>NZ_CP073720.1:5538726-10494953 GCF_025137375.1 Dactylosporangium fulvum
TGGTGTCGGTGCACAAGCGCATGCACGAGACGGGCGGGTTCGCGGTGGTCTGCCCGCATGCGCGCATCCGGCGCATCTTCGACCTGACCGCCCTCGACCGGGTGCTCACGCTGACGAACACGGTCGAGGAGGCGCTGGCCGCGCTCAAGAGCCGCTGACGGGCCCCTCGACCGGTTCGGGGGCCGGACGGCCGGCGGACGGGGCGGGCGACGGGTGGCGGATGCCGGGGTGGCCGTCGGGCAGGGAGCGGCGCAGCACCCACCAGCTGACCGCCACGCACGCGGCCACGAGCGGCCAGGTGAGCACCGCCTGTGCGGTGGCCAGCCACAGCACCTGCCCCGCCCACCAGAGCGGGACGAAGACGGCGAGGCGGACGAGGTACTGGAACACCCAGACCCAGCTGGCAAGCTGGTACGCCCGCAGGAGGGCGGGGTCGCGCCGCCACCGCCCCTTCTGGCCCAGGAGGGTGCCGACGACCAGGCCGAGGAACGGCCACCGCAGGAGGATGCTGCCGGCCCAGGCGAGCGCGCTGGCCGCGTTGGTCAGGACCCGCACCAGGAAGAAGTCCTCGGCCCGCCCGGTGCGCAGCGCGACGATGGCGCCGAGGCACACGACGAGCAGGCTGACGACGGTCCCGACCGGCCGTTTGCCCTGTTTGAGCCGCCACGCGGCGACACCCGCCCCGCCGAGGACGGCGAGCCCGGCGCCGAGCGCGATGGACCGGTCGCCGGCCAGCCAGCCACCGGCGAACGCCACGACCGGCACGGCCGTCTCGACCGCCGACCGCCACCCGCCCAACAGGTCAGCGAGCGACTCCTCCGCGTTGCGCGCCATGCCCGTCCCCTCAGCTCCCACCCGGCCCGCGACCAAGCATAGGTAAGGCTCTGCCCTATGTGTCGCCCCCGCCGGGCCGGGCCGGCTCAGTCGGCGCCGAGGGCGAGTGCCTGGTCCACGACGAGTTCCTCGATGCCGTACAGGAACCGCGCCATGTCCTGCCGCGGGATCAGGGCGCTGTCGGCCGTCATCGCCAGTTCCAGCGACCCCTCGGCGTCCTGCGCGTCGAGCGCGAACGTGGTGTTCCTGCGCGGCTCGTGCTCGACCGGCCAGGTCAGCGTCGTGCGGGACCGCGCCTCCGACAAGGGTGCCGGAGCGGGTTTGGTGTACCCCAGGATCGGCATCAGGCCGCGGGTGTCGTTGACGAAACACGAGTGATCGCAGGCGCGGATCGACGCGATGTCCCGGTCCAGGGCGAGTTTGTCATAGTACGCGTGCCGCTGGGCGGAAAGGGCGGCGCCGAAGGTGCGGCGGACCAGGCCGGGAAACGGCTCGTGGGTGCCGGCCAGGTGGAACAGGCCCTCCTGGGCGACCGCGTTCACCCCGCCCGCGAGGCCCGGCAGGAAACGGTTGTTCACCACCACCTGGAAGACGGCGTCCCGGACGCCGGTCAGGCGGCACGCCGCCGCGGCGGCCGCCGCCAGCAGGACCGCGGCCGGGTTCACCGCCAGGCCGGCCGCGACGCGGTCCATCGCGAGTGCCAGGGCCGGGGAGTTCAGCACCGCGTTCGGGAACGTCGGCGCCGCCGGGGCACGGACCGGGAACTGGCGCCGCGGACCCCGGTCGAGCTTCGCCAGCCATGACCGCCGGGCGGCGGCGTCGCGGCGCCGCCCGCGCTCCGAGGTCTGGAACCCGGCCTCCTCGAGCGGCTGGAGCGGCACCTCGCCCAGCGGCCGGCCGGCCAGGAGCGCCGAGAAGTCCGCCAGCAGGTTGCGCAGGCCCCAGCCGTCGGAGGCGGTGTGGGACAGGGAGAAGACGGCGTACCGGACGAGGCCGCCGGACGTCACCAGGCCCACCCGCAGCGGCAGCTCCGACAGCGGATCGAACGGCTCGGCCTGCAGTTCGTGGTAGAGGTCGTAGGCCGCCGGCAGGACCTCCGGCGAGGACCGGACCACGGCGGGCACGGCACCGGACCCGACGACCGCCTGCCGCAGCGCCGAGCCGTCGAACTCCAGTCGCGTGTGCAGCGAGTCGTGGCGCGCGAGCAGCACCCGGACGATCTCCGCGACCCGGGCCACCGGCAGGGGTTCGGGCAGCGGGCAGCCGCCCGAGACGTTGTACCGCGCGGAGTCGGTGCCCAGGTGCCGCACGACGTCCCAGATCGCGCTCTGCCCCCAGGTGGCCGGACCGGCGCCGGACCGCAGCCCGGTGAACGCGAACTCGGTGTCCACGCAACGTAGTCTCACGCACACAGGTCCGCTTGGGAACGACGGCGCGATCCGGCATATGTCGTGCGACCTGAGTATGCTGCGAGCCGCACGTCGCCGCACAGGTGGAGACCGGCCCGGCCGGTTCCCGTTCGTGGCCGGCACCGCCTGGGGCGAGGTGCTCGGCGGCGAACTCTAGCCGTCCCTGCGGGGCAGGGTGTCGGGGTCGATGAGCGCCGTGGCCTCCTCGCCGGTGATGTCCTGCCGCAGCTGGTCGAGGCGGCCGAGCAGGCTCACCGAGTCGAGCGCCGCGAGGGCCGTCGGGAACACCCGGTAGACCCGGTCCACCGAGGAGGTCAGCGCGGACCGCAGCGACGTGTCGTCGACCCGGCCGCCGTCGAGGCGGGCCGCCATGAGGTCGGCCAGGGCACGCAGGAGTGCCCGGAGCGCCTGGCGGTCGAGGGCGGGTGGCGGGCCGGGCCGGTCGTAGAGCCGGTCGACGGCCAGCGAGACCGCCCGGACCTGGAGCGTGACCCGGACCAGCCAGAGCTGCTCCTCGCGGGCCTGCTGCACCGGCCGGCGGTGGCGGCCGGCGGCGATGTGCAGCAGCGCGGTCTCCTCGGCGCCGGCCAGCGCCGCGGCCGCGTCGGAGGTGTGCTCGGCGAGCCCGCGCGACTCGGTGATCCAGTCGTGCCGCTGGTCCGGGGAGAGGGCCGGCCGGTCCTGGCGGGCGCCGAGCTCGTCGGCGATGTGCCGCAGCACGTCGGCGGTGGCGCTCCCCCAGGCGTCGAGGGCCGCGCGGACCTGCGCGATGCGGGGCCGTTCCGGCACGACGACGGCGACGAGGAGCCCGACGGCGCTGCCGATGGCGACGTCGATGAACCGCCACTGGCCGTACCCCTTGGCGAACGGGGCCAGCACGATCACCGCCAGCGTGGCGATGGTGAGCTGGTTGCGCGCCAGCGGGGTGTTGGTGATCTGGCGGGCCACCGCCAGCGCGGCGAAGGCGGCGAGGGCGAGCGACCACCAGGTCAGGCCGAGCAGTTGCACCCAGCCGATGGCGAGGGCGGTGCCGACGAGGTTGGCGAAGAGCAGCTGCAGCCCGGTGGCGATCGACCCGTAGACGCTGGCCTGGAGCGTGAGCACCGCCACGACCGGGGCGAACAGCACGGCGGCGTTCTCACCCAACTGCCGGGCGAGCACCCAGGCGAGGGTTGCGGCGATGGTCGTCTTGACGATCGTCAGCCAGCTCGGCCGGCTCTTCGGCACGCTGGCCAGCAGCGCGCCGAGCGGCTCGGTGACCACCGCCCGGCGTTTGTGTTCCACGTGTTCCCAACCTACCGCCTGCGACCGTCCTGTGCCGGGCTCCTGGCTGCGACTAGGGTCACGGCGTGCGCAACTATGACCACCCCAACCTGTTCAACTTCCGCGACCTGGGCGGGTACGCCGGGCACGAGGGGCGGACGGTCCGCTGGCGGCGGCTGTTCCGCTCCGACTCGCTCAGCCGCCTCGACCCGGCCGACGCCGTCTCGTTCACCGCGCTCGGCGTGCGCACGGTGATCGACCTGCGGCGGCCGCGGGAGATCGAGCGGGACGGACGGATCCCGGAGTTCACGGGGCTGCGGTACCACCACATCAGCCCGGTCCACGCGGAGTGGGAGGAGGCGCCCGGCGGCGCGGACCTCAACGACGCGCGCTGGCTCGCCGACCGGTACCTCGACCTCGCCGGCGACGGCCGTGACGCGATCGTCGCCGCGGTCGGCATGATCGCCGACGCCGACAACGCGCCGGTCGTCGTGCACTGCGTCGCGGGCAAGGACCGCACGGGCGTGGTGTCGGCGGTCACGCTCGCGGCGCTCGGCGTCGCCGACGAGCTCATCGCCGAGGACTACGCGCTGACGAGCGCCGCGACCGAGCGGTCGATGGAGTACTGGCGGCGCACCGCGCCGGAGATCACGCGCATGCCGGCCCGCTGGCTGCTGTCGCCGGCCGAGACGATGCTGCTGTTCCTCACCGACCTGCGGGCCAGGTACGGCTCCGTCGACGACTACCTCGGAGACCCCACCATCGCCGCGCGGCTGCGGCGGCACCTGCTGGAGGACCGGTGACCAGGGTCTGCCTGATCGGCACGCGCCCGGCCGCCGCCGCACCTCGGCACGCTGCCGCGTGTGACACGGCTAGCTGCCCAGAAGCGCCGGCTTTGTGGAGGAACCCCGCTACCGTGAGGGCATGATCACGGGGTGGGCGTCGTCCGAGTCGTTGCGTGCCGACGGGGAGCGGCGGCGCGCCGCCACGCCCGTCAAGCAGCTCACGACGTTCGGCGGCAGCGACCGTGACGCCGTGGACATCATCGCCGCGACCAACGCCGAGCGGGTCGCCGAGCTCGTGCCGATCCGCCTCGGCCGGATGATCTCGTCGCCGTTCGCGTTCCTGCGCGGCTCGGCGGCGGTCATGGCGGCCGACCTCGCGCACGGCCCGGACACCGGCCTGCACGGGCACATCTGCGGCGACGCCCACGCCGCCAACTTCGGCCTCTACGCCTCCCCCGAGCGGCGGCTCGTCATGGACGTCAACGACTTCGACGAGACCGCCGTCGGCCCGTGGGACTGGGACCTCAAGCGCCTCACGGCGAGCCTCGTCAGCGCCGGCCGGGAGGCCGGCCTGCCCGACGACGAGTGCCGCACCGCCGCCCGGGACTGCGCCACGGCGTACCGGACCGCCGTCGCCGAGCTCGCCGGGATGTCGCTGCTCGACGCGTACTACCTGACGACCGACCACTCGACGCTGGAGCACTTCGGCATCGCCGACCTCGTCGACACCTTCGACCGGGTGCGCAAGAAGGCGAGGAAGAACACCAGCCGCCGCGTCGCCGAGAAGTTCACCCAGCGCCTCGACCACGACGCGTGGCGGTTCACGCCCGACCCGCCGATCCTGGTCCCGCTCGACTCCGCCGCGGCGTTCCCGGTGATCGAGAGCCTGGAGTCGTACGCGCAGACGCTCGACGAGGAGATCCGCGCCCTGTTCGGCCGCTACGCGGTGGTCGACGTGGCGCACCGGATCGTAGGGTTGGGCAGCGTCGGCTACCGCAGTTACGTCGTGCTGCTGCACGGCAACGGCGACGAGGCGCTGGTCCTCCAGGTCAAGCAGGCCCGCCCGTCGGCGCTGGCGCCGTATCTCCCGGCGGTGCCGGACCTGCACCCCGGCGAGCGCCTGGTCCGCGGGCAACGGTGGATGCAGACGGTGAGCGACATCCTGCTCGGCTGGACGACGATCGACGGCCGGCCGTACCTCGTGCGGCAGTTCCGGGACATGAAGGGCTCGATCGACCCGACGACGCTGCGCGCCGGCCAGCTGGACGACTACGCCCGGGTGGTCGGCGTCGTCCTGGCGCGGGCCCACGCCCAGTCGATCGACCCGCGGGTGCTCGAGGGTTACTGCGGTGTCGGTGAGGATGAGTTCGACGACGCGTTCGCCGCCTTCGCCACGGCCTACGCCGACCGGACGGAGGCCGACCACGCCGCGCTGGTGGCGGCCGTCCGGTCGGGCCGGCTCCCCGCCGAGACCGGCGTCTGACGCCGGCCCCGGCCCGGCTGCCGGCGGCGGGGACGCGACGATGCGTGCAACCGCAGCGCCTGCGTCCCCACCGAAACGTCAGTCGACCGCTTGCCCGCCGCGGTTGACCTCCTCCGCTGCTCGTGTCAGGTGCAGGCGAGGCCAACCGGCCAGGTCGCTGAGCAGCTGGCGATCGTGCGTGGCGACGACGACGGTGGCGGGCGTGGTCAGCAGCGCCGCGGTCAGCTCGTCGACCAGCGCGGCCGACAGGTGGTTCGTCGGCTCGTCGAGGATGAGCAGATCGGGCCGGGCGGCCAACTGCACCGCGAGGTCCAGGCGGCGCTGCTGCCCTTGGGACATGCGCCGCACAGGGGTGCGGGATGCCTCCCGGTCCAGCAGTCCTGTCGAGTTCAGCGGCACGAGGTCGCCCTCGCGGACCCGGCCGTCGGCGATCAGGCGGCCGGCGTGCTGCTCGTACACCTGCCGTGCGGTGGCGCCGGCCGGCCAGTCGGGCAGTTCCTGGGCCACCAGGGCGATACGGGCGGCCGGCAGGTGGTGGGCCGTCCCGCTGGTGGGCCGCAGCCGACCGGCCAGGACGGACAGCAGGGTGGACTTGCCCGCACCGTTCCCGCCGGTGATCAGCAGACGGTCCCCGCCGTCGAGGCTCACCGTGACCGGATGCACCAGGCGCCCGGCGACCCGCACGTCGTGGACGCGCACCAGCGCGGCGCCCTTGCGGGTGGCCAGCTCGGGCCAGCGCAGCGCCAGCGGCGGCTCGGGCACGGTGATCCGGTGCGCCTCCAGCGCTTCCCGCTCACGGTTGAGTGCCTGGACCACGCCGGGAGCTCGGGACTGGCGCTGGTGCTTGCCGGTGCCCTTCGCGGGACGCCAGCCGGTGCTCAGCCGGTCGCGAGCCTGATCCACGGCCGTCGTGAGCCGGCGGTGCTCGGCCTGCTGGGCCGCAAAATCCTGTTCCCACCGTTCACGCTCGCGCCGGCGCCCTTCCTGCCAGCCGTCGTAGCCGCCGGCGTACAGGCGCGCCGTGCCGTTCTCGCCGGGGTCCAGGTCCAGGAACTCTCCGGCGACGGCGCGCAGCAGGGCGCGGTCATGGCTGACCAGGGCGAGGCCGCCTCGGTGGGCGCGCAGGCGCTCGGCGAGGAACGCCAAGCCGTCGGCGTCCAGGTGGTTGGTGGGCTCGTCCAGCAACAGCAGGTCGTACTGAGCGCCCAGCAGGCAGGCCAGACGCACCCTGTGGCGCTGCCCGACCGACAGGGTGCTCAGCTCACGCGCGCGATCGGTGCAGGCGCTCAGCGCTTCCAGGGCGACGTCGACGCGGCGCTCGGCGTCCCAGGCGTCCAGGCGGGTGACCGCGTCCAGCGCAGCGGCATAGCGATCCTCGGCGCCGTCCACCCCCTCGGCGAGGTCGCTGGATGCCTCGTCCAGGGCGGTCAGGGCCGTGTGCGCCGCGCGTAGGGCCTCGGTGGTGAGCGCACCCACCGTCAGGCCCGCGCCGGCAGGCAGGGCCTGCTCGGCCAGCCCGACGGTGCCCGCCCGGTGCACCGAGCCGCTGTCGGGGGCCACAAGACCGGCCAGGACGTGCAGCAGGGTCGTCTTGCCGCGGCCGTTCTCCCCGACGATCGCCAGCCGGGACCGCGAGGAGACAGTGACCGACACGCGGTCGAGGACCTGCCGGGCGCCCAGCACGACGCTGACGTCCTCGGCGCGCAGGTGCGCGTGTTCACCTGCGGGGATCGGGCTGTCCACCGACGCCGATCCGGCCGTGCCGGCCGGATCGCGGCGGACCTGAAGGTCGGTCCGGGGCAGGTTCGATGAACTCGTGGGAGTGATGGACACAGGAGTGCTCCGCAGCTCGGGATGGAGCCGGGCAGCCACAAAAAGCCGCCCGGCAGGATACCGGGACGGCGGGGCAGGAGATGAGGATCGCTCGGTGCGCCGCCGTCAGCGGCGGATGCGGAGCCTCATCGACGCGATGCCTGTGTACATGGTCACGAGGCTACCTCGATCATGTGGGGCAGCCAAATGCAACGGGCTCAGGACCGTCTCGTCCGAGGGTCGCTGCCCGGCAGGAGGGTGAACTCGGTGCGGCCGGTGCGGACGCCGTTGAGCTGCAGCTCGATGGCGTGGCCGCCCGGGTGGTAGCGGCGCGTCGTGACCTCGCGGAACGAATGGTCCCGGGACACGACGCGGGACTCGCCGGGGGCGAGCGTGGCCGTGGTCAGCTTGAACGTCTTGCCGCGCAGGCTGCCGTCGGCCTTGCGATGGTGCACGACGTAGTCGACGGCGATCCGTGCCGGCACCGCCGCGGTGTTGGTGATCGTCGCGGAGAAACGCACCGTCCCGCCGAACGGGATGTCCGACGCCGCCAGGACCAGGGCGCTGACCTCGAGCGCGGTCGCCGTGCCGAACCCGAGCAGCGCCAGCGCACCGGTGTCGCCCTGCTTCACCAGCGTGCGCAGGGCGTGGCGCACCAGCCGCGCGGTGTCCGGGCCGGGTGCGGCGAGCCAGCGGGTCGCGGTCTCCACGACCAGCTCGGGATGGTGACGGCTCAGGTCGTTGAGGTGGTTGGCGACCGAGCGGCGCACGTATTCACTCTCGTCACCGTACAGCGCGTCGAGCACCGGAATCGTCGCGCGCGGGTCGGCCAGGATGCCCGGCACACGTCTGGCCCAGGGCAGGAACGGCCGGGTGCCCTCGGACGCGAGCCGGCGCACGTGCTCGTCGGGCGACGCGGTCCACGTGCCGACGATCGCGAGTGCCCGGTCCAGGTCCCGGTCCAGCAGCACCCGGACGGCGAACTCGGACGTCAGCCGCGGGGTGAGCTCGGCGAGCAGGGCCATGGCGTCGTCGAACGCGGCTGTTCCCCCGTCCTCGACGGCCCGCGCCGCGACCGCGGTGCTGACCGGCCAGATCAGCCAGCCGCCGAACGGCAGCCCGCCGTGCAGCGCGGCCCGGACCGTGGCGGCGAACGCGGCATACCCGGTGGGAAGGTCGTGCAGCAACGCGTCGCGGAGCAGGTCGCTGCGCTCCCGCAGGGGCCGCCCGGCGAGGTCCGCGGCCGCCACCCGCAGGGCCGGCAACGCCGGGTCGTCCACCACGGCGGCGACGGCGGCGACCAACTCCGCGGCGACGCGGTCGCCGAGCAGTTCGTCGGCGAAGGGCATGAGGTCCTCCCGCTTCCAGTTCTGAGGCACTGTATCCACGGGGTACGACAATTTCCGCCCGCAGCGATCAAGGTCGACTGTTCGGTTGATTGCCCGGCCGATCCGGCGTTGGCATGCTGCCCTCGCACGTTTCGCGGGGAGGCACGCGTGGTGAAACGGTTCGCGTTGGTGACGGCCGCGCTGGCCGCCGTCCTGGTCACGGGCGCGTGCGCCGCGCCCGACGGGGCCGACCGGGACCTGGTCGACGACTGGGTCATGCTCGGCGAGGCCAAGGTGCCCGAGCCGGTCGGCGGCGACTGCTGGACGACCGACCTTGCGCAGCTCGACGCGGTGCTCGCCAGCCCGAGCCGGGTCGTGCAGATGCCGTGCGACTTCCAGCACGCCTTCGAGACCGTCCACGTCGGACACTTCACCGGCAACCTCGCCGACGGCAGCACACCACCCGCGCTGGAGGAGATGACGGCCGCCTACACCGAGTGCGACGACGCCGCGAAGTCGTACCTCGGCGCCGCGTGGCAGGCCGGCCGCACCCACCTGCTGATCGTCCCGCCGACGAAGGCCCAGTGGGCCGGCGGCGCCCGCTTCTTCCGCTGCGACGTCGGCGCGCTGCGCACCGAGGCCGGCTACCTCGAGCCGCGCAAGACCACGTTGAAGGACAGCCTGAAGGCCGGCGGTGAGCTGCTCCTCGGCTGCGGCACGCAGGTGGGCGTGAACGCCGACACCTGGGACGACATCACGCCGACGGCCTGCACCGCACCGCACGACGTCGAGTTCGTCGGGGCCGTGGAGTCGAAGGCCCAGACCTACCCGGCCGACGACAAGTCCTACGAGTCGGCCTTCGCCGACAGGTGCGAGCAGGCGCTGCTCAACTACACGGGGATGACCCCGAGCCACTTCGGCAAGCAGCGCAGCCTCTACTTCGGATACTGGATGACCGCCGGCCAGCAGGAGTGGAAGGCCGGCAACCGTACGGCCCGCTGCTACGCGATGCTCGACAAGAAGAAGATCAGCCGTTCCCTCAAGGGCGCGGGCAACATCAGCATCTGAGCGCGGCGCGGGCGCCAGCGGGGTCGCGGCTCCGTCCTGACCCGGGCGGGCCGGGGCGCGAGCCTTCACGCCGAGCTGCGCAAACCCTCGGTCTCCAGCAGTTGGGCGATCTCGCGTGCCGCGGCGCGGCCGGCCCGGTTGGCGCCGACCGTGCTCGCCGACGGACCGTAGCCGACCAGGTGCAGGCGGGGCTCGCGGACCGCACGGGTGCCGGCCATCCGGATCCCGCCGCCGGGCTCGCGCAGGTGCAGCGGCGCCAGGTGGCCGAGTGCCGCCCGGAAGCCGGTGGCCCAGACGATCGCGTCGAACGGCTCGAACCGGTCGCCCCACAGCACCCCGCCGGCGACGATCCGGTCGAACATCGGCAGGCGGTGCAGGACGCCCTTGTCGACGGCGGCCCGTACGACCGCGGTGTAGCCGAGCCCGGTCACGCTCACCACGCTGCGCGGCGGCAGGCCGGCGGCGACACGCTCCGCCACCTTCGCGACGACCGCGCGGCCGTGGTCCTCGGTGAACTCGCCCTCGTGGAAGACCGGCTCGCGGCGGGTGACCCAGCGGACCGCCGCGGCGGTGCCGGGCAGCTCGGACAGCACGTGCACGGCCGAATGCCCGCCGCCGACCACGAGCACCCGCTGCCCGGCGAACTCCGCCGGGCCGCGGTAGTCCGCGTAGTGCAGCTGCCGGCCCCGGAAGCCGGCGGCGCCGGGATAGGACGGCCAGTAGGGGCGGCGCCAGGTGCCGGTCGCGTTGACCACCGCACGGGCCGCCCAGCGCCCCTCGTCGGCCTCGACCAGGAGCCCGCCGGCGGCGCGGCGCACGGCGCGGACCCGGACCGGGCGCACGACCGGCAGGCCGGACTCCCGCTCGTACCGCGCGAAGTAGTCGGCGACGGCGCTCGACGCGGGGCCGGTCGCCGGCGGCTCGAAGTGCATGCCGGGCAGGTCGAAGATGCCGTGCAGCTCACCGACGCCGAGCGACGGCGACCGGTGCTGCCACGCCCCGCCGGGCGCCGTCTCGGCGTCGAGCACCACAAACGGCAGGCCCCGGCGGCGCAGCGCGTAGGCGGCCGACAGCCCGGCCTGCCCGGCGCCGATCACGACCACGTCCACGGTGGGGACAACCCCGCCGTGGACGTGGCGATTCCGGTGGTACCTCGTGAGCCTGGTTACTTCGCCTTGCCCTTCACCAGGCCCCAGGCCGCCGTGTTGAGCGTGTCCTCGGTGCCGGTGAGACCCTCGGCCGGGTAGAACTCGTCGTGCCCGAAGTCGTAGTCGACGTCGTCGGCGGTGCCGCCGACGTTGTCCGGGCCCACCCCGAAGAGGCCGGGGAACGCGCCACCGGCGTCCATCAGGTTGGGCGTCGAGTTGAGCGGGTCGGTGTGGAAGTTGCCGTACAGGTGCCCGGCCTCGTGGGTGATCACGTTGCCGAGCGCCCGGCCGACAAACTTGATCTTGTTGCTGGCCGGGGTGATGTACGTGTTGAGCGACGCCGGTCCGCTCGGGTCGCTGAGGATGTCGAGCAGCACGATCGCGCTGTCCTCGGCGGCGTAGTTGCCCGGGTCGATGAACTGCGCGATGCCGATCGTGTCGATGCCCGACTCGTCGATCGTGCCGCCGACGACGATCCGGTGCACGTTCGGCTGGCCGAAGGCGTCGGGGTTGTCGCGGCTGTTGAGGATCTTCAGCCCGAAGCGCGGGTCGGTGCCGCGGGCCTTCATGTCGGTGATCGTGTTCTCCTTGACCGCGGCGATCACCGCGTCGATCACCTTGCCCTCGTCGGCGGCGGTCAGGCCCCATCGGCCGAGGAACCCGGCGAGGGGCGACAGCTGCCGCACGCCCGGGCCGCCGAAGATCGCGGTGTTGATCCGGGCACCGTCGAAGTCGAGGAACAGCGTCTGGACCGTGCCCTGCTCCTGCGCCTCCGGACCGGGCCGGTACGCCTCGAGCGTGATGTCGTAGTTGCCGGCGGTGCCGCCGACCTCCACCGAGTACCGCCCCGCCGTCGCCGCGACCTGCGAGACGACCGCGTTGCCGCCGCCGGGCAGCGGCGAGCTGGGCGCGTAGATGAAGCTCGCGTCCTGCTCGGAGCCGAACACGATCCGGCCCGACGGGTCGCGGACGGTCAGCCGGGTGCCGACGCCGGTCACCGAGCCGCCGAGGACGTCGCCGGCGGCGAGGTCGACCGCGAAGAAGTCACGGTCGGGGAAGGCGAGCCGGACGCCGAGGTTGTACGGCCCCTCGCTGCCGGAGCCCAGGCCGCTGCCGGAGTCGAACGGGTCGGCCGGGAACACCGTGCCGACGCCGAACCCGGAGACGATCAGGTAGTAGGTGCCGCTCGTGGTGACGCTGAAGTCGAGCAGGCTGTCGAGGCCCGGGCCGCCGTCGTCGTCGGTGGCCACCAGCTCGCCGGCCGCGTCGTAGAGGCCGACGACCGGGTCCAGCGAGCCGGTCGGCGTGTCGACGGCGGCGACGAGCTGCTGCCCGGCCGACGCGGTGATCTTGACGAAGTCGAAGTCGCCCGTGTCGTCGCCGGCGCTGCCGTGCGGGCCGTCGCCGACCGTGCCGGTGGTCGTGATCGCCTTGCGGCCCGCGCCGACGCCGAAGTCGGCGGCGATCGGGATCGCGCCGTCGTCCTCGGTGGCCGGGCTGACGGACGAGGAGCTGACCGCCTCCGGCGAGAGCTGGCCGAGCACGCGGGCCCGGTTGTTGACGGTCTTGCCGGTGCCGAAGCCCTTGATCAGCTCGGCGGTGGCGTGGGTGTCGTTGGAGCCGAAGAAGCCCCGCGGCTCGGCCTCGTCGTGCAGCAGCGGCGACGGTGCCGCCGCGCGGGTGTTCTGGGCCTTCTTCTGCTGCGCTCGGGTGGCGGACCTGATCCTGGCCTGTTCCGACCAGTAGTACTTGTCGACCCTGCTGCTGTCCGGCAGCAGCGCGGTGTAGGGATTCGCGGTGCGCGGCGCGGCCGCCTTCGCCGCCGCCGTCTGTTTCGGCACCACCTGCACCCCGGCGGCGAGCTGTCGCTTGATGCCCGCCGCGAGATCCTTCGACGGCGTGGCGGGTGCCGCCGACGCCGGTGCCGGTGCCAGCACCGCCGCGGAGCCGGCGATCAGGCCGGCCACGGCGATACTCGCGAGCCTTTTCCTCACTTGGCCTCCCCATTGAGTCAGGCGCTTTCGAGCACGCTATGACCTGCACGGTCGCTTCGACTACCCTTTCCTTAGCACTAACGGTGATCAATATGAGATTTAACAATCGCGGAGACGATCTCCAATGTGTCATCACCGTTCCCCGGGGACCGCTCCTGACGTCGTAGGGTGTGCGGGTGCCCGCCGCCATCAGTCCTACTCAGCGCCGGCTCACCGCCGGTGACGTCACAGCCCTGCTCCGGGACCGTTCCGGCCGCAGCGCAGTCCACTGTGGACCCCTCTCCGGGGGCACCTTCGCCGCCGTGTGGCGGGCCACCCTCGAGGACGGCACCGACGTCGTCGTCAAGATCGGTCCACCGGCGGACTGCCCGCTGTTGCGGTACGAACAGGGCATGATCCCCGCCGAGGCGCGCTACTACCGGCTCGTGGCCGCGCACGCTCCCGAGGTGCCGGTGCCGCCCGTCCTGTACGCCGACGACGACCTGGTCGTCGTCGGCCTCCTGCCCGGCCGGCCGCTCGCCGAACAGGCGGACGGCACCGCCGACGGCGTCCGCGAGCAGCTCGGCCGGGCGCTGCGCACGCTGCACACCGTGACGGGCACCCGGTTCGGCTACGACGGGCCGGGCCGCACCGGCGCGGACGGCTGGCGCGAGGCGTTCACCGGCATGACCGCCGACCTGCTCGCCGACGCCCGCGACTGGGGTGTCACCCTGCCCGCCGGCGACGCGGAGCTGCTCGGCGCGATCGACCGGCACGGCGACGCGCTCGACGAGGTGCGGACCCCGTCACTGATCCACTTCGACCTGTGGGACGGCAACGTGCTGTGCCGGGACGGCGCGTTCACCGGGCTCGTCGACGGCGAGCGGTACTTCTGGGGCGACCCCCTCTACGACTTCGTCTGCACCGCCATCGGGCAGCGCATGGAGGAGACGCCGGGACATCCGGTGCTGCGCGGCTATTACGGCGCCAACCCGCCCGCGTTCACCGGCGCGCAACAGCGCAGGCTCATGCTGTACCGCATCCAGTTCTACCTCTTGCTCCTGGCGGAGATGCCGAGCCGGGCCATGACCGGCGAGGTCGAGCGGGAGCGCCGCGAATGGGTGACCCCGCTCCTGCTCGCGGACCTGCGTGAGCTCGGCTGACCGTGGTGAGGAAAACAACACACATCCGAAGGACGTCGATGAGCAGACTGGGCAGGCTGCACCGGTTCGCGTTCGGATACGCCGTGCTCATGGCGGCGTTCGGCACGGTGCTGTTCGCGGCTCCGCAGTTCGACTCCGTGGCCTGGGCCGGCATCGGCCTGAGCTCGGCAGCGGCCGTCGTCGCGGGCATCAGCACGGTCCGCCCCGAGCGGCCGGCCGCCTGGCGGGCCCTGGCCGCCGCGCTCGTGGCGATGATGGCCGGCGACTTCGTCTACGGCCTCGTCACGCAGGCCGCGCCCGAGCCACCGGCGCTGGCCACCCTCTGCTACCTGCTGATGTTCCCGGTCGTGGCGACCGCGCTGATCGGCCTGACCCGCGCCGGCGCCACCCTCGACGACCGCTCCCGCCTCGTCGACCTGCTCGCGCTCGGCTGCGCGGCCCTGCTCGCCGCCTGGGTGTTCATCGGCGGCCCGCGGCTGGCCGTGGGCGGCATGAGCGCCGTCGACTGGTCGCTGCAGGCCGCGTACGCGCTCGGCGACGTCGTCCTCCTGATCGTCACGGTCCGGCTCGTCACCGCAGGCCGGCGCAACCCGTCCGCGATCCTGCTCGCCGTCGGAGCGCTCGGCCTGCTCGTCGGCAACGTCGCCTACGGCGTGGCGCAGGCGCACGGCGGCCTCCAGCCGGGCGGCCCGGCCGACGTGGCGTACGTGGTGCTCTACACGGCCTGGGGCGCGGCCGCCCTCCACCCGTCGATGGCGCAGCTCACCGCGCCGGCGAAAGGTCCGCTGCGGCGCGGTCGCGAGCCGGTCCACGGCCTCGGCCTGGTGGTCCTGCTGGTCTCGGTGGCGTTCGCACCGCTGGTGCTGCTGGCCCAGGCCCTCACCGGCGGGGTGCACGACGGCCCGGTGATCGCCGTCGCGTTCGGCATCACGCTCGCGCTGCTCGTCGTCCGGCTCAGCGACGCCGTCGGCAAGCACGCCAGCGCCCTGCGCCGCGAACGGGCGCTGCGCGAGGCCGGCACCGTCCTCGTCGGCGCGACCGACGCCGGCGCGGTGGCCGAAGCCGTCCGCTCCGCCGTGCGCACCCTCCTGCCCGGCGCCGCCACCCACGACATCGTCGTCGACTTCAGCCTCACCGACCTGCTGCCGCTCGACGAGCTGTCCGCGGCCCGGATCGTGCCGGTCGGCGACATCCCGCCGCTGTGGAGCAAGCGGCTCGCCGCGTTCGACCACGTGATGGTGTGCCCCCTCGACGCCGGGGTGCTCTACATCGGCGGCGACCGCCGCGACCTGCTCACCGCGCTCGACGCGGTCGCCGTGCTCGCCGGGCAGGCCGCGCTGGCGCTGGCCCGCATCAGCCTGACCGAGGTCGCGAGCCGGCGCGACAGCGACGCGTACCTGCGCGCGGTCACCTCGCACTCCAACGACGTCGTGCTGGTGCTCGACGACGACCAGCGCATCAGGTACACCAGCCCGTCCGTCACCGACGTCCTGGGCATCTGGCCGACGCCGTTCGCCACGCTGCGTGAGATCGTCCGGCCCGACGACCGCGAGCAGGTCATGCGCACCCTCGCGCGGGCCCGCGCCGAGGACCACGACGGCACCCGCGACCGGTGGAGCCTGCGCCGCCCCGACGGCACGCGCGTGCTCGTCGAGGTCGTCTTCCGCGACCTGCGCGACGACCGCCTGGTCCGCGGCATGGTGGTGACCCTGCGCGACGTGACCGAGCAGCGGCGGGCCGAGCACGAGCTGCTGCGCCGGACGCTCGGCGACTCGCCCGGGGCGCAGAACCGGGACAGCTCCGCGCGCAAGTTCAGCTGAGCGGTCTCTCAGCATCCTCGTGGTCGCCGGGTGGCACTGCGTGCCATGCTTCGTGGATGGCGACGACTGAAGCGGCTGTCCCCGCACCGCGGCGCAGATCCCTGATCCGCCCGCTGACCTTCGGGCTCACCCTCACCGCGGTGCTGGCGCTGCTGTTCGGCGTGCCGTGGTGGTCGCTGGTGATGTCCGGCAACCAGTGGCCCACCCCGGTGGCGGCGATCGGCACCGTCCTCTTCGCCGCCGCGGCGGTCTCGTTCCCGGTGCTCATGGTGCTCGGCCACGGCCGCCGCGTCGACTGGGCGGCCCGCGTCGCCGACACGCTCCTCGGCGCGGTGTGGATCCTGTTCGTCTGGGCGCTCGCCGGCGACCTGCTCCGCCTCGCGATGCTGGCCGGTGGAGTCGACGACCCGCTGCGCTCCCGGATCACCGCGGCGTTCACCGCGGTCGTCGCCGCCGGCATCGGCGTCTGGGGCTACGTCGAAGCCATGCGGATCCCGCGTGTCCGCCGGGTCACGGTCACCGTCCCGCGGCTCGGCGCCGGCCTCGACGGCCTGCGGGTGGTCCTGCTCACCGACACCCACTACGGCCCGATCAACCGCGCCCGCTGGTCCCGCGGCGTGACCGAGGTGGTGAACTCCCTCGACGCCGACATCGTGGCGCACACCGGCGACATCGCGGACGGTACCGTGGCGCAGCGCACCGAGCAGGCCGCCCCGCTCGGCGACGTCCGCGCCCGCATGGCGCGGGTCTACGTGACCGGCAATCACGAATACTTCGGCGAGGCCCAGGGCTGGCTCGACCACATGCGCGGCCTGGGCTGGGAGCCGCTGCACAACCGCCACCTGATCGTCTCGCGCGGCGGGTCGGAGCTCGTCGTGGCGGGCGTCGACGACCGCACGGCGGCCGGGGCAGGCTTGGAGGGCCACCGCGCGGACCACGCGACGGCCCTGGCCGGCGCCGATCCCGCCCTCCCGGTGCTGCTGCTGGCCCACCAGCCGAAGCAGATCGACGCCGCCGTGGCGCACGGCATCGACCTGCAGCTGTCCGGCCACACGCACGGCGGCCAGATCTGGCCCTTCCACTACCTGGTCCGCCTCGACCAGCCGGTGGTGCAAGGCTTGACCCGCCACGGCTCCCGCACCCAACTGTTCACCAGCCGAGGCACCGGCTTCTGGGGCCCCCCGTTCCGCGTCTTCGCCCCGAGCGAGATCACCGAACTGACACTGCGCAGCTCCTGACACCTGCAGCCGGAGGCTCGACCCGGGCCGGGCGGACCAGGCCGGGCGGACCAGGCCGGGCGGACCAGGCCGGGCGGACCAGGCCGGGCGGACCAGGCCGGGCGGACCAGGCCGGGCGGACCAGGCCGGGCGGACCAGGCCGGGCGGACCAGGCCGGGGAACGCGGTCGCGGGATGCGCCAGCGCAGCCGACCGGCAGGGCATGCCCGACCCGGCGCGCGGGCACGCCGGCCCCGGTGGCGCGAGGCAGTCTGAGGCCACGTCCGCGACCCGGACCCGCCGCCAGCCTGGACGGCCCCATCAGAGCGGGCAACCTCCACCAGCGCCGATGAAGCCGGTGTGGGCGGCGCTGCGGCTACCACCGCACTGCGCGCACCAGCTCGATCCAGGGTGACATTTCGGACATCTCGGTGCATCCACAGCTCTCGATGCGTGCCCGTTTCCATGATCCCGAAGACTTGTGGTCACTCACGCAGCACAAAGTCTACGGGATCATGAAAAATGGACCCCGCTGGATCTTATCAGTGTCTATCATTTCCCGACATCTGATACAGCACGAGCACCACGGCCGCATCCCGTTGGGCCGGCCGCCGTGGATCACGTGAACAGGCCTCGTTCGGCGTGGAGGCGAGTGCCGAGGAACAAGCACCACCGACACCCACCGTTCCAAGGTCGATGCGCGGCCGCTCCCGGCCTCCGCCGACGCGACCCACACCGCACTTCCCGAGCCGGCACCGGCGCCACCCGACACGGCGGAGCATCGAATGCACTCCAGGCCGCTCGGCACGGGCGTTGACGTCGCTGGTACCTCATAGTACCAAGGAAGCATGACGGGGATGGCGCTGCGGTGGGCGACCAGGCACGGACTCATGCGAGCAGGCATCGCCAGAGCGGCCCGCAGCGGCGACCAGCTGGCCGGCTTCTTCGTCGACCCCGCCGTCCGCGCCGATCCCTACCCGTTCTACGACTCCGTTCGCAAAGCCGGGCGACTGGTGCGCGGGCAACTGATGTGGGCCACCGCCCACCACGACGCCGTCTCCGCGGTCCTGCGCAGCGACGCGTTCGGCGTGGGGGCCGCCGAGCAGGGGCTGTCCGGGCCGCTCGGACCGGTGTGGCGGCTCGCCTGGCGCAACTCACCGATCGGGCCGGTCGACCCGCCGTCGATGCTCGTCGTCAACCCGCCCGACCATACCCGCTACCGCCGCCTCGTCGCGAAGGTCTTCACCGCGCGGGCCATCGAAGGACTCCGGCCGAAGATCGAGGAGACCTGCGACGAGCTGCTCGCGGACAGGCCCGCCGACCTGGTCGCCGGCTACGCGTCGCTCCTGCCGGTGACGATCATCGCGGAGATCCTCGGCGTGCCGACGCGGATGCGCCGCCAGTTCCTCGCCTGGGGCGCCGCCGCCGCGCCGACGCTGGACATCGGGCTGACCTTCCGGCAGTACCGGCAGACGGAGATCAACATCAGGCACGTCAACGCCTGGCTGCGCGGCCACTTCGAGCGACTGCGCCGGCAGCCCGGCGACGACCTGCTCAGCCGGCTGGTCCACCTCGAGGGCGAGCAACTGACCGACGACGAGCTGCTGGCGACCGCGGGGCTGTTGCTGGCCGCGGGGTTCGAGACCACCGTCAACCTGCTCGGCACCGGGGCGGCACTGCTGATGCGCCATCCCGGGCAGCGTGAGGTCCTGGAGGCCGAACCGCACCGGTGGCCCAACGCCGTCGAGGAGATGCTGCGGTACGACGCACCGGTGCAGAGCACGGCCCGGGTCTGCCGCCGCCCGGTCGAGATCGCCGGGGTCCACTTCCGGCCCGGGCACGTCGTCGTGCCGATGATCGGCGGCGCCAACCGCGACCCGGCCGCCTTCGACGACCCGGACCGGTTCGACGTCACCCGCGGCAACGCCCGCGACCACCTGTCGTTCTCCGCAGGTGTGCACTACTGCCTCGGCGCGGCACTGGCCCGGCTGGAGGGCGAGATCGGCCTGCGGATGCTGTTCGAGCGCTACCCCGGCCTGACCGTCGACGGGACGCCGCACCGGCGCACCACGCGGGTCCTGCGCGGGTTCGAGTCGCTGCCGGTGACGGTCTGACCTCGGGCGTGTTTCCGGATGAACCATCCGGCCGCACGACGGTGCATTCTCGCTCGCATCCGGCGCTGTCCGTTTTACCGCCCTTCCGATATTTCCGTAGCTTCGGTCGGGCGGCGAAACAATGCCGACCCAAGGTCGTCACCGCGCATTCCCGGAATCGCTATTGCGGCCTTACACGGGCGCCCCAGGATGCAGTTCGTGCGCAGGTACCTGCCGTTTGTCGCATTACTGACACTGGTGGCGTCGCTCATCGGGCCGATGCCGCCGGTGCGTGCGGCGACCCCGCCCGGATTCGCCACGCAACTCGTCGTCGGCGCCGGGCTGGACGGCCCCAGCGGATTCGAAATCGCGCCCGACGGGCGCATTTTCATCCTGGAGCGCACCGGAAAGATCAAGATCTTCAAGGACGGGCACCTGCTCACGCAGCCCTTCGCCGACCTGCCCTCGGAGGCGTCGGGCGACCGCGGCCTGATCGGCATCGCCTTCGACCCGGGATTCGGCGTCGCCAACCATTACGTCTACTTCTATTACACCGGGCACGACCTGCTCAATCACCTGGTGCGTTTCGACGCCTCGGGTGACGTCGGCACCGACGGCCCGTACACCATTTTCCAGACACAATCACCCTCACAACTGCTGCACGTCGGCGGCAGCATCCGCTTCGGCCCGGACGGGAAGCTGTACTTCGCCGTCGGCGACAACGGCTACCCGCCGAACGCGCAGGACCTGTCCAATCCGCACGGGAAAATCCTGCGGATCAACCCGGACGGCACCATTCCGCCGGACAACCCCTTCGCCGGGCAGCCCGGGAAACTCGGGGCGATCTGGGCGTACGGGTTCCGCAATCCCTGGCGGTTCCAGTTCGACAGCGCGACCGGCCGGCTCTACGGCGGCGACGTCGGCGACTTCACCTGGGAGGAGCTCAACCTCGTCGTCAAGGGCGGCAACTACGGCTGGCCGGTCCACGAGGGCCGCTGCACGGCGGCGTGCGCCGGCTACGTCGAGCCGCTGACCGCCTACAACCACGACGGCGGCAGCGGGGCGGTGACCGCCGGGCCGGTCTACCGCGGAACCCAGTTCCCGCCCGAGTACCGCGGCAGCCTGTTCTTCGGCGACTACTCCCGCGGGTTCATCAAGCAGGCGCTGCTCGACGACGCCGGCCAGATCACGCAGGTGAAGGACTTCGACGTCGACGCCGGCAGCGTCGTGGACCTCAAGGTCGCCCCGGACGGCTCGCTGTACTACATCACGTACTTTCCCGGCCAGCTCTACCGCGTGTCGTACAGCCTCGCCGGGAACGCGCCGATCGTGCGCGCGTCGTCGGACTCGACCGGCGGTGAGGAGCCGCTCACGGTCCACTTCTCCAGCGCCGGCACGAGCGACCCGGACGGTGACGACCTGAGCTACCACTGGGATCTCGGCGACGGCAGCACCAGTGCCGCCGCCAACCCCACCAAGACCTACAGCACGGTGGGTGTGTACCCGGTGACGCTGACGGTGTCCGACGGGCAGAACACCGTCACATCGAGGCCCATCGTGATCCAGGTGGGATCACCGCCGACGGTCGCCATCGCGGCGCCCGTCGACGGGTCCCGGTACAACTCCGGCGACACCATCACGTACAACGCCTTCGGCACCGACGCGGCGGGCTTCGACGTCAGCGACGGCGACCTCAAGACCGAGGTGTTCCTGCACCACAACACGCACCTGCACCCGTTCGTCGGGCCGCTCACCGGCCGCGTCGGCACGTTCACGATCCCGACCACCGGCGAGGCGTCGGCCGACACCTGGTTCGAGGTGAAGGTGACCGTCACCGACCGCAACGGCCTGTCCGCCAGCAGGTCGGTGTTCATCTACCCGAACACGTCGGTGCTGACGTTCGCGACGGCCCCGCCCGGGCTCGGGCTGACCCTCGACGGCGTGCCGATCCGGACACCCGACGCGGTGCAGGGCGTCGTCGGGTTCAAGCGCGAGATCGCCGCACCGCCGACCGCGGTCGACGCGAACGGAAACGTGTACCACTTCACCGGCTGGTCCGACGGCGGCGCGATCCGGCACTTCGTCACCACCCCGGCAGCCGACGCGACCTTCACGGCCCACTACGCGCCGTCGCCGCCGTTCACCGCGGAGTTCTTCAACAACCAGGACCTGCGGGGACCGCCGGTCCTGACGCGCCAGGACCGGCAGGTCGACTTCCTCTGGTCGACCGACCCGCCCGGGCCGGGCGTGAACGCGGACCACTTCTCGGCGCGCTGGACGAAGCAGCAGTACTTCGCCGCCGGCCGCTACCGGTTCACGATCGCCTCCGACGACGGCGCCCGGCTCTACCTCGACGACCAGCTCGTCATCGACCAGTGGCACGACCAGGGACCCACCGCCTACGACCACGTCGTGGACTTCGCGGCGGGCGAGCACAAGGTACGGATGGAGTTCTACGACAACGTCGTCGACGCGAGCGCCAAGCTGTCCTGGGAGACCACGCCGGACCAGCCGCGCGACGTGTTCCTCGCCGAGTACTGGAACACGCCCGGCGCCGGCACCGCGCCGACGGTCCCGGCCACCCGGCCGCGGCTGAGCCGCGACGAGGCGGCCGTCGACCACGACTGGGGCCCCGGCTCCCCCGGCGCCGGCATCGACCCCGACCACTTCGTCGCGCGGTACACCCGCTCGGTGACGCTCACCGCCGGCTACTACGACTTCACCACCACCACGGACGACGGCGTGCGGCTGTGGGTCGACGGCCAGAAGGTGATCGACCGCTGGGTCGACCAGGGCGCGACCGACCACACGGCGCGGCTGGTGCTCGGCGGCGGCGCGCACACGATCGTCATGGAGTACTACGAGAACGACGCCTCGGCGCTGGCCCGCCTGACCTGGTCCCGGGCCGGCGACCTGCCATCGGCACCGCCCTGGACGGCGAGGTACTGGAACACGCCCGGCGCGGGCAGCGCCCCGGCCGTCCCGGCCCGCGCGCCCGACCTGACCCGCCCGGAGAGCGCGATCCAGCTCGACGGCTCCCCCGGCGGCGGCATCGGCGACGACCACTTCGTCGCGGTGTACACCCGCACCGACGTGCTGCCCGCCGGCCTCTACCGCTTCAGCGGCACCAGCGACGACGGCGTCCGTGTGTTCGTCGACGACCAGCCGGTGGTCGACAAGTGGCGCGAGCAGAACGAGGCGTTCACCGCCGACAAGCTGGTCTCCGGGGGGCCGCACGCGATCCGGGTCGAGTACTACGAGAACGCCGCCGGCAACCAGCTGCGCGCCGACTACCGGCGCGTCGGCGACGTCACCTCCCCGCCGGGCTGGGACGGCGCCTACTACGCGAACACCACGCTGTCCGGCGTGCCGGCGATCGCGCGGCAGGACGCGGCCGTCGACTTCGACTGGGGCGCCGGCCCGCCCGGCCCCGGCCTGCCCGCCGACGGCTTCTCGGCCCGCTGGACGCGCACCGACATCCTGGCCGCCGGGATCTACACGTTCCGGCTCGTCGCCGACGACGGCGCCCGCCTCTTCGTCGACGGCGTGCTCGTCCTGGACGAGTGGCGCGACCAGCCCCCGACGACGTTCGTCATCCAGCGCAACCTCGCCGAGGGCGCGCACGTGATCACCGTCGAGTACTACGAGCGGGCGGCCGGCGCGATCGCCCGGCTCACCTACGACAAGACCGCCGACCCGCCGCCGCCCGTACCGTGGACGGCCTCCTACTACGCCGGCACCGGCCTCGCGGGGCAACCCCTGCTGACCCGCGAGGAGACGGCGGTCGACCACGACTGGGGCGACGGCGCCCCGGCCGAGGACGTGCCCGCCGACGGCTTCTCCGCCCGCTGGACCAGGACCGACCACCTGGCCGGCGGCACGTACCGCATCACCGCCACCAGTGACGACGGCATCCGCGTGCTCGTCGACGGAGCCGTGGTGATCGACGGATGGTCCGACCATCCGCCGACCACGTACACGTTCGAAACCGCCCTGACCGAAGGCGCCCACACGTTCACGGTCGAGTACTTCGACAGCGGCGGCGGCGCACTGGCGCGCTGTTCGGTCATCCGGTTGTAGCGAAGGAGATTCCCCGTGACCACCCCACTGGCCACGATCGTCGTGCCGTGCCGGCACGAGGAGGACAACGTAGGCCCCTTGATCGAACGGCTTTCGCAGGTCCTGACCGACGCCGAACTGGTGTTCGTCGACGACAGCGACGACGACCGTACCGTCGACGCCATCGCCCTGGCCGCGGCGCGGCTCGAACGCGACGACCTGCGCGTGCGGGTCTTCCACCGCAGCGGCGCCCAGCGCGTCGGCGGGCTGGCCGGCGCGGTGGCCGACGGCTACCGGCGCGCACGGGCGGTGAAGGCGCTCGTCATGGACGCCGACCTCCAGCACCCGCCGGAGCTCGTGCCGGCGATGCTCGCCGCGCTCGACGGCCACGACCTGGTGATGGCCAGCCGCTACCGCGAGGGCGGCAACACCGGCGGCCTCGACGGCCCCCTGCGGCGCGTCGTGTCGACCGGGTCGACGGTCCTCGCCCGGATCGCGTTCCCGTTCGCCCTGCGCGGCGTCACCGACCCGATGACCGGCTTCTTCGGCGTCCGCCTCGACAAGGTCGACCCCGAGCGGCTGCGCTCCCGCGGCTTCAAGATCCTGCTGGAGATCCTGGCGCGGTATCCGCGGCTGCGCCGCACCGAGCTGCCGCTCGACTTCGGCCGGCGGGTGGCGGGGGCCAGCAAGGGCGATGTGCGCCAGGGGATGCTGTACCTGCGGCAGCTGCCGTGGCTGCGGCTGGTGACCTGGCTGTCCGGCCCGGCGGCGCGCTGGGCGGCCGGGCTCACGCTCGTCGCGGCGGTCACCGCCGGGCTGGTGCTCTCGCCGCTGTCCGGCGCGGCGGTCCTCGCCCTGCTCGTCACCGCCGTCGCGCTGTACAACACCGTCGTCGGCGCCCTCGAGGTGCGCTGGCGCCTCTACGGCTGGCGGACCCCGGAGGCGGTCGAGCAGATGCGCTGGCCGGCCGCCGGGGAGGACGAGCACCACGAGAAGTTCTCCATCATCGTGCCCGCGCTGCACGAGGACCTCGTCATCGCCGCCACGCTGCGGCACCTCCTCGAGCAGGACTACGGCGACTACGAGATCCTGGTCTCGCTCGTCGAGGGCGACGACCCGACGATCGCCGAGGTGCGGCGGGTGCAGGCCGACGACGACCCGCACCACCGCGTGAGGACGGTCATCCGCTCCTATCCGAAGTCCAACAAGCCGCGCCAGCTCAACGCCGCCCTGGCCGCCGCCACCGGTACGGTCATCGGCGTCATCGACGCGGAGGACGACGTCGCACCGCAGCTGCTGACCCGGGTCAACACGCTGCTCGGCCACACCGGGGCCGACGTCGTGCAGGGCGGTGTGCAGCTGATGACACTGGGCCGGCGGGTGCGCGACTGGTTCAAGGTGCACAACGTCATGGAGTACTTCTTCTGGTTCACCAGCCGGATGTTCTACCAGGTGCGCACCGGTTTCGTGCCGCTGGGCGGCAACACCGTGTTCATCCGGCGCGAGCTGATGGAGAAGGCCGGCGGCTGGCCCGACAACCTCACCGAGGACTGCGCGCTCGGCGTTCTGCTCTGCACGCGGTACAACGCGCGGGTGGTCGCCGCCTACGAGCCGGAACTTGCCACGCGCGAGGAGGTGCCGCAGACGATCGCCGACCGGAAGGCCGGATCGCTGTTCTGGCAGCGGGTCCGCTGGAACCAGGGTTTCCTGAGCATCCTGCTCGAGGGCCGCTGGTCGACGCTGCCGACGCTGCGGCAGCGGATCCTCGCGGGGTACATCCTGGCCACGCCCTTCCTGCAGGCGTTCTCGGCCCTGCTGATCCCGCTGTCCATCGCGACGATCGTCTGGCTCAAGGTCCCGGTGTTCGTGGCGATGCTGATGTACGCCCCCTTCCTGCCCATCCTGATCACGCTCGCCACGCAGGTCGTCGGGCTGCGGGAGTTCGCGCACGCCTACCGGCAGAAGGTGCTGTGGCGGCACTACGCGTTCCTGCTGGTCGGCGCGCCCCTGTACCAGTGGGTGCTCATGGGCGCCGCGTTCTGGGCGGTCTGGCAGCACATCGACGGCAACACCACCTGGCACAAGACCGCCCACGGCGGCCACCACCGGCCCGCTCTGGTCGTGGAAGGTGCCGCGTGACCGCGGTCCTCGAGGTCGAGCGCAGCCCGGTCCGCGCTCCCGCCGTCGTCGAGCGGCGCCCCTCACGATGGCGGCACCACCGCAGGAGCCTGCTCGTCCTCGGCCCGCTGCTGCTCGTCGCCGGGCTGGTCAACGGCTGGAACCTGCACGGCTGGCCGGGACGGATCAACGACGACGAGGGCACCTACGTCAACCAGGCGTGGGCGATGCTCGACCACGGCGGCCTGTCCCACTACACGTACTGGTACGACCACCCGTTCCTCGGCTGGGCCATCATCGCCGGTTACGCCGGGCTCACCGACGGTTTCGACCGGGCGCCCAGCGCGGTCATGGTCGGCCGGGAGGTCATGCTCATCTCGGCGCTGGCCGGCTGCGCGCTGCTGTTCCTCCTGGCCCGGCGGCTGCGGCTCAACCGGGGCTGGGCCGCGGTCGCGGTCGCGCTGTTCGCGCTCAGCCCGCTCGCGGTCTTCTTCCACCGCATGGTCTTCCTGGACAACCTCGCGACCATGTTCATCCTGGCCGCGATGGCGGCGGCCGCGTCGCCCCGGCGCAGCGTCGGCGCGGCGCTGTGGAGCTCGATCTGGTTCGCGTCGGCCACGCTGTGCAAGGAGACCATCGTCATCCTGCTCCCCGCGCTGGTCTGGCTCCTGGTGCGGCACACCGACAAGCGGACCCGGAAGTGGAACCTCGGCGTCTTCTTCGTCTCCTTCGGCGTGCTCGTCGCGTCGTACCCGGTGTTCGCCCTGCTGAAGAACGAACTGCTGCCGGGCGAAGGGCACGTCAGCCTGAGCTGGGCGCTGTGGTGGCAGCTGTTCGGCCGCTCCGGCAGCGGCAGCCTGCTGGACCCGTCGTCGGGCACGTTCAGCCTGGCGAAGTCGTGGACCGACCTCGACCCGTGGCTGCTCCTGCCGGGTGTCCTGCTGATCCCGGCCGGGCTGGCGGTGGCGCGGCTGCGCCCGATCGGGATCGCGCTGCTGATCCAGGTCGTGATGATGTGCCGCGGCGGATACCTGCCGTTCGCGTACGTCATCGCGCTGCTGCCGTTCGCCGCGCTGCTCGTCGCCGGCGCGGGCGACCTGCTGTGGTCCCGCGGCCGCACCTGGCGGGCCGCGCCGGTCGCCGCCGCGGTCCTGGCCGCCGTGCTGGTGGTCCCGGCGTGGGCGGCCACCCTGTACGAGCAGTCGAAGACCGACGGCAGCGCCAACTCCCGGGCGGCGACCAGGTGGGTCGTCGACAACGTGCCCCGCGACGCCGTGGTGGTCACCGACGACTACATCTGGATGGACCTCAAGCTCGCCGGGTTCACGAGGCCGGTGTGGTTGTGGAAGGTCGACACCGACCCGGAGGTCATGGCGGAGGTCCTGCCCGCGGGGGCCGCCAGCATCGACTACGTCGTCATGGCCGACCAGGCCGACAGCACGCTCGCGTCGCTGCCGACGCTGAAGGAGGGCATCGCCGGCGCCACGGTCGTGGCCCGCTTCGGCGAGATCGTCGTCCGGCGGGTGGGCGCGTGAAACGGTTGCTCAGGTTCGCCGGCTTCGGCGCGGCGGGCGCCTCCGGCGTGCTGCCCAACCTGGCGGTGATGTGGCTGCTCGTCGACCACCTGCACGTCCACTACATCGTGGCGGCGGTGGCCGCGACGGAGGTCGCGATCTGCTGGAACTTCACGCTCGTCGACCTGGTCGTGTTCCGTGCCCGGCGGGCCCGGCACTGGGCGGGCCGCTTCGTGCGGTTCCTGGTGCTGAACAACCTGGACCTGGCCGTACGGCTGCCGCTGCTGGCCGCGCTGGTGACCTGGTGGCACGTGGACGAGCTGCTGGCCAACCTCGGCACGATCCTGCTGGCGTTCGTCCTGCGGTTCGGCGTCACCGACCGTGTCATCTACCGCCCGCCGGCTCCCGAGCCCGCGCCGGCGCCGGTACCGGCGGTCGTGGTGGCCGAGAGCACGACGTGACCCGCCGGGACCCGGCGGCGCCCGGACGGTGACCTCCCTGCGCCGCGCCGACCCGGCTGCGGCATGCTGTTGCCGTGAACTTCGAACTGGGCACCGACGGCCCGCGGGTGATCGTGGCCGGTGTCGATGGTTCGGAGACGTCGATGCGGGCCGGGGCGTATGCCGCCGGGCTGGCGCGGCGGGAACGGGCGCGGCTCGTCGTCGTCTACGTGACCGGGGCGCCGGCCGCGAGCCGGCTCATCCCGGACGCGGCCGGCGCGATCGAGCAGGCGCTCGCCGAGGCGACCGAGGACATGCGCCGCCAGGTCGCGGCGGGTGCCGCCTACGCGGGCGTCAACGCCGAGTTCGTGGCGGTGCGCGGCGACCCGTACCAGGAGCTGGTACGGGTCGCCGATGCGCTTCGCGCCGACGCGGTCGTGGTCGGCTCGTCGCGACATTTCGGGCACCGCTTCGTCGGTTCCCTCGCTGTCCGCCTGGTGAAGGCGGGCCGCTGGCCCGTCACGGTGGTCCCCTGACGCTCCTCAGCCGGTCGTGGTCGTGCCCGGGCCGGGCGCGGCCGTGTCCTGGCCGGGCGCGTGGAGGCCCGCGCCGACCGCGGACAGCGGCGTGGCCACGTGTTCGAGGGACCTGCCCTCGGCGTCGACGCCGATGACCGCCTCGACCACACCACCGATGATCATCACCAGGGCGCCGATCAGGTAGCCGATGAACAGCTTGCCCGGGTCCTCACCCTCGCCGATCAGCCAGCCGTAGAAGACCGGGCCGATCGCGCCGAAGCACTGCGCGATGGCGAAGAACACCGCGATCGCCTGCGCCCGGACCTCGAGCGGGAAGATCTCGCTGACGGTGAGGTACGCCGAGCTCGCGCCCGCCGAGGCGAAGAAGAAGATGACGCACCAGGCGAGTGTCTGGGTGAACGCGTTGAGGATGCCCGCGTCGAACATCCACGCCGAGATCGCCAGCAGCACGCCGGAGAGGACGTACGTCCCGGCGATCATCTTGCGCCGGCCGACGGTGTCGAAGAGGTGTCCGAGCAGCAGCGGACCGGCGAGGTTGCCGACGGCGAACGCGATCAGGTAGATCGGAGTCTGCTCCGCGTCGACGTGGTAGAACTTCGACAGCACCAGCGTGTACGTGAAGAAGATCGCGTTGTAGAGGAACGACTGCGTGATCATCAGCGTCGCGCTGAGCGCCGACCGCGTCGGGTAGCGCGAGAAGAGCACCTTGATCAGCGAGAGGTAGCCGTGCGAACGCGACGGCTTCACCTCGATCGCGTGCGACTCGTCGACCGGGGCGAGCGTCTGGCCGGAGCGCTCGACGTCACGCTCGATGGACGCGATGTTCGCCTCCGCCTCCGCCTCACGGCCGTGCATGATGAGCCAGCGCGGGCTCTCCGGGAGGTGCTTGCGCAGGTTCCAGATCGCCAGGCCGATGATCGGGCCGATGAGAAAGCCCAGCCGCCAGGCGATGTTCAGCGAGATGTGGTTGAGCAGCACGTACGTGCCGAGAGTGCCGATGATGGCGCCGCCCCAGTAGGTGCCGTTCACGCCGATGTCGACGCGCCCGCGGTACTTCGCCGGCATCATCTCGTCGATCGCCGAGTTGATGGCGGCGTACTCGCCGCCGATGCCGGCGCCCGCGATGAACCGGGTCAGATACAGGAAGACCAGGCCGAAGGTGTCGCTGCCCCAGGTCAGCGCGGTCAGCGCGTTGCCGGCGAGGTAGACGCCGAGCGTCACGACGAAGAGGTTCTTGCGGCCCAGCGCGTCGGAGAGCCGGCCGAAGAACAGCGCGCCGAACACCTCACCCAGCAGGTAGACGGTGGCGATCGCGCCGACCTCCGTGCTGCTGAGGCCGAGCGTCTCCTGCTTGTTGAGGACCGCCCCGATCGCACTCGCGATCGTGATCTCCAGGCCGTCGAGGACCCAGGCGGTGCCGAGCGCCAGCACCATCCGGGTGTGGAACGGCGCCCAGGACAGCCGGTCGATCCGCGCGGGGATGAGGCTGCGGATGACGCCGCCGGCCGGTGCCGGGGCGGCTGGCGTTTCGGACAAGATGCACCTCCCAAAGCGGTCCGGCGCCCGGGGCGTCGACCGGTACTGCAGAGCGAAGCGTCTTCGCAACAGCCCGTGCCCTGATCAGCTTTTCCCGAAACCCGCCGCGGAACCCGTCGCATCGGCGCGTTTCGAAACGCCACTTGACGCGGCCCTACGAATCGACGACGCTCAGCATGAGAGAGCGCTCTCTAGCCCTGCCTGCGACCAGCACCCGCCAGCGCCGGTCACCGCCCGACCCGGCGCGTCCCCGCGGTGCGGTGCCGGTCGCCCACATCCCCAACCCACGTCAGGGAGCTGCGCAGATGCCCATGATCTCCAGACCACCCACCCTTGTGGCACCGAGCGGACCGGGTCAGCACCGCGGGAGACGCCGCCGCCCGCTGTTGCTGAGCGCGCTCTCCGGAGCGATCGTCGCGGTCCTCCTGGCGGGTTACGCCGTCGTCACCGCCGGCGTCGCCAACGCCGCCGGGCCGCTGCTGTCGCAGGGCAAGCCGACCACCGCGTCGTCGAGCGAGAACGCGGGCGCCGGCCCCGGCCTCGCCACCGACGGCAACGCCGGCACCCGCTGGTCCAGCGCGTTCAGCGATCCGCAGTGGATCCAGGTCGACCTCGGCGCCACCGCCACGATCGACCAGGTGGTCCTCAACTGGGAGGCCGCCTACGCGCGGGCGTTCCAGCTCCAGGTCTCCACCAACGGCACCACCTGGACGACCGTCTACAACACCACGACCGGCAGCGGCGGCGTGCAGACCCTGGCGGTGTCCGGCACGGGACGGTACGTGCGGATGTACGGCACCGTCCGCGGCACGGCCTACGGCTACTCGCTGTGGGAGTTCCAGGTCTTCGGCACGACCGGCGGCGGCACGGGCTGCGGCACCGCCAACGCCGCGCAGGACCGCCCGGCGACCGCCTCCTCGACGGAGAACGCCGCCTCGCCGGCCTCGGCCGCCTTCGACGGGAACACCGGCACCCGCTGGTCGAGCGCCTTCGGTGACCCGCAGTGGATCCAGGTCGACCTCGGCGCGACGGCGACGATCTGCGGCGTGACGCTGAACTGGGAGGCCGCGTACGCCAGTTCGTTCCAGATCCAGACGTCGACGAACGGCACCACCTGGACGTCGATCTACTCCACGACCACCGGCACCGGCGGCACCCAGACGCTCACGGTCAGCGGCTCCGGCCGGTACGTGCGGATGTACGGCACCGCCCGCGGCACGGCCTACGGCTACTCGCTGTGGGAGTTCGCGGTCCGCGTCACCGGCTCGATCTCGAACCCGCCGACCACCCCGCCGACCACGCCGCCGCCGGACCAGTTCTGGGGCGACACGAACAGCATCCCCAACCCGTCGAACGTCATCATGCTGAAGATCCTCAACCGCACCAACGGCCGCTACCCGGACAGCCAGGTGTACTGGAGCTACAACGGCCAGGTGCACTCGATCGCCGAACAGCCGTACTTCGACATGCCGGCGAACACGGCCGGCCGGATGTACTTCTACGTCGGCAGCCCGAACAGCCAGTACTACGACTTCATCGAATTCACGGTCGGCCCGGCGGTGTTCAACGGCAACACGACCCGCGTCGACGCGTTCGGGCTGAAGCTCGCCATGCGCCTGCACGCCCGCGACGGCTACGACGTGTCGGTCGGCGAGGACTACGCGACGTTCACCGAGAGCCGCGAGGCGACGTTCGCGAAGTTCATCGCCGAGGTACCGCAGGAGTTCAAGGTGCTCGCGCAGTCGCAGGCGCCGTACCGGATCATCGCACCGGGCAGCGACCCGACGTTCCGGGCCGGCGGGGTCAACGCGAACTACTTCACCGCCTACGCGCAGCAGTACGGCATCAACGCCCTGACGTCGGACATCTTCGGCTGCGCCGGGGTGCTGGCCAACGACCCGGGCAACTGCGCGGCGCTCAACCGGCACGTGAAGCACCTGCCGCAGGCACAGTGGTCGACGCCGAGCCTGTACTACCAGGCGGCGCCGGCGAACTACTACTCGAAGTTCTGGCACGACCACGCCATCAGCAAGCTCGCGTACGGCTTCCCGTACGACGACTACGCAGAGCAGTCCTCGTTCGTCTCCCACGGCAACCCGCAGTGGCTGCTCGTGGCGGTGGGCTTCTAGGCACCGTATCGGCGGCGTGGTGGCCCGCCGGGTCACCACGCCGCCGTCTAGGCTCGCGCCGTGCGGCACTCCGTCCTGCGCCTCCTGCCCGGCCTGGCGGCCAATCCCGGGCTCGGCCTACCGCTGCTCGCGCCGCTGTTCGGCAGCGACGACCGCGCGACACTGGTGGCCCTCGCCGGTCGCGGCGACCTGACCTCCACGGCGGCCCTGGCGCTCGCCCGCCGGGACGACCCGGAGATCGGGCTCGCCCTCGCGCAGAACCCGGCCGCCGCGGTCCACGCCTGGCCGGTCCTCGTCGGGTCGCCGGACGCGCGGATCCGCGCGGGCCTCGCGGCCGGGCACCGGGACGTGTACCGGCGCCGGGCCGAGGAGCCGCCGCTGCCGGCCCGGGCGCAGGAACGGCTCGCCCGCGACCCGGACCCGGAGGTCCGGCGCGGGCTGGGCTACCGGCGCGACCTCACCGCGGCCGCGGGCCACCGGCTCGTGGCGGACGACGACACCGGGGTCCGGGTGGTCGTCGCCACACACTGGCGCCCGCTGCCGGAGCCGGCGCTGCGCGCGCTGCTCGGCGACCCGGAAGCGGTGGTCCGCCGCCACGCGCTGCTGGGCACCGTGCCCCCGCAGGACCTGGTCGCCGCGCTGCTCGCGGATCCGCGGACGCGCCAGGAGGCCGCCGGGGTGGCCAGGCTCGGCGCGGCCGACCTCGCCGGCCTGCTCACCGATCCCGACCCGGCCGTCCGGGCCGGGGTGGCCGGGAACGCCACCGTGGCCGCCGCGTCGCTGGCCGTCCTCGCCGGCGACCCGGACGAGGAGGTCCGCGCCGCGCTCATGCTGCGTCCCGGCCTCTCCGACGACCTGCGCACCCGCGTCGCGGCGACCGTCCGGCCGTGGGACCACCACGTCGCGCCGTGGCTGCTGCCGTCGGCGGCCCCGCTCGAGGTACGCCTCGCCCACGTCGGCTCGCCGTTCGTCTTCTGCCGCCGGGCCGTGGCGTTCTCGCCCGACCTGCCGCCGTGGGCCGTCGAACGGCTGGCGGCCGACGGCGACCACAGCGTGCGGCTCCTGCTCGCCGAGCACCACCCGGACGCGCCCGGCCACATCCTGGCCGGCCTGGTCCGGACCACCGGTCACGCGAAGTGGGACCTCGCCCGGCACCCGAACATGCCCGCCGCCGACCTCGCCGATCTCGCCGCCTCCGACGATCCCGCGGTACGGCTCGCCGCCGCCTCCGGCCCGAACCTCCCGCCCGCGGCGGCCGACGACCTGGCCCGCCACGACGATCGGGAGATCCGCCTGACGGTGGCGGCGAACCCGGCCCTGCCACAGCCGGGCATCCTGCGCCTGCTCGACGACCCCGACCCGCGGGTGGCCGCCTCCGCGGCGGGCAACCCGGCCCTGCCCGCCGACGCGGCCGCCCGGCTCATCCGAGCAGCTCGCTGACCCTCGGGACGACCTGGGACACGGAAACGCCGGGCGTCCGCCCCGAAGAGCGGGCGCCCGGCGCCCCGGTGTTGCGACTACCTCAGGAGCTGCCGCCCGGCTGGACGACGCCGTTCACCGTGAGGGTGTACGGCGCGTACTGCTGGACCTGCTCCGTCGGCTCGTCGTAGGCGACGATCGCCACGACCTTCGGGAACAGCGCCAGCAGCGCCAGCTGGATCCAGTTCAGCGACACGTCCTTCTGGCCGTTGAACTCGAACTGCCAGGCGAGCGAGTTCGCCTCGTCGATGCCGACGAGCTTGAGGTTCCAGTTCTTGACCGAAACCGGCTTGATCTCCGTGGGCGAGTCGAACGGGGCCAGGCTGGACCCGTCGCTCAGCACGGTGCCGCCGAGGGTGATGTCGTCGAGGAGCAGGCCGCCCTCGTTGACCCCACCGTCGCTGACGTAGCGGAAGGCGAGCAGGACCTGCTTGCCCGCGTACGCCGACAGGTCGAAGCTGTGCGGCTCGAAGCCGGTCGTCGTGCCGTTCAGGCCGGGGCCGAGCGGCGCGGCGACGGTCCTGTCACCCGGGATCGAGGTGTAGGTCGTGCCACCGTCGGTCGAGACCTGGACGTAGCCGTAGTCGTAACCGAGCTCGGCGCCGTACTTCGCGAGGAAGGTCAGCGTCGGGCTGGCGGTGGGCACGGTCACCTGGATGACCGCGGAGGCGTCGGTGTTGTTCGCGTTGCCGGAGAACAGCACCGAGTTGCCGGGCCGGTCGGGGTCGTTGTTCACGAGCGTCCACGCCAGCGGCAGCGCCGGCAGCGTCGAGGCTCCGCTGAACTTCAAGGACCGCAGGTCCTTGCCCTTGAGGGCCTGGCCGTTCTTCTGCAGCAGCACGTAGTCGGCGCCGTTGGGCGCAGCCCCGGGCACGCTGTAGGACTGCGGGTTCGCGAGGTTCACCGTCGAGCGCAGGCTCTTCGAGGTCACCTTCTTCTTGTCCGCGCCGAGGACGATCCCCCACTTGGAATCGCCGACGATCTTGTCCAGCAGCACCATCGACTGGTAGTCACGCAGGACCTCGTAAGCGCCACCCTTGACGCCCTCTGCCTTCAGCTCGGCCTCGAGGCTGGCGATGCCCTGCCGTTCACCGTCGCGGTGCAGCCGCTCGATGACGTCCTGACCGAAGCGGTCGTAGAGGTACAGCATCAGCTCGTAGGCGTTGCCGTAGTCGGCGAGCACCCCCGAGCCGCTGCCGCCCTCGCCCCAGAGGTTGAGCGAGTTCTGGGCACCACCGCAGTCGCGTGGGTTGGGGTTGTACGGAGTCTGCACCGGGCCGTAACCCTGGAAGCAGTACAGGTGGCTGTCGCCGCCCCTGTCGTACACCGTCTTCGTGCCGTCGACGTAGCCGGTGAGCGTCTGCGCGAAGTCGCTCAGACCCTCGTTCAGCCACACGCCCTCGTTCGGGTCGGTGTAGTACTGCAGCAGGTGCTGCCACTCGTGCGCGAACGTGCCCTCGTAGAGGTACGGGCGCGCCGGGCGGCTGGTGCACAGGTCACTCGTCGGCGCGTCCACCGGGTTGGCACCGGTGCGGTGCTCCCAGTCGTACGCGTCGATCGTCATGACGTTACGGTCGAACAGCTCGTTGAACTGCGACGAGAAGAAGCCGGCGATGTAGGTCGGCGCGGCCGGGAACGTGTAGTAGTTGTCGTCCCGGACGTTGTCGACCAGCGTCACCGTCTTGTTGCCGCCACCCGTGTAGACGCCGCCGTTGCCGTTGGCGTCCGGACCCAGCAGCGCGTTGCTGCCGTCGCGGTCCGGCGGGGTGGAGAAGGCGGCCGTCTCCTTCGGGTACATGTTGGTGTCGAACTCGTGGATGAAGTTCGCCACCTGGGCGTCCGTGACCGTGGTGGTGTTCGGCACCGAGTTACGGCAGTCGCCCGCCGGGAACGAGGTGTCGACCGCGACCCAGACCTCGATGTGCTCGCCGACACCGCGCAGGACGTAGTCCTTGCGGTACAGCCTGCCCTGGTAGTCGTCTGAACCCAGCCACTGACGGACGGTGCCGACCGGCGGGGTCTCCGCCGCGGTCAAGGAGCGCTTCTGCGCCGGCTTGGCCGTCTTCGACGTGTCGACCAGCTTGCCGTCCAACGTGAACTGCGTGCGCGTCATGTGCCGCGTGTCGGACGTCTTGCTCGCACCTGGCGCCGCGGGCGCCTTCACCGGTGCCGCCTGCGCCGGGGACACCGGCAGGGCGACGAGCACCGGTGCGGCGAGGACGGCGACCGCGGTCGTGACCAGGCGTTTCCGCACCATTGAGCCTCCTTACGACGGCGTGCCGGACCGGGGCGGGGTGGCCGCGGCCGGCGGTGGCACGCCGGGTTCGGGATGGAATTGACAAGGCACACTATCGCCGCCGTCGACATAGGTCGGCGTCACATCGAAGGACGAGGGTCACAGCAAGGGAGTGGATGTTTCCGGTGGGTGACAACACGGCCCGTGTAGGCTGCGGCCGTGCCGACCAAGCTCGTCCTCGTCGTCCGCACCGACCTCGAGATGGGGAAGGGCAAGATCGCCGCGCAGGCCGCCCACGCCGCGGTGGCCGCGGCGCTCGGCAACCTGGGGTCGGCGGACTTCCGCACCTGGCTGCGGGAGGGGCAGCCGAAGGTGGTGCTGCGCGTGACCGGCGAGGAGCAGCTGCGCCGGGTCTGCGCGGACGCCGAGGCCGCCGGCCTGCCCGTGCAGCTCATCCAGGACGCCGGGCGGACCCAGGTCGCCGCCGGGACCGCGACCTGCTGCGCCGTCGGCCCGGCTCCGATCCCCGACGTCGACCGCGTGACCGGAACGCTGGCCCTGCTGTGACCGGGCGCCGCGCCGCCACGGCCGGGGCCTCCGCGCGCGTTCCGGGCGCTACAACCAGCCGTTGCGCGGTCTGCAGCGCGGCGATCGCGGCCCACGAGGCGATCTTGCGCATGTCGTTGTCGAGCAGCACGAGCAGCGGCCGCCGCAGCGGCACGGCCGGCCCACGGCCCCGCGGCGAGGTGCGCGGGATTCGTTTCCAGGTCCAGGCGGGCGGCGCGCAGTTCGCCGGACTCGCCGTGACGCACGGTGACGACGAAGTGCGGCCCGAGGAACAGCCGGACGGAGCCGGTGTCGATCACCTCGCTGGTCTCGGTCAGCTCTCCGTGCGGCAGGTACCGGGCGGTGCGGACGACGAGGAACGTGACGTCCTCGTACCGCTCGACCTCGGGCCGCTGCGGGTTCGGGTTGAGCGCGTCCTCGACGGCCAGCGGGTGCAGGCCGAAGATCTTCTCCACCGCACGGAAGTCACCGGGATCCGGTTCGTGGAGCCCGATCCAGACGAACGCGTCGGGCAGTTCGCGGGCGCGTTCGCAGAGCTCGTCGAGCGGCCTGGGGCCAGGCTGCCGGACCCGCCGACGTAGAGGGCACAGTCCACGACTGCCGGTTTGGTGGCCATTTGTACCTTTCGGAAGGCGCGACGTGTCAAAGCGTCATCTGGTTGCGTACCCGGCGGAATCGCCCACCGAAACACCCGGGCGGCGGATCACGCCCCGCGACGACCGGCCGGTGGGTGGACGGCCGGACGGCCGGTGTTCCCGGCTGGACAGAGGTTCACTGACGGTCACCACCGAACGTATCGTCGGGAGCATGGCAGCCCTGACCCTTGCGGTGGAACGACTCGCGGCCGCTACGGTGCTGACCTGTCACGGGGACCTCGTCGCCGCCAGCGCGATGCAGCTGGAGACCGCGCTCTCCCAGCTGCTGCTGCGGCCACAACCACGGATCGTCGTCAATCTGGCCGACGTCGCCGCGATCGACTGCACCGGTGTGATGATGCTGCGCGTCACCGCGGGCATCGCCACCGAGCACGGCGGATCGCTGATGCTGGCCGCGCCGGGTCCGCAGGTCGCGCACACCCTGCGCGAGGGCGGCACGCAGCTGACGATCCCGACGTACCGCACCGTCGACGGCGCGCTCGCCGGCGACATCCGTGACCTGGTCCCCGAGCCCGACGCGGATCCCTCGACGACAACACCCTGGCCGGTCAACCCCTCCGAACGCCGCCGCAGCGCGTAGCTGTTCTTCAGGCCGCCGGGTTGTTCCTCTACGGTGGAGGGGTGACGGCGGAGCACGTACGCTGGCGACCGGCAGCCGCGGTGCGGCCGTTCGCCGGGTGGTACAGCGGCTACCGGCAGGACGGGCCGCCGGGGCGGCATCGGGGCCTGCCGTCGCCGTATGTCACCGTCGTCGTGACGATCGACGAGCCGTTGCGCGTCACGGCGCACCCCGACCCGCGGACCCCGCCGGGGACGTACGAGTCCCTGATCGGCGGGCTCCACACCGCGCCGGCGATGATCGCGAACGACGGGCGCGGGTCCGGGATCCAGATCGCGCTGTCGCCGCTGGGCGCCCGGGCGGTGCTCGGCCTGCCGGCGGGCGAGCTCGCCGAGACCGACGTCGACGCCACGGACGTGCTCGGGCGGTTCGCCGCCGAACTGCGCGAGCGCGTGGCCGCCGCGCCCGACTGGCGGTCCCGGTTCCGCGTCGTCGACACCATGCTCGCGCGGCGCACCGATCCGTCGGCGCTGCCGTCGCCCGAGGTGACGTACGCCTGGCAGCGGCTGTGCTCCTCCGACGGGACCGTCGCGCCGTCCACGCTCGCCCGGGAGGTCGGGTGGAGCGGGCGGTACCTCAGCCGCCGTTTCGGCGTCGAGATCGGCCTCGCCCCGAAGGTCGCCGCGCGCGTGACACGGTTCGACCGGGCGCGGCGGCTGCTGGTGGAGCACAACGGGCGGTACGGCCTGGCAGCACTCGCCGCCGACTGCGGGTACTACGACCAGGCCCATCTGACCAGGGAGTTCACGGCTCTGGCCGGGGTGCCGCCGGCCCGCTGGTGGGCCGAGGAGTTCCGAAACGTCCAAGCCGCCGAGGAACTGGTTCCGGCAGACTCGGCCGCATGACGGACAAGACACCACCACCGCAGGTGTGGCCGACGCTGCAAGCCGCGGACGCGCGGGGCATGATCAGGTTCCTGGTCGACGTGTTCGGCTTCGAGGAGACCGTCGTGCACGGCGACGGCGACGTGGTCGAGCACGCCGAGCTGTCCTGGCCGCTGGGCGGCGGGATCATGCTGGGCAGCGATCGCGAGGGCAAGGTATGGTCGTTGCGCCCGGGCACGTTCGGCTGTTACGTGGTCTGCGACGACCCCGACGAGCTGTATTCACGCGCGAAGAACGCGGGCGCCGAGATCATCGAGGAGCTCAACGAGACCGGCTACGGCTCGCGCGGTTTCATCGTGCGCGACCCGGAGGGCAACCTGTGGTCGTTCGGCACGTACCGCGGCGAACCAACGGCGACGTAGCCGCCCGGCACGCGGCCGTGCGCCGGCTCCGGTGGCGCTCGTGACGTGTCCGTGGGTGGGCCGGCGCGGCGGAACGGGGGCACGCCGCCCCACTCACGAGCCGGCTTCGTCGTGCCCGGTTTTTGTCGTACGTGGGGCATAGGTTGGCGGTGTGGGTGGGGCGGACGAGGGCATCACATGGATCGACTGGGACGCACGGTTCGCCGCACAGGCGGCCGCCTGGCGTGAGCGCCGCCGACGTCGTGCCGCGGCCCGCGCGGAGTTCGCCGAGGCCCGCCGGCACGGCCTGCACGCCCGCCACGCCGCCAAGCTGGCCCGTGCGGACAGCCGCGCCTTGGAGGAGTCGGTCGAGCGGTCCTGGCGCGAGGCGAGGTCCCGCCGGCCGGCGCCCGAGGCCGTCACGTCTCCCCCTCGCACGGCGGCGGCCACCTCGGCGCCTCGGCAGAGCCCACCCGACACGTCTGACAAACCCGCAGCCGTCCACGGGTCTCGGCAACAGACAGCGCGTGTGTCCCGGCAGTCCCGGCAGCAGGCAGCGAAGGAAGCCCGCCCACAGTCGGCACCTGGGCCCGACCCGCAGTCGGCACCTGGACCCCGCCTGCAGACAGCGCAGGAACCTCGTCCACACGCGGCACCTGAGCCCCGCCCGCAGGCGGCACAAGAACCTCGTCCACAGGCAGCACCTGAACCTCGGCAGCAGACAGCACAGGAACCCCGTCCGCACGCGGCACCCGAGCCCCGGCAGCAGGCAACGCCGGCCAGCACTCGCCGCACCCGCCCATCGCCCCGCCCCGGCACGAACGGCCCTGTCCGGCCGCCGGCTCACTCCCGAGCGCGGCCCACCGGCCCAGGCCCGGCGAAACGACCTCCAGCCACTCCAGGCAAGCCCCGACGACGGCGTGATCGCACGGCCACCGCACGCCCGACCCCGACCCCAACGAGCGAGCGCGGTCCACCCCACCCGCACGCCCTCACACCCCGCGTGCAGCCGGGCGCTCATCCGGGCACGGGTTCACGCAGGGTCCAGCCGGACGGCTGGCAACGCTCCGGCAACCGCTGCCGGAGATGCTGGGAATTCGGCAACAACAGCGTCCAGGGAGCGAACTGCATCCGGGCCCAGCAAGCCCACCGCCGGGTAACCAGGCGTCGTGGCCCACTTCGGTGGCCTGCCGCCGGTGATTTGCCGCCGGTGCCCCGTCCACCTGAACCAGGCACCCAAGCCGGGGCACCCAAGCCGGGGCACTGCAATTGGGCGGCCGCGAGCCAGGCAGCTCAAACGGGCCGCCGCAAGCCAGGCCACTCCAACCGGGTCACCCCAAGCCAGGCCACTCCAAGTGGGCCACTCCTGGGCGGGAGTGTCCGCATCACTGCCACGCGCCGACCACCGCGACGGCGACGGAGCCGAGCGAACCGACCAGGCCACCCTCACCGTCGGCCGACCGGCCGGCACCCCGCGGCCAGCAGCCTCGGGCCGGTGGATCCGCAGTGCCCGCTCAGCCGACCAGGCCGTTGGTCCGGCCGCGGGCGCCGGTTACCAGTCGCCGTAGCGGAGCGGTCCGCCGCCGGTGCCAGCCGTCGCGGGTGCCAGCCGTCGCGGGTGCCGACCTGGCCGCGCTACTTGCGTCGCCAGCGCGACGCTCAGCGCCGATTCGGCGCCGGCCCACGGGCGGGCCAGGTCGAACCACCGGACCACGCCGAGGGCGGGAACCTGCCCGAAGCCTGAACCAGCCCGAAGTGGGACTGCACCAGCATCAACCAGACCAGGACCGGACCAGACCAGGACGCCGCGCACCGGCGGACCCCGGGTCCCGCGCCGGGTTGTCCGGGGCGGCCGCGGGTGGTCAGCCCCGCTCGCCTGCGGCTGCTGGGCGCATCCGGGGTCGCCCAGCACCGCCGGGCGATGGCGCGCACGCCTCAATGCTGCGTGCTTCCCCGAGCCTGCGGCCGCCAGGTCTGCCGGCCGGGCGTGTCACATGTGGGTCGTCAGCGGAGGGCCTTCTCCAGCTCGGCCTTCGTCATCTTCGAACGGCCCTCGATGTTGCGGCGCTTGGCCTCCTCGTACAGCTGCTCCTTCGTCCTCGTCGCGGCCTCGGCCGCCTTTGTCGTCGTCCGCGCCGTGGTCCTCGACCGTACGTTCGCCGTCTTGGCGGCCGCCGTCGGCTTCCTCATCGCCGCGGACTTCGACGCCGCGGACTTCGACGCCGCGGACTTCATCGCCGCGGACTTCATCGCCGCGGACTTCGACGCCGCCTGCGACCTCGCCGTCTTCGAGGCCGGGGCCTGGGACTTCGCGCCCGACTGGGCCTTCGTCGCCGCCGCGGACCTCTTCGCCGACGCCGGCTGGGACCGCGCCGTCGCCGCGTTCGCGCGGCTGCCCGTGCGGGACGAAGCCGCGGACGTCCGGGGCGACGGCGTCTTGGCCGACGACGAACGCGAGGATGACGTACGGGAGGACGACGCCTCACCGGTACCGCCGCGCTGCTTGTTCACGGTCCGCGCGGGGATCTTCTCCGCCCGACCGGCGGAACGTCCGCGCTCCATCTCGCTCTCCTTGACCTGCTCGTACTGACGTTCTCGTTTCTTGCTCCACGCCTGTGGCATCTCCCCAACCTCCAAACGACACGGGAAACCGGCAGGAAACTATGAAAGGAATTCGCGTTTGTAGAGATTGATGAGCTCGGCGTAGTTCGGGCCCACGTCGGCGACGACGCCTGCTCGACGTGCTTCGGCGACGGGAGGACCTGTGACAGCTCGCCCGGCAGGCCGGAGTTCGGCCACAACCGGTGCGCGATCCGTGCGGCCTCGTCCTCCGACGCGGCGTAGCAGCCCTTGAACCCGCCCTGCGCCGGCTTGTCCCCGTCACCCGCCTTGCGGAAGTGCTCGACGTGCTCCGCGTTCGGTTGCGTGGACATGAACCCGTCGGCGATCCGGCCGGCGAGGTCGAGCGCGGACACGGAAACCCGCGGCGGGGTCTCGGGGCTGGTGTGGACCTGCGCCTGGTCGACCGTGTGGTGCTTGCCGCGGTGGGTGACGGAGCCGCCGTCCCACACGGCCTCCTCCAGCATCTCCAGCCGTTCGTCCGCGCTCGGCCAGGCGTCGCCGTAGATGTGCTCGTCGAGCGCTTCGCCCGTACCGACGCCGAGGAAGTAACCGACTTTCATAATCAGTCCCCTACCCACACCCGGCACAGCCATGCTCATCGCGGCGCGAAGAGCGAATCCCCGGAAAGGGAGACCCCGACGAGCGAACCCAGCAGCCGCTTGAGTTCGGCGAGGTGCGCGGGCGAGTGCCGGCGCCCGGCCGGGTCGACCACGTCCCGCACCCCGCGCAGCATCCGCCACGCCGCGTCCACGTGCCCGAGCTGCGCCAGGGCCTGCGCCTCGAGCCAGTCGCAGTACTGCCCTTCGACGCCCGCGCCGCGCAGCTGCCGGACGAGGACCACCACGGCGTCGTCCATCCCGGCGCCGAGCAGCAGCCGGGCCAGCGCGTCCGTGCCGAGGACCCAGTGCCGGGTGCCGGGCGCCACCTCGCGCAGCCGCTCGAAGGCGCCGACCGCGTCCTGGAGCCGCCCGGCGCCGACGAGGCTGCGACCGAGGTCCAGCAGGCTCCCGGCGTCGTCCGGCGCCGCCGCCAGCGCAGCGCGGGCCAGCTCGGCGTTGCGCAGCGCCTTCTGCTTGCGAATCCGCGCGTCGGCGTACCCGAGGTGGACGAGGTGCGCAGCGTCCCGCGGCGCGGCCGGCCGGTCGGCGTCGGGGACGAGCCGCTCGTGGACCCGCCCGGACCAGCGCAGCTCGGCGGGGCGGAAGAGCCGGACGGGCCGGTGCGTGTACGGCAGCTCGTCGTGCCGGTTGTCGACGTCGACCGCGAACGCCGGGGACGAGGACGTCAGCAGGGCCCGCAGCCGCGCGGGATCCGCGACGAGCCGCTCGTCCGCGTCGATGCTGAGCACCCAGTCCCTCGCGCCCGAACGGTCGAGCGCCGTGTTCCGCGCGACGGCGAAGTCGGACGGCCACGGCGCGGCGCTGACCGTCGCGCCGTACGACCGGGCCACCGCCACGGTCCCGTCGGCCGAGCCGGTGTCGTGCACGTGAACGGCGTCGACCGCGCCGCGCAGCGAGGCCAGGCAGCCGGGCAGGACGCCGGCTTCGTCCCGCACGATCAGTACCGCGACAAGGTCCACCACCACGACGTCGGCCGGGGACCGGAGAAGCTGAACAAAACCGGCGGGCCGGATGTGACCTTGGGCGCACCGGGCCGCAAACGGGAATGCGCCCGCCGGTGTTCCTCTTTGATGGCCGGTGTGACCCACACACCGATGCCCGGCGATCTCATGACCCGCCGGCAGCGCCTCCGGCTCGTGCTCGTCCTCGGCTCGCTCATCGCGATCGGCCCGCTGACCATCGACATGTACCTCCCGGCGCTGCCGAGCATCACCGAGAAGCTGACGACCACGCCGGCGGCGGTGCAGCTCACCCTGACCGGGACGCTCGTGGGTCTCGCGCTCGGGCAGCTGGCCATCGGCCCGTTCTCCGACGCCGTCGGGCGGCGCAAGCCGCTGCTGGCGGGCCTGGTCCTGCACGTCCTCGCGTCGATCGCGTGCGTGTTCGCGCCGGACGTCACGGTCCTCGGCGGTCTTCGGGTCCTGCAGGGCCTCGGCGTCGCCGCGTCGTCGGTCGTGGCGATGGCCGTCGTCCGGGACCTGTTCAGCGGCTCGGCGTTCGCGAGCCTGTTCTCGCGGCTGATGCTGGTGATGGGCGCGGCGCCGATCCTCGCGCCGACGCTGGGCAGCGCCGTGCTGCGCTGGACCGACTGGCGCGGGGTCTTCGTCGCGCTTGCGGCGGCAGGCGTACTGCTGAGCCTGGTCGCCCTGTTCGCGCTCCGCGAGACGCTGCCGGTGGAGCAGCGCCGCTCGGGCGGCACGCTGAAGGTCTACGGCGGCCTGCTCCGCGACCGCACGTTCGTCGGCCTGGTGCTCGTGGCCGGCCTCGCGATGGCGGCGCTGTTCGCCTACGTGTCCGGTTCGTCGTTCGTCTTCCAGGAGCAGTACGGGCTGAGCGAGTCACAGTTCGGCCTGGTCTTCGGCGCCGGCGCGGTCGGCCTGATCACGGCCACCCAGCTCAACGTGCGGCTGCTGCGCCGCTACAGCCCCCAGCGGATCCTCGTGACCGCCCTGATGGCCGGCTCGGCCGCCGGGCTCGCGCTGGTCGTGATCGCCGCGACCGGCCTCGGCGGGCTGCCCGCAGTGCTGGCGGCGCTGTGGGTGGTGCTCGCCTCGGCCGGGCTCGCGATGCCGAACGCCCCCGCGCTGGCGATGTCCCGCCACGGCGAGGCGGCCGGCACCGCGGCGGCGCTGCTGGGTGCCGTGCAGTTCGGCGTCGGCGCGGCCGCGGCCCCGCTCGTCGGGGTGCTCGGCACCGGCGCCGTGGCGATGGGAATCGTCGTCGCCGGCGGCATGCTGGCCGCGACGGCGGTGCTGTTCACGGTGGTGCGGCCGAGCCGGCTGGCCGCCCTCGAGGTCGTCGACGCCGAGCTCGCCCCGGCGGGCGCCCACTGACGGGCGCTACCGGCCGTTGGCCGCGTGGAACTGGTCGACGATCTCCTGCTTGATGCGGCCCCGGTCGGAGACCTGGTAGCCGGCGCCCACGGCCCACTCCCGGATCGCGCGGTTCTGGTCCCGGTCGCCGCGGCTGCCGCCGCGCGGCCGGCCGGCGGCGCGGGTCCCGGCGGTCACCCCGCGTCCCACCTTGGTCCCCGCGGAAATGTAGGTCTTGAGCGCGGCGCGCAGTTTCTCGGCGTTCTTCTTCGACAGGTCGATCGAATACTGCACGCCGTCGAGGCCGAACGCCACACTCTCGTCGGCGGGTTTGCCGTCCATGTCGTCGATCAGTTCTTGAATGACCCGCTTGGCCATGACCGGCTGTCCTTCCCCGAGGTTACGTCCGCGCAATCCACTGACGAACAGTATCGCGCGTTCCGCCGATTTCCCGCCAGATACGAATTGCGACCGTTCAATTACGATGGCCTCGGGCATACCCGGCTGACTGTGCGCGCGGCGACGACGGCCGATTCGTTCCCGACGAGCCTGTGCGCGATCAGGACCCACCGCCGGTGACGCACATCGCCGTCGGCTGATTCATCACCCGCACGAGCACGTTCTTCGGCGACGGTTCCGTTCCCGGCGGCGCCGACATGTTCGACCCGCGCCACTCGCCGGCCGATCCGCCGCGCACGGCCGCCGACGGCGTGGCGTTCCTGGAGGACAGATTTCACCGGTGGCACGGTCACATCGCGGCACCGGACGACGACGCGATGTGCACGCCGCCGGAACCGAGAGGCGCCTATTTCTCCGCCGAGCCGATCGACGGGCGCGACATCCCGTACAACCCGTCTGACCGCGACTCCCCCGCACTGGATGATTGACACCAGTCATCATCAAATCCCGGCGGCAATCACCGCCCGAAGCGTCACCACAGCGGCGGGAACTCCGGCAGGACGGCCTCGCTCACGGCGTTCTGGGCGGCGGCGCCCGCCGGGCGGGGCTCCAGGAGGTTCGTCAGGTACACCACCACCAGGCGGCGGGCCGGGTCGGCCCGGGCGACGCAGACGTTGCTGCCGTTGTGGCCGAAACGTCGCCGGGCTGCTGGTGCGGCCCATCGGTGCGGGCGGTGCGGGTCCGGGCCGCCGAGCTGGAACCCCTGCGATCAACGGATCGGCAGCTTGATGAAGGCGTCGACCGTGCCGTCGCTGGTCGGCGTCGAGCTGCAGCTGGTACAGCACCGCGAGGTCGCGGGCCGTGGTCGGGACACCGGCGGCGGGGATGACGGCGCGGCGGGTGGCGCGGCGGTTGACGAACGCCTGCGCGGCGCGGGCGCCGTGCCCCGGCCGCGGATCGGCACGTGGCGCGCCCGGTGCCGGTCGGGCAGGCCAGGAACGTGTCACGCAGCAGCTCGCGGACCGGTCCCGGTCCGCCATCACCAGGGCGTCGTGCAGGCCGCTGAGCGGTGCTGGAGCACGTGCCGGACAGTGATGGCCTCCTTGCCGTAGCCGCCGAAGGCCGGCCGGTGCCCGGCGAGCGGGTCGTCGAGGCCGAGCGCGCCCCGCTCGACCAGCCGGTGCACGAGCAGTGCGGCGAACGGCTTGCTGGTGGAGAAGGTCCAGAACAGGTCGTCGGGCGCACAGCCGTGCGCCACGCACAGCTGGGCGGCGCCGCCGCGACCGCGGACCAGGCCGAGGGCCCGTTCGAGGCGCGGCCCGCCGGTCCGCCGGCTCCAGTCGAGCACGGACACAAGATTTGCCCACCCGGCTGACAAGAGCAAACCGGGCGGGACCGGCAAATGCTCGCCCGGGCCGTCCGGCGGTCGAACTCATGTCCATCGGGCCGACCGGCCCGTGGCGGAGCACCACGGACGGAGCACACGTGACGATCAGCGGTATCAGCGGGGTCCCGGGCGTGCACGGCGCCCAGTGGACGCCCATGCGGCCGGACCGGGCGGACGACGCCCGGGACCCGGTGGCCCAGAGGAACGAACCGGAGGGAGGCAGGAGTCTCGGAGACATCGCCCGGGAACAGGGCGTCTCGCAGGCCGACCTGGCCGCGGCGGTCAGGACCGGCAGGCCGGTGTCGGACGCCGTCGGCGCCGCGGCGGCCGAGGACGACGAGGCGACGGAACGGATCGCCTCCAACAGGAGTGCGGAGCGCCTGCAACGGCTCAGCAACCTGCTGGACACCCGTGAGGAGGACCTGCGGGCGGCGAGCGCCACCGACGTGGCGCGGCTGCTGCAGGACAAGGGCATCGACCTGTCCCGGCTACGGTCGGTACTGAGCAGCGGCGACCTCGTCGACCAGCGGGTGTGACCGGGGCCGGCCCCCGCGCGACCCGAGCGGGGGCCGGTACGGCCGGGGAGCTCCGACCTCGACCGGCTGCGGGACGGCGAGCGGCAGGTGCGGCGGCCAGGTGCGCTCGAGCGCGATCCGACCGGTGGCCCACCCGATGCGGGGCACGCGCACGTCGTGCTCGTCGTGCTCGTCGTGCTCGTCGCCGAGCCGGTAGATCGCGTTGTCCGTGCCGACCGACTCGACCGGGGTGACGGCAACCCGGCCCAGCGCGGGAACTGGGCCGCCACCAGCCTGCGGCCCGCTTCGCCGACCCGGCCGAGGAACTGCCCGTGCCGCAGCCGCGCTGCCCCTGTCCCCCGCCCGCCCGTCCCGCGACTCGGACGGCGGCCCCACGGCGCGGGTCCGGGCATCTCCACAGCCTCCTCGGCGGCTCCGCGCCACGCCTCTTCCATTCCCGCCTCGCTCGTGGCCACGCCCCCTGGGCGCAACCTCGATCTCCACCTCCGTGATTGCGATAAGTTCGCAATCACGGAGGTCGGGCGCCGCGCTCGGCAACCACACCCGCGCCACCATCCGGACCGACGGGTGGTCGCCGCGCTCCAGAACCAACGTCACAACTCGAGCCGCTCCCCTGCCGACCGGGGCAGTACCACGATGGACCGGCCTCCAAAGTCGATCGTGGAGTGCTGTGGTTGCCATGGCAACCACAGCACTCCACGATCATCTCGACCAACCCAGGCCACAGCCACCCACAGCCCGCGCCCACAACCCGCAGCCGGTGCACCCGCAGCTCGCACCCCCGCCTACACCCGCGCCCACAGCACGCACGCACCCCCGAGGACGACCTTGGTCGAAATCCGTGGCCAGAACCACCGAAAGTCACCAAGGTCAACTCAGTGACGGCCCGCGGCCGCCCACAGCCTGCCCGCCCACAGCTTGTGCCCACAACCCACAGCCCGCGCCCTCGGCACGCCGCCCGCGCACCCACGGTCGCCCCGCAGCACGCAGCCTGCGCACGCCACCCGCGCACCCGCAGTTGCCCCGCAGCACGCAGCCTGCGCCCGCGGCACGCCGCCTGCGCACCCACGGTCGCCCCGCAGCACGCAGCCTCCGCCCGCAGCCCGCGCGCCCACAGTTGCCCCTCCGGGTTGACCTTGGTCGAAATCCGTGGCCAGAACCACCGAAGCCCACCAAGGTCAACCCGGAGGCGGCCCGCGGCCGCCCGCAGCCTGCGTCGGCGGGCCGCGGGCGCGGGTCGGCCCGGCCGGTGGCGGCCCGCGGTCACCTGCACCCTGCGCCGACGGGCCGCGGGCGCGGGTCAGCCCGGATCAGTCCACGGCCGTTGAGCAGCCGCGACGACTTAATTGGCGACTTGATTTAACTATTAGGATTGTTTACCTTGTGGTTCTCGGTATCGATGGTCGATGATTCCAGGGAGCGGATCCGCCTATCCCCTCCCGCCCAGACCGAAGGATCCACCGTGCTCAGAAAGCTCGCGCTCGTCGCGCTCGCCGTGTTAACCGCCCTGGGGGTGGGCCTCACGATCCGCCCGGCCGCCGCCGCGACCCCGTTCAAGGTGCTCGCCTTCTACAACGGCACCTGGGACGCCGCGCACATCGACTTCGACAAGGAGGCACGGGACTGGTTCCCGCAGGCCGGCGCGCAGAACGGCTTCACGTGGGAGGCCACCACCGACTGGAGCCGCCTCAACACCGGCAGCCTCGCGCAGTACAAGGTCATCATGTTCCTCGACGACGCGCCGCCGGCGGGCCAGCGGGCCGCGTTCCAGCAGTACATGCAGAACGGCGGCGCCTGGATGGGCTTCCACGTCAGCGCGTTCACCACCGACCCCAACTCGTGGAGCTGGTACTACAACACGTTCCTCGGGTCCGGCGCGTTCCGCACGAACACGTGGGCGCCGACCCGCGTGACGCTCAAGGTCGAGGACCGCAACCACCCGTCCACGGCCGGACTGCCGGCGACGTTCCGCTCCGCGGTCAGTGAATGGTACTCCTGGAGCAACGACCTCCGGCAGAACCCGAACATCGACATCCTGGCGTCGGTGGATCCGAGCAGCTTCCCGGTCGGCACGGATCCCAACCAGTCCTGGTACAGCGGGTACTACCCGATCCTGTGGACCAACCGTAACTACAAGATGTTGTACGCCAACTTCGGCCACAACGGCATGAACTACTCGACGAACACCCGCACCTCGTCCACATTCGACAGTGCCGACCAGAACCGCTGGATCATCCAGGGCCTGCAGTGGCTGGCCGGCGCCACCACGACGCCGCCGTCGACGCCACCCAACTCGCCGCCGGCCAGCAACGGGCCGATCTCGCCCACGTCGTGGTACACGATCGTCAACAAGAACAGCGGCAAGTGCGTCGACGCCCGGGGGGCGGGGACGGCCAACGGGACGCCGATCCAGCAGTACACGTGCAACGGCACGAACCCGCAGCAGTACCAGTTCCAGCCGACCAGCGGCGGATTCGTGCGGATCAACCAGCGGGGCAACCCGGTGCAGGCGCTCGACGTCACCAACGTCTCCAGCGCCGACAACGCGCCGATCCAGACGTGGACGTACGGCGGCGGGACGAACCAGCAGTGGCAGGCCGTCTCCGAGGGCAACGGGTGGTACCACATCGTGAGCCGCCTCTCGGGCAAGTGCCTCGACGTGCCGGCCGCGTCCTCGGCCGACGGCGTGCAACTGGTGCAGTACACCTGCAACGGCACGGGCGCGCAGTCGTTCCGGCTGGTCCAGCAGGGCTGAAAGTTCCGCGGGACCCGGGTCCGGCGCACGCTGGCTCCGGGTTTCTGCGGTTTCCGCACACTGCCAGCCGCCGCTGTCGGGCCACACCTTTCCGCCGTACCGCCGGGAGGACCGGATCAGGCGAAGAGCCGGCGACATCCTCGGCGACATGGCGACCCCGCCGTCACTGAACATCTACGTCCACTGACAGAGAGTGATGGTCCGGTTCGCCGGTGCCGAAAGTGTCGGTGGCGGGCGGTAGGTTGTTGCGCATGACCGAGGGGCCGAGTGTGTTGCCGAGCCGGCGGCTGGACCGCTGCCTGCTGGTCGGTGACACCACCACGACGGTGCCGGTCCCCGACGGCTGGCTCGCCGTCGTGGTGGCCGCGTCGCTCCGGCCGACGGCCGCCGACCTGCTCGAGCCGGTGCGGGACGCCACCCGCACCGGCATCGAGGGGGTCCTGCTCCTGATGCCCGGCGACGCCGCGGGGACCCTCGCCGGGCGGCTCGGCCTGCCGGTCGTCGCACCCGACGGCGAGATCGTGTCGACGCCCGGCGGCGTGCTGTTCACGACCGGCGGCTCCGGCTGGTGGCGACACGCCCCCGGCGGGCGGCCCGTCCCGGTCGGGCCGCGCTGGCCCGCGCCGGCGTGGCAGTCGCTCGTCCCGGACCGCACGCCGTGGCCGGCCGGGGTCGTGGCGCGCCCGGTTCCGGCGGGCTGGCACCTCAGCGCGGCAGGCGCCGCGCCGGTCGGCACCGTCGAGCTGGCCGTGGCCGTGGATCCGGACCGGCCGCGGCTGCTGCTCGACCCTTCCGTCACCGGCGACCTGCTCGCCGCGGCCCTGCGGGCGATCCCGCCCGCGGTGCGGCACGTGGCCGACCTGGTGCCGCTCGGTCCCGGCCAGGGTGCCGGGCGGGCCGTCGCCGCGGCGGCGGCCGAGGCCCTCGACGAGCCCGTCCACCTGGTCAACGGCGTGCCGCTGCACACACCGGGCGACACGATCGTGGTCTTCGCCCTCGACACGACAGGCCGGCCGGTCTGGCCGGAGCCGGCGTGGCTGCTGCGCCATCCGCCCGGCGGGCCGGAGGAGGTCGTCGCTTCCTCCCCGCCGCAGCCGGCGCTGCGCGCGCTCGACCCGGCGACCTATGCGCTGGAGTCCGGCTGGGTCGTCCACCTCACCGGCGGCGGCATCCAGGCCCTGCCCGGCGGCCGCCCGCCGGACACGGCCCCGCCGGCGGCGACGCCGGCCTACCGGGTCGTGGTCGGCTCCCCCGGCGACGAGATCAACGACCTGCTCTGGCCGCCGCTGTCCGCGCTGTTCACGGCGCTGCTGACCGACATACCCGCACCGGTCGACCTCGTCGTCGCCGGGGAGGCGTCGTCGTGGGGGCAGGCCGCGGCGCGGGAGCTCGCGGAACGCCATCCGGGCGGGTCCGGCGCCGCGCAGCCCCGGCCGTTCGTGCGGGCCGTGCCGCTACCGGTGCCCACGGCACCGCTCGCGCTCCCGGCCGGCGCCGACCGGCCGGCACGCACCCGCCGGATGCTGCTCGTCGCCGCCGCGGTCGCCGCCGTGCTGCTGGTCGTCGCGGGGATCGCAGCCGCCTGGCCGGGCCGGCACGACACCGGCGACGGCGTCAGCATCACGGCCGAGGACGCCGACCCGCAGACCGGCGCCGCGCCGGGGTCGGTCGACGCCCGGCCGGCGAGCGCCTCCCCGCGGGCCTCGCGGTCGGCGTCACCCTCCCCGGGCGGGCCGAGCGGCTCCGTGCCGGCACCGTCGGGCACGGCGAGCGTCTCGGCCTCGGCCACGTCGAGTGCCCCTCCGCTGGTCCTCGACGCCGGCCCCGACCTGGCGAGCGGCCGCCCGACGGCGGAGAGCAGCCACACCGAGGTGTATGTGTCGGGCCGCATCACCGACGGCAACCCGATGACCTACTGGGAGAGCGGCAACAACGCCTTCCCGCAGTGGGTGCAGGTCGATCTCGGCACGGCGACCGACGTCGGCCGGGTGGTGCTGCGCCTGCCGCCGTCGCAGTCGTGGCCCGCCCGCACCCAGCGGGTGGCGGTCCTGGGCAGCGTCGACGGCGGCGCGTTCACGACCCTGTCCGGCGAGGCGGCCTACACCTTCGACCCGTCGTCGGGCCAGCGCGCGACGATCACGTTCACCCCCAGCCGCCAGCGGTATGTGCGACTCGTCTTCACCGGCAACACGGTCCAGCCCGCCGGGCAACTGTCGGGCGTCGAGATCTACCGCGCGTAGGCCGCAACGCGTCCCGCCTCGTGCCGCAGGTCGTGCCGTTGAGCTTGGCACCGACGGCGGCCATGCTGGTGGCCGCGACGGCGGCCCAGAGTTTCCGCATGGCGCCCTCAGAAGAGCCGGATGTCGTACGAGCCAGCCGGTGCCCTTTCGATAGGCCGTTCGAGCAGGTGGGAGGGGGTGCGGAGGCGGAACGTCACATCGCCGGCAGGGACGACAGCAGCTTGGTGTGCGCGTCGAGGATCTGCGCCGCGGCGGCCTTCGTCGCCGGGTCGGCGCCGGCCTTGCCCTCGTTGGTGGCCAGGGCCGTGGTGCCGGTCAGGTGCTCGCGCAGCACCTCGAGGGCCTTGGCGGAGCGCTGCCCGGCGGGCACGCCGCGGACGGCGGCCAGGTCGGCGTCGACGACCATGCCGGGCAGGTCGTGGCCGGCGTGCAGGCCCGGGTCCTCGACGGCGCCGCCGGCGGTGAGGGCCGCGCGCAGGGCGGCGAGCTCGGCGCGGTGCCCGTCGGCGCCGGTGCCGGCCAGCGTGGCGAGGGCCGGGTCGGCGGCGAGGATCTCGAAGAGCGGCAGCGCGCTGTTGTCGAGCGAGATCATCAGCTGGAGGAACGCGACGTCGGTGGGGTTGAGCGAGCTCACCGGGGCGGGCGCCGAGGAGGCCGCGGCGCCGGGCGGCGCTGGCTCGTGCGCGGGCCGGGCCCACAGGACCACGACGACGATGGCGGCCACGAGCACGACCGCGACCGCGCCGGCCCGCCGCCAGATGTCGGTGCTGACCGCGGGTGTCGCGTCACGCCCCGGCCGCCCGGGGTCCGGGGTGGGAACGGTCGTCACGGCATCGACGGTAGATGCCGTCGAGGAGCGTCGCTATTAGCTGCGGATTAAGAATGTCCCGACGTTTTTCGACCCCCGTCGATAACACTTTTCACCAGGAAAGCCCGGCCGGGACCGTCGATCCGCTCAGTTGCCGATGCGCGTGACCGTGCCGTGCGGCGCGCCCTGCCACCAGATGGCGTCGACGAGATACGCGACGGTGCCGCTGCCGGCGACGAACTGCACCACCATCCGGCTCGACTCGGTCTGCGACCGCGACACCGAGTAGCCGTCGCGGGGCGTCGCGGTGACGAGCGAGACGACGCCGTCGCGGATGCGGATGACGGCGTCGCCGCCCTCGGAGCGGAACGACCGCAGGTAGGTGTCGACGCCGTCCGCGCCGGTGGTGACCGACCAGCCGTCGACGATCCGGGCCGGCGCGCCCGTGGTGACGACGGCCTTCGGCGACGACTGCGGCGCGGCCGGGGCGGACCGGGCCGGGCCGGACGTGGACGGGCTCGCGGGCGCCGGGGCGGAGGTCGCCGGGGCCGAGCCGGTGGTCGCCGGCGGCACGGGCTGCGTGATGAGCTCACGGTGGCCGCGCGGCTCGGCGGCCTCCAGCGGCACCGAGTCGGACGGCACCGCGGTGCGCAGCACGGGTCGCAGCGCCAGCGACGCCACGGCGATGCTCGCCGCTGTCGCGAGGCACCACAGCAGCACCGGCACCGCCGCCCGTCTGACCCGCATCCGTAGATGCTCTCACCCGGTCTCCCAATCCGGGCGGGACGGGCTGCATATAGCGTGTTGCCATGCCGCTGATCCTGCTCGTCGAGGACGACGTCGCCGTGTCCGGAGCGCTGTCCCGCGCGCTGACCGACGCCGGGCACGTGGTTCGCCCGGTGGGCAATGCCGGGTCGGCGCTGCGGGTCATCGCGACCGATCCGCCCGACCTCGTCATCCTCGACCTCGGGCTGCCCGACATGGACGGGCTCGACGTGCTGCGCATGCTGCGCGGCATCTCCAACGCGCCGGTCATCGTGGCCACCGCGCGCCGCTCGGAGCGGGACATCATCCGGCTGCTCGACGCGGGCGCCGACGACTACGTGACGAAGCCGTTCTCCAGCGCCCAGATGTCGGCCCGGATCAACGCGGTCCTGCGCCGCGGCCAGGGCACGCCCGGTCTGGCCGCCCCGCCGGCCGGCGTGACGGTCGGTGCGCTGCACGTCAACCCGCAGCAGCGCTTCGCCTCCATCAACGGGCAGCCGCTGCAGCTGACGAAGAAGGAGTTCGATCTCCTGTCGTACCTCGCACAGCGCGCCGGCCGGGTCGTCAGCCGGCGGGAGCTGCTCACCGAGGTGTGGCAGCGGCCGGACAGCTCGGGCGAGGACCAGACGATCGACGTGCACGTGTCGTGGCTGCGGCGCAAGCTCGGCGAGAGCGCCACCGCCCCGCGGTACCTGCGGACCTTCCGCGGGGTCGGGGTGATGCTCGTCGACCCGCTCGCCGGACCCGGGCAGGGACCCGCATGAGAAGCGCGCTGATGCGCCTGTCGTTCGCGATCACGTCGATGATCGCGCTGGCGTTCCTCGTGCCGCTGGCCTACGTGACGGACCAGATCGCGCACGACCGGGCGCTGGCCGAGGCGCGGTACCAGGCCGACGCGATGGTCGCCGCGCTCGCCTCCGCGCCGGGCAACGGCTCCGGGGCGCTCGACCGCGCCGTCGCGACCGTCCCGGCCGGGCAGTCGGGGCGACTGGCCGTACACCTCCTGGGAGAACCGACCGTCGGCACGAGCCACGCGTCGGCCGGGGACGTCGAGCTCGCCGGGCGGCAGGGGCGTTCGGTGACGGTCGACGCGCCGGGCGGCGTGGCGTACCTGCAGGCCGTCGTCCTCGACGGCGACCGCACGGCGGTGGTGGAGGTGTACGTCTCCGACACCGACCTCAGCCGGGGCGTCGGCGCGGCGTGGCTCGCGCTCGCCGGGCTGGCCGTGGTCCTCGTCGGCGGCTCGACCCTGGTCGCCGACCGGCTCGGCGCGCAGATCGTCCGCGCGACCCGGCGGCTCGCCGACGGCGCCCGCGCGTTCGGCGACGGCGACCTGCACGCCCGGGTGGCGCCCGAGGGCCCGCCGGAGCTCCGGGACGCGGCCCGCTCGTTCAACCGCATGGCCGACCAGATGGTCGCGTTCGCCGACGCCGAGCGCGAGCTCGCCGCCGACCTCTCGCACCGGCTGCGGACCCCGCTGACCGCGCTGCGCCTCGACGCCGACGCGATGCCGCCCGGCCCGATCGGCGAGCGGATGCGGCAGGCGTTCGACGCCCTCGACGACGAGATCGAGCAGATCATCACGGCCGCGCGGCGCTCGGCCGCCGACCGCGTGCCGGAGACGACGGACCTGGTCGAGGTGGTCGCCGACCGCCTCGCGTTCTGGTCGGTGCTGGCCGAGGACCAGCAGCGCCCGTGGCGGGTCGTGGGCGGGCAAGAGCCGGTGTACGTTCCGGTGGGCGAGTCGGACCTGGTGTCCGCGGTGGACTGCATGCTGGGCAACGTCTTCCAGCACACCCCGGAGGGCACCGGCTTCGAGGTCCACGTCTGCGCTCGTGGCCTGGTCGTGGACGACGCCGGCCCGGGCATCGCGGACCCGGCGCGCGCCCTGCGCCGCGGCGCGAGCGGTGCCGGCTCGACGGGCCTGGGCCTCGACATCGTGCGCAGGGTGGCCGAGTCGGCGGGCGGCAGACTGGTGATCGACCGCAGCCCGATGCGCGGCGCCCGAATCGCGATCCTGCTCGACGCCGTCCCCGACCGCCCACCACGCCGCGTCGTACGCTGAGCACCCGCTGCTCTTTCGTGCGGACCGCTGCGCGACGACCAGCCAGCCGCGCCGGTTGACTTAGGTGGATTCCCGCTGCCCGGACCCCGGAGGTCAACCAGCTGATCACGACCGCCGTGCACAGCCGCAGCCAACCTCAACCCACAACACCCTGCTCACCGCTCGCCACACACGTGATCGCGAACTTGTCGCGATCACGTGGCCAGAACCGACCCGGAACCCGCGGACACCGGCCCGCCATGATCACTAACATTGCACTGGCCGGCCGGCCAGGACGGTGTCTACTGTGGACTCAGGACACGCGCCAGCGGGCGACCAGGTCGTCCATCACCTTGTCGAGGTGCTCGTCGGCCACCTGGCGGGCCGGGTCCGCGTCGAACCAGGCCACGATCTCGCGCGCGCCCTGGTGGAACGGGATCGTCGCGACGTAGTCCGGCACCAGCTCGCGCACCTTGCTGTTGTCGAACACCATCGAGTGTGCCTTGTCGCCGAGCAGGCCGGCACCCCAGTCCGGGTCGGCGGCGGCGATCGCGTCCGACGGGACGTGCACGATCCGCGCCTCAACGCCCAGCGCGGCGGCGAGGTGCTCGGCGATCTGGTTCCACGTCAGCACGTCGTCGCCGGTGATGTGGAAGACGTCACCGACCGCGCGGGGATGGCCGAGCAGCGGCACGAACGCCTTCGCGAAGTCCTCGTGGTGGGTCAGCGTCCACAGTGAGGTGCCGTCGCCGTGGACCACGATCTCCTTGCCCTGGCGCATGCGGCCGGGCACCGTCCAGCCGCCGTCGAAGGGGACGAGCGTCCGGTCGTACGTGTGCGAGGGGCGCACGATCGTGGCCGGGAAACCGCGCTCGCGATACGCCCGCACGAGGAGGTCCTCGCAGGCGATCTTGTCGCGGCTGTACTGCCAGAAGGGGTTGCGCAGCGGAGAGGACTCGACGACGGGCAGGCGGGCCGGCGGCGTCTGGTAGGCCGAGGCGGAGCTGATGAAGACGTACTGCCCGGTGCGCCCCTCGAACAGCTCGACGTCGGCGGCGACGTGGTCGGTGGTGAACGCGACCCAGTCGACGACCGCGTCGAACGTCAGGTCACCGAGCGCGGCGCGGACCGACTGCGGGTCGCGGATGTCGGCGCGCAGCACCTCGGCCCCGTCGGGCAGGGGGCGCTGGGTGCTGGATCCGCGATTCAGCACGTACAACTCGATGCCACGCTCGACCGCGAGCCGGGATGACGCCGAACTGATGATGCCGCTGCCGCCGATGAAGAGGACTCTCATGGGGTCAGCTTTCCACCCAGCCGTGCGTGCGCGCGAAGGCCACCAGGTGCTGCCGGGCCTGGGCGATCTGGCTGCCGGTCAGTGACGGCACGTGCTGGATGAGCAACTCCGTGACCTCGGCGGAGAACTCGCGGGTCGACAGCACGTCGCAGAGGCCGTCGTCGTCGGACGTGGCCGGGGCGGTGCGCGGGTGCTCGCGGCGCAGCGGCGGGGCGGGGGTGTCGAGGAGGTGAACCGTCGCGACCTTCAGGCCGCGCTCGCCCTCCTCGACCTCGTATTCGACGCGCAGGCCGGGGTGCACCAGGTGGCGCTGGTCGCCGAAGTCGTTGGCGTGGACGAAGACGTCCTCACCGCCGGCGTCGGGGGCGATGAACCCGTAGCCCCGCACCTCGTCGAACCGCAGAATCCTGCCCGTCTCCACCACGCACCACCCACCCACCGTCAGGGCAACCGCCCTACAGCATAAGCCGCTTCTTTTGTACCTTGCCCATCGCATTTCGCGGCAGGGAGTCGACGAAGTGCACGCTGCGGGGCCGCTTGTGCACGGAGAGGTGACCGGCGACGAAGTCGATGAGGTCGCGTTCGCCGACACCGTCGGCGACCACAAACGCGGTGACGGCCTCGCCGAGGTCGGCGTCCGGCGTGCCGACGACCGCGGCCTCGCGGACGGCGGGGTGGGTGAGCAGCGCGTCCTCGACCTCGCCGGCGCCGATGCGGAAGCCGCCGCACTTGATGAGGTCGGTCGAGGCGCGGCCGACGATGCGGTGCCAGCCGTCGGGCCCGATCGTCGCCAGGTCGCCGGTGCGGAACCAGCCGTGGTCGGTCGGCGGCTCGGCGCTGCCGTGGTACCGCCGCAGCAGCATCGGCCCGCTGACCCACAGCTCGCCGATCGTCTCGCCGTCCGCCGGCGGCTCGGTGCCGTCGTCGCGGGTCAGCCGGGTCCGCACACCCCGCACCGGGACGCCGACGTGGCCGGGGCGGCGCTCGCCGCCGGCGCGGCTGCTGACGGTGATGAGGGTCTCCGTCATGCCGTACCGCTCGACGGGGCGGTGCCCGCTGAGCGCCGACAGCCGCTCGAACACGGGCACGGGCAGCGGCGCGCTGCCGGAGACGAGCAGCCGGGCGCGGCGCAGCGCACGGGCGGCGGCGGGCTCGGCGCACACCCGGGACCAGACGGTCGGCACGCCGAAGTAGAGTGTGCCGCCGGCAGCCGCGTACCGCGCCGGGTGTGGCCGTCCGGTGTGGACCAGCGGTGACCCGCGGCGCAGGGCGCCGAGCACGCCGAGAATGAGACCGTGGACATGGAACAGTGGCAGGCCGTGCACGAGCCGGTCGTCCGCGGTCCAGTCCCAGGCCTCGGCGACGGCGTCGACGCCCGCCTCCACGGCGGCGTGGGTGAGCACGACGCCCTTGGGCGCGCCGGTGGTGCCGCTGGTGTACATGACGAGCGCCGTGTCGTCCCCGGCGGGCGGGGCGTAGGCGGTCGCGGACCGGCGCCGGACGTCGACCGGCACGTCGCGGCCCAGGACCAGCACGGCGCCGGAGTCGCGCAGGATGTGGTCACGCTCCGCGGGACCGGCGTCGGCCGGGACCGGCACGACCGCCGCGCCGGACAGCAACGCCCCGGTCACCGCGACCACCGTCTCGAGCGTCGGCGTGGCATCGACGGCCACCGTCGCGGCGCCGTGCACGTCGTCGGCGACCGCGGTCGCCGCGGCCAGCAGCGCCTCGGCGGACAGGGCGCGACCGGCGACGGCCACGGCGGCGGGAACATCGGATCCGGTGAGGCCGGCGAGCAGGCGCATGACCACCATCGTCGCACCACGGCGCGGCTCGGTCACGATCACCCGGCTCGTCTCGACGCACATCCTTGTGAGCGTTAACACTGTTGCGGCACGCCGGAATGGTCGGCCGGGACCTCGAGCACCGGTTCCCGCCGCACACCCCGGACATCGGCGACGAGGTGCTGCGGATCGAGGACTGGACCGTACACTCGCCGACCCAGCACGGCCGGGTCGTCGTCTCCGGCGCCAACCTGTCGCTGCGCCGCGGTGAGATCGTCGGCCCGGCCGGGCTCATGGGCGCCGGCCGCGCCGAGCTGGCGATGAGCGTCTTCGGCCGCAGCTACGGCACCGGCATCAGCGGGCGCCTCTACGCGCTGTCGGCCGGCCCGACGGCGGGCAACGCGTTCGAGCTCGACGCGATCGCGGCCGCGTTCATCGGCGGCGCCGCGGTCCAGGGCGGCGTCGGCAAGGTGGTGGGTGCCATCACCGGCGGCCTCATCATGGCCGTCATCAACAACGGCATGTCCCTGATCGGTTCGCCGAGCGAGCGGGTCATGCTGGTGAAGGGCCTGGTTCTGCTGGCAGCGGTGGCGTTCGACGTGTGGGCCGAGCGGAGGCCGGCCGTTCGCGCTGAGCCGGCACACGGTCGGTGGGTCGTTACCGTCGTCCGTCTATCCCGGGGTTCCCTCGTGCCACCGGCGGAAGAGCGCGCCCTTCTGCCGCGCCCGCTCCTGCACGGCGGCGCCGAGCCCGTTCTCCTCGGCGAAGAACGTGACGGCGGCCAGCAGGTCCCCGCACTCCTCGGCGAGCCGCTCGCGGAGGTCGCTGCCGTCGTAGTGGCCGGTCCGCCCGCCGACGGCGACCAGCTTCCCGGCGACCTGGAGCAGTTCCCCGGCCTCCTCGACCACCTTGGCCAGCCCCGGCCACACCTCGGACCCGATGGAGAAACCCGGCTCGTCCCGCATGCCGCCGAGCCTATTGCGCTCGCGTTGCGCTCGCTCACGGGAGGCGGTGGGCGTCGACCATCTCCAGCAGTGCCCGGAGCGCGGCGCTCTGGCGGCGGGCCGACGCCGTGGCGACGCCGAACGTCCAGCGCAGTCGCGTACCGGTGACGGGCAGGACCGTCAGCCCGTCGCCGGGCGGCGCGTCACCGGGCGGCACGGCGAACCGCGGGATCAGTGCCACGCCCAGGCCGTTGCGCACGTACTGCGGCACCGTGGCGATGTCCGCCACCTCGAGCGCGACGCGCCGCTGGAGGCCGGCCGCCGCGAACCCGCGGTCGACCTCCGTCCGGTTGCCGTAGCCGAGCGGCGAGTCCACGAACGGTTCGTCGGCCAGGTCGGCCAGCGCCAGCGCGGAGCGTGACGCCAGGTGATGGGCCGACGGCAGTACGGCGACGATCGGCTCGGCGACCAGGATGCGCACCGACAGCCCCGTCGGCGGGCGCCCGGCCAGGGAGACGAACGCGACGTCGAGCTCGCCCTCCATCAGCGCCCGCGCGAGCCCGGCCGAACCGCTGGGTGCGGCCCGGAGCCGGAGGTCCACCCCGGGATGCTCGGCACGGAACTGGCCCAGCAGGCCGGGCAGGTCGACGAAGCCGACGGAGATCAGCGTGCCGATCCGCAGGGTGCCGCGGAGGCCGCCGCGCACCTCGTCGACCGCGTCGCGAGCGGCCTGCGCGGCGTCGATCGTGGCTCGGGCGGCCGGCAGCAGGGCCGCGCCGGCGTCGGTCAGCGCGACCCGTTGCGAGCTGCGGTCGAACAGTTGCACGCCGAGCTCGCGTTCCAGGGCACGGATCGCCGCGGAAACGCCGGACTGCACGACCCGGAGCCGCTCGGACGCGCGGGTGAAGTTCCGTTCCTCGGCGACCGTCACGAAGTACACGAGATGCCGCAGCTCCATCGTCGAACTATCGCAGATAGTGATGGCAATCAGCACAAACAATCGTGGGCGGTGCTGATACCCGTGAGCGACAGTTCGGACCATGACTTCTGTGCTGACGCCACCGTCCGTGGCCGAGCCGTCCACGCCGGTCCGGCGGATGAGTCACGAACAGGGTTTCTGGGCGATCGCGTTCGCGTTCGCGGTGTCGCTCGCGTTCACGGTCGTGCCGACCCCGCTCTGGGCGCTGTACCAGCGTCACGACGGGTACTCGACCATCGACGTCACCGTCGCCTTCGCCGCCTACGCGGTCGGCGTCGTCGCCAGCCTGTTCCTCGCCGGGCACGTCTCCGACTGGCTCGGGCGGCGCCGGGTGCTCCTCCCCGCGGTCCTGCTGGAGGCCGTCGCGGCGGCGCTGCTGGTCACCTCGACGTCACTCGGCGTGGTGATCGTCGCCCGGGTGCTGTCCGGCCTGGGCATCGGCCTGATCACCGCGACCGCGACGGCGCACCTGTCGGAGCTGCACGCCGCGGCCCGCCCCGCCGCCGGCCGCGCCCGGGCGGACCTCGTGTCCACGGTCGCCAACCTCGGCGGGTTCGCGTTCGGCCCGATCGTCGCCGGCCTCCTGGCGCAGTACGTGTCGTCGCCGCTGCGCACCCCGTACCTGATCTTCCTGGGTCTGCTCCTCGTCGCCGCGCTCGCGGTGTCGCTGGTGCCGGAGACCGTGCCGGTGGCCCGGCGCCGCTACCGTCCGCAACGGGTCAACGTCCCGGCGTCGGCACGGCCGCGGTATCTCGCGGCAGCCGCCGGAGCGTTCGCGTCGCTGTCGGTGCTCGGCCTGTTCACGTCGCTGGCGCCGTCGTTCGTCGCGGGAACGCTGCACCACCCGTCCCGCGCCCTGGCCGGCCTGGTCGCCTCGATGGTCTTCGGCAGCGGCGCCGTGGCCCAGGTGCTCCTGCGCAACCAGCCGATCCGCCGCCAGCTCGCCACCGGCCTGCTCCTCATGGTCGTCGGCCTGGTGGCGGTGACCTCGGGCGTCTGGGCGGCGAGCCTGGCCGTGTTCCTGACCGGCGGCGCGCTCGCGGGTGCCGGCGCCGGCGCCCTGCTGAAGGGCGCGATCTCGACGGTGGTCGACCTGGCCCCGCCGGCCACCCGCGGCGAGGCCCTCGCCGGCCTGTTCCTCGGCGGGTACCTCGGCCTCGCGGTTCCCGTGCTGGGCCTGGGCGTGGCGACGCAGTTCCTGAGCCCGCGGGTGGCCCTGCTGGGCTTCACGACGGCCGTCATCGTGGTGATCGCCGCCGTGAGCCGGCTGCTCCTGTCGCGGACCCGTTCCCGCTGAGACCCGGGACCGTCACTCCGGCAGCCGCGCCCGGTACGTGGTCCGGGTGTCCGCGACCGTCTGCGCGACAGCCTTGACCGCAGGGCTCGTGCCGTTCCGCAGCTCCGACTTCGCGAGGCTGGCAAGCTGGTCGAGGTGCTCACGGAGGCACTCGACGGCCTGCCGTTCGAACTCGGCACCGGTCGCGTCGCGGATCGACGCCAGCCGGTCGGCGTCGACGAGCCCGGGCATCTTGTGTCCCTTGTGGGGGTTGTCGGCCGGGATCGCGGCCTGCTGACCGAGCGCGCGCAGCTTCGGCAGCTCAGCGTCGTACACGGTGCGCAGCCCGACCGCCACCTTCGCGAGCTCCGGGTCGGCGGCGCGCTGGGCGAGCAGGTCCAGCACAGGCAACGCCTGCTCGTCCATGGGGATCATAAGCTCGATCCACGCCAGATCGGTGCCGCCGAACTCGGTGCCGGCGCTCCCGCCGGCGGCGGCGGTATTGTCGGCCGAGGCGCGATCGTCGGCGGCCGGTCGGGTGGCACCGCATCCTGCCGCCATCATCAGCAGGACAACGCCGACGACAGCCAACACGCGCCTGACAATTCCTCTCGTTGCGCTCCGCACGCTGCGTGCTCCTTCCGGTCGGCGCTCATCAGCCGGCCCCAGTCAGCCAGTCCCGTCAGCCACGGTCCCGGTCGGCCGCCGCCGGTCGGCCGCCGCCGGTCGACCGGTCCAGCCGGTCCCGGCCGGCCACTGCCGGTCCCAGTCAGCCGCTGCTGATCGGGCGCTGCCAGTCCCGTCAGCCACGGTCCCGGTCGGCCGGTCCAGCCGGTCCCGGCCGGCCACTGCCGGTCCCAGTCAGCCGCTGCTGATCGGGCGCCGCCAGTCCCGTCAGCCACGGTCCCGGTCGGCCGCCGCCGGTCGACCGCCGCCGGTCGGCCGGTCCAGCCGGTCCCGGCCGGCCACTGCCGGTCCCAGTCAGCCGCTGCTGATCGGGCGCTGCCAGTCAAGCGCTGCCAGTCCCCTTAGCCGGCCACGGTCCCGGTCGGCCGCCGCCGGTCGGCTGGCCACTGCCGGTCCCAGCCGATCCCAGTCAGCCACCGCATGGTCAGCTGGCCTTGGTCAGCCGGTCCCAGTCAACCACCGCCGGTCGGTCAGCCCCGGTCAGCCACTGCCAGTCAGCCGGTCCCGTCAGCCCCGGTCCCCGTCGGCCGGTCTTCGTTGGCCGGTCCCCGCCAATCCCGGTCGGCTGCTGCCAGTCGGCCGGCGCCGGGCGATCGGTGCTGGTCGGGCAGGTGCTGGTCGGGTAGGTGCTGGTCGGGCAGGTGCTGGTCGGGCAGGTGCTGGTCGTGGTGCTGATCCTGCGGTTGCGCGGCCGCGGGCGCCCAGAGCCCGCTCGAACCGCCGCAACCGCAGGATCGGGCGCACGGGATCGGCCGTGGGCTCGGACGTTCCCGGTGGCGGCGACCCCAACCCGGTCTCCGCCGTGCCAAAAGACGGAACGTCCGGACGCCGCCCGGACGCCGCCACCTGATCGGAACCGTCGGTAGTTGTGCGACTCCCGACATCGACGATCCACCCTGGGACGGCCCCCGCCTGGACGACCGACCCGACGTCTCACTGCCGTTTCCGATCAGGCGGCCGGCCTGCCCCCGTCGATCCCACTGCTCGCCTGGCCGTCCGCCTCAGACAGCGCGCTCCTCCGGCACCCGACCCTTTGGAGAGCGCTCTCCGTAGGAGAGTCTCGCCCCTCGATGAAGGAGTGTCAACACTCCACAACAGGTTCCATCGCCGAACCCCGATCTGCCCGATTCGCTTTACCTTCCAGCATTCCGTCGCTTGCCACGACGTCCGACCATCCCTAAGCCGTCGACGCCGGCAAGCTCCACGTCCAGGATTTGGAGAGCGCTCTCCAAGCGGCCCGCGATGAACCTCCCTGACGGGCTGCACCAGGCCGTTCCCGCCGTCCCTGCTGTTCTGCCGCCCCCGCTGTCCCCCGCTCCCCGTCCCCCACTCCCCGTTCTCCGCTCCCTCGTTCTCCTCCGTCCCGCGGCGCGGGACCCGAGCGCCCGCTGTCCCGCGGCGCACGACCCCAGCGCCCGCCGTCCCGCGCCGCGGGACGGCGGGCACCCGCCGTCCCGCGGCGCGGGACCCCAGCGCCCGCTAGCCTGCGGCGCGCAAGCCCTTGGACGGCGCGTCCATGATCCGGAAGACTTCACGCTGCTATTCGGCGCGAAGTCTTCCGGATCATGCCGGTCCGGGTCTCGGCGCTGCAGGCACAGGCTCGCCACGCTGCTGACTGGGGCAAAGGAGCGGGCAAAGGAGCCGACAACGGAGCAGGCCGAAGAAGCAGGCCGAAGAAGCAGGCCAAAGGAGCACGGCGAAGGAGCAGGCCGAAGGAGCACGGCGAAGAAGCAGGTCGAAGGAGCGCGGTGAAGCCTGCCTGGCCGCGTCGTCGTTGGCGTCAGGAGTGTGGATCAGCGGGCTCAGGTCGTACCGATGCGGAAATCACGCCGACTGGCGCACCACGAGTTTGGGGTCGAAGATGACCGACTCGACACGCAGTGAAGGGTCGTCGATCCGCTCGAGGACCATGTGCGCCGCCTGCGCCGCCATGTCCTCCAGCGGGTGGCGAACCGTCGTGAGCTGGGGGCGCGCGTCGAGGGCCGCACTGCTGTCGTCGAAGCCTACGACCTTGACGTCCTCGGGGACGCGCCGGTTCTGCGACCGTAGCGCCATGATCGCGCCCTGCGCCATCAGGTCGTTGGCGACGAACAGGCCGTCGAGGTCGGGCTGGGTGAACAGCAGCTCGAGCAGTGCGGACTCACCGGACTCGTACGTGAAGCCGCCCTCGGTGAACGGGAAGTACGCGAAGCCGTGGCGGGCGAGGGCCTGGCGGAACCCGATGAGCCGGTCCTGGCTGGCGGGCACGTGCGCCGGGCCGGTGATCATGGCGGGCCGGATGCAGCCGCGGCCGACGAGGTGCTCCGCGGCGAGCGCGCCGCCGGCGTCGTTGGCGAGGTCGACGTAGCTGATCGGGACCGGCTGAGCGGGCCGGCCGACGAGGACCGCGGCGATGCCCGCGTCGCACAGTTGCTGCGGCAGCGTGTCGTCGGGGTGCAGCGACAGGACCACCGCGCCGTCCGCCTGCCCCTGCCCGAGGTCTCCGACGAGCCGGGTCCGCGCCTCGGCGGTACCGACGATCTGCAGCGCCAGCTGGATACCCTTGGGCCGCAGGACACTCATCACACCGCCGACGATCCGGCCGAAGTACGGGTCGGCGAAGAAACGGCGCATGAAGGGGTCGTCGTCGTGGGACACCGCGTCGGAGACGACCAGGGCCACGGTGCCGCTGCGACGGGTGACGAGCGAGCGGGCCGCGCGGTTGGGCACGTAGCCGGTGGCGTCGACGGCCTGCCACACGATCTCGTGGAGTTTGGGGTCGACGTTGCGCACGCCGTTGATGACGCGGGACACCGTCGCACGGGACACTCCCGCGGCTTCGGCCACGTCTTCAAGGGTCGGTCGTCGCTTCTCGCTCATCACGCGCTTTTATAGCACGCCGACGGAAAGCGCTCTCCAAGGTCCACTCGGAGAGCGCTTTCCAGCCATGGACAATTACCGATATACGCCGAACTCCCACAGCGAATAGCCGTAGCCGGTTGCCCGGGTGACACCATTCATCCGGACGTATCGCGCATTGCCGTTGACGTTGATGTCGTCGAATCCGCCGTTGCCGGAGGTGGTCGACCAGATCGTCGTCCAGTTGTTGCCGTCGTCGGACGTCTGGATCTGGTAGCCGGTCGCGTACGCCGCCTCCCAGGCCAGGAACACCTTGTTGAAGGTCTGCTTGGAGCCCAGGTCGACCTGGATCCAGGCGGTCGCGACCCATTCACTGGCCCAGCGGGTGTTGTAGTTGCCGTCCACCGCGTACGACGGCAGCTGCGGCCCGTTGGTGCCGGTGGGCTGGTACGACGACGCCGTCACCGTCTTGTTCAGGGCGATGTTGGTGCCGGGGATCGACGGCGGCACCACCCTGAACGAACGCGTTTCGATGCCGACGTTGCCCTGGCCGTCGAACGCGTAGACGTAGATCTTCCACACGCCGAGCGTCTCCGGCGCGGTCACCGTGAACGTGCTGCCGTTCTGGGTGAAGTTGACGTTCCGGAAGCCCGTACCGCCGGTGATGTACTTGTCACTGGCCATCAGGTTGTAGCGGATGGTGTCGCCGTTGGGGTCGCTCGCGGCGACGTTGACGGTGAACGTGCCGCCGGCCGGCACGGCGGTCTGGTTGCTGACCGTCATGCTGGTGATCTGCGGCGCGGTGTTGGCCAGCGGTGTGCCGGTGTAGGCCTGCTTGAGCGCACCGTAGCCGAGCCGTCGCCAGCCGCCGGGGTAGGTGTTGAGCCACACGCCGCCGAAGTCGTTCTCCAGACCGTAGTGGAACTCGGTCGCGCCGAGCGCCACACCCGGGTGCGACTTGATGGCGTTCCAGCTGGCCGTGTAGCCGTCCCGCTTCTGCAGGTCGGTCGGCTCGGTCGGCACGCCGTTGACGTCGTTCGGGACCTCCCACTCGCCGGCCGGGCCACCCTCGGTGACCACGTACGGCTTGGTGTAGCCGCCGTTGATCCAGTCCTGCTTGATGTTGCCGATCGCGCCGTACGAGTTCACGGCGAGCAGGTCGAGTGCCGGAGCGTTGTTCTTGTAGTACGGCCAGGCACCGGTGTACGCGTCGGTCGACGTGACCGGGTGGTTCGGGTCGGCGGCGTGGATCGCGATCGCCAGTTCGTTGACGAATTTGGCGTAGGCGACCCGACGGGCCTCCACCTCGGCGGCGGGCAGGCCGTGGTCCTGCATGGTCAGGATGACCTCGTTGCCGACGTCCCACATCAGCACGCCCGGGTTGTTCTTGAGCGCGTTGACCCGGTTGACGATCTCGGTCTTGGCGTTGTTCTTGTACGCGGTGTCGTTGACGTAGTCGGCGCCCTGGTTGAGCCAGTGCCCGACGATCACCTTCATGCCCTGCTGCGCGGCCTTGTTGAGCAGCGTCGGGGTGTTCGCGTCGTCGACGCCCCAGGTGCGGATCGTGTTGACGCCCATGTTCTTCAGGTCGCGCATGTACCCGTCGGCGGCGGCCTGCGGCGGGCCGTAGGTGAGGCCGCGGACCTCCCAGTTCGCGCCGTTGACCTGCAGCTGCCAGTTGCCCTGCGACCCGGTCACCTTGACCACACTCGGCGTGGTGGGCGTCGGCGGGTCGGTCATCGCGGCCGGAACGGTGCCGGTCGCCTTGGAAACGGAGACCGAGTCGACGGACAGGATGCCGCCCGAGGTCGTCTCCGGCGTCGGCGTGGTGTAGCCGGCGATGGCGTTGGGCAGCGAACCGCCGATCGCCAGGTCGAGGCGCAGGTAGAAGCCGTGGTGCACGGCCGCGGTCCACGCCGCGACGCCGACCTGGCTCTGCCGCACGATCCAGGACTGCTTGCCGTCGAGGTAGAAGCGGATCTCCTCGTCGGTCTTCGTCCGGTCGATGACCTGCGTGTACTCGTGGTAGCCGGTCTGGCACCCGGTGCAGCTCGCGAGTCCGGAGGTGCGGCCGTTGTACTCGCCGCAGGGCCCGTCGGGAGCGGTGCCGCAGTGCAGGGTCTGGGAGAGCTGGCTGCGGCCGTTGACGTTCGTCATGATGTCGGTCTCGCCGACACCCGGCCAGTTGTTGTAGTTGCCGCGGTACGCGGCGCCGGTCGCCCGGAAGCCGGGCCAGTAGCCGGCCGCGTTCGCCACGTCGGGCTGCTTGATCAGCGCGGTGAACTTGACCTGCTCACCGGGCTGGGCCTGGAAGTCGGTCCGCTGCGTCTCCAGCCGGCCGGAGGTCCAGCTGCCGTTGCCGTCGCGGACGGCCTTGATGTTGAGCTTGCCGGCGCCGTCGAGGTACACGTTGGCCGTCGAGTTGGTGGCCGTCTCGACCTCGCCGGTCGCCCAGTTCGGCGCGCCGCCCGGGAACTGCGTTCCCGTCCGCATGATCCAGTTGGCCGCGCTCGGCGACGTGTTCGCCGCACCGTCGAAGTTGTCGTTCCAGACCGTGGTCCAGCCCGGCTCCTGCGTCGGCGGGTCGCTCGGGCTCGGGCTGGTCGACGGCGTGCCGCTGGTCGTCGGGCCGCTGCCGGTGAAGACCTTGAACTCCCACAGCGAGTACCCGTAGCCGCCGTTGCGCGCGGTGCCGTACATCCGGACGTACCGTCCGGAGCCGGTCACCGGCAGTGTCTGCGTGCCACCGGCGCCCGAGCTGGTCGTGTAGATGTCGGTCCAGCTGGTCCCGTTGGTCGACGTCTGGATCTGGAACGACGTGCCGTACGCGGCCTCCCACTGCAGCACGACCTGGCAGATCGACTGGGTGGAGCCGAGGTCGACCTGGATCCACTGCGGATCGGTGAACTGGCTGCCCCAGCGGGTCGCCGCGTTGCCGTCGAACGCGTTGGCGGCGACCGTGTCGGCGCCCTCCGACGACGACGCCGAGGCCGGCTTGCCCTGTGCCGCGTTGGTGGTACCGCACGTGCCCGGGTTGCCGGTGCCGCCGTCGAACGAGCCGTAGACCTTGAACTCGAACAGCGAGTAGCCGTAGCCGGTGCCGCGGACCGTGGCGTACATCCGCACGTACCGTCCGGAGCCGCTCACGTTGAGCGTCTGCGTGCCGCCCGTGCCGGTGGTCGTCTGGTAGACGTTGGTCCAGTTCTGGTCGTCGGAGGACGTCTGGATCTGGAAGGCCTTGCCGTAGGCGCCCTCCCACTGCAGGACGACCTGGCTGATCGTGGCGGTGGCGCCGAGGTCGATGCGGATCCACTGCGGGTCGCTCCACTGGCTGCCCCACCGGGTGCCGGCGTCGCCGTCGTTGACGAAGCTCGCCGCGACGTCGTCGGCCTGGACCGATGAGGCGGTGACCGGTTTGCCTTGCGAGATCAGGCTGTCGGCGGCGCGCGCGAACGGCGCGACCACCACAGCGACGGTGGCGACGACGGCGGCCACCAGGACGATGCGCCATCGCGAACTGAGGAGTTTCTGCCAGGCCGGTTTCTGCCCGGGCGGATGCAGCGTGTGCGCCGGATGCACGAAGGGCTCCTTGCTCAGGGGTGTAGGGAGCGCGCGGGCGGGGTGCTGGTGCTGGAGAGCGCTCTCCAATTGGTCGCAGTGTTGTCCTGTCGTTTCCGCCGTGTCAAGAGTCCTCGATGGCCGGCCAAGATCTTTGGACCTGATTTGTCCCGGTACTTGGGGATCCCCGACCCAACGGACCTTGACACCTCGCCACACGACGCCGCAGTCTGGTCACGCGGCTTGGAGAGCGCTCTCCGAGCTGCTTTCGTTTACCGTCCTTCTGACAATCGACACGGGGAGTGGTGGTGGGTGTGAGCACAACGGCGGTGCGGACCGCGGAGGGGCTGCTGACCTTTCCGGCGACCTTCTGGTGGGGCGCCGCGACAGCCGCCTACCAGATCGAGGGTGCCGTGGACGCCGACGGCCGGACCCCGTCGATCTGGGACACGTTCTCCGCGCAGCCCGGCCGGATCGACAACGGCGACACCGGCGCCCACGCCACCGGTCACTACTCGCGATACCGCGAGGACGTCCGGCTCATGGCGGAGCTCGGCCTGTCGGCGTACCGGTTCTCCATCGCCTGGCCCCGTGTCCGTCCCGCCGGTGGGCTCGGCGTCAACGAATCCGGCCTCGGCTTCTACGACCGGCTCGTCGACGAGTTGCTCACCGCGGGTGTCCGCCCGGTCGCCACGCTGTACCACTGGGACCTCCCCCAGGAACTGGAGGATCTCGGCGGCTGGACCAACCGCGACACCGCCCTGCGCTTCGCCGACTACGCGGCGGCGGTCGCCGCCCGGCTCGGCGACCGCGTCGCGCTGTGGAACACGCTGAACGAGCCGTGGTGCTCGGCGTTCCTCGGCTACGGCACGGGTGGCCACGCCCCCGGCCGCCGCGGGCACGTCGGCGCGCTGACCGCCACCCACCATCTGCTGCTCGCCCACGGGCTCGGGGTCGCCGCGCTGCGGTCCGCCGGCGTCACCGGCCAGGTGTCGGTGGCGCTGAACGCGGGTGCCGTCCGGCCGCTCACCGCCGACCCGGCCGACGTCGACGCCGCGCGCCGGATCGACGGCCTGCTCAACCGGATCTTCTTCGACCCGATCCTGCGCGGTGCGTACCCGGCCGACACGATCGAGGACACCGCGTCACTGACCGACTGGCATTTCGTCCGCGACGGCGACCTGCAGGTCGTCGCGGCGCCGGTCGACGCCGTCTGCGTGAACTACTACCAGCCGGACCTGGTCGGCGCGGCGCCCGACGGGCAGCTGGACCACGGCACGCCGTATCCGACCGCGCAGTCGGTGGTGTTCCACCGCACGCCCGGCCCGGTGACGCACATGGGCTGGTCCGTCGACCCGACCGGCCTGCGTGACCTGCTGTTGCGGATCCGTCACGACTACGGCGACTGCCCGCTCTACGTCACGGAGAACGGGGCCGCCTACGACGACCGGGTCGGCCCGGACGGCGGTGTCGACGACCCGGAGCGCATCGCGTACCTGCGGGGGCACCTCGCCGCCGTGCACGAGGCGATCACGGCGGGTGTCGACCTGCGCGGGTACTTCGTGTGGTCGCTGCTCGACAACTTCGAGTGGGCGTTCGGCTTCAGCCGCAGGTTCGGCCTGGTGCACGTCGACTACGACACCCTCGACCGCACGGTGAAGGCAAGCGGACGCTGGTACCAGGCCGCGATCGCACGCGGGGCGATCGAGGCCCCGTAGAGCGCTTTCCCAGCCACGCAGCGGGCGGGCCGTCGCCTACATCGAGGTGACGGTCCGCTCCACGCTGATGTAGAACGCCTCGATCCGGCGGACGACGTGGACCAGGCTCGCGAAGTCGACGGGCTTGCGGATATACGTGTCCACGCGCAACTCGATGCTGCGCAGGAAGTCCTCTTCCGCGTTCGAGCTGGTCAGGATCACGACGGGGATGCGGTTCAGCGACGGGTCGGCGTGGATCGCCTCGAGGACGTCCCGCCCGTCGATACCGGGCAGGTTGAGGTCGAGGAGGATGATGTCGGGCCGCACCGCGTCGGCGTACGGCGGCCGGCGGTGCAGGAATCGCAGCGCGTCGGTGCCGTCGGTGCACACGGTGATCCGGTTGCGGACCTTGTGATCGGCGAAGGCCTCCCGCGTGATGAGCACGTCGCCGGGGTCGTCCTCCACGAGCAGGATCTCGATCGGCACAGCCCGATCGTCGTCCCCCGTCAAGCTCATGCGCCCCTCCCGCAACCCTGGTCAGGCCCACAGTAGCGTCCTGAGGCCACCCTGCCACACAGTCCGCGCCGAGTGACGCTACGGTCATACCGCGATTTTTCGAAGCGGCACACCCCGGAGCGAACATGACGTTCTCGATCTCGACGGTCGGCGGTCACGGCGTGGTCACCGCCGAGGGTGAACTTGACGTCAGCACCTCGCCGGAACTGCGCCGTACCGTCAACGCCGCCCTCGACCAGGGCAACGGCACGCTGATCGTCGACCTGTCGGCCGTGACGTTCATGGACTCGACGACGCTGGGCGTGCTGATCGGCGCGTACAACCGGCTGCGCGAGACCGGCGGCGGCCTGGCCGTGGTCTGCCCGGACGACCGCGTCCGGCGAGTGTTCCGGATCACCGGCCTGGACAAGGTCTTCCACCTGTTCGACACCGTGGATTCGGCCGCCGAGAGCCTCAGCGGTTCGTGACCGGTTCCCAGCGCGCCCGGTTCGTCGCGCGCCGTTCGCAACGCGCCCGGTTTCTGGCGCGCCTTTCTGGCGCGCCGTCGTACCGCACGGCGCTCGGCACGCCGCTTGCTTTGCACGCCACTCGCTCGACGCGCCACTCGCTCAGCGCGCCGTGAGTGCGGCCGGCCCCGGATCGGTTTCCGAGGTTCTCGAGGTCTCCACGAGTTCGTCGAGCTCCGGCGCCGAGAGGTGCAGCACCTCGTAGCGCTCCGTGGCCGGCTCGTCCGCCGGAACCTCGTCGCGCCAGAGAGCGAACCGGACAAGGCGCCAGTCGCGCGGGTCGAACGCGACCGCCGCGGTGTGGAGGCCTGGATGTCCGGCCAGTGCCGTCAGGTCCGCCGCTGACTCGGAGTAGTCGGCCACGCGGCGGGATGCGGCCCGCGGTGCCGACGAGCGTGCCGACCCGGTGACCATGCGCAGTCCGGTCCAGTGACTCACCGGCGGACGGCCGAAGTCGCGGACGATGTTCTGGAAACCGCCGCCGCCGACAAGGAAGTGCGCCATCGCCGGTACCGCGTGCCAGAGGTAGAAGGGGGCGTACTGGTTGACGGGGGAACCGTCCACGCCGGCCTCACGGATCAGGTACGCCTTCAGGCCCAGCCCCGCGCGTTCGTCCAGCGCGTGCCCCTTCGTCTGCACACGGTGGCGGATGATGCGCATGTCGTAGTCGGTGGGCAGGGTCAGCTCGTACTGCATCGCGTACACGGGATCAGGCCTTTCCGGTGGCGAGGGACAGCAGGCCGAGCACGCCGGCAACGGCCTGCTCGAAGGGTTCGGTCGAGCCGGCGGCGCGCGCCAGGACGTAGCCGCCCTGGAGCGTGGCGACGATCGTCGCGGCCGTGGCGCCGGCGTCCACCGCGGGCACGTCTTCGGCGAGCAGTTCGGCGAGCCGGCCGCGCAGCCAGGTGAAGGTCGTGTCGAGCGGCTCGCGGAGCACCGGGTCGTCGACGATCCCGGGGTCCTGTGCGAGGCGGCCGATGGGGCAGCCCTTCAGGACGTCTCGGGAACGGTGCAGATACGCGGTGATCCGCTCGACTGCGTCACCCGGGCCGTTCAGTGACGCCTCGGCTGCGGTCCGCAACTCGGCGGCGGTACGACGGATGGCCTCGGCTGCGAGGTCGGGCTTGCCCCGGAAATGGTGGTACATGCTGCCCTGACCGGCGCCGGCGCGCTCCTGGATGGCGCGCGGGCTGGTGGCGGTGTAGCCGCGCTCCCACAGCAGTTCCCGGGTGCTCTCGACGAGGCGATCAGCGGTTCCCATCCGTACATACTAGTAGGTACAGAACCGACAACAGAGAGGCGGACCGCGCCACCCGCGGTCCGCCTCTTTGTTGCTAGGTCTCGTTCACAGCCAGTGCGTGGTGCTGCGTCGAGCGCGCGGCAGCCTCCTGCCGGCGCAGGATCTCGTCGATCTCGGCGATCTCCTCCTCGGTGTGCCGGCCGAGGATCAGGTCGAGCTCGAGGCGCTCAGCCGGGGTCCGGTACGCGGCGATCTCACCCGCCAGCCGGCGGCGCGCCCGGCGGGCCTCGACGCGGCTGGTGACGGCGTCGCGCACGCGACGAGTTGCGGTCTCCATCAGAATCTCTCCCTCGCAGTGGTCCTTGCTGAGCTTTACTGTATCGATTTAGAAAGATCCACAACTACGATCGCCTCGTGACGCCCGGCACGCACGTTCTGAGCTGCGGGTGCAGGATGCAAAGGTGCGCGACGTCACCGTTGACCCCGCCGGCCTGGAGCCGATCGAGACCGCGTCCCGCGACGAGCTGACCGCCCTCCAGCTCGGCCGCCTGAAGTGGACCCTGGAACACGCTTACCGGAACGTGCCGCACTACCGGCAGGCGTTCGACGCCGCCGGGGTGCACCCGGACGACTGCCGGGACCTCGCCGACCTGGCCAAGTTCCCGTTCACCACGAAGGACGACCTCAGACGCCAGTACCCCTTCGGCATGTTCGCCGTCCCCCGGGAACGCGTCGTGCGCGTCCACGCCTCATCCGGTACCACCGGAAAACCGACCGTCGTCGGCTACACACAGCGCGACATCGACACCTGGGCCGACCTGATGGCACGCTCCATCCGCGCTTCCGGCGGCCGGCCCGGCGACATCGTCCACGTCGCGTACGGGTACGGCCTGTTCACCGGCGGCCTCGGCGCCCACTACGGCGCGGAGCGGCTCGGCTGCACCGTGGTGCCGGTGTCCGGCGGCATGACCGAACGGCAGGTCATGCTGATCCGCGACTTCCGGCCGGACATCATCATGGTCACGCCGTCGTACCTGCTCGCGATCGTCGACGAGATGGCGCGGCAGGGCCTCGATCCGCGGGAGAGCGCGCTCCAGATCGGCATCCTCGGTGCCGAGCCGTGGACGAACGACATGCGGGCCGAGATCGAGTCGCGGCTCGACATGCACGCCGTCGACATCTACGGGCTGTCCGAGGTGATGGGGCCCGGGGTCGCGAACGAGTGCGTGGAGACCAAGGACGGCCTGCACATCTGGGAGGACCACTTCTACCCGGAGGTGATCGACCCGGCCACGGGCGTTCCGGTGCCCGACGGCGAGCCCGGTGAGCTGGTGTTCACCTCGCTCACCAAGGAGGCGATGCCGGTGATCCGGTACCGCACCCGCGACCTGACCCGGCTGCTGCCCGGCACCGCCCGCACGATGCGCCGCATGGAGAAGGTCACCGGCCGTAGCGACGACATGATGATCGTGCGCGGTGTGAACGTGTTCCCGACCCAGATCGAGGAGCTTCTCCTGCGGATTCCGGCCCTGGCACCGCACTTCCAGTGCGTGCTCTCCCGCCGTGACCGTTTGGACACGCTGACGGTGCTGGCTGAGCGTCGCCCGGAAACGCCGGAGGATGTGGCGCTCGACGCCGGTACCACACTCGGCGCCATGGTGAAGAGCACGATCGGCGTCACCGTGGAGGTCCGGGTGCTGGACCCGGGCGGCGTCGAGCGCTCGGCCGGCAAGATGCGCAGGGTGGTCGACGAGCGACAGTGAGCGCAACCGCGGGTCCCGGGGCCACCGACGCACCGCAGTGCCCCGGGGTCGGCAGCGCGCCACGACACTCGAAGCCGGCAACATGATGCGATGCCCGCAACCGGCGTCGCGGCACAAGGGCCCGAACCGGCAGCGTGCCTGGAAGCCCGGAACCGGCGCGGCGTTGCGCCGGGCAGTGCGGTTCGGCGGCCTCCTGACCTGGCCGCCAGCCGCCGCATCCCGCGCAGTCGGCAGGCCGGTCCCAGGCAGCGGCTCAGTGGTGGCGGGTCGCCGCGTCGGCAAACCGCAGCACCGCCCCGACGCCACCGTTGAGCCAGGCGTCGTCCGGCTGGACCAGCACCAGGTCGGCGTCCGTGCCGGCCAGCGCCCGGACCAGCGCGGCGTCGGCCCGGACCCGTTGGGGATCGGTGACACCGGCCGCCTTGAGCTCGTCGGCGGACAGCGACACGTCCACCGGTTCCGGGCCGGCCCACAGTTGCTCCGTCGAGGAACGTTCGTCGACCAGCAGCAGCGTGTCGACCTGTGCGCGCTGTAGTGCGGCCACCACGGCGGCGAGCCCGGTGCCCGCGGCGGCGTTGTGGCTCAGCTCCGCGTGGTAACGGTCCAGCAGGTCACTGACCCGCCGGTCCGCCAGTTCGGCAACGGCGATCCCGGTGGGCCGGTCCAGGGTGTCCGAGCCGGCATCCGTCTGGACGACCCGCTCCCGCCACCGTGCCGACAGGTGGTCGACGAGCAGCGGACGGGCCTGCGGGTCGCCCGCGACCACCACGATCTCCGCCCCGGCCTCCTCCGCCATGGCGGTCACCGCCTCGGCGATCTCCGTGGCGTTGCGTTCCCAGGTGAGTCCGGCCACCTGCCCGTACCGCGGCGCCGACCGGACACCCCGGCCGGCCTTGTGGATCGGGAGCTCGCTGTGCCCCTCGGCCCCCAGCCGGCGGTCGATCTCGCCGTGCGTGATGCGTCCCGGATCTGCGCCGGTGTGGTCGACCACCACCCGCATCCACGGCAGTATTTCGCCACGCGCCGCTGCCAGCGGCATCACGTCCGGTAGCGAGCCGAGCGACGATCCGGTGACCGACGGTGGGTTCGGGAACGTTTCCGCCAGCAGCGTCTCGCCGCCCGCCCCGAAGAGCGCGAGACCTGCCCGCCCCTCCACCGGCGGCAGCGTGTTCAGCGTCGCCTCGAACGCGTCGAGGGTGGCGGTGTCGGCGCCGGCGCGGTCCAGGTCGTCACGCGCGTCACGCCAGCGGATGCCGATCATCCGCGCCGCGTCCGCGGTGTCGCGCGAGACGTCGAGGTACAGCGAGGCGAACGGCCCCGGATGCCGGTACAGCGGCTGGAGAAAGGCAAGGTCCATGGGCCCTCTGTCTACCCCGCCGGGCGCCCGGCCATGCCTCAAGCGCGTGACCGCCTGAACCTGGGCGTGCCCGCACCGGCGGCGCAGAAGGCCACGAGGCCGTCGATGTCGATGTCGTACGGCGGGTCGGCGCGGTACTGCGCGATCCGCTCCCCCGCCCGCTGGAGCAGGCGTTCCGCGCCCGTCGAGTTGCCGCGCCGGGCGTGGGTCAGCCCGACTGCGAGCTGTGCAAGGCCCCGCCACAGTTCGCGTTCGGCATCAGGTGCCGCCTTCCACGCCGCCTCGAGCACCTCGTGGGCATGGAACGGCCGGTCCTCGTCGAGGAGCCACTGTGCCTGCTCAAGGGCCTCGGCGGGGGTGACCCGCAGATCGTCCGGCATCGTCGGCACCCCTTCGGCGCCGCGCGGCAGCGGGCGGCCGAGCCCGTCGCGGGGCCGCGCGTTCCGGGCCCGACCGGCCTCGTCCCGATCACGTTCCACGCCCTCAACGCTACGTCACCGCCCGACCACGGCCGCTGGGCCCTATCCGGTAACGGTGCTCGATGTCCGGCATGATGTATCCCGTGACGCAATGGGAATACGCGAGACTGGAGTACCGTGCGGCGGGCACGCTCGGCACGGACAAGTTCGAGGACTGGGATGCGGTTTTCCACCACCCCGGCGGGGTCCAGCGCTGGGGCACCGACGAACGGTTCAATGACCTGCGGCACCTCAACCGCGCCGGCGCCGAGGGCTGGCAGGCGTACGATCGCGCCGCGATGATCATCGGCCAGCCGCACCGCCTGCACGCGGTCACCTACTCGCTGCGCCGGCCCGTCGAGCCCTGACGCGACCGGCGGTCCCGCGGTGCCGCAACGGGGCGGCACCCGGGCTCCGGCGCGATCGTCTGCTCCCTGGTTCCGAACTCATCGTCCGCGGACACCGCATGCCCTGGCGCTGCCGGGACTTGGCGCGGTCAGCCGTCACGCCACGGCAAAGGCCCCACCGCCACCGACGGCTCCGGCAAGACGCCGCCGACCACCGTCCCGCAGGACAAGCCGACCACGACGGTCCACACGACAGGCCGGCCAGCAAGCCGTCCCCCGCCCCCGTAGAGGCAAAGCACACGCCGCACGCGGACTGAACGAGCGGGCCAGCCGCGGCCGACGAGCAGGGCTGTCCGATCAGCCGGGACGGCGCCCGACCCTCAGACTCGCCGGTCAGAACGACAACCGGTCACTCGGTCAGAAGACGGTTGGTCCAGCCGCCTTCGACAATGCCCTTCCGTCGATCCAGATGCCCGGGTCGACGACGGTCGCGGCGTCGACGGTGGTGGGGCGGCCGGCACGTACCGCCGGATCCGACTCGGCGTCGGACATGCTGACGCCGTGCATCCTGCCCGGCTCGGGCCACGACGTGACCGTCGACCAGATGAACTCGCGGACGTCGCCGTGCGGCCTTGACGATCAGGTGGCTCTGACGAGGAAGGGCCGCGCCCAGGAACCGCGCCCGCGCGTTCGGCAGCTCGGCCCGGGCCGCCGTCACCGGGCGGCCGGGAGGTGGCCACGACGCAGGTGGCCTCGACCATCTCGGGCACGGCGAGGACCGGCTGCCCGTCGAGCGCGTCTGCCATCCGGACATCTCGCCGCAGGTTCGCCGACGACCCTGTCCCCCAGTTCGCCCAGCGTCGACACCGTGACGGAACGTGCAGGGGGACGGGACCGGCCGGCCGTCAGAAGCCGGGGAAGACCTTCCGGAGGTCGTCCAGGGACAGGTCACCCGTCACCTTGACCGAGCCGGGCGTGTACTTCGGGGCGAGCCGGCCGACGGTCAGCCGGAGCCACGCCTCGAGCGGCAGCGACAGCTCACCGTCCGCGGTGGCCGGCAGGTCGGTGAGCTCGACCGTGTCGGCGATCCGCAGGCCCAGGCGCTCGTCGCGGTCGGTGAGCGTCAGCAGCAGGTGGGCGGTGCGGCCCTCGAGGCGATCCGGCTTCGCGACCCAGCCGAACATCGACCCGGCCCGGTCGGCCATCAGCTCGGCGGCCTCCGGCGCGAGGACCGCTGACGGGTCGAACGCGACCCGGATGTCCCAGTCGTGGAAACCGAACTCGGTGAGCCGCAGCAGGGCCGAGGTGGCGACGTCGACGGGCTCGGGCAGGAAGCCGACGTCGATGCGGTGCGACGCGCGCCGGGCGGCGTCGAGCGCTTCGTACGCCTCGACGAGGCGCTCGTTCGCCACCGGGAACGCCTCCTGCCGCTCCTGCGGGGTCATCCCGTCCCAGCGGGCCCAGACGCCCTTGTTGAACTCGAACTGCGGTGCCGGACGGCCTTCGAGCGAGGCCCGCACCACCTCGAGGTTGATCTCGGCGCCGCTGCCCAGGTGGCTGACGACCTGCGACACGTCCCACTCGCTCGCGGCGGACGGGCCGGTCAGCTGCTCGGGTGTGAGGCCGCGGACCAGCGCGGTCAGGTCGTCGTGGCCCTTGCGGAGGGCGGCGATCGCGAGGTCGGCTCGGCTGCTCATCGTGCTCCTTGCATCAGCAACGGAAACTTTATTGAAGCATAAACTATCGTACCGGCCGAGTGACGGACGACTCCCGAAGGCTTCCCGATCAGCAATATTGCCGACTTGGCAACATCAGGTACCTTCTGATCGTGAACGCGGGGGTGGGACTCGATGAACGGCAAGGCTCCGCCAGACGACGCCCACGTGCGTGGACAGAGTTGCTCCTGGTGGTCGGGCTGTTCCTGGCGTACAAGGTGGGACGGCTCGTCGTCGACGGGCGGGTGAGTGACGCCTTCGCCGACGCCGACCTGGTCTGGCACATCGAGCGGGCGCTGCGCCTGCCGGACGAGGCCGGCTTCCAGCAGCTCCTGCTCAGCAGCGAGGGCCTGATCCGGACCGCCAACATCTACTACGCCGTGGTGCACTTCCCGGCGACGGTGGCGTTCCTGCTGTTCATGTACTTCTTCCGCCCCGAGCATTACGTGCGCTTCCGCCGGATGCTCGCCTGGCTCACGGCGATGGGCCTGGTCATCCACTTCGTGTTTCCGCTCGCCCCGCCGCGGATGCTCGGCGGGCTCGGGCTGGTCGACACGGCCGCCGTCTACGGCCCGTCCGTGTACGGGCCACCGCAGAGCGACACGCTGAGCAACCAGTACGCGGCGATGCCGTCACTGCACGTGGGCTGGGCGATTGTCGTCGCGGCCGGGCTGATCATCGCGACCCGGAGCCGCTGGCGCTGGCTGTGGGCGGCCCACCCCGTGCTGACCATGATCGTGGTGGTGGGGACCGCCAACCACTACTGGATCGACGGCCTGGTCGCCGGCGCGCTCGTCGCCGGCCTGATGGCGGCGACGGCGAAGCCCACGACCGCGGTGCCGGAGATACCGATCAACGAGGGAACGCTGGTCAACGCCGGAGCAGCGGTCGGCGCGGGAAGCGCGATCAAAGCAGAAACAGGGATCAAAGCAGAAACAGCGATCAACCCGGAACCACCGATCACGGCACGAACCGCGATCATCGCCGAGACAGGAATCAAGCCACAAGCAGCGATCAAGGCGAGAACAGCGATCAGGGCCGAGGCCCTGGCCAGGGCCGAGCCGACGGCCAGGGCAGGTTCCAAGACCGAGACAGGGGCCAGAGCCGAGACAGAGGTCAAAGCCGAGGTCAGGACCGAGACCTGGGCCAGGGCTGAGACACGAGCCAGGGCTGAGACGGCGATCAGGCGCAGCCGCACGGATTCCAGGGAAGACGGCACGGCCGCTCACGCCGTCCGGCCCGGCGACAAGGCCGCCGGGCCGGCCGAGGACACCACCGCCCCGTCAGGCGACAACACCACCGACGAACCCGCCGTCGTCGGCGTGCACGAGCGGGCGATCCGGGCCGTACCGCCACAGGTGCCGCACACCGTGGACACCGAGCCGGCCGGAGAGCCCGCCCGGTGACGGCGTGATCGCGGAACTGCCCTCTGGCGGGAAACGGCTCGGCGTCGTATAGTTGAACGTGAGACCGGCATCTTCCCCCGTGGATGCCGGTCTTCTTATGTCCAGGTGTCAGTTGCCCACCCGGCCGCGGATCGCCCGGATCGTGTTGAGGTTGTGCTCCCGCGCCGCCGTCTCCAGCTCCGCCGCGTCGTGCGCGCCGGATTCCAGCAGGTCGAGCAGCGCGTCGTGCTCGTCGACCGCCGCCGGCAGCCGCACCTCCGGATACAGCGAGGCCAGGACCCGCGAGGCGTCGATGCGAGCCCAGATGCCGTCGAGCGCCTCGATCATGTAGCGGTTGGGGCAGCACCCGTAGATCGTGCGGTGGAACCGCCGGTGCAGTGCCATGAGCTGGCCGTGGTCGAGCGGCCGGGCGGCGGCGCCGGCACGCAGCGCGGCGTTGAGCGCCCGGGCCTCGGTGATCTGCTCCGCGGTCACGCACGGCGCCGCCGCGGCGAACGCGTAGCCGTCGAGCAGCGCCAGCATCTCGACGAGCCGCTCCCACTCCTCGTTCTGCAGCGTCGCCACCCGGGCGCCGACGTTGCGCTCGAAGTGGACCAGTCCTTCGGCCTCGAGCCGCCGGATCGCCTCGCGCACCGGCACGGGGCTGACGTCGAGCTCGCGGGCCAGGCTGCTGAGCACCAGCCGGTGCCCGGGGCCGTACCGGCCGTCGATGATGCGCCCACGGATCTCTCGATAGGCGAGCTCGTGCTTGGAGGGCTCAGGTTGCACGTGCGGATTCCGCTCTTGACATGGGCTTGCGCCCACCACAATCATATATGATCGATACCGGGAATGTCCGGTGCGCGCCGGTTCGCCATCGGTGGTGCGGCTGATGTCGACGGGGGCAACCGCGCCATGGATGGCGAACCCTGGCGGCCCGCACCCACGCCCGCACCGTCAGCGGAAAGCCATCGATGAACATGGCTGAGACGATAGAGCACCGCCCCCGCCGGGCCGGAACCGTCCGGAGTGGACGATCCACCGGCCGGCGCAGCCTGTGCGCGGCAATGGTTGTGCGTAGGCTGGGAGCATGGCTGACCCGACCTCCGACCCGTTCTTCGGGGACACGGAGGTCAGTCGCGACCTCGCCGCGGTCGACTGGGCGGCGACCCCGCTGGGCCCGCCCGCCGGCTGGCCGCAGAGCCTGCGCTCGGTCGTGCGCATCCTGCTCGGCTCCCGGTTCTCCATGTGGATGGCGTGGGGCCCGGAGCTGACGTTCTTCTGCAACGACGCCTACCGCCGCGACACGCTCGGCAAGAAGTACCCCTGGGCGCTCGGCCGCCCGGCCGCCGACGTGTGGGCGGAGATCTGGCCCGAGATCGGCCCCCGCATCCGCACGGTCGTCGGCACCGGGGTCGCGACGTGGGACGAGGCCCTCCAGCTGTTCCTCGGGCGCAGCGGCTACACCGAGGAGACGTACCACACCTTCTCCTACAGCCCGCTCACCGACGACGCCGGCGCGATCGCCGGCATGCTCTGCGTGGTCAGCGAGGACACCGACCGGGTCATCGGCGAGCGGCGGATGGCGACGCTGCGGGACCTGGGCTCCGACTTCGGCGCGGAGCCCGCCGGCATCAGCGACGCGGAGGTGTTCGCGACCGCCGCCCGGCACCTCGGCGGCCGCGCCGACGACCTGCCGTTCACGCTGATCCACCTGTTCGAGGACGACGAGACCACGCGGCTGGTGTCCAGCACCGGCGTCCCGGCCGGCCACCCGATCCTCGACCCGGCCGGTGAGCCGCCCTGGCCGCTCGCCGAGCTGGCCCGCGGCGTCCCGCTGACGCTGGGCGGGCTGACCGGGCTGCCGGCCGGCGCGTGGCCCGAGCCGCCGGCCGAGGTCCGGCTGGTGCCGCTCGCGCGGCACGGCGGCGGCCGGCCGTACGGGTTCCTCACCGTCGGCCTGAACCGGTATCGTCCCTTCGACGCCGCCTACTCCGGCTTCATCGACCTGCTCGCCGGCCAGATCGCGGCCCGGCTGGCGACGGCGCGCGCCTACGAGGCCGAGCGGCACCGCGCCGAGTCGCTCGCCGAGCTCGACCGGGCCAAGACGGCGTTCTTCACCAACGTCAGCCACGAGTTCCGCACGCCGCTCACGCTGCTGCTCGGCCCCGCCGAGGACGCGCTGGCCGACCAGGCGTCGCCGCTGCCCCCGGGGCACCGGGAGCGTCTCGAGGTGGTGCACCGCAACGCCGAGCGGCTGCTCAAGCTGGTCAACACGCTGCTGGACTTCTCGCGCCTCGAGTCGGGGCGGCTGGAGGCCCGGTTCGAGCCGCTCGACCTCGCCCGTGTCACCGCGGAGCTCGCCGCCATGTTCGCCCCCGCGGCGGAGCGGATCGGGCTCGCCCTGGTCGTCGACTGCCCGCCGCTGCCCCAGCCGGTCCACGCCGACCGCGAGATGTGGACGAAAATCACGCTCAACCTGTTGTCCAACGCGCTGAAGTTCACCTTCGCCGGCTCGATCACCGTGCGGCTCGCCGCGGCCGGGAACGCGGCCGAGCTGAGCGTCACCGACACCGGCGTCGGCATCGACCCCGCCGACCAGGGCGCGCTGTTCGACCGCTTCCACCGGATCATGGGCACCCGGTCCCGCACGCATGAGGGCTCCGGGATCGGGCTCGCGCTCGTCGCCGAGCTCGCCGCGCTGCACGGCGGGACGGTCGCGGTGCGCAGCGCCCCCGGTGTGGGCAGCACGTTCACCGTCCGCATCCCCTTCGGGAGCGACCATCTGCCGCCGGAGCAGCTCGCGCCGGCCACGGACGCGGCGGTGGTACCGCATGAGCGTGGCTACCTGGCCGAGATCGACCGCTGGGTCGAGGCGCCGCAACCCACGCCGGCACCGCCGCAACCGCCCCGGGCCGCGCCGCGGGTGCTGGTCGTCGACGACAACGCGGACATGCGTGACTACATCCGCCGCGCCCTGGAGGCCGACTACCGGGTGCTGGAGGCGACCGACGGCGCCGTGGCGCTGGCGATGTGCCGGGCGGACCCTCCGGAACTGGTCGTCACCGACGTCATGATGCCCGACCTCGACGGCTTCGGCCTGGTCGCCGCGCTGCGCGCGGAAGAGGTCGGCGGGCACCTGCCGGTCATCATGCTCTCGGCGCGGGCCGGTGACGAGGCGACCGTCGAGGGCCTCGACGCCGGCGCCGACGACTACCTCGTCAAGCCGTTCTCGCCGCGTGAGCTGCGCGCCCGGGTGCGGGCCAACCTGGAGTTCGACCGGCTCCGCCGGACCCGCGACGAGCTGCAGCGCAGCCAGGAACTGCTCGACCAGGCGCAGCGCCTCGCGGCCGTCGGCAGCTGGGAGGTCGACCTGGCCACCGGCGCCGTGCACGGCTCCGGCGAGTTCCTGCGCCAGCTGGCGGTGACCGCCGAGCAGCTGCTCGAAGAGCGGGATCTGCTCGGCATCAACAAGCGCATGCACCCGGACGACCGGCCCCGCGTGGAGGCCGCGCTGGCGGCGGCGGTCCGCGGCGAGCCGCTGGACTACGAGGCCCGCGTCGCGATGCCCGACGGCACGCTGCGGGTGTTCCGCACGATCGGCGAGCTGGAGCGCGACGCCGCCGGCAACCCGGTCCGGCTGCGCGGCTCCAACCAGGACGTCACCGAGCAGCGCAGCACCGAGCAGGCGCTCGCCGCGGCGGCCGCGGCGCAGGAGGCCGCGGCCCGGGAGCACCGCATCGCCGACCAGTTGCAGCGCAGCCTCATGCCGCCGGTGACGATCCGCCCCGAGCATCTCGACCTGGCCGCCTACTACCGGCCGGGCGTGGCCGGCACGCAGGTCGGCGGCGACTGGTACGACGTGATCGAGCTCGGCGCCGACCGCACGGCCCTGGTGATGGGCGACGTCATGGGCCGCGGGGTGCCGGCGGCCGCCGTCATGGGGCAGCTGCGCGCGGCCGTCCGCGCGTACGCCCGGCTGGACCTGCCGCCCGCCGACGTGCTCGAGTACCTCGACGGGGTCGTCCGGGACCTGCGCGAGGACCAGATCGTCACCTGCGTGTACGCGGTCTACGACCCGGGCGAGCGCAGCCTGACGTACGCCAACGCCGGTCACCTGCCGCCCCTGCTGCTGTTGCCGGGTGCCGCCCCGCGCCCGCTGACGGCGTCGGGCCCGCCGCTGGGCACCGGCCCGCACACGCTCGCCGAGGAGCGGGTGGAACTGCCGGTCGGCGCGCTGCTGACGCTCTACACCGACGGTCTCGTCGAGCACCGCGACCGGGATCTCGACAGCGGCATCTTCGCGCTCGCGGCGCTGGTCGGCGAGATCACCGGGCCGCTCGCCGACGTCCCGGACCGCCTGGTGTCGCGGCTGCTGCCCGACGGCCCGGACGACGACATCACGCTGCTGCTCACCCGCGTCGTCGGCGAACCGGGCGAGCAGCAGTCGGTCATCCAGCACATGCCGGCCCGCGAGAGCGCCGTCCGCGACGCGCGCCGGCTCGTCGACACCACCCTGCGCCGCTGGTCGGCGCCGCCGCGGGTGATCGACGACCTGGTGCTGGTCGTGAGCGAGCTGGCCGCCAACGCCGTGCTGCACGGCCGGCCGCCGATCCAGTTGCGGCTGCGCCGCGCGGCGACGCACGTGGTGCTGGAGCTGCACGACACCGCCCCGTACCTGCCGCGCAAGCAGCGCCCGACCCCGGACGACGAGCACGGCCGGGGCCTGCAGCTGGTGTCGTCGCTGTGCGACCGGTGGGGCACCCGCCCGACCGCCGACGGCAAGGCCGTGTGGTGCATGCGGTCGATCTGAGCGGGCACCCCTGCCGGGTCGTGATCCCGACGCGCCGGGCGGGGCCGCCTTCACCCCGCCCGGCGTCCGGGCCTGATCAGGACACGGTGATCGCGGTGTCGTCGATCACGAACGAGGTCTGCAGCGACGCGTCCTCGGTGCCGAGGAACTTCACCGAGACCGTCTGGCCGGCGTACGCCGCGAGCGAGAACGACCGTTGCGTGTAGCCCGCGGCCTTGTTGAGGTTGCTGTAGGTCGCCAGGGTCGCCAGGACGGTGCCCGACGAGTTGAGGACCTGGACCCGCAGCGTGTCGTAGGCGACAGTGCCGGTCGTCTCGGTGCTGTCGATGTGGAGCCAGAAGCTGAAGGTGTACGTCGTGCAGCCCGCCGGCAGCGACACCGACTGCGCGATGTTCTCCGACGAGCTGTAGCCGTAGCCGTTCAGGTACGAGATGCGCGTGCCGCCGTGGGCGGGCTGGCCGCTGAAGCTGCCGATCGTGCCGGTGCTGCCGGTCCACGGTGCGGTGCCGGTCTCGAAGCCGGGGTTGCCGAGCTTCTGGCCGGGGCTGCCGCAGGTGCCCGGGGTGCCGGTGACGGTCAGCTCGAACGTCGCCGTGTGGGTCGCCGAGGTGCCGGTACCGGTGATCGTGACGGTGTACGTGCCGCCCGGGGTCGACGCGGCGGTGGTGATGGTCAGCGTCGAGGCCGCGCCGGAGGTGACCGACGACGGGCTGAACGACGCGGTGGCGCCGGCCGGGAGGCCGCTGCCGGTGAAGGCGACCGTCTGCGCGCTGCCGCTCGACGTGGTCGTCGACACCGTCGCGGTGAGCGAGGCGCCGGCGGTGACCGAGCCGGACGACGGAGCGACCGTCACGGTGAAGTCGTTCGCCGGGTTGCCGGTGCAGGGCGCGTCGCTGCCGGCGACGTTGACCGCGGTCCACGCCGCCTGGACGGCCTTGTACTCGGTGGAGCAGTCGCCGTGCAGGTCGGTGGCCGCGCGCAGGGTGTAGGCGCGGGCGGTGTTGGCCGGGTTGGCGGTGTTCACGTACGAGGTGTTCGACGTGAAGTACACATCCAGGGCCCGGAACCAGATCTTCTCCGCCTTCGCCCGGCCGATCCCGGTCACCGCCGGCGCCGAACCGCACACCGGCGACGTGCCGTACGCCGTCGCGCCCGTGCCCTCAGCCAGGTCGAAGAAGAAGTGGTTGGCCACACCCGAGGAGTAGTGCACGTCCTTGTTCTTCGTCGACGTCGACCAGCACGAGTCCGACGCACCGTCCAGCGACGGGTTGTACATGTACCGCAACGGCGAACCGTTACCATTGATGTCGATCTTCTCGCCGACCTGGTAGTCACCCGGATCCGCCGCGTTCGCCGCGTAGAACTCCACCATCGACCCGAAGATGTCACTCGTCGCCTCGTTCAGGCCACCCGACTCCCCCGAATAGGTAAGACCACCGGGGACGACGTTCTCGGTGACGCCGTGGCTCATCTCGTGGCCGGCCACATCGAGGGAGACCAGCGGCCGGTTGTTGCCCGCGCCGTCACCGTAGGTCATCTGCGAGCCGTCCCAGAACGCGTTGACGTAGGCGTTGCCGTAGTGGACGCGGCTCGGCACACCCGTACCGTTACCGAAGATGCCGTCGCGGGCGTGGACGTTCTTGTAGTAGTCGAAGGTCTTGGCGGCGCCGTAGTGCGCGTCGACGCCGGCCGACTGGCGGTTGCTGTTGGCGCCGGTGCCCCAGGTGTTGTCGGCGTCGGTGAACGTGGTGCAGGTACCGGCCGTGCTGTTGTTCATGTCGCAGGTGCGGCCGTTGCCGTGCGACGGGTCGACCATCGAGTAGGCCGACCCGGACTGGGTGGTGTCGACGGAGACGCTGCCGGAGTAGATGCTGTTGCCGGTGCCGGCGACCGTCTCGATCTCGTCGAAGGAGCCGCGGACCGTGTTGGTGGTGGCGTCGGTGACGACGTGCAGCCGCGACGGCGTCTGGCCGTCCGGCCGCCAGCCGCTGACGACGGTCTCGTAGGCCAGCACGCCGGTGCCGCCGCTCGCGTCGACGAACAGCTCCGGGCTGCCGGCGGCGGTCACGGAGCCGTCGAACGCCGATCGGGCCTTCGCCGCCGCGTCGCCCTTGGCCACCTTCGCGGTGACGCCGAGGGTCAGGGGCGCGTGCAGGCCGACGGACGTGCCGGCGAAGGCGCCGCCCGGCGCGGTGTGCATGACGAAGTCGCCGCCGTAGACCCGCAGCCCGCGATACGTGCGGGTGTAGCGCGTGTGCTTCGCGCCGTCGGCGTCGGCCTTCTGGCTGAACACGGTGTAGGCCTCCGCGTCCGCGGCGCGGATGTCGGCCCGGTGGGCCTGGAGGGTGGACGGTGTCGTCTCCGGCGCGGGTGACGCGTTCGCCGGGAACGCGACTGCGGTCAGCGCGCCGCCGGCGAGCAGCGCGGCACTGACAGCGGCGATCGATCTTTTCACGCGGCCTCCCGAGGCATGGGTGTCGTGACGGTAGTCACGCATATACATATAACGATGCCAGCGCGTGACCGATCCATACCAGTTGCTCCATACCATCCGCATCGTCACCCGCCGGTGACCTCGCGTGCTGACGCCGCCGGGCGCCCTGCCGCTCGTCGTCCTGCTGGGCGGGTGAGCGTGGTCCGGCGTGAGCGCGACGACGGTGGGCGATCGTCGTGGCGGCGATCGCGGTGCTGGTCGCGATCCCGGTGGTCCTCGCCGCCGCACCCGCCGACGCGGGGCGGGTCGGCGCCGCCACGCTGCGGGAGCGGATCCTGGCCGCCGCCGACCGGCCGTTCCAAGGGCGCGGCTCGATCATCATGCCGGAGCCCATCGACGCAGCCCGAACTGTTCACCTCCCGGCCAACGACCCCTCACGGCGGTGTCGCCGCCGCCGATCACCATGTGTCCTCACCCCTCGACGTGAGGACACCCGTTGTATCTGTCCACAGTGGACAAGCCGGTCCCGGCCGCCCGCGGCGCGCGGACCCGCGTCGCCGGCACCGTCCTGGCGCTCGGCACGGTCAGCCTGATCACCGACGTGTCCGCCGAGATGGTCACCGCGGTCCTGCCGCTGTACCTGGTCATCGGCCTGCACCTCGGCCCCGCCGCCTACGGCGTCGTGGACGGCCTCTACACCGGCGCCACCGCACTGCTCCGGCTCGCGGGCGGCTACGTGGCCGACCGCACCCGCCGCCGCAAGGCCGTCGCCGGCCTCGGTTACGCCGTGTCCGCCGCAGCCAAGCTCGGCCTGCTCGCCGCCGGCTCCTCCGTGCCCGCGCTGAGCGCCGTGATCGTCGCCGACCGCGCCGGCAAGGGCCTGCGCACCGCCCCGCGCGACGCGCTCATCACCCTGTCGACGCCGCCCGAGCGCCTGGGCCGCGCGTTCGGCGTCCACCGCGCGATGGACAGCGCCGGCGCGTTCGCCGGCCCACTGGTCGCGTTGGCGGTCCTGACCGTCGCGGGTCAGGCCTTCGACGCCGTCTTCGTCACCAGTGCCTGCATAGCGTTCCTGGGCGTGCTGGTCCTGACCCTGTTCGTCCCCGACCACCGCGGCTCACCCGCGGGCCTTGCCGAAACACCGATCAACCCGGATGCGACGGGAACAGCAAGGCCGACAAGGACCGAAGAGGCGGCGGAACCCGCGCCGCCGCCCGGACCGCCCGCCGGCGCCCACGCCGCGGCGCCGCACGGGGCGGAACCAGCGCCGGCCGCGCCGGGCGTGTCGGGCGTGTCGGTCCGGGCCGCCGTCGCGCTGCTGCGCCGCCGCGACATCCGGCTCGTTGTGCTCGCCGCGGTCGTCATGGGCCTCGCCACCATCGGTGACGGGTTCGTCTACCTCGTCCTCCAGCGCCGCCACGATCTGGCCGTCGGCTGGTTCCCGCTCCTCGCCGTCGGCACGAATCTCACGTACCTCCTCATTGCCATTCCCATCGGGAACCTCGCCGACCGGATCGGCCGGCGCACGGTCTGTCTCGCCGGGTTCGCCGCGCTGGGCGCCGTCTATCTGCTGCTGGCCGCTCAGGCGAGCGGCTGGCCGGCGCTGGTCGTCACGCTGGTGCTCTACGGCGTGTTCTACGCCGCCACCGACGGCGTGCTGATGGCGCTCGCCGGTCCGCTGCTACCGGCGCCGCTGCGGGCCACCGGGATCGCGCTCGTGCAGAGTGGTCAGGCGCTGGCATATCTCGTCTCCTCGGTCCTCTTCGGGCTCGCGTGGCAGGCGTGGGGCGCGGGTGCGGCGCTGCTCGTCGCCGCTGGCGGCACCGTCACGGCCCTCGCCCTCGTCGCGACGATGCTGCCACCGAGGTACGACAAAAATCCGGAACGCATCGAAGCCCTTGAACCATTGGCTACCCGGGAGTAACTTGACCGGATGCGAATGGTGGCACTGATCGTCGCGGCGGCCGGGATCATGGTGGAAGGCCTGGTCGTCGCCAGCCTGCTGTTCGTGCTCGGCGGCGTCGTCGACGCGTACTCGATGTCGCTCAACGGCACCGACCCGTCCCAGGCGCAGGTCGCGATCCGGGTGGCCGCGGTGGTGCTCGGCGTGCTGCTCGTCGCGCTGGCGGCGGTGCTGCTCCTGGCGGCGGTACGCCGCCGGCCTGCCCGCAGACTGACCGTGGTCGGCCTGGTGGTGCAGTGCGTCGTGACGACGATCGCCGGCGTGGCCCTGGGCTGGGAGGTCTTCGGCGGCACGCTCCTCGTGTTGGGCACGCTGCTCTACGTGCTCCTCGACGAGCAGCCGGATCGGGGGCTACGGCCGGTGAACCGGATCTGACACCACGTCCCCGACTCCGCGGGCGATCCACGCGGTAGCGTGTCGCCGAACGCGACGCGAAGAGAGGGCCGGGGCGTGGAGCAGGTGAAGGTGGGCAGGCGCGTCGGGCGGCTGCTCGGGCGGATGCTGCAGCAGTTCCAGCCGCACGAGCGTCTGCCGCATCTCCTGCCCGGCCAGGACCCCGACGACGCCGTCGTCGACTGCGCACTGTACGTACGCGGCGTGCGCCAGCCCGGCCGGCCCAGCTTCGAGGACGCGTACGCCGCCGCCAGACGCCGCCGCAACGGGTTCGTCTGGCTGGGGCTGTTCGAGCCGACCTGGGCGCAGCTCGCCGTGGTCGCCGACCTCGTCGGTCTGGACGAGGCCGCCGTCGACCAGACCCTCGCCAGGGACCGGCGGCCCGCCGTGGAGCGGCGCGGCGACGTGACGGTGCTGACGCTGCGCACCGCGCGGTACGTCGACCATGTCGAGCTGACCGCGACCTCCGAGGTCGTCGACACCGGCGCCGTGACCCTGCTGATCGGCCGGCACTTCGTGGTGAGCGTGCGGCACGGCGGGGCCGGCGCCCTCGCGGACGTGCGCGGCGGGCTGCAGGAGCGCCCGACGCTGCTCGGCCAGGGCCCGTGGTCGGTGGGCTACGCCGTTATCGAGCGCATGGTGGAGCTCTACCACGACGTGGCCACGCACGTGGAGCAGGACGTCGAGAAGCTCGAGGAAACGGCGTTCCTGCGCGTCGGGGGCTGCGACGTCCAGCAGATCTACCAGCTCAAGCGCGAGCTGGTGGAGTTCAAGCGGGCGGTGCTGCCGCTGCAGCAGCCACTGCGCCGGGTGACGGAACCGGCGGTCGACGTGCCGCCGGCGCTGCGGCAGTACTTCCTGGACGTCCACGCCCGGCTCAACCAGGTCGTGGAGCGCGTCGGCTCGTACAACGAACTCCTGGACTCGATCCTGCAGGCACGGCTGGCGCAGGTCGGCCTCGACCAGAACAATGACATGCGCAAGATCGCCGCGTGGGCCGCGATCGCCGCGATGCAGACGGCGATCGCCGGCCTCTACGGCATGAACTTCACCAACATTCCCGGGCTCAACTGGCGCTACGGCTTTGCGGTGGTACTGCTGGTGATGGTGGCCGGCGCCGTCGTGCTCCACCGGCTGTTCCGCAGATCCGGTTGGCTGTGAACGGAAAAGGGACCGGATGACGACCACGCCCCGGGCAGGGCTGAGCGACGAGGCGGGACCCAGGTCCGTGAAACGTGGCTACGAGGCAGGGACCAGTCTTGGAAACGCCGGGATCGCGGGGCCGACCTGATTGCCGGTGCCGAGTTGTGTGCGCAGGCGGGCCGCGCCTGAGGGCAGGAACGGTTCCAGCTCTTTTGCCAGGACCCGGCACGAATGGACCAACGTCGCCAGCACCGCGTCGAGAGCTGGTCCGGTCAGTTGCCATGGGCGGGAAGATTCCACCAGGCGGTTACCCTCATCGACGACCGTCCACAGTGCATCGGTGGCGGCGCGCAGGTCGAAACGGGCCAGCGCCCGGTCGATCCTGCCGGGGAGCTGTGCGCAGACGCCGTAGGGAGCTGCCGGATCGCCGATCCAGCCATCTTGTCTACTGTGGACCAGCGTCAGCGTTCGGTTGACGAGGTTGCCCAGGCCGTTGGCGAGGTCCTGATTCGCGCGATGGACCAGCCGGGCGACGGTGAAGTCGGTGTCGCCGACCGGGGCCACCTCACGCAGCAGCCACCAGCGAACGGCGTCGGTACCGAACCGGGCCACCAGGTCCTGCGGGTCGACGCTGTTTCCCGCCGATTTGGAGAGTTTCGCGCCGTCCACCGTCAGATAGTCGTGGACGAAGATCGCCGTCGGCAGCGGGAGGCCAGCCGACAGGAGCAGCGCCAGCCAGTACACGGCGTGGAAACGCACGATCCCTTTGCCGATCACGTGGACGCGCTCGGTGGAGCCGGCCCACCACCGCTCGTACTCGTCGCCCTCGCCGAGCGCGGTTACGTAGTTCGCCAGGGCGTCCCACCAGACGTACACCACCTGCGAGGGATCCCCGGGGACCGGGATCCCCCAGCCGTCGGCGCGGGCTGCCGGGCGGGAGACGCTGAAGTCGCTCAGCCCGCCGCGCACGAACGCCAGGACCTCGTTGCGCCGGGCCTGCGGCTCGACCCGCACCTCCCCCGTTTCCAGCAGTTTCCCGATGCGGTCGGCGTAGCGGGAAAGCCGGAAGAACCAGTTCTCCTCCGCGACGGGCACGGGCTGGTCGTGCGGGTGCTCGGGACACGTTCCGTCGATGAATTGCTCACAGCCCGCGCAGTACAGACCTTCGTAGCGGCGACGGTAGAAGTCTCCGCGGTCTGCGGACGCCCGCCACAGCCGCTCGACGCCGGGAGCGTGCCGAGGATCGGCGCTGGTACTGATGAAGTCGTCGAACGACAGGTCCAGCGGCCCCCGCAGGGAACGGAACCGGGCGGCGTTGCTGTCGACGAACGCCCGGACGTCCCGTCCGGCGCTCTTCGCAGCGGCGACGTTTTTCAACGCATTGTCGTCGGTGCCGGTGAGGAACCGGACCGGTTCGCCGCGCAGCCTTCGGTGCCGGGCCAGCACGTCGGCCTGGACCAGTTCGAGGGCGTGGCCGAGGTGCGGGTCCGCATTGACGTACGGAATCGCCGTGGTGACGTAGAAGCTCATCGTCGTCTCGCTCTCCGGCCGGTCGCGGACGGGGACGCGGACAGACAGGCCCCGCCGGACAGGGCCTTGTCGTTGGTTCGGTGGTGTCAGCGCACGCCGAAGGGCCCCGGGTAGGGGCGCATCATCCGGTGACGGTGCGGCTGCATACCGCCGATGCTGCCATCACCGCCCGGCCGTGGCGAACGCATTTCGCCTCCAGCCGCGGGCGAGCGCTCTCCCGGTGGTACTGCCTGCGGAGTGCGGTTGAGCACATGTATGCGGAGAGCCGCAGATGCCGGCACCGCGCTCCATCCGGGGTGTTGGCGAGCGCTCTCCGACACCATCGGGCCCGACCGAAGAAAACGCCGACCAAAGAAGCCGACCAAAGAAAAACCAAACCAGAGAAGCCAGGCCGACCAAGAAAGGCCCGGACCACGGTAGACCAAGGGAGACCAGCCATGCGAGGCCGACCACGGGAAACCAAACCAGACGAGGCCAGCCAGACGAGGCCTGCCAGACGAGGCCGGCCAGACGAGCGGTCACGCGGTGAGGCGCGCCAGTTGGTCGAGGATCGATCTGTCGGTGATCTTCTCGTCCTCGGCGAGCAGCAGGACCTTGCTCAGCACGACGCTCGTCATCGGGTCCTCATCGGCGAACGGGAGGAACAGGCGGCCGTGGCGGGTCTTGCCGAACGTCGCCGGCACCACGCAAAGGTAACCGCCGGGCTCGACGTGAATGCTGCCGCTGTTGAGATGCACACGATACGTCGCCCGGGTGCCCCTCACCACCGCCGACGTGCCGTCCACCGTGACCCGTGACAGCCCCAGCTCGGCGATCAGCGCGCCCAGCAGCTGTGCCCGGCTCTCGGCGTGCAGCGGCGAAGCGTAACCGTCCGGATCCGTCCCGGCGATCGACACCACCAGGTCCAGGTCCCGCATCGCCTCGGAGAACGCGACCGGGTGGGCCTCCGTCAGCGGCACCGGCGCGCCGCGTTCCAGCAGGCTCACCTCGCCCAGCAGCACGTCACCCATGCCGAAGTAGCCGTGGAAGTCACAGCGTAGTCCCGCCGTCACGCCATTACCCGCCGGCCGCACCGCCTGGTACTCGTCGTAGTCGGACAGGATCGTCCAGCCACGGGCCGACAGCAGCCGCGCGGCGACCTTGCCGTCGACGCGGTGCCCCGCGAAGCGTGCCGATCGGGTGCCGGCGTCCCGCTCGGCGGGCGTCAGCACGTACAACTCCCGGAACACCTGCTTGACGGGTTGCCGGATCCGCCGCCGCACGATCTCGGCCTGCCAGTGGCCGAGCACGCCGTCCTGATAGAGGTCGTACGGATGTGCCGCCGTCACCGGCCCGTCCGCGTCCACGTCGGCGAGCAGGCCGAACGCGCCGGTGCGGTCGCGCCACACCAGGTCCGGCAACATCGCGGCGCCGGACGGCAGGCGCAGCAGCCGGCCGAGTTCACCGGGCGTGAGGGTGCCGCCACCGGCCACCAGGCGTTCGACGAGCCCGGTGCGCATCCGGCGGGCCTGGTCGCGGAGGCGTTCCTGGTGCTCACGCAGCTGCGGGTACTCAGGGTGACGGCGCACTTCCTGCGGTACCGTCCGCAGCACCTTGCCCGCCTTGGCGACCTCGATCATCGCGTCGGCACCGTCGACCCGGACCGCGACCGTGTACGCGCCGAGCTGCCGTTCGGCCGGCGCCTCGGCGATCTCCGCCTCGCAGTGCCATTCCAGCCGGTTCGCGTCCTCGAAGCCTGCCACCTGCGCGAGATGGTCGATCGCCACCTCGATCGCGGCCGCGTGACTGTGCCGGCGGTTGGGGCCGAGCTTGGCGCCGCGTTTGGCGACCTCACGCAGGAAGGTGTACCGGTCGAGGACGGTCTCACCGTCGGTGAGCGGCAGTAGACCGTACGCGGCGATGCCGGCGAGCGCGTTGTGCCGGACCCGTTTCTCGACGGCGGCGCGGTTGTGGCCGAGCGCGGCCGAGATCGCCTCGCTGGGCCGCAGTTTCAGGACCGAGCGGGTCGCTTCCTCTCCGGCGGCCGCGGCGGCGTCCCGGATCGTGGCGAGGTCGTGGCGCTGCGCACCGTCCGTGGCGGAGGCGCACGCCAGCCGGAACAGCGGTGCGGCGGCGGCGAGGCCGAGCAGCGGCAGCACGGATTCCGCGTCGCCGGCCGGCAGTCGCATCGTGAACGCGCGGAGATGGTCGGCGGCCGGGCGGTCGCCCAGCCATCGGACGAACTCCGCCCGTTCGGCGCCGGTGAGGTCGGCGGCGCCGAGGACGTCGGCGGTCTTGGGGCGCTCGATCGCGCGCTGGACGAACCGCAGCCCTCGCGGGCGGACGATCTTGGGAAACACGGCGGCTGCCGTGTCGCTCGTCGTACCGTCCCAGAACATCTCGTCGACGACATCACGAACGAACGGCAGGCAGGCGGCGGGCGTCCCGGCCTGCTGAGGCGAGATCGGGTCGGTGCCGGCGATGCCGTGCCACAGGTACGGGTCGGCGGCGAACTGCTGCTCCACCGTCGCCGCGTCGAGGTCACCGGCCGACTGCAGCGCGTCAAGGGCCGAGGCGACGTGGGCGCGGGACAGCGGGTGGAAGTGGTTGGCGAGGAGCAGCCGCAGCATCCGTACGTCGCCGTCGCGCAGCGCGCACTCAGCGAGTGGCCCGGGCCGGAACCACCGGTCGCCCGTCGCCGCGGCCAGCAGCGCCGCGCGGCTCTTGGTCGGCCACGGCACGTCGAGCAAGCCGGCGACGTCGGCGGGGTCGGCGACCGGGAACGCGCGGTCGTACGCGGCGTCGAGCACGGCGACGATGTCGTGGAGGTTGCCGCGCAGGTGGCCGCCGGTACGGTAGACCTCGTTGCCGGCCGCGATGCGGTGCCGGATCTCATCGGCCAGCGTGCGCAGCGTCGCCTGGTCGCCACGCTCCGCCAGATCCCCGGCGCGCCTTGCAAGGTTCCGGAGTGCGGTGCGTTCCTCGGCGACCGCCTGGCGGTACATGTCCGGGACATCGGTGTACCAACGGTCGGCCGCCTCGTCCCCGGGCGTCGTGGTCAACGGCTCAGCCGCCCACGAGCGGTGTCAGCCGCAGGAAGAGCACGGGTTCACCGATACGCAGCGTGACGACCTCGTCGAGCCGCTCCACCTGGCGCCCGCCGGCAAAGACGGCGAACACCCCGCGCTCGAAGGCCCGACGCGCCTTCGCCACCTCGGAAGCCACGTCCGGCGCCGCGGGTTCACCCGCGGGCAGCCGGATCACGCCGCCGGCCGCCTGGGCGCGGATCTCGTCAGCGGAGAGATACTGTCGGTCGAGCATGGCGCGGCACCGGACCCGGTCGGCCTCCATCAGCCGGATCTGTTCCTCGACCGCGCGCTCGATGAGCGCCGCGACCGCGATCCGTTCCTCGGCGAGTTCCAGCAGTGCGACCGGGATGTCGTCACGGCTCCGCCCGGGAACCTTGCCACGCACTTCAACCAGCATGCCGCACCTCCACCGCGGACATCCTATGGAGCGGGTTGGGATCGGGTGGTACCGGCTTGATCGCGATTTCGGACCAGCAAGTCCCGGGGCGCCAGCCGAGTCGGCCCGCCAGCCTTCAACCGAGCGCGGCCGGGGCGGATAGTCCGCCAGGCGGCTCCGCCGGCGGAGTCGGCAGGGCACGATGGGCGGACGCTCGATCCAGATGAGGCATTCCGGTGCGGTCGGCCGGCACTATGGGGCTGACGCTCGATCCGGATGAGGCATTCCGGTGCAGTCGGCGCTTCGCAGGCAAGCACATGGCGGACATTTCAGACATCATGGTGTATCGACATGCGGCGATGGAGTGGGTTTTCCATGATCCCGAAGACTTGTAGTCGTCCACGCAGCACCAAGTCTTCGGGATCATGAGAAATCGGCCCCTGACGAGTCGACAACCATCGATTGTATCCCGGTATCTGGACGAGCCGTGGTAGCCGGCCGCAGCACGACGCCTTGACCGACTTCCGGTCGCGCGCGTCGGGTCTCATTCGACGCAGACCCGAGCCGACACAGCCTGATCAAAGGACCAGCGCGCCGAGGGCGAGTGCTGTTCGGATCTCCAGGCCCGGCGAACCCGACGTCGTCGCCGAGCCGGTCAACCGGGTAGCACCGGCGTACTAGCGTTCCTTGAGCATCGGGGCGGGCGTCATGGCATTGGCAGGCGCGAAAGCCGGGTCCCGATCAACCCTCCTCGGCTGGACCAGTCGAGGCAGGCCATGGTGCCGGACGGGCCTGAGCCGCTCCCCCGCAAGCTGAACGCCGTGTGCCGCCGTCAAAAGCCGCGCACCAGCAAGCCGATGCACACCGCCAGCCGCAGCCGCGTGCCCGCGGGCAGAAACGGCGCGCCGCAGCCAGGGCATACCAGCCAAACCGCCCGCCACAACAGGGCGCGCCGCAGCTGAAGCTAGGACACGCCAGCCGGATTGGCCAGGGCAAACCGGCCGGTGCAGGACCCGCACCGGCCGCGGCCGGCGAGCGCTGGCCGCGGGCGGTGCGGATCAGAGCGAGACGGGACTGGGGCGTCAGCCGCGCTGGACCAGGTGGCCGACGATCTCCGGGGCCCGGAGCTGGGCGCCGGAGCCGTCGCGGCGCTGGTCGGCTGCGGGCAGGTCGCGGGGCTCGCCCTTGCTGCTGGACGCCACCGGGCGTGGGCCGACCCAGGCGAGCACCAGTCGGGACTCGCCCTTGAGGAAGCGCTGGGCCCGGACGCCGCCCGTGGCACGGCCCTTCGCCGGGTAGAGGCGCAGCGGGGTCATCTTGGCGTTGCCCATCGTCGCCGTGACGACCATCGGCTCGCCGTGCTCGGTGTCCTTGGTGTCGATGGCGCTGAAGTGCAGGACGTGGGCGTCGTCGGTGAGGTTGACGCCCGCCATGCCGCCGCCCTTGAGGCCCTGCGGGCGGACCAGCTTGGCCGGGAACCGCAGCAGCGACGCGTCGGTGGTGACGAACACCAGGGTCTCGGCGCCGTCGGCCAGCCACGTCGCGCCGACGACCTCGTCGCCCTCGCGCAGGCCGATGACCTCGAACTCGTCGGCGCGGACCGGCCAGTCCGGCTGGCAGATCTTCACCACGCCCTGCCGGGTGCCCAGTGCGAGGCCGGGTGAGGTGCCCTCGCCGCGCTCGGTCAGCGGGGCCAGGCCGACCACGGTCTCGCCGGACTCCAGCGGCACGAGCTCCGCGGTGGACATGCCGCCGCGCAGCGAGACCGTGCCGTCGTGCTCGGGCAGGACCGGCAGCGGCAGCACGTCGACCTTGAACGCCCGTCCGGTGCTGGTGACGAGCAGGACCTGGCCGCGCGCCGTGGTGTGCGCCAGGGCCCGGACCACGTCGTGCTTGTCGCGTCCGGCCTTGCGGCTGCCCTCGGGCGCCTCCTCGGACTCGGCGGCGGTCCGCGCGACGAGGCCGGTCGCGGACAACAGCACCTGGCACGGGTCGTCGTTGACCTCGAGCGGCCCGGCCGGCACGGAGGCGGCGAGCACCTCCTTGAGGTCGCCGTCGATGAGCGTGGTGCGGCGCGGCTGGCCGTGCTCCTTCACGACGGCGGCGAGCTCGTCGGAGACGACCTTCTTGAGGACCTTCTCGTCGTCGAGGATGCGGCTCAGCGCGGCGATCTCCTCGTTGAGCCGCTGCTGCTCGGCCTCGAGTTCGATCCGGTCGTATCGGGTGAGCCGGCGCAGCGGCGTGTCGAGGATGTAGGTGGCCTGGATGTCGCTCAGCCCGAACTCGCTCATGAGGCCGGCTTTGGCGGCGGCGGCGTTCTCGCTGGCGCGGATGAGCGCGACCACGCGGTCGATGTCGAGCAGCGCGATGAGGAGGCCGTCGACGAGGTGCAGGCGGTCCATCCGCTTCTTGCGGCGGAAGGTGGTGCGTCGGGTGACCACCTCATACCGGTAGGCGAGGAACACCTCGAGCAGCGCCTTGAGGCCCAGCGTGCGCGGCTGGCCGTCGACGAGCACGAGGTTGTTGACGCCGAAGGACTGCTCCAGGGGCGTCAGCCGGTAGAGGTCGGCGAGCAGCGGCTGCGGGTTGACGCCGACCTTGCACTCGATGACGAGCCGGATGCCGTTCTCCCGGTCGGTGAGGTCCTTGACGTCGGCGATGCCCTGCAGCCGCTTGGTCTTGTTGACCTCGTCGGTGATCTTCTCGATGACCTTCTCGGCGCCGACGCCGTAGGGCAGCTCGGTGACGGTGATCGCCTGCCGGCCGCGGCTGCCCTCGAGCGGGCCGATCTCGACGCGGCCACGCATCCGGACGACGCCACGGCCGGTCTCGTACGCCCGGCGGACCTCGTCGAGGCCGAGGAGCAGCCCGCCGGTGGGCAGGTCGGGGCCGGGGACGAACTCCATGAGCTTGTCGAGCGTCGCGGTGGGGTGGTTGATCAGCCAGCGGGCGGCCGCGACGACCTCGCCGAGGTTGTGCGGGATCATGTTGGTCGCCATGCCGACGGCGATGCCGGACGAGCCGTTGACCAGCAGGTTGGGGAACGCGGCCGGCAGCACGGAGGGCTCCTCGAGAGAGCCGTCGTAGTTGGGCCGGAAGTCGACGGTGCCCTCGTCGAGCTCGCCGACGAGCAGCATCGCCTCGCGGGACATGCGCGCTTCGGTGTACCGCGAGGCGGCGGGGCCGTCGTCGGGCGAGCCGAAGTTGCCGTGGCCGTCGATGAGCGGCACGTTGAGCGAGAAGTCCTGCGCCATGCGGACCATGGCGTCGTAGATCGCGACGTCGCCGTGGGGGTGGTACTTACCCATGACGTCACCGACGACGCGGGACGACTTGACGTGGCCGCGGTCGGGCCGGTGGCCCTGCTCGCTCATCGAGAAGAGGATGCGGCGGTGCACCGGCTTGAGCCCGTCGCGCGCGTCGGGCAGGGCACGGGAGTGGATGACCGAGTAGGCGTACTCCAGGTAGGAGTCCTCGACCTCGGTGACGAGCGGGTTGTCGAGGACCCGGGCCCCGGCCTGATCGAAAGCGGACAGGTCGGCCTTGGCGGGCTTGGTGGTCTTGCGTGCCATCTGAGGTTACGGACCTTCCGGGGTCAGGCGTCGATGGTCTCTTGGTCGACCCGGGCGGCGGAGTCGATGAGCCAGTTGCGGCGGGGCTCGACCCGCTCACCCATGAGCAGCTCGAGGACCTGTTCGGCGGCCTCGGCGTCGTCGAGGGTGATGCGCCGGACGGCGCGGGTCGCGGGGTTCATCGTGGTGTCCCAGAGCTCGTCGGCGTCCATCTCACCGAGACCCTTGAACCGCGGGATGGGCGTCACGACCTGTTTGCCGGCCTTCTCCAGCCGGGCCACCGTGGTGGTCATCTCCTGCTGCGTGTACGTGTAGATCGTCTCGGAGTTGCGCCCCTTGGTGACGATCTTGTGCAGCGGCGGGACGGCGGCGTAGAGCCGGCCGTCGGCGATCACCGGGCGCATGTACTTCGCGAACAGCGTGATGAGCAGCGTGCGGATGTGCGAGCCGTCGACGTCGGCGTCGGCCATGATCAGAATCCGCCCGTAGCGCATCGCCTCCAGGTCGAACGTGCGGCCGGAGCCGGCACCGAGCACCTGGACGATGGCGGAGCACTCGGCGTTGTCCAGGACCTGCTGGATGTTGGCCTTCTGCACGTTGAGGATCTTGCCGCGGATCGGCAGCATCGCCTGGTACTCCGAGGAGCGGGCCATGCGGGCCGTGCCGAGTGCGCTGTCACCCTCGACGATGAACAGCTCACTGCGCTTGACGCCGGTGGAGCGGCAGTCGACGAGCTTCGCCGGCATCGAGGCGCCCTCGAGAGCGGTCTTGCGCCGGGCGGCGTCCTTCTGCTGCTTCTGGGTCAGCCGGACCCGCGCCGCGTCGACGATCTTCTGCAGGACGGTGCGGGCCTCGACCTTGGTCTTGCGGGCCTCGACCCACGCCTTGATCTGCTGCTCGACGATCTGCTGCACGACCCTGGTCACCGGCGCCGTGGACAGCTCGTCCTTGGTCTGGGAGGTGAACTGCGGCTCGGGGATGCGCACGTGGATGACCGCGGTCATGCCCTCCAGCACGTCCTCGATCGTCGGCAGGTCCTCCTTGGGGCGCAGCAGGCCGCGCGTGTTGCGGATCGCCTCGGCGAGGGCACGCAGCGCGCCGCGCTCGAAGCCGCGCCGGTGCGTGCCGCCGTGCATGTTGCGGATCGTGTTGGTGAAGCACTCGACGACGCGGTCGTAGCCGGTGCCCCAGCGCAGCGCGATCTCGATCTCGGCGCGGCGCTCCACGTTGGCCTTCATCACGCCGTTCTCGTCGGCGGCGTTCTCCTTGTACCGCCCCTCGCCGTTGATCAGCAGCGTGCCGGAGACCGGCTTGTCGCCGCTGGGGGCGAGGAACTCCACCATGTCGGTCAGGCCGCTGGGGTAGTGGAATGTCTCGGTGGTGATCGAGCCCTGGGTGGCGTCACGCAGCACATAGGTCACGCCGGGGACCAGGAACGCGGTGTTGCGCAGTTTGGCCCGCACGATCTCCGGGTCGAGGGCGGCGCCGTTCTCGAAATAGCGCGGGTCGTGCCAGTAACGGATCGAGGTGCCGGTCGACTGGCCGCGCTTCATCCGGCCCTGGACGACCAGCCCTGAGCGGCGGGCGAACTTCGCGCTCGCGCCCGGCCCGTCGAACTCGCCCGGCACGCCGTGCTGGAACGACATGTGGTGGACCTTGCCGCCGTTGCGGACCGTCACGTCGAACCGCGTGGACAGCGCGTTGACCGCGGAGGCGCCGACACCGTGCAGACCGCCGGAGGTCTTGTAGCCGGAGCCGCCGAACTTGCCGCCGGCGTGCAGCCGGGTCAGCACGAGCTCGACACCTGACATGCCCGACTTGGCGTGCACGCCGGTCGGGATGCCCCGGCCGTCGTCGTCGACCTGGACGGAACCGTCGGCGTGGAGGGTCACCTCGACCTGGGTGGCGTGACCGGCGATGCCCTCGTCGGTGGAGTTGTCGACGATCTCGGTGAACAGGTGGGCGACGCCCCGGCCGTCGGTCGAGCCGATGTACATGCCCGGGCGCTTGCGGACGGCGTCGAGCCCCTCGAGGAGCGTGAGGTCGTCTGCCCCGTACAAGGTCTCGGGTTGTGCGGTCAACTCGATGCTCTCCCCTGGTCTGGACTCTATGCTGCGGCGAGCGTAGCGGCACCCTCTGACATTTCCGTGGCACCCTGCCCGCGTGTGATGCCCACGGCGACCGGTTTCTCCAGCGGCGGGCCGCCGGACACATGAACCCGCCCGGCGCCGGTGTGCTGGTCAGAAGCCGGTTGCGGGCGGGGTGCGGCGCGCCGCCGTGACCGCTCCCACAAAGCGTGAGCCGCGAGGCGGTGGGGCGGTAGGAACAAATCTACGTCACGCCGGGTGGGAGCCCCGCGCGCCGCACCGGTCAGACGATGAGCGTGCGGCCGTTGCTGTACTGCGCGATCGCCGCCATGATCTCGTGCTCGCCCCGGTCGGCGAAATTGAGGGTCGCGGTGAAACCGGAACCGTAGAACACCTTGAGCAGACTGGAGTCGATCGCGGTGAACACGCCGAGGTTGCCCTCGGTGCGCGGGTCCCGCGGCTTGACCACGACCATCTTCTCCAGCGCCCAGCGACGCCTGGAGATCCGCTCGATGCTCTCCCACGGCAGCCAGATGGCCTGTCCGCGGGTCGGCCGGGTCTTGATCCACAGGCCGGCCGGGCCGGCGGCCAGGACCGGGCCGCCGGAGGTGATCAGGAAGACCTGGAGCGACACGGCGCCGGCGACGACGAACAGCATGCAGCCTGCGAACGCCAGGACCGCCACGATGTCACCGCTGGTGCTGTCGGGGCTTTCGGTGGTGAGGACGAGCGCCAGCGGGCAGGTGAACGCCAGGACGACGACGAGGGCGACCGGCCCGAAGACGAGCAGCCGCTTGAGCACGCTGGGCCGCGCGACGAAGGGCTGGTCCTCCGGGATGCGCTTGACGACCGGCGCCTGGGGGCCGGGCGGCACCTGGTAGCCGCCGGGCGGCACCCGTGGCGGTCCCTGCCATGCGGGCGGACGGGGGCCCGGAGGGTTGCCGGGAACGTTCGGCGGCTGCGTCACGGCGACACCTTACGACGCGCCGCCGGCCCGGCGCAGACCGCGTCGCGCCGAGTGCCGGCTATCCGCGGTCGACCCATGAGCGGTACCTCGTGCCGTCGATGTTGTCCAGGTAGTACTCGCGCAGGTCGGCGCGGGTGACGAAGATCGCGGCGAAGATCAGCAGGACGGCCGCGAGCAGCCCGGTGATGCCGTGGAAGGTGACGTACCAGCCGGGGACCGCCCGCGCGTACTCCGTCCGGAGCAGTTCCGGCTCGACGCCCGTCGGCGCGACCGCCCACTCCGGCCCGCCGACCAGGCCGCAGAGCAGGCTGAGCGCGAGCGACGGCGCGATGACCCACAGCGCGACCCGGACCTTGTTGGACGGGCTGCGCACGAACACGACGAGCAGGCCGACGAGGACGGCCCCGACGGCGGAGATCACGAGGTTGTTGGTCAGGTCGACGCGCACCTGCGACAGCGAATGCGCGGACATGAGCTTCGTGTGCAGGTGGCCGAGGTTGCGCAGGGCGATCGAGGTCAGGGTGACGTCGGCCGCGAGCAGCAGCGCGGTCGTGACCACCGCCGCGTAGACCACCCTGACCTGTGTGGAGACGTGCATCACACCCATCTACGTCAACGTAGTACGTCCGGGCGAGTGGTCATACCCACCAATCCGACCGACAACATAGACAGCGGGCGACCGGGTCGGCAAACTTCTCCGGATGGATCCCGTGATGGCCCTGGCCGGCCTCGGCGTCGGCGTGATCGTCGGTCTCACCGGCATGGGTGGCGGCGCCCTGATGACACCGATCCTGGTGTTGTTCTTCGGCGTGCCGCCGCTCGCCGCGGTGTCCAGCGACCTGGCGGCGAGCGCGGTCATGAAGCCGTTCGGCGGCTGGGTGCACGCCCGCCGCGGCACGGTCAACTGGTCGCTGGTCCGCTGGCTGTGCGTCGGCAGCGTGCCCAGCGCGTTCCTGGGTGTGCTGCTCATGCGCGCGATCGGCGGCGGGGACACGGTCCAGCAGGTCGTGCGGGTCTCGCTCGGCGCGGCACTGCTCCTGGCGGTCGTGGGGCTGCTGGTCAAGACGTACAGCCGCCGGGAGACCTCGGCGACCGGCGCGCTCGCCACCGTCAAGGTGCGCCCGGTGCCCACGGCGCTGCTCGGCGCGCTGGGCGGGCTCGTCGTCGGCATGACCTCGGTCGGCTCCGGCTCGCTGATCATCGTCATCCTGCTCGTGCTCTATCCGGCCCTGCGCGCCAACGACCTGGTCGGCACCGATCTCGTGCAGGCCGTGCCGCTGGTGGCCGCGGCGGCGATCGGCCACGCGGTCTTCGGCGACCTGCAGCTCGACCTGGCCGCCGCCGTGCTGGTCGGCTCGGTGCCCGGCGTCCTGATCGGTGCGCGGCTGTCGTCGCGCGCCCCCGCCGGGGTGGTCCGGGCCGCGCTGATCATCGTGCTCCTCGCGAGCGCCCTGAAGCTGTTCGAGGTGCCGAACGTCCCGGTGGTGCTCATCGTGGCCGCCGCGACGGCCTTCGCGGTCTTCGAGGGACGCCGTCGCGCCCGCGGCCGGCGTGCGGCGGCGCCCGGACACGCCGGTCAGGAACCGGTTCATGCTGCGGCGCAACCGCAAGAACGACGCATCACGGACGAGACGGATGTGAAACAGGCAGAATCACGGTGACTGTGGTTCCTCGCTGACGTCGCTAGGAGTTCCTGATGCCCAGGCTCAACCACCTGTCCGAGTGGTCCGCGCTGGCCAAGCACCGCGCGGAGCTCGGAGAGGTGCACCTGCGTGACCTCTTCGCCGCCGACGCCGACCGTGGCGGGCGCTACTCGCTGCAGGTCGGCGACCTCTACCTCGACTACGCCAAACACCTCGTGACCGACGAGACCCTCAGCCTCCTGCGCGAGCTCGCCGCCGCGCGCGGGGTGAACGAGTTGCGCGACGCCATGTTCCGCGGCGACAAGATCAATTTCACCGAGCACCGGGCGGTGCTGCACACCGCGCTGCGCGCGCCGCGCGACGCGGTCGTCGAGGTCGACGGCGAGAACGTGGTGCCGAAGGTCCACGCGGTGCTCGACCGGATGGCCGCGTTCACCGACCGCGTCCGCTCCGGCGAGTGGACCGGCTTCACCGGCGAGCGCATCACCACGATCGTCAACATCGGCATCGGCGGCTCCGACCTCGGCCCGGCGATGGCCTACGAGGCCCTCCGCGCCTACACCGACCGCGGCCTCGTTTTCCACTTCGTCTCCAACGTCGACCCTGCCGACCTGCACGAGGCGCTGGTCGCCGCCGACCCGGCGCGGACGCTGTTCATCATCTCGTCGAAGACGTTCACCACGATCGAGACGATCACCAACGCGACCGCGGCCCGCAAGTGGCTCGTCGAGGCGCTGGGTGACGAGGCCGCGGTGGCCAAGCACTTCGTCGCCGTGTCGACCAACGCGAACGAGGTGGCGAAGTTCGGCATCGACACGGCCAACATGTTCGAGTTCTGGGACTGGGTCGGCGGGCGTTACTCGTACGACTCGGCGATCGGCCTCTCGCTGATGATCGCGCTCGGCCCGGCCGGTTTCCGGCAGATGCTCGACGGGTTCCACCTGATGGACGAGCACTTCCGCACGGCGCCGCCCGAGCAGAACGCGCCGCTGCTGCTGGGCCTGCTCGGCATCTGGTACCGCAACTTCCACGACGCGCAGACCCACGCCGTGCTGCCCTACAGCCACTACATGTCGAAGTTCCCGGCCTACCTCCAGCAGCTCGACATGGAGTCCAACGGCAAGTCGGTCGCCCGCGACGGCCGGCCGGTCGACTGGGACACCGGCCCGGTCGTCTGGGGCACCCCGGGCACCAACGGCCAGCACGCGTACTACCAGCTACTCCACCAGGGCACGATGCTCGTACCGGCGGACCTGATCGGCTTCGCCCGGCCGCTCACCGAGCTGGGCGAACTGGCGGAGCAGCACGACCTGCTCATGGCCAACCTGTTCGCGCAGGGCCAGGCGCTGGCGTTCGGCAAGCCGGCCGAGCAGGTGGCCGCGGAGGGCGTGGCGGAGGCGGAGGTGCCGCACCGCACCTTCCATGGCAACCGCCCCTCGACGACGATCCTGGCGACCGAGCTCAACCCGTCGGTGCTCGGCCAGCTGGTCGCGCTGTACGAGCACAAGGTGTTCGTCCAGGGCGCGATCTGGGACATCGACTCCTTCGACCAGTGGGGCGTCGAGCTCGGCAAGGTCCTGGCCAAGCGGATCGAGCCGGCCCTGACCGAAGGCGCGGAGCTCCCGGGCCTGGACAGCTCCACGGCCACGCTGGTCGCCCGCTACCGGACCAAACGCGGCCGCTGACCCACCCGCTCCGCGCACCGCGTTGATCATGCACTTGCGGTTCCCACCAATCCGGACACTCCGGGAGTGTCACGGCACCACAACTGCATGATCAACGCGGGAGGCGGGGGCGACGGCGCGACAAGAACCGCCGCGAGCAGGCCGAGCACCAGTGCCGCCGATGCCCAACTTGATCTTGGCGAGCGCGGAGCAGTCGTGAAACTTCCATGTGTCACGTTTGGGCGGCCTGCCGCGTCCGTGTTGCCATGCGGACCATCACAGTCATCGGCGGCGGGTTCGCCGGACTCGTCGCGGCGATCTCATGCGCGGAGGCCGGCGCGCGGGTGCGGCTCTTCGAGGCGCACACCACGCTGGGCGGGCGGGCCCGGGCCACTCCCCCGCCGTACGTGGCCCACGACGGGCCGCACGTGCTCTACGCCGACGGCCCCTGGTGGGCCTGGCTGGCGGAACGGGACCTCGTCGGGCCCTGCTCGGCGGCGCCGCTGCGCGGCTTCCGGTTCCGGCACCGGGGCTCGCTGCGCCGGACCCCGCCGGCCGCGCTCGGGACGGTGCTGGCCCGGCGGTGGCGCAAGGCGCCGGTCGACCGGTCGTTCGCCGAATGGGCGGGCTGCCCGGAGGCCGCGGCGCTGATGGGCGTGGCGACGTTCGACCACGATCCGGGCCGGCTTTCGGCGGCGTTCGTGTGGGACCGGATGCGGAGGGTGTTCGCGGTACCGCCGCCGGCGCGCTACGTCACCGGCGGCTGGAACGGTCTCATCACCCGGCTGGCCGCTCACGCATCGGCCCGCGGCGTGACGATCACCACGGGGACACGGGTCGTGGATCTCCCGTCGCCGCCAGTCATCGTCGCGACGTCCCTCGACGCGGCGGCGCGGCTGCTGGGAACGGCGTTTCCCGCCGTTGAGAGCGGCCGGGCGGTGCTGCTGGACCTCGCGGTGACGGCGGCGCCACGGGACGCGTTCGTGGTGTCGGACCTGGACGAGGCAGGGTGGCTGGAGCGGTACACGGCGCCGGACCCATCACTCGCACCGCCGGGCGAGTCGCTGGTGCAGGCCCAGGTGCCGTTGCGGCCCGGCGAGTCGCGGGCCGACGGCACGGCCCGGCTGGAGGCACTGGTCGACGCGGGCCTGCCGGGCTGGCGGGAGCGGGTGACCTGGCGCCGCGAGGCGGTGGCGAACCGGCGCACCGGGGCGCTCGACCTGCCCGGGCAGACGTGGCGGGACCGGCCGGCGGTGGACCGGGGCGACGGCGTGTTCCTGGCCGGTGACATGGTGGCGGCGCCGGGCCTGCTGAGCGAGGTGTCCTTCCACAGCGCGGTGCAGGCGGCACGGCTGGCCCTGACCGCCTGAGGCCGGCGCGTACAGCGGGGGTATGTCTGTGCCGGCGGCCGGACCCTGAGCCGTTACGGAAGGGTCAGGCGGGCCGTCGTGCCGGCCGGGGAGGAACTCAGCGTGACCCGGCCGCCGTGCGCCGTCGCGGTCTCCTGGGCGATGTGCAGGCCCAGGCCGACGCCCGGCACCGCCTGGGCACGGGAGTGGCGGCCGCGGTAGAAGCGCTGGAAGACGTGCGGGAGTTCGTCGGGCGGGACGCCGACGCCCGTGTCGGTGACCTCGACCGTGGGGACGGGCGCGACGACCGTACGCACCGTGACCGTGCCGCCCGGCGGGGTGAAGAGGATGCCGTTGCGGATCAGCTGCCGGACCGCTTGGGTGAGCCGCGTGACGTCGACACGCACGGCGGCCGCCTGGGTCGGGGGCTCGACGACGAGGTCGATGCCGCGCTGCTCGGCGGCGGGACGGCAGGCGTGCGCCGCCGCCGTGGCGATCACGTGCAGCTCGACCGGGGCGCGGTGCAGCACGAGCGGGACGTCGGCCGGGCGGGTGCCGTTGAGCAGGTGGTCGACCATGCCGACGAGACGCTCGCCGTTGCGGTGGATCGGCTCCACCAGCTTGCCGAACGCGGCGAACCGCTCGTCGTCGGTGAGCAGCTCGAGGTACCCCTGGATGGCCGTCACCGGCGTGCGCAGTTCGTGGGAGATCGTCGCGATGAGGTCCTCCTCCCGCTGGGTGACGCGGGCCAGCTCGTCGCCCAGTTCGGTGAGCATCACCCGGCTGCGGATGAGCGACAGGTGCCCGGTGGCCTGCCGGGCGAGGGTGTCGAGCGCCTCACGCTGGCGGTCGCCGACGTCGCCCGGGCGGTCGTCGACGACGCAGAGGGCGCCGAGCGCGTGGCCGTCGTCGTCGATCAGCGGGGAGCCGGCGTAGAAGCGGATGTACGGATCGCCGACGACGTTGGCGTACCCGTGGAAGCGCTCGTCGGCACGCGCGTCGGGGACCACGAGCTGCCGCCGGGCGTCGGCGGTCACGGCGCAGAAGGAGATGCCACGCGGGCTCTCCGAGCCGGCGAGGCCGGTGTTGCCGGCGTACCATTGCCGATCGCGGTCGACGAGCGAGACCGCGGACATCGGGGTGCCGAAGACGGACGTCGCCAACCGGGTGAGATCATCGAGCTCGCGGGGGCGGGGACGGTCGAGGACACCGTAGCTGTGCAGCGCGGAAAGCCGGGCTTCCTCGTCGACCGTCATGGGGTCCTCTCCCTTCTGATCTGATCTGCGGCGTACCATGCCAGGTTGCGCCCGCCGGGGAGCCGCGCCGAACGCACTGCGTTGCGGCGGGGGTGCTTCCGCTCTGAGAGAAACGCACCGGCGCCGTTCCGAAAATCGGTTGACCGAGTGAGCGCTCGCTCATTACGGTCACGGCGTGAACCAGACCCGTCGTCGGCGGGTGCCGGCACTCGCTCCCGACGACCGGCGCGCCGCGCTCATCGCGGTGACCCTGCCGCTGCTGCGCACCCACGGTGCGGCGATCACGACGCGGCAGATCGCCGAGGCCGCAGGTGTCGCCGAGGGCACGATCTTCGGCGTCTTCCCGGACAAGGCTTCGCTCATCTCGGCCGCCCTGTCCACCGCTTTCGACGAGCATCCGATGCTACGGGCGCTGTCCGCGATCGACCCGGAGTCGTCGCTGCGCGCGCGGATGGCCGACGTGGTGGCCATCCTCGTCCGCCGGTTCGAGGCGAACATCCAACTGATGATGGTGGCCCGCACACTGCCGCACGACACGGCGGGTCCAGTCATGACCAACCTTATGGCGGGCCGGCGGCGTCTCACGGAAGCCGTCGCGGCCGTCATCGAGCCGGACCGCGACAAGCTGCGCCGCAGCCCGATGTCCACCGCCCGTCTGCTGATCGCACTCGTGGTCACCACGGTGCGCAGCGAACTCACCGAACCCGACGTGTTCACACCCGACGAACTGGTCGGAGTGTTGCTCGACGGCCTGCTGACCCGTCCGACTGGAGAAGCCCGAGAATGCTGATCCGCCTGCTCAAAACCTATCTGGGCCCCTACCGGGGGCCGATCACCCTGGTGGTGGTGCTGCAACTCGTGCAGACGCTCGCCACGCTGTACCTGCCGACGCTCAACGCCGACATCATCGACAACGGCGTGGTGAAGGGCGACACCGGCTACATTTTCCGCATCGGCGGCTGGATGCTCGCCGTCACCCTGGTCCAGATCGTCTGTTCCGCGGCCGCCGTCTACTTCGGCGCCCGCACCGCCATGGCGCTCGGGCGGGACGTCCGCGCCGGCATCTTCGCCAAGGTGCAGGATCTCTCCGCGCGGGAGGTCGGGCACTTCGGCGCGCCGTCGCTCATCACCCGCACGACGAACGACATCCAGCAGGTACAGATGCTGGTCCTGATGACGTTCACGCTCATGGTCTCGGCGCCGATCATGTGCTTCGGCGGCATCCTGCTGGCGCTGCACCAGGACGTGCCGCTCTCGGCGCTGCTGCTGGTCGTGGTCCCGGTCCTGATCGGGGTCATCTCGGTCATCGTGGTGCGGATGCGGCCGCTGTTCCGCACCATGCAGGAGCGCATCGACCTCGTGAACCGGGTGATCCGCGAGCAGATCACCGGCATCCGGGTGATCCGCGCGTTCGTCCGCGACGAGCACGAGCGGGTGCGGTTCGCCCGCACCAACGGCGACCTTCGCGACGTCTCGCTCGCCGTGGGGCGGCTGATGTCGCTGATGTTCCCGACGGTCATGCTCATCGTCAACGCCTCCAGCATCCTCGTGCTCTGGTTCGGCGCGCACCGCATCGACAGCGGACAGATGCAGGTCGGTGCGCTGACGGCGTTCCTGAGCTACCTGATGCAGATCCTCATGGCCGTCATGATGGCCACGTTCATGTTCGTGATGATCCCGCGGGCCGAGGTGTGCGCCGAGCGGATCCAGGAGGTGCTCACCACCGATTCGAGCGTGACCATCGCGGCCGCGCCGGTGACGAGCCTGTCCCAGCACGGCGAGCTGGAACTGCGCGACGTCGAGTTCCACTACCCGGGCGCGGAGGCCCCGGTGCTCAGCGGCGTCAACCTCGTCGCCCACCCCGGCCAGACCACGGCCATCATCGGCAGCACCGGCGCGGGCAAGACGACGCTGCTCAACCTGGTGCCGCGGCTGTTCGACACGACCGGCGGCACGGTGCTGGTCGACGGCGTCGACGTGCGCCGCTTCGACCCGGCGCTGCTGGCGGCGACGGTCAGCATGGTGCCGCAGAAGCCGTACCTCTTCTCCGGCACCGTCGCGACGAACCTGCGGTACGGGCGGCCGGACGCGACCGACGACGAGCTGTGGCGGGCGCTGGAGGTGGCACAGGCGGCCGACTTCGTCCGGCTGATGTCCGGCGAGCTCGACGCTCCCATCGCCCAGGGCGGCACCAACGTCTCCGGCGGGCAGCGGCAGCGCCTGGCGATCGCCCGCACGCTGGTCGCCCGGCCGGAGATCTACCTGTTCGACGACTCGTTCTCGGCGCTGGACTACGCGACGGACGCAGCGCTGCGGGAGGCGCTGCGCACTGAGATCGCGGATGCGACCGTGGTCATCGTGGCACAGCGGGTGAGCACGATCCGCGACGCCGACCGCATCGTCGTGCTCGACGAGGGCCGCGTCGTCGGCACCGGCACCCACCAGGAACTCATGGACGGCAACACGACCTACCGCGAGATCGTGCTGTCGCAGCTGACGGAGCAGGAGGCCGCGGCATGACCGCCGGAGCGCAGCGGAGGCGGGCAGGCTGCGGGTCTGTTCAGGTCTTCAAGAAAGACAGCATGACCGCCGGAGCGCAGCGGAGGCGGGCAGGCTGCGGGTCTGTTCAGGCCTCCAAGAAAGACAGCATGACCGCCGGAGCGCAGCGGAGGCGGGCAGGCTGCGGGTCTGTTCAGGCCTCCAAGAAAGACAGCATGACCGCCGGAGCGCAGCGGAGGCGGGCAGGCTGCGGGTCTGTTCAGGCCTCCAAGAAAGACAGCATGACCGCCGGAGCGCAGCGGAGGCGGGCAGGCTGCGGGTCTGTCTCGAGTATTCAAGGAAGGGCAGCATGACGGCACCGCGCAGGCCCGCCGGCCCGCCGATGGGCGGCCCCGGGCGCATGATGATGGGCGTCGGCGGCCCGCCGGCGAAGCTCGAGGACTTCAAGGGCTCGACGAAGCGGCTGCTGCGGATGCTCGCGCCCGACCGGCTGGTCGTCGGTCTGGTGCTCGTGTTCGGCGTGCTCAGCGTCGGGCTGTCCGTGATCGGCCCGTGGCTGCTCGGCAAGGCCACCGACGTCATCTTCACCGGCATCGTCGGCCAGCAGATCCCCGCCGGGACCACCAAGGAACAGGCGGTGGCGAACCTGCGCGCGCAGGGCAACGACCGGTTCGCAGACCTGCTGCAGGCGCTCGACAACGTGGTGCCCGGCCACGGCATCGACTTCGCCCGGCTCCAGCGGGTGCTGCTGTGGGTGGCGCTGGTGTACATCGGCGCCTGGATCTTCGGCCTGCTGCAGGCGCGGCTGACCACGGTCGTGGTGCAGCGCACCGTGTACCGGCTGCGGGAGCAGGTCTCGGCGAAGCTGTCGCGGCTGCCGCTGTCGTACTTCGACCAGCAGTCCCGCGGCGAGGTGCTGAGCCGGGCGACGAACGACACCGACAACATCGCGATGACGCTGCAGCAGTCGCTGAGCATGCTCCTGACCTCGCTGCTGACCATCATCGCGGTGCTCGGCGCCATGTTCTGGATCTCGCCGCTGCTGGCCGTCATCGCGCTGGTGACGGTGCCGGTGTCGGTGCTCGTGACGGCCCGGATCGGCAAACGCTCCCAGCCGCAGTTCGTCAAGCAGTGGGCGAGCACCGGCAAGCTCAACGGCCACATCGAGGAGATGTTCACCGGCCACTCGGTGGTGAAGATCTTCGGCCGGCAGAACGAGGCGGCCAAGACGTTCGAGGAGCACAACGACGCGCTGTACAGCGCCTCGTTCCGGGCGCAGTTCATCTCCGGCCTCATCCAGCCGGCGATGATGTTCATCGGCAACCTCAACTACGTGCTGGTCGCCGTCGTCGGCGGCCTGCGGGTGGCTTCCGGCTCGCTCTCGCTGGGTGACGTGCAGGCGTTCATCCAGTACTCGCGGCAGTTCAGCCAGCCGCTGACCCAGGTGGCGAGCATGGCCAACCTGGTCCAGTCCGGTGTCGCGTCGGCCGAGCGGGTCTTCCAGATCCTCGACGCCGCCGAGCAGTCGCCGGAGCCGGCCTCCCCGGCCCGGCCGGAACGGGTGGTCGGCAAGGTCACCTTCGAGCACGTCTCGTTCCGGTACGATCCGGACGAGCCGCTGATCGAGGACCTGTCGCTGACCGTCGCGCCCGGGCAGACGGTGGCGATCGTCGGGCCTACCGGTGCCGGCAAGACGACGCTGGTCAACCTCATCATGCGGTTCTACGACCTGACCGGCGGCCGGATCCTGCTCGACGACGTCGACATCGCCACGATGTCGCGGGACGAGCTGCGCGAACAGATCGGCATGGTGCTGCAGGACACCTGGTTGTTCCAGGGCACCATCGCCGAGAACCTGGCGTACGGCGCCGATCACCCGACGAGGGACAAGATCGTCGCCGCGGCGGAGGCCGCGCACGCCGACCGGTTCGTGCGCACCCTCCCCGAGGGCTACGAGACCGTCATCGACGAGGAGGGCGCCGGGGTCAGCGCGGGCGAGAAGCAGCTCATCACGATCGCGCGGGCGTTCCTGGCCGAGCCGACGATCCTCATCCTGGACGAGGCGACGAGCTCGGTCGACACCCGCACCGAGGTGCTGATCCAGCGGGCGATGAGCACGCTGCGGGCCGGGCGGACGAGCTTCGTCATCGCCCACCGGCTGTCCACGATCCGCGACGCCGACCTCATCCTGGTGATGGAGCACGGCAGCATCGTCGAGCAGGGCACGCACGACTCGCTGCTGGCGGCGGGCGGCGCGTACGCCCGGCTGTACTCGGCCCAGTTCGCGGCCGCGGCCGTCGAAGTGGAGTAGACGGGTGTTACGGCACGGCGCGCCGGGGTATCTGGCGCGCCGTGCTGACCAATCTCGCCCATCTGGACGCGCTGCGGGTGCGCCTCGTTCCGCCGCCCCAACCCGGGCACACGACATTCCGCCTCGCCGAGGAGCCCACCGTCGAGGTGGTGTGGACGTACGCCGAACGGTTGCCGGACGGCTCGTACCTGCCGTGCGGCGGCGGTGACCTCGACCAGGCCTCGGGCCACTACGGCCAGGGCGCGTTCAACGCCGACGACATCGCCCGGGCGGCCGTGGTCTACCTGCGGCACTGGCGCGCCACCGGCGCCGCGACCAGCCGTGCCGCGGCCCGGCAGCTGCTGCGCGGCCTGTGTTTCCTGCAGACCGTGGGCGACGACGACCCGTGGAACGGCAACGTGGTGCTGTGGCAGCAGTCCGACGGCACGCTCAACCCGAGCGCCGACCCGCCGGAGCGGCCCGACCCGTCCGACAGCGGCGAATCGGCCTGGCTCGCCCGCACGGTCTGGGCGCTGGGCGAGGGTTATGCCGCGTTCCGCGACGACAGCCCGGACTTCGCCGGCTTCCTCCAGGTCCGCCTGCGGCACGCGGTCGGCGCGATCCGGCGTCAGGTGCTGCCGCGGTACGGGCAGTGGCGCCTCGTCGACGACCACGCGACCCCGGCCTGGCTCATTGCCGACGGGGCGGACCTGACGGGTGAGGCGCTGCTCGGGCTGTCCGCGTACGCGGCGGCCGCCGGCGACGACGACGTGCGCAAGGTCCTGGAGCAGCTCGCCGAGGGTGTCACCGCGATGCGGACCGGCACGCCGTGGACGTGGCCGTTCGGGGCCGTACTGCCGTCCGGACTGTCCCGCACCACCTGGCACGGATGGGCTGGGCTGGCACCGGCCGGGCTGGCCCGCGTCTACGAGGTCGCCGGGGATCTGGCGGCGCGGGACGCGGCCCTGGCCGACGCGGCGTCGTTCACCCCGCACCTGCTCGTCGGCGGCGGCCCCGACAACCTGCGGGTGGCGCTGCCCGGGGCGCGGGAGGCGCTCACCGTCGACGGGGTGCAGCTGTCCTACGGCGCGCAGTCGCGGGTCGAGTCGCTGCTCACCACGGCACGGGCGACCGGACGGCCGTCGCTGTCGACCCTGGCCGGGATCGCCGGGTCGTGGTTCTTCGGCAACAACCCGGCGGGCGCCCCGATGTACGACCCGGCGACCGGGCGCACGTACGACGGCGTGGACGTGCTGGACGAGCCGCCCGCCGGCGCCACGCATCGCGGGGTCGTGCACCGCGACGCGGGCGCCGAGTCGACGATCCACGGGCTGCTGGCGATGCTGGCCCTCGACGGCGACCCGCACGCGGCCGCGGTGGCGCGCATCGCCGACCACGGCGACCAGGAGCCGTGCCGGGAAGCGACGGCCGGCGCCGACCTGCGCTGCCTCGCGCTGGCCGACCCGCTCACCGGCGCCCAGGTCACGCTGCTGCGCAGCATGGCGACGAGCACCCGCGCCACCGACGTCATCGTCTCGGGTGACACGACCGCGACGGTCAGCGTCAACGACCCGGCCGGCGAGGAACTGGAGCACTACACGACCACCGCGGGCCGCATCCGCGCCCTCGTCGCCGCCGGCGGCTACACCATCGTGCACACGGCGGGTGCCCGCCTGCTCTGAGCGACGGCCGCTCACGCCGCGCTGAACCTCTCGGTGAGCGGTCCGCGGCGGAGCGGAGGGGGCCGCTCACGCGCGGCCGAGCAGCCGGAACAGCGTCAGCCACTGCTCCGGCCACACCAGCCCGACCGGCGTGTCCGGGGCCAGCCGCAGCGCGCGGAAGGCGCCCGCGACCCGGCGCGGGTCGTGGCGGCGCGCGAGCGTCGCGTGCAGTGACCCGCCGATCCCGCTGAAACCCCATGAGACGAAGCGGCGGTACGGCACGTGCGCGGACGCCGGGGCCAGCGGCACCGGCCGGCGTGCCAGCCGCAGGATCCCGCCGTCGACACGGGGCACCGGCCGGAACGCGGCGCGCGGGATCCGTCCGGCGAGCCGCCAGTCGTACCAGGGCCACGTCTCGATCGTCAGCCGGCTCCACCGCCCGTAGTCGCCGGTGCGTTTGCGGGCGTACTCGAGCTGGGTGAGCAGTGTCGCGGCGGTGAGCCGGGGGGCCCGCAGGCACCAGTCGACGACGGCCGAGGTGAGCGCGTACGGGATGTTGCCGGCCACCGCGAACGGCTCGCCGGGCGGTTCGGCGGCCAGGAAGTCCGCGACCCGCACGGTCAGGCGGGGGCGGTCCGGCAGCGCCGCGGCCAGGTCCGGGTCAACCTCGTAGGCGACGACCCGGCGGGCGTGGCGCAGCAGTTCGGCGGTGAGGCTGCCCCGCCCGGCGCCGACCTCGAGGACGAGGTCGGTGCGGGTCAGGCCGGCGGCGGTGGCGAGCCGTCGGACGGCGGCGGGGTCGGTGAGGAGATTCTGCCCGTACACCCGGCGGGCGCGGGCGTGTGCGGGTCTGATGGTGGCCATGGCCTGGGTCCTGTCTGCCACCGGGCGACGGCGGCGAACACGGACAGGCGGCATCGCGGCCCGTCCGTTCCGGATGAGGACTCGGAAGGGCCCTGGCGCTGCGGTGCAGCTGACGGGAGAAAAGGCGGCGTCAGGCCTGGCAGACCAGGGCGCGACGCCGGGTGCGAAGGCGCACGGCCGGCGTCGTCGCCGGCGCGAAGAGGGCATGCGTCGTGGTCATGGCACGACCCTAACCGGCTGCTCGCGGCCGGGTCACCCGATTTTTCGGACGGGCGCCGCGGCTTCCCGGGCGCGCACCGGTGAGGTGACCACGATTGCGGGCATGAAGCCGACCGTGAGGGCGCCGGCCCGCAGCGCGGCCGGTGGACGGCGTGGAAGAGAGGAACCCCCCATGAGCCTGCAGCGCCAGCACGTCGCCGTGCTCGGCGGCACTTCGGGCATCGGCCTGGCGACCGCGCTGGCGGCCGCCGCGGCCGGGGCCGACGTGACCGTCGTCGGCAGCCGCCCGTCGAGCGTCGAGCGGGCCCTCGTGGTCCTGCCGACCGGCGCGGCGGGTCGCGCCGCCGACCTGGGCGATCCCGACGAGGTGGGCAAGCTGTTCGCGGAGGTCGGCGACCTGGACCACATGGTCTACACCGCCGGTGAGCCGCTCGTGCTGACGCCGCTGGACCGGATCGAGGTGGGCGAGGCGCGGCGGTTCTTCGGGCTGCGGTACTTCGGGGCGCTCAGCGCCGCGCACGCCGCGCTGCCGTACCTGCGTGAGGGCGGCTCGATCACGCTGACCACCGGCACCGCCGGGGACCGCCCGGAGGCGGGCTGGTCGGTGGCGTCGAGCATCTGCGGCGCGATCGAGGCGCTGACCCGGGCGCTGGCCGTGGAACTGGCCCCGCGGATCCGGGTCAACGCCGTCTCCCCCGGCGTGATCCGCAGCCCGCTGTGGTCGAACCTGCCGGAGGAGCAGCGGGAGGCGCTCTTCCGCGGCAGCGCGGCGAGCGTGCCGCTGCGGCGGGTCGGCGAGGTCGACGACGTGGCGCGCGCCTACCTGTACTGCATGACCCAGTCCTTCGCGACCGGCTCGGTCCTGCGCGTCGACGGCGGCGCGGTGCTCGTCTGAGGCAGCGCTGCCGGCGCCAGTCGCGGACCACGGCGGTGATCCCGGGCACGTGATGCCTATTCCCTACCCAGTCGGTAGGTACGATCGCCGCCATGCGTCCCGCGACCCTCCTCCTCGCGGCCGGACTGACCTCCGTCCTGGCCGTCGCATCCGGCTGCGCACCGGCCGACGACAACACCACGGCACCCGCCGCCTCCGGCAGCGCCGGCGCCGCCGCCTGCACCCCGGCACAGCTCAAGACCCTCGCCGCGGGCAAGCTCACGATCGGCACCGACGACCCGGCCTACCCGCCGTGGTTCGCCGACAACAAGCCCGAGAGCGGGCAGGGCTTCGAGTCCGCCGTCGCCTACGCCGTGGCCACGAAGCTCGGCTACAGCAAGGACCAGGTCGTGTGGACGCGCGTCACGTTCAACAACGCGATCGCGCCGGGCCCGAAGACGTTCGACTTCGACGTCAACGAGTTCTCGATCACCGACGAGCGCAAGAAGGCCGTCGACTTCTCCTCGCCGTACTACGACGTCACGCAGACCGTCATCACGCTGAAGACCTCGAAGATCGCCGGGGCCAAGTCGCTGGCGGACCTCAAGGACGCCAAGCTCGGCGCGCAGGTCGGCACCACCAGCTACCGCTCGATCACCGAGGTGGTCAAACCGACCGCCCAGCCGGCGGTGTTCAACAACAACGACGACGCGAAGAAGGCCCTGCAGAACGGCCAGATCGACGGCCTCGTCGTCGACCTGCCGACCGCGTTCTACATCACCGGCGCCGAGCTGGACAACGGCACGATCGTCGGCCAGCTGCCGCAGCCGTCGGGCACCCCGGAGCAGTTCGGCCTGGTGCTCGACAAGGGTTCGGCGCTGACCTCCTGCGTCAGCCAGGCCGTCGACGCGCTGCGCGCCGACGGCACCCTGAAGAACCTCGAGCAGCAGTGGCTGTCGAGCACGCAGGGCGCGCCGACACTGTCCTGATGAAGAGCGAGTTACAACTCCAGCGCGAGGCGTACCGCCGCCGGCAGACGTACCTGTCGGTGGCGGTCGCCGCCGTGTCCACGCTCGCCGTCGGCGTGCTGCTGGTGGTCGCCGTCACCGGCGCGCCCGGCTGGCCGGCGGTGCGCGAGAGCTTCTTCGACCTGGCCGCGGCCCGCGCCGCGCTGCCGGAGGTCGCCCGCGGCCTGTGGCTCAACGTCCGGCTGCTGCTGTGGTGCGCCGCCGGCGCTCTGCTGGTCGGGCTCGGCATCGCGACGCTGCGCACGCTGCGGTCCCCGGTGTTCTTCCCGCTGCGCGCGCTCGCGACCGGGTACACGTACGCCTTCCGCGGCCTGCCCCTGATCATCACGCTCTACCTGTTCGCGTTCGGGGTGCCGGGGCTGCGGCTGGCCGGCACGCCGACGGTGCTGGTCCTCGGCAGCATCGCGCTGATCCTGACCTACGGCGCGTACATCGCCGAGGTGTTCCGGGCCGGGATCGAGTCGGTGCACCCGTCGCAGCGGGCGGCCGCGCGGTCGCTGGGGCTGACGTATCGGCAGACGATGCGCCACGTCGTGCTGCCGCAGGCGGTGCGCCGGGTCTCCCCGCCGCTGCTCAACGACCTGGTCGCGATGCAGAAGGACGTCGGCCTGATCTCCCTGGCCGGGCCGATCGACGCCGTGCGCGCCGCCCAGATCCAGACCTCGGTGTCGTACAACTACACGCCGTACGTGGTGGCCGGGGTCCTCTTCGTGCTCCTCGCGATCCCGGTCGTCGCCGTCACCGACTGGGTCACCCTGCGGGCGGCCCGCCGCCAGTCCGGAGACAACGCACTATGACCACCGTCCTGTCGGTGACCGGCCTGCACAAGGTCTTCGGCACCCAACCGGTCCTGCGCGGCGTCTCCCTCGACGTGGCCGAGCACGAGGTCGTGGCGCTGATCGGTGCCAGCGGCTCCGGCAAGTCGACGCTGCTGCGCTGCATCAACCTGCTCGAGCCGGTCGACGACGGCACCATCCGGCTCGACGGCGAGGACATCACCGACCCGCGGGTCAACCCGGACAAGGTGCGGCAGCGCATCGGCATCGTGTTCCAGGCGTTCAACCTCTTCCCGCACATGTCGGTCCTGGACAACGTGACGCTCGCCCCGCGGCGGGTGCACCGGCGGCCGGCGGCCGAGGCCCGGGCGAAGGCGATGGCACTGCTGGAGCGGGTCGGCCTGGCCGACAAGGCCGGCGCGTTCCCGGACCGGCTCTCCGGCGGCCAGCAGCAGCGGGTCGCGATCGTGCGGGCGCTGGTCAACGGGCCGCGGCTGCTGCTGCTCGACGAGGTGACGTCGGCGCTGGACCCGGAACTGGTCGGCGAGGTGCTGACGCTGATCCGGGACCTGAAGGCCGACGGGGTGACGATGGTCCTCGCCACGCACGAGATGGGCTTCGCCCGCCAGGTCGCCGACCGGGTGTGTTTCCTCGACGGCGGGGTGCTGGTCGAGCAGGGCCCGCCGGAGCAGGTGTTCGGCGATCCGCGCGAGCCGCGCACCCGGCAGTTCCTGCAGCGCATCATCGAGGCCGGCCGGCTGTGACCGGCGGCACCCCGCGTCGGTGCGCGACAGCGTCCGGCCGGGCCCGGACCACGACGAGCTGCGCGCGGAGCTGACCGTCGAGATCCGGCGGCTCGCCGGGGACTACGCGCGGTAGGTCGCGGCGGCGTGGCAGGCGCCCCAGCCGTCGGCGCGGGCCACGATGCGGCCGTGCTCGACCCGCACCGCGGTCTCGGTCGCGTCGCTGACCGCGTCGACGCCGGCCGCCGCGGCCAGCGCGCCGGTCTCGTCGACGACGAGGTGCAGCTCGGGCCAGGCCTCCGGCGGGACGGCGTGCCGCAGCTGGTTGCGCAGCTCGGTCAGGGAGAGCCGGGCGAGCGGGGCCAGCTCGTCGGGCTGGCTCGTCACCAGGATCGCGGTGACCTCCGCGCCGGCGCGGACCGCCTCCTCGACCGCGGACAGGCGGTGCAGGCCGAGCACGGCCACGACGCCGTCGTGCGGCCCGGCCGGGGTCCCGCGCAGTTCGTCCACGATGGACGGTGGCTGCCACGGCGCGTCGGCCGCGCGGACCGGGGTGACCAGCGGCGGCAGGGGCCAGTGGTCGTCGAGGTCGAGGTCGGCGAGCTGCTCACAGGCGCGCACGACGTTGAACGGCTCGCCGAAGCCGGGTGCGGCGGCGGCGAGCTGGCTGCTGCCGTGCAGCAGGGTGAGCGCGGTCTCGGCGAGGCGGACCTGACGGGGCCGGCGCCCGAGCCGCTCCAGCGCGAGCCCGAGGACAAGCGCGTCGAGGCGCTTCAGCTGTGCGTACGGCCGGCGGACGCGCTCGTCGGCGATGACCTCCGGGACCAGGTCGACCCCGAGCCACGCCGGCTCGTCGGCGTCGGTGGCCAGCGGAAGGCGGGCGACCCAGGCCCGGGCCAGCGCACCGAGAGCGTCCCGGACGCTCGCTGACCGGGCGGCCGGCGGCACGGGCGCGCCGGCGGCGTCGTCGGCGAGCACCGCGAAGTACAACGCCCGCTTGCCGGGAAAATTCGAGTACACGGCGCCGCGGGTGAGCTCGGCCCGCTCCGCGATGGTGTCGATCTTCGCCTCGCGGAAGCCGCGCTCGGCGAACTCTGCGCGGGCCGCGGCGAGCACACGGGCCCGGTTGCGCTCCTGCGTCTCGGCGCGGGTCAGCCGCGCCATCCGGCACCCTCCCCGGGGCCGTTCCGCCCGGCGTGGCCCGCGAGGCCGCGCCGGCCGCCGAGATCCTCCGTTGCGTGATCCACGACCACACGATACCGTCACCACTCAGATGACGAGAACATCTGATTGGAGTATCTGTGGAATTCAGCGATGTGCTCGCCGACCCTGTCGCCGCATACCGACGGGCCCGCGAGGAGGCGCCCGTCGCCCGCCTCGGGCCGATGTGGGTGGTCCTGCGCCACGCCGAGGCGCGGACGGTGCTCACCGACCAGCGGTTCGCGCTCAGCGCGGCGAGCTACCTCCAGCGGCCGGACGTGCCGGAGCGGTACCGGCCGTACCTGCGGACGATGCAGGAGATGGAGGGCGCGGAGCACCAGCGCCTGCGCCGGCTGGTGGCGCCCTCGTTCAGCCCGCGGGAGGCCGAGGCGATGCGGCCGCGGATCGCGGCGATCGTCGAGCGCCTGCTGGACGAGGCGGTGCGGGACAAGGAGGTCGACCTGCTGCGGGACTTCGCGACACCGCTGCCGATGGAGGTGATCTGCGAGCTGATCGGCGTCCCGCCCGCGGACCGGCCACGGTGGCGGGTCTACGGCGCGGCCGTCGCCGGCGGGCACGGCAAGGCGTTCGCCGAGGCGATCCCGGCCATCATCGACGACGCCGCGAACGTCGACGCGCGGTTCGGCGGGGAGCTCACCGAGACCGAGCGGGTCACGCTGGTCTGGCACCTGGTGCTCGCCGGTCAGGTCCCGGCGAACCTCATCGCCAACGCGGTCGCGGCCCTGCTCGAACATCCTGCCCAGCTCGCCGAGCTGCGCGAGGTGCCGGCGCTCATGCCGCAGGCGGTGGAGGAGCTGACCCGGTGGTGCGGTCCCCAGCTGCTGACCATCCCGCGGTACGCGCAGCAGGACGTAAACCTGGGCGGTGTCCCGATCCCGAAGGGCGACCCGGTCACCGTGTCGATCCTGTCCGCCAACCGCGACCCGCGGGTGTTCGACGACCCGGACACCCTCGACCTGCGCCGGGTCGCGACCGGCCATCTGGGCTACGCGCACGGCCCGCACTTCTGCCTCGGCGCGCCGCTCGCCCGGGTGCAGACCGAGCTGGCGCTGAGCGCGGTCCTGCGCCGGTTCCCGGACCTGGCGCCGGCGCCGGGCGAGGAGGCCCGCCGCCTGCCCGACCCCGGGACCTGGCGGCTGGCGTCACTGCGCGTCGTCGGCTGAGCCCGCCTGTCGCAGCGCCTCCCGCCGCAGCGGGGCCGGCCACCGTCGACGGCCGGCCCCGCCGTGACCACCCCGATCCGCCGCGGCGGGCCGGCACGCGTCGTGATCAGTCAGACGTAAGGTGTCGACATGCGCAATGCCACTTTCACCGCGTCGGCCCGGAAGGTAGGGCTGCGCTCCGAGCGCGGACCGGTGCTCGCGTCGGTGATGCTGACCACCGGACTGGTCGCACTGGACAGCACGATCATCGCCACCGCCGTGCCGTCCGTCGTGCGCGACCTCGGCGGGTTCGCGCACTTCCCGTGGCTGTTCTCCGTCTACCTGCTCACCGCGGCGGTCACCACCCCGCTCTACGGCAAGCTCGCCGACGTCTTCGGCCGCAAGCCGGTCATGCTGTTCGGCGTCGCCGTCTTCCTGCTCGGCTCGGTGCTGTGCGGCGCCGCCTGGGGCATGCTCTCCCTCATCATCTTCCGCGCCGTGCAGGGCATCGGCGCCGGCGCCATCCAGCCGATGAGCATGACCATCATCGGCGACCTCTACACCGTCGAGGAGCGGGCCAGGGTCCAGGGCTACGTCGCCGGGGTGTGGGGCGTCTCCTCCGTGATCGGGCCGACGCTCGGCGGGGTCTTCTCGGAGTACCTCTCCTGGCGCTGGATCTTCTTCGTCAACATCCCGCTCGGCCTCGTCGCCGCGTGGATGCTGATCCGGCACCTCAAGGAGCAGGTCCAGCGCCGCGAGCACCGCGTCGACTACCTCGGCGCCACGCTGCTCGTCACCGGCTGCACCCTGCTCATCCTCGGCACGCTCGAGGGCGGGATCACCTGGCCGTGGGCGTCGGCGCCGAGCATCACCATCTTCGCCGCCGGCGCGCTGCTCATCGCCGCGTTCGTGTTCGTCGAGCGCCGGGCCGCCGAGCCGGTCCTGCCGCTGTGGGTGTTCCGGCACCGCACCCTCGTCGGCGGCAACGTCGCCTCGCTCATCATCGGCGCGCTGCTCATCGGCCTCAGCTCGTACGTGCCGAACTTCGCCCAGGGGGTCCTCGGCGCCAGCGCCGTCGTCGCCGGCTTCGTCCTGGCGGCGATGACCCTCGGCTGGCCGATCGCGGCGACCGCGTCCGGCCACATCTACCTGAAGATCGGCTTCCGCAACACCGCACTGGTCGGCAGTGTCGTCGTCATCGCCGGTACGGTCCTGTGCGCGCTCCTCAGCCGGCACACCACGATCCTCATGCTCGGCCTCGCCTGCTTCGTCATCGGCGTCGGCCTCGGCCTCATGTCCAGCCCTTCGCTGGTCGCCGTCCAGTCCGTCGTCGGCTGGGAGCGCCGCGGCATGGTCACCGGCACCAACATGTTCTTCCGCTCGATCGGCAGCGCCGTCGGCGTGGCCGTGTTCGGCGCGATCGCCAACACCACCCTCGAGCGCCGCTTCGCCGACGCCCCGCCCGACATCCGCCCGGAACTCGCCGCCGGCACCGACGCGACGAGCATCGTGCTGAAGGCCGGGCAGGCGACCGGCGCGGTCGCCGACTACGTCCGATCCAGCCTCTACGCGGCCACCCACCACGTGTTCGTCGCCCTCGCCGTCGTCGGTGTCCTCGCCGTCGGCGCGCTGCTGCTCATGCCCCGCCGCACCGAGCAGATCCCCGTCGAGTGAGCGGCGGGGCCGGCGGTCACCGCGCGGGTCCGTCGAGCAGTTTCGTGAAGAACCCGCGCACGTCGGCGACCAGCAGGTCCGGCGACTGGTGGGCGGCGAAGTGGCCGGGCCGGTCGTACTCGTGCCACGACACGATGTTCGTGTGCTCCAACTCCGCCAGCCGGCGCACCGACGGCCAGTCCTCGGTGAACTGGGCCAGCCCGACGGGCACGGTCGTCGGCGGCCGGGGCGGCGTCCTGTCGAACTCGTAGTACAGGCGCATCGCCGACGGCGCCGTGCCGGTCAGCCAGTAGATCATGACGTTGGTCAGGACGAAGTCCGGGTCGAGGCCCTCCCGGAAGATCTGCAGGTGCCAGGCGAGCAGGCCGACGGGCGAGTCCATGAGCGCGTGGGCGAGGGTGTGCGGCTGCTGGCGGTGCAGGATGCCGTACGCGTCGAGGTGGTCGCGGCCCCACCGCCGGCCGGCGAGCGCCGCCTCCTCCTCGGCGTTCTGCGGCGTGAAGCCGGTGCCCGCCCCGTCGAAGAGCTGTGTGACGTGCGCGCCGACGACCGCGCCGGGGTCGGCCGTGCCGACCTCCGGGGCGATGTACGAGCCCCAGTCGTTGCCCACGGCGCCGTACCGCTCGTAGCCCAGCTGCCGCATGAGGGTCGCCCAGGCGCGGGCGATCCGGGGGACGTTCCAGCCGGGCTCGCCGGTGGGGCCGGAGAACCCGAACCCGGGCAGCGACGGGATCACGAGGTGGAACGCGAGCCCGCCGCCGGCCGGCTCGGTGAGCGGCTCGATGACGTCGAGGAACTCCGCGACGGAGCCGGGCCAGCCGTGGCTGAGCACCAGCGGCAGGGCGTCCGGGCGGGGTGAACGGACGTGGAGGAAGTGGATCCGCTGGCCGTCGATGACGGTCTCGTACTGCGGGTGCCGGTTGAGCTCCGCCTCCCACCGGCGCCAGTCGTAGCCGTCGCGCCAGTAGTCGACGAGCTCCCGCACCAGCTTCCCGGGCACGCCGTAGTCCCACAGCTCGCCGGGCGCGTCGAGGGCGAACCTGGCGCGTTCGAGCCGGCGCCGCAGGTCGTCGAGGTCTTCCTGGGCAATGTCGATCACAGATGCCTTCATACCCCGACGACGAACAGCCCGTGCCCCGGTCGACACCTCCTCTGGCATCCTAGGAAACTAGGCTGAATATCCCGGTTTCGGCACCGGGAAACGGCGGCCCGGTTGGTACGGTGCGACGGTGAGCAAGGCCGACGAGGAGCGCGACGGGGTCGCCCTCACCAACCTGGACCAGCCGCTGTTCGACGGGGCCGGGGCGACCAAGCGCGACCTGGTCGACTACCTCGACGCCGTCCACGACCGCATCATCCCGGTGCTGCGCGACCGGCCGTTGTCCGTCGTGCGGATCATGCGTGGCCAGGAGTCGTTCATGCAGAAGAACGTCCCCAAGTACACGCCGGACTGGGTGCCCACCGTCAGCATGTGGGCGGAGAGCTCGAAGCGCGACGTCACCTACGCGTTGTGCAACGACCGGCGCACCCTGCTGTGGTTCGGCAACCAGCGGGCGGTGGAGTACCATCCGACGCTCGTGCGGGCCGACGACTGGGCGCACACCACGCACATGGTCCTGGACCTCGACCCGCCGTCACCCGAGGAGTTCGGGCTCGCCGTCGCGGCGGCGCGGCTGATCCGCACCGTGCTCACCGACGCCGGGCTGGACAGCGCGGTGAAGACCAGCGGCGCCAAGGGTCTGCACGTGTTCGTGCCGATCGACGGCCACGCACCGATGGACGACGTGGCGGGCGCGACCCGGGCGGTGGCCGCGCGGGCCGAGCGGCTCGACCCGAAGCTCGCCACGACCGCGTTCATCCGCGACGACCGGCAGGGCAAGGTCTTCCTCGACCCGACCCGCGTCGGCGGCGCGACGGTGGTGTCGGCGTACAGCCCGCGGCTGCGGCCCGGCACCCCGGTGTCGTTCCCGCTGTCGTGGGACGATCTCGACGACGTGCGCCCCGCCGACTTCACCGTCCACACCGCGCCGGGGCTGCTGGGCGACGCCGACCCGTGGGCGGCCGCCATGCCGGCGCCGCAGCGGATCCCGGACGACCTCGTCGCGGAGGGGCACACGATCCCGATCCCCCGCGTCCAGGCGATGCACGAGGGCAAGCGGCGAGCACGAGCCAAGAGGGAGGGCGCGTAGGTGCCCGTCGCCATCACCGCGCCGGACGCGACCTGGCGGCTCCGGGCGGCCCAGCTGATCGCGGAACTGCACGGCGCACTCGGCCCGCTCGCGCTGCGGATCGAGCACATCGGCAGCACCGCGATCCCGGGCATGGCCGCCAAGGCCGTCTACGACCTCCAGGTGAGCGTCGCCGACCTCGACGAGGCCGCCGCCGCGTTCGACCCGCCGCTGGCCGGGCTGGGCCTGCTCCGGAGGCCGTACGAGCACGATCACGTCCCGGCGGGCCGCACGGACTCCCCCGACCGGTGGCGCAAGCGCTACTGGTCCCGCACCGGCGACGAGCCGGTCAACCTGCACGTCCGGCTCGCGGGTTCGCCGAACGAGCGGCTGGCGCTGCTGTTCCGCGACTGGTTCCGGGACCGTCCGGGGGCGGTGGCGGCCTACAGTGCCTTCAAGACCGCCCTCGCCGGCGCGGTCACCGACCCGGACGTCTACACGGACGTGAAGGATCCGGTGGTCGACCTGGTGATCGTGGCCGCCGAGGACTGGGCCGCGGCCACCGGCTGGAGTGCGGGCGGGTAGTCCGGGGCCGGCGACCGCTGCCCGGCAGGGGTCGCCGGCTACTCGAAGTCCTGCGGCGTGAAGTCCCGCGACTCGACCAGGACCAACCAGTTGCCGGTGTTGTCCCGCATGACCGCCTCCACACCGTACGGCCGCTCGGACGGCTCCTGCAGGAACGTGACGCCCTTGGCGGTGAGCTCCTCGTAGGTCTTGCGGCAGTCGTCGACGCTCAGGCCGAGGCCGCCCATGGAGCCCTTCTCCAGCTGGCGGCGCACGAACGCGGCCGCGTCGTCGTCGAGCGGCGGGCCGGGGGTCATCAGCGTGACCTCGATCTCCGGCTGCTTGGGATGCCGGATGGTGACCCAGCGGAAGTCCTCACCCATCGTGACGTCGGTGCCGGGCTCGAAGCCGAGCACGTCGACGTAGAAGTCACGGGTGGCGTCCTGGTCGAGGCAGTAGACGGTGACCAGCGAGATGTTCGTAATCATGGCGCTGACGTTACGTGCCGTCACCGGTGGCGCCTTCTCCGAAATTGCGCTCCGGCGTCCGCAGGACCCCGCACATGAACAGCCAGCAGCCGGGGACGTGCGCCTCGCCCTCGGCGGCCCACCGGTTGCGGTAGGCGATCGGGCTCTCCCCCACCAGCTGCGTGAACCGCGACGAGAACGAGCCCAGGCTGGCGAACCCGACGAGCATGCAGATCTCGGTCACCGTCAGGTTGGCCGAGCGCAGCAGGTCCTGCGCCCGCTCGATGCGGCGGCGGGTCACGTAGCGCATCGGCGTCTCGCCGTAGGTCGCCTCGAAGCAGCGCACGAAGTGGTACTTCGAGACGGCGGCGACGGCGGCAACCTGCGCGAGGTCCAGCGGCGTCTGATAGTTGCGGTCGATGTGGTCGCGGGCGCGCCGCAGGTGCGCGAGCAGTTCCACGGGCACCTGCCTGGTCACCGCGCAACTCTACGGTGCCGTTCGGCGCGCGTGACGTCGTGGTCACCGTCGGACACGGCACGCCGCTTGGGGTTCACGATCGGGCCGGATTCCGCTAGCGTGGCCGCGCGAATAGATGCCGGTTGGCCGGATTAGGGGGATCCGAGGTGATTCGACGCAGGACAGCGCTCGCGCTGCGGATCATGGCGGTGGTGGCACTGCTGGGGTCGACCGCCTGTGACGACAACCGTGTCTCGCAGCGCGCGAGCCAGCCGGCCCCAACCGCCCCGGCCTCGTCCGCCGCCGTGGCGTCGCCCGGCCCGTCGGCGACGCGCTCGCCCAGCGCGCCGACGTCGCCCTCCAGCGGGCCGGCCTCACCGAAGCCGTCCTCGTCGGGCGTCGCGCGGACCGCCGAGGACGGGTTCGTGGTGCGGCCGCCGGGGAGCGGTCACGGCCCCGCCGCGACAGAGCTGTTCACCGGCGGCACCGCGGTCGCGCTGACCTTCGACGACGGCCCCGACCCGGTCAACACCCCGGCGATCCTCAAGGTGCTGCGGGACAACGGCGTGAAGGCGACCTTCTGCATGGTCGGCTTCCGGGTGCGCAACCATCCCGAGCTGGTGCGGCAGATCGCCGCCGACGGTCACACGCTGTGCAACCATTCGTGGCAGCACCTGATCAACCTGGCGAAGAAGGACCCCGCCTACATCGACTGGGATCTCCGCCACACCAACGAAATGATCCGCGCCGCGGTCGGCGCGGACGTGCCGATCAAGTACTTCCGCGCGCCCGGCGGCAACTTCACGCCGGAACTGGTCGCCAAGGCGCGGGAGCTCGGCATGGCGTCGATCTACTGGGACGTCGACCCGCGCGACTGGGACCACAAGCCCGACGCCGACCACGCGGCCCACATCCAGCGGGTCATCCGCGAGGTGAAGCAGCACGTCCGCGAGGGCTCGATCGTGCTGTCGCACGACAACGGCCAGCCCGACACCATCGTGGCCTACCGGACGCTGGTGCCCTGGCTCAAGAGGTACTTCACGCTGGAGGCGCTCCCCACCTGACCTTCGGCACACCCCGCGCCGCCCACCCAGGCCGGGCAGGCATGACACACCCGCACCCAACGCGATCCGCACCTGCCAGTCCAGCACCCACCGGCGCGGCTGCCCGGCGGCGCCCGGCTGGACGGCACCAGGTTCGGCGCCCAGCAACGCGGCGGAGTAGCAGCGCCCAGCGGCCGGTCCGGCAGCCTACTGCACGGCGGCCGGTCCGGCGCCAGGTTCGGCGCCCAGCAACGCGGCGGAGCAGCGGCGCAGCCGCACCCAGCAGCCAGTCCGGCGGCCGGGCTGCACGGCGGCCGGTCCGGCGCCGGGTTCGGCGCCGGCGGCACGGCTGGACAAAAAGCACGGCTGGACAGAGGCGCCCAGCCCAGCGCCGGGCTGGACGGCTGCCGGTCCGGCGCCAGGTTCGGTGGCGCCCAACGGCCCGGCTCCGGGTTCGACGCCCGGCTGCCCAGCTGCCGGCTCCGCAGCGGCGCTCGGCGCTTGGTCCGGCGCCCGACTGGCCGGCGGCGCGGCTGCCCGGCGGCGCGGCTGCCCGGCGGCGCGGCTGCCCGGCGATGCCCAGCACCCAGCCGCCGCCGTGGATGTATAGCGCGGCGCCCAGGTCTGGTCTTGCTGTCGGCGAGCCCTGATTGCACCGCCCGCTGGCCATCTGCGGCCCGGGTGTCACGAAGCGGGCGGGCGGTGCCGGCCGGATGCGGGCGCCTGCTCCAACAACACCAGCGGTGACCGGGCGTCGACCGGTGAGTAACGCCAACCGGCGTCGGGATCGCCGAGGTGTGGGGCGTTCATGATCGCGAAGAGTTGTGGTAGCCCTGGGTGTCCGAACCCTTCGTGATCATGAACGCCCCATGCCGGGACCGTGATCCGGAAGACTTGACGCCGCTATTCGGCGCGAACTCTTCCGGATCATGGAGGAATCCGCTCCGGCCCGGCTGGCAACAGCGCCCAGCCAAGAGGTTTTCAACACCTTGTTGAAAACGGTCCGTTTATCCGTCATGCTGCAAGCCATGACCGAAGTCTTCAGTCGGCCCGATCCGGGCGTACGGCGTGCGGAGCGCACCCACCAGGCGCTGGCGTACCTTGCCGAGCGGCATGCCGGCAGTCCCGAACTCCGATCGCGGCATCTCCACTCGTCCGTGGCGGCGCCGCACGAAGTCGTGCAGCTCGTCGCCGCCATGACCGCCGGCTCGGTCCCGCCGCGGCCGGGCGAGCCCGCCGTCGACGCCACCGACCTCGTCGCGGCGCTGACCCTGATGCCGGACGTCCGGGCGGAGCTCGACGCGATCGAGCTGCACCTGCTGAAGACCGCGCGGAGCAGGGGGATGACCTGGCAGGACATCGCCTTCAGCCTGGGGCTCAACACGCCGCAGGCGGCCCGGCAGCGCTACGAGCGCCTGGAGGCACGCGCCGACGACACGGGCTGAGCGCTCACAGACGGTGCAGCACCACGTCCGTCAGCGTGCCGTCCGTGATCGACGCCGTCATGTAGGTCGCATACGGCTCGCGGCGGCGGTCCGTCGGAGAACCCGGGTTCAGCAGCCGCAGGCCGCCCGGGGCGGCGGTGTCCCACGGGATGTGGGAGTGGCCGAACACCAGGACGTCGTGGGCCGGGAAGCGGACGGCGCAGCGCTGCTCGCGACCCTTCGCCGCGCCGGTCTCGTGGACGACCGCGAGCCGCACGCCGTCGAGCACCACGTCGGCGACCTCCGGCAGGCGGGCACGCAGGCCGGGGCCGTCGTTGTTGCCGTACACACCGATGAGGCGCGACGAGCGGCGCAGCAGTTCGTCGAGCAGCGGCTCCGCGACCCAGTCACCGGCGTGCACCACCACATCGGCGGCCTCGATCGCCGCCCACAGCCGCGCCGGGAGGTCACGCGCCCGCTTCGGCACGTGCGTGTCGGCGATCAGCACCAGGCGCACAACCCCCACCCTAGGGCGGCGTCCACCATCGCCGGCCTGGTCCACCCTTGTCGATCTCGCAGTTGTGCCGCCGAGACACTCCGTGAATGCCCGGTTTGCCAGGCACCACAACTGCAAGATCGATGCACCACAAACCGGCGAACGGCCGGCCGCGCCGGCGGTCTCGGACGAGGTCCCGTTCTGGGTCCACGTGCCGTGGGCGGCGGGCGTGCCCGACCTGGACTACGCGCCACGCAACCCCGCCGTCCCGTTCGCGCTCCCGGAGGCCGAGCGGCAGTTGGCGGCCCGTCCTACTGGCGCCTTGTGCCGACACACACGAGCCGCCTCAGCGGACCAGCCGGGCCGACGCACACGAGCCGCCTCAGCGGACCAGCCGGGCCGACGCACACGAGCCGTCTCAGCGGACCAGCCGGGCCGACGCACACGGGCCGACGCACACGGGCCGGCTACACCGGCTCGGCCAGGACCGGGGCCAGCCGAGCCGCGAGCGCCGGATCGGTGCGCGTGAGCTCCGCCGACAGCGCAGCCGTCGCGGCGGCCAGCGCACGACGCAGTTCCGCCTCGTCGAGCGTGCGGACGAGCGTGGCCTCGAGCCCGGCGGCCACCTCCGCGGGGAGCAGGTGGGCGCCCTTCGCGTAGGCGGTGGGATGGCCCAGCCGGAGGCAGGCCAGGGCGATCACCTGGCCGCGCAGGGCGCCGATCCAGTGCTCGGCCTGCCACCACCGGCGACGCTGGATGCTCGTCCACGCGTGCAGGGCATGGTGCCACGCCAGCCCGGCCAGGTGGTCGTGGCCGACCGGCGCGGTGGGCTCCGGCGGTGCGGGGTCGCCGAAGACGGTGTGCCAGCTCGGGCCGCGGGGAGCGAACCCCTCCGGCGGGCTGAACGCGATGTCCACCTCGAGCCGTCCGGGGAGCAGGAACACCCGGTACACCGTGGCGCCGGAGGGCCGGTCCCAGTGGTGGACGGCGGCGAAGTCCCGGTACAGCAGCTCGGTCCAGTGGTGCATGGCCGCGTCGAGCGGGCCGTCGATCGCGAAGGCCAGGTCGAGGTCGGACCACCGGTCGGCGTCGCCGGTGGCCTGCGACCCGGTGAGCGCCGCCCCGACGACGGCCGGGTCCGCCTCGGCCAGGGCCAGCAGGCGCCGCCGCACGGACGCCAGGTCGCCGAGGGAAAGCATGATCCGACCTTATAGAGTCAAGGGTATGGAGTGGCTTCGGCGGTGGCCTGTCTACCGGCAGCTGACCGGCTCCGACCCCACGGGTCGTGGCGACGCTGTCCGGTCGCCGCGCACCGACGCGCTCACCTCCCGTACGACACAGGCGGACACCGTCGCCAGGTCGGTCTGCCCCTACTGTGCGGTCGGCTGCGGGCAGCGGGTGTTCGTCAAGGACGGCAAGGTCACGCAGATCGAGGGTGACCCGGACAGCCCGATCTCGCGCGGCCGGCTGTGCCCGAAGGGGTCGGCGAGCAAGAGCCTCGTCACCAGCCCGCTGCGGCAGACCAAGGTGCGGTACCGCCGGCCCTACGGGACCGAGTGGGAGGACCTCGACCTCGAAACGGCGCTGGACATGATCACCGACCGGGTGCTCAAGGCCCGCGAGGAGACGTGGCAGGACAGCGACGAGGACGGCCGGCCGCTCAACCGCACGCTCGGCATCGCGAGCCTCGGCGGCGCGACGCTCGACAACGAAGAAAACTATCTCATCAAGAAGCTGTTCACGGCCGTCGGCGCGCTGCAGATCGAGAACCAGGCCCGCATTTGACACTCCGCCACCGTCCCCGGTCTGGGGACCAGTTTCGGTCGCGGCGGCGCCACGGGCTTCCAGCAGGACCTGGCCAACGCTGACTGCATCGTGATCCAGGGCTCGAACATGGCCGAGGCGCACCCGGTCGGTTTCCAGTGGGTGATGGAGGCCAAGGCCCGCGGTGCGACGGTCATCCACGTCGACCCCCGGTTCACGCGCACCAGCGCCGTCGCCGACGAGTTCGTGCCGATCCGGGCCGGGTCGGACATCGCGTTCCTCGGTGGTGTGGTCAACTACATCCTGAGCAACGAGCTGGACTTCCGGGAGTACGTCGTCGCGTACACGAACGCGGCCATGATCGTGCGCGAGGACTTCCGCGACACCGAGGACCTCGACGGGCTGTTCTCCGGCTTCGACCCGCAGACCAGCGCGTACGACCCGCGGAGCTGGCAGTTCGAGGGGCATGCCGAGGAGCCGCAGCACACGCGGGAGACGGCTGGTGGCCTGCGCCACGAGTCGCACGGCCCGCCGGTGCCGGCCGGCATCCTGCGCGACGAGACGCTGCAGCACCCGCGGTGTGTGTACCAGCTGCTGAAGCGGCACTTCGCGCGGTACACGCCGGAGGTCGTGGAGCAGGTGTGCGGCGTGTCACCGAAGCAGTTCGCCAAGGTCTGCGAGGCGTGGACGCGCAACTCCGGCCGGGAGCGCACGACCGCCCTGGTGTACTCGGTCGGCTGGACCCAGCACTCGGTCGGGGTGCAGTACATCCGCACCGGCGCCATCATCCAGCTCCTGCTCGGCAACATGGGCCGCCCCGGCGGGGGCATCATGGCGCTGCGCGGGCACGCGAGCATCCAGGGCTCCACCGACATCCCGACGCTGTTCAACCTCCTGCCGGGATATCTGCCGATGCCGCAGCGGGGCAGGCATGACACGCTCGACGAGTGGGTCGACGCGATCCGCCACCCCGGGCAGAAGGGCTTCTGGGGCAACGCCAGGTCCTACGCCGTCAGCCTCCTGAAGGCGTACTTCGGGGACGCCGCGACCGCGGACAACGACTACTGCTACGGGCACCTGCCCCGGCTGACCGGCGACCACAGCACCTACCAGACCGTGCTCGACATGATCGACGGCAAGGTCAAGGGGTACTTCCTGCTCGGCCAGAACCCGGCCGTCGGCTCGGCGCACGGCCGCGCGCAGCGGCTCGGCCTGGCCAAGCTCGACTGGCTCGTCGTGCGGGACCTGTACGAGATCGAGAGCGCCACCTTCTGGAAGGACTCCCCGGAGGTCGAGACCGGCGAGATCGTGCCCGAGGAGTGCGCGACCGAGGTGTTCCTCCTGCCCGCCGCCTCGCACGTGGAGAAGGAGGGCACGTTCACGCAGACGCAGCGGCTGCTGCAGTGGCGGGAGAAGGCCGTCGACCCGCCCGGCGACTGCCGCTCCGAGTTGTGGTTCTTCTACCATCTCGGCCGCCGGCTCAAGCAGCGGCTGGCGGACTCGGCGCTGCCGCGGGACCGCGCCGTGCGGGACCTGGCCTGGGACTACCCGACGGAGGGCGGCTACGACGAGCCGTCGGCGGCGGCGGTACTGCGGGAGATCAACGGCTTCGACGTGGCCACCGGCACGCCGGTGTCGGGCTTCACCGAGCTCAAGGACGACGGGTCCACCGCCGCCGGCTGCTGGATCTACGCCGGGGTCTACGCGGGCGGCGTCAACCAGGCCGCGCGGCGCACCCCGGCGGGGCCGTCCGACCCGATCGGCCTCGAGTGGGGCTGGGCGTGGCCGGCGAACCGGCGCATGCTCTACAACCGCGCCTCCGCCGACCCCGAGGGCCGGCCGTGGAGCGAGCGGAAGCGATACGTCTTCTGGGATCCCGGCAAGGGCGAGTGGACCGGGCCGGACGTGCCCGACTTCGAGAAGACGAAACCGCCGGCGTACCGGCCGCCGGACGGCGCGACCGGGCCCGCGGCGCTGGCCGGGGACGACCCGTTCATCATGCAGGGCGACGGGAAGGGCTGGCTGTTCGTGCCGAGCGGCCTGGTCGACGGGCCGCTGCCGACGCACTACGAGCCGGCCGAGTCGCCGGTGCCGAACCCGCTGTACGGGCAGCAGGCGAACCCGACCCGCAAGCGGTACCAGCGGTCGGAGAACCCGGTCCACCCCACGGACAGCGGCGTCTTCCCGTACGTCTTCACCACGAGCCGCCTGACCGAGCACCACACCGCCGGCGGCATGAGCCGCACGCTCGAGTACCTCTCGGAGCTGCAGCCGGCGATGTTCGTCGAGGTCTCCCCCGCCCTCGCCGCCGAGCGGGGCCTGGCGCACCTCGGCTGGGCGCACGTCGTCACCGCCCGGGCGTGTGTCGAGGCTCGGGTGCTGGTCACCGAGCGGCTCCGGCCGCTGCGGCTGGACGGTCGCCGGGTCCACCAGATCTGGCTGCCGTACCACTGGGGCACGGGCGGCCTGACGACCGGTGACTCGGCGAACGACCTCATCGGCATCGCCCTCGATCCCAACGTGCTGATCCAGGAGAGCAAAGTGGGCACGTGCGACATCCGGCCGGGCCGCCGCCCGCGCGGCGCGGCGCTGCGGGCCCTCGTCGCCGACTACGTCAGGAGGGCCGGGCTGTGACCACCACGCCGGAGCGCGTCGGGTTCTTCACCGACACCAGCGTCTGCATCGGCTGCAAGGCGTGCGAGGTGGCGTGCAAGGAGTGGAACGCCGTCCCCGCCGACGGGCTCGACCTGCTCGGCATGTCGTTCGACAACACCGGGCAGCTCGACGCGAACTCGTGGCGGCACGTCGCGTTCATCGAGCAGCCGTCGCCCTCCCCCGACGGCTCCGGCGACGGCGACTTCCGCTGGCTGATGATGTCGGACGTCTGCAAGCACTGCACCCACGCGGCCTGCCTCGACGTGTGCCCGACCGGGTCGCTGCTACGCACCGAGTTCGACACCGTCGTCGTGCAGGCCGACATCTGCAACGGCTGCGGGTACTGCGTGTCCGCCTGCCCGTACGGTGTCATCGCCCGCCGCGAGGGCGACGGCCGCGCGTGGAAGTGCACGATGTGCTACGACCGGATCCGCGACGGCCTCCAGCCGGCGTGCGCGACGGCGTGCCCGACGCAGTCGATCCAGTTCGGCCCGCTCGACGAGCTGCGGGAGCGGGCCGAGGCCCGGCTCGAGGCGCTGGACGATCCCAGGGCCCGCCTCTACGGCCACGACGAGTCCGACGGGGTCGGCGGGCAGGGTGCGTTCTTCCTGCTGCTCGACGAGCCGGAGGTGTACGGGCTGCCGCCCGCGCCGGTCGCCACGACGCGGGACCTGCCGGCGATGTGGAAGAAGGCCGGGCTGGCCGCGCTGACGATGGCCGCCGCGGTGGCCGTGTCGTTCCTGGGACGGCGCCCGTGAACGCCCCCGGCCGTCCCTCCCGCGGGCCCCGCCGGCAGCACGGCGGCGAGGACGTCCAGGTTCCGCGCGCGGACTTCCGGTCGTACTACGGCCGGCCGATCCTCAAGGCGCCGGTGTGGCGGCACGACGTCCCCGCGTACCTCTTCACCGGCGGGCTCGCGGCCGGCAGCGCGCTGCTCGCGGCGGGCGCCGACCTGACCGGCCGCCCGGTGACCCGGCGCGCGGCGCGTTTGGCGGCGCTCGGCGCGCTCGGCGCCAGCACGTACTTTCTCATCAACGACCTCGGCCGCCCGGAACGCTTCCACCACATGCTGCGCGTAGCCAAGCCGACCTCGCCGATGTCGGTGGGCACCTGGCTGCTGAGCGCGTTCGGCGGCGCGGCCGGGCTGGCCGCCGTCTCCGAGGCGGCGCCGCGCGGCCGGTTCGGCCGGGCGGCACGGGCCGCGGGGCGTGCGGCCGGGGTCGGTGCCGCCGCCCTCGCGCCGGGCCTGGCCACCTACACGGCGGTCCTCATCGCGGACACGGCGGCGCCGTCGTGGCACGAGGCGTATCCGCAGCTGCCGTTCGCGTTCGCGGGCAGCGCCCTGGCCAGCGGCGCCGCGGTGGGACTCATCGCGGCGCCGGTGCGGGAGAGCGGGCCGGCCCGCGGCATGGCGGTCGCCGGTGTCGCGCTGGAACTCGCGGCGACGCACCGGATCGAGACGGCACACGGGCTGCTCAGCGAGCCCTACCGGACCGGGCGGGCGGGTCGGCTGCTGCGCGCCGCACGGGCGCTCAACCTCGCCGGCGCGGCGGGCGCGCTGCTCGGGCGGCGCAGCCGGGTGCTGTCGGCGCTGTCGGGGGCGGCGCTGCTCGCCGGCTCGCTGGCGACCCGCTTCGGGGTGTTCGAAGCGGGCGTCGAGTCCACGAAGGACCCGCGGTACGTCGTGGAGCCGCAGAAGCGCGACGCCGGGCCGTGACGACGTGGTTCGCCGGACTCTTCAGCGGATGCGCAGGGTGACGCCGTCCCAGGGGATCAGCTCACCCACGACCGGGTGGCCCGGCAGCTCACCGGCCACGAGCAGGCCGCCGGACGTCTGCGCGTCGGCGAGGAGCAGCAGCTCGTCCTCCGGCGTGGCGCCGACGTCGGCGTGCGGGCGGACCCAGTCGAGGTTGCGGCGGGTGCCGCCGCTGACGTAACCGTCGGCGAGGGCCTTGCGGGCGTCGTCGAGGTAGGGCACGGCGGCCGCGTCGACGACCGCGGTCACGCCGCTGGCGCGGGCCAGCTTGTGCAGGTGCCCGAGGAGGCCGAAGCCGGTGACGTCGGTAGCGCACTCGGCGCCCGCGGCGACGGCGGCCTCGGACGCGGCCCGGTTGAGTGTGGTCATGACCTCGACGGCCTGCGGGAAGATGTCGCCGGTGGCCTTGTGCCGGCTGTTCAGCACGCCGATGCCGAGCGGTTTGGTGAGCGTGAGCGGCAGCCCGGGCCGGCCGCGGTCGTTGCGCAGCAGCCGGTCGGGGTCGGCGAGGCCGGTGACCGCCATGCCGTACTTCGGCTCGGGGTCGTCGACGGAGTGCCCGCCCGCGACGTGACAGCCCGCCGCACGCGCGACGTCGAGGCCTCCGCGCAGGACCTCCGCGGCGAGGCTCATCGGCAGCACGTCCCGCGGCCAGGCCAGGAGGTTGACCGCGACGACGGGCCGGCCGCCCATGGCGTAGACGTCCGACAGCGCGTTGGCCGCCGCGATGCGCCCCCAGTCGTAGGCGTCGTCGACGACGGGTGTGAAGAAGTCCGCGGTCGCCACGACCGCCGTCCCGTTCGCGATGCTGACGACGGCGGCGTCGTCACCGTCGTCGAGCCCGACGAGCAGCTCTCCCGGCCCGGCCGGCAACTCGGCGCCGACGAGACCGGCGACCACCGCTTCGAGTTCCCCGGGCGGGATCTTGCAGGCGCATCCCCCGCCGTGTGCGTATCCGGTCAGCCGGCCGAGCGTCTCCATGGGTTCAACCTACCGATTGTTTCCTGACGTGGGGCGCCGCGTCAGGCCGTCACGCGCAGCAGGAAACCGCCGCCCTCGCGGCGGCCGACGGTCAGCGTGCAGCCGGCGGCGTCGAGGCGCTCACGCAGGCCGGCCAGGCCGTGGCCCTGACCCGTGGCCTCCGCCGGGCCGCGGCCGTCGTCGCTGATCTCCACCGTGTTGCGGGCCAGCCGGATCCAGCAGTGTTTCGCCTCGCTGTGCCGCACCACGTTGGTGACGCCCTCGCGGACGACCCAGGCGAACAGCTCCTGCCGCCGCGGGTCGACGGCCTCGCCGTTGAGCGGCACGTCGGCCTCGATGCCGGCCGCGTCCAGGGCGCTGCGGGCGGAGGCCAGCTCGTTGGCGAGCGACATCTCGCGGTAGCCCGCCACGGCCGCCCGCACGTCGACGAGCGCCTCGCGGACGAGCCGCTGGATGTCCGCGAGCTCGGCCTCGGCCCGCTCCGGGGCGAGCTGGACCAGCCGGCCGGCGAGCTCGCTCTTCACCGAGACCACGGTCAGCGAGTGGCCGAGCAGGTCGTGCAGGTCGCGGGCGAACCGGTTGCGCTCGGCGGCGATCGCCAGCTGGGTGATCTCCTCGCGGGCCTCGGCGAGCTGCGCGTTGCGCTGGACGACCCGGGTGACGCCCCAGACGGCGAGGGCGGCGACCATGACGGCGAACGTGAGATCGATGCCACCGTCCCAGCCGGGGACCATGCGCGGCAGGACGAACGCGGCGACGGCGCCGGCCAGCACGACCGGCCACGCGAACGGGGCGGGCAGGGTGAAGACGGCGATGACGCCGACGTACACCAGGCTGGTGAGGCCCGACTCCCCCGCGACGAGCGTCAGCGCGACGGTCAGGGCGACCATGACGGCGAGCCGGACCACGGCCTCGCGCAGCGGCAGCATGCCGCCGCGGGTGCGTTTCGTCGCCGCGCGCGCGGCGAGGAACGACTGCAGGTAGACACCGCAGAAGGCCAGCGCGGAGGCCAGGCCGACGCCGCGCTCCCACGGCACCGGGTTCTGCCAGGCTTCGGCGATCGGCCCGGCCATGTAGAACAGCCAGACCGCCGCCCACAGCCAGAAGAACCTGGCCATGGGGCGGCGGCGGGTGTCGGGCATGTCGAACATTGTCCCGATCAGGCCCGGGCGGTGTCGACCCGGAAGCGGCGCAGGGCGATGAGCCCGAGCAGCACCGTCCAGCCGCCGAGGACGAGGAGGGCCTGGCCGTTGACGTGGCCGCCGTCCAGCGGGCTGCGGGCGACCTCGCCGGTCCAGTACGACGGGGTGAACTTGGCGACCTGTCGCAGGAAGCCCGGCATGAGCGACACCGGCACCCACAGCCCGCCGAAGGCGGCGAGGACGAGGTTGATGAGCGCGCCGACCTGCTGGACGCTGTCCGGCTTGGCCAGGTAGCCGAGGACCACGCCGAGCGCGGCGAACGGCAGCGACGACAGCCAGGCGCCGGCGAAGCACAGCACCCACTCGGCGGCGGTGAGCCGCACGTGCAGGCCGGCGGCGCCGACCAGGAACGTGACGACGACCGGCGGCACCGCGACGAGCAGCGCCAGGACGACCTTGTTCATGACGTAGCCGCCCGGGGAGAGCGGGGTCAGCCGCAGCGTGCGGTTCCAGCCGAGGCCGCGCTCGACGGCGATCGTGCCGCCGCTGGACAGGGCCGCGCTCATCGCGCCGAAGAGGGCCATGCTGACCATCACGTACTTCTTGGCGTCGGGGTCGTTGCCGACGGAGACGCCGCCGATGATGAGCACGAGCAGGGCCGGCAGGAGCGTGGAGAAGATGACGACGCGCTTGTTGCGGAAGAGGCGGGCGGTCTCGAGTCGCAGGTAGGTGAGGTTCACTTGGCGCTCCCGGCGGCGGTGAGGGCGATGAAGGCGTCTTCGAGGTTGCGGCCGGTGACCTCGATGTCGTGGGCGGCGGTCGAGTTGAGCAGCGCGCGCAGCGCGGTGTCGGAGTCGTCGCAGTGCAGCAGCACGACGGCGCCGCGCGTCTCGACCCGCTCGACACCCGCCAGCGCGGCGAGCCCGGCGAGGTCCGCGCCGGGCACCGTGGCGCGGATGGTCCGTCCGGTCACCGCCGCCTTGATCTGTGCGGCGGTACCGTCGGCGACGACCTTGCCGGAGCGCAGCAGGACGATGCGGTCGGCGTAGGCGTCGGCCTCGTCGAGGTAGTGCGTGGCGAACAGCACCGTGCGGCCCCGGGCGGTCTCCTCGCGCATGGCGGTCCAGAAGCCGCGGCGGGCCTCGACGTCCATGCCGGTGGTCGGCTCGTCCAGCACGAGCAGGTCGGGGTCGGCGACGAGCGCCATGGCGAACCGGATCCGCTGCTGCTGGCCGCCGGAGAGACCGCCGACCTGCTGCTTGGCGAACTCCGTGACGCCGGCCCGCTCGAGCACCTCGTCGACGTCGCGCGGCTTGCGCTGGAGCGCGGCCGCGAGCCGTACCGTCTCCGCGGCGGTCAGATCGGGCAACAGTCCGCCGCTCTGCATGAGGGCGCCGACGGTACCGGCGGCGATCGCCTTCTCCGGCGGCGCGCCGTCGAGCAGCACGGTGCCCGCGTCGGGGCGGAGCAGGCCGAGGAGCATGTCGATGGTGGTCGACTTGCCGGCGCCGTTGGGCCCGAGGAGGGCGACGACCTCGCCCCGGCGGATGGTGAGGTCGAGGCCGTCGACGGCGGTGACCGCACCGAACCGCCTGGTCAGGCCGGTCAGCTGGACTGCTGGGTTCGTCATGCCCAGAAGCATCGCGGGATCGGGGCATCGATACCGCTGTGTCGCGTCACCCGCACCCCCATGACATCTGTCATGCGTGTGGGACGGTCAGCGCCGGGGCTCGCCGCCCGGGACTTCGAGCACCGCGCCCGCACCGAGCCGAAGCAGCGTTTCGCCAACCACGCCGCCGCCCTCATCGTCCCGAAGACCCGCCTGGGCATCAGGACCCGCAACCTCACCGCGCGGGTGCTGCTGACCCGGCGATGAGGTCCGCGGCGGCGAGCATCTCCCGCCCGACCGGCTGCACGCCGATCTCGGTCAGCAGCAGGCCGGTCGAGACGCGCTCGACGACGCCCCACTCCCAGATCGCGGGCTCCGAGCGGCCGGTGCGGGCGGCCAGCCGTCTGGAGCGCTCGCGCGGATCGCCGGCCATCAGGTCGGCCGGGTCCTCGCGCATGATGACACCCAGGTCATACTCCGCCTCGGCCAGCAGCCCGTCGGGGTCGACCAGCTTGAAGCCGTCGCCGGCGCGCAACGTGTTCCACTCGTGGACGTCGCCGTGGACGAGCACCGCGCGCTCGTCGTCGTGGGCCGCGATCCGCCGCTCGGCGCACCGCAGGGCGTGCTCGACGGTCCGCTCGGCACACGGCCGGTCGAGCCGCTCCCATCGGGCGGTGATGAACTCGACCAGCCACCGGCCCTTCTCGCGCCCGGTCGGCAGCCCGGCGTCCGGCGCCGGCCGCCAGACCCGGGCCGCCACGTCGCACAGGATCTCGTGCCGGCGGTGGACGGGCAGGCCCAGCTCGCGCAGCTGCGGGCCGAGCTTCTCCAGCAGCAGCGCGTCGCGCCGGACGTCGTGCTCGAGCAGGCGGGCGCACCCGTCGCCGGCGGCGAGGCGCAACACGGTGATCTCGTTGCCGGCGTGGCCGCCGGCGCGCGGTGTCAGCAGCTTGAGCACGGCGGGCGTGCCGTCGTCCCGCACGACCTCCGCGACGAACGCCTCGGTCGCGTCGGGAAAGACCCGCCCCACGCGCAGGCCCCAGTCCGCCGAAAGGCCGGCGACGAGGTCGGGCAGTGCCCGTAACCAGTCGTGCGCCCCGGCCACGACCGCCTTCGCCCGGACCGCCTCCGGAAGCTGTGCCCCGTTCATGCCGGCCACCCTAGACGGACCGACCGACATTTTCCGCCGGCGGTTTCGTCGTGGGGCGGGCCGGGACCGCACAGCGTGTGCGACACGTGTCCGCCGGGTGCGTGTCAGCCTGGGCTCTCTTGTGCGTGGGGAGGCGGCGTGGGGACACGTGAAGTACATCTGCCGGGGTCGGCGGGCGAACGCCTGATGCAGGCGCGGGCCGGGACCGTGGAGCGGGCCGAGCGGTTCTACCGGCAGCAGGTCCTGCCCGCGCTCAACGACACCATGGCGGAGTTCGTCGGGCGGCAGGAGATGATGTTCGTCGCGACCGCGGACGCGCTCGGGCACTGCGACTGCACGTTCCGGGCCGGGCCGCCCGGGTTCGTGCGGGTGTTGTCGAGCGAGCGGGTGGCCTGGCCGGAGTACCGCGGCAACGGGGTCATGGCGAGCGTCGGCAACATCGTCGAGAACCCCAACGTCGGGCTCATCTTCGTCGACTTCGTCCGGGACCGGATCGGCCTGCACGTCAACGGCCACGCAACCGTCACGGACGACGCCGAGATGCGCGCGGCGTTCCCCGACCTGCCGGTCGACACCGTCCCCGGACGCCGCCCGGAGCGCTGGGTCAACGTGTTCGTCGAGGAGGCGTACATCCACTGTGCCAAGCACATTCCCCATCTGCGGAAGGTGACCGCGGAGGACCGGGCGTGGGGCACGGACGACACGAAGCGCAAAGGGGGTGACTTCTTCGGCGTCGCGGCCGGGCCGGCAGGTACGGTATCGGGATGAACAGCTTCTTCGACAAGGTGAAAGACCTCGCCGACAAGCACGACGACAAGGTGGACCAGGCGTTGGAGAAGATCGGCGAGGAGGCTGACAAGCGCACCGGAGGCAAGTACTCCGACCAGATAGCCAAGGGTGTCGACGCCGCAAAGGAGCACACCGGCGGGGGTGACACCACCCGCGACGCGTAGGCCCGCCCGGCGGGCAGGAACCTGCGCCCGAGTTCGGCGAGGAACGCGTCGGCGAGGCGGGCGGACTCGTCCTCGCCGACGCGGGTCTCGCCGCCGGTCACCGCCGCCGCCCCGGTCAGGCGGCGGCGCCGGCCGGGGCCGCGGTCTTCTCGGCCAGGAACGACTCCCAGGTCCGCTTGCCGGTCGTGGCGCCGTCGAGGGTGAGGTTGCCGCCGGAGCGGTACGCCCGGCCCGCCTTGCCGGGCAGGGGCACCGGCATCAGCAGGCGGTGCTTGCCGAACGCGTGGAGGTAGGTGCGCGCCAGGTCGGCGATCCCGTAGACCCCGGGGCCGGCCATGTCGGGCACCAGGCCGGCCGGTGCGCCCAGCGCCAACTCGACGAGCCGGGCCGCGACCTCGCGGGCGTCGACGGGCTGGAGGCGCAGCCCGTTCGGCACCGGCACCACCGGCAGCTTCGCCAGCTGCCGCACCATGGTCAGGGCCAGGTCGTGGAACTGCGCCGCCCGCAGCGTCGTCCAGGGCAGGCCGGAACCGGCGACCGCCTCCTCGGCGGCGAGCTTCGACCGCAGCCACGCGAGCGGAACCCGGTCGGCGCCGATCACCGAGATGTGGACCAGGTGCCGCGCCTCGGCCCGCTGGGCGGCGCGGACCAGGTTGCGGGTGGCCTGCTCGTCGCCCTTGGGTCCGCCGGCCAGGTGCATGACGACGCCTGCGCCGCGGGCGGCCTGCTCGACGCCCTCACCGGTGAGCAGGTCGGCGGTGACGTGCTCGACGCCGGGCGCCGGCTGCCCACCGCGACGGCTGAGCACGCGGACCGGGTGGCCGGCCTCGCGCAGCAGCGGGACGACCAGGCGCCCCAGCGTGCCGGTGCCGCCGGTGACCAGGATGGGTGCGCTCATGATGCTCCGCCTTCGTCTCGGACCGGGAGCCCGGCTCCCGGTCGGTTCGGCCACCGTTCGTGGCTTCACCGACCTGACCCGGCCCGGCGGGCGAGTGTGACAGCGGGTGGCGCAGCCCACATCGAACGCGGACGCGGCCGCTACGAACGCGACCAGACGCTGCCGGGGGCCAGCTCCGCGATGACCGCGGCGAGCGCCGGTGGCTCGAGGCGGTCGGTCAGGGCGGCCAGCTCCTCCGGGCCGGCCCAGACGTGGTCGTGGAGGTTGACCTGCTCGTCCGGCAGGAGGCCGGTGCGGACCAGGGCCGGGCGGTCGGCCGCGAACCGGGCCAGGAAGAACTGCTCCTCCCCCACGAACCGCTTGCCGTTCCAGCGGACGTCCCGCTCGACCGGGACCCAGCGGTCCTCGACGGCGGCCGGGTCGAGGCCGGTCTCCTCGACCAGTTCCCGGCGCGCGGCGTCCAGCGGCGTCTCGCCCGGGTCGATGCCGCCGCCGGGCGGCTCCCACAGCCACGAGCCGTCGGACGGGTCCTGCCAGTGCAGCAGCAGGACGCGCCCGGCCGGGTCGAGGCAGACGATGCGCGCCGCGGGGCGGTGCCGGGTCTCCATGGCCCCGACCCTATACGCCCCCTGGAGCAGCGGCTGTGCGCCCGCCGTCGGGCCGCGCACCGCCCGCGGCTACGGCTCCGGAAGCGTGAAGGCGAACGTCGCGCCGCGGCCGGGCTCGCTCTCGGCCCAGACCCTGCCGCCGTGGCGGTCGATGATGCGCTGCACCGTGGTCAGGCCGATGCCGGTGCCCGGATAGTCGCGGCTGTCGTGCAGCCGGCCGAACGGGCGGAACAGCTGGTCGGCCTGGTCGGCGGGGAAGCCGGCGCCGTTGTCACGGACGTAGAACGCCACCTCGCCGCCGGCCGGCGCGGTGCCGATGTCGATCGCCGGGTCCGGTGTGCGGGTGGTGAACTTCCACGCGTTGCCGACCAGGTTGACCAGCACCGCGCGGACGAGTTCGGGGTCGCAGGGGGCCAGCATGCCCGGGGTCACCGTGACCGCGACCTCGCGGACCTGGTCACGATGGCGCAGCTCCTCCACCACCTCCTCGGCCAGCGCCGTGACGTCGACCCGGGTGCGCCGGATCTGGCCGCGGTTGGCACGTGCCAGCTGCAGCAGCGCGTCGACGAGCGCGTTCATCCGCTGCGCCGCGGCGTGGACGCGCCACAGCTGCTCCGCCGACTCGGGGTCGACCTCCGGGATGACCAGCTCGGTGTAGCTGAGGATGGTCTGCAACGGTGAGCGCAGGTCGTGGGAGACGGAGCCGCTGAACGCCTCCAGCTCCTTGTTGCGCCACTCCAGCTCCTCCACGAGCTGCGCGCGGGCCTCGGCGTACTTGCGCGCCGCGCGCTCCTCGGCCGCCTCCATCTCCCGGCGCAGCAGCTCGTCGCGGATCCGGCGGTTCTCGTCGTGCAGCTGCTGGCGGCGCAGGTGGGCGCGGATGTGGGCGCGCAGGGTGCCGGCGCCTTCGGCGCGCCGGACGTAGTCGTCGGCGCCGGCGGCCAGGCAGTCGAGCAGGGCGTCCTCGACGCCGACGACGATGACCGGCATGTCGCGCAGCCCGGGCACGGACCGGATCCGGTCGCACAGCTCGCGGCCGTCGATCTCCGGCAGGTGCAGGTCGATGACGGTGCAGTCGGCCGGCTGCACGGCGAGCATGGCGAGAGCGTCGTCGGCGCAGCGCGCCAGGACGGGCTCATAGCCGTCCTCGTGCAGCAGGCCGCTCATCGCCTCCAGGTACGCGCTGTCGGCGTCCACGAGGAGCACCTTCGCCGGCCCGAGCGGGGACCCCGCCGTGGGCAGCGGCAGGGCCGAGGCGCTCTTGCGCAGCACGGCCGCGAGCTTCGCCAGTACGACTGCCAGGTCTTCCTGCTTGCGCACGAAGGCGTCGGCGCCGGCGTCGAGGATCTGCAGCTCGGTGGTGTAGTCGTCGGAGGCGGTCAGCAGCAGGCACGGCACGTTGCGCAGGGCGGCGTCGAGCCGGACCCGCCGGATGACGGTGGCGCCGTCGATGCCGGGCAGCACGCCGTCGACGATGATCGCGCCGGGCGGGCGGGCCGCGGCGACCCGCAGGCCCTCCTCGCCGCTGGCGGCGGTGAACACCTCGTAGCCCTCCGCGGTGAGCGCCCGGCGCAGTTCCTCGCGGAACGTGAGGCTGTCGTCGATGACGAGGACCGACCGCTGCGCGTCGCCGGGCGGCGCGGTGGCGTGCAGCAGCTCGCGGCTGCGGGCGACGACGGCGCCGGCGTCGTACGGCTTGCCGACGTATTCGTCGGCGCCGGTGCGCAGTCCGCGCAGCCGGTCGTGGACCTCGGCCTCGCTGGACAGCAGCAGGACCGCCACGTCGGCGTGCCGGTGGTGGTCGCGCAGGCGGCGCAGCAGATCGAGGCCGTCACCGTCGGGCAGCCGCACGTCGAGGACCGCGACGTCGAACTGTTCGCGGTCGAGCGCGGCGAGCGCCTCGGCGTGGCCGGCGCACAGGACCGTGCGGAAGCCCTCCTGCTCGAACGCCTCGTGCAGGTCCATGCGGACGGTGAGGCTGTCGTCGACGATCAGGACCGTGCTCGCCATCCGATCCCCTCCTCCAGCGGGCGACCGGCCTGTGTCAGGCCGGTCAGCCGTTCCGCGATCTGCTCCGGCGGCAGCACCTCCGCGGCCGCCCCGAGCAGCACCGCCTCCTTGGGCATGCCGTAGACGACACTGCTGGCCTCGTCCTGCGCGTACGTGACGGCGCCGGCCCGGCGCATCGCGAGCAGGCCGGCGGCGCCGTCGCGGCCCATGCCGGTCAGCAGGCAGCCGACGGCGGCGCGGCCGAGCTCCGTGGCCACCGACTCGAAGAGCGTGTCGACGGCCGGGCGGCACGAGTGCCGCGCCGGGCCGGCGCTGAGCCGGAGGTGACCGTCGCGGACGTACAGGTGCAGGTCCGGCGGTGCCATCACAACCCGCCCGCCGAGTGCCGGCAGCGCCTCGCCGCCGCGGGCGTAGGTGACGGCGTGGCCGGTCTGCTCGGCGAGCCAGCCGGTGAACGCTTGCGCGAACGTCTCGTTGGCGGCCAGGTGCTGCACGTACAGCAGCGGGATCGGGAAGCCCGCGGGCAGGCCGCGCAGCACCCGGACGATCGCGCCGGGCCCGCCGGTCGAGGCGCCGATCACGACGGCGCGGGCCGTGGCACCGCCCGGCGCTGGCTCCGGAGCGGGCGCGACCGGCCCGGAGCGCCGCCTGGTGACCACGCGGATCCGGGAGACGATCCGGGCGGTGGTGCGCAGCCGCTGCCCCCAGGTGTCGTCGGAGGCGTCGCCACGCGGCTTCTCCAGCACGTCGACCGCGCCCGCGGCGAGGGCGTCGTACGTCGTGAACAGCTCCCGGCGGTCGGCGGAGGACACCACCAGGATCGGCGTCGGCTGGACGGCCATGATCTGCTCGGTGGCGGCGAGCCCGGACATCACCGGCAGGCCCACGTCCATCGTGACGACGTCGGGGCGCAGGTCCCGGCACATCGAGACCGCCGCCGCGCCGTCGGTCGCCTCGCCGACGATCTCGAACCCGTCGGCGGCGGTCAGCGCCTCGCGCAGGAACTGCCGTACCGTGGCGGAGTCCTCGACGATCAGCACCCGGATCACGGGTCACCCGCCAGGGCGCGGATGTGGTCGAGCAGCTCCTCCTGGTCGAATTCGCTCTTCACCATGTACGCGCCGGCGCCCGCCGCGGCACCCCGGCGCCGGTCCTCGGCGGAGGCGCGGGAGCTGACCAGGATCGCGGGCACGTCCCGCTGCGCCGGGTCGGCGCGGGTCTGCTCGACGAAGGTGAACCCGTCGATGCCCGGCATGTCGATGTCGACGAGGAACAGTGCGTACCGCCGGTGGCGGGCCCGTTCGAGCGCCTCCTCCCCCGACGCGGCGAGCTCGACGGTGTAGCCGGCCGACTCCAGGATGCTGCGCTCCAGCATCCGGGTGGTGAGGGAGTCGTCGACGATGAGGATCGGGTCGCGCGGCGGCGGCGCGCCTGCCGGCTCGGTGACGCCGGGGTCGGCGGCCCCGGCCGCGGCGGCGAGCCCGTGCGGGTCGAGCACGATCCGCGGGTTGCCCTCCGCGTCCATCGACAGCCCGCTGACCACCGGGCTCGCCGGGGCCAGCTCGGGCAGCGGCCGCACGACGAGCGTCGACGTGCCGAGCAGCCGGTCGACGCCGACGGCGACCGGGTGGCCTCCCGGCGACAGGATCACCACGACCCCGTTACCCGTCAGGCCGGTCCCGCCGGCGAGGACCCGCGCCAGCGGCAGGAACGGGACCACGTGCCCGTCGTGGGCCAGCGCACCGGCCGCGGCGGCCGTCGCGGCCTCCGCCGCCGGCAGCAGCACGCACGTGCGGACCGTGTCGAGAGGAACCGCGGCGACGGTACCGGCGGCCAGCACGACGAGCCCCGTGAGCGACACGAGCGACAGCGGCACGACCAGCTCGACCGACGTGCCGCGCCCGGGCTCGGTGTCCACCGACACCTCGCCGCCGAGCTGCTCGGCGACGTCGCGCACCACGTCGAGGCCGATGCCCCGGCCGGAGACCCCGGTGACCGTCGCCGACGTGCTGATCCCGCCCTGCATCAGCAGGCGCATGAGCTCCCGGACGTCGGCCTCCGCGCCACCGGCGACCAGCCCGCGCCGCTCCGCCTGGCGGCGGACCGCGGCGAGGTCGAAGCCGCGGCCGTCGTCGCGGCACCGGAAGGCCGCGTACCGCCCCCGGCGGTGCACGTCGACGATCACCCGCGCCTGTGCCGGCTTGCCGGCGGCGAGCCGCTCCGCCTCGGGTTCCACGCCGTGCGAGACGGCGTTGCGCACGACGTGCAGCAGCGCGTTGCCGGCCTGGCTGAGCACGTGCGGGTCGAGCCGCAGGTCCCCGCCGCGGCTCTCGAACACGACGGACTTGCCCTCGGTGCTGGCGGCGTCGTAGACGGCCCGGTGCAGCGAGGTGAGGATCGTGGCGGCCGGCACCAGCCGCAGCCGCTCGGCCCGGCCGCGGATGTCGTCGAGCTCCCGCTCGACCTGCTCCACGGTCTCGGTGAGCTGCCTGCCGAGTGCCGTGAGGTCGGCGGCGAGCCGTACGGCCAGCGCCATCGTCCGCTCACGACCGTAGGCGCGCAGCTGCTCCGTGATGCCCTCGGCGGCCCGGCGGGCCCGCTCGACGGTCACGGCCTGCCGGCGCAGCGGAGCGAACCGGGCATGCGCCTCGTCCACGGCCTCGAGGAGCTCGTCGACATCGGCGCCCTCCGCCCGGACCGGCATCGGCTCGGCGGACACCACGGCCGCTGCCGCCGACCGGGCCGGTTCGAGCGCGTCGACGTGGGTCGTGATCTCGTCGGTCAGGGCCAGCAGGCGGGCAACGGCGTCCGGCGGCACCGGGCCGCCGCCGTCGCGGTGCGGCACCAGGATCTCCTCCAGGGCGTGCGCGGCCTCGGCGATGCCGGGCTGCCGCACGACCCGGGCCGCGCCCTTGAGCGTGTGCGCGTGCCGCAGCAGCGCCGCCACCGCCTCTCGGCCCGTGCCGTCCGGGTCGCCGCCCTGCAGGTCGAGGACGCCGCGGCTGATCTGGTCCAGCAGTTCGCGGGACTCGATCCGGAAGTACCGCAGCGGGTCCTTCTCCTCGGTCATGTCTCGGTGTCCGCCGTGACGAGGCGCAGCAGGGAGGTGGACAGCCCGGTGAGGTGCGCGGCGGTCTGGCGGGTCTGCACCGCGCTCGTCTCGCTATCCTGCGTGACCCGGGCGGTGTCGGTGACCGCGACGTTGACCTGTTCGACGGCGGTGGTCTGCTGCTTGGTCGACAGCTCGATCTCCCGCGCCGACTCGGTGGTGCTCGCCACCAGGTCGGCGATCTGCTGGAACGACGCCGTGACCGCGTTGAACTGCCGGGTGCCGGCGTCGACGGCCTTCGCGCCGGTCTCGGTCGCCATCACCGTCGTGTTGACCGCGCCCCGGACGTCGTCGATGAGCGCCCGGATCTCCTTGGCCGAGGCGGCGGTACGGTCGGCAAGCTTGCGGATCTCGTCGGCGACGACCGCGAAGCGGCGGCCCCACTCGCCGGCGCCGGACGCCTCGATGGTCGCGTTGATGGCCAGGATGTTGGTCTGCTCGGCGAGTTCCGACACGAGGTCGACGACGCCGCCGATCTGCTGCGATCGCTGCCCGAGCTCCAGCATGTGCTGCACGATGAGATCGACCTGCTGGCGGATCGCCGTGATCGACGCGCGGGCCTCCTCGATGGTGGCGTCGCCGGAGCCGGCCGCCGCCGCGGTCTCCTCGGCGATCTTCGCGACCCGCTGCGCGCCCTCGGCGATCTGCCGCGAGGTGATGAGCAGCTCCTCGATCGTCGTGGTGATCTCGCTCATCGCGGTGGCCTGCTCGCGCGCGCCGGTCGCCTGCTGGCCGGCGGACGCCTCCAGCTGCGCCGACGAGCTGCGGATGTGCCCGACGGTGCCGGCGACCTGCCGGGTGAGCGCCCGCCGGAGTATGAACGCGGTCGTCACCCCGAAGACGATCGCGGCGACCGAGATGCCCGTGACGATGACCTTCGCCGTCGTGGCACGGGACGAGCTGGACCGCTGCCCGGCGCGGACGTCACGTTCCAGCAGCACGTTCAGGTCGGCGACCGTCTTCGTCATCGCCTCGCGCAGCGGGGTGACGACGTCGCGGAACCGGTCGCCGATCGCCTCGATCGTCGCGCCGCCGCGGCGCGCCGCGATGATGGCGTCGAGCGATGCCTGGTGCTGCTGCTCGGCCTGCACGGCCCGGTCGACGAGCAGGCGCTCCTCATTGCCGGAGACGACGGCACGCAGGCGCTGCACCGCGGCGGCGAAGTCGGCGCGCGCCTGGTTCATCTGCGTGAGGTTGTCCTCGTTGCCGCTGAGCAGGAAGCCCCGGAAGGCGCTGTTCTTCGACTCGACGGCGATGCGCAGCTCCCGCGCCTGGGCGAGCCCCTCCAGGCCGACGCCGATGACGCGGTCCTTGCCGTCCACGACCGTGTTGAGCGCGAGGGTCGACACGGCGCCGGTGAGCAGGGTCAGCAGCACCGTGACGGCGAAGCCGGCGCCCAGCTTCTGGCCGAAGGTCCATTGTCGTGGCATGTCTATCGGTCCCCGTTCGCTGCGAACGACTGGATGGCCGCACGGACGGCGGCGATGTCGACGATCGGCCTGGCGCCGCCGTCGAGCGGGACGATGCCGCGCAGGCAGCCGCGCGGGCCGTGACCGGTCGCCTCCTCGACGATCTGTTCGTGCGGCACGCGTAGGTGCCCCTCGAGCTCGTCGAAGGCCAGGGCGACCGGTGGGGTGCCGGTCACCAGCACCAGCCAGCGCCGTGCGGGTGCGCCGGCGGCGGGCTGCCCGAACACGGCGGCGAGGTCGTACACGGGCACGACGGCGCCGCGGAACCCCGCCACCCCGAGCAGCGCCGGCAGCGGCCCGGGCAGCCGGGTCACCGGCCGGTCCTGGAAGAGGCCGGCCGACTCGGTGAGGCGCAGCGCGTACCGCTGGATGCCGACCCGGATCGCGAGCAGGTCGTCGTATCCGGCGACCTCCTGCCGCGGCGGGTCGGCGAACGACCGGTCGAACGCCTCCCGCAGGTCGGCCAGCCGGGTGGCGAGAACGTCGGCGCTCATGACACCGCGGCCAGCTCGGCGCGGCACAGGGCGACGAGGGCGGCACGGCCGAAGCCGCCGCCGAACAGCGCGATGCGCTCGTCGGTCTCGTGCCGCAGCAGGTCCATCGCCCGGTCCAGTTCCCGCCCGGCGGCCGCGCGGTCGCCGCGGCGGCGGGCGAGCAGTCCCAGCCGCAGCCGCGGCATCGCGAACGCCGGGTCGAGCAGCGCGGCGATGCGGTGGTGCTCCGCGGCCGCGGCGTGGTCGTCGTCGCCCTCGTGGCACTCGGCGAGCAGGTGGTGCGCGTCCGCGAACAGCGTGTCGCGCTCCAGCAGCCGGCGGCAGAGCTCGGCGGCCCGGCCCGTCTCGCCGAGGTGCGCCAGGGCCGCGGCGCGGATCAGCCACACGTCGGGCCGGTCCGCCTCGGCGCCGGTCACCGCGTCGACGGCCTGCAACGCCTCGCCGAACCGCTCCTCGCGCAGCAGCGTCAGCGCCGCCTCCCGGTGCCGCCGGGCCGGCGCCGCCCGGGTCATGGCCTGCCGTGCCCCGGCACCGGTCTGCGGGACGCGTTCGTAGAAGAACGTGCGGTGCGACTGGTGCACCCGCAGGCCGTCGGGGCGCCCGCCGAGCGAGTCGGTGTGGCCCAGGAACAGGTAGCCGCCCGGGGCGAGCGCCCGCGTGATCCGGCCGAGGAGCGCCTTCGCGGCGTCCGGGGTGAGGTACATGAGCACGTTGCGACAGAGGACGACGTCGTAGGTGTCCGGCGCGAACAGGGCCGGGTGGTCGTGGACGAGGTTGTGCTCGACGAAGCGGATGCGGCTCCGCAGCCGCGGGTCGACCTCGACACCGTCGCCGGCCGGGTGGAACCAGCGCTGCCGGGCCGCCTCGGGCGTCTCGCGCAGCGACCACGACGAGTACCGTCCGGCCATCGCATTGCGCAACGCGCCCCGGTTGACGTCGACACCGACGATCAACAGCTCCCACCGCGACTCCGGCACCCGGTCGGCGGCGACCATGGCGAGCGTGTACGCTTCCTCGCCCGTGGCGCAGCCCAGTGACAGCATGCTGAGCCGGCGCTGGGCCGCGCGGGCGCGCAGCCGGGCCGGCAGCACCGTCTCGGCGAGGGCGTTGAACTGCTCGATGTTGCGGAAGAAGTACGTCTCGCTGACGGTTACGGCCTCGGCGAGCGCGGCGAGTTCGGTGCCCCAGGCGGTGGCGAGCCGGTCGAGGTAGCCTCGTTCGGACAGGGCATGCTGGGCGGCGCGCTGCCGGAGCACGCCGGCGAGCCAGGCGTCCTTGCTGCCGTCGAAGGCGAGGCCGAGCCGTTCGGCGAGCAGGCCGCGCAGCCGCCGGACGGTCTCGGGCGGCTCCGCCGCGGCGGCGTCCCGGTGTGGCACCGGCGGGCCTGCCACGGCGGCCTCCCCGGACGGCATCGGCGATCCCGCCACGGCGGCCTGCCCGGACGGCATCGGCAGCCCTGGCACAGCGACCTCCCGGGGCGGCGTCGGCGACCCTGCCGCCGCGGTCTCGCGGGGTGGCATCGGCAGCCCCTCCACGGCGGCCTCCTCGGGTGGCATCGGCGGTCCCGGCACAGCGACCTGCCCGGACGGCATCGGCAACCCTGACACAGCGGCCTCCTCGGGTGGCATCGGCGACCCTGCCGCCGCGGTCCCGCGAGGCGGCATCGGCAGCCCCGGCACGGCGGCCCGCCCGGACGGCATCGGCAGCCCCGGCACGGCGGTCTCACGCGGCGGCACGGACGCCTCCGTCGCTCCGGACGAACAGCAGCGGGCGGGAGTCGAGGACGCCGACGGCGGAGACCAGGCGCACGGCGTCGGCGCCGAGCATCGGGGGCAGCGGGCGGCTGTCGTCGGGCTCGACCTCGCGGACCCCGACGACGGCGCCGGCGGCGAACGCGAGCGGCCCGCCGGCCGGGTTCGTGGTGATGAACCGCTGCGCGGGTGGCGCGTCGACGCCGAGCAGGCGGGCGGTATCGACGACCGGCACGGCCAGCCCGCGGATGACAGCGACGCCGAGGAGCGCGTCGGCGCTGCCGGCGACAGACTGCACCGGCAGCGGCCGGATGGTCTCGACGACGTCGTCCAGGGGCAATGCGCAGAGCAGATCGCCGACGCTGAAGATCAGTTCCCGGTTCACTGGGCACAGGATATGTGTTCTTCCAGCGGAAATACCGGACTTGTCCGAAACGTTCTCACGAGGCCCGCGAGGCCCCGACCTCGCGGGCCGACTCTCGACCTCACAGGCCGCAGGCCGACCCTCGACCACACGGACGCAGGCCAGCTCTCGACCTCGCACGCCGCAGACCGACCCTCGACCACACGGACGCAGGCCAGCTCTCGACCTCGCACGCCGCAGGCCAGCTCTCGACCTCGCACGCCGCAGGCCGGCTCTCGATCTCACGGACCGCCCAGCCGGGAGTGCCCTGTTCACGCGGAGTTCGACCGCCGCCCAGCCGGACGCACTCTCGCGAACCCACGCACGCAGGGCCCGACCCAGCTCAACCCGCAACCCCGCTCAGCCCAACGCACTTCTGCCCGCGACCCTGCCCAGCCTGACGCACCCCGCCCGCGACCCTGCTCAGCCCGACGCACTCGCGCTAACCTGCTCGCTCCGACCCGGCTCTCCACGCAACCGGACGTGCTCCCACGGACTTCCAGCCAGTGCTCGGCCACGAGGTCGGCCGAGCACCCGCTTTCCCCGACAACCCGAAACGCGCAAGGGCGGGCTGGCCTCTGAAGCAGAACACGGCGTCGAACCGATGGCCGACCTCGACCAGTCCGTGCAGCACGGCGACCCCGTCGGTCCGGTGCAGCCGACTGGCAATCCGAACCGACCTGATCCCGACCGCCCAACCCCATGACCGTTCCAGCCAGAAGGACGGCAGCATATTCGACATTTCAGACATCTTGGTGCATCGACACTCTTTAATGTAGATGAATCTCCATGATCGCGAAGACTTGTGGCAGCCCGGGCAGCACAAACTCTTCGCGATCATGAAAAGTGCGGAGTATTCAATCGGTATTCACCGATGCCATCTCAGAATTCGGACGCCGCGTGGCAAGTGAACTCCAGCGCGGCGGCCATTGCCCGGCGCCCGCTCCGAGCGCACTCCAAGACGCGCCGGCCGCGAGACCATCTCCCGGCACGCCTGACCGCCGGGCGGGCCACGGCAGCCCCGACAGCCGCGCCCGCCCTCCCGGGTCGAGCTGGCGCTACCGGGTGGCCGCCACCGGGCCCGGCTGCTCGGCGGCGGCCGGGGCCGCCGGCTTCGACCGGCGGTGCAGCAGCAGCGCCGTGAGGCCGCCGGCGACCAGGCCCCAGAACGCCGACCCGATGCCCAGGATCGTCATGCCGGAGGCGGTCACGACAAACGTCACCACGGCCGCCTCCCGGCCCTCCGGCTCCGTCACCGCGCTCGCCAGCGACGAGCCGAGCGCGGACAACAGTGCCAGCCCCGCGACGGCGATGACCAGTACCGGTGGGGACAACAGCACCAGCGCCATCGCCAGGCCCGCACCGAGGCCCAGGGTCAGCTGGCCGGCGCCCAGGGCCACGGTCGCGATCCACCGGCGGCCCGGGTCGGGGTGAGTGTCCGGGCCGGCGGTCAGCGCCGCCGTGATCGCGGCCAGGTTGAGGGCGTGGCCGCCGAACGGGGCCGCCGCCGCGCTCGCCAGGCCGGTCGCGACGAGGACCGGGCGCAGTGGCGGCGTGTAGCCGTAGGTGGCCATGACGGCCATGCCGGGGACGTTCTGCGCGGCCATGGTGACGAGGAACAGCGGCACGGCGATGCTCACCACCACCGACGGGTTCAGCGCCGGGGTGACCAGCTCGACCGACGGGCGCAGCGCCGCACCGGAGAAGCCTCCGCCCGGGCCGTGCACCGCGATCCCGGCGATCGCCGCGACGAGGGCGCCCGGGACCGCCCACTGCCGACGGTACCGCTGCAGCACCGCCCACGTCAGGATCACCGGCACCGCCAGGAGCGGGATGTCGACGACGGCGCGGACCGGTGCGGTGCAGAGGCTCAGGATGACGCCCGCCAGCATCGCGCCGGCGATCGGGCGCGGGATGGCGGCGATCGCGCGGGCCAGCCAGGGCGAGAGGCCGGCGAGGACGATGAGCGCGGCGCAGACGATGAACGCGCCGACCGCCGCCGGGAACCCGCCGGCGACCGGGCCGGTCGCGACGAGCAGCGCGGCGCCGGGCGTGGACCAGGCGATGCTGATCGGCATGCGGTACCGCAGGCCGAGGAAGATAGCGACGGCGGCGATGCCGACGCAGAGGGCGAGCAGTCCCGACGCGGCCTGCGCCGGGGTGGCGCCGACGGCGCGCAGGCCAGCGAGCACGACGGTGAACGAGCTGGCGTAGCCGACGATCGCACTGACCAGTCCGGCCACGACGGCCTGGAGCCGCATGCCTGGTCCTCCCCGCCTCGGTCGTTCCGTTTACGGAACGGACCATAGCGTCACGACCCCTTGATGGCAATGTCACGATGACCGGGTGGAAGGGCGTGAGGCGAGCGTCGGGAGCAGGCTGCGGCAGTTGCGCGAGTCGCGCGGGATCTCCCTGTCGGCACTGGCCCGCAGCGCCGGCATCGGCAAGGCGACGCTGTCCGGCCTGGAGCTGGGCACCCGCAACCCGACGCTGGAGACGCTCTACGCGGTGGCGGGAGCCTTGGGCGTACCGCTGACAGCGCTCGTCCTGGACCCGGGCGCCCCACCGGCGGACGCCGCCGACGTGCGGGGCGCCGCGGTGACGGCGACGCTGCTGGAGGTATTCGAGGAGCCCGGGGTGACGTTCGAGCTCCTGCGGATGCGGGTCCGCCCCGGCGCGGTGCAGCACTCGCCGCCCCACGCCCCGGGCGTGACGGAGCACGTGACGGTCTACGAGGGCGTGCTGCGGGCCGGCCCGGCGGACGCCCCGCTACTGGCCGGCCCGGGCGACCACATCTCCTGGCAGGCCGACGTCCCCCACGTGTACGGCACCGTGGGGGGCGACGAGGTCGTGGCGACGCTGCTGATCCGCTCCCCCACGGGACCGTGATGAGGGTCCAGGTCAGCGGGACGCGCCGAGCAGCGCGGCACCCAGGGCGGCGAGGCCCGGCAGGCCCGCCGTGTTGCGCAGCACGACCGCGAGCGGTGCGAAACGCGCGTCAGCAGCAACGGCGCCGTGAGGAGCAGGTGCCGCCTCGAGCAGGTGCGGCCGGAAGTAGCCGCCGTCGAAGTCGGCGCGGCCCGCCGGCCCGATCGAGGGACCGTCGAAGACGAGTGTGCCGGACCGGTGCCCGGTCCTGGCCCGGCGGCGGAACGCGTCGACCAGACCAGCGCGCTGCCGTCGGCCGAGGCGTGCGCCTGGCTGCCGGCCGAGCGTCACACCGCCAGGTACATGTCCTGCAGTACCTCCGCGGCCGGCCCTTCGTCCCACACCGAGCAAGACGACGCGAGCCCCGCCCCCGGTTTTTCATGTCGTGTAATGCCCGTCACACAGGATCGACGGGGTGCTGAACGAAGGAGAGCGGCGGCGTTACCGCGTCGCGCCGGCCGCGGGCCGGTGGGGCAGCGGGTCGCCGCGCAGCCAGGCCAGGGCGGACTCGCGGTCGGGCAGCTCCACGAAGAGGTGCTGCAGGCACAGCGTGTGCAGCATCCGGCTCACGCGGCCGGGCAGGCCGGCGAGGCAGGCGTGGCCGCCGGCCTGTGCGGCGCGGTGCCGGGCGGTGACCAGCTCGGCGAGCGCCACGGAGTCCAGCGTCTTGGCCTGGGCGAGGTCGATCACCACGTGCGGCGGCCGGCGCCCGGCGGTGACGAGCGCCTCATGGAGCGCGCCCGCCGCGGTCGCGTCCACGTCGCCGGAGAGCTCGACGACGGGCACGCCGCGCGTGACCCGGAGGCGGACCCGCGCGTCGTCGATCGCCTCGTCGCCGGCGTCGTCGAGCGACTCGCCGCCACGCGGCGCCGGGACCGCGACCGCGGCGAGGGGCACCCGCGAACAGCGGGCGCAGCTGTGCGGGCCGGTCGCGAGCCGGGTGCCGGTCCAGCCGTGCCGGCTGAAGAGGCTCCAGACCAGGTCCCAGTTGTGCATGGTCGCACCCAGCCCGGTGACCGTCTGCCCGCAGGTGTCACAGGCCAGGCCGAAGTCAGTGCCGTCGATGGTTGTCGATGCTGTCATGAACGGTCCCCCCGTCGTCGCTCACTCCACATGCAGCACGTGGTCGACGCGCGCCAGGTGCAGCGTCCGGCGCACCCGCGGTGAGGGGTCGCGCAGCGTCAGCCGGCTACCCTCGGACCACATCTGCCGGTGCACGTCGAGAAGCATCCCGATCGCGGACGCATCGACGAACGGACACTGTGCCAGATCCACCAGCAGCCGACCCGGATGCATGGCCATCGCGTCCTGCAGCAGCGCGGCAACCCGGGGCACCGATGCCGCGTCAAGCTCCTCGGTGACGATGATCTCGACCGTCGGCGCCGCCGGTCGCACCGTGTCGCTGCGCATGTCCTACAGCGTTTGCCGTGGATGTGGCGGAACTTTCCCGGAAGTATGACGGTTTCATGACAAGACTTTTGGATTGGTCGATCAAGCGGGTGGGACGGCATGATGCGGATATGACCGGGGTACTCGTGATCGAGGACGACGACCGGATCCGCCTGTCGCTGGTCCTGGCGCTGGAGGACGAGGGCTACACCGTGCGCGGCGCCGCGAGCGCCGAGGAGGGCCTCTTCGCGCAGCGCGAGGAGCCCGCCGACACGGTGCTGGTCGACCTGATGCTGCCCGGCGTCGACGGGTTCGAGTGCATCCGGCAGCTGCGCCGCGAGGACGACGTGCCGATCGTCGTCGTCTCGGCCCGTGACGACACCCACGACATCGTCGCGGCGCTCGAGGCCGGCGCCGACGACTACCTCGTCAAACCCGTCGCGGTGAAGGAGCTCTCGGCGCGGTTGCGGGCGCTGCGGCGGCGCGGGCGCACGCTGCTGTCACCGGTGTCCACATTGGTCTTCGGCGACCTGGAGATCCTGCCGGAGGCCGGCGAGGTGCGGCTGCACGGCGCGCCGGTCGCGCTGACCCGCACCGAGTTCCGCCTGCTGTGCGAGCTGGCGGAGCATCCCGGGCTGGTGCTGAGCCGGCAGCAGCTGCTGCAGCGCGTGTGGGAGTACGAGATCGGCGACGAGCGGCTCGTCGACGTCCACGTCGGACGGTTGCGGCAGAAGATCGAGGCCGACTCGCGGTCGCCGCGGTATCTCGTGACGGTGCGCGGCATGGGATACAAACTCCAGCGATGAAGCTCGCCGGCCTCCGCACCCGGGTGATCGCCGGCTTCGCCGCCGGGGCGCTCGCGCTGTCCGCCTCGATGGCACTGATCTCCTACCAGGTGACCCGCAGCTCGCTGCTCGACGGGCGGCAGCGGTCCACCATCCGTGCCGCCACGTTCGACGCGCGGGTCATCTCCGCCGGGCTGACCGTCGACCGCCCCGACATCGTCGCGATCCTGCGCTCGCTCGACACCGGCGGCAACCGGCGCGCGCTGCTGCACCGCGACGGCAACTGGTACGCGCGCGGCGCCGACCCCCGCGCCGTCGACGCCGTCCCCGACGGCCTGCAGCGCATGGTGGAGAGCGGCGGCCAGGGCATCCAGCTGGTCCGCATCGACGGCGAGCCGGCCGTCGTCGTGGGCATCTCGCTGTCGCCGACGACCGCCCTGTACGAGATCGACTACCTGCGTGAGCTGGACCAGACGCTGCGGGTCCTCGGCTGGGTGCTGACCCTGGTGGCAGCGGTCGTCGCCGCCGCGGGCGCGGGCCTGGGCTGGTATGCGACGCGATACGTGCTGCGCCCCCTCCGCTCGGTCGCCGACGCCGCCGAGGGCATCACCGCCGGCGACCTCGCCGCCCGGCTCGACCCGGCGACCGACCCCGACCTGCAGCGGCTCACCACGTCGTTCAACGCGATGGTCGAGCAGCTGTCCCGGCGCATCGAGCGGGACCGCCGTTTCGCCGCCGACGTGAGCCACGAGCTGCGCTCGCCGCTGCAGACCCTGGCCGCGTCGGCGAGCGTCCTGCACCGCCGCCGCGACCAGCTCGACGAGCGCACCGCGACGGCGGCGGGCCTGGTCGTGGACGAGATCGGCCGGTTTCAGTCCCTCGTCGACGACCTGCTGGAGCTCTCCCGCGGCGACCTGCCGGTCACCCGCGCCCCGGTCGACATGGCCGACCTGGCCCACCGGGTGGTGGAGCTGCGCGGGCTGCCGCCGGAGATCGTGCAGTGCGGCGAGGGGCAGCGGTGGGCGGTCGACCGGCGCAGGATAGAACAGGTGCTGGTCAATCTTCTGGACAATGCGGTCACGCACGGCGGCGGGCCGACGGCGGTGCGGATCGTGGCCGAGGAGGGCACCGGGGTGATCGAGGTCGACGACGAGGGACCCGGGGTGAACCCCGCCGACCGGACCGTCATCTTCGACCGCTTCGTGCGGGGCCGCTCCGCCGGCGCCCGCGGCGGCGACGACGGGACCGGCCTCGGGCTGTCGCTCGTCGCGCAGCACGTCGGCGTCCACGGCGGGCGGGTGACCGCGCTCGACCGCCCGGGCGGCGGCGCACGGTTCCGGGTCGAGCTGCCGGGCGTGCGGTGAGACGCGCGCTCGCGGCGACCGTGGCCGGCATGCTGCTGACCGGCATGCTGCTCTCCGGCTGCGGCGTGCCCACCGAGAGCGGGCCCCGCCCGCTGGAGCCGTCGGTCCACGTCGCGAACCCGGACACGCCGACCGCGGACACGAGCCTGCCGCCGGGCGCGGCGGTCGAGAAGCTGTACCTCGTGCGGGGCAACCAGCTCGTCGGCGTCGAGCGACGCGTGGACCGGCCGCCCACCCTGGAGCGGCAGCTGGCCGACCTGCTGGCCGGCCCGACCGAGCGGGAGCAGGACGGCGGCTACGGCAGCGCGCTGGCCGGGACCGACTTCATCCTGGGCGCCCAGCTGGAGTCCGGCACCGCGGTCGTCACCGTCGGCGGCACGACCATCCGCAACGACGAGGTCCTCGCGTACGGGCAGGTCGTGTGCACCCTGGCCGCCCGCGACGACGTCGACCGGGTCCGGTTCGTGCAGGACGGGCAGCCGCTGGAGGTGCCCCGGGCCGACGGCTCGCTGACCTCCGATCCGCTGACCTCCGCCGACTACGTGACGCTCATGGCGGTCAGGTAGCCGGGGACTGCCGGTCCACCACGATGCTGAACTGGTCGATGCCCCGGATCAGCGCCGCGATCTGAGCGAAGTCGACGGGCTTGCGGAAGTAGAACTCGGAGGGCACCCCGAAGTCGCGCAGCAGCTGCTCCTCCAGCGGCGAGCCGGTCAGCACCACGACCGTGAGGTCGACCAGGCGCGGGTTGCCGAGCACCCGGTCGAGCACGACCCGGCCGTCGACGCCGGGCAGGTTGAGGTCGAGCAGCAGGATGTCGGGCGTCGGCGCGTCCGGGTGGGCGCCGCGCCGCTCGAGGAAGTCGATCGCCTCCAGGCCGTCACCGATGACGGTCACCGGGTTGCGGAGGCGGTGCGCGCGGAACTCGTCGAGGGTGAAGGCGACGTCACCGGCGTCGTCCTCGACCAGCAGGATGTGCGCCAGCTCGAGCGGTTTGTCCGCGCCGGGCATCCGGTCCTCCCGTCGGTGTTTCGTTGCTGCTGTGCAAGATTTGCGGAGTACCATAATGCCCCGTCGGGACCGCGCCCGCCGCCCGGTCGTGCAACGATTGCGCCGTGGCAAACACCGGGCCCCCCGATGACCATGTGGTGCGGGCGCTCCTCGCGGCCAGCCGGGCGATGGTGGCCCTCGTCGCGCGCAGTCTCGCCGCGCTCGACGCCGACGTGACGCTATCGCAGTATCGTGCCCTGGTCCTGCTCGCGGGCCACGGACCGCGGCGCAGCGCGGCCATGGCCCGCGAGCTGCAGGTGGCGCCGTCGACCCTGACGCGGATGTGCGACCGGCTCGTCCGCAAGTCGCTCGTCCACCGGTTCCACCGCGACCACGACCGCCGCTCGATCTGGCTGGCGCTCACCCCGGCCGGCCGGGATCTGGTCGGCACGGTGATGCGGGCGCGCCGGCAGGAGCTGGAGCGGATCGTCGAGGCGTCGGGCCTGGTGGCGTCGCCGCCGGCCGTGGACCTGCTGCACGACTTCGTCCGCGCGGTCGGCGAGCTGCCCGACGAGGAGTGGTGGCGGCGCTGGGAGGTCTCCGCCGATCCGGTCGACGGCGCGCTGCTGATGCGCGTCCACCGCCAGGCCGACGGCGCCTGGGCGTAACGCGGCGGGAGGTCCGGCCCGGTGGCGAGATGCCGGCGCCGAGATCGGTCCGGTGCGCCATGCGCTCACCTTGCCAGCCCAAGGTGAACAGCGACAGATCACGCGGACCCGTCCCGGCCTACCGCGGCGCGGCCAGCGCCTCGCCCAGCGGCGTCCGGTAGTACAGCACCGAGCGGCCGGACCGGCGCCGCCGGACCAGTCCCGCGTCGAGCAGCACCCGCAGGTGCCCGCCGACCGAGCCCAGGCCGTGACCGGTGAGCGCGACGAGCTGCGTGGTGCTTTTCGGCGCGGCGAGGAGGGTGAGGACCTCGGCCCGCACCGGACCGATGAGCCGCGCCAGCGCGGCGGGCGGACGGCGGGCACCGGGGTCGGCGAGCCACCCGGTGCACGGGTAGACGATGGCGTGCACGTCCCCCGGTTCCTCCCACGCGACCCAGCCGCGCGGCCCGGTGGTCGGCAGGAACAGCAGGCGGCTGCCGGTGATGTCGCGCGGCGGGTAGTCGTACGTGTTGATCTGCAGCCGGCCGTCGCCGAGCCAGCGCATGCCGGGCCGCATGCCGTCGAGGACCGCCGCCCAGCCGCCGCCGCTGAGCCGCTCGGTGCGGGCCACGATGTCGGCCTCGAACACGCGGCGGCGCCGGGGCCAGTCGGGCTCGACGGTGTGCCGCCAGACCCAGTCGACGAGCTCGACGGCTCGGCCGACGAGCCCGGGCTCGAGGAGCACCGGCGGCATCGGCCGGTCGAGGTCCTCGGCGATCTGCGCGCGGGCCTCGGCGTCGGCGGTGTCCGCGAGGGCACGCAGCTCCTCAGCGAACGTCGGTGCGGCCGTCCGCGGCGGCTTGACCAGGAAGTCGGCGATCCAGCGCGGCCGGATCGCGGTGTGCAGGAACGGCAGGGCGAACGGGTCGGCACCCCAGCGGTCCCGGAACGGCGGCAGGTGCGTGGCCAGCCATTCGCGCTGGCTCGCCGAGGTCGGGTGCTGCCCGCCGAAGGCCGCCAGACCGGCGACCGTCTCGGCCATCGGCGAGACGACGAACCGGCTGCCGGCCAGGGCGTCGGTGCTGATCCGCCACAGCCCCACCGTCGACCCGCCCCCGATGTTTCGTTCCAGCACGAAAGTGTACTGGCGGTGCCCGGGCCGCCCACAGACTGCCGATCATGCGCACGTACCGGGAACTGTTCGCCCTGCCGGAGTTCTCCGCCCTGTTCGCGACCGTCTCGGCGCAGATGGCGGCGACGACGGTCAGCGGTATCGCGCTCGGCACCCTGGTCTACGCCGCCACCGGCTCCCCGCTGCTGTCGGCGCTGAGCCTGTTCGGCGCGTCGTTCGCACAGGTCGTCGGCGCCGCCACCGTGTTGTCCGCGGCGGACCGGCTGCGGCCCCGCAGCGCGCTCGCCGGTCTGGCGCTGTTCACCGGCCTGACCACGGCGTGCCTGGCGCTGCCGGGCCTGCCGGTGGCGGCGGTGTTCGCGGTCGTGCTCGCCCAGGGCCTGGTCGGCTCGGTCGGCGGCGGCGTGCGGTACGGGCTGCTCGCCGAGATCGTGCCCACCGGCGGCTATCTGCTCGGCCGGTCGCTGCTGAACATGTCCGTCGGTGCGATGCAGATCTGCGGCTTCGCCATCGGCGGCGTCCTCATCGCCGCGATCACGGCCCGGGGCACGCTGCTCGCCGGTGCCGGCCTGAGCCTGGTCGCGGCCCTCGTCGCCCGGTTCGGCCTGACCGCGCGCCCGCCGCGCGCCGCCGTCCGGCCCTCGGTCCGCGAGACGTGGCGGGGCAACCGGCGGCTGTGGTCGTCGCCGGCCCGCCGGGCCGTGTTCATCGGGCTGTGGCTGCCCAACGGGCTGATCGTGGGCTGCGAGGCGCTGTTCATCCCGTACTCCCCCGCGTCGGCGAGCGTCCTGTTCGTCGCCGCGGCGCTGGGCATGCTGGCCGGTGACACGCTCGGCGGACGGTTCCTGCCGGCGCGCTGGCGGCGCCCGCTGACCACGCCGGTGCAGGTGCTGCTCGCCGCGCCGTACCTGCTGTTCGTCCTCGAACCGGCCGTACCGGTGGCGGTCGGGCTCGTGGTGGTGGCGTCGGTCGGCTACTGCGGCAGCCTGCTGCTCCAGGACCGGCTCGTCGCGCTGACCCCCGACGACCTGCGCGGCCAGGCGCTCGGCCTGCACACCTCGGGCATGCTGACGATGCAGGCGGTGTGCGCGACCCTCGCCGGCACCGTCGCGCAGTTCCTGGCGCCCGGCCGGGCGATGGCCGTGCTGGCGGTGGCTTCGATCCTGGTGTCGCTGGCCCTGATCCCGGGCCTTCGGGCGCCGGTTACGATCGTCGGCGATGGTGGAGATCAGGCGGGCCCGCCGGGAGGACGTCCCGGCGATCGTGGTGATGCTGGCCGACGACCCGCTGGGCGCACGGCGTGAACGGCTCGACGACCCGGGTCCGTACGAGTCGGCGTTCGACGCCCTGGACGCCGATCCGGCGCAGCTGCTGGTGGTCGCCGACCGGGCCGGCGAGGTGATCGGCACCCTGCAGCTGACGTTCATCCCCGGCCTGGCGAGGCAGGGCGCGACACGGGCCCAGATCGAGGCGGTGCGGGTGTCCGCCGCGGCCCGCGGTTCCGGCCTGGGCTCGGACCTGATCGAGTGGGCGGTCGCGGAGTCCCGCCGCCGCGGCGCACACCTGGTACAGCTGACGTCGGACGCGAGCCGCGCGGACGCCCACCGGTTCTACGAACGCCTGGGCTTCAAGGCCAGCCACGTCGGCTTCAAGCTCGACCTGTGAGCCTGACCTTCCGGGCCGCCGTGCCGTTGTAGGGCTGGCCCCGCATGAGCGGTGAGCCCTGGTCGCGGCGTGGCCGACGGGCCAGTCGCACACCGCGACCGGGTTGCCGGACGTGACGGCACGGGCGGATGCGCCGCCGAGGACGAGCCGGCCGGCGCGACGACCGTGGCGGCGATCGCCGCGAGCATCCGGCGCTTCCACGAGGAGCGTATGCCAGAGTATGCGCGCTTACGAGCGTCTATGAAAGGTGGCGAACGTCATGGATGCATCCTGAAGGGAGGGTGCAAGCGCGGACTACACGACCCGGGTCGACGTCCAGGCGGCCAGGTGCCCGGCGACGAGGGCGACGCGCTCGTCGACCGGCGCGGGTGGGACCTCGACCAGCTCGTAGCCCTGCTCGCGGTACACCTCCTCGTGGATGCGCTCGAAGCGCAGCGACTCGGTGTAGGAGATGCGGCGGGCCGGGGTCGGGGTGACAAAACCGAGCGGGCGGACGAGGAGCACCCGCCGGTCGTAGAGGCCGGCGGTCCGCTCGAGCTCGGCGTGCAGCCGGGCGGTCGGCTGTTGTCCACTGTAGACGGCCAGGGCGAGCGTGCAGACCGGCGAACGGTCGAAGACCTGCACGGGCGCGACGGCGGTGAGCTGCCGGCGGCGCTGGAGCGCGGCGATCCGGTCGAGGAAACCGGCCTCGGTCCACGGCTCGGCGACCCCGGCGGCCTGCCGCCGCGCGATCACGTCGGTCGCCGCCTCGGCCACGGTGCACACGCCGCGGGCCCGCAGCGCGGCCACGATCGTGGTCTTGCCGGCCCCGGGCGCACCCGTGAGCACAAATCTGCGCATGACGAAACACCACCCCTACGGAGGATGAAAGAGGATTAGCATCGGCCGGGTGGACGCGGCCATCGCGGGGATCGTCCGGCGCATGGAGGCCGGGCTGGAGCGGCTCGACGCCGGCGACGCACGCCGATTCTTCCACCAGACGTATCTGCGGACCACCCGCGCCGTCGCCGAGGAGATCGACCGGGGCGGGTTCCGCGACGCGGAGTGGCTGTCCCGGTGGGACGTCGTGTTCGCCGAACTGTACCTCGACGTCCTCGACGCCGAGCTGAGCGGCACGGGAGCCGTGCCCGGTCCGTGGCGGGTCGCCTTCGACACCGCACGGGACCGGCCGGAGCTGCCGCCGCTGCGGCACGTGCTGCTCGGCATGAACGCCCACATCAACTACGACCTGCCGCAGTCGCTCGTCACGGTGATCGACCCGGCGGGGTTCGACGACCCGGCGGTGCTGCGGGCGCGCGAGGCCGACCACACGCACGTCGACACGGTGCTGCTCGCCCGGGTCGGCGCCGAGGACTCCCGGATGCGGGCGGTGTCCCGGGTGGGGCCGATCGACCGGCTCATGGGACCGGCGAACCGGGCCGCGACCCGCCGGGTGCTGCGCGAGTCCCGGGCGAAGGTGTGGCGCAACGCGACGGTGCTCGACCGGGCCCGCCGGGAGGGGCCACAGGCATACGCGGCGGTGCTACGACGGCTGGAGGACGCCTGCACCGCCAAGCTCGTCGAGCTGACCGCACCCGGCCCGGTGATGCTGCGGCTGGCCCGCCGCGGGTTCGGGGTGACCGTTTAGGGCCGGTTCGGTAGGGTAGCGCACGCTCCATCATGAACGAGATCACGCTGACCACGACCGTCAACGGCCGGACCGAACAGCTGCGGGTCGACGCGGGGGTGACACTCCTCGACGCGCTGCGCGACCGGCTCGGGCTGACCGGGACGAAAAAGGGCTGCGACCAGGGCGCCTGCGGGGCGTGCACGGTGCACGTGGACGGGCGGCGCGTGCTGTCCTGCCTCACCCTCGCCGCGCAGGTCGACGGCCGCGAGGTGCTGACCGTCGAGGGGCTCGGCGGCGGCCACCCGGTGCAGGAGGCGTTCATCCGGCACGACGCCTTCCAGTGCGGGTACTGCACACCGGGGCAGGTGCTGTCGGCGATCGCGCTGCTCGACGAGGGACGGGCCGGCAGCGACGACGACATCCGCGAGTTCATGAGCGGCAACCTGTGCCGCTGCGGCGCGTACCCGAATATCGTCGCCGCGATCCGTGAGGTCGCCGGGCGATGACCATCACCTACACCCGTGCCGACGACGCGGACACCGCGATCGCCACCGTCAGCGCCGACCCGGAGGCCGCGTACCTCGCCGGCGGCACCACGGAGGTCGACCTCGTCCTCAAGGACGGCGTCGTCGCGCCGCGGCGGCTCGTGGACATCAGCCGCCTGCCGCTCAAGGGGGTCGTGGCCGCCGGCGACACGGTCCGGATCGGCGCCACCACGACCATGGAGGAGACCGCCACCGATCCCGCCGTGGCCCGCCTGCTGCCGATGGTCCGCTCGTCGCTGCTGCAGGGCGCGTCCGTACAGCTGCGCAACATGGCGACGATCGGCGGCAACCTGCTGCAGCGCACGCGGTGCCGGTACTTCCGGGATCCCGCCGTGGCGGCGTGCAACAAGCGCGACCCGGGCAGCGGCTGCGCGGCCGTCGAGGGTGTCGCCCGCATGCACGCGATCCTCGGCGCGTCACCGGCGTGCATCGCGCTGCACGCCTCGGACCTGGCGGTCGCGCTGACGGCCCTCGGCTCGATCGTGCACCTGCGGTCCGGCCAGGGACCGCGCAAGGTGCCGCTGACCGAGTTCTACCACCAGGCGGGCACCACCCCGGACCGGGAGACGGTGCTGCGCCACGGTGAGCTCGTCACCGAGGTCGAGATCCCGCTGCCGCCGCCGCAGGCGCGCACGACCTACCTGAAGGTCCGCGACCGCGCCTCGTACGAGTTCGCGCTGACCTCGGCGGCCGTGGTCACGGTCGTGGAGGACGGCGTCGTCCGGTCGGCCCGCATCGCGCTCGGCGGCGTCGGCACCGTGCCCTGGCGGGCCTGGGACGCCGAGGAGACGCTGCGGGACGCGCCGGTCGGCGAGGCGTCGTTCCGGGCCGCGGCCGAGGCGGCGGTGCAGCACCCGTTCACGGTGCCCGGCACCGAGTTCAAGGTGGAGCTGGCCAAGCGCACGCTGGTCCGGGCGCTGCGCGTGACGACGGGAGCAGGCTGGTGACGACCGTCGAACGGCCCCGGGTGCTCGGGGCCGGCACAGACCGCGTCGACGGTCCGCAGAAGGCCGCCGGCAGCGCGCCCTACCCGTCCGACGTCTCGTACCCGGGCATGGTGCACGCGGCGCTGGTCCGCAGCAGCATCGCGGCCGGGCGGGTCGTCGGCATCAACACGTCACGGGCCGAGGCCGCGCCGGGGGTCCTCGCCGTCATCACACCGGACAACGCGCCGCGGATCGAGCGGGCGCCGGACACGCCGATCTGGCGCCAGCCGCCACCGCCGCTGCAGCGGCACACGATCGTCCACCACGGCCAGTACGTCGGGGTGGTCGTCGCCGACACCGTCGAGGAGGCCACCGCGGCCGCCCGGCTGGTCGACGTGGCGTACGAGCCGACGGACGCGGTGCTGTCGCTGGACGACCCGCGGGCGATCACCGTCGACGACCCGTTCGGCAGCAACCGGCACCGGGGTGACGTCATGGGCGGGTTCGCCGCCGCCGACGTGATCTTCGACGGCGAGTACGTCACCCCCGACGAGACGAACAATCCGATGGGCCTGTTCTGCACCGTGGCCGCCTGGGACGGCGACCGGCTCACCGTCCACGACGCGACGCAGTGGCCGGACTCGACGCGCGCCGCGCTCGCCGGCGCGTTCTGCGTCCCGGAGACCGGGATCCGGGTCCTCGCCCCGTACGTCGGCGGCGGGTTCGGCGCGGGCCTGCGGGTCTGGCCGCACACCGTCCTCGCCGCGATGGCGGCCCGGATGGTCGGGCGGCCGGTCAAGCTGACCCTGACCCGCCCGCAGATGTTCACCGGTGTCGGCCACCGTCCGGCCACGGTGCAGCGGCTCCGCATCGGCGCCCGCAACGACGGCACGCTGACGGCGATCGAGCACGAGTCCGTGCAGCCGGTCGCCGTCGACGACGACAACATCGCCGAGTCGGTGACGACCGTGTCGGCCGTCGGCTACGCCTGCCCGAACGTGGTCAACATCGACCGGCAGCGGCGGCTGAACATCCCGGTGCCGACCTCGATGCGGGGCCCGGGCGACGCGCAGGGCCACTTCGCCCTCGAGTGCGCCATGGACGAACTCGCGTACCAGCTGGGCATCGACCCGGTCGAGCTGCGGCTGCGCAACTACGCCGAGGAGCATCCGCAGCTGGGGCTGCCCTGGTCGAGCAAGGCGCTGCGGGAGTGCTACGAGGTGGGCGCCGAACGGTTCGGCTGGTGGGACCGCAACCCGACGCCGCGCTCGATGCGACGCGACGGCGTGCTCGTCGGCTGGGGCATGGCCGGCGTGAGCTTCTTCTGGTTCCAGGCACCGTGCGACGCCCGCGCGTCGATCGACCGCGAGGGGCGCGCGTTCGTGCGCAGCGCCGCGACCGACATCGGCACCGGCACGTACACGGTGATGACCCAGCTGTCCGCGGACCGGCTCGGGCTGCGGCCGGACCAGGTCCGCATGGGGCTCGGGGACACCGACCTGCCGTCCGCGCCGCCGCAGGGCGGCTCCGGGATGACCGCGTCGCTCGGCAGCGCGATCCACGCCGCCTCGCGGAACCTCATCCAGGCGTTCCTGGACCTGGTCGCCGACGACGTCGCCTCGCCGCTGCGCGGCCTGACCGCCGCCGACGTGACCGCCGTCGACGGCCGGCTCCAGCGCAACGACGACCCGACCCGCGGCGAGTCGTACCGCGAGATCCTCGACCGGCACGACCGCGCCGAACTGTCCGCGAACGGGTCCTCCGTCCCGGCGAAGCCCGAGGAGCTCGGCCTCGCGCCGGCCGGGCCGTTCGCCGCCCGGTTCGTCGAGGTCCACGTCGACCCGGACCTCGACCGGATCAAGGTCGCCCGCCTGGTGTCCGTGGTGGACGCCGGGCGGATCCTCAACCGGAAGACGGCGCGCAGCCAGATCGTCGGCGGCACGGTCGGCGGCATCGGCATGGCGCTGCTGGAGGAGACGGTCACCGACCCGACCGGCCGGATCGCCAACGCCACGTTCGGCGACTATCTGATCCCGGTCAACGCCGACGTGCCCGACCTCGACGTCGTGTTCGTCGGCGAGCCGGACCGGTTCAACCCGGTCGGGGTCAAGGGCGTCGGCGAGATCGGCCTGGTCGGGGTCGCGCCGGCCATCGCCAACGCGGTCTTCCACGCCACCGGCCGCCGTGTGCGGAGCCTGCCGCTGACGCTCGACAAACTCCTGTGACCGCATGCGGACCTCGCCGACCGCGCTGAGGTGGCAGTCCGCTCACCCGGACGCCAGTGCGCCCAGATCCGGGTGGGCGAAGAGGCCGGGCAGGCCGCCGGTGTGCAGGAACACGGTCCGGTCACCGGGGCGGATGCGGCCGTCGGCGACGCAGGCGCGCAGCCCCGCGAGCGCCCGGCCGGTGTACGTCGGGTCGAGGAACAGGCCCTCGGTCCGCGCCGCGAGGCGCAGCGCGGCACGGGCCCCGGGCGCCAGATGGGCGTAGCCGGCCCCGACCTGCCCGCGGTCGAGGTGGGGCGGCTCCGTCCGGACGCCCATGCCGTCGAGCAGCTCCCGCAGCGTGCGGTACGGGTCCGGCACGGCACCGACGTCGACGCCGATCACCCGTTCGGCGCCGAGCCCCGCGACGAGGCCCGCCGTCGTCCCGCCGGAGCCGAACGCGACCACGACCCGGTCGAGGTCCGGCAGCTGGTCGCGGAGCTCGGCGGCGCAGTCGAGATACCCCCGGGCGCTGTACGGGCTGGAGCCGCCGAACGGGATCACGTGCGGCACACCCCCGTCGTCGCGGATACGGCGCTCCTCGGCGGCGATCAGGCCGTACAACTCCTGGGGTGTGCTCTTGCCGGACCAGACGACGCGGGCACCGGCGAGCCGGTCGAGCACCAGGTTGCCCTGCGGCGCCGGTGGCTCCTCGCCGCCGAGCACGAGGACCGCCTCGAGCCCGAGGCGGGCGGCCGCGGCGGCGGTCAGGCGGGCGTGGTTGCTCTGGGCGGCGCCGGTGGTGACGAGATGGGTGGCGCCCGCCTCGAGGGCCTGCGCGCAGGAGTACTGCAGCTTGCGGACCTTGTTGCCGCCACCGCCGAGGCCGGTGAGGTCGTCGCGCTTGATCCACAGCCGCTCCAGCCCGACGGCCTCGGCCAGGCGGGGCGCGGGCTCGATCGGCGTGGGCAGGCTGCCGAAGATCGGGGTCGACACGGGCTGCACGTTACCCGCCCGCGCTAGGGTTCACAGATCATGAATGACGAGGTGTTCCCGCCCGCGGTGCTGACGACCGAGCGGCTCGTGCTGCGTCCGTTCACCCCCGCCGACGCGGCCGACGTCCACGCCGTCTGGCAGGACCAGCGGTTCATCGGCTCGGCGCCGATGGGCTACCCGTATGCCGGGGCGGACCTGGAGGCGGCCGCCGCGTGGTGCACGACGGGCATCGAGCAGCGCCGGCTGGACGGCAAGGGCATCGGCTTCGCGGTCGTCCCGCGCGCGGGCGGCCGCCTGGTGGCCCATGTCTCCCTCTTCGGCGCCGACTGGGTGACGCGGACGGCGGAGATCCACTACTGGACGGCGCCGTGGGCGCGGGGTCACGGATTCGCGGCGGAGTCGGCGGGCGCGGTGGCCCGGTGGGCCCTGACGACCCAGCACTTCGAGCGGATCGCCCTGCTGGCCGACACGTCCAACACCGCGTCCCGCCACGTGGCGGCGTCGGCGGGCTTCCGGTTCGAGGGCGTGCTGCGCAGTGCCGCGTTGACCCGCACCGGCGATCGGGCGGACACGGCAGTCTACAGCATGATCCGCACCGACCTGGCGGCGCACCCGGTGGCCGTGGCCTGACCGCATCGGCCAGCGACTATCCTGTGCGGCTTTTTGCACAGCAGGTTCGGTTCTTGCATTTACAAACCCGAGTAAGTACCGTCATCGCCACGAAACATCGCAACAGGTGGATGCCTGGGGCTTCGGCGGCCCGGACAGACACCGGCACCACACCCCACCGCATCGAGTCCGGGAAGGACCCCACCGATGTCACCGCCGAACCGTGCCCGCAGGGCGGCCGCCACCGTCCTGCTCGTCGGCGCCACCGCCGTCACGCTCACCGCCACCTCGAGCCCGGCACAGGCCGCCATCCCCGCCTCCGACTACCAGCAGGTCGAGCTCGCCAAGGGCCTCAACGAGCTGGGCGAACCCATGTCGCTCGCCGTGCTGCCCGACCGCTCGGTGCTGCACACCGCCCGCAACGGCACCCTGCGCCGCACCGACGCCGCCGGCACCACCAGCGTCGTGGCCAACATCCCCGTCTACACGCATGACGAGGAGGGCCTGCAGGGCGTCGCGATCGACCCCGGATTCGCCACCAACCGGTACATCTACCTCTACTACGCGCCGCCGCTGAACACGCCCGGCGGCGACGCCCCCGCGTCCGGCGGCGACTGGAACGTGTGGAAGGGCGTCAACCGCCTGTCCCGGTTCACACTCGGCACCAACTGGACGCTGAGCGGCGAGAAGGTCGTGCTGGAGGTCGGCACCGACCGCGGCATGTGCTGCCACGTCGGCGGCGACATCGACTTCGACGCGGCCGGCAACCTGTACCTGTCGACCGGCGACGACTCGAACCCGTTCGACTCGGCCGGCTACTCCCCGATCGACGAGCGGACCGACCGCAACCCGGCCTACGACGCGCAGCGCAGCGCCGGCAACACCAACGACCTGCGCGGCAAGATCCTGCGGATCAAGGTCAACGCCGACGGCTCGTACACGGTCCCGTCCGGCAACCTCTTCGCGCCCGGCACGCCGAACACGCGGCCGGAGATCTACGCGATGGGCTTCCGCAACCCGTTCCGGATGAGTGTGGACAAGCCGACCGGCGCGATCTACATCGGCGACTACGGCCCCGACGCGGGTGTCACCGACCCGAACCGCGGCCCGTCCGGCCAGGTCGAGTTCGACCGCGTCACCAGCCCCGGCAACTACGGCTGGCCGTACTGCACCGGCACGAACACCACGACCGAGACGTACAACGAGTGGAACTTCGCGACCAACAGCACCGGCCCGAAGTACAACTGCACCGGCGGCCCGACGAACAACTCGTTCCGCAACACCGGCCAGCAGACGCTGCCGCCGGCGCGGCCGTCCTGGATCCGGTACGCCGGTGACGCCGGCAGCCCGCCCGAGTTCGGCAGCGGGTCCGAGTCGCCGATGGCCGGCCCGGTCTACCGCTACGACGCGGCCAACTCGTCGGCGGTCAAGTTCCCCCAGTCGCTGGACGGCAAGTTCTTCGCCGGTGAGTTCGGCCGCCGCTGGATCAAGGCGGTCACGGTCAACGGCGACGGCTCCCCCGGCACGATCGAGGCCTTCCCGTGGTCCGGCATGCAGGTCATGGACCAGGCGTTCGGCCCGGACGGCGCACTCTACGTGCTCGACTACGGCGCCGGGTTCGGCAACGGCGACGCGAACTCCGCGCTGTACCGCATCGAATACATCGGCGGCGGCAACCGCGCCCCGGTCGCCGTCGCGGGCGCCAACCCGGTGTCCGGACCGGCCCCGCTGGCCGTGCAGTTCTCGTCGGCGGGCAGCAGCGACCCGGAGGGACAGGCGCTGTCCTACTCGTGGGCGTTCGGTGACGGTGGTACGTCCACCGCCGCCAACCCGTCGCACACGTACACCAACGCCGGCACCTACACGGCGACGCTGACGGTCCGCGACCCGCAGAACGCCACCGGCAGCGCCAGCGTGACGATCAGCGTCGGCAACACCATGCCCACGGTGACCATCACGACGCCCGCCAACGGCTCGCTGTTCTCGTTCGGCGACACCGTCCCGTACCAGATCAGTGTCACCGATCCCGAGGACGGCACGATCGACTGCAACCGGGTCAAGCTGACCTACATCCTCGGCCACGACACCCACGGCCACCAGATCAGCCAGAAGACCGGCTGCTCCGGCACGATGACGGTGCCGGCCGACGGTGAGCACGACGCCGCGGCGAACGTCTTCGCGGTGTTCGACGCCGAGTACACCGACAACGGCGGCCTCGTCGCGCACAAGCAGCACATCCTGCAGCCCCGGCTGCGGCAGGCCGAGCACTTCGGCGCGATGCAGGGCGTCCAGGTCTTCGACAAGGCCTCCGCCGAGGGCGGCCGGACCGTCGGGGAGATCCAGAACGGCGACTGGATCTCGTTCAACCCGTACCTGCTGAACAACGCCACCTCGTTCAGCGCCCGCGCCTCGTCCGCCGGTACCGGCGGCACGATCTCGCTGCGCGCCGGATCCCCGACGGGCACGCTGCTCGGCTCCGCGACCGTCCCGGTCACCGGCAGCTGGGACACGTTCACGAACGTCACCGGGACCATCGCCAACGCGCCGTCCACGGCCGGCACGCTGTACCTGGTCTTCACCGGCGGCGCCGGCGCGCTCTTCGACCTCGACTCGTTCACCCTGAACACCGGGACCACGCCGCCGCCCACCGGCCGGATCGAGGCGGAGTCGTTCACCTCGCAGTCCGGGGTCCAGGTCGTCGCGGACGGGACCGCGCACGGCGGCAACCGCGTCGGCTACATCGACGGCGGCGACTGGGTCGGCTACTCGGGCGTCAACGTCTCGGGCAAGACCGGCTTCACCGCCCGCGTCGCGTCCGGCGGCACCGGCGGCACCATCCAGATCCGGTCGGGCTCGCAGACGGGCCCGCTGCTCGGCTCGGTGAGTGTCCCGAACACCGGCGGCTACGGCACGTTCGTCGACGTCAGCACCACCATCACCGCCGGCTCCGGCGCGCTGTTCCTGGTGTTCGTCGGCACCGGCACCGGCGGCCTGTTCGACCTCGACGACTTCGCCCTCACCGGCGGCACCACGCCACCCCCGGCGACGAACCTGGCGTTGAACAAGACGGCCACCGCCGACAGCCAGTGCGCGTCGACGGAAGGGCCGGCCAAGGCGGTCAACGGCACCGTCAACGGCGGCAACACCGACAAGTGGTGCTCCCTCGGCGGCACGAAGTGGTTGCGCGTCGACCTCGGCTCGGCCCAGTCCGTCGGCCGGATCGTCGTCCGCCACGCCGGGGCCGGCGGCGAGAACACCGCCTTCAACACCCGCGACTTCGACCTGCAGACCAGCACCGACGGCACCACCTGGACCACCGCCGCACAGGTACGCGGCAACACCGCCAACGTCACCACCAACACGTTCGGACCGGTGAACACCCGATACCTGCGGATCAACATCATCACCCCGACCAACAACACCGACACCGCGGCGCGCATCTACGAGTTCGAAGCCTTCGCTTCCTAAGGACCATGGTGATGAGACGTAAGCTTCTGGCCGTCGCGGCGGTGACCGCGGCGCTGCTCGTCGGCGCGCACGTCCCGGCGGCCTCCGCCGACACCGCGTTCGACGTCCTCGTGTTCTCCAAGACGGCGGGTTTCCGCCACGACTCCATCCCGGCCGGCATCCAGGCGATCCAGCAGCTCGGCGCCGCCAACGGGTTCACGGTGACCGCCACCGAGGACGCGAACGCGTTCACGACCGCGAACCTGGCGCAGTACGAGGCGGTCGTGTTCCTCAGCACGACCGGCGACGTGCTCAACGCCACCCAGCAGACGGCGTTCGAGTCGTACATCCGCGGCGGTGGCGGCTACGTGGGCGTCCACGCCGCCGCCGACACCGAGTACGACTGGCCGTTCTACGGCGAGCTCGTCGGCGCCTGGTTCGCCTCCCACCCGGCGATCCAGCAGGCGACGATGAAGGTCGAGGACCGCAGCCACCCGGCGACGGCGCACCTCGGCGCCACCTGGGTGCGCACCGACGAGCTCTACAACTACCGCACCAACCCCCGGTCCACGGCCCACGTCCTGGCGACGCTGGACGAGTCGACGTACAGCGGCGGCGGCATGGGTGCCGACCACCCGTTCGTCTGGTGCAAGACGGTCCAGAGCGGGCGCTCGTTCTACACCGGCGGCGGCCACACCCAGGAGTCGTACGCCGACACGGCGTTCCGCACGCACCTGCTCGGCGCGATCCGCTACGCCGGCGGCAAGGTGGCCGCGGACTGCTCGCCGGGCACGACGCAGCCGCCCACCGGCCGGATCGAGGCGGAGTCGTTCACCTCGCAGTCCGGGGTCCAGGTCGTCGCGGACGGGACCGCGCACGGCGGCAACCGCGTCGGCTACATCGACAACGGCGACTGGGTCGGCTACTCGGGCGTCAACGTCTCCGGCAAGACCGGCTTCACCGCCCGCGTCGCGTCCGGCGGCACCGGCGGCACCATCCAGGTGCGCGCCGGGTCCCAGACCGGACCGGTGCTCGGTACCGTCGCCGTCACCAACACCGGCGGGTACGGCAACTTCGTCGACGTCACCACGTCGCTCGCCGCCGGCTCGGGCGCGCTGTTCCTGGTGTTCAACGGCACCGGCGCGGGCGGCCTGTTCGACGTCGACGACTTCGCGCTCAGCGGCGGGACGACCCCGCCGCCGGCGACGAACCTGGCGCTGAACAAGGCCGCGACGGCCGACAGCCAGTGCGCGTCGACGGAAGGGCCGGCCAAGGCGGTCAACGGCACCGTCAACGGCGGCAACGCCGACAAGTGGTGCTCCCTCGGCGGCACGAAGTGGTTGCGCGTCGACCTCGGCTCGGCCCAGTCCGTCGGCCGGATCGTCGTCCGCCACGCCGGCGCCGGCGGCGAGAACACCGCCTTCAACACCCGCGACTTCGACCTGCAGACCAGCACCGACGGCACCACCTGGACCACCGCCGCACAGGTACGCGGCAACACCACCGACGTCACCACCAACACGTTCGGACCGGTGAACACCCGGTACCTGCGGATCAACATCATCACACCGACCAACAACACCGACACCGCGGCACGGATCTACGAGTTCGAGGCCTTCGCCTCCTGACCGGTTCCCGCTCCCGCTGCCGGCGTCCTCAACCCGGGGACGCCGGCAGTTGCGTGACACGGGCCCGGTCCGGCACCACGCCGGCGCAGCTCTCTACCCGCGGCGGGTGACCGGCGCGGGCGGCGTCCGGCCGTACCGTGGCCGCATGCAGCGGTTCGTCGTCATGCTCCACGTGCTCGCGGCGGTCCTGCTGATCGGGCCGCTGGTGCTGACCGGGTTCTGGGGGCGCGGCGCCATCCGCCGGGGTGACGCGGACGGGGCGCGCCAGGCGTTCCGGGTCGCCCGCTGGACGACGGCGGGCTCGCTGCTCGTGGCGGTGCTCGGCGCGCTGGCGGTGGCGTGGTCGGAGCGGTACGGCTTCGGCACCCCTTGGGTCGTCATCTCCTCGACGCTGTACGTCGTGCTGCTGGGCGTGTCGGCCGGATACACGGTGCCCGCCCTGCGCCGGGCGGGGCTGCTGCTGCAGCGACGGTCGGCCGTCGCGGCGCTGGACGAGCCCGACGACACCGAACGGGACCGGCTCAGCGGCCTCGAGAGCCGCCTGGCCGGCGCCGGCGGGCTTTCCCTGGCCGTGGCGGCCGCCATCGTGGTCCTGATGGTCTTCCGGCCGTTCGGGGCCTGACACGCGGACGCTACGGATCCGGTCGGTGGTGGACGCCGCGGCCCGCTCGGCGCGTGACACGCCGCGGCGGCGAGGGCCTCCTGCCCCCGCCGCCGCTGGTGCTGCCGGACGCCGAAGTTGCTGTCAGACGCCGATGCTGCGGCCGTCGACGCGCCAGGCCACGGCGACGCCGGGCTTGGCGAAGTCGCCGTCGGGCCAGTTCGACGCCGGCTTCTCGATCGAGGCACCGGTGATCTCACCCGGGTGCTGGACGGCGACGAACGCGCTCTTGTTGTCGGCGTGGATCCACGGGCCGCAGGTCTCCGCGCCGTAGGGCACGGTGAGGAACTGCTTGAGGTGCCCCTTCTCCGGGCCCTCGAGCGGCACGGCGAACAGGCCGTCGTTGGTGCCGAGGGCGTTGCCGTCGGTCGAGATCCACAGGTTGCCGGCGCCGTCGAACGCGACGTTGTCCGGGCAGGAGATCGGCGAGACCAGGTTCTTGTCGTAGCCCATGAAGTACGTCGCCGGGTCCTTCGGGTCGCCGCAGACGATCGGGATCGTCCAGGTGAACGCCTCGCCCGTGTGGTCGCCGCCGTTCTCGGTGATCTCCAGGATGTGGCCGTGCCGGTTGTTGGTGCGCGGGTTCGCCTCGTCGGCGGGCGCCTTGCCGGACGAGCCGCGTTGGGTGTTGTTGGTCAGCGCGACGTAGATCTTGCCGGACTTCGGGTTGGGCTCGACGTCCTCGGGGCGGTCCATCTTCGTGGCGCCGACGGCGTCACCGGCGAGCCGGGTGAAGACGAGCACCTCCTCGGTGGTCATGCCGGGCACCTGCGACTTGCCGTTCTTGACCAGCGGAATCCAGGTGCCGGTGCCGTTGAACGCGCCGTCGGAGGGCAGCTTGCCGGAGCCGTCGATCTCGCCGGCCGAGGTGAAGCCGAGCTTCGCCACGTAGAGCGTGCCGGACTCGAGCAGGGTCAGGTTGTGGCGGCGGGCGAAGTGCGACTTGCCGCTGTCGAACTTCTTGTCCGAGACGAACTTGTACAGGTAGTCGAAGCGCTCGTCGTCACCCATGTACGCGACGGCCTTGCCGCTCTTGGCGATGATGACGTTGGCGCCCTCGTGCTTCACCCGGCCGAGCGCCGTGTGCTTGCGCGGCGTCGAGCCCGGGGTGAACGGGTCGATCTCGACGACCCAGCCGAAGCGGTTCGCCTCGTTCGGGTTCTTCGTCAGGTCGAAGCGGGCGTCGGCGCGGTCCCACTTGCGGCTGCCGGACGGGTACCGGTTGGTGGTGTCGATGCCGTAGCGGTTGAACCGGTCCTTGGCGGCGCCGGTCGACGTCTCGGCGCCGACGAAGTACTGGTTGAAGTTCTCCTCGCCGGACAGGATCGTGCCCCACGGGGTCACGCCGCCGGCGCAGTTGTTCAGCGTGCCGATGACGTCCTTGCCGCCCGGGTCGGCGGCGGTCTTCAGCAGGGCGCTACCGGCGGCCGGGCCGGTGAGCTTGAAGCGGGTCTCGAGCGCGGTGATCCGGCGGTTGTACCGGCGCGAGCCCCGCGTCACCGGCGTCCAGCGGCCGCTGCCGCCGACCCGCTCGAGCTCCACGACGGACATGCCGTGCGCGGCCATCGCCACCCGCAGCTGCTCGACGGAAAGCGCGTCGATGCCGGGGAAGCCGGGGAACATGAGGTCCTCGTTGGTGTACTCGTGGTTGACCACGAGCAGCGCCCGCTCGCCGCGGCGGTCCAGCGGCAGCACGGCGACGAAGTCGTTGTTGTAGCCGAACTGCTTCGACTGCGCGGCGGCGGTCTGCTTGGCCACGTTGAACCGGGGCGCGCCCGGCACGACCTCGTCGCCCCACTTGATGACGACGGCGTGGTCGTAGCCGTTGGGCACGACGATCCCGTCGACCTGGTTCGGGGTGACCGCCTTGAACGTCAGCTGGGACGGCGCGGGCGCCTTCGACGCGAAGGTGTCGACCTCCGGCACGACGACGTCGGGCTCGGACGCCGCACCGGCGGGCGAGGCGAAGGCGGGGGCGGCACCGGCCGCGACACCCGCGCCGGCCAGGCCGACGACGAGCGCGCCGCGCATGACGCCGCGCCGTGACACCTCCCCGGCGACCAGGTCACCGAGATACTCGTTGGCCGAACGGTTCGGCACCGGGTGGTCGCAGGCGTTGCCGCAGCGGTAGAGGCAGGTCATGCGGTCGCGAGCGCCGTGGCGCACCTGCGCCGTGCCGATGAACGGTAACGGGCGACGGACTGGCTCCGACATATGGTCTCCTCGGCGGTAACGGAAGTCGTGTTCAGCTGGGTTCCCGCGCACCGTATGAGTCGATGATGAACACCAGTTGACCTGCGTTTGAACCGGGAAACATGACCGGGCGCCGGAACGCCGACCGAGCAGGAAGTTCGGCCGGCGTTCACGTGGGCGGGGTCAGCCGGGGACGCCCCAGCGGACCAGGACACGGTCCGGCTGGTGCGGGTGGACCAGCACCGAGACCCGCTGCCCGACGCCCGCCTGCGCGGACGCGTGGATCGGCAGCAGGACCTCCCGGGTCACCGGGTACGGCGGCCGGCCGGCGACCTCCACAAGGAGGCTGATCCGCACCAGCGGCTGCAGGTTGATCCGGGTGCCGGTGTCGGCGAGCCCGATGACGGTCGCGGCCGCGGGCAGGCCGGTCCGCAGCAGCTCCAGGTCGGCGGTCTGCGCCTCCATGCTGTGCTGCACGTGTTGCAGCTGCGCCGTCCCGGCCCGCATCTGCGCGGCCGGGTCCCAGTCGGCGTTGATCTGGTCCGCCTGCTGCTTCAGCTTCCTGATGTCGCCGAACAGGCCCACGGTTCAGACCTGGCCGAAGATGTTGCCGTAGTGGACGGCGAGCTGCGTGTCGCCGCGCATGCGGACCGGCCAGCCGGCGGCCGCCTCCTGCCACGCCTCGGCGGAGACGCCGAAGCTCTGCGCCTTGAGCAGCAGGCCGTTGACGTCGAGGCCCTCCTGCGAGGCGGCCTTGGAGATGCGGGCGTACATCGTCAGGTCGACGCCGGCGATCGGGGCGAGGCGCGGGTCGTCGGGGGTGATGCCGGTGGCCACCGGGGCACCGAAGGCGTTCGCGGCGGTGTAGCCGGTGGCGCCGTAGGCGGCCTGCTGCTGCGCGGCGTAGGCCTGCGCCGCGGCCGAGGTCTGCTGCGCCTGCGCCACCATGCCCGGCGCCTGCGCGACAACGTTCTTCAGGTCCTTCATCTGCTTGAAGAGGCCCATGTGGTCCCAGTGCTCCCTCTGGTCGCTGTGGTGTCGGCGACGACCGTACGGGCCGGGGTCACCGCGCAGCGTCAGGAAAGTGATCGGGGTCGTGTCACGAACCCGCAACCGTGCGCTGCGTCACCGACACAGCGCACGGGTGCGTGCTTCGCCGGCCGCCAGGTGCGGGCCGTCGACCTGCGAAACGACGACGCCCAATATCCGAATCGGCGTGCTGTCCAGGGATTTGCGATGAAAGATTCATCACCGGGCGCTAGGAACCCGCCTGCCGGGTCGATAGTCTCTCGTCGCTGAGTGTGCCTTTTGTCCCTCCAGGAGTCCGAGGTAGGTCATGGGTTCATCCGCACCGTTGCGGATCGCTGTCATCGGCGCCGGGATCGGCGGGCTCACCGCCGCGATCGCCTTGCGCGCCAAGGGCCACGAGGTCGTGGTCTACGATCAGGCCGCGGAGCTGACCGCGATCGGCGCCGGCATCTCGCTGGGCGCCAACGGCGTCCGGCTCTACGACCGCATGGGTCTCGGGCAGGCGGTCCGCGAGGCCGCGTCCGACCTGCACCGCATCCAGTTCCACCACTGGAAGACCGGCGAGATCTTCCACGAACACCCCATGGGCGACTGGTACACCGACCGGTTCGGCGCGCCGTTCCTGGGCCTGCACCGCGCCGACCTGCACGAGGTGCTCCTCGACAGCTTCGACGGGACGCCGGTCCTCAACCACCGGTGCGCCGCGGTCCGCGAGTCGCCGGACGGGGTCGAGGTCGAGTTCGCCGACGGCACCAAGACCGAGGCCGACGTGGTGATCGGCGCCGACGGGCTGCGGTCCGCGGTGCGCGAGCACGTCACCGGCCCGGACGAGGCCGTGTTCTCGGCGATGAGCTGCTTCCGGGGTCTCGTGCCGGTCGAGAAGGTCCCCGGCGGCGACCGGATGGGCCTGACGTTCTTCCTCGGCCCCGGCCGGCACCTCGTGGTCTACCCGGTGCGCGGCGGGGAGCTCATCAACTTCGTCGCCTACGTCCCGGATCCGGAGTGGACGCTCGAGTCGTGGTCGTCCAAGGCCGAGTCCGCCGACGCCGTCGCCGCGTTCGACGGCTGGAACGACACCGTGGTCACGATGCTCAGCAACGTCGAGGAGACCGGTCGCTGGGCACTCTACGACCGTGAGCCGCTACGCAGGTGGAGCACCGGCCGGGTCACCCTGCTGGGCGACGCGGCCCACCCGATGCTGCCGCACGCCGGCCAGGGCAGCAACCAGGCCGTCGAGGACGCCGCCGTGCTGGCCGGCCTGCTCAGCGTCGCCGAGCTGCCGGTCGCCGAGGCGCTGCACCGGTACGAGCAGATCCGCAAGCCGCGGACCCGGCAGATCCAGATGGGCTCGCGCGGCAACGCGGCCTGCTTCCAGCTGCCCGACGGCCCGGCGGCCGACGAGCGCAACGCCCGGCTCGTCTCCCTGCCGGACAACGTGGCCTGGATCCACGGCTTCGACGCGGAGGAGGAACTCGCGGCGGCGTAGGGTTGGCGGGTGCCCGTGCCACTGCCGTCGTGCCCGCCCGGCGTGGATCCTTCGGTGCTGGTCGGCGAGGTCCACGCCTGGGCCACGTCGGAGCCGCTGCGGGCCCTCGTCGAGGCGTTCGGCGGGCGGGTCCCGGAGGGTGACACGGCGGCCGTCCTCGCCTGGCTCGACGCGTTCTCGGCGGCGCACTGGGACTTCCGTGCCGGCCGCGAGCGCGACGAGGTGCCGCCGCCGGTGCTCACCGGCGGCGTCGGGGCGCTCGTGGCGGCCTCGGCGGTGGCCCTGCGGCTCGCCGACACCACGGCGCCGCCCCACCGGTCGTATGAGCATCTGCTCGTCCTCGGCGGCCTCGGCCGGGCCTGCCTGCAGCGCACCGAGCACGCGGCCCGGCTGGTGCGCTCCGGCGAGATCACGGCCGGCGAGGTCACGGCGCTCGCCAGCTTCCGGACGCTGACCGACACCGAGCGCGCACTGCCCGGGCTGGCCGGGCTGGAGCACGAGATCGACGCCATGGAAGCCGGGGTGCGGGCCGCGTTCGGGTTCGCCGGGCCGCCCGGCGGTTCCATCTCGGTCCGGACGTTCCCCGGCGTCCGGGTGCTGGCCGCACCGTCCGGCGACCCGCGGCGGCGCCGGGCGAACACCTCCGACACCTACGAGTTCTGGGCCGGCCTGGTGCACCTGCGCCCCGGTGACCGGATCCTCGTCGTCACCTCGCCGGTCTACGTGCCGTTCCAGCACTGTGACGCGATCCGGCTGATCGGCCTGCCGTACCGGTGCGGCGTCGACACCGTCGGGTTCGCGCCCGCGCGGGCGTCGGTGCCGCAGCCGCCGGAGGCCGCCCGGCCGGACCGGTACCTGCAGGAGGTACGGTCCACGATCCGCGCGATGCGGCGGCTGGTTGATGTCGCCGGGTGAGCGGCTCACCCGGATCGCCGCCCGGGCGCCGGTGCCGGCGGTGGCGGTGGCCGTCTTCGACCGGGACCGGGTGCTCGCCTCGGTCGTCCACGGGATCGCGGACCTCACCACCGGGCGACCGGCGGCCGAGGACTGCTGGTGGGACCTGGCGAGCCTGACCAAGGTGCTCGTCACCCTGCCCGAGGTGCTCGACCACGTGCCCCTCGACCGTCCACTGGAGACGCTCTGGCCCCGGGCCGCCGGCCTGCCGGTCGGCCGGGCCACCGCCGCCGACCTGCTGAGCTACCGGGCCGGGCTGCCCGCGACCGTGCCGTTCTTCAAGACGCTGTCCGGCCGCGACACGATCGTCGACGCCGCGCTGCGCACGCCGCTGTCCGCACCCGGACCGGTCTACAGCGACCTGGGCTCGATCATCCTCGGCGCGCTGGTGGAGGAACGCACCGGCACGCCGCTGCCGGAGCTGGCCCGCCGCCGGACCGGCCTGCGGATGGGCGGGCGGTTCGCGCCTGCCGTGGCGACCGAGCGCTGCCCGTGGCGGGGCCGGCTCGTCGTGGGTGAGGTCCACGACGAGAACGCGGCGGCGATGGGCGGCGTGGCCGGCCACGCGGGCGCGTTCGGCACCCTGGCCCTGGTGACCGCCGCCGCCCAGGACTGGCTCGCGGGCCGCACCGGCTCCCCTGCCGCCCACGACTGCTGGGCGGCGGGCCGCACCGGCTCCCCTGCCGCCCACGACTGCTGGGCGGCGGGCGGCACCGGCGATCGCTACGGTCTCGGCTGGTGGCTGCCGCCGACCCGCGGCCTGGGCGGCCCGTCACCGGGCGCCGACAGCTACGGCCTCTCGGGCTTCGTGGGCAACCGGATCTGGCTCGAGCCGTCCCGCGGCTACGGCGTGGTGGTGCTGAGCAACCGGGTGCACCCGGCGCGCGGCGACCGGGGCCCGTTCAACGCCTGGTGCGACACCCTGCTGACGGCGCTGCCCCGTCTCGTCGGATGACCCGGCGGAAAGTTCCGGCGCGGGTGTCGAACGACGCCCCCGCCGTTCAACGCGTCAGTGCAGGGCACCAACGCCGACCGTCGGAAGGGGCACCACCCATGACCGCCATCGAGCACACCAGCACCGCGGACGGGGCGGCCTCGACGCGGCTCCGGCTCGCCGCCGGGGCCACCGCCGCGCCGCTGTTCGCCGTCGTGGCGCTCGCGCAGGCCGCCACCCCGTCAGCATCCTCGCCAACGGGGACCTCGGCTGGATCCAGGCCGGCAGCTTCGTCGCCACCGATCTGCTCACGCTCGTCGCGGCGGCTCGCTGGACCTGACGGATTGCTGGATCCCGGTGTCGGGATCGGTCAGTCGTTGCGGGGTTTGCCGAACTCTTCGATCAGCACGGGATACTGCTCACCACCGTGTCCGGCGGCGATCGAGCAGTCGGCCATCGCCTTGATACCGGTGTGAAGGTCAAGCGAGGTTTCGGTGCAAATCGGGGAACTGAGTCGTCGGACGGGCGTCAACGCCCATCAGCTGCGCTACTACGAGGCCCAGGGCCTGCTGGAGGCAGACCGCGGCGCGAACGGTTACCGCAAGTACGGCGAGGACGCCGTGCTGCGGGTGAAGCAGATCCGGCACCTGCTTGGTGCCGGTTTGTCTTCCGAGGACATCGCGTATCTGCTGCCCTGTGCGGTGGGAGAGGCCCCGGAGCTGCTCGGGTGTCCCGAGTTGCTGGCCGCGATGCGGTTGCGGCTGCAGCGACTGGACGATCAGATGGACAGGCTCGCTCAATCCCGCGACGCTCTTGCCGACTACATTGATGCGGCCGAGCGAATGGGCAGCGAGAGCTATCCACCCTTTGACAATGCCGACCTGGAGCCCGTCCCGGCCTGAGCAGCCGGGGTGGGCGCTTGAAGTTCGCTGGCCTCTGCCGAGGAGGCGGTGCAGGCGAATTTCCGGCGCCGAACGCTATCCGAGGCCGACTGCCGTGCGGCGGACGACCTGCAGCAGGTACTCCTTGCGGTCGAGCGGGTTGTGGTCGGACCGCGGCCGCTCCGGCACCGGGCCGCGCACCGGCTCGTAGCGGTCGAAGGTGTACTCCAGCACGCCTTCGCCGCGCGTCAGGGCGGGCAGCACCTGCTGCAGGGCGTGCACGTTCGCGGCCGGCACGTCGCCCTCGATCAGGCCGGGGAGGTTCCGCAACGGCACTCCACGCGCCCGCACCAGCGCCGGCAGCACACTGCTCAGCGTGTCGGCGGGGAACTCCAGCCGGAAGCGGTGGACCGGCTCGAGCACTGTGGTGCCGGCGGCGCGCAGCGCGTCCATGAGCACCAGCGGCGTCAGGTTGCGGAAGTCGCCCGCGGTGCTCGACATGCTCTTGTCGAACGTGCCGTGGGCGTGGCTCTGCCGCGCCCAGTAGCCGGAGTGCGTCATGGTCACCACGCAGTCGGTGGTGGCCCAGCCGTGGACCCCTTGCCCGAGGGTCTCCCGGACGGTCTCCTCGACGGCCTTGAAGAACGCCGGCGGCATCGAGCCGAGCTCCACCTCCAGCCGGAACGCCACGCCGGACCCGGCCGGTGCCGGGTCGACCCGCAGGCCGACCGTGGCCAGGAACGGGTTCGGCGGGACGCCGATGAACTCCACCGCGGCACCGGTTCCGGCCGGCCGCTCGACGCAGATCGTGGTCGTCTCCCGGAAGGTGACGTCCAGGCCGTACTCGTCGTGCAGCGTGGCCTGGACGACCTCCTTCTGCACCTCGCCGTAGAGCGACACGGAGACCTCCTGCCGGACGTCGTCCTGGCGCAGGTCGATGAGCGGGTCCTGCTCGGCGAGCTGGGCGAGGGCGGCGTGCAGGGCGCCCTTCTCCCCCGGCCGGGCCGGCACGACCACCGTCTCCAGCGTCGGCGGGGCGAACTGCCGGCCGGTGCCGGCGGGCGGCACGCCGATCGCGTCGCCGATGCGCACCGACGCGAGGCCCCACAGCTTGCCGATGTGGCCGGCGGTGACGGCTTCGCGGCGCACGACCGTGCCGTTGTCGAAGACGCCGACGGCGGTCACCCGGTCCTCGCCGCGGAACCGGTCGCGGACGCGGACCGCGCCGGAGAACATCCGCACGTAGGCGATCTTCTCCCCGGCCGGGCCGCGCTCGACCTTGAACACGGTGCCGGACACCGGCCCGGTGGCGTCACCGTCCACTGTGGGCAGGTGGGCGGGGATGCCGGCGACCAGTTCGGCGACGCCGTCGCCGGTGATGGCCGAGCCGGTGTAGACCGGATGGACCAGGGCGCGGCGGGCCTGCCGGGCGAGGGCCTCACGGACCCGGGTGTCCGGCACCGGGTGGTTGCCGACGTAGGCGGCGAGGAGTGCGTCGTCGTGCTCGGCGAGGACCTCGACGATGCGCGTGGTGCCGGCGTCGACCGGCACCACCGCCGGGGTGAGGCGGGCGGCGATCTCGCGCAGGACCCGGCCGGGGTCGGCGCCGCGCCGGTCGACCTTGTTGATGAACACGATCGTCGGGATGCGCAGCCGCTGGAGGGTGCGCATCAGCACGCGGGTCTGCGCCTGGACGCCCTCGACCGCGGAGACGACGAGGACGGCGCCGTCGAGCACACTGAGGACCCGCTCCACCTCGGCGATGAAGTCGGGGTGGCCGGGCGTGTCGATGAGGTTGACGTCGACACCGTCGACCACGAACGACACCACGGCCGACTTGATGGTGATGCCGCGCTGCCGCTCCAGGGCGAGCGAGTCGGTCCGGGTGCTGCCGTCGTCGACGCTGCCGATCTCGTCGATGACGCCGGCGGCGTGCAGCAGCCGCTCGGTCAGGCTGGTCTTACCGGCATCGACGTGCGCCAGGATGCCGAGGTTGAGAGTGGGCACGAAGCGTCATGTCCCTTGACTGGAGAACGGTTCCTTCCTGGTTGGACATGAACGCTGCTCGCATGCCGGTGCTCCCCCGCTCGGTGACTGTCCTGCGACTTCCCAGCAGAACACCGCGGCCGCGGTGGGGCAACCGATTTCAAGCGAGCCGTTTGTAGAAGAAGCTGCAGTCCTCGAGGGTGCCGCCGGGATCGGTGGCGTAGCTGGGCACGATCCCGTAGCGGGTCCAGCCGGCGGCGTGGTAGAGGTGCTCGGCGGCGCTGCCGGTGGCGGTGTCGAGCAGCAGCAGGGTGGCGCCCTCGTCCTTCGCCGCCCGCTCGGCGGTCGCCAGCAACGCGCGGCCGAGGCCCCGGCCGCGTGCGGCACTGTGAACCATGAGCTTGAGGACCTCGGCACGGTGCCGGCCGTTCGGCTTGGGCTCCCGTGCGAGGCTCACGGTGCCGACGACGCCGGTCGCGGCGCCGACGGCGGTGGCGGTCCAGACGGTGAGGCCGCCGTCGGTCACCGCCGGCTGGCGTGAGCGCCACCAGTCGGCGGCCTGTTCGTGCCCGAACGGTGCGCGGAAGCCGACGGAGGCGCCGCCGGCGACGGCGTCGACGAGCACGCCGGCGAGGTGGTCGACGCAGTCGCGGTAGGCGTCGGCGGTGAGGCGGGTGATGGCGTGCACGGCGGTCCCCTTCACGGCAGGACGATGAGCAGGACATACCGAACCGGGCCGGGTCCGGGGCAGTGGAAGCGGGACGAACCCCAGAGCCGGTAACGGAGGCAGTCGCCGGCGCGGAGCGCGTGCTCGACGTCGCCGACCGTCATGGCCAGGGTGCCGTCGAGCACCCAGAGATGGTGTTCCAGCCCTGGGACCGAGGGCACGTCGTACCTGATGTCCGCCCCCGGCTGGAGCGCGCCCTCGACCACCTCGCCGCGCAGCCCGGGATGCGGCGGCGACACGGACCGCCGGGTGAATCCGTCGGCCCGGTCCTGCCACACCGGCTGCCGGTCGGCCGGCACCAGCTGCGGCGGCTCGGGCTCCACCTCGGCGAGGAGCCGCGAGACGGTGCGGCCGTAGGCGGCGCAGAGCTTGTTGAGCAGCGCGGCGGTCGGGCTGATCTCGCCGCGTTCGAGCCGGGACAGCGTGGAGCGGCTGACCCCGGAGCGCTTCGCAAGCTCGTCGAGCGACCAGCCCCGCTCGGTGCGCAGCTCGGCGAGTCTTCCGGCGAGCCGGGCCTCCAGCGACTGGTCCTCGTCGTCTCCCATATCCGGGACGATATCCCAGATCTGAGATATGGGGTTGATCTGTGGCCGCGATCACGGCGGGCGTGAAGACGGCGCCCGGGGGTAGAGCACGGCTGCCCGACCCGCCGGAGGGACCAGCGTATGAACAGCCCATCCGCTGCGTACGACCTCATCGTGGTCGGCGCCGGAACGGCCGGCTGTGTGCTGGCGGCGCGCCTGTCGGAGCACGCCGACGTGCGCGTCCTCCTGCTGGAGGCGAACCGCCTGCACCCCGAGAAGGTCCCGCCGCCGTCCTGGTTCGCGCTGCAGGCCATTCCACGCGCCTACCGGACGGGTGACATGGAAGGAGGTCACTGATGACCGCATTCAAGCCCATGCCCGAGTTCGCCCTGGGTCCGGACATCCCGGAGTCCGGGTTCGTCGTGACCGATCTGGGCGGCGGTGCCCACGGCGTCACCCAGGGCATGGTCAACACGATGTTCCTGGAGACCAGGAACGGTGTCGTCCTCGTGGACGCCCCGCTGCACCTGGGGGGTGACAAGCTGCTGGCGGCGATCGAGTCGGTCACCTCCAAGCCGCTCACGCACCTGATCTACAGCCACGCGCACACCGATCACATCGGTGCGGCTCACCAGCTCAACCGGAACGGTCTGCAGATCATCGCCCACGAGACAACCGGTCGGTTCATCAAGGCGGCGCACGACGACCGCCGTCCACTGCCGAACGTGACCTTCAGCGGTCCGCACAAGGCGCTGGACATCGACGGGACGCGGTTCGTCCTGGACTACACAGGCGACTGGCACATTGCGGGCAACCTGTTCATCCACGTGCCCGAGAGGAAGCTCTTCGCGGCGATCGACAGCTTCACTCCGAAGAATCCGCCGTTCTTCCGCCTGGTCTTCTCCGCGCACGTGCCCGCGTACTTCGAGGCCATGGACCAGATGCTCGAGTACGACTTCGAGACCGTCGTGACCGGTCACATGGCGCTGTACGGCACGCCCGAGGACGTGGCGACGAACCGCGAGTACATCAACGACCTGCGGAAGTCCGCGACCGAGGCGATGCGGACGGTCGACCTGAAGGAGGCCGCGGCCGCCGCCGAGGTGCCGGCGAACAACAAGCAGGCCGAGCTGAAGGTGTGGATGGAGGCGGTCGTCGCCCGCGCGGCAGAGCTGATGCCGTCCTGGGACAAGCGGCTCGGAGGGACCGACATCTTCCTCACCGACAACCTCAACGCCGTCGCGTGGAGCGTCTCCATCGACTGAGGCGAACGCCCTGCGCGGTAAGGGACCAGGGGCGCACTGGACGCCGGCGACGCCCCGCGAGCGAGAACCAACACTCCCGGACCCTGCTGCTCGATCCCGGTGGCGGGGTGCACGGCCTGGAACCGGCCCGGTTCGCGGGCTAGCGAAGGCCGCCGGCGGGTCACGACCTTCTTCGCCGCTCACCTCGGCGGGGCCGGGAACCGGCCCCGCCGAGGTGTCCCGTCAGGAGACGGTGTAGGGAATCGTCAGGGTCGACTGGCGGCCGTTGGCGGCCGTCGCGTCGATCCGGACCGTGGTCGGCGCGTTGCCGATGGCGTTCCACAGCTCGATCCGCACGCAGCCGCGGTTCATCGCGGCCAGGCTGCCGGTCGACGATGCCAGCCCGGCGGCCTGCGTGTACTGCTCGGTGCCGACGACCGGATCGGTGGCGAAGTACCCGTAGGTCTCCACCCGGCCGTACGTGCCGCCGCCGGTGAAGTCGTACGACACGCGGGCCTGGACGCCCTGTGCGACGGCGGTTCCGGCGTCGATGTGGAACGTGAACGCGGTCTGGCCGCCGTTCGGGGTGCCGGTGATCCCGCAGAGCCGGTAGGTGACCGGGTTGTGCGGGTTGCCGTCCCAGTTGCCGTTGGCGGCGCTGATCGTCTGCGTGCCCGCACCGGCGCCCGCCGACGTGGACAGCGCCGGCCCGCTGCGCAGGTACAGCACGTTGGACCCCACCGGCGGGTTGGACGGCGGCGGGCTCGACGGCGGCGGGCTCGACGGCGGCGGGGAGGACGGCGGGGGCGACGACGGCGGCTGCGACGACGGCGGGGTGCTCGTGCCGTTGCCGCCGACCCACGTGAACGCGCCGGTGGTGGCGGTCTTCCCGGCGGGCACGCTGAGCGTGCGGCCGTCGGAGAACGTGACGGTCACCGTCGACGTGGACAGGTTGGTGGCCACGTACGTGCGGGCGCCGTTCTTCGTGAAGACCGCGTAGAGCGGCGTGTTCGCGGTGACGGACGTGTCGACCTGGCCGAGCGCGGCGAGGTTGCGGATCCAGTGGAAGGTGTGTGCCCGGCTCTCACCCTCCTCCGGGGTGTACCCCGGGTTGGCCCGCAGGTTCGCCAGTGCCTGGTCGCCGTTGCCGAGCGCCTGGAACGACCACAGGATGTCCTGCCAGACGGTCGGCGGTCCGCCGTTGTTGGTGACGAGCTCGTTCCAGTTGACGGTGTTGTAGGCGGGCCGGTAGCCCATGTAGAGCGAGCCGCCGGTGATCGGCAGCATGTTGATGCCCTGGATCATCTCGGGCTCGCCGCTGAACCAGGTGGCGTAGGCGCCGCCGTCGCCCCAGACCATGCCGACGGTGTTGTGCGCGAAGTTCGCCGGGAAGTTCTGGTTGGCCGAGTCGAACCAGTACTCCTGGATCGCCTGCGCCTGGGTGGTGTAGATGTACAGGCCGGCGTCGCGGACGGCGGTGTTGCCGGTCGCGATGCCCCACTGGATGAGGGCGTTGGCGAAGTTCATGCCCTCGGACGAGGACTCCTGGTTGTTGCCGGCGCCGAAGGAGCCGTGGCCGGACGCCCAGTCGTGGCCGGCGTAGATGTCGAAGTCCCGCAGGAACGGGAACATCGTGTCGTTGCGGTCGGGGTTGTTGGCGTCGCGGATGAGCAGGTTGACCATGCCGCCGTAGGCGTTGGCCGCGGCCCAGTTGCGGTCGAACTTGGCGAGGGTCGCGGCGGCGGCGATGTAGTAGCCGTAGTGGAAGTGGTGGTCGTTGAGCTCCTGGTCGGAACCGTACGACGCCGGGTAGCCGATGAGCGTGCCCCACGCCTGGTCGTAGGCGAACAGGCGGCCGGTCTCGCCGGCCCCGGCGGTGAACCAGTCGGTCAGCCGGGTGCGGATCGCGTTGAGCAGCGTGTCGCGCTGCGCGGTGCGGCCGAGCTGGTCGGCGATCTCGGCGGCGCGGGCGGCGCGGCCGAGGGCCTTGCCGGTCCAGTACGTGTCGTTGCCGAACCCGGCGAACGGGTCGCCGGTGGCGACCTGGTCGAGGTAGCCGCCGAGCGTGGTCAGGTCGGCGCCGGACGAGGTGGCGACGGCCGGGACCTCGGGCAGTACACCCTGGAACTTCGTGGCGGTGGTGAACGCGCCGGTGCCGACGATCGTCCGCATCGGGCCGCGCGGGGAGACGTAGGTCTGCGCGATCGTCGTGCTGCCGCTGAGGTTCTTCCACTGGTGCGGGTACAGCGAGACCACGGTGCCGCTGCCGCTGCCCTCGCGGGCGGTGGTGGTCAGCGTGTAGGTCGCGTTGACCGTGCTCGTGGACTGGTTGTAGCTCCAGCTGACCTGGCTGCCGGTGACGTGGTTGTGCGCGTACTGGCCGTAGTTGTTGGCGAGGGCCGTGCGGTCGGCGGCCGGGGTCGACGGCGTGGTCGGCAGCAGCGCGACGGAGAAGTAGTCCCGGCCCGCGAGCGTCGAGGTGATGGTGTTGCCGCTGACGGTCCAGGTGGCCCCGGTCGGCGCGTAGGCCATGTAGTCGTGGCCGCGCACCGTGAAGCCGACCCGGTTGCCGCTGTTGGACCACACGGCGGGCGGGCCGCCGAACGACAGCTGTGCGTTGCCGCCGGTCGTGCGGGCGTAGATGAACGGCAGGCCGTGGCCGATGGTGGCCTTGAGCGTGCGGGCGCCGTCGGACCACGAGGGGGTGACGGTCCAGTCGGTCCAGCCGTCGACGAGGGTGTTCGGCGCGTTGAGGCCGGCCACGCCGAGGGTGAACTCGGTGGTGTACGGGAAGTGGTACTCACCGACGCCCGTGGCGGTGCCCGAGATCGCCGCCTCGGTGGTGTATCCGACGCCGAGGCCGTCGGCGGCCGGCTTGAAGGCCATCGGGTGGGCGTTGAGCGGCTCGGAGTAGGCACAGTTGATGCGCTTGAACAGCAGCGACGACCACCAGTCGTTGGTCGGCACCGGCCCGGCGGGGGCGTTGGCCGTCACGTACTGCCGGGGGTTGGTGGCGAGGCTGCCACAGCCGGTCGGACCGCTGGTGCCGGCCGGTCGGGTGGTGGCGTAGCTGCCGGAGCCGAGGGTGGCAGCCTCGGCATTGGGAAGCGTCAGGAAGGTCACGACGGTGGCGACCACCGCGACGGCAATGGCACCGGCCGCGATGGGCCGGCCTCTGGCAAGGCGCATAAGGACTCCGAGGTCAGAAGTGGCGGGCTTCCGGGGTCCTGGGAATGATGCGGATACCGGGTGACCGTTGTCAATGCCAAACATCGGAGAGCGCTCTCGTCTACGCTGCTGACCTGCGAATTCTTCCAGAGAGCGCTCTCGGCTCGAAGCGCCGCCGGCGCTGGGCGCCGAGGTCGGTCCGGCACGACGGGTCGCCGCCTCGAGGGAGCGCGCCACGCACCCCTTCCTAGGGTCATTAATAGTTTGCCTAATACATCTAGGCAGCCTAGCGTCGGGACCCGTGAAGGCACTGACCGAGCACGACATCCGCACGTCGTTCGTGAACTGCTCCAAGGGCGAGGCCCAGCGGGCGGCACTGCCGCGCGACCTCGCCGACCGGCCCTGGGCCGACCTCGACTTTCTCGGCTGGCGCGACCCGGGCGCGCTCGACCGGGCCTACCTCGTCGCCGAGCACGGCGACCGGATCGTCGGCGTCGCGCTGCGCATCGCCGTCCAGCGGCGCGGGTTCCTGCACCGCAACATGTGCTCGCTGTGCCTGACCACGCACCCGGGCGCCGGCGTGTCGATGATGACCGCGCGCAAGGCCGGCCGGGCCGGACGCGACGGCAACTCGGCGGGCCTCTACGTCTGCACCGACCTGGCCTGCTCGCTCTACGTCCGCGGCAGGAAGCGCCCGGAGATCGGCGGCCGGTTCGACGAGACGCTCACCGTCGGACAGCAGATCGAGCGCACGCAGGCGAAGCTGGCGGCCTTCCTCGACCAACTGCTCGTAGGGTCCACGTCACAGCCGATGTCGATGAAAGGCGACTGAGTTCCGCGGGCCGCCCGGCCAGCATGGTCGCCATGCCGAGTCTGCACACGGGTGCCGGGCGCGCGCGGCTCGCCGGCTTCGCGGTCGTCGACTGGCAGCACGTCGACACGCGGCGGCAGCCGATCGCCGGTTCCGTCGCCTTCGACCTGACTATCGGTCTGCTCGGCTGAATCTTTCCTTCGCCACGCCGGTACCGTACGGTGGGTCGATCGATTGAAAGATTGGAATCGATGAAAGTCGTCCGGCGTGGCGCGGGCCCGGCTCCCCGCCTGATCGGCCGTTGTCACGCGCCCACGTCGCCCCGACCAATCGACCGGGAGGCAAGGCAGCAATGCAGGATCAGCCAAACGTCAGCCGCCGCCAACTGCTCGGCGCCGCAGCCGCCGGCGCCGCGGCGGTCGGCACCGCCGCCACCCTCGGCGCCTCGCCCGCCGGCGCGGCGCCGTCCGCCGACACCGGCCGACGCCCGGGCCGCGTCCCCCGCGACCAGATCAGCGTCCAGCTCTACACGCTGCGCGACCAGCTGGCGATCGACCTCGAGGCCAGCCTCGCCGAGCTGCGCGGCATCGGCTACACCCGCATCGAGCACGCCGGCTTCGTCGGCCGCACCGCCGCCCAGTTCCGCGCCGCGCTCGACGCGGCGGGGCTGCGGGCCACGTCCGGCCACGTCGGCATCCCGCAGCCGTTCGACGCGTCCACCTGGGAACGGGCGCTGGAGGACGCCAACATCGTCGGCAACCGGTACATCGTCCACCCGTTCTTCGGCATCGACTTCGCCACCGGCCAGCCGATCCGCGACGGCGCGAAGTACCACGCCCTCGCCAAGGACCTCAACCGGGCGGGCCTGCTCGCGAAGCGGGCCGGGCTGAGCTTCGGCTACCACAACCACCAACTGGAGTTCGTCCGCCAGGACGGCGGCAGCCGCCGCGGCTACGACATCCTCACCGCCGAGACCGACCCCGGCCTGGTGCACCTGGAGGTGGACCTGTTCTGGGCGTGGCGCGGCGCCGCCGACCCCGTCGACCTGATCGAGCGGCACCGCGGCCGGATCCGCCAGGTCCACGTCAAGGACCTGGACACCAACGCGAGCTTCGCCGACCCGGGCGCCGGGCTCATCGACTTCGGCCGGATCTTCGAGCACGCGCGGGCGGCGGGCCTGGTGGAGTACATCGTCGAGCGCGACGACGCCGGCAGTCCGCCGCGCACGCCGGCCGACGCGCTCACCACGGCGCGCAACGGCTTCAAGTACCTCGACGGCCTGCGCTTCTGACCGGCCGGACCACGGTCGCCCGGATCGCGGCGGCCGGCGCGCTTCTGAGGCGTGGCCGCCGCGGTGCCGTTCCTGAGGGCTTCACAGGTTCGCTCAGCGGGCTCTTAGCCGGCCGGGCGAGGCTGTCAGCATGACCATCGCACGGGGGTATGCGTACGCCGGCAGCGCCGCCGCTGCCGTGTTCCTGGTGCCGGGGGTCGAGCCCCTCGGGATGCGTTTGCCGTGGTACGTGCTGCTCGCCGCCGTCGGGGGTGCGTGCCTGCTACTGCTCGCGCTGGTCCGGCCGGGCACGCCGATCGTGCCGCGGCGGCGGCTGCTCGCGATCGCCTGGACGGCCGCCGCGACGCTCGCGACCGCCGGGACCGCGGGTGTCGCCACCGGCACCGGCGGGGCGGCCGTGTTCGCGCTCGGCGCCTACGGCTGGTGCCTCGCCGTCGTCACGCTCGCCTACCAGCGCCGGACGGCTTCAGCGGTACAACTCCGTCATGCGCGTGGCGGCGGACCGCATCAGCTCACGCAGCTCCGGCGGGTCGAGCACCTCGACCTCCGGGCCGAGGCCGAGCAGCTGCGTGCAGGCCACGGCCACCGACTCCACCGGCAGGGTCACCACCACCCAGCCGTCCGCGCCGGGCGTGACCGCCTGCTCGTCGACGGCACGGGCGGCGAGGGCCTCCACGGTGTGGCGCAGTAGCCGCACACCCGCCGGGGACAGGCGGATCCGGGCCTGCTCCCGCAGGATGCCGCGCTCGAACTCCAGCGCCTGTTCGCCCCAGAACGCCGCCAGGTCGAACGAGCCGTCGCGCTCGAACACCGTGTCCGTCACCGTGACCGCCGCCGCGCGGTCCACCCGGTACGTGCGGACACCGCCGCCGACCCGGCCCACCAGATACCAGGAGCCGGTCTTCAGCACCAGGCCCAGCGGCTCGACCGTGCGGACGACCTCCTCCCGGCGCCGGTAGGTCAGGACCACCACCCGGTCCTCCCACACGGCCCGCGCCAGCTCGGCCAGCAGCGGCGGCGGGTCCGCGTCCCGGAACCAGCCAGGCGCGTCGAGGTGGAACCGCTGGCGGGCGCGGGACGACGCGTCGCGCAGCGTGGCGGGCAGCGCCGCGGCCACCTTCAGCTGCGCCGCGGCGAGGGATTCGCCGAGCCCCATGTCCCGCACCGGGCCGGGCAGCCCCGACAGGAACAGTGCCTCGGCCTCGGCGCGGCTCAGCCCGGTGAGCCTGGTGCGGTACCCGTCGAGCAGCCGGTAGCCACCGGCCCGGCCCTGCTCGGCGTAGACCGGCACACCGGCCGCCGACAGGGCCAGCATGTCGCGGTAGATGGTGCGCTCGGAGACCTCGAGCTGCTCGGCGAGCTCACCCGCGGTCATCGTGCCGCCCGACTGGAGCAGCAGGACCAGCGAGATGAGGCGGGACGCGCGCACCTTCAGACCTTACCGGCCCTCACCGGCCCGTCACCGGTAGCCGGTCGGGTCGGCCGGCCGGTCGGGCTGCACGACCTCGTCGTAGTACCGCATCCAGTCCGGCCGGCTGCCGTCGAGGTCGGTGAAGCCGTACACCTGGGCGAGCCCGCCGCTGGACAGCGACTGCCCGGTGAAGCGGTGGACGTCGGGGTCGGCGGCCAGGGCGGCGACCGCGCGGCCGACGAACGCCGGGGACTCCGACATGACGAAGTGCGGCTGCTTCTCCGTGGCGTCCTGCCAGCTGGCCTCGGTGACGCCGAAGTGCTCGAGCATCAGCTCGGAACGCAGCCAGCCGGGTGTGAGCGCGACCGCGGTGGCGCCGAACGCCTTCAGCTCCTCCGCCTGCGCGAAGGCCATGCGAAGGTTCGACGCCTTCGCCAGGTCGTAGAAGAACGAGACGCGGTAGTTGACCGCGTTGTGCTCGGCGGTGCCGTCGGTCATCTCGACGACGAGGCCGCCGGGGCGGCGGATGAGCAGCGGCAGGGCGAAGTGACTGGTGATGATGTGCGTGTCGACGGCCAGGCGCAGGATGTGCAGTCCGATGCCGAGGTCGTGCTCCCACAGCTTCTGATCCCAGCTGAACAGCCCCTCGGCGCCCCAGATGTCGTTGACGAGGACGTCGAGGCGGCCCTGCTCGGCGTCGATCCGCTCGACGAGCGCGCGGACCTGCTCTGGCACGAGGTGGTCGGTCTGGACCGCGATCCCGGTGCCGCCGGCCGCGGTGACGAGCTCGGCGGTCTCCTCGATGGTCTCCGGGCGGCCGCTCTCGGACCGCTGGGCGCGGGTGGTCCGGGCGGTGGCGTAGACGGTGGCGCCCGCCGCGCCGAGCTGCACCGCGATCTGCCGTCCGGCGCCCCGGCTCGCGCCGGCGACGAGGGCGACCTTGCCTTCCAAGGGTCGTGTCATGCCGGAGACGGTGCCAGGAAAACCTGACAACCCGCGTCATGGTTTCGGCGATGTCCTGCCGGCGGCTCCGGTCGCGCTGCCGCTGGCCGGCGGGCCGCCGCTCTCGGACACGACGGTGTGCGCTGCGCCGTCAGGTTCGCGGGATGCGGCCGCACGAGCCGGGTGCCGCCGGGCCCGTGGCCTCCTCGGTGGCGCCGGCCACCCGGCGGGGGTCGTCGCGCTCGGCGGCAGCACCGCGTCGTGAGCGGGCTACGATCGACGGTGGTGACGGACGGCAGCATCAACCTGGACGCACCCGCGCGGCCGGCGGCCGTGCGGCGCCGCTCGTCGCGCGGCCGGGCCGCCGCCGTGCTGCTGCTCTCGCTCGCCGCGGCCGCGCCGCAGGGCGCCCCGGTCGTGCACGCCGCCGCCCGCACGCTCCCGCTGCCGAGCTACTGCACGGGCCGGCCGATCCCGGGCGGCCGGCTGAACATCGTCGCCGGCGGCCGGTACATCATCCTCGACGCCACCACGAACACCGTCGTCGGCCAGGGCCCCTGCCCCGACTAGCGCGGGGCGGCGGTGCGCAGGTCCACGGCGGTTGCGCTATCCGGCCCCGGTCGGCCACCCGCCGCTCCAGCCTGGTGGTGAACAGGGCGGTGCGGCCGACCAGCGCCAGCACGTAGTCATGGCCGCCCGTCGACGAGGTCGGTGCAGGGCCCCGCGCGGCGGGCTCGTCACACGGTGGTGTCGGCCAGCGACGAGTGGATGGTGAACACCCGGTCGAGGCCGGTGATCTGGAAGATCCGCAGCAGCCGGGCGTGCGGCACCACGAGCTCCACGACCCCGCCCACCTCGACGAGCCGCTTGTGCACGCTGATGAGCACCCCGAGGGTGGTCGAGTCGAGGAACCCCACGTCGGTGAGGTCGACGACCACCGTCCGGGCGCCGTCGTCGACGAGCTGGTGCAGATAGCTGCGCAGCTCAGGGGCGGTGGCGACGTCGAGCTCGCCGCTCGCCTGCACGACGGCGCACTGCCCGTCGACCGTCGAGGTGACCTGCATCCCGCCACTGCCCTTTCTCGAGCCCGATAGTCCTTACGGTCGAATCATACGGCCGAACGGCTGATTACCGCCGGTCGGCACTGTCCCATGTCAGGTGCTTGCTGAACCGCAGCAGTGTCCCCGCGTCCTCGACGGACACCACGTCCAGCCGCTCCACCAGCGCCGCGACGACGTGCAGGCCACGGCCGTGCTCGCTGAGCTCACCACCCGGCAGTTCGCTCGCCGGGACGACCCGGTGCGGGTCGAACCCTCCGCCGTCATCGGTCACCTCGATGACGCACTCGTCCTCGTCGACGCTGACATCGACGTGGTACTTGCTGGCGAGCGAGGCGTGCGACACCACGTTGCCGCACGCCTCGGTGAGCGCCAGCTGGATGTCGTCCCGGCATTCCTGGGTCACCCCCGCGCCGGCCAGTGCCCCGTCAAGGGTGCGCCGCGTCACCCCGACCATGGCCGCGTCGCGCGGCAGGTCGAGTGAGAATTGCAGGCGCATCGCGTTCTGCGGCAAGGTCCCTCCCCCTACGGCCGGTTCGATCCGCCTCAGCCGTACCCATCGGGCCGCCGTTGCTAACAGGCTCCGGCGGCGCACCGAAAATTGTCGTACCCGCCGGGGATGATGCGGGGCGTGGAGATCGAGGTGGTGAGCCGGCGCAGGAGCGCCGCATCGCTGGCGGCCGCGTTCCCGGGCGCCGCGGTCGTCGACGTGACGTCGAAGGGCCCGCAGCCGTGGGTGCGGCTGAGCCCGTTCCACCCGCACGGCGGCATCCCGGTGCCGTTCACGCCCGGCCGCACCGCCATGTCGGTCGAGGGCATCTGGCAGGCGTTGAAGGTGTTCGACAGCGCCGACGTCGACCCGGCGAAGCTGACCGTGACGTCGATGACCGGCCTCAAGCGCACGGTCCGCAGGTTCGGCGCCGTCCGCGGCCACCGTGCCGGGCTGCACGGCGAGGTGCTGCTCGACTACGAGACCGCCCGCAGACGCGTCTATCTGCCGTCCTACCGCTGGGTGCTCGAGCACCGCGCCACCGCCGAGGTCGGCGAGCTGCGCCGGCTGGCGGCCCGGCAGCGGGTGGTGCTGCTCGACTACACGACCAACGGCGACGTGGCCGACCTGGCGACGCCGCTCTCCCATGCCGCGCTGATCCGCCATCACCTGACCGGCACCTGGCCCGGCGACCAGCCGTCCGATGTGGACACCACCGCAGCTATGTCCGGCTGATGACCGGCGGTGACGGGCCCGGACGCACCGGAGACGGGCCGCACCGGGCGCTCGATCGGCGGCACGCCGAGCAGAAGGACGAGGGCGCCGAGGCCGGAGAGCGGCGCAGGAGGGCAGGAGCGCCGACCCCAGGACAGCGGCACGGGGGCGCCGAGGCCAGGACAGCGGCACGGGAGGACGGATGCGCCGAGGCCGGAGCGGCGGCACGGAAGGGCAGGAGCGGCAACCGGCGCCGGGCGGCGAGGTTTGAGCAGGTGGCGCCGCGGGGGCAAGAGGGCGGCAGGGTAGAGGGCGGCGGGGTCAGCTGGCCCGGGCGGTCTCGGACAGGTCGCTCATGTCGACGCCGGCCTCGGCGAGCAGTTCGGCGACACGGCCTATGGTGAGGAAGTCCACGACGTTGTCACCGTGCACGAGGCGATACCAGCGGCCGCCGCTCTGGTGGCGGACGACCTCGACGCGCCACCGTCCGTCCGGTGTCTGCATCGCCCCGACGACCTTCACCCCGTGAGGCTAATGCAGGCCGCTGACCAGCGAGAAGGATTGATCGAAAACTACACCCGTGTGGTTCACGCGCCCTGTTCGTCGGCGAGCCGGTCCAGGTATCCGGCGAAGCGGCGGCGGTCGGCCGCGCTCCAGCCGGCGGTCAGCTCGTCGAAGACGTCACGCTGCCAGGACCGGGCGGCGGCGAGCAGCACCTGCCCGGCGGGGGTCAGGCGGATCGCGGCCCGGCGGCGGTCGCCCTGCGACTCGCCCCTGGCCAGGTATCCGGCGGCGACCGCGTCGCGGACGATCCGGCTGGCGCCCGACTGGTCCAGGCCGAGCCGGTGCGCGACGTCGTTGACGGTCGCCTCGCCACCGGCGTGCACCGCCTCGACGGCCATGACGTGCTGGGCGCGCTCGTCGACGGCGCCGGCGGCCCAGCGCCGGGACCAGAACCGCACAAGGCGGAACAGCGCCGGTCCCCCGTTGACAGGTTCGCTCACCCGGCTACTGTAACGCATGCGAATCGCATACATTTTGGAGGTACCGTCAATGCCTGTGGCACTGCACCACACCATCGTCCCGGCCGCCGACGCCTCCGCCTCGGCCGCGTTCCTCGCCGCGCTGCTCGGACTGCCGCAGCCGCGGGCCGCCGGGCCGTTCATGGCCGTGGCCGTCAACGACGGGCTCACGCTCGACTTCGACGACCGGCACGGTGTCCGGCCGGGGCACTACGCGTTCCTCGTCGACGACGTGACGTTCGACGCGGTCCTGGCCCGGCTGCACGTGGCGGAGACGATCGACTACGGCGCCGGGCCGGAGCACGGCTGGGACCGGCGGATCAACCACCTCGGCGGCGGCCGGGGCGTCTACGTGCGCGATCCGGACGGGCACAGCTACGAGATCTTCACGGCCGCACCGTAGGCACCATGGACACCGCCTTCGCGGACGCGGTCCAGGAGGCGCTGCTCGCGGCCTGGAACGACTTCGCCGGGTTCGAGGGCCGCAGTTCGGCACGCAGACCTGGAGGACTCCGACAACGTGCTGCTGCGCTACGCGATCGGCTGAGCCCGGGACAACGGGTAGTCCGGCAGGTCGATGCGGCTGGCGCGGTCGTCGGCCGCCCACATCTGCAGGCGCATGCCGAGCCGGCTGTTGAGCGCGCCGTTGCGCACCCGGGCTCCCCAGGCGGAGCGCGGCGCGAGGAACCGCCCGGTGGTGTCGCCACCCTTCTGGCACCGCCGGGCGAAGTCCCCCAGCAGCCGCTCGTAACGGGCGAACGCGACGGCGTGGTCGGCGCCGGCGGCATACGCGGTGGCCAGCTCGCCGGCGAGGACGTACGCGCCGATGATCGCGGTCCCGGTGCCCATGCCGCCGATCGTCGCGCCGGCCGCGGCGTCGCCGAGCAGGGCGACCCGGCCGCGGGACCAGGGCGTGATGTCGACGCGGCAGATCGCGTCGAAGTAGAAGTCCGGCGCCTCGCGCAGCGCGGCGAGCAGGCGCGGAACCTCCCAGCCCATGCCGGCGAACCGGTCCAGCAGGATCGCGCGCTGCGCCTCGCGGTCGTGGCGGTCGTAGTCCAGCCGCGGCGACGCGAACGCCACGAACGCGCCGGCCCGCGACGGGTCGCGGTGGTCGCCGCCGGCGCTGGCCATCCGCCCGGGCTCGTTGTAGAGCAACGAGTCGCGCCCGAGGCCCAGGTCGTTGGGCATCTCCCAGGTGGCGACGTAGTAGCCGAGGTGGCGCACGTACCGCTCCTCGGGGCCGAACGCCAGCCGCCGCACCCCCGAGTGCACGCCGTCGGCGCCGACCACGAGGTCGAAGGTCCGGCGCAGGCCGCTCGCGAAGGTGACGTCGACCCCTTGCGGGCCGTCGGTCATCGCCACGATCCGGTCGCCGAAGCGGTACTCCGTGCCGGCGCGGCTGTGCTCGTAGAAAACCCGCGACAGGTCGAAGCGCGGGATCTCGATCTCGCCGCCGGCGAAGTCGGCCGGCATCTCCATGAGCCGGCGCCCGTGGGCGTCGACGAACCGCATCGCCGTGCCACCGGTCTGGACCGCGCGCAGGTCGTCCAGCACGCCCATCCGCTCCAGCAGCCCGAGGTGCACCTGGCCACGGAAGTCGACGGCGTTGCCGCCGGTGCGCAGCGCGGGTGCGATCTCCACGACGGTCGGGCGGAAGCCGTGCCGGCAGAGCCAGTGCGCGAGTGCCGGCCCGGCGATGCTGGCGCCGGAGATCAGGACGGTCTTCACGATCGTGCCCCCTTCGAAAACTGTGTCCCATGGACTCGGTTTTTATTGTGTACCATAGACGCAGTTTTCGCCAGGGGGTTCTGTGGACCACGACTTCCTCTGGGACGGCCCCAAGCCGCCGAGCCGCGGACCGAAGCCGACCCTGACGCTCGAGCGCATCGCCACCGCGGGCATCGCGCTCGCCGACGCCGAGGGCCTCGGCGCGGTCGCCATGCACCGCGTCGCCGCCGAGCTGGGCGTCACGAAGATGTCGCTGTACCGGTATGTGCCGGGCAAGGCCGAACTGGTCGCGCTGATGGCGGAGCACGCGATCGGCGCGCCGCCCGAGCTGCCCGCCACCGGCTGGCGGCCCGGCCTGGCGGCATGGGCCCGGAGCCTGCTCGGCGCGTACCTGGCACATCCGTGGGCACTGGAGGCGACCGTCGGGCCCCGCCCCGTCGGCCCCGTCGAGCTGACCTGGTTGGAGTGTGCGCTGCGGGTGCTCGCGGACACCCCGCTGACCGGCCCCGAGCGTCTCGACACGGTCGCGGTGCTCGCCGGTCACACGCGCGGCATCGCCCAGCAGGCGAGCGCCGGCCGAAACCCGGAGGCGGACCTCACCACCGCGATCGCCGCCCCGCTGGCCCGCCACGGCGACCGCTTCCCGCAGCTGCTGTCGGCGCTGGCCGCGACCGGCGACGCGGGCGCCGGCGACCAGGCCTTCGAGTTCGGCCTCACCCTGATCCTCGACGGCGCCGAGCGGCGGATGGCCACCCAGGCGCCGACGGCCTCCGGCCACTCGTGACCACGGGGGAATCGTCCGGCGGCGCACGGTGTTCGAGCCTGGCGGGAGGTAATGATGGCTGGGATCGTGACGTGCCGGCAGTGTCAGCAGCGCAACCGGGTGCCGTCGACGGCGTCGGGCACACCGGTGTGCGGCAGGTGCAAGCAGCCGTTGCCGTGGATCGTCGACGCCGGTGACGACACGTTCGCCGAGGTGGTGGAGCGCTCGTCGACCCCGGTGCTGGTGGACCTGTGGGCGACGTGGTGCGGCCCGTGCCGGATGGTGAGCCCCGCGCTGGAGCAGGTGGCCGGCGACCTGGCAGGCTCGGTGAAGCTGGTGAAGATCGACGTCGACAAGGCCCCGGCCCTGTCGAGACGCTTCGACGTCCGCGCCGTGCCGACCCTCATGGTGCTCAAGGACGGCAAGGTGCTGGCCCGCCAGGCAGGCGCCGCAGGCGCGGACGCCCTGCGCCGCTGGGTCCAGCAGACCCTCGCGACCGCCGGCTGACCCGCCGGCGCGGTGAGCTCCGGCCGGGCCGACCGCGATCGCGACGACCGGCACCTCGGCCGCCCAGCTCCGCCGGAGCGGCAGCATCGTGGTGAACTGATGGCACACGCGCAGGAGGAGCGGGAGGTGGCGTTCGTGGCGACGCGGTCGTGGTGGGAGTCCCGGCCGGCACCGCACTGCACGCCGAACCCCGGCGGCTTCCTGGCCGGGACGATCCCGGCGCTGCCGCCGCTCGGCTGCGCGTTCAGTGACGAGCCGGACGCCTCGGCGGCGAAACTCGCCGCGGCCCGGGCGGTGCTCGCCGCGGGCCGCCGGCTGGTGTGGACGGACGACGACGAGGTCCCGGAGTCGGGGCCGCTGCGCGCGGAGCTGACCGCGGGCGGCCGGGCACTGCTGATCCGGCCCGACGCGCGCCGCGGCCTGACTCCGGCGGATCTGGACGAGATCGAGGCGTTCGCCCGCGGCGACCTGCTCACCGCGGCCTGAGGCCGCCCTGGACGGCGCTGCGGAAGCTGCGCAGGCGCAGGGAGTTGGCCACGACGAACACCGAGGAGAGGGCCATCGCGGCGCCGGCGAGCATCGGGTTGAGCAGGCCGGCCGCGGCGACCGGCAGGCCGACGACGTTGTAGGCGAACGCCCAGAACAGGTTGCCCTTGATCGTACGCAGCGTCGAGCGCGCCAGCCGGATCGCGTCGACGGCGGCGAGGAGATCACCCCGTACCAACGTCAGATCCGCCGCCTCGATGGCCACGTCGGTGCCGGTCCCCATGGCCAGGCCCAGGTCCGCCTGGGCGAGGGCCGCCGCGTCGTTGACCCCGTCGCCGACCATCGCGACCGTGCGTCCCTCGGCCTGGAGTCGCTTGACGACGTCGACCTTGTCGGCGGGCAGGACCCCCGCGACGACCTCGGCGATGCCGACCTCGGCGGCGACGGCTCGGGCGACGGCCTCGGTGTCGCCGGTGAGCAGGACCGGCCGCAGCCCGAGCTCACGCAGCATCGCGACGGCGCGGCGGCTGGTCGGCTTGACCGCGTCGGCGACCGTGAGCGCCCCGCGGTACGCGCCGTCCCAGGCGACCTGGACCGAGCCGTCCTCGGGTGCGTCGACGCCGTGGTCGCGCAGCAGCCGCGGCCGGCCGACGAGGACCGCGCGGCCGTCGACGGTGCCACGCACGCCGAGCCCTTCGACGTTGGCGAAGTCGCGGACCTCGGGCAGCGTGCCGAGCCGCTCCTCGGCGGCGCGGGCGATCGCCCGGCCGATCGGATGCTCCGAGGCGTGCTCGAGCGCGCCGGCGAGGCGCAGCAGTTCGTCGGCGTCCTGCCCGTCGGCGGGCCGGACGTCGGTGAGCGTCATGCGGCCGGTGGTCACGGTGCCGGTCTTGTCGAGCACGACCGTGTCGACTCGGCGGGTCGACTCGAGCGCCTCCGGGCCCTTGATGAGCACGCCGAGCTGGGCGCCGCGGCCGGTGCCGACGAGCAGCGCCGTCGGGGTGGCCAGGCCCAGGGCGCACGGGCAGGCGATGATCAGCACGGCGACCGCCGCGGTGAACGCCGCGGTGGGGCCGCTGCCGGTGCCGAGCCAGAAGCCGAGCGTACCGACGGCGAGGGCGATGACGACCGGCACGAACACGCCGGAGATCCGGTCGGCGAGCCGCTGCACGGCGGCCTTGCCGGCCTGCGCCTGCTCGACCAGCTCCGCCATGCGGGCGAGCTGGGTGTCCTTGCCGACCCGGGTGGCGCGCACGACGAGCCGGCCGCCGGCGTTGACGGTGGCGCCGGTGACGGCGCTGCCCGGGCCGACCTCGACCGGCACCGACTCGCCGGTGAGCATGCTCTGGTCGACGGCGGAGCTGCCGTCCTCGACGACGCCGTCGGTCGCGACCTTCTCCCCCGGGCGCACGACGAACCGGTCGCCGACGTGGAGCTGGTCGATCGGCACGCGGGTCTCGACGCCGTGCCGGAGCACCGCCACGTCCTTCGCGCCGAGCTCCATCAGTGACCGCAGGGCGGCGCCGGCGCGGCGCTTGGCGCGGGACTCGAAGTAGCGGCCGGCGAGCAGGAACAGGGTCACGCCGGCGGCGGCCTCGAGGTAGATGTTGCCGCTGCCGTCGGTGCGGCCGATCGTGAACTCGAACGGGTGGGTCATGCCGGGCACGCCGGCGGTGCCGCGGAACAGCGCCCACACCGACCAGGCGAACGCGGCGAGCGTGCCGACGGAGACGAGGGTGTCCATGGTGGCGGCACCGTGGCGCAGGTTGGTCCAGGCCGCCTTGTGGAACGGCAGGCCGCCGTAGACGACGACGGGTGCGGCGAGCGTCAGGGACGCCCACTGCCAGTACGTGAACTGCCAGGCGGGCACCATCGCGAGCACGATGACGGGCACGGCGAGCACGAGGCTGACGAGCAGGCGGGTGCGCAGCTCGTCCCGCTCCGGCGGCGGTGCCTCGTCCTGCCGTTCTTGCACCGGCAGGGCCGCCGTGTACCCCGTCTGCTCGACGGTCGCGATGAGGTCCTGCGGTGTGACGGCGCCGTCGTAGGTGACGCTGGCCTTCTCGGTGGCGTAGTTGACGGAGGCGGTGACCCCGTCCATGCGGTTGAGCTTCTTCTCGATCCGCATGGCGCACGAGGCGCAGGTCATGCCGCCGATGGCGAGTTCGATCCGGTTCGCGGACATGGTGTTCCTCAGTGGTCCGTCGCAGCGGTGAACTCGGCGGTGTGGACCGTGCCGCCGTGCTTGAAGTCGAGATACAGCCGGTACTTGCCCTCGCTCGGCACCTCGGCGGTGAACGTCGTGCCGTCCGGGTGCACGTGGAGGTAGGCGAGGTCGCCCTCGCGCAGTGCGACGAGGTGGCCGCTGGCGCCGAGGTACGGCTCCAGGTCGGTCACGGGCCTGCCGTCCCGGCTGACCGTGAAGGTGAGTTTCGCGGCGGTACCGGCGTGCAGGTCGCCGTCGAGCCGGACGGTGTAGCCGTCGACGGTGGCGGTGTGCGCGGCCTGCGGCAGCGGCTGCGGCCGGTAGTCACCGGGCGCGGCGACGTCGGCGCCGAGCGTCAGCCCTTCGGCGCGGGCCGCGGGGCGGAAGTCGGCGAAGACCCGATACTGCCCGGCGGCCGCGACGTCCAGCGGGACCGACCAGGTGCCGTCCGCGGCGCGCTCCGGGTGCACGTGCCGGAAGCCGGTGAGGTCGCGGCGGACGACGATGAGGTGGAGCTCCTTCTCGTGCTCGACCGCGTACCGCGTGACCGGCTTGCCGTCCGGGCCGGTGACCCGGAAGCGGAACTCCTGGGTGGCGCCGGGCGTGAGCGTCGTCGTCAGCGGGGTCAGGGTGTAGCCGTCCTCGGTGACCTGGAGGCCGGTCGGCAGGTGGGCTCCCCCGCCCTGGGTGCCCGACCCGTGGCTCTGGGTGTCGTGGCCCGCGTCCTGGCCCATGTTCTGGTCCGTGCCCGCGGGCATGTCGTGGGTGGCTTCGACGACCGGGGCCGCGGTGGGGCCGGCGAGCTTGCCGGCCCCGACGGACGCGGCGAAGACGGCCGCCAGCCCGGCCGCGAACGCGCCGAGCTTCAGCGGCGTGCGCATGGTCAGCCCGCCACCGCGTAGCCGGCCTCGTCGACGGCGTCGCGGACGGCGCGGTCGTCGAGGGGGTGGTCGCTGGTCACGGTGACGGCACCGGTGGCGAGGTCGACCCGCACGTCGCGCACCCCGTCGAGGCGGCGCAGCTCGCCGCTCACCGCGCCGACGCAGTGGTCGCAGGTCATCCCGGTCACCGTGTATGTCGTCGTCTGCATTTGCCCGCTCCCTTTTCCGATCCCTACCCCCTGGGGGTACCAGGGTACCTCAACTATTACCCCCCTGGGGTATCAGAGTCAAGCGCGGCGGCCCGGATCACGACATCGAGGCGCTCCGCATCGGTGCTGGTCAGCGCCGGTACGGCCGGTGACCACCGGACGGACAGTGGGTCACGCCACACCCCCGGACACGCACTCCGGTCCGCCGGCCGGGTTTCCGCCCAGCAGATGTGTTCTCGCTGGTCAACACGGTCGCGCCAGGTGGCGGATCGGATGATCCTCGGCCGTGGCGGCCGGAATTCGTCGCCCGCCGGCTCCGGCTCGGCTTCGCGGCACCGCCCCCGCCGCTCCCGTCCGGGACACCACCCCGCAGGTCGCCCGGGTCAAGGACACCGTCGTGGCCAACAGCAACCGGGCGACGGTGAAGGCGAAGCACCGCTGCTGGGGCGGGCACGCCGGGTCCCACGTCCGGGTGTCGATCAAGCAGGTCGGCACCAACCTGGAGGAAGATCCGCATCGAGCGGTGACCCGGCGGTTTTTGTCATACCCGGTGGCTACGGTGCCGGGTATGACTCGCCGTTCGGAGCACACCCTGGACGTGACCGTGAGCGCCGTCGCCTTCGCCGAGGCGGCGGCGCTCACCGCCCGGCTGCTCACCATCCGTTCGCCGCAGCCGGTCCACGCCGCGGTCCTCCTGCGGGCCGACGACACGGGCCTGCACCTGTCGGCCACCGACGGGGCGCTCACCGTCCGCCTCCGGGTCGCGGCGACGGTCCACCAGCCCGGGGCGGCGGTGGTGCCGCGCCGTGGCCTGGCCGAGACCCTCGCCGGCCTCGGCGCTCCCGAGGCCCGCCTGGTCGCCGAGGGCAGCCGGCTCGCGGTCCGCGTCCCGAGCGCGCGGTTCGCCCTGCCGGTCCTCGCGGATCCCTGGCCGCCGGCCCCCGACGTGCCGCCGCGGGCCGGTGAGGCCGCCGGCCCGGCCCTGCGCGCGGCGGCGACGGCCGTCGCCGGGGCGGCCTCCCGCGAGCACGCCCTGCCCATCTTCACCGGCGTACGGATCCGCTCGGCCGACGGGCACCTGTCCCTGCTGGCCACCGACCGCTACCGGCTGGCCGCCGCGGCCCTGCCCTGGCAGCCGTCCGCCGCCGACGTGGAGGCGCTCGTCCCGGCCGCCGTCCTCGGCAAGGTCGCGACCGCGCTCGGCCGCGCCGAGTCGGTGGGCGTGCACGCCGGCCCGGACCTGTTCGGCCTGTCCTGGCCGGACGGCAGCGTCGTCACCGCCACGCTCGGCGGCGGATACCCCGACGCCCAGTTCGACCGCCTCCTCGCCGTCGACCCGGAGTGCGTGGTGGAGCTCGAGTCGGGCGCGCTGGCCGCTACGCCGGCACCCACGGCCGCGTGACGCTCCAGGTCGTCGACGGTGCCGTGCTCGTCGGGGCGAGCGACCCGCTCAGCGGCGAGTCGGAGGAGACGGTCAAGGCCACCGTCCACCAGGGGCGGGCGACCCGGTCGTACCAGGCGCGGCTCCTCCTCGACGCGCTGCGCGCCTTCCCGCACGAGCCCGTCCACCTGCGCATCCAGCCGGCCATGCGCGCGACGGAGCTCACCGCACCGACGTCCGCCCTCCGCTACCTCGTCGTCCCCATGCGTCCCGCCGGGACCGACTGACGGGAGGTGTCCGGATCCGCGCACCGGCTCCGACGTAGCCGGTGACCATCTCGCGGAAGCGCGACGTCCATGTCAACGAGGGCCTTGCTGGCCTGCGGTGTCGCCGCCGGCCCGCTCTTCGCCGGGTCCGCCCTGGTGCACGGCTCCGCGCCGCCGTCTCAGCACCGCCGCGCGGCCGCGCGCCTCTGCCCTGTTCCTCGACGCTCCGCCTTCATGATCGTGGGAAACTTCGGGCCGCCCCGGCGACCAGGAGTTTCCCACGATCACGCTCCGGCTATGCTCGGCCAGATGCGGGTACTCCTTGTCTCGGCGCCCCTGGTCGGTCACGTGTTCCCGTTCGTGGCGCTGGGCCGGGCGCTGCGCGACGCCGGGCACGAGGTGCTCGTCGCGACAGGCGGCGACGGGATGGCCGTCACGCAGTCCGGGCTGCCGGTGCACGACATCGCGCCCGGCTTCCGGATGGCACCGATCGCGATGCCGATCATGCTGCGCCACCCGCTCATCGCGCGGGCCGAGCTGGCCGGGCGGGCCGGGACGCGCGGTGTCCGGCTGCTGTTCCGGGCCGTCAACGACCGCATCGCCGGTGCCGTCACCGGGCTGGCCCGGCAGTGGCGGCCCGACCTCGTGATCCACGAGCCGCTCGCGGTGGCCGGCGCGCTGGCGGCCTCGGCCGTCGGTGTGCCTGCCGTCCTGCACGAGAACTCGCTGTTCGACGGCCCGACGCTGGTGGCGTTGTTCCCGGAGGTACCGCCGGTGGCCGCGGTCATCAGCTCCGCGCCCCCGAGTGTGCTGCCGGGGCGGACCGGCCGGCTGATGCGCCCGGTGCCCTACGGCGGCGAGGCCGAGCTGCCGACGTGGCTCGGCACCGCCGGGGAACGCCCGCGGATCGCGGTGAGCCGCAGCACGGTGACCGGCGGGCCGGGCCGGGACCGGCTGATGGACCGGGTGGTCGCGGCGGCCGGCGCGGTTGACGCCGAGTTCGTGCTGATCCGCCCGCCGCGCGAATTCGCCGGCCCGGCGAACGTGCGGAGCACCGGCTGGGTGCCGGTCCCGGAGGTCCTGGCGAACTGCGCGGGCGTCGTCCACCACGGCGGCGCCGGCACCACGCTCGCGGCGCTGGCCGCCGGTGTGCCGCAGCTGGTCGTCAACGGTGCCGGCGACCGGCGGCACAACGCCGCACTGGTGGCGGCCCGCGGCGCCGGGCTGGCGGTCGACGAGCGGGACGTCTCGGCCGAGGTGCTGTCCCGACTGGTGACCGACCCGGCGTTGCGGGCCGCCGCCGGCGAGGTGCGCGAGGAGATCACCGCGATGCCGTCCCCGGCCGCGGTGGTGCCCTTCCTGGAGTCGCTCAGGTCGTGACGTTGCGGGCCTGGAATCCGGCGCGGATCAGCTCGCCGAGCACCTCTTCGTCCACATCGGACAGCCGTTTGACGTAGACGCAGCCCTTGCCGGTCGTGTGCTTGCCGAGGCGGGCGAGCAGGGTCTCGTCCATCGGCAGGTAGTAGAGGACCAGGGCCTGCTTGCGCGGGGAGAAGCCGACGGCGGCGGTGTCGCCCTGCCGCCCGGACTCGTAGTGGTAGTGGTTGGAGCCGAACCCGACGATCGAGCTGCCCCACATCACCGGCGGGGCACCGGTGACCTCGGCGGCGAGGGCGCAGAGCCGCTCGGCGTCGGCCCGGCGCTGCGGGTCGGTGACGGCGGCCAGGAACGCCGCCACGTTCTCGTCGGTCGGTACCGTCTTGTTCTCGGCCATGGCCGTCAGAGTAGCCGGTGCGCCTTGCGCGGCCGCCGGTCCCACAGCAGGAGCAGCCACCCCACGGCGCGCAGCGACACGGCGGCGATCAGGATCCACACGGCCCACGGCATGGAGATCTCTCCGAGCTTCTACGGGGTGACGATCACCTTGCCGCGCAGGGCGCCGGCCTCGGCGGCGCGGTGGACGGCCGGCAGGTCCTCGAACCGGTACTCGGCGCTGACGTCCAGCCGGACCGCGCCATCGTCGACGAGGCGCACCAGCGCCGCCAGATCGCCGGGCGTGTTGCCGACGACGAAGTGGACCGCGGTCACGCCGGTGGCGGGCGGCGCGTGCACCGGTGTCGTGACCGACACGATCCGGCCGCCGGGGCGCACCAGCGGTACCAGATCCATCTCCCGCCCCACCAGGTGCAGGACGGTGTCGACCGGGGCGGCCAGGGCCTCGTGGAGGGGAACCCTGGTGTAGTCGACGATCTCGTCGGCGCCGAGCGCGCGGAGCACCCCGGCGCTGCGGGCGGACGCGGTCGCGATCACGTACGCGCCGGCGCGCTTCGCCAACTGTACGGCGTAGCCGCCGATCCCGCCCCCGGCGCCGTTCACCAGCACCCGCTGTCCACGATGGACCTCGGCGTGGCCGACGACGGCCTGCCACGCGGTGAGGCCGGCCACCGGGAGTGCCGCCGCGTGTGCCAGCGGCACGCTCACCGGGGCCGGGACGAGCAGGGCGGGGTCCGCGGCGACGAACTCCGCGGCGGTGCCGGTGTCGAGCCGGGCGACCACCCGTTCACCGGTGTCGACGACCGTGCCCGCCACGTCCCAGCCGAGGGTGTGCGGCAGGTCGAGGTCGAACACGTCACGCAGCAGCCCGGCGCGCAGGCCGACCTCCGACGGGTTGAACGAGGTCGCGGCGACCTCCACGAGGACCTCGCCGGGCGCCGGTACGGGCACCGGCACGTCGTCGACGCGGATCACGGAAGGGTCGCCGTAGGCGTGCATGCGGGCAGCTCTCACATCCACGATCCTGGGCGCGCAGGGCGAGACGAACCATGTGTGGCAGTGTTGCGTTCATACGCGATCGTCTCGGAGACCGCGGGAGGGCGGCATGGACGTGCTCAGCGACGTCATCGCGGTGATGCGCGCCGGGCGCCCGGTGTCCACCCGCCTCGCCTGGCGGGCGCCGTGGGGGCAGCGGTTCGCGAGCGTGCCGGGAGCGGCCGGGGTGCAGGTGATCCTGCGAGGGTCGTGCTGGCTGCTGCCCGACGCTGCCGATCCGGTGCCGCTGGGCGCCGGCGACGTGCTGTTCATGGCACACGGGCAGGGACACGCCCTGGCCGACGACCCGGCGACGCCGCCGCGGCCGTGCGACCCCGAGCTGCGGGCCGAGCCCTTCACCGGTGAACCCGACGGCGTCACGCTCTGCGGTGCGTACGAGCTGGATCCCGCGCACACCCACCCGCTGCTGCTGGACCTGCCCGGCCTGATCCACCTGCCGGCCCACCTCGAGCGCAGCCCCGAGCTGCGGGCCACCGTCGACCTGCTCGCCGCCGAGCTGGAGCGGCCCCGGCCCGGCACCGACGCGCTCGTCCCGGCGCTGCTCGACATGCTGCTGCTGTACGTGCTGCGGACCTGGCTCGACACGCACCCGGCCCGCGGCTGGGCGACGGCACTGCGCGACCCGGCGGTCGGCGCCGCGTTACAGGCCGTGCACCGGGATCCGGCCGCGCCGTGGACGGTCGCGTCACTGGCGGCGGTGGCGGGGCTGTCGCGGGCGCCGTTCGCCCGGCGGTTCACCGCGCTGGTCGGGCAGCCGCCGCTGGCTTACCTGACCTGGTGGCGGATGACGACCGCGGCGCGGCTGCTGCGCCGCTCCGACGCGCCGCTGAGCGCCATCGCCGACCGGGTCGGGTACACGTCGGAGTTCGCCTTCGCGGCGGCGTTCAAGCGCCGGTTCGGCACCGCGCCGGGCCGGTTCCGGCGGGCCGGCCAGGCGGCGGAGGCCGCGCCCTCCACGGAGCGGCCCGGCCCGCCGTTCCACGCCGGCACCCGCCTGATCTGCGCGTGACCGGTGCGACCGGGCTGGTCCGGAAGGTCATGGAGATCACCGGCGGCTGGAAGTCACTGACCGGCGACATCCGGTGAAGTCGATCGGGTTGTACGATCTGAGCTGTCCCCTCGCGCGTCAGGAGGCATCCTTGATCACCTTCCTGCCGGCGCCGCGCCATCCGATGGCACGGCAACTCCTCACCAACGCGCTCAACCGTCTCACCGCTCTGGCGTGGCAGCTGTTCGGGTTCGGCCGCCACCCGGCATCTTGACCTCGTCGTCGCGGCAGCGGCGCCTGCTGCGGCTCTGGGACCGGCACGCGGACACCTACGACCGGCAGATGTCGGGGATCGAGCGCCGGTTCTTCCGCGACACGCGTGCCTGGATCGCCGGCCAGGCGACCGGCGACACCCTCGAGGTCGCGATCGGCACCGGGCTCAATCTGCCCCACTACCCCTCCGCCGTGCGGCTCACCGGGGTCGAGTGGAGCCCCGCGATGGTCGGGATCGCGCGACGCCGGGCCGCGGACCTCGGCCGGGAGGTCGAGTTGCACACCGGGGACGCGCAGGCGCTCGACTTCCCGGACGCACGCTTCGACACGGTGGTGTGCACGTTCGCGCTGTGCGCCATCCCCGACGCCCGGGCGGCCCTGGCGGAGATGGCGCGGGTGCTGCGGCCGGGCGGGCTGCTGCTGCTCGCCGACCACGTGGCGTCGCCGGTCTGGCCGGTGCGGGCCTTGCAGGCCGTCGTCGACGCGGTGACCGTGCCGCTGCAGGGCGAGCACTTCGGGCGCCGTCCACTGCCGTGGGCGGTCGAGCTGGGATTCACCGTCGAGCGCCACGACCGGTTCAACCTCGGCATCATCGAACGGTTCGCGGCCCGCGCACCGGCGTCGCGGACGTCATGACGAGTCGTCGGCCCACTCGATCCGCTCCAGGATCGTCTCGGCCCTGTGCCGCTTCCACCGCGGCGGGCAACGCCTGCTGAGAAAACTCCAGGGGCGGCGTCAGGGGACTTCCTGATGCCGCCCTTGGCCTGTCCGGGCGACAGTGGAATGGTCAAGCCCAGGTGGAAGGAGCACAACGATGAACACGGTGTACGGCGCGATGCACCAGCAGGGACTGGTCCGGCCGGCACGCGGCCGGGTCCTCGGGGGCGTCTGCGCGGGCCTCGCGCGGCGGTTCGGTCTCGACCCGTGGCTGGCCCGGGTCCTGTTCGTCCTCGTGTTGATGCTGATCCCGGGCAGCCAGATCCTGATCTACCCGATCCTGTGGATCCTCATGCCGTCGGAGCGTTAGCCCGGCCGATGTCCATGAGGTGGTGCTCGCCCTCGTGGACGCTGTGCCGGCCGAGCCAGAGCAGGGTGCGCTCCACCCGCTCCGGCCACGGATAGATCCCGGCGCCACGCCGCCCGTCGGCAGCCCGCAGGCGCCCCCCGGCAGGTCGTCCCGCACTCTACGATCGCCCAATGACCTCGGGTGTGCTGACCGAAACGAGCAAGGCGGAGACCGCCGGGACCGATCCGGTGCCCGACATCGTGCGCCGCCGGCTCGCCGGGCCGGGCCGATTCACGCCGAATTTCTGGCTGACCGCGATCCTGGTCACCGGCATCGGGCTCGTGCTGCGGCTGGTGAATCTCTCACACCCGAAAGAAACGATCTTCGACGAGGTCTACTACGCCAACGAGGCATGGGACCTGCTACAACACGGCGTCGAGTGGAACCCCGAGGACAACACCCCCCAATACGTCGTCCACCCGCCACTGGGCAAATGGATGATCGCGCTCGGCGAGCAACTCTTCGGCTACAACTCGTTCGGCTGGCGCATCATGGCCGTGATCGCCGGCATGACCGCGGTCCTGCTCATCACGATGGCCGCCTGGCGACTGTTCCGCTCCACGATCCTGGCCGGCGCCGCCGGCCTGCTCATGTCACTCGACGGCATGCACTTCGTGCTCTCCCGCGCCGCCCTGCTCGACATCTTCCTGATGTTCTGGATCGTCGTGGCGTTCTACTTCCTCGTCCTCGACCGCGAACAGCGCCGCACCCGCTGGCTGCACCTGCTCGAAACCGGCGCCGACCCCAACCGGCGACCGAAACTCGGCGTGCCCTACTACCGCCTCGCCTGCGCCGTCGCACTCGGACTCGCCTGCGGCGTCAAGTGGAGCGGCCTGTGGTACGTCATCCTGTTCGCGATCGCCGCCCTCGTGTTCGACATCAGCACACGACGCAGCGCGGGCGCGCGACACTGGATCACCGACAGCATCCCCCAGGGGATCGGCTGGAGCGCCGCGATCGCCGGCATCGTGCTGGTCACCTACCTGGGCACCTGGTGGGGCTGGTTCGCCTCCGACGACGGCTACTTCCGGCACTGGTACGCCGCAACCAACGGCCTGCCACACGACCGCCTCATCGACCCCCTGGTCAACCTATGGCACTACCACCAGGAGGCGTACAAGTTCCACACCACCCTGGACAAAGGGCACCCGTATCAGTCGTGGCCCTGGCAGTGGCTGCTGCTCGGCCGACCGGTCGCCTTCCACTGGGACGCCACCGTATCCTGTAGCGCGAGCAGTTGCGCCTCGGCGATCCTGCTGCTGGGCACCCCGCTGCTGTGGTGGTCGTTCCTGCCCGCACTGATCGCCCTCGGCTGGCTGGCCGTCGCCCGCCGCGACGGCCGCGCCTGGCTGATCATGGCCTGCGCACTGGCCGGCATCCTGCCCTGGTTCCAGAACATGCCGGAACACCGCACCATGTTCTACTTCTACGCCCTGCCCGCCGAACCGTTCCTCGTCCTCGCCGTCGTCTACGTCCTCGGCGCCATCATCGGCCCCGCCCGCCACCTGCGACCCGACAGCGACCAGCGGCTCGTCGGCTCGATCATCGCCGGCGCCTACATCCTGCTCGTCGCCGCCTGTTTCGCGTACTTCTATCCGATCTACAGCGGAATGAACATTACGTACGCAGAGTGGTTCTCCCGGATGTGGCTCGGATCTCGCTGGATATGAGTCCAGCTTCGAATACAGGAGCGCTCCATGCCTGTCCTGCGTCCCCTCCACACCGGGTGGACCCTGCGCGCGGCCGATCCGGCCGGCGACGGACCGCGGCAGCCGATACCGGCCGCCGTGCCGGGCTGTGTGCACACCGATCTGTTGTCCGCGGGGTTGATCCCGGACCCGTATCTCGACGACAACGAGGAGCGTCTGCACTGGATCGGGCGCACGTCGTGGGTGTACGAGACCACGTTCGACTGTGCGGGGCCGGACGGGTTGGGCGGTGACCGGGTGGACCTGGTCGCCGAGGGTCTGGACACGGTGGCCACGGTGGTCCTCAACGATGTGGAGCTGGGCCGCACGGCCAACATGCACCGGGGTTACCGGTTCGACGTCAAGGAGGTGCTGCGCCCGGTCGGTAACCGGCTCAGCGTGCGGTTCGACTCCGCCTACACGTATGCCGAGCGGATCCGTGACAGTGTCGGTGCGCGTCCGAACGCCTACCCCGAGCCGTTCCAGTACATCCGCAAGATGGCCTGCAACTTCGGCTGGGACTGGGGACCGACCGTCGTCACCGCCGGCATCTGGCAGCCGATCGGCCTGCACACCTGGTCACATGCCCGCCTCGCCGAGGTCCGCCCGGTCGTGACGGTCGACGGCGGCACCGGCCGGACCGAGGTCCACGTCACCCTGGAACACGCCCAGGAGCCGGCGCGGGACACCCCGCTGGCCCTGACCGCCACCGTCGGCGGGCACACCGCCACCGTCGACGTGCCGCCGGGCGCCACCAGCGCCGCCGTGACCGTCGACGTGCCCGACGTGCGCCGCTGGTGGCCCCGCGGCCACGGCGACCCGCACCGCTACGACCTGCGCGTCACCCTCCACGACACCACAGGCACCGTGCTGGACAGCTGGCAGCGGCGCGTCGGCTTCCGCACCGTCGAACTCGACACCACCCCCGACACCGACGGCACCCCGTTCGTGCTGAACGTCAACGGGGTGCCGATCTTCGTACGGGGCGTCAACTGGATCCCCGACGACGCGTTCGTCACCCGCGTCGACCGCACCCGCTACGCGCAGCGGATCGGCCAAGCGGCCGCCGCCGGCGTGAACTACCTGCGGGTATGGGGCGGCGGCCGGTACGAAAGCGACGACTTCTACGACCTCGCCGACGAACACGGCCTGCTCGCCGGGCAGGACTTCCTGTTCGCCTGCGCCGCCTACCCCGAGGAGGAGCCCCTCGCCTCCGAGGTCGCCGCCGAAGCCCGCGAACAGGTGGTCCGGCTCATGCCCCACCCCAGCCTCGTCATGTGGGTCGGCAACAACGAGAACATCTGGGGCTTCCACGACTGGGACTGGCAGAACGACCTGGCCGGCCGCACCTGGGGCGAAGGCTACTACCTCGACCTCCTGCCACGCATCGTCGCCGGCACCGACCCGACCCGGCCGTACTGGCCGGGCAGCCCGTACTCCGGCGACCAGGCACGACACCCCAACGACCCCGCACACGGCACCACGCACATCTGGGACGTGTGGAACACCCACGACTACCGCCACTACACCACCTACCGGCCACGATTCGTCGCCGAATTCGGCTTCCAGGCCCCACCCGCCTACGCCACCCTGCGCCGCGCGGTCAACGACAACCCACTGACCCCGCACTCCCCCGGTGTCGCCCACCACCAGAAAGCGACCGGCGGCAACAACAAACTCGCCCGCGGCCTCCAAGGCCACTTCCCCCAACCCCGCACCTTCGACGACTGGCACTGGGCCACCCAACTCAACCAAGCCCGCGCGATCGCCTACGGCATCGAACACTTCCGATCACTCAGACCCCTGTGCGCAGGCACCATACTGTGGCAACTCAACGACAACTGGCCCGTCACCTCCTGGTCCGCGATCGACGGTGACGGCCGGCGCAAGCCCCTCTGGTACGCACTACGCCGCGTCTACGCCGACCACCTCACCACCGTCCAGCCCCGCAACGACACCCCCACCGTCATCGCCGTCAACGACGCCACCACACCCTGGCGCGCACCACTCGACGTGCGACGAACGACCTTCGACGGCACCCCACGAGCGAGGGTGACATTCACGGTCGACGTACCGGCCGGCGGCGCGGTGACCGTCCCACTGCCCACCGACATCACCACCCCCGACGACCCCACAACCGAACTGATCGTCGTCGACGGCGGCACCGACCGCACCGTATGGTTCTTCGCCGAGGACGTCGACCTGGCCTACCCCCGCCCGTCGGCGGACGTCACGGTGCGACCCGACAGCGGCGGGCTCACGGTCGAGGTCACCGCGCGCACCCTCCTGCGCGACCTCACCCTCTTCCCCGACCGCCTCGACCCGGCCGCAACCGTCGACCAGCAACTGGTGACGCTGCTGCCGGGTGAGTCGGCGACGTTCCGCGTCTCCGGCGGTGCCGGGATCATCGACGCCGACCCGGCAGCATGGGGCACGGCCCCGGTGCTGCGCAGCGCCAACGACCTCATCACCCGCTGAGCCCGCGCCATCTGACGGACCTTCGGCGCTCTGCGCGCCGGCCGCCACGGCGTGGCCGCGGACACGATCGGTCAGCCGTCGTAGCCGGCCTGCTCCACCGCGAAGACGTTGCGGTGGCCGACGCCTTCCTGGAGCGACCAGAGCAGGTCCGGCTCGGTCTCGTCCTTCCAGTAGCTGATGCTCTCGCCGGCGCTGACCCAGGCGTACGTGTGCGCACCGGCCGACGGGGTCCAGTAGTACAGCTGCTTCGACCCGGACGAGTTGAACCACCAGCGGCCGTTGTGCGACGCCACGCCGTTGAGCTTGTACCAGGGCAGCTGCAGCGCCTGCGTCGCGGTGGTCGAGGCGGCGAAGGTCGTGGCGCCCGCGGCGAACGGGAAGCGTACGGCGCGCGGTGCGCGGTTCGGGTAGCTGGTGCACCCGGACTGGCAGGTGTACTCGGTCATAACGATCGACCGGCTGACCCGGTCGAGCGAGATCGACGACCACGCGAGGGAGGTGCCGGAGGTGGTACCGGCGGTGACGGTGCCGATCTGGGGCAGCACGTACGCGTAGTTGTGGGCGTAGTACGTGGTCGCCGACTGACGGCCGATCTGGTCGGCGGTGCCGCCGGTGTTCGTCTTCAGGATCTTGCGCATGTCGAACACGCGCATCCCGCGGCCGGTGTCGGCGACGTAGAGGTAGTCGCCGTACCACGAGACCCCGCCCGCGTGGATCGGGATGTCCTTGAAGCTGGGCGCCGCCGCGGTGCCGGTCGGCTCGACGAGCAGCACCTTCCGGTACTTGTTGGGGTAGGTGGCGTCCCAGTCGACGAGTGTGATCCGGCTGCGCGACTGCGCGCCGTCGCAACCGTCCTTCGTGTACCAGCTGACCACGACGAGCTGGTGGCCGTCGTAGTTGCCGCTGTTCGCGGTGCCGACGGCGTCGCGGCTGGTCGTGATGCCCTGCGGGTAGTTGGCGCAGTCGCCGTTGTCGCCGGCGTCGAACTTGAACCCGCCGACGTAGCCGGCCAGCCCCAGCGAGTCGGTGATCCCGGTGCGGTCGTGGTTGGCGTTGTCCATGACGGTGTGGACCGGCGCGGTGCCGAGGATGCCGGCCAGGGCGCTGTTGAGCGCGTCGAACCGGTGGTAGTCGGCGGTCAGCGTGAACTGGCCCGCCGGCAGGGTGGTGGGTGCCGCCGCGGCGGACGCGGTGGTCGCGGTGAACAGGGTCGCGGCGACGGTTACGCCGGCGGCCGCGGCCGTCAGCAGCTTCTTTCGGACGGACATGGGTGCATACCCCCGTTTGTGACGGAAATAGACACCTCACGATAAACCCGGACGCGGGCCCGGCCGGCACCGGGCCCGCGCTCCACCCCGGTGTCAGGCGGTCACGAGGTCGAACTGCTCCCACTGGCCGATCGCCGTGCGGTTGGCGATGAGGGCCGCCGCGCCGCCGTTCTCGGCACAGACGTAGCGGTTGTTGACCGTGGCGAGGAGGCTCACCGTGCCGTTGGAGTTGCGCACGAGCCGGAACGTCTCCCACGCGCCGGCCGCGGTGCGGTTGGCGATGAGCGGTGCCGCGCCGGCGTTCTCGGCGCACACGTAGCGGCCGTTGACCCGCGCCCGCAGGGCGATGTTGCCGCCGCCGAGGTCGACCTGGTCGAACTGCTCCCAGGCGCCGGCCGCCGACGCCGCGGCGAGCAGCGCCGAGTTGCCGGCGTCGCGGGCCGAGACGAAGAGGTTGTTCGCCCGCGAACGGAGGGCGACGCCCCCGGTGGGCGGGTTCGTCGGGCCGCCGGCGATCGGCTGGGTGGGCCGTGTCGCGGTGAGCGGGGTCAGCTTCTTGAACATGCGGCCGCCGTCGTTGGTGATCCGCAGGTAGTAGTCCGACGAGCAGGCGGTACCGTCGGCGTCGAGCGCGGGGTGGCCGAAGTTGGTCGGCTGCATCGAGGCGTTCTCGGCGGTCTTGGCGATCTGGTTGCCCTCGTTGAACTCGTCGAACATCGACACGTAGAGGCCCTGCGCGCCGAGCCGCGTCATGTTGTAGATGTGCCGCCAGTAGAAGTCGCCGTGGAACCGGGCGCCGGCGGACAGGTCGCCGGGCATGACGCACGGCTGGTAGTCGATGCCGCGGGCGTTGCAGTCGGCCTGGTCGGGGACGTTGACGTTGGTGTAGAACCAGTCCAGGCCGGCCAGGTCGCCGGTGCGGCCGACCATCCACGGCGAGATCATGTTGAAGGCGTGGTAGACGTCGAGGAAGCCGGGCCGGGAGTCGTTGACGCCGGTGCGCCAGTAGGTCGGCACGCCGCCGATGACGTAGCAGCCCTGGTTCTTGAACCAGTTGACGACGTCGAGGCAGGCCGCCGGCTGGAACGGGCGGCCGTCGTCGTTGAAGCCGAAGCCCCAGATGCACACGACCGGCTTGCCGTTCTGCCGCGCGTAGGCCGGCGACGCCGTGTAGGCGGACATCTTCGTGGTCCAGTCGGTTTTGATCTCCGACTGCATGTTCGTCCAGCTGGTGACGTCGTACATGATGTAGAACTTGCGGCCGGACGTCTCGGCGGCCTGCCGTACCTTGACCGCCATCGCGTCGCGGGTCGGTCCTTCGCCGCCGAACGGGTTGAACCGCTGCAGCGCGGCGGTGTCGCAGCCGTAGTCGCGCATCCACTGGAAGTGGGTGTCGACGGTCTGCTGGTCGTATGACGAGAACAGCCGGGCGGGCTGGCCGTTGCCGAGGTTCGCGTATGCCGTCGTGTAGCCGCGGGTGAGCTCGCGCATGTCGGGCCACGACACGATGGTGGTGTTGCTCGGCGACGGGGGCTGCCCGCCGTTGCGGCTCCAGTGCCACCACTGGTTGATCGGTGCGCCGTCGCCGGGGCAGGCGAACCAGCCCTGGTAGCCGACGGAGATCTTGCCGACGACGTCGCCGGGGGCGCTGGCCGCCTCGGCGGTGCCGGTCCCGGTGGCGGCCAGGTAACCGGTGGCGCTCAGACCGGCGGCGGCGAGACCGCCGGCGAGGACCTTTCGTCGGGAGAGGCTCATCGGGATTCCCTTTCAGTTCCAGCCGAGGAGCGCGCCGACGCACCTGCGTGTGTCACGGACGGAAAGCCGCCGAAACTTTCGCCTGTGTCGATCCGATGTCGATGACATTGCACCGGGGATTGGGCCGCTGTCAACATTTTCATCCGATGTATCCGGGCCCCGGAGGCAACTTAAGCCGGCTTTCGACCCGCCTTAAGGATCGATACATCGGATCGCGCCGTCACCGCCGCTGGATGCGCCACATCCCGAGCGCCGCGAGGAGCCCGGCCAGCCCGAGGTAGAACGCCGACTCCAGCCACTGGAACGACCCGCACCCGCACCGCGGCGGCTACGGCCTGATCGGCATGCGGGAGCGCGTCGAGGCCCTCGGCGGCTCGCTGCGGGCTGGGCGCGGGCCGCCGATGAACGCGGGATTGATGATCGGGGCGATGACGTAAAGATCTTCACTCGCCGCGCGACCCTAACAGTCAACTGTCGGGACTGCCGGCCGATGGGACAGGGGGATCCGACGGTACGAGAGGACACCGCATGAGGTTGCTGCGCAGGCCCGAGTCCGCGAGTCCGGCGCCGGATCGTGCGCCGCGCGACATCGAGGCGCTGGAGCAGTTCGCCGTCCGGCTCGCCGCCGCGACCGACGAGGCGAGCACCTGGCGGATCGAGGTGGACACCTTCGTCGAGCTCCACGGCATGAGCTACGGCGCGATCTGGCTGCCGGAAGGCCCGTCGACGCTGCGGATCACGTACGAGACCGGCGCGATCACCCCGCACCTGCAGGCGGTCGGGCAGGGCGGGTCGATGCCGGCCGACGTGGGGCTGGTGGGGCGGGCGTTCCGGAGCGGCCGTCCGGTGTACTCGGCGTCGACCGCCGACTGCGCGGACTGCCTGCGCTGCCAGGCGGCGATGCGGGCCGGCGCGAAGATCGCGGCCGCCCTGCCGGTCGTACACGAGGGCCGGACCGTGGCCGCCTTCGAGCACTTCCTGCCCGAGACGATCGTGGTGGGCGAGGCGCGGAAGGAGAAGTGGACGGCCATCATGCGCGTCGCCGAGCAGGCGCGGCGCGGTGCGCTGGCCTCCGTGCGGCTGAGGGAGGTCGCCGACGACCGGCTGGCGGTCACGAACGTCGTGGCGGCGCTCGGCAGCGCTCACGACACGCAGCATGCGGTGAGGGTCGCGCTCGACTCGGTGCGTACCGCGTTCGGCTGGGCGTACGGCTCCTACTGGGAGGTCGACGAGCTCGACCGGACACTGAGGTTCAAGGTCGAGTCCGGCTCGGCAGGCGAGGAGTTCCGCGAGGTGACGCTCACCGCGACGTTCGCCGAGGGCGTCGGCCTGTCGGGACGGGCCTGGCGGACGCGGGACCTCGTGTTCGTGCGCGACCTGGCGGAGCTGAGCGACTGCGTGCGGGCACCCGCCGCGCAGCGGGCCGGTGTGCGGTCCGGGATCTGTTTCCCGCTCATGAGCGGCGACCAGGTCTTCGGCACGATGGACTTCTTCACCACCGAGCACCTCGACCTGTCGGAGTCGCGGATCTCGGCGCTGCGCAACGTGCAGCAGCTGGTGTCGCAGCGGCTGGACAACCTGCGCAGCTCGGAACGGGCGGCCGGACGGGCCCGCACGCTGCTGGACACGGTCACCCGGTTGCGGGCGGCCAGCGGCGACGCGACACAGGTGGCGCAGGACGCGGTGGCCCGGGCGTCGGAGATGACCGCCGAGGTCGACACGCTAGGCCAGGCGTCGGCCGCGATCGGCGACGTCATCAAAATCATTTCGACGATCGCGGACCAGACGAACCTGCTGGCCCTCAACGCCACCATCGAGGCTGCAAGGGCCGGCGAGGTCGGCCGCGGTTTCGCCGTCGTGGCGAGCGAGGTGAAGGACCTGGCGCGCGAGACGGCCGAGGCCACCAACCGGGTCACCGGCCAGATCGCCGCCATCCAGGCCAGCGCGCAGTCGGTGTCGGGCGGCATCCACACGACCAGCACCAAGATCGCCGAGATGGACGCTGTCCAGGCCCGGATCAACGAGGTGCTCGAGGAGCAGGCCCGCATGGCCCGCACCTTCGAGGGCTGACGGGAAGGCTGACGGATGGCCCACGACAACGCGGCCGCCGGTACCGGCGCCGCGATCACCGAGGACGACCTGCGCGGGATCATCTGGCAGGTCTGGACCGCCTACCTCGGCACGACGCCGGAGACCCGCGCCACGCGGAAGGAGGCCGGCGCCGAGCCGGACGTGACCGCGAGTGTCGGCATCGCGGGCGCCTGGCTCGGCCACGTCGTGCTGCGCTGCTCCGGGAACGCCGCGACCGGCGTCGCCGCGGCGATGCTCGAGCTGGACCCGGCCACCGTGAAGGCCGACGACGTCCGCGACGCCACCGGCGAGCTCATGAACATCGTCACCGGCAACGTCAAGAGCCTGCTCCCCCAGCCCAGCCACGTGTCGCTGCCGCAGGTCGTACTGGGCCGGGCCGACGTGCAATGGCCGGGCGCCGACCGCGTCTGCGGCATCACGGTCGGATGGGACGAACACGTCGTGACCGTCGAGGTGCTCCGCGGCGAGACCCCGCTGCTGCAAGACTGACGATCATTGGTCGATGGACGGATCCGGCCGCCGGACTCCCCTCACGGTCGGCACCCTGCCCGGGCCGTTCGCCGGCCCGGACTCGTGGTCGCGGAGGCTCGGCGTTCCCGCACGGATCCCGGTTGTAGCTCATGATCGCGATACGTTCGCGATCACGAGGGCGCGGCGCCACAGTGCCGGGCTGCGGAGCCGGGCTGCGGAGCCGGGCTGCGGAGCCGCGCTGCAGAGGCGGGTCGCGGCGTCCGTGGCCCCGTGGTGCGGGGCGGCCGTGCTCCGCGCTTGGCTTGACCCGGGTTGCTTGATCGTCGGAAACATCTGGCTGTCCAGGCAGCCCGGAGTTTCCCTTGATCTACGAACCGCAGCCGCACCACCCCGGCCAGACTCAACCGCCGCACCCGTGATCGCGAACTTGCCGCGATCACGGCCACAAACCGACCGGAACCCACCACGACAACCCATCGCTCATGACCGCGGAGGCTCCGCGGGACTCGTGACAGTCCCGGCTCCGCCGCGACCGCAATCATGAGTGCCGCGGTCGGGCGGTTCGGCCACCGTTGCATGATCGCGGAGCGTTTGTGCACCCCTGGAGCCTGTTGCGCAATTCGCTGGGACGGCGCTGGCGGCCCAACTACGCGCCGATCTTGGAGTTGTGGCGCCATGAAACTCCGAATTTGTCCGGGTTTGTCAAGGACCACAACTCCAAGATCGGCGCGGTTATCGGGGTTGACGCACGAGGGATCCGAATTGCGCGACAGGCTCCAGGGGTGCACAAACGCTCCGCGATCATGAAACTGGCCGCCCGGTCCCGCGCGCTTCGCCCCGGCGCTTGACCATGATTGCGGCAAGTTCACGATCACGGGTGCCGAACCCTGAAAGGCGTGGCGGACTCGACCAAGAACGCCGACCCTGGTCGAAACCCGCGACCAGGGCCACTCGCCGGGGCAGCCATATCCTTCCGACGATCAAGACTGGCTGGAGCGACCCGTTGCCAGCGAGGCATGACCACGGCAGCGCGGTCCGGGGCAGTCCGATCCGGCGACACGCGGACCCGGGGCCTGACCCTCAGCCGACCGGCCCAACCGGCCCGACCGGCCCAACCGGCCCAACCGGCCCGACCGGCCCGACCGGCCCGACCGGCCCGACCGGCCCGACCGGCCCAACCGGCGCGGGCGACGCAGGCGACGCGGGCGACGCAGGCGACCCAGGCGACGCAGGCGACCCAAGCGACGCAGGCGACCCAAGCGACGCAGGCGACCCAAGCGACGCAGGCGACCCAAGCGACCCAGGCGACGCAGGCGGGTGTGCTGGATCGGTGGTGGGCGTCAGCGGGCGGGTCGCGCCGGCGACCGCCACCGCCACGGCCTGCAGGGCGGCCACGACGACGAGCGCGCGCAGGACCGTGACATGGTCGCCGAGGAACCCGACCAGCGGCGGCCCCGCGAAGGCGGCGATCTTGCCGAGGGTCGAGACGACGGCGACGCGGCCGGCGGCGTGCCGGGGGTCGTCGGCGCCGGCGCTCATGCCGACCGGGTAGCCGAAGGCTACGCCGGCGCCCCAGAGCAGCACGCCGGCCAGCGCGACAGGGATGTTCGGGGCGAACACGAACAGTAGCAGGCCAACGATCGTGACGGCGCCGAGCGCCCGCAGCACCGGCACTCGGCCGTAGCGGTCGAGCAGGACACCGCCGAACCAGCGGGCTACGGTGAGCGCGGTCAGGAAGATCGCGAAGCCGAGGGTGCCCACCGCCGGTGCGGCGTGGTGGCCGTCGATGAGCGCGACGGCGATCCAGTCGTTGGCGGCGCCCTCGGCGAAGGCGAAGGTCAGGACGAACACCCCGATGAGCAGCGTGCGCGGCTCCCGCCAGGCGCGCAGCGAGCCGCGCGCGGCGCCGCCGGGCGGGCCGTCCTCCGCACTGCCGGCGGCCGGCTCGGGCAGGTAGTCCCGGGCGGCCAGCGGCACGGCGGCGGCGATCACCACCGCCACGGCGCCCAGGTGGACCGCGACCGGCACGGCCAGGGCGACCATCACCGCGCCGAGCCCCGCACCGGCGACCGTCCCGGCGGCGAAGGCGGCGTGGAACCGCGGCATGATCGACCGGCCGAGGGCGCGTTCGACGGCGGCGCCCTGCACGTTCATCGCGACGTCCCACACCGAGGTCGCGAGCCCGATGACGGCCAGGCCCGCGACGAGCACCCCGAGGCCGGCGACGTCGCCGAGCCCGGTGACGGCCAGGCCGAGGCCGCCGACGAGGGCCGACACGGTCACCGTCCACCGCTGGCCGAGGTGGGCCACGAGCGGGCCGGACAGCGGCCGGGACAGCAGCGCCCCGCCCGCGGCGCCGAGCAGTACCCAGCCCAGCTGCGAGGGCTGGAGGTGCAGGTGGTCGCGCAGCTGCGGGATGCGGGCCGCCCAGCTGGCCAGGTGGAACCCGCAGGCCGCGAACACCAGGTACGTCGCCCGGGTCGCGGCCGTCACGCCGGGCCCGCGCTCTCGCGGACGACGAGCTCGACGGTGAACATCCGCCGCCATCCGGGGGTGACGGTGCCGTCGAGGAGCGCGGAGGTGGCCTCGGCGGCCATCTCCTCGACGGGCAGGCGCACGGTGGTCAGGGGCGGGTTCGAGCAGGTCGCCGCGATGCTGTCGTCGAAGCCGACGACGGCGACGTCGTCGGGGATCTTCCGGCCGGCGGCGGTGATCGCCTGGACGGCGCCGGCGCCCATCAGGTCGCACGCCACGAAGAGGCCGTCGATGTCGGGGTGGTCGGCAAGCAGTTGCAGCGCCGCCCGGTGGCCGCCCTCGCGGATGAACCCGCCGTCGGCGTTGATGCCGGGCAGCCCGAGGTCGCGGACCGCCGCGAGGTAGCCCACCCGGCGGTCCGCCGCGCAGGAGTTGGACGCCGGTCCGTGGACGGCGGCGATGCGGCGCCGGCCGAGCCGGTGGAGGTGGCTGACGGCGGCGTACGCGCCGGCGGCGTTCTCGGCGTCGACCGCCGGCACCCGGTCGGCGGTGGCGGTCAGCGACACGACCCGGCGGCAGCGGGCGTGGAACCGCAGCGCCAGCTCCGGCGGGACGTTGACCAGGACGGCGCCGGCGGTCGCGGCCTCGGCGACCGTGTCGATCACCGCGGCGGACCCGTCCGCCTGGGCGACGTGGACACGCAGCTGGGCGTCCCTGCCGTCGAGCACCGGCATCATCCCGGCCAGGACCCGGCTGTAGTACGGGTGGACGCCGAGCCAGGACAGGCCCGGATCGGGGGCGAACACGACGAGGTCGACGACGCCGCGCCGGCCGGAGGCGAGGGCGCGGGCGATCTCGTTGGGGCGGTAGCCGAGATCGGCGACGACCTGGTGCACACGTGAGCGGACGACGTCGGATGCGCCGGGCACGTTGTTGATCACTCGGGACGCGGTCGCGCGGGAGACGCCGGCCGCGCGGGCGACGTCCAGGATCGTCGGCCTTCGGTGGTGCATGTCGGACTCGCATTCTCGGCTCGCTGCGGTACTGCTGCCGCTGCGGACGATAGAGGCGAGAGCGCTCTCATGAACAGGGGCGGACCGGGTGCCCCGAGAAACGCTCCGTTCCGGAGGCTACGGCCGCAAGGTTGATCGGTTCCAGTCATCCCGGCGCCAGGCGGTATGCCCGGCCACGCCGTCAGACCGGGCGGGTGGCGTCCACCACGCGGGTGGACCAGCGCAACGCGTCCAGGTACTTCCGGGCGGGGTCGTCCGTCGCCGCCTCCACGGTGCGGCCGGTGAGATAGGCGTCGGCGAGGCCGAGCGCCCGGCCGACCGGTCCCTGCCCGGTGACGATCGCGTCGACCAGGTCGTCGGCGAGCGGCAGCTGCGCGGCGAGCGCCGCCGGGCTGGTGTCCAGCAGCGCCGCGACGCTGCTGATGAGCCCGGCGGTGAACGCCGATTCCGGTGCGGCGCCGACGCCGGAGGCGAGGTGCTGGCACAACCGCGCCCGGGTCACCGCGTCGGCGAGCTGTTCGACGGTGCCGCCGGCCACGTCGCTGACGACCATGAGCATGGCCCACTGCCGGACCTGGCCGAGGCCGAGCAGGACGACCGCCTGCCGCAGCGAGGTGACCGGCCGGGCCGGCGCGATCGCGGCGGAGTTGCAGGCCCGCAGCAGCCGCAGCGCCAGCGCCGGGTCGTCGGTGACGACCCGCAGGACCTCGTCGAGGTTGCTGTCGGCGGCGCCGAGCGCGCCCAGCAGCCGCAGCCGCGACAGCCGGGACGGCGCCAGGCTGGTGGCGGTGAGGACCTCGGGGCGGCTCAACGCGTACCCCTGGCGCAGTTCGCAGTCGTACCGGTCGGCCAGCGCCAGCTCGGCGGCGGACTCGATGCGCTCCCCGACCAGCTGGACGCCGGGCCGACGGCGGCTGATCGCGACCAGCTCGTCGAGCTGCGCCGGGTCGGTGCCGAGCAGGTCGAGCTTGACGTGGGAGGCCAGGCCGAGCAGCCGCTCGTGGCCGAGCCCGAGGACGAAGTCGTCGAGCGCGATGCGGTAGCCGGCGGCGGCGAGGCGCGCCGCGCCGGCCACCACCTCGTCGTCGACCGCCACGGTCTCCAGCACCTCGAGCACCACCCGGTCCGGCGCGAACGGCAGGGGCAGTTCGCCGACGAGGAACTCGCGCGTCAGGTTGATGAAACAGGGCCGGTCCCCGGCGATCTCGGCGATGCCGAACTCGGTGAACGTGTTGGTGATGACCTGGCTGGTCGCGAACGTGTCGCGGTGCTCGGCGTCCACCGCGTCGAACCGGCCGCGGAAGAGCAGCTCGTAGGCCACCACCGCGCCGGACCGGTCGTAGATCGGCTGCCGGCCGACATGGACGAGCCGGGTACTCACGTCGGTGCGGGCAGCCTGACCGGTCACGCCGCGAACATCGGCGGCGTACGGTCCGCCCGGAGGGGTTCTCCGGCTGCGGATCGGTAGCGGCCAGGTTGCTCCGGCCGCGCTGTCGATTCGGGAGCGGCTCGTTCGCCGTTGTGGGTGAGGGCGTCGGCCGGTGCGGAGGTCGACGTCGGCGCCCGCTCAGCCCGTACGACCGGAAGGACACCAACATGCGAAAACTCTTGGTCACCTCGTTCATGACCCTGGACGGGGTCGTGCAGGCCCCGGGTGGCCCGGACGAGGACCGCGACGGCGGGTTCACGCACGGCGGCTGGGTCGTGCCGCACTTCGACGACCAGCTCGGCACGGTGATGACGGAACTGGTCCGGCGGGCCGGGGCGCTGCTGCTGGGCCGCCGGACCTACGACATCTTCGCCGAGAGCTGGCCGCTGGCCCCCGCCGACGACCCGATCGGGTCCCGGCTCAACGCGCTGCCGAAGTACGTCGCGTCGCGCAGCCTCGGCGCCGTGCCGTGGCAGCACTCCGAGCTGCTCGGCGGCGACGCCGTCGCTGCGGTCCGCGAGCTCAAGCAGGGCGACGGCGGGGAGATCCAGGTCCACGGCAGCGCCGGGCTGGTCCAGACGCTGCTGCGCCACGACCTGGTCGACGCGCTCCACCTGGCGGTGTTCCCGGTGCTGGTCGGCACCGGCAAGCGGCTGTTCGGCGACGGCACCGTGCCGGCCGGCCTGCGCCTGACGGCGACGGCGACGACCGGCACCGGCGTCGTCCTGACGACGTACGAGCGGGCCGGCCGGGTCGAGTACGGTGCGATGGGTCCCGAGACGGGCAACTGGTGAGGCGGAGGTGCGCTGTGCCGCAGTACGCGATTCTGATCTACGAGAAGGAACTGCCCGGCGGCGTGGCCGACATCCCGCCGGAGGTCATGGAGGCCAACCTGCGCGTCGGTGACGCGATCACGGCGATGGGCGCCCGGGTCGTCAACGAGCAGGCGCTGGAGCCGAGCGCCGCCACCCGGACGATCCGCCGGGACGGCACCGTCACCGACGGGCCGTTCCTGGAGAGCAAGGAGGTCATCGCCGGGTTCTTCGTGGTGGAGGCCGCCGACCTCGACCAGGCGGTCGCCATCGGCCGGCTGCTGCCGATCATGGACGGTGCGGTCGAGGTGCGGCCGCTCATGGCCGGCTGACGGTGGCGTGACGACGGTACGTCAGGCGGTCGACGACGCGCACCGCCGCGAGTGGGCCACGGTGCTCGCCGCGACGGTGCGCGTCACGCGCGACCTGGACCTGGCCGAGGAGTGCGTGCAGGATGCGTACCTCGCCGCGCTCGAGGAGTGGCAGCGGCGCGGGATCCCGGACCGGCCGGGGGCGTGGCTCGTCACCGCCGCCCGGCACAATGCCCTGGACGCGCTGCGCCGCGCCGCCACCCTGCGCTCGAAGCTGCACCTGCTGGTGGAGCCCGCGGCGACCGGGGACGACCCGGCGGCCGGGACGACGCCGGCCGCGGACGACCGGCTCCGGCTGCTGTTCCTGTGCTGTCACCCGGCGCTGGCGCCGGACGCCCAGGTGGCGCTGACCCTCCGGCTGGCCTGCGGGGTGCCGACCCCGGACGTGGCCAGGGCGTTCCTCGTCGCCGAGGCCACCATGGCGGCGCGTATCACCCGCGCGAAGAAGAAGATCGTCGCCGCCCGGATCCCGTTCCGCATGCCGTCGGCGGCCGAACTGCCCGACCGGCTCGACGCCGTGCTGACGGTGATCCATCTACTGTTCACGACCGGCCACACCGCGCCGACCGGTCCACGCCTGTCCCGCGACGACCTCACGGACCGGGCGCTCGGCCTGGCGCGCCTGCTGCACCGGCTCATGCCGGACGAACGGGAGGTCCGCGGGCTGCTGGCGCTGCTGCTGGCCAACCACGCCCGCCGGGCCACCCGCACCGGCCCGGACGGGCGGCTGCTGCGCCTGGACGAGCAGGACCGTTCGCGGTGGGACCGCGGGGCCGTCGCCGAGGCGGACCGCCTGGTCGTCGGCGCCCTGCGCGGTGGCGCCGGCCGGTTCGGCCTCCAGGCCGCGATCGCGACCCTGCACGCCACGGCGCCGACCGCCGCGGACACCGACTGGGCACAGATCGTGGTGCTCTACGACGCGCTGCTGGCGGTCTGGCCCTCGCCGGTGGTCGCGCTCAACCGGGCCGTCGCCGTCGCGATGGTCGCCGGCCCGGCGACCGGGCTGGCCGAACTCGAGGCGCTCGACCGGCAGGGACACCTGGCCGGCTACCACTATCTGCCGGCGGTCAAGGCCGACCTGCTCCGCCGGCTCGACCGGCACGCCGACGCCGCGGCCGAGTACGCGCGGGCGCTCGCGCTGGCCGGCAACGACGCCGAGCGCGCATTCTTGGCCGAGCGCGTCGCCGAGGTGGACGAGCACGTCCGCCGGCGGCCCGTCTGACCCCTTATCCGGTGGGCGCACCGGCCTCGCGCCCCTCGGCCGGCAGGATCCTGGCGTCCGGGCCCGGGAACACCAGTGCCTCGTGGTTTTCGCCGAGCCACCGCACGGTGTACGGCGGCGTGTGGTCACCGTGACGCACCTCGGTGATGATGCCCTCGCGCCGGTGGTCACCGACCCGAGTGCCTTCGACGATCAACCGGTCTCCGACGTTCGCGTGCATCGTTCCTCCCTCGATCGGACACGGATGACTGGCGGTACGGCGATACCACTACCCACCGATCCCGGACTGTCACCGCGTGGCATGGTGAAGGTGCAGGTCGGCGGCGGTCTTCGGGGCCCGGGATGCGGTTTTTGGTTGTGGACGGCGCGGGCGGGCATGGGCGTGGAAGGGGTCGGAACCCGGCCGCCGCCGACGACGGCCGGCACGAGGAGATCGGAGTTCGCCATGACCGCCACGAAGCATTGGAGCGTCGACATCGCCATCAGCGAGGACAACGGGCGGACGTTCGCGGAGGTCCGCCTGGACGCCGATGACGACACTCAACTCATCGGCAAGGGGGAGGCCAGGCTCAATCCGGCCGACGAGGACATCCCGGAGATCGGTGACGAGCTCGCCGTCGCCCGGGCGCTGTCCGACCTCGGGCACCGGCTGCTGCTGACGGCCGCCGCCGACATCGAGGCCGTCTCGGACCAGCCGGTACGCCTGAGCCGGTAGCCCGTCGCCGAAACGGGAAGATTCGGGGATTTTCGGGACTTTTGGACTGTCGACAGCGCGGAGCAAGAGCGACGGTAGAGGTGTTGACGGCTGTGGCCTACCGGGGGAGATGAGACCGATGCGCACCGCCAGGCAGATCCTCGCCGAAGCGCACACGATCGCGGTCGTGGGCGCGTCACGCGATCCGCAGAAGCCCGCGCACTGGGTGCCGAAGATGCTGCAGGACCAGGGGTGGCGGATCATCCCGGTCAACCCGTACGCGGACCGGCTGTTCGGCGAGCGTGCCTACGCCCGGCTCGCCGACATACCGGAGCACGTCGACGTCGTCGAGGTCTTCCGCCCGGCCGGCGACGCGGCCGGGATCGTCCGGGAGGCGGTGGCGATCGGCGCCGGCGCGGTGTGGCTGCAGCTCGGCATCATCAGCGAGGAGGCCGATCGGCTCGCCCGCTCGGCCGGGCTCGACTACGTCGAGGACACCTGCATGGGCATGGAACGGACCCTGGCCGACATGGTGCACGGTGGCAGGCGGCCGGACTCCACCGTCTACCACGGCATCGAGCCGGAGGCGGAACGGCCCGGGGTGCTCGCCGGCCACGGCTGAACCCCCGGTGGGAGGTGGATCCACGATGGCCTACCGGTTCGGGCCGGTCGTCGTCGGCGTCGACGGGTCGGAGCACAGCGTCGGCGCACTGCGGTGGGCGGCCGAGCAGGCCCACCAGTACACGCGCACCCTCATCGCGCTCTCGGTGCTGCCGGAGTCCCCGTCGCCGCCGCCCGGGCCGTCCCGCGACCGGGACGTCGCGGCGGAGGCGGCGGCCGAGGCCAGGCGATGGCGCGTCGGGGTCGCCGCGGTCGGCACCACCGAGGTCGGGCGCCCGGTGGCCGTGCTGCGCCGGCACGCACGGGACGCCCGGCTGCTCGTGGTCGCCAGCCGCGGTACCGGCGGACGCGCCCTGGGATCGGTGACCGAGGCACTCGGCGTCCGGGCGGACTGCCCGGTGCTCATCGTGCATGACGCGCAGCGCTGGGCGGCGCCGGACGCGGTGCTGCCGAGGAAGGGCCCGGTCGTGGTCGGGTACGACGGCTCCGCGTCGGCGCGGCGGGCGCTGCGGGTGGCCTTCGAGGAGGCGGCCGGCCGCGGCAGCCGGCTCGTGGTCGTGCGCGCCTGGCATCATCCGGACCTGTGGCGGCCCGGCCGGTCGCGGTGCTGCGACCTGACCTCCGACGAGGCCGCCGTGCGCGGCGGGCTGCACGAGGCCGCCGCGCCGTGGCGCGCCCGGTTCCCGCACGTCGACGTCGAGGTCCGCAGCGAGCCCGGCGAGGCGGCGGAGGCGCTGACGGTGGTGTCGCAGTGGGCCGCGCTCATGGTGCTCGGCACCCGGTGCCCCGACGACACCGAGCAGCCGGCGAACCCGTCTGTGATGCGCCGTGTCCTGGAGCGCGCCGCCTGCCCGGTGCTCGTGGCGCACAGCCCGCCCGGCGGACCGGGCTTCCGGTAAGGCTCAGGTGACCAGCACCGCGGCGCCGTTCACCCGGTCGGCGGCGAGGTCGACGAGCGCCTCGTCGGCGCGCGCCAGCGGATACGGCGTCACGCTCACCCGCAGCGGGTGCTCCTGGGCGACCGTGAGGAAGTCACGGCCGTCCTCGCGGGTGTTCGCGGTGACGCTGCGCAGCGTGCGCTCGTAGAAGAGGTGGTCCTCGTAGCGCAGCACGGGGATGTCGGTCAGGTGGATCCCCGCGATGGCGAGCGTGCCGCCGCGGTCCAGGGCCGACAGCGCCACCGGTACCAGATCGCCCACCGGCGCGAACAGGATCGCCGCGTCCAGCGGCTCCGGCGGCGCCGCGGCGGCGTCCCCGGCCGAGGCCGCGCCGAGGTCCAGCGCGAGCCGCTGTGCCGCCTTCGATCGGGTCAGCACGTGCACGGTGGCGCCCTGGGCGATGGCGACCTGGGCGGCGAGGTGCGCCGAGGCGCCGAAGCCGTAGAGCCCGAGCCGGCCGCCCGGCGGCAGGTCCGCCCGGCGCAGCGCGCGGAAGCCGATGATGCCCGCGCACAGCAGGGGCGCGACGTGGACGTCGTCGTAGCGGTCCGGCAGGCGGTAGACGAAGTCGGCGGGGGCGACGCAGAACTCGGCGTAGCCGCCGTCGGCGTGCCAGCCGGTGTAGCGGGAGTCCGGGCACAGGTTCTCGGCGCCACGACGGCAGTACCGGCAGGTGCCGTCGGTGTGCCGCAGCCAGGCCACGCCGACCCGTTCGCCGGCCTTGAACCCGGTGACCCCCTCCCCCAGCCCGCTCACCTCACCCACGACCTCGTGGCCGGGCACCACGTCGGGCCGGATCGGCGGCAGGTCACCCTCGGCGAGGTGCAGGTCGGTCCGGCACACCGCACACGCCCGCACCCGCAGCAGCAGCTCGCCGGGGCCGGGCTCGGGTACGGACATCGACACCTGCCGCAGCGGGTGCCCCGTGACGGGCCCGGGCCGGTGCACCTGCCATGCGATCATCCGCGTCACCCCGCCTCTCTGCCCGGCCGCGCACCGAACATTCCGGCCCGCTCCCGCACCGAGCGTCTCGGCCGCGGTGACGCGGTGTCAATCGCCCTGGCCCGCCGACGGGCCGGCCGCCACGGTCCTGGTCACTCCTGCGCGCGGCCGGCGACCAGTTCGACCGCGGCCTCGGAGTCGCGGCGCGGGGCGCGGGGGCCCGTCGCGCCGCGGCCGGCGACGCCGACGCGCACGACGATCGCCGGGTGGCCGACGTTGCCGAGCGTGCGGCGCAGCGCCTCCCGCGCGGCGATGATCTCCACCAGATCACTCATCGGCGAGGTCGCCAGGCCGTCGGCGGTGGCGGTGAGCAGTACCGCGCTCAGCGCCTCGCCGGCCGCGAGCCAGTCGCGCGGCTCGTCGCCCTCGGTGACCACGACGCCGTAGCGCGCATGGCGGTCGGCGACCTCCGCACCGCTGTAGATGCTGGCGTTCTCGTCCCCGCCGGTGAAGTTCCGGATCGGCACCGTACGGGCACCGGACGGCACTGTCGTCTCGGGCGGCACGCCGGTGCCGGAACCGTCGTCCGGGTGGACCCACGCCGCGAGGTCGGCCCGGTAGGCGGGGTCGGACTGCTCCACGTCGGCGGCGTGACCGGCGGCCACGGCGACCCCGGTGAGGTCCTGCGACCGGACCAGGTGCAGGTGTGCGCCGACGGCGGCCGCGGCGGCCGCGAGCCGGTCGAGCGCGTCCGGCGGCACCGGCACGTCCGCGAACGGCCGGCGGTCGCTGCGCCGGACCGAGATGGCCCGCCGCAGCCGCTGGACGTGCGGTGCGCGCTCGGCCGTGCCGGTGTACCGCAGCGTGGCGAGCAGGTCCGGGTCGTCCGGGTCCGGCAGATACGTCACCTCGGCCTGCGCGCCGTCGGCGGCGAGCGCGACGCGGGCGTGGTGCAGGGCGACCCCGCAGCTCAGCGTCATCAGCCGGCCGTCGGGATCGATGGCGGGCAGCTGGCGGCGCCGGTCGGCGCGCAGCTCGGCCCGGTCGCCGTCGATGCGCCACTGCCACGGCTGGGTGTTGAGCACGGACGGGGCGTCGAGCGCGGCCAGGACCGCCCCGGTCAGCAGCCGGCCGACCGGGGCGACCCGCACCGCGGCCCCGCGGTCGGTGTACTCGATGGCGGCCATGGCATGCTCCTCGGTTGGGCGGTCGGTGGTACCTCTCCAATCTCGCGTGCCCGGGGCTCGGCGTTCAGAGGCGAAGGTCCCGAATCGCCGCGGGACCGGCCAGGACCTCGGACACGTGCCAGAATCGCCCGGACCAGGTAGAAAGGACGACATGATCAGGGTGTATCTGCTCGACGACCACGAGGTGGTGCGTTTCGGCATCCGCGAGATGCTGGAGCGGGAGGGCGACATCGAGGTCGTCGGCGAGTCGGGCTCCGCGGTCGAGGCCACGCACCGCATCCCGGCGCTGCGCCCCGATGTGGCGGTGCTGGACGGCCGGCTGCCCGACGGCAGCGGCATCGACGTGTGCCGCGACATCCGGTCGGTGGACCCGTCGATCCGGGCGCTGATCCTGACGTCGTACGAGGACGACGAGGCACTGTTCGCGTCGATCATGGCCGGCGCGGCGGGCTACGTGCTGAAGCAGATCCGCGGCACCGACCTCGTCGACGCGGTCCGGCGGGTCGCCGCCGGGCAGTCGCTGCTCGACCCGGCCGTCACCGCGCGCGTGCTGGAGCGCATCCGCAAGGGCCCGGAGCAGCCCGACGAGCTGCGCAACCTCACCGAGCAGGAGCGACGGATCCTCCTGCTCGTCGCCGAAGGGCTGACCAACCGGGAGATCGCCGAGCGGATGTTCCTGGCCGAGAAGACCGTCAAGAACTACGTGTCCAGCCTGCTGGCGAAGCTCGGGCTGGAGCGGCGCACCCAGGCCGCGGTCCTCGCGTCGAAGCTCCTCGGCAAGCACTGAGCCGGTCCCGGAAGCGCCCCGCCTAGGATGTCCGGCATGGGCATGGACGAGGAGGACTGGAAGCCTCACCTGCAGCTGCCGTCGCTGTCGCGCGTCGACCTCGACGACCTGCTGCAGGAGCTGCTCGCTCGCGTCGGCGAGGTGATGACCAACCGCGAGCGACTGCGTGCACTGCTCGACGCCGTGGTCGGCATCGGCGCCGACCTCGACCTGCACAGCACCCTCGAGCGCATCGTCGAGGCGGCGTGCCGGCTCTCCGACGCGCGGTACGGTGCGCTGGGCGTCATCGGCCCCGACCGGATGCTCGTCGAGTTCATCAACCACGGCGTGACGCCCGCGGAGCGCGCGGCGATCGGGGACCTGCCCCGCGGCCACGGTGTGCTCGGGCTGCTCATCGAGGAGCCGCGGGCGATCCGCCTCGAGGACATCACGCAGCACTCCCGGGCGTATGGCTTCCCGCCCAACCACCCGCCGATGCACAGCTTCCTCGGCGTGCCGATCCGCATCCGCGACCAGGTGTTCGGCAACCTCTACCTCGCCGAGAAGGGCGGCGGCGAGCAGTTCACCCAGGACGACGAGGACCTCGTCTCGGCGCTGTCCGTCGCGGCGGGCGCGGCCATCGAGAACGCCCGGCTGTATGCCCAGACCGGCCGCCGGCAGCGGTGGCTGGAGGCCGCCGCGGAGATCACCGCCGTGCTGCTGGGCGAGGTCCGGCGCACCGAGGCGCTGCAGCTCGTCGCCACCCGCGCCCGGGAGGTGGCCGAGGCCGACCTGGCCATGGTGCTGCTGTATGACGAACCGGCCGGTGAGCTGCGGGTCGAGGTGGCCGTCGGCGGCGACTACGACCTGACCGGCGCCACGGTGGAGGTGGCGCGCAGCGACTTCACCGGGGTCGTGAACGGCCGCCACCTCGCCGTCGTCGAGGATCTCGGCAAGGCCGCCGCCTGGCCGGTGTCGCTGTCCACGGGCACGGCGCTGCTGGTCCCCCTGTCGGCCGGCGGGGTTCCGCTCGGGGCGCTCGTCGTCGCGTATCGCCAGGGCAGCGTGACCTTCGCCGAGGATCCCGACGTCGCGCTGGTCGAGACGTTCGCCGGGCAGGCGGCCCTGGCGCTGGAACGGGCCCGGGCCCAGGACGAGCGGGAGATGCTCGCGGTGGTCGGCGACCGCGAGCGGATCGCCCGCGACCTGCACGACGTGGTCATCCAGCGGCTGTTCGCGGCCGGCATGCAGCTGCAGAGCGCGGCCCGGCTGGCGGGCACCCCCGGTGTCCAGGAGCGCATCGACCGGGTCGTCGACGATCTCGACGTGACGATCCGCGACATCCGGGGCAGCATCTTCGAGCTGCGCAGCGCTCCGGGCGACAGCCTGCGCGGCCAGGTGCGCGGGCAGATCGACGAGGTCCGCGACGCGCTGGGCTTCCGGCCGGAGCTGCGCATCGACGGGCCGGTCGACACGGCGGTGCCGGGCCCGGCGCGCACGGCCCTGCTCGCCGTGCTCCGCGAGGCGCTCAGCAACGTCGTCAAACACGCCCGTGCCCGCTCGGTGCAGGTGACCGTCGCCGCCGGCGGCGGTGCGCTGCTGCTCACCGTGCAGGACGACGGCCGCGGCCCCGGCACGGCCGGCGGCTCGGGCAGCGGTCAGGACAACGGTCAGGGCAACGGCCTGCCCAACATGCGCGCCCGCGCCGAGGACCTCGGCGGCACCTGCACGGTCGAACCGGCGTCGCCGGGCGGGACCCGCGTCGCGTGGCGGGTCCCGCTGTAGCCGGCTCGCTACGCCGAGGCGTCTGCCGGCCACAGCCAGTCGGTGATCTCGGGCAGGTCGACGCCGGTCTCCCGCACGTACCGGTGGTGCTCGGCCCGCTTGTCGACCATCGTCTGGCGGACGACGGCCGCCCTGCGGGCGAGGCCCGGAACGCGGTCGATGACGTCCATGACGAGATGGAAGCGGTCGAGGTCGTTCATCACCGCCATGTCGAACGGTGTGGTGGTCGTGCCCTCCTCCTTGTAGCCGCGCACGTGGATGTTCGGGTGGTTGACGCGGCGGTACGTGAGCCGGTGGATCAGCCAGGGATAGCCGTGGTACGCGAAGATGACCGGCCGGTCGGTCGTGAAGATCGCGTCGAACTCCGGGTCGGCGAGCCCGTGCGGGTGCTCCGACACCGGCTGCAGCCGCATCAGGTCCACGACGTTGACCACGCGCACCTTGAGCTCCGGCAGGTACAGCCGCAGCAGTGACGTCGCCGCCAGGGTCTCCAGGGTCGGCACGTCGCCGGCACAGGCCAGTACGACATCCGGATCCCCCTCGTCCGTGGACGCCCAGTCCCAGATCCCGATGCCCCGGGCACAGTGGGCGGCGGCCTGTTCCATCGACAGCCACTGCGGCGCCGACTGCTTGCCGGCGACGATGACGTTGACGTAGTCGCGGCTGCGCAGGCAGTGGTCGGCGACGGAGAGCAGCGTGTTGGCGTCCGGCGGCAGGTACACCCGCACGACCTCGGCCTTCTTGTTCACCACGTGGTCGATGAAACCGGGATCCTGGTGCGAGAAGCCGTTGTGGTCCTGTCGCCACACGTGCGAGGTGAGCAGGTAGTTGAGCGACGGGATCGGCCGCCGCCAGGACAGCTCGCGCGCGACCTTGAGCCACTTCGCGTGCTGGTTGAACATCGAGTCGACGATGTGGATGAAGGCCTCGTAGCACGAGAACAGCCCGTGCCGGCCGGTGAGGAGGTAGCCCTCCAGCCAGCCCTGGCAGGTGTGTTCGGAGAGTATCTCGAGCACGCGGCCGTCCGGGCTGAGGTTGACGTCGGTCGGCTCGACCACGGCGTGCCAGGCCTTGCCCGTCGCCTCGTACACGGCGCCGAGCCGGTTCGACTCGGTCTCGTCCGGGCCGACGAGGCGGAAGTTGCGGTACGGGGCGTTGTCGCGAATCACGTCGCGCAGGAACGTGCCGAGGACACGGGTCGCCTCGCCGGTCTGCGCGCCGGGCATGTCGACCTTGACCGCGTATTCGCGGAAGTCCGGCAGTTCGAGCGGGCGGGTGAGCAGGCCGCCGTTGGCGTACGGGGTCGCGCCCATCCGCCGGGTGCCGGCCGGCAGCCAGTCCGTGATCTCGCTCCTCGGCGCACCACCGGGGTCGAACAGCTCCTCCGGCCGGTAGCTGCGCATCCACGCGCCGAGCATCGCCAGCTGCTCGGCGTCCCCGCGCGCGTCGGGCAGCGGCACCTGGTGCGCGCGCCAGGTGCCCTCGACCGGCCGGCCGTGGAGTTCCTTCGGCCCGGTCCAGCCCTTCGGGGTCCGCAGCACGATCATCGGCGGCCGGACGCCCTCGGCGCGCCGTCCGATCTCGTCGAAACACCGGTCGAGCGTGGCGGCGAGCCGCTGGTGCACGGCCTTCGGGTCGTCCCCGGCGACGAGGTACGGCGTCCAGCCGTACCCTTCCAGGAGCTTGGTCAGCGCTTCGTCGGAGATCCGCGCGAGGATGGTGGGATTCGAGATCTTGTACCCGTTGAGGTGCAGGATCGGCAGGACGGCGCCGTCGGTGACCGGGTTGAGAAACGTGTTGCTGTGCCACGCCGTGGCGAGCGGCCCGGTCTCGGCCTCGCCGTCGCCGACGACACACGCCACGACGAGGTCCGGGTTGTCGAAGGCGGCGCCGAACGCGTGCGACAGTGAATAGCCGAGCTCGCCCCCTTCATGGATCGACCCGGGCGTCTCGGGCGCGACATGGCTGGGGATGCCGCCGGGGAACGAGAACTGCTTGAACAGCCGCCGCATGCCGACCGCGTCGCGGCCGATCTCGGGGTACACCTCGGAGTAGGTGCCTTCGAGCCAGACGTTGGCCACCAGCCCGGGCCCGCCGTGACCGGGCCCGGTGACGTAGAGGACATCCTGGTCACGCTGCCGGATGACCCGGTTGAGGTGGGCGTAGATCAGGTTGAGTCCCGGCGTGGTGCCCCAGTGCCCGAGGAGACGCGCCTTGACGTGTTCGGGCCGGAGGGGTTGCTCGAGGAGGGGGTTGTCGAGCAGGTAGATCTGCCCTACGGAGAGGTAGTTGGCGGCCCGCCAGTATGCGTTGATGCGCGCCACCTCGTCCCCGCTCAGCGGCGTGTCGGTCAGTGCCCGCATAGGCTTGCTCCTCAAGACGGTTTCGGGTGATCGATCCCGGTCGGATCTCTCCCGCCCACCGCGAGGTAAACCGGCCGGGCGGCTCCGTCGGGCCGCTCCGGCCAGCGCGCTTCGGCCGTCTCGGTACTGGTCCGGCCCCACCCGGACGGAGCCGCTCGGGGTGAGCGGTCGGCGCAACGGCCGCCCAACTACGCGCCGATCTTGGAGTTGTGGCGCCATGAACCTCCGAATTTGTCCGGATTTGTCAAGCACCACAACTCCAAGATCGGCGCGGTTGTCGGAGCATGGAGAGGTCCGAAACCCGCTGGCAAATGCCGCGTCACCGGCGTCCGCGACGACCTGCATGCCGTTCATGCCGCGCCGACCACGGCATCCAGTCACCCGAAGGGACCATCACCTCGCCGCATGAGTCCGCTGCCGACCTCCCAACCGCACCCGGCCACGTCGGGCCTCTGCCGACCGTGTCGCAGGTTCAGGCTGGCTTCGACAGCTCACGGCGCGCTGGAACACCGCGGCCACGAACGGCTACGGCCCGCAGGGGCGGCAGTCCAGCAGCAACGGCAGCGGCAGTCCCCGCGCCAGCGACAGGGACAGCGGTCATGGCCGTAGGTTCACCAGGCCGCCGTCCCGGGCCCGCGTCTCGTCCGCACACGGGGGCAGCTCCGCGGGGCGAGCCGCCTCGGTGCCGTGTGCTGTGTCCGCCGGGTGGACCCTGCCGCCGGACTGGAGTTCCACCACCTCGTCGACAGCGGACAGGTCGGTGCGGCGGTGGGTGATCAGCAGGACTGTGCGGCCGCGTGTGGCCTCCAGCAGGTCGCGGGTCAGGGCGGTCGCCGTCTGCTCGTCCAGGTGCTCGGTCGGCTCGTCGAGGACCAGCACCGGGAAGTCGGCGAGCAGTGCCCGTGCCAGGGCCAGCCGGCGGCGCTGGCCGCCGGACAACGCCATGCCGTGTTCGCCGACCGGGGTGGCCAGGCCCTGCGGGAGGCTGCGGACCCAGTCGAGGAGCCGCGCCTCGGCCAGCGCCGACTCCAGCTCGGCGGGTGTCGCGCCCGGACGGCCGATGCGCAGGTTGGCCTCGATCGTGCTGTCGAACAGGTACGCGTCGTCGCCGAGATAGCCGACCGTCGAGCGCACGTCGTCGCCGCGCAACTCTCGCAGGTCGACGCCGTTGAGCGTGACCCGGCCGGCGAGCGGGTCGAGCCAGCGCACCAGCAGGGCCGCAACGGTGCTCTTGCCCGCGCCGCTCGGGCCGACCAGGGCGACCCGCCGCCCGGGGCGCAGGGTCAGCGACACGCCGTGGAGCACGCGCTGCCCCGGGGTCCAGCCCGCGCCGACGGCCTCCAGCCGCACGGTCGGCGGGCCGGCCGGGACCGGCCTGGGCCGTGCCGGGTCCGGGGCGGGGTCGGCGGCCGCGGCGATGTCGGCGAGCCGGGCCAGGGCGGCCCGCGCGGCGCCGAGGCGCTGGGCCGCGGCCGGGACCATGCCGGCGATCTCGAAGACCGCGAGCGGGGTGAGCACAACAACGGCGAGCAGCTCGCCGTCGAGCGCGCCGGACCGCACGGCGACGGCTCCCGCGGCCAGGCCGGCGAGCACGCTCAGGCCGGTGCAGAGGGCGGTGACCGCGGCCGAGACGCCGGCCGTCGCGCTCGACCGCCGGGCCGCGGCGAGCAGTGCGCGGTCGGTGCGGTCGAGCTGCGCCAGGGTGTCGCCCACGGCGCCGCACGCCACGAGGTCGGGCAGGCCGCGCAGCAGGTCGACGGTGCCGGCGGTGAGGCTGCCGCGCAGCGGGGCGAGCCGGGCGTCGGCGCGGCGGACCGCGGCCGACTGCACCAGCGGCACGCCGACCCCGACGATCACCAGCCCGGCCGCGAGCGCCGCGCCGGCCGCCGGGAGCAGCGAGGCGACGAGCACGACCGAGCCGAGGCCGGTGACGGCGGCGACGGTGATCGGCAGCACCACCCGGACGATGACGTCGAGCACCGACTCGACGTCGTCGACGAGCCGGGCGACGAGGTCACCGCGGCGGTATCCGGCCAGGCCGGCCGGGGCGAGCCGCTCGAGCCGCCGGAAGGTGCGCACCCGCAGGGCGCCGAGGACCCGGAACGCGGCGTCGTGGCCGGTGAGCCGCTCGACGTAGCGGAGCACGCCCCGGCCGATGCCGAACGCCCGCACCGCGACGATCGCGACCATCAGGTGGAGCACCGGCGGATGCTGCGCGGCGCGCGAGATGAGCCACGCCGAGGTTGCCATGAGCCCGACCGCGGCACCGGCCGCGCCGACTCCGGCGAGCACCGACAGGACGAGGCTGCCCGCCGCGGGCCGGCAGAGCCGCAGAACCGCACCGACGACGCTCATGCGGCCTCCGCTGCGCTCCGGCCGCCTGAGCTCCACACCGAGCCCATGATGAGCGGCCCCTCCGCTGCGCTCCGGCCGCCTGAGCTCGTGGCCGATCATGCGGTCACCGCCCCGGCCGGCGCGGGCTTGCCAACGGGGATCACCCGGTCGGCGATCGCGACCAGGGACGGGCGGTGGGCGACCATGACGACGGTCCGGCCCGTGGCGTGCGCCCGGATCGCGGCGAGGATGTCCCGCTCGGTCGCGGCGTCGAGGTTGGCGGTCGGCTCGTCGAGCAGGACCAGCGGCGCGTCGCGGAGGAACACCCGGGCCAGGGCGATGCGCTGCCGCTGCCCGGCGGACAGTCCTGCGCCGTCGTCGCCGAGCCGCGTGCCGAAACCCTCGGGCAGCGCGTCGACGAAGTCCAGCGCGCCGGCGAGCTCGGCCGCCTGCCGGACCGCCGCCTCGGACGCGTCCGCGGCGCCCAGGCGGATGTTGTCGGCGATCGTCCCGGAGCTGAGCCAGGGACGCTGCGGCAGCCAGGCCACCCGCGACCGCCACGCGTCCAAGTCCACCGTGGACAGATCCGTGCCGCCGACGAGCACACGGCCCTCGGCAGGGGCGGCGAAGCCCATCAGCAGCGCCAGCGCGGTCGACTTGCCGCAGCCGCTCGGGCCGGTCAGGGCGACCAGCTCACCGGGGCGGACGGCGGCGGTGAACGCGGGCAGCGACGCCTCGGCGCGGTCCTCGTGGCGCACGGCGGCGCCCTCGAAGCGGATCACGCCGGCCGGGGCGGGCGCCGCACCGGCCGGCGGCGGTGGCGTCTCGAGGATCTCGAACACCTCGGTCGCCGCGGCGAGACCTTCGGCGCTGGCGTGGTAGTTGGCGCCGACCTGGCGCAGCGGCAGGTAGGCCTCGGGCGCCAGGATCAGCACGAGCAGCGCGGTCGCGAGGCCCAGGCTGCCGTCGACGAGGCGCAGCCCGATGCCGACCGCGACAAGCGCCACCGACAGGGTGGCGAGCAGCTCCAGCACCAGCGAGGACAGGAACGCGACCCGCAGGGTGCGCATCGTGACCCGGCGCTGCTCGGCGCTGATCCGCGCGACGACCCCGGCCTGGTGCCGGGCGCGGCCGAACACCCGCAGGGTCGGCAGCCCGGCGACCACGTCGAGGAAGTGGTGCGACAGCCGGGCGAGCAGCCGGAACTGCCGCCGGTTGGCCGCCTGGGTGTGCAGCCCGACGAGCACCATGAAGACCGGGATGAGCGGCAGGGTGACAGCGATCGTGCCGGCGGCGACGAGGTCGGCCGGCGCGATCCGGACCAGCACGATGACCGGCACGAGCGCGGCCAGGACGAGCTGCGGCAGGTACCGCGCGAAGTACGCGTCGAGCGAGTCCAGACCGCGGGTGGCGAGGGTGGCGACGGCGCCGCTGCGGGGTGCCGCGCCGGGCCCGAGCGCGGCGACGTGGGCGAGGAGCCTGGCGCGCAGCTGGCGTTTGACCGCCGCCGCCGAACGCGCCGCGGCGACCTCCTGCGCCCACGCCACCGCCGCCCGGGCCGCGACGACCGCGACCAGCCAGCCGAGGGTCGGCGCGAGCCCGGCCAGGTCGGCGCCGTGCAGGTAGACGGCGGTGATGCCGTCGGCGAGCAGCGTCGCCTGGGCGACCAGCAGCGCGGCGAGCGCGACGCCGAGCGCCACCGACAGCGCCAGGTAGGCGCGGGTCGCCCCGGCATGTCGCAGCAGGCGCGGGTCGAGCGGCCTCACGGGTGGCTCACCGGGATGTGCTCGACGCGCAGCCGCTTGCGGAACACCCAGTAGGTCCAGGACTGGTAGGCCAGCACGATCGGCGTGAAGAGCACGGCGACCCCGGTCATGACCTTCAACGTGTACGGCGTGGAGGCCGCGTTGGTCACGGTGAGGCTGTCGCCGCCGGGGAGGCTGGTCGGCAGGACGTCGGGGAACAGCGTGACGAACAGCGCCGCGACGGCGAGGACGAGCGTCGCGCCGGTGGCCAGGAACGCCCAGCCCTCGCGCCGGAACCGGGCGGCGACGACCGCTCCGGCGAGGGCCGCGGCGGCGGCACCGGACAGGGCCCAGCCCCAGGCGTCGTCGTGGGTCAGCTGGGTCCACAGCAGGAACCCGCCGGCGAGCGCCACCGCGGGCAGGCTGAGCCGGACGGCGAGCCGGCCGGCCCGGTCCCGCACGTCGCCGTCGGTCTTGAGCGCCAGGAACACCGCACCGTGCAGCGCGAACAGCGTCAGCGTGGTCAGGCCGCCGAGCAGCGCATAGGGGTTGAGCAGGTTGAAGAACCCGCCGACGTACTCGTGGTCGGCGCTGATCGGCACGCCGCGCACGATGTTGCCGAACGCGACGCCCCACAGCAGCGCCGGCACCAGGCTGCCGACGATGATGCACAGGTCCCAGCGCCGTCTCCACCGCGGGCTGTCGATCTTCCCGCGGTATTCGAACGCGAGACCGCGCACGATGAGCGCCACGAGGATGAGCAGCAGCGGCAGGTAGAAGCCGGAGAACAGCGTCGCATACCACTCCGGGAAGGCGGCGAAGGTGGCGCCGCCGGCGACGAGCAGCCAGACCTCGTTGCCGTCCCAGACCGGGCCGATGGTGTTGATGAGCAGCCGCCGCTCCCGCTCGTCGCGGCCGAGGACGGGCAGCAGCATGCCGACGCCGAAGTCGAAGCCCTCGAGCAGGAAGTATCCCGCCCACAGCACGGCGATCAGGATGAACCATACGGTCGTGAGTTCCATGAGTCGTCCTCAGTACGCGAACGCCAGCGGACGTTCGGATTCATCGTCGTCGGGGGGTGTGACAATTTCCGGCGCGCCGGCCCGGGCGTACCGCAGCATCAGCATCAGCTCGACGACCGCGAGCCCGCCGTACAGCAGCGTGAAGACGATCAGCGAGGTCGCGACAGTGCTCGTGGGCACCGACGGCGAGACGCTCTCGGAGGTCTTGAACAGCCCGAACACGGTCCAGGGCTGGCGGCCGACCTCGGTGAAGATCCAGCCGAAGGAGTTGGCCAGCAACGGCATCGCCACCGTGGCCACCGCGGCGGTCCACAGCCAGCGCCCGGCGGGGCGGCGGCCCTTGCGGGTGCGCCACAGGGCAAGGGCGGCGACGGCCATGGCGAGCGCACCGAAGCCGATCATCAGCCGGAACGACCAGTACGTGACCGGCACGTAGGGGACGTAGTCGCCGGGACCGTACTGCTGCTCGTACTGCCGCTGCAGGTCGTTGATCCCTTCGACCTCACCGTTCGGGCTGCCGGTCGCCATGAAGGACAGCAGCGAGGGGATGCGCACGGAGGCGAGCTCCTCGCGGCCGTCGAGGGAGCCGATGGTGAACACGGAGAACGAGGCCGGCTTGTCCGTCTCGTAGAGCGCCTCGGCGGCGGCCATCTTCATCGGCTGCTGCTCGGTCATGACCCGGGCCTGCAGGTCGCCGGTGACGAGGACGCCGACGCCCGCGATAAGCACGACCCAGGCGCCGAGCCGCAGCGCCGGGCGGAACACCTCGGGCTGGTTGTCGCGGCGCAGGTGCCAGGCGCTGACGGCGAGCATCAGGGCACCGGCGGTGAGGAAGCAGGCGGTGATCGTGTGCGGGAAGGTGACGAGCGCGGTCGAGTTGGTCAGGACCGCGAAGATGTCGGTGAGCTCCGCGCGGCCCCGCTCGGCGTTGACGGTGTAACCGACGGGGTGCTGCATCCAGGAGTTCGCGGCGAGGATGAAGTAGGCCGAGAGCATCGTGCCGATCGACGCGAGCCAGATGGTCGCGAGGTGGACGCGCTTGGGCAGCCGGTCCCAGCCGAAGATCCACAGCCCGAGGAACGTGGACTCGAGGAAGAACGCGAGCAGGCCCTCGATGGCCAGCGGGGCGCCGAAGATGTCGCCGACGAAGCGCGAGTAGGCGCTCCAGTTCATGCCGAACTGGAACTCCTGGACGATGCCGGTGACCACACCCATCGCGAAGTTGATCAGGAAGAGCTTGCCCCAGAACTTGGTGGCACGCAGGTACTCCGGCCGCCCGGTGCGCACCCACGCGGTCTGCAGTCCGGCCACCAGTGCGGACAGGCCGATCGTGATGGGGACGAAGATGAAGTGGTACACGGTGGTGATCGCGAACTGCCACCGGGCGAGATCGAGCGCGTCCATGCCCCGAGTCTGCTGACCGCCGGGTCACGTGCTCAGGGCCGAAGGTCCCGTCCGGGAAAGCCCGAAGGTCCCCGCGCCCGCTCAGCACACGAGGCTCGGCCGGCGGTCGGCGACGTCGAGCTGATCAGACCGTACAGTCACACGTGCTAGTGTCGCGTGATGGTGGGCCCATGACGCTGTTCGTCGACACCGTGCTGCACGAGCCGCACGTCCGTCCCGGCACCATGTTGCCCGGCTGCGTCCACCTGCGCGCCGGGATCCGGCCGGCCGACATCGAGCACGTCACCCTCGTCGTCGAGGCGTCCGACGGCGTGACCGTCATCCGGCACCGGGTGGCCACCGGCGTCCAGGTGCGGGCCGGCCGCTCCCGGTCGATCCCGTTCCTGCTGCCGCTGCCGTGGGAGACACCGGTGACCCGCATCGGCGACCGGTCGCTGGGCCCCACCTCGGTCGGCCTGCGCACGCTGGTGGCCGGTGACGCCGGCGCCGGTGCGGAGAAGGAGGACCCGGAGCCCGACCCGATGGCGGTGCACCCGCTGCCCGGGCACCGGCGGGTCCTCGACGCGGTGCGGCGACTCGGCTACCGGCTGGAGAGCACCGGCTTCGGGCACCGGTCCCTGCCCGGGGTGCGCCGCAGCCTGCCGTTCTTCCAGGAGTTCCGGTTCCGGCCCGGACCCCGGCACGCCGGCCCGAGCACCGGGCTGCGGGTGGCGGTCGTCGCCAACCCGGTCGGCGTCGACGCCGTCGTCGAGACCGAGGGCCCCGACGGCGCCCTGGAGCAGGCCCACTTCACGGTCCGGCACACCGACGGGCCGCCGGCCCCGGACCGCTGACGCCGCAGGACCGGATTCATCAGCGGGCACGCTCGATGCGATCAGATTCTGCTGTTGGACGCGCCGATTCCGGCTGGCAGGCTGGTCCTGGACCGGTCCGGACGGGCCGGCCGGATCCGAGGAGGACAGCACATGCGGCAGCGGCGTATCGGTGACGTGGAGGTCAGTGCGATCGGGCTCGGCGGCATGCCGATGTCGATCGAGGGCCGCCCGGACCGGAACCGCTCCATCAGTACGATCCACGCCGCCCTCGACGCCGGCGTGACGCTCATCGACACCGCCGACGCGTACCACGCCGGCGCGGACGAGGTGGGCCACAACGAGTCGCTGATCGCCGCGGCGCTCGCCACGTACGGCGGCGACGCCGGAGACGTGCTCGTCGCGACCAAGGGCGGCCACCTGCGGCCGGGCGACGGCTCGTGGACGGTGGACGGCTCCCCCGCCCATCTCAGGGAGGCGTGCGAGGCGTCGCTGAAGCGGCTCGGCGTCGGGGCGATCGGCCTGTACCAGTTCCACCGCCCCGACCCGAGGGTCCCCTACGCCGACTCGGTCGGGGCGATCCGGGACCTGCTGGACGAGGGCAAAATCCGGATGGCGGGTATCTCGAACGCGAACCCGGAGCGGATCCGGCTCGCCAACGACATCCTCGGCGGCCGGCTGGTGTCGGTGCAGAACCAGTTCTCCCCGGTGTTCCGCAGCAGCGAGCCGGAGCTGCGCCTCTGCGACGAGCTGGGCATCGCCTTCCTGCCGTGGAGCCCGCTGGGCGGCATCGGCCGGGCGGGCGACCTCGGCACCGTGCACGAGGCGTTCCAGGCCGTCGCCGGGCGGTACGGCGTCAGCCCGCAGCGGGTCTGCCTCGCCTGGATGCTCGCGAAGTCGCCGGTGGTCGTGCCGATCCCGGGTGCCAGCCGGCCGGCGACGATCCTCGACTCGCTCGCGGCGGCCGAGCTGGAGCTCGCCCCGGCCGACGTCGCCGAGCTGGACGCGGCGGGCGGCACCGTCTGACCGAGCACGCGTGCGGTGGCGCCGGTGGTGACGACGGCGGGGTGGCCCGGCCGGGAATGCCCGGGGAACACGCCGAAGGCGCGCACCCTGGCGGCGAGCCATCGCACCGGCGGCGGTACCGCCGAACGCACCACCCCGGTCCGCCAGATGCCGACCGGGGTGGTCCTGGTGGTCCTCGAGGCGCCGTTCACGCTGAGGTGCTGCGCCGGGTGCGCTCGGCGGGCGTGCCGCCGGCGAGGCCACGTCCGCGGTCGTGCTCACCGCGATCGCGGACGGGCCGTCCGTCCCGGAGGTGCAGGGGCCGAGCCGCCGGCCGTCTCATGTGGACGGTTCCGGCGGGGCACCCGCGCCGGATGAGGTGCCGTTGAGCGGCAGCGCCACGCGCAGCCGGGTGCCGCCGTCGACCGGGCTCTCGAGGGTCATCGAGCCGCCCAGCGCCTCGACCCGGTCGGTGAGCCCGACAAGACCGGAGCCCCGGCCCGGTTCGGCGCCGCCGACGCCGTCGTCACCGACGGTCAGGTGGAGCCGGCCGTCGGCGACCGACGCGCTGACGGACACGAACGAGGCGTGGGCGTGCTTGGCCGCGTTGGCCAGCGCCTCGGCGACGACGTAGTACGCGGCGACCTCGACCGGCTCGGGCAGGCGGGACTTCAGCCGCACGTCGAGCTCCACGGCGACGGGTGAGCGGCGGGCAAGGGCGTTCAGCGCGGGCCGCAGGCCGCCCTCGGTGAGGATCGCCGGGTGGACACCCCGGGAGAGTTCCCGCACGTCGTCGACGGTGTCGGTCAGCTCGCCCACGATGCCGGACAGTTGTTTGCGCACCTTCGTCAGCTCCGGCGGTACCGCCGACTCCGCGCGCCGGACCTCCAGCGCGAGCGAGATCAGCCGTTGCTGGACGCCGTCGTGCAGGTCCCGCTCGATCCGCCGGCGGGCCTGGTCGGTGGCGACCACGAGCCGCGCCCGCGACGCGACGAGGTCGGCCCGGGCCTGCGTGTTGGCGATGGCGGTGGCGATCAGGTCGGTGTACTCGGCCAGGCGCGCCTCGGCGTCGGGCGGCACCGGGCTCTCACACAGCGTGGTCGCGATCACGACGCCCCAGAGGTGGCCCTCGATGTGGATCGGCGCGCCGACCGCCGACCGGATCCCCCGCTCGCGCAGGTGGGCGGCGAGCCACCCGTCGGCGTCGCGGTAGCAGTCCATCCGGGCGGCCCGGCCGGAGTGCAGGACCAGCGCGGCGACGGTCCGGCCCTCGATCGGCACCTGGCGGCCGACCGGCAGGTCGAGCTCCTGCCCCCGCCAGGCGGCGACGACCGTGCCCCTGCCGTCGGGGTCGTAGCGCAGGATGCGCGCCGTCTCGGTGCCGATCAGCCGCCCCAGCTCCTCGGCGACCGACGCCAGCACCTCGTCGGGCGGGCTTCCCCGGGCGACCAGCGTGGCGACGCGGCGCAGGGCGGTCTGCGCGTCGGCGAGCCGGGCCAGGTCCCGGTGGTTGTGCTCCAGCGACGCCGCCATGATGTTGAACGACCGCTCGAGCTGGCCGATCTCGGCCTTGCCCGTCTCGGGCATGCGCGTGCCGAGGTCGCCGCCGGCCAGCCGGTCGGCCATGACGGCCGCCCGGCGGATGGGCTGGACCATCACCCTGGTCTGATACCAGCCGACGAGCGCGATGACGATCGCGCAGCCGACCATGCCCGTGACCACCGCCGTGATCTCCCGGTCCGCCATGGCGTCGGTCTCCCGGTCCCGGGTGTTGATGAGCGTCTGCTCGGTGCCGCGCAAGCTGTCGAGTTCGGCGTGCAACTGGTCGATGCGCCGGCCGCCCTCCTGGACGCTGGCCACGCTCCAGGCCGTGGGATCGCCGCGCCGCGCCGCGTCCACGGCCGGGATCGAGTAGTCGTGGACGTACGAGTCGGTGGTCCGGGCGATCTGCCCGGCCTGGTCCCGCTGTTGCGGGGTGCTGGCGAGGCCTTCCAGCCGGGCGGTCTGGACCGGCAGGCCCGTCTGGGCGGCCTGCCACCTGTCCAGAAAACGGGTGTCACGGGTGGTGGTGAACTGCAACTGCGCGGCCTGCATTTCCGAGGCAAGGCGGTTGACCTGGTCGACGGTCGTGAAGATCGCCTGGGAGTGCCGCGACATGCGGGCCGTCTCGCGCTGCACGCCGATCGAGATGAGCAGGACCCCGAAGGCGCAGCCGACGATGAGCAGCAGCGCACCGGTGGCCAGCAGCATCCGGCGGATGAGCCCGCCCGTGGCGCTGTTCATGCCGCTCCTCGATGCCGTGCCGGTGCGACGGCGAAACGCCGCCTCGGCGGTGCGACGGCGGATGGCCGGGCGCGATCGCCAGCACCGGGCAGCCTCCGACAACGCTACTCCCGGACGGCCGCGCCGGACGGCCGCGCCGGACAGGGCCGGCGGGCGGGTCTTGACGGAGCGCGGCAGACCTCGATACGGTCCGGCAAGAATTGGAAAGCACTCTTCCTGTTCGATGTCGATCGTTGCGAGGTCGCCGTGCCACGACTGCTCGCCCCCGCCGCCCTCACCACGGTCCTCGCGCTCGGCGCGGCCACCGCCGCTCCCGCCGCCGCGGCCGCACCGCCCGCCACGGCCGCCGCCCCGCAGGCGGTGATCCGCGTCGACCAGGTCGGCTACGCCACCGGCGAGGCCAAGCGTGGCTACCTGCTCGCGACTCGCGCGACGGCCGGCGCGCCGTTCACGGTCCGCGACACCCGGGGCCGCACGGTGCTCACCGGCCGGGTCGGGCCGAGCGCCGGCGCCTGGAACGCCCGCTACGGGGCGGTCCACCCGATCGACCTCAGCCCGCTGCGCACCCCCGGCACCTACACGGTGCGGGCCGGCGGCGCGGTCTCACCGCAGTTCCGCGTCGCGGCCGCGGCGGAGCTGTTCGGCCCGCTCACGCGCGACGCCGTGTCGTTCTTCACGGTCCAGCGCGACGGCGCCGCGGTGGTGCCCGGCCCGCTGCACCGCCGGCCGTCGCACCTCACCGACCGGCGCGCGACGGTGTACGACGTGCCGAACTTCACCGGCGACGGCGGCGACGTGCTGGCCGAGCGCCCGACCCCGATCGGCGGGCCGGTCGACGTGGAGGGCGGCTGGTTCGACGCCGGGGACTACGTGAAGTTCGCCCACACCACCGCATACTCGGTGGCGGCGCTGCTGCTCGCCGAGCGGGCCGGCGGCAGCGGGATCGGCGCCGAGGCCGAACACGGCCTGCGCTGGCTGGACAAGATGTGGGACGCCGGGCGCGGCGTCCTCTACGTCCAGGTCGGCATCGGCACCGGCAGCGAGGAGCTCGGCCTGCTCGGCGACCACGACGTGTGGCGCCTGCCGGAGGCCGACGACGCGCTCGTGACCGGGCCCGGCGACGAGTCGTACTTCCTGAAGTACCGTCCCGTGTTTGTCGGCGGACCGGCCGGCGGCCCGGTGAGCCCGAACCTCGCCGGGCGGCTCGCGGCGGCGTTCGCACTCGGTGCCCAGGCCGCGGCGCGGCGCGGCGACCGGACGGCCGCCCGGCACTGGCTCGGCGAGGCCGCGTCGCTGTTCGCCCGCGCCCGCACGACCGACGTCGGGGAACTCGTCACCGCCTACCCGCACGCGTACTACCCCGAGGACTCGTGGGCCGACGACCTGGAGTACGGCGCCGTCGAGCTCGCGCGCGCCGCCCGGCTGCTCGGCGACCCGCGGGCCGACGGCTGGCTGCGCGACGCGACGCACTGGGCGGCCGTGTACCTCGGCTCCGGCAGCCGCGACACGCTCAACCTGTACGACACCAGCGCCATCGCGCACGCCGAGCTGATCACCGCGCTGCGGGCGGCCCGGCTCGACGGCGAGGTCACCGAGCGGCAGCTCGTCGCCGACCTGCGCCGCCAGCTCGACGCGGGTGTCGAGGCCGCCGCCGGCAACCTCCTCGGGCACGCCGCCGACGTCGCCGACTTCGACGCGGCCTCGCGCAGCTTCGGCTTCGCCGCGACCGCGCGGCTGTACCGGACGGTGACCGGCGACCGCTTGTACGACGCCTTCGGCACCGCGCAGCGCGACTTCGCGTTCGGCGTCAACGGCTGGGGCGTGTCGCTGATGATCGGCGCCGGTGCCGACTTCGCCCACTGCCCGCAGCACCAGGTGGCGAACCTGTCCGGCTCGCTCACCGGCGGCCGCCCGGTCATCCGCGGCGCAGTGGTGAACGGCCCGAACGGCGCCGACAACTTCACCGACATCGGCATCCCGGACGGCGCCCGGTCCTGCCCGGCCGGCGGCGGCAACCGGTTCGCCGCGTTCGACCGTACCGACGCCCGGTTCCTCGACGACGTGCGGGCCTGGCCGAGCGTCGAGCCGGCGATCGACTTCACGGCCACCGCCGCGCTGGCCCTGTCGCTGACCGCGGCTGGGTGAGACCCGGGGTGGCACCGCCCCGTGTGATCCGGCCGGGCGCGGGGTAGCCGGGAGGAATGCGATTCGGAAACGTCGAGATCCGCCCGCTCGGCGGCGCGCTGGGCTGCCTGCTGATGATCGTCGGCTCGATCCTCCTGTCGATCATCCTCACCGTGGTCGTCAACCTCCTGCTCAGGTGACCGGCCGTCACGGTGGGGCAGGTTCCGAGCGGCGTTCCGATCATCTCCGTCGCGGACCTGCCCGGCTTCGCCGAGTTCGTCGCGTTGAAACTGGACGGCGGCGGTGAGCTGGCGCTGGCCGCGGTCACCGCCGGCGAGCCCGGTGCGCACGGCCGCACGGTCCGGGTGCGGAAGGCCCGGCAGTTCGAGCTGTGCGTCCACACCGACGACGTGGACGCCGCGGTCGACCGGCGGTCATCTGCGCGACGCTGCAGCCGGGACCTGAGCACCGCAAGGTTTGCGCAGGTTTCGCGCCGCGCAGTGGTCCGCGTCACGGTCACCGCCGCACACTGCGACCGTGGACATCGACGGAGAGCAACCCGGCCTGTCGGCGACGGAGGTCGCCTGCCTCGCCGGCGGGGACCGGGCGGCCCTGCGGACCGGTCTCGCGATGTTGTACGCGCGGGGCCTGCTCGACGCCGACCAGCGTGGACGCCTCGAGCGAACCGGCTCGTCACCCCGCGACGGCGAGCCGCTGGAGCGGGTGCTGTTCGCCGCTCTCGTAGGCCGGCTCCACCCCGGCGAACTGCCCCTGAAGCCGCGCGTCCGCACCGCGCTGCGCGACCTGCGCCGGCGGCTTGAGCGGCAAGGTCTGCTCCGCCGGCCATGGGTGCGCGTGGTGTTCCCCGTCGTGTTCGTCACCGTGCCGGGGGTGGCGACGGCCCGGATCGGCGCCGCGGGGCTGCTCGATCCGGCGGCCGGTCTCGCTGTGGCCCTGGCCGGGGTCGTGGTCGCGCTCTGGTTCGTGCCGCGGCGCACCGCCGCCGGATCGCGCGTGATCAGCCGGCTCCGCGGCAGGCTGGCCGGGGCGCTCGACCAACTCGATGCGCTGCGGGCCGGGGCGCCGGACGGGCGGCTGCCGGCCGAGGCGGTCGGGACGGTGGTCGCCGTGCACGGCGCCACCGCCGTCCGCCGCCTGTTCCCCACCGCGACGCGTGCCCTGCTCGGACACGGCCGCCGGGACCGCGTCATCGGCGTGGACCACGCCGAGGAGGGCCCGTGGACGGGTGCGGCGAAGAGTGAGATCAGCAGCGAGAACCCGACGTCACCGTTCTAGCCAGTGGCCCTGGCCACGGGCTCGACCAAGCCCGACGTTCTTACGGCGGCGACCTTCGGGGTTCACACGTGATCGCGGTCTTACCGCAATCATGGCCAAGCACCGGACCGAGGGGGGTCGCGTTTCATGATCACGGAACTTTCGCGGGCCTGGAACCCCGCAAAACGTCCGTGATCATGAAATCCGCGCCGCATGTGCGCTCAGACGCGCGGTGGGGAGTGCTGCGCCCGGGAAGCTGTGCGGGCGGAAGCCGGCCCGTGTCTGCGCCAGGTGGCGGTGCCGCGCCTGGAAGCCGTGTGGCCGCACCTGGGCAGCGGACCATGTGCTCCGCCGCCCGGGTCCGGTTTGTCCATACCGTGCTGGGCATGGGACGAGGGCGCCGGGTCGCGGCCGGCCGGAGCATGATCGTGGGAAACTCCTGGTCGCCGGGGAGCCTGTTGCGCAATTCGGATCCCTCGCGCGTCAACCCCCGACAAAACCGCGCCGATCTTGGAGTTGTGGTCCTTGACAAACCCGGACAAATTCGGAGGTTCATGGCGCCACAACTCCAAGATCGGCGCGTAGTTGGGCCGCCAACGCTGTCCCAGCGAATTACGCAACAGGCTCCGGGGCAGCCCGAAGTTTCCCACGATCATGAAGGCGGAGCGTCGAGGAACAGGGCACAGGCGCACGGCGGTGCTGAGACGGCGGCGCCTGCGCCCGGGTGGTGGCACCGTGACCATGAACCATGGCCGGACCACCCAGCCGCGCTCAGCCGCCACACTCATGATCGCGATCATGGCCGCCACCGGCCGGACCGCAGATAGGCCAGTCCCGTCGTTCATGGCGCATCGGTAGGCGAGGTGATCGGGGCGAGGGTTCGTGATCCGCCAGGTTCAGCGCCGGATCGTTGGGCGACGCATCCGTGACCTGACCGCCGTGAGGCGTGTCCTGTCTCATGACATGTCCCCGAGGGTCGCCGGCGGCGTGGGGAAGTCCGGCGGCCCCGTCGCCAGGGTCCTTGACCTGCCCGGTCCGCCCCCTGCCGGCGCGGCACCGCCTCAGCTCAGCGCCAGGACGGCGCTGTCGGTCGCGACGTACAACACGCCGCCGGCCAGGGTGAGCGGGGTGGCTACCTCGTCGTACTCGCCGGGAGCGTCCGCCGACCAACTGGTGGGCTCGTCCAGTGTCAGGTCCCATCGGGATTCGCCGGTGCCGGCGTCAACCGCGTGCAGCTGCCCGCCTTCGACAGCCAGGTGGAGCGTCCGGCCGGCGAGCAGCGGCGTCCCCACCACCGGTGCGGCGAATCGGCGGCTCCACCGCAGGTGCCCGGTGGCGGGGTCGAGTGCGTGCAGCCCCTGGCCGCTGGGGCAGTAGACCAGATCGGGGCCGAACACCGGAGCCGCGCCGAAGACGTCCCCGACGTCCACGCCGTCCGGCTCGGCCAGCGCGACGTGTTCCCTGCCGGTCTGCGGATCAAAACCGACCAGTTCCAAGGAGGCCGTCCCGTCGGCCCCGCACCACCGGCCCCGAACCACCCAGACCAGGCCCCGAGCGTACACCGGATGGTTCGGCGCGACGGTCAGGTCATCTCCCTCGCAGCCGGGGCGCTCGCACTCGAGCTGCGTGTCGTGGAAGCCCCACAGCAGCGCACCGGTGTCCAGGTCGACGGCGTGCAGGCCACCGTGAGTGTGGTTGCCCTCGAACCCCTCGGTCAGAAACATTCGGCCGCCGGCCACCATCGGGAACGACGCCAGCAGGCCGAACCCGCCGTCCGGGGCCGATGCCACACGCCACCGCCGGTCACCGGTGGCCGCGTCATATGCGGCTGCCGTGTGCAGGTCGTGAAGGACCAGCAGCACATCGCCGGCGACGGCGCCGTGGTGGCTGCTGATCTCCGGAATCCGCCACCGAACCCGACCGGTGCGGCGATCATGTGCGAACACCTGCTCGCCCGCCTCGACGAACACCAGATCCCCGGTCACCGCCGGCAGCGCCGCCACCGCGGACAGCGCCGCCGAGCCGTCCTCGTGACGCAGTTCGTGCCGGTGTTGCCAGAGCGTGCCACCGCTCGCCGTGTCGACGGCCTGGACGCGACCCTCGGCATCACCGAGGTAGGCCACACCGCCGGCGACTGTCGGCAACGCCGGCCCGGCACCCGAAGCGGCCAGCCGCAGGCGAACCCGCGGACGGTTCACCACCCCGGGACCCGGGCAACCGCCGGTGCGCGCCAAGTCACCCGACGGCAGGTGCACGCCGTCACCAACCACGATGCTCACCGTGCCTGTCTACCAGCACGCTCCCGGCCGGTCGTCGCGGGCCGCTGCCGCAGACGCCTCGAACAGGATCGGGGCCCGGCCCGTCGCACGGCGTCGCCCTCGGCCGCGAGGGCCGCATACGCCGCCACCGTGGCCGGGGTCGTGATCCGCTCGTGCAGCAGGCGCATCGCGCGCCGGCCCAGAGTTGCGCAGGACGATGAGGTCGCGGCGGATCGGGATGCCAGATCACTCCACTGTGGACATCGGGCAGCCAGACGTCCGGCATCGGCGCCGCCGACCGGGACACCACCGCACTGCGGCCGACGGCGGAGCCGCTCAGCCGGTACCATCCGAAGTCCCTACCGCTGGAGGGCTTCACCGTGCCGGTCTCCACCCGCCTGAGCCGCGACCCGCTGGGCTTCATCCCCGTCCACACCTGGCGGCAGACATGACCACTGCCGTCGTGGTCCGCGGCGGCTGGGAGGGCCACCGCCCCGTCGAGGCCACCGATCGTTACGTCGCCCGGCTCCGCGACCGGGGCGCCGAGGTCGTCACGTCGGACAGTCTCGACGTGTACCTCGACGCCGACCTGCTGGGCCGCGCCGACCTCGTCGTGCAGTGCTGGACGATGGGCACCATCACCGCCGAGCAGTTCGCCGGCCTGTCCGCCGCCGTGCGCGCCGGCACCGGGTTCGCCGGCTGGCACGGCGGCATCGTCGACGCGTTCCGCGCCTCCCCCGACTACCAGCACCTGACCGGCGGCCAGTTCGTGCACCACCCGCCGGACTTCGTCACCTACGAGGTGCGGCCCACCTCCGGCCACCCCGTCGTGGCCGGCATCGGCCCGTTCACGGTCCACACCGAGCAGTACCAGGTGCACGTCGACCCGTCGATCGACGTCCACGCGGTCACCGACGTCGACGGCGTCGCCATGCCGGTCGTGTGGACGACCCGGTGGGGCGCCGGCAAGGTGTTCGTCACCACCGTCGGCCACCGCCTCGAGGACCTCGAGGTCCCCGAGCACGACGAGATCATCATGCGGGGGCTGGCATGGGCGACGCGCTGAACGTCGGCATCATCGGCGCCGGCAAGATCAGCGCCGCCTACGCCACCACCCTCGCCCGGCTGCCCGGCGTCACCATGACCCGCGTCGCCGACCTCGACGCCGGTCGCGCCGCCGCCCTGGCCGCGGACTTTCCGGGTGTTCGGGCCGGTGCGCCCGACGAACTGCTCGCCGCCGACGACGTCGACGTGGTGCTCAACCTGACGGTGCCGCAGGCCCACGCCGCCGTGGCGCTCGCCGCGATCGCCTCCGGCAAGCACGTCTACGGCGAGAAGCCCCTCGCGGCCGACACGACCGAGGCGCGCAGCGTCCTCGACGCCGCCGCCCGCGCCGGCCTCGCCGTCGGCTGCGCACCCGACACCGTGCTCGGCACCGGCCTGCAGACGGCCCGGTCGAGCCTGGCGGCCGGTGACATCGGCACCCCGGTCGCCGCGACCGCCTTCATGGTCACCCCGGGACACGAGCGCTGGCACCCGTCGCCGGAGTTCTACTACCAGCCCGGCGGCGGCCCGCTGTTCGACATGGGGCCGTATTATCTGTCGGCGCTGGTCACGCTGCTCGGACCGGTCCGCCGGGTCACCGGCATGACCGCCGCGCCGCGGGCGACCCGCGAGATCGGCGCCGGCCCGCGCGCCGGCACGGTCTTCCCGGTGAACGTGGCCACCCACGTGACCGGCGTTCTGGAGCACGCCGGCGGCGCGCTGTCGACGCTCATGATGAGCTTCGACGTCTGGGCCGGCCAGCTGCCCAGGATCGAGGTGTACGGCAGCGCCGGCTCCCTGTCGGTGCCGGACCCGAACCATTTCGCCGGCCCGGTGCGGCTGTTCACCGCGACGGCCCAGGAATGGGTCGACGTGCCGGAGCGCGCCGGATACCGCGACGCGGCCCGCGGCTACGGCGTCGCGGACCTGGCCCGGTCCCTGCGCGACGGCACACCGCCGCGCGCGTCGGGCGACCTGGCGTACCACGTCCTCGACGTCATGGAACGGCTCCTGGAGGCCGCCGGGAGCGGGACCTCGGCCGAGGTCACCAGCACCTGCACCGTCCCGCCGCCGGTGCCCTTCGGGGCGGTGCCCGGGGATGCGTGACGTCCGGGAGCTGCTCGCCGCAATTCCCGAGCTGGCCGCGTACGAGCGGACCGCGACCCGGCTGCACCCGCGGCCCGGCGAGGTCTCCGCCGCGGACAGCCACGTCGGCGGGCCCCTGCGCTGGCCGGCCGGCGAGCCGTGGCCCACCTGCGACGCGCCCGTCTTCGCGATGCAGGACGTGCCGCTGCCCGGCGACCTCGTCCGGCGGCTGCGCGACGCCGAGCGGCAGCGGGTCCAGCGGCACGTCATGACCGAGGAGGAGGTGGCGCTGCACCGGGAGATCGCGGCGGTCGTCGGGCCCGGGTACTCCGGCTTCGGCTCGGTCGGCGGTGGCCCGGTCGTCGGCCGGCGGTTCGGGGAACGGCCGCATCCGCGGCCCAACCCGCTGATCCCCGTCGCGCAGCTGCGGGCCGCCGACATCCCGGACCTGCCCCGGCCCGGCGGTGCCGACCTGCTCCAGGTGCTGTGGTGCCCGCACCTGCACGCGGCCGGCCCGACCGGCCCGACCGTCCACCTGCGCTGGCGGTGCGAGGCCGACCTCACCGGCCCGTTCGCCGAACCGCCGGACGGCGAGCCCGCCGACGACGACCTCGTGCCGGTGCCGTGCCGGCTGCACCCGCAGCGGGTCGTCGAGTACCCGTTCCCGCAGGAACTGCCCGACACCATCCGCTCGCGGGTCGGCGCCGGCTACCCGGGACTGGCCCTGGCACCCGGCTGGAAGGTCGGCGGCCACGCCGACTGGAGCCTCACCGACCTCGGCGAGACGCCCTGCCCGCGGTGCGCCGGCCCGACGGACCTGCTGCTCGTCGTCGACTCGAAGGAGTACGACGGCGGCACCCCGGACCGCTGGCGCCTCGCCGACGACCCGGACCCGGACGAGGCCCGCGAGCCGACGGGCGTGGTGGTCGGCCGCCACGGCGCGCTGCGCGTCTTCGTCTGCCTGCGCTGCCCGGACACCCCGTCGCTGCTCGACCAGCAGTGACCGCCGGAGTAGCCGCGTCCGGGCGCGGCTGCTCTACAGTTCGTTGCATGACCCAGTCCGGTCCGCGGGTGGAGCAGCGGCCAGGCCCCGGCCTGGCGGTGCTGACCGCGCTGGTTCAGGCGCTCGGCACCGCGGCGCTCACGCGCGGCGAGCCGGCCGACGTCGGCGTCGCCGGCTACGTGCTGCTCGTCCTCAGCGGCCTGGCGCTCGCCGACCGGCACAAGAGGCCGCGGGTCAACGGCATCATCGTGGCGGCGGCGATCGTCACGTATCACGTGCTGGACCGCCCGGACGGGATCACGTTCATGGCGCCGGTCATCGCCGCCTCGGCCGCGATCACCGCCGGGCACCGCTGGGTCGCGTGGGGCGTCGCCGCCGCCTCGTATGCCGTGTGGGCCGTCCTCGACGGGCCGACCGCGGGCCGGGCGCTGACCGTGGCGGCGATCCTCGCCGGGGCGGGGCTGGTCACCGAGATGGGCACGGAGGCCGTGCGGCTGGCCAAGCAGGCCATCCGGGAGCAGCGGCGGCTCGAGGAGGAGCGGCGCCGCCGCCGGGCCAGCGAGGAGCGGCTGCGGATCGCCGCCGAGCTGCACGACGTGCTCGGCCACCACCTGTCGCTGATCAACGTGCGGGCCGGGGTGGGCCTGCACCTCATGGCCCGCGAGCCCGAGGAGGCGCGGCTCGCCCTGGACACCATCCACCGGGCCAGCGCCGAGGCGCTGCGTGAGGTGCAGTCGGTACTGAACACGCTGTACCCGACCGGGGAGGCCGCGCCGCGGGCCCCGGCGCCCGGCCTGGACCGGCTCGACGAGCTGACCGCCGACGCCGGCCTGCCGGTGCGGACCGTCGTCGACGGCGAGCCCCGGTCGCTGCCGTCCGGCGTCGACCGGGCGGCGTACCGGATCGTCCAGGAGGCGTTGACCAACGTGCGGCGCCACGCCGGCGCGGGCGCCGCCGCGACCATCACCGTCGAGTACCGGCCGGAGGCGCTGGTGATCCAGATCGACAACCACGGCGGCGCCCGCGAGCCCGCCGACGCCCCCGCGGGTAACGGCATCACCGGCATGCGGGAGCGCGCCGCCGCGCTGGGCGGCACCCTCGCCACCGGGCCGGAACCCGGTGGCGGCTGGCGGGTCCGCGCCGACCTGCCCCTCGACCCGGAGCCCGCACCGTGATCCGGGTCGTCCTCGCCGACGACCAGGCCCTCGTCCGCGCCGGTTTCCGGTCCCTGCTGGCCGCCGAGCCGGACATCGAGGTGGTCGGCGAGGCCAGCGACGGCGCGCACGCGGTCCGGCTGGCCCGGCAGGTCCGCCCCGACGTGATCCTCATGGACATCCGCATGCCCGGCGTCGACGGTCTCGCCGCGACCCGCCAGATCGCCGCCGACCCGGCGCTGGCCGGGGTGCGGATCGTGGTCCTCACGACGTTCGAGCTCGACGAGTACGTCGCCGAGGCGTTGCGGGCGGGAGCGGCCGGATTCCTGGTGAAGAACACCATGCCGGCCGAGCTCATCAACGGCGTGCGGGTCGTGGCGGCCGGTGACGGCCTGCTGTCGCCGAGCGTGACCCGGCGGGTGATCGAACAGTTCGCGGCACGGACCGCCGCCCCGGCCCCGCCGCGGCGGCTCGCCGAGCTCACCGAGCGGGAACGCGAGGTCGTCGCGCTGGTCGGCACCGGCCTGTCCAACGACGAGATCGCGGCCCGCCTCGTGGTGAGCCCGGCGACGGCGAAGACCCACGTCTCCCGGTCCATGGTCAAGCTCGGTGCCCGCGACCGGGCGCAGCTCGTGGTGTTCGCCTACGAGGCCGGCCTGGTCCGGCCCGGCTGGCTACGCTGAGCGGGCCACCACCTCGAGCTGGAACTCGTGGACCCAGTTGGCCGGCTCCTGCGGGTCGAACTCCAGGCACACCTCCCGCGCGTGGCCCACCGGCCGATAGCCGTTGTCGTCGATCCAGCGGGCCAGGATCTGCATGCTGCGGTCCGCCTCGTCCATCGAGCCGCGGTGCACGATCGTCGCGGCGGTCTCGATGCCGGGCAGGTCGAGCACTTCGAGATCGTCCGGGCCGGCGGTGTCGGCGGCCACCTCGACGGCGGCGTGCACCGTGACCTCCGGCGTGTCGGGCAGGGGCACGTAGTACGCGATCGGGGCACCGGACGGGCGGAGCCCGGCCGCCTCCAGGCGCCGCCACATCTCCGTGTAGAGCGGCCCGATCACGGGGCCGACGTCGGTCCCCTCGTAGCTGGCGGCCGGCGCCGACAGCTCGGCGACGCGGGCCGGTGCGATCCGTTTGAGCACCACGTCCTCGGTAGGCATGTGTCCCTCCTCCTCGATCATGCGCAGCCGCGTCTCGACCCGGAGCAGCCGGGTGGCGTCCGCGGACAGTTGCGCCTCCAGCTGCGCCCGGCGCAGGCGCAGCATGCCGAGCATCTCGGCGGTGGTGACCTTCTCGTCGAGAATGTCGGCGACCTGCTCGAGTTTCAGGCCGAGATCCTTCAACGCGACGACCCGGTTGAGCCGGCGCAACTGGTCGGCCTGGTAGAACCGGTATCCGGTGGCCGGATCGGTCACCGCCGGCCGGAGCAGCCCGATGGCGTCGTAGTGGCGCAGCATGCGCACCGACACCCGCCCGAGCACTCCGAACTCCCCGATGCTGAACACGGCTCCATCCTGACGCCTGACACCGTGTGAGGGTCAACCGTGTTGCCGTGACGAGTGCGCCGGACCGTCCTCGAACGGAGCGGTCATCCCAGCGCCGCCGCCGCGCGCAGGTCGCGCAGCACCCAGGGTGGGCAGTCGGGGCTCGCCTCGGCCTCGGCCGGGGTGAGCCACAGCAGGTCGGCCACCTCGTCGGCGGAGGCCGCGACCGGTTCGGCGCCGGCGGGCACGGGTGCGCGGAACACGACGTTGACCACCGGGTCGCCGTCGTCGGTGACAAACAGCGAGCTCGCCGCGTACGTGAGGGGGACGCCGGTGAGATCGACGCCGATCTCCTCGGCGACCTCCCGGCGGGCGGTCGCCTCGAGCACGTCCGGTGCGACCCCGCCGGGCTCCACCTTGCCGCCGACGCCGCTGAGCAGCCCGGCGGCATGGGACTCCCCGGCACCCCGCCTGATCAGCAGCCAGCGGCCGTCGCGATGCAGGAAGACCTCGACGTTGACCACAAACGCGGGCCGGCCCCGCGCTGTCAGGCAGGCCGGTGCGCTGCTCTCGATGTTCGTCATGAGGCAGCAGGTTATCCGGTGGCCGCGGGTGAAGGCGGGCGTCCGCTGTCCCCGGCGCCGTGGCGACACGTGGTCGGATGCGTTGTCAACCCGGCGCGGAACCAGGTGGTTCATATGATATGGTTTCCATATTGTTTGAGATGGAGAGGATCCGATCATGAAGCTCACCATCGTCGCGGCGACCGGCGGCATCGGCCGGCACCTCCTCGACCAGGCCGTCGCCGCCGGCCACGACGTCACCGCGCTGGTCCGCAACCCGGACAGGCTCGCCGGGCTGCCGGTCCGCGTGGTCGCCGCCGACCTCGCCCGGCCGGATCCGGCGGCGCTGCGGTCGGCAGCCACAGGCGCCGACGCGGTGCTGTCCGGCCTCGGTGCCCGCACCGCCGCGGAGGCCGGCGTCGCACGGCGCGGCACGCAGGCGGTGATCGAGGCGATGCGGGAGACGGGTGCGCGTCGGATCGTCGTCGTCAGCGCCGCGCCCATCGGCACCGTGCCGTCGCCGGCCCGCCCCAACCCGCCGCGCCACGACCCCGGCGACGGCTTCTTCATGCGGCACCTGGGCGCACGCTTCGCCCGCACCGCGTTCCGCACGCACTACGCCGACCTGGCGCGGATGGAGGACGTCCTGCGCGCGAGCGACCTGGACTGGACGATCTCCCGCCCGCCGAGGCTGACCGACAAGCCGCTGACCGGGAGGTACCGCACCGCGCTGGACCGCAACGTCCGCGGCGGCCTGACGGTCCCGCGCGCCGACGTGGCCCACCACATGCTGGCCCTGATCGACCAGCCCGAGTCGGTGCACCGGACGGTCGGCATCGCCACCTGACCCCGACCCTCCCATGTGGACCGGTGTGCCCTAGGGTCGGGCGGATGACCGAGGACATGAGCGGCGCTGAGCACGGGGAGGCGCTCGTCGAGAGGGTCGTCGACACGGTCCGGGCCGACCCCGGGCGGCTGGTGCTGGACTACAACCCGTGGGCCGGCCCCTGGGTGGACGGCGACGCCGATCCGATGCCCGCGGAGGTGCTCGCCACGGCCGCGTTTCCGAGCGGGCGGCCGCTGCCGCCGAGCCTGCGGCGCTGGCTGGCCTTCGACACCGGGATGCTGCGGCGATCCGGCTGGTTCGACGCGGGGTACACCTTCACGCCCCGGTCGATCGGGCAGCTCGCCCGCGACGAATACGGCGACGGGTTCGGCTCGATCTACGACAACCCGGCGCTGGTGGACCGGTTCGACGAGTGTTTCCTGCTGCCCGGCGGCAGCGACTCGCGGCGGGTGCTGGCGACCGGCGTGGCCGGCGAGCACGGGGAATACCCGGTGTTCGCGCTCGACGTGGACGACCTGCCGTGCATCGAGCTGATGTACCCGGGCTTCGACGTGTACCTCGCCGACACCGCCGGCCTGCTGGACGACGAGCACCGCGTCGGCTACTCCGCGCTCGCCGCCGACCGCCGGTACGGTCCCCGGATGCGCGAGCACGCCCGCAACGTCTTCGCGGGCGGGCTCGCCGAGGACTTCACCAGCTGGTGAGGGTCAGCCCCGGTGCGGAGGATGCCCAGGGCGGTGTACCGCTGTTTGAGACTTGGTGCCCGACCATCAGCGTGAAGTCGCGCTGAACCTTCACTGGGCGGTTCAACGATACGGTTAAGGTCATGACTGCATCGCCCGAGGTACGACTCCATGACGGCAACACCATCAGCATCGAGGTGCACGGTGCGGGCCCCACGGTGCTGCTGCCCGTCAACCCGCGGCCGGTCGAGGGGCCGCAGGCCGACGAGCTGCGCAAGTGGGGCGCCGACCCGGCCCTCGGCCGCACGCTCGTCGACGGCCTGAGCGACAGGTTCCGGGTGGTCGCCTTCGACTACGAGGGCCACTGCCTGCAGGTGCCGAAACCCGCCACGCTGACACCGGACAACGTCGCCGCCGACCTGCTGGCCGTCGCCGACGCCGCGGGCGCCGACCGGTTCGCGTACTATGGGTACTCCTGGCTGGCGGTCAGCGGCCTGCAGCTCGCCGTCCGGACCGACCGCCTCACGGCACTGGTGATGGGCGGATATCCGCCGCTCGACCAGCCGAACCAGGAAATGCTCCGGGTCACCACGGCGACCCACGCGATGGCCACGGCAAACGCGGCGGCACCGCCCGTGCCGGCGCCGCCGTCCGACGAGCCGGACTGGTCGACGGCGCCGATGACCCTGTCCGAGGCGCAGACCCGCCAGTTCGCGACGCTGTACGAGGCGCTGCGGGACTTCGACGACCGCGCCGCCCTGGCCCGGCTCACCTGCCCCCGGCTGTGCTTCGTGGGCTCGGCCGACGAGATCACGTATGAGGAGCGTTGGGGCGGGGTCCACGTCAGCCTCGCCGGCCCCGTCGTCAGGGGGCGCGCCGAGCTGGAAGCCCTCGGCTGGCAGGTACGCGTCCTGGAAGGTCTGGACCACACGCAGGCCATGCAGGCCGCCACCGTCCTGCCGATCCTGCGACCCTGGCTCGCCGACCGGCTCGGCTGACCGTGCGCGGGTCCGGCCCGGGCCGGCCGGTCCCGCCTGCTCAGCCGAGCTGTTCGGTGTGCTCCTGAACGAGGATGAGCGTGGCACCGGCGACGGTGTCGGCGGGCTTCTCGACCTCGTCCCAGGCCAGCAGCGTGCCGGTGCTCGGGTCGAAGATCAGCAGCTCCCGCGCGTCCGGCGTGTCGACCGAGATCCCCACCCCGGTGCGGCCGGCACGGTCGGTGACCGAGCCGCGCCACGCGACCCCGGGCAGGTCCGCCAGGATGCGCAGGATCCGCGCCCGCGTCTGCTGCGGGATCAGATGGACCGTGTAGACGTCACGGACACTGAAGAACACGCTCTGCGCACCGCGCTCGGTGCCGAGCCGCTTGGCGAGGGCCGCCGGGTCTGCCGGCAACGGCTGTCGCGGTCCGGCCCAGCCCGCCGGCGGGTCGTCGACCTTGGCGCCGGTCCCGGTTCCGGGGACGCCCTTGCGCTCCCAGTACTGCCGGGAGGCCTCGTTGGGGTACACCGGCGGCAACGGGGTCACCTTGACCCTGCCGGAGGCATCGGCGGCGTACCAGATCTCCTTGTCCTGCGGCCGGATGATCTGCGTGTTGCCGCCCGGGGCGTCGTCGAACACCGCGTTCCAGCTCGCCGTGCGGATGTGGCTGTAGCGACCCGACGTGCTGTCGACCGGGGCGGGCGCGAGACGGTCGGCCAGCGCACGCAGCTGCGCTCCCGCGGGCGGCGGATCGCTGTTGTACTGCAGCGCCGCCGGCCGGACGACCGGCCCCATCCGCAGGGCGGGCTGCGGCACCGCCTGCGGTGCGGGCGGTGCCGGGTCCGGATCCGCCTGCGGTGCGGGCGGTGCCGGGTCCGGCCGGGTCACGACGTAGGCCGAGATGGCGACTCCCGCCACGGCGACCGCCGCAGCGGCCAGCACGAGCCGGCGCCGGTGCCCCGCCGGCGCCGGCCGGCTGTCGGCGATGGCGATCACGTCGAGCGCCGACGCGTGCGGTGCGGGGACGGTGACGTTACGGACCGGGTCTTCGGGGCCCAGCAGTGCTCGGGTGCCGTGTTCGTCAAACATGCCTGATCTCCTTCGCTGTAGTTACGGAATCGCGCCCGGCACGGAACGACCGGATCGCCTCGGCCAGCCGGCGCCGCGCGCGGTGCAGCCGGACCCCCGCGGTCGTGGTCCGGCAGTCGAGCACCACGGCGGCCTCGGTGACGGTCAGTTCCTCCCACCCGATCAGCCGGAGGATCTCCTGGTCCTTGTCCGGCAGCGAGGCGAGCGCGGCGGTCACGTCACCGAGCCGGTCACCGGCGTCGTGGCCCCGCCAGGCGGCGGGCTCCTCGTCCCCGGCGAGCGGCACGACCGTCGGCGCCGAGCGCCTGGCCCGCCAGTGGTTGGCCAGCAGGCGCCGGGCCACCCCGTACAACCACGGCAGGCTGTGGTCGGGCACCTCGACGCGCCGCCGCCAGGCCACGACGAAGACCTCCTGTGCGAGGTCCATCGAAGTGTCCAAGTCGCCCAGTCGGCGCAACGCATACTTGACGACCTGCGAATGGTGCGCGGTGTACAGACCGGTGAACCAGCCCGCTCCGCGGATTCCCGAGGGGGGCATCCGGGCTCCTGACTTGTCTCGGCAACAGTGACACCTCTGCTTGTGTCAGCGGACCGCCGGATCATTACGCCGGAGCCACCGAAATCCAGGTTTGACCGACATAGGGGGCAGCGATCATGATGGCGCGGTGATCGACCCCGAAGCCGTGCTCGCCGACACCGACTGGGCCTCGCTCGAACATGCGTACACCGACGCGGCCGACCTGCCCGAACGGCTGGTCGGGCTGCTCAGCGGGGATCCGGACACGGCGGGGTCCGTGCTCGGGGTGCTCGACGCCGCCGTGCTCCACCAGGGCAGCATCTACTCGGCGACGGCACCCACCGCACTGTACGTCGCGGGGATCCTCGGCGATCCTCGCACGCTGATACCGTGCGAGAGCGCGTTACCGTGGGACGAGCGGGCCCGGCCGCTGCGGGCGGCGCTGCTGGAGTGGCTCGGCGACGTCGCGGAGAGCGCCTCGTGGGGCGAGGACCCCGACGATGAGGACGAGGAGGACGAACCGGACGAGGACGACGAAGCCGACGTGGCGGCCTGCCGGGCGATCCGGCGGGACCTGTTCCAGGTCGTCGCACTGTACCTCGACGACGCCGACGAGTCCGTCCGTACCGCTGCCGAGGGCGCCGCGGGGCACCTGTTGCTCGCCCCGGACCTGGCCGAGTCGCGGCAGGCGGTGGCCGAGCGGATGCTCGAGCGAGTGCGGCAGCGGCCGCCGCACGAGCGGGCCAACACGGCGCTGACCGTGGCCCGATGGGGTGTAGCGCCGCGCGAGTTGCTGACGGACGCCGAGCCCGCGGTCCGCGCGTATGCCGCGCTGGCACCCGCGCTCGACGGTGAACCGGCCGCGCTCGCGGTGGTCCGGGAGGCGTTGCTGGACCCGGAGACGGCCGACGGCTGGTTCGCCGATCACGAGATGCTGCTGGACGGCTGGCTGCGGTTCGCGCTCGTCCAGACCCTGCTCCGGCGTACGACCACCTTCACCGAGATCCGGGACGAGGCGCTCGCGGTGGCACGCATGACCAACGCGTACACGGTCGACTCGGACTGGGGCCCGCTGCTGCAGCGAGCGTTTCCGGCCCGGCATACTCCGGGCACCCCGCTGCACCCCGCCCAGCACGCGTTCCTGACAGCACTTGTCGAGAACGACGAATGCTGGAACGGCATCGCCAACATGATCATCTGGTTCAGCCGGGCGGGCCTGCCGCACGAGCGCGAGGAGTTGCGCACCCTGCTCCGCTCATCCCGGTGACGTCCAGCTGTTCTGGTCGTTCCTGCCGGAGGCCGCGGACGCGGTGGAGCGGGTGGGTGCGTTCACCCGCCGGACCGGCGACCCGGCGGCGTGACGCTGCTCGCGGCCAGGACCAGCTGCGCAAGCTCCATCCAGCGGCCGCCGCAGGCGCAGCGGCGGTATCGCACGACCCCTTCCGACGTCGTGTGGGAGGACTCGACCTCGGCGATCGCCGCCGGCCGCCCGCATGCGGTGCAGTTCATCATGCCACCAGCGTGCTGTAATGGCCTTGTGCAATTCAACCATTACGGCGGCACGGGCACGTTCCTCGCCGCCGCGCTGCTCAACGCCGAGGGGTCCGGCCCGGCGGCGCTGGAACAGCTCCTCACCGAGCACGAGATGAAGAGCCGGGTCCTCACCACCGTGCAGGCGCGGCAGCTGGCGGCGTGGGTCGAGCAGGTCCGTCCGGTGTTCGGCGAACCCGACCCCCGGCGGCAGCTCGACCTGGTGAACCGGCTCCTGGCGGACGCCACGACCTCGGTGCGGGTGTCCATGCACGACGGTCACGGCCCGCACCTGCACTACATCACCGACACCGACGATCCGGTCGCCCGGATCCGCGCCGCGGTCGCGGGCGGGCTCGCGGTCGCGCTCTGCGGCGCCGGCGGCACGCGCCTGGGGCGGTGCGCCCGGCAGGGCTGCGCGATCGTGTACGTCGACACGTCCCGCAACGGACGGCGGCGGTTCTGCTCGACGGGATGCGCCAACCGGGTCAACGTCGCGGCCCACCGCGCCCGCGCGGAACGGTGACACCGCGCCCGCGCGGAACGGCGCGGCGTCAACGGTCACCAGTGCTCGCGGTGCACGACCTCGTTGAAGGGGCGCCGGTTGGGCCGCTCGACCGGCTGGAGCGGGCGGTCGGCGGGATACCCCATCGGGATGAGGTACGCACAGAAGCGGCCCTCGGGAATCCCCAGGATCCGGCGGGCCCGCTCCTGGTCGCCGACGGCCGAGTGGCCGGTGCCGATGCCCAGGTCCGCCGCCTCGGTCTGGATGCTCATCGCGGCCTGGCCGAGGTCGAACATGATCTGGGTGCGCTGGTGCTCGTCCCGCGGGATCGGCGCGACCAGCGCGACCGTGGCCGCGGACTGCGCCACGTGGCCGGCACCCTGCCACACCGTGGACAGCTCACCCAGCCGCTCCCGCTGGGTGACGACCACGAAGTCCCACGGCTGCGTGTTCTGCGACGACGGTGCCCGGCGCCCGGCGTCGAGGATCTGGTCGAGCTGCGGCTGCGGTACCGGGCGATCGGCGAACTCCCGCACGTCACGCCGCGCCTGGATCGCGTCCCATGTCTCCACCGACCCATTGTTCCGCGCCGGCCGCGGCGGGCCGGGTGAGCGCCCGGCATGATCGGGTGCCACCCCGCGACGTCACGGCCGAGGCGATCTGCGGCGGCTGGGTGCAAGCGGCCCTGACGCGACCGCGGCGGGCCACCCCGGCGGGGTGACGGCCGGCCCGTGATCCACCGGGTGACGGGCCGGCCGATGTCCCACCGCACCCGCCGCGGAGCGCACATGCTGACCTCATGACCGGAAGTACCTACCAAGAGCTCGTCGCCGCCTACCGCCGCCGCGCGGACCGGCCGCGCGGCGAGCTGGACCATGTGCCCGGCACCGGGGAGCGGCTGGCGTACAACCCGTGCCTCATCGCCGAACCCGACCGGACCTGGCTGGCGGTCCGGGTCGAGTCACCCAAGAGCTACTGGCGGGACCAGGCGTCGTGGGATCCGCAGGTCCACTTCTTCGAGCGGACGCCCGACGGCTGGCACCCGGTGCCGGACGCACCCGTCTTCACCGCCGCCGAGGACCCGTTCGCCGCCTGGATGACCGGCCCCGGCGGCCGGCCGCAGCTGGTCCTCGGGGTCGTCACGCTCGACCACGGCCACACTCCCCCGCTGCCGGTCACCCGGTTCCACGCCGCCCCCGACGTGCGCAGCCTCGACCCGGCGAAGCCGTTCCTCGAGGTGCCGGGCATGAAGGACATCCGGCTGCTGCAGCGGGACGGCGACGTCGTGGTGTGCGGCCGCCCCCAGGGCGGGACCGCCGGCATCGGGCGGATCAGCGTGGCGGTCACCGACTCGTACACCAGCATCACCCCCGAGCTGATCGCGTCGGCGCACGTGTTCATCGACCAGGTCGCGCCGGACACGAAGGTCGGCACGAACGAGCTGTACGACCTGGGCGGCGGCACCGTCGGGGTCCTCGGCCACATCGCGCTCGGTGAGGAGGGTTCGACGCAGCGGTACGCGGCGGCGTGGTGGACGATCGACCCGGACCGGCGGACGACAACGGCGCCGGTGGTCGTCGCCGTCCGGGACGACTTCCCGCCCGCCCCGGCGAAATACCCGGTGATCTCCGACGTGGTGTTCCCGGGCTCGCTGGAGGCGCTGCCCGACGGGCGCTTCCGGATGTACTGCGGCCTCGGTGATGCGGCACTCGGTTCGGTGACGCTCGCCCTCCCGGCCGACCTGCCGCATCCGGCCGACGGCCACCGGCACGGGGAGTCCCGGCACCTCAGCACCTTCATCGACCGGCCGCTGGAGGAGGTGTACGAGTATGCCGCGAACCCGGCCAACCTGCCCGCCTGGGCGCCGGGCCTGTGCACCTCGGTCGAGCTGGTCGACGGCCGGTGGGTCGCCGAGTCGGGCATGGGCCGGTTCCTGCTGGACTTCGCGCCCCGCAACCCCTTCGGCGTGCTCGACCACGACGTCACGCTCGCGTCCGGCGAGACCTTCCACAACCCGATGCGGGTGATCGCCGACGGGAGCCACAGCGAGGTGGTGTTCACGCTGCGGCGCCGGCCGGGTGTGGCCGACGCCGACTTCGACCGCGACGCCGAGGCTGTGCTCGCCGACCTCGCTGCCCTCAAGCGGGTGCTCGAGGGCAGCGAGGTTCCGGTGGCATAACCGGGCGGTCCTGCTCACGCCGCCGGTAAGACCTCGATCCCCGATCGATCCACCCGATCCGCCGGCGGCCGGATCATGAAGTCCCGGGTCAGCCGCGGACGATGCCCAGGACGACGTCCATCGCCTCGAGCCGGTCAACGCCCTTGCCGAGCATGCCGTCGGGCACGATGAGCTCGTCGAGGCCGATCTCGCGGTACTCGGCGACCGTCTCCGCCAGCTGCTCCGGCGACCCGCCGATGACGGGCAGCGGCATGCCGTCCGGCAGCGGCCCCCGCACGACGGTGATCGCCTGGGCCGTGCGGGCGATCGCCTTCGGGTCACGCCCGACCGCGGCGCAGTGCTCGTTCAGCACCGCCGACTTGTGCGCGATGAGGTCCGGCCGGCCCCAGGTGTTCCACACGTCGGCGTACTCGGCGACGATCCGCAGCATGCGGTGCTCTCCCCCGCCGCCGACGAGGATCGGCAACGGGTCCTGGACCGGCTTCGGTTCGCAGACGGCGTCGGTGAGCCGGTAGTACTCGCCGTCGATCGTGGTCCTCGGCTGCCGGAGCAGGCCGTGGAGGACCCGCAACGCCTCCGTGAACCGGTCGAGGCGCTGCTTCACCGGCGGCAGTTCGATGCCGTACTGCTCATGCTCGTTGACCTGCCAGCCCGCGCCGACGCCGAGCGTGAACCGGCCGCCGGTGATGTGGTCGACGGTCGCGGCCATGTTGGCGAGCACGGCCGGGTGGCGGTACGTGTTGCCGTAGACCAGCGTGCCGATGCGCACCCTGGGCACGGCGGCCCCCAGCGCGGCTACCAGCGACCCGCACTCCAGGGTCGGGTGGTCGGGGTCGCGGCCGGCGCCCGCGTTGGGCATGAAGTGGTCGGCGACGTAAACGCCGTCCCACCCCGTCTCGGCGGCGTGCCGCGCAACCTCGAGCACCTCGTCGTAGGGTTGCCCGGCACCGGGCCAGATCGAAAGTCGCATACACCCACGATGCCACCCCCCTCGACAAGGTCGCCGAGGGTTGCCGCGCCACGGACGAGCGCCGCGCCGTCAAGACCCTGCTGTGCCCGTGACGGCCGCTACACTGCCGGGCCGGTAGGTTGGGATCGGGAACTCTTCACCGCGCGGTTCACGGCCGCAGCCCACAACGCCCGGACGCTCGCCCAGTCGTACGTCGTCGAGCAGTTGCCGGAGACGCTGGTGCTGCGGGTGCGGCTCAACCGGTCGTACGACGGCCACCCTCCGCGGCCGGGTGAGGTCAGGTACCCGGGGGACAGCGCTTGGCGCCGTGCCGCCGAGCTGAGCCGCTGCGATCCGGAGACGGCCGTGTCCGAGCTGTGGCGCGACGGCCGCGTGCCGGAGTGGGTCAATCTCGCGGTGGCCGGCAGGACCGGCACGGCGACCGTGGTCGAAGTCGTGTGCTGCGGCCGCTTCACGGACGACGACGCCCGGCTCTACCATGCCGAGGAAGGCACGCCGCCGTTCCACGTCGTGAGCCCGATACTGCCACCGCAGTACGACGGCACGCCGTTCAGCGTCCACGCCGGTGCCGAATGCTGGGGCCGTGCCGACCTCGACGATCTGACGGCCGTCGCCGACCGGGTCCGGTCCTTCGACCTGATGACCGACGAGTTCGACGGCGAGTCGCTCGCCGCGGTGCCGGACCTTCCGCGATTGGAGGTCTTCCGGCACCGCGTGTGCACGCTCAGGGCCGACGCCTTGTCGGCCTTCGCGCGATTCCCGGGGCTGCGGACCCTGAGCCTGTATCTGGCCGACTCGCGCGCCTTCCACGCCGGTGCCGGCGGCCGGCAACTTCCCGCACTGACCCACGTGGCGCTCACCGGCCTGCCGTCACGTCCGTGGGATCATGCGATACTGGCTGAGGCCGCCCCTGCCGTGTCCACGCTGAGCCTCGGTGCGGCGCAGACACTGTGGCTGGACGGCACGTGGTCCCCGTCGGTGCGCAGCCTCAACCTCGAGGCGGCGGACGTCGCAGGGTCGACGCTGCTGCCGGCGCAACTCGACCGGCTGCGCGTCAATCTCACCGCCGGCACCGACGAGATGGTGGCGGGACTACTCGTCGGCGTGACGGAGCTCGACTCGCTGAGCCTGCGCGGCACCCCGGTCACCGACGCGATCGTCCCGCTGATCGACCGGCTCGGCCTGCGGCACGTCGACCTCGCCGGCACGGCCGTGAGCACCGCGACGGTGCACCGGTTCCGCCCCGCTCCGCCGGGCACCACAGTCTACGACGAGGCCGGGATCACCGTCCTCAAACATCCCACCACGTGATTGCGGCGCGGGCCGGCCGCCGCCCGCGGTACCGCTCCGGCACCGTCTCCGGGGCGACCGGCGACTCGTGGACGGTTTCCATACCACCGCCGCCGCCCGCTCGGCAAGTGCATCCAACTTCGCCGAAACCTCTCCCAAGGCGATCATGGCGTGTGCGACGCTGTCCGAAACACCGCCGTTCCGGCGCCCGCACGACCACTTCTCCGGACTCCACCACGGTCCCGCCCTCCATCGGGACGGTTTCCGGCTGCCTGCGGTCGGCTGCGGCACAGTGGCGGAACGCATCTCGCACGCCGATGTCCACATGGGACACCGACCGGAGGACCGATCATGCCGTTGACCACCAGCGCGGCGAACGGCCGCGCCACCGACACAGCCCGCCGCCCGAACGTTGCGAAGGCCGGCCAGAACGGAGCCAGGTCGGCGCAGCGACCCGCCGACACCGAAGCCAGTCGCCGTCAGGCCCGCTCGGTCGCCAGACAGCAGCAGGCCGCCGAGCGCATCGCCTCAGCGACCGCGGAGATCTCCGCCCAGAACGCCGAGGCGTCCGAGGCATCACGGCAGCTGGGCGACTCGATGCAACAGATCGCCGCCGGCGCGGAACAGTCCTCGGGCGCCACCCAGCAGAGCCTGGCGGTGATGACCCAGGTCGAGGAGCGGGTAGGCCAGCAGCATACGACGACCCGGCGGGTCGCCGATCTCAGCCAGGCGTTGCAGACGCTGCTCGTGGAGACGCGGATCGGGATCGACAGCCTGCTGAGCAACGTCGACCGCGCCTCCTCGCGGCAGACCGCCTCGGTGGTCACGATCTCGGAGCTGGAGAAGCAGGCCGACGAGATCGGCGAGATCGTCAAGACCGTCGCGCACATCGCGGACCAGACGAACCTGCTGGCGCTCAACGCGGCGATCGAGGCGGCACGGGCCCGTCAGCACGGCAAGGGGTTCGCGGTGGTCGCCGACGAGGTGCGCACCCTGGCCGAGACGAGCGAGCGCAGCGCCAGGCAGATCCGCGACCTCATCGACGAGGTGCGCACGAGTGTCACCAGCATCGCCTCGGGCGTGCAGCAGTCCGCGGAGACCGCGCGCAACGAGGTCGAGAAGGGCAAGGAGGTCACCCAGCAGCTGGAGACCATCCGCAACGACATGGTCACCATCATGACCGGGGCGACGGAGATGGCCGCGGCCTCCGTGCAGGCGCAGCGGGCCACGCTCGACGCCAAAGCCCGGTCGGAGGAGATCGCCGCGGCGGCCGAGCAACAATCGGCCGCCTGTGAGGAGTCGTTGCAGACCGTAGGCCAGCAGAGCCAGGCGCTGCAACAGAGCGAACAGGCGGCCGAGGTGCTCGCCGAGATCGCCGAAGGGCTGCGCACGAGCACCGACATCAGCAAGAGCGCCGAGGAGGTCGCCTCGGCGGCCGAGGAGCTGTCAGCCGCCGTCGAGGAGATCAACCGCGCCGCCGGCCAGATCAACACGGCGATCAACGAGATCAGCGCCGGTGCGCGTACCGCCGCCGAAAAGGGCCAGCAGACCACGGAGTCGATCAACCAGATCGAGCAGGGGGCGCAGCTGTCGTCGACGCGCGGCGGCGCGGCCGTGGAGCGGGCCGACAGCATGCTGACCCAGCTGGCCGGCAACAAGGTGTCGGTCGACTCGATGATCGAGGCGATCGAGCAGGCGGCGAGGGGCGGCATCGAGAACGTGCGCAAGGTTGCCGAGCTGGAGCAGATCTCCCGCCGGATCGACAAGATCGTGGACGCGATCGCCAACGTGTCGATCCAGACCAACATGCTCGCGGTCAACGGGTCTGTCGAGTCGGCGCGGGCCGGCGAGTTCGGCAAGGGCTTCGCCGTCGTGTCGACCGACATCCGCAACCTGGCACGCGACTCGGCCGAGAACGCCGACCGGATCAAGGATCTGGTGAAGGCCGTCCAGGACCGCATCGTCGAGGTGCGGGCCGACCTGGACGAGACGAGCCGGCAGGCCCTCGTGGAGGTCGAAACCGCACGGGCGACGACCGCACGGCTCACCGAGATCGAGCGCGACATGCAGGAGGTCCGTGCCGGCAACGTCGAGGTACGCGACTCGGCCGACCAGATCGCCGCGGCGCTCGGCGGGGTCAAGGCCGGGCTCGACCAGATCTCCTCGGCGGCGAACCAGGCCGAGCAGCTGGCGACGCAGGCGTCGACGGCCGCAAGGGAGCAGGCGCAGGGCGCCGAGGAGCTCGCCGCCGCGGTGGAGCAGATCGCCGCGCTCGCCGACGAACTGCAGAACGGCTGAGGCGGTGCACCGTGGAGGAACCGAGCATCATGGTCGATGAGCGCGCGCCGGACCGGTCCATCGACGGCGACAGCGCGGACTTCGTCACGTTCGACATGGCCGGCGAGCGGTACGCGTTCCCGATGAGCCGGGTGCAGGAGATCATCCGGATGCCGGGCGTGGTGAAGGTGCCGCTGGGCCCGCCGAGCCTCGAAGGGCTGGCGAACCTGCGCGGCCGGGTGTTGCCGGTGGTGAGCCTGCGCCGATGCTGCGAGCTGACCCAGACGGCGCACGACGAGACGACCCGGGTCGTGGTCGTCGACGGCGGGGTGCCGCTGGGGTTCGTCGTCGACCGCGTCGCAAGCGTGATCAGCGTCGACCCCGAGGCCGTCGAACCGGCCGAGTCGGTGCAGGCGACGGTGAGCTCCGAGGTCCTCGTCGGCGTCATCAAGAGCGACGACGGCGCGATGACGTCGATCCTCGACGTGGACGAGCTCATCGGCGCGCAGTTCGCCGGCACGGCGACGACACGCGCGGGCCTCGACACGGTCGCGGCGGCCGGTCCCGGTGGCGTCGAGCCCGCCGACGAGGACGGCGACGACACGCTCGAGCTGGTGAGCTTCGCGGTCGAGGGCCAGGAGTACGCGCTGCCGATCGACCAGGTGCAGGAGATCGTGCAGGCGCCGGAGTCGGTGAGTCATGTGCCCAATGCGGCGTCGCGGGTGCTCGGGGTCATGGACCTGCGCGGCCGCCTGCTGCCGGTCGTGAGCATGCGCCGGGTGTTCGGGCTGCCGGTCGCCGACCTGGAGCCGCAGAACCGCATCGTCGTGGTGTCGCTGGCCGGCGGGGTCGTCGGGGTGGTCATGGACACCGTGCGCGAGGTGCTGCGCGTGCCGCACGAGCTCGTCGCGCCGCTGCCGGGCGTGGTCGCGGCCGGTGGCCGGGCGACGGAGGTCGAGTCGGTGTGCCGGCTCGACGGCGGCAGGCGGCTGGTGTCGGTACTGAGCGTGAACCGCATGTTCGACTCACCGGAGATCCGTCAGGAGTTGCAGGAGCGGCAGGACGGCGAAACGGCGCCCGAGCAGACCGAGGAGCAGGGCATGGCCGACGACGGGCGCGGCGACGAGGAGCTGTTCGTCGTCTTCCGACTCGACGAGGAGGAGTACGCGGTCGACGTCGACGCGGTGCAGGAGATCATCCGGGTGCCGGAGACGCTCATCCACGTGCCGAAGACGTACGCCTTCGTCGAGGGACTGGTGAACCTGCGCGGCACCGTGCTGCCAGTGGTCGACCTGCGCACCCGGCTGGGTGTGCCGAAGGCGGCACGGGACGAGCGGCAGCGCATCATCGTGCTGATCCTGGGCGGGGTGCGGACCGGCTTCATCGTCGACTCGGTCGCCGAGGTGGCCCGGGTCAACCGCAGTGCGCTGGAGCCGGCGCCGGAGCTGTCCGCCGAGCAGGCGAAGGTGGTCTCCCGGGTGGCGAACCTGCACCAGCAGCACCGAATGCTGCTGCTCGTCCAGGTCGACCAGCTGCTCGGCGCGGAGGACACGGCAGCGCTCGGCGACGTCGTGGCCGAGCAGGCCCTGGCCGCGGTCTGAGGCAGTGGTCGATGCCCGCCACGACGGTGCTCGTCGTCGACGACTCGGCGCTCATGCGCAAGATGCTCAGGCAGATCCTGCTCGACGCCGGGAACTTCGAGGTGCACACCGCACGCAACGGCGTCGACGCGCTGGAGCAGATCGAGCGCGTGGAGCCGGACGTGGTGACCCTCGACGTCAACATGCCGGAGATGGACGGGCTGTCGTGCCTGGCCGAGATCATGCACAGCCGGCCGCGGCCGGTGGTGATGGTGTCGTCGCTGACCGAGGACAACGCGCTGGTGACGCTGGAGGCGCTGCAGCTCGGCGCGGTGGACTACGTGCCGAAGCCGGGCGGCACCGTGTCGCTGAACCTCGAGGACGTGACCCGGGAACTGGTCCGCAAGGTGACGTCGGCGGCGGGCACCCGGCCGGGCCGCGCCCGCGGGTTGCGCCAGCGGTTACGAGCCCAGCGGGAGCGGATGCCGGTCGAGGCGCCGCCGCCACGGCGGGGCGCGGCCCGGGTCGAGCTGGTGCTCGTCGGCTCGTCGACCGGCGGCCCGGCGCTGCTGTCGGAGCTGCTCCCCCAGCTGCCGGGCAGCCTGCCGGCGCCGGTGGTGGTGGCGCAGCACATCTCGGCGACGTTCACCGCGCCGCTGGCCCGCCGGCTCGACGAGATGTGCCGGCTGCGGGTGCACGAGGTGGACCGGACCATGCCGATGCGGCCGGGCAACGTCTACATCGGCCGGGGCAACGCCGACGTGGTCGTCGCCCGGCGCGGCGACGGCCTGGTGGTGAAGTCGGTCCCGGCGAGCGGCGACTACCGCTGGCATCCCAGCGTCGACCGCCTGGTCGCCTCGGCGCGGCGCAGCTGCGACCCGGGCCGGCTGGTCTGCGCCCTGCTGACCGGCATGGGCGACGACGGCGCCGCGGAGATGGCGGCCGTCCGGCAGGCCGGGGGCCGCACCGTGGCCGAGGCCGAGGAGACCGCCGTCGTGTGGGGCATGCCCGGCGAGCTGACCCGCCGGGGCGGCGCGACCGCGGTCCTGCCCTCGCACGCGATCGTCGGTCAGCTCGTCGAGTGGGTGAACTGAGCAGGCGGAAGGACGGGTGGAGGCACCGGCATGGGACTCGTACGACGCGACAGCACCGCGGCGCCGCGGGACACCGATCCGCGGACACTGCGGGAGCGGCTCACCGACGCCGACGCCGACGTGCGCCGCCGGGCCGCGCTCGGCCTCGGCGGTGCCGCCGAGGCGGTGCCGGACCTGCTGGCGCGCGTTGCGGTCGAGACCGATCCGGCGGTGCGCGACGCGATCCTGACGACGCTCGCGGCGCTCGACCACGCCGAGGTCGCCGCCGGGCTGGTCCCTCACCTCGCCAGCGACGACGCGGCCCTGCGCACCGCGGTCGCCGGCACTCTGGCGACGATGCCCGCCTCGGTCCCGGCGCTGCTGCCGCGGCTGCTCGCCGATCCCGACCACCATGTGCGGATCATGACCGCGATGGTGCTCGCCGATCTGCCGCACCCGGGCACCGGTGAGTGGCTGGCCGGGATCGTCGCCAACGACCCGCACCCGAACGTCGTGGCCGCCGCGGTCGACGCGCTGCTGCCGATGGCCGGCCGCGACCACGTCACGGTGCTGGAGTCGGCCCGGGCCCGGTTCCCGGAGGACCCGTTCCTGCGCTTCGCCGTCGACGCGGCCCTGCCGTCCCTGCGGGAGGCCGCCACATGAGCCCGACGTCGACCGCGGAGGTCCGGCTCTCCGACGCGGAGTTCGAGCGGTTCCGGGAGTACTTCTACAAGCGGACCGGCATCCAGTTCACCCCCGCCAAACGGTACTTCGTGGACAAGCGGGTCGAGACGTGCGTGCGCTCGTCCGGCCACCCGACCTTCGGCACGTGGTTCAGCGCGCTGCGCGTGGGCGACCGACCGGAGATGCTGCAGGAGCTCACGAACCAGCTGACCGTCAACGAGACGTACTTCATGCGCGAGGACTACCAGTTCGACGCGCTGCTCGACCCGGTGTTGCCGCGGGTGCTCGCCGAACACACCCGGGCGGGGCGTCCGCAGGGCCCGGTCAAGATCCTGTCATTGCCGTGCTCGACCGGCGAGGAGCCGTACTCGATCGCCATGCGGCTGCTGGAGGAGTGGCCGGCGATCCTCCAGGTCGACGTCGAGATCCACGCCGCCGACATCGACAGCGACGTGCTGGCCCGGGCCCGGCACGGCAGCTACGGCGCCCGGTCCCTGCAGCGGGTGCCGAAGCCGTGGCTGGCCAAGCACTTCCAGGCCGTCGCCGCCGGGAGGTACCAGATCGACGCGACGATCCGCGACGCGGTCACCTTCCACCGGGTGAACGTCTGCGACACCAACACGATGCGCGTCTTCACCGACTTCGACGTGATCTTCTGCCGCAACGTGCTGATCTACTTCGACGAGCTGTCCAGCCGGCGCGCCGCCGAGAACCTCTTCGGCGCGTTACGCCCGGGCGGGTACCTCTTCCTCGGCCACGCCGAGTCGATGAGTCGCATCTCGCCGATCTTCACCCCGGAACGACTGCCGCAGGGCATCGCCTACCAGCGACCGACGGGAGCACGCGCATGACCGGTCCGAAGCGAGGCGGAGGACGCTCGACCGACACCGCTGGCGCGGGCCGGGTGCTGGTGGTCGACGACGCCGCCACGGTCCGGATGTACCACAGCCGGCTGCTCACCGACGCCGGCTTCCGGGTCGAGCAGGCCGCCAACGGGCTCGAGGCCGTCGAGTCGGCGTTGGTGCACCCGTTCGACCTCTTCATCGTCGACGTCAACATGCCGAGGATGGACGGCTACGCGTGCGTGGAGGCGCTGCGCGGCGAGACGGTGACGACGTCCGCGCCGATCGTCATGATCAGCACCGAGGACCGGCCCGGCGACGCCGAACGGGCCTACCGCGCGGGCGCCAACCTGTACCTCGTCAAGCCGGTCGACGCCGTGCGGCTGGTGCGCGTCGCGACGATGCTGGCGAGCGGCCCGGCGGAAGCGGGCGCCTGGTGAACCCGCTGCTCGCACAGTTCCTCGCCGAGGCCGGCGATCTGCTCGACCAGGTCGGCGAAGGGCTGCTGCGGCTGGAGTCCGACCCCGGCGACGCGGAGCGGGTCAACGAGGTGTTCCGCGCCGCACACACGCTCAAGGGCTCCTCCGGCCTGTTCGACTTCCCGGAGCTGACGCACCTCACGCACGCCGCCGAGGACCTGCTCGACGCGGTCCGCGCCGGGCGCGTGCCGCTCGACCCGGCGACGACCGACGACCTGCTCGCCGCCTTCGACCTGATCCGCAGCTGGTTGGCGCACGTGACCGTCGAGGAGCGGCTGCCGGGCGGCGCGGAGACGGACGCGGCGGCGCTGATCGTCCGGCTCCGCGCCCCGGTCGGCGGGACGGCGGCCGGGGGCACCATCGCGTCGTCCGGGACCGCCGGGGCCGCCGGGGTGGCCCGCACCGCGCCGGACTGGGTCGCGGAGCTCGGTGCGCAGGTCGTCGGCGAGCTCACCGAGTGGCTCGACACGACGTCGGCGGCGCTGCGGTTCGTGCGGTACCTGCCTGACGAGGGCTGCTACTTCCGCGGCGAGGACCCGCTGCTGTTCGTCCGCCAGGTGCCCGCGCTGCACCACCTCGCGGTGCTCCGGCCGGACGTGTGGCCGGCGCCCGACGACTACGACGAGTACGCCTGCCGGCTCGGGTTCGTGCTCGCCACCCGTGCGGCGGCCAGCGAGCTGGAGTACGTCTTCCGCTACGTGTCCGAGCAGGTCGAGATCGTCGAGCTGGACGCGGTGGCGCTGCGTGCTCCGGTCGAACAGGTCCCGGCAGGGCCGCCGGACGAGACCGTCGCCGACGTCGTAACCGTCCTCGATGCGGCGGCACACGCGCTCGCCCTGCACACCGGCGGCGCGCCGGCCGGCGCCCACCTACGCTCCGTGGCACGCTCGGTCGCGGCCGCCGCCCGCACGCTCGGTACGACCACCGCCGGCCTCGACACGGCGGACGCGGAAGGGATCGGCCGCGCTGTCCGGGACCTCCTCGACCGCGTCCGCGGCACCGGCGGAGAACCCGCGACACCGGCCACCGCCGACGTGGATCGGGTGGAACGGCGCACCGGCGACACCGAGACCGGGCAGGTCGGCACACGAATGCTCAAGGTCGACCAGGCGAAGGTCGACCGGCTCATGGAGCTGGTCGGTGAGCTGAACGTGGCGAAGAACGGCCTGACGTACCTCGCCGAGGCCGCCGAGGAGGGGTTCGGCAGCCGGGCGCTGGCACGGCGGATCAAGGACCAGTACGCCGGGCTGCACCGCATCGCCGAGGAGCTGCAGGCGGCGGTCATGGACGTGCGGATGCTGCCGCTGTCGGTGTCGTTCGGCCGGTTCCCCCGGCTGGTCCGCGACCTGAGCCGCCGCCTCGGCAAGCGCATCGCGCTCGTCACCGAGGGCGAGGACACGATGGCCGACAAGGACGTCATCGAGGCGCTCGGCGACCCGCTGGTCCATCTCGTGCGCAACAGCCTCGACCACGGCGTCGAGCCGCCGGACGAACGTACCGCCGCCGGGAAGCCACCCCGGGCCTCCATCACGCTCTCCGCGGTCGCCGACGGCGACGCGGTCGTCGTGGAGGTCGCCGACGACGGGCGGGGCATCGACCCGGCCCGGGTGAAACAGAAGGCGTACGAGCGGGGCCTCATCGACGAGGAACAGCTGGAGACCATCGGCGACGCCGACGCGGTCAACCTCGTCTTCCAGCCGGGCTTCTCGACCACCGACCAGGTGTCGGACCTGTCCGGCCGGGGTGTGGGCATGGACGCGGTCCGCGCCAGCGTGGAGCGGCTCGGCGGCACCGTCACCATGCGCTCGGAGGCCGGCGCGGGCACGGTCACCCGCCTGCGGCTGCCGCTGTCGATGGCCGTCACGCAGGTGATGGTGGTCAGCGTCGCCGGCCAGCGGTTCGGCATCCCGGTCGACCTGGTCGTCGAGACCGTACGGATGCCACAGCGCGACATCGGCCGGGTGCTGCACCAGGATGTCGTGGTCCTGCGCGAGGAGGTCGTCCCGGTCGTCGACCTCGCCGAGACGCTCGGCATGCCGTGGCAGCCGGAACCGGACGCCGACCGCGCGGTCCTCGTCGTCAACGTCGCCGGCTGCCGTGCCGGACTGCTGGTCGAGCGTTTCCACCGGGAGGTCGACGTGATCCTGAAGCCGATGGACGGGCTGCTGCGCGACGCGCCGCAGTTCGTCGGGACCGCCCTGCTCGGCGACGGGCTCGTGCTGCTCGTCCTCAACCTCAAGGAGGTGATCGGTCTTGGCGCTCGAGCTGCATGAGCGCGCCGCCACGCTCAGCGGGGTGGTGACGGTCGAGGAGGTCGAGGAGCTGGCGGCATGGCTGCGCCGCACGCCGGAGGCCCGGCTCGACCTCCGCAACTGCAACCATCTGCATACCGCGGCTTTGCAGGCGATCCTCGCCTTCGCGCCGAAGATAACCGCGGTACCTGATGACAGCTTCCTCTCAGCGCAGCTGCTTCCGGTGCTCAACCCACCGAAGACCGCTGTTGCCGAAGGGACACGACATGACCACCGTCATGCTGGTTGACGACTCCGCCACGATCCTGATGAGCCTGAAGAGCATCCTGACGAAGGCCGGCTATGCCGTGGAGACCGCCGGCCACGGCCGCGAGGCGCTGGACAAGCTCGGCGGCGGCCTGCGCCCCAACCTCATCATCAGCGACGTCAACATGCCGCACATGGACGGGATCTCGTTCACCCGCGAGGCACGCAAGTCCGCCGGGATGCGCTTCACCCCGATCCTGATGCTGACCACCGAGTCCGAGCAGACCAAGCGCGCCGAGGCCAAGACCGCCGGGGCCACCGGCTGGCTGGTCAAGCCGGTCGCGCCGGACCAACTGCTCGGCGTCATCAAGCAGGTGCTGCCGGGCGCCTGACCCGCGATTGGAAGTACGACGATGGCATCGCTGCTGGAACGGTTCGGAACCGGACGATCGCGGGAAACCGAGGCCGAACAGGTCCGCCGCGACGTGGTGACCACCGCGCTGGCTCCGGTGCCGGCGTACTGCGACGTGATCACGGCCCACCTCACCGACGTCGTGGAGCACACCGAGACGGCGGCGCAGTCCATCGTGTCCCAGCTGGCGCACGTCGATGCCTTGGCCGAGACGATGGCCGGCAACGTCGACGGGCTCGCCGGCGCCCTCCAGCGCACGCAGCAGCAGGTCGGCGAGGCCGGCGACACCAACGCCCGCCTCGTCGACCGGCTGGTCCGCTACTTCATCGAACGCGACCGCCAGGTGCGCGACCTCGTCAACGAGATGCGTGACCTGCGCACCCACGTCGCCGCGATCGAGGAGGTCAGCCGGGCGACGAACATCCTCGCCCTCAACGCGATGATCGAGGCGGTACGGGCAGGCGAGGCCGGCAACGGCTTCGCCGTCGTCGCCGACGAGGTCCGCAAGCTCGCGGACCGGTCATCCGGCGCGGCCAGCGGCATCGGTACCAGCATCGCCGACCTCACCGCCCGGCTCGACGCCGTGCTGGAGGACGACGGCGGCTTCGACCGGGTCGACGACACGGCGGAGGTCGACCTGGACAGCCCGACCGGCAGCGCCATGACCCGGCGGCTGGCCGGGATCGCGGCGGCGCAGCGGGAAGTGACCGCCATGATCGGCAACGTCCTGGACGAGACCGTCCGCGCCGCCGACGACGTGCGCCGCAGCTCCGACGCGCTGACCGCGGAGACGACCGGTGCCGTGGGGCACGTCCAGTTCCAGGACATCAGCCGCCAGATGATCGAGCACGTGGTCGCCGCCGTCGCCGACGTGCGCCGGGAGGCTCTCGACGTGCAGCGGTACGCCAGCGGCGAACTCCCGCCCGACGAGGTGCTCGGCCGGGTGGTCGACGTCGAGGACCTGCGACGACGCCACGTCATGACCCGCCAGCGCATGACCCACACCACCACCACCACCGGCGGCCGGGCCGCCGACGACACGGCCGACGCGATCGAGCTGTTCTGATCTCCGGACGGTCCGCGCTGTGACGCACCAGACCGGACCGCGGGCCGGCGAGCGCACCGGCGCTGCCTGACGTCACCACCATGAGCGCGGACACCGCGGGCCGTTACGGTACCTGGTACATCGAAGTCCACGGCTCGGGGTCGGGGGTTTGAGGGTGTTCGGCGACATCGTCCGGAGCCACCGGCGGCGGCTGGGACTGACGCAGGAGGAACTGGCCGCCAAGGCCAACCTGAGCGTGCGCAACATCGTCAAGATCGAGGGCGGCCGGATCACCGAGCCGCGGCCGCTCACCGTGCGGCTGCTCGCCGACGCGCTCGGCCTCACCGGCGCCGACCGCGACGGGTTCCTGCGGTCCGCGACCGGCGAGACGACCGAGCCGCCACCGACCGGGCCGTCACCGGTCGTGGTGCCGGCGCAGTTGCCGCCCGACGTGCCGGCGTTCATCGGCCGTGAGGAGCAGCTGGCGGCGCTCGATGCGATGACCGCGGTGGCCGCCGATCAGCCGACGGCGGTGACCGTCTCGGTCGTCTCGGGCACCGCCGGGGTGGGCAAGACCGCGCTCGCGGTCACGTGGGCGCACCGGGCACGCGGCAGGTTCCCCGACGGGCAGGTGTTCGTCAACCTGCGGGGCTACGACCCGGACCGGCCGATGACCGCGGCCGATGCGCTGGCCCGGCTGCTCGCCGCCCTCGGGGTCGCCGCTCAGGACGTCCCCGCCGACCTGGACGACCGGGTCGCCGCCTACCGCACACGGCTCGCCGACCGCCGCGTGCTCGTCGTGCTCGACAACGCGTCGTCCGTCGAACAGGTCCGCCCGCTGCTGCCCGGCACGGCGTCCTGCGCGGTCCTGGTCACCAGCCGCGACTCCCTGGCCGGCCTCGTCGCCGTGGACGGTGCCCGGCGCATCGACCTTGATCCGCTGTCACCCGCGGACGCGCACACGCTGCTGCGCCGGCTGATCGGCGCGCGCGTCGAGGCGGATCCCGGTGCCGCGACCACCCTCGCCGAGCAGTGCGCCCGGCTGCCGCTGGCGCTGCGTGTCGCCGCGCAACTGGCGGTCTCGCGGCCCGCCGAGGCCCTCGGCGAACTGGTGGCCGAACTGGCCGACCAGCGGCAGCGGCTGGACCTGCTCGTCGCCGGCGACGACGTACGTGCCTCGGTGTCGGCCGTGTTCTCCTGGTCGCTGCGGCACCTGCCGGCGGACGCCGCACGAACGTTCCGGCTGCTCGGCCTGCACCCGGGTCCGGACCTCGACCCGTACGCCGCCGCATGCCTGACGGGCGCCGACCGGCGGCAGGCACACCGCACGCTGGAGCTCCTCGCCCGCGCGCATCTCGTCCATCCGACCGCCTCCGGCCGGTACGGCATGCACGACCTGCTGCGCGCCTACGCCTTCGGCCTGACGGCCGGCGATTCCCGGCAGGACACGGAAGCGGCACAGCGCCGGATGTTCGACCACTATCTGTTCACCGCGGCGGCGGCCATGGACCTCCTGCACCCGGACGAGGGCCGCTACCGGCCGGAAGTGCCCCCACCGGCCACGCCGAGCCCGTCCCTGACCGATCACGACACCGCCCGCGGCTGGCTGGACGCCGAACGGGCCGTCCTGATCGCCGTCGTCGCCCACACCGCCGCTCACGGCTGGCCGGCGCATGCGGTCCGGCTCGCCGCCGTCCTGTTCCGTCACCTGACCATCGGCCACCCCGCCGACGCGCTCGCCGTCCACGGCCACGCCGCCGACGCCGCCCGGACGACCGGCGACCGGGCCGGTGAGGCCGAGGCGGTCAACGGCATCGGCTGCGCGCTGCTGGGGCTGGGACGGTACGCGTCCGCGATCGAGCACCTCGAACAGGCCCTGCTGCTGTTCCGGGAGATCGGCGATCCGTTGGGCCAGGCCCGCGCCCTGAACAACCTCGGCATCATCGAGGAGCGGCTCGGCCGCCACGCGCCGGCCGCCGCCCGGTTCGAGGAGAGCCTGCGGCTGTTCCGGCAGGTCGGCGACCGCTCCGGCGAGGCCCGCGCCATGAACAACCTCGGCCTCGCCGAGGGATGGCTGGGCCGGCACCGCACGGCCGAGGAGCACCATCGCACCGCCCTCGCCTTGTACCGGCAGCTGGGGAACCGCGCCGGCGAGGCGCACGCGCTGACCGACCTGGGACTCGTCGAGCAACGGCTGGGCCGGCCCGGACCGGCCGCCGAACACCACCGGCAGGCACTCCCGTACTTCCTCGGCGCCGGCGACCGGACCGGGGAGGCATGGGTGCGCAACGGTCTCGGCGAGACCGCACTCGCCACCGGCGACCCCGCGGGCGCCGTCGCCCAGCACACGTCCGCGCTCGAGGCCGCCACCGGGGTCGGTGCCCGCGACCAGCAGGCCCGGGCGCACCTGGGCCTCGGCGACGCCCGTCTCGCCCTTGACGACAGGGCCCGCGCCCGCGAGCACTACGGCCGGAGCCTGGCCCTCTACACCGAACTCGGCCTGCCCGAGACCGATAAGGTCCGCGCCCGTATCGACGCCCTGGAGTGAAGTACCGATCAAGTACCGGCGCCGGTCCTGGTACCACCCGTCCCGATCGACAATCGTGAGAGTGATCGCCGGATCGCTCGACGAGGTGGGGGCCATCGGGGGCGTCGAGCGATCCTCGACGCCGGTGCGCTGTGTGGAGACCCGGCTGCCGGGGTAGACGCCGCGCATGAACGGGCAGCCGACGCGGGAACGGCCGGGCGGGACCGCTGGGGACGCTGAGCCCGACCGGCTCCTCGGCCGCACGAGCCTCGGACCGGGCTTGTGAGCACGGTACCGGCGGCGGCGCTCGCCTTCGCGACGGCGGGCGCCGCCGGGTACGGCGTCGCCTCCGTGCTGCAGTCCGTCGGCGCGCGGCGCGGTGCCGGGCTGGCGCGGACGCTGCGCGATCCGGTCTACCTCGGCGGCATCGTGCTGGATCTGCTGGCCTGGCTGGCCTCGCTCGTCGCGCTGCGCGCGCTGCCGGTGTACCAGGTGCAGGCCGTGCTGGCCGGTTCCCTGGCGGTGACCGTCGTGGTCGCGCGGATCTGGCTGTCGGCCCGGATGCGGCCGGTCGACGTGGCCGCGGTCGTGGTCACCGTCGCCGCCCTCGCGGCGCTGGCCGTGTCGTCCGGCCCGCAGGGCCCGGCGCGACCGCCCGGCGTGGTGCGCCTCGGGCTGGCGCTCGCGGCGGTTCCGGTGGCACTTGCCGGCTGGGCCGGTGCCCGCCGGGGGCCGCCGGGGCTGAGCGCCATGCTGGCCGGGCTGGCCTTCGGCGGTGCCGCACTGAGCGCACGCGCGGCCACCCTGCCCGCGCACCCGCTGTCGAGCCCGCTGGCCGCCCTCACCGTGGTCGTGGCGGAGCCGCTGGTCTGGGCTCTGGCGGCGTTCGGCGTGACCGGCATGCTGCTGTACGCGCACGCACTGGAACACGGCGAGGTCGGGCCGGTCACCGCCGTGCTGTGGATCGTCGAGGTCGTCGTGCCGTCGGCGGTCGGGGTCCTGCTGCTCGGAGACACGGTGCGGGCCGGCTGGGGCATGATCGCCGCGGCGGCGGTCGTCGCCACCGTCGTCGCGGCGGGCGTGCTGGCCAACGCACCGGCCAATGCCGTTGTCACGTCTGCGCGGGAACAGGCATCGGCGGGACCAGCAGACAAGCCAACCCGACCGCCGGCATGACGACACCCCCGGACGAGCGGGAACCGGCCGGCACCGAAGGCATAGGCGTCGACGGCGGCGATGCCCAGACGGATGTGCGTCACGTCGCCGGTATCACTGCTGAGTGAACCGTCGTGAATCAGCGCTCACCATGCTGCGATCATCATGCAACACACATGGCCACCTTCACGATACGTCACTGATCGACTACTCTGGACGCGCTGCCGATCCGGGAAGGAGCGACAATGCCGAAGAAGATCCTCAGATGGGGTGGCTTGGCATTCCTGGTGTTCTTCGTGGCGTACCGACCGGAGTCGGCGGCGAACATCGTGTCCACGGTGGGCGGCAGCCTGCTCGACCTCGCCAACGGCTTCGGCGAGTTCTTCTCCACCGTCTTCAGCTGACACCGTCCGCGCGTGCCGTCCACCTCCCGGCCCGCGCAGCACGGTGGGCGCCGACGAGGCGGCCCTCGACGCGTGGTGGGCGCAGCGGACGGCGGCGGCCCTGGCGCCGTTGCTGGCCGCCGTGCGGGCCCGCGCACCGTTCGGGCTGCGCAACCTGTGGGGCAGCGTCGCCGACGAGGTGACCGGCACCGCGATCCGGGTCGCGCAACTGGCCGGCCGGGACGCCGAGGCGGCCTGGGCACGCGCGCAGCGGCTGCTCGACGCGCTCGCCCCGCACGCGCCGGTGACACCCGCCCGGGGCACGCCGTGCCCGGTGCGCCATCCCGGCGGCCGGCAGCTGTTCCAGGTGCGCGGGACCTGCTCCCTGTACTACCGCAGCATGGTGGAGACCTACTGCGACACCTGCCCGTTGCGGGACGACGACTCGCGGCAGCGCCGCCTGCGGGCCTACCTCATCGAATCCCAGGCCGCAGCCTGACCCCGCTGCGGCCGTAGGGTCGCGAGGCGCTACTGGATCGACAGGTGGACGTGGTTGTAGTGGTCACCGGCGGGGGTGCCGTCACCGCCGTAGGACTTCCAGCCGCTGCTGGGCTGCCAGATCCGCTTGTACCAGATCACGTACTTCACGCCGAGGTTCTTCGCGTTGGCCACGCACCAGGCCGCCAGGTTGTCGCCGTACGTCTTGTCGGCACCTGTCGCTCTCGCGTTGACGAACGTCTTCGCGTTGGCCGAGAAGTCGCATGCCTTGCCCAGTGGATGGTCACCACCGCCGCCGCTGCGGAAGCAGGACGTGTAGTGCGTGTAGCCGGCCTGGCGCGCCGCGTTGTACGCGTTGAGCATGCGGGGCGAGATGCAGCCGCTCGTCGTCGGGTCGTCGGCCGTGCACCCCTGCTTGGGGAATGAGCCGTCGGCGTTGCGTCCCGACGAGCTGGTGGTGACCTTGCCACCGGACGGGCCGCTGGTGTCGGCGCCGCCGCCGGCCTTGCGCAGCGCGTCCTCGGCGGCCTTCTTGTTGGCCTCCATGATCTTCAGCTGCGCCTGCTGGTTGGCCACCGCCGCGGCGATGTCCTTCTGCTGCTGCTCCAGCGTCCGCCGCGTCTCGGCCAGCTCCCGCAGCGCCCGGTCGTCACGCGACAGCACGTATTCGACGGTGACCATGTTGTGCAGCATGGTCTCGGGGTCGCTGCTGCCGATGACGACGTTGGCCAGGCTGACCCGGCGGCCGCGGTAGGCGGCGTTGGCGACGACACCGGCCGACGCCTCCAGCTCGACCAGCCGGGCCTGGGTCTTGGCGAGCTGCTCGCCGATCGCGGCCTGGTCGGCGACGGACTTGTCGAGCCGGCCCTTGGCGTCGTTGTACTCCGCGAGGGCCTTGTCCAGCGCCTGCCGGACGGTGAGATTCTGCCCGCCGTCCTCGCCGGGCTCTGCGGACGCGGGGCTGACGACCCCGACCACCAGCAGGAGTGTGGTGGTCAGGAGCGTGAGGATCCGGGTCGCAGCTGTCAGCATCGCGGAGCAGCATATCGAAGCGCCGTCAAGATGCCATCTTGGCGGATTGTCACCGATCCGTCACCGATCACCGGTCGTCATTGGATGGCGCTGCCCTTGACGTACTGCTCCCAGCTGATGTCCCAGTCGGTCCAGCCGTTGCCCCACTTCACGTGCTCCTCGGTGTCCCGGATGATCACCGGGTCGCCGATGAGGGTCTGCTGCCACAGCCACTTCGCGTTGGCCTCGGACAGGTTCGTGCAGCCGTGGGAGACGTTGCGCTTGCCCTGGTGCTGGACCGACCAGGGTGCCGAGTGGAAATACTCACCGTCCCAGGTGAGCCGCTGCGGCCAGTACACCTTCATCCGGTAGCCGGCGTCGGAGTCGGACGGGACACCGAAGGTCGACGAGTCGAACCACTCCCACTCGTTCTTGATCATGATGATGAAGTGGCCGCTCGCGGTCGGGCTCGACGGCTTGCCGAGGCTGACCGGGCAGGTGCGCACCACCTGGCCGTCCTGGGTGACGGTCAGCTGCTTGGTCTTGTTGTCGACCTCCATGAGCAGCTTCCGCCCGACGGTCGCCTGCACCGTGACGTCCCGCTCGCCGACCCACTTGCCGCCGAACGACAGTCCGCCGACGGCGGCCCGCAGCGACAGCGTCGTGCCGGGCTGCCAGTACTCCTTGGGCCGGAAGTGGACCTCCTTGCCGTTGAACCAGTGCCAGACACCCTCCTGCGGCGGGTTGCTGGTGACGAGCAGGCGGCGCTGGACCGCCGCCCGCTGGTCCTTGGTGACGTCGACGCCGAAGTTGACGATGAGCGGCATGGCGACGCCGACGGTCTGCTTGTCCTGGATGACGCTGGAGACCTTGGCGAGGTTCGCCGGCTTCTTCATCGTCGTGAACGTGGTCGTGGTCGTGACGTCCTTGCCGTCACCGCCCGCGACGGTGAGCTTCACCGTGTACTGCGTGTTGTAGGAGAGCTGGAGCGCCGGCCGCCAGGTCGTGCCGTCGGGCTGGAGGTGCCCCTCGATGCGGGTGCCGGCGGCGTCGAGCAGCTCAACGTCGGTGCGGGTCGCGTTGGCGACGGTGACGGCGATGTCCGTCGCCGTCGACACCGACGCCGCCGCGTCGGCGGGCGTGGCGATCTGGCCGGTCGCGGGCGGGGCGCCGGACGGCGAGGGAGAGGGCGATCCGGCGGCGCCGGACGGAGTCTTGCGTCCCGGCTCGGTGCACGCGGCGGTGACGGCCGCAGCGGCCCCGAGCATCAGCACCGCGCGACGACTTGCACCGGTTGTCCGATGGATCCCGCTCCGCCGCTCTACCATACCCACCGATCAGCCCTCCCCGGACGGACCAACCACGCCTTCGATGAAGGCGACAGCATAGCTCCTACGATCAATAGGAATCATCGGCCATACTGCCGTGGTGCACCGCCCCTCCCCCACCGCTGTCCGATTCGTCGCGTTGATCGGGTTCGTGGCGGCACTGGCGGTGCTCGGCGGCACCGTGCTGGTGCCGCGCGCCGACGCGATCATCGCCGCGGTCCGGGATGCGGGGGTCGTCGCTCCCGTGCTCGCGGTGACGGCGACCGCCGTGCTGATGGTGGCGCTGGTGCCGCGTTCACTGCTGGCGGTGGCCGCCGGCGCACTGTTCGGGGCCGTCGCGGGCGCCGCATACGTGCTCGCGGGCGCGGTCCTCGCGGGCGTCGCGGCGTTCACCGCCGCCCGGGTCCTGGGCCGTGACTTCACCGTCGCCCATCCGCGGCTGCGCCGGGCGGACGCCTGGCTCGACCGCGGCGGCCTCCTCGCGGTCGCGGCGCTACGGCTGCTGCCGGTCGCCCCGTTCGGCCTGGTCAGCTACGCGCCGGGCGTGACGGCGCTGCGGTTCCCGGTCTACGTGGCGGGCACCGTGCTCGGCATGGTGCCGAGCACCGTCGTCTACGCCGTCCTCGGTGCCGGCGCCACCCGGCCGGGCAGCGCCGCGTTCCTGCTCTCGGGCCTGGTGGCGCTGCTCATGGCGGCCGCGACCACGATCGGCGCACGCCGCGCCGGCCTGCGCCGGCGCGACACCGGGCCGGTCCCCGAGGCACGGACCGAGCCGTCGCGCCCGGGGTGAGCGCGCCCCGACGAGCAGAGCCGGGGTCTCAGTGCAGGGCGAGGCACCGGTCGAGGACGGCGAGCGCGACCGGCACCGCCGGCAGCAGCGCGGCCGAGACGCCCAGGGCCCGGGCGGTCGCCCTCGGCAGCGGTGCCGGCGGGCGCAGGAGCCGCTCGAGGCGTTCGGCGGTGTCGCCGCCGTCGACGGCCAGGACCGTCGCGTCGCCCGTCCCTGCGGCGCGGGTCTCGGCCATGGTGACCAGGGCGCGGGCCAGGGTGAGCGGGCGGTTGGAGCGCGTGGCGACCTCGTCGGCGCGCAGTTCGACCAGCCGGCACACCTGGGCGTGGGCCAGGATGGACATCGGGACACGCGGGAAGGCCCGGTGCAGCATCCGCACGGTGCGCAGCAGCCAGTAGTGCCGGCCGGTGGCGTGTGCCCGCTCGTGGGCCATGACGGCGTGGACCTGGTCGGCGGTGAGGTGGCGCAGTGCCCCCGAGGTGATCACGACGTGCCGGTGGCCGCCCGGGACCAGGTAGGCGGCCGGGTGCGGCGACGGCATCACGGTCGCATCCAGGGCGGGCAGGCGCGAGCCGAGCAGTCGCATCATCGTGCGCAGCCGGCGCCCCTGGGCCCGCTCGGTCCCGATGACCCGCCAGCCCGCGTGGAGCAGCCGGGCCCACATCGCCACCAGCAGGGCCGCACCGGTCCCGGCGACGGCCTGGGCCGGGCGGCCGTGGTGGCCGAAGAGGGCGTCGAGGCACAGACGCCAGGCCGTGCAGACGACGTCGTCGGCGTCGCCCCAGTGCAGCATCGAGGCCAGCCCGGCCAGGACCACCGAGAGGAGCGTGGCCGCGCACAGCATCTGCCAGACGAACAGCGCGAGGCCCGGTGCCCGCACCACCCAGCCGGCCCGCGCCAGCCTGGGGGCGCACCCGGCGGCCAGCAGCGCGGCGAACCCGGCCAGCAGCAGCACGGTCACGAGCCGGAGATCTTCCGCTCGTAGCTGTCCAGCGCCGCGCGCAGTGCGACCGCCTCCTCCAGCGTCATCTGCCGCACGAAGTCCAGCAGCGCCACCTCCCGGTCGCCGCTGCCCGACAGCGCCTCCCGCATCAGCCCGGCGCCGTACTGCTCGCGGGTCGCGACCGTGCGGTACCGGTGCGCCTTGCCCTCCCGCTCGCGCTCCAGCCAGCCCTTGCGGAACAGCTTCTCCATCACCGTCAGCACCGTCGTGTAGGCCAGGGGCCGGTCCCGCACCAGCGCGGTGTGCACCTGCCGCACGGTCACCGGCGCGGTGAAGTCCCACATCTGCTGCATCACCGCGGCCTCAAGGTCGCCGAACCCGCGCACCGCACCTCCCGCACATCGATCAGCACCGAACCGCTCGAACTGCAGATGGTACGACCCTATCGGGCGAGCATCCTCCGACGATCCGTAGGATGCGGTGCGGACAGGGCTCGGCTCAGCCGCTGCCCGCGCCGCACCGGTCGCCGAGCAGGTGGCGGAGCCGGTCCTGCGACCGGGAGAGTGCCCGGCGGCGGTGGAGGCGGCCGGCCACGGACGACCCGGGACGTCGTGCTGCACCCTCCGACGGCCCGTACGAGATCGACGGCGCCGGATCATCCGACGGGAAGCTCGTCGGCGCGGACGCGGTCCGGCCGGGCGGGCAGGCCGGGCTCGCCGCCCCTCACCAAGATCCGCAGGGACGTGCCCGCCACGCACAGTCCGGGCAGCTCGCTACACGATCATGACCGCGCAGATGCTTGTTGCACTTGCAACTTAAAGAATCCTAAAATCCGGCGTGACCATGCACCTCATTCATGTCCGCCGAATCGCAGCACGGCGTCCAGGGGGCCCGCGATGAAGCCGCCGGGCCATGGCTTCGAGCTGCTGCTCACCGAGGCGGACTACCGCTACGGCTCGGGACCGCTCCGCATGCGCATCGAGGTGATCGACCACGCGGGACGGCTGCACCTCGACGGCGAGTTCTGGCTGCCCGTGCACGGCACCCGGCTGCGCTTCGACGGCGTCGAGGCCGGCACCGTCCAGCTCCTGGTCCGAGCCGCCCGCCTGCCGGAGCGCCCACCGGCACGGTGACCGGGTGCGGGCGGGTCACACTTCGACGTGTGAGCCCATGATGACCGTGCGGTCGCGGGGCAGGCCGAAGTGCTCGGCGGCGTCGGCGGTGAGGTACGAGGTCGCGATGAACAGCTTCTTGCGCCAGGTCGCCATCGTCGGCTTGTCCCCGCTGCGGAGCTCGATCTTCGACAGGAAGTACGACGCCTGGTCGAGCTGCAGCTGCCCCTCGGTCCCCGCCGGGTCGAGCATCCGCAACGCGGCGGGCACGTCGGGTGTCTCCATGTAGCCGAACCGCACGGTGACGTGGATGATCCCGTCGTCGGCGTACCCGAGGTCGTCGACGACGATCCGCTCGTCCGCCGGGACACGCGGCACCGGCTCGGTCCGGATCGACATGATCAGGACGTGTTCGTGCCGCACGTGGTTGTGCTCGACGTTGGCCCGCATGGCCAGCGGCGCGGTCTCCTTGCCGCGGTTGAGGAAGACCGCCGTGCCCGGGACCCGCTGCGTCAGCGACCCGTCGGCGCGCAGCCGCGCGATGAACTCACTCAGCGACCCCTCACGCCGGCGGCGCTCCGCGGTGACGACCTCACGGCCCCGTTGCCAGGTGGTCATGACGGTGAACGCCGTGAGGCCGATGAGCAGCGGGAGCCACGCCCCGTGGGCCAGCTTGGTCAGGTTGGCCGCGACGAACAGCAGGTCCACCGCCAGCAGCACGCTCGCGCCCAGGCCGATCAGCCACAGCGGCGCGTGCCACCGCCAGCGGGCGACGTAGAAGAAGAGCAGGGTGGTGATGGTGATCGTACCGGTGACGGCCATGCCGTACGCGAAGGCGAGCGCCGCCGAGCTGCGGAAGGCGAAGACCAGGGTGAGCACCGAGATCATCAGCAGCCAGTTGATCCACGGGACGTAGATCTGGCCGATCCTGGACTCCGAGGTGTGCAGCACCCGGAGCCGGGGCAGGTAGCCGAGCTGGGCGGCCTGGGACGCGACCGAATACGCGCCGGTGATCACCGCCTGGGAAGCGATGACGGTCGCCGCCGTCGCCAGCAGGACCGCCGGCAGCCGTCCCCAGGACGGTACGAGCAGGAAGAACGGGCTGCTGATGTGCGCCGAATCCTGGAGGATCAGCGCGCCTTGGCCCAGGTAGCTCAGCACGCACGCGGGGAACACCAGGATCAGCCAGGCCCGGGTGATCGCCCGGCGGCCGAAGTGCCCCATGTCCGCGTACAGCGCCTCGGCGCCGGTGACCGCGAGCGCCACCGTGGCCAAGGCGAAGAACGCGATCCCGAAGTGGCCGGCGAGGAAGCCGACGGCGTAGGCCGGCGACAGCGCCTCGAGGATGGCCGGGTACCGGACGATGCCGGCCACCCCGCACGCGCCGATGGTCACGAACCAGAGGATCATCACGGGCCCGAACATCCGGCCGACGGCCGCGGTTCCCCGGCGCTGCACCATGAACAGCGCCACAATGATCACCGCCGTGATCGGCACCACCAGTGACCCCAGCGGCGGTTCGACGACCTTGATGCCCTCGACCGCGGACAGCACCGAGATCGCCGGGGTGATCATGCTGTCGCCGAAGAACAGGGCGGCGCCGAAGATGCCGAGCCCGGCCAGCATGAAGGCCGCCCGCCGGCCCTGGTGCGCACTCCAGCGCCGCAGCAGGGTGATCAGCGCCATGATGCCGCCCTCGCCGTCGTTGTCGATGCGCATCGCCAGCAGCACGTACGTGACCGTGACGATGATCATCACCGACCAGAAGACGAGCGACACCACACCGAACACGTTCTCGGTGCTCACCGGCACCGGATGCGGGTCAGCCGGGTTGAACACGGTCTGCAGGGTGTAGATCGGGCTGGTCCCGATGTCGCCGAACACCACGCCGAGCGCACCGACGACCAGCGCGAGCCTCGCGGTGTCGCGGGCGCTCGGGCCGTGCGCCGCCGACGACCCCGCCGCGGACGCGCTGTCCGGCGTGGTCGGTCGCTGCCGGCTCGTCACGGCGGTCCTCCTCGCAGCAGATGGCTGCCGGTCGTGCCGGACACCCGAAGGCATCCCTGCCGGACACTACGCCGGCCCCGGACGGGCGGGCCGCTCCGCCCGGCGATCGGGGCGTATGAAGTTCGTCAAGAACGCAGGAAACCCTGGACCCGGGCTTGTCCCCGCGACGGGTGCGGCGTGCCCACGCACCCGGAATCACCCTGCGACTCACCCGGAAGAAGGGTGCCTGACGACGGCCACCGTCCTCCGCGCCGCACCCTACCGGCATCCCTGGTCGCGGGCCTCCCTTCCGGTGCGTCTGATGTCCAGATGCGCCAGCAGCACAGGATCGGCGTGGTCGACGGCCCGTTCGGCGCTGGGCAGGGCGAGGGTCATGGTGAGGCCGCCGCCCGGGGTGTGCTCGGGCAGCAGGGTGCCGCCCATGGCCTCGGCCAGGCCGCGGGAGAGCGCGAGGCCGAGGCCGACGCCGGTGGCGTTGTCGCGGTCGCCGAGGCGCTGGAACGGCTGGAACACGCGCTCACGGTCGGCGGTCGGGATGCCCGGGCCGTGGTCGATGACGCGGATCTCCACCTGGCCGGCGTGCTCGCTCACGCTGATCAGCGGCGGGGTGCCGGGCGGGCTGTGCCGAACGGCGTTGGCCAGGACGTTGACGAGGACCCGTTCGAGCAGCGCCGGATCGGTGTACACCTCGGGCAGGTCGTCGGGGATGCTCACCCGGACGCCGGCGGCGGACGGGCCGAGGTCGTCGATCGCGTGGGGCACCGCCTCGGCGACGCTGACCGCGTGCGGCGTCATGGCGAGGGCACCGGCCTGCAGGCGGGACATGTCGAGGAGGTTCTCGACGAGGCGGGTGAGCTTGTCCAGCGACTCCTCCGCCGTGGCCAGCAGCTCCTCCTGGTCGGCGGGCGAGAAGGCGACGTCGTGGCTGCGCAGGCTGCCGACGGCGGCCTTGGCGGAGGCGAGCGGGGTGCGCAGGTCGTGGCTGACCGCCGACAGCAGCGCCGTGCGCAGCTTGTCGACCTCCTCCAGCGACCGCGCCGTGGCGGCCTGCTCGCCGAGGCGCTGCTGGCGCAGCGCGATCACGGCGTGCGCGGCGAACGCCTCGATGAGCCTGCGGTCGGACGCCTGCAGCGGATGCCCGCGCAGTACCAGCGAGACGTCGTCGTTGATGGGGACCTCGGTCTGCCCCTCCGAGGGCGTCGTGCACGGCTTGCCGCCGACGGACGCGACGATCCGCCAGGCGCCGCGCTCGGTGGACCGCTCCAGCAGCGTGACGCTGATCAGGCCGAAGGACTCGCGGACCCGCTCCAGCAGGGCGTCGAGCGGGTTGTCGCCGTGCAGGACGCTGCCGGCGAGGGTGGCGAGGGTCTGCGCCTCGGCCGAGGCGCGGGCGGCGTCCCGGGCGCGGCGGGCGGCCCGGTCGACGACGGTCGCCACCGCCATGGTCACGAAGACGAACGCCACCAGCGCGAAGACGTTCTCCCGCTCGGCGACGGTGAGCCGGTGCAGCGGCGGCGTGAAGTAGAAGTTCAGCAGCAGGAAGCCGCCCACGGCGCAGACCAGCGCCGGCAGCAGCCCGCCGACGAGCGCGACGGCGACGGCGAGGACGAGGTAGGCGAGGATGTCGCTGGGCAACGCCATCTCGGCGCGCAGCTCGTCCAGGACGAGGGTGAGGACCGGCAGGCCGGCCAGTGCGAGGGCGAAGCCGAGCAGCCGCCGGCGCAGGGTCAGGCCGCTCTCGCCCTGCCCGAGCCGCAGGCGTCCGCGCCGGGCCTGCTCGTGGCTGACGAGGTGGACGTCGATGCTGCCCGACTCGGCGGTCGTGGTCGCGCCGACCCCGGGCGCGAGGATCTGGGCGAACCGGCCCCGGCGGCTGGCGCCGAGGACGAGCTGGGTGGCGTTGACACCACGGGCGAAGTCGAGCAGCGCGGCCGGGACGTCGGCGCCGACGACCTGGTGGTAGGTGCCGTCGAGGCTCTCCACGAGCAGCCGCTGGCGGGTCAGGTGGGCGGGGTCGCCGCCGGAGAGCCCGTCGCCGCGCACGACGTGCACCGCCATGAGGTCCGCGCCCTTGGTACGGGCGGCGACGCGAGCCGCACGCCGGATGAGCGTGTCGCCCTCGGGTCCGCCGGTGAGCGCGACGACCACCCGTTCGCGGGCCTCCCACGTCGTGTCGATGTTGTGGTCGGCGCGGTACCGGTCGAGCTGTTCGTCGACCTTGTCGGCCAGCCACAGCAGCGCGAGTTCGCGCAGGGCGGTGAGGTTGCCGACCCGGAAGTAGTTGCCGAGCGCGGCGTCGATCCTCTCCGGCCTGTAGATGTTGCCGTGGGCCATGCGCCGGCGCAGGGCCTCCGGGGTCATGTCGACCAGTTCGATCTGCTCGGCGCGGCGGACGACGGCGTCGGGAACCGTCTCGCGCTGCGGGACGCCGGTGATCTGCTCGACGACGTCGTTGAGCGACTCGAGGTGCTGGATGTTGACCGTGGTGAGCACGTCGATGCCGGCGTCGAGCAGTTCCTCGATGTCCTGCCAGCGCTTGGCGTGCCGGCTGCCGGGCACGTTGGTGTGTGCCAGCTCGTCGACGAGCGCCACCTCGGGCCGGCGGGCGAGGACGGCATCGAGATCGAGCTCGGTGAAGGCGCTGCCGCGATACGTCATGTTCTGGCGCGGCACGATCTCCAGGCCGTCGAGCATGGCCTCGGTGAAGGGGCGGCCGTGGGTCTCCACGAACCCGACCACCACGTCGGTGCCGCGTTCCTTTCGGCGCCGCCCCTCCTCCAGCATCTTGTAGGTCTTGCCGACGCCGGGCGCGGCGCCCAGATACACCCGCAGCGTCCCGCGCGTCGTCATCCTCGCGCCTCCTTACGCGACCCGGTCGAGGGCCAGGTTGAGCTCGAGGACGTTGACCGCCGGCTCGCCCATGAATCCGAGGGCGCGGCCGGTGGTGTGTTCGTCGACGAGCCGGCGCACCGCGTCGGCCGACATGCCCCGTGTGGCGGCGACCCGTGGGATCTGCAGTTTCGCGTAGGCGACGCTGATGTGCGGGTCGAGGCCGCTGCCGCTGGCGGTCACCGCGTCGGCCGGGACGGCCGGCTTGTCCGGGGCGTTGCCGAGGACGGGGGTGGTGACGCCCTTGCTGTAGTCCTCGCCGGGCTTGGCGCACTCGACGGTGGCACCCTGCCAGTTGGTGACGAACGGGGTCGCGGGGCATGCCTCGTTGAGGCTCACGGCGCGGGTGACCGGGCCGGTGGAGCCGTCGCGGTGGAACACGGCGAGGACCGCGCCGACGCCGTCCGGTGTGCAGTACGGCCGCCTGCCGTCGACGCCTTCGAGTTCGCCGATCGCCTTGCTGCGCGAGCAGACCAGGGTGAGCAGGCTCGCCCTGCCGGGGGAGTCCACGACGCTCTCCGGGCCGAGGTTGCTCGCCGAGGTGGCGGTCGGGTCGTAGCCGTCGCCGGCTGCCGACGGGCGCGACTGGAAGTACCGCTTCAAGGGATTGCCGTCGGCGTCGGTGAACGACTGGCCGACCAGGCTGCTGCCGACCGTCGAGCCGTTCTTCTCGACGAGCGAGCCGTCGGCCTTGCCGGCCAGGCCCGGGATCCGGGCGACGGCGACCATGAACAAGGGATAGGCCAGGCCGAGCACGACGGTGAGGACGACGACCGCGCGCAGGGCCGCGAGGTGCTGGGCGAGCCAGGCTGGGAGTCGCATGTCAGATTCCCGGAATGCAGTGGATGAGGAGGTCGATGAGCTTGATGCCGATGAAGGGGACGATGATGCCGCCGAGGCCGTAGACGAGCAGGTTGCGGCGCAGCATGGCGGCGGCGCTGCCGGGCCGGTACCGCACACCGCGCAGGGCGAGCGGGATGAGCGCGACGATGATGACGGCGTTGAAGATGACCGCGGAGAGGATCGCCGATTCGGGTGAGGCCAGGCGCATGATGTTGAGCTTGTCGAGACCGGGGTAGATCGCGGCGAACATCGCCGGGATGATCGCGAAGTACTTGGCGATGTCGTTGGCGATGGAGAACGTGGTCAACGCGCCGCGGGTGATGAGCAACTGCTTGCCGATCTCGACGATCTCGATGAGTTTCGTCGGGTCGGAGTCGAGGTCGACCATGTTGCCGGCCTCCTTCGCCGCCGAGGTGCCGGTGTTCATCGCGACCCCGACATCGGCCTGGGCCAGCGCCGGGGCGTCGTTGGTACCGTCACCGGTCATCGCGACGAGCTTGCCGCCCTGCTGCTCCTTCTTGATCAGCGCCATCTTGTCCTCGGGCGCCGCCTCGGCCAGAAAGTCGTCGACCCCGGCCTCCTCCGCGATCGCCCGAGCGGTCAGCGCGTTGTCACCGGTGATCATGACGGTGCGGATGCCCATGCGGCGCATCTCGTCGAAGCGTTCCCGCATGCCCTGCTTCACCACGTCCTTGAGATGGATGACGCCCAGGGTGCGGGCCGGCTGGCCGTCGACGTGCTCGGCCACGACCAGCGGCGTGCCACCGGAGCTGGAGATGGCGTCCACGATGGAGCCGACCTCCTCGGTGGGGCGGCCACCGTTCTCGCGGACCCATTTCATCACCGCGGTCGCGGCGCCCTTGCGGACCTTCCGGTCGCCTTCCAGGTCGACGCCGGACATGCGGGTCTGCGCGGTGAACGGCACCCAGGTGGCGTGCGTCAGCTCGCCGGTGGTGCGCTCCCGCAAGCCGTGGTGCTCCTTCGCGTACACGACGATGCTGCGACCCTCCGGCGTCTCGTCGGCGAGACTGGACAGTTGGGCGGCGTTCGCCAGGTCCTCGGTGGTGACACCCTCGACGGGCACGAACTCGCCCGCCTGCCGGTTGCCGAGGGTGATGGTGCCGGTCTTGTCCAGCAGCAGCGTGTTCACATCACCGGCCGCCTCGACCGCCCGACCGGACATGGCAAGCACGTTGCGCTGCACCAACCGATCCATACCAGCGATACCGATCGCCGACAGCAACGCCCCGATCGTCGTCGGAATCAGACAGACCAACAGCGACACCAGCACAATCCCGGCCACCCCGTCGGCATTCAGCGCCGCAGAATCCGGGGCGAACGCCCGCACCCCCTTCGAGAAAATCGCGAGAGGCTGCAGAGTCGCCACGGCAAGCAGAAAAACGATGGTGAGCGAAGCGAGCAGGATGTTCAACGCGATCTCGTTCGGCGTCTTCTGCCGATTCGCACCCTCAACCAACGCGATCATCCGATCGATGAAACTCTCCCCCGGCCGCTGCGTGATCCGCACGACAATCCGGTCCGACAACACCTTCGTCCCACCGGTCACCGCCGACCGGTCACCACCGGACTCCCGGATCACCGGCGCCGACTCACCGGTGATGGCCGACTCATCAACCGACGCGATACCCTCGATCACATCACCGTCACCCGGAATGACCTGCCCAGCCTCCACCACCACCACATCACCCCGCCGCAACTCCGGCGCCGGCACCGGCTCCTCGACACCGCCGACCAACCGCCGGGCCACAGTGTCCTGCTTCGCCCGGCGCAACGTGTCCGCCTGCGCCTTACCCCGACCCTCGGCAACAGCCTCGGCAAGATTGGCGAACAGCACCGTCAGCCACAGCCACACCGTGATCGCCCACGCGAACACACTCGGATGGACAACGGCGAGGACGGTCGTGAACACCGAACCGACCTCAACGATGAACATCACCGGGTTACGCCACAGCGTGGCCGGGTTGAGCTTGCGCAACGCGTCGGGCAGCGACTTCCACAACTGGGCCGGGTCGAGCAGACCGCCGGCGACCCTGCGCGGCGTCAGGGTGGTCATCGGGGTTCCTTGAGGCAGGTGTTGCCGGGACAGGGTTGGGGTGGTCATTGGATGCCTTCCGCGAGCGGGCCGAGCGCCAGCGCGGGCAGGTAGGTCAGCGCGACCACGATGATCGTGACGCCGACGACCATGCCGACGAACAGCGGCTGGTAGGTCTTCAACGTTCCGGTGGACTCGGGCACCGGCTGCTGCCGGGCGAGCGACCCGGCCAGGCCGAGCACGAAGATGATCGGCAGGAACCGGCCGAACAGCATGCACAGCCCGAGGGCGATGTTGTAGAAGGGCGTGTCGGCACTGAGGCCCGCGAAGGCGGAGCCGTTGTTGTTCGACGCCGAGGTGAACGCGTAGAGCACCTCGGAGAGGCCGTGCGCGCCGGTGTTGAGCATCGACGAGCGCGCGGTGGCCGAGCCCATCGCGACCGCGGTGCCGACCAGGACCAGCGCGGGGGTCGTGAGCAGGTAGAGCGACGCGAACTTGATCTCCCGCGAACCGATCTTCTTACCCAGATACTCCGGCGTACGACCCACCATGAGCCCCGCGACAAAAACCGTGATGACGGCGAGGATCAACATGCCGTACAACCCCGAACCCACACCACCCGGAGCCACCTCACCCAGCATCATGTTCAACATCGTGATCATGCCGCCCAACGCCGTGTACGAGTCGTGGAACGAGTTCACCGCACCCGTCGACGTCAACGTGGTGACCGCCCCGAACGTCGCCGACTGGGACACCCCGAACCGGGCCTCCGTGCCCTCGGTGGCGGCGCCGACCGCAGCCGGGACCGTGCCACCCGGGTTCACCTGCAGGGCGTTGATCGCGACAACACTGGCGACCGCGATGATCGCCATGATGCCGGCGATCGCCAGACCCTGCCGCTTGTCGCCCACCATCCGCCCGAACACACGAGGCAGCGTGAACGGGATGAACAGGATCAGGAACAACTCGATCCAGTTCGTCCAGCTCGTCGGGTTCTCGAACGGATGCGCACTGTTGGCGTTGTAGAACCCACCACCGTTCGTACCCAACTCCTTGATAACCTCCTGACTGGCCACCGGCCCGCCGGTGATGGCCTGCGACCCCCCACCCAGAGTCACCACATCGGTACCACTGCTGAGGTTCTGCACCGCACCGCCGGCGATGAGCAGGACCGCGCCGACGACGGCGACGGGCAGCAGGATCCGCACACAGACCCGCACCAGGTCGACCCAGAAGTTCCCGAGCCGATCCGTCTTCGACCGGGCGAAACCCCGCACCAGCGCGACCGCGACGGAGATACCGACAGCGGCGGAGGCGAAGTTCTGCACCGCCAGACCCGCCATCTGCACCAGATGACCCATCGTCGACTCACCCGAGTACGACTGCCAGTTCGTGTTCGTCACGAAACTGACCGCAGTGTTCCAGGCCTGGTCCGGCGCGACGGGCCGCATCCCCAGCGACAGCCACAGGTGCTGCTGAACGCGCTGGAACAGGTACAGAAACAGGATCGAGATCGCCGAGAAGGCCAGCACACTGCGGGCGTAGACACCCCAGGACTGCTCACCACCGGGATTGACACCGACCGCACGGAAGAACACACGCTCGACCCCGAGATGGCGCGACGAGGTGATCGCCTTGAACATGTAGTCACCGAACGGCCGATACACCACCACCAGGGCCAGGACCAGCGAGACGATGAAGACGACGCCCGCGGTGGTGGGGCTCATCAGAACCACTCCGGAAAGAGCAGCGCAGCGACCAGGAAGGCGGTCAAGGCGACCGCCAGGATCAGGCCGACGAGGTTCTCGGCGCTCACAGCCGCTCCACCGCCCGCACCGCCAGGCCGAGGATCGCGAACGCCGCGATCGTCAGCAGCACGAACACCACATCAGCCACTGCGACTTGCCTCCTTGTTCGGGGATATCGACGCGAGTCCGTCGCCGTGGAGCCACGTCCGCAGCCGGACCACGTGCCTCCGGCGCCGGAGCACCCTGCGCGTGAGCGCCCCCAGCCAGCCCAGCCACGATGCCCTGTCCATCGAGCACCCGCCTCGACACTCGGCGAAGGACCTTCCATCCGGTCCGGTGCCAGTCAAAGTCGGGCCGTATCGACTGCCCATACGCCTTGACGAAATCCCTACGCCCACGGCGCGTTTCTTGACGGTTTTCCTACGCCGGCGGGTCAGCGCTGAGCGGTCCGGCCCGCCTACAGTGTGCTGATGCGCACGGCATGGGGGCTGCTGATCGCCTGGGCGGGCGCCGCCCTGTGGTCGATCAACCTGACGCTCGTCGATCCGGCCGAGTCGTCGCCCGACGCGTTCGCCTCGAACAACAGCTACTGGGCGCGGGACCTGCGCATCATGGCGGTCGTCGCCGCACTGGCCGGCCTGCTGCTTGCCCTCCGCGGCCGGCGCTGGCAGGTCGTCTTCGGCGCGGCGGCGACCTGGTTCGGGACGGACATGGTCCTCGACCGCCTGGACGTGCAAGGCGTCGCCGCCGCGGTCGGCACGGCCACGGCGGCGGGCCTCGCCGTGGCCGCGTTCGCCGCGGTCGCGGTGGTCGCCCGCCGGCCCCCGGCCACCTCGGGCCGGACGCCGTTGCTCGTCGCGGCGTGTGTGGCCGCGGCGACGGCACCGGTGGCGGCGGCCACGGAGTCGCCCACCGACACCGAGGCGGCGTTGACGCCGCTGTCGGTGGCGGTCGGCGCCCTGCTGGTGCTCGCCGCTCTCGGCTGCGCATGGTCCGCCGCGCCGGACGGCCGCCTCATGCGGCAGCGCCTGCTGGCCGTCGCCGCAGCGGTGACGGTCGCGGCCGGGTGCATCACGGTGCTGCGCCTGATGGCACCTGACGCACGGCTGCCGATACTGCTGCTGTTCGGCGGACTGCTCCTCGCCGCGGTCGCCGTCATCGGCGGGGCGGCCGCTCCGGCGCGGGCGGCAGTGGTGAGCCTGACGGCGTATCCGCTGCTCGCCATCGGCGCGGTGGTCGCCGCGTTCGTGACGGCACCGCTCGCCGAACTGTGGACGACGGCAGCGGGTGACCCACCGGTCAACGCCGCGGACACGGACCTCTTCACGTCGGTGCTCGGTCTGGTGATCGGCCCGGCGTACGCCCTGGCGCTACTGGCGCTGGGGTGGACGGCGACCGCTCATCCGGAGCAGGACCGGTGAGCGGACAGGTCGACCTGGATGGCCGCCGCGGGCACGACCGGGTCCGCGACCCGGCACACCGAGAGCAGGAGGCGCACGCGCGGGAGGGGCGGCCCGCCCCTCCCGCGCGTCACCCGCTGCCGGCCGTCAACGGCGTCGCGTCACTCGTGGCCGGGTCTTCCCGTCCGGCCCGTTCAACGGCCGTACCGATCCGCCGCCCGGTGATCGCCCTCAGCGCCCGCCGCGCAGGCCTTCGGCGATCTGCGCCGCCTGGCGCGCCTCCTCGACGCGGCCGAGCTGCTCCAGCGCCTTCGCGCGGTTGCGGTAGTTGTCGTAGTCGTCGGGGCCGTCGTTGATGGCCACGTCGATCGCCGCCAGCGCGTCCTGGTAGCGGCCGAGCTTCAGCAGGGCCGCACCCTTCGCGCCGAACGCGTAGGCGCGGGCGTTCGGCACGTCGTCGGGCGTGTTACCGGCGTCGATGACCCGGATCGCCTCGTCGGCCGACCGTACCGCCTCCTCCATCCGCCCCATGTCGCTGAGCGTGACCGCCTTGTTCACGAGCGCGCTGACATAGCGGGGCTGGACGGCGAGCGCCCGGTCGTACGCCTCGACGGCCTTGGCCATGTCGTTCTGCGCGCGGTGGATGCCGCCGATGTCGTACATCGCCTGGACGTACCCCGGGTCGAGCTGGATCGCCCGCTCGAAACCGGCGATCGCCTCGGCCGGGCGGCCGAGAAGGTTCAAGGCGAGGGCCCGGTCGAAGTGGGCCGTGACGTAGCCGGGCCGCTGCCGGACGGCCTCGTCGAACGCGGCCAGGGCCTGGTCGAGCTTGCCCTCGACCGCCAGGTCGTAGCCGCGGTCGTGGAGCTCGACGACGGCCGCCTTGGGCCGGCCGACCACCGCCGCACGCCGGCCGCCGTCGACGACCTTGGCGCCGCAGCTCTTGCAGCGGGCCGCGGAGAACAGGCCACCCTTGGGCAGGCAGCGGTCGCAGTACGTCTTGTGGCAGTCGGGACAGATCTGGAACTCGATCGCGTAGTGCTCCGGGTCGTTGCGGGCGACCGGGCTCCCGCCGGGCACGGAGGAGACGGAGATGAGCCGGGTGCAGCCCCATCCGGAGCAAGAGAGGATCATTGCTGTTTGCCTTTCCGCTGCAGTCGTCCGACCAGCCGCGACCACGCCGGGCCGGCGGGATGGTCGATGGAGGTGCGGGCGGGCCCGGCAGGCGTCACGGCCGCCGCCGCTGCCCGCACCGCGGTGCGGCCGGCCCCGCCGAGGCCGGCGTCGCGGAGCCGGGCGAGGAGCAGGTCCTCGTCGGCGCCGTACGTCACGAGCCACGGCCGGGCGGCCTCGTCCCAGCCGTCGTGCGGCTGGAAGGCGTAGTCCCAGTCGAGTTCCCACACCCGGGTCTCGTCGGTGCGGCTGCTCGCCAGGGCGGTGCGCCCGTCGGCGCTCAGCTCGACGGCGATGCCGTCACCGGCCGGGCCTTGCAATACCTGGAGGCACCGCCCGGCGTGCAGGTCCCAGACGCGGACCGTGCCGTCGTCGGCGGCGGACAGGGTGAACCGGCCGTCGGCGGTGGGCGCCAGGGACGTCACCACCCCGGTGTGCCCGGTGAGCACGTGCCGGCACTGCCCGGTCACGAGGTCCCAGACCCGGATGGTGCGGTCCGCCGACCCTGAGTGTGCGGTCCGCCCGCCGGCGTCGACCGCGACGGCGGTGATCTGCGCCGTGTGGCCGTACATGAGACCCCCGAGCTCACCGGTGGTGAGGTCGATCTGCCAGAGCGCGCTGCCTTCGAGGCTCGGTGCTAGGCCGGTACGCCCGTCGAGCGAGACCGCCACCGACTCCCGGCCGTTCGCCTTGCCCGGCATGGCGCGCACGCACTGCCCGGTGGTGGTGTCGAGGACGCACACGCCACCGGTGGACAGCAGCGCGAGGGCCTCGCGGCCGGTGCCGGTGAGCTCGACCGCGAGCACCCACCCCTCGTGCGGATGCAGCACCCGGACCTGCCGGCCGTGGGCGACGTCCCACAGCCGGACGGTGCCGTCCCCGCCGCCAGAGACCGCGAAGCGTCCGTCGGCACCGACGGCGACCGCGGACACCTGGCCGCGGTGCCCGGTGAGCACGTGCCGGCACTGCCCGGTCACGAGGTCCCAGATCCGCACGGTGTGGTCGTGGCCGCCGGTCACCGCGTACCGCGAATCGGGCGTGAAGGCGAGGTCGGTGGTGGCGTCGCCGTGCCCGGTGAGGGTGTGCAGCCGCTCGCCGGTGCTCAGGTCCCAGATCTGCGGGGGCATGCTGTTCCCGGAGCGCAGCGCCGCGAGCCGCCCGTCCGGGCTGAGCTGCGTCCGGCCGCTGCCCGGCAGTTGCCGCACCGGCCATGCGCCCAGCAGCCCGGTCCTGCGCCCCGAGCGGCCCAGTGCCGCCCACCGGTCGACGATACGGCGGTCGCGCTCGTGGCCCGGGACGGCCCGGGCGGTGCGCAGTTCGGTCGCGGCCCGCTCCAGGTCACCGGCGGCGGCCGAGCGGTCGGCGCGGTCGAGGGCGGCGCCGACGAGGTCCGCGGCCCGGTTCAGCTCGGTGGCGGCGCGCGGCCGGGCATAGCTCCACGGCGCCGGCGGGCCCGGCGGGGTCAGCCGCCACAACCGGGCGGCGCCGTCCGCCCCGCCCGACAGCCCGATCCGGCCGGCGGCGTCGAGTGCGACCGCCTGCACCCAGCCGTCGTGTCCGGGCAGGGTCCGCAGGCAGCGGCCGGCGGTCAGGTCCCACACCTCGACGGTGTCCCCGGCCTTGGCCAGGCCCCACCGGCCGGTGGTATCGACCGCCGCCGGACCGGCCCAGTCCGGCGGTTTCGGCCGGTGCCGCACCGGCCGGCCGGTCACCGGGTCGACGTGCTCGACCCGCTCGCCGTCGACGACGACGGCCACGGAGGGGGTGAGCAGGACCGCCGGCCGGTCGGGCAACGGCCCGGACCGCACGAGACCACCGGTGGCGGTGTCCCAGACCCGCATCCGGTACATCGACTGCGACCACTTGATGACGTGCCGGCCGTCGGCGCTGAAGGTGACGCCGCCCCGATCCGACGGCCCCCGCTGCTCCTGCTGGAGGGTGTGCACCAGCCGGCCGCCGGCGGTGTCCCAGACGAGGACGGAGCCGCCGAGGGTGTCGGCGACGAGCAGGCCGCCGTCGCCGGTGAGGGCGAGGGACCGGATCTCGCTCGGGTGCGCCAGCCGGTGCCTGCACTGCCCGGTGGCGGTCTCCCAGATCAGGACCGTGCGGTCGTCGCCGCCCGAGGCGAGCAGCCGCCCGTCGCCGCTGAACGCAAGCGCGGTCGACCTGCGCGGATGCCCGTCGAGCCGGTGCAGGCAGCGGCCCGAGGCGACGTCCCACACGCGGACGGCACCACCCTCGCTGCCGGCGGGGGTCGGTGAGGTGTTCTCCTCGCCGCCGGTCGCCGCGAGCCGTCCGTCGGGGGTCAGGGCGACCGAGCCGACCCAGCGCTGGTGGCCGCGGAGGACGATCGACGCGACCGGATCGCCGCGCTCCCGGTCGACGGCCGCGACGGACCGGTCGGCGCCGACCTCGGTGAGTTCGGCCAGCAGGTGGGCGTCGGTCTGCCGGCCGGTGCGCCAGCGGTGCAGGCCGCGGTTGTGGACCGTGTGCGGGTGGTGCGGGTCGACCCGCAACGCCTGTTCCCACAGCGTTTCGGCCTGGTCCGGATAGCCGAGGTCGAGCATCGACAGGGCCCGGTTCGACAGGCCGTCGGCCCGCAGCGTCGCCGGTGACGGCGCGGCGCGGGGGTAGGGCTCGTCGAGCGCCGCGGCGTGGACGGCCGCCAGCCGCTCCGCCAGTTCGGCCATCCGCGGGCGGGCGGCCGGATCGGGCAGGAAGCACTGCCGCAGCACCGGCACCAGGTCGTCCGGCATGGGCGGCGGCACGGCGCCGGGCGGCCCGGCCGGTGCCGGGTCGCCCAGGAACGCCTCGAGCACGTCGGCCCCCGCCGCGCCGTAGGGCGTCGGCATCCCGCCGACGAACATCTCCAGCACGCTCAGCGCCCACGACCACACGTCGGTCGCCCGGGACAGCTGCACCCGCCCGCCCGACGCCTGCTCCGGTGAGCAGTACGCCGGGGTCATGCCGCCGTACGTGACGAGCACGCTCGCGCCCGCCGGCGCCTCCGCCGGCTCCCCCGCGAGCACCCGCGCCTTCGCCAGGCCGAAGTCGGTGACCTTCGCGCTCCCGTCGGTGGTGAGCATGACGTTGGCCGGCTTGACGTCCTGGTGGACCATGTCGTGCCGGTGCGCGTGCTCCAGGCCCCAGGCGAACTGCACAGCGACGTCGAGGATGCGCCGCAGCGCGCGGTCCGGGCCGCCCTCGTACAGCCGGCCGGTCCGCACCGCGTCGGCGAGGCTGCCGCCGTCGACCCACTCGGCGAACACGGCCGGGGTCCGGTCGACCCGGCGCACGTACGCGCAGCTGACGATGTTCGGGTGCAGGCCGAGCGACACCCACGACTCGGCCTCGGCCTGGAACAGCTCGCGGCCGGAGGCCGAGGCGACCAGGTCGGAGCGCGGGGTCTTCACCGCGAGGTCGACACCCCAGCCGTGGTGCCGCACCCGGTACACCAGGCCCATCCCGCCGGTTCGGATGACGTCGAGCACCTCATACAGCTCAAGGATGGTCTCGCCGGGCCGCCACATGCCCGGCGATGGTACTAGGGCGGTCACAGTGGACGGCCACCTGATCAACCGACGGTCGCCGCCCGCCGGGGTCAGGCGGCGCTCCGGCCGGCCGGGAACCAGTGCGGGACCGCCGACGGCTCGCGCGGGAACAGCGCCAGCTCGTCGGCGTAGTCGCGGTCCGTCGGCGGCGTCGTCCAGGCGGGCATCGCCTCACGGTTGAAGGTCGCCGTGGAGACGTTCGGGTGGGCGAGGTGGAACCGCATGCTGTGCCAGGTGCCGCGGCCCGGTGCGTGCATGCCGGCGCGCAGCTCGTGCAGCATCCGCAGGAACCCGGCGGGTGGCCGCCAGTCGGGGGTGCCGCCGAAGATGGTCGTGAGGCCGGCCCGGTGCTCGGCGTGGTGGCCGGTGCAGGCCAGGTCGACCGTCAGCTCGGCCCAGTCGGCGGGCAGGTGCTGCAGCAGCAGTGTCGTCGCCGAGCCGAGGGCCCGGTGCTCCTCCTCGGCGGTCAGCGTCCGACGCGGACGGTCGCGCCCGCCGGGCGCCGGCTCGCCGCCGAGCCGCTCGCGCAGCCAGGCCGGGATGTGCCGGTCGTCGCGCGGGAACGCCGCGAGATCCTTGGCGTAGGCGTCCGGCGGCACCGGCAGCTGCCAGGGCGGCTCGTGGTCGAGGACATAGGTCAGCTCGATGCGGGACGGCGCGTCGATGACGCAGCGCACCGAGAACCAGGTGCCCCGCTCGGGTGTCGCCACGGCTCCGCGCAGCTCGGTGAACGCGGCGGTCAGCCCGTCCGGCGGCAGGACCGCCGGGGTGCTGCCGTCGCGGAGGTGGACGGTCAGCACCAGGTCCTGCACGGCGACCGTCTCGTGGACCAGCACGTCGATGCGGCGGAAGTCCGGCGGCGCCGCGTCGAGCAGCAGGTTGCCGATGCGGTGCATCAGCTCGTCGTCACCACGCATCGCCCGTCACCCCGCGTCCGGTGTTGCCGTGTTCGGCTTGTTCAGCACGCGGGGACAGTACCGCCGGGGTATGACAATTCCGCCGTGACGGCGAACGAGGGCGACGTCACCGACGGCACCCGCCGGCTGCGGCCGGTCCCCCGGCCGCTGCTCGCCGCGGTTCCAGATCGAGGGAAACTTCGGGTTGCCTGGGCAGCCGGAAGTTTCCGACGATCAAGGAGCCCGGGCAGGAAACCTCGGCCGGGGTCGTCGCCGAGGAGCAGCAGGAATGCCGGAGGATGGTGGGTCAGTACGACCCCGCACATCCTCATCGGGGCATTTTTGATGCCTTCCCGGTCCTTCGTTCCACCGGTTTCTCAGCCCCGTTTTCACCTGGGTGAGAAGGCGGCGAACGCATTGCGGCCCGAAACGCGTGCCAGCAAAGTCGACTCCGCACCCGTCAGCATTTCCGGTCCGCGAAACGGCTCAGCCGGCAGCGGACCGCGGGACATTGTCCGGCGGGAAGGCGTTCGCCCGTACCGATCCCGGAGGCAACCGAGCCGTGCGCTTCAGCCTGACCGAACACGCCGCCACGGACCACACCGCCGTCGTCCGCGCGTTGCCCGGGCAGCGCCGCTACCGTCGGCCCGCCGCGAAGGTCGTCGCCGTGGTTCCCGCCTACAACGAGTCCGCCACCGTCGCCGCCACCGTCCGGGCGCTGCAACGGCAGTGGTCACCGCCGGTCGACCGGATCGTCGTCGTGCCGAACAACTGCATCGACGACACCGCCGAGGTGGCCGAAGCCGCGGGCGCCGAGGTGCTCGAGTTTCCCGGCCCCAACCCGCACAAGAAGGCCGGCGCGCTGAACTGGGCCATCATCAGGCTCCTGCCCGACCTCGCCGACGACGACTTCGTGCTCGTCACCGACGCGGACAGCATCCTGGACCCGGACTTCACCCGGCACGCCGCCGGCGCGCTCACACAGCGTATCGGGCACCGGCGGCGGCGACCTGTCGGCGCCGCCTGCGCCAGCTTCCACACTGCCCCCGACGGCACCAGTCTGCTCGAGCGGCTGCAGCGCAACGAGTACACCCGGTTCGCGCGGCAGGTCGCCCGGCGCATGGACAAGGCGCTGGTGCTCTCCGGTGTCGCGACGCTCTTCCAGGTCCGCGTGATCCGGGAGGTGCTGGCCGCCCGCAGGGACGGCCGGCTGCCCGGCTACCCGGGCGAGCTGTACCACCGTGACACCGCCACGGAGGACATCGAGCTGACGTTCGCGGTACAGGCGCTCGGCTACCGGCCGGTGGCACCCGCGAGGGCCACCGCGGTCACGGAGTCGATGCCGACGTGGAGGGCGTTGCGGCATCAGCGGCTCCGCTGGCAGCGCGGCATGCTCGACAGCCTCCGCCTGTACGGGCTGAACCGGCGCACGTTCGGCACCTGGGTCCGCCAGGCCGGAACCTACGGCGGGTCGATGCTGGTGCCGACGTACCTCACGTTCCTCGCCGTGGTGATCGCCGTGACCGGCGGCCTGCCGTTCGACGCCCGGTGGCTGCCGTTGACGGGCGTCTTTGTCATCGAACGCGTGTGGACGGTCCGGAAGGGTCGTCCCGGTGACGTTCTGCTGGCGGCACTGCTGCTGCCGGAATGGTTGTACGAACAATGGCGCGCCGGCGTGTATTGGCTGGCGGCATGGAAAACCGTTCGCGGTGCGGACCGCGAATGGATCAATGTGTGAGGAGATGGGAAATGTACGAAGGCGGTGTTGCCGGCGGGGCCGCCGGAAGTGCGGCGCTGCTGCCGGTGACCGGGCTGTCCATCGGCTGGCAGTTGGTGCTGGGGGCCACGCTCATCCTGGGCGGCATGGCGCTGCTCCGTCTGGCACCCCGGCCGCAGCGCCGGCGGAGCTGATCGTCGCGCCACATCCGCGGGGTCCGGCCGATGACGGCGCGGACCCCGCAACCATTTGCTCAGCGGACGGGCCTGCGGACGGCCGCCGCCGGTGGGGCGGCCGTGCCGAGCCTGGTCACCAACTGTGCACGGTGCCGTCCTCGAGGCGGTTCACCGGCAGCGACGCGGGCCGGTAGGGGTACCGGGCGGCGAGTTCCTCGTTGATGTCGACCCCGAGCCCGGGCGTCTCCGAGGGGAACAGGTAGCCGTCCTCGTAGTGGTACCCGTGCGGGAACACCGCGTCGGTCGCCTCGGTGTGGCGCATGTACTCCTGCAGCCCGAAGTTCGGAATGGCGACGTCCACGTGCAGTGCCGCGGCCATGCACACCGGCGACAGATCCGTCGCACCGTGCGAGCCCGAGCGGACGTGGTACATCGCGGCGAAGTCGAAGATGCGGCGCAGATGGGAGATGCCGCCGGCGTGCACCACCGTCGTCCGCACGTAGTCGATCAACTGCTCCCGGATCAGCTGCTCACAGTCCCAGACGGTGTTGAACACCTCCCCCACCGCGACCGGGGTGGTGGTGTGCTGCCGGATCAGCCGGAACCCCTCCTGCAGCTCGGCCGGCACCGGATCCTCGATCCACGTCAGCCCGTACGGCTCCAGGGACTTGCCGAGCCGGGCCGCCTCGATCGGCGTCAGCCGGTGATGGACGTCGTGCAGCAGCTTCAGCGTCGGCCCGAACTCCTCCCGCACCCGGCCGAACACCCCCGGCACGTTGGCCAGATAGCGCTCGGTGGACCACACGTTCTCGGTCGGCACCGCCGCGTCCGCCGGCTCGTAGAACATCTTGTCGCCACTCACCCCGTAGGTGCTGGCCAGTCCGGGCACGCCGGTCTGCACCCGCACGGCGCGATATCCGAGGTCGACGAAGCGGGCCACCTCGGCGAGCACGTCGGCGACCGTCTCGGCGTTGGCGTGGCCGTAGACCGTCACGCCCTCGCGGGAACGGCCGCCGAGCAGCTTGTAGACCGGCAGCCCGGCGACCTTGCCCAGGATGTCCCACAGCGCCGTGTCGACGGCGGCGATCGCGGTCATCGTCACCGGGCCCCGCCGCCAGTACGCACCCTTGTACAGGTACTGCCAGGTGTCCTCGATCCGGCTCGGGTCGCGGCCGATCAGCACCGGCGCGACGTGGTCCCGCAGATACGACGCGACCGCCAGCTCACGACCGTTGAGGGTCGCGTCGCCCAGGCCGTACACACCCTCGTCCGTGACGATCTTCAACGTCACGAAGTTGCGGTCCGGGCACGTCACGATGACCCGGACGTCAGCGATCCTCATACTGTTCTTCCTTGACTCGGGCGACGAGCTGCCTCGGGTGCGGAAGCAGTCTGAAATCCCTTGCAGAACGTTGTCAAGACTCTCGTCGATGTCGGCCTTGACCTGGGTGATTGAACGCGACCACAGTGATGAAAGCGTCACACGGCCGGGAACCGCAGCTCGACCATGATGCCCGGCGAGCCGGCGACCGTCGGGGTACAGATGACGGCAAGGCCATGAGCCCGGAGGATCTCCGCCACCGCTCGCGGCACAGGGTCGTCGGAGTGTCGCAGTCCGGCCAGTTCGAGGTACCAGTCCGCGGTGATCGACCCGCCCCCGTGGGTGAGTTCGATCGTCGGCGCGGGTTCGTCGAGGACCCGTATGCCGAGCTGCCCGCCGGGCGGCGAGACCTTGAGCGCGGTGAACATGACGTAGTCGAGCGCTCGCGACAGCTTCGGCGGATCGGCACGCACCGGAGCACGGTGCTCCAGCATCAGCGTGATGCACATGCCGCGCGCCTCGGCGATGCGGCGGAGGTCCCGGATGCGATCGTCGGCCAGGTAGGCGAGGTCGACGGTTCGCTCCAGCCGCACGTCGAGTTGCTCGGTGACGATCAGCCGGCGCAGCTCCAGCAGCTCGGTGACCTGATGCGCCAGCGCCCGCAGCGCCCGCAGCTGCTCGAGGTTGAGCCGGTGCGGCGCGTGGTCGACGACGCACAGGGTGCCGAGCGCGGCGCCTTCGCTCGTCGCCAGCGGGGCGCCGGCGTAGAAGCGGACACCGTCGTCGCCGAGGACGTTCGGGTTGTCGGCGAACCTGGCGTCCACGGTCGCATCCGGCACCACCAGCAGGTCCCGTCCCATGATGGCGTGCGCGCAGAACGACGCCTCGCGCGTCTGCGCGAACGGGACGTCCCCGACCTTCGCCTTGAACCACTGCCGGTCGGTGTCGACGAGCGTGACGAGCGAATTCTCTGCACCGCAGATCTCCGAGGCGATCCGGACGATGTCGTCGAAGTCGCTCTCGGGCGCGGTGTCGAGGATCGCCATCGAGTGCAGGGCCAGGATCCGCTCTGCCTCGTTGCGGGGCACCGGAGCCTTCATCCCGGCCTCCCAAGCGCTCGGCTCGATCAGGCTCAACAAGGATATGTCGGCCCACGCCGTCCGTGGGAACCGTCACCAGACCGTGCCGGTCAGCCTTTGACGGCGCCGGACGTGAGGCCGGCGACGATCCGGCGTTGAAAGACGAGGGTCACGAGCACGATCGGGACGGTGACGACAACAGCGGCGGCGGCGATCGCGGCCGTGGGTTGCTGGAACTCCGACGCACCCGTGAAGAACGCCAACGCCGCCGGCACCGGGCGGGCGTTGTCGGTCGAGGTCAGCGCGATGCCGAAGACGAAGTCGTTCCAGCCGGCGAAGAACACCAGGATCGCCGTGGTGAAGACGCCCGGCGCGGCGAGCGGGACGATCACCTTCCGGAACGCCTGCCCGGGTGTGGCACCGTCGACCTGCGCGGCCTGCTCCAGCTCCCACGGGATCTCGCGGAAGAACGCCGACAGGGTCCAGATCGACAGCGGCAGGGTGAAGGAGATGTACGGGATGATGAGGCCGAGCCAGGTGTCGAACAGCCCGACGACCCGCCAGATGTTGAACAGCGGCCCGACGAGCGACACGACCGGGAACATCGCGATCGCCAGCGCGAAGGACAGGATCAGCCGCTTGCCGGGGAAGTCGAGCCGGGCGATGGCGTACGCGGCGAACATCGCGACCACGACACCGATCACGGTCGAGATCAACGAGATGCCGATCGAGTTGATCAGGGCCCGGGTGAACAGGTCGGTGCGCAACACCGTGCGGTAGTTCTCCAGGCTCCAGTCGGTCGGCCAGAACCGCTGGTTGTTGATGTCGCCGCCGGTCTTGAACGACAGCGACACCATCCACACGAGCGGCGTCAGCGTGTACAGCAGGATGGCGGCGGCGCCGACGATCCAGCCGGTGGTCTGCCTGCGCGACCTCATCGTGTGTCCCCGCGGACGGAGCCCAGGTCGGTGCGGAAGCCCTTCACGAAGACGAACGCGATCAGCACGACCGACAGGAACAGCAGGACCGACACGGCGGAACCGATACCGAGTGCGACCCGGGTGACGCTCTGCCGGTACGTGAGGAACGACAGGGTCTCCGTGCCCTGCGCGCCGGCGGTGGTGACGAAGACGTTGTCGAAGATCCGCCATGCGTCGAGGGTGCGGAACAGCAGCGCCACCATGATGGCGGGCTTCATGTTCGGGATGGTCACCTTGAACAACCGCTGCCAGAACGTGGCCCCGTCGACGCTGGCCACCTCGTGCAGCGTCTCCGGCACCTGCGCCAGCCCGGCCAGCAGGAGCAGGGAGATGAACGGCGTGGTCTTCCAGATCTCGGACAGACAGATCACGGCGATCGCCGACCAGCGGTTGCCGAACCAGTCGAACGTTCCCAGGTGGAGCCAGTTGTCGACGAACCCGGAGTCGAGGGCGAACGCGTACCGCCAGGCGAACGCGGAGACCACGGTGATGACCCCGTACGGCACCAGGATCGAGGTGCGCACGGTGCGCCGGCCGATGGTGATCCGGTGCATCACCATCGCGAACGCGAACCCGATCACGAGTTCGGCCGAGACGGTGATGACCGTGATGATCGCCGTGGTGACCACATCCTCCCACCACAGCGGATCGCTGAGCACCACCCCGTAGTTGCTCAGCCCGACGAACCTGCGCCCGCCGGGGTCGGTGAGGCGGTAGCTGAACAGCGACAGGTACACGGCGTTCAACATCGGGTAGGCGGTGACGGCGAGCATGAGGATGACGGCCGGTGCCGACAGCCACCACCCCAGCCGCCGCTCGTACCGGGTCCGGTCGGTGACGGTCACAGCAGCCTCCGGTCGTGCAGCACGTCCTCGATGAGCCGGGCCGACCGTTTCGGTGTCGAGTTCGGGTCGACCCGGGCCTGCGGATGCCAGGTGCGCTGGATCGCCGTCGCGATGTCTGCGTAGTACGGCGTGACCGGGCGCGGACCGGCGTCGTCGATCGACTCGCGCAACAGGTCCGCCATCGGGAACTTCGCCCGCACCTCGGGATCGTCGTAGACGACGCTGTTGGCGACCGGGTTGCCGGCGCGCAGCATGCGGGCCTTCAGCATGGCCGGTGCGGTGATGCACCGGACCGCCTCGACCGCCTCCGCCCGGTGCCGGCTGAATCGGCTGATCGCCAGGTTGGTCCCGCCGATCGGCGGCCTGCTCGGGGTGTCGGCTCTGACCCGCGGGTACCGGGCCCAGGCCAGGTCGTCGAGGACCGGCCGGGGCACCGAGCCGTCCTGCACGTTGCCCTGGATGGCGGCGTACACGTAGGGCCAGTTGAGCATGAAACCGCCGTCGGGGCCGTCGAACGTCGCCCGCGACTCCTCCTCGGCCGAGGTGGACAGCGCCGGGTCGGCCGCCTTCGACGTGGCCAGCTTGCGGATGATCCGGGCGGCTTCCTGACCGGCGGCGGAGTTCACCGACACGGTGGCGTCCCGGCCGCGCTCGTTGTGCTCGGTGATCGAGCCACCGCCGGAGGTGACGAGGGCGTTCACCCACACCGTGTAGCCCTCGTAGCGCTTGCCCTGCTCGGCGACCGTCGTCCCGGTCCGCGAAGCAGCGTCGATCATCTGGTCCCAGGTGAACGTCTTGCCGGCCGGGTCGACACCGGCCCGCCGGGCGACGGACTTGCGGTACCAGAGCAGCTGCGTGTTGGCGAGGTACGGCACCGCGACGAGTTCGCCCTTCCAGGTCGCGCTGCGGCTCGGTGACTCCAGCACGTTCTCGAGCAACCGGGTGCGTTCGCCGGCGCTGAACACTGACAGCCAGCCGGCGTTGGCGAGCTCGGCGGTGTACGGCGGGTCGATGTTCATCACGTCGACCGACCGGTCGCCGGCGGCGAGCCGGCGCACGATCTGTTCCCGCTGCCCGTCGGCGGTGCTGGGCAGGGCCGAGGTGACCAGCCGCCAACGCCCGGCGGCCTGCGCGTTGCACCGCGCGGCGATCGTGTCGAACGTGCCGGTGTTGTCCGGCTGGGTGTACCAGCTCAAGGTGACGACGCCGGCGGGCTCGTTACCGCAGGCGGTGAGGCCGGTCGTGGCGAGGGCGACGGACACCGCCGCGGTGATCATCCTGGCGGACCGGGTGCTCCGAGCGCTCCTGCGCGGGTCGAACACCTTCCAGCGTCCCACCCGACACCACGGTCCGGAACAGAAGCAGGCCACGCAATGGGCGAGTTCGCGCGCAAATCGGGGTAGTCACAGTGGTAGGTGCGCACGGAGGTGTCGAATGGGAGCAGGCGGACTGCTGTCGGGCCGACATCCGCCCGTTCGGGCCGAAACGGTGCACGAGAGCGAACACACACGTGTCACTCGGCTGTCGGTCGCCGGGCGCACGGTCATCCGCAAGGAGCCGCTGGGGCCGTACGCGCGGCAGCGGGTCCGGCACGAGCAGGCGATGCTGGAACGGCTGCGCGGTGTCGCGGGGATCGCGCAACTGGCGGAGGTGCCGCAGCGCCCCGGGTCGATCATGGTGACGGACGCCGGTGACACGACCCTGGCCGGGCTGGCGAAGCCGCTGACGGCTGATGATCTGATCGGGCTTGCGGTGGAGCTGGCCCGGGCGGTGGCGGAAATGCACCGCCGGGGTGTGTTGCACCGGGACATCACGCCGGCGAACATCGTGACCTCCCCGGGCGGCACGCCGTGCCTGGTGGACTTCGCCCTGGCGACGTCGCTGGCCGAGACTCGTCCCGAGTTCACCCACCACACCGAGATCGTCGGCACGCTGGCGTACCTGGCGCCCGAGCAGACCGGGCGGACCGGCCGGCCGGTGGATCAGCGGGCCGACCTCTACGGTTTGGGCGCGACACTGTACGAGCTGGCGACAGGTGCGCCACCGTTCGGCTCCGGAGACCCGCTGCGGCTCACGCACGACCATCTGGCCCGGGTGGCGGTGCCGCCGGCGCAGGTCAACCCGGCAGTGCCCCGGCCGTTGTCCGACGTCATCATGCATCTGCTGGAGAAGGAGCCGGACGACCGCTACCAGACCGCGGACGGCCTGATCCACGACTTGGAACGACTGCGCGACGCAGATCCGCGGGCGGCGGCTGAGCTGCGGGTGGGTGAGCGCGACGTTCCGCCGCGGTTGTTGCCACCGTCGCGGCTGGCGGGTCGCGATGCGGAGATGTCGGTGTTGGAGGCGGCGTTCGAGGACGCGTTGGCGGGCCGGTGTCGCGGCGTGCTCGTCGGCGGAGCGGCGGGGGTGGGCAAGACAGCGCTCGTCGACGAGCTGCGGCCGGTGGTGACGGGCCGGGACGGCTGGTTCGTGGCGGGCAGGTTCGACCAGCATCGGCGGGACCTGGGGTCCGACGCGTTGCATCAGGCGTTTCGCGCGTTGGGCCGGCTGTTGCTGGCCGAGCCGGAGCATGAGCTGGCCAAGCTACGCGGGCGGATCCTGGAGGCGGTCGGGCCGAACGCGGGCCTGCTGACCAGGGTGCAGCCGGAGTTCGCGGCGCTGCTCGACGTGCCGCCGGACGCCGGGGATCCGCTGACGGCGCAGGTGCGGATGCAACGAGCGGCGGTGGAGGTACTGTGCGCGGTCGCCTCGCGGCAACGGCCGATCGTGGTGTTCGTCGACGACCTGCAGTGGGCGGGGCGCATGGCACTCGGTATCGCCGACCTGGTGCTGAGCGAACAACCGATCGACGGTCTCCTGCTCGTGGGTGCGTACCGCGACGACGACATCGACGCCGCGCACCTCACGGCGGCGCCGCTGTCCCGGTGGCGGGACCAGCCCGGAGTGCGGCACCTGCGGCTGGCCAACCTGTCCGGCCCCGGGCTGGTCACCATGGTCGCCGAGATGCTGCACATGGACCCGGCCCGGGCGGCGGGCCTGGCCGGGACCATCGGTCCGTACACCTCCGGAAACCCCCACGCGACGGTGGAACTGCTCAACGCGCTGCGCCGCGACGGCGTGCTGACCGTGACGGCGGACGGGTGGCACTGGGACGAGGCAGAGGTACGCCGGCACCTGCGCCGGCGTACCTCTGCCTCGGTGGGCCTGCTGGACCCGCGGGTCGAGGCCATGCCGGCGCTGTCCCGGAAGGTGCTGGAAGCGATGGCGTGTCTCGGCGGGCGCGCCGAGCTGCGCCTGCTGCGGGCCGCAACCGCCGGGACGGCGGACACCATGGAACAGTGGCTGGCTCCCGCGCTCGACGAAGGCCTGCTCGTGATGGAGCCAGGAGTGCGTGAGACGGTGCGGTTCCGGCACGAGCAGACCCGCGAGGTGGTCCTGCGCGCCATGGGCCCGCAGCGGCGGCGCACCGTGCAGCTGTCCGTCGCGCGGCGGCTGGCCGGAGTGCCGGAGCTGTTCGCGGTCGCGGCGGAGCAGTACCTGCCGGTGATCGACGCGGTCGACGACCCGGCGGAGCGGCACCATGTCGTCGGGCTGCTGCGACGCGCCGCCGGCCAGGCAGCGCTGGTCGGTGACCACGCGCTGGTGGACGCGATGCTGACGGCCGCCCTGCGGTTGATCGGCCCCGATGAGACCGCCACGCTCGTCGAGGTGCACACCGCCCGCCACGCGGCGCTCTACGGCCTGGGAAACCTGGACGACGCGGATGAGGTGTTCCGGACGATCGAGCGACTGTGCGGCAGTGTGACCGATCGGGCGCACGCGACCGGCGTGCAGGTGAGCAGCCTCACCCACCGGGGCCGTTTCGCCGAGGCGATCAGGCTGGGCGTCGGGTCGCTGCGCGAGCTCGGCATCACCGTCCCGGTGGCGGACCGGCTCCCCGCCGAACTCGACCGTCAGTTCGCGAATCTGCAGTGGTGGCTGGATCATCCCGAACACGGCGACGACCTGACCCGGCCCGAGATCACCGACCCCGCGCTCCTCGCCTCGGCGCAGTTGCTCGATGCGGTCATCGCGGCGGCCTACTTCGCCGGCGACTACGCCACGTACAGCTGGCTCAGCATGGAGGCGCTGCGGATCTGGGTCGAGCACGGCCCGACCCCCACCCTGCTCGGGCCCGCCAGTGCCGCCGGCAGCACCGCGGTAGTGCGCGGGAACTTCTCGGCCGCGTACCGCGCGGGCCGGCGGCTCGTGGCGGAGGGTGCGGCCCGCGGCTACGAACCCGGCACTTCACAGGCGCGCTACCTGCTTGCCTGCAACAGCCATTGGTTCGAGCCGGCCGAGGACGGTGTCCGATCAGCTCAGCATGCCAGGGAAGGGCTGATCGCCGGTGGTGCCCTGGCGAACGCCGGCTACACCTACTACTACACCGCGTCCAGCTTCATAGACTGCGCGCCGACGCTGGACAGCTTCGTCGCCGAAGTGGACGCCGGGCTGGCGTTCGTCCGGCGTACCGGCAACGAGCAGACCGGCCGGTTGCTCAACAGCTACCGGCGGCTGGTCGGCGTGCTACGCGGCGAAGGCTCGGACATCGCGGGCGACGTGTATCCCATCGACACGCCCACGCCGCTCCCGGCGCATCTCACCCGCGGGATCGCGGCGGCCATCTTCGACGATCCGGCCACCCTGACGCGGCACAGCGCGGCGGCGATGTCGTTGCTGATGACCGTCGTGGGCCCGTATCCGACCGACACGGCTTACCTGCTGCGCGGGCTGGCCCTTGCCGAGCAGGCCCGGGACAGCCGCGACGGCTCGCCCGAGGGTCTGCTGTCCGAACTGGACGACGTGATGGACTGGCTGGCCGCCCGCGCCGCGGACGCGCCGGCGAACTTCCTGCACCTGCTGCGGCTGATCGAGGCGGAGCGGGCCTGGGCGGTCGGCGACTTCCGCGCCGCCGCCCTGGCCTTCGACGCCGCTCTGCGCGCGGTCGCCCAGCGTCAGCGCCCATGGCACCGCGCCCTGATCACCGAACACGCGGCCCGCTTCCACCTCACCCAGGGCCTCGAACACGCCGGCTACAAGCTGCTCATCGAAGCACGCCGGGAGTACCTCGCCTGGGGTGCGACCGCGAAAGTCGACCAACTCGACTGGGCGTACCCGACCCTGCGAACGCAACCCGACCAGGCCGCCGCCGAGCCCGGTGATGCCCCCTACGAGCGGGCCGTCGTCACCACCGGAGCGCTCGACCTGCTCGGCGTCCTGTCCGCGTCGCAGGCGCTGAGTTCGGAGACCAGTATCGGACGGCTGCACTCGCGTGTGGCCCACGTGCTCAGTGCGATGACCGGCGCCACCGACGTACACCTGCTGCTGTGGAGCGACGACCGGCAGGACTGGCTACGGCCCGCGACGGGCGGCGACGGCGGTGTCGTCCCGCTCGCCGGCGCCGGCCACAGCAGCGCGGCGCCGATGTCCGTGGTTCGCTATGCCCAGCGGATGCGTGAGCCGCTGGTCGTGCCCGACGCCACCCGCGACGACCGCTTCGCCCGCGACCCCTACTTCACCGGCGTCACCTGCTGCTCGCTCCTGGCCGTGCCCATCCTCAGCCGCGGCGCACTGCAGGCGGTACTGCTGCTGGAGAACCGGCTCATCCGCGGCGCCTTCACGACCGAACGGCTCGACGGCGTCAAGCTCATCGCCGGCCAGCTCGCCGTCTCCCTCGACAACGTCCAGCTGTACGCCGGTTTCCGCCGGATCGCCGACGAGCAGGCCGCGTTGCGGAGAGTCGCGACGCTGGTCGCCCGCGGGACCGGGCCCGATCTCGTGTTCGCCGCGGTGGCCGACGAGGTCGGCGCGCTCTTCGGCGCCGACGACACGGCGATCGTACGGTTCGAGCCGGACGGGGAGGCGACCGTGATGGGACGCCACGGGTCCGAGCCCACCCGGCCGGGTTCACGCGGCAGGCCGGACGCCGGCTCGGCCCTGGCGGCGGTCCAGGCCACGGGCCGCGCGGCACGCCGCGACGTGCACGACCCCGCACCGGCGAGCCCGGCCGGGACCGGCCCGGCGGGACCCCGGTCCGCAGTCGCCGGCCCGATCCTGGTCGAGGGCCGGGTCTGGGGCGCCATGACGGTCGGATCGCGTTACCGCCGGCTGCCCCAGGACACCGAGCAACGGCTGGCCGACTTCACCGAGCTCATCGCCACCGCCATCGCCAACGCCGACAGCCGGACCGAGCTCACCACCTCACGGGCACGGATCGTCGCCGCCGCCGACCAGGCGCGCCGGCGCATCGAGCGGGACCTGCACGACGGCGCCCAGCAACGGCTGGTCGCACTGGCGCTGCAACTGCGCGCGGCGCAAGCGGCGCTGCCACCGGGGCTCGACACGCTCGCCGACGAGCTCGACCGCGCCGTCACCGGGGCAGCCGGCGCGGTGGACGAGCTCCGCGAGATCTCACGCGGCATCCACCCGGCCATCCTGTCCGAAGGCGGTCTCGGCCCGGCCCTGCGTTCCCTCGCCCGCCGCTCACCGATCCCGGTCGACCTCGACCTGCGCACGCAGGGGCGGCTGCCCGAGCAGGTCGAGGTCAGCGCGTACTACGTCGTCGCCGAGGCGCTGACCAACGCGGCCAAACACGCGCACGCGTCGGCCGTCACGGTCACCGTCGAAGCCGACACAGCCGACACAGCCGGCGCCGTACTGCGCCTCGCGGTCCGCGACGACGGCGTCGGCGGCGCCGACTTCGCCCGCGGCACCGGCCTGGTCGGCCTCAAAGACCGCGTCGAGGCGCTCGGCGGCCGGATCGTGCTCGACAGCCCCCGCGGGGAGGGCACCAGCCTGCGTGCGGAGTTCCCCCTCACGTCCCCTGTCCCGCGGTGAGCCGCCCGTCAGTCCCCGCCGGCACCGGCGTGGGCGAACCGGGAGGCGCGCTCGGCCAGCCGCAGCCACCTGCGCTGCACCTCGCCGGTGCTGGACGCGGCCGCCTCCAGCGCTTCGGGACCGCGGCGGCGCCCGCTAGGGTTCCTCCCCGGCCGCGGTGAGCAGCCGGCGGCCGAGCACGCCTGTGGTGTGGCGCACCTCGGGGCCGCCCAGGATGCGGAACGGCGCGGGCAGCGCGGCGAGTTGCTCCGCGTACCACCACGGGTTGCCGGTCGTGCCGACCAGCCGGCACGTGCCGGCGTCGACCGGTTCGAGGCGGCCCAGGGTCCGCGGCACGCACCGCGCCACCGTGTCGAACGGGGCATCGACGATGACCTCGACGGCGTACTCCCAGCCGACCGCGAGATGCTCCTCGAGCACGGCGACCGGGTCGAGTTCGGCCGGCGGGTCGAACCCGTCGGGGAGCACCTCCACGGTGCGGACGCGGTCGATCCGGTACGCCCGGCGGGCGCCCGACGTGTGCGACCAGCACAAGAGGTACCACCTGCCGTGGCGCACGACGACCGCCCACGGGTCGACGTCGGCGTCCCACTCCGAACCGGCCTCGGAGCGGTACCCCAGACGCACGCGCCGACGGTCCGAGCAGGCCCGCACGAGCACGGTTGTGGTCTCCGGGTCGGGCCGGGCGGCGCCGCGGTCGGGGGCCGCGGCGGTGGCCCGGCGGACCGCCTCGGCCTGGGCGGCGACCGGCTCCGGCAGAGCCCGTACGATCTTGCCCAGCGCGCCGCCGACCAGACCGGCCGGGTCGCTGGCGTCGTGGTGGCCGTCGAGCACCGCCATGACCAGGCCGAGTGCCTCCGTCGCGCTGAACATCAGCGGCGGCAGCCGCAGGCCGCGGCCGACGTGATAGCCGCCGTACGGCCCGCGGACCGACTCGATCGGGATGCCCGCCTCGCGCAGGATGCCGACATACCGCCGGACGGCCCGCTCCGACACGCCCAGCTTGCCGGCGAGCCGGTCGGCGGTGATGCCCGGACTGCCCTGGATGAGCTCCAGTGTCAGCAGCGCTCGTGCGGTGGGACTCGCTTCGGGTTCCACGGATGTCCCTCCTCCGCGGCGACGCCGTCATTTCGGACGCAGAACGTCCGGAACCGAGCCTAGCGTGGCCCGCATGACCGACGACACCGTCCTGGACACCACCATCCACGAGCCGTCGAGGGCCGCCGGCGAGGTGGAGGTGCTGCTGTTCGCGCTCGACCGTTCCCGCGCCCAGTTCGCCTGGAAGTGCGGCGGCCTGGACGCGGCCGGCCTGAACCGGCCCCAGCCGCCGTCGACGATGACGATCGGGGGCCTGCTCAAGCACATGGCGCTCGTCGAGGAGCTCTACACCATCAACTTCACCGGCGAGGCGCCCGGCCCGCCGCTGGACGCGCCCGAGGCCAGGACCGACCCGGGCTGGGTGTGGCGCAGCGCGGCCGACGACACGCCCGAGGAGCTCTACCGTCTCTGGCGGGGCGCCGTCGAGCACTCACGGGTCGCGATGGCGAAGGCGCTCGCCGACGGCGGGCTCGACCAGCCGGCGAAGTACGCGACCCTGGACGACGGCACGTCGCCGAACCTGCGCCGCGTGGTGGTGGATCTGCACGACGAGTACGCCCGGCACGTCGGCCACGCCGACCTGCTGCGTGAGGCCGTCGACGGGCTCGTCGGGGAGGACCCGCCGCAGGAACCGCCCGCCGTGGTGTGATTCGGCCGCCGACGCCCGCAGCAGGACGCTGAGGTGACCGCCGATGCGGAAGGACAGCCTCCGCGGCGGACGCGCTATGAGTCCTGTACGAGCAGGCAGCCTTCCGCCACCCGGCAACCATGGCGCGAACCGTAGCAGAGGCCTCGCCGGTCGGAGCCGGTGTCACAGCGCCTTGCCGGGGTTGAGGACGCTGTGTGGGTCGAAGGCCGCCTTGATGCGCCGGTGAAGCTCACCGGCGCCGGCGTCGAGCTCGGCCGCCAGCCATTTCCGCTTGAGCAGGCCGACGCCGTGCTCCCCGGTGATCGTGCCGCCGAGGTCGAGGGCGAGGCGGAAGATGTCGTCGACCACGGCGGTGACGTCCGCCGGGACCGGGCCGGGGTCGCCGAAGGGCTGGCCGGTCAGCACGATGGGGTGCAGGTTGCCGTCGCCGGCGTGGGCGAACGTGAAGACCGGCACGCCGGTGCGGGCCGAGAGCTCGCCGATGCGGGTGACCGTCTCGGCAAGGCGGGACGGCGGCACCGCGATGTCCTCGATGAGCACCCGGCCACGCCGCTCGATCGCGGGCAGGGCGCGGCGCCGCACGGCCACCAGTTCGTCGGCGCGGCGCGGGTCGGTGGCGACGTCGAGGCGCGTGGCGGTCCGGCCGAGCACCGCCGCGATGGCATCGATCTCGACGTCCGCGCCGGGACCGTCGGCCTGGGCGAGCAGGAGCGCACCGCCGGGCGGCCCGGCGGCGTCGAGCGCCTCCAGGGTGGCGGCGTCGAGCAACTCGAGCATCGCGGGGCGGGCGCCGGCCCGGGTCACCGCCGACGCGGCCGCAGCGGCTGCCGCCACGGTCGCGAAGTGCGCGGCGGCGGTCGCCGTGCGGGCGGGACCCGGGTGCAGGCGCAGGGTCGCGCCGACGATCACGCCGAGAGTGCCCTCCGATCCGACGAAGAGCGACGTCAGGTCGTACCCGGCGACACCCTTCACCGTCGCGCGGCCGGTGCGCGTGCGGGTGCCGTCGGCGAGGACGACGTCGAGCCCGAGCACCGAGTCGCGGGTGACGCCGTACTTGACGCAGCGCAGCCCGCCCGCGTTGGTGGCGATGTTGCCGCCGATCGTGGAGATCGTCGCGCTGGCCGGGTCCGGCGCGTACCGCAGGCCGTGCACGGCGGCGGCCCGGTCCAGGTCGGCGGTGAGGACCCCGGGCTCGACGACGGCGACCAGGTCGTCCGCGCGGATCTCCACGATGCGGGTGAGACCGGACAGGTCGAGCACGACCGCATCGGCGCCGGCGACGGCGCCGCCGGCGAGGCCGGTCCCGGCGCCACGCGGCACGACCGGCACCGCGTGCGCCGATGCCCAGCGCAGCGTTGCCACCACGTCGGCGACGCCCCGGGCCCGGACGACCGCGACCGGCGGTGATGCCGGCACCCAGCCGGAGCGGTCGGTCGACGCTCGGGCGCGGTCGTCGGCGGTCACCGAGACCCGGCCCCCGTCGGCGTCGCGCAGCGCCCGTTCGAGCGCGGCAAGGTCGCTCATGCAGGAGAGCCCACGTGCGCGAGCACCTCGTGCAGCGGCACCGCACTGGGTGGCAGGCGCCGCGCCTCGACCTCGCCGAGGACCCGCTGCAGTGCGGCGTTCACCGGGGTCGGTACCCCGTGCAGGCGCCCCAGCAGCACGATCTCGCCGTTGAGGAAGTCGACCTCGCTGGAGGCACCCCGGGTGAAGCTCTGCCAGGTCGACTGCTGGCCGGGCGCGATGCCCGACGCGGGGTCGGGACGGAACGCGGAGACGTCCTCGGTGCGCTCGGCCACGGTGTCGGCTACGCCGAACCCGGCCGCCGACAGCACCGCCCGGGCCTCCGCGACGAGCCGCTCGCCGAGGTCGGCCCGGACCGTGGCGTCGCCGTCGAGGACCTCCAGCCCGTTGCGGACGCTGAACAGCAGCTTCGCCGCCTTCCACCGGGACACGTCGTCGGTGACCTGGACGATGTAGCCCGCTCGGCGCAGGTCCTCGGCGAGGCCGGGCAGTGCCGGGTCGAGGCCGCGCGGTGCGGCGCCGACGGTGAGGACGCCGATCGGGCCGAGCGCGCCGCAGCGCACCTCGCCCGGCGTGAGATGCTGCGCGGAGGTCAGGATCGTGCCGCCGAGCACCCGCCCGAAGCGGCGCAGGGCGATCCGGTCGGCGTCGAGGCCGTTCTGGAGTGTGAGCACCGGCAGGTCCGCCGCGACGCGCGGCCCGTCGCCGCCGACCGGGCGCCATGCCCAGGCGCGCACCGCGTCCTCGACGTCCTGCACCTTCGTGGCCAGCACCAGCACGTCGTCGGCCTGCAGGTCGACCTCGCCGGGGTGCAGCGCTGTCGCCACACGGACCACCTCGGGCCGGCCGTGCAGGATGTAGCGCAGCCCGTCGTCGCGTATCCGCCGGATGTGCTCGCCGCGACCGACCAGGATCTGGTCGGTGCCGGCCCGGGTGAGCTGGGCGGCGAGCACAGCGCCGACGGCGCCGGCGCCGACGATGACGTAGCGCATCACGATGCCTTTCTCGTTGGGGACGTGGCCGCGCTCCCGAAAGCGGCCACGACGGTGTCCTCCTGCGGGAAGTGCACCCGGGCGCACAACACGTCACGCAGGTGGCGTTCGAGCGGGTTGCAGGTGCTCAGGCCGGGATTGCCGATCAGCGACACGGCGTGCTCGACCGCCCGGATCGCGGCGCGGTTCGCGACGGTCTTCGCCGCCCAGGCGGTCTCCCGCGGGACGTCCCGGCCGGCGTCGGCCTGGGCGGACAGCGCCGCGAGCAGTTCGCGTGCGGCGGTCAGGCGCAGCCCGATCTCACCGAGCGCGGCCTGGAAGCGGGGCAGTTCGACGAGCGGGTGGCCGAGGTTGGCCGGCACACGCTCGCGCAGGAAGCCGACCAGCCAGTCGCGGGCGGCCTCGGCGACGCCGAGGTAGATGGCGGGGATGGCGGTGCCCGGGCCCTGCGGGTTCCGGTGACCGTCGCCGGCCGGTTCCAGCCCGCAGACCCGTTCGGCCGGCACCGCCGCGTCGGTCAGCACCACGTCGTCGCTGCACGTGGCACGCATGCCGGCGGCGGACCAGGCCGGCCGGATCTCGACGCCGGGCCCGTGCGCGTCGACCACGAACGTGCCGACCCGGGGCTCCGGCTCGTCGGTGGTCGCGAGCACGAACATCCACCGCAGTCCGGGCGCGCCGGTCGAGAAGATCTTGTGCCCGGTGACCCGCCAGCCGTCCGCGGTCCGGCGCGCCGTGGTCGCCGGCCGGCCGCCCCGCGACGGAGTACCGAGCGCCGGCTCGACCTGCAGCGCGTTGACGAGCGTCGGCGCCGTACGCGACTCGGCGAGCAGGGCGGCGTAGAACTGCGGGTCGAGGGTGGGCCGCACCGCCTCCCGCTGGTGGACGGCGAGGTTCATCGACGCGATGAGTGCCACCGACGGGTCCGCACGGCCCAGCCGCAGCATCAGCTCGTACACCCCGGCGTGCCGCAGGCCGGGGCCGCCGTACCGGGTGCCCACCGTGGCGGTGAGCAGGCCGGCCTCGTGCAGCAGCCGGATGGACTCGGTCGGGAACACCCCGGACCGGTCGTTGCCCGGCGCGAGCCGGGCGAGGTCGGCCAGGATGTCGTCGGCGCGGCCGAGCACCTCGGCGGTGGCGTCCGTTGTCGTGGCGGTCATCGTGGCGCCCCCGCGGGGGTGGGCCGGCGGTGGCCGGGGACCGCGTCGAGCAGCGCCCGGGTGTACGCCGACCGGGGATGCCGGAGGATCTCGTCGGCGGGGCCGGCCTCGACCACCTCGCCCCGGCTCATCACCACAACCGTGTCGCTGACCTGTCGGATCACCGCGAGGTCGTGGGAGATGAAGACCATGGTGACGCCGAGTTCGGCCTGCAGGCGCACGAGGAGCTCGAGGATCTGGGCCTGGACGGAGACGTCGAGCGCGGAGACCGGCTCGTCGAGGACGACCAGTTCCGGCTCGGTGGCCAGGGCCCTGGCGATGGCGACCCGCTGCAACTGCCCGCCGGAGAGCTCGGCCGGCAGCCGGTCGAGGAAGTCGGTCGGGAGCCCGACGAGTTCGAGCAGCTGCGCGCCGCGGGCGCGGCGTTCGGGACGGGTGCCGATGCCGAAGGCGCGCAGCGGCTCGGCGAGTGTCCTGCCGATCGTGAACCGGGGGTCGAGGGAGGCGAACGGGTTCTGGTAGACGATCTGTACCCGCCGGCGCATCTGCCGCAGCGCCTCGCCATCGAGATCGGTGACGTCCTGCCCGTCGAGCACCACCCGGCCGGCGTCGGCCGGTGCGAGCCGGGTGAGCAGGCGGGCGAGCGTCGACTTGCCCGACCCGGATTCGCCGACGACGCCGAGGGTAGTCCCCCGCGCGACGCTCACCGACACGTCCCGTACGGCGTGGATCGGCTCGTTGCCGCGGCCACCTTTGAAACTGCGGTGCAGCCCGGTGGCCGCCAGCAGCGGTCGTCCGGTGTCGGCGGCGGCGGGACTGCCGGGCCGGGCGGTGCCGGTGGCGGCGTCCCAGACCAGGCGTCCGCTGTCGAGCGTGGGCACCGCCGCGACGAGCCGCCGGGTGTACGGCGACGCCGGTGCGGCGAGGATCTCGTCGGGCGTGCCGGTCTCCACCACCTCGCCGTCGGCGAGCACGACGATGCGGTCGGAGCGTTCCCCCGCGACCCCGAGGTCGTGGGTGATGAACAGGACCGCGACGCCGAGGTCGGTGCGCAGCGCGTCGATGTGGTCGAGGATCTGCTGCTGCACGGTCACGTCGAGCGCGCTGGTCGGCTCGTCGGCCACGATCAGCTCCGGGGAGTTGGCGAGCGCGGCCGCGATCAGGACGCGCTGGCGCATGCCGCCGGAGAGTTCGTGCGGGTACTGGCGGGCGCGCCGGGCCGGGTCGGGCAGGCCCATCCGGTCGAGTAGTTCGACGACCCGGCTGTGCAGGGCAGCACTGCGCAGGGTCCGGTCGTGGACGCGGATCGCCTCCGCGATCTGCCGCCCGACGCGGCGGGTCGGGTTGAGCCCGACGGTGGGGTCCTGCGGGATGAACGCGATCCGCCGGCCGCGCACGTCCCGCCATTGCCGGGGGCTGAGCGTGGTGAGCGGCCGGCCGGACAGCTCCATCGCGCCGCGCACCGTCGCGGCCGGGCCGAGCAGCCCGAGCACGGCTCGCGCCGAGGTCGTCTTGCCCGACCCGGACTCGCCGACGAGTGACACGACCTCGCCCCGGCCGATCGTGAACGACACGTCGCGTACGGCCGGCACGACCCGGCCTCGGGTCGAGCGGTAGGTGACCGCGAGGTTCCGCACCGCGAGCAGCGGCGGGGTCGCGGTGTCCGCTTCGGCTGCCATGGTCAGATCCTTTCGAGGTAGCGCGCTACACGGTTGGCCGAGAGCACGACAGCGGTCACGGTCAGGCCGGGGAACGTGGTCATCCACCAGGCGGTGTCGAGGTAGCTGCGCCCGTCGGAGACCAGGGCGCCCCACTCCGGTGCCGGTGGCTGCGCGCCGAAGCCGAGGAACGACAGCGACGAGATGGCCAGGATCGCGGTACCGAACTCGAGTGCCGAGAGCGCCAGCACCGGCCCGGCGGCGTTGGGCAGCACGTGCGCCCCGAGGGTGTACGTCCACCGCGAGCCCAGGGAGTGCGACGATTCCACATAGGACAGTGCGCGCACCTTGAGCGTCTCCGCGCGCATCACCCGGGCGAATCCGGCGATGTTCGAGACACCGACCGCGATCGCGACGTGTACCGTGCCGAAGCCGAGCGCGGTGACCACGGCCAGCGACAGCAGGAGCCCCGGGATGGCGAGCATCACGTCGATGACTCGCATGAGCACGTCGTCGACCCAGCGGCCGACGAAGCCGGCCAACATCCCGATCCCGCCGCCGACGACGAGCCCGACGACAACGGCGAGCAGGGTGCTGCGCAGGGTCAGCGACGACCCGTGCACCACCCGGGAGTAGATGTCGCGTCCGATGTGGTCGGTGCCGAAGAGGTGGTGCGGGCTCGGCCCCTGGAGCCGCTCCGCGGGCACGCCGTTGACCGGGTCCTGGTGCGCGAAGAAGCCGGGCGCGAACGCCCACGCGATGACGACCAGCAGCACCACGAACGCGAGGACCAGCCCGGGCTGGCGCAACACGGCACCGAACCCGGCGCGGACCCGGGCCGTGCGGCCGTGGCGCGCCGGCACGACGGCGACGGTCACCCCCGTCACGCCGCCTCCGCTGCGCTCCGGACCGGTCACGGCGCCACCGCCTCGGTCGGCGCGAGGTCGGCCCTGGGCCGGCGGCGCGCGCTGTACACCGTCACCCGCGGATCCAGGATCGGGTAGACCAGGTCGACCACCAGGCTGATGACGACGAACGTGGCCGCCGCGAACACGACGACGCCCATGACGACCGGGATGTCCTGCGCGGTGACCGCCTCGAAGGTCACGCTCCCGATGCCGCTGCGGGCGAAGACGGTCTCGACCACCACGGAGCCGGCGAGCATGTTGCCGACGATCATGCCGACCATCGTGAACAGCGGAAGGGAGGCGTTGCGCAGCCCGCTCAGGAGCACCACCCGGGCCTCGGAGGCGCCGCGGGAACGGACCACCTCGACGTACGGCTCGCCCAGCGTGGCCAGCAGGCTCTTGGACAGCACCTGCGTGATGTACGCCGACGTCGGGACGGCGAGGGTGACCGCGGCCAGCAGCAGGGCGCCCCCGCTGCCGTCGTCGAACACGTTGACCCAGCCCAGCGAGAACGCGAACACCTGGGTCAGCAGCAGGCCCGACCAGAAGGTCGGCACCGACACCGCGACCGACGGTGCGGCCAGGAGAGCCTGCCGCACCGCCCGGTTCCGGACGAACGCCGCGAACAGCGATCCGGCCAGGCCGATCACCAGGGCGATGGCAAAGGCGGTCCCGGCGAGTTTCGCCGTCTGTCCGAGTGCACCGGCGAGCAGTGTGCTCACCGACTCCCCGCGCTGGATCGACTGGCCGAAGTCGCCGCGCAGCGCCCGGCCGACCGCATGGAGGTACTGCAGGTAGAACGGCTTGTCGAAGCCGTATTCGCGCTCCAACGCGGCCAGGTCGGCCGAGTTCGGGTCGACGAACTCGGCCCCGCTGCCGGAGAGCATGATCCGGACCGGGTCGCTGGGCAGCAGGTAGAGCACGACGAACGCGATCGTGTACGCCGCCCAGAGCACCCCGACGCCTTGCAGCAGCCGCCGTACGACATAGCGTGCGGTCATTTCAGCTGCTCAGCCACGCGTCGTAGAAGGTCAGCTGCACACCCGGCTCGAACGCGACCCCGTGCAGCTTCGGTGCGACCGCGTGGGCGATCTGCTGCTCGGTGAAGACGATCACCAGGTGGTGCTGCAGGATGTACTCTGCCGCCTTGTCCACCGCGACCTGGCGGGCCGCGGTGTCGGCCGCGGCGTCGGCCTGGGCTAGATAGGTGTCCAGCTCCGACGGCTTCAGGTGCAGGGGGTTGCCGCCGGTCGACCGGAAGTGCATGTTGAGCGCGGCGGGATCGGCGCGGGTGAAGCCGTAGGGAACGAAGTCGTAGTCCCCCGTGTCGAGCGACGCGAGCATCTGCGCGCGGGACACCGGCTTGATCTCCAGCTCCACGCCGATCTTCCTGAGCTGCTGCGCCCGCAGCTCGTCCTGGGTCGGCGCGCCGGCCTGGCCGTTGACCACCGTCAGCTTGAGCCGCCGGCCGTCCTTGACGCGGATCCCGTCGGGGCCCGGCTGCCAGCCGGCCTCGTCCAGCAACTGCCTGGCCTTGTCGGGGTCGTGGCGGATGTGCTGCGCGTAGTTCTTGTAGTAGGGCGTGGTCGACGACAGGATGCTCGTCGCCACGTTGTAGGTCGGCAGCAGAAGGGTGTCGCGGACCTCCTCGTTGTTGATGCCGAGCTGCACCGCTGCCCGGACCTTCTCGTCGGAGAGGATCGGCGCCGAGTTGTTGGTCAGGTACTCCGAGACGGTGCCCGGGTTGTTGGCCCAGATGAGCTGGAAGCCCGCGGACGTCAGGTTGGTCTGGTCCTGGGTCGGCACCCCGTTGATACCGTGCAGGCCGCCGGAGCGGAGGCCGCCGGTGCGCTGCCCGTTCTCCGGCACCACCCGGAACGTGATCTTGTCGAGGTAGGCGTCGCCGGTGTGCTTCGCGTTGGGCGAGGGCCACTTGTAGCCGGACCGCTTGGTCAGCACCACGCTCTGCGCCGGCACGAACCCGTCGAGGACGAACGCCCCGGAGCCGATGAGCTCCTTGCCGAGGCAGCGGTTGGCCGGCGTCGTGCCGGTGTAGGTCTTCGGCGAGAGCACCGCCATGTTCACCGTGGACAGTGCCTGCAGGAAGCTCGCGTTCGGCTGCGAGAAGGTCACCGTGGCGGTGTTCGGGCCGGTGACCGTCGTCCCCTCGTATCCGACGATGTAGGTCGAGGCGTTGACCGCCTTGCCGCCCAGCGCCTTGATGCCGTCGAGGAACGTCTTGAACGCGTTCGCGTCGAACTTCTCGCCGTTGGAGAAGGTGACGTCGTCGCGGAAGGTGAACTCGAACGACGTGGCGTTGGTGTTGACCTTCCACGACGTGGCCAGCCATGGCTTGATCTCGCCGGTCTTCGGGTCGGCGTCGACGACGGAGTCGGCGATCTGGCGGCCGATGTCCCGCGACGCGGTGAGGTCGGTCTGGTTCGGATCGACGCAGATGGGGTCCGCGCTGATGCCGTAGATGATCGAGCCTCCGGCCCGCGGTGGGCCGGCGTCGCCTCCGGACGACGCGCCGCCGTCCGAGCTGCCCGAGCCGCAGGCGGTGAGGACCAGGGAGAGCAGGAAGGCCCCGCCGAGAGCCGTTACCCCGCGGTTGCGATGCTGGGACACCTATGGACCTTTCGTGGTTGGTCGAGTGGATGGGTCGGACTAGGTCGCCGGGCCGAAGACGTTCTCGCGGAACGTCCGGCCGGTGTACGCCGTCTGGAACAGGCCGCGGCGCTGCAGCTCCGGCACGAGCCGGTCGGTGAGCAGCCGGTAGCCCTGGAAGTGCTGGGGCGAGAGGACGAACCCGTCGGCGCTGCCGGAGGCGAAGCGCGACTCGATCTGGTCGGCGATCTCCTCGGCCGACCCGACCGGGGCCCAGTGGCCGGAGCCCGACGCGTTGAACTCGAGCACCATCTCGCGCAGCGTCCGGCTGCCTTCGAGCACGTACTTGCGGTAGATCTCGTAGCGCGAACGGCGGCCCTGAACGGTCTTCGGGTCGGGCAGGCGGTCCACCGGGATCGGCCTGTCCGGATCGAGGTCCGACAGGTCGGTCTCGCCGAAGCCCGCGCGCTCGAAGTTGCGGCGCTGGGAGGCGAAGTCGGCCGTGCCCGCGAGCTCCGCGAGCTGCTGGGCGATCTCGCGGGCGTGCTGCGACGACTCGCCGATGATCGCGTAGAGGCCGGGCATCACCTTGACGCTGTCCGGGTCGCGCCCCGCGTTGGAGACGTGGCCCTTGAACGTCTGGTAGAACTCGACGCCGTCGCGCTCGTCCGGGTGGGCGGCGAAGATGGCGTCGGCGTACGCGGCGCCCAGCCGCAGCCCGTCGGCCGACGAGCCGGCCTGGAACAGGAACGGGCGTCCCTGCGGGGCACGGTCGATGTTCAGCGGCCCCTTGATGCGGAAGTGCTCCGAGACAAAGTCGGTCTGCCGCACCGCGCCGTGCCGCACGCTCACGCCGCTCTCGCGGTCGAAGACCCGCGCGTCGGCCTCCCAGCTCTCCCACAGCGCGATCGCCGCCTGGACGAACTCGTGCGCCCGCCGGTAGCGGTCGGTGTGGGCCAGCGGCGGGAGCCCGAAGTTCTCCTCACCCCAGGCCGAGGTGACGATGTTCCACCCGGCGCGTCCCCTGGTCAGGTGGTCCACCGAGGCGAGCTGGCGGGCCAGGTTGAACGGCTCGGTGTAGGTGGTGGAGACCGTCGGCACCAGGCCGATGTGGCGGGTCCGCGCACCCAGCGCGGTGAGGAACGTGATCGGCTCGAAGTGCCCGCTCGGCTTGTGGGCGCTCGTCGTCAGCCCGTCCGACAGGAACAGCGTGTGGATCTTCGCGGCCTCGGCGCGCTCGGCGACCTCGGTGAACAGGTCGAGGTCGTAGAGGCGCTCCGCGGGGCTGCCGGGCAGCCGCCAGGCGACCGAGTTGACCCCGATGCCCAGAATCTGCAGGGCGAGCGTGAGCTTCTTGGTCGACGACATCTTCGCTCCCCTCAGACGCCGACCGCGACGGACCCGGCGGGCGGTGACGGGACCAGCGGCGGATCGGCCCGGCGGGCCAGCTCCGCACGGACCAGCGGCAGCAGGTGGCGGCCGTAGTCGACCACGTCGTTGAGGTTGTCGTAGCCGCGGATCGAGACGATCGACGCGCCGAGGTCGACGTAGTCGAGGATCGCCTGGGCGACGGTCTCCGGGGTGCCGACCAGCGCGGTCGAAGCGCCCTGCGCGTTGGTCGCGGCGGCCACCGGTGTCCACAGCGCCCGGTCGTGCAGCTCACCGGCGGCGGCCGCGGCGAGCAGGCGCTGCGAGCCGGCGTTCTCCGGCGGCGGGGCGGCGGCCCCGGTGCGGTGTGCCTTGAGCGCGCCGAGGATCGTGTGTGCCTTCTCCCACGCCTGCTCCTCGGTCGGCGCGATGATGGGCCGGAACGTCACCCAGATGCGCGGGATGCCGTCGCGGCCGGCGGCCTGCGCGCCGGCCGTGATCGAGGCGATCTGCTCGGCGGTATCGGCGAGCGGCTCACCCCACAGCCCGTAGATGTCGGCGAGCGCACCGCCGACCCGGTAGGCCTCCGGCGAGGAGCCGCCGAAGGAGATCGGTATCGTGCCGTTGACCGGCTTGAACTCACTGACCAGGTCGTCGAAGCGGAAGAAGGGGCCGTCGTGGCTCCACGGCCCGGCCTCGGTCCAGGCGCGGCGCAGGATCGTGATGAACTCCGCGGTCCGCTCGTAGCGCTCCGCCTTGGTGAGGAAGTCGCCCTGGCGTGCCTGCTCGGCCTGGTTGCCGCCGGAGATCAGATGTACCAGTGCGCGGCCGCCGCTGAGCTGGTCGAGGGTGGCCAGTGCCTGCGCCGCCGCGGTGGGGTGCAGGATGTTGGGGCGGAGCGCGACGATCAGCTTGATCCGCTCGGTGAGCTGGCTGAGGGCGTCGGCGACCCCGAGCGCGCTGAAGCCTCGGGAGCCGTACGGCACGAGCGTGTAGTCGAAGCCCGCCTCCTCCAGCGCGTCCGCGTACCGCCGCAGGAACGGGACGTCGATGTCGTTGCCCGGCTTGGGAAAGAGGTCGGAGGAGTCACGGACGTGGACCTGGCTGACGAACTCGACGGTCATCGGTCGGCTCCTTCTGCGTTGGGTGCTGCCTCCGGCCCGGTGGCGACCGACCGCTCCGGGTCGCTCGACCATGCCGACCACGAGCCGGGGTAGAGCGCCGCGTCGATGCCGGCGACCGCCAGTGCGGCGATGTCGTGGGCCGCGGTGACACCGGACCCGCAGTAGACGCCGACCGGGCGGCCCGGGGTGGTGCCGAGCGCGGCGTAGTGCTCGCGCAGGCGCTCGGGGCTCAGGAAACGCCCGTCGGCGTCGAGGTTGGCGGACGCCGGTGCGTTGACCGCGCCGGGGATGTGACCGGCCCGCGGGTCCACCGGCTCCACCTCGCCGCGGTACCGCTGCGGCGCCCGTGCGTCGAGCAGCACCCCGTTCCCGGGCAGCGCGGCGGCCTCGTCGGCGGTGAGGACCGGCAGGTGGCCGGCGGAGAGCACGACGTCGCCGGGCTCGGGCCGGACGTCACCGGTCGCCAGCGGCAGGCCGCGGGCCGTCCAGCCGGCCAGGGCGCCGTCGAGGATCCGCACGTCGGCCACCCCGGCCCAGCGCAGCAGCCACCAGGCCCGCGCCGCGGACTGGCCGCCGTTGGCGTCGTAGACCACCACCGGTTGCCCTTCGGCCAGCCCCCAGCCGCGCGCGGCCTCCTGCAGCCGCCCGACCTCGGGCAGCGGGTGGCGCCCCTGCCCGGGCGCGGGCCGGTCGGCGAGCTCGGTGTCCAGGTCGGCGAAGACCGCGCCCGGGATGTGCTCCGCCCGGTAGTGCAGGCGCCCGTCCGGGTCACCCAGCGCCCACCGCACGTCGAGCACCAGCGGCGGGTGCGGGCCGTCCAGGGCCACCGCCAGCTCGCCGGGCTCGATGAGCACCAGCCGGTCGAACGTCTCGGTCGTGGCGATGGCGGGCAGCGCGGCGCCGAGCCGCAGCCGCTCCAGAAAGAGCACCACCGACGCGGCGGCGGTGCGGTGCGAGGCGTCGTTGAGAGCGTCGTGCCGGCCGCCGGCGATCGTCACCAGCGTCGCGCGGTGAGCGGCCCGGTAGCGCTCGCGCGCCGCCGGCAGCGGGCTGACCGTGTCGCTCTCCCCGTGCAGACCCAGCACAGGGACCGCGATCCGGGACAGATCGCCGTCAGCGAACCAGTCCCGGGGCACGGGACGGGTCAACGCGCCGCGTTCGAGGGCCGGGTCGGCGTCCAGCCGGCCGCGGTGGGTCGGGCAGGCGGTGCGCGCCTCCAGTTCCTCGTCCCACGTCACCGCGCCGGTTGCCGAGTTCGGCGCCGGGAGCCCGACGAGCACGAGCCCGTCGACCTCGACCTGGCCCGTCGCGACCAGCCAGGCCGCGAACTGGGCCCCGGCGTCCGAGCCGACCAGGACCCGGGGTCCCGCGACGGCGGGGTCGCCCAGCAGCTCGCGGATCACTTCGCGGACCCCGTCCGGGTCGCGGGTCGGGTCGGGCACGGCTCGCACCCGGTACGCGTCGAACGCCAGCCGGGCGCCGAACCGCTGGTAGACGCCGGGGTTCTCGCCCCGGCCGGGCACGACGACCAGGGTCCCGCGCGGGGCGAGCGACCCGGGCTCGTCCCAGGCGACCACCGGGCTGCTCTGCACTGCGGACATCGGACTCCTATTCGCACGTCGAACCGCCCCGCCCGAGGGCCGGGTCCGGTGAGGGATGTGATGATGCCGGCGCTGCCCGCTCCGTGATCGGTCAGCGGTGGTCGGGCCTCGCGCCGGTGAGACTCGCGTCGTTCAGCGGCCGCGACACAGCGCGGAGTCGGCCATCCCGAAGTTGGTGGCACGCCACTGGGCGAGAAGCGGACGCAGCAAGTGAAGCATACCTACCAGGTTGATAGAGAATAGAGGCGTTGTCCAACGACGAAGCGCGATCATCTCCGATCGGGTTCTGCGATCGGTACGGACAGCGGAGGACCGAAATGCCGACAGACCTAGACATAACCGCACTGCGCACGCTCACGGCCATCGCCGACTGTGGCGGATACCGCAGGGCCGCGGAGGCCTTGCATGTGTCCCAGTCCACGGTCAGCCAGCACGTCCGCAAGCTGGAGTCGATGCTCGGCCGCTGCCTGCTGGAGCCGAAAGGCCGCACGATGCGCTTCACCCCCGACGGCGAACTGCTGCTCGCCGAAGTCCGTCAGCTCCTGGCCGTGCACGACGCGCTCGTGACCCGGTTCGGCGACGACGACGCGGCGACGGTGGTCGTCGGCGCCACCGAGCACGCCGCCGAGCACCTGCTGCCCCAGGTGACCCAGGCGTTCCGGGCCGCCCTGCCGGAAGTACAACTCCGGTTCCGGCTCGACCGGGGCGCCAACCTCCACGAGGGCCTCGACCACGGCACCGTCGACGTCGCCGTCCTGCTCGGCAGCGCGCGGCCCGGCAGCGTCAAGGCCGGCCTGCTGCCGCTGCACTGGTACGCCGCACCCGGCTGGGCGCCCCCGGCACGGTCCCGCGCGATCCCGCTGGTCGTCATCGACGGCCCGTGCACGGTGCGGCGCAAGGCGGTGCAGACCCTCACCGAGGCCGGGCGGCGGCACCGGATCGTGGCCGAGGCCGGCTACCTGGCCGGCGTGCTCAACGCGGTGCGGGCCGGACTGGGCGTGGCCCTGCTGGCGAACCCCGGCCCGACACCGGAGGGCCTGGAACGCCGCGACGACCTGCCCGCGGTGTCGCCCGAGCCGCTGCACGTCCGCGCCGCCGAGACCGCCTCACCACAACTGCTGCCGCTGGTGACCGAGGCGATCCGCCACGCGCTGGCGTCGTGACCGGCCGCGGTCCAGCCGCCCCGGACAGGCTCCCAAATGATGGGAGTTGCGTCGAATATCCTATCTTACTTATAGGAATATCCGGCTACGTCGGGGAACTGCGCGAGACGTGTCGTACTGGTGCCACTCGCTGACGATCTCCGCCGACCGGTCGTAGACCTGCGGCCGGCGTTGACGTTGCGGTAGCTCACCCCGTCCGCCGACGTGTAGACGGTGTAGTCGTTCCAGCGCTCGTCACCGCGGAACCACGCCGCAGCCGGCCAGGGCGGCATCGGCGGAGGGCCGGGCTCGCGCGGGAGCCGCGGCCGGCAGGACGACGACCAGGGGCGGTATGGGCGCCGGAACGCTCCCGGGGGAGGATCGTCGCGTGAGGGAGCACGACGACGACCGCATGCGGGTGTCGCTGCTCGGCGCGCTCGAGGTACGGCTGGGTGGCGCGCCGGTGGCGGTGCCCGGTGCCCGGCTGCGCGCGCTGCTCACCCGCCTCGCGTTGGCCGGCGGTCGCCCGCTCGACGCCGGCGTCCTGGCCGAGGCGCTCTGGCCGCAGGACGGTCCGTCCGACCCGGCGAACGCCCTGCAGTCGCTGGTCTCGCGGCTGCGGCGGGTGCTCGGCTCCGCCGACGCGGTGGTCCAGAACGACGGCGGCTACCGGCTCGGCGTCGAGCCGGCCGACGTGGACGTCCTGCGCTTCGAGCGCCTGGCGGCCGAGGGCCGGCAGCGGCTGCGGGCCGGCGACCTGGAGCGGGCCGCGACGCTGCTGGGTGAGGCCATGGCGCTGGGCCGCGGCCCGGTCGCGGCCGAGGCCGCCGCGGTCGCGCCGGCCGTCACGGCCCGGCTCAAGCAACTGGTCACCGAGGCCGCCACCGACCTCGCCGAGGCGGAGCTGGCGGTGGGCCGGCACGATGCGGCCTCCGCCCGGCTGGCCGCGCTGCTCGCCGAGCAGCCGCTCCACGAGCGGGCGGCCGCCCTCTTGATGGATGTGCTCACCGCGCAGGGCCGGCAGGGCGAGGCGCTCGCGGTGTTCGAGCGGCTCCGCACGGACCTCGCCGACCGGCTCGGCGCCGACCCGGGCTCCGCGCTGCGCGAACGCCACGTGCGCCTGTTGCGCTCCGGTCCCGCGGGCGATGAGCGGGCGCCCGGCGCCGCTGCGCCCAGCAACCTTCCCGAGCCGTTGACCAGCTTCATCGGCCGGGAGGACGACCTGGCCCGGATCGACGCCCTGCTCAGCACCGGGCGTCTGGTCACCGTGCTGGGCACGGGCGGGGCGGGCAAGACCCGGCTCGCCGTCGAGGCCGCCCGGCGCCGCCTCGGCGAACACCCGGACGGCACCTGGGTGATCGACCTGGCGTCGGTCACCGAGCCGGCCAAGGTGGGCGCCGCCGTCATCACGACGGTCGGGCTGCGCGGGTCGGCCCTGTTCGAGGGCTCCGGCCGGGTGCGCGCCGAGGGCGGCAGCGACGTCGACGTGCTCGCCGACCAGCTCGCCGGGCACCAGAGCCTGCTCGTGGTCGACAACTGCGAGCATCTCATCGAGGCGGTCGCCCGGCTCACCACGACCCTGCTGGTGCGCTGTCCAGGGCTGCGGGTGCTGGCGACCAGCCGGGAGCCACTCGCGGTCGACGGCGAGGCGCTGGTCCCGCTCGGCCCGCTCGGCCTGCCCGAGGCGGACGCCGACGCGGCAGCGGCTCGCCGGGCGCCCGCCGTGCGCCTCTTCGGCGAACGGGCCGCCGCGGTGCGGCCCGGATTCGCCGTGGACGAGTCCACCGTCGGCGACGTCGTGCAGGTGGTCCGGGGCCTCGACGGACTGCCGCTCGCCCTGGAGCTGGCGGCCGCGCGGCTGCGCACGCTCTCGCTGCCCGAGCTGGCCGCCGGGCTCTCCGACCGGTTCCGGATGCTCACCACCGGCAGCCGGACGGCCGTGCCCCGGCACCGCACGCTGCGTGCGGTGATCGCGTGGAGCTGGGACCTGCTCGGCGACGACGAGCGGGTGGTGGCCGAACGGGTCGCCGTGCTCTCCGGCGGCATCACCGTGGACGCCGCGTCCGCGGTCTGCGCCGGCACCGCCGTGCACCCCGGCGCGCTCCCGGACCTGCTCGCCGCCCTGGTCGACCGGTCGCTGCTGCAGCTGGCGCCGGAGCCGGGGCGCTACCGGATGCTGGAGACACTGCGCGAGTACGGCATCGACCGGCTCGCTGCAGTCGGCACGCTCGATCACGTGCGCGTGCTCGCCGCCCGTCACTTCGCCGCGCTGGTGGCCGAATACGACCCTCGGCTGCGCACAGCCGGCCAGATGACGGCGCTGCGGGTGCTGGGCGCCGAGTACGACAACGTGCTCGCCGCCCTGCGCCACTGCTGCGACTCGGGCGACGGCGCCGCGGCCCTCCGTCTCGCCCTCGACCTGTGCTGGTACTGGCAGATGTTCGGTCGCCACGCCGACGCGACGTACTGGCTGCGTGAGGCGTTGGCGACGCCGGGCGAGCGCGCCCCGGTCGACGTCGACTGCGCCGAGGCCGTGCTGGTGCTCAGCCGGATGGGTGCCGAGAGCGACATGATCACCGAGTCGTACGAGCAGCGCCGCGCCCGATCCGCGGACCTCGGGCGGCGCCTCGCGCGCCACGACGAGATTCCCGGCCCGGCGGGCGCGCTCAGCGCGGTGGTGCTGCTCATCGCCGGCCACAACGAGGTGGCTCAGGCACGGCTCGATCGGATCCTCGCCGGCCCGGACCTCTGGCTGGCCTCGCTGGGCCATCTCTTCCGTGCCCAGATGGCCGAGAACGAGGGCGACCTGGCCGCGGTGCACCGGCACGTGACGGCCGCACTGGACGGCTTCCGCCGGATCGGCGACCGCTGGGGGCAGGCCACCGCGCTACCGCTGCGCGGCATGCTGCGCCAGTACGACGGCGACCTCGACGGCGCGCTCGCCGACCTCAGCACCGCGCGGTCCCTCGCGGGCGAGTTCGGCTCGCTCGGCATCGGCGACGAGGTCTTCATCGACATTCGCTGGGCCGATCTGCACATGCGGCGCGGCGACGTCGCCGAGGCCGAGGCGACACTCGCCGACGCCCGTCGGCGGGCGGAGCGCTCAGCGGCGCCCGAAATGCTGATCCTGCTCGACGCCCTGGAGGCCGGCATCCTGGTGCAGCAGGGCGAACTGGACCGGGCGGAGGCGCTGCTGGCGCGGTCCGAGCAGCGCCTGTCCGAGGACGACTCCCTGAGCATCACGGGCGACCACACCACGGCCCTGATCCTCTCGGTGCGTGCCTCGCTGTGCCTGCTCCGCGGCGACGCGGCCCGGGCCGAGCAGGCGCTGGTCACCGCGTACGCGGCGGCCGTGGAGACCCGGGACATGCCGATCCTGGCGATAGTCGCGGTCGTCGCCGGTGGCCTGGCCGACCTCGCCGGCCGGCACCGCGACGCCGCCGTCCTGCTCGGCGCGGCGGCCCGGCTGCGCGGCTCCGACGACCGGACCGACCTGCAGGTCGCCGAGCTGACCCGGCGCACCGTGGCCGCGATCGGCGAGAAGGACTTCGCCGAGGCGTACGCATCCGGCTGGGCGCTGGACGCGTCCGCGGCCCTCGCCCGGGTCGACCCGGCGCGGCTGGACGGCGCGGCGACCTCACAGTTCGGTGGGATGTCCCGTCGAAACCGGTGAGAACAGCTGCGACCGAGGGGGCCGGTGACACATGGCGGGGCAATCCGAGCCGAGCCTGAGCGCGATCATGAGCGAGCGGCGTCAACTGACGAATCTCGCGTACCGGCTCCTCGGCTCCCTGGCCGACGCCGAGGACGTCGTCCAGGAGACCTACGCCCGCTGGTACGCCATGTCCCGGCAGCAGCAGGACGCCATCGAGTCGCCCGGCGCCTGGCTGACGACGGTCGCCGGTCGCATCTGCCTGGACCTGCTCGGCTCGGCACGGGTCCGGCGGGAGCGCTACGTGGGCGAATGGATCCCCGAGCCGCTGCCCGAACCCACGGAGTGGGTCAGCGGGCGGCCGGACAGCACCACCGCCGACCCGGCCGACCGGGTCACCCTCGACGAGTCGGTCAACATGGCCTTCCTCGTCGTGCTCGAATCGATGACGCCGGCCGAGCGGGTCGCGTTCATCCTCCACGACGTCTTCCGGTACCCCTTCCCTGAAGTGGCCGAGATCGTCGGCCGTACGCCGGCGGCGTGCCGCCGGCTGGCCTCATCGGCCCGCCGCCGCATTCGCGTGGCGCAGCCTCCAGCGACCCCGGCAGCCCGGCACGCCGGCATCGTCCGAGACTTCAAGCTGGCCTGGGCGGCCAAGGACATCAACGCTCTCATCGGCCTTCTCGACCCCGACGCCACGGCGACCGGCGACGGTGGCGGCCTCGTCAGAGCCGAACTCCGCCCGATCGAGGGCGCCGAGCAGGTCGCGCGCTTCTTCGCCGGCCGGGCCGACACGGCACCCGGCGTGACGATTCTGGAGCGTACGGTCAACGGCCAGCCCGGCCTGGTGACCCAGCGGCACGGCGTCACCGTGGCCGTGCTGGCGTTCGACGTCACCGGCGACCGGATCAAGCACATCTGGGCAGTCCTCAACCCCGACAAGCTCCGTTCCTGGACGGCAGGCTAAAGGGATGCCTGCTACAGTCTGCCGGGAGACGGCGCGTCCGCCGTCGACTGCTCGAAGGTCGTCCACCGGACGAGGTGGACGGGAGATTCCCTGAAGGAGGCGAGTTGATGGCCGCCGTGCAGGCCGCTGCCCTCGTGCGCAGCGCACCGACCATCCTCACCTTCCGGGCTCCGAACCGACGGCGCGCTGCCGCACCGCGCTGACGCTCGCGTCACCGCCGCCACAACACGCCGTCACTGCGCCACGTCGTCATCGGGCGCGCAGCGGAGCCCTTGACCTCCCTCAAGGACAAGGAATCTGCCAGGCAATGAGCGACTTCATGACCGCGTTCTTCACCCTGCACCACGGCCTGCCCCGGCAGGCGCCGGGCTCGGACACCACGACCCGCCGACTGTTGGAGCTCGCCGGTCCACTGCCGGCTCACCCTCGCGCGCTCGACCTGGGCTGCGGGCCGGGCCGGTCAGCGCTGCTGCTCGCCGCCGAGGCCGGCGCGCACGTCACCGCCGTCGACACACACCAGCCGTTCCTGGAAGAGCTGGCCGCCGCGGCGAGCCGGCGCGGCCTCGCCGACGCGATCGACACCGTCAACGCCTCCATGGCGCGGTTGCCCTTCCCCGACGGAAGCTTCGACGTGATCTGGGCGGAGGGGTCGGCGTACAACATCGGTTTCGACACCGCCCTGCGTGACTGGAAACGGCTGCTCGCACCCGGCGGCGTCCTCGTCGTGACCGAATGCGAATGGGCGACCGGCACCCCGTCGGAGGCCGCACGCGCATTCTGGGCGGCGGAACCGCTGCGCGACACCACGCGGAACACCGCGGCTGCACACGCGGCCGGGTACACGGTCGTGGCCGTGCTGGCGGTGCCGGACGCCGACTGGTTCGACGAGTACTACACACCGCTCGCGGCCCGGCTCGACGTGACCGACACCAGCGACCCGGCAATGGCCGAAGCGGTCGCGCAGAGTCGAATCGAGATCGCATTGCGCCACGAGCATGGCGCGGACTACAAGTACACCGGATACGTCCTGCGCCCCACCGAGGACGAGCGGCCGCGGTAGCGGCTGGCTGCGCGTCGTCCGGCATCCCGGGCCGGGGGCTGCCTTCGGGCCGCTCCCGGCCTTCTCCGCCGCCCTGCCCCCTCCGGGCCGGTTTCGACGGCGTTCGGCGGCCGCCCGTGCGCGCCGCCACCGGCATCTCCCCCTCGCTCAGCGGTCCTGCGAGCGATCGCCGGTACGCTTCCAGTTGCACGACCGGCGAGCCAGACGCACCGGAGGTTTGCGGTGAACGCACACAACGCCGACATTGCCGGCGACAGGCCCTATGACACCGACTACGACGAGCTCTACCGCGACACCGCCGGCTCGGGCGGGCCGCCCTGGGACATCGGTGGTCCGCAGCCGGCACTCGCGGCGGTGCTCAACGGCGGGGTGCAGGGGCCGAAGGTGCTCGACGTCGGCTGCGGCACAGGCGATCTCGCGCTCGCCCTCGCCCGCCGCGGCTACGAGGTGACGGCGGTCGACATCTCGCACGTGGCGATCGACACGGCCCGCGCCAAGGCCGCCCGCGAGGGCCTGGCGGTGCGCTTCGAGGTCCAGGACGCCACGGCCCTGTCGTTGCCGACGGCGCCGTTCGACTCGGTGTTCGACTCCGGCTTGCTGCACAGCCTCCACCGGCGCGGCGGCGGCGAGGTGGACGACTACCTCGCGCTCCTGCCGGGCCTCGCCGCGCCGGGCGGGACCGTCTTCGTGCTGGCGGTGTCGCCGGAGGCGGGCCATGGCTGGGGCGTGACCGAGGCGTTTCTGCGGGCGGGCTTCCCCGAGCCGGCGTGGGTCGGCACGGAGGTCGAGAAGATCGACGTGGCTGCGGAGACGGGCGGCCGGGAGCTCGTGCTGCGCGGCTTCCTGCTCCGCACGGTCCGGGCCGGGACTCGTCGCGACGGCTGAGACCGAGCAGGCTCGCCGCCCGGGACCGGGCGCAGCCGGTCATCATGGCTTACGAGACCGGCCCGGTGACACCGGAGCCGCGCTGAGCATCCGGTTCCTGGCCACCCCGCCCGCCGCGGCGGTGGTCACGTGCCGGTGGTTGCGGTTGCGCCGGAAGACGAACCCGCCCCGCAACACTCCGCCGCCGGGCAGGTCGTGGAGCTCGTACTCGTCGCCGTCGACCACCACCACGACCCGGTTCAGCGGCTCCCCCGACCGCACCAGGTGGGCGTGGCGTCGCCACGCCGCCGCCTGCCGCGCCTGACCGGCCGCCATCAGCAGGTCGGCGTGCCGTTCGGCCAGGGCGGCCGCCGGCTCAGCCTGCCCGACATCGAGCGCCGCGGCCGCGTCGCCGAGCTGGAAGCAACACTCCTGTCCACGGCCGGCCCTTCAAACCCGCGCGTCTCGGCGAGGGTGCTCGACAGCAACTGCCTCGCCTCGCCGTAGCGGACCTCGCCCATCAGCTCCCGGGCCTGTCCGAGCGCACCTGCCGCGCGGCGATCGGGTTGGACTCCTGCGGCCCGTGCATCGCGTCGAGCAGCGTGGGATCACCCAGCTGCGCGGCGAAGAACTGCGCCACACCGATGAGGGCGCCGGTGTGGAGTGCCGGCGCAGGCGGCACGCGAATGGCGGCAGCGATGGTTGCGGATCCAGGGACCACCCGGCTTCCCGTCAGACCTCGTGGCCGCACGCCGTCCGCCTGCCCGGCTACGGCCCCGGAACCTCAACGGCGTAAGTGATGTGGCCGGCACTCAAGGGCCACGACCCGGCCAACTGTGCCGGCGACCGGCCTCACGATCCACCCGCCGTGCCGTGAGCGTAGCGGCCGGTCGTCACGAGGCACCTCAACGCCGCGTCGGCAGGCGCCGTGACCGAATACCGGGATAACATTGATGAGTATCGAGGTTCAATCGGTCAACTCGACATGATCGCGAAGGCTTTGCGCCGCCTGGCAGCCACAAGTCTCCGCGATCATGAAATCGGATTCCATCGTCGACCGTCAATGCACCAAGATGTCGGAAATGTCCCGACCGTTAACACGGATCGGCCGACGCGACGGAGAGGCCGACGAGCCAGCGCGCACAAACGAGCCGGCGGCAGGACCTGACCGACGCGCTCCCGCTGCTGCCCACGGCACCCGGGCAGCGTCGTCCACCGAAGCGGAACACGCGGCAGCCAATCGACGCCGGCCGGCACGGCTCGGTACACCGCGACGGGACATGCCCGCCGAGCACACCCCCTGGCAGGCACTCACCGGCACGCCGCCGGCAATGCCGCCCGGACCGGGTCCTGGCCGCCAAGGCCCACGCAGCCGAGCCGGCCTCCGCCGCTGCGGCATCCCCCAGGCCGACCATGTCGCACAGCAGACGTCACGCCTGGCGAAGACGATCCCGGTCGAGAACACCTACGCCGGTTCAGAGCCAGACGGTGCCCAGCCAGGCGACCGCGGCTGCGGCCGCGAGGAGGCCGATGTTGAGGCCGATCAGCCGGGCCTCGCCGCGCGACAGGTGGACCGCGATGCCACCGACCTGGATCAGGACGAGGCCGATCGCCGCTGCGATGGCGAGCCAGGGCGCGATCCCGCTCAACGGTGGCAGGATCAGGCCGGCCGCGCCGAGGATCTCCAGCAGCCCGATGGTCCTGACCAGCGACATGGGGATCTGATCGACCCAGCCCATCATGGGCCGCAGTTGCTCCTGGCTCTGGGCGACCTTCTTGCCTCCGGCATAAAGGTAGAACACCGCCAGCAGCGCGGCGACGATCCAGTACCCGACTTCCATGACGGCCCCTTTGCGGACGAACATGCCGGTAACCAGGACGGTTACCGGCCGTAAGTAACCACATGATGCGTCACTATTGGAGGGCTTACAAAAGGCACACGCGTGTGCGTGACGCACAAGGGGTTGTCATGTCGGAGTACGAGCACACCTGCATGATTCGGGGCGACGGGGGCCGGACGATCCGCGCGATCCTCGATCAGATCTGCAACAAGTGGACACTGCTGATCGTGGCGACCCTCGATCAACGCACGCTGCGCTTCACCGATCTGCACCAGCAGATACCGGGGATATCCCAGCGCATGCTGACGCTGACCCTCCGGAACCTCGAGCGCGACGGCCTGGTGGCCCGGACGGTTCATGCGGAGGTCCCGCCACGGGTGGAATACGCGCTGACCCCTACCGGCAAGAGCCTCCTCCCGCCCGCGCTGGCTCTCGCCGGATGGGCCATCGAGCACGTCCCGCACATCGAGGCCAGTCGCGCGGCCTACCAGGCGCGGACCGGGTGACCCAGGGTCCGGGCCGTCTCACGCTGACGCGAGGCGGAAGACGGTGGCCACCGGCCCGACCTGCACCGCCGGCCCGCCCACACCGGTCCGGCGTCGCCTTGGCAATAGGCGGTCAGGCGGGCCGTGGCGCACGGCCGTTCCGGACGACCAGCAGCAACAGCAGCCCGCCCGCGCACAGCGCCGTGCTCATGCCGAAGGCCAGCCGGAACCCGAACTGCTGCGCCACCCCGAACAGCGGACCGGCGAGCATCGCCCCGATCGGGAACGTGTTGGTGAACAGCGTGGTGGCCCGGCCCGGCTCGGCCGGCAACAGGTCCTGCATGAAGCTGATGCCGAGCCCGGTCACCGCCGCGATGAACAGCGCGTTCACCACCTGCGCGACGAGCAGGACCCAGACCGCGCCGGCCACGGTGGCGATGCCGTAGTACGTCACCCCGAAGGCCGCCCCGGCCAGGATCAGCGGGCGCAGCGAGATCCGGGTGGACAGCCAGCCGAACAGCAGCATGAGCGGGATCTCCAGCGCCGCGCACAGGCCGAGCAGCAGGCCCGCGTCACTGATCTGGCCGCCCAGGTCGCGGCTGGTGAACAGCGGCAGCGCCTGGGCGCCCAGGGTGAGCGGGCACTGCAGCAGGGTGAACGCGGCGGCCAGCACGAGCAGCTTCCATCGTGGGGCGTGCGGCGCTGCCGGGTCCGGCCGGTCCGCGGTGGGCTCGGGCAGGACCGGCCGCCCGTCCAGCGGTTCCAGCCAGAAGATCGCGACCGCGGCCGCCACCAGGTACGTGGCCGCCGCGATGCCGTACACCAGTTGGAAGCCGCCGGCCTGCAGCAGCGCCGCACCCAGCGGTGGCCCGGCCACCCAGGCGACCGAGAAGACCGTGCGCAGGCTGCTGATGCCCATGGTGGCCCGGGCCGGGTTGTCGCGCAGCAGCACCTCGCGGGCATACGCGAAGGCCTGCGGGAACAGCGCGCCGGCCAGCGCGGTGGCGGTCACCGCCAGGCCGAGCAGGATCCAGTAGTCGCGCACGTACGCGGTGGCCAGTGAGCCCGCGCAACCGGCCAGCGCCGCGGCGATCAGCAGGCCGCGGCGTATCGCCCGGCGGTCGGAGAGCCGCGCGGTCACCGAGGACACCAGCACACCGGACAGCGGCGCGACGATCAGGAACACGGTGACCCGCAGCGGGCTGGCGCGGACCTCGGTGCTCAGGAACAGCGCGAGGAACGGGTACACCAACGCGGTCGAGACGCCGACGACGAGGAAGACCAGGCCCAGGGGAAGCAACGTGACGCCGATGTGCCGCTCACGCGACGAGAGTGCCTGGACCATGGTCCCGTACGTTACGGCCGAGGCTTCGGTAGGCGGCACGAGTATTGCGCGGATCACCACGGGCACGGCACGGGGACGCCGGTGCCGGACTGCCTCGTTGTGCGCTCGACCGGCATGCAGATCAGCCGTTGGGGCCTCTTCACCACCGGGACAAGTTCGATAGGATCGAACAAGTTTTGGCAGGAGGTTCGGACGTGCGCACGACGGCAAAACTCGACCACGTCGAGAGCAACGGTCAGGTCCTGGTCGGTGCCCGCATGCGGCAGTTCCGCAAGGAGCGCGGGCTGACCCTGCGGGGTCTGGCCACCCAGTCCGGCTTGTCGATCGGGTTTCTCTCGCAGGTGGAGCGGGGCATTTCGGCGATCGGCCTGACCGCCCTCAACGGGGTGGCCGCCGCGCTCGACCGGCCGGTCGCCGACTTCTTCCACGAGGAGGATCACGAGGCCCAGCCGACGGCACCCGTCGACAGCCCGCCCGACCACTTCACGTTGACCCGCGCCCAGAACGGCGCCACCGAGTACGTCTCCGGCCAGACCACCTACCGCATGCTCTCCGACCGCGGGCCGCAGCTGGTGCTCGAGCCCATGGTCGTGCACATCGCGCCCGGCGGCCGGCGCGAGGAGGCCTACGGCCACGCCGGCGAGGAGTTCGCCTACGTGGTCTCCGGCGAGCTGCTCTACGAGGTCAACGGCATCGAGCACCGGCTCTACCCGGGCGACAGCGTGCACCTGCGGTCGAGCACCCCGCACCGGCTCTACAACGACACCGACGGGGTCACCACCGTGGTGTCGGTGGTGACCCCGCGCCTGTTCTGAAGATCGTGTTCACTCTCACGTAAGAATTTCGGCGACCGCCGCCATGGTCGCCGACCAGGCCGGGGTGCGCGGGTCGATGACGTCGAAGTGGTCGGCGGCCAGCTCCAGGTGGACCACCCGGTCGCCGGCCGCGGCGGCCGCGCGGGCGTAGCGGCGGGACATGTCGACGAGGTCCAGGCCGTCGGCCCGGCCCTGCACCACGACCTGCGGCACGCCCACCGGCAGGCGCCGCAGCGGGTCCGCCGCGGCCAACGCCGCCTGATCGCCGCGCAGGGCCGCGGCGACCGCGCCGGTGCCGATCCCGCGCCGCTCCCCCTCGGCCAGGTCGAGCACACCCGCCTGCGCGACGACCACCGCCACCGAGCCGGGCGCGTCGGCAGCCGCCCGCACCGCCAACTGGCCGCCCGCGGAGTGGCCGAAGACGACCACCCGCGCCGGGTCGAGGCGGGCGCCGGCGCCGGCGGCGAACGCGAGCCCGGCGGCGACGTCGGCCGTGGTGGCCGCCCAGCCGTGGCGGTCCGGGCGCCGGTACTCGAGATTCCACGCGGCGAACCCGCGGTCCGCCAGGTCGATGGCCATCGCGTCCATCAGGTCGGCACCCCACACCGACCGCCAGAAACCGCCGTGCACCAGCACCGCGACGGGCGCCGGGCCGGTGCCGGCGGGCAGCCGCAGCTCGCCCCACTGCTCAGGGTCGGATCCGTAGGCGATCCGCCGTGCCGGTCGCCGCAGCCGGTGCACCGCCCGCCGGACGGCCCAGGTCACACCCCAGATCTCGCGGCCCTGGTGGTGCTCGGATCCGGCCGCGACGGGCTGCGGCCCGGTCGCGGTCAGGTCGAGCCACACGGTACGCGCGACGTGGTCGCCCGCCGCCGTCATCAGCCGCCGGGCGGCCGGCGTGGGACCGGGCAGCGCGACGACGGCACCGGTCGCCTCCGCCAGCGCGGCGGCGAGGTCCCCGGCTTCCCGTACGACACCTTCGACGCCGAGACCGTGGAGCTCGGCCTCGGCCAGTTCACGCACCAGGTCCGGGTCGGCGACCAGCCCGGGTCCGAGGATCACGTCGACGTTCACGGGGCCTCCCGTCGCAGCAGCGGCAGCACGGCGGAGCCGAGCAGTTCGACGCCGCCGTCGTCGGTCAGCCCGTGCGGGGTGCCGAACTCGACCCGCCCGACGCCGGCGTCGATGAGCTTCTGCGCCTGCGCCGCGACCTGCTCCGGCGTGCCGGAGAACGCGAAGAGGTCGAGCACGTCGTCGGGCACGAGCCGGCCGGCGGCCTCGTGCTCGCCCCGGTCGACGAGCTCGGCGACGCGGTTCACCAGATCGGCGGGCACGCCGGCGGTCGGGTCGAGCTCGGCGACGACCGCCAGGTACATCGCGACCTCGGTGCGGGCCTTCGCCCGGGCGGCGGCCCCGTCGCGGTCGACCACGGTGACCGCGCCGAGCACGATCCGCACGTCGTCGGCCGACCGGCCGACCGGCTCGGCGCCCGCCCGCAGGCGGTCGCGGACGACGACGACCATTGCCGGGTTGGCGCTGCCGCCGACCTTGATCTCGGCGGCGATCCGGCCGGCGAGCGCCGCGCCGCGGGGACCCCAGGCACCGATCAGCAGCGGTGGGTCCGGACGCTGCACCGGGTACCGCAGGGCGGTGCCGGCCGCGAGATGGAACACCTTGCCGTCGAAGCCGTCGGTGCGGCCGCCGAGCAGGTGGTACACGACCTCGGCGGCCTCGGCGAGCGCGGCCACCGGCCGGGGCTGGTCGATGCCGACCGCGCCGAGCCAGGTACCGCGGGCCAGCCCCAGGTAGGCGCGGCCGTTCGACGCGAGGTCGAGCGCGGCGACCTGGCCGGCGATCTCGTAGGGCGCCATGGAGTACGGGTTGAGGCACGCCGCGCCGAGCCGCACCCGCGTCGTGGCGCCGGCCATCTCCAGCAGCGGGAAGATCGGCGGCTGGAACATAAGGTCGCCGAAGACGGTCAGGACGTCGAACCCGTGCGACTCGGCCACCCGGGCGAGGCGGGCGTAGTCGCCGGGACGCTTGTCGCTCTGGACGCCGAGCCCGAACTCCACCCTCATGTGAGCTCCGCCGAGTTCATCCCGCGCCGCCGCGTGCGCTCGACGCGCATCACGAGACGCTCCTCCGGGTCGGGGCAGCAGAACAGGGTATCGCGCTCCAGCCAGTCACCGGCCGGGAGCGTGCGCTGCTTGGCCGCCAGGAAGGGCAGGACGGCCGCGAGGGCGTACACGCAGAAGTGCTTGCCGTCGGGGAGCCGCAGATGGGCGCTCTGTTCCAGGTCGAAGGAGTCGCCGACGGCCATCCCGCAGACCGATCGGCCCTCGATGTGGTCGACGGTGACCCTCAGGTCGTACAACTCCATGTCGTGTTCTTCGGACATCTCTCACGCTCCGATCTGGACGACGATCTTGCCGGTGCTCGAGCCGGCGGCGAGGTCGGCCAGCGCGGCGGGCGCCCGGTCGAGCGGCTCGACCCGGTTGACCGGCGGCCGGACGGTGCCGGCGGCGTGCAGCGCGAACAGCGCCTCGTAGGCGGCGGCGACCTCGGCGGGGCGTTTCCAGGGGTACGCCGAGCCCCACGAGACGCCGACGAGCGTGGCGTTGCGGGCGACCAGGCTCATCGGGTCGACGGCCGGCGGCGGACCGGCCGCGGCCCCGACCGCGACGATGCGCCCTTCGAAGGCGAGGCAGTCGAGCGAGCGGGTGAACACGTCACCGCCGACCGGGTCGATGACCACGTCGGCCCCGGTGCCGCCGGTGGCGTCGGCGACGGCCCGGACGAAGTCGGCCGCGTGGTAGTCGATCGCGACGTCGGCGCCGTTGGCGAGGCAGACCGCGGTTTTCGCCGGGCCGCCGGCGGTGCAGATCACCCGCGCGCCGCGGGCGACGGCGAGCTGGGTGGCCGCGACGCCGACCCCGCCGGCACCGGCGTGCACCAGCACGGTGTCCCCTGTGGACACTCCGGCGCGTTCCAGGCAGAACCACGCGGTCTGGTACGTCACCGGGATCGCGGCGGCGGTCACCGGGTCGATCCCGGCGGGACGCGGCACCAGCAGGCCGGCGTCGACCGTGACGGTCTCGCCGAGCGCGCCGTGCGGCAGCGCCGGGCAGCCGATCACCTCGCGGCCGGCGCCGGGGCCGGTGAGCACCCGCCCGCTGAACTCGACGCCGGGCGTGACCGGCGGTTCCGGGCGCACGGGATAGGTACCGCGGCATAGCATCACATCGAGGAAGTTCAGGCCGACCGCCTCGACCGCGACAACCACCTCGCCGGGGCCGGGCGGCGGGTCGTCGGGCACGTCGGCGACGGTGAGCACGTCCTGCGGCTCACCGTCGCGATACGCCACGAGGCGCCTCACGGGCGCACCAGCTCGGCGTGGTGGTGGACGATCAGCCAGCCGTCCCCGGTGCGGCGCAGCACGTCGGTGACGCGGGTGACGGACACCGTTTCGTCGGCGCGGACGTGCAGCTCGTAGCGGGCCACCCCGACGTCGCCCCACACGTCGATCCGCTTGGCGCGGGCGGCCATCTCGGCGAGCCGCGGCCGCTGGCCGGCGGCGTCCCGCCGGTCGCGGTACTCGTCGAGCTCGGCCCGGGTGCGCAGCGGACCGGGCAGGTGCGTCTCCCAGGTGGTCACGTCGGCGTCGAGGTGGGCGTCGAAGCGGTCCCGGTCGCCGGCGAGGAACGCGGCGTACATGTCGTCGATCGCGGCGGCGATCTCCACACCCGCGGTCACGGCCGTACTCCGGCCCGGTCGTCGCGCACCACGGCGCCCCCTTTCATCACCCACCGCACACCCCGGAACGCCGAGGTGTTCACCGTGGGGTTGTCGTCCATCGCGATCAGGTCGGCGTACTTCCCCGGCTCGACCGTGCCCAGGTCGTTCTCGGCGCGCAGCCAGCGCACCGGCCCGAGCGTGGCGGCGTGGAGCGCCCGCTCCGGCCCGATGACCGCCGACATGTGCTCCAGCTCGCGGACGGTCGCGCTGGTGCCCTCGAACTGCCAGAACGGCGGCATGTCGCTGCCCAGCAGCACCTCCACCCCGGCGGCGACGGCGAGCTCGTAGCTCTTGAGGTGCCGCTCGCCCGCGCCCAGCGACCGCTGCTGCATCCACTCCGGGACGCCCAGCTCGTCGAAGAACGCCTTGCACCGGGTGACGAGCAGGGTCGGCACGAGGGCGGTGCCGCGCTCGGCCATGAGCGCGGCCAGCTCCGCGGTCAGCTCGTAGCCGTGCTCGACGCAGTCGAGGCCCAGCTCGACCGCCTCGGTGATGACCGGCGCCGGGCCGGCGTGGGCGGTGACCCGCCGCCCCCAGTCGTGCGCGGTCCGCAGTACCGCCGCCAGCTCGTCGGGGTGCAGCTGACGGGTGTCGATCGACTCGTGCTCGCCGGCGATGCCGCCGGAGATCATCACCTTGATCAGGTCGGCGCCGGCCTTGACCTGCTGGCGTACCCCGCGCCGGAACCCGTCGACGCCGTCGCACTCGAGGGTGTCGCTGCTCTCGTGGCCGTGGCCGCCGGTGCACACCAGGGCCCGACCGGCGGTGAAGATCCGCGGTCCGGGCGTGCGGCCGGCGTCGATCGACCGGCGCAGCGCGAAGTCGGCGTGGTCCTTCTCGGCGACGCACCGAACCGTCGTCACTCCGCAGTGGAGGGTACGGCGGGCGCCGTCAGCCATGTAGAGCGCGAGTTCGTGCGGGCCCATCCGCTTGAGCCGGTCGCCTGCCGCGCCGGGCAGGGTGAGCGACAGGTGGGTGTGCATGTTGGCCAGGCCCGGGGTGACCCAGGCGCCGCCGAGGTCGATGCGGGTCGCATCGCCGCCGGCCTCGGCCAGCACCCGCTCGCGGGGGCCGACGGCGGCGATCCGCTCGCCGACCACCCGGACGGCGGCGTCCTCGATCGGCTGGATCCGCCCGTCGACGACCGTGCAGTTCTCCAGTACGACGCTCACAGGTCAACTCCGTAGATCGTGCGGGCGGCGTCGGCGGAGACGTAGCCGTCGGCCACGTCCTCGCGGACCGCGTCCGGATGGCGCAGGGCGGGGTCGCCGTGTCCCCCGCCGCCGGCGGTCAGGACCGTCACCCGGTCGCCGGCCGCGACGGTCGTGCGCTTGGTGCTCACGGCGCGTTCCCGCGCGGTGCCGGGGAAGACCACGACGCGGTTCGCCTCCGGGGCCGTGCCGCCGTCGATCGCCCACGGCCGGGACTTCGTCTTCTTGATGACCGACAGGAACTCGCCCGGGGTCACGAACCGGATGTCCCGGCGCAGCCCCGGCCCGCCCCGGAAGCGGCCGGCGCCGCCGGAGTCGGTGCGGATCTCCATGCGCTCGAAGAACATGCCGGTCTTCGCCTCGAGCACCTCGACAGGCGTGATCCTGGCCTGGGTCTGGCACAGGTGGTTGGCCGGTCCGATGCCGTCGTGGCCGGGCGCGCCGCCCCAGCCGACCGGCTCGTTGTTCGACACCGCGAACAGCGAGCCCGTGTCCGGGTGGACGCCGACCATCATGTACCCGGGCACGTCGCCGCCCGTCGATGCCGGCAGCCGGTCCGGCATGCCCTGGGCGAGCGCCTTGTAGATCAGCTCCAGCGCGACGGTGCCGGTCCACTGGGTGAACGTCGCGGCCGGGTAGACCGCGTGGAAGAGCGTGCCGGGCTCGGCGCGGACGACCAGCGGGGCGAAGTGGCCGGCGTTGGTCTGCTCGGTGGGTGTGGTGATCGCCTTGAACGCCACCCGGCAGGTCGCGATCGTCGAGCCGAGCGGCAGGTTCACCGGGCCGGGCACGGCCGGCGACGACCCGGCGAAGTCGACGGTGAACGTGCCGTCCGCGATCGTCACGGTGACCCGCATGAGGATCGGGTCGTCGGTGATGCCGTCGTCGTCGAGCCAGTCCTCGGCGGTCCAGGACCCCTGCGGCAGGGCGTTCACCGCCTCCCGCGCCGACGCCTCGGCGGCGGTGATGACGGCCTCGACAACCGCGGTCACCGTCTCGCCGCCGTAGGTGCGGAACAGCTCGGCGACCCGCCGCTCGCCGGTGCGCAGGCACGCCACCTGGGCGTGCAGGTCGCCGAGCACCGCGTCGGGCATGCGCGAGTTCCAGCGGATCAGCTCGTGGATCTCGTGGACCGGTTCGCCGGCCGAGAACACGCGGGTGCCCGGGAAGAGCAGCCCTTCCTGGTGTACGTCGGTCGAGTCGAGCACGTAGCCGGGATCCTTGGCGCCGAGGTCCATCCAGTGTGCCCGGACGCAGAGGAAGGCCACGAGCGTGTCGTCGGCGAACACGGGCGCGAACAGCGTCGCGTCGTACGTGTGGGCGGCGTTCCAGTACGGGTAGTTGAGCAACACGACGTCGCCCGGCCGCAGCGTCTCCCGGCCGACGTACTCGACGCCCTTGCGGATCGAGTAGTCGTTGGCCCCGAGGAAGCGGGACAGGCCGGTCGACTCCGCGACCAGGCGCAGGTCGGCGTCGTAGATCGAGATGCCGAAGTCGTGGACCTCGTAGATGACCGGGTTGAACGCGGTACGCACGAGCGCGGCACGCATCTCCTCGGCCGCGGCCACGAGGTAGCTGCGGACGACCTCGGCGGTGGCGCCGTCGACCTCAGGCATCCGTCACCTCGGAAATGTCGACCCCGTAGACGTCCCGGGCCGCCTCCGGCGACACGTACCCCTCGGCGACGTCCTCCCGCACGGCGGCCGGGTCGCGCAGACGCGGGTCGCCGTGCCCGCCACCGCCGGCGGTGAGCAGCGTGACCCGATCCCCGACGGCCACGACGGTCCGCTTGGTGCTGACCGACTGCTCCCGGTCGGTACCGGGGAAGACGACCACGCGGTTCGCCTCCGGGGAGAAGCCGCCGTCGAGCGCCCACGGCCGGGACTTCGTCTTCTTGATGACCGACAGGAACTCCCCCGGCGTGACGAACCGGATGTCCCGGCGCAGGCCCGCCCCGCCGCGGAACCTGCCCGGGCCGCCGGAGTCGGTGCGGATCTCCATGCGCTCGAAGAACATGCCGGTCCGCGCCTCGAGCACCTCGATCGGCGTGATCCGCCCGGTGCTGCCGGAGACGTGGGTGGCGGCGTTCATGCCGTCGTGGTGCGGCGTGCCGCCCCAGCCGACGGGCTCGTTGTTGGAGACCGCGAACAGCGCGCCGGTGTCCGGATGGATACCGACCATCATGAACCCGGGCACGTCACCGCCCGAGGAGGCCGGCAGCCGGTCGGGCAGGCCCTGCGCGAGCGCCTTGAGGATCAGCTCGACCGCGACGATGCCGGTCCACAGCGTGAACGTCGGCTGCGGATAGACAGCGTGGAACAGCGTCCCCGGCTCGGCCTTCACCACGAGCGGCGCGACGGTACCGGCGTTCGACGGCTGGTCGGCGGAGGTCAGCGACTTCAGGACGACCTTGCAGATGGCCTCGGTCGCGCCGTACGGCATGTTGACCGGCCCGGCCACGGCCGGCGACGAACCGGCGAAGTCGACCGTGAACGTGTCGTCGGCGATCGTGACGGTCACCTTCATGCGGATCGGGTCGTCGGTGAGGCCGTCGTCGTCGAGCACGTCCTCCGCGGTCCAGGAGCCCTGCGGCAACGCGGCCAGGGCGGCCTTGGTACGGGCTGCACCGTCGGCGATCATCCGCTCGATCGCCGCCTCGACGGTCGGCCGGCCGAACTTCTCGAGGATCTCCAGCAGCCGCCGCTCGCCGGTGCGCAGCGCGGCGATCTGGGCGTGCAGGTCGCCCATCACCTCGTCGGGCATGCGCGAGTTGAAGCGGATCAGCTCGTGGATCTCACGGACCGGCTCGCCGCGCGACACCACCTTGGTGCCCGGGAAGAGGATGCCTTCCTGGTGTACGTCCGTGGAGTCGAGCACGTAGCCGGGGTCCTTGGCGCCGAGGTCCATCCAGTGCGCCCGCACGCAGAGGAACCCGAGCAGCGGCCCGTCCGGCTCGAACACCGGCGCGAAGAGCGTGGCGTCGTAGGCGTGGGCGGCGTTCCAGTACGGGTAGTTGAGCAGCACGACGTCGCCGGGGTGCAGGTTCTCCCGGCCGACGTACTCCACGCCCTTGCGCAGGGAGAAGTCGTTGGCCCCGAGGAAAAACGTCAGGCCGGTCGCCTCGGCCACCAGCCGCAGGTCCGCGTCGTAGAGCGAGAGCCCGAAGTCGTGGACCTCGTAGATGACCGGGTTGAACGAGGTGCGGATCAGCGTCGCCCGCATCTCCTCGGCGGCGGCGAGCAGGTAGGAGCGCACGACCTCGGCGGTGGCGCCGTCCAGTGTCGTCATGCCGCACGCACCAGCAGGTAGCCGCGGGCGTCGACCGAGACCCGCTGGCCCGACGGCACCACGGTCGTCGACGTGCCCTCGTCGACGAGCGCCGGCCCGTCGAAGGCGTCGCCCGGCTGGAGCAGCGCCCGGTCGTAGACGGCGAACGGCACGACCGCCCGGGCGCCGAAGTCGAACGCGTCCCGGCGCCCGAGCAGGGCCCGGTCCGGGTTCCCGTCGCCCGGCGGATGCTCGACCAGCGTGGGACTCGCGGTGCGGCCCACCGCGCGCAGTCGCAGGTTGAGGATCTGGAGGCGGTTGGCCATCGCGTGGCCGTACCGCGCCTCGTGCAGTTCCTGGAACGCGGCCCGCACGGCCTCGGGGTCGAGCCCGCGCCCGACGGTGACCGTGAGGCTGTGCTCCTGCCCGAGATACCGCAGCTCCAGCTGGCGTTGCAGGACCGCCAGCGACGCCGGCACGCCCTGCGCGGTCAGCGACTCCATCGCCTCGGCCTCGATCTCGGCGAAGGTCGCCTCGACCGCGGCCGGCTCCACCTCGTCGAGCGGCTTCATCAGGGTGCGGCTGAAGTTGTCCTCGATGTCGGCGCTGAGCATGCCCCAGGCCGAGAACCCCGACGGCGCGAACGGCACGATCACCTCGGCGATGCCCATCTCCCGGGCGAGCAGCGGCGCCAGCAGCGGACCCGCGCCGCCGAAGGCGAGCAGGGAGAACTGCCGCGGGTCGCGCCCGCGCTCGACGGTGATCTGGCGGACCGCGCCGACGGTGCGCGCGAGCAGCACGTCGAAGATGCCGGCGGCCGCCGCCTCGACCGGCAGGCCCAGCGGCTGGGCGATCTGCTCGTCGAGCGCCTTGCGGGCCGCGTCGGCCTGCAGGCCCATCTCGCCGCCGAGGAAGCGGTCCGGGTCGACGTAGCCCAGCGCGACCGCCGCGTCCGTGACGGTCGGCCGGGTGCCGCCGCGGCCGTAGCAGACCGGGCCGGGGTCGGCGCCCGCGCTCTGCGGGCCGACCTTGAGCAGGCCCCGGTCGAGCCAGGCGATCGAGCCGCCGCCGGCGCCGATGGTGCGGATGTCGTACGTCGGGATCAGCAGCGGGAAGTGCTCCAGCTGCGCCTCGTGGGCGGCGACGGCGCTGCCGTTCTCGATGACGCACGCGTCGAGCGAGGTGCCGCCGATGTCGAACGTGAGGAGGCTGTCGCGGCCCAGCGCGTCGGCGAGGTAGGCCGCGCCGACGATGCCGCCGGCGGGTCCGCTGAGGACCGTGTGGGTCGGTGAGCGCTTGGCCGCGGCGCTGGTCATCGACCCGCCGCCGGAGCGCATGATGAGGAAGCGGCCCGCGAAGCCGCCCTCGGCGAGGCCCTGCTCCAGCTCGTCGACGTAGCGCTCGAAGATCGGCCGGATGTAGGCCTCCAGCACCGTCGTGCTGGTGCGCTCGTACTCCCGGTACTCGCGGGCGATGTCGGTCGACAGCGACAGGCTGACGTCGGGGTACCGCTCGCGGATGAGCGCCGCCGCGGCGCGCTCGTGCGACGGGTCGAGGAACGCGTGGAGGAAGCAGATCGCGATCGACCTCACGCCCTGTACCTCGACGAGCTCACGGGCCGCGGCCAGCACCGAGTCGGCGTCGAGGTCCTCGACCACGCGGCCCTTGTAGTCGAGCCGGCCCTGCACGCCGGCCGTGTGGCGGCGCTTCACCAGGCCGGGCGGGCGCTCGTACTGGAAGTCGTACATGTGGTCGGACGGGACGTTGCCGCGGCCGATCAGAAAGACGTCCCGGAAGCCCTCGTTGGTGATGATGCCGGTCGCGGCGCCGCGGCGCTCCAGCACCGCGTTGAGACCCAGCGTCGTGCCGTGGATGAACAGCTCCACGTCGGACAGGTCCGTGCCGAGCGCGGCGACCGCGGCGAGCACACCGTCGGCCGGTCGGGCCGGGGTCGTCGAGGCCTTGCGGAACCGCACCCGGTTGGTCCGGGTGTCCAGTTCCATCGCGTCGACGAACGTGCCGCCGATGTCGACGGCCAACCTGAGACTCACACCGACTCCCCAATCTCCGGCACCCGCCAGCAGGCGGCCCGGCTCTCCCCGTACTGCTGCAACTGTTGGTCCTCGGCGCGGCACCGGTCGGTGGCGAACGGGCACCGGGCGGCGAGCGCGCACCCGGACGTCGCGTCGGCCTCCTCGAGGTCGCGGACGAGCGTCACCCCGCGCGAGAGCAACGCCCGCGTGTACGGGTGCCGCGGGTCGGCGAAGACCTCCCCGACCGGCCCCTCCTCGACGATCCGGCCGAGATAGAGCACGACGACCCGGTCGGCGAAGCCGCGCACGGTGGCGAGGTCGTGCGAGATGAACACGGAGCCGTGCGAACGGTCGGCGGCCACCTCGTCGATGACGGCGAGGATCTGCGCCTGCACGGTCACGTCGAGCGCCGAGGTCGGCTCGTCGAAGACGATCAGGTCCGGCTCGGCGACGAGCGCGCGGGCGATGCCGACCCGCTGTGCCTGGCCGCCGCTGAGCTCGTGCGGCCGGCGGCCGAGGATCGACCGGTCGAGCTTCATCCGGTCGAGCACGGCGGCGGCCCGGCGGGCCCGCTCGGCCGCGGGGACGCCGAGCGCGCGCAGCGGCTCGCCGATCGCGTCCTCGATCGTCCGGCGCGGGCTGAGCGAGCCGATCGGGTCCTGGAAGACGAGGGCGCTGCGCGCGGCCTTGACCGTGCCGCCGGTGGGCTTGGCGAGCCCGACGATGAGCCGGGCGAGCGTGCTCTTGCCGCAGCCGCTCTCACCGACGACGCCGACCCGCTCGCCCGCGTCGACCGTGAGGCTCACCCCGCGCAGCGCGTGGTGCCCGCCGCGGCCGAACCGGCTCTTGTAGACCACGTGCGCGTCGTCGACGACGAGCACGGGCCCGGCGGCCGGGGCCTTCCCGGGCCGCCGGGTGGTGACCCGGAGCGTCACGTCGGCTTCCTGCCGCGCGTCGACCCCGTCGCGCAGCGGGTGGAAGCAGGCCGCGGTCCAGCTGCGCCCCTGCGTGGTCAGCGCCGGTCGGGAGGCCCGGCAGTCGTCCTCGGCGTGCGCGCAGCGCGGGGCGAAGGGGCAGGCGTCCGGGGCCTCGCGCAGCAACGGCATCGCGCCCGGCGTCACGACCACGGGCCGGCCGCCGAGGTCCGGAACGGAGCGCAGCAGCGCCCGGGTGTAGGGGTGCGCCGGTGCGGTCAGCACCCGCCGGGCCGGGCCGGTCTCGGCGACCGTGCCGGCGTAGAGGACCACGATGCGGTCGCAGACGTCCGCGATCGCGTTGATGTCGTGGGAGACCAGCAGCACACCGCGGCCGTCGTTGTCGGCGGCGTGGCGGAACTGGCGCAGGATCTCGGTCGTCAGCGTGACGTCGAGGCCAGTGGTCGGCTCGTCGGCGATGAGCAGCCGCGGCGCGCAGCCGGTCGCGAGCGAGATCATCACCCGCTGGGCCATGCCGCCCGACAGCTCGTGCGGGTAGGCGCCGAGGCGGCGGCGCGCGCTGCGGATGCCCACCGCCTCGAACAGCTCCAGTGCCGTCTCGTCGGCCCGCTCGTCGTCCATGCGCTGGTGGGTCGTGAGCCGGTCGACCAACTGCCGGCCCGCGGTCCGGGTCGGGCTGAGCGCGCCGCGCGGGTTCTGGAAGCACAGCGCGGCACCGTGGCCGCGGTGCTGGGCGAGCCGCTCGGCGGACATCGACAGCACGTCGACGCCGTCGAAGTCGACCCGGCCGGTCGCGACCGAGCCGGTCGGCAGCATGCCGACGACGGCGCGGCCGACCATGCTCTTCCCGCCGCCGCTCTCCCCGACGAGCCCGACGACCTCGCCGGTGTCGACGGTGAACGACACGTTGCTCAGCGCCGCGACGCGCCCGCCGATGACGACGGAGAGGTCTTCGATCGAAAGCAGGCTCATGTGCGGCTCCTCACCGTCGGACCCGGTCCGCGCGCTCCTGCAGGCCCTCGCCGAGGAGGCTGAAGCCCAGGACGCAGACGAGCAGGGCGATGCCGGGCGGCACCGAGGTCCACCACCGGCCGGCGACCACGTCGCCGGTGCCGAGGCTGATCATGGCGCCCCACTCCGCGTCGGGCACCGGGATGCCCAGCCCGAGGAAGGACAGGCCGGCCAGCGTGAGCATGGCCCAGCCGCAGTTGAGCGGGGCGATCACCCGCACGGGCGTGATGCTGTTGGGCAGCACGTGCCGCCACAGCAGCCCGATCGTCGACGCCCCGGAGGTGCGGGCGGCGTCGACGAACGTCAGGTCGCGGACCGTGCGCACCTCGGCGCGCACCAGGCGGGCGTAGGCCGGCGCGTTGACCAGCGCGATCGCCACGGCCAGGTTGACCGGGCCGCTGCCCAGCAGGGCCGCGACGGCGAGCGCGAGGATGAACGTGGGGAAGGCCTGGAAGATGTCGGTCAGCCGCATCAGCGCGTCGTCGAGCCAGCCGCCGAAGTAGCCGGCGACCACGCCGAGGATGCTGCCCAACACGACCGCGGCGGCGACGGCGGCGACCGCGATGCCGAGGTCGACGCGGCCCGCGTAGAGCAGCCGGCTCCACACGTCCATGCCGTTGACGTCGGTGCCGAACAGGTGCGCGCCGCCGGGCGCGGCGAGGGTGCTGCCGTCCGGGTCGATCTCGTTCGGCCCCCACGAGCTGAGCAGCGGGGCGAACAGCACGGCGAGCGCGACGACGGCCAGGATCCCGGCGCCGGTCGCCACGAGCACCGTGCCGAAGCGGCCGTCCCGGTCGGCGGCGGGACCAGCGGGCGCGCCGCGCCGGCGGCGGCCGATGCGCATGACGGTCATCAGATCCTCACCCTCGGGTCGAGCATGGCGTGGACCACGTCGGCGATCAGGAACACCACGACGTAGCACAGCGCGACCACCAGCACCGACGCCTGCACCACCGGGAAGTCGCGGTAGAGCAGGCCACGCAGCGCCCACTGGCCGAAGCCCTGCCAGGAGTAGACGTACTCGATCAGCACCGTCGACCCGATGGCGAAGCCGAAGACGAGGGCCGCGAGCGACGGGAGCCGGACGAGCGCCGCCCGCACCAGGTAGCCGCGACGCAGGAGCTTGCCGGGCAGCCCGTGCGCGGCCGCGGCCGCGTAGGGCTCGGACCGCAGCACCTCGAGGGCCGACGCGCGGACGCTGCGCAGCAGGGGCGCCACGATCGCGACGACCAGCGTGAGCACCGGGAGCACCAGGTGCCACAGGGCCGAGGTGAGCGCGGGCATGTTGCCGGTCAGCAGGGCGTCGAGCGCGTCGGCGCCGGTGATCGGGGTGAGGTCGGTGTCCGGGTCGACGCGCCCGCTGGGCGCCGGGAACCAGCCGAGGCCGGCGTAGCCGACGAGGATCAGCACCAGGCCGAGCCAGAACTCCGGCATCGAGTTGCCGATCAGCGCGAGCACCCGGATGCTGTGGTCGCCGGCCCGGTTAGCGTGCCGGGCCGACCACAGGCCGACGACGGTGGCGATCACCACGGCGATCGCCACCGCGAGCACGACCAGCTCCATCGTGGGGCCGAGCCGCAGCGCCAGCTCGCCGGTCACCGACTGTCCACTCTGGATCGACGTGCCGAGGTCACCGGTGAACAGGCCCCCGAGGTAGTCGAGGAACTGCTGCCACAGCGGCTTGTCGAGGCCGAACCGGGCCCGCGCCGCCGCCTCGTCGGCGGCGGTCGCGTTGGGCCCGAGGATGGTCCGGATCGGGTCACCCGGCAGCACCCGGACCAGCAGGAAAGTCACGACGACCACCCCGAGCAGGACCGGAATGAGCTGGAGCAGCCGGCGGACGACGAACCGGAGGATGCGCATCTATGCCGACGCACTCACGAAGCGGAGGCGGGCCAGCCCGTCCATCGGTTGCACCCAGCCGCTCACCGACTTGCGCACCGGCAGGTTGAAGTTGGGCTGGCAGATCACCACCCACGGCACGTCCTCGGCCATGATGTCCTGCACCTGCGCCCAGAGCTGGTTGCGCGCGGCCGGGTCGACGGTGGAGTGCGACTGCTGGTAGATCTGCTCGATCCGCGGGTTGCTGTAGTTGGCGTAGTTGAGGTTGGCGCCCTTGACGAAGCTCGTCGCGAGCATGTACTCGACATCGTTGACCCAGAGCTGGCCCGAGGTGATCTGCAGCGGGATGTTCTTCTTGCCCCGCCGGTCGGCGAGTGTCGCCGGGTCGAGCGGGGTCAGCTTGAGCTCGATGCCGGCCTTGCGCGCCTCGCTCTGCACCAGCACGGCGAGCTGCTGCTGCTCCTCGTTGTCGGTCTCGAAGACCAGCTCCGAGCTGATCGAGGTCTTGCCCGCCGCGGCGAGCGCCGCCTTGGCCTTGTCGATGTCGTACGTGTACGGGTAGCCCTTCTCGGAGTACCCGGGCATGTCGAGCGGCACGACGCTCTTCGCCGGACGGGCGTCGCCGCCGTAGACGTTGCGGATGATCTGCTCGTACGGCGTCGCGTAGGCCAGTGCCTTGCGCACGTTGACGTCGTCGAACGGCGCGGTGGTCGTCGACATCTGGATGGCGACCTGCTTGTTGCTGGCCGACGACAGCACCTCGACCCCGGCGGCGCTCTTCAGGTCCTTGATGTCGCGCGGGCTCGCGCCCAGCGCGATGTCGATGTCGCCGGCCTGCAGCTGGAGCCGCTGGTTGGCGGCCGCCGGCACGACCGAGATGCGGATGGTCTTCGTCTTGGCCGGTTCCGGGCCGGGGTAACCGTCGTTGGCGGTCAGCTCGATCTCCTGGCCCTGCGTGGCCTTGGTGACGTTGAAGTAGCCGCCGGTGGGCGGGTTCTTGGCGAACCACTCCTTGGCCCACGGGTCGGCGTCGGTGGCGTGCTTCTTCGCCTCCACCGAGTCGAAGACGTAGAGCGAGATGGCCTGGATCTGCCGGGTCAGCGCGCTCGGGAACTCCTGGTGGAACTCGACCGTGTAGTCGTCGACCACCACGACCTGCTCCGGCTTGGTGAGGCCGATCGTGCGGTAGATGCCGGCGACGTTGGCCTGTGCGGCGAACGCCCGGTCCTTCGACCACTTCACGTCGGCGGCCTTCATCTCGTTGCCGCTGGCGAACTTGACGCCCTTGCGGAGCTTGAGCGTCCAGACCTTCTGCGCCGCGTCCGGCTCGAACGACTCGGCGAAGGTCGGCATGATGGTCTCGGTGTCGAGGATCCTGCTGCCGCCGACCGTCTTCACGCCGTAGTCGATCATGTACGGGAAGACGTTCTTGTACAGCATGAGGGCGGTCAGGTCGAAGCCGACGAAGTCCTGGTCCCAGCTGCTGATGTAGCTCGATACCGCGATCTTGAGCGTTGAAGACTTGGCGCCGCCGGAGGCGGACGAAGAAGTGCTGTCCTTGCTGCCGCTCGCGCAAGCGCCGGTGGCGAGCAGGAGCGCGCCCACGCCGCCGAGCTGGAACACGGAGCGGCGGGAAAGACGGGGAGAGTCTGCCATGTTCACTCCTCTGTTGGCCCGACCTCCCGATGTTCTATCAGGCACGAGTTCAGTGAACAAGATGTGACTCCGTATGAACAGCAAAGTTACAGCTCACTGCGGCCGTATCGAGACGTGTGGCGGATGCCGGAGATCAGATTTGTTCACGTTGTTTCACAAGCACGAAACACGAAGCTGCGCGACGTCCGTCGCGCAGCTTCGTGTGGTGTGGGTGTTGCCGGTGGGACGGACGTGGCGGTCAGCGGCCCAGGAAACGCACGGCGTTGGCGCCCAGCAGCTTCGCGCGCTGGGCGTCGGTCAGGAAGTCCGCCGTGTCGACCACCGCGCCGACCGGGCGCTCGCCCAGCGGGTACGGATAGTCGCTACCGACCATCACCCGGTCCTCGCCGAGGGTGTCGACCAGCAGCCGCAGGGCGGCCGGGTCGAACACGACCGAGTCGACCGAGAAGCGGTCGACGTAGTGCGACGGCGGATGCTCGGACCGGCCCCGGACCACGTCCCCGCGCCGGCGCCAGGCGTTCTCGGCCCGGCCGAGCCAGAACGCGAAGCTGCCGCCGCCATGGGCGAAGCAGATCCGCAGGCTCGGCGGTACCGCGTCGAACACGCCGCCGAGGATCATCGCCAGTACCGACAGGTGGGTCTCCGCCGGCATGCCGGTCAGCCAGCGGGCCATCCAGCGGTCCAGTCGCGGGCCGGCCGGCATGTCCCAGGGGTGCACGAAGACCGGCGCGCCGACCGACGCGCAGTGCTGGAGGAACGACACGATACCCGGATCGTCGAGGTCGCGGTCGCCGACGTGGTTCCCGATCTCGACGCCGACGTGGCCGTTGGCCAGGCAGCGGTCAAGCTCGGCGCACGCCGCGTCCGGGTCCTGGAGCGGCACCTGGCAGAACGGCACAAACCGGTCCTCGCCCTCGGCGGCCAGCTTCAGCGTGAGGTCGTTGAAGATCCGGGCAACCTTGACCGCCTGGTCGGCCGGGCGGTCGTACGAGAAGAACACCGGCGTCGGGGAGATCACCTGAAGGTCCACGCCGTCGGCGGTCATGTCCGCGAGCCGGGTCGGCGCGTCCCAGCAGGCCGGACCGATCGGCCGGAACTCCGTCGAGCCGACCATGATCATGGCCTCGCGTTCGGAGTCGATGCGCAGCCACGGCCATCCGGTGCCGCCGCACTCGGCCGCGAGATCCGGCCAGCCGTACGGCACCAGATGGGTATGGACGTCGATCCTCATTCTTTGCCCGGGTGCACGGTGCCGCACTCGGTGCAGGTACGCGCCTTCTCGTCGTCGTAGAACGCCTGGAACACCGGGGGCAGGTCCACCACGATGTCACGCACCTGCAGCTCCACCTCGTGCAGCTTGTTGCCGCACGACGGGCAGTACCACTGGAACTTCTCCAGCGTCCCTTCCTCGCGCACCCGCTCGACCACGATGCCGATCGAGCCCGCCTCACGCTGCGGCGAGTGGGGCATGTCGCCGGGCAGCAGCCACATCCCGCCCTCCTTGATGTGCACCGTGTCGGGGCCGTCGGGCGTGATGACGTTGAGGTGCATGTTGCCCTTGATCTGGTAGAAGAACTCCTCGTACGGGTCGACGTGAAAGTCGGTGCGCTGGTTCGGCCCGCCGACGACCATCACGATGAAGTCCGACCCGGTCGGGAACAGCTGCTTGTTGCCGACGGGCGGCTTGAGCAGGTGCTGGTTCTCGGCGAGCCAGTCGGGGAAGCTCACCGGCGACATGTCAGTCATCTCCACCTCCATGGGGGATCAGCGCGACGGCCTGGATCTCGATCAGTAGGTGCGGGTGCGGCAGCTGATGCACGGCGACGGTCGTGCGGGCCGGCCCGGTCTCGTCGAAGAACTCGGCGTAGACCTCGTTGTAGCCGCCGAAGTCGTTCATGTTGACCAGGTACGTCGTCACCTGCACCAGGTCGCCCAGCGACGCGCCGACGGCGGCGAGGATGTCGCTGATGTTCCGCAGCACCGCGCGGGTCTGCTCGCGGATGTCGAGGTTCGTCGTGCCGAGCGCGTCGACGGACGCACCGGCGATGGTGTTGTCGGGCCGGCGCGACGACGTACCGGACACAAAGGCGAACCCGCCGGCGACCTTCACGTGCGGGAACCGGCCGCGCGGCCGGGCCGCGCCCTCGACGATCATGACGCCGCCCGCAGCGCCGCGGTGCCCAGGCCCTCGACGACCGCGCGCACGTGCGCCCCGGGCGTCAGCGGCACCGCCGCCGTCGCGGCGCCGGCGAGCAGCACCCAGCCGTCCTCGACCGGCACCCCGGCCGAAGCGGCCAGGGTGGCCGCGGCCGTGACGGCCCGGCGGGGGTCGCCCAGGATGGCGGCCGTGGACCCGATCTGGACCACCCGCCCGTCGACCTCCAGCAGCACACCCAGGTTGTCCACGCCGGGCGGCAGCGGCTGCCACGCGCCGATCACGAAGCCGGCCGCCGAGGTGTTGTCGGCGATCACGTCGGGCAGCGTGAACTTGAAGTCGGCGTAACGGGAGTCGATCACCTCCAGCGCGGGCGCGACCGCGGTCGCCGCGCCGGTCGCGTCGAGACGGAACGCCACCTCGGGCTCGACCCGCGGGTGGATGTACCGGCCGGTGTCGACCGTGCCGCCGTCGTCGATCCGCATCGCGTCGGTGAGCCGGCCCCAGATCACCTGGTCAACGCCGACCTGCGCCATCTTGGCCCGGCTGGTCAGGCCCAGCTTGAGGCCGACGAGCCGCTCGCCGCGGCTCACCCGCCGGGCCACCAGGGCCTCCTGGATGCGGTACGCCGCGTCGGCGTCGGCACCGCTCCGCGAGACCACCTGCGGGATCGCCGTGCGGGTCCGTTCGGCCTGATCGAGTTGCTCAGCCAGGGTCATGCGCGTTCCTTCACGAGATCGAGGGCGACATCGACGATCATGTCCTCCTGGCCGCCGACCATCCGGCGCCGGCCCAGCTCCACGAGGATGTCGCGCACGTCGACGCCGAAGCGCTCCGACGCGCGCTCGGCGTGCCGCAGGAAGCTGGAGTAGACCCCGGCGTAGCCCAGCGAGAGCGTCTCCCGGTCGACCCGCACCGGCCGGTCCTGCAACGGCCGCACCAGGTCCTCGGCGGCGTCCATCAGCGCGAAGGTGTCACAGCCGTGCTCCCAGCCCATCAGGTCGGCGACCGCCACGAACACCTCGAGCGGGGCGTTCCCGGCGCCGGCGCCCTGCCCGGCGAGGGAGGCGTCGACCCGCGTGGTGCCGTGCTCGACGGCGACGACGCTGTTGGCGACCCCGAACGACAGGTTGTGGTGGGCGTGGATACCGATCTGGGTGCCCGGGTCGAGCACCTGACGGTAGGCGTCGACCCGCTCCGCGACGTCGTTCATGAGCAGCCGGCCGCCGGAGTCGGTGACGTAGACGCAGTGCGCCCCGTACGACTCCATCAGCTTGGCCTGCTGGGCGAGCGCGGCCGGCGGGTTCATGTGCGACATCATGAGGAAGCCGGAGACGTCCATGCCGTTCTCCCGCGCCCAGCCGATGTGCTGGGCGGCGATGTCGGCCTCCGTGCAGTGGGTGGCGATCCGCACGCTGGTGACCCCGAGGTCGCGGGCGGTCCGGAGGTCGGCGATGGTGCCGATGCCGGGCAGCAGCAGCGTCGTGAGCTTCGCGTTGGTGATCGCCTCGGCGGCCGCGGCGATCCACTCGGCGTCGGTCGCGGCGCCCCGGCCGTAGTTGACACTCGAACCGGCGAGGCCGTCGCCGTGCGCGACCTCGATGGCGTCGACCCCGGCCGCGTCGAGGGCGGCGGTGATGGTGCGCACCTGGTCGACCGTGTACTGGTGCGCGATGGCGTGCATGCCGTCGCGCAGGGTCACGTCCTGGATGTACAGGCTCATGCTGCCATCCTTTCCGCCACCTGGAGCGCGGCCGAGGTCATGATGTCGAGGTTCCCGGCGTAGGCCGGCAGGTAGTGGCCGGCGCCCGACACCTCGAGGAACACGGTGACGAGCAGCCCCTGCGGGTCGGCCGAGAACTGGACCTCCTGCTTCAGGCGGTAGCCGGGCACGTAGCCGCTGACCGTCTTGACCATCGCCTCGACGGATGCCGCGATGGCGATACGGTCGGCGTCGCGGTCCGGGCACACGCAGTAGACCGTGTCGCGCATCAGCAGCGGCGGCTCGGCCGGGTTCAGCACGATGATCGCCTTGCCCCGGGCCGCCCCGCCGACGACCTCCAGCGCTCGGGCGGTCGTGACGGTGAACTCGTCGATGTTCGCCCGGGTGCCCGGGCCGGCCGACCGCGAGGCGATGGAGGCGACGATCTCGGCGTAGGCGACCGGGCTCACCGCCCCGACCGCCGCGACGATCGGCACCGTCGCCTGCCCGCCGCACGTCACGAGGTTGACGTTCGGCGCGCCCAGGTGCTCGTCGAGGTTGACCGGCGGGACGACGTACGGCCCGATCGCGGCCGGCGTGAGGTCGACGACCCGGCGGCCGTGCGCCTGCAGGACCTCGTTGTTGTGCCGGTGCGCCCCGGCGCTCGTCGCGTCGAAGACGATCCGCACGTCGGCGAACTCCGGCAGCGCGACCAGTCCGTCGACGCCTTCGGCTGTCGTGGTGACCCCGAGCCGCCGCGCCCGGGCGAGCCCGTCGGAGTCCGGGTCGATGCCGGCCAGCGCGACCATGTCGAGCGACTCGGACAGCCGCAACACCTTGATCATCAGGTCGGTGCCGATGTTGCCCGACCCGATGACCGCCACTCCCACGGTCACGAAGCTTTCCCTTCAAAAACGGCGCGGACGGATCCGAGCCCGGAGATCCGCGCCTCGTACACGGGTCCCGCGGCCGTCACCGGCACCGGGACCATCGGGCCGAGCGCACCGGACAGCACCAGGTCACCGGCGCGCAACGGGCGGCCGGCGGCGGCGAGCGTGGTCGCCAGCCAGGCGACCGCGTGCACCGGGTTGCCGAGGCAGGCCGCGCCCGCGCCGACCGACACCGGCTCGCCCTGGTGCTCCAGGACCGCGCCGCACAGCCGCAGGTCGACGTCCGCCAGGCGGCGCGGCTCGGTGCCGAGCACGAACAGGCCGCTGGACGCGTTGTCCGCCACCGTGTCCACGATGGAGATGTCCCAGCCGGCGATCCGCGAGTCGACGACCTCGATCGCCGGGAGCAGGTGGTCGGTGGCGCGGATGACGTCGACGACGGTGACCTGCTCGTGGGGCAGGTCACGGCCGAGCACGAACGCGACCTCGACCTCGACCCGTGGCTGGAGCAGCCGGCCGAGCGGGATCGGGGCACCGTCGGGCACGGCCATGTCGGCGTAGAGGACACCGAAGTCGGGCTGGAAGACGCCGAACATGCCCTGGACCGCCGGGGAGGTCAGGCCGATCTTCGCGCCGACCTGCCGCCTCCCGGCCGCCTCCCACCGCTCGGCCTGGGCCCGCTGCACGGCGTACGCCGTCGCGACGTCCCCCTCCGGCAGCACCGTCCCGCGCAGCGGCGCGATCGGCGTGCCCGTGTCGTAGGCGGAGAGCAACGCCTCCGCCGCTTTCTGGATGTCGGTCATGTCAAGTCCACACAGACGTTGGTGAGCTCGGAATAGAACGCGAGCGAGTGCACGCCGCCCTCGCGGCCGACGCCCGAGGCCTTGACCCCGCCGAACGGTGACCGCAGGTCGCGCAGGAACCAGGTGTTGACCCAGACCAGCCCGGCGTCGAGGGTGAGGCCGGCCCGGTGCGCCCGGCCGACGTCGCGGGTCCACACCGTGGCGGCGAGGCCGTAGTCGCTGTCGTTGGCCAGTGCGAACGCCTCCTCCTCGGTGTCGAACGGCGCGACGTGGCAGACCGGTCCGAAGATCTCCTCACGGTTGGTACGGGCATCGGCCGGCAACCCGACGAGCACGGTCGGCTGGACGTAGGCGCCGCCGTCGCGGGCGTCGTCGAACGTCGGCGTCCCGCCCCCGGTCACCACCGTGGCGCCCTCGGCGCGGGCGAGGTCGTAGTAGCCGAGCACCTTCTCGCGGTGCTGCTTCGAGATCAGCGGCATCGTGCCGGTGCCGGCGTCCTGCGGCCATCCCCAGGCCAGCTCGGACGCCGCCTTGCCGAGCCGGGTGACGAACTCGTCGAAGACCGGCCGCTGCACGTAGAGCCGCTCGGTGCACAGGCACACCTGGCCGCCGTTGGTGAAGCTGGAGCGGACCGACCCGGCGACGGCCGCGTCGAGGTCGCTGTCGGCGAAGACCAGCCCGGCGTTCTTGCCGCCGAGCTCGAACGAGACCGCCTTCACCCCGTCGGCGGCGGCCCGCATGATCGCCGAGCCGGTCGCCGACTCGCCCGTGAACGTGATGGCGTCGACGCCCGGGTGGCGGGTCAGGAACTCCCCCGCCGAGCCGGGGCCGAAGCCGTGCACGAGGTTGAAGACCCCGTCCGGCACCCCGGCCGCGGCCATCACCTCGGCGAGCAGCGTCGCCGAGGACGGCGTCTCCTCCGACGGCTTCACCACGACCGCGTTGCCGCACGCGAGCGCCGGCGCCACCTTCCAGGTCAGCAGGAGCAGCGGCAGGTTCCACGGCACGACGATCGCGACGACGCCGACCGGTTTGCGCACCGCGTAGTTGAGGGCGCGCCCACCGGCCGCGGTGACCGTGGTGAACGACTCCGTCGGCGTCGCGGCGACGATGTCGGCGAACGCGCGGAAGTTGGCCGCCCCGCGCGGGATGTCGAGCGTGCGGGCCTGGCCGACCGGCTTGCCGGTGTCGGCGACCTCGGCGGCCACCAGGTCGTCGAAGCGCCGCTCCAGCTCGTCGGCGATCCGGCGGAGCACCGCGGCACGCTCCTGCTCGCTCGTGCGCCCCCACGGGCCGCGCACGGCTGCCCGCGCCGCCGCCACCGCCGCGTCCACCGTGGACGCATCGGCCTCGCACACGTCGGTCACCAGGTCGCCGGTGACCGGGCTCAGCTTCGGAAACGTCGAGGCGGTGGCGACGAACCGCCCGCCGATGAAGTGCTGGAGCGTCATCGCCGCCACCTCACGATCGCGGCCCCGATCGCGCCGAGGGCGAGGAGCCCGACGGCCCCGAGCACCTGGTGCTGGCGCCGCACCCGGTCACGGACCTGCGCGTAGGGCGTGGTGCTGAACGACACGAGTTCGTAGCGGGAGACGTACCGGCCGGGCAGTGCCCGCTCCAGCGCGTGCTCGATCCTCTTGCCGAGCTGGAACACCGGCGAGGCCACCTTGTCCCGCATCTCCACGAAGTTGGCCAGGGCCATGGCCGCGATCGCCTCGACGTCGTCGCGGCGGCGCGCCTCGAAGAGCGGCAGCGCCTCGGCGAAGTCGTCGCCGGCCTCGTCGAGCACCCGGTCGAGCACGACGCAGTCCTCGAAGCCGCAGTTGGCGCCCTGCCCGTAGAACGGGACGATCGCGTGCGCCGCGTCGCCGATCAGCCCGACCGGCCCGCCCGGCGTGACCGCCTGCCATGGTCCGCAGTGGACCGTGCCGAGCAGGCCGACCGGGTTGAGCCGGTAGTCGTCGACGAGGTCGGGCATGAGTGGCACGACGTCCGGATAGACCGTCGCGAAGTGCCGCTCGATCGCGGCCGGGCTGCCCAGCGACGCGAAGCTCGACGTGCCGCCGTTGGGCCAGAAGAGCGTACAGGTGAACGTCTTGTCGGGGTTGGGCAGCGCGATCATCATCGACGTGCCGCGCGGCCAGATGTGCAGGGCACCGGGGTCCATGGCGAAGTCGCCGTCCGGGCCCGGCGCGATCGTCAGCTCCTTGTAGCCGTAGTCGAGGAAGTCGACCGACTCGTCGAGCAGCCCCATGCCGAGCAGCTGCCCGCGCACCGCGCTGCCCGCGCCGTCGGCGCCGATGACCACCTCGGCGGTCGCCTTCACCTCGCCGGAGGGCGTCGCGAAGACCAGCGGGTCGAGCCCGGTCAGCCGGTGCTCGAAGAGGACCTTCACCCCGGCGGTGGCGGCGGCCGCGTCGAGCAGCGCGTTGTTGAGCGCTCCCCGGCTGATCGAGTTGATCGCCCGCTGCCCGTCGAGGCTGTACTGCTGGAAGTCCAGGTCGCCGGCCACCGGGTGGATCATCCGGCCGCGCATGGGCAGCGCGTCGACGAGCACCCGGTCGGCCAGGCCGAGCCGGCGCAGGGCGTCGAGACCCCGCTCGGACAGCGCCAGGTTGATCGACCGGCCCCGCTCGGCCCCGCCGGTGCGGGGGTCGGGACGGCGCTCGTAGACCGTCACGGTGTGCCCGCGCCGGGCCAGGAAACAGGCGAGCAGGCTGCCGGTGAGACCCGCACCCACCACGGCGACGTCCGTCATGCTTTCTCCTCGCGTGCGATCGCGGCGGCTGCCCGCCAGCAGTCGTGATACGTCGAGTACAGCGGCACCGGGGCCAGCCGCAGGATGTCGGGTTCGCGGCTGTCGGCGATCACCCCGTACCGATGCCGCAGGGTCTTGCTCAGTCCTCCGGCGTCGCCGACGCGCAACGACAGCTGGCAGCCGCGCCGCGCCGGGTCGCGCGGCGTCACGACCGCCACGCCGGTCGGATCGAGCAGCGACTGCAGAAACGCGGTCAGCCGTTCGCTGCGCTCCCGCAGGGCCGTCATGCCCACCTTGTCGAACAGTTCAAGCGAGGCACGCACCGGGCTCATGGCGAGGATCGGCGGGTTGGACACCTGCCACGCGTCGGCGCTCCTCGGCGGCCGGGACACGGGCGCCATCTCGAACCGGGTCGCCGGCTCGGTGCTCCACCACCCCTCGAACCGGGGCAGGTCGGCGCCGGTGTGCCGCTCGTGCACAAACGCGCCCGCGACCGCCCCGGGCCCGCTGTTGAGATACTTGTACGAGCACCAGGCGGCGAAGTCGACGCCCCACTCGTGCAGGCGCAGCGGCACGTTGCCGGCGGCGTGCGCCAGGTCCCATCCGACGATCGCTCCGGCCGCCTGCCCCGCCGCGGTGATCGCGGGGATGTCCATCAGCTCACCGGTGAGGTAGTTGACCCCGCCGAGCATCACCAGCGCGATGCGGTCCCCGTGCTCGCGGATGGTGGCGAGGGGGTCGTCGGTGCGGACGACGGTGAGGTCCGGGTCGAGGCCATGGAAGGCGGCCTGGCTGCGCACGGCGTAGCTGTCCGACGGAAACGCCGTGTCCTCGACGACGATCAGCGTGCGTTCACCGGCCGGGCGGTAGAACGAGACCATCAGCAGGTGCAGGTTGACGGTCAGCGAGTTCATCACCACCGTCTCGTCCGGCAGCGCGCCGACCAGGCGGGCGGCCGGCTCGCGGAGCAGTTCGTGGTACGGCAGCCACGGCCGGTCGGCCTCCAGGTGGCCCTCCACGCCGAGGCGCGCCCACGCGTCGAGCTCCTCGAGGAGCTCGTGACGCACGGCGCGCGGCTGCAGGCCCAGCGAGTTGCCGGCGAGGTACGCGGTCTCGGGGTAGTCGCCGCCCTCGGCGGGCGGAACGTGGAACAGGTCGCGGTGGCCGGGGTCCTCGGCGTCGAGCCGGTGGGCCCGGGCTTCCATGTCCTCCATGTCCTTCGTGGACACCACTAGATCACCGTCCGCGCGGACCACAGCTCCGGGAAGACCACCCTGCCCATGCTGCGGGTCAGCCAGGCGGCGCCGGACGAGCCGCCGCTGCCGATCTTGTTGCCCATCGTCCGCTGCACGGCGGTCAGGTGCTTGTACCGCCACAGGCCGAACTCCTCGGCGACGTCGGCGAGCACCTCGCCGAGCACGTAGAGCGGGTTGTCGGCCCGGTCGTCGCGGTAGATCTCCACCCAGGCCCGCTCGACGGCGGGCGACGGCACGTATTCGCCGGCATGGCCGGCGGTGAGCACCTCGGCCGGGATGTCGAAGCCGCGGCGGGCGAGCACGGCGGTGACGTCGTCCCACAGGCTCGGCGCCGCCAGCGCGGTGGTCAGCTCGTCGTAGAGGTCCGCCTGCCGCTTGAACGGCCGGATCAGCGCCTCGCTCTTGAGCCCGAGCAGGAACTCCAGGTGGCGGTACATCGCCGACTGGAAGCCCGACGCCTCGCCGAGCAGCTCGCGGAAGCGGTTGAAGTCGGACGGGGTCATCCAGCGCAGCCCGTTCCAGGCGGCGACGAGCCCTTCGAGGTGGAGCTTGGTGCGGCGCAGCGGTGCGAGGGCGCCCCAGACGTCGTCCTCGCGCAGCAGCCGCTGGGCCTCGCGCAGCTCATGGCAGGACAGCCCGAACCACAGCTCCATCACCTGGCTGACCATGAGGAAGGACATCTCGCCCGGGTCCTTGCTCAGCGGCTGTTGCAGCGAGTGCAGCGCGCCGGCGTGGACATATGCTTCATATGGCACTTGATCGGGAAAATCCAGTCTCGGTCCGCTCACCACTCCATCGTCGTCCCGGAACCCGCCGCCGGAGAAGAGCTGATCAACGGCGGTTACGCTGACCGCCTGTGGAACGGAAAGCCGTTCACGCGATCGACCTTACGATCGGAAGGTGCCCGTTGGACGACATGGACTGGGCGCTCCTGCGCGAGCTGCAAGCCGACGCCCGGCTGTCCTACTCCGAGCTGTCCCGCCGGGTGCACCTCTCCCCGCCCGCCGTGGCGGAGCGGGTCCGCAGGCTGGAGACCACCGGGGTCCTGACCGGCTACCACGCGCACGTCGACCTGGCCAAGGCCGGCCGGCACGTGGTCGCCATGATCAGGATGTCGTGCTACGGCCCGCACTGCGTGCTCCGCGACCCCAAGGTGCTCGACTGGCCCGAGGTGCTGGAGATCCACCGGGTGACCGGCGACGCCTGCTCCATCCTCAAGGTCGCGACGAGGTCGATGGAGGAGTTCGAGTCCGTGATCGACAGGCTGGCCCCCTACGGCCAGCCGTCCAGCTCGATGGTGCTGTCGACCCCGCTGCGCTGGCGCACGGTGCTCCCCTGAGCCTTCCGGTGCGGCACCCCCGGCTCAGGGGACATCGGTGACCGGGACCAGCGTCCAGAGCACCACGCCCCACTGGTCGGCCCACGTGCGCGTCACCGCCGTGCCGGCGCCGGTGTGGTGGGCGGTTCGGACGGCGTCCGCGGCGCCGCTCGCGGAGAGCAGCAGGTACCGCACCCGGTTGCCGCGCAGGTCGGCAAGGGCGTCCGCGAAGTCGCGGTCCGAGGTGATGACAAACTGCCGCGGGTTCCGGCTGGCCAGGATGACCGCGAACGCGTAGGCGGAGTCGGTGATCACCGACCCTTCGGGCAGGTCCATGGCGTCGAGGTCCCGAGCGACACGTGCGTGCAGCCGGGCCAGGCCGGCGGTACGGGCGGCGCCGGCGGCGGTGAGCCACTCCGATTCCTCGCGCGCGAGCCTCGGGACGCGCAGGGTGGCGGTCGCCGCCGGCATCGCGAGCGCGGCGGCGAGCAGCGCGGCCACGGCCGTGACCCGCCGCGGGCGGCGCCCGCCGCGCCATCCCGGCCCGGATTCGGCAGCGGTCGCGGCGAGCACCCCACCGCCGCGGGTGCTCGCCGTGAGCACCCCGTTGCCGCGTTGCGCCGCCCGCAGCGCCCCGACGAGCAGGCCGGCCAGCGGTGCCAGGGTGAGCCGGGAGCGCCTGCCACGGTCGGCCGGTGCGACGCCCACCGCCGCGGGACGGTGCGCCGGCCCGGCCAGCAGGATCGCGGTGAGCAGGACCGTCAGCGGAACCGCCGCGATCTGGAACCGCAGCCAGCCGAACGAGTTTCCGGTCAGGAACGCGGCGTTGCCGAAGGCGAGCACCGCACCGAAGACGGTGGTGGGCGCGAGCATCCGCAGGTCGCGCCGCCGCAGGGCGACCACCGCGGTCAGGACCAGCAGGAGCGGCAGCACCGGCTGGAGCCCGAGCAGCTGGTTGAGGGCGTACACCACCCGGTCGCCGAACGCCTCGCCGGTGACGGCGTGGATCCCGCGCGCGTTGGCCGCGACCTGGGCCGCGTTGCCGTACGAGGACGAGAACGTCGCGAACCACTGGCCTACGATGATCTTGCTGGCGATCGCCCATCCCGCCACGGACAGGACGACCGGCATGGCCACCAGGACGGTGTCGGCCTGCGCGGTCGCATATCGCCACCGCGCCCGGCCACGGCCGCGCCACCAGCTCACCGCGCCGACAACGACCGGCACGGCGAGCCCCGGGGCGAGTGCCTCGTAGCGGGCGCCGTACGCGAGCCCGAGGCTCAGGCCGAGCGGGACGAGGGACTGCGACCGCCCGTCGGCGAGCCAGCGCAGCAGGGCACGCGCCGACAGGACGAGGAAGAACATGAAGCAGGCCTCGCTCATGCCGTTGCCCGCGTAGATCATGGTCATCGGATGCGCCGCCAGCAGGACGGTGAGCACGATACGGGACGGCCGGGAGACGCCCAGCCGGCGGAACGTGTCGTTGCCGGCTACGACGGTGCCGGCCATGAACAGCGCCGACGACAGCGCGGCGAGCAACCCGCCGGCGGTCAGCGCCGGCACGACGGCCTTGAACGGCAGCACCGGCAGCAACAGCAGGGACGGCAGCGGGTTCCACACGAACCCGACCGCGGCCAGGTGCGGATCGCGGCTGAACAGGACGTAGTAGGCGTTGGCGACCCGGCTGGCCGAGTCGCCGGGAATCAGCTGACGGTGCCAGAACCACCAGGCGACAACGAGGTAGCACAGCAGCGCCGCGAAGAAGACGATCCGGCCCTCGGTGAACCGGACCCGCACGCGCGCGGTCTCAGTCGGCATGGGCCTGCTCCGCGGGTTGACGGGCCGCCGGCAGGTGCAGCCCGTGTGTCGTCTTCTCCCAGTACGACGGGTTGAAGCACAGCTGCAGGGCGGCCTTCGCCCCGGCGATGCTCGCCATCACCCAGTACACCGGCGAGAGCAGCGCGGTCATGAGGAGGTCCGGGCGGCCCATCTGGTGGACCGCCAGGACGTTGAGGTAGACCACCACGGCGTTGCCGAAGACCAGGCAGACGAGGCCGACGTAGTAGAACGGCGTGTCGAACAGTGTCTGCACGGTGGCCGGACGGGCCACGAACCACAGCGCCGTCATCGCCCAGAACACGGTGTTGAGCAACGCGGTGAGCGGCGTGCCGGCGACGAACAGGTTGAGGCACAACAGACCGCGCCAGGTCAGCTGCCGTGTCGACCGCATCGGCGCGCGCATGTGGATGAGCCAGGTCAGCAGATACCCCTTGTACCACCGGCTGCGTTGCTTGACCCAGTTGATGAAGTCGGAGTTGGCCTCCTCGAGGGTCACCGAGTCGAGCACGCCCACCCGGTAGCCCAGCCGCGCCAGCCGGATGCCGAGGTCGGCGTCCTCGGTGACGTTGAAGGGATCCCAGGCGCCCAGCCTGCGCAGGATCGCCATGCGCAGGTGGTTACTGGTGCCGCCGAGCGGGATGGGCATGCCGAGCGCGACGAGACCGGGCAGCAGCGAGCGGAACCAGGTCGCGTAGTCGAGCGTGAACCACCGCGTGATGCGGTTCTGGTCGGTGTTGAAGTACCCCAGCTCGGCCTGCAGGCACACGTAGGTGGGGCCGAGGCGGTCGAACGCGACCGCGGCACGGCGCAGCTGCAGCGGATCGGGCCGGTCCTCGGCGTCGTAGATCGTCACCAGCTCGCCTCGGGCGAGCTGGAGGCCGTAGTTGCAGGCCTTCGGCTTGGTCCGCGGGTGTGCCGGCGGCACGATCACGAGTTTCACGTGCGGGCCGGGCAGCACGGCCCGGGCGGCCGCGATGGTCTCCTGGTCGTCGGCCTCGAGCAGCAGTTGCACGTCGAGCTTCGCCGCCGGATACTCCAGCGCCGCGAGGTGGTCCATGAGGAGCCCGATGACCTGCGGCTCACGGTAGGCCGGGACGAGAACGGTGTAGACCGGCAGGTCGTCGTCGCCGACGGCCCGCGCCTCCTCGTCGGTCACCGTCACCCGGTGCTCACGCCGGCTGGCGGCCCAGACCAGGGCGATCCGGAAGGTGATCGCCCCGGCGTAGAGCACCGTGATGCCGGCGATGAGGATCTGCAGCGTCCCGATCGTCCATTGCAGCAGCGCCGCCGCCAGCGCCAGCATGGCGATGACGAGGGCCGCCCGCTGCCACCGGGTCAGCACGATGTGCGCGGACTGGTCCGGCCACAGCTCACGCAGCCCGTGAATGCTCCGGGCAAGGTTGAGGTCGGTGCCGGGTTCCATCTCGTCGGGGAGGGCGGTCACGGTTGTCCTCCGGTGAGACTGAAGCGGGCCGCGGCGCCGCCGCCGCTCTCGTAGTACTCCACGACGACCGTGTGCTGGCCGGCGGCGATCGGAACGTCGGCGGTGTAGGTGGTCGGCGCGTGGTCGCTCCAGCCGTCGATGACGACGTTGCCGTCGAGCTTGACCCGGATGCCGTCGTCGCCGGTCGCGCTGAACCTGTACGTGCCGGCGTCCAGCTGCACGGTCCTGGTCCACCGCGCCGAGAAGCCGTCGGCCGGCACCGAGGGATCCGGCGACCCCGCACCCCAGTCGGCGTCGATCTCGTCCTCGTTGCGGGTGAGCACGGCCGGCCCGGTGAGCGTCGGGTTGGTGAAGTACTCGGCGACGTACGGGACCGCTTGTGGCGGCGGCTGGTCGGTCTTGACGACGTCCATCCGCGCGACGGCGCCGGCGCCGTGCTCGTAGTACTCCAGCACGATCGTGTGCGTCCCTTCGGCGAGCGCACGGGTCACCGAATACCGGGTCGGCCCCTGGTCCACCCACTTGTCGAGCACCTTCACCCCGTCGACGAACAGCCGCACGCCGTCGTCCGCGGTGACGGTGAAGGCGTAGTAGCCCGCGACCAGCTGCGCCGACCTGGTCCACCGCGCCGAGAACCCGTCGGCCGGGATGGCGGGGTCGGGCGACCCGTCGCCCCAGTCGAAGTTGACGGTGTCGTCCTGGCGGGTCAGCGCGGGAGCGCCGGCCAGGTTCATGTTGGTGAAGTACTCGGCCGTGTACCCGTCCTGCGGTACGACGTCGCCGATCCGCTCGTAGTCGAACCCGACGAGCGCTCCGCCGCCGTTCTCGTAGTACTCGACCCGGATCGTGTGGGTGCCGCTCAGCAGGACCTTGTCGACGCTGTACGGCGCGTTCTGGTTCTGCCACCTGTCGACGACCGGCACGTTGTCGACGAACACCCGGATGCCGTCGTCGCTGGCGCCGCTGAACCGGTAGACGCCCGCGGGCAGCATGTCGGTGCGGGTCCACCGCGCGACGAAGTGGTCGGGCGCGATCGCCGGGTCCGGCGAGCCGCCGCCCCAGTCGAAGTTGACCGAGGTGTCCTGACGCACGAGGTCGGGCGCGCGGGTCGGTATCGGCGGCGAGTCGGCCGCCGTCGGGGTGTTCCAGAACTCGGCGGTGTAGGCGGACGAGTCCTGCACGTCGCCGACCTTCAGGTAGCGCAGCCGGGCCATGGCGTCGCCGCCGTTGTCGTAGTAGTCCATGACGATGTTGTGCGGTCCGCTGTCCAGCAGCACCCGCGCGGTGTAGCTCGTCGGGCCCTGGTCGATCCACTTGTCGATGACCCGCACGCCGTCGACGCTGAGCCGCACGCCGTCGTCCGCGGTAACGGTGAAGTCGTACTCCCCCTGTGTGAAGATCAGCGTCCCGGTCCAGCGGGCGACAAAATGGTCCGGGGTGACGCCGGCGGCCGGGGAGCCCGCGCCCCAGTCGTGGTCGATCTCCGGCTCCTGCCGGCTCACGGTCGGGGTGCCGGTCGGCATGGCCGGTGCCGAACCGGCTCCGGGAGTGTTCCAGTACTTGGCGAGGAACGACTGGGCGGGCTGGTCCGTGGTGGTGTCCCAGTCGAGTTTCGCGAGCGCGTCGCCGCCCTCGTCGAAGTACTCCAGCACGATGGTGTGGTTGCCCGCGCCGAGGTCACCGACGTAGGTGTAGGCCGTGCCCGACTGGCCGCGCCACTGGTCGATGACACGCTTGTTGTCGATGAAGAGCCGCATCCCGTCGTCGCTGACCGTGGTGAACCGGTAGCGACCCGCCGCGAAGTACTGCGTCTTCGTCCAGCGGACGGAGAACTCGTCGGCCGGCACGGCGGGGTCGGGCGCGCTCGGCCCCCAGACGAAGTTGACCTGCGGGTCCGACCGGGTGAGCACCGGGGTGCCGGACAGGTTCTTGTTGGCGAAGTAGGCACCGCTGAACGCCGGCGAGGGTGCGTACGTCGCGGTGTAGGTGGCGTCGGCCTCCGGCGTGGCGATCGTGTGCCGGATCGCCTTGCCGTCGGACCACCCGGTGAAGTGGTAGACGGTGCCGTCGGCGGCGACGGCGGTCGGCGGTGCCGCCAGTTCGCGCTGGAAGCCGATCACACCCTCGACGGTGAGCGGCGTCGCCACCGGGACGCCGTCGAGCATCGTGCCCAGGCCCGCCGGCTCGGTGCGCAGGGTGATGTGTGACTTCCGCGGGTAGATGTTGATCGACTTCGAGGTGGAGAGCCCGTTCGTGTCGGTGGCCGTCACGATGATCTCGTACCAGGTGTCGGCCGAGGCCTCACCGGTCGTCGGGATGGTGAACGTCCCGGCCCGGCCGGTGAGGGGCCCGACGAACGGGTGGAAGTGGGTGTGGTGGTGCAGCCGCACCTCGGTCTTGATCGCGCCGTCGTTGAGGTCGAAGCCCGCGGCGTCGGTGGCGAAGGCGTTGTATGTGATGGTGTCGCCGGCCCGGTAGAGCGCGCCGTCGGCCGGCACGGCGACGGTCACCTTCGGCGGTACCCCGACCTGGACCACGATGGGCTTGGCCGGCACCTCGTCGTGCCCGTCCGAGACGGTCAGCTGGGCCGTGTACACACCGATGTTCGCGTACGTCTTGGCCGGGTTCGCCGCCGTGCTCGTGGTGCCGTCGCCGAAGTCCCACCGGTAGGCGAGCGTGTCGCCGTCCGGATCGCTGCTGCCCGCACTGGAGAAGTGCACCGTCAGCGGCTGGAGGCCCTTGGTGACGTCGGCGGTGGCGTTGGCGACCGGCAGATGCGTGGTGGTGTTGTACGTGATGCGGCGCAGTTCGCCCGGGTAGTAGTTGAGGTAGTACAGCGATCCGTCGGGTGCCTCTTTCAGGTCGACGACGCTGCCGGCGTTGGTGTCGAAGTCGTGCACGGCGGTGACGTTGCCGCTGCCGTCGAGCTCGGCCCGCCGGATGAAACCCTTCGCGTAGTCGCCGAAGAACAGGTTGCCCCGGTAGCCGGCCGGGAACATGGTGCCGTGGTAGACCGGCCCGCCGGTGACCGCGGCGCTCTCGCCGTCATGGTTGTAGGTGTAGATCGGGTCGACGAACCCGGCGCAGTCGGCGGTGCACTTGCCCTCCTTGAGCGGCCAGCCGTAGTTGCCGCCCTTGACGATGCGGTTGACCTCCTCCCAGGTGAAGTCGCCCACGTCGCCGCCGTAGAGCCGCCCGGTCGCGCTGTCGAACTGGAAGCGCCACGGGTTGCGGAAGCCGTACGCCCAGATCGCGCCGACCTTGCCCGCCTGCCCGGAGAACGGGTTGTCGGCCGGAATCGAGCCGTCCTTGTTGATGCGCAGAATCTTGCCGTGCGGGTTGCTCAGGTCCTGGGCGTTGCTCGAGTAGCCGTTGTCGCCGACCGCGAAGTACAGCTTCCCGTCCGGCCCGAACCGGATACTGCCGCCGACGTGCAGGTGTTGGGAGAGCGACTGGGTCTGGAAGATCGTGTACGGCCCGTCCGTGCCCACATCTGTGGACGCGTCGAACCGGACCAGGTGGTTCAGCAGGTCCAGGCCGGTGTAGTAGAAGTACACGTAGTGGTTCGCGGTGCCGAAGTCCGGGTCGAACGCGATGCCGATGAGTCCCCGGTCGCCCGTCGCCTCGGACGGAAGCTCGGCGAAGGGCTGCGGCAGCAGCCGCCCGTCCTTGAATATCTTGATCTTACCGGTGCGTTCGAGAATGAAGATGCGGCCGTCCGGCGCGACCTCGAATCCGGACGGACCGTCCAGGCCCGCCCCGACGACGAGTGAGGTCTGGAAGCCGTCGGGTGGCGCGGCCTTTGCCGGCGCGGTGACGAGCAGCAGAGTTGCCGCGATGCACGCGACCGTTGCCAAAGCTCGAATTTTCACGATGTCCCCAGGTCAGAGTTCGTGGATGCGATTGCCGCGTGTTGATCAACGCAGCACGAGGTGATCGAAGATTGTGGTGAAGACCGGTGCCGTGACCGGCACCAGCGCGGAGCCGCCGAGGCCGGCGGCGACCAGGGTCAGCGCGGCCACGGCGAGCCGTGCCCGGGGCACGTAGTGGCGCTCGCCGGTTCGTGGCGCCGCGACCGCCCGCGACCATCGCCACGCGAAGGCCGCGATCGCGGCGGCCAGCACCAGGTCGAGCGCGACTGTCACCGTGGCCACCCGGAAGGCGCCGGGGCCGAACCACCGGCCGGCCAGCAGGACGCAGACGAGGCCGAGGACCGCCGTGGCGACGACCGCGGCCGACGCGATCAGCACCTTGGCCAGGAGGCGACGCGTTGCGCCGAAGCAGGACAGCCCGGCGAGCAGCACGCTCAGGAGCGCGCCCGGCAGGGCTGCTGCCGGGACGGCGGATTCCGTGAGGACCAGATGCTGCCCGGCGTACCGTACGGCCAGCCCGCCCGGGCCCACCCGGTCGGTGAACGGCGCGCTGACGAACGCCGCGCCGTTCATCACCGCCGATACGCCGACGTGTCGCAGCGCCGGTGCGGACGCGACCACCGCCACCAGTGGCAGCACCAGCGCCCAGCGCAACCGGGCGGCGGCCCTGGTGCCCAGCAGCAGGACGGTGGCGCCGCCGAGGAAGGCCACCGCGGCGAGCAACAGCCAGCCTGATGTCGCCACGCCGTCGGGTGCGAACACGGTCAGCGCGCCGGCCGTCCCGAGCAGCCCCGCCGCGATCAGGCCGTCCACCTGCCGATCGTGGACCTCCGGCTCCGCCGCGGCCGGCCTGAGCCGGCCCACCAGCAGGGCGAGGGCCGCCGCCAGGGGGATCATCAGCGGTACCGCCGGCGCACCGGATCGCAGGTCCGCGGACATCTGCGCGGCCGCGCCCGGAAACGCCGCCACCGTGAACAGGCACGCGAGCACCACCCGCACCCGGACCGACCGGCGGGCGGCAACGGTCATCCGTGCGACGGCCGAGGCCATCACCGAGGTGCGGCCGCCGTAGATCCACCGGCTCACGGCCGCGTACCGGACGACGAAGACGGTCACGATGGCCGCCACGTTGGCCGCGAGGTAGTGCAGCCGCAGGCCCTGGACCAGCCCTGCGAGCACGGCGAGGTGCAGTGGGAGGAGTGCGTTGCTGAGCAGCCAGAAACGCCCGAACCGCCGGCGTGCGCGGTGCTCGACGCTCGGCATGACGAGGCGGTCGATGACGGCGAAGTTCCACACGATGGCCGCCTGCGTGGACACGACCGCGGCGGCCAGGTAGGACACCGCGAGCCAGTGGGTGAGCATCCACAGCAACGCCGAGTTCACGACGACGCCGGACGCTCCGGCCACGGCGAAGCCCACCATCCGCCCGGTCTTCGACGACGGGCGGACCGCAGTCTGCGCGCGCAGCCGAACCAGGTGGCGGGCGAAGCGGAAGCCTTCGCGGACGGACGCTTTGCTCGCTCCTGCCTGCCGAGGCTGGAAGGTGTACGGAACCTCGGCGATTCGCCGGATGCGGCTGCGGACGACGATCTCGAGCAGGATCTTGAACCCGTTCGGGCGCAGCTCCGTGTCGACCGCCTCCCGCCGCACCGCGAAGAAACCGCTCATGGGATCGGTGACGGGCCACAGGCGGCGCGGGAAGGTCAGCCTGGCGAGACGGCCGGACATCCGTGAGACCAGGCGCCGGACCGGACCGCCGAGGCCGCCGGCGTTGCCGGATTCGCCGTAGCGGGTGGCCACGACGACGTCGGCCCCGCCGGTGTTCACCGCTTCGACGACAGCCGGCAGCGCCTCGGGCGGGTGCTGCAGGTCGCCGTCCATCACGATCACCCAGGGCGCGCGGGCGGCGGTGATACCGGCGGCCACGGCGCCCCCCAGACCACCGGACCGCCGGCCCGGAGGGCGATGCAGGAGACGGATGCGGTCCGGGGCATCCACGGCAGCGGCCCGGATCGTCTCCGCCGTGCCGTCGTCACTGTCGTCGACGAAAAGGATCTCGGCCGGCACATCGGTCAACACGGCGTCCAGCCGGCTCAGCACCGGCACCACGTTGTCGGACTCGTTGCGTGTCGGAATGACGATGGTGAACTGAGGTGCTCGTTCCAGCACCTCCACGGAGCCGGCCGCGGTCTCCGGTTCGCCGTCCGGTGCGGACACCGGAAGGCTCGCGTCCGCCGGCAGCTCCACGTGCGGCGACCCGCTCACCGGCCCGACCCCGAACCACGGCACGGCCGGCTCCGGGCCGGTGGATCCACCTGCGGCAGCACATCGACGTCAGGGGCGGCCGCGGACGCGCCACAACCAAATGATTTGCAGTCGGCGAGGCCAGTCAAGGGGCAATCTCCGAATCACGAGAAAGACAGCTGAATTACCACCGCCGATCAAAGGCGGGCATTGTTATACCTGTGCAAGAAAACTTCATCGGCAATTGCCGCACGCGACACCACTCGGTGCCGATGCGGGCCGAAAACTGGAATGATTCGGTCAATCGAATTTGCCCGCCGAGGCAGCCGTGCTCCCACCGATCGAATCCGGAACCCGACACACACGAGTCCGGGAAACAGAAGCGCCAGACGGCGTTGCTGAACAATATGTAGACCAGCGCCACCACCCAACTCGGAACAATGTCTGCACTGTGATCCAGATCACATCTCCGACCTCGGTATTCAGTGGGGCATTTCGATTACTGCCGAAGTCCGCCGGAAAGCACGACCCCGAGCCGGCAAAGAATGCCGTCACGTGCGTCGTCCCAGCGCTCACCCCGAGCGGGTGGGTCGCCGATACCCCCGGGATGATCTGCTGTGCCGGGTGACGTTCGGCAAGACCGCTTGAAGTCTGGTGGCGCCGGCACGCCGACCTACACGTCGACGGCATCATCGAACGGGAAGCGTTATGACAGGACGACCGCCGGCCCGGCCCACAGCGGCGAGCAGGCCGCAAGATCGTTCACACGGCGTCGAACGGAATCCTGGCCACCAGCGCGGCGCCGTTCCCGGGCGGACTCACGATCTCGAGGTGACCACCGAGGGTCTCGATGCGGTCCTGGAGACCGTCGATGGCGCGGGACAGCCGTTGCCTCGGCACGCCGAGCTCGGGCGGCAGCGAGGCCTCGACCAGACGCAGTGAGCCATTCGCGCAATAGGCTGATCACGGTGAGTGATCGTTGTGGTTGTGTCAGCTCACGACGGCGTACCGGCGGCAGCGTGGGGCACGCTGCCGCCGGGTGTGGAGCCGGTGCGGGGATGTCCAGTGCTCGGGTTATTCCGTGCGTAGCACCTGTGCCACGGGCGCCTTTGCCGCGCCGCGGGCCGGGAGGTAGGCACCCAGTGCGGCGATTACGCAGCCCGCGAAGGCGAGCAGTACCAGCATCGGCCAGTTCCACACCTGCAATAGCGAGTTCGGCAGGTCGATCCCGGTGCCGCGGCCGGTCATCGGGATGACGATCCGATGCGCGAGCATCCCGAGCGGGACCCCGATGATCCCGCCGACCGCTCCGAGCGCCGCCATGGCGGCGACCACCATCGCCGTCACCTGGCGTGGGGTCATGCCGATCGACTTGAGTATCCCTAGGTCCTTGCGGCGTTCGCGGGTATTGAGGAGCACCGTATTGAACACGCCGAGGCTGGAGACGATGATCAGCATCACGGTGAGCGTCGACATCACGCTGATGATGACCTTCTCCAGGGTGTCGGCGCCGCCGTTGACATAAGGGTTCAGACCGGGATCGAGGTGTGCGACCGCTGCAGTGTATGCCTGCGGGTCGGTGCCCTTCGTCAGCTGGACGTAGAACCTCTGAGCGCGCTTGCCGGGGCTGAGTGGGACGAACCGGTCCCAGTCGAGGCTGGTGATGTCCCAGCCCCCGGCGGTCTCGCCGACGATCTTCTGCGGCTGGGGCCCATCGCTGGTGTCCAGCGTGATCATGTCGCCGAGGGCGACGTTGTGCAGGTGCCAGAACTCCGAGGAGACCACCACCTCGTTGGGTGCCTCGATCCAGCGTCCGCGAATGAGCTCGCCGTGCAACTGTGCTGTGTCGCCGCGTTCGACGCCCATCCGGATGATGCCCGACGCGCCGGCCATCCGGGTCATCAGCGGGGTATCGGCGTACACGTGGACGGTGCCGGGCTGCGCGCGCAGCAATGCGAAGAGTTCGTCATCGGTGTGCGCTGGGCCGGGCGGGTTCCACTGAGGATTGTTGACGTCGATGGCGACCTGGATGGTGTCGGTCTGCTTCTGCGTTTGGCCGAACTTGATGACCGAGGCCGAGATGCCCAGGGCCATCGTCACCGTCGTGACGCCGAGCATGACGGTCGACAGGGTCAGGGCCGTGCGGCCGGGTCGGGCCATGGGCCAGCCGAGGCCGAGGCTCACTGGGCGCGGCAGGCGTGATCCGCCGAGCCTACGCTGGACCGCCAGGCCGCGTCCGGTCTGCTGCGCGCTGCCCGCGCTGATGGCGACGGCGGCAGGCAGACGGCGCGCACGCATCGCCGGGATCAGCGCGGACAGCGCGACCAGCACCGGCATTCCGATCAGGACGACCGGATATACCCACATCGGTATGCTGGCTTTGCCTATGACGAGGTCGCTGCCGAAGATGCCCCAGAATGCCTGGTCCACCAGCTTGCGGCCGGCGATGCCACCGATGACCGAGCCGAGTACGCAGCCGACCGCCGCCGGGAACGTGACCATGACGAGATAGACCGCTGTCACCTGGTTCGGGGTGAAACCCAGGGCCTTGAGGACTCCGATGTGCCGGAACCCCGAGACGACAGCGCCGCTGACCACGTTGCCGACGATCAGGACCGAGACGATCAGGCCCAGGAGGCCGAAGACCGTCAGGAACGGCACGTACGTGTTGGGGCCCTTGGCAAGGTTCGCCTTGATGGCCAGGTAGGAGCTGGTCCCGATCAAGGCATCCGGCGGCAGGTCTTTCGTGGCGGCGGCCATGCCGGCCGTGAGCGCCGAGTCGGAGCCGGCGTCGGTGAAGCGGTACATCATCTGCAGCGAGGTCGCATGCAGTGCCCGGGCCTGGTCCGGGGTGACCCAGCCGCCCGCGGACTGGCTGACCGAGGTGGCATACCCGACGACGGTGAGATTCACCCCGTCCGGGGTGACAACGTGACGATCCGACGTGATCTGCTTCGGGCCGATGAAGGCCGGCAGGTTCAGGACGATCTCGCCGGGGCCGGTCGCCCAGCGGCCTGCGGACAGCTCGACGGTGTCCACCGCGGTGTCGGGCCGGTCGCGCCCCACGACGGTCAGCGAACCGGGCAGCCCGATCGGACGGTCGCCGGTCTGCGACGGGGAGTGGAGTACGGCCGCGGGAAACGGGCCTGCCGTCGCCGCGACGCCTGGAGCTCTCGCCGCTTCGATGATCTGCGCTGCGGTCGTCTTGGAGCCGTCGAACTCGGCGACGATGTGTGCGCCGTTCGCAGCGTTGTAGGCCGTGTCAAAGGGGCCTGAAACCGCCGCGAGCAGGCCGAGCGTGGCGATGGCCATGGCACTGGAGACCATGACGACGACGCCGAGGATCAGCGTCTGGACGCGGCGGCGTTTTACCGCTGCACGGGCGGCCCGCCACATCGCCCTCATCGTGTGGCCGCCGCGACCGACGGGCTGCCGGCAATGCGGTCTCCGGCGATGCGCCCGTCGGCCACCTCGATGACCCGGCGCGCGCACCGAGCGGCCAGCTGCGGGTCATGCGTGACGATCAGGAGCGTCTGGCCCATCCGGTTCAGGTCCATCAGCAGCTCGATGACCTGGCCGCCGGACCGGCTGTCCAGGGCACCGGTCGGTTCGTCGGCCAGCAGTAATGAGGGCCGGTTCATCAGGGCCCGGGCCGTGGCGACCCGCTGCCGCTCGCCGCCGGACAGCGCCGCTGGATAAATGTCCGTCCGGTCGGCGATGCCCAGCTCGCCCATGAGCTCCCTGGCCCGCCCGCGGGCAGCCGAGGCGGGCAATCCGGCCAGCTGCCCGGCAAGGGCGATGTTGTCCAGGGCGGGCAGGTCATCGAGCAGGTTGAAGAACTGGAAGATCATGCCGATCTGCCGGCGGCGGAACAGCGCGAGGCCCTTCTCGTTGAGCCTTCCCAGGTCCTGTCCGCCGACGACGACCGATCCGCTGGTGGGCCGGTCGAGCCCGGACACCATGTTGAGAAGTGTCGACTTACCGGATCCGGATGGCCCCATTATGGCGACGGATTCGCCTGCGCTGATCTGCAGGCAGACACCGTCGATGGCCGCGTAGTTCCCGAAATCCTTCCGCACGTCCGTGAGCCGGACGACGACTTCATGATTGTCAGTGTTCGTCACGCGGACAACGGTGCCGATCCCCCGACCGACCCGCATCGGAGTGCCGAACACACTTCACCGCACGGGGCCGACCCAGGTCGTACACCCCCGGTCTGATGCCGCGGCATGATCGCGCGGCTACCATCGCCGCATGGCACCGCCAACGTCTCCGCCAACGTCTCCGCCTGCCACGTTGCTGCAGCGTGTGACGCCCGGCACCTGGACGGCACTGACGTGGTGCGTCAGTACGCTGTACTCCTTCGTCGTCCAGTACCGCTGGCCGGGGGAGCCGTGGGAAGGCGGGCCTTGGAAGAGCATCCAGGTCGATCCGTTCCGCATGCGCGCCAACGAACTGGCGGCGTTTCTGCTAGCGGTCGTCCTTCTCGTCATCGCCTGCCGACTGCTGACCCGCAGACCGCTGGTGGCGATGCTGACGCTGGTGTTGAGCGCGCTGCTGCTGACTATCGGTCCCTTTCATACGACGAATATCGCTCCGGAGCAGTACCTACCGGTCTGCGTCGCCCTGTGTTTCATCGCGGCGACGAACCCGCGGCGAACGTCGCGGCTTGCCGCGGGGCTGGCCTTCGCGGGTCTCTTCGGTTACATCGCCGTACGCGTGATCATGCGGTTCTACGTCGGCACGTCGGTCGAGGCGGTCGTCCTTCTGATGATCGTCGTCGCGTGGGTGATCGGGGACGCCCGGCACCGGGAGAGCATCCATGCGCTGCAGATGCGTACTCAGATCGCGACGCAGGCGGTGACCGCCGAGCGGTTGCGGATCGCGCGTGAGCTGCACGACATGGTCGCCCACAGCATCGGCGTAGTCGCGATCCAGGCCGGCGCGGCACGGCGCGTCATCGACACGCAGCCCGAGGGCGCGCGCAGGGCCATCGGCGTGATCGAGGACGCCAGCCGGGAGACGCTCGCGGGGTTGCGCCGCGTGCTCGGTGCGCTGCATGACGCCGAGCCGGGCGGCTCCGACACACCGCTCGCCGGGCTGCGCGATATCGACAAGCTGGTCGAGAAGGTGAAGGGCCTCGGCATACGCGTGGATGTCGAGTGGCGCGGCCAGCGGCGCCCGCTGCCACCGGAGGTCGACCTGTCCGCGTTCCGGATCATCCAGGAGGCCGTCACCAACGTGGTAAAGCATGCCGGCATCCAGCAGTGCCGCGTCTCGGTGGATTTCCAGCCAGCCGACCTGTCCATCGTGATCGTCGACAGCGGGTCCGGCGGCATGCCCGGCAGCGGCAAGGCCATCGGCACCGGCTATGGCATCACCGGGATGCGCGACCGGGTGACGCTGCTGCTGGGCGACTTCTCCGCCGGCCCGCGCCCCGAGGGCGGCTACCGCGTCGCCGTCCGCCTTCCGCTCCCGATGGACACCTGATGCCGATACGCGTTGTGCTCGCCGACGACCAGCCGCTGATCCGGGCCGGCCTGGTCATGGTGATCGCCGACATCCCCGACATTGAGATCGTCGGCGAGGCCGGCAACGGCGCCGAGGCGGTGCAGCTGGTCCGGGACCTGCGCCCCGACGTTGTGGTCATGGATATCCGGATGCCGGTCATGGACGGCATCGAGGCCACTCACATGATCACGAATCAGGCCGGTGGCCCGCAGGTCATCGTCCTCACCACCTTCGACGACGATGACAACGTCTACAAAGCCCTGCGCGCAGGTGCTTCAGGATTTCTCGTCAAAGACATGGCGTTGGACGACATCATCGCGGCCGTCCGCGTCGTGGCGGGCGGGGACGCCCTGATCGCACCCAAGGTCACCCGCCGGCTGATCGAGGAGTTCACCGCGCGCCCGCAGCCAGCCTCCCCTTCGCCACCCCAGCAGATCCGGGGAATCACCGGCCGCGAGCTGGAGGTGCTGACGCTGATCGGCCGCGGGCTGTCAAACGCCGAGATCGCTCAGGCGATGATCATTAGCGGCGCGACCGTGAAGGCCTACGTGTCGCGACTGCTGGCCAAGCTCCACGCCCGCGACCGTGTCCACCTCGTCATCATCGCGTACGAGCACGGCCTGGTATCGCAGCGCGGATCGCCTGACACCCATAATCAGCGGCAGCACCAGGACGCGAACCCCGCGTGAGAAAGTGCTGCGCGTGCCGTGGATGGGGCACTGCACGGGCAGCCTCGTCCCGATCTGCGCCCTTCGCTGTTTCGGTGCGGTGACACGCCAAGCCGTTGTGGTGCAACGTAAAGACGCAGAACCCCGGTATGAAGGTGGTCCTCTCTCAGATCAACTACGTCACCATCGACGGCACGCTCATCGAGACCGACCGGGTGTCCACGCCCGGCCCCGAGCACGACACCACCGCCCTACGCAGCACACCGAGATACTGCCCGCCCCCGCTGCGACCGCCGGCGACCTGCGCACGATCGGCGATCTGGGCTACGAAGGCGAAGCCGACACCGTCACTGTGGCGTTCAAGAAGCCCAAAAACGGTGCACACGTTGCTCGGAATAGCTCAGTTCGAGGCCGAGCGAGACAAGACGTTGCCGTGCACCGTCGTGCAGATCCCGCTCGAGCCGGCGGCGGGCGTCATCGGCCGCGGCGACGATGCGGGCGCGGGAGGCGGTGCGCTGCGCACGGGCGATGAGCACGGCAGCCATCGCCAGCCCGAGCGAAAGCGGTGGCTTCGGGCGTAGCAGCAGCGACATCGGGCGTGCCCGCATCAGCGGCCACCACCCTCTGCGACACGTCAGCGCACGTGGCGGCCGTAGGTGGCTGCTGTCGTCGAGCGTTTCGCAGTATTCCCCGAATATTCCGCAAAAGGCGGCGCTTCCCCCGTATGCCGCAGCGTCGTGCAGCGGCACGGCTTCCGGCGCCCGCGGACCTTGCCGGCCGTGCTGTCGACGTTGCCGGCGGCTGTCCTGAACGCGAAGCCGACGTCTCGCCAGAGATCGGAAGCCATTGATAAAGAAAGCTTCCTATTTGATAATCGATCCGGCGCCGCGATCGACTCCTCAAGGCGTTCTTCCCATCGTCGTACGTGTGGAGGTACCCCGTGCTTCGACGTCTCCTGACCCTCGCCGCCGGCGCGATGCTGGCCTGCGCGGCAACGTTCGCGGTCGCCGCACCCGCCCAGGCGGCGGTCGTGGACCTGCCGTTCGGTCCGCTGTCCATCGGCGACTACTGCCATTCCCGGTATCCCACCGCCTGGATCGGCTTCTACGAGAGCTCCGGGCTGCGCTGCTACACCGGCTCGGGCACACCGCTGCAGTACGTCGGGACCGGCGACCCGTACCTCGCCTGCAAGTACCTCACCTCGGACGTGGTCATGAGCGCGATCCGCGGCAGCGCGGACGCGCTGGTGTGCCGAGTGGTCCGCTGACCGACCGCCGCGTCGCCGGCACCGTTCACCGAAGGCAGGCCCGGACCGGGCCTGCCTTCGGCAACTCCGGCGCGGTCGCCCAACTCGTCGGGCCGCGCCACGGAAGATCTTGAGATCTGAGCGAGCTGCCCGGGTGCCGGGTCAGCGGAACGTCGGCAGGTCCTGCCACACGTGGGTGGCGGTCGCGCGGCGGACCGCCTCGGACGCGGCGAGCGCGGCGACGCCGTCGGCGAGTGTCACCTGCGGCGGGACCTCCCCGCGGCAGACCGCGACGAGGTGCGCGGCCTGGCGGGCGAGCGCCGCGGCGGCCGGCTCGGGCAGCTCATGGAGCACCACCCGGTCGGCCGAGCCGGCCCGGACCGCGATCGTGCCGCGGCCGAGGTCGGCCAGGAGCGAACCGCCGGTGCCGAGCACCTGCACGGTGCGGGTGCCCAGCGGTTCGAGGTAGTCGAGATGGAAGGTGGCGCGCAGGCCGGACGCGAACTCGAGCAGGCCGTCGACACAGTTGGGCGACTCGACGTGCGGCACCGACCTGACGGTCCGGGCGGCGCCGAAGGCCCGGCTGATCGGGCCGAAGAACCACCGCAGGTAGTCCCATTCATGGGAGTAGTCGCGGTACAGCCGGTCGGGTTCGTCGGTGCGGAACCGGGAGACGGCCGCCTCGATGGTGCCGTAGGCGCCGAGCATCACGTGCACGGCCACGGGTTCGCCGATCTCGCCGTCGGCGAGCAGCTGCCGGGTGCGCTGCACGACCAGCCGGTGGCGCAGCACGTAGCCCACCAGCGCGGGCGTCCCGGTCGCCGCGACGGCCTCGGCCGCTTCCCGCGCCTCGGCGAGACTCGCGGCCACCGGCTTTTCCACCAGCACCGGCCGGTGCCGGTCGGCAGCGACCCGCAGCTGGGACACATGGACGTGATCGGGTCCGGCGATCACCAGCGCGTCGGGCTCCGCCTCGACCAGTTCCGTGAAGTCGGCGACGACACGGTCCACGACCGGGCGGGCGGCCGCCGCGGCTCTTCGTCGCGGGTCGGGGTCGAACGCGACCACCCGGACGTCCGGCAGCTGGGCGAACGCACCGATGTGCTGCAGCCCGATGGAGCCGAGTCCGCTTATGCCGACCAGCATCGTGACGCCCTCCGTACGCTCGCCGCCATCAGTACGAGATCCATCCGCCGTCGACGACCAGCCCGGTGCCGGTCACGAACGCCGCCTCCACGGTGCAGAGCCAGGCGACGGCCGCGGCGACCTCGGCCGGATCGCCGCGCCGGCCCAGCGGGGTGCGGCGGTCGAAAGGGCCGGGCTGCGCGGCGGGAGCGTCCGGCTGCACCTGGATGTCGCCGGGTGCGACGTGAACCGCCCGGATGCCGCGCCCCGCCAACTCGAAGCCGAGGGCCCGGGTCAGGCCGGCCAGTCCCGCCTTCGCCGCCACGTAGGCGGAGGCGTTCACCTGCGCGGCGTACGCGGCGACGCTGGTGATGTTGACGATGACCGAGCCGGGAGCCATGTGCGGTACCGCTGCCCGCGCGCAGCGGAACGGGGCCTTGAGGTTGACGTCGATGACGGCGTCGAGGCGGGCGTCGTCGTACTCGGTGAACTCGGCGACAGCCGGCGGACCGGTGATGCCGGCGTTGTTCACCAGGATGTCGATGCGTCCCTTGTGGTGGACGGCGGCGTCGATCAGCGTCCGGCACCCCTCGGCGGTGGCGAGGTCCGCGCCGACCGGGACGATCTCGCGCCCGTCGCGGCGCAGCCGGGTGGCGGCGGCCTCGCCTTCGGCCGCGGTCAGCGCGCCCAGGACGACGTCCGCGCCGTCGTCGGCCAGGCGGGCCACGACCGCAGCGCCGATCCCGGTCGCTCCCCCGGTCACGACGGCGACCTTGCCGCCCAGCGGCCGCGGCGCGGTCATGCGCCCACCGGTCATGACAGCAGCCCCGGTGGCAGTTCGGCGCGGTCCAGATGCGACACGGCCGTTTGCAGGTGCGTGTGCGCCTCTCGCAGTACCGGCGTGCCGTGCCCCGGCAGCAGCACGTCCGGCGCCAGCGCGGCCATGGCCCGCAGGCTGCGGTCCAGCTCCCGCAGGTCGCTGTCCGCCGTGGCCAGGACGGCCACCCTGCCGCGCGAGAACACCAGGTCGCCGCTGAACAGGGTGCGCGTGCCGGCGTCGCGCACGCTGAAGCAGCAGTGGCCGGCGGCATGTCCCGGCGTGGGGTGGACCTCCAGCGTCACCTTGCCGACGGCTACGTCCCCCGGGTCGGCCGGGGTCACCGGAACCGGAGCGGGCCGCAGCCCTTCCGGATAGACGCCGGCCTGCCGCGCCGTACGCAGACCCGACGCCTCCTCGTCCGCGGTGGCGACGATCGCCGCGGCCGGGGCGAGGGCCAGCACCGTCGCGCCGAGCTGTTCGGCGAGGTCGGCGGCGCCTCCCGCGTGATCCGCGTGGGCGTGTGTCAGGTAGATCCGGGACACCGGCCTGGCGCCGAGGCAGGCCCGCACGTTGGCGGCGATCCGCGCCGAGGCCAGGCCGCAGCCGGCGTCGACCAGCACGGCGTCGGTGACGCCGTCGAGCAGGTACACGTGCGAGTCGTGCGCGTCGGTGAGCCCGAACCCGAGGCTGCCGCTGCCCACCAGGGTCACCCGGGGAGTGAGCCGCACCGGGGCGGGCCAGGTCATCGCCGGCTCCCGGCGACCTGCGGCGGGACGCGGGTCACGCGCCCTCCTCTTCGACGACCACGCGCTCGGCGTCACATCGGGCTCCCTTGTATCGGCGTGGGCGGGCCGCCACCGTTCGACCGCGAGTCGGTCTCTCGCGAAGACAAGAATGAAATCATCGTTCTAGCACGTGGTATACCTTCTAGTCTCCCGCCTGCATCATGTCAATCCTCGAAACCCGCTTGGTGCACAGTGAGCAGCGGTCATTGAGCCAACGTCGAATGGAGGCAGAAAGACGATGCGTGATGACGACGCCGCAGGCCAGACCGGCGCGGCGTACCCCATCCGTGCGGTGGACCGGGTGTGCGACCTGCTGGACGCCCTGCAGCGACAGCCGGCCACGGGGGTGTCGCTGGCCGCCCTCGCCGAGACGGTGTCCTTGCCCAAGAGTTCCGCGCTGCGGTACCTGTCGGCCCTGGAGGCGCGCAACTACGTCGAACGCGACCTGTCCGACGGCACCTACCGCCTGGGACTCGCGTTCCGGCCGCAGCGCTTCGACTACCTCGCGGCGCTGCGCGAGGCGGTGCTGCCGCACCTGGTCAAGCTGCGCGACCGCTTCGAGGAGACGATGAACTTCGCCGCCCTCGACGGCACGGAGGTCGTGCACGTCGAGGTGGTCGAGAGCGCCCGCCGGGTGCGGCTGGCCGCCAGCCGGGGCGAGCGCGCGTGCGTCCACTCCACCGCGAGCGGCAAGGTCATGGCCGCGCAGATCCCGGAGAGCCGCCTGCTCAGCATCCTCGAGCAGGCCGGCATGCCCGCGTTCACCGCCGACACCATCACGACCGTCGACGGGTTCCTGGCGGAGGTCAAGATCACCGCGGAGCGCGGCTACGGACTCGACGACTGCGAGAACCAGCCGGACGGCCGGTGCGTGGCCGTGCCCATCGACGGCGTCGCCGTCCCGGCCGCGCTGAGCCTCAGCGCGCCCGCGTCGCGGTTCGCGTCGGAGGACGCCCAGCGGATCGCGCACCTGCTCCGCAAGCAGATGGGGCCGCTGGTCGCCGCGGTGCGCGACGTGCCGCACTGATGCCGCGCGGTTCCGTGCCGCCGCCCCGTTGCGATCATTCGAACCGCCTCGCGGGGGTTGACGGCCCCCGCACCGCGGCGGCTAGTGTGTCGAAACGGAACGACAATTGCATCTAATGAAACGGTGGTCTTCGTGTGGCACCCAACGCCCGTGACAAGTCCCGACATCGGTCCCGCGGCCGGTCCCTACAGTCCCGCCGTGCGGGTCGGCGACCTTCTGTTCGTCTCCGGACAGGGCCCGTTCCGTCCCGACGGCACCATGGTGGGGCCCGCCTTCCGTAGCCAGGCCGACGCCGTCTTCGACAACATCGCGGCCCTCGCCGCGGCCGCCGGCACGACCCTGGCCCACACCGTCCGGATCGGCTGCTACCTCAGCTCCCTGGACCATTTCACGGAATGGAACGCGGTCTGCGCCGAGCGCCTGACCGCACCGCACCCCGCCCGCACCACCGTCCCGGTCGCGTTGCCCGGCTTCGACATCGAGGTCGACGCCGTGCTGTGGATCCCGCCCGCGGCACCCGACACTCCGGACGACGCACGATGACCGCGGACCAGGCAGTCCGCCGCGACACCGGCGACGCCGGCCTCGCCGCGCGTGCGGCCGCCGTGCTTCCCGGCGGCGTCAACTCCAACGTCCGGCTCGCCGCGTCCCGGACGTTCTTCGAACGCGGCAGCGGCCCACGACTGTGGGACGTCGACGGCAACGAATACGTGGACTACCTGCTGGGCCAAGGGCCGGCGTTCCTCGGCCACGCCCACCCGCAGGTGAACGCCGCGGTCACCGCCGCGGTCAGCCGCGGGATGGTGTTCGGAGCCCAGCACGCCCTCGAGGTCGAGGCGGTCGAGAAGCTGCTCGCCGCGATCGGCTGGGCCGACATGGCCCGGCTCGGTGTCTCCGGGACCGAGGCCGTCCAGGCCGCCCTGCGGCTGGCCCGGGCGGCGACAGGACGACGGCGGGTGATCGGGTTCGCCGGGCAGTACCACGGCTGGCTGGACACCGTGCTGATGGCACACGGACCCGACGGCCCTCGCCCCGGTTCCGCCGGCCAACCACCGGAATACCTGGCCGACTGGCTGATCACCCCGTTCAACGACAGCGTGGCGCTGGAGCGGCAGTTCAGCGCACACCCTGGCGAGATCGCCGCGGTCATCCTGGAGCCGATGATGTGCAACAGCGGGGCGATCGCGCCGCAGCCCGGCTTCCTCGAGCGGTTGCGGGAGCTGTGCACCGCCAACGGCACGGTGCTGATCTTCGACGAGGTGGTCACCGGGTTCCGCCTCGCGTTCGGCGGAGCCGCCCAGCGTTTCGGCGTCACCCCCGACCTCGCCATCTACGGCAAGGCCCTCGCCGGCGGATGGCCGGTCGCCGCGATCGCCGGCCGCCGGGAACTGCTGGAACAGTTCGGCACCGGCCGGGTCAACCATTCCGGCACGTTCAACGCCTCGGTCATGGCGGCGGCGGCGGTGTCGTCCACAATGGACGTGCTGCGGCAGGCACCGCCGTACGCGTCTGTCGAGGAGCACGGCGGCGCGCTCATCGACGGCCTCCGCGAGCTCGGGCACCGCCATGGCGTGCCACTGAACGTCCACGGACTGCCGGCCGCCTTCCACGTGTCGTTCCGCCGCGACGGTGCCGCGGAGACGACCGTCGTCGACCACGCCACCCTGCAATCGCTCGACCTCGACCGGTACGCCCGGTTCAGCCGTACCCTCGCCCGCCACGGCATCTGGGTCGCCGGTCGCGGCATCTGGTACTGCTCGGCGGCGCACGGCCAGGCCGAGCTCGCCGACACCCTCGAGCGGTTCGACCGCGCGATCGCCGCCGATGCGGCGGACGGTGCCCGTGCCGCCGAAGCCCCACGCCAACGCGAGGGACAGTCATGACACTCCCCCGCGTCGCGGTGCTCGGCCTGTGGCACGAGACCAACACCTACGGCCCCAACCCGGCAGATCTCGCCGCGTTCGAGGCGTTCGAACTGGTCTCCGGCGACGACGTCCGCCGCCACCACGCCGGCGACCGATCGGTCATCAGCGGGTTCCTGGCCGCGACCGAGCTCGACCCGGTGCCGGTCCACTCCGCCGGCGCCTGGCCGTCGGGGCCCGCATCAGCGGAAACACTCATCGCCCTGGTGGACCGGCTGACCGGAGCACTCGCGGCCGCGGCGCGGCCCGCCCCGTTCGACGGCGTGCTGCTCAACCTGCACGGCGCGATGGTGGCGGCCGGGGCCCCCGACGTCGAGGCACTGATCGTGCGGCACATCCGCACGATCGTCGGCGACGTCCCCGTCGCGGCGGTGCTCGACCTGCACGCCAACCCGTCGCCGGCGTTCGTCGCCGCGTGCACGGTCGTGCTCGCCTACGACACCTACCCGCACGTCGACATGTGGGAGCGCGGGCGCGAGGCCGCCGCCCTGCTCGCGGAGGCTGTCAACGGGCGGGCGCTCACCACCACCGTGGCCAAGACGCCACTGCTGACCTGCCCGCTGTCCCAGTCCACCGACGCCGAACCGATGCGGGGCCTGCTCGCCCGGGCCAAGGCGCGCGCCGAGGCCGCCGGAATCGCCCGCATCTCGCTCACCCCCGGCTTCGCCTACAGCGACGTCGACCGTGCCGGCATCAGCGTCCTCGTCGTCGCCGACGCGCACCTGGCCGCCGACGCGCGGCGGGTGGCCAACGACACGCTCGCCGACATCGAGTCGCACGCCGCCGACTTCGACACCCGCCGGCCCGACGCCACCACGGCCGTGCGGGAGGCCCTGGCGGCGTCCGCGGCTCCACAGGCCGCACGCCCGGTCGTGCTCGCCGACGTCGCCGACAACATCGGGGGCGGCAGCCCGGGAGACGGCACGGCCCTCCTGGCCGAGCTCATCGCCCAGGACGCCCCGGACGCGGTGGTCGTGATCGCCGACGCCGAGGTGGCCCGCCGCGCGGCCGAACTCGGCGTCGGAAGGACCATCTCGGCCGAAATCGGAGCGAAGGCCGACGACCGGCACGGCACGCCCGTGGCACTCACCGCGGAGATCATCACCGTCACCGACGGCACCTACACGACAACCGGCACCTGGATGACCGGCCAGTCCTTCAGCATGGGCACGACGGCGGTGCTCCGCAGCCGCGGGCTGCGCGTCGTCGTCACCGAACGGGCGACACCGCCGTTCCACCGGGAACACCTGACCTCGGTGGGCATCGACCCCGCCACCGTGCCGATCATCGTGGCGAAGGGTGCGGTGGCCTGGCGATCGGCGTTCCCCGACGCGGCGCGGGCGATCGAGGTCGCCACACCGGGCGTCTGCCCGGTCGACCTGTCGACGCTGCCGCGCACCACCACCCCGATCCGCGTGGTCGCCTGATGCCGCCGTCCACCGCCGGCCGGGCCACAGGCATCTGGCGCTGGGGCGACCTGCTGCCCCTGCGCGACCGCCGCCATGCCGTCAGCCTGGGCGAGGGCGACACCCCGCTGCTGGACATCACCGAGACGCTCGCGCTGCCCGGCGTCACCGTCCACGTCAAGTGCGAACACCTCAATCCGACCGGTTCGTTCAAGGACCGCATCGCGGCCGTGGCGCTGTCCCTGGTCCGGGAACGGTCGCTGCTCGGCGTGCTGGGCACCTCCTCCGGCAACGGCGGCGCCGCCGCCTCCGCCTACGGGGCACGCGCCGGTCGCCACGTGGTCCTGCTCGCCCTGGTGACCACGCCACCGGAGAAGCTCGTCCAGATCCGGTCCACCGGCGCGACCGTCCACCTGGTCGAAGGACTCGGGCACGACCCGCGGACGACGCGGTTGCTCGCCGAGGAAGTACGGGCAGCCGGGGCCCGGCACGGCTACCTCCCGTTCCTGACCGGGGGCCGCTACGCCCCGGAGATGATGACCGGCGCCCGGACGATCGCCTACGAGCTGGCCGAACAGGCCGCCGCCACGACCCACGTCTACGCGCCGGTGGGCGGGGGCGGACTCTACGCGTCGTTGTGGCGCGGATACCGGGACCTTGCCGGGGCGGTCCCCCGGCTTGTCGCGGTGCAGCCCAGCGGATGCCCGACCGTCCGCGACGCCCTCGCCGGCGGGCCCGGCGTCCTGACCCGGCCCAGCACGACCGTGGTCTCCGGGCTCCAGGTCGCCACGCTGTTCGACGACGACGTGCCGCAGGCGGTCGCCGGCTCCGCCGGCCACCTGACGGAAGTGACCGACGACCAGGTGATGGCCGCGCACGCGCGACTGATCCGCAACGGAGTGTTCGTCGAACCGGCCGGCGCGACCGCCCTCGCCGGCCTGCTCGCCGACGCCGAAGCCGGCCGGTTGCCCGCCGGATCGCGGGCGGTGCTCGTCGCCACGGGCGCCGGCTGGAAGGACGGCGGAGCACTGCGAAACCTGACCGATCCCCGCCCGCCGGAACTGTGGACGGCCGGCATCGACGAGCTGCTCGACAGCCTGCCGTCCGGGCCCGGGCGACGCGGGGCCCAGCCGGAGGAGGCGACCGGGTGACCGTGTTCGACGTGTTCTCACTCGCCGGGAAGACAGCCGTCGTCACCGGCGGAACGGGCCTCTACGGCACCCCGATCGCCCGGGCGCTGGCCGAAGCCGGTGCGCACGTGGTCATCACGTCGCGGTCCCGGCACCGGGCCGACGCGGCGGCGGAGCAGCTGCGCGCCGCCGGCCTCGCGGCCTCGGGCGTCAACCTCGACCTGTCGGATCCGGACTCCGTCGCCGGCCTGCTCGGCCGGCTGGACCCCGCGCTGCCCGGCATCGATGTGCTGGTGAACAACGCCGTCCACCGGCAGGGCGGCGACCTGGCCACCACGACCGCGGCCGACTGGGACGCGACGTCCGCCGCCAACTCCCGGGGCCTGTTCCTCGTCACGCAGGCTGTGGCCGAGGCGATGATTCGCCGGGGCACCGGCGGAGCGATCGTGAACATCGGGTCGATCTACGGCATCACCGGGCCCGACTTCAGCCTCTACACCGGCACCGAGATGACGATGCCGCTGTTCTACGCCTACGACAAGGCCGGCATGATCGGGATGACCCGTCATCTCGCCTGCCAGCTCGGGCCGCACGGCATCAGGGTGAACTGCCTGGCCCCCGGAGGGCTCGCCGACGGCACCCAGCCGGCGTCGTTCGTCCGGCGGTACCAGGCACGCACGCCTCTCGGCCGGCTCGCCGAGGAGTCCGACGTGGTCGGCGCGCTGCTGCTTCTGGCCTCCGACGCCGGCGCCTACATCACCGGCGTCACCCTCCCGGTCGACGGCGGGTTCACCGCGCACTGACCCGGGTGCGGGCGACAGCTCGCGAAGCTGCGCCGGGCGACGCGACGGTGCGCCCGTGGGGTGCGCCCGGCCGGCCGCCGGGGTTGTTGCGGCCGGCCGGTCCCCGCGACCGATACCAGCGATACCGGTCTATTGACAAGAACCCTTACAGCTTCGTAGCGTGAGAGCGCTCTCGCATCCCCGCCCTCCCGTCCCGCGAGGCACCACACAAGCCCTGGCCAGCTTGTGTTTTTTCAACTCTGGCGTCCGGCCGTGTGCCAGAGAGCGATTTCGGACCGGCCTGCGGACCGGATCCGAGGTCCTGCTGCGTTCCGCGCCTGAGCGCGTCGCCATCCGCCCTCGACTCCGGAAAGTGAGGCGCCCAACCATGCATGTCCCACGTAGCGTGCTCCGCCTGTTCGCGGCGCTCGCCGTCGCCGTCCCGGCCGCCCTCGTGGCGACCGGCACACCGGCGCAGGCGATCGGGCCGAACCCGCTCCCCGTCACCGTCACCAACAACACCGGCCGCGGCGAGGCGGTCTTCCTCTACGTCATCGGCGTGAACCTCGGCACCGGACGCCTCGGCTACGTCAACGCGGCCGGCGCGTTCACGGCCTGGAGCGGCGGCGCCACTCCGCCGGCCCCCGCACCGGACGTCTCGATCCCGGGCCCCGGCAACGGCGGCAGCACCACCATCAGGTTCCCCCGCGGATTCTCCGGCCGGGTGTACTTCTCGTTCGGCGAACGGATCAAGTTCTTCCTGACGCCCGACGGCCTGGTGCAGCCGGCTCCCTGGGCGGCCGGCGACGCCAACCAGAACATCCTGTTCGACTGGAGCGAATTCACGTACAACGACGACGGCCTCTGGCTCAACAGCTCGCAGGTCGACATGTTCGCGATCCCGCACGCCGTGACGGTGACCGGCGCGAACGGCGTGACGAAGCGCACCGGCGACGTGGTGGCGAACGGCCGCGACGCCGTCATCTCCGCGATCCGCGCCCAGCCGGGGTGGGCCAACACGGTCGACAGCCGCGCCGACGGCACCGTGCTGCGGGTGCTGGCGCCCGGCAAGGCGGCCGGCGCGGGCCGGTTCAGCGCCACGTACCTGGACTCGTACATCACCTCGGCCTGGAACGCCTACACCAGCAAGACGCTGACCGTGGTGCCGTTCGCGGACCAGCCCAACACGAAGTACTTCGGCCGGACCAGCGGCAACGTCATGACCTTCACCAACGCCTCGGGCGCGGTCGTGGCCAGGTTCAACAAGCCCAGCAGCGCCGACGTCTGGGGCTGCGACGGCAACCTGGCCGCGCCGAACGACCTCGTGGTCGGGCCGATCTCGCGCACCCTCTGCGCCGGACTCAACCGGGGCACGATCGGCACGATCGACACCCAGCCGAGCCTCAACGCGGCCGACTTCTACAAAAGCAACCCGACCAACCAGTACGCCAAGATCATCCACGCGAACATGGTCGACGGCAAGGCCTACGCGTTCGCGTTCGACGACGTGGCCAACTTCGAGTCGCTCGTCAACGACGGCGACCCGCGCTCGGCGTCGATCATCCTCAGCCCGTTCAGCGGCGGCGGCACGACGCCGCCGCCGGGTGGGCGTGCGCTGGTGAACGCGAACGGCCCGTGCCTGGACGTGCGTTCGTCGAGCACGGCGAACGGGACGCCGGTGCAGATCTACACCTGCAACGGTACGGGCGCGCAGCAGTGGACGTACGCGGAGGCCGGCAGCACGCTGCGCGCGCTGGGCAAGTGCCTGGACATCCCGGGCGGCGCGACGGCGAACGGCACGAAACTGCAGCTCTGGGACTGCAACACCACGGCCGCGCAGGTGTTCGTCAAACGGGCCGACGGGTCGTTCCACAACCCGCAGGCCAACCGGTGCCTGGACGTTCCGAACTCGTCGACGACGCCGGGGACGCAGGTGCAGATCTGGGACTGCAACGGCAGCAGCGCGCAGCGCTGGACCCTCCAGTCCTGAGGCCCGCCGGCGCCGGCCATCCCCGCTCTGGATGGCCGGCGCCGCGCTGCGGCCGGCGTTTCAGTGTGGCCCGCTCATGCTCACCAGGTGCTCGACGAGTTCCCGCACCGCGTCGGGCAGGCTGTTGTCGAAGTACAAGTAGGTCAGCTGTCGCCCGCCGCGGTCCAGCAGCAGTTCATACCGCAACGAGTCGGGCGGCGGCGGTGGCTGCGGCAGCCCCTCCGGCGGCAACGGCAGCGCGGCGACCAGGGACCTCAGTTTGTCGGCCTGCGCGGCGGGCAGCAGGGTGCTCACCACCGTGGTGCGCAGTTCGCCGCCGCCGATCCCGCCGGTGCGGCGCAACTCGACCCGGACCGTCATACCGGTCACCCTCCCGCCCTCGGATCGACAGTGCCCATCGACACTACCCACCCGGGATCGGCGACACGGGCGCGACGGTCCTGGCCGCGCTCGACCGGCCGCTGCGGTCGCTGCGCCTCGACGACGCTCGGGTGACTCAGTGGGGTGGGTCCGTGGGGCGCCGTTCGGCGACCACCTGCACGAAGACGGCGAGACCGAACAGCACCCAGAACTCCGCGTCCCGGCGCAGCAACAGCGCCACGAGGGCCATGAGGAACAGGACCACCATGGCGCCGACGTGCAGCGACTCGCGCATTCCCCGCCCCACCCGAACACCTGTCGCGGACAGCATGAGCGGAACCACTGGGCGGTTGCCGTCTGTCACAGCGTGAGGCCACGGTACTGCAGATAAATCCCATCGGCAATATAGGCATTACGCCGTCGCGCAGCCCGTCACCGGACCAGCAGCTGGACCAGCAACAAGTGATCGCTGTGCGTTTCGATCTCGAACAGGCCGGTGGTGTCGGCGCGGAACTCGAGCGTCGCCGGTTCGCCGGGCTTGAGCGTGGCCCGCCGGTCGTAGCCGTGCACGTGCAGTTCGTCGGGGACGTCGGAGGTGATGGTGAGGCGGATCGTGCTGCCCCTGCCGACCTCGACCCGGCCGACGGGCGGGCTGACCTTGCGGTTGGCGATAGAGACGCTGATCTCCCGGACGGTCGGTGCGGCCGCGTCGGTGCCGTCGCCGCCACGGAACATGAGCGCGGCGACGACACCGGCGGCGATCAGGACGACGACGGCGACGATCCGGTAGAGGTCGTCCCGGGTGCGGCGCGGGGCGGTGGTGGCGGACACGGCGGCGTTCCTCACGGGAGCGGGACAGCGGATGTGGCATCGGTGCGCCGTTCACCGAACGCCGTCGCCCGCCCGGCCGCCGAGCCGGAGCTGTGGACGGACCACAGCGTACCGACGATCGGGCGCGCACAACACTCTCCGCCACCGGCCGTTGCGCGGCTGGCCCCGCCGCGCGTGTCAGTTCTCCGGCGTCACGTAAGCGGCGGTGATGCCGCCGTCGACCCTGAACTCGGTGCCGTTGACGTAGGAGGCGGCGTCGCTGGCCAGGAACGCCGCCGCCTCGGCGATCTCGTGGGGCTGCGCGAACCGGCCCGGCGGCACGTGCACGAGCCGCCGCTCCTTCTGCTCCGGCGAGAACAGCGTCGCGAGCAGCGGCGTCTCCACCGGTCCCGGCGAGATCGCGTTGACCCGGATCCCGCGCCGGGCGAACTCGACGGCGATCTCCCGGGACAGCGAGAGGACCGCGCCCTTCGACGCCGTGTACCCGATCTGCGACACGGCCGAGCCCATCGACGCGACCAGCGAGGCGGTGTTGACGACCGCGCCGCCACCGGCGGCGAGCAGCCACGGGATGCCGTGCTTGCAGCACAGGAAGACGCTGAGCAGATTGACCCGCAGCACCCGTTCGAACGCGTCGACCGGTGTGTCGAGCACGGACCCGTCGTCGGGCAGTGCGATACCGGCGTTGTTGAAGAGCACGTCCACGCGGCCGAACTCCTCGGCGACCCGCCGGTAGACGCCGGCCACCTGCGCCTCGTCGGTCAGGTCAGCCGTGAGGAACAGGTCGGCGTCGCCGCCGTCGTGGAGGTCGACGCCGACGACGGTCGCCCCCTCCCGCCGGAAGACGGCAAGTGCTTCGCGGCCGATGGAGCCGGCGGCGCCGGTGATGACGGCGACCTTGTCGCGCAGATACGGCATGTCAGGCTTCCGTTCCGAGTAGACGTTCCTGGTCTGTTCGTGCCCCCGCGGCCGGACCGGTCCCGGCCGCGGCGCGCACGAGCCCGGCGAAGGTGTGCGCCAGGCAGACCGCCTCTGGATGCCACTGCACGCCGAGGGCGTAGCGGTGGGCCGGCCATTCGAGCGCCTCGGGCAACTTGTCCGGCAGTGACCACGCGGTCACCACCGCACCCGTGCCGATCCGGGCGATCCCCTGGTGGTGGTGCGAGTTGACGGACTGGACGCCGGGGCCGGCGAGGGCCTCGGCGAGGCTGCCGGGGGCCGTGGCGACCGGGTGCATCGCCGGCCCGTCGAGCCGGCCCGGTGCGGCTCGGTGCTCGGCGAACCCCTCGTCGGGCAGGTGCTGGTGCAGCGTCCCGCCGGTGGCGACGTTGAGGATCTGCAGTCCCCGGCAGATGCCGAGCACCGGCAGGTCCGCGGCGAGTGCCGCCGACGCCAGCGCGATCTCGGACCGGTCGCGCAGCGGCACGGTCGCCTCGGTCCGGGGCGAGCGCCGGGCGCCGTACGCGGGCGGGTCGATGTCGGCGCCGCCGACGAGCAGCAGCCCGTCGACCCGGCCGAGCAGCAGCCCCGGGTCGTCGGCCACCCGGGGATCCGGGATCAGCGCGACCGGCACCCCGCCGGCAGCGCGGACCTTGTCGACGTACGTTCCGGCGACGATGGCGGCCGGCTGGTCCCAGAACGCCCAGGCGGCCCGCTCGTACGCGGCGCAGATGCCGATGACGGGTGGGTTCACAGCCGCTCGTACCCCCGGAACTTCTCCCAGTCGGTGACCGCCCGGGAGAAATCGGCCAGCTCGACCTCGGCGGCGCGCACATAGTGGGCGACGACGTCGGCGCCGAACGCCTCCGTGGCGACGCGGCTGGCGCGGAACAGCCCGACGGCCTCCCCGAGGCCGGCCGGCAGCCGCTCGTGGTCGGCGAGATACGCGTTCGAGGTCTCCGCCGGCGGCAGCGGCAGGTTGCCGTCGACGCCGTGCAGCCCGGCCGCGACCACCGCCGCGACCAGGAGGTACGGGTTCACGTCGGCGCCCGCCACCCGGTTCTCGAAGCGCCGGCCGGCGCCGCTGCCGAGCACCCGTACGGCGCAGGTGCGGTTGTCCTCGCCCCAGGCGATCGCGGTCGGCGCGAACGACCCGGCGGTGTACCGCTTGTAGGAGTTGACGTTCGGGGCGAAGGCGAGGAGCAGCTCACGCTGGGCGGCGAGCTGGCCGGCGACGAACCGGTCGAGCAGTTCCGGCCGGGTCTGGAACACCGGCCGGCCGTCGGCGTCGACGAGCGAGAAGTGCACATGACACGAGTTGCCCTCGCGCTTGTTCCACTTCGCCATGAACGTGGCCGAGAGTCCCTCGGCCCGGGCCGCCTCCTTCACCGCGTGCTTGTAGAACGCGTGCGCGTCAGCGGCCGCCAGCGCCTCCTGGTGCCGCAGGTTGACCTCGTGCTGGCCGAGGTTCGCCTCGCCCTTCACCGTCTCGACGCCGATCCCCGACGCGTGCAGGACGCGGATCAGCCGGTCGAGGAACGGATCGAGTTCGGCGCTGCCGAACATCGAGTAGTCGACGTTGTACCGGTTGCCGGGAGTCAGGTCGCGGTAGCCGCGCCGCCATGCCTCGTCGTACGACTCCCGGTGCACGATGAACTCCAGTTCGGTGGCCACCCGTGCCGTCCAGCCGCGCGCGGCGAGGCGGTCGAGCTGGCGCCGCAGCACCTGCCGCGGCGACGGCGCCACCGGCGTGCCGTCGCGGTGGACGGCGTCGGCGAAGCACACGACGGTCCCGTCGCGCCACCCGGCGGGCCGGACGGTCGCCGGGTCGGGGACAAGGGCGAAGTCGCCGTACCCCTGCTCCCATCCGCTGAGGGCGAAGCCGGTCTGCGGCTCCATCTCGACGTTCACCGCCAGCAGGTAGTCGCAGGCGGACGAGCCGTGGACAAGGACCTCGTCGACGAAGTAGCGGCCGCTGCACCGCTTGCCCTGCAGCCGGCCCTGCAGGTCGACGAAGACGAGCAGCACGGTGTGCACCTCGCCCGCGTCGACCCGGCGCCGCAGCTCATCGGCGGCGATCGTTCCGGTCGCGGCCATCCGCCTACCCCGCGATCGCCGGGTGCCGGTCGGCCCACGGCCGGGCCTGCTCCAGCGCGCTACCCAGCCGGATCAGCAGGTCCTCCCGGCCGTACGCGGCGACGAACTGCACGCCGACCGGCAGGCCGTCGGCCGACCAGTGCAGCGGCAGCGACATCGCCGGTTGTCCGGTCGCGTTGAACGGCGAGGTGAAGCTGACGTACTCGCCCGACTTCAGGAAGCCGGCCAGCGGCTGCCCGGGAACCGGCCGCAGCTCGCCGAGCTTCGCCGGCAGCTTCGGCAGCGTCGGCGTGACCAGGAGGTCGTAGCCGGGGGCGCGCCCGCCGCCGGTGCCGGCGTCGTCGTGGTTCCACCAGGCGGCGACCCGCCGGCACCACCGGTGCAGCGCGTACAGCCCTTCGAGGTAGGCGACGGCGGGCACGTCCTTGCCGTACATGCCGAGCGCCCAGTTGTCCTGGTCCAGGTCGTCGGGGGTGAGTTCCCGCCCGATCACCTTGCCCCAGCGCACGATGTCGAGGTACTGGAACACCGGCATCAGCACCTGCGCCTCGGCCGCCGGCTCGTCCAGCGCCGCCGGGTGCGCCTCCTCCACGATGTGCCCGAGTTCCTCCAGCAGCGTCGCCGTGGACCGTACCGCCGCCACCACCTCGGGGTCGAGGGCGACGCCCGGATGGTCGACCTGGATGCCGACCCGCAGCCGACCGACCGGCGCGCCGACCTCCTGCACGTACGGGCGCTTCGGCGCCGGCGCCGTATACGGATCACCGGGCGCCATCCCACCCACGGCGTCGAGGATGCCGGCGATGTCCCGCACCGAGCGGGTGATCGCGGACTCGTGCGTCATGCCGGCCCACGCCTCACCCAGTTCCGGGCCGAGCGAGACCCGGGCCCGGGTCGGCTTCAGGCCGACGAGACCGTTCGCGCTCGACGGGATCCGCACCGAGCCGCCGCCGTCGTTGGCGTGCGCCGCCGGCACCATGCCGGTCGCGACCGCGACCGCGGAGCCGCCGCTCGAGCCGCCGGACGAACGGTGAAGATCCCAAGGGTTGCGGGTGGGGCCGTACGAGTCGGGCTCGGTCGTCGTCCACGCACCGATCTCGGGCGTGTTCGTCCGGCCGACGAGCACGAACCCCGCCGCGCGCAGCCTCGACACCATCCAGGTGTCGGCCGGCGCCCGCCAGTCCAGCTCCTTCAGGAACCGGGTGCCGTAGTGGTACGGGTCGCCCTCGCTCTGCTGGAACAGGTCCTTGACGGCAAACGGCACCCCGCCGAACGGGCCGGCCGGCGCGCGCTCGGCGGCCGCCCGCGCCTTCTCGAAGCTGGTGTGGATGAACGCGTTGACCTCGGGATTCAGCTTCTCGATCCGGCTGATCGAATGTTCGACGAGTTCACGGGCACTGATCTCGCCCGAGCGGACCAGCTCGGCCTGTCCGGTCGCGTCGAGCCAGGTGATCTCTTCCATGGTGTCCTCTTCCGTTCGCCCTGCTGCGTCTCGCAGCCTCACCGCCGCCGGCCCGCCCGGCAACGGATCGCCGCCGGATCGGCGGCATTGCCTAGGCAATGCCGCCCGGGCCGCACGGGTCGCCGGCGGTCCCTCGTACGCTGGCTGTCGATGACCCGTACGGCCCGCCCGCGGCCGGTGCTCGAACGGCGGCTGGAGACCGCCGCGTGGCAGCACCGGGTGACCGTCGTGCACGCCCCCGCCGGCTGGGGCAAGTCGCTCGGCCTGGCCGCCTGGACCGCCTCGTCGGTGCGGCGGGACCGGATCGCCCGGGCCGACCTCGACCCGGACTGTGCCGAGCCGGCCGTCTTCTGGACCCGCGTGGCCGAGGCGCTGGCCGGCACCGACGACCGGTTCACCGGCCTGCCCTCGCCCCCGGCCGGGCCGGACGACCGCCGGGCGTGGATCGCCGAGTTGCTCGCCGTCGGGCGGTCCGCGCCCGCCGACCTCGTCCTGGCCGTCGACAACGTCGAACGGATCGACAACCCGGCCGTCGGCGACGAACTCGCCCGGCTCCTGCTCGGCCGCTCCCGGATCCGGCTCCTGTTCGCGGGCCGTGCCCGGCCCCCGCTCGCCCTCGCCCGGCTGCGGGCCTCGGGGGCGCTGGCCGAGATCGGCGCCGGAGACCTCGGCTTCTCCGCCGACGAGGCGCGGTCACTGCTCGACGGCCCCGCCACCCCGGAGTTCGAGGAGGCGATCCGGCGGGCCGAGGGCTGGCCCGTCGCGCTGCGCTTCGCCGCCGGGCACCCGCACGAGCGGCTCCGCGGCGACCACCACCACCTGTACGACTACGTCGTCGAGGAGGTGCTCGCCCCGCTGCCGGACGACCTGCGCGCCTTCCTGCTCGGCACCGCCGGGCTCGACTGGCTGGGCGGCCCGCTCTGCGACGCGGTCACCGGTGGCGCCGACGGCAGCGGCAAGCTGGCCCGGCTCGACCGGGAGGGCATCTTCGTCGTACCGCTCGACCGTCGCCGCGTGTGGTTCCGCTACCACCCGCTGTTCCGGGAGGCGCTGCACCGGGCCGCGACGGCCGGCGGCGTCGACGCCGCGGGTGCGCACCGCCGCGCCGCCCGCTGGTTCGTCGACCACGGCATGCCGGACCGCGCGATCGCACACCTGCTCGCCGCCGGCGACGAGGCCGAGGCGGGCGAACTGATCGCGTCCACGTACTGGCGGATGCTCGACGTCGGCCACATCACCACCGTGCTCGGCTGGATCGACCGGCTGGCGCCGGAACACCTGCACGCCGACGCGCGACTGCTGCTCGCGCACGCGTCGGCGAGCCTGTTCGCCGGCCGTACCGGCGAGGTGCACCTCGCCCTCGCACTGGCCGAGGCGGCGCCGGTCCGGCCCGGTGCCCTGGCCGACGGCCTGCCGTCGGTCGACGCCGGCATCGCGCTGGGCCGAGCCTCCCTCAGCGCGCTGCGTGGCAACGTCGGCGAGGCAGTGCGCTGGGCGCGGCAGGCCCGGTCGATGCACGGGCCGGAGCACTTCACGCAGCGGACGAACTGCGACATCGTCCTTGCCGGTTCGGCGTACTACGCCGGCTCCGGCGACGACGTCGAGTTCTGGCTGACCGAGATCGTGGAGTCGGCCACCCCGCTGCGCAACACCGTCGCCGAGATCGCCGGCCGCGCGACCCTCGCCCGGGTCCGCGCCGAGCGCGGGGACCTGCCGGCGGCCCGCGACCAACTGGCCCGGGCCGAGGCCCTGATCGGTTCCCGGCGCGCCGTCACGCCGTTCGCGGACCGTGTGTTCGCCCTCTGCCACGCAGCGGTCGCCTGGCACTCGGGTGCCATCGACACCGCGGTCGCCGGCTACACGAGAGCCCGCGATCTGGCGGTCGCCGCGACCGACCGGATCACCGCGTCGGACGCCACCCTGGGCCTCGCGGAGCTGGAACTCGACGCGGGGCGGACGGACGCCGCCCGGCGCTGGTCGGACGAGGCGGCGCGCCTGCTGGCGGAGTGCGAGGACCCCGGACGGCGGCTGCGCTCCCGGCAGGCGACGGTGCGGGTCCGGCTCGCGGACCAGGTTGCCGCCGATCCGACCGCCGGCGGGCTGGTCACCGCCCGCCAGGGGACGATCCTCCAGGCGGTCGCGCGCGGCCTGCCCGACGCGGCGATCGCCGCGGAGCTCGGCGTGAGCGTACGGACGGTGCACGCGCACCTGCGGGCGATCAACACCCGGCTCCACGTCCACTCCCGCGCCGAGGCGGTGCGCGCCTACCGGACGGCCGGCGGCCCCGCCTGACCTCCTTCCGGCCGACCCACGGCGGCAGGCCCTCCGGGTCGCCGCCGTGGGTGCCGAGGTGCCTTATGCGGCCGGGAAGGCCACGTCGCTGCAGAAGTAGTACGACTGGTCCATGTGGCTCGCCTGCCAGACCGTGTAGACGATGTGGCGCCCGGTGCGCGTGCCGGCGTCGGCGTCGACCGAGAGCGAGACGCCGTTGTCGGCCGGCTGCCACTTGGTGGCGGGAGTGTCGCCGATCTGGCTCACCAGCTCCAGGTCGCCCCAGCCGAGCTGCTGCTTGGTGGGATCGAAGCCCTGCCGGGTGATGTAGACGCGAACGTAGTCCGCCCCGTGCTTGGCCTGGTCGAAGATGTTCACCGAGAAGTTCCGCTTCTTGGGGGTGGCCTTCCACTGGCCCACCGCGTCCAGCGCGGCGTAGCGGCCGCTCTGCGTAAGCCCGCCGCTGCAGAGCTGCCCGTCCGGGATCGCGGCCTGGTGGTTGCCCTTGACCCCTTCGCGGTACAGCCCGTTCCAGTTCCACATCGCGCTCGGGTCGGCCTTCCAGGCCTGGTAGCACATGGGGTCCTGGCTCGCCATCTCCGGTGCCTGGTGGTCGTCGCTCCACCGCTGCAGGCAGTCGTAGGCGCGCGCCGGCGGATCGGCCGCCGACCCGTGGGCGGAGGCGGCCTCCGACAGGGCGGTCACGAGCAGCGTCGCCGCCGCCGCGGCGACGGCCAACGCACGACGCGTCAGGGCGCGACGGGGTAACACGAGAGCAGACATCGAACCTCCAGGCGCGATACGTATTGATGCTCACCGACGTTGCGCTTGGAAGCGCTCCCAAGACCATACCCGGCCCCTCTACCGTGGTGGCTGGGGGTTCGGCGGGCTTCCGGACGCGGAACGTCCGCAACGAGCCCTACGGTCACGCCATGACCGACAACGACTACTGGCGGGAACCGCCCCTCGCCGCTGAACTCAACGGCCACCGGGCAGGATAGAAGCTGCCGGCATTCGCCCGCCTCAGTCGAGCCACGGGCGACCCACGAAGGCCTCGGCGCCGTCGGGCAGCCGAACGTCCTCCCCGGCCGCGAGTCGCCGGCACAACTCCATCGTCCGGGCGTGGTCGACGCCGCGTCCCGTGCCGCCCGAGCTGCCGCCGTCCGGATGCCACAGCGCGTGCCACCCCGGTCCACGCAGCACCACGAACGGACCGCCGACAACGGCGCCGATCGTCTGGTCGATCACCTGCAGCAGGTCGTCCGAGCCCCAGTCGCAGGCGTCGCAGCCGCAGTCCGGCAGCACGGCGAGGGCGACCTCGGGCCGGACGACACTGATGTGCAGCACCGCCAGCGACGTTTCGAGCCCGGACAACGGCGCGTCGCGCTCAAGCAGCAACAGCGGCAGTGTGCCGGGTCGGGGCGAGGTGAGCCGGACGCCGCGGTCGAACCTGCCCAGGTGTCCTTCGTCGTCGAGCGGGGCCGGTGCGAGCGTCTCGGCCTCGACGCCTGCTACCTCACCGAGGCACTCGGCCCACACGCGTGCGCGGGCGTGCACGACGCCGTATCGCCCGGGCTCGGTGACCCGCTCGTATTCCTCCTCGCGCGGCGAGGTCATCCCCGCGTGCGGATTGGGCCAGGACGGCAGGCCCAGATTGCCACAGCGCGCCACCACCTGCGCCCGCAGCTCGCCCAACCACACCATCCACCGACGATACGGCCCGCACGGCCGAGGCGACGACCAGGGCGATCGCGGGTCGCCTACGCACGCCCCAATGCGACATAACCGGCGAGCAGGATGTCGACGGCCTGCGCGAACCGGTGGTCGAAGTCGAGTCCGGCCCGGGTGGCGACGATCTCGGTCAGATTCGGGAACTCATGCGGATCGAGCTGATCGGCGTGCTGGTCGAAGTCCGACTCGGAGCCCTCATGGCCGGGCGTCCGGCCGACCTCCGCGAGGGTGTGCCCGATGGTGAAGGTGGCCATCACGTTGACCACATCCATCGCCAGGCCCAGCGGAAGCCCGGCGGCCCGCATCGCGGCCAGCCACCGCTCCGACATCCGCATCGCATCGGGGGAGCTGACCGGCCGGGTCGCGACCAGCGGCAGCACCCCCGGATGGGCCAGCAACGCCGCTCGCAGCGAATGGGCGAACCGTCGCATCCAGGGCGCCCACGACCCGGCCTCGCCCGGGACCGGCTCGTCCAGTCCGGCGAAAGCCAGCTCCATCACCCGGTCGACGAGCCCGTCCAGCAGTGCGTCCTTGTTCGGCAGGTAGTGGTAGAGCGTCATCGCCTCGACACCGAGATGCGCGCCCAGCTTCCGCATCGACAACGCCGGAAGGCCGTGCGCGTCCAGGTACTCCAACGCGGCGTCGAGGATCCGCTCCCGGCTCAGGCCCGCCCTCACGCCGGCACGGCGATCCGCCACAACTCCCCCTTGACTCTTCTTACGTCGTAAGACACGCTATCACCGACCGCAGTCTTACACCGTAAGAAGGGGTTCCGATGCTCACGCTCGCACTGATCCTGATCCTCGCCGCCGTCGCCTACTTCCTGGTCACCACACTCGTGGACCTGTATCCGTTCAACAACGTGCGGGACGCCAAGCGCTCCGAGCAGATCGTCGAGGTCTCGGTGAACGCGCCGATCATGGCGCTGCCCGCGGTCCTGCTCGGGCTGGCGGCCGTGATCCCGCTTCCGGCCCTGGGATACCTCGCCGGCGCCCTGGAACTGCTCATCGCCCTCGGCGGGCTGGTGCTGTGGTGGATGCCGTATCTCCTCGGCGTCACCGCCCCCTGGGCGACCAAGGGAACCGGCGTCTCCTGGACCGAGTTGCACGCCCGCACGTATGCGCACACCCTGATCGTGCTGCCACCCATCGCCGGCCGCCCGCGTCCGAACGTCGAGCACATGCTCCTGCACGCGCTGATCCTGTCCGCCGCGATCTTCACGTTCATCGCAGCCGCCTCGCTGTGAACAACACCGACCATCGCGGGCGCATCGACGGATGTGCACCGACCGATCGGGCGGTTATGGTGGCCGGGCGGATCAATGCCGACCCGCACGCCGCGCGGGTCGGCTCTCCGAAAGGGAGGGCTAGTGATGTTCGTCCGCCGCGCCCTGGCCTTGCTGCTGCCCGTCGCGCTCGCCGCGGCGTTCGCCCCGCCGGCGACAGCACAGCCAGCCTCGTCCGGCGCGCTGCACTCGTTACGCGCGCCCGTGACCGACGAGAACTTCTACTTCGTCATGGCCGACCGGTTCGACAACGGCGACCCCGGCAACGACCGGGGCGGCCTGCCCGACGACCGGCTGATCTCCGGCTTCGACCCGACCCACAAGGGCTTCTACAACGGCGGTGACCTCAAGGGCCTGCGCAACCGCATCGACTACATCCGCGGGCTGGGCACCACGTCCATCTGGCTCACGCCGAGCTTCAAGAACAAGCCGGTGCAGCTGGAGGACGGTCCGTCGGCCGGCTACCACGGCTACTGGATCACCGACTTCACCCAGATCGATCCGCACCTGGGCACCAACGCCGACCTGCGGGCGCTCGTCGACGCCGCGCACGCCCGCGGCATGAAGGTCTACTTCGACATCATCACCAACCACACCGCGGACGTGATCGGCTACCAGCAGGGCGCCCGCCTTCCGTACGTGTCGAAGGACGCCGTGCCGTACCGCACCGCGTCCGGTCAGCCGTTCGACGACCGTGACGTCGCCGGCGGCACGGCGTTTCCCCCGCTGAGCCCGGCGGTGTCGTTCCCCTACGTGCCGGTCCTCGACGACAGCGAGCGCAACCTGAAGTCCCCGGCGTGGCTCAACGACGTCACGCTGTACCACAACCGCGGCGACACGACGTTCACCGGCGAGAACTCGCTCTACGGCGACTTCTTCGGCCTCGACGACCTGTTCACCGAGCACCCGACGGTCGTCCGCGGCATGATCGACATCTACAAGACGTGGATCCGCGACTTCGGCGTCGACGGCTTCCGCATCGACACGATGAAGCACGTCAACGACGAGTTCTGGCAGGCGTTCGGCCCCGAGATCCTGCGGTACGCGCAGCAGCAGGGCAAGCGTGAGTTCTTCATGTTCGGCGAGGTCTTCGACACCACGAAGTCCTTCACGTCGCAGTTCACCACCCGCGGCCAGATGCAGGCGGTGCTGGACTTCCCGTTCCAGGACGCGGCGCGCACGTTCGCCTCGCGCGGCGGACCGGCCAGCAACCTGGAGACGTTCTTCCTCGGCGACGACTGGTACACCGACGCGGACTCGAACGTCTATCAGCTGCCGACGTTCCTCGGCAACCACGACATGGGCCGCATCGGCGGCTTCGTCCAGGCCGACAATCCCGATGCGGGCGACGCCGAGTGGCTGGCGCGGGACCGTCTCGCCCACGAGCTGATGTACTTCTCCCGCGGCAACCCGGTGATCTACTACGGCGACGAGCAGGGCTTCACCGGCGGTACCCGTGGCGACCAGGACGCCCGGCAGACCATGTTCGCCAGCCGGGTGCCCGACTATCTCGACGACGACCTGATCGGCACGACCGCCACGCACGCGCAGGCGAACTTCGTGCCGTCGCATCCGCTGTACCGCACGATCGGCCGGCTGGCCGCGGTGACGAAGGCCCACCCGGCCCTGCGCGACGGCGCGCACCAGCACCGGTACGCCTCCGGGCAGTCCGGCGTCTACGCGTTCTCCCGCATCAGCCGGGACGAACAGCGCGAATACGTCGTGGCGCTCAACAACAGCGAGCAGGCGGCCACCGCGGCGATCCCCACGTATGCGGGCAAGGGCTCCTTCAGCCGCGTCTACGGCGACGGCCCGGCGCGGGTGAAGTCCGCCCCGGACGGCCGCCTCACGCTGACCGTGCCGCCGCTGTCGACGGTGGTGTACGAGCTCAACGGCCGGATCCCGCGGTCGAAGGCGGCACCGTCGATCTCGCTGGCCGCCCCGGTGCCCAGTGCCGAGGCCCGCGGCCGCATGCAGGTGACCGCGAACGTGGGCGGCTCGTCGTTCTACGAGGTGACGTTCCAGGCCCGCACCGGCAACGGGCCCTGGCGCTCGATCGGCACCGACGACACCGCCCCGTACCGTGTGTTCCACGACGTGACGGACCAACGGCCCGGCACGCCGGTGCAGTACCGGGCGATCGTGACGGACAACGGCGGCCACACGGCGACCAGCCAGCCGCGCACGGCCACCGTCCCGGCGCCGAAGCTCACCGTCGAGGCACCGGCCGCCGGCTCGAGCGTGCGCGGCACCGTCGAGGTCCGCGCCGTCGCCGACCCGGAGCGGGCCGACCACGTCGTGCGCATCGAGCGGCGGGTGGCCGGCGGCGCCTGGACGGTTGTCGGCACCGACGCCTCCTCGCCGGCCTACACCGCCTTCGACAACCTCACCCCGCTGAACCTGGCCGCCGGCACCACCGTCGAGTACCGCGCGGTCCTCGTCAGCGGGCCGGCGGCCGGCACGACGAGCGAGACCCGCGCGGTCCGGTACGCCGGGCCGCCGGTGACCGTCGCGACCGTGCACTACTACCGGCCGGCCGGCGACTACACCGGCTGGGGCCTGCACCTGTGGGGCGACGCCGTCGACCCGGCCGTGCTGGCCCAGGTGGCGTGGGACAGGCCGTGGCCGGCGACCCGGGTCGAAGGGGGCTGGGCCGAATACGACATCCCGCTCGCCGACGACACCAGGCCGGTGAACTTCATCATGCACCTGCCCAGCGGTGACACCGTGCCGACGACCCGCGAGCCCGGCGGCGACCGGTCGTTCCTGCCGATCGACCACACCGAGGTGTGGCTCAAGCAGGGCGACCCGGCCGTCTACACCAGCCCGCCGCCGACCGGCTGACGAGCTGACCGCACGAGCACCGGCGGCCCCGCGACCTGTTCGCGGGGCCGCCGGCACGTAGGCTTGCGACAAGGGGCTCCGATGATCGCGGCGGGACGCGGGACACCGCCGCAGCGGCCGGGAGGGTGAGACATGACGTCCGTGCCGTCGTCGCGTGCGATCGGTCTGGTGGTGCATCCGACGAAGCCGGTGGGCCGCTCGGTCGAGACGATCCTCGCCGCCGCGCACGGCCACCCGGTCCGGGTCCTGGCCCGCGAGGCCGACCGGCAGCGGGTCCCCGCCGAGGTCGCCGTGGTGCCCGATGCCCGGTTCGTCGCCGAGGTCGGCAGTGTCATCGCGCTGGGCGGTGACGGCACGATGCTGGGTGCGATGCGGCTGATGGCCGACCGGCCCGTGCCCGTGCTCGGGGTGAACCACGGCAACCTCGGGTTCCTGGTCGAGGTGAGCCCGGGGGAGCTGGCGTCAGCGCTGGCGCGGCTCGCCGACGGCGACTTCACCGTCGAGCAGCACGGGTGTCTCGAGGTCGACGCCGGCAGGCGCGAGCTCAAGACCCGGCTCGGGTTCAACGACGTGGTGCTGGCCCGCGAGGGCCGCGCCGGCGCCGTCTCCGTCGACCTCCGGGTCAACGACGTGCAGTACGGCTACTATCGGGCCGACGCCGTCGTCGTCTCCACGCCGACCGGCTCCACGGCCTACAACTACGCGGCCGGCGGCCCGGTCCTGTCCCCCTCCTCCGGCGCGCTGGTCGTCACCCCCGTCGCGCCCTTGTCCGGCATCAGCCGGCCCGTGGTGCTGGGCGCCGAGGACCACGTCACCCTCGCCGTGTCGGCGGACAGCGCGCCCATCGCCGTCGACGTCGACGGCACCCAGGCCGGCGCGCTCGGGCACGACGACCGGCTGGCCGTCACGATGCGCCCGGAGGCCGCCCAGGTGGTGCGGCTCTCGGCGACCGATCACGCCAGCCGCAGCCGGGTCAAGCTCAGCCTGCTCGACCTGCCCCTGCGTCCGGGCCAGCTGCTCGACCTCATCCCGTCCGAGTTGCGGCACAAGGCCCACCTCGCGATGGGCGGCGCCGACCCGGCCGCCGACTGAACGGGGTCACACCGCCATCCGGGCGCCGCCGCCGGGCGCCTTGGGCCGCCCGCTCGATAGAGTGCCGCCGTGGCTGACGTTCACGAACTCATGGTCGCCGTCGACCTGCGCGGCGACCTGGCGGAACCGGACCTCGCCGAGCTGCGCTGGCACCTGGGCCTCGGCCCGCGACCGGAGCACGTCACAGCAGCGACGATCGTCGTCAACGACGTCCTCGACCTGCTCACCGACGAGCAGGCGCCGGTGCGGGACGAGAGCGGCAACTGGGTGATCAAGGAGTTCCCGGAGCCGGCGTGGCACGACGGTTCGCCGTACGCGGCCGCGAAGATGCCCGGCGTCGGCCTCTCGACCCTCGTGCACGTGGACGACCGTCGCGGCGGGCGCTGGGCCCTGACCTGCCGGTGGGAGGTCCACCCTGACGGGCATGCCGCGGTGGCCGAGCTGCTCGGGTGGCTGGCCGCACGGCTCCGCGACAGCCGGTCGTTCTTCGGCTACCAGCGCTGGTACGAGGACGACGAGCCGGAGCCGCTCGGGATTCAGGAGGGGAAGGTCGTGGTGCGCCGCAAGGGGACATCCGTCCCGCCGTTCTGGGATGAGTCCGACGTGGACTGACGGTGGTCACCCGCCGCGCCGTCACGCCGCGGCGAGCCGCTGCCCGCAGTGGACCTCGTAGCCGCCCTTGCCGGACTGCTTGACGTGGTACATCGCCCGGTCCGCCTCGCGCAGCAGCTGCGCACCGTCGGCCGTGCCGTCGCCGACGGCTACACCGACACTCGCGCCGACGCACACCTCGGCGCCGGCGATGTCGAACGGCGTGCCGACCGCCGCCACGATCCGCTCCGCGACGTGCGTCGCGACCTCGGCGTCCCCGCCGGCGACGACCACGGCGAACTCGTCGCCGCCGAGCCGTACCACGGTGTCCTCGGCCCCGGCCGCTGCCACCAGCCGACCGGCCACCCCGATGAGCAGCTCGTCCCCGGCCGCGTGGCCGAGCCGGTCGTTGACCGGCTTGAAGTCGTCGAGGTCGACGAGCAGCAGCGCCCGGTGGCCGTCCTCGGCCTCCAGCAGTTCGGTGAGCGCGCGGCGGTTGGGCAGGCCGGTCAGCGGATCGTGCGATGCCTGGTGGCGGACCAGGGCCTCGTTCTCGGCCAGCGTGTCCAGGGCGAGCTGCTGCTGCAGGAGCAGTTCCTCGTTGGCCCGCTGGGTGGCACGGTGCTCGCGCTCGAAGCGGAACAGCAGGAACCCGATCGCGGTGACCGCGGCGGCCATGGCGACCATCAGCGCGAGATCGGCGATGTCGTTGGCCTGGTCGGCGGCGGCGACCGCCTCGTCCTCCAGCCGCTGCAGCGCGATGTTGAGGCGGGCGAACCGGGGGTCGGTCTCGCGCCGCTCGAGGGCCAGCGCCTCGGCGGTCTTGCCGACGCCGAGCAGTCCCAGTTCCTGGTCCAGCACGTCGTGGTACTCGGCGATCTGGCGCCGCAGGTCCGCGACGCCGGTCAGCGTGTCCAGGATCGCGCGTTCCCGGGCCCGGATCGTGCCCAGTTCGCGGCCTACCCGGACCGGCGAGTTGCGGTCGGCCAGCGTCTTCCACTGCAGCGAGCTCTCCTCGTGCAGCAGCATGTTGAGCTCGCTGAGCTGGGAGCGCGTGACCTCATGCCCACGGCTCTCGCCGTGCAGGCGGATGTTGGCGAAGGTGACGCCGCCGAGCAGGAGCACGGCGAGCGCCAGTACCCGCGGCCACCGCCACGGTGTCCTGCGCGCCCGTCCGGTTCCCATGGCCTCGCTATCGGCACGGCGCGGCGAATCTTCGGACTTTTTGCGCTCATTTCACCGTGGGCGGGACCGATGACATGGGCGTGTACAGGCTCTTGGCAGTCGCGGCCGTCGCCGCGCTCAGTTTGACCGGCTGCGCCGCCAAGGACGGCACGGCGCCGGAGACGGTGGGCTACGCCGCCGACCGACCGCCGGTCACGATCGACTTCTGGTACATGCCGGCCGGTGGGCCGATCCAGGACCAGGCCGTCCGCACCGAGACGGAGGAGTTCCACGCCCTGCACCCCAACATCACCGTCCGTCCGGTGCGGATCGCCTGGGAGGACGCGCTCACCCGGCTGAGCACCGCGTCGACCAGCGGTGAGGGGCCCGACGTCACGCAACTCGGCACCACCTGGGTCGGCGGGTTCAGTTCGTTCGGCGCGCTACGGCCGTACACCGACGCGGAGATCGCCGCGGTCGGCGGGCAGGACGCGTTCGCGGCCGCCAGCTGGAGCTCCAGTCACCGGGTCGGCTCGTCGGAGATCACCGCGATGCCGTGGCTGATCGACATCCGGGCGCTGTTCTACCGCACCGATGTCCTGGCCAAGGCCGGCATCGACCCGGAGACCGCGTTCGACACCTGGGAGTCGTTCGAGGCGACCCTGAAGAAGATCAAGGACTCGGGCAGCCCGGTCGCGCCGCTGGCGATCGGCAATCAGAACACCTTCGGCATCATCCACAACATGGCGCCGTTCATCTGGGGCGCCGGTGGCGACCTGCTCGACGCCGACGGCACCCGGTCGCGGCTCGCCGAGCCGGCCGCCGTCGAGGCGGTGAGCTACTACCAGCGGCTCATCGCGCTCTACGACGACCCGAAGGCCATGCGGCTGACCTCCAGCGACGTGCCGGCCGCGTTCGCCGACGGCATCGGCGCGGTCGCCATGGACAACTCCCAGTCCGTGGCCGACTTCCTGGCCGACCCGACGCGGGCGGGCCTGAAGGCGGGCTGGGCGACGGCCCCGATGCCCGCCGGGAAGGCCGGTCGTTTCGGCTTCCTGGGCGGTTCGAACCTGGCCATCCTCAAGGGCGCCAGGCACCCCGACGCGGCGTTCGAGTGGGTGCGGTTCCTCACCGGCAAACAGAGCCAGCAGCGGTACGGCGTGAACTCCGGCCTGTGGCCCTCGCGCACCGAGGCGGTGGCCGGCACCAAGCTCGCGACGGAACCGGCGTACGGCGCGTTCCGCGAGATGATCGGCTACGGCCGGATGTACCCCTCGGTGCCGGCCTGGATCACCGTGGAGACCATCATCGCCAAGAACTTCACCGAGCTGTGGCACGCACCGGGCGCGCTGTCCCGCGACGCGGTGCAGGCGATCCTGACCAGGACGACGGCCGACATCAACGAGGCGCTCAAGGATCCGGCGCATACGGGTATCGGGCCGTAGCATCCGATCCGCCCGTCGTTGAGGACCCCGCTCCACCGCCCGGTTCGCGCGGTCCGGGCCTGCGGACGGGATACCCCTTCACTGCGAGCAGACCAGCTTCGCGTCGGCCCACACCGCCGCCACCGGGCCGGCGTGGTCCTCGACGACGAGGTCGAGCCGTTCCATGCCGACGATCTCGACGCTGATCTCGCGCGCTTCACCGGCGGGGATCGGGCCGGTCGTGAAGACGGTCTTGTCGTTGGCCTCGACGCGGAACTCCGCGCTGCCGGTGTCGTGGACCGGGTCGACGCCGACGACCGCCGTGAAGCGCAGGCATCCCGGCCGTGGATAGAGTCGTACCGCGCTGGGCGTGTGGACGCCGAGTCCGCGTTCATGGGCGACACCGGCCAGGATGATGGGCACCCCGTCGTCGGGCTTCTCGCTGCCGTTGGTGCGGTTCCGTTCGACGGGTCCGGACCCGTTGCGCAGCGCGGTGTACGGCAGGTCGCTGACGAAGTTCTCCTGTTCGCGGACCGGTTGCCGGCTGGAGCCCTCTTCGTGGTGGTTGCCGGTCCACACGCCGGTGATCGCGGCGAAGACGACGGCGGCGACGCCGAAGCCGGCGAGTGTGCGGCGGCCCCAGGGATCAGTCACGCCCGGCTCCTGATGAGCTGGGGCAGCAGCTCCGGCCGGCGCCGGGCGGCGAGGTCCTCGACCCAGCCGAGCGCCAGGGTCGGCACGCAGGTGGCGGCCACCACGATGACCCCGGTCAGCAGGCGCCCCGACCAGCTGGCCAGGTCGACGTCACCGAGGATGTACCACGCCAGTCCCAGCATCGGGAAGTGCCACAGATAGATGGTGACGGCCCTGGCGTTGATCGCGCCGATCGTCCGGCCGAGCCAACCGTCCGGCTTCAGCCAGTGCAGCGGCTGGTCCACGCGCAGGACGGCGGCGACGAACGCCGCGGACCACAGGGCGTTGCCGACCGGGTGATGGTTGAAGTCGAAGTCGGCGTTCGCGGCGCCGTGCCGCACCATCCACGCCGCCCCGGCCGCCGCGGCGACGAGGACCCCGGCGGCGTAGACGGGGCCCGGGATGCGGCGCAGCAGCCGGTCGTGGTGGGCGTACCCGATCAGCCAGCAGGCGCCGTAGATGGACATGTCGCGGACCAGCGACTCGAACGAGCCGCCGACGGTGATCAGCTGCAGATGCAGGACGAGGGGCAGGGCGAGCGCCACGAGCAGCGTCGGGATCGGCCAGGCGCGGAAGACCCGCAACGTCAGCGGCGCGAGCACGACGAACCAGAGATAGGCGACGAGGTACCACAGCACCGCGGTGCTCATCCAGCCCCATGCCGCGCCACCGGGCGCCGGCCACTTCAACGGCACGATCCACCACAGCAGGTCGACGCGCTCGCGCGGCTGGTCGAGGAACGGGCCCCACCCGTCGTACAGCGTCAGCGGCAGCATGATCGCGCCGAACGCCCACAGCGGCGGCAGCAGCCGGCGGAACCGTCCCCGGATGACCTTCGTCGGCGAGCGGTCCAGCGACCGGGCGGTCAGCGACGCGGCGAGCGCGAACATCAGCCCCATCGCCGGGAACACCACGGTCATCCAGGCCAGGCCTGTGGCGTGGTACACGACGACCCGGGCCACCGCGGCGGCCCGCCATGCGTCGATGTACCGATCCCGCGACCGCGCCGGTGCCGCGGTCGACACCGGCGCCGCCGTGTCGCGCCGGGCGGTGTCGGTCAAGGCTCGATGAGCCCGGCGCGGATCGCATACCGGGTGAGTTCGAGCCGGTCGCGCAGACCCAGCTTCTGCAGCAGGTTGGCGCGGTGACGCTCAACCGTCTTGGCGCTGATGAACAGGATGTCGGCGATCTCCTTGGACGAGTGCCCCTCGGCGACCAGCTTGAGCACCTCCTCCTCGCGGTCGGTGATGACCCGGCCGCTGCCGAGGTCACCGGAGGCGGCCCGCTCGAGGTAGTTGCGGATGAGGGCGTTCGCCGCGCCCGGGTACAGGAACGGCTCGCCGCGCACCGCGGCCCGGCACGCCTCCACCAGGTCGCGGTCGGCGACGGACTTCAGCACGTACCCGGACGCGCCGGCCTTGAGCGCGGCGAAGAAGTACTGCTCGTTGTCGTACATCGTCAGAATGAGGATCCGCAGGTCCGGCAGCACCCGCGACAGCTCACGGGCCGCCTGCAGGCCGGTCAGCCGCTGCATGGCGATATCCAGGATGGCCAGGTCCGGCCGCTCGGCGCGGGCCTTCTCGATGGCCTCGGCGCCGTCGGCGGCCTCGGCGACGACCTTCAGGTCCGGCTCGCTGTCGAGGATCAGCCGCACCCCGCGACGCACCAGCGCGTGGTCGTCGGCGAGCAGGATCCGGGTGGGTTCGGGCATGTCACTCACTCTCCGCGGGAGCGGGCACCCGCAGCCGGACTTCGGTACCACCGCCGACCGCCGGCCCCAGCGCGAGGTCGGCACCGATGAGCAGGGCGCGTTCCCGCATCCCGCGGATGCCCGCCCCCTCGGGGGCGTCGCCCGGCCCGCGGCCGTCGTCGCGGATGCACAGCTCCACCCCCGTACCCCAGCCGGTCAGCCTGAGGTCGACGTGCCGCGCCCCGGCGTGGCGGGCCGTGTTGGTCAGGCACTCCTGCGCGACCCGGTACAGCACGAGCTCGACGTCCCGGCCGAGGTCGGCGTGGCGCTGGATGCTGTGCTGCACGGTGAGCCCACCGGTGGAGAACTCGGCCGCGAGTGCCTTCAGGGCACTTGTCAGGCCGAGTTCCTCGAGGACACCCGGACGCAGCCGCCGGGCGATGCGCCGGATCTCGTCCAGGCCGTTGCGGGTGGTTTCCTGTACCTGGTGCAGCCGCTCACTCACGGGCGGCGGCGCATGGTCCGCGACGCTCTTGAGCTCGAGCAGCACGGCGGTGAGCGTCTGACCGATCTCGTCGTGCAGCTCCCGCGCGATGCGCTGCCGCTCCGCCTCCTGCGCGGACAGGGCGCGCCCGGTGCTGGCGGCCCGTTCGGCCTCCAGCCGGTCGAGCATGGTGTTGAAGGTGCGGATGAGGTCGGCGATCCCGGCCTCACCGGTGACGGTGAGCCGGCGGCCGGGCCGGAGCAGGTCGATCGTGGTCATGGCACGGGTGAGCCGGTCCAGCGGCCGCAGGCCGACGCGCAGCAGCACGGCGTTGGCCACCAGCATCGCCACCAGTCCCCCGGTCAGGATCAGCACCTCGGGCAGCAGCACCGGGGCGGAGACCGTGAGCGGCGTGAGTATGAGCACGACCATCGCCACGACGAGCACAGCCGCGTTGAGTAGGAAGATCCGCCAGAACAACGACACCCAGTGCGACCCTCCTCAACATCTGCGCACCCCTGCCAGCCTCTCTCGGCCGCTCGCCGCTGTCCATCGGTGCCGACACCCATTCCGCGTCGCCCCGGCAGGGCGAGTTTGGGTGTCGACACCGATGCCGATCTGCGCATCTGCGGTGACAGTGGGATGTGCGCGGCGCACATGACACGAACGTACCGAACGGAGAACGGCATGCGACTCGAACGCACTCCGCTGCCCGGCATCGGGATCCACCACACGGCCGTGACCGCCACGCAGCAGCAGCTCGGGGTCGTCTGCCACAACACCGGCCGGCGCGACGTCGTGCTCTACCACCCCGACGACCCGCAGCGCGTCGACCACACCGTGGTGCTCGATCCGCACGAGGCCCGCCAGCTCGCCGAGCTGCTGGCGGCCACAGTCATGATCGACCATATCGGCGCCCCGGAACCGTCACGCGACGGGGTCTCCGCCGCATACATCCGGATCCCGGCCGGGTCCCCCTACGCGGGCCGGCCGTTGCGCGACGTCCGCACGGACGCCCCGGTCGTCGCGGTCGTCCGCCAGCGCAACGTCGCCGTCGCGCCCGGGCCCGGCTTTGTCCTGCGGGCCGCCGACGCCGTCATCGCCGTCGGCGAACGCGCGGTCGTCGCCATCCTGGCCGAACGGCTCGCCGGTGACTGCCACCGCGCCGACGAACCCGAGGCGACTGTCACACAACCGTCATGATCTCGTGGTAGTTCGGCCATAATCAGCCGTCAAGGTAACCTGCGGTCGTGCAGATGAAGGGGTTATCGGCTGGTGGATGCGGAACGCACAGCGCTTCCTGGCATTGGTCTGCGGCATGAGTTCCGCACGGAGAAAGGACAACAGGCGGCCGTCGTGTCGCATGTGTCCGGCCGCCGAGACCTGGTGATTTACAGCGCCGAGGACCCCGACACCGTCATCGCCACCCTGTCGCTGAACACCGACGAGGCCAACGGCGTCGCCGAACTGCTCGGCACGGCCCGCATCGTCGAGCGCCTCGCCGACCTCCAGCGGCAGGTGACGGGCCTGAAGACCGTTCAGGCCCCGATCATCGCCGGGTCGCCGTACGACGGGCGGAGGCTCGGCGACACGCAGGCCCGGACCCGCACGGGCGCGTCCATCGTGGCCGTCATCCGCGCCGGCGAGATTCTCGCCAGCCCGCGACCGGACTTCGTCTTCCAACCCGGTGACCTCGTGGTCGTGGTCGGTACCGCCGACGGCACCGCCGGCGTGTCCGACATCCTCGCCCGAGGCTGAGACCGCGTATGCATAGTGCCTTCGCGTTGATCGAGATCGGCGCGGTGATCCTGGGGCTCGGCCTGCTCGGCGCGGTCTCCGCCAGGTTCGCCTTCTCCCCGATCCCGCTGTATCTGCTGGCCGGCCTGGCGTTCGGCCACGGCGGCATCCTCCCCCTGGCCACCAGCGAGGAGTTCACCGCCACCGGCGCCGAGATCGGCGTCATCCTGCTGCTGTTCACGCTGGGCCTGGAGTACACCGCCCCGGAACTGGTCGGTACCCTGCGGCACAACTGGGTCGCCGGCCTCGTCGACCTGGTGCTCAACTCCGCCCCCGGCGTCGCCACAGCACTCCTGCTGGGCTGGGGACCGGTCGCCGCCGTCGCCCTCGGCGGTGTGACCTACGTTACGTCGTCCGGCATCACCGCGAAGGTCCTCGCCGACCTGCAGTGGCTCGGTAACCGTGAGGTTCCGGTCGTACTGTCGCTGCTGGTCTTCGAAGACCTCACGATGGCCATGTACCTGCCCATCCTGACCGCGTTGCTGGCCGGGGTCGGCCTGGTCGCCGGGCTCACCACCCTGGCCATCGCCGCCGCGACGATCACGGTGATCCTGATCGTCGCGCTGCGCTACGGCCGCTACGTCGAGAAGTTCGTCGCCTCGCCCAACGAAGAGGTCCTGCTGCTGAAGGCCCTGGGCCTCACCGTGCTCGTCGCCGGTGTCGCCCAACTGCTGCAGGTCTCCGCCGCCGTCGGCGCCTTCCTGGTCGGCATCGCGCTGTCCGGGCCGCTCGCCCACACCGCACGGCAGCTGCTCACCCCGCTGCGGGACCTGTTCGCCGCGGTGTTCTTCGTCTTCTTCGGCCTGCACACCGACCCGGCGGCGCTCCCGCCGATGCTCGGCATCGCGGTCCTGCTCGCTGTCGCCGGCGTGCTGACGAAGACCGCAACCGGCTGGTGGGCCGCCCGCCGGGCCGGTGTCGGGGCGCTCGGCCGGGCCCGGGCCGGCATCTCCCTCGTCCCTCGCGGTGAGTTCAACATCGTCATCGCCGGGCTCGCCGTCACCGCCGGGCTCAACAATCAGATCGGCCCGCTCGCCGCCGCATACGTGCTCGTCCTCGCCGTCACCGGCCCGATCCTGGCCCGCTCGCTGGAACCGCTCACCCGGTGGCGCAAGCGCCGCCACGGCACTCCCAGCGGCGACGCTCCCCCCGAGGTCGCACCGGAAGCGCCGGTGCCGACACCCTGACCGCGCCGGGAGCGGGGGCTGCCGTGCCGGGAGTCCGGCACGGCAGCTCCGCAGCCAGGCCCGTCAGCCGTTGCGCCGGCGCTGGCAGGGCATGCAGAAGCGGGCGTGCGGCAGAATCTCCAACCGCTCCCGCGGGATGGACGCGCCGCACTGCTCGCAGGCGCCGTAGGTGCCGTCGGCGAGGCGCTGCAGCGCGCCGCTGACCTGCTCCACGCTCTGCCGGGTGGCGGCGAGCAGCGCCGTCCGGGTGTGGTCCTCGGCCGGGTCGCCGGTGTCGTCGGTGAGTTCGGTGAGCCTGGTCTTCTGCACCTCGAGCTCGTCGGTCAGCGTGGTGCGCAACTCGGCGAGCCATTGCAGGTCGTTGGTGGCACGGATATCGGTACTCATGCCGGATCCCTTCCCGGAAAAAGAAAAAGGGCCGAAGCCGGAAGCTTCGCCCTGGTGGCCGTCGTGGTGGTGAACGGATGTCCCGGCGGGCCTCGACCAGCGGGCAACGGGTTAGGCAACCCGTGGATGAACGCCACCGGAAACGCCGTGTGGCCTGCCCCGTCCGCACACAGCACGGCCGACACCGGTGTCGCACCCGCGACGCCGGCGTGGATCAGCTGCATGGCCAACGGCATCGCCCAACCATAGGCGCACCTGGCCCGGAAACCAACGCTAAATGCCGATTGGTCGTCGGCCACGGTGGCGAGACCGCGATGACACACCGTGTGCGGCCGCCGCTACAAGGAGAGATACCGCGGCGACACCGAGCATCCGGGCGGACAGCACCGGCGGGCGGGGCACCGGCGGCAGGAACGGTACAACCCGCTCGCGCGTGGCCGGGGCGAGCACGGCGGCTGCCGTTCCCGCGGCACCAGCCGCCGCGGCCGTGCCCCAGAACAGTGCGGCCCGGCGCGGGACCGCCGGCGCCGGGCCGTGCCAGGCCGCGATGCGCCGCCGGCGACCGAGGCGGGCGGACAGCGCCAGCCAGCCGGCCGCGCCCGCGGCGCTGGACGCCAGGTGCAGCGGCATCCACAACGGCACGCCGGGCAGCGCCTCACGCCCCAGGCCGGGCAGGCCGACCCGGGTGCCGGGCACGGCGGCGTGCGTGACGTGGTCCCAGGCGACGTGGCTGGCGGCGCCGAGCAGCGCCGAGCCGGCCGTGACCCACCAGGGGTGCCGCACGCCGCCGAGCGCGCCGTAGTCGCGGGCGGCGAACGGGCCGAGGCCCGGCAGGTGCGCGGCGACGGTCGGCGCCGCCCGGCGGACGAGCCGGGCGGCGGCCATGGTGGCCGGCATGATCGCGACTCTATCGGGGGCCACGCGTTGATCACAGTCGTGTCTGGAGGTCCGTGCAGGCGGCGACCTCCTCGTAGTCGAGCTGCTGCAGCACGGCGCGGAGGACCTCGTCGTCGAGGTGGCCCAGGTCCCGTTCCCGGATCAGAGCCTTGCGCTGCTGGGCGAGGATCTGCTGGACCAGCTCGTGCGTCGGCTGGTGCAACACCCCGCGCATGTCCTCGTTCTCGTCCATCCGCTTCGGGCCGGCCGTGAGCATGTGTTCGACGCGCCGCTCGACGAGTTCGACGGCGGCGGCCTCGGCCCCGTCCTTCGACGCGGCGGCGCGCTCGGTGACCTGGCGCGCGGCCCGGCGCGCGACCTGCAGCGCCCGGTTCAGGGCGGCGTCGGCCATGCGGCGTTCGGCGGCGTTCTCGATGTGCAGCGAACGGACCAGGGGCTGCAGGGTGGCGCCCTGCAGCAGGATGGTGAGGACCGCGACCGACAGGGCCAAGGCCTGGATCAGGTTCCGGTTCGGGGTCGGTTGACCGGCGGCGGTCATGGCCGGGATACCGGCCGCGGCGGCGAGCGTCACGACGCCGCGCATGCCGGTCCAGGACAGCACCACGCCGTACTTCCACAGGCTCCGCCTGCCCGCGAGCGCCAGCGCGCTGAAGATCCACAGGGGGCGTATCAGGATCACGGCGAGCAGGACCAGTCCGACGCTGGCCATCAGCAGGACCGGCGCCGCCTCCTGCGTGGCGTCGCGCAGGATGAAGCGGACCTGCAGGCCCATGTACGCGAAGACGAACGCCTCGAGGACGAGGTCCGCGGTGCGCCACACCTGCCGGCTCTGCAGCCGGGTGGCGAAGGCCGCGCCGACGCTGTGGTGACCGACCCAGAAGCCCGCGGTGACGACGGCCAGCACACCGGAGGCCTGTAGTTGTTCCGCGGCGAGGTAGGCGACGAACGGCACGAGGGCGCCGAGCACGGTTTCCAGGGCCGCGTCGCGCAGCCGTGGACGCAGGTGGTGGACGACCAGCCCGGCGGCGAGGCCGACGAGGACGCCGACGGTGGTCGCGTACAGCGCCAGCAGCACCGGCTGGCCGATGACCGGCCGCGTGCCGACAACCGCCGCGACGGCCACCTGGAAGGTGACCAGCGCGACGGCGTCGTTGACCAGACTCTCACCCGTCAGGACCGTCATGAGACGGCTCGGCAGCTTGAGCTTCCGGCCGAGCGCCACCGCGGCCACGGCGTCCGACGGGGCCAGCACGGCGCCGAGGATGAAGGCACTGCCGAGCATCAGCGCCGGGATGAGCCAGAACGCGTACAACCCGACGGCGACGGCCGAGAACAGCACCAGGCCGACGCCCAGGGAAAGGATCGGCCAGAGGTCACGCCGGAAGCTCACGAACGACGTCTCCAGCGCGGCCGAATACAGCAACGGCGGCAGGACGACCGCCAGGATCAGTTCTGCGGGCAGTTCCAGCCTGGGCATCCCGGGCACGAACGACACCACCGAGGCGACCACGACGACCACCAGAGCGGCCGGCCATCCCCGACGATGAGCGGCGGCCGTCACCGCCACCGCGCCGATCACGACCAGGAGGAAGCCGACGCCGTTCACACAGCGTGCGCTACCCCGTCACAGGGACCGCAAAAGCCGCCGCCGAGCATCCACCTGGACGGCTGCGGCACGGCCGACGCTCAGTGGTCCGGCGGCTGGTCGACCGCCAGGACCTTGAGCCGGTCCAGGTCGCGGACGACGATCCGGCGGTACCCTGTCCGGACGACCGCCGTCCGGCGCAACTCGGCCAGGGCCCGCTGCACGCTCGGCTCGGAGGCCCCGGCGAGGGCCGCGATCTCCGGCTGGCTGAGGGGCACGTCGACGAGCAGCCCGTCGGGGTGTGCCCGGCCGTAGCCGAGGCTGAGCTGGTAGAGCACCCGCGCGAGCCGGATGAGCACCGGGGCGCCGCCCAGATCGACACGGAACCGGGTCGCCTGCCGCAGCTTGGTCGTGATGCTCCGTTGCAGCACCGCGTTCACGCTCGGCCGCGCGGTGATGAACGCGGTCAGCGTGCCCGCGTCGATGACACGGGTGACCGTGTCGACCGCCGCGACCACCGTGGCCGAGCGCGGCCGGCCGTCGAGGGCGGCGAGCTCACCGACGACGTCTCCGGGCACCCGGACCGCCAGGAGGGTGGTGTGACCGGTGCTCGTGTCGCCGAGCACCTTGACGCATCCCTTGAGGAGCAGATGCACGTCGGTGCCCCCGGCGCCTTCGTGGATGAGGGTGGTGCCGCGGACGTGCCGGCGCACCGTGCCCAGCGCGAGGAAGGCCGCCCGGTCGTCGTCGCGCAACTCGCCGAGCAGGCCGGCCTGAGGCCAGCGTGGAACGCCCGCCCGCCCCGGACCCTCAACCATCCGCCACACCGCCGTCGGTCGGACCGGGCTCCCGGCCCGGCTCGCTGCACCGCGCAGGCTACCCGGACCGGGCAACCCCTGGTCGACACCGCCGATCGTGTCGCACGGACGAGGCCACGCCGCCCGCGGGGAATGCGTCGACGAAACGTGGCGGCTACGGGAGGTGACCCAGGCGGCGGGCGGCTGTGGGTGCCCAGCTTGCGCATCACGGCGGCCAACTCCGGATCGGATGTCGCCGCCATGTGACCACCATCTCATGTCACACCCGGACGGGGGTAGCGCGCAGCGGGCGGCCCGGCCATCCTGCCAGGCATGTTGTCGTATGCCTCCGGGACCTCCGACGTGCCGCTGATCGGCGAGACCATCGGCGCGAACCTGGAACGCACGGTCGCCCGCTTCGGCGACCGCGAGGCTCTGGTCGACGTTGCGGCGGGCAAGCGGTACACCTATCGCGAGTTCGACGCGGCGGTGAACCGGGTGGCGCTCGGCCTGCTGGCCCGCGGCGTGGCGAAGGGCGACCGGGTGGGCATCTGGGCGCCGAACTGCGCCGAGTGGGTGCTGGTGCAGTACGCGACCGCGAAGATCGGGGCCGTCCTGGTCAACGTCAACCCGGCGTACCGCACCCACGAGCTCGCCTACGTGGTCCGCCAATCGGGCATGTCGCTGCTGATCAGCGCGGTGTCCTTCAAGACCTCCGACTACCGGGCGATGATCGCCGAGATCGGCTTCGACCGCACGGTCCTCATCGGCGAGCCCGGGTGGGACGAACTGTTGGCGGAGCAGGCCGGCGCGGCCGACCTCGAGGCGCGCGCCCGGGAACTCACGTTCGACGACCCGATCAACATCCAGTACACCTCCGGCACGACCGGGTTCCCGAAGGGCGCGACGCTGTCGCACCACAACATCCTCAACAACGGGTACTTCGTCGGGGAACTCGTCAGCTACACCGAACAGGACCGCATCTGCATCCCGGTGCCCCTCTACCACTGCTTCGGGATGGTGATGGGCAACCTCGCCGCCACCTCCCACGGCGCGTGCATGGTGCTGCCCGGCCCTGGGTTCGACCCGGCGGCGGCCCTGCGCGCCGTCGCCGACGAGCGGTGCACCTCGCTGTACGGGGTGCCGACCATGTTCATCGCCGAACTGGGCCTGCCGGACTTCGCCGGCTACGACCTGACCGGCCTGCGCACCGGGATCATGGCCGGCTCCCCCTGTCCGGTCGAGGTGATGAAGCGGGTCGTCGCCGAGATGCACATGACCGAGGTCGCGATCTGCTACGGCATGACCGAGACGTCACCGGTCTCCACGATGACCCGGCCCGACGACAGCCTCGACCGGCGGACCGGGACCGTCGGCCGGGTGCTGCCGCACCTGGAGTCGAAGGTGGTGGACCCGGAGACCGGGCTGGCCGTCCCGCGCGGCGAACCGGGCGAGCTGTGCACGCGCGGCTACTCGGTGATGCTCGGCTACTGGGGCCAGCCGGAGGCCACCGCCGAGGCGATCGACGCGGCCCGCTGGATGCACACCGGCGACCTGGCGACGATGGACGCCGACGGGTACGTCAACATCGTCGGCCGGATCAAGGACCTGGTCATCCGCGGCGGCGAGAACGTGTATCCGCGCGAGGTCGAGGAGTTCCTCCACACCCACCCGGACATCGCCGACGTCCAGGTCATCGGGGTGCCGGACGCCAGGTACGGCGAGGAGCTCATGGCCTGGATCGTGATGCGGCCGGGTACGCAGCCGCTCACCGCCGAGGCGGTGCGGCAGTTCTGCGCGGGCCGGCTGACGCACTACAAGATCCCGCGGTACGTGCACATCGTGGACGGCTTCCCGATGACCGTCACCGGCAAGGTGCGCAAGGTGGAGATGCGCGAGATGGCCGTCGACATCCTTGACCTGCACGACGCCGCAGTGGTCAGGAACGCCTGACCCGCTGCGGCGGCCGTGCGGTCGGGCGGCTACCAGCCGTAGTTGGAGCTACCGGCCGGGGCGGTCGGGCGCACGGGCGCGTCGGGGTCCACCGCATACCTGACCGGTACCGCCTCGGCGTCCTGGTATGGCGGGGTCAGGCCGAGCCCGTCGATTCCCACCGGACGATCGCGCTCCGCCACCGGCTCGGACACCGGGTCACCGGCCCGTGCCGGCCGGCGCCAGCGGCGCATGCTGAGCGCCCCGACCAGCAGCAGCACCCCCAGCACCATCGCGGTGCCGGTCCGGATCGGCGCGGCCAGGTCGACGTGCCGGCCGGCCAGCGACGCGTCGTCGGCGAACAGGTCGAGCACCCAAGACGGTGAGACCAGCAACAGGGTGTTGCTCAACGTGTACGCCGCGCCCATCACCAGCGCGCCCAGCGGCGAGAAGTGCAGCGAGCCGAGCATGCCGAGCAGCAGCCCGGCCGCGGCCAGGAACAGCAGCGGGCGGACGAAGTCGTCGGGTCGCAGCGTGCCGTTGCCGGCGTCGGCGAACACCGTGGCGGAGTGCCCCTGCCCGAGGGCCAGCAGGACCCAGGCGAGCGGAGCGACGACGAGCGCGGCGATCAGGGTTGCGATGTGACGCATGCCGGCGGCCTACCGGGTTCCGCGTGCCGAGGCGGGCCGGTCACCCCGGCCGACTGCTGGTGCAAACATTCGTCGTCCCTTCTCTGGACAAGTACGGATCGACGTCACCTGACGGTGCAGTCCCACTCAAGAAGCGAAAGAGCACCGCGAATTGTCACATCTCGGCGAAAGGTGCACGAGCGTGACCCCGGCCATAAAGAAGACTCTAAGACTCCTCTTTGGAGTACGGTCGAGTCGTGCGCCTCAACCGCTCCACCGACATCGGTCTGCGCATCCTCATGCTGGGTGCCACCCGCGACGGTCTGCTCACCATCGACGAGCTGGCCGACGCCGTCGAGGTGCCACGGCACCACCTGGCCAAGGTGGTGCAGCGGCTGCAGCACATGGGGCTGCTGGAGACCGTGCGCGGACGCAGCGGCGGGGTGCGCCTCGCGCCCACGGCCCACACGACATCCGTCGGCGGGCTGGTGCGTGAGCTCGAAGGCGAGACGGAGGTCGTCGACTGCACCGGCGACCCGGCCTGCCCGCTGAACCAGGGCTGCCGGCTGCGCGGGGCGCTGCGGCGCGCGCAGGAAGCCTTCTACGCCACCCTCGACCCGATCACGATCAGCGACCTCACCGCGCCACCGGTGCGGCAGGTGCTGCTGAGCCTGGGCCGCGCCTGAACCCGCGGTCCCTCGTCCCCTCGTCCCCTCGTCTGGAGTGACCATGCTGTCTGCCGCCAACGTCCCGATCGTGGAGGCGACCCTCCCGATCGTCGCCGACCACCTCGACACCATCTCGGGCGTGTTCTACGACACGATGCTGGGCGAACAGCCCGACCTGCTCAACCTGTTCAGCCGCAGCGCGCAGGCCACCGGCGAACAGCGGCAGGCGCTGGCCGGCGCGGTCGCGGCCTTCGCCGCGCACCTGGTCGGCACGGGACCGGACGCCACGATGTTCGAGCACCTGGTGGACCGGATCGCGCACCGGCACTGCGCCCTGGGCATCCGGCCCGAGCAGTACACCATGGTCGGCCGCTACCTGCTCGGAGCGGTCGGCACGGTCCTCGGCGACGCGGTCACCCCGCAGATCGCCGCCGCCTGGGACGAGGTCTACTGGCTGTTCGCCACCCGGCTGATCGGCCGCGAGGCGCGCCTCTACGCCGAGTCCGGAGCGGACAGTGCGGACCCGTGGCGCGAATACGTCGTGGCCACCAAGGTCGCCGAGGCACACGACACGGTGTCGTTCATCCTCACGCCGGCCGACGGCCGTCCCGCTCCGCGGTTCCTGCCCGGACAGTACGTCACCGTGGCCGCCGACCTGCCCGACGGCACCCGCCAGCTCCGCCAGTACTCGCTGTCGCAGTCCGCCGCCGGGGAGACCCTGCGGATCACTGTGCGCCGTGTGCGCGGAACCGGCGGCGCACCGGACGGCGTCGTCTCCGGCTTCCTGCACGACCACACGGACGTCGGCGACCGCCTGCGGCTGAGCCAGCCCTACGGCGACCTGACCCTGCGCTCCGGGAACACACCACTGCTGCTCGTCAGCGCCGGGGTCGGCATCACCCCGATGGCCGCCATCCTCGACCACGTCGCCCGCACCCAGCCGGCCCGGCACATCACCGCCGTGCACGCCGACCGCAGCGTCGACCGGCACCCGCTGCGCGCCGACGTCCACGCCAACGGCGCACGGCTGCGCTCGTTCGACCACCTCGTCTGGTACGAGCAGCCCACCCCGGGCACGTTCACCGGCCTGGTCGACGTGGACGCCATCCCGCTGCGCCCCGGCGCGGAGGTCTACCTCTGCGGGCCGATCCCGTTCATGCGAACGGTCCGGGCCGGCCTGCACCGCCGCGGCATCCCCGACGAGCGGATCCGCTACGAGGTGTTCGGCTCGGAACAGTGGGGTCCCACCCTCGTTCCGACGCCGGCCTGAACAGACCACGGTGACGGCCGGATCAGGGCACCGCGGCACGCTGGTGCAGCAGCGGCGCCGGCGCGGGCAGCCGCACCGTGGACGTAGCCGACCGAGGTGGTCATGGCTGTGCCGCAATACCGACGGCGTCGAAGGCCCCGCCGAGCGCGGCCAGCTTCGCGTCCTGGACCGCCTGCTCGGCCGACCGGAACAGGGTCCGGGCGGCGAGTTCCACGCCCCGGCGGCTGTCGCCGAAACCGGAGGTGCGCGACAGGTACTGGCTGAGCGCGAGATAGAACAGCGCGGCCACCTCGTTCGGCGTGAACACCGGCACGCCGTCCCCGTCCTTCGCCGTCAGCAGGTTGTGCGCGGCCTTGTTGTGGATGCCGCTGTTGACGTGCACCCAGCCCCAGTCGTTGCGGCGGCCCGGCACCTCGCCCCGGTCCAACCGGCGGAAGTCGTCCAGGTGCGCGGGCTGGCCGAACCTGGTGGGGTCGCTCAGGTCCCGGATCGGCACGCCGGTCAGGGACAGGTCCTCGCCCATCTCCCAGTTCCAGCCGTCCACGTCCGGCGTGGCGACGTTGGAGATGATGATGCCGAAGATGTCGGAGTACGACTCGTTGAGCGCGCCCGACTCCCGCACGTACTCCAGCCGCGCCGTCGCGTCGGTCAGCCCGTGCATGATCTCGTGTGCGACCACGTCCCGGGCGATCGCGTAGGAGCGCAGCGCGCCGTCGACCAGGCGCTGCCCGTAGATCATCTGGGTGCCGATCCAGGCCGCGTTCCTCCACTCCCGGCCGGCCGGGTCGACCCGCTGATACGTGCAGTTGACGCTGGAGACGAACGGCCCGCCCATGTTGTCCAGACCGTTGCGCTGCAGGACGTTGAGCAGGAAGTCGGCGACCTCGACGGCGTTGGCGTGGGCACTGATGGCGGCGCCGTCCCACGGTTCCGGCGGGTTGCCCACGAAGTCGCCCGGCAGGAGGGCGCCCATGAACCGGGCGTCCTGGAACTTGAAGTCGTGGGTGCGCACGTTGCGCAGCGAGTCGAGCAGTCGCAGGTTGCCGCCGCCGTCGCGCTCCAGCCGGAACTGGCGCCGCAGGCCCAGCCCGTCGGCGGCGGTCCCCTCCCCCGGGCTCCAGGTGACCGACTGGGTGCGGGGCAACCGCGCCACCACGGTGCCGGTATGCGCATCGACGACGTAGTCCACCAGTTCCGGCACGGCCAGGTGCGTGCCGTGGGACTCGCCGCCGCCCTCGCGCAGGACGTTCTTGGCGATGTAGACTAGCCGCCAGCGGTCCGGCTCGCCCCAGGTGTCGAAGTAGTAGTAGAGCCGTGGCGGTTCGCCCTGTCCGGTGTCGCCGGCGTCCTCGCGGATGACCGCGGCGGCCTGGGCCGGCGAGACGGTCGCCAGCGGGTCGACCTCCGCGGGCTCACCGACGGCGGAGCTGATCGCCAGCAGCGAGTTGTCGCCGTCGAGTTCGACGGTGACCAGCGAGCCGTAGACCGGGATGTGGTGGTGGTACTGGGCGAACTTGACGATCTTCGTGCCGGTGAGCGGGACCGTCTCCGTGCCGATGGTGCGGAACTCGGGGCCGCCGCCAGCCGGTTCCGGCGCGGTGAGCTCCGGCACCGCCGGGTTCGCGATCATCTGGTTGAGGTAGCGCCGGGCCGCTGTCTCGGGATCCAGCTGCTCCGGTTCGGCCGTGACGGGCTCGTCGGCGGCCGCCAGGGTCGCGTCGAACCGCTCGTCGTTGCTGTGCAGGGTGAAACGCTGAAGACCGTTGTGTGACATCGCTGCTGCCTCCCAGCAGGCGACCGGACTCTGGACCGGTGGCTGCCCCCGCGCTACGGACAGTGAAGCACCGACCGACGTACCGGAGCTGTCGGATCAGGGGCAGTTCGCCTCAGGACTCGCCCGCCGGGCCGATCCGCACCGGGGCGCCGCCCACGTCGATCGAGTCCTGCGCGGCGAACATGATCTCGGTCGCCAGGATCGCCTCGTGCAGCGTGGTGCCGGGGTGAGCGGCGCCGTCGAGGTGCCGGCAGAAGTCCTCGATCTCGGCCCGGTAGAGGTTGACCGGGGCGTGGTCGACGCGGCGGCTGCCGTCCGCGGTCAGGATCTCCAGGTGGTCCAGGCTGCGCTCGGCGAGCAGGCCGGGGGCGCGCACCGCGCCGTGTTCGCAGGTGACGAGCAGGTCGTTGAGCGCCGGGCCGGCCGACTGCGAGGCCGTCACCGTGACCGCGAAGGCCCGGTAGTCCAGCGTCGCGACGACGGTGTCAGCCGTGCGGGTGCTGCGCGCGTGGTGTCCCCGGGCGCGCACCGCCTCGGGCCGGCCGAACAGGTGCAGGGCGAGGTCCACGGCGTGGACGCCCGCGTCGAACAGGGCGTTGGGACCGCCGAGGGCCGGGTCGAGCTTCCAGGACGCGCTGGGTGCGTCGTGGTTCATCCAGAACGACCACTGCAGGCTCGCGGTGCTGACCGCGCCCAGTTCCCCGTCCTGGATCAGCGATCGCAACTGGGCCACCGCCGGCTGGTGGCGCAGCTGGTGGGCCACGACGAACGGCACACCGGCCGCCTCGACCAGCGCGCCGATGCGGGCCGGTGCGGCCCGGTCCGAGGTGAGCGGCTTCTCGCAGATGACCGGCTTGCCGAGGGTGAGCGCGAACTCGACGTGCTCGAGGTGGAGGAACGGCGGGGACGCGACGAAGACGACGTCGTATTCGTCGCGGCGCGCGGCGAACTCGGCGAGATCGGTGGTGACCGCGACGCCCGGGTCGGCGTCGGCGAGCTGCCGCAGGGCCCCGGCGTTGCGGCCGTGCACCACGCTCACCCGGCACACGTCCGACTCCCGCAGCGCCGGAACGGTGCGTTTCCGGGCGGTGCCGGTGCCGGAGACGATGCCGAGACGGTGCATGGAACGTGATCCGATCTTGGGACGCCGATTGCGGACCCACCCTATCGTCCGTGCGCCCGGACCGCTCCGAGGCCCGGCGAGCAGCTCGTCGAGGACGTCACGGACCGCCGACGGTGTGCGGTGGCACCGGCGCGGTCGGGCGCCGGTGCCACACACACGTCAGACCGTCCGGATCGACGTCCGGTCGCCGAGGCGCGGCCATCGGCGGACACGTCCGGTGCCGCTGGCGGTCATCCCGACCCGGGCCTCGAGGGACCACCCCCGGATCGGGCAGCGACACCGCGACCCGCTCGGCGTCTCGTCCTCGGCGACGGTGAAGACGAGGATCTGTACGGTCATGACGATCTACCGGCGGCCGGTCGGTGCCGGTGCCGGGCCGTGCGGTCCGGCACCGCCATTGAAGGCCGCGCCACTTGTGGCCCAATTGCGGCGCCATTGCGCTGCCCTGTCACCAATCGGACGGCACGGTTCACGCCCGCAGCGTGGCGATGAGGGCGGCGGCCTCGGTCCGGGTCATCTCCAGCCCCCGCACGTAGGCGGCCGCGTGCCGCTGCGCCGGCGCGCCGTGCCGGTTGCGGTGCGCGTTGGCCCGGCCGATGTGCTGGGCCGCGAGGCCGACCCGCCGGCCGATGCCGGTGACCGCGCCCCAGAGCAGCGCACCCGACTCGCCGTCGCCGGTGAGGGTCAGCGCACGCGCCAGCGACAGCGTGGTGACCAGCCAGGAGCTCACCTCCGGGGCGTTTCGCAGCCGGTCGGTGAGCGCCAGCGCGGCATGGCGGGCCTCCTCGTGCCGGGCCCGGTCCAGCGCCACCTCGACACCGAGCCAGCCGGCGACGGTCACGACCCATCCGTACCCGCACGCCCGTGCCGCCCGCCGCGCCTCGGCCAGCAGTTCGGTCGCACCCCCGAGGTCACCGGCGAGGTAGCGCGCGTGGCCCGCCACCATGCCGGCCTGCGCGCGCAGGTCCGGCCAGCCACCCGCCTCCGCGGCCACGAACGACCGCGTCGCGGCGCTGCCGGCGAGCCCCGCGTCACCGGACGCCGCGGCCACGAACGACAGGCCGCACAGGGCGTCGGCCCGCAGGTAGTCGTGGCCGGCGCGCTCCGCCTCCTCGACCGCGGCCTGTGCCTGCGTGACCGCGCCGGGCACGTCACCGGCGATCGAGCGCAGCGCGGACAGGCCCACCCGCGCCCGGCCGCGCGCCGCGCACCCGGCCGCCGACCGGTCCTGCCCCGCCGCCGTGAGGCTCGCACGCAGCCAGGCGGTGCCCTCCGCCGTCGCACCGTGATGGAACCAGTACCAGGCGACACCGCCGGCGATGTCGACGGCCGCGGCGCCGTCGCCGTCGGCGAGTGCCATGTTCAGCGCGGCGCGGACGTTGCGGCGCTCCATGTGCAGGCGGCGCAGCCAGTTCTCGGCCGCGTCGGTACGCAGTCCGGCGGCGGCGTCCACGGCGAGGCGGCGCAGCCAGTCCCGGTGCCGGCGCACGGTGCGGATCCGCTCGTCGTCGTCGATCAGGACGGCGGCGTACTGCCGCAGCGGCCGGCCCAGGCGGAACCGGTGCGCGGTCCCGCCCCGCCGGCCCCGCACGACCTCCACCAGCGAGCGGTCGACCAGCCGGGCGAGCCGGGCCGGGCCGGCGGGGGCGGGAGCGACCACGGCCATCGCGTCGAGGTCCCAGCCGCCGTCGAAGACGGCGAGCCGGCCCAGCAGCAGCGCGTCGTCCGGTGCGAGCGGCCCGTCGAGCGGATCCACGGCCGGGCCGAGCAGGACCGCCGGGGCGTCGCGCAGGTGGACCACGAGGGCGGGCAGGGGCAGCGCCCGCGACAGCGTGGCGGCCTGCTCAACGGCGCGCGGGAGGCAGCCGACGGCGGCACACACCGCGGCGACCAGCTCGCGCTCAGCCGGGTCCGGCCACGCACCGCCACGGTCGGCGCGGCGGCCCGGATCGGCCTCGACGGCCCGCGCGACGAACAGGTCCACGGCCGTGTCCAGCGGCAGCGCCGCCAATTCCAGCAGTACCTCGCCGGGCAGCCCGAGCGGCTCCCGGCCGGCGGCGAGCACCCGCAGCCGCGGGTCCTCGTCCGTGAGCCGTCGCACCGCGGCTGCCGTCGCCGGCCCGCCACCGTCGACGACGACCAGCCGCGTGGCGGGGTCCGGCTCCGCCGGCCACAACACCGGCGGTACACCGGTCAGCGCGGCTTGGCGGTGGGCGTACTCCAGCACCAGGCGGCTCTTGCCGACCCCGGGCTGGCCGGTCACCGTGACGATCCGCGCCTCCCGCAGCAGGTCGGTGACGGCCGCCAGCTCCGCCGCGCGGCCCACCAGCTCCGTCGCCGGAACCGGCAGCGGCGGCCCGGCGGGCTCCGTCGGCCCGCTGGTCTCCTTGCTCTCCTCCGGCTGGGCGGGCTCGGCCGCCCCGGCAGCAACCACCAGCCGGTCGAGCAGCACCGCGTCCTGGCGCAGCATCGCCGCCTCCAGCTCCTGCAGGGCCGGCCCGGGGTCCATGCCGAACCGCTCGCTCAGCGTCGACCGGGCCTCCCGCAGCACGTCCAGCGCCTCGACCCGCCGGCCCGACCGGAACAGCGCGACGGCCAGCAGCTGCCAGACCCGCTCCCGGCCGGGATGCTCACGCGCCAGGCCGGACAGGTCCACGACGGCCGCCTCGTGCCGGCCCAGCCCCACCTCGGCCGCCATCCGGTCGATCCGGGCCTGTACCCGCTGTTCCTCCAGCCGGCGCGCCGCCCGCAACGCGAACGGGGCGTCCGGGAAGTCGGCGTAGGCGCTGCCCCGCCACAGCGCCAGGGCGGTGTCCAGCGCCTCGCGCGCCGGCCCGTGCCGTCCCTGGCCGACCAGCTCATGCCCCTCGGCCGCCAGGGCGGCGAACCGCTCGGCGTCGAAACAGCCCGGCGCCGGCCGCACCGCGTATCCCGCTCCCACCCGCACCAGGACCCGCGCCGGCGAGCGCGGCGGCCGGTCCGGCTCCAGCGCCCGCCGTAACCGGGCCAGATGGCTGTGCACCGTGCCGAGCGCGGTCGCCGGCGGCTCGGCGCCCCACAGCCCTTCCACGATGCGGTGGAACGGCACCTCCTGCCCACCGGCGCTGAGCAGCATGGCGAGCAGCATCCGGGGCCGGAGGCCGCCGAGGTCCACCTGACGCTCGCCGAGCGTCACCTCCAGGGGTCCCAGCACCCCGAAACTCGGCTCTGCCATGCACGTACCTCCACCAGTGATCACTACGGACACCGGGTAGATGGCTGACAGCCGCCGACGGTTGCGGCGACGACCTGTCGCATGGACTACCGCGGACCGGTCGGATCGCCGTCTGCATGATCAGCGCCGGCACGGTATCGGCCGGGCACCGATCACCGCGAGCGGTACACCTGATACCGCAGGTCAGCGGCGTAACCGCGCCCGGTCACCGCCTCGATCACCGCCCAGATGAAGTCCTCGTCCGGCCCCCACTCGGGTATCTCCACCCCGGCCTCGACGGGCAGCGGTGTCCCTTCGTCGACAACGGTCTCGCCCTCGCTGGAGACGAACTGCCGGGTCTCGGCTCCGCCCTCGAACAGCGTGAACGCGTAGGTGCTGGCGACACTGGAGAACACGACCGACAGCCCTGCCGCTGGAGGCCGGCAGGCCGGCGCGAAGGTCATGGAAGGATCCCAGACCTGGGTCCAGCCGCCGGCTTCGGCCGCGAACAGCACCCCGTCCGGCAGCCCGCTGGTGGCCTCGTCGGCGGCAGCTTCCTGGCCGTGCGGTTCGTCAGCACACCGAGCCGGCCGACGGCACAGACCGCCCGGTCGTGATTCCCGGGCTGCCGGCCGCTTCCCGCGGGTTCAGACCCTGAACTGGCCGACCAGGCCGCGCAGTTCGCGGCTCATCGCGGACAACTCCTCCGCGGCGGTCCGCGTGTCCTCCACCCCGCCGGTGGTGATCTGGGCGGCGGCCGAGATGCTGGAGATGTTCTTGGCGATGTCGGCCGAGCCCGCGGCGGCCCGGGAGATGTTGCGGCTCATCTCGTCGGTGGTGGCGGTCTGCTCCTGCACGGCCGACGCGATCGTGTTCTGGTAGTCGCCGAGCCGGCCGGTGATCTCGACGATCTGGTTGATCGCGTCGGTGGCGGCCGCCGTGTCGGCCTGGATGCTCTGTACCTTCACCGCGATGTCCTCGGTGGCCCGCGCGGTCTCCTGAGCCAGCTCCTTGACCTCGCTCGCGACGACCGCGAAGCCCTTGCCGGCCGCACCGGCCCGGGCCGCCTCGATGGTGGCGTTGAGCGCGAGGAGGTTCGTCTGCTGCGCGATATCGGTGATGACCTTGACCACGTCGCCGATCTGCCGGCTCGACCCCGAGAGCCGGCCGATCATGTCGAACGCCGACTGGGTCAGCTCGGTGGTCTGCCCGCCGACCTGTGCCGCCTCGGCCGCGGTGCCGGAGATCATCTGGATCGAGGCGCTCATCTGCTCCGCGCCGGTCGCGACGGTCTGCACGTTGTCGGACACCTCGTCGGCGGACGCCACGATCAGGCCGGACTGTGCCGACGTCTGCTGCGCGCCCGCCATGATCCGGGTCGAGGTTTCGGTCAGCCGCTCGCTGGCGGTCGCGACCGTGGTGGCCGACCCGCTGATCGCCCGTACCGTCGTGGCGATCTTGTCGACGAAGGTGTTGAACGCCCGGCTGACGGCGGTGAACTCGTCGTTGCCGCTGACCACGAGCCGGCGGGTCAGGTCGCCCTCCCCCTCGGCGATGTCCGCGAGCCGGTCGCCGATGGCCCGCAGCGGCCGGATGACCGACAGCGACAGCGCCACCGCCAGCACGATCGACAGCACGAGCGCCGCGCTGCCGACGAGGCTCGCCAGGCGGATGGTCGTGCTCGCCGACGACACGGCGGCACGCTCCGCGCGGGCCGCCTCCTGCTTCGCGGAGGCCAGCAGGAAGTCGACGTTGTCGGCGATCGTCTGGTAGACCTCGAGGGTCTCGCCGACGACGAGGTCGTTCGCGTCGGCGGTCCGTGCGGGCGTGCCGGCCCGGTAGGCGGCGATGACCTGGTCGTCGAGCGCGACGTACTGCGTGTAGGCGGCGCGGATCGCCTGCACGGCGTTCGTCTGGCTCGCCGACAGCGGCAGGCGCGCCATCGCGTCGATCTCGTCGCTGAGGTCTCGCATCGCCTGCAGGAACGCCGCCCGGGTCTCGGCGGTGTCCGAGGCGGCGTCGGGCGCGCCGCGGACGATGTCGAAGGCGTAGCCGGCCTGCCAGCCGGAGACGTCGGTGATCCGGTACTTCAGCTGTTCGGCCGCGCCGAGCTGGGCCTGCGCAGCGGAGAGGTCCTCGGCGGTCGCGCGGGTGCCGCGGGCCGAGGTTATGGCGGTCACCCAGATGGCGACCACACACAGCGAGACGATGAGAAATCCGACCGCCAGCCGCGTTGCGACCCGCGTTCGCCGGAGTGTGTTCATCACCGAGCCTCCTGACCACCCGTCGGGCACCCTCCGGCCCTATCGGCGGCACGGGCACGACCCGAAGGAAAACGGCCGAGCGGGTGGTCACCGCATCCGGAAACCGGCCCGGCACGGCTGCGGGGCCCGCCCACGACCCGGCGGAAGTGCGGGCGCGGCGCGGCGTGCGGCTGCTGCATCCTCCCACCGCGACAACCCGGCACCCGGTCCCGACTCGTCCAGGTTGTGTGTCGAGCCGCGACCGGACGCACTCCGCACGTTTACGCCCGCGGCAGCTCGTCGACGGCCTCCCCGGCGGGTCCGGGTCGGTGCGCTCAGCCGGCCTGTTCGCGTCGTTCCTGCAGCTGCCGCTGCTCGCGGCGCACCTCGGCGAACAGCTCCCGCTCGCGCACCAGCCACTCCGGCTGGTCGGCGGCGAGGGCGGCGATCTGCTCGGTCGTGAGCGCCTCCGTGATGCCCGCGCGGGCGAGCGCGCTGTTGGACACCCGCAGCCGCGCGGCGACGACGTTGCGCGGGTGGGGACCGTTGCGGCGCAGGTCGACGAGCCACTGCGGCGGGTTGCGCTGCAGCTCGTCGAGCTCGTCCCGGGACACCAGACGCTCCTGGAACTCCCGCGGGGTGGCCGGCAGATAGACGTCGAGCTTCGACGCTGCCGTGGCGGGCTTCATCACCTGGGACTGCTTCGGCTTGCTCACCCGGTCAGGGTAGCGGCCGGGCTCCGGTACGCTGACAAGGTCCCACGCCGGAGGTGCAGTGTCCGTCACCGACGATCCCCGTCCCGCGATGTTCCGGCTGCTGGTGGTCCCCGGCGTGATCGTGGACCGGTGGAGCCGCACGTGGTCGCAGCGCCTGCCGGAGACCGTCCTGGAGCTGGTGCCCGCCGAGGCCGCGGACGCTCCCGGGCTCATGCCCTCGCACGCCGACGCCGGCCTCGTCCGGCTCCCGGTCGACCGCGACGCGCTGCACGCCATTCCGCTCTACACCGAGACGACGGTGGTCGTGATGCCGCGCGACCACCTGCTCACCGCGGCCGACGAGCTGACCACGGCGGAGCTCGCCGAGATCGGTGAGCCCCTGCTGCGACCGCTCGACGAGGTGCTGCCCCGGACCGAGGAGCCGCCCGCACCCGAGGACCGCCCCGCGACGACGGCCGCCGCCGTCGAGCTCGTCGCCGCCGGTGCCGGGCTCCTCGTCGTGCCGCAGTCCCTGGCCCGGTTGCACCACCGCCGCGACCTCACGTTCCGCGTCGTCACCGACGCCCCGGTGTCGTCGGTCGCGCTCGCGTGGCCGCGCGACGGTCACACCGACCTGGTCGAGGAGATGATCGGCATCGTCCGGGGCCGGACCGCGAACAGCACCCGTGGCCGCCCCCAGCCGCAGGCGGCGCCGGAGCGGCCCGCCCGGAAGCCGGCGGGCGGCGCACGCCGGGCCGGCCCGCACCCGCGCCGACGCGGCCGCTGACGCCGGCCTGAAGCCCGGCCTCACGACGGGCCCGCACCCGGCGGCTCACTGCGCGGTCGTGGCGAGATCCTCCTCCAGGCCGGCTGGCTGACCGGTCACCGCGGTCGTGGTGGGGCTGCCCGGCGTGATCCGCAGGTGCACCGTGGCGTCGACGTCGATCCCGAGCGCGAGGAACTCGTTGCGGGTGAGCGTCACGACGACGGTCTGGCCGGCGGCCGTGGCGACCTCGACGCGGATCTCGAAGCCGATCCGCGTGATCCGGGTGACCCGCCCGCCGACGTCGTCCGGGCCGGCGGCGCCGGTGCTGATCTGCAGATCGTGCGGGCGCACCAGCTGATCGCCCAGCTGGGTCACCGGGCCGAGGAAGCGCATGACGAAGTCGTTGGCCGGCCGGTCGTACAGGTCGTCCGGCGACCCGATCTGCTCGATGCGCCCCTCGTTGATCACGACGATCTCGTCGGCGACCTCGAGGGCCTCCTCCTGGTCGTGGGTGACGAACACGGTGGTGACGTGCACCTCGTCGTGCAGCCGGCGCAGCCAGTCGCGCAGTTCCTTGCGGACCTTGGCGTCGAGGGCGCCGAACGGCTCGTCGAGCAGCAGCACGGTCGGCTGCACCGCCAGGGCGCGGGCCAGGGCCATGCGCTGGCGCTGCCCGCCGGACAGCTGCGCGGGCAGCCGGTCGCCGAACTGCTCCAGGTGCACGAGCTTGAGCAGCTCGTCGACGCGGCCGGCGATCTCGTCCTTCGGCCGTTTGCGGATCTGCAGGCCGAAGGCCACGTTGCGGCGCACCGACATGTGCTTGAACGCCGCGTAGTGCTGGAACACGAAGCCGACGTTGCGCTTCTGCGGCGGCAGGTCGGTCGCGTCGATGCCCTCGATCTCGACCCGGCCGCTGTCGGAGCGCTCCAGCCCGGCGATGATCCGCAGCAGCGTCGACTTGCCGCCGCCGGACGGGCCGAGCAGGGCGGTGAGCCGGCCCGACGGGATGCTGACCGACACGTTGTCGAGCGCGACGAAGTCCCCGAAGCGCTTGCTCACGCCTGCGATCTCGATGCTCACCGGTCTTCTTCTTTCGGGCGGAGGACGGACACGACGATGATGGCGGCGACGGCGACCAGGGCGAGGAGGAAGGCGGTGGCGTACGCGCCGCCCTTGTCGAAGTTCAGGTACTTCTCCTCGACCACGAGCGTGGCCGTGCGGGTGAGCCCGAGCACGTTGCCGGACACGACCTTGACCGCGCCGAACTCGCCGAGCGAACGGGCGAGGCTCAGCACGACGCCGTAGGTGATGCCCCACTTGATCGCGGGCAGGGTGATCCGGCGGAAGGTCTGCAGGGCGTTGGCGCCCAGGCTGCGGGCGGCCTGCTCCTGCTCGTCGCCGATCTCCTCCAGCACGGGGACGACCTCGCGGATCACCAGCGGCAGGGCCACGAACACGGTGGCCATCACCATGCCGGGCTCGGCGAAGATGATCTGGAGGCCGGCGCTCTCGACGGTCGGCCCGAACCAGCCGGTACGACCGCCGTAGACGAGCACGAGCGAGAGGCCCACGACGATGGGCGACACCGACAGCGGCACGTCGAGCAGGGCGTTCAGCAGGCGTTTGCCGGGGAATCGGTACCGCACCAGCAGGATCGAGATGCCGACGCCGAACACCGTGTTGATGATCACGGCGATGACCGCGATCTCGACCGACAGGTGCAGCGCGTGGATGATGTCCGGGTCGGTCAGGATGCCCCGGAGGTCGTCGAAGCCGTTCTTGAAGGCGTTCTGCCCGACCAGGTAGACCGGCCACGCCACCAGGAAGAACAGGTAGGCGATGACAACCAGCCGGAGCCCGTAGGCGAGCGGCCCGCGGCGGCGGGACCAGGCCTTGGTGGTGGTCGAGGAGCGGTCAGCCACGGCGCACCGTCCTTCGCTGGATCAGGTCGAGCACGACGATGACGGTGAAAGAAATGACGAGCAGGACCGTCGCCACCGCCGCCGCGTTCTCCAGGTTGTCGTTCTCGATGCTGCTGAGGATGCGCACCGAGGTCACCTCGGTCCGCATCGGGAGGTTGCCGGAGAGCAGGACCAGCGAGCCGTACTCGCTGACGCCGCGCGCGAACGACAGCGCGGCCCCGGCGGTGATGGCCGGGGTCAGGCTCGGCAGGATGATCCGCCAGAAGATCGTGAACCGGCTCGCGCCGAGCGAGGCGGCGGCCTCCTCGACCTCGAGGTCGAGCTCGGCGAGGACGGGCTGCACGGTGCGCACGACAAACGGCAGCGTCACGAACAGGAACGCGAGAAAAACCGCGATCCGGGTGTTGGCGATGTCGATGCCCAGCGGGCTGGCCGGGCCGTAGAGCGACAGCAGCACCAGGCCGGCGACGATGGTCGGCAGCGCGAACGGGATGTCGATGAGCACCTCGAGCACCCGCTTGCCGAAGAACCGGTCACGGACCAGCACCCAGGCGATGAGCGTGCCCATCACGACGTTGACCACCGTGACCAGGAAGGCGGTGCCCACGGTGAGCCGGATCGACGCCGCGGTCTGCTCGTTGGTGATCGCATCCCAGAACGCGCCGAAGCCGTCCGCGGACGCGGTGGCGACCACGGCGGCGAGCGGGATGAGCACGAGCAGGCTGAACCACAACATCGCAACCCCGAGCCCCAGACCGGAGACTCGGGTGAGCGGTTGCCCGGCCCGGGCCGACCGGCGGTTGCCCGCCGATCGGCCCGGGGTGACGGTCGCTGACGTCACTTGGCTTTACCCGACGCTGCGATGATCTTGACGACGATGCCTTCCTTCTCGTCGAAGAACTTCTTGGACAGCGCCTTCCAGCTCTCGAAGTCCTTGGTGACGGTGAGCAGCTTCTTCGGGGCCGGGAAGGGGCTGCTCTCGTCGATGGCGCCCTTGACGCCGGTGGTGTCGACGCCCTCGATGATCGGGCGGAAGCCCTTGAGGGCGAACTGGCGCTGGCCGTCCTTGCTCAGGACGAAGTCCAGCCACTCCTTCGCCTTCGGGTTGGCGTTCTTGAGCACCGCGCCGGGGTTCTCGATGAGAATCGTGGTGTCCGGAAGCACCCAGTCGAGCTCCTCGCCGCTCTGCCGGGCCAGGATGGTCTCGTTCTCGTAGGCCAGCAGCACGTCGCCGGTGCCGCCGAGGAAGGCGGTGGTGGCGTCACGACCGCTGTTGGGCAGGGAGACGACGTTCGCGAAGAGCTTGGTGAGGTACTCGGTGGCCTGCGCGTCGGTCCCACCGTTGGCGGCGATGTGGCCCCACGCGGCGAGCGCGTTCCAGCGCGCGGCACCCGAGGAGGCCGGGTTCGGGGTCACGATGCCGATGCCCGGCTTGATCAGGTCGTCCCAGCCCTTGATGTTCTTGGGGTTGCCCTTGCGCACCGCCAGAACCACGACCGACGACGACACGATGCCCTTGTTCGACCCGCCGGCCCAGCTCTGGTCGACCAGGCCCGCGTCGACCAGCCGGGTCACGTCGCTACTCACCGAGAAGTGCACGTAGTCGGCCTTGAGGCCGGCCACCACCGCACGGCTCTGGTCACCCGAAGCGCCGTAGGAGGTCTGGAACTTCACACCCTTGCCGGCCGGGGTCTTGTTCCACTCCGCGGCGATGGCCTTGTTCGCCGCCTCGGGCACCGCGTACCCGACGATGTTGAGCGTCACCACGTCGCCGCTCGAGGCGGCACTACCCCCCGCGCACGCCGACAGCAATAAGCCGGCGACGATCGTGAGAGCGGCGGTCGCTCTGATCCGGTACTTCATGGGGAACCTGTCCTCCTGGGGTCGGGGTTGCGCAATTCCGGGGGATGACTGCCGGGCAGTCGGCTATGCAGGAACCTCGTCGGCCAGCAGATCCGCGAGTGTGGCCTGGTCGACGACGTTGGTGATGGCGGTGTCGACGGAGACCCAGACCCGGCGGAGGCCTCGGGAGACGCCGTCGTAGGTGGCCTGTTCGGTCGGCAGGCCACGGACCGTCGTGAGTGCACCGTCCATGGCGCGCAGGACGTCGCCCACCGTGATGGTGGCCGCCGGGCGGGCGAGACCGTAGCCCCGCTCGGCCCCGCGGTGGCTGATCACCAGCCCCGCTCGGCGCAGCTCGAGCAGGATCGCCTGCAGGGAGCCAATCGACATCTGCTCGCTTTCAGCTAGCTGCGGTGCGGTGACGCGGCCGGGTTCGGCCGCGGCGATGACGAGCATCGCCCTCATGGCGTAGTCGGCGCGGCCGGAGATGTGCACGACGGTGTGTCCGATCAGGTCGACCGCGCCCAGGAGCCACCGCAAACCGCGGTCACTCCGTGGCCCAGTACACTTAATCTATCTAGTAGATCTAGTTGGTAGGAATACTGCAGTACTCCGGCACCGACAGTCAAGCGGGGAACACCGGAGGGTGTGTGTGCACCGCAACACCGCCGCGTGGACCCCGGATCCGAGGTCACCCCTGACGGCTCGAGTGTGAGCGTTAACACCGCACCGACACGAAGACCCCACCCGCGACGGCCCGCCGGCCTGGAGTCGACCAGCTTCCCCGGGCACTGCCTGCGGCACAGCAACTTCGAGCGGCCCGGCCCGGCTTGACCTCGCCCCAAGGGCACGGCGCAGACTCGGGCCGTGGAGAGGAAGCAACTGCGGGCGGGCGAGTTCGGAGCGGCCGCGCGACTGTCACCGAAAGCACTGCGCCTGTACGCCGAGCAGGGCCTGCTCGTGCCGGCGAGCGTCGACCCCGCGACCGGCTACCGCTGCTACAGCCCCGATCAGTTGCCACGCGCCCGGCTCATCGCCCGGCTGCGCCGGCTCGGGCTGCCACTGACCCGCATCGGCTTCCTGGCCGACCTCACCCCGGAGGCCCGCGTGCTCGAGCTGCGCGGGTGGCTGCACGCCCAGCGCAGCCTCTTCGACCAGCGGGCGGCGGCGGTCGACGCGTTGCAGTGGTCCGGCGAACACTCCGAGCTCACCGATGCCGTGGCGCTGCGGGCGGTACCGGGGACGAAGGTGCTCTGCCGGATGCGCCACGTCGACTCCACCGCCTTGCCGGACCTGATCCGCACGGCCGAACGGGACATCCGCCGGCACTTGCGGGCCTCGGGACTGCGGGACGACGGCGCGCGGCTCGTGTGCTTCCAGGATCTGGTGACGCCGGACAGCGAGGGCCCCGTCGAGGTGGCGGTGACGTACGACGGGAGCGCCGAACCGGCCGACGACCTGTACATCCGGCTCGTGCCCGCACACACCGCGGCGTACCTGCCCGTGCCCGCGGGGTACGAGGACTTCCCGCGGATCCTGCGGGTCTACGACGCGGTGGAGACGTGGACCGACGCGCAGCCGGGCGTCACGTGCGTCAGCCACCCGTACGAGATCTCGCCGGGCACCGGCGCGCCCTTCGACGTCGCGTACCCCGTCGCTCACTGACCGAAAGGGCTTCACATGCGCCATCTCGCCTACGTGGGCAACGGACCGTACTGCTACGCCAATTCCTTCGCCATGCTCCTCGGCCCGCGAGCCCCGTCGACCGCCGTGATCGAGGTCGCCACCGGCGGCTCGTTCGGCATGCAGCTCGTCGGCGGCACGACCGTCTTCTTCGACGCCTACGGCTGGAACCCCGAGACGGGCTTCGACCAGGCGCTCAACGCGATCGGCTGGACCTCGGACGTCAGCAGCGGCGGCGGCACCGGCGAGGCGCTCGCCCGCCTCGCCGCGGCGGCCGCGGACGGCCCGGTGTGGGCCGGCCCGCTCGAGATGGGCCACCTGCGCCACCAGCCCGAGATGACCGGGCCGATCGGCGCCGACCACTACGTGGTCGTGCTCGACGTGGACGACGATCGGGTGCTCGTCCACGACCCGCAGGGATTCCCCTACGCCGAGGTGCCGGTCGGCGACTTCATGACGGCCTGGCGCGCGGAGACCGTGGACTACGGCGAGCCGTACACGATGCGCACCGGATTCGAGAAGGTCGCGGACGTCACCGACGCCGACGCGATCCGGTCCGTCGTCCCGGCCGCGATCAAGTGGCTGTCCATGCGTACCGACCTGGAGATGCCGCCCGGCAGCCTCGGCAACGGCGAGGCCGCGGAACGGGTCGCCGACCTGATCGAGGCCGGCGCCGGCGACGGACTGCGTGAGCACCTGATCTACTTCGCGATCCGGGCCGGCGCACGCACGCTCAGCGACACCGCCGACTGCCTGCTCCCGGCCGGACATCCCGATGCCGCGGACGTCGCCGCGACGCAGGCCCGGCTCGTCGGCTCGCTGCAGCACCCGATGGTCACCGGGGACCTCCCGCGGGCAGCGGCCGCGCTCCGTGAGCTCGCACCCACCTATGACCAGCTGCGCGACGTCCTGGTCCGTGGCCGATAATCGGCCGATGGACAAAACCGGATACCTCGCCCGGATCGGTGAACTGACCGAGCCGGGCGAGCGGGTGCTGGCCCATGCGAAGGCCACGGTCGCCGGCGGGGTCACGCCTCCCCCACCGCCGGATCCCGCCCCGGCACCGGCGTCCGGCCCGATCTCTCCCGGGGCGGTGGTGCTCAACCTGGTCGACCCGCTGGTCAGCTCGGCGCGCGGCGACCGGCTGGTGGACCGGATCGTCTGGGGGGTCGCCGGTCGCGGCGCTCCCGGCTCGGCCGCCTCCCGGCTGCACCGGGCGGTGCAGCCGGACCCGGCCCTCCATGACATCGTGCTCGCCGTGACCGACCGGCGGTTGCTGGCCTGCCTCACCGGTCCGCTCAAGCTGCTGTCGAGCCGCGACGACGACGCGCGGGCGGTAGCCGAGATGCAGGTCGCCTGGGCGGCGCCACGGTCCGGGGTGGCGGCGGCCCGGGTCGGCTGGCACCGGCTCAACCCGAAGCGGCTGCGGATCGTGTTCACCGACGGTTCGTGGCTCGCCTTCACCGTGCCGATCGCCGAGTCGGGCCGGCCGCTCCGGACGGTCGCCGCCGCCCTGGCAGACTGAGCGTCATGCCGAACCCTCCCCTGGGCGGCAACTTCCGCCGGGTCGCCGCCCAGGTGTGGCGGTAGGTCCTCGCGCGACCGGACGACCTGGCTACAGCAGCGTGCCGCCGGAGACGTCGATCCATTGGCCGGTCACCCACCGGCTGTCGTCCGAGGCGAGGAAGGCCACCGTATCGGCGACGTCCGCGGGTACGCCGACCCGGCCCATCGGTGACAAGGATGACAGCCAGGCCAGCGCGTCGCCGACGAGCCGGCCTTCGTGCATGTCGGTGTCGACGACACCGGGTGCCACGGTGTTGACGGTGATGCCGCGAGGGCCCAGTTGTTTGGCGAGCATCGTGGTGAGCACGTCGAGCGCGCCCTTGGACATGGCATACGTGACGGATGCGGGCATGGCGGAGCCGCGGGTCAGCATCGTGCCGATGTTGACGATCCGGCCGCCGTCCCGCAGCCGGCGCAGGCCGTGCCGGGTGACGAAGAACGGGGCCCGGGTGTTGACGGCGAAGATCTCGTCGTAGGCGGCTGCGGTCACGTCCTGGATCTGCGCCGGGACGCCCAGGATCGCGGCGTTGTTGACGAGGATGTCCAGGCCGCCGGCCTGCGTGTCGAACGCGGCCCACAGCGTCTCGGCGTCCCCTGGCGCGCCGAACCGGGCGTGGACGGCGAACGCCTGCCCGCCGTCCGCTTCGATGGCGGCGACGGTCTCCTTCGCCGCCGCCTCGTTGCTGCCGTAGTGCACACCGACGCGGGCACCGTCGCGGGCGAGCCGCTGGGCGATGGCCCGGCCGATGCCCCGGCTGCCGCCGGTGACGAGCGCGGTCCTGCCGGCGAGTGTCGTCATGTCAGGCCTCTCAGCGTGCCGAGCCCATGGCCCGGTAGGGGGACGTGGCCCTGGCGTGCCTGAGGGCTCGTGCCCACCAGGCCACCTGGTCGAGGAGGGTTTTGGCCGCCGCGGCGGGCCGCTGCGGGTCTTTGGGCCGGCCGTCGCCGTCGAACTGTTCCCAGACGTTGTGGAAGCTGACCGTGTCCCGGGTGGTGACGGCGTGCAGTTCGGCGAAGACGGCGCGCAGGTGCTCGACCGCGCGCAGGCCGCCGGACATCCCGCCGTAGGAGACGAACGCGACCGGCTTGGCGTGGAACTGGGTGTGGTGCCAGTCGATGACGTTTTTCAGCCCGGCCGGATAGCTGTGGTTGTACTCCGGGGTGACGACGACAAACGCGTCGGCGGCGTCCAGGCGCGGGGTCAGCTCGCGCAGCGCCGCCAGTACCTCCGATGGCGGCGCCATCGTCGGGGCGGCCGAGCCGATCGGCACGCCGGCCAGGTCGACGAGGTCGACCAGGACGTCGGTGCGGTGCGCGGTCTCGCCGACGAACCAGTCGGCCACGGTGGGGCCGATCCGGCCGTCGCGGACGCTGCCGAGGATGACGGCAAGCTGGAACGGGTGCTCAGACAAGGGTTTCCTCCAGAACAGGTGCGGGTGCGGGTTGTTCCCGCAGCGGTGTCTCGTGGATGAGCCAGGCGAGGGCGAACGCGACCACACCCAGGGCGGCACCGGCGAGGACGACGGCGTGCACGCCGCTGGTGACCGCGGCGTGCACGGCGCCGGTGGTGCCGCCGCGGTCCCCGAGCGTGTCCCGCAGCCGGTCCGCGTAGAGGGCGCCGAGCCCGGCGGCGCCCAGGGAGGCGCCCATGGTGTGCCAGAGTGTGACCGACCCGCTGGCCGATCCCATGTCACGGGGCGGTGCGCTGTTGATCGTGATGATCGTCGTGCTCTGCATCAGCAGGCCCACGCCGGCGCCGACGAGCAGCGTCAGCGCCGACGCGAGCGCGACGCCGGTGCCCGGCCCGAGCAGGAGCAGCACGAGCATGCCGCCGGTCAGCAGCGCGCCGCCGAGGATCGGGTAGGCGCGGTAGCGGCCGGTACGGCTGATGAGCTGGCCGCTGCCGATCAGCACCACGACCATGCCGAGCATGGCCGGCAGGATCAGCATGCCGCTCGCGGTCGCCGACGCCCCCTTGACCAGCTGCATGTACTGGGGCAGGAAGGTGGCGGGCACCATCATCCCGGCGCCGGCGAGGAACCGCAGGACCTGGGCGAGGGTGAAGTTGCGGTTGCCGTAGAGCCGCAGCGGGACGACGGGTTCGGCCGCGCGCCGCTCGACGGCGACGAACGCCGCCAGGGCCCCGGCGCTCACGACGGCCAGGAGCACGATCGGCGCGGAGACCCAGGCGTAGCGGTTGCCGCCCCAGCTCGCGAGCAGGCTCAGCGCGACGAGTGCGACGGTGAGCAGCAGGACGCCCGGGACGTCGATACGGGCCTTGGTCCGTTGCCGCGAGCCCGGGACGGTGGTCGCGATCAGCAGTACGGCGACGAGGCCGACCGGGAGGTTGACGTAGAACGTCCACCGCCAGCTCAGGTGGTCGGCGAACAGGCCGCCGAGCAGCGGCCCGGCGATGAAGGCGACGGGCATCATCGCGCCGAACAGGCCCATGAGCCGGCCGCTCCGGCGGGGCGGCACCAGCTCGGCGATGAGCGCGAGGGCGCCGACCATGAGGCCGCCGCCGCCGAGGCCCTGCACCGCCCGGAAGCCGATGAGCTGGGTCATGTCCCGGGCCGCCCCGGACAGCGCGGAGCCGAGCAGGAACAGCACGATCGCGGCGAGGTAGACCCGCTTGCGGCCGTACAGGTCGCCGAGTTTGCCCCAGATCGGGGTCGCCGTGGCCGTGGCGACCAGGTATGCCGTCACAACCCACGAGAAGTGCTCCAGACCGCCGAGGTCCGCCACGATCACCGGCAGCGCGGGCCCCAGCATCATCCCGTCGAGCGGGGCCGTGATCATGCCGAGCACCACCCCGGCCAGGCCCACATACAAAGATCGACTCACGGTCGCTCCAATCGCGTACATCGTACTCGAAATGCACGCTAGCCTTTCGGGTACGATGTACGCAAGAAAGGGAGGTGTGATGTCCGCCGCCGAGCAGCAGGTCAGCATCTGGATGCAACCGGAGAACGTGGAGCGGTCCGGGCCGGGCCGGCGACCCGGATACAGCCGGGCGCAGATCGTCGAGGTCGCCGTCCGGATCGCGGACGCGGAGGGCATCGACGCCGCGACGATGCGCCGCATCGCCCAGGAGATGGGCACCGGTGCCATGTCGCTGTACCGGTACGTGCCGAAGCGCGACGACCTGATCGACCTCATGCTCGACGCGGTGCTCGGCGAGATCGACCTGCCCGAGCGCGCCAGTGGCGACTGGCGGGCGGACCTCTCGCTCGTGGCCCACCGGACCCGCGGGGTCGGCCTGAGCCACCCCTGGCAGGTCGCCCTCGCCCGGCGCCCCACGCTCGGCCCCAACTCGCTGCGGGTCTACGACTTCATGCTCGGCGCACTCGACGGGTTCGGCCTCCACATCGACGAGATGACCAGCCTGAGCGGCATGGTGAGCGACTACGTCGCCAGCGCGGTCCGCGACGAGATCGGCTGGCTCGACCACGCCCGGCACACCGGCATGGACCGCCGGCAGTGGATGGCCGAGTACGTCGGGCCGTACGTCCGGCGCGTCGTCGAGTCGGGGAAGTACCCGATGTTCAACCGCACGATCCGCGAAGGGCGGCTCTCCCACATGTCGCCCGACGCGCGCTTCCGGTACGGGCTCGACCACGTGCTCAACGGCATCGCCGCCGCCCTGCCCGCGTCGCCGGGCGGACCGGACACGGACCTGTTGTAGCATTGGCCGCGCGAGGCGTTGATGGGGACGAGTAACGCCGGACGCAGCCCGAAGCGACCCGGGGACGGTGGAAGCCCGGGGGCGTGCCCGGCGCGAAGATCACCCCGGAGCCGCCGGAAGAAAGGCCTCACCGAGGCCGAGTAGAGCCGGCCGCAGCGAATGAGCGGGCCGCAGAGCATGTGCGGTCAAGGAGGGTGGTACCGCGGGGTCATGCCTCGTCCCTCCGTTGGTGAGTGAGCCCGACGGAGGAACGACGGATGTACCGACCCGTGCCGGCGCAGGTGGACCTGCCCGCCCTTGACCACGAGGTGCTGCACTTCTGGCACGCCAACAGCGTCTTCGCGCGCAGCCTCGAACAGGGCGAGGGCCGGCCCGACTGGATCTTCTACGAGGGACCGCCGACCGCGAACGGGATGCCCGGCACGCACCACATCGAGGCGCGGGTGTTCAAGGACCTTTTCCCGCGGTACAAGACCATGAAGGGCTTCCACGTCCCGCGCAAGGCCGGCTGGGACTGTCACGGGCTGCCGGTGGAGCTGGCGGTCGAGAAGGAGCTCGGCTTCACCGGCAAGCAGGACATCGAGGCGTACGGCATCGCCGCGTTCAACGCCAGGTGCCGCGAGTCGGTCACCCGGCACACCGACGCGTTCGCCGAGCTGACGGAGCGCATGGGCTACTGGGTCGACATGGACGACGCGTACCGGACGATGGACCCCGGCTACGTCGAGTCGGTCTGGTGGTCGCTCAAGCAGATCTTCGACAAGGGCCTGCTCGTCGAGGACTTCCGGGTCGCGCCGTGGTGCCCCCGCGACCAGACCGCGCTGTCGTCGCACGAGCTCGACCAGGGGTACGAGAAGGACGTCGACCCCTCGGTGTACGTCCGTTTCCCGCTGACCTCGGGACCGCTGGCCGGGCAGGCGTCGCTGCTGGTCTGGACGACGACCCCGTGGACGCTGGTCTCGAACACGGCCGTCGCGGTGCACCCCGAGGTCACCTACGTGGTGGCCACCGACGGCGCCGAGCGGATCGTGGTCGCCGACGCGCTCGTGGAGGAGGCGCTCGGCGAGGGCTGGAGCCGGACCGGGCAGACCTTCACCGGCAAGGAGCTGGAGCGCTGGGCGTACCGGCGGCCCTTCGACCTGATCGACGTGCCGGACGCGCACATCGTCATCCTCGCCGGCTACGTCACCACCGACAGCGGCACCGGGCTCGTCCACCAGGCGCCCGCGTTCGGCGCGGACGACCTCGCCAGCTGCCGCGCGTACGGGCTGCCGATGGTCAACCCGGTGCGCCCCGACGGCACGTTCGCCCCCGAGGTGCCACTGGTCGGCGGGATGTTCTTCAAGGCCGCCGACGCCCCGCTCGTCACCGACCTCCGGTCGCGGGGCCTGCTGTTCCGGGAGCTGCGCTACGAGCACAACTACCCGCACTGCTGGCGCTGCCACACCCCGCTGATCTACTACGCGCAGCCGTCCTGGTACATCCGCACCACCGCGGTCCGCGACGAGCTGCTGCGCGAGAACGAGCGCACGAACTGGCACCCCGAGACGATCAAACACGGCCGCTACGGCGACTGGCTGACCAACAACGTCGACTGGGCGCTGTCGCGGGCCCGCTACTGGGGCACGCCGCTGCCCGTCTGGCGCTGCCCCGAGGGGCACCTCACCTGCGTCGGCTCGCTCGCCGAGCTCGGCGACCTGACCGGCCGCGACCTGACCGGCCTGGACCCGCACCGACCCTTCATCGACGAGGTCACCTTCGCCTGCCACTGCGGCGCGACCGCCACCCGGGTGCCCGACGTGATCGACGCCTGGTACGACTCGGGCGCGATGCCGTTCGCCCAGTTCGGTTATCCGCACAAGAACAAGGAGCTGTTCGAGCGCAGCTATCCCGCCCAGTTCATCTGCGAGGCCATCGACCAGACCCGCGGCTGGTTCTACACCCTGATGGCCGTCGGCACGCTGGTCTTCGACCGGTCCTCGTACGAGAACGTCCTCTGCCTCGGGCACATCCTGGCCGAGGACGGCCGCAAGATGTCCAAGCACCTGGGCAACATCCTCGAACCGATCCCGCTGCTGGAACAGCACGGCGCCGACGCCGTGCGCTGGTACATGGCCGCGGCCGGCTCCCCCTGGGCAGCCCGCCGGGTCGGCCACAACACCCTGCAGGACGTCGTCCGCAAAACGCTGATGACGTACTGGAACACGGTCGCGTTCCAGGCGCTCTACGGCCGTACGGCCGGCTGGTCCCCGTCGTCGTCGGACCCGGCGCCGGCGGACCGGCCGGTCCTCGACCGGTGGCTGCTCTCCGAACTGAACGTCCTGGTGCGCAAGGTGGACGAGGCGATGGCCGCGTTCGACACCCAGGAGACCGGCCGGCTGCTCGCCGCGTACGTCGACGACCTGTCCAACTGGTACGTACGCCGCAACCGCCGCCGCTTCTGGCGCGGCGACCCGGCGGCGCTGGCGACCCTGCACGAGGCGCTGCGCACGGTGACCCTGCTGCTCGCCCCGATCACCCCGTTCGTCACCGAGAAGGTGTGGCAGGACCTGGTCGTGCCGGTCGAGCCGACGGCCGCGCCGTCGGTGCACCTGGCGGCGTACCCGGAGCCCGACGAGGCCCTGATCGACGCCGGGCTGGACGAGCGGATGACGCTGGTCCGGCGGCTGGTCGAGCTGGGCCGCACCGCCCGCGCCGAGTCGGGCGTGAAGACCCGCCAGCCCCTGGCCCGCTCGCTCGCCTCGGCCCAGGGCTTCGACACCCTCGGACCGGAGCTGATCGCCGAGATCGCCGCCGAGCTCAACGTCGCCGCCGTGCTGCCGGTCTCCGCGTCCGGCGACTCGCTGGTGGACACGACCGCCAAGGCGAACTTCCGCCCGCTCGGCAAGCGCTTCGGCAAGGCCGTGCAGGACGTCGCCAAGGCGATCGCCGCCGCCGACGCGGCCGCGCTCAAGCGGGACCTCGCCACCGGCACCGCCACGGTGACGGTGAACGGCGAGCCGGTGGAGCTCAGCGCGGACGAGGTGTTCATCACCGAGACACCGCGCGAGGGCTGGGCGGTCGCCTCGGAGGCCGGCGCGACCCTGGCGCTGGACCTGCACCTGACGCCCGAGCTGCGCCGGGCCGGCCTGGCCCGCGACGCGATCCGGCTGATCCAGGAGGCCCGCAAGTCCAGCGGCCTCGAGATCACCGACCGCATCGAGCTGCGCTACGCCGCCACGGCCGAGGAGACGGCCGCGGCCCTGGAGGAGCACCGGAGCCTGGTCGCCGAGGAGGTGCTCGCCACCAGCTTCGGTCCGGGCGAGCCCGGGTGGGACGCGAAGCCGCACGAGGACGAGGGCCTCGGCCTGACGTTCTGGCTCCGCCCCGCCTGACGCCGCTGCCTGACGTCACTGCCTGACGCCACGCCGGTCAGCGCTGATGCGACGGCCGGCGCGGCGTCGGTCACGGCCGCTCGACGCTCACGACCAGCCGGCTTCGACGAGGGACAGCAGTGCCGCGTGGGTCTGCGTGTCCGCGGCGACGAGCAGCCCGCCCACGCCGGTGTGCAGGGGCTGGCCGCGCAGGCCGGTCACGATGCAGCCGGCGGCGCGGCACACCGCGAGACCCGCCGCGAAGTGGACGCTGTCGCGCAGGTCGCCGTCGGTGAGATACGCGGCCCGCCGGCCGGCCGCCACCCACGCCACCGCGAGCGTCGTCGACAGTACCCTCGGCCGGAACCGTGCGCCGAAGCCCGGATCGCCCAGCAGGCGGGTGGCCTGGAACGCGGGCGCGTTCGGGAACGGCGGGTCGAGGTTGACGTCGACCAGCCGGGAGTCGGCCGTCGGCGTGAGCGGCTCGTCGACGCCGTCGCGGCGGACGTACGCACCGTCGCCGGCGGTCCAGAACACCTCTCCCGCGAACGGATCCGCCGACGCCGCAGCCGTCACCGCACCGCCGTCGCGCAGTGCCACGTTCACCGCGACCAGCATGCTGCGGACGGCGTAGTTCAGCGTCCCGCACAGCGGGTCGACCAGCCAGGTGCGGTCGGCGTCGCCGGTGCGGCCGGTCTCCTCGCCGAGCACGGCGTCGTCGGGCCGCGCGGCCCGCAACACGTCCAGGATCGCCCGCTCGGCCTCGACGTCGGCCGAGGTGGCGAAGTCGCCGCCGCCCTTGCCGAACCGCTCCAGCTCGGTGCCGTGCTTCGCCCGGACCACGGCAGCGCCCGCCTCCGCGGCGGCCACCGCCAGATCCCCGTCCGTCATCCCCATGCCGTCGACCCTAACGATGGGCGGATCCGTTCGACGGGCCGCCGGCCGGTGCCCGGCCACGCCGATCCTGTGGTCAGCGGTCGGGCGGGGCGATCAGCGGATGCCGGAGGTCGTCGTGCAGGGCGAGGTCGGCCATGTCGCGCCGGTAGTCCTCGGCCGACAGGTAACCGGAGAGCAGCCAGGTGGTGAGCACGGCCTCGACGCGTTCACCGTCGGGGTCGGCGTCGCCGACGACCGCGAGCACGGCCCACCGGGCCTCCGGCGGCGTCTCCTCCGACACTGACTCGACCAGGTCCCGTCGCCGGCACCTGCCACACCATGCGCCGATCGACGACACGGCCGCCACCGCCGCCAGCACGATCAACAAGACGATGAACGCCATGTCCCATCACCTCGCCGGCATCAGGACCCAACCTCAACTCTGGCCCGTCCGAGGCCCGGGGGCAAGGGCTGACGGTGCGGCCGCTCACGGGCTCGGCACTTCACCGGCCAGCGTGTCGAGCACGCCGGTCATCCGCAGCACCCGCTCGACCATCGGATTCAGGTGTGCGCCGACGCCCCGGCGGCGATCGCCAGCCAGGCCACGGCACGGGCCACCACCTCGGTCGGGACCTCGTGGCCGCCGTCGAACTCCTCGTAGGTGACCTGGTAGCCGAGCGCCCGCAAGCGGGGCACGAGTTGCCGGCTGCACGTGTCGATCCCCAGCACCGGGTCCTGCGTCCCGTGCGCCACGAACACGTACGGGTGCCCGTGCGTCACCAGCGGTGCGGCGAACCCGGGCGAGAACGCCGCCACGGCGTCGAACAGGTCACCGTTGGTGAGCCCGAGCGACAGCGCGTACGAGGCGCCGTCCGAGAAGCCGCCGATCGCCATGCCTTCGATCGGGAACTCGTCGAGGATCTCCTCCAGCACCCGGTCGATCCGGCGGACGTCGGTGCCGTACCCCTCGATCATCAGATCCCAGCTCGCCGCGGTCGACTGCGGCGCCACGAGGAGCAGCTGGAGTTCGTCGGCGACCGGCAGCATGAGCTCCAGGCCCTGCCGCGCCGAGCCACCCGCCCCGTGCAGGAGCACCACGAGGCGGTACGGGCGGCCGCCCACCGGCGCCGGCACGTACGCCAGCGCGAGCAGTTCCCCGGTCCGGTCGTCGAGGCGGAGCAGCCCTGTCGCGTACGAGATCACCACCGGCCGGTACTGGCGGACCGTCAACCGTCCGTGCCGGGCGTTCTCCTCCGGCCGGACGTGCGGTTGCCCGGGTTCGCTCGTGATCGGCACGGTCCGTTCCTCGGTCGCCGGCAGACTGCGGGTCCGATCGCGACTACCCGTCCTGCGATCTCTCAATCCCGAAGCCGCGGGAACTCCGCAGGCCCGGCGAACGACCATCCGACCGATGTTGACGACACTGTGTTCCGTACTGGCAACCCGATGACCGCGCGACGGCTGGCCGCCGGCGCATGTGCCGGCGCGGCGCTGCTCCTCACGCTCGTGGTCGCGTTGCGGTGGGGCGGCGGGATCACCGGGCGGATCGCCGGGCTGCCGGATCCCGGGGCCTGGACGACGTGGGGCCTGCCCGTGACCCGGGCGGCGGTGAACGTCGGCGCCGTGCTGACCGTCGGCTGGTGCGTGACGGCGGCGTTCCTCCTGCCCGGCACGGACCCCGGCGCCGGCGGCACGGGCCGGCACGGTCAGGGACAGCTGCTCGGACCGGCCGGGTACCGGCTGCTGCGGCGCGCGTCGTGGTGGGCGGCCGGCTGGGCCGTGGCGAGCCTGGCGATGCTGCCGCTGACGCTGTCGGACCTGCTCGGCCGGCCGGTGTCGACGGTCACGTTCCACGCGGTGCGCAGCCTCGCGTGGTCGGTGGCACAGGGCCAGTCGGCCCTCGTCCAGGCCGTGCTGGCCGCCGTGGTGGCGGTGGCCTGCCGGATCGTGCTGACCCGCAGCGGTGCGGGTGTGGTCGCCGTCCTGGCGTGTGTCGCCACGCTGCCGCCTGCGTTGACCGGGCACGCGGCGGGGGCCGGCAACCATCAGCTGGCGGTGACCAGCCTCGCGGCGCACATCCTCGGGGCGGCGCTGTGGGTCGGCGGGCTGGCGGCGCTGCTGACGCTGCGCTCGGACCGGGTCCTGGGCGTCGCCGCGCACGCCTACAGCCGGCTCGCGCTGGGCTGCTGGGCGGTCGTCGCGGTGAGCGGGGTGGCGAACGCCGCCGTACGGCTCGGTGGGATCGACGAGCTGTGGCAGTCGCGGTACGGGCTGCTGGTGCTCGGCAAGGCACTGGCGCTCACGGCCGTCGGGGTCGTCGGCGCCGTCCATCGCGTCCGCACCCTGCCGGTGCTGCGCGCCGGCACACCGGGGGCGTTTCGTCGCCTGGCGATCGGCGAGGTGCTGGTCTTCGCCGCGACGCTCGGCCTGGCGGTGGCGCTGTCGCGCACGCCGACGCCGGTGCCGACCGAGCCGGCCGTGACCGACCCGGTCACCGACCTGCTCGGTTTCCCCGCGCCGGCCCCGCTGAGCGCGGTGCGGGTGTTCTGGCCGCCGCTGGTCGACGCGTACTTCCTGGCCGCCGTCGTGATCGGCACGGCCGCGTACGTGGCCGGGGTTCGGCGGCTGCGGCGCGACGGTCACCCGTGGCCGGTGAGCCGGACGGCGAGCTGGCTGGCGGGGATGCTGCTGCTGGCCCTGTTCACGGTCGGCGGCCTGGCCCGGTACGCCTATGTGCTGTTCTCCGCCCACATGGCCCAGCACATGGTGCTCGGCATGGTCGTGCCGATCCTGCTGGTCGGCGGCGCCCCGATCACCCTCGCGCTCCGCACGCTCCGCAAGCCGGCCGACCCGGGGGTGCGGGGCGCACGGGACTGGCTGTTGCTCGTCCTGCGCAGCCGGTTCGTGCGGCTGGTGTCACACCCGCTGGTCGCGCTCGGGGTCTACGTGGTGAGCCTGTACATCCTGTACTTCAGCAACCTGCTGAGCTTCCTCATGCGGTACCACCTCGGCCACCTCTGGATGCTGACGCACTTCGTGCTGGCGGGATTCCTGTTCTACTGGGTGCTCATCGGCGTCGATCCGGGCAGGCGGGTCGTGGCGCCGCCGCTGCTGGTGCTGCTGCACTTCGCCGGGATGGTGTTCCACGCGTTCCTCGGCGTCGCGCTCATGCAGTCGCGCGCCGTGATCGCCGCCGACTGGTACGGCAGGGTCCATCCCGCCTGGGCCGACAGCCTCCTCGCCGACCAGCATCTCGGTGCCGGGCTGGCGTGGGGCTTCGGCGAGATTCCCGCCGCGGTCATCCTGATCGTGCTCGTGGTGCGCTGGATCCGCGCCGACGAGCGCGAGCAGCGGCGGATCGACCGGGCCGCGGCCCGCGCCGAGGCGACGGGCGAGGAGGACGACCTGGCACGGTACAACGCGTTCCTGCGCCGTGTCGCGGAGGCCGAGCGCCGCTGATCACTACCCTCGGGTGCCAGACTCCGACTGGTGCCCGCCGGCTGAGCTCAGCCGCTCGTGGCGCGGCGGCGCCAGAACACCCCACCGGCCAGGATCAGCAGCACGGCGACGGCCCCGGCCGCGGCCCAGCCGAGCCGGCCGGGCCCGGGGTCCTCGGTGACCGGTTGCACGGCCGCCGAGGAGGACGACACCGCCGCCGCGGACGGGGCCGCCGCGGACGACGGCGCCGCCGCGGACGACGGCGCCGCCGCGGCATTGGTGAACGTGAACTGCCCCTCGATCGGGTGGCCGTCCACGGAGACCGTGCGCCAGGCGACCTTCACGGCACCGGGCGGCAACGGCCGGACCGCCTGGGTCAGGGTCGTGCCGACCGACCGGGGCGTGCCCTCGGCGTAGGGCGCACCGTCGGCACCGGTCACGACGACGGTGCTGAACTGCTGTTTGACCGGCTCGTTGAAGGTCAGCGCCACCGCCGTGACCGGGGCCGTCACGGTCGCACCGCCGGCCGGGTCGGTCCTGAGCAGCGTGGCGTGCGCCGACGCCGGCCGCGCGGGCAGCAGCACCACGAGCAGCACCGCGGCAGCCGCGGCCAGCACCGCTCGGACGGTCACGGGCGGTCGCATGGGATGCATCCTCTTCTCCCCGGCTCTCCCACGGCGGGACCGGACAACTGAGGTAGTCGCCCCGGCCCCGGCCGTGGTTCCCGGGGGATGCGGAGGAACGCTCAGCGCACGCCGGCCACCGCGGCGTCGGCGCCGCCCCGCCAGAGCACGCCGGCCTCGGCGTATCCGGCGGCACGCAGCGCCTCCAGGTGCCAGGAGACCGGCGGGAGGTGCTCGGCGGCGTGCCCGCCCGCGTAGATCTCGTTGCGCCGGGCGACGAGCGGCGCGAGCTCCGGCACGGCGGCGAGGTGGCTCCACCAGTCCGTCCAGGACATCACGGCCCCGGCCGCATACCGGGCGTCCCGGCGGGTCTCGGCGGCGGCCAGCAGCTGCTTGGTGAGCGTGGGCAGGCCCTCGTCGACCATGTGGTCGGCGTTGGCGAACAGCCCGCCGGGGCGCAGGAGGTCGCGGATCTCGCCGTAGAGGACGGCGGTCCGCTCGCCGGGCAGCCAGTGCAGCGCGGTCGCGGTGAGCACCGCGTCGAAGTCGCGGTGCGGGAGCGCGGTGACCCAGTCGGGGCGGCGGAGGTCGGCCGTGACGACGGTCACCCGGTCGCCGAGGGTCGCCTCGGCGATGGCGAGCAGCACCGGGTCGAGGTCGACCAGGGTCACCTCCGCGCCGGGGAACCGCCGCAGCGCCCGGAGACTGATCGAGCCGGTGCCGCCGGCCAGGTCGAGCAGCCGGGGCGAACCGTTGCCGGTGACCGCCGTCACAGCGTCGAGCAGCGCCGCGAGGCGGTGCTCGCGGTCGGGCAGATACGCCTCCTGCTGCCGGTCCCAGCTCTCCTGCCACGCCGCCGGGTCGGCGATGCCGTAAGGACTCATAGCCTCTACGGTAGTTACTTAAGACATCGATGTCCAGTACTGCCGCCGGAGCGGCTCCGCCCGCGCGGAGGTCCTCACCCCTCGTTACCGGCTAGCCGGTATGCCAGATGTGGGACACCCCGTGCAGGCAAGGGCCGGTGGCGGCGATGCCCGCGTCCGGCCGGTCCGGCGAGACTGGTCAGCGTTCCCGCCTCCCGGAGAAGGGTCTTCCTCCGCCGTGAAAGCCCATCCCGTCGCCACGGAAACCATGGACTCGAACTCGCCCTGGGCCCCGCTGCGCAGCGGTACCTTCCGCACGCTGTGGCTGGCCATGTCCGCGGCGAACATCGGCACCGCGATGCAGGTGGTCGGCGCGCAATCGCTCATCATCGGCGGGCCGGGCCGGGCCGCGAACGCCGACATGCTCGTCACCCTGGTCCAGGCCGCCGCCATGCTGCCCGTCCTCCTGCTCGGCCTGCCGGCCGGTGTCCTGGCCGACCTCGTCGACCGGCGCCGGCTGCTCATCCGGGTACAGCTGGGCATCGCCGTCGTCTGCCTGCTCCTGGCCGGGCTGGCCCTCGCCGGTGAGCTGCAGTCGACGGCGCTGCTCGTCCTGCAGTGCGCCCTGGGCGCCGGCGCGGCGCTGACGATGCCCGCGTACGGGTCGCTGACCCCCGAACTGGTGCCGCGCCGCCATCTGCCGCAGGCGTCGGCACTCGCCGCGATCAGCGCCAATGTCGCGCGGGCCGCCGGTCCGGCCGCCGCCGGGCTGCTCATCGCGCAGATCGGAGCGTCGGCCGTGTTCGCGCTCCACGCGGTGACGGTGATCACGTTCGTCGCGGTGCTCATCGCGTGGCGTCCGGAGCGGTCCGCTGCGCCGCGCCGCGAGGAGTGCTTCGGTTCGGCGATGCGGGCCGGTTGGCAGTACGTGCGGCACACGCCCGTCGTCCGCCGCCTCCTCGTCCACGCGCTGCTGTTCCTCGTGCCCGGCTCGGCACTGCTGGCGCTGCTGCCCCTGCTGGCCGGCAGCCGCCTCGGGCTCGGCGTCGACGGATACGGCCTCCTGCTCGGCGCGGTCGGCGCCGGTGCGATCGCGGGCGCGTTCATCCAGCCGCGGCTGCGCGCCGTGCGGCCCAAGGACCGGATCGCCATCTCCGCCGCCACGTATCTGGTGGCCCTCGTGGTCGTCGCGGTGAGCCGGGATCCGATCACTGTCGCCGCCGTGCTCGTCGCGGCCGGCGCGGCCTGGGTGATCGCCCTCACCTACACCAACGCCGCGATCGAGAGCGTCCTGCCGAGCTGGGTGCGGGCCCGGGGCCTTGCGGTGTACCAGGTCGTGCTGTTCGGCGGCCAGGGGCTGGGCACGGTCGGCTGGGGCTACTGCGCCCACAGCTTCGGCCTGCGCGGGGCGTTGCTGCTCGCCGCGACCGGGCTCGGCATCGGTGTCGCGGCCGGTCGGTGCTGGCCGGTGCCGGACGTCAGCCGGCTGGGCCGCCGCCCGGCGCCGCTGCGACCCGGGCCGCGCGTGGTCCGCGAAGCCGGGCCGATTCTCGTCGGCACCAACACCGCCCCCTGGGGCGAACTCGTGCGGCACCGCCGCAACGGCCGGCCGGCGGACCGGGCGTCGCGCCGCACGGACGGCCTGCTGCGCTCACCCGGCGGCCGACCCAGGTCGAGCGGTACGTCGCCGGTGCGGAACTGGTGCCCGGCATGAACCGGGCGTCCGGCGGCCCTTCCCCGGAGCCGGTCGTCACCGGCCCGACCGGACACCGGCGGCGACGAGGATCTCGTCGGCGAGCCGAGCGGCCCGGGTCACCTGGTCGGAGTCGATCCCGGCGCCCGGGCGCCGGCCGTCGTCCAGGCCGTGGGCCAGGGCACGCACCGCAGCGGTGAGATCGCTGACCTGGGCCTCGAGCCGGGCCACACGATCCCGGCCGGGCGGGCCCGAGGCCTCGGCCGCGGCGGCGCCCGGCCGGGCCAGGGCGGTGCCGGTGAGCACGGACCGCAGGTCGGCGGGTAGCTCCGCCAGGGTCTCCGAAAGCTGCCCGGGCGACATGTGCCCGCCGATCACCTCGGTGATCGTGGACGCGGCCTCCGACACCTCGGTCCGCCGGATGCCGGCCTCCATGGCGAAGCGCCGGGCGTATTCGTCGACGCCGTACTTGACCGGCACCCTGCTGGGCTCCCAGCCGTCGTAATAGATGCCGCGCAGCAACTCGGGCAGCTGCGCCCCGAACTTGACGGCCGCGTCGACGGTGAGCCGGTCGCGCAGCGAATGCAACCACGCCCGCAGGGCACGCTGGGCGAAACGCCGGTCGCCGGTGTCGAATGCGCTGCCGATGTCGGCGAGCCAGATGTTGGCGGTGTGGAGCGCATGGTTGAAGGCGTCTCCTCCGGCTGGCGACATGGTCGTCTCCTTCCGCGAGCTCTTGCTGCCACCCTCCCCCATCAACCGTTCATCGGAACGCTGCCGCACGCCAACGGGCATGCGGATGAGACGGCCACCGGGCACGGCGAGGGGGCAGCAGCCCACCCGGCTCAGCGCCAGCGGTACGGCAGGAACACGTCGACGGTGCCGCGCCCCGAGCCTTCCTCCGGCCCGTCCGTCCAGTACTCCCACAGCGGACCGGCCGCCCGGAAACCCCGCGACCACAGCCAGTCGTCCAGCGCCTGCCACGCGTCCACGGTCTCGGCCGGCCGCTCGACGTGGATCGCGATGACGGCCGGCCCGCCGGGCAGCCCGGACGCGACGACGTCGCCGTTGTCCTCGATCGGCTCCGACACCAGGTATCCGGCATCAACGCCGATCCCGTCCTCCTCGGGCGTGTATCGCACGAACGGCGGCCCGACCGGCTCGACGTGCTGGCGGGCGAGCTCATGCCGGACCCGGCGCAACGCGCCTGGCAGCCAACTCGCGATCTGAGCGGCGGGCAGGCACGCCCGCACCACCGCCGACGGCCGGGAATCCAGGTCCGCCGCACGCAGCTGGTACACCTCAGTCACCTCCGGTCAAGGGTAGACCTGGAAGGGGGTGGGTCCGATGAGCCAGCTTGCCGTCCGTGACGTCATGACCCCGGCGGTCCTCGTGGTGACGCCCGACTGCCGGTACGAGCAGATCGTCGGCGTCCTCACGGGCTACGGGGTGAGCGGCCTGCCGGTGGTCGACGGAAGCGACCACGTGCTCGGCGTCGTCTCCGAGGCGGACGTCCTGCGCCCGCACGGCGGCGCGACCGCCCGCGAACTGATGACCAGCCCGGCGGTGACCGTCGACGCCGCCGCCCCGGTCGACTGCGCCGCCGAGCTCATGGCACGCCACCGGATCAGGCGGCTGCCGGTGACCGGCGCGACCGGCCGGCTCGTCGGCATCGTCACACGCCGGGATCTGCTGTGCCGCGCCGGGCGCACCGATGCGACGCTCCGCCGCACCCTTGTCCCCGAGGTCCTCGTTCAGCATTACCGGCCCGAGGGCACCGATCAGTAGACCGTCAGGCCGTGCGCGGCGAACCGGGCGCGGACCTGCTCGATCAGGTCACGGTCGGGTGGTGCGGTGTCCCGGAGCCGGAACGGGATGCCGAGCCGGTCGTACTTGGCCGTGCCCAGCCGGTGGAACGGCAGCACGTCGACCCGTTCGACGTTGCCGAGCCCGGCGGCGAAGCCGGCCACGCCGTCGACCTCGGCGGGGTCGTCGGTGAGGCCGGGCACCAGCACGTACCGGATCCAGACCGGTGTCCTCCGGGCGGCGAGGCGGCGCGCGAAACGGAGCGTCGGGCCGACCACGCCGCCGGTGAGCCTGTGGTAGCGGTCCGGGTCCCAGGCCTTGATGTCGAGCAGCACCAGGTCGGTCACCGCGAGCAGGGCGTCGGTGGCGCGTGCGCCGAGCGCGCCGGACGTGTCGAGGGCGGTGTGCAGCCCGAGCTCCCGGGCCCCGGTGAACAGGGCCGTGGTGAACGCCGCCTGCAGGAGGGGTTCACCGCCGCTGACGGTCAGGCCGCCGCCGGCGGTGCGGACGAAGGCGACGAAGTCGGCGGCTCTGTCGATGACCGCCCCGGCGGTGGTCCGGGTGCCGTCGCGCATGCGCCAGGTGTCCGGGTTCTGGCAGTACAGGCAGCGCAGCGGGCAGCCGGCGAGGAACGCGACGAAACGGGTGCCCGGCCCGTCGACGCCGGTGGAGACGTCCCACGAGTGCAGCCGTCCCGGGACCGGGCGCCACCACGCTGGGGAGTCGACGGTGGCGTCCGGCCGGGCGATCCCGCCGCCGGGGGCGGCGGGCGGGACGATCAGCGGCTCCGGAACACTCATGTCGAGCCGTGGAAGGTGCGGCCGATCACGTCGCGCTGCTGCTCCGGGCTCAGCCGGACGAAGTTCACCGCGTAGCCCGAGACGCGGATGGTCAGCTGCGGGTACCGCTCCGGGTGGGCCATCGCGTCGAGCAGCGTCTCGCGGTCGAGCACGTTGACGTTGAGGTGGAACCCGCCGGTGGCGGTGTAGGCGTCGAGGATGCCGACCAGGTTGGTGACCCGTTCGGCGTCACTGCGGCCGAGCCCGCCGGGGGTGACGGTGCTGGTGAGCGAGATCCCGTCCCGCGCCGACGCGAACGGCAGCTTCGCGACCGACAGCGCGGACGCCACCATGCCGTGCACGTCACGGCCGTTCATCGGGTTGGCGCCCGGCGCGAACGGCTCACCGGCCCGGCGCCCGTCCGGGGTGTTGCCGGTGTGCCGGCCGTACACCACGTTCGACGTGATCGTCAGCACCGACTGGGTGTGGATGGCGTCGCGGTAGGCCGGGTAGGCGCGGACCTTGTCCATGAAGGTCTCGACGATCCACACGGCGATCGCGTCGGCCCGGTCGTCGTTGTTGCCGTAGCTGGGGTAGTCCCCGTCGATGATGTAGTCGATGACCAGTCCGGTCTCGTCGCGGATCGGCTCGACGTGCGAGTACCGGATCGCGGCGAGGCTGTCGGCGGCGACGGAGAGCCCGGCGATGCCGCAGGCGAGGAAGCGGCGCACGGGGTGATCGTGCAGGGCCATCTCGATGCGCTCGTAGGCGTACTTGTCGTGCATGGTGTGGATGATGTTGAGCGCGTCGACGTACGTGCGGGCGAGCCAGTCCAACGTCCGGTCGAAGGCGGCGACCACCTCCGCGTAGTCGAGCACGTCGCCGGTGAGCGGCTCGGTGGCGGGCGCGACCTGCGCGCCGGTCATCTCGTCCCGGCCGCCGTTGATCGCGTAGAGCAACGCCTTCGCCAGGTTGACCCGGGCGCCGAAGAACTGCATGTCCTTGCCGACCCGCATGGGCGAGACGCAGCAGGCGATCGCGGTGTCGTCGTCGCCGTACTCGCGCAGCAGGTCGTCGTTCTCGTACTGGATCGCGCTCGTGTCCAGCGACACCTTCGCGCAGAAGCGCTTGAACCCCTCCGGCAGCGACGGCGACCAGAGCACGGTGAGGTTCGGCTCGGGCGCCGGGCCGAGGTTGTACAGCGTCTGCAGGTAGCGGAACGACGTGCGCGTCACCAGGGTGCGGCCGTCGACGGACATGCCGCCGATCGACTCGGTCACCCAGGTCGGGTCGCCGGAGAACAGCTGGTCGTACTCCGGGGTGCGCAGGAACCGGATGATGCGCAGCTTGATGACGAGGTCGTCGACGAGTTCCTGCGCCCCGGTCTCGGTCAGCGTGCCCTCGGCGAGGTCGCGTTCGAGGTACACGTCGAGGAAGGTCGAGGTGCGGCCGAGCGACATCGCCGCGCCGTTCTGCTCCTTCGCGGCGGCGAGGTAGGCGAAGTACAGCCACTGGATCGCCTCACGGGCGGTGCACGCCGGGCGCGAGATGTCGTGGCCGTAGCCGGCGGCCATCGTCTTGAGCTCCGCCAGCGCGCGCAGCTGCTCCGCGAGCTCCTCCCGGTCCCGGATCACGTCCGGCGTCGCGGCATGGCCGTCCAGCAGTGCCTTCTCCATACGTTTCGCCACGATGAGGAAGTCGACGCCGTACAGGGCCACGCGCCGGTAGTCGCCGATGATGCGACCCCGGCCGTACGCGTCCGGCAATCCGGTGATGATGCCGGCCCGGCGGGCAGCGAGGATCTGCGGGGTGTACGCGTCGAACACCGCGTCGTTGTGGGTCTTGCGGTACTTCGTGAAGATCTCCCTGATCGCGGGGTCGAGCTCGTAGCCGTAGGCGCGCAGCCCGTTCTCGACCATGCGCAGGCCGCCGAACGGCATGATCGCCCGCCGCAGCGGAGCGTCGGTCTGCAGGCCGACGATGAGCTCCCGGTCCCGGTCGATGTATCCCGGCGCGTGGGAGGTGATCGACGCCGGCGTGCGCGGGTCGACGTCGTGGACGCCACGCTCGCGCTCCTGCGGGAACATCGTGGTGATCCGGTCCCACACCTGCTTCGTCCGCTCGGTCGCGCCGGCGAGGAACGCGCCGTCGCTCTCATACGGGCGGGCGTTCGCGCGGATGAAGTCGGCGACGTCGATCCGGTCGCGCCAGCGCCCGCCCTGGAAGCCGCGCCAGGCGGCCAACTCGGTCGGCACGGCGGCGCTGGTGGCTGTCATCGGTACCCTCCTCGATGGTCGCTGCACCGACAGCCTCGCGCGCACGGAGAAGAGGCGGCAGGGCCGAAAGTCCCGCCGCCTCGTGACCATCGACCATGCTGAGGAAGCACCGGCCCGCGGCCGTCAACGCCACGGCGGCACGGTCAGTGGGCCGCCGCCGGTGAGCCGGTCGATCGTACGAGCGGCTACGCCCGGTCTCTGTCGGCTGCCTGCCGGATGTAGTCGCCGAGCGCGGCCCGCGGCACCTCCCGGGAGAGTTTGAGCTTGACGTGCCGGGTGTTCTTGCCGATGCCTTCGAGCAGCCCGTGCGGGTCGTCGAACTCGGCGCCGTGGGTGAACGCGAGGGTCAGGTGGGTCTTGCTGTGGCTCACGATGGCGAGGATCTCCTGCGACTTCCAGGCGGGCGAGCCGCGGCTGATCGTCTCGGCGGCTTGCGGTGCGTGCTCACGCATCAGCTCCCGAACGATCTCCAGGAGCTCGTCATGTTGCTCGGTCATGCGTCCTCCGCTTCGCTCCGGCCGCCTGACCTTCAGGCTGAGCCCACGATGACCGGCCCCTCCGCTTCGCTCCGTTCCGGTCATGCACCGAGCGTGCGGCGGCGGCCTTACGAAAAACTTACGGCCCGGGCCGTTCGCGGGTGACGAGAAACACCGTGCGGGTGAGCGGGACAGGGTGACGCCGGCAAGGAGGACGGGTGCAGGTCAGGGTGGTCCTCCGGCGGCACGGGCGCGGGGTTGCGGCGACCGGCGCGGCGGTCGGAAGATTGTCCCTCACGGGGGCGCCCGCCGCCGTGAGGAAGCAGCCATACGGGGGTGGCGGCTGATGCCGCAGATAGCGCGTTGGCGCGGCGTTGCGGCGTCGCGCTGGTTCCGATGGGTCTCCCGGTTGATGATCGCGGCGGTCTGCGGTGTCGCCGCCCTCAACGGCGTCATGCCCGCGCTGAAGGCGGCATACCAGGGCCAGCGGGCCTTGAGGGACGTCGATCCCGCCCAGGCGGACGTGGACCGGCAGGTCGAACAGACCGCCTACCTCGTCCGCGAGGTGGATCGGCTGGTCCCGGCCGGCACGCGGGTGGAGATCAAGCAGCCGGAGGGCGTCGACTTCGTCTGGTGGATGCGCCTGTTCGAGGCCTCCGCGCTCAACGGGCTCACCGTCGCCGACCCCGGTGACGTGCGGCTGTCGTGCGTTCCCGACGCCGCGGCGCCGTACGGTATCCGGCTGGACATCCTGGCGGTGCGCGCATGACAACCGTCCTCGCCGCGCTCGCGCTGCTGGTCGTCGCGGGTCTGCCGCTCGCCTACGCGTTCACCCGCAGCTGGCCGCTCTCGCTCGTGCTCTCGCCGCTCACCGGCGCGGTGACCGTCACCGCGGCCGTCCTGCCGATGCTGTGGATCGGCGGCGCGCTGTGGGCCTACCTTCCGATGGCCTTCGTCGGCACCGTGCTGCTCGCGTGGCATCTCCGGCGGCGGCCGCCGGTGCCGCACGGCTCGTGGCTGTCGGCCGCGATCCTGACCGTGCCGCTGCTGTTTCCCTTCCTGACCGCCTTCCGCGCGCCGAACGACTGGGACGCCCACGCGATCTGGTGGCTGCACGCCGGCATGCTCCTCGAGGGCGCCGACTACACCCGGGAGGTGATGGGCAACCCGGCGATGGTGTTCACGCATCCGGACTACCCGCCCCTGAACTCCTCCGCCGTCGCGCTGGCCTGGGGCGTGCTCGACACACGTGACTTCTTCGCCGCACAGTTCGTCTCCAGTGCGGTGACCGGCGCGTCGATCGCCATGCTCGGCTACGCCGTGCGCGTCGTCACCGCGGCGGCGCCGCCGCTGCTGTCGTGGTCGGGCTCGATCGCGGCCGGCCTGTCGTTGTGGTTCCCGACGTACACGGCGCCGGCGGCGGGGCTCAGCGACGCCATGTGCGCCGCGGCGTTCACCGCCGGCGCGGTGCTGCTGCTGTTCGCCCGGGACCCGTTCGACACCCGGGTCCTGCCGATCACGCTGTTGCTGCTCGGCTGTGCGCCGCTCATGAAGAACGAGGGCGTGAGCCTGGTCGGCGTGCTCGCCGTGGTGGCCACCGTCAGGCATCGGCGGGCCTGGCGCCGCGCCGCCTGGAGCTGGCTGCCGTTCGGCGTCGGCGTCGTGTGGTCGCTGACCGCCCGGGCGTTCGGCGCGAAGACCGACGTGCTGTCCTCCGGCAGGTTCGGCCAGCTCCTCCAGGGCGATCCGGAGATCCGGCACCGGTTCAGCCCCATCGGCACCACCTTGTGGGGCATCGCGGACAGCGTCGTGCTCTTCGCGGCCGGCGGCGCGCTGCTCGGCGTGCTGCTGCTCCGCAAGCGGCGGCGGGCGCTCGGCCTCGGCGCGGATCCCTGGCTGTGGCTCGTGATCGGCGGCTACTCGGCGTTCCTGACGCTGATCTACCTGGTGACGCCCTACGACGTCGGCTGGCACCTGGCCACCTCGGCGGACCGGGTGCTGATCCCGGTGGCGGCCATGGCCTGCACGAGCGCGGTCTGCTGGATCATCGTCGCCCTGTCACCGACACCGCGGCCCGGCCCGTCACCCGGGTCCGTCGCGGCGGACGCGCCGCAACTGGTGCACGCCACCGCACATCCGTGACGGCCCGCGCCGTGGTCAGTCCCGGCCACGCCGGCGGAGAACCTCGAGCGCGGCGCCGACGGCGAGGGTGTGGCCGGCGAGCGGGCGCGGCAGCAGCGACGACAGTACAGTGCAGAGTGCACAATCAGCCCCTCCGGACTGGTGCGGATCGCCCTCGACCCGTCGGCGCTCCGCGCCGCACCATGGAAGGGCCGAACGTCGCTGTTTGGAGCCGCCGCCGATGTCCGACCCGTCCGTTCCGCCCACAGCCGGACACCTCGACGTCCTGATCGTCGGTGCCGGGATCTCCGGCATCGGCGCCGGGCGCTACCTGAAGACGGAACTGCCGTCGAAGAGCTTCGCGATCCTCGAGGCGCGTGCCGCTTCCGGCGGCACCTGGGACCTGTTCCGCTATCCGGGCATCCGGTCGGACTCGGACCTCTACACCTTCGGCTACGAGTTCAAGCCGTGGCGGGACGAGGAGTCCATCGCCTCCGCGCCGCGGATCCTCGCCTACCTGCGCGAGACCGCGACCGAGAACGGCCTGGACCCGCACATCCGCTATCACCACAAGGTGCTCGCCGCGTCCTGGTCGTCCGGCGACGCGCGCTGGACCGTCGACGTCGAGCGCACCGACACCGGCGAGCGGCTGCGGCTGACCGCCGGCTGGCTGTTCTGCGCCGGCGGCTACTACCGCTACGACGCGGGGTTCACCCCGCACTTCGAGGGCCGGGAGCGCTTCGGCGGCCCGATCGTCCATCCCCAGGACTGGCCCGACGACCTGGACTACGCGGGCAAGCGCGTCGTGGTGATCGGCAGCGGGGCCACCGCGGTCACGCTGGTGCCGGCGATGGCCGGCACGGCCGGGCACGTGACGATGCTGCAACGCACCCCGTCGTACGTCATGCCCCTGCCGAAGAAGGACACCGTCGGCAACACCCTGAAGAAGTACCTCGGGGCGGCGCGGGGCCACGCGCTGACGCGGCGCAAGAACATCGCCCGCCAGCGCGCGATCTGGTGGTTCTGCCAGCAGTACCCGAAGGCGGCACGCCGGTTGATCCGCCTGGTCAACGTCAAGCAACTGCCGGAGGGCTATCCGGTCGACGAGCACTTCAACCCGCCGTACGGCCCCTGGGACCAGCGGCTGTGTGCGGTGCCCGACGGGGACCTGTTCCGGGCCATCCGCAAGGGCACCGCCTCGGTCGTGACCGACCGGATCGCCACCTTCACCGAGCACGGTGTGCTGCTGGAGTCCGGGCGGGAGCTCGAGGCCGACGTCGTCGTCACCGCCACCGGGCTCAACGTGCAGGCCCTCGGCGGCGTCGCGCTGACGGTCGACGGCACCGCGGTACACCTTCCCGACACCGTCGCCTACAAGGGCATGATGCTGTCCGGTGTACCGAACTTCGCGTACGCGATCGGCTACACCAACTCGTCCTGGACGTTGAAGGTCGGCCTGCTCTGCGAACACTTCTGCCGGCTGCTGGCCCACATGGACGCCCACGGGTACGACATCTGCCGCCCCGAGGTCGGCGACCCGGCGATGCCGACCCGGCCGTTCCTCGACTTCGGCGCCGGCTACATCCAGCGTGCCGTCGCGCAGCTGCCCCGCCAGGGCGCCCGCAGGCCGTGGCTGACCTCGACGACCTACCAGGCCGACGTCAAGCTGCTGCGCGCGGACAGCGTCGCCGACCCGGAGCTGCATTTCGCCTGTGCCACGGCGACGGCGGTCGCCCGATGAGCGCCGCGGACCGGTTCGCCGCCGCTGCTGCTCGCCCGCCGGCCGCCGGGCTCAGGGGTCGCCGGCGTCGGCGGCATGACGGTCGAGGAACTCGTACACCTCGGTGAGGTCGACTCCCGGGAAGACGCCGGGCGGGAGCACGGCCAGGACGTGTGACTGGGCGCGCGCCGACGGCCAGGCCAGCCGGTCCCACCGCGCCGCGAGGTCGGCCGGCGGCCGGGCGCAGCACGACGGATCGGGGCACCGGGACGTCCTGCGCTCGGTCGTCTCCCGGCCGCGGAACCATTTCGACTCCCGGAACGGCACGCCGACGGTCACCGCGAAACCCTCGCCCACGTCCCGGCTCGAGCACCAGTAGGTCCCGGTCGGCGTGTCGGTGTACTGCTCGAGGCCCGGATAACTGCGCGCCGACCGGAAGACCCGCCGCGCCGCCCACTGGCGGCACACCCGCTGCCCCTCGATCGCACCGTCGGCGTCGGCGGGGAAGACGACGCCGTCGTTCTCGTAGGCCTTGTGGATCCGCCCGTCCTCGTCCGTGCGGACGAAGTGCACGGGCAGGTCGAGGTGCCGCGTCGCGAGGTTGGTGAAGCGGTGCGCCGCCATCTCGTACGAGACCGAGAAGACGTCCCGCACGTCCTCGACGGCCAGCGACCGATCCTCCTTGGCGTGGCGCAGCAGCGGCACGGCGGCACGCTCGGGCACGAGGACGGCCGCGGCGAAGTAGTTCGCCTCGGTCCGCCGGCGCAGGTAGTCGGCGAACCCGGCCGGCGTGCCGTGCCCGAGGACAAAGGTCGCCAGGGTCTGCAGCAGCACGCTGCGGGTGTCGTGGCCGCCTGTCCAACTGCCCTGCGTCAGGTAGATCCGCCGGTTCCGGAGGTCGGCGACCGAGCGTACCGATCGCGGCAGGTCGCGCATGTACCGCAGGCGGAACCCGCAGTGGGCGGCGATGTCGAGCAGCACCCGCTGGGACAGCGCGCCGGTCCCGCCGTACCCCACCGCGTCGAGGATCCGGGCCGCGTGCGCCTCGACGGCCGGGAAGTAGTTGCCCTGCTCGCGCATCTCATCACGCAGCTGCCTGTTCGCCGTCCGGGCCTCCTCCGGCGTGCTGGCCGAGCGCTCGGAACGGCGGCGCAGCGCGTCGTACAGGCCGCTGATGTGCTCGAGCGCGGCCGTCGGCACACGCCGGCCCGGGCGCAGCGGCGGCAGCCCGAGAGCGCGGTACATGGGCTCCGCCTGCGCCTCCTCGACGGCGATCTCGAGCGCGGCCCGGCGGCTCGGCGGCTCGGGACGCAGCAGCTCGTCGGCGGACAGCCGGAAGGCGGCGGCGATCGCGGCGAGCAGGCGCAGCGTCGGCTGGCGGCGGCCGTTTTCGACCTGGGAAAGGTGCGACGGGGAACTGCCGACCGCCGAGGCCAGCTCGGCCAGGGTCAGCCGCCTCGCCCGGCGCTCGTGCCGGATGCGCCTGCCGACAAGGCGGAGGTCGGACTCGATACCGGGTGGCAACTCGGCCCTTCTTCCCACTGACGAAATTCTACCGTTTTTTCCGCGATGTCGCGTGTGCGGAGGCGTTCCCCGCGGGAAGCTTCCCCTTCTTTGACGGGCAGGAGACCCGGAGGTGATTCGAGATGACCGCACGTACCGACCTGGGCCTGGAGGCATGTGGGCTCGCCGCGCAGTGGAAGACCGACGCCCGCTGGTCCGGCATCGAACGGCCGTACTCCGCCGAGGACGTCATCAAGCTCCGCGGCACGATCCGCGAAGAGCACACGCTCGCCCGGCTCGGCGCCGAGCGGCTCTGGCAGCTGCTGCAGGACGAGCCGTACGTGGCCGCGCTCGGCGCGCTGACCGGCGGCCAGGCCGTGCAGATGGTCCGGGCAGGTCTCGGAGCGATCTACCTGTCGGGCTGGCAGGTGGCCGCCGACGCCAACACGGCCGGCCACACCTATCCGGACCAGAGCCTGTACCCGGTCAACTCCGTTCCGCAGGTCGTACGACGGATCAACAACGCCCTGCTCAGGGCGGACCAGATCGCGTCGACCGAAGGCTCGGAGGACGGGCGGTACTGGCTCGCCCCGATCGTCGCGGACGCGGAGGCCGGCTTCGGCGGCGCGCTCAACGCGTTCGAGCTCATGAAGGCGATGATCGCCGCGGGCGCGGCCGCCGTGCACTGGGAGGACCAGCTCGCCAGCGAGAAGAAGTGCGGCCACCTGGGCGGCAAGGTGCTGGTGCCGACACAGCAGCACATCAAGACGCTGGTCGCGGCGCGGCTCGCGGCGGATGTGTCGGACGTCCCCACGCTGGTGGTCGCGCGGACCGACTCGCTGGGCGCGACGCTCATCACGAGCGACGTCGACGAGCGGGACCGCCCGTTCATCACCGGCACACGCACCGCCGAGGGCTTCTACCGGATCGAGCCGGGGATCGAGTCGTCGATCGCGCGCGGCCTCGCCTTCGCGCCCTACGCCGACCTGCTGTGGTTCGAGACCAGCACGCCCGACCTCGAGCAGGCGCGGACGTTCGCCGAGGCGATCCATGCGGAACACCCGGACAAGCTGCTCGCCTACAACTGCTCGCCGTCGTTCAACTGGCGGCAGCACCTGGACGACGAGACCATCGCACGGTTCCAGGTCGAGCTCGGCGCGATGGGGTACCGGTTCCAGTTCATCACGCTCGCCGGCTTCCACGCGCTCAACCTGTCGATGTACGACCTCGCGTGGGACTACGCCCGGCGCGGCATGCCGGCCTACGTCGACGTGCAGGAGGCGGAGTTCGCCGCCGAGCCGCGCGGCTACACGGCGACCCGGCACCAGCGTGAGGTCGGCACCGGCTACTTCGACCTCGTCGCGACCGCGGTCGACCCCGCCGCCTCCACGACGGCCCTCGCCGGTTCGACCGAGGCGGAGCAGTTCACCGCGGCCCACTGAGTCAGCCCAGGGCACGGTCGAGGTTGAAGGCGGCGCTGATCAGCGCGAAGTGGGTGAACGCCTGTGGGAAGTTGCCCTGCTGCCGGCCGGTACGGGCGATCTGCTCGGCGTACAGCCCCAGATGGTTGGCGTAGGTCAGCATCTTCTCGAACGCCAGCCGCGCCTCGTCGAGGCGTCCGGCCCGGGTCAGCGCCTCGACGTACCAGAACGAGCAGATCGAGAAGGTGCCCTCCTCGCCGTGCAGGCCGTCGGGGCTCGCCTCGGGGTCGTAACGGTAGACCAACGAGTCGGACACCAGATCCGCCGTGAGCGCGTCGAGGGTGGCCAGCCACTTCGGATCGGTGGGGGCGATGAACTTCGCCAATGGCATCATGAGCACGGCCGCGTCCAGCACGTCGTCGCCCTCGTGCTGGACGAAGGCGCGCCGCTCGGCCGACCAGCCGCGCCGCATGATCCGCCGGTAGATCGTGTCCCGGATCCCGCCCCAGCGTACGAGGTCGGCGGGCAGACCCCGGTGGCTGGCCACGCGGATGGCCCGTTCGATCGCCACCCAGCACATCAGCCGCGAGTAGAGGAAGTTCTTCCGCCCGCCGCGGGTCTCCCAGATGCCCTCGTCCGGCTGGTCCCAGTGCTCGCAGACCCAGTCGACCAGAGCGCAGACCGCCTCCCAGTGGTCGCTGGAGATGGCCTTGCCCCACTTGTCGTACAGGTAGATCGAGTCGATGAGCGCCCCGTAGATGTCGAGCTGGAGCTGGTCGGCCGCGGCGTTGCCGACCCGCACCGGGGCCGAGCCCAGGTAGCCCTCCAGGTCCAGCTCGTGTTCGGGCAGCTCGGTACGCCCGTCGATGCCGTACATGATCTGCAGCGGCCCGGAGGGGCCACCGCCGCGCAGGGTCACGTGCCGGCTCAGGAAGCTCATGAACGCCTCGGCCTCACCGGTGAAGCCCAGCCGCAGCAGCGCGTACACGCAGAAGGCGGCGTCGCGGATCCACACGTACCGGTAGTCCCAGTTCCGCTCGCCGCCGACCTGCTCGGGCAGGCTGGTCGTCGGCGCGGCCACGATCGCGCCCGTCGGCGCGTAGGTGAGCAGCTTGAGGGTCAGCGCGGAGCGGTGCACCGTCTCCCGCCACCGGCCGCGGTAACGGGAGGCGGACAGCCAGCGCCGCCAGAACGCGACCGTGCCGGCGAACTCCTGTTCGGCCTCGGCGTGCGGGCAGCCACGCGGCGCGACACCGTCGCGGATCCGGTCGAGCGCGAACACCGCGGACTCGCCCTCCAGCAGCTTGAACGACGACGTCGCGTCCGAGGCGTCGATCTCGACCGGCGCCGTGGCCGTCAGCGCGAGAGCGAGGTCCGCCGACTCGAACAGCGTCTGCCCGTGGAGCTGGCGCACGGTGTGCGGCTGCGTCCCGAAGCCGAACCGCGGAGCCACCCGAGCGCGGAACGCCACCATGCCGCGCACGCACAGCACCCGCCGGATCAGGCGGTGCCGGTCGGCCTCGACCGAGTCGTCGACCACCGGCATGAAGTCCTGGACCTCGCCCACCCCCTCCTCGGTGAAGAACCGGGTGATGAGCACGTTGGTGTCCGGGAAGTAGAACTGCTTGGTGGCGGCCGGCCCGTCGGCCGCCAGCCGGAACGATCCGCCCCGGTCGGCGTCGAGGATCGAACCGAACACGCTGGGCGCGTCGAAACGCGGGCAGCAGTACCAGTCGATCGTGCCGTCGGTGCCGACCAGCGCCACGGTGCGCAGGTCACCGATCAGCCCGTGGTCGGCGATCGGCAGATAGCGTGCGGTCGGCATGTGTTCCTCCCAGGTCGGCGTGGGGACGCGAGACCATCGGCCACCGCCCGCCGGCGTACGGGCACCTGGGGCAGATACCCAGATCCGGCCGCTCACCCCAAAATCACCCGCGAGGGATGCGGGCCGTCAGCCGGGAGTCCAGGTACCGCTGCTCGCCCTCCACGGTGACGGACAGCGAGGTCGCCTCCTGCCCGCGGAAATCCCAGACGGCCTTGTACGCGTCGGGAAGCGGTCGGTCCGGAAACCGCCGCCGGCCGGGCGGTCTTTCAGCCGCGCCGGACCGCCCGGTTGATCCGGGAGTTGAGCGCACGCCGAGACACCGGCCCGAGGTCGTCGACCACCTCGACCAGGATGGCGAGCTGTTCCAGCGCGGCCAGCGCGTGCTCGGAACCCGTCTCGTCGACCCCGGCGTAGAGCTCGATCCCGACGAACGCCGCGGAGACCGCCCTGGCCAGCCCGCCCAGGTCGGCGACCTCCGCGAAGGGCGAACCGGCGAGCAGCCGGCGCAACACCGACTCGATCTCGTCGACCCAGAGCTGCAGGCACCCACCGACGGACGCGGCCAGCTTCTTGTCGGCCTGGGCGGCGGCGAGCAGCTGGGCGAGCATCGACACGTTGCCCAGCGCACGCTCCCGCACCTGCAGCCTGCGGCCCACGTCGAGCAGCTGGCGCAGCGACGTGACCCGGGCGAACTCGGCCGCGTAGGCGGCGACCCGGGCCTCGGTGCTCGTGCGGCAGGCGGCGGCGAGCAGGTCGTCGACGCTGCCGTAGTGGTAGAAGACGAGCGCCTGGTTGACCCCGGCGGCGGCGGCGATGGTGCGGGCCGAGACACCCGTGATGCCGTGCTCATTGACGGCGGCGAGCGCGCCTTCCAGCAGCCGCTGCTTGGTGTCGGACATCCAGCCCCCCATCGTGGTCACCCTCGACGGTACCGGCGAGGTGCGGCGGCGCTATGAGCGCGTCGGTGACGAGCTGGGCGAGCAGCCCGACGCCGGGCAGCCGCAGGAACCAGCCGGCGTACGCCCAGCCGAGGTGAACGTGCTCGAGCCCGCGGGCGACGGCGGCCACCCCCCGTTCCGTGTGGCCGTCGCCGCCCGTGTATCCGGCCCGCCGCAGCGGCCCCGGATGGCTCGCGGCCGGGGCGAGGACCAGCCCCCGCGGGCCCCGGCGGCGGAGGAAGGCCGCCGTCGCGGTGCACGGCCCGCAGTCGTCGTCGAGCCACAGAACCGGGGTGCGGCCCGTCCGGTACGGCGTCCACCGCGGCCACCAGTCGCGCACGTGCCGCCGGTACTCCAGCCACTGCTCCCCGTGCCGCCGGACGAGGGCCGCGCGCTCGTGCGGCGCGGCCACCCCGGCGCTGAAGGCGACCGCGAGCCCGGCGGCGACCGCGAGCGCCCAGCTGCGCGCGGCCATGGCCATGAGCAGCATCAGCGCGACGGTGCTGACCTGCATGGGATTCGCGACGTAGGCGTACGGTCCCGTCGTGACCAGTCGCCCGGGCGGGTCCCACGGATACGGCGTGCCCCGCCCCCGCACGAGCAGCTCCCGCACGGCGAGCAGCGCCGGCACCGACACCAGCAGCGCGAGCTGCGCCATCACCGGGGTGAGCAGCGGTTCCCAGGAGGCGCCGTCAACGGTGAAGGCGACCGTCGGCACCAGCCAGAGGGACAGCCCGGCGAAAACGACGACCTGCCCCAGCACCCGGACCGTCAGCAAGCGGCGTTCCGCACTCGCGACCCCGAGCAGCACCGAGGGCACCGCGACCGCCACGATGCCGGCCGCCTCACCGGCCCACCAGTCGTCGCCGAGCACGACCAGCGGCGCGAGCTCCGGCATCGCCAGCAGATCGAGCCAGAGCAGCAGGCCGAGCCCGATCGGTACCGGCAACCGGCGCCGCAGCAGCACCGGCACCACGCCCCAGAGCGCGGCCCAGCCGAGCCAGAGGTCGACCGGCAGGCCGCGGAACGTGCCGTCGACGGCGGCGAACGACCACCAGCCGGCCCGGCGGGCGACCGCGTCGAGGGCGGCGACACCGACCGCCGCGGCGACACCGGCGAGCAGCGCCGCGGCCCGGGCGTCGCGCCCCCGCTCCACCCGGAGCCCGATCAGCACGAGCGCGGCGGGGACGAGCAGGCAGGCGTAGCGGACCGTGATCACGACAGGGCCAGCATGTCGAGGAAGTGGCCGGCGCCCGCGTGGGTGAGGCCGTCCTGCAGCGGACCGAAGTACCAGCTCGGGTCGAGCCCGCGGCGGTAGGCCAGCACGATGCGGACCTCGGTGTGCGTGGCGTCTACCGCGTGCCACGACAGCTCCGCGCCCTCGAATCGCATCCAGCGTGCGGTGATCGAGTCGTTGCGGACGATGTCGAAGGCCAGCCGGCCGGGCTCGTGCGCGCTCACCCGGGTGACCAGTTCGCCGCCCGGCCCGTGCGAGCTGCCGTGGTACCCGAAGACCCAGAGGTCGCCGGGGTCGAGCCCCTGACCTGCGATGTGCTCCGGCATCGGCACGCCGAGGGCACGCAACGGGAGGGAACGCACCGCCGCGGTGCGCGGCCCGGCCGCGATCCGGGCCTCCACCTCGGCGGCGTCCGCGGCGACGACGCGTGTGACGGACACGGACCGGTCCGGATCGATGCGCCACTGCGGGGTCACGCCCTCCAGCCCCGCCAGGAGCAGCAGCGGTACGGGCAGCAGCGCATACCCTCGGCGATGCGTCCCGCGCCGGTTCAGCAGGCTCCCGAGGAGCTGGAAGAGACCGAGCGCGCCGTGCGCGACCGCATAGACCAGCGGCGCGGCGAGGATGACGCAGATCGCACCCTCGTGCATCCCCACGGCCACGACCAGCAGGAGCACGGTGACGAAGACGAAGAGCCGCCCGTGCAGGCTCTCCACCGTCACGAGGAGCAGGCCGGCGGCGAGCAGGGTGGGCAGCGCGACGAAGAACAGCGCGCTGTCCGCCCGCCCTTCCCGCACGGCGACCACGAACACGGCGATCCCGAACAGGCCGATCAGCGCGGCCAGGATCAGCTTGGCCGGCCCGGGCCGCCGGCCTCGACGTTCCTCCACAACGCACACCCCTTTTGAGCGACTGGTTTAAGCACTTGCTCAAACGGCAGCGTAGCGACGTTTGAGCGATCGCTCAAGACCTTGCGTATGGGTGGCCGCCGCGAGCGGCAACTGGCGCTTTGTGGCGAGGTTCGCCACGCCGGACCAGCTCGCGGCACATCCGTGGTCGGCCGGGGCATGGCAACTGGGGCCGCCGTTCGGCGCGATGGACGGACAGCCGGACGACAGAACCGCGCGGATCTCCGGCCCGGCAGCACTGCCACCCGGACGACAGGACCACGCCGACAACGTCGACTACCCGGCAGCGCAACCAACCGACGCCGACTTCACGCCGACGACATCAACGGCCCGCACACGCTCCGCGCACACGGCACCGCCCGGCGGACAGGCCGCGACCGGCATCGCCGAAGCAGCGGCATCCGGGCACACCACTCACGCCCCCGCTCACCATCCACAGTGGACGAACACCCGGCACTCAAGCGGCGGCCCAGCCCGCCAGACCCCCGACATTCCGGACATCTTGGTGCATCGACGTACGGTGATGTGTTCGACTCTCCATGATCCCGAAGACTTTGTGCACCCATCGCAGCACCAACCCTTCGGGATCATGCAGAACCAGGAAAATTGCATCCAACCTCTTCGATGCGAGTCCATATCGTAGGACCCGAACCCGATCGACGCTCCCCACAGCCGGAACGGCCCACTCGACTTCCGCGCGCCCGGCCACATCCCGTCGAGCTTCCTAGGAGGCTAGTCTGAATGCCGTGACCACAGCCACAGCGCTGGTTCATGATCGGAAAGTGTGGCGTTCACCCGCCGGACCACTCCGGGTCGCCGCCACGTGCCAGCGTCACGGCTCATGGCCCATCGCAAGCTTCCGGTCGTGCTCACCGCGCTGGCCGTGACCTCCACGGGATTGTTTCCCGCCAGCGCCGCGTCCGCCCATGCGGACCGCTCCCTGTTCTGGGACCGGCAGTCCACCTACCCTGTCTTCCAGAACCGGCCGGCCGGCGAGGCCCCCGCCGCCGAGACCTCGGCCGAGATCTCCGCCGTCACCGAGGACGGCCGCACCCTCATCTACACCGACGCGCCGGCGAAGCGGATCGGCTTCGTCGACATCCGCGACGGACGCCGCCCGAAGGGCCTGGGCACCCTGTCCGTACCCGGCGAGCCGACCTCGGTGACCGTGCGCGGCGCCTACGCGCTCGTTGTCGTCGGCACCAGCGAGCGCTTCACCAACCCGTCCGGCGTCCTGCAGGTGGTCCGGATCGCCGACCGGAAGGTCGTGCGCACCCTCGACCTCGGCGGCCAGCCGGACTCGATCGCGCTGAGCAAGACCGGACGGTACGCGGCGATCGCGATCGAGAACGAGCGCGACGAGGACGTCAACGACGGTGACCTGCCGCAGGCCCCCGGCGGCTTCGTGCAGATCGTGGACCTGCCGTCGGACGACCCGGGCCGCTGGTCGACCCGCAAGGTCGAGCTGACCGCGAGCGTGCTGGCCGCCGCCGGCATCACCGAGCCGGGTGACGCCGAGCCCGAGTACGTCTCGATCAACGGGCGCGACAAGCTTGTCGTGACGCTGCAGGAGAACAACGGCATCGTCGTCGTCGACCTGCGGACCGGCCGGCTGGAGAAGGCGTTCAGCGCCGGCACCGTCACCGTCAAGGGCGTCGACGTGGCCGACGACGGCAAGATCGACCTGACCGGGCAGATCACCGACGTGCCGCGCGAGCCCGACGCGGTCGCCTGGGTCGACGACCGTTACGTCGCCACGGCCAACGAGGGCGACTGGAAGGGCGGCACCCGCGGCTGGACCGTGTTCGACACCGTCACGGGCCGGGTCGCCTGGGATGCGGGCAACACGTTCGAGCGGCTCGCGGTCACGTACGGGCTGCACAACGACGACCGCTCGGACAACAAGGGCACCGAGCCGGAAGGGCTCGCGATCGCGACCTACCACGGCACGCGGTACGCGTTCGTCGGCTCGGAGCGCAGCAACTTCGTCGCGGTCTACGACCTGAGCAACCCGGTCCGGCCGGTCTTCAAGCAGATCCTCGCCACCACCAACGGTCCCGAGGGCCTGCTGCCCATCCCGTCCCGGGACCTCTTCGTGGTCTCCAGCGAGGAGGACGACGCGTCGGTCAACGTCCGCTCCAGCGTCACGGTCTTCGAGCTCGGCCGGGACAAACCCGGCTTCCCGAGCGTGGTCAGCCCGAAGGGCATCGGCTGGGGCGCGCTCGGCGCGCTGTCGGCCGTCCCCGGCAAGCCGTCCAGGCTGTACTCGGTGACCGACGCGGCCTACACGCCGACCCGGATCCTGACGCTGGACACCGGGGCCTCGCCGGCCGAGATCACCGCCGAGCTGGTCGTGACCGACGCGTCGGGCGCGCCGGTCGGCTACGACGCCGAGGGCGTCTTCGCCCGTCCGCAGGGCGGTTTCTGGCTCGGCGTGGAGGGCACGACCGGAAACGGCAACAAGCTCGTCCGCCTCGACGCCAGGGGGCGGACGGTGGAGACCATGGCGCTGCCCGCCGAGGTCGCCGCGGGCCTCGCCAAGCAGGGCATCGAGGGCGTCTCGGCGGTCACCGACCGGGACGGCGAGCACGTGTGGGTGGCGCTGCAGCGCGAGCTGAGCACCGACCCGGCGGGCGTGGTCCGCATCGGCCGCTACGACGTGGCCACCCGGCGGTGGACGTGGTTCGGCTACCGGCTGGAGACCACCACGACCGCCGGCGACTGGATCGGGCTCTCCGAGATCGTCGCCGTCGACCGCAACACCCTCGCGGTCATCGAGCGGGACAAGCTCAACGGCCCGGCGGCGAAGATCAAGCGCGTCTACACCGTCACCGTCCCGGCGAAGGACCCGGCGGCCGGCACGCTGCCGGTCCTGCCGAAGCGGCTGGCCGTCGACGTGCTGCCGGCCCTGCGCGCGGACAACGGCTGGACCCAGGAGAAGCTCGAAGGGCTCACGATCGGCGGCGACGGTCAGGTGTACGCGATCACCGACAACGACGCCGTCCAGGACGCCACCGGGGAGACCGTCCTGCTGCGGCTCGGCTCCGCGCGGAAGCTCTTCTGACGGTACGGCCCGAGCGCCGTCACCTGCTGATCAGGTGACGGCGCTCGTCGACGAAGTCGGCCACCGCCTCGACGAAGCGGGTGCACTCATCGTCGCCGACCGGCAGCGACAGCGCCACCATGCCGCGGCGGGCCAGGTGGAAGCCGCGGTGCAGCAGGTCGAAGAAGAACAGCTCCTTGCGCAGCGGGTCGCCCAGCGCGACGTCGGCGCCGGTGCGCAGCGGCCGGTCGGTGAAATGCACGGTCAGCAGCGAGCCGAGGCCGGTCGCCCGGGCCGGCAGGCCGGCGAAGACCCGGTTCAGCTCGGCGCGCAGCCGCTCGCCGCGGTCGTTGAGCGCCGCGAGCGCCGCCGGGGTGAGCACCCGGGTCAGCGCGGCCAGCCCCGCCGACATCGTCAGCACGTTGTTGTTGAACGTCCCGGCGTGCGCGAGCGCGTCGGGCCGGCGCGGGTCGTAGCGGGCCATGAGGTCGCGCCGCCCGCCGAACGCGCCGAACGACATGCCGCCGCCGACGTACTTGCCCAGTGTCGTCAGGTCGGGCCGGATGCCGAGCGCCGCCTGCCGCCCGCCGGGCGCGAGGCGTGACGTCATCACCTCGTCGAAGATCAGCACCGCGCCGGCGCGCTCGGTCTCGGCCCGCAGGACGGCGAGGAAGTCCGGGTCCGCCGGGATGCAGCCGCCCGAGCCGAGCATCGGCTCGACCAGGACCGCGGCCAGCTCGTCGCCGGCGCCGCGGATGGCGTCGCGGGCCCGCTCGGCGTTGTTGTACTCGGCCACCACCCACTCGTGCGGCACGTTGACCCCGCCGGACTTCGGGTCGTAGCCGGCCGGGAACGACAGCACGCCACCGTGATAGGCGCCCTCGAACACGAGCACCCGCCGGCGGCCGGTGGCGACCGTGGCGGTCGCCAGGGCCATGAGGTTCGCCTCGGTGCCCGAGTTGGTGAACCGCAGCAGTTCCATGGACGGGAACCGGTCCGCGACGGCGGCGGCGAACCGGGCCTCCGCCATCGGGTGCCCGGACAGCGTGACGCCGTTCTCGAGCGCCTCGACGACCGCGGCGCGGATCACCGGGTCGGAGTGGCCGAACAGCCCGGCCGTGTACTCGCCGAGCAGGTCGACGTACGCGTGACCGTCGGCGTCCCAGATCACGCAGCCTTCGCCGCGGACGATGCCGAGCGGGAAGGGCTCGTGGAACAGCACCGTGCGGGTGTTGCCGCCGGGCAGCACGGCGAGGGCGTCGGTGTACCGGGCGCTGCTGGCCGGGTTCGCCGCGACGTACCGCGCGCGAGCCGCGCCCACGGCGTCGGCAAGGCTGATCATCGCCGCAGCATAGTGTCCGGCGGGCGGCACGCTCAGGGTGACCGGAAGGTCGCCAGGAGTCCATCCGATGATTCCCGTCACGACCTGGCAATGATCTTGCATGATCATGCAGTCGACCGCATATACTCGCAGTCGTGTCCAAGGTGCTCAACTCCCTGCCGCTCGGCGAACGCGTCGGACTGGCCTTCTCCGGCGGCCTCGATACCTCGGTAGCGGTCGCGTGGATGCGCGAGAAGGGTGCCGTCCCGTGCACCTACACCGCTGACATCGGGCAGTACGACGAACCCGACATCGCCTCGGTGCCGGCGCGCGCCACGGCCTACGGCGCGGAGATCGCCCGGCTGGTCGACTGCCGCTCGGCCCTGGTCGAGGAGGGCCTCGCCGCCCTGGCCTGCGGCGCGTTCCACATCCGCTCCGGCGGCCGGGCCTACTTCAACACCACCCCGCTCGGCCGGGCCGTCACCGGCACCCTGCTGGTCCGCGCCATGCTCGAGGACGGGGTGCAGGTCTGGGGCGACGGCTCCACCTTCAAGGGCAACGACATCGAGCGGTTCTACCGCTACGGCCTGCTCGCCAACCCCTCGCTGCGGATCTACAAGCCGTGGCTGGACGCCGACTTCGTCACCGAGCTCGGCGGCCGCAAGGAGATGTCCGAGTGGCTGCTCGCCCGCGGCCTGCCCTACCGGGACAGCACCGAGAAGGCGTATTCCACCGACGCCAACATCTGGGGCGCGACCCACGAGGCCAAGTCGCTCGAGCACCTCGACACCGGCATCGAGATCGTCGAACCGATCATGGGTGTGCGGTTCTGGGACCCCGACGTGGAGATCGCCGCCGAGGACGTCACGATCGGCTTCGAGCAGGGCCGTCCGATAACGATCAACGGCAAGGAGTTCGCCACCGCCGTCGACCTGGTGCTGGAGGCCAACGCCATCGGCGGCCGGCACGGCCTGGGCATGTCCGACCAGATCGAGAACCGGATCATCGAGGCCAAGAGCCGCGGCATCTACGAGGCGCCCGGGATGGCGCTGCTGCACGCGGCGTACGAGCGGCTGGTCAACGCGATCCACAACGAGGACACCCTCGCCAGCTACCACAACGAGGGACGCCGGCTGGGCCGGCTGCTCTACGAGGGCCGGTGGCTGGACCCGCAGGCGCTGATGCTCCGCGAGTCGCTCCAGCGCTGGGTCGGGTCGGCGGTCACCGGCGAGGTGACCCTGCGCCTGCGCCGCGGTGAGGACTACTCCGTCCTGGAAACGTCCGGTCCGGCGTTCAGCTACCACCCGGACAAGCTGTCCATGGAGCGCACCGAGGACGCCGCGTTCGGCCCCGTCGACCGCATCGGCCAGCTGACCATGCGCAACCTCGACATCGCCGACTCCCGCGCCCGCCTGGAGCAGTACGCCGGGCTCGGCATCGTCGGTCCGAAACTGATCAGTGCCGCGCTGCCGAGCTCGACCGAGCTCATCGGCGCGATGCCCGAGGGCGGCGCCGAGGCGATCGCCTCCCGCGGCACGGTCCCGGCCGAGGACGACGAGCTGCTCGACCGCGCCGCGATCGAGTCCGGCACCGACTGACCAGCAGAGGCGCAGGACGTGGGCGGGTAGCCCGCCCCGCATGAAGACACCACCCGGCACGCCGCAGGCGGGGTCACCCGGAACCGGGGACCCCGCCTGTGGCGTCGGTCAGAACAGCAGCTCGAGCGGGCCGCGGAGGAAGTAGACCAGGAACAGCACCGCCACGCCGTACAGGAGCGGGTGCACCTGGCGCGCCTTGCCGCTGACCAGCTTGATCACCACGTACGAGATGATGCCGACGCCGATGCCGTTGGAGATCGAGTACGTGAACGGCATCAGCACGATCGTGAGGAACGCCGGCAGCGCGATGTCGTAGTCCGACCACTCGATCGTGCGGACCGCCGTCATCATCAGGAAGCCGACCACGACCAGTGCGACCGACGCCGCTTCGAACGGCACGACGGTCACGAGCGGCGCGAAGAACATCGCCACCAGGAACAGCGCACCCGTCACCAGGCTCGCCACCCCCGTCCGGGCGCCCTCGGCGACACCCGCCGCGCTCTCGATGTAGCTGGTGTTGCTCGACGTGCTGGCGGCACCGCCGGCGGCCGCCGCGACGGAGTCGACCAGCAGGATTTCGCGGGTCCGCGGCGGCATCTTGTCGGCGTCGAGCAGGTCGCCCTCCTGCGCCACCGCGACCATCGTGCCCATCGTGTCGAAGAAGTCCGTGATGAGCAGCGTGAACACGAACATCAGCGGGATGAGGACCCCGGCGGTCTGCCAGGAGTTGAGCACGTTGAAGTGCCCGATCAGCGACAGGTCGGGCCTGTCGATGATCTTGTCCGGCAGGGTGGGGACGTTGAGGCTCCAACCCTTGGGGTTGGGCTTGCCGTCCACGAACGACGGCCCGACCTTCGCGATCGCCTCGATGACGATCGCGAGCACGGTCGAGGCGAGAATGCCGATGAGGATCGCGCCGCGCACCTTGCGGACCACGAGCACGACCGTCAGCAGCAGGCCGACGCCGAACGCGAGCGCCGGCCAGCTGATCAGCTTGCCGCCGATGCCCAGCCCGACGGGGACCGTCGTGTTGGCCGCGTCGGGCACCCGGCGGACGAAGCCCGCGTCGACGAAACCGATCAGCGCGAGGAACAGGCCGATACCGACACCGATGGCGGTCTTGAGCTGTGTCGGTACCGCGCGGAAGACGGCCGTCCGCAGACCGGTGAGCACCAGGACGGTGATGAGCAGACCCTCGATGACCACGAGCCCCATGGCGTCGGCCCAGGTCATCTCGGGCGCGATCTCGAAGGCGACGAGCGCGTTGACACCGAGCCCGGCGGCCAGCGCCAGCGGGAAGCGGGCCACGACCCCCATCAGGATCGTCACCACGCCAGCCACCAGGGCGGTGGCCGAGGCGACCGCGGTGATGGCGAGCTTGCCGCCGGTGCTGTCGGTGCCGCTGCCGAGGATCAGCGGATTGAGGACCACGATGTAGGCCATCGTGAAGAACGTGGCGAGGCCACCGCGCACCTCGCGGCTCATCGTCGAGCCGCGTGCCGTGATCTCGAAGAACCGGTCGAACCCGTTGCGTGGCGCAGGCGGGACCACAACGGTCCGGTTGTCGACGGAGAGATCGTCCATGAAGCCTCCCTGGCAGACATGTACGTCGAATTACGCGCGCATGATCCCACCTCCATCTCGGCAGCCATATGGCTGCCGGGAAACGATGCTGTAAATCGGCGGACGAGCGGCGTTCACGAGGCGTTCCGACCTCTGGCCCCCTGACACAGAGCGAGCACCGTGACGGCCCGGCGGCAGGTGAGCCGCCGGGCCCGCCGGGCGGCCCGGTCAGGACGAGCAGGTGTTGAGCATGCTCTGCAGGGCGGTCTTCTCCGAGGACTGCAGCGTCAGCGCCCAGTAGTGCTTCACCGTGATCCACATCTTCGCGTACGTGCACCGGTACGACGACAGCGGCGGCTGCCACGTCGACGGGTCCTGGTCGCCCTTGGCCTGGTTGACGTTGTCGGTCACGGCGATCAACTGCGGGCGGGTGAGGTCGTTGGCGAAGCTCTGCCGCCTGCTGGTCGTCCAGGAGCTCGCCCCGGAGCGCCAGGCCTCGGCCAGGGGCACGACGTGGTCGATGTCGACGTCGGACGCGGCGGTCCAGGTCGCGCCGTCGTACGGGGAGTACCAGCGGCCCGAGGTAGCCGCGCAGGAGCTGTCGGTGACGACCGACGAGCCGTCGCGCTTGAGGACCGTCTCGCGGGTGTTGCAGCTGCCGCTGATGGTGATCCAGTGCGGGAACAGGTCGCGGGAGTAGCCGCTCATCGAGCCCTGCGCCGCCACGGTGAGCGCGTTGAGCCGGCTCTGCGCGGTCGACTTGGACGGGATTCCGGGCGGGGTGGCCTTGGCCGGCACGGCGAGGACCAGACTGGCCAGCACGGCGGCGAGAAGGGCGGGGATCCAGCGGGACGGTCTTGTCATTCCTGCTCCGATCGGCTGTGCGACAGGCGCGGGCTCCGGATGCGGAGATCGCCGTGCCTGAATATCGATGCAGGCCAGTGTCAGACGAAACCGTTCGGGTGTGAACATCCCGTGACCGTCCTACGACACAAGGGATGTAGGGCCGGGTGCAACAGATCCCGGGGGCAGCTTCGTGAAGATGACGTGCGACGAATGCGGTTGACGTTCGAGGAGTTCCTGGCCGCCCGCCTGCCGGCGCTGACCCGGTACTCGACGGCCCTCGCCGGCGACCCGGACACTGGCGCGGACGTGCTCCAGGACGTCCTGGTCAAGGCCCAGCCTCGCTGGGCGCGTATCGCCGCGGCGGACGAGCCCGAGGCGTACGTGCGCCGGATGGTCATCAACGAGCTCATCTCCACCCGTCGGCGGTTCCTCGCCCGGCTGCGGCGGGAGCGCGCCCACGTGCCGGAGCCCGTCGCCGACGGCACGGAACAGCGCGCCGACCGCGACGCCCTCGTCCAGCTCATCCGGGCACTGCCCACCCGGCAACGGATCGTGATCGTGCTGCGGTACTTCGAGGACATGGCCGACGCCGACATCGCCGCGCTGCTCGGCTGCAGCCCGGTCACCGTGCGCAGCCAGGCGTCCCGTGCCCTGGCCACCCTGCGCGGCATCGCCGCACCAAGTCTTCTGGAGGAACGATGAGCGACGCAGACGTGATCCGCGCGGCGATCGAAGCCATCGCCGACGATGCCCATTCGCCCCAGCACATCCGGGCCGCCCTCGACGCCCGGTCCCGTCACCACCGCCAGCGGCGCCTGCTGCTGCGGGTCGCCGGTGCCACCGCCACGGCCGGCGTGGCCGGCGCCGGCGGGTTCGCCGCGTACCGGCTGGCCCGTCCGGACGTCACCGCGTTCCCGGAGATCGCGGGCGGCCCGGGCGGCGGCTGGCTGCAGGCCGCGCCCCGGTGGCGGCCGGGGTGGCTGCCGGACGGCTTCGGCCTGACCGAACTCGGCGTCGTCGTCGACGGCAGCGGCGCGATCGTGGTGGGCCGGACCTGGCGCCGCCCGCAGCGGGAGGGCGAGCCGCGGTCACCGTCCGTGTCGGTCACCACCGGCTGGTTGGAGCCGTACTCCGCGAAGAGCACCGAGGCCGGCGCCGACGGCGTCGACATCAACGGCACACCGGGCCGTCTGACGACGTACACCCCCGACGGCGGGGCCAGCGTGGTCTGGCAGCCGGCGGGCGAGCCGCGGCTGGAGGTGGGGGTGAGCTTCAACGACGTCGAACGGGCGCGCAGCGTCGCCCTGCGGGTCGCGCGGTCGCTGCGCCGCGACCCGGGCACGTTCACGATCGGGCCGCGGCCCGGCTGGCTGCCCGAACCGCTCGCCGACCAGCCGTGGCTGTACACGCTGCTCGCCGCCGACGGCACGTGGCTCCAGTCCGTGCTGATCCGCACCACGTCGGCCGAGGTGAGCCTGAACGCCGGCCCCGCCGTGGAGTCGCCCCTGGGCACCGAGGACACGGAGGAGTTCATGATCCGGCAGGCCCGGGCCCGGCGGTCGACACGGGGCACCGAGCTGTTCGCGGAGCAGCTCGACGACCGCAACGTCTTCGCCTACGCCTCGGTCGAGGGCATCGATCTCACCCGGATCGTCGAGGACTTCGACCTCGGCCCGGCGCCCGACATGACGTGGTACGGCAGCCGGTGACCGGGTCAGCCGGTGCCGCGGCGAGCACGGTCAGGCTTCGCGGTCAGCAGCACGGCCAAGCTGACATCAGCCGAACGGCCATTCTTCACACAACTGTCACAGTGTTGCACTCATACAACACTGTGCCGCCGTTCCGGGCGGAACTGGCGGCCTACCTGCATAATTGGAGCGACAAAACGGGGTGACCTGGCACAGACGGGGAGACGTCGGAGCTCATGCTGCTGGAAGGCCGATACCGTCTGGTCCGGCAACTGAACGCCGGAGCGACGGCAGAGGTCTGGTCGGCCCACGACGAGCTGCTGCGCCGCCAGGTGGCGGTCCGCCTGCTGCGCGCCGACCGTGCGGACGCGGCGTCCCGGTTCCTCGACGCCGGCCGGCTCGGCGCCCGGCTCAGCCATTCGAACGTGGCCGCCGTCTACGACGTCGGCGTCACCGAGCTGCCCGGGCGCGGCCCGACGCCGTATGTCGTGATGGAATACGCCGAAGGCCGCCCGCTCACCGCGGACGTCCGCGACGGCCTGCAGGACTGGCGCGAGACCGCGCGGGTCGGCGCCGAGATGGCCGCCGCGCTCGCGTATGCGCACAGCCAGTGGGTGGCTCACGGCACGCTGGGCCCGGCCAAGGTGCTCCGCACCGACGTCGGCGTCAAGGTCATCGGCTTCGGCACCGACGTCGGCGTCGACCTGGACGCACCGACCCGCGACGTCCACGCCCTCGGCACCCTGCTCGCGGCGACGGCGCCGTCCGGCATCCCCGTGGAGCTGGACGAGCTGATGCGGCGCTGCCGGTTCCCGGATCCGGTGCAGCGGCCCGGCAGCGACGAGGCGGCGCTGATCCTCGCCCGGCTCGTCCAGGCCCACGTCGAGCCGCCGGCCCCGCTCGCCGCGACCACCCGGGTGCTGCGGCCGGTGCCCGCCGGCCCGCAGGCGGTGCCGCCCCGGCCGGCGCCGCGGCGTCCTCGGCAGCGGCGGAACTGGGCGTCCCGGGCGCTGCTGGTCACCGCCGTCGCCGGCGCCTCGCTGGTGACGGTCGTGGCCCTCGCGCAGGCGGCCCCGGGCGCGATCCCCTGGTTCGACCGGGCGCCGCAGCAGGCGGTCGTCCCGCCGCCGACCGACGACCCCGGGACCGGGACTCCCACCCGCCGTCCGTCGCCGGCCGGCTCGCCGAGCCCGACCCGTTCCACGCTGCCGCCGGTGACGACACCGCCGACCACGGCACCGCCGACCACCTCGGCGCCGGCGTCACCGTCGGCATCGACGTCGGCCTCCGCATCGACGTCGGTCTCGCCGTTCGTGGAATCCGCGCCGGCCGACACACCGCCGCCGAGCCCGAGCACCGCCGGGGCACCGCTGACCGAGCCGTCGGCGTCCCCGTCCGGATGAGCTGTCCGAGCTGACCACGAGCGGCCCGGACAGGGCCTAAGCGTTCTTGTCGGCCTCGGACGCCAGCAGCGACCACACCTCCAGGTCGTGGCGCACGCCGCGGTAGAGGTACTCCTCCCGCAGCACGCCGTCGAGGCGCATCCCGAGCCGGCGGGCGATGCTGCTGCTGGCGATGTTGTCGGGCCGGCACCGCCATTCGACGCGGTGCATGCCGCGGGTGTGCACCGCCCAGTCGACGAGCATCCGCACCGCCCGGGTCACCAGGCCGCGTCCCTGCCCGGCCGGCTCCAGCCAGCAGCCCAGCTCGCAGTTGCCCGCCGCGGCGTCGAAGGAGACGAACATCGTGCCGCCGACGAGCGTGCCGTCGAGCCAGATGCCGTACAGGCGTCCGGCGTCACGGGCGGCGAGGTCCGCGTACCGCTGCAACGTCGCGCGGGCGGAGACCAGATCGGTGCTCACGGACGCCCACGGCACCCACGGGTCCACGGTCTCCCGTGCGCGGTCCATGTGCGCGATGAACTCCTCGGCCTGCCACGGTTCGAGCGGGCGCAGCTCGGCTCCGTCGCCGAGCGGGACGTTGAACATGATCCTCACGCTACAGCCGCGCGCCTACGTGTCGTCCAGCGAGGGCGCCGGCAGGTCGGGGCAGCGCATGGACGTCACCGGCCACGGGGCGGCGGCGAGGTCGACCGGCCAGACCGGTGCCGGTGGCGGGGTCCGGCGCGGGACGGGGCGGCGATACTTGGTCGCGGCGGCGAGCCGCAGCCAGAACGCGGTGGTCACCTGCGCCGGAAGGGCCGGACGTGCGGCGTCGACGGTCATGGCACGCGACGGTACGGGCAGGCCACCGCGCCGGTGAAGACCCGTTCGGGCAGAATGACGTCCCGCCGAGGCTGTACAGCTGATCACCGGCCCGGTAGAAACGGCCTGGTGAGACCGGACCGTGACCCGCTCGCCGGGGTCGGCGGGGTGCCCTGGGGCGAGCTGTACGGCTGCCGCGGCCCGGCGTCCCGCATGCCCGAGCTGTTGCGCGCGCTGCGCGATCCGCACCGGCCGGCCCGCGACCAGGCGTGCTCGGAGCTGTTCGACCAGCTGTACCACCAGGGCACCAGGTGGCAGGTCAGCGCCCCGGCGGTGCCCTTCCTCGTCGCCCTCGTCGACGACCCGGCGACCCCCGATCGGGTGCGCCTGCTGCACCTGCTCGTCGCGGTGGGCATCGGCGACCACCGCGACGACCGGCTTCCCTTCGACGCCGACGCGAGCTACGCCGAGGCCGACGACATCACCGACGAGCAGCTCCCGCAGCTCATCCGGTGGCTCTACCGCGAGGACGACCGGCCGGAGGACGACGACCAGCCCTGCTACTGGACCAACGCCGCGCCCCACCGGTGGGCCCGCGACGCCTACCGGGCCCTGGCCGCACACGCCGCCACGGTCGCCGGCTGGGTGTACGACGCCGACGACGAGCTCGCGGCCCGCGCCGCGGCGCTGCTGGCCTGGTTCCCGCCCGCCCCGGAATCGGTGGCCGCGCTCGTGGCGGTGGCGGACGGTCCGGCCCGGGCCAGCGCCAACCTCGCCCTGGCGCATCTGCCGGCCGACCACCCCCACATCGAACAGCGCCTCCGGCACGGCCTCGGCAGTCGTGATCCGCAGGTCGCGCTCACCGCGGCGATCGCCCTCGCCTACCGGCACGGCGGGCACCTCCCGGAACCGGCGCTCGAGCTGATCTTCGCCGCGGCGGACCATGACCGGCCGGTGCCGCCCGACGTCCCGGGCTGGGACAACCGCGCGCTGCGCGGGTTCGCGGCCATCGCGCTCGCCAGAGCCTGAAGCCGCCGGCGCGGGACCTCAGAGCCGTCGGCCCCGCCACAGCAGCCACGCCATGAGCAGCACCTCGCCGAGGAACGTGAACCCGGCGACCTCGGCGTCGTACCCCGCGACGAGCAGCTTGCCGAAGCTGTCGACCAGGTAGCCCAGCGCGGCGATCATCAGCAGCACGCCGATCGGGGCGGGGACGTAGCCGGACCGGAGCACCAGCCAGCCGACCGCGAACAGGTGGGCGCCGAACATGACCAGCGCGACGTCCCAGCCGTGCTGGAAGGCGGTCACCGCAGCCGACACGTCCCCGGGGTCACCGCCGGCCGGCGTGTTCGCGGCGGCGAGCAGGTTGCCCTGGGCGGTGAGGAAGGCGGCGGCGTAGCCGACCCGCAGCCACGCCGCGATCGTCGCGAGGCCGCGGTCGACGGGCGCCAGCAGCCCGTACAACCCCCAGGCCACGACCACGTCGAGCACCGCGACGGCGGTGAAGCCGCAGGCGGACGCCCGGAAGAGCAGCTCGTCGCCGCGGATGTTGCGCGCGGTCTGCGCGGCGTCGCCGGCCACCACGAGGCTGTTGAGGACGGCGAAGCTGACACCGGCGAGCACGGTCATGGCGAGCAGGGCGGCCCCGGCGACGACGGCCGCCCTGCGCAACGGGATTTCCGGAGTCGTACGGGCAGTCGCGGCCGTCGTCATCGCGGGTCCCCGGCCGTGACGGCCACGACGAGCTTGCCCGCGGGCCGGTTGCCGGTGAGGTGGCGGATCGCGTCGGGGGCGCCGGCGAGCGGGTAGGTGCGGTCGACGGCGGGCATGACGGCGCCGGCCTCGATCAGCCGGCGCAGCTCGTCGAGGTGCTCGGCGCGTTCCCGGCCGGTGAGGCCGCGCAGTCGCTGCCCGACGAACAGCGCCAGCAGCGGGGCGCGCAGCATCTGCCGGCTGTAGCCGCCCAGCAGCGGGCTCCCGTCGTACGCGCCGCCGACGAGCACCAGCGTCCCGCGTGGGGTCAGGACGCGCCGCAGCACCGACAGCGGGCGGTCCCCGCCGGTGTCGATCACGACGTCGTACCGTGCGCCGTCCCGGTCGATCCCGTCGCGGGTGTAGTCGACGACGTCGTCGGCGCCGAGGGAGCGCACCAGGTCCGCCTTCGGCGCGCTGCACACGGCGGTCACGTGCGCGCCGTACGCCTTCGCGAGCTGCACGACGTACGACCCGACGCCGCCCCCGGCGCCGATGACGAGCACGCGGTGTCCCGCCCGTACCGCACCGCTGTCCCGCACGGCCTGCAGCGCCGTCATGCCGGAGACGGGCACGGCGGCCGCCTGCTCGAACGACAGGTTGGCCGGCTTGAGCGCCAACCGCTGCTGCGGCGCGGCCGTGAACTCGGCGTAGGTGCCCCGCAGGGACGTGCCGTACACCTCGTCGCCGGGCCGGAACCGGGTCACCCCGGCGCCGACCGCGGCCACCACCCCGGCGAGGTCCCGGCCGCGCACCGCGACCTTCGGCCGGCGCAGCCCCATCGCGAGGCGCGCCAGGTACGGCCGGCCGGTCATGCAGATCCACACGCCCGGGTCGACGCCGGCGGCGCGCACCTGCACCAGCACTTCCCCGGCGCCCGCCGTGGGCACGTCGATGTCGCGGAGCCCGAGCACGTCGGCCGGGCCGTACCGGTCCTGAGCGATCGCTTTCACGTGGACCCCTCCCCTGGGTCTGGATACTGGAACACGTCGTCGAGCCGCACGCCGAACACTTGGGCGATGCGGAAGGCCATCTCCAGCGACGGCGAATACCGCCCCTGCTCGATGGCGATGACGGTCTGCCGGGTGACGCCGATGCGTTCGGCGAGCTCCGCCTGGGTCATCTCGCCGCGCTCGAAGCGCAGCACCCGGATGCGGTTGGTGACGCGGGTCGGTTTCACCACTGCGGGAAGCTCCCGCGGTACACGATCACCTTCGTGACCGAGCCGAGGACGGCGGACAGCACGAAGCCCAGGTAGATGACGTTGGCGATCCAGAACCGGTCCCAGCCGGCCAGCGCCATGAGCATCGCCGACACCGCGCCGATGACCACAAAGGACTGTCCGACGTGGTCGCCGAGCCGGCCGATCTCCTTGTCACGCTCGTCCTTGGCGCGTGACGCCCGCGGGTTCACCACGCCCATCGCGATCTCCGCGACGATCGACGTCACGATCGCCCCGCCGACCGTCCACAGCAGCGGGCCGGCGTAGGACACGTCGGCCAGTGCGCCGCCGCCGACCCGGCTCAGGACGACGGCCAGGTACACCGCATACGCCACCACGCTGACCACCAGCATGATCCAGGCGCGCTTCTCCTCGTGCGTCACGGCACGCTCCTTGAGGATGTACAGAATCTTTGACATCCCGAAGGTAACACTTGCTTGACACCATGTCTAGAAAACTTGACATGGTCGAGCGCGCTACAGGGTGGCCCGGCGCATGGCCCGGGTGCCGAGCGCGAGGCCGGCCGCGGCGATCCCGGCCGCCGCCGCCAGCCCGTACACCACCTCGGCACTCCACACGTCACCGCGGAACAGCGCCCGTTCGGCGTCCACGACGTACGTCACCGGGTTGACCCGGGACAGCGCGCGCAGCCAGCCGGGTGCCGCCTCCGTCGGCAGCAGCACGCCGGCGATCAGCACGACCGGGAAGAGCACCACCTGCTGCACGCCGTAGAACAGCTCCTGTTGCCGCCGGGCGGCGATGGCGAGCGCGAACGCCAGCCCGCCGAGACCCGTGCCGAACGTGGCCAGCAGCACCAGCGCCGCGGCCAGGCCCACCGGATGCGGCCGCAGCCCGAACGGCAGCACCACGAGCACGATCAGCACCGCCTGGAGCAGCAGCGTGACGATCTCCTTGAGCGTCCGGCCGATCAGCATCGCGGTGCGGTTCAGCGGGGTCACCAGCATCCGCTCCAGCGAGCCGCCGGTCAGCTCGACGAGCAGCGAGTAGCCGGCGCCGGTGGTGCCGAACAGGGCCAGCATGACGAGGATGCCGGGCACGAACCACTCCCACGGCGTGCCGCCGCCGGTGCCGGGCATGCCGCTCAGCAAGGGACCGAACAGCAGCAGGAAGACCGCCGGTTCGGCCATCATGAACAGGATGCCGATCGGGTTGCGGAAGGTCGGCATCATCTCGCGGGCGAAGACGGTGCCGGCGTCGGTGACGGGCTTCATGTCAGGCTCCTTCGCGCAGGCTGCGTCCGGTGAGGGTGAGGAAGACGTCGTCGAGCGTGGGGCGGCGCAGGTCGACGGCCCGGGTCCGGACACCGGCGGCGGCCAGCGCCAGCACCAGCTCCGGCACGACGGTGTCCCCGCCCGTCGCCCGGATGCGCACGGCGGCGCCGTCGGTGGTCACCTCGTGCGCGCCCGGCACCCCGGCGGCGACGCCGGCGGCCCGCCCCGCGTCCGCCGCCGAGCCGACCGTGACGGTGATCCGGTCGCCGGCCAGGGTCGCCTTCAGCCGCTCCGGGGTGTCGTCCGCGATCACCGTCCCGCGGTCGATGACCACGACCCGCTCGGCCAGCGCGTCGGCCTCCTCGAGGTAGTGGGTGGTCAGGAAGATCGTGGTGCCGAAGTCCCGCCGCAGCCGTCGGATGTGCTCGGCGAGATGGGCGCGGTTCTGCGGGTCGAGTCCGGTGGAGGGCTCGTCGAGGAACAGCAGCCGGGGCCGGTGCACCATGCCGATGGCGATGTCCAGCCGGCGCCGCTGCCCGCCGGAGAGCGTCGACACCGTGCGGGTCGCGAGCTGCTCGAGGTCGAACACGGCGAGCAGTTCGTCGGCGCGGGTGCGTGACGCTCGCCGGCTGAGGCCGTAGCAGCGCCCCTGCGTGGCCAGTTCGTCGCGGACGCGGAAGTAGTGCCCGGCCCCGCTGCCCTGGCCGACGTACCCGATGCGCTGCCGGACGCCGGCGGGGTCGGTGCGCACGTCGGCGCCGGCGACGGTCGCGGTGCCGTCGGTCGGCGGCAGCAGGGTGGTGAGCATCCGCAGGCTGGTGGACTTCCCGGCGCCGTTGGGGCCGAGGAACGCGACCAGTTCACCGTCCTCGACGTCGAGGTCCAGGCCGCGCACGGCCTCGACGGTCTCCTTCTTGACCCGGAAGTGCCGGGTCAGTTTTCGGGCACGGATCATCGCCTCTCCTAGCGGTGAATGGGATTTCGCGATGGGCGGAATTGGCGGCAAATATGGGATTCGCCGTATTTGTTCCTGCCGAGTGGCCTCAAAAGCCTAGGCAGAACATCATGTAAAACGTCAGGAGCCCTGACATCGGCGGTACCGTCGGCGCGGTGATCCCCTACCTGCTCGCGTACGCGCACACGCTCGCCGCCCGGCCCCTCGACCGCGTGCTGCACCCGCACGGACTGACCGTCCGGCAGTTCGGATTGCTCACGCAGCTGGATCTGGAGCCGGAGCTGACCATGTCGGAGCTGGCCCGCCAGCTCGGTGTCACCCGGCAGTCGCTGCACGAGATGGTCGGCGAACTGGAGACGGCGGGCTATCTGCGCCGCGCCCCGGGCGCGACCGGCCGGACCCGGCGGCTGGCGCTGACACCACGGGCGACCCGGCTGCTGGCCGGCGTCCGCGACCCGCTGCGCAAGGTCGAGGACGACTTCCTGCGCGGCCTGACCCCCGCCGAGGCGGCGACGTTACGCCGGCTGCTGCAAAAGCTGCTGGCCCACGCCACCGACGACGAGGCCTGGCTGGCGTAGAACGCCGCCACCATGCCGCGCTCGGGCGACGGCCTGCGTCACGCCGTCGCGCGGGCGGCCGGCCATGCCGTCCAGGCGCGGCTCAGACCGTACGACACCAGGAGGATGAGCGTGATCGCGCCGTCCGCGAACAGGGCCTCGCTCGCGCCTTCGACCTCGCCGCCGAAGGACAGGGCGGCGATCGTCAGGCCGAGCTTGTCGAGGATGGCCAGCTCCCAGATTCCCGCGTAGCGCCGCGGGCGGTAGGCCAGCAGCAGGAACACGCCCGCGAAGACGACGAAGCCGAGCATGCGCCAGGTCTCGACCATCCGCGTGGCCGGGCCGGCGTCCGCGACCGCGCCCACCGCTCCGGCCACCGCGACGACGGCGCCGAGCGCGGCGAGGACGAGCAGTGCCCGTGCGATGCGGTCACGGACCCGCCCGGCGGACTTGACGGACTCGACGTGGCTGGACGGGGAACCGACCGACATGACACTGCCTTTCGCCCTAACGGTGTTAGGGAGCTAACCTAACACCGTTAGGGCGAACCGGAAAGGGTGAGGCTGATGGCGTCACAGGTGCTGAGCCGGCTCACGCCGCGGGCCCGGGAGATCGTGCAGGCCGCGCGGGAGCTCCTGGAGCGGGAAGGCCCCGAGGCGCTGTCGATGCGCCGTCTCGCCGACCGGGTCGGCATCCGCGCCGCCTCGCTCTACGAGCACGTCCGCGACAAGCAGGCGCTGGAGGCCACGCTGATCTCGGTCGGCTTCGAGGAACAGGCGGAGCTGTTCGCGCGGGCCGTCGACGGCGCCGCCGATCCGATCGCCGCACTCACCGTCGCGTACCGCGACTTCGCACACCGCCGGCCGAACCTCTACCGGCTGATGACCGAGCGGGCCCTGCGCCGCGACCTGCTCACCCCGGGCGTCGAGGAGGCGGCCGCGAAGCCCCTCCTCGACGCGACCGGGGGTGACCGCGAACACGCACGGGCCCTCTGGGCCTTCGCGCACGGCATGGTCATCCTCGAGCTGTACGAGCGCTTCCCGCCCGGCGCCGATCTCGACGACACCTGGCGCCGCGGCCTCGAAGCGTTCCGGGGAGACCGTTGAACGCCGCCTACTCGGTCCGCAGCGCGTGGGCGGTGCTCGTCCGGGACGCCCAGCCGGCGGGCAGCAGCGCTCCGGCCAGCGCGATCAGCAGGCCGCCGCAGGCGAGTGCGGTGAGCAGCGCCGGCCCGTACACGTCCAGGATGTGCGGCGGAAACCGGGTGCCCGCGGCGCGGGCCATCGCCGGCAGCACCGCGTCGTGCAGCGCGATCCCGGCCGGCACGCCGACGAGGCCAGCGAGCAGGCCGATCCCGGCGACCGACGTGAGCACCATCGCGACGGTCTGCCGCGGTGCCATGCCGAGCGCCTTGAACACGCCGAGCTCGTGGACCCGTTCGCGGGTGTCGAGGACGACGGTGTTGAGCACGCCGAGCCCGGCGACCGTGACGAGCAGCAGCGTGAGCGTGCCGGCCAGGGTGTCCATCGCCACGACCACACTGCTGATCTCGCCGACGTTGACCTCGGCCTCGCCGGTGCCGGCCAGCGCCGTGTTCAGCGTGTTCACGTAGGACGCGAGGTCGGTGCCGGCGGCGACGTCGACGTGGTACTCGGCGCTGCCGGGCCGCGTGTCCAGGTCGAGGCCCGCGAGGGAGCGGACGTCGGTGACGACGCGCAGCCCCTGGGAGCTGAGGTCGAGGACCTCACCGACGACGCGAACGCGTGCGCTGTGCCCCTCGCCGGTGAGGGTGATGGTGTCGCCGATCCGGATGCCGGTGGCGTCGAGGAAGCCGCTCGGCACGACCGCCTCCCCCGGCCCGGCGAACCAGCGGCCCTCGATGATCTCGTAGGTGCCCCAGGAGGCGTCGCCGTCGAACCCGACGACCTCCACCGGCCCGGTCAGCCCGGCGACGCCGGCCTCGGTGTACCGAGTGGTGAAGTACCGGGTCGTGCCCGGCTGGGCCTCGATCGCGGCGACGATCGACTCGGGACTGGACCAGGGGCTCGTGTGCACGAGGACGTCGCCGGCCGTCCGGCGGTTCACCGCCTCCTGGACGGCGCCGACGGACAGGGCCAGGCCGGTGCCGAAGGTGACGCCGAGGGCGCCGAGGGCGACGGCGGCGGCGATCGTCGCCGAGCGGCCCGGCCGGGTGAACGGGTTGGCGAGCCCCAGGCTCACCGGGCGGGGCAGCGGCAGCCGGCCCAGCAGGTGCCGTGCCGTGCGGCCGCGGCCGACCGCCGGGGTGCGGCCGACGGCGATCGCCTCGACGGTGCGCAGCCGCCCGGCCCGCAGCGCCGGCACGAGTGCGGTGACCGCGACGGCGGCGAGCGCGGCGAGCGGCACGACGACCGAGACCCACGGGGCGAGGCTCGCGGTGCCGGTACCGAACGCCTCGCCCTCCTCGGCCAGCACCGGTACGGCGGCCAGGTTGCCCAGCACCACGCCGGCCGCGGCGCCGGCGGTCGCCGGGATCAGCGCCTGGGCGACGTAGGCGCGGGCGACCTGGGCCGGGGTGTAGCCGAGCGACTTGAGGACGCCGATGCGCCGGGTGGCGGCACCGACCGCGCCGCTGACCACGATGCCGATGATGAGCACCGACATGACGAGCCCGAGCACCCCGAACGCGACCACGAACGGCACGAACGTCCCCGAGACCTGCTCCGAGGCCCGCTTGATCTGCAGGTACGAGGCGGCGCCGGCGAGGGCTTCCGGCGGTACCGCCGCCGCGACCGCCGCCCGTGCGGCGTTGATGTCGGCGTCGGTGTCCGCGGCGGCCAAGCGGTAGAGCATCTGGTAGCCCGTCGCGGCGCCGGGCCCGGTCAGTGCCGTGACCGTGGCCGGGGAGGCCCACGCCTGGGCGGTCTTCGTGGCGGAGCGCGCCAGCCCGACGACGGTGAGCGTCGGGCTGCCGGGCGCCCCGGGGAACGCGATCCGGTCGCCGACCCGGAACGGGATCTGCCCGACGGCCCAGACGATCTCTCCCGGCCCGCTCGCCCAGTGCCCCTCGGTGAGCTGCGGCCGGTCCACGTCGCCGCCGGCGTCGCCGCGGCCGACGACCGTCACGGACGGCAGGTCGACTCCGGGCGGTACGCCTGGGCCGGTGCCGCTCGGCCCGCGTCCCGTCACGCTCCGCGGCCGCAGCTCCACCGTCGCGAACGGCCCGGCCGTGGCGGTCACCCCGGTCGCGTGCGCGGTCGCGGCGACCTGGTCCGCGGTCGCCTTCGCGGCGTCGAACTGCCCGGCCAGGTGCGCGCCGTGCTGGCGGGTGAACGCCTGCTCGAACGGCGCCCGGGACGCGACGAGCAGGCCGGTGGCGAGCACGGAGGCGGCGACGGCGAGCAGGGTGGTGAGCGCGATGACGACGGTCTGCACCCGCCGCCGCCCCACCCCCGCCCGCACCACGGTGCCCAGGCCCGCGCTCACCGGACCACCTCCTGCACCAGGCGCCCGTCGACGAGCTCGATGGTGCGCGTCGCGCACGCCTCGGCCAGCGCCAGGTCGTGGGTGACCAGCAGCAGCGTCTGCCCGTCCCGGTTGAGCTCGGTGAGCAGCTTGCGGACCTCCTGCCCGGACGCGGTGTCGAGGGCGCCGGTCGGCTCGTCGGCCAGCAGCAGCGGGGGCCGGTTCATCAGCGCCCGCGCGACCGCGACCCGCTGCCGCTCGCCGCCCGACAGCCGGCCGGGAAAGGCCTTCGCGTGGCGGCTGATGCCGAGGTACCCCAACAGCTCGTCCGCCCGGTGCCGGGCCTTCTGCCGCGGTACTCCGGCCAGCTGCGCCGGCAGCAGGACGTTGTCGAGCACGGTGAGATCGTCGAGCAGGTTGAAGAACTGGAAGATCATGCCGATCCGCTCGCGGCGGTACCGCGCGGACGCCGCCTCACCGAGCCGGTCCACGCGCACCCCGTCGACGGTGACGGTGCCGCGGGTCGGCCGGTCCAGCCCGGCGACGAGGTTGAGCAGGGTGGATTTGCCGCTGCCGGACGGACCCAGCACCGCGAGCGCCTCGCCCGCCCGGATCCGTAGGTCGAGCCCGGACAGCGCGGCGGGCCCGCCGTCGTACTGCTTGGTCACGTCGTTGCACTCGATCAGTGCGCCTGCGTCGGTCATGGTGGCGAAGCTATGGGCGGACCGGCGCCGGGCACGTCGGCCGCGGTACCGGTTTCCCGTCGCCCGTCAGGCGGACCTCCGCCGGAGTCATCCCTGCGATGTACGCATCCGTCCCGACGCGGTCCTCCGCCCGGCTTGCCAGACTGGGGCGGTGGACCGGGAAGCGATCGCGCGCCGCCTGCGGGCCGCCGCCACCTGGCTGTGGCAGACCGCCCCCGCACAGCCGCGGCTGAGCGCGTGGGCGTGGGCGGCCGACGCCATCCTCGCCGTGCTGCTGGCCACCGCGGCCGTCAGCGGCGCGCTGCAACACCAGGACGTGATGCAACGAGACGGGCCGATCCACATCTTCGTGCCGGAGGGCGCGCCCGCGCCGGTGGCGCCGGGGCCGCCGGAGTGGGCGCCCGGGCCGCGGGACCGCTTGCAGGACGGACCGCCGGGCGAGCTCGAGCCGTGGCAGCTCGCCGTCGCGGCCCTGTCGGCGCTGCCGCTGGCGACCCGCCGCCGCTTCCCGCTCGCGTCGTTCTGGGTCATCACGTTCGCCGCGCTGTACGTCTACACGCTCAACGGCGACCCGACCTGGACGGTCGTCGCGTCCGTCGTCGCCGCGTACAGCGCACCCACGTACAGCCGATATCGCAACCTCGCGCTGGTCAGCGTCGTGCTCGCCGCGGTGCTGGTCGTCGGCGGCAACCGCGACAACCTCCCCGGCCTGCCGTCCGGTCTGGTGACGTTCCTGCTGCTGTCGTCGGTCGGCCTGGCCGCGAACGCGATCCACACCTGGCGGCAGCGGGCCCGCACCCTGGAACAGGAGCGGGAGGCCGCGACCCGCCTCGCCGTCGACCGGGAACGGGCCCGGCTCGCCCGCGAGCTGCACGACGTGGTCAGCCACAACGTGAGCGTGATGGTCGTGCAGGCCGGCGCCGCCCGCAAGGTCATGGACAGCGCGCCGGAGCAGGCGAAGGAGGCGTTGCTCGCGGTCGAGGCGGGCGGCCGCGCGGCGATGACCGAGCTGCGGCAGGTGATCGGCCTGCTCACCGTGGACAACGACGGCGTCGACCTGGCGCCGCAGCCGGGCCTCGACGGGCTCGAGGCGCTCGTCGCCCGGGTCCGCGAGACCGGCGTGCCGGTGACCCTGCAAGTCGCGGCCGGTGACGTGCCGCCGGGCGTGGGCCTCGCCGCCTACCGCGTCGTACAGGAGGCGCTGACCAACGCCGTGAAACACGCCGCCGGTGCCGAGGTCAGGATCGACGTGACGCAATCGGATTCGGTACTGCGGGTCGAGGTCACCGACACCGGCGGCGCGCCGGCGGTCGGCTCGGGCAGCGGGCGGGGCCTGATCGGGCTGCGTGAGCGGCTCGAGGTCTACGGCGGTACCCTGACCACCGGCCACCGCCCGACCGGCGGGTTCCGGGTCGTGGCGGAGATACCGGTCAACGGTGGCGACGGGGGTGACGTGTGAGCCTGCCGCTGCGTGTCGTCATCGCCGACGACCAGGCGCTGGTGCGCACCGGGTTCCGGATGATCCTCAACGCCGACGGCATCGACGTCGTCGCCGAGGCCGCCAACGGCGTCGAGGCGGTCCAGTCCGTCCGGCGGACGGTGCCGGACGTGGTGCTGATGGACGTGCGGATGCCGGAGATGGACGGCCTCGAGGCGACCCGGCGGATCCTGGCGTCCGAGTCCGCCGAGCCGCCGCGGGTGATCATCCTGACGACGTTCGACCTGGACCGGTACGTCTACGCCGCGCTGAGCGCCGGCGCGAGCGGCTTCCTGCTCAAGGACGTCAGCCCGGAGCAGCTCGTCGCCGCCGTGCGGCTGGTCCGGGCCGGTGACGCGCTGCTCGCCCCGGCGATCACGCGCCGGCTCATCGAGCGCTACGCCAGCCGCGACGAGCACACCGCCGCGTTGCACCGCGACCTGTCGACACTCACCCCGCGTGAGGTCGAGGTGTTGCGGCTGCTGGCCCGCGGGCTGAGCAACGCCGAACTCGCCGAGCACCTGCACCTGTCGGACGCGACGGTGAAGACACACGTGGCGCGGATCCTGTCGAAGCTGCGGCTGCGCGACCGGGCCCAGGCGATCGTGGTCGCCTACGAGACCGGGCTGGTCACGCCCGGCTCGCAGGGCGGTTCGTGAATGCTCAGTCGTCCTCGCCGGGGACGATGAGGCCGTGCTCGTACGCGTAGACGACCGCCTGCACCCGGTCGCGCAGGTCGAGCTTGGTCAGCACCCGGCTGACGTGGGTCTTCACGGTGGCGTCGGACAGGTGCAGGCGCTCGGCCAGCTCCTGGTTGCTCAGGCCGCGCGCGACCAGCCGCAGCACCTCCAGCTCGCGCTCGGTGAGCCGGTCGGCGGCCGCGCGCGCCGCGGCCGTCGGCGAGGGCGGCACCCGCAGGAACCGGGTGATCAGTCGCTTGGTGACCGCCGGCGCCAGCAGTGACTCCCCGGCCGCGACGGTGCGCACGGCCTCGGCGAGCTGTCCCGGCGGAGCGTCCTTGAGCAGGAAGCCGCCGGCGCCCGCGCGGAGGGCCTCGTAGACGTACTCGTCCAGGTCGAACGTGGTCAGGACGAGGACCTGGGGCGGGTCGGGCGCCAGACGGATCCGCCGGGTGGCCTCGATGCCGTCCATCTTCGGCATCCGGATGTCCATCACGACCACGTCCGGGCGCAGCGTGCCGGCGTGCCGCACCGCCTCGGCGCCGTCGGCGACCGCACCGACGATCGTGATGTCGGGCTGGGCGCCCAGCATGCCGGCCAGCCCCGAGCGGATCAACGCGTGATCGTCGGCGACCAGGACGTTGATCATTGAGGCTCCCTCGGAAGTCGCGCGTGCACGGCGAAGCCGTCGCCGTCCGGTCCGGCGGTGACGGTGCCCCCGTAGAGCCGGACCCGCTCGCGCATGCCCACGAGGCCGCGGCCGGCGCCGGCCGTCCGCGCCGCGGCGCGCGTGCCGGGCGCACCGGCGGCGTTGCGGATCTCCACCTCGATCCACCGGTCACCGTAGCCGATCCGGACGCGGGTCTCGGCCGCTCCGGCGTGCCGGCGCACGTTGGTCAGCGCCTCCTGCACGATCCGGAACCCGGCCAGGTCCACCCCGGCGGGCACCGTGCCCCGCTCGCCGTCGGTGACCAGCCGCACCGGGAGGCCGGCCGCGAACACCTCGTCGACCAGGTCCGCGACCCGCTCCAGGGTCGGCTGCGGCGCCAGCGCCGGCGCGGCCTCCGGCCCACCCTCACGCTGGACGTCCAGCACGTGGCGCATCTCGGTCAGCGCCTCGCGGGCCGTGCGCCGGGCCGCGGCGATGTGGGCGCGGGCGCTGCCGGGGTCCAGGGCGATCAGCTCCTCGGCGGCGCCGGCCTGGACCGCCACGATCGACAGCGAGTGCGCCACCACGTCGTGCAGCTCGCGGGCGATCCGCGCGCGCTCGGCCGCCACGGCCTCCTCGGCCAGGCGCGCCGAGTCCGACCGCGCCGCCGCGGCCTCCTCCGCCAGCCGCGCCGAGTCGGAGCGCGCCGCGGCCGCCTGGTCGGCGCGCAGGCGGACCAGCCAGCCGGCCACCCAGGCGCCCGCCACGAAAAAGCCGAGGATGAACGTCTGCCCGATGCTCATCGGGCCCTGGTAGTACCCGAGCGGGAACAGCGCGAGCATCGTGAGCACCGGCGCGAACCCGGTCGCCACGGCCACCGCGCGGCCGCGGGTGTGCAACGCCACCGAGAACGTCGCCACCAGCAGGCTCGGGAATGGGAACGTGCTGTCCTCCTGCCCGGGCACCAGCGCGATCCGGACCATCAGCACGCCGATCAGGACCGCCATCACCGTGACCGGCGCACGCCGGCGCAGCACCAGCGGCAGGGTCACACCGACCGCGAACGCCACCCGCTGCCACAGCAGCCCCGGCCCCGACGCGGCGAGCGCCTCGATCACGGCCCACACCAGCAGCAGGGCGGTGATGGCGAGGTCGACACGCGGCGGGCGGCGCGGCACCCTCGCGATCGTCTCCAGCGGGTCCACCAGAAGACCCTAGCCAGCCGGGCGGCGCGGGGGCGTCATCCTCGCGTCGCATGACGATCGGTCGAGCGATGTAGGGAACGCGCGCCCGCCGGGGTGTACGGACCGGTCTGCGGGCCGACGTGCCCGGACCCCGCCCGCTCGTACGGTCTTCCCCGTCGGCCGGCACGGTGCCGGCCCGGAAGGAGCGACCGTCATGAGCGGCACCACGACCACCGCCTCGACCGCCGGGCCCCGAGCGAACGCCCGGCTCGCCGGATACGCCGCCGTCGCCGGGGGTGTGGCCTCCGCCGTCGCCGGGGCCATCCAGGCGGTACGCACCGACGACGGCAACCCGATCGTCGGCACCTCCGAGCACGTCCTGCTCGCCCTGACGGCCGCGGCACTCGTCCTGTGGGTGCCGGGCTACCTCGCCCTGGGCCGGGCGTCCGGAAAACTCGGCCGGACCGGCGGCGTCGTCGCGGTGGCCGGCGCCGTGCTGCTGGCCTTCGGCATGACCTCGACGAACCTGCACGACGAGGACTACTCGTGGTTCCCGATCGTTGCGGCGCCCGCGAACCTGGCCTGGCTGGTCGGCTCGATCCTGTTGGCCGTGGCCACGTTCCGCACGCGGACCCTCCCGCGCCCGCTGGCGCTCGCGCTGCCGCTCGTCTGGCTGACGTTCATCATCCTGTCGCAGCTGGGCGGGAACCTCGTGGCCGGCGTGATCTGGGCGGTCATCGGCTGGGTGCTGACGACGGGTGACCGGCAGGGGCCTGCCGGCACGGCTTCCGGCGCGCGCCTCGACAGGGCTACGGATACGCTCCTGCCGTGAGGGCCTGGCGGACGGTGGCGGTTGTGGTGGGCGCGGGGTTGGCGGTGGTGCCGTCGCCGGTCGTGAGCCCGGTGGCGGCGGCCCCCGCGGCGGTGCCCTGCCCGTACGTCTCGATTCCGACGGTCCCGCCGACACCGCCCGCACCGGTGCGGGACCCGGCGGCCCAGGTGATCGGCGGCGCCGAACTGGGCACGACCGGTCTGGCGGTGCCGGGCGGAGCGCCCACGCCGCCGGCCCTGTCCGCGATGTCGTGGGTGGTCGCCGACCTCGACACGGGCGCGGTCCTCGGCGCCTGCGCGCCGCATCTGCAGCGCCGGCCGGCGAGCGTGCAGAAGCTGCTGCTCGCCGCGACCGCCCTGCCCAAGCTCGACCCCGACCTGGTCGTCGAGGCCACCGCCGAGGACCTGAACCTGCCGGCGGACAGCTCGGCGGTCGGCATGATCGTCGGCGGCAAGTACCCGGTCTCGACGCTGTGGTACGGGCTGCTGCTGCAGTCCGGCAACGACACGGCCAACGCCCTGGCCCGGATGGCCGGCGGCGACGGCGGGGTCGCCGCGACGATGGCGGCGATGAACGCCGAGGCGCACCGGCTGGGCGCCGACGACACGCACGCGGTCACCCCGTCCGGCCTGGACGCACCGGACCAGTTCACCAGCGCGTACGACCTGGCGCTCATCGCCCGCGCCGCCTTCGCCCGGCCGGACTTCGTGCAGTACGACACCAGGGCGACCTTCCAGTGGCCGGCGCAGCCGCCGAAGGACCCGAAGGGGTTCCAGATCCAGAACGAGAACAAGCTCCTGACGAACTATCCGGGTGCGCTCGGCGGCAAGACCGGCTTCACCGACGAGGCGCGGCACACCTACGTCGGCGCCGCCCAGCGCGACGGCCGGCGCCTGGTGGTCACACTCATGGGCGCGGAGATCGTGCCGGGGCGGACCTGGAAACAGGCCACGATGCTGCTCGACTGGGGCTTCGGGCTGCCCGCGGCGGCGTCCGTCGGGCACCTCGTCACCCCCGAGGAGGCCGCCGAACTGCACCGCCCACCGGCCGCGACGGCGGCCCCGGCCGGGACGGCCGCGGCCCAGGCGGCGACCGGGCGCTCGTCGGGCCCGGGCCGGCTCGGCGTGCTGACGCTGCTGGCGGCCGGGCTCGTGGTGGCCGGGGCAGTCGCGTTCGTGGTGGTTCGCAGGGTGCGGCGCCGCGCCTGACGCAGTCGATGAACAACCCCCGTCGATATGGGTTACGGGGATACGGCATCATCTGCCGGATGGACCTCACGCCGCGGTTGGTCGGGACGCTCGCCGTGCCCGGCTCCCCCTCCGACGGAGGGCCGGCGGTGCTGCAGTGGCCGCACCGCCGGATCGTCACCGTCCGCCGCGACGCCGCGCTCGTCGCGTACGACCTCGATCGCCTGCTGGCCGGGGACACCACGCCCGTCGCCTCGTTCCCGGCGCCCTGGCCCGACCGGTCGGGTGGTGTCGACGCGGTCAGCCCGCAGTTCGACGTCGCCGTGTTCGTGGGGCAGCACGGGCTGCAGGCGGTCGGCCCGGACGGGGCGGTGCGGTGGCAGCTGCCGCACACGTGCTGGACCGGCGGATGCATGGGCCTGCACGGCTCGTACGACGAGTACGCCGGCGATCCGGAGCACCGCTATCCCGGCAGCGGCTCGGCCTGGATCAGCGCCGACGGGCGCACCGTGTGGGCCCACGTGCGCGGCCCGCTGGCCGGCGACGCCGTCCCCGACCGGCCCGCCGGCCACCGGGACGACGCGGCCGACGAGCTGTGGCTCGTCCTGGACGCCGCCGACGGGCGCGTGCTCGCCCGGGCCGCCACCGGGACCGCGGCGGCCGGCTCCAACCACATCCCGCACCCGGACCCGACGCGGATGGGCCTGAGCGTCGGCGAGGGCCGGGACGGCTCCCCGATGCGCTGGGCCCGCTGGGACGGCAGCGAACTGACCGTCACCCACCTCGGCGACGACCGTGCCCTCGTCGCCTGCGGGCCTTCCGGACGTACGTTCATCTCGCTCGACCATGCGTTGCAGGACCTCGCCGTCCACCGGCTGCCCGACGGCGCCGTCACCGGCACCCTGTTCGCGAAGTCACTGCCCGGCGCGGACGACGAGTCACGCTGGGACTACGTCTGCGGTCCCGTCGACGACCGTACGATCGTCGCCGGCACCAGCAGGCACGGCCACGGCGACGCCGACGTCCGGCACTGGCTGGTCGACGCCGACGACCTGACCGCGCGCGGGCCCCTGCGCTATCCGGCGACGGTGGGCTCCGACCCGCGCGGTCTCGGTGACGGCACCTGGATCACCAGCGGCGAGGACCGTTTCCGCCTCGACGTGTGGCGCCTGGACGGCTGACGCGGGCCTTCAGGACATCCAGAGCACGATGCTGTCGCCGGCCGCGGCGGCGGCGCGGAAGAACGTGACCAGGTGCGCGTAGGCGCCCGAGAGGTAGTCCTGCGCCCACTCCTCGTCCCAGATCCCGGGGTAGACGCGGGCCGCCGCGAACTCGGCCGGATCGTAGCCCTCGACGAGCCGCTCGAACGGCGTCCCGCCGAGGAACCGGGCCGCCGAACCCACCTCGTCCCGGGTGAGCAGCCGCGGTGATTCGTAGCCCCACTCGTCGTCCGTCAAGGCCGTCCCGCCGCTGATGACGTCCACCGGCGGGTCGAGCTTCTTCAGCAGGTGCTCGAGGCCGGCCCACGCCTTGTCGGTGTCCATCTGGCGCGCCAGATCGCTCACGAAGTCGTGCGCGTCGTCGGGCGCCTCGGCGAGCAGGCGCTGGAGTTCCGCGAGTTCGGACGGACGCAGCCGGGCGTACTGCATGATCATGCTCATGCCCGGGGAGCCTAACGGCCGGCGTCGGAGGTGACCGCTCCTGACGCAGCGCCGGCGACTTCCGGCCCTGTCCGTGGCCCAGGTGCACTTTGGTCGTTCGGCCGCCCCGATGTCGCCGGCCCGCTGCGTGCCGGTCAGGTCGTGCCGCCGCGCCGCTCGCTCGTTGGGGTGCGCTCGTTGGGTGCGCTCGCTCGGCGCGCTCGTTGGGTGCGCTCGTTGGGGTGCGCTCGTTGGGTGCGCTCGTTGGTCGTTGGGGTGCGCTCGTTGGGTGTGCTCACTCGGTGCGCTCGTTGAGGTGCGCTCGTTGAGGTGCGCTCGTTGGTCGTTGGGGTGTGTTCGTTGGGTGCGCTCGTTGGGTGCGTTCGTTGGGTGCGCTCACTCGGTGCGCTCACTCGGCGCGCTCACTCGGCGCGCTCGTTGGGGTGCGCTCGCTCGGCGCGCCGGCTCGCCGGCCCCTCCGTTGCGCCGGTCGCATACGCCGACCCGTGGCGATGCTCGGGACATTTCAGACATCTTGGTGCATCGACAGTCGGCGATGAGGACCGATTTTCATGATCCCGAAGACTTTATGCTGCCCGGACGGCACAAAGTCTTCGGGATCATGCCGAGCGGGCCGATCAAACATCGCCAATTGTCGATGGCGTCCCGCCATTCGGTCACACTGCCCGCCGAGCGGCGTTGACGTGCCTCGTGACGACGGGCCGCCACGCTCACGGCACGGAGGGTGCTTCATGACACTTCCTCGCGTCGTTGCCACGGCTTGGCACCACGCGCCACCAGCCACTGCCGCCGGTCATCGCTTCCCAAGCAGCGCCAACTGCGCCGCCTGGGCGTTGGCCACCAGGTCGCGGACGCGGCGCACGTCCGGGATGTGCCACAGCACCGGCGAGTCACCCCGCTCACCGGCCTGAGGGTGGCGACGTCCGGCTCATCGCCGGGGCGTGCAACTCCGGGACGACCTCAGCCGCGCCTGGAACGAGGGCTGAGCCCGGCTCCTCGTCGCGGTGCCACCTGAACGACCGCTCGCCGCGGGATGTCCACCCGCCCGGGACAAGGCTGAGCCCGGCTCCTCGTCGCGGTGCCACCTGAACGACCGCTCGCCGCGGGATGTCCACCCGCCCGGGACAAGGCTGAGCCCGGCTCCTCGTCGCGGTGCCACCTGAACGACCGCTCGCCGCGGGATGTCCACCCGCCCGGGACAAGGCTGAGCCCGGCTCCTGGTCGCGGTGCCGCCTGGAACGGCCACGCCGACCGGCTCGCCGCGGGATGTCCACCCGCCCGGGACGGTAGGGTCGGCCCGTTCCGAATGACGAGCGGGCGGAGGGGGCTCTGCGGTGGACCGGACGACGAGCTACACCGACAGTTGGTACCGGCAGCCGAGCCCGGTGCCGTCCGGCGACCGGCCCGCACCGACGTCCCGGGAGTGGGCGGTGATCGCGGCCGCGTGGCTGCTCGCCGTCTGGGCGCGGGACGGTGCCCCGGGCCGGCGGACGGAGGTTGTCGTCGGTGCCGGCCCCAAGCGCTCCGATCAGCAGTGGCCGGAACCGCCGCCGGCGGCGGAGATCGCCCGCCTCGGCGGCTTCCCGGAGTCCGGGCCCGGCCGGCCCGTCGCGGCGAACGTGCTCACCAGCCTGGTCCAGGCCGCCCCCGGCCGGCCGTACGAGCCGACCCGGCCGGCCGACGAGGCGACCGCCGAGGTGCTCGCCCTGCTGAGGGAACGGATCCCGGTGACCGGTCCGCGCGGCGGGTCGCTGCTCGCGCACCTCGCCGACCAGCTCGTCGGGCAGCACTCGGACCTGCTGCGGGTCTCCACCGGCGACGACGACCTGCACCTGCTCCGGCGCGATACCTTCGGCGAGACGCTGCGGCTGACGGTGGCGACCGCGCCCGCCGTCGAGCCGCCGCCGGTGATCGAGGCCGACGGCGCGGACGCCGCGCTGCGCACGCACCTGGCGTGTCTCATGACGTTGCTGAGCGGGCTGCTCTGGGTGAACAACAACAACCCGGTGACGTTCCGCGCCTGGATCGGCCCGCGTGGCGACGGCGACCCGCTCGCCGTGGCCGCGGACTGGTGGCGGCGTACCCGCGAGGAGGAGCCCGAGGAGGTGCCGGAGTTCCGTACCGTCTCGGTCGACGAGCTGCGCCGCGGCATGGAGCACATCGTGAGCGGCTCCCTGCTCGACCTGATCGACGAGGACTGGGAGGGCGAGTGGCTGGAGGTCCCGGACGACCACATCGCCGGCCACCTGCACCGTGACCTGCTCGACGTCCTGCTCGCCCGGATGACCGGCCCCGACGGCCCGCCGCTGATCGCCTACGCCGGATGGCTGCCCCTGAACGGGCCGGACGACGAACCCGCCGCCGAGGACGACTTCAACGGTACGGTCGTGTTCGTCAACGCCACCGAGGCCGCCGTCCTGGACATCGACCTGACCTGCTGAGTCGCGGCCGTCACCCGGACGTCCCGCCGGCCGGGCGGCTCACCGGCGCGGCGTCGGCCCAGGCCATGCGGAGCTTGCGGGGAGTGCCGACGAGGCGGGCCGGGTCGGCACCGGGCGGTGCCACCGTCGCCGTCTCCACACACGTCGCCCCGGAGGCGCGGTAGAACCCTTGCGCGGCGGTGTTCTGCTCCAGCACCCAGAGATACATCGCCGCGCCGGCGGCCCGCTCGGTGACGGCCCGGGCGGCGCGCGCCAGGAGCTGGGTGCCGAGGCCGGTGCGGCGCTGGTCGTCGATGACGTGCAGGTTGTCCACCAGGCTGCCCCACCGCGCGTCGTTGTCGAACACGACGTGGACGAAGCCCACCAGCCGGTCACCGTGCTCGGCGACGACGGTCCCGGTGCCGGCCGGCGCGGCCAGCCGTGCCAGCCAGACCGCACGGCGGTCGGCCTCGACATCCCCGTCGAGGAACGCGTCGGCGTAGGCGCCCCGGTAGAACCGGCGCCAGCTGTCGGCGTGCAGCGCCGCGATCTGTTCGGCGTCACGGGCATCGGCGGCGCGAAATCGTCGTGTGCTTATGCGGGGCACCTCTCCGGGGCCGCGGCTCGCCCGGCATCCGCATGCCGGGCCTGGTCTGCACCCGGAGCAACCCGCCGGCGAACGGAGGGTCGCCGGCCAGCGGGCCGGGGCTTCGCGCTGGCACTCGTGATCTACGGGAGCGACGGTACCACCGCCACCGCGATATCGTCGGCCGGTGATGGCCGAGAACCCCGACTGGTCGCGGATGGGCTGGCGGTCCTGGTCGGACCTCGCCGAGGTCCGTGCGCGGCTGGCCGCCGGGGCCGACCCCGACACGGACAGCCGGGGCCGCCGGCCGCTGCATCACGCGGCCGAGTGGGGATCCGCCGAGGTGGTGGCCGAGCTGGCGCGCCTCGTCGACGACGTCGACGCCGAGCAGGACGGCCGCACCGCGCTGTGGGTCGCCGTCCAGGCCGGCAAGCCCGACAACGCCCGGGTGCTCGCCGCGGCCGGCGCCGACCCGTGGCGGCCGATGATGGCCGGCTGGTCACCAGGAAGGTTGAGCCTTGCCGGCACGGTCCCCGGCATCTTCCCCCTCCCGTCCGGCATCGAGCCGTTGTCGCCGGCGGAGGAGGCCATGGTCGCCGAGGCCCGCAGGCTCGTCGGCGCGCTGGGAACCTTCCAGACGGAAGGCATGAGCTTCACGTGTGTACGGGATGTCGCCGCGCCCGAAGCCGTGCGGCGCCTGTCGGCCACGGTCGTCGAGCACGACGATCCGGAGCGGATGGCCCGGGAGTTCTGGTTCGACTCGCTGAGCGAGGACGCGCTGCTGACCGTCGGCGTCACCGACGTGCCGGGCGGCTGTGTCGTCAGCCAGCCGTGGGCGTACGGCGCGTCGACCCCCGTGGTCGCCCGGCTGCTGTCGGCCGGCACGGTGACCTACGCGATGTACGCCAACCCCAAGAGCGGCGACCAGGGCAGCATCTACCGTGACGGGGTCGTCGAGGGGTGGGACCTGCATCCCGGCGGCGGCTGGTCCGCCGCGGAGGACTCCGCGGCGGAGATCCTGCGCCGGTACCTGTATCAGTACAAGGCCGTCGCCCACTGCTGCGCCTACGCCGGCCTGCGACCGGTGGACGCCCGCGCCTTCACGGGCCCGCCGGACCGCTGGGTCCGCCTGCCGGTCCGGGACTACTACGCGCGCAACGCCTGAACGCGGCGCGCCAGAGGACCAGCCGGCCGTCTACCACCCTGCGACCCTGAGGGAGCCGGGGCGTGCTGGTAACGTTGCAACGCATTCCGGCTGAGTCGCAACGGCGGAGTGTCCGAGGAGCAGCGCGTGGCAGTCATCCTCCCCGAAGTTTCCCGCACCCTGAACGAATACCTGCTCGTGCCCAACCTCACCACCGAGGACTGCGCACCCGACGCCGTCGACCTGTCCGCACCGCTCGTGCGTCACCCGATCGGGCAACCGTCGCCGCTGCGCATCGCGACCCCGCTCGTCAGCGCGATCATGCAGGCCGTCTCCTCGCCCCGGCTCGCGATCGCCCTGGCCCAGACCGGCGGGCTGGGCTTCGCCCACCAGAACCAGCCCATCGCCGCGCAGGCGCGGATGGTCAGCGCCGTCAAGCGGCACAAGGCCGGCTTCCGCCACTCCGACATCAACACCAAGCCCACCGCGACCCTCGGTGAGGTGAGCCGGCTGCTGCAGGCCGCCGAACGGGACATCGCGGTCGTCACGGACGACGGCTCCCCCACCGGCCTGTTCGTCGGGCTGATCGGCTCCAGGGACTTCCACCCGCAGCGTCACGACCTCAACGACACCGTCGCGTCGCGGATGCGGCCCGCCGACACCCTCGTCACCGCCCCGCCGACGATCTCACTGTCCGACGCCAACACCCTCATCTGGGACCAGCGCCTCGACCTGCTGCCGATCGTCACCGCCGACGGGCACCTCGCCTCGATCGTGCTGCGCCGCGACTACGAACTGCACAAGCAGTTCCGCAACGAGACCATCGACGCCGAGAAGCGCTTCCGCATCGGCGCCGGGATCAACACCCGCGACTTCCGTGACCGGATCCCCGCCCTCGTCGAGGCCGGCGCGGACGTGCTGTGCATCGACTCGTCGGACGGCTATTCCGTCTGGCAGCAGCGCACCCTGCGCTACGCCGTCGAGGAGCTGGGCGGGGTCGTCCCGGTCGGCGCCGGCAACGTGGTCGACGGCCGCGCGTTCCGCTACCTCGCCGACGCCGGCGCCGCCTTCGTCAAGGTCGGCATCGGCGGCGGTTCCATCTGCATCACCCGTGACCAGAAGGGGATCGGCCGCGGCCAGGCCTCCGCCCTCATCGACGTCGCCGCCGAGCGCGACCGCTACGCCGAGGAGACCGGCGTCTACGTGCCGATCTGCTGCGACGGCGGGCTCCTCGCCGACTATCACATGGCCGTCGCCTTCGCGCTCGGCGCCGACTTCATCATGCTCGGCCGATACTTCGCCCGCTTCGACGAAAGCCCGTCGAACCTCGTCAAACTCGACGGGCAGCTGTTCAAGGAGTACTGGGGCGAGGGCTCCCAGCGGGCCCGCAACGTCGCTCGCTACGACCAGGGTGAGACCGAGCTGCCGTTCGAGGAAGGCGTCGACGGTTACGTGCCCTACGCCGGCAGCCTCTACCCCAACGTCGCCCGGACGGTCGCGAAACTCCGCGCCACCATGGTCAGCTGCGGCGCGACCACCCTGCCGGACTTCCACCGCGACGCCGTCCTCGTCCAGGTGTCACAGCAGAGTTACCTGCAGAACGGCGCCGAGGTCCGGCTCCGCAGCGGCTCCAGCAGCACCGGTCAGTGACGGATCGGCCCCGGGACCGGCTCAGCGACGAGCTCGACCTCGAAGCCGTCCGGGTCCTCGAGGTAGGCCGCGTAGTGGCCGGGGCCGCCCGCATACGGGTGGCGGTCGGCGAACAGCAGGCGCCAGCCGTGCTGCGCCGCCTCCGCGACGAGCGCGTCGAGCCGGTCGCGGCCGGCGACGTGGAACGCCAGGTGGTTCAGCCCCGCCCGGCGCCGCTCGTGGGCGCCTTCCCGCAGGTCGGGTGACTGCTCGACGACGACGTAGGTGTGGCCGAGGCGCCAGCTGCGCCCGGCCGGCCAGTCCTGGAACAGGGTGTAGCCGAGCGCCGGCAACAGCCAGCCCCAGCCGGCCACGGCCCGCGTGAGATCGGGGACCCAGAGCTCGACGTGGTGCAGCGTCCCGGTGCCTGGCGGGTTCATGCCGCCCATCCTCCCGCTGCCCAGGGGTGCGGTTTTCCGCACCCCTGGGCGGGTGCTTCCCCGCCCGCCGGGCCGGCGCCGCTGCGGACGGAGGCGATCACGTTCGCCGGCCCGCGCGGGTGCGTTGCAGGGTGCCTGGGCCGCCGCGGCACTCAACGCGGCGGCACCCCCGGCCGGTTCGGCGCCGATCCGGCGTGACCGGCGCGGCCGTCAATCGTCGTCATCGGTCGAGAACGCCTTCGCCAGCAGCGCGGCGACGGCGACGCCCACGACGGCGATGCCGACCTGCACGCCGAGGACCATCCAGTCGTAGCTGTGGCCGCGCACCACCAGGAAGTGGTCGCTGTGGATGTCCCAGCGGTCGGCGGCCCAGGTGCCGGCGACGGCGGCGCCCATGCCGATGAGCACCGTGAGGATGATGCCGATCTGCTGCCGGCCCGGCAGCAGGATGCGGGCGATCACGCCGATGACCGCGCCGAACACGATGGCCGCGAGGTAGTCCTCCACCTGCATGGGGTCACCCTTCTCCGAATGTGATCAACCTGCATTGTGGCGGGGCGGTGCAAGCCGGTTCCACCACTGCGACAACCCGAAGGCCACCAGCACGAGCAGCGCCCCGGCGAACGCGAACCACACGGTGATCTCGGTGTCTTTGCGCTGCAGGGTCATCTCGCTGGGCAGGTCACGCAGCACGTCGCCGAGGGCCTTGGCGTCCTCGGCCTTGAAGTACTCGCCGCCGGTCATCTCGGCGACCCGGGTCAGCGTCGCCTCGTCCATCTGCTGGAACCGTCCCCGGCCGCCGAACCCACCGCCGGGGCCGCCGAACCCGCCGGGACCGCGGAACGTGTCACCGCTGATCTGCTCGCTGGTGCAGACCATCGGTGCGGGCTGCTCGGTGCCGAAACCGATGGTGTAGACCCGCAGGCGCCGGGCGACGGCGGCCTCGGCGGCGGTGATCGGGCTGACGCCGTCGGTGTTGCGCCCGTCGGTGAGCACGACGATGGTGTCCGGCTCGAACTGGTCGGACGCCCCGGAACCGCCGCCGGCCGCGGCACCGTTGTCGGGGATCTCGACGCCGGTCGGCGGCACGTCGGGGTTGATCTCGGCGATCGCGTCGATCGAGGCCAGGATGGCCAGGCCGATGGCGGTGCCGCGGGAGGTCCGCAGCCCGTCGATCGCGGTGATCAGCCGCTCCTCGTCGGTCGTCGGCGGGACCAGCAGTCCGGCGATGCCGGAGAAGGTGACCAGGCCGATCTTGGCGCCGCCGTCGTGGTCCCGGATGAACCGGCGGGCGGCCTCCTGCGCCGCGGTCAGCCGGTTCGGCGGCACGTCGGTGGAGCACATCGAGCCGGACACGTCGATCGCGAGCAGGATCGTGGCGGCGTCGTCGGGCACGAGCACGGAGGCCTGCGGGCGGGCGGCGGCGGTGCCGGCGAAGACCAGCCCGACCGCGAAGAGCCAGATCGGGATGCGCCGCCGCAACGACGAGCGCCCGGGCAGGGCCGCCCGGATGAGGGCGACGCTGGAGAGCCGGACCGCGACCCGGCGGCGACGGCGGCGGGCCCACCAGCGGTAGGCCAGCAGCAGCGGGAACGCCAGCAGCGCGGTCAGTGCCCACGGCCAGGTGAGTGACATCAGAGGATCCGTCCGTACCAGGTGGTCATCAGCACTCCCCCGATGGTGAGCAGCAGCACCGCGATCGCGGCGGCGGCTCCGGTCAGCTCGACCGGCTTGCGCTGCGTGGTGAGCCGCAGGTCGAGCGACTGGTAGATGTCGCGCAGGGCCTCCGCGTTCTCCGCCCGGTGATAGGAGCCGGTCGTGGTCTTCGCGACCTCAGTCAGCAGTTCCTCGTTGAGTGCCGTCGCCACCCGGTATCCGTCGACCTCGACGGTGGTGCCCTCGACCGTGCCTACCCCGACGGTCTCGATGTGCACGCCCGCGGCCGCGGCCAGTTGTGCCGCGGCGACCGCGTCCGGGCCGCCGGTGTCCTCGCCGTCGGAGAGGAGCACGATCGTCGCGTTGCCCCAGTACCCGAGGTCGGCGGGCGGCTCCTCGGCGTCCGGGTCGGGCAGGCTGACCGGGTGGCCGACGATGACCGTGAGCGAGGCGAGGATGGCCTGGCCCAGCGAGGTGCCGCCGTTGATCTGCAGCCGTTTGATCGCGGCCACGGTCGCGGCGTGGTCGTCGGAGGGCTCCTGGGTGGTCAGCGCGCCCTCGTCGAAGGCGACGACGCCGACGCTGACGCTGTCCGGCTGCGCCTCGGTGAAGTCGATCGCGGCGGCCTGCGCGGCGGCGAGCCTGGTCGGCGCGACGTCGGTGGCGGCCATGCTGTTGGACACGTCGAAGGCGAGGATGACGGTGCCGGCCGAGCGCGCGACCGGCAGGGTCGCCTCGGGCCGGGCGACGGACAGCAGCAGCAGCGTGAGTGCGGCGAGGAACAGCACCGGCGGCAGATGCCGGCGCAACCCGTCCCGGCGGCCGGCGGTGTTCAGCCCGGCGCCGGCGAACACGCGGGCCCGCTGGCGCTGCAGCCACCAGTACCCTGCCGCGAGCGCCAGCGCGACGACAACGGCGAGGCCGAGCACCACCGGATACTGAACGGTCATCCGTCCTCCGCTTCGCTCCGGCCGCCTGACTTGAATCTGAGCCCATGATGAGCGGCCCCTCCGCTGCGCTCCGAACCGCTCATGCGTCCTCCGCTTCGCTCCGGCCACCTGACTCGACCCTGAGCCCACGATGAGCGGCCCCTCCGCTGCGCTTCGACCGGCGCACCATGGCGACGAGCGCCTCGAGCGGGTCCTGGTCGGTGCCGATCCGGTGCGCCGTCACCCCGGCCCGGCGCATCGCCCCGGAGACGGCGGCCTCGCGGGCGTCGACCTCGGCCCGGAGCCGCTGCCGGAACAGCGGTTCGCTGGTGTCGACGAGCACCTGCTCGCCGGTCTCGGCGTCCTCGACGACAACGAGCCCGAGGTCCGGCAGCTCCAGCTCCATCGGGTCGACGACCCGGACGGCGACGACCTCGTGCCGGACGGTGAGCCGGGTCAGCGAGGACTCCCAGCCGACGTCCTCGCCCATGAAGTCGGAGATGACGAAGACGAGGCCGCGGCGGCGGGCGGTGGCGGCCGCGAGCCGCAGCATCCCGTCGACGTCGGTGGTGGTGCCGGGCCCTCCCCGCTGTGCCGCGGCGAGCCCGGCGGTCCGGGTGATCTCGTGGGCGAGCTGCAGGACGTGGGTGCGGCCGGTCCGGGCCGGGACGACCCGCTGGATCCGGTTGTCGAAGAGGACGGCGCCGACCCGGTTGCCGCCGCGGGTGAACAGCCGGGCCAGGCAGACGGCCAGCTCGGTGAGCACGGAGTCCTTGCCCCGCTCGGCACCGCCGAAGCGCATGGAGGCCGACAGGTCGAGCACCAGCCAGACGGTGATCTCGCGGTCCTCGGTGTACTGCCGCACGAACGGCTCGTCGAGCCGGGCCGTCACGTTCCAGTCGATGTGCCGGACGTCGTCCTCGGGCGTGTACTCACGCAGGTCGGCGAAGTCGATCCCGGCGCCGCGGAAGACGGTGCGGTACGACCCCTGGAGCCGCCCGTCGAGACGGCGCAGGACCTGCCATTCCAGGCGCCGCAGCAGGCGGTCGGGCGCGCTCGCCACGGCTCAGCGTGTCCCGGTCGGGACCGGCGCCGGCACCGCCGCCAGCACCTGGGTCAGCAGCATGTCGGCGGTGACCTCGTCGGAGAGCGCCTCGTAGGACAGCACCAGCCGGTGCCGCAGCACGTCGTGGGCGAGCTCGGCGAGATCGGGTGCGATGACGTAGTCGCGGCCCCGCAGGAAGGCGAGCGCGCGGCCGGCGAGGACGAGGTTGATCGAGGCGCGGGGACTCGCGCCGAAGCTGACGTATCTGGCGAGGTCGCCGAGGCCGACCTCGGCGGGGTTGCGGGTCGCGTTGGCCAGGCGGACCGAGTATTCGATCAGCGACGGGTCCACGTAGACCTGCTCGACCTGCGCCTGCATCCGGATGAGCCGCTCGGGGTCGACGATGGCCTGGGTGACCGGCGCCGGGGCGATGGCCCGCTCGACGATCACGAACTCCTCGGTGGGGCTGGGATAGCCGACGAGGACCTTCATCATGAAGCGGTCCACCTGGGCCTCGGGCAGCGGATACGTCCCCTCGGACTCGATCGGGTTCTGCGTCGCCATCACGAGGAACGGCCGGGGGATGTGGTGGGTCTCCCGGCCGATGGTCACCTGCTGCTCCTGCATGGTCTCCAGCAACGCGCTCTGGACCTTCGCCGGGGCCCGGTTGATCTCGTCGGCGAGGAGCAGGTTGGTGAACACCGGCCCGAGGGAGACCTGGAACTCGCCGCTGGCCTGGTGGTAGACCCGGGTGCCGACGATGTCGGCCGGGACCAGGTCGGGCGTGAACTGCACGCGGTGGAACTGCCCGCCGATCGCGGCCGCGAGCGCCTTGACGGCCAGGGTCTTGGCCAGGCCCGGCACGCCTTCGACGAGGATGTGCCCGCGGGACAGCAGGGCCACCATGAGCCGCTCGAGCAGTGCGTCCTGTCCCACGATGGTCTTCTTGACCTCGTACAGCACCTGCTCGACGGCGCTCGTCGGAGCCGGGTGGCCGTTGCCGGATACGTCCATGCGATCGTCCTTACGGGTCGTCGTCACTGCTGAGGTGCTTCGTCACCGCCGCCCGCGGCGAGGGCCGCGCCGATGGGGACGGCGAAGCCGACACCGACGAAGGTGCCGGCGGAGGTCGGGTTGAGCAGCGCCACGACGATGCCGATCGTCTCGCCCTTGGCGTTGACCAGCGGCCCGCCGGAGCTGCCGGGGTTGACCGCGGCGTCGAACTGGATCAGCCCGCTCAGCTCACTGCCGTCCTCGTTGCGGGCGGCGCGGTGCAGCCCGGACACGACGCCCATCGTCATGGTGCTGGTCAGGCCGAGCTGGTTGCCGATCGCAAGCACGGGATTGCCGACGGCGAGCCGGTCGGAGTTGCCGAGGACGGCCGGGACCAGCACCTCGGGCAGATCGGCGGGGGCGAGCGCGGCGATGTCGACGGCCGGGTCCTGGGCGACGACCTCGGCCGTTGCCTTCGTGCCGTCCGCGAAGATCACGCGGAGGCTGCCGGCGCCCTGCACGACGTGGAACGCGGTCAGGATGACCCCTGTGGCGCTGGCGACCACCCCGGTGCCCAGACCGACGGTCGCGTCACCCTCGAGGGCCTGGATCGTGACGACCGACGGCGCGACGGCCGTGTAGATCTGGGCGGGCGTCGGTGGCCCGGACGCGCTGGGTGACGCCGACGGCGACGGCCGGGTGGCGACGTCGGAGCCGCTCGATCCCATGCGGAACGCGACGACGGCGGTGAGGACGACCAGCGCCACCACCGCACCGACCACCACGGCGCGCCGCCGCCGCGGGGCGGCCGGCGACGGCGGACCCTCCTCGACCACCGGATCGGGAGCGGTCACGGCCGACCGGCCCGGTGGCTGAGGGATGCCAGTGTCGGCTTCCCCGGCTGGGCGCATGGCCTCAACATAACCACGCTTCCTGGGAGTTTGGTCAAGAGCGGAAGGCCAGGTTGATCAACTCCACGTACACCGGGTCGGGCCATACGGTTCAACGGGGCGGCGCACGCCTCCAGGGTCGGCAGGCGTCACACGGCGGCGGGCGCCCGGCGGCCGTCGTGGCCGCGCAGGGACCACTTCCTGGCCAGGGCGACCGCACCCGCCACCGCCGCGACAACCAGGCCCGCCTCGACCGCCACGATCAGCGGGGCCGTGCTGTAACCGGTGGACCGGGCGAACCCCATGACGACCGGGGTGACGACCACGCCGGCCAGGGGCACCAGCACGAGCATGGCGTTCGCCGTCCGGCGGACGCCGGGCAGGTCCCGCAGCCGCATCCGCACGGCGACGACCGCGCCGCCGGCCGCGAGGCCTGCCGCGGTGCCGTAGTACAGCAACACCGCCAGCAGGATCGGCACCCGGAACCCGCGCGGCAGGTCGACCAGTCGCACCATGAGCGGATAGATGAGCATGAGCACGACCGCGCCGGCGCACCCGCCGAGCACCGCGCCGGTCAGGGCGGTGCGGATCACGCGGCCGTACCCGTGCGGCACGCGCCGCACTCCCGCCTCGTCCGCCAGCCGCCGGGCGAAGCCGCGCAGGTCGTCGCCGATGAGCTGCCGGGGCGTGACGCCGTCGGCGGCCGCCGACTCCAGGTCGAGGCGCAGGTCGGCGGCGAGCGCCGCCCGGTCCGAGCGGCGGACGCCGCAGGCGCGCCACTCATGGTCGGCGATCGTGACGGCGTCGTCGATGGTGTCCACGGTCAGCTCCTCGCGGTGTCGGATGCGGCGTCAGGGGTGGTGCCGGTCAGGACGGCGTTGACGGTGTCGGTGAACTGGGTCCACTGCTGCTGCCAGGCGTGCAGCCGGGCACGGCCAGCCCCGGTGAGCGCATAGACCTTGCGGGGCGGTCCAGTGGGGCTGGCCTGCAGCTCGTCGGCGACGAGGCCCAGTCGGCGCATGCGGGTCAGCAGCGGATAGACGGTGCCGTAACCGACACCGTCGAAGCCGGCCGCCTCGACCCGGCGGACCAGCTCGTAGCCGTGCGCCGCCTCTTTGGCGAGCAGCGCGAGCAGGCACATGTCGAGGGCGCCGCGCAGCAGCTGCGTCTGTCGATCACCGTCAGTGGAACCCGCTATCATGCGACACATAATAGCGGACCTATTAGGTGTCGCCTAGTAGGGCGTGCGGCCCGAGCTCGCCGCCGCGACGCGGGCCACGGCAGGCATGTCGACATGTCGGAAATCGGTGGCATCCACAATTTCACCCGCCTCGGGTGAGCGGTCCTACGGTTTCGCTACCGGCCGGTAGCAGCGAAGGTTGTGGACGGTGACCCCTGGCCCGCGGGAGTCCCGGTTTTTTATCGTGACCCAACCTTTGAGAGGCTTACTCGGTGTTCAGCCGCATCGCCATCGTCAACCGGGGAGAAGCCGCCATGCGGCTGATCCATGCCGTCCGCGAGTTCAACGCCGAGGCCGGGGCCGCGCCGATCGAGACCATCGCCCTCTACACCGACGCCGAGCGCACCGCCACCTTCGTCCGCGAAGCCGACGACAGCTACTGCCTCGGGCCCGCATCGGCCCGCCCGTACCTGGACCACGTCGTCCTCGAGCGCGCGCTGGTCGAGACGCGTGCGGACGCGGCGTGGGTGGGCTGGGGCTTCGTCGCCGAGGATCCGGCCTTCGCCGAGCTCTGCGAGAAGATCGATGTCACGTTCATCGGCCCGAGCGCCGACGCGATGCGCAAGCTCGGCGACAAGATCGGCGCGAAGCTGATCGCCGAGGAGGTCGGCGTCCCGGTGGCGCCGTGGAGCCGCGGCGCGGTGGAGAGCCTCGACGCGGCCAAGCGCGCGGCGGCCGAGATCGGCTACCCGCTGATGCTCAAGGCGACCGCGGGCGGTGGCGGCCGGGGCATCCGGGTCGTCCGCAGCGACGACGAGCTCGCCGACGCCTACGAGCGCACGAGCCTGGAGGCCGCGCGCGCGTTCGGCAGCGGCGTGGTGTTCCTGGAGCGCCTCGTCACCGGCGCGCGGCACGTCGAGGTGCAGGTGATCGCCGACGGTCAGGGCACCGCGTGGGCGCTGGGTGTCCGGGACTGCTCGGTGCAGCGGCGCAACCAGAAGGTCATCGAGGAGTCCTCCTCCCCCGTGCTCGCCCCCGAGCAGGCCCGCGAGCTGAAGTCGGCGGCCGAGCGGCTCGCGCTGGCCGTGGACTACCGCGGCGCGGGCACCGTCGAGTTCCTCTACCACCCCGGCGAGCAGTTGTTCGCCTTCCTCGAGGTCAACACCCGGCTGCAGGTCGAGCACCCGATCACCGAGGCCACCACCGACTTCGACCTGGTCAAGGCGCAGATCCACGTGGCCGCCGGCGGCCGGCTCGGCGAGCGGATCCCGGCCGAGGCCGGACATGCCGTCGAGGCCAGGCTCAACGCCGAGGACCCCGACCGCGACTTCGCGCCGTCGCCCGGCCGGATCGTCCGGCTGGCGCTGCCCAGCGGGCCCGGCATCCGGGTCGACACCGGGGTCAGCGAGGGCGACGTGATCCCGGCCGACTTCGACTCGATGATCGCCAAGATCATCGCCTACGGCCGCACCCGCGACGAGGCGCTCGGCCGGCTGCGCCGCGCGGTCGCCGAGACCACGGTGATCATCGAGGGCGGCGCCACCAACAAGAGCTTCCTGCTCGACCTGCTCGACCAGCCCGAGGTGATCGACGCGAGCGCGGACACCGGCTGGATCGACCGGGTCCGCGCGCAGGGCCGCCTGGTGTCCACCAAACACTCCGGCATCGCGCTGGCCGCGGCCGCGATCGAGGGCTACGAGGACGAGGCGCTCGTCGAACAGCAGCGGCTGCTGTCCACCGCGCACGGCGGTCGCCCGCAGGTCCAGCACAAGAGCGGCCGGCCGATCGACCTCAAGCTCCGCGGGGCGAGCTACCGGGTGACCGTCGCGCAGACCGGGCCGCACCGGTTCCGCGTCGGCATCGGGGACTCCTCCACCGTGGACGCCGAGCTCGAACGGTTCGACGAGCACACCGGCCGGATCCTGGTCAACGGCCGGCGTTTCCGGCTGGTCACCGACACGCACGGACCCACGCACCTCGTCGAGGTGGACGGCATCACGCACCGCGTCAGCCGTGACGAGGGCGGTGTGCTGCGCTCCCCCGCGCCCGCGCTGGTCGTCGCGACCCCGCTCGCGGTGGGGGACGAGGTCGAGGCGGGCGCGCCCGTGCTCGTCCTGGAGAGCATGAAGATGGAGACCGTGCTGCGCGCGCCGTTCAAGGCGAAGGTGCGGGAATGCCTGATCTCCGTCGGCAGCCAGGTGGAGACCGGCGCGCCGCTGCTGCGCCTGGAACCGATCAGTGACGAGGCCGCGGGCGGCGCCGGGCCGGCCGCTGCCGAAACCGCGACCGTCGACCTGGAGCTGCCGCCCGAGCCGACCGGCCTGTCCGCCGAGGCCCGGGTCGCGCGCGGCATCGCCGACCTGCGCAGCCTGCTGCTCGGCTACGACCTCGACCCCCGCGACGAGCGCCGGGCGCTGTCCAGCTACCTGGCCGCGCGGGCCCAGCTCAGCCACCGCCCGCTCGAGGAGGAGGTCGAGCTGCTGCGGGTGTTCGCCGACCTGTCGGAGCTCAGCCGCAACCGGCCGGCCGGTGAGGAGGCCCGGGCCGACACCCGGGTCCACAGCCCGCGCGAGTACTTCCACACCTACCTGCAGAGCCTCGACGTCGAGCGGGCCGGGCTGTCGGACACCTTCCGCAGCCGGCTCGCCCGGGTGCTCGCCCACTACGGCGTCCACGACGTCGAGCGCACGCCCGCGCTGGAAGAGGCGGTGTTCCGGATCTTCCTCGCGCAGCAGCGGGCTTCGGCCGACGTCTCGGTGGTCGTCGCCTTCCTGCAGCAGTGGCTGACCGAGCCGCTGCCCGCCGACGAGCTGCGCGAGCTGGTCGGCCAGGCGCTGGAACACCTGATCTTCGCCACCCAGCTCCGGTTCCCGGCGGTCGGTGACCTGGCCCGCAGCGTCGTGTTCCGCTGGGCCGCCCAGCCGATGCTGCGCCGCAAGCGCGCCGAGGTCTACGCGGGCGTCCGCGGCCACCTCCGTCACCTCGACGAGAACCCCGACGCGCCCGACCGCGCCGAGCGGATCGCGAAGATGGTCGCCTCGCCCGAGCCCCTGGTCCGGCTGCTCGGCCAGCGCATCGGCAAGCCGGGCGTCGACCACGGCCCGTTGCTCGAGGTGCTCAGCCGCCGCTACTACGGCAACCGCGGCGCGATCGACGCGCAAGTCGTCGAGGTCGCGGGGCATTCGTTCTTCACCGCGGAGTACGACCGCGACGGCGAGCGCTTCCGGCTGATCGCGGCGGCCACGGACTTCGGCGAGCTGCCCGCGATCCTGGAGAAGGTCGCCGGGCTGTCCAACTCGAACTCCGTCGCCGACGTGTACCTGACCTGGGCCGACGAGTCCGACGTGGACGTGATGGCCACGACCCTGCGGGAGATCCTCGAGCGCGCCGGGCTGCTGGACGTGCTCCAGCGGGTGACGATGTCGGTGGCCGGGCACAACGGCACGGCGATGCACCACCACTTCACCTTCCGTCCGGGCCTGGGTGAGGACCGGGTCATCCGCGGGCTGCACCCGCTGATCGCCCGGCGCCTGCAACTGCCGCGGCTGCGGAACTTCGACCTGACCCGGCTGCCGTCCGCGGACGAGGAGGTCTACGTCTTCCACTGCGTCGCCCCGGACAACCCGGCCGACGAGCGGCTGGCGGCGATGGCCCAGGTCCGCGACCTGACCCCGCTGCGCGACGTCGACGGCCGGATCCTCGCGCTGCCCGCGGTCGAGGGCGCGCTGGACGCGTGTCTCGACGCGATCCGCAAGGTCCAGGCGCAGCGAGCCACGAGGAAGCGGTTCGACACCAACCGGATCACGATCTACGTCTGGCCGCCGAGCGAGCTGACCATCGAGGAGCTGAACACCGTCGCGCAGCGCCTGCTGCCGCTCACCGCCGGCGCGGGCCTGGAGGAGGTCCTGTTCCTCGGCCGCCAGCGTGACGCGGCCACCGGCGAGCTGGCCGACATCGCGGTCAAGGTCTCCTACGACGCCGGCATGCAGGTGTCGGTCGCGGAGCCGACGGCCGAGCCGATCCAGCCGCTCGACGACTACCGGCAGAAGGTGCTCTCGGCGCGGCGGCGCGGCACGACGTACCCGTACGAGCTGACCGAGATGCTGGCCGGCCCCCTCGGCAGCTTCACCGAGTACGACCTGGACGACACCGGCGAGCTGGCCCCGGTCGAGCGGCCGAAGGGACAGAACAAGGCGGGCATCGTCGCCGGTGTGATCAGCACGCCGACCGAGCGGTACCCCGAAGGCGTCACACGGGTGGTGCTGCTCGGCGACCCGACCAAGGCGCTGGGTGCGCTGTCCGAGCCGGAGTGCGCTCGGGTGATCGCCGCGCTCGACCTGGCCGAGCGGATGCACGTGCCGGTCGACTGGTTCGCGCTGTCGGCGGGTGCGCGGATCTCGATGGACTCGGGCACCGAGAACATGGACTGGGTCGCCGCCGCGCTCAAGCGGATCGTCGAGTTCACCCAGCACGGCGGCGAGATCAACATCGTCGTCGCCGGGATCACCGTGGGCGCCCAGCCGTACTGGAACGCCGAGGCCACGATGCTCATGCACACCAAGGGCATCCTGGTGATGACCCCGGACTCGGCGATGGTGCTCACCGGCAAGCAGTCGCTGGACTTCTCCGGCGGGGTGTCGGCCGAGGACAACTTCGGCATCGGCGGCTACGACCGGGTGATGGGCCCCAACGGCCAGGCCCAGTACTGGGCGCCGGACCTGCAGGCCGCGCGCAACCTGCTGATGACGTACTACGACCACACGTACATCGCGCCCGGCGAGACCCACCCGCGCCGGGCGGTCACGTCCGACCCGGTCGACCGTGACGTCTCCGGCTACCCGCATGCGGTGCCGGACAGCGACTTCACGACCGTCGGCCAGATCTTCTCCCGGGAGAGCAACCCCGACCGCAAGAAGGCGTTCGACATCCGCACGCTGATGCGGGCCCTGGCCGACCAGGATCACGTGGTCCTGGAGCGCTGGGCGGGCATGGCCGACGCCGAGACCGCGGTCGTGCAGGACGTGCACCTCGGCGGCATCCCGGTGTGCCTGCTCGGCATCGAGTCCCGGTCGGTGCCGCGGCGCGGGTTCCCGCCCACCGACGGCCCGGACACCTACACCGCGGGCACCCTGTTCCCGCGCTCGTCCAAGAAGGCCGCGCGGGCGATCAACGCGGCCAGCGGGAACCGGCCGCTGGTCGTGCTGGCGAACCTGTCCGGGTTCGACGGCTCGCCGGAGTCGATGCGGCGGTTGCAGCTGGAGTACGGTGCGGAGATCGGCCGGGCGATCGTGAACTTCAAGGGCACGATCGTGTTCTGCGTGATCTCGCGGTACCACGGCGGTGCGTTCGTGGTGTTCTCCAAGGCGCTCAACCCGAACATGACCGTGCTCGCCGTGGAGGGCTCGTTCGCGTCCGTCATCGGCGGGGCACCCGCGGCGGCCGTGGTGTTCGCCGGCGACGTCAACGCGCGCACGGCGAAGGATCCGCGGGTGTCCGAACTGGAGGCGCGCGTCGCCGCGGCGACCGGCGCGGAGCGGGCGGCGCTCGTCGCGCGGCTCATCGACGTCCGAGCCACGGTCCGGGCGGAGAAGCTGGGGGAGGTGGCCGCCGAGTTCGACGGCGTGCACAGCATCCAGCGCGCGGTCGAGGTCGGCTCCGTGGACGCCATCATCCGGCCCGAGGAGCTGCGCCCGCAGATCATCGCGGCCGTCGAGCGCGGTCTCGGCGGCGGGTCGGACCAGGAAGCGTAGGGCCTGCGGGACGCAGGAGGGCGAACCCGCCCTCCTGCGTCCACGGGTCACGCCGGCCCGGCCGCCACCGCGTGCGGCGGGCCGATGACGAACGTGCCGATGCCGTCGAACACCGCGTTGCCGGTCAGCGCGGTCAGCCCGACGCCGATCAGGGCCGTGACCAGACCGGTGACCGCACCGGCGTCCTCGAGCAGGATCGTCGGCAGCTCGGGCGCCTTCGCGTGCCGGATGAACTGCCACCAGGACCGCTTGCCCCGCGTGAGGTTGGCCGAGCGCACCGCGGTGCGCAGCGCGTATCCCTCCAGGCCGATCACGATCACCACCGCCCTGGTACTGCCGTCCGCCGCCACTGTGCCGCGCTCCTTTGTCGCATCTGTCCGATGTTGCCTGATCAACGATCGCGCAATATCGCCGGCGAAACCCGACCGGGTGGCACCCCTGCCCGCCATGTTTTCGACACCCGGCGCGGGGAATGACAGCGCCCGACACCCGGATTTGATCAAGGAGCATTTGTGTACACAGTTCGCGCCGGCAGCGTTCTCGCCGACACCGCAGCCGAGGTACTCAGCCGACATCAGCCCGGCCCGGACGGGATCTGCCCGGCGTGCGGGCGCGTCGCGCCGTGCCCCACGGGCACCTATGCGAGCACCGTCACAGCGGCCGTCGAGCCGCTGCCCAAGGACCCCAACCTCGACGGCTGGCCGGCGTCTGCCGCCTGACGTCCCGGGCAGGGGCCCACAGCTCCCGGCCGAGTCCCCGCCGCAGGCTGACGACGGGTATTGACGGCGGCCGCACAGGTGCACATACTACTTACTCGGTAACTACTTACTGAGTAAGGTCATCAACATGAGCGTGAAGTTCGCCCTGCTGGCGCTGTTCGCCGACGGGCCCAGGTACGGCTACCAGCTGCGCACCGAGTTCGAGGAGCGCACCGGCGGCACCTGGCCGATCAACGTCGGCCAGGTTTACACGACCCTGGAACGGCTGGAGCGTGACGGGCTGGTCGCCGCCGAGGGGACCAACGCCGAGGGGCGGGCCGTCTACGCCATCACCGAGGCGGGCCGGACGGCGCTGGACGGCTGGTTCAGCGCGCCGGTGACGGACACCGACCGGCCTCGCAGCGAGCTGGCCATCAAGCTGCTGATGGCAGCCACCACGCCGGGGATCGACGTCGCCGCGGTGGTGCAGCGGCAGCGCACGGAGTCGTTGCGGATGATGCGCGACTACACCACGCTGCGCCGTGACGCCGACGCCGCCGACGACGTGGCCGGCGTGCTGCTGCTCGACAGCGTGGTCTTCGCGCTGGAGGGCGAGGTGCGCTGGCTGGACCACGTCGAGGCGACGGTCCTGCGCCGCGGCGGACGTCTCGCCCCGCCGGCCCGGAGGCGCAAGGCGGCCAAGCCGGCGCCGCGGCGCGCGGCCGAGCGGAGCGGGCGATGACCGGGGCACCGGTGCTGAGCTTCGCCGGCGTAGGCCGCACCTACCGGTCCGGCGAACTGACCGTACAGGCGCTGGAGGAGCTGACCCTCGAGGTGGCCGCGGGCGAACTGGTCGCCGTGATGGGGCCGTCCGGCTCGGGCAAGTCCACCCTGCTCGCGATCGCCGGTGGCCTCGACTCCCCCACCACCGGCGAGGTCCGGGTCGAGGGCACCGCGCTGCGGGCGCTGTCGCCGGCGGCGCTGGCCCGGCTGCGGCGCGACCGGATCGGCTACGTCTTCCAGGACTTCAACCTGGTCTCCGGGCTGACCGCCGCCGAGAACGTGGCCCTGCCCCGGGAGCTGGCCGGCCGCCCGGCCCGGGCGGCGCGGGCCGAGGCGCTGGAAGCGCTGGCCGAGGTCGGGCTCGCCGCCGAGGCGGACCGGTTCCCGGACCAGCTCTCCGGCGGCCAGCAGCAACGGGTGGCGGTCGCCCGGGCGCTGATCGGGCAGCGCCGGCTGCTGCTCGCCGACGAGCCGACGGGGGCGCTCGACTCGGCGACCGGGCAGGCGGTCCTCGACCTGATCCGCGCACGGGTGGACCGGGGCGCGGCCGGGGTGCTCGTCACCCACGAGGCCCGGTTCGCCGGCTGGGCCGACCGAATCGTGTTCCTGCGTGACGGACGGCTGGTCGACTCGACCGGCGGGCGGGACCGGGCCGAGGAGCTGTTGGGCTCGTGAGCATCCGGGAATACGCGGGCTCGTGGCGGGTCGCGGTGCGCATGGCCCGGCGGGCGGCGCGGCGCGGCAAGGCGCGAACCGCGCTCATCGTGCTGATGCTGGCCCTGCCGGTGTACGCCGGGACGGTGCTCGCGCTGTCCTACGCCGGCACGTACACGTCGGCCGACGCCGAGGCGACCTGGCGGCTGGGCCAGGCCGACTACGAGATCACGGGCACAAAACCGGACGCCGCCCTCGCGACCCTGCCCGCCGGCAGCCGAACGGTACCGGTTACCTACGGCCGGACGGTGGTACGTGCGGGCGGCACGTACAGCCTGCGGGCCTACACGGCGGCCGACGTGGACGACGACCTGACACGGGGCATGTTCGCCGTCCGCGCCGGCCGGGCGCCACGCGGCCCGGGAGAGGTGGCCGTCTCGGGCAGGCTCGCCGCGGCACACGGGATCCGGCTCGGCGACCGGCTCGCCGTCGGCGTGCCGCTCACCGAGCGCACCGTGGTCGGCATCGTCGACGCCGCCCGCGAGCTGAGCATCCCGCTTGTGCTCACCCCGGCCGACCAGCCGCTCAGCGGGGACGCTCCGCACATCCTGGCGAAGCTGCCGCCGGGTGCGGGCTGGACGCCACCGGACCCGTCCGAGCACATGGTCTGTCAGCCCGCCGGAGACAACGGCGAAACGTGCGTCTCGGCGTTCAGCACGGCGTTCCGCGGGGACCTCCGCCCGGGCGCGGCGGAGCTCGCGACCCGCACGGCGGCCTTCGTGCTCGTCGTCGGGTTCGCCGGCACGCAGGTGGCCCTGCTCGCCGGCGCGGCGTTCGCGATCGGCGCCCGCCGCCGGCGCCGCGAACTGGCGATGGTGGCCGCGGCCGGCGCCGGCCGGACGCAGGTGGCCCGGATGGTGCTCGCCGACGGGTTGCTCCTCGGCGCGTTCGCCGGGGTCTGCGGCGTGGGGCTCGGCGCGCTGACGTACCTGGCCGGCCGCGACACGGTCGAACGGGTCGCCGACCATCCGTTGTCCGACGGAGCCGTACCGGTGGCCGCGCTGGCCGGGATCGCGCTGTTCGCGGTCGCCGTCGGGCTGCTCGCCGCGCTCGGCCCGGCGCGCGCCGCGGCCCGGCTCACCCCGCGGGCGGCGCTCGCCGGGCGGGAGACCGCGTCGCGGGCGAGCAACCTGCGCTGGCTGGTGGGCGGAATGCTGGCGGCGGCGGGTGGCGCGGCCGCCGCCGTGGTGGCCGCCGGGCCGACCGGCAGCATCGTCACGGTGGCGGCGGGCACGGTCACGATCCTGCTGGGCGTCACGGCGTTCGCACCGGTGCTGGTCACCGCCGCCGGCCGGCTCGCACGGCGGCTCCCCCTCGCCGTCCGGCTGGCGGCGCGGCACGCCGCCCGGCACCGGCTCCGCACCGCCGCCTCGGCCGCGGCCGTCTGCACGGCGGTGGCCGGCAGCATGGCCCTGATGCTCTACACCGCCGCGGACAGCACCGGCAGCATGATGCTGCAGCCCAACGCCCGCGACGGGCAGGTCCTGCTGCCCGCACAGGTCGCCGCGCGGCTGACCCCCGAGCGGCTGCACGAGATCGAGCGGGCGCTGCCCACCCGGGCCGCCGTGCCGCTCACGGTGGTCGCCGATCCCGCACGACAGGCGGACCAGCCGGAGCCGGACTACGGCAGGACCGGCGTGCCGGCGATCCCGTCCCAGGTCGTGGCGGTCGGCGGCGACGCGGTGATCCAAGCGGTCACCGGGGCGGAGGCACCGCCGGCGGCCCTGGCGGCGCTGCGCGACGGCGGCGCGGTCGTGTTCTACCCGTCGCTGATCACCGACGGAATGCTCACGATCGGCGAGGGCGTGCGGCTGCCGGCCACTCTGGTGCCGGCACCGGACTACTACACCGACCTGCCGGGTGTGGTGGTGTCCGGGGAGACCGCGGCCCGGCACGGCCTGGCGACCGGTCCCGGTGGCGTCGTCGTCGACGTCACGCGTGCGCCGACGGCGGCCGAGATCGCCGCCGTCAACTCCCTGGTGCTGGCCGCACAGGTGGAGACGGACCCGCCCGTCGCCGCACCGGCACCGGTCGTGATCGGCGCGAAGCCGGTCGTCGGCGGCCGCGACTACGGCGCCATGTACCTCGTCCTGGCCGCGATCAGCGCCGTCGTCACGCTCGCCGCGACCGCGGTCGCCGTCGGGCTGGCCACCTCGGAGATGCGCGACGACCTGGCGACCCTGGCCGCGGTGGGCGCCGAGCCGCGGCTGCGGCGGCGGATCGCGGCGGCCCAGGCCGGCCTGATCGTCAGCATCGGGGCGCTGCTCGGGGTGGCCGGCGGCATCGCACCCGCCGCGGGCATGGTGGCGTTCCGCAGGGATCTGGAGTGGCAGGTACCGTGGCTGCCGCTGGTCCTCACCATGCTCGTCACGCCGATGCTCGCGGTGGCTGCGACCGCGCTGCTGACCCGCCCGCGACTGGTCCTGGCCCGCCGGATGACAGCATGAGCGGTCCGGAGTGAAGCGGAGGACTTCGAGTGTCAGATCCCGTCGCGACCGTCCTGCTGGTCCCCAGCCGCGGCTCCGAGAACGACGGCAGCGGCTACCGGCTCTCCCCGGAGAGCGCCGCCCGCGTGGACGCCGCCGTCGGCCATGTCCTGGCCAACCGCGAGGTCTTCGCCGGCGCGGCGGCGAAGGGCCGCCCCGGCCGGATCGTCTTCAGCGGCGGATGGGCGGAGGCGGCTGCCGGCCAGGCCGCTCCCCCGCCCGGCAGCCGTGAGGCCGACCTGATGCTCCGGCGGGCGGCCGGCGCGGCCGTCGACGGCACGCCACTGGGTGACCGCGTCGAGCTGATCGCCGAGTCCGAGTCGCGCAGCACACTCGAAAACCTGCTGCTGACCCGCGGCGAGGGCCTGCTGGACGGCCACGAGTTCACCCCGGGCACGCCGCTCGGCCTGGTCTGCCACCGCCGCCACCTGCCCCGGGTGAGATTCCTGGCGAAAAAGGTGCTCGGACTGCCGGACCGCTGCCTGCAGCCGATCCTCGCACCGGGCTCGGACGCCCGCTCCAACCCGACGCCGGAGACGCTGTTGTTCCTGACGGCGCGGCTGTTGTTCCTCGGCACCTCCGACGAGGCGACCGTGCTGCGCCGCGAGCGCCGGCTGGTCCATCTGCTCGGCCGCGCCCCGAGGTCGTGAGAATGCCGCCGGGTGGGTAGGAAGACGGTATGCCGGTGCAGCTCAATCACACCATCGTCCACGCCAGCGATGGGCCGCGCACCGCCGCGTTCCTGGCCGACCTGCTCGGCCTGCCGCAGCCGGCCCGCTACGGCCCGTTCCTGGTCGTCCAGCTGGCCAACGGCGTCTCGCTCGACGTCCTCACCGACCCCGGCCCGATCGCCGGGCAGCACTACGCGTTTCTGGTCACCGAAGAGGAGTTCGACCAGATCCACGACCGGATCACCGAGCGCGGGCTGGACTACTGGGCGGATCCGTTCCACTCGGAGCCGGGCCGCATCAACCGCAACGACGGCGGGCGCGGCCTCTACTGGTCCGACCCCGACGGCCACAACCTCGAGATCATCACCCGCCCCTACGGCTCGGGGCGCGACGGTTAACCGGCGGGCGGAAGGATCCGCTCGACCATCTCGGTGACGAGCCGCTCGGGCGGGAACGACGCCAGGACGTCGGGCACCGTGAGGTCGTCGACCAGCAGTCCGGTCATCGCGAGATACAGCAGCACCACGGCGGTCCGGTCGCCGGGGAGTCCCGCGCCGAGGTGGAAGTCGATGCCCTCCTGGACGTTCGCGCTGAACACGTCGGTCAGCACGGCGCGCAGGTCGGGGCGACGGGTCGCCTCCAGGCGCAGCTCGAGCATGGCGAGATAGCCGCTGCGGTCGCGGCGCATGCGCTCGAGCAGCTCGTGCAGCAGCCGCGTCACGAGGTCGCGGCCGGGCGGCGCCTGCATCGTGACCGCCGTGGCCGCCTCGTCCGGGGTGAGGCGCTCGCGCGTGCGGTGTGCCGCCTGGTTGATCAGGTCGTCGCGGCTGGTGAAGTAGTTCGACGTGGTGCCGGTGGGCACCGCGGCCTCCGCGTCGACGGCCCGGAACGTCAGTCCGCGCGATCCGTCGCGGGCGAGGACCTCGATCGCGGCGTCGAGGAGTGCGGTGCGGCGGGCCGGGTTCTGGCGCATGGTTCCTCGCAGTCTCTGGGGTTGACACCACTACAGACAGAGTACTACGTTCAAACCACTACGGATGAAGTACTTCATTAGGAGTTGTCATGCGAAAGCTGGTCTACTACGTCGCCGCCACCGTCGACGGTTTCATCGCCGGCCCCCGCGGGGAGTTCGACTTCTTCCCGATGCACTCCGACCTGCTGGCCGCGATGAACGCCGAACAGCCGGAGACGGTGCCGACGGCGTTCCGCGCCCAGGCCGGGCTGGCCGACGCGCCGAACCTGCGCTTCGACACCGTCCTCATGGGCCGCGGCACCTACGAGCCGGCGCTCAAGGAGGGCATCACGAGTCCCTACGCGCATCTGCGGCAGTACGTCTTCTCCCGCACCCTGGCCGCCACCGACCCCGAGGTCGAGATCGTCACGGACGACCCGGTCGGGTTCGTCCAACGCCTGAAACAGCAGCCGGGCAAGGACATCTGGCTGTGCGGCGGCGGGTCCCTGGCCGGTCAGCTGCTGCCGGAGATCGACGAGCTGATGGTGAAGCGCTACCCGGTGATGGTGGGCTCGGGCATCCCGATGTTCGACGCGCCGTTCCGCCCGGCTCCGCTCTCGGTTGCCGGCACCCGCACGTTCGGCTCGGGCGCCTCGGTGGTCACCTACACCTGGGCATGAGCCCGGCTCACCGGCTGGGCACGGCACCGGCCGCGCCCAGCTTGGCCGGGTTCATCATCCACAGCACCTGGTCGATGCCGTCGGCCGAGGCGACGACGGCAACCACGGCGAACACGGCACCGTCGCGGCTGAGCAGTGCGGACGGCTGCCCGTTCACGCTCGACCAGGCCACGTCGACGCCGGTCCAGAAGCGGTCCTTGAACGCCCGGACGTAGCGCGCCACGGTCAGGGCACCGTGCACCGGGATGCGGGAGGCCCGCACCACGCCGCCGCCGTCGGAGTAGCTGGTCACATCCGCCGCGAACAGCTTCTCCAGCTCGGCCAGGTCGCCGGAGCGCGCCGCGGCGACGAACGTCGTGAGCAGCCTGCGCTGCTCGGCGCCGGACACTGGCGTGCGCCGCCCGGCCACCACGTGCTTGCGCGCCCGGCTCACCAGCTGCCGGACCGCGGGTTCACGCACCTGGAGGATGTCCGCGATCTGGCCGTACGGATAGTCGAACGCCTCCCGCAGCACGTAGGCGGCCCGCTCGTTGGGCGTCAGCCGCTCCAGCAGCAGCAGGACCGCGAACTCCAGCGCCTCGCCGCGCTCCGCGCCGAGATGCGGATCCGCGCTCGTGTCGACCGGCTCGGGCAACCACGGCCCGACATACGTCTCGCGGCGGGCCCGCGCGGACTGCGCCGCGTTGATCGCCAGCCGGGTCGTGGTCGTCGCCAGGAACGCGGCCGGGTTGGTCACCGTGTCCCGGTCGTACGCCTGCCAGCGCAGCCAGACGTCCTGCACCAGGTCCTCGGCGTCGGTGGCGCTGCCGAGCATCCGGTAGGCGATGCCGAACAGGCGCGGCCGCACCTCCCCGAAAACCACCGCGGCCTGTTCGAGATCGTCTTCGCCCGCCAACGCCCGCCCCTGGTCCGTGGTCCTCGACCGACCCAGCCAACCTACCCGCTGGGCAAGGTGCGACAGGACCATCCGGCGGGCCGCCAGGGGTGACGCGGGTTACGCCGGGCGACCGTCCGGCTGGGCGTCGCCCTCCAGCGCCACCACCGCGTCGAGCAGGCTGTGCAGGCGCAGTTCGTACTGCTCGTCGGCCGGTGCGGGGACCGACTCCCCGGGGTTGCGCGACTCGGCCAGGTACAGCTCGGCCCGCACGTCCGCCTCGAGCCTGCGCAGGTCGTCCGGCTCGCCGGCCGGGACGCTCACCGTGACTCCCCCGCCGCGGTCCGGTCGAGCCAGTCGCGGAAGCTGATCCGGCCGATGGTCGCGCCGGCACCCGGCAGCAGGGCCCGCTCCCCCACCTCGGAGCCGAAGTACGTGCCGTGCGGGTCCCCGACGACCTGCCGCGGGTCGTTCCAGCCGGCCAGCGCGTCCCGGACGAACTCGTCCATCCGGACCGCCTCCGGCCCGGCCACCTCGACCCTGCCGTTCGCCGGCGCGGCCACCGCGGCCCTGGTGACGGCCGCGGCGACCTCTTCCGCCGCGATGGGCTGGTAGAACGCGTGCGGCAGGCGGACGGTGTCGCCCTCGGCGGACGCGTCGGCGATGCCGCGGGTGAACTCGAAGAACTGGGTGGCCCGCACGATGGTGAACGGGATCGACGACTTCTCGATGAGGGCCTCCTGGGCGATCTTCGCCCGGAAGTAGCCGTTGTCCGGCGTCCGGTCGATGCCCACGATCGACAGCGCGACGTGGTGGCCGACCCCGGCGGCCTCCTCCGCGGCGAGCAGGTTGTGGGTGGAGGTCTCGAAGAACTCCAGGACCGCGGCGGGCTCGAAGGACGGCGAGTTGGCCACGTCGACGACCACCGAGGCCCCGGCCAGGGCCTCGGCCAGGCCCTCACCCGTGAGGGTGTTGACGCCGCGGCTCGGCGCCGCCACCACCGCCTCGTGACCCTGTTCACCGAGCCACGTCACAACCCTCGACCCGATCAGACCGGTACCACCGACTACCACGATCTTCATGACGACCCTTCCTGTTCCGACCGGGGCGCTCCTCGCCGTCCGGTCACCAGCTCAGACAGGACAGCCCGCCGAGCTGTGACAGCCCCGCGGGAAATTCCTGTCACACGCCGGGGCGCTGTCCTGTCTGAGCTGGCGACCTACCCACAAAGCGACGGGAGCCAGCGCGTGCGGCCAGAAAGAACCGGCATCCGGGTCCGGATGCGACCGAGGGCGGTCGACGAGCCGCATCGGGTCTCCAGCCAGCTCGAACTGCTGTTCGACCTCACGTTCGTAGTCGCGGTCGCGGCCGTCACGGCGGAGTTCGCACATAGCGTCGCCGGCGGGCACGGGTCGACCGGGCTCGTCGCGTTCCTCCAGGTCTTCTTCGCGATCTGGTGGGCATGGATGAACTTCACCTGGTTCGCCTCCGCGTTCGACACCAACGACGTCCCGTACCGGCTGCTCACCATGCTCCAGATGGCCGGTGTCCTGGTGCTGGCCGCCGGGGTCCCGGCCGCAGCGTCCCGGGAGGACTATCGCGCGGTCACGCTCGGCTACCTCGTCATGCGGGTGGGGCTCATCACCCAATGGCTGCGGGCCGGCGCCGAGGACCCGGGGAGCCGGCGCACCGCACGGCGATACGCCACCGGCATCGCCGTCGCACAGGTGGGCTGGGTGCTCCGGCTCGTCCTCACCGAGGCGGAAACCCTGCCGCCGGCCACTCAGCTGCCGGTCTTCGCCGGCCTGGTCGTGCTGGAACTGGCGGTGCCGCGGTGGGCCGAGCGGACCGGAGCCACGAACTGGCATCCGCACCACATCGCCGAGCGGTACGGCCTGTTCACCATCATCCTGCTGGGCGAGAGCGTGTTCGCCGCGACCACCGCCGTCGGTGGGGCCCTCGACGGCGGGCACCTCACCGGCTCAATCGTCACCGTGGCGACCGCCGGCCTCGTCCTGCTGTTCGCCCTCTGGTGGCTCTACTTCCTCCAGCCGGCCGGCGAAGGGCTCGGCGCCCGGCGCCGTCACTCCTACCTCTGGGGGTACGGGCACTTCGGCATCTTCGCGGCCCTCGCCGCGTTGGGTGCGGGCCTCGAGGTCGCCGTCGAGTGGACCGGGCACCACGTGGCGGCATCGGCTCTCGGCGTCTGTTACACCGTCGCCGCGCCCGCCGCAGTGTTCCTCACCCTGCTCTGGACGGTGCACGCGCCGATCGTCGCGGAGCCGGTCATCCGCCTCGTCGCCGTGCTGGCCTGCGTCGCCGCCGTGCTCCTGCTGCCGCTCGCGGCACCGTGGCTGGGCGTGGCCGCCGTGGTCGCGGCGATCGCGGCCGCGTGCGTCGTGCTCGTCGCCGTCACCACACGACAGGCCGCGCACTGAAGACCGCGGCGGCGGCGCCGATGTCCACATCGGAGCGTCACGACGGGTTGCTGCGCCCGGTGCTGCTGTATTCGAACCCGGATCTCAGCCCGACGCCGCCTGTTGCGGCTGTGGCGCACCGGTGCCGCCACCGGCCACCAGCGGCGGGCGCTTGCGGTCGTCGTAGCGGGCCACCGCCGGCAGGAACAGTGCGATGAGCGCGGCGCCCGCGACGCAGGCCAGGCCGCCGCCCAGCGCGCTGACGACCGGGGACGTGATCGCGGCGAGCGAGCCGGCGCGCACGTCGCCGAGGCGCGGGCCGCCCTCGCCGACCACGAAGTCCAGCCCGTTGAGCCGGCCGCGCAACTCGTCCGGCGTGTTCACCTGCAGGATCGTGGCCCGGAACACCGCGGTCACCACGTCCGCGGCGCCGGCCACGACGAGGATCGCGACGGCCAGGACCAGGTCGGCGGTCAGCGCGAAGCAGGCCGTGGCCGCGCCCCAGACGGTGACGCTGAACAGCATCGCCCGGCCCTGCCGGTGGACGTGCCCGAGCGGCCCGGAGAAGATGGCACCCAGCAGCCCGCCGACCGCGGGCGCCGCGTAGAGCACGCCGGTGACCGCGGCGCCGCCGTCGAAGTGCGTGTCCGCGAGCGCCGGGAACAGGGCGCGCGGCATGCCCAGCACCATCGCGTTGAGGTCGACGAGGAACACCGCGGCGAGCAGCGGGTTGTGCCGGACGAAACGCAGGCCCTCGGTGATCGCGCGCAGGCCGGGCGACACCCCGGCGCCTTCCGGGCGCATCGCGCGCAGCCGGAGCACCGCGTAGAGCACGGCGAAGAACGTCACGGCGTCGACGGCGTAGGCGGCCTCCAGGCCGGCCGTGGCGATGACGAGGCCGGCCAGCAGCGGCCCGGCGGTGAGGCTCGCCTGGAACGACACCTGCCCGAGCGCGGTCGCCGCGGCGATGCGCTCGGGCGGCAGCAACCGGGCCAGGAACGACGAACTGGCCGGCAGTTCGATCGCGAACAGCGTCGACTGCAGCGCGGCGAGAACGTACAGCAGCCACACTTGCCGCAGGTCGAGCACCGCCTGCGCGGCGAGGACGACGGCGACCACGACAAGGCCGGAGCTCGTGACGAGCACGATCTTGCGGCGGTCCATACTGTCCGCGACGGTGCCGCCGAACAGGCCGACGACCAGCAGCGGCACGGCCAGTGCGAGGCCCAGCGCGCCGACCGCGAACGACGAGTGGGTCAGCTGGTAGAGCTGCACGGCGAGGGCGACCGCGGTCATCTGGGTGCCGATGGCCGAACACGCCTGCGATGCCCACAGCCGCCGGAACTCCGGCGATTCCCGCAACGGGGTGACGTCCGCGAAAAGTCTTCGTCTCTTCTTCGGCGATTGTCGCGGATCCGTCAGGGAAGCGGCATCTGATTCATGCTCATAAATCGGCTGCGGCACGATAAGGAACCTTACCAAAAACACCGCGGCCGGCGATCCAATTACCTGTCCCGCGCCGTCCCGCCGGGCCGCGCCAGCCGGCGGTGCCGCAGGACGGCGATCACCACCGCGACCGTCCCGGCCGCCACGACCGCGAACAGCATCAGCGTGATCACGGACGTCCGGTCGTCGCGTGGCAGGGTGCCGGCGACCGGCGACGCGGGCTCCGCCGACCACGCGGCGTCGTCGGTCGTGGCGGGGCCGAGCTCCCGGTTGCCGGCGCACAGGCTGGTGACGAACCGCGGCCCCTGCTCGCGCACGTAGACCCGGTAGCGCCTGCCGGTCTCGAAGGCGTATCCGCACGACGCCTCGTTGTCGGGGTCGCCCACGAGGATGTGCCCGCCGGGGTCGACCACCTGTCCCTTGTGGACGGCTCGCACGACGAGCCGCACCGCCAGCGGGAAATCCCCGGGCGCCGAGTCGAGCCGGTCGATCGAGCGCACGTCGCCGTCGAACACGAAGGTGGCCCGGTCCAGGTACTCCTGCTCCGTCGCGATCGCACACGAACAGGCGCACGCCGGCGACACCGGCCCGGCCAGCACCGCGAGCAGCCCGATCACCACGACGACGACGATTCGCCTCAGCATGTCCACGGTCACTGTGACGGCCTTGCGGCGCCCCGGGTTCCCACATCGGCCCTTCTGCACCGATCTCGCACCTGTGGTGCCGCGACACTCCCGCGATGTCCGGGGTTTGCCAGGCACCACAAGTGCATGATCAACGCGTGTGGGGGCGGGCCATCACCTCGGCCGCGCGGTGGATCGTCTCGCGCAGGTTGGCCTCCGTCGTGGCGGCCAGCGCCTCGGGAACGGTGAGCCAGCGCAGCGGCGCGTCCGGCTTCTCGGGGCGGGCGGCGTCCGGATCGGCGGTCGCGAGCAGGACACGCACGTCGGCGTGCTCGTGCGCCGGCTCGTCGCCCTTCGCGGCCACGGGAACGACGACGACGTGCACGATGGCGGCGTCCGGCCACGGCACGAGGTCGGGCAGGCCGGTCTCCTCGCGGCCCTCCCGCAGGGCCACCTCGACCGGGTCCGTCTCCCCCGGGTCGCCGTGCCCGCCGACCTGCAGCCACGCCCGCTGCCGCTCGTGCCAGCGCAGCAGCACGCGCCCCGTCGGCGGATGCACGATCAGCGCCGAACCCGTGACGTGCAACGGGATCGAGCGGCTCCACGGGTCGTCGACGGCCCGCAGCAGCTCGGCGACCCGCGCGACGTCTCCGGCCTCGGCCGGGTCGCCGGCACGGTATCCGGACAGCAGCTCGGCAAGCATGACCACAGCCTACGGCCCGGCCGGAAGGGCACCGGCCACCGGTTCCGCCGCAACCGCCCGGGCCTCGGGCAACGCCTCCCGGCTGCGGGGGCGGTGCGCCGCGGCGACGGCGACCGTGTTGGCGGCGACAATGACCCCGATGCCGGCCCACTCGTGGAGGTCGAGGACCTGCCCGAGGAGGACCAGACCGGCGACGGCCGCCAGCACCGGGTGGACGCTCTGGACCGCGCCGAAGAACCGGGCGGGCACCCGGCGCAGCGCGATCAGGTCCGCGGCGTAGGGAACGGCGGAGCTGAGCAGCCCGGCGGCGACGGCGTAGCCGATCCCGGCGGCCGTCATCCGGCCCTGGGCGATCAGGACCGCGGCGACGGGCAGGTTGAGCACCGCCGCGACGGCGGTCGCCGCGGCGGGTCCTTGCAGTCCGGGCAGTCGCCGGCCGAGCAGCCGGTTGAGCAGGATGTACGAGGCCCAGCAGAGCGCGGCGAGCAGGCCGAGACCGACGCCGAGGTAGTCGCTGCTCGCCCCCGGCAGGACCAGGACGTAGACGCCGGCGCCAGCCGCGGCGGCGCACAGGAGGTCCAGCACGGTACGCGAGCCGGCCAGCGCCACGGCGAGGGGACCGATGAACTCCAGGGTCACGGCCAGGCCGAGCCCGACGCGGTCGACGGCGGTGTAGAGGCTGAGGTTCATCGTGGCGAAGACCAGCCCCAGCAGCAGCGCCGGCCACCACTGGGCCCAGGTGAAGCGGCGCAGGTCGGGCCGGGCCACCGGCAGCAGGACCGCGGCAGCGACGAACTGCCGCACCGCCACGACGCCGGCCGGCCCGACGGCCGGGAAGGCATACGTGCCGACCGCGGCGTCGACGAGTGGCTCACCCTCATCGCCGCCGGGCAGGCCGTCGGCATCACCTCCGAGGCCACCGCCAACCAGAACCCGCGGCCGGGGGTGGCCTACCGGCGGGTCCGCGACGCCCCGCCGATCCCGGTGTGGCTCGCCTGGTGGAAGGGCGACCCGCCCGCGCACCTGGACGACCTGGTCGAGCTGATCCGGGCGACCTACCGGGCCTGAACCCGGCACCGGTGGCGCCCGGCGCCGGCCGTCGTGCGGTGTGCCCCGCGTCACCTCGCCCGATGTCGCTGCCGCCCAGTCATGGTTCCGTCTCGCACCTGCGGCCGTATCGATGTACCGTGGCCGACACGAACGTACCTTCGCGGCGGCGACGCCGCCTTTCACGCGGACACGGGGAGCAGGCTATGGGACGCGGACGAGCCAAGGCCAAGCAAGCGCGGATCGCCCGGGAGTTGAAGTACTTCAGCCCGCCTACCGACCTTGCCGCGTTGCAGCACGAGCTGGCCGGCGGGCATCAGCCCGGCGATCAGGAGCACGGCGTGCTGGAGCACCCCGGCGAGCGCGACGACCGCCCCGCACGCTGACGCGAAGCGGGGTCCACGCCCGTCGGACGTGAACCCCGCTCATTGGGAGCCGCCTCCCGGCCTCAGGTCAGCGGGTCCACTTCTGGTTGGTGCCGCCCGAGCAGTCCCAGATCTGCAGCCGGGTGCCGTTGGCCGAGCTCGCACCTGTGGCATCCAGGCACTTGTTGGACTGCGGGTTCACGATGTCGCCCGCGCCCGTGATGGTCCACCGCTGCGCGCCGCTTCCGTTGCAGTCCCACAGCTGCACCTTGGCGCCGTTGGCGGTCGAGCCGCTGGTGACGTCCATGCACTTGCCGAGGGCCCGGACCGAGCCGTCGGACGCCCAGGTCCACTGCTGGGCGGTGGTGCTGTTGCAGTCCCACAGCTGGACCGCGGTGCCGTTGGCGGCGCTCGCACCGGCGACGTCGACGCACTTGCCGCCGAGGCCCCTGATCGGGTTCCCGCCGGACGGGGGCGGGGTGCCGCCGCCGGGCTGCGCGTAGACCCGCACGTAGTCGACGGTCAGCGACTGCGGGAAGGTCGTGGAGCCGTCCGGGTAGCCGGGCCAGTAGCCGCCGACCGCCACGTTCATGATCATGAAGAACGGGTGGTCGAAGACCCAGCGGTCACCGCCGAGGTCGGCGGGGGTGCGCCGCTGGTACTCGTTGCCGTCGACATACCAGATGAGCAGGTTGGGCGACCAGTCGACGGCGAAGGTGTGGAACCCGTCGGCGAACGGGCTCCCGATGGTGTAGCCCGCGCCGATGCCCTCGCCACCGGAGTAGCCCGGGCCGTGGATCGTGCCGTGCACGGTGTTGGGCTCGCGGCCGATGTTCTCCATGATGTCGATCTCGCCGCTGGTGGGCCAGCCGGCCGAGCCGATGTTGTTGCCCAGCATCCAGAACGCGGGCCAGATGCCCTGGCCGCGCGGCAGCTTCATGCGGGCCTCGAACCGGCCGTACGTCTGCGTGAACGTGGCGGACGTCAGCAGACGGGCGGACGTGTACTGACACGTTCCGTAGTGACACTGGTAGTTACCGGGGTTCTCGCGGCGGGCAGTGATCACCAGGTTGCCCGCGCCGTCCATGGCGGCGTTGCGCGTGCTGTTGGTGTAGTACTGCTGCTCGTTGTTGCCCCAGCCGCTGCCGCCGATGTCGAATCGCCACTTCGACTGATCGACAGCACTGCCGGCCGGTCCGTTGAACTCGTCGGACCAGGTCAACGGCCCGGGGGCGGGGGCCGCGCTGGCTGTGCCCATCAGGGGCACGACCAGCGCCGTCGCCATCGCGGCGGCGGCTACCGCGGCGGCGAGCAGGGTGCGGGGTCGGAGCACGACGATCACCTCTCATAGCGGTGCAGTGAGATGTGTAACTGTCTCGAAACCTTGCCGTCCAGCAATGGTCATGTCAAGAGAGCGCTCTCATTTCTGCAAGGAAACTTTACGAATCGGCACGACCGGCATACCTCGATCCGGGTGAGCCGGGCACCGCCGGCGGACAGCTTGACTGGTCTGCAGACGACGGAGGAGCCCTCATGGTCGAGACGTACGACTTCCGCCGGACGGCGGTGCTGCTGGTTGATCCCTACAACGACTTCCTCTCCGAGGGAGGCAAGGTCTGGCCGCTCGTGGAACAGGTCGCCCAGGATGTCGGCCTGCTGGACAACCTGCGCGCCGTCGTCGCCTCCGCCCGGCAGTCGGGGATGCGGGTCATGTTCGTCCCGCACCGCCGCTGGACGCCGGACGACTACGTGACGTGGACCCACCCCAACCCCACCCAGCGGAACATCATGGTGCGGCACACCTTTGCCCGGGGCACCTGGGGCGGGGAGTTCCACCCCGACTTCCAGCCGCAGCCGGGCGAGGTGGTGGCCCACGAGCACTGGGCACAGAGCGGGTTCGCCAACACCGACCTGGACGTCCAGCTCAGACAGCACGACATCACCCACGTGATCCTCATCGGCCTGCTGGCGAACACCTGCGTCGAGTCCACCGGCCGTTTCGCCATGGAACTCGGCTACCACGTCACGCTGGTGCGCGACGCCACCGCCGCCTTCCGGCCGGAGATGATGCAGGCCGCCCACGAGTTGAACGGCCCCACCTACGCCCACGCCATCCTCACCACGCGGGAACTCGTCGCGGCGTTCGAGGCGGTGCAACCGGCCGCGCTGTAGATCCCTCCGTACAGCGCGGCCGGTTGCCGCTGCCCGCCGGCGGCCGGAGATCAACGAACCGGACCGGTTCAGGCGCGGCGGCGTATCGTCATCACCGTCGCCGCGAGCAGGAGCGCCGCCGCGCCCAGGAAGCAGGCCGTTTCGACGAGCTGGAAGGTCCAGAAGCCGCTGTCGGGGTGATACTCGGTGTAGTGCCGCAGCCCGTGGTCGAGCAGGTACTGCTCCATGGGGGTGCCGGAGCCGCGGACCGCATCGGTGCCGCCGTAGACCTGGCGGACGGCGGCGGCCTCCTCGTCCGCGGAGAGCAGGTGCCCGGTGCGGTCGATCCAGCTGTTGTGGACGATCCAGTCGGTGCTTGCACCCGTGTCCGTGGCCTCGGGCCGGGTCGCCGGGTCGGTGATGCGGACCAGCGGCTCGCGGTAGTGCGGTCGCAGGTACTCCTCCATCGACAGCCGGGCGGTGAGAAAGACGACGAGGGTGGCGCCCATCGCGACGACCGTCCGGCGCAGCAGCACACCGGCGAGCACACCCACCGCGAACGCGCACAGGGCCGCCGAGGTCAGACTCGGCACCGCGACGAGGAAGGAGGCCGACCGCAGCCGACCGCCGATCGCGTCCAGCGGCCCGCGCCACCATGTGCACAGCGCGGCGAACGCCGCCGTGAAGACGGCGACACCCGCGCCGACGAGGGCCAGCTTCGTCAGCAACCAGCGGGTCCGTGACACGCTCTGGGTGAACGCCAGGCGCCAGGTGCCCTGCTCGAGCTCCCGAGCCAGCAACGGCGCGCCGACGAAGACGCCGACGACCGCGGGCAGCAGGGCAGCCCACATGAGCCGGCTGCCCCACTCCCGGTACCGGCCGAGGAACCGGTCGACGAGCGGGCCGCAGCCGGTGTGGGCGGCCGGGTCGGCGACGCAGGCCGCGACGCCGCCGGTGCGGTACTCGTCGTGCATCGCCACGCCGGTGACGAGCAGCGGGACGGCCACGAGGGCGAGGAACAGCGCCGCGACGAGCAGCTCGGCGCGGTGCTGCCGCCAGGTCAGCCACAGCATGGTCAGGCCCGCCTTTCCGCCGGTCGATTGATGTCGGGTTGTTCGAGGTAGGCCAGCACGATCTCCTCCAGGCCGACCGGATGGGCCTCCCAGCGCGGATGCGTGGGCGCGCCGGCGGGGCGGCGGACGAGCAGGCTGCTGTGCCGCAGCCCGTGGGTCGCGTTGACCACGCCCTGGACCTCGACCGCGTCGTCGCTGCGCGGGCCGGTGAGCAGCCGGTGCCCGGCGAGCAGGTCGTCGATGTCGCCGGCGAGGCGCACCCGGCCCTGGTGCAGCAGGACCAGGTGGTCGCAGACCCGCTCCAGCTCGGTGACCACGTGGGACGAGAGCAGGACGGTGAGGTCGGTACCGGCGACCGCGTCGACGAGCGTCCGCATGACCTCGCGGCGGGCCAGCGGGTCGAGGCTCGCCACCGGTTCGTCGAGCACCAGGATGCGGGGCTGCTTGGCCAGTGCGAGTGTGAGCGCGACCTGCGCCTGCTGCCCGCCGGACAGTGCGCCGGCCTTGCGGTCGAGCGGGATGTCGAGGTCGCGCAGCCGCCGCCGCGCACCGGCCCGGTCGAATCGGGGGTTCATCGCGTGCCCGAACCGGAGCATGTCGCTGACGCTGAAACCCTTGTACAGCGGGTGGTCCTGGGCCACGAACCCGACCCGGGCGAGCCCGGCGGGCCGGTCCATCCGGATCGGCCGGCCGAACATCGACACCATGCCCTCGGTCGGGCGGAGCAGGCCGATCGCCAGGTGCAGCAGCGTGGTCTTGCCGGCGCCGTTCGCCCCGACCAGGCCGATGATCCGCCCCTGTGGCAGGTCGATGGTGCAGTCGCGCAGCGCCCAGGCGCGCCGCCCGTACCGCCGGCCCAGCCCGACGGCGCTGAGCGCGGGTGTCGCGTCGCTCATGCCGCACCTGTCCGGGCGGCCTGGTCGTCGTCCAGCGCGGCGATGACCAGCGCGCGCACCTGCTCGTGGTCGAGCCCGGCCTCGTGCGCGGTCCGCAGCCAGCCGCGGATGCTGCGCGACAGCCGCGCGTACGTCGCGGCGGGAACCTGGTCGATGCTGCCGACCACGAAGGTGCCCTGACCGGCCCGGGGAGCGACGAGTCCGGCCCGTTCCAGTTCCCGGTAGGCCTTGGCAACCGTGTTCGGGTTCACGACCAGGGCGGCGGCTACCTCCCGGACCGGGGGCAGTTGGTCGCCGTCGGCGAGGTATCCGAGCAGGAGGCCGCGGCGCACCTGGTCGACGAGTTGCAGGTAGGTCGGCACGCCGGACCTGAGGTCCAGCCGGAAGGCGAACATCGCACCATCTCCGCATCGCGTGTATGTGTACTAGGACAGTAATACACGATGCCGGCGCGCCATGTCCGCGTCCCGGACTGTCTCCAGGAGACTGACCGGCAGATCGGGATCGCGACGCAACCATCCGCCGTCCCGTCCGCCGGCGCTGCGCGGCACGACTTCGGTGCGGGCCGCACATCGGGGCACTCACCGCCGGCGCCACCGAACTGGAAGACGCACTGCCGGACATCGCCGACCAGCGAAAATCTCGGACCACCGGTGCGCCGCGACGCCGCGGTTCCAGGGATGCCCGCCAATGCGTGCCCGCAACCATCGCGCGCCGGACCGAACCTGTAGCGACGCTACCGCAGTCTTTGGCGCCGATTTGGCCACGTTGACGCTCACCGAACGGCATGCAAGGCCGATGCTTCTGGTCAGCGATATACATCGGCACGTTCGAGACAGCACCCGGACCGGCCTCCTCGCGAGGCAGGGAATGCATAAGACTTTGCGACGCCAGTTCGAACGGTTACTCACCGGCCGCCTCAAGACCATCGTCGTACTCGTCTCCCCGGACAAAACCGAAGACGACCGCCGAATCCTCATCAGCCCCAACAAAATCCTGACCGAAATCAACGCCAAAATCCTCGAAGGCGTCGCCACCGGGATACCCACCGTCCAACTCGCCGCCCGCCTCTACCTACCGGAGTACGTCCGGCACTGAAGCGCCGCAGACGATCGAGCCGGCCCATTTCGCCGCCGCCACCGGCCCGGCTGGACAACCGATCCTCCGGCACGTACATATGACCTGATGTCGATTCCATGGGACGCTCCCGGATCGGAAACCGCGGGTAATCCCGCGAACACCGATGGGTGAGCAAGCCCCGTTCGGCCGAATGGTGGCGGCGCACCGGCGGAGGCTCGGCCTGACGCAAGAGGATCTCGCGACGGCCACCGGCTTGAGCGTGCGCAGCATCCGGGACGTGGAGAACGGCCGGGTGGTCCGTCCCCGCCCGTCGACGGTCCGGCTGCTGGCGGACGCCTTCGACCTGTCGGCCGACGACCGGAGCTCCTTCATCCGCGCCGCCGGCCCCGACCCGTCGGGCCTGCCGAAAGAGCGGCCGCGGCAACTGCCGCTCGCGGTGCCCCAGTTCGTCGGCCGCCACGCGGAACTCGCCGTTCTGGACGCCTGCCTCGACGAGCAGGTGGCCAGGCCGTCGGTGGTCGTCTTCGCGGTGTCCGGCATGCCGGGCATCGGCAAGACCTCGTTGGCACTGCACTGGGCGCACCGGGTCGCCGACAGGTTCCCCGGCGGCCAGCTCTACGTGAACCTCCGCGGCTACGACGCGATGGACGCGGTGGAACCGGCCGATGCGCTGCGCGGCTTCATCGAGGCCCTCGGCGTGCAGCCCAACCGGATACCCGCCGACGTGGAGGGCCGGACGGGGCTCTACCGAAGCCTGCTGGCCCACCGCCGGATGCTGGTGGTGGTCGACAACGCACGAGACTCCGCACAGGTGCGGCCGCTGCTGCCCGGCACCGGCGGCTGCGTGGTCGTGGTGACCAGCCGGGACAGGCTCTCCGACCTGATCGCGGCGGAGTGCGCCCAACCGCTGAACCTGAACGTCCTCACCGACGACGAGTCGATGAGCCTGCTCGCCGCCCGGCTCGGTGCCCGACGGCTCGCCGCCGAACCGGTCGCGGCCGCGGACATCATCAGTGCCACCGGCAGGCTTCCGCTCGCACTGTCGATCGTGGCGGCGCACGCCGCCGTCCACCCCGGGTTCCCGCTCGACGCGATCGCCGCGGGGTTGCACGCAGACGACGCGAGGCTGGACGCGTTGGCGGACGGCGACGTGCGCGCCGCCTTCTCCTGGTCGTACCTCGCGCTGAGCCGGCCCGCGGCACGGCTGTTCCGGCTGCTGGGGCTGCATCCCGGGCCGGACCTGACCGTGGGCGCCGCCGCCGCCCTCCTCGGCCGGTCACCGGCGGACGTCACGCCGCTGCTGAGAGAGCTGACCCGGCTGCATCTGCTGACCGAGCACGTGCCGGGCCGGTACACCTTTCATGATCTGCTGCGAGCGTACGCGGCGGAACTGACCCGGTCGTCGGAGCCGGCCGACGAGCGGCGGGCCGCCCTCCACCGGCTGTTCGACCATTATCTGCACAGTGCGTATCCGGCGGCCGTGTCGCTCCAGCCGCAATGGACCACGATCGACCCGGTCGAACCGTTACCGTCGAACGCCAGCTCGCCGGCGCGGGGCCACGACGAGGCGCTCGCCTGGTTCGCGGCGGAGCACCAGGTGCTGGTGCGCGCCGTCCGGCAGGCCGCCGAGACGGGCTTCGACGCGTACGCCTGGCAGCTCGCGTGGACGCTCACCACGTTCTTCGCACCGCGCGGTCTCTGGCACGACCAGTTCGTGGTCCAGCAGTCCGCGCTCGCCGCGGCGGAGCGCAGCGACGACCTCGCCGGGCAGGCCATCGCCAACCGGATGCTGTCGCGTGCCGAAACCCGCCTCGGCGACCTGGACAACGCCGAGGCCCGGCTCCGGCGTGCGCTGGACCTGTACGGACGCCTCGGCGACCCGGCCAATCAGGCGCAGACGCTGCACAATCACGCAGAACTCTGCTACATGCGCGGCCGGCCGGACGAAGGACTTGTGCACGGCTACGAGGCGCTACGGCTCTACAGGCTGGCCGGCAACCGCGCGGGCGAGGCGCGAACCCTCAACGCGATCGGCTGGCTGCACGCCGCGACCGGCGACTACCACCAGGCCATCACAAGCTGCGCCGACGCGCTCGCGCAGCAACGCGCGAGCGACGACCGCAACGGTCAGGCGGCGACGCTGGACAGCCTCGGCTTCGCGTACTACCGCCTCGGCGAGCACAAGCGCGCAGCCGACTGCTACGAACAGGCCATCCAGCTCTTCCGCGACTCCGCGGACCGCTACCACGAGGCGGAGACCCTCCTGCGGCTCGGCGAGGTCCGCGAAGCGATGGCCGACACCGCCGAAGCCGCCGACGCGTGGCGGCGTGCCGCCCGCATCTTCGACGACCTCGGCGATCCGGCGGCCGAGGACACCCGGCGCCGGCTGGCGCGGCTGTCGCGCTGAGGGCTGCGGCAGCCGAGTCCGCACCGGCCGGAGGCCGGCAGGGCACGCGCGTGCCGGCGACGTGCCGCACCGACCTCGCCGATGGAAGTTTCAACGCCCGGAGCGCGCCGCTGCTGACCGCCCGGTCGCCGACCGGCTCAGCGTGGTGCGCGGTACTTGATGCCGAGCCTGGGCCGGGCGAGCGCCGCCACCGGTGCGTCGCTCCCCGACAGCCAGCCGAGCCAGGCCTCCCGGCCGCCGGCCTGCAGGCCCAGGCCGGCGCCGCGAGGCAGCGGGCCGGTGCCGGTCCGCAGCTTGTAGAGGTGACCGCCACGGGCCGGGACGGCGCGCAACTCCTCGATGTCCAGCCAGCCGACCGTCGTGGCGCGGTCGCCGGAGCGCAGCACCACCCCGCTCCCGGTGAGCTCGGTGCGGCCCGTCAACCAGCGCCGCTCGGCCAGGACCAGAACGATCGCCGACACCGTCGCCGACCCGGCCGTCACCGCCCACAGCCAGCCCAGGCCGGTGCTGAGCGCGGCCAGGAAGTCCGGGAGACCCTCGCTGCGCGTCAGCACCGCGAACCGCTCGACGCCGAGGACCGCGATCGTGATGAAGAACGCCAGCAGGACGATGGGCCCGGTGTGGGTGCGATGCAGCACCCGCGAGCGCCGCAGCACGAGTGGCGGATCGTCCTGGGCCATCGATCATCCCCCCGTGTCGAGGCAGCAGGGCGACTGTACCTGCCCCCGGCCCGTGCCGGGCGTCGGAGCAGTGGGCGGCATTGTGCCCGGTCGCGGCCGTCGCGCCGGTCGGCGGCCAGTCGCCGGTGAGGGGCGAATCCATACGCCGGGCGCCGGTTTCTTGACGGTGAGGCACGGCGAAGTGCCCGGTAATCGTGGTGCCACCGGCGGTCAGGCCTGCGGCTGATGCCTCGCGGCCGTGTCGCGGATGTGAACGTCAGCTGATCAGGGCACGGACCAGCACGATCGCCAGGAACACGACGATGAACGACAGGTCGATCGCAACCGACCTGAACCGCACGGGTGGCAACACCCGGCGGACCGGGGCGAGGACCGGCTCGGTGACGGCGTGCACCCCCGAGGACAGCCGCGACCGGATCGACGTGGACGGCGCCGGGCCGGCCAGCGCCACGCTCCAGTCCAGCACCGCGCGGGCGATGAGCAGCAGCTGCGCGACGAGCAGCAGCAGGCTCACGACGCCGAGGATCGATTGCATGCGGTACCTCCAGTAGCCCGGACGGGACGTGCATCAACTGTGCGTCAGATTGTTGTGAATCAGCTGAGCAACAGGTGCGCGTTTGGTCACAGACCGCTGATAGCGCCGCCGAGCGTCCCGGAGGCTAGACGATCGCGATGTCCCGGACCCCGACGAGCCGTTCGATCCGCAACCGGCACAACAGACTGCCGGCCGTGCTGTTGATCTGGCCGTACTTCTCCGCCTCCCCCGCCGGCACGTACCGTTCGGCGATCCGGGTCGCCCAGTTCACCAGGTCCGGCGGGTCCTCGACGAGCGACACCCCGCCGCGGACGGTCACGAAGTGGTACGGGAACTCCTCCACGTCCACGGTGAGCGCCGCCTTCGGGTTGGCCCGCAGATGACGACCCTTCACCGAGGTGGTGCCGGTGCTGAAGACCAGGTCGCGGCCGTCGATGACAAACCAGATCGGCGCCACGTGCGGGTCGGCCGACGGGCCGGCCGTGGCCAGCTTGCCGGTGTGGGTGCCTTCCGCCAGGAAGGCGATGGCTTCGGCCTCGGTCATCGTTGCCACACCTGAAGTCTTCCGCGCCCGGCGGCCGGGGCCGGATGAGCACCGGCATGATCCGCTCAGCGCAGCCGGCGGCCGTCCTCCTCCGCCAGCGTCTCGTCGACGAGCATGCCGAGCCCCGAACCCAGCATCCACACGTCCTTGACCAGCGCGATACCCTGCTCGGTCGGCCGGAGGCCACCCTTCTGACGCATGCCGGGAGTCCGCAGGTAGAGGCCGACCAGCCCGGCCGAGAACGCGGTCAGCCCGCCGGCCGCGACCAGGGTCGGCACGACCGGCAGCAGCAACGCGGTGCCGAGCGCGATCTCGGTCGCCGACAGCATCCGCACGAACGTCTTGGGCGGGATCCGCGCCAGGAACGGGTAGGTGGTCTTGGCCATCCCGTGCAACGCCGCGGCGGTGTCGTCGTCCGCGTGGCGCTTGCCGAGTCCCGAGTTGAGGATGACGAGCCCGGTAGCCGCACGTGGCGGAAGGTGACGGAGCTTCACTGACCCGAACATCCGGTCCCACTGCCCCGCCCCGGCGGCTTCACTCCTACCTCCGGGCCGTCTGCGGCTCCTCACCACGGTCGACGGCGGGTCCGGCCTCCGCCGCGGCCATCGGTGCCACGTCCGCCTTCGGGGCCGTGGGGTCGCCGCTCCAGACCGCGGCTCTCCTGGGGCTCACGATCACGGGCACGGTCACCGCGCGGCGGGACCGGCGCGGTGTCCAGTCCTTGTACCGCATGGCGCGTTTCTCGACGAGGTGCCAGGACAGCATCCCGGCCGCGACCGCAGCGACCAGCGACAGCGCGGTGAACGGCAGGTAGCCCCACCGGTTCAGGCCGAAGCTGGCGAAGAGCTGCTGCCCGATGAAGCCGTAGATGTAGATGCCGTACGAGTAGTCGTTGCGCCGCCCGACCCCGCGGAACATCCGCGGCAGCCGCACGCCGGCCCACACCAGCAGATACACGAGTGCCGGGAAGCCCACCACGAAGAAGCCGCCCGCCAGCAGCGACACCACCAGCAGCACGGCGGAGGCGACGCCGAGGACGTCGTGCACCGGGATCCGCTCGCGGTACAGCTCCAGCGTCGCCCCGGCCAGGAACAGGAAGCCCAGGTAGATCAGCCAGTGTGGGAACACCTCCCCGATCAGCGGCAGGTTGACCATGCCGTAGTGCGCCGTGGGCGGGCCCACCAGCTCACGGCCCTGCACCTGGTCGGCGACGATCAGGCCGTACAGCACCAGGGCCGTGACCGGCACCAGCCACCGCCGCCGGCGCAGCACCGCGGTGACGGCGAGCAACCCGGTCACCGCGTAGCAGATCACCTCGTACACCAGCGACCACAACGCGCCGTCGAAGACGCTCGAGCCGATCTGCCGGCCCCACGGTGTGCTCTCGGCGAGGAGGTCCTGGATGCCGAACTGGCGGACGCCGACGAACCAGTTCGCCAACACGTACCGCACCGGCCCCCGCGGCCCGTCGAAGAACCCGGCCAGGCTCCCCCGCTCGTGCCACGCCACCACCGGCGCGACCACGAACGCCGTCACCAGCAGGCACACCCACAACCCCGGCAGGATCCGCAACGCCCGGTGCCACACGAACCGCACCAGCGACGCCCGCCGCGCACTCCTCGTGATCAGCAGGCCCGACAGCACGAAGAACCCGAACACGGCGAAGGTCCCGACGTTCGTCTGGCCGCGGAACGCCGTCAGCCCCAGGTCCTCCCAGCCGAATCCCAGTGACGTCGCGTGCGCGACCACCACCGACAGGGCCAGTCCCAGCCGGACCGCCCCGAACCCGTTGTCCCGCCCGTCGAACACACCCGCCAACCGGCCCCGCAGGCCGAACCGCCACAGCTTTCGCATGCAAGATCATTTCTTTGAGAGGTATCTGGACAAGCGCCATCACCCGGCACGGACCCCGGACAGGTCGGGCCGTCGGCGCTTCCGGCGACGGACACCAGGCGTCGCACCGGGCACGGCGGAACGCCGGCAGGGCACGCGGAACCGTGACCTGTCGCGGGAAGGCCGGAAACGAGGGACGTGCGGGGGTCAGCGCCGCCAGGTCTGCAGCTGTGCGCGGCTCAGGACAGGCCGCGCCACCCCGGCGCCACACCCCTCGGCGGGCTGTGCGTCCGTGAGGGACGAGTCGCCGACCACGACCCGGACCTGTTGCGCCCCCGGCGCCGACGAGAACCGGACCTCGATCGCCGGCTCACGCTCGGCGCAGTGCGGCGACTCGGGCGAATGCGCCTCGGCAGCGGCATCCGCCGAAACGACGTGCGCGGCCGTGGTCGTCGCACCGTCGACGCAGTGCGGGAACATTCCCGGAACGGCCCACATGAACACCGCGAGCGCCATGAAGACGACGAACAGTGCGCGCAGGACGACGGGACGGACCTGGTCGCCATCGCGCAACGTCCGCATCCCCACCGCCCCTCATGCCGTGACCGCCTCAGAAAACTTACTACGGCGAACCATAGGAGAACGGCGAAATGCCGATGGCGGGTCACCAACAAGCGGTTAATTCCGGGTGGTCGCCGCTCAGTTCGGCCGTACAAATCTCCTATGTGACTTAGGAGAGGATTCGGCACCCGCCGGTGATGCCGAGAAATTTCCGGAAGGTCCGATATCCGGGAAAAGTCCGCCGCCGTTCGTGCCGGTGGCGGGAGAGACTTGTTCCGGCACCATCGAGCGGCCCGCCGTCGCCGGCGAGGTCACCGCATGGTCCGCGCAACGCCGCCGGTCCGGGAACGGATCGGCACCGCGCCCGGACCGGTGCGTCCGCGAGGTTCAGCGCCGGTGGTATTCCTCTTCGGTCACGTGGGAGCCCCACTGGACCTCGGGGCCCTCGGCGGGCGCCTCCCACATCGCGATGTGGGTCATGAAGTGGTCGGGTGCCGCGCCGTGCCAGTGCCACTCGCCGGGCGGCGTGTGGATGGTGTCGCCCGGGCGGATCTCGACGATCTCGCCGCCGGCGACCTGGATCAGGCCGCGCCCCTCGGTGACGTGCAGGGTCTGGCCGACCGCGTGGGAGTGCCAGGCGTTGCGGGCCCCCGGGGCGAAGCGGACCACGTTCACCCGGATGCGGGAGGGTTCCTCACCCTGGGCGATCACATCGAGCCAGGCGTCGCCGGTGAACGTCTCCGCCGGCGCCTTGACGGTCGGCTGCTTGGTCACGAACTCCATGATCGCCTCCTGCGGATCGCGTCCGCTCAGCCCTGCCGGGCCGTCGGACGGGTTCGGCTGTCCACCCGTCCGACGCTACGTCCGCGCCGGGCCGGCCGGGGAGCATCCGGCGTCACCTGATCCGCCGGATGCTCCCCGCCGCGCCTCAGCGTCCGCCGGCGGCGTCGTACCGGTCGATGACGTCCTGGGCGAGCCGGCCCCGCTCCGAGATCTCGATGCCGTTGCGCTGTGCCCACTCCCGGATGGCCCGGTTGCGGTCCCGGTCGCCGCGGGTGGGGCCCTGCGGTGCCGCCGTCCGGCCCGCACGGCCCGGGGCGGCGGCAGCACCGCGCCGGCCGAGCTTCTTCCCCGCGGCCACAAACGGCCCGAACGCCTCGCGCAGCTCACTCGCGTGCGCCGCGGTGAGGTCGATCTCGTAGTCCACGCCGTCGATCCCGAACGACACGGTCTCGTCCGCCGGCTTGCCGTCGATGTCGTCGACCACTTCCTGGATCACGCGCCTCGCCACAACCCGTTCCTTCCCTTTCGCACCGGTCATGTGCGCCTGCCCGGTCACCTACCCGGGGGCGCGATCGGAACACATTGTCACACAAGTCGTTTGGGACCAAATGACGCGGCCGTATCGGTATTTCCCCGCGAATGGGAGCGCACCCGCACAGGACAATTCCGAAGGGAGATTCTGTCGTTCCGGGTAATGGCAGACGTCCCGGCGCGAACGCCCGGCCGTGGTGCCGGTGCCCCCTGGCGGTAGGTCAGGTGGCCGAAGGTGACGATCGCGCTCGTGCCGCGCCGACCGTTGACCTCAACACGGGTTGAGGTTTTAGCGTGCCCTTGTGTGGCCGTTCGGGCGGACGCGGCCGAGGTGGAAGGGCAAGACGGTGACCGCTGTGGTGACGCGAACGGACGACGCCGGCCGCGCCGGCCTGGTCGACGAGTTCCGGGCGGCGTTCCGGGCCCATCCCGCCGGGGTGGCGCTCATCGCCGCGCGCGGCCCGCACGGCCCCGTCGGGCTGACCGTGTCCAGCGTCGCGTCGGTGTCGGCGGCCCCGCCCGCGCTGTCGTTCTCCCTGGGTGCCGGCCTGTCCGCGCGTGCCCTGCTCGCCGCGGAGACGTTCGTCGTGCACCTGCTGCACGGCGGCAGCGTCGACCTCGCCCGGGCGTTCGCGACCAGCGGCGCCCCGCGCTTCACCGCCGACCAGGGCTGGATGACCCTGCCGACCGGCGAACCGGCACTCGCCGGTGCCGGCGTCGTGATGCGCTGCCGGCGCCTGCACGCGGTCCCCGTCGGCGACGCGACCCTGGTGGCGGCCGAGGTGCTGGAGATCCTGGCCCGCCCGTCCGGCGGGCAGCCGCTCGTCTACCACGACCGCGCGTACCACCGCTTCGACGGATAACCGCCTGGCGACAGCGCTACGGGCGGCCACCGGCCGGGACCCCGACGGGTCCGGCCGAGGTCACCGGTCGGTGTCACGCACGGTCGGGGCCTCCTCGAGCAGTGGACCGAGGATCGTGCGCCAGTTGCCGGGCAGGTCCGCGGCCAGGTAGGCGAGGTAGCGGCGCAGCACCAGCCCCGCGTCCGGGCCGTCGAGTCCCAGGCAGCGGTCGATGGTCTCCCAGCCGTCGTCCGGGTCGAGACCGAGCCGGGTCAGGGCCGCGGCGACCTCCTCGTCCTCGAACAGGTCCTCGGTCCAGCCGACCGCCGCGCCCATGAGGTACCGCAGGTGGTAGCTCATCTCGCCGGCCCGCAGCGCGCCGGTGTCCAGCTCGGTGTCCGCCCGGTCGCCGGTCAGCATGGACTCCTCCACGGCGCCGGCCACCAGCTCGGACCAGTAGGCCGCGTCGTGCCGGCCGTCGGTCTGCGCCAGGTGCGCGGCGGCGAACTCGGCCATCGCCGCGGCGTCGTCGATCAGCGGGGAGACGACCAGGTCGCTGCTGTGGTCGAAGCCGAAGTAGTACCGGCGCCCGTCCACGGTCAGCGACTCGATCCCGGCGACGTGACCGTCGCGTTCGTCCAGCGGCTCGTAGGTCATCCGGGCATCCTGCCAGGCCTCAGCCCGCCGCCGTCACCGGTCCGGCGCAGACGCTCGGAGTCCGAGCGTCTGCGCCGCCCGCCCGGCCAGTCCGTCCTCGGTCATCGTGGTGTCGACCTCGATGGCCCGCAGGCCGAGTTCCTTCGTCTCCGCCCGAAGGCGGTCCGTGAACATCCGGTCGCGTTCCAGCAGGTTGTGCAGTGCCCGTTCCGGATCGCCGGTCCGGCCGGCGATCTCCCACAGCGAACCCCGGCTGGCGAACGCGGCCCGCCGGAAGCCGGGCGTCGGCAGCAGCCAGACGGCTTGGCCGGGCTCGGCGAGCAGCGGCCGGACGAGAGCCGGCAGCAGCCGGAAGCCCTCGGCGACGACCGGCGGCCCGGCCGGGAGCCGCAGGAGGTCATCGACGATCAGGCCGAAGCCCTCACCGCGGTACCAGTGGAACGTCTCCAGCATGGTCTCCGGGGACCGGTGCACCCACCGTTCGTCCATGTCCATGGCGATGAACCCGTGCAGGTGAGGGCTGTCGCCGGGCGTGCTCCGCCCGGCGTGGTCCCCCATCACGGCGTCGGTCGAGTAGTGCACCAGCCCGTGCCGCTCCGCCAGCCGCCGGGCGACGGTCGACTTGCCCGCCCCGCTGCCGCCCCCGATCCAGTGGACGTGCCGCAGTCGCTCACGCAGAGACCCGGGATCCATAGGACGCATCATCGCGCATCCGCGGGTCAGAAGTTGTGGGCGGCTCCCGTCGGGAGCAGGGCCGTGAAGCGGCCGCGGCGGGCGCGGCCCAGCCGGAGCAGCGCCATACCGATGATGATGCTCATCAGCGCCGAGGCGCACAGGCTCGTGATGTTGTCGCCCGTCACGGCCAGCGTGTCGCCGGCCGTGACCGTGATGATGAGCTTCATCACGCGGATGCTGCCGTCCGGCGCCGCGCCCAGCGCGACGACGGTGTGCTTGCCGCTCGTGAGCGTCGACGGCACCGTGACGGAGGTGCTGAAGTTGCCGCTGCCGTCGGTCGTCACGGTCTTGAGCTCCTGCGGCGCGGAGTACACGGCGAGTTTCGCCGTCGAGTACGGCGCGAACCCGGTGCCGGCGACCACGATGGACGCTCCGGGCGCGGCGGTGGCCGTGTCGCCCTGGTCCGTGGTGAGTGTCAGGTCGGTCGCCGGGACCGTGGCGGGCGGCTGCGGCGCGCTCACGGTCACCTGGTTCGACGGTGCGCTCGCGGCCGACGGTCCGCTGTCGGAGTCGGCGACGACCGTGACCGTGTACGTGACGCCGGCCACCGCGCCGAGCACACACGTCAGCGGGGCCGGGTCACCGACCTTGGTGGAGCAGGTGGCCGGGCCGGGCGTCGCCCGGGCCGTGTAGCCGGTGACCGGGGCGCTCACGCTCGCGACGGACGCGGGCCACGAGACGGTGATGGCGCTGGTGCCGGCGACAGCCTGCACGGACGCGGGCGCCTGCGGCGGCGTGGTGGAGGCGGCCACCTGCAGCGACAGTTCCTGGTCGTCGGTGACGGCGTCGTCGTCGGTCACCCGCACCGTGAAGGTGCTGTCGCCGACCGCGGTCGGCGTGCCGCTGATCGCGCCGGTGGCGGGGTTCAGGGTCAGCCCGGCGGGCAGGTTCCCGGCGTGCACGGCCCACGTGTACGGCGCCACGCCGCCGGTCGCCGCCAGCGATGCCGAGTACGCGGTGCCGGCCTTCCCGGCCACCAGCGTGGTGGTGGTGATCGAGAGCGGCGCGGCGCCGACCGTGATGGTGAGGGCCTGCGTGTCGGTACCGCTGGCCGCGTCGGCCACCTCGACCGTGAAGTTGCTCGTCCCCGCCGTCGTCGGCGTGCCGCTGATCGCGCCGGTGGCGGGGTTCAGGGTCAGCCCGGCAGGCAGGGTTCCCGCGTGGACGGACCAGGTGTACGGCGTCACGCCGCCGGTCGCGGCCAGCGTCGTGGAGTACGCCGCGCCTCTCACCGCACCGGGTGCCGTCGTCGTGGTGATGCCGAGCGGCGACGGGTTCACCGTGAGCGTCAGCACCTGCGTGTCGGTGGCGCTGTTCGCGTCGGTTACCTGGACGGTGAAGGTGAAGGTGCCGGACGTCGGCGGCGTCCCGGACAGCACGCCGGTGGCGGGGTCGAACATCAGCCAGGCCGGCGGGGCGGCCGACGACAGCGACCAGGAGTACGGCGTGCTGCCGCCGGTCGCGGACACCGTCGCGGTGAAGGGCTCGCCCTGCGTCGCGTCGGCGAGTGTGGTCGTGGTGACGGTCGGCGCCGGTGACAGCACCTCCAGCGTGTAGGGCTTCGACTCCACCGACAAGGGGAACGGGCTGTTCGCGAACACCGTGAAGTTGAACGAGCCGGTCGCCGTCGGGATGCCGGACAACATGCCCCATGGGCTGAGCAACATGCCGGTCGGCAGGCTCCCCGCAGTGATCGAGAACGTGACCGGCGGCATGGCCGTCGAGGTCAGCTGCTGCATGTAGGGGACGCCCTCGGTCGCGTCCGTCAGCGTGTCCGGCGTCATCTCGGCCACCCGCGGCGGCTTGGGCCGTGACCGGTGACCGTCGGCCATGGCCGGGGTGGCGATCGTCGCCGGGGCCAGCGCGACGAGCGCGATCGCCACCCTCATCAGTCGCAATATGACGGTACGCACTCAGTTCCTCACAATCCGTACAAAGTCGCCCTCAGGGTAGCGATCCGGATGTGAAGAACGGGATGAAACCGTAAATTTGCCTGTGTCGAGACGGCACGAGCCAGTGCCGGTGGTCCTGTGGTCCGATCCGGGAGGCAAGCGCTGGCGCCGTCCACCGTGGACGAAGGACGCTGGAAGCGGCACCCGCACCAGAGCATCCAGGCATCCGGACAGCAGGGAGGAACCGTCATGAGCACCGGAACGACAGTGGTCGTCGGGGTCGACGGATCGGCCGACAGCCTGCGGGCAGCGGAGTGGGCGGCGGCCGACGCCGCGCGCCGGGGACGCCCGCTGAGCATCGTCCACGCGTACCTGTGGCCGGCGATGTACGCGCCGATGGCCGTACCGCTGCCGCCCTCGTTCGAGGAGAACCTGCGGGAGGCCGCCGAACACGTGCTCGGCGAGGCCGCGCAACGGGCACGTTCGGTGGCGCCGTCGCTCGACGTCAGCACGGACATGCCGATGCAGCAGGCGACCGCGGCGCTCGTCGACGCGTCGCGGCACGCCGCGACCGTGGTGGTGGGCAACCGCGGGCGCGGCGGCTTCACCGGCCTGCTCCTCGGATCCGTGGGCGTCGAACTCGCCGCGCACGCCGCGTGTCCGGTGGTCGTCGTGCGCCACGAGGACCGGCCGCACAGCGCGGACGCCGGCCGCGTCCTCGTCGGCGTCGACGGATCGCACGACGCCGAGCACGCGCTGCGGTTCGCCTTCGAACAGGCGTCCTTCCGCGGCGTCGGGCTCACCGTCGTCCACGCCTACCAGTGGCCGGTCTCCACCGGGCCCGGCGACATGATACCGCTGGTCTACGACGAAGAAGGCCTCCAGGACAACGAGCGGCGCGCCCTCGCCGAATCGGTCACCGGCTGGATCGGGAAGTACCCCGACGTCGACGTCCGCCGTGCCATGGTCCGGGGCCAGCCCGCCGCCGTGCTCGCCGAACTGTCCGCCGGTGCGGAACTGCTCGTCGTCGGCTCCCGCGGGCGCGGCGGCTTCACCGGCCTGCTGCTGGGATCCACCAGCCAGGCGGTCATCCACCACGCCGCGTGCCCGGTGGCCGTCGTCCGATGACGCCCGTCACCGTGGTCCGGCGACCCGCACGTCGCGGACCCCCGCGGTGGTGCCGACCAGCGCGACGACGACGGCCCGGTCGGTGTCGTCGTCGAGCGGGCCGGTGACGGCGGCCGCGCCGCCCGTGACCGAGACCGTCCACTGTGGACGTCCACCCGCGTAGGTGTCGAGACGTCGCTGGGCCTCCGCCGCCGCCGTCTCGTCGGTCGGCACGACCGTGCGCAGCACGTCGCGGTGGCTGACCACACCGAGGACATGTTCCCCGGTGACGACCGGCACGTTGTGCGCGTTGCGATCGACCATCAGGCGGGCGAGCTCCGCGATGTCCGCGTCGGGCCAGGCGGCGACCGGGTGGCCCGACATCACCTCCCTGACCGGCCGCGATCCGCCACCCGGCTGGGCGCGCAGCACGTCCAGCTCGCTGACCAGGCCGACGAGCACGCCGTCGGCGTCCACGACCGGGGCCGAGGCGATGTGTTCCCGCTGGAGCAACGCGACCGCGTCGGCGACCGGCTGATCGGCTCGCACCGTGTGCGCGGGCCGGCTCATGATGTCCTTCGCACGCATCCGGACCTCCTGAGAACGCGTAGGAACCCCACCCGGGAAGTGCCCCGGACGGCGTCGACCTCACCTCTCGGCCGCCCGCGGCCTAAATCCCGCCGGACGGGGCATCAGTCCGGGCGTGCCGCCGGCCAGCTGGCCGGCGCGGTGCCCGCGCAGCGAACGACCTGCTCATGGTGAGGAGAGAGCCATGCACAAGTACGCTGCCTACGTCACCGAATTCATCGGGGCGTTCTTCCTGGTGTTCACGGTCGGCACCAGCGTGCTGTCCGGCACCCCTCTCGCACCGCTGGCCATCGGTGCCGTCATGATGGTCATGGTCTACGCCGGCGCGCACGTGTCCGGCGGCCACTACAACCCCTCGCTGACCATCGGCGTGTTCGTCCGGCGCCGGATCGACCTGCCCGACGCGATCGCCTACTGGGTGGCCCAGATCGCCGGGGGTGTCGTCGGTGCGGTGGTGGCCTACTGGGTGATGAACCCGACGGGTATCGCGCCCATGGACGTGTCCGGACGGCGGTTGGTCACGGCGCTGCTCGTCGAGCTGCTGTTCACGTTCGCGCTGGCCTACGTCATGCTCAACGTCGCGACGAGCAGGAGCAACCCGAACAACTCCTTCTACGGGCTGGCCATCGGCTTCACGGTCGCCGCCGGCGCGATCGCCGTCGGCCGGATCTCCGGAGCCGCGTTCAATCCCGCGGTCACGATCGGCGCCGCCGTGATGGGGCTGCTGGCGTGGCACGTCGCCGCGCTCTATCTCGTCGTCCAGGTCATCGCGGGCGTCGTGGCCGGCTCGGTGTTTCTCGTGCTCAACCCCGACGAGCAGCCGTCCAGGGTGGAGCCCGTCGAGGCCACGCAAGCGCCCGCGCCCTAGGGTGCGTGTCTGAGATCCGCCCGTGGCGGGGTGACGGCGTGTGTGAGATCGCTGGTGAACGCTGCTCGATCTTGTGGTGTGCCATAGGTTCCAGATGACACCCGGCCCTCATTCCGGCCGTATACAACAGCACATTCACGTCCGGGTTCCCGGAATGCCCGTGCCTCGATGGCCGGGCGCGAGGCCGCAAACAGCGGCCGCGGGATGCGCAGCTGAGCCCCGGACCGAATCCTGGAGCCGTCGTGTATACCATGCTGGCCCGCCTGTGCGCGGGCGCTGTCGCCGTGTCCATCGTCATCCTGCCCGCACCGGCCGCCGTCGCCACGTACGAACCGGCGGCACCCACCGTCAGCCTCCCGGCGCCGCCAGACCCACAGCGAGTCGCCGCCGAACGCGTCACCCGCGCCTTCAACCGACGACCACCGTCGAAACCTCAGGCAGTCCGACCAACCACCGCCAGGCCCCCCACGGTGCAGAAACCCAAGGTCGTGAAGCCCGCGAGCAGCAAGCCGAAGCACCCCCGCAGCAGCAGGCCCCCGAAGCCCCGGAGCAACATCGTGGCCGTCGCCGCACCCGCGTCCGGCCGGGCTGCCGTCGTCCTGCAATACGCGCTCGCCCAGGTGGGCAAACCCTACGTGTGGGCCGCCTCGGGCCCGCGAGCGTTCGACTGTTCCGGTCTCGTGATGGCGTCGTACGCGCGGGTCGGCATCAAACTGCCGCACCAGTCCGAGCAGATCGCCGCCCGCGGGCGGAGAGTCCCCGACGGACAATGGATGCCCGGTGACGTCATCCACACACCCGGCCATGTCGCCATCTACCTCGGCAACGGCCGGATGGTCGAGGCCGCCAACCCGAGAGCCGGTGTGCGGACGGCCCCGGTCCACGGCGGCGTCGCTTACCGATTCCTGTAGGAACCGACGCTCAACGGCGTCGCGGTGGACGGATGAGGAGACGTTCCACCGCGACGTCGAGCCCTACCGCAGGCCGGCCGACCGGCGGCGCAGGCGCCACCGCACCACGAGGGCGGCCGCGCCGGCGAGCAGGACGACCAGGCCCGCGAGGCCCCACGGGGACGCCCACACCGAGGCGCTGCGGCTCGCGACCGGCAGGCGGCCCTCCTTCGCCTCCGCGTTCACCGTGACCGACGCGGTGAGGCGGCCCAGCGACCGGACGCCCGGGATCCGCTTCTGGACGGTGAACTCCGCGCCGGGCAACAACTCCGGCACCGTGACCTCGGCGGCGTCGCCGAGCCCCACGCCGAGCGGGCCGGTCGCCCGCACCCGGGCGGTGCCGTGGACCCGGACGTTGCCGGCGTTTTTCACCCGGTACGTGACGACGAGGTCACCGGTGCCGAACGGCAGCGCCGGCGCCTCGTACCCGACGGTGAGCGACTCGACCTGGACCGTCGGCGTGACCGGGCCGGCGACCCGCAGGTAGATCCGCGCCGCGATGCGCCGGTCGACGTTGACCTGCTGGCCCTGGGCCGTCGTCTGCTGCTCGACGACCGAGGCGATGATGCCGCCGGCGTGGTCGCCGGGCGTCGCGTTGAGCGGGACGGTCAGCTTGAAGGCGATGTCGGCGCGCGTCTTCGGCTGCACCGTGTACGACTTCGGCGTGAGGTCCGTCCAGGTGCCGAGGTCCTTGGGCGGGGTGGCGGCGGGAAACAGCGAGAAGGCACCGTCGGCGCTGGTGAACGCGTCGGTGGAGTACACGGTGAACGTGATCGGCTGGTCGGTGAGGTTGGAGACACCGACGGTGTCGGCGATGACGTCACCGGGCTTGGCCTCGTACTCGAAGGCACCGCGGCCGTTCGGCCCCTGCGGACCGGACGGAATCACCGCCCACCGCAGGTCGTCGTTCTGCGCCGCGGCCGGCGTGGCCGGCACGAGCAGTACCGGCATCAGCAGCAGCGCGACCAGGACGAGCGCGCGACGGACAGCGACCACGACAGCCTCCTCGGCGGGCGATGGGGTGCGGCCCGTCGCGGGCCGCACCCCGGGGTGGAACGGGTCGATCAGGCGAGCGTCAGGGTCAACGTCGCGCTGTAGGTGCCGGGCGCGACGTTGTCCGGGACGACCAGGGTCAGCCCGGCGCCGCACTCGAACGTGCCGGCGCTGCTGCCGGACGCGGCCTTGCAGAGGGTGCGCGGGTCACCGAGACCGGAGCCGGCCCCGGGCGCGGCGGTGGCGCCGGTGACAACCGCACCGGAGCCGCTGGCCTTCGTCGACGACGGAGCCCAGCCGAGGTTGGAACCCGGGATGGTGCCCGCGCCGGTGAAGTCGCCGACCTGGCCGACGAGGTCCCACCCGGCGTTGGTGCCGCGCAGGTCCACGACCGTCGCCTTGTTCAGCGAGCCGGTGGCCTGGCCGCCGACGGTGCCGCCGGTGAGGGCCACGCTCGTGCCGGCCACGTTGAGCGAGAACGCGCCCGGCGCGATGTCACCGGTGATGGTCTGCTCGCTCGTGATGGTGCCCGCCGGAGCGGTGATGGTGTACGGCAGGGCCACCGAGGCCGACGGCTTGTAGGCCGCCGGGTTCGCCGGCACGAACGCCGCCGACAGCGACAGCGCACCCACCGGCAGGTTGCTGACGGTGAGGGTGGCGGTCCCGCCGGTGACCGGCGCGGTGCCGATCGACGTGGCACCACGACGGAACTCGACGGTGCCGCCGGCCGCGGCCGGGGTCACCGTCGCGGTCAGCGTGACCGGCGTGCCCGCGACCTGCGGGCCGGCCGGGCCGGCGGTCAGCGAGGTGGTGGTGTCGGCAGCGGTGGATCCGCTGCCCTTCACCTGCCACGACTCGCCAGTGACCGTGATGACCGTCTTGAACAGGTCAGGGTGGTCACCCTGGGTCTCGCTCGTGCACAGCACGGCGATCTCGTAGTCGCCGTCGGCCAGCGGGGTCCCGCCGTACGCGGCCGTGAGCGCCCGGTTGGCGTCGAGGGTGAACACCGCCTGGTCGTAGTTGCCGGCGTCGCCGACCCGTGCCAGGTTGCGGTAGTCACCGCTGCCGACCTTGCCGATCTTCAGGCCCGCGTTGGTGCCGTACCCGGCCGGGCACGGCGCCGACGTGGTGGCCGACAGCGCCGGGTTGGTGGTGGTGAGGCCCTGGGTCGGTGACAGCGTCAGCGTGCCCAGGTCCGCGGCGTGCGCGGGCGCGGCCAGGCCGACGACCGCCACGGTGGCCGTGGCGGCCATGACGACCGCACCGGCCAGCAGGGACTTCGGACCCTTCATGAATCACTTCCTCCGCTCGTCAGAAGCGTCTCGCGTTGCCGGATCAGGCTTTCGGCGCGGTGTGGACCGGGAGGCAGGCCAACTCTTACGCCGGACATGCGCCAGGCAAATTCGCGGTGACACCGCACGGGCCACGGTCAGCCGAACCGGCCGTGGACGTAGTCGGCGGTGCGCCGGTCCCGCGGCGCGCCGAACATCGCCTCGGTCGGGCCGTGTTCGACGATGACGCCCGGGGTGCCCTGCTCGGCGAGGAAGAAGGCGCAGTACTGGCTGACGCGCTGCGCCTGCTGCATGTTGTGCGTGACGATGACGATGGTGACCTCGGCGGACAGCTCGGTGATGGTCTCCTCGATGCGCCGGGTCGAGGTGGGGTCGAGCGCCGAGCACGGCTCGTCCATAAGCAGCACCCGGGGCCGGACGGCCAGCGACCGCGCGATGCACAGCCGCTGCTGCTGGCCGCCGGACAGGGCGCCGCCCGGCGAGCGCAGCCGCCCGGCGACCTCGTGCCAGAGCCCCGCCTTCGTCAGGCACTCCTCGACGAGGTCGTCCCGGGTCTGCCGGGAGGCGCGCCGGCCGGTGAGCTTCAGCCCGGCGAGGACGTTGTCGTAGATGGACATCGCCGGGAACGGGTTGGGTTTCTGGAACACCATGCCGACCTGGCGGCGGGCATCGGTGATGCGCCGCGCCGAATCGTAGAGGTCGACACCGTCGAGCAGCACCTCCCCCGCCAGCTCGGCGCCGGCCACCAGCTCGTGCATCCGGTTGAGGATCCGCAGGAACGTGGACTTGCCGCAGCCGGAGGGGCCGATGAGTGCGGTCACCCGGCCGGCCGGCATGTGCAGCGACACCCGGTCGAGGACCTTGTGCCCGCTGAACCAGGCCGAGACGGCCCGGGCGTCGAGACTCGCCGCGGTGGTCATGGTCAGGTCGGGTGCGGCGATCGTCATCGTCGGTCTCCTTCGAACGGTCTCGGCAGGTGTCACAACACGTTGGGCAGCAGGCGGGCGACGGTGTCCGCGGTCGCGACGCCGACCGCGCCGAGCACCGGCACGCCGACCACCCACGCCTGCACGGCACCCCAGCGGCGGCGTGCCCAGGTGATCGCGAACGCCGCGGCGCACAGCGCCTGGGCCCACAGCACCAGCGGCATCCACGCGGCCGGGTCGCCCGCCATGGCCTGCTCGGCGTCGGGCAGCCCGGCGAACGTGAGCCTGCGCGGGGGCGCCGGTGCCGGCGCGGACCCGTCGGTCAGGTCGGCGTCGACGCGCAGCACGTCGGTGGGGAAGAACATCGGGCCGTCGGCGGTCATGAGCGTCAGCCGGCTCCGGTCCGGCTCGAGCGGTTGCGGGGCGAGGTCGCCGGCGTGCCGGACGCCGAGGACCCGGTACGAGAACTCCCCCTGCCCGGTGACCACCTGGATCTCGTCGCCGGAGTTGAGCCGGAACAGCTCCGCGAACGGTGCGCCGTACGTGGCGCGGCGCCCCATGAGGACGCTGGTGCCGGGCTGCCCCGGCAGCGGGGTGTCGCGGCGGTGGCCGGGCCCGGCCTGCAGCACGCCGCCCGCGGTCCCCTCGAAGACGACCTGCCGCACGCCGAGCGCGGGGATGCGTAGGACGGCGACGGCGGTGCCCGGAGCGAGCAGGGCGCCGTCCTGGCCGGTCTGCCCGACGGGCGCGGTGGCCTCGGCGAGGGCGGCCCGGAAGTCGGCGTAGGCGGTCTGCTGGCTGCGGGCGTGGCGCAGCTGGGACAGCAGCGTGACCTGGACGGTGAAGCCGACGAGCAGCAGCGCGAGGACGGTGAGGGCGCTGCCGGCGACGTGCAGCCCCGATCCGGACCGCGCGGGGTCCGGCCCGCCGGCGCGCGGGCTCGCGGGCCCGCCGGCCGGTGGGGCGACGGGCCCGGCCGGCGGCTCCGGAAGCGGTGCGGCGGCCGGCGCGGGAACCACGGCGGTCACGCGGGCCACCGGCGGCGCACCGCCCAGACGATCGCGGCACCGGTGAGCACCAGGGCCGCGCCCAGCACGGCGATCCGCACGACGTCCGTGCCGGTGCGGGGCAGCGGACCGCTGCTGCCGGGTGGCGCGGAGGAACTCGTGGCGGTGCCCGGGCCGATCTCGGTGGTGATCGTGACGCGGGCGTCGGCCCCGCCGGACGGCGGTGTGGTCGGCTCGCCGGTGGGGCCGGGGCCGCCGCCGGTGGCCGTCCACTGCCCGGCGCTGACGGTGATGCCGACCGAGAACACGTCGGGATGGTCGCCCTGGGACTCGCTGACGCACCTCATGATGACCGTGTACGCGCCGTCGGTCACCGGCGCGCCGCGGAACGCCGCCACGAGGGAGCGGTTGGCGCCCAGCGTCGGCGGCGCGGTGTCGTAGGGCCCGTCGCTGGCCACCTGGGCGAGCGAGACGTACGCGCCGGTCGGTGCGCCGGCCTTGCCGACGCTCAGCCCGACGTTCGTGCCGTAGCCGGCCGGGCAGGGGGCCGAGGCGGTCGCCGACGTGAACATCGGGTCGGCCGTCACGCTGCCGCCGGTGGGGCTGAGCGTCAGCGTGCCGAGCGGCGCCGCCGACGCCGGGTCGGGCGCGACGGCCGCGGGCACCACGAACGCCAGGAGCGCGGCCGCCAGGACGGCCGGCACCGCGCGGACGGCGGCGCGAACGCTGCACATGGTCGGTCCTCTCTGCTGCATGGCGGTGGCCGGGTGTCCACAGGGGACACCCGGCCCGGGTCACGGTGCGGGATACGGGGTCAGGACGCGGCCTTGAGCTGGGTGGAACCGCAGGCGGCCTCGAACAGGGTGGCGCCGTCGGTGGTGCGGTAGCCGAAGCCGAACAGCTCGATGAGCGCCCGGTTCGTGCAGACCGCCGAGCTCTGCCCGACGAACGTGTTGGCGATGAGCGGCTCGCCGAGGCGGCGGGTCGGCACCACGTTGTACACGTCGCGGATCAGCTGCGGCCGGAAGTTGATGTTGAGCTTGCCGCCGACGATCGGCTGCAGGCCGTTGACGCGGCCGATGCGCGAGGTGCCGCGCCGGTCCTCGACGGTCACGCCGGTCTGGGTCCGGATCGCCGCGGCGTTGCCCTGCGCGATGAACTGCGCCACGGAGAACGGCACGATGTAGTCGTTGTGGCCGGCCAGGACCCGCGCGTCGTGCTCCTGGATCTGCTGGCCGTTGACGGTCTGCACAAGGCACGGGTAGTCACCGTTGGCGATGTCGGCCTCGGCGATACCCATCTTGCTCAGCCAGAACTGCCGGGTGCCGGAGCCGGGCTGTACGAGCAGCGGCTTGACCGGAACCCCGCTGATCACGGTGGTCAGGCAGCGGTAGATCCGCTGCAGCTGCACGAAGGTGAGGCTGGTCGGCAGGTCGCTCTCCTCATTCACGGCGAACGAGACGGCGTCGACGCCGAACGGGACGTAGGTGTAGTTGCCGGTGGTCTGCGGCGACGAGCCGCCGCCGTAGCTGGACGAGCGCGCGTAGTCGACGCAGCCGGTGACGTTGACGCCCTGGTACACGTTGCCGCCGTCGTTCTCGGCCGCCTTGAGCGCCTTGCGGCCCTCGCCGGAGCCGTCCGGACGCGGGAACTCGCAGCCGGTCGACTTCGTCTTGATCGTGCCTGCCGGCCGGGCGTCGTAGGACGCGATGACCTTCGCGCCGCTGACGGTGATCGTCTCGCCCAGGCCGTTGAGGGCGTCCTGGGTGGTGTCCGAGCCGACGCCGGCGAGCTGCCGGTACTCGCCGGCCGGCGGGTTGGCCGCGGCGGTGGCCACGGTGGCCAGGAGGGTGGCGGCCACGGCGCAGCCGACGCCGAGTGCCTTGCCGAAGGTCAGGACCTTCATGCGTTCTCCCCTTCGGGGTTCGGGACTTGAGCCGAGCTCATCGTTCGCAACCGTTCCGTGCGACGTGGGTCGCCAACATGTAGGCCGGATGAACTCAGCCGGACCGGCCGCGGTGTCGCGCGTACACGACCGCGATCCGGCCCACGGTCAGCGCCAGCAGGCCGGCGCCGAGGACGATCGACAACAGGTACCGCTGCAACCAGCCGACCGGATCGCCGGGCGTGGCCTGTGCGACGGGCACGGCGACGGTGCTGCCGCTGGGCCGCGGGCTCGGCGGCGCGGCGGAGGGCACCGAGCCGTTCGCCGGGACGGTCCCCGACGTGCCGGGCGGCGCCGCGGCCGGCTCGGTGGTCGCCGGCGGGGTCCAGCCGCGGCGGATGGCGACCGCGGCGCTGCGTGCCTTGGCGCGCAGGTCGTCGGGGAGCGGGACGTACCCGGGCGGCAGGTCGCCCACGTTGTCGCCCTCCCGCTGGCCGTCCCCGGCGGCGTACTCGACGAACCTGGCGTAGTCCTCGCGTGCGGCTGCGGAGCGGCTCGGGTCGACGGCGGCGTAGGTGAGCATGGTGAGCGGGTAGGCGCCGGGCCGGTGCACGGCGGGGTCGAGGGCCAGCACGTCGGGGTTCGAGGTGGGCTGCATCGCGCCGACGGCGGCCAGCAGTGACTGGCGGGTCGGGGCGATGTACTGCCCGGGGTCCGCCGGGTTGGTGCCGTTGAGCAGGCTGGCGGAGTACAGCCCGAACCGGGCCGCCGACGCGGAGTCGGTGATCGCCATGACCCAGCGGTTGCCCGGTTGCTGCGGGTCGGCGCGCTTGAGCGTGACGACCTGCTTGTTGCTGTCGATCCACTTCTGCATGTCGAACTCGACCTCGGAGCGGGTGTCCGCGCGCAGCGTCTGCTGGGCCCCGGCGGTCATCGACGCGGTGTACGGCGCCTTGTTGAGCAGGCAGGACTGCAGCTCCGGCACCAGCTCCTTGTTGGGCTGCGTGCAGGTCGTGTCGGCCTTCGGGAAGCGGTCCGGCACCGGCCCCTCCAGCCCGAGCCCCTTGTAGTACGTGTTGACGACCATGCGGTACACCCGTCCGGTCCGGTCGTCCTTGACCTCGGGGTCGGGCACCCCGGCCAGGAAGTCCCGCGCCGCCTTGTCGGCCAGCACCCACGCCCACACCGCGCGGTTGGCGGCGGATCCGTTGAGCGGCAGCATGAGCGGCTGGATGTCGCGGTTGAGCTTGGACAGCACGAAGTCGGGGTTGATCGCGCGGAACTCCGGGTCGGCCAGGATCGTGCGGTAGTTGTGCTGCAGGTGCGGCGCGGTGTCACCGCCGGGCACGTCGCGCTGGTACGAGGCGGTGAGGAGCTTGGCCACCAGCTTCGGGGTGAGCCGCAGTCCGTTGACCTGCTTGGCCCTCAGTCGCGCCGCCGCACCGGCGTCGGCGCCCGGGTCGAGCTGGTGGTCGATGCTGAAGGCGATGACCACCGACGACAGTGCCACCGGTGCGTGCACCAGCGGCGGGCCGCCGGTACGTGCGGCGGCCGGGCTGGACGTGAAGCCCAGCCCCGGCGCGTCCTCGTCGGGCAGGCGCAGCTGCGCGGCGGTGACGTCGTCGCCGTTGGGCGTGTAGCCGTAGACGGTGCCGCCCTGGCGGGTGCACAGGGCGGGCTGCCACGCCCGCATGGCCGGGGCGATCATCTCGGAGCCGATCGTGGCCCGCTCGGACTGGCCGATGCCGCACGGCGTGTTGACGGAACGGAAGTCCAGCCGGACCTTGACCCGGTGCTGCCACAGGCTCGCGGTCAGCGGGGATCCGTTGACCGGCAGGCCGGTGCCGGTCAGGTTCCGCCCGTCGAGCGGGTCGTGGTGGCCGCGCGGCACGATCACGAGCCAGCACGGCCGGATCACGCCGGCCGGGTCCGGCAGGCCGCAGCCGAGATACGGCGCCTGGACGTCGGTCTGTGCCTCGAACACCACCCGGCCGGTGCCGTCACCGGCGGTGAAGCCGTAGGGCACCTCGTTGGTCTTGTACTTGTCGAAGAAGCGCGCCATGACGACGTCGGAGCCGGTCTGCGACGACATGCCGTCGGGGTACGGGTCGGAGGGGCCGCCGCTGCCGATCCGGTCGCCCTTGACCGACCGGAACGGTGCGATGACCGCGTCCGGTGGCAGGGTCTCCTTCGGGTCGGGCCGCGCACCGATGCCGACGTTGCGGATCGTGCCGCCGCCCGGCGCGTTCGCGTCGCCCCACAGCGGCGTCTCCAGCAGCGACCCGAACTGGCAGGTCTCCCGCGCCCAGAACGGGTCCGGCCGGCCCGGCACGTGCGGGGCTGGATCGGCGGCGTCGGGATCGCCCCAGCACTGCATGAGGCTGAACACGTTCTGGCCCAGCGTCTCCGGCGGCGTCGGCGGCGCGCCCTTCCAGGCGATCGTGATGCCCTGGTTGCCCAGCTCGCGGGTCTGCGACACGGTCATCGTCGTGCCGGCGAAGTCCCCCTCGGTGAACTTCACCTCGACCGCCGACGCGGTGGGCACGTCGATGCCGAGGGGCGGGGCGAAGGTGTCGTCCGCCGTCGCCGGGCCGCCGCGGACCACCAGCCCGAGCAGGCAGCCGGCGAGGACCGCGACACCGACCAGCCGGCGGGCCCGGACGGCCACGCCGTCGCGCGGCAGGCCGTTCACCGGTCACCGCCGCCGGATCCGGTGCGGCCGAGGGAGCGGGCCAGCAGCGGCGGGCCGACGATGAGCGCCAGGAGGAGGACCCCGGCCACGACCATGAGCACCCGGCGCAGATCCCAGGAGCCGGCCCGGTCCAGTGACACCGGCACTCCCGCGACGTCGCTCCCGCTGCCGCCACCGGCCCCGCCGGCGGCGATCGTCTCGCCGGTGTCCGGGTCGACGATCACGGACGCCGACGCCGACGGTGCGGCAGCGCCGGGCGACTGGCTGCCGGTGCCGCCGCCACCGCCGCTGAGCCGGGTCGACGCGGGCGCGCCACCGGTGCCGGTGGCGCACTGGTCCGGGCCCTGTTTGTCGCAGTCCGGCGGCCGCTGCGCGTTGACGGCGAGCAGGTTGGTGCCGTCCGACGAGAACGTCGGGTTGGCGCACTTGCTGATGTCGAACGCGGCGTCGGCGTTGCCGGGGACCCGCTTGACCTGCTTCACGCCCTCCTCGACGAGGTTCTTCGGCAGCGGCGAGTAGCCCAGGGTCACCACCTGGGACTGGCCCTTGCAGAGGAAGTAGTAGGCGAACGAGGCCAGGGTGTATCCCTTGGCGGTGTTCATGCCCATGCGCTCGTCGGTCGGCAGGATCATGTACGAGTACGACGACAGCGGATACGCGCGCGGATCGGTGTGCGTGTACACGGCGTCGAGGTTCTGCGTCAGGTCGGCGTTGATCCTCGCCTGGGTCATGGCGACCGCGACCGAGTTCGCCGTGGGCTCGACGTAGTACTTCGCCTCGTTGAGCAGCTTCACGACCGGGAAGTTGTTGCCGATCGCGTACGCGTACTCGACGTACGTGATCGCGCCCTCGTACTGCGGCTGGACGACGTAGCCGGCCACGCCGGTGGAGCCGCTCTGCCCGACGTTCTTGCCGCTGATCACGGGGAAGTACGAGGTCAGCCCGCACGGCGACTGGGTGCGTCCGTTGGCCCGGCAGAACTCTGCCCACTGGGCCTGGTAGCGCTTGCTCATCCACAGCGTGAACTGCGCCGTGGTCCCCGAGCCGTCGGAGCGCACGACGGGGATGATCTTCCGCTTGGGCAGTGCCAGTTTCGGGTTGTCGGCCTTGATCGCCGGGTCGTCCCAGTACGTGATCTTGTTCGTGAAGATCTTCACGATGGTGTCGCCGGACAGCCGCAGGTTGGTGACCCGCTGGCCGCCGATGGTGAGGTTGTACATGAACGCCGTGCCGCCGGCCACGATGGGCATGTAGGCGTAACCACGGCCGGTCGGCGGCGAGTCGACGTCGCGGGTCGCGCTGTCCGGCAGCCCGTACGGGATCTCGGAGATGCCGAACTCGACCTTGCCGTTGGCGAACTGCTTGCGCCCGTCGGTGGAGCCGGTGCCGGAGTAGCCGACCTGCATGTTGAACTGCGCGACGTTGCCCGCCCACGCGGTCACCGCCGGTTCGCTCCACGTCGAACCCGCCCCGTTGATCGGCACGTACGACGCCGCCAGCGCCGCGCCGGGTGCGACGACCACCCCGGCCAGCGCCGCCAGCACCGCCACCACGGCCAGCCGGGCCCTACACGACATGATCGTTCTCCTCGGGACGTTCGGTTTTTTCGGCTGTACGTGCGGCGCGGCGGCGCGCGAACCGTTGGGCGTCCAGCGCCGAGGTGACGGCGCGGCGGCGCAGCTGCAGCGGGCTGAGCTCGCCGGGGCCGCGGCCGCCGGCGATCCGGGCGGCCACGAAGAGCACCAGCACGAGCAGCATGAGCACGGCCGCCGCGCCGAATCCCCGGGTGACCATCTCCGGCTGGGGGAACCGCACGTTGTTGAACGCCTGCAGCGGCAGCGACACCTGCGGCCCGCTGCGCGGGTCGAGCGACATCCACTGGGTGAACCCGGCGGTCACCAGAACCGGCGACGTCTCCCCGATCCCCCGGGCCGTGCCGAGGATGACCGCGGTCGTCAGGCCCGAACGCGCCGTCGGCAGCACGACGTGCCAGACCGTGCGCCACTGGGACGAGCCGAGCGCGTAGGACGCCTCCTTCAGCGTCGCCGGCACCAGCCGCAGCACCACGTCGGCGGCGCGGATGATGATCGGCAGGGTCATGACGCTGAGCGCGATCCCGGCCGCCAGGCCCGACTTCGGCGCGCCGAACTGCAGGATCAAGCTGGCGTACACGAACAGGCCGGCGACGATCGACGGCAGGGCCGTCATCGCCTCCACGAGGGTGCGCACGAAACGGCTGAACCGGCCGGGGACCTCACTGAGGAAGACCGCGCAGGCGATGCCCAGCGGCACGGTGAGCCCGAGCGCGATGCCCATCTGCTCGAGCGTCCCGGCGATGGCGTGCAGCACGCCGCCCTTGTCGAGCGGGGCGTCCGGCGCCACCCCACGCATGTCGGTGGTCCAGAAGTTGAGGTGCGTCAGCGCGTCCCGGGCCCGCCAGAACGTGAAGCCGACGACGAGCACCAGCACGCCGAGCAGGACCAGGCCGATGCCGGTGACCACCGCCGCGGCGACCCGGTCACGCACCGCCGGCCCGTCCTCGGTGAGCGAGGTCAGCAGCGCGAGCAGCACGACGAACACCGCCACGGCGACGACGACGAACCCGAGCCTGCCGTCGAACGGCGCGATCTGGCCGAACAGCAGGGCGGTGAAGCCGATCGCGGCCGCGACGGCGCCGAGCACGTTGAGCCGGTCGGTGCGCCGCCCGGCGATCACGTCGCGGCGCGCCTCCGGTACCTGCGGGCCCGCCGGCGCCACGACCGTCGTGCCGCCGGCGGGCTCGGGGGCCGCGTGCCGGGGCAGCGCGGCGGTGTCGCGATCGTCGACGGCCGTCACGACGCGGCTCCCGACCGGCTGCGCCCGATGATGATCGAGGCGGCGAAGTTCACCAGCAGCGTCATGAGGAACAACGCCAGCCCGGCCGCCATCAGCGCCGAGATCTGGAACTCGCCGGCGTCGCCGTAGCGCAGCGCGATGAGCGACGACACCGAGATCGCGCCGGTCTGCAGCACGTGCCACTGGATCTCGAACACCGGCGAGATGATCATGTAAACGGCGATCGTCTCGCCGAGGGCCCGCCCGAGGCCGAGCATCGCGCCGCCGATGATGCCGCCCCGGCCGTACGGCAGCACCACCGTGCGGATCATTCCCCAGCGGGTGCCGCCGAGCGCGTAGGCGCCCTCCCGCTCCCCCACCGGCGCCTGCGCGAAGACCTCGCGCGAGATCGAGCAGACGATCGGGGTCACCATCATCGCCACGACCATCCCGGCCATGAAGCTCGACGCGGTGAACACCGTGATGCTCGACAGCGGGTTGGTCACGTCGTAGTCGCTCACCCGGAAGAACGGGATCCAGCCGAGGTACGTGGCGAGCCAGCGGGACAGGTGGATGGCGTTGGGCTGCAACAGGAAGACCCCGAACAGCCCGTAGACGACGCTGGGCACGGCGGCCATGAGGTCCACGAGGCTCACCAGGCCGCGGCGGATGCGACGCGGCGAGTACTCACTGATGTAGAGGGCGGCACCGACCGCCAGTGGCACCGCGAACGCGATCGCGATGACGGCGATGACGACGGTACCGCTGAGCACGGCCGCGATACCGAAGCCGCCGGAGTACTCGTCGGGCTCCCAGCGCTCGGTCGTGAAGAAGCCCCACTTCGCCACGCCGAGCGCGCGCCCGGCGCGGTAGGCCAGGAACGACCCGACCAGCAGGGCCACGGCCAGCACGGCGGCGCCGGCCGAGCGCGCGGCGAACCGGAAGACGACGTCCGCCGGCGCCGGCCGGGCCTTGATCCGGCGCGGCGCGTCGGCGTCCGCCTGCCCCGGCTCGGCCGGCCCGGCCGGTTCCGTCGGCAGCATCGTGGTCGCAGTCGTCATGCGGGTGGCTCCACCGGCGCCGGCGCGTGGAGCCGCCGCACACCGGGCCGCGGTGTACGCCGCGCACCCGGCGCCCCGGGCACCGGCAACACGGCCGTCTCACCGGCGATCAGACGGCCCCCGCGCACCGTCCGCGTGCCGGGCACGACCAGCGCGTCGGGCACCGCGTGCAGGAACCGGTCGAGGTTGTAGTGGCACTCCCGGGCCCGCAGGTACGAGCGGCTGGAGACGGCGGTCACAACACCGGCGACGTCCACGCGCCACACCCACTGGCCGGTCGCCTCGACCGCGGCCACCGTGCTCTGCGCCCCGGCGAACCGCTCACGCAGCTGATGGACCGCCTCGCGGCTCGCCGCGTACGTGTCGAACGTGCGGGCCGCTCTGCCCAGCGCCCGGTTGTTCGGCGAGACCAGCATCCAGGTGGTGGCCTCGGCCGCAGCGTCGTCGTCGACGGCCGCCAAGGCCAGCGCTAAGAAGACGAACCTCGACTGCTGCACCCGCTGCCCCTCTCATCGCGCACCCCACAGGCGTCCTCACCCTGGGCAACCACGCTCGGGACATCGGATGACCGCCGCCGCAGCCGCAAACGCACGCCGGACATGCAAGAGGTGAACAACGGGAAGGGGCGCATCACGCGCTCCGCCCGCTTCTTCGCCAAGCGGACAGGCCTCGGCACGACGACCGTCTTCGGCGACCGGAACCCCGCACCGGTGGTCGTCCGCGGCGCATCAATGTGCTGCGCCGATCACCAGGAAAGCAATAATGCGAAATGCTACGTGGCATTTCGCATTGTTGCTTTCGAGTCAATGCGACTGCCGTTCGCGTTTCGCCGTATCGGCGGCGTACAGGATCACGCTGCGTCGCACGTCAATATCTTGAAACCGGCGCCCGGCACCGCGCGGCAACCCCGCCCCACCTGCACCGACGCGGGCTTTCGCACGGGAGATTCATACTTTTGTCGATGGTGACCGAAAGTTTGGGGCCAAACAGTATTTCTTTTGGTGGACGGAGCGAATATGGTCCGCGTAGGAGTTGGCCAACCCCTGAACACCTCGACACCCCGCGTCGCCCGCCTTCCGTTTGCGCATGTCGGTTACCCCCGACCGGTATGCGACCGCCTGCCCCGCCAGGCCCCCGGAATGCGGGCGGTGCTCTATGCACCAGTGAGGTTCTGTGGCCAGACACCGTGCCCGCACCGGCATTACGTTACTCAGTGCGCTCGCGCTCGTCGGCGGCATGCTCGTCGCACTGACGAGCCTTCGCCAACCCGCCGCCGTCGCCGCGCCGAACCCCGAGAGCAACGGCATCCAGTACAAGGTCCTGGTCTTCACCAAGTCGGTGGGTGACAGACACGAATCCACCGCCGCCGGCGTGGCGGCGATCAAGCAGCTCGGCAAGGATCTCCGCTTCACGGTCGTGGTCACCGACGACGCCGGCAAGTTCGACAAGGCACACCTCAAGCAGTACCGGACGGTGGTCTTCCTCAACACCTCCGGCGACGTGCTGTCCGACGAACAGCAGGCGGCGTTCGAGACGTACTACCGTGCCGGCGGCGGCTTCGTCGGCGTCCACGCGGCGATCGAGGCGGAGCCGGACTGGTCGTTCCTGACCGACGTCCTCGGCACCCGCGCGACCGGCGCGGCCCCGGCCGGCCAGGCGACGATCAAGGTCGCCGACCGCGTGCACCCGGCGTCGAAGCCGTTGCCGGAGCGCTGGACCACCACCGACCAGTGGTACAACTTCGCCAAGAACGTCCGCGGCGTCTCCCACGTCCTCGCCACCGTCGACGAGACGACCTACACGGGCGGGACGATGGGCCACGACCACCCGATCACCTGGTGCAAGGACTACCAGGGCGGGCGCTCGTTCTACACCGGGCTCGGCGACACCCCGTCGAGCTTCTCCGGCGCCGACCTGCGGGCGCACCTCGGCGGCGCGATCCAGTGGTCCGCCGGGGTGACCGACGGCGACTGCGGTGCCACCGTCCTGGCCAACTACGAGATGACCGTCATCGGCGCGCAGCCCAACGTCAGCGAGCCGATCGGCTTCGACGTGTTCCCCGACGGCCGGGTCATCCAGACCGACCGCCGCGGCGGCGTGCGGCTGCACAACCCGGCCACCAACACCACCACCGTGCTCGCCCAGATCCCGGTCTACACCAACAGCGAGGACGGGATGTACGGGCCGGCGATCGACAACGACTTCGCCACCAACAAGTGGGTGTACCTGTACTACGCACCCCCGCTGAACACCCCGGTCGGCAGCGCCCCGACCACGAGCACGGACCCGAACGCGTGGGACGTGTGGAAGGGCTACTTCCAGCTGTCCCGGTTCAAGTTCGTCGACGGCCCGACGCCGTCGCTGGACGTGGCCTCCGAGCAGAAGATCATGCAGGTCCCCAACGACCGCGGCGCCTGCTGCCACGTTGCCGGTGACATCGCCTTCGACTCGCACAACAACCTGTGGCTGGTCACCGGCGACGACACGCCGGCCGGCGGCGGCGGTTCCGGCGGCTTCTCACCGCACAACGACTCGGTCAGCGCCACCGGCGTGTACCAGGCGCCGTACGTCGACGCCCGGCGCACCGCCGGCAACACGAACGACCTGCGCGGCAAGATCCTGCGCATCTCGGTCCAGGCGGACGGCAGCTACACGATCCCGGCCGGCAACATGTTCCCGGAGTCGCAGGACGTCGCCGACAAGACCCGGCCCGAGATCTACGCCATGGGCTTGCGCAACCCGTTCCGCATCACGCTGGACAAACACGACGTCGCGTACATCACCGACTACTCGCCCGACTCCCAGACGGCCGCGGTCGGCCGGGGTCCGGCGGGCACGGGCCGCATGATGGTCGTGGACAAGCCGGCGAACTACGGCTGGCCGTTCTGCGTCCAGCCGAACCTGCCCTACATCGAGATGGACTGGACCACCAACCCCATCTCGCCGAAGGCGCCGTTCGACTGCGCCGGGCCGGTCAACACGTCGCGCCACAACACGGGCCTGACGAAGCTGCCCGGGGTCGAGAAGTCCGAGCTGTGGTACTCGTTCCAGGCGCCGACGCCGTGCCCGGAGTCGTACCTGTCGACGCCGACGCGGACCTGCCCCGTCCTGTTCCCGGAGCTGGGCACGGGCGGTGTCGGCCCGCACGGCGCGGCGAAGTACGACTACGACCCGAACCTCAAGTCGGAGACGAAGTTCCCGGAGTACTACGACGGCAGCATCTTCTTCGGCGAGTTCACCCGGGACACGCTCAAGGAGATCCGCCTCGACGGGCAGGGCGACATCCTGAAGATCAACAACCTGCTCAACTGCGGGCAGGCGCCCACCACGCCGGCGCAGCCGTTCCTGTGCGACAACCCGATGGACATGAAGTGGGGCCCCGACGGCAACTTCTACCTCCTGACGTACGGCGACGGCTTCTTCAACATCAACCCGGACGCGGCGATGCTGAAGTTCAGCTACGTCAAGGGCCTCCGGTCGCCCGTCGCCACGCTCAAGACGTCGCGGACCAACGGCATCGCGCCGCTGACCGTCGCGTTCTCGAGCGAGGGCTCCTACGACCCGGACCCGGCCGACTCGATCTCCTACGCCTGGGACTTCGACGGCAACGGCACGGTCGACTCCATCGACCCGAGCCCGGCCTTCACGTACACCGCCAACGGCGTCTACACGGCACGGCTGACGGTCACCGACTCCAGCGGCAAGTCCGCCTCGGCCAACACCACGATCACGGTCGGCAACACCGCGCCGACGGTCACGGTGAACGTCCCGGTCAAGGGCGGTTTCTTCAACTGGGGTGACGACATCCCGTGGTCGGTGACGGTCACCGACCCCGAGGACGGCCCGATCGACTGCGGCAAGGTCGAGGTGACCTTCGTGCTCGGCCACGACGAGCACGGCCACGGCGAGGCCAACCAGTTCGGCTGCAGCGGGGTCCTCCCGACGCTGGCGGACGACGCCTCCCACGGCGGCTACATCTACGGGGTCGTCAGCGCCTCGTACACCGACAAGGGCGCCAACGGGCAACCGGCGCTGACGACGGTGGCCCAGAACGTGATCCAGACCAAGCGGCAAGAGGTCGAGTTCGCCACGGAACAGTCCGGCACGACCGTCGGCACGAGCGCCGACACCGGCGGCGGCCAGCAACGCGGCAGCCTCGACGCCGGTGACTGGATCGCGATCAACAACACCGTGAACCTCACCAACATGTCGGCGGTGACGCTGCGCACGTCCGGCGGCAGCGCCGCGACGGCGGGGCAGCCACGGTTCGCGGTGGAGCTGCGGCTCGACGCGGTCGACGGCCCGCTGCTGACCACGGTGACCGTCAACGCCACGTCCGGGAACAACGCCTTCACCAGCACCACGGTCCCGGTGACCGATCCCGGTGGCTCGCACAAGCTCTACCTGGTGTTCCGCACGGTTCCCGGTGGCCCGGCAAGCGGCTTCGGCAACCTGAACTGGGTCGAGTTCACCGGCCGGGGCGTCGGCGTCACCCCATGACCACCACGGCGGTGGGTGCGGTCCCGCACGGCGCACCCACCGCCGGTACCAACCCGTACATCCCTTTCCCGTCAGGAGCGTGAGCACCACCATGCATGAGACCCCCGACCACAAGCTCGGCCGCCGCCGGTTCCTGGGCGTGGCGGCCGGCGCGGCCGCCGCCGGCGCCGCCGTCGCCACCGGCCTGTCCTCCGGTGCGGCCTCGGCCGCCCCGGGCAAGGCCAACGGGCTGCTCATCCCGGCGCCGAACCGCGGCATCATCCTCTACAGCGTCCGGGACCGCATCTCGGCCGCGCCGGACAGCAGCGGCGTCCCCTACGGCTTCCGTCAGGTCTTCGAGCGGCTGTCGCGGATCGGGTACCGCGAGATCGAGTTCGCCGGCTACACCCAGAGCACGCAGATCCTCGGCCGGCAGATCACCACCGAGGAGATCCGCCGGCTGCTCGACGACAACGGTCTCGTGGCCAACGGCACCCACGCGACGATCCCGGGCACCATCACGCCCGACACGCTGGCCGCGTTCGAGCAGCAGCTCGACATCGCCGAGGCGCTCGGCATGAAGCACATCGGCACCGGTGGCGACCCGACCGGCAGCAACTACAAGGCCGACTGGGACGCGGCGGCCGAGCGGTGGAACATCCTGGGCGAGATGGCCGCCAAGCGCGGCCTCATGCTCTACACCCACAACCACGACGCCGCGTACGGCTTCCTGCTCGACAGCGGCCCGCTCGACGCGCAGGGCCGGCCGACCCGCTCGTCCGGTGTCCGCAAGCTCGAGTACTTCTTCGGGCTCACCGACCCGAAGTACGTCTTCTTCGAGCTGGACATCTACTGGGCGCACGTGGCCCAGCACCGCTTCCGCACGTACACGGACCCGGACGGGTTCACGCAGACCGACGTGTTCGACCCGGTCGCCACGGTGGCCGCCCGGACCAAGCGGTTCCCGCTGTTCCACGCCAAGGACGGCGTCCGTACCGGCGAGGCCCCGGGCGTCGGCGGCGGCTACACGATGGTGCCGTTCGGCACCGGTGACATCGACTTCGCGACGTTCTTCCGGCAGATCGGCGCGAAGGGCTGGCACCTGCCGAACTGGGAGCAGGACAACGCGCCGGGCGGCAGCGCCGACCCCGGCCGTTCGCTGCGCTACGCGCAGTTGAGCTACGACAACATGGCCGCCCTGCGCGGCTGACCCCCCGGCCCCGGCCGGGGTCGTGCCGGGTGCCACCGGCACGGCCCCGGCCGGCCTTGTCAGCGGGCCGGTCCGGTGCGCCGTGCGCCGCGAGAGGGTCGGGCCCCGACAGCGGCAGGGTGACCTCCAGCGCGGTGCCCTCACCGGGCGGGCTGTGCAGGTGCGTGGGTGCCGTCCAGGGCCCGGACACGCTCCGCCAGCCCGCGCAGCCGTTCAGATGCCGCGTTCGAACGTCACGAGGTCATGGCCCGGGCCGTTGTAGTCGCGCACCGGGCCGGTGACGGTGAAGCCCATGCGCTGGTGGAAGGCGATCGACGTCCGGTTGGCCGGTGACGTGATCGCCTTGACGACCCGGCGGTCGTGGGCCCGGGCGATCTCGAAGAACCGTTCGTAGAGCGCGCGGGCGAGGCCGGTCTTCCGCGCCTCGGGATGGACGCCGACGAAGTGGATGTAGGCTTCGCCGGGCTCGGACGGCGACACGATTCCCACCAAAAACCCGCTCATCCCGTCGCCGGTCCCGGCGACCAGGCTGGTGCGGTGGAAATGGTCGAGGAACAGCCGGGGCAGCGCCCCGAGGATCGGCCGCCCCCACCAGTCGTCGACAACGGCGGCGACGGCGTCGTAGTCGTCGGCGCGGGCCGGCCGGCCGGATATGGTATCGGTGTGCATCTGTCACCCGCCCATCCTGACCGATGATCGACGCCGACCTGCACACCGAGGCGCATGCCGTGTTGGGGGACGGTGCGGTGCGGGCCACGCGGCTCGCGCACAGCACGCGCACCGGGGTCACCGCCGGGGTGTGGCGCGTCGAGGTGGGTGGCGCGACCGCGATCGCCAAGGTCGTCTCGCCCGGCGTGGACCGGGCCGACTGGCGCGGCTCGCACGATCCGCGCAACTACCGCTACTGGCGACGCGAGCCGCTCGTGTATGACGCCGGGCTGCCCGAAGCCTACGTCACCGCCGGGGTCGAGCTGCCCGAGCGGCTCGGCTCGTTCCACCGCGCCGACGGGACCGTCGGCCTGTGGTTGCGCGACGTGTCCGGGGACGGTGGCAGCGGCTGGAGCGTCGGGCGGACCCGGGAGCACGCCCGCCGGCTCGGGATCGCACAGGGCCGGTGCGCGCTGGACCGGTCCTGGCTGGACGGGCCGGTCCCCTACAGCGACGGGATGCTGCGCGACTACCTCGACACTCCCGAGGCCACCTCGCCCGACATCGAGTGGGAGCGGCTCGAGGACGCCGCCGCGTGGCGCACGCCGCTGATGCGGGCGCACTTCGACGACGCGCTGCGCGAGGCCGTCCTGCGGCTGTGCCGCGAGCGCTACGACCTCGTCGCGCTCGGCGGGCACCTGCCGACCACGCTGTGCCACCACGACCTGTGGCCCAACAACCTGTTCGAGCGGGACGGGCGCACGGTGGCCATCGACTGGGCGTTCGCCGGCGCCGGCTGGATCGGCGGCGACATCGGCAACTTCGTCTCCGACACCGCCCTCGATCTGCTGCGCCCGTCCGCCGAACTGCCGGCGCTGGACGCCGCCGTGTTCGCCGGTTACGTCGACGGGCTGCGGGAGTCCGGCTGGACCGGGGATCCGGGAGAGGTACGGCTGGGCATGTGCCTGCTCGCCGCGAAGTGGACCTGGCTCGTCCCGGTCATGCTCAAGCGCGCGGCCGGCGACGACCACGAGGTCTACGGCGGTCGGGCCGCCGACCCGGACAAGCTCTACCGCGAACGCGCCGAGGTGTTCCGGATGCTCGTGTCGTGGGCCGCCGAGGCCCGCACGCTCACCGGCCGCCGGTGAGCCGAATGCCAGGTGGCTCAAGACCGGCCGGGCCCGGTCGCGGACGGTCCCCGTAACGGGCACGCGGCGTCGTGCGCTCCTTCAGATTGTCCGTCGTTCGTGGACGAACGAGTGTCAGTCAGAGAGGGGCCGGCAATGGGTCGGGGCCGGTACGAGCATGACCACCGCCTCGCGGGTCCGGCCGGAGCCGAACGGCCCGCGCCATGGGTCGGCAGCCGCAACACGCCCGGGCAGCTGGTCGCCACGGCTCGCCGACGGCACTTCGCCTACCTCGACCGCTACATCGACCGGCTCCCGGACGCCGACCCCTGCCGCACGATCCGGGAGCGGAAGGTGCCCGAGGCCGCGCCGAGAAGGGTCGTCGAGGTGGGCAGCGGGATCGCGCTCGCCGTCGGGATCGCCCTCGCCACGGCGAGCGGGCTGATCCTGGCCGCCGCCTGCGGCCTGGGGCTGCTGGCCCGGCTCTGACCGCTGACCTGGCCGTGGTCGGTGCAGGTGCAACGGTTTTGCGGCGGCGGCCGGGGGTAGCGTGCGGGCGCCGATCCAGCTTCAGCTCGAGCGGGGAACGCACCATGCGCTGGTACCTTCACCGGGACCTGATCGCGCTCGCCGCGGCCGTCGTGGGGCCTGTTGTCGTCGCCGCGGTGCTGACCACGCTCCGGACCGTCCTCTCCCCCGCGAACGCGGCGCTCGTCCTCGTGGTCGTCGTCGTGGCGGTGGCCGCCGTCGGCAACCGCTTCGCCGGGGCACTCTCGGCCCTGGTCGCCGCGGCGGCGTTCGATCTGCTGCTCACCCGGCCGTACGAGCGGTTCGCCATCAACGCGCCCGCCGACGTCATCACGGCCGTGCTGCTGCTCGTCGTCGGCCTGGCGGTCTCGCAGCTGGCGGCCCGTGCCCGGCGCCTGCGCCTCGTGACGATCGACGACGCCCACCAGCTGGCGCAGATCCGCAGCACCGCGGAGCTGGTCGAGTCCGGCGCGGAGGGCCGGGCGGTGGTCAACCACGTGCGCGGGCAGCTCATCGACCTGCTCCAGCTGCGGGACTGCCGGTTCGAGTACGGCACCCTGCTCGGCCACCCCGCGCGCCTGGAACGCGACGGCGCCATCACCCAGGGCCGCATCCACTGGAGCCGCGACCGGGACGTCCTGCCGGACGAGGAGGTCGAACTCCGGGCGTCCGCCGGCGGCCGCTACTACGGACGGTTCATGCTGCGGCCCACCCCCGGCACCGTCGTGCCGCTGCAGGCCCGGTTGGTCGCCGTCACGCTCGCGGACCAGGCCGGTGCCGCCCTCAGCGCCGAGACCGCGGGGCCGCCCTGACGGGGCTACTCCGGGCCGCATGAGGGGCTGCTGTGGACTCGGCGGCCCTGCTGGGCTACCGTTGTTTACATAGGTATACGCTCCGGCGGTGGACGCCTATCGGTTCGACGACGACAGCTACCGGTCGCTGGGCGCGGCAGGCGTGCCATGGGCGACCGCGGTGTGGCTGCTCAGGCAGGCCCATCCGGTGCTGCAACGGTCGGCCGGACGCGTCCTGCAGCTCGCTGGGACAACTGAAGACGACCGCGTCCTCATGCTCGTGCTGATCGAGGAGGACGACGACGAGTATCTCGTCGTGACCGGCCGGTGGGCCGATGCCGGGGAAGCCGCGCTCATCCGCGGCATCCTGGCCGGAGGAAGGGGGCAGTGACCATGGCGACCAGCCGACGGGACCGCGAGCAGGCGGCAGCCACGCCGACCGACTGGGCGGCGGCCGAGGTGGTGACCAGGCCCCGCCGGGCCACGGTCGTGCACTCGACCCGGGTCCCCGCCGACCTGTCCGAGGCGCTGGAGGCGGAGGCGGTGCGCCGGGGCGTCACGCCCAGTGCGCTCATCGCCGAGTTCGTCGCCGAAGGGCTCCGCAGGCCCGAGCCCGATGTGCTCGTGCCGCTCGCCGACGTCCGGCGCGTCATCGACAGCCTCGCGTCACGCACCGCCGCCGCCTGACGGAGACCTCAGCGCTCGGCGCTGCCGGGCAGGGCTGAGCGGCCCCGCAGCACGGTCGTCAACGCCCACCCTGCCTCCGGGGTCACCGGGTCGCCGTCACCGGCGCCGAGCGCCTTGACGACCTGAGCCGCGTGGAGCCGGACGGCTGCCTCCACCAGCAGCGCATAGGCGTCGGTGGCGGCCCGGGCCCGATGCCGTGCGGTGACCGCCGTGACGGCGGCGACCGGCACCGCGGGCCACCACAGCACGCCGATGCCGAGGTAGAGCAGTGCCCAGCCGGCCAGCGTGCCCGCGCGGCTCAGCGCCGTGCGGGCGGCGGTGATCTCGGTGCGCACCGGGTCCGGTGCGACGAGCCAGACGTACGGCCAGACGACCGCCAGCCCCAGTCCGAGGTCCCGGTCGAGCCGGACCGCGACGGCGTGGACGCGGTCGCCCATCCAGGTCGGCCGGGCCGGCGACTCGGCCGCGATGCCCGTCATGCGCCGGTAGGCGTCGTCCAGCTCGCCGGTGGTTGTGGGCGGCGGGCCGCCGCGGAGGCGGGCGGCCACGTGCGCCTCGGCCGCCGCCCGGCGCGCCTGCTCGTACCGCTCCGCCGCCGCGGCCCAGCGCCGTTGCCGGCGGGCGGTCCACCGCGCCGCCGGCCACCGCAGCGGGCCCGGCCACGCCGACCAGTCCGCGGCGAGCCACCAGCGCTCGGCGAGCGAGCCGGCCGCCTGAGCGGCCAGCCCGGCGGCGGCCGAGGCGAGCAGTGCCGCGGCGAGGAGGACGGCGATCCGGCCGTTGCCGGTTGTCGTCGCCAGCCGGTCCACGCGGTCGGTGAGCCGGCGCACGTCGAACGCGTGGGCGTGCCCGAGGGCCGCGGCGGCGCCGAGCGTGGCCAGGAACAGCGCGCCGGGCAGCACGAGCAGGGTGAGCCAGCGTTCGGCGAGCTTCTTGCCGAGCTCGGCGAGCAGGCCGCCCACCTCAGCCCAGCCGTTCCCGGCGCATCGGGGCGCCGCCGATCGTGCACGCCGGTGCGGTGCCGCCGGCATCCGCCCAGCGGTACCGCGCGCAGCGGCGCAGCGGGCACACGTACAGCGTCTCGGCGGGCGCGGTGGTGCCCGCACCCGCGACGTGCACGCTCCAGGACCGGGTGCCGCTGCCGTACACGCCGAGCACGTCACCGCCGGCCAGCAGCGTGTCGTGCAGCCGGTCGAGCGCCGCGGCGGGATCGTCGCCCGCGGCCAGCCGCGCCAGCAGCTGCTCGAGCGGGCCGGTGTCGCCGAGCCGGGTCAGCTGCGCCCGGAGGTCGGCGAGGTGCGTGCACACGAAGGCGATCGCGGAGGCCGTCCGGTCGACCGGACCGCCGGCGGGGTCGGACACGCGGCCATCATGCCGCCGCGCCGCGCCGGGGTCCAGACCGCCGCGACGCCAATTGACGACACTTGAATTGCCCGCCGGCACCGCACGGGCGCACGCTGGTCGCACAACCGCCACGGAGGGCCGGCATGGTGGAGCGGTACACGGCAGCGGCACGTGCGCATCTGGACCGGATCACCGCGGCCGGCGATCCCGCCCTGGCCCTGTCCCCCGTCGTCGCCGCGGACATGTACCGGCTGGCGACGGCGCTGGCGGAGCACGACGATCTCGACGGCCGGTTCGTGCTCGGCTGGCTGCACTACTACCGGTACCTGGCGCTGCCCGAGGGGCAGGACCAGGACGACCTGGGCGCCGCGGTGCAGGCACTGGCCACGTGCTTCGTGTTCGGCCCGGAGCCGCTGCCGGAGCCGCTGCTGCCGCTCGTCGCCCAGGCCGCGCTGCCGCTGGTCTCCGCCGTGTACGAACACGCGATGGCCGACCCGGGCCCCGCCGCGATCGACGCGGCGGTCGGCCTGACGCTCCGCGTCGTCGACGTGCTGCCCGCGGACCATCCGCAGTGGATCAGGTTCCTCGTCGGGCTCGGGCTGGCCCTGGGGGAACGGTTCGCGCGTACCGGCGCGCCGGAGGACCTCGACGCCGCGATCGACACCCATCAACAGGCCGTCGACGGGACACCGGCCGGGCATCACGATCGCCCGCGGTACCTCACCTATCTCGGCCTCGCGCTGCGGGACCGGTACACGCGGGATCGCGACGACCAGGACCTGGACGCGACGATCCGGGCCCACCGCGAGGCGGCCGGGTCCGCCGGGCTCGACGGCGAGGACCGCGCCGGCTACCTGGACAACCTGGCTTCGGCGCTGCACGCCCGGTACGAGCGGACCGGCGTGCCCGGCGATCTCGACGTGGCCGTGTCGGCGTTCCGGCGAGTGCTCGACGCCACCCCGGCGGGGCATCCGCGGCGCGGGTGGCGGCTGTACAACCTCGCCGTCGCCCTGACGCAGCGCGCCGACCGCACCGGGGCGGCCGACCTCGACGGCGCGATCGTGGCGTACCGGCAGGCGCTCGACGCCGCCGGCCCGGACGAACGGCTGCGGGCGCAGGCGGTGAACAACCTGGGCATCGTGCTGCGGACCCGCTTCGACCGGCACCGGGACCCGCACGACCTCGACGCGGCGGTGCGCCACGGCCGGGATGCGGTCGCGGCCGCCAACGCCGGGCCTGCCGACGGGGCCGCGCTGACGAACCTCGGCGTCGCGCTGAAGCAACGGTACGAACACGGCGGCGGCGCGCAGGACATCAACGAGGCGGTGGAGGTCAGCCGGCAGGCCGTCGACGCGACGCCGCCGGCCCACCCCGACCGCGGCGCGGTGCTGAACAACCTCGGGCTGGCACTGCTCGCGCGGTACCAGCGGACCGGCGCGGTCGACGACCTCGACGCCGCCGTGGACCGGTTCCAGGAGTCGGCCGATGCCACGCCGCCCGACCAGGTGGCCCACTCGCACCGGCTCGGCAACCTCACCGACGCGTTGCGGGTGCGATTCGAGCGCACCGAGTCCCTCCCCGACCTCGACCGGGCGATCGAGGCCGGCCGGGCGGCCGTCGACGCCGCTCCCCCGGGACATCCCGGGCGGGCCTCCGCGCTGACGACCCTCGGTGCCCTGTTCCAGCGCCGCTTCGACCGCAGCGACACGCTGGCGGACCTCGACCTCGCCGTCGACCTGGCCCGGCAGGCGCTCGACGCCGAGCCCGCCAAGCCCCGGTACCTGTCCCACCTCGCCAACGCGCTCCGGCTGCGCTCGCAGCTGACCGGGTCGGCCACGGACGCCGCCGACGCGGTGTCCGCCATCCGGCTGGCCGTCGACGTCGCGCCGGCCGGCGACCCGAACCTCCCGTTGTACCTGTCGGCCCTCGGTCTCGCGCTGCGGCAGCGGTTCCGCACGATCGGCGGGGACGCCGACCTCGACGCCGCGATCGCGGTCACGCGGCAGGCGGCCGGCACCCAGCCGGCGGACAGCCCCGACCGCGCCGGTTACCTGCTGAATCTCGGTGACATGCTGCGGGAACGGTTCGCCGCCACGGGCACCGGCGCCGCGGAGGCGGTCGACGTGCTCGCCGAGGTGGCGTACGGGGCCGGCGCCACACCCGCCGTGCGCGTCGACGCCGCCCGCGTCGCCGCCTCGCTCGCGGCCGCGGACGGCCGCCGGGAACTCGCCGCCGACCTGCTGGAGCGGGCGGTCGACGAACTGCCGTTCCTCACCCCGCGGACGCTGCGCCGCGCCGACCAGGAGTTCGTGCTGAGCCGGTTCGGCGGGATGGCCAGCGACGCCGCCGCGCTGGTGCTGTCGGGCGCGACCGGCGGCCCCGGCGACCAGGCCCGGGCGGAACGGGCGTTCCGGCTGCTGGAGGCGGGCCGGGCGACCCTGCTCGGCCAGGCTCTCGACGCCCGCCGCACGGCCGGCGGGGCGACGTCGCCGGACGAGGCGGATCCGGGGCCGATCGTCGTGTTCAACGTGAGCCGGTACGGCAGCGACGCGCTGCTGCTCACCACCGCCGGCCTTGCCCACCTCCCGCTGCCCGGCCTCGACGCCCGATCCGTCGTCGAGCAGAGCTACGAACTCCGCCAGGCGCTGCACGACGCGGTGTCCACGGACGCCGGGTGGCAGGAGCGGGCGGCGGCGCAGGACCGGATCAGCGGTGTGCTCGAGTGGCTGTGGGACGTGGCCGCCGGACCCGTGCTCGACGCGCTGCGGGTGCCGGCGTCCGGCGCGTCCCCGCGCCGGGTGTGGTTCGTCCCCGGCGGGATGCTGAGCGTGCTGCCGCTGCACGCCGCCGGCCACCACCGGCCCTCGGCAGAGGGTCTGTCAGGCCGCACGGTCCTCGACCGCGTCATCGTCTCCTACACACCCACGGTCCGGGCACTGCACCACGCCCGGCGCCGACCGGCCGCGCCGGCGGCCACCGCCCACGCGCTGGTCGTGGCGATGCCGACGACCCCGGACGGCGCGCCGCTGCCCAATGCCGCCGAGGAGACGGCCGTCCTGCGCGACCGGCTGCCCGGCGCCGTGGCGCTCGTCGAGCCGCTGCGGGCCGAGGTGCTCACCGGGCTGGCCGGATGCCGCATCGCCCACTTCGCCTGCCACGGTACGAGCAATCCGTTCGATCCCGCGCGGAGCGCGCTGCTGCTGCGCGACCACGCCGCGGGGCCGCTGACCGTGGCGGATCTCGTCGCGCTCGACCTGCGGGACGCCGGCCTCGCCTACCTGTCCGCGTGCGAGACCGCGCTGACCCCGGTGCTGCACCTCGGCGAGGTCGAGATCACCGGCGGGGCGCCGCCCGGCACCGGCGGCCTGGCCGACCTGATCCGCGCCGCGAACCGCAGCCGCGGCCTGATCGACGAGTCCATCCACCTCGGCTCGGCGTTCCAGCTCGCGGGGTTCCGGCACGTCGTCGGCACCCTCTGGGAGATCAACGACCGGATCGCGGTCGACGTGGCCCGCGCGTTCTACGCCGGGCTGGCCGGCGAGCAGGACCGGCCCGACCCGGCGCGGTCGGCCGGGTCGCTCCGTCAGGCCGTGCTCGCCGTCCGGGACCGGTTCCCCCGGACGCCGACGCTGTGGGCGGCGTTCCTGCACTCGGGGGCGTGACGCCCGGGGGCGCTGGGTCAGGACCGTGCACACCGAACGCCCCGCACGACCCCGGCTCAGCGGGTGGGCGGCCGGCTCGTAGTTAGCGGCTCGCAGGTGCAGATCACGTCCAACATCGGTCGGGTCTGCAGCCGGTCCCGCACCGCTGGGAAGTCCGCGGCGCACCGGAGCCTGAACCGCCACGACTCCGGCAGGTTCTCCGGTCTGGTCACCGCGACGAGGTCGGGCGCATCCCTGAACTGCCACCGGAACCGCTCGTACGCCTCGTCCTTGTTCTCGAACGTGTACGACGTCACCTCCGACGAACCGGCCAGGACGTCGCCCACCTGCGCCCGCTCTTCGTCGGTCGTGTCGACCCGCAGGAACGCCGTGGCGTCCGTGGGCACGCAGCCGGGTGCCGCGACCGGCTCCGGCGACCCGGAGCCGAGCCACCGACCCGTCGCCACCCCGCCGACGAGGACCAGCGCCACCACGGTCCCCGCGGCGAGCACCGTCCGGTGGCTGCGGCGCTGGGCGGCCGCCGGGACGGCCTCCGCGCCGGGAGAGTGGATCTGCCGCTGCGCGGCCTCGCTCGCGGCGCTCAGCGCGGCGCGGATGCGGTCGTCGAGTTCAGACATCGTCGGTCACCTCGTCGGTCAGATGGCGGGCCAGGGTGAGACGGGCTCGGTACAGCCAGGTGCGCACCGCGCCCTCCCGGGCCCGGCACAGTTCGGCGATCTCGGCGACCGGAAGTCCGGCCAGGTAGTGCAGCACCACCGCCCGGCGCTGGTTCACCGGCAGCGCCTCGAGCGCCCGCTCGATGGCGACCCGTTCGGGGCCGGGACCGGCGACGAGCTCCAGCCGCTGGGAGCGCCAGTGCCGCAGCGCCGTCCGTGCCCGCCGGAGCCGGCTCGTCGCCAGGTTCCACGCGACGCGGCGCACCCACGCGGCCGGATCGTCGTAGCGGGCGATGCGACCCCACCGTGTCCACGCCCGCGTGAACGCCTCCTGAGTCACCTCCTGTGCCTCCTCGACGTTGCCGAGGTACACGGCGAGCTGACCGGCGATCAGACGGAACTGGGCCGCGTAACACGCGGCGAAGTCCGGCGTCAGCGTCTCCGGTGATCGCATTGCCCTCCTTGCGGAGGCCGGCGGCGGGACGCCGTCGAGCATGGGGACCGTCGTCATACCCTTCACACGCGCGACGCCGGGCGAAGGTCACACACCGCCAGGCGAACAGCGGGTCCAGGCTGCGGCCGAGGTCACTGATCTCGTATTCCACCCGGGGCGGACCTCCAGGCATCGTAGCGCCACAGCTGCGGCACGGCCCGCGACAGGAACGCCACCGTCAGGACGGTGAGCGCGCCGCCGATGCCGATGGTCCAGCGGGCGCCGACCGCGGCGCCGGCGAGGCCGTGCAGGACGTTCGCCAGCTGCGGGCCGCCGATCAGGACCACGGTCAGCACGCCCTGGACGCGGCCGCGGAGCCGGTCGTCGGCGTACGCCTGGGAGATCGCGTTGCGGAAGGTGCTGAGGACGAAGTTGACCGCCCCGCCCGCGACCAGCGCCACGACCGCGAGCCGGAGGTCGGTCGCGGCACCGAGGAGCACCACACAACCGCCCCAGGCCATCGCGGCGGAGGCCATGAGCGCGCCGTGGCGCCTCGCCCGGCTGAACGTCCCCGACAGGAGCCCGGCGGCGAGCACGCCCGCCGGGTACGCCGCGAACAGCACGCCGAGCCCCGCGCCGCCGCCGGGCGGGCCGCCGTACTGCCGCTCGGCCAGCTCCGGCAGCAGCGCGGTCGGCATCGCGAAGACCATCGCGGCGAGATCGACGGCGAGGACCGCGACGAGCACCCGGCTGCGGGCGAGGTACCGCAGCCCCGCACCCGGCCCGGCCCGCACGGCGCGCCCGGCGTCCGGCCGCGGAGGCATCGGCGGAAGCAGGGCCACGGCCCACAGCACCGCGCCGAGCGCGAGGGCGTCGATCAGGTACAGCGGGCCGAGGCCGACGGCCGGGATCAGCACCCCGGCGAGCAGCGGCCCGACGACGGCGCCGGTGTAGCGGGTCAGCGCGCTGAGGCTGTTGGCCGCGACGAGCAGCTCGGCCGGCATCAGCCGGGGCACCGCGGCGCCCGTTGCCGTCATGGTGACGCCGAAGCTGACGCCCTGCACGGCGACCAGGCCCAGCAGAACCGGGACGGAGTCGAGGCGCAGTGCGGTGTTCAGCCACAGCCCGAGGTACGCCACCCCGAGCCCGGCGTTGCCGAACAGCAGCAGGCGTCCGCGGTCCGTCGCGTCGGCGAGGGCGCCGGACCACAGCGCCGACACGACGAGCGCGCACATCGAGACGGCGGCGGACACCCCGACGACCGCCGACGATCCGGTCAGGGTGAACAGCTGCGTCGGTACGGCCACGATGCTGAACGACCCGCCGACGGCCGTCACCGCCGAGGCCGTCCACAGTCGACGGAAGGCGGGGATCCGCAGCGGCCGGCGGTCGACGACGTAGGCACCCAGGTTCACGCGCCGATCGTGCGGCTTCCCCCAAGGTCAAGGTCCAGCCGGTATGGTCCGGCCCTGGCTCGACGTGACGATCCCGGCCGCCGCCGTCCGCCCGCTGCGCCGGTGACGGGCGTCAGCCCAGCCAGTCGGTCGTCGCACGCATCCTGGTGTCGACCGAACCCGCGACGCGGAGCAGCTGGTCCTCGGGCATCCGCGCGCCGTCGACGCCGGCGATGTAGTTGCAGACGGTCAGCAGGAGACGGCCGCCGGGCTGCGGCAGCACGAGGCACTGCCGCGGGTTGCCGCCCCTCGAGCCGTCGTCGATCACCAGCCTGCCCTCGACCCCGCCCACCTCGACGGGCTTGCCACCGTCGGAGACGGAGGCGGTGGGTCCGAGCGACACCGTCACGTTGTCGGGTGTCGGCTCGGCACTCCTGGCAAGGCTGACGCCCGCCGTCCACGACGTCGGGCTGTCGCCGCCGTAGGAGTACGTGTACTCGTCGTGCTCGAACGGCACCCACCCGATCACCAGCGGCTGCACGATCGGATCCCGGTCCGGGCGCAGGGACGTGGCGATGCGCAGCAGGTCGGCCTGGGACATCACCGAGTTGCTGTAGAGCAGGACCGAGTGGCGCGGATCCGCCGGCCAGCTCAGGCGGGCGGCCCGGGCGTCGGGCCTCGGGCCTTCGTACGTTCCCGTGACACCGCCGGCCGTGACCGGTGTGCCCGGCTCCAGGTCCGCCGTCGGCATCGTCACCACCTTGATGAACGGTGCCTCGCCGCCGTTCGCCGGCTTGTTCCACGTCCGGATCACCCTGACACCCGGAATACCGAGGTGGTCCTGGACGACGGCCCGGTCCCGCTCGCGGAAGCCCGGCGGGACCCAGCCGGGCGCGTAGGACGGCACGAGGCCCGGCGCGATGAACGGCGTCGCGCTGGCCTCCGCGCTGGCCTCCGCGCTGGCCGACGGCGGCACCTCGCCCGGGATCGGGACCGGGGTCGGCGCCCCGCCGATCCCCGGCCAGGCCAGGAACGCGGCCACCAGGACCGCCACGGCGAGGACGGCACCACCGGCGAGACCGGCCCGCCGGCGGCGGGTGCGCCGCGCGGCGAGGGCCGGCAGCGCCCGCCGCATGCGGTCCGGGTCGGGCGCGTGCGCGGCCCGCCCCTGCTGGGCATCGCGGACGAGCTGCTCGAGTCGGTCGCTCATCACGGCTCTCCCATCTGCACGAGGGCGGAGGGCAGCGCCGCGCGCAGCGTGGTCATCGCCCGGTCGAGGTGCGTGCGGACCGTGCTGACCCGGCAGCCGAGCAGATCGGCGATCACCTCGACGGGCTGGTCCTCGTAGAACCGCAGTGCGATCACCGCGCGCTGGCGGGGCGGCAGGGTGCCGATGACCCGGATGACCGCGTCGTGGTCGTCGTACTGGCCGGTCGGGTCCGACTGCGGTGCGACGAGCCCTTCCAGCGCCTCGTCGTGGTACAGGAGCCGGGCCTGGCGGCGCCGGCGCCAGGAGAGGAACTCGTTGACGACCATGCGGTGGACGTACAGCTCCGGGGCTTCCAGCCGCTCGATGCGCGACCACCGCGGCTGGGCGCGGACCAGCACGTTCTGCACGATGTCCTCGGCCAGGTGGGGATCCCAGGTGACGACCGTGGCGTACCGCACGAGCGCACCCAGTCGCGTGGCCACGAACTCCTCGAACGTCACACCCAATGAACGCGCGACGCCCGCCGGAACTGCTACATGCCCCCGGCAAGATTTTCCCGGCCGGCCGGCGCGCGCCACCGATCTCGATGACGGCCGCTTCGTTCTCGGACGCGCGGACGCCGGCCAGGACCTGCCAGTGGTGGGAGCGCGGTCGGACACCACCGCCGCTTCCGCGGGTTCCGGCCGGTTTGTGGCCGTGATCGCGATCCGTTCGCGATCACGGGTGCGGCGGCTGGGCCTGGCCGGGGTGGTGCGGCCGCGGTTCGCAGATCACGGAACTTTTGCGGGCCTGGGAGCCTGTCGCGCAATTCGCTGGGACAGCGTTGGCGACCCAACTACGCGCCGATCTTGGAGTTGTGGCGCCATGAACCTCCGAATTTGTCCGGATTTGTCAAGGACCACAACTCCAAGATCGGCGCGGTTGTCGGGGTTGACGCGCGAGGGATCCGAACTGCGCGACAGGCTCCTGGAACCCCGCGAAACGTCCGTGATCAGGAAACTGCTTCTCCGCTGGGCAACTGGCGGTGACTGTCGTCGAGGCCCTCGGGCAGTGCGAGGACCAGCCGCCGTTCCACCCCGCGGCCGTCCTCGCCGATCGGCGGGTGCACGAAACCGGGGAACTGCCGGTGCCGCGCGTCGAACCACTCGCCCAACGGCCGGCCGGAGCCGGTTGCCCGGGCCGTCGCCGCGGCCCTCCGGCAGCTTCTGGCGTGACCTACAGGCCGGGAACGCGCCCGTCCTCGGCGACGGCGGAGCGGACCTCGCGGTGACGGGTCCGCAGCAGCAGGAACGCCGTCGCGCCGGCCGCGAGGTACAGCATCGCCTGGAGGTTGAGCAGGGGCATGACGCCGAGCCGGTCGCCCAGCAGGCCGGCCACGAGCATCCCGGCGCCGCTGCTGCCGTCGTAGACCGCGCCGAAGACGCCGAAGACCCGGCCGCGCAGCGCGTCGCCGGCCTCCTGCTGCAACAGGCTCACCAGGCCGGTGACCATGACCAGGCCGGGCGCGCCGACCAGCACGAACAGCGCGACGTAGACCGGCAGCGCCGTCGTCGCCGCCGGACCGTTCCACAGCACGACCAGGAGCACGCCGAACCCACCGGCGCCGGCGGCGATGAGGGTGGCCGGGCCGGGCGTGCGGCGCAGGGTGGCCAGCAGCAGTCCCGCGGCGATCGCGCCGGCCGCCTGGACCCCACGGAGCAGGCCGGTCTCCGCGGCGCCACCGCCGAGCTGCCGGGCCACCCACACCACGAACAGCACGGTGAAGACACCCTGGGCGATCCCGGCGAGCACGGCGATCGCCATGCTGACCCGGATGCGGTACGTGCCGAGCGCGCCCTCCGCACCCCGCGGCGCCTGCCGCGTGGTGGCGGCGGGACCGGCGGCCACACCGGCGATCAGGACCGCGGCGACGACAAACGTGACCAGGTCGACCAGCACGATCACCGGCAGGCCGCTCACCGCGAGCAGCAGCCCGCCGAGCGGGCCGCCGACGAGCCGGCCCAGGTTCTGGTTGAGCCCGACGAGCGAGTTGGCCGGCACCAGCTGATCCGCGGGGACCAGCGTGGGCAGCAGGGCGTTCTTCGCCGGGCCGAACAGTGTCAGCATGGCCGCCTCGAAGGCGATGACGGCGTAGAGGACGGGCAGGTCACTGCGGTCGTTCACGGCCAGCAGCGGCAGCAGCGCGACGGCCTGGGCGACGGTGATGCCGACCAGCAGACGGCGGCGGTCCAGGCGGTCGGCGAGGTAGCCGGCCACCGGGCCGAGCACGACCGCCGGCGCGAGCTCGACGAGGAACGCCAGCGAGGTCTGCAGGGTCGAGCCGGTCAGCTGGAACACGAGGATCGGCAGGCTGACGAGCAGCAGCCAGTCGCCGCTGTCCGAGATGAGGCCGGCCAGCCAGAGCCGGCGGAAGTCACGGTGGCGCAGCGGAGCCGGAACCGCCTTCATGGAGTGTCCCCTCAGCGTCGGTGTGCGGAAAGCCGTGGAACCCGAAGTGCACGAGCGCGGCGGCCTCGGGGCGGTCGGCGCGCGTCGCCGCGATGTACGGCCGGATCAGCGCGTCGATCCGGTCGCCCAGCTCCCGCAGCTCGGCCGGGGTGAGCCGCAGTGTGTAGACGCCGTACTGGTCGGCGGCCTGCCAGGGCTCGGGGAGCCGCTCGCGGCGCGCGAGGTGCTCGCGGACGAGCCGCTGGTCGCGCTGGACCGCCAGCGCCGCGATGAGGTTCGCCTGACGGCCCTGCGACGAGTCGGGCTCGGCGTCCGGCGGCACGGAGAAGCCGGTCACCAGCGCACGCCAGGGCCGCTCCCGGCCGTCGGCCGACGCCTCCGGCGCGACGAGGCCGGCCTTGGCCAGCGTGCGCAGGTGGTAGCTGCAGTTGGACGGGGTGTCCCCGACGGCCCGGGCGCACTGCGACGCGGTCGCGGGGCTGTGGGACATCAGGTAGATGAGCAGCTCGTATCGCACCGGGTGGGCGAGCGCCCGCAGCTCCCCCGGCTCGGTGAGTGTCCGCCGCGCCTCGCGCCCCATCGCCTAACACCTCGCACTCTGAAAGTGTCTTTCAGAGTGCCACACACCCCAGAGATGCGAAAGTATCTTTCAGGAAATCGACGCTCCCGTACCGGCGCAGGGCCACCCGCCAGCGCAGTGCGGTCGACGCGGCCGCGACCGGCAACCCGCAGCACACCGACCTGGTCGCTCAGCGCCACCACCGGCACCGCCGCGAGCAGGCCGGCCGGGATCACGGTCTGCACCACCGGCCGGCGCGACGAAATGGCAGTTCCGTTCGGCGTGGGACGACCCGGCGGCGCCGGCCGCCCTCCGTGGGCTACGCAAGCCGGCGGGGGCTGGCTGCTGCGGCCGGGGGACGGGCCTGGCGATCTACGAGCCCGTCTGACCCGCAAGCCGTGGTCCCACCCGACCGCGACGACAGCGGTCCGGCCGGCCCTGGACCCGTCCTCTACGTCGACGGCACCGACCTGGTCACGCTGGGCCCGGGCCGCCCGCGCTGACCCTAACGGCCGGTCGTCCGCTTCTTGCGCTTGGACTTCTTCGGCCGGCCGTTCTCGTCGAGCTCCACCTCTTCCTTCTCCGGCTTGTCGCCACCGAGGAAGACGTCGTCGTACATCGAGCCGCTCTGATCGTCGTCGAATGTCATCGCGCGCTCTCCCCCAGCCGTCGAAGGCACCACCTGTGACGGTAGGTGGCGTTCTCGTTGCCGAGCCATGACCGCTGTGGCACGGTCGCGCCACGCCCGGCGCGTCTCCCGGCTTGGCGCACATCTGCCAGTCGATGTCTGTTAAGCAGGTTCGAAGGCGTTGACGGACGGCCGGGTGGAAGGTGGCGTGCGTGGGCAGAGTGGCGGTCGTCGACCCGCTGCCGCTGTTCCGCGCCGGCGTCGTCGCGGCGTTGCAGCGCGACGGTCACACCGTTGACACACCGGAGGATCTGCCCGGCTGGTTGCGCGCCTCCGGTCCGGCGGTCGTGCTGCTGACCGTGCAGACCGCCGAGGACTGGACCGCGCTCGCCGAGGTGGCGGCCCTGGACTCGGCGCGCGTCGTGGCGGTGCTCGACGAGCTTGACACCAACAGTTCGATCCGGGCGGTCAACGCCGGGGCGTTGTCTGTTGTCCCACGCGCAACGAGCGTCGACGGCGTGCGCCGGGCCTGTCAGGCGGCGATCGAGGGCGAGTCGACGTTGCCACGTGCGGTTGTCCGGGCGCTAGCGGCGTCCGCGGCGGCGAACAGCGTGCCCGATGTGGGCCGCCCATCAGAAGAGCAGCTCTCGTGGCTGCGGCAATTGGCCGGCGGTGCGACCGTCAATCAGCTCGCGACCCGGGCGGGCTACTCGGAGCGGGCGATGTTCCGGCTCTTGAACGGCCTGTACCGGACGATCGGGGTGCGTACCAGGACCGAGGCACTGATGCGCGCGCACGAACGAGGCTGGCTGCGGTGACCGTCAGTCCAGTCGCAGTTTCCTGACCAGGCGTCGAAGCTCGTCGGAGGAGCCGCCGGCCACCAGCATCTCCAGCATGCGGCGCAGTTGGGCGGCGACGCCTGCGGCATTCGCCGTCAGCCGCAGCGATGCGCGGACGGCCTCTTCCGCCCCGGTCAACGGCCCTCCGCCACATACATGGAGCCCGCAGATCGCGAGGCCCTCCATGCCCCACGCACCGAAGTCCTCCGGGTCGCTCCTACGCCGCTCGACGGCCTCCCGGCGGAGTCGCTGGAAGTACTCCACGCTGTCGCGCTGCCGGGTGCTGATGCGCCACTCGATCAGTCCCTGGAAAGCCAGGATGATCAGCGCGCGCCGCTCGGGTCGATAGTTCGCGGCAAGCGTGATCTCGTCCCGCGCCTTGCCGAGATCGCCGGCCGTGACGTGAGCGGCCGCCAAGGTGGTCCGCGCCTGTTGCAGCACGCTGGAGTCACCGAGGTCCAGCGCGAGATCGACGGCCTCCGTCGCCTGGCCGATCGCCAGCCCCGTCTGGCCGTTGCGCAACCACAGGTCAGCGGTCGCGTCCAGGTACTTGCAGCGGACCTGTTTCTTGTTCGCCAGCCGGTCGATGTGCTCACCGGCGTGCTCGAAGTCGGCTTCCGCGGCGTGCCGCTCGTCCAGGTGGAGCCGGCACCGCCCGGCGTTGAGCAACAGTTCCGCCAGCCGATCGGTTCGTCCGGCCGCGACCGCGACACCGATCGCTTCGTCCAGTGCGTTCAGGCTCCGCTGGAACTTGCCGTGGCGCCGGTGACAGCTCGCGAGACCGTTGAGCGGCGTGATCACCTCGCTCGGATCGCGAAACCGACGGGCCATGACGAGCGCACGCTCATAGTGACCCTGTGCCGAGATCGCGTCGCCCGAGTCGAAGTAGGCACTGGCAAGGTTGACCGTCAGGGTTTTGATCCGCTGCGGGCTCCTCAGGCGTTGTGCCCGGTCGAGTGCCATGTGGAAGGTGGCGATGCCCTCGTCGTACCGGAAGCGCGCAGTGTACGACCTGCCGAGCGCGTTGAGGTTCACGATCTGGTGATCCAAGTCGGTCAGAACGTCCCGCAGGGCCTCGCGCTGCCCGGTGAGCAGCGAGAAGTACCCCCAGTCATAGAGATACCGCCGGTCGAGCTCGTCTACGGCCTCGAGCGCCTCTTCATACGCTTCCGCGCGCAGCAGCAGGTCGACCTGTTGCCGCCGCAGCTCGAGGTCCTTGACGTTGTGCACCTCGGCCGGGCTCCGGGCGGCCAGATACGCCGCCGCGCGGAGCAGTAGGGTCCGCCGGTCCGTCCCGAGCTTGTCGAGGATCCGTTCGTTGTCCGGCGGCTGTACGAGATAACTGTCCCCCACGCGCTGCACGACCTTCTTCGTCACCAGCTGTCGCAGCGTGTGCAGCACGCGGTTCTCGGCTTGGCCGGGAAGCATCGCGAGCACGTCCTCGATCGTCACCGGCGTGCCGAACACCGCCACGGCGGCCGCGACACGGAGCCGGTCGGCCCCGAGACAGTCGACCAACTCGCCGAGCAGGAGTTGCGGCACCTTACTGGCCGCTCGGCTCCCGATGAGATCGAGCACGTCGTCGATGGACGCGTATTCGCCGGTGCCGTTCTCGAACAGGCCGAACGTCAGCTCCGCCGCTCGGGGGAACCCGCCGGTGCCGCGGTGCAGTGCCTCGCCCGGCTCGGCCCGGTCGTCGGGGAACCATTCGCCGTCCAGGTCGAACTGCCGGAGCAGCTTCTTGAAGTCGTCGACCTTCAGGCCGTCACGGATCGGCACCGTGTTGATCCTTGCCGGCCAGTCGGCCATCGACGCCGGCATCACACGGGTGACCAGCACAACGCTGACGTGGTGCTGAGGTGCCGTCGGACCGTACAGGAGCTGCAGCGCCTCGTCGAGGTCACTGTCACGGAACCGTCGGTCGTGCTGATCCAGCAACAGTTCGGCCGAGTCGAGCACGACCAGCGCCGGCGCGGTGTCCGGGATCTCAAGCAGCGTCTTGAGCTTGACGGCGGCCGGGTCACGCGGTCGGTAGTCGAGCCGCCGGGAGGTGTCGTCCCGCGAGAGCAGCCCTTCCAGCATGGCGACCAGATCGCCGGCCACGAACGAGTACGGCGAGTGCACCTGCGCGCGCTGCTGGCGCAGTTCCGGTGCCGAGACCCGCAGCTCGTCGAGCACCGCATGGACCATCCGCGTCTTGCCGATGCCGTGATCACCGCTGACCACCACGAGCTCGCCGCGGTGGCGGCGCAGAGCGGTCAGAAGGAGCCGGCGCTCGTCGTCACGGTTGAGAAAAGCCCGCGTGCTCACCGCGGTGGGACCCGTCGTCGTGAATTCGGCGCGGATCCGGTACTTCCGTCTCCGCTCCTGCTCCCGGTCGAGCTGCTGTTGCGTCCGCAGCTCGACGATGCGATCATGCTCGGCGAAACCCGGCCGGTCGGCGCGGGACACCAGGTCACTCAGCTCCTGTCTCATGAGCTGCGCCCGGTGCAACGGCTCCTCCCCACGACGCGCCCGGCGAAACAGGCGCTGCACGGCCGTTTCCCAGTCGCCGTCGAAGGTGTGGCTGGAGAACTCGCTGAGGCGATCGCTGTAGCCGGCAGCGGCGGTGACGTTGAGCCTCACGATGGACAGGCCGTTATCCACGGCCAGGTGCAGCTCGTGCTGGCACTCCGGCCTGGCATCCCATGCCGGCGACCAGACGACCAGCATGAGGTGGCACAGGGGGACGAGTGCGTCGATGCCCTCGCGCCACCGGCCGAGGACCAGATCCTCCCGATCGATGACCGGATCCAGCGGCGAATCCGGTTGCTTGAGCCGGTCGTACAGCCACGGGACGAGCTCGGCCTCGGCCGTGCCGGCCACATGCGCGTAGGAGATGAAGGATTTCAGCAGCATGGCGGCCCCTGACGTGAACATGACGAGGCTGGCAGAGCCGCGTTGACACCGTCAAGGACACCGATGTCAGGTTCGTGCCGGTGCCGGGCAACAACGTCCGAACGGACTACCCGGTTCCGGGTAGCGACACCGACGGTGGCACAGGGTTCATCGGGGCAAGTTCCTGCGGATCCGGCACACGCAACTGAACGCGGACGGCTCGGTAAAAATCGAACAGGCTGGCAAGGGCACGTTGCCGAGCCTCGACCGGTGTCCCCTCCTCGGCTGCCGCCGCGCCGGCGAGGCGCAGATAGAGCACAAACGTGTGCGTCAATGCGGCACGGGCGGCGAGTTGCACCGGAACGTCGGCGAGGAGCCGGATCTCGGCCATGAACAGCTGCAGGCGTGTGTGTTCGTCACGGATCTTGGACAACAGGTCGTCGCGCTCCGCGTCGACCGTGCTGTGGTCGAACTGCTCGGCAAGGTTGAGGATGCGGCGGACCGCGGCCGCGAACTGGGCGCAGCTGGTGTGGATCGTGGCGTCCCATCGGGTCCGCAGCGCCGCACGCTGCTTGGCCCGCTCGACGAGCAGCGTCGGCACGATGCCGATGAATGCCCCGACCAGGACCGGCAGGAGCACGATGATCACCTGCGCCCATGTCAGCGTCATGGCGCCATGGTAGGGCCGGACGTCACGGGCCGCTGTCGCGGCGGTGCCGGGGCACGCGCCGCACGTGCGGGTGGCCGGGGGCGGCGCCCGGTTCGTCCGTTGCCGCTCACTCCGCGCGGGCGAGCAGGGCCCGTCAGGGGTGGGTAGCCATGAGGTACCGCACGAGGTTTGGAGTGCTCATGCCCGACGTCGTACTCGAGCCGGCCGCGCAGGAGCTGGCCGAGGCCACCGCGAAGCCACCGTACCTCTACCAGCTCCCGCCCGCCGAGGCGCGGAAGGTGCTCGACGGCATCCAGGCCGAGCCCGTCGACATGCCCGCCGTCGGCGAGCGCTGGCTGACGGTGCCCGCCGCCGTCGGTGACGTCCGCGTCCGGATCGTCAAGCCGGCCGGTGCCACCGGGATGCTGCCGACCGTGCTGTACATTCACGGCGGCGGCTGGGTGCTGGGCAACGCCATGACCCACGACCGGCTGGTCCGGGAGCTCGCGACCCGCGCGGGCGTCGCCGTGGTCTTCGTGGAGTACACGCCGTCGCCGGAGGCCCACTACCCGGTCGCGATCGAGCAGGCGTATGCCACCGCGCGGTGGATCATGAGCGACGGCGCGAGCGAAGGGCTCGACGCGAGCCGGCTCGCGGTCGCCGGCGACTCGGTCGGCGGGAACATGACCGCGGCACTCACCCTGCTGGCGAAGCAGCGCGGCGACGTGCGGTTCGTGCACCAGTCGATGTACTACCCGGTGACCGACGCGGCCATGAACACCGCCAGCTACAAGGAGTTCGCCGACGGGCCGTACCTCACCGCCAGGTCCATGGCCTGGTTCTGGGACAGCTACGCACCGGACGTGACGGTACGGCCGGAGATCACCGCCTCCCCGCTGCGGGCGACACCGGACGACCTGCGGGGGCTGCCGCCCGCGTTCGTGGTCGTCGACGAGGCGGACGTGCTGCGGGGCGAGGGTGAGGCGTACGCGGCGAAGCTCCGCGCGGCCGGCGTGCCGGTCACGACGGTGCGGTACGACGGCATCTGCCACGACTTCATGATGCTGAACCCGCTGCGGGACACGCAGGCGGCGCGTGCCGCCACCACCCAAGCCGCCGGCGTGCTGCGGGCGGCCCTGCGGTAAGCGGCGGCGCCGCCCGGCCCGTCAGCCCGCCTGCCGGGCCGGCTGGAACGGCCTCTCCGGCGTCGCCGGGTTCGAGAGGGCCGTCATGTCAGGCGTTGACCAGGAGCCGGACGGGGTAGCGGCGCAGCCACAGGTCGAGGCCGAGCAGCAGTTCGATCGAGCGCCGGTTCGGCGCGAACCCGCTGCTGTCCAGCGGGGCGGCGAGCACCTCCCGGACCCGGTGCGGGTCGATCAGCGCCGAGACCGGGGCGCTCGGGTCGTCGACGAGTTCGCTCAGCGAGCGGCGCAACGACCGCTCGTAGGCCGGGTCCTGGGTCGACGGGTACGGGCTCTTGCGCCGTCGCAGCACCGATTCGGGCAGCAGGTCGGCGACGGCGGCCCGCAGCAGGCTCTTCTCCCGGCCGTCGAACGTCCGCATCGACCAGGGCGTGTTGTAGACGTACTCGACCAGGCGGTGGTCGCAGTACGGCACCCGGACCTCCAGCCCGTTGGCCATGCTCATCCGGTCCTTGCGGTCCAGCAGGATCTGCACGAAGCGGGTCAGGTGCAGGTAGGAGATCTCGCGCATCCGCCGCTCCTTCGGCCCCTCTCCCGGCAGGTGCTCGACCTCGCCGAGCGCCTGCCGGTACGCCGCCTCGCGGTAGCCGTCCAGATCCATCGCGCGGGTGAGGTCCGGGGCGAACAGCTGGTCGGTGGCGCCGCGCCGGTCCCCCAGCGCCGCCAGCCAGGGGAACGTGTGGGCGGCGACCGCGTGCGGGTCGTGGAACCAGGCGTACCCGCCGAACACCTCGTCGGCGGACTCACCGGACAGCGCGACCGTGGAGTGCTCCCGCACCGCGCGGAAGAGCAGATAGAGGGAGGTGTACAGGTCACCGAGGCCGGTCGGCAGGTCGTTGGCGGCCAGCACCTCCGTGCGGTACAGCGGATCCGTCAGCTCGGCGCTGTCGAGCACGATGTCGGCGTGCCGCGCCCCGATGTGGTCGACCACCTCGTGCACGAACGGTGTGTCCGGCTGGTCGCGCATGGCGTCCGGCCGAAAGTGCTCAGTCTGCCCGACGAAGTCGACCGCGAACGAGTGCACGGCCCCGAGGCCGTCCTGGCGCAGTGCCTCGGCGGCGAGCACGGTGATCGCCGACGAGTCCAGCCCACCGGACAGCAGGGTGCACAGCGGCACGTGCGCGATGAGCTGCCGGCGGACGATGTCCTCCAGCAGTTTCCGCACGGTGCGGACGGTCGTGTCGAGGTCGTCCGGGTGCGGGTGGGAGGCGACCCGCCAGTACCGGTGCAGTCGCAGCCCGCCCCGGTCGACGACGGCGACGTGCCCCGGCGGCAACTCCCGCACCCCGCGGTAGATGCCGTGCCCCGGCGTCTTCACCATCGCCAGCAGTTCCCTGAGCCCGTCGAGGTCCACCTCGGCCGGCACGTCGGGATGGGCGAGGAGGCCCTTCGGCTCGGAGGCGAAGAGCACCCCGTCGTCGGTCTCGTGGTAGAACAGCGGCTTCACGCCCATCCGGTCCCGGACGAGCACCAGGCGCTGCCGGGGCCCGTCCCACACGCCGAAGGCGTACATGCCGTTGAGCCGCTCGGCGCAGTGCTCGCCCCACTCCAGGTACGCGTGGAGCACCACTTCGGTGTCGGACTCGGTCTGGAACGTGTGGCCGAGCGCGATCAGCTCCGAGCGCAGTTCCCGGAAGTTGTAGACCTCACCGCTGTAGGTGAGGGCGGCGAGCACGTCCTCCCCGGCGTGCCTGCCCCGGCCGGCGAGCATGGGCTGGCGGCCGCCGGCCAGGTCGATGACGGCCAGCCGGCGGTGGCCGATGCCGCAGTGCTCGCCGACCCAGAGCCCTTCGGCGTCAGGGCCCCGCAGCGAGGCGGTGGCCGTCATCGCCCGCAGCGCCGCCTGCTCGTGGACGAGGTTCCGCCGGTACGCGACCCAGCCGACAATCCCGCACATGCCGAGCCTCGTACCCTCCCGGCGCCCCTTCGCAACCGTTCACGCCTTGTACTGTTCCCACGGAATGTCCCATGCCGTCCAGCCGTCGCCGGCATCCAGCCCCACCTCGGTGTTGCGCGTGGTCACCGGGTCGCCGACGAGCGTCTGCTCGTACAGCCACCTGGCGTTGTCGGTGGAGACGTTGGTGCATCCGTGCGAGACGTTGCGGCGCCCCTGATCCCCGACCGACCACGGCGCGGCGTGGATGTACTGCCCGCCCCACGTCAGGCGCATCGCGTACTGGACCGGGGTGGTGTACTCCGGCGTGCGGAACACCGTGGACGCCTCACGCGACATGATCACGGTGTTGCCGCTCGACGTCGGTGTCGACGCCTTGCCCAGACTCACCGGCATGGTCCGCACGAGCGCGTCGTTCTGATAGACGCTGAGCTGTTTGGTCGCGTTGTTGATGTCGATGGTGAGCTTCCGGCCGATCGTGACCGTGGCGGAGGAGTCCTCGTCGGCGTAACGGTCGCCGATCTGCACGCCGTCGAGCGCCTTCCGCGCGGTGATCTTCGTGCCCGGCTGCCAGTACTTCTCCGGCCGGTACATCACCTGCTTGCCGCCGAACCAGCGCCACGCGCCGGGCTGCGGTGGGTCGATCTTGACGAAGAGCCGCTGCTGCACGGCGGCGCGGGACTGCTCCGGCACGTCGGAGCCGAACTCGACGACGATCGGCATGCCGACGCCGTAGGTCCCGCCGTTGGTCAGCATCAGCTCGGACGTGACGGCCTGGCCTTTCGGCTTCGCCATCGTGGTGAACTTGGCCTCGTGGGTCACGGGCTTGTTGTCCTTGCCGACGGCCGTGACCTTCGTGGTGTAGGCGGTGTCGTACCGCAGTGTCGTGGCCGGCACCCAGGCCGCGCCGTCCGCCCGGAACTCGCCGGCGACCCGCTGGCCCGTCGCGTCGGTCAGCGAGATGTCGGTGATCTTCCCGTCGGTGACCTTCGTGCCGATCTCGGTGCTGACCGGCACGCCCGAGTTGCCTGCCGGCGGGGTGACGACCAGTCCGACCTGTGGAGCGGTCGACTTCGTCGCCGTCGGCTTCTTCTTCGAACCGTCGCACGCGGACAGCCCGAGTTGTGCCCCCACCGCGAGCACAACCAGCATCACCGCGCCCCGGCGCAGCCTTGTCATGTTCTCTGCCTGTGTACGGACATGGTGCGATCGTCACGTGGATCGGGGCGACGCCGAGACAAGAACGCGAGTGACCGCCGGAGGGATGTCACGATCCCGGGGATCGCGACGGCCCCTCCGGCGGTCCGGTTCACACGACGGCGCCCACGATCTGCTCCGCGAGCGGCTGCCACTTGGCGTACGCGTCCGGGAACGCCGACACCTGCACCGTCTGCGCCGCGACAGTGATGGCCAGCTGCGCCCAGCCGGGAATCCGGATCAGCGCGGCGTAGAACCGGCGGGCGGACTCGTGGGGATCCATCAGCTGCTCGACGCTCCCCCAACTCGGTCGCTGCTGGAACAGGCCGATCGAGTCGTGGTCGTACCCCACGCCCTCGTTGGGATGCCCCATCGACCCCGGCACGTTCGGGTTCGCGAGGACCCGCAGGTGGCTCTCCTGCAGCGCGGTGGCGAGCGCGATCACATACGCGCGCGGCGGCAGGTTCATCTGCTGGCCGGCCTCGATGATCGCCACGGCGTTGTCCATCTCGGCCTGGGACAGGCCCCCGACGGGCGCGTGGACGGTCGGTGACGGCGCCGCCGAGGGAGCCTCGGCCGCCGGCGGCGATGCCTGCGCCGACCGCGGCCCGGACGGTGCCGGCGTGGCCTTCGTCGGGGGGACACCGCGCGGATGGCCGGACCACGGCAGCGGCATGCGGTGGAAGTCGCGGGAGACGCCGCCACCGGCCGGCGCGCGCTCCGCGTCGGCCACGAACGCGACCTCGGATTCCGAACTGAGCGGCGCGGCCGACGAGCTCAGCGTCGAGGCGAGCGCGGCCGCCGTGATCGTGATGACGGCGGCCGCCGTCACCCGGGTTCGGAGCGGGGCCGGCACGGTCGAGGCGAGCCCGATCCGCGACCCGACATATGCGTGGGTCGTGTGGCGACCGCGACGGTAGCGATGGAGGTAACGACGGAAACGGCGGAGTCCACGAACATGCGCGGCACCGCTGAGCTGCTGATCTTCCTCGGCGCCCGGAAACATCCGGCGAGCGTAGGACGCCCTCGGTCCGTTGCTGCACCAGGTACGCGCAGCGGACCGCCGGACGATGGGCACACCGCAGGAGGACCCAGGGCGGTCGGCGAATGCACCCGGTCACATCGCCATGCGCACGCAAGCACGCTGGCTGAGCAGCGCAGGGGGTACAAGACCCACCTGCCCACCCGCTAGTGTCGTCCTGTCCACCTTGGCTGACCGTCACCACCAGGAGTGACTCCGGGGTGGACCCGCCGAGTCGTGTGCGCACGAGCCGGGGAACCAGGCACAACCGGGGTGAATCCGCGAGGCCCGTCAAGCCGCGTGGTAGGGCGATCCTCCCCGCCCGAACCCGTCAGCTAACCCGGTAGGCGGCAACGGAAGGAGCGCGTTGCGTGCGGACCACCACGTGGCATGACACCTGTTGTCCCACCTCGACCTGCAACCTGGACGCCCGCGAGATGACGGGAGCGTCCGGGCGGTCCACGGCCCGGTAGCCGTCCGGCACCGGTCACCACTCTGCCCTGCCCCGCCCTGCCGGCTCAGGCTTCGCCGGCCGGGTCGTTGCCCGCTGCCCGAGTCCCCGCTCGTCCGGCGGGCGGCAACAGAAGCCGTGTTCCAGCACGTCTGTCGAGGTACCCGTGAGTTACCAGTACAAAGCCAGGCATTCGCAAGACCCGGCGAACCCCGCCTCCCCGTCCCGCAAGCTGCCCATCGTGGCGGCCTCGGCGGTGCTCGTGGCAGCGGCGTCGGCGGCCGGCCTGACCATCTACCACTCCGCTTCCGCGGTCCCGACCTCGAACGCGCAGACCTGGGCAACGGTCGCGGATCCGTCCCAGTTGGCCGACCCGGCCGCGCGGAACCGGGAGCCGCAGCAGGCCGCGCCCGACGCGGCGACCAGCGTGCCGAAGACCGGTTCGAGCAGGGCGCCGTCCCGGTCCGGCGCGACGACCGCTCCGCCGGCCGCCACGAAGGCCCCGAGCGCCCAGGGCACCCCGAGCACCCCGAGCGCCCAGGCGAGCCCGGCCGCCCCGGCGGCGAAGACCCTCAGCTACCAGTTCCAGTGGCAGGAGAACTTCTACTTCTGCGGCCCTGCGGCCGCCCGCATCGCGCTGACCGCGCGAGGACTGCAGCCGTCGCAGTCCGAGGTCGCCCAGAGCCTGCGCACCACGGTCAACGGCACCAACTCGGCCGACGACACCACCCGCGCACTCAACGCCTTCACCAACAGCTCGTTCTACAAGTCCCACTTCATCGGCAGCCAGGCCGCCACCCAGGCGGACATGGATCAGCTGCGTGCGGACGTCGTCCACGCGATCTCGAACGGCTACCCCGTGGTCGCGAACATCGCGGGTTCCACCGTGGACAACGACGGCAACGCCCACTCCTACCCGGGCGGCCACTTCCTCACGGTCGTGGGGTACAGCGACAACGGCCAGAACGTGACGATCGCCGATCCCGCCGATGCCCGCGGTGTCGGCCGGTACACGCTGACCACGGTCAAGCTCGCGCACTGGATCGCACTGCGCGGGTACTCGGCCTGACCCGTTCGTCGGGACGCCGTCCGCGCCGGACAGCGTCCCGACGGGGTCGGGGTGTCAGCGGGTCTCGGCGGTGCCTGCGGTCGCGGGGACGTCAGCCGTGTCGCCGGGATTGGCCTGCCGCACCACGCCCGGCGACCGCTGGTCGTCCATCCAGGCCTGCAGGGCGGGGCCGGACTCGAAGCTCGCGATCAGCGCGTACCGTGGCTCCGGGCCCAGGTGGTACGCCGCGTGCCAGAGCCGCTCGGTATCCACGACGAACTGGGCGCCGCGCGGCAGCGGGATGCGGTGTTCGATCGTCGGGTCGTCGTGGTTCTCCCGCAGGATCATGTAGCTGCCCGGGTCGTCGGTGAGGTTGAGCCAGACCCGTACCACCCACCCCTCGGTCTCGGGGTTCAGCCGGTTGTTGTCGTCCTGGTGCAGATGCCGCTCGATCACCGTGCTCTTGTCGATCGAGGGCTGCAGCTTGATGATGCGCACCCGCCCGAAGTTGGCGCCGACCGATGTCACCCAGTCGCACAGCGTCGGCGCGAGCCGGGCGTTGGCGGTCCAGACGCCGCCCTTGTCCGGCATGCCGTGCTCCCAGAACCCGCGCGGGTCGTCGTCGCCCTGCGCGGAGGCCAGCACCGCGAAGTTCGTATCACCCCCGGACTTCCAGTCCAGGTATTTGAGGCTCTCCCACTCCTTCGGATCCAGGTGCCCCGCGTGCCGCTTCAGGGTCACGTATCCGGTCTCGGCGAGGGACTGCAGCTTGTGATGGCGGGTGGGTATGACCGACACGAACCGACCTCCAGACGTCGTCGACTTTTGCTGGGGGCCGCCCTAACCCGAATCCGCCACGGCAAACACCACCGGCGGGATGGCCTTGGAGAGTGACCCCGTCACTCCCCGGGCACCCCTCACATCCCCAGCGCCCGCGCCCGGCTCGGCGCAGGGAACCCCTGCACCGGCTGCCCGCGCAGCGCGATCGCCATGGTCTGCGCGACGGCACTGTTGACGGAGCTGGAAACCCCGTCGCCCACGTTGTCGTTCGGGTTGTCGGCGTTCACCGCGATGCCGGCGGCGGCGACCTGCGGCGTGAAGCCGACGAACGTCTCGGTGGAGTTGTACTCGGAGCTGCCGGTCTTTCCGGCGACCGGCCGCCCGGCCAGGATGCCGGACACGGCCTCGGCCGTGCCGCCGTCGCACTTGCCGAACGCCGACCCCTTGCCGACCGGGCACCGCGCCGCGTCGGTCGCCGCGACCGCCACGTCCTCGCTGACCTCTTGGCGGCACTTGGGGGCGGCGGCGTTCACCGGCTTGCCGTCCGCGTCGGTGATCGACAGTACGGGCAGCGGCTGGCAGTACAGCCCCTTGGCGGCGACCGTCGCGTAGGCGTTGGCGAGGTCCAGCGGGGTGGTCGAGGCGTTGCCCAGGGTGAACGAACCCCACTCGTCCACCTTCGCCGCCATCACCTGATCCCCGGCCGCGCGGAACGTGATCCCCAGCCGCTTCGCCATGTCCACGACCCGGCGGACACCGACCTGCTGCTCGAGCCACACGAAGTAGGTGTTGACCGAGCGGCCGAAGCCGTTCCACATCGTACGGTTGCCGTTCATCCAGCTCGGGCTGGCGTTCGCCGGGCACCACCGGCCGCCGCAGCTGCCCGAGCCGCTGCCGGGCCACTTGGTCACCAGGCGTCCGGGCGCGTTGAAGGTCGTGTTCAGCGGCATGCCCGCCTCGAGCGCGGCGAGCATGGTGAACATCTTGAACGTCGACCCCGCCTGGTAGCCGCCGACACCGCCGCCGCCCGCGATGAGCTGGTTCACCGTGTTCGGGTACGTCGGATGCTCCCGCGGGTTTGGTTCGAGGCCGAAGTGCCGGTTGACCGCCATGGCGAGGATCCGGCCGCTGCCGGGGGTGACGACGGCCAGCGGCATCGAACGGGCGCTGCCGTAGCCGTAGACGCCCAGGGACTGGGCGAGTGCCGCCGCCTGCACCCCGGGGTCGAGCGAGGTCACCACCGTGTAGCCGCCGGTTCGCAGCGCGTCGTCCCGTTCGAACGGCGTGGCCCCGAACTCCGCCTGGCGGCCCCACCATTGCCGGAAGTAGTCGCAGAAGAAGCCCCAGTCGTTGTGCTGCGGCGTGACGGCCACGCAGTTGTTGGGCGGCCGGCTCTCCTTGATCTCCAGCGGCTGGGCACGCGCGACGGCGGCCTCCGCGGCCGTGACCGTCCCCATCTTGAGCATCGCGTCGAGCGTGTAGCCGCGCCGTTGCAGCGCGGCCGCGCGGTCGCCGCTGATCGGGTTGTCGGCGTCCGGTGACTGCAGGAGCCCGGCGATCAGCGCCGCCTCGGGCAGGCTGAGCTCGGCGGGGGTCTTGCTGAAGTACGTCTGGCTGGCGGCGTAGATGCCGTAGGCGCCAGAGCCGAAGTAGGCGATGTTCAGGTAGCGGTTGAGGATGTCCTGTTTACTCAGGCGCTTCTCCAGCTCGACCGCGTAGCGCATCTCGCGAACCTTGCGCGCCGGCGTGTCGATGCCCGCGTCGACGCGTTGCTGCGGCGACAGGCCCGGATCGTTCTTGAGCGAGTTGCGGACGTACTGCATCGTCAGGGTCGATGCGCCCTGCTGGCTCCTGCCCCTGCTGTTGGAGACCAGCGCCCGCAGGACACTCCGGCTGTCGACGCCACGGTGCTCGTAGAAGCGGGCGTCCTCGGCCGCGACGACGGCCTTCTGCATCACCGGAGCGATCTGGTCCAGCGGCACGTCCCTGCGGTTCTCGTCGTAGAAGGTGGTGATGAGCGTCTTGCCGTCGTTGGCGTAGACGTAGGTGACCTGCGGCGCCCGGGGTGTCGCCAGGGTCGTCGGCAGCGCCTCCCAGACGCCGGTGCCGGCACGCACCGCGGAGCCGCCGAACAGGCCGAGCGGAAGCACGGCGACCGCCGTCGCCACCCCCGCGAGGAAGCTGTACAGCACGAACCTGCCGAGCCTGCGCACCAGCGTCGGCGGCTTCGGCGGCAGGCCGGCGTCGGCGTCCCCGGCGCGACGGGCGGTGGCGGCCTTGGCCGAGTGACGGCTGCCTTTTCGGGCACGGACGAGGCGCATCGAGCTCTCCCAGCGGTACAAGGGTGGTTCACCTGCCGCCGGGGTCCGTGCGGACCATCGCGGCGGGCGCGCGGCTACCCGAGAGGGATGAGTGGTAAACGGCTCCGGCACGCCGCGCAGCCGGTTCACCCGCCGGCGGTTTCACCCCGGACCGAAGGCGTAGCCCACCCAGAGGAGCGATCGGAGGAGGGCAGGGCAATCGGACGCCTCCCGTGCCGGGCGCTGATTCGCTGGTTGGCGTAGCGCTCCACGGCCGCCCGCGGCCGGTCGGCGCTGCACGGTGACGGAAGGGAAACGATGCCATGTGCGGCTTCCTGGTCCATGTGAGCGACAGCCAGATCTCCCCGGAAACGCTCGAACGCATGGAGCGGCAACTCGACCTGCTCCACCACCGCGGCCCCGATGACACCGTCATCGAGCGGCTCGGCGACGGCGTGACGGCCGGTTTCAAGCGGTTGTCCATCATCGATCGGCAGGGCAGCCGCCAGCCGTTGCGGTACCCGCCGGAGGGTCCGGAGGCCGGCCGCTGGGGCCTGGTCTTCAACGGCGAGATCTACAACTTCGAGGCGCTGCGCGACGAGCTGATCCGCGAGCACGGCGCGGTCTTCGCCACCGACGGCGACAGCGAGGTCGTCGCCGCCGCGTTCCACCACTGGGGGGAGGCGGCGCTCGGCCGGTTGCGGGGAATGTTCGCGTTTGTCCTGTGGGACGCCGCGAACGAGATGGTGCACGCGGTCCGGGACCCGTTCGGGATCAAGCCGCTGTACTACCTGTCGACCCCGGGCGAGCTGTGGCTGTCGAGCGAGAAGCCGCCGCTGCTCGAGATCGCCGGGGACGATCTCGACACGACCGCGCTGTCGCTCTACCTGACGATGCAGTACGTTCCCGAGCCCTACACGCTGCACCGGGACATCGCCCGGCTGCCCGGCGGCGGGATGCTGAGCCGGGCGCTCGGCCGCGCGCCGCTGGTCCGCCGGTACACCAGGACCACGTTCCGGCCTGATCCGACCGCCGACGACGACGGCATCGTCGACGAGCTGCGCTCGGCGCTGCGCGAGAGCGTCCGGTGCCACCTGCGTGCGGACGTCCCGGTCGGTGCCTTCCTGTCCAGCGGCATCGACTCGACCGGTGTCGTCGCCCTCGCGGCCGAGGTCGATCCGCAGATCCGCACGTTCACCGTGGGCTTCGACATGCCCGCCGCCGTGTCCGAGATCGAGGTGGCCGAGAAGACGGCCCAGCACCTCGGCGTCGAGCTGGTGCCCACGGTCGTCAAGCCGGACGACGTGCTGGACGTGCTGCCCCGCATCGTCTGGCACCTGGGCGATCCGGTCGCCGACCCGTCGATCGTCCCGCTGTACTGCCTGGCGAGGACGGCGGCGCAACACGTCACCGTCGTCCTGTCCGGCGAAGGCGCGGACGAACTGGCCGGCGGCTACACCATCTACCGCGAACCCCGTTCCCTCGCGCCGGTGAGCCGCCTCGCCGATCCGTTCCAGCGCGGCCTGCGCGCCCTGGCCAGAGCGCTCCCCGAGGGCTTCAAGGGCAAGAGCTACCTGCAACGGGCGACCACGCCGATCCAGACCCGGTACTTCGGCAACGCCCGGGTGTTCAGCGACGAGGAGAAGGCCCGGATCCTCGGCGGCAGGCCGATGATCGGGCACGCCCACGTCACCTGGCCGCTGTACGCCGAGGCGGTGCACCTCGACGACGCCACGACGATGCAGCACATCGACGTCAACACCTGGCTGCCCGGCGACATCCTGACGAAGGCGGACCGGATCTCGATGGCGCACTCGCTGGAGCTGCGGGTGCCGTACCTGGACCGGGGGGTGTTCGAGGTCATGTCCCGGCTACCGGTGCGGCTGAAGGTGCCGCCGTACAGCCGGACGACCAAGTACGCACTGCGCAGGGCCCTCAAGGGCATCGTGCCCGACTTCGTCGTCGACCGGCCGAAGCTCGGCTTCCCGACCCCGGCCCGCGCATGGCTGCGCACGGATCTCGCCGAGTGGGCACACCACCTGCTGTCCACGTCAGGCGCGGGGCAGCTGATCGACCTGGACTACGCGCACACGATGCTGACCGAACACGAGCGCGGCGACGCCGACCACGCCCGGAAGCTGTGGATCCTGTTGTCGTTCTGCCTGTGGCACGGCATCTTCGTCGACGGCTCGATCCAGCCTCCGCAGACCCGGCGGCCGGACCGTCCGCTGGTGACGGGGTGACGCCGGGCGGGCCCGCTCAGACGGCCCCGGACGCGGCGGAGTGCCCGGCGCGGTAGCCGCAGACGACGGCCGGGGCGATCGTCGAACCGGGCCCGGGGTACGTGCGGCCCATCACCGGCGCGGTCGTGTCGCCCGCCGCGGAGAGGCCGTCCTTGGTGCCGAGGTCGCCGGGCACCCGCGGGTCGCCGTAGTAGTTGTCGTACTCGGTGCGGCTCCGCCCAAGGTCCTCGTCGACGCCCCTGCGGGCGAAGGCGTTGAACCGCTCGACGGTGGCGGGCGTCGAGGACGAGCCGGCTCGGGATCGCCGGCACGGTCTTGTCCCGCTCCAGCGTGGCGTGGCCGAAGTCGATGCAGCTCGCCGCGTTGTGGGAAAGCCGCACGGGCGTGACCGCGCCGCTATCCCGGCGCGGTTGACTGCGGCGTGCGTTTTCGACGGGGATGGATCATCGCGGGTGTGGTGGCGGTCGTGATCGCCGGCGTGGCGGCGGTGTCCGTGTGGCGCGTGCGGGCCGCCCGGCAGCCGCGCCCCGGGGACACCATCTCGTTGCGCGACGGGCGCGTCACGTTTCGGATGCCGCAGGGATGGCGGCGCGTGGCCTGTCCCGGCGATCCTTCCGGCTGCGTGTTCCTACGTACGCCGCGCGGGGCCGATGACGCCATCGCCGTCATCGTCGTGACACCGAGGCCGCCCGCCCCCGAGGCTGACGCCACGGCGTACGCCATCGATCCCGCCACCTCGCCGGGCGGTCGGTCCTTCACCGTCGACGGCGCGCGGTTCGCCCGGGCACGCGTCGATGCGGTGACGATCCCGACCGCGCGGCCCGCCACGACCGTGGTGACGGGACTTCTGCACAACGGCGACAAGGTCTTCCTGACGTGCGCCGAGACGGCCGAGCCCGACCTCATCCGAGCCGGGTGCGAGGTGATCATCGGCTCGCTGCACGTTCAACGATGATGGTGCCGGCGGAGTTCTGGATGACCCGCCAGACCGCATGCAGCGTCGGCCGGCGCCGACTCACATCCGCCGTCGATACTGGGTCGGAGCATCCATGGGCGGAAGTCGCATCGACCAACGCCGCGCCAATTAAGTCAACCACTCGTAACCAACCAGTTGCGCGGAAAGGCTCACTATGGTTCGCCGTATGCGGCTGGAGCGGATCACCCCGAAGAACTACGAGACTGCGCTTGCCCTGTCCGTGCGCCCCGACCAGGAGGATCTGGTCGCGCCGGTGGTCAAGTCGCTCGCCGAGGCGTACGTCTTCCCCGACCAGGCCTGGCCGCGGCTGATCTACGACGGCGACCGGGTGGTCGGCTTTGTGATGGCCTTCCTCGGCATCCCGTGGGACCCCGGCCGCGACCCCGCCGACCTGCGCTCCGGCCTCTGGCGGCTGAACATCGCGGCCGACGCCCAGGGCAGCGGCTACGGCCGGTTCGCCGTCGGAGCCGTCTGCGCGGAGATCCGCGCCCGCGGCGGCGTCCGGGCATACGTCACCTGGGAGCCCCGCGTCGGCGGGCCGGAACAGTTCTACCTGAAGCTGGGCTTCCGGCCGACCGGTGAGCGCAGTGGTGGCCAGACCGTCGGCGTGCTCGACCTCTGAGGTTCCGGCCCCGACGCGTCACCGGAACAGGTCGGACAGCGGCACCGGGCGCAGGCCCCGGGCTCGCAGGCCGTCGAGGATCGGCTGCAGCGCCTCGTCGGTGAACCGGGCGTTGGCCTCGGTGATGTGCATGATGACGATCGAGCCGGGCCGCACCCCGGTCAGGACCGCCTGCACGATCGGCTGCGCGGCGGTGGCGTTGGGGTCGCCGCTGACGACGTCTCCCTGCACGACCGTCACGCCGAGCGGGGCCAGCGCCTGCAGCGCGGCATCGTCGTAGCACAGGCCCGGGAAGCGGAAGTAGCGGGTCTGGCGACCACCGTACGGGGCGATGACGTCGAAGGTGTGCGCGACGTCCTCGGTCATCTGTGCCGGCGCGATCGACGGCAGGTTGTAACAGGGGGACTTGAACGCCTGGTGCCGGTAGGTGTGGTTGGCGAGCTCGAACGCCGGGTTCGCGGCCAACCGGCGGGTGACGTCGGGATACGCCTCGACCCATTCGCCGGTGAGGAAGAACGTGGCCGGCGTCCCGGTCCGCTCCAGGATGTCGATGACCTTCCGGTTGGCGAAGCTGAGGGTCGGGTCGGCCGCCAGGCGTCGCAGCATGGTGTCGGTCATGTCCGCGTCGAAGGTCAACGCGACCCGATTGCCGATCCGGGGACCGTTGTCGACGACCGGCGGGACGCTGCCCGGCCGGGTCGCACCCGGCAGCACAGCCGGTGACGCCGATGGCGTTGACGACGCCGTCGCCGTCACCGGGTCGGCGGTGACGGCGACGGCGTCGCTCGAGGGCCGCGCCGCAGGCTGGGACGCGCCGCTCGATGAGGTGCAGGCGGTGAGGAACAGGCAGGCCGCCAGCACGAGGATCACGGGATTGCGCACCCGCGCATGCTGCCAGACTCGGCGCGGTCCCGCGGCCCCGATCCATCGACGATCGTCCTGGCGCCTGCCGGCGTGGGCCGGGTGACATCATGGAGGCGCTGGGCGGTGTGCGGTCCCGTCAATCGCGGCTCCCACGTTTGCCCCGGCAAGGGTGGGGAAGATCGGACACATGGCCACGACCGGGCCACCCGCGCAGAGCGTCGACACGGACGACGTCCGTGATCGACGGCCAGGCGGCGGCCCGGAGATCCGGAGCGTCCGGAGCGTCCGGAGCGGTGTAGACGCCGGGCGCGGGGGTAGGCGGGACGTTGCCGCGCCGCTGGGCGCAACCACGTGCCTGCTGTACCGGCGCGAGCCCACCCCTCGGAGCAGCCATCAGTACCGCAGGAGGAAACCGTGGCACAAGGCATGCTGCAAGGCAAGAGCATCGCGATCCTGGCCACCGACGGTGTCGAGCGCAACGAGATCGAGGTTCCCCGCGGCGCGCTCTTCGGGGCCGGGGCGAAGCCGGAACTCCTGTCGATCCACCCCGGCGAGATCCAGGCCCGGCAGTTCGACATGGTGTCGGCCGGGACGCTGGCGGTCGACCGGCAGATCTCCGACGCCAAGCCCGACGACTACGACGCGATACTGCTGCCCGGCGGCACCGTCAACCCGGACACGCTGCGCAAGAACACCCACGCGGTCAACTTCGTCAAGGCGTTCTGCGCCTCCGGCAAGCCGGTCGCCGCGATCTGCCACGGCCCGTGGATGCTGGTCGAGGCGGACGTCGTCCGGGGCAAGCGGATGACCTCCTGGCCGAGCATCCGCACCGACCTGCGCAACGCGGGCGCGCAGGTGGTCGACGAGGAGGTGTGCGTCGACGGCCAGTTCACCACGAGCCGGTCGCCGGCGGACCTTCCGGCGTTCTGCGTCGCCATCATCGAACAGTTCGCCGGCGCCGAGCAGCAGGTCGGCGGCTGACAGAGCAGGGCCGGGCCGTCCGCGCCGGAGGCCCGGCCCGCCCACTCCGCGGCTTCAGGACGTGACCGCGATCCGGGCGAGGAGCCCGATCTCCAGCGCCGTCCACAGTGCACCGTCGGGCCCGAGGGTGATGCCGTGCGGCTCGGACTTCGGCGTCGGCAGGTCGTGCACCTCGACGGTGCCGTCCGGCGCGATCGCGCCGACCCGGTTGCCGGCCCACTCGGTGAACCACATCCGGCCGTCGTCACCGGCGGTGACGGCATGCGGCCGGGCAGCGGGGTCGGGCAGCGAAAACTCCGTGATCACGCCGGTCGTGCCGATCCGGCCGATCCGGCCGGCGGCGATCTCGACGAACCAGAGCGCACCGTCCGGTCCGGCGGCGATGCCGACCGGCGCGGCGCCCTCGGTCGGCACCGGATGGACGGTGACCGCACCGTCCATACCGATGCGGCCGATCGCGTTGGCCATATTCATGGTGAACCACATCGCACCGTCGGGACCGGCGGTGATCGCCGACGGGAACGCGCCGCTGACCGGGAGGGCGAACTCGGTGACCTCCCCGGCGGTCGTGATGCGGCCGATCCGGTCGGTCGCGGTCCCGGTGAACCACAGCGCCCCGTCGGGGCCTGCGGCGACGCCGAACGGTCCGCTCTCCGGCGTCGGCACCACGAACTCGGTGACCTCCCCGCCGGTGGTGATCCGCCCGATCCGGTTCGCGCGGTATTCGGTGAACCACAACGCGCCGTCCGCCCCGGCGGCGATGATCGTGGGCCCGCAGCCCGGGTCGAGCTGGTGGCTCGTGACGCCGGCGCCGGGGACCATGCGGCCGATCCGCCCACTGTGGACCATCGTGAACCACAGCGCCCCGTCGGGTCCGGTGGTGACGGCGTACGGGCCGCTGCCGCGATCCGGGATGACGTGTTCCTCGATCGACACCTTGATCATGACCTGACCGTACCGCGTGGCGACTCCAGTGCGGCTACATGATTCCGATCCGCCGGCAACCGGATCATGAAACGTCTCTAGAAGGTTTGCTAGTCCTCCCGCCGGTCCCCCCGCCAGCCCGGGAGCGGGTGGCATGGTCGACAAACACCCCCTCGGTCCGCACCGGGAGCTGGAGGCTTCACCATGCACCGTTCGCTCGTCGCGGCGCCGCGCCCCGCACAGTCCGGCGCATAACCGTGGCACTCCACCCCTCGCCCAGGCCCTCGCGAATCCCTCGCCGAGCCGGTGCCTCCCACCGCACGGTCCGGCGCATCGCCGCAGCTGGCGGCCGGTTCCGCGGCGCCGGTCCGCCCGGCCGGATGATCGATTTCGCCGGATCGGTGGTGTGACTACCGAGGAGGCCGGACAGTATCATCGAGTCGATCGAGGCTCTGGTTGAACCCGCAGCATGGAGAGGCTTCCACGATGATCGCTGGGGTCGACGTCTACTCGACGTTTCCGCGCGACGACGGCTCGTCGCCGGACTTCCTGCGGCATGCCGCCGACGCGCTGCGCTGGACCGAGGCCGCCGGGATCATCGGCACGCTGATCGCCGGTGACCACGAATGCGTCGACCCGTGGGTCGGCGCGCAGCTCGTCCTCGAACAGAGCAGCACCCTCGTGCCGGTGGTGGCCACCGACCCGGCGGACCTGCATCCGTTCGGCGCGGCGCGCAAGGTGACCACACTCAGCACGCTGTTCGGCCGGCGGGTCGACCTCGACCTCGTCGCCGGCGGCAACCAGGCCGAGCTGCGGGCCCTCGGCATCTTCCTGGACCATCACGAGCGGTACGACCGGCTCACCGAATACGGCCAGATCATCATCGCCCTGCTGGCACCGGGCGGTCCGACCACCTACCGTGGCAACTTCTACGAGATGAGCGACGCCGCCGTGCGCCCGCCGTTGCCGCCGGGCCTCGCGCCGCACTTCTTCGTCACCGGCTCGTCGCCCGCCGCCGCCGCGGCCAGCCGTGCGCTCGGCGCGACCCGGCTCACCACCGCCCGGGCCCTGGAGGAGTACGGCGCGGACTCGCAGCGCCGGCACAGCGGTGGCCTGCGACTCGGCCTGATCGCCCGCGAGACGAGCGCGCAGGCCTGGCAGGAGGCGCGCAGACGCTACCCCGGCGACAACGGCCGGTACGACGGGGCGTTCTGGTCGCACCCGCTGGACGCGCCGTCGGCCCGCTGCCCGTACCTCGTCGGCAGCGAGTCGGAGGTCGCGCAGACGCTGGCGCAGTATTTCGACCTCGGCCTCGAGGTGCTGGTGCTCGGCCCGCCGCACGACGAGGACGACCAGCACCAGGCGATGTCGGCGGTGCGCCTCGCGCGACGGTTACGCACCAAGGCGTCCGGTGCCCCGATGCGCGGCTGGCCGGTGCAGTCGATGACCCCGATGACCGCCGACGGCGGCGCCCCGCTCACCGCCGACTCCCTGCAGGCCACCCCGGCCGACATGTAGGCGGCTCAGGCCGCCAGGGCCGCGAACGCCTCGCGGAGGCGGGCCAGGGCCTGCGGGATGCGCCACGCCGACCGGTCGCGGGGGCCGACCGCGTTGGAGATCGCGCGCAGTTCGCCGAACGCGACGCCCTCGGCGGCCACGGCGACGCCGAAGCCCTCCATGCCCTCGGCGGCGGCTCCCGGCACCCGGGCCGCCAGCACCGCGGTCCGGGCCGCCGAACCGGTGGCCGTCGTGACCGTGACGACCGGCGCCACGACCGCCCCGGGCAGTGCCGTGCGCAGTGCCGCCAGCAGCCGCTCGTCGGCCGTGCGCCGGCCCCGGCCGAAGCCGAGGGTCTCGATGTCGATGAAGCCGTCGCCGTCCTCGGCGCCGAGATCCGCCGCGACGCTGCGGTCCGCGATGACGAGCCCGCCGACGTCGGCGCGCCCCGCGAACCCGCCGCCGATGCCGGCGGACAGGACCGCGTCGAACGGCCGGCCCTCGCACTCGGCGCGGGTGAGCAGCCGGGCGGTGCCGGCGGCGGCCTCGGCGGGGCCGACCCCACCGGCCACGACGACCACACGCCCGCCGGCGTCGTCCGGGCCCAGGCCCGCCAGCACGGCGGCCCGCTCGGGCTCGACCGCGGTCACGATCAGCACCCGCTCGAAGCCCGGCAGGCCCGGCAGCGCGCTCACGACAGGTGGGGCCCGGGCGGGCCGACCAGGTCGAGGACCTGGCGCAGGCCACGCTCGCCGGTGCGGTGCTCGGCGGGCAGGATGAAGCAGCGCAGGCCGGCCGCCGACGCACCGCCGTCGCGGGCCGGGTTGTCGCCGACCATGAGCGTCGCCCGCGGGTCGGCGCCGAGGTCCGCGCAGGCCTTGCGGAACAGCTCCGGGTCCGGCTTCTCGCGCCCCACCTCGAACGACAGCGCATAGGCGTCGACGAGGCCGCCGAGGCCGCGGTGCTCGACGTGTGCGCGGATGTCCCAGGCGATGTCGCTGACCACGCCGACGCGGATGCCCCGCTCGCGCAGGGCCCGCAGGACCGGCTCGGTGTCACCGTACGGAATCCAGGAGTCCGCGTCGAGCATCCGGGCGTGCGCGGCCGACTCGTGCCCGCGGAGGAAGTCGACGGCGCCGAACCAGGCGATCATCGCCGCCCGGTGCCGCTCCGCGGACAGGTCCCGGCCCTGCTGCGCCGCGACGACCTCGGGCAGCTGGTAGGCGCGGACGAGGCCGGCCAGCGCGGCGTCGGCGGCGGCCGGGTCGTCGAGCGCGCCGGCCCGGCCGGTGTCGGCCGCCACCAGGCGCAGCCACTGCGCCGCGTCGACCATGCGGAACAGCGTGTTGGCGAAGTCGAAGAGCACGGCGCGCACCGGCGGTGGCGCCGCGGCCGAGTCCGCCGCGGCGACCTGGTAGGCCGTCGGCGTGTCGAAGAGCGTGTGGATCGGTGGCGGGCTGCCGGCCGGCACGGCGGCCCCGGTCACCACGCCTTGGTCCCGCCGTCGGGCAGCAGGTCACGGCTGCGCTTGCGCTGCACCTTGCCGCTCGTCGTGCGGGGCAGTGCACCGGGGCGCAGGAGGATCAGGGAGTCGACGTGGAGCTGGTGCTCCTCGGCGACGGCACGGCGAACAGCGGACACCACGTCAGCGTAGCGGACCGCCGGCCCGTCGCCGGGCGCCGCCTCGTCGCGGGTGATCCGCACCTGGCGGGCGGTTTCGGCGACGACGCCCAGGTGCCGCCGCTCCTCGCCGTAGAGGAACGCCGCGACGAGGTTCGGCGCGATGGCCGGGTGACTGGTGCCGACGGTCAGCTCGAGGTCGGTCGGGTAGTGGTTGCGGCCGTCCACGATGATCAGGTCGTCGATGCGTCCGAGCACGAAGAGCTGGTCGTCGCGGACGAAGCCGAGGTCGCCGGTGCGCAGGTAGGTGACGTCGGGCGCGCCGGCCAGCCGGCCGCTGAAGCGTGCGGCGGTGGCCTCCGGCTGCCGCCAGTACCCGGCCGAGACGCTGTCGCCGGCGACCCAGAGCTCGCCGGCGCGGCCCGCCTCGAGCGGGGCGGCCGTCTCCGGGTCGACGACGCGCACGTCGAGGTTCGCCGGGATCCGGCCGCAGCCGACGATCCGCCGGGACGGGCGGTCCGCGGCCGCCGGCAGGATCTCGCCGCGCTGCTCCAGTGCCTCGGCGTCGACGTCGACGCAGGCCGCGTCGCCGGGCCGGCGTGCGCCGGTGACGTACACGACCGCCTCGGCCAGGCCGTAGCACGGCCGGAAGCTGTCCGGGGCGAGGCCCGCGACGGCGAAGGCTTCGAGGAAGCCCGTGAGGGTGCCGTACCGCACCGGCTCGGCGCCGTTGAGCGCGAACCGCCACGACGACAGGTCGAGCCTCGCCCGCTGTTCCGGCGAGACCTTCTCGACGCACAGGTCGAAGGCGAAGTTCGGGGCGGACGAGACGCGCCCGCGGAAGCGGCTGATCGCGTCGAGCCAGACGAAGGGCCGCATCAGCAGGGCCATCGGCGGCAGCAGGACCACCCGGCCGCCGTTGTAGAGGGCGCCGAGCAGCTGGGCCAGGCCCATGTCGTGGAAGATCGGCAGCCAGCTGACCACTTGGTACTCGTCGGCGGAGCACTCCGACGCACCGGTGTGGATCGCGATGGCGGCCAGGTTTGCCAGCACGTTGCCGTGGCTGAGCACCACTCCCTTCGGCGCGCTGGTCGAGCCGGAGGTGTACTGCAGGAAGGCCGGATCCCCGCTCTGGACGCCCGGGTCGCGCCACAGCCCGCCCAGCCCGGCGGGCACGTCGGCGACGACGACGGGCTCGACCGCGCCGAGGTCCGCGAGGAGCGGCGAGGCGGCGTGCTCGGCGGTGGTGAGCACGACGGTGGGATCGGCGTCCTTGACGATGCCCTCGAGACGGCCGAGCGTCCGCCGTCCACCGTGGATGCCGTCGGGCGCCGGCGCCGGCACGGCGATCAGGCCCGCGTAGGCGCAGGCGAAGAACGCCACGACGAAGTCGATGCCGTTGGGCAGCATCAGCACGGCCCGGTCGCCGGGTGCGGCGACCTGCTGCAGCAGCGCCGCGGTGTCCCGGACCCGCTCCTCCAGTTCGGCGTACGTGAGGGTGGCCACCTCGTCGCCGTGGCTGTCGAGCTCGGTGCAGGCCGGGCTGTCCGCGCGCCGCACGACGTAGTGCCGCAGGATGTCGCCGAGTGTGTGCAGCTCCGGCCGGACGAGCAGTTCGTGGCGGGCGGTCATGACCGGCCACCGCCGTGCCCGTCGACACCCGCCAGCATCGGCCGGGCACCCGGGAACAGGCCGGCCGCGGTCATCGCGTCGGCCGTCCGCGCGACGGTGGTGACGATCTGCTCGACGTCGGCGTCGGTGTGCGCGGTGGACAGGAAGCAGTTGCGGCCCTCCCAGATGTACAGGCCGGCGTGGACGAGCATGGTGTGGAAGATCTCGACCCGCTCCGACTGCGGCGGCTCGTCGATGAGGCGCAGCCGGAACAGCGACCCGAACCGGGCGACCCGGATCGGCACCGCGGCGGCCTCGAACATGGCGTCGAGCCGCTCGCCCAGCACACCGACCCGGGCGTTGAGCTCCTCCTGCAGGGCCGGTCCGCGGCGGCGCATCTCGCGCAGGGCGGCGCGGGCGGTGGCCAGCGCGAGCGGGTGCTTGCAGAAGGTGCCGGAGAAGAAGGTGCGGACCGACTGCGGGTACGGCTGGTCGCCGAACTCCCACGCGCCGCCGTCGATGGCGTCGAGGTAGCGGGCGTCACCGGCGACCACCCCGATCGGCATGCCGCCGCCGACGACCTTGCCGTAGGTGGTGATGTCGGCGGTGATGCCCCACATGGCCTGCGCCCCGCCGGGATGCATCCGGAACCCGGTGATGACCTCGTCGAAGACCAGCGGCGTGCCGGCGTCGGCGGTGATCTGCCGTACCTGCCGCAGGAAGTCGACCGGCTGGATGTCCGGCCGGCGGCTCTGCACCGGCTCGACGAGCACCGCGGCCAGCTCGTGTGCGCGTTCGCGCAGCACCTCCAGCGACGACGGGTCGCCGTACGGCAGGACGAGCGCGTTCGCGGCGACCTCCGGCGGCACGCCCGGCGCCATCGGCACCGACTCCCCCGACGCCTGGTCGAGGTTCTGCCGGGCGAGGATCGGGTCGGCCGAGCCGTGGTACGCGCCGGCGAACAGCGCGATGCGGTCCCGGCCGGTGACCGCGCGGGCCAGCCGGACGGCCACCATCACCGCCTCGGAGCCGGTGTTGCAGTACACGACCCGCTCCTTGCCGGTGAGCTCGCGGATCAGGTCGGTGACCTCGGGGACCAGGGGCGAGTGCGGGCCGAGCTGCATGCCGTCGGCGAGCTGGGCGGTGACGGCGTCGTTGAGGAACGGCTCGCCGTGGCCGAAGAGGTTCACCCCGAAGCCCATGGTGAGGTCGATGTACTCGTTGCCGTCGACGTCCCACACACGCGCACCCCGCGAGCGCTCCACGACGACCGGGTAGCGGGTCTCCTTGAGGTTCAGGTACGGCTGCGGCGCGTGCCGGACGTCGGCGTGGTGGCGCCGCTCCGCGACGGCCTGGGCGCGCGAGCCGGCGGTGCGGCTGCAGAAGCTGCGCACGATCTCGGTGACGAACGCACGCTGGGTGTCGTCGAACGCGCGCGGGTTGGCGGCGCGGCCGCCGAACGCGACGAACGTGCCGGCCGGCGCGGCGGGGATCTCGGTCCGGTACGGCTCCGCGGAGGTGGCCGGGACACCCGACGTCGGCGCGGGTGGCAGCGCGGCCGGGGCCGGGGCGGGCGCCTGCGGTGACACGGCCTCGCCCGGGCGGCGGCGCAACAGGTCGTACGCCTGGTCCATCACCTGCGCGTGCACGTCGAGGAACCGGTCGACCGCGCTGCCCGTGCCCGGCGCCGCCGGGGGCAACGGCGACAGTGCGGCCTCGACGGCGACCGCCGGCGCGGGCGCCGGATGGGCAGGCGCCGGATGGGCGGGCGGGAACCGCTGCGCCAGCAGCTGCGGCGACGCGTTGTCGCGGATGTACTGCGCGAGCCGCCGCAGCGTGTTGACCTCCTCGAACAGCAGCCCGATCGGGATCGTGACGCCGAACGTGCGCTGCACGGTCTGGATGGTCTGGAACATCGTCATCGAGTCGGCGCCCAGTTCCAGGAACGACATGTCCGGGTCGATCGGCGAGCCCAGCTCCAGCAGCGTCACGACGACATGCGCCAGGTCCGCCAGGATCGGGTCGTCCGCCGGCCGGGCCGGCGGTGCGTGTTCCATGTGTGTCTCAGCCCCTCTCTCGTTGGCGGCCCGTGCCCCGCCCGCCGTCGGCAGCCAGTACCGCCGGCGCTCGAACGGGTACGTGGGCAGCTGGACCCGCCGGCGGCGGTACCCGTCGTGCAGCCCGGACCAGTCCGGGTCGTGGCCGGCGGCGTAGAGCCGGGCCAGGGAGTCGGTGAGCACCACGCCGTCGTCGACGCCGTCGCGCAGCGAGGGCAGCCAGCGGGCACCGGACACCACCCGCCGGCCGGCGCCGAGCAGGACCTGGCCCGGGCCGACCTCGACGAACGTGGTGCAGCCGGCCTCGCCCAGGCGACGCACCCCGTCGGCGTAGCGGATCGTCGCCTCCAGGTGCCTGGTCCAGTAGCCGGCGTCGGGGCGGTACTCGTCGTCGAACAGCCGGCCGTCGAGGTCGCTGACCAGCGGGATGCGCGGGTCGCGGTACTCGACGCCGGCGGCGACCTCGGCGAAGGCGTCCCGCGCCGCGGCCATCATCGGCGAGTGGAACGCGAATCCGGACGTCACCCGCCGCACGTTCACGCCGTGCCCGGCGAGGTGCCGTTCGGCGGCGGCGACGGCCTCGGGGGTGCCGGACAGCGTCACGTTCGTGTCGGCGTTGACGGCCGCGATCGCCAGCGTCGCCGCCGGCCCGGCGGCGGCCAGGACCGCGTCGGCGGCGGCGCGGACGGTGGCCTCGTCGGCGAACGCGACGAGCATCGCGCCCGGCGCGCTGAGCTCCTGGACCAGCCGGCCGCGGGCGGCGACGAGCCGGAGCCCGTCGGCCAGGTCGAACACGCCGGCGACGCAGGCGGCGGCCAGCTCGCCGACGCTGTGGCCGAGGAGGTGCCCGGGGCGCACGCCCCAGCTCGTCCACAGGTCGGCGAGCGCGTACTCGACGCAGAACAGCGCCGGCTGGGTGTAGCGGGTCTCGTTGAGCAGGTGCCGCTCGTCGGCCTGCGCGAACAGCACCGACGGCAGGCTGCGGCCCAGCAGGTCACGCAGGATCTCGTCGCACTCCAGCAGGGTACGGCGGAAGCGGGCGTTCGTGACGTACAGCTGCCGGCCCATGTCGGCGTACTGCGAGCCCTGCCCGCTGAACAGGAACGCGACCGGTCCGGGGCCGGCGGCCGGGCGCAGTCCGGTGTGGACGGACGCGTGCGTCACGCCCGACGCGAGGCGCTCCAGGTGCTCGACGGCCTCGTCCCGGTTGCGGGCGGCGAACGCGGCCCGGTGCCGGAAGTGTGACCGGCCCGTGTGGACGGACGAGCAGACGTCGCCGAGCGCCGGGGCGGGCTCGCGCCGGAGCAGGTCGGCGTAGCGCCGGGCGAGCGCGGCGGCCGCCGTGGGGGTCCGCGCGCTGACGGTGAACAGGTGGGCCGGGCGCACGCCGGCGCCCGGATTCAGGTCCGGCGCGGGCGGCGGCGCCTGGAGCAGGACGTGGGCGTTGGTCCCGCCGAAGCCGAACGAGCTCACCCCGGCGGTCAGGGTGCCGTGCCGGAGCTGCCAGTCACGGCCCTCCGTCGGCACCACGAACGGCGCGTCGGCGGGGATCCGCGGGTTGCGCTCCCGCAGGTGCAGGTGCGCCGGGATGCGCCGGTGCCGCAGCATGAGCACGACCTTGAGCACGCCCGCGATGCCCGCGGCGGCCTCGGCGTGGCCGATGTTGGTCTTGACCGAGCCGAGCGTGAACGGCTCCCCCGGCGCCCGGCCCTCGCCGAGGACCGCGGCCAGCGCGGCGGTCTCGATCGGGTCGCCCAGCGGCGTGCCGGTGCCGTGCGCCTCGACGTAGTCGACGTCGGCGGGGCCCAGCCCGGCGTCGCGCAGCGCCTCGCGCAGCACGTCCTCCTGGGCGCCGCCGTGCGGTGCGGTGAGCCCGTTGCTGCGGCCGTCCTGGTTGACCGCGGAGCCGCGGACCACGGCGAGCACGCGGTCCCCGTCGCGCTGCGCTGCGCCGAGCGGCTTGAGCAGCACGAGGCCGCAGCCCTCGGCGCGCACGTAGCCGTCGGCGGCGGCGTCGAACGTCTTGCACCGGCCGTCGGCGGCCATCATGCCGGCCTGCTCGAAGACGGCGGTGCCGTCACCGGCCAGCAGCAGGTTGACCCCACCGGCGAGCGCCGTGTCGGCCTCGCCGAGCCGCAGGCTGCGGCAGGCCAGGTGCAGCGCCACCAGCGACGAGGAGCACGCGGTGTCGACCGCGATGCTCGGCCCCTTCAGGTCCAGTGCGTAGGAGATGCGGTTCGCCGCGACGCTGAGCGCCTGCCCGGTGCCCGTGTACGCGGCGTGCAGCTCGGGCTCGCGGGCCAGCAGCCGGCCGTAGTCGCTGCTGCTGATGCCGACGAACACGCCGGTGCGCGACCCGGCCAGCGACGCGGGCGGGATCCCGGCGTCCTCCAGGGTCTCCCAGGCGACCTCGAGCAGCAGCCGGTGCTGCGGGTCGACGTGCACGGCCTCGCGGCCGGAGATGCCGAAGAACTCGGCGTCGAACGTGTCGACGTCCGGCAGCAGCCCGTGCGGCCGGCCCATCGGCGGGTGTCCCGGCACGTCGCCGCCGACCGCGTCGCGGCCCTGGTCGAGCAGGTCCCAGAACGCCGACGGGTCCGGGGCGCCGGGAAACCGGCACCCGACGCCGATGACGGCGATCGGTTCGGCGGGCCCGGCCGCGCCCGCGGGCCCGGTCGCCGCCGGGCCCGGGGACGGCGCGGACGGCCCACCGGCACCGGTCAGGTGCCCGGCGAGCTGCCGCGCCGTCGGGTACTGCCAGAACACCGTGGCCGGGATCGGCCGGCCCAGCAGGTCCTGGAGTTCACCGAGCAGGACCAGCGCGTCGCGCGACGACAGGCCGAGGTCGGCGAGGACCGCGTCCGGTTCGATCGCGTCGGCGGCGATGCCGGCCTTCGCGGCAACCTGCCGCAAAATCCAGGCCTCGACCACCGCCGGGTCGTCCACGTCGTGCGCCGCTGCTGTCACCGATCGCCTCCCCGCTGGTCGTTATCAAGCATGGGCGAGACCGGTTAAAAGAACGCCTAGTCTGGCCGCCCGGGGGCGCGGCATGCCCGGCCCGACAAGCACGCGGCGGGTACCGTTGGGCCAGTGAGCGTCGTCGAACCCCCACGCCCGCCGCGACGGCCGGGCCTGCCGATCGCCACCGTGATCGTGACCCTGGTGACCGTGCTCGGCGCCGCGGCACAGCTGCACGATCCGGACGTCCTGACCCGGTTCCGCCGCGACTATCCGGCGCTGCACGACGGCGAGTGGTGGCGCTGGTTCACCCCGATGCTGGTGCAGTCCGCCGGCTGGGGGCAGATCCTGTTCAACATCGGCTCCCTGATCGTCGTGGGTGTCATCGCGGAGCGGCGCTTCGGCACGCTGCGGTGGCTGGTGCTGTACCTCGGGATCGGCCTGGCCGGCGAGGCGATCGGTGAGCGGCTCGACCCGACGGGCGCCGGCAACTCGCTCGCGGTCTGCGGTCTCGTCGGCGGCCTGGCCACCCTGCTGCTCCTGCGGCCGGGGCGCGCGACGCGCCCGCACACCTTCGTGGTGCCCTACTACGTCGCCTGTGTGGCCGGCCTCGGCTTCGGCGGCGTCGTCGGCGCCACCGTGGCCCCGACCGTCGTGCTGGTCGTGCTCAGCATCCTGTTGCGGGCGGAGCGCTACCGAGGTGTGGCGTTCGTGGCCGCGGTCGCCTCGCTGGTGACGGCCGGCCTGTTCGCGGCGGTGCCCGACCAGCACGGCATCGCGCTGGTCGCCGGCGCCTTGGCGGGCCTGCTGCTGACCCCGGCCGCCGGCCGCGCCGCACGCCCGGGCCGCACCGGAACAGCCGCGCCGGCCCGCAAGTGAGCGGGCCGGCGCGGCCGGGCCGGCGGGTCAGCCCGCGAACGCGGGCTGGCGGGCGGGAACCGCGATCCCGGTCAGGATCAGGCCGCGGCCGACGAGCCAGCGGCCGGTGAAGCCGGTGACCGTCACGCCGCCGACGACCGGACCGGGCACCAGCAGCCGCGCGTCGAACGCCTCCCGCTCCGGGAGGAGCGTCACGGCCGCCTCGTGGAAGTCCAGCCACCGGTGGGTGAGCGGGTACCACGCCTTGAACACCGACTCCTTCACGCTGAACAGCAGCCGGTCCCAGTACACGGCCGGCAGCTCGCGGTGCAGCCGGTCCAGCTGCCGGCGCTCGGCGGGCAGCGAGATGCTGTCCAGGACGCCGTCGGGCAGCGGCCCGTGCGGCTCCGCGTCGACGCCCAGGGTCGTGAACTCCTCGTCCCGGGCCACGACCGCGGCCCGGTAGCCGGCGCAGTGCGTGATGGCCCCGACGACCCCGCCCGGCCACCGCGGCTCGCGCCGCGGACCGGCCGTGATCGGTGCGGGCGGGAAGCCCAGGGCGCCCAGCGCCTCGCGGGCGCACCGCCGTGCCGTGGCGAACTCGTCGCGGCGCTTGGCGACGGCGTTGCCGAGCAGCGCCTGCTCCTCCGGGAACAGCGGCGCCGGCCTCGTGTCGTCGAACGCCTCGACGGCCGACACCCCGGCCGGCAGCAGCTGCTCGATCATGACGGCACGGCCTGCGGGCCGTAGACCTCCACGCCGTCGCGGCTGCGGCGCACATGGATGCACTCGCCGGGGCATTCCTTGGCCGAGTCGATGACGTCCTGCGCCGCGACGAGCGGCACGAACACTGCCTTGCCCGGCTCGTGGCGCAGCTCGCCGTCGTCGTCCTTGACGTAGGCGAGCCCGTCGACGTCGAGCTCGAACACGTCCGGCGCGTACTGCGCGCAGATCCCGTCCCCGGTGCACAGCCCCTGGTCGACCCAGACCTCGAGCTGCTCCTCCGGCATCGTCTCCGTGGTCATCCGCACTCACCTGCCTCGTCTTGTGGTTCGGTCGCGGGCACCGGTCAGACCCGCATCGGCTGGGGCGTCTCGCGCCGCTCGAGGTCGGGTCCGTCGAACTCGCGGATGATCTCGTAGCGGGTGTTGCGCTCGACCGGCCGGAAGCCGGCGTCGCGGATGAGGTCGAGCAGGCTCTCCCGGGTCATCTTGTCGGGAGTGCCGAAGTTGTCGGCGTCGTGGGTGATCTTGTATTCGACGACCGAGCCGTCGATGTCGTCGGCCCCGTGGTTGAGCGCGAGCGAGGCGGTCTGCAGGCCGTGCATCACCCAGAACACCTTGACGTGCTGCACGTTGTCGAACAGCAGCCGCGACACGGCGAACGTCTTGAGCGCCTCGGCGCCGGTCGCCATCGTGGTGCGGCTCATCAGCTGGTTGCGGACCTTGCCGTCCCGCGAGTCGTGGAAGTCGTGCTGGTAGCGCAGCGGGATGAACACCCGGAAGCCGCCGGTCTCGTCCTGCAGCTCCCGCAGCCGCAGCACGTGGTCGACGCGGTGCCGGTGCTCCTCGATGTGGCCGTACAGCATCGTGCAGGGCGTCTTGAGACCCTTGGAGTGGGCGAGCCGGTGGATGCGCGACCAGTCCTCCCAGTGGGTGGCGTGGTCGACGATGTGCTGGCGGACCTCCCAGTCGAAGATCTCCGCGCCGCCGCCGGTCAGCGACTCCAGGCCGGCGTCGATGAGCTCGTCGAGCACGTCGGACGCGGGCAGGCCGGAGATGCGCTCGAACCAGTGGATCTCGGTGGCGGTGAACGCCTTGATCGCGACCGTCGGCGGCAGGGCCTCCTTCAGCGCGCGGATCGAGCGCGGGTAGTACCGCCACGGCAGCGTCGGGTGCAGGCCGTTGACGATGTGCAGCTCGGTGAGCTGCTCGGACTCCATCGCCTTGGCGAGGCGGACGGCGTCCTCGATCCGCATCGTGTAGGCGTCCTTCTCGCCCGGCTTGCGCTGGAACGAGCAGTAGGCGCACGACGCGGTGCACACGTTGGTCATGTTGAGGTGCCGGTTGACGTTGAAGTGGACGACGTCGCCGTTCTTTTTCGTCCGCACGTAGTGCGCCAGACCGCCGAGCCAGGCCAGGTCGTCGCACGCGTACAGCGCGAGGCCGTCCTCCCGGCTGAGCCGCTCGCCGGCGAGAACCTTCGCCTCGAGTTCACGCTTCAGACCCGTGTCCACATTCCACTCCTCATCTCAGTAGAGCCCTTCCGGCGCGGCCGAGCTGATCTGCAACGGGCGCACGTTGGCGACGCCGTCGCACGGCCACAGGTCACCGGTGTCGATCCGGACCGCCTGGTCGCGCTCCAGGATGTTGGGCAGGAACAGGTCGTCGTGCAGCACGGTGAGCCGGACCCGGCCGACGTCGCCGTAGGCGACCTGCCGCCGCGGGTCCTCCTTGTCGACGACGGCCATCGTGACCTGCGGATAGTTCGGCAGATACGGCAGGACGGCGCCGCCGTTCCCGGCGGGCAGCCCCATCGCGCAGCCGAAGGTGTTGCCGTACGTCATGCCGATGACGCCGCCGTCGAGGGCCTCGACGAACTCGGCGTACATCGCCGGGGTCAGCTGCGTGCCGCCGAGCCCGACGCCGTCGAGGGCGGCCACCAGCTCCGGCCGGCGGGCGATGAGCGCCTGGAGGATCGCGGGCGTCGTCTCGAGGTACTGCACCCGGCCCGTCTCCAGCACGTCGGTCATCTGCTCGATGGTGTGCTCGACGTACATGTTCATCTCGACGAGCCGGCTGTCGCGGATGAGCCGCTTGATCCAGCGCGGGTCGAGGTCCATGGTGTAGACCGTCGAGCCGAACAGCTCGGCGATCTGGCTGGCGCCGCGCCCGACGATGTGCGGCCCGCTCGGGCACGCGTAGAGCCAGGTGCGGCCGGACTCGAAGCCGCTCAGGCGCAGGCCCAGCAGGCGCCACGCGGTGTGGTGCTCGGCCATCGACTCGGTGTGGAAGATACGGCACGGCTTGCCGGTCGTGCCGCCGGACTCCCAGATCCGCCCGGCCAGCGGGCGCGGGACGTCGGTCGGCACGAGCTGCACCGGGTCGAGGTCACGCAGCGTCGCGAGCGAGAACGGCTCGAACCGCGTCAGGTCCTCGTAGCGGGTGATGTCCAGGGGGTCGAAGCCCAGGTGCGGCCGGCGGGACAGCCAGTACGGGCTGCCGGTCTCCGGGTCGAAGTGGCGGCGGACCACCCGCCGGGTCCAGGCGTCGAGGTCTTCGGCCAGCCAGGCGTCGGTGAGCGCGGCGGCGGGTTCCATGACGGTTGTCATCGGGGTCGTCCTTCGGTGCCGGAAGCGGTGGGCCCGGCCGGCGCGACCGGACACGGGACGCGGGCGGCCGGCGGACCGGTCCCGGGTGCCGGAACCGGGCACGACGGGCTGCCCTGCCCCGAATCGTGCCGCCGCGGAGATTGGGGAATTCCCCACACTTGATTCGCATCAATGGGCAGCGCCGGTCAGGTGGCGACGAAAAGTGCCGACCGGCTCTATTATTCGGACACGAATGGACCGGCGTTCGTCGATGGAGGGGCAGTTCATGCGGGAACCGCTGTCGATGGCCTACTCACCCTGCCCCAACGACACCTTCGTCTTCCACGCCTGGACACACGGCCTGCTGGCGGACGCCCCCGAGGTCACCGTCACCCACGCCGACATCGACGTCACCAACGGCCTGGCGGGCAGCGACCGGTTCGACGTCCTCAAGATCTCCTACGCGGCGCTGCCGGAGTTCCTCGGCCGTTTCGCGCTGGTGCCCTGCGGCGGTGCGCTCGGACGGGGCTGCGGCCCGCTGCTCATCGCCCGCCCCGGCCCCGGCGTCGAGGGGCTCGCCGGGGCGACCGTCGCGGTGCCGAGCGAGCGGTCGACCGCATACCTGCTGCTGCGGCTCTGGGCGGCCGGCGCGGTCCCCGGCGGCCTCGGCCGTATCGTGGTCATGCCGTTCCACGAGATCATGCCGGCCGTGCGCGACGGCGCCGCCGACGCCGGCCTTATCATCCACGAGTCCCGCTTCACCTACCACGAGTACGGGCTGCGGGAGCTCGTCGACCTCGGGCGGTTCTGGGAGGCCGACACCGGGCTGCCGATCCCGCTCGGTGCCATCGTGGCCCGCCGTGACCTCGGCGCGCGCCGGCTGGCCGGCATCGCCACCGCCATCCGCGCCTCCGTCCGGCACGCCTGGGACAACCCCGCGGACTCCCGCGACTACGTCCGCGAGCACGCCCAGGAGATGGCGCCCGAGGTGATGGCCCAGCACATCGACCTGTACGTCAACCCGTTCACCGCCGACCTCGGCGTGGAAGGGCTGGCCGCGGTGCGGGCCCTGCTCGACCGGGCCGCCACGACCGGGGCCTGCCCCACCGTGCCGCGCGGCGCGCTCACGTTCCCGGCCACCGAACCGTCCGGCGCTCTCTGATCCCGTTCCGTCTTGGAGGTACACCGCTCATGAAGTCGTCCCCCGCCACCGCGCGGGCGCTCGCGATCGTCGGCGCCGTGATCGGCACCGTGCTGATCTGGGTCATCGCCCGGCAGGCGGTGGGCGACCTGACCGTCCGCGCCGGCAGCGGCACCCAGGAGGTCAGCGTCGTGGCGGTGATCCTGACCGCCGCGTTCGCGGGCCTGGTCGGCTGGGGCCTGCTCGCCGTCCTGGAGCGGGCCACGGCGAAGGCCCGCACCGTGTGGACCGTCATCGCGGTCGTGTTCCTGCTGCTGTCGCTGCTCGGGCCGCTGGGCGCGGTCGGCGCCGGCGCGAAGGTCTCGCTGGCGCTCATGCACCTGCTCGCCGGCGCGGTGATCATCCCGACGTTCGCGCGCACCTCGCGGCGGCGCTGATCGCCGGCGGCCCGGCCGCCGGTGGCGGCGGACCGGGGCGCACCGATCGAGCCCTCTGCGAACCGCGTCGATTGGAACCGCTGTCGATGGTCACGATGCCGATGGCAGCGCCGCCCGGCGAACCGGCCGGCGGCGCCGAAACCGTGCGGGCGTCGCGTCGGGCGCTGCCCCTCGCACCGCCCGACACGGACGCCCCGCGTGTCGTGGTCGTGTCCGGCGCACCCGGCACCGGCAAGTCCGCCCTGCTGACGGCGATGGTCGACCGGATGCCGAGCGCCCTGGTGGCGACGTGCACCGAGGGGCGGTCGGCGACGGACTTCGCGGCGGCACGGCAGCTGCTGCCGGCCCGGGAACGGGCGGGTGCCCGGTCGGCGTCTCCCGACCGGGGGCACCGCATGGTGCTCGAGCTGTACCGGAGGACGTCCGGGCTGCTGCAGTACGGACCGCTGCTGTTCGCCATCGACGACGCGCACTGGTGCGACGAGGCGACCCTGCGCTGGCTGCACTACCTGCTGCGGCGCATCGGCGACCGGCCGCTGCAGGTCGTGCTGGCCGTACAGCCCCGGGAGCATCCGCTGCTCAGCAGCGTCTTCCACGAGATCCTCGGCTCCTGCCCGCACCAGGTCGTCGACCTCGACCTCGCCGAGCGCGAGGACCGTGCGGCGTGCACCGACCAGCTGCGGCGCCTCTTCCGTCACCAGCCGAACCTGCAGCGCGTCGCGGTCGCCACGGCCCTGCTGCGACGCACCGACGCCGACCTCGTCGGCCCGCTCGCCGGCCTCGCGCCGCAGCTCGTCGGCCCGCCGCTGGCCGAGCTGCGCCGGATGGGGCTGCTCACCGGCGACGAGCGGCAGCCGGTCCCGCCGGTGGTCGCCGACCGGCTGCTGGGCCTGCACGGCCACGCCGAGGTACAGGCGCTGCGGACGCACGCCGCGCGCCTGCTCAGCGACGCCGCCGCGCCGACCGGGCGGATCGCCGAACTGCTGCTCGACGTCGACGACCTCGGCGAGCCGTGGATGCTCGACCTGCTCAGGGACGCGGCCGGCGAGGCCTACCGGCGCAGCGCCGGCGAGGCCGTCCGGCTGCGCGCCCGCATCCTGCAGGCCGCGCCGCAGGCGCCGGAGGCCGCGATCGACCTGGCCGAGGCGCTGCTCAACGTGGACGCGGCGACGGCACGCGCCCAGGTGCGGCAGGCGCTGCCGCGCATGCTCGACGGCCGCGTCAAGGCCCGCGCGCTGGTCTGCCTGGGGCTCGCCGCCCTCGTCACCGGGCACGAGCCGACGGCGCCGTACCTGCTGCAGGACGCCCTGGAGACGCTCAAGCGCTCGGCCGGTGACCCGCCGAAGGTCCGCGACCGGGCCCTGCTCGCGGCGATCGAGTCGACGCTCGCGGCCAACGCCGTCGTCGGTGGCGCGACCTACCACACCGTCCGCTCGCGCATCGGCGCCGAGCCGGGCCCCGTGGTCGGCACCTCGTCGGCGCACCGGATGCTGGCGGTGCACGCGCTCACCACCGCCTACGAAGGCACCGACACCGGCCGCGCGGTCCGCTACGCGCGCCAGGTGCTCGACCGGCCGGTGCACGGCGAGGGCTGGCCACGGCTCGTCGCGGCGCGTGTGCTGTTCCTGGCCGACGACACGGCCCGGGCGGTGGAAACGGCCGAGGAACTGGCGAGGCACCACCGCGACCGCGGCGAGCCGTGCGCCGAGGCCGTCGCGTGGGCCGGGCGGGCCCACGTGCTGTGGGAGACCGGCGACCTCGCCGGGGCGGAGCGCGACGCCACCACCGCGCTCCGGCTGGCCGACGGGCACGACTGGGCGGCCACGACGTGGTCGGCGAACGCCACCCTCGCCGTCGTGCAGGCGGCCCGGGCGCAGGTGCTCGGCGCCACGTCCGTCATGGACGGGCTGTGCGAGCGGGCCGCCGAGATGCCCTTCTGGGAACAGGTCCAGGTGCTCAACGCCGCCGCGACGACGGCCTACTGGGCGTACGACCACGACCGCGCCCTGGACCTGATGCAGACCTGCGGCCGGGTCGTCGAGGAGGCCGGCGCCTGCAACCCGGCGCTGAGCTCCTGGTGGCTCGACGAGATCATCCTGCTGCAGCGCCGGGACCGCGCGCACGAGGCGCAGCTGCGGATCGAACAGGTCGAGGAGCAGTGCCGCCGGTGGAGCACGCCCCGCACGCGTGGCATGGCGCTGCTGGCCCGGGCCGCGATCACCCCGTCGAACGCGCAGGTGGAGCTGCTGGTGGCCGCGCTCGCCGAGTTCGCCGGGTCGCCCGCACCGCTGCACCAGGTGAAGGCCCAGCTCATGCTCGGGCGGGCGTTGACGGCGCTCGGGGACCGTACCGCCGCCCGGCGGCACCTGCGCGACGGCATGGTGCTGTCGAACCGGCTCGGCTACACCATGCTCGCCGTCCACTGCCGCAACGTGCTGACGGCCGCCGGCGGCCGGACCGGGTCGCAGCTGTCCGCCTGCGGTGACCTGTCCAACAGCGAACGCGCCGTCGCCCAGCTCGCCGCCGCGGGCGCGACCAACCGGCAGATCGCCGCCGAACTGTTCATCACGGTGCGGACCGTGGAGTTCCACCTCACCAACGTGTACCGCCGGCTGGGCATCCGCCGGCGCGACGCACTCGCGGACGTCGTCGAGCCGATGCCGCTGTCCGGCCGGGACCGGGACGGCGGAAACTCCGGGGAGGACAGGTGACGGGCGCGCCGCGGCCGGGGCCCTGGCCGCGGACGCTCGCGTCGGCCGGTGTCCGCGCCGCGCTGGAACGGTGGCGCCTCGCACTCGCCGAGGCCGGCGTCGTCGCGGTCGACGGCCCGGCCGAGGCACGCCTCGCCGAGGCGGCCGGCGGCGACCCGGCCGTGCTGTCCGCCGCCGTGCGCCGGTGCGCGCGGCACCCGATCGACCTGGACGAGCTCGACGCCGCGATCCGCGAGGTCCGCCGCGACCGCCTGATGGCCCTGGTCGCCGGGCTCACCGCCGCCCAGCTGCGCGAGCTGCGGGTGCGGGCGCTGCTCGGCCCGGCGCCGGAGGCCCTCGTGGCCCGCCTGACCGGCGACCCCACCGGGCCGGTCGTGCTCGCCGACCTGGATGTCGAGGACCCGGTCGTCGCCGAGGTCGTGCTCGGCGGGATGGACGGCAAGGAGCGGGCCGCGCTGCGCCGGCAGGCCGCCGAGACCGCCCACGCCGAGCGGCTCCCGGCCGGCACCGTCGGCCGGATGCTGACCGGCACGGAGCCGGGCTGGCCGGCCTGGGCGCTGGACGCGCTGCTGCACGGCGCGGCCGAGGCCCGTGCCGCGCACCGGTGGGCGGAGGCGGCGGCGATGTACGAACGCGCCCTCGAGGAGGAGATGGACCCGGCGCGCCGGCTCGCGACCGTGGTCGCGCTCGGTGAGGTCCAGCTCTGCCACGCCCCGGACGCGGCCGACCGGCGCTTCGCCGAGGTGCTCCACGGCGGCGGTACCGACGGCACCGCTGGTGCCCGCGGATGGCGGCTGCGGGCGGCCGACCGGCTGCTCGTCCGGGGCGACGACGGCCCGGCCCGGCGTGAGCTCGCCGCGGCGTACCGGCGGGCCGCCGGCACCGAGCGGGCGACCCTGCTGGCGCTGTACTGGACCGCGACCGCCCGGCTGCTGCCCACCACCCAGCTCGCCGACGCCGACCTGCCGCCGCTCGACGACGAACCCGCGGACGCCGCCGGCCAGGGCGTGGTGGCCTGGCGCACGGCGCTGGCGGGCACGGACCTGGCGGCCACCCGTCGGCGCGCGTTCGCCGCGCTGGACAGGCCGGCCGACGACACGACGCCGCTCTGGCCGCGGCTCGCCGCCATGCGCGCGCTGCTGCTGGCCGAGGAGCTCGACGCCGCCGAGGCGCGGCTGCACACGCTCCTGGCGCTGCTGCGGGGGGCCGGTGCGGTCGCCGCGGCCCCGCTGCTGCTGCGCGCCGAGCTGTACCTGCGCGTCGGCCGCCTGGAGGACGCCGAACGCGACCTCGGCGACGCCCGGGCGCGCCTGCCGGACGACTCGTGGCATCCGGCGGGACTCCCGCGGATCCGTGCCCTGCAGGCGGTGCTGCACCTGGCTGCCGGCCGGCCGCACCAGGCGGCGGCCGTGCTGCGCGCGCCGGTGCCGGCCGGGGCCACGGTCGGCACCGCGTGGACCGAGCTGCTTTACGCCCGGGCGGCGACCGAGGCGGCCGCCGGGCGGCCGGGCGCGGCCCTGCCGCTGCTGCGTGAGTGCGGGCGGCGCTGCCTCGCCGCGGGCCACCTCAACCCGGCACTGCTGCCGTGGCGTTCACTGGCCGCGCTGTGCGCGCACGCCGCCGGCGACGCCGCCGAGGCGGCCGGGCTGGTCGGGCCGGAACGCTCCGCCGCCGAGCGGTGGGGCACGCCCCGCGCGGTCGCGACGACCGTGCTGCGGACGGCGCTCATCGACGGCCGCGCCGACGCGGCGGCGCGGGCCGGGCGCGCCATGACCCTGCTGCGCGATCCGGTGACCGGGCGGTGGCCCGCGGAGACGTCGCTGGCCCTGCGGATCGTGCCCGCTACGGGTGACCGGTCGGCCGCGGCCACGGCGGTGGTGTCGGGCGTGGAGGGCCCGCGCACCGCACGGCGGCGCAACCAGTCCGGCGGCGCGGCGGCGGTGGCACGGCCGGGCGGGGCGGGCAGCGGCGAGCTGTCGGAGGCCCAGCGGCGGGTCGCCGAACTGGCCGCCGGAGGTCTGCCGAACGCGGCCATCGCGGAGACGCTGTCCATCACCAAACGCACGGTCGAACTGCACCTCAGCAACGTCTACCGCAAACTCGGCATCGCGGGCCGCGCCCAGTTGGCCGGTGTTCTGAGTAGCGCGGCTGCGCAACACTCTTCTCTGTGCTGATCGAGCGCGACGAGGAGCTTGCGCGCTTCCGTGCGGCGCTGTCCGGCCTCCCGGGCGGCACCGGCCGGCTGATCGCGGTGACCGGAGGCGTCGGCGCTGGCAAGTCGGCGCTGCTGCGGGAGGCGGCCCGGCTCGCACGGGCGGCGGGCGTGCCGGCGGTCTCCGCCGTGGCCGCCCGCACCGAGCAACACCTGCCGTTCAGTCTGGCGCAGCGGCTCCGGCAGGACGCCGCCGGCGTCGCGGACGCGGCCGGACCGCTGCTGGTGACCATCGACGACCTGCACTGGGCCGACAGCGCGAGCCTGCGCTGGTTGTCGCGCCTCGCCGCGCGACCGGCCGGCCCGGCGGCGCTGGTGGTCGTGGCCCTGCTCGACGGCGACCCCGGTGGGGAACGCGCCGAGGTGCGCACTACCCGGGACCGTGCCGACGAGACGCTGCGGCCCGCCCCGCTGTCACCCGCCGCCGTCCGGCGGATCGTCGAGGCCACCGGCGGATCCGCGGCGGCGGCGCACGCCGCCGAGCGCTGCCACCGGCTGACCGCGGGCAACCCCGCACTGGTGCACGCGTCGGCCGGTGACCCGGCGCTGCGGCAGGAGGGCGACCCGGCCCCTGATCTCACGGCCGCGCGCTACGCACCGCTGCGGCAACGGATCACGACGGCCCTGGCCGCGCTGCCGGCGGCGGGCCGCACGTACCTGCTGCACGGCGTGCTGCTCGGCGGGGACGCCGACGTGCGGCTGGTCGGGCGGTTCGCGAAGCTCGACGAGGTCGACGCGCGCACCGCGGACCGGTCGCTGCGGGCGCTGGGGCTGCACGGCGCGGCGACCTCCGGGCCGCTGCTGGACGCGCTGGTGCGGCACGTCGTGGCCACGACGATGTGCTCGGAGTCGTTCGCGGTCGGGCACCTGAGCGCCGCGCGCCTGTTGCACACCGCCGGCGCGCCGCCCAAGGCGGTCGCCGAGCACCTGGTGCAGGCGGAGGCGTCCGGCGAGCCGTTCGTCACCGAGGTGCTCACCGCGGCCGCCCGCGCCGCCGCCGCGCGTCACGAGCTGGGCACGGCGGTGCGGTACCTGCGGGTGGCCATCCGCGGTCAGCACGCCGGCACCGCCGAGCGCGGCCGGCTGCTCGTCGAACTCGCCGCGGCCGAGGGCTGCGCCGATCCCGCCGCGGCGCGGCGGCACCTGCTGCAGGCGCTGCCGCTGCTGCCCGCCGGGCACGACCGCGCCGCGGCGCTCGCCCGGGTCCCGCCGCTCGCCCTGCAGTCGGGCATCGAGGAGCGGACACGGGCGACGATCGAGGAGGTGCTGCGGGGGCTGCCCGACGACGGGCCGGAACCGGTGCGGGCGCTGACCCAACGGCTCGAGGCCCGGATGTGGATGGCCGGCTGGCAGGACCCCGCGACGGTGCTGGCCGCCGCCGAGCGGTTGCGGGCCAGCGGCGCGGCGCCGCGGACCGCCGCCGAGCGGGACCTGGCCGGGGTGCTGCTGTTCTGCGCGACGATGGCCACCAGCGTCACGGCCGCCGAGGCGGCGCCGCTGGCCCAGCGGTTGCTGGAGGCCACGCCCGCCGACCACGACGCGGCGCACACGGCCGCACCGCTCGTGGTCATCAGCGCGATCGCCGCCGAGACGGTGCCGGCGCTGCGGCCGTGGCTGGCCGACGCGCACCTCGCCGTCAACGGCGGCCCGTGCCGGCGGGTCGCTGCGCGGCTGTACGCACAGGACGCGTTCCTGGACTACCACACCGGGCACCTCGCCCGGGCACGGCCGAGCGCGCTGGCGGCGTTCGAGCTGATGCCGGACGGGTTCGCCGAAGACTCGCTGACGCTGGCGATGCTCGTCGCGGTGGCGGCCGCCGTTCCGGACGACCGGCTGCGCAGCCTGGCGGCGGTGCACTGCGCGCCCGCGCTCGCCGCCACCGAGACCGGGCTGCTGCCGATCGTGCACGGCATGCTGTACTCGTCGATGGTCTACAGCAGTCAGCCGGAGGTGGCGCTGGCCGCGCTGACCGAGTGCGAGCAGCGGCTGGCGGTGCACGGCTGGCTGAACCGGACGCTGTTCCCGACCGCCACGCTCATCGCGCCGCTGCTGCAACGGCTCGGCCGCACCGAGGCCGCGCTCGCCTGCATCGAGGAGGAGCATCGGCGGGTCAGGGCATGGGGCTCCCCCACGGCGATCGGCCGGGTGCTGCGGGTGTGGGGCAATCTGAGCCAGGGCCGGCGGGGCCTGCGCCTGCTCGACGAGGCCGTCGAGGTGCTGGAGAGCTCGGCGAACCGGCTGGAGCTGGCCCGTGCGCTGCTGGCCCGGGGCACCCGCCTGCTCGCCAACGGCCGGCGCGGTGCCGGTGACGACCTGCGCCGGGGCGAGCGGCTGGCCTCGGCGGCGGGCTTCTCGTGGCTCATGAAGCCGGCGAGCGTGGCGCTGGAGGCGCACCAGGAGCAACTCGTGCCGGGGATCAGCACCCTCACCCGGTCGGAGCGCACGGTCGCCGAGCTGGCCGCGGCCGGCAACACCAACCAGGCCATCGCCGAGCGGCTGGGCATCACGCAGCGAGCCGTCGAGAAACACCTCACCAACTGCTATCGCAAAATCGGCATATCTGACAGATCACAGTTGAAGAAGACACTCCGTCACGTATCAGGAAGATAATTTGGAGCCGGTCCAAGAAACGGCCGCTCAAGCAGCGTTGATCACCGCTTGTGACCGGTCCGACACCTGTCGCAGTTGACGGCCCCACCGAACGCGCTCCCACCGGCCCGCGGAACGCAAACCGAAACTCAAATTTTCCGCAAGATCGATTGAGGTTTGTCTGTCCTTGCGGGAAACGTCACGACCGGCGCCACGCGACTTCGGTCCGGATTCCGTCGCCCGCACCGCCCCCGGCGGCCGCGACCCGCTCCGGCCACTCGCCGGCGAAAGCCCGCTACCAGGGGAAACCCGGGGGCATCGGGGCGACCGCGGCGGCAACGGTTCCAACGGCACCCGGCACCCGCACGGCACACCCCGGACTTCGGTGCACCAGACCGAACCAGCATCGCCACTACCACAGTCTTTGCCGCCCGATTTGGTCGCGTTGACGCTCACCCGAAAGACATGCAAGGCTCCCGATGCGATCACAATGTTGGAGCATTTGGGAGACGTGTCGATGCTTCTGGTCAGTAATATGAAAGCAGACGTTCACCACGGATCTCAGACCAGCCTCCTCGCGAGGCAAAACACGAATGAAACTTTGCCGGAACAATGCCGCACTCCCGTGCAGCCGCATCCGGCACTCGTCGGCGCCAGTGAATACGGCGAGCTCTTCCTCTCCATTGTCGAGCGCACCGGAGTAGGCCTCGCCGTCCTCAACCCACAACTCCGCATCCAACAGACCAACGCCGCCTTCCTCGAACAGTGCGGCCAACCCCGCTTCGACCTGCACGGCTTCGACTTCTCCGAACTCCTGCACCCCAGCGTGCGCCAGTACATGCGACGCCAGTTCGAACGGTTACTCACCGGCCGCAACAGCCGCTTCGTCGAACACCTCGCAGCACTCTGGGCCACCCGCACCACCTTCACCGGCGCCCTCACCGGCATGGCCGTCCAAAACGACGCCGGCCACCTCAAGACCATCGTCGTACTCGTCTCCCCGGACAAAACCGAAGACGACCGCCGAATCCTCATCAGCCCCAACAAAATCCTGACCGAAATCAACGCCAAAATCCTCGAAGGCGTCGCCACCGGGATACCCACCGTCCAACTCGCCGCCCGCCTCTACCTCAGCCGGCAAGGCATCGAGTACCACGTCAGCAACATGCTGCGACAGTTCAAGGTCCCCAACCGCGCAGCACTCGTCTCCAAGGCATACTCCATGGGCCTGTTCGGCGTCGGCTCCTGGCCACCCAAGGTCCTGCCGGAGTACGTCCGGCGCTGAAGCGCCGAACCGTTGCGTGACGTGGCCGGGGTTGCTGTGCACCCCGGCCACAGTTGTGTCCGCCGGGCGCGGCACGAGAGCCGCGCCCGGCGCGTATCCGTCAGGAGATGCCGAGCTCGCGGTCGATGAGGTCGAACATCTCGTCGTCCGTCGCCGCCTCCAGCTCACCGTCGCCCGCACCGCCCTGCTCGGTGTCGTCCCACCGCCGCAGCAGGTTGCGCAGCCGCTCCGCGACCTGCCGGCGGACGTCCGGGTCGACGTCGCCCTCCGGCAGGGCCGCCGCCAGCGCGTCGAGCGCGGCGAGCGGGCTCACGGCCTCGTCCGGCACCAGCGCGCCGTCGAGGTACTTCGCCAGGGCGGTGGGCGTCGGATGGTCGAACACGACCGTCACCGGCAACCGCAGGCCGGTCGCGGCGGTGAGCTTGTTGCGCAGGTCCACCGCCGTGAGCGAGTCGAAGCCGAGCTCACGGAACGGTCGCGAGGCGTGCACCGTCTCCGCGTCGGCGTAACCGAGCGTGCCGGCGGCATGGCTGCGGACCAGGTGGACCAGTTCCCGCCGCCGGGCGTCGGCGGTGAGCCCGGCGAGGCGCTGCGCCGGTGTCCCGGTGCTGTCGGCGGCGCCGGCCGGTCCGGTGACCTCCGCCGGCGCCCCGGTCGCCGCCGCGTGCGCCTCCGGCAGCTCGTGGAGGAAGGCGCGATGGCGGGACATCGCGTAGAGGGCGCCGAAGCGCTCCCAGTCGACGCGGGCGACGACCAGCGGCCCCTCGCCGCGCTCGACCGTCTCCCACAGCGCGGCGACGGCATGACCGGGGTCCATGCCCAGGACACCGTGCCGGACCAGCCGGGCCGCCTCCGCCGGGTCGACCATCCCGCCGCCGTCCCACGCACCCCACGCCACGCACGTCGCCCGCAGGCCGCGGTCCCGGCGGTGCCGCGCCAGCGCCTCGAGGTAGGCGTTGCCCGCCGCGTACGCGGCCTGGCCCGCGTTGCCCCAGACCCCGGCGCCGGACGAGAAGAGCACGAAGGCGTCGAGCGGCGCCTCGGCCAGCAGGCCGTCGAGGTGGGCCGCGCCCGCCACCTTGGCGCGCAGCACGCCGCCCATGTCGTCGAGGGCCGTCCCGGTCAGGGGCCGCTCCGCGCCGGTCACCCCGGCGGCGTGCACCACGGCGGTGAGCGGCCGGTCGGCGGGCACCGCGTCGAGCAGCCGGCGCAGTGCCTCGCGGTCGGCGACGTCGCACGCCTCGACGGCCACCTCGGCGCCCAGCGCCGTCAGCTCCGCGACGAGATCGGCCGCGCCCGGCGCCGCCATGCCCCGCCGGCTGGTCAGGATCAGCCGCTGCGCGCCGGCGCCGGCGAGCCGGCGCGCCACGTGGGCGCCGAGTGCGCCGGTGCCGCCGGTCACCAGTACCGTCCCCGCCGGCCGCCACGGCGTGCGCGGCGCACCGGCCGCGAGCGGCGCCCGCACGAGACGGCGGCCGAAGACGCCGGCCGGGCGCAGCGCCAGCTGGGCCTCGTCGCCGGCCGTCCCGGCGAGGACCGCACACAGCCGCGCGCCGGTCGTCTCGTCCACCGTGGACGGAAGGTCGACCAGCCCGCCGAAGTGCACCGGGTCGTCCAGGCCCGCCACGAGGCCCATGCCCCACACCAGCGCCTGGATCGGGTGGTCCACCGGGTCGCCGGCGCCCACGGAGACGGCGCCGGAGGTCGCGCACCACAGCGGCGCCGTGACACCGGCGTCGTGCAGCGCCTGGACGATCGCGACCCCGGCCGCCAGCCCGCCGGACACGCCGGGCAACGCGGGGTGCGGCGTCTCGTCGGACGCGAGCAGCGACAGGACTCCGTCGACCGGCCCGGCCGCGGCCGCGGCACGCAGCCGGTCCGCGATACGGTCCCGGTCCGCTTCCGCCACCGGCAGCCGCACAAGCTCGACCGTGGCACCGTGCCGCGCCAGCGCCGCGACAACAGCACCGTGCCGCTCCGACCCCGCGAGGACGGCACCGGTCGGCTCCCGCGCCGGGTCCGGGGCGTCGGCCGCGCCGGTCGGCGCATCCGCTGCCGCGTCGTCCGGGGCTACCACGAGCCAGCGGCCCACGAGGCGCGCCGGGGCCGGCTCCGGCAGCGCCGTCCAGCGCACCGCGTATCGCCAGGAGTCCAGCACGCCGCGCGCCGCCGCCGTCTCGTGCCAGTCGCGCAGGCCGGGCAGCACGGCCGCGACCGCGGCCTCGTCGACCGACAGCGCGCGGGCCAGGCCCGGCAGGTCGGCGTCGCGCACCGCACTCCAGAAGGTGCCGTCGGCGGCCTCGGCCGCGCCGGACACACCGGCGGCCGGGGCGTCGAGCCAGAAGCGGCGCCGCTGGAAGGCGTACGTCGGCAGGTCGACGATCCGCCCGCCGGTGCCGAGCAGCGGCGACCAGTCGACCTCCGGGCCGCGCACGAACAGTTCGGCGACCGAGCGGGCGAACCGGTCGAGGCCGCCCTCACCGCGCCGCAGCGACCCGGTGACCACGTACGGCACGCCGTCGACGGTCGCGTCCGCGGTCTCCTGGACCGGCACGGTGAGCACCGGGTGGGCGCTGCACTCGACGAACACCCGGTAGCCGTCCTCCACCAGCCGCTCCACCGTGTCGGCGAAGCGGACCGGCGCACGCAGGTTGTGGTACCAGTAGCCGGCGTCCAGCTGCGATCCGGCCAGCCACTCCCCCGTCGCCGTCGACAGCATCGGCACGGTGCCGGCGGCGCCGCCGACCCCGGCCAGGCCAGTGCGCAGCGCCTCCTCGACCGCCTCCACCTGCGCGGAGTGCGAGGCGTAGTCGACGTCGACGAGCCGGGCCCGGACGCCGTCCTCGACGCAGGCGGCGACGAAGGCGTGCACAGCCGGTACGACCCCGGAAACCACGACCGCCGTCGGGCCGTTGACCACGGCGACCTCCAGCCCGCCGCCGAGCGCCTCGATGCGCTGCCGCACCTCGGCGACGGGCAGCGCCACCGACGCCATCGCACCGGTGCCGGCGAGCGTGACGATGGCGCGGCTGCGCACGGCGACGATACGCGCGGCGTCGTCGAGGGAGAGCATCCCGGCGACGCAGGCGGCGGCGATCTCGCCCTGCGAGTGGCCGACCACGGCGTCGGGCCGCACGCCGAACGAGCGCCACAGCGCGGCGAGGGACACCATGACCGCCCACGAGGCGGGCTGGACGACGTCGACCCGGTCGAGGCCGGGTGCGCCCTCGGCACCGCGCAGCACCGCCTGCAACGACCAGTCGACGTGCGGGGCGAGCGCCCGCTCGCAGTCCTCGATCGCCGCGCGGAACACCGCGGACGTGTCGACGAGGTCCACCGCCATGCCGGCCCACTGGGCGCCCTGGCCGGGGAAGACGAAGACGACCCGGCCGTCGACGTCGGCGGTGCCGCGCACCGTCCCCGCCGCTTCGCCGCCGTCCGCGAGCGCGGTGAGCTCGGCGACGGGGTCGCCGAGGACGACGGCCCGCCGGGGCAGCAGCGACCGCGTGGCCACCAGCGACCGGGCCACGCCGGCCACGCCGGCCGGATCGGGTGCCGCGCCGTCTTCACCGGTCAGCAGGTCGCGGAGGCGGGCCGCCTGGGCGGCCAGCGCGGGCGTGCTGTGCGCGGTGACGACGAGCGGCACGACCCGCGCGGGTTCCGCGGCGGGCTCGGGCGCCGGCGCGACGGACGGCTCGGCGGGCTCGGGCGCCTGCTCGACGATGACGTGGGCGTTGGTGCCGCTGATGCCGAACGACGACACCCCGGCCCGCCGGGGACGGCCGGTGTCGGGCCAGTCCCGCGCCGCGGTGAGCAGCTCCACGGCGCCGGCGGACCAGTCCACGTGCGGCGACGGCGCGTCGGCGTGCAGGGTCCGCGGCAGCCGGCCGTGGCGCATCGCGAGCACCATCTTGATCACGCCGCCGATGCCGGCCGCCGTCTGCGTGTGGCCGACGTTCGACTTCAGCGACCCGAGCCACAGTGGACGGCCCGGGTCGCGCTCCTGGCCGTACGTGGCGAGCAGCGCCTGCGCCTCGATCGGGTCGCCGAGCAGCGTGCCGGTGCCGTGCGCCTCGACGGTGTCCACGTCCCGCGCCGCCAGCCCGGCGGCGGCGAGCGCGTTGCGGATGACCCGCTGCTGGGCGGGGCCGTTGGGAGCGGTCAGCCCGTTCGAGGCGCCGTCCTGGTTGACGGCGGAGCCGCGCACGACGGCGAGCACGCGGTGGCCGTTGCGGACCGCGTCGGAGTGCCGCTCCAGCATCACCATGCCGGCCCCCTCGGCGAGGCCGAACCCGTCCGCGCCCGCGCCGAACGCCTTGCACCGGCCGTCGCGCGCCAGGCCCCGTTGCCGGCTGAACCCGACGAACTGCGCCGGCGTCGACATCACCATCGCCGCACCGGCCAGTGCCAGGTCGCACTCCCCGCGGCGCAGCGACTCGACCGCGAGGTGCAGCGCCACCAGCGACGACGAGCATGCGGTGTCGACGGTGACCGCCGGGCCCTCCAGCCCCAGCACGTAGCTGATCCGCCCGGAGGCGACGCTGGACGCCCCGCCGGTGACGAGGTAGCCCTCCATGCCCTCCGAGCCCCCCGAGCCGGCCTGCAGCCGCGACCCGTACGCCTGGTCGGCCATGCCGACGAACACACCGGTACGGGTGCCGCGCAGCGACGCCGGGGCGATCCTCGCGTGCTCGCTCGCGTCCCAGGCGACCTCCAGCAGCAGCCGCTGCTGCGGGTCCATGGCGCGGGCCTCACGCGGGCTGACGCCGAAGAACTCGGGGTCGAAGTCGGCGGCGTCGTAGAGGAAGCCGCCGTGGCGGACGTAGGTCGTACCGGCGCGGTCGGGGTCCGGGTCGTACAGGGCGGCGAGGTCCCAGCCGCGGTCGGTCGGCATCGGGCCCACCGCGTCGGTCTCGTCGACGAGGAGCCGCCAGAGATCGTCGGGATTTTGTACGCCACCCGGGTACCGGCAGCCGATGCCCACGATGACCACGGGATCGGCCCGGTCCACGACGGGGACGGGCACGGCGGCCGGCGACTCGGGCGACTCGCCGAGCAGTTCCGCGCGCAGGAACCGGGCCAGGTGCACCGGGGTCGGGTGGTCGAACACGGCGGTCGCCGGCAGGCGCAGGCCGGTCGCGGCGCCGAGCGCGTTGCGCAGTTCGACCGCCGACAGCGAGTCGAAGCCCAGCTCCATGAAGGCGCGCCGGGACTCGACGGTCTCCGCCGAGTCGTGGCCGAGGACCCGTGCGACCTGCGCGCGGACCAGGTCGAGCAGCGCGCGGTCGCGGTCGGCGGCGCCGAGCCCGGCGAGACCGCGGGCCAGCTCGCCGCCGGTGGTGCCGGCCGGCTCAGGTGGCGCGTCGAGCGTCCGGCGCACCTCCGGCAGTTCGCCGAGCAGCGGGCTGGGCCGGGCGCCGCAGAACACGGCCGCGAACCGCTCCCAGTCGACGTCGGCCACCGCGATCGTGGTGTCGTCGTGGTCGAGCAGCTGCTGGAGGGCGTGCATCGACGGCTCGGGGTCGATCAGCGGGACGCCCCGGCGGCGCAGCGTGTCCTCGAGGGAGCCGGCGATCATGCCGCCGCCCGCCCAGGGACCCCACGCGACCGAGTGCGCGGTGACGCCCTCGGCCCGCTGCCGTTCGGCGAGCGCGTCCAGGTGGGCGTTGGCCGCCGCGTACGCGCCGTGGTCGCCGACGCCCCACATCGCGGCGATCGACGAGAAGTACACGACGGTGTGCAGCGCCTCCCGGTCGAGCAGGGCGTCGAGGTGCAGCGCGCCCGCGACCTTGCCCTCGGCGACGCGCGCCATTCCCTCGACGGTCAGCTCGCCCAGCGGCGCGAGGTCGGCGACGCCGGCGGTGTGCATGACGGTCCGGATCGGCCGGCCGCGCGCCGCGCACCCGGCGACGAGTTCCTCGACGGCGGCCCGGTCGGCGACGTCGCACGCGACGACGGTGGCCTCCGCGCCGAGGTCGGCGAGCTCCGCGACGAGGTCCGCGGCGCCGGGTGCGGCGGCACCGCGACGGCTGGTCAGCACCAGGCTGCGGGCGCCGGCGCGGGCCAGCCAGCGGGCCACGTGGCCGCCGAGGGCGCCCGTGCCGCCGGTGACGAGCACCGTGCCCTCCGGACGCCAGGTGCGGGCCGGTGCCGCGGCGCCGGTGCCGGCGTGCACCAGCCGCCGGGCGAAGATCCCGGCCGGGCGGATCGCGACCTGGTCCTCGGCGCCGCCGAGCACGTGGCACAGGGCGGCGAGATCGGCCTGCGCGGGCTCCGCCGGCAGGTCGGCGAGGCCGCCCCAGCGCTGCGGGTGCTCCAGGGCCGCGACCCGGCCGAGGCCCCAGGTCTGGGCCTGCTCGGGTGCCTCGGGCGCGGCGCCGTCGACGGCGACGGCGCCGCGCGTCACGCACCACAGCGGCGCGGCGGCGCCGACGTCGTCGAGGGCCTGCAGGAGCAGAAGGTTGGCGGCGACCCCGGCGGGCACCACCGGGTGGTCGGCGCGGGGCCGGCCGTCGACGGCCAGCAGCGACAGGAACCCGGCGGGCTCGTCGCCGTCCAGCGCGGCCCGCAGCACGTCGGCGAGTTGGTCCCGGCCGGTGTCCCGCCCGTCGACCGCGACCGCACGGACGGCCGCGCCGGCCGCGCCGAGCGCCGCGGCCACCGGCTCGGCGAGCGGACCGCCGGCGGGGTGGACGACCAGCCACAGCCCGCCGGGACGGCCGGCGGGCGCGGCGGGCAGCACGTCCCAGCGCACGCGGTAGCGCCAGCCGTCGACCTGGCCGCGGATCGCCCGCTGCTCGTGCCAGGTCCGCAGCGCGGGCAGCACGGCCGCGACGGCCGCCGGCTCGGCCGACAGCACACCGGCGAGGCCGTCGGCGTCCGCCTGCTCGACCGCGGTCCAGAACTCGCCGTCGAGTGCGTCGGCGGCGGCCGTGGCGCGCTCGTCCAGCAGGGGCGCCTCCAGCCAGTACCGCTGCCGCTGGAATGCGTAGGTGGGCAGGTCGACCGTGCGCCGCCCGGCGCCGAGCACCGCGGCCCAGTCGACGTCGGCGCCGTGGCACCACAGCGCGCCGAGCGAGGCGAGGAACCGGTCGGTCCCGCCGTCGTCGCGGCGCAGCGTGCCGGTGACAAAACCTTCGCCGCCGAGCTCGTCGAGCGTGTCCTGGATGCCGACGGTCAGCACCGGATGCGGGCTCACCTCGACGAACTCCGTCACGCCCCGCCCGGCGAGCGTGCGCACGGCGTCGGCGAAGCGCACCGTGTGGCGCAGGTTGCGGTACCAGTACTCGGCGCCGGCGAACTCGACCCCCGTGAGGTCGGCGCCGACGGTCGAGTGCATCTCGATCGTCCCCGTCCGCGGTGCGACCGGGGCGAGCACCTCCAGCAGCCGGTCGTGGATCGCCTCGACCTGGACGCCGTGGGAGGCGTAGTCGACGTCGACGCGGCGCACCCGTACACCGTCCGCGGCACACGCCGCCATGAACTCCTCGAGGGCGGCGACCTCGCCGGAGACCACCACCGCCGCCGGGCCGTTCACGGTCGCCACCCCGAGCCGCCCGGCCCACGGCGCGATCCGGTCCGTCACCTCCGGCTCGGGCAGCGCGACCGACGCCATGCCGCCCTGCCCGGCCAGCACCGCGAGCGACTGGCTGCGCAGCAGGACCACGCGTGCCGCGTCCTCCAGCGACAGCACGCCGGCCACGCAGGCGGCGGCGATCTCACCCTGGGAGTGCCCGACCACCACGTCGGGCTCGACCCCGCGGGAGCGCCACAGCTCGGCGAGGGAGACCATGACCGCGAAGAGCACGGGCTGGACGACGTCGACCCGCTCCAGCGGCCCGGCCGCCCGCAGCACCGCGGTCAGCGACCAGTCGGCCAGCGGCGCGAACGCCTCCTCGCAGCGCGCGATCGACGCCGCGAACACCGGCTCGCTGTCGAGCAGGTCGACGGCCATGCCGGCCCACTGCGAACCCTGGCCCGGAAACACGAACGCCACCCTGCCGCCGGGGCGGGCCGGTCCGGCCAGCGGTGCGGCGCCCGCGAGGTCCAGCAACTGCTCCCGCACCACCGCCCGGTCGCGACCCACGACCACGGCCCGGTCCGGCAGGGCCGCCCGGGTCGCCGCCAGCGACCAGGCGACGTCGGCCAGATCCTGCTCCGGATGGGCGTCGAGGTGCTCCGCCAGCCGGCGGGCCTGCGCCCGCAGCCCGGCCGGGCCGCGCCCCGACACCGGGACCGCCACGACGGCCGGGGCCGGGCCGGGCGGCGGCACCGGCTCGCCGGCGGGCGCCTCCAGGATCACGTGCGCGTTGGTACCGCTGACCCCGAACGACGACACCGCCGCCCGGCGGGGCCGCTCGACGGCGGGCCAGTCGCGCGCCTCGGTCAGCAGCTCGACCGCGCCGGCCGACCAGTCGACGTGCGACGAAGGGGCGGAGACGTGCAGGGTGCGCGGCAGCGTGCCGCGCCGCATCGCCAGCACCGTCTTGATCACGCCGCCGACGCCGGCCGCCGCCTGCGTGTGGCCGACGTTCGACTTCAGCGAGCCCAGCCACAGCGGGTGCGCGGCGTCGCGCTCCCGCCCGTACGTGGCCAGTAGCGCCTGCGCCTCGATCGGGTCACCCAGCGGGGTGCCGGTGCCGTGTGCCTCCACCATGTCCACATCGGACGCCGCCAGTCCGGCGTCGGCGAGCGCCGCGCGGATGACCCGCTGCTGCGACGGGCCGTTCGGGGCGGTCAGCCCGTTGGAGGCGCCGTCCTGGTTCAGCGCCGAGCCGCGCACCACCGCCAGCACCGGATGGCCGGCCCGCCGCGCGTCCGACAGCCGCTCCAGCACCAGCATGCCCGCGCCCTCGCCCCAGCCGGTGCCGTCGGCGTCGTCGGAGAACGCCTTGCACCGCCCGTCGGGTGACAGGCCGCGTTTGCGGCTGAACTCCATGAGCACACCGGGGGTGGACATGACGGTGACCCCACCGGCGAGGGCGAGCTCGCATTCGCCCGCTCGCAGCGCCTGTACGGCCAGATGCAGCGCGACGAGCGACGAGGAGCAGGCGGTGTCGACGGTGACCGCGGGCCCCTCCATGCCGAGGGTGTAGGAGATCCGGCCGGAGGCGACGCTGTTGAGGCTGCCGGTCAGCAGGTAGCCGTGCATGCCTTCGGCGGGCCGGTGCAGGGCCGGGCCGTAGTGGGTGTACGGGACGCCGACGTAGACGCCGCCCGCCCGGCCCGCGACCGACAGCGGGTCGATGCGCGCCGACTCGAGCGCCTCCCAGGCGACCTCCAGCAGCAGCCGCTGCTGCGGGTCCATGCCCAGCGCCTCGCGCGGGCTGATGCCGAAGAACGCGGCGTCGAACTGGGCCGCGTCGTGCAGGAACGAGCCGTGCCGGGTGCAGCAGGTGCCGACGTTGTCCGGGTCGGGGTGGTACAGCTCGGCGACGTTCCAGCCACGGTCCGTCGGGAAGGTGCTCGCCGCGTCGACCCCGCCGGCCACGAGGTCCCACAACGCCTCCGGCGAGTCGACCCCTCCCGCGTAGCGGCACGCCATGCCGACGATGACAACGGGGTCGTCCGGGTCCGCCGGGGACCGGCGCCGCGCGGCCGGTCCGGCAGGGTTCCCGGGACGGTCGCCGAGGAGCCCGTCGCGCAGGAAGCCGGCGACCGCGGCCGGCGTCGGGTAGTCGAAGAGCAGCGTGGCCGGGATCCGCAGTCCCGTCGCCGCGGCGAGCCCCTCCCGCAGCGCGGTGCCGATCGCGCGGTACACGCCGATGCGCCGGAACGCCGCGTCCGCGGCCACCGGCCCCGGCTTTCCGGTCGCCGCGACGACTTCGGCCCGGACCAGGTCGAGCAGGATCCGGTCCCGGTCGGCGTCGGTGGCGGCGCGCAGCCGCCGCAGCAGCTCGCCGGGCCCACCGGGCCGCGTTTCGTCGACAGTGTGTTCCTGCGCCATGGCTGCACCGCCTTGTGAGAGAAAACCCGGGCGGCGTACCGGCGTCGGGGCCCACCGGGCATGAGCGGGGGAAGCCGAGTATCGCCCGGAACGGATGTGGACCGGCCCGGCGCCGAACGTTCTCTAGCAGAACGCTTAGCCGTCGAGGCGGGCGCACAACGCAGCAACCGCCGGGCCGCGCGAGGCGGGCCGGCGGTCGGCAAAAGGGTCAGGCGGTCTGGGCTTCCAGCTGGCGGCGCAGGCTCAGCGGGCGCATGTCGGTCCACACCTCGTTGACGTGGGCCAGGCACTCCTCCTTCGGGCCCGAGAAGCCCGCGTCGCGCCAGCCGGCCGGGATGTCACGGCCCTCCGGCCAGATCGAGTACTGCTCCTCGTCGTTGACCACCACCGTGTACCGGCGGGTGTCGTCCTCTTCCATCAGCTTCCTCCAAGGGGTCAGCGCAGGGCCAGTTCGTCGGCGAGCCGGCCGATGACGAGCTGGGGGTGGTCGATGACGGCGAAGTGGTCGCCGTCCAGGACCTGGCGGTCGAAGCGGCCGGTCGTCACCGTGGCCCAGCCGTCGAGGTCGGCGGCGCCGACGTTGCCGTCGCGCGTGCCGGCGTAGGCGCTCACCGGGCAGGTCAGCGGCGGGCCGGGCGCCGGGCGGTACTGCTCGACCATGCCCATGTCGGCGCGCAGCACCGGCAGGAACACCGCGCCGATCTGCGGATCGTCGAGGATCTCGTCCGGGATGCCGCCGTGCCGCGCCTGCATGGCCCGGCCGAACTCCTGGTCGCTCAGGTGGCTGACCCGGGGCAGCAACGCGGCGCCGCCGGGCGGGCGGGCCGCCGCGACGACCAGCCGCACCGGCGACAGCAGGTAGTGGCGGTGGAGGTACCGGGCCAGCTCGTAGGCGACGAGGGCGCCCATGCTGTTGCCGAGCAGCGCGAACGGCACGTCGAGGCTGGGCAGCACCGCCTCGGCGAGGGCGGGCACGAGGTCCACGATGCCGGTCGGCAGCGGCTCGCCGAAGCGGGTCTCCCGGCCGGGCAGCTGCACCGGGCACACCTCCATGCCGTACGGCACGTGGTGCTGCCAGGTGCGGAAAGCGGAGGCCGCGCCGCCCGCGTGCGGCAGGCAGAACAGCCGCAGCGCGGTGTCGGCGGCCGACCGGCGGTTGGGCAGCCACGGGGTCTGCCCCGCATACAGGGTGTCATTCACCAGCGGTCACCGTCTTTCGGCAGCAGCGGGCACCGGGATCGGCCGCGACCTGCGCCAGCAGCGCGACGTAGCGCTCCGCGAGGTCCTGTGCGGTCTCGTCGTCGAACAGGTCGGTACTGTACTCGAGCAGCCCGTCGACGCCGAGGCAGGCGCCGTCCGGTCCGATCCGCTCGCGCAGCATCACGTTGAGGTCGAACTTGGCGGTCGTCGACGCGGTCGGTTCGATCCGCAGCCGGAGGCCCGGCAGGTCGAAGCCGCCCCGTTCGGTGTCGTCGGCGACGATCATGACCTGGAAGAGCGGGTGCCGGGAGCTGGACCGGGCCGGGTTGAGCGCCTGGACCAGGTGCTCGAAGGGCGTGTCCTGGTGCGCGTACGCCTCCAGGTCGGCGTCGCGGACGCGGGCGAGCAGGTCCGTGAACGTCGGGTCGCCGGAGGTGTCGGTGCGCAGGACGATCGTGTTGGCGAAGAAGCCGATGAGGCCGTCCAGCGCCTCGTCGGGCCGGCCGGCGACCGGGGTGCCGAGCGGGATGTCGGTGCCGGCGCCCACCTGCGTCAGCAACGCCGCCAGGGCCGCCTGCGCGGCCATGAACACGCTGGCGCGGCTGCCCCGGGCGACGTTCGCCAGCGCGGCGTGCGCGTCCGGGTCGACGGTGAACGTGACACCCCGCCCCGCGGACGACGCCGCGGCCGGGCGGGGCCGGTCGAACGGCAGCGCCAGCTCGGCCGGCATGCCCGCGAGGGTCCGCCGCCAGTACGCCAGCTGCCGCGCCAGCAGGCTGCGCGGGTCGCGCGCCGAGCCCAGCAGCTCCTGCTGCCACAGGGTGTAGTCGGCGTACTGCGCGGGCAGCGGTTCCCACCGGACCCGGCCGCCGGCACGGCGTGCCCCGTAGGCGCGGGCCAGGTCGGCCGCGAGCGGCACCATCGACCAGCCGTCGCAGGCGATGTGGTGCAGTACGACCGTCAGCACGTGCTCGGCGTCGTTCAGCCGGAACAGCCAGGCCCGCAGCGGCAGGTCCTCGTCGAGCCGGAACGCGGTGGCGGCCGCGGCGGCCTGCTCGGCGGCGAGACCGTGCGGGCCGCAGTCGACGACCCGCATCCGCACGGCGGCACCGTCGGCCGGCCGGACCTGCTGGGTCGGGACGCCGCCGACCTCGAGGACCGTGGTGCGCAGGCTCTCGTGCCGGGCGACGACGTCGGTCAGCGCCCCGGCGAGCGCTTCGGCATCAAGGTCGCCGGTGAGCCGGATCGACACCGGCACGTTGTACGTGGCGCTGGGACCGGTCAGCCGGTACAGGAACCACAGCCGCTGCTGCGCCGGCGACAGCGGCACGACGTCGGGCCGGACCCCCTGGACGAGCGCCGGGCGGGCGGTGCCCCGCACGCCGGTGAGCTGAGCGGCGAGGCCCGCCGGGGTCGGCGCGTCGAACACCGCCCGCACCGGTAGCTCCACGCCGAACGCCGCACGGATCCGGCTGACGAGCCGGACGGCGAGCATGGAGTGCCCGCCGAGCGCGAAGAAGTCGTCCTCGACGCCGAGGCCGGGGCGGTCCAGGACCTCCGCCCACACCTGGAGCATCGCGTCCTCGGCGGGGCTGCGCGGTGCGACGTATTCGGTGTGGACGGGTGTGTCGTCGGGTGGTGCTGGGAGGCGTTTGTAGTCGATTTTGCCGCTGGACAGTTGGGGCATTGCCGGCAGGGTCACGATCACCGACGGCACCATGTATTCGGGCAGCCGGGTGCGTAGCCAGGTGCGTAGTTCTTGGGGGTCGGTGGGGTTGTCGGTGGGGGTGATGTAGGCGATGAGGCGGTCGTTGGTGGTGGTGACGGCGGCGTGGCGGGCGCGTTGGGTGAGGGTGGCTTCGATTTCGCCGAGTTCGATGCGGTGGCCGCGGAGTTTGATTTGTCGGTCGAGGCGGCCGAGGAAGTCGATGCGTCCGTCGGTGCGCCAGCGGGCGAGGTCGCCGGTGCGGTAGAGGCGGCTGCCGGGTGGGCCGTAGGGGTCGGGGGTGAATCGGTCGGCGGTGAGGTCGGGGCGGCCGAGGTAGCCGCGGGCGAGTTGGATGCCGCCGATGCACAGTTCGCCGGGCACTCCGACGGGCTGGAGGCGCAGGCTTGTGTCGAGGATGTAGGCGCGGACGTTGGTGGTGGGTGTGCCGATCGGGACGCGGGGGTCGCCGTCGAGCCGGCACCGGTCGACGGTCACGTTGACCGCGGTCTCGGTCGGCCCGTAGGCGTTGTAGAGGTCGGCGCCGAGCAGCGTCAGGCACTGGGCCCGTAGTTCGGGGGTGAGTGCTTCGCCGGCGCTTTTGATGACGCGGAGGGCTGGTAGGGGTGTGTTGCCGCCGTGGGCGAGGAGTGCGGCGAGCATGGTGGGCACGAACCGGACGTATGTGACGTTTTCGGTGGCGAGGAGTGTGCGGAGGTAGGTGGGGTCGCGGTGGCCGCCGGGGTCGGCGATGACGAGGCGGGCGCCGGCGGTGAGGGTTGCGAAGATTTCGACGACGGAGTCGTCGAAGGTGACGTTGGTTTTGAACAGTACGGTGGCGGTGGGGTTGAGGCCGAACCGGTCGATCTGCCAGTGGATCTGGTTGTGTGCGGCGCGGTGGCTGATCATGACGCCTTTGGGCCGGCCGGTCGAGCCTGAGGTGTAGAAGACGTATGCGAGGTGGTCGGGGAGCACGCCGGACGGTGGGCAGGGCGCGGGGTGGGCGGCGATGGCGTCGGCGTGTTCGTCGACGAGGATCGTCGCGGTCGGTCGTGCCTGGAGGATGCCGGCGAGGTCCGCGGTGGTGACGACGAGCGCCGCGGCGGCGTCGTCGAGGACCATCGCGGTGCGCTCGGCCGGGTGGTCGGGGTCGAGGGGGAGGTACGGCGCGCCGGCGCGGACGACGGCGACGATCGCGACGACCAGGTCGATACCGCGGTGCAGCAGGACACCGACCGGCCGGTCCGGTGTCGCGCCCGCCGCGCGGAGGTGTCCGGCGAGGCGGTCGACCCGTCCGGCCAGTTCGCGGTATGTCACCCGGTGGCCGCCGTGCACCAGCGCGACGTCGTCGGAGTCCGCGCGTGCGGTGATCGCCGCGGTGAGGTCGGCCGGGCCGGGGTACTCCCGCACCGGGCCCTGCCAGGCCTCGGTCACCAGCACCCGTTCGGCGTCGTCGAGGACGTCGAGGTCGGCGCAGCGCACGTCGGGATCGGCGGCGACCGTGCCGAGGACCCGCATCAGCCTGGCCACGAGCTGCGCCGCGTCGGCGGCGTCGAACAGCTCGGTGCGGTACCGCAACTCGGCCCGGACACCGTCGCAGCGACCGCCGGGACCGTAGCGCTCGCGCAGCACGAGGACAAGGTCGAACTGCGCCGTGGTCGCGGCGATCGGTTCCTCCGTCACCCGGAGACCGGGCAGCTCGGCGCCGACCTGCTCGGTCCCGTCGGCGACGAGCATCACCTGGAACAGCGGATGGCGGCCCTCGGCGCGGGGCGGGTTGAGCGCGAGCACCAGCTGCTCGAACGGCACGTCCTGGTGCGCGAGCGCGGCCAGGTCCGTCGTACGCACCCGGTCCAGCAGTTCGCGGAAGGTGGGGTCGCCCGAGGTGTCGGTACGCAGGACGAGGGTGTTGACGAAGAACCCGATCAGGTCCTCGAGCGCGTCGTCGAGCCGGCCGGCGACCGGGCTGCCGATCGGGATGTCGGTGCCGGCGCCGAGCCTGGTCAGCAGCGCGGCCAGGGCGGCCTGCACGACCATGAAGACGCTGCCCCGCTCCTGGCGGGCCAGCCGGGCCAGTCCCTCGTGCAGGCCGGCGTCGATGGTGAAGCGGACGTCGGCACCGTCGGCGCTGTGCGGGCCGGGCCGGCGGCCGGCCCCCGGCAGCTCGAGCGCCGGTGGCGCGCCGGCCAGCGTGGACCGCCAGAAGTCGAGCTGGCGCGAGACCAGGCTGTCCGGGTCGGTGTCGCCGCCCAGGAGCCGCTGCTGCCAGAGGGTGTAGTCGGCGTACTGCACCGGCAGCGGCGACCACGCGGGTGCCGTGCCGGCCGAGCGGGCGGCGTAGGCGGCGGTGAGGTCCCGGGCGAGCGGCCCGATCGACCAGGCGTCGGCGGCGATGTGGTGCAGGACCGCGACCACCACGTGCTCGTGCGCGCCGAGCGCGAAGAGGTGGACCCGCAGCGGCAGGTCGGCGGCCAGGTCGAACGGCTGCGCGGCGGCCTCCGCGACCATGGCGGCGACGCCGTCCGGCGCGACCCGTTCGGTCACGAACGGCACCCGCACCGTGCCGGCCGGCGCGATCCGCTGCACGGCCGAGCCCTCGACGGTGCGCACCGTGGTACGCAGGGACTCGTGGCGGGCCACCACGTCGTCGAACGCCGCACGCAACGCGTCGGGGTCCAGGGCTCCGGTGAGGCGCAGCGCCAGCGGGATGTTGTAGGTGGCGGCGGGCCCCTCGAACTCGTGCAGGAACCACAGCCGCTGCTGCGCCGGTGACAGCGGCACGGTCGACGGGCGCGGCTCGACGGCGGTGAGCGCGGGCCGGACGGCGGCCGGTGCGTCGAACCGCGCGGCCAGGCCGGCGATCGTCGGCGTCTCGAACAGGTCCCGGATGGCCAGTTCCCGGCCGAGCACCGCGCGGACCCGGCTGACGAGCCGCGTCGCGACCAGCGAGTGCCCGCCGAGGGCGAAGAAGTCGTCCGTCACGCCGACCCGGTCGCGCTCCAGGACCGCCGACCAGACCTCGGCGAGCCGGCGTTCGAGGTCGGTACGCGGTGCGACGTACTCGCGCCGGGCCGAGACGACCGCGCCGGTACCGGCGGCGAGCAGGGCCGCCCGGTCGACCTTGCCGTTGCGGCTGACCGGCAGCGCGTCGTGCAGCACGTAGCCGTCGGGCACCATGTAGCGGGGCAGCCGGTCGCTGAGCCGCTCGTGCCACTCGACGAGCGTCTGCCCGGCGGGGCGGGCCGCCACGTGCGCGACGAGCCGGTCGCCGCCGTCGTCGCCGCCGGGGTGCGCCACCACGACGGCGGCCGCGAGGCCGGTGACCGTGCGCAGGGCCGCCTCGACCTCGCCGAGCTCGATCCGGTAGCCGCGGATCTTGAGCTGCTGGTCCTGCCGGCCGAGGTACTCGATGACGAGGCGGTCGCCGCGGCGGCGGTGGCGGGCGAGGTCGCCGGTCCGGTAGAGCCGCTCGCCCGGGCGCTCGGCGTAGGGGTGCGGGACGAACGCGTCCGCGGTGAGGTCGGGGCGCCCGGCGTACCCGCGGGCGAGGCCGCCGCCGACGTACAGCGTGCCGGGCACCCCGGCGGGCACCGGCCGCAGGTCGTCGTCGAGGACGTACGCCTCGGCGTTGGGGTACGGCCCGCCGACGAGGCACACGCCGCCGTGGTCGAGGTCGCTGTCGTGGACCAGGTAGGTACTGTCGATCGTCGCCTCGGTCAGCCCGTACGAGTTGACGACCTCACCGTCCGGGCCGAGCAGCGCCCGCATGCGGGTCAGGTCGTCGGCGTCGACGTGGTCGGAGCCGACGATCAGCAGCCGCATCCCGTCGAGGCGCTCGCCGGCCGCGGCGGCGTGCTCGGCCAGGCGCCGGGCGACCAGCGGCACGAACTCCGCGCAGTCGACCTCCTCGCGGCGCATCAGGTCGAGCAGCCGCTCGGGCTGTAGCAGCAGGTCGCGCGGGCACAGCACCAGCCGGGCGCCGGAGCACAGCGCGCGGGTGAGGTCGCCGACGAAGACGTCGAAGCCGAAGTTGGCCATCTGCAGGACCGAGCGGATCCGGCCGGGCAGCCGGTAGGCGGACTCCCATCCGCGGTACACCGACAGCAGCGTGTCGTCGCCGACCATGACGCCCTTGGGGCGCCCGGTCGAGCCGGAGGTGTAGATGAGGTACGCCAGCGCACCGGCTGGGCGGGCCCGGCGGGGCGCCGCCTCCTGCGGGCCGGTGTCCTCGACGTCGACGCAGGTGATGCCGGTACCGTCGAACTCGCCGGCGAGCGCGACGGTGGTGACCGCCAGGCCGGCCTCGGCGTCGGCGACGACGGCACGGCGGCGCGCGATCGGCGTGTCCGCGTCGAGCGCAACGAAGGCGGCGCCGGCCTTCCAGATGCCGAGCACCGCCACGACCAGCGCCGCCGAGCGGGGCAGGAGCACCGCGACCCGCTGCTCCGGACCGGCGCCGAGCCGGCGCAGCCGGGTGGCGAGGGCCTCGGCCCGCGTGTCGAGCTCCGCGTAGGACAGCCGCTCGTCGCCGTGGACCACGGCGAGCGCATCGGGCGTCCGCGTGGCCCGCGCCTCGAACAGCTCCAGGACGTTGCCGGCGCCGGTCGCCGCGGTGCGCGGGCCGCGGGCCGCTGCCAGCAGCGTCTCGCGGGCGGCCGGCGGGACGATCTCCAGCGCTTCGAGCGGCTCGTCGGTGCGGTGGGTGATCTCGCGCAGCAGTTGCTCGTACATGCCGGCGAAGCCGCGCACGGTCGCCTCGTCGAACAGCGCCGTGTCGTACTCGAACAGCACCGTCATCGCCCGGCCGATGCACAGCACGTCGACGAACAGGTCGAGCTTCGCGAACGACGGCGGGGTGGGCAGCACCGTGGCCCGCATGCCGGTCGGGTGCGGCATCGAGCGGGCGCGGTCGAGGTTGAAGAACGTGCGGAACAGCGGGGTCCGGTCGGCCTCCGCGCCGTCCTCGCGCAGCAGGTCGACGCTGAAGTCGGGGTGGTCGTAGGCGTCGATGAGGTCCCGCTGGACGGCGCGCAGGTAGTCGCGGGCGCTGGCCCGGCCGCCGCCGGCGACCCGGATCGGCAGCACGGTGTTGCAGTGCCCGACGAGCCGGTCGTCGCCGGGGTGGTCGCGCTCGGCGACCGGCACGCCGACGACGACGTCGTCCTGGGCGGTCAGCCGGTGCAGCAGGTGCGCGTACGCGCCGAACAGGACGGTGAAGGCCGTGGTGCCGAGCTGCCGGGCGCGGTCGGTGACGGCGTCGGCGACGGCCTGGTCGACGGCGAGCTCGATGCGCGCCGCCCGGCCGGTGCCCTTGGCCGGGCGCGGCCGGTCGAGCGGCAGCCGCAGCACCGGGCGGGGGCCGCGGAGGCGTCCGGTCCAGTAGTCGGCGGCGGCCCGGCCGGTCCCGCTCGCGCGGCGGGCCGCCTGCCGGGCGACGTGGTCACGGTAGGCGGGCGCTGCCGCCAGTCCGGCCGGGGTGCCGGCCCGGTCCTGTTCGTACAGCCGGAGCAGCTCGTCGACCACGACAACAAACGACCAGCCGTCGACCACGCTGTGGTGGACCAGCAGGTGGAGCTGGTGGTGCTCGGGGGCGAGCCGCAGCAGCGCGGCGCGCACGAGCGGGCCCGCCACGAGGTCGAAGCTCTCCTGGACCCGCTCGTCCAGCCAGGCGAGGCGCCGCGCGTCCGGCTCGCCGGTGAGGTCCACGAGCGGCAGGCCGACCGGTACCTCGGGAAGCACCCGCTGGTGCGAGCCGTCCGGCGCGAAGACGGTACGGAAGCTGTCGTGCCGCGCGACGACGGCGGCCAGCGCCCGGTGCAGGGCGGCCGGGTCGAGCGGGCCGGTCAGGTCCAGCAGCACCGCTTCGTTGTAGGCGCGTGCGGAGCCGGCACCGACCTGCTCGAGGAACCAGATCTCACGCTGCGTGACGGACAGCGGATAGGTGGGCGGCGCCACAGGCGGCAGCGGCGGCGGGGACGGCGGGGCCGGGTGGGTCACGGCGATGCTGTCGTTCTCCAGCAGCAGGGCGTGGACCTGGGCCATCACCCGCGCGTGCACGTCCAGCAGCCTGCCGACCGAGCGCTCGATCGCCGCCTGGGGCTCACCTGTGTGTTCGTCGATCGCCCGCACGAGTCCCTCATTCCGACGTCGTTGCCGGGACCGAACCTAGGTGCGGCGCGCTAGCACATTTCCCAAACTTCACGGGTTCACCCTCTTCACCCTCCGGGCTCACCTGCCCCCGGACCTACCGCTCCTAACAAAGCCCCTAGTCCGCGTCGTGTTGCCTGTCTGCATGTCCCGTACACCGTCGAAGGGGATGCGATGACCACCGGCCTGTCGCCCGACGTGCGCGCCGTGCTGGAGCAACGCCTGGCACGCCTCACCGGCGGCACGCGCCCGCAGACCATCCCGCGCGGCCGGGGCCCCCGCGCCGTCTCGCCGGCCCAGCAGCGCATGCTGTTCCTCGAGGAACTGCACCCCGGCGAGCCGACGTACCACGTGATCTTCACGCTGCGCATCGACGGCCCCCTCGTCACCGACGCGCTGGAGACGGCGCTGCGGGGCATCGAGGAGCGGCACGAGATCCTGCGCACGGCGTACCGGCGCGACGGTGCCGGTTATCAGCAGGTCCCCGGCCCGGTCACGCTGCGCCTGCACCGGCTCGACCTCCCCGGGGCCACCGACGCCGACCTCGACGCGCTGGCCGGCGAGGAGTACGCCCGCCCGTTCGACCTGGCCGCCGGCCCCGTCTGGCGGGCCGTCCTCGCGTGCACCGCCCCGGAGCGCCACCACCTCGTGCTCACGCTGCACCACATCGCCTTCGACGGCTGGTCCGTCGACGTCTTCGCGCGGGAGCTCGCGACCGGCTACGCCGCGGCGCTGGGCACCGCTGACCGGCCAGCGCCGCCGCCGCCGGTGCAGTACGCCGACTTCGCCGCCTGGCAGCGGCGGCGCCTCGACGACGGCGGCTACGACGACCAGCTCGCCTACTGGGCCCGGCAGCTGGCCGACGCGCCCGAGCGGCTCGAACTGCCGTCGTCCGGTCCCCGGCCGGCGGGCGGCGGTGGTGGCCGCGCCCGCGCACGGGCCGGTGCCGACCTGACGGCCGCCGTCCGGGCCCTGGCCCGGGAGCGGGCCGCGACGCCGTTCATGGTGCTGCTCTCGGCGCTGTACGCGCTGCTGCACCGCTACAGCGGACAGCGGGACATCCTGGTCGGCACGCCGGTCGCCAACCGGATGCTGCCCGAGGTCGAACCGCTCATCGGGCTCTTCGTCAACACCGTCGTGGTCCGCGCCGGCGTCGAACGCTCCCTGCCGTTCGCCGAACTGCTCGGCCGGGTGCGCGAGGCGACCACCGCCGCGCACGCGCACCAGGACGTGCCGTTCGAGCAGGTGATCGGCACCCTGCCGGTGCACCGGGACCTCGACACCACCCCGCTGTTCCAGGTGCTGTTCGACTGGAACAGCTCCGCCGCGCGCACCGGCACCGGCATCCGGCTCGGGGACGCGCGCATGACGCTCGTCGAACGGTTCCGGCCCGGCACCGCGAAGTTCGACGTCACCCTCGCCGTCAGCGAGCACGCCGACACCCTCGAGCTGGAGCTGGAGTACCGCCGGGACCTGTGGGACGACGCCGACGCGCAGCGGGTCCTCGACCACTTCCTGACGCTGCTGGCCGCCGCGACGGGCGACCCCGCGCTGCCGGTCGCCCGCCTGCCGCTGCTCGGCCGCGCCGAGCTGGCACTTGTCACCGAGGCCTGGCAGGGCCCGGTGCGGGAGTACCCCGGCCCGGCCGACCTCACCGCGGCGATCACCGCACGCGCGGACTCCGACGACGTCGCGCTGGTGCACGGCGGCCACCGGGTGACATACCGCGAACTGGCCGGACGGGTCGACCGCCTCGCCGGACACCTCCGCGCGGCGGGCGCGACACCGGACCGGCCGGTCGGTGTCCTGCTGCACCGCGGTATCGACCTGGTCGTCGCGATCGTCGCCGTCGTCCGCGCCGGCGCGCCGTACCTCCCCCTCGACCCCGACCACCCGGCCGAGCGCACCGCGATGGTCCTCGACGACGCCGCCGCGGCGCTCGTCGTCACCACCGCGGACCTCGCCGGCATCCTCCAGGCACGACCGACCGCGACGATCCTCGTCGACGAACACGCCGACGCCATCGCCGCCCACCCCGCGCCCTGCCCACCGTCCGGCGTGCTCCCCGACCACCTCGCATACGTCTTCTACACCTCAGGCTCGACCGGCCGGCCCAAAGGCGTCATGATCAGCCACCGCGCCGCACACAACCAGATCCACTGGCAGATCGACCGGTTCGGCCTCAACCCCACCGCCACCGTACTGTTCAAAACCAACGTCACCTTCGACGACTCCGTCGTCGAAATCTTCGCAACCCTCACCGCCGGCGCCCGCCTCGTCATCGCCGACCCCGGCGGCCACCGCGACCCCACCTACCTCCGCACACTCCTCGCCACCGAAAACGTCACATACGTCCGGTTCGTGCCCACCATGCTCGCCGCACTCCTCGCCCACGGCGGCAACACACCCCTACCAGCCCTCCGCGTCATCAAAAGCGCCGGCGAAGCACTCACCCCCGAACTACGGGCCCAGTGCCTGACGCTGCTCGGCGCCGACCTCTACAACGCCTACGGGCCGACCGAGACCGCGGTCAACGTGACCGTCGACCGGTGCCGGCTCGACGGCGACCCCCGCGTCCCGATCGGCACACCCACCACCAACGTCCGCGCCTACATCCTCGACACAAGCCTGCGCCTCCAGCCCGTCGGAGTGCCCGGCGAACTGTGCATCGGCGGCATCCAACTCGCCCGCGGCTACCTCGGCCGCCCCGACCTCACCGCCGACCGATTCACCCCCGACCCCTACGGCCCACCCGGCAGCCGCCTCTACCGCACCGGCGACCTCGCCCGCTGGCGCACCGACGGACGCATCGACTTCCTCGGCCGCCTCGACCGACAAATCAAACTCCGCGGCCACCGCATCGAACTCGGCGAAATCGAAGCCACCCTCACCCAACGCGCCCGCCACGCCGCCGTCACCACCACCAACGACCGCCTCATCGCCTACATCACCCCCACCGACAACCCCACCGACCCCCAAGAACTACGCACCTGGCTACGCACCCGGCTGCCCGAATACATGGTGCCGTCGGTGATCGTGACCCTGCCGGCAATGCCCCAACTGTCCAGCGGCAAAATCGACTACAAACGCCTCCCAGCACCACCCGACGACACACCCGTCCACGCTGCGTACGAGGCACCGCGCACCCCGACGGAGGAGCTGCTCGCCGGGCTGTGGGGCGAGGTCCTCGGCGTCGGCAGGGTCGGCCGCGACGACGACTTCTTCGCCCTCGGCGGGCACTCGATGCTCGCGGTGCAGCTGCTGTCGCGGGTGCGCACCGCCCTCACCGTCGACGCGCCGCTGCGCTGGGCGTTCGACGCGCCCACCCCGGCCGGCTTCGCCGCGCTGCTCGACGACGCCGTCGCCGCGCCGCCGCTGCCGCCGGTCGCCGCTGCCGCCGGGCCGGTGCCCGAGCTGTCCGCGGCCGAGACGGGCCTGTGGCTCGTCGACCAGCTCACCCCCGGCGACCCCGCCTACGTGGTGCCCGTCGTCAGCCGGCTGCGCGGACCGCTCGACGCCGAGGCGCTCGTCACCGCGCTGCGGGCACTGCCGGACCGGCACGAGGCCCTGCGCACGACCTTCGAGGCCGTTGACGGGGTGCCCCACCGCGTCGTCGCGTCCCGGCTCGATCTGGCCGTGCCGCGCCACGACCTGCGCGCCCTGCCGGTCGCGGAGTGCGCCGAGACCCTCGACCGGTTCGTGCGGCAGGTCACCGACGCGCCGTTCGACCTGGCCCGGCCGCCGCTGGCACGGGCCGCGCTGGTCACCGTCGCCGACGACGAGCACGTCCTGGCCCTCGCCTTCCACCACGTGGTCGTCGACGCCTGGTCGCTCGGTGTGCTGCACGACGACCTCGTCACCGCGTACGACGCCGCCGTCACCGGCCGGCCGCAGCCCGCCGTCCCCGCGCGGCACACCGCCGCCGACTACGCCCGCTGGCAGCGCGGCCTCGAGCGGGGCGACCGGTTCGACCTCGAACTGGCTCACTGGCGCGACCGGCTGGCCGGGCTGCCGCCCGGACCGGACCTGCCCGCCGATCGGCCTCGCGGCGCCCGGCCGGACCCCGCCGGCTCGGCCCACCGGTTCACCGTCCCGGCGCCCGTGGCGGCCGCCGTGCGCGAGCTGGCCGCTGCCGAGGGCTGCACGCCGTTCATGGTGCTGCTCGCCGGGTACGTCACGTTGCTGCACCGCTGGACCGGCAGCGACGACGTGGTCCTGGCCATGCCGGTCGCCGACCGGGCCCGGCCCGAGCTGGAGCGCGTCGTCGGCCTGCTGCTCAACACCGTCCTACTCCGCGTGCGGGTCACCGGGGCCGTGCCGTTCCGCGAGCTGCTGCACGCGGTTCGCGCCGCGGTCCTCGACGCGTACGAGCACCGCCAGCTGCCCTTCGCCCGCCTGGTCGACGCGCTGCGGCTCGACGCGGCGGCGCTCACGAGGTACACCGTCACCATCGACCAGCCGCCCGCGACGGCCATGATGAGCGGCGGGGTCACGCTGAGCCCCGAGCCGTTCGTCCCCTCCTCCGCCAAGGCCGAGCTCAACGTCTCCTTCGAGGACGGGCCGGCCGGCCTCGGCGGCACCATGGTCTTCCGGACCGCGCGCTTCGATCCGGCGCGCATCGCCCGCACCGCCGGCCACCTGGTGACCCTGCTCGGCAACGCCGTCGCCGCGCCGGACACCCCGGTGCACCGCCTCGACCTGCTCGGCGCGGCCGAGCGGCGGGAGCTGACCGGCACCGGCGGGCCCGCCGCCGGCACGCCGGACTGCCTGCACACGCTGGTGGCGCGGCAGGCCGGACGCAGCCCCGACGCCGTCGCGCTCACCGCTGTGGACGGTTCGTGCACCTACCGGCAGCTCGACGCGCACGCCGGTCGTGTCGCCCGGCTGCTCCACGCGCGGGGTGCGGGGCCGGGCGACGTCGTCGGCATCGCGCTCGGCCGGGGCGTGGCGCAGGTCGCCGCGGTCCTCGGGGTGCTGCGCACCGGCGCCGCCTACGTGGCCCTCGACCTGCGTCACCCGCCGGCCCGGCACCGGGCGGTGCTCGCCGACAGCGGCGCCCGCTGGGTCGTCGCCGGCTCCGGCGCCGATTTCCCCGTCGAGGTGGTGCCCGTCGACGGCGACGCGCCGGACGCGGTCCCGGAGCTGGTCGTGCCGCCGGACGGCGTCGCCTACCTCGCGTACACCTCCGGCTCCACCGGCACGCCGAAGGGGGTCGTCACCCGGCACCGGGCCGCGGCCGCCTACCTGACCGACTACCTGCTGCCGACGCACCGCATCGGCCCGGACGACACGGTGCTGCAACTGCCGGCGCTCGCGTTCGACGCGTCGGTGCGCGACCTGATCGGACCGCTCACGGCGGGCGCCCGGGTGGTACTCCTGGCCGACCACCGGGCCACCGACCCCGCGGCCATCCTCGACGCGATCGACCGCGAGGGCGTCACCTGCCTGCTCAGTGTCGTGCCGACGGTACTGCGTGCGCTGCTGGCCGAGGCGCGCGAGCGTCCGGGCGCCGGGGCGCGGCTGCGACTCGTGCTCACCGCCGGTGAGGTCCTCGACCTGCACGACGCCGTCCGCGCGACGGAGACCTTCGCCGGACGGCCCGTTGTCGTCAACCAGTACGGGCCGACCGAGGCCACGATGACCACGACCTGGCACCGGGTCGACGCCGGGCCCGGCGATACCGGTGCGGCGCCGATCGGCCGCGCCGCGCCCGGCGCGCGGGTGTGGATCGTCGACCGGTCCGGCGACCTCGCCGCCACCGGCGTGCCCGGCGAGGTCTGGATCGGCGGTGACCGGCTCGCCCTCGGCTACCACGGCCGTCCGGGGCTGACCGCGGAGCGCTTCGTCCCGGACCCGTTCTCCGCAACGCCGGGCGCCCGGGCGTACCGCACGGGCGACACCGCCTACCGCGACGCCGACGGCATGCTGCACTTCGTCGGCCGCGACGACGACCAGGTGAAGATCCGCGGCAACCGGGTCGAGCCGGCCGAGGTCGAGAGCGTCCTGCGCGGCCTGCCTGGGGTCACCGAGGCGGCGGTCGTCGTCACGGGCGGGCCTGCGGCGCCGCGGCTGGCCGCGTTCGTGGCACCGGACACCGCCGACGTCCCGGCCCTGCGGACCCGGCTGGGTGAGCTGCTGCCCGAGTACCTCGTGCCGGCCGTCCTGCAGGCCGTTCCCGCGCTGCCCCGCACGACCAACCAGAAAGTGGACCGCAAGGCGCTGCTCGGCGCGGTCGAGGCACCGGCCGGCGAGCCGCCGCGCACCGCCACCGAACGGCGGGTCGCGGCGGCGTTCGACGGCCTCCTCGCCGCGGAGGGCGGCACCGGTGGGCCGTGCGGGCGCGACGACGACTTCTTCGCACGCGGCGGCCACTCCCTGCTGGCGACCCGGCTCGCGGCCCGGCTGCGGGTGCCGCTGCGGGCGGTGTTCGAGCTGCGCACGGTGGCGGCGGTCGCATCCTATGTGGACGGCCAGGCGCCGGTCGTGGCGGAGGACGCCGGGCCGCTCGCGGACGGAACCGGCCGGGTGACCCCGGCGCAGGCGTTCATGGTGCGTCACCAGGCCGCCGATCCGCAGACCGCGGCGTACCACATCGGCTTCACCGCGTGGCTGCACGGCGACCTCGACGAGATCGCGCTGGTACGCGCGCTCGACGCGGTGGTGGCCCGCCATCCGGCGCTGCGGACCCGCTTCCCCGTCGCCGGCGGCGGGCCGGCCGCGGTCGTGGAGCCGGTGCTGCTGCCCACGCTGGTGCGGCACCGCACCGGGGCCGCCGAGGCCGCCGAGGCACTCGCCACGGCGGAGCTGCGCCGCCCGTTCGACCTCGCCCGCGGCCCGCTGCTGCGCGCGGTCCTGGTGCGGTGCGGCCCGGCCGGGCACCTGTTCGGCTTCATCGTCCACCACGCCGTCGCCGACGGCTGGTCGCTCAGCGTCATCCAGCGCGACCTCGCGGCGCACTACACCGCGCTCACCGGCGGGCCGGCGGCCGAGCTGCCCGCGGTCGCCGGTTTCACCCCGAGCCCACCGGACCCCGCCGACCTGGCGTTCTGGGCGGATCTGCTCGACGGTGTCCCGCTGGACGTCGGCGTCGCCGCCGACCGGCCGCGACCGGCGGGCTGGTCCCTCGCCGGCGCCACGCACCACTTCGACCTGCCGCCGGGCGTCGCGGCCGCGGTCCGGTCCACCGCCGAGGCGGCCGGGGTCACCACCTTCATGGTGCTGTTCGCCGCCGTGCAGGTGTGGCTGTCCCGGCAGAGCGGCGCCGGACGCTTCCTCGTCGCCGTGCCGGTGGCGAACCGGCCGGGCACCGCCGAGGACGAGGTCGGGCCGTTCGCCAACGTCCTGCCGGTGCCCGCCGACCTCACCGGCGGGCCGACCTTCCGCGAGCTGGTCGGCCGCGTCAGCGCCACGATGCTCGCGGTCTGGGAGCACCAGCGGACCCCGTTCGAGGTGCTCGCCGAGGCGTACGGCGCGGGCACCGAACCACCGCTGTGCCGGTTCATGTTCGCGATGCAGAACCTGCCGCCCGGCGTGGACGGCCTGCCCGGCCTGCGGGCGCGGCAGCTCCACCTGGACCGTGGGACCTGCCGCTACGACCTGCACCTGCGCTGCAGCGAGACGGCCGAGGGCATCTCCGGCTGGATCGAGTACAGCACCGCGCTGTTCGACGCCGGCACCGTGACCGCCCGGCTCGCCGGCCTGGTCGAGCTGCTCGACGCCGTGACGCGCCACCCGGACCGGCCTGTGGGAGGTGCCTGACATGCGGGTGTTCCACGTGCTGTGGGCCGGTCAGGCGGTGTCGCTGATCGGCTCGTCGGTGACCTCGTTCGGCGTCGGGATCTGGGTGTACGCGCAGACCGGCTCGCCGACGGCGTTCACGCTGCTCATCCTCGCCGCGACCCTGCCCGGGATCGTGCTGCTGCCGATCGCCGGCGCGCTGGTCGACCGCTGGGACCGCCGCCGGGCGATGCTGCTCAGCGACGCGGGCACGGCGACCGTCACGCTGCTCGCCCTCGTCCTGCTCACGACCGGTGCCTTCGCGATCTGGCAGCTGTACGTGCTGGCGGTCTTCCTGTCGGTCTTCAAGGCGGTGCAGTGGCCGGCGTTCTCCGCCCTGGTGGCCGAGATCGTCCCGCGGGAGCACCTCGGCAGGGCCAACGGGCGCGTCGGGCTCGCCGAGGCGCTCGGTGAGGTGCTCGGCGCGCTGATCGCCGGCAGCCTCTACACCGTGCTGGACCTGCGCGGGCTGCTGCTCGTCGACGTGGTCACCTTCACCGCCGCGCTCGGCACGATGCTGTGGTCCCTGCGCCGCATGCCGCCCGCGGCGGGTGCGCCGGAGACCGGGACGGGGCAGGCGCCGCTGAGCGGCGAGCTGGGCGCCGGCTGGCGCTACATCCGCGCCCGGCCGGGCCTGTCCGGCCTGCTGACCTTCTTCGCGGTGCACAACTTCGGCATGCAGCTGGTGATCGTCCTGGTGCCGCCGCTGGTGCTGACCCTGTCCGGCCCCACCGCCTACGGCGTGGTCGAGGCCGTCGGCTGGGCCGGGATGGTCATCGGCGGCGGGATCGTCAGCCTGACCCGGGAGCCCCGCCGCCGGGTGCGCGCCATCCTGACCGTCGGCGCCGTCCAGGCCGTGCTCGTCGCCGCGATGGGCGTTACGCACGCGGTGTGGGCCGCCGCCGCCGGCATGTTCGGCATCCTCGCCGGCTACGCGGTGACCAACGCGGTGACCGCCACCCTGTGGCAGCTCAAGACGCCGCTGGAGGTGCAGGGCCGGGTGTTCGCCGTCCGGCGGATGCTCGCCTGGTCGGCGCAGCCCCTCGCGTACGGCGTCGCCGGTCCGTTCGCGCAGTACGCCGCGGCGCCCCTGGTCGACCCCGGCGGGCCGCTCGCCGGCTCGCTCGGGCGGCTCACCGGACCCGGCACCGCCGGCGGGATCGCCCTGGTCTTCCTCGCGGCCGCGCCGCTGCTGCTCGGCATCGTCGTCGCCAGCGCGCTGCGGCCCCGTTTGCGGCTGCTCGAGGCGGAACTGCCCGACGTGCCGAAGGCCGGTGCCGGGCCCGCCCCCGCGGACGCCGCCGACGCCCCCGTCCAGCCCGTCGCCTCGGCGCAGCCGAGCGCTGTGTGAGATCCGCGATGACCGCGCCGCCGCACCGGAGTCCGGGGAAACACCCAGACTTCCGGTGGGCCCGGCGCCGTGGCGCCCGCGCTGGCGCACCATGGCTCAACAGCGGGGACCGGCAGCGCGTCCGTCGCCGGGCCGGCCAGGGTACCGGCCGCGCCGGACGCCGCGGAACGATCCAGGAGGCCGCCGTGGACACCACCGGACCGGCGCCCGGCGCGCGGCACGCGGTGCTGCTCGGGGCGGCAGGGTTCGTCGGGCGCAACGTCTGCCGTGCGCTGCTGGACGCCGGGTGGCGGGTCACCGCCGTGGTGCGCGGCGACGCCTCCCCCGAGCCGGGATGCGCGACCGTGCGGCTCGACGCCGCACGGGTCCCGTCCGCCGCGCTCACCGCCGTGCTGGACCGCGCGCCCGACCTCGTCGTCAACGCGGCCGGAGCGCTGTGGGGCGCAGACGACACGCAGCTGGTCGAGGGCAACGTGGTGCTGGTCGAGCGGCTCGTCGCCGCGGTCGCCGCGCTGCCCCGCCGGGTGCGGCTGGTCCACATCGGCTCCGCCTACGAGTACGGCGACCAGCCACCCGGGCCGCCGCTGACCGAGGACCTGCCCGAGCGCCCGGTCAGCCGGTACGCGCAGACCAAGCTCGCCGGCACGAGGATCGTCACCGGCGCCGTGGCCGCCGGCCGCGTCGACGCCGTGGTCGTGCGCATCTCGACCGCGGTGGGCCCGTGGGCGCCGCCGCAGAGCCTGCTCGGCGGTCTCGCGCGGCAGTTCGCCGGCGGTGCCGCGACGGTCGAACTGCCGCCGCTGTCCGGCGAGCGTGACTTCGTCGACGTGCGGGACGTCAGCGCCGCCGTCCTGTGCGCGGCGGCGGCGCCGGCGGTGCCGGCCGTCGTCAACGTCGGCGGCGACCGGCTGGTCCCGGTGGCCGACGTCGTCGACCTGCTCGTCCGGTGCGCCGGCGGCGACCGGGTGGTGCGGCGCGCCGCGGCCGGGCGGCGCCGCGACGGCCGTGACGCCGGTGTCGCGGCCCGGCCGCTGGACGTGCGTCTCGCCCGGCGGGAGCTGGCCTGGCGGCCGGTCCGCCCGATCGGCGACGCGGTCGACGCGCTGTGGCGGCACGCACGGCTCACCGGCGGCGGCACGGACCCGGACCGTGAAGGGGCGAAGCCGGCCGGCTTCCGCGGAGGGACCGCACCCATCCCGAGCTTCGCAGCGAATGGAGACACTGCACATGGTTGACGAGGTCAAGCAGCTCATCCTGGAGCAGACCCGCAAGCTCCACCGCGACCGGGCGGCGGCGGAGCAGGGATTCGTGCCCGGCGTCACGCCGATCCTGCCCTCCGGCGCGGTCCTCGACGAGGACGACCGCGCCGCCCTGGTGGAGCAGTCGCTGGACATGCGGATCGCGTCGGGCGCGACCGCGCTGCGGTTCGAGCGGCTGTTCGCCAAGGCGATCGGCGTGCGCAAGGCGCACCTGACGAACTCCGGGTCGTCGGCCAACCTGCTGGCGGTCGCGTCGCTGACCGCGCCCGAGCTCGGCGAGCGGCGGCTGCGGCCGGGCGACGAGGTCGTCACCGTCGCCGCGAGCTTCCCGACGACCGTCAACCCGCTGCTGCAGCACGGCCTCGTGCCGGTCTTCGTCGACGTGGACCTCGGGACGTACAACACCACCGTGGAGCGCGTCGAGGCGGCCCTGAGCCCGAGGACCCGCGCGGTCATGATGGCGCACACGATGGGCAATCCGTTCCCGGTGGCGGAGATCCAGCAGCTGTGCAAGGAGCGCGGGCTGTTTCTCGTGGAGGACAACTGCGACGCGGTGCTCTCCACCTACCAGGGCCGGGTCACCGGCACGTTCGGGGACTACTCGACCGTCAGCTTCTATCCGGCGCACCACCTGACGATGGGCGAGGGCGGCTGCATCCTCACCGACAGCCTGGAGCTGGCGCGCATCACCGAGTCGATGCGGGACTGGGGCCGGGACTGCTGGTGCGAGCCGGGGCAGGACAACAAGTGCCTGAAGCGCTTCGAGTATCAGATGGGTGACCTGCCGTACGGCTACGACCACAAGTACATCTTCTCGCACGTCGGCTACAACCTGAAGACGACCGACATCCAGGCGGCGCTCGGGCTGAGCCAGCTGACGAAGCTCGCCGACTTCGTCGCCGCGCGCCGGCGCAACTGGCAACGCCTGCGCGACGGACTCGACGGGGTGCCGGGCCTGCTGCTGCCGGAGCCGACCCCGGGCAGCGACCCGAGCTGGTTCGGTTTTGTCATCACGCTGACCGACAAGGCCGGCTTCGAGCGGCGCGAGCTCGTCGACTTCCTCCAGTCCCGCAGGATCGGCACCCGGCTGCTGTTCGCCGGCAACCTGACCCGCCAGCCCGCCTACAAGGGCGAGCGGTACCGCGTGAGCGGCACCCTGGAGAACAGCGACGTCATCACCGAGCGGACCTTCTGGATCGGGGTCTTCCCCGGCGTCACCACGGAGATGGTCGACTACATGATCGGCTCGATCCGCGAGTTCGCCGACCGGCGGCGCTGACTCAGTCGGCCGCCAGCTTCTCCAGCCGCGCGAGCGCGTCGACCGGTGCCGGGCGGTCCGCTGCGGCGCGTCGCAGCTCGGCGGCCGCCCGGCGGTGGGACGGGTCGGTGACCAGCGCGGCCACCGCGTCGCGGATCGTCTCCACCGTCACCGTGTGGCCGGGCAGGTGCCGCCCGGCGCCCGCGTCGGCGATGCGCTGCGCCAGCCGGGCCTGCTCGCTGGCGAACGTGAGCGCCAGTTGCGGCGTGCCGCTCACCATGGCCGTCATCGCGCTGCCGGCGCCGCCGTGGTGCACGACGGCGTCGCAGTCGGCGAGCAGCGGGTGGAGCGGGCAGTGCTCCAGGACCCGCACGCCCGGCGGCACCTCGCCGAGGGCGGCGACGTCCGACCGGGTCGCGGTGAGCACCGTCTCCACGTCGAGCCCGGCGAGTGCCGCCAGGATCCGGGGCAGTGCGTACGAGCTGGGACCGGACATGCTGCGCAGCGCGGTGGACCAGGTCACGCAGACCCGGGGCCGGCCGCTCGCCGGCAGGCCGTCCGGGGGCGTGCCGGGGCCGTTGTAGGGCACGTACCGGACCGGGATCCGCTCCGCGCGCACCGGGGGCGCCACGGGCCCCGGGCAGGGGTCGAGGACGTGGCGGACCAGGTCGGGGCCGAACGGGCCGAACCCGTGCCGCTCGAACGAGCCGCCAGGGTCGTCGGGCAGGATCCGCACCGGCGCCGGCTCGTGCGTGCCGACCGGGCCCCACAGCGCGAGGACCGCCGGCACCCCGAGGACCATCGCGGCGAGCAGCCCCTCGGTGCTGACCGGGTCGTGCACCACCAGGTCGGGGCGCCAGTCGCGGGCGTAGGCGACGGCGTCGTCGTGGCTGCGGGCCGACTCGGCCGCGAACCGGGCGCCGTCCGTGCGGGCGTACTCCGCCACGTCGAAGTCGTCCAGTGTGGACATCGCCGCGCCGGTGAGCGGGTGCAGCGGCAGCCAGGGGTACGGCCAGTCGCCGGCGAGCGCCTCACGGACGTACGACAGTCGATTGTGGACAGCGACCTCCATGCCGCCGAGCACCGGCACCGGCGGCAGGCCCGCCCCGCCGACCGCCGCGACCTGCGACGGCGCGCACAGCACCCGCAGGTCGTGACCGGCCGCCCGCACCGCCCAGCCGAGCGGCACCATGGCGGCGTAGTGGGTCGGCCATGAGGAGACGGTGAACAGGACGCGCATCGGACCTCCAGCGATCGGGCACAGCGCCCCAAGGATGCCGCCGACCGGCGCGATCGGTCCGCGCGGGGCACCAAGAACCGGGGGAACACCCAGACTTGAGGTGCATCGGCGCCCACACGGTGGTCGCGCACCGCGGGGGTCGGGAATAGTGACCCGCGAAGGCGGTGGGTCACGGCGTCGGCCGGTGCGGCAGCGGTCCGCGGAACCGGCAGTCCCGGCCGCACCGGGCCGCGGAGACCGGCGGCGTTGCCAGGCGTGGCTGGCGGCGACCCGGTCCGACCTGGGGAGTGGACATGCCAGAATCGCTCGGCACCGTGACGGAGCCGGCCCCGGCCGGCGCGTCGACCGGTGTCCTCACGCCGGACCGGCAGCAGCGCCGGACGCGGCCCCGGGTCGGTCACATCGACTTCCTCAACTGCGTTCCGCTGTTCTGGGGTCTCGCCCGCACCGGCACCCTGCTCGACCTCGACCTGCGCCGGGACACCCCGGACCGGCTCAACGACGCCCTGGCCGGCGGGGCGCTGGACATCGGGCCGATCAGCCTCCTGGAGTTCCTGCGCCACGCCGACGACCTCGTCGCGCTGCCGGACATCGCGGTCGGCAGCGACGGCCCGGTGATGTCGTGCCTCATCGTGAGCAAGGTGCCGCTGGAGGAGCTCGACGGCGCCGCGGTGGCGCTCGGCTCGACCAGCCGCACCTCGGTCCGCCTCGCCCAGCTGCTGCTGCGCGACCTGGTCGGGGTGCGGCCGGACTACTTCGTGGCGCCGCCGGACCTCGACGTGATGCTGCGCGACGCCCGGGCGGCCGTGGTCATCGGCGACGTCGCCCTGCGCGCGGCGCTCACCGAGGCGCAGCGGCTGAACCTGCGCGTGTACGACCTGGGCGCGATGTGGCGGGAGTGGACCGGCCTGCCCTTCGTGTTCGCGGTCTTCGCCGCGCGCCGGGAGTTCCTGGCACGCGAGCCGCAGACGGTGCGGCGGGTGCACGACGCGTTCCTGGCCTCGCGCGACCTGTCGCTCGAGGAGGTCGACGCGGTCTGCGAGCAGGCGGCCCGGTGGGAGCCGTTCGACGCGGTCACCCTGCGGCGCTACTACATGACGGCGCTCGACTTCAGCCTCGGCGACCGGCAGCTGGCCGGGATCGCGGAGTTCGCGCGCCGTGTCGGTGGGCCCGACGCCGGTTTCCCGCCGGACGTCGAGGTGCGGCTGCTGCCATCAGCGTGAGCCGGACCGGCCCGGCGCACGGACATCGTCACTTCCCGAAAGGCTCCGACATGGACCGATCTGCCAGCGCGGTGCTCGACCGAGCCGCCGCGGGGGAACGCATCTCCCCCGAGGAGGCCCTGGAGCTGTACCGCTCCGCGCCGCTGCACGCTCTCGGTGAGGCCGCCGACGCCGTGCGCCGCCGCCGTTACGCCGGGGTGGAGCACATCGCGACGTACATCATCGAGCGGAACATCAACTACACCAACGTCTGCGTGACCGCGTGCAAGTTCTGCGCCTTCTACGCCCCGCCGAAGAGCGCGAAGGGCTGGGAGCGCGACCTCGACGACATCCTGCGCCGCTGCGCCGAGACGGTCGAGCTGGGCGGCACCCAGATCATGTTCCAGGGCGGCCACCACCCGGACTACGGCGTCGAGTACTACGAGCGGATGTTCGCCGCCATCAAGGAGGCCTTCCCGTCGCTCGTCATCCACTCCCTCGGCGCGTCCGAGGTACAGCACATGGCGAAGGTGTCGGGGGTGACGCCGAAGGAGGCGATCGAGCGGATCCGCGCCGCGGGTCTCGACTCGTTCGCCGGCGCGGGCGCCGAGCTGCTGCCGGCCCGCGCCCGCAACGCGATCGCGCCGCTGAAGGAGAGCGGCGAGCGCTGGCTGGAGATCATGGAGATCGCGCACGACCTGGGCGTCGAGTCGACCTGCACGATGCTGATGGGCACCGGCGAGACCAACGCCGAGCGGATCGAGCACCTGCGGATGGTCCGCGACGTGCAGGACCGCACCGGCGGGTTCCGGGCCTTCATCCCGTACACCTACCAGCCGGAGAACAACCACCTGAAGGGCCGGACGCAGGCGACGACGCTGGAGTACCTGCGGATGATCGCGATCGCGCGGCTGTTCTTCGACAACGTCGCGCACATCCAGGGCTCCTGGCTCACCACCGGCAAGGAGGTCGGCCAGCTGTCGCTACACTACGGTGCGGACGACCTCGGCTCGGTGATGCTGGAGGAGAACGTGGTGTCCTCCGCGGGCGCGAAGCACCGCTCCAACCTGCTGGAGATGATCCACCTGATCCGCGCCGCCGGGCGGGTGCCGGCGCAGCGCAGCACGACGTATGAGCACCTGCGGGTGCTCGAGGACCCGGCGGACGACCCGGTCGACGACCGCGTCGTGTCGCACCTGTCGTCCATCGCGGTCGACGGCGGTGGCGTCGGCGCGGTCGAGCCCCAGCGGCTGCTGAAGGTGACACCGGTCGGATGAGCCGCGCGGGTGGCTGTCGCGGCGCCGGTGATCCGCCGGCGCCGCCCCGGTCGGGAGGGTGACATGCAGATCATCGGCAACGGATTCCTGGCGAGGAATCTCGGCGAGGCGTTCGGGGACCGCTTCCCCGACGTGACGGCGCTGGCGGCGGGGGTGTCGAGCACCTCCGTCACCGACCCGGGCCAGCTGGACCGGGAGGCCGAGACGCTCTACGCCGCGCTGCACCGGTGCCGGGACGAGCGACGGACCCTGCTGTACTTCTCCACCGCGTCCTTCGCGATGTACGGCACGACCGAGGCCCCCGCAACCGAGGACGGGCCGCTGTACCCGCCGTCGGTGTACGGCCGGCACAAGCTGGCGCTGGAGGCCTGCGTGCGGGCCGCCGGCATCCCGTTCCTGGTGCTGCGGCTCAGCCACATGGTGGGGCCGCACCAGCGGCCGCACCAGCTGCTGCCGGCGATCGTGCAGCAGGTGCGCAGCGGCACCGTGACCGTGCACCGCGGCGCGCACCGGGACCTGCTCGACGTCCGCGACCTCGTGCACGCGATCGACCGGCTGCTGGCCGCCGAGGCGCGCGACGTCGTGCTCAACGTCGCGTCGGGGCTGCCGTGGCCGGTCGAGGAGATCATCGACGGCGTCGCGGACCGGCTGCGGATGACGCCGGACCGGGTGTACCGGCCGGGCCCGGTCTCCCGCACGGAGGTGTCGCTGGAGCGGCTGCGGGCGCTGGTGCCGGACTTCGACGCGAAGACGCTGATCGGCCCCGCCTACCTCGACATGCTGCTCGACTGGTACCTCGACCGCGCGATCCCCGCGCCGTCACGGTAGGGGTCTGTTCACGGCCGGGCCCGCAACAGGTGCTCGACGACGTCGGCCGCCCGCGCGGCACCGCCGCCCGCGCGGATCTGCTCGCTCAACCGCCCGACCCGGATCATCGTCGCCGGGTCGCCGGCCAGCTCGTCGACCACGGCGCGCAGCGTGCCCGGATCGACGTCCCCGGACGGCAGCATCCGGCCGACACCCAGCTCGGCGAGCCGGCGGCCGTTCACCACGTGCTCCGGCGTGTGCGGCACGACGACGACGGGGCGGCCGAAGTACAGCGCCTCAAGGATGCTGCCCATGCCGCCGTGGCAGACGAGCACCGCGGCGTGCGGCAGGACGGCGAGGTGCGGCAGCCACTCGTGCGCCTCGATGTTGACCGCGGCGAGGTCGGCGCCGAGCGTCTTGCCCCGCCCCAGTGTCATGACGACGTGCCAGTCCTTGTCCGAGAACGCGTCGGCGCACAGCCGAAACACGCTGTCCCGGTCGTTGGACTCGGTGCCCATCGACACGAGCGCGACGGACACGTCGGGGCCGGGCGGCTCCCATGCCGCTGCGGGCGGGCGCTGCGGCAGGCAGTGGCCGACGAACGTGAACCGCTCGTCGAACGTCTCGCCCCGTGGTTGCAGGGCCTGCGGCAGCAGCGCCAGGTTTCGTTCGTCGAACGGCGCCATCATCGCCCACTGCGCGGCCGGGTCCGGCTCGACGGTGGCCAGGACCCGCAGGATCTCCTCGACGCCGTGGTGCACCGCCGGCGAGTCCGGGTCGAAGATCTCCGCGTGCAGCGAATACTGGTCGTTGGAGGCGAGGTACGGGAAGAACTGCAGCGTCGGGCAGCCCCACTCGCGGGCGAGGATGCGCGCCGCCACGAAGCTCTCGAACTCGTAGAGGATCAGGTCGGGCCGGTCGGCGCCGGTGAACCCGGCCCGGGCCGCCGGCAGCACCCGCGCCGTGGTGTCGGCGAGGATGTCCAGGCCGAGCTCGGAGATCCGGTCGGCGTCGACGTGCCCGGCGCCGAGCCGCCGGCGGGCCGTGTCGTAGGCCACCAGCCCCGCACCCGCCGCGGCGACCGCCGGGCGGTAGTCCTCGGTGAGCACGTACGTGACCCGGTGGCCGCGCTCGACAAGGTGCCGGGTGATCTCGAACGTCGGGTTCACGTGCCCGTAGTCGGGGAGGACAAAAACGGCGACGTGCCCGCCGGCGGGGGCGCTCACCTGACCCGCCGCGGCGGCAGGACGACACCGTGCTCGAAGATGCCGGCCATCACGCCGGGCAGGTCGGCCGGCGACTCCACGTGGACCACCGGGAACGGGAAGTCGATCCAGCCGCGCGGCAGTGACGGGCCGAGCACCAGCCCGAGCCGGGTCTTGTGCCGGCGCATCTCGCCGCTCATGGCGTCGATGCGGATCGTCTCGACCGCGTTGCGGCTGAACATGTCCGCCACCTCCGCGGCGGTGGTGAGAGTGCGCGGCTCGAGGCAGGAGCACAGCGGCAGCACGGGATCGGCGAGCGCGACGCCGGCGGTGACCCGCGCGATGGAGTCGCGGACCGGGGCGCGCAGCGGGGTGTGGACGGCCACGGTGTTGGCCTCCTGGACCTGCACGGAGCCGACGGTGGTCTCGGCGGCGAGCTGTTCGAGGGCCTCCCGGTAGCCGCTGAGCAGCAGGATCCGGAAGGTGCCGGTGGGGTGGGTGCCGAAGTCGCCGGCCAGCCACACGCCGTCGCGCTTGGGCTCGACGAGCAGCTCCTCCTCCTGGTCCACCGGCAGGAACGCGACGGCGACACCCTCGGCCCGCCCGTCCGGGTCCTGCGGCCCGACATGGTCCATGCGCATCAGCAGCTCGAACAGCGCCTGCCGGGGCAGCACGCCGGCGAGGCAGCTGCTGACCATCGAGCCGAGGCTGAGCCCGCCGACCGCGCCCGGGTGGATGCCCTGCTCGCCGAGCACGTCGTGGATACCGACCATCGCGGCGGCCAGGGCCACCGAGCCGTGCCTGGAACGGGCCTCCGGGTCGGGGTCGTCGTCCTCCCGGCGGCGCAGCAGCAGGTCCTCGTCGAGGCCGGTCCACTCGCCGACCCGCTCGTAGACACGCTGCATGACCGGGTTGGCGGCGTGGAACTCGGCCACGCCGCGCGGATCATAGTTGAGCAGGTTGGTGCCGAAGATGAATGCGAGGCTCACAGGAGTCGCCTTTCCGGGAGGTTCGCTACGAGGCCAGCAGCGCGTCGTGCTCGTGGATCGCGGCCACGACGTGGTCGAGGTGTTCCGGGGCGTCGACGTAGACGACCGGGAACGGGAACTCGAACCCGTCGCGGGGCAGGGTCGGGCCGAGCACGACGCCGAGCCGGGTGCCCATGCGACGCATCTGGCCGCTGAGGTGGTCGGTCCGCACGGGTTCGACGACGTTGCGGCTGAACTCGCCGCGGACCAGCGCGGCGCTGTGCAGGACGCGCGGCTCCAGCGAGGAGCACATCGGCACCCGCGGGTCGGTGAAGTCCATGGTGGCGGCGAGCCGCGCGACGACGTCCCGCGCCCGGTGCCGCAGCGGGCTGTGCACGGCGACCTCCTCCTCGCTGAAGACGAAGTACTCCGCGGGGTAGCCGGCGGCCAGGTCGTCGAGGGCGTCGCGGTAGCCGCTGAGCAGCAGCATGCGGAAGGCGCCGCTGGTGTGCATGCCGAAGTCGCCGCTGAACCACACGCCGGGGCGGGTGCCGTAGAAGTCCTCGTACGTCTGGCCCAGCGGCAGCACCACGGCGGCGCACCCCTCGGGCCGGTCCGGCCGCTCGGGGCCGTCGTCGGGGCCGGTGTGGGCGAGCAGTTCCATGACCTGACGGCGGGGCACGGCGCCGGCCAGGGCCGCGGCGACCATGGCGCCGAGGCTGATCCCGCCGACGATGGCCGGCCGGACGCCCCGCTCCCCCAGCACGTCGGCGATGCCGAGCATGGCCGCGGCGAGCCCGATCGACGTCGTACGGGCGCGCAGCGACTCGTCCTCCACCAGCCGGACGAGCAGCCGCGCCTCGAAGCCGGTCCACTCGGCCGCCTTCGTGTACATGTCCCGCACGGCGGTGCACTGCTCGTACAGTGCGATGAGCCCGGCCGGTTCGTAGTTGAGGTTCTTCTGACCAAGGATGAACGCGACGCTCACGGCGGCTCCTCTCAGGCCGTCCACGCCGGCGGGCGTTGGTCGGCGGCGAATCGTTCGAGCTCGCCGACGACCGCCGCCGGCGCCGGCCGGGCCAGCGCCTCGTCGCGCAGCGCCGCCGCACCGGCGGCGAACCCGGGCTCTTCCACCAGCCGCCGGACCGCGTCGCGCACGACCTCGGGGCTCGCGGTGTGGTGCGGCACCAGCAGGCCGGCACCGGCGCGCTGGAGGCCGGTGCCGCGCAGGGTCTGATCGGCCACCGGGGTCGACACGCACAGCTGCGGCACGCCGTGGACCAGCGCGGTGGCGTAGCTGCCGAAGCCGCCGTGGTGGATCAGGGCGGCGCAGCTGGGCAGCAGCGCGTGCAGCGGCACCGACTCGACGACACGGGCGTTGCCCGGGACCGTCGCCAGCTCGCTCACCTGTGCCGGCAGCAGGGCGGCGACGACCTCGACGTCGAGGTCGGCCAGCGCCTCGAGGATCGAGGCCTTCGCCACGTAGTCGCCGCCGTAGCGTTCGGTGTTCGCCGCGCCGAGGCTCAGGCACACCCGGGGCCGGTCCGGTGGCTCGGCCAGCCAGTCCGGCACGACGGCGGGGCCGTTGTAGGGCACGAACCGGATCGGCACCCGGCGCACGTCCGACGGTACCGACAGCCGCTCGGGCAACGGGTCGAGTGTCAGCTGGCCGGCGACGAGATCCTCGGTGAAGGCGCCGCCCAGCTTCTCGGCGCGCCCGCCGAGCCACTCCGCCATCGGGTCGTGCCGCTGCTCCAGCGGCTGCTCGTCGCGCAGCCCGGCGAACAGCTGCCGCTTCATCACCCACACGTCGGCGAAGCACATCGAGCGCACGTGCGCCGCGCCGGCGGCCCGGGCGGCGATCGGGCCGGCGTACGTCAACGGGTCCCACACGACGAGGTCGGGCCGCCAGTGCCGGGCGAACGCCACCAGGTCGTCGATCATCGGCTCGTTGTAGTACGCGAAGCCCCAGGCCCCCATCTGCGCCCGCTCCAGCTCCCGCTCCCAGGTCAGCTTCGCCGGGTCGAGCTCGCTCCAGTCGACCGGCTCGACCTCCTGCGACTCGCGGTGCTGCGCCATCGCCGAGCTGATGTTGCTGTTGTCGCCGACCCCCACGGCGGTCATGCCGGTACGGGCGATGACGTCGGTGAACGCGGGCGAGCTGGCGACCCGCACCTCGTGGCCGGCGGCCCGCATCGCCCATGCCAGTGGGGTCATGCAGAACAGGTGCGACTTCTCCGGCAGGGTGGCGAACAGGACGCGCATGGCGGCTCCTTCGGCTTCAGGCGCTCTTCAGCGCCGCGGTGACCAGGGCGAGCACGGCCGGCTGATGGTCGGCGAGGAAGAAGTGGCCGCCGTCGAAGACGTGCACCACGGCCGGCCCGGTCGTGTGGTCGCGCCAGGCGTCGGCCTCGTCGACGGTGACCTTCGGGTCGTCGCGCCCGGTGAGGACGGTGACCGGGCAGCACAGCGGCGGCCCCTCCCGGTAGACGTAGGTCTCGGCCGCCCGGTAGTCGTTGCGGATGATCGGCAGCACCATCCGCAGCAGTTCCTCCTCGCCGAACACCCGGTTGTCGGTGCCGCTCAGCGAGCGCATCTCGGCGATGATGCCGTCGTCGTCACGGCGGTGGACGTGCTCGTCCCGCGGCCGGGACGGCGCCCGCCGGCCGGAGGCGAGCAGGTGCACCGGGTGCAGGTCCCGGGCCGCGAGCCGGCGCGCCACCTCGAACGCGACCGTCGCGCCCATGCTGTGGCCGAACAGCGCGAACGGCCGGTCCAGCCAGGGCAGCAGGGCCTCGGCGCAGCGGTCGGCCAGCACGTCGACGCTGTCGACGAGCGGCTCGTGGCGGCGCTCCTGCCGGCCCGGGTACTGCATGGACAGCACGTCGACGTCCGCGCCCAGGCCGGCGGCCATCGGCAGGAAGTACGGCGCGGAGCTGCCGGCGTGCGGGAAGCACACCAGCCGGACCGGGGCGTCGGGGTGCGGATGGTAGCGGCGCACCCACGTGTCGCCGGTGGTGGTCGGGGAGGTCGTGGTTGTCATCGTTCTGCCCTTTCCGGCGCGACCGCGCTGTCGACCCACCGCCGGACCGCCTCCGCGGTCGTGCCGGCGTGGTGCTCCATCATCGTGAAGTGGTTGCCGGGCACGTCGATCGTCGTGTCCGCGTCCTGCCACGAGGTCTGCCACTCCTCGCGGCTGTACGGCCCGTCCGGCCCGGCGGCCACGATCGGCTCGGAGGAGCGCAGCAGCAGCGACGACGCGGCCAGCGGCGCCGGGCGCCAACCGGCGAAGAGGTCGAAGTACCAGCTCATCGCGGTCAGGCGGGCGGAGTCCAGTGTCGCGAAGAGGCCCTGCCGGTCGAACATGCCGTCGATGAGCTCGGCCTGGAACTTCGCCAGCGGCGAGTCCTCGGTCGCCGGGTACGTGTCCAGCAGCACGACCCCGGCCGCCGGGGTGCCCAGCTCCTGCAGGCGCGACGCGGCGGCGTGGGCGAGCAGCCCGCCGCCGGACGAGCCGAGCAGCACGGCCGGGCGGCCGCCGACACACTCGCCGACCAGTTCGGCCTGCATGTCGGTGACGGTCTCCCACGTCGCCGGGAGCCGCTCGCCGGTCAGGAAGCCGGGCACCGACAGCGCCCAGACGTCGAACGTCTCCCGGAAGCCGGCGGCCAGCCGCGCGTACTGGTGGACGCCCGCGAGCGCCACGAACGAGCTGAAGCAGACGAGGACCGGCCGCTCGGCCGCGCCGGAGGCCAGCTTCACCGGCTGCAGCTCCCGGCCGAAGTCGGCCCGGGTCTTGAAGGCCGGGCGCAGCGCCGCCGCACTGCGCAGCAACGCGTAGCCCTGGTCGACCTGCCCGTTGCGGCAGGCGGTGCGGAACAGCGCGCCGATGCCGTCCTCCTGGGCGGCCGGGGGCCCGGCCGCAGCCGGTGCCGCAGCCGGGGTCTGCGCCGTGCCGGCCAGCTCGCCGAGCAGGTGCGCGGCGAGCGCGGCGGGCGTCGGGTGGTCGAACACCAGTGTCGGCGGCAGCCGCAGTCCGGTCGCGGCGCCGAGCCGGTTGCGCAGTTCCACGGCGGTCAGCGAGTCGAAGCCCGCCTCGAGCAGGCTCTGCGCGGGCTGGACGGCGTCGGGCGTGGTGAAGCCCAGCACCGTGGCGACCTGTGTCCGGATCGCCTCCAGCAGCAGTGCTTCCCGCTCCTCGGCGCTCCGACCGGCGAGGCGGTCGAGCAGCGACACCGGTGCGGCCGGGCCACGCGCCGCGGTGCGGCGGGCCGGGCCACGGACGAGGCCACGCAGCAGCGGCGCCACGCCGTCACCCAGCTCGCGCAGGGCATTCGCGTCGACGCGCATCGGCACCGCGAGCGGCTCGGCGCGGCCCAGCGCGGCGTCGAACAGGGCCAGGCCACGGGCGGCGTCGAGGGGCACCAGGCCGCCGCGGGACATGCGCCGCACGTCGGCGTCGGACAGCTCGCTCGTCATGCCGCTGCCGGTCACCCACGGCCCCCAGGCCAGGGCGGTGGCGGGCAGGCCGCGGGCGGCGCGGCCGGCGGCCCACGCGTCGAGGAACGCGTTCGCCGCCGCGTAGTTCGCCTGCCCGGCGCCGCCGACCATCCCCGACACCGAGGAATACACGACAAACGCGGCCAGGTCGTGGCCCGCGGTGAGCGCGTCGAGGTGGGTGACGGCGTCGACCTTGGGCCGCAGTACCGCGGCGAGCCGGGCCGCGTCGAGGGTGCCGACGGTCGCGTCGTCGAGCACGCCGGCGGTGTGGACGATCGCGGTCAGCGGCCGGTCGGCCGGGATCGCGGCCAGCAGGCCGGCCACGGCGTCCCGGTCGGTCACGTCGCACGCGGCGACGGTGACCTCCGTGCCGTGCCCGGCCAGCTCGGCACGCAACATGTCCGCACCGGCGGCCCGTTCCCCGCTCCGGCTGGCCAGCAGCAGGTGCCGCACGCCGTGCCGGGTCGCCAGGTGGCGGGCGAGCTCGGCGCCGAGCCCGCCGGTGCCGCCGGTGACGAGCACCGTGCCGTCGGGCCGCCACGGCGCGGGCAGGGCCTCGGGCACGGTGAGGACGACCTTGCCGACGTGACGGGTCTGGCTGATGTAGCGGAACGCGTCGCGGGCCCGCCGCACGTCGGCGGCGGTGACCGGCAGCGGTTCCAGGACGCCCCGGTCGAACAGCGTGACGAGCTCCCGCAGCATGGCGCCGATGCGGTCGGGCCCGGCCTCGATGAGGTCGAAGGCCTGGTACTCCACGCCGGGGTGGGCGGCGGCCACCGCGTCGGCGTCCCGGACGTCGGTCTTGCCCATCTCGAGGAACCGGCCGCCGCGCGGCAGCAGCCGCAGCGAGGCGTCGACGAAGTCCCGGGCGAGCGCGTTGAGGACGAGGTCGACGCCCTCCCCCGCGGTCCGTGCCAGGAACTCGCCGGCGAAGCCGAGGGTCCGCGAGGAGGCGAGGTGGTCCGCGTCGACGCCGAGGCCGTGCACGACCGGCCACTTGCCCTGGCCGGCGGTCGCGAAGACCTCCGCGCCGAGGTGGCGGGCCAGCTGGACGGCGGCCATGCCGACGCCGCCCGCCGCGGCGTGCACCAGCACCCGCTGGCCGGGCCGCAGGTCGCCGAGCTCGACGAGGGCGTAGTAGGCGGTGAGGAACACCAGCGGTACCGACGCCGCCCGGGTGTCCGACCAGCCGTCGGGCACCGCGACGACCATGCGGTGGTCGGCGACGGCGACGGGGCCGAACGCGCCGGGGAACATGCCCATGACCCGGTCCCCGACGGCGAATCCGCTGACGCCGGGCCCGACCTCGGTCACGACACCGGCGCCCTCCTGGCCCAGCGCGCCGGCCTCGCCCGGATACATGCCGAGCGCGTTGAGCACGTCGCGGAAGTTGACGCCGGCGGCCCGGACCCGGATGCGCACCTGGCCGGGGCGCAGCGCGCCGGTGGCCTCCTCGGCGGGTTCGAGGGCGAGCGTCTCGAGGGTGCCCTGGGCGCCCACGGCCAGCCGCCACGCGCCGGCACCGGCGGGCGGCACGAGCTCGTCGTGGCCGCTCACCTGGGCGAGGCGGGGCACGCGGACGGTGCCGTGCTGGATCAGCAGGTCGTCCTCGTCGCTGTCGAGGGCGGCCGGCAGGACGGCGAGGGACTCGGCGGACGTGTCGAGATCAACGAGGGCGAAGCGGCCGGGGTTCTCGGACCGGGCCGAGCGGACGAGCCCGTGCACGGCGGCCGCGGCCGGGTCGCGGACGTCGTCGCCGACGGCGCCGCGGGTGAGGAACACCAGCCGCGACGCGGCGAACGCCGGCGCGTCGAGCCAGGCCCGCACCGCGTCGAGGGCCCGCGCGGTCAGGGCGTGTGCGGCCTGCGCCGGGTCCGCGGCGAGGCGGCCGGAGCACACGACGAACACCGCGGCGGGCACGGGTGCGCCACCGGCGGCGGCGCCGGCCAGGGCGGTGAGGTCCGCGTACGACTCCAGGTGCACCCCGGCGGCGTCGGCGGCGGCGCCGAAGCCGAGCGGGTCCTCGCCGACGACCGCCCACCGCAGGGCCCGGGGTTCGCCGGGGGTGAGCCGAAGCGCCGGCCAGTCGAGTCGCAGCAGCCCGTCGGGGACCTCCGCTGTGGACGGTACGGCCGCCGCGAGCTCGCGCAGCGTCAGCGACGCGACGGTGGCCACCGGGGCGCCGGCCGGATCGGTGACGTCGAGCGACACCGCGTCCGGGCCGAGCGTCCGCAGCGTCACCCGCAGCCGGGTGGCGCCGGTGGCGTGGACCGTGACGCCGGACCAGGCGAACGGCAGCCGGCCGCGGTCGGTCCGGCCGAGGCCGGTGAACGCGACCGCGTGCAGCGCGGCGTCGAGCAGGGCGGGGTGCGCGGCGTACCGTCCGGCGTCCTCGTCGGCCGGGGCCGGCAGTACGACCTCGGCGTGCACGTCGGCACCGGCCCGCCACACGCCCCGCAGGCCGCGGAAGACGGGTCCGTAGCGGAACCCGGCCTCGGCGAGGCCCTCGTAGAAGCCGTCGAGCGGGACGGGCGCCGCACCGGCGGGCGGCCACACCGCCGCCGCTCCGCTCGTGGGGCCCGGCCCGTCCTGGGCCAGCACGCCCGTCGCGTGCAGCGTCCACGGCTGGTCGCCGCCGGCGGTCCTGGCGTGCACGGTGACCTGGCGGCGACCGCTCTCGTCGGCCGCTTCGGCGCGGACCTGCACCTCGACCGCGCCCCGCTCGGGCAGCGGGAGCGGCGCGGCGAGCGTCAGCTCCTCGACGACCGGGCAGCCCGCCTCGTCGCCGGCGCGCAGCGCCAGTTCCAGCAGCGCCGTGCCGGGCAGGATCGCGGCGCCGGGCAGGGCGTGGTCGGCGAGCCACGGGTGGGTCCGCAGCGACAGCCGGCCGGTGAGCAGGACGGTGCCGGCGTCGGCGAGGGTGACGGCGGCGCCGAGCAGCGGGTGGCCCGCCGCGTCCAGCCCGGCGGCGGTGAGGTCGGTGCCGGCCGCCGTGCCGGTGCGGGGCCAGTACCGCTGCCGCCGGAACGCGTACGTCGGCAGGTCGATCACCCGGGCGCCGGGAACGGTGAACGCGGCCCGGCGGTCCGCACCGGCACCGGCCGCGACGAGCTGCGCGACACCGCGCAGGAACGCCTCGTCCTCCGGCCGGTCGCGGCGCGACAGGGCGACGCAGAGCGCGTCGCCCGGCAGGTCGTCCTGAGCCATCGCAGTGAGCACGGCGTCCGGCCCCACCTCGACGAACCGGGTGTACCCGGCGGCGCGCAACGCGGCGACGCCGTCGGCGAAGCGGACCGCCTCCCGCACGTGGCGCACCCAGTAGCCGGGGTCGGTCAGTTCGGCGGCGGTGGCGAGCGCGCCGCTGAGGTTGCTCACGACCGGCAGCCGCGGCGGTGCGTACGTGACACTCGCGGCGACCCGGCCGAAGTCGGCCAGCATGCCGTCCATCCGCGGCGAGTGGAACGCGTGGCTGACCCGCAGCCGCCGGGCGCGGCGGCCGGCGGCGGTGAAGTGCGCGGCGATCCGCTCGACGGCCGGCTCGTCGCCGGAGACGACGACGGCCGAGGCGCCGTTGACGGCCGCGATCCCGGCGGTGTCGTCGAGCAGCGGCCGGACCTCGTCCTCGGTGGCCTGCACGGCGACCATGGCGCCGCCGCCGGGCAGCGCCTCCATGAGCGCGGCGCGGGCGGCCACCAGCCGGCAGGCGTCGTCGAGGTCGAAGACGCCGGCGACGTGGGCGGCGACGAGCTCGCCGACGGAGTGGCCGAGGACCGCGTCGGCGACCAGCCCGACGGACTCGGCGAGGCGGAACATCGCCAGCTCGAACGCGAACAGCGCGGGCTGGGTGAAGCCGGTGCGGTCCAGCAGCGGCCCGCCGGCGAAGGCGACGTCACGCAGCGGCCGGTCCAGCGCCGTGTCGAACCGGGCGCAGGCGGCGTCGAACGCGGCGGCGAAGACGGGGTACCGGTCGTACAGCTCCCGCCCCATGCCCTCGCGTTGCGCGCCCTGGCCGGTGAACAGCACCGCCGTGCGCCCGGACCGGGCCGGCGCGGCCCGCAGGACAGCCGGGTGGCCGGTGCCGGCGGCGACGGCGCGCAGCCCGGCGATCAGCTCGTCGCGGTCCGCGCCGACGACGGCGGCCCGGTCGGCGAGCAGCGCCCGCCCGGCGGCGAGGGTCGCGGCGACGTCCTCCGGCCGCTCGCCGGGGTGGTCGTCGAGGTGCCCGGCGAGGGCGGCGGCCTGGGCGGCGAGCGCGTCGGCGCCGCGGCCGGACAGCATCCACGCGACGGCCTGCCCGGTGCTCTCCGGGGTCGCCTCGGCGGGGTCCGGGGCCTCTTCCAGGATCAGGTGGGCGTTGGTACCGCTGATGCCGAACGCGGACACGCCCGCGCGCCGGGGCCCGGCCCCGGACTGCCAGTCGACGGCCCCGGTGAGCAGCCGGACGGCCCCGGCGGTCCAGTCGACGTGCTGCGACGGCGTCCCGGCGTGCAGGGTCGGCGGCAGGACGCGGTGCCGCAGCGCCTGGACGGCCTTGATGACCCCGGCGACGCCGGCGGCGGCCTGGGTGTGGCCGATGTTCGACTTGACCGAGCCCAGCCACAGCGGGCGGTCCGGATCGCGGTCCTGGCCGTACGTCGCGAGCAGCGCCTGCGCCTCGATCGGGTCGCCGAGGGAGGTGCCGGTGCCGTGCGCCTCCAGCAGGTCCACGTCGGCGGGGCGCAGGCCCGCGGTGGCGAGGACCTGCCGGATGAGCCGCTGCTGCGCCGGGCCGTTGGGCGCGGTGAGCCCGTTGCTCGCGCCGTCCTGGTTGACCCCGCCGGCGCGGATGACCGCGAGGACCCGGTGGCCGTTGCGGCGCGCGTCGGAGAGCCGTTCGAGCAGCACCAGCCCGGCGCCCTCGCCCCAGTTCGTGCCGTCGGCTTCGGCGGAGAACGCCTTGCACCGCCCGTCGGCGGCGAGGCCGCGCTGCCGGCTGAAGGCGATGAACGAGCCGGGTGTCGTCATGACCGTCACGCCGCCGGCGAGCGCCAGTTCGCACTCGCCGTTGCGCAGTGCCTGCGCGGCCCAGTGCATGGCGACCAGCGACGACGAGCAGGCCGTGTCGACGGTGACGGCGGGGCCTTCCAGGCCGAGGGTGTAGGAGATCCGGCCGGACATGACGGCCGCGGTGTTGCCGGTGCCGACGTACCCCTCGTCGAACGCGGAGGCGGCGGCGAGGGTGGCGATGTAGTCCTGGCCGTTGGTGCCGGCGAACACGCCGATCCGCTCGCCGCGCACCGAGCCGGGGTCGATCCCGGCGCGTTCGAACGCCTCCCACGCGACCTCCAGCAGCAGCCGCTGCTGCGGATCCATGGTCAGCGCCTCACGCGGCGAGATGCCGAAGAACTGCGGGTCGAAGTCGGCGACGCCGTCGAGGAAGGCGCCCTCGCGGACATAGGAGGTGCCGGGGTGGTCGGGATCGGGGTCGTAGAGCGCCTCGGTGTCCCAGCCCCGGTCGGCCGGGAACGGGGTGACCGCGTCCCCACCGCCGGCGACGAGGTCCCACAGCGCCTCCGGCGACCGCACCCCGCCGGGGAACCGGCAGCTCATGCTGACGATGGCGATGGGCTCGCCGGACCGGTCGCCGGCCGGCGCGACGACGGCGGCGGGCCCGCCGCCGAGTTCACCGCCGAGTTCACCGGCGAGGTGCTCGGCGAGTGCCGCCGCCGTCGGGTGGTCGAACAGCAGGGTGGCCGGCAGCTTGAGGCCGGTGGTGGCGTTGAGCCGGTTGCGCAGCTCCACGGCGGTCAGCGAGTCGAAGCCGAGGTCGCGGAACGCCTGTCCGGCGTCGACCGCGTCCGCGCCGGTGTGCCCGAGGGCCGTCGCGGCCTCGGTCCGCACCAGGTCGAGCAGTTCCGCGACCCGGTCGGCGGCGGCGAGGCCGGCCAGCCGGTCGCGCAGCGTCCCCGCGGCGGCCGTGGCGGCCGGGTCGTCGGCGGCGTCGAGCGCGGCGACCGCCGGCAGGTCGCCGAGCAGCGGGCTGGGCCGCGAGCCGGTGAAGCCGGGCGCGAACTTCGCCCAGTCGACGTCGGCGACGGTGACGGCGGTCTCGTTCAGGTCGAGCGCGCCGCGCAGCGCGGTCACCGCCCGGTCCGGGTCGAGCACGCGCAGGCCACGCCGGCGCAGGAACTCCTCGGTGCCCTCCTCCGCGGTGACCATACCACCGCCGCCCCACGGGCCCCACGCGACGGCGGTGCCGGCGAGGCCGCGGGCGCGGCGGTGCTGCGCGACCCCGTCGAGCACGGCGTTGGCGGCGGCGTACGCGGCCTGGCCGCCGCTGCCCCAGGTCGCCGAGATCGATGAGAACAGCACGAACGCGTCGAGCTCGCGGTCGCCGAGAAGTTCGTCGAGGTGCCGGGCACCGGCGGCCTTCGGCGCGTAGACGGCGCCGAAGTCGGCCGGCGACATGCCGTCGAGGACCGCCGACTGGGGAACGCCGGCGGCGTGGACCACGACCCGCAGGTCGGGCAGCGTGCCGAGGAGTGCGGCGACGGCGGCGCGGTCGGCGACGTCGCAGGCGGCGACGGTGACCCGGGTGCCCAGCGCGGTGAGCTCGTCGCGCAGTTCGGCCACGCCGGGTGCGCCTTCACCGCGCCGGCTGGTGAGCACGAGGTGCTCGGCGCCGCTGCCGGCGAGCCAGCGGGCGACGTGGGCACCGAGCGCGCCGGTGCCGCCGGTGACGAGGGCGGTACCGCGGGGCCGCCATGCCTCGCCGGTGCCGCGATCGGGGGCCGGCGCGTGGACCAGCCGGCGGACGAAAACGCCGGACGGCCGGATGGCGAGCTGGTCCTCGGCCTGGCCGCTGAGGACGGCGGCGAGCCGCTGGGCACTGCGTTCGTCAAGGGTCGCGGGCACGTCGACGAGGCCGCCCCAGAGCTGCGGGTACTCCAGGGCGGCGGCCCGGCCGAGGCCCCACACCCCGGCCTGGACCGCGTCGCGCAGCGGGTCGGACGCGCCGATCGACACGGCGCCGCTGGTGACGCACCACAGCGGCGCGTCGAGGCCGAGGTCGGCGAGGGCCTGGACGAGGGCCGTGGTGGCGGCGAGCGCGGCGGGGACCTCCGCGGCGCCGGGCTCGGCGAGGGCCATCAGCGACACGATGCCGGCGAGGCCGGCGGGCTGTTCCCCGAGCAGCGCGGCCAGCGTCTGGCGGGAGTCACCGGCCGACGCGGCGACCGTGACCACCGTGGCGCCCGCGCGGCGCAGCCCGGCGACCACCCCGTCGAGGTGGCCGGTGCCGCCGGGGTGCACGACGAGCCAGGTGCCGGTGAGGGCGGATTCGGGTTCGTCGGCGGGCCGCCAGCGGATCCGGTACCGCCACGCGTCCACCGTGACGCGTTCGTCCTTGCGGCGCCGCCAGGCGGTCAGGGCCGGCAGCAGCGGCGCGAGCGCGTCGGCGTCGACCTGGAGGGTGCCGGTGAGGGCGGCGACGTCGGCCCGCTCGACCGCGTCCCAGAACCGGGCGTCGGCCGGGTCGGCGGCGGTGGTGCCGGTCGGCGCCGTCTCGATGGTCGGCCAGTACCGCTGCCGCTGGAACCCGTACGTCGGCAGCTCGACCACGGCCGCGTTGCCGAACATCTTGGTCCAGTCCGGCGACCAGCCGCTCACGTGCGCCCTGGCCACGGCCGTCAGGAACGTGGTCACCTCGTCGCGGCCCTTGCGCGCGACCGGGATCCCGTCCTCGACCAGGGCCGACAGCACCCCGTCGGGTCCGACCTCCAGGAACCGGGACACACCGGAAGCCCGCAGCGTCGCCACACCGTCGGCGAACCGCACGGTCCCCCGCACCTGCCGCACCCAATAATCCGGATCCGTGAAATCCCCATCAGCAGCCGGCACCACCGGAATGACCGGCTCACGCACCGGGACCGCCGCGACCACGGCCCGGAACTCCTCGAGCATCCCGTCCATGCGGTGGGAATGGAACGCGTGCGAAACCCGCAACCGCTTGGACTTCACGTTCAACGACGCGGCCACCGCCTCGACGGCATCCTCGTCACCGGAAAGCACCACCGCATCCGGACCGTTCACCGCAGCGATCGAGACACCGTCGACCAGCGCCGCCCGGACCGTAGCCTCGTCCGCCTGGACGGCGATCATCGCGCCACCCGACGGCAACGCCTGCATCAACCGGCCACGAGCCTCCACGATCCGGCAGGAACCTTCCAGGTCCCACACCCCGGCCACATGCGCCGCGGCCAGCTCACCGATCGAGTGTCCCAGCAGGAAGTCCGGCTTCAGGCCCCACGACTCGAGCAGCCGGTAGGCGGCCACCTCAAACGCGAACAACGCCGGCTGCGTCCACCGCGTCTCGTCCAACACCGCGCCGTCAACATCCCGCAGACCCTCGATACGGTCACAGACCGCGTCATACGCCGCTGCGAACACCGGGAACGCCTCATACAACCCCCGGCCCATCCCCGACCACTGCGCACCCTGACCCGTGAACAGCATCGCGGAGGCTCCCTTGCGCGCCTGACCGCGGATCACCGTCTCGCCCAGCAGCACGGCTCGGTGGTCGAACTGCGTGCGGGTCGTGGCCAGGGAGAACCCGACGTCCACCGGGTCGGCGTCGACGGACCGCAGCCGCTCGACCTGCGCGTCGACGCCCGCCTCGGTCCGGGCGGACACCGGCCACGGCACGACGGGCAGGACCTCCCGGTCCGCCGCGGCGGGCTCGGCCTCGGGCGCCTGCTCCAGGATGACGTGCGCGTTGGTGCCGCTCATGCCGAACGACGACACGCCCGCCCGCCGCGGCCGCCCTGCCGACGGCCACTCCCGCGCCTCGGTGAGCAGTTCGACGGCGCCGGCCGACCAGTCGACGTGCGGCGACGGCTCGGTGACGTGGAGGGTCGGCGGCAGGACGCCGTGCCGCAGCGCCTGGACCATCTTGATGATCCCGGCGACACCGGCGGCGGCCTGCGGGTGGCCGATGTTCGACTTCAGCGAGCCGAGCCACAGCGGACGGCCGGGGTCGCGGCCCTGCCCGTACGTGGCGAGGAGGGCCTGCGCCTCGATCGGGTCGCCCAGCGGGGTGCCGGTCCCGTGCGCCTCGACGGCGTCGACGTCGGCCGGCGCGAGGCGGGCGTTGGCGAGAGCGCGCCGGATGACCCGCTGCTGCGCGGGGCCGTTGGGTGCGGTGAGGCCGTTGGAGGCGCCGTCCTGGTTGACGGCGCTGCCCCGGATGACGGCGAGGACCCGGTGCCCGAGCCGCCGCGCGTCCGAGAGGCGTTCGAGGACGACCATGCCGGCGCCCTCGGACCAGCTGGCGCCGTCGGCGGCGGCGGAGAACGGCTTGCACCGCCCGTCGGGGGCGAGGGCCCGCTGACGGCTGTAGTCGATGAGGGACACCGGGGTCGACATGACCGTCACGCCGCCGGCGAGGGCGAGGGTGCAGTCGCCGGCGCGCAGCGACTGGATCGCCCAGTGCAGGGCCACCAGCGACGAGGAGCAGGCGGTGTCGACGGACACGGCCGGCCCTTCGAGGCCCAGGCTGTAAGCGATCCGGCCGGACAGGACGCTGAACGAGTTGCCGCTGCCGATGAGCCCTTCGGCCCGTTCCTTGGCGAGCATGAGAAGGCCGACGTAGTCCTGGTAGGTGACGCCGGCGAAGACGCCGGTCTGGCTGCCGCGCAGCGCGACCGGGTCGAACCCGGCGTGTTCGAGTGCCTCCCAGGAGAGCTCCAGGAGGATCCGGTGCTGGGGGTCCATCGCCAGGGCCTCGCGGGGCGAGATGCCGAAGAAGGCGGGGTCGAAGTCGCCGGCGTCGTGCAGGAACCCGCCGCCCTGGGCGTAGCAGGTGCCGGGGGCGTCCGGGTCGGGGTTGTAGAGGGCCTCGAGGTCCCAGCCCCGGTTGGTGGGGAAGCCGCTGATCGCGTCGCCGCCGGACAGGACGAGGTCCCACAGGTCGTCGGGGGTCTGCACGCCGCCGGGGAAGCGGCAGCCGAGGCCGACGATGGCGATCGGCTCGTCGACGGTGGCGGGCGCGACGACCGGCGCGGTGTCCGCCTCGGGCCGGCCGAGCAGTTCGTGGTGCAGGTGGGTGGCGACGGCCGCCGGGGTGGGCCGGTCGAACACGAGGGTGGCGGGCAGGCGCATCCCGGTCGCCTCGGTGAGGGCGTTGCGCAGCTCGACGGCGGTGAGGGAATTGACGCCGAGGTTCTTGAACGGCTGGTCGGCGTCGACGTCACCGGCGTCGGCGTAGCCGAGGACGGCGGCGGTCCGTTCCCGGACGAGGTCGACGAGCAGCTGCTGCCGGTCCGGTTCGGCGAGACCGGCGAGCCGGCCGGCGAGCCCGTCGGCGGGCGGTGCGGCGGCGGCCGTGGTGGCGGCCCGGCGGCGGGCCGGTGCGGCGGCGCCGGTGACGGTCTCCGGCCGGTCGGGCCGCACGGCGGGGACCGTGGTGGGGCGCATGACGAGCGCGTCGGCGGTGGCGACCGGGGCGCCGGTGGGGTCGGCGAGCAGGACGGTGACCGTGCCGGGGCGGCCGGTCGCGGTCAGCCGGACCCGGAGCCGCTCCGCGCCGGTGGCGTGGAGGGTGAAGCCGTTCCAGGCGAACGGCAACAGGTCGCCGTCGAGGCCGGGCAGGGCGCCGAGGGCGAGGGCGTGCAGTGCCGCGTCGAGCAGGGCGGGTCGCAGGCCGAAGCCGGCATCGCCGGGCTGCTGCGGCACCTCGACCTCGGCGTAGACGGCGCCGCCGGTTTTCCAGGCGGCGCGGAGGCCGCGGAACGCCGGGCCGTAGGCGAAGCCGGCCTCGGCCCACCGCTCGTACAGGGTGTCGACGGGGACCGGTTCGGCGCCGGCCGGCGGCCACTGGCCGAGCGGGTCGGCGGTGGGCGCCGGGCCACGGGTCAGGGTGCCGTGGGCGTGCCGGGTCCAGCCGGCGCCACCGGTCCGGCTGAACAGGGTCACCGGGCGGGCGCCGGCAGCGTCGGCGGGGCCGACCGCCGCCTGGAGCTCGACGGTGCCGTCCGCCGGTACGGGCAGCGACGTCTCCACGACGAGTTCGTCGACCCGGTCGCAGCCGACCTCGTCGGCGGCCCGGACGGCGAGGTCGACGAGGACGGCGCCGGGCACGTAGGCGACGCCGTGGACGACGTGCTCGGCGAGCCACGGGTGGCGCTGGAGGGTGGCCCGGCCGGTGAGCAGGACCCCGTCCCCGCCGGCGACGGGCACGGCCGCGCCGAGGAGCGGGTGGTCGGTGGCGCGCTGGCCGAACGCGGCCGGGTCCGTGCCGCCGGTCGGGCCGTCGAGCCAGTACCGCTGCCGCTGGAACGCGTACGTCGGCAGGTCGGTGCGGCGGGCCCCGGCGAAGACCTTGGCCCAGTCCGGCGACCAGCCGGTCACGTGCGCCCTGGCCACGGCGGTCATGAAGGTGGTGGCCTCGTCGCGGTCCTTGCGGGCGACGGGGATGCCGTCGTCGACGAGTGCGGACAGGACGCCGTCGGGTCCGGCTTCCAGGAAGTGGGTCACGTTGCGGGCGCGCAGGGTGGCGACCCCGTCGGCGAAGCGGACGGTGCCGCGGACCTGCCGCACCCAGTAGTCCGGATCCGTCATGTCCCCGTCACTGGTCGGCACGACCGGAATGACCGGCTTGCGCGCCGGGACCGCCGCCACCACGGTCCGGAACTCGCCCAGCATGCCGTCCATGCGGTGGGAGTGGAACGCGTGCGAGACCCGCAGCCGCTTGGTCTTCACGTTCAGCGCGGCGGCGACGGCTTCGACGGCTGCTTCGTCGCCGGAGACGACCACCGCGTCCGGCCCGTTGACCGCGGCGATCGAGGCGCCGTCGACCAGCGCGGCCCGGACGGCGTCCTCGGACGCCTGCACCGCGATCATGGCGCCGCCGGGCGGCAGCGCCTGCATCAACCGGCCGCGCGCTTCGACGATCCGGCAGGCACCTTCGAGGTCCCACACCCCCGCGACGTGCGCGGCGGCCAGCTCACCGATCGAGTGCCCCAGCAGGTAGTCCGGCGTCAGGCCCCACGATTCGAGGAGCCGGTAGGCGGCCACCTCAAAGGCGAACAACGCCGGCTGGGTCCAGCGCGTCTCGTCCAGCGCCGGGCCGTCGACGTCGCGCAGGCCTTCCACCAGGAAGCAGACCTCGTCGTAGGCCGCCGCGAACACCGGGAACGCCTCGTACAGGCCGCGGCCCATGCCGGGGCGCTGCGCGCCCTGACCCGTGAACAGGATCGCCGACCCGCCCTCGCGGACCTGACCCCGCACGACCCCGGCGCCGTCGAGGTGGCCGAGGCCGGCGAGAAGCGCGGCTCGCTCGGCGCCGAGCACCACGGCGCGGTGTTCGAGGTGCGCGCGGGCGGCGCCGAGCGTGGCGCCGACATCGTCGGGGTCGAGGTCCGTGCGTTCCGTGACGAGGGCGCGGAGCCGGTCGGCCTGGTCCCGCAGTGCGCGGGTGCCGCGGGCGGACAGCGGCCACGCCACCACCGGCAGGCCGGGCCCGGGGAGGACGTCCGCCTGCTCGGGTGCCGCTTCGAGGATGACGTGGGCGTTGGTACCGCTGACGCCGAACGCCGACACCGCGGCGCGCCTGGGCCGCTCGACCGCGGGCCAGTCGCGCGCCTCGGTGAGGAGCTCGACCGACCCGGCCGACCAGTCCACCTTGGACGACGGCGCGGTGACGTGGAGCGTGCGGGGCAGGTGTGCGTGTCGCAGGGCCATGACGGTCTTGATGACCCCGGCGACACCGGCGGCGGCCTGGGTGTGGCCGATGTTCGACTTGACCGAGCCCAGCCACAGCGGACGATCCGGCGAGCGGTCCTGTCCGTAGGTGGCGAGGAGGGCCTGGGCCTCGATCGGGTCACCGAGCGTGGTGCCGGTGCCGTGTGCCTCGACCGCGTCCACTTCGGACGCCTCGAGCCCGGCGGCGGCGAGCGCGGCGCGGATGACACGCTGCTGTGACGGGCCGTTGGGTGCGGTGAGGCCGTTGGACGCGCCGTCCTGGTTGACCGCGCTGCCCTTCACGACGGCGAGGATCGGGTGGCCGTTGCGGCGGGCGTCGGAGAGCCGCTCGACGAGCAGCAGGCCCACGCCCTCGCCCCAGCCGGTGCCGTCGGCGTCGTCGGCGAACGCCTTGCAGCGGCCCTGCGCGGCGAGCCCGCCCTGGCGGCTGAACTCGGCGAAGACGCCGGGCGTGGCCATGACGGTGACGCCGCCGGCGACGGCCAGGCCGCACTCGCCGCGCCGCAGCGCCTGGACGGCGAGGTGCAGGGCGACCAGCGACGAGGAGCAGGCGGTGTCGACGGTGACGGCCGGGCCTTCCAGCCCGTACGTGTAGGAGAGCCGGCCGGACAGGACACTGCCGGAGTTCCCGGTGAGCAGGTGCCCGGCGAGCTCGTCGGGGACGGTGGTGAGGCCGGCGGCGTAGCCGGACGGCGACGCGCCGACGAACACGCCGGTCGGGCTCCCGCGCAGCGCGGCCGGATCGAGGCCGGCCCGCTCGAACAGCTCCCACGACGTCTCCAGCAGCAGCCGCTGCTGCGGGTCCATCGCGAGCGCCTCACGGGGCGAGATGTTGAACAGCCCGGCGTCGAACAGCGCCGCGCCGTCGAGGAAGCCGCCCTCGGTGGTCGTGCTGCGGCCGTCCGCGGACGGCCCGTACAACCCCTTGATGTCCCAGCCCCGGTCGGCCGGCATGGCGCCGACGGCGTCGGTGCCGGCCTCGACCAGGCGCCACAGGTCCTCGGCGGAGCCGACGCCGCCGGGGAACCGGCAGCTCATCGCGACGATCGCGATCGGCTCGTCAGCTCGTTCCGGCACTGCGGCCGCACCCTCCGGGCCGGCCGCGGCGCCGAACAGCTGCGCCCCGAGGTGGGCGGCGACGTCACGTGCGGTCGGGTGGTCGAACACCAGCGTGGCCGGCAGCCGCAGCCCGGTCGCGGTGACGAGCCGGTTGCGCAGCTCGACGGCGGTGAGCGAGTCGAAGCCGAGGTCGCGGAACGGCCGGGACGGTTCGACGGTGCCGGTGTCCTGGTGCCGCAGCACCGCGGCGGCCTCGGCCCGGACCAGGTCGAGCAGGGCCGCGTCACGCTCGGTGGCGACGAGCGGGGCGAGCCGGTCGCGCAGGGCGTTCCCGGCGGCACCGTCGGCGGGCGCGCCGGCCGCGGCGGTCAGGTCGGCCACGCCGGGCAGGTCGGCGAGGAGCGGGCTCGGCCGCGCCGCGGTGAAGGCGGGGACGAACCGCGCCCAGTCGACGTCCGCGACCGTGATGACGGGTTCGCGTCCGGCGACGGCCCGCTGGAGCGCGGCGAGGGCCGTGTCCGGTGACATGGGGCGGATGCCGCGGCGCAGCAGGGCGTCGCGGGAGGTGTCGTCGGCGGCCATGCCGCTGCCGGCCCAGGCGCCCCACTGGACGGAGGTGGCCGGGTGGCCCTGGCCGCGCAGTTCCTGCGCGACCGCGTCGAGGACGGCGTTGCCGGCGGCGTAGGCGGCCTGCCCGCCGCTGCCCCAGGCCGCGGCGATCGACGAGAACAGGATGAACGCGTCGAGGTCCCGGCCGGCGAGGAGCGTGCCGAGGTGGCGGGCGCCGGCGGCCTTGCCGGCGTAGACGGCGGCGAAGTCGTCGAGGCTCATGCCGGGCAGCGGCTGCGACTGCGGCAGGCCGGCCGCGTGGACCACGGCGCGGACCGGTGGGCCGTCGCGTTCGACGGCGGCGAGCATGCCGGCGACGGCGGAGCGGTCGGCGAGATCGCACGCCACGACCGTGACGGCGGCGCCGAGCGCGGCGAGGTCGGCCGTGAGTTCGGCGGCGCCGGGTGCGTCCGGCCCGCGGCGGCTGACCAGGACGAGCCGTTCGGCGCCGCGGCCGGCGAGCCAGCTGGCGACGCGGGCGCCGAGTGCGCCGGTGCCGCCGGTGACCAGGACGGTGCCGGTGGGCCGCCAGTCGTCGGTGCCGGCCGGGGCCGGTGCGGGGGTGAGGCGCCGGACGAGTGTGCCGGAGGCGCGGACGGCGACCTGGTCCTCACCGGTGCCGCCGGCGAGGACCGCCGCGAGCCGGCGCACGGCGGCGGTGTCCGTCCCGTCGGGCAGGTCGACGAGGCCGCCCCAGCGGGTGGGCTGTTCCAGGGCGACGACCCGGCCGAGGCCCCAGACGGCCGCCTGGTCGACGGCGCGCACCGGGTCGGCGGCGCCGGTGGAGACGGCGCCCGCGGTGAGGCACCACAGTGGAGCGTCCACGGCGAGGTCGTCGAGCGCTTGGGCGAGCAGGAGGGTGGCGGCGGTACCGGCGCGCAGGGCCGGGACGTCGGCGCGGGGCCGGTCGTCGAGGGCGAGCAGCGACAGGACACCGGCGGGGCCGGCGACCCCGGCCACGGCGGCCGAGAGGGCGGCCCGGTCGGCGGTGGCGGCGTCGACCGGTACCACGGCCAGGTCGACGCCGAGCGCGGCGAGCCCGTCGAGGACCGTGGCTCCCGTGTCGCCGGAGACGAGCGCGATCCACCGTCCGTCCGGTCCGGGGCCGGGTGCGGAGGTCAGCGGCTTCCAGACGGTGCGGTACCGCCACACGTCGGCGGTCGCGCCGGTCCGCTGTTCGCGGTGCCAGGTCACGAGCGCCGGCAGCAGCGGTTCGAGGACGGCGTGGTCGACGTGGAGCGCGTCGGCGAGCCCGCCGGCGTCGGCCCGCTCGACCGCGTCCCAGAACCGGCTGTCGTAGGCCGTGGCGGCGCCGGTCGGGCCGGGGACGAGCGTCGGCCAGTAGCGCTCGTGCTGGAACGGGTAGGTCGGCAGCGGTACGGCCGGTGCGCCCGTCCCGGCGAGGACCGCGCTCCAGTCGGCGGGACCGCCGTGGGTCCACAGCTGGGCGAGGGAGGCGAGGACGCGGGCCGGACCGCCGTCGTCGCGGCGCAAGGTGCCGGTGACAACGGCGTCGGCGCCGAGGTCGTCGAGTGTCTCCTGGACCCCGACGGTCACCACCGGGTGCGGGCTGACCTCGACGAACGCGGTGTATCCGGCGGCGGCGAGCGACCGTACGACCGGCTCGAACGCGACCGTGTGACGCAGGTTGGCGTACCAGTACCCGGCCGACCCGACGGTCAGCCCGGCGTGGTCACCGTCGACGGTGGAGCGGAACGCCACCGCACCGTCGCGGGGCACGACCGGGGCGAGCACGTCGAGGAGCGTGCCGCGGATGGCCTCGACGTGGGCGGAGTGCGAGGCGTAGTCGACGTCGATCCGGCGGGCGCGGACGTCGTCGGCGGCGCAGGCGGCGAGCAGCCCGTCGACGGCGTCGACGTCGCCGGAGACGACGATGGAGGCCGGGCCGTTGACGGCGGCGACGGAGAGCCGGCCGTCCCAGGCGGCGATGCGCCGCTCGACCTCGGCGAGCGGCGCCGAGACCGACATCATGCCGCCGCGGCCGGACAGCGCGAGCAGCGCCTTGCTGCGCAGCGCGACGACCCGGGCCGCGTCGTCGAGCGACAGGACCCCGGCCACGCAGGCGGCGGCGATCTCGCCCTGGCTGTGCCCGACGACGGCGGACGGTTCGACGCCCCGGGCGCGCCACACGGCGGCGAGCGACACCATGACGGCGAAGAGGACGGGCTGGACGACGTCGACCCGGTCGAGCGAGGCCGCGCCGGGCTCGCCGCGCAGGACCGCGGTGAGGCGCCAGTCGACGTGCGGCGCGAGCGCCGCCTCGCACCGGGCGATGTGGTCGGCGAAGACCGGCTCCGTGTCGAGCAGGCCGAGCGCCATCCCGGCCCACTGCGAGCCCTGACCGGGGAACAGGAACGCGACCTTGCCGGCCGGGCGGGCACGGCCGGTGACGACGTCGCCGGACGGGGCGCCGTCGGCGAGGTCGCCGAGCGCCCGGAGCAGCGCCTCGCGGCCGGTGCCGACGACGGCGGCGCGGTGCTCGAGCGCGGCCCGGGTGGTGACCAGCGCATGGCCGACGTCCACCGCGTCGAGTCCGGGGTGTTCGACGACGTACGAGCGGAGCCGGCCGGCCTGCGCGCGCAGTGCCTCGCCCGTGCGTGCGGACAGCAGCCACGTGACGGCGGGCGGCACGGCGGCGGGTTCTCCCGGCTCGGGCTCGGCCGCGACCGGGGCTTCTTCCAGGATGACGTGGGCGTTGGTACCGGAGACGCCGAACGACGAGACGCCGGCGCGGCGCGGCCGGTCCGTGACCGGCCAGTCGCGGGCCTCGGCGAGCAGTTCGACGGCGCCGGCCGACCAGTCGACGTGTGACGAGGGTGCGGTGACGTGCAGTGTGCGGGGCAGGGTGCGGTGCCGCAGGGCGAGGACCATCTTCATCACCCCGGCGACACCGGCAGCGGCCTGGGTGTGACCGAGGTTCGACTTCACCGACCCCAGCCACAGCGGACGGTCCCGGTGCTGCCCGTAGGTCGCCAACAGCGCCTGCGCCTCGATCGGGTCACCCAACGCCGTGCCGGTACCGTGCGCCTCGACCACGTCCACCTCGGACGCCTCGAGCCCGGCGGCAGCCAACGCCGCCCGGATCACCCGCTGCTGCGACGGACCGTTCGGGGCCGTCAGCCCGTTGGACGCACCGTCCTGGTTGACCGCGCTGCCCTTCACGACGGCCAGGACCGGGTGACCGTTGCGCCGCGCGTCCGACAACCGCTCCAGCAACAGCAGGCCGACACCCTCGCCCCAGCCGGTGCCGTCCGCGTCGTCGGAGAACGCCTTGCACCGCCCGTCGACGGCCAGGCCCCGCTGCCGGCTGAATTCCACGAAGAGGCCGGGTGTCGACATCACGGTGACGCCACCGGCGACGGCCAGGCCGGACTCGCCCCGTCGCAGCGACTGTACGGCCAGGTGCAGCGCCACCAGCGACGAGGAGCATGCGGTGTCGACGGTGACGGCGGGTCCTTCGAGCCCGAACGTGTACGAGATCCGGCCCGACACGACACTCGCCGCGTTGCCGGTGCCCTGGTAGCCCTCCACGTTCTCGGTGCCGTGCGCGAGGACGGCGGGGTAGTCCTGCCCGTTGGTGCCGACGAAGACACCGGTGGGGGTGCCCTTGAGGGAATGCGGGTCGACACCGGCCCGCTCGAACACCTCCCACGCCGTCTCCAACAGCAGCCGCTGCTGCGGATCCATCGCGAGCGCCTCGCGGGGCGAGACGCCGAAGAACCCGGCGTCGAAGCCGGCGACCTCGTCGAGGAACCCGCCGACCCGCGTGTACGACGTGCCGATACGGTCCGGGTCGGGATCGAACAGCCCGTCGAGGTCCCAGCCCCGGTCGGCCGGAAACTCGCCGAGCCCGTCGCGGCCCGCGGCGAGCAGCTCCCACAGGTCCTCCGGCGTGCGGACCCCGCCGGGGAACCGGCCCGCCATCGCCACGATGGCGATCGGCTCGTCGGCCGGGGCAGCGGTGCGCCCGGCGCGGCTTCCGCCCGGGTCCTCGCTCGGCCCGACCAGCTGTTCCAGCAGGTACCGGGCGAGGCCGGTCGGCGTCGGGTAGTCGAAGACGAGCGTCGAGGGCAGCGTGAGACCACCGGCGGCGGCGAGCGTGTTGCGGAACTCGACGGCGGTGAGCGAGTCGAAGCCGAGGTCGCGGAACGCCCGGTCCGGGCCGACGGCGGCCGGGTCGGCGTGGCCGAGCACCGCGGCGGCCCGCTCGCGCACGATGTCGAGCAGCAGCGCCTCACGCTCGCCGCCGGGCAGGGCGAGGAGCCGGTCGGCGAGAGAGCCGCCGCTGTCCGGCCGCCCGGCGACCGCGGGGAGGAGCTCTTCGATGAGCGGTGCGGGCCGGTTGGCCGTGAACGCCGGCCCGAACCGGTCCCAGTCGACGTCGGCGACGACGGGGTTCGCCTCGGTGCCGGTGGCGGCGCGGGCGAGTGCGGTCACCGCCAGGTCGGGCGGCATCGGCCGCACGCCACCGCGGCGGTGCCGCTCGGCGACCTCGTGGCCACCGGCCATGCCGTCGCCGGCCCAGGTGCCCCACGCGATGGAGACGGCGGGCAGCCCGGCCGCACGGCGCCCGCGCGCGATCCCGTCGAGCGCGGCGTTCGCGGCGGCGTAGTTGGCCTGCCCCGCCGAGCCCACGGCTCCGGCGAACGACGAAAACAGCACAAACGCGTCCAGCCGCAGACCACGGGTCGCCTCGTCCAGGTGTCGGGCGCCGTCGACCTTCGCCGCCGCGACCGCCGCCATCCGCTCCGGCGTGAGCCCGTCGATGACACCGTCATCAACGACCCCCGCCGCATGCACCACCGCCGACGGAACGTACCGGCCGACCAGGTCATGCACCGCCTGCCCGTCCGTCACGTCACAGGCGGCGAACACCACCCGCTCGTCGTCCGACACACCACCCCGGCGGCTCGCCAGCACCACCCGCTCCGCACCCGACGCGAGCAGCCACCCGGCGACATGCCCACCCAACGCACCCGTGCCACCCGTGACCAGCACCGTGCCACGCGGCCGCCACTCCGGACCGGTGACCACGGCCCGCACCAACCGCCGCCCCGACGCAACCCCGTCGCGGATCCTCACCTGATCCTCGGCACCACCGAGCACACCACACAACGCGACAAGATCCGCAGCAGACGGCTCGGCCGGCAGGTCGACCAGACCACCCCACCGGTCCGGGTACTCCAACGCCGCGACCCGCCCGAGACCCCACACATCGTCAGCGCCGCGGGTGACACACCACAGCGGCGCGCTGACACCCGCCTGCACCACCGCCAACGCCGCCACCGCATCGTCAACGAGCGCGACGACACCGGCGACCTCGCCGATAGGGATTTCGTGCGGCGACGACACCACCACCGGCACCGCACCCGCCGCCGTAAGTGCCTCAGCAATCGGAACGGCGCCGGCGCCCACCACGGCCCAGCGACCAGCCAGCCGTCCGGTTACAGCCAGCGGCTTCCAGATCTCGCGGTAGCACCAATTATCCACAGTGGACTTCGGGTGCAACGTGGGCCAGTACCGTTGCCGCTGGAAGGCATACGTCGGCAGCTCGACCACAGCCGCGTTGCCGAACACCCGCGTCCAGTCCGGCGACCACCCGCTCACGTGCGCCCTGGCCACGGCCGTCAGGAACGTGGTCACCTCATCGCGGCCCTTGCGCGCCACAGGAATGCCGTCCTCGACCAGGGCCGACAGCACCCCGTCGGGTCCGACCTCCAGGAACCGAGACACACCGGAAGCCCGCAGCGTCGCCACCCCGTCAGCGAACCGCACGGTCCCCCGCACCTGCCGCACCCAATAATCCGGATCCGTGAAGTGCCCGTCGCCGGCCGGCACCACCGGAATGACCGGCTCACGCGCCGGCACCGCCGCGACCACGGCCCGGAACTCCGCCAACATCCCGTCCATACGTGCGGAGTGGAACGCGTGCGACACCCGCAACCGCTTAGATTTCACGTTCAGCGAGGCGGCAACCGCCTCGACGGCATCCTCATCACCGGACAGCACCACCGCATCCGGACCGTTGACTGCGGCGATCTCCGCACCGTCAACCAACGCAGCCCGCACGGCTTCTTCGGAAGCCTGCACCGCGATCATCGCGCCGCCGGACGGCAGCGCCTGCATCAACCGGCCACGCGCCTCCACGATCCGGCACGCACCCTCAAGATCCCAGACTCCAGCCACGTGCGCGGCGGCCAGCTCACCGATCGAGTGCCCCAGCAGATAGTCAGGTGTGAGACCCCACGACTCGAGCAGCCGGTAAGCGGCCACCTCAAACGCGAACAGCGCCGGCTGCGTCCACCGGGTCTCGTCCAGCACCGGACCTTCAGCGGAACGCAGACCCTCGATCTGGTCGCAGACCGCGTCATACGCCGCCGCGAACACCGGGAACGCCTCATACAACCCCCGGCCCATCCCCGACCACTGCGCACCCTGACCCGTGAACAGCATCGCGTTCCTGCCGTCACGGACCCGGCCGCGCACCACCGTCCCGCCGAGCAACACGGCGCGGTGATCAAACCGGGCACGGGTAGTGGCCAGGGAGAACCCGACGTCCACCGGATCGGCGGCGACGGACCGCAGCCGCGTCACCTGAGCGTCCAGCCCCGGCTCGGTGTGGGCCGACACCGGCCACGGGACGACCGGCAGCACCGCCCGGGACGGCTCCGCAGCCGGCTCGGGCTCGGGTGCCTGCTCCAGGATCACGTGCGCGTTGGTGCCGGAGACGCCGAACGACGAGACGCCGGCGCGGCGTGGGCGCTCCACGGCCGGCCAGTCACGTGCGGAGGTGAGCAGCTCGACGGCGCCCGCCGACCAGTCGACGTGTGACGACGGCGCGGAGACGTGCAGGGTCGGCGGGAGGACGCCATGCCGCATCGCCTGGACCATCTTGATGATTCCGGCGACACCGGCGGCGGCCTGGGTATGACCGAGGTTCGACTTGACCGACCCCAGCCACAGCGGGTGATCCGGCGAGCGGTCCTGTCCGTAGGTGGCGAGGAGGGCCTGCGCCTCGATCGGGTCACCCAGCGCGGTGCCGGTGCCGTGCGCCTCGACCACGTCCACCTCGGAGGCCGCGACACCCGCCGCGGCCAGCGCCGCCCGGATCACCCGCTGCTGCGACGGACCGTTCGGGGCCGTCAGCCCGTTGGACGCACCGTCCTGGTTGACCGCGCTGCCCTTCACGACGGCCAGGACCGGGTGACCGTTGCGCCGCGCGTCCGACAACCGCTCCAGCAACAGCAGACCGACACCCTCACCCCAGCCGGTGCCGTCCGCATCGTCGGAGAACGCCTTGCACCGCCCATCAACGGCCAGGCCCCGCTGCCGGCTGAACTCCACGAACACGCCCGGCGTCGACATGACGGTCGCACCGCCGGCGACGGCGAGGGAGCATTCCCCGCGCCGCAGCGCCGTGGTGGCCAGGTGCAGCGCGACCAGCGAGGCGGAACAGGCGGTGTCGACGGTGACGGCGGGTCCTTCGAGCCCGAACGTATACGAGATGCGCCCGGAGACGACGCTGGCCGCGTTGCCGGTGCCGAGGTAGCCCTCGACGTTCTCTTCGGCCCGGGTGAGCAGGTTCAGGTACTCCTGGCCGTTGGTGCCGACGAACACGCCGGTGGGAGTGCCCTTGAGGGAGTGCGGGTCGAGGCCGGCCCGCTCGAACAGCTCCCACGACGTCTCCAGCAGCAGCCGCTGCTGCGGGTCCATCGCGAGGGCCTCGCGGGGCGAGATCCCGAACAGCTCGGCGTCGAAGCCGGCGACGCCGTCGAGGAACCCGCCGACCCGTGCGTACGTGGTGCCCTGCCGTTCGGGGTCGTCGTCGAACAGGGTGCCGAGGTCCCAGCCACGGTCGGCCGGGAAGCCGGTGAGGGCGTCCCGGCCGTCGAGCAGGAGCCGCCACAGGTCCTCGGGTGACCGTACGCCGCCCGGGAAGCGGCAGCCCATCGCGACGATCGCGATGGGCTCCTGCTGTGCGGCCTCCAGCTCACGGAGGCGGAGACGGGTCTGGTGGAGGTCGTTGGTGACCCACTTCAGGTAGTCCCGGAGCTTGTCCTCGTTCATGACAACCCCACCCCGTCCCCCTGGCTCACCTCATGTCCGGCCGAGCTCCTCGTGGATGAACGTGAAGAGCTCGTCGTCCGTCGCCGCGTCGAACCGCAGAGAGGTGGCCGATTCCGATACTGCCGTGCGCACCTTGTCGAGCTTCGAAAGCATCACATGCAGGCGGGTACGCACGGCAGCGTGCAGATCATCCTCTGGGGAAATCCCCGAAATCGCCGCTTCGAGCTTGTCGAGGTCGGCGAGGACCGGTAGCCCGGCGTCCGCCGCGTTCGCACCGGTCACCTCGTCGAGGAGGTGGTTGGCGAGCGCGGCGGGCGTCGGGTAGTCGAACACGGCGGTGGCCGGCACCGGCAGTCCGGTCCGGGCGGCGAGCCCGTTGCGGAACTCGACGGCCGTCAGCGAGTCGAACCCGAGGTCGCGGAACGCGTTGCCGGCGCCGACCAGCTCGACGCCGGTGTGGCCGAGCACGGCGGCCGCCTGTTCGCGGACCAGGTCGAGCAGGATCGCCTCCTGTTCGCCCCGGGCCAGCCCGGCGAGCCGTTCCGTGATACCGCCGGGTGCCGTGTCCGCACCCCGGTAGAGGCCTTCGACGAGTGGTACGGGCCGTGCGCGCGTGACGGCCGCGCCGAACCGCTGCCAGTCGACGTCGGCGACGACGGGGCCGATCTCGGCGCCGGTGGCGAGCCGGGCGAGCGCGGTGACGGCGAGCGCGGGTGCCATCGGCGCGACCCCGCCGCGGCGCTGCCGGTCGGCGATCCCCGCCTCGGCGGCCATCCCGTCACCGGCCCACGGCCCCCACGCGATCGACACCGCCGGCAACCCCACCGCACGACGCCCGCGCGCGATCCCGTCGAGCGCGGCGTTCGCGGCGGCGTAGTTGGCCTGCCCCGCCGAGCCCACGGCTCCGGCGAACGACGAAAACAGCACAAACGCGTCCAGCCGCAGACCACGGGTGGCCTCGTCCAGATAGCGGGCACCGTCAACCTTCGCCGCCGCGACCGCCGCCATCCGCTCCGGCGTGAGCCCGTCGATGACACCGTCATCAACGACCCCCGCCGCGTGCACCACCGCCGACAGAATGTACCGGCCGACCAGGTCATGGACGGCTTGCCGGTCGGTCACGTCGCAGACGGCGAACACCACCCGCTCGTCGTCCGACACACCACCCCGGCGGCTCGCCAGCACCACCCGCTCCGCACCCGACGCGAGCAGCCACCCGGCGACATGCCCACCCAACGCACCCGTGCCACCCGTGACCAGCACCGTGCCACGCGGCCGCCACTCCGGACCGGTGACCACGGCCCGCACCAACCGCCGCCCCGACGCAACCCCGTCGCGGATCCTCACCTGATCCTCAGCACCACCGAGCACACCACACAACGCGACAAGATCCGCAGCAGACGGCTCGGCCGGCAAGTCCACCAGACCACCCCACCGATCCGGGTACTCCAACGCCGCAACCCGCCCGAGACCCCACACATCGTCAGCACCACGCGTAACACACCACAACGGTGCGCTGACACCCGCCTGCACCACCGCCAACGCCGCCACCGCGTCATCCACCAGCGCCACAACACCCGCGACCTCGCCGATAGGCATCTCGCGCGGCGACGACACCACCACCGGCACCGCACCCGCCGCCGTAAGCGCCTCAGCAATCGGAACGGCACCGGCGCCCACCACAACCCAGCGACCAGCCAGCCGTCCGGTTACAGCCAGCGGCTTCCAGATCTCGCGGTAGCACCAATTATCCACAGTGGACTCCGTGTGGCGCCGCCGACGCCACGCTGTCAACGCTTCCGCCGCCGCAGCGTCGAGCCCGGGCACGGCCTGCGCCTCGATCGCGGCCCAGAACTCGGCGTCCTCGTGTGGAACCCGCCGGACCGTGGGCCAGAACCGCTGCCGCTGGAACGGGTACGTCGGCAGCTCGACCACGGCCGCGTTGCCGAACACCCGCGTCCAGTCCGGCGACCAGCCGGTCACGTGCGCCTTCGCCACGGCCGTCAGGAAGGCGGTCACCTCGTCGCGGCCCTTGCGCGCGACGGGGATCCCGTCGTCGACCAGGGCGGAGAGCACCCCGTCGGGTCCAACCTCCAGGAACCGGGACACACCGGAAGCCCGCAGCGTCGCCACACCGTCAGCGAACCGCACGGTCCCCCGCACCTGCCGCACCCAATAATCCGGATCCGTGAAATCCCCATCAGCAGCCGGCACCACCGAAACAACCGGCTCATACGCGGGGACGGACGCCACCACCGCCCGGAACTCCTCCAACATCCCGTCCATCCGGTGGGAATGGAACGCGTGCGACACCCGCAACCGCTTGGACTTCACGTTCAGCGAGGCGGCCACGACCTCGACGGCATCCTCGTCACCGGAGATCACCACCGCGTCCGGTCCGTTGACTGCGGCGATCTCCGCGCCATCAACCAGGGCGGCCCGCACGGCTTCTTCGGAAGCCTGCACGGCGATCATCGCGCCACCCGACGGCAACGCCTGCATCAAACGGCCACGAGCCTCCACAATCCGGCACGCGCCTTCAAGATCCCAAACACCCGCCACATGCGCCGCCGCCAGCTCACCGATCGAATGCCCCAGCAGAAAGTCCGGCCTCAGGCCCCACGATTCGAGGAGCCGGTAAGCGGCCACCTCAAACGCGAACAACGCCGGCTGCGTCCACCGCGTCTCATCCAACACCGGGCCGTCGACGTCGCACAGGCCTTCCACAAGAGAGCAGACCGCGTCATACGCCGCCGCGAACACCGGGAACACCTCATACAGGCCCCGGCCCATCCCCGACCACTGCGCACCCTGCCCCGTGAACAACATCGCATTCCTGCCGTCGCGGACCTGACCGCGCACCACGGACGAACCGAGCAGCACCGCCCGGTGGTCGAACAGCGACCGGGTCGTGGCCAGGGAGGACCCGACGTCGACCGGGTCGGCGTCGAGTGAACGCAGCCGCGCCACCTGCGCGTCGACAGCCGCCTCGGTGCGGGCCGACACCGGCCACGGCACGACGGGCAGCGCCGCCCGGCCCGTTGAAGCCGGCTCGACCGCAGGCGCCTCCTCGATGATCACGTGCGCGTTGGTGCCCGAGATGCCGAAGGAGGACACACCCGCACGTCGGGGACGCCCGGCCGAAGTCCAGTCGCGGGTCTCGGTGAGTAGCTCGACGGCGCCGGTCGACCAGTCGACGTGTGACGAGGGTGCGGTGACGTGCAGTGTGCGGGGCAGGGTGCGGTGCCGCAGGGCGAGGACCATCTTCATCACCCCGGCGACACCGGCGGCAGCCTGGGTGTGACCGAGGTTCGACTTCACCGACCCCAGCCACAGCGGACGATCGCGGTGCTGCCCGTAGGTCGCCAACAGCGCCTGCGCCTCGATCGGGTCACCCAACGCCGTGCCGGTACCGTGCGCCTCGACCACGTCCACCTCGGACGCCTCGAGCCCGGCGGCGGCCAACGCCGCCCGGATGACACGCTGCTGCGACGGGCCGTTCGGGGCGGTGAGCCCGTTGGAAGCACCGTCCTGATTGACCGCACTGCCCTTCACCACCGCCAGGATGGTGCGCCCGTTGCGCCGCGCATCGGACAGCCGCTCCAGCAGCAGCAGACCGACACCCTCACCCCAGCCGGTGCCGTCCGCGTCGTCGGAGAACGCCTTGCACCGCCCGTCCGGAGCGAGCCCACGCTGCCGGCTGAACTCCACGAAGGCGCCCGGCGTCGACATCACGGTCGCACCGCCGGCGACGGCGAGGGAGCACTCCCCGCGCCGCAGCGCCTGCGCCGCCAGGTGCAGCGCCACCAGCGACGCCGAGCAGGCGGTGTCAACCGTGACGGCGGGTCCTTCGAGCCCGAACGTGTACGAGATCCGGCCCGACACGACACTCGCCGCGTTGCCGGTGCCGAGGTAGCCCTCGACGTTCTCCTCGGCGGCGGCCAGTACGGTCGGGTAGTCCTGCCCGTTGGTGCCGACGAACACGCCGGTGGGCGTGCCCTTGAGGGAGTGCGGGTCGACGCCGGCCCGCTCGAACACCTCCCACGCCGTCTCCAGCAGCAGCCGCTGCTGCGGATCCATCGCGAGGGCCTCGCGCGGTGAGATCCCGAACAGGCCCGCGTCGAAGTCGGCGACGCCGTCGAGGAAGGCGCCGACCCGGGTGTACGACGTCCCGGCGCGGTCCGGGTCGTCGTCGAACAGCCCGTCGAGGTCCCAGCCCCGGTCGGCCGGGAAGCCGGCCAGCCCGTCACGGCCCGCGGCGAGCAGCTCCCACAGGTCCTCCGGCGTGCGGACCCCGCCGGGGAACCGGCCCGCCATCGCCACCACCGCGACCGGCTCGTCGACCGGCGAGGCGCCGACGGCGGACGTGGTCGCGGCATCGGTACCGGTGAGCCGCCGGACGAGCAGCTCCACGAGCGCGGCGGGCGTGGGATGGTCGAAGACCACCGTCGACGGCAGGTCGACGCCGGTGCCGGCCGAGACCGCGTTGCGGAACTCGACCGCCGTCAATGAGTCGAAGCCGAGGTCGCGGAACGCGCGGTCCGGCCGGATCACCCCCGGGTCGGCGTGCCCGAGCACGGCGGCCGCCTGCTCGCGCACGAGGTCACGCAGGCGGGCCGCGAGCTCGTCCGGCGGCAACGCCCCGAACTGCCCGGCGGCGCTGCCCGGCAGCCGGAGCCGGCCGGGGACCAGGTCCTCGACGAGCGGCGCGGGCCGGTTGGCCGCGAACGCGGGTCCGAACCGTTCCCAGTCGACGTCGGCGACGACAGGGTTCGGTTCGGCACCCATGGCGAGCCGGGCGAGCGCGGCGACCGCCAGGTCGGGCGGCATCGGCGTCACCCCGCCGCGGCGCTGCCGGTCGGCGACCCCCGCCTCGGCGGCCATCCCGTCACCGGCCCACGGCCCCCACGCGATCGATACCGCCGGCAGCCCGGCCGCGCGACGCCGCCGCGCGACCCCATCCAACGCGGCGTTCGCGGCAGCATAGTTACCCTGCCCCGCCGAGCCCACCGCACCGGCAAACGACGAAAACAGCACAAACGCGTCCAGCCGCAGACCACGAGTCGCCTCATCCAGATAGCGGGCGCCGTCAACCTTCGCCGCCGCGACCGCCGCCATCCGCTCCGGGGTGAGCCCGTCGATGACACCGTCATCAACGACCCCCGCGACGTGGACCACGGACGCCGGTGCCGCCTCCGCCACCAGTGCCTGGACCGCCTGCCGGTCGGCGAGGTCACACGCGGCGTACGACACCCGCTCGTCGTCCGATGCGCCACCCCGGCGGCCTGCCAGCACCACCCGATCGGCACCCGAGGCGAGGAGCCACCGGGCGACGTGCCCGCCCAGGGCGCCGGTGCCACCCGTGACCAGGACCGTGCCGCGTGGCTCCCACAACGGCCCGGCAGCGGTGGCGCGGGCCAGCCTGCGCCCCGACGCCTTCCCGCCGCGGATCGAGACCTGGTCCTCCACCCCGCCGAGCACGCCGCACAACGCGGCAAGGTCCGCAGCGGACGGCTCGGCCGGCAGGTCGACCAGACCACCCCATCGGTCCGGGTGCTCCAGGGCCGCGACCCGCCCGAGGCCCCACACGTCATCGGCGGTGCCGCCCCGCGTGACACACCACAGCGGCGCCGGGATGCCGGCCTGCACCGCCGCCAGCGCCGCGACCGCGTCGTCCACCAGCGCCACGACACCCGCGACCTCGCCCGGCCCGGCCTGGCTCAACGACGGCACCACCACCGGCTCGGCACCCGTCGCAGCCAGCGCCTCGGCGATCGGACCCGCGTCCGCGCCGACCACGACCCACCGGCCGGACGGTCCTGCGGACGGTGTCAGTGGCTTCCATACCTCCCGGTACAGCCAGCCGTCCACCGTGGAGACCGCCTGCCGCTGTTGCCGCCAGGCCGTCAACGCCTCCACCGCCGCAGCGTCGAGGCCGGGCACGGCCTGCGCTTCGATCGCGGCCCAGAACTCGGCATCGGTGCGCGGTTCGCCGGCGTCGAGCCAGTACCGCTGCCGCTGGAACGGGTACGTCGGCAGCTCCACGACGGCCGCGTTACCGAACACCCGCGTCCAGTCCGGCGACCACCCGCTCACGTGCGCCCTGGCCACGGCCGTCAGGAACGTGGTCACCTCATCGCGGCCCTTACGCGCCACCGGGATCCCGTCCTCGACCAGGGCCGACAGCACCCCGTCAGGTCCGACCTCCAGGAACCGGGACACACCGGAAGCCCGCAGCACCGCCACACCGTCAGCGAACCGCACGGTCCCCCGCACCTGCCGCACCCAATAATCCGGATCCGTGAAATCCCCATCAGCAGCCGGCACCACCGCAATGACCGGCTCACGCACCGGGACCGCCGCCACCACCGCCCGGAACTCCGCCAACATCCCGTCCATACGTGCGGAGTGGAACGCATGCGACACCCGCAACCGCTTGGACTTCACGTTCAACGACGCGGCCACCGCCTCGACGGCATCCGCATCACCGGACAGCACCACCGCATCCGGACCGTTCACCGCAGCAATCGACACACCATCAACCAGGACGGCCCGCACGGCTTCTTCGGAAGCCTGCACCGCGATCATCGCGCCACCCGACGGCAACGCCTGCATCAAACGGCCACGAGCCTCCACAATCCGGCACGCGCCTTCAAGATCCCAAACACCCGCCACATGCGCCGCCGCCAGCTCACCGATCGAATGGCCCAGCAGAAAGTCCGGCCTCAGGCCCCACGATTCGAGGAGCCGGTAAGCGGCCACCTCAAACGCGAACAACGCCGGCTGCGTCCACCGCGTCTCGTCCAACACCGGGCCGTCGACGTCGCACAGGCCTTCCACAAGAGAGCAGACCGCGTCATACGCCGCCGCGAACACCGGGAACACCTCATACAGGCCCCGGCCCATCCCCGACCACTGCGCACCCTGCCCCGTGAACAACATCGCATTCCTGCCGTCACGGACCCGACCCCGCACCACCGACGAACCGAGCAGCACCGCCCGGTGATCGAACTGCGTGCGGGTCGTGGCCAGGGAGAACCCGACATCCGCCGGGTCACCCACAACCACGCGCAGCCGGTCCACCTGCGCGTCCAACGCCGCCGCGCCCCGAGCCGACACCGGCCACGGCACCACCGGCAACACCGCCCGATCCACCGGAACAGGCTCGACCGCGGGAGCCTGCTCCAGGACCACGTGTGCGTTTGTGCCCGAGATGCCGAACGACGACACCCCCGCACGGCGTGGGCGCTCGACGGCCGGCCAGTCGCGCGCGGAGGTGAGCAGCTCGACGGCGCCCGCCGACCAGTCCACGTGCGACGACGGCGCGGAGACGTGCAGCGTGCGGGGCAGCACGCCATGACGCATCGCCTGGACCATCTTGATGACCCCGGCCACGCCGGAGGCGGCCTGGGTGTGGCCGAGGTTCGACTTGACCGAGCCCAGCCACAAGGGACGATCCCGGCCCTGGCCGTAGGTCGCCAGGAGAGCCTGGGCCTCGATCGGGTCGCCGAGCGCGGTGCCGGTGCCGTGCGCCTCGACCGCGTCCACCTCGGAGGCCGCGACACCCGCCGCGGCGAGCGCGGCCCGGATCACCCGTTGCTGCGACGGACCGTTCGGGGCGGTGAGACTGCTGGACGCACCGTCCTGGTTGACGGCGCTGCCCTTCACCACGGCCAGGACCGGGTGACCGTTGCGCCGCGCGTCCGACAACCGCTCCAGCAACAGCAGACCGACACCCTCACCCCAGCCGGTGCCGTCCGCATCGTCGGAGAACGCCTTGCACCGCCCGTCGACGGCCAGGCCCCGCTGCCGGCTGAAGCCGATGAAGGTGCCCGGGGTCGACATGACCGTCACGCCGCCGGCGACGGCGAGGGAGCACTCCCCGCGCCGCAGCGCCTGTGCCGCCAGGTGCAGCGCCACCAGCGACGAGGAGCATGCGGTGTCGACGGTGACGGCGGGTCCTTCGAAGCCGAACGAGTACGCGACGCGACCGGAGGCGACACTCGGTGCCGAGCCGTTGCCGACGTGGCCTTCGAGCCCGTCGGGCACCTCGTGCAGCCGGGAGGCGTAGTCGTTGTACATCAGCCCGACGAACACGCCGGTCGGGCTGCCGCGCAGCGCGGCCGGATCGAGGCCGGCCCGTTCGAGCAGCTCCCACGACGACTCCAGCAGCAGCCGCTGCTGCGGGTCGGTGGCGAGGGCTTCGCGGGGCGAGATGCCGAAGAGGTCGGCGTCGAAGTCGGCGGCGTCGTAGAGGAAGCCGCCCTCGCGGGCGTAGCTGGTGCCGCGGTGGTCGGGGTCCGGGTGGTAGAGCCGGTCGACGTCCCACCCGCGATCGCCGGGGAACGGCCCGATCGCGTCGGTACCGTCGGCGAGGAGCCGCCAGAGATCCTCCGGTGACCGTACGCCGCCCGGGTAACGGCAGCTCATCGCGACGATGGCGACGGGCTCGTCGGTGGCCGCGACCGGTGTGACGGTCATCGCCGGGGCGGTGGCGAGACGCAGTTCGGCGAGCAGGTGCCGGGCCATGGCGTCGGGGGCCGGGTGGTCGAAGATGACCGTGGCGGGCAGGACCAGGCCGGTGGCGGCGGCGAGCCGGTTGCGCAGTTCCAGCGCGGTGAGGGAGTCGAAGCCGGACTCGAGGAAGCCGCGGTGCGGGTCGACGTCCTTGGCGGTGGCGTGGCCGAGGACGGCGGCGGCCTCCTGGCGCACGACCTGGAGCAGCGCCGGGAGGCGGTCGGACTCCGGCAGTCGCCGCAGCCGGTCGGCCAGGCCGTCCTCACGTCGGGTGCGACCGCCGCGCCCGCCGGTGGTGCCGGCGAGGCCGCGCAGCACGGCCGGGACGGTGCCGGTGTCACGCAGCGCGTCGAGGCGCAGCCGGGCCGGCACGAGCACCGGCGCCGATCCGGCGCAGGCGGCGTCGAACAGGGCGAGCGCGTCGGCGGTCGGCAGCGGGGTGACGCCGTGGCGGGCCATACGGTCCCGGTCGGCGTCGGCGAGGCCGGCGGTGATGCCGCTGCGCTCCTCCCACAGCCCCCAGGCGAGGGACAGCGCCGGCAGCCCCGCGGCGTGGCGTTGCCGGGCGATGGCGTCGAGCGCGCTGTTGGCGGCGGCGTAGCCGGCCTGCCCGGCGGCGCCGACGGTGCCGGCCAGGGAGGAGAACAGGACAAACGCGGTGAGGTCGAGGTCGCGGGTGAGGTCGTGCAGGTGCAGCGCGCCGTCGACCTTGGGGCGCAGGACCGCGCCGATCCGGTCCGGGGTGAGGTCGGTGACGGTGCCGTCGTCGACGACGCCGGCGGTGTGGACGACGCCGCGGGGCCGGTGCTCGGCGATGAGCGCGGCGAGTGCGGCCCGGTCGGTGACGTCGCAGGCGGCGACGGTCACGGCGGCGCCGAGGGCGGTGAGCTCGTCGCGCAGCGCGGCGGCGCCGTCGGTTGCCGGGCCGCGCCGGCCGGTCAGGACGAGGCGTCGCACGCCGTGCCCGGTGACGAGGTGCCGGGCGATCCGCGCGCCGAGGCCGCCGAGGCCGCCGGTGATGAGGACGGTGCCGTCGGCGCTCCACTCGGCGACCGGCGCGCCGGTGGCGGGCGTCGCGGCCCGGGCGAGCCGCGGGGCGAGGACCGTGTCGCCGTCGAGGACGGTGACCGGCTCGCCGCTCGTCAGGGCCCGAACGAGAGCGGCACCGCCCGCGGTGGCCGCGGGGACGCCGGAGATGACGGCGAACCGGCCGGGGTGCTCGGCCTGGGCCGACCGCACCAGGCCGTCGACCGCGGCAGCGGCCGGGCCGTCGCCGGGGAGCGTGAAGACCAGGACGGCGCCGGACAGGCGGGGCTCGGCGAGCCATTCCTGGACGAGCGTCAGCGCCCAGCCGGTCGCGGCGTGCACGTCACTCGTGCCCAGGGCGGCGAGGACCCGGTCGGGTGGCGGTGCACCGGCGTCGAGGGACGTGCGCAGCGCGACCAGGTCGGCATGGGTGTCACCGGGCTGACCGGCGGCGACCGGCAGCTGGCCGGCGTCCGTGGTGCCGGACGTGACAGGGACGAGGTCGACACGGAACAGCGCGTCGCGGGCGGGGCCGAGCTGCCCGGCGGTCACCGGCCGCAGGTCGAGCGTGTCGACGGTGGCGACGGGCCGGCCGGTCTCGTCGGCGAGGTCGACGGCAACGGTGGTGGCGGCGCGGAGGGTGACGCGGGCCCGCAGGGTGACGGCGCCCGCGGCGTACAACCGGATCCCACGGAACGCGAAGGGCAGCAGCGTCCCGTCGCCGGCGTCGGCGTAGCGCAGGGTGTGCAGCGCCGCGTCGAGGAGGGCGGGGTGCAGCCCGAACCGGGACACGTCGGCGCGGCCCGGCTCCGGCAGGTCGAGCTCGGCGAACACCTCGGCGCCGCGCCGCCAGACGGCCCGGACGCCCTGGAAGACCGGGCCGTAGGTGAGGCCGGCGTCGTGCAGTTCGGCGTAGAGCGTGTCGGCGGGCACCGGCGTCGCGCCGGGCGGCGGCCATGCGGACAGGTCGGCGGCCGCCCCGCCGGGTCCGGCGCCGAGGCGCCCGGTGGCGTGGCGGGTCCACGGCCCGTCGTCCGCCTCCGCGCGCGAGTGGACGGTGAACGGCCTGCCGCCGGTGCCGTCCGGCGCGCCGACGGCCACCTGAAGGTCCACGGCGCCCGGATCAGGCAGTGTCAGCGGGGCCTCCACGACGAGTTCGTCGAGGCCGTCGTGGCCGAGCGTCTCGGCCGCGCGCAGGGCCAGGTCGGCGAACGCGGTCGCGGGCAGCAGCGGTACGCCCAGCACCACGTGGTCCGCCAGCCAGGGCTGGTCACGCAGCGAGAGTCGGCTGGTGAAGACGAAGCCGTCCCCCTCGGCCAGGCCGAGTGCGGCGCCGAGCAGCGGGTGGTCCACGGTGCGCAGCCCGACGGCGGTCGCGTCGCCGCGACCGGCCGGGTCGTCGAGCCAGAACCGTTCCCGCTGGAAGGCGTACGTGGGCAGGTCGACGAGCCGCCGGCCGGAGAACAGGCGCCGCCAGTCCGGCGACCACCCGCTCACGTGCGCCCTGGCCACGGCCGTCAGGAACGTGGTCACCTCGTCGCGGCCCTTACGCGCCACCGGGATCCCGTCCTCGACCAGAGCCGACAGCACCCCGTCGGGTCCGACCTCCAGGAACCGAGACACACCGGAAGCCCGCAGCGTCGCCACACCGTCGGCGAACCGCACGGTCCCCCGCACCTGCCGCACCCAATAATCCGGATCCGTGAAATCCCCATCAGCAGCCGGCACCACCGCAATGACCGGCTCATACGCGGGAACGGACGCGACCACCGCCCGGAACTCCTCCAACATGCCGTCCATGCGGTGGGAGTGGAACGCGTGCGAGACCCGCAACCGCTTGGACTTCACGCTCAAGGACGCGGCCACCGCCTCGACGGCATCCGCATCACCGGACAGCACCACCGCATCCGGACCGTTCACCGCAGCAATCGACACACCATCAACCAGGACGGCCCGCACGGCTTCTTCGGAAGCCTGCACCGCGATCATCGCGCCACCCGACGGCAACGCCTGCATCAAACGGCCACGAGCCTCCACAATCCGACACGCACCTTCAAGATCCCACACACCCGCCACATGCGCCGCCGCCAACTCACCGATCGAATGGCCCAGCAGAAAGTCCGGCCTCAGGCCCCACGATTCGAGGAGCCGGTAAGCGGCCACCTCAAACGCGAACAACGCCGGCTGCGTCCACCGCGTCTCGTCCAACACCGAACCGTCAACATCCCGCAAGCCCTCAATATGAGCACAGACCGCGTCATACGCCGCCGCGAACACCGGGAACACCTCATACAACCCCCGGCCCATCCCCGACCACTGCGCACCCTGACCCGTGAACAACATCGCGGACTTGCCGGGCACCGTGTTGCCCCGCACGACACCAGGTGCGGCGGTGCCGGCGGCGAGCGCGTCGAGGCCGGCCAGCAGCGTCGTGCGGTCGGCGCCGAGGACAACGGCGCGGTGCTCCAGGGTGGACCGCGCGGCGGTGAGGGAGAACGCGACGTCCGCGAGTTCACCGTCGAGCGCGTCGCGTAGCCGGGCCGCCTGTGCCGGTACCGCCGCCGCGGTTCGGCCGGACAGCACCAGCGGCAGCACGGGCGGCGCCCACGGCTCCTCCGCGGGCGGGGCGGTCTCCGCGGGCCGGGGCGGCTCCTCGACGATGACGTGGGCGTTGGTACCGGAGACGCCGAAGGACGAGACGCCGGCGCGGCGCGGCCGGTCGGACGCCGGCCACGGCTGCGCGTCGGTGAGCAGCTCGACGGCGCCGGCGGTCCAGTCCACGTGCGACGACGGCGCCGGGACGTGCAGCGTGCGGGGCAGCCACCCGTGCCGCATGGCCAGGAGCATCTTCATGATGCCGGCGACGCCGGCGGCGGCCTGGGTGTGTGCGAGGTTCGACTTCACCGAGCCGAGCCACAGGGGACGGTCGCGGCCTTGCCCGTATGTGGCGAGCAGCGCCTGTGCCTCGATCGGGTCGCCGAGGGTCGTGCCGGTGCCGTGCGCCTCGACCGCGTCGACGTCACCGGCGGTGAGGCCGGCGGCGGCGAGGGCCGCGGTGATGACGCGCCGCTGCGACGGGCCGTTCGGCGCGGTGAGGCCGCTGGAGGCGCCGTCCTGGTTGACGGCGGAGCCGCGCAGGACACCGAGGATGCGGTGACCGAGCCGCTGTGCGTCCGACAGCCGCTCGACGAGCAGCAGGCCGACGCCCTCGCCCCAGCCGGTGCCGTCGGCGGTGTCGGAGAACGACTTGCACCGCCCGTCGGCGGCGAGGCCCCGCTGGCGGCTGAAGCCGATGAACGTGTTCGGCGTCGACATGACGGTGGCGCCGCCCGCGAGCGCCAGGGTGCACTCGCCGCGGCGCAGCGCCGTCGCCGCCAGGTGCAGCGCCACCAGCGACGACGAGCAGGCGGTGTCGACCGTGACCGCGGGCCCTTCGAGGCCGAAGGTGTAGGCGATCCGGCCGGAGGCGATGCTCGGCGAGCTGCCGTTGCCGACGTAGCCCTCCATCCCTTCCGGGATCTCGCGCAGGCGTGCGCCGTAGTCGTTGTACATGATGCCGACGAACACGCCGGTGCGGCTGCCCCGCAGGGTGGTGGCGTCGATGCCGGCCCGCTCGAACGCCTCCCACGCCACCTCCAGCAGCAGCCGCTGCTGCGGATCCATGCCGAGCGCCTCGCGTGGCGAGATCCCGAACGGCGCCGGGTCGAACCGGTCGGCGTCGTAGAGGAAGCCGCCCTCGCGGCCGTAGGAGGTGCCCCGGTGGTCGGGGTCGGGGTGGAACAGGTGCTCGAGGTCCCAGCCGCGGTTGTCCGGGAACGGGCCGACCGCGTCACGCCCTTCGGCGAGCAGCCGCCACAGGTCTTCAGGCGTGCGTACCCCGCCCGGGAAGCGGCAGCTCATCGCGACGATCGCGATCGGCTCGCGGTCCTGCTGCTCGACCTCGCTGAGACGCTCCCGGGTCCGGTGCAGATCAACCGTGACGCGCTTGAGGTACTCGCGCAGCTTGTCTTCGTTCATCGGTGATCGGTGCCTTTCTGGAAGCGGGTGAGCCGGCGCTACGACAGGCCGAGGTCGTTGTCGATGAACGCGAACAGGTCGTCGTCGCTGGCCGTGTCGAGCCGCTCGGCGACGGCCGCGGCGTGCGCCGGCTGCCGGTCGGTGAGCGTCGCCAACAGGTGCTGCAGCCGGGCCGTGACGCGGTCACGGGTGTCGTGGTCGGCGGCGCCGGCGAGGGCCGCCTCGAGTTCGTCGAGCACCGCGAGCGCGGCGCCGGCGTCGTCGGGGACGAGCTGGCCGAGCAGGTGCATGGCCATCGCGTCCGGCGTCGGGTAGTCGAACAGCAGGGTCGCCGGCAGCCGCAGCCCGGTCGCGGCGCCGAGCCGGTTGCGCAGCTCCAGCGCGGTGAGCGAGTCGAAGCCGAGCTCCAGGAAGCCGCGCTCGGCCTCGACCGCGTCCGGGCCGGGGTAGCCGAGCACCACGGCGGCCTCGGCGCGCACGAGGTCGAGGACGGTCCGCTGCCGCTCGGCGGTGCTGAGCCGGGCGAGCCGGGACTCCAGCGTCTCCTGCGGGCCGTCGGCGCCGGGCGGGGCGGCGGTGACGGCGTGCCGGGCCGGCCGGCCGACGAGCCCGCGCATGATCGCCGGAACCGCCTCGGTGCCGGCCGCCGCCCGGATCGAGTCGACGACGAGCCGCGCCGGCACCAGGACCGTCTCGTCGACGACGCAGGCGACGTCGAACAGGGCGAGCCCCTCGGCGTGTGACAGCGGTGCCAGCCCGCCCCGGGCCATGCGCCGCAGGTCGCCCTCGCCGAGCTTGGCGGTCATCCCGCTGCCCTGCTCCCACAGGCCCCACGCCAGCGACAGGGCCGGGCGACCGGCCGCCCGGCGCTGGTGGGCGAGCGCGTCGAGGAACGTGTTCGCGGCCGCGTAGTTCGCCTGTCCGGTACCGCCGAAGGTGCCGGCCATCGACGAGAACAGCACGAACGCGGACAGCGGCAGGTCGCGGGTCAGTTCGTCGAGGTTCAGCGCCGCGTCGACCTTGGGCCGCAGGACGGCGTCGACCTGTTCCCGGGTCAGCGTCGAGACCACGCCGTCGTCGACGACGCCGGCCGCGTGGACGACACCGGTGAGCGGGCGGTCGGCGGGGATGCCGGCCAGCAGTGCCGCGAGCGCGGCCCGGTCGGCGACGTCGCACTCGGCGACCGTGACGTCCGCGCCCGCGGCGACCAGGTCCCGCCGGAGTTCGGCGGCGCCGTCGGCGGCGAGACCCCGCCGGCTGGTGAGCACCAGGTGCCGCACGCCGTGCTCGGCGACGAGGTGACGTGCGATGAGCCCGCCGAGGTCGCCGGTGCCGCCGGTCACCAGTACCGTGCCCGAGGGATCCCAGGTCGCCGAGGGCTTCGCACCCGGGGTGACGGCGACCCGCGCGAGCCGTGGCACGTGCACCGCGCCCACCCGGACGGCGACGTTGCCCTCCCCGCACAGCAGCGCGGCCGGCAGCGCGGCGTAGGACACGTCGCGGTCGTCGAGGTCGACGAGGACGAACCGGTCCGGGTTCTCGGTCAGCGCCGAGCGGACCAGGCCCCATACCGGCGCCCACGCGAGGTCGTCGACGGTGTCGCCGCCGGTGCTGTACGTCACGAAGACCAGCCGGGAGCCCTCGAAGCGGTCGTCGGCGAGCCAGGACTGGACGAGGTCGAGCGCCCAGTACGTGGCGCTGCGCACGCGGGCGGACATGCCGTCGCCCTCGGGCCGCTCCGCGCACGACACGACGACCCGGTCCGGCACCGCCGCACCCGCCCGCACCGCCTCGCTGAGCGCGGCCAGGTCCGGGTAGGCCTCGACGGCCGCGCCGGTCGTGCCGAGGGCCTTGAGCAGCTTCACGCTGTGGTTGCCGAGCACGGCCCAGCGCTGGCGGGCCTGGGCGGGTGCCGGGGAGACCGGCGCCATCACCATGTCGACCCGGAACAGCGAGTCGTGGTACGGCGAGCGGGCCGCCTTGATCTGGTCGGCGGTGATGGGCCGCAGCACGAGCGACCCGATGGCCGCGAGCGGCCGGCCGGTGTGGTCGGCGAGGTCGACCGTGACGCTCTCCGGCCCGGTGGCCACGAGCCGGACCCGCAGCGCGGCGGCGCCGGTGGCGTCCAGCGTCACGCCCTCGAACGAGAACGGCAGCACCCCGCGCCCGGCGAGCCCGTCGGCGAACGCGAGCGTGTGCAGCGCGGCGTCGAGCAGGGCCGGGTGGAGCAGGTACCGGGCCGCGGACGGCTGCTCGCCGGGGCCGAGCGCCACCTCGGCGTAGACCGCGTCGCCGAGCCGCCAGACCCGCCGTAGCCCCTGGAACGCCGGCCCGTAGGCGAAACCGGCCGCGGCGAGCCGCTCGTACATGCCGTCGGTCGGCACCGGCTGCGCGCCCGCCGGCGGCCATGCGGTGAGGTCGGGCGCGTCCCAGGACCGGCCCGCGGCGAGCCGTCCAGTCGCGTGGGTGGTCCAGGTCTCGTCGGCCGCGCCGGCGCCGCGTGTGTGGATCTGGAACGTGCGGGTGCCGAACTCGTCGGCGGCGCCGACGGTCAGCTGGAGCTGGACCGCCCCGGCCTCGGGCAGCACCAACGGGGCCTGCAGGGTCAGCTCGTCGAGCCGTTCGCAGCCGACGGCCTCGCCGGCGCACAGCGCGAGCTCGACGAGCGCCGTGCCGGGCAGGAGCACCGTGTCCATCACCCGGTGGTCGGCGAGCCAGGGCTGGTCGGCGATCGACAGCCGGTTGGTGAACAGGTAGCCGTCGGTCCCGGCGAGCGGCACTCCGGCGCCGAGCAGCGGGTGGTCGACGGCGGCCAGGCCGAGACCGGCGGGGTCGGTGGTGCCGTGCGGGGCGTCGAGCCAGTACCGCTGCCGCTGGAAGGCATACGTCGGCAGCTCCACGACGGCCGCCTTGCCGAACACCTTGCCCCAGTCCGGCGACCAGCCGCTCACATGTGCCCTGGCCACGGCCGTCAGGAACGTGGTCACCTCGTCGCGGCCCTTACGCGCCACCGGGATCCCGTCGTCGACCAGGGCGGAGAGCACCCCGTCGGGTCCGACCTCCAGGAACCGGGACACACCGGAAGCCCGCAGCGTCGCCACACCGTCGGCGAACCGCACAGTCCCCCGCACCTGCCGCACCCAATAATCCGGATCCGTGAAATCCCCATCGCTGGTCGGCACCACCGCAATGACCGGCTCATACGCGGGAACGGACGCGACCACCGCCCGGAACTCCGCCAACATCCCGTCCATCCGGTGGGAATGGAACGCGTGCGAGACCCGCAACCGCTTGGACTTCACGTTCAACGACGCGGCAACCGCCGCAACAGCATCCTCATCACCGGACAGCACCACCGCATCCGGACCGTTCACCGCAGCAATCGACACACCATCAACCAGGACAGCCCGCACGGCCTCTTCAGAAGCCTGCACCGCGATCATCGCGCCACCCGACGGCAACGCCTGCATCAACCGGCCACGAGCCTCCACAATCCGGCACGCACCCTCAAGATCCCACACCCCAGCCACATGCGCCGCAGCCAACTCACCGATCGAATGCCCCAGCAGAAAATCAGGTGCGAGACCCCACGACTCCAGCAACCGGTAAGCGGCCACCTCAAACGCGAACAACGCCGGCTGGGTCCACCGCGTCTCGTCCAACACCGGACCTTCAACATCCCGCAAGCCCTCGATATGAGCGCAGACCGCGTCGAAGGCTGCGGCGAAGGCCGGGAACGCCTCATACAGACCCCGGCCCATCCCCGACCACTGCGCACCCTGACCCGTGAACAACATCGCGTTCCTGCCGTCACGGACCTGACCGCGCACCACCGTGTTACCGAGCAGCACCGCCCGGTGATCGAACTGCGTGCGGGTCGTGGCCAGGGAGAACCCGACGTCCGCCGGGTCACCCACGACCGTGCGCAGCCGTTCGACCTGCGCGTCCAGCGCCGCCGCGCTGCGGGCGGACACCGGCCACGGCACCTCCGGCAGCACCGCCCGCGCCGGCGGCTCCGCCGCAGCAGGCGCCGGGGCCTCTTCGAGGATCACGTGCGCGTTTGTGCCCGAGATGCCGAAGGAGGACACACCCGCCCGCCGCGGACGCCCCGCGGACCGCCAGCCACGGGCCGAGGTGAGCAGTTCCACGGCACCGGCCGACCAGTCGACGTGCGACGACGGGGCGGTGACGTGCAGTGTCCGCGGCAGCACACCCTCGCGCATCGCGAGCACCATCTTCATCACGCCCGCGGCACCGGAGGCCGCCTGCGTGTGGCCCAGGTTCGACTTCAGCGAGCCGAGCCACAGGGGGTGATCCGGCGACCGGTCCTGCCCGTAGGTGGCGAGGAGGGCCTGCGCCTCGATCGGGTCACCCAGCGCGGTGCCGGTGCCGTGCGCCTCGACCACGTCCACCTCGGAGGCCGCGACACCCGCCGCGGCCAGCGCCGCCCGGATCACCCGCTGCTGCGACGGACCGTTCGGGGCCGTCAGCCCGTTGGACGCACCGTCCTGATTGACCGCACTGCCCCTCACCACGGCCAGGACCGGGTGACCGTTGCGACGGGCGTCGGAGAGCCGTTCGACGAGCAGCAGCGCCACGCCCTCGGACCAGCCGGCGCCGTCGGCGGAGTCGGAGAACGCCTTGCACCGCCCGTCGGGCGCGAGGGCCCGCTGCCGGCTGAACTCGACGAACGTGTCGGTCGAGGAGATGACCGTGACACCCCCGGCGAGCGCGAGCGTGCAGTCGCCGCGCTGCAGCGACTGGATCGCGAGGTGCAGCGCCACGAGCGACGACGAGCAGGCGGTGTCGACGGTCAGCGCCGGTCCTTCGAGCCCGAACAGGTACGCGATCCGGCCCGACGCCACGCTGCCGGCGCTGCCGAGGGCGAGCTGGCCCTCGAAGCCCTCCGGGGCGTCGTGGAGGCGGCAGACGTAGTCGTGGTAGTTGGAGCCGACGAACACGCCGGTGCGGCTGCCCCGCGCCGTGGCCGGGTCGATCCCGGCCCGCTCGAACGCCTCCCAGGCCGTCTCCAGCAGCAGCCGCTGCTGGGGGTCCATGGCCATGGCCTCACGCGGGGAGATGCCGAAGAACGCGGAGTCGAAGTCGGCGGCGTCGTACAGGAAGCCGCCCTCGCGGGTGTAGAAGGTGCCGGACCGTTCCGGGTCGGGGTCGTAGAGCCGGTCGAGGTCCCAGCCGCGGTCCGTGGGGAACGGGCCGACCGCGTCGACCTCGTCGGCGAGCAGCCGCCACAGGTCCTCGGGGCTGCGGACGCCGCCGGGCAGGCGGCAGCTCATCGCGACGATCGCGACCGGGTCGTCGGCGTCGACCGGCGGCGGGCCCGGCTCGACCGGCGCCGGCGCGGGGTCCGCGCCGCCGAGTTCGGCGAGCAGGTGCCGGGTCAGTGTGGTCGCGGTCGGGTGGTCGAAGACCAGCGTCACGGGCAGCCGCAGGCCGGTCGCGGCGCCGAGCCGGTTGCGCAGTTCGACGGCGGTGAGCGAGTCGAAGCCGATCTCGCGGAACGCGCGGCCGGCGTCGACCGCGTCCGGGCCGGGGAAGCCGAGCACGGCGGCCGCGGTGTGCCGGACGAGCCGCAGCACCCGGGTCTCCCGCTCGGCGGGGGCGAGCGCGGCGAGTTCGCGGGCCAGCGGCACGGCCGGCTCGCTCTCCGCTTCCACAACGGCCTCGGGCAGGTCGCGCAGTGCCGGGCTGGGCCGGGACGCGGTGAACGACGGTGCGTAGCGGGCCCAGTCGACGGAGGCGACGGCGAGGTTCGTGTCCCCGTCGTCGAGGCCGCGGAACAGCAGGTCGAGGGCGCGGTCCGGGGCCATCGGCAGCATGCCCTGGCGGCGGGCCCGCTCCCCCACCTCGCCGTCGGCGAGGCCGCCGCCGGCCCACACGCCCCAGGCGACGGCGGTGGCCGGCAGGCCGGCGTCGCGCCGCTGCCGGGCGAGCGCGTCGAGGAAGCTGTTCGCGGCGGCGTAGCTGCCCTGGCCGGGGCCGCCGAGCACGCCGCCGAGCGACGAGAACAGCACGAACGCGGTCAGGTCGAGGTCGCGGGTGAGTTCGTGGAGGTGCAGTGCGGCGTCGGCCTTCGGCGCCGCGACCGCGGCGGCGCGGGCGGTGTCGAGCCCGTCGACGACGCCGTCGTCGAGGACCGCCGCCGCGTGGAACACCGCCCGCAGCGGGCGGTCGGCGGGGATGGCGGCCAGGACCGCGGCGAGCGCGTCCCGGTCGGTGACGTCGACCGCCGCGACGGTCACCGCGCAGCCCGCCTCGGCCAGTTCCCGGACCAGGTCGGCGGCGCCGGGAGCGGCGGGGCCGCGCCGGCTGGCGAGCAGGAGGTGCGGTGCGCCTTCGGCGGCGAGGCGGCGCGCGAGGTGTGCGGCGATGCCGCCGGTGCCGCCGGTGACGAGGACGGTGCCGTCGGGCCGCCAGCGCTCGCGGGCCCCGGGTGCGGTGCCGACCCGGGTGAACCGGCGGCCGTAGGCGCCCGAGCCCCGGACGGCGACCTGGTCCTCGCCGCCGGTGCCGCCGACGACGGCGGCGAGCTGTTCGGCGGTACTCGCCGTGACGTCCCCCGGCAGGTCGACCAGGCCGCCCCACCGGTCCGGGTGCTCCAGCGCGGCGATGCGGCCCAGCCCCCAGGTCATCGCCTGGAGCGGCGCCGTGAGCGGATCGCCGTCGCCGACCGACACCGCGCCGCGGGTGGCGCACCACAGCGGCGCCGTGCAGCCCACGTCGCCGAGTGCCTGGATCAGGACGATCGTCGCGGCGAGCCCGGCGGGCAGCGCCGAGCCGGGGCGGATCGGCTGCTCGTCGACCGCGAGCAGCGACAGCACGCGGTCGGGGGACTCGGGGCCGTCGAGCGCGGCACGCAGGTGCCCTGCCGTGGCCGCCCGGTCCGCGTCGGCCGGGACGGCGACCACGTCGAGCCGGACACCGGCCGCCGCGAGCCGGGCGACGACCTGCTCGGTCCAGCCGCCGGCCGGGCCTGCGGCGGGCACCACGGCGAGCCACCGTCCGGTGTGGACGGCCGGCCCGGTGACGAGCGGCTGCCAGCGGACCCGGTACCGCCACGAGTCGAGCTCGCCGCGCCGGCGCTCCGCCTGCCGCCAGGTGGACAGCGCGGGGAGCAGCCCTTCGACGGCGGCCGGCTCGACCGCGAGGGTCGCGGCCAGTTCCCGCAGGTCCTGCTGTTCGACGAGCCGCCAGAACTTCGCGTCGACGGGGTCGGCGGCCACGGCGGCGGGTGCGGGGTCGAGCCAGTACCGCTGCCGCTGGAACGGATAGGTCGGCAGGTCGACGATCCGGCCGGTGCCGACGACGCGCCCCCAGTCGACCGCCGTTCCGGTGCAGTGCGGCCCGGCCAGGGCGGCGAGCCAGCGGGTGCGCCCGCCGTCGTCGCGGCGCAGCGTGCCGCCGGCCACCGCGTCGGTGCCGTCGAGCGTCTCCAGGATGCCGGGTGTCACCACCGGATGGGCGCTGACCTCGACGAAGGTGCCGACGCCGGCCTCGGACAGCGCGGCCACCGCGGGCGCGAACTGCACGCTGTGGCGCAGGTTGCGGTACCAGTACTCGGCGCCGCCGAGCTCGATGTCGTCGGTCGTGGTGCCGACGGTGGAGCGGAACTCCACGGTGGCCGGGCGCGGCTCGACCGGGGCGAGCAGCTCCAGCAGCACGTCGTGGATCTCCTCGACGTGCACGCAGTGGGAGGCGTAGTCCACCTCGACGCGGCGGGCGCGGATCCCGTCGGCGGAGCAGGCCGCGGCCAGTTCGTCGAGGGCGTCGACGTCGCCGGAGACGACCACGGAGGCGACGCCGTTGACGGCGGCGACGCCGAGCCGCCCGGCCCACGGTTCGAGCCGCTCGGCGGCGCGCTCCTGCGACAGGGCCACGGACAGCATGCCGCCGCGCCCGGCGAGCACCGACAGCGCCTGGCTGCGCAGCGCCACCACCCGCGCGGCGTCGTCGAGGCTGAGCACGCCGGCGACGCACGCGGCGGCGATCTCGCCCTGGGAGTGGCCGACGACGACGTCGGGCTCGACGCCGTACGACCGCCACAGCTCGGCGAGCGACACCATCACCGCCCACAGCACGGGCTGCACCACGTCGACCCGGTCGAGTCCGGGCGCCCCGCCGGCGCCACGCAGGACCCCGGTCAGCGACCAGTCCACAAACGGCGCCAGGGCCGCCTCGCACGCCTCGATCCGCTCCCGGAACACCGGCTCGGCGTCGAGCAGCTCGACGCCCATGCCGGCCCACTGCGAGCCCTGGCCGGGGAAGACGAACGCGACCCGGCCGGCGGGCCGGGTGACGCCGGTGACGGTCGCGCCGGACGGCGTGCCGGCGGCGAAATCCAGCAACTCCCGGCGGACGGCGGCACGGTCGGCGCCGACGACGGCCGCGCGGTGGCTCAGGGCGGGCCGGGTCGTGTGCAGGGACCGGGCGACGTCCACGAGCGGCTGCTCGGGGTGGGCGTCCAGGTGCGCGGCGAGCCGGCCGGCCTGCGCGCGCAGCGCCGCGTCACCGTGCCCGGACAGCAGCAGCGGTACCACGGCCTCCTCCGCCGCCACGGGCACCGCCTCGGCGTCGCCGGCCTCGAGGATGACGTGGGCGTTGGTGCCGGAGACGCCGAACGACGAGACACCCGCACGGCGCGGGCGCCCCGGCTCGGGCCAGTCCCGCGCCGACGTGAGCAGTTCGACCGCGCCCGCCGACCAGTCGACGTGTGACGAGGGCCGGTCGACGTGCAGGGTCCGGGGCAGCAGGCCGTGGCGCATGGCGAGCACCGTCTTGATGATCCCGCCGATGCCGGCGGCGGCCTGGGTGTGGCCGATGTTCGACTTGAGCGAGCCGAGCCACAGCGGACGGTCGCGGTCCTGGCCGTAGGTGGCAAGGAGGGCCTGCGCCTCGATGGGGTCGCCGAGCGCGGTGCCGGTGCCGTGCGCCTCGACCGCGTCCACGTCGGACGCCTCGATGCCGGCGGCGGCCAGGGCGGCGCGGATGACCCGCTGCTGGGCGGGGCCGTTGGGTGCGGTGAGGCCGTTGGAGGCGCCGTCCTGGTTGACGGCGCTGCCCCGGACGACCGCGAGCACCCGGTGGCCGAGCCGCCGGGCGTCGGACAGCCGCTCCAGGACCAGCATGCCGGCCCCTTCGGCGAGGCCCATGCCGTCGGCGCGGTCGGAGAACGCCTTGCACCGGCCGTCGGCGGCGAGGCCGCGCTGGCGGCTGAACCCGACGAACGCCGCGGGCGAGGACATGACCGCGACGCCGCCGGCCAGCGACAGGTCGCACTCGCCGCGCCGCAGCGCCTGGGCCGCCAGGTGCAGGGCGACCATGCCGGACGAGCAGGCCGTGTCGACGGTGACGGCGGGTCCTTCGAGGCCGAACGTGTACGCGATGCGGCCGGAGGCGACGCTGCTCTCGGTACCGATGATGAGATGTCCTTCGACACCGTCGGGTACCTCCGGCAGGCGGGTGCCGTAGTCGCCGCCGGCCGCCCCGACGAAGACCCCGGACCGCGTGCCCCGCAGCGTCGTGTGGTTGATCCCGGCGGCCTCGAACGCCTCCCAGGCGACCTCCAGCAGGAGCCGCTGCTGCGGGTCCATCGCGACCGCCTCGCGCGGCGAGATGCCGAACAGCTGCGGGTCGAACCGGGTCGCGTCGCGCAGGAATCCGCCCTCGCGGACGTAACTCTTGCCCGGCCGGTCCGGGTCGGGGTCGAAGAGGTCGTCGACGTCCCAGCCGCGGTCGCCGGGCAGCGGCCCGATCGCGTCACGCTCCTCGACCAGCAGCGCCCACAGGTCCTCGGGTGACTCGACGCCGCCGGCGAAGCGGCAGCTCATGCCGACGATCGCGATCGGCTCGTCGGCGGACGGCGCGGGACCGGCGGCGTCGGCGGCCGTGCCGGGCGCGCCGCCGAGCTCCGTGTCGAGGTGCGCCGCGAGCGCCTTGACGCTCGGGTGGTCGAAGACGACCGTCGCCGGCAGGCGCAGTCCGGTGGCGGCGTTCAGCGCGTCGCGCAGTTCGAGCGCGGTGAGCGAGTCGACGCCGAGGTCCCGGAAGGGGCGGGTGTCGTCGACGGCGTTCGCGTCGGTGTGGCCGAGGGCGGTGGCTGCGCTCGTGCGCACCAGCTCACGCAGCACCCGGGACCGGTCGGCGCCGTCGAGCCCCGCCATCCGGCCGGCGTGCGCGGCGGTGTCCGGCGCCCGGTCCGGCAGGTCGGCGACCTCGGGCAGGTCGGCGATGAGCGGCCGTTCGCGCGCGGCGGTGAACAGCGGCACGAACCGTGCCCAGTCGACGTCGGCGACAACCATCGCCGTCTCGTCGCGGTCGAGGACCCGGTGGAACGCGTCGAGGGCGGCGCCGGGCGCCATCGGCGTGATGCCGTGCCAGTTGGCGGAGTCGCCGACGCCGTCGCGGGTCATGCCGCCGCTCTCCGGGCTCCACATGCCCCAAGCGATGGAGGTACCGGCGAGCCCGCGGGCCCGCCGCGCCGCCGCGATCGCGTCGAGGCAGGCGTTGGCGGCCGCGTAGGCGCCGTGGTCGCCGCTGCCCCACACCCCGGCGACGGAGGCGAACATGACGAACCGGTCGACGGTGTCGCAGTCGAACACCGCGTCGAGGTTGACCGCGCCGTCGACCTTCGCGGCGGCGGCCCGTTCGAGGTCGTCGGCGCCCGCGTCGCTGAGGCGGCCGAGGACGCCGGCACCGGCGGCGTGCACCACGGTCCGGACCGGCCCGTGCTCCGCCTCGACGACGGCGACCAGGGCGGCGAGCGCGTCCCGGTCGGCGACGTCGCACTCGGCGATCGTCACACCGGCGCCGAGCGCGACGAGGTCCTCGCGCAGGGCGTCGGCGCCGGGTGCCGCGGCGCCGCGGCGGCTGACGAGCACGACGTGGGTGGCGCCGTTGGCGGCCAGCCACCGGGCGGTCTGCGTGCCGAGCCCGGTCGTGCCGCCGGTGACGAGCGCGGTGCCGCTCGGCCGCCACGACGGCGACGCGGGCCCGGCGGCGGCCCGGACGATGCGCCGCACCCGGACGGCGCCGCCGCGGATCGACAGCTGGTCCTCGGTGCCGTACGCCCCGCCGAGCACGCCGCACAGCGCCGCGAGGTCGGTCGTGTCCGGCTCGGCCGGCAGGTCGACGAGGCCGCCCCAGCGGTCCGGGTGCTCCAGTGCCGCGACCCGGCCGAGGCCCCACACCGCCGCGCGCAGCGGGTCGCGGACGGGCCCGTCGGCGACGGCACCGCTGGTGACGCACCACAGCGGCGCGCCGATCCCGGCGTCGCCGAGCGCCTGGAGCACGGTGAGCGCCTCGAACGCGCCGGCGGGCGCCGCCAGGACCCCGGCCACGGTGCCGGCCGCCCGCAGCCGGTCGGCGAGCGCACCGCGCTCCCACACCGGCTCGACGACCACCGGCTCGGCGCCGCCGGCCGCGAGCGCGTCGGCAAGCGTGGACGCGCCGACGACGAGCCAGCGCCCGGCCGGCCGGGCCGGCGCGACGGGCACGGTCTTCCACGTCTCCCGGTAGCACCAGCCGTCGGCGTCGGACCGGCCGCGGCGCCTGACGGTGTCGAGCCAGTACCGTTCCCGCTGGAAGGCGTACGTCGGCAGCTCCACGACGGCCGCGTTGCCGAACACCTTGGTCCAGTCCGGCGACCACCCGCTCACATGCGCCTTCGCCATCGCGGTGAGGAAGGTGGTCACCTCGTCGCGGCCCTTGCGCGCCACCGGAATCCCGTCGTCGACCAGAGCCGACAGCACCCCGTCAGGTCCGACCTCCAGGAACCGGGACACACCGGAAGCCCGCAGCGTCGCCACCCCGTCGGCGAACCGCACGGTCCCCCGCACCTGCCGCACCCAGTAGTCCGGATCCGTGACGTTCCCGTCGGCGGCCGGCACCACCGGAATGACCGGCTCATACACGGGGACGGACGCCACCACCGCCCGGAACTCCGCCAACATGCCATCCATGCGGTGGGAATGGAACGCGTGCGAGACCCGCAACCGCTTGGACTTCACGTTCAACGACGCGGCCACCGCCGCAACAGCATCCTCATCACCGGACAGCACCACCGCATCCGGACCGTTCACCGCAGCAATCGACACACCATCAACCAGGACGGCCCGCACGGCCTCTTCGGAAGCCTGCACCGCGATCATCGCGCCACCCGACGGCAACGCCTGCATCAAACGGCCCCGCGCCTCCACAATCCGACACGCACCCTCAAGATCCCACACCCCAGCCACATGCGCCGCCGCCAACTCACCGATCGAATGCCCCAGCAGAAAGTCCGGCCTCAGGCCCCACGACTCGAGGAGCCGGTAAGCGGCCACCTCAAACGCGAACAACGCCGGCTGCGTCCACCGCGTCTCATCCAACACCGGGCCGTCGACGTCGCACAGGCCTTCCACAAGAGAGCAGACCGCGTCATACGCCGCCGCGAACACCGGGAACGCCTCATACAACCCCCGGCCCATCCCCGACCACTGCGCACCCTGACCCGTGAACAACATCGCATTCCTGCCGTCACGGACCCGACCCCGCACCACCGACGAACCGAGCAGCACCGCCCGGTGATCGAACTGCGTGCGGGTCGTGGCCAGAGAGAACCCGACATCCACCGGGTCACCCACAACCACGCGCAGCCGGTCCACCTGCGCATCCAACGCCGCCGCGCCCCGAGCCGACACCGGCCACGGCACCACCGGCAACACCGCCCGCGCCGGCGGCTCCACCACAGAAGGCTCCGGGGCCTCCTCGAGGATCACGTGCGCGTTCGTGCCGCTGGCGCCGAACGCCGAGACGCCCATCCGGCGCGGGCGCCCCGCTACAGGCCAGTCCCGGGCCGACGTGAGCAGCTCGACCGCGCCCGCCGACCAGTCGACCTTCGACGAGGGCGCGGCGACGTGGAGGGTCCGGGGCAGCACGCCGTGGCGCATGGCGAGGATCGACTTGATGACCCCGGCGACACCGGCCGCCGCCTGCGTGTGGCCGACGTTCGACTTCAGCGTGCCGAGCCACAGCGGACGGCCGGGGTCGCGGCCCTGCCCGTAGGTGGCCAGGAGCGCGTCGGCCTCGATGGGGTCGCCGAGGGTGGTGCCGGTGCCGTGCGCCTCGACCGCGTCGACGTCCGGCGGTTCGAGCCCGGCGTCGGCCAGTGCCGCGCGGATGACCCGCTGCTGGGCGGGGCCGTTGGGTGCGGTGAGGCCGTTGGAGGCGCCGTCCTGGTTGACGGCGCTGCCCCGGACGACCGCGAGCACCCGGTGGCCGTTGCGCTGCGCGTCGGACAGCCGCTCCAACAGCAGGACGCCGACGCCCTCGCCCCAGCCGGTGCCGTCGGCGTCGTCGGAGAACGCCTTGCACCGCCCGTCGGGCGCCAGGCCGCGCTGGCGGCTGAACTCGACGAACGACTGCGGGCTCGCCATCACGGTCGCCCCGCCGACGACCGCGAACGTGCACTCGCCGAGCCGCAGCGACCGTACGGCCAGGTGCAACGCGACGAGCGACGACGAGCACATCGTGTCGACCGTGACCGCCGGTCCCCGGGTGCCGAACGTGTACGCGAGCCGGCCGGACAGCACCGCCGCGGCGCCTCCGGTGAGCAGGTGCCCTTCGACGCCGTCGGGGGCCGACTCCGGCGCGGCGCCGTAGCCCTGGTGGCTGGCGCCGACAAAAACACCGGTCTCGGTGTCGCGGATCGTCTCCGGGTCGAGGCCGGCGTGCTCGAGCGCCTCCCACGCCGTCTCCAGCAGCAGCCGCTGCTGCGGGTCCATGGCGAGCGCCTCGCGGGGCGAGATGCCGAAGAAGCCGTTGTCGAACGCGTCGGCGTCGTGGAGGAAGCCGCCGTCGCGGGCGTAGGTGCGGCCGGGCCGGCCGGGGGTCGGGTCGTAGATCCGGTCGAGGTCCCAGCCGCGGTTGGTGGGTGCCGCGCCGACGGCGTCGCGTTCGTTCACGACGAGGTCCCACAGCTCGTCGGGGCCGGTCACGCCGCCCGGGAACCGGCAGCCGACGCCGACGACGGCGATCGGTTCGCGGCCGCGGTCCTCGATCTCGCGGATGCGCCGGTTGGCCTGGCGCAGGTCGGCCGTCACGCGCTTGAGGTACTCGCGGAGCTTGTCCTCGTTCGCCATCTCACTCGGCTCCTCGTCACGGCGCGGCGGGGCGCGGCTGTTCGGTCGGTCGGTCGCGGGGACGTGGCGTCAGGCGGTGGCGGCGGCCGGGACCGCGGGCGTGTCGCCGCGGGCCTCGCGCGCGATCGCGGCGACCCGCTCGATCGTCGGCTGCCGCACGATGTCGCCGAGGCGGTCCATGAACCGCTGCTCGTGCGCGGTGCCGACGATCTCGCGGCACACCCCGGCGACCATCGACAGCATGAGCAGCGAGTCGCCGCCGAAGTGGTGGAAGTCGGCGTCGTCGGGCAGCCGGTCGGCGTCGACGCCGAGGGTGGTGGCCCACACGCCGGCGACGGCCCGGGTGACGGCGTCGCGGCCGTCCTCGTGGCCGGCGGGCTCGTCGCCGGCGGCGAACGGGTCCGGCAGCGCCCGCACGTCAATCTTGCCGTTGACGGTGCGCGGCAGCTCACCGACGACGGTGACGGTGGCCGGCACCATGTAGCGGGGCAGTCGTTCGGCCACGAACGCCTGGAGCTCGGCCGGGTCGGCGCCCTCGCCGACGACGTAGGCGCAGAGCATCTTGTGGTCGTGACCGGGGCGGCCGCGCGGGACGACGGCGGCGCGGACCACTGCGGGGTGGTCCTCGAGGGTCTGCGCGATCTCGGCGGGCTCGATGCGGTTGCCGAGCACCTTCACCTGGTCGTCGGCGCGGGTGAGAAACTCGATGTGCCCGGCCGGCGAGACGCGCACGATGTCCCCGGTGCGGTAGACGCGGGTGCCGTCGGCGAGCCGGACGAACCGGGCGGCGGTGAGGTCGGGGCGGCCGCGGTAGCCGCGGGCCAGCTGGACCCCGCCGATGTGCAGCTCACCGGCCTCGCCCGGGGCGACGAAGCGGTGCTGGGCGTCGAGGACGTGGGCGGTGCAGTTGTCGGTGGGCACGCCGATCGGCACGCCGGCGGCGGTGTCGCGCGCCGGGTCGAACAGGTGCATCGTGACCTCGATCGTGGCCTCGGTCGGCCCGTACAGGTTGAACAGGCGGCACTGCGGGCCGAACAGCTCCAGGGCCCGCAGCGCGAGGCTGCGCCGCAGCACCTCACCGGCGGCGGCGACGACCCGCACCCCGGCGGGCCGGACGTCGAGTTCGCAGATGAGCTCCAGCAGCGAGGGTGTCATCGTCAGTACGGTCGGTGCGTCCTCGGTCAGCAGCCGGCGCAGTGTCGCGTGGTTGAGGTCGCCGCCGGGCAGCAGCAGCGTGCCTCCGGCGAGCAGGGGCAGGAAGATCGAGGTGCAGGAGACGTCGAACGCGAACGAGGTCAGCAGCGGCATCCGGGTCGTGGTGTCGACGCCGAGCTCGCGGGTCGCCCAGGCGACGTAGTTCTGCAGCGACCGGTGTTCGATCTCGACGCCCTTGGGCTTGCCGGTCGAGCCCGAGGTGTAGATGACGTAGGCGAGGTCGCCGGGCGTGACGGCGGGTTCCCGCCAGTCGGCCGGCGGCTCGCCGGGCAGTTCGTCGAGCACGACGGTGGCGCAGCCGTCCGGCACCACCCGGCGCAGGTCGTGCGGGCGTTGCACGAGGCAGACGGGCGCGCCGGCGTCGGTCAGGATGTCGGCGAGACGCGCGTCGGGGTGCTGCACGTCGAGCGGCAGGTAGGCGGCGCCGGCGCGCAGGACGCCCCAGATCGCGGTGACGGCCGCGGCGGTGCGGTCGGCGAGGACCCCGACCACGTCGCCGGGGCCGACGCCGTGGCCGTGCAGTGCGGCGGCGACGGCGCGGGAGCGGCGGTCCAGCTCCGCGTAGGTGACGGTGCCGTCGGGGCCGCTGACGGCGACCGCGTCCGGGGTGGCGACGGCCTGCTCGGTGAAGACGGCGACGACCGTGGCCTCGGCCGGCACGGGGTGGGCGGTGTTGTTGGCGGCCCAGGTGCGCAGCGTCTTCGGCGACAGCGCCTCCTCGATGTGGTCGAGGACCTCGGCGGCCCGCTCCGCGACGCCGGGCCCGTCGTGCCAGCTGAGCACGATCTCGGTGTGGCCCGCGCACTCGACGACGTCGATCTCGACCGGGCCGCCGGCGGGTGCGGTGGACAGGGAGAACAGCGCGGTCGCGGCGAAGCCGCCGGTGCTGAAGCCGGCCACGTCGACCCGGCCCAAGTGTGCGAGGGAGGCGTGCGAGGCGTACCGGTTGGACTTCGTCGCCTTGCTCTCGAGGGCGCCGTTCATGAGCCGCAGCAGCGGGATCGGCACCTTCAGCACGGCCGGGTCGAGCCGCGCCTGGGCGTCACGCTGCTCGGCGAGCAGGGTGAGGAGGCGCTGGTGGGTCTGCTCCCAGTCCTGCCCGACCGGCACGTCGAAGGGCAGGCTGTGGGACAGGCTCGCCGTCGAGCGGGTCTCCGGCGCGTACCGGCGCAGGTTCACCGGCACCGAGAAGCGGGCCTCCGGCGCGCCGGTGAGCGGGGCGATGACGGTCGCGAGCCGGGCGATGAGGCCGGCGTGGTAGCCGTCGACGGTACGGCGCAGCCACAGCGTCCGGCGGGCCTTGCCCCGCTCGCCGAGCAGCGCCGGGTACACCAGGCCGGGTGCCTCCGGCTTGCCGGTCAGCGGCGGCAGCAGGTCGGTCTCGGTGACGGTGTCGGGCGCGCCGACGAGCGGCTCGCCGCGCAGCGCCCGGAAGACGTCGGAGGCCCACAGCAGCACCCCGCCGGCGTCCATCACGGCGTGCGCGGCGCGGAACACGACCGCCGGGTCGGGGCCGCCGACGAGGAGCACCTCGCAGGTGGGGCCGGACCGGTCGTGGAGCGGCTCCTGGAGCTCCGCCAGGTCCTCGACACGGGGCCGGCCGGGGCCCTCGTGCGTGACGCGGCGGACCGCCGGCGGGCGTCCGGTGTCCACCCAGGACCGGCCCTTGCGGACCAGGCGGGTGCCGGGACAGGCGTCGGACGCGACGGCGACCGCCTCCGCGAGCCGGTCCGGGTCGAGGGTGCCGACGCCCTCGACCGCGATCTGCAGCACCGGCGCGGTGCCTTTGGGATGCGCGGCGATCCACCACTCGACGGGCGAGACGGGCCGGCGGAACACCGGCGCGGCGCGCCGCGCGGCTACGGAGTCCACAGTGGACGGCAAGGTCGGCCTCCCTCGTTTCGGCTGCTCGGAAGTATCGTCGGCCGGGGGCCGCCCGGAGCCGTGGCCGGGAAGATCTCTAGAAGAACCCTCAGACTGCGGCGCGGACGACGTCCTCGACGAGCTCCACGGTCCGGACCATGGACGCGCACGCGGCCTGTTCGTCGGGGTGGCGAGCGGTCCGCCCGGCGAGCACCGCCTCGGCGAACGCCGCCACCGACCCCAGGAACTGGTGGTCGGCGGGCAGCGTCAGCTCCTCGCTGTGGTCCTGCTCGTCGATACGCAGGACCGGCTGCCAGCCGGCCTGCGGCGTGAACGCGCGGTCGAGGGTGATCCGGCCGGTGCTGCCCCACAGGGAGTACCGCGAGCCGTAGGCGTGCTGGAAGCCGAAGTGGACGTCGGCGAACACCCCCTCGCCGGAGACGAGCATCGCCTGGCCGGCCACGTCGACGCCGCGGGCCGGGTCCGTCCGCAGGACGCTGCCGACCACCCGCAGGTCGTCGCCGAGCAGCAGCTGGGCGGCCCGGATCGGGTAGACGCCGGCGTCGAGCAGGCTGCCGCCGCCGAGCTCCGGCACGTAGCGGATGTCGCCGTCGGGCAGCGGCGGGAAGCAGAACGAGCCGCTGAACGAGCGCAGCTCGCCGATGCGGCCCTCCGCCAGCAGCCGCGCGACCGTGCGGTGCTGCGAGTGGTGCAGGAACGTGAAGTTCTCCCGCAGCAGCAGGTCCTGTGCGGTGGCGGCGCGGACCAGCTCGCGGGTGCCCTCGGCCGAGGTCGCCGACGGCTTCTCCAGCAGCAGGTGCTTGCCGGCCGCCAGCACCCGCAGGCCCCACGGCACGTGCAGGGCGGTGGGCAGCGGCACGTAGACCGCGTCGACGTCGTCGCGGGCGAGCAGTTCGTCGTAGCCGGCGGCCGCGCAGCCGAACTCGGCGGCGAACACCTCGGCCTTCCCGGGGTCGCGGCTCGCGACGGCCGTCAGGCTGGTGCCCGGGCAGGCCGTGATCGCCGGGATGGTGCGCCGCCGGGCGACCGACGAGCACCCGAGGACACCGAACCGTACCTGTGCTCCCATCCGCGCTCCTCAGGCCCCGGCCCGGCGGGCGGAGACGATGTGGACGCTGCCGCCGACGAACACGTCCTCCTGGAACACCTTCGTGCTGAAGCCCTGCCGGCTGAGCAGGTCGACGACCGCGGCGAGGTTGCCGTCGACGTCGTGCACCTCGGCGACGACGTGGCGGAAGCGCGCCCACTGGTCCGGGCGCACGCCCCGCAGGACCGGCAGTTCGGCCCGCTCGACGTCGACCTTCAGCAGCGCGACCTCCTCGACGTCCTGCTCGTCGAGGACGTCACCGAGCGTCGTGACCTGCACCGGGTAGCGCTCCACGCCGTCGCGGAACCCGCGCCAGAACTCCTCCCGGGCCGTGTCGTCGACGCCGAAGTTGTCCAGGACGGCCGCCATGTTGCGCTCGTCGTCGGCGTCGTCGGCGACGAGCGTCGCCATCATCGTGTGGTTCGGCAGGAACGTCAGCTCGGCCCGGCCGGGCTGCGCGCCGAGGGCCACGTCGAACGCGCGGACACCGGGCATGAGCCGGGCGGCGTTGTCGGCCAGGCACGCGTACGTGCGGCGGGCCGGCTCGAACGAGAGCACCCGCAGGCCGGGCACACGGTCGGTGAAGTACAGCGCGGTCAGGCCGATGTGGGCGCCGACGTCGATGACCACGTCACCGGCGCCGAGACCGGCGAGCCCGTCGTCGTAGGGCGAGCCCTCCCACATGCTCGGCCACACCATGGTGTCCTGCGGGTTGGTGCAGCTGATGATGCGCCCGTCGGCGAGGGCGACGGGGAAGAGGTCGGAGACTGCAACGGTCATCGGGGGCCTTCCTGGGACGAGGTGACGGTCGCCGGGACGAACGCTTCGACGCAGTCGGCGGCGGCAGCGGCCCCGCCGGCGGCCCGGATGGCGTCGCGCAGCTGCCGGGCACGGTCGCGGACCGCCACGTCGGCGAGCATCCGGTCGATCTCGGTGCGCAGGGTCGCGGCGGTGAGCCCGGCGGGGTCGAGCACCCGCCCGGCGCCGACCTCGGCGATGCGGTCGGCGTTGGCCTGTTCCTCGGCCATCTGCGGCACGGCGAGCATCGGCACCCCGTGGTACAGGGCCTCCATGGTGCTGCCCATGCCCGCGTGGGTGACGAACAGGTCCGCGTGCCGCAGGACGTGCAGCTGCGCGACGAACCGGCGCAGTTCGACGTTGGGCGGCGGCGTGCCGAGCGCGGCGAGGTCGACGCCGTCGCCGACGGCGATGACGACGTGCCCGCCGAGGCCGGCGCAGGCGTCCATGCAGGTGCGGAAGAACTGCGGCTGCTGGTTGTAGATCGTGCCGAGGGTGACCAGCAGCAGCGGCCCGCGCTCGTGCGGCCGCTGCCAGCTGCCGAGGAACTTCCGCTCGTAGAGGCAGGGGCCGACGAACCGGTAGGTGTCGTCGAACGAGTCGCCGCGGTATTGGAACTCCCGCGGGATGAACACCACCCGCCGGGCCGCGCCGTCGCCGGTGAGCAGCTGCTTGGGGGTGACGCCGGTGCCGGTCGACTTCAGGAACCCGCCGAGGCGCAGCAGGAACGCCCACAGCCGCGGCTGCAGCGGGTTGAGCTTCGTGTACCGCTCGCTCATCGACCAGTCGGCGTTGGACATCAGCATCGGCGAGACCTGGACCGACGGCACCCGCCACTGCGCGGCGAGCAGCCGGCCCCACCAGGCGGCGTTGTCGTAGACGACGACGTCGGGCCGGTCGGTGAACGCCTTGTCGAGCACCGGCATGAGGGCCGCGGTCTCGGCGAGGCTCGCCGACATCGCGTCGACGAGGCTGCGGCCGGTGAACCGGAACGACCGGAAGTCGCCGGCGAACTGCTCGGTGTAGGTGACGACCGCGGAGCTGACCTCGCCGACCCGCTCGGCGAAGTCGGCGGTGGTCGCGTAGGTGACGTGGTGGCCGCGGTCGCGCAGTTCGGCGGCGAGGCCGAGGGTGGGGTTGACGTGACCGGCGGACGGCGGTGCGAAGAAGGCGACGCGGGCCACGGCTCAGCCCCCGGCCCGGGTCTTGGTCCAGCGGAACGTCATCAGGCACAGCACGAGCCCGGCGATCACCCAGACGACGAGGGCGAACGCGACCCAGCCGAGCTGCCAGCTGCCGGCCGCCTCGTGCGCGGCGAAGCTGTCGGGCAGGAACACCGAGCGCAGGCCCTGGCACATCCACTTGAGCGGGAACACCGACGCGACCCACTGCAGCCAGGCGGGCAGGTCGGTGTAGACGAGGGCGGCGCCGGAGATGAACTGCAGGACGAACGCGAACGGCGCGACGACGGCCGGCGCCGAGCGGCTGTTGCGCGGCAGCGAGGACAGCGCGATGCCGCACAGCGCGCACGCGGTGACCCCGAGGACGCTCACCCACGCGAACGTGAGCCAGGCGTCGCCGTCGCGGGGCAGGCTCGTGTCGTAGAGCAGGACGGACACGGCGACCAGCACGACGGTCTCGACGATGCTGGTGACGAGGACCATGATGACCTTGCCGATGAAGTACGCCGAGCGTGGCATCGGCGTCGCGGCGATGCGCTTGAGCCCGCCCCGGTCCCGCTCGATCGCGATGGAGATCGCCAGGGTCTGGAAGCCGGTCACCATCAGGCCGGTGGCGATGACACCCGGCACGAGGTAGTCGCTGTAGGAGACGCCGGGCGCGAGCTCCCCGTCGAACATGGAGCTGAAGATCACCAGCGCGAACACGGGGAACAGCAGCGAGAACACGACGGTCTCGGTGCCGCGGAAGAACTGCAGCAGTTCCAGCTGCCCGCGGTACAGCCCGAGGGAGACGATCCGCTTGAGCCGGCCGGGGCGGGTGCGCGCCGGGCGGACCGGTGCGGCGGTCAGGGCGGTCATCGGGTTCCTTCCGTGGTGGCGCCCGCGGCACCGATCATCTGGAGGTAGACGTCCTCGAGGCTGGGCCGGTGCACGGTGAGGCCGGGCGCCTCGCCGCCGAAGCGGGCGTGCAGGTCGGCGGCGAACTTCGTCGGGGTCGTGGTGGAGACCGTCTCGGGCCCGTCCGGTCCGGTCCAGGACACGATCGTCGCCTCGGTGTCGCGGCCGCCGAGGGTCTGCGGGACGCCGACGTCGAGGATGCGGCCGCCGACGATGACCGCCACCCGGTCGGCGAGCTGCTCGGCCTCCTCCAGGTAGTGGGTGGTCAGCACGATCGTCGTGCCGGAGGCGGCGAGGTCTCGGATGAGACCCCAGAAGTCGCGGCGGGCCTCCGGGTCGAACCCGGTCGTCGGCTCGTCGAGGAACAGCACCTCGGGCCGGCCGATGATGCCGAGGGCGACGTCGAGGCGGCGTTGCTGGCCGCCGGAGAGCTTGGACGCCCGGGCGCCACGCTTCTCGGTGAGCCCGACCCGCGCCAGCAGCTCGCCGGGGTCCTGGGCGTCCGGGTAGTACCGGGCGAAGTGCCGGACGACCTCGCCGACGTTGAGGTCCTCGAACTCCCCCGTCGTCTGCAGCACGACGCCGATGCGGCCCCGCCAGTCCTCGCCGGCCCGGTACGGGTCGGTGCCGAGCACCTCGACGGTGCCGCCGTCGCGCGGGCGGAACCCTTCGAGGATCTCGACCAGCGTGGTCTTCCCGGCGCCGTTGGGGCCCAGGACGGCGAAGATCTCCCCGCGGCGCACCTCGAGGTCGATGTCGTGCAGCGCCACCGCGGAGCCGTACAGCTTGCGCAGCCCGCGCACCTCGATCGCCGGGTCGGCGTCCGCACCGAGCGGTCTCATGCCACGATCTCCTCAACGGTTGTGGTTTCGCAACGGCGGACCGCGTCGCAGACGCCGCCGAGTGTCGGCTGCCGGATGATCCGGCCCAGCTCGGCCATGAACGCCCGCTCCCGCTCGGCGCCGACGATCTCGGCGGACACCTCCGCGAGCATGGCGAGCAGCAGCACCGAGTTTCCGCCGAGCCGGTGGAAGTCGGCGGTACCGTCGAGCCGCCCGGCGTCGACGCCGAGCGTGCGCGCCCACACCTCGGCGACGGCGTCGCGGACCGGGTCGGCGGTCGCGGTCCCGCCCGCCCCGCCGTCCGCCGCGCCGCCGGAACCGCCGAACGGGTCCGGCAGCGCGGCGACGTCGATCTTGCCGTTGACCGTCTGCGTGAGCGCGTCGACCCGCAGCAGCGCGGCCGGCACGAGGTACCGCGGCAGCCGATCGGTCAGGAACGAGCGCAGCGCGTCGGCGGTCACCGCCGGGTCGGCCACGACGTAGGCGCACAGCGCCTTGCCGCCGGTCGGCGCGGTCCGGGCGACGACCGCCGCGCGGCGCACGCCGGGGTGTGTCTCGAGCGCCGCGGCCACCTCCGCCGGCTCGACCCGGTGCCCGTCGACCTTGACCTGGTCGTCGGCGCGGCCGAGGAAGGCGATCTCGCCCGTCGGCAGGATCCGTGCCAGGTCGCCGGTGCGGTACACGCGGGTACCGTCGGCGAGGAAGGTGAACCGTTCCCGGGTGAGGTCGCTCCGGCCGCGGTACCCGCGGGCCAGTTGCGCGCCACCGAGGTACAACTCCCCCGGCTCGCCCTGGGGGACCGGCCGCCGGTCGGCGTCGAGCAGTTGGACGGTGCAGTTGGCGGCCGGCCGGCCGATCGGAACCGTCGGGCCGGCGTCGTGCTCCGGCCGGTAGGCGTTCACGACACAGCCGACGGTCGCCTCGGTGGGGCCGTAGTGGTTGAACAGCCGGGTCTGCGGGCCGAACCGGTCGAGCGCGCGCCGGGCGACGGCCGGGCGCAGCGGTTCACCGCCGACCACGAGCAGCCGGAAGTCGCGTGGCCGCACGTCGAGGCGGCCGATGAGGTCCAGGTGCGACGGGGTGAGCTTCAGCGCGTTGGCGCCCGAGGACTCGAGCAGGTACCGCAGCGTCAGGTGGCTGGGCTCGTCGGGGATCAGCACGAGCGCGGCACCGGCGAGCGTCGACAGGAACAGCGCGGTGTTCGGCAGGTCGAAGGCGGGCGAGGTGAACAGCGCGAACTCGGTGCCGCTGTCGACGCCGAACTCGCGGCCCGCCCAGTCGGCGTAGTTGGCGAGGGCGCGATGCCCGATCTCGACGCCCTTGGGCCGGCCGGTCGAGCCGGAGGTGTAGATGACGTACGCCAGGTCGTCCGGGGACGGGTCGGCGGCCACCCGCGGCGTGCCGCCCTCCGGCAGGTCGTCGAGGACCACGGCGGTGCCGACCAGGGCGCGCCCGGCGTGGTCGCGCCGCAGCAGGTGGACCTTCGCCCCGGCGTCGGTGAGCAGGCCCGCCAGGCGCGCGTCGGGATGCTGGACGTCCAGCGGCAGGTATGCCGCACCGGCCTTGAGCACGCCCCACAGCCCGGCGATCGTCCACGGCGACCGGTCGGCGAGCAGGCCCACCACGTCACCGCGGCCGACGCCCAGCTCGGCCAGGCGGGCCGCGACCGCCTCCGATCGGGCGTCGAGCTCGGCGAAGGTGAGGCTCCCGCCCGGCCAGCGCAGCGCCACGGCGTCCGGTCGCCCGGCGACGGCGGCGCGGAACCGGTCGACCACCGTGCCGGCCGGCACCGGGCGCCGGGTCGTGCTCCCGAGCCGTGACCGCGAAGCGGCCGGGGTGAGCGCCTCCGCCACGGCGTCGAGGGCGGCGGTCATCCGCTCCCGCACGCCGGGGCCGTCCCGCCAGGTCAGCGTCAGCTCGGTGCGGCCGCCGCACTCGACCGAGTTCACCTCGGGGGCGCTGACGGCGGCCAGCAGCGGCAGCAGGTAGGTGGTGCGGGCCTCGAAGGTGTCCGTCGAGTGCTCCGCCAGGTCGGCGCGGCCGAGATGGGACAGGACCGTCGCCGACGCGTGCTTGTCCTTACGGCCGGCCTCCATGAACCGGATGAGGGTGCGCAGCGCGGGGACCGGCATCTTCAGCAGGTTCGGGTCGAGCCGCCAGGTCACCTCGCGGCCCTGCGCCATGGCGGTCAGGATCCGCTCGTGCAGCGCCTCCCACGGCTCGTCGGCGGCGACGTCGAACAGCTCCGTCTGCAGCAGGTTGCCGGTCGTGCGGGCCTCCGGGGCGTGCCGGCGCAGGTCGAAGGCGATCGCGAAGCGCCCCTGCTCGAGCCCGTAGGCGCGGGTCAGGGCGGTCGCGACCTTCGCCACGAGCGCCGGGTGGTGGCCGTCGACGGTGCGCCGGGCCCAGACCGTGCGGCGCCGGCCGCGGCCGGGCGGGCCGAGCGGCGACGGGAACCACACGTCGGGCTTGCTTTCGGCGTTGGTGATGCCGAGCCGGTCGAAGACGTCGGTGTCGGTGAGCGTGCCGGTCGCCCCGACGGGCTGCTCGCCGCGCAGGGCCCGGAAAACGTCGGCGATCCACATCGCCTTGCCCTGCCCGTCCATCACGGCGTGCGAGGCGCGGAACACCAGCGCGGCCGGGTCGCCGGGGCACCACAGCACCTCGCACCAGCCGCCGTCGCGGTCCGGCAGCGGGTCGTGCAGCTCGGCGAGGCCGGACACGGGCCCGGTGCGCGGGCCGTCGAGCAGCCGCACGCGTGGCGGCCGCCCGCTGTCGGCCCAGACCTGGCCCTCGCGCCGCAGCCGGGTGCCGGGGTTCGCGGCGCCCGCCACCTCGACGGCCGCGGCCAGCGCGTCCGGGTCGACGGTGCCGGTGCCCTCGACGACGGTCTGGATGACCGGCGGGATGCGCCGCGGGTGCGCGACGAACCACCAGTCGGTCGCCGACACGGGCCGGCGGTGGGCGTCGGTCACCGCCCGCTCCCGCCGGTGGCCACGCTGACGAGCGCGGCGGTGAGCATGGTGTCGGCATGGCGGCGGGCCAGCAGCGCGAACGCGGCGGTCAGCACGACCAGGTCCCGGCCGGCCCAGTCGCCGTCGGCCTCCACGAGCAGCGGGCCGCGGCCGCCGGCCGGTGCCGTCAGGTGCACGCGCACACCGTCGCCGGTCAGCGTGCCGAAGTACCGCTGCCGGTCGCGGGAGGTCTCCCAACGGCCCCCGGTCAGTCCCGGCACGGCCGCGTCGGGCGGCTCGAGCCGCAGCAGCGGGACCTGCTCGTCGCCGGCCCAGGCCGCCCGACGGCGCAGGCCCGAGCTGTGCACGGGCACGGTGCCCGCCTTCGTCACCGCCGTGCCGTGGCGCAGCCGCCGGTCGACGGTGAGGGTGCCCAGCGCGGCGCCGTCCTCCCCGACGAGGACGTACGAGCCGCGGCCGTCCCGCGTGATCGTCTGTCGGACCATCGTGCCTCCCGTGCGGATTCGGTCGTCAGCGCGCCAGCGCCAGGTCTTCGCCGTCACGGGCCCGGCGAGCGATCTCGCAGACCCGCTCCAGCGTCGGCTCACGGATGATGCGGCCCAGTTCCGCCATGAACGCCGGCTCGGCGGCCGGGCCGACGACGTCGCGGCAGACCCCGGCGAGCATCGCCAGCAGTTGCACGGAGTTGCCGCCGAGCTGGTGGAAGTCGGCGGACCCGTCGAGGCGCCCGCCGTCGACGCCGAGGGTCGCCGCCCACACGCCGGCGACCGCGCGGGTGACCTCGTCGGTGTCGGCCTCAGCGCCCGCGGGAGCCGCCGGTGCCCCGGGGACGGCGTCGGGCAGCGCGGCCACGTCGACCTTGCCGTTGGCGTTGTGCGGGATCGCGTCGACGACGATCGTCGCGGCCGGCACCATGTACCGCGGTAGGTGCCCGGCGAGGTACGCGTCCCAGTCGACCGGCTCCGCGCCGGCCTCCAGCACGACGTAGCCGCAGAGGTGTTTCTGGTCTCCGCCGGGCCGGGTCCGGGCGACCACGACCGCGGTCCGCACGGCCGGGTGGCGCTGGAGCACCTGCGCGATCTCGGCCGGCTCGATCCGGTAGCCGTTGACCTTCACCTGGTCGTCGGCGCGCCCGACGAACTCCAGTTCGCCGTCGGGCAGCACCCGTGCCAGGTCGCCGGTGCGGTAGACCCGGGTGCCGTCGGCGAGGTGGGTGAAGCGTTCCCTGGTCAGGTCGCGGCGGCCGCGGTACCCGCGGGCCAGTTGGGCACCGCCGAGGTACATCTCGCCGACCTCACCCGCCGGGACGAACCGGCGCTGCTGGTCCAGCAGGTGCACGGTGCAGTTGTCCATCGGCAGGCCGATCGCGACCGCCGGGGCGGTGTCCCGCTCGGCGGTGTAGGGGTGCAGCGTGAGACCGACCGTCGCCTCCGTCGGCCCGTACATGTTCAGGATCCGGCACTGCGGGCCGAACTGCTCCTGCGCGCGGGCGGCGACCGGGGCCCGCAGCTGCTCGCCGACCACGACGAGGGTCCTGAACCCGGTGGGGCGCAGGTCGAGCCGGCCGATGAGGTCGAGGTGCGACGGGGTCAGCGAGAGGATGTCGGCGCCCGAGGTCTCCAGCAGGCGGCGCAGCGTCACGTGGTTGGGCTCGTCGGGCTCCAGGACGAGCGTGCCGCCGACGGTGGTCGGCGTGAACAGGGCGGTGTTGGACAGGTCGAAGGCGAGGCTGGTGAACACCGCGAACGCGCTGCCCGGGCCGACGCCGAACCGCTCCGCGGTCCAGGTGACGTAGTTGGCGAGCGCGCCGTGCTCGATCTCCACGCCCTTCGGCCGGCCCGTCGACCCCGAGGTGTAGATGACGTACGCCAGGTCGCCGGCGGCGGGCGTGACCTCGACCGGCGGCGCCCCGTCGTGCGCCAGCTCGTCGAGCACGACCGCGACGTGCCGGGGCCCGACGACGGCCCGCTCGGCGTACGCCTGCTGGACGAGGCACACCTGGGCACCGGCGTCGGCGAGCAGCCCGGCCAGCCGCCCGTCGGGGTGCTGCACGTCCAGCGGCAGGTAGGCCGCGCCGGCCTTCAGCACGCCCCACAGGCCGATCACCGCCCACATCGACCGGTCGGCGAGCAGCCCCACCACCGAGCCGCGGCGCACGCCGAGCTCCAGCAGGCGGGCCGCGACGACCTCGGAGCGCGCGTCGAGCTCGGCGTAGGACAGCCGGCCGCCCGGCCAGCGGACCGCGACCGCGCCGGGCGTCTCGGCGACCACGGCCCGGAACCGGTCGACCACCGTGCCGCCGGTGGCCTCCCGGTGGGTGGTGTTGCCCGGCCACGTCCGCACCGCCGCGGGCGACAGCGCCTCCACGACGGCGTCGAGGACCTCGCCCATCCGCTCGGCGGCGCCCTCGCCGTCCCGCCAGGTCAAGGTCAGCTCCGTGCGCCCGCCGCACTCGACGAGGTTGAGGTCGGGCGGGCTCATCGCGGTCAGCAGCGGCACCGGGTACAGGGTTCGCGCCTCGAACGCCGGGGTGCACAGGTCGGCGGGCTCGATCCGGCCGAGGTGGGCGAGCACGGTCGCCGAGGCGTACCGCTTCTTCGCCGGCGAGCCGTTCTCCATCGCCTTGACGAGGGTGCGCAGCGCCAGCCTGGGCATCTTCAGCAGGCCGGAGTCGATGCGGCCGCTGACCTCCCGGCCCTCGGCCATGGCGGTGAGGATCCGCTCGTGCAGGGCCTCCCACGGCTCACCGGCGGCCACGTCGAACAGCTCGACCTGTGACAGGTTGCCGGTGGTGCGGACGCCCGGCACGTGCCGGCGCATGTCGAAGGCGACCGCGTAGCGGCCGGTCTCCAGCCCGTACGCCGCGGTGAGCGCGCCGGCCACCTTCGCGACCAGGCCGGGGTGGTAGCCGTCGACGGTTCGGCGGGCCCACGCCGTGCGCCGGGAGCCGCTCGGCTGCCCCAGCGGCGACACCCACTCGATCTTCGGCGCCGGCGGCCGCTCGCCGGTGGCCGGGAAGCGGTCGAACACGTCGTTCTCGGTGATCGGGTCGGCGGCGCCGAGCGGCGCCTCGCCGCGCAGGGCGCGGAACACGTCGGCGATCCACAGCGCCATGCCGGGCCAGTCCATGACCGCGTGCGAGGCCCGGAACACCAGCGCCGACGGGTCACCGGCGCACCACAGCACCTCGCAGAAGGCACCGTCCGGGGCGGGCAGCGGGTCGTGCAGGGCGTCGATGCCGGCGACCGCGACACCGTCGGCCGCGCCCTTGACCACGCGGACGCGCGGCACGGCGCCGCCGGTGAGCCATGCCTTGCGGGTGTGGCGCAGGGCCGTGTCGGGGCAGGCGGCGGCGACCCGGGCCACGGCGTCGCGCAACGCGCCGACCGGGATCGTGCCGGTGCCCTCGACGACCGCCTGGATGACCGGCGAGATCGACGACGGGTGCGCGAGCCACCAGCGGTCACTGGCCGAGACGGGCTTACGGGTCGTACGGTCCCGAACGTCAGCGCTCATCAGTACCCTCGTCTCGGTCCGCGGCCGGTACGGGTCCGGTTCTAGCAGCCGGCCGCCTGGTGGATTCCCTAGACGAGGCACCGGCGCGGGCGGCCCGGGCCGGCAACATTGCGAAGACGACCAGACCTGCTGTGCTACCGCCCGGACCCTTGCGTCCGCGGCCGTAACGTGCTGCATCGGCGTGGCCCGACCGGATCGCCGCGCCCGCTTGCGAGGAGGTGGCGCGTGTACCGAGCAACACCGTTGCTTGACCGGGCCGGGTCGGGGGAGCGTACGCCGGACGGCCCGCGGTTCACCAGGTCGGCCACTGTGGACGGACAGTTCCTGACCGCCGACGAGTGCCTGAGCTGGCTCGCCGAGCAGCGGGAGCTGCAGGCGTACTCCGTGGAGCGGGTGCCGTTCGACCGGCTCGACGGCTGGCGCTTCACCGAGGACGACGGCAACCTGGTGCACCACAGCGGGCGGTTCTTCACCATCGAGGGCCTGCACGTCGGCCTGAGCCCGTTCCGCGTGCCGACCTGGACCCAGCCCATCATCGTGCAGCGCGAGATCGGCATCCTGGGCATCCTGGTCAAGGAGTTCGACGGGGTGCTGCACTGCCTGATGCAGGCGAAGATGGAGCCGGGCAACCGCAACCTCGTGCAGCTGTCCCCGACCGTGCAGGCCACCCGCAGCAACTACACGCGGGTCCACAAGGGACGGACCATCCCCTACCTGGAGTATTTCACCGCGCCGCGTCGCGGGCGGGTCGTCGCCGACTCGCTGCAGTCCGAGCAGGGCGGCTGGTTCCTGCACAAGCGCAACCGCAACATCGTCGTCGAGACCGACGAGGACGTCGAGGTGCTGCCGGGCTTCCGCTGGATGACCGTGGCGCAGGTGCAGCAGCTGCTGCGGCTCGACGACGTCGTGAACATGGACGCCCGGACGGTGCTGTCCATCATGCCGTTCGCCCGGCCGGAGACGACCACCGGCGGCACCGACCCGTTCCGGGCCGCGCTGCTGCGCTCGCTCGACCCCGAGGCGCCGACGGTGCACTCGGTGACCGACGCGATCAGCTGGCTCACCGAGAACAAGGCCCGCTTCGAGCTGACCCAGCGCCGCATCCCGCTGCTGGACACCGCCGGCTGGCACCGCACCGCCGACGAGATCGCCCACGTCTCCGGCGGCTACTTCAGCATCGTCGGCGTGGACGTGCGGGCCAAGGACCGCGAGGTCGGCGCCTGGATGCAGCCGCTGCTGCGCCCGGCCGCGCCCGGGCTGCTGGCGTTCCTCACCCGCCGCATCGACGGGGTGCTGCACGTGTTGCTGCAGGCCCGCCCCGCTGCCGGTGCGCTCGACATCGTGGAGGCGGCGCCCACCCTGCACTGCACGCCGCAGACGTTCCGGACCCTGCCGACCGCCCACCGGCCCCAGTTCCTCGACTACGTGCTCGACGTGCCGGCGCGGCAGGTCCGCTTCGACACGTGGCTGTCGGAGGAGGGCGGCCGGTTCCTCCACGCCGTGAACCGGTACCAGATCATCGAGGTCGACGACCGCTTCCCGGCGACGCCGCCGCCGAACTTCATGTGGCTCAGCGTCCACCAGCTCATGACGCTGCTGCAGTTCGGCAACTGCCTCAACGTCGAGGCCCGCAGCCTGCTCGCCTGCCTGCACACCCTCTGGTGAGCGCGCCGGCACCGGCCGTCCTCGGCGTGCTCGGGGGGATGGGGCCGCTCGCTTCGGCGGCGTTCCTCCAGACGCTGTACGAGATGGCGATCGAACGGACGGCACCGGCGGCCGAGCAGTCGCTGCCCCGCTGCCTGATGGACTCCGACCCGGGCATCCCGGACCGCACCGAGGCGATCCTGTCCGGCGACACCGACGAGCTGGCCGAGCTGATCGCCGCCCGGATCAGCGCGCTGATCGGGCTCGGCGCCACCCGGGTCGTGCTCACCTGCGTCACCGCGCACCACCTGCTGGACCGCCTCGACGCCGGCCTGCGCGCCCGGCTCGTGTCGGTCGTCGACGCGGTCTTCGCCGAACTGGAGGTCTCCGCACCGGGCCGCTTCCTGATGCTGGCGACCACCGGCACCCGGCAGGCCCGCACCTTCGAACGCTCCACCCGCTGGCCGGCGGTCGCGCACCGGGTCGTCATGCCGCCGCCGGACACCCAGGAGGAGATCCACTACCTGCTGTACCGGCTCAAGCGCGAGCCGGTCAGCGCGGCGCTGGTGCAGCGCTTCCACCGCCTTGCGCACCGGTTCGACTGCCAGGGCGTCATCGCCGGGTGCACCGAGATGCACCTGGTCACCCGCTGGCGACGGGTCCACGGCGGGGGTCCGGTCGTTCTCGATCCCCTCCTCGGCATCGCCGCCGGCCTCAGCAAACTGCCGGACGCCTAGGAGGCTGACCCACGATGCTGACCACCGCCTCGCAGTACTGGCGGGACCTGCTGCACGACTTCACCGAACCGACCGGGTTCCTGCCGCTGCGGCGTGCCGCGGCGCTGCCGGCCGCCCGGGTCTCGGCGTCGGTCACCTGGGACCGGGAGCAGACCGCCGAACTCGTCCGGGCCGCGCAGCGGTCCGGTTCCCGCCCCGCCGACCTCGTCGTCGCCGCTTGGGGCCTGCTGCTCGCCACCCACACCGGCACCGACGACGTGGTGCACGGCGCGCTCGTGGAGGGCGATACCGACGAGCCCGTGCCGATGCGGGTCCGCCCGGCGCCGGGCCGGCTGCTCTCCGCGCACCTGCAGGACTCGCACCGGCAGTACGCCGAGAACCTCCGCCACGCCGGCCTGCCCGCCGAGCAGCTCGCCGCCGCCGGCGGCGTCCCCGCCGGCACGCCGCTGTTCGACACTGTCGTGGAGTGCGGCGCCGCGGCGGCGGACCGGCCCGGCGGGATGCGGCTGCGGGCCGACCTCAGCGGTCCCGAGGCCGTGCTGCGGCTGACCGCGCCGGGTGACGTCCTCGACGACGCCGGTGCGCGCCTGCTGCTCGTCCACGCCAGCCAGCTGCTGGCCGCGATCGTGGGCGCGCCGGTCACCGCGCGGCTGCGGGACGTCGGTCCCCTGTCGAGGTTCGAACGCCACCGGGCCCTGCGGCAGTGGAACGCCACCGCCGTCGAGCGCGAGCCGGGACGCTGCATCCACGAGCTCGTCGAGCGGCAGGCGGCCCGCACCCCCGACGCCACCGCCGTGGTCCAGGGCGCCGACCGGCTCACCTACGCGGAGCTCGACACGGCCGCCGACCGGCTCGCCCGCCGCCTCGCCGCCGCCGGCGTCGGCCCGGGAGACTTCGTGGCGCTGCACCTGTCCCGCACCGTCCACACCGTCGTGGCGCTGCTCGGCGTGCTGAAGTCCGGCGCCGCGTACGCCCCGATCGACGCCAACCAGCCGGTCGAGCGCATCCGCGGGCTCCTCGAAGGACTGCGGAGCACGGTCGTGCTCACCGACCCGGCGTCGCTGGCCGACGTCGAGGCCGTCACCGCCGCCGTTCCCGCCGTCCGGGACGTCCTGTGGGTCGGCGCGCCCGGCGGCAGCGCACCGGCGCAGCGATGGGCGCTGGCCGACCCCGGGCCCGACGCCCCGCGGCCGCAACGGGCCGTCGACACCGACCAGGCGTACGTCATCTTCACCTCCGGCTCGACCGGCACCCCGAAGGGTGTCGTGCTGACCCACGCGCCGGTGGTCAACCTCATCGACTGGGTCAACAGCACCCACGGGATGGGCCCGGACGACCGGGTCCTGTTCGTCACCTCGCTCGGCTTCGACCTGTCGGTGTACGACGTGTTCGGCGTCCTCGCCGCCGGCGGCAGCATCCGGGTCGCCTCGGACGCCGAGGTCCGCGACCCGCAGCGGCTGCTGTCCATCCTCGACAGCGAGCCCATCACGTTCTGGGACTCGGCGCCGGCCGCGCTCCAGCAGTTGGAGCCGCTGTTCGCGCTGCGCGCCCCGGGCGAGCGGAGCACGCTGCGGCTGGTGTTCCTCAGCGGGGACTGGGTGCCGCTGACGCTGCCCGACGCGGTCCGCGCCGCGTTCCCCGGCAGCCGGGTCGTCGCGCTGGGCGGTGCGACCGAGGCGGCCATCTGGTCGAACTCCTTCCCCGTCGGCACCGTCGACCCGGCCTGGGCGAGCGTCCCGTACGGCCGGCCGATCGACAACGCCCACTACTACGTCCTCGACAGCGCCCTGCGCCCGGCACCGGTCGGCGCCCCCGGCGACCTCTACATCGGCGGCGACTGTCTCGCGCTGGGCTACCACGGTGACCCCGCGCTCACGGCCGGCAAGTTCCTGCCCGACCACCTGTCCGGCCGCCCCGGCGCGCGGCTCTACCGCACCGGCGACCGGGCCCGCTACTGGGCCGACGGCACGATCGAGTTCCTCGGCCGGCAGGACCACCAGGTCAAGGTGCGCGGCTTCCGGATCGAGCTCGGCGAGATCGAGGCCGCCCTGGCGACGCTGCCCGGCGTCGCGACGGCGCTCGCCGTGGTCCACGGCGAGCGGGCCGACGCCCAGATCGTCGCCTACGTGGTGCCGGAGCCGGGGGTGTACCCGGACCCCCGGCACGTGCGCGAAGAGGTGGCGGCGCTGGTGCCGGCCTACATGGTGCCGGCGCACGTGCTGACGATCGACGCCGTGCCGGTGACCGCCAACGGCAAGCTCGACCGGCGGGCACTGCCCGCACCCGGCGAGAGCGGTCCCGTCCGCCCGCCGTACGTGCCGCCGGCGACGGCGGCGGAGCAGGCCATCGCGGCGATCTGGGAGGAGCTGCTGCTGGTGGACCGGGTGGGGCTCGACGACAACTTCTTCGACCTCGGCGGCCACTCGCTGCTCATCACCCAGCTCATCGCCCGCCTGAAAGCGGCGCTCGAGATCGACGTGCCGGTCCGCACGGTGCTCGACCACCAGACGGCGGGCGCGTTCGCCGCCGCCGTCGAGGCGGCGCTGATCGCCGAGCTCGAGACCGCACCCACCGCCTGACGAGGAGCCACCGATGATCGACGCTTTCCGGGTCGTGCGCAACGACGAGGAGCAGTACTCCATCATGCCCGCGGACATGGTGAACCCGTTCGGCTGGCACGACGAGGGCACGGTCGGCAGCCGCGAGGCGTGCCTCGATCGCATCCGACAGGTCTGGACGGACCTGCGGCCGCGGAGCCTGCGCGAGGCGACTCGGGCGCGGCGCGGCTGAGCACAGGCGAAGGGGCCGGGTGCGGATCGCCTCCGCACCCGGCCCCTTGTTGTGTGCCGTCAGTGGCCGGCGACCCGGTCCCGGGCGCTGACCATCGCGGTGCCCAGTGTCGCCGAGACCGCGCGGGCCTGCGCGATCGCGGCCTCGATCCGCTCGACCCGCCCGGCGCCGGCGCCCGCCCGTGCGGCGCGCACCAGCGCGCCGAGCTCGGCGACGAGCTCGGCGACGTGGCGCAGCGCCGCGTCGTCGATGGGCGGCAGCGGCGCGGGCGGCGCTGCCGCCGTCACCGGGCCGCCCGCCGGTAGAGCGTGCCCTCGTCCCAGACCATGTCGACCTTGTCCCAGGCCAGCGCCGTCCCGGCGTCGGGGAAGAAGCCGCTGCCGTTGAAGTTGGCGCTCGTGTTGCACAGCACCGGGATGCCGCTGAGCCGGTGGTACTCGCGCAGGATCGTGGTCAGGTCGGGGTCCTGCGCCGGGCTGACGGTCTGCAGCCGGGCGGTCCCGTCGAGGTGCAGCACCGCCGGGATCCGCTGGACCCACTCCGGCCGCACGTCGTGCTCGAAGAGCATGTACGGGTCGGGCGTGCCCGGGTCGAAGATCTCCGGCGCGTGCTCCTCGAGGCAGATCGGCGCCACCGGCCGGTACGGCTCCCGGCGCTTGATGTTGTTGAGCCGGTCCTTCATCGCCGCGTCGACCGGCGCCGCCAGGATGCTGCGCCCGCCCAGCGCGCGGGGGCCCAACTCGGCGCGGCCGTTGAGGACCACGACCGGCTCACCGGTGGTGTGGAGCAGCCGCCCCAGCTCCTCCGGGCTGCACGGGGACGCGGACCAGCCCTCCGGCAGCTGCGCGGTCGGCACCAGCCGCGGGCCGAGCCGGACGTGCCAGTCGATGGGCCGCAGCCCGCCGGTGACGCCGAGCTGGGCGCAGGCGGTGCCGATCGCGGAGCCGGAGTCGTCGGGGAACGGCGGCACCCACATCGCCCGGATCATCGGGTGGCCACGCAGGGCGCTGTTCCACTTGATGTTGAGCGCGCAGCCGCCGGCGAAGCAGAGGTTCCAGGGCTCGTCGCCCTTCCATGCCCGGATCTTCGCGGTGACCCGCTCCAGGAGCAGCTCCTCGAGGAACTCGTGGACGGTGGCGAGGACGTCGTCGTCGCTCACGCCGAGCCGCTCGACGTCCGCGGCGACGTCGCTGAGGAAGGCGTGCACGTAGCTGTGCGACCGCTCACCGTTGCTGCCGCAGCCGATGATGGCCTCGCGGTACTTGCGGACCCGCTCGGTGGGGGCCTCGAAGTGCTCGTGGAACCGCTCCGCGAAGGCGGCCTTCACGGCCTCGTCGGGCTTGCCCAGCGCGATGTAGGCCATGAGCTTGCCCGCGACCGCGAGGTCGTCGACGTTGCGCGACTTGTCGTGCCGCTTGTACGGCCCCCAGTGCTGCGACGCCATCGAGTAGGTGTGGCCGATCAGCGGGAAGACCTCGCCGCCCGGCTCGATCCGGCCCTGCGCGTCGACGCAGTACAGCCGGGGGAAGCACCCGCCGTCCCAGACCATCACCATCGACGCCTCGCCGCGGGCGGCGAACGGGCTGGTGCTGTATGCGACCGACAGGTGGCTCGCGACGTGCACGAAGCTCGTGTACGGCCGGACGGTGCCGTCGATGTCGAGCTCACCGCGGTACGCGGGGCGGCCCGGGTCGGGCACGGCCGGCGTCTCGCGGTAGGGCGCGACGGTCAGGTCGACGGCCCCGAAGGCGGTCTGCACCTTGACGTGGCCGTTGCGCGCACCGTCCCACCCGTCGACGACCCAGTGGTCGACGTCGTTCACGGAGTAGCCGTACTCGGCGAGCAGCTTCGGGACCAGCTGGAGGTCGTCGAAGTTGCTGTACCGCGCGTTGTTGTCGAGCTTCTGCATCTCGATGTTGAACACCAGGCGGTGGTCGTCGAGCAGGGCGAGCCCGCCGCTCTGGGTGAATTTGAGCCCGGCTGTGATCACGTTGGCCTCCAGTGCCGTGCGGCGGGGTCGGGGTCGGATGCGCGTGCGGCATCCCCGCCGAGCAGGGATGCCGCACCGTCGGCGGCGTGCCCACCCGGGCGCCACGGTTCGGGGGAGGGTGCGGACCCGATGGGCGGCACTGTCAGCGTCGACGATGCCCATTGGACCGGCTCCGAGCTTGGGAAATTGCTAAGTCGCGGCCACCGGCCCGATCAGCGCCGCCAGGCGGGCGACGCTGGCCGGCCCGTCGCCGGCGAGCCAGGCGGCGAGCGGCACGTCGATCCCCCACCGCTCCCGGACCTGGTCGAGGACGGCGACGGCGCCGAGCGAGTCGCCGCCCGCCGCGAAGAAGTCGGCCGCCGGGTCGACGGGCGCACCGACGACGCCGGCGACGAGCCGCTCCACCGGCCCGGTGACCGGCCCGCGCCGCAACCCGGCGCCGATCGGCAGCAGCTCGGCCACGGCCGGGTCGGCCGCGTCGGTGACGGCCCGCAGCACCGCGCCGAACGCGTCGGCGAGGCGGGCCGCCGTCGCGGGCGTGAACCGGTCGAGGGCGTACGTGAGGTGGCAGGCCAGCCCGTCGGCGCCCGCCCGGACGTCCAGCTCCAGCTCCAGCCGCGCACCCTCCCCCGGTGCGTCGGCGTCGAGCGGGCGCAGCGCCAGCGGCCCGGCGGTCCACTCCGGCTCGGGCGTGTTGTGGACCGTCATCGCCACGCGGTACAGCGGGTTCACGCCGGGGGTGCGCGGCGGCGCCACGTGCCGCACGACGACGTCGAACGGCACCTCCTGATGCTCCAGCGCGGCCAGGCAGGTCTCCGTCGTGTCCCGCAGGAACGCCGAGAACGACTGCTCCGGCCGCACCGGGGCACGCAGGACGACCACGTTGGCGAGGAACCCGATGACGCCGTGCACCTCCTCGTACGGGCGGTTGGCGACCTGGGTGCCGAAGACGCTCTCGGCCCGGCCGGTCCAGCCGGCCAGCAGTACGTGCAGCGCCGCCGACAGCACCGTGAACAGGGTCCCGTCGTGGCGGCGGGCCAGGGCTTCGAGCCGCGCGGCGTCCGCCGCCGGGACGGTGAACCGGTGCACCGCGGCCCGCAGCGGGACCGGGACGGGCCCGGGACGGTCGGCCGGCAGCGGTGCCGGGTCGATCCCGTCGAGCTGCCGGCGCCAGTAGGCCAGGCTCGCCTGCGCCTGCGGGCCGGTCAGCCACTCCGCCTGCCAGCGGGCGTACTCGCCGTGCTGCGGCACCGGCGGCGCCGCGCCGGGCGCGGGATCCCCCGCCAGGATCGCGCGGTAGCGGCCGGTCAGCTCCCCCGCGAACAGCCCCACCGACCAGCCGTCGATCACCGCGTGGTGGAACGTGACGAGCAACGCGGCGTCGTCGGCACCCAACCGCACCAGCCGGGCCCGCACCGGCGGACCGGCGGCCAGGTCGAACGGGGTGCGCCGCTCGGCAGCGGCCAGGGCGTGCAGTTCGGCCTCGCGGCGCGCCGGGTCGAGCCCGGTCAGGTCGGTCACCGGCAGCGGCACGGGACCGGGTGGGGCCACCACCTGGACCGCCGCGCCGTCCCGCAGGCGCAGCACGGTGCGCAGCACTTCGTGGCGGTGGACCACGGCGGTGTAGGCGGCGTGCAGGGCGGCCGCGTCGAGCGGCCCGGTGACGCGGCAGTGCACGGGCGTGACGTAGGCGGTGCCGGGCGGGTCGAGCCGGTGCAGGAACAGCATCGCCCGCTGGCTGCCGGACGCCGGTGCCGGATCCGGCGGTGTCGCGCCGAGGTCGGCGATGCCGCGCTGCCAGGCCAGGCGCCGCAGTCCGGCGCGCTCGTGCGGTGCGACGGCGTCCGGTGACACGCCGTCGTACCGCAGCGCCGGCTCGGTCGCCGGCCGGCCGGCCAGCAGCTCCGCGAGCGCCGCGACGGTGGGGCCGGCGAAGAACTCCCGCAGCGTCGGCGCGACACCGAGCCGGCGGCGGATCGCGGCGACCGCGGTCGCGGCCAGCAGGGAGTGGCCGCCGTTGGCGAAGAAGTCGTCATGCACACCGAGGTCGCCGACGCCGAGCAGCCCGGCGACGACCTCGTGCAGCGCCCGTTCCAGGTCGGTCCGGGGCAGCACGCGCGGCGTGGCGGACACCCGGCCGGGCAGCGCCGCGGCGAGGGCCGCGCGGTCGAGCTTGCCGGTCCGGGTCAGCGGCAGCCGCTCCAGGACGACGACGTGCGCGGGCACCAGGTACGGCGGCAGGCGCCGGGCCAGTTCGTCGCGCAGCGTCCCGCCGTCCGGCGCGGCCGTGCCGCCCGGTGCGACGTAGGCGACGAGCCGCCGGTCACCCGCGTGGTCGGTCACCGTGACGGCGCACTCGGCGACCCCGTCGAGGCGCAGGACGGCGGCCTCGACCTCGGCCGGCTCGATGCGGTGCCCGCGGACCTTGACCTGCCGGTCGGCGCGGCCGACGAAGACCAGGGTGCCGTCGGCGCGGCGGCGCACCAGGTCGCCGGTGCGGTACAGGCGCCCGCCGGGAGTCCCGCCGAACGGGTCCGGGACGAACCGTTCCGCGGTCGCGGCGGGGTTCCCGACGTAGCCGCGGGCGACGCCGGGGCCGCCGACGAGCAGCTCCCCGACCACCCCCGTCGGTACCGGCCGCTGGTTGCGGTCGACGACGTACGCGGTGCTGCCGCTGATCGGCCGCCCGATCGGCACCACGTCGGCGGTGTCACCGGCGGCGCTGCCGATCCGGTGCGCGACCGCGGTCACGGTGATCTCGGTCGGGCCGTAGGCGTTGACGAACACCGCCGGCGCACCGGCGTCGGCGACCCTGCGGGCGCGCTCCGGATCGACCACGTCGCCGCCGACGACGAGGCAGCGCAGGCCGCGGAAGGCCGCCGGGTCGGCGTCGGCCACCAGGTGGAACAGCGCCGGGGTCAGCCGTGCCACGGTCGCGCCGGTCCCGGCGACGGCGGCGGTGATCGCGGCGGCGTCGAGGTGCCGGTCGGCGGGGACCACGGCCAGGTGCGCGCCGTTGACGAGGCTCGCCCACACGACGTACGTGGTGGTGTCGAACGACGGGCTGGCGGTGAACAGCACGACGTCGGACGCGGTGACCGGGGCGTGGTCGCTGCCGGCGACCAGCCGGACGATCCCGCGGTGGGTCACCGCGACGCCCTTGGGACGCCCGGTCGAGCCGGAGGTGTAGACGATGTTGGCGAGGCGGTCCGGCCCGCCGATCGGGTCCACCGTGGACGGTGCGCCGGCGGCCCACGCCACGGTGACGTCGACGTGCGGCACGTCCTCGAACAGGTCGCCGGGCGGGCCGGCGCTCACCACGGCCCGGATCCCGGCGTCGGCGGCCAGCGCGGCGAGGCGGGCGGCCGGGTACGCGGGGTCGAGCACGAGATAGCCGCCGCCGGACCGGACGACGCCGAGCATCGCCACCACCAGCGCGGCCGAGCGGTCCAGCAGGACGCCGACCGGGTCGTCCGGGCGCACGCCGGCGGCGCGCAGCGCGGCGGCGAGCCGGCCGCTCGCCGCGTCGAGGTCCGCGTAGGACCACCGCCGGTCCGCCTCGCTCAGGGCGATCGCGTCCGGGCGCCGCCGCACCTGATCGGCGAACAGCGCGTCGAGCGCCGGCACGTCCGGACCGGTGAACGGCGAGCCGGTCGTGTTCCAGCGCTCGACCGTCTCGGTGTACTCCTCGGCCGACAGCAGCGGTACCTCGTCGGCGAGGGCGTCGGGCCGGGCGGCCATGGCCCGCAGGATCCGGACCCAGCCGTCGAGCATGCGCCGGACCGTGCTCTCGTCCCACAGATCGGTGGCGTACTGGAGATCGACCGTCAGCCCGCCGCCGGTGTCGGTGACGGTGCACGAGATGTCGAGCTTGACGCTGCCGCCCTTGTCGTCCCGCGGCCGGGCGGCGGCCCCGTGCAGGCTGAAGCCGCTCAGGTCGTCCTCGAGCAGCTGGAACAGCACCTGGAACAGCGGATGCCGGCCCGTGTCGCGGTCCCTGCCCGACGCCGCGACGACCTGGTCGAACGGCGCGTCCTGACGGTCGAAGGCGGCGGTGCAGGTCTCGGCGGTCCGGCGCAGCACCTGCCGCAGCGTCGGGCCGCCGCCGAGGTCGGTGCGCAGCGCCAGCAGGTTGACGAACAGGCCGACGATGTCGTGCAGCTCGCGCCGGGGCCGGTTGGCGATCGGCATGCCGACGACGACGTCGGCCTGCCCGGCCCACCGGCCGAGCACGACGGTGAAACAGGCGAGCAGGGTCATGAACAGCGTGACGCCCTCGCCGCGGCTGAGCTGGCGGAGCCGGTCGGTGAGGGCCGGGTCGAGCGCCAGGCGCACGCCGGCGCCGCGGTGCGACTCCTCGGCGGGCCGGGGCCGGTCGGTCGGCAGCGCCAGCACGGGTGCGCCGTCGAGGCGCTCCCGCCAGTACCGCAGCTGTTCCTCGACGGCGCCCTGTTCGAAGAGGTCGCGCTGCCAGGCGGCGTAGTCGGCGTACTGCAGCGGCAGCGGCGGGAGCCGGTGCGGCACCGCCGCGCAGCGGGCTGCGTAGCAGGCCGCGAGCTCCCGGGTGAAGATCGCCAGCGACCAGTCGTCGGTGACGATGTGGTGGAAGACGGACACCAGCACGTGTCGCCGGGGCGCGAGCCGCAGCAGCCGGAACCGGGCCAGCGGCAGCTGTTCGAGGTCGAACGGCCGGGCCAGCTCGGCGGCTGCCAGTTCGTCGGCGACCCGTTCGGCGTCGGGGCCGTGCCCGGTGAGGTCGACGCACTCGAAGTCGGGTGCGGCGGTGTCGAAGACCAGCTGCCGCGCGCCGTCGTCGGTGGCCTCGAAGCAGGTGCGCAGCGACTCGTGGCGCGCGACGACGTCCCGCAGCGCGTCGGCGAGGTGGCGCTCGTGCAGTGTGCCGTCGACGTCGATCGCGCCGCCGAGGTTGTACGTGCTGGTGCCCGGCACGAGCTGCTCGAAGAACCACATCCGGTCCTGGGCCGGCGACGTGCGGCAGGCGAACGGCTCAGGCACCGGGTCCACCGGACGGTTCGGCGCGCCGCCGCGCCAGCGGCGTGATGCCTGCCGTGGCGAACTTCGACGTGGTCGTGCCCTGGTGCGCGAGGTCACCGGCGAGCCCGGCGACGGTGGGCGACCGGAACAGCGCGCTGAGCGGCAGCTCGACGCCGAGCTTGTCGTTGGCCCGGGCGACGAGCCGCATCGCCAGCAGCGAGTGCCCGCCGAGGGCGAAGAAGTCGTCGTCGACGCCGACCCGCTCGACCCCGAGCACCTCCGCCCAGACGTCGGCGAGCTGCTGCTCCAGCGGCGTGCGCGGCGCGGTGTACGGCCCGGCGGCGACCTTCACCTCGCGGTCGGGCCGGGCGCGCAGCGCCGCCTCGTCGACCTTGCCGTTGACGCTGAGCGGCAGCTGCGGCAGCACCACGAACCCGTCCGGCACCATGTATCGCGGCAGCCGCTGGAGCAGGGCGGCGTGCCAGTGCGCGACGGGTGCGGTGTCGGGCGTGTGCCCGCCGGCGAGGTACACGATGAGCCGGTCGTCGCCGCCGGGCGCGGGCCGGCTGATGACGGCGACCGCGTCGACGCCGGCCACCTGGCGCACCGCCGCCGCCACCTCCCCCGCCTCGATCCGGTAGCCGCGCACCTTCAGCTGCGAGTCGGCGCGGCCGAGGTACTCCAGCTGCCAACGATCGCCGATCCGGCACCACCGGACCACGTCGCCGGTGCGGTAGAGCCGCTGTCCGGCGCGGGACGGGTCGGGCACGAACCGGTCGGCGGTGAGGCCCGGCGCGCCGATGTAGCCGCGGGCGACCGCGACACCGCCGACGTGCAGCACCCCGGGCACACCCGGCGGGACGGGCTGCCCGCGCTCGTCGAGCACGACACACTCCGCGCCCGGGTACGGGCCGCCGACGATCGCCCGGTGGTCACCGGTGCCGTCGGCCCCGACGGCGGTCCAGGTCGAGTCGATCGTGGCCTCGGTCAGGCCGTACGAGTTCACGACCATGCCGTCCGGGCCGAGCAGCCCACGCATGCCGGCCAGCTCGTGCCGGTACACGGTGTCCGAACCCACCACCATCACGGCGAGGCCGTCCAGCCGCGCACCCACGGCCTCGGCGTGCGCGGTGAGTGCCCGCGCGACAACCGGCACGAACTCGGCGAAGTCGATCCGCTCGCGCCGGATGAGCGCCAGCAGGGCCGGCGGGTCGAGCAGGATCCGGCGCGGGCACAGCACCAGCCGCGCGCCGGTGCCGAGCGCCCGGACGAGGTCACCGACGAACACGTCGAACCCGAACGACGCCATCTGCAGCACCGACGTCACGCGCTCGCGCAGGCGGTAGGCCTTCTCCCAGCCGGCGAGGACGGTCACGAGGCCGCCGTGGTGCACCATCACCCCCTTCGGGACACCCGAGGAGCCGGAGGTGTGCAGCACGTAGGCCAGCGACGCGGGCAGCGGTTCGGGCAGTTCCTCCGGCTCGGCCCAGGTGTCCGCGCCGTCGAGGCACAGCACCGGCGCCCCGGTCGTGGGCAGTTCGCCGCGGCGCGCCTCCGAGGTGAGCACCGCGACCGCACCGGTGTTCGCGAGAACCTCTGCGCGGCGTTGCTCGGGCCAGTCGACGTCGAGGGCGGCGAACGCCGCACCGGCCCGCCACACGCCGAGGACGGCGGCGATCGTGCCGGCGCCGCGGTCGAGCAGGACGGCGACGACGTCCTCCGGGCCGGCGCCACGTTCACGCAGGGCGGCGGCGATGCGACCGGCCCGGGCCCACAGCTGCGCGTAGGTCAGCGCCGAGTCGCCGTCGGTGACGGCGATCGCGTCGGGCACCCGGCGGACCTGTGCCGCGATGAGTGCCGGGACGGTCAGCGCACCCGGCTCGCGGACGTGCTCGCCCTGCCCGGCGGCCAGGAACTGCTCCGCCTCGCCGGACACCAGTACGGGCACGTCGGCGACCCGCAGTTCAGGGTCGGCGGCGACCGCCTCGAGCACCAGCAGGAACCGATCGGCCAGCAGCCGGGCGGTCGCCGCGTCGTACAGGTCGGTGCTGTACTCCAGCTCGCCCTCGACCCCGGCGGACGGCCCGCGCTCGCACAGCGAGAACGTGAGGTCGAACTTCGCCGTGGTCCGCGGGTGCGGTATCTCCCGCATCACGAGCCCGTCCAGGACGACCTCGACCGGCGTGGTGTTCTCCAGCGACATCATGACCTGGAACAGCGGGTGCCGGGCCGCCGCGCGCGGCGGGTTCAGCACCTCGACGAGCCGCTCGAACGGCAGGTCCTGGTGTTGGTAGGCGGCCAGGTTCCAGTCCCGGACCCGGCCGATCAGCTCGGTGAACGACGGGTCGCCAGAGGTGTCGGTACGCAGCACGAGGGTGTTGACGAAAAACCCGACGAGCCTGTCGAGCGCCGGGTCCAGCCGGCCCGCGATCGGGCTACCCAGCGGCACGTCGGTGCCCGCACCGAGCCGGGTCAGCAGCAGCGCCAGCGCGGCCTGCAGCACCATGAACACACTGGCGTCGCAGTCGCGGGCCAGCCGCTCCAGCCCGGCGTGCACGGCCGCCGGCACCTCGAAGGGCAGCGCCGCGCCGTCGTAGGTCGGCTCGGCCGGGCGCGGCCGGTCGGTCGGCAGCGCCAGCTCGGCCGGCAACCCCGCCAGCGCCCGCTGCCAGAACGCCACCTGCCGGGCCGAGTGGCTCCCCGGGTCCCGCTCGTCGCCGAGCAGCTTCCGTTGCCAGATCGCGTAGTCGGTGTACTGCACCGGCAGCGGCACCCAGTCCGGCGCCGCACCGGCCCGCCGGGCCGAGTAGGCGACCGCGAGATCCCGGGCCAGCGGCTCCACCGACCACGCGTCACCGGCCACGTGATGCATCACGATGGTCATGACGTGCACGTCCGCGGCGAGCGCGAACAGCCACACCCGCAACGGCGTCTCGGCGGCCAGGTCGAACTCGTACTCCCCGGCGGCCGACATCGCCGCCTCCAGTTCGTCCGGGTCGATGTCCACGACGGTCAGCTCGGCACGCGGCCCGTCCAGCGGCGCGATCCGCGGACGGGGGCCGTCCCCGGCGTCCTCGACGGTGGTGCGCAGCACCTCGTGGCGGACCATCAGGTCGTCGAACGCGGCCCGCAGCGCCGTGCGGTCGAGCTCCCCGGTCACCCGAAGCGTCAGGGCCATGTTGTACGTCGAACTCGGCCCGGAGAGCCGGTGCAGGAACCACAGCCGCTGCTGGCCGAAGGACAGCGGGGCGACCACCGGCCGCTCGGCGGCGACCAGCGGCGGCCGGTCCGTCGCCACGGCCGCGCCACCGGCCGCCGGGGCGAGCCGCTCCGCGACCCCGGCGACGGTCGGTGCTTCGAACAGCGCCCGCACCGGCATCTCGACGCCGAACTCGGCCCGGATCCGCCCGACGAGCCGCATCGCCAGCAGCGAGTGCCCGCCGAGGCCGAAGAAGTCGTCGTCCACACTGATGTCGTCGCGGGTGAACAGATCGGCCCAGATCGCGACCAGCCGCCGCTCGGTGTCGTTGCGCGGGCTTCGGCCCGCGGGCAGCTGCACGGCGCTGTCCAGCGGGATCGCCTCGAGCACCCGCCGGTCGATCTTGGCGTTGGTGAGCAGCGGCAGCTGGGGCAGTGCCACGAACCGGCCCGGCAGCATCGCGGGCGGCAGCAGGACACTGAGCCGACGCAACAACGCGGCCGGATCGTCGACGATCCCCGGCGGCGCGGCGAGATACGCCACCAACTGCCGGTCCGCACCGACGACCCGCACCAGCACAGCCGCGTCGGCAACCTCGGGCAGCGACCGCAGCGCCGACTCGACCTCCCCGAGCTCCACCCGGACCCCGCGGACCTTCACCTGCGAGTCGCCCCGGCCGAGGTACTCGAGGGTGAGCCGGTCGCCGGTCCGGCACCAGCGCACCAGGTCGCCGGTGTGGTACAGGCGTCGCCCGGGGTGGAACGGGTCGGGCACGAACCGGTCGGCGGTGAGGCCCGGCGCGCCCGCGTAGCCGTGGGCGACCGCAGTCCCGCCGATGTACAGCGTGCCGGCCACGCCGGGCGGGACCGGGCGGCCCTGCCCGTCGAGCACGACCAGTTCCGCGCCCGGGTACGGACCGCCGATGAGCGCCCGGTGCTCGCGGGTGTCGCCGGCCTCCACCGCCGTCCAGGTCGAGTCGATCGTGGCCTCGGTCAGGCCGTACGAGTTCACGACCATGCCGTCCGGGCCGAGCAGCGCGCGCATGCCGGCCAACTCGTGGTGGTAGACGGTGTCCGAACCCACCACCATCACCGCGAGGTCGTCCAGTCGTGCCCCGACGGCCTCCGCGTGTGCGGTGAGCGCCCGGGCGACCACGGGCACGAACTCGGCGAAGTCGATCCGCTCGCGGTGGATCAGCGCCAGCAGGGCCGGCGGGTCGAGCAGCGTCTGCCGCGGGCACAGCACCAGCCGCGCGCCGGTGCCGAGCGCTCGGACGAGGTCACCGACGAACACGTCGAACCCGAACGACGCCATCTGCAGCACCGACGTCACACGCTCGCGCAGGCGATAGGCCCGCTCCCAGCCGGCGAGGACCGTCACCAGGCCGCCGTGGTGCACCAGCACGCCCTTCGGTCGGCCCGACGAGCCGGACGTGTACAGCACGTAGGCCAGCGAGCCGGGCAGCGGTCCGAGCAACGCCTCGGGCAGGTCCCCGGGCTCCGCCCAGGCACCGGCGTCGTCGACGCACAGCACCGGCGCCTCCGTGCCGGGCACCTCGTCCAGCCGTGCCCGCGAGGTGAGTACCGCCACGGCGCCGGCGCGGGCGAGGACCTCGGCACGGCGCTGCGCCGGCCAGTCCACGTCGAGCACCGTGAACGCCGCACCGGCCCGCCACACGCCGAGGACGGCGGCGATCGTGCCGGCGCCGCGGTCGAGCAGGACGGCGACGACGTCCTCCGGACCGGCGCCGCGCTCACGCAGGGCCGTGGCGATGCGACCGGCCCGGGTCCACAGCTGCGCGTAGGTGACATCCGAGTCGCCGTCGGTGACGGCGATCGCGTCGGGCACCCGGCGGACCTGCGCCGCGATGAGCGCCGGGACCGACGCGGCGGCGGGTGTGCCGACCGGCTCGCCGCGGCCGGCGGCCAGCAGCAGGTCGGCCTCGCCGGGCAGCAGCACGGGCACGTCGGCGACCCGCAGTTCAGGGTCGGCGGCGACCGCCTCGAGGACCGCGCGGAACCGTTCGACAAGGCATCGCGCGGTGTCCGGGTCGTACAGGTCGGTGCTGTACTCCAGCTCGCCGACGACCCCGGCGGACGGCCCGCGCTCGCACAGCGAGAACGTGAGGTCGAACTTCGCCGTGGTCGACGGGTGCGGTATCTCCCGCATCACGAGCCCGTCGAGGGTGATGTCGACCGGCGTGGTGTTCTCCAGCGACATCATGACCTGGAACAGCGGGTGCCGGGCCGCCGCGCGCGGCGGGTTCAACGCCTCGACGAGCCGCTCGAACGGCAGGTCCTGGTGCTGGTAGGCGGCCAGGTTCCAGTCCCGGACCCGGTCGATCAGCTCGGTGAACGACGGGTCGCCAGAGGTGTCGGTGCGCAGCACGAGGGTGTTGACGAAAAACCCGACGAGCCTGTCGAGCGCCGGGTCCAGCCGGCCCGCGATCGGGCTGCCCAGCGGCACGTCGGTGCCCGCGCCGAGCCGGGTCAGCAGCAGCGCCAGCGCGGCCTGCAGCACCATGAACACACTGGCGTCGGCGTCGCGGGCCAGCCGCTCCAGCCGGGCGTGCAGCGGCGCGGGCAGTTCGAAGTCGAGGACCGCGCCCTCGTAGGTCGGCTCGGCCGGGCGCGGCCGGTCAGCGGGCAGCGCCAGCTCGACGGGGAGCCCGGCCAGCGCCCGTTCCCAGAACGCGAGCTGCCGGGCCGAGTGGCTGTGCGGGTCGTGCTCGTCGCCGAGCAGTTCCCGCTGCCACAGCGCATAGTCGGCGTACTGCACGGGCAAGGGCGCCCGGTCCGGTGCCGACCCGGCCCGCCGGGCCGCGTACGCGACCGCGAGATCCCGGGCCAGCGGCTCCATCGACCACGCGTCACCGGCGAGGTGATGCAGCACGACCGTGATCACGTGGACGTCCGCGGCGACGGCGAAGACCCACACCCGAAACGGCGCCTCGGACACCAGGTCGAACTCGTACTCCCCCGCCGCCGACATCACCGCCGGCAGCTCGCCGGCGGCCACGTCCACGACGGTCACCTCGGCGTCCAGCTCGCCCACCGGGGCGATCCGCTGCCGGGCGCCGTCCTCGGCGTCCTCGACGGTGGTGCGCAGCACCTCGTGGCGGACCATCAGGTCGTCGAACGCGGCCCGCAGCGCCACCACGTCGAGTTGCCCGGTCACCCGCAGGGACATGGCCATGTTGTACGTCGAGCTGGGCCCGTACAGCCGGTGCAGGAACCACAGTCGCTGCTGGCCGAAGGACAGCGGGACGGCCGCCGGCCGTGCACCGGCGACCAGTGCGGGCCGGTCCGTCACCGCGACCACCTGTTCGCCGGTCGCCGGGGCCAGGTAGGCCGCGACCCCGGCGACGGTCGGCGCCTCGAACAGCGCCCGCACCGGCATCTCCACACCGAACTCGGCCCGGACCCGGCCGACGAGCCGGGTCGCCACCAGCGAGTGCCCGCCGAGGCCGAAGAAGTCGTCGTCCACGCCGACGTCGTCGCGGGTGAACAGGTCCGCCCAGATCGCGACCAGCCGCCGCTCGGTGTCGGTACGCGGCGCGCGCCCCTTCGGCTTGCGCTCGGCCGGCTCCAGCGGGATCGCGGCGAGCGCGTGCCGGTCGGTCTTGCCGCTGGTCAGCTGCGGCAGCTGGGGCAGTGCCACGAACCGGCCCGGCAGCATCGCGGGCGGCAGCAGCGCACTGAGCCGACGCAACAACGCGGCCGGATCGTCGACGATCCCCGGCGGCGCGGCGAGATACGCCACCAACTGCCGGTCCGCACCGACGACCCGCACCAGCACAGCCGCGTCGGCAACCTCGGGCAGCGACCGCAGCGCCGACTCGACCTCCCCGAGCTCCACCCGGACCCCGCGGACCTTCACCTGCGAGTCGCCCCGGCCGATGAACTCCAGGTCGCCGTCCGCGCCGCGGCGGACCAGGTCGCCGGTGCGGTACATCCGGGTGCCGGGCGGCCCGAACGGGTCCGGCACGAACGCGGCCGCCGTGAGGTCGGGCCGGTTGAGGTAGCCGCGGCCGAGGCCGGCGCCGGCGATGTGCAGCTCGCCCACCGCGCCGGGGCCGACCTCGCGCAGGTCGCGGTCGAGCACGTAGAGGACGGCGCCGGTGACCGGCCGGCCGATCGGTGCGGTGGCGGTGGGCGCGTCGGCGCGGCAGCGCCAGAACGTCGACTCGATCGACGCCTCCGTCGGGCCGTACAGGTTGTACAGCGGGACCTCCATGACGGAGAAGTACCGGCGGACGAGGCCGATCGGCAGGGTCTCGCCGCCGCAGAGCACGTGCCGCAGCGTCGGACAGGATCCGGCGCCGGGCTCGTCGAGGAACTCCCGCAGGGTGCTCGGCACGAACTGCACCGACGTGACGGCGGCGCGCTGGATCAGCGACACGAGGTACCGCGGGTCGTGGTGCCCGTCGTGCTCGGCGACGACGAGGACCGCGCCGACCGACAGCGGCCAGAACAGTTCGTGGACCGACGGGTCGAAGGTGAGCGGCGTCTTGAGCATCGTGCGGTCCCGCGCGGTCAGCGGCTGCTCGCTCTGCCACCAGCGCAGCGTGTTGACGATGCCGGCGTGCGGCACGACGACACCCTTCGGGCGCCCGGTCGACCCGGACGTGTAGATGACGTACGCCGGGTGGGCGGGCAGCAGCCCGCGCGCGGCATCGCCCGGCTCCACCGGGTCCAGCGCGGCGAGCCGTTCCCGGACCGCGGGGTCGTCGAGCACGACGCGGTGCCGGCCGGGGGCGTCGGGCACCAGGTCCGCGGTGGCGGCGACCGTGAGGACCACCACCGGCGCGGCGTCGCGGAGCAGCGCGGCGGCCCGCTCGACGGCACTCGCCGTGTCCACGGGCAGGAACGCGGCGCCGGCCTTGCCCGCGGCGAGCGCGCCGACGATCAGCTCGGTCGAGCGCGGCAGGGCGAGCGCCACGACCCGCTCCGGCCCGGCGCCGAGATCGCGCAGCAGCCGGGCCAGCCGGGCGGCGCGGTCGTCCAGCTCGGCGTAGGTCAGGACCTCGTCGCGGTACATCAGCGCGACCGCGTCCGGCGTGCGCCGGGCCTGCGCCTCGAACAGCGCCGGCAGGGTGGACGCCGGTGCGGATGCCGGGGCCAGCAGCGGCCGGACGGGCGCGGAGGGGTCCGCGAGCAGGCGCTCCAGCAGCCGCTCGTACCGGTCGAGGTGCGCGCGGACGGTACCCTCGTCGAACAGCTCCGCGTCGTACTCGCAGGTGATGGTGAACGTGCCGGCCATCGCCAGGATGTCGACCTCGAAGTCGGCCTTCGAGTACCGCCGGGAGGTGCGCAGCAGGCGCAGGTCCAGCCCCGCCGTGCTCGGCAGGGTCAGCGGCCGGTCGAGGTTGAAGAACGAGCCGAAGAGCCGCTCGCCGGGCGCGAGGTCGATCGGCAGCCGGTCACGCGCGGCCTGCACCGAGAAGCCCGGGTGCCGGTAGCCCTCGGCCAGGCCGCGCTGCACCGCCCGGAAGTGGTCCTGGACGGACCCGCCGTCCGGCACGGTGCTCAGCACCGGCAGCACGGTGCTGCAGTTGCCCACCAGCCGGTCGCCGCCGGGCAGGTCCCGCTGCGCCAGCGGCACGCCGACGACCAGCCGGTCCTGGCCGGTCAGCCGGTGCAGCAGGCCCGCGTAGGCGCCGAACAGCACGGTGAACGGGGTGCAGCCGAGCTTCGGCACGACGGACGTGACGCGCGCGGCGACCTCCGGCGACAGCGCGTACTCGACCCGGCCGCCGCGGCGCGCGGTCTTCGCCGTGCGCGGCCGGTCGGTCGGCAGGCGCAGCACCGGGAAGCCGCCGGCGAGGCGCTCCGCCCAGTACACGCCGTCGGCGGCGGCCTCGGGACCGGCGGCGCGGCGCCGGTGGTGCTCGACGTAGTCGCGGAAGCGCGGCGCCGGTGGCAGGTCCGCGGAGCGCCCGGTGTGATGTGCCGTATAGAGGGCGACGAGCTCGTCGATGAGGACCCCGAACGACCAGCCGTCGATGACGGAGTGGTGCACCGCGAGGTGCAGCCGGTGCAGCTGCGGCGCCAGGCGCAGCAGGGTGATCCGGCACAGCGGGCCGGTCGCGAGGTCGAACACGTCACCGGCGCGCTCGGCGAGCCACACCTGCTCGTCCTCGGGCCCGTCGAGCTCGACGACCGGCAGGTCCGCCGTTTCCGGCGGCAGGACCCGCTGGCTCTCGCCGTCGTGCGCGAAGACGGTGCGCAGGCTGTCGTGGCGGGCGAGCAGGTCGGCGACGGCGCGACGCAGGGCGGCGGTGTCGAGCACGCCGCGCATCTCGAGCAGGACGGTCTCGTTGTAGGCGCGGGAGTGGTCGGCGCCCATCTGGTCGAGGAACCAGATGTCGCGCTGGGCCGCGCTGAGCGGGTACGGCCCGCCGGGCGTCTCAGCGGCGACCCGGGGAGCCGGGACCGGCAGGGGCACGGCCGGCGACGGCGCCGTGCGGGCCGCGGCGAGCAGGCTGTACGCCTGGCTCATGACCCGCGCGTGGACCTCGAGCATCCGCAGGACCGGGTCGGTGGATTGCGGCGCCTGCCGCGGTCGATCGTCCACAGCGTGCGGACCTCTCTGTGCTGCCGGGCGGGCCGCTCGACCGGCCACCACGGTGAGCAGTGGCCGGCCTGGCACGTCGTGGCACCACCGGGACGTCACCCCGCCCGGTGGCCCACGACGCTGCCATCAGACCCCAGCCGCCGGGCATGGCTCAAGACGCCCCGGCGAGCACTAGTCGATTCGCTAGCCCCCGCGCGTGTCTGATAGGTCCGGAGGTGCGATGACCCAGGCCGAGACCCCAGTGCGCCGACCCGGCCCGACGGCGGCGCCGCTGCTACGCAACCGCGACTTCCTCGTCTTCTGGGCGGCTCAGGCGCTGTCGGCGCTCGGCAGTTCCTTCTCGCTCGTGGCGATGCCGCTGCTGGTGCTGCACGCGACCGGCTCGGTGGCGCAGATGGGGCTCATCACGGGCGTCGCCGGCGCGGGCACCGTCGCCACCGGTCTGTTCGCCGGTATCCTGGTGGACCGGTACGACCGCCGCCGGCTGATGATCACCTGCGACGTCGCCCGGCTGCTGCTCTACGGCGCCGTGCCCGTCGTGTGGTGGATCGCCGGGGAACTCGTCTGGGTGCTGTACCCGATCATGGCGATGGCCGCCGTGTTCCAGATGGTCTTCGACGTGGGCTGCTCGGCGGCTGTGCCGAGCCTCGTGGCGCGGGAGCAGATCACCTCGGCGAACAGCCGGCTCGAGGCGACGTACGCGATCGGCTTCGTCCTCGGCCCGATGGCCGCCGGCCTGGTGGCGAGCCTGCTCGGGCCGGTGACCGCCGTCACCTTCGACGCGCTGACGTTCGGCGTGTCTGCCGCCGGTCTGCTCATGATCCGGCTGCGCCCGGCCGTGCCGGACACCGCCGCGCCCGCCGCCGGACCGCGCAGCGTGTGGCGGGACCTGGTGGTCGGGCTGCGGTTCCTGTGGCGCACGCCGGTGCTGCGCGCCATCACCCTGCTCTACACCCCGGTGACCTTCCTGAGCCTCGGCCTCGTCGACGTCTTCATCTACTACGTCCGGCACGACCTCGGCCAGGGCGACCGGGTGGTCGGCACCCTGCTCGGCGCGGCGAGCACCGGCGCGATCGTGGCCGCGCTCGTCACTCCGGCGGCCCGCCGGCGGCTCGGCTTCGGGCCGGCCTGGCTCACCGCCTACCTGGCCTGCGGTGTCGCCATCGCCGCCGCCGGGTTCGTCTTCCACCTCGCCGTGGTGCTCGTCGCGGCGACGGTCTTCGCGTTCGGTGAGACGATGGCCGGCATCAGCTCGGCGTCGCTGCGCCAGACCGTGACACCGGACCACCTGCTGGGCCGGGTCACCTCGGCGTTCTGGATGGTCCACCACGCGTTCGGCCCACTGGGCGCGCTGGTGCTGACCGCGGTCGTGGCGCGGACCGGGGTGCGCGGCCCGCTCGTCGCCGTGGGGGTACTGTTCGTCGTGATCGTGTGTGCCGGGCTCGCCACACCCGTGCGGTCCCGCCACGCGGTCCCGGGATGAGGGGCTTACCCTGCCGGGATGAGATCTCTGGCGTCATGCCACACCTTCGGTGCTCCCGCGGCCGTTCCGGCCACAGAGTTGCCGCAGGTGGCTACGCTTCGCCGGGTGCCGACCATGCGACCCGGGATGTACCCCGCCCTCACCAGACGCCGCGCCGGTGGCGCCCGGCTGCTCGGTGTCGGCGCGTACCGCCCGGAGCGGGTGGTGACCAACGACGAGATCTGTGCGGCGATCGACTCGAGCGACGCGTGGATCCGGCAGCGCTCCGGCATCGTCAGCCGGCGTCACGCCAACCCCGACGAGACCGTCGTGAGCATGGCGGTCGCCGCCGGCCGCGAGGCGCTCGCCGCCGCGGACGTGCCGGCCGACCGGGTCGACGCCGTGGTGGTCGCCTCCATGTCCAACCTGCAGCAGTCGCCGCCGATCGGGCCGGAGATCGCCTGCCGCGTCGGCGCGGGCGCCGCGGCCGCGTTCGACCTCGGCGCGGCCTGCGCCGGCTTCTGTCACGCCCTGGCGGTCGCCGACGCGCTCGTGTGCGCCGGCACCGCCCGGCACGTGCTGGTCATCGGCAGCGAGCGGATGACCGACATCATCGACCCGGCCGACCGCTCGACGGCGTTCCTCTTCGGCGACGGCGCCGGGGCGGTGCTCGTCGGGCCGCACTCCCGGCCCGGCATCGGCCCGGTGGTGTGGGGCTCCGACGGCAGTCGCTCGAACCTCATCGCGCACCCGGAGTCCTGGCTCTCGGTGCGCGAGAAGCCCGACTTCTGGCCCACCATGCGGATGATGGGGCAGGAGGTGTTCCGCTGGGCGATCCAGGAGATGACCCCGGTGGCCCGCAGCGCCGTCGACGAGGCGGGGCTGACCGTGGCCGACCTGGCGGCGTTCGTGCCGCACCAGGCCAACCTGCGTATCGTCGACAAGCTCGCCGCGGCGCTCGACCTGCCGCCGGCGGTGCGGGTGGCCCGCGATGTTGTCTCGTCGGGCAACACCTCGGCGGCCTCCGTACCGCTGGCACTGCACACGATGCTGCAGGAGGACGACCCGCCGCGCGGGCACGCGCTGCTGACCGGGTTCGGCGCGGGCCTGTCCTACTCCGCGCTCGTCGTCGAGCTCCCCTGACCCCCCTTGCCGCCCCTCCTTGGAGTCAGCATGGCCAGACGCCTGTTCACGTCCGAGTCCGTGACCGAAGGACATCCGGACAAGATCGCCGACCAGATCAGCGACGCGGTGCTCGACGCGCTGCTCGCCGAGGACCCCCGCAGCCGGGTCGCGGTTGAGACGCTCATCACCACCGGGCAGGTCCACCTCGCGGGCGAGGTGACGACGAGCGCGTACGCCGACATCCCGGCGATCGTCCGCGACGTCATCCTGGGCATCGGCTACGACGCGTCGCAGAAGGGCTTCGACGGCGCGTCCTGCGGCGTGAGCGTCTCTCTCGGCGCGCAGTCGCCCGACATCGCGCAAGGTGTCGACACGGCGCTGGAGCACCGCTCCGGCGGCGACGGCGACGAGCTCGACGGGCAGGGTGCCGGCGACCAGGGCATGATGTTCGGCTTCGCCTGCACCGAGACGCCCGAGCTGATGCCGCTGCCGATCGCGTTGGCCCACCGCCTCGCCCGGCGCCTCGCCGCCGTGCGCAAGGACGGGACGATGCCGTACCTGCGCCCCGACGGCAAGACACAGGTGACCGTCGAGTACGACGGCCAGCGACCGGTGCGGGTCGGCACCGTGGTGGTGTCGAGCCAGCACGCCGGTGACGTCGACCTCGAGTCGCTGCTCGCGCCGGAGATCCGCGCCCACGTCGTCGAGCCGGAACTGCGCCGGCTGGGCCTCGACAGCGACGGTTACCGGCTGCTCGTCAACCCCACCGGCCGGTTCGAGGTCGGCGGCCCCATGGGCGACGCCGGGCTGACCGGGCGGAAGATCATCGTCGACACGTACGGCGGGTACGCCCGCCACGGCGGCGGCGCGTTCTCCGGCAAGGATCCGTCCAAGGTCGACCGTTCGGCCGCGTACGCCATGCGGTGGGTGGCCAAGAACGTCGTCGCGGCCGGCCTCGCCGAGCGCTGCGAGGTGCAGGTCGCCTACGCGATCGGCACCGCGCAGCCGGTCTCGCTGTCGGTCGAGACGTTCGGCACCGAGAGCGTGCCGGTCGAGCGGATCGGGCAGGCGATCCGGCAGGTGTTCGACCTGCGACCGGCCGCCGTCGTGCGCGATCTCGACCTGCTGCGCCCGATCTACCGGGAGACCTCCGCCTACGGGCACTTCGGCCGGGAACTGCCGCAGTTCACGTGGGAACGCACCGACCGTGCCGTCGACCTCAAGTCCGCCGCGACCGCCTGAGTCGCTGGTGCGTTTCCCCGACGCCGACCGCGCGGTCTCTGTTCCGCTGACGGGTGACGCCTGAGTGCCGGCCGCCCGTCAGTGGCGTGGTGCGTACATGATGACGGCGACGCCGGCGAGGCAGACGGCGGCGCCGATGAGGTCGTAGCGGTCCGGGCGGAACCGGTCGACGAGCATCGCCCAGCCGAGGGAGCCGGCGACGAAGACACCGCCGTAGGCGGCGAGGACGCGGCCGAAGTGCGCGTCGGGCTGGAGGGTGGCGACAAATCCGTAGGCGCCCAGCGCGGCGACGCCCGCGCCGATCCACAGCAGGCCCCGGTGTTCGCGGACACCCTGCCAGATGAGCCAGGCCCCGCCGATCTCGGCGATTGCCGCGAGCACGAACAGCAGGATCGATCGCACCGTTGTCATGGAGGTATGGCAGCACACCGGCCGGTCTCCGGCAGTCGTACCCCGCCCCGGGGCCAGACTGTGGACGTGCCGCCGGTGCGCCGCCTGACCAGCCCTGCCTGACCAGCCCTGCCTGACCAGCCCTGCCTGATCACGGCCGGCGACCAAGCTCGGATCAGGCCGCCCGGCGGCCGCGCGGGTCGAACCGGGACACCTCGGCCAGCCGTCGCCACAGCTCGCGCTGCCGGTCCGACAGGCGCTCCGGAACGACGATCGCGAGCTGGGCGTAGAGGTCACCGGCGGGTCCGCCCAGGCCCGGCAGGCCCCGGCCGTGGAACCGCAGCCGGCGCCCCGACGACGAACCGGCGGGCACCTGGACCCGCACCGGCCCGCCCGGAGTGTCCATCACCACACCGGCGCCGAGCACCGCCTCCCACGGGGCGATCGGGAGGTCGACGGTGACGTCGCGGCCGTCGACGCGGTACCGCGGGTGCGGCGCGAGCCGCACCACCAGGAAGAGGTCGCCGCGTGGGCCGCCTCCGGCGCCGGCGGCACCCTGACCGGGCAGCCGGATCCGCTGGCCCTCGGTCACCCCGGCCGGGATGATCACCTCGAAGGCGTGGCTTCCGCCGGCGGTCTGGACGGCGAGCCGGCGCGTGCCGCCGTGGTAGGCGTCCTCGACGCTCATCCCGATCTCCGCCTCGACGTCGGTGCCCGGCGACACGGTGCCGGCCCTGGCGCCGAAGGCGCCGCGGAGCAGCCCGCCGAGCAGGCCGCCGAGGTCGATGCCGACGTTTGCGGCCTGCTCGGTGCTGATGTCGAACGGCTGTGAGGCCGGCCGCGAGGTGTCGGTCCGGCGGTCGTACTCGGCGCGGGCCCGCTCGTCGGAGAGCACCTCATACGCCTCCGTGAGCAGCCGGAATTGCTCCTCGGCACCGGGATCCGGGTTGCGGTCGGGGTGGAAACGGCGGGCCAGCCTGCGGTAGGACCGCCGGATCTCCTGCGGGCCGGCGGTCGGCTCGACCTCCAGCACGCGGTAGTAGTCGTCCGTGGCGGCCACTGCTGTCCCCTTCCCTCTCCAGTCATAGGACCGGAGCTCGGAAGCGTCAACTCCGCGTGGACCGGATGCGGCAACAGGCCCGGGGCGCCCTCAGCCGGTACGACCAGGCGGTCCGGAACGCCGGCGGGCAGCAGCGCTTCGTCCCGGTCGGCGACCTGACCGGCCAGATCGGCGACTGGGAGCCCGCGAACGGCGGCAACAAGATGTCGCTGCTGTCCGGCGCCGTCGTCGACACCACGGCGCTGCCCGTCGCGCCGCAGCCGTCCGGCACCGTGCTGTGGGAGAGCGGCGCGACCCTGACCGTGCCGTTGATCCCGGCCGGCGATGCGCTGCGGCAGCTGGCGGCGGCCGGCGCCGGCGACTGCCCCGGTGCGTGCCCCTCCAGGTCACCGGCGCCCGCCTGAGCACCGCCCGCATCCAGACCACGCGCGGCCCCGCGACCGTGCCCGCGTGGGAGTACACGCTGCAGGGCACGGCGGTGCGGCTGACCCGGGTGGCGGTGGCGGCCTGGCGCGGCCACTCGGCGAACGGGCGGTCCTGGAGGTGCAGCAGGGCCGCCCGGTGCCGGTGAACATCACCGCGTGAAACGACGGCCCGGACTCAGCAGGCCTTGGTGCGCGGGTTCGACGGCACCACCGCGGAGTCGTCGATGGTGACCTTCGTCGGGTCGGTGCCGGCCGCCGCCGTGCCGCCCTTCGTCGGGATGTGCGCGGTCACCGTGACGGTCCAGTCCGCCTCCACCTCACGGTAGTAGCCGGTCGGGAAGCCCGGGATGCCGAACCACACGTAGACCGGGCCGCTGCTGGTGAAGCACGACCGGCTGGCCGGCGCCGGGGAGTTGTAGAGCGTACGGTCGGCCGTCGCGGTGAAGCGGACCAGCACGGTGCCGTCGGCGAGCTGGACCGGCTGCATGACGATCGACCCCTGCCGCCAGGTCAGCGAGTTGTAGAACACGCCGCTGCTCGCCCCGACGAAGGACGGGATCGACGCGAGGTACGACCCGCCGGTCGTGCCCAGCGCCAGCACGTCGTCGCTGCCGAGCGCCTTGCTGTCGACCACCCGCTGGCCCCAGTCCACGTACCGCTTCGGCAGCGAGGCCGGATCGGCGATCAGCTCGGGCGGCGGCGGCAGACTGCCGTCGTCGTTGATCTTCGGGCTGGGCACCTCGGCCGCCACCTTCGACTGGACCAGCTCGCTCATCATCCAGGGTTCGTCGGCGGACGCACGAGTGAAGCGGGCGTAGACGTACACGATGCTGCCGTCGCGCAGCTTCACCTGCGTGGTGACCAGGAAGTACGCCGGATAGGTCGTCTGCCCGGCCGGCACGCCGATCTTGATCTCGGTGAGCTCGCCGTCCTTCGCCCCCGGGATGTCGAACAGCGTCGAGACCGGCGGCTGCGCACCCGTGCCGACGTGGGTGTTGGTGCCGCCGCGCGCCTCGCCCCACGTGGACAGCAGGATGACCTTGGCCGACTCTTCCGTGACCACCTCGTCGGAGGCGGCGGCGGGCGCCTGCGGGATCACGGAGACGACCACCCCGACGACAACAGCGGCGGCGGCGCCGACGATCGGCGGCAGGATGCCGCCCGCGCCGCCGCCGGACGCCGTCGCGCCGCCCGCCCCGGCGGTGACGACGGTCGTCGTCGCGGCCGGGACGGCCTGGGCGAGGCCGGCGACCGCCGGTATCGCGCCGGCACCCACCTCCCCGGCGCCCAGCAGGCCGAGGCCGCCACCCGCGGTCACGACACCCACCCCGACCGCGCTCGCCGCGGCCAGCGCGCCGCCGGGCGCGAGGACCGCGCCGGCGGCGGCGCCGAGGGTCATCCAGTCGGGTCCGTAGGCAGCGGTCGCCGCCTCGCGCAGGTCGACCAGGAACGCCTCGGCGTTCTCCGGCCGGCCGGCCGGGTCCATCGACAGCGCCCGCTCGATCAGGGCCGCCAGCTGCGGATGTACCTGGTCGAGGCCGGCCTGCGGCGGCGCGTCCTCGGCGACGACCGGCATCTGGCCGGTCATCAGCCGGCTCAGGACGGCACCGAGCGTGAACAGGTCCGAGCGGGCGTCGAGCGGCTGGCCGCGGCGCTGCTCCGGGCTGAGGTACTCCAGCGAGCCCTCCGGCGCCGGCGTCGGCGCGGCGCCGGGCACCGCGAGGGCGAAGTTCGCCAGGACGGTGCGGCCGGACCGGTCGAGGTAGATGTTGTCCGGGGTGACGTCGCGGTGGACCAGCCCGTGCCGGTGCACGGCGATGAGTCCCGACGCGGCACCGGCGACGACGGCCAGCGCCTGCTCGCCGGTGAGCCGGGTGCCCGCGTCGAGCACCTGCCGCAGCGGCACGCCGTCGACGTCCTCGGTGACCAGGACCGCGCCGGTGGTGTCGCGCAGCCGCAGGCAGTTGTCGTCGTCGAGCAGGCGCATGACCTCGGCGTCACGGTCGAGCCGGGCCCGCACGAGCGGATCGTCGGCGAACTGCGGCCGCGGCACCTTCAGCAGCACCCGGGAGATCCCGTCCGCGTCGAGCGCCCGGTACACGACCACGGTGTCGCTCTGGCCGAAGACCGATTCGGCCGTACGGCCGCCGAGGTCGACGTGCGTCGGCGGGACGAACGGTTCGGGGCCGGCCGACGGCACCGCACCGGCGCGGCGGCGCGTCAGCGGCAGGAGCAGCGCCAGCCCGAGACCGACGACCGGCCCGAGCCAGATGAGCCCGCTCGACGGGCTGATCACGCCCGCCTCGTGGAGCACCAGCGCCTCACCCCCGCCCGCGACCAGGCCGAGCGGCGCCGCCAGCAGTGCGCGCCGCACCCAGTCGCCGGTCCGGCGCCGGGCGACGAGGACCATGAGGAAGCCGCCGGCGAGCGCCAGCAACAGGCCGATCAGGCCGGCGACCGTGGCGAACGGGCTCCTGCCGCTCGTCAGCAGCAGCGTGGCCCGGCACCCGTCGCCCTCGACGACGATCTCGGTGGTCCGGGTGACCGCGCCGAACAGCGGCGGCTGGGACTTGTTGACGTAGCGGCCCGCCGGCGCGCCGTCCGCGGCCGGCAGGTCGAACCGAATCCCGAACGCGGCGGCCGACACCTTGGCCCGCGCCGCGCCGGTGGTGGAGTCGACCACGAGCACGGGGTGGCCGTCCGGCACCGCCCAGCCGGACTGCCCGTCCAGCCGGGCGCCGGACAGCTGGTGGACCGGCTGTCCGGGCAGTTCCTTGCGGAGCCGGTCGGCATCGCCCGCGGACTTCGCGGACACACCGGTGATCGCGCAGCCGGACGCGGCCGGCTGGGCGGGTGCGGCGGTGGCCGCCCGGTGTGGCGGGGCGAGGACCCCGGCGGCTGACACGAGTCCGGACACGGCCAGGGCAAGGAGGCCGGCCACCATCGCGGGCCGGGCGTGGGCGGGGGAGAAACGCATCTGGGCGACCCTTCACGACACCGTCGGGCTCACGTTCCGCGCGCACGAACTGACCCGACCCGGCCACAGGAGCACCGACGAAGATCGGGGATACGACTGAACGTACGCGTGTGCGAGCCGGAGCCGCGCTGTCGTTTCGGGCGCACCCGTGATGCTGTTCGGTGGCTTCCCCGCCGCCGGAACGGCCAGCGAGGTGTCGGGTACCGGACAGAATCGCGCTCGGCGGCGGGGCTCTACTGTGTTCACGTGATCGGCGGGGGTTTCCGGCTGGGCGTGGATTTCGGCACGTCCACCACCGTCGCCGTGCTCGCCTGGCCCGATGGGCGGACCAGGCCGCTCACGTTCGACGGCTCGCCGTTGCTCCCTTCGGCCGTCTACGCCGAGCCGGACGGGCAATTGCTCACCGGGCGCGACGCGCGGCACTGGGCGCGCCGGCACCCGGAATGCTTCGAGCCACACCCGAAGCGGCGGGTCGATGACGGCACGGTGCTGCTGGGCGAGCGCGAGGTCGGCGTCGTGGAGCTGTTCGGCGCCGTCCTGTCCCGGGTCGCGGCCGAGGCCGTGCGCGTGGCCGGCGGGCCGCCGGCCGAGGTGACGGTGACCTGCCCGGTGAGCTGGGGGCCGCGCCGGCGGGAGCTGCTCGTGCGCGCCGCGGTGGCGGCTGGACTGCCGCGCCCGGCGCTGGTCGACGAGCCGGTCGCGGCGGCGGCGTACTTCGTCACCGTCCTCGGCGCGACACTGCCCGCCGGAAGCCACCTCGTCGTGTACGACCTGGGCGCCGGAACCTTCGACGCGACGGTCGTCGCCCGTACCGAGCAAGGGTTCACGGTCGTCACCAGCACCGGGCTCGCCGACCGGGGCGGGCTCGACATCGACGCCGCCGTCGTGGAGCATCTGCGCGGCGTCTACGCCGACCGGGCCGACGCGTGGCAGCGGCTGGCCGAGCCCGCCCATCGCGACGCCTGGCTGGACCTGCAGGAGCACGTCCACGACGGCAAGGCGATGCTGTCACGCAGCGCGTCGACCTTCGTCCGCCTGCCGCTGCTCGACGTGGACGCGCCGCTGGGCCGGGAGGAGCTCGACGAGGTGGCCCGCCCGGTGCTCGACGAGACGGTCACCGCGATGGCGGCGGCACTGCGCGCCGTGCCCGGCCCGCCCACGGCAGTGTTCCTCGTCGGCGGGGCGAGCCGGATGCCGCTGGTGTCCACGGTGGTGCACCGCAGCACCGGCGTGGCCCCGGTTGTCATCGAGCAGCCGGAGCTCGTCGTCGCCGAGGGCGCTCTCCATGCCCCCGTGCCGGTGCGGCCCGGTGAGGCGCCCGCGCCCCCGCTCACCCCGGCACCGCAGCCGGATTCCCGCACCGCTCCCCCGGCCACCGCCCCGACCCCGGCCGCTGCTCCTGCGCCCGCCCGGCGGGTGGCCCGGCTGATGCGCCGGGACTACGTGCGGCCGGCCCTGCTCCTGCTGGCGATGGCACTCGCCGTCCTTGTCGGGCCGGTCCTCGTCTCCACCGCGGGCCTGGCGGCGCTGGGCACCGGCGCGCGGGCACCGCTCGTCCCGGCCGGCTACCTCGCCGCGCTCGCGCTCACGGCGGCACTGGCCGCCGGCGGGGCGGCACGCAGCGCGTCGAGCCTGTTCCCGCTCCCGCACACGACCGGCCCGCCGCGCGCCGGACACCTGCTCGGCCTGGCGGCGACGGCCACCGCCGGGCTGCTGGCCGTCGTCACCGGCGCCGCCCTGCTCAGCTGGTGGTCGGGCGGCGGCGCGATCGTCGGCGACCGCTTCGTCTACGTCGTGCCCGGCGTCGACCGATGGCTGTCGCTGGCCGCCCTCGCGGCCGGGCTCGCCATCGTCGTGGTGGGTCTGCGGGGGCTCGCCACCCGGCGCCCGGTCGACGTGTTCGGCCTGGGGGCGCCGGCCCGGTACGCCACGGCCCTCGTGGCGGGTGCGGCCCTGGGCACTGCCACGCTGAGCCACCGGTTCGGCGTGCACGCCGCCGACGCGGCCCCGATCCCGCTGAACGGCGACCGCACAGCCATCGGCGTGGCGGCGAACCACCTGACCGACGACCCGGTCCTGTACGTCGCACACCAGGTGTTCGAGGCAGGCGGCTGGGCGAAGGGCGTCCCGCTGTGGACAGCGGTGGCGCTCGGCGCCTTCGTGCTCCTGGCGGGCCTGATGTTCGCCGGCACGGCGCTGCGCACGCTGGTGGCCTGGTGTCGGCCGCGTTGGCGGCAGTTCCTGTCCGGCAGCGCGTACGGGCTGTGCCTCACCGCCGGCGCCTACCTCGCCTACCACGCCGTCGCCGATGTCCGCACCTCGCACGGCTGGCGCGACGCGAGCGGGGCATTGGTCGTACCGCCGCGAAACCCCGATCTCGTGATCACGGCCGGGACCTTCGTGTGGTGGCTCGGGTGGTGGCCGCTGGTCGCGTTGATCGCCGCCGCCGCGCTGGCCGGCATCGTGCTGTCGGTGCGCCGCCGCGCCAGGTGACCGCTCCGTGGGCGAAGGCGGCCGGAGTGCGCCATGCTGGGCGGGTGCCGCTCGATCGACTCGACCTCGGTGTGCCTGCGCACCGCATCGGCCTCGGCCTCGCCGCCGTCGGCCGGCCCGGCTACATCAACCTGGGACGCGACCGCGACCTGCCGGCCGAGCGGCCGGTCGAGGTGCTGCGCCGCCGCAGCCATGAGCTGCTCGACGCCGCCTACGCCGCGGGTGTGCGCTACGTCGACGTGGCCCGGTCGTACGGGCTGGCCGAGGAGTTCCTCGCCGGCTGGCTCGGCGAGCGGCGTGACGTCGTCGTCGGCTCCAAGTGGGGATACACCTACACCGCCGGCTGGCGGGTCGACGCGCCGGTGCACGAGACCAAGAACCACAGCGTCGCGACGTTCGACCGCCAGGTCGGCGAGACCCGCGCGCTGCTCGGTGACCGGCTCGACCTGTACCAGATCCATTCCGTGACGCCGGACAGCACCGCGCTCACCGACCGCGAGCTGCACCGCAGGCTCGCCGACCTGGCGGCGACCGGCGTCACGATCGGCCTGTCGACCAGCGGCCCCGGCCAGGCCGACGCGATCCGGGCGGCGCTGCGCGTCGAGGTCGGCGGCGCGCCGCTGTTCCGCAGCGTGCAGGCGACCTGGAACCCGCTGGAGCCGTCGGCCGGTCCCGCACTCATGGCGGCCCACGACGCGGGCTGCATGATCATCGTCAAGGAGGCGGTCGCCAACGGGCGCCTCGCCGGCCGGGACGCCGACGTCATCGCGGCCGCGCTGCGCGAGCCGTGGATCGACGTGGTGCTGTCCGGCGCCGCGACGACCGCCCAGCTGGCGAGCAACCTGCGCGCGCTCGGTGTCGACGAGCCGGGTCCGCTGCCGGCGGCGGAGCCCCCCGAGCGGTACTGGCAGGAGCGCGCCGCACTCCCCTGGGCTTGAGTACGCCACCGTCATCTCGTCCTCCGCCGCGCCCGACCGCGCTCAGCCGCGGCACACGTGATCGCGGAACGTGTCGCGATCACGGCTACAACCGGTGGGCGTCGCCGGCCGGGCCGTCGAGCAGGTGAGGCGGCCTCCGGTGCATCGGCCCCGGCCCCACCGACCTGAGCGCAGGAAAGTTTCCGGCGACCGTGTCGAAACCCGGCCGCACCGTTCGACGCACTGGTGAAGGCACCCGAACCAGGAGGATGGACATGTCGTTCCAGGCGTACCTCGACACGATCGAGCGCAAGACCGGCCGGACCCCGCGCGAGCTGCTGGCGCTGGCCACGGAGCAGGGCCTTTCGGGCCCGTCGGTCAAGGCCGCGGCCGTGATCGAGTGGCTGAAGGCGGACTACGACCTGGGCCGCGGCCACGCGATGGCGCTCTTCCACGTCATCAAGAACGGCCCGAAGATCTCGGCGAAGCACGTGGGGTCGGCCGGTGCCCACCGCGACGACAGCGACACGCTGTGGCTGGACGGCATCGCGAGCCGCCCGGCATGACCGGCGCGGGCCGGTGGATACGCTTGGGTGATGACCATCGTGGACGAGATCGGCCGCAGCAGGTACGTCAACCTGACCACGTACCGTAAGGACGGCACGCCGGTGGCGACCCCGGTCTGGCACGTCCTCCACGAAGGCGAGCTGTTCGTCGTCACCGAGGCGAAGTCCTGGAAGGTGCGGCGGATCCGCAACAACAGCGAGGTCCAGGTGACGGTGTGCGACGTCCGCGGCCGCGTCACCCCGGGCGCCCCGACCACGACCGGCCGGGCCCGCCTCCTCGACGAGTCGGGGACGGCACAAGCACGGGCGTTGCTGGCCCGCAGATACGTGCTGTCCCGGGTCGGCAACTGGTTTGCCCGCACCCTGCGGATCCGCCGTCCCCCGATGGTGGGCATCGCCGTCTCGTTCTGACGCCCAGCCTCGTCCTGACGCGGACCGCCGTCGACGTGTCGGCGGCCGGCCGCCTGAGCGACCCCGCGGTAGACGGGTCAGGAGGAGGCGCCGCGGGCCGGGGCGGTGTCGCCCGCCGGGGCCAGGCCGAGCAGCGGGGCCATGGTCGGGCAGGCCGACGAGACGCACTGCTGGGCGTGCGCGGCAAAGGCGGCCTGCGTGATCGGCACCACCGTGACGGCCAGGGGGCGCACCGGGCTCAGCACCCAGTAGCGACGGGTGCTGGCGGCCCGGCGCAGGGCGCGGCTCAGGCTGGGGGTGAACTGCGTAAAGTCGTGGGACACCGCGCCGGCGTCGGTGGACGGCCAGTCCAGGCGCACCGCATAACCCTCGCCGCGAACCGGCCGCCGCGTGAACCCGTCAAAGCGCATCGTCACCACTCCCCGCAAAGCCCAACGACCAACCCACCCGAACGATACTCGAACATACGTTCGAACAGGTACCGTCCTGAGTGCGTTCCTCGATCTGCGCAACCTCGTCGCGGACCAGTTCGGTGCCGACCGCATCGCCGCACACGTCCGCGACCTCGTGGCCGCCGACGACGTATTTCGACGCCGAGTGGACCACGCGTGGCTGCGGATGCGGTTCGGCGACGCGCACCCCGCACTGCGCACGATGGACCTCGACGCGGATCGGATGGCGCTGTTCACGCGGATGTTCATCCGCCTCGGGATTGCCTACCGGGCGCGAGCCCTATGGCCACGGAGGGGTCGTAGTAGTCGTCGGAGTTGGACCGCCGGCGGGGTGTTCTTCTGTCCACTCATCCTTACCGCGAATGACGGCTACGTCCTCATCGAAAACGCCGGGCAACAGCGTATCTCGGCGTATGGAGGCGTGCGGTTGACCGGCCGTGAGGCGCAGGGCGGTCGATGCTCATGGTTGGAGGTAGCGCAGGATGGCCAGCACGCGGCGGCTGTAGCCGGCGGTTGTGGCCAGGTCGAGCTTGTCGAATATCATGTTTGCGTGTTTCTCGACGGCGCTCTGGGACACGCGTAGGCGCGCGGCGATGGCCGCGTTGGTGTAGCCCTGCGCCATGTGGGCGAGGACTTGGCGTTCGCGGTCGGTGAGCCGACCCAGCGGGTCGGTATGGATGGAGCGGGCCATGAGCTGCCGGACCACCTCCGGGTCGAGCGCGGTCTCGCCTGCACCGATACGGGTGAGCGCGTCGAGGAAGTCGTCGACCTGCGCGACGCGATCCTTGAGGAGGTAGCCGATCCCGTCGGCGCCGGCGGCGAGCAGTTCCGCTGCGCTGCGTCTTTCGACGTACTGGGACAGGACGAGAACGCCGATGTGCGGCCAGCGTCGGCGGATGTCTAGGGCGGCGCGTAGTCCCTCGTCGGTGTGGGTGGGCGGCATCCGCACGTCGACGACGACCGTGTCTGGAGGGCTCGCTTCCACGGCCCGCAGGAGCGCCGTGGCGTCACCGACGGCGGCGAGGACCTCGTGCCCCTCGTCGGCCAGCAATCGGACCAATCCTTCGCGCAGCAGGGTCGAGTCCTCGGCCAGGATCAGGCGCACGGCAACTCCGTGGTGATCGTGGTCGGTCCCCCGGGAGGGCTGTCCACCCGGAGGCTGCCATCCAGCGCGGCCACCCGGCGCGTCAGACCGGACAGTCCGCTGCCGTGGGGGTCGGCGCCGCCGATGCCGTTGTCGTGTATGCGCACCACGAGTCTTGGGCCTTCCCGGTTGACGCTGATCGTGACGTGATCGGCTCCGGAGTGCTTGGCCGCGTTGGTCACGGCCTCGGAGACGACGAAGTACGCCACCGCCGCTGTGGTCGGGTCGAGGTTATCCGGCACGCCGCCGAGCCGGACCGGCACACTGGACCGCTCGGCGACGGTTTCCAGCGCGGCGGCAAGTCCGCCCTGGTCCAGCGCGGTCGGGTAGATCCGCCACGCCACCTCGCGGAGTTCCGTCAGCGCCTGCTGGGACTGCTCGTGCGCCTGCCGCAGCAACGCCTCGGCCCGATCGGGGGCGTGGCTGCGCCTGGCCCGGCCGAGCAGCATTCCCAAGGCGACGAGCCGCTGTTGTACGCCGTCGTGCAGGTCACGCTCGATGCGGCGGCGTTCGTCGTTGACGGCCTCGACGACGTCGGCGCGGGTCGCGGTCAGCTCGGCGATGCGGCGTTGGAAGTGTTCCCGGTCAGTAGGTTCGGCCAGCCAGCGGGCGAGCCTCCGCTCCATCGCGGCCACGCCGGCGATTCCCTGGGCGATCAGGAACAGCGTCACGACGCCGCCGGCGAGGAGGGCCCCGACGGTCAGCAGCGAGGGCGTAAGCCCGTCGGTGGGTCGTCCGTTGAACCAGTCCCACATCAACACCGCGCCGCTGACAACCACGTAGAGCAGAAGCATCAGCACCGCCGCGCCCAGCAGGCCGACCGGCCCCCGGATCGCCAGGTACACCAGCGCCCGATCGCCGCCCAGGCTCGCGGCGGCGCTCGGATCCCCGTGCAGCGCCGCTGCCCGCCGCTGGTCCACCGCGGCGAGCCGTCGGGCACAGGCGAGGACCCGCCAGCGGGTGCTGCGGCGTGCGGCCGGCCACGGCAGCACGAGCGCCAGCAGCAGACCCGATCCGACGAGGTAGGCCAGACCGACGACCGCGGTGACGGCGCCGAGGCACACCCCGGCCGTGAGCCGAACGGCCCGGCGCGCCACCGTCTCACCGGGCCGGAACCAACGCTCACGCATGTGCTTGAGGGTAGCTGGAAACAGCCGTTGACCAGACCGAGCTCCGACCGGCCCTGACCAGCCGCAGCAGCCGCATCAGCCGCACGATCGTGCCCGCAGCGGCCCCGGCGGCCAGCAGCGTAAGCCAGACCGCGAACGACGGTGCGATCACGTAAAGCTGATGCCAGTTGATGTCCCAGCCGATGCTCCTCATCAACGCGGGAAACGCCGCCGCGGCCCCGGCCACCACCATGTGAGGGAGCAGCCGCAGCGGCGCAGCCCACACCCGGCGGCGCCGCCCATGCGCCCAGACGCGGGCGCGGACCACCACGACAACATAGATGGTGACCGTGACCAGGGTCAGGATCGTCACCATCGCCTCGGCGATGATCCGGTACGCCAACGCATCGCGAGGCGTCTCGCCCCGGGTCATGGCGACGAGCCCGTCGACGAGGCCGAGCGTGTCCTCGACATACGGGGGTCTGCTGTTGGACAGCACGACGATGCCGTACCCGCTGTCGGGCAGCAGCACCTGGTGGGATGTGAAGGTCCAGGCGGTGCCGCCGTGAGAGATCTTGCGGGCGCCGCTGGGCAACGTTTTGGTGAACCAGCCCAAACCGTACTCGCCACCCGGCGCGGACGGACGGTGCAGCTCAGCGACGCCGGCCGCGGACAGCACCCGCCCGCCGCCGGGCCCCTGGCCACCGTTGTTCTGGCTGATCAGCCACGCGGCCATGTCCTCGGCCGTGCTGACGATCCCGCCAGAACCGGCGTCGAACTCGGCGATCTCCGGACGGGAGACCGAGAACCCGTAGGCGACGTTGTGCCCATCGGCAAGGCCCGGCACCCGGTCACGGGTGGTGATCGTCGCGACCGTGTGGGACATCCCCAGCGGTCCAAAAATCCTTCCACGGAGGTACTCGGTGAACGGCACGCCGCTGACCACCTCCACCAACCGCGCGGCGATCCAGTAGTTGGCGTTGTGGTAGCTCCAAGCCGTCCCGGGATCGGCCCCAAGCCGCGCGGTGGCCAGCTGCGCGACCGCCTCCCGCAACGACGGCGCGACCCGCAGGTTCGCGGTCGGAAACGCATTTTGAGTAATCCCGGAGGCATGGCCGAGGATCTGCCGGACGGTGATGCCGGTGGCCCGCCGGTCGGCCATTCGAAACTCTGGTAGATAGTCCCGCACCGGCCGATCCAACGCCACCCGGCCGGCCTCCACCTGCTGCATTACGGCCAACGCCGTGAACGACTTGCTTACCGAGGCCAGGCGCATCGGTGTACGTGCGTTCAACCGGGCGCCGGTCGAATCAACCCCGTAACCCGCAACGTGCACCACCGTCGCGTCATGAGTGATCGCCACCACCACCCCTGGCATACCCGCCGCCGACCGGTAGCCCTCCACAAACCGATCCACCGCGGCGGGATCCAACCGAACCCCTGGCGCCGCCGCGGCGGGCGCCGCAACCACCAACGGCAGGCCGGCCATCATCACCGCGGCGGCCGCGGTCACGAACCTCAAACGAAGCATGATCCGAACGCTAAGCAGACCGCGCCTCGATGACCATGAAGATCACCGCCGGGTTTCGCGCCGTACACCCCACCGGCCACTTACGGAGAACCACACCCACCAAACCAGGGGCGAACGACAACGTGCGCCCTCGTCCGGCCTCATCGGCTACTCCGGTCGTTTCTGACGATCTTCACTTTCTCCCAGCAGCGGTACGGCCTGGGGAGGCACCCCGTCGCCGAAGCCGAGCCGGTCGCGGGCCTCTCCTTGTTACTGGTTCTGCCCGCGGTCCTGCCAGGTGCACAGGCAGACGCGGTTGCCTTCGGGGTCGGCGAGCACCCAGAAGCTCGGCGCGTCCTCGTCGCTGACGAGCGTTCCCCCGGCGGCGACCGCGGCGTCGATGCGCGGCTGAACCTGCTCCGGGTCCACCCAGATGTCGGGATGCCACCGCTGCCGGGGCTCCTCGCTGCCGGACTCCTGGAACCACACGAGCGGCAGCACGCCGAACGGATCCCGCAGCTCGTCCCCGACCCCGTACTCACTCATGTCCCGCATGGCGAGGACGGCCTTCCAGAAGGGCATGATCTTGGCGTGCCCCGGGCTATCGAGGGCAAGCTCCAGCCGGGAGACGCTCACAGCCTCGAGTCGCAACCCGGCGTCGGCAACAAGCGCGGACACGGCTTTGGCCAGCCGGATGTCCCGCCCGGTGACCCCACGCACGTCGTGACTGGTGAGCCGAACATCAAGGTGCCCATACCGCAGGTCGAGGTCGGGATGATGATCCATCTCCTCGGCGACACTCCCGATAGCGTTGACGAGGGCAAGCCCTGTCGCAAAATCGCCGGTGCGGACGCGCGATTGCAGACCGTCGACCAGGAATGCCCAGCCTTCCAGCCGTTCCTCAGCAATCTGCTGTCCAGTCATCTTGGCCATGCCGTCCATCCTTTCGCAGATTGGCTGGTCGAGGTACCCGACACAGCTCCGGCGCCGCCAGTTGCCATCCACCCGTGCAGCGCTGACCCGGCGGGCTCGCCGTGGGATACGGCGCCCGACCGAACACGACCACAACAACCTCAGCAGCGGAGGCGACCGAGACGACGCGCCACGGAACACCGTTCGGTCCCGTCCCCCGCACCTCACCTCCGCAACGCCCACAACCGGATCCGGCCGGGTCGCTCGACCGGCGGAGCAAGAACTTCGACCGGCGAGGGCAGTGACGCGAGCACCTCGGCCGACAGCGCGAGCGGCTCGACCGGCGTCGACCGACCCCGGCTGAGCCTGTCGCGACCCACCCGGTCGAGCTGTGCCGACGTCCCCGCGCCCACCGACGCCGTGATCGGCACACGACGACGTCGATGAAGGCACCGAGCCGGCAGCCTCAGCCCGGGCGTGCTCCCGCGCAGCCGCCGCATCCCCCACGCGCCGACCGCCCACCCGCTCCTCCCCGCCGCACCCCGTCCGCCCCGAACCCACCTGCCCAGCAGGCGATACCGGTTGCTCGGCCCGCTCTGGACCCGGCTCCTGTCCAACCACCGACCGGAGACCAGGATCTGACACCCGCTGTGGCGTCGGCGGTGACTCGGACCGCGAAACCCGCGGCACCGGCTGCGAAACACGCTGGCCAACCGCCGGCAGCGAAGCCGACTGCGCCACAGACCGTGCGAGCGACCGCGAGACCCGCTGCGCAACCACCGGCCCCGGAGCAGATTGCGCCACCGGCCGCGCCCCCTGCTGAGAAACCGACTGCGCAACCACCCGTTCCGGGTTCGATTGCGCCGCCGGCTGTGCTGCCGCCGATCGCTCCGGCTGCCGCACCGGCTGGGACACCCGCTCCGCAGCCGCCGGCTGCGGAACCACCGGCCGGGTAGCCGCCTGCGATGCCCGCCGGGCCGCCGGCTGTCCGGTCGCTTGTGGAGCCGGGCGGCGCACCGGGCCGGTCAGGCCCCAGTCCCGGTCCCGCGCCTCCCTGTCGAGGCGGGCCAGCTTCGCCGCGTGCCGGGCAGCCAACCCATGCCGCCGCCGCTCGGCGAACTCCGCCCGCATCGCGGCCCGTTGCTCGCGCCGCTCACGCCAGGCCGCAGCCGCTGCCTCGAATCGTGCCTGCCAGTCGATCGCCTCGAACGCCGCCCCCGCGTCATCCACACCACCAACCTAAACCCACCCCCTGACAAAAAATCGCCTCGCGGCTGGGCCGCGCGCACAACGTTCACGGGTGTCACATCGACGAACGCTGACTGGCAGTCGGTCGATGTTGTCGGGTTCGGGAAGGCCGTAGCGGCGATCGCATCGACACCACCGCGCCCAGCAACCGCCCGTCACGGTCGCGCAGCTGCTGTCCGGTGCACACCAGGGTGCGCGGCGGCGCGATCCGGAACCGCTGGCCCGACACCGGCTCGCCGCGCAGCGCCCGCAACAGCGGCCCGTCGTCGACCAGCAACGGTCGCCGGCGGTGCCCCCGGCCGCGCCGGCCGGGTTGAGCATCGTCAGCGCGCCCCCGGCGTCGCAGGCGACGACGCCGTCGGAGAGGTTGGCCAGCACCGCCTGGAGGAACGCCTGTTCGCGGATCTTCTGTTCGGCTGCCCTCGCCTCGGTCCGGTCGAGGACGACCCCGTCGAAGAGCATGCCGCCGTCCGGCACGGGCACCGGCCGCGACGCGACCTGCACCCAGCGAACAGGGCGCGGTCCTCCGGGTGGAAGACCTTCTGCAGGAGGTCCGCGTCGGCCAGGAGCTCGTCCGGCTCCAGCCCGCCGATGTCGCGGCTGGCCGGCGAGACGAACAGGAACCGCCGTGAGCCGTCCGGCCCCACCACGAAGCGGTAGACCATGCCGGGGACGTTCGCCGCCATCAGCGGGGAGAGGTCCCGCAGGAGTACCGAGAACCGGCGCCCCACGACGGCCACACCGTCGCCGCGGAGGCGAGATGCCGGGCCAGGCGGGCGCGGTGCCCGTCCCGCGGCATCGTTCCACCCCGTGCCGACACCGGTGACGTCCTGGCAGCACACCGCCGGCAACGCCGAGGCGGGCGCTGTGCGTCAGCGCGGCGCAGCCGGCCCGGTGACGGCACCGCCGGCGCCTACAACCGGGGTCTCGACACCGCGGCCGGGCCGCCGGGGCTCATGACAACTGCTTGACCGCGGCCTCGGCCCGGTCGGCGGCGGCCACGTAGTGCAGCGACCGGGCCAGGGACAGCGCCTCCTCGGCCAGCGCCCGGTCACCGAGCGCCAGCGCCCGGACGCGGCGCAGGTCCGGCTCGGCCAGGCCGCTCTGGGCCGGCAGGCCGCGTTCCAGCGCCGCGGCGGCCACGGCGGCGGCGTCCTCGGTGTGTCCCAGTGCCAGGCAGGCGTCGGCGTGCATCGCCTCCAGACGCCCGAACCGGCGCATCGTATCGCCGAGGTGAGCACGGGCCTGCGTGATCCGGGCCAGGCCGTCGGCGGCGCCGGAGCGGACCTCCGCCCAGCCCAGCACGATGCCCGCCATACTCCGGTACTCCGGGTGCCCGCCCCGCTCGGCCAGCTCCAGCGTGGCTCGCGCCGCCTCGGCCGCCGCCGGCACGTCGAACCGGTCCGCCGCGACGACGGCCGCGTAGTTGGCGACGTACATGTCCAGGAACAGCTCGCCGGTCCGGGCGGCCCGCTGCCGGGCGACCCGCAGGTGCCGTTCGGCGGCGTCGCGGTCGCCGAGCATGCCGGCGACGATCGCGGCCGGGGCCAGCGCGCCGACGATCGGATCCCAGTTGTCGATCGGAAAGACCGGCACGTCACCGGTCGGCAGCGCGGCGAGGGCGGTCTCGAAGCACCGGTTGGCGCGCGGCAGGTCGAGCTTGCTCAGCGCGGCGGCGCCCTCGTGCACCTCGGCGACGACCGTGGCCCACGGGTCCGTGCTGCCGCCGACGGTCGCCGAGCGGGCCACCTCGACCGCCCGGGCCACGTCACCGGAGGCGGTACGGAACGAGGCGTACCCCCACAGCGCCGGCAACACGTCGAGCACCGGCCGACCGCGCAGGCGCAGCAGCAGCGACTCGATCGCCGTGTACTGCGCGACGGCGGCGGGGGCGAGGTACCCGTCGGTCGCCTGGCGCAGGTACGCCAGCCGGATCCGCACGTCGACCTCGGCGACGTCGCGCCGCTCGGTCGCCGGGGCGCGGTGCAGCACGCCGAGCGCCTCCTCCAGCATCGCGAAGGCCTGCTCGTGCGCGGTCCGGTCGTACGCCTCCCGCGCCGCGTCCACCATCGCCGGCACCACGTCGTACGGCGTCAGCACCGGCAGCGCCGCACGCAGGTGGGCGGCCAGCTCGGGCACGGTCCCCAGCCCGGTGTCCCGCAACGCCTGGGCGGCCCGCGCGTGCAGCCGGGCCCGCCGCAACGGCCCCTGGTCGAGGTACGCCGTCTGCCGGACCAGGTCGTGTGAGAAGCGCAGCAGCCCGGGGTCGTCGGTGGCGGTGAGCACGCCGCTGACCACGGCGGTGTCGAGCGTGTCGAACAGCGCCAGCTCGTCGATCTGCACGACCTCGCGCAGCACCGGGACCGACACGTCGCGCCCGAGCACCGAGGCGACCGCGACGACGGCGTTGACCTGGCCGGGCAGCTTGGCGAGCCGGCGCCGGACCACCTCCTGCACCCGCACCGGCACGTGCTCGGGCGACAGGGTGTGCTCGGCGACCAGCACCCGCAGCAGCTCCACGACAAAAAACGGGTTGCCGCCGGTCCGGTCGAGCAGCATCTCCACCGTCTCGGCCGGCACGTCCCCGCCGGTGACCACCCGGGCCAGCGTGGCGACCCCGGCGGCGTCGAGGCCCTGCAGCGGCATCCGTACCGCCGACGGATCGGCGACGAGCTCACCGAGGGCACCCGCGAGCGGCGCCTCCGGTGCCAGCTCGGCCTCCCGGTACCCGACGGCGAGCAGCACCCGGCTGCGCCGGAGCGCCTTGACGAACATGGTGAGCAGCACGGTCGACGGGGCGTCGAGCCAGTGCGCGTCGTCGACGACGAGCACCAGCGGCGCGTGCCCGGCGAGGCGGCACAGCCCGTCGACGATGCCCTGGTAGAGCCGCGACCGGGCGAGCTCCGGGTCGGCGAGGCGCTCGGCGGCGGGCAACGGCAGCGTTTCGATGAGCGTCGGATCCAGTACCGCGGGCAGGTTGCCGTACGGCGCGAAGGCGGCCGCGAGCGCGGACGCGGCGGCGGAGTCCGGTGCGCCGGCGATGCCGCGCAGGATCTGTGCCCAGGGCAGGAAGACCGGCGGGGCGTCGCCGTCCACGCCGGTGCCGGTGCCCACCGGGCCGGTCGCGCGGGAGGCGAGCTCGCGCAGCAGGGCCGACTTGCCGATGCCCGGGCTGCCGGAGACCAGCAGCAGCCGCCCCCGGCCGGCCGCCGTCTCGGTGAGCAGCCGGTCGATGGTGCGCAGTTCCTCGTCGCGGCCGACCAGTCCGTCGTCGTCCGCGTCGGATCCGCCGGCCTCCGGTGCCGCCGCGGCGGGCGCGGGCGCCTCGGCCGGCACCGGTGGCGCTGATACCACGACCGGTGCCGGCGACACCGGGGCGGCGCCCTGTGGAGCCGGCGCGGCCAGGTGCGGGGCCTGGCGCAGGATGTCCTGCTCCAGCTGCTGCAGCGCCGGCCCCGGCTCGATGCCCAGCTCGTCGATCAGCCCGGTGCGCGCCCGCGCGTAGGCCGCCAGCGCGTCCGCCTGCCGGCCGGCGCGGTAGAGGGCGAGCATCAGCTGGCCCCAGACGCGTTCCCGGTACGGCGCCTCGGCGAGCACGCTCTCGCTGAGGTAGACGACCTCGGCCGGCCGGCCCAGCTCCAGCAGCGCCTCCGAGTGCTCCTCCACCGCGGTCAGCCGCAGCTCCTGCAGGCGCGCCCGCTCGGCCCGGGCGAGCAGCGAGTCGCCGAGCTCCGGCAGCGGGTCGCCCCGCCACAGCTTCAGGGCACCGCTCAACACCCGCAGCGCCACGGCCGGGCCACCGCCCTGGCGGGCCTGCTCGATCGCGGCCGCGAACCGGGCGGCGTCGACGGCGTCGGGCGGGACGACCAGCTGGTATCCCGGTGCCCGGCTGACGAGCACCGTCGAGCGGTCACGGGCGGTGCGGCCCGGCTCCAGGGCACGGCGCAGTCGCGACACGTACGCCTGCAGGGAGGCGATCGCACGCTCCGGCGGCTCGTCGGCCCACAGCTCGTCGATCAGGCGCTGCACCGAGACGGTCCGGCCGGGCTGCATCGCCAGCATGGCGAGGACGGCACGCTGCTTCGGGGTGCCGGTGTCGACCGGCCCGTCGGGGTTCACCGCCTCGAGCGGGCCGAGGATCCGAAACTGCAGGATGCGAAACTCCCGGACTTCCACCTCGGCCGTGGAGGGGCTACAGGTCCACGGCGTATGAACCGTCTTCGTACGGCCCGAAGCCCGCTTGCCGCAGCAACTCCTCGCCGTGCGCCGGAGGCGCCGCCACGAGCCTACTTGCTGAAGTGGCCCGCAGGGCGTTCACCAGCGCGATCAACACCTGAACGGCGAGGTCGGAGCGTCCGGGCGGCGTGGCGACACCGACCAGTCGGACGATGGTCCCGTCCGGGCGCACGGCAGCCACCGCGGCCGCGGGATGCTCGTCGTCGTCGGCCGGGTCGATCAGCTCCCACCACTCGGTGCCGTCGGAGAGCAGCTTGTCGAGGGGTGCGGTGCTCAGCGCGCGACGGGTGACCGCCCGCCGTCCCGGCGGCACGCGCCGCACCAACCTCAACTCTGCCATGCATCCAGCACACAGGACGGTACTTGCAGACGGCTTGCCATTGAGGTAAGGCACACCGGATGTCGTCTGCCCGGCTGCTGCTCTTGAAGGCCCTCCGTCAACTCGACCGCGACGAACTGACGCGCGGCGAGGCGACGCTGCGTGAGGCCGCCGCCACGGCTGGTGCGGCGGCGGACGGCCGGCGGCCGATCCGGTTGAGCGCGGCGACCCTCGGTGTCGACGAGCGGGGCCGGGATCGGCGGTCATGTGGTTTCGGCGCGACCCGATCGCCAATATCCCATGAAGGCGACCGTGCGCCGATCCCAGCCCCGCTCGGCGACCAGGTGCCGGCGCAGGGTCTTGATGACGCCCGCCTCACCCGCCAGCCACGCGTAGACCCCGGTCGGCGTGTCCACCGGCGCCGGGACCTCCCAGAGGATTCCGGCGTCGACGTCGACGTCCTCCAGCCGCTCCGGAGCAGGACCCCGAGCAGCACCCGGCGCGGGCGCCAAGCGGTCGGCCGCCTCGGCCACGGCGGGTACGAGCAGCGAACCGTGCGCCGCACCGTCGCGGGCCAGCCACGTCACCTTCATCCCGGCGGGTGTGGCGAGCGGCAGGGCATCGTCGGTGTACGGCACCTCCAGCAACGCCTCGCCGCACGCCGAAGACGGCAACCCGGCCAGGATCGACGCGACGGCCGGCACCGCGGTCTCGTCGCCGGCCAGCAACAGCGGCGCTTCGGCGTGGTGGGGACGGAACTCGATTCCGCCCGTGTCGCCGGTGTACCGCGCGTTCGGGCCCAGCAGCCTGATGGTGTTCCCCACCGTGGCCCGGTTCGCCCAGCGCGCTGCCGGGCCGCCGTCGCCGTGCAGAACGAGGTCGACGTCGACCTCGCGCGCCTCCTGCCGGACGGCCCGCACCGTGTACGTCCGGAACGGCGGCTGATGTTCGGCCGGCAGTTCGCGCCAGCGTGCGTACCAGTCCGCCCCTTCCGGCAGATGGGCGAACCCGCCGGAGGCGGCCGGGAAGATGAGCTTGATGCGCTGGTCGCGCCCGTGGTCGGCGAACGCGTCCAGGTCGTCACCGGTGAAGGTGACCCGCAGGAACGACGGGCTCAGCCGGGTCAGCGTCCGCACGTCGGCCTGGAAGGTCCGGTAGGGCAGTTCCATGGTCAGACACCAATCGTCCGGACGCGGGAGCGCCACAGGAGCCAGATGAAATAGGGTGTACCGATCATCGCCACCACCAGCCCGGCGGGGATCTGCGCGGGGGCGATGACCGTGCGGCCGAGCGTGTCGGCCAGGCTCACCAGCAGCGCCCCGAGCAGGGCAGCCACCGGCAGCACCCGGGCGTGCCGGCCACCGGCCAGGGCTCGGGCCACGTGCGGTGCGACCAGGCCTACGAAGCCGATGATGCCGACGGCGGACACGGCGGCCGAGGTCAACAGTGCCGCGGCGGTGAGGGTGAACAGCCGCGTGCGTTCCAGCCGTACACCGAGCACGCGGGGTGTGTCGTCGTCGATGGCGAGCAGGTCCAGTTTCCGCGTCTGCCAGGCCAGCGCCGGGATGAACAGCAGCAGCACGATCAGCACTGGGGACACTTGTGCCGCGGTCCGCCCGTACGTGGAGCCGGACAGCCAGGTCAGTGCCTTGCCGGTGTTCCACGGGTCGGTGGCGATGATGATGAACGTGATGACCGCGGTGCCGGCCGTGAACACTCCGACACCGATCAGGATCAACCGGTCGGAGCTGAGGCCGCCGCGCCATGCCAGCCCGTACACGAGGGCGAACGTGAGCAGTGCCGCGGATCCGGCGGTGACCGACATGGCCAGCACACCGGCCATCGGGAAGATGGTGAGAACGGTGATCGCGCCGACCCCGGCACCGGCGGTCACCCCGAGGATGCCCGGTTCGGCGAGCGGGTTGCGGCAGACAGCCTGGACGGCGGTGCCGGCGACGGCGAGTGCGGCACCGGCGAGCAGCGCGGCGGCCACTCGCGGATAGCGCTGGTCGAGCACGTAGGTGACCGCGGGACCGGTCCGTCCGCCGAGCCAGTTGACGACGTCTCCAGTGAGCAACCAGGTGTCACCGGCGAGCATGCCGAGCACGGCCGCCCCCACGACCGACACCGCGCTGACGGCAAGTACCGACCGGAAGAACAGCGGGGACCGGACACGGGCGATCGCCGTCGTGCTGGCCGAGCGGGTGGAGGCGGGGTCGCGGTGCCGCCGCGCCAGCCACACCAGGACCGCCGCGCCGAACATCGAGGTGACCACCCCGGTGGGTACGTCGACGCCCGCCTGGCCGCCCATGAACGCCCGCAGCAGAATGTCGGACCCGATGACGACGACCACGCCGGCCAGCGCGGAGAACGGCACCAGCAGCCGGTGCCGGTGCAGACCGGGCACGATCCTCCCGGCGAGCCGGACGATCACCGGCGCGCACAGGCCGACGAAGCCGACCGGGCCGGCCACGGTGACGGCGGCGGTGGCGAGCAGGACCGCGAGGACGGTGCCGATCAGCCGGGTCCGCCGGACGTGCAGGCCCAGCACCGTCGCGGTGTCGTCACCGAGCGCCAGGATGTCGAGGCGGTGGCCGAGGATCAGGCATCCGGCCACGCCCAGCGCCACGACCGGGGCCATCTGGGCGACCGCCCGGAGGTCGCCCTGCACCAGCGTGCCGTTGCCCCAGGCGTAGAACCCGACGGTCTCGCGCTGGAACAGCAGCATGAGCAGCACGGTGAAGGCGTTGAGCGCGAACGTGGCGGCCGTTCCGGCGAGGATCAGCCGGGACGGGCCGGAAGCGCCACCGGTGGAGAGCATGAGCACAAACGCGGCGGCGGCCAGCCCGCCGAGGAACGCCAGCCCGCCGGAGAGCAGGACCGGCAGCGACAGGCCGAACACGGCGGCCGCGACCACCGCGAAGTGCGCGCCGGCGTTGACGGCGATCGTGTCCGGTGCGGCGAGCGGGTTGCGGGCCAGCGACTGCAGGGTCGCACCGGCCACGCCCAGCGCGATGCCGACGAGCAGCCCGGCGAGCAGGCGGGGCAGCCGGGAAGCGACCAGGATCCGCCAGGTCTCCTCGTCGGCCCGCAGCCCGAGCAGTTCGAACGCGCCGACGTCGCTGGTGCCCTGGGTCAGGTGGACGGCCGCCAGCACCACGACGGCGGCGATCGACCCGGCGGCCAGGGCACCGACGCGGACCGGGCGGACCGGCACCGGCGCGGGCGGGACCGGGCTGCCGGCCGGTGCCGCCCGCGGGTCGGCGACTATCTGGCTCAAGGGGCGTAGACCTTCACGAGTTCTTCGAGGTACTGCCGGCACGAGAGCGGCCCGCCGAACGTCCAGATCCCGTTCGGCATCTTGTGCAAGTTGTTCTGCTGCACGAACGGCAGTGCCTTCCAGATCGCGTTGGTGTTGAGCCCGTCGGCGAAGACGTCGGTGCCGTCGGAGGCGTTGTAGAAGAAGTGGAGGTCCTTGTCCTTCAACCCGTTCAGGCCTTCGACGTCCGTCTGGCCGAGACCCCACGCCTCGTCGGTCTTGCCGGTCCACGCGTTCTGCAGGCCGAGTGCGATGCCGACCTGGGAGACCAGCGCGCCCTGCCCGAACATCCGGATCGAGACGGTGCTGCCCTCCTTCCAGCCGTCGGCGATCGCGAACTGCTTGCCGGCCGCACCCGCGTCGGCGATCTTCTTCTTCCCGGCCGTGACGGCGGCGTCGAACGCCGCGAGGACCTCGTCGGCCTTGTCCCGCTTGCCGGTCGCGGTCGCGATGAGGGTGAAGTCCTCCTTCATCCGGTCCAGGTTGCGGCTGGCGTCGCTGCCCTTGGTGACCAGCACCGGCGCGAACTTCTCCAGCTGCGGCGCGAAGGTGGCCATGTCGGCGCCCATCACCACCAGGTCGGGCTGCAGCGCCGCGATCGAATCGAGGCTCGGCTCGCCGCGGGTGCCGACGTCCTTCGCGGTGCCGTCGAGCTTCGCCGCGGTGTTCCAGGTCTGGTACCCCTTGATGTCGGCGACGCCGATCGGCTGGACGCCGAGCGTCACGAGCATCTCGACCTCGCCCCACTCCAGGCCGACGACCTTGGTCGCGGGTGCCTTGAGCGTGACGGCCTTGCCGCGGCTGTCGGTGTACGTCACAGGTCCGGCGGACCCGGCGTCGTCGCCCTGTGCGGCCGGTTCCTCGGTGGTGCCGCAACCAGCCAGCAGGAGACCGGCGGTCACGGCGACGGCGACGGCGGTGCGGAGTCTGGTCATCCTTGCCCAATCATCTTCATCGCGGAGTCATCTGCATCGTGGAGCTGGAACCAGCGCCCCGGCCGCTGCTGTGCCGCCCGACCGGGCGTGTGGTGACAAGGCCGGTGCCGGGCTCGGTGGTCACCTCGACCGGGATGCCGTACGCGGCGGTGAGCCGCTCCGGGGTGAAGACGTCGGCCGGCTCGCCGGCCGCGAGCACCACGCCGCGGTGCAACAGGACCACCCGGTCGGCGACCGCGGCGGCCTGGTTGAGGTCGTGCAGCACGACACCGATGGCGACGCTGTGCTCGTCGGCCAGGTCGCGCACCAGATCCAGGATCTCCACCTGGTACCGCAGGTCGAGGAAGGTGGTGGGCTCGTCCAGCAGCAGGACACGGGTGTCCTGCGCCAGGGAGGTGGCCAGCCAGACGCGCTGGAGTTCACCGCCGGAGAGTTCGTCCACGGCCCGCTCGGCCATCGGTTCGACGCCCGTGACGGTCATGGCCCACGAGATCGCGCGCTGCCCGTCGGGGTCGTCGCGGCGCCACCCGCCACGGTACGGGTGGCGGCCGTACCCCACGACGTCCCGGACGGTGACCCCGCTCGGGGTGGGGCGGTGCTGGGAGAGCAGCGTGACGCGGCGCGCGAACTCCTTCGCGGACAGCGCGAACGCGGAGACGCCGTCGTCGAGCAGCACCTCACCGGAGACCGGCTTGTGCAGGCGGGCGAGGGCCCGCAGCAGGGTGGACTTGCCGCTGCCGTTCGGCCCGACCAGGGCGGTCACCGCGCCGGCGGAGAGGCCGATCGAGGCGTCGTGAACCACCGGCGTCCCGTGGTATCCCAGCGTCAGACGGTCACCACGGAGTCCGGCCGCGGAATCATCAGCACGCAGCACGGCATTAGGTTAGCCTAACCTCATTTCCTGTCAACCGTGGCCGGGCGGGCACAACAGTCGGTGAAATGCGGGTCAGGTGCGGTGGCCGGGACCGATCCGCTTGTAGTGGGCGGCGAGTTCGTCGGTGATCAGCAGGTCGCGGCGGATCTCGTTGTGGGGGTACGCGGTCCGGCCCACCATGTGCGCGGCCACCGGCGCCGTGGCGAGTTGGAAGGCGCCGACCAGGATGAGCGTGGTGATGTCCACGCCGGTGCGCAGTCGCAGCGCACACCCGAGCAGGACGAGCAGCAGACCGAGCACCTGCGGCTTGGCCGCCGCGTGCATGCGGGAGAACAGGTCCGGGAACCGTACCAGCGCCACACCGGCGGCGACGGTGAGCAGCGCACCGGCGATGAGGCAGACGGCGGCGGCGATGTCGAGGACGATGTCGAGCGTCACCGGGCATCGCTCCGAGCGGCGAACCGGGCGACGGCGACCGAGCCGACGAACCCGAGGACGGCGAGGACGACCAGGACCGGAAGTGCGGTGGCGTCCCGGCTGTGGGCCGCCTCGGTGGCGATGGCGGCGACAATGATGGCGAGCAGAACGTCGGTGGCGACGGCCCGGTCGAGGATGGACGGTCCGCGGATGATGCGGGTGAGCGTGAGCCCGCCGGCCACGGCGAGCAGCACGGTGACGATCATGGCGACGATGCTCATGTTGATGGTCCTTCCTGGTCGGCCGGCACGGGCGGGCCGGCGGCGGCGGGACTGTTCACGCGGCGGCGCTCCTCGGCCGAACCGACGGCGGCGACGATCCGGGCTTCGAGGTCCAGCACGTTGCGCCGGAACCGCTCCACCTCGTCGAGGCTGCGCACGCCGATGACGTGGACGTAGAGGGTGCCCGACGTCCGGTCGGCCTCGACGATGAGGCTGCCGGGCACCAGGGACAGCGCCTCGGCGGTCAGGGTGAGGTTGAGGTCGGTGTTGACCCGCAGCGGCACGGCGATGATCGCGCTTCGCGGCGTGTGCCCGAACCGCATCGCCAGCCACGCGATCTGGGCGGAGGCGACCACGAGATCCCGGAGGAAGCGCAGCGAGAACCGTGCCAACGGGACCGGCCGGATCTTTCCCGCGAAGGTCACCGGCGGCAGTGGGAACACCGCCAGCAACACGACGACGATCAGTATCCCGCCGATCAGGTCGGCCCAGGTGAAACTGCCCCACAGCAGCATCCAGATCGCCACGAGCACGGTCGCGGCGATGAGGTGGTTTCGTAGCCGCGCGCGGCGGGTCAGTGGCGGGTTCGTCGCAGCGGTGGGGCCGGCCGACGGCTTCGAGACACCGGTCATGGGGTACCGTCCGGAAACACGGCGTTGACGTATGGACTCCTGCGCAGCAGGTCGTCGGCGGCGTCGGTGCTGAGGTCGAACAGCGGGCCCGCCACCCCCGTCAGCGCCAGGCCGAGCGCCACCAGGGCGACGGTCGGCGCGATCATCAGCCGGGGCAGCATGGTGCCGATGTGCGTCTCGCCGGCGTTGGGCATGTCCTTGTGCGGGGCGCGCCAGAAGGCGAGGTTCCAGACACGGGCGATGGCGTAGAGGGTGAGCAGGCTGGTGAGCAGCCCGCCCGCGACGAGGGTCCAGGCCAGCGGGCCTCCGTCGGCGACACCCGCCTGCAGCAGGCCGAGCTTGCCGAGGAAGCCGGAGAACGGCGGGATGCCCGCAAGGTTGAGGGCCGGCACGAAGAACAGCACCGCCAGCAGCGGCGAGAGGCGGGCCAGCCCACCGAGACGATCCAGGGCGGTGCTGCCGCCCCGGCGTTCGACGAGCCCGACGGCGAGGAACAGCGTCGTCTGGATGGTGATGTGGTGCACCACGTAGAAGATCGCGGCGGAGAGGCCGAGCGAGGTGGTGAGGCCGACGCCGAACAGCATGTAGCCGATGTGGCTGATCAGCGTGAAGGACAACAGCCGTTTGACGTCCGACTGGGCGACGGCGCCGAGGATGCCCACCACCATGGTCAACGCCGCCGCCACCAGCAGCAGGTCGGCGACGCGACCGCCGGGGAACAGCAGCGTCTCGGTGCGGATGATCGCGTAGACGCCCACCTTGGTGAGCAGGCCGGCGAAGACCGCGGTGACGGGGGCCGGGGCGGTCGGGTAGCTGTCGGGCAGCCAGGCCGACAGCGGGAACACCGCGGCCTTGATGCCGAAGGCGAGCAGCAGCATGAGCTGCAACAGCAGCCGCAGGTCGTCGGGGAGCGCGTCGAGCCGGTGCGCCAGCTGGGCCAGGTTCAAAGTCCCGGTCGAGGCGTAGACCAGGCCGATCGCCACCAGGAAGATCAGCGACGACAGCAGGCTGACCACGACGTACGTGGTGCCGGCCCGGATCCGGGTCTCCGTGCTGCCCAGCGTCAGCAGCACGTAGCTGGCGACCAGCAGGATCTCGAAACCGACGTAGAGGTTGAACAGGTCGCCGGAAAGGAAGGCGTTGCACACACCGGCGGTCAGCACCAGGTAGGTCGGGTGATAGACCGACAGCGGGGTCTCCTCGTCCCCGTCGGCCATGCCCTGCCCGATGGAGTAGACCAGCACGCACAGGGTGACCGCGGCGGAGACGACGAGCATCAAAGCGGCGAGCTGGTCGGCGACCAGGACGATGCCCAGTGGCGCGGCCCAGCCGCCGACCTCGACGACCAGCGGCCCGTCGAGCGTGGAGCGGACCAGCAGCAGCGCCGCGACGGCGACGGTGGCGCCGAGGACGGTGAGGCTGACCCAGCGTTGGACGCGAGGCTGCCCGGCGAGCAACAGGGTCAGGGCCGCACCGAGCAGCGGCATCACCACCGGCAGGGGAACCAGCCAGGTCATCCGCGCCTCCCCGCGCCCACCGGGTGGTCGCCGGATCCGGCGACCACTTCGTCCTCGCCGGTTTCGTTGTCCGTGGTGCCCGAGCCTTCGTCGCGGCCGGCGAGTTCCATGATGCGGCGGTCCTCGACGTCGTCCTGCACCTCGTCGTGGCCGCTGAGATGCCAGCTGCGGTACGCCAGGGCGAGCAGGAACGCGGTCATGCCGAGGGTGATGACGATCGCGGTCAGGACCATCGCCTGGGGAAGCGGGTCGCTCATGTCCTTCTCGGCCGTGGTACCGACGATCGGCGGGCCGCCGGCCCGGCCGCCGGTGAGCAGGAGCAGGTTGGCGCCGTTGCCGAGCAGGACGACGCCGACCAGCACCCGGGTGAGGCTGCGCTGCAGCAGCAGGGTCGTGCCGGCGCCGAAGAGCACACCGACCACGAGGACGTACGTGAGGTTCGGGTTCACACGAGCTCCTTCGTCCGCGTCTCGGCATGGCCGGTTTCGTGCCGGTCGTTCTCCGGCTGGTCGGTCTCGTCCCGGTCGGTCTCCTGCTGGCGGTCCATCTCCGCGCCGAGGCTGCGCAGGATCTCCAGCACGAGGCCGACGACGATGAGGTAGACGCCGACGTCGAAGAAGACCGAGGTGACGAAGTGGACGTGGCCCAGGACCGGCACGTGGACGTCGAGCAGGGCGCTCTGGAGGAACTCACCGCCCAGCAGCATCGCGGCCACGCCGGTGCCAACGGCGACGAACAGCCCGGCGCCCAGCACCGCGCCGGCGTCGACCGGCGCGGCGCCGTTGAGTTCCGTGCGCCCGCCGGCCAGATACCGCACGGCCAGCGCGAGCCCGGCGACCAGACCGGCGGAGAAGCCGCCGCCCGGGGCGTTGTGCCCCGAGAAGAGCAGGTAGATCGAGAAGAGCACGATGGCGTGGAACAGCAGCCGGGTGACGACCTGGAGGATGACGGACTGCCGGCGGGAGGTGGCGCCGGTGGTGAGCCAGCGCGGCCAGACCGTGTCGCTGCGGCCGACGCCAGGGATCCCGCTGCGCAGGCCGAGAGCCCGGGAGCGGCGGAAGATGAGGCTGGCCACGCCCGTGGCGGCCACGACCAGCACCGCGATCTCGCCCATGGTGTCCCAGGCCCGGATGTCGACCAGCGTCACGTTCACCACGTTCCGCCCACCGCCGTAGGAGACGGCCTCGCTCGGGAAGCCGTCCGAGATCGGGGTGGCCAGCCGCGCCCCCGCCGCGACGTACGCCATGGCGGCGGTCACCACGCCCACGGCGACGCCGATGGAGACGCGGACGAGCCGACTGACGCGGATCGGCCGTTCGGAGAACCGCGCCGGCAGGCGGCGCAGCACCAGCACGAACATGACGATGGTGACGGTCTCGACCAGGAACTGCGTCAGCGCCAGGTCGGGGGCACCGTGCAGGACGAACAGCAACGCGGTGCCGTAGCCGGTGACTCCGACCAGGATCATCGCGGTGAGCCGGCGCTGGGCCCGCGCGGCCGCCAGCGCCGAGACGACCACGGCGGCGGCGACGACGGCCTCCAGGGGCGACTCCCACAGCGTGTACCGCTGCGGCCACGGCATGCCGGCCAGCAGCGCGCCACCTGGCAGGACGACCAGCATGACCAGGATGACGCCCAGGTAGAACGGGAGCGAACCGCGTTGGGTGGCGCCGGTCAGCTCCACCGCCAGCCGGTCGGTCGCGCCGATGAGCCGGTTGTAGACGGCAGCACCGTCGAAGGGAAGCCGAACCGGGCGCAGCCGGCCGTGGTGCAGCAGCCAGAACAGGCCGGTGCCCGCGGCCACCGCCAGCGCCGACAGGCCGAGCGCCGGGGTGAACCCGTGCCACACAGCGAGGTGATAACCGGCGTCGCCGCCCCCGTACAGGTCGGCGTAGGGGGCGAGCACGCGGTCGACGGCGGGCGCGAACGCACCGACCGCGAGGCCCGCGGCGGCGAGCACCATGGCCGGTGCGAGGAAGGCCCGGTGCGGCGCCCGGGCCGCGGTAGCGGGCACACCGGGCTTCGCGGCGAACGCCCCCCAGACGAACCGCAGGGTGTACGCCACGGTCAAGACCGAGCCGAGCAGTACACCGGCGAGCACCACCCGGTCGACGGTGTCGCCGCGCAGGAACGCCTCGACGGCGGCCTCCTTGGCGACGAAGCCGGCCACGGGCGGCAGACCGGCCATCGAGGCCGCCGCGAGCCCGGCCACCACGGCGAGGGCGGGCGCTCGCCGCCCCAGACCGCTCAGCTCGCGCAGGTCCCGCGTGCCACTGACGTGGTCGACGATGCCGACCACGAGAAACAGGGTCGATTTGAACAGGGCGTGCGCCAGCAGCATCACCACACCGGCCAGCGCGGTGTCACGGGTACCGGCGCCCAGGAGCACCATCAGCAGACCGAGCTGGCTGACCGTGCCGTAGGCGAGCAGCAGCTTCAGGTCGAACTGCCGCAGAGCGGCCCAGCCGCCGAGGAACATGGTGACCAGTCCGCCGATGAGCAACACCGGCCGCCAGGGCGCGGCGCCGGCAACGGCCGGGCCCAGCAAAGCGACGAGGAACACACCGGCCTTGACCATCGCGGCGGCGTGCAGATATGCGCTGACCGGGGTGGGGGCGGCCATCGCGCCGGGCAGCCAGAAGCTGAACGGGAAGATCGCCGACTTGCTCAGCGCGCCGAGCAGGATCAGCACCAGGGCCACCGCGAGGTAGCCGCCACCGGGCAGGTCGGTGGCGATCTCCGACCAGCGGTAGGTGCCGGCGTGCTGCCCGAGCATGATGAACCCGGCGAGCATGGCCAGGCCGCCGAGGGTGGTCACCAGCAGCGCCTGCATCGCCGCCTGCCGGCTGGCCCGCCGGGTCGGGTCGGTGCCGATCAGCAGGTAGGAGAAGACCGATGTCAGCTCCCAGAACACGTACAGCAACAGCAGATCGTCGGAGACCACCAGGCCGAGCATCGCGCCGGCGAAGGCGACGAACACGGCCGCGAAGCGGCCCAGCCCCGGATCGTCGGAGCGGAAGTAGCGAGCACTGTAGGCGAGCACCAGCGCACCGACCCCGCCGACGAGCAGCACCATCAACCAGGCGAGGGTGCCCATCCGCAGGGCGAACTCCAGGCCGAGCTGCGGGATCCAGGTGATCGTCTCGACGACCGGCTCGCCGGAGCGGACCACACCGGTCCGGGTCAGCGCCCAGACCGACGTCGCGGCGGGTGCCAGCGCCACGAGGTACAGGGCGCGGCGCCCCCAGATACGTGTCAGCGCTGGGGCGATCACGGCTGCGAGTACGTGGATCGCCACCAGTACCAGCACAAACCCTCCTCAGTGTCCGGGATCTACCGGCAGCAATAATCCTGCACCACGATCAAGTTCGCGGCGGCGGTACCGATGATCTGCACCAGATGCGTGTGACCGGCGTCACCCAAGCGGCCTGCACACCACGACACCACACGTCCGGCACTTGGGCAGGCAGCAGCAACTGCAGCACCACGGCAACGACGGCTGCGGCAGATCGTGCCTAGAGTATTGCCGTTGCCGCTGGCCGCCCGCATCGGGGCCAGCACCCATTTCCTTCGACCGGCCCCTCAGCCGGTCGTCGGGCTCCAACGACGCGGGGGCACACACCGTTGTGGAGACCGTGTGCAGGCCGGCCTCCACACGGTTTCCACAGCGCTGTTGTTCCCTGTGGTCCATGCATCCTGATGTCGTGGTGGTCGGCTGCGGTCCGGTCGGCGCGCTCACCGCCAACCTGCTCGGCGCCCGTGGCGTGCGGACCCTGGTCGTCGAGCGCAGCACCGCGCCGCACCAGCAGCCACGCGCCTTCTCCTGCGACGACGAGGCGCTGCGGGTCTACCAGCAGGCCGGCCTGCGCGACGAGGTCGCCCGGGACATGTACGCGCCGCCGACCGTAGAATACGTGGACGGCGCCGGCCGGCCATTCGCCACCATCGCCCTCGACGAGATCGACTTCGGGCTGGGCAGCGAACCGCTACACTTCTTCGACCAGCCGCGGCTGGAGGCGACGCTGCGCGCCGGGTTCGACCGGTATCCACATGTCGACCTGCGCCTCGGCGTCGAGCTGACCGAGCTGGCCCAGGACGGCGACGGGGTCACCGTCGGGCTGCACGACACGCGCACCGGCGAGCGCTCCACGATCCGGGCGCGGTATGTCCTGGGCTGTGACGGCGCGCGCAGCACGGCCCGGACCGCCGCCGGGATCCGGCTCAGCGGGACGTCGTACGAGGAGCCGTGGCTGGCTGTCTCCGGCGACGTCGCGCCCGGCGGGGTCCGCCAGCCCACGACCCGGTTCGTCTGCGACTGGCGCCGCCCGGCGTTCGTGTCGCCCGGTGCGTTCGGCACCCACCGGCTGGAGTTCATGCTCCGCGACGGCGAGACGGCGGCGGAGATGACCCGCCGGGAGACCGTCGACGCGCTGGTCGCCCCGTATGTCGACCCGGCCCGGTTCACGGTCACCCGCGCGATCGTCTACACCTTCCACCAGCTCGTCGCCGAGCGGTGGCGGGACGGCCGGGTGTTCCTGCTCGGCGACGCGGCGCACCAGATGCCGCCGTTCCTCGGCCAGGGGCTCTGCAGCGGGCTGCGCGACGCGGCGAACCTCACCTGGAAGCTCGCGCTCGTGCTCGACGGCGGGGCCGACGACACGATCCTCGACAGCTACGAGGCGGAACGCCGCCCGCACACCGAGGAGATGGCGGTCACCAGCGTCCGGCTCGGCCGGGTCTTCCTCGTCCGCAACCGGTCCGCGGCGGCCCTGCGCGACGCCGCGCTCCGGGCCGTGCAGACCGTCCCGCGGATCCGCCGGTTCGTGCGGCACTTCGAGTTCAAGCCGGCACCCGCGGTGCGCCGCGGCCTGCTGGCCGGCGGCATCGGCAAGGGTCCGGTCGGCGTGATGTTCCCGCAGCCGTCCGTCATGGTCGCCGGCCGGGCCGCGCCGTGCCCGCTCGACGACGTGCTCGGCACCGGGTTCGCGGTCGTCGGCCCGGCCGTCGGCGAGGCCACGGAGGCGGAGTGGGCCGGTCCACCGGCGACGTTCCTGCGTGTCCTGCCCGCGGGTGCCGTGCCCGGCCCCGGTGACGTGGTCGACGTCGACGGCACCCTCGGGGCCTGGTTCGACCGGTACCGGGCCGGCCTGGCCGTCCTGCGGCCCGACCGGTTCGTCTACGGCACGAGCCTGGCGGCCGGGCCGCCTGCCTGGGTCAGATCGCCACGGCGTGCGACACCAGCCGGGCCCCCTTCACCGGCACCGTCGTGAGCACCACGCGGTGCTGGCCGGCCTTCTCCCCCGTGCTGCCCGCCGCGCCGGCCTCGACCGCGGTCGGCGACGGGCGGCCTCCGCCCTGAGGTCGCCGCCGACGTACGCTCGCCGGACCGCCACCGGACGAGGAGCGAATCGCCGGCTCATGACGGATCCGCGGGTCGCGGCCGGCAGCCGGCGACCCGCTGCAGGAGCAGGCGGGCGCCCTGCGCCCCGGCGATCTCGGCAGCCGCGCGCAGGTCGGCGTCGTCACCCGTGGCGAGGCCCCGGACGCGGCGCAACTCGGCCGTCAGCACCCGCTCGCCCGTCTCGGCGGCGAGGGCGAGCCCTTCGTCCGCCAGCGCGGCGGCGGTGTGCGGGTCACCGGCCACGAGATGCGCGTCGGCCATCGCGGCGACGGAGATCGTCCGGGTGGCACGGAGCCCGTGCCGGTAGAGGCCGTCGGCCGCGGCCCGCATCGGGGCGAGCCGGCCGCGGTCGCCGCCGCGCGCCGCGGCCCAGTCCGCGAGGAAGTCGCCGGTGCTGACGAAGTGCGGCATGTGCTGCCGCGCGCCGATCTCACGGCACCGGCGGGCCGCGGCACGGCCGGCGTCGACGTCGTGCGCCTGGAGGGCGGTCCAGGCGGCGAAGAGGACGGCGTTGCCCCGGCCGTACGGATCGTCGCAGTGCTCGGCGAGAGCCCCCGCCGCCTCGAGGTCGGCCTGCGCCGCCGCCGCGTCACCGCGCAGCGACCGGACGAGGGCGCGGAAGTTGTACGGTGCGAGCGTCGGCGTCCGGCCGACCTGCCGCCGCAGCACGGCGGGCGCGACCCCGGCGAGCCGGTCGGCGGCGACGCTCAACTGCCGCTCCGCTTCGTCGAGCCGGCCGGTGAAGTAGGCGGCCGCGCCCAGCAGATACGGTCCGGCGGCGGCCACCAGCCCGTCGGCGTGCGGCGCCGCGCGGACCAGCCGGCCCGCCAGGTGCTCGCCGATCGGGTACTCGGCGCGGTTGCAGGCCACCTCGCCGAGTGTCCACAGTGCGGTGTGGAGGTCCGCGTCGGCCCCGGCGAGCGGCAGCAGCGCGCGGGCCCGGGCGGCGACCCGGGCGACGGCGTCGCTGCCGACGCCGACGGTGATCTGGAGCAGTGAGGTCTGGTGGAGCCGGACGTCGAGCTCGGCCGCCGCCGTGCCGGGTGAGGTTCCGGCCTCCGGCGACAGGTGGGCGGCGGCCCGGTCGAGGTGGGCGAGCGCGTCCTCGTAGGCGAGCCGCCGGGTCGCGTCCTCGGCGGCGCGCCGGGTCCAGCGCAGGAAGTCGGCGCCGTGGCCGAGCCCGATCGACTGTCCGTAGTGGTGGGCCAGCTCGCCCGGGGTGAGCCCGCTCCGGTCCGGCAACGCGGCGGCGGCGCCGGCGAGGCGGGCGTGCAGCACGGCGCGCCGCGGCGCGGCCAGCTCCGCGTAGGCGACCTCGGCGAACAGCGGGTGGCGGAACCGGACCGCGCCCGGACCGGCCTCGGCGACGAGGTGCGCGGCTGCCGGCGCGGCGAGCAGTTCGGCGAGATCACCGGCGCCGGCGGCCCCGTCGCCTGTCGCCGTGGCGAGCAGGCGGAGGTCGAGCTCCCGGCCGGCCACGGCGAGCAGGTCGAGGCAGTACCGGACGGCGGGCCCGGGTGCGAGGAGCCGCTGCCGGACCGCGTCGCGCACGCCGGGCGGCGGGTCGCCCTCGGCCGCCGGGTCGGGCGTGGCGAGCAGTTCGGTGAGGAAGAACGGGTTGCCGCCGGTGCGCTCCGCCAGCCGCCGCGCCAGGCCGGTGGCCGCCGGGGCGCCGGTGCGGCGGCGGACCAGGTCGGCGACCGAGGTGGCGTCGAGGCCGGTGAGGTGCAGCCGCGCGGAGCCGGGGACCCGCGCCAGATCGGCGAGCGCGGCGACGACGGCGGGATCGTGTTCGTACGGCCGCAGCGTCCCGATCACGAGGGTGCGGCTGCGCTGCAGGCCGGTGGCCAGGAAGCGGAGCAGCAGGAGGGAGTCCACGTCCGCGGCGTGCAGGTCGTCCAGGACCACGACCAGGCCGGCCGGTGCCGCGGCGCCGCGCACGAGGTCGGCGAGGGCCTCGTAGGTGCGGAACCGCGCGACCGGGTCGAGCACGCCCTCGGCGCCGCCCGGTGGTCCGGGTATGAGCCCGGCCGGGCCGCCGTCGGCACCGCCCGGCGTTGCCGCCGTGAAGCCGGCCAGCGCCGCCGGGGAGTCGTGACCGGCCGCGCCGGGCAGCGCGAGCAGGCCCCGCACGACCTGTGTCCAGAGCCAGAACGGCGGCGCCTGCCCGAGGTCGGGACACCGGCCCCAGACGACCGGGGTCCCGTCGGCGGCGGCCCGGTCGGCGGCGGCAGCGGCGAGACTGGTCTTGCCGATGCCGGCCTCGCCGGTGACCGCGACCACCCGCCCGCCGTCCCGCCCGGCCGCCGCGAGCAGCTCCCCCAGCCGGGCCAGCTCGGCGTCGCGGCCGACGAGCGCCGGACGGCGGCTCACCGGGGCGACCGGGCCGACCGGCGCCACCGTGTGGCCGAGAACGCGCCGGTGCAGGTCGCGCAGCGGCGCGCCGGGCTCGACGCCGAACTCGTCCGCCAGGTGCCGGCGGACGACGTCGTACGCGGTCAGCGCCGCCGCCTGCTGCCCGGAGCGGTAGAGGGCCAGCATGAGCTGCTCGCAGGCGGCCTCCCGCGCCGGGTGGTCGAGGACGAACCGGCGCAGCTGCGGCAGCACCGCCCGGTGCCGGCCGGCGGCGACGGCCGCCGTGAACCGGCCCTCCTCGGCGGCGAGGCGCGCCTCGGTCAGGCGGGCGACGTCGGCCCGGGCGGCGGCCAGGTCACCGACCGCCGGGGCGCCGCGCCACAGGGCCAGCGCCTCGGTGTAGTCGCGCTCGGCCGCGACCGGGTCGCCCGCCGCGAGGGCCTGCCCGGCCGCCTCGGTCAGGTCGGCGAACCGCTCGGCGTCTACGGCGCCGGGCGGCACACGCAGCTCGTAGCCGCCGTTGTGCCCGACCAGGACCCGGCCCTCGGCGCGTGGCCCGCGGCCGGGCTCCAGCGCGCGGCGCAGGCCGGCGACGTAGGTGCGCAGCGTGACGTGGGCGCTCGCCGGCGGTGTGCCGTCCCACAGCGCGTCGACGAGCCAGTCGGCGGCGACGAACCGGTTGGGGCGCAGCAGCAGCAACGCCAGCAGCGCCTGCGGCTTCGGCCCGCCGACCGGGACGGCGTCGCCGTCGCGCAGCACCAGCAACGGCCCGAGGATCCCGAACCGGAGAGCGGTCTGCGCAGCAATACGGCCAGCGTACTGCCGCCGGGCCGGCGGGGGCGTTACGGTGACGTCATCGCGACTCTGGACGATGGCCGGATCAGACGTAACGGCCGGGCCGCCCGTCGCGACGCCGGCACCGGCGCTCACGGCGGACGACCCGGCCGTTACCACGGCCGGAGCACGGTCAGCGCGTGTAACCCGCGCGGAGTTCCTCGATCAGGGTCGGCCGGGTCGGCGTCCAGCCCAGGGCCTTGGCCTTCGCGGCCGCGGTCTGCTGGTCGAGCAGCAGCGCGTCGGCGAAGAGCGCGCCGAGCCGCTCACGCGAGGCGTCGGTGGTCTCGGGTGCCACACCCGCGTCACCGGCGGCGGCCTCGGCCAGCTCGCGGACCGTCGGGTTCACGCCCGAGGCGGCGACCACGTAGCCCAGGCGCTCACGGCGCTCGACCACGGTGACGTACAGCGCGGCGACGTCCTCGACGTGGACCGTGACCCAGTGCTGGCTGCCGTCGCCGACGAGCCGGACCCGGCCGGCCTCGTCCCGCTGCGCGGCCAGGACGCCGCCGGGAATGCCGCCGCCGTGGCCGTAGACGACGCCGGGTGCCACGATCGTCGCGACCAGGTCGGCCTCGAGCACCGACCGCTCCACCTCACCGCGCCAGGCGGTCAGGGCCGGCGGCGCGAACGGCGAGTCCTCGGTGATGTCGGCGTTGTCGCCGTAGACCCAGATGCCGCTCGTGTGCACGTACGGCTTGCCGGTGCCGGCCAACGCCTGCCCCGCCGCGCGCACGACCGAGCGGTCGAACTCCGCGCTCCTGGCGTCGCCGGTGGCGGCGGTGTGCACCACCCCGTCGGCGGCCCCGAACCGCTCGGCCACCCACGCGGTGTCGAACAGGTCCCCGACGGCCGCCTCGGCGCCGGCCTTGCGGACCTTCGCGGCGGCGTCGTCGCTGCGCACCAGTGCGGTGACGGTGTGTCCTGCGGCGACGAGCTGCTCGAGCAACGCGGAACCGATGTACCCGGTCCCGCCGGTCAGTACGATCTTCATGGGTGCAGGCTAGGGCCGCACGGACCGGTCGCGCGCCGTGACGAACACCGCGTCCTTTCCGGGAATGCGCCTCCGACAAGGCTATTCCCGATCCGGGTGGTCGGGTTCGCGACATGGGCGATCGTCAGGGCCGCAACCGGGCGGTGAAGATGTGGTTGGTGTCGAGCCGGCTGCCGGCCGTCCGGCCCTTCCCCCACCCGATCCAGCGGCGGTACTCGCCGAATCGCCCCTGATCAACCATCACCGCCTCGTCGCGGTAGTCGGAGCCCTCCGGCGCCGGGCCGGACAGCGGCGCGACGAAGAGCGCGTCGGTCGGGCAGTACGCCTCGCACATGAAGCAGGTCTGGCAGTCGTCCTGCCGCGCGATCACCGGCACGCCGTCGGGCCCGAGATCGAAGACGTTCGTCGGGCACACCTTCACGCAGATGTCGCACCGGACGCACCGCTGCGCGCTGACGAGCTCGATCATGCCGCCACCGCCGTGTCCTCCGGCTCGTACCGGGTCCACACCTCGTCGAGGCCGCCGGTCAGCAGCCGCCGCGCGAGACCCGGGTCGGTCGCCTGACGGTCGTCGCGGCGGTGCATGGCCCGCGACTCGTCCCGGGCGAGCGCCGCACGGTACATCCACCGGGCGTGCGCGGCCATCGCCGCCGCCTGACGGGCCTTGAGGACGTCGTACGCGGTGCCGCCACCGAGCCCTGCCGTCACCGCCGCCCACACGTCGTCGAGCGTCGCGAGCGAGCCGCGCAGCCGTTCGCCGGTGCGGAAGTAGTTGCGCTCCAGCGGCACCACTTCGCCCTGCACCGCGGCGACGACGTCCGCGGTGCCCGCCGACCCGGCCGGACGGCCCGCCGGGCGCAGTCCGGCACGCCCGGCCGGGCGCAGCGGCCCGAGCCCGGCCCGGCGCGCCGCCGCCCGTGCCGCGCCCGCACCGGCCCAGCTGCCGGAGCTGATGGCCCAGGCCGCGTTGTGGCTGCCGCCGCCGCTGATCCCACCGGTGACGAGTTCCCGCGTGGCGACGTCACCGGCGGCGAAGAGCCCGGGGACGGTGGTGGCGCAGTCGGCGGAGACCAGGCGGAGCCCACCGGTGCCGCGAACCGTCCCTTCCAGGACGAAGCGCACCTCGTACGGCGTGGTGAACGGGTCGATCCCGGCCTTGTCGAGCGGGATGAAGTAGTTCGGCTGGGCGGTCCGCATCGCCGCGTGCAGCCCCGCCGGCGCCTTGTCGAGGCGGGCGAAGACCCGGCCGCCGGCGACGACGTGCCGGGCGAGGACCTCGCGGCCGCCGAGCCCGTCGGCGGGAATGACCGTCCCGCCCTCGTCGTAGTACGTCGCGAACTGCATCATCAGGCCCTTGGTGTGGTTGCCGTAGGCCGGCGACAGCGCGTACGCGTTGGAGAACTCCATCCCGGACAGCTCCGCGCCGGCCTCGGCGGCGAACAGCGCCCCGTCACCGGTGTCGACGTTGAGCCCGAACGCGCCGGAGAGAAACGCACAGCCGCCGGTGGCGAGGACCGTGGCCTTGGCGTGGACCCGCCAGGGACGCCAGCCGTCCTGCCGGTGCACCCCGGCCGCGCCGCCCACCGCACCGTCGGCGTCGACGAGCAGTTCCAGGGCCGGGCTGTGATCGAGGATCCGCACGCCGCGCCGGTGCACGGCGCGGCGCATCGTCCGCAGGTACTGCGGCCCCTGGAGGCTGCCGCGGCGCTGCCGGCCGTCCTCGTCGACGGGGAACGGGTAGCCGAACTCCGCCAGCCGCTCGATTCGCCGGTACGTCTCGTCGACCGTGCGGTGCATCCAGCCGCGGTCGGTCAGCGAGCCGCCCTGGGCGGTGCGTCGATCGATCGACTCCGCGCGGGCCGGGCCGGGCGGCAGGTACCACAGGTTGTTGCCGCCGGCGGCCGCCGACCCGCTCGTGCCGCAGTAGCCCTTGTCGGCCAGGACCACACTCGCGCCCGCCTCGGCGGCGGCGACGGCGGCCCACGTGCCCGCCGGGCCGCCGCCGACAACCAGGACGTCCGCCTCGACGACGGCGGGGACGGGCTCAGGCGCGGGCACCGGGGGCGATCCACTCGTCGAGCGTGAACTCCTTCTTGATGAACTTGTTCTCCACGAGGAACTTGCGGGTGCCGTCGAGCAGCTTGATCCCCTCGTCGGAGAACGGCTCGTCGGGCAGCTGGTCCTTGACGGTGGTCTTCTTCACCAGGTCCGGCGGGAACTGCACCAGCGACACGGCGAACGTGAGGTAGTCGTCCCAGTTCGCCTTGGCCTCTTTCGTGGCGTCGCGCTGGACCTGCTGCCAGGCGGTCACGATGTCCTTGTGCGCGGCGAGGAACTTGTCGGTGACGACGGTCGCGCTGGTGCCGCGGTAGCCGGGGTGGTCGGCCGACGCCTGGTCGATCCCGGGGTACCCCTTGGCCTTGAGCACCTCGTAGTTGATCGCCGGGACGGCGGCCGCGTCGACGTCGCCGCGCTCCAGTGCCGCCTCGGTGTCGGTGCTGTAGAGGTGGATGATCTCGGCCGGCTTCACGCCCGCGTCGGCGAGGGCGCCGAGCAGGTAGCGGTGTATGTAGGAGCCGGTCTGCACGGCGACCTTCTTGCCCTGCAGGTCCTTGACGGACGCCGGTCCGCCGTTCTTCTTGGCCAGGATGCCCGCGTCGTTGTTCACCACCGACTGGGCGATGAGTTTCGTCGGCTGGCCGGCGCCCTTCGCGACCAGCGCCGGCGTGTCGCCGTAGCTGGCCAGGTCGAGTTCGCCGGCGACGAGCGCCTGGTTGAGGTCGGGGCCGTTGGGGAACGTCACGACCTTGACGTCGGTGACGCCGATGCCGCTGAGCGCGGGCACCAGCTTGCCCTTGCTGTGCCACCAGCCGGTCGGGCCGGTGAGCCTGTTGCCGGTGCCGATCGTGCCGATCCGCAGCGTGAACCGGCCTCCCTCGCCGGCGGCCGCCGTCGCCGGCTCGCCGCCGCAGCCGGCGAGCCCGGGCACGGCGAGCAGGGCCAGGGCGGCGAGCGCGGTACGGAGTCTCATGGGGTTCCTCTCTCGGTGGTGGTGGCGGTCGTGCGCAGGGCCGGGCCGACCGCGGTGAGGGCACCGGGCCGGCGGCCGTGGCCCCAGCCGATCTCCTTGCGGTAGCTGCCGAGCAGCCCGGTGCGGGTCAGGTGCGCCTCGTCGCGCAGCGGGGATCCGTCGGGGACCGGGCCGCTGTCGGGCGCGACGAACAGCGCGTCGGCCGGGCAGTACGCCTCGCACATGAAGCAGGTCTGGCAGTCCGGCTGGCGCGCGATGACGGGCAGGCCGCCGGGCCCGCGGTCGAAGACGTTGGTCGGGCAGACCTCGACGCACCGGTCGCAGGTGATGCAGCGGGTCTCGGAGACGATCTCGATCACGGCCGCACCCACACCTCGTCCAGGCCGCCGACACGCTGGCGACGGTGCTGGCCCGGGTCGGTGCCCGGGTGGTCGAGCCGTTTGTGCATGCCGCGGGTCTCGGTGCGGGACAGGGCCGCCTGGTACATCCAGCGGGCGTGGGCGATCATCGCCGCGGCCTGCCGGGCGCGGTACGCGTCACGGTCGTCCGCGTGCAGCGTCCGGCGCGCCTCGTCCCAGGCGCCGTCCAGGACCGCGAGGGCGGCGGCGAGCCGTTCCCCGGTGCGCAGATAGTTCGTCCGGTACGGGTGTGTCTGGCGCTTGACCAGCTCGACGAACGCCTGGTGGTCCCGCGCGCCACCGACGCGGCCGGTCGGTCGAAGCCCGGCGCCACCGGCCGGGCGCAGCGTGTCCCGGCGGCCCCGGCGGATCGCTGTGCGCGCCGCGGCAGCCCCCGCCCAGCTGCCCGAGCTGATCGCCCACGCCGCGTTGTGGCTGCCGCCGCCGGTGAACCCGCCGCAGATCAACTCGCGCGTGGCCGCGTCGCCGGCGGCGAACAGGCCGGGCACCGACGTGGCGCAGTCGTCGTCGACGACGTGGATGCCGCCGGTACCGCGGACGGTGCCCTCCAGCAACAGCGTGATCTCGAAGCGGTCGGTGAACGGGTTGATGCCGCGCCGGTCGAACGGCAGGAAGAAGTTGGGCTGTCCGTACCGCATCTGCCGCTGGGTCGCCTCGTCGGCGAGGTCCAGCCGCGCGTACACCTTCTGCTGGTCGGCCAGCACCCTGGCGATGACGGAGCGCCCGCGCTGGCTGCCGGCGCCGTCCAGGACCGAGCCGTCCTCGCGGTAGAAGGTGGCGTACGAGTAGTAGGCGGTCTTGGTGACCGTCGAGAACGCCGGTGCGATCGCGTAGGCGTTGGAGAACTCCATGCCGGACAGCTCCGCGCCGACCTCGGCGGCGAAGAGCGCGCCGTCGCCGGTGAGCACGTCGCAGCCGAGTGCGCCGGACAGGAACGCGCAGCCGCCGGTGGCCAGGACGACCGCACCGGCGCGTACCTGATACGGCCGGTCCGCCTGGCGCCGGTGCCCGGCGGCACCGACCACGCTGCCGGCCTCGTCGGTGAGCAGTTCCAGGACCGGGCTGTGGTCGAGGATGCGTACGCCGGCGCGCCGGATCCAGATGCGCATCCGCCGCATGTACTCGGGGCCCTGCACACCGCGGCGCAGCTGCTGCCCGTCGGCACCGACCGGGAACGGGTACCGCCCGGCGGCGGCGAGCTCGTTCATCCGGTCGTAGGTCTCGTCGAGGACCCGGCCCATCCAGCGCCGGTCGGCGAGGTAGCCGCCGAGCGCCTCCCGGCTGGCCATGGCGGCCTCGCGGGCGGCGGGCTCCGGTGGCACGTACCAGACGCCGGTGCCCGCCGAGGCGGTGGCGCCGCTCGTACCGCAGTAGCCCTTGTCTACCAGGAGGACGTCGGCGCCGCGCTGCGCGGCCTTCAGGGCGGCCCAGGCGCCGGCCGGGCCGCCGCCGACGACCAGTACGTCGGCGGTGAGGTCGTCGCTCGTCATGGGGTCTCCTCCAGATCAGGGTTGACGCCGAGGCCCAGCAGCAGTTCACGGCGCAACGCCGCGAACCGGGGACTGTCGAGGCGGCGGGGCCGGGGAAGGTCGATGGTGAGGTCGCGGGCGATGCGGCCGTGTTCGAGCAGCAGCGCCCGGTCGGCCAGCAGCAGTGCCTCCTCCACGTCGTGGGTGACCAGCAGCACGGCCGGGCGGTGTTCCTGCCAGAGGCGGGCCACCAGGGCCTGCGCCTTGAGCCGGGTCAGCGCGTCGAGCGCGCCGAACGGCTCGTCGAGCAGCAGCAGCTCCGGCTGGCGCACGAGGGCGCGGGCCAGGGCGACCCGTTGCGACTCGCCACCGGAGAGCGTCGAGGGCCACGCGTCGACGCGGTCCTCGAGGCCGACCTCGGCGAGCGCCGCGATCGCCCGCTCCCGCAGCCGCTTGCCGGTGACGCCGAGGGTGACGTTGCGCCCGACCCGCGACCACGGCAGGAGCCGGTGCTCCTGGAACACGATGGCCCGCCGCTGCGGCACGTCGAAGTGCCCCTCAGCACCCTTGTCGAGCCCGGCGACGGCCTTGAGCAGTGTGCTCTTGCCGGAGCCGCTGGCGCCGAGCAGCGCGACGAACTCGCCCGGCGCGATGGTCAGGTCGACGCCGTCGAGGACGGTGCGGCCGGCGAAGCGGCGGGTCACACCGCGGACGGTCACCCCTCCGGTCAGCATGGCGGTCATCTGTCACACCCCTGTGAATCCGCGCCGCCAGACGAGCGTGCGGCGTTCGAGGAACCGGACGAACTGGTCGGTCAGCAGGCCCAGCAGCGCGTAGACGACCAGGACGACAAAGATGACGTCGGTGCGCAGGAACTCCCGCGCGTCGTTCATCAGGAAGCCGATGCCCTGCGTGGTCGCGGTCTGCTCGGCCACGACGAGACTGAGCCAGCCGATGCCGAGCGCCTGGCGCAGCCCGACGAAGATCTGCGGCACCGCGCCGGGCAGGATGACCCGGCGGATCAGGCCGAACGTGCCGACACCGCAGGATCGGGCCGACTCGACGAAACGCTCGTCGACGCCGCGGATGCCGTGCAGCACGTTAATGTACAGCGGGAAGATCGGCCCGATCGTGATCAGCGCGATCTTCGCGGTCTCGCCGATGCCGAACCAGATGATGAACAGCGGCACGAGGGCGAGGTGCGGCAGCATCCGCAGCGCCTGGATCGGCGCGTCGACGACGTCCTCGCCCGCCTTCACCAGGCCGGCGAGCAGCCCGAGGAGGAGTCCGGCGGTCAGGCCGAACGCGAGGCCTTTGGCGACCCGCTCCAGCGAGACGAGCAGGTGTGCCTGCAGTTCCCCGGCCCGGATCAACTCGAGGGCGGCCGTCCACACGTCGGTCGGCGCGGGTGTCGTGCTGCCGAGCCAGCCGCGGGGAGCGGCGTACTGCCAGAACGCGACGATGACGGCGAGGCCGCTGAGCCGCCTGGACTGGACGAGCAGCCGGCGGAGCCGGCCGTTGCCGCGGCCGTCACCGACGGCCGGGCTGGTGGCGGGCGCTGCGGTGGGCGCTGGACGGGCAATGTCGATTGTGGACACTTCGGCTCCTTGTGGGTACGGCTCTGCCGTGCCTCGTCCACATCGACGGGGCACCCGGGGATGCGCGTGCAAGAGGGCCGGGGACGTGCGCGCTCAGCGCGCACGAAGGAGCAGGCGACAGCCGCAGCTGGTCGGCATCGTCACCGCGACGATCCCGTCGGCAAGGCCCCTGGTCATGTCGGAGAGCCTAGCCCGGTATTCCTACCTGGTAAATATGAATCTCACCGAATGGAAGACGAGTCACACGGGTGGCGCACGCGGCGGCCGGGGACGCCGTGCATGATCGGTCCGACCATGGGTAGCCCCCTTGTGTGATCGTGCATCCGAACCAGCCACCGGCGTGGCGGCGATGAGGAAGCCGGACGGTGACCGTCGTGAGTGCGCAATCCCCAGGCCGGCCGGCGGATGTCTCGAAGATCGCGGTTTTTGCGCGCCGACTCGCTCGGTGACGATCTGCTCGTCGTCCGGCCCTGCTCGCGTCCGGTCCGAACGCGGAACCGGCGCGCCGCGGCATGCGCGGTTCCTGCACGACCGGCCCGGCCCGGTGGGCCGGGTCGTCGTCGTGCCACCCGCGCCCGGCATCCGCGGGGCCGAGCCCGGCGAGCGCCGGCTCGGCCCCGCGGTCACGGCGGCCCGGCCTGCGACCGTCGCGACTCGCTCGTCGCGGACATCCCGGATCCGGAGGTGATCGGCGCCATGTCGGACCTGCTCCCGCACGGCACCGCGCGCCACAGCCTCGACGCCGGACCGTGCGCGTGAACGAGGTCCTCGACACCACCCGTGCGGGTGAGGGCGACAGGAGCAGGCGCGTGATGCTGGCACGTCTGGGGGCCTGGCTCGTACGGCCCACGCCGCCGAAGCTCGTCGTGGGTGTCCTGGTCTGCGCGCTGTTCCTGGCCGTGGAGACCCTGCTGGTCTACCCGTTGTCCCGGCTGGCGCCACGCGAGGCGCTGGCCGTGATTTTCCTGCTCGGCGTGCTGGTCGTCTCGACGGTCTGGAGGCTGTGGCTGGCGGTGGTGATGTCCTTCGTCAGCGCCTTCACCTTCAACTTCTTCCCCGTGGCGCCCGAAGGGCGCTTCACCGTCCGGGACAGCCACGACTGGGCGGAGCTCGCCGTCTTCCTCGTCGTAGCAGTCCTCGCCAGCTCGGTGGGGCAGCTGGCCAGGTCCCGGGCGGTCGAGGCGCTGGAGCGGCACCGGGAGGCGCAGATCTTCATCGGGCTGACCCGGCTCATGCTCAGTACCGACGACATGTCGTCGGTACTGCCTGAGGCGTCCCGCCGCCTCTCGCACGCCCTGGACCTGCCCTTCGCCGACCTGCACCTCGGCGAGGTGGCCGCCGGCGCGGGCCGGGTGACGTTCCCGCTGCGCTACCACGCCAGGGTGGGCACCCTCGTCGTCCCCGCCGGCCTGCCGGACCCGATGGTGCGCCGACTGGAGGACCGGGTGGTGCCGGCGCTCGCGATGGTGCTGCGCGCCGCGAGCGACCGCGAGGAGATGAGCGACTCGCTGCGGGCCAGCCGCGACGAACTGCGCGCGCTGGTCACCGAGCAGCAGGTGTTGCGCCGGGTGGCCGTGCTCGTCGCACAAGGCGCTCCGCCGTCCGACGTCGTCGCCGCGGTCGCCGCCGAGACGGCATGGCTGCTCGACGCGGACGCCACCCGGCTGATGCGCGCCGAGGTCCCGGGCACCGTCACGGTCCTCGCCGAGTACAGCAAACCGGGGATGGAACCATTGCTCGGCAAGCGGCTCAAGACCTCCGGCGGCGCCACGGAACTGGTCCTGAACACCGGCCGGCCCGCCCACGTCGACAGCTACGAGGTGCGCGCCGGCGCGCTGGCCGAACTGGCCCGCCGCGAGGGCTTCCACGCCTCGGTCGGCGCGCCGATCGTGGTCGAGGGCCGGATGTGGGGCGCGCTGGTCGTCCTCTGGTCGCGCCACCTGCCGCCGCCCTCGGACGCCGAGAGCCGCCTGGCACAGTTCACCGAGCTCGTCGCCACCGCCGTCGCGAACACCGAGAGCCAGGGGGAGCTGAAGGCGTCGCGCGCCCGGATCGTCTTCGCCGCCGACGAGGCGCGCCGCTCCTTCGAACGCGACCTGCACGACGGGCTGCAGCAGCGGCTCGTGTCACTCGGCCTGGAGCTGCGCGCCGCCGAGGCCATGGTGCCCTCCGACCACGACGAGCTGCGGGCCCGGCTGTCACAGACGACCGAAGGGCTCTCGGCGGCGTTCCAGGACCTCCAGGAGATCACCCGCGGCCTCCATCCGGCGATCCTCTCCCAGGGCGGCCTCGGCCCCGCCCTGAAGGCCCTCGCCCGCCGCTGCCCGATCCCCGTCACGATGGACCCCGGACCGAAGCGACGGCTGCCCAGCTGCGTCGAGGTGGCCGCGTACTACGTCGTGTCCGAGGCCCTCACCAACGTGGCCAAGCATGCGCAGTCCGACGAGGCCTACGTCGACATCAACATCGCCGAGGACGGCTCCGGGCACGAGTGCCTGACGGTCTCGATCCGCGACGACGGCGTCGGCGGCGCCGACCCCGGCCTCGGTTCGGGGCTCGTCGGCCTCACCGACCGTGTTGAGGCGCTCGGCGGGCAGTTGCAGCTCACCAGCCCGGCGGGCTACGGCACGACGCTGGTGGCCACGTTGCCGGTCGACGTCGACTGCACCCGGCCGCCGCACCGCTGACCCGAGGGCAGCCTCAGGCGCGCCGCGGTGCCGTCCTCCCCCTGCCCGAGCTCGGCAGCGGCCGGTGCGGTCAATCGCGGGGCAGCAGCGGGCCGAGCGGGCCGAGGTCGATGTTCAGGTCCTCCCGGCGGATCTGGAAGTGCTCCAGCACCTCACCCATCCGGTCGTCCAGCGCCATCAGCGTCAGGCCGATCCGTTCGACCTGCTCGTCGGTGAGGTCACCCTCGTCGACGCGGCGCACCGCCTGGCGCTCCACGAGCTGGCGCAGCAGCTCGACCACGGTCAGCACGAGGGTCGCGAAGTCCCGTTCCACCGTGTCGCGGTCGAGGCGGAGCCGCTCATACTCGCGCATCGGCACGCTCCTCGACAGGCACCGGCGACGCGACAGGTGCCGACGACGCGACGTGCACCGACGACGCGACAGGCGCCGGCAACGCCGCAGGCTCCCGCCACCCGGCGGGCTCCAGCGACATGCCCGCGTGCACCGACGTCACGACGGCCCGCAGCGAGATGCGCACCAGGTCGACGTCGGCGATCGCGAGCGTGATGTCACCCGTCACCACGACACCGCCGGCCAGGACCCGGTCGAGCAGGTCCACCAGCGCGACCTCCCGCTTCATGACGCGACACCGGCCCTGAGCGCCGGTGCGGCGGCGAACGAGTACGGCGGCCACGGGCCGGTGAGCTCCAGCCGCAGCGTCGTCTCCCGCGCCCCCAGTGCCTCGACGGCCCGCTCGAACTCGGCGGTCCGGTCGTCGTCGACCAGGTAGGCACCGTTGAGCACGGTGACGTCCTCCGCACCGGACAGCTGCGGGTGCTGCGGCGGATGCTGCCGCGCCAGCACCGCGTGCGCGGACAGTTCCTCGTGTACCGCATCGGCGGCCTCGGTGGCCTGCTCGTACCGCTGCTCCCGCGTGGCCAGCTCGGTCCGCCGGCGGTGGAGGTAGGCCGTGCCCGGACCGCCGCCGGCGGCGGGTGCGTCCACGGGGGCGTCGAACCGGGCGTAGGCCTTGACGCCCCATTCGGTACGGCCCGCGACCCGGTCCAGCGCCGCGGTGAGCTCGTCCCGGTGCCGGGTGAGGTCGTCCACCAGCCGCGCCTCGTCGTGGTACACCGTCGCCAGCGCCGCCGGAACGACCGGGCCGGCGGCCGCGGCGGCCGTCACCACCCGGTGGTGCTCGTGTGCGGTGCGTTCGAGCCACTCCAGGTCGGACAGGTGCTGCTCCAGCCGATCGGGTTCGTAGTCCTCGACGTCGACCGGGCTGACGACCGCGAACAGCCCGCCGGCGCCCACCCAGCGCACGGCAGTGTCGTTGATGCCGTGCGCGGTCGACGCGCCGGCCGTGCCGGCGACAGCGTGGACCCAGACACCGGTCACCGTTCCTCCCGTGCCCGGGCCCGGGCCGGACGGTCGTCGCGCTCCCGGACCGGCCGGTCCTCATACTCGCGGCGGTCCTCGCGCTCCTCATACTCACGGCGATCCTCGAGCTCACGGCGGTCCGCGCGTTCGCCCCGGAGGGCGGGCGCACGGCGCTCCTCCACCGCGCGGCGGTCGCCGCCGGTGAGGAACGGATCGCTCTCCCACCAGTTGATGCCGAGCTGGCGCGCGGTGTCGACGGAGGCGATGAGCAGGCGCAGCTTCACGGTCAGCAGCTCGATGTCGAGCAGGTTGACCTGGATGTCGCCGGCGATGACCAGGCCTCGGTCGAGCACCCGCTCCAGGATGTCGGCGAGGTTTGTCGGCTGGTGCCCGCCGACCGCGGGTGCGACCGGCTGGGCGCGGACAGGTTGTGTCATGGCTCAGCTCGCCTTCGCGACGTCCGTGCTGCCGCGCAGGTAGCGGTGGTCACGGCGGCAGGACAGCAGCTCGCCGCTGCCGGAGAGCTGCACCAGGTACAGACCGAGCATGTCCGCCGACGACGGGATCCTGCGCTCCTCCACCACCTCCACGCCGACGGTCCAGCCGCCGTTCGCCGGCTCCACCGAGACGGCGCCGATCGGTTCCTTGCCGGTCAACTCGCGGGCGTCCTCGATCGCCATCCGCGCGGCGGACGCGGCCGAGATCGAGCGCCGGTCCTCCCGGTCCTCGTCATACGACTCGTCCCGCCGCGGGCGGCGTGCCCGCTCGCGTTCGTGGCCGTCTGGATGCATCTGCGGGACTCCTTCCGCTCAGCCGGTCGAGTAGCTGGTGAGACGGGCGAGGATCTCCTCCTCCGCGGTCTGGCGATCGGCCTCGGACAGCTCGCCGCGGGCCACCGCATCGTCGAGCGCCTCGAGTTGCCGCCGGACCCCTGCCGACCCGTACAACTCCTGCTCGGCCTGCTGCAGGATGACCGATGCGACCGCGGTGACCGCCCGCACCGGCTGGTACGGGAGGGTGAGCAGCACCGTCAGCAGGCCCATCGTCACTGCTCCGGAACCAGTTGCGCGACGAAGTCGTACGGTGCCGAAGGGCCCAGCCGGCGCAGCGTGACCCGCCGCTCCCAGGTGCCGGCCAGCTCCCGCAGCGCGCGGTCGAACTCGTCGTGGCGTTGCCGGTCCACGAGCACGGCGAGGTTCACCGCGTCGAACTCGTGGGTCGGCTCGCGCAGGACGATGTCCTCGGTCACCGGCTTGAGGCGTTCGACGGCGAACTGCATGTCGGCGTCGCGCACCGCCTCGATCGAGTTGTTGATGATCTCGCCGAGCCGCATGCGGGCGTCGACGAAGGCGTCCTCGGGCTGACCCCGCAGCCGTTCCTGCAGCTGCCGTGCCTCGGGACTGCTGTCGAGGATCTCCGCGAGGATCGTGGCCTCGACGTAGCGGCCGTGCACCATGTGCTGCACCTGCCCTCCCAGCCGCCCCAGCATCGGCACGATGCGGTCGTGCTGGTCGGCGAGCAGGTCGCGGACGGCGTCACGGTCGGTCAGCACGGTGCCGAAGCGGACCGGCAGGACCGGCGAGACGGTCGCCGTGCCGTCCAGGAGCCGTTGATACGCCCGCAGGTCGGCGGACCTGCCGAGCGGCCGGTCGAGTGATACCTCACTGACGAGCGCCGCCACGTCGTCGTACGTCACCGTGTCGACGTCGGCGGGCGGATCGCCGATGCCCTGGGCCGACCCGGTCGGCTCCACGTCACCGGGGACGAACCCGTAGATCAGGGTGCCCGTGCCCGCCATCTCAGTCCTTCCTCCGGCTCTGGGGTTCTCGTTCGCGCTCGCGCTCGCGCGGGCTGATGATCTCGCCGATGACGTCGCCCGCCTTCTCCATCAGCTTCTCCCTGGCACCCTCGATCGCCCGCTCGCCGGTCGCGCCCGCCACGGCGCCCTTGGTGCCCTGGACGACCTCGGGCAGTCCCTTGCCCTCGTGCTCACGCAGGTCGAGCCGGTTGGCTGCCTGGGCGAACCGCAGGTACGTATCGACACTCGCCACGACGACCCGGGCGTTGACGGTGAGAATCTCGATGCCCACCAGGGCGACGCTCACGTGGGCGTCGATGACGATGCCCTTGTCGAGGATCGTGTCGATGACGTCGGCGAGCGACGACGACTGAGCGCCGCCGCCTCCGGCCGCTACGACAGACATGGAATCACCTGTTTCTGGGCCGGTTGCCCGGCCCCTCACCACCCGCGTCACGGCGTCCGCGGCCGTTGCCGGACTCGTGCCGGTCCCGGCCCTCGCGGTCACGCCGCTCCCGCTCGTGGTCGTCCCAGTCGCGGTCGCCGCCGTGTCGGCGACCCTCACGGCGGGAGTGACCGTTGCCGCGCTCGTGCTCCTCATCGCGCCCGCGGCCTTCGCGCGTCCGGCCCCGTTCGCGCTCCTCTTCGTCCTCCCGGCGCCCGCGACGTTCACGGCGTTCCCGGCCTTCGCCGCGTTCCTCTTCCTCGCGCTCCTCTTCCTCGCGCTCGCGGCCCTCGCGGCCCTCGCCGCGCTCCTCCGCTTTCTCGCGCTCCTGCTCCTGCTCCACAGCGGTCTCGTGGTCCGTCACCACCTCACCGTCGTGGATCACACCGCGCCAGCCCTCCAACTGCTCCGGGTTCAGGACCGCCTGCGTCATGCAATGCCGCACGAAATGCTTCAGCTCCAGCCGGGCCCGGCGACCCTGCGCCCGCCAGAGGTTTCCGGTCTGCTCGAAAAAGCCCTTGGGGTGATACTCGATGATCAGCACCACCCGAGTCAGCGTGGGCGTGAGGGCATGGAACGAGATAGCGCCGTCCGGATAGCCCTTCGCCCCCTTCGAGCGCCACACGATCCGCTCGTCCGGGACCATCTCGACGATCTGGGCATCCCAATCACGGTGCGACAGGAAAATCTGCGCCCGCCAATGAAGCTTCTCCTGCTCCTTCTCCCGCTCGACCTTCTCAACCTTCTTCGTGAACCGCGGAATGTCCTCGAACTCGGTCCACTGGTTGTACGCCACCCGCACCGGCACACCGACGTCGACGTACTCGACGATGTTCGTCAGCTTGAGCTTCTTGCTCCGCTTCCCCCCACCGAACGCCTGCTTCAGCTTGGCCAGCCCACCGGCGATCCCGCCCTTGAGCGTGGCCTTCGCCGGGGAGCCACCCCCGGCCAGTTGCTCCGCGCCCTTGGCCGCGGCCACCAGCGTGGGATTCTCCGAGCGCTCAGCGAAGCCGGTCAGCCGCTCAGTGAGATCGCCGACCCTGCCGCGCAGCGACTCCACGGCCCGCTCCCCCAGCGCGCCGGCGAAGTTGCCCAACTCCTTGGTCACCAGGCGGGAGACCCGCCCACCGATGCCATCGCTGTGCGGTACCGAACTCATCGCCGCCCCGCAGACCCGCGCCGGCGGACCGGAGGCTCGGCCTCGTCATCCCGCGACGCCTCGTCACCCCGCGACCGGCCGCGCCCGGCGCCGACCGGCTGCGCCTCCTCGTCCTCGTCGCGGTCCTCGTCCTCGTACCGCCGCTCGTAGCGGCCCTCCTCGCGGTCCTCGTCGAAGTCCTCGTCACGATCCCGGTACCGTCGCTCGCCCCGGTCCTCGCCCCGGTCCTCGCCCCGTTCGTACGCCCGCCCGCGCTCCTCGCGCTCCTCGCGCTCCTCGCGGTCGGTGTCCCGCGCGCCGCGGAGCCGGTCCGGCCTGGTGGCCGATCGGAGCGCCTCGCTGCGGTCGCGGAGCCGGTCGCTCACCGACTCGATGCGGTCGGTCACGGCGGTCTGTGCGGCGGCCTTCCCGGCCTTGACGAGCGGCTTGGCGAGGCCGCCGAGCTCGCTGACGGTGGACGATCCGCCGATGAGCGACCGGCCACGTGCCAGGAGCTCCGCCGGGTTGCCGCTGTAGCGTCCCGCGGCGGCGGCCGCGCCGAGCAGCACGGCTGTGCCCAGCTTCCGTCGCCGGCCGAGGACGTACCCGGTCAGTACCGCAAGCGTCACCTGCGTTCCCCGTTTCATGCGTACCTCCCGGCGACGCGAATCGTGACGACCGTAGCGCCCTACCCGGGCCATCTACCGCAAAACCGGCACCGCCGCATTCCACGGATCCCGGAAGGCGACTCCCGGCGGTCCGGCAGCAGGCCGTTCGTTCGGTGGCGAGGGCGACGACACGGCAACACCGGTGCCGTCGCGGTTCGATGATCACAAAGGTGTCGTGCGCCACATCGGCGCCACAGGATGTTTGGCTTCCCTGTCACATGGACACCCGGAAGTCCTCGTCATGTGGCTGGGGGGCGACGAGACCGTTGGGGGGTGGGGTCGAAGGCGGCCGATCGACGTATCGGCGGCCTTCGGCCCCCGCGGGCACCGCGGACACCGTCGGACCGGACCGGACCGGCCGGCGTCAGGCGGGCGGCTCGGACCGGCGCACCGCGAGCACGGCCACGTCGTCGGTCGGCGCACGGTCGTACAGCAGCGCCGCCATCACGCCGGCGCACATCGTGTCGGCAGGCCCGGCGACGAGCGCCTCCGTCAGCATCGTCAGGCCGGCGTCGATCCTCCGGCCCCGCCGCTCGACAAGCCCGTCGGTGTAGAGGAACAGGCCGGTGCCGGGGTCCAGGGGCAGCCGGGTGTTGCGGCGGTGCGCCTCGGCGTAGGCGCCCAGCGGCAGGTCGGGCGGGATCCGCACCAGCCGGCCGGGGCGGTCCGGGGCGACGACGACCGGTGGCAGGTGGCCCGCGTTCGACAGTGTCACCGCGCCGAGGTCGGCGTCGACCACCGCGTAGATGACGGTGGCCATGGCGTCCGGCTCGAACCGCTGGACCTTGCGGTCGAGGCGGGTCAGCACGTCGGCGGGGTCGTCGGTCTCCATCGCGTACGCCCGGAGCGCGCTGCGGATGCGCCCCATGACCACGGCGGCGCGCAGGCCGTTGCCGGCCACGTCACCGATGACGATGCCGATGTGCCCCGACGCCAGGTCGAACACGTCATACCAGTCGCCGCCGACGCCCACCTCGGCACCGGGGACGTACCGCACGGCGACGTCGAGTCCCCGGATCGCCTGCGGCCGTGCCGGCAGGAGACTGCGCTGCAGCGCCAGCGCGGCGGCCCGGTCGAGCCGGGACAGTCGCGCCTGCGTGGCCAGGGTCGCGCGGTCGGCGACGAGCCGCAGCAGCTCGACGTCGTCGGGTGTGAACCGCCGCGGCGTCAGCGTGCCCACGTGCAGGACCCCGATGACCCGTCCCCCGCTGACCATCGGCACCCCGAGCACGGACTGCACGTGCTCGCTGAGCAGGACCGGGCTGACGACGTTGGTGTGGTCGACGTGCTCGATCGCGATCGGCTCGGCCCGCGCGGCGACGGTGCCGGAGAACCCGTGCCCGACCGGCACGCGCAGCCCCTGGCGCACCTCGCGCTCCAGGCCGCTGGCGGCGGTGGCGACCAGCTCGGTGCCGCTCGAGTCGAGCAGCAGCACCGCGGCGGTGTCGGCGCGCAGCAGGTCGCGGGTGCGCTCGAGCAGCTCGTCGAGGAGGTCCTCGATGCCGAGCTGCGACAACGCCGCGTCGGTGACCGTCTGCAACCTGCGCAGCTTCTCGGCGCTGCCCGCCTGCCCCGCGTCGGCCGTCATCGCCGCACCCTCCGCCTGCCGCATCCGACTACCGCCGCCGGTTCCTCACCGGGCCGGCTCCGACAGGTGTGTCCAGACACCGCCCAGCTCGAGCACCTGACGGACGAGCCTGGTGGCGTTGGCGATGCGGAACCGCAGGTGCCGCTCGTCGGCCAGCCGCCGGCCCTTGAGCAGCACGTTGATGCCGGCGGAGTCGATGAACGGAACAGCCGCCAGATCGACGACAACCTCCCCCGCCCCGGCACCGGTGGCGGCGGTGATCTCCCGGCCCAGCTCGTCGGCGGTGGCCAGGTCCAGATCACCGGCCACGTGCAGCGTGAGCACGTCATTGTCACGGTGGCCGGCCACGGAAAAGGTCATAACACCTCCAACTGCACGACGACCGGGCGCGTATGACTCTTATAGTGTGGGGCGGGCGACGGAATCGCCCACACCGAATCACCTCATGGATGTGTGACCTTGGCAAACGAGTCGGACGTGCCTCCGGTCACCCTCACCATGCCGCCCGTCGCCGCGGAAGGCGTGGCCAGCATACGCCGCTCGGTGACCGATGCCGCGCACCGGGCCGGTTTCCCGCCCGACCGCGCCGACCTGTTCACGGTCGCCGTGAACGAGATCGTCATCAACGCGATCGAGCACGGCGGCGGCGCCGCGATGGTGACGATCATCCAGCACGGCCCCACGATCACGGTCGAGGTGCGCGACACCGGCAGCGGCGTCACCGGGACCCGTGTGCCCGTCCAGGCACCACCCGTCGATCAGCCCAACGGCCGCGGCCTGTGGCTGGCCAGCCGCCTGTGTGACGAGCTCACGTTCCACCCGCAGCAGACCGGCGCGATGATCCGCCTGCGCTCCACGGCGTAGTGCGCAGGCGGTGGGTGAGCGAGGTGTGGCGGCGGCCGGAGCCGGTGGCCCGCACCGCGATGGCGAGGGCCTTGCGGTTGCCGACCAGCACGACGAGGCGCTTGGCGCGGGTGACCGCCGTGTAGAGCAGGTTGCGTTGCAGCAGCGTGTACGAACTCATCGTCAACGGCACCACGACGGCCGGATACTCGCTGCCCTGCGAGCGGTGCACGGTGATCGCGTAGGCGTGCTGCAGCTCGTCGAGCTCGTCGAAGTCGTAGTCGAGCAGTTCGTCCTCGTCGGTGCGGACCGTCAGCTTCCGGTCGACGACGGACAGGTCGGTGACGACGCCGACGGTGCCGTTGAACACGCCCGCCGTGCCCTTCTCGTAGTTGTTGCGGATCTGGATGACCTTGTCGCCGGGGCGGAACACCCGAGCGCCCTGCCGCCGTTCCGGCGTGCCCTCCCGGTGCGGCGCGAGCGCCTCCTGCAGCACGGTGTTGAGCCCGCCGGCACCGGCCGGGCCGCGATGCATCGGGGTCAGCACCTGGATGTCCGCGGGCCGGATGCCGAAGCGGCGGGGGATGCGCCGGGCCACCAGGTCCACCACGACCTCCGCGGCCGGCTCGGGCTCGTCGGCGCCGAACCAGAAGAAGTCCGGGTGCTCGCCGAACACGGGAGCCTGACCGGCGTTGATGCGGTGGGCGTTGACCACCACGCCGGACTCCCCGGCCTGCCGGAAGATCCTCGTCAGCCGGACCCGCGGGATCGTCTCGGCCGCCAGCAGGTCCCGCAGCACCTCGCCCGCGCCGACCGACGGCAGCTGGTCGACGTCGCCGACCAGCAGCAGGTGCGCACCCGGCGGCACGGCCTTGACCAGCTTGTTCGCCAGCAGCAGGTCGAGCATCGACGACTCGTCGACGACCACCAGGTCGGCGTCGAGCGGGTTGTCCCGGTCGTACGACGCGTCGCCGCCGGGCCGCAGCTGCAGCAGCCGGTGGACGGTGGTCGCGGGATGCCCGGACAGCTCGGTGAGGCGTTTCGCGGCTCGGCCGGTGGGCGCCGCCAGCAGGATCTTCGCCCGCTTCGCCGCGGCCAGGGTGACGATCGACCGGACGGTGAACGACTTGCCGCAACCGGGGCCGCCGGTGAGCACGGCCACCTTCGAGGTGAGCGCTGCCCGTACCGCCTCCTCCTGCTCCGCCGCCAGGTCGGCGCCGGTGCGGCCGCGCAGCCACACCAGGGCCTTGGCCCAGTCCACGTCGGCGAAGGCCGACAGCCGGTCGGCGGGGGCGCTCAGCAGCCGTAGCAGGCCGCCGGCCAGCGACGTCTCGGCGCGGTGGAACGGCACCAGGTAGACCGCCGGGATGGTGCTGCCGGGATTGCCGGGGTTCGGCACCGGCTCACGGACCACGCCGTCCGCGGCGGCCAGCGCGTCCAGCTCGGGGCGGACGAGCTCGGCCGGCACGCCGAGGATCTCGGCCGCGTCGGCGACCAGGTTCGGCTCCGGCAGGAAGCAGTGGCCGCCGTCGGCCGCCTCCGACAGCGTGTACTGGATGCCGGCCTGGATGCGCTGTGGGCTGTCGTGCGGGATGCCGACCGCCTGCGCGATCGTGTCGGCCGTGCGGAATCCGATGCCCCAGACGTCGCCGGCCAGCCGGTAGGGCTCGTTGCGCACGACCGAGATCGACGCGTCGCCGTACTGCTTGTAGATGCGCACCGCCAGCGACGTGGACACGCCGACGCCCTGGAGGAAGACCATGACCTCCTTGATGGCGCGCTGCTCCTGCCAGGCCGCGCCGATCATCGCGGTGCGTTTCGGGCCCAGGCCCGGCACCTCGACGAGGCGCTCCGGCTCCTCCTCGACGACCCGCAGCGTGTCGGCGCCGAAGTGCCCGGTGATGCGGGCCGCCATCCGGGGGCCGATGCCCTTGATGAGGCCGGAACCGAGGTACCGCTCGATGCCCTGGACGGTCGCGGGCAGGACGGTGGTGAAGGAGTGGACCTCGAACTGCCGGCCGTACCGCGGATGGTTGCCCCAGCGGCCTACCAGGCGCAGGCTCTCCCCGGGCTGGACGCCGAGCAGCGACCCGACGACGGTGAGCAGGTCGGAACCCGAGCGTTCGGCCGCGACCCGCGCGATCGTGTATCCGGTCTCCTCGTTGACGTAGGTGATCCGCTCCAGCACCGCGTCGAGGGTCGCGCCGGAGCGCTCCGGCGGTGTCGTGTCCACCGTCGAATGGTGGCATGCGCCGGCGACCTTCGGGGATGCGGTCCGCCTCGCTCGAGACCGCTACCGGGTGGACCGGGTCGGGTCGGGGCCCGCGAGCACCGCCGTGCTCATGGACGTCGCGCACGTCGCGCGGACCGACGAGTGACGAACCTCGGCGTTCCGGTTGCCGGCAGGTGGCGAACCCGGCTTGACTGGACGGATGCGGTTCGTCGTCCAGAAGCACCGGGCGCGCCGGCCACACTACGACTTCCGGCTGGAGATCAACGGGGTGCTCGTCAGCTGGGCGGTGCCGAAGGGGCCGACGCTCGCCCCCGGCGTGCGGCGTGCCGCCTTCCACGTCGAGGACCACCCCATGGAGTACGTCGACTTCGAGGGGATCATCCCCGCCGGCACGTACGGTGCCGGTGACGTGATCGTGTGGGACGCCGGGACCTGGGTGCCGTACAAGGACCCCGATCCGGCGAAGGCCGTCGCCGCCGGCGAACTGCACATGGAGCTGCACGGGGAGAAGCTGCGCGGGCGGTTCGTCATCGTCCGGACCCGCGGCGACGAGTGGCTGCTCATGCACAAGCGGGACGAGCACGCCGTGGCGGTGTGGAACGCGGACGACCACCCGCACTCGGTCCTCAGCGGACGGACGAACGACGAGGTGAAGGCGGACCCCGACCGGCTGTGGCGCGCCGACCTGCCGGCGGCCCGGGCGTCGGTACCGCTGAAGCTTCCGCCGCCGGCGGAGGAGGAACTGCGGGCGCTGGACCGGTTGAGGTCCACCGGCACGTGGGAGGTCTTCGGCCGCGCGCTGCGCGTCACCAACCTCGACAAGGACCTGTTCCCCGGCCGGGACGGCGAGCCGCCGGTCACCAAGCGGGAGCTCCTGCGCTACGCCGCGCGGATCGCGCCGACCGTCCAGCCGTACCTCGCCGGTCGCGCGCTGAACCTGCACCGCTTCCCCAACGGCAGCGAGTCGAAGGGCTTCTGGCAGAAGGACCTGCCCTCGCACGCGCCCGAGTGGCTGCCGCGGTGGGAACACGGCGGCACGACGTACCTGGTCGTCGACGATCCGGCCGCGCTGGTGTGGGCGGTCAACTTCGGCAGCCTGGAGTGGCACCCGTGGACGTCCAAGGTGGACGGTCCGCAGCGCCCGACGTACGCGCTGATCGACCTCGACCCCGGCAACAGCACGCCGTGGGAGGACCTGCTCGTGCTCGCCCGGCTGCACCGCACCGCCTTCGAGCACCTCGGGGTCGAGGCCCGGCCGAAGGTGACCGGGCGGCGCGGCATCCAGATCTGGGTACCGATCGCGCCGGGTCCCGACTTCGACACGACCCGGGCCTGGGTCGAGCACCTGTCCCGCACCGTCGGCGCGGTCGTGCCCGACCTCGTGAGCTGGAAGTGGGAGCGGGCCGACCGGGGCGGGCTCGCCCGGCTCGACTACACCCAGAACGCCGTCAACAAGACGCTCGTCGCCCCGTACAGCCCGCGGCCGGCACCCGGAGCGCCGGTGTCGGCACCGGTCGACTGGGACGAGCTCGACGACCCGTCGTTGCGCCCGGACGGGTTCACGATCCGCACCGTCCTCGACCGTGTCGCCGAACGGGGCGACCTGTTCGCCGGCGTGCTGCGCCACCCGCAGCGCCTGCCGAGGCTGACCTGAACCGAGTCATTCGACAGTACCGATGCGGGAGCCGCACGGCGACGGCCGCGACTGCGTGATCTCCCGCCCTAGGCGTGTGTGAGCTCCACGTACGACTTGGGCAGTTCGGACAGGAGCTCGAGGAACTCCTTCTCGGTGACGGCGTCGTGGACCGTGGCGAGGACCGCGGCGCCGTACCTCCGGGCCACGCCCGGGGTGACGTCCGCCCGCTCGGCGACCAGGTCGAGGAACTCCTCCAGGCTCATCTTCCTGCCCTGCCCGCCGGAGCGCGCCCTGCCCCGCTCCAACGCCGGGCGCAGGTCGCCCGGAAGCTCCTCGACCAGGTCGTCGACCTCGCCGCCCGCGATCCGCTCGGCCAGCGTCTCCAGCACCGCCTCACTGACGGCGAGCGCCCGCTCCTCACCCAGGCCGGCCCGGTCGGCGACCCGCCGCTGGAACTCCCTCGACTGGTTCGCCGGCCGGCGCGCCTTCTCGGTGAGCGGGCCGTAGTCCGTGGCGAGCTCGGCGACCACCGCCCGGAAGATCTCAGGCTCCAGTGCGCGGCTCAGCGCCAGGAAGGCCGCTTTGGCGTACTTCTCGGCGGTGCCCAGGTCCACGCCGGCCCGCCGGGCGATCCGGCGGACGAACTCGTCCGCGTCGAAGGGCTGGTGCGGCCGCTGCAACGAAAGCTCCCTGGCGAGTTCCTCCGGCAGCTGCCCGCGGACGGTCTTGATCAACCCGCCCGTCAGCCGCTCGGCGAAGGTCTCGAACACGGCCCGTACGGCCTTGCGTGCCGTCGCCCCGTCAGGCACGTCGATCTCGCGCTGCACCATCGCGATGAACCGGTCTTCGTTCATGGCTGCTCAACCCTCGGCATCGGTGGGGGTGTCAGCACTACCCGCACCGCCTGCCGTCATGCACACCACCCCGGCCTCATCCCGCCGGTAGGACGCCGCGGTCGTACGGTGTGAAGAGTCATGAGCACCGCACCGGTCATCATCGGGTTCGACGGTTCCCCGACCGCGGAACGTGCGCTGCGGCAGTCCGCGACGCTGCTGGCCGGCCACCGCGCGCTGGTCGTGACGGTGTGGGAGGCCGGCCGGATGTTCGAGATCATGACCATGCCGATCGCCGGGTTCGACATGCCGCCCACGGTCCTCGACATCCGCAGCGCGATCGAGGCCGACCTTCAGCTGTACGAGAATGCAAAGCAGACGGCCCAGCGCGGCGCGACGCTCGCACGGCAGGCAGGCTTCGAGGACGCTACCGGGCTGGCGGTGGCCGACGAGCTGACGGTGGCGGACACACTGATCCGGCTGGCCCGTGAGCACAACAGCCCCGGCATCGTGGTGGGCGCCCACGGCCACCGTAAGCTCAGCGAACTCCTGCTGGGCAGCACGTCGAACGCCCTGATCCACCGGGCCGACCGCCCGGTGGTGGTAGTCCGCACGCCCAGCTGACGCCCCCTACTTTCGGGCAGTAAGCTGCTTCCGGCCGGCGAGCCAGGCGCGGATGCCGAGGACAGCAACGGCGGTGCCGATGGCCAGCGAGACGGCGATCAGCAGCGCGTGAATCCAGAGGAACGACGTGGGCGTGGACCCGCCACTGGTCCACGAGCGATCGTCGTTCCAGATCGCGACGGCGAACCTGGGCCAGATGACCCAGCTCCACACGCCGACCAGGACCAGGAACACCGCCCACCGCCGTGACACAACCACGTAGAAAGTATGCCCCGGCTCCGATCCGGCCAGGTCGGTGCCCGCCCCGTCCCGGGAATTCCGCACGTCCCCCTGCAGACGCTCCAACCGCCGGACAACCACGATGCGGAAAGCCATCCGCCGGAAGGCACGACCAGCACTTCGCCGCGGCCGGTCCACGCAGAGCACCCCTTCGGCACCGATCCACCACCGAGCGCCGACCTGACACCACCCCAGCGAGCCGACCAGCAGGCTAACCAGGCCGGGCGGGGCCAGGCCGGGCGGGGCCAAGCCGACGGGGCCAGGCCGGGCGGGGCCAAGCCGGGCGGGGCCAAGCCAGGCCGAGCCGAGCCGAGCCGAGCCGGGCGGGGGCCGGACGGGGGCCGGACGGGGGCCGGACGGGGGCCGGGGCCGGGCGGGGGCCGGGGCCGGGCGGGGGCCGAGCCAAGCCCCTGGGCCGAGTCGGGCCGAACTGATCCGGGCCGGGCCTGGTCAAGCCAGCGGCAGCGTCGAAGGCAAGGAGCGCGCCCTAGTGGGCACTGATCACGCAAGCCTGGAGCCATCGCCATGATCACGGAGCTTTGTTGCTCCCAGGGAGCCTGTTGCGCAATTCGGATCCCTCGCGCGTCAACCCCGACAACCGCGCCGATCTTGGAGTTGTGGTCCTTGACAAACCCGGACAAATTCGGAGGTTCATGGCGCCACAACTCCAAGATCGGCGCGTAGTTGGGCCGCCGACGCTGTCCCAGCGAATTACGCGACAGGCTCCGGGGCAGCCCGACGTTTCCCTTGATCAAGAAGGCGGAGCGTCGAGGACCGGGCAGAGCGTTGAAGGAGCGTGGAAACCGAACAGCCGAGGAGGCGACCACGGAAACCAGCGGCCCCGAACCAGCAGCCGCAAACGCGTCCACCAACCGAGCAGTTGCAGACACGGCCGAGGACCGGGCAGCCGCAGGACCGAGCGGCCACGGACAGCGGGGCCACGGACCGAGCAGTCACGGACCAGCGGCCGCGGAGGGAGTGGTGGAGTGGTGAGGGGCTTGGGCGGGTGGGTGGAAGGGTGCGGCTTCAGGAGGTGTGGGCGGTCAGCACGGCGGCGAACTCGTCGGCCGGCATGATGCGGATGCCCAGCTGTTCGGCTTTTTCGGCCTTGGAGCCGGCGCCGGCGCCCACCACGACCAGGTCGGTGCGCTTTGACACCGAGCCGGAGGACTTGCCGCCCAGGCGCTCGACGGCCTCGTTGCCCTCGTCGCGGGTCAGGCCGGGCACCGCGCCGGTGACCACGACCGTCATCGGGGTGCCGTCGGGCTTGCGCAGCGGCAGGTCGGGGCGGTCCGCGCCGTCGGCGGACGACGCCCCGGGGCCGGCCGGGCCGGCGGTGTCGGGCTCGGTCATGTTGACGCCGCGCTCGACCAGCTTGGTGATGACGGGCGCGATCTCGACCAACTCGGCGGCGATCATCACGGCGCGCTCGGGGCCGACGCCCTCGACCCGCTGGAGGTCCTCGACCGAGGCGTCGAGCAGCGCCTGCATGGTGCCGAAGTGCCGGGCCAGCCGGCGGGACATCGACCGGCCGGTCATGCGCACCCCGAGACCGGTCAGCACGCGGGACAGCGGCTGCTCCCTCGACGCCTGGATCGCGGTGACGAGCTTGGTCGCCGACACCTCGCCCATCCGCTCCAGCTTGGTGACCGTCGGCACGTCGAGGTCGTAGAGGTCGGCGGGGTCGGTCACCAGCCCGGCGGCCACGAGCATGTCGATGAGCTTGCCGCCGAGACCCTCGATGTCCATGGAGTGCCGCGCAGCGTAATACGCCAGCGACTCGTGCGCGCCGCAGGCCCGGCCACGGGTGCACCGCCAGCGCTTCTGGCTGCGGTCGATCTCCCCGTCGCAGCGGGGGCACCGGGCCGGCGGCTCGAACGGCGCCGCGTCGGCCGGCCGCTCGTCGAGCTTGGCCCCGGTGACCTCCGGGATGACGTCACCGGCCCGGCGGACGAACACCGTGTCGCCCGGCCACACGTTGCGCCGGACGAGGTCGTCGAAGTTGTGCAGGGTGGCCGAGGTGACGATGACGCCGCTGATCTGCACCGGCTCGAGCACCGCGACCGGGGTGATGACGCCGGTCCGCCCGATCTGCACCTCGATGCGCAGCAGCTTGGTGGTGCGGGTGTCGGCCGGGAACTTGTAGGCGATGCCCCACCGCGGCGCCCGGCTGGAGAAGCCGGCGGCGGCCCGGTCGGCGGGCTGGTCGGCCTTGATGACCGCGCCGTCGATGCCGAACCCGAGGCTGCCTCGCTTGGCGTTGAGCGCCTGCACCGCCTCCAGCACCTCGTCGACGGTGGCGCAGACCGGCATCCCGGCCGGCGAACCCGCGGTGGTGGCGATGCCGAGCCGCTCGACGGCGGCCATCTCGGCGGAGTGTGCACCGTCGCCGAGGCCGTGCACGGCATAGGCGAGGAAGGACAGCGGCGCGTCATAGGTGCGGTCCTGCGCGCGGAGCGTGCCGGCGGCGGCGCTGCGCGGGTGCGCGAACGCCGGCTCGCCGGCGCCGGTGCGCATGCCGTTGGCCACCTCGAAGTCGGCGTCGGTCATGAACACCTCGCCGCGGATCTCCAGGGTCACCGGCTCGGCCAGCCGCTCCGGCAGGCCGGCGGCGCGCCGCGCCTGGCCGGTGACGTCCTCCCCGGCGCGTCCGTCGCCGCGCGTGGCGACCTGGACCAGGTGCCCGTCGACGTATCGCGCGGCGATCGCCAGCCCGTCGATCTTCGGCTCGACGGTGTAACCGGCGGCCGGACGGCCGAGGAGCCGGTCGAGCCGGGCCGCCCACCGGCGCAGCGTCTCCTCGTCGAAGACGTTGTCCAGGCTGAGCATCGGCGTGCTGTGCACGACGTCGCCGACGACACCGCCGCCCGCGGCGACGACCTCGGTCGGCGACTCCTCGGCCTTCCATTCCGGATGGGTGGCCTCGGTGGCGGCGACGCGGGCCATGAGCGAGTCGTAGACGGCGTCGTCCATCGCGAGCTCGGCGCCGCCGTAGTAGAGCGCGGCCGCCGACCGGATCTCCTCGACCGCCGCACGGTAGTCCTCCGGGGAGAGGAACGGCTCGGCCACACGCGCGTCGACGACCAGCTCTTCTGTCATGCCGCGCAGCTTAACCACCCGGTACGACAAATTTTGCCGACGCCCGCGCTCAGCCGGGACAGGAAAGGACCGGTTCCTTACAAAGTCCCCCGGGCGAGCGAATAATGGCGTGACCACACCCGGAACAGCGAGGATGACGGAGCGGCATGGCGACGATCGGTGACGTGGCAAGGCAGGCGGGGGTGTCTCCGAGCACCGTCTCCTACGTCCTGAGCGGCAAGCGGACCATCTCGGAGGAGACGCGGCAGCGGGTCCTCGCCGCGATCGAGGTGCTCGGCTATCATCCGCATGCGGGCGCCCGGGCGCTGGCGAGCAACCGTTCCAACGTCATCGCGCTCATCGTGCCGCTCTACACGGGGCTGTATGTGCCGGTGCTCATGCAGTTCGTGATCTCCGTCGTCACCGCGGCGCGCCGGTTCGACCACAACGTGCTGCTGCTCACGCAGGACGAGGGCGAGAAGGGGCTGGAACGGGTCGCGGCCAGCGCACTTGCCGACGCGCTCATCGTCATGGACGTCGAGCTGCACGACCGGCGCCTGCCGCGGCTGCGGTCGCTGGGCCGGCCGTCGGTGCTCATCGGGTTTCCGGCCGAGGCCGAGGGGCTCACCTGCATCGACCTCGACTTCGCGGCGGCCGGCGCGGCCTGCGTCGACCACCTGGCCGACCTCGGCCACACGTGTGTCGCCCTGCTGGGTTCGCCGCCGCAGGTGTACGAGCGGGAGCTCGGCTTCGCCAGCCGCACCGCCGCCGGCTTCGACGAGGCCCGGCACCGGCGCGGGCTGCGCGGCACGACGGTGCCCTGCGAGCCGACGCCCGCCGCGGTGCTCGAGACCGTCAAGGGCCTGCTCGAGCGCTACCCCGACCTGACCGGTGTGGTCGTGCACAACGAGCCGACCGTGCCGCCGCTGCTGGAGGCGTTCGAGGCGCTCGGCCGCCGGGTGCCCGAGGACGTGTCGGTCGTGGCGATCTGCCCCGACGACGTCGCCGAGCGGGTGCGGCCCCGGCTCACGTCGGTGAACATCCCGGCGGAGGAGGTCGGGCAGCGGGCGGTGGAGCTGGTCATCGCCAAGCTCGAGGGCCGCGGCGTGCCGGAGGCGACGCTGCTGCCCCCGGCGCTGACCGCACGCGACAGCGCCGCCGCGGCCGGGCACACGCCCAAGCCGCGACGGCGCCGTCAACCACACCCCTAGAACACAAGCCGCACCCACCCCTGGAACAAAGCCGTGCCCGGCGATCCGGGAAACCTACGCTCCGGGCCGGCTCATCAGGGCGAGGTGCAGCGCCAGCCGCTCGTCGGGGTCGTCCAGCCGGGCGCCGAACAGGTCCCGAAGCTTGCGCAACCGGTAGCGCACCGTCTGGGGATGCGTGTGCAGCGCCTGCGCCGCGGGGATCACCTGGCCCTGGGACCGTAACCACGCCAGCAGCGTGTCGGCCAACGGGCGGCGGGCCGCCGGCGTCAGCGCGTCGAGCGGGCCCAGCACGCGGTCGGCGAGCCGGTCCGACACACCCGGCTCCCACGACAGCAGCAGTCGCACGAGATGGTCGTCGCAGGACACCACGCCGTCCGGCAGACCGCCCGCGTGCTGCAGGTCCAGGGCCCTCCTCGAGATCCGGTACGACATGCGCGCCCCGCGCAGGGGGACGACCGGGCCGACCGCGGCCCTGCGGCCGGCCAGGCCGCGATCCGAAGTGGACGGTCCGGGGACCACGATCCGCACGGCGCCGTCGATCACCGTCGCGATCGCGTTGCCGCCGACCGCGCGGGCGAGGTGTTCTGCATCGGTCCCGTCGGCGCTCACGACGCAGACCGTCTCCGGCAGCGTCCAGCGGGCCGCCTCGGCCGCCGCGTGCAGCGCCGCGTCCGCCGGCGGGTCGGGCTGGACCAGCAGGGTGATGAGGCGCCGCCGGACCATCGCCCAGTCGTGCGCCGCGTCCCGCTGCTCGTCGAGGTAGCCCTCCGCCGCCGCACCGGCGAGCGCGTCGACGTAGCCGAAGAGCGCGGCGGCGGTCCCGTACAGGTCGCCGGGGGCGAGCGGGCCGGGGTGCTCGACGAGGAATGCCCAGATCGCCTGGGCACCGACGGTCAGGATCGAGCGCAGCGCGTCGACGCGGTGGCCCTCGCGGAACTCGGTCCGGCCGAGCTCGCGGAACACGGCGCGGGTCGCGGTCAGGTCGGTGTCCTGCGCGCCGGACACGAACGTGTCGACCGCCGTCTCCACGCCGAGCGTGAGCCCGCGGCCCTGTCCGCCGGTCAGCGAACGGCCCTGGCCGCGCATCGCCTCGCGGACGACCGCCAGGACCCGGGCCTGCAACTGCGGCCGCAGGGCGCGCAACTGGTCCGCGGATGGATGCGTCAGCACGTACGACCCCCGAATTTGTCACGGCGATGACAAAACAGCGCCGGAATTGTGCTCCCGGCACCACGATTTTGGCACGATCATGCGCTTAGCCTGAGGCCATGGATGCGGATGTGATCGTGATCGGCGCGGGGCTGGCCGGGCTGGTGGCCGCGGCCGAGGTGGCCGACGCGGGCAAGCGGGTGATCCTGCTGGAGCAGGAGCCGGAGCAGAGCCTCGGCGGGCAGGCGTTCTGGTCGTTCGGCGGGCTCTTCCTCGTCGACTCCCCCGAGCAGCGCCGGATGGGCATCCGCGACTCCGTCGAGCTGGCCTGGCAGGACTGGCTCGGCAGCGCGCGGTTCGACCGGCCGGAGGACGCCTGGCCGCGACGGTGGGCCGAGGCGTACGTGCACTTCGCCGCCGGCGAGAAGCGCGCGTGGCTGCGGTCGATGGGGCACCGTGTGTTCCCGGTCGTGGGCTGGGCCGAGCGCGGCGGCGGCCCGGCCGACGGCCACGGCAACTCCGTGCCGCGCTTCCACATCACCTGGGGCACCGGCCCGGGTGTGGTGGAGCCCTTCGCCCGGCGGGTCCGGGCGAGCGACCGGGTGCGGCTGCTGTTCCGCCACCGGGTCGACGCCCTGCTGCCCGGTGGTGTCGTGCGCGGCTCGGTGCTGGAGCCGAGCACCGTCCTGCGTGGACAGTCCAGCTCCCGCACCGTCGTCGGCGAGTTCGAGTTCACCGCGCAGGCCGTCATCGTCACGTCCGGCGGGATCGGCGGCGACCACGACCTGGTCCGCAAGGCCTGGCCGGCACGGCTCGGCGCGCCGCCGCGGCGGATGGTCGCCGGGGTGCCGGCCCACGTCGACGGACGGATGCTCGGCATCACCGAGCGGGCCGGCGGGCAGATCATCAACCCCGACCGCATGTGGCACTACACCGAGGGCCTGCAGAACTGGGACCCGGTCTGGCCGAACCACGGCATCCGGATCCTGCCCGGTCCGTCGTCGCTGTGGCTGGACGCCACCGGGAAGCGGCTGCCGGCACCGTTGTTCCCCGGCTTCGACACGCTCGGCACGCTGCGGCACATCATGGCGACCGGCTACGACTACAGCTGGTTCGTGCTGACCCAGAAGATCATCGAGAAGGAGTTCGCGCTGTCCGGGTCGGAACAGAACCCGGATCTCACCAACCGCAGCGTCCGCCAGGTCCTCCAGCGGGTGCGCGCCGGCGCGCCGGGACCGGTCGAGGCGTTCAAGCGCAACGGCGCCGACTTCGTCGTGGCCGGCACCGTGGACGAGCTCGTCGCCGGCATGAACCGGCTCGCCGGCGAGGCGCTGCTGGACCCGGCCGCCGTCACGGCGGTCGTCGAGGCGCGCGACCGGGAGCTCGCCAACCCGTTCGCGAAGGACGCGCAGATCACCGCGATCCGCGGCGCGCGGGCGTACCGCGGCGACAAGCTCGTCCGGGTCGCGACGCCGCACCGGCTGCTCGACCCGAAGGCCGGGCCGCTCATCGCGGTGCGGCTCAACATCCTGACCCGCAAGACGCTGGGCGGGCTGCACACCGACCTGTCGGGCCGGGTGCTGCAGCCCTCGGGCGAGCCGCTGCCGGGCGTGTACGCGGCCGGTGAGGTCGCCGGCTTCGGCGGCGGCGGGATGCACGGGTACAACTCGCTGGAGGGCACCTTCCTCGGCGGCTGTCTGTTCTCCGGCCGGGTCGCCGGCCGCGCGGCGGCAGCCGCGGTGGCCTGAGCGGAGGCTGCCGTCACGATCTGCCGGTAAAGTCCGCTCCCATGCGGAGACCGCCGTTCCTGGGCTTCCTGGCGCTCGTGGCCACCCTGCCCGGTGTGGTGACGGCGGTGTCGGGGGTCCACCCGGCACCGCCCGTCGCCGCGCTGCTGTTCGGTGTCGCCATCGTGGGCGCCGCCTTCGTGCTGGCCTGGGCGGCGGAGGCGGCGCAGGTCGACGTGTCGGCCGGGCTGGCGGTGGCGGTGCTCGCGCTCATCGCCGTGCTGCCCGAGTACGCCGTCGACTTCGTCTTCACCTGGCACGGCGGGGAGGCCGCCGCCCAGCACGGCGCCGTCTGCCGCGCACCGGACGAGCAGACATCGGCCTGTTCGCTCGCCCTGGCGAACATGACCGGCGCCAACCGGATCCTGGTCGGCGTCGGCTGGGCACTCGTCGTCATCATCGCGTGGCGCCGCAGCCGGCGCAGCGGCATCCGCCTGGAGCGCAGCGACGCGGTGCCGCTGGCGTTCCTCACCCTCGCCTCGCTGTACTGCCTGGTCCTGCCGTTCAAGCGCACTCTGACGATGGTCGACACCGGGATCCTGCTGGCGATCTTCGTCGCTTACAGCTGGCGGGTCTCCCGGGCCCCGGCCGGCGAGCCGGACCTGATCGGCCCCTCCGCCTGGGTCGGCAACCTGCCCCGCCGGCCGCGGCGGATCACCGTGATCGGCATGTTCGTCGTCGCGGCCGGCGTCATCCTGCTGACCGCGGAGCGGTTCGCCGAGTCACTCGTCGAGACCGGCGCACAGCTGGGCATCAGCGAGTTCCTGCTGGTGCAGTGGCTGGCGCCGCTGGCGTCGGAGGCGCCGGAGCTGCTCGTCGCCGGCCTGTACGCGTGGCGGCTGCACACCACGGAAGCGCTCGGCGCGCTCGTGTCGTCGAAGGTGAACCAGTGGACGCTGCTCGTCGGCACCCTGCCGGTGGTGTTCGCGGCGTCCAGCCGGAGCACCTCCGGCCTGCCGATCGAGCCGGAGCAGCGGGAGGAGCTGCTGCTGACGGCGGCCCAGTCGCTGCTGGCCATCGCGCTGCTGCTCGGCCTGACGCTGAGCCTGCGTGCGGCGCTGCTGCTGCTCGGGCTGTTCTTCACCCAGTTCGCGCTCGGTGCTGTGGTCCCCGAGCAGTTCCAGGGCCGCGAGCGGCTGGCGCTGTCGGTGCTGTACCTCGTCCTCGCGGTGGTCGTCGTGATCCGCAAGCGCAAGGCCGTGTTCCCGCTGCTCCGCGACGGCCTGCTGGCGCCCTACGCCCAGCTCGGCGAGGGCGCGCGCTGCACCACCACGGCCGGCCGGCTCCACGTCCGCGAACGCCTCAACGCCAAGCTCCACGCACGCCGCTAGCCGCACGTTGTGCCCGGCGATTTGTCAGATGTTCGCGCAGTCCGGGGGTGCCGTCGGGAGCGCCCCCGGCTCGCCGTCCCGGGCCGGGACCGGCAGCGGGGTGTGGTCGACCGTATATGCGGTCATCGACAGCGAACCGTATGCATAACCGTCGACGAGCACGTCCGTGCGGGCCGGCGTGCCGCCGGCCAGTCCGGCGACGTAGAGCAGCGGGATGAAGTGGTCGGGGGTCGGGACCGCCCGGGCGAAGTCGAGGTGGCCGTCCATCGCGGCCACCTCGGCCGGGTCCTCCAGCATGAGTGCCCGGACCTGCTCGTCGAAGCGCTGCGCCCAGTCGAAGCCGCTGTCCGGCCGGTCGCGGTCCACCCCGCCCAGATTGTGCACCACGTTGCCGCTGCCCATGATGAGCACGCCGCGGTCGCGCAGCGGTGCCAGCTTCGCGCCGAGCTCCAGGTGGTAGTCGAAGGGCTTGGAGGCGTTGATGGACAGCTGGACCACCGGGATGTCCGCGTCCGGGAAGGCGTGACACAGCACCGACCAGGTGCCGTGGTCGAGCCCCCAGCTGTCGACGTCGTGCCCGACCCAGGTGGGCTTGACCACCTCCGCGACCTCGTCGGCCAGCTCGGGCGCGCCCGGCGCCGGGTACCGCACGTCGAAGAGCCGCTGCGGGAAGCCGTAGAAGTCGTGGATCGTGCGCGGCCGGGACATGGCGGTGACCGCCGTCGCGTTGATGTACCAGTGTGCGGAGACGACCAGGATCGCCCGCGGGCGGGGCACGGAGGCGCCGAACGCCCGCCACGCCTCGGTGTACCGGTTGTGCTCGAGCGTGTTCATCGGGCTGCCGTGGCCGATGAACGCCGCCGGCATCCGCATCTGTTCCATGCTGCCAAGCGTAGAACGCTCCGGTGCCGTACCGTGCTCGCGTGACAGGAAGGTGGCGGCTCACGAGCCAGCGGCTGTTCGCCCTGACGCTCGGGGCGATGGTCGCGCTCATCGTGCTCGGCTCGGTGGCCGGCGCCGTCACGCTGTCGGACACGGCGAAGGTCTCCGACCGGCTCCAGGACCGCATCTCCCCCGCCGGCACCGCCGTCGTCCAGCTCGGCGTGGCCCTGGTCGACCAGGAGACCGGCGTGCGCGGCTACCTGCTCTCCGGCGACCGCCAGTTCCTCGTCCCCTACGACACGGGCATCAAGACCGAGCAGCGGATGGTTGAGCAGCTGCGACAGTTCCTGCGGGACGAACCGGTGGCGCTGGCCGACGTCGAACGGCTCGCCCGGGACGCCGAACGCTGGCGCAGCGGCTACGCCGAGCCGCTGATCGCCGCCAAGGACCCCCGCTCGCCGCTGGTGGAGACCGGCAAGGCCGCGTTCGACAGGCTACGGGCCGGCCTCGCCACCCTGCAGCGTGACGTCGAGGCCGCGCGGACAGCCGGACGGAGCGCGCTGGCCGACGCCCGCGAGCGGCGCGACACGATCCTCCTGGTCATCATCGGCGGCCTGCTCGCCGGCCTGGCCGCCATCGCGGTGCTGCTCCAGTCGGCGGTCCTGCGACCCCTGCAGGAGCTGCGTGCCTCGGTCCGACGGGTCGCCGACGGCGACTTCGACCACCGCCTCCCGTCGCCGGGCCCGCCCGACCTCGCCGAGCTGGCCGCCGACGTCGAGGCGATGCGCGACCGGGTCGTCGCCGCCCTCGCCGAGAGCCGGTCGACCGAGGAGCAGCTGCGCCGCTCCAACTCCGACCTCGAGCAGTTCGCCTACGTCGCGTCGCACGACCTGCAGGAACCGCTGCGGAAGATCGCCTCCTTCTGTCAGATGCTGCAGCGGCGGTACGGTGACCAGCTCGACGACCGGGCCCGGCAGTACATCGCCTTCGCCGTCGACGGCGCCACCCGCATGCAGGCGCTCATCAACGACCTGCTGGCGTTCTCGCGGGTCGGCCGGGTCTACGACAACGTCGTGGACGTCGACCTGGCCAGGACGTTCGCCCGCGTGCGGTCCGACCTGGCCGACGCCGACGCGGTCGTCGACTGCGCCCCGCTGCCGGTCGTGCAGGGTGACCCGACGCTGCTGTCGATGCTCTGGCAGAACCTGCTCTCCAACGCGGTGAAGTTCGGCAAGCCCGGCGAGCCGCCGCGGATCACCGTGGCCGCCGAGCGCGAGGACGCCGAGTGGCGCTTCGCCGTGCAGGACCGCGGCATCGGCATCGAGCCGCAGTTCAACGAGAAGATCTTCGTCATCTTCCAGCGGCTCCACCCGCGTGACGTCTACTCGGGCACCGGCATCGGCCTGGCGATCTGCAAGCGGATCGTCGAGCACCACGGCGGCCGGATCTGGCTCGACCAGCAGTACGCGGACGGCGCCCGCATCTGCTTCACCCTCCCGGCGACGGCGGACGCGCCTGCGTGACGCTCAGCAGGCCGGCCGGTGATGATCTTCCCCGGGTAGACGGTCTCGCGGCCGACCAGCTCCGGCCGTTCCGCAACCGCCGCGCTATTTGCCGCCCTCCGGCGCCCCGTCGGCCGTCATCGCGCCCTGGCCCGGCACGGCGGGCAGGAACACGTGCGCGTGGCCGTGCCCGGCGTCGACGTTGAGCTGGTCAAGCTGGGTCCCGCCGACCGCCCAGGTGGCGACGGCGACGTCACGCAACTGCCCGGCGAGGGCGACCAGCCCGGGCCGGGTCTCGGCGGGCGCCTGCAAGGCCTGGGCGTAGGCGACCACCGCCTGGTCGAGGCCGCGGACCGCGGTGGCGAATCCGGAGCGGGCGATGTTGACGCCGGTGCCCGCCGACGGCGGGTCGGCGAACTGCTCGACCGCCTTCTGGGTGGTCGTCCGCCACCCGGCGACGGTCACCGCGGTCGCCTCCTGGCCGGGCGCGGCGCCCTTGCCGGGCGGCACCGCCGCCGCGAACCCGTCGAGGACCGGCGCGAGTGTGTCGCGGACCTGGCGGGCCTGCTCGGTCAGCGCCACGATCTGCTGCGCGTCGCGCCGCGCGTCGGCCGCGCGCAGTTCGTCGATCTTCTGCTGGGTGTCGGAGCGCGGGTCCGCGGTGGCCGCGCCGATCGGCCCGGCGAGGAGCGCACCGGCGGCGAACGCCACCACGATCCACACCCAGTGCAGACCGGCCTTGCGCGGTGGGGGCGACGTCTTCTTGGGGGCTGGGCGGGGCACGGCACTCCTCCGGAAGGGGCGGCCCGCCGCGGCCACCGATGCTCAGCCGGCGCTCCCGCCGAGGAGACCGGCACCGCCGACACCTTACGCGGCGCCGAGCCGGCGGATCCAGCACGCGCCGGCGAGAGTGCGAAACGCCGACCGCGGCCGGCAGCACGACGGTGCTGCCGGCCGCGGCGAGGAAACGCCGGTGAGCTGTCACGGCTCAGACAGCATCAGCACGGATGCAGGACCGGCTCAGCAGTCACGCAACTCCGGCGACTGGTTCAACAGCTGGCCCCGCGGCGAGATGAAGGCGCGGTACCGCTCGCCGCCGACCGCGGCGGGCGCGAAGGCCGCGACCCGGTGGCAGTTCTGGAAGGCGAGCGTCACCCCGAAGTGCCGCTCGAGGCCGCCGCGGATCGCGTCGCTGGCCAGTGCCCGCAGCAGCTGCCCGCGCTCGGCCTCGCTCGGCGGCGGGACGCTGTGGTCGGCGAACTCGCCGCCGCCGGCGTGCAGGTCGGCGGCGACGCCGCTGATGACCTGCCACGCGTACGGCAGGGAATCCCGGACGCAGGCGACGAACTCGGCGTCGTCGACCGGCCCGGCCCCGGCGCGCTCCAGCAGTGTGGTGGGGACGTTCAGGGACATACGGACTCTCCTTCTCAACGGACCTCGGCCGGCGCCGGGGCCAGGGTGAACTTCGGGTCGACCTGGCGGGTCAGGTCCTCGCCGGCGCGGGCGTTGCCCCACGCGAGGGCGTTGCGGACGTGGAATTCGGCGGCCTGTCCGGCGTACCGCACCCAGTCCTTGGGCTGCTCGTCCAGCGCGGCGCGCATCGTCTCCAGCGCCGCTACCCCGGCCGGCTCCAGGTCGGCGATCGGCAGGCACCGCCCCCGCTCGGCGGCCTTGACGAACCCCGAGCGCCCCATCCAGCAGAGCAGGTCGTCGCCGACCTCCGCGCGCAGGAAGGCCACGTCGTCGGCGTCCTCGACCTTGTTGCCGACGACGACCACCGGGACGTCGTGGTCCCTGGCGTAGCCGACGTACTGCCGGTAGACGCCGACGCTGCGCACGGTGGGTTCGCAGACCAGGAAGGTGAGGTCGAAGCGGGTGAACAGGCCGGAGGCGAACGAGTCCGCCCCGGCGGTCATGTCCACGACGACGTATTCGCCCGGCCCGTCGACGAGGTGGTTGAGCAGCAGCTCGACGGCGCCGACCTTGGAGTGGTAGCAGGCGACCCCGAGGTCGTCGGCGGCGAACGGCCCGGTGACCGCCAGCCGCACCCCGCCGACGTCGGCGACAAGCTTGTCGTACAACGGATTCGGCTCGTCGACGCGCAGCAGCCGCGAGCCCGGCCCGGGCGGCGTGGTCTTCAGCATGGCGTCGGCGGAGGCGATCAGCGGGTTGTCCCCGCGAAGATGTTCCTTGATGTCGTACAGGTGGTCGCCGAGCGCCGGCAGCATGGCCGCGACCTCGGCGTCGGCACCGAGCGCGACGGCAAGATGCTGGTTGATGTCGGCATCGACGGCGAGCAACGCCCGGGTGTCGTCGAGCGTCCGGAGATGTCTGGCGAAGAGCGCGGCAAGCGTGGTCTTCCCGCTGCCGCCCTTCCCCACGAAGGCAGCTTTCACGCCTTCTTGGTATCGGTTTTCATTTCCATGGTCAAGCGAAACGCGCGGTTTTCCCTCCGCGACGACTACCCGGCGGAACCGAGCCGGACGCCGCCAGGACCGGAACGGGCAACTCCTGGCCACGTGCGTCATACGTGTCATACGCTGATCGCGTGGCAGCGTTGCTCTGGCGGATACCCGCGGCCTGCGAGACCACGGCGACGCTCATCGCGGTGAGTCTCGCCGAGGTTGCCGAGACGTTGGAGGCGCCGCTGCGTGACCAGCTACGGCTTCGCATCGACAAGGACGTGCTAGCGGTGTATTCGGTGACAGCGGAGCGTCGAGCCGTGGGCGTGCTGCTGTTTCGCCACGACGACTCGTTCGTGTGGCGAGTGGCGCGGGCCAAGCCGATGAGCGGTACCGAGTTCGAAACCTGGCTCGGGAGGAACAACGATGCATGAACTGCCCGACTTCACCGCCATGACCAAGGAAGAGATCGGCGACTGGTTCCTGCACAACGACACCAGTGCGCTGCTGTCGGCGGCGCGGTCGCCGTCCGAACCGTTGATCCAGGTGGACGATCGCGACGTGCCGGTGATGCGACCGGCGACCTTCCGGCTGCCGCCGTCGATGTTGGACTGGCTGGAGCAGGCGGCCGGCCGCGATCGCGAGGGCAAGTCGGGCATCGTGCGACGAGCACTCCAGGAGTACCGCGAACGCCATCAGGGAAGCGTCGCGTAAGGCCGGCGGCGACCGGCAGACCGAGATCGTCTGTCCGCTCGGCGTCAGCGGACGGTGAAGTCCCGCAGGCCCTCCGGGGGCTCCTCCTGGACGGTCACCTCGGTCACCAGGGCCAGCTCGGGGCCCCGGCCGGCCCAGCGGACCATCTGGTCGACCTGGTCGGTCGGGCCCTCGAAGACGGCCTCCACGCGGCCGTCCGGCAGGTTGCGGACCCAGCCGTGCACGGCGGAGTCCCGGGCCATCCGGCGGCAGGTGTCCCGGAAGTACACCCCCTGCACGCGGCCCGAGACCAGCACCCGTTTGCGGATCACAGCCCGACCGTACCGGAAACCAGGCCTACGGCCAGCCGACTCCCGCAGCCGGGGCCGCCACCGAGAGGATCTCGCCGCCCTCCGCGACCCGGATCGCGCACGAACGGGGCATCAGGATTTCGACACCGCGATCCAGGTCGCTCTCGCGGTCGCCAGCAGGGTGCCGCCGGGACCGTAGACGGTCGACAGCACGTCGGCCTTGCGCCCCTCGCCGCCGGTGTGGGTGCCCATCACCACGCACTCGTCGCCCGGCTCCGGCAGGGTGTCGATCCAGACGGCCAGGCGACCCAGCACGTACGGCCGGCCGGCACTGAGCACCGACCAGCCGCCGGGGCAGTCCAGCGCCGCCCAGAGCGTCACCGCGGACACGTCGTCGCCGACCCGCCACGGCGCCGCGGTCCGGCCGTCCGGCAGCCGCCCCGGGAAGATGTCCATGCCGTCGTCCCGCGCGGGGCCGCACACGTAGCAGGTCGGGAACGGGTGATCGGTGAAGCCGGGGTACGCCTTCGACGCCTCGATCGCCTCGTCGGGCGACACAGCCGGTACCGCATCCGGCTTTTCGGCAGTTGTCCGACGGACCTCGGCGATCAGCGCCTCGCCGTCGAGGGCCCGGACCGTGTCGCCGTCGCGGGCGAGCGTCAGCCGGACCTCCAGCGGCGGCGGGCGGCGCAGCGTCACCTCGGCCGGTCCGGCGCCGAGGGCGGACGCGAGCAGGCCGGCCGAGTAGCCGCCGTTGCCCGAACCGGGCGGGCCGTTGTACCGCGCTGCGATGATCATGCTGCCTCCACGTCGATGTAGCCGCAGCCGTCAGGGTGCCATGATGGCCGGCTTCCCACGCTTCGAGGTGCCCGGACAGGTCGCGCTGGTCAGCCTGTTCCAGTGCTCCCGGGGCGCACCAGCCCGCTCTCGTAGGCGAACGCGACCGCCTGGACCCGGTCGCGCAGGCCGAGCTTGGTCGTCACGCCGGGAGGGCGGCCACGGTCCGGAACGACGGGTCCGGGACCGGGCGGCCGAAGAGGAAGCCCTGCACGTAGCGGTAGCCCATGGCGTACAGCGCCTCGGCCTGTTCGACCGTCTCGACGCCCTCGGCGATGGCGGTCAGGCCCAGATGGTTGCTGACCTCGATGAGGGCCTGCGGGATGGCGGAGCGGCCGGGGACCGTGACGTCGTCGACGAACGACTTGTCGACCTTCAGGACGTCGACCGGCGCGGTCTGCAGCAGGCCCAGCGACGAGTGGCCGGTGCCGAAGTCGTCCAGCGCGATCCGGACCCCCAGCAGTTTCACCGCCCGCAGCGTGTCCAGCGCGACCGCGCTGTCGAACACCGCCGTCTCGGTCACCTCGACCGTCAGGCACGAGGCCGGCAGGCCGGTCTCGGCCAGTACCGCCGCCACCGTCCGCGGCAGGTCGGGCTCCGACAGCTGGCGGGCGGACACGTTCACGCTCATCTTCTCCGGTGCGTCGGCGCCGAGGGTGCGGCGCCAGTGCTGCATGCGGGTGCACGCCTCGCGCAGGGTCCACGCGCCCAGCTCGACGATGAGGCCGTTGTGCTCGGCCACCGGCACGAACTCGGCCGGGCCGACCAGGCCGCGCAACGGGTGCCGCCACCGCACCAGCGCCTCGACACCGACCGTGCGGCCCTCCGGGAGGGCGACGATCGGCTGGTACACGAGGAAGAACTGCCCCTCGTCGAGCGCTCCCCGCAGCTCGGCACCCAGCTCCGCCCGCTCGGTCGCCTGGGCGTCGAGCTCGGGGGTGTACCGCACGTGCCGCCCGCCGGTCTCCTTCGCCGCGTACATCGCCACGTCGGCCCGGCGCAGCGGTTCGAACGGGTCGTCGGTGCCCGCGCTGTCCGCCACGCCGATGCTGGCGCGGACCAGCAGCCGGTGCGACCCCACGGTGAACGGCCCGGCGAGCGCCGCCTCCAGCGCCCCCACCCGGGCCTCGACGTCCCCGGTGCCCGGCAGCAGGACGGCGAACTCGTCGCCGCCGAGCCGCGCCACGGTGTCGCCGGGGCGGACCGCACCGGTCAGCCGGGCGGCGGCCGCGACCAGGAGCCGGTCGCCGACGCCGTGGCCGAGCCGGTCGTTGATCGCCTTGAAGTCGTCGAGGTCGATGAGCGCGACGTGCGCGGCGGCGCCGAACCCGGCCCGGATGCGCTGCTCCAGCTCCCGCCGGTTCGGCAGGCCGGTGAGGTCGTCGCACATGGCGAGCGTCCGCACCTCCCGGACGAGCCCGCCCATGCGGACCAGGACCAGCAGGAACAGCACGCCGGCGCAGCCTCCGACGGCCAGCCACTCCACGTGCTGCGGGTGCTGGAAGCCCTGGACGAGCAGCACGGCCGGGGCCAGCAGCGACGAGCAGGCCAGCAGCGTGAGGCGCAGCCGCCCGAAGCGGGGCCGGCCGTCGTCGCGGGCGGCGGTGATCGGGGCCCGGACCGACGGGTGCAGGGCCGCGGCGGCCCAGAAGACGTAGGACAGCAGCCAGCCGGCGTCGAACACCCCGCCGTCGTAGGTGGTGTAGGCGGTCACCACGGAGTACGCGACGTCGGCGCCCAGCAGCAGGCACAGCGCGACGACGAGGAGCCGCACGCTCGTGTCACGTGCGGCGCCCGCGGCGAGGAGCCGGACCACGAGGGTCAGCAGCAGGATGTCGGCGGCCGGATAAGCCAGGGCGATGGCCCGGGCGGTGACCGGCGTCGTACTGTCGGCCGCGATGGGCTGCATGACGAACACCCACAGCACCAGGCCGATGCCGGTGGCCACGATCGAGGCGTCGATGACGGCGGCGCGGCCCTGGCCGGCCGACCGGCTGCGGACCAGGATCAGGAGGCCACCCATCATCAAGGGGTACGCGCTGAGGTAGCACACGTCGGCGACGGACGGGAACGGCTCCTCGTGCAGGCCGAAGACGAAGTAGATGTAGCAGAAGTCGCTGGCGGACCACACGCCGGTGGCGGCGGCGCTGAGCAGCCACGCGATCCGCCTGCCGCGGTCGTTGCGGCGGGCCGCGGCGAGCATCACGACCGCCGAGACCGCGCCGACGGCGTTGTAGACGAGGCTGCGGGTCAGGCTGCCGGCGGGCAGCAGGAGGTAGCCGCCCGTCGCCAGCGTTCCGGCGAGGATCCACCACAGCCATGCCTTGTTCCGCACCTGAGCAGCATCGGCAGGCCGCGGGGGCAGCTTAGGTGTGTGGGCATCGTCAGTGTGACTCGCGGGACACCTTGTCGCCGCTGGCGCCGATGAGAAAATCGAGGTCGGCGCCGGTGTCCGCGCCGAGGACGGTCTCGACGTAGAGCCGCTCCCAGCCGCGCCGCGGCCGCGCCAGCGCGTCGAGGAACGCCGGGGACGGCTCCCGGCTGTCGAGGTCGGCGTCGACGTGCAGCGAGCGGCCGGGCACGTCGAGCGTGACCCAGTCGCCGGTCCGCACCCGGGCGAGCGGCCCGCCGGCGGCGGCCTCGGGTGCCACGTGGAGCACCACGGTGCCGTACGCGGTGCCGCTCATCCGCCCGTCGCAGACGCGGACCATGTCGCGCACCCCCTGCTGGAGCAGCTTGGCGGGCAGCGGCATGTTCGACACCTCGGGCATCCCGGGGTATCCCTTGGGTCCGCAGCCCCGCAGGATCAGCACCGTGTCGGCGTCGACGTCGAGGTCCGGGTCGTCGACGCGGGCGTGGAAGTCCTCGATCGAGTCGAACACCAGGGCCCGCCCCCGGTGCTGGAGCAGGTGCGCGGAGGCGGCGGAAGGTTTGATGATCGCGCCGGCGGGCGCCAGGTTGCCGCGTAGGACGGCGATGCCGGCGTGCGGTTGCAGTGGCGCGTCCCGGGACCGGATCACCTCGTGGTCCCAGATCTGGGCGTCGGCGAGGTGCTCGACGAACGGCCGGCCGGTGACGGTGATCACGTCGGGGTCGAGCAGGTCGGCCACTTCCCGCAGCACGGCGGCGAGCCCGCCCGCGCGGTGCAGGTCCTCCATCAGGTGCCGCCCGGCGGGCAGCAGATCGACGAGCAGCGGCACCCCGGCGCCGATGTCGTCGAAGTCTTCGAGCTTGAGCGGTACACCCAGCCGGCCGGCGATCGCCAGGAGGTGCACGACGGCGTTGGTGGAGCCGCCGACCGCGGCGAGCGTGACGATGGCGTTGCGGAAGGAGCCGCTGGTCATCACCTGCGACGGGCGCAGGTCCCGGCCGACCATCCCGACGATCAGCCGGCCGGCGTCGTGGGCCCGCACGAGCAGGCGGCTGTCCGGCGCCGGGATGCCGGCGGTGCCGGGGATCGTGACGCCGAGCGCCTCGGCGAGCAGGGCCATGGTGGAGGCGGTGCCCATGGTGTTGCAGTGCCCCCGGCTGCGGATCATCGACGACTCGGAGTCGAGGAACGCCTGCTCGGACAGGGTGCCGGCACGGACCTCCTCGCTGAGCCGCCAGACGTCGGTGCCGCAGCCCAGCGGCACCCCGCGGAACGTGCCGTTGAGCATCGGCCCGCCGGGGACGACCACGGCCGGCAGGTCGACCGAGGCGGCGGCCATGAGCAGCGACGGGATCGTCTTGTCGCAACCGCCGAGCAGCACGACGCCGTCGATCGGGTTGGCCCGCAGCAGCTCCTCGGTGGCCATCGCGGCCATGTTCCGCCACAGCATCGCGGTCGGCCTGACCTGCGTCTCGCCGAGCGACACGACCGGCAGGTTGTGCGGCACACCGCCGGCCTCCCAGATGCCGCGCTTGACGTGCTCGGCGACCTCGTCGAGGTGGCTGTTGCACGGCGTCAGGTCGGAGGCGGTGTTGGCGATCGCGATCTGCGGCCGCTTGCCGGTGAGCGCGTCGGCGGGCAGGCCGCGGCGCATCCAGGCCCGGTGGATGTAGACGTTGCGGTCGTCCCCCGCATACCACTCGGCACTGCGCATGTTCGTCTCCCCTTTGCGGGCGTGGTTGCACGATACTCGGGCGATGCGCGCGTTCGTGATCACCGGCCCGGGCACCGGCGAGGTGCTCGACGTCCCGCCGCCCGTGGCGGGGGCCGGTGAGGTGGTCGTCGACGTCGAGCGGGCCGGCGTGTGCGGGACCGACGCGGAGTTCTTCTCCGGCGAGATGGCGTACCTGCACACCGGTCAGGCCGCCTATCCGCTGCGGATCGGCCACGAGTGGTGCGGGGTGGTCGCCGCCGTCGGCCCGGGGGTCGACCCGGCCTGGGTCGGCCGGCGGGTCACCGGCGACACGATGCTCGGCTGCGGCGTGTGTCCCCGCTGCGCGGCGGGCCGCCAGCACCTGTGCGCCGGCCGGTTCGAGATCGGCATCCGCAACGGCTGGCCGGGCGCGCTCGCCGCCCAGCTCCCGGTGCCGGTACGGGCCCTGTTCCCCCTGCCGGACACCGTCGACCCGACGCTCGGCGCGCTGGTGGAGCCGGGCGGCAACGCCCTGCGCGCCGTGCGTGGCGCCGCCCTGTCGTCCGGCGAGCGCCTGCTGATCCTCGGCCCGGGCACGATCGGCCTGCTCTGCGCGCAGATCGCCGCCGCCTCCGGCGTCGAGGTGCACCTGCTGGGCCTGCCCGGCCCCGGCCTGGAGTTCGCCGGCCGGTTCGCCCCGGCGTGGACCGCGGCGTCGCTGCCGGACCTGCGGTTCGACGCCGTGATCGACGCCTCGAACGCCGCCGCCCTGCCCGCGCTGGCCCTGGAGCGGGTCGAGCCGGGGCGGCGGGTCGTGTACATCGGGCTGGCGGGCGAGCCGAGCCTGGTCGACACCCGCACGATCGCGCTGAAGGACGTGACCGCGGTCGGCGTCCTGAGCGCGTCGGGCGGCCTGGCCGGCACGATCGACCTCTACGCCTCGGGCGCTGTCGACCCGCGTCCGCTCGTCGCCGCGACGGTCCCGCTGGAGTCGGTGGGGCCGGTCCTGGCCGGCGCGCGCTCCCCGTCGTGGGGTCCGGCACCGAAGGTACACATCGACCCCCGGCTCTGACCGTTCGCTCATGGTCCGTGGGCTCAGGTGTCGCAGTGGTGCCGGCGAATACGGCTCACCTCCCCAGGGCGCGGAGGCAGCGGCCGCGGATCATCACCTGGCGCTGGCCGATCTCGACGCCGATCGTGGACAGCTGGAGCCCTTCGACGGGGTACCAGAACTCGCCGTCGTACAAATCAGGCTTGTCCCAATTGATGTGATCGACCCGTATTGTGAGCGTGCCGGTGCCGAACCGGTAGTCCGCCTCTTGGAAGATGTGGACGTCGGCCATGCGAGAACAAGCGTCCGCGCCCGCCAGGGCGTTACACCGGACGAGGTACGGCGCCCGGGTGCCGCACCTCGTCCCGCAGTACCGGGCGGTCAGCCGGCCAGGTGGCCCCAGCGGTCCTCGAGCTCACGCCAGGTGCCCTGGGCGGCCGCGGTGCCGTCCTGGAGGACGACCACGCGGTCGGCCTGGGTCAGGGCGGCCCGCTTCGAGGTGGAGCCGATGACCGTCACGCCGTGTTCCCGCAGCGCCTGCCACAGGGCGAGCTCCGTGGTCACGTCGAGCGCCGACGACACGTCGTCGGCGATCAGCAGCTCCGTGCGCGGGGCCAGGGCCCGGGCCAGCGCCAGCCGCTGGAGCTGGCCGCCCGACAGCCGCGTGCCCTTGTGGCCGATGAGCAGGCCGAGCCCGGCACCGGCCGCGGCCAGGTCGTGCTCCAGCTGCGCCGTCGACACCGCGCTCGCCGCGTCGACCTCGTGGCCCAGCCGGATGTTGTCGGCGACCGTCCCGGACAGGACCCGTGGCAGCTGGGCCACGTAGCCGATCTGGTTGGGCCGCAGGAACATCTCCGGCTCGGTCACCGGCTCGCCGTTCCACTTGAGCTTGCCGGTGTGGTGCACGATCCCGGCGAGCGCCCGCAGCAGCGACGACTTGCCCGAGCCGACCGGCCCGACGACGAGGACCAGCTGCCCGCGCTCGATCGAGAGGTCGAGGTCACGGACCGCCACGGTCCCGTCCTCGTGCACGGCCGCGAACCCGTCGAGGTCCAGCCGCCGCAGCGGGTGCCGCGGCGCCGCCTTGGGGGCGGGTGCCGTGCCGGCCGACAGGTCGACGCCCGGGACGGACGCCGCGTACTCCACCTCGCCGGTCATCGCGACCGTCCGCCGGGTCCACACGCGGGCCGACGGCAGCTGCGAGATCAGCGACGCCGTGGTCCACGCGAACCACCGCGCCGAGCCCAGCGTGGACACCGCGACGAGCGTGGCGCCCGGCGACAGCGAACCGGACAGCAGCAACGCCCACGCACCGATCGGCAGCAGGCCGCTGGCCAGCGACGGGGTCGACCGCGCCCACACCTGGACCGAGATCTCCCACCGCTGCCGGTCGCTGCGGACCCGGTCGAGCTTCGCCAGGTGGGCCAGCACCGGGCTGGTGGCACCGGCGAGCTTGACCGTGCGCGCCGCGGACAGCGACGACACGAGCGACGTGGCGAACGCCGCCCGCGCGGCGACCGTCTTCTGCGCGGACCGCTTCAACGACGGGCCGAACAGGGTCGCGGCGAGCCCGGACAGCACGATCGTCCCGGCCATGAACAGCGCCGGCACGATCGACCCGGAGACGACCGTCATCGAGACCAGCACGAACAAGCAGATCCACTGGTCGATGAGGTTGTCGGCGAGCACGACCACCCGTTCGGTGTCGCCGCCCTGGGCGACGACCTCGGCCGGGGTGTGCTTGCTGACCCGCCGGGGGCCGGTCTGGCCGTGCACGAGCCGCAGGCTGATGCGCAGCAACTGCCGGACCCACCACTCCGGGAACCACTTGCCGGTGTAGTACGGCAGGAGCAGCGGCAGCAGCAGGCCGCAGACGATGCCGATCGCCGGCCAGAGCGTGTCGCCGGTGCCGTCGACCAGGTCGGCCCACAGCCACGGCAGGACGGAGCCGTCGAGGCCGAGCATCACCATGATCGCGAACATCACCACGGACACCAGCCCGAACCTGGCGTCGTTGGTCGCCAGCCTGAAGATGTTCCACATGGTGCGGGCCTTCGGCAGGTCCGGCAGCGGCGGCGGGTCCGCCTTGACGGACGCGACGGTGACGACCGGCGCCGGCACGGGCTCCCGATCGAGCACCGCGACCCCGCCGGACCGCGTCCCGCCGGCAACGGGCACGGGCACCGGTGCCGGCGGTGCCGTGAGTGCCGTCGCGCCACTGGTCGCCAGCAGCTCGGCGAACCGCTCGGACGTCTCCAGCGGCCCGGCCTCCACGACCCGGCCGTCGGCGAGCACCACGACCTCGTCGCACTGGCGCACCGACGACAGCCGGTGCGCGACGATGATGCCGATCCGCCCGTGCAGCATCCGCGCGGTCGCCCGCTGCACCTGCTGCTCGGTGACCGGGTCGAGCCGGGCGGTCGCCTCGTCGAGGATGACCACCTGCGGGTCCCGGACCATGATCCGGGCGAACGCGACCAGCTGCTCCTGCCCGGCCGACAGGACGTGGCCGCCCTCGCCGAGTTTGGTCTCCAGCCCGTCGGGCAGGTCGGCGACCCAGGGGCCCAGGCCCAGCTCGTCGACCGCCCGCCCGGCCGCGTCCAGCAGGTCGGGGTCGAACAGCGCGATGTTCTCGGCGAGCGTGCCGGCGAGGATCTCGGTGCGTTGCGGCACGACCGCGATCCACTTGCGCAGTTCCTCGACGTCGAGGTCGAGCAGGTCGGTCCCGCCGAGGAACACCGTGCCGCGCGGCACGTCGACAGCCCGCGTCAGCACCTTGGCCAGGGTCGACTTCCCCGACCCGGTGCGGCCGACCAGCGCGTACGACCGGCCGCGCGCGAACGTCAGGCTGACGTCCTGCAGGGCCGGCCGCCGGGCGGCCTCGCCGTATCGGAACGTGAGGTCGCGGACGACCAGGTCACCGGGCGCGGGCGGGAGGCCGCCGGTCGGCTCCTGTTTCGACTCGCGCAGCAGCTGGATCCGGCCCCAGGCGCCGAGCGCGTACTGCAGCTCGGGCACCATCCGGCTGGCGTGCTCGACGGTCGCGCCGAAACCCAGCGCGAGCAGCCACACGGCGGTGAGCCGCGCGCCGTCGATCCGGTCGGTCGCCAGCGCCCAGACGCCGGCGAGCACGACGACGGCGATGCCGAACCGGACGAATCCGGACGCCACCGACGTGACCGCCGCGGAGCGGTTCCACACCTTGCGCCCGCGCGAGAGCACCTGGCTGGCCCGCCGGGCGTAGAGACGCAGCACGTACGGCCGGGCGAGCGTGGTGCGCACGTCGTCCTGCCCGTGGATCGACTCCTCCATGACCGCGGCGAGGTCGGACCACGCCTCCTCCTCGGCCATGCGGGCGGCGGCGATCTTCGACGTCGGCTTGCGCAACGCGAAGGTCAGCACCGTGGTGAGGACGATCATCGCGACGCCCGCCGGCCACCAGACGAACAGGGTGGTACCGATGGAGAGCACCGTGTATGCCACGGCCTGCGCGATGCGGACGCCGCTGTTGCGCAGCTCGGCGCCGACCTGGTAGACGTCGCCGTCGATGCGGTCGAGCAGCTCGCCGACCGGGGTGGTCTCCAGCGTCGGCAGGTCCTGACCGAAGGCCACACGACAGAGCCGCCGACGAACGTCGGCGGCCCAGTCGGCGGTCAGGCGGGCCATGATGAGGCCCACCGCCAGGTCGGTGAGCACGGCGGCGGCGAGCGCCGCCGCCAGCACCGTGAACATGGTCCATGATCGATGGATGAGCACCGATCCGCCGACGGCCGCCGCGGTGGCCTGGCCGATCGCGCCGAACACGATGAGGAGGGCCACGACCGCGGTTCGGCGCGGTGACGTGGCCCAGAGGTCACGGATCAAGCGCATGGTGAAGTCCCCCGGATGGTTGTGGCGGCATCTCAGACTGCTCCGCCGACCCGGGTTCGTTCAACAGAATTACAGCGTGGCCATCACCACCCTGCCGGTGCGGGCGGTCGCCACGTCCGGCCCCCACGTCGCCGTGAGCATGTAGAGGACGCCGTCGCCGACGGCGCACGCGAAGCAGCCCTGGTCCAGCTCGACGACCCGGTCGACGCTGCCCGAGGGGTCGACACGCACGCATCGACGCGCGGGCACGTCGCCGTACCAGATCCATTGCTCCTGGAAACAGATCCCGTCGGGTGCGGCGTCCTCCAGCACTGCCCACGGCCTGCGGTTGACGAGGTCGCCGCCGGGCGCGATGTCGAAGGCGGTGAGGCGCGAGGCGTACGACTCGGCGACGACCAGCGTGCCGCCGTCCGGGCTGATCGCCATGCCGTTGGGGAACGCGACCCCGTCGGCGACCTGCCAGCCAGAGCCGCCCGTCGTGCCAGCGTGGGGACTCGCCGATCTGCAATCCGGTGAGCAGTGTGTCAGTCATGCCGGTACGTAGTCGCCGGCGACGGGTTCTCGACATCCGAGCCGAAGAAATCCCGAACATTTCCGAGCGTGACCGCCCGGCCCCGCGCGGTCGCCGCCGTCACCGCCGCGTCGTCGAGCACCGCGCGGGCCTCCGCGGCCGCGTCGGCGACCCACGGCCGGGTGGCGTCGGGCCCGCCCCGCAGCGTGTCGGCCGCCGCGAGCAGCGTCGCGGCCCGCGCCGGGTCACCCGCCAGCAGCGCCGCCTGCGCGGTGTCCTCCAGCACCGCCGCCGCCACCGGTGCGTCGAACGCGCCGCATGCGAGCGTGGCGGCTTCCCTCGCGACGGTACGGGCTGTGCCGTGGTCCCCGTCGAACGCGAGGACGAGCGCCTGTCCGCTCCGGACCAGGGCGAGCACCTGCGGCGACACCCGCCGGTCCCCCGCGTGCGAGGCGGCCCGCGCGAGCCGGGTGCGGGCCTGGTCGAGGTCCCCGGCGCGCAGTGCCTGTTCGGCATACGCGTACTCGACGAAGGCGAGGCTGTCCGGCAGCCCGGTGTGCGAGGCGGTGCGCCGCGCGTCGGCGAGCGTCGCTTCGGCCTGCTCGTGCCGGCCGAGCAGCGAGTACTCCTGGGCGAGCCGGACCTCGGTGATCGACCGGTCCTCGGTGACGCCGAGATCACGCAGGTAGCGCAGCGCCTCCTCGAAGTGGTCGACGGCCTCCCCGTGGCGGCCCTGCCGGGCGACGACCTCGGCGAGAGCGGCCAGCGCGAACGACATGCCCCACCGTTCGCCGAGCCGGCGGAAGCCGTCGAGCGACAGCGTGAACTCGGCCGCCGCCGCGTCGAAGCGGCCGCCGGCGTTCAGCAGGGTGTGGCCGACGAGCAGCCGTCCGAGGCTCGCGATCCACGGGTCCGGATCCTCGGTCAGCGTGCCGAGCTGGGTCAGCACCTCCAGGGTCGGCCCGCGGTGGACCAGCACGGCGAGCGCCTGGAACAGCCGGAGCATCGGATGGGTGGCCGGATGCGCGAGCGCCTCCTGGAACCACTCGCGCATCAGTGCGGTCTCACCGAGCCCGTCGAAGCCGTTGACGGCGGCGACCCCGCAGGCCAGGGCCCGCTGCTCGGGGTCACTCGGCCCCGGCAGGGACAGTGCGGCGGTGGCCAGACCGGCGCCTTCGGCCCGGTGCCCGCCGAGCCACCAGTACCAGCCGACGACGGCGACGAACCGGACGGCGAGATCGGCGTTGCCGTCGGCGATCACCCGGCGCAGCGCGCCGTGCAGGTTGTCGTGCTCGGCGGTGAGGACGCCCAGGGCCTCCAGCTGCCGGTCGGTGCGCAGCACGCCTTCGAGCATCTCGGTGAGCGCGAAGAAATACGCCGCATGCCGGGCGCGCAGCTCGGCGGTCTCGCCGGCCGCGCCGAGGCGTTCCAGGCCGTATGCGCGGATGGTCTCGAGCATGCGGTACCGCCCGGCGCCGTCGACGGTCAGCAACGACTTGTCGACCAGCGTCGTCAGCAGCTCCAGCGGGTCGCCGAGCACACCGTCGGGATCGCAGACCGCGGCCGTGGACTCCAGCGTCGCGCCGCCGAGAAAGATCGCCAGGCGGCGCAGCATCGCCCGCTCGGCGGCGTCGAGCAGGTCCCAGCTCCAGTCGACCACGGCGCGCAACGTCTGGTGGCGCGGCAGCGCGGTGCGGCTGCCCCGGGTCAGCAGGCGGAACCTGTCGTCGAGCCGGTCGGCGATCTGCGCCGGGGTGAGCGAGCGGCAGCGGGCGGCGGCGAGCTCGATCGCCAGGGGCATGCCGTCGAGCGCACGGCAGATGCGGACGGCGGCCTCGACGGTCGCGGGATCCGCGGTGAGCCCGGGCCGCACCGCCGCGGCCCGATCCTGAAAGAGCCGGACGGCCGGAAACTCCCGGGCGGTTGCCGGGCCGGCCTCGACCGGCGGCAAGGGCAACGGCTCGACGGGGAAGAGCACTTCACCGGTGATCGAGAGCGGCTCCCGGCTGGTGGCGAGGACGCGCAGGCCCGCGCAGGCGCCGAGGAGCCGGTCGGCGAGGGCCGCGGCGGTCTCGACGACGTGCTCACAGTTGTCGAGGACGAGCAGCAGGTCGCGGTGGGCCAGGGCGGCGGCGAGCCGGCCCGCCGAGTCCGACGTGTCGCGGTGCACGGCCATGATCGCCCCGGCGGTGCCGGCCGGGTCGCGCATGCCGAGGGCCGCCCAGACCGCCTGGGTCACCTCGTCCGGGTCCGTCACAGGGGCCAGTTCCACCAGCCACACCCCGTCCGGGAGCGCGTCGCACAGCACTCGTCCGGCCTCCACCGACAGGCGGGTCTTGCCCGCGCCGCCCGGCCCCACCAGGGTCACCAGGCGGTGGGCGGTCACCAGGTCACCGACGGCGCGGACCTCACGATCACGGCCGACGAAGCTCGTCAGCGGGGCGCGGAGGTTGCCGGCCACCGGCTGGTCGTCGCGCAGGATGTCGACGTGCAGGTCCGCCAGCGCCGGGGATGGGTCGGCGCCGAGCTCGTCGGCGAGCCGCACCCGGCAACGCTCGAAGGCGGCGAGCGCCTCGGCGGTCCGGCCGGCCCGGCGGAGGGCGCGCATGAGCAGCAGCACCGGCCGCTCCCGGAGCGGGTCGGCGGCGACCAGTGCCTCCAGCTCCGCAACGATCGCGTCGCCGCCGGCCGGGCCACCGATCGCCAGCTCCGCCTCGATCCTGTCCTCGACGGCGGCGCGGCGCTGCTCGTCGAGCTTCGCCCGCCGGCTCAGCAACAGTGGTGCGTCGGCGAACGCCGGGCCGCGCCACAGGGCCTCGGCCTCCTTGAACAGGGCGACCGCAGCCGCCGGGTCCGCTTCCCGGCGGGCCTGCGCGACCAGTGCCTCGAACCGCAGGTGGTCGACGTCCTGCGGGTCGACCTCGAGCACATATCCCGCCGGGCGGGCCCGCAGGACCCCGTCGGGCAGGACGCGGCGCAGCCGGGAGACCAGCGACTGCAGGGCGTTGGCGGCGCCGGCCGGCGGGGTGTCGCCCCAGACGCCGTCGACGAGCCACGCGGACGTCACCACGCGGCCGGGGTCGAGGGCGAGCAGGGTGAGCAGCACGCGCAGCCGCGCACCGCCGACCTCGACGGGTGTGCCGTGCCCGTCGCGCACCTCGAGGGGTCCCAGCAGGCCGATCTGCACGGATCGCGCTCCTGTCGTGTCGACCAGGGTGACGTGGGTGGCCCGGCGAACGCTCACCACACCCCGGCTCGTGCTCCGCGAGCCTACCGTCGCGGCCGCCGCCGACCTGCTGGTGTTCCGCGGTGATCCGGAGGTCCGACGGCACAGCGACGCTCCGGCCGCGCGGTGCTCGACCACGGCTTCTCCGCGATGCGCCTCCACCGCGTCCAGGCCCACACGATCGCCGACAACCATCGATCGGCTCCTGCAGCGCCTCGGCTTCGAACGCGAGGGCACCCTTCACAGGTTCTCGGCCGCTTCCACTACAGCGCGGTCTTCGGCCTGCTCAGCCCGACAGAAAGTCGTCGACCAGGGCGGGCAACTCCGGCGCGGCCGTGACATCGTAGTGGGTGCGCCCCGGCAGGATCGCCAGCCGCGCGGCCGGCCGCCGGGAACCGTCCCACAGCGCGTCACGCAGGCCGCCGCCGAGCAGCGCGAAGAACTCCGCCGCCTGGGTGACCGGCATCGAGTCGGCGTCGGCGTAGACCAGCATCGTGCGCGCCGTGATCGTCGGGATCTCCGCCGACCAGTCGTAGTCGCGCCGCGCCAGCTCGCCGATCTTCGTCGCCAGCACCGGCCAGTCCTCGACGCGCGGCGCCACCTCGGCATACATAGCGTACAGCGGCGACTGCCGCATGCCCTCGGCCGCCTCGGGCCCGAGCTGCGCCATGCCCTCCAGCACCTCGGGGAACCACGCCGACCGCCGCAGCGGCATCGACACCGAGACCAGGTGCCGGAACAGCCCCGGGTGCTGGATCGCGGCCCGCAACGCGGTGCCGGCCCCGAGCGAATATCCCATGACGTCGACCGGTCCGAGACCCAGATGCCGCACGAGCGCGGCCACGTCGTCGCCCATGGTCTCGTATCGGATCGGCCGGTCGACGTCGGCCGTGTGCCCGTGCCCTTGCAGCTCAACGGCGATCACCCGGCGCCGCGCGGCGAGCGCGGGCAGCAACGGCCCGAACGCCCCGATGCTCCAGAACCCGCCGCCCATGAGCACCAGCGGCTCGCCCTGCCCATGCTCCTCGTACCAGAGGGAGACCCCGTTCACCTGGGCATACGTCATTCGACCGACCTTACCGAAGACCACCCGTGCGTGAGTTTCATGTGCGAGAACCGGAGGGTTTACTGTGGCAGCGGAGGCGTGCGGGCGGCTGGTGCCCCTCCCGGTCTTCAAAACCGAGGTGGTCCGGAACCCGGGCCAGGCGGGTTCGATTCCCGTCCGTCTCCGCCAACCAGCATTCTCGCCCCGGGTCCGGGGCGTCCCCGATGCGGCGTCGGGCGGTCCCCTCCTGACCCTCGATGCACTTCGCGTACACCTTGAGCAGAACGTGAACGCTGTGGCCGGCCTACTCGGCGACCTGGGTAGTGGGCACGCCGGCGTTGAGCCAGAGCGACACAGCCGCGTGCCGAAGGTCGTTACGGTCTGGCCGCGAGCGGAGAGCTGAGCTGGGCCGGCGGCAACGCGGCCGCACGTGTGCGCCGCCAGGCATTGTTGCAGGTCCACTTGGACACGGGCTGTGGGCGGCGTGCTCGGCGTCGTCGCGACGACCGGTGCCGGACGCGACGCGGACGTCGTCGCGGACAGCGCAGAAGGTAGCCGCAGCGGCAACCGAGTGACACGTACGGATCTGAGGCGGCCCCGATGCAGCAATGCATCGGGGCCCCGACCGCAGTGTGGTCAAGCTGAGAGGGCGGCGCGGGAGCGGAGGAAGTGGCGTTCGGCGGCGTTGTCGGTGAGCGCGGCGGCGCGCTCGTAGGCCGCCGTGGCGTCCTCGGCACGGCCGAGCCGGCGGAGCAGGTCGCCGCGTACCGCGTGGAAGACATGGTGGTGGTCCAGGCCGTCGAGGGCGTCTACGAGCGGCAGGGCGGCGGCCGGGCCCTGCACCTCGGCTACTGCGACCGCGCGGTGCAGGGCGACGACCGGGGTGGGTACCACGGCGGCCAGGTGGTCGTATAGCGCGCGAATCTGCTGCCAGTCGGTGTGGGCGGCGGTGGCGGCATCGCTGTGCACGGCGTTGATGGCGGCCTGTAGCTGATAGGGGCCTGGCTGGTTGCGGCGCAGGCACCGCCTGAGCAGGCCCTGGCCCTCCGCGATCAGCGCGTGGTCCCAGAGCGTGCGGTCCTGGTCATTGAGCCGCACGAGTTCGCCGCCGGGGCCGATGCGCGCCGGCCGCCGCGACTCGATCAGCAGCATCAGCGCGAGCAGGCCGAGTACCTCGGGCTCGTCGGGCATCAACGCCGCGAGTAGACGCCCGAGCCGTAGGGCTTCGGCGCTCAGGTCGTCGCGGGCGAGGTTGTCACCTGAGCTTGCGGTGTAGCCCTCGTTGAAGATCAGGTAAATGACGGCGAGGACTGCGCGGAGGCGGTCGGGAAGATCGGCATCGCGGGGCACGCGGTAGGGGATGCCGGCGTCACGGATCTTGCCTTTGGCGCGGACGAGCCGCTGGGCCATGGTCGGTTCGGGCACGAGGAACGCGCGCGCGATCTCGGCGGTGGTGAGCCCGCCGAGCAGCCGAAGCGTGAGCGCGACGCGGGTGGCGGGCGCGAGCGCGGGGTGGCAACAGGTGAAGATCAGGCGAAGCCGGTCGTCGCGCACTGGGCCCTCCCGCCCGGGATCGGGTGCATCGTCTGGCGCGTGCAACAGCAACGCCTCAGCGTGCCGGTCGGCCCGCGTCGACTCGCGGCGCAGGCGGTCGATCGCCCGGTTGCGGGCGGTCGTGATGATCCAACCGGCCGGGCTGGGCGGCAGCCCGTCGACCGGCCAGCGTTGCGCAGCTGAGGCGAACGCGTCCTGGACCGCATCCTCGGCGACATCGATGTCGCCGAAGGCACGGACCAGGACCGCGACCGCGCGGCCGTACTCCTGGCGGAAGATCCGGTCGATGTCGCTGCCGTTCACGCGACGGGCCGGACCTCGACCGGCAGTGTGGTGGCGCGGGCCATCCTGCCGGCCCAGGCCAAGGCGGCGTCGAGGTCGGGCGCACTGATGATCGTGAAGCCGCCGAGGTGCTCCTTTCCCTCGGTGAACGGGCCGTCGGTGAGGAGCGCCTCACCGTCGCGGTCGCGGACGACTGTCGCGGTGCTGGCCGGGTGGAGGCCGACGGAGAAGACCCAGGCGCCGGCGGCTTTCATGTCGTCGGTCAGGGCGCCGAGGTTGGCCATGATCGGGGCGAGGACCTCAGGCGGCGGGGGGTCGCCGTCGGGCTGGTAAACACTGAGCAGGTACTGCCTCATGCCACAGGATCCTCTCAGGCGGTCGGGCGGTACGTTGCGATGATCACGCCAGTTGTGGTCGGCACGGCCTCGACCAACTCCAACGTGCCGTACGCGTCCTCGCCCTCGGCGAACAACTTCACGCCCGTACCCAGCGTCAGCGGGTGGATCGACAGCGTGTAGACATCGACGAGACCCGCTCTGGCCAGCGACCGCACGAGCTCGCCGCTGCCGAGCACGACCAGGTCGCCCGCGACGTCGCCCTTGAGCGCGGCCACGGCTTGCGTCACGTCGGCCTTCAGCAGGGACGAGTTCTCCCACGGTAGCGGTTCGGCCAAGGTGCGCGAGGCGACGTACTTGTGCTTGCGGTTGAGAACAGCGGTGTACGGGTTGCCGTCGGTCTGCTTCGACCAGAAGCGGTAGAACTGCTCGTAGGTGCGGCGGCCGAACAGCATCACGCCGTCGTCGCCCATGCCCTTGCCCATCGTCTCGGCCATGACGTGGTCGGCATACGGGTGTGCCCAGCCGCCGTGCCGGAAGCCTCCCCGCGCATCCTCATCAGCCCCGCCTGGTGCCTGCATGACCCCGTCGAGCGTCACGTTCTCGACGGCAACGAGCTTGCCCATCGCGCTCTCCTTGCGTGCAGGGCCAGCCCGTCGCCGGCCCGTCACCAGCTACACGAACGACCCGCCGCCGGATCGACAACGCGGGCGGGAAATTCACCCAGGCCTGTAGCCGAGCCTCGTTTGACCACTCGCCGCTGGCGGCCAGGCCCACGCCCGGCGGCTGGCGCAAATCGTGGTTCATCGGGCCGACAGCTACTACGGTGGCCGGCGTGGCGGCGCGAGTGTGCCGGGCAGGTGCTCGAGGGCAGGCCGGTGGCCTGCCCTCACGGAGAGCCGGGCGGGTGACCGGCCCGGGATCGTACTGTGAACAGGTCTCCGGGCTGACACTCGAGCGCTTCGCAGAGCGCCGTGAGTGTGCTGAAGCGGATTGCTCGTGCACGGCCGTTCTTGAGAACGGACAGGTTCGCCAGGGTCAGGCCGATACGGTCGGCGAGTTCCGTCAGCGTCAGGTCGCGCTCGACAAGCAGCCGGTCCAGGTGGACCTCGACACGGTGGTCATCTTCGGGCGGCATCAGATCACTGTGTCCAGTTCGGCGCGCAGTGCGCGACCCCGGTTGACGACCTCGGCGAAGGCCATGAAGCCGACGCCGACAAGGATCCAGAGCCCGATCCGTGCCAGATCAATGTCAACATGGGTTTGTGCTTGCCAGATGTACGGAACCTGGTCTTCCGGGATCGATGCGGTGAGCTGGGATCGGGCGAAGAATTCGACGAACTGCGCGGCGACGCCGCCGACCAGCCCAACGCCGGCAAGCAGGCGTAGCCGGCGGATGACCGCGGTGTCGAACGGGCCTCCCCGGCGAGCCCGGTGAACCACCGTGAGCAGCAGTGCCAGCAGTGTCACGATCACGACGAAGGTGGGAAACGACACGAGCGAATGAGCGACGAGCTGCCATCCGGTCGGTCCGGGTACCACTACCTGCACCGTTACGCCGCCAATCTCGGTTGCCAGACCTGGCGTGGTGGCGACCGGCATTGCAAATTCGATGGATCTGGTAGTGACCAACGCGACTGCGTTGACGACGCCGATCGCCGCCATGACAACGAGCCCACCGACGATGGCCAGCTGCAGCATGCCGAGCCAGGTCGGTCTCCACGGCACGCCCGAGATCCGCATAGCGCCTTCTCCTTATCGATTAACGATGCATCGATAATCGATAAGGAGGAGGTCGACTGTCAAGCCCCTCGTAGGGTGGGCCGATCACTTCAGCTATGCGGGAAGAAGCGATCATCGATGGACGGTAGCCGCGCTGCGAACGCATGACCGGCCCACCCGTCTGGCAAGTCACCGAACTGGCCGCGCAGGTGTTCGCGCGGGTCGGGGTGTGGCAGCAGGTCACCGCGGCGCGGGCCGCCCAGGTGGCCGACCGGGCCCGGCGCGGTGTCGTGCTGGTTGATGGATTCACGCCGGATCGATCCGCAACAGTACGCTCGTCACGCTGGTTGCCGGCTCGGGCGTCGTCGCGAAGCGCGCATACAGGTTGATGCGGGCCGGCGCGCCGGGGACCCGCAGCTCGTAACCGAGCGTGTGCGACGCGAGCGGTCCGGTGCGTGGCAGCACGGTTGCCGGCCCGAACGTCTCGTCGAGCTCGCGCCGTGTCAGCGTGCCGGCCGGGAATCGTAGCTCGACGCTCGCGCGCGAAAGCTCGCCGGCCGTGACCAGGCATTCGCTCGCACCCGACGGCGGTGGGGTCGTCGGGATGCCGAGCGCGCTGTGGATCTCGGCCTCGCTGCCGGTCACCACCGCGCACAGGCGTTCGCCTGCCGTGCGTAGCGCGCCGGCAACGGACGGCCGATCGGGCGTGTGCTTCAGGATCGGCGCGAGGTCGGCGCGCAGGCGCGCGAACTCGGGGTGATTCGGCTCCACGCCCTGCGTGTAGATCGCGAGCCCCTCGCTCGCGTGTCGCGCCGCGTCGGCGAACCGCTGCTGCGCGTGGAGCAGCTTCGCGTAGAACAGCTTGTGCGTGCCCAGGATCACCGGTCGAGCCGGCGTGACCTGGGCTTCCGCCTCGATCGCCTGGACGATCCGTTGCTCGCTGCGCTGCTCGTCGCCGAGATCCAGCCACAGCGACGATACGGACGCGTAGATGTCGGCGCGCACCTTCGTGTCGGCGAGCATCGCGTCCGCGGCCGTAACGAGCTCGAGTGCGCGCACGCGATCCTTTTTCACGCGCAGCTGGATCCGAGCTTCGGTGACCAACGTCTCGACGGTTGCTCGTTCACTCATCGTCGGCCCCACGTCTCCTGGTCGGTGAACGGAACGTCCTTGCCGGGCCGCGCGGGGCTGCTCGATGCCGCTGGCCGGCGTGGTTCAGTCGGCTCCACCGAGTCCCGCCAGCCACTTGAGCACCAGCCAGGAGATGCCCCCGCAGCAGAGGACGACAGTAGACGTACGACCGTGCGCCCGGTGGGCTCGGTAGCCTCGGCGCACCAGGGAGATCCGCGGCGACGGAATACTGCCGCTGCTAGCGTTACGTTCGGCGGCCGGGCCGGGCGGTGCCCGAGCGGGGGAGCCGCCGAGGTGACCGGGAAAAGTGAGGCCGAGCTTGGATCCGCGACGCGCGGTGCAGCGCACCGACACGGTGCTTGCCGACCCGCGACTCAAGGATGTCGACCGGGCGCGGGCCAAGGCCGTCGTCCGGGTCCAGCTGGAGCGGGTCCGCCGCGGTGAGCTGCCGCCGCAGGACGTGGTCCCGGCCGTGCTCGAGGCGCTCCACCGGGCCGGGATGCGGCCCGTCCTCAACGCCACCGGCGTTGTGCTCCACACCAACCTCGGCCGGGCGGCGCTCTCCCCCGCGGCCGTCGAGGCGGTCGTCGCGGCTGCCGGGCACACCGACGTCGAGCTCGACCTCGACTCCGGCCGCCGGGCCAGGCGCGGCCGCGCCGCGCTCGACGCGCTCAAGGCGGCCGTCGCGCCGGCACAGGCCGTACACCTGCTGAACAACGGTGCGGCCGCGCTCGTCCTCGTGGCGACCGGGCTCGCCGCCGGCAAGGAGATCGTGGTCAGCCGGGGTGAGCTCGTCGAGATCGGCGACGGCTTCCGCCTGCCCGACCTGCTGGAGTCCACCGGGGCGCGGTTGCGGGAGGTGGGCACCACCAACCGGACGTCACTGGCCGACTACCGCGCCGCGCTCGGCCCGCGGACCGGGTTCATCCTGAAGGTGCACCCGTCCAACTTCTACCAGCGCGGCTTCGTCTCGTCGGTGCCGGTCCGGCAGCTCGCACAGCTCGACGTGCCCGTCGTCGTGGACATCGGATCGGGGCTGCTGGCCGCCGACCCGCTGCTGCCCGATGAGCCGGACGCCGCGACGGTACTGCGGGAAGGCGCCGCCCTGGTCACCGCCAGCGGCGACAAGCTGCTCGGCGGCCCGCAGGCCGGCCTGCTCCTCGGCCGCGCGGACCTGGTCGACACGCTGCGCCGCCATCCGCTCGCGCGGGCCCTGCGGGTCGACAAGCTCACACTCGCCGCGTTCGAGGCGACGCTGCGCGGGCCGACCCCAACCTGGCAGGCGCTGCGCGCACCGGTCGACGTGCTGCGCGGCCGGGTCGAGCGGGTCGCCGAGGCCGTCGGCGGGGAGGTCGCCGACACGGTGGCCGTCGTCGGTGGCGGCGGCGCGCCCGAGGTCGAGCTGCCGTCGGTGGCGGTCGTCCTGCCCGAGGACCTGGCCAGGCCGCTGCGGCTCGGCGACCCGGCGGTCGTCGGGCGGGTCGAGCACGGGCGGCTGCTGCTCGACCTGCGTTGCGTCCCCGAGGACCAGGACAAGGCCCTGACCGCGGCCGTCCTGCGCGCCGCCGGCCGCTGACATGTGGGTCGTCGCCACCGCCGGCCACGTCGACCACGGCAAGTCGACGCTGGTCCGCGCGCTGACCGGGATGGAGCCGGACCGCTGGGCCGAGGAGCGCCGGCGCGGCATGACGATCGATCTCGGCTTCGCGTGGACGACGCTGCCGTCCGGGTCGACGGTGGCGTTCGTCGACGTGCCGGGCCATGAGCGGTTCGTGCCCAACATGCTGGCGGGTGTGGGGCCGGTGCCGGCGGCGATGCTCGTCGTCGCCGCCGACGAGGGCTGGATGCCGCAGTCCGCGGAGCACCTCGCGGCGCTCGACGCGCTCGACGTCCGCCACGCCGTGCTCGTGGTGACCCGCTCGGACCTGGCCGACCCGGGGCCGGCGACGGCGCAGGCGCTCGACCGGCTGGCGAAGACGGCCCTGGGCACGTCGGTCGAGGCGGTCGCCGTCAGCGGCGCCACCGGTGCCGGCCTCGACGAGCTGCGGGCCGCGCTGGACCGGCTCGGGGCCGCGCTGCCGCCGCCCGATCTCGACGCACCCGTGCGGCTCTGGGTCGACCGGAGCTTCACCATCCGCGGCAGCGGGACCGTGGTCACGGGGACGCTCGGCGCCGGGCGGCTCGCGGCCGACACCGAGCTCGAGCTCGCCGGCAGCGGCCGGACCGTCCGCGTCCGTGCCCTGCAGTCCCTGGGCGCCCCGGTGTCCGCGGTCGGCGCCGTCGCCCGCGTCGCGGTGAACCTGCGCGGCCTCGACCGGGACGCCGTCGGGCGGGGCGACGCGCTGGTGACGCCGGGCCGGTTCGTGGTCACCGACCTCGTCGACGTGCGCGTGCACGGTGACCCGGTCGCCGACCTGCCCGCCGAGGTCGTCCTGCACGTCGGCTCGGCGGCGGTCCCGGCCCGGGTCCGGCCGCTCGGCACCGGCACCGCACGGCTGCGGCTGGCCCGGCCGGTGCCGCTGCACGTCGGCGACCGCGCGCTGCTGCGCGACCCGGGTCGGCACCGGGTGCCCGGCGGGGTCACCGTGCTCGACGTCGCGCCGCCCGAGCTGCGCCGCCGGGGCTCCGCCGCGGCGCGGGCCGCCGAACTGTCCGAGCTGGACGGACGACCCGACGCCGCCGGCGAGCTGCGGCGCCGGCGGCTGGTCCGGGCGCCGGAGCTGGTCCGGATGGGGGTGCCGGCGGACGGTGTCACGGCCGTCGCCGGGGACTGGCTCGCCGACCCGGAGCACTGGGCCGCGCTGCGCACCCGGCTGGTGTCCGAAGTGGACCGGTACGCCGCCGCGCACCCCGTCGACCCCGACGTGCCCGTCGACGCCGTGCGGCAGCGGCTCGGCCTGCCCGACCGCGCGCTCGTCGAGGCGCTCGTGACGCCGCCGCTGATCGTCCGCGACGGGCGGATCGGCAGCGGCCGTGCCCTGCCGGAGCGGCTGCGGAAGGCGGTCGACGCCGTCCATGCGGACCTGCGCCGCGAGCCGTTCGCCGCGCCCGACGCCCGGCGCCTCGCCGAGCTCGGGCTCGGGCCGAAGGAGATCGGCGCGGCGGTGAAGGCCCGCCTGCTGCTGCGCATCGCCGACGGGGTCGTGCTGCTGCCGGACGTCGCCGACGCGGCGGTCCGGACGCTGCACGCCCTCCCGCAGCCGTTCACCCTGTCGGAGGCCCGGCAGGCGCTGCGCACAACGCGGCGCGTCGCGGTGCCGCTGCTGGAGTTCCTGGGGCGCCGCGGCGCGACCAGACAGCTCGCGGACGGACGGCACACGACAGATTCCTGACATTGTCGGGCTCAGGTGTCTCCGCGTCGCGGCCTCCAGCACCGCCACGGTGGCCGCGTCGAACGGCACATACCGGTCGCCACCCACCTCGGTCTCACCCGCCACCGACGTCGGCGGGCCTTCCGGCCGGAGGCGGGCGACGTTGCCGGTGGAGCGCAGCAGCGCGGCCGCGAGGTCGGCCGGGGTCATCGACGCCCGGCCGGCGGCACGGGCGGCGCCGACCGCCACTCGGGCGGCCTCCCGGCCGTGCATCGTGAAGAACGCGAACACCACCGCCATTGCTTACCCGGCCGCCGGACGGAGAGTGAAAGCGGGTCGTCCGGCCGGCGCGGTACCACGGGGGCGTGCTCCAATCGGGACAGCGCAACCGGACCGAACCCGCTGGTGAACCGGGTCGCGCCAGAACGGGAACGTAGACCGGAGGTGAGCATGACAAGCAGGATCTGGGCTCGGGTGGCCGCGGCCGCCGTGGGCGTGGCGGCGCTGCCGGCCCCGGCGCACGCCGTCCGGGACCCGGCGCCGCCGCCGCCGACAACGGCGACGGCGACGGCGACGGCGACGGCGACGAGGCTCAGCGCGGCACACGCCCGGGCCATGTGGCTGTGGTCGCGCGCCGACCCGCCGGCCGTGGTCCGGTGGGCCGGGGCGCAGGGCGTGCGGGAGATCTTCGTCGCGGTGTCGTGGCGGCCGGACGCCGCCGAGCTGCGGCACCTGCGCGACCTGCGCGCCGGGACGAGGGCCGCCGGCATCCGGCTCTCCGCGCTCGGCGGCGACCCCGCCTGGGCCACCAGCCCCGGTGACGCCGTCGCGTGGCGGCAGCGGGCCACCGCCACGGGCCTGTTCGACGGCATCCACCTCGACGTCGAGCCGTACCTGCTGCCCGCCTGGAAGACCGACCAGCCGCAGGTCGTCGACGGCTACCTGGCCATGCTCGACGCGGTCCGCCGGGCCGGGCCGGAGCCGCTCGAGGCCGACGTGCCGTTCTGGCTGGCCACGATCCCGGCGCCGGCCGGCAACCTCGCCGACGCCGTCATCCGGCGGGTCGACGCGATCACCGTCATGTCGTACCGCGACAGCAGCGCCGGGATCGTCAAGGTGGGCACCGACCTGCTGAGCCGTGGCCGGGCCGGCCGCAAGCCGGTCCGGCTCGCCGCGGAGACCCAGCCGCTGGCCGACTGCCGCTACTGCACGTTCGCCACGCAGACCCAGGCCCGGCTGCGGGACCAGCTCGTCGCCGTCGATGCCGCGGCCGGACGGTACGACACCTTCCAAGGCATCGCCGTCCACGACTACGACAACTGGTCCCGCCTGCGCTGAGGTCAGGACCCGGCCAGCGCCTCCATGCCGCGCAGCACCGCCTCGCCGTCGTCCGGGGTGATGTGCGCGGCGTCGAGGTACATGCTGATCCGGATCGTGCCGGGCACGTCGTCGACGTGCACGAACAGCGGCTCGAACGACGGCGCCTCCTGGGCCACCACCCAGCGGAACGTCGACTCCCCCGGCGCCGACGCGACGTCACGCACCGGGCCACGGCGGTCGTTGAAATAGCAGCCGAGCTCGATCGGCTCGCCGCGCTCCGCCGCCACCCGGGCGACGACCGCCTCCATGCCGGTGTGGTGGAAGTAGGCGTACTTGTACGCCGCCGTCGTCACCCGCCGGACCCGCTCCAGCAGCTCCTCGAGGCCCAGCCCGCCGGCGTCGACCATGAGCAGGCCGGCCTGGGCGAGCGTGCACACGACGTCGGCGAGGCCGGGGCGGAACCGGTTGCTCACCATCGGCCGGATCACCACCGGGTCGACGCCGGTGACCCGGGTGAGGGCGCCGGCGTAGAGGGCGAGCAGGATCGTCGAGGAGTCCACGCCGGTCCGCCCGGCCAGCTCCGGCACCGCGCGGGACAGCGCCGGTGAGGTGAACTCGCCGTGCCAGTACCGCGGGGTCTCGACCATGCGCGGGGACGGGAACCGCCGCGGCTCGACCACCCGCAGGATCCCTTCCCAGTAGCGTTGCGCGGCGGCGTTGTGCCGCTGCCCGGCCGGCGAGCGCTGCCACTCCGCCTGGGCGAGCGGCTGCAGCCCGGCGACCGGCGTCGTCACCCGGGCCGCGACCTCGGTCATCATCGTCATCGCGCCGGTCGCGTCGGTGACGAAGTGGCTCATCAGGACGGCCATGTGGGTGATCTCGCCGTCCTTGCGCACGACCGCCATGCGCACCGGCCACTCGGCGGTGAAGTCGAGCTCGTCCTCCCGCCAGCGGTCGCAGACACTCTCGGCGACCTTCTCGGGGTCCTTCCCGTCGGCGTCGACGACGTCCAGGAAGATCTCGCCCTGGTCGTACACCTCCTGCGACGGCGTCCCGTCGGGCGCGAACCGCAGCCGGGTGCGCATCGGCTGATACCGGCTCATCAGGTAGCGCAGCTCGTCGGCGATCTCCTCGACCGTGGTGCCCGCCGGCAGCGGCTTGACCCCGCCGAGCGGCAGCCAGGTCCGCTGCTTCACGATCGCCGACCAGTTCTCCAGCTGGCCCCAGGATAACGGCCCGGTGCCCGCCCCATCCCCCGCGAACCGCACGCTGACCCGTTCCGGCGCAGCATCCATCGCCGGCCCTCCCATTCCCGTAGACGGCATGGCTGTCCAGCAGGGCGTCCCCCTGCCGGGTGACCGCGCCCCCGGCACACGGAAAGCGACCTGCACAACGTGGCGGGTCGTGGCAGGTCGCCCGGAAGGCATCGACGTCGGTTCCGCAGCCTACGGACGATGCTCGTGGTGCGCCATGAGACGTTGGTACGATGTACGCATGACTGCCGGGTCGGCCAAGCGCCGTGTCGCGCTGATCCCGGCGTAGCAGCACACCGGTGCCGGCCTCGTGGCCGGCACCGGTCCTGCTGTTCATCCCCGCCAGGCCGGGCGGGCCCAGACGGTGAGGGCCCGCAGCAGCCACTCCACCGGGCCGTATCTGTGTGCGCGCAGCCAGGCCGCGCTGAGCACCAGTTGCGCCAGGAAGACCGCCACGGCGATGCCCGCGACGCCGAGCGGGGCGATGCGCCCGATCAGGCCGAAGCCGAGCCCGGTGAAGAGGACCGCGAGGATCAGCGACTGCCCGAGGTAGTTCGTCAGTGCCATCCGCCCGGCCGGGGCGAGGGCGCCGGCGAGCCGCTGTCCCGCGCCGGTGTGGAACAGCCGCAGCATCGTCGCAGCGTACGCGGCGGCGAGCAGCGGGCTGGTCAGCGTGGACACCGCCAGGCCGGGCATGGTGGCGATGCCGCCGAGCGCGACGACCAGGACCGCGCCGCCGAGCCCGAGCGGGTAGCCGATCAGCTGGAGGTTGCGCAACGCGCGGGTGTGCGCGGTGGTGTCGGCGAGGATCCGCCGGCGGCCGACGGCGAGGCCGACGAGGAACATCGCGAGCGCGACCGGCGCCTGGAGCACGACCGTGCCGCCGATCGCCGTGGGCAGCGAGCGCAGGTGCTCGGCGATGACGTCGGCGGGCGCGCCACCGAGGGCCGCGGTGGTGGCGGCGCCGTCGGCGAGGGCGGCCGGCTCGTCGACCGACGGGATGTCGGCGAAGGTCATCGCGGTGAAGAACAGCACCACCAGGCCGACGAGGACGGCGGCCAGGACCAGCGCGGTCCGCGGCCGGATCCGGTGCAGCGCCAGGAGGATCAGGCCGAGCACGGCGTAGGTGGACAGGATGTCGCCGTGGAACAGCAGGACCGCGTGGACGACACCGAGGAGGAACAGACCGGCGATCCGGCGCAGGAAGCGGGGCCGGAACGCGGCACCCGCCCGGTCGGCGGCGTCGATCTGCAGCGTGAAGCTGTACCCGAACATGGTCCAGTGGGTCGTCGACCCGCGGCACGCGCCCCGCGCCGAGGAGGTCGTCGCCGGGCTGCGGGCCCTGGCCGCCATCGCCGGCGACTGAACAACCGTCCACGATGGACGGTCTGGCTCGCCGGCGGCGAAGCCGGCCCGTTTCTCACCCGCGAGCAGGTCGCGGCGATCGCGGCGAATCCGGCGATGCTCCCGTGACGAAGTCCCGGATCTGATCGGCGATGGCATCCGGTGACCGGGTGCCGTCGACGACCAGGTCGGCGAGCTGCCGCCCGGGCGCGACGAACCGGGCGTGGTCGTCGCGGCCGTACTCCAGATACCCCCGGAGGACCGGGCGGGGATCGGGCTGGTGCAGTGCCCGCCGGGCGAGGCTGATGTCCAGCGGCGTGTCGACGTAGACGGTGTACCGCGCGGCCCAGCGGATCGGCGGAAGCGCCAGGGCGAAGACCCCTTCGATGATGACGAACCCGGCGTCGTCGAGCACGTCGAGCCGATCCTGCAGCGCGGGCAGGTCCACCCCGTGCTGGTCGGCGCAACCACTGTCGTCGAGCCCGACCACCACCGCGTCGAGCAGCTCAGCGGTGGCCGTGGCGATGCTGGTCTTCCCAGCCCCGGCCGGGCCGGCGATGGCCAGGACAGGCGCGACGGCGCGCATCATGATCCCAGACCTTACCGCCTCCCCACGTATACCGGTTGCCCGCCCGTGAACCCGGCACGGATGATCGCGGCGTGACGGCAGCACACGCGGACGGCCGGGCCGGCATCAACGCCGCTCTGGTGCGACGTCTGATCGATGCGCAGTTCCCGCAGTGGAGCGGCCTGCCGGTGACACCGGTCGAGGTCGACGGCTGGGACAACCGGACGTATCGGCTGGGCGAGAACATGACGGTCCGCCTGCCCACCGCCGCCGGTTACGTCCCCGCCGTGGCCAAGGAGCACGAGTGGCTGCCCCGGCTGGCCCCGGCGCTGCCGGTCGCCGTGCCGCCGATCCTGGCCATGGGCGCACCGGGTGAGGGCTACCCGTTCCCGTGGTCCGTGCGGGGCTGGCTGCGCGGCGAGACGGCCGGGGCCGCGTCGACGATCTCTCCCGGTTCGCGGTCGCGGTGGCCGGGTTCATCCGCGCACTCCAGCGCTGCGACACCGCCGGCGCCCCGCTCGCCGGGGAGCACAGCTTCTACCGGGCCACCTCGCCGGCCTTCTACGACGAGCAGGCGCGCCGGTGCCTCGCCGCGCTGGACGGCCGCGTCGACAGGGCCGGCGCCGCCGCCGTCTGGGAGGCCGCCCTGGCCGCCGAGTGGTGCGGTGCGCCGGCGTGGTTCCACGGCGACATCGCGGTGGGAAACGGTATTCCTATCCAGATGATGGGATTTTCTCGCGGACCGACGCATGGGCATGCTTCGATTTGTCTGTGCGCCCCTACCCTCTGCTGACCAGGCGCCGTCACGTGGACTACGGACGGCTCGCCGCCTCCGCCTGTCCGCGCTCCTCCTGACACCCAACACCATCGCGCACCGCACCATCCGCACGCGACGGTGCGCGCCAGCATGCCCGGAAACCGGAGGAAGTACCCATGAAATTCAAGATCAGCGAGGACTGGGCGGCCACCGTGGTCGGGCTCGTGCTCCTCGTCCTCATCCTCAGCGGCGTCATCACCAAGGGGGTGCTGCAATGACCACCACCAACGAGACCGAGGCCCTCGCTCCCCCGGCCGAGGATCGGCCCGCGCCGAACGCCGTCGCCTGGACCGCCGCCGGGCTGGTCGTGGTCCTCGCGCTCGCCTACCTCACCAAGTACCTCGACAAGAACGTCCCCGGCTGGCTCGCCGGCACCGGTCTCGCCCGGATCTCCAAGTCCGTCGAGTATCCGGTCTACGCCATCGCGATCGGCCTCATCGGCAACGTCGTCCTGACCACCACCGGGCTGCGGGACCGGCTCGGCGGGGCCTTCCGCACGGAGTTCTTCATCAAGACCGGCCTGGTGCTGCTGGGCGTGTCGATCAACCTGTCGCTGCTGGTGACGGCCGCCGGCCCGGCCATCGTCCAGGCACTCGTGCTCATCAGCGGCGTCTTCCTGTTCACCTGGTGGCTCGGCGGGCGGTTCGGCCTCGACGACAAGCTGCGCGCCCTGCTGGCGTCGGCGGTGTCGATCTGCGGGGTCAGCGCCGCCATCGCCGCCGCCGGAGCGGTGCGGGCGAAGCGGGAACAGCTCGCCTACGCGGCGAGCCTCGTCATCCTCTTCGCGCTGCCGTCGATCTTCCTCCTCCCGTACCTCGCGGACGTCTTCGGGCTTTCCGACGCGGTCGCCGGGGCCTGGATCGGCGGCAACATCGACACCACCGCCGCCGTCACCGCCGCGGGCACCCTCGCCGGCGAGGACGCGCTCAAGGTGGCCACCATCGTGAAGGTCACCCAGAACGCGCTGATCGGCATCGTGGCGATCGCCCTGACCGCGTACTTCGCGTTCAAGGTGGAGAAGTCCGCCGACGCCGAGCGACCCGGGCTCGGCGAGCTGTGGCGGCGGTTCCCGAAGTTCGTGCTGGGCTTCGTGGCGGCGTCGATCCTCGGGACGTGGTACGCCCACCAGGTCTCGGCCGCCGACAACACCGCCGCGCAGGCGGTCGCGACGAACCTGCGGACCTGGTTCCTCATCCTCGCGTTCGTCAGCATCGGCCTGGAGTTCCGGGTCAAGGCGCTGCGTGAGGCCGGCTGGCGGCCGATCGCGGTGTTCGCCAGCGCGACGGTCGTGAACATCGGCCTGGCGCTGGGGCTGGCCGCCCTGCTGTTCGCGAACTTCCAGGTCTGACGGGTTTTCGGCGGCTTTCCGGCGGCTTTCCCGGCGGCCTCCGCAGCGGCTTCCTCAGCGGCCGAGCGGAACGACGACCGTGGCCTCGTGCGCGCGCAGCACCTTGCCCAGCGCGCTGGCCACGGTCGTCGCCTCGGCCTTCGTCATGTGGCTCGTGAAGTGCCGCTCGATCCCGGCGAGATAGGTCGGCGCGGCCGCCTTCAGCCGCGCCCGCCCGGCCGGGGTCAGCTTCGCGAACGCCGAACGCCGGTCGGCGGGATTGGGCACCCGCTCGACCAGCCCGGCCTTCACCAGCTCGTCGACGACGCGGCTCACCCGGCTGCGGCTCACCACCGCGACCGCGCCGAGCTCGGTCATCGTCAGCTGCCGCCCGGGTGCGGTGTTGAGCTCGAGCAGAACGTCATACCACGTCAGGGGCAGCCCGTGCGCGGCCTGCAGCTCCTGGTCGAGCAGCGGCACCAGCGCGGCGTGCACCTTCAGCAGTCCAGCCCAGGCAGCCGTGGAGTCCACGGTCACACCGTACCAGTCTTGTGCGCGCGCACGCATCTGGCTACGTTCACTCCTAGATGCGTGCGTGCGCACGCAACTTACAGGAGGACATGTCATGGCTACACTGCTGCACATCTCGGCCTCCCCGCGCGGCGAACGGTCCGAGTCGCTCACCCTCGCGAAGCACTTCCTGAAGGTGTACGGCGAACTGCATCCCGACGACGACATCGTCGAGTGGGACCTGTGGGACGGCACGCTCCCCGCGTTCGGCCCGCCCGCGGCCGCGGCGAAGATGGCGGTGTTCGCCGGCCGGACCCCGACCGGCGAGGACGCCGCCGCCTGGGCGGCCGCCGAGGCGGCGTACGAGCGGTTCGCGGCCGCCGACAAGTACCTGTTCTCGGTGCCGATGTGGAACTCCGGCGTGCCGTACGTCCTGAAGCAGTTCATCGACGTGGTGAGCCAGCCCGGCATGGTGTTCTCGTTCGACGGCGAGCTCGGGTACACCGGACTGGTCACCGGCAGGAAGGCCGCCGTCGTCTACACCGGCGCCGTCTACGGCGAGGGCCGCGGCCCGGCGTTCGGCGCCGACTTCCAGGCGCCGTTCTTCGACAACTGGCTCCGCTGGGCCGGCATCACCGACATCACGTCGGTGGAGTTCCGCCCCAACCTCGCGACCCCGGACGCCGACGAGCGCCGCGACCGCGCCCTGGCCGAGGCCACCGAGGCCGCGAAGACCTTCTGAACCGCGGCCCGCCGCGCCCGACGGGTGGATGACGCAAACTTCCCTATCAGCACCTCAATAGGGTAGGTTGCGGAGCGATGAGGGATGAGATGTACTCCGTTGAGCAGGTCGCCGACCGGCTCGGGCTGCACGTGCGAACCGTGCGGGGGTATGTCCGCAGCGGCAGGCTCCGGGCCGTGCGGATCGGCAAGCAGTACCGGATCTCGGCCGCCGACCTCGATGCGCTCGTCGGGCGGCCGGATCCGGCGGCCGGACGGCGCACCGGGGGCGGCGCGGTCGAGGTGTCGAGCATCGTGCAGGTCGACGGCATCGACCGGGAAGCCGCGGACCGGCTCGGGACGCTCGTCCTGACGAGCGTCAACGGCGCCGGCGACCCGGACCGCCCGCTGCGCATCCAGACCGTCCACGACGAGGAGCGGGACCGCATGAAGATCGTGATCCTGGGCGGCGCCGCCGCCACTGCCGACGTGCTGCGGCTGGTCGAGGCCGTGCTCGAGGGCGACAACGGGCTACTGAGCGCGAAGGAGGCCGGTCGTGGCTGACGAGGTGCAGGAACGTGCCGGGGTGACGGTGCTGGTGTGCGACCCGGACGGGCCGCTCATCGCCACCGAACAGGACGCCCTCGACCTGATCGGGGCGGCCTTCGTCGGCGCCCAGGTCGTCGCCGTGCCCGCGAGCCGGCTGGACGAGCGGTTCTTCTCGCTGGGCACCCGGTTCGCCGGCGAGGTCATGCAGAAGTTCGTCAACTACCGGCTGCGCCTGGCCGTCGTCGGCGACATCGCCGGGCACCTCGCGGCCAGCTCGGCCCTGCGTGCACTGGTCGAGGAGTCGAACCGGGCCGACCACGTGTGGTTCGTGCCGGACCTCGACACGCTCGACACACGCCTGCGGGCTACAGCGTGACCCGGAACGTCGAGCCGACGCCCGGTGTGCTCGACGCGTCGATCGTGCCGTCGTGGTCGAGCACGATCTGCCGGGCGATCGTCAGCCCAAGGCCGCTGCCGCCGGTGGCGCGGTCCCGGGCCGGATCGGCGCGCCAGAACCGCTGGAAGACGAACGGCAGGTCCGCCGGCTCGATACCGCAGCCGGTGTCCTCGACCTCGACCACCGACCGGCCCTCCTCCGGGAACGCCCGCAGGACCACCGCGCCGCCCGCGTCGGTGTACCGCAGCGCGTTGGTCACCAGGTTGCCGAGCACCTGCCGGAGCCGGTCCTGGTCGCCGTGCACCGGCAGCGGCCCCGCGACCTCCGCCGTCAACCGCACGCCGGCCGCCTCGGCGACCGCCAGGTGCGCGACCCGTGCCGCCTCGACGAGGTCACAAAGATCAAAATCGACTCTGCGGTACGTGAGGTGCCCGGACTCGGCAAGCGTGAGATCCTGCAGGTCGTCGAGGATTCGACGTTGGAGCTGCGCCTCGTCGTGCAGCGACGCGAACAGCTCCCGCGACGGCGGCAGCACCCCGTCCTGCAACGCCTCGAGGTAGCCGAGCAGGTTGGACAGCGGCGTGCGCAGCTCGTGGGCGACGCTCGCGACGAGCCGCCGCTGTGCTGCCTCCGCGACCTCGAGCGCCTGGGCCATCCGGTTGAACGACGTCGACAACTGCCCCAGCTCGCCGCTGCCGACCGGGGGCACGCGCGTGTCGAGGTGGCCGTCGGCGAGCCGCCGCGACGCGGCCGTCAGCGACCGGACGGGCCGGCTCACGTTGCGGGCGATGAGGGCGGTGCCGATGAGCGCGAGGACGAGGATGCCGCCGGCGGCGATGACCGTCGGCCGTCCGACCAGCGTCGCCGCGTCGTCGTCGACGGCGCCGAGGAACAGCTGCAGCGGTTCGGGCGAAAACGTGGCGACCCGGTCGCCGAACGCCTTGACGAGACAGTCCTGCGGCACGTCCTCGGTCCGGCACGCCTTCGTCGCGGTCACGTCCCCGGCCCGGTCCCATTCGGCCTGTCCGGTCGTCTGCTGCTGGCAATCGCGGTCGTCCACGACCTTGTCGGCCGCGAACGGCACGCCGAACCAGTCCTGGCTCAGCGGCGGCGGCTCGATGAACCGCTCCACGAGGCATCGGGCGAACAGTTGCGTCCGGCGGTACCGGTCGATGGCGGTCTGCGTGAACAGCTCCGCCTTGGTCGAGGCCGGGTCCTGGGTCCGCGCTCCCGGCCCCAACTGGACCTCGGTGAGGTCGTTGGGGATCTTGAGGGTCGGCCGCGGGTCGATGAGGGTCGGCGGGTTGACGACCGGCCGGGCCGCGCGATGGGCGAGGTGGTCGGTGTCGACGGTCACCTGCCCGTACAGGTTGACGAGCCGGATCCGCTGGTGGCTGTCGTCCGACAGGAGCCGGACCCGCTCGGACACGCCCCTCCAGGTGCCGTGCCTGCGGGCGTACGCGCGCACGGTCTCCGCCGTGTCGACCACGTGCCTGGTCGCGGCGGCCTGCGAATCGGCGATCTGCCGGGACGCGAGCCCGAACGTCAGCCAGGCGGTCGCCCCGATCGCGGCGACCGCCACGAGCAGCACGAGGACGAAGACCCGGACCCGGAAGCTCACGGCTGCTCCGCGAGGCGGTATCCACGGCCGTAGACCGTCTGCACGTACCGCGGCTCCATGGGCTCCGACTCGATCTTGCGCCGCAGGTTCACCACGTGCGCGTCGACCGTGCGCTCCGACACGTCCCGCTCGAAGCCGAACACCCGGTTGATGATCTCACCGCGGGTGAAGACCCGGCCGGGCTCGCCGGCGAGGAGTTCCAGGATGCCGAACTCCTTGGCGGTGAGCACCACGGACGTCTCCCCCACCCGGACCTCGAAGCGTCCCGCGTCGACGACCAGGTCGCCGACCTGCAGCACCCGCTGGTGGCCCGGGCTGCCGATGCCCGAGCGGCGCAGCAGCGCCCGCACCCGGGCGGCCAGCTCGCGCGGGCTCACCGGCTTGGCCATGTAGTCGTCGGCGCCCAGGTCGAGCCCGAGCAGCAGGTCGTCCTCGGTGGAGCGGGCGGTCACCAGCAGGATCGCCACGGTGGACTCGGCGCGGATGATCCGGCACACGTCGAGCCCGTCGACCAGCGGCATCATCACGTCGAGCACCAGCAGGTCCGGGCGGCGGGACCGGCACTGCTCCAGAGCCGCCCGCCCGTTGTTGACGGTCAGGACGCTGTGCCCGTCCCGCTCGAGGTACAGCCGGATCAGGTCGGCCTGCTTCGGATCGTCTTCGGCGACCAGGATGCGTGCGCTCATCACGGTCATTGTCCCGCGCCGATTGTGAAGATGCTGCGAAAGCGGGGTCGGGTTTCGATCCCGCGCATGCCGGGCCACCGGTTCTTCATCAGTTCCCAACCACCGGACTCCTACGGTGCCGGGCATGTGTGGACTCCTGGTGTTCGCGAGTGCGAACGGTACCGTCGCGGTCCCGGGCCTCACCGAAGCGCTGGACCGGCTGCAGCACCGCGGCCCCGACGAGACGGGCGTGGCCCTCGAGGCCGGTGTGGCGTTCGGCTTCAAACGACTGGCGATCGTCGACGTGGCGCACAGTCGGCAGCCGGCGCGCTTCGGCAACTGGACCGTCGTCTTCAACGGCGAGATCTACAACTTCCGGCAGCTGCGCGCCGAACTGATGCGCACGCACGGCGCGGTCTTCGGCACCGAGGGTGAGGCGGAGGTCCTCGCCGCGGCGTTCCACCACTGGGGCCCGTCGGCGGTCCGCCGCCTGCGGGGCATGTTCGCGATCGTCGCGTGGGACCGCGAGAGCGGCACGCTGCACGCGATGCGCGATCCGTTCGGGATCAAGCCGTTGTACCTCATGCGCACACCCGACGGGCTGTTCCTGGCCAGCGAGAAGAAGGCCCTGACGCCGTTCACCGGCGGCGCGGCGGTCGACGCGGCGGCGCTGTCGCACTACCTGACGCTGCAGTACGTGCCGGAGCCCGCGACCCTGCACCCGGGCGTGCGCAGGCTCCCCGCGGGGCACACGCTGACCTACCGGCCGGGCGGGGAGCCGGTGGTCGAGCGGCACTTCCGGCCCTCGCTGCGCCCTGTGGCAACGCCCACGGATCAGGCGGTCGCCGCGATCCGTGACGCGCTGCGCGACAGTGTGCACGCCCACCTGCAGGCGGAGGTGCCGGTCGGCGCGTTCCTGTCCAGCGGCGTCGACTCCGCCGCCGTCGTCGCGCTGGCGCGCGAGCGGCATCCGGGCATCCGCACGTACACCGTAGGCTTCGACGACGACCGGTACTCGGAGATCGAGGCGGCGTCGGAGACCGCCGCGGCGCTCGGCGTCGCCCTCACGGCGACGATCGTCCGCGACGAGGACGTGATCGCCGGGCTGCCCGCCATCGTCTGGCACCTCGACGACCCGGTCGCCGATCCCGCGGTCGTCCCGTTGTACTTCCTCGCGCGGACCGCGGCGCGGGACGTGACCGTCGTACTGTCGGGCGAGGGCGCCGACGAACTCTTCGCCGGCTACGAGATCTACCGCGAGCCGGCCGCCCTCGCCGGCGTGGCGAAGCTGCCCGACCCGTTGCGGCGCGGCCTGCGCGCCCTGTCGGCGGCGCTGCCGGAGGGTGTGCGCGGCAAGAGCTTCCTCGACCGGGCCACGACCCCGATCGACGTCCGCTACTACGGCAACGCCCGCATCTTCGGCAGCGCCGAGAAGGCCCTCCTGATGCGCGGCCCGGCGGACCCGCACACGACGGTGACCGCCCCGCTGTACGCCGAGGCCGCCGATCTCGACGACGTGGCCACGATGCAGTACGTTGACCTGCACACTTGGCTGCCGGGCGACATCTTGACGAAGGCCGACCGGATGACGATGGCACACTCGCTGGAGCTGCGGGTGCCATTCTTGGACCGGGCCGTCTACGCTGCGGCGGCGTCGTTGCCGACGGGGTTGAAGCTGGGCAGAATGACGAAGCTGGCGCTGCGGGAGGCGGTGCGCGGCATCGTCCCGGACCCCGTGGTCGAGCGCCGCAAACTGGGGTTCCCTACGCCGACGCGGGTCTGGCTGCGCGGCACGGTCGGCGAGTGGGCCGCCGAGGTCATCGCCACCTCGGACGTCGACCACCTCATCGACGTCTCCTACGTCCAGCGGCTGCTGTCCGCCCACCGCCGCGGCAAGGCCGACCATTCCCGCAAGGTGTGGACGGTGCTGATGTTCTGCCTGTGGTACGGCCAGCAGCACACCACCCCACCACTGCACACCCTACGAACGGCCGCCCGCTGAGCCTGTCCCCACTGACCGCCTCCTCTGTCGGTGGGTCACCTCGACGGCAGCTCCGCTGGTGCGCGGCTCACCGTACCGACTCGCCGCCACCGTGGCCGATGCACACACGACTCCCGCAGGCACGGGCCCATGCAGCACGACCCGCGCAAGCCCCCTGCACGCACGACTCGCGCACACGCACCTCACGCACACCCAACTCTGCAGCATGACCCCTGCACACACGGGCTCGTGCCACCGGCTCGCACCGCCTGGCTCGCTCCGCCTGGCTCGCTCCGCCTGGCTCGTGCCACTGGGCTCGCACCCCTGGACTCGTGCCACCGGCTCGCCCCTGCAGCACCACTCCTGCACACACGGGCTCATGCACACGGCTCGTGCCACCGGCTCGCCCCTGTAGCACCACTCCTGCACACACGGGCTCGTGCACACCCAGCTCTGCAGCATGGCCCGTGCGTACACGACCCCTGCACACACGGGCTCATGCACACGGCTCGTGCCACTGGCTCGCCCGCCGGACTCGCGCCACCGGCTCGCGCCGCCGGGCTCTTGCCACTGGCTCGCCCGCCGGACTCGTGCCGCCGGACTCGCACCACCGGACTCGCACCGCTGGGTTCGCGCCGCTGGGCTCGCGCCACTGGCTCGCACCGCTGGGCTCGCACCGCTGGGCTCGCACCGCTGGGCTCGCGCCACTGGCTCGCACCGCTGGGTTCGCACCGCTGGGTTCGCGCCGTTGGGTTCGCGCCGTTGGGTTCGCGCCGCTGGGCTCGTGCACGCGTTGCTTCGACTGCCCGGTAGTCGTCCGGCTTCGCCGGTACAACGGTCCGAGCCGGCGCTGCGCTCGTACTCGCCTAGCCCGTGCTCGCGGGCTCTCTCGCCCAACCCGTGATCACCGGTCCGTGATCGCCAAGGCCTCTTTGCCCACTGAGCTCTTGCCTGTCGAGGCTTCACCGCCCACCCAGGCAATGACAGTCGACATTCCGGACATCTTGGTGCATCGACATAGCTGAATGCACAGGGTTTTTCATGATCCCGGAGACTTGTGGTCACCTGGGCAGCACAAAGTCTTCGGGATCATGCAGAACACCCAGGAAATCAGTCGACAGCTATCGATGACTTCCCACCATTCGGCAGCGGCGACTGGAGAGCGGCCGTCGCGCGGCAGGACCGCAAAGGACATGCCGATAAACATGCGACAGCGGACTACTCCGTCACCAGCACCCCACCACCGGTCCGATCCCCACCACCGATCGTGAGCCAGCCATGAGCCGCGCGCGCACGACTGGCGCCACCCCAGCCACACCTCGTGACAGACGGTGATCATGGACCGCCGCCTCAAGATCGAGTACGCGTGCAGGGTTCCGAGCCACGCCAACCAGAGCCCGCACCGGCCAGAGCCCGACCAACCAGAGCCCGACCAACCAGAGCCCGACCAACGGAGAACCACACCAGCCCAAGCAGCACCAGCCGAGCCGCACCAGCAGCACCAGCCAAGCCACGCCAGCCCAAGCAGCACCAACGCAAGGCGCACCAGCGCCAGCAGCACCAACCCGAGCCACGCCAGCCCAAGCAGCACCCACCCAAGCAGCACCCACCCAAAGCAGCACCAACGCGAGCCGCACCAGCCCAAGCAGCACCCACCCAAGCAGCACCCACCCAAAGCAGCACCAACGCGAGCCGCACCAGCCCAAGCAGCACCCACCCAAGCAGCACCCACCCAAAGCAGCACCAACGCGAGCCGCACCAGCGCCAGCAGCACCAGCGCCAGCAGCACCAGCCCCACAAGAGACGCGCCACCCAGAAAACCGCACCGCCAGCCGTTCCAGGAGGCCGCCCGGCAACAACTCCGGCGCCACGCGCCGACCATCAACCGACACCACCCGCCGAATGCAAGAAGCATCACAGCCACGTATATAAGGACACTATATAAGTTGGTGATATACCTGGGTCGTGAGCCACGCGTCCGGGACCAGTCCCTTCAGACAGCCACGTGCCGTCTGGGCCGTCGCCTTTGCCTGTGTCATCTCCTTCATGGGCATCGGGCTCGTGGACCCGATCCTCCCAGCGCTCTCGAAGCAGCTCGACGCCTCGCCGTCCCAGGTGTCCCTGCTGTTCACCAGTTACCTGCTGGTCACCGCCGTCGCCATGCTCGTCACCAACTGGGTCTCCAGCCGGCTCGGGGCCAAGCGCACCCTCGTCGCCGGGCTCGTCCTGATCGTGCTGTTCGCCGGGCTGGCCGGCACGTCGGACAGCATCGGCGGGATCGTCGGGTTCCGCGCCGGATGGGGCCTCGGCAACGCGCTGTTCATCGCCACCTCGCTCGCGATCATCGTGGCGTCGGCGAGCGGCGGGATCGCGGGCGCGATCATCCTGTACGAGACGGCGCTCGGCTTCGGCATCGCCGTCGGGCCGCTGCTCGGCGGCTACCTCGGCGCGATCAGCTGGCGCGGGCCGTTCTTCGGCGTCAGCGTGCTCATGGCGATCGCACTGATCCTCACCGCCGTGCTGGTGCCCACCACGCCCCCGCCGGACCACCACACGTCGCTGTCGGCCCCGCTCAAGGCGCTCAAAGACCGCGGGCTGCTGATCATGAGCCTGACCGCTGTCTGCTACAACTGGGGATTCTTCACGCTGCTCGGCTACGCGCCATATCCGATGCACCTCTCCGAGCACAAGCTCGGCCTGGTCTTCACCGGCTGGGGACTGCTCGTGGCGCTGTTCAGCGTCGCCATCGCGCCCCGCCTCCAGCGGCGCTTCGGGACCGCGCCGACACTCTACGTCAACATGGTCGGGCTCGCCGCCATCCTCGCGATCATCGGCGGATGGACGGGCTCAGCCGGTACCGTCGTCGTGGCCACCATCGTGTCCGGCGCGTTCATCGGCATCAACAACACGCTCACCACGCAGGCGGTGATGACGGTCGCGAAGGTCGAGCGGCCGGTCGCCTCCGCGTCGTATGGCTTCGTGCGGTTCATCGGCGGCGGCCTCGCGCCGTTCGTCGCCGGCAAGCTCGCCGACCGCTTCGACATGCACCTGCCGTTCTTCGTCGGCGCCGGCGCGTTGCTGCTGGCGATCGTCGTGCTCGCGACGGGACACCGGGTGCTGGCCGCGGCCGAGCGCACCGCGGCCACGCCCGAAGTGGGCGAGCTGCTCCCCGTCGCCACCCGCGGCACCGCCACCGGGGTCCGGCCGGTCGTCGCGGCCGTCGACAACAGTCCTTCCGCGGCCACCGTCACCGCGAAGGCCGCCGAGGTCGCCGCCCGGCTCGGCGCCCCGGTCGAGCTGCTCCACGTGCACGAGGTCGACATCGTCGGCGACGAGGCGGTCGAGCGCGAGTCCCTGGCCGTCGCCGGCAAGCTCGTGCGGGAGCACGTCGAAAGAGCCGCGGCATCGGTACCGGCTGTGGCCGGCCACATCCTGCGCAGCGTCGCCGACCACGGCAACACCGGGCGGCTGCTCGTCCGGCACGCCGAACAGCTCGACGCGCAGGTCCTGGTCGTCGGCCGGTCGACCGGCGGACCGATCGCCCGGTTGCTCGACGACAGCAGCACGCAGCGGCTCCTGTCCGAAGCCACCACCGACGTGCTGGTGGTCCAGCCCGAGGAGGCCGCGCACGGGTCGTGAGTGCCGCGCGGACCGGTGAGCAAGTGCGGTAGCGTATCGCGCGTGTCATCCTGATCACGTCCGGTGAGGATTGCTCCAATGCCGTCGCGCCGATCCGTTCCCGCTCCGCTGGCCGTCGCCGCCGTCTCGGTGACCGCCGTCGTCGCGCTGGGAAGTTCGGGCGTGCTCAGCCCCTGGCGGTCGATGCTCGTCGACGACGTGGGCCAGTTCCTCGCCGGGGCCGCCGCCACACTCGCCTGCTGGCTGACCGCCCGTCGGCACACCGGCGCTCAGCGGCGCTGGCGGCTCTGGATGGGCACCGGCACCTTCGGCTGGCTGATCGGCCAGTTCATCTGGTCGTGGTATCAGCTGTTCCGCGACGACGCGTTGCCGTCGCCGTCACTCGCCGACGCCGGCTACCTCGTGCTGCCGGTGTTCGCGCTGCCCGCGCTCGTCGCGCTCGCCGCCGACCGGCTTCCGCACGGCGGCCCGCGCCGCCGCCCCGGCCAGCTGGTCATGGTGCTCGACGGGCTGATCGTCGTCGGTGCCCTGTTCGTGCTCACCTGGTCGACCAGTCTCGGCTCGGTGGTCCGTGCCGGCGCCGCCTCCCCGTTCGCGTACACGGTCGCGATCGCGTACCCCGTCACCGACCTGCTGCTCACCGTCATCGTCATCCTGCTGATCGCCGGGTCGGCGTCGGCGGCGAACCGGTGGCAGCTGTCCGTGCTGGGCATCGGCCTGCTCTGCCTGTCGTTCTCCGACAGCGTCTTCGCGTATCTGGTGTCCAAGGGCGCGGACAACATGCCGCCGCTCTTCAACGCCGGCTTCATCGCCGGGCAGGCACTCGTCGCCGTCGCCGCGCTCACCCCGGCCGACGAGCACGAGCCGGGCCGGCCCGGACCGCACGCCCGCTGGGGGCACCTGCTGCTGCCGTACGTGCCGGTCGCCGGCACCGGAGTGCTCCTCATCGTGCAGCTCGTCCGCGGCATCCCGATGGACAGCGTCGAGATCACCGTCGAGACGGCGGTCATCTCGCTGCTCATCATCCGCCAGGCGGTGACCCTCGTGGAGAACGCCGTCCTGCTCGACCGGGTCTCCGACAGCCAGGCGCGGCTGGAGCACCAGGCGTTCCACGACGCCCTCACCGGCCTGTCCAACCGGGTGCTGTTCCACGACCGGCTCGACCACGCGCTCGCCCTGCACCATCGCGACGGCCGGCCGCTCGCCGTGCTGTTCTGCGATCTCGACGACTTCAAGGCGGTCAACGACCGGTTCGGCCACCACGCCGGCGACCGGCTGCTGCGCCAGGTCGCCGACCGCCTGCGATCGTCGGTGCGCGACGGTGACACCGTCGCCCGGGTCGGCGGCGACGAGTTCGCCGTCCTGCTGGAGGGCAGCGACGACCCGACCCGGCCCGCCGAGCGGATCATGGCGGCGCTGCTGCGGCCGTTCGACCTCGGCGGCACGACCGTCACGGTGGGCGCCAGCATCGGTCTGGTCGAGGCCGGCGAGCACGGCCCCGTCCAGTCCGCCGACGCCCTGCTGCGCCGCGCCGACGCCGCCATGTACGCGGGGAAGCGGCAGGGCAAGGGGACGCTCGTGCGGTACCGCATGGATCTCCCCGACGGCACGGGCAGCTCCGACCTCGCCGAGCTGCTGGCCTCCTCGCTGCGCGACGGGCACGGGCTGGACGTCCACTACCAGCCGATCGTGCGGCTCGCCGACGGCACGGTCGTCGCCGTCGAGGCGCTCGCCCGGTGGACCCACCCGAGCCTCGGCCCGGTGCCGGCAGACGTGTTCATCGCGACGGCGGAGGAGATCGGTCTGATCCGCCTCGTCGACGACTTCGTGCTCGACCGCGCCTGCCGCGACGCCGCCGCCTTCCGCGGGCCGTGGGCCGGCATCGCCGTGCACGTCAACACCTCGGCCGCGCGGCTGGGCCGGCCGGAGCACGAGGAGACGGTCCGCGCCGCGGTGTTGCGCCACGGCCTGCAACCGCACCGGCTGCTGCTCGAGCTGACCGAGACCGTGCCGCTGCCCGATCTCGGCGCCGCCGCGGGCGCGGTGCGGCGGCTCGGCCGGTTCGGCGTGCGGTTCGCGCTGGACGACTTCGGCACCGGCTACAACGCGCTGGCCCAATTGCACGCGATGCCGGTCGACGAGGTGAAGCTGGACCGCTCGTTCGCCGCGGCCGGCGGCGGGCGCAGCGAGGCGATCTGCCGGTCGATCGTGCAGATCTGCACCGGCCTGGGCGTGACGGTGGTCGCCGAGGGCATCGAGACGGACCAGCAGGCGATGACGATGGCGGCGCTCGGCTGCCGGTACGGCCAGGGGCACCGCTACGGCCGTTCCGGCCCGCTCGGCCAGGTGGCACCCACGGGCGCGCTGGCCCTCGAGGCCGGCGCCGAGGACACGGCGCTGGCCGACCCGGTCCCCTGACGGCTACCGGCGGCGGACCGTCGTCGCCAGGGCGACCACGGCGAGCACCAGCAGCGCTCCCCCGAGCGCCAGCCCCGGCGGGCCCGGCGGCGGCACCCCCGTCCCGTTCAGCCCGGGCATCGAACCGGCCGCCACCAGCCACGCGACGACGCCGGCCAGCACGCCGGCGAGCCCGGCGGTCAGCACGAGCCGCAGCGCGGCCAGCGGCTCGACCAGGGCCGCCGCCCGGGCCGGGAGGCCCTGCGCCCGCAGCGCCCGCAGGTCGGTGCGGTTCGTGCCCAGCGTGCCGACGACCAGGGCCGCGCCGCCGAGGGCCACCGCCAGGAGGCCGGCGATGAGGTAGAAGCGCAGCCCGAGGGCGGTGCCTTCGCCGGCCAGCAGGGCACGGGCGTCGGCGACGGTGCGCCGGTCCCCGACCGCCAGGCCGTTGGCCACCAACGTGTCGACGATCGCCTGCGGCGCGTCGGCGGACAGCCAGACCTCGGCTCCGTCGGCGTCGCTGTCGAGGGCGAGGCGGTCGGCGTACTCCAGGTCGACGAACGCGCCGTTGTCGCCCAGCCGGGGCAGCCGGTCCACGGTGGCGACCACCTTCGCGGCGACCGCCTTGCGGTCGAGGCCGCCGAACGCGCCGTCGGGCGGCAGCGGCCCGGTCGACACCACCGGCAGGACCTCCGGCGCGTCGACCGGCCGGATCGTCCCCGCGCCGTCGCGCCCCGTCGCCGGGAGCGTGAACGCGACCCCGCCACCCGTGGCCGACAACGCCGAGGCGCCCGGAGCGAGCCGCCACTCGGTGGCCGGCGGGTTGTGGACGGTCAGCGTGACGGTCGGCCCGAGATAGGGCGGCAGTTTTACGGTCACCGCGACGACCCGGCAGCCGCCGGTACACGGCACCCCGATCGAATAGGTGTGCCGGCCGAGCCGCAGCGAGCCGAAGTAGGCCGTCATGGCGGCCTGCCCGCCGGTCGGGGCGACGGTCATCTCGAGGCCGACGTCCGACCGGTCGAGCTGCGTGACGGTGATGTCCAGGTCGATCCGGTCGCCGGTGACCAGCACGGGTGCGCCGGCCACCGGCGGGCGCAGCAGGCCGGCCAGGTCGGCGGGCGGCACCGCGGTGGCCGAGCGGCGCCAGATCGCGACCGACGCGAGCCGGGTCGCGTCGACCGCCAGCGCCGCAGGTGCGCCGGGGTTCGCCGGCACCGGGACGACCGCCATCGCGAACCGGCCGTCCGGATCCGCGGCGCGGACCGCCCGCAGCAGCTGCGCCCGGCTGGCCGCTTCGACCGACAGCACCACCGGCGCGCCGGTCTGCACGTCGGCGACCGCGGCCTGGCGCTCGTCGAGGACGGCGGTCGCGGCCGCCGCGAAGCCGAGCGACGCGAGGGCGACGGTGAGCACGACGAGCAGCCGGGCCCCGATCGGCCGGCGGGCGAGCCGGAGCGCGGCGAGGGCGCCGGTGAGCCGGCCGCGCCGCAGCGCGCGCCGCGCCGAACGGTCCGCGACGAGCGGCAGGGCACGGGCGGCGAGCAGCGCCACGGCGAGCATGACGAGGGCGGGCGCGACCATGGCGACCCCGCCCGGCGCCCCGCGGAGCTGGAACGTGGCGACGGTGGCGGCGACCGCGACGAGCACGACCATGACGCCCCGGCGTGACCCGCGCCGGTCCACCTCCCGCAGCAGCGCCGCCACCGGCGCCGACACGGTGCGGATGCCGACGGCCGCGGAGACCAGGACCACGCCGAGGACGGCGACGGCCGCGTACTGCGGCGCGCCCGGTGTGGTCCAGCCGCCGGTCGCCGAGAACCCGGCGACAGCACCGATCGAGACGGCGGTGAGCGTCTCGCCGATCGCCAGCCACCACCGCCAATGCCGGGCGACGCCGCGCAGCGCGATGATGCCGTGCTCGAACCGGCGGGCCCGCGTCGCCGCCGACACCGCCAGGATGATGACCGCCCAGGCGAGGACGAGGAGCGGCGCGACGGCGAACGGCACCGTCGCGCGCACCTGCGCGCGCCGTTTGTCGATCCGGTCGAGCAGGTCGTCGAGGTCGGTGCTGATCCGGGCGGTGTCGCTGTTGCGCGACTTGGCGCCGGTGAGCCACTCGCGCAGCTCCGGCAGCGTCTCGACGCTGATCGCGCCGGGCGTCGGATATGCCTCGAAGGTCTGCAGCTCGCTCGGGCGCACGAAGGTGGCGAGGGTCCGCCGGTCGACCGCGAACGCCGGGCTGGCGGTGTCGGCGAGGGCGCCGCTGGTGCCCCAGTACGGCTCGGTGGTGTCCCGCGGCCGCACGATCCCGACCACCGTGAGCCCGGTCGAATCACCGGCCGGGACGTACGCCTTGAGCGTCTCCATGTACTGCGAACCCACCAGCGACACCGCCGCGCCGGGACGCAGCCCGAGCCGCTGTGCCGAGCTCACGCTGAGGACCGTCTCGCCGACGCCCATCAGGCAGCGCCCCGAGACCACGACGACGTGCTCGCACAGTCCTTCCCGGAAGGTGATCCGGCTGATCTGTTCGGCGCTGGCGGCCTCCAGGTCGGCCGGCTGCGCGGGGAACTGCGCCGAGAACACCGACGCGTAGCCGGGTGCGTCGAGCCAGCCGTCGGCGAGGTTCTCGAACGTGGTGGACGTGATGCCACCGCTGGCCTCGACCAGGCCCGACAGCTGGATGTTCCGCGCGGTGATGTCGGCGTGGGCCACCTCGTTGGCGACGATCTGCCGGTCGACGCGGTGGACGTAGACCGGGGCGGCGACCGCGCACGCGGTGGCCAGCGCGGTCAGCAGCGCGACGGTGAGCGCCCGGCCCCAGCGGGACCGCAACATGGTGAGAACGAGCGCGGTCATCGGCCGCCACCGACCTCGGCCGCGGACGCGACACGGCGCCGGAGGAGGGCGACGGTGCCGAAGACGGCCAGTGCCGCCACCCCGGCCGCGAGCAGTGCGAGCGGCTGCACGGCCGGCTCGGTGACCGGCCAGCGGTCGGTGAAGGGCCGCACGGGTGGCGGCGCGAGGAGCCGCAGCACGACGGCGGCGAGGAGTCCGATCGGCACCGCGACGAGCACCGGCGCGACCGCCGACCACCGGTCGACCTTGCGGACCGTGGTGCGGTCGACACCCTGCCGCCGGAGCGCGACGAGCTCGGCGTCGCGCTGGCGCCGGTCGACCGCCGCCACGACCGCGGCGGCGACGGCGGCGAGCAGCAGCGCGGCCGCGCCGCCGGCCAGCCCGGCGAGCAGGGTCTGCCCGGGTGCCAGGCGGCCCGCGCGGGCGGTGGCAGCGTCGAGGTCGTCGGTGGCCACGACGGTGAGCCCGGCGGCGCGGAGCCGGTCGATCGTCCGCTCGGACGCCGCGGGGCCGAGCCAGACCTCCGGCCGGTCGATGGCAGGGTCCGCCTGGCCGGCACCGGCGGCGATGCGGCTCGCGGCGCCGAGGTCGACCACAACGCCCGACGTGCCGCCGCGGGGCACCGCCGTGACCGGATGGATCGCCAGCGGTACCGGCGTGCCGAACACGGTCGCGGTGGGGGTGTCGTGGCCGGCGGTGTCGGCGACGGCGCCGCCCGCGACCAGGGCGGGCAGCGGCACCGGCGTATTGACGGCGTAGAGGCGGCTGTCGACGACCCGGACACCCGGCCGGGGCACGTCGATGAGGCGGAGGCGGCCGTCGCCCTGGTCGACCTGGATGCCGCTGGGGACCCGGCCGAGCGTGGTACGCCAACGGGTCGGGTCGGCGAAGGCGGCCTGGTCGATGACGGTCCTGCCGCCCGCCCGCAGCTCGATCAGTTCGACCGTGTCGCGGCCGGCCTCCAGGGCGTCGACGCGGCAGCCCCGGGCGCAGGCGGGCACGACGGCGGTCACCGTGCCTTCCGCCCCCACCGGGCCGAACTCGGCAACGAGCTGTTCACCGGTCGCCGTGACGGACAGCATGAACCGGACCTGTGTGCCGGAGCCGGCGGCGCGCAGGGCGAGGTCGGCGCCCTCGAACACCAGCGGCGCCGGTGCGGCCGCGCCGTCGAGCACACCCGCCCCGTCGACGCCGGCCACCGCCTTGAGCCGTGCGCTGTCGACGGCGACGACCGGGGCCCCGGCCGCGCCGGTGACCACGACGGCCATCGCCTCCGTGCCGCCGGGGTCCGCGGACCGTACCGCCGCCAGCAGGCGCTCCCGGGCGACGGGCGCGACGCGCAGGACCCGGTCGGCGCCGAGCTCGACGGCGGCCCGCTCCCGCCGGGCGGCCGCGCCGCCGGTCCAGTCCTGCAGGGCGAGCGCCGCCACGCACGTGGCGGCCGCGAGCACCGGGACGATGCGGTAGGCGGTGCGGCGCCGGCCGATCGTCAGCCCGGCGAGGGCCCCGGTGACCCGTCCGGCGGCGAGCGCGGTACGCCCTGCGAGCCCGGCCGCGGCGAGCAGCACGCGGGTGGCGAGCACGCCCAGCCCGACGGCCAGCAGCAGCGGGGCCACCTGTGACAGCCCGAACCCGGTGTCGCGCCGGACGTTGGCGGCGGGCTCGGCGACGATCTGGAACACCGCCGCGGCGGCGAGGGCCAGCACACACACCTCGACGGTGGCGGCGGCCAGCGGCCGGCGCGGCTGGACGGCGCGCAGCAGCGCGGCGACGGAGTGCTGGGTGGCCAGCCAGTCGGCGGCCAGGACGACGGCGGCGCCGACGCCGAGGCAGCCGGCGAGCAGCGGCCACTGCCGGAGCGCTGCGCCGCCGGTGAGCGCCCACGCGACGGCGAACGGCACGAGCCCGCCCACGACGAGCGGCAGCAGGCTCTGCCCGGCGGTGGCGGCGAGCATGCGCCGGCGGGGCAGGCCTCGGATCGCCATCCGGGCCGCGTCGGCGCGCCGTTCCTGCGCGGCGTAGGCCGCCGCGACGGCGACCGCGAGCGCACCGAACAGCAGCACCTGGAGCTCGATGATGCGCACCCCGCGGAGGGTCGCGCGGCGGTCGGTGGCGACCTCGGCGGCGAGGGTGGGCGCGCCGGAGGACACCTGCACGGACTGGGAGCCCAGCCGCCTGATCGCCGTGTCGAGGGCCTCGGCGTCGTCGAAGGCGGCGGGCCGCAGCAGCGTGTCGGAGCTGGCCACGACCGACGAGCCGGCACGGCCGATCGTGGCGAGCGTGGTGAAGACCGCGGTCCCCGCCTGCCCGGCCCAGTACCACCCGACGGGGTCCATGGGCTGATAGAACCCGACGACCGTCAACTGGACCGGCTTGGAGGTGAGGGTGGCCTCGTGCCGCAGCGTGCCGCCCGGCTCGACCTCGAGCGCCTTCGCCATGTCGGCGCCGATCATGACCTCGCCGTCGGCGGTCGCGCAGCGTCCCGCGGTCATGATGACGTTGGCGCAGACGTCGTCGAGGGTGCGCAGCTCCGCGGACTGCCGCCGGTCGCCGTTGTGGAGCACGCCGGCGAGCCGCGCACCGGTGATCGACCGCTCGGCCCGGCCGGTGTCGGTGGCCCCGGCGAGGTTGCGGAACCGGTCCATGGCCGCGGCCGGGTTGTCGCCGAGCACCACGCTGCCGCGCACGCTGAGCGTCCGCTGCTGCGGGGTGGCGGCCTTGATACGCGCCTCGGTCGCGGTCCGTTCGACGGCGCCTCCGGCCCGGTCGGCGGTGACGGCGGCGCTGACCGTGACGCCGGCCAGGAGTGCCATCACGCAGGCCTGCACGGGTCGGGCCCGCAATGCATCGACGATCAGGCCCAGCATGGGCAAGACCATATCGGGAGCGTTTCCATCACCTCAATGCCCGATGCCCATTCGAAACACCGAGTTCCCAGGCCTTCGGCGACATTGTCTCAACGTGCGGTGCGGACGGCCGATGAACCGGTCGTCCGGTGTTCAACCAAATCGCACCTGGGGCGTGAACCGCATGAGCAACTCCACGACGTCGATCGAGGTGACCGTCCCGCGCAACGCCGTCCGCGGGTGGGTCGCGGACCTGCCGGTCGGGACGAAGAACCTGCTGGGGACCACACTCGTGGCCCTGGTCGCGATCGGCGTGGGCATCCTGTCGATCACCAGCATGTCCAAGCTGAACGAGCGGCTCGAGCAGCTCAAGGCCCAGCACCTGGAGAGCGTGTCGCAACTCGTCGTGATCCGGCAGGGGGTCAGCGAGAACTACCGGGGCCAGTCGCTGTCCGCCTGGTCGGCCTACGACCCGACCCTCGCGCCGCGCGCCCGGGAGGCCATCAGCAACGGCGACAAGGCGGTCGCCGACGCCCTCACGAAGTACCGCCGGCTCACCTCGGGCTCGGCGACGCGTGAGGCGGCGGTCACGGCGTTCGCCAAGACCTGGTCGGACTACACCAACCTGCGCAACGTGGTGGTGTTCCAGCAGCAACCCGCGGCCGGCTCGACCGTGCCGGCCGACATGGCCGAACAGACCCGGCTGTGGCAGGGCCTCGAGGCACAGATGAACGAGTCGCTGGCGAAGCTGCAGCAGCTGGAGAACAACGAGGCGGAGGTGATGGCCCGGGCCGCGCGGAGCGACTACGCCGTGGCCCGCAACTGGACGATCGGCTCGCTGGTCGCCGGCCTGGCCCTGGCGCTGCTCATCGGCTTCGCGATCGCCCGCCGGATGACGGCGCAGCTGCTCACCGTCTCGGAGACCCTGCGCGGGGTCGCCGAGGGGGACCTGACCCGCCGGGCCGACGTGCTCGGCCGCGACGAGCTGGGCGCGATGGCCGTCGCCGTGAACAAGGCGAACGAGAGCATCGGCGGCACCGTCGAGACGCTCGCCGCCGCCGCCCGTACGCTCGGCGGCAGCACGGAACGGCTGACCGGCGTCACGGCCCGCATCGCCGACAGCGCGCAGGTCGCCGCCGAACGGGCGAACGTGGTGGCCGGCGACGCCGGCACCGTCTCCCACAACGTGCAGACCGTCGCCGCCGGCTCCGAGGAGATGGGTGCCTCGATCCGGGAGATCGCGCAGAACGCCAACGACGCCGCCCGGGTCGCCTCCGAGGCGGTTGGGGTGGCCGAGTCGACCAACCGGACGGTGTCGAAGCTCGGCGACTCCTCCACCGAGATCGGCAACGTGGTCAAGGTGATCACGTCGATCGCCGAGCAGACCAACCTGCTCGCGCTCAACGCCACCATCGAGGCGGCCCGGGCGGGCGCGGCGGGCAAGGGCTTCGCGGTCGTGGCGAGTGAGGTCAAGGACCTGGCGCAGGAGACGGCCCGCGCGACCGAGGACATCTCCCGGCGGGTCGAGGCGATCCAGTCCGACACCGCCAACGCGGTCGAGGCGATCGGCGAGATCAGCCGGATCATCGCCCGGATCAACGACTACCAGCTGACGATCGCGTCGGCGGTCGAGGAGCAGACCGCGACGACGAGCGAGATGAGCCGCAGCGTCAACGACGCGGCGCACGGCGCGACGAACATCGCCGGGAACATCGCCGGGGTCGCGGACGCCGCGCAGAGCACCACGTCCACGCTCGCCGAGGTCGACCAGACCGTGGCGGAGCTGGGCCGGCTCGCCGACCAGCTGCAGCGGGCCGTCGGCGCCTTCAAGGTCTGATGCCCGGCGGGAGGAGTCGTGGTGAGGTGGCCGGCCCCGACCGGCCACCTCACCGTCACCGGGCGGTGACGACGGCCCCACCGCCGTCGCCACCGGCCCGGCCGCTTGCGGTCAGCCGCGCCAGACGAACGTCGCGAGCGCGCCGCCGGGCAGCGTGTACTCGAAGGTCCTCGCCCCGACGGTGACGGCGAACGACCGCGGGTCGTCGTTCTGGTTGTGCACGACCAGGGCGATCGAGCCGTCCGGGTTACGGAAGGCGACGTCCTGGATCTGGCCGTTCCAGCCGGTGGTGCCGTACGAGGTGCTCGCGATGCGGACCGCGCCGGGCCGCACGAACTTGGCGAGGTGGCCGATCGTGTAGTACTCGGCGTCGGTCGTGACGCTGCCGTCGGGGTGGCGGGTGACCAGGCCGGTGCAGGTGTCGCAGCCGCCGAGGTGCGGGCCGCCGTCGCTGTCCAGCGCGATGTTCCAGTTGACGACCGACCTGGCCCAGTTGCGCGTGGTGCCGATGACGATGTTCCGGGCGTGCCAGACGAGCGTGTCGCGGAAGACCTGCGCCGGCGGGTCGTCCGGGCCGTGCGAGCCGGAGCACTCGGTGAACCAGATCCCCTTGTCCGGAAACGCGTCGTGCAGCGCGGTCTGTGCGGACGGGTCCCCGGAGTAGCAGTGGTAGGCCGTACCGGCGATCCACTTGGCCGCCGGGCCGGACAGCAGTTTGTACGGGTAGTCGGTCTCCGGGTCCTCGCCGGGCGGGGTGGAGGCGACGTCACCGGGGTGCGTGGTCCAGTTGTGGTCGTAGCCGAGGATCTTCGTGCGGGGGCTGAACAGCCGCAGGAGCGGGCCGAGGATCTCGATGACCTTGGCCTCCTGGCGCACCGGGAGGTCGGTGCCGGGGTACCCGCTCGGGTGCCGGTTCTGCGGCTCGTTCTGGACGCTGAGGTAGTCGATCGGCACCCCGGCCGCGGTGTACGCGAGCACGAACCGCAGCAGGTAGGCCGCGTACGCGGCGTAGACGGCGGGCTCGTCCTTGAGGCGGCCACCGACCAGCGAGTCGCCGGTCTTCATCCAGGCCGGCGGGCTCCACGGCGTGGCCATGACCTTCAGCTGCGGGTTGAGCTGCTTGGCGCGGCGCAGCAGCGGCAGGATCCGCGCGCGGTCGTGGTCGATGCTGAAGTGCCGCAGGGTGTAGTCGGTCTGGCCGGGCGGCACGTCGTCGTACGTGTAGTGCGCCGGCTCGGCGGTGAAGTCCGACGAGCCGACCGGCTGGCGCAGGAAGCTCACCCCGATGCCGCTGCGCGGGTCGAACAGCTTGCGCATGGTCTCCTCGCGCTGTGCCGGGGTGAGCCGGTGGAGCACGTCGGCGGAGGAGTCGGTGATGGCGGCGCCGAAGCCGTCCATGCGCTGGTAGGTCTGTGCGGGATCGACGGTGAGCGTCACCTCGGTCGAGGTGCCCGGCCGAAAGGCGACCGGTGCCCGTTCGTGCAGCTGTTCGGCGCGGTCGACGGTGGTGACCCAGACCCGCGCGGCCGTGTCCCGGCCACCGGCGTGCGCGCCGGCGCCGGACGAGGCGACGAGTGCGAGGACGCACCCGGCCGCCACCGCGCCGCTGAGGCGTGTGAGCATGGCAAAGCTCCCCAGGTGTTAGGCGATGAAACGAATGTAACGAAGTCGTAACATCGCAGGGCCCTAGGAAACCGCTGCGGACATTGACTGTCAAGAGGGCATCAGGAACCTCTATGCTTCGATCGTGAAACGCGGGGATGTAACAGATGGCTAGGCCCCGGCGGGTGACGGTGCGCGACATCGCCGCCGAGACCGGCATGTCGATCGCGACGGTCTCCCGTGCCCTCAACCACCACAGCACGGTCACCCCGGCGACCCGTGCGCTGGTGCACGAGGCGGCGGAACGCCTCCGTGCCGAGGCCGGCGCCTCCTCCCGGGCGCGGCGCGGCACCGTGTTCGTGCGCTGCCCGTACATCCTCACCGACTATTTCGGCCTGATCGTGTCGTCGATCGCCGAGACGCTGAGCCTGCACGGCCGCCAGCTCGTGCTCACCGCCGGTGAGGCCGCGGCCCGCACCCCGCTGCTGTCCGACCTCCGGGGCCGCGACGGCGTCGCCGGGGTCATCGTGATCCTGCCGCCCGAGCCCGGCGAGGACCTGCTCGAGCTGCAGCGGCAGCGGCTGCCGTTTGTGGTCGTCGACCCGCGGACCGCGCTGCCCCGCGACATCGTGTCGGTCTCGGCGGCCCACTTCGCCGGCGCCCGCAAGCTGACCGCGCACCTCGTCGAGCTGGGCCACCGGCGCATCGGCGTCATCGGGGGCCCGACCGAGTGGCTGGTCAGCGACGCCCGGCTGGCCGGGCACAACGCGGCGCTGGCCGACGTCGGGGTGCTGCAGTCCGCCGAGCTGCTGCGCGCGGTCGAGCCGACGACGGAGCGCGGCTACCGGGCGGCCGGCGAGCTGCTCGACCTGCCGGACCGCCCGACGGCGCTGGTGGCGTTCAACGACAAGGCCGCGGTTGGCGCCCTGCGCGCGGCGGCCGAGCGGGGCCTGCGGGTGCCGGAGGATCTGTCGGTGACCGGCTTCGACGACCTGGACCTGGCCCAGGCGACGGGCCTGACGACGGTCCGCCAGCCGTTGCAGGAGATGGGCCGGATGGCGGTCACGCTCCTGGCGCGGCTGATGGATGAGCACGAGCTGGACGCACTGCACGTCGAGCTGGCCACGGAACTGGTGGTCCGCACCTCCACGGCCCCTCCCCCACCGCAGCGCCCACGGACCGCGCCAGGCGCGTGATCAGGTGCGGGCAGGTGCCTCAGCCCAATTTCATCACCGCGAAACGTACGCGACGGAGCATGGTCGCATGGTCGACGAACGCGCCCGGCTCGAGGTCACCATGCTCGGCGAGTGCCGCATCGAGTCCCCGCTGTCGGAGCTGCTGCGCCGCCGGCGGACCACCCGGCACTACGTCGACGAGACCGACCGGGTCCTGCTCGACGACACCGTCGCACTCGTCACCGCGCGCGGGGTGCCCGTCCACGAGCTGCCCGGGTTCGAGCCCGGCGGGCCGCGCGCGAAGATCTTCTTCGACCCGTCGAAGACCAGGGTCGGGATCGTCACCTGCGGCGGGCTCTGCCCCGGGCTCAACGACGTCATCCGCGCCCTCGTCCTCGAGCTCACCCACCACTACGGCGTCCGGCGCATCTTCGGTTTCCGCAACGGCTACCAGGGGCTCACCGCGCGGTACGGCCGGCCCGTCGTCGACCTCACCCCGGAGAACGTCGCCGGGATCAACGAGTACGGCGGCACGATCCTCGGCACGTCCCGCGGCAACCAGGACCCGAACGAGATCGTCGACTGCCTGGAGCAGCTGAGCGTCAACATCCTGTTCGTCATCGGCGGCGACGGCTCGATGCGCGGCGCGTTGAAGATCGCCGAGGTGGTCGCCGAGCGGGGCCGCCGCATCGCCGTCGTCGGCGTCCCGAAGACCATCGACAACGACATCCCGTACATCGAACGCTCCTTCGGTTTCCAGACGGCCTTCGCCAAGGCGACCGAGGCGATCCGGGCCGCGCACGTCGAGGCGACGGCGTTCCCGAACGGCATCGGCCTGGTGCAGTTGATGGGACGGCACTCCGGCTTCATCGCGTGCTACGCCGCCCTCGCCAACAACGACGCCGACTACGTGCTGATCCCCGAGGTGCCGTTCGCACTCGACGGGCCGGGCGGCTTCCTGGAGCACCTGCGGAGCAGGGTCGTCGAGCGGGGACACGCGATGGTGGTCGTCGCCGAGGGGGCGGGCCAGGAGTACCTGTCGGCCCGCGGCACGGACGCGTCGGGCAACCTGCGGCTGGAGGACTTCGGCCGGTACCTGCGCCACCGCATCGCCGACCACTTCGCGGCCCGAGGCGTCGAGGCCAACCTGAAGTACATCGACCCGAGCTACACGATCCGCAGCGTGCCGGCGAACCCGTACGACAGCGTCTACTGCATCCGTCTGGCCCACGCCGCCGTGCACGCCGCGATGGCGGGCCGCACCGAGATGGTCGTCGGCCGGTGGCGCGGCAGGTTCGTCCACGTGCCGATCGCGCTGGCCATCAGCTCGCGCAACCTGGTCGACCCCGACGGCGACCTGTGGCTGTCCGTGCTGGAGGCCACCGGACAGCCACCCGTGTTCGCCTGACGCTGGTAGGTTCGCCGGTGTGGAGCAGCGCATCAGCATCGTCACGCTCGGCGTCGCCGACCTGCACCGGGCCCGGGCCTTCTACGAGCGGCTCGGCTGGCGCGGCCAGGAGGTCGAGGAGACCGTCTTCTTCCAGGCCGGCGGGATGGCGCTGGTGCTGTGGGGACGCGGCAAGCTCGCCGCCGACTCCGGCATCGAGGACCGCGGCACCGACGGCTTCGGCGGGGTGGCCCTGGCGCACAACGTCCGGTCCCGGGCCGAGGTCGACGAGGTGCTGAGCGCGGCGGCGGAGGCGGGGGCGACGATCACCCGGGCGGCGGGCGAGACGTTCTACGGCGGATACGCGGGCTGCTTCACCGACCCGGACGGTCACGTCTGGGAGATCGCCCACAACCCGGGGCTCCCGCTCGGCCCCGACGGCGCCATCACGATCCCCGGCCTCGGCTGAGTCAGCCCGCCAGGACGTCGGCCACCGCCTTGCGGGCCGGGTTGCCGCTGCCCCAGGCGGCCGTCGGGTGGACCCGGTTCGTCAGCAGGATCAGCACCACCCGCCGGCGCGGGTCCAGCACCATCGACGTGCCGGTGAAGCCGGTGTGGCCGAAGGCGCCGCGCCCGGCGAGCCGGCCCATGTACCACGCCTGGTCGAGGTCGACGCCGAGACCGTGCGCCGCGCCCGGGCCGAAGCGGGTGTTGTGGTCCGTCCGCATGATGTCCACTGTGGAGGGCTTGAGCAGCGGGCCGCCGCCGGACAGCAGCGTCCGGCCGAGCAGTGCCAGATCGGCCGCGGTCGAGAAGAGCCCGGCGTGGCCCGCGACGCCGCCGAAGGCGGCCGCCGACGGGTCGTGGACCGTGCCGCGCAGCGCGCCCTCCGTCGCCGCGATCCGCGGCAGCAGGGCCGGCGGCGGCACGAACCCCGTGTCCGCCATGCCCAGTGGCGCGGCGATCTGCGTGCGGACCAGCACGTCGAGCGGTGCGCCGGACAGTTGGGCGACGAGCGCGCCGAGAGCGATGAAGTTCTGGTCCGCGTACAGGAAACCGGTGTCCGGCGGGGCGACCGGCGCCGCACGCAGCACGTGCTCGAGGCGCTCGGCCGGGGTCGCGCCGGCCAGCGGGGTGTCCTTCGACAGGCCCGACGTGTGGGTCAGCAGCATCCGCACCGTGATCCCCGGCTTGTCCGCGAAGGCCGGCAGGTGCCGCACGACCGGCGCGTCGAGGTCGAGCCGGCCGCGCTCGACGAGACGCAGCGCCAGGATCGCCGTGAACACCTTCGTGAGCGAGGCCAGATCGTAGATCGTGCCCGGCTCGGCGGCGACCCGCTCCTCCGGCGGCAGGACCGCCTGGTCCGCGCCGTACCGGACCGCCTCGCCGACCGCGAAGTGCGCGACGACCCGGCCGTCGACGGCGGCGAACACCACGGCGCCGGGAAACAGCGGGTGCACCGGCGACGGTTGCAGGTAGCGCGTCAGGACCGACCGCAGCGCGTCGGCGGAGCGGCCGGCGGGCGGTGTCGCCCACGGCACGGGCGGCGACACCGGGAGGGTCCAGGCGTTTGCCGCCGACGGGGTGGTGGCGGCCCGGACGGGTGCGGGCGCCGGCGCCCGGCACGCCGTCAGCAGCGCGCCGAACCCGGCCAGCCCGAGCAGGGACCGCCGCCTCACCGGGGCGCGCGCACGGCCTCGTACAGCGCGGCCAGGTCGGCCTCGGCGAACCCGCGCGACACGGCCGTGTCCAGCAGCGCCCGTGCCGTGTCGATGACCGACGAGTCCACGCCCGCCCCGGCGGCCAGCTCGCCGACCAGCTTCGCGTCCTTCGCGGCGCCGTCCGCCGGGAACGCCACCGGATACGACCGGTCGATCATGAGCGGCGCCTTGAGGTGGACATAACCCATGTCGAGCGTGCCGCCCTGGATCAGGGACAGGAACACCTTCGGGTCGATGCCGAGCGCGTCGGCGAGCGCGACGCTCTGCGCAGCCGCCGCGACGCTGGTCACCACCCAGCTGTTGACGACGAGCTTGGTGCGGCTGGCCGCGCCGGCCTCACCCAGCCAGGTGACCTTCGCCGAGATCGGCCCGACGAGCGCCTCGACCCGCTCGCGCACCTCGGTCGGGCCGGAGGCGAGCACCGTGAGCCGGCCCTGTTCCGCCGGGCCGCGGGTGCCGAGCACCGGCGCGTCGACGTAGACCAGGCCGAGCCGCGCCGCCAGCTCCCCCAGCGCGTCGGCGCCGTCGGCCCCGACGGTGCTCGTCTGCAGCCACAGCGTGCCCGGCTGCAGGCCCGGCGCCGCGTCCGTCATCACCGACTCGACGACCGGCGCGTCGAACAGCATGGTGACCACGACGTCGGCGCCCTCCACCGCGGCCGCGGGCGAGTCGGCGACCACCGCGCCGGCACCGGCCAGCGCCTCCGCCGAGGGCCGGGTGCGGTTCCACACCCGCACGTCCTGGCCGGCCTTCAGCCAGTTCCGCGCCATCGCCGCGCCCATGATCCCGGTTCCCAGCAACGCCAGTGTCATCCTGCCGCCCCCTGATGTCACGCGCCGCAGGCGTCGACCGGCCCGGGCGGGAAGTGCGAATTCCACCTCCGATCGTCGCACCGCGGGCCGTCCTGCGACCAACCGGGACGCGCGAGCCGAAGCTGCCCGGTGCCGTCTCCAGCAGCGGCGCCGAGGATCGTCGGCTACGTCACGTTGGCGGGGCGGGCACATGCGGTACTATTCCCTCGTGATTCTGGATTATCGGCGCTTTACCGTGGCTCCGGGTGGAGCCGGCGGTCGTTTGCGCTGACCAAAGTCACCCGGAGCCAGCAAGGGCAGAGACGTCGGTCTCTGCCCTTCGTCGTGTCAACGCGGCGGGCTGGTCGTCCGATGAGCCCGCCGCCACCTGGAGAAGGACGGGCAATGAACACCAGCAACCTGCGGGTCACCGGCTACCAGCCCCTGGTCACGCCGCGCGAGCTCAACGCCGAGCTGCCGATGGACGACACACGCGCCGACGTGGTGCGCCGATCACGTGACGAGGCGCACCGGATCGTCACCGGGCAGGACGACCGGCTCCTCGTGGTGGTCGGGCCGTGTTCGGTCCACGATCCCGTGGCCGCCGTCGACTACGCCCGCCGGCTCGCCGTCGCCGCCCGGGAACACCGCGCCGACCTGTGTGTCGTGATGCGGGTGTACTTCGAGAAGCCGCGCACCACCGTCGGCTGGAAGGGCCTCATCAACGACCCGGGGCTGGACGAGACGTTCGACGTGCCGACCGGGCTGCGGCTCGCCCGGCGGCTGCTGCTCGACGTGCTCGGGCTGGGCCTGCCGGTGGGCTGCGAGTTCCTGGAGCCGACGAGCCCGCAGTACATCGCCGACGCCGTCTCCTGGGGCGCCATCGGCGCGCGCACGCCGGAGAGCCAGGTGCACCGGCAGCTCGCGTCCGGGCTGTCGATGCCGGTCGGGTTCAAGAACGGCACCGACGGCGACGTCCAGGTCGCGATCGACGGCTGCCGCACCGCCGCCAGCCGGCACGTGTTCTTCGGCATCGACGAGGACGGCCGCGCCGCGGTGGTGTCGACGACCGGCAACCCGGACTGCCACATCATCCTGCGCGGTGCCCGTTCGGGCCCGAACTACGGCGCTTCGGACATCCGGGACGCGCTGGCCCGTCTGGAGAAGGCCGCGATGCCGCAGCGGCTGATCGTCGACGCGAGCCACGGCAACAGCGGCAAGGACCACGTCCGGCAGGCCGCCGTCGCGCGGGAGGTCGCCGAGCAGATCGCCGACGGGCAGGACGGCATCGCCGGCATCATGCTGGAGAGCTTCCTGGAGGCTGGCCGGCAGGACCTCGGCGGCCCGCTCACCTACGGCCAGAGCGTCACCGACGCCTGCATGTCCTGGGACACCACGGAGACGCTGCTCGGCGAGCTGGCCGCGGCGGTGCGGGCACGCCGGTCATAGCCTTCAGTACGTCACGAGCTCCCGACGGGTGCGGGCCGCGCGAGCGGCCCATCGCCCGTCGTGCTCGTGGACGGTGATGGGGTGGCCGAACGCGGTGGAGACGTTCGCCGTCGTCAGGGTCGACCGGACCGGTCCTGCGGCCACGACCCGGCCCTCCGCCAGCAGCAGCGTGTGGGTGGTCGTGGCGGGCAGCTCCTCGAGGTGGTGGGTGACCAGGATCGAGGTGGTGCCGGGGTGGGTCTCGTCGAGCAGGTCGATGGTCTCGAGGAGCTGCTCCCGTGCGGCGACGTCCAGTCCGGTGGACGGTTCGTCGAGCAGCAGGAGCCGCGGGTCGTTGACGAGCGCCCGGGCGATGAGCGCGCGGCCCCGCTCCCCCTGGGAGAGGGTCGGCCAGCGCTCGTCGCCCTTCCCCCGCAACCCCAGGGTGTTGATGAGCGCGTCGGCCTTGCCGAGCTGATCGGGCCGGGGCCGCCAGCGCGGCGGCGTGTCGACGGTGCCCGTGATGCCGGTCAGGACCACTTCGCGGACCGTCAACGGCGACCGCAGCGGATGCCGCGGGTTGACGTGGCCGATCATGCGGCGGAGTGCCTGGAGCTCGACGCGGCCGAGTTGCTCGCCCAGGACCCGCACGGTGCCCGACGTGGGGTGCGTGACGGCGCCGCAGAAACCGAGGACGGTGCTCTTGCCCGCCCCGTTGGGACCGAGCAGCGCCCAGTGCTCGCCGGCGCCGACGGCGAACGAGATCCCGTGAAGGATCTCCTTGTCGCCGCGGCGGAAGGTCACGTCCTGCAGTTCCAACACCGTCACGGAGCCGCAGCCTACAGCCGCGCTCCCGCAGGGTGCCCACCGCGACGGTGCTGTCCCGGATGCCGGATCACGAGGTCGTGCGGCCGAGCCGTCCCGCCGTCCCGCTTCACGTGGCGCCCAGCGCGGTCGCACGGCGGCGCAGGCGGGCCGCCGCGGCGGCCGCGTTGCGGCGCAGCCGATCGACCTCCGCGGCCAGCCGGCCCGCGCCGTCGTCGGTCAGCCGGTAGTAGCGCCGGAGCCGCCCGTCGACGGCTTCCTCCCGCTCGACCTCGATGAGCCGCTGCTCGGCGAGCCGGTCCAGCGCGCCGTAGAGCGTGCCGGCGCCGAGCTTCACCTGTCCGCCGGAGAGCGCCGCCACCTCCTGCTGCACGCCGTAGCCGTGCAGCGGCCCCTGCGCGAGCGCCGTGAGGATGAGAAACGTCGGTTCCTGCAATGCCGCCACGACACCAGCCTACACGGTCATAGTACGGTTGACGAGGTATAGCGACGGATGTAGGGTCATGGCGTGCAGGCGGACCTTGAGCGGCGATACCGGCGACTGCTGCGCGCTTATCCCGCGGCCCACCGGGACGAGATCCTCACGATGCTGCTCGACGCCGCGCCGCCGGACCGGCGCAGGCCGACCCGCGGCGAGGTGCTCGACCTGCTCGGAGGCGGCCTGCGGCAACGGTTCCGGTTGCCGCTCGGATGGGCGCCGCTGGCCGTCGCCGTCCTCGCCGTGCTCATCGGCGGCGGCCTCGGCAGCGCGCTCGGCGGCTGGCTCGCCCGGCAGACCGCGGCCCCGCTTCCGTCCGACGCCGCGGCCCGCGACATCGTGGCGATGGTGACCGGCGAGCCGTACCGTGCGGATTTCCAGCGCGAGGACTCCCTGCTGTCGCGGCAGCCCTCCCTGTCCACGCAGACGCCCCTCGACGACGGGTCGATGATGGAAGCGGCCCGCCGGCGGCTGGCGAACGTGCAGGGCACGCGGTCACCCGATGACAGCCGCTGGTCGGCGGAGGCCGCGCGGCAGCGACTGGCGGCGCACGGCTGGCGGATGGTCGGCAGCGACGGAAACCGGCTTGTCGCCGAGCGCGAGGGCATCGAGCTCACCGTGTTCGGTGCGCCGGCCAGCGTCGGCGTCGGTCTTGCGGCCGTCGACCCGACGGCGGTGCCGTTCGCCACCGCCGCGGGCTGGATCGCCGGCGCGACCGGCGGCTGGCTGCTGGTCGGCTGGGTGTGGCGCCGCGCCCGGCGCGCATCCGCCGGGCGGCGCCTGGCGTTCGCACTCGGCGACGGCAGCAGCACGATCCGGTTCCGCTGGAGCCCGCCACTGCGGCCGCTGATCCTCGGCCTGCTCGCGGCCCTCGGCCTGGGTGCGCTCATCGGACCGACCGCGCACACCTATTTCCTGCTGTACCGGCTGATCACCCTCGGCGAGACGTACAACCCGCCGTGGGGTGCCTATGCCTGGGACCCGGTGCCGACCGTCACCGGCCTGGCGGCGGCCGTGGTGGCGACGGCCGTCGCCGCGCGGGCCGCCCGCTGAGCACGGTCAGAGGTCGACGTCGATCCAGACGGCGGCGTGGTCGCTGGCGGCGTGACGACCGGCGTCGATCTCGCCGTACACCTCCCAGTGTTTCGGAGGGTTCCTGTTCTCCGGGTTGCCCCACAGGCCCTTGCGGAAGACGCCGCCCGCGGTGACCCGCGCTGCGAGTTCCGGTGACAGCAGGATGTAGTCGAGCCGGTTGGCCAGGGCGCACGACTGGAACGTGCCGGGGCGCTCGCGACGCTGGTCCTTCGGGTCGAAGAGGCCGGCGAACGCGTCGAGGCCGTAGGCGTCGACCAGCGGGGTGCCGGCGCCGAGCAGCGCCTCCAGCATCGGACTGGCTCTTGAGGTGGTTGATCAGCAGGTACAGGTCGGCGCCGCCGGGGAGGCGCAGCTTGTAGAGCGGGCAGTCGCGGCTGAACAGCCGCTTGCCGGGGCGCTGCGGATCGGGCACGTCAACGTGGCTGCGCACCCAGTCGACGTCGATCCCGTCGGCGCAGAGCAGGCCGACGTCGATGCCGCGCGGGTCGTTGCCGTCGACGAGCATCGCGTGGCCGTACCGCCCGCCGAGCAGTTCCTCGTTGAACCGCACGAGCGACGGCCGGTTCTCGGCCTCGACGAGGCACAGCACGTCGGCGGCCACCTCGTTGATCACCTTGGCGGTCATCCGGGTCGACGTCTCGTCGACGGGTTCGACGGTCAGCTCCACCCAGCCGGTCCAGTCGCCGCGCCCCGACGCGACGATGCGCGGCTCCCGGTCCGCCGGCGCCACGAGGAAGTCGCCGCGGTTCTCGCGCAGCAGCGCCCAGGCGGTGTCGAACTGGTCCTTGTTGAGCCGGCGCCCGGCACGGGTCTGGACCAGCACACCGAGCGTCTGCAGGGCGTCGAGCATGGTCGCCTTGTCCTCGTCCGTGTACGTCGCGTGCGCGGCGATCCGGTTGAAGGTCTCGAAGGCGGAGAGCGCGGGCTGCCCCTCCGCGTGCACGGTGGTGTCCATCGCCTTGGCCCGGGCGAAGAGGTTCTCCACGTTGAACGTCGCCAGCCGCATGTACGGAACGTAGCAACGTCACACGCTGCGTCAGGTCGCCTAGGCGACAGGACGCACCGGGCTGTTCCAGTCGATGGGGTGGTCGAACTGCCAGGCCCACTTCTCCGAGTTGGCGAGCAGGCGCATGGCGACCGGCATCAAGAGGTCGCGCAGCACCCGGGCGACCGGGCCGGCGGCCTTGTCGCTGTTGGTGCGCTCGGCCATGCGGATGATCCGCTCGACGCGCTCGCGGCGCAGCCGCTCGTATGCCGCGAACGCCTCGTCGCGGGGCAGGTCGCGCAGGCAGCGGGCGAGCTGCACGGCGCTCTCGATCGCCAGCGACGCGCCCTGCCCCGAGCTGGGGCTGGTCGGGTGCGCGGCGTCGCCGATCAGCACGACCGGGCCGCGGTGCCAGGTCGGCACGGACGGGATGTCCTCCATCGCGCCGGTGATGACAAGATCTTCCGGGCTGGTACGGCGGATGAGGGCCACGGCCGGGCAGCGGTCGTCGCGGAACACGTCGGCCAGGCGCTCCAGCCAGGCCTCCGCGCCGATCGCCCGCACCTCGGCGGCGCTCATCGGCTCGCGGTGCGGGAGATTGGCGAACCAGCCGGCCTCGGCCGGGGTGATCTGGTAGCCGAAAAAGGCCCGCTTGCCGAAGACCATGTGCATCTTGTCGCCGGTCGCGGCGAGGCCGGCGCCGCCGGTGCGGGCGCCGAAGCCGAGCAGGCCGGTGTAGCGGGGTGCCGGTGCGGCGGGGTCGATGATGCGGCGCACGGTTGAGCGGATGCCGTCGGCGCCGATGATCACGTCGGCGGTGGCGCTGCTGCCGTCGGCGAACCGGGCCTCGTTGCCGTCGACGGCCGTCAGGCGCTTGCCGTGCTCGATGCGGATGCCGCGCCGCGCGACCTCGTCGTACAGCCCGCGGTACAACTCGGCGCGCCAGACGAGCCGCATCGGCGGGAGGTGCGCGGGGGTGCCGAGCTCGGCGAGCCGTTTGCCCGTCCAGCTCTGCATGACCATCGCGGCCATGGGGGTGCCCACACGCTCGATGACGTGGTCTGCGTCGATGGCCGCGAGCGCGGTACGGCCGTTCGGCGCGATGCTGAGCGCCCCGCCGACGCCGTCGGCCCGGGCGTCGTACGCCTCGAAGACCGTGGCTTCGATGCCGGCCCGCTGCAGCGCCATGGCCGCCACGGGCCCCGCGATGCCGCCGCCGATGACTACGGCCGTGCTGGCTCCGGACATGACCGCTCCCGCCGTCGCAGTTGGTTGATTCCAACTATCCGACTACGACTAGTCAATGTCAACTATTCAGTCGTGAGGTCTCCGCTGAGCTCGGCTCCGGCCTTGAACTCCGTCCCGTGGAACGCCGCCCACATCGGGCCCCATCCCTCCTGCGGGTCGGTGATACGGGCGATGAACTCGGCCACGAACGCGGATTCGGCGTCGAGCAGCCTCAGCCGGTACGCCTCCTCGATCAGAAACATCGGGTGGACGCCCTCGGCCTCGGCGCGCTCGATGGCCTGCCGTGCCTCGGCGCGCTGCTCGTCCAGCCGGGTCAGCCGGTCCCGCAGGAGCGTGACCACCTCGTCGGGGGTGAGCGCGCCGATCAGCGACAGCGCGGAGACGAACGCCGGGTACTCGTGCTGCGGCTGCTGGACGAGCTCACGCAGCCAGTCGTGGAGCTCCGCCCGCCCGGCGTCGGTGATGCCGAACACGGTGCGTTCCGGCCGCTGCCCTTCCCGGCTGGTCTCCTGCTCGGCGACAAAACCGGCCTTCGTCAGCTGCTGGACCACCATGTACAGCGAGCCGTGGGTGAACTTGATGCTGCGCGCGTCGCCGTTGGTGCGCAGCAGCTTGCTCAACTCATACGGGTGCATGGCCGCACGGCTCAGGTAGGCGAGCACCGCGAGAGCGAGCAGGTTGGCGACCTTGCGCTTTTTCATGCGTCGCCGTCTCCGTCCTCGGCGTCCCCGTCCTCGGCCACGCCTGCTCGGGTCGCGCGCGCCGCTTCGGCTCCGTCCGTGGCCAGACCGTCCAGGACGGCCAGGGCCTCGTCGTCGAGCCGGATGTGCCCGGCCCCCATGTTCTCCTCGAGGTGCTCCAGCGACGCGGTGCCCGGGATGAGCAGCGTGTTTGGCGCGGTGGCGAGCAGCCAGGCGAGGGCGACCTGCGCCGGGGTGACGTCGAGCCGCTCGGCGACCGCCTTCACCTTCGGGTGGCCGAGGACCCGCGCCCGCCCGAACGAGGCACCCAGCGGGAAGAACGGCACGAAGGCGATCCCCCGCCCGGTGCACTCGTGCAGCACCGCCGCCGAACCCCGGTCGACAAGGTTGTAGGGGTTCTGCACACACACGATCTCGGTCCGCTCGAGCGCGCGGCGCAACTGGTCGAGGTCGACGTTGCTGAGCCCGATATCAGCGATGAGCCCTTCGTCCCGCATGGCCACCATGGCGTCGAGCTGCTCGTCGAGCAACGCCGCGGCTCCGCCCTTCTGGGCGAGCCGCAGGTTGACCACGTCGAGCCGGTCGACCTTGAGCGCCCGAAGGTTGTCGAGCACGCCTTGCCGCAGCTGCTCGGGCCGCTGGGCCGGAATCCACGCCCCTTGCTCGTCCCTGGCCGCCCCGACCTTGGTGACCAGCACCAACTGCTCGGGATACGGGTACAACGCACTGCGCAACACCTCGTTGGCGACGGCCGGCCCGTAGTACTGGGCGGTGTCGACGTGGTCGACACCCAGCTCCACGGCCCGCCGCACCACGGCGAGGGCCTCGGCCCGATCGCGTGGTGGCCCGAACGCACCCCGGCCCGGCAGCTGCATGGCCCCGAACCCGACCCGGTGCACGGCGCGCTTGCCCAGTGGGAAGGTCTTCACAGTGGCCAGCCTACGGCGCGCGCCCACCGGCTCACCGCGACGCCATGCGGCGCTCCGGTCGCAGGTCCATCGGGGCTCCTCCGCGAGTCCCGCGCCGATCCCTTGCGGGTCGACCTGCCTGATGGCACACGGCCCCCGACGACGGCGGCGCCCCCCGTGCCCCCTTACGCCGCCGTCCCCCCGTCGTTGGCCCCGTGACCTCAGACTGCCCGCAGCGCATCGGGTTGCACATCGGGGAAACTCCCCCACGGGATGATCTCAGGGTCTCAGCTCGCCAGCTCGTCGAGCACCTCCGCCCGCATCCGCGCACTCCCTTCTTTGAGCAGAATAGTTCAGTCAGGTGAATCGTTCATCGGGATGTACCATAGCCACATGACGTCACGTCGGCAAGCCGTCCCGAGGGGGACGGCGTTCCTGCTGGCCCAGCTCGGCGCGCACGCGACCGAGCGGTTCTCCCAGCGGGTGCAGGCACTCGGGCTGACCCCGCCCGAGGTGGGCCTGTTGCGCATGATCGCCGGCCGGCCCGGGCGCAGTCAGCAGTCGGTCGCCGTGGACCTCGGGGTCGTGCCGAGCCGGGTCGTCGCACTGGTGGACAACCTCGACCACAAAGGACTCGTCGAGCGCCGGCCGGGCGAGACCGACCGCCGGCACCATGCACTGCACCTCACCGTCGACGGCGAGCAGGTGATGACGGAGATGCGGTCGATCGCCGCCGCGCACGACGACGACATCTGCGCCGCGCTCGACCCCGACGAGCGGTCGCAGCTCGCCGGGCTGCTGCAGCGCATCGCCGACCAGCAGGGGCTGACGCCGGGCGTGCACCCCGGCTACCGGCAGACGGGCGGACACCGCAAGAAGCAATCCGACAAGGGCGCCGAGGACGACGCGGCCCGGACGACCACGCGCGGCCGGCGGCCCGGCGCAGGCGCGCAACGAAGACCCCCGGCCTTCGGCCGGTGATCGGCTGTTACCGGCGGGTCGAAAACCCGACCACCGACCCCCGTGTGATGTCCACTACGGTCTACGGGCATGACCGCACCGAAGGACGCCGGACCCACCCCAGCCGGCCTCGGCGCCCGGGTCGTGGCCCTCGTCGGGGGCATCGCCGCGCTGCTGGCGCTGGCGTTGCCGTGGGCCAGCGAGGACAACACGATCACGGTGCGGTCCGACGCGTCCCCGGTGACATACGAGGCGCTGCTCGCCCGCGGCGGTGAGGAGTGGACCGGGTGGGGCATCCACGCCGCCAGCCGGCTCGACGGTCACCGGCCGGTCACCCTGCTGGTCGCGATGGTCATCGTCACGGGCACGGTCCTCGTGGCCGGGACCGCATGGGCGACGTTCGAGCGGCCGCGGCGGATCTGGCTCGCGCCGGCGACGGCCGGCATCGCGCTGCTCCTGCTGACCGCGAGCTTCCCCGGGCTCGCCGGCGTGCAGGGGCGCTTCGGGGGCGGCCACATCACGTCGGTCGAGTTCGGCGTGGTGGTGTGGCGCGTCTCGCTGGCCGTCGTGGTCGCCGGCGCGGTCCGCCTGGCACTGCTCCAGGAGGCCGCGAGACCGGGTCGACGCACGTATCAGTAGGGCGTCAGGGCTGTTCCTTCATCAGGTGGAGGAGCCAGTCGCCGCCGGTGTCGATCAACGCGTACCGTCGCGGCGCTCCCCTGCCGTGCAACGTGAAGACGATCCGTTTCGGGGTCCGGTCGTGCTCCTCCCACCACCCGATGTCGGCGATCGACTTGTCCTCGTCCTCGTAGCGCAGGTGCTCGAGTGCATGGTCCGCGACCGCGACGGCGAGCCGGTTGCGGGCCGGATCGTCCGGCAGGCCGCGCGGCACCGCCCATGACCGCAGCACACCGTTCTCCTCCAGCCGCAGGTCGAAGTGGCGCGTGGGACGGCGGTGCTCGTGGAGCACAAAAGCTGGGCGCACACCGATGAGTCTGCCCCGCCGGGGGCGTTACACCAGGCGACCACCACGAAGGGAGCCCAGTGATGACCAAGGTGATCGCCGACATGACGATGTCCCTCGACGGCTTCGTCGCCGACCCGCACGACGGTGTGGAGCACCTGTTCGGGTGGTACTTCAACGGGCCCGTCGCCATCCCGTCCAAGGCCGACCGGCTCACGTTTCAGGTGTCCGAGGCGAGCGCCCCGCACCTGCGCGAGGCGTTCGAGCATCTGGGCGCGCTGGTCGTCGGGCGGCGGCTGTTCGACCTGACCGACGGCTGGAGCGGCAGGCATCCGATGGGTGTCCCCGTGATCGTGGTGACGCATACGGTACCGGATGACTGGCCCCACGATGACGCTCCGTTCACGTTCGTCACGGAGGGTGTCGGACGCGCGATCGAGGTTGCGAAGGCAATCGCAGGGGATCGAAAATGGGTGGGCATCGGGGGCACCACCGTCGCCCAGCAGTGTCTCGACCTGGGCCTGCTCGACGAGATCCGCGTGGCGCTCGTTCCGGTCCTGCTCGGCGAAGGCATTCCGTGGTTCGCCAACCTCAAGAGCACACCGGTCGAGTTGGGAGACCCCCGCATCATCGCCGGGACCGGCGTCACCCACCTCTATTGCCCGGTCAGGTCGGCCGGTTGACGATACAACCCACGGGGAGATCACATGCCACGCACGACATCGTTCATACGGTCGGTCAACCAAACCCGACCAGCGCTGGATAAATATAGACCTTTGTGATATGATGTCCGAATAGTCGACCTAGCGTTGCCGGCATGACAAGCCGAACCGCACTGATGGCCGCCGCTGCGCGTGCCGCCCACCTGATCGTCGACGAAGCGCCGCACGTCTTCTCGGACCCCTTGGCGGTCAAACTGCTCGGGGATCAGGCTGAGGAGTTGCTGCAATACCACCGTGTGCACGGCGGACACCCGGTGTTGGCGGGTGCCCGGGCGCAGGTGGTGTGCCGCAGCCGATACGCGGAGGATGTCCTGCGAGCGTCGGGCCACCGGCAATACGTGGTGCTCGGCGCGGGCCTGGACACGTTCGCATATCGCGCTGACCTCGGCGGCGCGGACGCGGCCGACAGCGCCGGGACGGCGGCGCCGACCGTGTTCGAGGTCGACCAGCCGGCGACGCAGGAGTCGAAGCGGGCGAGCCTGCGCAAGGCGGGCATCGAGAAGCGCGCGATCTACGTGCCGGTCGACTTCGAGCGCGACGACCTGATCGAGCGGCTGGTCGAGCACGGCTTCGACGTCGGGCAGCCCGCCGTGGTGAGCTGGCTGGGAGTGACGATGTATCTGACCAGGGAGGCCGTTGAGCACACCGTCGGGGTGCTCAACGGACTCGCCGACGGCAGCGAGGTGGTCTTCGACCACATGCTGCCGGCGGAGTTGCGCGACGCCGCCGCGCAGGCGTATGTCGACGCGGTCGGGCCGGTCAACGCCGAGCACGGCGAGCCGTGGCTGACGTTCCTGTCGCCCGGCGACACGCGGCAGCTGCTCGCGCCGATGACGGTCGAGCACACGACGCAGCAGGACGTGCTCGGCACCAGGACCGACGCGCTCCAGCCGTCCAACGTCTCAGTGATCACCCGCGGAACGGTGCGGAAGAGGAGGTGACGCGGTCGAGCGCGTGGACGCCGAGGCCACGCTGCACGCCGAGCAGCGCGGCCGGCCAGCCGATCGCGCCGACACCGGCGACGAGGACCCGCGACGGGACGAAGACCCGCGACGGGACGTACCACGCCCAAGGGTCGCGGGCCGGCCGGAGAACGCAGCCATAATCCGAGGTCACGTCGCATGATGGTCGCTACAGTGGCCCGATGCGGACCCCCATGGGCGGCACGGTCGCCGACGGTTTTGAGCGTGTCGCTGACGCGTTTCGCGCGCAGCTCGACAGCGGCGCGGAGACCGGCGCCTCCGTTGCCGCCTATGTGGACGGCCGGCTGGTGGTCGACCTCTGGGGTGGCTGGGCCGACGCCGCACGGACCCGGCCGTGGGAGCCGGACACGCTGACCACCGTCTTCTCGACGAGCAAACCGATTGCCGCGACGGCGGTGCTGACCAGGGTCGCCGGTGGCGCCATCGCGCTCGACGACCCCATCGTCCGGTACTGGAAAGCGTTCCCCCACCCGGCGACGACCGTCCGGCACGCCCTCGCGCACCAGGCCGGGCTGCCCGCGGTCGCGGAGCCGCTCACCCCCGCCGAGGCGCTGGACTGGGAGCGGTTCACCGCCGCCATCGCCGCCACGCCGCTCGAATGGGAGCCTGGCACCGCCGTCGGTGAGCACGCCCTCACCTACGGGAACATCCTCGGCGCCATCCTCCGCGGCAGCACGGGCGAGACGATCGGCGAGGTCGTGCGGTCCTTCGGCGTCGACGTCCACTTCGGACTGTCCGAGGTGGACCTCCGGCGGTGCGCCGAGGTTGAGCACGGCTCCCCCGACTGGCCCGAGCAGTCCGTCCACGGCCACGGCGACCTCTGGGCGCGAGCGCTCGGCAATCCGGCCGGGCTGCTCGACGTCGACGTGCTCAACGGCGCCGCGTGGCGCACCGGTGAGATGCCGGCGGTCAACGGCCACGCCACCGCCCGCGGCCTCGCCGCGCTCTACGCCAAGCTGCCTGAGCTGCTCCCGGCCGACCTGCTGGCCGAGGCGCTGGCCCCGCAGGTCGACGGCTACGACCTGCTGCTGGAGGAGGGCGCCGTGTGGACGCTGGGCTGGCGCCGCGACGGCACCTGGGTCGGCATGGGCGGCATCGGCGGCTCCTCGGCGGGCGGCGACGAGCGCACCGGATACTGGATGGCATACGTGACCAGGCGGCTCGCCGACCACGACCGCGGCAACGCGCTGTACGACGCCGTCGAGGCCTGCCTGGCCTGAACCGGACCTACATGCCGCCGGTCACCCGGATCGTCGTGCCGGTGGCGTACGACGAAGCGGGGCTGAGCAGCCACGCGACGGCCTCCGCGATCTCGTCCGGCGTGCCGAGACGCCCCAGCGGGATGCGCCCCACCACGTGCTCCGCCCGGTCCGGGTCGCCGGAGCGCAGATGGATGTCGGTGTCGATGAAGCCGGGCGCGACACCGTTGACGCGGATGCCCTCGGCCGCCAACTCCCTGGCGAGGCCGATCGTCAGCGCGTCGAGCGCGGCCTTGCTGGCGGCGTAGTGGATGTACTCGCGGGGGCTGCCCAGCGTGGCGGCCCCCGACGAGACGTTGACGATGGCGCCGCCCTCGGTCATCGTACGGGCGGCCTGCCGAGCGCACAGAAACGCGCCGACGACGTTGACGTCGACGACCCGCCGCAGGTCCTCGGTCCGCAGGTCCGCCAGCCGGCTGAGCGGCGAGGTGATCCCGGCGTTGTTGACCAGCCCGGTGACCGGCCCGAGCTCGGCGGCCGCGGTGTCGAAGAGGGCGACGACGTCCTCCTCCACGGTGGTGTCGACGCGGACGGCGACGGCCTGCCCGCCGCCGGAGCGGATGGCGCCGACAATGTCGTGCGCGGCCTCGGCCGCCCGCTGGTAGCCGACCGCGACGCGATGCCCGTCGTGTGCCAGCCGCAGACTGACGGCGGCCCCGATCCCGCGGCTTCCCCCGGTGACGACCGTGACGTTGTCCATGGCGGGAGGGTAGTCAGTCGACCGGTGCGGCCGGCGGGGTGCCCTCGCCGAACGGGGAGCCGCCGAGCGCGGCGCGGTCGTGCGGGAGCTGCCAGTTGGACAGGTCCGGGCCCAGCGGCACGACGCCGGACGGGTTGAGGTCCTTGTGCACCTCGTAATAGTGCCGCTTGATGTGGTCGAAGTTCACCGTGTCGCCGAAGCCCGGCGTCTGGAACAGGTCCCGGGCGTAGTCCCACAGGACCGGCATCTCGGTGAGCTTGCGCAGGTTGCACTTGAAGTGGCCGTGGTACACCGCGTCGAAGCGGACCAGGGTGGTGAACAGCCGGACGTCGGCCTCGGTGATCGCGTCTCCCACGAGGTACCGCCGGCTCGAAAGGCGCTCGGAGAGCCAATCGAGGCGGGAGAACAGGCGGCGGAACGCCTCGTCGTAGGCGTCCTGGCTGCCGGCGAAGCCACAGCGGTACACCCCGTTGTTGACGTCCTTGTAGACCACCTCGTTCACCGCGTCGATCTCCTCGCGCAGGTGCTCCGGGTAGAGCTGCGGGGCGCCCTGGCGGTGGTACCGCGTCCACTCCGTCGACAGGTCGAGCGTCAGCTGTGCGTAGTCGTTGGTCACGACCTGGCCGGTGGTCACCTCGACGACGGCGGGGACGGTGATGCCGCGCTCGTAGCCGGGGAAGCGGGCGAAGTACGCCTCCTGCAACCGCTCGATCTTGAGCACCGGGTCACGGCCGTCCGGGTCGAGGTCGAAGGTCCAGCTGCGCTGGTCGTGCGTCGGCCCGCAGACGCCCATCGACAGGACGTCCTCCAGGCCGAGCAGCCGCCGCACGATGATCGCGCGGCTGGCCCACGGGCAGGCCCGGCTCACCACCAGCCGGTACCGCCCGGGCGCCACCGGATAGCCGTCCTGCCCGTCGGCGGTGATGCGGGTGGTGATGTACCGCGAGTCCCGCCGGTACTCGCCTGTCGCGCGATAGGAACCCATGTGCCCAATCTTGCCCGATGGGCCCGCGCGCCGGCTCGGCGATCATCTTCGAGGGGGTGTGCCCGGACCACGACGCCGCGAAGATGGCCGCCGCCGCCCGGGCCCAGCAAGCCCGAATGGCTGAATGAGGTTTTCGTCCGATACGCCCGATTCATCCCGTCGTTTCGATTGCTGAACCCTTGAGAGGCACGGGAGGCATCGTTGAGGCGGTCCGCCGCGTACGCCGCCGCGGGGCTACTCGTGCCGTCCGCACTGCTCACCGGCAGTGTCCCGCGATCACTGCCGGCCCCGCCGGCGACACCGGCGCCACCCGCGGCCGCGGACCTGCCGGGCAGCGCGCTCCTGGTCCGCGACGCCGTGCTCCGGACGGAGCTCGTGAAAGAACACGGCACGGTCGTCGGCTACGACCCCGGCGCCGACGTCCTGGTCACCCAGGCGAAGGACTTCCGCGAGGTCACCGGGGTCGACGGGCGCGACGGCACGCGGCGGTGGCGGCGTGCGCTGAACACCGCCGGCTCATACGCGACGGTGCTCTGGTCGCAGCCGGACCTGTCCGCCGGGAGCGTCCTCGTCAACGGCTCCACCGCCGACGGCGGGGTCCTGTTCGCCCTGGCGACCGAGGACGGCGAGGTCCGCTGGCGCACCGGCCTCGCCCCGCGCACCGAGGCGACGGCGGCCGGCCCGGCGGTGCTCCTGACCATTCCCGGTGCGGCGCGGGCGCGGCTGACGGCGCTCAGCGCGGCGACCGGCACCAGCATGTGGACCGTCACCCTGCCCGACGGCTGTGAGGTCGCCCGGGTCGCCGGGGACCGGACGACCGTCGCCGTCGAACTGCGCTGCGGCGACCGGCTCACGCTCCAGGTCCGCGACGCGACCGACGGGCGGCTGCGGGCCGAGACCGTGCTGCAGCGGGTCGACCCCGTCGAGCCGCCGGGAGACGGGCCGGGGCTGCTCGTCCGCGACGGCGCGACGATCGTGCGGGACAGCCGCACGTTCCGGCTGTTCGGACCGGACGGGCGGCTCCTCGCCGACCGGCCGTCCGACGGCTGCACCGGCCTCTGCGACGTGCTTGTCGAGGAGGGCGTCGCGGTCGTCGCGCACTCCGGTCGCGCGGAGGACCCCGACGACGGCGCGGTCGAGGCGATCGGCCTGGCCGACGGCACGGTCCGCTGGCGGGCCAAGATCCAGGCACGGTACCTGCTGCGCCGAGACGGTCAGCTGTTCGCCGTCGGCCCGGCGCCGAGGCCGGTGCCGTTCCTCGTCGTGCACCCGCTCGACGTCACCGGCGGCGCCCGGCCGGGACTCGCGACCGAACTGCCGGGCCCGGCGCTGCTCGCGACCTCCGCCGGCCGGCTGCTGATCGAGGCCGACGACCGCCTGGCCTGGCACCACCCGGTCACGCGGGCGGGTGGCCCGCCGGCGTTCCTCGGCGCGGCGGACTGGCCGGACGCCTGCGCGGCACTCACCGACACCGACCTGGCGACCCTGCGTGTCCCCACCGGCCGCGACGACCGGAGCGCCCGCGACGCCGGCACGACACGGGCCGACGTCACCGCGCCGGCCGGGCCCGCCCGTGCCGAGTGCCACTTCTCCGCGTCCCAGGGGCCGGCGGTCACCGTCTCGATCCTCTGGGCGGCCGACGACGACCTCGGCGCCCGCCGGCGGTTCACCGCGATCACCGGCGACCGGCGGCCGGTGGACGTGCCGGGCGCCGACGCCGCCGTCCGGACCGAGCGGTCCGGCCGCGGCACGACGGTGACGACGATCGTCATGCGGATCGGCCGGCGGATCGTCTCGATCGAGACGACCGGCACGCCGGCTACCGCCCGGACGGTGGCCCGGCTGGTGGCGAGGGGCATCCGGTGACCGGCCGCCGGGCGACGGCCTGGGTCGGCGGTGCGGTCGCGGCCGCCGCCGCGATCACGGCCGGGCTCCTCGCCGCCGGCCACCGCGGCACCCCGGACACCCGGCACGGCTCGCTGCCCCGGCCCGGTGCCGCGGCGACGGCCGGACCGGCGCTCACCGCCGAGGCCATCGCCGACTACAGCCCCGCGAGCGTCAACGGGTTCGCGCTGCACGACCCGCTCACCGGCGGCCCGGACGCCTCGGTGCTGCGCGCCGGCCCGCGGACCACCGCCGACTGGCCCGCGTTCCTGGACCGGGCCGGGGGCTCGGCGCGGGACCGGCTCACCGTCACACTGGTGTTCACCGGCAACGCCGAGCCGGCGGTGCGGGTCACCGGCGTCCGCGTCCGCCTGGAGCGGACCGCCGAGGTCCTGGCCGGCACCGCGATCGTCCCCGCCGCCGCGGATCCGGCCACGGTACGGGTGACGTGCGACCTCGACGACACAACGCCGGCCCTCACCGACGACACCGGCGCCGACTACTTCGCGACGCGGCGCCTCGAACTGCGCCGCGGCGAGCGGAGCACCGTCACCGTCGGGTTCACGGCCCGCAGGGCGACGTACGCCTGGACGCTGCTGGTCGACCACGTCGACGGCGCGGGCACGGCCCGTACCGCCGAGATCCCCGGATTCCGGTTGACCGGCAGCGCGCCGAAATACGCCGCCACCTATGTGGACAACGCGCCGGCGCGCGGGTTCAGCCTGTCTCGTCGTCGATGAGGCCGTAGGGCGGCTGGTCGGGCCGGCGGGTGAACCGGACGATGACGTCGTCGGCCGCGGTCGGTGGCGGGGCGTTGTCGGCGACGACGATCTGCGCGCCGACGCCACGGCCGGCCAGCCACTCCTCCAGGTGCCGGTAGATCCGCTCGATCGTGGCGCTGTCGGCGAGGTCACCGGCGACGCCGAGGTTCTTCTGCGGGCTGTCGAGCAGCAGGAAGCCGGGGTGCGAGGAGCGGCTCTCCCAGGCGATCTCGAAGAGCGCGAGCTGCCAGGCGAGGGCGATGAGGGTGCGGCCGCCGGAGGACGCCGCGGTGTAGGGCTCGCCGCGCATGTACGGCGTCAGATCCTCGGCGAGGTAGGCGTCGGCGAGCTTCGGGTACCGCCACGCGTGGAGGATCTGCCGGTAACGCTCCCCCACCCGGCGCACCACGGCGGACCGGTGCGCCCGGCGGGCCTGCGCGCCGGCGGCGGCGAGCTCCTCGCGGTGCGCGGCGATCTGGTCCATCTGCTGCAGGATGCCGGCGGCTCGCCGTTCCAGGCTCTGGATGAGCCGTAACCCGCCGGTCGCCCGCTGGAGGGTCGCGGCGGCCTCCTCGCGGCGGCGGGCCAGGGCGTCGCGCTGCGCGAGGTAGGGCGTGACCGCATGGGCCGTCGCCGCGTCGACCTCCGCGGCGGCGCGCGCCTCGGCCTCCTGGGCGCGCTCGGCCGCGATCCGCAATCCGGGCGTCTCCTGCTCCAGCTCCTCGAGGTAGCGGGTGAGCTCGGCGAGCCGGGTGCGGGCCGAGCGCAGCTCACCGGAGACGTCGATCTCGCCGCCGGGCCCGACCGGGAGCCGGCAGGCGGGGCAGGTCTCCTCGTCGCCGGCGAGCGGGGTCAGGCACGACGGGCAGGCCGAAGCGCGCACGGGCTCGAACAGCCGGTCGGCCTCGGCGAGCATCGTCCACTTGCTCACGTCGTCGGCGTAGCTGCCGCGCAGCGCGACCATCCGCTGCAGCTGCGTCTCGCGGTCGCGCAGGTCGGCGGCGGTCCGCCGGGCCTCCCGCGCCGCCGTCCGGTGCCGCTCGCGCAGTTCCTCGGCAAACGTGGTGTCGGCGCGGGTCTGCGCGTCGAGTGCGGCCAGCGCCTGGGCGCACGCGGCGAGCTCGTCCTTCGCGGTGCGGTGCAGGGCCTCCAGGTCGGCGCGGCCGCCGACGTGCTGCTCGTCGACGAGCTGCTCGGCGGCCCGGTACGCGGTGCGGGCCCCGGCCAGCTCCGCCTCGAGCGTGCGGATGCGGCGGCCGATCTCGACCGAGTGGTCGTCATGGACGTCGAAGACGACGTCGACGACCTGCCGGAGCTTGAGATGCTTCATCGGCACGCTCTCGAACAGCAGGTCCTTGTCGTCGAGGCGCTCGTTGGGCAGGAAACACAGCCACATGAGGTCGCGGAAGCTCAGCGGGTCCTCGGTCTCCTGCGACAGCCGAACGCCCTGCAGCTTGCAGTGCGACAGCAGCATGCTGGACAGGCTCTCCGGGTCGCCGGCGGGGCGCAGCGGCCGGCGCACGGGCGGGGTGGCGCCGGGCTCGTCGAGGCGCCCGGCGCGCACGTAGGCGTACATCGACGGCTCGCCGACGGTGCGCTCGATGAGGTACGGCGAGCCGGACAGCTCCACCTCGAGCGTCGCGGCCCGCACCTTCGGCATGATCTCGGGGTGGCGGGGATGGTCGCTCGCGCCGAGGCAGTAGTCGACGAACTCCAGGATCGTGGTCTTGCCGGTGCTGAACGCGCCGGCGAGCACCGACAGCGGGCGGGGCGAGTCGTCGGGGGACCGGAAGTCGACGTCGTAGGTCCGGTCGCCGCTGTGGAGGCGCAGTCGCCTGAGCCGGATGCCGTGTGCCCGCGAGCCGATCATGTCAGGTCCCTCAGGACGGGAGAAGGAGCCGGAAGGAGCCACTGCCGCAAGCCCTCACGAAGCTTACGCCCGCTCATCCGCCGCAGCCGGCGGATGACGATGCGCGCCGCTGTGATGTATGAGTGAGCATACATTGCGGTGAATCGGTCGGCCACGGCCGCGCCCTCCGTGGTCAGCCGGTAGGTCACCCGCCCGGTGGCCGCCGCCCGGACCAGCCCGCGCCCGACGAGCGCCGCCACGTCGCGGCCGAGGTGCAGCTGCGCGGTGGCGTACCGCTGGGCGGGGCTGGCGTAGGCGACGTTGCGGTCGTCGAAGCCCGCCAGCCGCAGCGGCGTGCGGTCGGGGTCGTCGTCCGCACGCGCCAGCAGCAGCGGGTGCTCCGCCAGGAAGTCGTAGATGCCGAGACGTTCGGCGTCGAGGGGCTCTTTCACGGTCGCGAGCAGCAGGAGCAGGCGCGCCTGCCGGAAGACCGAAACATCGTCCGGGGCGATGCTCATGCGCCCTCCGCTCCGCTCCGGCCGCCTGAGCTCCACCCTGAGCCCATGTGAGCGGCCCCTCCGCTACGCTCCGGACCGCTCATGCGCCCTCCGCTCCGCTCCGGACCGCTCATGCGACGTCCCTCCAGTGCCGGACCCAGCCGGCCCGCCGGTCCTCCACGACCCGGTGCATCAGCCCGCACCGGTGCACCGGACCCGCCCGCAGCTGCGCCGGGAACGCGCCGGACTCGCGGATCTCCCGCATGACGTCGGCGTGCAGGCCCGGCAGCCGTGGATCCTCGACGAAGGCCATCGCGTTGAACCGGGCCTCCCAGATGCCGTGCACGACGCCGTCGGCCTCGCTGAGCGCCGCCACCTCCCCGGGCACCCGCTTGTCGCGGATCTCCCGCGCCAGCAGCTCGGCGTTGAAGAACTCCCGCTTGGCCGCGCCGACCTCGATATGCCCGGCCGCGCGCAGCTGCCGCACGAACAACGCACCGTCCAGGTCGGTCTCGTCCTGCGGCGCCGGCTCCCGCACCGGCGCCCGCTGCGGCGGCACCGGCGAATACGGGTCGTAGAAGTGCCGCCGGACGTGCGCACAGTCGGGCTTGACGAGCAGGTTGCGCAGCACGTTCTCGTGCCACAGCTCGATGGTGATCCCGGTCTCCCGCTGCCGGCGGGCCCGCCAGTTGTCCCACCACTGCGCGGTCTGCGCGTCCATGCTCGCCGGGACGCAGAGAATCCACTGGCCGAGCCGGTAGCCGTGGCGGGCCGCGGCGTTGACCGCGGAGTCGAACGACTCGCGGATCTGCCCCTGGGACGAGCGGGTGACGGCCGGCCAGAAGTACTTCGACTGCCAGACGACAACGAGCCCGGACAGCTCCCCGAGCAGGATGTCGATGCCCCAGTCGCCGGGGTTGGCGGTGATCGCACGGGCACCGGGGTAGATCGCGGCGAGCAGCATGGCGAGCATCTGCTCGAAGTCGTCACGGGCGCCCGCGAGGTTGCCCGCCCGCAGCTGGTGCGCGGCGAAGTTGATCGGGGGCTCACCGGAGGCAAGGCTCGTCGCAGCGGCAGTCGCGGTCATCGCCTCCCTCCTTCAACCGCAGCTTCCGACCCCATTGATACTTATGGCTCCAAGATTGTCACGCGCAGCTATCGATCCGCTACCCACAGCGCGATGTTCGTGCGCATTTCACCGGCTGTTGGTCGCCCGATCGGGCGGATCAGAGTTTGTCCAGATTGATGTCCGCATAGATGGCGGCGTGGTCCGAGCCCGCGTGCACCGGCCGGGTCATCGTGTCATAGATCGGCCACAGCACGCCGCGGCGGCCGCCCCACACGCCCTTGCGCAGAATGCCGCCGCCGGTCGCCGCCGCGAACAGCGCCGGTGACAGCAGGACGTAGTCGAGCTTGTTGCGGGCGGTGCAGGAGCCGTACGTGCCGGGCCGCCCGCCGTCGTCGAAGCCCGGATGCGTGGCGATGTCCCGCAGGTCGGTCGCGCGCAGCAGCGGCGCGAGCGGCTCGCTGTCCGGGGTGTCGTTGAGGTCGCCGACGACCGCGACCAGCGGGGTGGACCGGCTGCGGTAGATCTCGGCCACGCGGGCCGCCTGCCGCCGCCGCGCCGCGTCGGAGGCGACCTTCCCGCCGTACCCCTTGCTCTTGAGATGGTTGACGAGCACGACGAGGTCACCGCCGCCGGGGATCCGGAAGTGGTACTCCGGGCAGTCGCGACTGAAGATCCGGCCGCGCTCGTCGGTGTCGTCGACGTGGGTCCGCTGACCGATCAGCGGATAGTCCACCGTGGACATGACCCCGACGTCGATGCCACGCTCGTCGTTGCCGTCGACGACCATGATGTGGGGGTACAACCCCCCGAGCCCGCCCTCGGCGAAGCGCCGCAGCGCGAGCCGGCTCTCCGCCTCGATCACGCCGAGGATGTCGGCGCGCACGTCGAGGATCACCCGCGCGGTGTTGAGCAGGGCCAGCTCGTCCACCCGGTCGGTCGTCAGCTCGACCCAGCCGATCCAGTCGGACCGGCCCCCGGCGACGATCTCGACCCGGCCGTCGCGGCGCCGCGTGACGAGCCGCCCGCGGTTCTGCCGCAGCCGGGCGAACTTCGCCGTGTCGCTGTTGCGCAGCCCGAGCCGGCCCAGCTCGCGGAGGACGTCGTGCTGGACCTCCGGCGTGTAGACCGGCTCCTCGAGCAGCTCACACACCCGCTCGAAGGCTTCGAGGACCGGCCGGCCGGCGGCCCATGTGCGCTGGTCGAAGATCTTCGCGCGGTTGAAGAGGTTCTCGACGTTGTAGCTCGCGATGCGCATCGGTTACGAGAGTAGGGGCCGCGTGTCACCTGCGGGTGGCATGGTCACCCGGATGGTGTCGCGATCATGGCTGGCGGTCGAGTTCGGACTGGTCTTCTTCGTCCTCGTCGGGCTCTTCGCCCTCGTGCGTGTGCCGGGCGGCCCGATCCCGGCGCTGCTGGTGCTGACCGTCGTGGTCGCCTTCTACTTCCGGCGGGCCCGGACGTTCGACCGGCGCGACCTGTGGCGGGCCTCGGCGCTGCTGCCCGCGCTGCCGTCGATCCTGCGGCTCTTCGCCGCGGCGGCCGTGGTCGCCGTCGCCGGGGTGTTCCTGTTCGACCGTGCGCACCTGTTCGACCTCCCGCTGCACAACCCCGGGCTCTGGGCGCTCATCACCGTGGCCTATCCGGTCGTGTCGGTCTATCCGCAGGAGCTGCTCTTCCGGGCGTTCCTGCTGCACCGGTACGGCCCGCTGTTCGGCACCGAGCGCGTGGCGGCCTGCTGGAGCGCCGTCGCCTTCGGCTTCGCGCACATCCTCTTCGGCAACGTCCTCGCCGTCGTGCTCACCCTGGCCGGAGGATGGCTGTTCGCCCGGCGCTTCCAGCAGACCCGCTCCCTGCTGACCGCCTGCGTGGAGCACGCGCTCTACGGCCTGCTCATCTTCACCGTAGGTCTGGGGCGGTATTTCTACCACGGCACGCAGTTCGGGGCATAGCGACGTATCGTCGACCTTATGGACATCGGCATCGGCCTTCCGACAACGCTCAACATCGCCGGACCGGATCTGCTGGCCTGGGCCCGCCGCGCCGAGGACCGCGGGTTCGCGACACTCGGCACGATCGACCGCATCGTCTACCCGAACTACGACACGCTGACCTCGCTCGCCGCCGTCGCCGGCGCGACCACGCGCATCAAGCTGTTCACCGACATCCTGCTCGCCCCGATGTACCCACCGGTGTGGCTGGCCAAGGCGACCGCGGGCCTCGACGCCATCTCCGGCGGCCGGCTCACCCTGGGCCTCGGCATCGGCGGCCGGCCCGACGACTACGCCGCGATGGACCGGCCGTTCAACCGCCGCGGCGCACTCATGGACGAAACGCTGGTCCTGCTGCAGCGAGTCTGGGCCGGCGAACCGGTCGGCGGCGCCCTGCCGGTCGCGCCCGCCCCGGCGCGCGAGGGCCGGGTCCCGATCCTCATGGGCGGCAACAGCGAGGCGGCGATCGCCCGCACCGTGCGGTTCGCGGACGGCTGGACGATGGGCGGCGGCGGCCCGGACCAGGCAGCCTCGATGGTGCAACGGATCCGCCACGCGTGGCGCGAGGGCGGCCGCGAGGGCGAGCCGCGGCTGGCGGCGTTGGTGTACTACGGTTTCGGCGATCTCAGCGCGTCGGCGACCGCCCTGCGCAAGTACTACGGTTTCCTGGGCGAGTGGGCGGACCGGATCGTGGAGAGCCGGATCACCAAGCCCGACCAGGCGGTGTCCGTGACCCGCGCGTTCGAGGAGATCGGGATTCGCGAGGTAATGTTCTTCCCGACGATCCCGGCACTGTCCGAAGTGGACGCCCTGGCCGAGGCCGTTCTGTAGGCGGCGACCACCCGGCCTGACCACGGGTTTTGCCGTGCCCGTGTGATGTGTCGTTGTGGTGCCCCTGCCGCACCGTGTGCGATCCGGTGCCGGTCATGGCCCGGCAAGGTCAGCCATGACCGGCACCGGATCGCCGGCAGCCCGCAACGACCGCCGTATCGGCGACGCCCCCGCACCGGGGCGGACGGTTCTCTGGTGCCGCACGCGGCCATGCTGTCTTGCCGCAAACCGTCACGCCACCGCCCGGACCATTCGCACCCGGCGGCCCATGAGCAACAGGTCCCAGACCGCCGAACTCGTCAGCCGCGGCATCACCGCGTGACCGGCACCGCCGCCGGCACACGCTATGCCACGGCCGGCCCTCCACACCGCGACCGGCCCTCCGCGTCGCGACCGGCCCTCCGCACCGCGGGGCACGACACTGGCGGCGACAGCCTGACCCGGCGCCGGCTCGGTGCGTGCCGAACGGCCGCACGGACTCCCGGTCCACGGCCACGACACCGGCCCGGCGTATGCCCGAACGGCCATACGGGCTCGGGAGCCACACCGACCACAACACCGACCCGGCACACGCCGAACAGCCAAGCGAACTCCGAAGCCACACCGACCACAACACCGACCCGGCACACTCCGAAGGGCCGCGCGGACTCCCGGGCCACGGCCACGACACCGACCCGGCACACGCCGAAGGGCCGCGCGGACTCCCGAGCCACGGCCACGACACCTGCCCGGCGTATGCCCGAACGGCCATACGGGCTCTGGAGCCACACCGGCCACGACACCGGCCCGGCACACGCCAGACGGCCATACGAGCCCCCAGGCCACCGGCCGCGACACCGGCGGCGGAAGCTGCCGAGCAGCAGCCGTCGGGCCGCACCGTCAAGCGGGCAGGCGAGTTCGACATGCGCATAGATTCCGGTCGCCACCTGGAATACACCCAGCCGATGGAGACATTTCCGACATCTTGGTGCATCGACAGGCGTGCATGCGGCCACTTTCCCATGATCCCGAAGACTTCGCGCCGTCCGGGCAGCCACAAGTCTTCGGGATCATGAGAATTCACCAGCAGACTGATCGATCCTGATCGAACTTTGTCCAAATATTGAGAGCAGTGCCGATGCGGTCCGGTCCGACAGCCGGCCAGTTCGGGTGACCACCCGCGAGCAGGCCTGCTCCCACCGGCCACCCCGGCACGGCAGGCTCCCGAGCCGCACCGGGCACGGCAGCGACGGCGGGAACGCTCCCGCCGGGCACCCACCCCGGAACCGACCGAGCAGCACGCCAGGCCTGAACGACACGACACACGTCGCCGTCACCATGCGCCGAGCAGCAGGCACAGCCCATGCACCCACCACATCCAGGCAGGCAGGCAGCACGGGCGACCGCACCGGCCAGCCCAGCCGGGCAGCCCGCTCGACCACCGCGCCGGGCCGAGCCTCGCCAACCGGACAGGCCGCACAACCAGCCGCCGCCCGGCCCGCCGCCTGGCCCACCGACCGGCCCGCCGATCAGCCCGCCGACCAGCCCGCCGACCGCGCCGCACGACCGAGCCGCCGCCCGGCCCACCGACCAGCCCACCGACCGAGCCGCACGACCGAGCCGCACGACCGGCCCACCGACCAGCCCACCGACCGAGCCGCCGACCGAGCCGCCGACCGAGCCGCACGACCGAGCCGCCGCCCGGCCCACCGACCAGCCCACCGACCAGCCCGCCAACCAGGCCGCATGACCAGGCCGCCCTGGGACCGTGCCGACTGACGGCATCAGCCATGATCACGGACGTTTCAGTGGGTCCCGGGCCACCAGAAGTTCCGTGATCATGAAACGCTCGCCGGAACTGCGCACCGACAGCGCAATTGGCCGGTCGGAATACGGCGCAGCCGGCGAGTGCCGGCCAGGCAGCCCGCGCACACCGGCGGCGTCGGGGACGACTGGCACCGTCGTCGCCGTGGACCCGGCGTCAGGGTCTCGGGATCAAATGGCGGGCCAGCGTTTTCAGCGCCGCCTGGACCTCCGGGAGGGCCGACTTGTCGGCCAGGGCCGCGGCCAGGGCGTCGTCGATCGGGGTCGCGGTCACCACCAGCAGTCTGCTGGTCGCGGCCGGGTTGGGGCGTACCAGTGTGCGGCGGCGGTCTTTCGGGTCAGGGGTTGTGATCACCGCGCCGCTGTCCTGGAGGCGGGCTATCGACGCCGAGACGTGGCTCTGCGGGAAGCAGGTCCGCGCGGTGATCTCGCTGACCGAACTGTCCGGGTGCTGGGCGATGTCGACCAGCACCGAACGCACGCTGGCCGGCAGGTCCTCACCGCCCGGCAACGGCAGCGCGGCGCCGCCGATCTTCATCAGGGCGCGAGCCAGCACGAGCAGTTCCAAGCCGTTCACCGCCCCAGAATACAACAGACTTGATGCATCAGGTCTGATGGTTTAGCGTCTCGCTCATGTACACCTCGAAACGCGGCGACGGGGATCGACTGCTCGTGATCGTCCAGGGCGGCGACGGTGACGCCGACGGGTCGGCGGCCCTCGTCGACGCACTCGTGAGCGGCGGCGGGTTCACCGTCCTGACCTATGACCGCCGGGGGCTGTCCCGCAGCCCCGCGGGTGAAGGACCGGTGACGATCGAGTCGCACACCGACGACCTGGCACTCCTGCTCGCCATGCACGCCAAGGCGCCCGTCGACGTGCTCGGCATCAGCATCGGCGCCCTGATCGGCCTCGATCTGGCAGCCCGCTATCCAGGGTTGGTACGGTCCGTGGTCGCCCACGAGCCGCCCCTCACCCAGCTGCTGGACGACCCGGCCGAGTTCGTCGCCGCGCAGCGGGAGGTCGAGGCGGCGTTCGCGGCCGAGGGCGTGCCGGCCGCGATGCGCCGGTTCCTCGCGATGACACGCCTCGACCCGGACGACCGGGAGGACGACGTGGTGCTCCCCCGGCCGTCGGCGGACCGGCTGGCCAACCTGACGTTCTTCCTGACCCACGACGCCCCGGCCGCCCGCCGGTTCCGGCTCTACCTGGAGCCGCTGTTGATGGAACCGCCGCGCGTCGTCCCGGCCGTCGGCGAGCACTCCCGCGGCAACATGCACGCCGCGCCGGTGGAGGCCCTGGCGAAGGCGCTCGGCAAGGACGTCACCGAGTTCCCCGGCGGCCACAGCGGCCACGTGTTCCGCCCCAAGGCGTTCGCGGCGAGGCTCCGCCAGGTCCTGGAACAGGACGAAGCCCCACGAGGCGCCTGAGCTACCCGCAGGGTGTCACCACTGCGCGAACGGCACGTTCCAGTCGCCGAGTCCGTCGGTCAGCGGCAGGTTCTTGCCGGTGTTGCGCACCTCGACGACGTCGCCGGTGCCGAACGTGTCGTAGAACCACTGGGCGTTGGCCGGGCCGACGTTGATGCAGCCGTGCGAGGTGTTGGCCTTGCCCTGCTGCGGGATGTTCCAGTCGGCCATGTGGACGTACTCACCGGAGAGCGAGATGCGGCAGGCCAGCCGGATCTTCTCCTCGTAGTAGTCGGGGTGGTTCTTGTCGGTGATGCCATAGCTCGCCGAGCTCATCGTGACGAGCGGCTCCTTGGTCATGAGGACGTGCACGCCCGACATGGTCAGGAAGTCGATCTTCTCGCCGTTGGAGCCGGTCCGCGTGCCGCCGCCCTTGCCCATGCTGACCGGGATCCGCCGCACCATCTGGCCGTCGATGTAGCACTCCATCTGGTGCGTCTTCGAGTCGGCGATCGCGATGCGGGACGGGCCGATGGTGAAGCTGGCGCTGGAGTTGCCGCCGCCGTAGAGGCCGTTGCCGAGGTCGACGCCGAGGAGCTTGACGCTGACCTTGACCGTGGTGCCCTTCGCCCAGTACTTCGCCGGACGCCAGTGGGCACTCTGGCCACTCACCCAGTGCCACTTGCCCTCGACCGCGGGCTCGGTGGTGACGGTCATCGCCTGCTCGGCGGCGTCCTTGTTCTTGACGGCCTTGTTGAAGTACACGATCACGGGCTGGCCGACGCCGTAGGTGCCGCCGTTCTTGAGCGCCGCCATCGGGTTGGCCTGGAACGTGATCGACGCTGTGTTCGTCGGCTTCAGCGTGGTGAAGGTGCTGGTCTGGTTGACGGCGGCGCCTGCCGCGTCGGTGCCCGTGACGGTGACGGTGTACGTCTGGCCGTAGCCGAGGTTGCCGCTGGACGCCCACTGTTTCTTGTCGTCGGAGAGCTTGCCGTCGACGTTCTTGCCGCCGCCGCTCACGGTGACGCTCTCGAGGGTGCCGTTGTCGATCGCGACCGTGACCGGGCTGCCCGGCAGCACGTCCTTGGCGTCGGCGGCCGGCGTGACGGTGACCGTCGCGGGCTGCGCGCCACCGCCACCGGCACCGCCGGACGGATCACCCGCCGCCCCGGCGCCCGTGCCCTTGGACTTGCCGTCCGAGCAGGCGGCGATCGCGACTCCGGTCGCCACCCCCACCCCGGTGGTCAACATCGTGCGACGACTCAGCATGGTTGTGCCCTCCCCCGTCCGCGAACGGTACCGACCCGAAACCGCCTCGCAAAACCCCGAGCGGGAGATGCCCCGATTTGTCGGGTCGACCAGGCATCCCGCCAGCCTCTCGTAGACGTCGCGCAAGCCGGTGCGGGTTGCATTGCCGCCATGACCGGCCGGCCCTGAATCGCAGAGTGTGCGAAAAGCCGCTCCCCGTGATCACTTTCTGTCAGATTGACAAAAAGCTACTCTACATTCATGCCCGACGATCCATGGGTGCCGCCCGCAGTGCTCCTCGCGGTGGACCTCGTCATCCTTACGCTGCGCGACTCCTGCCTCCAGGTGCTGCTCGTGGAGCGCGGCGTCGACCCGCACCGGGGCACCTTGGCACTTCCCGGCGGCTTCCTGAACCACTCGGAAGAGGACCTCCTCGCGGCGGCCCGCCGCGAACTGTCCGAGGAGGCGGGTCTGGAGGCCGATCACCTGCACCTCGAACAACTGGGTGTGTACGGCGCACCCGGCCGCGACCCGAGGGGACGGGTCGTCTCCGTGGCGTATCTGGCGATCGCGCCCCGGCTACCGGAGCCGATCGCCGGCACCGACGCCTCGGACGCGTGCTGGACGCCGACCGCGGGCGCGCTGTCAGGAACTGTCCCGCTCGCCTTCGACCATCACCGGATCATCGCCGACGGCGTCGAGCGCGCCCGCACCAAGCTCGAACACTCCGCGCTGGCCACCGCGTTCTGCGGCCCGACGTTCACGATCTCGGAGTTACAGGACGTCTACGAGGCGGTGTGGGGCGTCCTGCTCGACCCCCGGAACTTCTACCGCAAGGTCCAGAGCGTCGCGGGCTTCATCGTTCCCGCCGACCGGACGAGGAAGACGGACACCGGACGTCCCGCGCGGCTGTTCCGTGCCGGTCCCCGCACGACGCTGCATCCCCCGATGACCAGACCGGCCAGTTCGGCAGAAAAGGAGACGGCAGAAGCATGAACGGCAGTCTCGTCGTGATCCTCACGGCCCTCAATCTCGAATACGAGGCGGTCCGGGAGCGGATGACCGATCCGCGGCTGCACCGGCACCCGGCCGGCACACGCTTCGAGACCGGCCGCCTCGGCCCGAGCGGATGTCGTGTCGCGCTCGGCCTGGTGGGCAAGGGCAACCATCCGGCGGCGGTGCTGGCCGAGCGGGCCATCGCCGAGTTCTCCCCGGCGGCGGTGCTCTTCGTCGGTGTCGCCGGCGCCCTGTGGCCGAGCATCCGGCTCGGGGACGTGGTGGTGGCCTCGCAGGTCTACGCGTACCACGGTGGCACGAGCGAGGACGACGGCCTCAAGGCCCGCCCGAGAGCCTGGGAGATCTCCCACGGCGCCGGCCAGATCGCGCAGCACCTGATCCGGAGCGGCGCGTGGGCCCTCGGTCTTCCCGACGGCGGCACCCCCGAGGTCCACTTCGGACCGATCGCGGCGGGTGAGGTCGTGCAGGACTCCGCGGTCTCCGAGCAGGCCAGATGGGTTCGACAGCACTACAACGACGCGGTGGCGATCGAGATGGAGAGTGCCGGCGTCGCGCAGGCGGGCCATCTGAACCGGGCGCTACCGGTGGTCGTCGTCCGCGGCATCAGCGACCGGGCCGACGGCACCAAGACGACCACCGACGGGGCGAACTGGCAGCCACGAGCGGCCGCGAACGCGGCGGGGTTCGCGGTGGCCCTGGCCCAGGAATTGATCGCCGACGACACGGCCGGCCGGCCGGAACCGATGGAGAGGGGCGGGAAGGCGCGGATGGGCTTGTCGAACACGAACATCGCCACCGGCAACGCGCGGGTCGGCGTGCAGGCCGGACAGATCCACGGCACCGTCATGATCGGCGCCGAGCCGGAGCGGCCGGCCGACCTCACGGCGGCGATCGTGGAACTCCGGGACCTTCTCAGGCGGGCGCACCGGGAACACCGGCTGGACGAGGACACCTACGCCGCGGCAGAGGCGGAGCTGGACACCGCGAGCGACTGCCTGGAGGAGAACACGGCGCGCAGCAGACGCACGCTGCTGGTGGCGCTCAAGAGGTTCAGCGGTCTGGTGACGGACGTGGCGGAGCTGGCCGCGAAGGTGGCCTCGATCGTCGCCGTGGCCAAGGGCCTGTCGTGACGACGCCCGTCACGACCAACGTCGCGCAGGACGACGCCCAGGTCGGTGTGCAGGCACAAGCGGTCCACGGCAACATCACCGTCTACCAGGTGGCACCGGACGCCCCGCCGGTTGAACGCTTCAGCATCGGCGTGCGGTACCTCGACGCCCGGATGCCGACCAGGGCACGGGAACTCATCGAGGACGCCGCGGCGCAGGGCTACGAGACCGACGAGGTGCGGTTCCACCAGCTGCTCGCCCTGCTGAGCGGGCGGACCCTGCGGCAGTTGGGCACCGAGGACCTCAACCAGCTCTCCTCCATCTGCGACACCATCGCCCACCTGAACGGCACCGATGAGTGGACGGCCGGCCTGCGGGCCATCCTCCGGCTGCTCAGCTCCCTCAACACCGCCGACACCGAACTGGTCGTCAAGGAGGTCGAAGCGCTCGGGCCGCGACAGCGCAACAAGATCTTCGACCACCTGGGTGTGCTGCTCGAAGGGCCCCTGGAAGACCGCATGTGGCACCACTCGATCGAGCGTGCCAGGGCGGGGCAGCTGGCCCATGACAGGAGGGAGCGGGTCTGGATGTTCTTCCACCCGGCCCCTGCCCGGCCCCGGGTCCGGGCCGTCCGACCGGCCTTGATCCCGATGCGTGAACAGCTGCGCACGGTCATCTGCGCGGCCGGCTTCGTGACAGCCGCCGGGACCGTCGGGTGGCTGCTGCTCCAGCACGGCCAGGCTCCCGCGATCCTCGCCTTCCTCCTCTCCGTCGCCGGAGTGGCAGCCGTCATCGTGGGTGGAGGGGACCTGCATTTCCGGCGGGAGCGGTTGCGGGCGAAGGACGCGGCATTCGCCCCGCCCCAGCAACGCCGGGCCCAGGCAGCCTCCGGCGGCTTCGCCGGACAGGTCGACGGGCTCTTCACCAAGTACTTCGCCAGGTACGTGCCCGACGGTACCGACCGGTCAACCTGGGTGACCCGGACGGCCGGGATACGGCGGCAGCTGCGTGACGAACTGGTGGAGATCTACCGGGAGCAGCCGGTCGATGCCGAAAGGATCGCCTGGCTGGTCCGCTACCTCGTGGGCGACGTCCGACAGCGATGGGAGCACGGCACCATGACGGCGTACCGCGCCGAGCTCCGTGCCCCGCTGTCGGCAAAGGCCCTGTTCGCGGGCGGGCTGCTGGCTGCCGTCACAGGGGGGCTCTGGATGACGCCCACCGCGGTGCTCGCCGCGCCGTTGCGTGGAACGGTGTGCGTGCTCCTCGCCGTGGCATGCGGTGTGATCGGCGTCAGGACGTGGTTCCGCATCGCCAGCGAACGGCAGCGCGAAAGGGCCGACCGGATCGAGCTGGAACAGGAGTTCACCGCGCGATGGGAGGCGTACGAGCGCTGGAAGGAGAAGCTGTCTCGCCGGCCGTCCGACGCCGAGATGGCCTCCTGGCTGGAGTGCGACCGCAAGCTCCTCGTCGACCAGGCCATGCGGCTCTATCGGCTCAGGCCGAGTCACGTGATCGCGCACGCCTTCATCGAGGCGCCCGCCCGGTCCGACAAGAAGGCGCGTGTTCGCAGCGGGCCGTGGCGGTACTCACGGTACCGTCTCCTGCTCTTCCTGCTGACCGACGACGGGGTGCGCCAGGTCGACATCAACCTGGACTTCACGACCGGTTCGTCCACCACGACACAGCGGTTGAACTACCGCTTCGACGCGGTCGCCGCCGTGCGGATCGACGGCGTTGCGATCCAGCAGCAGACGTTCGAGCTGACACTGGTCAACGGCGCCCCGATCAGGGTCCGGGTGACCGAATCGAGCACCGGGACCCTGGAACCCGGAGAGGATCCGGAGACCCTGTCCCAGGTCGCCCTGGACGCATCCGGCCTCACCCACACCCTGAACATCCTGGAAGGCGTCGCCGCCGAGGGGAAGGAATGGATCAGGCACCAGCGCCGGCGAGCCGACGAGCGGCTCACCGAGCTGACGGAGACCGTCCGGGACCTGATCGACTGAGGTATTCCGAGTATTGTGTCGTGACTGTCTGTGATTTTGCGTTGGTTTTCCTATCGTGGCGTTGAAACCCCTGGCGGGGGGACCTGCCCGGCAGGATCGACGTTGTCCGTATCGCCGGGGCCTGGGTGGGTCGGGGCACCTGGAACGGCTCGAACCTGGCCGTTGCGGTCCTTGATCTGCACCGCCACGCCGCCGATGTCGGTGAATCGGACCGGGCCGATGAACCGAGAGTCGTTTGCGACGGCGCGATTGTCGCCGAGGAGGAAGATCATGTGATCCGGCACTGTGGAGGTGGGGAACGGGTCGGTGGCTGTTGCGCCGAGGTACGGCTCAGGCACGGGCGTTCCGTTGACGACGATCGTCGCGCATCGCCCGGTCGGGCCGGCCGGGCACCCGATCGTGTCACCGGAGAGGGCGACCACTCGCAGCATGGCGTCGTACGTGTGACCGTCGCGGGCGAGATGAACGATGACGACATCCCCGCGCGCGGGTGGCAACTTCTTGTTGAGTACGACGCGTTCCCCGACGCGGACGGTGGACTCCATGGCGGTGCTCGGTTGGGTGACGGTGACGTAGTCGCTGCGGCCGAGCAGGGTAGCCGCCGCCAACGTGGTCAGCACCACGAGACCACTGCCAACGCCGGCCGCAGTCTTGCCCAGCCGCCGCGTGCGCCGCTGGCGGTGGGCGCGGTCGAGGACAATCCGGGCCAGATCGGGCTGGGCGCGTGCCGTTGGCGCGGCAGCCGTTGCCAGCCTGCGCAGTTTCTCGGCCGGACTGTGCGGCGAGTGCATGATCGTGTTCATCGCGTCGTCTCCTCTGCGGCGGCGAGGGAAGATTCCAGGGCCGTGCGGATCTTCAGTAGTCCGCGCGCGAGGTTGCTCTTGACCGTTCCTGGCGAGCACTCCATGATCGCGGCCGTCTCGGCTTCGCTGAGTCCATCGATGACGCGCAGCACGACCGTCACCCGCTGTTTCGGCGGGAGGGCGGCAAGGATCTGGTCGAGGTGCGCCCGGGCCGCGATCGCCTCGGCGTGATCTGGCCCGGCAGTCAACAGGTCCGGGTCTGCCTGCACGGGGACAGGGACGAGATAGCTGCGCCGACCACGGTCCTTCGCGAGATTCACAAGCGTCGCCCGAACGTACGCCACCGGGGAATCTAACTGCCTCGACCAGTGCCTGGTTAACCGCAGCAGGGCGGTCTGCAGGACGTCCTCGGCCTCGGCGGCGTCCGGCACAAGCAACCGCGCGAACCGCAGCAACTGGTCGCCATGGACTTGCACGAACTCCGTGAAGTCCTGCTCCTCTGACGGGGTCACACCTACCACAACGAGATCTGTTCCAACGTCGTTGCACGCTAACCGGCCATCTTGTGCATGCCCTCGGCGTAGAAGAGGCTGCCAGCAGTCGCTCCCGCGCCGAGGGCCGCGACATGGTTACTGTGCCTCGACGACCGTCAGCTCGACCTTGTCGGTGTAGAACGCGACACGCTCGGCGATCGGCTCGACCGCGGGATACGGCGTCTCGTAGCTCCACACCACGTTGTTGAGGTCGCCGATGCTGTAGTACGACGCGTCGCCCTTGTACGGGCAGTAGGTGCTGTGGTCGGTCCGCTGCAGCTGGCTCCGGTCGACGTCGGCGAGCGGGATGTAGTAGACGACCGGGTAGTTCGCCTCCTGCAGCGCGAGCGCGTCGGTCGTGTCCGCGACGACCTTCTCGCCGACGCGGACCACGATCCGCTCCTTGGCCGGCTGCACGGTGATCGGATGGTCAGGTCCTGGGATCAGATGGGGACGACTCATCCCTCCACGCTAATGCGGGTCAACTGACGTTGGCAGGGTCATCGCTCGCCGGCGCCGGATCGTCCCGGCGTGATACGCACCCTAGGCAGACCTGCCTGTCGGCAACAACCGGTCCACGAGCCGCCCGGCGGTCGCCTCGTCGAGTGTCCAGGGCAGGAAGATGGCCCGGTAGGCGATCGGGGCGATCACCCCGTCGATCACTTCGTCGGCCGTCACCGGGCTCCCCGGCCCGGCCCGGTCCACGAGCATCGTCGCCTCGGCACGGCGGTTGCGCAGGCAGTCGGACTCCCGCTCGCCGGCCGTCGCCGCGCCGCCGCGCAGCAGGGCCGCGTTCACCGGCTTGCGGTAGTGCTCGACGACCTCACCGGCCCAGGCGACGAGGTCGGCCCGCAGGTCGCCGGTGTCCGGGATGGGCCGGTCCGGATCCAGGCGATACGTGGCGATGTCGTTGATCAGCGTGGCCGCGTCGCCCCACCGCCGGTAGACGCTGGTCGGGTTGACCCCGGCGCGCTCGGCGACCAGCGGGATGGTGACCCGCTCCGCACCCCGCTCGCGGACCAGTTCCTCGACGGCGGCCCGGATCGACGACAGCACCGCGGCGCTGCGCCCGCCCGTACGCCTCACTGGGGCAGCCATAGTGTGACGCTCCTAACGCAAAGGACTTTGCTTTAGCGGGCCGGAACCCGTGTAGCTTCACTGCGAAGCGTAACGCAAAGAGTTTTGCTTTTAGGAGGCACGCGGTGTCGACCAGCACACTCGACCGCCCGTACCAGTCCCTCGACCACCGCCGGCGCACGTTGCCTCCGGGGGTCGCGTTCGCCGGCGCCGGGTTCGCCTTCGCCTCGCTCTACCTCGCCGCCGGCGCACCCACGCCGCTGCTGGTGCTGTTCGAGCGCGAGTGGGGCTTCCCGCCGTGGGTGCTCACCATCGCCTTCGCCGCCTACGCGATCGGCCTGCTCGCGTCACTGGTGGTCGTCGGCTCGCTGTCCGACCACGTCGGCCGCCGCCCGGTGCTCGTCGGCGCGCTGGTCGTCGAGGTCGTCGCGATGGTCATGTTCGTCTTCGCGCCGGACATCGGCTGGGTGATCGCCGCCCGTGTCGTCCAGGGCATCGCCACCGGCGCCGCGAGCAGCGCCTTCACCGCCGCGCTCGTGGAGCTGGCCCCGCCGCGGCACAAACGCCTCGGCGCGATCGTCGGCGCCGTCGCCCCCGCGGGCGGGCTGGGCCTCGGCGCGCTGCTCACCGGCGTAGCCGTCCAGTTCACCCAGCACGCGAACCTGATCGTGTTCACCACGCTCGCCGTGATCATGGCATTCGGTACCGTCACCGCCGCCCTCTCGGCGGAGACCGTCACGCGGCAGGCCGGCGCCCTCGACTCCCTCAAGCCGCGGGTCTCCGTGCCGCCGGCCGCCCGGCGCGAGTTCTTCGCCGCCGCCCCGGTGCACCTGGCGTCGTGGATGTTCGCCGGGCTGTTCATGGGCCTGTCGCCGACGATCATCCGCGACGTGTTCGGCATCGACAGCGGGCTGCTCAACGGCGCGACCGCGTTCCTGCCGGCGACAGCGGCGGCCGCCGCCGGGTTCGTCCTCGGCCGGTTCGCGGCGCGGCGGGTCGTCCTGCTCGGCGCCGTGGCGGTCCTCGTCGGCGCGGTGATCGTGCTCACCGGCGTCGCCGCTGGGCTCCTGCCGCTGCTGTGGATCGGCGGCTTCTTCGGCGGCGCCGGCTTCGGCGCCACGTTCTCGGGCGCCCTGCGCGCGGTCGGCCCGCTCGCCGAGGCGCACCAGCGGGCCGGGCTGTTCGCCGCGGTGTTCCTCGCCGCGTACCTCTCCTTCGGCGTCCCGGTCATCGTGGCGGGCCAGCTGGTCGCGCCGCTGGGCCTGCTCACGACGGTGCTGTGGTACGGCGCGGCGATCGTGCTGGCGGCCGTGGCCGGCGTGGCGACGCAGTGGCGGCTGACCCGCCGGTAACGCTCAGGTCGGCCGGTCGCGCGCCGATGGCAGAGGACCAGCCCCGCACCGGCCGAAGGAGCGTCCATGAGCGTCGGATCGATCGGCTCGTCCGTGACCTGGAGCGTGCCCGCCGCCGGCGCCCCGGTCGACCCGGGCACCCGCCGGGCCCAGGTCAACGCCCAGGCCGACACCCTGTCGGCACTGCTGGGCACCAAGCACAACCTCCAGGTGGCCGCCAACGTCTCCGACGGCACGGGCGTCGACCTGTATATGTAGTCGGTGTGACGAACCCCCTCACCCTGCGCTCGATCTCCGCCGCCGTCGGCGACCTCGGCTGGCGGTACGTCCTCGGCACGCTGCGCGCCTCGGTGCCCGTCGGCTCGGTCCGGCAGGCCGCCGAGGTCGCGGCCCGATGCGTGACGGTCGCCGGGGACGACGCCGACGGGCACCTGTGGCTCGACCTGCGCCACGACCACGTGGTGCTGACCCTGCAGACACTCGGTGCCGCGGCCGTCACCGGGCGCGACGTCGAGCTCGCCGTCCGGCTGACCGGCTCGCTGCGCGAGCTGGACCTGGACCCCGCGCCCGCCGGGACGCAGTTGCTCGAGCTGGCGATCGACGCGCTGGACATCGCCGCGATCCGGCCGTTCTGGAAGGCGATCTTCGCGTACGAGGACGAAGCGGGCTGGACCGGCGGGACGCAGGCGCCGATCGTCGACCCGCTGCGGCTCGGCCCGGCGGTGTGGTTCCAGCAGATGGACGTGCCCCGCCCGCAGCGCAACCGGATCCACTTCGACATCTCCGTGCCGCACGACCAGGCGCAGGCCCGCGTCGACGCGGCCCTCGCCGCCGGTGGTGTCATGGTGTCGGCCGACCGGGCGCCCATGTTCTGGATCCTCGCCGACGCCGAGGGCAACGAGGCCTGCATCACGACCTGGCAGGGACGCGACTGATGTTCGCCGACGCCCACCTCGCCTCCCTCGTCGGCGGACCGGCGACCCGGTCCACGCGGGAGGACGTGCCGGCACTGCGGCAGGCCTCCCGGGACCGCGCCGCGGCACGGCCGGCAGGCCCCGGAATGCCGGTCTCCGACGGGGTCGCCGGCGGTGTCCCGGTCCGGACGTACCGGCAGCAGGCCGGAACCGTCGTCTTCGCGCACGGCGGCGGGTTCGTCGTCGGCGACCTCGACACCCACGACGCCTTCTGCCGGCGGATCGCGGCGGCCACCGGCCGGACCGTGGTCGCGGTCGGCTACCGGCGCGCCCCCGAGCACCCGTTCCCGGCCGCCGTCGACGACGTGGCCGCCGTCGTCGAGCACGCCCTCGGCCACGGGCCGGTCGTGGTGGCCGGCGACTCGGCCGGCGGCTTCCTGGCGATCCAGGCCGCACTGCGCTTCCGGGGTCGTCTGGCCGGCCAGCTGCTCGTCTGCCCGCTGGCCGACGTCACGCTGGACCAGCCCAGCGTCGCGGAGAAGGACACCGGCTTCGTCCTGGACATCCCGGAGCTGCGGGACTGGATCTCCTGGTGGGCCCCGGCCGGCGCGGTCAACCCGCTGGAGGCCGACCTCACGGGGCTGCCGCCGGCGGTGGTGGTCACCGTCGAGCACGACCCGCTCCGCGACGGCGGCAACCGGTACGCGGCGCGGCTGCGGGAAGCGGGCGTGCCCGTACGACACCGGGAAGAGGCGGGGCTCGTGCACAACTTCCCGACCCTTGCCCACGTCTCCCCCGGCTCGGCAGCGGCCGACCAGCGGTTCCTCGCCGACGCCGCGGAGCTGGTGGCTTCCCGACACGATCACCAGTCGTACAGGAACAGTTGCTAAGGTCGGCGACGCGCGAGATCCGCAAAACCGCAAGAGGGAGAAGCCCGTGGGACTGTGGGACAAGGTCAAGGGCGAGTTCATCGACATCATCGAGTGGCTCGATGACAGTCGCGACACGATCGTCTGGCGCTTCCCGCGTTACCAGAACGAGATCAAGATGGGCGCCAAGCTCATCGTGCGCGAGTCGCAGACCGCCGTGTTCGTCAACGAGGGCCAGGTCGCGGACGTCTTCACCCCCGGCACCTACACGCTGCAGACGCAGAACCTGCCGATCCTGTCGACGCTGAAGGGCTGGAAGTACGGGTTCGACTCGCCGTGGAAGGCGGAGGTCTACTTCGTCAACACGCGCCAGTTCACCGACTTCAAGTGGGGTACGCAGAACCCCGTCATGATGCGCGACGCCGAGTTCGGCATGGTCCGGCTGCGGGCGTTCGGTGCGTACGCGCTGCGGGTCGTCGACCCGGAGAAGCTCCTCCGCGAGCTCGTCGGCACCGATCCGCAGTTCCGCACCGAGGAGGTGTCGGAGTTCATCCGGCAGCTCATCGTCGGCCACCTCGGTCCCGCCCTGGCCACCGCGCAGGTGCCGGTGCTCGACCTCGTCGCGCAGCAGCTCCTCATCGGCCAGAAGCTCGCCGGGGTGCTGACCCAGGAACTGTCCGGCTACGGCGTGCAGATCCCGAAGTTCATCATCGAGAACATCTCCCTGCCGCCGGAGGTCGAGGAGGCCCTCGACAAGCGCACCTCGATGGGCGTGCTGGGCAACCTGGACGCGTACACGAAGTTCCAGGCCGCCAACGCCATGGAGGACGCCGCGAACAACCAGGGCGGCGCCGGCGAGGGCTTCGGCCTGGGCCTGGGCATGGCGGCCGGGCAGCGGATGGCGAACGCGCTCAGCCAGCCCGCGCCGGCACCCGCGGCCCCGCCTGCGGCACCGGCGGGACCGCCGCCACTGCCCCAGCAGGACCAGTGGTTCGCGGGCATCAACGGCCAGCAGGCCGGCCCGTTCGACCTCAACACGCTCGGTGCGCAGGTCCGGTCGGGCGCCATCGGCCGCGGCACGCTGGTCTGGAAGAACGGCATGGCGCAGTGGACCCCGGCCGAGCAGGTGCCCGAGCTCGGTCCGCTCTTCGCTGCCGTCCCACCGCCCTTCCCGCCGCAGGGCTGAGCCGTGGTGTTACAGACGCAGTACCCGTGCGCCGGCTGCGGCGCCAACGTCGAGTTCGCGCCCGGTACCTCGGTGCTGCGCTGCCCGTACTGCGGGCACGAGACGCAGCTGGCGGCACCCACGCGTCAGGTCCGCGAGCACGACTGGGCCCAGTTCGCCGGCCTGCCCCGCAAGCCGGTCGCACTGCTGGCCAAGCACGTCTTCAAGTGCCGGAACTGCGGCGCGGAGACCGAGTCCGACGCGATCTCCGACCGCTGCCGGTTCTGCGGCGCGGCCGTCGTCGCCGAGGTCAACGCGGGCGACCAGGTGGTGCCCGAGGCGGTGCTGCCGTTCGCGCTCGACAAGCGGCAGCTGCGCGAATCGCTGGGCAAGTGGGCGTCGTCGCGGTGGTTCGCGCCCAACGGGCTCAAGAAGGTCACCGAGGCCGAGTCCGCGAAGAGCACGTATCTGCCGCACTGGACGTACGACTCCCGCACGATCTCCCACTACCAGGGCCAGCGCGGCGAGCACTACTGGGAGACCGAGACCTACACCGAGAACGGTGAGACGAAGACCCGCCAGGTGCGCAAGACGCGCTGGTACCACGCGAGCGGCACCGTCGGGCGGGCGTTCGACGACGTGCTCGTGACGGGCACGACGAAGGTCACGCAGAAGCACCTCGACGACCTCGAGCCGTGGCCGCTGACCGACGCCGAGCCGTACCGTCCGGAGTACCTCGTGGGGCACGAGACGCTGCGCTACGACGTCGAGCCGGAGACGGGCCTGGAGAACGCGAAGCGCAAGATGGCCCCGATCATCGAGCGCGACTGCCGGGACGACATCGGCGGCGACGAGCAGCGCGTCGACCACGTCAACACCGAGTACCACGACGTGACGTTCAAGCTCATGCTGCTGCCGGTGTGGCTGGCCTGCTACGTCTACGCCGGCAAGACCTTCAACATCCAGGTCAACGGCCGCACGGGCGAGGTGGCGGGCGAGCGCCCGTACAGCACGGCGAAGATCGCGGCCGCCATCACGGCGGGTGTGCTGCTGATCGCCGTGATCGTGTTCTTCATCTGGTACGGCAAGACGCACTGACGTCAGGGCGGGCCGGGCAGCTCCACCGCGGTCCGACCGCCCCGGGCGCGGAGCCACCCGGCCAGGTCGGTGGCGCCGCTGCGGATCGCGGCGTCCAGCGGGGTCAGGCGCTCCCACGGCGGGAGCCAGTTGAGGTCCGCGCCGCGGTCGAGCAGGTGCGCCGCGGCCTCCTGCCGGCCGCCGTGGCAGGCGCCCCAGAACGCCCGGGTGATCTCGGCCGGCGGAACATCGGCGGCGAGGCACTCGCGCAGGCGGTCCATCAGGCCCAGCGTCGCCGCGTGCCACAGCGTGGTCCGGGCGCCGCGCTCGACCAGGCGGTGGGCGGCCCGCCATTGTGCGAACGCCGTCGCGTCGTCCAGCGGGGTGCCGCCGGCGATGACCGCGCCGGGCGCGTCGATGTCGGCGCCGGCGTCGAGCAGCGCGTCGAGCACCTCGACGTCGTCGCAGCTGGCGGCCCAGTGCAGCGGCGTCTCGGTGTGCGCGCCGGTGAACCGGGCGTTGACGTCGGCACCCGCCGCGACCAGGACGGCGACCGTCGAAGGGCCGTTCGGGAAGTGGCCCGGCCAGTCGGTCGTCACGTGCAGCAGGGTGCGGGGGCCGAGCCGGGCCGTGGCCAGGCCGGGGTCCTCGGCCAGGAGCCGGCGCAGGGTCGCGACGTCACCGGCACGGATCGCCGCGGCGGCGGCCTCGGGCACCAGCATGCCACCGATCTTAAGGACGGGTTCTTCGACGCGCTGGTGCTGCGGTCGAAGCGGACGCCCTATCCGTTTGCGGTGATCTGAAGCACGTGGGTGGGGCGGAAGCCGAGCAGCGTCTCGATCGCGGTGGTGTCGATCGGGGTGGCCCGCCCGGGAATGGGGGCGCGGATCGGGGTGTCCGGGTGGTGGCGGCGGATGAGCTCCTCGGTCGGCCACGGCGCCATGGTCTCGGCGGCGGCGAGGAACACCGGGTGGAAGCCGGTGACGGGCCGCGAGACGGCGAGCCGGACGGCCTCGGCGGCGTCGTCGACGTGGAGGTACGCCCAGGAGTCGCGGGCCATGGCCGAAGCGTCGTCGCGCACCCGCTTCGCCTGCTCTTCGAGCCGGTCCCAGTCGCCGGTGAACGGGAAGCGCATCGCGACGACGTCCATGCCGTACCGGCGGTGGACCATCGACCCGATGGCCTCGTCGACCTGCTTCGACAGCGCGTACGGGTCCTCGACCTGCAGCGGCGCCTGCTCGTCGAGCGGGTAGTACGGCGGGTGCAGGTCGTGCGGGGAGAACGCCGTGCCGAGCATCGCGTAGCTGCTGGCGAGCACGGCCCGCCGCACACCGCGGCGGGCCGCCTCCTCCAGCACGACGAACGTGGCGCGGGTGTTGCCGCCGAACACCTCCAGGGGCGTGCCGAACGCCGGCGACGGCAGCGCGGCGAGGTGGACGACGGCGTCGGCCCCGCCCTCGAACACGTCGGCCACGGTCCCGGGATCGCCCGCGGACCCGACGATGAGCCGCTCGACGGGCAGCGTGGCGGGCTCCAGGGACAGCCCGACGACCGACATGCCCGCCGACGCCAGCCGCCGGACGACCGCCCGCCCGATGTTCCCGCCCGCCCCGGTGACGACGATCCTCACGGTGCTTCCAGGGCACCGTCGGGGCGGCGGACGACCGCGGCCCAGCGGTCGAAGAGGAACTTCGTCGGCGGGTACTTCGCCGCTTCCCGCTCGTCGAGGTCGACGCCCCAGCCGGGCTCGTTCGACGGGTACATGTAGCCGGCCGTCACGTCGGGGCAACCGGGGAACACCTCGTGGGCGGCCTCGTTGTACTCGTGCGACTCCTGGAACCCGAACGCGGGGCTCGACACGTCGACGGCGAGGTTGGCGGCGACGCCGATCGGCGACACGTCGGCCGGCGAGTGGAACGCGGTCCGCACCCCGCACAGCTCGGCGAGCGCGGCCAGCTTGCGGGTCGGCGTGAGGCCGCCGACGGCGGAGGTGTGCAGCCGGATGAGGTCGACGCCCCCGTCGCGGATCAGCCGCGCGGCGTCGACGACGGAGCCGAGCTGCTCACCGACGGCGAGCGGCACCGGCGAGGCGGCCCGCACCTCGGGGAGCCGGTCGTAGTGCTCGGACGGGATGACGTCCTCGAGGAACGACAGGCCGTAGGGCTCCAGCGCCCGCGCCAGGACGATCGCCTGTTTCGGGGTGAGCCGGCTGTGGACGTCGTGCATGAGGTTGATCTCCCGGCCGAGCCGCTGCCGGGCCGCCTCGAACAGCGACGGGGTGTTGCGCAGGTACCGCTCCGGGTCCCAGCCGTCGGGGTTCGGCGAGCCCGGGTAGTGGCCGCCGGTGCCGGGGGCGCCGTAGCTGCCGAGGCCGGGCTCGCTGCGCTGGAGGCGGATGTTGCGGTACCCCTGGGCGATGAGCCGTTCGGCCTCGTCGAGGACCTCGGCGGTGTCGGCGCCGGACGCGTGGGTGTAGACCTCGATTCCGCCCCGGACCCGGCCGCCGAGCAGTTCGTGGACCGGCATGCCGGCGCGCTTGCCGGCGATGTCCCACAGGGCCTGGTCGAGGCCGGAGAGGGCGTTGTTGAGCACGGGGCCGTTGCGCCAGTACGACGAGAAGTGCACCGTGCGGGTGATGTCCTCGATGTCGGCGGGGTGCCGGCCGACCGCGAGCGGGCCGACGTGCTCGGCGACGGCGGCCGCGACCGCCGCGTAGCGCTGGGTGAACGTGGCGCAGCCCAGCCCGTACAACCCCGGCTCGGAGGTCTCGACCTTGACGACGACCAGCGGCAGCCCTTCCGGTGCGGTCACCACCGGCCGGACGGCGGTGATCCGCAGTTTGTCCCGCGCCGGCCACGGCGGCTGTGCCTCGGGCAGGCCACCGTTCGCGTCCAGCAGATGGTTCGGATCGTGGTCTCCGGTCACCAGGTCGCCCTTCTCCCGATCATGTGTGCGCTAACGTTACCGCCGTGTGTATGACGGTGCGGGTTCTCGAGGTGGGCGGCAGTCACGTGACTGCGGCCAGTGTGCTGCTCGCCGAGCGGCGCGTGGTGGATCGGCAGCGGCACACGCTCGACCCCGCCCAGGACGCGCACACGATCATCGGGGTGCTCGCCGACGCCGCGAAGCGCCTCGGCCCGGATCCGGCGGACCGGTGGGCGGTGGCGGTTCCGGGCCCGTTCGACTACGCGGCCGGGGTGTCCCAGCATGCGGGCGTCGGCAAGTTCGACGGGCTGCGCGGGGTGAACCTGCGGGTGGCGCTGGCGGAGGCGATCCCGGCGGATCCGGCGTCGTTCACGTTCGTCAACGACGCCGACGCGTTCCTGCTCGGCGAGTGGCTCGACGGCGCGGCGGCCGGCGCGGCGCGGTGCGTGGCGATCACCCTGGGCACGGGCATCGGCTCGGCCTGGCTCGCCGACGGGCGGATCGTGGCGGACGGCCCCGACGTCCCGCCCGACGGGGAGATCCACTTCTGTGCCGTCGACGGGGCGAACATCGAGGACCTCGTGTCGGACCGGGCGCTGATCAGGGCGTACCGGGAGCGGACCGGGACGACCGTCGACGGCATGCGGGGCCTGGCCGCCCTCGCCCGGGGCGGCGACACGGCCGCGCGGCAGGTCGTCGGCGACGCGTTCGGGGTGCTGGGCGGGCTGCTGACCGGCTGGCTGCACCGGTTCGGCGCCGAGGTCGTGGTCGTCGGCGGGTCGATGACCGGGGCCTGGGACCTCATCGAGCCGGCGCTCGGCCTCGACGTGCCGGCCCGCCCGGTGACCGACACGGAGCACGCGGCGCTGCTCGGCGCGGCGTACGCGGGCGCCCGGTGAGCGCTTGATCCCACGGCGATGCCGTGCGGGGGCCGGGGTGTTGCGAGCCCGGGCAGCGGCCGGCGCGGCCCCGGGCGCGGGCGATCATCGAAGCGGCCGGCTGGCGAGCCACGACCCGTCGGCGGTGAGCCGGCGTGGCGGGCCGAACCCGGCCTCGCCGACGGCTTGGGTGAGCTCGTCCTCGGTGAGGCGCCGGGCCGTGAACGTGTGGCTCCACCGGCGGTCGCCGACGTGGTACCCGACGGTCGCCGTGAGCAGCGGGCCGTCGCGGTGCGGGGCACTCAGCACGTAGCGGATGCCGTCGCGTTCGGCGTCCGACGGGGCCACCGTGTCGAACCACGCCGGTGGGTGCCACTGGACGACCAGCGTGCCGTCCGCGGTGACGTGGCGGCGGGCACCGGCGAGCAGCGCCGCGCGGACGGCCGGATCCGGGGTGTTGACCAGGTGGCTGGCGAGCAGCACCACGTCGAAGCGCCGGCCGAGGTCCGCCGTTTCGATCGGGGTGCACACGGTCGTGACGTCCGCCGCGTGCGCCAGCATCTCCGGGGACGTGTCGACGCCCGTCACGGCGTGGCCGAGCGCGGCGAGGCGGCGCAGGATCCGGCCCGTGCCGCAGCCGAGCTCCAGCACCTCCGCGCCGGGCGGCACCGCCGCGTGCACGATCTCGGCCTCCCCGGACGGCGGGAGCAGCGCGTAGAAGCCGACCGGGGAGCCGTCGGGCGCGGTCACGCGCCGGCCAGGGCCCGGACGTAGGCGAGGTTGTCGCGGGTGCGCTCCTCCAGCGGTACGGCCGTGGAGAAGTCCTCCAGCGTGACCCAGCCGTCGTAGCCGGCCTCCCGCAGCGCCCGGAGGTAGGCGCCCACGTCCGCCTGGCCGGCGCGCAGCGTCGCCCAGTCGTGTGCCCACGTCACGGTGCCGTCGTCGGCCGTCGCCACCGGCTGCCACGCGACGTTCTTGACGTGGACGTGCTGGAGGTATGGGCCGAGCAGCTCGAACGCCGCCCGGTGGTCCTCGTGGCCCTCGATCACGAGGTTGCCGAGGTCGTGGATGACGCCGATCGCCGCCGGGTCGAGACCGTCGACGAGCCGCAGCGCCGACGACGCCGACGCGGCGATCGTCTCGTGGTGCAGCTCCACCAGGACCGTGACGCCGTGCTCCCCCGCCAGCGCCGTCGCCCACTCCAGGTCCTTGCGGGCCCCCTCGAACAGGTCGCGGTAGTGGCCGGTCCGCAGCAGCGGCATCGTCACCCGGACCCGGCCGGCGCCCAGCGTGGCGGTCGCGGCCAGGAGGCGGGCCACGTCGTCGCGCTCGAACGACCTGGCGTAGCCGCCGATGCCGGAGAACTCCAGGCCGGCCTCGCGGGTGAGGCGGGCGATCTCCGGCAGGTCCGCCTCGAGGCCGGTGAGCGGCCAGGTCGCCCGGTTGCCGGCCCAGAAGCCCGGCTGCGGGGCGTCGTCCTGATCGGTGACGCGCCACTCGACGCCGTCGTAGCCCTGCTCGGCGAGCTTGCGCACCGCCTCGGCCGGGGTCCACTCGGGCGTCGACGCGGTGAAGACCGAGAACCTCACACCATCTCCTCAACACTCGGCTCGACGTCGTCGTGGACGCCGTCGAGGACCTGCTCGAAGTCGACCGGCCGGCCCAGGGTCGCCGACACGTACACGGCACGGACCAGCGCCAGTGCCAGCAGGCCGTCGGCGACCCTGACCCCCGGTGGACGGCCGTCGTCGATGGCTTCGACGATGTCCTGGTACTGCCGCAGATGCCCGACGACAAACCCGTCGGGCGCCTTCGGCGCGCCGAACAGCTCCTCGGCCGGCACGAGTGCCCGGGTCTGCGCCGGCGCCGCGACGCCGGGCCGGTCGGCGGCGAAGAAGTACTCCAGCTGGTCGTCGTGCAGGACGGCGGACCCGTGCGTGCCGTGCAACTGCAGGCGGACCGGCAGCCCGGGCGGGGCGCTGGTGGTGGCGTGCAGCACCGCGAGGGCGCCGCCGGCGAACCGGACGGTGGCGACGGCGAGGTCCTCGACCTCGATCCGCTCGTGGGACACCCGCGCGGTCCGTGCGTACACCTCGACCGGCCGGCCGAGCAGCGCGAGCATCTGGTCGACGAGGTGGATGCCCTGGTTGGCCAGGGCGCCGCCGCCGTCGAAGGCCCACGTGCCGCGCCAGTCGGCCGAGTCGTAGTACGCCTGCTCGCGCCACCACGGCATGGACACGACGGCGGAGGTGAGCCGGCCGAGACGGCCCTCCCGCACGGCCCGCTGGACGGCGACCAGGGCCGGGTCGAACCGGTGCTGGCTGACGACCGAGCAGACCAGTCCGCGGGCCTCCGCCTCGGCGGCGACCTTCGCGAACGCGCGGGCCTTGGGCAGGGACACGTCGAGCGGCTTCTCGACGAGCAGGTGCGTGCCGGCCCGCAGCGTCTCCTCGGCCGCCTCGACGTGCAGGCCGCTCGGTGTGCAGACGGCGACGAGATCGATGCCGGTCGACGACAGCGCGTCGGCCAGCGTCGAACACACCATCGGTGCGGGGTCGAGCCGTGCTGCCAGCGCCTCGGCCACCGACGGGACAGCGTCCACCAGCGCCGCGACCCGCAGGCGGGGATGGCGCACGATCGCGTCGGCGTGATTGCCGCCGATGATGCCGGCGCCGACGATCGCCACGTTGAGCATCTACTTGACCCCTCCGGCCGTCAGGCCACCGACCAGGAACCGCTGGAACACGAGGTACAACACCACCACCGGAAGCGCGCAGACCAGCGCCGAGGCCATCAGCTGACCGTAGACCGGGATCGCCCCGCCCTCCTGGGTCGCGCCGAAGACCTGGAGGGCCACGGCGGCGGTACGGCTGTCGGGGTTGGTCATGACGGACGCGAACAGCACGTCGTTCCAGCCGAGCAGGAACGCGAAGATGCTGGCCACGACGAGACCGGGCCAGCTGAGCGGGATCACGATCGAGCGCAGGATCCGCCACGACGAGGCGCCGTCGAGGCGGGCGGCCTCGTCCAGCTCGTGCGGCAGCCCCCGCAGGTACGTGACCATCACCCACGTCGAGAACGGCAGGGCGAACGTCAGGTACGTGACGAACAGCGCCCACCGCGTGCCGATGACCTGGATGCCCAGGATCGTGGCGAGGTTGGCGAACAGGACGAAGACCGGCAGCAGCATGAGCGTGCCGGGGATGCTCTGCAGGGCGAGCAGGCCGCGCAGGACGAGGCCGCGGCCCAGGAACGTGAACCGGACGAGGACGTAGGCGGTGGCGACGGACACGACCGCGCAGACGATCGCGACCGTCCCGGCCACGAGCACGCTGTTGCCGAGGCCGGCGCCGAGCTCGACCGTCGACCAGATCTTCGCGTAGTTGTCGAAGTGCCACGCCGACGGCCACACCTCGCCGCGGGCGACGGCGAGGTCGTCGTTGACGGACGCGAACAGCATGTAGAGCACCGGCGCGAGCGCGAACACGAGCAGCAGCGCGATCGTCGCGACCTGGACCGGTTTCGGCAGGAGCCGCTGGACGTCAGCTTTCATCGCGGTTCAGCCTTACCGCGCGCAGGTAGACCGCCAGCGGGATCGCCACGAGCAGCAGCGACAGCACCGCCATCGCGGCGCTCAGCCCGAACCGGAAGTTCTGGAAGCTCTCCACGTAGGTCAGCACCGGCAGCACCTCGACGTCGTGCGGGGCGGGGACGCCGAACAGCACGAACGGCAGCGTGAAGTTGTTGAGGTTGTGCAGGAACGAGATGATCAGGCCCAGGGCGAGGACCCCGCGCAGGTGGGGGAAGATGACGTACCGCAGCTTCATCCACCAGCCGGCGCCGTCGAGCGCGGCGGCCTCGTGGACCTCCTCGTTGATTCCCTGCAGGCCGGACAGCGCCAGCAGGTAGACCAGCGGCCATGACGTCCACAGCTGCACGACGACGAGCGCCCAGTAGCTTTTCGGGCCGTTGAGCCAGAGGTACTGCTCGCCGAGCAGCGTGTTGGCGGGGCCCTGCGGCTGCAGGATCGTGCGCCACACCGTCCCGACGACAAACGCGGGCAGCACGTACGGGATGAGGAACGCCGAGCGGACCAGCGCCCGGCCGGGGAACCGCTGCTGGGTGGCGAGCGCCGCGGCCAGCCCCACCGGCAGGGTCGCCACGGTGACCAGGGCGGAGTAGCCGACGCTGACCCGGATCGCGTGCGGCAGCGCCGTGTCGGTGACCGCCTCGACGTAGTTGTCGAGGCCGATGAAGGGCGCGCCGGTCCATTCCCGCAGCGTGTACTGATCGAGGTCGAGCAGCGACACGAGCAGCGCGACGGCGAGCGGCACGAGGATGACGACGACCATGAGGACGCCCCCCGGCGCCAGCATCCACAGGGGACGCTGACGCCGGCTGACGGCCCGCTTGCGCACCGGCGGCGTCTTCGTCGCCGGTCGTTCGACGATGGTGACGGCCATCTATCTACTTTGTCTTGTCGATGGCGTCCTGCGCGGCCTTCTGCGCGTCGGCCACCAGGGACTTGAGCTTCGCCTCGTCGACCTTGCCGGCCTGCAGGCCGGGGATCGACTGGACCACGACGTTGACCAGCGCCAGCTGCACCTGGCTCCAGGCACCGCTGAACGGCGTGCCCGCCGACTTCGACGACGAGTCCACGATCGCCGCGAGCGCCGGGTCGGCCTGCAGCTTCTTCGCCGCCTCCGCGTTCGTCGGCAGCTCACCGAACGTCTTGTAGTACGACTCCTGCTGCTCGGCGCTGGTCAGCAGCTTCACCAGGGCGAGCGCCAGGTCCTTGTTCTTCGTGTACTTCGCGACGACGAGGTTGTCGCCGGACAGGATGCTGGTCGCGCCGACCCCGTTGCCGGGCCGGCTGGTCGCGCCGGGCGGGACGGTCGGCATGACCGCGTAGGCGTACTTCCCGGCGACCGCCGACTTGTCCAGCGTCACCTTCGACGTGGCCGACACCATCGGCAGGAACGCCGCCTTGCCCGCCCCGAACTCGGCGATGGCCTGCGCGTTCTTCCACCCGACCGCGGCCGGGTTGACGACCTTGTCGGTGGCGAGCCAGCCGAGGTAGGTCTGGTACGCCTTCAGCGTCGCCGGGTCGTCCAGCGACGCTTTCTTGTCCTTCACGAGGGGGTTGCCGGCCTGGACGCTCATCGCCCAGATGAACTTCCACGGGTCGAACCCGTCGGCGTAGGCGACCGCGAGGCCGTAGTTGCCCCCGGTGGTCAGTTTCTTCGCCTGCTCCAGCAGCCCGTCCCAGCTGTCGGCCGGCTTGTCGATGCCTGCGGCGCTCAAGAGCTCCTTGTTGTACGCCATGACGAACGGCCTGCTGGTGAACGGGATCCCGACCTGGTGGTCGGCGTCCGGTCCGGAGATGCCCAGGGTCGCCGGCAGGAACGCCTCCTTGCCGCCGGCCTTCTTCCAGTCGTCGTCCTTGAGCTCGAGGAAGGCCCCGGTCGCATACGCGGTCGGGGTGAACGTCGTGCCGAGCGAGTAGATGTCCGGGCCCTGCCCCGACAGGACCGCGGTCTGGATCTTCGTCAGCTCGTCGTTGGGCGAGGCGAACGTCTCGAACTTCACCTCGGCGCCGGTCTGCGCCTTGAACTTGTCGTTGATCGCGGTGAACCACTGGCGCTGCTGGTCGGGGTAGATCGTGTTGGCCTGCACCAGCACGTTGAGCGTCTTGCCGGCGCCGCTCTCGGCATCGGTGGAGTCATCGCCGCCACCGCAGGCTGCCAGTGACAGGGTCAGGGCGGTGGCCGCGGCGAGGAACTGCAGTCGCTTCATAAGGGGGTGTCCACTCCTCTGTGAGCGGGGTGCACCTTCGGTCTGGGGGTGTCGGGGTGCATCGATTCCGGACGCTAGCAACGCCGCTCAGAGGGTGGCAATCGTTTGCCAACGTTTGCCAAAGTCTGCTTTGCTGTCGGCCATGCCCCGCGCACACCAGTCCGGGTCCGGTGAACGCCCCGTCACCATCAACGACATCGCGGCGGCGACCGGGGTCGCCGCGTCGACGGTCTCGCGCGCCCTCAACAACCCCGGCCGGGTCAACCCCGCCACCCGCCAGCGGATCGAGGCCGCCGCACGCGAGCTGCGCTACGTGCCGAACTCGCAGGCCAGAGCGCTCAGCTCGGGCCGCACCGGCGCGATCGCCGTCCTGGTCTCCGACGTCACGAACCCGTTCTACTTCGACGTGCTCCGCGGCACCCAGCAGCAGCTCAAGGCCGCCGGATACGCGCAGCTGCTCATCGACACCGAGGACTCCGGCGAGCTCGAGGCCGAGATGCTGCACAAGATGCGCCGCTCCCTCGACGGCGCCATCCTCGCCGCCTCCCGCCTCCCCGACCGCGCCCTCGCCAAACTCGCGGAGGAGATCCCGCTCGTCACGATCAACCGCAACGTCCGCGGCGTGCCCAGCACGATCATCGACACCCCCGCCGGCATCCACCAGGCCGCCGAGCACCTGATCTCGCTCGGCCACCGGCGCATCGCCTACGTCTCCGGCCCCGAGCGGTCCTGGCCCAACGAGGCTCGCTGGCACGCCGCGCAGGACGTTGCCGCCCGCCACCGCCTCACGTTCATCCGCGTCGGCCCCTTCCCGTCCGGCCGCCGCTCCGGCACGGCCGCCGCCGACGCGGTCCTCAACACCGGCGTCACCGCCTGCATCGTCTTCAACGACCTGCTCGCGATCGGCATCCTGCAACGCCTCCGCGAACGGTCGGTCCGCGTGCCGGAGGACCTCAGCGTCGTCGGCTGTGACGACATCTTCGGCGCCGACTTCTGCCACCCGCCGCTGACGACCCTGACCGCCCCGATCGAGCAGGCCGGCCGCGTCGCCGTGTCGATGCTGCTGTCACGGCTGGACCGGACCGCGGCCCCGACGATGCGCCAGTCGGTGATGCTGCCGGTCCACCTCACGGTCCGCGGCTCGACCGGCCCGGCCCACCGCTGAGTCACCACGCTCCGGAAAACCTCGTCGGCAGGCTGCGTTCTCAGGGCTTGCGGGCCACCGCGCCGTACATCGCCACGTCCGTCACCGGCGGGCGGTCCGCCTCCGGGACCGTCGGGCGCCAGTCGATGATCGGCACGATCCCCGGATCGACCAGCTCCAGGCCGGTGAAGAACTCCGCCACCTGCTCCTTCGTGCGAGGCATCGCGTCGAACCGCAGCCGGCCCGCCCGCATCTCCGCCTCGGCGTGCGCCCTGACCTCCGGCGACGCCAGGTCACTCGTGCCGTGCGTCAGCACGAGACAACTGCCCGACGGCAACGGGTCGAGCAGGCGGCGCACCGTCTCATACGGCCTGTCGTCGTCGAACAGGAAGTGCACGATCGCGATCAGCATCACCGCGACCGGCCGGTCGAGGTCCAGCGTCCGCCGCAGGTCCGGGTGCGCCAGGATGCCGTCCACATCCCGCAGATCCGCGTCGATATACGCCGTCGCGCCCTCCGGCGTGCTCGTCAGCAACGCCCGGGCATGGGTCAGCACGATCGGGTCGTTGTCGACGTAGACGATCCGCGACTCCGGCGCGATCGCCTGCGCAACCTCGTGCGTGTTGTCCGCCGTCGGGATGCCCGTGCCGATGTCGAGGAACTGCCGCACCCCCTGCTCCGCGACGAACCGCACGGCGCGGCGCAGGAAGCGCCGGTTCTCGAGCGCGGTCGTCCGGATCGCCGGATACACCGCGGCGATCGCGTCACCGGACTCCCGATCGGCGGCGAAATTGTCCTTGCCGCCGAGCCAGTAGTTGTACCGGCGGGCGGGGTGTGCGGTCGTCGTGTCGATCCGGTCGAGGTCGCTGTGGCTCACGCCGTACACCTTATACATCGAAAGGCGTCGGCGTGGTCACCTCGTCAGGCGACCCAGCATGGCCGACGCGACGATCACGGCCAGCGCGGTCGAGCCGACCAGCACCACCGCGTCCAGCGCCAGGTGCGCCGGCGTGCCGATCAGCAGGCCGCGCAGCGCGTCGACCTCGTAGCTGAGCGGGTTCACGTGGTTGAGCACCTGGAGCCAGCCCGGCATCACCGCCACCGGATAGAGCGCGTTCGACGCGAAGAACAGCGGCATCATGATCGCCTGTCCGATACCCATCATCCGGTCGCGCTTCAGCACCAGGCCCGCGAGCGTGATCGACAGGCAGCAGAAGAACGCCGATCCCAGGACGAGGACGGCGGCGGTACCGAGCAGCCGCAGCGGATCGGCGGTGAACGCGACACCCAGCAGCGCCGCCAGTACGATCACCACCACCGCCTGCACGAGCGCCCGGATCCCGGCCGCGAAAGCCTTCCCGGTCACCAGCGCCGCCCGTGGCGTCGGCGTGACCATCAGCTTCGCCAGCACCCCGGCGTCACGCTCCCAGATGATGTGGATGCCGTAGAAGATCGACACGAACAGCGCCGACTGGGCGAGGATCCCCGGCGCGAGGAAGTCGAGATACGGGATGCCGCCGGTCGGGATCGCCCGCAGATGCGTGAACGTCTGACCGAAAATGATCAGCCACAGCGCGGGCTGGATCGCCCGGGTCACCACCTCGGTCCGGTCCCGGCGCAGCTTCTGCAGCTCCACCAGGCACATGGCGACCACCCGCGTCCACAGCGCGCGGACCGGCCGTTCCCGTGTGTCAACCGAGCCGGCGTGCGGTACGGCGAGCTGTGCGGACATCACTGAACCCCCCTGCGTCGAGATCGTCACCGGTGTACGAGCGGAACACGTCGTCGAGGCTCTCCCCCGCCGTCTGCGCGATCAGCTCGGCCGGCGTGCCGAGGGCCCGGATCCGGCCGCGGTGCATCAACGCCACGCGGTCGCAGAACTCCTCGGCCTCCTCCATGTAGTGCGTCGTCACCAGCACCGTCATGCCCGTCTGCGCCCGGACCTCGGTGATCCGCTCCCACACCCCCGCCCGCGCCACCGGGTCGAGCCCGATCGTCGGCTCGTCGAGCACCAGCAGCCGGGGCGCGCTGACCAGGGCCTGGGCCAGCTCCAGCCGGCGGATCATCCCACCCGAATACGTCCCGGCGGGCCGGTCCGCGGCATCGCTGAGCCCCATCGCCTCGATGACCGCGTCGGTACGTTCCCTGCGTTCGCGCCGGGGAACGTCGAAGAGCCGCGCGAACAGGGCCACGTTCTCCCGCCCGCTGAGGCCGGCGTCGGCGGAGAGGGCCTGCGGCACATACCCGATCAGCCGCCGGACCGCCATCTTCCGCTTCCGGACGTCGAACCCGAACACCTCGACGGTCCCCTGCTGGGGCGGCAGCAGGGTGGTGAGGATGCGGATGGTGGTGGTCTTGCCGGCGCCGTTCGGTCCGAGCAGCCCGAAGACCTCCCCGGCGGTGACGGTGAGGGAAAGCTGATCGACGGCGAGGACCTCCTTGAACCGGTGGTTGAGTCCGTCGATCCGCACGGCGTCACTCATCGATGGTCCCCTTTCGCCTGTTCACGCCCGTCGGCCGGGGCACTCCTCCGCCGGTCCTCGTCCACGCGGTGCCCACCGCCACCACCTCTTCCGCGTCCTAGGAAGCTAGGATGTGATGGGTCGGAGGGAGGTCGGCTTGCGGCGGCTCCGGGCGGACCGGAACTGGGCGCGAGCCGGGCGTGGAGACCTTCGGCCGCTGCGGGGACGGACTTCGAAGTGGACGGGGCGGGCATCTCTGCGCCGGCCGCCGGGCCTGACGAAACGACCCCGGCCCCCGCGCCCGGCGAGGACCCTGCACCCGGCGACGGTGCGGACGGGGCGGGCGCCTCGGCGCCGGCCGCCGGGCCTGACGGAACGCCCCCGGCCCCCGCACCCGGCGACGGTGTCACGCCCGGCCGGGGACTCACGGCCATCGCATCCGGCAGAGGCGCCGCGCCGGGCCGGGAACCCACGACACCCACGTCCGGTGCAGGCACCACACCCGACCGGGAAACCGCAGTCCCCGCATCCGGCGAGGGTGCCGCGCCCGCGGAACCGGTCGCCCGGCCCGTCCGGAGTGCCGCGCCGCCGGAGGAGGGCGGCCCGGCAGCCTCCCCGGACGGCTCCTCCGTCTCGGACAGCAGGTCGGTCAGGTTGGCCAACGCGGGCAGGGCCGCTTCCAACGCCGCGCGGTCCGTCGGCGAGAGCCGGGTCAACACCGACGACAGCAGCTGCAACCTCGCCGCCCGCCACGACGACAACCGGGCCGTCGCGGTGTCGGTCAGGAACAGGCGGGCCGTGCGCCGGTCGGCGGGGTCCTGCTCGCGCCGCAGGAGGTCGGCCTCCGTCAGCTGGTTGACCAGCGTGCTGACCGAGTTGCCGGCCAGGTGGAGGGACTGGGCTGCGGCCGTGACACCGATGCCGGGCGTCGACTCGACGATCCGCAGCAGCTCCAGCTGGCTGCCGGTCAACGGCAGGCGATCGAGATCGACACGGAGCCGGCGACGCAGGACGCGACGAACCGCGTTGAGCTGCTCCGACAGCCTGCCAGCCAACGCCAGGTGATCCACACCTTCACAATACCTCGTTAGCAGAGCTAATTATAGGGAACGAAGATGCTGATCACGGGCGGCGCTCCGGCCCGTCCGGCCGCCGCGCGGGAGCGGCTACTGGACGGTCTCGGCGAGGTGGGCCGGCCGGCGGACGAGCCGCGACGGAGCAGTTGGGCCGGCGAGCGAACGACCAAGGCCGGCGTTCTTGGTCGCGTCCGCCCCGGCGTCGACCGCTGCGCCCTTCAGGGTTCCGCACCCGTGATCGCGAACTTGCCGCAATCATGGCCAAGCGCCGACCGGCGACCACGGGATCGAGCGGCCAGTTTCATGATCCCGGAGCGTTTGTGTAGCCATGGGTGCCTGTTGCGTAATTCGCTGGGACAGTGTTGGCGGCCCAACTACGCGCCGATCTTGGAGTTGTGGCGCCATGAACCTCCGAATTTGTCCGGGTTTGTCAAGGACCACAACTCCAAGATCGGCGCGGTTGTCGGGGTTGACGCGCGAGGGATCCGAATTGCGCAACAGGATCCAGGAGTCCCGCACAACGCCCGTGATCATGAAACGGTGGCCGAACCGCCCGACCACCCCCTAAACGCGACTGTTGGCGGCGCGGAGTGATCATGAGCGATTGGAGGTTGTCGTGGCGGGTTCCGGCCGGTTTGTGGCCGTGATCGCGGCAAGTTCGCGATCACGAGTGCGGCGGCTGAGGCCGGCCGGGTGGTGCGGCTGCGGTTCGTAGATCAAGGGAAACTTCGGGCTGCCTGGACAGCCAGATGTTTCCGACGATCAAGCAACCCGGGTCAAGCCAAGCGCGGAGCACGGCCGCCCCGCACCACGGGCCACGGACGCCGCAGCCCGGCGTCGCGGGGGCACAGCTTCGCGCGCGGCCCGACCCGGCGCGGCACTGCGGCCCGGCACTGCGGCGCGGCACTGCGCGGCGCGGCACTGCGCGGCACTGCGCGGCGCGGCACTGCGCGGCACTGCGCGGCACTGCGCGGCGCGGCGCGGCGCGGCGCGGCGCGGCGCGGCGCGGCACTGCTTGACACGATTCCTCGCATGATCACGGAGACTTGGTGCACCCCTGGAGCCTGTTGCGCAATTCGGATCCCTCGCGCGTCAGCCCCGACAACCGCGCCGATCTTGGAGTTGTGGTCCTTGACAAATCCGGACAAATTCGGAGGTTCATGGCGCCACAACTCCAAGATCGGCGCGTAGTTGGGCCGCCAACACTGTCCCAGCGAATTACGCAACAGGCACCCATGGCTACACGCATCGCGATCACGAGCCACAAATCGGCCGGGACCCGCGCGGCAACGCCGGGCCGCCGCGATCATGAGTCCGGCCGACGACAGGCGGGGCGCCGACCGGAGCCGTCCATCGGTCGACGAACACTAGTCGGTGGTGGGCAGGTCCAGGCAGAACCGGTCGCCTGCCGGTTTGAAGCCGAGCCGGCCGTAGTACGGGGCCACCATGCCGGGCGGGGTGAACACCCGGTGATAGCCGCGGGCGGTCAGCTGGCCGCTGCGGCGGAAGACGAACTCCCCCGGGGTCAGGTCCCGGTACTTCAGCGTCACGTAGTCCAGGTCGACCTGCGCGACCCCGTCCCCCGCGGGCCGCAGCAGCATGACGCCGACGAGCTCGTCTCCGCACAGCGTCAGGAACGCCTGCTGGGTCGTGGTGTCGAACCGGAAGTCGGGGTTGAACCGGGCGATGTCGGCCCAGTGGACCCGCAGGACGTGTGCCAGGAAGTTGTCGTCGGTCGCGACCTCCACGACCTGGTAGGTGTGCTCGTCGTGGCGGGTGCGCAGCAGCCGATACAGCTGCCACACGTTGATGCCGGCGAGCGTCACGTTGAGCCCGACCATGGGCCAGACTCCCACGACGGCGTTGTACGCGACGAGCACGAGCGAGCCGGCCAGGTTGAACACCCGCAGCCGCAGGAGGCGGGTCTGCAGCAGAGACCAGACCAGCAGCGCCGAGCCGGCCCAGCCGACGAGTTCGAGCCAGAGCACGGAGGACATCAGGTGCGCCAGCCCCGGGTGTAGACGACGTCGAGCTTGGCCCTGATCGCCTGCTCCAGGTCGATACCCATCGTGTGCGCGGTGACGAACGCGGTGATCACCACGTCGGCGAGTTCCGCCTCGACGTCGGCGAAGTCGCCGCCGCGCCGGGCCATGCCGTAGTGGCGCCGGGCCGCGCCGACGAACTCGCCGACCTCCTCGGCCAGGGCGAGGGTCTGTCGCAGGTGCGGCGCCTCGGTGAATCCGGCCGCGGTCAGGTGCCCGGCGATGTCGGCTGCGGTCGCGGGCAGGTCCGCGAGCGAGAAGCGATCTTCCACACCGCACAGCATCGCCGATGCCCGAAAAGCCCGCGACGGCGCCGCCGCTGTCGGTTGCAATAGGCACATGTCTGTGCTGTACCACCAGATCCGCGCGTCGTACACCACCGAGACGATCACCGTCTACCAGGCGTACAGCCCGCGGATCGCCCTGCCGGCGCTCGCCGCCGGCCGCTTCGTCGCGCCGTTCAAGCGCGAGCGGATGACGTGGATCAAGCCGTCGTTCCTGTGGATGATGTACCGCTGCGGCTGGGCCACCAAGCCGGACCAGGAGCACGTCCTCGCGATCGAACTGACCCGCACCGGCTTCGCGTGGGCGCTCGCGCACGCGTGCCTGAGCCACTACGACCGGGACGTCCACGCGAGCCGCGAGGAGTGGTCGCGGCAGCTGAAGACGAGTCCGGTGCGGGTCCAGTGGGATCCGGAGCGCGACCTGGATCTGCGGCCGCTGCCGTACCGGTCGTTGCAGATGGGCCTGAGCGGCCCGGCGGTGGACCGCTACGTGGACGAGTGGACGGTCGGGATCACCGACGTCACCGAGCTGGCCCGCGAGGTGCATGCGCTCGTCAGGGCGGGCGACCGCGCGGGTGCGCAGGCGCTGCTGCCGGACGAGCAACCGTTCGACGTACGTAAGTATTGACAGCTATCTGTCAGTCAGGTTTCCTTTCTATTAATTTCCCCGGAAGGAGCCTGCCCGTGAAGAGGTACCTGACGGCGTTCGCCGCCGTCGCGCTGACCACCGCGGCGACCGCGTTCGCCCTCGTGTCGGGCACCACCGTCGCGCTCGCCGCCGCACCGACCGCCGCCCAGCTGCTGGCGAAGACCCAGACCTGCAACCAGGTCTCCAACGGCAAGTACGCCACCGACGACGGCGGCGCCGCCACCGTGGCGGTCTGCAAGAGCGGCTCGGCGTTCTTCTGGACCGCCGACATGGACATCGACTGCGACGGCATCGGCACCACACACTGCAACGCGGGCACCGACCCGTGGTACCAGCCGCAGACGTCGTTCACCACGTCGACCGGCGCGTACTTCACGTCCGAGGTGACGCGGTACTACGTCGTGCCGCTGCCCAGCACGCGGTTCAACTACCAGAGCCAGGGCATCCGGCCCGGCGCCGTCGCCGCGGTGGTCTACAACAACCGCGTCGCCTACGCGGTCTTCGCCGACGAGGGCCCCGACAACATCATCGGCGAGGGGTCGTACGCGCTGGCGGTCGCCCTCGGCATCGACCCGAACCCGGCGACGGGTGGCACCGCCGGACCCGTCACGTTCATCGTGTTCCCGAGCACGGTGCCCAGCCCGGTCGAGAGCAACAGCGCCATCGACACCACCGGCGTGAACGCCGCGAACGCCTGGCTCGGCAGCGGGCCGACGACGGGACCGACCACGGGCGCGCCGGCCGGGCAGATCACCGGCGCCGGCGGCAAGTGCGTCGACGTCGCCGGGGCGAACAGCGCCAACGGTACGGCCGTGCAGCTCTACGACTGCAACGGGTCCACCGCCCAGCGGTGGACCCGCGCGGCCGACGGCACGCTCCGCGCGCTCGGCAAGTGCATGGACGTCACCGGCGCCGGCACCGCCAACGGGACCAAGGTGCAGCTCTACGACTGCAACGGCACCGCCGCGCAGCAGTGGACCCGCAGCGGCCAGACGCTGATCAACGCCGGCTCCGGCAAGTGCCTGGACGCGACCGGCTCCAGCTCCGCCAACGGCACGCGGCTGCAGATCTGGTCGTGCTCCGGCGGCGCGAACCAGAACTGGACCGTGCCCTAACGGCTCGCGCTCACCACGACGTACCCCTTCGGATCGACGACCTCGCGGGCGGTGGCGAACAGCGCCGCCGCCCGCGCCGCGACGGTGTCCACGACGGCGGCGAGCAGGGCGGCGCCGGGCTCGTACGACAGGGCGGCGAGGACCGTCTCGGCGGGGTTGTCGGGGCGGCGGCTGTAGCGGCGGTGCGTCTCGATGCGCACCCGTAGCGGGTCGAGCGTCCGGTACTCCAGCATGCGGCCGACCCTATCGAGTCAGCAGGGAACGCACGTTCCGTACCAGATCCGGGTCTATCGGTTTTTCGAACGAACCACCCGGCCGCACGGCGGCGCCGGAGTGGAAGGCCCGGGCCCCGGCCGCCAGCAGGGGCGGCAGGTGTGGCGGGCGGAGGCCGCCGCCGACCAGGAGGCGCGGGTCGCCCGCCTCCCGCAGCAGCACCGGCAGGCCGTCCGCGACACCCGTCGGCGCGCCCGCCGTCAGCACGGCGTCGAGGCCGGGGAGGCCGGTGATCGCCGACCATGCGGCGGACCGGTCGGCCGCGTGGTCGATCGCGCGGTGGAAGGTCCACGGCGCGCCGTCGAGGGCGGGCAGGACCGCGTCGAGCGCCGCGAGGTCGACCGCGCCGGCAGCCGTCAGGAAGCCGAACACGAACTCCTCGGCGCCGGCCGAGCGCAGGTCCCGCGCCAGCCGCCGCAGCGCGGCCGGGTCCGGTGCCGTGAAGCCGGCCTCGGGGCGCAGCATGACCCGCACCGGCAGGTCGACCGCGGCGCGGACCGCCGTGACGGTCTCCGGGGCAGGGCTGAGCCCGCCGACCGCCATGTCGCTGACGAGCTCGATCCGGTCGGCGCCGCCCGCGGCGGCGTGCCGCGCGTCGTCCGCGGACAGCGCGATGACCTCCAGCATGCTCACCCCCGTGCCCGGCGCTGCCGGTAGGCCCGCATGCGCGCGTCGACTCCGCGGCCGGCGACGTCGCCAGCGGGCGGAGCGGTTCCTCCGGTGATCGTAGAAGGCGTGCCCGGGGAGATCGGCAAGGCATTGCGCTCCTGACTTTCAAACCGCCGTCACCTGCACGTTCCCTTCCGCTGGTTACGGTGCGGTCATGGCAGTGGTACTGGTGGTCGCCGCCCTCGGCACCCTCGTGCTCCAGCTCCTCGTCCTGCCCCTCGTGCTGCTCCCGATCGACATGCACTGGGGCTGGCTTCTGCTTCCTCTCGCCCTCACCACCGTGCCGTTGTGGTCGCTCGTCCACGAGGCGATCCACGGCACCCTCCTGCGGGACCGGCCGTGGAACGACCGGCTCGGCCGGCTGCTCGCGATCGGCTACGGCGCGCCGTTCACCCTGCTCAAGGCCGGGCATCTGCTGCACCACCGGTACAGTCGCACACGCCGCGAGCGGACCGAGGTCTACGACCCGGAGACCACGTCGTGGCTCGTCGCCGCCCGCATGTACTACCCGCGGCTGCTCGGCGGCCTGTACCTCGCCGAACTGGCGTCGGTCCTGCTCGCCCTGCTGCCCGCGGCGGGCTGGCACCGGCTCGTGCGCCGCGCCGACTCCCTCGACTCGGTGACCGGCCTGCTGTTCGAGCGGGTGAGCCGCCGCGACAACCTGCGCCGGTTCCGGCTCGAGGCGGTCGCGGTCGTCGCCGCCTACACCGGCTCGGCGATCGCGTACGGCGCGCACGTGTGGCTGCTCGCCCTCGCCGTCGCGGCCCGGGCGCTGCTGGTGTCCCTGGCCGACAACGCCTACCACTACCGCACCCGCCTCGAGCGCCCCCTCGAGGCGATGAACCTGCGCCTGCCGCGGGCGCTGGAGCTGTTCGTGCTGGCGTTCAACCTGCACAGCGTGCACCACCGGCACCCGGGCCTGCGGTGGCACGAGCTGCGGGCGGCGTTCGTCGCGGAACAGGACGAGTTCCATCTCGGCTGGTTCCCGGCGGTCGCCCGGCAGCTGCGGGGCCCGGTCCCCGCGACGGCGGACGCGGTGCGGCCGCTGCCGGCGTCGCCCGTCACCGACATCAGTGCGGGGCAGTGATCACGCGGGTCACGGTACCCCGTCTCGTCCACGCTGCTGTCGCGTGCTGATCGCCGGTGTGGCAGCCTCGACGGGGAGTTGCGGGCGTCGCGGGCGCTGCCCGCGGTCCGGATGCCGCTGGCGGCCGGCGGGGCCGGGCGTTCCACTTCAGCCAACTGCACTACCTGCCACGCTGGTGGGATCTCGCCTGAGCCCGCGGCGCTCAGTGTGCGGTGTCCCGGCCCACGTCGAAGCCCGGCCCGGCGTGGGGCAGGCCGGGATGAGCGACGTCGGCGCCCAGGTCGAACGGCACCTCCTCGGCGTCGGCCACGAGCTCGTCTTCCACCGCTTCGTCGACGTCAGGCTCGAACGGCACCGGCCCGTGCAGCGCGGCCCCATGGTCAGCAGCCACGGCCGAGAAGTCGACGGTGGGCTGCACGTCGGGTGAGATCATCCGCAGATCGTCTCCGCAGCAGTGCCGGTGCGCAACCAACACCTGGCGACCAACGGCTGTCGTGCCGGCTCCGGCTCTCGGTCGTCGCCGGGTACCCCACGGAGCGTCGACGCCGCGCAGTGCCGACGAGATTGTCGCATGTGGACAATGCCGGCCCGGAAACGCTCCCCCGGCCGGCATTCCCGCGCCCGGACCCGATCGGTGGCCGGCCGCTCGGGCCAGGTTTGCCCACCGCCGCGCGGCCCTCGCCCACGGTCCCACCAGCGGCAGGTCTCGCCGACGGCCGGAAAGTGTTGACTTCGCTTGATGGGGTGACACTCCGCCGAGTGTTGGTGAAGTTTGACCATGACGGAACAGCGGTATCGCGCTGTGCTGGAGGTCGAAGCCGGCGTGCCGGTGACCGAGGTGGCTGAGCGGTTCGGGGTGTCCCGGCAGGCGGTGCACCGTTGGCTGGGCTGGTACCGGTCGCTGGGTTTGGAGGGCCTGGCCGACGGGTCGCACCGGCCGCATGCGCAGACGTCGCCGGAGGTGGACGCGGCGAGCTGTGAACTGCGCCGACGGCACCGAGGCGAAGGTGATCACCGGGGTGGACGACCAATCCCGGTACTGCGTGACCGCCACGGTGGTGCGCCGGGCCACCGGCCGGTTCACCAAGCCCCGCACCGGGTGAGGTGCTGTTCGAGCGGAACTGCCGGAAGAACGGCATCATCGCCCGTAATACCAAGCGATCCCCCACGACGGGGCGGCAGACGAGGAGACTCAGGGTGACCAACACCAACGTCCGGTGGGTGCTCCTCTACCGGACACCAGCGAAGTGGCGCATCTCGGTCGCCGAGGTCCCTGACGCCATCGCCTGTGGCGACCTGCCCGGCACACCACCGGACGCACCGATCGAGGTCGCCCAACACGACGTCGAAGCACACCTCCGTCGGCACTGGAGCTTCACCGGCGAGCTGACCTGGCGCCAGACCGAACCCGACTCGTGGGCAGCTGAACCCACACCCTCGACCGAAAGGTAGATCGTCTAGCCGGAGCTGTCACGCATCGTGTGACGCTGATCCGTAACGGATCAAATGGAGCCCGACACGGCCGGAAAGTGTCATACCCGGGGTCTAGGTTCGGGTCATGGGGGAAACGACGGCAGGACCAGGCAACGCAAGCGAGATCGAGCCGATCGACTGGGACGCCCGGTTTCACGCTGCCATGGCCGAGCGGCAACGCAAGCGCCGCCTGCGAGCCGAGGTCCGGGCCGAGTTCGCCGAAGCCCGGCGGCACGGCCTGATCGCCCGTCACGCCGCCAAGCTGGCCCGTCTCCGTGCCCGTGGGGCCGAGCCCGCCCTGTCGCTGTCACCCGGCCCGGCCTCCGCCCCTCCCCCACCCCCGATGGCCGAGCGACGCCCGTCTCCCACTCCCCCGGCGGCCGACCGGCTCCCCGCGGCGGCTGCGCTTCCCGCACCCGCCGCCGGACCGAGTTGTCCCGCAGCCACCAGGCCGGGACTTCGCGGGCACCCTCGACGCTCCGGGTCCTCCGCACCGGCGGATCCGCCCTCGACGGAGCCGGCCGGTGGGCTCGCATCAACGGAGCCGAGGGCCGGGCATACTGCTGGGCGTGGCTCACTACAGCAGGCTCTACGCGATCGTGATCGACGTTCCGGCGGACGACCACGCGAAGACGGTGACCTTCTGGGAGGGGGCGCTGGGGCAGCCGATCCCGCGAGTGGAGCAGCACCCGGAGTTCCACGGCGCGCTGCTGCAGGGCCACGACATGCTGTTCCTCGCCCAGCGACTCGGCGACGGCCGGCCTCGGGTGCACCTCGACATCCACACCGACGACCTGGAGGCGGAAGTGTCGCGCCTGGAGGCGCTCGGTGCGGCCCGCCTCGATCGGGCCGGCACGTGGCAGGTCATGCGGGACCCGTCGGGCCAGGTGTTCTGTGTCGTGCCGGACAAGCCGGGGACACTCAACGACGACAACGCCAACCGCTGGGACTGACCCTCGCCACGCGAGCGGCGCCGGCAGCAACACGGGCACCCCCGACACCGGCCGGGCCGACGTCACCGGCCGGACACCGGCGCCGGGCCGGTCAACGCCGCCAGGAGACACCTCCACCGGCGGATCCGCACGCCCCGAACGCGGGCAGCTCTCAGGGCGACGGCTGACGGCGGCGGCACGAGAGTGCGATGAGGACGATCCGAGCGAGGCCGGCGGAACACAGGACAGCCGAACGGAACGACGCCAGACCGGGACGACGACCGGGACAGCCAGACCAGGCGGCCAGACCAGGCGGCCAGACCAGGCGGCCAGACCAGGCGGCCAGACCAGGCGGCCAGACCAGGCGGCCAGACCAGGCGGCCAGACCAGGCGGCCAGACCAGGCGGCCAGACCAGGCGGCCAGACCAGGCGGCCAGACCAGGCGGCCAGACCAGGCGGCCAGACCAGGCGGCCAGACGGATCAACGGGACAGCCTCGCGCCGACCGCCCGCCGTGGCCGTCGTGTCCCGATGGCCCGCAGCCCGCGGCCCGCGGCCCGGACAGCGGCCTGATCGAACCGTGCCTGGCCGGTCAGGCGGCGTAGGTGGCCGGGCCGACGCGCCTGTGAGCCGTCCGGCAACGGACCACAGGCAGCGTGCGAGCCGGGTCAGGCGACCGTGTTGCGCCAGGCGCGGCCGCTGCGGCCGATCAGGCGGTCGGCGTCCGTCGGGCCCCAGGACGCGGCCTCGTACGTGGGGATCGGGCTGGTGTCCTCGGCCCAGCGCTCGATGATCGGGTCGACGATGCGCCAGCACTGCCCGACCTCGTCGGAGCGGATGAACAGCGTCGTGTCGCCGATCAGCGCGTCCAGGAGCAGGCGCTCGTACGCTTCCGGGGACTCCTCGCGGAACGTCTTGTCGTAGGAGAAGTCCATGCTCGCGGACCGCACGCGGAACGAGTGGCCCGGCACCTTCGCGCCGAAGCGGAGCGCGATGCCCTCGTCGGGCTGGATACGCAGGATCAGCGCGTCGGGCTGGAGCTCGGTCAGCTGCGAGTCGGGGATCGGCAGGTGCGGCGGGCGCTGGAACTGCAGCGCCACCTCGGTGACCCGGCTCGGCAGCCGCTTGCCCGTCCGGACGTAGAACGGCACCCCGGCCCACCGCCAGTTGTCCACGTCGAGCCGCAGCGCCGCGTAGGTCTCCGTGCGCGACAGCGGGTCGACGCCGGGCTCCTCGCGGTAGCCGGGCATGAGCTCCTCGCGGGTCCCGCCGCGCGTGTACTGTCCCCGGACGGCGATGTCGTCGATGTCCCGGCCCCGCGGCAGCCGGATCGCCTGGAGCAGCTTCACCTTCTCGTTGCGCACCGCCTCGGCGCTGAACGACGCCGGCGGCTCCATCAGGGCGAGTGCGAGGACCTGGAGCACGTGGTTCTGCAGGATGTCGCGCATCGCGCCGGCGTGCTCGTAGAAGCTGCCGCGCGTGCCGACGCCGAGGGTCTCCGCGACCGTGATCTGGACGTGGTCGACCCAGGTGCGGTTCCAGATCGGCTGGAAGATCGAGTTGGCGAACCGCAGGGCGAGGACGTTCTGAACGGTGTCCTTGCCGAGGTAGTGGTCGATGCGGAAGACCTGCGACTCGTCGAACGCCGCGTGCACCGTGTGGTCCAGCTGCTTGGCGCTCTGCTCGTCGTGCCCGTAGGGCTTCTCGATGACGAGGCGCGAGAAGGAGTCCTCCCGCGCCTGGTTGAGCCCGGCGCCGGCGAGGCCGTTGATGACGAGCGGGAACGCCTCCGCCGGGGTCGACAGGTAGAAGACCCGGTTGCCCGACGTGCCGCGCTGCTCGTCGAGCTCGTCGAGGACGGTGGCGAGCCGCTTGTACGTCTCGGGGTCGTCGTAGCCGCCGGCGATGTACCGCACCGCGCCGGCCAGCTGCGGCATCCCCGACAGCCCCTTGTCGCCGAGCACGTTGTGGATGAACTGGTCGTCGTCCATCGGCGTGCGGGCCACGCCGACGACCGCGAAGCGCTCGTGGAGCCGGTTGTGGCGGGCCAGGCTCTCGATGGCGGGAATGAGCTTGCGGCGGGTCAGGTCACCCGAAGCACCGAAGATGACCACCGTGGCCGGCGGGGCGTGGCGGTTGTCGGACTCCTGCAAGACCGTGTCGCTGGACATGGGGTGCGCGCCTCTCCGTCGGACTGCCGCCGTGACACTACGAGTCAACCGCTGCGCACAGCAACGATTCCAGAACGTGACCGGCGTCATGATGGTTCGACGGTACTGGCTGTGCGCCCACGGCAGGAAAACCGCTATCCCGGAGGCTGGACGCGCCATGCGTCGCCCCGCACGCTGGCCGGATCGGTATCCCGGAGTGCTAACGTAAAGTAAGAAGTAATATTCGGAGAGTAGTCGAATCGCTGAACGGGGAGCGCGATGTCGATCACACCGATAGCACCGGCCACACCGACCACGGCCGCCGCGACCAGCGTGAACGCTACCGACCAGGCGCAGAACCGGCTGTTCGAGGACCGCCTCGACCAGCAACGGTTCGACCAGGACCGGGGTCAGCAACGCCTCGACCAGCAGCGGCTCGACGACGCGCGGCAGCAGCAGCGGATCGAGGACCAGCGCCGGGTCCAGAACCAGGAGATCGCGGAGCGGGACCGGCAGCGCGCCGGCGACCTGCGACAGGACCAGGACGAGCAGTACCGGTTGCGCCAGCAGCGGCTGCAGGACCAGCAGCGCCTCGACGACCAGCAGCGCATCCAGGAACAGCGCCAGCTTGAGGAGACACTGCGGCAACGCGCGGAGGAGGTCCGGCTCGACCTCGAGCGGGCCGACGACGCCATCCAGCAGCAGCGCCTCCAACAAACGCCGAGCCTGTTCACCGGCCGTTTGGACGTCTACCTCTAGCTTCGCCCTCGCGGTGCCTGGTTCGCCGGGCCGCGCGAGCGGGGAGAGTCGGGTGGGGCTGCGGGTCGGCGTGCTCGGCGACCGGGGTGAGCGCGTCCCCGCGCCGCTGCGGGCGCTGCGGCCCGAGCGGGCTCAAGAGCATCCGGCGGGCGGCCAATCACGTCATCTGACGGTCGATGACCGGCATCCTGTTCGCGGGGTGCCGGTCATGACCACCGCCTACGGTCGGCGGGGTGAAGCCCCTCCTCGGACACCGGCGGCCGGTGCCGGCGCAGGTCGCCGTCTACGCGTTCGTCATCGTCCCGTTCCTCGCGCTGCTGGCCGCCGTGCCGGTCGCGTGGGGCCGGGGGCTCGCCTGGCTCGACGTCGTCCTGGCCGTCTCGTTCTACGTGGTGACGTGCCTCGGCGCGACGGTCGGCTTCCACCGGTACTTCACCCACGGCGCCTTCAAGGCCCACCGCTGGCTGCGGATCACGCTCGCGGTCGCCGGGAGCCTGTCGGTGCAGGGCCCGATCCTGCACTGGGTCGCCGACCACCGGCGGCACCACGCGTTCTCCGACCAGGAGGGCGACCCGCACTCACCGTGGCTGTTCGGCACGTCACCGGCCGCGCTCGTGCGGGGCTTCTGGCACGCGCACCTCGGCTGGGTCCTGAACCGGGACCTCACCAACCAGGAGCGCTTCGCCCCGGACCTGCTCGCCGACCGGGACATCCGGATCGTGCACCGGCTCTTCGGCCCGCTCACCGTCGTGACGCTCGCCGCGCCGGCGCTGCTCGGCGGCCTCATCACCTGGTCGTGGTGGGGCGCGGCGACCGCGTTCTTCTGGGCGGGCCTCGTCCGGGTGACCGCGCTGCACCACGTCACCTGGTCGGTCAACTCGGTGTGCCACATGATCGGCGACCGCCCGTTCGCCGCCCGGGACCGGTCCGCGAACTTCTGGCCGCTGGCGCTGCTCAGCATGGGCGAGTCGTGGCACAACCTGCACCACGCCGACCCGACCTGCGCCCGCCACGGCGTGCTGCCCGGCCAGATCGACGTCTCGGCCCGGCTCATCTGGCTCTTCGAGAAGGCCGGCTGGGCGTGGGACGTGCGCTGGCCGACCCCGAAGCGGCTGGCCCGGATCCGGCTTCAGAACGCGTAGCGCGTCTGGCTGTACGGGTCCTTGCCGAACGCGAACACCGCCGCCGGCGCGACCCGGTACACGTCGGCGACCCCGGCGCCGCTCGCGTGGTGGAACCGGCCGTCGCGGACCTCGAACCGCCACTCCTCCCCGTACTTCGCCAGCCAGGCCGCCGCCGCCCGGGTGAGCGACGGCTCGTCGCGGAGCACGACGGCCGGGCCCTCGACGACCACGTCGAGTCCGGCGTGCAGCGCGTTGGCGCCGGTGGTGACGGCAACCTCGGGGTTCGCGGCGAGGTTGCGGGCCTTGCGCTCCTGCGACCCGGTACAGAACAGCAGCGCGTCGTCCAGCCACACCCCGATGAGCGGGGTCACATGGGGGCGGCCGTCGGGGCGGACGGTGGACAGCCAGTACACGCCCGCCGTCGCGAGCTCCTCCTGCGTCACCTCCCAGGGGACGGCGGTGGCATGGTCGTCGCTGTACCGTTGATCCAGCGCGGTGTCCGGCATCCGGTTGACCCTTTCTCACGATGTGGAGGCGACGGTTCGATGCTGCCACGATCTCCCCGGATCCTCTCGGTAACCTGGGGACGGATCGAGGTCGAGGGCCTCGGTGCGGTGAAGGACCTGAAGGCCTGGCCGGGCGGCGGACGCGCGTGGGACTGGAACGAGACCGGCACCCAGCACTACCCGGGTGTCCAGCCGGCCGACGTCGAAGAGCTGCTGAGCCACGGCGCGACCGTCGTCGTGCTGTCCCGCGGCATGCAGGAGCGGCTGGCCGTGCCGAAGTCCACTGTGGATGAGATGCACGCCCGCGGCGTCGAGGTCCACGTCGCCGAGACCCGCGCCGCGGTCGACCTCTACAACTCGCTGGCCGACTCCACCCAGGTGGCGGGGCTGTTCCACTCGACCTGCTGAGTCTCACCCCGACGAGTGGGCACCCGCCGACGGCGGCCACGACCTGTCGGTCCACGGCCTGAGCCTCACCGCCCGGACCGACGCCACCTTCGGCCTGTGGTACTTCGGCCATGTCGAGGACGGCAAGGAGTCGATCAGCGATCCCGCGATGGGTGTCCTGCGTGCCTCAGGCGGAGGCGCGCAGGACCAGCTCCGGGTTGAAGATGACCGAGCGCGGCGACCGGCCGGGTTCGCGGATCCGCGTCAGCAGCAGGTGTGCCATCTCGCCGGCCATCTCCTCCACCGGCTGGCGGACCGTGCTGAGCGGCGGATGACACTCCAGGGCCGCCGTGCTGTCGTCGAAGCCGATGACGGCGACGTCGTCCGGGATCCGGCGGCCGGCCTCCTGGAACACGCGCTGCGCGCCGTCGGCCATCAGGTCGTTGGCCACGAACACGCCGTCGACCTGCGGGTACTCCTCCAGCAGCCGGCGCGCGGCCCGCTCGCCGCCGCCCCGGGTGAAGTCCCCCTCGACGTGCACGCCCTTCGGCAGGCCGTTCGCGGCGACCGCCTCCTCGAAGCCCGAGAGCCGGTCCTGCGCGGCCGGCATGTCGAGCGGGCCGGTGATCGTGGCCAGGCAGCGGCGACCCCGGGCGGCCAGCCGATCGACCGCCATCCGCACGCCGGCGCGCTGGTCGACGTCGACGAAGCTGGCGTTCACCGGCTGGCCCGGCCGGCACGACAGGACGACCGGGACGCCGAGGTCGACGAGCTGCGCGGGCAGCGGGTCGTCGACGTGGCTGGAGATCAGCAGGGCGCCGTCGACGTGGCCCTGCCGCAGGTACCGCAGCAGATGCGGCCGCGCGGGCGGGTCGGCGAGAAAGATCACGAGGTGGATGCCCAGCGGCCGGAGCACCTCCTGCGCGCCGGCGGTCACGCGCCCGAGGTACGGATCGGTGAACATCCGCGTCAGGAAGGGCGTCTCGTAGCCGCGGTTCTCCGGCTCGGAGACGACCAGGGCGATCGAGTCCGTCCGCCGGGTCACCAGGGACCGCGCCGCGAGGTTCGGCACGTAGCCGGTCGCGGCGATGGCACGCTCCACCGTGCGGCGCAGCTCCGGGTCCACGGTCTGCACCCCGTTGATGACGCGGGAGACCGTCGCCCGGGACACCCCTGCGTAGTTGGCGACCTGCTCCAGGGTGGGCGGTCGCGAGTCGCTGCCCGTCATGGTTGCCACGGTAGATCGTGCCCCGATGCGATGAGGAGCCGCGGGTGGACGGACTCACACGTCACGTCCACCCGCGGCCGGATTCGGTTACCTGCTAGTTACGTACCTGCTATGCGCGCCCGTCGGCGCCGCACTTGACCTTCAGCCGGATGCAGTAGGCGACGCGGCGCTCCATCTCGGCCTGCGGCCAGGCGTTGAAGAAGTCGCCGTGCATCGTGAACCCGCGGCCCGACGACAGCCGGATGCGCGCCGGGTCACCGTTGACCGGGTACCGCAGGACCTGCCGCAGCTTCGGCACCGGCACCGGGTGCGTCGACGGGCAGTCACCGTTGACCGGGTACGCCATGTGACTCTTGTGGTCGGGCGAGTCCAGGTCGCGGCCGTTCCAGCACTGCGGGAAGTCGAGGTACGACTCCAGCATCGAGCCGGCCGGGCAGTTGATGAAGTCCTTCCCCGCGCCGGCCTCGTTGTGGTGCAGGCAGGACCAGCGGGAGATGGTGGTCGCGTCGGGCGCGGTCGCCTTGGCGTTGCCGGCGACGATCCGCAGCCCGTACGGCAGCGGCTGGGTCCGCTCCCGGACGTCGTCGCGGACCCCTTCACCCAGGTAGTAGAAGGTCGTGATGACCGGCTCCACCGGGTTGTCGTCCTGGTAGAGGGTCGGCACCCAGTACGAGGACACGTCCACCGCCGGGTTGCAGTTGCTCGCACCGGCCGCGAGGTCGTTCACGGTGGTGTGGGCGTTGGTGACCCTGCTGCCGAAGAAGCTGTGCATGTGCGACGCGCCGGGCAGGCCCGGGAAGACGATCGGGTCGTCCGGCAGCCGGTGCGAGAACGGGCAGTCGGCGAGGAACTCCGCGACCCGCACCGCGTTCGGCGGGATCGTGGTCGGCGCGGTCGGCGGCGTGGTGGCGCCGCCCGTGCCGAACACCTGGAACTCCCACAGCGACACGCCGAACTGCGTGGCCCGGCGGGTGGTGTTGATCCGCACGTAGCGGCCGGAGCCGCTGACGTCGAGGGTCTGCACGCCGCCGGTGCCGTTCACGGTCGTGTTGATCGTCGTCCACGAGCTGCCGTTGGCCGACGTCTGGATGGTGAAGTCCCGTGCGTACGCGGCCTCCCAGTTGAGGACCACACGGTTGATCGTCGCGGTCGCGCCCAGGTCGACCTGCAGCCACTGCGGGTCGCCGAACGCGCTGGACCAGCGGGTGCCGGCGTTGCCGTCGACCGCGTTGGCGGCGGACGCGCCGCCGTTCTCGGTCGACGACGCCGTGGCCGGCTTGCCCTGCGAGATGGGCACCTCTGCCGCGTCGGCGGAGGTCAGCAGTCGTGCCCCGATACCCGCCGCGACGACGAGGGTCAGGGAGGCGCCGATAAGCAGTCTACGAATTCTCATTTGTACACCCGCACATAGTCGACGTACATCCGGGACGGGAAGGGCGTGGTCGCGTCGATCGGGCCCGGGAAGTCACCGCCGACGGCCAGGTTGAGGATCAGGTAGAACTGGTGGTCGTAGACCCACGGGCCACGCGTGGTCTCCACGGTCTCCTTGTCCGCCACCAGGATCACCTGGTTGTCGACGCGGAACGTCATGTGCTTGCTGTCCCACTCGACCGAGTACAGGTGGTAGTCCAGCGACAGGTCCACCGTGCTGATCTTCTGGCCGTAGCCGCCACCGCCGTTGTAGGCCGGCGCGTGCAGCGTCGAGTAGATCTCGTTGGTGTTCCGGCCGAGGATCTCCATGATGTCGATCTCGCCGTTGTACGGCCAGGGGCGGCCCTGGAGGAAGTCGGTGCCCATCATCCAGAAGGCGGGCCAGAGGCCGTTGCCCTTCGGGACCTTGACGCGGGCCTCGATCCGGCCGTACTGCGTAGAGAACTTGTTGCTGGTGTTCATCCGGTGCGAGGTGTAGTCACGGCCGCCCGCGGTCTGGCGACGGGCCTCGATGACCAGGGAGCCGTTCTCGATCGTGACGTTCTCGTTGTTGGTGTAGTACTGGATCTCGTTGTTCTGGCCCGTGCCCGGGTCGATCGTCCACTTCGCCGGGTCCGGCTTGCTGCCGTTGGCGGTGTTGAACTCGTCCTGCCACACCAGGTTGGTGGCCGGGAACACCGGGTCGGCGGGCCGCGCGGGCGGCTGGGTCGGCGCGCCGCCGGTGCCGTAGACCTTGAACTCCCACAGCGAGTAGCCGTAGCCGTTGGAGCGCTGGGTGCCGTACATCCGCACGTACCGGCCGGAGCCGTTGACGTTCAGGGTCTCCTTGAAGCCCTTGCCCGTCGTGGTGGTGTAGATGGGCGTCCAGTTGGTGGCGTCGTTGGACGTCTGGATCTGGTAGGAGACGGCGTAGGCCGGGTCCCACTGCAGCACGACCTGCCGGATCTGCGCCACGGCGCCGAGGTCGACGTAGATCCAGCCCGGGTCGACCCAGCCGTTCGTGGAGCTCGTCGCCCAGCGGCTGGCCGGGTCGTTGTCGAACGCCTTGTCGGGCGAGCACGGGTTGCAGTTCACGTCGTTCTGCCAGGTCGAGGCGACGGCCGGCTTGTTGTACGAGAGCAGCACGTTGGTGCCGCCCGGGTTGCTCGGGCTGGTGCTCGGGCTGGCGCTCGGGCTGGCGCTCGGGCTGCCGGGCGTGTCACTGGTGGTCGGCACCGGGCCGCCGACGCGGACCTGGAACTCCCACAGCGAGTAGCCCCACTGCGTGGCCCGTGCGGTGCCGTTCATCCGCACGTACCGGCCGGAGCCGTTCACCGTGAGGGTCTGCGTGCCGCCGGTGCCGGTCGTGGTGCTGTACACGTTGGTCCAGCTGGTGCCGTTGTTCGAGACCTGGATCTGGAACGCGGTGGCGTAGGCCGCCTCCCAGTTCAGCGTGACGCCGCAGATCTGAGCAGTGCTGCCCAGGTCGACCTGGATCCACTGCGGGTCGGAGGCGGCGCTGGACCAGCGGGTGCCCAGGTTGTTGTCGACGGCCGAGGAGGCCGGCGTGCCGGCGTTCTCGGCCGAGGACGCGGTGGCGGTCTTGCCCAGCGCGGCATTGGCGGTGCCGCAGGTGCCCGGGTTGTCCGGGGCGCCGCCGTAGACCTGGAACTCCCACAGCGAGATGCCGTACTGCGTGGCCTTCGCCGTGGCGTTGAGCCGCACGTACCGGCCGGAGCCGCTCACCGTGAGGCTCTGGTTGCCGCCGGTGCCGGTCGTCGTGGTGTAGACGTTGGTCCAGCTGGTGCCGTTGTTCGAGACCTGGATCTGGAACGCGGTGGCGTAGGCCGCCTCCCAGTTCAGGGCGACCCGGCTGATCGACTGGGCGGAGCCGAGGTCGACCTGGATCCACTGCGGGACGCTGAACGCGCTCGACCAGCGGGTGCCGGTGTCGCCGTCCGTGGCGCTCGACGCCCCGGTAGCGGCGTTCTCGGCCGACGAGGCGGTCGTCGGCTTGCCCTGCGACAGCAGGGTCTCGGCGGCGTCGGCGCGGGTCACGACCGTGACGATGTAGGCGCCCAGCATGGCGGCCAACGCCAGGGCGATGATGCCGTACCGCAGGGTGTTCCGACTCGTCAGGGCTCTTGGGGAACGATGGCCGGGGCGGGGTTCCGACCACTCCATAGGGACTCCTTTGTGACGTGGGGGTGTCAGAGGTGTTACAGCGGTGTGAGAGAGCGCTCTCTCAGAGAGTTCACAATGAGCCCTCGGTCGAACCATGTCAATGCCTTGCCAGGAATGGGAGAGCGCTCTCCAAACATCGCTCCCTGCAGGTCACGCCCTGGCGACGCTCTGTCAACTAGCGAAGACCACCGATGACCAGGCCCTCGGGAGCGCTCTCTCAGCAGCGCCGGCACCGGACGGCGCCGGCCGCGGGATCGATCTCACCGAGATCGATCCCGCCCCCGCCCGGACGCCGGAACCCGCCCGCGCGGACGCGCCCCAGGGATGACTCGGAACCAGCTCGCGAAACCCGAGCGGAACCCGACTCGCGGGGCGGTTCAGGCGGCCTGCGCCCCGAGTCGGCTCGTGGGCCATGATCATGGGAAACTTCGGGTCGCCCCGACGCCAGAAGGTTCCCGTGATCATGGCCCACGGGAGCAGCCGACCAGGGGGACACCGGCGTCCTTGAGGTGGCTACCGGCGGACCCGTTCCAGCAGGTGGCGGGCGTCGGCACGGGAGGCGATGCGCACGAAGGTGAGGCGGGCGTACCGCGGGTCGGTGGCCGCGGCGCGGTAGCGGCGGCAGTACTTCCCGTGCTGGGTCCACGCCCAGCGGATGACCGACTCCTCCGGGTCGGAGTTGAGCAGGTCCCGCAGGCGCTCCCGGTTGCCGTTCCACAGCTCCTGCCTGGTCAGGCCGCGCCACAGCGTGCGGATCACGACCTGCCGCATCACCGTGCGCCGCGGCAGGTCGAACCACACGACGGTGTCGGCCCGGTCCCACACCAGGTCGCGGACGGCGCTGTAGTTGCCGTCGACGACCCAGTCGTCACCGGCGACGGCCTCCTCCACGCGGCGGCGGAACTCGCCGGTCTCCAGCGGCTGCCAGCCGGGCTGGTGGAAGATCCCGTCGAGCTCCACGAACGGCGCCCCGAGCCGTGCCGCGAGCGCCCGGCCGACCGTCGTCTTGCCGGACCCGGAATTGCCGACCATCGATATCCGTCGCATGGAGCACACCATAGGGTGACTCCGGTGGGGGCGGACGCACAGGCCGTACCGACTAATTTCGAGTCTCGAAGAAAAAGGATTGCGTCAACTCCCGGGCCTTGCCAGGCTCGGCGCGATGGCACTCATCGAAGCACGTCAGCTGACCAAGACGTTCCGCCGGCCCGACAAGGATCCGGGGCTGCGCGGGGCCGTCAAGCACCTCTTCGTCCGCCGGTTCACCGACAAGGTCGCGGTCGACCACATCGACCTGTCGATCGAGGCCGGGGAGGCCGTCGCGTACGTCGGGCCGAACGGCGCCGGCAAGTCGACCACCGTCAAGCTCCTCAGCGGCATCCTGGTGCCGACCTCCGGGGAGGTGCGCATCGACGGGCTCTCGCCGCAGCGGGACCGGATCGCCCTCGCCCACCGGATCGGGGTGCTGTTCGGCCAGCGCACCCAGCTGTGGTGGGACCTGCCCGTGTCCGAGTCCCTGGCGGTGCTGCGGGACATCTACGGGATCGACCACGGCACGTACCGTAAACGCCTCGCCCGCTTCGACGACGTGCTCGAGCTCGGCGAGGTGCTGCCCGTGCTGGGCCGCAAGCTCTCGCTGGGCCAGCGGATGCGCGCCGACCTCACCGCCGCGCTGCTGCACGCCCCGCCGGTGGTCTACCTCGACGAGCCGACGATCGGGCTCGACCTCGCGGTGAAGGACCGGGTGCGGGAGTTCTTCCGCACGGTCCGCGACGAGGGCACGACGGTCATGCTCACCAGCCACGACCTCGGCGACATCGAGGGCTTCTGCCGCCGCCTGGTCATCATCGACGAGGGCCGCATCATCTTCGACGGCGACCTCCAGGCGGTGAAGGACGCCTTCGCCCGCGAGCGGATCCTCAACCTGGAGACGGAGACCGCGCTGCCGCTGGAGGCCGTGCGGTCGGCGCTGCCGGGCGCGACCGTCGAGGCCGGCGAGACGCCGCTGCACCTGGCCGTGCGGTTCGACCGGTTCGTGATGACGGCCGGCCAGGCGGTGACGGCGCTCGCACCGCTGACGAACCTGGTCGACTTCCACGTCGACGAGCCGTCGATCGAGGACGTCGTCCGCCGCGTGTATTCCGGCGAACTCCAACTGGACGCCGCATGAGGGCCTATCGCGCGCACGCCCGGGCCTCCGCGCTGAGCGCGCTGGCGTACCGCGGCAACTTCCTGCTGTCGCTGGGCGGCGTCGCGTTCCAGCTCGTCGCCCTGCTGGCGGTGTGGAAGGTGCTCCTGGGCGGCGGCGAGCGCGTCGGCGGCTTCGACTGGCCGCACATGCGCGCGTACCTGCTGGTGGCGTTCGCGTCCGGCGCGCTCGTCGGCACGTTCGTCGACTTCCGGATGTCGTTTCGCATCCGGTCCGGGCTCGTCGCGCTCGACCTGGTGAAGCCGGTCGACTACCAGCGCGCCCGCTTCTGGGAGGTCGTCGGCGGTGTCTGGATCGAGTTGCTCGTCGTGGCGCTGGTCGTGGGAGTGTCGTTCGCGGTCAGCGGGCCGCCCGACCTGCCGCCCGGCCCGGAGCTGGCCCTGTTCGCCACGAGCATGCTGCTGCTCGTGCCGCTGAAGTTCGCCGTCGTGTACCTCAGCACGCTCACCTGTTTCTGGACGGAGAACTTCGTCGGGGTCATGTGGGCCCGCCAGGCGATCACCAACCTGCTCTCCGGCGCGCTGGTGCCGCTCGTGTACTTCCCGGGCTGGCTCGCCACCGCCGCGCAGTGGTCGCCGTTCGCCGGCCTGACCTCGACCCCGGCGCTCATCTTCGTCGGTCAGGCGGCGGGGCGGCAGGCCGTGCTCCTGGTCGCCGTCCAGCTCGCCTGGGTCGTCGTGCTCTGGTTCGCCGCGCGGGCCCTGTTCCGGCGGGCCCTTCGCCAACTGACCGTCCACGGGGGATAGATGGTTCGCCTGTACGCGCGGCTCCTCGGCGCCCACCTGCGTTCCTTGCTGGAGTACGAGGCCGACTTCTGGATCATGATGGCCGGCACGATCATGATGCAGGTCGTCAACGTGGCGTTCCTGTCGGCGATCTTCGCGAAGGTGCCGTCGATCAACGGCTGGTCGTTCTGGACCGTGGTGGCGATGTTCGGCATGGTCGCCGTGGCCGAGGGCGTCGGGTCGCTGTTCTTCGAGGGCATGTGGAACCTGGCGTGGCAGATCAACCAGGGCGACCTCGACTACATGATGGTCCGGCCGTATCCGATCGTGCTCCAGGTGAGCAGCATGCAGGTCGGCATCAACGGCCTGAGCAACATCGTGACCGGCGGCCTGATGCTCGGCTTCGCGGTGTCGCACGTCGACGTCTCGTGGTCGGCGGGCCGGGTGGGGCTCGCGCTGGTCGTGCTGCTGAGCGCGATCGTCGTCAAGGTGGCCATCAACCTGGCGACGAACTCGGTCTCGTTCTGGATGCAGAGCCCGAGTCCGATGTTCGCCTTCGCCGTCCACCAGGTCGGTGACCTGGCGCGGTTCCCCATCTCGGTGTACCCGCTGGCGCTGAAGGCCGCGCTGGGCTTCGTCCTGCCGTTCGCGTTCGTCAGCTTCTTCCCGGTGAGCGTGGTGCTCGGCCACGGCCCGGCCTGGCTGGGCCTGGTGACCCCGCTGGTCGCCCTGTACTGCGTGGGCGTCGCCTGGTGGGTGTTCTCCCGCGGCCTGCGCCGCTACGAGAGCACCGGCAGCTGAGGCCGGTGCTCTCGTGGCTCAGAGCCGCAGGTCGTTGGTGACCGACCGGGCGGAGCCCTCGGCCAGCAGCGTGTCGAACGTCGTCGTCAGCTCGAACGGGTCGGCGACGGTGGCCGGTTCCCGCGCCTCCACCAGCGCCGCCAGCTCGGCACCCGCGCGGCGGATCCGATGGTGCAGCGTGGTGTCCGTCCCGCCGCCGGCCCAGTCCTCGGTCGCGGCGAAGACCGCGGTGGGTGACACGACCGCGTGCAGGTAGGTGAACATCGGGCGCAGCGCGTGCTCGAGCGCCAGCGAGTGGCGCGCCGTGCCGCCGGTCGCGCCGAGCAGGACGGGCTTGTCCCGCAGTACCGCATCGTCGAGCACGTCGAAGAAGGACTTGAACAGGCCGCTGTACGAGGCGTTGAAGATCGGGCTGACGGCGATCAGCCCGTCGGCACCGGCGACCGCGTCGAGCACCTCCTTCAGCGCGGGCGACGGGAAGCCGGTCAGCAGGTGGTCGGTGATGTCGTGGGCGAGGTCGCGCAGCTCGACCGTGCGCACCGTGGCCTCGATCCCGCGGGCGGCGAGTTCCTCGCGCGCCGCCGCGGTGAGCCGGTCGGCCAGCAGCCGCGTCGACGACGGCTGGCTCAGCCCGGCGGCGACCGCTACGAGATTGCGCTGCTTCACGCCTGGACCTCGACCTTCTCCGCGGCGGCCTTGAGGGACTCGTGCGTCGGGGCGTCCGGCACGTGGGCCGGGCGGCCGATCGCGAACTCCTTGCGCAGCACCGGAACGACCTCCTCGCCGAGGATGTCGAGCTGCTCCAGCACCGTCTTGAGCGGCAGGCCGGCGTGGTCGACGAGGAACAGCTGCCGCTGGTAGTCGCCGACGTACGACCGGAAGGTGAGCGTCCGGTCGATGACCTCCTGCGGGCTGCCGACCGTCAGCGGGGTCTGCGCCGTGAAGTCCTCCAGGGACGGGCCGTGGCCGTAGACGGGGGCGTTGTCGAAGTACGGCCGGAACTCGCGCTTGGCGTCCTGCGAGTTCTTGCGCATGAAGACCTGCCCGCCGAGGCCGACGACGGCCTGGTCCGCCGAGCCGTGGCCGTAGTGCTCGAACCGGCGCCGGTAGAGGTCGACCATGCGCTGGGTGTGCTCCTTCGGCCAGAAGATGTGGTTGGCGAAGAAGCCGTCACCGTAGTAGGCGGCCTGCTCCGCGATCTCCGGGCTGCGGATCGAGCCGTGCCACACGAACGGCGGGATGCCGTCGAGCGGCCGCGGCGTGGCGGTGAAGCCCTGCAGCGGGGTGCGGAACTTGCCCTCCCAGTCGACGACGTCCTCGCGCCACAGCCGGCGCAGCAGGGCGTAGTTCTCCACGGCGAGCGCGATGCCGTTACGGATGTCCTGGCCGAACCAGGGGTACACCGGCCCGGTGTTGCCGCGGCCCATCATGAGGTCCACGCGGCCGTCGGCGAGGTGCTGCAGCATCGCGTAGTCCTCGGCGATCTTCACCGGGTCGTTGGTGGTGATCAGCGTGGTCGCGGTGGAGAGCCGCAGCTTGGTGGTCTTCGCCGCGATCCAGCCCAGCATGGTGGTCGGCGAGGACGGCACGAACGGCGGGTTGTGGTGCTCACCCAGCGCGAAGACGTCGAGGCCGACCTCCTCCGCCTTCAGCGCGATGGTCATCATCGCCTTCACGCGCTCCGCGTCCGTCGGCACACGCCCGGTGGTCGGGTCCTGCGTGACGTCACCGACGGTGAACACTCCGAACTGCATCTCGCACGCTCCGCTACGTTGTCGGGGTCGGTTCCCCGGTCCTTGCACGCTGCAACATAGCTGTTGCGTCAAACATTCCGCTAGTGAACAGTCAACTTTAGTGACTTTTCAGATTGCGACAAATCGCCCATTCCGCTCCCGCGATGCACGCGAGGCGGCCCAACTACGCGCCGATCTTGGAGTTGTGGCGCCATGAACCTCCGAATTTGTCCGGGTTTGTCAAGGACCACAACTCCAAGATCGGCGCGGTTGTCGGGGTTGACGCGCGAGGGATCCGAATTGCGCGACAGGCTCCCCAGACAGCGGTCCCGGCCGACGCTGCACGCGGCCCGGGGCGACCGGGCCCGGCGGGTCAGGCGGTGGAATCCGCCGGTGGGCGGGACAGCACCCAGACCGGGAGGTCGTCCACCATCATGTGCCCGGCCACCTCAAAACCCACCGAGCGGCACACCTCCAGCGGGTCACGGCCACGTCATGTCACGGATCAGCTGCTCGAACGCGGATCTTTCCAGCGGCCGGCCGCCGGCGGCGGGCCGCGCCGACAGGCCGTAGACGACGTCGTGGGCCTCCCAGTAAAGCCAGAGGTCCCCGTTCGACCGGTAGACCTGGCCGGTACGTGACCCGAGCGGCACCGTGCCGACCGGATCGCCCAGGCGCTCCGGCGCCAGGGCCTTCGGCACCATGCGGAGCAGCAGGTCGGGGCCGCCGGACCGGGTGTAGGCCAGGGTGAACGAGGTGCCGTCGAGCCCTGAGTGCATGCCGGGGACCTCCGTCCAGCCGTGCCGCGTCACCTGCGGCAGGTCGGCGTCGCGGATGACCAGGCGCGGGCTGCCGGGCTCGCCGCCGTCCTCGATCCGCCGGTCGCCCAGCGGCTTGCGCAGCAGGCCACGGGCCTCCGCGGCCTTGGCCTGGCAGGGTGCGTCGACGCTGGTGCCGCCTTCCGTGGCGACCGTCAGGTACACGCGGTCGGCGCGGTCCTCCTCGTTCGTCAGTACGGTCAGGTCGCGGTACTCCAGGCACACTCCCTCCGGCACGTCGACCCACAACACCACCGAGGTCCCGTTCTGGGCGACGCGCGCCACCTGCCATGTGAGCGGGGACAGCACCACGAACTGGTCGGTGGGGCTCGGCTCCACGATGACCTCCTCGGGCGGCGCCGGACGGGCCGCGCCGAGCCCGACGGCCACTGCCACGACCGTCAGCGCGGCCGTCGCCGCGCTCCAGCCGGCCTGGCGGCGGCGCCGGATCCGCCGGCGGATGCTCTCCTTGGGTGCGGCGAGGAGTTCCTCCGGCACGTCCGGGATGCCCCGCTCGATGAGATCGATCAGCTGTTCTTCGCTCATCGCCCCAGGACCTCCGAGAACAGGTCGCGCAGGTGCGGGTCCCGGCGCAGCGCGGCCAGGGCCCGGGAGGTGTGTGACTTGACGGTGCCGGGCCGCATGCCGAGCGTGCGGGCGGTCGCGGCCTCGCTGAAGTCGCCGAGGTACCGCAGCATCAGCACGGCCCGTTGCTGCCTCGGCAGCCGGGCGAGGGCCGCGGACATGACCTGCCGCAGCTCGACCTGGCCGTGCGGGTCGGCGGCCTGTGGCGGCTCCGGCAGCTGCTCGGTCGGCACCTCGCCCCGCCAGCGCCGCCGCCACCAGCTGAGGTACGTGGTGGCGAGCATCGCCCGCAGGTACCCGTCGGGTGACCCCTCGCGGATGCGTTCCCAGCGGCCGTAGGCACGGGCGAGCACGGTCTGGACCAGGTCCTCGGCCTTGTGCCAGTCGCTGGTGAGCAGCCAGGCGGACCGCAGCAGCCGCGGCCACGCCACGCTCACGTACGACTCGAAATCCTCCACCGGCAACCTCCTGCCGGGTCAACAACGTCACCCGGCAGGAAGGTTGTCACCGTCATCTCGTCGGGCGGACCACATCGCTTTGATCGTCGAAGCGATTGTGGTTGGCCGACCCGCACCGGGGTAGGTCGGCGGGACATGAAGGTGCTCGGGATCAGCAAGCGGCCGGCCGGGCTCGCGGTCGCGGAGGACTCGGCGGTGCCCGCCGAGCACGGCGGGCCGGGGCCGGTGACCGGGGTCAGCGTCGTCGTGCCGACCCTCGGCCGACCGAGCCTGCGGGCCCTGCTGGCGGCGCTCCAGGACGCACCGTCCACTGTGGAGATCCTGGTCGTCGACGACCGCCCGGACCGGGCCGTCGCACTTCCGGTGCCGCCGTCGGTGAAGGTCCTCACCGGCCGCGCGGCCGGCCCGGCCGCGGCGCGCAACATCGGCTGGCGGGCCGCGCGCCACGAGTGGGTGGCGTTCCTCGACGACGACGTCCTGCCCTCGGCGACCTGGTACGCCGACCTGCTGGCCGACCTCGGCCCGGCGCCGCGCGGCGTCGGTGGTGTCCAGGGCCGGGTCCGGATGCCGGTGCCGCCCGGGCGCCCGGCCGACCGGGAACGGGCGACCGCGGGGCTCGCCGAGGGTGCGTGGCTGACGGCGGACATGGCCTATCGCCGGGCGGTCCTCGACGCGGTCGGCGGCTTCGACGAGCGGTTCCCGCGCGCGTTCCGGGAGGACTCCGACCTGGCCCTCCGGGTCCGGCTGGCCGGCTGGCGCCTCGAGCGCGGCCGCCGCACCGTCAACCACCCGGTGCGGCGCGAGAGCATATGGGTGAGCGTGCGCACGCAGCGCGGCAACACCGACGACGCGTTGCTGCGGCGGTTGTACGGCCCGAGCTGGCGCACGCTGCTCGAGGTGCCGCACGGCCGGCGGCGCCGGCACGCCCTCGTCGCGGCGGCGGGCGCGCTCACGGCCGCGGCGCTCGCCGGGCGCTACCTGACGGCCCGCCGCGCTCCCGTCGCGGCGCGGCGGCTCGGCCGTACGGCGGCGGTGGCGGGTGCCGCGTGGGCGCTCGGCACCGCGGAGTTCGCCGCGGCCAGGATCGCGGCCGGCCCGGGCTTCCCCGGCGAGATCGGCCGGACGGTGGTGACCAGCGTCGTGATCCCGCCGGTCGCGGTCGCGCACTGGCTGCGCGGCCACATCCGCTGGCGCGCGGCCGGCCCGTGGACCGGCGGTGCCGCGTGACCGGGTCCGCGGCGCAGCGCAGGACGCGTGAACCCACGCCGGAGGCGCGCGGATCACCCGCCTGGATCACACGGCGCCGCGGCTCGCCGTCACCTGGGCCAGGTAGGCGTCGATCGCGTCGCGGTTGCGGGCCAGGCAGGCGATCCGCGCGTCCATCCGGTCGCGCTCGCGGCGGAGCAACTCGACCAGCTCCTCGCTCGCGTCCGAGATGGTGATCGTGCACGGGGTGTCGAGGCACGGCAGCACGTCCTTGATCACCCGGGTGGGCAGGCCGACGTCGAGCAGGCCGCGGATCTGCTGGACCCGGTCGACGAGGTGCTCGCCGTAGTCGCGGTACCCGTTCGGCAGCCGCCCGGGCGTGAGCAGTCCCTGCTCCTCGTAGTAGCGCAGCAGCCGGGTCGGCGTGCCGGTCCGGCGCGACAGCTCGCCGATGCGCATGTGACCTGCCCCCAATCCCTTTGACCTTCACACTAATGTGAAGGTCGGACGATGCGCGACATGAACCTCGTGGTGCTCGCGCTGGCGCAGTTCCTGCTCGCGCTCGACTACTCGATCGTCTACGTCGCCCTGCCGGGCATGGCGCGCGATCTGGGGCTCGACCTGGGCACGGCGCAGTGGGTCGTGAGCGCCTACGCGGTGCCGTTCGCGGGGTTCCTCCTCGTCGGCGGCCGGCTCGCGGACCGGGTCGGCGCGGGCCGGCTGTTCGTCGCGGCGACCGCGCTGTTCGGTGTCGCGAGTGTGGTCGGCGGCGCGGCGGGTGACGGCGCGACGCTGCTGGCCGCGCGCGGCGCGCAGGGTGTGGCCGCGGCGCTGCTGCAGCCGGCGGTCCTCGGGCTCATCGGCAGCACCTTCGCGGCGGGGCCGGCCCGCACCCGGGCGCTGTCGGTCTGGGGTGCGGTCGGCGCGTCGGGCCTGGCCGCGGGTGTGGTGCTCGGCGGCCTGCTCACCCGGGCGTCCTGGCGCTGGACGTTCTACGTCAACGTGCCGGTGACGGTGTTCTGCGCCGTCGGCGGGCTGCTGTGGCTGGCGATGCGGCGGGGCACGGATCAGCGCGTACCGCTGCGGGCCGCGCTGCTGGCGACCGGCGCGGCGCTGGCCGTGGTGCTGGGCCTGACCTTCGCCGGCACCGAGGGCTGGCGGTCGCCGCTGACCCTGGCCACCGTCGCCGCGGGCGGCGCGCTGACCGCAGGGTTCCTGGCCGGCGAGCGCCGCGGCACTTCGACGCTGGTCGACGTCTCGCTGCGCCGGATCGGCTCGCTGCGGACCGGCACCGCGGCCACCGCGCTCTACATGGCGAGCGTCGGCTCGGAGTTCTACGTGGTGACCCTGCTGCTGCAGACCCTGCGCGGCTACGAGCCGCTGCGGGCGGGCCTCGCGTTCCTGCCGCTGGCCGCGATGGTCACCGTCGGCAGTTCGGCGACGGCCCGTGCCGTGCGGCGGTTCGGCACGCCGCCGACCCTGGCCGGGGCGTTCGTCCTGGCCGCGGCGGGACTCGCCTGGCTCGCGCTGGGCGGCACGGGCGCCTACGCCACCGGGCTGCTGCCGGGCCTGCTCGTCACCGGATTCGCCCACGGCATGATCTACACGTCGATGTTCATCCTCGGCGGCCGGGACGTGCCCGCGGCCCTGCAGTCGTCCGCCGGCGCGCTGCTGACCACGTCGCAGTACCTCGCGGGCGCCGTCACCGTCGCGGTGCTGACGCTCGTGCTGCACGGCGGGGACTTCGCCGTCGCGTTCTGGCTCACCGCCGCCGCGGCGGCCGCCGGGGCGCTCGTCGCGGCCCGGCCGGGTGCGGCGGACGCGACCGGCGCGGCCAGCCCGGCCGGCGCGCGGTGACGAAGCCTCCAACCGCGTCGATCACGCACTTGCGGTGCCGAACAACCCGGGCGTTCCGGGGGTGTCACGGCACCACAAGTGCTTGATCAACGCGGGTCAGGCCTGGTGCTCCTGCTTGTCGCCGGCCCACTCGACGTGGAAGGTGCCGTCGCGGTCGGTCCGGCGGTAGGTGTGTGCGCCGAAGTTGTCCCGCAGGCCCTGGATCAGCGAGGCGGGCAGGCGCTCGGCGCGCAGGCCGTCGAAGTACGACAGCGAGGACGAGAACGCCGGGACCGGAATGCCCGTCTCGGCGGCCGCGGCGACGACCCGGCGCCAGCTCGGCACGCCGTCGTTGACGCCGGCGGCGAAGTACGGCGCCACCATGAGGCTCTTGAGGTCCGGGTTCTCGTCGTAGGCCTCGCGGATGCGGTCGAGGAACCGGGCGCGGATGATGCAGCCGCCGCGCCAGATCGTGGCGAGGCTGCCCCGGTCGATGCTCCAGCCGAACTCCTCGCTGCCGGCCTGGATGTGGTCGAAGCCCTGCGCGTAAGCGACGATCTTCGACGCGTACAGCGCCCGGCGCACGTCCTCGACGAACTGGTCGCGGTCCTTGACCTCGATCTGCGCGCGGTCGGTGCCGAAGGCCTCGCGGGCGGCGGCGCGCTGGTCGGCGTGGCCGGACAGGGACCGGGCGAACGTCGCCTCGGCGATGCCGGTGATCGGCACGCCCAGGTCGAGGGCGCTCTGCACGGTCCAGCGGCCGGTGCCCTTCTGCTCGGCCTGGTCGAGCACGATGTCGACGAACGCCTTGCCGGTCACCGAGTCGGTGTGGCCGAGCACGTCGGCGGTGATCTCGATGAGGAACGACTCGAGGTCGCCGGTGTTCCAGGTGCGGAAGATGTCGGCGATCTCCGCCGGGGTAGCGCCCAGGCCGGCCCGCAGCAGGTCGTAGGCCTCGGCGATGAGCTGCATGTCGGCGTACTCGATGCCGTTGTGCACCATCTTCACGAAGTGCCCCGCGCCGTCCGGCCCGATGTGGGTGCAGCAGGGGGTGCCGTCGACCTTGGCGGCGATCTTCTCGAACATGGGGCCGAGCGTCCGGTACGACTCCGGGGAGCCGCCGGGCATGATGCTCGGGCCGAGCAGCGCGCCCTCCTCGCCGCCGGAGACGCCGGTGCCGACGAAGTGCAGGCCGTGCTCGCGCAGCTTCTGCTCGCGGCGGCGGGTGTCGGCGAAGTGCGCGTTGCCGGCGTCGACGATCATGTCGCCCTCTTCCAGCAGCGGCACCAGCTCGTCGATGACGGCGTCGGTGGGCGCGCCGGCCTTCACCATGATGATGACGGCCCGCGGGCGGGCGAGCGAGGCGACGAAGTCCGCCATCAACTCGCTCGGCACGAAGGTGCCCTCATGCCCGAACTCGTCCACGAGACGGCGGGTGCGCTCGTACGAGCGGTTGTGCACGGCGACGGCGTAACCGTTGCGGGCCAGGTTCCGGGCCAGGTTCCGGCCCATCACCGCGAGGCCGGTCACGCCGATCTGTGCCAGGTCGGACATCTGCGATGCACCTCATCCAGTCGTTACGATCCTCGCCCCCCGACCCAAAGATCACTACCCCGTGATCACGGTTCGAAGCGCGCGTCGGACCAGGCTACCCGCCGACTGTCGCGCCGCGGCACGGCCGGGGAAACGATTCCAGCAACCAGGATCCGGGGCCGTCGTCCACCTCGCTACCTGGCTCGGACGCCGTCCAGGGCGATCGCGAGCACCCGCTCGCGTTGCGCCTCGTCGACGTAGCCGCCGCCGGTGATCCCGGCGACGAGCCGCAGCAGGTCGTCGAAGCTCAGGTCGACGCGGGCGAGCCCGGCCTCCTGCGCGCGGGTCAGCAGCGGCTCGCCCGCCGCGTACATCGCCGCGCGGCTGCTGCGCATCATCTCCGAGTCGCGGTTGAGCGCCTCGGCGATGGCCCGTTTGGTGGCGACGTAGGCGACGAACCGGCGCAGCCAGACCGTCAGCGCCTCCCAGGGCGGCAGCTCGGCGACCTGCTCGGCGGCCCGGCAGAGGTCCTCGATCTCGCCCACGTGGACGCTGTCGAACAGGTCCTGGCGGGTGGGGAAGTTGCGGTACAGCGTGCCGATGCCCACCCCGGCCCGGCGCGCGATGTCCTCGAGGGAGGCGCCGGTGCCGTGCTCGGCGAAGGCGTCGCGGGCGGCGGCGAGCAGGGCGTCGAAGTTGCGCCGGGCGTCCGCACGCTGCGGGCGGCGCACGGCGGGTGTCGGCTCCGTCACGGTGTCGGTTCCTCGAAGTCGGAGGCATTGTGGAGGCTTACCTCCACTTTAGCAAAGGGGCAACGACGGCCGAGACCTGGCCGCCGGACCGCTCCGACCGGCTTCGAGCCCGTGTGACCTCACGGCGCTCCGAAGCCGGTGATCGGCACGAAGTCGTGGACCGCCGTGCCGCGGTGCTGGTTGATCAGGCTGTGGCTGTTCAGCTCGATCAGCGCCGCGTCCGGCGGCACGACACCCGTGTAGTCGACGCGGCCGCGCGGGCTGACCAGGCAGAACAGGATCTCGTGGCCGGCCATGACGTACCGGCCCTGGCCGAGGTCCCGCCGTTTCCGGCCGATCCAGCGCGCCACCTGCTCCGGCGTGCCGGTGCTCGACACACTGGTCACCCAGCAGTCCGGGTAGAACCGCAGATAGCTGAAGCTGTCCTGCTCGGGCCACTGCGCGACGTAGAGGCCGTCGCACCGGGGCGTGACCGGCGGCAGAGGGTCCACGTTCGCCGCCAATCGCGCATCGGTACCGCATGAGCCTCGGACGAGCGGAGTATAGGCGCCCTTCACGGGCCACCTCCCTGGTACCACCGCCAATCGCATCGACGCTGGTCATGGTGGGTGAGGCGCCCGGCGCCCGGGCGGGCGACACCATAGGCTGACGGGGTGCCGACGGAGCCACTGACTCTCGCCACGGACAACGCCGCCGCTTTCTGGACCGCCGTCGGCGAGTCCCGCGGCGACGCGCTGACCCGCCGGCCGGGGTTCCTGGCGGTCTCCGGGGACGAGCGGGCCGGCCTGCGGGTCCTGACCCTGCGCGCCGACCCGTCCGGCGGCGACCTCTCCGAGCTGATCGCCCTCGTGCGGCAGGGCACCGGCCGCCGCGTGATGGTCGAGGACGCGTACGGGTCGGTCGACATGAGCCCGCTCGGGCTCGCCGCCCGGCAGCTGCCGGTCATGATCCGCCACCCCGGCGCCCCGCTGCCCGCGCCGAGCGTCCCGGTCACCCGTGTGACGTCCGCGGAGGACCTGCGCACGGCCGAGCGGATCGTCGTCGACGGGTTCGCCCTGGAGCACTTCCAGCCGTACCGGCCGGGGGTGGTCTTCCCGCCGGCGCTGCTGGACCGGGTCGAGCTGTTCCTGGCGGCGATCGACGGGGAGCCCGCCGGCGCCTGCCTGGTGAACCCGGACGCCGCCGCGGTCGGGGTCTACTGGGTGACCACGATGCCCGAGTTCCGCTCCCGGGGTGTCGGCCGGGCGATCATGCACGAGGTGCTGACCCGCTTCGACTCCCGGCCCGTGACGCTCACCGCCTCGCGGTCCGGCCGGCCGCTGTACGAGTCGCTCGGCTTCGACCGGATCACCGCCGCCACCTGGTGGGCGTGAGGGTAGCCCGGACGGCCCTCAGCGGGGCTGGATGACCCAGTCGGGGTGCTGCTCGGCGAAGGCGTCGAGGCGGTCGGCGCGGGCCGCCGCGAAGAGCTCCCCGGTGGTCTCGTCGAGGGTTTCGTACGACCTGCCGCCGCGCGCGTCGGAGTTGAACCGCCCGCCGTTGGTGCGCAGCATGGTGAGGTCCTCCGGGCCGAGCCCGCGCAGCCGCAGCATCCACTCGGTGAGCGAGCGCCCGTTGCCGTCGAACGTCAGCGAGTCGCCGATCGCGGTGAGCGTCCGGTCCAGCGCGACCGGGTTGGTCAGCACGCCGGCCGAGGTGACCCGGTCCGCGAGCGCGAGAAGGAGCTGCTGCTGGTGGCGCTGCCGGCCGTAGTCGCCGTCGGGGAGCAGTTCCCGCTGCCGCACGTAGTCCAGCGCCTCCCAGCCGGCGAAGTGGCGGCAGCCGACGTGGTAGACCTGGGGACGGACACCCGGGATCTTCTCGGGCCGGAAGTCCGGCGGGATCAGCCGGTAGGGCGCGGTCTGCCGGCCCTGCGCGTCCCAGCCGATGTGCACGGAGGTCGTCTCGGCGTCGACGCACAGGTCGACCCCGCCGACGGCGTCGACCACCTTGCGCAGCCCGGCGAAGTCGACGATCGCCCCGGCGTCGAGCGCGAGCCCGGTGAGCCGCTGGACGGTGAGCGCGAGCAGCTGGAACCCGCCGGCCCGCCCGCCCCGCCCCGACCCCACGGCGAACGCGGCGTTGAGCTTGTCGGTGCCGTGGCCGGGGATCTCGACGCGGGTGTCCCGGGGCAGCGACACGAGGTACGCCCGCCGGCCGGACGCGGCGACGTGCAGGACGATGACGGAGTCGGCGCGGGAGCCGGCCTGGTCCTCGTGCGGCCGGGCGTCGATGCCGATGAGGAGCATGTTGTAGCCGGGCTGCCGGTCGAGCTCTTCCTGCGTGACGACCGGCGGCCGCGTGGCCCGGGGCCCCGGCGGAGCGGACAGCCGCGGCGCCGACTCGATGGTGATGTCCCGCGGTCCGTCCCCGCCCCGGGCGGCGTCCCCGAGCAGGTCGAGCTGATCGACGTTGGCGACGTAGTGTTGCCAGACGAGTGTTCCCCCGCCGACCATGACGGCGACGGCGAGGATCCCGACGAGCGCCTGGCGCATGAACCGCCGACCCATCCTGCCCTCCTCGTGGAGCAGCATCGGCAGCCACCGGGTGCGGTTGAGGAGTATCGGCGAAGTCAGGAGTCGCGGTAGCCGTAGCGGTGGCGCAGCGGGACGGTCACGGCGCCGGTGAGGTAGCGGTGACGCGAAGGCATCCGCGTCGTCCACTCGTCGTCCAGCCGCAACGGCACCGCGCCCGAGCGGAACCGCACCGGGTTGCCGGACACCTGGTGGGTCGGGCGGACCAGCAGTTCGCCGCGCCCGTCCAGCGGGAGTTCCGCCTCCGGCACGCCGCTCAACCGGGTCACCGACCGCACCGTGCCGGCCGGGTCGGCCACCAGGTCCTCGTAGCGGAACCGGAAATACGGCAACCCCGCCCGCCGCGCGATCCGCTCCGTCGCGAGGTTCCACGCCGACCAGTACAGCGCCGTGAAACCAGGGTGCATGCGCGGCATCAGGGCGCCGTTCGGGGCGTCCGGGTCATGCTTGAGCCGCTGCCACGAATATGCCACCGCCCGCGGGTCCCGCACGATGTGCGCCACCCGGAGGTCGAGGCCCGGCACCCGCAGCAGCGCCGTGAGGTACGACGGGAACTTCGACGAGTCGACGACCACCTTCGCGCCGCTGACCTCGGCGACGGCCGCGTACAGCCGGCGCAACACCCCGAAGTACCACCGCAGCTCCTCGGTGTCGGGTGGGCCGGCCGAGCGCAGGAGCAGGCCGGGCAGGTGCCTGGTGCGGAAGCGGCGCGACGCGGCGTCGAGGCGGCCGGCCTCCGCGTCGCCGGGGATGCCGCCGAACGCCTCCTTGAGCACCTGGACCCAGAAGTCGCACGAGCGCAGCGGGGTGCCGCAGCTGCAACGGCGGTTCTGCTGGAGGCCGCGCTCCCACAGGAACTTGATCTCGCCGACGCCGACGAGGTCGGGCACCTGGTCGAGCAGGCTCTCGGCGAGCGTGCTGCCGCTGCGTCCCCACCCGGCGAGGTACAGCACACGGGTGGTCGGGGTCGGGTCGCTGCGCACCTCATGACAACGGGCGAGATGTCCCAAGAGTTACGACTTCACCCACTATGGTGCGTATCACGCCGCGCGACCGACGACACATGTGTTCTGCAACGTTCGACATAGAACTCGGCCGCGGACCATGCGCATGATGGCGGCTCCACCGATGTCCGTGCGGCGGACGGTCCACGTGAGGAGCCCCTTCATGATGACGAACGACGTGGTGGCGACCGACGTGCTCATGCGGGCCGTCGTGTTTCTGGTGGCCCTCGCCGCGATGCTCGTCGGGCACGCGCTCGGCGACCACGTCGCGCAGACCGACCGGCAGGCCACGCTCAAGTCCACGCCGGGCCGGGCCGGCTGGCGGGCGCTGTCCGGGCACCTGCTCTCCTACCACCTGACGGTCATCGGGGTCCTGCTGCTCACCGCCGCCGCGCTGCGGCTGCCGCTGTCACCGCCCGGCGTCGCCGCCGGCCTGGTGTTCTCCGTGGTCACGCACGGGCTGCTCGACCGCCGCTGGCCGGTGCGGGCGGTGCTGCGCGCGACCGGCTCGCCCGAGTTCGCCGAGACGACGTCACCGATCTGCGGGATGTACGTCGCCGACCAGGCACTGCACAAGGGCGCCCTGCTGATCTCCGCGTTGCTCGTGGCCGGGCTCTAACCCTTGGCGTCACCCGCCGGGGTGTTCTCCCGGCGGTACCGTTGCACCGGACCCGCCGCACAAAATCGCTGGTTAACCGTCCGTCCGTAGTCGATCGGTAACCGCTTGTTCAGCATGAGCATTCGCCGACGGCCGGATCCCCAGGTAGCGTCGGTTCGCATGGCGACCTTGCAGAGCAAGCGCAAGACCGCCGATCGCGATGCGGTGATCCGGGACGTCGAGCAGGCCGAGGGCTACATTGCATCGATCTGCTTCAAAACCGGACCACCGGAGACGGTCGGCGTCGAACTCGAGTACACCGTCCATGACCGCACCACCCCGACGACCCCCGTCGATCGCGATCGGCTCTGTCAGGCCCTCGGCGACCACGCCCCGGGCGTCCTCCGCGCCGACAGCCCCGGCCTCCCGCTGGCACACGGCGCCGCCGTCACCCTCGAGCCCGGTGGCCAGGTCGAGCTCTCCAGCCGGCCGCATCCCTCCCTGACCGCCCTGCACGCCGCGGTCAACGCCGAGCTCAACCAGCTCACCGCCCTGCTCGCCCGGACCGGCCTGCGCCTCGGCGACACCGGCGTCGACCCGCACCGCCCGCCCCGGCGGCTGCTGTCCACCCCCCGCTACGACGCGATGGAAGCGGCGTTCGAGCGCCGGGGCGTGTCCGGAACGATCATGATGTGCAGCACCGCCGGCCTCCAGGTGTGCCTGGACGCCGGGCCCGCCGACCGCCTCGCCGCCCGCTGGGCCGCGGTGCACGAGCTGGGCCCGCCCCTGCTGGCCCTGTTCGCCAACTCCCGCCGGTTCGCCGGGCTCGACTCCGGCTGGGCCTCCGCGCGCCAGCGCGTGTGGCACGGCATCGACCCGTCCCGGACCAGGCCGGTGGCGACGTCCGGCGACCCCGTCGCCGACTGGGTGCGATACGCGCTGACCGCGACCCTGCTCTGCGTCCGCCGCACGGACGGTCCGTGGACCGTGCCGCCGGACCTCACGTTCGCGGACTGGATCCGCGGCGTGTTACCGGGCCCGCCGACATACGCGGACCTGGATTACCACCTCAGCACCCTGTTCCCACCGGTCCGCCCGCGGGGCTACCTCGAGATCCGGTACCTCGACACCCAGCCGGGCCGGTCCTGGTTCGCCCCGGCCGCGCTGCTCAGCGCGGTGCTCACCGACCACGCCATCACCGACAAGGCGCGTGACCTGTGCGCACCCGCCGCCGGCCGGTGGGTCGAGGCCGCCCGGGACGGCATGGCCGACCCGGTCCTCGCGGGCGCCGCACGCGCCGTGCGCGACCTCGCCCTGGCCAACCTGGACCTTCCGCAGCACCTGCTCGACGACGTCATCGAAGGGAGCACCCGCAATGGCTGACGACCTCAGGCAGCGCGTCGCGACCGAACTCGAACGGACCCGCCGCCGCTCCGCCGTCCTGACCGACGCCGTCGACGACGGCGACCTGGTCAAGCAGCACTCGCCGCTCATGTCCCCGCTGGTGTGGGACCTGGCCCACATCGGCAACCAGGAGGAGCTGTGGCTGGTGCGCGACGTCGGCGGGCGTGAGCCGGTGCGCCAGGACATCGACCACCTCTACGACGCGTTCAAGCACGCCCGCCGCGACCGCCCCGCGCTGCCGCTGCTCGGTCCGGCGGAGGCCCGCGCATACGTGGCGCAGGTCCGTGACAAGGCGCTCGACGTGCTCGACCGGGTGCGGCTCGAGGGCCGGCAGCTGATCGACAACGCGTTCGCCTTCGGGATGATCGTGCAGCACGAGCAGCAGCACGACGAGACGATGCTCGCCACGCACCAGCTACGGGTGGGCCCGGCGGTCCTGAGCGCTCCCCCGCCACCGGAGGCGCAGGCCCGCGTCGGCGGCGAGGTCCTCGTTCCCGCCGGCAGCTTCACGATGGGCACGTCCACCGAGGCGTGGGCGCTGGACAACGAGCGCCCGGCGCACGACGTCTTCGTCGACGCGTTCCACATCGACGTCGCGCCCGTCACCAACGCGCAGTACGCGGCCTTCGCCGACGACGGCGGCTACGACGACGAGCGGTGGTGGACCACGGAGGGCTGGCGGCACCGGCAGGAGGCCGGGCTCGTCGCCCCGCTGCACTGGAGTCGCGACCCGTCCGGCTGGCTCGCCACCGAGTTCGGCCGCACCGCGCCGATCGTGCCCGATGCCCCCGTCGTGCACGTGTCGTTCCACGAGGCGAAGGCGTATGCCACCTGGGCCGGCCGGCGCCTGCCCACCGAGGCCGAGTGGGAGAAGGCCGCCCGGTTCGACCCGGCGAGCGGCCGCTCGCGCCGCTACCCGTGGGGCGACGAGGATCCCGGGCCGGAACACGCCAACCTCGGGCAGCGCCACCTGTCCCCAGCACCGGTCGGCGCCTATCCGGCGGGCGCGTCGCCGCTCGGCGTGCACCAGCTCATCGGCGACGTCTGGGAGTGGGTCGACAGCGACTTCGCGGCCTACCCGGGGTTCACCGCGTTCCCGTACCGCGAGTACTCCGAGGTGTTCTTCGGCCCCGACTACAAGGTGCTGCGCGGCGGCTCGTTCGGCACCGATCCGGCCGCCTGCCGCGGCACGTTCCGCAACTGGGACTACCCGATCCGCCGGCAGATCTTCAGCGGCTTCCGCACCGCACGGACGCCGGAGCCCGCCTAGTGTGCCGGCACCTGGCCTACCTGGGGCCGCCGATCCCGCTGTCCGGCCTGCTGTTCGATCCGCCGCACTCGCTCGCCCGGCAGTCGTGGGCGCCGCAGGACATGCGGGGCGGCGGCACGATCAACGCCGACGGTTTCGGGATCGGCTGGTTCCCGCCGGGTTCGGACGTCCCGTTGCGGTATCGGCGTGATCGTCCATTATGGACCGACGCGGACCTGCCGGCGCTGGCCGCGGCGGTGTCGTCCGGCGCCGTCCTCGCGGCGGTCCGGTCGGCGACCGTCGGCATGCCGGTCGTCGAGACGGCCGCGGCCCCCTTCGCCGAGGGGCCGTGGCTGTTCAGCCACAACGGCAAGGTGACCGGCTGGCCGGACAGCGTCGCGGACCTCGCCGCCGCCCTGCCGGTCCGCGACCTGCTCACCCTGGACGCGCCGACGGACAGCGCCCTGCTCTGGGCGCTGGTCCGCCACCGGCTGCGCGCCGGCCTCGACCCGGCCGGGGCGCTGGCCGAGGTCGTCGCGCTCATGTCCGCAGCGGCGCCCGGCTCGCGGCTCAACCTGCTCGTCACCGACGGGACGACGATCGCCGCCACGGCGTGCGGTCACGCGCTGTCGGTGCTGGCCTCCTCCGACAGCGTGCTGGTCGCGTCCGAGCCGCTGTCCCCGTCCGACGCCTGGCGACCCGTCCCCGACGGCTCCCTGCTCGTCGCCACCGCGTCGACCGTCTCCGTGAAAGGTGTTGCATCGTGACCCATCCGGACACCGATCTCGACGTGTACCTCCACGACGCCGACCGGATCGAGGCCCTGCGCGCCGACGTCCGGGCCGGCCTGTCCGCGTCGCCGAAGTGGCTGCCGCCGAAGTACTTCTACGACGCCCGCGGCAGCGAACTGTTCGAGGAGATCACCCGCCTGCCGGAGTACTACCCGACCCGCGCCGAGCGGGAGATCCTCACCGACCACGCGGCGACCGTCGCCCGGGTCACCGGCGCGAAAACCCTGGTCGAGCTCGGCTCCGGCTCGTCGGAGAAGACCCGGCTGCTGCTCGACGCGCTGCGTGACCACGGCACGCTGGGCTCGTTCGTGCCGCTCGACGTCTCCGCCGCCGCGCTGCACGACGCGGTCGGCGCGCTACGTGCCGACTATCCCGACCTGCACGTCCGGGGCGTGGTCGCCGACTTCGTCAACCACCTGGAGGTCCTGCCGGACACCGGCAGCCGGCTGGTGGCGTTCCTCGGCGGTACGATCGGCAACTTCACGCCCGCGGAGCGGTCGCCGTTCCTCACCACCCTGCGGGCCCAGCTGTCGGTCGGCGAGTGGTTCCTGCTCGGCGCCGACCTGGTGAAGGACCCGGCGGTCCTGGTGCCCGCGTACGACGACGCGCAGGGCGTGACCGCCGAGTTCAACCGCAACGTCCTGCGGGTGCTCAACCGCGAGCTGGACGCCGACTTCGACGTCGACGCGTTCACCCACGTAGCGTTGTGGGACGCCCGGCGCGAGTGGATCGAGATGCGGCTGCGGGCGGAGCGCTCGATGACCGTGCACCTGCGGGCGCTGGACCTCACGGTACCTTTTGCCGAGGGCGAGGAACTGCGCACGGAGGTGTCGGCGAAGTTCCGCCGGGACGGCCTGACGGCGGAGCTGGCGGCGGCCGGCTTCACGGTGCGCCACTGGTGGACGGACGCGGGTTCCCGTTTCGCGGTGGCGCTGGCGACGGCGTCCTGATCGTCGGCTCGGGCCTGGCTGTCTTGATCCCGGCCAGGCCCCGGGCCGATTGTTTGTGCCGGTCAGACTCTTTGTGGTTGGCCTTTGGCCAGCTCTTTGCGGTCGACCCTTGGCCAGCTCTTTGCGGTTGCCCCTCGGCCAGCTCTTCGCGGTTGCCCCTCGGCCAGCTCTTCGCGGTTGCCCCTCGGCCAGCTCTTCGCGGTTGGCCTTTGGCCGGCCAGGCGCCTTTGGTAGGCCTTGGCGGGCCTATGGCTGGTCAGGCCCGGTCAGCGGTCCGGGCCCGGAGGCGCTCGGTGGCGGTGGCGACGTTGCGCCGTTGCCGGTCGGCATCGGCGGCGAGGGCGAGGGCGCCGGGGTCGGTGAGGCGGTAGTATCGGCGGTGGCGGCCGTCGACGATCTCGTTGCGGTCAGGCTCGACAAGCCCTTCGGCAACAAGCCGCTCCAGCGCCGCGTAGAGCGTTCCGGCAGGCAGGACGACCCGCCCGTCGGAGAGCTCGGAGACCTCCTGGATCACGGCATACCCGTGAAGGGTCCGCCCCGCAAGCGCGGTGAGGATGAGGAAGGTCGGCTCCCGCATCGGAGTCATGCCGACCAACCTAAAAATGATCTCTCTGCAGGTCAAGAACACACCGGCCCGCGAAACCGCAGCACATGCCCGGCGCCGCCACGGCAAGGGTGTACGGCAGGGTCGGAGGCCAGCACCGCACGGGTGCCGGACCACGGCGCCGGACTGCGGCGCCGGACTGCGGCGCCGGACCACGATGCCGGACTGCGGTGCCGGACTGCGGCGTCCGTGACCCCGTCGTGCGGGGCGGCCGTGCTCCGTGCCTGACCCGACCCGGGCTGCTTGATCATCGGAAACATCTGGCTGTCCAGGCAACCCGAAGTTTCCCTTGATCTACCAACCGCAACCGCACCACCCAGCCGCACTCAACCACCGCGCCCATGATCGCGAGATGTTCGCGGTCACGACCACAACTGCGGCTGAGGCTGGTCGGGTGGTGCGGCCGGCCCCCGCGGCAGTTGCGATCGACGGGGCAGCCTTGGGCGAATGCTGCGACCCGGGACGAACTGCCGGCCTGCTTCATGACCACGGAAACTCGGTGTTGCTGGAACAGCACCGAGTGAGCGCGTTCGGGCAGCGACACGCGCCGCCCGTGAGCCGGCAACGCATGGCGGCGGTTCATGATCAACACGGGCGGGTGACGGTTCCAGCCCACCAGCGCGGCGCCCAGGTCTGCGCCTCGGATCGCCCGACGGCGCCGGTCGAACAACGCAGACTTTCATGATCCGGGAGACTTCGCGCCGGATATGGGCGTCAAGTCTTCCGGATCATGGGGCGGACGGCTCGTGGCTGCGCACGATTGCGTAGCCGACCAGAAACAGCACCACCGCGTTGAGGCAGTGCCACAGGAAGTGGGTGCCGATCGGGATCGCGGTGCAGATCGGGGCGTCGATCGTCCGGAACGTCAGTGACGCTGCGAACACGGCCGCCGCGGTCAGCAGGATCCTGCCGGGGGCGGACCCGACCGGCGGGGCGGTGGCGGGTCCGGGACGCGGCGGGCGGGTCGCTGCCAGGCCGAAGCCGACCAGGGCCAGCAGCGCCGGGAGGTAGCCGCCCAGCGTTGCGCGGTCGCCGCCGACGGTGAACAGCACGGCGTTGACCGCTGCGGCGCCGGCGACGAAGGCCGGAGCCGCCGGCCAGGCCCACGACCACCGTACCCGCCAGCGCCAGTGGATCAGCACCACCACCGACACGAGGATGAACAGCAGGATCGACAGGCTGTCGAGCGCGGCCGTCGGGGTGGTCGCCGCCATGTGGAACGTCCAGCTGCACACGCCGACCACCGCGGTCAGGGCCGGCGGCAGCCACAGGCTGAACGGGGGCGGCACCGGCCGGCGGGCCAGCAGGGCGAACAGCACCGCCGCCGCGACGAGGAATGCGACGTTGCTCACGGCGTTGAGCGGCTCGTTCCACAGGCCGGGCGCGATCCGCTCGCAATACGAGTCCACGTACACGCCGTGCATTCTTCGCAAGAGGTACGACCAAATCGTGAACTCCGGGCGACGCCACACCGTGCCCGGGGTGGTGCGTGGCATGAAGATCCGTCGGGTACACAATGGTGCATGACCGCCGCGCCCTCCCTCGTCGCCGACCGCTACCGTCTCCTCCAACCGCTCGGCGCCGGCGGGATGGGCCGGGTGTGGCGGGCCCAGGACGAGACCCTGCACCGGGACGTCGCGGTCAAACAGATCGTCCTGCCGCCTGAGCTGCTCGACAGCGCCCGCGACGTCGCCATGGAGCGGACGCTGCGCGAGGCGCGGGCCGCGGCGCGGCTCAGTCACCCGAACGTGGTGCGGGTTTATGATGTGCTGGCGGCGGAGGGGCATCCTTGGCTCGTCATGGAATACGTGCCGTCCCGTTCCCTCGACGAGGTCATCCGCGCCGACGGCCCGCTGGAGCCGAAGCGGGTGGCGGAGATCGGGCTCGCAGTCCTCGACGCGCTGCAGGCCGCCCACCGGGCCGGGGTCGACCACCGTGACATCAAGCCCGGAAACGTCCTTCTCGCTCAGGACGGACGTGTCGTACTGACCGACTTCGGCATCGCCCGCGTCGAAGGCGAAGGCCATGTGACGCGGACCGGGCTCGTGCTGGGCTCGCCGGAGTACATCGCGCCGGAGCGGGCCCGCGAGGGCATCGCCGGCCCGGCGAGTGACCTGTGGTCGCTGGGCGCGACGCTGTATGCGGCGGTCGAGGGCCGTTCGCCGTTCGGCCGCGGCTCCGCGATGGAGACGCTGACCGCGCTGGCGTCCGAGGAGGCCGACCCGCCCCAGCGTGCCGGTTCGATGGAGCCGACACTGCGAGCGCTCCTGCGCAAAGACCCCCGCGCCCGGGCCGGGTTCGCCGAGACGGCCGAGTTGCTGCGCGCGGCCGTCACCGAGCAGCCGGTCCGCCGGCGCCGTTCCTGGCTGAGCGGCTGGGGCCGGCCGGCGGCGCCCGCCACCCAGTCACGCCCGGCGCGACAGGCGCGGGGTCTGCCCTCGGGACCGGGAGCGGCGCCCGGGCGTGCGGTTCCCCCGGCGGCGCCGGTGCCGCCCCAGCGGACGCCGCAGCAGAACCCGGACACGATCGTGAAGCCGGCGGTCCGGGGCATGGCGGCCGTGCCGATACCCGCGCCGGCCCCACCGGCGGAGGAAGCACCCACGCCGAAGCCGGTGACCGCCCGGGAGCCCGAAGTGGCGCCGCAGGAGCCCGAGGTGGCGGCACACGAGCCCGAGACGGCGCCGCAAGATGCCGAGGTAGCGGCACGAGACACCGAGGCAGCGGCGCACGAGCCCGAGACGGTCCCGCAAGATGCCGAGGTGGCGGCACACAAGCCCGAGACGGCACCGCAGGACGCCGAGGTAGCGGCACGAGACACCGAAGCAGCGGCACACGAGCCCGAGACGGTCCCGCAAGATGCCGAGGTGGCGGCACACAAGCCCGAGACGGCGCCGCAGGACGCCGAGGCAGCGGCACGAGACACCGGGGCAACGGCGCACGAGCCCGAGACGGCGCCGCAGGACGCCGAGGCAGCGGCACAAGAGCCCGCGGCGACGCTGGAGCCCGAGATCGTCGCCCCGGAGCCGGAAGCGATCCACGAACCAGAGACCGCAGACGAACCCGAGGCGACCACCGAGCCAGCGGCGGTCATCGAGCCCGAGGCAGCGGCGGAAGAACCGGAAACCGCTCACGAACCCGAGGCGTCCGCCGCAGAGCCGGAGGCCGCGCACCAACCCGAGACGGCGGCTGCGGAACCGGAGACCGACCGCGAGCCCGAGACAACCGACGCGGAGCCGGAGACCGCACACCAACCCGAGACGGCGGCTGCGGAACCGGAGACCGACCGCGAGCCGGAGGCAGCGGCTGTCCCCGAGCCGGAAGCAGTGGCTGTCCCCGAGCCGGAGGCTACGGCCGAGCCGGAGACCGTCGCCGAACCCCAGGCGGCCGAGGTCGCGGAGCCGGCTGCCCGGCCGGCGACCGGCGCGGCCGTGAAGGCGGAACCTCCGGCGGTCGCCGTCCAGCCGGAGCGGGAACGGCGCGGCCACGGGCCTGCTGTCGCTCCTCCGGTGGGGGTGGGGAAACGGGGCCCGGGTCGTACGACTCCCAAGGCCGCGGTGCTCGCCGGAGTGGCGGCGCTCGTGGCCGTGTCGCTGATCGTGTGGCTGGCGGTCGGCTCCGGCGACGACAAGCCCGGCGGCGAGACCGCGGCGCCCGCCCGGTCTGCCGGCACCGCGCCGGCGACGACCGCCGCGCCGAGCCCTACCGCGAATGATGCCAGCCCCACCGGGCAGGCGCCGAGCAGCGCCGCCGCCGGGCCGACGAGCGCCGCGCCCAGCAGCACGCTCCCGCCGCTGCCGCCGGGCTGGATCGACTACCACGATCCTACGGGCTTCTCCGTGTACGTCCCCGCGGGCTGGCGGCAGTCGAAGGAGCGCTCGATCATGTACTTCCGCGACTCGGGCAGCGGCAAGGTGCTGGGCATCGACCAGACCAGCGAGCCGAAGCCGGACCCGGTGGCGGACTGGCAGGCCCAGCGGGACTCCCGCATCAGAGGTGGCGACTTCAAGAACTACGCGGAGGTCCGCCTCCAGCCGGTCGGCTACTTCCAGAAAGCCGCCGACTGGGAGTTCACGTTCGACGGCAGCGGCGGGCGCCGGCACGTCAACAACCGGGGCGTGATCACGTCACCGACGCAGGCGTACGGCATCTACTGGCAGACGAAGGACTCCGACTGGGAGGCCGCCCGGCCCGAGCTGCAGCTGGTCTTCGACAGCTTCAGGCCGAAGCCGTAGCGTTCAGGCCGAGGCCCTGGCGAGCGCCCGCGCCGGATCGACCAGGGACGGCTGGAGCCGGCGGGCGGCGTCGAGGTGGCCGCCGGTCCACAGCATGCGCACGGCGGTGGCGGTGGCGCTCAGGTCACGCTCGACCGTCGCGCGCAGCGTCGCCGTGGTCGCGGTGTCCGGCGGCAGCGCGTCGGGCACCGGCCCGTCGCCGGTGATCGCGTCGGCCAGGGTCCGGTACCAGCCGGCGACCGCATGCCCGGCCGCCTCGAGCTCCTGCCGGGCCGCGGTCCGGTCGCCGGCGGCCGCGCCCACGTCGCTCTCCCACAGGTCGAGCACCGCGTCGGCGGCGAGCCGCAGCCCGACGACACCGCCGACGAGCCGGGTGACGGCGGTGAGCGGCACCGGCTTGGCGCCGTGCTCGCCGAGGTACGTGCGGAAGGCGTCGTCGAGCCGGCGGTTCGCCGCCGCGGCCCGCTGCGCCGCGGCCCGTGGTGACGCGGTCGGCGGGGCCGCGCTGTCGCAGCGGCTGATGCCGAAGTCGACGGCGGCGCGCAGGTAGTGGGCGCTGTCGGTGTAGGCCTGCGCCAGGGCGGTGTTGAGCGCCTTCCCGGCGCCGCGCGGCCAGAACAGCAGGCCCACGGCGAGGCTGACCGCGCAGCCGATCGCGACGTCCTCGACGCGGACGATGCCGACCCGCCAGCCCCTCGGCTCGATGATGTTGAAGATCAGGACGAGGGCGATCGTGAAGCCGGCCTGCCCGGCGGCGAAGGAGATGGTGGCCGGGGCGAGGCCGGCGAACAGGACCGCGAGCGGCAGTACCGCCCAGAACAGCACGGTGTTGGTGCCGATGAGGACGACGATCACCCCGCCGACGGCGAGGCCGGCGAACGTGCCGAGCAGGCCGCGCACCGCGGTCTGGCCGGTGGCGAGGGCGTTGGAGCGCAGCACGGACAGCGCGCCGAGGACCACCCAGAAGGAGTACTCGACGCCGGTCAGGCGCGCCACGAGCACGGCGAGCGCCAGTCCGGCCGCGGCCCGGATGCTGTTGTGCAGCCAGACCGAGTGCGGTTCGAGGTGGGCGGCGGCGCGTTCGCGGGCGGACGACAGCGGGGTCCCGAGGCCGCTGGGCTGCCAGCCGAGGATCCGCTGCAGCCAGGTGCGCCGGTCGGCGGCGACGGTCAGCTCGATGTTCGCGGCGATCGCGGCGACCGCGAACCGCACCTCCTGGGCGCGGAAACTCGGGTCGAGCGCGGTGGCGTCGGCGACGCTGCAGTGCATCGCCTCGTGTTCGGTGGCCTCACCCGCGGCGGCCATGTCGTCGAGTGCCCGGTGCATGGCGTCGACGTCGCCGTGCCCGCTGAGCAGTTCGGCGCCGCGCCGCAGGACCAGGCCGGCGGCGAACTTCTCGGCGCACACCGAGCGCGCGCCGCGGAACTCGGCGGCCTGTGACACCACGCCGCCGAGCCAGCTGAGCTCGTCGACGAGCCGCACGAGCGCACGGGCGCCGGCGCTGAGGCCGGTGGGGCGGTACGGCGTGGAGTAGAAGTCGCGCTGGAGGGCGGCGACGGCCGCCTCGGCCCGCCAGGCGGCCGCCCCGATCTGCTCGGGCGCGCCGCCGGGCAGGTCGAGGGCCCGCGCGACCTCGGCCCGCAGCCGGTCGGCGAGCGCGTCGCACACCTCGGTCACCCGGCCGCGCAGCAGTTCCGGCTCCGGCGCCGGCCACAGCACGGTGATGGCGACGACGCTGGCGGCGAGCGCGATGCCCCAGCCGGCGAGTCGCTCGGGGACCGCGGACAGCGGCCCGGGCAGGGACGAGGAGAGGATGAACGGCAGGAGCATCGCGGTCCCGGCACCGGCGAGCACCGAGCTGACGACGCCGGAGAACAGCACGACGAAGGCGATGACGGCGGTGCAGAGGGTGGCGAGCCAGGTGACGGAGGCGACGACCGTACCGAGCGTGATGAAGACGGCGCCGAGGGCCGCGAGGGCGGCCAGGGCCCGGATCCGGTCGGAGGCCGGGCCGGTGAAGTCCGCGAACAGCAGCAGGGCGAAGCAGCCGAACGCGGTGTAGGTCGCGATCGTCGGGATGCCGATCAGCCCGATGCTGAGCCCGAACGCCGCGGGCGTGACGACGGCGGTGCGGGCCGCCCGGCGCAGCACGGCGAGGTCCGGGTCGCGGCGCCGCAGCCACTCCGCCGGACGAACCAAGGGACGCACTCCTGGATTCGACCACGTACGGTGGGCGGATGACCGACGGATGGACCCCTGACAGCAACGGAGTGCTACGCCTGCCGTCCGGACGGCTGGTTCGCGGGCGGGGACTGCGTCGGCCGCTGCCGGCGGGACCGGTGCCGACGTTCGGGTTGTACCTGCTCGGCAAGCCGCCGCCGGCGACGGAGTGGGCGGCGCGCTGGCTGCGGTGGCCCGACTTCCGGCTGCCGGCCGACCGCGACGACGCCGCCGACGCGTTCCGCGACGTGCTGGCCCGGGCGGGTGACGGGCGGGTCGAGGTGGCGTGCGGCGGCGGCCGCGGGCGCACCGGGACGGCGCTCGCCTGCATCGCCGTCCTCGACGGGGTGCCGGCGGCGGAGGCGGTCGCGTTCGTGCGGCGGCACTACGCGTCGCACGCGGTGGAGACGCCCTGGCAGAAGCGTTACGTGTCCCGGTTCCCCGGCTGACCGGCCAGGTCCTTGATCTCGTCGGCGGTGAAGCCCCATCCCGCGAGGGCGGGGCCGGTGTCGCCGGGCGGGGTGGGCGCCAGGGCCGGGGTGCGGGAGAAGCGGGGCGCCGCGACCGGCTGGGTGACGCCGCCGAGGGTGGTGAACGTGCCGCGGGCCGCCATGTGTGGGTGGTGCGGCGCCTCCCGCATGGCCAGCACCGGCGCGACACACGCGTCGGTGCCCTCGAACACGGCCGCCCACTCGTCGCGGGTGCGGGTGGCGAACGCCGCCGCGAACGCCTCCCGGTGCGCGGGCCAGGCGTCGCGGTCGTACTGCCCGCCCTCCGGGGTGACTCCGAGCCCGGCGACGAGCGCGGCGTAGAACTGCGGCTCCAGGGCGCCGACCGCGACGAACCGCCCGTCGGCGCACCGGTAGGTGTCGTAGAACGGCGCGCCGCCGTCGAGGAGGTTGGCCTGCCGCTCGTCGACCCAGAAGCCGGTGCCGAGCATGCCGTACAGCATGGTCGTGAGTGACGCCGCGCCGTCGACCATCGCGGCGTCGACGACCTGCCCCTTGCCGCTGCGGCCCCGCTCCAGCAGGGCCGCCAGCACGCCGACGACGAGGAAGAGCGCGCCGCCGCCGAAGTCGGCGACGAGGTTGACGGCCTGCACGGGCCGCTCGCGGGGGCCGATCATGTGCAGGGCGCCGGTCAGGGCCGAGTACGTGATGTCGTGCCCGGCCCGCTGCGCGAGCGGCCCCTCCTGGCCCCAGCCGGTCATCCGGGCGTAGACGAGGCCCGGGTTCACGGCGAGGCAGTCGCCGGGGCCGACCCCGAGGCGCTCGGTGACTCCCGGCCGCAGCCCCTCGACGAGGACGTCGGCGCGTTCGGCGAGCCGGAGCACCGCGGCGCGGCCCTCCGGGCTCTTGAGGTCGAGCTCGAGCCGGGGCCGGCTGCGGAAGAGCGGGCCCATCGGCGCCTCGGCCAGCCCGCCGCCGCCCGGCCGGTCGACCCGGATCACCGACGCGCCCAGTTCGGCGAGGAGCATGCACCCGTACGGCGCGGGCCCGATCCCGGTGAACTCGACCACCTTGATGCCGGCGAGCGGCCCTGACGTCATCCCTGCCCTCTCTTCTCCGCGTCGATCCTGCAGTTGTGGTGCCTCGACACTCCCACGATGTCCCACTTCGGCAGGCACCACAACTGCATGATCAACGCCGAGGGGGGTCAGGCGTTCGCGGCATCGATCAGCTTGCGCAGTGGCTGCGCGATCCGGCTGCCGCCGATCCGGTGGTTATGTGGGAGACGGCGGCGGCGGAGGCGCTGTTCGGCGCATCGGCGTGAGCAGGGCCGCGAGCGCGGTGAGCGCGACTGCCGCGCCGGACGGCAGCAGGGTCGCGGTGACGCCGAAGCGGCCCGCGGCGGTGGTCAGGGTGGCCGCGCCGAGCGGGGCCAGGGTGAGCTGGAGGGTCCAGAACGCCGACGTGACCCGGCCCAGCATGTGCCCCGGCGTCACCTCCTGGCGCAGGGACATCGACGCGATCCCGGCGACCCCGGTGCACAGCAGGACGACCGCGACGAGCACCGCGACGACCGGGACCAGGCCGGCCAGGCCGACCGCGGCGATGGCGACGCCGGCCAGGGTGTAGGCGCCGATCCAGGCCGGCCCGAAGCCGGCTCTGCGGCGCACCCGCGCCACGACCGCGGACGCGAGCATGGTGCCGATGACCCCGGCCGTCATCACGAGGCCGATCGTGCTGTCCGTCTGCCGCAGGTCGTGCTTGAGGTGGTAGATGACCACGTCGTCGAGGGCCGCGGTGAAGAAGATGAGCACGGTCAGCAGGACCGTGAGCGGCCAGAGCACCGGATGGCGCCGGATGAACCGCACACCGACCGCCAGGCCGCGCCCCTCCGCCCGCGCCTCGTCGTCCACTGTGGACTTCCGGACGCGCACGAACGCGAGGCCGAGCGCCGACAGCGCGAACGTCACCGCGTCGACGGCGATCGCGGCCGACGGGCCCGCCGCGCCGGAGATCAGACCCGCGAGCGCCGGCCCGGCCAGGTAGGCGACCGAGTACGTGCCGTAGAGGCGGCCGTTGGCCTCGGTGATCCGGTCGGCGGGCACCAGGGCGGGCACCACCGTCACGTACGTCACCTGGAACACCATCGAGAAGACCGCGGCCAGCGGCAGGACGAGGTAGACCAGCCAGAGCTGCGGCCCGAACGCCCAGACGACCGGGATGCTGCCGAACAGCAGGAACCGCGCGACGTCGCAGACCCGCAGCAGCGTCCGCCGGTCGAAGCGGTCGGCGACGTGGCCGGCGAAGACACCGGCGACGAGCGTGGCGACGCCGTTGAGAGCGGTGACCGCGCCGAGCTGGGCCACCGAGCCGGTGGTGTCGAGGATCAGCAGGGGCACGGCAACGAGGGAGAACGCGTCGCCCAGCGCCGACAGCGTCTGCGCCGACAGGAACGCGACAAAACTCCGGTCCCGCCAGAGATTCGTCACGAATGCGACGCGCGCACGAGGCGCAGCACCGCCGGGCGGGGCAGGTCGAGCAGGCGCGCGTCGAGCCACGCCGGGCGGTCCATGAGACGGGCGGCCTCGGCGCGGGCCTCGTTCTTGGTGAGGGTCCCGCCACTGCCCCGGATCAGCGACTCGCGCACCACGTTGCCGAGTTTGCCATGCGCGTGAGTCAGTAGCCAGGCCGCCGCGTCGCCGGCGCCGGTCGCGGCCGCCTCGACGATCGCGTGGTCCGGATCGGGGGTGCTGCGGCGGTACCGCAACGTGTACTTCGCCCCGGCCACCTCCCGCAGCGCCGCCTGGGACGCGGCGTCGGCGAGGTCGGGGTGCCGGTTCGGCACGAGCAGCGTCAGGCGTTCCGCGTTCACCGCGAGCAGCGCCCGCAGCAGCCACGGCCCCGGGTCGCCGGTGAGGTCGACGGCGGCCGCACCGGACCGCACCGCGACCGGCCCGCCGCCGAACACGTCGGCGGGCGTCAGCGCGCCGGGCAGGAGCGCACCGCCCGGGCGGCCCTCCAGGGACTGCCCGCCGTGCGTGTAGATGTTGATCGACGCCTTGGCCAGGCGGCGGTCCAGCGCCCGCCAGGTGTCCGGGGTCGGCCGGCACACGTAGAGATCGCTGGCGCTGCCGACGGCCTGCGCGCCGTGGTACCGGTTGAAGGCCGGCAGGATCGCCTCCGTCACCAGATCGAGCTCGAGCACCGCGCGCTGGACCTTCAGCCCGAGGGCCGGGGTCAGCGGGCTGAAGCCGTAGGCCATGACGAGCCGGCCGTTCGTGCGGTCGCCGAGCGCCTGCGCGCCCCGGCCGAGGAACAGCCGGACCCCCTCGGGGGTGTAGGGCGGGTCGGTGAAGACGAGGTCGGCGGTGCCGGCCAGCGCGGGCGGCAGACCGAACCGCAGGTCGGCGTGCCAGCAGTCGATGTCCGGGTCCTGCGCGGCGATGTAGTCGAGCAGCCGGTCGTCGACGTCGACGACGCTGACCCGCAGGCCGGGGTTGGCCCGCCGCACGGCGAGCGAGGTGAGGTCGTGGTCGCCGACGCAGACGAGGTGGGCACCGGTCAGGTCGAAGGTCTCGTCGAGCCACACCGCGCGGCGGCCGGCGGTGTCGGCGGTCGCGGAGACGTGGTCGAGGGAGCGGTCCGCCGCCGGGGCCGCGGCGATGACCTCGGTCAGGTCGGGTGCCCGGCGCGGGCGGTGGAGCTCGTCGTAGCCGAAGCGTTCGCGGTACCGCGGGACGGCGGACGGCCGCAGCAGCGGGCCGTCGAGGTCCGGTCCGGCGGCCCGCAGGAGCGCCTCGACCGTCCGGCGCGGCACGGCGTGCTCGCGGACGAGGTCGTCGAGGCCGGCCGGTGGGCGCTCGCGCTCGGTGAGCCGGGCGATCACCTGCCGGAGGCGGCGCGCGGCGATGCCGGCCTCGGCAACGAGCGCGGCGACGGTGTCGATCGGCTCCCCCGTGATCGTGTCCTCCTTGATCGCGTCGCCCTCCACCGCCGAAACATAACAGACACCTGTTAAAAGTTGACGACCTGTAGTCGTGAGCGGGTTCAAGGTGTACGGAGCGCAAGATTTCCGGCGTGTTTCCCGGGCCGAAGTACAGGGTGGTGGCGAGGGTCAGCAGAGGGCATCGACCCTTGTCCAAGTATTGACCGATGTGTGATCGTCGGCGCATCGCTATGAGTCGATGCGTTCGGAAGCCCGGTGAACGGCGCGCTCACCATCCCTTCCCCACCACCTCGGCTCACGCGTGTCTTATTGGTTCCGGCGCATCCGTCACACATTCCCCGGTTGATGCGCCGTTGCTGGAAAGAAGGCACCCTTGAAGCTCACCCCACGGTTCGCCACAGCGGCCGGAGTGTTCGCGGTAGGGCTGGTAACAGCCGGCACCGCCGCGGCCGTGCAAGCCTCACCCCCAGTGCCCGGGCCGTCCGACGTGGCGGTGGCCGACTCGGTCGCCGCCCAGAAGGCCGACTCGTTCGTCGCCGGCAGGCCGAGCGCCCTGCACCCGAGCGCCGAAGACGCCTACGTGCAGAAGTCGGTCACCGCGTCGGGCAGCGCGAAGTACGTCGCCTATGAGCGCACGTACAAGGGACTCCCCGTCGTCGGCGGTGACTTCGTCGTGGTCACCGACGCCGCGGGCGCCACGAAGTACACCTCGGTGGCGCAGTCCCAGGCGATCAGCAACGTGCCGACGACGGCCAAGCTCACCGCGGCGGACGCGGAGGCCGTGGCCCGCAAGCAGCTGACCTCGGTCAACGCCGTCGAGGGCACCCGGCTCGTCGTCTACGCGCTGGACGGCCCCGCCAAGCTCGCCTACGAGACGACGGTCACCGGCACCGGCGCCGACGGTGCGAGCCGGCTCACCGTCGAGGTCGACGCCGCCACCGGCGCGGTGCTCGACAAGACCGAGCGCGTCATGAAGGGCACCGGCACCGGCTGGATCGTCGGCAACGTCACCGTCAATACGACGCTGTCCGGCAGCACGTACCGTATGCAGGACCCCGGCATCTCGACCCTGAGCTGCCAGGACGCTGCGAACAACACCACGTTCTCCGGCTCCGACGACGTGTGGGGCAACGGGGTCGGCACCAACCGGGAGACCGGCTGTGTCGACGCCCTCTACGCGGCGCAGCAGGAAAAGGCGATGCTGTCGCAGTGGCTGGGCCGCAACGGGTTCAGCAGCAGCGGCGGCGCCTGGCCGATCCGGGTCGGCCTGAACGACCAGAACGCCTACTATGACGGCACCCAGGTCCAGATCGGCAAGAACACCGCCGGTCAGTGGATCGGTTCGCTCGACGTGGTCGCCCACGAGCTCGGCCACGGCATCGACGACAACACCCCGGGCGGCATCTCCAAGTCCGGCACCCAGGAGTTCGTCGCGGACACGTTCGGCGCGGCCACCGAGTGGTTCGCGAACAACCCGAACGACCCGCCGGACTACCAGGTCGGCGAGGAGATCAACCTGGTCGGCAGCGGCCCGATCCGGCACATGTACAACCCCTCGCTGGACGGTGACCCGAACTGCTACTCCAGCAGCATCCCGTCGACCGAGGTGCACGCCGCGGCCGGGCCCGGCAACCACTGGTTCTACCTGCTCGCCCAGGGCAGCGCCGCCAGCGGCGGCCAGCCGGCCAGCCCGACCTGCAACGGGTCGAGCATCACCGGCATCGGCATCCAGAAGGCCATGAAGATCATGTACAACGCGATGCTGATGAAGACCTCGACGTCGTCCTACCTGAAGTACCGGACCTGGACGCTCACCGCGGCCAAGAACCTGTACCCGGGCAGCTGCACCGAGTTCAACACGGTCAAGGCCACATGGGACGCCGTCAGCGTGCCGGCGCAGTCGGGCGACCCGACCTGCACCGGCGACACCACGCCGCCCACCACCCCGCCGACGACCCCGCCGACGGGCAACTGCTCCGGCCAGAAGCTGCTCAACCCGGGCTTCGAGTCGGGCACGGCCAACTGGACCGGCACGACCGGCACCATCGGCCAGTGGAGCAGCCAGGGCCAGCCGGCCCGCAGCGGCACCTACAGCTCGTGGCTCCTCGGCTACGGCTCGACCCACACGGAGTCGATCGCCCAGAGCGTGACGATCCCAGCGGGATGTAACGCGACGCTGTCGTTCTACGTGCACATCGACTCGGCGGAGACGACGACGACCACGGCGTACGACAAGCTGACCATCACGGCCGGCTCGACGACACTCGCGACGCTGTCGAACCTCAACAAGGCCTCGGGCTACCAGCTCAAGAGCTACAGCCTCAACGCCTTCGCCGGCCAGACGGTGAGCATCAAGTGGAGCGGCACCGAGGACTCCTCGCTGCAGACCTCGTTCGTCATCGACGACACGGCGGTCACGCTCAGCTAGCGGTACCTGCGGACGAGGGCCCGGGCCGCGCGCCGCCCGGGCCCCTTATCCTGTCCCGGTGGACTTCGACTTCGCCCGGTGGGCCTACGACGCCCGGGCGGAGCTGCCCGACGAGGACTTCGACCTCATGCTGCACGACGTGTCGTTCCTGCCGTTCCTGGTCGACACCGCCGCCGACGCGACCTGCCCGAAACAGCACGCCTGCGCGATGATCCTCGAGGACTACACCCGCCGCCTGCTCGGCACCGGGCGCGAGCTGCCCGCGGTCCGGGAAGCCGCCGCCCGTGCCGCCGGACAGGGTCTCGCCGGTGAGTGGGCCGCATACGCCGAGCGGGTGCTGACCTACCACGACCGCCCTGGCCCGGTGCCCCGCTCGAAGGCCGAGGTGATGGCCCACGACCTGCTCGTCGGCGACCTGCACCGGCACGCGATGCGGGCGGTGCCGATCACCGTGCGCGTGGCCGGTCCCGCCACCCACTGGGTCGCCGAGCTCGGCCTGCCCTATCCGCACTTCCTGTACGTCCACCGCCGCACCGGGGCGTTCCTCTGGACGTTCCTGCGCCGGCTGCCGATGGACGAGATCGCGGCCGTCCGCTGAGATCTCCACCCGGGCTCCACCCGTGGGTGGCGGCGCTCCGACCGGTCCGGTTCCTACCGTCAACGGCATGAATCCCACCACCGCGCTCATCGCCGTCGCCGTGCCGCCGATGATCAGCGGCGCCCGCTCAGACGCTGGCCAGCAGGTCCACGGCGGCCGGCTACGTGTCGGCGGCGAGGCGGGTGAGGATCGCCCCCACCGGGCCCTCCGTCGCGTGGCGGAATCCCGTGCCCGCCCACAGGTGGATCGTGTCCGTGTCACCGGCCGCTGCGGCCGCACGGCGCAGCGGGGCGGTCAGGTGATGTACCGCAGGATAGCCCAGCGGCGCGTCCGCGTCGTGCGCGGCGACGAACCGGTTGCGCAGCCCGCGGGCGGGCCGGCCGGTGAACGCCCGGGTCACCACGGTCTGCATGCCCGCCGGGTCGGCGAGCGCCGCCCGGTGCGGCGCCGACGCGCCGCTCTCGTCGGCGCGCAGCAGGACGGTGCCGACCATCGCGGCGGCCGCACCCGCCCGGAGCACGGCCGCGACGTCCTGCGCCGTCCCCATCCCGCCCGCGGCGAAGATCGGCAGCGGGACGCGCCGGCCGATCCCGGCCACCAGGTCGGCCAGCGGCACGGACGCGGGCGGCGCCGCGGGGGTCAGCGTCCCCGAATGGGCGCCGGCGCCGGCCGACTGCACGGCGAGGGCGTCGACGCCCCGCTCGGCGGCGGCGAGGGCCTCAGGCAGCGCGGTGACCGTCTGCACGACAACCGTCCCGGCGGCCCGCAGCCTGGCGACGAGTGCCCGGTCGGGCAGGCCGAACGTGAAGCTCACGACCGGCACCGGGTCGGCCAGCAGCAGGTCGATCTTGTCCTGCCAGTGGTCGTCGTCCTCGACCGGCTCGGCACCGGCGAGGTCCAGCCCGTAGCGGTCGGCCTCGGGTTGCAGCGACCGCGCATACCGCCGGAACGCCTCGGGGTCGACCGGCAGCGGGTTGGGCGCGAACACGTTGACCCCGAACGGCACGTCCCGCACGGCGGCGATCTGCTCGGCGAGGGCCTCGGGTGTCTTGTACCCGGCGGCGAGGAACCCCAGCGCCCCGGCGCGTGCGGCGGCGGAGACGAACGCGGGGGTCGACGGCCCGCCCGCCATCGGCGCGGCGATGAGCGGCAGCGGGAGGCCGAGTCCGGTCAGCGGTGTCTGCACCGGACCAACGATAGGCGGCCTCAGCCGTGCCGGCAGCCGCGGTCGAGGGTGACGGCCGCCATGCGGATCTCGACACAGGCTCCGCGCAGCCCCGGCGCACGCCGCGTCAGCCGCGGGCCTGGCCCCAGCCTCTGCGCACGCCCGCCGCCAGCTCGGCGGCCGTGATCAGCTCCTCGTGGGTGCCGGCCGCGCCGCAGGCGAACGCGCCCGACACGGCGCCCGCCAGGGCGCACTCCTCGATCGGGCGATTCGCGAACCAGCGGCTCATGAAGGCCGTGCTGTACGCGTCGCCCGCGCCGTTGCTGTCCACCACCGGGCGGTCCGGGGTGACCACCGGGAAGCGCCGCGGTGCCGGCTCGCCGCGGACCAGCACGCGGCTGCCCAGCGCGCCCTCCGTGGCCACCACCACCGCGGCCCGGCCCTTGTCGAGCACCACCTGCATGACCTCGTCGACACGGTCCGGCGCCGCCGCCGAGCTGAGGAAGACCAGGTCCGCCTCGAACGCGAGCGGTTCGGCCCAGGAGTCGGTGCCGTTCCACGAGTGGATGTCGGTCGACGTGGTGATCCCGAGCCGCCGCGCCGCCGGGAACGCCTCCGGCGCCCGCGGCGAGGCGACGTGGACGTGTGCCGCGCGCTCGACGAGCGGCAGGTAGGAGCCGGGCGGCAGGACCAGGCCGTCGGGGTGGCGGCCGTCGAAGAACGAGAACCGCCGGCCCGCGCGATCGACGAGGTTGACGCTGCGCGGGGTGCCGTTCGGCGCCGGCACGGCGCTGAAGTCGAGCCCCACAGCGGTGTAACGGGCCCGGACGAGGTCACCGAGCGGGTCGTCGCCGAGGAAGTCGGCGAACCTGGTGCGCAGCCCCAGGGCGTGGAACCCGAGCGCGACCCCGTTGCCGGAGTGCGCGACGTAGTCCCGCACCGGCGGCACGGCCACGAAGTCCCCCGGCGGGATCGTCAGCTCGGGCACCCGCACGATGGTGTCCACCCCGACGCCTCCGAGCACCACCACGTCGAAGTCCACCGTTCGGGGCACCATGCCGAAAGCATAGACGACACTGATTTGCCTATTGGGGCACAATGACGGCATGGCGGACCCTGGGGACCACGAGAACCGCCAGAAGGCGCGTCCGGTCGTGTCGATCATGGTCGCTCTCTTCACCGGCTCCGGCATCTTCCTCCAGCAGCTGTCGACCGACGAGCCCGCCTCGACCGCGCGCTGGATCATGCTCGTCTTCGGCTCGGTCGTCGGCGGCCTGGGCGGCCTGTTCGCCGCCGGTCTCTTCGACGAGTTGCTCGCCTGGTCCGGCTCCGGCTGGAAGGCGCTGCGCGAGTGGGCCCGGCTGCGCTACGTGCTGGCCGTCGCCGCCGCGTGCCTGCTGGCGCTGGCGCTCGGGTTCACGGTGCCGCGCGGGATCGACGCGGCGCGCCGGTGGCTGCGGGGGTGCGAGCAGCCCGCCGCCGTGCGGGTCCTGACCTCGACGGAACAGCTGACGGCGGTGCGGCAGCTCGCCGACGCCTACGAGGCGGCGACCGCCCGCCGGTACCATGGCTGCCCGAGCGCCGACCTCTACGTCTACGGCGCCCGTCCGGCGGACGTGCACGAGGCCGTCGCGAGCGGCTGGACCAACGACGCGCTGCGCCGGATCGGCCCGCGGCCCGACGTGTGGCTGCCCGACTCGTCCCTCGACCTCACCCTGACCCAGGACGCGGCAGTGCGGTTCGCGGTCACGGTGCCGGTCGCCGAGCGGCGCACGATCGGCCACTCCCCTGTTGTCCTCGGCGTGCCGGCGGCGAACGTGCCGGAGGAACTGGCGGCGCGGCGGCGCGAGCTGACCTGGCAGCAGCTGTGGCGGGAGGCCACCCAGCGCGGCTGGGACGTGGTGCGGCCCGACCCGTCCGTGTCGACGCCGGGAGTGCTCGCCACCGCCGCGCTCTACACCGGGCTGTCCGCCGACGCGGCCGGCGCGCGGGCGGTCGAGCAGCGTATCGAGCGCTCCCTCGACACCGGTGGCTTTCCCCTCGGTACGAGCGCGCAACTGCTGTGCCACAAGCTGACCGCCGATCCGCGCCGGGCCGCGGTGATCGCCGACGAGCAGGCCGTGGTCCGGTTCAACCAGGGCCTCGGCGGGTGCGGCCTCGGCCCGCAGGCGCCGGCGCCGGAGCAGGCCCTGGTCGCCTTCTACCCGAAGGACACGGTGAGCGAGGACCGCCTCTTCCTGCGCCTCGGCTGGGACGGCACCGGCACCGCGACCACGGCCGCCGCGAAGGACTTCGGCGCCTGGCTGGGCGGCGCCGAGGGCAAGCGGACCATGCTGCGGTCGGCGTTGCGGCCGCCGCCGCTGTTCGACGTGACCGACCCGCTGACGGAGCAGTTCGGCGCACAGCCCGGCGTCGCGTTCGACCGGCGGCCTCCGGCGCGGGAGACGATCGACGGCTCGCTGCGGCGGTACGCGCAGGCGCGCCGCCCCGGCCGCATCCTGCTCGCCCTCGACGCGTCGGGCTCGATGCAGACCGCGGTCGACCGGGCCGGGACGACGCGGTTCCAGCTGGCGTCGCGGGGCGTCGCGCGGGCGCTCGAGCTGATGAGCGGCCGCGACGAGTTCGGCCTGCGGATCTTCCCGGCCGACGGCGGGGGCGGCGGCGCACGGCAGCTCGTGCCGCTGGGCCGGGCCGACGCGCCGGTCGGCGGCGTGCCCCGGCGGCAGGCCGCCGTCGACGCTCTCGCGGCGGTACGGCCGGTGGGCGGCACCCCGCTGTACCCGACGATCGCCGACGGGGTGCGCGACGTGACGGCCAATCCCGACGAGCGCATCGCGAGCCTCGTCGTGCTCACCGACGGCAACGACACGAGCGGCCGGGAACCGTCCGAAGTGGACGCTCTGATCCGCGGGAAGGGCGCGCGGGTGTTCGTGGTCGCGATCGGTGAGGCCAGCTGCGGCGCGCTCGCGCTGCAGCAGCTCACGACGCACACCGGGGGCGCCTGCTACGACGCCGGACCGGATTCCGTCGACGACGTGCTGGTGGACCTGTTCGGACTGCTCTGGGGAGGCGACGCGGGCGATGGCTGACGACGGCAATGGGTGGATACGGCGGGTCTTCGGCGCGCTGGTCGGCGTGCCGGCGCGCCGTCCGCGGCTGACCATGTTCGCCGGCGGGCTGCTGGTCGGCGTCCTGCTCGCCGCGGCGTTCGCCGTCTGGGTCCGGCCCGCGTTGCGGGACCCCGACCGGCCGGAGCCCGGCGACCTGGTCATCCTCAGCGGCCGCGACGACGGCGCCGGCGGCCAGCGGCAGGCGCTCGTCGACCAGTGGAACGCGCTGCACCCGGACAACCAGGCCCGGATCGAGGAGCTCTCCCAGGTCGCCGACGCCCAGCACAGCGAGATGGCGGCCCGGGCGCAGAGCGGCCGGGGCGGCGTCGACATCTACAACCTCGACGTGACGTGGACCGCCGAGTTCGCCTCCGAGGGGTACATCCGCAAGCTCGACGAGCGCGCCGCCGACACATCGGGCTTCCTGACCGGGCCGCTGGCCACCTGCCGCTGGGACGGCGCGCTGTGGGCGCTGCCGTTCAACACCGACGCCGGCCTGCTGTACTACCGCAACCGTCTCGTCGGCACCGCGCCCGCGTCGTGGCCGCAGCTGGTCGCCGAGGCGCAGGAGGCGCTGAGCCGCCCGGCGCCGGCCGGCCCGCAGCCGGTCGCCGGATACGCCGGCCAGCTCGCCGACTACGAGGGGCTGACCGTCAACGCCCTGGAGGCGATCTGGGCGGCCGGCGGCGACGTCGTCGACAGCCGCGGCCGGGTGGTCATCGACTCGCCGGAGGCGCAGACCGGGCTGACCCGGCTGGCGACGGGCCTCGGCTCCGGTGCGCCGCCGCAGATCCTGCCGGACTCGACCGGCTTCGACGAGACCGCCACCACGCAGGCGTTCGCCGAGGGCAAGGTGGCGTTCATGCGCAACTGGCCGGTGGCGCACCGGGCACTCGAGCCGCGGGAAGGCGCCGACAGCGCGGCGGCGGTCGAGTTCCGGGTGGCGAAGCTGCCCGGCCCGAGCGCGCTCGGCGGGCAGAACCTGGCGATCGCCGCGGACAGCCGCCACCCGCGCGCCGCGCAGCACCTCATCGAGTTCCTCACCGGCGAGCGCAGCCAGCAGATCCTGTTCGAGCGCGGCGGGTTCGCGGCGACCCGCGAGATCGTCTACCGCGACACGACAGTGGTGCAGCGGTACCGCTACGCGCCGGTCCTGCTGGAGGCGATCCGCTCCGCCCGCAGCCGTCCGGTGACCCCGCACTACGCGCAGTTCACCGAGACGTTCCGGCGGATCGTCCGGGAGGCGCTCGCCGACGGCGGCCGCCTGCCGGCCGACGCGAAGCCCCGCCTGGAGGCCGCGCTGCAGGGGTACAAACGCTGAGGCGGTCTGCTTCACGGCATGCGGAAGAACAGCATCGGGTCGCGGCCGGCGGGTCCGACCGGGGCGGCGAGCCGGAGCTTGCGTTTCAGGCCGAGCAGCCGGTCGCGGGTGTCCGGGTCGGCGGCCCGCGACGCCGTGAGGTGGCCGATGCCGTGGCGGCGCAGCCACCCCAGCACCACCGCGCCCTCGCTGCGCGGCCACGGGCGGCGGCCGTGGAACACGTCGTGGACGGCCACCCCGGCGCCGGGGCGCAGCACGCTGAAGAGCGTGCCGGTGTACCACCGGGCGAAGCCGGCCGTGTGCGCCGCGTCGACGAGGACGAAGCCGGGGGTGTCGGGGAGCTCGGCGCGGCGGACGTCGCCGGGGACGAACCGCCACCGTCCGTCGGCGAGCGCGGCGGGGACGGTCCGGGTGACGTGGTCCGCCCGGTCGTACGTGTGCAGCGTCCCGCACCCGTTGTCACGCAGCGCCCGCAGCAGCCAGGTGGTCGACCAGCCGTGGAACGCCCCGATCTCCACCACGGTCGCGGGGCGCAGGGCGCGGACCATCAGGTAGGTGATCTCGGCCTCGAGGTCGTCGAGCTTGGCGTGCATCGGACGCTGGGCCCGCAGTTCGCGCTGCTCGTCACGGGCGCGGCGAAGGTCGGCGGCGTGCTCGCGGTACCACTGGACGATCAGGTCGAGGTGGAGCATCAGGCCCTCCCGTCCACGATCCCGGCGAGCGCGTGGAGGGTGCCCGTGCCGGCGACGAAGTAGCCGTCGTGGCCGTCGACGCCGTCGACCGGCAGCGCCAGCGCGCCGAACTCCGGGTCGGCCGGGTGCGTGCCGTGGCCCACGCCGAGGATCCGCAGGCCCGGCAGGCGGCGGGTCCAGTCGTTCGGTGCGCTGGCGGCCCAGACCCGGGCGGCGGCGCGCAGGTCGGCGGCGCGGTCCACGCCCATGCCAGGGCTGCCGAGGGCGACGATGTCGGTGACCCGCGCGTCCAGGCCGGGTTTCGCGGCCGCGATACCGATGACCGTCGAGCCGTAGCTGTGACCGACGAGGACGATCCGCGTGCCGGGCAGCGTGGGCAGGAACCGCCGCAGGGCCAGCGCGCCGGCGGCGGCCCGGTCCTCCCGGACGGCGGCGAGGCCGAGGCCTTCCGGCGGGTCGTAGCCGAGCCAGGCCACCACCGCGACGTCGGCCGAGCCGATCTCGGCGTACAACCGGCGGGCCTGCCACGCGGGCGCCCGGCGCTCGACCCCGCCGAGGCCGCGGTCGAAGTCGGCGGCGGTGGTGTTCACACCCGGCACCAGGACGACGACGGTACGGGCAGCCGCCACGTCACCGACGACCTCCAGGGCGCGGCCGTCGGCGTACCGTCCGCTCTGGACCGCCAGCGGCGGCGGGACCGGCGCCGCGTGGGTCGGGCCGAGGACCGTCCAGCAGAGGGCGATGCAGGGAAGGGCCAGCAGCATTCGCATGGCCCGGACGGTAGGAAGGAGGACGGGTCCGGCTCGTCACTCCGCGGCGCCATCCCGGGCGTAGCTCCCGGGTATCACGTCCCTTGCTTGCGTCACTCCCCCGCGTTGACCAGTCCGGTCTCGTAGGCGAAGACGACGGCCTGCGCGCGGTCGCGGAGGTCGAGCTTGGTCAGCACCCGGCTGACGTGCGTCTTCACCGTCTGCTCGGCGACGACGAGCGCCGCCGCGATCTCGGCGTTGGACATGCCGCGGGCGATGAGGCGCAGTACCTCCGTCTCACGCGGGGTGAGCGCGGCGAGCCGGGCGGGCTGGTGCGGCACCGCGCGCGGGCGGGCGGCGAACTGCTCGATCAGCCGGCGGGTGACCGACGGGGCGAGCAGCCCTTCCCCGGCCGCGACGACCCGCACCGCGTTGACCAGCTCGGCGGCGGGGGCGTCCTTGAGCAGGAACCCGGACGCTCCGGCCCGCAGCGCCTCGAACACGTAGTCGTCGAGGTCGAACGTGGTCAGCATGAGCACGCGGGGCCGGTGCAGGCCGGGCGCCACGTCCAGCAGCTGCCGGGTGGCCTGCAGGCCGTCGAGGACCGGCATGCGGATGTCCATGAGCACCACGTCGGGTGCCTGCTCGCGGGCCAGCGCCACACCCTGCGCGCCGTCGGCGGCGTCGCCGACGACCACGAGGTCGGGCTGGGCGGCCAGCAGCGCGGCGAAGCCCTGCCGGACCATCGCCTGGTCGTCGACGATCATCACCTTGATCATGCTTCTCCGTCCAGGGGGAGCGTCGCCCGTACCAGATAACCGTCCCCGACCGGGCCGGCCTCCAGGGTGCCGCCGACCGCCGCGGCGCGCTCCCGCATGCCCAGCAGCCCGTGGCCGTCCCTGGCGGTGATCCCGTCGGCGCCGGGTCCATTGTGGACGAATACGCCGAGGGTGTCGTCGGCCCGGGTCAGCCGGATCAGCACCGGGGCACCGGCGGCGTGGCGCCGCGCGTTCGACAGTGCCTCCTGCACGATCCGGAACGCGGCGAGCCCGACCGCGGGCGGGACCCGCTCCCCCGGCAACGGCTCGAAGGTGACCTCGACGCCGGCCTCACGCGCGTCGCGGACCAGCCCGGCGAGGTCGTCGAGGACCGGCTGCGGCTCGGTCGGCGGCGGCTGGTCCGAGACGCGCAGCACACCTAGCAGCCGACGCATCTCGGCGAGCGCCTCGCGTGACGTGCCGGCGATGGCGGCAAGCTCGTCGGCGACGGCCGGTGGCACGCCCTCGATACGGTAGACGGCGGTCTCGGCGCGCACGGCGATGAGCGACATGTGGTGGGCGACGACGTCGTGCATCTCCCGGGCGATGCGGTTACGCTCTTCGGCGACGGCGCGGCGCGCCTGTGCCAGCTCGCTGCGCTCCTCCTCCTCGGCGAGGGCCCGCTGGGCCTCCCGGCGCCGGCGGACCTGGTCGCCGATGACGAGGATCGCGAGAACCGCGAGGATGAGCCCGGTGACGTTGTTCGGGTTGACAAACGCGAAGATCAGCAACAACGCTGAGACGCCGACCCAGACGAGGACGCCCCGCCGATGCCGGACGGCGACCACGCCGAGGATGACCGGCACCGACAGGATCTGGACGGGCTGCCACGGCCATGGGGTACGTTCGCCGGTGGAGATGGTGATGCCGGTGTAGACGGCCACGAGCCAGGCGACCCGCCAGGCAAGCAACGGCCGGCCGGCGACAAACGCGACCGGCGCCGCGGTGACGATCGACGCCACGGTGAGGGAAAGCCCACTGCTGCCAGTGTTGTCGTGCAGATACTCGTATGAGATGAGCCCGCAGAAAACGGCGGCCACGGCCCCGATGAACGGCAACGCCCGTCCGACCCGGGTCCGCGGATGCACCGCAGGATCGGGCCCGGCCAGGAAGGCCCAGAGATTCCGCAGGCTCGCACGCACACGGCCACGGTAACCGACGGTTCACCACTCAGGCGTGACGCCTGCCCCAAGCCGCCCCACGCCTCTCCACCGGCCACCGGCGGCCGTCGGCAGGCGGCGTTCGAGTCACTGGGCCGCAGCGCCCACTACGCAACCTTCCCCCCGCTGCTGAAGGCCCGAACGCCGGCGCACCGACCCTGTCCACGGCCGCCCGACAACGCCGTGGTGGTGCCCGTCCATTTGCCGGGACGCTGCCTGACGTGGGGCGCAGCGAGGTCTGGGTCGACGCCGGGGTAGCGCTGAAGAAGGGCACAGTCGAGGTGGCCACACTCAGCGCCACCCGCCCGCCACAGGCAAGCTTGATCGGACAAATCCGACATCATGGTGCATCGACATCGGTGCATGCGAGGCATTTTCCATGATCCCGAAGCCTTTGTGCCGCGTGGACGACCACAAGTCTCCGGGATCATGGAAAGTTGGCCCGATGCACGCCGATACTCATCGATTCAGTCTCGATATGTGGACAGCGGGCGCTCCTGACGGGCTTGGCGTGCCGACGGGTTGTCGGCGACCTGAACCATCGGCAGGGGTCCGACCGGCACCAACGATCCTGCCGGCGTTTGGCCGGGTCGTCGGCGGGTCGACGCCGGTGATCGGCTTGGCGGCCGTGCCGGCCAGGCGGATGGCGGACCGGTGGCAACCGTCTGGCCGGCCCGGGGCGGCATCCCCAGTCAGTCGCGGCACACCGACGCGAACAACACCGCGTCCATCCCGAAGACCCCGGCGACCACGCGCGCCCACTCGTCGACGTCGCCAGCGGCGACCAGCGCGACAGCACCGCGCGCCGCCCCGCCGTGAGGTCCGCATCCTTCGGGGCGGGTCTCGCGCGCCTCGAAGGCGGAACCCACGATGCCCAACCGCACCGCGACCGACCGTGCCTCCTCCGGCGGCTCCAGGACGTGGGCGCCCGACGAGACCCAGAGCTCCTCGATCGCGGGCGAACTGACCGCCTTGGGCCGTCCTGACCCGGCGCTCGCCGCCGACCAGTTCCTCGCCCACGCCGCCACGCGTCCGGCCCGCGCCGCCGAGGTGCTCGTCCAGCGGCTCGTGCTGGGACACTGGGTGGATGGGGACGCAGTGGAAGGACCTGCCGGCGCCGAGGGCGATGACGCCCGCGGAGCGCGCGGTGCTGCGCGCACTGGTCGGGCGCGCCGGGGTTGAGGCGCTGACGGCGCAGGCCGCGACGGCGCGGGTGACGGCGGTGTGCGCGTGCGGCTGTGCCTCGGTGCGGCTGGCGTGTGAGGGTCCGGCGGTACCGCGGGAGACCGTCAAGGCACTGAGCGACAGCGGACGTGACGACTACTGCGCCGTCCAGGTCCGCGCCGGTGACGTCGACGTGGTCGCGCACGTCGTCCACGGCATACTCGTCGAGCTGGAACTGTTCGCCGGCGAGGGCGTGAAGGTGGAGATCCCGAACATCGGATAGCGCCGCTATGCCGGCTGGACGAGCCGCGCCCCGAAGCCCTCCACCGACGCACGAATCCGCTCCGGGTCGCCGCCGTCGAGGCCGAGGGCCGGCGACCGCGGATACGGCCGGACGCGCGCCCCGGCATCCTCCAGCGCCAGGATCAGTCCCAGGATCCGCCCGCCGAGGGTCTCGTCGGGCTCCAGCAGCACCCGCCGCTCGTGGGCCTGGGATCCGCCCCGCCCGGCGAACGCGTCCTGCACCAGCTCGGCCGTCGACCGGATCATCGTCCGCGTCGAGTTCACCCCGGAAGGCGAGTACACGGGCCAGTACGCGTGCCGCTCCCCCGACCGCGGGCGGCGGGGGTGCCCGGCGCAGTGCCGCAGGAAGCCCGGCAGGTCCCGCACGTCGTGCCGCATCGCCTCCGAGACGAGCAGCGCCCACGTGAACCCGCCGACGAGGCCCCACGCCGCGCCGTCGAGCTGCCGGGCCGCGGACCACGCCCGCACCTCCCGCAGCAACGGTCGGAAGACGGCCGGGTCGAGTCCGTCGAGGAGCGCGTCGGCATCTTTCACGGCGAGCACGGCCCGGCGGGACGGCTCGTCGTCGGCCGCCGGGCCCTCCAGGCGCTCGACGTCCCGGACCGCGACGTGCTGCACGTCGACGCTGACGCCGGCCACCGTGGCGCGGACGACCGGCACGACGGTGCCGGCCACGCGGGCGCCCGGGAGCAGGGCGGCGAGGGCGGCGAGCGGGTCACCACCCGGCGCCGGCGGCGGCACCGACGCCCACACCAGGTCGAGGTCGGCGGACGGGTCGGCGACGCCGAGCCGTACCGAACCAACCACGTGCACGCGGGAACCGGGCCGCACGGCGCGGCAGGCTTCGGTGACGAGCCGCAGGGCGGTCTCGTGGCCGGTCGCCAGCGCGACGGTGTGCCGGACCTCGAACGGCTCGTCGGCGCGGCGGCTGATCAGGTCGACGGCGTCGATGGTGAACTCGACCGGCTGCCAGTCGCGCTGCCACCGCGCCACCGTTTCGGCGATCCGCTCCGCGGGGCCGGTGAGCTTGGCGACGCTGAGGTGCGGGGTGAAGGCGCCGCGGCTGTCCTGCTCGGTGCAGCCGGGGAAGCGCGCGGCGAGCGCGGCCTGGAGGGTACGCAGCGCGTCGGCGGGCTCGGTCTCCGGCTCCAGCCACACCGTCGTGCTGCCGCGGTGCCGAAAGGTCCGGAACCGCGCCAGGCGCACACGGATCGCGGTGCGGCCCGCGACGGCCTCGGTGACCGCCTCGGCGGCGGCGGGGAACTCGGACTCCGGCACGAAGCCGTAGACGAGGTTGACGTGCGGCATCCAGCGCCGGTACGACGGGTCGTGCGCCGACCGCAGCGCCTGGATCGGTGCCCAGGCGTGCAGCGGCGGACGCACCACGAGCGCCGACGTGTGCACCGACGCCGCGTCCACAGTCCGCTCGGACGGTTGCAGCAGGGCGGTCACGCCGAAGTGGTCGGACACGAACCGGGGCTCGCCGTCGTCGGCGAACGGCCGGTCGCCGAAGCGTTCGACCGCGACCGGGGTGAGCCCGCCGCGCACCAGGACGCGGTCGAGCCGCGCGGCCCGGCCGGTGCGGGACGCGACGGCGGCGAGCGGGTTGACCGCCGGGTCGAACGTGAAGCCGGCGTCGTGCGGGTGCAGCACCCGCCACGCGTCGGCGAACCCGGCGATCCACGGCGCCGTGTCGTCGCTGACGTTGAGGTCGGCGAGCACCACGGCGGCGTCGAGGTCACCACGGCCGAGCCGCTCGTCGATGACCCGCAGCTGGTGCTCCCGCCGCTGCTCGGCGCCCTCGGTGTGGTCGCTCGTGAGGTGCGCGGCGACGAACCCGACGGACTGTCCATTGAGGATGGTACGGCCGAGCAGCAGCCGCTTGTACGCCGAGAGCCGGTGCACCTCCAGCGTGAGCGGCCAGCGCGACAGCAGGGTGGTGCCGTAGCCGACCGCGGGGTCGGGACCGGCGGAGACGTGGTAGCCGGCGCGCACCCATGGCGCGGCGAGCAGCGCCGCCCACAGGTCGTGGGTGACCTCGTGCAGCGCGACGACGTCGGCGCCGAGCCCTTCGAGCAGGTCGACGCAGGCCGGGACACGCCGCTGCGGGTAGGTCAGCTCGCGGTCGTAGGCGTCGGACAGCACGTTGAACGTGGCGACCTGGACGGCGTCGGCGTGCACCGGCAGCGGCGGTCCGGCCGGCACCCACTCGTCGCCGTCGAAGCGCAGGCACGCGGCCGGGTCGAAGGCGACCGGCCGCCGCCGGGGCGGGCGGGCCGGCGGTGCGCCGGACGGGGCCGCGGTCAGCGCGGCGAGGTCGGCGGCCGGGCTGTCGCCGGAGCCGAAGACGAGGTCCACGCGGGCCTGCCGGTCCCAGACCGTGAGCCCGCCGGCCTTCACGTACCGCACCCGGTGCCACGGCACGTCACCGCCGGCGACGAACGCGGGCAGGGGCGCCTCCCGGACGCCGGCGTTGCGCTCCTCGTAGCCGACGACGAACCGCGCCGCGTCGAGCGTCGCGTCGTATCGGATCCGGGAGACGACGTCCTGCACGGGACGTAGACCGGCACCACGCCCCTTCGCCATGCCCCGTAGGGTAGGCGGCCCGTCCGGCCCGCGGCGACCGGTTTCCGGCCGCCCACCCGTTCATCGGTACGGCGGATAGGGCGGCTGCGGCGGATACGGGTACTGCTGGTACCGCTGGCGCTCCAGGCGCTCCTTGCGCCTGCGGATGAGCACGATCAGCGCGGCGACGAGGCCGACCAGGACGATGAGGCAGCACATCGGCAGCAGCATGCGGCCGAAGAGGTACCCCGCCCGGTAGGCCGGGTCGTCCGTGTCCTGCGGCGTGGGCGCCGCCCAGGCGGGTGCCGCGGCGGCGAGCGCCAGGACAGCACCGGTCAGCCCGGCGGTCACCCGCGCCGGTGTCACCACCCGCACCCTCATGGCCCGCCAGCCTAGCGCCTGTCGTCCTGGCGCGGGTGCTGTGGCACGGCCGCCGCCCGTCGGCACCGGCGACGGTGCCGCAGCGCGAGCACGCGACGGTCGCCTGACAGCGGCCGCCTGTTCTTCTACGGTACCGAAGGTGCCCGCCGCTGCTCTGCGCGTGACACCGGCCGCCCGGTCGCCACGCACACGCTGAAAGCTGGAATCGCCGATGCATGAAGACCAGTTGTTCCCGGCCGAGCCGGAGGTCCGCGCCGTCGCGCGCGAGCTCTACCGGCACGCCAAGGATCTGCCGCTGATCAGTCCGCACGGCCACGTCGACCCGGCGATCCTCGCCGACGACCGGCCGTTCCCCGACCCGGCGCGGCTCATCGTCGTGCCCGACCACTACGTCACCCGCATGCTCGCCAGCCAGGGCATCCCGCCGCACCGGCTCGGCGTGCCCACGCTCGACGGCAGCCCGGCCGAGACCGACGGACGGACCATCTGGCGGCTCCTCGCCGAGCACTGGCACCTGTTCCGCGGCACCCCGTCCCGGCTGTGGACCGAGAGCGTGTTCACCGACGTCTTCGGCATCGACACCCCGCTGCGCCCGGACACGGCCGACGCCGTCTACGACGCGCTCGCCGAGCGGCTGGCCGACCCCGCGTTCCGGCCCCGCGCGCTCTTCGAGCGGTTCAACCTCGAGGTGCTCGCCACCACCGAGTCGCCGCTGAACGACCTCACCGCCCACACGAAGCTCGAGGCCGACGGCTGGGGCGGCCCCGGCGGGCGGGTCATCACCACGTTCCGCCCCGACGACGTGGTCGAGTTCGACTGGCCCGGCTGGGCCGGTCGGATCGAGCGGTTCGGCGTCACGACCTACGCGCAGTACCTCGACAAGCTCCGGGACCGGCGGCAGGCGTTCATCGCGGCCGGCGCCACGTCGAGCGACCACGGCCACCCGACCGCCGCCACCCTCGCCCTCGACCCCGCGGAGGCCGCCGCCCTCTTCGACCGGGCCCTGCGCGGCGCGGCCGACGCCGGTGACGCCGAGCGGTTCCGTGCCCACATGCTGGTCGAGTTCGCCCGGATGTCGGTCGAGGACGGGCTGGTGATGCAGTTGCACCCGGGTGCGGTCCGCAACCACAACACCGCCCTGTTCCACCGGCACGGCCGTGACGTCGGCGGCGACATCCCCTCGCCGACCGGGTACGTGCGCGCGCTCAAGCCGCTGCTCGACGAGTTCGGCACCGACCCCCGCTTCCGGATCGTGCTCTACACCCTCGACGAGACCGCGTTCACCCGGGAGCTGGCGCCGCTCGCCGGCGGCTACCCGGCGGTCTTCCTCGGCGCGCCGTGGTGGTTCCTGGACACCCCCGACGGGTTGCGGCGCTTCCGCGAGGCGGTCACCGACAGCGCCGGGTTCTACAACACCGCCGGCTTCGTCGACGACACCCGCGCGTTCTGCTCGATCCCGGTGCGCCACGACGTGGCCCGGCGCATCGACGCCGGTTTCCTCGCCCGGCTCGTCGCCGAGCACCGGCTGCCGCTCGACGAGGCGGCGGAGACCATCACCGACCTCGCGTACCACCTGCCGAAGCGGGTCTTCCAGCGCACCGTCCGTACCGGAGCCGAACAGTGACCACCGTCAGTCGGCTTCCCGGCGGGACCCGCATGGAGCGCCTGAGCCTGTCCACCCTCGACCTGCTCGACGCCGCCGCCCGCCCGCCGGTGCGGCCCGGTGACGTCGGGGCGGGCATCCTGCACCTCGGCCTCGGCGCGTTCCACCGGGCGCACCAGGCCGTCTACACCGAGGAGGCGATCGCGGCCGCGGGCGGCGACTGGGGGATCGTCGGCGTCGCGCCGCGATCCCGCGCCGTCCTCGACCCGCTGCTGGAGCAGGACCTGCTGTACTCCGTGCTCACCCTCGACGGCACGCGGGCACAGGGACGCGTCTGCGGCGCGCTCACCGGTGCCCTGCACGCCGCGAGCGACCCCGACGCCGTCGTGGCCCGCATCGCCGACCCGGACATCCGGATCGTCACGCTGACCGTGACCGAGAAGGCGTACCGGCCCGACTCGGCCGTGCTCGGCCTGCTCGTGCGCGGGCTGGCCGCACGGGCCGCGACCGGCGCGCCGATCGCCCTGGTCAGCTGCGACAACCTGGCCGGCAACGGCAAGCGGCTGCGCGGCCTCGTCACGCGGGCGCTGCCGTCCGCGGCCGAGCACGTCAGCTTCCCGGGCACGACCGTCGACCGCATCGTGCCCGCCGGTACCGAGGACACCCATGCGTGCGCCGCATCGCTGCTCGGCGTCGAGGACCGGGCCGCCGTCGCCGCCGAACCGTTCAGCCAGTGGGTCATCGAGGACGACTTCCCCGGCGGGCGGCCGGCCTGGGAGCGTGCCGGTGCCGTCATGACGGCCGACGCCGCGCCCTACGAGCGGCTCAAGCTGCGGGTCCTCAACGGTGTCCACTCCGCGCTGGCGTACCTCGGTGCGCTCGCCGGGGCACCCACCATCGACCGCGCGCTCGCCCTGCCGGGGATGCGCGCCACGATGGAACGGCTCATCGAGGCCGACATCGCGCCGACCCTGGAGCCCCCGCCGGGCCTTTCGATCGAGCGGTACGGCCTGTCGGCGCTGGACCGCTTCGCCAACTCCGCCCTGCGGCACCGCACCCTGCAGGTCGCGATGGACGGCACGCAGAAACTCCCCCAGCGGCTGCTCGGCACCATCGCCGACCGGCGCGCTGCGGGCGCCCTCCCGCGGTACGCGGCGCTGGTCCTCGCAGCCTGGATGCGGTTCGTGCGCGGCACGGCCGACGACGGCAGCCCCCTGCCGCTCGACGACCCGCTCGCCGACCGGATCCGCGCGACCCCGTCGCTGCTGGACCTCCACGAGATCTTCCCGCCCGGGTTCGCCGACGACACCGAACTGCGTGCCGAGATCGCCCGCTGGGCACGGGAGCTCGACCGGCACGGGGTCGCGACCATCCTGCGGGCGGTGTCGGCTGACCTGCCGACGAGCGGCGCCAGGGACTAGATTGCGGTATGCCCAGCCGCCGTCCGTGGTCGCCGCTCGCCTGGTTCTTCGCCGTGGTCGTGCTGATCGTCGTCGTGCTCCTCGGGGCCGGCGCGCTCACCGGCCCCGAGGAGGCGCTCTGGGCGTTCGCCGCCCTCCTGGCCGGCCTCGGCACCGTCTTTCTCGCGGTGAGCCGCTGGCGCCGTTAGGCACGCGCTGGTGCCGTCACCCCTGGTCCTGGGCCTCCGGCGCGTAGATGAGGTCGAGCACCCCGCTCTTGAAGGTCTCGTGGCCCACCAACCGGAGCCGGTGGGTCGGCGTGTCCTCGAACAGCCGCTGCCCGTGGCCCACCGCGATCGGGTGCACCATCAGCCGCAGCTCGTCCAACAGCCCCTGGGCGAGCAGCCAGCGCGCCGTCGTGGCACTACCGGACATGTTGATCTCTCCTTCGGTCTGCTCCTTGACCTCCCGCAGCCGCGCCGCGACCTGGTCGGTGTCACCCGAGATCAGGGTGGTGTTCTGCCAGGTCGCCTCGGTGAGCGTGCCGGACAGTACGTACTTCGGCACGGCGTTGATGAACGACGCGAAGCCGGCGTCGTCGCCCCCGGTCTGGTTCGGCCAGTACTGCGCCCACTGGTCATACAACCGGCGGCCCATCAGGAACGCGGTCGCCTTCTCCACGCCGCGGCCGATGGCGGCGCCCATCTCGTCGTCGAAGTAGGGAAAGTGCCACTGGTCGGGCGCCTCCACGACGCCGTCCAGCGAGATGAAGAAGTTCGAGACGATCCTGCCCACGATGCGCTCCCTGTCGTCCTGCGGCCGGCGCTGCGCCGGCCTTCACCAACGCGTCGAACGGCACGCGCCCTTTTCGACAGACCGGACCGCGATGTTGAGGTTTCATGATTCGGTTGCCGGCGGGTCGGGTAGACCATCGGCGTCCGGCCGGCACAGGGTCGAAGCCCGCACGGACGGCACGGCCGGACCTCGACCGCTGCGGCAAGGCCCACCGTGAATCCGTTCCGGATCGCCGGGCACGCGCGCGGTCGGCGGCATGCCGGGAACGGCACCTACACCGGCGTGGCGAAGGGAACCGTGTCGATGCCCAGGGCAAGGGCCACGGCACCCAGCGAGGCCGCGCGCAGCGACAGCTCGCTCTGCACGACCTCGACCGCCTCGGCGGCCGCGGCCAGGGCGGTCTCGGCGAGGCCGCGTTGCAACGGCTCCCGGAGCAGGTCGGTCGCGGCCCCCAGCTCGTCGCCGAGCAGCACCCGCTGCGGGTTGATGAGGTTGACCAGGTTGCCCAGCGCGTAGCCGAGCTGGGTGCCGGCGTCGATGACGAGCCGGCGGCAGCCGGGGTCGCCGGCGTTCGCGTATTCGACGAGGCCGGCCAGGTCGTGCAGCTCCGGGTGCGACTGGCGGGCGTGTGCGAGCAGGGCCCGGCCGCCGACGGCCAGCTCGACGCAGCCCCGGTTGCCGCAGCGGCAGACCGCGCCGCGGGCATCGAGGGTGACGTGGCCGAGCTCGCCGGCGGTGCCGGCCGCGCCGCGGTAGAGGCGGCCGTCGAGGACGATGCCGGCGCCGATGCCGGTGGCAAGCTTGACGTAGACGAGGTCGGTGCAGCCGCGGCCGGCACCCCACACGTATTCGCCGAGCGTCGCCAGGTTGGCGTCGTTGTCGACCCGCACCGGCAGGTCGAGGCGGGCGGTGAGCTCGTCGGCCGGGCGCAGGTCGGCCCAGCCCGGCAGCATCGGCGGCGAGCCGATCCGCCAGTCGCGGGTGATCGGCGCGGGCACGCCGAGGCCGACGCCGACGACCTCGGCGCGGGTCGCGTCGAGGTCGCCGAGGGCCGCGTCGATCAGCCCGACCGTCAGGTCGAGGGCGTCGTGCGGGCGGTCGTCGATGTCGAAGTCCGTGCGGGTCTCGCGCTCGGCCAGGACCGCGTGCCCGAGATCGGCGAGGGCGACGCGGACGTGCCGCCGGCCGATGTCGGCGCCGACGGCGATGCCGGCGCGGCGGGTGAGCTGCACGACCGACGCGGGACGGCCGCCGACGGGCTTCGCGGCGACGCCGACACGCTCGCTGACGAGGCCCGCACCGGCGAGGTCGATGAGGACGGCCGACACGGTCGGCCGCGACAGTCCACTCAGGGTGACCAGCTCGGCGCGGGTGCGCGGCCCGTAGAGCCGCAGGGTCTCGGCGACCTTCCTGGTCGTCCCGCCCAACTCGCGACGCCAGAGGTCGCGGGGGAACGTCTGCTGCGCCGCCACGGCGCGTAATCCTGCAACCGTGGCGGCAGTTATGTCAAGGACTTACCGAACCACCTCCCTACCCGGGAGACCGGGTTTCATGTTGCACGGACGCCACACGGGTTCACGCTGTCGCGGTGGCACCTCCGAGGCGCCGACGCGGTGACAGGCCCGGTCGACGCTGGCCCCGCCTGCGCAGCGGTCCGGCCGGGAGTCGACGGGCCAGCTCGCCGGTCCGCCCCAGCCCGGACGGACGGCGCAGGCAGACCACCAGCACGGGGCGGACCGACAGCGCGAACGGACGACAGCAGCGCAGGCAGGCAGCGCGAGCCGGGCAGCGCGAGCCGGGCAGCGCGAGCCAGGCAGCGCGAGCCAGGCAGCGCGAGCCAGGCAGCGCGAGCCAGGCAGCGCGAGCCAGGCAGCGCGAGCCAGGCAGCGCGAGCCAGGCAGCGGCAGACGGGCAGCGCGAGCGGACCGGCGGCGCGAGCGGACCGGCGGCGCGAGCGGACCGGCGGCGCGAGCGGACCGGCGGCGCGAGCGGACCGGCGGCGCGAGCGGACCGGCGGCGCGAGCGGACCGGCGGCGCGAGCGGACCGGCGGCGCGAGCGGACAACAGCGACGGGACCGGGACGGCAACCCGGAACGGCGACCGCAACCATGATCGGGACGGCGACCGGAGCAGCCACGGCACGGACCGGCGGCCCGAACCGCCGCTTTGTACGCCTGCCTGTAGCCGACCCTCCCGCGATTACGTCCGGTCACGGTTGGGTTTTCATGATCCCGAAGACTTGGCGCTGCCAGCGGTACCACAAGTCTACGGGATCATGAGAATCCCCAGCGATCCACGCTAATCGATGCACCAAGATGCCCGGAATGTCCAAAATGAGTCATCACCGAGCGTGAGCATCGAGCTCAGGTCGTGCCCTCAACAAACGCGCTCCCCCGGCATGGGGCCGTCGCGCAAAAGGAATGCCGCCGGATCCGCGACGGATCCGGCGGCATCAGCCCCGGGGTGTCAGACGTTCCAGACCTGGAAGCCTGAGATCTGGCCGGCCGGCCAGCCGGTGTTCGACGTGATGTTGAGCCTGAAGTACCGCTGCGTCGACGCGGTGAACGAGATCGTCACCGTGTTGTTCGCGGACGGGGTGAAAGCGTAGTCGGCGGCGGCCTTCACCGAGGTCCAGCTGGTGCCGTTGGTGCTGCCCTGGAGCTCGATGCGCTGGGTGCGGGCGCCCCACGACGCCGGGAGCTGGAGCACCACCCGCGACGCCGACTGCGCCGACCCCAGGTCCACCTGCACCCACTGCGGGAACGCGTTGTTGGCGCTCTCCCAGTAGCTGTTCTGGTCGCCGTCGGTCACGTTGCCCGAGCCGAAGGCCTGCACGTGGCTGGACTCCGCCGTCGGCCGGCCCGCGGCCAGGTTCACCGGCTGCGAGCCGCTCGTGCCGGTGCCCGTCAGGGACACCGTCGTCGGGCTGTTCGACGCGTTGCTCGTGATGGTCAGCGTGCCGGTGCGGGCGCCCGCCGCCGTCGGGCGGAAGCTCACGTTGACGACGCACGAGGCGCCGACCGCGATCGAGCCGCAGTTGTTGGTCTGCGAGTAGTCACCCGAGACCGAGACGCCCGACACCGTGGCGGCCGCGGTGCCCGCGTTCGTCACCGTCACCGCCTGCGAGGAACTGGTGGTGTTGAGGGCCTGCGACGCGAAGGTGAGCGAACCCGGCACCGCGTTGAGCGTCGGCGCGTTCGGGTTGCCGCCGCCCGACGGGTACACCTCGAGCTCGGCGATCTGGCCCGCGGGCCAGCCGGTGTTGGCGGTGATGTTGATCCGGACGTACCGCGTGTTCGTCGCCGGCACCGTGATGTTCACGGTGTTGCCGCTCGTCGGGTTGAACGTACGCCCGGCCGAGGCGGACAGCGTCGTGAAGTTCGACCCGTCGTTGGACGCCAGGACCGACAGCGTCTGCGTGCGGGTCGCCCAGGCGGCGTCCGACGGCAGCTTCAGCGTGACCCGGCCGATGCTGGTGACCGCGCCGAGGTCGACCTGGATCCACTGCGGGAAGGCGTTGTTGACGCTCTCCCAGTAGGTGGCCGCGTTGCCGTCGGTCACCGTGACGGCCGCCTGCGTGCCGTTGACCTGGCTGCTCGCCGTGGCCGGCTTGTTCAGGGCGATGTTGGTTTCGGTGCCGACACCGCTGCCGGACAGCGCCACCGACAGCGGGCTGTTGTTGGCGTTGCTCGTGACGGTGAGCGCACCGCTGCGGGCGCCGGCGGCGGCCGGGTTGAACCGCACCGTGACCGTGCAGGAGGCGCCGACGGCCAGCGACGAGCAGTTGTTGGTCTGGCTGAAGTCGCCGCTCGTCGACACGCCGGAGACGGTCGCCGCGGTGGTGCCCGAGTTCGTCACCGTCACCGTCTGCGTGCCGGACGAGGAGCCGACCACGGTGCCGGGGAACGACAGCGTCGCCGGGTTCGCGTTGAGCAGCGGGCCGGGCGCGACGCCGGTGCCCGACAGCGGCACCGTGGTGGTGACACCGCCGGCCGTGACGCTGAGGTTGCCGGTGCGGGAACCGGCCGCCGTCGGGCGGAACGTGACGTTGACCGTGCAGGACGCACCGGCGGTGAGGCTGGTGCCGCAGGTGTTGGTCTGCGCGAAGTCACCGGTGACGGCGATGGTGCCGACCGCGGCCGACGCGTTGCCGCTGTTGGTCACCGTCACGGCCTGCGCCGCGCTGGTCGAGCCGGTGGCGACGCTGCCGAAGCCGAGCGCGCTCGGGCTCACGGTGACGTTCGAGCCGTTCTCCGGCAGGTACGGCGGGAACGCCGGGTTGGTGATGTTCTGGCAGCCCGTTCCGCTCAGTCCGGAGTTGCCGCCGCCGTCGGTGAGCGTGAACCCGACGCCGCAGTTGTAGATCGCCGCGGGCGCGCCGATGCCGGTGGCGGTGCTGTTGCTGATCGTCGCGGACCCGCCGACCTGCTGCTGGATCGCCCAGGTGCCGGTGTTCTGGATGGTCGCGTTGTTGATCTTCACGTTGCTGATGCTCGAACCGGAGACGAACTGGATCGCCTCGAACGGGCTCTGCTGGATCAGGATGTTGTCCACATTGATCAGTCCGCTCATCGCCGCGTCGCGGGCGTCGAACCACAGCGCGCCGACCCCGAAGTTCCAGTTGGGGTCGAGGCTGCCGGAGCGGATGATGGTGTTGCGCAGGATGTCGGTGCGGCCGAGCGGGGTCGAGTTGAACCGCTGCCCGACGTGGATGCCGCCGCCCTGCGAGAGGCCGGAGTCGACGATCCGGTTGTCGGCGACGACGTTGTCACGCCCGCCGTAGATGGCGATGCCGTTGGCGAGGATCGGGTACTGCACGGTGTTGTGGTCGAACGAGTTGTTCGCGTCCGCGTTCTGCTCGGCCCACATGGCGAGGCCGTCGTCGCCCGCGTTGCGCACGTCGCTGTTGGTCACCCTGGAGTTGGTGACGCCGTTGTGGAAGTTGATCGCGTCCGCGGTGTAGTTGCGCAGGCGCATCTGGTTGAAGACCAGGTTGGTGAACGGCCCGTCCATCCAGGCGCCGACCTTGGTGTGCTCGATCCAGACCCGGTCGACGGTCGAGTTGCTCATCGCGCCGCCGATGCCGTTGACCTGGTCGCCGTCGTTGCGCTCCTGGACGTTGCCGAAGATGGCGAAGTCGGCGAGGTGCACGTTGGCGCTCGGGGTCGGCGGGTAGTTGCCGTAGAAGCCGATCCGGTCGCCCTGCGTGCGCGAGTGCCACATGCCGGCACCCTTGATGGTGATGTTGTTGACCGCGATGTGCCCCTGGATCTTGAACGTGCCCGGCGGGATCCAGACCGTGCCGCCGGCGCCGGCCGCCGCGATCGCCTGGTTCATCGCCGAGGTCGAGTCCTGCACACCGGTCGGGTCGCCGCCGCGGCTGGTGATGGAGACCGATCCGGTCGGCTGCGCGAGCGGCGCGGCGACGTTCTCGAAGTCGGCGAAGTCGATGGTGTACGACGAGGCGGTCGAGTCGGCGTCGACCTGCAGGCGGAACTTCGTGCCCGCCGGGTAGGTCTGCGGGAAGAGCCGGTTGACCTCGTCGTAGAAGTGGTGCGCGTTGCTGCCGGGCGTGTTGGTGAACGGGTACCCGCCGTAGTACCAACTGTAGGCGTTCGTCAGGGTGAAGTTGGTCTGGCGGGTGCCGTTGACGTACAGCGAGAGCGGCGCGGTGTAGACGGACCCGTTGCCGGAGTCGGGGATGCTGTACCGGAAGACGATCGAGTTCGTCGCGGTGGGCGTGGTGAACTCGACGTACTTGCCCTGGCCCTGCAGGGTCACCGCCTTGCGGTACGACGCCTCGGCGGCGAGGGTGTTGTACTGCGCGGACGGCCCGATGATCGTGCCGTTGGTCGTGGAGTTCTCGGCCTGGACCTGAACGTAGGGCAGTGTCGCCCCGACGCCGCCGGTGGCGGCCGCCAGTGCCGGGGTCGCCACCGCGACGGCCACGCCGGCGGCGGCCAGCGTGACGCCCGCGACGAGGACGCTGGTCCGGGCCCTCGGTCGCATGGATCGGATGTGCCTGAGCATGGGGTGCTCGCTTTCGCTGTCGCCGGACCGGCGGGGGTGCCCGCGGACCCGAGTCGGCGGTGTCGGGCGTCCGGGCACAGGCTGGCGCGCGGCGGGGGTGGGGGCCATGGGGGGATCGGCCGTTTGGTGGATGCACCGGTTGGCGGTTTGACGGTGCAACAGGGACGGTAACGCCGCCGACAGGTCTGCGCAATATCCAGACGCTTCGCTGTCCTATTCTTACGACGGATCGCCGTGTTCTTTCAGCTCGTTGCCGAACAGTGACACGGGGTTGCGGCGGGCTACGGTTCGTAGGATGAGACTGGTACCGGTGGTGGACATGTCGACGTCGCAGCCGACGTACCTCAACCTGGCCCACGCCACGCTGGTCGCCCCGATCCACCTCGACACCCGGGCCCGCACGTTCCGCAAGGATCAGCAGACGTGGGCGGTGACGTTCGTCGTCAACGTCGGCGGCTCGGCCGCGGTGTACGCGACGCGCCGCTCGTTCGCGAGCGAACAGGAAGCGGGCGCGTGGATCGCCTCGGTCGCCGAGGTCGTGTGACGGCTATGCCTCGGCCTCGCGACGGCTGCGGTCGGCGAGCTGGTCGAAGGTACGCTCGAGCACGGCCCGCCGGGCGGCACGGTACTCCTCGGTCGGCTCCAGCCCGTCGATGGCGCCGTCCCAGGCGGCGAGATACCGCTGCTTCCACTCGAGGACGATGTCGGCGGACGGCAGCGTCACGCCGACCCAGCGCTGGGCCGCCAGCAGGTGGAGCAGCTCGAGGTTGCAGGGAACGGCGACCCCCCAGTACTCGTCCGGCTCCAGGTCGACCGGGTCCCCGGCCATCGCCTCCTCGACCTCACGCACCAGCCGCGCGACCAGGATCGAGAGATGATCGCCCGCGGTGTCGTTGTCGAAGTTGCCCGTGCCCCATGTGCCCACGCAGGCACTGTACTGCCTCCGGTCGCCGGAACCGGCCCGGCCGCCACCGCGACCGCGGCCCACCGCCGGGTTCTCGTCACACAGGTACGACGTACCGCGCCGCCGTCAGGCTCCCCACGAGGGCGAGCTCCGACGCGACCGCCGCCGGGGACGGCATCGCCGCGATCTCGTCGCGGATCCGGGCGGCGCGCTCCGCGGGCCCGGGATCGGCGAGCAGGTCCGTGACGAGCGCGCGGACCGCCCCGGCGGAGCGGGCCGCGAACGGCACGGCCCGGGCGAGCCCGGCCGCGGTGAGCCGCTCCGCGATCGAGAACTGGTCGCACATCTGCGGCATCAGCAGCTGCGGGCGGCCGATCGTCAGCGCCGCCATCGAGCTGCCGGACCCGCCGTGGTGGACGAACAGGTCGCAGCTCGGCAGCAGGTGGCGGTGCGGGATCCAGCCGATCCGCCGGGCGTTGGCGGGCAGGTCGCCGATGCCGTGCACGCCGGCGCCGGAGACGATCACCTCGACGTCGAGGTCCGCCAGGCCCCGCACCGCGACGGTGAGGCCGTCGACGCCCTCGGGGATCGGGACGGTGCCCATGGAGACGCAGACGCGGGGCCGGGTCCGCGGGGCGAGCAGCCAGTCCGGCAGGGTGCAGGCGGCGTTGTACGGCACGTACCGCATCGGCAGCGCCCCCGGCGCCGGGCCGAGGCTCGGCGGGCAGGTGGACACGGTGGCCGCCGGCGGGTCCACCGGCAGCCCGTCGTGCAGGGCGCCGAGGCGGCCGGCGACCTTCGCGAGGGCCGCCCGGTGCGCCTCGTCGGGGACCGGCAGGCCCCAGTGGTGCAGCACCCAGGGGACGCCGAGGCGGGTGGCGGCGAGCGGCCCGGCGTACTCGACCGGCTCGCTGACGATCAGGTCGGGCCGCCATGCCGCGGCGAGGGCCAGCACGTCGGGCGCCGTACGTTCGGCGATGGCGACGAACACGTCGAGGTCGAGCTCCTCGTTGCCGCCCAGGGCGCGGTCGCCCGGCCACAGGTCGAGGAACGAGGCCTCGCCGCCGACCGCCGCCGCGGTCAGCCCGGCGCGGCGCACCTGCTGGTGCAGCGCCGGCGGCACCGCGACGAGCACCTGGTCGCCGGCGAGGTGCATGGCCCAGGCGAGCGGCACCATCGCGAAGAGGTGGCCGGGGGCCGGGTTCATGGTGAACAGCACACGCATCGGAACGTCCTCAGTGGAGGGTGACGGGAAGGTCCTCGATGCCGCGCAGCATCGTGCCGGGCGCGCGGTAGCGGACCGGCCCGGCGATGCGCAGGCCGGGGAACCGGTGCAGCAGGCGGGGAAAGAGGATCCGGGCGTGCGTGCGGGCGACGGCCGCACCCGGGCAGTAGTGCCGTCCGGCGCCGAACCCCAGCGAGGGGCGGACCGGCCGGCGGGTGACGAGAAACCGCTCCGGATCGCTGACGTGCGAGGGATCCCGGTTCGCGGCCGCGAGCACGCCGAGCACGGCCATGCCGGGCTCGACGTCGAGGCCGCCGAACCGCGCGGGTGCGGTCGCGATCCGTACCGCCACCTGCACCGGCGGCTCGAACCGCAGGATCTCCTCGACCGCGGTCTCCACCGTGGACGGGTCGTCGCGCACCAGCCGCGCCTGGTCGGGGTGCTCCAGCAGCAGCCGCGCGCCGAGGGTCACCAGGCTCGCCGGCGAGTCGTAGGCGGCGCCGAACAGCAGGGCGAGGTCGCCGAGGTACGGCTCGCCGGCGTCCGGGCGGTGCTCGCGGACCAGTTCGAACAGTTCGGCGTCGCCGGTCGAGGCCAGCGCGGCGAGCGTGTCGAGGATCGTGTCGCCGGCCGTGGCCATCGCGGTGCGCTGCCGCGGGGTCATGAACGGCTCGAACGCGGCCGACCCGACACGCGCCGCCTCCCCCAGCCGCAGCGCCTCGGCGTCGGGTATGCCCAGCAGCCGCCCGGTGACCAGCGACACGAACGGCACCGCGAGCGCCTCGGCGAGGTTCACGGTCGTCTCCTCCGCGAGCCGCTTGCCGAACCGGTCGAGCGCCTCGTCGGCGAGCCCGGCCGTCTCGTCGCGCAGCGCCGCCGCCCGGCGCGGGGTGAGCCGCCGGGCGAGCGCCGTGCGCAGCCCGGTGTGCACCGGCCCTTCCCGCCAGCCGAACGACTGGTACAGGCAGCGGATCAGCCGCACCTCCCGCCAGTTCGGGGTGAGCAGCGCGGGTGCCTCGCCGGGGCTGACGAACGTGGCGTCCTGCAGCAGCCGCAGGCAGTCGGCGTGCCGCGTGAGCACCGCGGCGGCGGCCTTGCCGGGCAGGTCGACGCGCAGGACCGGGGTCCGCTCGCGGAGGCGGCGATAGGAGTCGTACGGGCTGTCGCCGGCCCTCGGCCGCACGAGGTCGAGGAACAGCCGGGTGGCGCGGCGGTGCTCGGCGGCGGTCCAGAACCGCACCAGCGCCGCCGCCGTCGCGGCCGGCTGTTCCAGGTTGGGGCTGTGCGAGGCGTTCGTGACCACCTCGAGCTCGGCGCCCGCGCGCTCGGCGTAGCCGGCGAAGTCCGCCGCGGACCACAGCCGCTGGTCGCGGTGGCCGTGCATGAGCAGCACGGGCAGCCTGGTGGCGCGCAGCCCGTCGCCGCGGTCCGGCTCGGCCGCCAGGGAGCGGAGCGCGCCGTGCAGGAACGCCAGCCGCATGCCGGCCAGCCGCTCCCGCCAGAACTCCCGGCGGGCGGTGTCGTGCTCGGGAACGAGCCGCCGCACGACCGGCCACATCACCGCCGCGCCCTGCACGCGGAGCGTGGTGTCGAACCCGGCGAGCAGCTTGCGGTGCCGCGGGCCGTCCATGCCCGGGCCGGCGCCGATGAGCGTGACGGACCGCAGCAGCTCCGGCCGGGCCAGCGCGGCGGCCCGGGCGACGAACCCGCCGTACGAGTGGCCCACGACGTGCACCGGCTCGCCCGCGCCGAAGGCCTCCACGACCGCGAGGAGGTCGGCGGCGTGCCGCTCGATCGAGTGCCCGTCGGGACTCTCGCCGTCGAGGCGGGTGTAGTGGCCGCGGTAGTCGTAGGCGCACACGCGGTGGCCCGCCTCGACGATGGCGGGCAGCAGCGGGACGAAGTCCTCCTTGGACCCCACCACGCCGGCGCAGAGCACGACCGGGACGCCGAAGTCCGGCCCCACGCGGAGCGCCGCGACAGGACCGCGTGCCGTGTCCAGCGCGTCACTGAGGGTGATCACTCGGTCACGATAGACCCTTTTTCGCCGATTGCGGCATATGTCGTACTTCGTGTCGGCGAACCTACTGGCCCATGAGCTTCCACGCGCGGGCGCCACCGGTCACGCCGGCGGTGTTGGGCACGATCGTCACGTCGTCACCCAGCTCGGCGAGTGCCGGCGGGTCGATGAGCGCGGAGTTCCCGCCACCCAGGAAGAGGCGGTCCCAGTGGAACACCGGGCGCAGGCCGTCGACCATCCGCAGCACGCGGCGGGACCACTTGGCATTGCCCAGCTCACGGCGCTGGATCTCGCCGACGTACCGGTCGTAGGTGCGCTTGCGGCGCACCGGCGCGTGGGACAGCTCCAGGTGCGGGGCGGGCACGCCGTCGTCGAACAGGGCGCTGCCGAGGCCGGTACCGAGCGTGAGGACCAGCTCCAGGCCGGTGCCGTCGACCAGGGCCGAGCCGTGGACCTCGGCGTCGTTGAGCACCAGCACCGGCCGGCCGAAGGCACGCCCGAGGGCGGCGCGGGCGTCGTAGCCGGCCCAGGCCGCGAGCAGGCCGGGGTCGACGGCGGTCTGCGGGCCGGCCGTCGTCACGTAGTGCGGCGTGGCGACCACCACACCGTGACGAATCATGCCCGGCATGCCGACCGTGATCCGGTCGGCGGCACCGCACTCGGCCGCCAGCTGCTCGTCGATGTCCAGCAGCGAGCGGACGAACCGCTCCGGCGGGAACGGATACGGGGTGGGAATCCGGATGGGCCGGCACACCAGCGCGTCGGAGTCGTCGACGACGCCCGCCTTCAGCCCGCCGCCTCCGCAGTCGATCGTCAGCGTCTTGCTCACCGCAGGATTGTGCGCCATGCCGCCGTGGCCCGCCCCGCCAACCCACTCGAACCGCCCGGTGCCGGTCCGTGCGCTGACCACTCACGCCGTGGTGCGCAGCCGGTCACCGAGCTCGCGCACCACGGCGACGAGGAGGTCGAGGTCACCTTCCGTGGTGCGCCAGTTGCTGATCGCGGGGCGCAGGGCCGCCCGGCCGTCGTACACCGTCGCGCCGGCGTAGACCCGCCCGTCGTCGAGCAGCGCCTCGCCGAGCCGGCGGTTGAGGGCGTCGAGCTCCGGCTCGGCCAGGCCCGGCGGCCGGTACCGGAAGCACACCACGTTGAGCGGCACCTCCGCCAGGCGCTCCAGGTCCGGGGCCGCGTCGACCGCCGCCGCGAGGTGTCGCGCCAGATCGCAGTGGCGCTCCACCAGCTCGCGGTAGCCACCCCGGCCGTAGGCGGCGAGCGTCGCCCAGATCGGCAGGGCGCGGGCGCGGCGCGAGGACTCCGGGCCGAGCAGGCCGTAGCCGCCGCGCGGGTCGTCGGGGCCGGGCAGGTACGGCGCGCCGGGCATGCCGAACGCGGGCCCGAGCCGCGACGGGTCGCGGACCAGGACGAAGCCGCTCTCGTACGGCACGTTGAGCCACTTGTGCGCGTCGGCCGCGACCGAGTCGGCCCGCTCGACACCGGCGGTGAGGTGGGCGGTGCGCGGCGACAGCGCGGCGAACAGGCCGAACGCGCCGTCGACGTGGAGCCAGGCACAGTGCTCGCCGGCCAGGTCGGCCAGGTCGGCGACGGGGTCGAAGTCGCCGGCGTTCGGCTCACCCGCGGTGCCGATCACCACGGCGGGCCCGACCGCACCCAGGCGGCGCCGCAGGCCGTCGAGGTCGACCCGGCCGGTGCCGTCGCGGGCGAACACCTCGACGGTGTCCTTGCCGTGGCCGAGCAACTGGAGGGCCTTGCGGGCGCTGGGGTGCACGTGGCCGCCGGAGAGCACGGGCATGCGCGGCAGGCCGGCGAGCCCCGCGGACGCGACGTCGACGCCGTGCCGCTCGGCCCACCAGTGGGTGGCGAGGGCGAGCCCGGTGACGTTGGCGAAGGTGGCGCTCGCGGTGAGCGCGCCGCCCCACCCGGCCGGCAGCCCGAACAGCTGGCGCAGCCAGTCGAGCGCGACCCGCTCGGCGGTGTCGGCGAAGCGGGACGACGCGCGCACGAACGCGTTCTGGTCGAGCAGGGACACGACCCAGTCGGCGGCGAGCGCGGCCGGGGTCGCGCCGCCGATGACAAAGTGGAAGAACCGCGGCCCGGCCGAGGCGGTGGCGGTCGCCGTGCCGACCCGGAGCAGCTCCTCGACGGCGGCGCGCGTGCCGCGGCCGTCCTCGGGCAGCGGCCCGCCGAGGCGGTCGAGCAGCGGCTCGGCAGCCCGGTCGTACACCAGCCGCTCCGGCAGCGCGTCGAGATACGGCCCGGCGGCCCGCACCACCTCCCGCAGGGCGGGCAGGGTCTCGTCGCGCTCGTGCAGCGGGTCGGCCATCAGCCCACTGTGCCAGGTCGTGGGCCGGCACGCGGCGGGCTCGGCGAGCTACGCGCCGCCGGAGACCGTCCAGGGCCGGGTCTGCAGGCCGCCGCGCTGGTTGACGGCCTCCTTCAGCCGCTCGGCGGTGTCGTGGGAGATGCCGGGCGCCTCCCAGGTGGGGATCTCCACGGCCCGGGCGGTGAAGGGCCGCCGGCCCGTGTCGCTGTAGTCGATCCGCACCGCCGCCGGGCCGCGCTCCGTCTCCAGGAGCAGGAACACGGTGCCCTCCGGGTCGCCGAGCGGCGGGGTCCGGCGGCCCAGCGGCGTGCACCCGTTCACCGCCCCGAGGGGTGAGTCACGGGTCACCAGGTCACAGGCCTTCGGCGCCTCCCGCGCCACGAACGCCGAGCGGCGCGGGATGCCCAGCGCATAGACGGCAACGACGGCCAGGACGACGGTCGCGACCGCGGCGCCCGCCCACCACCGGAGACGATTCATGCGACATTCGTAGCAGAGACGCGCCTCAGCCCTTGACGCAGACCACTTGCTTCAGGTGGGCGACGACCTCGACCAGGTCCGCCTGCTGGGCCATCACCTGGTTGATGTCCTTGTACGCGCCGGGGATCTCGTCGACGACGCCGGCGTCCTTGCGGCACTCGACCCCGTCGGTCTGGCGGCGCAGGTCGGCGAGCGTGAACGTGGCCTTGGCCGCGCCGCGGCTCATCCGCCGGCCCGCACCGTGCGACGCCGAGTGGTACGCGTCGGGGTTGCCCAGCCCGCGGACGACGTAGGAGCTCGCGCCCATCGAGCCGGGGATGATGCCGAGCTCACCGGCGCCCGCCCGGATCGCGCCCTTGCGGGTCACCAGCAGGTCGACGCCCCCGTAGCGCTCCTCGGCGACGTAGTTGTGGTGGCAGGAGACGGGCGGGTCGAACTTCGCCTTGGCCCGTGGCACCGCGTCCCGCAGCGCCCGGCGGACCAGCGCCATCATGACCTGGCGGTTGCGGTGCGCATACTCCTGGGCCCAGAACAGGTCGCGCCGGTAGGCCGCCATCTCCGGCGTGCCGGCGACGAACACCGCGAGGTTGCGGTCGGGCAGGTCGGCGTTGTGCGGCAGCTTCGCGGCGATCTCCATGTGCCGCTCGGCCAGCTCCCGGCCGATGCCGCGGGAGCCGGAGTGCAGCATCAGCCAGACCCGGCCGGCGTCGGGCCCGTCCTGCTCGACGCAGACCTCGATGAAGTGGTTGCCGCTGCCGAGGGTGCCGAGCTGTGCCTCGGACCGGCCGCGCAGGCGGCGCGCGCCCGGGTGGAGGTCGTCGTAGCCGGCCCAGAAGTCGTCCCAGTCCGGCTCGACCGCGTGCAGCAGGTGCGAATCCAGCGGCTTGCGGTGGGCTGCCGTGCCCACCGGCACCGCGGCCTCGATCCTCCGGCGCAGCCGGGTGAGATCGGTGGGCAGGTCGCCGGCGGTCAGCGAGGTGCGGACGGCGGTCATGCCGCAGCCGATGTCGACGCCGACGGCGGCGGGGCAGACCGCCTGCCGCATCGCGACGACCGACCCGACGGTCGCGCCGGTGCCCACGTGGACGTCGGGCATCACCGCGACGCCGTCGACCCACGGCAGCGCCGCGACGTTGCGCAGCTGCGTCATGGCCTGCGCGTCGACGGTCGCGGGATCCGCCCACATGCGGATCGGCGCACCGGAATCGGACAGCTGGATCACGGCAAGCAGTATGTGCGGACCGTCGGTTACCTGCCAGTCATATTCGACGGCGTCGGGAACAATCCCGATCATGGTACGAGCCGTGGCGCTGATCGCCGGGACCGCGTTGTTGTGGCTGCTCACCGGCGCGGCGAGCGCGCTGGGGTTCTCGTTGTGGTGGGTCGTGGCGATCGTGCCGACGCTCGGGCTGCTCGCCGCGCCGTTCCTGCTCTTCGGCGTCAGCAAAGAACGGACCGGGCCGACCTGGGGCGCGCTCGCGGCGATGCTCGTGCTGCTGCCGACCGCCTACGCCGTGCCCGGCGACTGGTACATGCGCCAGGCCGGCGTCCCGACGACGTCGATCGTCATGTCGGCGACGTGCACCACGGACCGCAACGGCCGGTGCCTCTACAACTACACGATCGCCGACGTCAAGGGTGAGTACCGCGACACCGCGGAGTACGCGCCGGGCACGCGGCTCGAGCTGGTGATCGACCCGCACGGCATCTTCGGCCCCCGGCTCGCCGCCGACCTCGAGAGCCACGTCTTCGACATCGTCGCCGTCGGCGCGTTCGCCGGCTTCGCGGCCGCCGCCGTGGCCGCGGCGCTGATGGGCCGCAACGGCCCGGTGGGCGGGGACGGCCTGCCGGTCCCGACGGGCCGGCGGGCCGCGAGGACGGCTCAGTCGCGCAGGGTGCTGGAGAGCAGGCCCCGCATGAAAAAACGGCCGAGGAGGACGTAGATCGCCAGCGTCGGCAGGCTCACCAGCAGGGCGCCGGCCATGGCCTGGCCGAACGGCACCGCCTGGCCACCGGCGACGTTGTTCAGCGCGATCGTCACCGGCCACGAGTCGCGGCTGGTCATCATCGCGCCGAACATGAAGTCGTTCCAGGACGACGTGAACCACTCGATGAGCCACTTGCGGGCGAGGTCCGGCCGGCGCGCGCCGGCCGGCAGGGTGAAGGAGTCGGAGAGGAAGTCGTAGACGCCGTCGGAGCCGGGCGACGCGGTCACGGCGTACCCGTCGTTCCACCGGAGCTTCTTGGTCTGCTCGAGGTAGGAGAAGGCCCAGTCGCCCATGACGGCGTAGACCGCCGAGCCCTGCACGACCCGGTCGAGCTGCGGCTGCCAGTCGCCGGACGCCGACTTCACGTCGGACACGGCGAGAACCTTGGCGAACACGTCGAGCGCGGCCGTGACCTCGGCGGTGGTCCAGGCGAGTCGCAGACAGTGACTCGCGCTGCCGCCCACCAGCGGCTCCTCTAGAATCTTGCGATGACGGACTGGATCTTCGCGACCATCGACCGGCTCGGCCCTGTCGGCGTGGGTCTGCTGATCGCCCTGGAGACGGTGATCCCGCCCATTCCCTCCGAGCTGATCCTCCCCCTGGCCGGGTTCCGCGCCCGCTCCGGCGCGATGCACCCGTTGCTGGTCTGGCTGGCCGCGACGCTGGGCGCGCTGGCCGGCGCCCTGGTGCTCTACTGGCTGGGCGCCCGCCTCGGCTACGAGCGCCTGCACCGGCTGGCCGGCAAGCGGTGGTTCGTCCTCACCAGCCAGCGTGACCTGGAGCGCGGGCACAAGCTCTTCGCCCGGCACGGCTCGTGGGTCGTCGCCGTGTCCCGGTGCGTGCCGGTGCTGCGCAGCCTGGTGTCGATCCCGGCGGGTGTCGAGCGGATGCGGCTGCCCCGGTTCGTCGCGCTCACCGCCGCCGGCTCCGGCACCTGGAACGCGTTGTTCATCGGCGCCGGCTGGCTGCTCGCCGAGCAGTGGCACAAGGTCGAGCGCTACACGACGCCGGCCGGCGCCGTGGTCGGCGTGCTGCTCGTCGCCGGCGTGCTGCTGCTCGTCGCGCGGAAGGTCCGCCAGGCGCAATAGATGCTCATGCGAGGGCACCGGCCGGTGCCGCTCGAGCTGTGACCGGGTGGGGCTAGCCATACCTCGATGAGACCGGTCGACGGGCGTGTGCCGGACCCGGCGGAGACGGTCTCATCGAGGCATGACTGACGAAGAGGTCGTGACGCTCGACCGGGTCCACAAGCGCTACGGCTCCGGTCCGGACGCCGTCGCCGCGCTGCGCGGGGTCTCGCTGGGTTTCGCGCGCGGCACGTTCACCGCGGTCATGGGGCCGTCCGGGTCGGGCAAGAGCACGCTGCTGCAGACCGCCGCCGGGCTCGACAGGCCCACCGAGGGCACCGTGCGGGTCGCCGGCACCGACCTCGGCACGCTGAACGAGACCGGCCTGACGCTGCTGCGCCGGGACCGGATCGGCTTCGTGTTCCAGTCGTTCAACCTGCTGTCGTCGCTGACCGCCGAGCAGAACGTGGCCCTGCCGCTGCGGCTGGCCGGTCGGCGCCCGTCCCGCCAGGACGTCCGGGCGGTGCTCGCCGCCGTCGGCCTCGGCGACCGGGCGCGGCACCGGCCCGCCGAGCTGTCCGGCGGGCAGCAGCAGCGGGTCGCGATCGCCCGCGCCGTCGTCACCCGCCCGGCCGTCCTGTTCGCCGACGAGCCGACCGGCGCTCTCGACTCCGCCACCGGCCGGGAGGTGCTCGCGCTGCTGCGGTCGATGGTCGACGGCTCGGGCCAGACGATCGTCATGGTCACCCACGACCCGCTCGCCGCCTCGCACGCCGACCGCGTCGTGTTCCTCGCCGACGGGCGGGTCGCCGGGACGATGGCCGCGCCGACCCCGGGCGCGGTGGCGGAGCGCATGGCGAACCTGGAGGCGGCGCCGTGCTGAGCATCGCCGGGCAGACGGCCCGCGCCCGGTGGCGGTCGTTCGCCGGGGTCTTCCTCGCCCTCGCCCTCGGCGTGTGCCTGCTCGCCACGACCGGGCTCACGCTCGCCTCGACCGTGGGCACCGGCCGGGCGCCCGGCTGGTACGCCGCCGCGGACGTCGTCGTCACGGGCGAGCGGTCGATCAGCGTCACGATCGGCGAGGGCACCGACGAGGCGTACACCACCTCGACCGGAACCCGCCGGTCCCGGCCCCTGCCACCGGAGACGGTCGCCCGCCTCGCCGCGCTCCCGGGCGCCGTCGTCGACCGCTGGCTGCCCGGCGGCGCGCACCCGTGGGCGGCCGCCGCACTGCACGGCGTCGCCGGCCCCGGACCGGGCGACGGCGAGGTCGTGCTCGCCGGGCCGGCGGACCACCGGCCGGGCGACCGGATCGAGTTGCTCGGCCACGCGTGGACCGTGGCGCGGATCGTCGGCGGGCCGCCCGCCGTCTACGTCTCCGACCGGGCCGCGGCGGAGCTCAGCGGCGGCCGGGTCGACGCGGTCGCGCTACGCGGCGTGACCGCCGCCGAGGCGCGCGCCGCCGCCGGCGCCGGGCCGCTGGTGCTGACCGGCGACCGGCGTGCCGAGGCCGAGCCCGACCCGGACGCGGACCTGCTGGCGCTCGCCGCGTCGCTGCTCGGCACGACCGCGGGGCTCGCCACGTTCGTCGCGGTGTTCGTGGTCGCGGGGACGTTCGCGTTCGCCGTCGCCCAGCGCCGCCGGGAACTGGCGCTGCTGCGCGCCGCCGGGGCCACGCCACGCCAGGTGCGCCGGCTCGTGCTCGGCGAGGCGGTCCTCGTCGGGGTCGTCGCCGGGATCACCGGCTGCGCGGCCGGGGCCGTCGCGGCGCCGCCGTTCGCGCGGTGGCTCGCCCGTGCCGGCCTCGCGCCGGAGACCTTCACCGCGCGGTTCGTCCTGTGGCCGCTGCTCGCCGCGTTCGGCGTCGGGCTGGTCGTGGCGATCATCGGCGCCGCCGTCGCCGCCCGCCGGGCCGGCAAGGTCCGCCCGATCGAGGCGCTGCGCGAGGCGTCCGTCGACCGGCGGGTGATGACCGCCGGCCGCTGGGTGTTCGGCCTGCTGTTCCTCGGCGGCGCCGGCGTCGTCCTCGCGATCGTGCCCGGACTGGGCGGCGACGCGGTCGCGCTCGTGCTGCTCGACGCCCAGCTCGCCATCGTCGGTGTCGCGCTGCTGGCGCCGGTGCTCGCACCGGGCGTCGCGTGGCTCGTCGGCCGGCCGCTGCCCGGTGTCACCGCCGCCCTGGCCCGGGACAACACGCGGACCGCGACCCGCCGCACCGCCGCCACCGTAGCGCCGATCCTCGTCACGGTCGGCATCGCCGCCGCCACCCTCGCCGCCACGGGCACCCTGTTCCGGGCCGAGGAGCGCTCGGCCGCGGACCGGGTCACGGCCGCCGCGATCGCCGTGCCGGCCGGCCCTTCCGGACGGGTCGACGAGACCGCCGGCGTGCCGGTCGCGTGGTCCGTCGTTTATGTCCGGCAGGACGACTACGTCGAGGAGTTCGACGCCGTGTACGCCGGTGCGGGGCTGGACCGGGTGATGCGGGTGCCCGCGGTACGCCCCGGTGAGATGGTCGTCGGCGACGCCCTGGCCCGGTCGGCGGGCTGGCGGCCCGGCGGCACCGCCGAGTTCTGGCTGGACGACACCACACCGGTCCGCGTCACCGTCGGCGCGGTGCTGCCGCCCTCGCTCGACCTCGACCGGGCCGTCCTGCTGCCCTGGTCGCTGCGCCCGGCGGGGACGCGGACCGACGCCGTGTACCTCACCGGCACACCCGCCCCCGGCGTCACGGCCGTCACGCCGGAGCGGTACTTCGCCGCGCAGCACGAGGAGCAGCGGCGGATGAACAACCTCGCGCTGCTCGCCATCCTCGGCATGGCCCTCGTCTACACCTCGATCGCGATCGTCAACACGCTCGTCATGGCCACCGGCGACCGCGCCCGTGACCTCGCGGTGCTGCGGCTGGCCGGCACCACACCCCGGCAGGTGCTCGTGATGATCGGCGTGGAGGCGCTGCTCACCGGCCTCACCGGCGTGCTGCTGGCCGGTGCCGTCACGGGCGCGATGCTCACCGGGCTGCTCGACGGGCTGCGCCGCATGGCCGCCTCGGCGGAGCTGGTCGTGCCCTGGACGCCGGTGCTCGCGGTGACCGGGTGCTGCCTGGTCGTGACGCTCGCGGGAAGCCTGGTCCCGGCCGCGCTGGCGCTGCGTGTCCCGGCCGCGCGGACGGCCGGACTGCGGGAGTAGTAAACCCCGCGCCCTCGCCGCCGATTGAGCTGTCGGGGAAGGGAAGGGGTGTCGTGCTGCTCCGGGCTTATGTCGCCACGACTGTCGTACTGAGCGTCGTGTACTACCTGACACCCGATTCGCCGCTCAAGACGGTCCTGTGGACGGCGATCGCGGCGTCGTCGGTCGGCGCGGTCCTGACCGGCGTCGCCCGCTTCCGGCCCGCCCGGCCGCTGCCGTGGCTGCTCGCCGCGGCCGGGCTCGCGTCCTACACCGTCGGCGAGACGCTCTTCTACTGGCCGCAGTTCGTGCACGGCGACCCGTCGACCGGCACGACGGTCGCCGACGTCTTCTACCTCGCGCTGTACCCGGCGCTCGCCGCCGCGCTCGCGATGATCGTACGGCGGCAGAGCCCGGGCGGCGACCGGGCGGCACTGCTCGACGGCACGATCGTCGCCGTCGGCGTGGCGCTGCTGGGCTGGGTGTTCCTCATCGAGCCGTACCTTGCCGTGCCGACGATCCCGGCGACCGACCGGTTCGTCGCGATCTGCTACCCGCTCGGCGACATCCTCGTCCTGGCCGTGCTGGCCCGCCTCGGCGGCGGCCGGACCGCCCGCGGCGCCCCGATCCGGCTGCTGTTCGCCGCCATGGTCGCGCTGCTGGCGTCCGACGCCGTGTTCACGTGGCAGTCGCTGCACGGCCGGTTCCACGCCGGCAGCTGGGTCGACGTCGGCTGGATCGCCTTCTACACCGCCGTCGGCTGCGCGGCGCTGCACCCGGACATGCGGACCGTCGACCGGCGGATGCCGGCCGGGGCGGTACGGCTGAGCAGCCTGCGGTTCGCCGTGCTCCTCGCCGTCGCGGCCCTGCTCATCCCGGTCGTCATCACCATCAAGTCGTCGGCGGCGACCGAGCTCGCCGTGTTCCTCACCGCGTCGTGTGTCCTGTTCGTGCTCGTCCTGGTGCGGATGGCCGATCTTGTCGGGGTGCTGCGCGAGGTGCAGCGGCAGCGCGCCGAGGACCGGTTCCAGCGCCTCACCGAGCAGGTGACCGACGTGCTGTCGATCTGCCGGCGGGACGGCGTGATCCAGTACGCGACGCCGTCGACCGTCACGCTGCTGGGCCACCGGCCCGAGCAGGTGCTCGGCACGTCGCTGCTCGACCTGGTCCACCCGGACGACCACGACCGGGTCGCGGCGCTGCTGGGCACCGGCGTGCCGGGCGCCCGGCTCGGCCCGATCGAGTGCCGGTTGCGCCGCGCCGACGGGGAGTACGTCGTCACCGAGACCGTCGGCCGGGTCGTCGACGACGCCGACACCAGCGGATACCTCTTCACGACCCGCGACATCACCGAGCGCAAGGCGCTCGAGGAGCAACTGACCCACAAGGCGTTCCACGACGAGCTGACGGGCCTCGCGAACCGCGCCCTGCTCGCCGACCGCATCCATCACGCGCTCGAGCGGCGCGGCACCCCGTACCACAGCATCGCACTGCTCGTGGTGGATCTCGACGACTTCAAGACGATCAACGACTCGCTCGGCCGGGCCGCGGGCGACGCGCTGCTGCGCGCCACCGCCGACCGGCTCCGCACCTGCCTGCGCTCGGCGGACACCGCGGCGCGGCTCGGCGGCGACGAGTTCGCGATGCTGCTGGAGCACCTGGACGACGTCGCCGAGGCGGCGCGGGTCGCCGAACGGGTGCTCGCCACCCTGCGCCGGCCGCTGTCCGTCGGCGGCCGGGAGATCCAGCCCCGGGCCAGCGTCGGCATCGCGCTGCCTGACCCCGACCGCCTGCCCGACGCCGACGAGCTGCTGCGCAACGCCGACGTGGCGATGCACATGGCGAAGCGGCAGGGGCGCAACCGGTTCGCGTACTTCGCGCCCGCGATGCACGCCGGCCTCGTGGAGAAGCTGGACCTCGCCGAGGACCTGCGCGGCGCCATCGAGCGGCACGAGCTCGAGGTGTACTACCAGCCGCTGGTCGACCTCGACGACGGCGCGATCGTCGGCGCCGAGGCCCTGGTCCGCTGGGCGCACCCGGAGAAGGGCTACATCGCGCCGGACCGGTTCATCCCGCTCGCCGAGGAGACCGGCCTGATCCTGCCGCTCGGCTACGAGGTGCTCAACACCGCCTGCCGGGCCGCCGCCGGCTGGCGGCATCCCGTGCCGCTGCGGATCAGCGTCAACCTGTCGCCCCGTCAGGTGCAGGATCCGGCGCTCGTACTGTACGTGCGCCAGACCCTCCTCCACAGTGGACTGCCGGCGGAGTCGCTGACCCTGGAGATCACCGAGTCACTGCTGAGCGAGGACGCCGAGGTGGCCGCGAACCGCCTCGCCGAGCTCAAGGCGCTCGGCGTGCGGCTCGCCGTCGACGACTTCGGCACCGGCTACTCCTCGCTGTCCCGGCTGCACGCCTTCCCGATCGACATCCTGAAGATCCCCAAGCCGTTTGTCGACGGCGTGGCACACGGGCCCGAGCAGGCGGCGCTCGCGCGGGCGATCGTCGACCTGGCGGTCGCGCTCGGCCTCGACGTGGTGGCCGAAGGCATCGAGGACGCCGCCCAATGCGCGGAGCTGCGGCGCCTCGGCTGCACGGTCGGCCAGGGCTTCCTCTTCTCGCGGCCGGTGCCCCGGCCGCAGTTCGACAAGCTGCTGTCGCAGGGCGCGCTCGTCCCGGCGGACGTGTGATCCGGGGTCCTTCCGCTCAGCTCGGGACGCAGGCGACCGCCGGCGTGCCGCTCGTGGTGCTCGCGGGCGCCCGGCTCGGAATGACCACCGGCACCGCCGCGCGGGAGTCCGCGCTCGGCAAGATCGAGCGGGTGCTGCCGGTCGCGTTGCGGGTCCAGGCCGTCCGCGCGACGCTCGGCTGCACGCTGCCGGAGCGGGCGCCGGCCCGCCACCTGCTGGCGCTCGGCGCGGCGGCCCGGTCCCACCGGCGGGTCTCGCTGACCTACCGCTCCTGGCACGACGCGGTCACCACGCTCGGCCGCCGGCTGACCGCGCTCGCGGCCGCAAAACCGGTGGCGCCGGACTGAAGAATGAGGTTGTGCCGACCTACATCAAGAGCGTGACGTTCGACTGCGCCGACGCACTGGTGGTGGCCCGCTTCTGGGCGGCCGCGCTGGGCACCGACGTCGACGAGGAGGCCACCGCCGAGCGGGCCTTCGTGGAGGCGGCCGGCTGGGGCGGGCCGAACATGTGGTTCGTCCGCGTGCCTGAACCGAAGTCCGCCAAGAACCGCATGCACTTCGACCTGCGCGCGCCCGAGACGGTCGCCGACGAGGTGGCACGCCTGTCGGCCCTGGGCGCCCGGGTGCTGCACGTCCACGAGGGGCTGACCGTGATGGCCGACCCGGAGGGCAACGAGTTCTGCGTCGAGTAGCGGCCTCAGTGCAGCAGACCGGCGGGCGGGGCCCCGGCGAGCACGGCCGCACCGGCGAGCGGGGCGCCGTGGCTCGCCGGCACAACCTCGAGGGGTTGATACGTGCCGATCCGCGCCACCGCACTCCGCAGCGGACCCCACAGCTCCCGCCGCCGTAGTGCGACGGCCCCGCCGACGGCGACGGCCGCCAGCCCCGCCGAGAGCGCGAAGTTGACGATGCCGAGGGCGAGGCTCTGCGCGTACTGTTGCCAGAACTGCGGATCGTCGACCTCTTCCAACGGCCGGCCGAGGTGTTCCCGGACCGCCCGGCCACCGACGAGCGTCTCCAGGCAACCGGTCTGCCCGCACGCGCACCGGCGCTCGTTGCCCGGCACGATCTGGTGCCCGGCCTCGGTCGTGAGCACGGTGTCCCCGAGACGCAGCGCCGCGCCGACGCCGGTCGACACCGTGAGGTAGCCGGAGCGTTCGACACCGTGGAGACTGCCGCCGGGATGCCACGCCTCGCCGAGCAGCCCGCAGGTAGCGTCGTGAGCGACGCGGACCGGACACCCGAGCGCATCCTGGAGGTCGCGGCCGAGCCGGCGCCCTTCATAGGAGCGCAGGTTGAGCGCGGTGCGCACGTCCCCGTCACCGGTCACCCGGCCCCCGAAGGAGACCCCGACCGCGCTGGGCGACGCCTCGGCCGCGCGGACGGCGTCGACGAGCAACGCCAACTCCCGGTCGTAGCCGGCGTCGGTCGCGAACCGGACGGCCGAGCGCCCCTCACCCGCGACCCGGCTCCAGGTCCCTCCGACGTCAACGGCGACAATGCCCATGCGCCGGACGCTACCGCGTTCCGGGCCGCTCGCCCGCGGCGGCTGACCAGCGCGCCGGTCGGGCTCGCGACGCCCGTCGAGCATGATCACGGAGTTTCCCCGGGCCCAGAACCCCGAAGAAACTCCACGATCACTGCCCAGCCTCCGGCGGCGGGAACCCGAGTCATGATCACGGACGTTGTGCGGGACTCCTGGAGCCTGTTGCGCAATTCGGATCCCTCGCGCGTCAACCCCGACAACCGCGCCGATCTTGGAGTTGTGGTCCTTGACAAATCCGGACAAATTCGGAGGTTCATGGCGCCACAACTCCAAGATCGGCGCGTAGTTCCCTCACCACAGCCCACCGAGCACCGTCCGCCCGAAACCTGGCGCCATGACGAGCACAGCAGGGCTCGCCACCTGCTGGAGTTCGATGCCGGCTGCGATGCTTGTCCACAGGCCCCGCCGTCGACAGCCAGCACGCCGTGCGCTGGACAATACTGTGCGCTCTCAGGCACTCACTCGCAGCGGACCACCGACGCGCCGGGCCACTCGCGACGCCCGCCGAGTCATGATCACGGACGTTTCGATGGCCAGGAACCCCGCAAAACGTCCGTGATCATGGATCTTCCCCCACCACAGCCCGCCTGAGCCGGTCGGCAAACGCTCGTCGAGCCATGATCACAGCGAACCGAGCAGCCCGTCCGAGCGCCGTCGCGCCTGAAAACTGGCGGCGCCGTGAAAACGCCGGGCTCGACGCAGGCTCCGGCGCCGACCCGGACGCCCATCGACTTCGCGCCCTCGGCAACGTTCAAGCCGCCACCTGCCAGGCGCCAAGGCGCACCGCGGGCACAGGACGCGCCGCGGGCACAGGACGCGCCGCGGGCACAGGACGCGCCGCGGGCACAGGACGCGCCGCGGGCACAGGACGCGCCGCGGGCACAGGACGCGCCGCGGGCACAGGACGCGCCGCGGGCACAGGACGCGCCGCGGGCACAGGACGCGCCGCGGGCGCAGGACGCGCCGCGGGCGCAGCTGGCAAGGGGCGGCCCCGGACGCGGGGCGCAGCCGCGGCGGACCGGCGCCGGACGGAAGGTGATCTTTGCAAGTTCTTGCGTCGATTCCATGGCGAAGGCACTGGTCGGAGCGATCCGAGAGCGATCAGCCGCATCAATTCTGCAAGAACCTTGACAAGAATGAATGGATACGACGACGCTCTCTGCACCGCGTTGCAACGTCGGTCGGCCGCCACCGCATCGATGAGCGCAAGGAGCCTCACCGTGCCTGTCAGACGCCTCATACTCGCTGTCCTACTCGTTTTCTGTGCTCTCCCCGCCGTGCCCGCCGCGGCGGCCACGACCGTGACCGTCTACTACAGACCCACCGCCGCCTGGACCACCGTCAACATCCACTATGCCCCCAACGGCGGCGCCTGGACCGCCGTGCCGGGTGTGCCCATGGCGCCGGCCGGCTGTGCCGGCTGGTTCACCAAGACCCTCAACCTCGGCACCGCCACCGGTGCCCAGGTGGTGTTCAACAACGGCGCGGGCGTGTGGGACAACCACTCCGGCGCCAACTATGCCATCGGCACCGGCACCGTCAGCATCACCGGCGGCGCCATCGGTACGGGCGATCCGTGCACCACAGAGCCTCCGCCGCCCGGCGGGAACACCGCCACCGTCTTCTACTCCACCGCCGGGCGGAACTGGCCGACCGTCAACATCCACTACGCCCCGAACGGCGAGGCGTGGACCGCGGTGCCGGGCGTTCCGATGAACGAGGTCGCCTGCGCCGGCTGGGTGAAGCGGACCGTCCAGCTCGGCGCCGCGACCGGCATGCAGGCCGTGTTCAACAACGGCTCCGGCACCTGGGACAATAACAACGGCGCCAACTACCGCATCAACGCCGGCACCTCGAAGGTCAGCGGCGGGGTCGTCACCGGCAACGCCACCGACCCGTGCACCGCCGTCCCGCCGGACACCACCGCGCCGACCGTGCCCACGGGCGTGACCGCCGCCGTCGACCACGTCACCGTCACGCTCTCGTGGACCGCCTCCACCGACGACCGCGGCGTCACGGGCTACCAGATCACCCGTAATCCCGGCGGGACCGTGCTCACCACGGCGTACAACGGGTACATCGACGGCAGCCTGGCCGCGCGCACCACCTACACGTACACGGTCCGGGCCGTCGACGCCGCCGGGAACCGCTCCGCCGCCTCGAACCCGGTCACGGTCACCACCGGCGACGCTCCCCCGCTGCCGCCCGGCGGGCAGATGCTCGGCGGCGACCCGCGCAAGGAGACCGTGTACTTCGTGCTGACGGCCCGATTCTATGACGGCGACAGCTCCAACAACCGCGGCGGCAGTCAGCATGTCAGGTCGGGCAACGCCGCGAACGACGACCCGATGTTCCGCGGCGACTTCAAGGGCCTGGTCGACAAGCTCGACTACATCAAGGCGCTCGGGTTCTCCGCGATCTGGATCACGCCGGTCGTGCTCAACCGCTCCGACTACGACTACCACGGGTACCACGGCTGGGACTTCTACCGTGTCGACCCGCGGCTGGAGTCGCCGGGCGCGTCCTACCAGGATCTCATCAACACCGCGCACGCCAAGGGACTCAAGATCTATCAGGACGTGGTCTACAACCACAGCTCCCGCTGGGGCGCGAACGGCCTCTACGTGCCGCCGGTCTGGGGCGCGCGCGACGGCCAGTGGGACTGGATGTACAGCGAGAAGGTCCCGGGCAAGCAGTACAACCCCCTCGAGGAGAACTCGCTCGGCCGGGCCTACAACGGCGATCTGTGGTCGACGGCGGAGCCCGCCGGGAACACCTGCCGCAACTGGGGCACGCCGACCGGCTACTACAGCCCCGAGGGGTACACCATCCACAACTGCCAGTGGCCCAGCCCGACGTCGGGCATGTTCCCGGCCAACCTGTACCACCAGTGCTGGATCGGCAACTGGGAGGGCGAGGACTCGCGCTCCTGCTGGCTGCACGACGACCTCGCCGACTTCAACACCGAGAACCCGGTGGTCCAGCAGTACCTCATCGGCGCCTACAACAAGTACATCGACATGGGCGTCGACGGGTTCCGCGTCGACACCGCCGTGCACATCCCCAGGGTCACGTGGAACCGGCGGTTCCTGCCGGCGCTGCAGCAGCGGCTCGTGCAGAAGTACGGCGCGGCGAAGGCCCAGGACTTCTACGTCTTCGGCGAGGTCGGCGCGTTCGTCAACGACAAGTGGAACCGCGGCTCGGTCAACCACTCGGCGCAGTTCTTCACCTGGAAGGAGCGCCGGTCCTATGTGGACAACGACGTGCAGGCGGCGCTCGACCAGTTCAACTACGAGCAGCAGCTGGGCATCGCCGGCCAGCCGACGTCCACCAACGCGTTCCTGAACGGGAACCTCTACCACGCGCCGGACCACTCGCAGTTCTCCGGCATGAACATCATCGACATGCGGATGCACATGAACTTCGGTGACGCCGCCAACGCCTTCAACAACGGCAAGGACTCGGACGACTCGACGAACGACGCCACCTACAACGCCGTCTACGTCGACTCGCACGACTACGGCCCGAACAAGTCCTCGACCCGCTACGCCGGCGGCACCGACGCGTGGGCCGAGAACATGGCGCTCATGTGGACGTTCCGCGGCATCCCGGTGCTGTACTACGGCTCGGAGGTGGAGTTCCAGAAGGGCAAGCAGATCGACTGCGGCCCGAGCTGCCCGCTGGCCACGACCGGGCGTGCGTACTACGGCGGCCTGCTCCAGGGGACCGTCGTGGCGGGTGACTACGGCGTGGTGTCGAGCGCCTCGGGCAGCGTGGCGACGACGCTGAACCAGCCACTGGTCCGCCACCTGCAGCGCCTCAACCAGATCCGCCGCGCGGTCCCGGCGCTGCAGATGGGGCAGTACTCGACGGCGGGGATCACGGGCAGCCAGATGGCGTTCAAGCGCCGGTACACCAACGGCGCGGTGGACAGTTTCGTGCTGGTGACCATCTCGTCGGGCGCCACCTTCACCGGCATCCCCAACGGCACGTACGTCGACGCCGTGACCGGTGACGTCAAGGTGGTGACCGACGGCTCGCTGACGGCGGCCCTGGCGACAAGGGGCGGCCTGCGCGCCTACGTCCTGTCCTTGCCCGGCAACCCGGCCCCGGGCAAGGTCGGCACGGACGGCCCGTACCTGAAGTGATCCATGGCACCGGCAGCCCGCTGCTGTGTCACGTTCCCGGGTGCCGACCCGTCGTTTCCGGAATACCGCGAGCGACAGGGAAGGCGCGACATGAACGTGGTCATCCGGGGCGGGCTGCTGGTGCACACCACCACCACCGCGCTGCCCTCGGCGAACGCGGTGGTGGTGGTGATGATGATGATGATGATCGGAATCGGTGTGCTCGCGGCGAACGCCGTGCGGGGGCGCAGGCGTCAGCCCGTCATCGTCATGTAGAGGAAACCGATGATGACCAGAATGCCGAGCAGGCCGATGATGATCAGTCCGGTGGCGCTCGAGTTCGGCTGGGTGCTCGAGTCGTCGTCTTCCTCTGGTTCCACAGGCCCTCCCGGCCGGTACGCTACCGGACAATCTTTCCGAGTTCGAGCCGCCCCCGCCAGTGTCATCGACGGGTCGCCCTTGAGTTCGCCCCCTGTTCGCGGAAGTCTGCCCATACGGCCGACCGGCTGCACCGCTCGTACCGCGGCAACATCGTGGTCTCCGCCCTGCGCACTCTTGCTGCAATCCCCACCGGTAGCCGGTTTCGGCGGCCCGCGCGCCGCACCATCGGTGGCAGGGGTACGACGAGGGGGGACCCGGAGATGCACGACGGCGAATACCGCCAGCTGATAGAACTGCTCGACCGGGCCCGGCCCGGACCGCTCACCGTAGCGGTCGTCGAGGGACCGCCGGGCAGCGGCAAGACCCGGCTCCTGCGCCGGTTCGCCGACTGCGCCCGGCAGCGCCCGGCGACGGCCGTACTGGACGCGGAGTGGTCCGACGGCCTGCCGCGCCTGGCGCCCGCCGCCACGCTGGTGCTGACCTGCGAGCATCCACAGTGGATCGACCCGCGGGTCTGGCCGGCGCTCGACGCGCTGGCGCGGACCACCGCGGCGCTCGTGGTGCTGGCGCGCCGGACCGGTGCCGGCTGGCCGCCGGGGGCCGCCGCCCGGCCCGGCGCGCACCGGGTCACGCTCGGCCCGCTGCCGGCCGACGCGGTGGCCGAGCTGCTGACCGAGCTGCTCGGCGGGCGGCCCGGGCCGGCGGTCGTCGCGCTCGCCGGGGTGGCCGCCGGGCTTCCCGGTGCTCTCGGTGATCTCGCCGCCGGCCTGCTGGAGGAGCGGCTCGTCACGGTCGAGGACGGCCGGGCGGTGCTGGTCGCGCCCCGGCTGCCGGCCCGGACCCGGGCGCGGCTTGCCCAGCGGCTGGCCGCGCTGTCCGCGCCGACGCGGCGCGCCCTGCAGGTCGCCTCGACGATCGGGCCGGTGTTCGGGCTGCTGGAGCTCGCGCGCGTGATGGGCTGCGGCACCGCCGCGCTGTTGCCGGCGGTCGACGAGGCGATGACGTCCGGGCTGGTCACCGGCGCCGGTGACGTCCTGATGTTCAGCCACGAACTGGTCCGTGACGTCGTCGAGGCGTCGCTGCCGCGGCCCGTGGTGGTCGCGCTGCGCGGCGAGCGGGCGCACCCGGGCGTGCCGGGCTGGGGCGCGTTGACCGAGCAGGAGCGGGAGATCGCCGGCCTGGTCGGCCGGGCGCTGACCAACCAGCAGATCGCCCGGCGGATCGGCCGCTCGCCGCACACCGTCAACTACCACCTGCGGCAGATCTTCCGGAAGCTCGGCATCGGGTCCCGGGTCGAGCTGGCGTCCCTCTACAGGGCCTCGACGAGCTGAGCGGTGGTGAGTGTGACCGCGCACGCCCTGGCCGCGTAGTCCAGGGCGAGCCGGTGGTCCTCGGCGCTGAAGTCGGCGACGGCGTCGGCGACGAGGAACGGCTGGATGTCGTGCGCGTAGGCGTCACACGCGGTGAGCAGGCAGCCGAGATGGGCGAAGACCCCGCAGACGACGAGCTGGTCCCGGCCCATGGCCCGGAGGTGCCCGGCGAGACCGGTGCGGTGGAAGGCGCTGTACCGGTACTTCGTCACCACCAGGTCGTCCGGCCCGGGCGCCAGCTCCGCGACGATGCCGCGGCTGGCCGGGTCGTCGGTCATGCCCGGTCCCCAGAAGTCGTGGAGCAGCCCGCGGTCGGCCGGGCTCATCCGGCCCGGCTGGGCCGAGTAGATCACCGGGAGGCCCGTGGCGCGCAGGGTCGCGACGTTGGCGAGCAGCTCGGTGGTCGGTGACTCGCCCGCCGGGAAGCGGCCGAGGAAGTAGTACTGCATGTCGTGGACGAGCAGGGCGGCGCGGCGCGGGTCGGGCCGCCAGCGGGCCGGTCCCGGGGTGAGGTCGCGTACGGTCGGCATCGGGTAGGGCGCGATGGTCAACATCCGTAGAGCCAATCGTGGTCGGTGAGGGTGTTGGGCGCGGCGTGGTCGCCGGCCCCGACTGCGGCGACGACCCGGTCGACCCGGGCCCGCCGGCTGTGCTCGAAGCGGTCGAAGCCGCCGCCGGTGCCCAGGCTCACGGCGACGGCGGCGGCGTCCTCGATCGCCTGCGCCGCGCCCTGGGCGAGGAACGGCAGCATCGGGTGTGCGGCGTCGCCGATCACGGCGAGGCGTCCCCGGTGCCACCTCGGCATCGGCGGCCGGTCGGACAGTCCGTGGTGGACGGTGTCGCGGGCGGCGGCGAGCAGCTCACGCACCCGCGGGTGCCAGCCCTCGCGGGCGGCGTCGAGGCCGGTGCCGGCCGGCACGACCACCACCACGTTGACGGCATCGCCGACGGGGTAGCAGACGCAGTGCCGGCCGGGGCCGAGCCAGACCAGCACACGCGGCGGCCCGTCCGGCCAGGGAACGTCGGCGGCGGGGACCAGCGCGCGGTGGACGGTGTGGCCGGAGGGCCGCACGTCGTCGACGGTGATGCAGCCGCGGATCGCGGAGTGCAGCCCGTCGGCGCCGATCACGACGCCGGCACGGTGCCGGGCGCCGCCGGCGAAGCGCAGCTCGACCCCGCCCCGGTGTTCCTCGACGCCGATGCACCGGTGGCCGAAGCGCACCGCACCGGCGCACCGTTCGAAGAGCACGCGGAGCAGGTCCGCGCGGCGCAGCGTCCGGTACGGCGCACCGTACCGCCGCTCGGCCGCCGCCCCCAGCTCGACCCGGCCGACGAGCGTGTCGTCGTCCCAGCGGCGCAGCTCCCGGGCGACGGGCCGCACCGCGACGGCGTCGAGGGCGGGCCCGAGCCCGAGGCGGTCCAGCACGCGCGAGGCGTTCGGCGGGAGCTGGATGCCGCCGCCCCCGCCGGGCAGCGCGGCGGCCTGCTCGAAGACGGCGCAGGCGAGCCCCGCGGCCTCCAGCGCCAGAGCGGTTGTGAGGCCCGCGATGCCCCCGCCCACAACCGCGATCCCGGTGTCCGGCATGACGATCCCTCCCTCAGTAGTAGCGCAGTGCCCGGTCCCAGTCCTCGCCCGCGCCGAAGAGGCCGCGGGGCTTCATGACCTCGGCGGTCGCGGTGAGGAGGTGGTACGGCACGAGCCCGCCCGGCGGCACGGCGGTGACGTCGGCGGTGATGCCGTACTCCCGGCCGGCCGCCTCGGTGAGCGCGCCGACGGCGGCGGTGCGGTGCCGCTCGGCCACCTCGATCTCGATCCGCAGCCGGTCGGTGTCGGCGCGGGCCCGCCAGAACATGACGCCGAACTCGGCCGGCAGCCCGAAGACGAGCTCCTCGACGCCGAGCTGGGTGAGCTCGGCGCCGCCGGTCCGCCCGCCGAACGCGGTGCGCCCGAGGATCCGCACCTCCGGCAGCCACCACCCGCACGGGCAGTCGGTGTAGGCCACCTCGACCTCGTCCTCGATGTTGTACCGCAGCAGCGGCATCGCCTCGCGGAACAGCGGCGTGACGACGAGCTGCCCGCGCCCCTCCGCCGTAAGCCGGCCGGTCGCCGGGTCGTGGACCTCGAAGATCGCGCGGTCGGCCCACAGGTGCAGGCGCCCCTGCGGGCACTCCCCGGCGAGGCTGCCGGTCTCGGTCGCCCCGTACTCCTCGACGACCTGGGTGTTCCAGATCTCGCCGATGCGGGCCCGCCGCGCGGCGCTGAGCGGCTCGCCGCCGACGAAGATCGCCCGCAGGGCCGGGAAGTCCGCGCCGGGCCGGTAGCCGGCGACGGCCGCGGCGGCGGCCCACAGCAGCGTGTCGGTCGGCAGCGACCAGGTCAGCGTGACGCCGAGGTCGTGCAGGACACGTACGACCCGCGAGTACGGCATGGCGAGGGACCGGTTGTCCGCCGGTACCACCGTCGCGCCGCGCAGCCGGGCCGCCGCGTGGGCGAGGTGACCGGTGATCATCAACGCGTACGGGGTACGGACGAGGAACAGGTCGTCGGGCGTGATGCCGACCCACTTGCGGGCGTACCGCTCGGCGAGGTCGGTCCAGTCGCCCTCGGTGTAGTACGACGCGGTCGGCGCGCCGGTGCTGCCGCTCGACTCGTGGTAGGTCGCCAGTTCGGACCGGTCGACGGCGAGCAGCCCGAACGGGTAGGCGTCGCGCAGGTCCGCCTTCGTGGTGAGCGGGGCCTCGGCCAGGTCGGCGGGCACGCCCCGCTTGCGGTAGAACGGCGAGCGGGCGGCGGCCTCCAGCATGTACGGCAGCCGCTCCTGCTGGAGCCGGGCCAGGCCGGCGTGGCTCGACCAGTCGCCGAGCTCGGGGTTCGTCACAGCGTCTCCAATCGCAGCAGCCGCCGGGCGTTGCCGCCGGCCACCTTCTCCCGGTCCCCGTCGGACAGTCCGAGCGCGGCGAGCTTCGCCAGCTCGACCGACGGGTGTTGCAGCGGATGTTCGGTGCCGAACAGGACCCGGTCGGGGCCGAGGCGCTCCACCGCCAGCCGCGCGGTGACGGTGAGGCAGCCCGAGAGTTCGGCGTGGATGTTCGGGACCGGCGCGATCCGGGTGAGGCCGCTCGTGTCGAGGCCGGTGTGTCCACAGTGACCGGAGACGAACGCGACCTCCGGGTGCGCCCGGGCGAGGCGCACGAGGTCCTCGGCGCGGGTGCCGGGCCGGCCGAGGCAGACCACGTACACCGGGTGCCCGGCGGCGGCCGCGACCCGCACCAGCTCCGTGACCCCGGGCTCGTCGAGCCGGAAGCCGTGGACCGCGGGCGAGAGCTCCAGCCCGCGGTAGCCGGCCGCCTCGGCGCGGTAGGCGGCGACGTCGCGGCGCGGGTCGGCGAAGAAGAACGGCAGCAACCGGCCGGCCGAGCCGGCGCAGGCCCGCCGGACCGCCTCGTTGTCGGCGGCGGCCTCGCTGCGGCCGCCGACGGTGATCTGCTCGGCGAGCCGGTCGAGGTCGAGGAGGCCGCCGGCGGCGACGGCGGCGCGGGTGATCCCGGCGCCGTCCATCGCCGCGAGCAGGGCCTCGGCGGCCCCGGGCCGGGGCGCCAGGCGGGCGTGGAAGTCGACGGTCACTGCTCGTGGCACAGTTCGTCGATGGGGTAGCCGACGTGCCGCTCCCGCCGGGGCAGGTGGCCGAGGATCCGGTCGCCCGGTTTGAGGGCGGTCGAGTTCAGCACGGCGCCACCCGGACCGAGGATGCGGACGTGCCAGTCGTCCTGGACGATCACGTTGACCGGCTCGCCGGACTCGGCGACGGCGTCGATCGACAGCAGCGGCCGGGTCTCGATCTTGACGCGGCCGACGGTGACCGTGCGGGTGCGCCCGTCCGCCCCGACCGCGAGCACGGTGGCGCCCGCGCGCAGCTCACTGAGGTAGCGCGTGTGTTCGTGATCGGCGAGCGTGTACGACATGATCGCGCCGGCGTTGACGCGGAACGGCCGGGTCGGCATGTACGGCAGCGGGTGCGTCTCGCTGACGCACAGCACCATGCCCTTCGACCGCGACCCGACCAGGATGCCCTCGTCCTTGCCGAGGTACGTGCAGGTGTCGACGCAGGCCCGCTCCCCCGTGCCGACGTGGCTGATCCCGGTGACGGTGAGCTCGACGAGCTCGAGGCCGGGCGAGCGGCGCCCGACGGCCTCCTTGAGCCGGCCGGCCTCGCCGGGCGCCGCGGGCGCGAGCAGGACCCCGCCGGGGCCGTGCTCCAGGACGCTGAGGTTCACGGTCGCGTCCTCGACGCACGCGACGGTGTTGACGATCAGCCCGTGGGCGTCGGCCGCCGCGGCGAGCACGATCTCGAGGGGGATGTTCGTCGGGTCGCGGAACGACAGCACGGTGCACGGGTCGCGGCGGACGCTGTCGCACGCGGCGGCGAGGCTGTCCGGGTCGGTGACCTCGACGAAGGCGCCGAACCGGTGGCCGGGGAACTTGCCCGCGAGCGTGGCCGGCTCGCCGTGGACGGCGGGGTCGACCACCACGAGGTCGGCCGCCCCGAACTCGCCGTCGAGCTCGCCGACCGGTGGCATGAGGACCCGGGTCACCGTCGGCGGCAGCCCGGCCAGATCGGCCGGGTCGTCGGCGACGATCGCGTCGAGGCCGTGGTGGATGGCCTCCTGGCAGAGCGCGGCCTTGAGCTCCCCCGCACCACGGACGTCGATCCAGCACTGTTTGGTGTCGCTCATCGGGCCACCGCCGGGGTCCGGTCGTGCACGACCGCGGCGACCCGGCGGGTCATCGCGGCGGGGTCGGGTGCGGTGAACACCAGCCGTCCGGCGGCGACGCCGCCGGCACCGGCCCGCATCGCGGCGGCGAGGTGCGGCAGCACGTCGTCCCCCGCGCCGCCGCCGGCCGCGAGGACCGGGACCGGGCAGCCGGCGGTGACCGCGGTGATCGCCGCCGCCGAGCGGGGCAGCGCGGTCTTCACGAGGTCGGCGCCGAGGTCGGCGGCGAGCGCCGCGGCGTGCGCGACCGCGTCCGGTGCGCGGCCGTCGACGATGCCGGGCCCGCGCGGGTAGACCATCGCGAGCAGCGGCACACCCCAGCGGTCGCACTCGCCGGCCACGGCGGCCAGGTCGGCGACCTGCCGCGCCTCGGTCGCCGAGCCGGTGTTGACGTGGACACTGACTCCGTGGGCGCCGAGCCGCAGCGCCTCCTCGACGGTGCACACGAGGTACCGGTCGTCGGGGTCGGGCGCCAGCGTCGTGCCGGCGCTGAGGTGCACGATGAGCGACATCGAGCGGAACCAGCGGGCGGCGACGCGCCGCACCGCACCCTTGTGCAGGACGACGGCGTCGGCGCCGCCGTCGCTGATCTGGCCGATCAGCCGGTCGAGCTGTCCGTTGTGGACGATCGGGCCGCCGGTGACGGAGTGGTCGAGCGGCACTACGAGCAGGCCGGCCGCGTCCCGCCGGTGCAGGTGCTGGAGGCGGACGCGCCGGGCGAAGGTGTCATGCACTGGCATGCTCCGGACCGTAGGCCCGGCGCGGCCCCGTCCTCCACTACCTCTGTGAGCTGCCAGTTCGAGTAGTTGTCCGGCGTCGCGGCGCGATGCCAAGGTGCTGCGCATGACCGCCTTCGCATTGGTGTGCCGGGGCCGTAGCGACCGGCTGGAGATCCTCAGCGGTGAGCCCGTGACGGCGGGCGGCGTCGCCGACCTGCCCGTCGGCGACCGCCCGGTGTTCGCGGCGGTGCCGTACCGGCAGATCGCCGAGCGCGGCCTGCCCTGCGTCGACGACGGCACGCCGCTGCTCGCGTTCCGTGTCGACCGGCACCGCGAGCTGCCGCTGCGCCGGGCCCTCGCCTGGCTGCCCGACACGCCGGTGCGACTGGCGGACGGCGGCTTCGACCTCGGCGACGACGAGTACGCCGACGTGGTGCGCGCCGTCGTCGCCGGCGACATCGGCGGCGGCACCGGGTCGAACTTCGTGATCCGCCGCGAGTACCGGGCGGCGCTCGCCGACCGGCCCGGCCGTGCCGCCCTCGCGCTGTTTCGCCGGCTGCTCGTCGCGGAGCGCGGCGCGTACTGGACGTTCCTCGTGCACTGCGCCGGCCGGACCCTGGTCGGGGCCAGCCCGGAGTGCCAGGCGCGGCTGGCCGGCGGTATCGCGACGATGAACCCGATCAGCGGCACGTACCGCTACCCGCCGGGCGGGCCGACCCGCGCGGGGCTGCTCGAGTTCCTGGCCGACCGCAAGGAGGCCGAGGAGCTGTTCATGGTCGTCGACGAGGAGCTCAAGACGATGGCCCGGGTCTGCACCGGCGGCGGCCGGCTGCGCGGCCCCTGGCTGCGGCCGATGTCGCGGCTGGCGCACACCGAGTACCTCATCGAGGGACCGTCCGCACTCGATCCGCGGGCGGTGCTGCTGGAGACGATGCCGGCGCCGACCGTGACCGGAAGCCCGATCGCGGCCGCGTGCCGGGTCGTCGCGGCGCACGAGCGCACCGGGCGCGGCTACTACGGCGGCGCGGTCGCGATCATCGGCCGGGACACGCTCGACTCGGCGCTGCTCATCCGCACCGCCGACATCGACACCACCGGCCTGGTGCGGATCGGCGTCGGCGCGACCCTGGTGCGCCACTCCGACCCGGCCGCGGAGGCCGCCGAGACCCGCGCGAAGGCGGCGGCCCTGCTCGGCGAGCGGCCACCGGCTCCCGCGCCCGCGTCGCCCGCGGCCGCGTTCGGCGCGGATCCGTCGGGCCTGCTGCCGCAGCTGGCGGCCCGCAACACCGGCCTGTCGCACTTCTGGCGCGGCGGCCGCACCGGCGGCGCCGGCACCTGGTTCGCCGGCCGGCGCATCCTCGTCGTCGACGCCGAGGACGACTTCACCGCGATGCTCGCCCGGCTGGTGCAGGCCCTCGGCCCGGCCGTGCGGATCGAGCGGTACGACACCGCGAAGCTCGACGGCCACGACGCCGTGGTCGTCGGGCCGGGCCCCGGCGACCCGACCGACCGCGCCGACCCGCGGATCGCGCGGCTGCACGCGATCACCCGCGAACTGCTGACGGCCGGCACCCCGTTCCTCGCCGTCTGCCTGGGCCACCAGGTCCTCGCCGACGAGCTCGGCCTGCCGATCCGCCGCCTCGCCCGGCCGGAGCAGGGCGTCCAGCGGGTCGTCCCGCCGTACGGCAGGGTCGGCTTCTACAACACGTTCGTCGCGGTGAGCGGCACCGACACGTTCCGCTCCCCGATCACCGGCGACCCGGTGACGGCCCTCCGCGATCCGGACACCGGCGCCGTGCACACCCTGGCCATGCCTCGGGTACGGTCGATGCAGTTCCATGTCGAATCGGTCCTCACCGAGCACGGACCGGCTATCCTGCGTGGCATGCTGGCGGATGTGTTGAACCCGCCGTCACCGATACGTCACCCGAACGGCTGTTCACCTCAATCATCGACATCCCAGACAATCTGCGGTTGACGCTCCCCCGACGACATGCAGGATGACGGTGCTGAAGACCTTCGGGCGTGACCGCGAACTGGCGACGCTGCACACCGCGGTCGCCGGTGCCACGAACGGCGCGGGCGGCTGCACGGTGCTCACCGGCTCGCCCGGCATCGGCAAGTCGCACCTGCTGCGCGCGGCCGCCGACCACGCCGAAGGGCTCGGGGTCGTGGTCGCCGCGCGGGCCGCGTTCGAGCTCGACCGGGCCGCGCCGCTGGTCACCCTCGCGTCGGCGTTGCAGCAGCTGCGCCCGGTCACCGGCGCGTTCGACTGGCTGCGGGAGGACCACGACAACCAGTACCGCGTCCTGGAGCGGCTCGGCGCGGCGCTCGACGACTTCACCGACGCGCAGCCGCTCGTCATCGTGATCGACGACGCGCAGTGGATGGACGAGCTGTCGGCTCTCGCGATCCGCGAGCTGGTGCCCGCCCTGCGGGCCGCACCGGTGCGCTGGCTGTTCGCCCGCCGGCCCGCGCCCGCCGACACCCCGGGGCAGCAGGTCGTCGACTGGCTGATCCGCGAGGGTGCGGACGACGTGCGGCTCGGCTCCCTCGACGACCCCGCCGTCGGCCGGCTCTGCGCCGAGGCCCTCGGCACCGAGGTCGACAACACCGTGCTCGCGCTCGCCGGCGGCTGCCACGGAATCCCGCTGCAGGTCGAGCAGCTGCTGCGGGCGTTGCAGGCCACCGACCAGCTGGTCATCAGCGGCGGTGTCGCCACGGTCGTCGGCGACGAACTGCCGTCGAGCTTCATCACGATCGTCGACCAGGTGCTGCGCGGGCTGTCCGACGACACGCGGCTGCTGCTGCGGGCCGGCTCGGTGTTCGGCCGGCCGTTCAGCATCGAGGCGGTCGCCCGGCTGATCGGCGCGCGCCCGGCCACGCTGCTGGTCCGGATCGAGGAGGCCGTCGCCGCCAAGGTCCTCGTCGACGAGGACGACGGGCTGACGTTCGTGCACGACCTGGTCCGGCTCGCCGTCTACGGCACGCTCGGCGACTCCGTCGGCGCGCTGCTGCACCGCGAGGCCGCGGCCGTCACCCGCGACGAGGGCCGCTCGCCGGTCGAGGTCGCCGGGCACCTGCTCAAGAGCGGCCGCTCGGGCAGCCGCGAGGCGGTCACCATGCTGCACGAGGCGGCGAAGGAGGTCGCCGGACCCGCCCCGGCGACCGCGGCCGACCTCATCGTGCACGCCCTCGACGTGCTCGGCGAGCACGACCCGGCCCGGGTGGCGCTCGTCGCGGACGCGGTCCGCCTGCTGGCCTCGGCGAGCCGTCTGGAGCAGGCGCACGAGCTGGGCGAAGCGGCGCTGCGGGCCGGGCTGCCCGCCGTCACCGAGGCGACCCTGCTGCTCGGCCTCGCCGAGGCGTTCAAGCATGCAGGGCAGAACCGCCAGGCGGTGGAGTACGCCGACCGCGGCCTGCGGCACGCGGAGATCCCGGAGCCGGTGCGCGCGAACCTGTTCGCCATCCGGGCGCACGCGCTGTTCTACGTCGGTGATCTCGACGGGGCCGACCGGGCGGGCGCCAGCGCGTACGCCTCGGGGCAGACGGCCGCCGAGCACAGCGCGTCGGTGTTCGGCCTCACCGCCCGCAGCCTCGTCGCCCAGGCCCAGGGCCGGCCGGCCGACGCGCTCGCCCACGCCCAGGAGGCGACCGACCTCGCCGACCGGGTCGGCGGCCCGGCCGCACACCGGCATCCGCGCATCTGGCTCGGCGACGCGCTGACCACCCTCGACCGGTTCGACGAGGCCGAGGAGGTCTTCCGCCGGGGCCGCCAGGAGAGCGAGCGGTACGGCACCGCCTGGTCGACCCCGCTGTGGCACTACTACCGCACCGCGCTGCTGACCGCCCGGGGCCGCCTCGACGAGGCCGTCGCCGAGGCCGAGAACGGCGTCGCGGTCGCCGACCAGGTCACCGCCGTGGCGGTCGCCCTGCCGCTGCTCGGCCAGCTCGTGCGGCTCGCGGTTCAGCGCGGCGACGACCCGCAGGCGCGGGAGTACCTGGCGCAGATGCACCGGCGGACCGAGACCGGCGCGACCGCCGCCCCCGAGGACATCGTCTGGCCGGAGGGGTTCCTGCACGGCTGCCTCGACGGCCCGGACGCGGCCATGCGCGTCCTCGCCGGGACGTACGACGCGCTGCCGGACCGTCCGGTGCTCATCGGCCAGCACCCGTGCGCCGCGGCGACCCTCGTCCGCTTCGCGCTCGACGCCGGCGACCGGCCCCGCGCGCTGCTGGCCGCCACGACCGCCCGCCGGCTCGCCGACCGCAACCCATCGGCGCACTCCCTGGTCGCCGCGGCCCTCCACGCGGAGGGCCTGTTGCACCGCGACCAGCAGCGGCTGGAGGAGGCGGTCGCCGCGTTCCGCAAGACCCGCCGGCCGCTCGCGCTGGCCGGTGCCCTCGAGGACGCCGGCGAGGTGCGGGAGGCCCTCGAGATCGCGACCGGGTGCGGTGCGCACCGGATGCGGCTGCGGCTCGCCGGGGAGCATCCGGCGGCCGAGCCGTCGCCGTTCCCGGCCGGCTCCTGCCTGGCACAGCTCACCCCGGCGGAGCTGAAGGTGGCGATGCTGGTCGCCGCGGGCCACAAGAACCGGCAGGTGGCCGAGGAGCTGTTCGTGTCCCGGCACACCGTCGACAGCCACCTGCGCAAGATCTTCACGAAGCTCAACATCAGCAGCCGGGTCGAACTGGCCAACCTGGTGGCCCGCGAACGCTGAAAACCACGTATCGACGTGATGTGCGGGGCCCGCCCCACCCTCCAGCATGGCCCCTGTGTGACGCACCGTCACACGGGTCGCCGGACAGGGGGAGCCGATGAGCTCGTCGACACCGCATACGCAGGTGCTCGTGGTCGGAGCCGGCGTCGTGGGCGCGGTCCTCGCACTGGAGCTCGCGCACCACGGCGTGCGCAGCGTCGTGGTCGAACGCTCGCTCACCCCGCCCCGCCATCCGGATCTGGACCTGCTCACCGGCCGCAGCATGGAGCTGCTGCGGCGCCTCGGGCTGGCCGCGGTGATCCGCGAGCACGGCGTCGACCCGGACTCCCCCAGCGACTTCGAGTGGCGGCAGGGGCTGGACCAGCCGCCGGTGCTGATCTCCCACTATCCGTCGGTCAACCAGCTGCGCGGCCGGTACGCCCAGGTCAACGACGGCACCGCCCCCGTCGAGCTGCACCACCGCGTGCCCGGCGCGCTGCTCGCCACGCAGTTACGCGACGCGTTACGCGGCCACCCACTGGTCGACCTGCGCGAGGGCTGGACCTTCACCGGCCTGCGCGTCGAGGAGGACGGGGTCGGTGTGCAGCTCCTCGAGGTGCGCACCGGCCAGCGGCACACCGTCACGGCGCGGTACGTCGCCGGCTGCGACGGCGCGCAGAGCACGGTGCGGCGCTGCCTCGACGTGCCGATGGAGCAGCTGGGACCGGCGGCGCCGCACTGCTCCGTCTACTTCCGCACCGAGGACCCCCACCTGCACCCGCGCGGGCGGGCGCTGTCGACGATCGTCGTCGGCGGCCTGACACTCGTCTCGCGCAGCGACCGCAACAGCTGGGTCGGGCACCTCCCGATCGCCTCCGACGATCCGATCACCACCGACCCGGTGGCGATGCTGCGCAGCCGGCTCGGCAGCGGGCTGGCCACGCCGGAGGTTCTCGGGGTGACGCAGTGGGACGACTCGCTCGCGGTCGCCGGCACGTATCGGCGCAGGCGGGTCTTCCTCGTCGGTGAGGCCGCGCACCGGTTCCACCCGGTCAGCGACAACGTGGACACGAGCATCGGCGACGCCGTCGACCTGGGCTGGAAGCTCGCCGCCGTGGTGAACGGCTGGGGCGGCCCCGGCCTGCTCGCCAGCTACGAGCTGGAGCGCCGGCCGCGGGCGCTGATGGACCGGGAACTGCTGGCGCGGTCGCTGGAGACGCGGCGCCGGTTCGGCCGGCTCGCCGCGGCCGGCGCCTCGCGCGAGTTCCTCGCCGGGGTGCTGCACCAGGAGACGCACCAGGTGGACACCATGGGCATCCAGTTCGGCGGCCGCTACGCCGCGTCGTCGGTGATCTGGTACGACCGCGGCACCCCGCCCGACCTCAACGGCCACCGGGTCAAGCCGACGACCTGGCCGGGTGGTCGCGCGCCGGCCGTCCGCCTGGCCGACGGTTCCCAGCTGTTCGACCACCTCGGCCGGGAGCTCACCCTGGTCGACCTGACCGACGGCGCGCTGGGCGGGCCGCTCGCGGCGGCGGCGAACCGGCGCGGGATCCCCGTGGCGCACCTGCCGGTCACCGATCCGGCGGTACGCGCGTGCTGGGAGCGCCCGCTGGTGCTGGTCCGGCCGGACCACCACGTCGCCTGGCGGTCCGACAACTCCGTCGGCGACTGGGACGCGGTCCTCGACCACGTCGTCGGCCGGGACGCGGGGCAGCTGGCAAAGACCACGTGAATACGTCATGCCGTGGCGGCAGCCGCCCGGACAGTCTCGACCGTACGTAAGCGCCATCGACAAGGGGCCCGACCGATGACTCTGACGATCATCAACACTCCGGAACTCGACAACACCGTCGTCGGACGGTGGCACCGGCGCCTGTCCGGCAACTCGTCGGCGAAACGCAGCCACTGGCGGACGAAGACCATCTACTTCCAGGCCGTGGCCAAGCTCGTCGAGACCCACCCCGGCGCCAACCTGACCTGGAAGAGCATCGTCGACGCCGCCTCGCCGCGGGGCAGCCGCAGCACGTTCTACGAGGTCGCCGGCGCGCATGCCCGCCACCCCCTCATCGACGACCTCATCCGCGACGGCCGGACCGACTCGATCCAGCTCGCGCTCGTGTACCAGCGCAACGACGCCGTGGCACAGCTGGTCGACGAGACGAAGGTATGGTCATACTGGCCGTTCCGCGAGCGCCTGCTGGCCTCGCTGACCTCCGCGCCGCACCCGCCGCACGCGATGGAGGAGGCGCTGGCCCACTCCCTCGCCGCCTGGGCGAAGCACCACCCCCGCCTGGCCGCGGCCCAGGACCACACCCCGCCGATCTGCACGGTCGAGGACCTGGTGGTCGTGATGAACGGCCGCCTGGCCGCGATGCGTGCCGCGGTCCTGCTGGCCGAGCGCATCCGCCGGGCGGTCTGACCCCACCACCCGGCGCGATGCCCGCCGCGCAGCGGGCATCGCGCCGCCGTTCTTCGACCGGCCCCATGCGCGGCTCACCGAGGCCGGGTCGTCCCAATCTGGCGCGGCGAGCAGTGCAGGACCACCGCCCCGGCCTCGGTGAGCCGCGCTGGTCGTCACAGCGGCGGGCCGCCTCGACCACCAACCGCCCGGACGCTGCGTGCCCGGCGGTCACAGGGCGCTGTCGATCTGCTCCTTCAGCTTGGACTTCGGGCGGGCGCCGACGATCTGGGAGACCAGCTCGCCGCCGCGGAACAGGCTCAGTGTGGGCATCGACAGCACGCCGTATCTGCGGACCGTCTCCGGGTTGTGGTCGGCGTCGAGCTTGACGATCCGTGCCCGACCCTCGTATTCGGCCGCGAGTTCCTCCAGCACCGGCGCGATGCGATGGCAGGGCGGGCACCACTCGGCCCAGAAGTCGACCAGCACGGGCAGGTCGCTGCCGAGGACCTCGGTGGCGAAGGTGGCGTCAGTCACGTCGGTGGTCATCACTCATCTCCTCGTCGAGCGCCTGGGCGAGCTCGTGTCGCACGGTGTTGCGGACCGCCTGGAGATGGGCGATGCAGGCATCGAGGTCGGCCAGCTTCCGGCTCAGGACCTCGATCGACCCCGGGCAGTGGGCGCCCGAGGCGCGACCCGAGCGCAGGCACTCGACGAAGGGGCGCGTCTCCTCGAGGTTGAAGCCGATCTCCAGCAGGGAACGGATCTCCCGCACCAGCCGGAGGTCGACCTCGTCGTAGTCGCGATAGCCGTTGGTCGTCCGGCGGGCCCGGATGAGGCCGTGCTGCTCGTAGTAGCGCAGCGCACGGGTGCTCGTGCCCGCCCGCTCCGCCAGCTCTCCGATCCGCATGACGCCAACCGTAAACGTTGACGCCGACGTCAACGCCAGCCCGACCGGCGGCGGCACACCGCGACGGTCACGCCGGCGGCAGGCCCTCGATCCGGCGGGCGTGCTCGATCATCCCCGGTCGGTGGCGAGCCAGAGCCCGCAGGGTGCGGGCGGCCCCGGCACTCCCGCTCCACCTGCTTCAGCCCCATTTTCCCCCTCTGCCCCGAGTGCGTGAATAAGCGCGAAGTGGTCCCCAAGGCCCTGATCTGCCGCCCTCGCCAACCGGTCGGCCCTTGCAGTCCGGTTGCGCGATGCGGAAGGCTGAACGACAGGGCAGGCGGCCTCGACCGGAGGAGGGGCCGGTCGAGGCCATGCGGCCCCCATCAGATGGTGACGAACTGAGCGCGATCACACGCACGGAGCTCAGTCATCGGCTGATCACCGTCCGGGCCGCGATGTCACAACCTCGAGCACGAGGACATGGCGACGATGGCCGGCTTCACCGTGGACCCACCGGGATGAAACCGGATGAAACGGGGTAGCCGCTCATTCTCCGTCAACCTGGGAGGTCGCCGACATGGCCGGCTACCCTGCCGCGCAGCCCGCGCGCGCCACCGTCACCGTTCACTGGTCGATCCTCGGACCCGCTCTCGTCGCCGCGCTGGGCGGCTTCCTGTTCGGTTACGACACCGGCGTCATCTCCGCCGCCCTGCTGTACCTCGCCCCCGCGTTCAACCTGTCCAGCGGCCAGCAGGAGGTGGTTGTCGCCTCGCTGCTGCTCGGCGCGATCGTCGGGGTCGTCAGCGGCGGCCCGCTCGTCGACCGGTTCGGCCGGCGGCGGCTGCTCATCGTGTCCGCGGCGGTGTTCTGCGCCGGCGCGCTCGTCGCCGCGCTCACCCCGAACGCGGTGGTGCTCATCGCCGCCCGGTTCGTGCTCGGCCTCGCGATCGGCACGTCGTCGCTGGTCGTGCCGACGTACATCGCGGAGATGGCGCCGCGGGAGACACGCGGCCGGCTGGTGTCCCTGCAACAGCTGATGATCACGGTCGGCATCTTCGTGTCGTACCTCGTGGGCTTCGCCTTCTCGCCGAGCCACGGCTGGCGGTGGATGCTGGGCCTGGCCGCGGTCCCGGCCGCCGTGATGCTCCTCGGCCTGCTCGGCCTGGCGGAGAGCCCGCGCTGGCTGCTGTCCCGCGGCCGGGAGGACGAGGCCCGCGCGGTCATGCTCCGTTCACGCAGCCCGAGCGAGGCCGACGAGGAGCTGGCCGAGATGCGGGCCGTCACCGCCACCGAGCGCGGCATGACGATCCGCGACGTCTTCGGCCGGCAGCTGCGCCCGGCGGTCCTGCTCGGCGTCGCGGTCGCCGCGACCAACCAGCTCGTCGGCGTCAACGCGGTCATCTACTACACCCCGACGCTGCTGACCCGCGCCGGGTTCGGCGACACGGCGGCACTCGTGTCGACGGTCGGCATCGGCCTGGTCAACATGCTCGTCACGATCGGCGCGCTCCTCGTCATCGACCGGATCGGCCGGCGGCCGCTGCTGCTGGGTGGCACCGCGATCGTCGTCGTCAGCCTGGTGGCACTCGGCGCGCTGTACCTGCTGCCCAGCCAGACCGGCGTGGTCGGGGTCCTGCTGGTGGCGGTCCTGTGCGTGTACATCGCCGCGTTCGCCGCCAGCCTCGGCCTCGGCATCTGGCTCATCAACAGCGAGATCTTCCCGACCGCGGTGCGCGGCAAGGCGGCGAGCGCCGGCACGGTCACCCACTGGACGCTCGACTTCCTGATCTCCCTGACCGTCCTCACGACGATCGCGCTGTTGAGCGCCACCGGCCTGTTCTGGCTCTACGCGGTCTTCGGCGTGATCGGCCTGCTGTACCTCCACCGCCACCTGCCCGAGACGAAGGGCCGGTCGCTGGAGGACATCGAGCACAAGCTGCGCGGCGCGCGCTGATTTTCGATTGCCGCCGGCGCCGATGGTTGAGATCGTGAATGCGGCCCCGGCGGCTTCAGAAGCCAAGCGCCGTCGCAGGTGACGCACTGGCGATCACACCACGCTCGTACACCTGCCATCACTGGCGTCCGATCCCTTCACATCGGATCCGCTACGGGGCCACCCCACATCCTCCGGAGGTGTCCCATCACGACGAACCACGTCATCGTGCGCAGCACGCACCGGGGCCTGCGCTACGTCGACGGCCGCTTCGACGCCCTGCTCGAGCCCGGGCGGTACGAGTTGCCGTCGCGCCGTTTCGGCCGGTCCCACGCGGCCGTCGAGATCGTGCAGGTCGACATGCGGCAGCGGGAGTTCACGATCAAGGGCCAGGAGATCCTCACCGCCGACAAGGTCGCGGTACGGGTCAGCATCATCACGCAGTACCGCGTGACGGACCCCGTCGCCGCCGTCGAGCGTGTCGAGACGTACGAGGACCGCCTCTACAGCGACGTCCAGCTGGCCGCCCGCCGCTCGCTCGCGTCCATGACGCTCGAGGCCATCCTGACCAACCGCAACCAGCTCAGCGAGGACATCCTGCGTGACGTCGAGACGGTCGCCAGCGGCTACGGCGTGGAGATCCTCCGTGCCGACGTCAAGGACCTGGCGTTCCCCGGCAACCTGCAGGACATCATGAACCGCGTCCTGGCCGCCGAGCGGCTCGCCGAGGCGCAGCTCGTCGAGGCCCGCACGAAGTCGGAGCGGGAGGCGCTGGAGGCGACGTCGCGGGCCGACGCGGAGCGGGTGGCCGCGCAGGCACGCGCCGACACGACCCGGCTGGCCGCCGAGGCGGACGCCGCGGCGAAGCGGATCCGGGCCGACGCGGACGTCGACGCGCTGCAGCGGCTGTCGGCCGCGGCCGCCGCCTACGCCGAGCACCCCGCTCTGCTGCGCCTGCGGGAGCTGGAGACGCTGGGCGCGCTCGGCGGCAACTCCGGCGCCCGGCTGTACATCGGCTTCGACAAGCACAGCGACGGCCTGTCCGACTGAGGCGGCTTTCTCAGCAGACCTCCCGGCGGACGATCTCCGCCGGGATCCGCTCCTCCTCCTCGTGGATGTAGACGCCGCCGCGCAGCAGCGAGACGACCGCGCCGAGGAGCGCGAGCGCGGTGGCGAGCACGAACACCACCACGAGGCCGTCGTGGAACGGCCCGGCCAGCAGCTTGGGCAGGAACGTGCGGCTGGTCAGCGTGGCGACCGTCGTCGGCGGCAGCTGGCCGAGCACACCGGCGGCGGACAGCAGCACCGCCAGCGGGTTGATGCCGAGGAACGCGGCGAACATCAGCTGGACCGGCGGCACGGCCGCCACCGCCTCGACCGCGTGCGTCGGCACGCCCTGCGCGGTCAGCTCGGTCCGCAGCGTGTCCGGCAACGACCGGGACAGGCCGGCGACCAGCAGCGAGAAGAACACCCCGATGGACAGCACCATGCCGGTGTTCTGGAAGGTCGCCCGGATGCCGGAGGCGGCGCCCCGCTCGGCGGCCGGCACCGAGTTCATCACGGCGCTGGTGTTCGGGGCGGAGAACAGCCCGGAGCCGATCCCGTTGACGGCCAGCAGCACCGCGAACGCCGGGTAGTCGAAGTCGACCGGGAGCAGCAGCAGGCCGATGAAACTCGCGGCCATGACGAGCAGCCCGCCGGTGGCGAACAGCCGTGCGCCGTACCGGTCGGAGAGGTGGCCCGACACCGGCCCGGCGACCACAAACCCGATCGTCAGCGGCAGCAGGTAGATGCCGGCCCACAGCGGGGTCGCGCTGAACTCGTAGCCGTGCAGCGGCAGCCAGATGCCCTGCAGCCAGATGATGAGCATGAACTGCAGCCCGCCGCGCGCGACCGCGTTGAGCAACGTCGCCACATTGCCGGCCCAGAACGCCTGGATCCGGAACAGCCGCAGGTTGAACATCGGGTCGCGGACCCGGGTCTCGATCACGCAGAAGGCGGCGAGCAGCAGCACGCCCAGGGCCAGCCCGCCGACGACCCAGGGGTTGGTCCAGCCCTCGGTGTGCCCGCGGTACGGCTGGATCCCGTACGTCACCGCGGCCAGCACCGTCGTCAGGCCGACCGCGAAGGTGAGGTTGCCCCACCAGTCGATGCACACGTCCTGCCGCGGGGAGACGGTCTCGTGCAGGTTCCGGTAGGACCACCACGTGCCTGCCCCGCCGACGACCACGCTCACCCAGAAGATCGCCTGCCAGTGCCAGGCGGAGAGCACGCCGCCGAGCACCAGCCCGAGGAACGTGCCGGCGAGCCCGGCGACCTGGTTCACGCCCAGTGCCGTGCCCCGCCGTCGCGGCGGGAACGCGTCGGTGATGATGGCCGTCGAGTTGGCCATCAGCATGGCGCCGCCGACGCCCTGGACGAGCCGCCAGCCGATCAGCCACAGCGCACCCGGCTCACCCGACAGCGGGGTCAGTGCGAGCGCGACCGACGCGGCGGTGAACACCGCGAACCCGGCGTTGTAGATGCGCACCTTGCCGTACAGGTCGCCCAGCCGGCCGAGGCTGACCACCAGGACCGCGGTCACGAGCATGTAGCCCATCAGCATCCACAGCAGGTAGCTGACGTTGCCCCGGGCGAGCGGGTCGAGGTGGATGCCGTCGAAGATGGCCGGCAGCGAGATGATGACGATGGAGGCGTTGACGGTTGCCAGCAGCATGCCCACGGTGGTGTTCGACAGGACCGACCAGCCACTGCGTGCCGCCATGCCCCTACTGTCCGCCTCCGCAGGCCGCCGCGGGTGGCCTGCGGCGGGTGGTCGTGCGTGCGGCACGCCGCGGGCCGGGTCGTAGGCTGATCAGCATGGCTGAGCGACCACAGGGGACCCACGTCGGGCGGGTCGTGCGCACGGAGCGGCTCACACCGCACATGCAGCGCGTCGTGCTGAGCGGCGAGGGACTGGACCGGTTCGACGCCGGCACGTACACGGACCACTACGTCAAGCTGCTGTTCCCGGCGGACGGGGTGACCTATCCGGTGCCGTTCGACCTGGCCACGATCCGGGCCACGATGCCGCGGGAACAGTGGCCGGCCGTTCGGACGTACTCGGTGCGGTCGTGGGACCCGCAGACCCGGGAACTGGTGCTCGACTTCGTCCTGCACGGCGACACCGGCCTGGCCGCCCAGTGGTCGGTGCGCGCCCGGCCGGGCGACCTGCTGCGCTTCGGCGGCCCCGGCGGCGCCTACGCGCCCGATCCGAAGGCGGACCGGCACCTGCTGGCCGGCGACGAGAGCGCACTGCCGGCGATCGCGGCGTCCGTCGAGCGGCTGCCCTGGGACGCCGTGCACGTGGCGCTCGTCGAGGTGGAGGGCCCCGCCGACGAGCAGGACATCCCGGGCATCACCTGGGTGCACCGCGGCAACGCCCCGGTCGGGTCGGCGCTCGTGCCCGCCGTGCTCGGCCTGCCGGTGCCGGAGGGTGACGTCCAGGCGTTCGTCCACGGCGAGGCCGGCTTCGTCAAGGAGCTGCGGCGCTACCTGCGCGTCGAGCGTGGCATCCCGCGCGAGCGGCTCTCCATCTCCGGCTACTGGCGGCTCGGCCACAACGAGGACGGCTGGCAGGCCAGCAAGCGGGAGTGGAACGCCCGGATCGAGGCGGAGCAGGAGCCGGCGTAGCGCCTACGACAGGTCCACGGGCACCTCGACCTGCGAGTCCAGGTTCGGCGGCCGGATGGCGCTGACCACGGCGTAGCCCTGCGCGAGCCACGCCAGGTCGGTGCCGGGGACATGGCGGGCGCTGTGTTCCCTGATGGCCGTGCGGACGTATCCCTCGCCCGCCTCCGCAAGCGCCATCTGCACCTGACCGAACGGCGCCAGCGTGGCCCGGCGCAGTCCCGCGACCTCTTCGACCGGCCGGTCCGGCACGTTGAGGTTGAGGACGGTGCCGGCGGGCGCCTCCACCAGCCAATGCAGCAGCCGGCCGGCGAGCTCGGCGGCCGTCTCCCAGTGGCGGGTCTCGTCGTCGACGCTGTCCAGCTCCGCGATCGCCGCGCCGCCGGTGGCGCTGCTGCCGGTGGCGCTGCTGTCGGTGGCGCTGCTGTCGGTGGCCGGCGAGAGCACGTCGAGCGACACCGCCAGCGCGCTGATGCCGTTGTTCGCGGCCGTCAGCGCGGCGCCGACGGTGCCGGAGTGCAGAATCGCACGGCCGGCGTTGGCGCCCCGGTTGATGCCGGAGAGCACCAGGTCGGGCGCGGGCCCGAAGGCGCCGAGCCCGGCGAGGACCGCGATGTACCCCGGCGACGCCGCCACCCCGTAGGCCGGCACGTCGTCCAGCCCGCAGAGCGCGGCGTCAGCCACGACGATCCCGCCCTCCTCGGTCACCGCCGACAGCGCCGCGCTCATCCCGCTGGCCTCCCGCTGCGGCGCGGCGACGACCACGTCGAACCCGCTCTCGTGCGCCGCCTTCGCCAGCCACCGGATGCCCGGTGCGGAGACCCCGTCGTCGTTGGTGACGAGCACCCGCTTGATGTCCATAACCCATCTTTTCCCCGGGCGGGGAGGTTTACAGCACGGTCGGGTCGCTGATCGTGAACCGCGCCTCGACCGCCGCGAAGACCCGCTGGCGCTCCGGGTCGAGCTGCAGGTCGGGAGCACCGCCCGGCCCGCCGCGCTTCGCCTGGGCGGCGAACGTCTGGAAGCCGGCGACAATGGGCTCCGGGCCGCGGCTGAGCCCGGGGTCGGCCAGCTCGACGAGGGTCTCGACCCGGGCGCCGAGCGCCTCCGCGTACTCCTTCGCGCGGGCGATCGCCTCGCCGATCGCGGCCCGGCGGGTCTCCCGGTGCACCGGGCTGTCGTCGCGCAGCTTCCACGTCGGCCCGTACACGTGGGTCTGGTCCTGGTCGGCGATGGTAAGCATGAGCTCACCGAGCACCGTGAGGTCCCTGACGGTCACGGTCGTCGACACGCTGCCGGCATAGGCGGTGACCTTCTCGCCGCGGCGGGCGTTCTCGGGGTGCACGTGCAGGCCGCCGGACTCGCGCCGCTCGATCGCCTCGGCGTAGCGGTCGAGGAACTGCCGCAGGCCGTCGGCGCGCTCCCGCAGCCGGGCCAGCGCGGCCTGCCGGTCCTTGTCCCGGGCGGCGACGATCACCGTAAACTCGGCGAGCTCCGGCTCGACGTCCCGCACAGCTTCCCCACGCACCACGACCGTCGTCATGCTGCTCAGCCTAGGCCGTCTTGATCTGTTGGAAGGATGTGGCGGCCTCGGCAAGTGGCCCTGGCCGCGGGTTTCGACGTTCTTCGTCGCGTCCGTTGCGCCCTTCAGGGTTCCGCCCACGTGATCGCGAACTTGCCGCAATCATGGCCAGGCGCCGGGGCGAAGCGCGCGGACGTGGCCGCCAGTTCCATGATCGTGGAGCGTTTGTGTAGCCAGGGAGCTGTTGCGCAATTCGCTGGGACAGCGTCGGCGGCCCAACTACGCGCCGATCTTGGAGTTGTGGCGCCATGAACCTCCAAATTTGTCCGGGTTTGTCAAGGACCACAACTCCAAGATCGGCGCGGTTGTCGGGGTTGACGCGCGAGGGATCCGAATTGCGCGACAGGCTCCAGGGGTGCATAAACGCTCCACGATCATGAAACGGTGGCCGAACCGCCCGACCGCGTCCTAAACGCAACGGCGTTGGCGGCGCCGGAGCCTCCATGACCGTGAGCGATTGGGGGTTGTCGTCGTGGGTTTCGGCCGGTTTGTGGCCGTGATCGCGATCCGTTCGCGATCACGGGTGCGGCGGTTGAGTCTGGCCGGGTGGTGCGGCTGCGGTTCTTAGATCAAGGGAAACTTCGGGCTGCCTGGACAGGCAGATGTTTCCGACGATCAAGCAACCCGGGTCAAGCCAGGCGCGGAGCACGGCCGACCGCACCACGAGGCCACGCGGCGCGGCCCTGCGGCACGGCGCGGCACGGCGCGGCCCTGACACGAATCTTCACATGATCACGAAGACTTGATGCACCCCTGGCTACACCAACTCTCCGTGTTCATGAAACTGTGGCCGCCGGGCTCGGCGTGATCGCGAACGCATCGCGATCATGAGCCGCAGCCCACCGGAGCCCGCGCGGCAACGCCGAGCTTCCGCGATCACGACCACAACCAGCCGGAACCCGCGCGGCAACGCCCAGCCTCCGCGACCACGGCCGCAGCCCGCCGGAACCCGCGCGGCAACGCCCAGCCTCCGCGACCACGGCCGCAGCCCGCCGGAACCCGCGCGGCAACGCCCAGCCTCCGCGACCACGACCAGCCGGAACCCACGCGGCGACGCCCGGCCTCCGCGACCACGAGTCCGGCCGGCGACTGGCCCGAGCAGGGTGCCGACCGTGGTGGAGTTCGGCGGCCCGCCGACCGGATCCACCCATCGATCAATGATCGCTGGAAGGCTGATGCTGCGGGTGAGCGGCGGCCGGTGGCGCTGCCCGTCCACCCGCCGGCGGGCTACGGTGCCGACGTGTCTGATCTCGTCGACTACAACTTCGGCCCGGACAGCCGCAACCGTCTCGCCGAGACGTCGCGGCGCAGCGCCGACGGGGCGATCGCGGCGCTGGAGACCTTCTACTACGCGCTGAACAACGCCGACCTCGACGTGCTCGCCGAGATATGGTCGGACGACGACCTGGCGCAGGTCGACAACCCGGTCGGCGGGATCGTGCGGTCCGGCCGGGCGGTCGTCGACATGTACCGACACTTGTTCGACAGCGGCGTCCAGCTGGACATCACCTTCACCGACGCCGCGACATACTGGTCGCCGGACGCCGCCATGTTCGCCGGTCGGGAGGTCGGCCACTACACGAACGCCGAGGGCGAACACGTGCCGCTGGAGTTCCGCACCAGTCGATACTTCACCTGGCACCCGCGCCACGAACGCTGGCGCCAACTCCACCACCACGGCAGCATGGACGACCCGTCGGCGCTGCACGACTATCAGCAGGCCGCCCTTCGCTAGCGACAGCGCTCCCCTGCCGGCCGTCCCGGCCGGATGTCCCAGCTGCACGCTTCACCCGCCGGTGCTGCCTGCTTCCGCCCGGCTGTCCGCTCTTGCCTGCTTCTTCCCCCGGCCCGCGCTCGTTCCCGACGCTGCCGCCTCCCCCGGCCCGCGCTCGTTCCCGACGCTGCCACTTCCCACGGCCCGCGCTCGCCCCTAACGCTGCTGTTTACGCCTGGGTTTGCGTTGGACCGTGACGCCGCCCCAGAACGCGAATCCGGTGACGACGATCCGCGGCGCACCGTGCCGGCTGCTGCCGGCGGCGCCGTGGTCGAAGCCGCCCATCAGGCCCATGCCGGTGACCTGCACGTCGGCGTCCTCCGGCACGATGACCGAGACGCCGCCCATGACCGCGAACGCCCGGATCGTCACCTCACCGTGCAGCATGCGCGCCTCGCGCAGATCGACCGTGCCGCCGCCCCAGAACGCGAGGCAGCTGAACTTCCGCGGCGGGATCCACGAACCCCGGCGCGAGAAGCCGCTCATGACGGCGACCGCCCACCCGCTGCGCCGGACCTCACCCGGCCGCGGAGGCACCCCGTCGAGCGGCACCGACGACGCGGCTGGGCTCGGCAGGTCACGCACCAGCGGCTCCAGCTCCGCATAGGTGCGGGAGGCATACACGGCGTGCAGCCGCACGTCGACCTCGTCGAGATCGAGCCGGCCCTCCGCGGCGGCCGATCGCAGGACCTCCGCCACCCGTTCACGGTCGGCGTCGGACGCCCGCATCTGCTTAGGATCGACCCGCTCCGGTAGATCGGCCATGAGCCGAAATCCTAGACCCCGATCCGGTACGGACGATGCCCGTCCACTGACGGTTACTCATCACGACACGCACCGTAACGAGACTTGCGTCAGACCCCGGTAGCGATTTGGATGTGCAGTCGGGCGGCGCTGTTCCGTGAGCCGCCGACATCTCACCTTCCCGATCGTATGGAGGATGGCACATGTCCCACGGCGGGGAGCTGTCAGTGCAGCACGAGGACACGGGTTCGCGCCCGGCTTTCGCCCAGGTCATGCGCGGCTATGACAAACGGCAGGTCGACCTGCACGTCGCCCAGATGGACCGGCAGCTCGCCGGCCTGACCGCCGAGCGCAAGCGCGTCGTCGGGCAGGCGCAGGAGCTGTCCTCACAGGTGCAGGACCTCTCCGCGCAGCTCAAGCAGGCCCAGGCGGAGCTCGCCGAGGCACGGCAGCGGCCCGCGCGCGTCGACCGGGCGTCGTTCCGTCACCTCGGCCCAATGGTCGACCAGATCCTCGCACTGGCCGAGAAGCAGGCCGGGCTGATCATCGAGCAGTCGGAGCAGAAGGCCGCCGAGCAACAGGGCGAGGCCGAAAAGGCACTGAAGGAGGCGCAGGAGCGCGCCGACAAGCTCATCGCCGACGGTGAGGCCGCGCACGAGCGTTCCGTGCAGGAGGCGGAGCGGATCAACGAGCAGAGCCGCGAGCACCTCGACAAGACCCGCAAAGAGGCGGACGCCCTCGCCGAGGCGGCCCGCCAGCAGGTCCTCCAGGAGGTCAAGACCGGCCGTGCGCAAGCCCAGCAGGAGCTGGCGCAGTGGAAGGCGACCGCGAAGCGCGAGATCGAGGAAATGCGGGCCAACGCCGATCGCGAGATCACCGAGCTGCGGGCCAACGTCGAGCGGGAGATCACCCAGCAGCGCAGCATGGCCGACCAGAAGAGCGCTGCGCTGCACGCCGAGGCCCAGAAATACGCCTCCGACGTGCGCAAGCGTGCCGATGAGCAGGCCGCGACCGCTCAGCAGCAGCTCACGATCGTGCAGCAGGACATCCAGGCGCGGCAGAAGGCGCTGACGCAGCTGCAGACCGAGTTCGACGCCGTCCAGCAGCAGCTGGGCGAGGCGCGTCGCGAGGGCACCACGCTCAACCGCGAGGTCACCTCCCTGCAGCAGCGGCTCACGGACGTCAAGCAGAACCTCGCGAGCGAGCTCACCCGGCTGGAGCACGCCCGCCAGGCCGCCGACTCGGCCGAGCGGCACGCCAAGGAGGTCCGCGCCCGGGTGCAGCGCGAGGCGAAGCGGGTCGCCGACCTGGCCGCCGCCGCGGTCATGGCCGCCGCCGCGGGTGGTGCCGACACGGGTGAGTACCCGAAGGTGCCCGTCCGCACGCTCGCCGAGCCCCACGCCGACAACGCCGTCCCGGCCCCGCGCGACCCGCAGCCGGCCGCTGTTGCTGCCGGTGGCGCCGGTGGCGCCGACGCGGACGGCTCGTCCCGGCGCGAGGAGATCGAGAAGGCATAACCCGGTCCCCGCGGGCTTCGTCGGCCCGGCGCAGCAACGCCGGGCCGGGCACGGGAGTGCCGAGACGACGAAGCCCGCCGGGAGCACAACAAGACCGAGACGGCGTCGCCCGACACGGGCGGCGCCGTCGTCCGTGTCGCACAGCCCGGCATCCAGCGCCTCGGCCGTGCCCGACACGAGCAGACCGGCGCGAGCAGACCCGCACGAGCAGGACGGCGGGGTGGCACAGGCGTAGCCGGGCACCGGGCGGGTAGGGCCACGCGTCATGACGATCACGCGTGGGGTCGCAGTCGCACTGCTTGCCGCGGCGGTGGTGGTCGGGGTCGGGCCGGCCGCCTCGGCGGCACCCACCGCGCCCGGGCCGTGCGCGGTCAAACCCACCGTCGTGCTCGTGCACGGGGCCTGGGCCGGGACGTCCAGTTGGACCGGGGAGATCGAGCGGCTCCAGCGTGACGGGTACAAGGTGCGCGCCTTCGCGAACCCGCTCCGCGGGCTGACCGGGGACGCGGCCGCGGCGGCGGCGTTCCTGGGGACCATCAGAGGGCCGGTGGTGCTGGTCGGGCACTCGTACGGCGGGTCGGTCATCACCAACGCCGCCGCCGGGAACGGCAACGTCCGGGCCCTCGTCTACGTCGACGCCGCCGCGCCCGCCGCCGGCGAGACCACCGGTCAGCTGAGCGGCAAGGGCTCCGCTCTGGCGGCGGACCCGGCCACACTCTACGACCGGGTCGGTGGCGACCTCTACCTGAAGGAGAAGGTGTTCCTGCAGTCGTTCGCACCGGACGTACCACCCGAAACCGCCACGACGCTGTGGGCCGGTCAACGCCCGGCCGCGATGGCCGCCTTCACCACGAAGTCGGCGCAGGAGGCCTGGCGGTCCATCCCGTCCTGGTACGTCATCGGCGAAGCCGACCGCATCATCACCCCTGCCTCCCAGCGGGCGATGGCCCAGCGCGCCCGCGCGAAGATCGCCGTGGTGCCGGACGGCTCGCACCTCACGCTCGTCTCCCATCCGCAGCCGGTCACCGACCAGATCCTGAACGCCGCCCGCGCCACCTGCTGAGCCGGCCACAGCGGGTGGCGGCCGGGCCCTAACCTTGAGGGCCATGGATGCAGCGACGACCAGCGCCGTGGTCCTGCCGCTCGTCGGTGTCGTGCTCGGCACCGCCGGCACGCTCGTCGGCCAGTTCCTCGCGACCCGGGGCGAGCGCCGGCGGCACACCGCGGACCTGGCCGCGGCGGCACGGGCCGAGCGCAAGCAGGCCGTCGTCGACTTCCTGTCGGCGGCCCAGCGCGTCGAGCGGGTGATCGACAACGCGCAGCACCGCAGCCACTCCGCCGACCGCGACACCGTCGACGAGCTGCTGCACTCGCTGTGGCTGTCGAAGAAGCTGCTGGAGCTCGTCTGCGGGCACGACGTGGCCTCGACGGCGCACCGGTTCACCTCGACGCTGGAGAACATGGCCCGCGGCGGCGCCGACCTCACCGACCGGCAGCGCGCCAACCGCGCCGAGTTCATGGAGTCGGCCCGCTGTGAGCTCGGCATCGACGGCCCGCGCCTCTACCCGGTGGGCGCCGGACGCCGGGGCGTCGAAGGGCCAGAATAACGACGGATGCCGTTGGGTACCGCACCGGCGTGAAGGTCGCCGTCGTCGCGCATCGAAAAAGTCGCTCGGAGGTGGGCTCAACGAGCTGCGCCGCGGGCGTCGGGGCACCGGACTGGTACGAGGTACCGAAGAGCAGCGCACCATGGACCTGGTGGCGGCGCGGTGGGCCGTCAGCCGCCGGCCTGCTGGGCAGCGTCCAGCGCCAGGTTGAGCTCGAGGACGTTGACCGCCGGCTCGCCCATGAATCCGAGGGCGCGGCCGGTGGTGTGTTCGTCGACGAGGCGGCGCACCTCGGAGAGCGGCACGCGCCGGGTGGCCGCGACGCGGGGTGCCTGGAGACGGGCGTAGGCGACGCTGATGTGCGGGTCGAGGCCGCTGCCGCTGGCGGTCACCGCGTCGGCCGGGACGGCCGGCTTGTCCGGGGCGTCGCCGTGGACGGGGGTGGTGACGCCCTTGCTGTAGTCCTCGCCGGGCTTGGCGCACTCGACGGTGACACCCTGCCAGCTGGTGACGAACGGGGTCGCGGGGCATGCCTCGTTGAGGCTCACGGCGCGGGTGACCGGGCCGGTGGAGCCGTCGCGGTGGAACACGGCGAGGACCGCGCCGACGCCGTCCGATGTGCAGTACGGCCGCCTGCCGTCGACGCCTTCGAGTTCGCCGATCGCCTTGCTGCGCGAGCAGACCAGGGTGAGCAGGCTCGCTCTACCGGGGGAGTCCACGACGCTCTCCGGGCCGAGGTTGCTGGCACCCGTCGCCGTCGGGTCGTAGCCGCCACCGGCGGCGGACGGGCGCGACTGGAAGTACTGCCGCAGCGGGTTGCCCAGCGTGTCGGTGAAGGACTGGCCGATGCGGCTGCTGCCGACGGTCCTGCCGTCCCTGCGGATGAGCGAGCCGTCGGCGTTGCCGGCCAGGCCCGGGATGCGGGCGACGGCGACCATGAACAAGGGATAGGCCAGGCCGAGCACGACGGTGAGGACGACGACCGCGCGCAGGGCCGCGAAATGATGGGCCAGCCAGGCCGGGAGCCGCATGCGGGATGCCTCTCAGACGCCCGGGACGTACCGGATGAGGAGGTCGATGAGCTTGATGCCGATGAAGGGGACGATGATGCCGCCGAGGCCGTAGACGAGCAGGTTGCGGCGCAGCATGGCGGCGGCGCTGCCGGGCCGGTACCGCACACCGCGCAGGGCGAGCGGGATGAGCGCGACGATGATGACGGCGTTGAAGATGACCGCGGAGAGGATCGCCGATTCGGGTGAGGCCAGGCGCATGATGTTGAGCTTGTCGAGACCGGGGTAGATCGCGGCGAACATCGCCGGGATGATCGCGAAGTACTTGGCGATGTCGTTGGCGATGGAGAACGTGGTCAACGCGCCGCGGGTGATGAGCAACTGCTTGCCGATCTCGACGATCTCGATGAGTTTCGTCGGGTCGGAGTCGAGGTCGACCATGTTGCCGGCCTCCTTCGCCGCCGAGGTGCCGGTGTTCATCGCGACCCCGACATCGGCCTGGGCCAGCGCCGGGGCGTCGTTGGTACCGTCACCGGTCATCGCGACGAGCTTGCCGCCCTGCTGCTCCTTCTTGATCAGCGCCATCTTGTCCTCGGGCGCCGCCTCGGCCAGAAAGTCGTCGACCCCGGCCTCCTCCGCGATCGCCCGAGCGGTCAGCGCGTTGTCACCGGTGATCATCACCGTGCGGATCCCGAGCCGGCGCATCTCGTCGAACCGCTGCCGCATGCCCTGCTTCACCACGTCCTTGAGGTGAATGACGCCCAGGGCACGGGCCGGCTCGTCCGCGACGCGCTCGGCGACCACCAGCGGCGTGCCGCCCGACGACGAGACCGCGTCGACGATCGCCCCCACGTCGTTCGCCGGACGGCCGCCGTGTTCACGGACCCACCGCATGACGGCCGCGGCGGCGCCCTTGCGGATCTGGCGGCCCTCGATGTCAACACCGGACATGCGGGTCTGCGCCGTGAACGGCACCCAGACGGCACCGGTGACGTCCCGTTCCCGCAGGCCGTGGTGCTCCTTCGCGTACACGACGATGCTGCGCCCCTCCGGCGTCGCGTCGGCGAGACTGGACAACTGGGCGGCCTCCGCAAGCTCCTGCACGCCGACCCCTTCCACCGGCAGCAGGTCACCGGCCTGCCGGTTGCCGAGGGTGATGGTGCCGGTCTTGTCCAGCAGCAGCGTGTTCACATCACCGGCCGCCTCGACCGCCCGACCGGACATGGCAAGCACGTTGCGCTGCACCAACCGATCCATACCAGCGATACCGATCGCCGACAGCAACGCCCCGATCGTCGTCGGAATCAGACAGACCAACAGCGACACCAGCACAATCCCGGCCACCCCGTCGGCATTCAGCGCCGCAGAATCCGGGGCGAACGCCCGCACCCCCTTCGAGAAAATCGCGAGAGGCTGCAGAGTCGCCACGGCAAGCAGAAAAACGATGGTGAGCGAAGCGAGCAGGATGTTCAACGCGATCTCGTTCGGCGTCTTCTGCCGATTCGCACCCTCAACCAACGCGATCATCCGATCGATGAAACTCTCCCCCGGCCGCTGCGTGATCCGCACGACAATCCGGTCCGACAACACCTTCGTCCCACCGGTCACCGCCGACCGGTCACCACCGGACTCCCGGATCACCGGCGCCGACTCACCGGTGATGGCCGACTCATCAACCGACGCGATACCCTCGATCACATCACCGTCACCCGGAATGACCTGCCCAGCCTCCACCACCACCACATCACCCCGCCGCAACTCCGGCGCCGGCACCGGCTCCTCGACACCGCCGACCAACCGCCGGGCCACAGTGTCCTGCTTCGCCCGGCGCAACGTGTCCGCCTGCGCCTTACCCCGCCCCTCGGCAACAGCCTCGGCAAGATTGGCGAACAGCACCGTCAGCCACAGCCACACCGCGATCGCCCACGCGAACACACTCGGATGAACAACGGCGAGAACCGTCGTGAACACCGAACCGACCTCAACGATGAACATCACCGGGTTACGCCACAGCGTCGCCGGGTTGAGCTTGCGCAACGCGTCGGGCAGCGACTTCCACAACTGGGCCGGGTCGAGCAGACCGCCGGCGACACGGCCCCGTGCCGCCGCGGTCACTGGATGCCTTCCGCAAGCGGCGCCAGCGCGAGCGCCGGCAGGTAGGTCAGCGCGACCACGATGACGGTCACCGCCACGACCATGCCGACGAACAGCGGCTGGTAGGTCCGCAGGGTCCCGCTGGACTGGGGCACCGGCCGCTGCCGGGCGAGCGACCCGGCCAGGCCGAGCACGAAGATGATCGGCAGGAACCGGCCGAACAGCATGCACAGCCCGAGGGCGATGTTGTAGAAGGGCGTGTCGGCACTGAGGCCCGCGAAGGCGGAGCCGTTGTTGTTCGACGCCGAGGTGAACGCGTAGAGCACCTCGGAGAGGCCGTGCGCGCCGGTGTTGAGCATCGACGAGCGCGCGGTGGCCGAGCCCATCGCGACCGCGGTGCCGACCAGGACCAGCGCGGGGGTCGTGAGCAGGTAGAGCGACGCGAACTTGATCTCCCGCGAACCGATCTTCTTACCCAGATACTCCGGCGTACGACCCACCATGAGCCCCGCGACAAAAACCGTGATGACGGCGAGCATCAACATGCCGTACAACCCCGAACCCACACCACCCGGAGCCACCTCACCCAGCATCATGTTCAACATCGTGATCATGCCGCCCAACGCCGTGTACGAGTCGTGGAACGAGTTCACCGCACCCGTCGACGTCAACGTGGTGACCGCCCCGAACGTCGCCGACTGGGACACCCCGAAGCGGCTCTCCGTGCCTTCCGTACTGGCGCCCGCGGCCGTCGGGACGGTGCCACCGTGGGCCAACTGGAGGGCGTTGATCGCGACAACGCTGGCGATCGCGATGATCGCCATGATGGCGGCGATCGCCAGGCCCTGCCGCTTGTCGCCCACCATCCGCCCGAACACACGAGGCAGCGTGAACGGGATGAACAGGATCAGGAACAACTCGATCCAGTTCGTCCAGCTCGTCGGGTTCTCGAACGGATGCGCACTGTTGGCGTTGTAGAACCCACCACCGTTCGTACCCAACTCCTTGATAACCTCCTGACTGGCCACCGGCCCGCCGGTGATGGCCTGCGACCCCCCACCCAGAGTCACCACATCGGTACCGGCGCTGAGATTCTGCACCGCACCGCCGGCGATGAGCAGGACCGCACCGATCACCGCCACGGGCAGCAGGATCCGCACACAGACCCGCACCAGGTCGACCCAGAAGTTCCCGAGCCGATCCGTCCTCGACCGGGCGAAACCCCGCACCAGCGCGACCGCGACGGAAATACCGACAGCGGCAGAGGCGAAGTTCTGCACCGCCAGACCCGCCATCTGCACCAGATGACCCATCGTCGACTCACCCGAATACGACTGCCAGTTCGTGTTCGTCACAAAACTGACCGCAGTGTTCCAGGCCTGGTCCGGCGCGACGGGCCGCATCCCCAGCGACAGCCACAGGTGGTTCTGCAGACGCTGGAACAGGTACAGAAACAGGATCGAGATCGCCGAAAAGGCCAGCACACTACGGGCGTAGACACCCCAGGACTGCTCACCACCGGGATTGACACCGACCGCACGGAAGAACACACGCTCGACCCCGAGATGACGCGACGAGGTGATCGCCTTGAACATGTAGTCACCGAACGGCCGATACACCACCACCAAGGCGAGGACCAGCGAGACGATGAAGACGACGCCCGCGGTGGTGGGGCTCATCAGAACCGCTCCGGAAAGAGCAGGGCAGTCACGAGATACGCCGTGACGGCGACCGCGAGGATCAGGCCGACGAGGTTCTCGACGCTCACAGCCGCTCCACCGCCCGCACCGCCAGGCCGAGCAGCGCGAACGCCGCGATCGTCAGCAGCACGAACACCACATCAGCCACGACAGCGTTTCTTGACCGCCTTTGCGGCGCCCACGCTCGCACCGCCGGATGAAATCAGCGGCCGCGGAGGTCCCAGAGCCACAGACCGCCGATCTGCCGGCCCGGGCCCACCAGGGCGTCGATCGTGGCCCGCGTCGATGCGGCCGCATCACCCTCCGGGGCCAGGATGATGGCGGTCCGCCAGTAGGCGAAGTCCGCACGGGCACGGGCGCGGTCCGCGTCGGTCACCGGGCCGCCGTGGGTGATGACGTTGTCGGTCGGGCGCCGGGGCGGGCCGACGACGGCGTGGTTGCCGTCGACCCCGCCGGCCGGGCCGAGGAAGTAGCCGTGCGACAGCCGCATGTCCAGCCCCGTCGCGGCCGACCACTGCATCGGCTGGAAGTGGTCGAACGTCGCGAGCGGCACGACCAGTACCGACTGGTCCGGCCCCACGTAGGACCGCCACTCGCCGGAGGTGATGAACGTGGGCACCGGCGGCCGCTCGATGACGCGGATCGGGGTCGGTGCGGCCGGCACCAGAATGGCGGCCACCAGGCCGATCGACAGGACCCGCGGAGCTGCCAGCCGCGACAGGCCGATGGCGGCCAGCGGCGCCACCGCCCAGGTCAGCACCTCACCGAGCCGTGTCGGCAGCAGCGTGTCGAAGAGCGGCAGGCGGTTGAGCAGCGCGTACGGCCCGGGGATGCCGATCTCCCGCCCGCGCAGGGCCGGTTCGGGCCCGAACGACAGCACGGCGAAGACGACGCCGGTGATCGCGAGCGCGCGGACCAGCCGCTCGCGCCACAGCCAGATCACCACGGCGGTGACGGCGATGACGAGCGGCCAGCCGAGGTGCCCGTGCTGCTCGGCGGAGAAGCCGGGAGCCGGCTCGTACTCGCTGATCCGCGTGGCGACGGACGTGCGGGAGAACGACGTCAGCCCGAGCAGGTCGGTGCGGAATCGGGTCATCTGCGGCTCGCCGCCGTGGTAGGCGGCCGGCCCGGCGAACTGCCACCACAGCGGGTACGCCAGGACCACCAGCGCCGCGACGGCCGAGACCCCGAGGCCGGCGAGCATCGGCCGCCATCCGGTCAGCGGCTCGTACAGCAACACGAAGAGCCCTGCCGCGAGCGCGGTGATGAACAGGGTCTCCTCGTTGATGAACGCCTGCCAGACCACGAGTGCGGCCAGGATGAGCCCGTTGCGCAGCCAGCGCCCCTCCTCGCGGAGCTTCAGCAGGCGCCAGACGATGACCGGCACGAGGAACTGCGCGGTGAGGTTCGGGTGGAACGTGGCGTGGTTGGCGACGCTGGGCGCGAAGCCGCCGATGAGCCCACCGACCCAGGCGGCGGCCGGGTGGCCGGGAACGACGTGCCGGGAGAGCAGCCAGTACCAGGCGGCGGCCGTCCCGGCGACCGTGAGCACGACGAGCACGTCGAAGGAGATCCCGGGTCCGAACAGCAGCGTCACCGGCGCCATCGGCACGCCGAGGCCGAGCATCGTCGTGTTGGCCATGGCGTTGACGCCGACCGGGGCGTTGAGCTCGTTGATGAAAAACGGGTTGTCGCCGTGGACGACCACACGCGCGGCGAACCTCAGGAAGTATTCGGCGAGGATGCGGTCGCCGGGGGTATACGGCACCCGGTCGCCGGGGTTTGCGAGCAGCCTGATGCAGAGCAGCGCAGCCCCGAGGACGTAGCTGCCCACCGCTGGGAGATCAGTTCGCCGCATGTTCGCGCCCTGCACCATACACAACGTGATCGCCACGAACGAGAACCGCCCCGGCGTCCGGAGGGGTTCGGACGCCGGGGCGGGCGGCTTGTGATGGCGGGTGGGGCGGCCAGCGCCGTGGCGACATTACACGCAACCACCGTGCTGAACGATGTTGTCATTTACCCCGATCTGGAATCGGAGGGGCTATCGACCGGGCCTGGCTCAGTCCCGCCATCGAGATCAGTCAACCGCGGACCGGGCCCGCGGTCAACCGGATTTCACGCGGCCAGTGTGAACAGCGACGCGTAGACCAGCCGCCGGCCGTCGGTCACGATCTGGCCGCCCACCGACTCACCGAGCACAGTGGACAGTCGCAGGTCGAGGTACCGCTCCTCCTCGACCGGCTCGCCCGGCCGCCACGCGGCGCGCGCCAGCCACCCGCCCACCTCGTCGGCGACCGCGCGGCGACGCTCCGCGAGCGCGGTGCGCAGCCCGTCGAGGCCGTCGACCTCGAACGGCTCGGCCGGCGTCTCCGGTGCCGCGTCCGAGAACCACGCCGCCGGCCCGTAGGCGAAGCAGACCAGCGCCATCCAGACCTCGGCGAAGTACACCGGGTCGGGCGCGATCTCGACGCCGGCGAGTCGGTCGCCGACGAAGAAGAGCGCGCCGAGCTGCCCGTCGAGCAGTTCGAGACGGCTCTGGTACTGCGTGAGCCCGGCCCGCTTGCGGGTCAGCACCTGCTCCAGGTGACCGCGCCGCGGCAGGCCGTAACGCCCGTTGAACCGCGCGATGTCGCTCCACAGCTTGCTGTACTGCCGGGTGCCCCGCAGCCGCAGCGCCTCGCCGCGCAGCTCCACCGGCAGGACGAAGAACCACTGGTCGCGTCCGGCCAGGTAACCGCCCTGGCTCTCCTGCACGCAGCAGGCGTCGTCGAACCGCAGCGTCTGCCCGGCGCCGATGAACGCCGACCGGCACAGCGCGTGGTTCTGCGCCGCGTCCTGGATGTACCCCACGTGCAGCGGCACGATCGCCACGCCCGACGGCGCCGGGTTGGCCAGCTCCACCTGCCCGTAGCTGACGACACGGCCGAGCTTCAGCCCGGAGCGGGGCGGCACGATGCCGGGGTACGCGGGGCCGAAGACCGGCACCATGGTCAGCGCACCGGCCCGTTGCGGCTGCCCCAGCCGGTAGCCGGAGACGTCCGCCGGGACGACGTCGAGCACACTCATCGCGAACCTCCTTCCAGGACCCGTTCCGCCAGGATCAGGCGGCGGCGCAGCTCCGCGCCGAGCCAGCGCTCCGCCTCGGCACCTTCCACATGGGACAGCACCCACAGCACCAGCGCCGCCAGGTCGTCGGAGTGCCAGAACGAGCGCTGCGGCAGGCGCGGCGCGGGCCGGCGCAGCGTCAGGTCGTCGGCGTGGCCGAACGTCGCCTGGCAGAACACGACCGGCGTGTGCACCCCGACCCGCGGCAGCGTCTCAGCTACCCGGGCCAGGTCGCCGGGGTAGACGTTCTCGTAGCCGTCGGACGCGACGGCGACCACGTCGGCCCCCGCCCCGACGGCGTCGAGCACCCCGGTGGCGAGGTCGGTCGCGCCGCCCGGCCGATCACCGGCGCCGCCGACGCGCACCACGACCAGCGTCTCGCACACCCGCTCGAGCACCCGCCGGAACGCATCGACCTGCGACGCCACCGCCCACTCGCGGTCGCCGTAGCCGCGCATCGACGCCGAGTCGTCGACCACCAGGGCGACCCGCCCGTGGTAGCGCGGCAGCGCCGCGGTGGCCGCGTCGAGGTATCGCCCGGCGGCCGGCTCCAGCTCGGAGCCGGGCCCGCCGCGGAACAGGTGCACCAGCGTCGCGGCGAGGTCGCCGCGGTTGGTGGCGGTGACGACGTCCGGGCGCTCGCCGGCCATGTCGAGGTCGCCGGCCGCGGCCGGCGGCGCCGTCACCGCGGTCGTGGTCACGGGCGTGTAGAGCAGCGGCACCCGTCCCGGCGCCGCGCCGAACCGGGCCAGCGCGTGCCGGACCGGCCGGCCCTCGGCGAGCTGCCGCGCGCAGGCCCGCGCGGTCCGCTTGCCGAGCGCGTGCTCGAAGCAGTCCACGGCGATGCCACGGCGGGCCCGGATGAGCTCGGCGGCGTCCGGGTGCTCCAGCAGCACGGCGAGGGCGGTCCGCGTGACGTGCCGGTGGTTGGCCCGGCGCCGCCGGACGGCCAGCAGCACGGTCAGCACGTCGGTCGGCGCGAGCCCGAGGGCCAGCACCCGGCAGACCCGCGACAGCGTCGCCCGGGTTTCGTCGTCATGGCCGGCCCACGAGCTGACCAGCAGCTGGAGCAGGACCCGGCAGCGCTGCGCGGCCAGCGCGCCGGGGACGAGGGCCGTCAGCGCATACCGCTGCGGATCCGCGCGATACCGCTCGGCGTGCAGAGCCTCGTCGTCCCACACCACGTCACCGGCGCGCGGCACGCGCACCGGCGCACCGTGCTGCTGCAGGTGGCTCACGAACTCCGCGGTCACGACGCTCCCTCCTTCCATATCGACGAACGCGTCGATATGGAAGGAGGGTAGCCGCGTGAAACTCGGTGGCTCGACAGGTATTCCGCGTGCTGCGGTCTCAGCCGCGAGGTGGGGATCGGCGGCGATCGACGACTCGGAGTGGCGGCGGTCGCGCGGTTGCGGCCCTCCGCGAAGCAGCCATCGATGATATTACCTGTCCGCCCGGTGACGCCAGCAGCACGATTCGCAGTATCTGCAAGTTCCGCCGAACCACCGCTCAGCGGCGTGGACCGCCGTCCGGCGCTCGCCGTAGCCGCATCACTACGCAACGATGGACGGATGCAGGGACGAGTGCGGAAGTGGTTCGCGTGGTCGGTGTTGTCCCGGTCGGCACGCGTCGGATGGACTCTGGTCGGGCTGGCGATCCTGGTCGTCTGCGTGGCGGCGCCGGTCTGGATCGCGTCGGCGGGCGGTGACGTCAACGCGGCGGCCGGCTGGGCGAACATCCTGGCACTGCCGATCACCGCGGCGGGCCTGCTGCTCGTCCTGGCCGACCAGCGGCGCGCCCCGGCGGCACCGCGACCGGTCGCATCGGAGCGGCGGCCGTGGATGGCGCCACCGCTGGAGCGCATGGTGCTGCGGCCGGAGCTCGGGGCGGAGCTGGTGACGGCCCTGGTCGGCGGCGACCCGGCCGAGGTCGGGCTGACCACCGCCCTGCGCGGCGCCGGCGGCTTCGGCAAGACCCGCCTGGCCACCTGGATCAGCCACCGCCCGGAGATCCGCGAGCGGTTCCCCGGCGGCCTGCTGTGGGTCACGATCGGCCAGGAGGTCCACGGCGCCGACCTGGCCGAGCGCATCAACGACCTCGCGTTCGCGCTGGTCGGCTCGCGCCCCGCCCTGGTCGACCCGGACGCCGCCGGCGCGGAGCTCGGCCGGCTGCTCGACGAGCACGACCCGGTCCTGCTCGTCCTCGACGACGTGTGGGACGAGGGGCAGCTGCGGCCCTTTCGCTTCGGCGGGAGCCGGTGCACCCGGCTCGTCACCACCCGCATCCCCGACCTGCTGCCAGCCGGCACGCCGTGCGTCCGCGTCGACGCGATGTCCGGCACGCAGGCCCGGCAGCTGATCATGGACGGGCTCGCCGGGGTGCCGGCCGCCGAGGCGGACCGGCTGGCCGACCTCGCCGGGCGGTGGCCGCTGCTGCTCAACCTCGTCAACGGCGCGTTGCGACGCCGGGCCGCACGGGGGCAGTCGCCGCAGCAAGCGGCCCGGGAGATCGCGGAGCGGCTGCGGGCGGAGGGTCCGGCCGCCTTCGATCCCGCCCGGCCGGTCGACCGCAGCCAGGCGGTCGCCGCCACCATCGACGCCAGCCTGGCGCTGCTCAGCCCGGCGGACCGGCAGCGCTACCACGACCTCGCCGTCTTCCCCGAGGACGTCGACATCCCGCTGGACGTGCTGTCCCTGCTGTGGCCGGGCGGCCACGTCGACGCCCTGTGCGAGGAGCTGGCCGGGCTGGGCCTGGCGAGTGACTACCGGCTCGACGCGCCGGGCCGCCGGCTCGTCCTGCACGACGTGATGCTGGCCCACCTCCGCAACGCCCGCGGCGCCGAGCAGCGGGCCGCGGTGCACGGACGGCTCGTCGACGCCGCCGCCCGCCTGATCGCCGTGCCGGGCGAGTGGTGGCGGCTGCCGGCGGACGCGCGCCACCTGTGGCGCTACCTGCCGTACCACCTCCACGGCGCGGGCCGCCTGGACGAGCTGCGCGACCTCGTGTGCGATCCCCGCTGGATCGAGGCCAAGACCCGGCTCTTCGAGTCGGTCGTCACCCTCGACGCCGACCTCGCGCTCGTCGAGTCCCCGACCAGCGCCACGCTGCGCCGGGTCCTGGCGCACGCCGCGCACCTGCTCGGGCCGATCGACCCGCCCGCGGCCCTCGGCGCGACACTCGCCAGCCGCCTGCACGGCATCCCCGGCCTCGAGGAGGCCGTCGAGCGCTACCGCGACGCGCTGCCCGCACCGCGGCTGGAGCCGATCTGGCCCCTGCCCGACCTGCACGACCCCACCCAGCACACCGAGCCGGCGGGGCACGTCGGCCCGGTCACCAACTGCGCCTTCTCCCCCGACGGCAGCCTGCTGGCCACGACGGGGGACGATGCGACGGTACGGCTCTGGCGCGTCCCCGACGGCACCCAGCGGTCGCTGCTCATCGGGCACACCGCGCCGATCTACGGCTGCGCGTTCTCACCCGACGGCACGCTGCTCGCCACCGCCGGCAACGACGGCACGGTGCGACTCTGGCAGGTCCGCGACGGCAGCCAGCGCACCCAACTAGCCGGTCATGCGTCCTCCGCTTCGCTCCGGCCGCCCGGCCTCCGCCCTGAGCCCATGATGACCGGCCCCTCCGCTTCGCTCCGGACCGGTCATGCCGGCGCCGTCACGCGGTGCGCGTTCTCCCCCGACGGCACGGTGCTCGCGACCGCCGGGGTCGACGCGACGGTACGGCTGTGGCGCGTCGCCGACGGCGCCCCGCTGGCCGTGCTGACCGGGCACACCGACGAGGTCAACGGCTGCACCTTCGCCCCCGACGGCACGCTGCTCGCCACGACGAGCAACGACACCACGGTCCGCGTCTGGCAGGTCGGCGACGGCAGCACCCGCGCCGTGCTGACCGGCCACACCGGCACCGTCCACGAGTGCGCGTTCTCACCCGACGGCGCCCTGCTGGCCACGACGAGCGAGGACGGTACCGTCCGGCTGTGGCGGACCGCCGACGGCCGCGTCCACGGCGTGCTGCCGGGGCAGATGTGCGGCTGCGCCTTCTCCCCGGACGGCACGCTGCTCGCGACCGCCGCGCTCGACCGCACGGCACGGCTGTGGGACGTGGCGACCCTGACCGAGCGGGCGCAACTGCGCGGCCACACCGCGCGGCTGGTGCTCGGCTGCGCGTTCAACGCCGACGGCACGCTGCTCGCGACCACCAGCGTCGACGGGACGGCCCGGCTGTGGGACGTGGCGACCGGCACCGAGCGCGCCGTCCTGACCGGCAGCACCGACTGGGCGGTCGGCTGCGCGTTCTCCCCCGACGGCACGATGCTGGCCGTCGCCAAGGGTGACGCGACGGTACGGCTGTGGGGCGTCCCCGACCGCACCCCGCTGGGCGTGCTGACCGGCGACGGCAGCTGGCTGGACAGCTGCGCGTTCTCCCCCGACGGCCGGCTCGTGGCCGCCGCCGGCTGGGATCGGGCGGTCCGCGTGTGGCAGGTCCCCGAGAACGTGCCGCACGCCGCGCTCACCGGCCACACCGGCCGCGTCACGTGCTGCGCGTTCTCCCCCGACGGCACGACCGTGGCGACCGCCGGCTGGGACCGGACCGTGCGGCTGTGGCAGGCGGAGACCGGCACCGAGCTCGCGACCCTGACCGGCCACACCGGCGTCATCTGGGGTTGCGCGTTCTCCCCGGACGGCGCGTTGCTGGCCACGTCCGGCGACGACCGTACCGTCCGGGTGTGGCGCACGTCCGACGGCGCCCCGCGCTGGGTCCTGCCGCACAGCCGCGGCGCCGGCACGTGCCCGTTCTCCCCCGACGGCACGCTGCTGGCCAGCTGCGACGAGCAGGAGCTGCGACTGTGGGACGTGGCGACCGGCACGCCGAGGCGCGTGCTGAGCGGCCACACCGGCTTCATCTTCCAGGCGGCCTTCTCCCCGGACGGCGCGCTCATCGCCACCACCGGCAACGACAGCACGGTGCGGGTCTGGCAGGTGTCGTCGGGCCGGTGCGTGTGCGCGCTGCGGCTGGCCGGCCCGGTGGAGGGCGTGGCGTGGCACCCCGACGGCACCACGATCTGCGCCGTCGGCGGCGCCGGCATCTACCTGCTCACCCTGCACACGGCTCAGCCGTCCGGCGACCGCGCCCGGCCGGCGGCGTTCGCCGCCGAGAGCGCCACGCGGGACTTCTTCCCGGGCGACCGATGAGTTCCGCCGCGGTGTGGCGGCGGCATGTTCACCAGCTGAGGACACGGCGGGACCCGGGCTCCCTCGTGGGAGGCCCGGGTCCGGGGTCGTGACGGGTCAGGCGTCGACGAGTTCCTTGCCGTTCTCCTTGCCGTTGGTCCGCTCGGGAACCGCGAAGCCCTTCGTGCCCGGGGTGGCGGCGGCGTGGACCAGGCCGGCGACACCGAGCAGGAACAGCAGGCCCGAGGCGATGTACGCCACCAGCGCGGCCTGGGCGGCCTTCGCACCGAACTCGCTGAAGCCGTACGAGGTCAGCAGCAGCCCCCGCAGGGTCTCGCCCTTGAACACCGTCTCCCGCTGCGCGGTCACGTCGGCAAGCTGCTTCTGCAGGTCCGCCAGCGCCGGGTCGTTCGCCTGCTGCGCGGCGGTGACCTTCGCCCGCAGTTCGGTCTGCACGTCACCGAGCTGGGCGTACGTCTTGCCACCGGCCATCGTCTTCAGGTGCAGCCCGATGAACTCGTTGGCGTAGCACTCGGCCTGCTTGCCGGTCGTCAACGGCTGGCCCGCGTACTCGACCAGGCACGCCGACTTGCGCTCCTCGGCCGTCAGGGTGTCGGCGCTCTTGAACGTGATCTGCTGCTGGCCCAACTGGCTGGTGACGTAGTCGTTGGCGAAGTTCGCGTTGGTCGTCAGCACGATCCCGGCGACCAGCAGCAGTCCGGCGAGCACGATCCCGCCGAGGCCGACCAGGATGTCGAGGGTCTTGCGCTTCATGGGAGTGTCCTTCTGACTCGGCGGTGCCTGGGGTGGTTTCGCGTTGCACCATGAGCGTGCGCCACCTGGCACGTCGCACTGCAGAGGACAACCACCCGAGTCGACGGGACCAACGGCCCGGCGGGGGCGGGACCTTGGCACCCACCCGGCGTCAGTGCGCCGGCTGCTTCCCGTATCCCGCGCCGTGCCGAAGCCCGACAGTCATAGCACACCGGTCCGACTTGACCATGGGGCGGATCCGCGCGATAGCGTTCGCGGCATGAACGGGCGCTCGTCACGGTCCTTCGACCGGATCGCCGACCGCTACGACGACCGGCGCGGCGGAGCCGAGCGTGCGGTCGTCCTCGCCGCCGAGATCCAGCCGTGGCTGGTCCCCGGCACGGTGCTCGAGGTCGGCGTCGGCACCGGGATCGTCTCCGCCGCCCTGCGGGCGCTCGGGGTCACCGTCGTCGGCGTCGACCTGTCCGCCGGCATGCTCCGCCACGCCCGGCAGCGGCTCGGGCCGACCGTCGCGCGGGCCGACGCCACCGCGCTGCCGGTCGCCGACAACGCGGTGGACAACGTCGTCTTCGTCACCGCGCTGCACGCCATCGGCGACGTCTACGGTGCGCTCGCCGAGGCCGCCCGCGTCGTGCGGCCCGGCGGGCGGGTGGTGGCCGTGCACGGCATCCCGCGCCGGACCCCGGACGACGACCTGACCACCGCCGTGGCGCCGCTCGGCCCGCTGCGCGACGACCGGCCGGACACGGCGGCGACGCTCGACGGCGCCGCTTCCGCCGCCGACCTGAGCCCGGCGGGGGTGGCCTGGGTGGCGTCGACCGGTTTCGCCGAGTCCCCGAACGAGTTCGCCAAGAGCATCGAAGAGCGCCTGTGGTCGTACCTGTGGAACGTCGACGACACCACCTGGCGCACCGTCGTCACCCCGGTGATCGACCGGCTCCGTGCGCTGTCCGACCCGGACCGCCCCCGCGAGTACCGCCTCTCCCCTCGCCTGGTCGCCTACCAGGCATAGGAACCGGCGGACCTCGGTGGACGTCGCTCAGCGGACGGCCATCTCGCCCAGTTCCGACCAGCCGGTCTGGTCGGTCTTCACGTTGACGATGCGTGGCGTCTCGGCCAGGTGCGACGGCAGGGTCTGCTGAGCGGCGCGGAAGTGGGCCGAGGTGACGTGCTCGACACCGGCCTCGTCGTCGCGGAACGCCTCCACGAGGACGTATTCGGTGGGGTCGTCCAGGCTGCGCGACCAGTCGAACCACAGGCACCCGGGCTCGGCGCGGGTCGCCGCCGTGAAGTCGGCGACGATCTCCGACCAGCGGTCGGCGTCCTCGGGGCGGACCTTGAACTTGGCGCAGATGAAGATCACGATGCTCCCTTCGGGAAGACCTGACCGGCTCAGCCTAGGGCGGCGGCGGTGCCGCCGCCCCGGTGAACGCGTCGATGATCAAGAAGCGCCGGGTCGGCGGACGTCCCAGAGCCACACGTCCGCGACGTGGCGCCCGGGTCCGAAGAGCTGGTCGGCCGTCTGCCGCACGGCCTCGCTGTTGCCGTGCTGGTCGGCGAGGACGGCGGTCGTGGCGCCCCAGTAGTCGACGTCGACGCGCGCCTGGGCCTGCTGGTCCGGGGTCACCTGCGGCACGGTCCCGTCGTTGGCGACGCCGGACAGCAGGCTGAGCGTCGGCGGGTACGACGGGCCGAACATCGCGTGCCGCTCCGGGTGATTGGGGTCCGGGGCGAGGAAGTAGCCGCCGACGATCTTGAATTCGAGGTTCGCCGTGGTCGCCCAGCGCATCGCGTCGAGCTGCTCCCACCAGCCGCCGGGCAACGTGACGACCGTCGCCGACTTCGGCAGGTGCTCCCGCCACTGGCCGCTGCTGAAGAACACCGGCACCGGAGCCCGGTCGTTCGCCGGTTGTGGCGTCGGCACGAGCGGGACGAGCGCCACGGTCAGCGCCACCGCCCACAGGATCGGGGCAGCCGGCTGTGCCGGCCCGGCCTCCTCCCCCTCCCCGGCGGGCTCCGGCCGCCGGTCGATGAACTGCTCGACGACCAGCGCGATGAGCACCCCGACGAGTGGCGTCATGACGAGCGCCAGCCGGGTCGGCACCACGGAGTCGAAGAGCGGCAGGTCGTCGAACCACTGCCACGGGCCGTGCCACGTGGTCTCCTCGCCCTTGTAGCGGACGACGCTGCCGAGCGAGAGGATGCCGAACACGACGGCGGTGATCACCAGCGCGCGGGCCGCCCGGTGCCGCCACATCGCCACCGCCGCGGCGACGAGGAGCCCCAGCAGCGGCCAGCCGAAGAAGGTGTTCTCCTCGGTGGCGCCGCCCATCTTATCGATGCGGGCCGGGTCGCCGACGATCGAGCGGCGGCTGAACTCGGTGAACGATCCCAGGTCGCTGCTGAACCCGCGGACGAACTCGGGCAACCCGTGGTAGGCCTGCGGCCCGGCGAACTGGTGCCACAGCGGGTAGGCCAGGACCACCCCGGCGGCGAGCGCGGTGACGCCGAGCGTGGGCAGCGCCACCCTGGCCGCCGGCAGCATCTCGCGCGGCGGCAGATAGGCGACCAGGAACACGGCCAGCGCGCACGCGGCGAGGAAGAGGATCTCCTCGTTGATGAAGCACTGGTAGACCACCAGCGCGGCGAACACCAGCCCGCGCCGGACCGCCGGGCCGGGCTCCCGCAGCCGGATCACCATCCGCACGATGAACGGGATCAGGAACTGCCCGGCGATGTTGGGGTGGCCGGTGATCTGGGAGACCATCGCCGGGCCGAAGCCGCAGAACAGCGCGCCGACGTAGGCCGCCGCCTTCGAGGACACCACGTCGCGGGAGAGCACGAAGTACCAGGCGGTGGCGGTGCCGGCGAGTGCCAGGGTGCTGATGATCGCAAACGTGACACCCGCACCGAAGAGCAGCGTGACGGGGCTGAGCGGGATGGCGAGGCCGAGGATGGACGTGTTCGCCATGAGGTTGACGCCGAGCGGAGCGTTGAGCTCGTCGGTGAAGATCGGCGACTCGCCGTGGCTGATGGCGTCCGCGGCGTGCGTGAGCGCCCACTCGAAGAAGGTCTGGTCCTGGCTATTGTCAGAGAGCATCCGCGTCTGCGGGTCCTGCCACAGGTTCATCAGGAGCACCACCGCGAAGACGAGGTAACTCGCCACGGCGATCAGATCGAACGTGTGCGCACGGAGCCTTTCGCCGATTTTCACGGCTCACACGATAAAGGGGTGGGCCCATGCAACGGCACTCTGGCTCACGGTCATCGATGCCTATAAACTACCTCAGTTCCGGCTAACATGATCCAGAATTCACCGGAACCATTCACCGGGACCACGAGCGACCGAGGGGTGAGCCGTGCCGAACACGGACGACCGCAGTCCGACTACCGGAATCCTCGGCGACCAGCACGTCCAGTCCGAGGTCCTCGAAGGTCTCGCCATGGCGAAGAACCACCGGCGGTGGTTCGTGGCGTTCGCGACGCCCTACCTGGGCGACGACCCGATCGAGGTCAGCGCCGGGCTGGGGGACTACGCGGCGGAGTGGCTGGAACACGCTCCGCGCATGACGCTGACCGAGGCCGATCCGGGCCGGTTGCTCGCGCTCAAGGAGCGGTTCTCCGCCAACCACGAGGTCACGATCCGTGAGCTGATGTTGCCCAGCGACGAGACGGGCGGCCACAGCGCCGCGATCTCGTACAACGTGCTGGAGCACATCGAGGACGACATCGGCGCGCTGCGCACGATGCGCTCGCTCGTGCGGCCGGGTGGCCATGTGGTCGTCGTCGTGCCGGCGTTCCCGTTCGCGATGGGTCCGGCCGACATCGCCACCGGGCACGTCCGGCGGTACACGCGCAAGACGATGCGCATCGCGCTGACCCGCGCCGGGTTGGAGATCGAGAAGTTGCACTACGCCAACTCGCTCGGCCTGATCGGCTACTACGTCTCCACCTGTCTGCTCAGGCAGCTGCCGGGCCCCGGGCCGATGGTCAAGTTCTACGACTCGACCGTCGCCCCGGTGACCCGGCTGATGGAGCGGGTCGTGCGACCGCCGTTCGGCCAGTCCGTCATCGCGATCGCACGCCGCCCGGTCAACTGATCCTGATGTAGTCCAGGTTGAAGCCGCCCGTTTCGCAGAACACGGTGACGAGCTGGTCACCGGCCGCGAGCGTCACCGGCACGTGCACCGACTGGTAGGTGCCCCAGCCGCCGGTGTCCGGCACCGACGCCTTGGCGAGCACCTGGCCGCTCGCGTCGCGCAGCGACACCGCGTCGGGCAGGACCCCACCCGTGCCGGTCGCCGCGCGCAACTCCAGGTCGTAGGTGCCGGCCTGCGCGACGTCGATCCGGTACTTCAGCCAGTTGCCGGGCGCCGTCCAGCCGACGTTCTTCCCGCCGCTGGCCGCCGCGTTGCTCTCGATGAAGTTGGCCCCGCCGTCGGTCCAGCCGTGCTGCTCGGCGTACGCCTCGGCCTCGACCTTCACGCCGACGGGCGCGCCGCGCGGCCGCACCGTCACGTGGACCGTCACCTGGTCGCTCGCCGCGCCGTCGGTGACGGTGAACGTGAGGTCCTGCGTGCCGGCGACCGTCGGGTGGAGCGTGACCACGCCGGTCGCGGCGTCGACCGCCGCGCCCTCGGGCAGATCCGTGGCGTAGAACGCGAGCCGGTCCCGGTCACGGTCGGTGGCCTTCAGCGGTACCTGGACCGTGGCGTACTGGTCGGCGACGACGTCGGCCACGCCGGCGAGCACCGGGGCGTGGTTGCCCCGCGACCGGGGCACGTCGCCCTTCCACCGGAAGGTGGCGTACGCGTTGGCGGGCACGGTCTGGACGAACGACTTGCCGGCGAGCACGACCCGGACCGCCTTCGGGGTGTCGTTGCGGTTGCCGACGATCGTGACGAAGTTGCCGTCGCGGTCGCGGAAGGCGACGTTGTCGATGCCGCCGGCCGTGGCGCTGGACTCCACGCGGACGTGCTCCGGGCTCAGGTACCTCGCGAACTGCCCCATCTGGAAGAGCTCGTCGCGCACCGAGAACGTCCGCGTGGCGGTGTCGACCTTGACGAGGCGGTTCGGCCACTTGGTGGTGCGGCCGATCTCGTCCCAGTCGACGTTGTTGTCGCGCTTGTCGGTCCAGTGCAGGGTGCCGCCGTCCTGGTCCGTCGTCTGCGCCCACATGACGTACGAACTGGCGTCGAGCCGGAAGTAGTCCACGATCGTCGCCGGGTTCAGGTCGCTGGTCTCGGTCATGTGGACCGGCTTTCCGGTCTGCTCGTACGCGTCCCGCATGACCCGTGGGTCACCCCAGTACGGGTGGAAGGCGATCGCGTCGGCGGCCCGGTTCGCCCGCGGGTCCTCGAGGATGCGGTAGTAGTTCTTCGTCTCGGTGCTGTTCGGGTCGCGCCAGTCCCAGAAGTTGAAGTCGTGGACGTAGAGGGCCACGTCGCGGGGCACGTGGCGCTTGATCGCGACGGCGAGCTTCTGCTGCTGCTCGACGCTGATGTCCATCGCCGGATAGACGACGTCCATGCCGGGCTCGTTGAGCAGCGTGATGGCGTCGATGCGGATGCCGCGGCGGGCATATGCCTCGATGAACTTGGCGTAGTACCGGGCGAACACGTCGATGCAGTCGTCGCGCAGCTTGCCGACCTGGTAGTGGCTGGTGCTGCCCGGCCGCAGCGCGACCTCGCCGGTGAACCGGTTGTTCGTCTTCATCCAGGCGGGCGCGCTCCACGCCGAGGCGAAGAAGGTCGCCTTCGGGTTGTACTTCTGGATCAGCTTTATGGTGTCGACGATGTGCAGGTCGATGTCGCGCTGGATGGAGAAGTACCGCAGGTTCCAGTCCTCGGTGACGCCGGCGGGCAGTTCGTCGTAGGACCAGAACGGCAGGTGCTCGATCAGGTCGGGGCTGCCGATCGTCACGCGGAAGCGGTCCAGGCCGGCGCCGGCGCGCGGGTCGACGAGCAGCCGCACCGCCTCCTCGCGCTGGGCGGGCGTGAGCTTCCACAGGTTGGACACGCTCGTCTCGTCGATCGAGAAGCCGATGCCGCTGTACCGCTGGCGCACGCGGCTCGGATCGATGACGACGGTCGCGTCGGCCTGCCTGGTGTTCCGGTCCTCGACGCGGACGTCGGGCAGTGGTTGCCAGGCGTGCGCGGCTCCGGCGGAGTAGGTCCCGGTGACGACGGCGGGTCGGGGTCCGCCGGCCGACGCCGGGGTGAGCAGGACGGTCTGGGACAGCAGGGCAACAAGCGCCACGGTCAGGGTTCGCCTCACGGCGCCTCCTCGGGTGCGGGGCGGGGGTTGGGCGGTGGGACCCGGGAACGTGTTACAGCGATGTAAATCCATACAATAGAACAAGCATCAATATAAGTCGCGAAGAAAGTCGCATCCACCGATGCGCATTCAACGGCGCATGTGCGAGCATCCTGCGATGGATCGCATCATCGTCCCGTTCGAGGGTGACGGCGCCGGCGCCGGCGGGCTGGCGTGGGGCCAGCAGCAGGTCTGGGCAGCCATGGTGGAGATCGGCTCGTCGCTGGCCATGGGCGGCGTCGTGCCGGTCACCGACGGGCGCACCGTCGCGGACTTCGCGGAGGAACTGCGGTACCACATGTCCCGGCACGCGGCGATGCGCACGCTGCTGCGCACCGCCGACGACGGGACGGTGACCCAGGAGGTGTTCGACTCGGGCGAGGCGGTCCTGCACGTCCTGGACGCCGAGGACGACCCCGGGGCCGCGGCCGCCGCCCTCGCGGCCGAGTGGCGCGACCGCGTGTTCGACTACGAGCACGAGTGGCCGCTGCGCATGGCCGTGGTCCGCCACGCCGGGGTGCCGACCCACGTGGTGGCGCTGATGGCCCACGTCGCCGCCGACCTCGGCGGTGTGCAGGTCATGATGCGCGACCTGGCGACGCGGGCGACCCACCCGGCGACGCAGCCGCTGGACCTCTGGCGCCTCCAGCAGGAGCCGTCGATGCGGCGGCACACAGCGGCGTCGATGCGATACTGGGAGGCGCACCTGCGGGCGGTCCCGGCCCGCCGCTTCGCCGGCCCGGTCGACCGCGGCGAGCCGCGTTACCTGCGCACCGTGTGGTCCTCCCCCGCCATGCACCTGGCCGCGGAGGCCCTTTCGGCCCGGCTCGGCGCCGACCCGGCCTGGGTCCTGCTGGCGGCGTTCGCATCCGGGCTGCACCGGGTCACCGGCGCCACCCCGCTCGTCGCGCAGGCCATCATCGGCAACCGCTTCCGTCCCGGCCTGGCCGACGTGGTAAGCCCCCTGACGCAGACCGGCCTGTGTGTCCTCGACGTCGCCGGCGTCCCCGCCGAGGAGGCGGTGGCCCGTGCGCGGACGGCGTCGATGAGCACGTCGAAGTACGCGTACTACGACCCGGCGGCACTGCTGGCGCTGATCGACGCGGTCGAGCACGATCGGGGCGAGCGGCTGGAGCTGGGCTGCTTCTACAACGACCGCCGCACCGCGAGCCGACCGGCCGGCGGCGACCCGCCCCCGGACGCGATCCGCGCGGCGCTCCCGGCGAGCCGGGTCCTCGAGGAGGTGCCGATGCGCTTCTTCAACGAGCAGCTGATGGTCAACGTCGACGACGTCCGGGACACGATCCAGATGACGGTGGAGGCCGACACGCACCGCGTCTCGAGGGACGACCTGCACGCCCTCCTGGCCGAGATGGAGTCCTTCGTGGTGTCGACGGCCCTGTCCCCCGCCCCTGCGTGAGGCCGTGATCGAGGGAACCGTCGGGTCGCCCTGACGACCCGGAGGCTCCCTCGATCACGGGCGACACCGACAGGGCCCGCCGCGACCAGCGCGACGGGCCCTGCCGGAACAGCAACGGTTACGGGGTCACGAACACGAACTGGGAGCCCGGTTCCTTCACCACGTCACCCTGTGCCGAGTTGGTGACCTGGACGTTGGTCAGCGTGGCCTGGCCGCGGGCGCCGCTCATGGCGAGGATCCCGGAGCCGTTGTTGGACTTGTCGATCTTCACGTTGGTGACCTGGGCGGTGATCACGCCGCCGCCGGTCTTGAACTGGATGCCGTCGTAGGTCGAGTCGGAGATGTCGGTGTCGCGGATGATCACGCCCGGGATGTCCTTGCCCTGGGCGAACAGGGTGATCGCGCCGAACTCCTGCTGCTCACCCCAGAAGACGCCGCCGCACCGGTACAGGCCGTTGTTGGCGATCGTCGTCGTGCCCGAGAAGGGCAGCGGGTTGTGGTCCGTGGCCAGCATGATGCCCGGGTAGTTCATCGTGTCGGAGATCAGGTTGTTCTCGATCCCGTTGCCGTAGCCGCCGTAGATGGCGATGCCGTTGGCCCGCCACGGCAGCGCCACCGTGTTGTTCGTGAAGTGGTTGTCGTGGCCGATGTCGACCGCCTGGTCCTTCACGAACGAGTTGGCCCACACCGCGAGCGAGTCGTCGCCGGTGGTGCGGAACGACGAGTTGAACACCTTCGAGTTGCGGGTGCCGTTGGAGAAGTTGATGCCGTCGGCGAAGGTGTTGCGGATCCGCATCCCGGTGAACTCCAGGCCGTCGCCGGGGTTCCAGTAGGCCGGCGTGTCCGAGTAGTCCCGGCCGACCCAGGCACCGACGTTGACGTGCTCGATCCAGACGTTGCTGATCTTCGTGTTCTTGCCGAACCGGCCGTTGAGCCCGTGACCGCGGTTCGCGCGGTTCTTGGTGGCGCCGAAGATCGCGATGTCGGAGATCTGCGTGTTGTCGTCGATGTCGAAGCCGACGTTGCCCTCGTGCGGGTGGTTGATGTTGCCGGTGACGTTCTGCGGCTCGGTGTCGGTGTAGAGCTGCGAGTGCCACATGCCGGCGCCGCGGATCACGACGTTGCGGATGCCCTTCTGGTTGAACTGGCCGCGGGTCGGGTCCGGGGACAGGATCTTCTGCTCCTGCCGCCACTTCCCGGCCGGGATCCACACGCACGGGATGACGCCGTTCTGGTTGTCCGTCACGGCGCGCTGGATCGCCGCCGAGTCGTCGATCCCGTCGTTCGGCACCGCGCCGTAGTTGGTGATCGAGACACACCCGGCGGGCTGGCTCAGCGCCGGCGCGACCTGCTCGAGGTCGATCAGGTCGAGGTAGTAGAACGACGCGGTGTCACCGGCGTCGCGCTGCAGCTTGAACCGCGTGCCCGCCGGGTACGAGGTGGGCAGCAGCGCCGACGACTCGTCGAAGAGCCTGCGGGCGTTGGACGACGGCGAGTTGGACAGCGACTCGGTGTCGTCGGTCGTGCCGTACAGCCAGCTGAACTTCGACGACAGCGTGAGCTTCTGGACGAAGACGTCGTTGGCGTACAGGCTGATCGTGTAGTCCTGGCCGCCGCCGCTCGCCGAGTCGGGCACCGAGTTGCGCACGACGATCGAGTTCGCCTGGGCGGTCGAGGTGAACTGGACGTACTGTCCCTGGCTGCTCAGGCGCACCGACGCCCGGCCCGAGGACTCGGTGCCGAAGTTGGTGTGCCCGAAGGTGCGCAGCGGGTCGGCCGTGACGAGCTGGCCGGTGTAGGTGCCCGCCTCGGCCTCGTAGGAGGTGTACGGCACGGCGGCGCCGCGGCCGACGACGATCGACTGCGACCGGGAGTTGTTGGTCTCGTTGGTCTCCGCCACGACGTTGGTCGCGTCGGCGGTCGCGGTGATCGTGGCCCCGCCGGCGGTGGCCGTCCAGGTGCCGGTGATCGCCACGTTCACCGTCGCTCCGGCGGCGATCGACGGGGTGTTGGTGTTGAGGGTGGTACCCCCGACACTCACGCGGGTCACGGTGGTGGCCCCGGAGGCGGTGGTGCCACGGTTGTTGACCGCGACCGTGAAGGACACGGCCGCGCCGGCCGCCGGGCTCGCCGGGTTCGACGTGATGCCGACGACCTGGAGGTCCGGGCCGGGCGCCTGGGCGACGACCAGCTGGCTCGACGCGGTGAACGTGTTGTTGCTGTCGTTCTGCTCGACGACCGTGTTCGTCGGGTCGACCGTCGCGGCGGCGGTGTAGCTGCCCATCGGGCGCGTCCCGGCGTTGGCGGTCACGGTGGCCGAGGCACCGGCGGCGAGCGCGGCGACGTTCGCGGTGCCGACGACCTGGCCGCCGAGGTTGAAGTTGACGGTGGTCGCGGGGGATCCGGCGGTACCGGCGTTCTGGACCGTGGCGGAGAGCGTGATCGCGCTCGTCTCGTCCGGTGCCGTCGGGGTCCAGCTGACCGCGGTGACCCGCAGGTCCGGGTTCGGCGCCATGGTGCCGAAGACCTGGAGCTCGGCGACCTGACCGCCGGCGGCGCCGGTGTTGCTGAAGAACTGCAGCTGCACGTCGGCGGTCCGGGCGGTGACCGGGATCGTCACCGAGTTCTGGTTCGTCGCAGGGTTGAACGCGTAGTCGGCGCGCGCGACCAGTGACGTGTAGCCGGTCGCGGACTGCTCGCGGCCGAGGACCTGGATGTTCTGGGTGCGGGCGCCCCAGGCCGTGTCCGAGTTGAGCTTGACGACGACCGACGTGATGTCGGCGTTGGCGCCGAGCTTCAGGGTCAGCGTGGACGGGAACCCGTTGCTCTCCCAGTACGTGCCGAGCTGGCCGTCGTTGGCGTTGGCCGCCGTGAACGTGAACACCGACGAGGACGCCTCGACGGTCCGGCCCGGCGCCAGGTTGGTGCCCTGCGGCGGGTTGGTGCCGTTGCGGATGACGGTGTTGCTCGGCGCGGACTCGTTGCCGGCGGCGTCACGGGCGCGTACCACGTAGGAGACCGTGGCGGTGTCCGGCTGGCTGTCGGTGTAGGTGAGCACGGTGCCGCCGACGGTGGTACGCACGGCGCCGTTGGCGTAGACGATGTAGCCGGTGACGCCGACGTTGTCGGTCGACGCCGTCCAGGTCAGCCGGATCTGCCCGGAGGCCGGCTGGGTGTAGGCGAGGTTGCCCGGTGCGGTCGGCGCCTGCGTGTCCGGGCCGCTGCTGCCGTTGCGGGTCACGGTGTTGCTCGGCGCCGACTCGTTGTCGGCGGCGTCGCGGGCGCGTACGACGTACGACACGGTCGCCGTGGTCGGCTGGCTCTCGGTGTAGGTGAGGACGTTCCCGGCGACGGTGGTGACGAACGTGCCGTTGCGGTAGATCGCGTAGGCGGTCACGCCGACGTTGTCGGTCGACGCGGTCCAGGTCAGCCGGATCTGGCCGCTGCTCGGCTCGGTGAGCGTCAGGTTGCCCGGCGCGGTCGGCGCGCTGCCGTCGACGATGCCGCTGCCGTACACCTCGAACTCCGCGATCTGGGCCGCCGGGTGACCGGTGTTCGCCGTGAAGTTGAGGCGGAGGTACCGCACGGGCGCGCCCGGGAGGTTGATGGTGACCGTGTTGCCGCTCGCCGGGTTGAACGTGTAGCCGGCGGAGGCGACGACGTCGGCGAAGGAGCTGCCGTTGCTGCTGCTCTGCACGCTCAGGGTCTGCGTGCGGGTGGCCCACGACGTGGAGTTCGGCAGCTTCAGCACGATCCGGTTGACGGTCTGCGCCGAGCCGAGGTCGACCTGCAGCCACTGCGGGAAGGCGTTGGTGGCGCTCTCCCAGTAGGTGCCCTGGTTGCCGTCGTTGGCGTTGCCGGCCGGGAAGCCGCCGGCGGCGCTGCTCGCCGTCATCGTCTTGCCTATGGCCAGGTTGGGGCTCGTCGGGCCCGCGCCGTAGATCTCGAACTCGGCGACCTGCGCGGCCGGCCAGCCGGTGTTGCCGGTGACGTTCAGCCGCACGTACCGGGCGCTCGCCGCGGTGAAGTTGATGGTGACGGTGTTACCGGCGGACGGGTTGAAGACCCGGCCCGCCGACGGCGAGAGGTCGCTGAACGAGGAGCCGTTGGTGCTGCCCTGCACGCTCAGCGTCTGCGTGCGGGTCTCCCAGCCGTTCGGCAGCTTCAGCACGACCTGGTCGACGCTGACGCTGCTGCCGAGGTCGATCTGCACCCACTGCGGGAAGGCGTTGCTGGGGCTCTCCCAGTACGTGCCCTGGTTGCCGTCGTTGACGTTGCTCGCCGTGTACGTGCCGTTGGCGCCGCTGGCGGTGGCGGGACGGCCCGCGGCGAGGTTGGGGCCGCCGGCCGCGGCGGCCGGGGGCGCGGAGAGGCCGGCGAGGATCAGGCCGGCCCCGAGGGCGCTGCTGATCAGCCGCCAGGCGAAGGGTCTGCGTTTCATCGGGGTCCTCTGGTTCGTGACGACGGCAGCACGCATCGCCGTCCGGCCTTGGTGACGGTGCGGCGCGCCGCACCCGCGTGCTGGGCACGCTGGGGTGCGCTGGCGGCAAGGCGCGCTGTACCGCAACACCGGGTCGGGCGCTGCGCTGGCGGTCGTCGTGTGGGCGGGGGTGGGCTCCCGGCAGGCGGTGGCGGTGCACCTGCCGCAAACTTGCAATCGGTCGTGCAGAATTTCGGCGGTGCTTTGCCAACTTCTTGCAAGTTAGATGTTTAAGGTTGCAGATGTATCGCCGTTCGTCAACGGTTCGCCCGAGTTGACCGACATCCGGGCCGGTCGGCGCAGGGCGGAGCCCGGAGGGCGGGCCGCGGGGGCTTCGGCGGCAGCGCAGGCAGCGGTCCCGGCGGTGGCTCCGGGCGGGAATTCCGGACGGCGACGACCCCGGCGACGACCCCGGGTCAGAGCGACAGCAGCTCCGATACCTGCGGCGAGTAAGTGGCGTGCAGCACGAGCGCGGCGCCGCCCACGACGGCCGCGTCCGGGCCCAGCGGGGACAGCGCGACCGGGACGGTGCGGATGCCACGGGCCAGGGGCCGCGTGGCCAGGGCCCGCTCGACCGCACGCTGGAACCGGGTCTCGACGTGCCGGATGCTGTGCCCACCCAGGACGACCAGGTCGACGTCGACGATGTTCACCACGTTGACCACGACCGTGGCGAGCCACTCGGCCGCGGCGTCGATCACCTCGGCGGCGAGCCGGTCGCCGGAGGCGGCGGCGAGCCGGACCACGCCGTGGTCGACCGCGGTCGGGTTGTCGCGGAACAGCCTGCCCAGCTCGGACCCCGCACCCTCCCCGGCGGCGAGCCTGCGCCGGGTCTCCGCCACGACGGCGGCCGGGCTGATCAGGCTCTCCAGGCAGCCCGGGTTGCCGCAGTAACACGGCGGCCCGCCCGGCTGCACCGACGTGTGCCCGAACTCGGCGGCGTTCATCGACCCGCCGCGGTGGACCTGGTGCCCCAGGACGAGTCCGCCGCCGACGCCGGTGCCGAGGAAGAAATACGCGAAGTTCGCCACGCCCCGGCCGGCACCCGCCCACCGCTCCCCGATCGCGGCGGCCGTCGCGTCGTTGTCGAGCGTCACCGGCAGGCCGGTCGCCTCGGCCAGCATCTGCTTGAGCGGGACCCGGGCCCAGCTGTGCAGCTGGGGCGGCGCCACGAGCATGCCGTGCGCCTGGTCGATCGGGCCGGGAGTGGCGAGCCCGAGCCCCAGCACCCGGTCGCGGGTCACGCCCGCCGACGCGAGGACCTCGTCGACGAGCTCGACCATGGCGGCGGTGATCCGCGCCGGGTCGGCGTCGGGCGGCGTCGGCCGCTGCACGATGACCAGCGGCCGGCCGAGCAGGTCGACCACGACGCAGGCGAGCTGGACCGGGTCGAAGTGCAGGCCGACCGCCCGGCCCGCGTCAGCGTTGACCCGCAGCAGGGTCCGCGGCTTGCCGCCGTTGGACACCGTCGCCCCGTCCTCCCGGACGATGCCCTCGTCGATCAGACGGCGGACGATGCCCGACACGGTCTGCGGTGTGAGACCGGTGAGCTCGGCGATCTCCACGCGACTGATCCCGTCGGCGAGCTGGATCTGATCCAGGACGACCGCCCTGTTGTACTGCCCAACTTTGGGAAGATTCGTCCCTGCCTGCCGCACTCGGCCCCGCCTCCGTGACGTTTGTTACCTACATGATGCCCCAGGACGTTGACTTAGTAAAGCAATTGGATTTACAGTTCTGACACACAAAGCTGATCGTATCGACGTGAGGAAGCGCTCTCATGTCGCGCGGTCATTGCCAGATCGTTACCAAAGACCCAACCTTCAGCGCTTGCAACCCAGCGAGACTCGAATACGTTGGCTGTCGCAACAAATTCTGCTGGCAACCCTTGGAGGCAACATGGGCAGCGCTCCGCCACTGCTGGAGATGCGATCAATCACCAAGGAGTTCCCCGGCGTCAAGGCACTCTCGGATGTCAACCTGGTGGTCCGCCCCGGTGAGATCCACGCCATCTGCGGTGAGAACGGGGCCGGCAAGTCGACCCTCATGAAGGTGCTCAGCGGCGTGTACCCGTACGGCTCCTACAGCGGGTCCATCGTCTACCAGGGTTCCGAGAGCAGGTTCTCGGACATCCGGGCCAGCGAGCACGCCGGAATCGTGATCATCCACCAGGAGCTCGCCCTGGTGCCGGGCATGTCCATCACCGAGAACATCTTCATGGGCAACGAGCCGCGCCGTTTCGGCCGGATCGACTGGAAGGCCGCCAACAGCAAGGCGCTGGAGCTCATGGCGCTGGTGGGCCTCAAGGAGGACCCGGATACGCTCATCAAGGACATCGGCGTCGGCAAGCAGCAGCTCGTCGAGATCGCGAAGGCGTTCGCCAAGGACGTCAAGCTGCTGATCCTGGACGAGCCCACCGCCGCCCTCAACGAGGCCGACTCCCGGCACCTGCTCGACCTGCTGCGCGGGTTCAAGCAGCGCGGCATCACCTCGATCATGATCTCGCACAAGCTCAACGAGATCGAGGCGATCGCCGACTCCATCACGATCCTGCGCGACGGCCGGACGATCGAGACCATCGACGTCAAGGGCGAGGGCGCCGACGAGGACCGCATCGTGCGCGGCATGGTGGGCCGGGACCTCAACAGCCGGTTCCCGGACCACACGCCCAAGATCGGCGAGGTCTTCTTCGAGGTGCGTGACTGGACGGTGCGGCACCCGATCTCCGCCGAGCGGCTCGTGTGCAAGAACTCCAGCTTCACCGTCCGGCGGGGCGAGATCGTCGGCTTCGCCGGGCTGATGGGCGCCGGCCGCACCGAGCTGGCGATGAGCCTGTTCGGCCGGTCCTACGGCGTTTATCTCGGCGGCCGGGTCTTCAAGGACGGCAAGGAGATCGAGCTGAAGTCCGTGGCCGACGCCATCGACCACGGCCTGGCCTACGTCAGCGAGGACCGCAAGGCGATCGGCCTCAACCTGCTCGACGACATCAAAACCTCGGTCGTGTCGGCCAAGCTGTCCAAGATCACCAAGCACGGCGTCCTCGACGAGGCCCTCCAGTACAGGGAGGCCGAGCACTACCGCAAGAGCCTGCGGATCAAGACTCCGACCGTCGACGAGGGCGTCACCAAACTCTCGGGCGGCAACCAGCAGAAGGTCGTCCTGGCGAAGTGGATGTTCACCGACCCGGACCTGCTCATCCTCGACGAGCCGACCCGCGGCATCGACGTGGGTGCCAAGTTCGAGATCTACGGCATCATCCAGCGGCTGGCCGACGAGGGCAAGGGCGTCATCGTCATCTCGTCCGAGCTGCCCGAGCTGATCGGTCTGTGCGACCGGATCTACACCGTGTTCGAAGGCACCATCACCGGCGAGATCGCCCGGCGTGACGCCGATCCCGAAACCCTCATGAAGCAGATGACCTCTATGAAGAAGATGCCGACGCCATGAGCCGAATCAAAGACCTCCAGAAGCACCTCTTCGGGGGCACGACCTCCAACGCCCGTCAGTTCGGGATGATCTTCACCCTGGTGGCGATCATCGTGCTGTTCCAGGTCATGACCGACGGGCTGACGCTGAACTCCGGCAACCTGATCGCGCTGACCCAGCAGTACGCCTACATCTCGATCCTGTCCATCGGCATGCTGATGGTCATCGTCGCGGGCCACATCGACCTGTCCGTCGGTTCGATCGCCGCGTTCGTCGGCATCGTGGTGGCCAAGGCGATCACCCAGCACGACGTGCCGTGGCCGGTCGGCATCCTGCTCGGCCTCGTCGTCGGCGCGCTCATCGGCGCGTGGCAGGGCTTCTGGGTGGCCTACATCGGCGTGCCGGCGTTCATCGTCACCCTCGCCGGCATGCTGCTGTTCCGCGGCGGCAACCAGTACATCGGCAACGCCGAGACGGTGCCGGTGCCCGAGGGCTTCCGCGAGATCGGCGCGGGTTACCTGCCCGAGGTCGGCCCGAACACCGGCTACAACAACCTGACGCTGCTGCTCGGCCTGCTCGCCTGCCTGGCCGTGATCTGGCGGGAGTTCCGCGCCCGGCAGGTCCGGCAGCAGATGGAGGGCGCCGAGCCCCCGCCGATGTGGATCTCGCTCCTGCGGCTCATCGTGATGGTGGGCGTGGTCGTCTTCGCCACGCTGCGCTTCGCCGGTGGCCGGGTGGGCACCAGCTTCCCGATCTCCGGCATCATCCTGGCCGTCCTCGTCATCGCGTACTCGTTCTACACCCGCAACACCGCCGGTGGCCGGCACATCTACGCCGTCGGCGGAAACTCCCGCGCCGCCGAGCTGTCCGGCGTCAAGCTGAAGCGGGTCAACTTCTTCGTCATGATGAACATGTCGACCCTCGCCGCACTGGCCGGCATGATCTTCGTGGCGCGGTCCGGCGCCTCCGGGCCGCAGGACGGCCTGAGCTGGGAGCTCGACGCCATCGCGGCCGTCTTCATCGGTGGCGCGGCCGTCTCCGGCGGCCTCGGCACCATCAGCGGCTCGATCGTCGGCGGTCTGGTCATGGCCGTGCTCAACAACGGCCTGCAGCTGCTGGGCACCGGCTCCGACATGGTGCAGATCATCAAGGGCCTGTTCCTGCTCGGCGCCGTCGCGCTCGACGTCTACAACAAGAGCCAGGGGCGCTTCTCGGTCATCGGATCGATCATGCGGCCGTTCCGGCGGGAGACCCCCGCGGACCCGGTCGCCCTCGCCGAGGCGAGCCGCGAGGAAGAGAAGACTCCGGCGGCCGGCTGACCGAGCCGTTGCCGGCAACCGCTACACCCCAGATTTCCGCAACAATCCGAGAAAGGGTCAACCCCACCATGCGCAAGTTCCTCACCAGCACCCTGGCGGTCGGCACCGCCGCGCTGCTGGCACTGAGCGCCTGCGGCTCGTCCGAGCGCGAAGGCGACACCGCGGGCAACCCGTCCGGAGCCGCCAAGGGCTTCGCGAAGGACGCCCTCATCGGCGTCGCGCTGCCGTCGAAGACCTCCGAGAACTGGGTGCTCGCCGGTGACCTGTTCACCAACGGCCTCAAGGAAGCGGGCTTCAAGTCCGACGTGCAGTACGCCGGCGCCTCGACCACGGTCGCGGACCAGCAGTCGCAGATCACGGCCATGATCACCAAGGGTGCGAAGGTCATCGTGATCGGCGCCACCGACGCCGCGCAGCTGGGCACCCAGGTCAAGCAGGCCAAGGAGGCCGGCGCGGTCGTCGTCGCCTACGACCGGCTCATCACGGGCACCGCGGACCTCGACTACTACGTCGCGTTCGACAACTTCAAGGTCGGCCAGCTCCAGGGCCAGGCCCTGCTGGACGGCATGAAGGCCAAGAAGGCGACCGGCCCGTGGACCATCGAGCTGTTCTCCGGCTCGCCGGACGACAACAACTCGGGTGTCTTCTTCAACGGCGCGATGGAGGTCCTCAAGCCGCTCATCGACAAGGGTGAGGTTGTCGTCGGCTCCGGCCAGACCGACGTCAAGCAGACCGCGACCCAGGGCTGGAAGGCCGAGAACGCGCAGTCGCGCATGGACTCGCTGTTGACCTCGACCTACAGCAGCGGCAAGACCCTCGACGGCGTGCTGTCGCCGAACGACACCCTGGCGCGCGCCATCATCACCTCGGTCAAGGGCGCCGGCAAGCCGGTCCCGGTCGTGACCGGTCAGGACTCCGAGGTCGAGTCGGTCAAGTCCATCATGGCGGGCGAGCAGTACTCCACCATCAACAAGGACACCCGCAAGCTGGTGGCCGAGACCATCAACATGGTGAAGGCACTGCAGGCCGGCACCGACCCGACGATCAACGACACCAAGTCGTACAACAACGGCTCCAAGGTCGTCCCGTCCTACCTGCTGGCGCCGGTCATCGTGACCAAGGCGAACGCCGCCCAGGCCTACGCCGACGACCCGAAGCTGGGTCCGCTCACCAAGTAACACCATCCGGAACAACGAACTCGTGGGTCCCCGGAGCTCTCCGGGGACCCACGATCGTTCCGGCGACGAAGGGACCACGTCGTGCCGACCAGCCCGCAGGAGGCGGTTCGCCGCCAGAACCTGGGGGCGTTGCTGCGCTACGTGCACCTCCGCGGCGCCACCTCCCGGGCCGAGCTGACCGCCCGGCTCGGCCTCAACCGCAGCACCATCGGCGCGCTCACCGCCGACCTGGCCACCGCCGGGCTCGTCGACGAGGGCGCGCCCCGCGAGACCGGCCGCGCCGGACGTCCGTCACTCGTCGTCCGCCCCCGGTCCTCCCGCGTCTACGGCTACGCGCTGAGCATCGAGGTCGACCGCCTGCGCGCCGCGCGTGTCGGGCTCGGCGGCGCGATCCTCGACAGCCGTACGGCGCAGCGTCCACCCGGGACGGAGCCCGCCGGCGCGATCGGCACGCTCGCCGCGCTCGTGCACGACATGCACCGGCACACCCCGGCCGCCGGGGTCCTCGTCGGCTGCGGCGTGGCGGTCACCGGTATGGTCCGCCAGGCCGACGGCACGGTCCGGATCCACCCGCAGGCCGGCCCCGCCGGCGAGACGGCCGGCGCGGCGCTCGGCAACGCACTCGGCGCGGCGCTCGGGCACGACCGCCCGCCGCTCGTCGGCGACCTGGCCGACGTCGCCGCCCTGGCCGAGCACACGCGGGGCGCCGCGGCCGGCTTCGACAACGTCCTCTACCTCCACGGCGACGCCGGCATCGGCGCGGGCATCATCGCCGGCGGCCGGCTCGTGACCGGACACGGCGGCTACGGCGGCGAGGTCGGCCACATGGTCGTCAACCCGGACGGCCGCCCCTGCGGCTGCGGCTCCCGGGGCTGCTGGGAGACCGAGATCGGCGAGCGGGCACTGCTGCGCAACGTCGGCCGCGACGGCGCGACCGGCCGCGACGCGGTGCTCGCCGTCGTCGAGGCCGCGCTGCGCGGCGAACCGGTGGCCCAGGCGGCCGTGCGGCACGTCGCGGACTGGCTCGGCTTCGGCGTCGCCAACCTGGTGAACCTCTTCAACCCGGAGGCCGTCGTCTTCGGCGGCAGCCTGCGCGAGCTATACCTCGCCGACGCCACCCACGTGCGCGCCCGGCTGCTCCGCATGGCGCTGCCGGTCTGCCGGGAACACCTGCGCCTGCGCACCCCGGTCCTCGGTGACGACGCCCCGCTCGTCGGCGCCGCCGAGCTCGCGTTCGAGCGCCTGCTCGCCGACCCGCTCGAGACCGCCGACCCGGCGGACCGGGAGTTCAGTGCCCCGGCCTGACGGAACCCGCGGCGCCTCGAAGCGGTGAAACACCATGGTCAGGACGGCCAGCACGAGCGCGAGGACGGGCAGCCACAGCAGCCGGGCGAGCGGCCAGGCCCCGTCGGGCGCGTCCAGTAGTCCCGCCGGGCGGCCGGCGAGCAGCCCGGCGAACGTGACGAGCAGCAGCGCCGTCTGGTGCCACAGGAACAGTGTCATCGCCGCCAGGTTGGCCACCGCGACCGGCGCCCACACGGCGGGTCGGCGCAGCACCGCGACCAGCCGGGGCCGCACCAGCAGGAACAGGCCCACCTGGGCGAGCGCCAGGGCCATCGCGAACAGCGACGGCGGGTCGAGGTTGGAGAACCGGTCCCCCGGCACGCCCACCGCGCTCGCCGGGTAGCCGGCGGCGAGCACCAGCAGCGCCCCACCGACGATCCCGGCGGTGAGCAGCACCGGTCCGGCCCGGCGGCCGAGGCGGTCCCCGGCCAGCGCCATGCCGAGCAGGTACGGCACCGCCCAGCCGACCGGCACCATGGCCGGGGCCCACCAGGACGGCAGGTCCGCGCCGCGCAGCGCGTCGGTGACCGCGACCAGGGCGAGGGCCGGCAGCACGGCCCACGGCCCGGCCCGCGCGACGAGCGGGCGCAGCACCGGGGTCAGGGCCGTCAGCACGAGGTACGCGAGCAGGAACCAGAGTGGGTGCGTCACGAGCGACTCGACCACGTGGCGGGTGCGGTCCGGTGCGCCGGCGGCGCCGAGCACGGCCAGGGCGGGGACCCACACGGCGGCGAAGGCGAGCACCGGACGGGCCAGCCGCCGGACGCGCCGGCGCAGCCACGGCCCGCCGCCCGTGCTGCGAGCCGCGGCGTAGCCGGCGGCGAAGAAGAACGGGCCGAGCGTCTGCAGCAGCCAGCTGAAGGGCGCGAGGTGGCCGGCGTACGTCAGCGGGCTCTCGCCGTGCAGCTCCGACGGCTGGTACGGGTCGCTGACCACGGCCGAGACCAGCCAGTGCCCGAGGATCACACCGGCGATGGAGACGGCGCGCAGCGCGTCGACGGTGCGGTCGCGGTGCGCCGGGGTACGGGCGGCGACCCGCGCCGCGAACGTGGCCGGGTTCATGCTTCCTCCTGCCGATCCGTGCCGAACAGGGCGATCCGGGTCAGGCTCGCCTGGGAGTCGGTCCCGAGAGCGAGATAGTGGTCGTGGTCCACCACGTCCCCGGTGGCGAACCGGGTGGCGCCGAAGGCCGGGTCGGCCGGTTGCCGCCCGTGCCCGAGGCCGTGCAGCCGCACGCCGGGCACGAACCGCATGACGTCGTGCGCCGACAGCCCGGCCCAGACCCGGGCCGTGGTGCGCAGCCCCGCCGCGTCGTCGACGCCCATGCCGGGGCTGCCGAACGCCGCGATGTCGGTGACCGCACCGGGCAGCCTGTGCGCGGCCAGCCCGATGACGGTCGACCCGTAGCTGTACCCGAGCAGCGCGAGTGTCGCTTGTGGACGGACGGCGACCAGTCCGGCGACGAACCGCTCCAGGGCCGCGGCACCGGCGCGTGCCAGGTCCGCACGGGCGGCGGACGCGTCGATACCGTCCGGCGCGTCGTAGCCGAGCCACACGACGACGGCGAAACCGTCCGCGGCCGGCCCGTACCGGCGGGCCTCCTCGGCGATCCCGAGGCCCTGCAGCGCCGGCGAGCGGAGCGCCTTGCCGGCGACGCCGCGCCAGAAGTTGCCTGCCCGGTTGCCCGCGCCGGGCACCAGCACCGCGATCCGGCGCGCCGACGCCAGGTCGCCGTAGACCTGCGCCACGGTGCCCTGGCCCCGGAGGTCGAACAGCAGGAACCGCCCCTCCTGGCTCCGGTACGGCTCACCGGCCCGCGCCATCAACCGGCGGTTCGCCTCGTACCGCAGCCACAGCGGCGCGCCGTCGAGGTTGCCGACGACACCGGGATGGGCCGCCGCCAGCGCTCGTTGCTCGTCGGCGCCGAGGGTGTCGAAGAACCGCCGCACGGCGGCCGGGTCCATGGTGACCGGGTCGGGCAGGTGGCGCGGATCGGCGCGCCACGCCTCGACACCGACCGGCGGGACGGTGGGCACCTCGCCGGGCGCGGCCATCAGGGTCGCCGCCCCCGGGGTCAGTGCCACCGCGACGGCGGCAAGCCCGCTCACCAGCCGGCTCACCGGCCGACGCGGGACGTCGTCTCGTGTCATGCGGACAACGGTCCCGATTCCGAGCGTCCGGGACATCGGCCCGGCGATCACAACCGCCCGAAGGCGGGTAGCCCACGGGCTTAGTCCCGTGGTCCGATGACCCGCCCGACGCCGACCGCATAGCATCGGCGGCATGCACCTCCAGCAGCCGCAACGCGCCGCGGGCCGGCGGCGGACCGCCCTGGCGTGGACCGGGTTCGCGCTGTCGCCGCTGCTGTTCGCCGCGTGGGCCTTCGGCGGCGATCCGCTGCACCTGCCGTTCACGCTGCGGTACGTCCTGCCGATCCTGTCCATGGTGCTGCTCGGCGGCGTGGTGCGGCGACGGCCGTTCGCCGTGCTGGCGATGCTGCTGTTCTTCGTCGCGCTGTTCGAGTTCGGCGGGCGCACCGACCTGCGCTACGGGACGGGCATCCACTCCGACGTGCGGATCATCCAGATGGTGGCCGTCGACGTCGCCGTCAGCTTCGTGGCGGCGACCAGCCGCCGGTGGGTGTCGATCATCACCGCGACCGGTGTCCTGCTCCTGCAGGTCGTCGTCGCCGCCGCGATCCGTTCCGGGCCGGCGGTCCTGGAGACCTGGGCGCTGCAGTACATCCTCGCCATGGTCGCCGCGTGGTTCGTCGGAAACTCGGTCCGGCAGCGCCGGTTGTTCGCCGAGGCGCGGGCGGCCGAGACGGCGCACGCGGCGGTGCAGGCGGAGCGGCTGCGGATCGCACGAGAACTGCACGACATGATCGCGCACAGCATGGGCGTCATCGCGATGCAGGCGGGCATGGGGCGCCGGGTCATCGGCAGCCGGCCGGAGGAGGCGCGCCAGGCGCTCGCCGTCATCGAGGACACGGGCCGGGAGACCCTCGCCGCGCTGCGCAGGATGCTCGGCACGCTCCGCCGCGCCGAGCCGGAGGCGGGCCCGGCGCCGCTCGACCCGACGCCGGGGCTGGCCGACCTCAACCGGCTGGCGGAGCGCTCCCGCGACGCGGGCCTGCATGTCGAGGTACGCGACGGTGCCGACGTGGGGCCGTTGCCGCCGGACGTCGACCTCTCGGCGTACCGCATCATCCAGGAGGCCGTCACGAACGTGGCGCGGCACGCGGGCACCGACCGGTGCGAGGTCGTCGTCGAGCGGCACCCCGACGCGCTGGTCATCGAGGTCCTCGACAACGGCCGGGGCGGCCCGGCGACCGGCCGCGGCTACGGCATCCCGGGCATGCGGGAGCGGGTGAGCCTGCTCGGCGGTGACTTCGCCGCCGGGCCGCGGCCCGGGGGCGGGTTCCGGGTGGCGGCGCGGATCCCGCTCCCGGCGGGTGCGCCGTGACGGGCGCCGAGGCCGTCCGGGTCCTGCTCGTCGACGACCAGCCGCTGATCCGCAGCGCCCTGCGGGTGCTCATCGCCGAGGCCGACGACCTCGCCGTCGCCGGTGAGGCCGGCTCCGGCGAGGAGGCGGTGCGGCTGGCCGGCGAGACCCGGCCCGACGTCGTCGTGATGGACATCCGGATGCCCGGCATGGACGGCATCGAGGCGACCCGCCGGATCACCGGCCGGCCGGACTCGCCGCGGGTGCTCGTGCTGACGACGTTCGACGACGACGAGTACGTCTACGGCGCGCTGCGCGCCGGGGCGAGCGGCTTCGTCGTCAAGGACATGGCCCTCGACGACATTCTCGGCGCGATCCGGATCGTCGCCGACGGCGAAGCGCTCATCGCGCCGCGGGTCACCCGGCTCCTCATCGAGCATTTCCTGGAGGAGCCGGCCGCGGCGCCGAAGCGGGCCCGGGCGCTGCCCGCCGTCACCGACCGGGAGCGTGAGGTGCTCACCCTGATCGGCCGGGGCAGGTCGAACAGCGAGATCGCCGCCGACCTGCACATCACGGTCGCCACGGTGAAGGCCCACGTCGCGCGGCTGCTGACCAAGCTCGACGCCCGGGACCGGGTGCAGCTGGTCATCATCGCCTACGAGGCCGGACTCGTGTCCGCCTGACCGGACAGCTCGGCGATCAGGCGGTCATCGGCAACGCGGGCCGGCTGGGCGCGACCCCTCCGCCGAGGGCTCCGACGACGCCACGACGAACGACTCGGCCGGGACCGGCTCCGGGGACGACGGTGCGGCGGCGGCCGAGGTGGGCGAGGTGGGCGCCGCGGACGTGCGGGCCGGGCCGGTCGTCTTCGGGGCGACCGTGCCGGCGGCCGCCGCGCCGGGGCGCTGGACGGTGCCCGGGGTGAGCGTCACGCCGTTGAGGGTCGTGCGCCGGCCGGCGGTGTCGGTGACCCGCACGGTGAACGGGCCCGCGCCGGCGCCGCCCTGCGCGATCCAGTAGTTGTAGTCGGTACGGCCGAGCGCCTTCCAGGAGCCGCCCGACTGCAGTTCGACGGCCGACAGCGGGTTGCCGGTGTTGTCGAGGCGCAGCGCCAGCCAGTACCGCGACGAGCCTTCCTTCACGCGGACCGTCATCGGCCCCGGCACGGCCGGGCTGGTCACCTGGCTGTAGGTGACCTTGATGACGCCGGCGCTCACCTCGCCGATCTTGGCGAACGCCTGTCTGCTGAGGTCGATGTGCCCCGGCGCGCACTCCGGGCAGCGGTCGGTGACCTTCACCCGGACGGTGCCCTTGGGCCCCTTGACGTCGAGGTACCCGCCGCACGCGGCGCCGGCCCTGTACTCGGCGTTGCCGAGCGCGACGACAAGCGGGTTCGAGACCTGGTCGAACGAGCAGTTCCCGCCGCCGTCGGCCGCGTAGTAGGTGGCCTGGCCGGAGGTGGCCGCGGGCGCGGCGCAGGCGGCGCCGGACGCCTGGGCGACGAGCGCCACCGTCGCGGTGCCGGCCACGACGACCCCGGCGCCGGCGATCATCCACGTCCGCTTGAGCCGCCACCACGGCGAGGGTTCAGGGCTGTCGAGCACCGCGGCATCGTATCGGTGGCCGGGCGGCGGCAGCCGGGACCAAAGCAAGCCTTAAGACACCGGAAAAGTGCCCGTCATACCGTCCACGACCGGGCGCCCGAAAGGACCTCGCCCGAAACTGTCATCGGCGGCCGGTGCCGGCGGCCAGGACCGGCTGCGCCCGCCAGGCCGCCAGGTCGGTGACGTCAGCCGGTGGGTGTCCACAGAGGACGTAGTGGCGCGGGGTCATCGCCGCATGGCGGCCCGGTAACAGTGCCAGGCAGCGGCGGTGGACCTCGGCCGGGGTGGCGGGGCCGCCGGGGGCCGCCACCACATAGGCCACCAGGTCCACGCCGTCCACAGCGGAGAACACCCGCGCCACCGCCGGCGCCAAGGCGTCGTCGAGGAAGCGCTGGACCTCCGCCAGGTCGATCCAGCAGTTGTCGACCAGGAGCCAGCCGGGCGGGCGCTCGATCGGCGGCAGCGCGACCGCCGCCAGGGTGGCCGCGTGGTCGAGGTCGCCGCCGGCCGCCGCCACGAGGAGCCGTTCGAGGGCGAGCAGCAGCGACCGGGCCTCGTCCGGGGTCAGCCGGCCGGTGTCGCCGCTCCACACGCGGGCGGCCATCTCGCCGTCGACCTGGCCGAGGTCGAACCGCAGCAGGATGTCGGTCGGCGGCAGGTCGGCCCACTCGAGCCGGGTCGGCGCGGGGTCGCCCACCGGTGCGGTGCCGGCCGCGTCGAAGCCGCGGGTGTCCACGACGACGCTGTTGAACAGCGGCTCGAAGCTCGGCGCCACCCCGCGCTCGGCGGCCACCCAGGTCGAGTGCTCGTGCTGGAGGTTGACGTCGTACGCGCCGTTCAGCCCGGCCTGGAGCACGGCGCCGAAGCACCGGCGCACCAGTTCGTCGAACCCGGTGCCACCGGCCTCGACGGCGACGTAGGTCAACTGGGTGAGCGTCCCGACGTACCGCTTCAGGCTCGACTCGAACCGGTTGGCGGAGAGCATCACGAACTGGCAGGTGGCGTAGCCGGTGCGCCGGGACAGCACCGCGCAGAGCGCGGCGAGCACGATCGTCGGCCGGCTCACCTGGGTCCGCGCCGCGATCCGGTCCAGGGCCCGGCTCGCCGCCTCCGACGACATCCCCCACGCGCCGGACCCGGTGGCCGGGGTCACGCGCGGCCGGGCGTAGGGGTGCACCGGCGCGGTCGCGATGTGCCGGCTCCAGTACCGCAGTGCCTGATCCAGCCGCCGGCGGCGGGACGGCTGCCGCTCCACCGTGGCGCGGTCCAGCGGCTGCTGCCGGGCGTCGCCGATGATCCGCGCGGCCGGGTCACAGATCATCTCGGCGAACTCGGCGCCGAGGATCGCCAGTGCCTGGAAGTCGACGACGAGGTGCGAGTACACCGCGACGGCGGTGACGACCGCGCCGTCGCGGACGCCGACGGCCAGCCGCACCGGCGGCTCCGTGGCGACGTCGATCGGCCGGGCGCGGCCCAGCGCCACGAGACACTCGGCGACCTGTTCCGGCGTGGCGTCGTCGTCGACGCGGTGGACCGCCATGGCGACCTCACCCGCGGAGAGCACCCGCTGCGCCCCCGGCACGCCGAGGACGAAGCGGCTGCGGAGCCCCTCGTGCCGGCACAGCAGCACCGCGAAACACTCGATGACATCGGCGACCGCCGTTCCCGGCGGGATCCCGAAACACTGGTCGAGCACGGCCGCGGGCGCTTGCGGCGCGTCCGTCAGCCACTTCGCGATGTTGCGCTGCCCGACGGTGAGCGGACCGGTGGCGGCACGCCATCCCTGGAACCGCACCGGCACCGGATCCAGGTGGGTGAGCTGCACCATCGGGCCCTCCCGGGCGACGCGACCTGACGCGTCGATCCTCCTGGGTGCGCCGGGCCGCTGCCATCGTCGTTCGGTCGGCGCTGCGATGGCCACCCGTACGGTCATTATCGAAACATGGACATTTTTTCTGCGGAGCGTGAAAGCTTCATCATTCTTTTTCGAAAACAATCCGTTTCCAGAGCAGTACGAGAATGCGATCGCACACCCCCTTTACCGTCCATACTCGATACATGACCAGAGAACTGTCGCGGCTGCTCGCCCGGGCCGCCGCCGCGGTGCTGACCGAGGTCACCGGCTTCTTCGTCTTCGCGGAGCGGCACATCGTCGGCGGATCGACCGGCTCGGTCAGGCCGAGCCGCCGCGCCTTCGCCGGGGACCGATCGGCGCGGCCCCTTTGTCACAACGCGATGAGACCGGCCCGCGTCGGGCTGAAGCCGCACGCCTCCAGGTAGAAGGACCGCAGGTGGTCCTCGAAGTCGACGTGGAGCCACCCGCAACCGGCCGCCCGGGCCCCGTCGGCGGCGACCGCGACCAGGCGGGCGCCGACGCCCTGCCGCCGGGCGCTCCGCGCGACGACGGTGTCCAGGACGAAGGCGTGGACCGCACCGTCCCAGGCGACGTTGACGAAGCCGGCGAGCGCACCGTCCGCGCGGGCGCAGACCCACCCGAGGCTGTGCCGGTTGACCCGCCCCCACCAGTCCTCGGCCGACGGCGCGTGACCGAAACCTTCCGCATGCAGGAGGTTGAGCTCGGTGTTGCCGAAGCGGCCGCGCCACTCGTAGGTGATCGTCACCGGGCCGACTCTAGGGTGCGTATCAAAGTGGGGACCGGGCTGCACCTCACCTCGGCCCCACTTTGGATACGCACCCAAGTCCTGGACGGCGAATTTCACGATCATGGAACTTTCGCGGGCCCCCGGCCCCTCGAAAGTTCCACGATCATGGCGCGCGGGGCCGACGGCGGGACGGCGGCCGGGTCCGCTCACAGATCAAGGGGAACTTTGTGTTGCCTGGGAGCCTGTTGCGTAATTCGCTGGGACAGCGTTGGCGGCCCAACTACGCGCCGATCTTGGAGTTGTGGCGCCATGAACCTCCGAATTTGTCCGGATTTGTCAAGCACCACAACTCCAAGATCGGCGCGGTTGTCGGGGTTGACGCGCGAGGGACCGAATTTCAGCTCGAACCCGGTGCGGCCGAACAGGAACGCGGGGCCGCGCCGGGCCAGGGCGACCTCCCGGCCGGCGAGCGGCTCACCGGCGGCACGGTGCGACCCACGGAGCCGGAGGGGCATCGCCCCCACCCTGCCAGGGCTACGGTCAGCCCGGGTGCCGCACCGTGTGGACCGCACGACCCCGGTCGCCGGCACGTCGACCCACCACAGCGTGCCCGTGCGGGCGTCCCAGCTCGGCCTGTCCCGGGAACGCGACCTCGACGTCCACCCGATCTCCCTTACACTCCGCGTCATGGAGTTCGCCAAGCTGCAGCGGACCTCCGCGGCATCCGACGCCGTTCGCAGCATCCAGGAGATGATCGTCGCCGGCAAACTGGCGCCGGGTCAGCGACTGCCTCCGGAGCGTGAGCTGAGCGAGATGCTCGGCATCAGCCGGCCGACGCTGCGCGAGACGATCCGGTCGCTGGTGAGCATGAACATCCTGGAGAGCCGGCACGGCGCGGGCACGTTCGTCGCGTCGCTCGACACGGCGACGCTGCTGGAGCCGCTGCAGTTCGTGATGGCGCTCAACAACCCCCTCGACAACCGCGGCCTGGCCGAGCTGTTCGAGGCGCGGCTGGTGCTGGAGCCGACGCTGGCCGCGTTCGCCGCCGAGCGGGCCACGGACGCGCAGGTGGCCGAGTTGCGGGAGGCCGTGGCGGACGGCGACGCCGTGCGGGCGGACGTGACCGTGCACCGGGTCGTCGCCGCGGCGGCCGGCAACGCCCTGCTGTCCACGATGCTCGAGACCCTCGCCACGCTGGGCCGCTTCAGCCGCGAGTTCACCTCCGCCGGGCCGGGGGTGCTGCGCAGGACCTCGGCCGACCTCGACGCGATCGTGTCGGCGATCGAGCGCCGCGACCCGGACGGTGCCCGGGAGGCGATGACCACGCACCTGAACCGGATCGCGGCAGCGGCCCGCCGGGACCGGCGGCAGTGATTGGCTTGACCACTTGGCCTCTTAGCCGCTAGCGTCGTGCACCGCCGATACACAGGAAAGGACCGCCTGATGAGACTCGTCCGCCTGGGAGCGCCCGGATCAGAACGCCCCGCCGTGCTGGCCGACGACGACACCGCCCACGACCTCAGCGGCCTCACGGCCGACATCGACGGCGCGTTCCTCGCCGGTGACGGCATCGGCCGGGCCCGGGCCGCGCTCGAGGCCGGCGAGCTGCCCCGGCTCGACGCCGCGGGCCTGCGGGTCGGCGCGCCGATCGCCCGGCCGGGCAAGGTGGTCTGCATCGGGCTCAACTACGCCCGGCACGCGGCCGAGTCCGGCGCCCAGCCGCCCGCCGAGCCGGTGGTGTTCATGAAGGCCGCGGACACCGTCGTGGGCCCGGACGACGAGGTGCGCATCCCGCGCAACAGCGTCAAGACCGACTACGAGGTCGAGCTCGCCGTCGTCATCGGCCGCGAGGCGCGCTACCTGGACAGCCCGGCCGAGTCGGCGGCGCGCATCGCCGGTTACGCGGTCAGCAACGACGTCTCCGAGCGCGAGTTCCAGCTGGAGCGGGGCGGCCAGTGGGACAAGGGCAAGAGCTGCGAGACGTTCAACCCGCTGGGCCCGTGGCTCGTCCCGGCCGCCGGGATCGACGTGCCGGGCCTGCGCCTCCAGTCGTGGGTCAACGGCGAGGCCCGGCAGGACGAGACGGCCGGGGACATGATCTTCGACGTGCCGCACCTGATCTGGTACCTCAGCCAGTTCATGGTGCTCTATCCGGGTGACGTCGTGAACACGGGCACCCCGGCCGGAGTGGCGATGGGCCTGCCGGGCCAGCCGTACCTGCGCGCCGGCGACGTGATGGAGCTGTCGATCAGCGGCCTCGGCCGCCAGCGCCAGGTGTGCATCTGACTACTCTGGGCCGGGCTGCCAATGCAGTCCCACAGCCCTGCCAGATCGGACGACCGGCCCGCCGCCGCACCGTGGGCACGGCGGCGGGTCGGTCGGCGATCCAGCACGTTCACACCGTAGCGGTGTGAGCGTGCGGGCCAGGCCAGGCGGCTTCGTCGTACGACATCGTCATGGATCGACGTAAGAGCGAATTTTCCAATAGGATTTGCGTCAGGTACCGACAAAAAATCAAACGTCGCGAACGGCGTCCCGGACCAGCGAGAGGTCGATCGCGGCATCGGGGACGGCGGGCTTCGGGTTGCGTTGCACGGAGGCCAGGTGCTCCGCGGCGAGGCGGTGCACGGCCTCGGCCTCACCCGCCTCGATCAGCGCCAGGATCCGGCCGTGCACCTCACCGGACTCCCGCCGTTGGCGCAGCGGCACCCCCGTGGTCTCCCGGACCCGGGTCGCCCAGTCCTGCTCGTGGCTGGACCACAGCGCTTCCAGCGCACCGGCGAGCACGATGAGCGGCTCGTTGCCGCACAGGCCCACCAGCGCCTCGTGGAAGCGCCGGGACACCGCGACGGCCCCGACCAGGTCGTCGATGCGGTCGAGGTACTCGTGGTGCAGCTCCCGCAGGTGCGGCACCACCGTGCGCCGGCGGTCGCGCCGGGCGGCGCACAGCGCGGCGCAGGCGGGCTCGACCTGGCGCAGCGCGACGGCCACGTCGCCGATCCCGCTGCGTTGTGCGGCGAGGACGAGGCCGAGGTTGTAGGCGAGGTTCGCCGGGGACGGCCGGTGCACGATGGCACCACCCAGCCGTCCCCGGCGGACCGTGATCAGCCCCTCCGCCTCGAGGATCCGCATCGCCTCGCGGAACGTCGGCATGCTCACCGGATAGTTGCGGATCAGCTCCTCGGACTTCGGCAGTGGGTCGCCGTCCTGGAAGTCGCCGCGGATGATCCGGCCGCGGATGTGGTCGGCCACCTGCTCCGCGAGCCGATGGACTCGCACCTGGGGCTCCACGCTCCCGAGCCTAGTAGGCGTCCGGGTTCTCCTGCACTGCGGCCGGAACCGGATGCCGATAGACCCGTGAGGCGTTCTCCCACGTCATCTTGCGCACGTCCGCCTCCGGCAGGCCGCCGATCTCCTCGTCGATGACCTTCTGGGTGTACGGCCAGGTCGAGTCGCAGTGCGGGTAGTCCTGCTCGAGGAAGATGTGGTCGACGCCGATGACGTCGCGCAGGGCGAACGACGACGGGTCCTCGACCGCGCAGAAGTAGAAGTTGCGCAGCAGCACCTCGGCCGGCGTCAGGTCGATGCCCTTCCAGGTGCCGTACATCTCGTGGTAGCTCAGCATGTGGTTGAGCCGGTCGACCAGGCCCGGCACCCAGCCGATGCCGCCCTCGGACAGCACGATCTTGATGTCCGGGAACCGCACCGGGATCCGCGAGTAGAGCCAGTCCACCGCGGAGAACATCGAATAGCCGAAGAACAGCACGCCGACCACGTCCGGCGGGGCGTCCTCGGCGGTCGACGGCGACGTGCCGGACGACCCGATGTGCAGGTTGATGACCGTGCCGGTCTCCGCGCAGGCGCGCATGATCGGGTCCCAGTGCCCGGTGTGCAGCGACGGCAGGCCGAGCATGTGCGGCGCCTCGGTGAAGGTGACCGCCTTGAAGCCGCGCTCGGCGTTGCGGTAGATCTCCTTGGCGCCGACCTCCGGATCCAGGAAGTACGGCAGCTGGCAGGGAATCATCCGGTCGGGGTAGGCACCCGACCACGCCTCGATGTTCCAGTCGTTCCAGGCGCGCGTGGCGGCCAGAGCCAGCTCAGGGTCCTGTGTGGACAGTTGCAGGCGCTGACCGGCGAAGCCCGGCAGGAACGACGGGAAGCACAGCGAGGCGTAGACGCCGCTGAGGTCCATGTCCTTGATGCGCTCGTGGATGTCCCACGAGCCGCGGCGCATGTCGTCGAAGCGGCTCGGCTCCATACTGTACTCGTCGACCGGCCGCCCGACGACGGCGTTGAAGCCGACGTTCGGGAACTCCTTGCCGTCGTACATCCAGACGTGGCTGCCGTCCTTCTCGACGACCCGCGGCGTCTGCTCGGCGTACTTCGCCGGCATCCGCCCCTCGAACGCGTCGGGCGGCTCGACGATGTGGTCGTCGACGGAGATGAAGGTGTACTTGCGTTCCTGGCGGGGCGGGTCCGGCAGGAACGTCACCTTCGTCCGGTCGGCGGTGGTGAACGCGGTATTTTTCAGTAGCTCGTCGATCGATGCCATGGGGTGTCTCCCTCAGTCGAGCACTTCGGGTTCGCGGCGCAACAGGGCGCGCACCGCGCCGGCCCAGAACACGTCAGAGCCCCGCTCCAGCAGCGACTGCTTCATGCCGTGCCGCAGCCCGGGCGCGATGGCCAGGGGGTCGCGACCGAGCAGCATGACGTCGTAGGCGAGGCGGCAGGCCCGGTCGATGCTCGCCGAGCGGTACGTCGCCTCCTGGATCGTCGGGGCGGTGACAATGATGCCGTGGCTGGCCAGGATGACCACGGACTTGTCGCCGATGCGGCGGGCAAGGTCAGCGCCGAGCTCCGCGTCGTCGACCTCACCGGTGTACTCGTGCACGAACGCCAGGTCACCATCGAACATGGACCCGGTCTGGTGCACGATCTCGGGCAGCACTCCGATGGCTGCCAGCACGGTGACGTAGTAGGGATGGTTGTGCACGACCACCCGGGCGTCTGGCCGGGCGCGGTGCAGTTCGGTGTGGATGTGGAACGCCGGGGTGACGTCCCAGCGGCCCTCGACGACGGCGCCGTCCCGGTCGACGACGCAGAGGTCGGAGGCGCTGACCTCTTCCCACCACAGGCCCCAAGGGTTGATCCACATGGCGCCGGAGTCGTCCTTGACCATCGTGATGTGGCCGGCGATGTTCTCACTGAACCCGCTGTGCGCCAGGATGCGGAACGCACAGGCGAGCGCCTGCCGGTCGTCGAGGTCGACGCCGATCGGCGGGGTGACGCGGGGCGACCAAACGGCGGCGCCCCCTTGCTTGACCTGCTGTTCGACGGTGGTGCCAGGTGCTACGGTGCCGCTCACAGCTCACCTCCGTAGAGACTTAATGTTTTAGAAGATTACGGAGACGCGGCGGCAAAATCAAGCAATCGCTTGGTTGGCCTTCGGCCCGGTTCGGCCGCCCTCCGCAACGACCACCCGGGCACCGACCCCTTCAGCCGCCCGACAACGAACCGGACACGCCGGTCCCGCACCTTGCCCAACCAGCCCAACACACCCGGACGTCCACGCCCCCGCACTGTTGCCCAACCGGCCCGACACACCCAGACACCCACGCCCCCGCACCGCCGCCCAACCGGCCCGGCACACCCCGGACGTCCATGCCCCGCACTGCTGCCCAGCCAGCCCGACACACCATGGCGCCCATGCCCTGCACCCTTGCCAGCCAGCCCGACACGCCGCGGCGCCCACGCCCCGCGCCCATGCCCAACCGGCCCGACACACAACCGGACACCCACACCCCAGCGCCGCCGCCCAACCGGCCCGACACACACCAGGGCGCCACGCCTGCGCCGCCGCCCAACCGGCCCGGCACACACGACGGTGTCCACGTCCCGCACTGTTGCCCAACCAGCCCGACGCACCCGAGCATCCACATCCCGCGCCGTTGCCCAACCAGCCCGACACACACCACGGTGTCCACGTCCCGCGCCCCTTGCCAGCCAGCCCGACGCGCACCAGGCCGCATCTCGCACCCTTGCCAATCGGCCCGACGCACACCAGGACGCGTCCCGCACCCATGCCCCCGCGCCGCTGCCCAACCAGCCCGGCGCGCACCAGGACGCCGCGCCTGCGCCGTCGCCCAACCAGCCCGGCACACACGACGGTGTCCACGTCCCGCACTGTTGCCCAATCGGCCCGACGCACACCAGGCCGCGTCCCAGCCGGCCCGACACATGCCGGGCGTCCGCGTCTCGCGGCTTGCTCAGCCGTTCATCTCCGCGCCGTGCACTGTCGCGGCATCCGCACACGCCACACCCCGCCCGGCGGCCACAGGGTGCACACCCCATCCGGTCACCGCGAACAGTCGGGTGCGTTCCGTTGTCGCACAACCCTTCCGGCCGGCCTCCGCCAGCCCTCGGGCATCGATGCCCGCCGGGACCCGCTCACCGACGCCACCGCCGGAACCGGGCAGGAGCAACCCACCACCGTGACCGCATATTGAGACTCAATCGATCTGCATCAAGGTGATCGGAACCGACTTTTCATGATCCCGAAGACTTGTGGTCGCTCCCGCAGCACCAAGTCTTCGGGATCATGAAAAGTCGCTCGCATCGACCAATGGCGATGCACCAAGATGTCCGGTATGTCGCCAACTGCGGTGAGCCATAGGGAGGCCGGGCCACGTGGCTTCAGCGCCTTCGGTTGAGTACCTGCCGTTGGGGCGGCTGCACCGCGCGCCGTTTCCACAACCTGTCCCGAACCTGCCGCGAGAGACGCCATCCGGTCGGCGCGACGTCATACCGGAGCGCTCGGAGGACCTGCTCGTCGCCGCACCCATGTCAGCCGATGGTGGTCCGGGGTTCGGCTGGTCTCCGCCCGGGTGCTGCATGGATGGCCCGCGAACGGGTACGACCATCGTATGGCTACTCGGAAGCAGACCTCGAACCAGCTCGACGCCGGTGAACGCGACGAGCTGTCCGACAGTGCCTACGCGTTTCCGCGCGTGCGCAAGGAGCCCCTCAACGATGCCTCCCACGTCCGCAACGCCATCGCCCGGTTCGACCAGGTGCGGGACGTCAGCGACGAGGAGCGGCGGGAGGCGTTCCGGCGGATCAAGCGGGCCGCCGGCAAATATGGCGTCGAGATGTCCGCCGACCGCTGGCAGGATCTCGGCAAGCCTTCGGCGACGATGAAGTCGTCCGACAAGCCGCGCACGCCGACCAAGGGCGGGCGGGCCGCGAACCGCCGCGCCGACCGGTCCCGCGACGAACTCTACGCGGAGGCGAAACGCCGCAACATCAAGGGACGCTCCGGCATGACGAAGGCCGAACTGCACCGCGCCCTCAGCTGAGGCCGACACCGCGCGGCGCGCCCGCCCGAACAGGCGGGCGCGCCGCGTCACCGGCCCGGCCGGCGGGACGACCCGCCGACCGAGGCGGTCGCCGAACGCGCCGCGTCCCCGTTCCCGTCCCCGGTCGGCGGGACGACCGGGGACGGGAACGCTCGGCGGAACGACCAGGGATGGGGACGCTCGGCGGAACGACCGGAGACGGGAACGCTCGGCGGAACGACCGGGGACAGGGACGCTCGGCGTTACTTCGCGGTGAGCCTCAAGCCCTTGCCGTCGGGGTGGGTGAGCGTCAGGTGGTCGGCCTCGATCGTGAACGTGACCGTCCCGCGCAGCGCCGCCGTCACCGCGCTCTCGAACGTGCTCGGCTCGCCGGGACAGGCCTTCAGGGTCATGCCCACGTCGGTGAAGGTGATCTCGCCGCCGCTCGCCGAGCCGCCGCTCGCCGACCCGCCGCTCACCGAGTATCGTCCGCCGAGGTCGTTGCACCCGCCGAAGCCGGTCACCGTGCCGTCCGTGCCGAACGAAAGATAGGCCAGCAGGCCCGCCGGAACGGAACCGGCCACCTGTCCCGAGACCAGCGTGTCGACGGTCCAGCGCGGGCCGGCCAGCGGCCGGTCGGGGTCGGCCACCTCGCGGTCGGTGAGCACGATCCGGGTGCCGCCGCCTTCGAGCACCAGCTCGGCCCCCTCCAGCCGCCAGGCCGGGCGCCCGCCCAGGAAGGCGGTCACCCAGCGGTCCTGCTCGTGGCGCGGCGGGTCGCAACCCATATCGGTCATCGACAGCTCCTCGACCACCAGCTTGTCGTCGTCGAGCCGCGCATCACCGGCGATGTGGTTGCACCCGGCCTGCACGACGAGCCGCCCCTTGGTGTCGAAGCGCAGCTCGATCCGGGTGCTGCCGACGAGCGGCCGGGGCTGCCCCTGCTCGGTCACCGACGTGGACAGGAAGGTGCGCCCCCACGGCCTGCCCTCGGCGGGCGCGCTCGCGCCATCGCGCGCGCAGCCCGCCGGTACGACCGCCAGCAACAGTAGCAACGGAAGGAAAACCAGCCGAGTCATGCCCATTCGACGGCACTTCCGATCGGCTGGTTCCCGCCGATCACCCACGAGCGGCGCCGATGCCGAGCAGCACGGCGATGCCGAGCGCGCTGCGCGCGGAATACGGCTGGCGCCACAGCCCGCCGTGCGCCGCGGCGTACGCCTCGTCCTGCCACGGGTGCTCGTGCTCGGGGCGCCCGGCGTGCAGGTCGTGGACGAGCAGTGCGGCCATGAGCGTGTTGCTCGTCGCCGGCTCGAAGATTTCGATGCCGAAGCGGTGCGCGCCGGCGAACGCGGCGGCGAGGAGCCGGTTCTTGACCACGCTACGCGTCCGGGTGGCCGGTGCCACGGTCAGCGACACCGGCACGCCGGCGGCCCGGGCCTCCGCCGCCCGCCAGCGCTGGAGCCGCTTGGCGAGGGCGTAGTTCGGGCCCTGCTGCGGCACGAGGCTGTCGTTGACGCCCGGGTAGATGCCGGGCGGGTAGTTGCGGGTCAGCAGCCGGCCGGCGCTGAGCACCCGCAGCGGCCTGCGGATCCGGCCGATCCCGGCGGCCTCGCGGTAGCGGCGGCCGGCCTCGTCGACGGCGTCGGCGGGGACCGCGAACACGTCCGTCGGGGTCGCCAGAAACGCGAGCGCGAGGTCCGGCCGGCGCTCGCGCAGCCACACGGTGAGGGCGTCGACGGCCATCGCGACCCGCACGTTGAGAGCGCCGTCGGCGTAGACGTAGTTGCCTAGGACGAGGCCCCCGTCGAAACCGGCGAGCCATTCGGCGATCCGGCCGAGGTCGTGGAGCAGATCGGCGCCGGCGCGCTTGTCGAGGTCACCGCCGGCGTCCGCGGCGACCGGCACGTGGAGGCGCCCGGCGTACCGCTCGGCGGTCCCGATCAGCCGTTGCCAGATCGCCGGCCGGGGCAGGTCGACGGCGACGACGTCGGCGCCCCAGCTCAGCAGCGCCGTCAGCGGCCCCATCTCCGCGCCCGCGCCGAGGACGGCCACGCGGCGGCCGGGCAGCGCCAGCCAGTCGGGGTTCGCGGCGACGGTCCGCACCGCGTCGGCGCAGGAGCGCTCGATGACGCCGCCGGCGACCCAGGTGTCGAGCTGGTCGTCCAGCTCCGCGCCGCGCAGGCGCCGGCCGCGGTACGGCAGGACCAGCTCGCGCCGCGCCTCCCCCGAGCCGGCGACGGTGGCGGTCGACAGCGGCGCGCCGCCCTTGAACGCGGCGTCGAGCGGCTCCTCCGCCGCGCCGGGCTCCGGCCGGAAGCGCATCCTGGTGTGCAGCGACGCGAGCCCGTCCCGGGCGATGGTCAGCGCCGCGTCGCGGGACGGCAGACCCGCCTCGACGAGCCGCCGGAAGTGCTGGAGGTAGTCGTGGCGCCAGTCGGTCGAGGACTCGGCGCCGCGGGCACCGACCGGATCCGCAGCCCGCAGCGCGTCGGCGACCACCCCGCGCCCCAGCGCCGACGTGCTCGTCCTGCCATCCACCTCGGGGATGACCACACCGGTGGGCTGTGCTGTCGACATGGTGTCCCAGTCTGCCATCGGAACGCCCCGGCCACCGGGCGGGTGAGGCGGCGGGTGATTCCGCCGTTTCACCCTCCGCATGCGAATCGGTACCCGCCGATGACAACTACGGTCGGCGACATGCTGCTGACGCTGCCGCGGGTGACCGGCGAATGATGACCACCGACCTGACCGACCCCCTGGCGATCGACCTCCCGGACACCGAGCCGTCGCTCGTCCGCCCCTACGTCCGGCTGCTGGCGGCCCACCGCTCGACCGGAGCCCACTGGGACAGCACGACCACGTACGTCAGCCGGCCGGAGTACTACGGCCGGCACGCGCGGACCCCCGAAGACCTCCGCCTCACCCCGTTCACCCGCACGCGCCCGGCCATCGAGCCGCCCCCGGTCCGGTACGCGCTGCCGCCCGGCCGCAGCACTCGGCGGACCCTCGCCGTCGGCTCGACCGTGCTGGTCCTCGCCCTGAGCGCCACCGCGCTCGTCCTCAGCGCCGCCGACCCGGCCGCGGCGCCGGTGCGCAAGGGCGCCGAATCGGAGCTGGCGGCCCCGCAGGTCGCCCAGCTGCGGACGGCTGCGGCACCCGTCCCCGCGGCCCCGGGGACGGGTGCCGCGCCCGCCCAGGGCGCCGTCCCGATCGAGGGCGAACCGGTGGCGGTGCTGCGCCCGGCCACCCGGACCGGCCGGATCACCGGCTCCGCCGGCCTGTGCCTCGATGGTGGCCGGATGCGGCTGTCGGCCTGCGACACGAGCCTCGGCCAGGTCTGGACGATCACCGGGGACGGCACGGTCCGCACACTCGGCCGCTGCCTGCAGTGGACGCGCAGCGACACGGCGCTGGCCGACTGCGACGGCCGCCCGCCGCAGCGCTGGCAGCCCGGCCCCGGCGGCGCCCTGCTCAACGCAGCCTCGACCCAGTGTCTCAGTGTCCCCGACCGCCGCCTCCCGCCGCGGCTGACGAGCTGCGACCTGTCCGAGGCGCAGCGCTGGACGCTGCCCTAGCGTCTGTCCACCGGCGTCCGTGCGGCGCGGCGCGGGACCACCGCCGCGACGATCCCGGCGTAGAAGTACACCTCACCGAACAGGGCGGACACCCCGCCGAGCAGGAACAGCAGGCCGAGATGGGCGGCGGTCCCCGCGCCGAGGCGCGGCTGCCGGGCCACCGCGAGCGCGCCGAGGACGGCGCCGGTGAGCACCAGGCCGGCGGCGTCGCGGAGGTGCTCGACGGTGCGCCACCACACGACCGGCAGCGCGGCGACCACGGCCCCGGCCGCCGCGAGGGCCGCCGCCACCTGCTGGAGCACCGTGCCGGGGCGGCGCAGCGTGGCCAGCCCCAGCACATCGGACAGCAGCACCTGTCCCACGACGAGGACCGCGGCGGCACCGGCGGCGAGCAGGACGAGCAGCACGGCGCGAGCGTGGCCGCGGCGGGCAAGTCCGCGGGTTTGCCCGCGTCCCGGGCGGGAACCGGGACCGGATGGTGAGGACGAGGCAGCAGCCCTCCCCCGCAGACGCGATCGCCACGGAGTTGTACGGCCTGCCGCCGCAGGACTTCACCGCCACGCGGAACGAGCGGGCGCGGCAGGCCCGGCAGGCCGGCGACCGGGACCTGGCCGAGGCGATCGGCGGGCTGGCGAAGCCGAACCTGGCGGCGTGGCTGGTCAACCAGATGGCGCGGGAGTATCCGCAGGAGATCGAGGCGCTGACCGAGCTGGGCGCATCGCTGCGGGGGGCGACCGCGAGCCTCGACGCGGAACAGTTGCGGGAGCTGTCCGGGCAGCAGCACCGGGTGCTGTACCAGCTGTTGCAGCAGGCCCGCAGCCTGGGCCGCGCGGCGGGGCACCCGGTGTCCGACGCCGTCGCCCGCGGCGTCGAGGAGACACTGCACGCGGCGCTCGCCGACCCTGACGCCGCCGAGCAGGTGCGGGCCGGGCGGCTGACCGGCCCGCTGTCGAGCACCGGCTTCCCGCCGGGCCGGGACAGCGCGGCGGCCACGCCGCGGGCCGGCGGCGCTCCGTCCGGCGCCGCGGCCACGTCGCGGGCCGGCGCCGAGAGCCGCCCCGCACAGCGGGTCGCCGCCGCCGACCGGGATCTCGCGGACGCCGAGGCGCAGGTGCGGGACGTCGTCGCGGAACGGGACCGGACGCAGGCGGCGCTCCGCGAGGCGGAGGCCGTGGCCGACGCGGTGGCCGGCCGGGTCGAGGCGCTCCGGCGGCAACTCGACGAGGCGGGTGCCGAGCAGGCGGAGGACGACCGGATGGTGCGCGCCGCGCGGAGTGCGGCCGGCCGCGCCGAGCGGCGGCTGCGCCAGGCCGAACAGCGGCTGCGGGACACCACCGAACGCCGGCGCCGGGTGCGGACGGCCCGGCGTGCCGGGTCGGCGTCCGCGCGGCGCGGGAGGTGACGGGTGATGGCACGGCCGATCTGGACCGGGGTGATCTCCTTCGGGCTGGTGTCGGTGCCGGTGGCGCTGGTGCCGGCGACGCAGGAGCACGAGGTGTCGTTCCACCAGTTCGAGCAGGGCACCGGCGACCGGATCCGGTACCGCCGCTTCAACGAGCGGACCGGCAAGGAGGTCGACTTCGCCGACATCGTCAAGGGTGCCGACGTGGGCGGCGGGCAGTACGTCATGGTCGACCCCGAGGAGCTGGAGCAGATCGCTCCCGGGCGCTCCCGCAGCCTCGACATCCACCGGTTCGTCGACCTCGACGAGATCGACCCGATCCACTACCAGAAGGCGTACTACCTGGAGCCCGGCAGCGACGACACGGTCAAGACCTATGCGCTGCTGCGCGACGCGTTGGCCGACGCCAACCGGGCGGCGATCGCCACGCTGGTGATGCGGGGCAGGGAGTACCTCGCCGCGATCCGCCCGCACGACGAGGTGCTGGTCCTGGAGACGATGTACTTCGCCGACGAGGTCCGCGACCCGCGCGCCGTCCTCGACCGGTTCCCCGGGCACGTCCCGGTGCGCCGGGAGGAGCTGCGGATGGCCAGGCAGCTCGTCGACTCGATGACCGGCGAATGGGATCCGGACGAGTACCACGACAGCTTCACCGACCGGATCCACGAGCTCATCGACGCGAAGGCCGCCGGCGAAGAGCTCGTCCCCGCCGAGGAGCCACCGGCGGTCACCCACGTCACCGACCTGATGGAGGTCCTGCGCCAGAGTGTCGAGTCCGCCCGCAAGCGCCGCGGCGAGCGGGCGCGGTCACGGCAGCGCGGCTCCGATCGATGACGGCCGGCACCGCGACCACGCCCGGTGCCGTGGCCGCGGTGCCGTGCGGACGTCAGATCAGGCCCTGGGCGAGCATCGCCTCCGCGACCCGGCGGAACCCGTCGATGTTGGCGCCGGCCACGTAGTTGCCCGGCATGCCGTACTCCTCGGCGGTGGCGTGACAGCGGGCGTGGATCTCCCGCATGACGGCCTGGAGCCGCTGCTCGGAGTACTCGAACGTCCACGAGTCGCGGCTGGCGTTCTGCTGCATCTCCAGCGCGCTCGCGGCCACCCCGCCCGCGTTGGCGGCCTTGCCCGGGGCGAAACGCACGCCGGCCTCGGCGAACAGCCGCACCGCCTCCGGTGTGGTGGGCATGTTGGCGCCCTCGACCACGGTCGTGCAGCCGCCGGCGATCAGTGCCGCCGCGTCCCCGGCGTCGATCTCGTTCTGAGTCGCGCTCGGGATGGCCACCGCGCACGGCACGTTCCGCCAGAGGTTGCCGCCGGGCGCGAAGGTGGCGTGCGGGCGGTGCTCGACGTACTGGCCGATGCGCTGCCGCCGGGACTCCTTGACCTGCTTGAGCACCTCCAGGTCGATGCCCTTGTCGTCGTGGACGTAGCCCGACGAGTCCGAGCAGGCCACGACGGTACCGCCGAGCTGGTGCACCTTCTCGATCGCGTAGATGGCCACGTTGCCCGATCCGGAGACGACGACCCGCTTGCCGTCGATGCTGTCGCCGGCGGTGCGCAGCATCTCCTCGGCGAAGAACACCGCACCGTAGCCGGTGGCCTCGCGGCGCACCTGGGCGCCGCCGTAGCTCAGGCCCTTGCCGGTCAGCACGCCCGACTCGTACCGGTTGGTGATGCGCTTGTACTGCCCGAACAGGTAGCCGATCTCCCGGCCTCCAACGCCGATGTCACCGGCGGGGACGTCGGTGTATTCGCCGATGTGGCGGTACAGCTCGGTCATGAACGACTGGCAGAACCGCATGACCTCACGGTCGGAGCGGCCCTTCGGATCGAAGTCCGACCCGCCCTTGCCCCCGCCGATCGGCATGCCGGTCAGGGCGTTCTTGAACAGCTGCTCGAAGCCGAGGAACTTCACGATCCCGAGGTAGACCGACGGGTGGAACCGCAGCCCGCCCTTGTACGGCCCGAGCGCGGAGTTGAACTCGACCCGGAATCCGCGGTTGATGTGCACCTCGCCGCGGTCGTCCTCCCACGGCACACGGAAGATGATCTGCCGCTCCGGCTCGCAGATCCGCTCGATGATCTTCGCCTCGGCGAACTCGGGGTGCTTGTCCAGCGCCGGCGCGACGCTGTCGAGCACTTCGCGCACCGCCTGGTGGAACTCCAGTTCACCAGGGTTGCGCTGCATCACCGCGTGGAAGATCGTTTCGAGTTTGTCCCGTGTCGACACGGACGCCTCCCGGTATGCACGTTCTGGCACAGTTGCGTGGCCGATCGAGCCCACACCGTTGTGGAGTCGCGCCGCACGACAGGTTATTGCCGCGTGGAAAGATTGTATTGTTACACTCCCGTGGCAGCCCAGGTGATCTTCGCCGCCCCCTGCCAGCTCGTGCGCACGAACATGGCTGACAGCCATGGGCCGTGTCCGCGTTTGCGGAGATGATGTTGAATGTGCGGGTGACTGGTGAGGGGACCGTCGTCCGGCTGCTGACGCTCAACGCGCTCTTCAAGGGCGACGTCCGGCTACGCCTGCGTGCCCTGGCCGAGCTCCTCGAGCAGGGCGGCCATGACGTCGTCTGCCTGCAGGAGGTCATGTACCGCGCGAACGTCCGCCTGCTCCAGCGGCTCGTCCCGACGCTGCCGCACCGGGTCTCCAGCGGCGCCGTCCTCCTGGAGGGCGGCCTGGTGATCCTGTCGCGGTGGCCGGTCACGAGGTCCCGGTTCGTGCGGTACCCGATGCTGGCGCCCGTCCGGACGGAGCTGCTCATGCGCAAGGGTGCGCAGGTCGCGGTGGTCCGGACCCCCGGCGGCGAGCTCGCCGTGGTGAACACGCACCTGTCGGCCAACCGCGACGACGACTGGTCACCGGGCAACCGGTACACCCGGATCGAACAGGCCGAGCTGCGGCACCTCGCCGGCGTGCTCGGCGGCGTCGATCCCGCGCTGCCGGTGGTCGCCACCGGCGACTTCAACGTGCCACGCGACTCCCCGGTGCTCGCCGAGTTCGTCGCGGCGGCCGGGTTGCGCGACCTCATGGCAGGCGACACCGGCCCGACCTACCGGCCGACGCCGCAGTTCCCGGCGCCGCCCGCGTTCGACCACGTGCTCGTGCGGCCGGCACCGGGCCGCGAACTGGACGGCCGGGCACGGCTGGTGTTCCAGGACGAGGTGCCGCTGGCCGACGGCCGGCGCTCGTACCTCTCCGATCACTTCGGCATCGCGACCGACCTGGTCCTGCCCGTCGGCGGGCGGTGAGCCGGATCAGGCGGGCAGCGGCAAGGCCCGCAGTGTCGCCCACACCGTCTTGCCGAAGCGGCAGGGCATCGCTCCCCAGGCGGTGGCCTCCGTCGCGACGATGCGCAGGCCGAGGCCACGTTCGTCGAGCGGCCGGCGGGCGTCGGGAGCATGCCCGGCGGGATCGATCATGAACGGCAGCGCCGGGTTGCGGTCCTGGACGGCGAGGTGCAGCAGCCGCCCGCGGAGCGAGAGGCGCACCGTGAACGGTCCGCCGGAGTGCTCGATGGCGTTGGTCACAAGCTCCGAGATGATCAGTCGTGCCGGGTGCAGCAGGTGGCCGAGGCTCCACTCGATGCACACCTGGCCGGTCACGTCACGGGCGATGGCCGCCGACATGTAGTCGCCGGGCAGCTCGATCCGGCGGACCGTCGGCATGGGCACACCGGCGCGGACGGCCGCCCGGGCGGCGTCGACGGTGTCGTGGACGCCGATAGACCGGTCCACACCGGTGGCGACGAGCCGCTCCCGCACAGCCGCCCCGGGCGCGCACACCAGCAACGGCACCGGAGGGTCGGCGGCGGCCGCGGCGTGGTATCCGGCCAGGAGGGTGGACACGCATTGCGCGGCGGGGTCGTCCAGATCGGCGAGGTCGACCAGCACCGCACGCGGCTGTTCGGCGAAGCATTTCCGCAGGCCGGCGGCCAGGTCCAGGCGAAGCGCGCGGTTCCATCGCCCGTGCAGCCCGACAGCGATGATCGCGTCGTCCACCTCACCGTTGAACGCGAGGCGCGAAGTCTTCACCACAACCAGCCTGCCCCAACCACCGAGGACGCGCATCCCGGGCCACGGCTCGGAACCCGCCGCACAGCCTATGCATCTTCCCACCCGGAAAGCATCACCCGTTCGACGGACACGAGCGGGCCCGCCTGCCTATCGCCGCGGCTCCGGCGCCGGCCGGGTGCTCAGCCAGCCGATCACCGTCAGGTCCTCCGGGGGCGACTGGATGTCCTTGCCGCCGCCGACGGCCAGCACCAGCACGTCCAGCCGGACGAGGTCGAGCCGGGGGTCGTAGGCCATGAACTCGCGCAACCAGCGGGCGTTCACCCGGACGCCGCCGAGGCGGACGGTGTCGGTGCCGGTCGCGCGGAGCTTGTCGTGGTTGCGGGACACCTTGGCGACGATGTCGACGCGCAGCAGCCGCAGCACGGCCCGCACCGGCGCCGGCAGGTCGCCGGCCACCCGGTGCGCCTGCCAGCGCAGCACCTCCTCGCCGGTGCGGGCGGTCGGCGACAGGAGCACGGCACCGGCGGCCGGTGCCGTGCCGGCCAGGAGCGCGACGGTCAGGATCGCGCCCTCGCTGTGGCCGATGACGAAGACCCGCCCGGGGTCGACGTCCGGCCGTGCGCGCAGCGCATCGAGGGCCGCCCGCGCGTCGTCGACGTTGTCGTGCATGCCCGCGGCGAGGAACGTCCCCTGACTGGCGCCGACGCCGCGTTTGTCGTACCGCAAGCTGGCGATGCCCGCGCCCCGCAGCGCCTCCGCCAGTTGGCGGGAGATGTCCAGGCGCAGGCGGCGGTGGTTGCCGTCGCGGTCGAGCGGCCCGCTGCCGTTGATGATCAGCGCGGCGGGCGGCCGTCCGTCGCCGGCGGGACGGGTGAACGTGCCGGCGAGCGTCAGGCCCGCGGAGCCGAAGGTGATCGTGGTGTCGGTCGTGGCGGGCCGGTCACGACCTGCGCAGCGCGCCGGCGAGCGCCGCCGCGTCGGGCGTGGAGACGACGACGGTGTCGTAACGCTGCCCCCGCAGCGTGATCCGCAGGGCCGGCAGGCCGCGCCGCACGACGGCGAACCGGCGGGAGCCGCGGCCGAGCCAGGTGCCGATCTTGGTGACGCCCGGCACCGCCAGCCCCGGTGCGCGCAGGCCCTTGACCGCCGCGAGACCGTCCTCGACGACCTCGGCCGACACGATGGCGTCGCGGGGGATGTCGAGGTCGCCGTGCAGGCCGCCGACCTTCTCGGCGACGCTGAGGCGGACCCGGAGACGGTCGGCGTCGAGCGTGACGGTGCCCATGATGACCTCCTGATCGGACCATGTCGCAAGTACCATTATTATCAGGCTTGATATTAATATCAAACACGAGATCGTTCGAGAGGATGTGAGCATGGCGACGAGCAGTGCCGACCTGCTGCTGCATCCGCTGCGGCTGAGAATCGTGCAGTCGTTTCTCGGCGAGCGGCAGCTCACCACCGCCGACCTGCGGCGGCAGCTGACCGACGTGCCGCCCGCGACGCTGTACCGGCAGATCGCCGCCCTCGTCGACGGCGGTGTGCTCGAGGTGACGGCCGAGCGGAAGGTGCGGGGCACCGTCGAGCGCACCTACCGGCTGCGGGCCGAGCACGCCTCGGTCACACCGGACGAGCTCGCCGGCATGTCCGCCGACGAGCACCGGGCCGCCTTCATGGCGTTCGTCGCCGGCCTGCTGGCCGACTTCGACCGCTACCTCGCCGCCGGCGGCGGCGACCTGCTCCGGGACATCGCCGGCTACCGGCAGGCCGGCTTCTACGCCACCGACGAGGAGCTCACCGAGATCGTCGCGGCGATCAACCGGGCCGTCCGCCCGTGGATCGACGCCGAACCGGCCGCCGGCCGGCGCCGCCGGATCCTGACGACCGTGCTGCTGCCGGCCACCCCGGCCACCGAGACCTGAGCGCCGGCCGCGTGCCGACGCGGTGGTGATCGTGTGCGCCGCCGCCGGTCCGGCCGGATATGCCCATGCGGTGCGACCTGCACGACTACGGCACCGGCGAGTTCTCCTGGAGGCGGCCGGCGTCCTGTTCCTCAGCGGTGAACGCCTGCCCGATCCCGAGGCGCTCCTGCGGGAGCGGATCGCCACCGGCACCCGCCCGGCGGTCTGCACGCACGGCGCGGTGGCGCTGGAGCGGGGCAGCCGGCAGCTCGACCACGTCCCGGCGGCCCGGTGGACGAGGTCCTGGACACCAACGGCACGGGTGACACGTTCTTCGCCGGATTCCTCGCCGCCCACCTCGACGGCGCACCGCTCGCCGAGTGCCTGCGGCAGGCGGCCCGGGCCGGCGCGACCGTCGTGCGGTCCGACGCCCTGGCGGCGGCCGGCCTCACCGCCGCCCTGATCCCTCCGGATCGCCATGCGGCGGAGTGCCTGCGGCCGCCGAAACTCTCCGGCGGCCGCGTTCGGGCCCGGCCCCGCTGGACAGACGGCCGCCACCGAGCATCCGGCCACGGTGCTGAACCTCCTCATGGACGTCACCCGGGCTCTTCACCGGTCAGTGCCCGGTGATGCGGTACAACCGGCAGCTCATGCTGGCGGTCCTGCACGCGAGCACGTCCTCGACCCCCACGGGGATGCCGAGCGGCACGAGCTGATCCCGGCCCGTTTGCGGACGGCCGGAACGGGCAGCTACGCACACAGCGGCTTCCCTAGGTTGGAGGCGTCAGATGACCATCAGTGGCATCATCTCCGCGCTCATCGTCGGCGTGATCATCGGCGCGCTCGGACGGCTCGTCGTCCCTGGCAAACAGTCCATCCCGATCTGGCTGACGATCGCCATCGGCATCATCGCCGCGCTGATCGGCACCGCCATCGCCCGCGCGGTGGGCTGGGCCAACACGCCCGGTGTGGACTGGCTCGAACTGCTCATCCAGGTCGTTCTCGCCGCCGCGGGCGTGTGGATCGTCGCCGGCTTGTACAGCCGCCGTCGACATCACATCCCGTAGCGACACAACCACATCCTCAACCAGGGGTGCGGCGCGGTACCGTCGGGTATCGCGCCACCCGCTCCCCCACTTCCTGACGGCGCGAGCCGACCGGGTGGAACGCCAAGTGGTGGCGGGGACGAGGTTCGCCCGGCCGGCCGCGCGGAGCTCGACGAGCCCGGCCCGGGCGACGTCCTGGTTGTCGAGCAGCCGTACCGAGCTCGGCCGGTCCAGGCCACGCACTCCAGCAGCCCGTCGGCGACCCGGAACGACCCGCGCACATGGGACGGCAGGTATTCGTCGGGGATGATCCGCAGCACCGCGTGGCGCAGCAGTTCGTCCACGGAGAGCCGCGCGTCGCCCGGCCCCGGCGCGCCCAGCTCGGCGAAGTGGTCCGCGACGAGCACCGGCCACTGCCCGATCCGCGCGAGGTTGTCCAGCGGCCAGTGCCCGCCGGTCCGGATCCATCAGCACCGGCGAACCCCGTCCGAGCTGTTATACTCTACAGCGTAGAGAGTAATGTCGGCTCGAAGGAGACCCATGACCGAGCAGAGTCCGTATACGGCCGCCGGATTCACGCCCAGCGAGGAAGAGGTACAACTCCTCCTGGCGTGGTTCGCCGAATACGACGCCCACGTCGAGCACGGTCGTGTGGCGGAGATGGCCGACATGGCGCTGTTCCCGCTCGTGGTGATGACGAACGACTCGGCCGGCGAGTGCGTCACCCAGGAATGGGACCGTGCGACGTTCGTCCAGGCGATGGGCATGGCCGTCGGCGACGGCGACCCGGCCACGCCGAAGCTGGAGAACCACCGGCGGCCGGTGTTCCTCGGCCCCGACCTGGCCGTGGTCGTCACCGACACCACAATGACCCTCGGCGATCAGGCGCAGCACATGCGCTACGTCGACGTCATGGCCAAGACCGGCGGCCGGTGGCGCTTCAAGAGCATGGTCCAGGCCGGCTGGGGCGACATGCTGCGCGACCAGCTCGGCGCCTGAAGAGGCTCCACGGTCCGGCGCGGGCGGTGCGACGGATCACCGTGGCCGCCATCGCGACACCCGCACACCCACGGCCCGGCGGCCACCCAGCGAGCCCCATCGTGATGGACACATCCACGATGGACCCGCGGACGGGATACCCCCTCCACACGACATTCCGCTCATTGGGGATTAAGGCTGTGTGGGGACCAAGGGGTCGCGGAGGCTTGGTGTTGCTGGAGCAGCACGGAGCCTCCGCGATCATGAGCGATTGGGGGTTGCTGTCGTGGGTTCCGGCCGGCTTGTGGCCGTGATCGCGGCAAGTTCGCGATCACGAGTGCGGCGGTTGGGCCTGGCCGGGTGGTGCGGCCGAGGTTCGTAGATCAAGGGAAACTTCGGGCTGCCTGGGAGCCTGTTGTGCAATTCGGATCCCTCGCGCGTCAACCCCGACAACCGCGCCGATCTTGGAGTTGTGGCCCTTGACAAACCCGGACAAATTCGGAGGTTCATGGCGCCACAACTCCAAGATCGGCGCGTAGTTGGGCCGCCAACACTGTCCCAGCGAATTACGCAACAGGCTCCAGGACAGCCAGATGTTTCCGATGATCAAGCAACCCGGGTCAAGCCAATCGCGGAGCACGGCCACCCCGCACCGTGGGGCCACGGACGCCGTAGCCCGACTCTGCGGCCCGGCACCGCAACCCCCGCGCGGCACTACGGCGCGGCACCGCAACCCCCGCGCGGCACTACGGCGCGGCACCGCAACCCCCGCGCGGCACTGCGGTGCGGCACTGCGGCCCCGCGCGGGCAGGAACCGGACGCGCCCGCTTGACACGGTTCGCCCGCACGGCTTCGATGGACGCGGTGGAATTGGGCGTCGACCTGGGGACTTCCAGCACGGTCGCGTTTCTGCGCCGCGACGACGGCACGGCCGAGCCGGTCCTCTTCGACGGCGCGCCGCTGCTGCCGTCCGCCGTCTACGCCGACCCCGGCGGTGAGCTGCTCGTCGGGCGAGACGCGCTGCACGCCGCGCGCGCCCGGCCGGAGCGCTTCGAGGGTAACCCGAAGCGGCGCATCGACGACGGCACCGTCTTCCTCGGCGCCGAGGTGGCCGTGGAGTCGCTGCTCGGCGCGCTGCTGCGACGGGTCGCGGCCGAGGCGCGGCGCATCGGCAGCGCGGCGATCACCAGCAGCACCGTCACCCATCCGGCCGCCTGGGGCTCCGCCCGGCGGGCCACCCTGCAACGGGCCGCGGCCGGCGCCGGACTCGGCGCCGTGCGACTGGTCCCCGAGCCGGTCGCCGCCGCCGCGTTCCACCTGCGCCGCCACGGCGCCGAGCCGGCCGACCTGCTCGTGTACGACCTGGGCGCCGGCACCTTCGACGTCGCCGTCGTCCGGCACTCCCCCGGCTCGGCGACGGCACGGATGGAGGTGCTGTGCAGCGCCGGGCTGGACGACACCGGCGGCCAGGACGTCGACGCCGCGATCGTCGGCCTGCTGCGCAGCCGGTCCGGCACGCCCGAGCTGTGGGCACGGCTCGACAACCCCGCCACCGTCGCCGACCGGGCCGCCCGGCGGCAGCTGTGGGAGGACGTCCGCAACGCGAAGGAGATGCTCTCCCGGACGAGCTCGGCCACCCTGTACCTGCCGCTGCTCGACACCGACCAGATCCTGACCCGCGACGAGCTTGAGCAGCTCGCTGCGCCGCTGATCCAGCGGACCGTCAACGCGATCGGCGCCACGCTGGCAGCCTGCCCGGTGCCGCTGCGCCCGCTCGGCGCCGTCATCCTGGTCGGCGGGGCGACCCGGATGCCGCTGGTCGCGACGATGCTGCACCGCGCGCTGAACATCCCGCCGACGATCATCGACCAGCCGGAGCTGGTCGTGGCCGCGGGCAGCCTCGACCCGATGGTGACCGGCCGGCCGGGTCCCGCGGGGCCACCCGCCGAGTGGACAGGCCCGGTGCCGCTCTCGGGCGGCGAGCGTTCGGGCGAGCTGTATCCCGCACCGATGCCGGCGCCGGCCTCACCGCCGGGGATGTGGCACCCGGTGGCGCCGCCCGCGGTTCCTCAGCCCGCGCCGCACGGTCCGTGGCAGCCGGCGCCTCCCCAGCCCGTCCCGGCCCAGCCCGTCCCGGCCCAGCCTGTCCCGGCCGGTGCCTGGCAGCCGGCGGCGCCCCCGCCGGCCGGTCCGTGGCAGCCGGTCCAGCCGACGGCGCCGCATCGGCCGCCGCCGGTCGCGGCGTCACGGCAGACCGGGGTCGCCCTCACCATCGTCGAGCTGCTCGAGCTCACCACCCCGCAGCACGAGGGCGTGACCCTGCGCGGCCAGCTCCACGGCGGCTACGGTGTGGTCGAGCACGTCTTCCCGACCGACGAGGAAGGCCGCCTGCTCGTCTTCCCCGACACGATGGCGCTGGCCCGATACGCGGCCCGCGACGCCTCCGATCCGCTCATCGCGACACCGCCGCGGCAGGTCCGCGCCGTCGGCTCCGACGACCAGCGGTACAACCTCGATCTGGTCGTCGAGCACCTGAGCGGCCCGCCGGACCGGTGGCTGCCCAGCTTCGTCTGCCGCTGCCGGGACCTGTGCGCACAACTCGCCGTGTTCCTCGGCCTGGCCGGCGCGGACGACCTGATCGGCGAGCACTCCACGATCGACCGGGTCGACGCCATCCTGCGCAAGCATCTCGCGGACGTCACCAGCCGCGGCGCCCGCCGCCGGCTGGCCCAGATCGACCAGGTCCGGCTGGTGGAGGACTGGACCGGCCTGGTGGCCCTGATCGACGCCGCGACTGTCCGGCCGGGCTGACCCCGGCCCTCTGGAGCACGGTCAGAAGAGGGTCAGGGGCTCGACCGGCTCCGGCTCGGGCAGCGGCTCGAGGTCGGGCACCCTGGCGCGTACCTCGTCGTGGAAACGGCGGGCCAGCAGGGGCGCGTCGGCGTTGTCCGGGGTGTGGACGAACATCGTCGGCGAGCGGCCCTCGCGCAGCCAGCCGGCGACCACGTCGACCCAGCCCTGCCAGCCCTCGACCGTCATCTCGGTGGCGTCGCGGCCGAGGTACCGAACGATCGGCCGGTCCGTCAGCGCGACCGGTCGCAGCGGTGTGCGCGGCTTCTTCGTCCAGGCGTCCCGCTCCGCGTCGCTGGTCGGCGGGCTCCGGAAAAACGCGGTCGTGTCGAACGGGACCCATTCCGCGGCCACGGTCGCGAGCACGCCTTCGAGCAGCCGGGTCGAGTGCGGGTCGGTGAAGAAGGCCGGGTGGCGCACCTCCACGGCGTAGCGGTACGACGTGGGCAGCCGGCCCAGGAAGCGGGCGAGCACCGGGACGTCGGCAGGGGCGAACGACCCGGGCAGCTGGATCCAGAGCGCGTGGGCGCGCGGGCCGAGCGGCTCGATCGCGTCCAGGAAGGCCCGCAACTCCGCGTCGGCACCGGCGAGACGGTGCTCGTGGGTGACGACCTTCGGCAGCTTGACCACGAACCGGAAGTCGGGGTCGGTCTGCTGCGCCCACGAGGCCACGGTGTCGCGGGCCGGCGTCGCGTAGAACGTGGTGTTGCCCTCGACCGCGTTGCACCAGCCGGCGTACGATCGCAGCCGCTCGTGGGCCGGCAGCGGGTGCGCCATGAAGCGTCCCTGCCACGCCTTGAGTGTCCACATCGCGCATCCCACGTGTAGCCGTCTCACCGGACGTACCGTATACGGGCGCCGCGGGGCGTGCGTGGGCACGCCCCGCGGCAGCGCCTGCGGTCAGCGCTGCACGCGCGCGCCGGCCCCCCGCATCAGCGCCTCCACCTCGGTGAGGCTGGCCATCGACGTGTCGCCCGGCGTGGTCATCGCCAGCGCGCCGTGCGCCGCGCCGTACTCCACGGCCAGCGCCAGGTCGCCGTCGCGCTCCAGCAGGCCGTAGATCAGTCCCGACGCGAAGCTGTCGCCGCCGCCGACCCGGTCGAGGATCTCCAGGCCGGGCCGGTGGGTCGCCTCGGCGAACGCGCCGCCGCCCCACGCCACGGCGCCCCAGTCGTTCACGGTCGCGCTGTGCACGCCGCGGAGGGTGGTCGCGACGACCTTGAAGTTGGGGTACTCCTGGACGACCGCCTCGATCATCGCCTTGAAGTTGCCCGAGTCCAACGCCCCGCTGTGGATGTCGGTGTCCGGCACCTCGAAGCCGAGGCAGGCGGTGAAGTCCTCCTCGTTGCCGATCATCACGTCGACGAGGCGGGCGAGCCGGCGGTTGACCTCGCGCGCACGCTCCTGGCCGCCGACGGCCTTCCACAGGCTGGGCCGGTAGTTCAGGTCGTACGACACGAGCGTGCCGTGCTTGCGGGCGGCGGTCATCGCGGCCTCGGCCGTCTGCGCGGCCGTCTCCGACAGCGCCGCGTAGATGCCGCCGGTGTGCAGCCATCGCACGCCCAGCGTGCCGAAGAGGTGGTCCCAGTCGACGTCGTCCGGCTTGAGCCGGCTGGCCGCGGTGTGGCCGCGGTCCGAGGTGCCGACGGCGCCGCGCACGCCGAAGCCGCGCTCGGTGAAGTTCAGGCCGTTGCGAACGCTCCGGCCGATCCCGTCGTACGGCATCCAGGTGATGAACCTCGTGTCGACACCGCCCTGCAGGACGAGGTCCTCGAGCAGCCGGCCGACCTCGTTGTCCGCGAACGCGGTGACGACCGCGGTCCGCAGCCCGAAGCAGCGCCGCAGGCCGCGCGCGACGTTGTACTCCCCGCCGCCCTCCCAGGCCCGGAACTCGCGTGCGGTGCGGACCCGGCCCTCGCCGGGATCGAGCCGCAGCATGATCTCGCCGAGCGAGACCAGGTCGAAACGGCAGTCGTCCTTCGGCCGTGGCGCGACGACGCTCATGCCGCACCTCCCGCAGCCGCCACGGCCGCCGCGGTACGGGCGGTGACCTCGTCCCAGCGCTCGCCGGCGATGAGGTCGGCCGCGACGATCCAGCTCGCGCCGACCGCCAGCACGGCCGGGACGGCGAGATACTCCGGCATCACGGCGGGCGTGATGCCGCCCGTCGGAATGAACCGCACCCCGCGGAACGGCGCCGCCAGCGCCTTGATCATCTCGGCCCCGCCGAGCTGCTGCGCCGGGAAGAACTTGACGATCTCCAGGCCCGCGTCGAGGGCCATCTGGATCTCGGTGGCGGTGGCGGCACCCGGGAACACCGGGACACCGGCGTCCTGGCACACCCGGACCACGGCCGGCGCGAAGCCCGGCGTCACGACGAACCGGGCACCGGCCGCGAGGGCCTGCTCGGCCTGGCCGGCGCTCAGCACCGTGCCGGCGCCGACGACGAGGTCGTCCCGCGCGGCGAGCGTCTTGATGGCGTCGAGCCCGGCAGCGGTGCGCAGGGTCACCTCCGCCGCGGCGAGCCCGCCCTTGACCAGGGCGTCGCCGAGAGCGCCGGCGTGCCGGGCGTCCTCGAGGACCACGACAGGCAGCACCCGGCCGATCGCAGGCTGTTCACTATTCTGAACATCAGTCACGTACGTGACCATACTGGAGGCCGCAGGCGTTCGCTAGAGTTGCCCGCGTGCCCACCGCGCCAGAGGACTTCCAGCCCGTCAAATCGGCCGGGCGCACGCTCGACCTGCTTGAACTGCTCGCCGACCAGCCCCACCCGTGGACCCTGGTCGACCTCGCCCGTGCGCTCGAGATCCCGAAGAGCAGCCTGCACGGGCTCCTGCGCACGCTGACGAGCCGCGGCTGGGTGCGGGCCGACGAGACCGGCACACGTTTCCGCCTCGGCATGCGGGCCCTGCGGGTCGGCGCCGCCTACCTCGACGGCGACGACACCGTCGGCCTGCTCTCCGGCGTCCTCGACGAACTGTCCCGCCGGTTCGGCGAGACCGTCCACCTCGGCCGGCTCGACGGCGACCAGGTCGTGTACCTCGCCAAGCGCGAGTCGGTGCACCCCCTGCGCCTCTACAGCGCCATCGGCCGCCGCCTGCCGGCGCACGCCACGGCGCTGGGCAAGGCGCTGCTCGCCGAGCACCCGGACCCGGAGGCCGACCGCATGCTGAGCTGGCCGCTGCCGCACCTCACCCCGCACACGGTCACCGAGCGCCGCGCCTTCCACGCCGGCCTCGCCGAGGTGCGCGCGGCCGGATACGCCGTCGACCGCGAGGAGAACGCCGAGGGCATCCTGTGCTTCGCGATGGCCGTGCCGCTGGCGAGCCCCGCGGTCGACGCGGTGAGCATCTCGCTGCCGGTGGCCCGGCTCCGGCCGGAGCTGGAGACCTCGATCGTCGTGGCACTGCGCGAGACGGTCGGCGGCCTCGGCCAGGCCCGCAGCATGCTGAGCGCATGACCCGCGGGGGTCCTGGCGGCCACCGTCGCAGCCCCGCATACCCGCCCCATCGCGCGCCTGACGACGCCGGGTGCGAGGGACCACCTGGTCCCCCGCACCCGGCTGTGAGCGGGACGGGCTCGTCAGCTGTAGACCTCGAACTCGAACAGTGAGTAGCCCCATGCGGTGGCACGGGCCGTGCCGTTGATCCGGACATACCGGCCCGTGGCGTTCAGGGCGGTGTTGTCGTCCACCCCGCCGTCACCACCGGTCACCGTCCGCACCGTCGTCCACGTCGTACCGTTCGCCGACGTCTGGATCTGATACCCGGACCCGTACGCCGCCTCCCAGGTCAGCTTCACCCGGTTGATCGCGTACGACTGACCCAGGTCGACCTGAATCCACTGCGGATCGGAGAACGCACTCGCCCACCGGGTCGTCAGCGACCCGTCCACCGCGGCCAACGCCGGATACGCAGCGGACTCGGTGCTCGACGCCGTCACCGGACGGTTCAACGCCAGATTCCCCGACACCGGCGGCGGGGTGCTGCCGGAGGTGAACGTGAAGTCGTCGATGTCGAACAGCGAACCGGTGGCACCGCCGGTGAACACCAGGTACAGCTGGTGCGTGCCGGACGGCGGGTTCACCGTGCCGGTGACGTCGGCCCACGTCTCCCAGCCGCCGGTCGGGTTGACCTGTACCGTCGCCACGGCCGGACCGGTCGGCGAGTCGGCGCGCACCGTGATCGTCCCGCCGATGCCGGCGGAGGCGACCCGCGCGGAGAAGCCGGTGACGCCGGCCAGGTTGTACGGCGTGAACGAGATCCAGTCGCCGTTCTCGATGTAGCCGACGGCGTTGCCGCCGTGGGCGCTCGGCTTGGCGGCGAGCTGGACGCCGTTCATCGTCCCGTAGTGCTCGGCCTGCCGGGTCCGCGGTTGCAGCACGTGCTGGTCCTGGACCGCGGTCCCGCTGACCGGCGTGTACTGCGCGTTGATCACCCCGAAGATGTTCGCGGACGCGTCGTGCTCACCGTCCACGGTGGTCTGGATCGTCCCGCTGCAGCCGTTCTTGCTGGTGATCGGGTGACCGTGGCTGTCGTGGCCGAGGATGTAGCTGACCGTCACCCGGTTGCAGTCGACGGTCCCCCCGTTCGGATCGGTGACCTGCACCTGGAACGGCACCAGGTCGCCGAACTGGAACACCGATCCGTCGGCCGGGGTGATGAGCTGGACCGTTGGCCGGCCGACCCCGATGACGGTACTGGCCGTTGAGATCCTGCCGCCACTGTCCCGCACCGTCAGCGTCGCGGTGTACTCGCCGTTCGCGGTGTACGTGAACGTCGGGTTGGCCGCCGTGGAGTCGGTGGTGCCGTCGGTGGTGAAGTCCCAGGCGTACGTGATCGGGTCGCCGTCCGGGTCGTTGCTGCCGGCCGAGCTGAACTGCACGGTCAGCGGCGCCGCGCCGGTCAGCGGGGTGGCGCCGATCTGGGCGATCGGTGCCCGGTTGCCGCCGTTGTTGTACTCGATGCGGTAGAGGGCCGAGTTGGCGTCACCGCCGAACCAGGTGGTGCCGTAGTCGAGCACGTACAGGGCGCCGTCCGGCCCGAACTCCAGGTCCATGATCTGGGTTCCGGACCACGGGAACGGCTCGATCGCGCCGGCCGCGCCGGTACCCGTCAGGGTGACCGTCTTGATCCAGCGACTGGTGAACTCGCCGAGGAAGACCTTCCCGTTGTAGGAGGACGGGAACTTCACATCGGAAACCAGCGCCGGGTTGAAGTTGTAGACCGGACCCCCCATCGGCCCGCCCCCGCCCAACTCGGGACGCGAGGGCCCCGCGCCACCGTACGGCAGCCAGGCGACCTGGGACGGCGGGAGGGTGGTGATACCCGTGTTGTTCGGCGAGTTGTTCGTCGGCCCACCGGCACAGTTGAACGGTCCGGCCGACGGCCCGTTGGGGAACGTGAACTCCTGGTAGGGAGTGTTGTAGTTGGAGCAGTACGGCCAGCCGAAGAAGCCCGGCTGGGTGATCCGCTCGAACGAGACCGTGCCCGCGGGACCGCGCTGCGGGTCGGCGGTGCCGGCGTCGGGGCCGTAGTCACCGAGGTAGACGACCCCGGTGGCCTTGTCCACGCTCATCCGGAACGGGTTGCGGAAGCCCATGGCGTAGATCTCGGGCCTGGTCTTCGCCGTGCCCGGGGCGAACATGTTGCCGGCCGGGATGGTGTAGCCACCCGTCGCCCCCGGCTTGATCCGCAGCACCTTGCCGCGCAGGTCGTTGCTGTTGGCCGAGGTGCGCTGCGCGTCGAACGCCGGGTTGCGGTCGGGCCGCTCGTCGATCGGCGCGGAACCGGCCGAGTCGAACGGGTTGGTGTCGTCACCGGTGGACAGGTAGAGGTTGCCGGCCGCGTCGAAGTCGATGTCACCACCGACGTGGCAGCACAGGCCACGGCTGGTCGGCACGTCGAGGATCGTCACCTGCGAGGCCGGGTCGATCGTGTAGTCGTCCCGCACGGTGAACCGGGCCAGCTTGTTGGAGCCGTTGAACGGGGCGAACTGCGCCGCCGTGCCGTTGGCCGGGGCGTCGCCGCCCGGCGTGCTGAGCGGGGGCGCGTAGTAGACGTACACCCACCGGTTCGTGGCGAAGTTCGGGTCGGCCTTGATGCTCTGCAGACCCTCCTCGTCGTGGGTGTAGACCTGCAGCGTCAGGGCGACCTTCGTGTTGCCGTTGACGTCGGTGTACCGGATGGTGCCGTCGCGGGAGGTGTGCAGCACGCCGCGGTTCGGCAGGACGGCCAGCCCCATCGGCTCACCGACCTCCGCGACGCCCTTCGCGAGGGTCACCTGCGTGAACGTGCCACCGGCCGGCGGGTTGGACCCGACCGAGCAGTTGCCGGTGCCCTGGGCCGCGTACCGGATGCCGCCGAGCAGGTGGGTGCGGAAGTTGGCCTCGCTGTAGCTCTCGATGGTGTGTCCGAGGCCCGAGTACCACGAGCGTCCGCCGTCGTAGGCGCGGCACCAGGAGATCGGGTGGTCGGCGCCCATGCTGCCGCCGGTGTAGGTCGACTCGTTGACGTTGGCCAGCACGTGCACCGAAGAGCGCGGGTTGGTACGGAAGCTGTACCACTCGTCGGTCCGGTTCCAGTTCGCCGGCAGGCCGGCCGTGGACGGGTGGACCGTGTCCTCGATGCGGACCGTGGCCGGCTGGATCGCCGGGTGGTTGGAGAAGTACGCGCCAACGAGGCTGCCGTACCAGGCCCAGTCGTACTCGGTGTCGGAGGCGGCGTGGATGCCGACGTATCCGCCACCGGCCCGAATGTAGCGCTCGAACGCGGCCTGCTGGGTCGTGTCGAGCACGTCACCGGTGGTGGACAGCCAGATCACCGCTTTGAACCTCGCCAGGTTGGCGTCAGTGAACTGGCCGGCGTCCTCGGTCGCCTCGACCGTGAAGTTGTTCTGCGTGCCGAGCTGCTGGATCGCGGCGATGCCCGCCGGGATCGAGTCGTGCCGGAACCCCGCGGTCTTGCTGAAGATCAGCACCGAGAAGTCGGCGGCGAAAGCCGGGGCGATGTTGACGCCGACCCCGGCCAGCACGATGGCGACGCAGAGCAGCACTCTGCGAAACATGATCGGATGAGTACCTCTCGTAGAAGGTCACCGAAAGACGTGCGCCGATCACGTCTGGACCGCGAGCGCGTTCGTCCCGCCCATCGGGCACCGGACGGGCACTGCGGCAGGTGTGGGGGTGTGTCCGCACGGGCGTCGATGCCGTGCGGCGGGGGTGTTCTGACACTCCGCGCCTCGCCGAAGGCCGCGGGGTGCTGCGGACTGGCATCCGCAACCGAACCGATCGCCGATGGCGGCGACGACCAGCCGGAATCGAAGGGTATGTGCGTGCGGTCGCCTCCCTCCCACCTCAGTTGATCACGCGAGAGAGCGCTCTCTCACCGAGGTGCGGACAGTTAAGCAGACTCCCCCCGCTGTTGTGAAGACCCAACGACGCCCATCGCTACAACACCCGGCCACTCAGGGGTTGCGCAGGTCCACGATCTCGACCGCCAGGTGCGGCCAGGCGGCCCAGCGCCATCGCGGCACGGCCGGCCATCTCGGCGTCCGGCACCGCGCCGAGCATGGCGCCGAGCAGGTCCAGATCGCCGGCCTGCTCGGCGAAGCGGGCCACAGCGACGACCACGCGGTCGTGGCCGCCGCCGTCCCTGGCGGCAGCCACTGCCGGTACCGCCGCAAGAGCCTCGGCGTCGAGCACCGGCAGCACCGCGTCGACGCTCCAGCACCCTTCCGCGAACACGCCGGTCAGCAGGCCGGCGAACAGGTCACGGTCCCGGGCCGGCAGGCCGGTGCGGACGGCGAGGCGGGCCAGCAGCCGGCTCAGCTGCGGCCCGGGCCGGCCGCCGGCCACCTCCGCGAACAGCCGGTCGGCCGCGGTGCGGTCGCCGGCGTCGACGAGCACGGTGGCGAGGCCGACGTCGGCCAGCTGCCACCACCGCAGGACGCGCAGGCGGGCCCGTAGCCGCGGCACGCGCACCTCGACGATCTCGGCGCGCAGCGGCTCGTCGGCCAGGGCGTGCGCGAGCGGAACCGCGTCGGCGACGACCGCGGCCAGTTCCTGCGGGATGACGCGGTCGCCGGCCAGCACGTCCAGCACGGCGCGGAGCCGCTCCGGAGTCGCCTCCGCACGCCTGCCGTCGAGCCACCGCAGCACCTCGCGGGCGAGCGGGCCCGGCCCGTAGCCGGAGATGCGGCAGTCCCGCATCCGGCCCAGGACGGCGAGGGCGTCGTCGAACCGGTCCAGCGCCAGGAACAGCCGGGCGAGCCGGTGCTGGTACACCATCTGGTCGTCACGCTCGCGGCTGCGCTTCGGGCACTTGCGGAACGCGGCCACGAGCGCCTTGGCGCTCGCCGCCGGCAGCCCGGGCGTCGCCAGCGCCAGCAGTGAGCGCTGCTGCTCGCTCGGGCCGAGCCGGGTCGCGAGCGCGAGTGCGTCGTCGAACCGGTCCGCCCCGGCGAACGCGACGACGAGCCGCTCGCCGTCGACGTCCTCGACGGTGCCGCAGCGCCGGTCGGTCTCGGCGAGGCCGAGCGGCCCCAGCAGCGCGGCCGCCGCGGCGAGACGGGGCCGGTCCTTCTCGTCGAGCAGGGCCGCCCAGCCGTCGAGGAGCTCGGGCTCCCCGGCGTGTGCCTCGGCCAGCGCCGCGAACACCGCCGAGACCCGCGCGACCCGCAGGTGCGCCGACAGGTGCTCGCCGGGCCGCACCACCAGGACCGTCCGGAGCAGAGCATCCTCCGCGTCCGGGTGGCCGGCCACGAGCCGCGCCAGTGTCCCGGCGACCGCGTACTCAGGGGTGTTGCGCCCGCTGACGAACGGTCGGTAGGGGTGGTCGCCGCTGAGCGCGGCGGTCACGAACTTCACGGCACGCTCGCCGGTGAGGATGCGGGGCGCCGCCGTGGCGAACGGCTCCGGCAACCAGCCCTCGAGGAGGGCCGTCAGCTCCTCGGCCGCGCCGTCGTGGTCGCCGCCGTCGAACCGGGCCACCGCCCAGGCGATCCGCTCGGCCCGGTCCATCGTGCGCTCGGGTGGCTGCGGACCGAATCGGGTGAGGACGTCCCGGGCGCGGTCGGCGATGGCGATCGTTTCGGCTGCCACGCGCCGACTCTACTGGGAACCGGGGTGCCGGCCAGGCCGCCCGCGGCACCCCGGTGCGATGAAGGTTTCCCGGCGCTCAGCCCCGCGGCGCGGCGGACGCCCGGTCGATCGCCGCCTCCACCGCGGCGACCCGGTCCGCGAGCAGCCCGACCGCGCCTACCGCGCGGCTCACCGGATCGTCCTCGTCTCCGCCGAGCGCCTGCGCCCGCAGGTACGCGGCCTTGACCTCGGCCCAGCGCGCCGCCTGCTCAGGTGTCATCCGGCCCCGCAGCTCGGCCAGCTTGAGCAGGTTCGCCTCGGCGCCGGCGGTGAGCGTCTGCGCCTCACCGAGGTAGTGGTCGTGGATGGCGACCTCCAGCTCCGCGTCGTTCATGACCGGCACGACCCGCTCGGCGAGCTTGTTCATGTTGCGGTACGAGCCCTGCAGCAGGAACGGCGGCTCGGTGCGGGACGCGTCGGCCTGTGCCGCGGAGGCGATGTACGCGCGGTTGTTCGCCAGCACCACCTCCTGCACCCGCAGCAGCTTGCGGAGCACGGCCAGCATCTGGTCGACCTCGACCGCCGAGTACGGGTGGGCGAGCTGGTCGGGCCGCACGGTGTCGTCACCCCGGGCCAGCCGCACCAGCAGCTCGACGTCGCCGCGGTCGCGGGTGGACAGCGGGGCGAGGACGGGGTTGGAGGTCAGCGCGTTCTCGATGTAGCTGAGCGCGAACAGCTCCTCCTTGCCGGACAGGACGTCGCCGAGGTTCCACACGTCGGCGCGGTTCGCCAGCATGTCCGGGATCCGGAACCGCTGGCCCGACTCGGTGTACGGGTTGCCGGCCATGCACACGGCGAACCGCTTGCCGCGCAGGTCGTACGTGCGGGTCCGGCCGTTCCAGACGCCCTCCATGCGGCGCTGGGCGTCGCAGAGGGAGATGAACTTCTGCAGCAGTTCGGGCGACACGTGCTGGATGTCGTCGAGGTACAGCAGGACGTTGTTGCCCATCTCCAGCGCGAAGTTGATCTTCTCGACCTCCTGGCGGGCGGTCGCGTTCGGCGCCTCCGCCGGGTCGACGGACGTCACCAGGTGCCCGAGCGACGGGCCGTTCACCTTGACGAACACCAGCCCCAGCCGGCTGGCGACGTATTCCATCAGGGTCGTCTTGCCGTAGCCGGGCGGCGAGATGAGCAGGAGCAGGCCCATCTGGTCGGCCCGCTTCGCGTCGCCCGCCGCGCCCAGCTGCCGGGCCAGGTTGTCCCCGATGAGCGGCAGGTACACCTCGTCGAGCAGCCGGTTGCGCACGAACGCGCTCATCACCTTCGGCTTGTACTCGTCGAGCCGCAGCCGCTCCCGTTCGCGGGCGGCCAGCTCGTTGCGGCGGCGCTGGTACGCGCGGAAGGCCGGGATCCGCTCGAGGCGGAACCGGCGGGTGCGGGCGAGCACCTCGTCGAGCCGCAGCTCCATCCGGCGGCCGGTGATCCGCGGGTGGGTGCCGAGCAGGCCTTCGACGGTCGCGGTGAGCGCGGCGGACGACTCGTGGCGCGGCAGGTCGACGCCGCAGAGCACGATCGCGGCCGCCTCCTCCAGGTCGCCGGGCCCGGTGCCGGCGGACCCGGCGAAGGACGCGAGCCACGCGTGGACGAGCTGGCGGCGCGCGGCGAGATCGCCGTCGAGGGCGTGCAGGTCCTCGGCGAGCTCGCGGGCGGAGTTCGCGTTCGGGCCGCCGAGGGCGCGCCAGAACCGGTCGAGGAACGTCCGCACGCCGGCGCTGGTGACGAACCCGAACGGCGCGCTGCTGAGCTCCTCGAACAGGTACTCCCCCGCGACGCCGGTCGACCCGTCCGCCGCCTGGAACGCGGCCACCGCCGCCTGCAGTTCGGCGCACAGCTGCCCCACCGCGTCCGAGTGGCCGAACGCGGCCCGCGCCCGGGCGAGTGACCGCGCCCGCCGGGTCCAGGCGGCCTTGGCCCCGGCGTCGGCGCCGAACGTCCAGAACAGCTGCGCCGCGGCCCGGTCCGCCGCCGGGTAGCGCAGCAGTCCGGCGCCGGCGTGCAGCCGCAGCAGCGCGTCGAGGACGAGGGCCGCGTCGTGGTCGTGGACGCCCCGCTCGTACCCCTCGTCGTAGCGGCTGTCGGCGACGCGCCGCACGAGCTCGCGGAGGCTGCCCTCGGTGACCGCGGCCTGGTGGAGCCCGTCCAGCGTGAGGACCGGCCCGTCCGGCAGCGGCTGTCCGGCCGTTGCGGCGTCGAGCACCAGGCAGGCCAGGTGCTCCGCGCGGTACACGTCGGGCGCCTCGGACACGAGCAGCTGACCCCAGAAGGGACGGGCGGCGGTGACCACCGGGTCGTCGACCGGCGCGCGGAAGTCGGTCGCCGTCACGGTGAACGCCAGCTCGTCACCGTGCGGGACGAGCGTGAGGTCGATCGCCTGCGTGTTGACGGCGAACTGGTGCCGGCCGAGGCGGATGAGGTCCGCCGAGCCGCCGAACAGGTCGAGCCGGTCACGGAGCATCCGGCCGGCGTCGAGGCGGGCCGCCTTGATCCGGCCCTCCAGCTCCTCGGCGCGGACCTGGTCGCCCAGTTCGCGCAGCTCGCCGGCGACGCCGCGCACCTTCGCGACCATCGGGTCGGACGCGAAGTACGTGTTGACGTCGCCGGGTGAGGTCATCGCGGCGACCCGACGCTCGACGCTGCCGAGGATCCGCTCCGCGGACTGGACGAGCCGGTCGGCGCGGCGGGACCGCTCGTCGAGCAGCGCCTGCTTGCGGGAGGAGAACGCCTCGTAGACGTCGGTGCGCTTGTCGCCGAGCTGGGCGAGGAAGTCGTCGAACTCGCCGAACCGGGACTCGAGGTGCTCCAGCTGGAGCATGAGCCGGCCCAGCTGCTCGTCGCACCGCTCAGGCGTGTCGGCGACCGCGAGCGCGCCGACGACCGCCTGGCCGAGCAGCGCGAACTCGGCGGCGAACTCGGCCCGGCCCTCGACGGCGAGCAGCTCGCGGCGGCGGGCCTCGAGGACGGCGCGGGCACGGTTGACGCCGCCGAGGACCTCGCTGATGCGGTCCAGGATGCCGACCCGGACGGTGGCGTCGGCGATCTCGAGCGCGCCGACCACCTCCGTGACGATCTGCAGCCCCTCGGCCTGTGCGGCGAGTCGCTCGCCGACGGGCGTGGCCTCGGCGACGGTACGGATCGCCTCGGCGTCGGCGACCAGTCGCTCGACGTCGGCGTGGTAGCCGGCGAAGGCGTCGCCGCGCTGGAGGAACGTCACCGCCCGCTTGGCGGCCGCGACGAGCTCCTCGCCGAGCCGCGTCTCCAGGGTGCCGATCCGGTCGGTGTCGACGTACCGCAGTTCGCGCAGCGGAACGAGGGAGCCCTGCGCCTGGCGGAGGCCGGCGAGCCTGCGCACCCAGGCATCGGTGTCGACGGGTGCCTCACCCTGGGAGCGGCGGATGAGCGACTCGATCCGCCCGGCCGCCTCGTCGAGGGCGGTGGCCGCCTGTTCGGTGAGCGCCTGCACCCGCTCGAACTCGGCGAGGACCTGCTCCGCGGTGCCGCGCAGCTCGGCGAGCGGGCCGCGCAGATCGCCGAGCTCCGGCTCACCGAGCCAGTGGTAGTGGTCGAACGTGCGGACACACGCGGCGATGATCGCCTCGAAGACCGCCGACGACGGGCCCATCTCGGCGACCATCCGGGCCACCGACAGGCAGTCGGAGATGCCGCGGACCAGGTCGGCGTTGCCGACGCGGTCCAGCGGCCCGGTCCCGATCGGCTGTGCCGCGGCGTATGTGTCCGAGAGGTACGGCGTCTGCCACACCTGCATGGTGTGGACCCGGGTCGGCTCCTCCGACACGGCCCGGAAGACCACGAGCGTGCCGTCGTCGAACAGGGAGTAGCCGTGGCAGACGAGCGGGTTCTCGACCGCCTTGCGGATGACGTTGTAGGGCAGCAGCAGCGATCGCCCGTCGGCGCGGGCGTGGAAGACGTACAGGACGTCCTCGCCGTTGGTCGACCGGATGACGCGCTCGAACTCGAGGTCGGCCACGTCGGTGTCGAACGTCCGCGCGACGCCGGTGGCCAGGTAGTAGCCGCCCGGGAAGATCAGGCCCTGGTCCTCCGGCAGGCGCTGGCAGCCCTGGCCGATCCCGTCGAGGCGCACGACCGTCCGGGTCCTGGTGTTGAAGACCAGGAACCGGAAGGCCTCCTCCTTGTACGGGCGGATGCGCAGCAGGACGAGCGGGCCGATCCGGGCGTAGCTGATGTCGGCGTCGGCGAGGCTCTGCAGCGGCTCGTCCACCGGCTCGCGGTAGATGCCCTCGCCCGACTCGGTGTTGTTCTCCACCTTGATGGTGAGGTCGCCGCCGACGGTCTCGACGAAGACCACGTCCTCGACGGAGATGTGCGGGTGCCGGCCGAGGACGTGGTGCTCCCGGCCGACCGTGGTCCACTCGAAGTCGTGCGACGGCGGGAACACGTGGTCACGCTCGCCGCGGCTGTCCACGTAGGACACCGCGCCGGCCGTGTCGACGGTCCAGCGCAGCACCCTGATGTCGTCGGTGCGCGGACCCGTCTGGAAGACCGCGAGGAGCTTCCCGTCGAGCCGGCGCAGCTGCAGCAGCCGGGTGTCGCGATAGTACTTGTAGACCTCGCCGAAGTCCCGCAGCAGCTGCGGGTCGCGCAGCAGGCCCGGCAGGTCGTCCGGGGCCGCGTCGTCGAACCGGAACGCGTCGCCGTCCCGGCTGAACCGGTGCAACGAGAACACGTCGTTGACGGTCGTCTCCGGCTTGAGGCCGATGAACACGTTGTACCCGAACAGCATCAGCCCGCCGACGGACACGATGTCGCGCGGGACGCAGTTGTGCTCGGTCCGGATGCGCTCGGTGCCGAGCAGGCGCAGCTCGGTGCCGCCGAACACCTCGGTCCGCCGCGTGTTGAGGGCGTCGGCCCGGCGGGTCAGCTCGGCCGCCTGCGCGGCGAGCCGGTCGCGCAGCACCTCGTAGGTGCCGGCGTCCAGGCTCGCCGCGGCGGGCGCCGCCGTGTCGACGGTCACTGCTTGGCCGCCGCCAGCGCCGCGACCGGCTTCTCGGCGATGCCGAGCTCGCGGGCCGCGTCGAGCAGCTCACGCAGCTTGTCCCGGTCGGGGCCGCCGCGCTGGATCTGCTGGACCAGGAAGGCCGACAGCGTCAGGTTGGACACGTCGGCGGTGCTCATCGAGCCGAGTATCCGCCCGAGGTCGCCGGCCAGGTCGCCGTTGCCGTTGAGGTACGAGGCGCCGACGGCCTGCACGACGTCGGAGTGCTGGACGAAGCCGTCGACGCTCTTGCCGAGGCTGATGGAGCCGAGCAGCTTGTCGAAGAAGACGCTGTCGCCGCCGACGATGTCGATGTTCGCCTTCTCCAGGCCGGCGGCCAGGACGACCGCCTGCTGCTCGGCGACCTGCCGGTGCACATCGATGCCGGCGAGGCGGACGTCCTTCTCCATCTCCAGGCGCAGGCGGAACTCCTCGTGGTCGCGGCTCGCCTCGTCCATCGCGGCGAGCGCGGCGGCCTTCTCGGTGAGACCTTCGGCCTCGCCCTTGAGCTTGTCGCGCAGCGCGTCGGCGTGGGCGGTGCCCTTCTCCCGCTCGACCGCGGCCTCGGCGAGGCCGGCCTTCTCGATCGTCTCGGCCTTCGCGATCGCCTTCTCCCGCTCGACGACCGCCTCGGCCCGGCCGACCTTCTCGATCGCCTCGGCGTTGCGCTCCCGGACCTGCACGTCGGCCAGGCCGACCGCGGCCGCCTCGGCCTGCACGCCCTCGGCCAACCGGATCTTGGCGCGGGTCTCCAGCTCGGCGGTCTGCTGGCGGGCCTCGGCGAGCACCAGCTCCTCACGGGCCTTGAACTTCGCGGCCTGCTCGGCGGCCTCGGCCGCCTTGATGTCCTTGACCAGGTTCTCCTGCGCCTCGGCCTCGGCCTGGATGACAACCGCCTGGCGGGTGCGCTCGGCCTCCTCGACAACCCGGAGCCGCTTGATCTGCTCCTCCTGCTCGGCGACAGTACGCTCGACCGCGATCCGCTCCCGGACCACCTCGGCGATGGCCCGCTTCTCCGCCTCGACCTCCTTGTCCTTGGCGATCGTGCTCAGCTCGGTCTCCCGCTGCCGGGAGATGACCTCCAGCATGCGGTCCTTCTCGATGCGCTCCGACTCGATCGCGATGACCCGCTCGCGGTTCTTCTCGGCGACGGCGATCTCCCGCTGCTTGTTCTCGTGCTGGACGCCGACCTGCTCGTCGGTGCGGATCTCGGCGGTCGCCGACTTCAGCCGCTCCTCGGCGCGGACCCGGGCGGTCTCCGCCTCCTCGCGGGCCTGCAGGGTGGCGACCTCCCGCTCCTGCTTGATCTCCGCCTCGGCCTGGCGCCGCTCCAGCTCGAGGATCGCCTCGCGGGCGTCGACGTCCTGGCGCTTGATCTCCTTCTCCTCGTTGCGCCGGAACTCGTTGGTCCGCACGTGCTCGATCGCGGTCAGCTCGGTGATCTTCCGGATGCCCTGCGCGTCGAGGATGTTGGCGTTGTCGAGGCTGTGCAGGGGCGTCTGCTCCAGGAAGTCGATCGCGGCGTCCTCCAGGCTGTAGCCGTTGAGGTCGGTGCCGATCACGCGGACGATCTGGTCGCGGAACTCGTCACGCTTGGTGTAGAGGTCCACGAAGTCGAGCTGCTTGCCGACGGTCTTGAGCGCCTCGGAGAACTTCGCGTTGAACAGCTCCTGCAGGGTCTCCTGGTCGCTGGCGCGGACGGTGCCGATCGCCTGGGCCACCTTGATGACGTCCTCGACGGTCTTGTTGACCCGCACGAAGAAGGTGATCCGGATGTCGGCACGGATGTTGTCGCGGCAGATCAGGCCCTCCCGGCCGGTCCGCCCGATCTCGATCGTCTTGACCGAGATGTCCATGATCTCGGCCTTGTGCAGCACCGGCAGGACGATGGCGCCGGTGAACGTGACGTCGACCTTGCGCACCTTGGAGATGATCAGCGCCTTGCCCTGCTCGATCTTGCGGAACAGGCGGCTGACCGCGAACAGTAAGCCGATCAGGATGAGCAGGGACACGCCGAGCACGACAAGAAAACCGGTGGTGATGACGCTCATGAAAGTTCCCTCTGTCCGGGGGTTGGACCAGCAGGTGTAGGCACGACCCAGAAGAACTCGCCGTCCCGGTCGTATTCGTAGATCACCGCGGTGCTGCCCGCGGTGAAGGTGTCGGCGCCGGTCTGGCGGACCTGCACGATCGCGCTGGAGCCGTCGGCGGCGGTGACCTCGGCCTGGCCGAAAGCCTCCGTGACGGAGCCGGTGCGGATGACGCAGGTGCGGCCGACGAACGCGGTGCGGGAGTCGCCGCCCGTCTCCGGGAAGAGCCGCCGCAGCGGCACGACGAGCAGGCGGGTCGCCAGCCACGCGACGACCAGGGCGACCACCAGCACGGCCACGCTCTGCAGCGCGCCGTCCGCGACGGTGGAGCCGGCCAGGCTGACGAACCAGGCGACCGTCACGAGCGCCGACAGCCCCACGACGACCGGCACACCGCCCAGGCCGAGACCGCCCATGAACCCGGCGAAGCCGCCGGCCCCGTCGCCGTCGAGGACGCCACCCGCGTCGGCGTCGAGCAGTTCGGTGTCGGCGCCGCCGAAGAGGACGATCAGCCAGTAGGCGATGACGACGACGAGCAGCAGTGTGAACAGGACGGTGGGAAAAGCAACAACCGCACCAAAAAAATCACCCATCGCCCCATCTCCCCTGCTCACTGCATGAAATGGTGGCAGATTCGGTCAAGATCCGCCGCAGCCGCCCCTGATTTCCGGGGTCCTCACTGCTTGCCGGACCAGAACCGATCCAGCCCGTCGCAGATGAAATCGGCGCTTCCCGGAACGCCCAGTGGCCACACTGCTCGATGGCCCGCGCGCTGTCGATGCAGTGGGATCTGAAAGACGACCGACCGCCCCACGCCATCATCGGCACCGTCAGCATGAAGCCGCACTCGTGATCGCGAACTTGCCGCAATCATGGCCAAGCACCGACCGAAGCGCACAGGACCAAGGAGTCGCGTTTCATGACCGCGGAGGTTTGGTGTTGCTGGGGCAGCACGGAGCCTCCGATTTGGGGTTGTCGTGGTGGGTTCCAGCCGGTTTGTGGCCGTGATCGCGATGCGTTCGCGATCACGGGTGCGGTGGTTGGGCCTGGCCGGGGTGGTGCGGCTGCGGTTCGTAGATCAAGGGAAACTTCGGGCTGCCTGGACAGCCAGATGTTTCCGACGATCAAGCAACCCGGTCAGGGCAAGCGCGGAGCACGACCGGCCCCGCACCACGGGGCCACGGACGCCGCGACCCGCCTCTGCAGCCCGGCACTGCGGCCCGGCACCGCAGCGTGGCCCGGCACTGCGGCCCGGCACCGCAGCGTGGCCCGGCACTGCGGCGCGGCGCGGCGGCGCGGCGCGGCGGCGCGGCGCGGCGGCGCGGCGCGGCGGCGCGGCGCGGCGGCCCGGCGCGGCGGCGCGGCGCGGCGGCCCGGCGCGGCGGCGCGGCGCGGCGGCCCGGCGCGGCGGCCCGGCGCGGCGGCCCGGCACCGCGCACGGCCCGGCACCGCGGCACGGCCCGCCGCGGCACGGCACTGCGGCCCGCCGCGGCACGGCACTGCTTGACACGATTCCTCGCATGATCACGGAGAGTTGGTGCACCCCTGGGGCCTGTTGCGCAATTCGGATCCCTCGCGCGTCAACCCCGACAACCGCGCCGATCTTGGAGTTGTGGTCCTTGACAAACCCGGACAAATTCGGAGGTTCATGGCGCCACAACTCCAAGATCGGCGCGTAGTTGGGCCGCCAACGCTGTCCCAGCGAATTACGCAACAGGCTCCAGGGGTGCACGAACTCTCCGCGATCATGAAACAGCGGCCGCCGTGCTCGGCGCGATCGCGAACGCATCGCGATCATGAGCCGCAACCCGCCGGAGCCCGCGCGGCAACGCCGAGCCTCCGCGACCACGGCCGCAACCAGCCGGAACCACCATGCAACGCCGAGCCTCCGCGACCACGAGTCCGGCCGGCGACCGGCCCGAGCAGGTCGCCGACCGTGGTGGAGTCCGGCAGCCCGGCGACCGGATCCACCCATCGATCAATGATCGCTAGGCGGCGACCCGGGTGCGGGAGGACGGGGCGCCGCCGACCGGACCGGGCCGGGCCGCAGGGCGGGCGGACAGCAGGACGACCAGGCCGAAGGCGATGACGGCCAGGCCCCACCACAGGAACGGCCACGGGGCTTCGGCGCGGGTGTGCCAGGCCGGCAGGTATCCGGTGAAACTCCGGTGGGTGAGCCCTTCCAGCACCCGCAGCGGCACCAGATAACCGTAGTCGGCCGAGAAGCCGTTGCTGGGACTGAACCTGCACAGCGTGTCCAGCCCCATGGTCACCAGCACGCACGCCGCAGCCCACGCGGTGACCAGTCCGTTGCGCGCCCGCTGCAGTGCGTATCCGATGGAGAAGGCGAACACCGGCAGGACTGCGGCCCAGAGCCGGGCCGGTGGCGCCCAGCCGCCCCACCAGCCCGGCGAGGTGAGCAGGATGGCGCAGTACGGGCCGACGACCGCGAGGAGTTGCAGGTGGAGCGTGCGGTGCCCGCCGGCGACCGCCAGGATCACACCGGGCAGCACGAACAGGAAGATCGGGTAGGAGAACAGCACGCCGTGCTCCTGGTCCAGCAGCACGCCGACGAGGCTCTTGACCGGATTGGCGCCGAACAGCAGTTCCTTGTCCCCGGCCTGGTTGACCGACGGGTTGAAACTCTGCCACACCGTCCGCAGATACGTCACCAGCGCGACGGTCAGCACGCCCAGCGGGCCGAGAAACGCGAGCCAGCGCCGCCGGTCACGCAGCCCGCTCTCCCGGTGGATCCGCCACGCCAGCAACAGCACCAGCGGGAACTCCAGCGGCAGGAACCGGCTGTGCACCCAGGGCAGCGCTCCCAGCGCGGCGGACACGAGCAGCAGGTCGCGGGTGCGCAGCCGCGCCTTGGTGAGCACCCGGAACCCGTACACGACGACCAGCGCCGCGAGCGGTTCGACGAACGCCTTCGCGGTGTAGGTCAGCACGGTCGAGCCGAGGCCGATGCCCACGCCGGTGAGCAGCGCGTGTCGCCGGTCCAGGCCGAGCCCGCGCACCAGCCAGAAGACGTTCGCGACGGTCAGCAGCGACACCGCGACCATGAACAGCAGCACGCCGGTGCGGCCGCCCAGCAGATACGGCACGTGCCACAGCAGCGGACCGCCGATGCCGTGCCACGGCAGCGTCTCGTGCGGCGGGGCCGCCACGTGCGGGGAGAGCGGCCCCGGGTGGAACGCGGTGAAGGCCCAGGAGTCGTACACCTGCCGCACGTGGATGGACCCGTACCGCTTGAGCGCCTCGTTGATGACCAGGTAGTGCGGCTCGTCGCCCTCCGGCATCCGCGTATACCGGTGGACCAGGGCCGAGACCATCATCGGCACGCCGCAGACCGCAAGGAGCGCCGTCAGCGCGCTGCGGTCGCCGGGGGTCGGCGTGGTGTCAGCGGTCGCCGATGCCGAAGGTGCACTGACCAACTCCGGCCTCCCCCGTCGTCGTGACGGCAGCATGCTACGCCTCGCGCGACCCCGCCGGGGGCCCGCGAATCCGGCGGGCGTCCGATGCGATCAGCGCCGGTCAGAGCACCGCCTGCTCGGCGTGCGCCACCAGCTCGAGCGAGTCCTCGCGGCCGAGTTGCCGCTCGCAGAGGTACCCCAGCATCGACCACGTGGTGTCGGTCACGTGCTCCGGTGGGAACCCTTCCAGGAGGTCGTCCTCGCCGAGCTGGGTGCGGATCAGGGCCTCCGCGGCGGCCGGGTCGATCTCCACGTCCTGGGCCATCGCCGAGACGAAGCCGGCGATCGACTCCGGTGGGGTGTCCTCGTCGAAGAGGCTGCGCACCGCGAGGCGGATCGCCGCCTCCAGCACCGACGAATCGTGCTGCTCCGGCGGCAGCTCCGCCGCCCGTTCCGCCGCCTCCTCGTCGTTGTTCAGCAGCGCGACGACCACCGCACCGACCCGGGATCGCGGCACCCAGGCGTCCTCGTTCTCAATCCCCATGGGATCGAGCGTAGCCAGGGCCGCCGGTGCCGGCACACCGCCGACCTGCCGGGGTCGATCGAGATGAATGCGGTGGTCACGGCCGAGTGGGACGGCCGGCTCAGGGCAGGGTGGCAACAGGCGGAGTGTGTCGTCGGTCTCAGCCGCCGGCACCTCGTCGGCGCCCGTCAGCCCAGCAGGAGCGCCACTCGGCGTGCATCTGCCGGTCCGTCCCCAGCTGCTCGATCAGGCACAGCACGCTGAACCGGTTGAGTGTCGCCCGGACGGTGGCCGTGTTCCAGGCGATCCATCACCACCACGTGGGCGAGGACGACCTGCTCAGGCCCGCCGGGAACCCGCCGTCCACAGTGGACGACGTTCGCCACACGGGAGGCCCTCGCCACCTGTCGGCGCTCGCCACAATTAGGGTAGCCTACGCTTACCACGAGCGGCGCAGGGAGTGCGATTGGGTCCGAACGAGCCACCGGTGACCGCCGGCCGGCTGCTGCGGCGCGTGCTGCGCCGCCACCGCGGCCGGATCACCGCCGGAGTGCTGCTGCTCTGCACCCACCAGGCCGCCGAGGCGGCGGTGCCGGTCGCCATCGGCGTCATCATCGACCGGGCCGTGGCAACCGGGGACGAGACGGCGATCGTGCTCTCGGTGCTCGGACTCGCGGCGCTGTTCACGGTGCTGTCCCTCGCCTGGCGCTTCGGCGCCCGGCTGTCCACGACCGCGCTCGAGCGGGAGACGCACCTGCTGCGGGTCGAACTCGCCGGCCGGGCGCTCGACCCGCGAGGGCACACCGCCGGCCTGCGCGACGGCGAGCTCATCACCGTCGCGTCCTCCGATGCCGAGAACACCAGCTCCGTGATCCGCGTGGCCGGGTTCGGGCTCGCCGCCTCGACCGCCCTCACCGTCGCCGCGGTGGCGTTGCTCATGGTGGACGTCCCGCTGGGGATCGGCGTGCTCGTCGGGGTGCCCGTCATCGTCCTGGCCCTGCACCGCCTCGCGCCGCTGCTGACCCGGCGCAGCGCCGACCAGCAGGCGGCGCTCGCCACCACGACCGCGCTCGCCACCGATCTGGTCAGCGGGCTGCGGGTGCTGCGCGGCATCGGCGCCGGGCACACCGCCGCCGGCCGGTACGCCGCGTCGAGCCAGCAGGCACTCGCGGTGACGTTACGGACCGCCACCACCAAAGGCGTCTACCGGGGCATCACCACCGCGGTCAACGGCCTGTTCCTGGCGGTCGTCGCCGGGTTCGCCGGATGGCTGGCGGTTCAGGGCCGGTTGAGCGTGGGCGAGTTGGTCGCGGTCGTCGGCCTCGCCCAGTTCGTCGCCGAACCGGTGCAGACGCTCGGTTACTGCGTCCAGCTGTACGCGACGGCCAAGGCGTCGGCCATGCGCGTGGCCGGTGTGCTCGCCGCCCCGGTGCGGTTGCGGCAGGGAGGACGGCCCGCGCCGGCGCCCGCACCGGTCCGCGTACGGCTGGACAGGATCGGCTATCGCACTCTCGACGGGCTCACGCTGCAGGCCGGAGCCGGGGAGCTGCTCGGCGTCGTCGCGTACGACCCCCGCGACGCCGACGCGTTGCGCGCGCTGCTCGCGGGGCGGGTGCCGCGCGAGGAGTACGAGGGAGCGATCGTTGTCGACGGGGTTCCCGCCGAGGACCTCGACCCGGCCGCCTCCCGGGAGGTCGTCCTGGTCGAGCCGCACGTGACCCAGCTGTTCGAGGGCAGCCTGCGGGACAACCTCGTGTCCTCCACCGCCGCCGGCACGGATCGGCTCGCCGCCGCGATCCGGGCCGCCGCGGCCGACGACGTCGTGAACGCCCACCCCGACGGGCTCGACCACCGCATCCACGAGGGCGGGGCCAACCTCTCCGGCGGCCAGCGCCAACGGATCGCGCTGGCGCGTGCCCTCGCCGCCGGCCCACCGGTGCTCGTCCTGCACGATCCCACCACCGCCGTCGACCCGGTCACCGAAGGCCTCATCGCCGAGGGCATCGCGCGCCTCCGCCGCACCGGCAGCGCCGACAGCACCATCCTGATCACCAGCAGCCCGACGCTGCTGGACCGCACCGACCGGGTCGTGGTGCTCGACGCCGGCCGGGTCGCCGCCGAGGGCACCCACGCCGAGCTGATCGTCAGTGACAGCCGCTACCGGGAAGCGGTGCTGCGGTGATCCTTCCCGTCGCCACCGGCCGGCAGACCTGGGCCGCGCTCGGCGCCGAGTTCCGGCGGCTGCCGGGCCGGACCGTCACCGCGTTGCTCACCGTCGTCGCCGCCGGCACCGGTGGCCTCGTCGCGCCGTGGGTCCTCGGCCGCATGGTCGACGACATCGTCGCCGGCACTGATCCCGAGCGTATCCTCGGCGCCGCGGCCGTCGTGGCCGGTGCCGCCGTGCTGGGGGGCGCGCTCACCGCGCTCGGCAGCGTGCTCGTCGCGCGTCTCGGCGAGACGATCCTCGCCCGGCTGCGGGAGCGCGTCATCGACCGCGCGCTGCACATCCCGTCGGCGACCGTCGAGAAGGCCGGCACCGGTGACCTCGTGGCCCGCGCCGGCGACGACGTGGCCGTCGTGACCAACGCGATCACCACCACCGGCCCGGACTTCGTCAGCGCGATCACGACCATCGTCCTCACCGCCGGCGGGCTGTTCGCCCTGGACTGGCGGCTCGGGCTCGCCGGGCTCGCCGCCGGCCCGGTGTACGTGTTCGCGCTGCGCTGGTACCTGCCGCGCTCCGCACCGTTCTACGCCCGTGAGCGGGAGGTCACCGCCGAACGTACCCAGGCCATGGTGGACGCGTTGCGCGGCGTCGAGACCGTCCACGCGTACCGTCTCGAAGACGCGCATCTGCGGCACATCACCGGCCGCTCCCAGGCCGCCGTGGACGTGGTGCTGCGTGTCCTCAGGCAGTTCCTCAGGTTCGGGGGCTGGATCAACCGGGCCGAGTTCGTGGGCCTCAGCGCGGTCCTCGTCGTCGGTTTCCTCCTGGTGCGCAACGGCCAGGCCACGGTCGGCGCCACCACCGCCGCCGCCCTGTACTTCCACCGGCTGTTCAACCCGATCGGCATGCTGGTCCTCGAGTTCGACACGATCCAGCAGGCCGGGGCGAGCCTCGCCCGGCTGGTCGGGGTGGCACGGCTCACACCGTCGCCGGCGCCGGCTCCCGGCGGCCCGGCGCCCGCCGACACCGGCATCGAGATCACCGGGCTGCACTACCGGTACGACGACGGCCCGCCCGTCCTGCGGGACGTGACGCTGCGGATCGCGCCCGGCGAGCGGGTCGCGCTCGTCGGGGCGAGCGGCGCCGGCAAGACCACCCTGGCCGGCATCGCCGGCGGCGTCCTGTCCGCGGTGGAGGGCACCGTCCGGCTCGGCGGGATCGGCCTGGCCGCGCTCGGCGAGGCGGAGGTCCGGCGCCGCATCTGCCTGGTCAGCCAGGAGGTCCACGTCTTCGCGGGAACGCTGCTCGACGACGTCCGGCTCGCCCGCGCCGACGCCACCGAGGAGGCGGTCGTCGCCGCCCTCGAACTGGTCGGCGCCCTCGACTGGGTCCGGGCGCTGCCCGACGGCCTGCACACCCACGTCGGTGAAGGGGGCCACCAGCTCACCGCCGCGCAGGCGCAGCACCTCGCCCTCGCCCGCCTGGTGCTCATGGACCCGGAGGTGGCGATCCTGGACGAGGCTACCGCCGAGGCCGGCAGCGCCGGCGCCCGCGAGCTGGAGCGGGCGGCCGCGGCCGCGACCGCCGGCCGGACCACCCTCGTCGTCGCGCACCGGCTCACCCAGGCCGCCCAGGCCGACCGGGTCGTCCTACTGGATCACGGTACGGTCGCCGAGGTCGGCCGGCACGAGGATCTGGTGCGGGCCGGCGGGCGGTACAGCCGACTGTGGCACGGCTGGACCGGCGGCCACGACGACGTCCCGGCCGCCGCGGGCGGCGCCGACCGGCGGCCCTGACGGGCCGTGCCGCCGAAACGCCCCGGCTCAGGCCGGGACGATGATCGGTGTCCCGGCGATCGGATCGGGCACGACGACGCAGGCGAGGCCGAAGACCTTCTCGATGAGCTCGGCGGTGACCACGTCCGCCGGTGCGCCTTCGGCGACGATGCTGCCGTCGGCCATCGCGACGACGTGGTCACAGAAGCGGCAGGCGAGGTTGAGGTCGTGCATGACGATCACGATCGTCTTGCCGGACCCGGCGTTGAGCTTGCGCAGCAGCCGCAGCAGCTCGACCTGGTGGTTGATGTCCAGGTAGGTCGTGGGCTCGTCGAGCAGGAGCAGGTCGGTGTCCTGGGCGAGTGCCATGGCCACCCAGACGCGTTGCCGCTGGCCGCCGGAGAGCTGCCGCAGCGGGCGGTTGACCAGGTCGGCCGTGCCGGTGGCGTCCAGGGCCCGGGCGACCGCGTCGTCGTCGGTGTCGCTCCACCGCCGGAACCAGCCCTGGTGCGGGTACCGGCCCCGGGAGACGAGGTCGGCGACGGTGATGCCGTCGGGCGCGACGGGCGTCTGGGGCAACAGCCCGAGCACCTTGGCGACCTCGAGGGTGCTGAGCTCGGCCAGGCGCCTGCCGTCGAGGTACACGGCACCGCCGCGGGGGCTCAGCAGCCGCGCCAGCCCGCGCAGCAGGGTGGACTTGCCGCAGGCGTTGGCGCCGACGATCGCGGTCACCTTGCCGTCCAGGACGGTGACGTCGAGGTTGTTCACGACCGTCCGGTCGTCGTACCCGAGGGTGAGGCCCTCAGCGCGCAGTCGGGTCATCCGCCCGCTCCTTGCCGGTTCGTGGTGGCGAGCAGCCACAGGAGGTACGGCGCGCCGACTGCGCCGGTCACCACCCCGGTGGGCAACGGTGTCGGCAGCAGGTGCACGGCGACGAGGTCGGCGGTGAGCAGCAGCGCGGCGCCCACCAGCGCGGCGGCGACGATCCCGCCGGTGGCCGGGCCGAGCAGCCGGTTGGCGATCGGGCCGGCCACGAGCGCGACGAACACGATGGGACCGGCCGCGGCGACGGCGAGGGCGACCAGCGCCACGGCGGTGGCGAGGAGACCGGCACGGCTGAGTTCGGTGCGCGAGCCGAGCGCGCGGGCGGTGTCGTCGCCCAGTTCCAGGGCGCGGAGCGAGCGCTGGAGCAGGACCGCGACCGGCAGGAGGACGGCGAGGGCGACCAGCAGGAGCCGCAGCTCCTGGGCGCTCGCCTGCCCGACCGACCCGGTCAGCCAGTGCATCGCCTGCCGGGCCTCGAAGAGCTGCGCCCGGCTCAGCACGTAGCCGATGAGGCCGTCGAAGAAGACCGCGACGCCGATACCGATGAGGATGAAGCGGTAGCCGCTCACCCCGTCCCGCCAGGCGAGCACGTACATCAGTACCGCCGCGACGACCGCCCCGCCGAGCGCGAAGGCGCTGACGGCCAGCCCGCCGATCTGCAGGACCACGATCCCGGTGACGGCGGCGAGCCCGGCACCGGAGGTGATCCCGACGAAGTCGGGCGAGGCGAGGGGGTTTCGCAGGAGCTGCTGGAAGATCGTCCCGGAGGCGCCGAGGGCCAGGCCGACGGCCAGGCCGGACGTCGCCGTCGGCAGCCGCAGCTCACGGACGACGAAGTCGACGCCGGGGTTGTCGGTGAGGTGCAGCACCGAGGCGATGACCTCGCCCGCGCCGAGCCGGAAGCTGCCCACCATCATGGTGAGCACGAACAGCGCGGCGACGGCGGCGGCCAGGCTCCAGGTGACCGTCAGCGAACGGGTGGCGCGACGCCGCCGGGTGGCGCGTAGCGCCTGGGCCGTCGCGGTCGGCGGGGCATCGGTCGGCTTCACGGTTGTCATCCGCTCACGCCTCCGACAGCCGGCCGTACCGGACGATACCGATGAACGCCGGCGCGCCGAGCACGCCGAGGACCACACCGACCTGCAGCTCGTCGGGCGCGGCCACCACCCTGCCGAGGACGTCGGCCAGCAGCAGGACGATCGGCGCGAGCAGCATGGAGTACGGCAGGATCCAGCGGTAGTCGGGACCGCAGATGAACCGGGCGAGGTGCGGCACGACGAGACCGACGAAGACGATCGGCCCGCAGGCGGCCGTGGCCGCGCCCGCGAGGAGGGCGACCACGCCGAACGCCGCGGCGCGGGTGCGGGTGACCCGCTGGCCGAGCCCGCGCGCGACGTCCTCACCGAGGGCGAGCCCGTTGAGGGCACGCCCGAACCCGAGCGAGGCGAGCAGTCCGACGATCAGGAACGGCGCGACCCCGGTCAGGATCGGGGTGTACCGCCCGGCGAGCGACCCGACCTGCCAGAACCGCAGCTCGTTGAGCGCGTTGACGTTGGTCATCACGATGCCGGTGGTCACCGAGGTCAGGCCGGCGGTGACGGCCGCGCCCGCGAGCGCGAGCTTGATCGGGGTGGCACCCTCCCGGCCGAGCGACGCGATCATGTAGACGAGGACGGTCGCCAGGATCGCGCCGGCGAACGCGAACCAGATGTACACGTCGACGCCGCGCAGGCCGAGCACGGTGATGGCGAAGACCACGAAGACGGCCGCCCCGGCGTTGATGCCCATGATGCCGGCGTCCGCGAGAGGGTTGCGGGTGACACCCTGAAGGATCGCGCCGGCCACACCGAGGGCCGCGCCGACGAGGATGCCGAGCAACGTCCGCGGGACACGCAGCTCCAGCGTCACCGTGCTGGTGATGGATCCGTCGTTGTCGAGGCTGCTCAGGGCGCGCAGCACCTCGGCCAGGCCGATGTCTCGGGAGCCCAGTGTCACGCTGAGGAAGGCGACCAGGGCGAGCAGGGCGCACAGCACGGCGAGGCCCGGCCCGAGGGTGGCGCCTCGCCGTACGGTGTGCGTCGGACGTGTCATCGGGTGCGGGTCAGTCGCCGATGTTGGGGTCGGCGGCCTTGACGGCCTCGGTCAGCTTGTCCAGTTCCGTCGCGTAGTGTCCGTAGGTGTGCAGCCAGTACGCGGGCCACGCGGCGACCGTGCCGGCCTTGGCCGCCTTGATCTTGAACCAGGTCGGCTGCTTCTGGCCCCATTCGGCGTTCGCCGTGGGCTTGTAGCTGCGGCCGTCCCACAGGATCAGGTCGGGCTGGTACTTGTCGGCGTTCTCCCAGCTGAGGTTCTCCCAGTACGGGAAGGCCGGGTCCGGGCTGCCCGGGTTGATGACCTTGAGGCCCCAGCGCTGGAAGTCGAGCAGCTCCGGCGCGTACTCGGGGTTGGCGAAATAGAGCTTGTCGTCGCTGGGTGACATCGCGCCGACGGTGAGGCCCGGCTTGGCCGCGACCGCCTCCTTGAACTTCGCGAGGGACGCCTCGAAGCGCTTCTTGTTCGCCGCGATCTGCGGGTCGTCGACCTTCGCGCCGAGGCTCTCGGCGAGGTCCTCGTAACCCTCGGCCAGTTCGAGGATCGACTTGCCCTGGGCGACCCCCACGACGGGGGCCAGCTCGGCGAGCTTCTTGCTCTTCTCGTCGACGCCTTCCTCGAGGCCGCTGTGCGCCTTCTCGGCGGGCCACCAGTCGGCGACGATCAGGTCCGGCCGCAGCGAGGCGGCCTTCTCCACGTCGATCTTGCCCCACTCCTCGCCGAGGATCGTGATGCCGGTCAGGTCGAGGTCCTTGAGGTTGGAGTCGGTCTTGACCGACTCGTCGGCGTAGATGCCGACCGGTTTGATGCCGAAGGACATCAGGGCGGCCGCCTCGCCGGCGTGGGCGATGATCCGCGTGGGGACCTTGTCCGCCGTGACGACCTTGCCGGATCCGTCGGTGAACTTCCAGGGACCGGAGGCACTGCCCGTACTGCCCGTACTGCCGGGAGAGTCCTCCGAGCCGCATCCGGCGAGCACGACGCTCAGGGCCGCGACGGCGAGGAGTGGACGCCATGCACGCATGGTGAGGATTCCGTTCTTGTGTGGAGTGGGGCCTCCGAGATCAAGTTAGGCAAGGCTAAGCAAAGTAACGGGCTTTTGGCTAGTACGGGGTCCACAGAGGTTCATCACAAGCCCGCCGGGTATGCCTTGACAGCCTGGTAGTTGTGGTCCTTCACGTTCACGGCGAACCGACGCGCCCGTGGTGAAGTCGCCCTGGCCCTCGGCCAGCACCGGGTCGCCGCCGAACAGGCTGCCGCCACACGTGCCCGATGCCACGGTTCGGCACGGGCTCACCCCGACTGAACCGACGTTGTTCGTGACACGTCACATCGTGCGGTTCATGCCCCCAGGTGCCGCGCCACCGCGTCGCGGACGTCCGACTCGGCCGGGGTCGGCACGCCGGCCGCCTCCGCCAGACGGCGCAACGACGTCATCGTCACGCCGTCGAGGCGGCAGGCGGTGAAGCGGTCGTACACGTCCAGGTCGGAGTCGATGTTGAGCGCGAAGCCGTGACTGGTGACGCTGCCCCGGATGCGCATGCCGATCGACGCCAGCTTGTGGTGCTCGGGAGTCCACACGCCGACGAGGGAGGATTCGCCCTTCGGGGTTTCCCGCCGTACCGCGGCGAATCCGAGCTCGGCGAGCGCTGCGATCAGCCCGAGCTCGAGCCAGCGCACCACGTCGCCGGGGCCGCGTTCCCGCAGGTTCATGACGAGGTAGCCGACCAGTTGGCCGGGACCGTGGTAGGTCGCGTGGCCGCCCCGGTCGACCTCGACCGTCTGCAACGACCCGTCCTGCGGCAGGTCCCCGGGCGGCGTGTGCCGGCCGTAGGTGACCACCGGCGGATGGCTGAGCAGGAAGAGCCGGTCCGGTGCGGTCCCGGCCTGCCGCTCGGCGACCCAGCCGCGCATCGCCTCGATCGCTTCCGTGTAGCCGACCTCGCCGAGATCCACACGCACCATGCCCGCCACGCCTCCATCCTGCCCCCACGCGGGCCCGCCGGTCCCGAGACGCGCGCCACATCGGCGCCGGCGGCAGGATGCTCAGGCCGAGTAGCCCCGCGCCGCCACCCAGTTGGCCATGGTGCCGGTCGGCATCCAGTACGTGCGCGGGCCGAACATGCCTGACGGGTCGGCGATCTGGACGGTGCGGCCGTTGTCGCGGTATCCGACGATCGTGATGTAGTGACCGCCGGGGAACTCGTGCCAGACACCCACGGCGTCCCGCGCGCCGCCGACGATGTTGGCGACGACCGCGCGCCCGCTGCCGAGTGCGCGGACGACGTCCTGCTGGAGCTGCTCGGCTTCCGCGGCGGTTGCCTTCTGGCCCGGGATCATGCGGGTCTGGTACACGTCCTTGCCGAGCACGCTGTTGAGCGCCCGCGTGGTGTCGTTCGCCGAGTCGGTGCCGTTGACCGTGGTTCCGAGCTTCCTCGCGATCTCGTCCTGGGACATCGTGACACCGTTGGAGGTCAGTACGATCCGCGTGGATGCCGGGCCGCAGTAGTAGTAGTTCGGCTGGAACTGGAAGTCGTAGTCCACCACCTTCTCCGCCGGCGCGTTCGAGGCCGCGGCCGGCGGCGCCGGGCTCGACGGTGCCTCTTTCGCAGCACCGTCGCCGGCGACGATGGCAGCCTGCGCGAGGGCCGCTACGGCGCTGTCATGGGCGTTGGCCGGCCCCTGGGTCTGGTTCAGCAGCGCCGCGGTGGCCGCGGCCGCGGCGACCAGTGCGGCGGAGCCCATGAGGGCAGGGAACGCGCGACGCGGTGCGGCGTGTCGGAACTTCTTGCGGGCTGGGCGATGGTGCACGGTGGTACTCCTGAACAGGTGCCGTCTGACCGGCATGATTGAGCGAATGGTGACGTGGAGACGCGCCGGACAGCTGCGAAGCGGCCGGGGCGAGGACGCGGACGCGCTGCCACTCGGCAGCACCGAGCGGCTGGGCGTCGTGCGTCAATGGGCTGCGGCGCGGTGCGGCCGCACAACCCGGGCGCACCGGGCCGGCACCGTTCCGACGGCGTTGCCGCAGCATCGGACGGCCGGCCCAGCCGGTGCGTCAGTGTCGCAGGGGGCTGCCCCGATCGAAGTCGGTCGGGTGCTCCGGGACGTCCTTACGGGACGGTCATGTTCCGGCAGGGCGCCGTGCGCACAGGGGACAGGCGGGCGCGCCACGATTCCGGTCGAACATGCTGAGACTCTCCTTCCGATACCGCCTACCGGGTTAGCTGACGGATTCGGGCGGGAAGCTCGCCCTACCACGGACGGTGAGGCCCGTGGATTCACCCCGGAACTGCATGGTTCCCCGGCTCGTGTGCACGACTCGGCGGGTCTGCGCCGGCGCCGTCCTGTGACGGCAAACGACCAGCTCAGACGATGTGACACTACTGTTGCGATCCGGTCCTGCCAAGCCTGCGGGCGGATCCTGCGGCATTCCGCACGCACGACGGCCGCGATCGGACAGACGTTGCTACGCAACGCATCGAGCGAACTACTGTCCAGCGTCATACGACGGCGGCCACGATCTGCTCGGCGAGGGGCTGCCACTTGGCGTAGGCGTTCGGGAACGCGGACACCTGCACCGTCTGCGCCGCGACGGTGACGGCCATCCGCTCCCAGCCGGAGACCTTCACCAGCGCCGAGTAGAAGCGGCGCGCGGACTCGCGCGGATCCATCAGCTGGGCGACCGTTCCCCAGTTCGGCCGCTGCTGGAACAGGCCGACCGAGTCGTGGTCGTACCCGACACCCTCGTTGGGGCGGCGCAACGACTCCGAAAGGTTCGCGTTCGCGAGGTTGCGCAGATGGCTTTCCTGCAGGGCGGTGGCGATCGCCACCACGAACGCGCGCTGCGGCAGCTTCAACTGCTGGCCGACCTCGATGATGGCGACGGCGTTGTTCATCTCGGCCTGCGTAAGCCCGCCGACGGGCCGGTGGACGGTCGGTGACGCCTTCGGCGCAGCCGGCGGGGACGTCTGCGCCGGCGACGGCTTCGGCTGGGCGCTCGCCGACGCCGACGGTTGCCTGCTGGGCTGTTCCCGCCCGCGCTCGTCGCCGCGGGACACGCCGTTCCGGGCCGCCTCCGCCCGCTCCGCATCGCTCTCCAGCACCATCTCGGCCCGCGATACCGACCCGGCATCCGATCTGATGGACGAAGAGGACGGCATCAACGACGAGCCGAGCGCCGCGACCGCGACGACGGCCGCCGCGGAATACAGCCCGATCCTCGGGCGGGCCGCGTGGCGGCCACGACGGGACCGCCGCAGGTGGCGGGGGCCGTCGATCTCAGCGGCGGACATGCGGCGCCCCCGGGACCAAAACGGTGGTGATATGACGTGTGGGCAAGTGCTTCACGGGAAACCTCGACAGACATGCGGAGAACGCGACCGCCGGCAAGGCGGCAAGCGGCGGCCCTGCCGGCTGAACGGTGCCGGCAGGATGAAGAGAGACCGGCCCGACTGTCCAGAGAGGACAGACGAACGTGGGCCGTGGTCATTGTGGGGGCGAACGGCATCCGTGCCGGAACGGCTACCGGATCGGACTCCGCCCACGCGCCGCCGGCGCGGTGTGAACGCTCGGGCCGCAGGTCGAGGTGCGACGACTGGTGCGCCGCCATACGAGGGTCTGCACGCAATGCTCCTTCCGAGACCGCCTACCGGGTTAGCTGACGGATTCGGACGGGAAGATCGCCCTACCGCGGGGCACGAAGCCCCGTGGATTCACCCCAGTTGTGCTTGGTTCCCCGGCTCGTGCGAACACGACTCGACGGGTCCGCCGTGACGTCACCTCGAACGGCGACGGCAAGCCACAGCGAACGGCATGACCATAACGGATTGGTATACCTGCGTAAACCCCTGCATGAATCCGCCACCGAGCATGCCGCAGCCCGGCGATGCGCCCACTGCATCACCGGGTACTGGCAGGTCGGAACGCCGCCGCGCGGGTCCGGGCCGGAAGCCGCGCGTGGCGCCAGGACGGCCACCCGGACCGTCCTGGCGCCACGCTCAGCGGGTCACAGCTTGGCCAGCATGGCTTTCATCTCGGCAATCTCGGCGGTCTGACTGGTGGCGATGTCGGCGGCGAGCTTCTTCGCGGCCGGATCGGCCCCCTTTTCCTGCTCGGTCCTGGCCATCTCGACCGCTCCCTCATGATGCTTGATCATCATGGTGAGGAACATCTTGTCGAACGCGGTCCCGGACGCCGCGGCCAGCTGTTGCATCTCCTGCTGGCTCATCATGCCGGGCATCGAATGATCCATGCCGTGGTCCATGGCGCCGGCACTCGGGACCGGCTCGCCCCAGGCCTTCAGCCACCCGGACATGGTGGCGATCTCCGGCCCCTGCGCCTTGCTGATCCGCGCGGCGAGGTCCTTCACCGCCGGCGTTGCGGCCTTCGTCTCGGCGAGCTTTGCCATGTCGACGGCCTGCTGGTGGTGCGGGATCATGTCGGTGGCGAACTTGACGTCGGTGCCGTTGAAGGTGGCACCCGTTCTCGGCGCCGACGCGCTGGGCTGCCCGCCCATGTTGTGGTCCGCGCTGTTGCCGTTGCCGCTGTCGTGGCCACCGCAGGCAGCGGTGAACAGCGCCAGCGCGAGCGCGCCGCCGGCAGCGGCGACGCGGACGCGCCGGGCACGCGGATCGGTGATGGCTTTCATGACGACTCCTCGTGATCTGTGCGAGTTGAGGCGGACGAACGCGGGACGGCGCTCGCCCGATGGGCAACGTCGGATCAGGAGTCGGCTTACGTTCGCAGGACGGACAGCATCGCCAATGACGGTGGACCACAGCCGCTGCCACCGGCGGCTTCGGCAGCCGTCGTGGCCGGCAGCGCCGCGGTGACGTCCGCGGGCACGGCGCCCGACGGCTGCGGCGGCGGCGAGCCCAGCACCGGGCCACCGGGCGGCGGCGCCTGGCACATCGACCGGGCGTGGTCACCGCCGGGACAGTCACCGCCCGCGTGGCCGGTGGCCGCCCCGCAGTGTTCACCGTCGCGGGTCGCGGCCACGATCCACGCGCCGGTTCGCTCGCTCACGGCCACGGACGTGACATCCCGGTGCGGCTGGGCATGCGGTCCGGGGTGCGGCGGCGCGACGGCGGCCGTGTGCATCCACCCCACGGCGAGGGCCAGCAGGACGGCGATGACCGCGAACCAGCGAGCGGCGTGTCCACCGGCGTGCCGGGTGGCGAACCGCGCCATCACGACCATCATCTCCTATCCTTCGTCGGAGAACCATAGTGTCCGACACCACTCGGACGAACTATACCCCCTGGGGGTATAGTTCTCGGCGGAAGGGAGCCGAGCATGTCCGAGCACACCACCCACCACTCCCCTGGCCACGGCGGCCACGCGGGCGGTCACGGCAGCAGCGTGCACGCGCCGCACGGCGCACACCACCCGCCCGCTACCCCGACGGGCCCGGACGAACCACACGCCGGGCACGACAAGCACGCCGGGCACACCGGACACGACAAGCACGCCGGGCACGACCCGGAGGCGTTCCGGCGCAAGTTCTGGCTGTCGCTGGTGCTGACCGTGCCGGTCGTCGCGACGAGCCACATGGTCATGGACTGGTTCGGATACCGGCTGGACTTCCCCGGCATGGCCTGGGTCGGCCCGGTGCTCGGCACCGCCGTCTTCCTCTACGGCGGATGGCCGTTCCTGGCCGGGGCGGTCAGCGAGATCCGCGACCGGGCGCCCGGCATGATGCTGCTCATCGCCATGGCGATCACCGTGGCCTACACGGCGTCGCTGGCCACCAGCCTCGGGCTGTTCGACCTCGAGTTCTGGTGGGAGCTCGCCGCCCTGGTCACCATCATGCTGCTGGGCCACTGGCAGGAGATGAAGGCGATCGGCCAGGCCAGCGGCGCGCTCGCGGCGCTCGCGGCGCTGCTGCCCGACGACGCCGAGCGCCTCGACGCCGGCGGGACACCCCAGCGGGTGACGCTGGCCGACCTCCGCGTCGGCGACACGGTCCTGGTCCGCGCCGGCGGCCGCGTGCCGGCCGACGGACGGATCGTCGGTGGCGCAGCGGAACTCGACGAGTCGATGGTGACCGGCGAGTCACGGCCGGTCGCCCGCACCGTCGGCGACCGGGTGGTGGCCGGGACGGTCGCCACCGACTCGGCGCTGCGGGTGCGGGTCGAGGCCGTCGGCGACGACACCGCCCTGGCGGGCATCCAGCGCCTCGTCAGCGACGCGCAGCGGTCGCGGGGCCGGGCCCAGGTCCTCGCCGACCGGTTCGCCGCCTGGCTGTTCTACGTCGCCGTCGGCACCGGCCTGGTCACCTTCGCCGCGTGGTGGGTCCTCGGCGACCCGCAGGAGTCGGTCGTCCGGACCGTCACCGTGCTCGTCATCGCGTGCCCGCACGCGCTCGGCCTGGCCATCCCGCTCGTCATCGCACTGTCCACGGCGGTGTCCGCGAAGGCCGGGATCCTGGTCAAGGACCGGCTCGCGCTGGAGCGGATGCGCACCGTCGACGCCGTGCTGTTCGACAAGACCGGCACCCTGACCAAGGGCGCGCACACCGTCACCGCCACGGCGGCCACCACCGGCACCGACTCCGATGAGGCGTTGCGGATCGCCGGAGCGGTCGAGTCCGACAGCGAACACCCGCTCGCCCGGGCGCTGGTCGCGGCGGCGGACCGCACCGGCGGCCCGGCCCTGCGGGCGGCCGGGTTCCGGGCGCTGCCCGGCCGCGGGGTCCACGCCACCGTCGACGGTGCCGACTACGCCGTGGGCGGACCCGCACTGCTGCGGGAACTGCGGGCGACGGTCCCGGACGATCTCGTCGCGGCCACCGCGGCCTGGGCCGGCCGCGGCGCGGCCGTGCTGCACCTGGTCCGGCTGACCGGCGCCCCTGCCGTCGTCGCGGCCTTCGCGCTCGAGGACGAGGTCCGCCCCGAGGCCCGGCAGGCGATCGCCGACCTGCGCGCCGAGGGCGTCGGCAAGATCGTCATGATCACGGGCGACGCCCGCCAGGTCGCCGACGCGGTGGCGGCCGACCTCGGGCTGCGCCCCGGCGTCGACGAGGTCTTCGCCGAGGTGCTGCCGGTGGACAAGGACCGCACCGTCGCCGCACTGCAGGAGCGGGGCCTTCGGGTCGCGATGGTCGGCGACGGCGTCAACGACGCGCCCGCCCTCGCCCGCGCCGACGTGGGCATCGCCATCGGCGCCGGCACCGACGTCGCCATCGAGTCGGCCGGGGTCGTCCTCGCCTCGTCCGACCCGCGCGGCGTCACCGGCGTGATCCGGCTGTCCCGGGCCGGCTACCGCAAGATGGTCCAGAATCTGGCCTGGGCCGCCGGCTACAACGTCGTGGCCCTGCCGCTCGCCGCCGGGGTCCTCGCCTGGGCCGGGGTGACGCTCAGCCCCGCCGTCGGCGCCGTGCTCATGTCCGCCTCGACCATCGTCGTCGCGCTCAACGCACAGCTGCTGCGCCGGGTGCGGCTGACCCCGCACTGAGCCGACCGCCGGACGCCCTCGTCGAGGGCGTCCGGCGGCCTGATCGCTACCGGTCAGCAGGCGCCCTGGTCCTCCCAGACGCCCCACTGGCCGGTCGTCGTCGGGTTCTCACCCTGGGTCCACCACTTCGCCCGGTACTTGCGGCCGCCGTGCTGGACGACCGTGTTGCCGCTGTAGGCGGTGCTCGCGTTCCACACGGGCAGCGACGCGCAACCGGTGCCGGTCGAGACGCTGGGGGACGCCGACGCCGACGCGGAACGGCTGGGCGACGCGGACACCGAGGCCGACGGGGACGTGCCGGAGCAGGCGCCCTGGTCAACCCAGACGGCGTTGGTACCGGGCGTGTCGCCCTGCGTCCACCACTGGGCCCGCCACGTGCGGCCGTTGTACGACACCAGGTTTCCGCCGGTGTACGCGGTGGACGCCGCCCACGCCGGTGCCGTGCAGACCCCGGTCGACGTGGAGCCGGACGGCGACACGGTCGGCGAGAGCGTCGGCGCGACGCCGCCGCGGGCGTGGTCGGCCGCGAGGGCATAGGTCTGGCCGCCGAACGTCAGCGTGAAGTTGGACGGGCCGGAGATGGGCAGCTGGTAGTTGAGCGTGACCTCGGCGTACGAGCCGGCCGCGATCGCGGTCGGGACCGTCAGCCGGACGCGGTGGAAGTCGCCCTTGAGGCCGCCGACGTTACTGCCGGTGTGACCGGTCGAGACGACCGTCAGCGCCCAGCCGGACTGCTGTCCGAGCGTGCCGGGGGTGGTGGTCGGGTAGTCGAACTCGAGCTGGGCACCGGCCGGAATCGGCGCGCCGGAGTTGTTGACCAGGCGCAGCTCCGGGTTGATCGGGTAGTTGTTGTCGCCGAGCGCGAAACCGCCCACCTGGACGCCGACGTTGAGCGTCTGGGCCGGCATGGTGATGTTCGCCTTGCGGGCGCCGTACGGGGCGGCCGCCTTGAACTTGTCGTAAAGGACGTTCGTGAGCGTGTTGCCCATGAAGTACTCGCCGCGCGTGGCGTCCCACGCGTAGTCGCCGGCGAGCTCCCAGATCATGACGCCGCCGATGCCCTTGTTCACGACGTAGTCGGCCTTGACCCCGAGCGACTGGTCGTCCTCCGTGGACAGGAAGACCTGCTTCTGCGCGTTCCACAGCCAGGGCGCGACGAGGGCGCTGGAGTAGTTGCGGGCGTACGTGCCGGTGACGCGGTCCTCGGGGTCGGTCGCCGGGGTCAGCCCGTACGCCTCGAGGTAGCTGCCCGTGCGGCCGTCCTGCAGGTTCTTCGCGTGCCACATCGGGTTGGCGCCGGCAGGCACCTCGGCGTTGAGCTCGACGTCGTGCCAGAGGTTGTCGATGCCGACCGCGCCGTTGCCGCACGGCGTGGTGGAGCCGATCGCGCCGCCGGTGCCGGCCGGGCACTTCGTCTGGTCGGGCAGGGCCGCGCGCCCCCACAGGCCGTTGGTGCCGCCGGTGACACCGCGCCAGCCGCGGGTGTAGTACGGCACGCCGATGTTGATCCGGCCGGACTGCATCGCGCCGCGGAAGTAGTGGTAGGCCCAGTCGGTGTTGAGGTAGCCGATGTTCTGGTACGCCCCGTAGACGCCGCCCTGTGCGAGCTCCGCGTCGTCGCCGTTGTCGTACAGCGCCGCGTTCGGCCCGACGAAGTGGTTCCAGGAGCCGTGCAGGTCGTACGACATGATGTTGACGTAGTCGAGGTACTGCAGCGCCTGGTACGCCTCGAGACCGCGCAGCAGCCAGCCGGACGCGGGCGCGGCGACGGTCACCATGTAGTACTTGCCGTCCGCGGCGGCGGCCGCGTCGAGCTTCTCCCGCAGCGTCTTCATGAGCACGTGGTACGACGCGTTCAGCCCGGCCCGCTTGGCGTCGGCCTGGGCGAAGTCGAGCGGGTTGCCGGCCTTGTTGTTCGACGTCGGGTACTCGTAGTCGATGTCGACGCCGTCGAACCCGTACGTGCGCAGGAACGTCACGACGGAGTCGGCGAACGCGCTGATCCCGGCGACGTTCACACTGTTGTCGGCGTTTGTGGTCATGCGGTAGAAACCGCCCGAGTCGACCCGGTTGCCGTCGTCGCCGAAGTAGCCGCCGGTCTCGGCCCAGCCGCCGACGCTCACGAGGGTCTTGACGTTCGGGTGCTGCTTCTTGAACTTGTTCAGCAGGTTGAAGTGCCCGGTGTACGAGTACGCCGGGTCCATCTCCGCGCCGGTGACGCCGGGCCAGGTCATGTTCGTCGAGGCGTTGTTCGCGGCGGTGGGTGTGCCCACCGAGATCCTGTTCCCCGCGTCGACGTGCGCGAACGCGTAGTTGATGTGGGTGATCCGGTCCCACGGGATCTGGTTGACCAGGTAGGCCGGGGCGCCGTTCTTGCCGGTCCGCCAGTTGGTGAAGTAACCGATGATCCGGCGGCCGTGGTCGGCGCCGAGGGTCTCACGGCCGTTCGTGTCGTAGACGTCGCAGTACGGGACCGCCACGCCGGGCGTCTGGTAGAGCCCGTCCGGGCGGCAGGCCGCGTGGTCCACCTCCGCATTGGCGGTGGCCACGAAGAACGCCGCGGATCCGGCCAGCAGGGCAGCCGTCGCGGCGGACAAGAGGTGCAGGGCGCGTCGTCGCATAGAACCCTCCGCCAATGGTAAATAAAGTTAACAGTAAAGCGTCTTCAATGTATAACGTCATCGATACGACTGCGCAAGACCCACGCCCCGGCCCGCACGGGTCCAACGGCCCTGGCGGCCTTGCCGCCGGAGCAGGACGCTCAAGGTAGCCCCGGCGCACGGGCAGGGAGGCGCCGGGCACCGGGTCGCGCTCCTGAGGAGGTAGCCGCCATGAGCACCGGAACCGCGGTGGTCGTCGGGGTCGACGGCTCACCCGACAGTCTCAACGCAGTCGACTGGGCCGCGGCCGACGCGATGCGCCGGCACCGCCCGCTCCGTATCGTGCACGCGTTCCTGTGGCCCACCGTGTACCCGCCGCCGGCCGTCCCCGTGCCGCCGAAACTGTACGAGCAGACCATGCGGGAGGCCGCTCAGCAGATCCTCGACGAAGCCGTCACCCGGGCCCGCACGGTCGCCCCGGCGCTCGACGTCAGCACCGACATGCCGATCCAGCAGGCGGCCGCCGCACTCGTGGCCGCCTCCAGGCGCGCCGCCACCGTCGTCGTTGGCAACCGCGGCCTCGGCGGCTTCACCGGCCTGCTCCTCGGATCCGTCGGCGTCGAACTCGCCGCCCACGCCGCGTGCCCGGTCGTCGTCGTGCGACACACCGACCGGCCGCCCGGCCCGGAGGCCGGCCGGGTCCTCGTCGGCATCGACGGCTCCCACGACGCCGAACGCGCGCTGCAGTTCGCCTTCGAACAGGCCTCGTTCCGCGGCATCGAGCTCACCGCCGTCCAGGCGTATCTGCGGCCCGGCACCACGGGCCCCGGCGACCTGCTGCCGCTGGTCTACGACGAGGAGATCCTCCAGGACGACGAGCTCCGTGTCCTCGCCGAATCAGTCACCGGCTGGATCGAGAAGTACCCGGACGTCGACGTCCGCCGTGCCGTCGTGCGCGGCCGCGCGGCCGGGGTGCTGACCGAACTGTCCGCCGGTGCGGACCTGCTCGTCGTCGGCTCCCGCGGCCGTGGCGGCTTCACCGGTCTGCTGCTGGGTTCCGTGAGCCAGGCCGTCATCCAGCACGCCGCCTGCCCGGTGGCGATCATCCGATAGGGAGTGCACGAGAATGTCGGAGCCGGCACCTGCTCCACCACGCGCACAGCCCGGTCCTCGTCGTCCGGGACGGCCCGCACGGCTGACCTCGAGACCGACAGCCCCTGCACGGCGGACACCTGCCGGGGCATGGTGAAGAGTGGAGAGGCCGCTTTCAGCGGCAGTCGCACCGGCAAGGGAGGGCGTCATGATCGCCAACCGTCGTCCGGTGATCGTGGGTGTCGACGGCTCGCCGGCCAGCCTCGGTGCGGTCCGGTGGGCCGTCGACGAGGCGGTGCGCCACGGCAAGCCGCTCCGGATCACCCACGCGCTGGGCGTTCCAGGCCCGTCCGAACAGGCCGTGGACGAGCACGTGATCGCACTCGAGGCGGCGATAGAGGCCCGCAACTGGCACCGCGGCCTGCACATCACCACGTCCACCTGGCACGGCAGTCCGGCCCACGTGCTCATCGAGGAGTCGCGCCATGCGAGCCTCGTGGTGGTGGGCAGCCGCAGGACGAGGGGCTTCCACTCGCTGCTGGACGGCTCCGTCGGGCTTCAGTTGGCCACGCATGCGTACTGCCCTGTGCTGATCGTCCACCACGCCGAGCGCTGGACCGGGCCGGAGCGTCCGCTGCCGCAGCAGCCGATCGTCGTCGGTTCCGACGGCTCGGCACCCTCCGAGTTCGCGGTGGGGCTGGCGTTCTCGGAGGCGGCGACGCGCGGCGTGCACCTGGTCGCGGTACGCGCGTGGCGCGAGCCGGCGCGCCGCTGGGGCCGCGCCGCGGACCTCACCCGGCTCGCCGCTGCCGTGCACGACGCGCTGGCCGCCGATCTGGAACCGTGGCAGGCGAAGTATCCCACCGTGCCGGTCGACCTCCGCGCCGTCCGCGGCACGGCGGCCCCTGTCCTGCTCGCCGAGGGCAGCGACGCGCTCATGGTCGTGCTCGGCCCCCGTGGAAGGGACGGCTTCGACGACCTCCGGCTCGGCTCGGTGACCCAGCAGGTGCTCGACCACGCCACGATTCCCGTCCTCATCGCCCAGCACGCCTGACGGCACCGCAAGCAGCTGGGCATGTGCCGGCCGGAAGCCGCGCTGTGCTCATGCGGGAACCGAGGCGCTGTAGCGAGCACGGATGCGGCAGATCCGGGTCCGGGCCCGGCCTTCGGTCCAGATCCTCGGCGCCGACCGGCAGACGGCCCGGTGCTTCGGCGACAGCCACGGCGCCGCGGTCGACAGCCGCACCGGGTGCTGCTCCGCGCCCGGCGCGCCGATGCGGTGGTGCCGGACCAGCGGCCGGACCTCCAGCTCGGCCTGCGGGCTGAGGCCGCGGTACACCTCGGAACGCGGTGTGGTGCCGCCGACGACCATCTGCGCCAGTGCCCGTTCCGTCCCGATGCACGTGTTCTCGACGTACTCGAGACCGGCGTCGTCGGCGGCCTGGCGCGCCTGCGGGCTGGCGATGCCCGGCTGCAGCCACACCCCGCCGGCGCCGATCGCCGCCGCCTCGCGCACCAGTTCCGGCGCCTCCGGTGCGGGCCGGAAGACGTCCACCAGGTCGACGTGCACCGGGATGTCCACGAGCCGGGCATACGCCTGCTCGCCGAACACCTGGTCCGCGTGCGGGTTGACCGGGATGATGCGCCATCCCTGATCCTGCAACAACTTCGGCACCCAGTGCGCAGGCTTCTGCGGATCACGGGACGCGCCCACGACGGCAATCGTGTGCGCCCCGGCAAGCATCTCCCTCGCGGTGCGCATCGGACTCATCTCCCAAGGTATCGAGGCGGTCATCGTCGTCATGCCGGCGCCCGGTACAGGTCGAGCAGCCGGATCCTGGTGGCCTGCATCCGGTCGACCACGACTGCCATGAAGCGCTTGGTCAGCTCGTAGCCGAACTCGGGGTCGGCGTCGCACATCGCGCGGGTGGCGGGGCCGTCGACGGCGATGCTGAGCAGCGGACCGGCGGCGACGGCGCCGAAGTGCCAGCGGTACGGCGGGAAGAGCCAGGACCAGCCGAGCACGGTGCCGGGGCCGATGGTCTCGAGGACGACGTCGCTGCGGCCGGGCACCCGGATGTCGAGGTTGACGTAACCGTCGCGGATGAGCCAGTACCGATCCGCCCGGCCGTTCTCCTCGAAGAGCCGCGCCCCGGCGCGGAACGGTGCGCGGTGTGCCCAGCGAGCCAGGCGTGCGAGGTGGTGCGGCGGCAGACCGGTGAGGAACGGATGCGCGACGAGCAGGTCGAACGTGGTGGTCATGGCGAATCCTCGGTGGTCGTTGGCGGGTGCGCGGCGGGGCGTGCGGTCCGGCGGTGACGCCGACGTGCCGGCCGGGCACCACGTGATGCGGCGGCCACAGCCCGGACTCGCCGAACTGGTCGTGCCGGCCGTCGCGGCGGCGGAGGTGCGCTTCCTGGGTACAGCTGTCCGTTCCATCACACTCCCGGCATTCGTACCCCGTGTAGGGCCGTTCGACCCCTTCTCAGGGCCGGAGGACCGGACTTCGTGGCCGGCAGTGGGGGTAGCGGGCGGGTGTTGTGTCAGGGTGATGCGGGTGTTGTCCGTACTGTGCGGCCACCCCGCCACCGTCTACGTTGTCAGAAGGGGCAGGAGGTGAGTCGCATGGCCGCCACGTTGCTCGTCGTAGCAATCCTCGGTGCTGTCTACCTGGCGCTGATCGCCTTGCACGCGACCGCCATCAGGCACCACGCCGACGGTGGCCGGCTCGATCGTCGGCCCCGGCTGGCGATCTGGCTGGCAGCCCATCTGAGACCGGACCCGCGGGACAGGGTTCCGGCGGACCCGGGCCTTGCCCGGGACGAACGGATGGCCGTCAGACGGCTGATGAGCGGGGAGCTGGACAAGGACACGTACCGCGACACGCTGGCCGGGATCGCTGCGCAGGACGCGGCGGCGCACCCGCTGCAGCTGCCGCAGTCACGGCAGTAGCCGGACGTCACCCACCGGCTCGGTCCGCTTCCCTGGACGCCGGCCGGTCCGGCCGCGGACCGCCGCCCTGACGGCCGTGTGCGGCCGGGAGGGTGATGACGACGGTACGGCCGCCGCCCGGCGTGCGCTCGTGCCGCAGGGTGCCGCCCATGGTCTCGGTGAGCCCGCGGGCCAGACGCTGTGCCACGTCGGCCCCCGGGCAGGATGCCCCCGTGCCGCTGCCGTGGTCGATCACGCGGATCCGGATGTGTTCCCGCTCGACGGTGGCGGCGATGGCCGGTGGGCTGTCGGACGGGCTGCGGCGCAGTGCGTCGGTGGCCAGACCGGCGACGGCTCGGGTCAGCAGCCGGCTGTCGGCGATGACGTAGGGCAGCACCTCGGGCAACCGCAGCATGATGGGTCGGCCGTCGGCGCCGAGGTCGTCGAACGCGGCGACGATCACCTCCGCGACATCCACCGGGCGCAGGCGGCAGTCCAGCGCGCCCGCCTCGAGCCGGCAGAGCGCGTCGAGGTCGGCGAGCAGGTTGACCGCACCGTCGATCTGCGCCTGCGCCGCGGCGAACCTGGTCCGGCCGCTTGCGGGGAGGCGTTCGACGTGGTCGGCCGCGTCGGCGAGCGCAGCCTTGGCGGCGGCGAGCGAGCCGCACAGGTCGGGGATGGCAGCCACCGGCGGGCCATGGAGCGCCGATGTCGTGGCCTTCGTCTCGGCCGGGCGGGTGAGCCCGGCCGCGATGCGCGTGACGTAGGCGGTGAGAATGCGCTCCTCGCTGGCGCTGAGCCGGCGGCCGACCCCGGCGATGCGGAGGCGTTCGCGGACCGGGACGGAGATGTCGGCGTCCTCGGGCCGTTCCGGCGGGTGGCTGCCGGCGCTGGCGGTGACGCACCAGCGGGTGACGGTGTCACTGTCGAGCCGCCGTTCGAGCAGGCTGACCCCACGCAGGCCGAAGGCCTGGCGAAGCTGCTCGAGCAGCGCGGGCGGGCTGTCGTGCCCGCGCAGCGCATCGGCCGCCAGCGTGCTCAGGATGCTCGCCTGCGCCGATTCGTACGTCGTCAAGCGCACCCGCTCGGCGGTCGTCTCGACGGCCAGGCCCACCAACGCGCCGGTGATGACAAACGCGCTGAGCACGACCACGTCGGTGAGGCCGGCGGAACCCGCGGCGAACTGCGGCAGGAACCGGCCGGCCAGCAGGCCCGCCGCCAGCGCGGCGGCGACCGCCGGATACAGGCCCCCGATCAGGGCGACCACCAGCACGACGACGAGGTAGAGCGCCGGGCCGGCGGCCGTACCGGCCACCCGGTGCAACTGCGCCATGCACACCGTCAACGCCGACAGGAGCAGCGCCGCGAGCACGACCGCGTACCAGCGCCGGTGCGGGCCGAGCCCGCTGGCGAGCCGTGGCCACGCCAGGCGCGGCGGCCTGGCCGCGCCTTCGTGGGTGACGATGTGGACGTTGATCGGCCCGCACAACCGGATGAACTTCGCCGCGATGTCCTCGCCCGTGAGCAGCCGGGCGCATCGGCCCCGCCTGCTCACGCCGAGCACGATCTGGGTCGCGTTCTGCGCCTTGGCGGTCGACAGCAGCGCGTCGGCGACGTCGTCGCCGATCACCTGCTGATAACAACCGCCCAGCGACTCCACCAGCGCATGCTGGCGTGCCAGCACTGCCGGGTCGGCGCCGATCAGCCCGCTGCTCACGGTGACGTGCACCGCCACCAGATCGCACCCGGGGATCCTGGCCGCGATGCGGGCCGCCCGCCGGATGAGCGTCTCACCGCCGACGTCGCCGGTGAGCCCGACCAGGATCCGTTCGCGCGCCTCCCAGGAGGCCGCGATGCCGTGCTCGGCCCGGTAGCGCTGCAGCCCTTCGTCGACCCGGTCGGCGACCCACAACAGCGCCAGCTCACGCAGCGCGGTGAGATTGCCCGGACGGAAGTAGTGGGTCAGCGCGGTCTCGATGCGGTCCGCCGGGTAGACATCGCCGTGGACCATCCTCCGGCGCAGCGCCTCCGCCGACAGGTCCACCAGCTCGATCTGGTCGGCGCGGCGGGCGACCTCGTCGGGCAGCCGCTCGCGCTGCACGGTCCCGGTGATCTGCCGCACCGTGTCGTTGAGCGACTCCAGATGCTGCACGTTCAGCGTGGTGACCACGTCGACCCCGGCCGCCAGCAGTTCCTCGACGTCCTGCCACCGTTTGCTGTTCCGGGAGCCGGGCACGTTGGTGTGCGCCAGCTCGTCCACCAGCGCGACCTGCGGATGCCGGTCCAGCACCGCGTCCAGGTCCATCTCGGTGAAGCTCATGTCGCGATAGGTCAGCATGCGGCGCGGGACCGCCTCCAGGCCCTCCGCCATGGCGGCGATCGGCATGCGCCCGTGCGGCTCGACGAATCCGACGACCACGTCGGTGCCCTGTGCCAGACGGTGGCGGCCCTCGTCCAGCATGGCGTAGGTCTTCCCCACCCCGGGCGCGGCACCGAGGTAGATCCTGAGATGACCGCGGGCCGTCGTCGCCCGCGCCGTGTCTGCGTCCATGTCCGTCACCGGCGGTGCGCGACCTTGGCCCGGCGGCGCCGTTTCGCGCCGATGAAGTCCTCCAGCCGGTCCAGCGGCCAGGTGTTGACGACGTCCTCCGCGGTGAGCCAGCCGCGCTGGGCGGTACCGATGCCGTACCGCAGGTGGTCAAGGTGCACAACGGCGTGCGCGTCGGTGTTCACGGCGAACTTCACACCGTGCCGCCTGGCCCGCAGGATCAGTTCGTCGCTGAGGTCGAGACGGTCGGGGAAGCCGTTGACCTCGAGTGCGGTGCCGGTCGCCGCGGCCGCCCGGAACACCGCGTCGAAGTCGGCCTCGACGGGCGGACGCCTGCCGAGCAGCCGGGTGGTCGGGTGGCCGATGACGGTGACGTACGGGTGTTCGCACGCGCGGACGTCGACGTCGCCGATCGTCTCCCGCATCCGCCGCAGCGAGCCGGCATACGTGCATCGGACGCAGCCCTTGACACGCGACAGCGCCGTCACGATCTCCTCGGCCGCCTCCGTGGCGTCGGAGAGCAGGGACCGGCCGTGTCCCCGCTCGAGCAGGGTGATGCCGTGCAGGATGTTCTCGGCGGTCTTGGCGCCGAAGCCGCGGTGGCCGGTGAGCATGCCCGCCTCGACGGCGTCCCGCAGTTCCTCGATCGAGGCGATGCCCAGGTCGGAGTACAGCACCATCGCCTTCTTCGGTCCGAGGGTGGGAATCCGGGTGAGTTCGACGACACCACCGGGCACCTCGGCGCGCAGTTCCTCCACGGCCCGGATGCGGCCGGTCCCGAGGAACTCGAGGATCTTGTCGGCGATGGACGCCCCCACATTCGGGATCTCTCGGAGGCTCTCCTCGTCCATCGCGGACACGTCCGCGGGGTAGCCGCCGACCACGCGGGCCGCCTTCTCGTACGCCCGCGCCCGGTGCGCGTCCCCGCCGGTGATCGCCATGAGATCCGCGTACTCGTGAAGGACCCGCTCGACGACCTCGTTAGGCCGGACCATGCCTCCAAGGTTATGACGGTGCCGCCCGCACGGCTCATGCCCGGGCGGCGAGCCGCTTCCTCCGGTCCGTGGACGTCAGGTGCGTCCCGCGGGCGGAGCCGTGCCCGGCGGACCGTGCGCGATCAGCACCGGGCAATGCGACCGGTGCAGCAGACGCATGCCGACCGAGCCGAGGAGCAGCCCGGCGAACCCGCCGCGCCCGCGGCTGCCGACGACCACCAGCTGCGCCTGTCGCGACCGGTCGACGAGGACGTCGGCGGCCTCACCCTCGACACCGTGGAACTCCCACGGGACGTCCGGGCAGCGTTTGCCCGCCGCGGCCACCTGCCCGGCCGCTTCGTCGGCCAGCGCCCGCTGGACCTCGGCCGAGTCGTGCAGCAGCGGGGGCGTGCCGAGCGGGAGCGGCACGATCGGTGTCTCGATGGCCCGCACGGCCACCAGGCCACGGCCGCGTTGCCGCGCTTCGTCGAACGCCAGCGCCAGCGCGAGGCCGGATGATTCAGATCCGTCGATGCCGACAAGAACGTCACCGGCCGCGTCCGGCCGGCCGCGGACGACCGCGACGGGACACGTCGCGTGGATCGCGACCTGCTGGCTGACCGATCCGAGCAGCGCCCCGGTGGCGGCCCGCCGGCCCCGGGTGCCGACCACCACCAGGGCCGCCCCGGCCCCGGCCTTCACCAGCACGTCGGCCGGGTGGCCCGGCACCGCCGCCGCCTGCACGACGACCTCAGGAGCCACGGTGGACACCTCCCGCGCGACGTCCTCGACCATCATGTCGGCGAGCTGCTGTGCCGTCTCGGCGAGTTCCCCGCCCGGCGCGAACGCGGTCAGCGGCACCCTCCAGCGGTAGGCCAGCAGGACACGCAGCGGCACGGCTCGCCGGGCCGCCTCCAACACCGCCCATCGCGCGGCCAGCAGCGACGGCTCACCACCGTCGACACCCACCACGACCGTTCCGTCGTACACGCCTGTCCCCCCGCTCGACGGCACGTCCCGGAGCCGGACACCCGGGACCGCCTGTCCCACCGTCTCCCCTGCCGCGGGGACCACGCGCGAGATCCGGCCGATTCACCCGCTCCGGGTGACCGGCGGCGACGTGAGCACAGACGTGACCGTCGACGCGGGTGCGGCGGGACCTTGGTCCCTGCCGGACCGGCTCTGCCGGGTTCAAGGTGACGTATGGACGGAGGTGGTCGTCCCCCGCCCCCGAGGTACGGCTCCTGAGGAGGATCGACATGAACACACTGCGGCACGCCGGGCGCACGGCACTGGTGACCGGCGCCGGCTCCGGCATCGGCCAGGCGACGGTGCTGCGGCTGGCGAAGGAGGGCGCCACGGTGGTCGGCTGCGACGTCGACACCGCCGGCCTCGAAGCGACGGAGCAACTGCTCGCGGCCGAGTCGTGCAAGGCCCACCTGATCACGGCCGACATCACGGCCCAGGCCGACGTCGACCGGGTCGTCGCGGCGCTGCCCGGCGGCTGGGTGGACCTGCTCGCCAACGTCGCCGGCGTCATGGACCACTTCCTGCCGGTCACGGAGCTCGCCGACGACGTCTGGGACCGCGTGATCGCCGTCAACCTGACCGGTCCGATGCGGCTGTGCCGGGCCGTGATCCCGGCGATGCGGACGACGGGATCCGGCGCGATCGTCAACGTCTCGTCGATCGGCGGGCTGACCGGCTCGGTCGCCGGCACCGCCTACGTGTCGTCGAAGCACGGCCTCATCGGCCTCACCCGCTCGCTGGCGTTTCTCTACGGTCCGGACGGCATCCGTACCAACGCGATCTGCCCGGGTGCCGTCAGGACGAACATCGGCCGGACCGCCTCCCCGGAGGTGGAGTGGGCGTACCGGCGGATGGAGCAGAGCTTCGCCCGGACGACCCGGACGGCCGAGTCGGACGAGATCGCGGCGCTGATCAGCTGGCTCGGCTCCGCGGAGGCGAACAACGTCAACGGCGCGGTCATCACGGCTGACGGCGGCTGGATGTCGTGACCGGCCGGGACGTTCGGGACTTCCGGCCCTGGCAGCGGCTCCGGCCGTCGGCAAGAGTGGCGGACATCGACGGGCGGAGGGACGCGGGATGGTCCAGGCACTGATCGTGTTCGGTATGGTCGCTGTGTTGTACGCCGTTGCGGGGCTGGTCGTGTTCGCGGTGCGCGGGCCGGCCGCATGGCCGGCTGCCGACCGCCTGCTCCGGCGCACCCACGACGCCCCGGGGGCGGCACCGGTCGACCGGCGGCTGGGTGACGAGGAGAGCGAGGCCGTGCGGCGGCTCATGGAGGGCCGCATCGACCGGTCGGCGTACCGGTCGATAATGGCCGTCGTGGCCGCGGCGGACGCCGTCGCGCATCCGCTGGCCGTACCGAAGCTGCATCAGTGAACACAGAGGGGGCAGGACGTGGGGATGGACGGCACCGGCATCGTCGTCGGCAGTGACGGGTCCGCGTCGTCGGACGACGCGGTCAGGTGGGCCGCGGCCGAGGCTGTCCGGGCCGGCGTCCCGCTGCGGGTCGTGCTGGCCTACCACTGGCGCTGGCCCGGCCGTCCGGCACGCGCCGAGGAACTCGACAGGTTCGCCCGCGAGCACGCCGAGACCACGGTCGCGCGGTCGGTGACGGTGGCGCGGCAGGCGGAGCCGGCGGTCGCTGTGGACGGCGTGGCGATCATGGGTGTGCCGGCCGACGTGCTGCTGACGTCGGCCGCGAAGGCCGCGATGCTCGTCGTCGGCTTCAAGGGCGACCACGGGTTCGCCGCGGCGCTGCTCGGCTCGGTCGCGTTCGAGGTGGCGACGTATGCGACCTGTCCGGTGGCGGTCGTCCGCGGTCGCGCCGGCGTCGCGACCGGTCCGGTGGTCGCCGCCGTCGACGGCTCGGCGGCCGCCGAAGGGGTGCTCGCGACAGGCTTCGAGCAGGCGGCCCGGCGCGGATGCGACCTGCTCGCCCTGCGCGTCGACCCGCCGGAGGCACCGGTGGCCGCCGACCTCGCCGCGAGCGTGGCGCGGTGGCGTGCGAAATATCCGGCGGTACGGGCGGAGTCCCGGCTCGTCGACGGTCACCCCGCGCAGGTCCTGGTGGACGCGTCCCGGGACGCGCAACTGGTCGTGGTGGGTCACCGCGGTCACGGCGGCTTCGCGGGACTGCTGCTCGGTTCGGTCGGCCACGCACTGCTGCACCACGCCGAGTGCCCGGTCCTCGTGCTCCGGGGAGCGCCGCCGCACTGACCGCGCCCCGCCTGTCGTCCCGGCACGACCGGGACCTTCGGCCCATGCGCCGGGCGCCGCCGCGGTCGAGGGTTGACGTGAAGGAGGTGGGTCCGATGAGCGACCTGTTCGTCCGTGACGTCATGACCGCGGCGGTTCTCGTGGCGACACCGGAATGCCGGTACCAGCAGATCGTCGACGTCCTCACGGGGTACGACGTGAGCGGGCTGCCGGTGGTCGACGACAACGATCACGTGATCGGCATGGTGTCCGAGGCAGACGTCCTGCGGCCGAACGGCCACGACACCGCGCGTGAGCTGATGACCAGCCCGGCGGTGACCGTGGACGCCGCCGCCCCGGTCGGCGGTGCCGTCGATCTCATGGAACGCCACCACCTCAAGCGACTGGCGGTGACCGACGGGCCGGACGGCCGGCTCGTCGGCATCGTCACCCGCCGGGACATCCTGCGCCATGCCGTGCGCGGCGACGAGACGTCCCGGCGTGACAGGCCGGACGACGTGCTCGTGCAGCACTACGTCGCCGGGGCGGGGTCACGGTGAACGCCGTGGACTGCCTGACGATGGACGGCAGGGTCGTTCGGGTCCGGACGATCCTGCCGGAGGACACGCCGGCGCTGCTCGCCCTGCACCGGCGGCTCTCCCCGGACAGCCGGTACCTGAGGTTCTTCAGCGCCGGCGCGGCGCTGGACGCGGAGGTCCACCGCCTCACCCGGCCGTCGGGGCCGGACCGTGTCAGCCTCCTCGTCGAGGAGGGCGACGACGTCCTCGCCGCCGGCTCGTACGAACGGGTCGACGCGACGCACGCCGACTTCGCGCTCGTGGTCGACGACGACCACCACGGCGAGGGCCTGGGCACACTGTTGCTCGAGCACCTCACGGCCGCGGCCCGGCGGGTGGGCATCACCGAACTGATCGGCGACGTGCTGGCGAACAACGCCGCCATGCTGCAGGTGAGCGGAGACCTCGCCCCGGGCGTCGCCCGCCGGCTCAGCGGCGACACCGGGACGGTCCAGGTGCGGGTGCCGACGCTGCCGGACGAGGCCGCCCTGACCGCGGTCGGCGTCCGGGACCGCACCGCGGCGCACCACTCGTTGCGGCCCCTGCTGACGCCCGCCTCGGTCGCGGTCATCGGTGCGGGGCGGCGTCCCGGCGGGATCGGCCACGAGGTACTGGCCGCGTTGCGTGCCGGTGGATACACCGGTGCGCTGTACCCGGTGAACCCGCACGCCCAGGAGGTGCGCGGGCTCGTCGCCCACCCGACCGTGGCCGCGACCGGCGCCGTCGTCGACCTCGCCGTCATCGCCGTTCCGGCCGCTGCGGTCCCCGACGTGGTGCGGCAGTGCTGCGCGGCGGGCGTGCGGGCGGCGGTGGTCCTCACCGCCGGTGTCGATCCGGCGGCCCAGTCGGAGATCGTGCACCACGCGCGCCGGCACGGCATGCGGATCGTCGGCCCGAACTGCCTGGGTGTGGTCAACACCGACCCCGCCGTGCGGCTGACCGCCACCTTCGCGCCGGCACCGCCCGTCGCGGGCGGTCTGGCGGTGGCGTCGCAGTCCGGTGCGGTGGGTGTGGCGATCCTGGACGCGGCGGCGCGTTGCGGCATCGGGATCTCCAGCTTCGTCTCGCTGGGCAACAAGGCGGACGTCAGCGGCAACGACCTGCTCGCCTACTGGTACGACGACCCGGCGACCCGCGCCGTCGCCCTGTACCTGGAATCGTTCGGCAACCCGCGCCGGTTCGCCTGGGTGGCCCGGGCCATCGCCAGGCGCAAGCCGGTGCTGGCCGTCAAGAGCGGCCGCTCCGAGGGCGGGCAGCGGGCGGGTGCGTCGCACACCGCGGCCGCGGCGGCCACCGACAGCACCGTGGCGGCGCTGTTCGCGCAGGCCGGCGTGATCCGTACCGACACGCTCGGCGAACTGCTGGACACCGCCCGCGTCCTGGTCGACCAGCCGCTCGCCGCCGGTCACCGGCTGGCCGTCGTGGGCAACGCCGGTGGCCTCAACGCGCTGGCCGCCGACGCCGCCGAGACCGCGGCACTCACCGTCCCCGCGCTCTCGCCCGCCTGCGTCGAGCAGCTGGGCGTGAGCGGGGCGTCGGCCGCGAATCCGGTCGACCTCGGCGCCGAGGCCACGCCCGAGGCCCTGGCCGGCGCCATCCGGGCCGTCGCCCGGTCCGGCGAGGCGGACCTGCTGATCGTCACGTTCGTCTCGACCCGGACCAACGACTGCGCCGCGACGCTGACGGCCGTCGGGGCGGCCGTCGACGACTGCCCGCAGCTGCCGGTCGCCGTCGTCGTGGTCGGCGCTGCGGACGTGCCGAGCAGCCTCGGCGCCCGGCGCGTGCCGGTCTTCGACCTGCCGGAGCCGGCGGTGCTCGCCATGGGCCGGGCCGCGCGGTACGCGGCCTGGCGGCGGGAACCCGTCGGGGACCGTCCCGCACTGCACGACGTGGACCATGGCACCGCCCGCGGCATCGTGCAGCGGGCGCTCGCGGCCGGCGGCGGCTGGCAGCCCGCCGACGTGGCCAGGTCCCTGCTGGCCTGTTACGGCGTGCCGGTCGTGGACACCCGGATCGCCGCGGACGCCGACGAGGCGGTCCGGCTCGCCGACGCGATCTCCTATCCGGTCGCGGTGAAGGCCGCGGCACCTGAGGTCGTGCACAAGAGCGACATCGGGGCCGTCTGGCTCGGGCTCGCCGACGCGGCGGCGGTGCGCCGGGCGTACCGTGCGATCGGCATGGCGGTCGGCGCCGCACGGCCCGCGGTCACCGTGCAGCCGATGGCCGATCCGGGTGTGGAGCTGGTGGCCGGTGTGGCGCACGATCCGTTGTTCGGCTCCCTGGTCATGGTCGGCCTGGGCGGCGTGCACACGGACCTGCTCGGCGACCGGACGCTCCGGCTGTTGCCGCTGACCGACCACGACGCCTCGGCGATGTGGCGCGGGCTGCGCGGAGCGCCACTGCTGACCGGCTATCGCGGCGCGCCGCCCGCGGACACGGCGGCGCTGGAGGACCTGTTGCTGCGGCTCGGTCGTCTCGCGGAGGACTTCCCCGAGGTCGCGGAGCTCGACCTGAACCCGGTCCTCGCCGGCCCGGACGGCTGCACCGCGGTCGACGTGAAACTGCGCCTGGCCCCGGTCGGCACCGAGCCCGACCCGTACCTGCGGCACCTGCTGCGACAGGCGGCGGGCACCCCGTGAGGCAGGGACGAAAGTCCTGCCGGTTGCGATCCAACGCCCCTGTCTCGTCGACGTCACTCGTTCGAAGCTGAACTCGGGACACCTCGAGGAGGACGAGATGAACGAACAGAGGATCGTCGTCGGATACGACGGGTCGCTCGAGGCCCGCGACGCCGTCGACTGGGCCGCCGCCGAAGCGGCACGTACCGCCACGCCGTTACGGATCGTCAACGCGTACCAGTTCGCGTGGCCCGCCGCGTACTACGCGGGCGCCACGGACGCGATCGTCGCCGAGGCCGAGGAGTACGCCGAGCGCACCATCGCCGAGATCGTCGAGCACGTGCGCAAGCACCACCTCGCGGTCGACGTCACGGGCACGGCGGTCCACGCGGCGCCCGCGCTCGCCCTGCTCGACCTGGCGGAGCACGCCAAACTGCTCGTCGTCGGCAACCGCGGCGCCGGCGGCATGGCCAACCTGCTGCTGGGCTCGGTGAGCCAGCAGGTCGCGACCCATGCCCGGGTGCCGGTCACGGTCGTGCGCGGCCGGTCGAGGGCCGCCGAAGGTCCGGTGGTGGTCGGCGTCGACGGCTCCGCCTCGACCGAGGCCGCGCTCGCGCTCGCCTTCGAGGCGGCCGTGGCGCGGGGCACCGAGGTGATCGCGATCCGCGCGTACACGCCGCCGAGTCCCGTGGTCGTGCCGCCGAGCGCGGTCGAGGCGCACGAGCGCGAGACACTCGACGCGTCGCTGGCCGGATGGCGCGAGAAGTACCCGGGCGTCAAGGTCGAGGCGCTGCTGGCGGTCGGCCGCCCGGCGCAGGTGCTGATCGGGGTGTCGCACACCGCGCAGCTCGTCGTCGTCGGCAGCCGCGGCCACGGTGGATTCACCGGTCTGCTGCTCGGCTCGGTCGGCCAGCAGCTGATGCACCACGCCGAGTGCCCGATCCTGATCGCGCACGAGCCGAAGCGCAGCTGAGCATCACGACGGCGGAGGAGGCACGTGCCTCCTCCGCTGCCGTGGCGGGACACGGAAATCCCGGCTCGCGCATGACCTTCGGCCCTCGCCGCACCGATCGACCTCGGAGACCGTGGAATCATGACGACGACCCCGACGACCGTTCCCGCCGGGCTGGACGCGGCCGAGGTCGCCACGCTGCAGCACCGGCACGGCCGCAACGAGCTGCCAGCCGTCAAGCCGCCGTCCGTGGCGGCCCGCGTCGCCGCGCAGCTGCGCGATCCGCTCATCATCGTCCTGCTCGCGGCCATGGTCGTGACCGCGGTGCTGCGTGACGTGAGCGACCTCGTCGTCATCATGCTCGTCGTCGTCCTCAACACCACCGTCGGTGTCGTCCAGGAGATCCGCGCCGACCGCGCCGTGGCGGCGCTGCGGCGCATGGCCGCGCCGTTCGCCCGGGTCCGCCGCGACGGCGCCGAAACCACGATTCCGTCCGCCGAGCTCGTCCCCGGCGACGTGGTGCGCATCGAGGCCGGCGACATCGTCCCGGCCGACCTGCACGTCGTCGAAGCGGTCCGGCTCTCCGTCGACGAGGCCGCGCTCACCGGCGAGTCGATGCCGGTGACCAAGGCGGCCGGTGACGACCTGTCGGCAGGCACCGTCACCGCCACCGGCCGGGCCGTCGGGGTCGTGAGCCGCATCGGCGCCGACAGCGCCCTCGGCCGCATCGCCGCCCTGGTGTCCGGCCAGCCCAGGCGCGCGACGCCGCTGCAGCACCGCCTGGCCGGGCTGGGCAAGGTCCTGGCCGCCGTGGCGGTCGCGCTGTCCGGCGTGGTGCTCGTCGTGGGTGTGGCGCGCGGCGAACCGTTCGGCGAGATGCTGCTGGCCGCGGTCAGCCTCACCGTTGCCGCGGTGCCGGAGTCGCTGCCGGCCGTCGTGACGCTCGCGCTGGCGCTCGGCGCGCACCGGATGGCCCGCCAGGCCGCGATCGTGCGCCGCCTTCCGGCGGTGGAGACCCTCGGCTCGGTCACCGTCCTGGCGACCGACAAGACCGGCACCCTGACCGAGGGCGTCATGAGCGTCGACCGGCTGCTGCTGCCCGACCGTACCGCCGTCACCCTCACCGGGCGGGGATACGACCCGGGCGGTACCGCCGAACCGGCACCCGGCCCGGACGCACGACGGCTCGCCGAGGCGCTCGTGCTGTGCACCGACGCCGGCCTCGCCCCGCCCGACGCCGACCACGCCGCGTGGTACCCGGTCGGCGACCCGATGGAGGCCGCGCTGCTCACCGCGGCCGGGCGCTGCGGCGTCGGGCTCGACCTGCGAGGGTCGCTGCCCCGCGTCGACGAGGTGCCGTTCGACGCCGACCGGCGGCGGATGACCACCGTCCACCGCCGCCCCGGCGGCGACTACCTGGTCGTGTGCAAGGGCGCCCCCGACGTGCTGCTGGCCCAGGACGGGCCGCTGCGTATCGGCGAGGCGGACCGGCAGTGGGCGGTCGCCGTGGCGGCCGAGCTGTCCGCCGCCGGGTACCGGCTCCTCGCCGTGGCGGGGCGCCGCAGTGCCGAGCGGCCCGCCGCCGCGGACGCCGAACACGATCTGGACCTGCTCGGGCTGGCGGTGCTCGCCGATCCCGTGCGGCAGGAGGCGGCGGCCGCCGTCACGGCGTTCCACGACGCCGGTATCGAGCTCGTCCTCATCACGGGCGATCATCCGGCGACGGCCGCGGCGATCGCCGAGCGGGTCGGGCTCGCCGACGGACGGCCCCGCGTCGCCACCGGCGACGAGGCCGCGACGGCGGACCGCCACACCGTCGTCTACGCCCGGACCAGCCCGGAACAGAAGCTCACCATCATCCGCCGCCTGCAGCACGACGGCGCCGTGGTCGCGATGACCGGCGACGGCGTCAACGACGCCCCGGCGCTGCGCCGCGCCGACATCGGCGTCGCGATGGGCCGCGGCGGCACCGAGGCCGCCCGCCAGGCCGCGGACCTTGTCCTCGCCGACGACAACCTCGCGACCGTCGGCCGGGCCGTGCGGGAAGGCCGGCGCATCTACGCGAACATCCGCCGCTTCCTGGTCTACGCGCTGTCGGGCGGTGCCGCCGAGGTGCTCATCATGCTCGCCGGTCCATGGCTGGGCCTGGCGGTGCCGCTGCTGCCCGCCCAGATCCTCTGGATCAACATGATCACGCACGGGCTGCCCGGGGTCGCCCTCGGCGGCGAACCGGCCACCCCCGGCCTGATGCGCCGCCCGCCGCGCCACCCCGACGAGGCGATCCTCGGCGGCCTCATCGGACGCATCGCGCTGACCGGCACGCTCATCACCGTGATGGCGCTCGGCGCCGCGCTGTGGACCCATGAGCGCGGCGGCCCGTGGCAGAGCGTGCTGTTCGCGGTGCTCGGGCTGGCGCAACTGGGCGTGGCACTCGCCCTGCGCGCACGTGGTGGCGGGCACCGCAACTGGGGCCTGGACCTCGCGGTCGCACTGTCGCTGGCGCTGCAACTCGGCGCCCTCTGGCTCCCGCCGCTGCAGGATCTGCTCGGCACCGAGTCCCTGACCCTGCCGCAGCTCGCCGGGTGCCTGGCCGTCGCCGCCGTGCCGGGGCTCGTCACCTTCGTCACCACGCGGTTCCGTCGCGGGTCCTGATCAGAGGGCCCGTCGGAACGCCGGCCGTCCGGCAGGGCCGAAGGGCCCGCCGGACGGCCGGATCCGGAAGCGTTCTTCAGAACATCACCGGCGCCCGGTAGCTCCGTTGACGGTCCTGAGCGTCGTCGGACCGGGCGGAGAGATGGCTGACCACGTCGACGACCCCGTCGATCCGTTCGATCTGGCGCACCACCGACGGGATCAGGGAGCTGCGCTCGACCTCGCCGAGCAGCGTCACGACACCGTCGTCGACCTCGACCCGCATCTGTGACGCGTCGACGCCGACCAGTCCGTTGACGGCCTCGGCGAGGATCTCCCGGCGGAGGTCGGCGTCGGTGCGCAGGAACACCTTGAGCAGGTCACGGCGGGTGACCATGCCGACCAGGCGGCCGAGGTCGTCAACCACCGGGAGGCGCTTGAGCTCGCCGTTCTCCATGATGCGGGCGGCGGCGACCACGGACGTGGTGCCCATCACGGTGACGGCCGGCGTCGTCATCAGCTCACCGGCGGCCGTGGCGTGTGCCTTGTCGCGGGCCTGGCGGGTGTGCTTGTTCTCGAACAGCCGCAGGTGATCGTCGTCACCGGCGAACTCGATCTTGGGAACCAGGTCGGCGGAAGAGACCACGCCGACGACACGGTCGAACTTGTCGACCACCGGCACGGCGTTGATCCCATGCGCCTCCAGCAGGTCGACGATCTCCTTGAAGGGCGTGTCCTCCTGCACCGACACAGCGCCGATCGTCATCACGTCGGCAACGTTCCAGCGGCTCATCTGCGTGCCTCCTTGTCGTCTCGAACCGACGCTATGGCGGGCCGCGACGGCGCTGCAGGGTCCTACGGCACGTCTGCGGGGTGCCGTTGGACATGCCGGGTCCGGCAGGCCCGCGAAGGCGGGTCCAACGGCCCTGCCCGCCACGGACCATGCCTGCCTACGGTCGAACCGAGCACTTCCGGAGGTATCCGTGGTAGTGCTCGTGGACCCGTCGAACGGCACCGCGTGCGCGGCACCATTTCCAGCCGCCGGTGCCGGTCGGCGGGTTCGGACACCCGGTGACCGGCAACGAGAGGAGATCCGTGATGTCCCACGTGCATGACGAGGTCCAGGTCCAGGTCCAGGTCCAGGTGCGGCCGGGCATGGAGCCGGCGCTGCGGCAGTACGCGCAGGAGAAGGTCGCGGCCGCCCTGCAGCACACGGCCCGGCCGATCCTCTTCGCTCGGGTCCGGCTCGACCGGATCTCGAACCCGGCCGCGACCCGGCCGGTCACCGCCCGCGCCGAGGTCGACGTCAACGGCCGGGTCGTGCACGCCGAGGCCGCCGCCGACACCGGCTACGAGGCCGTCGACCTGCTGCAGGACCGGCTGCGCGGCCGGATCGACGCCGTCACCGAAACCGGCTGACCACACCCGCACCACCGGAACGCGCCGGCCGGGCCGGAAACGGACCGGCCGGCGCACGGTGTTCGTCAACGTTCGCCGGGTCCCGTTCCGGAAGGACCAAAGTCTCTGTTCAAGGCGCCCGACAATGGGGACTGCTGCGTTGAGGGCCGTCGCCCCCCGGTTGCCGGTGCCAGTGAGCCGGCATGACGGCCGCGTCCGGTGAACGACATGGAGGCGACGATGAGCACACCGCGCAGGGAATCCGCCGCAGCCGGGCCGCGGCGGGCCGGGGTGGGGCAACCGGCGGCAACCGGCGGACGACCGTGGTTGATGCTCGCCGTGGCGCCCTCGGCTTCGCCGTGAACTTCTGGGCCTGGGCCCTGCTCAGCCCGCTCGCGCCGCGGTTGCGCGACGCGCTGGACCTCGCCCAGCGGTGCCCGGCACCGCACGATGTCGAACAGGTCCCGGCCGCCGGTGCCGTCGGCCAGGTCCTCGCCCGGCCGGTCCGGGCGGCGGTCGCACTGCCGGGCACCGACGTCGCGGCCATGGACGGGTACGCCGTCGCCGGCACCGCGCCCTGGCGGCTCGTCGGCAAGGTGTTCGCCGGTGGTACGCCCTGGTCGGCGCCCCTCGCCCCGGGCACCGCCGTGGAGATCGCCACCGGTGCGCCGGTGCCCGCGGACGCGCGGGCGGTCGTGCCGTACGAATGCTGCCGCCGCGACGGCGACCTCGTCATGGGCCCGGCCGGCCCGAGGACGCATATCAGGACGGCCGGCGAGGACGTCCGGCCGGGTGACGAACTGGTGCCGGCCGGGCGGGTCGTGACGGCCGCCGTCCTCGGCGCCGCCGCGCAGGCCGGCGCGGACGTCCTCACCGTGTACCGGCGGCCGCGGGTGTGCGTCGTGGTCACCGGGGACGAGGTCGTCTCCGCCGGGACTCCCCTGCCGGGTCAGGTCCGCGACGCGCTCGGGCCGGCCGTGACCGCCCTGGTGTGTGACGCGGGCGGCACCGTCGTCGAGCACCGCTACCTGCCCGACACCGGCGAAGCACTGCGGGTGGCGCTCCACGGCGCGAGCGGAGCCGACGTCGTGGCCGTCACCGGCTCGTCGTCGGTCGGCGCCGCGGACCACCTGCACCGGGTGCTCGACGGGATCGACGCCCGGTGGTACGTCGACGGGGTGCGGTGCCGGCCAGGGCATCCGCAGGTGCTCGCGCAGACCGGCGACGGCCGCTGGGTCGTCGGGCTGCCGGGCAATCCGTTCGCCGGGCTGGTCGCCGCCGTCACCCTGCTGCGGCCGCTGGTCGCCGCCCTGGCCGGCCGGCCGCCGGCCGTTCGGCACCGGCTCCCGGTCGCCGGGGACGCGAGCCCCTATCCGCACGGCGTGCGGCTGGTTCCGGTCCGCGTCGGCGACGGCCACGCCACCGTCGTCCCCGGCGCCCGGCCGGCGAGCCTGCGCGCCGCCGCGCAGGCCGACGCGCTCGTGGTGATCGAACCGGACTGGACCGCCGGCGCGCCGGCCGAACTGGTCGACCTGCGTCCGGCGGTCCCGTGACGCTGTGCGGCACCCCGCTACGGTGCTGTCACTCGTCGGCGAGCTCGATCACCTGCTCGGCGGGCAGCCGCGGCGTGTGCGGCGGACCGGCGTGGTCCGCGTCGGCGATGCCCAGCCGCAGGACGAGGTACGGATAGCCGGTGTCACTGAGCATCCGGCGCAGGGCCTGCCGGGTGAAGACCAGCTCGACCGGGCTGCTCAACGGCAGCACGGTCGCACCGTGCTCGGTCGCGGCGAGCCACACCGCACTGAGCGCCTCGCCGGCGCGCAGCCAGTCGAGGGCCTCGTCGCCGTCGCCGTAGAGGACGGCGTAGGAGGCGGCGGTGTCGTGACCGGCACCGGCGGCGAGGGTGCCGCTGACCCCGAAGTCGCGCTCGGCGACGGTGGTCAGCGGCAACTCGGCCGGGATGACCGCGTCCGGCAGGCCGGTGCCGGCCGGACGGTCGCCGCCGACCCACTGCGCGGTTTCGGTGCTCATCCGTTCGTCGCCCTGCTGGGCCGCTCCCGCGTGCTCGATCATGACCGCGAGCTGCAGGACCTCGTCGCGGTGCAGCACGTGCAGGCGGGCCCCGCCCTGCCGGGCCGCGTCGACGAGTGCCTGCCGCACGCCCTGCGGCACCGGTTCGTCGCTGACGGTGCGGCGGTCGGTGTGCCGCACGTGCAGCAGCTGGAACCGCTGCATGGCGCGGGGGTCGGCCGGCTCGTGCCGTTCGACCCGGATGACGGCCAGGGGCTCGCCCGCGGGCCGCTCGACGTCGTGCAGCCAGCCTTCGGCAGCCAGCGCGACGCGGGCGTGGTGCAGCGCCGCACCGCAGCTGAGCCGCATCAGCCGGCCGTCCGGGTCCTGCTCGCGCAGCTGCCGGTCGGGCACCGCGAACAGTTCGAGCCGGTCGGCGTGCACGACCCACCGCCACGGCTGGGTGTTGTGGATCGACGGCGCCAGCCGGGCGGCGTCCGCCGCCCGGGCCAGTGCCTCTCTCGCCGTGTCCGTCACCCGCGCTCCGCCCAGTCGCCGAGGGACCAGTCACGGACGTCGGGCATGTCCTCGAGGTGCTCGACGACGTAGGTTTCGTGTTCGGCCAGCTTCTGCTCGCACCACGCCTTGAGGTCGGAGGCACCGCGCGGCAGCCGCTTGGCGTTGTTGATGGCGTCCATCACCAGGTGGTATCGCGACACGCGGTTGCGCACGGTCATGTCGAACGGGGTCGTGGTGGTGCCCTCTTCGACGAAGCCGCGCACGCGGAAGCGGTCGGCGTCCGGCCGGCCGTGCACCAGTTGGTGAACCGCGCCCGGGTAGCCGTGGAAGGCGAAGACCACGTCCACCGTGTCAGTGAACAGCTCGGTGAACCGGGTGGCGCTCATCCCGTGCGGGTGATCCTTGGGCCGGATCAGGCCCATCAGGTCGACGACGTTGACCACCCGCACCCGGAACTTCGGCAGCCGCTCCCGCAGGATCCGCGCGGCGGCGACGGTCTCCATGGTGACCACGTCGCCGGCGCAGGCCAGGACGATGTCCGGATCGGTGGTGCCGTTGTCGGTGCCGGCCCACTCCCAGACCCCGGCGCCGGCGGTGCAGTGCTCGACCGCCTCGTCCATGGACAGCCACTGCAGCTGCGGCTGCTTGTCGATCACGATGAGGTTGATGTACGAGCGGGACCGCAGGCAGTGGTCGGCGACGGAGAGCAGGCAGTTGGCGTCCGGCGGCAGGTACACCCGGGCGACGTCGCCGCGCTGGGTGAGCACGACCTGGATGAGGCCCGGGCCCTGGTGGGAGAAGCCGTTGTGGTCGTTGCGCCAGGCCGTCGAGGTGAGCAGCACGTTGAGGCTGGGGACCTTCGCCCGCCACGGCAGCCGCTTGGCCTCCTGCAGCCACTTGCCGTGCTGCACGGTCTGCGACGCCGACACCATCGCGAACGCCTCGTAGGTGGCGAACATGCCGTGCCGGCCGGTGAGGGTGTAGCCCTCCAGCCAGCCGTGGCAGTTGTGCTCGGACAGCACCTCCATGACCCGCCCGTCCCGGCCGATGGCCACGTCGGCGTCGGTGACCCGCTCGGCGAAGGCGCGGTCGGAGACCTCGAACACCGCACCGAGGCGGTTGCTGTTGGTCTCGTCGGGGCAGAACAGCCGGAACCGGTCCGGGTTGCCGCTGTAGACGTCGCGCAGCAGCTCGCCGAGCTTGCGGGTCGACTCGGCCCGGGAGGCACCGGCGGCGGTGACGTCGACGGCGTACTTGCGGAAGTCGGGGATGTCCAGGTCCCGGGTCAGCACCCCGCCGTTGGCGTGCGGGCTGGCGCTCATCCGCAGGTCGCCGTCGGGGGCCAGGGCACGGACCAGGTCCACCGGTGCGCCGGAGCCGTCGAACAGCTCCTCCGGCCGGTACGACCGCAGCCACTGCTCCAGGAGCGCCAGGTGCTCCGGGTTGTCCTTCACCCCGGCCAGCGGGACCTGGTGCGAGCGCCACGTGCCGGTCACCTGCACCCCGTCGACCTGCTCGGGACCGGTCCAGCCCTTCGGGGACCGCAGGACGATCATCGGCCAGCGGGGGCGTGCACCGTCCCATTCGCCGGCGCGGGCCGACTGCTGGATCGCCCGGATCTTTTCCCAGGCCTCGGCGAGTGCCGCGGCGAAGCGGTGGTGCATGCCGGGCAGGTCCGCACCCTCGACCTCGATCACCTCGTAGCCGTGGCCTTCCAGCAGCGAGCGGACCTCGGCCGGGTCCTTGCGCGCCAGGACGGTCGGACCGGCGATCTTCGCGCCGTTGAGGTGCAGGATCGGCAGGACGGCCCCGTCGCGGACCGGGTTGAGGAACGAGATGCCCTTCCAGGAGCCTTCCAGCGGACCGGTCTCGGCCTCGCCGTCACCGACGACGGCGATGCTGAGCAAGTCCGGGTTGTCCATCACCGAGCCGAACGCGTGCACCAGCACGTAACCGAGCTCGCCGCCCTCGTGGATCGAGCCGGGCGTGGTCACCGAGACGTGGCTGGGGATGCCGCCGGGGCTGGAGAACTGCCGGAACAACCGCAGCATGCCGGCCTCGTCCTGGGACACGTCGGGGTAGATCTCGCTGTAGGTGCCCTCCAGGTAGCCGGCCGCGACCAGCGCCGGCCCGCCGTGGCCCGGCCCCGCGAGGTAGATCGCCTGCTGCCCGGTCAGCTTGATGAGCCGCGACACGTGGGCGTAGACGAACGACAGGCCGGGGCTCGTGCCCCAGTGCCCGAGCAGGCGAGGCTTGATGTCACCGGGCTCGAGCGGACGGCGCAACAGCGGGTTGCCCTGCAGGTAGATCTGCCCGATCGTCAAGTAGTTGTTGGCCCGCCACCAGGCATCCAGCCGCGCGACGTCCTCGTCGCTCAGCTGCCTCACCTGGGCTTCCGTGACTTCCGTGACTGTGGTCACCGGGACCTTCCTTCCTGTGGACAAGGAATCGCGTGAGCCGGGCGCGCCAACCTGAGGCTACGCCGCGGACCGGGATGAATGGGTGGCTTATGTGACCTTCACTCACATTTCCGATGCCCGCAAGCCGACACCCCGTCAGCCCTGCCGGGCAGGCCGACCGTGTCGGTGCCGGAGCGCCGGATGGTCGCCGGCACCGGCGCGGCACCCTCGACCGGGACACCGATGCGCATGGCGATCGCCGGGTTGCCGACGCCGCCGAGCAGCCGGCGCAGCGCCTGCCGCACCGGCAGGACCTCGACGACCTCGCTGATCGGCGACGCCGCGAGGCCACGGGCGGTCAGCGTGAGCCACACGTCCGACAGCGCCTCACCGGCGGCGACCCAGTCGGCCGGTTCGTCGGCGTCGGTGGCGAGGACGACGTAGACGGTGCCGCGATCCGTTCCCGAGCCGGGGTCGAGCACGGCCGGCGCCGCGATGTTGAGGTCCCGCGGTGCGATGGTACGGCGTCCGCCGTCGACGGTGCTGCGCGCCGAGACGCCGTCGCGATCGTCCCTGCCACGGGTCGTCCACGCCAGGACGTCGTCGCGGAACCGGGCGTCGCCGTGCTCGACCTCGCCCGCGTGGGCGACGGCCGACGCGAACGCCGTCACCTGGTCCTCCCGCACCACGTGCAGGTGCACCCGGTGCCGCTCCGCAGCGACCCGCAGGTCGTCCAGCACGCCGTCGCCGGGCCGGATGTCGCTGAACGGGCGGCGGTCGGTACGCCGCTGGTAGATCGCCCGGTACAGCAGGCTGTCGGCGGGGCATCGCGGTCCCTGCCGGATCCAGGCCACGAATTCCGGCCGCTCCTCGTCGGGCAGCCGGTCGATGTCGGCGGCGAATCCGGCCGCCTGCAGCGCGACGGTGGCGTGGTGCAGGGCGGCACCGCAGCTGAGCAGCAGCAGCCGGCCCTCCGGGTCGAGCCCCGTCAGCTGCCGGGACCGGTCGGACCACAGCTCGGCGTGGTTGCCCGCGAGCCGCCACCGCCACGGCTGGGTGTTGAGGATCGACGGCGCGCGCAGTGCCGTGATCGACGCCTCCGCCAGCAGGTCGATCGCCGCGCGCTGGTTCTGGGTTGTCATGGCGGGCTCCCTCATCGGTGGCGATGCCTTCACGGTCGCCGAAGGTGCCGACCGGCCGGCAGGGCCGGTGGTCACGCCTTCGCGGGACCTTCGGCGCCGTAGTAGGCGGTGCGCATGATCTCGCGCAGGTCGGCGAGCATCGGCATGCGCGGGTTCGCCGGGGCGCACTGGTCGAGGTAGGCGTTCATCGCCTGCTGCGGCAGGGCGTCGAGGAACTCCTGCTCGTCGACGCCGACCGCCTGGAACGAGGGCTCGATGCCGACCTCGGCACGCAGCCGTTCGACCGCGGCGGCGTACGACTCGACCCCCTGCTCGGGCGTGTCGGCGGGCAGGCCGAGCATGCGGGCGATCTCCTGAAAGCGCTGCGGCGCGACGTAGCGCTCGTACTTCGGCCACGCGGTCAGCTTCGCCGGCACCGTGCCGTTGTGGCGGACGACGTGCGGCAGCAGGATCGCGTTGGTGCGTCCGTGAGCGATGTGAAACGTGGCACCCAGGGTGTGCGCGAGGGCGTGCACCATGCCGAGGAAGGCGTTGCCGAACGCCATGCCGGCGATCGAGCCCGCGTTGTGCATCTTCTCCCGGGCGACCGGGTCGGCGGCGCCGCGGTGCACGGCCGCGGGCAGGTACTCGAAGATCAGTTTGATCGCGTGCAGGGCCAGGCCGTCGGTGTAGTCGTTGGCGTACACCGACACGTACGCCTCGGTGGCGTGGGTGAGCGCGTCGAAGCCGCTGTCGGCGGTCACGTTCGGCGGCAGGTCGGCGGTGAGGGCCGGGTCGACGATCGCGACGCTCGGGGTGAGCGCGTAGTCGGCCAGCGGGTACTTCATGCCGGTCGTCGTGTCGGTGATGACCGCGAACGGGGTGATCTCGGCCCCGGTGCCGGAGGTCGTGGGGATGCAGACGAGCCGTGCGAGCCGGCCCAGGTTCGGGAAGGTGAACGCCCGCTTGCGGATGTCGAAGAACTTCTCCCGCATGTCGGCGAACTCGGTGCCCGGGTGTTCGTACAGCAGCCACATGACCTTCGCCGCGTCCATCGGCGACCCGCCGCCGAGAGCGATGACGGTGTCCGGCCGGAACGAGCGCATGAGTTCGGCGCCCCGCTCCACGGTGGCCATGCTGGGCTCGGGTTCGACGTTGTCGAGGATCTGCACGGTCACCGGGTTGGCGCTGCGGCGCAGCACGCCACGGATGCGGTCGACGTAGCCGAGCCGCGTCATGGTGGCGTCGGTGACGATGCTGACCCGGTGCACGTCGGGCATGTCGGCGAGGTACCGGATCGCGTTGGGCTCGAAGTAGATCTTCGGCGGCACCTTGAACCACTGCAGGTTGTTGGTGCGCCGACCCACCCGCTTGATGTTGAGCAGGTTGACCGCGGAGACGTTGCCCGAGACCGAGTTCCGCCCGTAGCTGCCGCACCCCAGGGTGAGCGAGGGCAGGAAGGCGTTGTAGACGTCGCCGATGCCGCCCTGCGACGCCGGCGAGTTCCAGATGATCCGCACGGCCTTCACCCGCTGCCCGAACGCCTCCGCGGTCGGCGCGTCGGCGGTGTGGATGACGGCGCTGTGCCCGAGGCCGTCGAGCTCGACCATCTGCTCGGCGAGACGGAACCCCTCTTCGCGGGTGCCCGCACGGAGCACGGCGAGCACCGGGCACAGCTTCTCGCGGGTCAGCGGTTCCTGCGGGCCGACGCCGCCCACCGGGACCAGGATGACCGAGGTACCGTCGGGCACGCTGAAGCCGGCCCGCTCGGCGATCCAGTTCGCGGTACGGCCCACGACGTCGGGGTTGAGCTTCCCTTCCGCGCCGAAGACGAACCGCTCCAGCAGGCCCTTCTCCACCGCCGTCGCGACGTGGGCGTGCAACCGCTCGAACTGGCCGAGGGCCTCCTCCGCGACGGCGTCGTCGAGGATCACCGCCTGCTCGGACGCGCAGATCATGCCGTTGTCGAAGGTCTTGGACACCACGATGTCGTGCACCGCCCGCACGACATCGGCGGTGCGCTCGATGTAGGCGGGCACGTTGCCCGGGCCAACGCCGAGCGCGGGCTTGCCGGCCGAGTACGCGGCACGGACCATGCCGCCGCCACCGGTGGCCAGGATCACCGCCACCCCGGGATGGTGCATGAGCGCCTGCGTCGCCCCGATCGACGGCTCCTCGATCCACTGGATGCAGTGCCGCGGCGCACCGGCGGCGATCGCCGCGTCCCGCACGACACAGGCGGCCTCGGCGCTGCACCGCTGGGCGGACGGATGGAAGGCGAAGACGACCGGGTTGCGGGTCTTGAGCGCGATGAGCGCCTTGAACACGGTCGTCGACGTCGGGTTCGTCACGGGTGTCACGGCGCACACGACACCGACCGGCTCGGCGATCTCGACGATGCCGTTGATGTCGTCCCGGGCCACGACGCCCACGCTGCGCAGTCCGGCCAGGCTGTGTGCGATGTGCTCGGAGGCGAAGACGTTCTTGACCGCCTTGTCCTCGAACACGCCCCGGCCGGTCTCCTCGATCGCCAGCTCCGCGAGGCGCCCGTGCTGGCTCAGCGCCGCCACGGAGGCCTTCTTCACGATGCGGTCGATCTGCTCCTGATCCAGGGCGGCGTATTCGTCCAGCGCCAGCGCCGCCCGGCGCACCAGCCGGTCGATCGCGGTTGCCGGCTCCTCCACGGTCACCTCGAGCACCACGGGCGACGGGGTGAGCGTCCCGGTCACCGTCATCACATCCCTTCTCGGGGGCGGCACGGACCGGTCCGGTCCACACCCGCATCCTTTCGCCGGGCGGCTGCCGGTCCCAGTGCCCGACGTCCCTACCGGCGATGACGAAGGTCCCGGGCCGGCCGGCGCGAAGCCGCCACAGGGGCCGAAGGTCCTGCCGCGGCGGGCCTGCCGCCTCTCGCCGCTCCCGGGGTCGGAGGCGTCAACTGATGACAGGCCGCAGCACGGGAAAAGGGAGCTGTGATGAACGACCGGTTGCCGGAACGGACCATCGCGGCATGCCTGAACGCCGCCGTCGCCGCGCCCTCGATCCACAACACCCAGCCGTGGTTGTTCCGGCCCGGCGGCGGCGCCGTCGAGGTGCTCCCGGACCCGGCCCGCGGCCTGACGGTCATCGACCCGGATCACCGTGCGATGTACATCAGCGTCGGCGCCGCCGTGTGCAACCTGCGCCTCGCACTGGCCGCCGAGGGCTGGACCTCCCGGCTGCTCGCCCCGGTCGGTGCGGCCTCGGCGAGCTGGGTCGTGCCCGGTCCGCGCCGGGAGCCCGGCACCGGCGTGCAGGCCCTGGCCGGCGCGATCGCCCGCCGGCGGACCAACCGCGAACCGTTCGAGGACGCGGCCGTGCCGGCGGACCTGCTCGACACCCTGCGCGCCGCCGCGCACGCGCCCGCCGTCCGGCTGGTCGTGCTCGACCCGGTGCGCCGAGGCGCCGTCCTCGCGCTCGCCCAGGCCGCCGACAGCCGGCAGCGCACCGACCCGGCGTACCGCTGCGAGCTCGCGGCCTGGACCGGCACCGACGGCACCCGCCGTGACGGGGTCACGGCCGCCACGTTCGGTCCCAGGGCCACGACGGCGACGCTGCCCCAGCGCGACTTCGGGCTGCAGTTGCCCACGGTCGAACGCGCCGCCGCCCGCTTCGAGTTCCATCCCCAACTGGTCGTGCTGTACAGCCGGGGCGACACACACGCCGACTGGCTGCGGTCCGGCCACGCCCTGCAACGGGTACTCCTCACCGCGACCGTGCTCGGCATCGCGGTGCAGCCGATGACGCAGGCGCTGGAGGTACCGGCGTTCCGCGCCTTCCTCACCGATCCTTCAGGACGCTGGCACGCCCAGATGATCCTGCGCATCGGCTACGGCCACCCGGTCCACGCCGGCCCCCGCCGGCCGCTGCGCGACGTCCTGATGCGGGAACCGGGCATGCCGGTGCTGCCACGGACGACCGCGTTCAGCCGCGCACCGGCCGTCGTCCCGTGACCCGATCACGTACCGGAGGTACACGATGCGCGCACGCCGCCTGGTCGTCGAATGAGCCCGCGGCCTCCGCAGCGCTCCGGAGGATTCGGCAACCGTGCCGTGCTCCGGCTGCTGCACACACCGCTGCACCGGCTGCTGAGCCGCCACGTGTGCGAGCTCGACTACTTCGGCCGGATCAGCGGCGTGCGCCGGCGCGTGCCGGTGGAGTACGTGCGGACCGGCGACCGCCTCGTCGTCCTCGCGGCGCGCGCTGCGGGCAAACGCTGGTGGCGTAACTTCACCGGCGCGGGGTGGCCGCTGCGGGTGACCCTCGCCGGCGAGCGGTACCGTGCGCACGCCGTCGCGCTCGGTCCGGACGACGCCGGCCACGCGGACGCCCTCTCGGCGTACGGCACGCACCGCCGGCCACCGCGCGACGACGACCGCCTGGTGGTCATCCGGCTGCTGCGGTGACCGGACCGACGCTTGCTGGCCGCGGTGACGAGGATGCGCATCGTTGACCTCTCCGTCCGTTGTGCGGTCCCGGCCGCGGGGGGACGACCGCCACGGGGCAGGTGGCGTTGCGGACCAGCACGTCCGGGGCCGGGCTCAGCCCGGCGGGCCGGGTGCCGTGTTCATGCGCTCCCACCACGACCAGCGACGCCCCGGTGGCCGCGTCGAGCAGGCGCGCGGCCGGGTCGACACCCTCCAGCACGTCGAGGGCGACCGGCACGTCGGCGAACACGGCCCGCCAGTCGCTGAGCGCCTCGCCGAGCAGGCGTCGCAGCTGGGCGTCGTCCGGCCGGTCGTTCCCGTCGTCGTGGCGGGAGGTGCCGGTGGGTACCCGGACGGAACAGACCCGCAGGACCGAACCGTGGCGGCGTGCCGCGTCGAACGCGTAGGCGATCAACGGCGCGCTCGGCGCCGCCGCGGCGTCGAGGCCGAGCACCACCGGACGGTCGCTCACACCGGCCGCGCCGGGGCCGACGACCACCACCGGGCAGGAGACGTACGTCATGAGGTGTGCGGTGACAGCGCCGAGGTGCGCGCGCTGGAACGGTGCGGAAGGCAGCGCTGTGCCGAGGCCGTGCCGCCCGACGACGACCATGTCGGCGGAGCGCGACGCTCTGACCAGTGCCGGGCCGGGCGCCCGCTCGACGATCGTCACGCGGACGTCGAGGCCCGGTTGCCGGAGTCGCAGGTCGTCCCGCGCGGCCTCGAGCAGCCGCAGCGCCCCTGCCCGGGCGTCGTCGACCAGGTCGGGCAGCAGCATCTCCGTGTACGTGGCGTGGTCCATCAGCGCGTGGACGAGATGGACGGTGCCGCCGTCGGCGGCTGCCTCGTCCGCCGCGTACCGCACCGCGGCCCATGCGCCGGACGAGCCGTCGAACCCGGCGACGATCCTGCTGCGCGGTGTCATCTGGACCTCCGTCGTGCACTGGCCGGAATGCTGATGGTGCGCCCGTCAGGCGTCGAAGGTGTACCGGTGCTGCAGTGTCGTGTCGTCGAAACCCCATTCGAGGTCGTCGGTGACGGTGACGACGCCGTCGAGCGCGCGGACGAGCCGCACGGCGATCTGCGCGGTGCTGCGCCGGTCGACCTTGCCGCTGAGCGCGACACGGCCCTCCGTGACCTCGACGGTGACCTCCACCGGGTCGAGCCAGAGCACGCCACCCAGCACGTTGTCGAGGATGTCCTGCCGGATCGCGTCGTCGCCGCGCAGGTAGCGGCGCAACAGGTCGCGGCGCGACACGATGCCGACGAGGTCGCCGGCGTCGTCCAGGACCGGCAGCCGCTTGACGTTGTGGCGCTCCATGAGCCGGGCGGCCTGGGTGAGCGTGGCCGTGGCGGGCACGGTGACCGCCGGGCTGCTCATCAGCGACCCGGCGGTGTCGCCGGACGCCTTGCGCTTCGCCACGCGGTGCCGGCGCCGCTCGAACAGCCGGGCGTGCACGTCGGCGCCGTCGAACTCGACCTTGTGCAGCAGGTCGGCCTCGGACACCACACCCAGCACCTTGCGGGCGTCGTCGACCACCGGCACCGCGCTCACGCCGCGCTCGATCAGCAGGTCGACGATCTGCTTGTACCCGAACCCGGGTGCGACGGTGACCACACCGCGGGTCATCACATCACGTACCAGCAAGCTGTTCATCGACCTGCTCCTTCCCGATCGTCCTGCCTCACACCCTGGACCCGGCGGCGACGGCGCACACGGGCCGAAGGTCCCGCCCGCGTGGGCCTCGCGCCCTTCATGACCCGGCTGGCCGGCGAGGTGACACCGGGACGGGAGATTCCGATCACCACCGGCGGCCGTGCCGCGCGCAAGTGACCGAGGTTTCCGGGCCGGGCCGGACCCCGGAAACGGCTCGCGGCGCCGGTCCCGCCGGCGACGCGGGAGAATGGAGTGGTGGCACCGGCCGGCGGGACGGCGCACAGCCCGCCGAGGGAGGAGCCATGAAGCAGAACCTGCGTCTGGGCACCATCGCCGGCATCCGGATCGGCGTGCACTGGTCGGTCCTGGTCATCATGGCCCTGCTGGTGCAGATCCTCGCGCTGACGGTCGTCCCGATGGCCGCGCCCCGGCTGCCCGGCGTCGTGCCATGGCTCCTCGGTGTGGCCGGAGCGGTCGTCTTCCTGCTGTCGTTGCTGGCGCACGAGCTGGCGCACGCCCTCGTCGCCCGCGCCTTCGGCATGCGGGTCGAGCAGGTCACGCTGTGGCTGCTCGGCGGGATAGCCGAGCTCGGCCAGGAGCCGCCGAGTGCCCGGGCCGACCTGCTGACGGCGGGTGCCGGCCCGGCCGTCAGCGCCCTCCTCGGCGCCGGCTTCGGCGGCCTGGCGGCGGGCCTCGGCGCGCTCCACGCACCGGCCGGCATCGTCGCCGTCTGCGCCTGGCTGGCCGGGATCAACCTCCTGGTCGCCGCGTTCAATCTGCTGCCCGGCGCGCCACTGGACGGTGGCAGGGTGCTCCGCGCGGCTCTGTGGCACTGGCGCGGCGACCGGTACCGTGCCGCCGCCACCGCCGCCACCGTGGGCCGCGCCATCGGGCTGGGCCTGATCTTCCTCGGCCTGAGCCAGGTCCTGATCACCCGATCGCTCAGCGGTCTCTGGCTCACGGTGGTCGGCTGGTTCCTCATCTCCGCCGCGGCCGCCGAGGCCACCACGGACCGCTACCGCGCCCTGCTGGGCCAGGTGCCGGTGTCGGCGGCCATGCACACCCGCTTCGCCTGCACCGGCCCGCACTCCAGCGTGGCCGAGGCCGTTGCCAGCATCGACATGTCACCCGGCAACCGGGTCATCGCCCTGCGCACCCCGGAGGGACGGCCGGCCGGCCTGGCCCGCCTCACCGATCTCGCCCGCGTCCCCGAGCCGGCACGCGCCGGCACGCCGGTGTCCCAGGTCGCGGCACCGCTCAACGCTGTACCGGTGATCGAGGCGACCCGGCCGCTCGCCGACGTGGCCTACCTGGTCTCCCGGACCGGCACCGCACTCGTCGTCGACCACGAGCAGCTCGTCGGCGTGCTGGACGCGAACGACATCGCCTACGCCGCGGAGCATTCGGGCCTGCACGCAGGACGCCCGGACGGCAGCCGCTGAGACCGGTCCGGTGTCGCCGTGGCGGTCAAGGGCTGCCGTATCCGCCGCCGCCCGGCGTCTCGATCACCAGGACGTCGCCGGGCCGCACCTCGACAGCGTCGCATCCCGCGAGGTGGACGACACTGCCGTCGGCGCGCTGCACCCGGTTGGCCCCCAGCGCACCCGGCGAGCCGCCCGCCAGGCCGTACGGCGGCACCCGCCGGTGGCCGGACAGCGTGCTGACCGTCATCGGTTCACGGAACCGGATGCGGCGCACCGCACCGTCCCCGCCTCGCCAACGCCCCGCGCCGCCGCTGCCCCGCCGGACGGCGAACGCGTCGACCAGGACCGGAAACCGCTGTTCGAGGACCTCGGGGTCGGTCAGCCGGGAGTTCGTCATGTGGGTCTGGACCACCGAAGCCCCGTCGAAACCGTCGCCTGCGCCCGCGCCGGAGGCGACGGTCTCGTAGTACTGGTGCCGAGCGTTGCCGAAGCTGACGTTGTTCATCGTCCCGGACCCCTCGGCCTGCAGCCCCAGCGCGGCGTACAGCGCCCCGACGATCGCCTGTGACGTCTCGACGTTGCCGGCGACCACGGCTGCCGGGTGGGCCGGGGCGAGCATCGAACCGTCCGGCACCACGATGCGCAGGGGGCGCAGGCAGCCCTCGTTGAGCGGGATGTCGCCGGCGACCAGGGTCCGGAAGACGTACAGCACAGCCGCGACGACGACCGACGTGGGCGCGTTGAAGTTCGTCTCCAGTTGTGGTGACGTCCCCGTGAAGTCGACGGTCGCACTGCGGTTGACGCGGTCCACGACGACCCGCACCGCGATCGTCGCGCCGGAGTCCGTCTCGTAGCGGTACTCGCCGTCCGCAAGGGCGTCGATGACACGGCGTACCGCCTCTTCGGCGTTGTCCTGGACGTGGCGCATGTAGGCCTGTACCACGTCGAGGCCGAAGTGGTCGATCATCCTGCCCACCTCGTCGACGCCCATGGCGTTCGCGGCGATCTGCGCGCGCAGGTCGGCCAGGTTCGTCGCCGGGCTGCGGGACGGGTAGGGCGCCTCGGTGAGCAGCCGCGTCGTCTCCTCCTGCCGGAACCGGCCGTCCTCCACCAGCAGCCAGTTGTCGAACAGCACGCCCTCCTCGTGCACGTTGCGGCTGTTCGCGGGCATGGAACCGGGCGTGAGCCCGCCGATCTCCGCGTGGTGGCCGCGGGACGCCACGTAGAACAGGATCCGCGGCCGGCCGGTCCCGGCCGTCTGGAAGACCGGGGTGATGACGGTGATGTCGGGCAGGTGGGTGCCGCCGTGGTACGGGTCGTTGACCGCGTAGACGTCTCCGGGCCGCATGCCGGTGCCCCGCCGGCGGACGACCTCCTTGATGCTGGCGCTCATCGAGCCCAGGTGGACCGGAATGTGCGGCGCGTTGGCGATGAGATTGCCGTCCGGGTCGAACAGGGCGCACGAGAAGTCCAGCCGCTCCCGGATGTTCACCGACTGCGCGATCGACTCCAGCCGCGCGCCCATCTGCTCGGCGATCGACATGAAGAGGTTGTTGAAGATCTCGAGCAGCACGGGGTCGGCCCGCCTGCCCGCGCCGGGTGTCTCCGGGGCCGACCGCACCCGGTGCATCAGCAGGTGGCCGTGCGGCGTCACGCCGGCCTGCCAGCCGTCGTCGACCACCGTGGTCGCGTCGGCCTCGGCCACGACGGCGGGGCCGCCGACCGTGTCGCCGGCCCGCAGGTCCGTCCGCTCGTGGAGCGGCACGTCGTGCCAGGCCCCGCGGCTGTACAGGCGCACCGTCTCCGGCGGCGCCGCGACCGCGGCCGGATCGGCGGCACCGGGGCGCGCCAGGTCCGGCTGCTCGCTCAGGCCGACCGCCTCGACGGTGACCGCCTCGGCGATCAGCGGACGGTCCATCAGGAAGGAGTACGTCCGCCGATAGGCCGTCTCGAACGCCGCCACCATGGCGTCCACGCCGGCCAGGTCGACCGGCACCGCGGTGTCGGTGCCGTCGTAGCGCAGTCGCACACGGCGGCTGACCCGGATCCGCTCGGCCGGCACGGCCTCCTGCGACAACTCCGAGCGTGCCGCCGCCTCGAGGGTGTCCGCGACGTCGGTCAGCACCGCCGTCGCCGCCGGTTCCAGGCGGACTTCCACCGACTGCTCACGCATCGCCGTGGTGTCGGCGAGCCCGGTGCCGAGCGCGGACAACACACCCGCCATCGGCGGGACGAGCACGGTGCGGATGCCCAGTGCGTCGGCCACCGCGCACGCGTGCTGGCCGCCGGCGCCACCGAACGTGGTGAGCGCGTACTCGGTGACGTCGCGGCCTTTCTGCACCGAGATGCGCTTCACCGCATTGGCCATGTTGGCGACCGCGATCCTCAGGTAGCCCGCCGCGACCTCCTCCGGGCTCCGCTCGTCGCCGGTCAGGTCGGCGATGCGGGCCGCCAGCTCGGCGAACCGCCGCCGTGCCACGCCGGAATCCAGCGGTTGATCGCCGTGCGGGCCGAACACCCGCGGGAAGGTCCGGGGCTGGATCCGGCCGAGCACCACGTTGGCGTCGGTGACGGTGAGGGGTCCGCCGTTGCGGTAGCAGGCGGGGCCCGGGTCGGCCCCCGCGGAGTCCGGCCCGACCCGGTACCGCGCACCGTCGAAGTGCAGGATCGATCCGCCTCCGGCCGCGACGGTGTGGATGTCGATCATCGGTGCGCGTATCCGCACACCGGCCACCTCGGTGTGCAGCACACGCTCGTACTCACCCGTGAAGTGGGACACGTCGGTGGAGGTTCCGCCCATGTCGAAGCCGATCACCTTGTCGAGACCGGCCAGCTGCGACATGCGTGCCATGCCGACGATCCCTCCGGCCGGGCCGGAGAGCACGGCGTCCTTGCCGCGGAACCGCCCGGCCTCGGCCAGGCCGCCGTTCGACTGCATGAACATCAGGCGTACGCCGTCCAGTTGCTCCGCCACGGTCTCGACGTAGCGGCGGAGCACCGGCGAGAGGTAGGCGTCGACCACGGTGGTGTCGCCGCGGGCCACCAGCTTCGTCAGCGGGCTCACCTCGCTGGAGCGGGACACGTGGTCGAAGCCGATCCGCTCGGCCAGTTCCCCGATCTGCCGCTCGTGTGCGGGATGGAGGTGGCCGTGCAGGCAGACCACCGCGACCGCGCGGATGCCCGCGTCGTGAGCACGGCGCAGGTCGGCGGCCAGTTGGTCCAGGTCCGGCGCGCGGAGCACCGTGCCGTCGGCAAGGATCCGCTCGTCCACCTCGATCACGCGCTCGTACAGCAACTCCGGGAGCACGATGTGCCGGGCGAAGATACGCGGCCGGTTCTGGTAGCCGATCCGCAGCCCGTCTCCGAATCCCTTGGTGATGACGAGCACGGTCCGCTCACCGGTGCGCTCCAGCAACGCGTTGGTGGCGACCGTCGTGCCCATCCGCACTGTTTCGACGAGGCCGGCCGGGATCGGCGCCGTGTCGGCGATGCCGAGCAGTGCCCGGATGCCCGCGACCGACGCGTCCCGGTAGCGCGCCGGGTTCTCCGACAACAGCTTGTACGTCAGCAGCCGGCCGCTGTCCGGCATGCGGGCGACGATGTCGGTGAAGGTGCCGCCGCGGTCGACCCAGAACTGCCACTGTCCGCCGGTCATCCGGATCCGCCCCCAGCCGGGGCTGCCGCCGGCCCCCTGCTGACGCATGCCGGCAACCGCGTACCCTACCGCGATCAACGGCACGGGGCTCGCCGGCCGGCGTACCACCGACCGGCCTCGGTGCCGTATCATCCGGACAGTCACCCGGCGCCGGACCGGCCGGGAGGGGATTTGCGCCTGTCCGGGCGTCCGATGCCGGCATGATCCGCGACCGGCGGGGAAGTCGTGGATCCGCGCAGGACGCCGATGGCGTCGTCGTGTGACAACGTTCGAAGGCATCCCCATGGCCAGAACTCCCGCGGGCCACACCCTCGTGAATGCGACGATCGACGAGATCCACGAGAAGTCGCTGCTACGGAAGAGCCTGCGCCGCTTCGACCTCGTATTCTTCCTGATCTGTACGGTCGTCGGCCTCGACACGATCGGTGCGGTCGCGAAAAACGGGGCTCAGGGGTTCACCTGGCTGATCTTCCTCGCCGTGGTCTTCCTCGTGCCGTACGGGCTCCTGATGGCCGAGCTGGGCTCGACCTTCCCGTTCGAGGGCGGCCCGTACGTCTGGTGCCGGCTGGCGTTCGGCCGTTTCGTCGCCGCGCTGGTCACGGTGCTGTACTGGTGTTCCAACCCGATCTGGCTGGGCGGGACGCTGACCATCCTGGCGGTCTCGGCGTTCAGCGACTTCGTCACGCCGCTGCACGGACCGGCGGAGGTGGTGTTCGCCCTGGCGTTCATCTGGTTCGCGGTGGCGTCGGCGATCGTGTCGTTCCGGTTCGGCAAATGGGTGCCGAGCGTGGGCGCGTTCGTCCGGCTGGCCGTCGTGGGCTTCTTCACCGTGTCGGTGCTGCTGTACGCGGCGCGCAACGGTGTGCACGGCTTCGACGCCCCGGCGTTCGCACCGGGGTACGCCGTGTTCATCGCCGTGGTGCCCGTGCTGATCTTCAACTACGTCGGCTTCGAGCTGCCCAGCTCCGCCAGTGAGGAGATGGTGGACCCGCGCCGGGACGTGCCGCGCACCATCGCCTGGTCCGGTGCCGGTGCGGTCCTGCTCTACGGCCTCCCCGTCCTGGCGATCCTGCTGGTCCTGCCGGCGTCACGTGTCACCGGCGTCGGCGGATTCCTCGACGCGGCGAAGGAGGTGCTCACCGTCTACGGAGGCACCGTGAGTCCCGACGGCACGGTGACCCTGACCGGCACCGGCAAGATCCTCGGCGCGGTCACCGCGGCCGCGTTCATCTGGGCGCTGCTGTCCAGCGGCACCACCTGGATCATGGGCGCCGACCGTGCGCAGGCGGCGGCCGGTTTCGACGGCGCCGCCCCGCGGGCGCTCGGGCGCATCTCGCCCCGGTTCGGCACCCCGGTCACGGTGAACCTGCTCAGCGGTGTCGTCTCGACCGTGGTGATGCTGGTGGCGTTCCGGCTGTCCGGCGGCAGCGCGGACAGGTACTTCACGATCGCACTCGGCGTCGCCATCTCCACCACGACGATGTCGTACCTGGGCATCTTCCCGACGCTGGTCCGGCTCCGCCGCACCCATCCCGACGAGCACCGCCCGTTCCGCGTCCCGGGCGGCATGACCGGGGCCTGGATCGCCGGCAGCCTGACCACGTTCTGGGCCGTGGTCGCCACGGTGTGGCTGCTCTGGCCGGGGCTCGGCGTCGACTGGTTCGGCGCCTCGGGCAACCCCGACCAGGCGCTGCCCGCCGGCATCGGGCGGGCCGCGTTCGAGCTCATCCAGGTTGTCCCGGTGGTCCTGCTGCTCGCGATCGGGGTGCTGTTCTACGTCCTGGGCGCGCCCACCCGGACCCGCCGGGCCGCGCCGGGTGAGGTGTCCGCGACGGACGAGCGCGGCATGGCGCCCGACGAACGCTGACGGATCTCGCCGGCTCCGGCGGGCACTCAGGACGAGGGTGCACGACGTGCGCCGCCGGTCCCGCCGGCGGCTGTCCCTTGTCAGGCTCGCGCCGCCGGGTCCGGCCGGACAGAGCAGGAGGTCCTGAGCAGCAGGGACGGACGCCCTCCCGATCGACTCGGGCCGTTGGTCCCGGCGGCAAGGGAGGTTCGCCTCAGGCGCCCGGCAGCGGCCGGGGACGAAGCTGAAAGCAACGAAGGAACCCGGCAGGAGGCCGTCATGACCAGCGCATCGATCCACCACTCGCCCGCCAACCACCTGGAGCACGTCGAGGCGCCCGGCTCGATGCTCACCAAGACCGCCGCCAGAGCCCTCGCGGTGCTGCGCTACGCCACCGGGTTCGTCTTCCTCTGGGCCTTCGCCGACAAAACCTTCGGCCTCGGCTACTCCACCCCGTCCGCGAAGGCCTGGATCAACGGCGGCAGCCCCACCAAAGGCTTCCTCGCCAACGTCGACGTCGGCCCCCTCCAAAACTTCTTCCACACCATCGCCGGCACCTGGTACGCCAACTGGCTGTTCATGCTCGGCCTGCTCGGCATCGGCCTCGCCCTCACCGCCGGCATCGGCCTCCGCATCGCCGCCGCCTCCGGCACCCTCATGATGGCCGGCATGTGGCTCGCCGAATTCCCACCCGCCGGCTCCACCAACCCCCTCATCGACTACCACATCATCTACGCCGCCGTACTCATCGTCCTGGCCCTCGCCTACGCCGGCCACACCTGGGGCCTCGGCCGCTCCTGGGCCAAACTGCCCTTCGTGCGCCGCAACCGCTGGCTCATCTGAACACCTGAACAACCGCACAACACGACCCGGGCCGCAGCCGACCGCTGCGGCCCGGGTGCTCGTCCGGTCAGCGGACGGCTCCCAGTTCGTATCCGGTGACCAGGTCGCAGTCGATGCCGATGATGCAGTTCATCGGCTCGTCCACCCAGGGATGCAGCAGCTGCTCGTACCGCTCCTGCAGGGCCTGGTCGAGGACCAGCCGTGCGGTACCGGTGACGACAACCGTCCAACCGGTGCGCGCCTCGACGTCGATCATGTCGGCCTCGTAGGCGACGACGACGGCACCCCGTTCGGTGGCGGTGGACGGAAGGCTCGCGCCCAGGCTGCTGCGGATGATGATCGTCTCCCCGTCGAGCAGGTGGTTCACCGGCCGGATCGCCGGAAGCGCGCGCAGGGTGAACACGACCCGGCCTACGGGCACCGAGGCCAGCAGCTCGAGACAGCGCTCGCGGCTCAACGGTTGCTTCGGCGCCATCTGCCTACCTCCCAGAAGTTCGACCCTCTCCCGCCGATCGCCCCGGTGCCAGGGCACGACGGCCTGTCACGGACGGGACTTTGTGCCCTTGCCGGCGAGCGCGGCGGACTGCGAGTCGCCGGCCGGGCTCACGGCCTGCGCCCGACACCTGCGGGCCTCATCCGCACGGTCCGTTCAGCGGCCGCCGGTGACGTCGAGTGTCGTGCCGGTGACGAATCCGGCGTCCGGCGACAGCAGCCAGGCCACGGCCCGCGCGACGTCCTCGACCGTGCCGGCCCGGCCGAGCGGCTGCTGCGGGCCGAGTCGCCGGGCCCGGTCGGGGTCTCCGCCGGTGGCGTGCATCTCGGTGTCGATGATCCCGGGACGCACGCTGTTGACACGTATGCCGTCGGAGGCGACCTCGAGCGCGAGCCCCCGCGTGAGGGTGTCCACCGCGGCCTTGCTGGCCGCGTAGTCGACGTATTCGTTGGGCGCTCCGAGCACAGCCGCCTTGGAGGAGATGTTGACGATCGCGCGGTCCGGGATCCGGCTGCCGCGCATCCGGACCACCGCCTCGCGGCAACAGCACGCGAGACCGATGACGTTGACGGCGAGGATCCGGGTCCACCGGTCGGGCCCGATCTGTTCGAAGGTGCACTGCTGCTCGAGGATCGCCGCGCTGTTGACCAGCCCGGCGAGCGTGCCCATGTCGTCGGCGGCCGCGAACAGGTCACTGACCTGCGCCGGGACGCTGACGTCGCAGGGCACCGCCCGCACCGGACAGTCCGGACGGTCGAGTTCGGCGACCACCGCACGGGCGCGCTCGTGGTTGCCGCGGTATCCCAGCACGAGCGCGCGCCCCGGCACCCCTGCCAGTTCCCGGGCCACTCCCGCGCCGATACCGCGAGTGCCGCCTGTGATGACGTAGACGCCAGATGTCCGCATGTCGAAGGTTCTCCCGGTCGTGAGCGTGTCGGACCGCGACCGTACGCGGCGGTGCGCCGGCTCCGCGATGTGAGAATCACTGAATGAGTCGCGACACGCCGTCCTCGATGATCGGCCGGGTCGTGGCACTGCTCGACGCCGTAGCGGCGGCCGGCACCGTCAGTCGCGGTGACCTTGCCCGGGCAACCGGCCTGCCCCAGGCGACCTGCAACCGGATCGTCGCGAGACTCGTCGCGGAGCGCCTGCTCACCGAGCGGGCCGGGGTGCTGCGGCTGGGGCTGCGGCTCTTCGAGCTCGGCACCCAGGCGAGTCAGGCCGGCGTCACGCTTGTCGACATCGCGGGACCGTACCTGCTCGACCTGCACGGCATGCTGGGCTGGACGACCCAGCTCGCCGTGCTCGACGACGCCGCCGTGGTCTACCTCGTCAAGATTGACTCTCGTCGCCGTCCCCGGCTCGGCACCCGTGTCGCGGGGCGCTTTCCGCCACACTGCACCGGTGCGGGCAAAGCGCTGCTCGCGTTCAGCCCTCCCGAACTCGTCGACGACGTCATCGACCGGACGCCCCTCACCGCCCGCACGCCGGACACCATCACCGACCGTGCACACCTGCTGAGCGAGCTGCGGGCGACGAGGCGCCGCGGCTACGCCATCGACCGTGCCGAGTTCCAGACCGGCATGACCGCCGTCGCCGTGCCCATCCGTCCCGGCATGCACCTCGTCGGTGCGCTGACAGTCGCCGGCCCCACCGAGTCGTTCGACCCGTCACGCGCCGCCCATGCCGCACGAGTCGTCGCCCAGATGATCGAGTCCCGGCTGGCCGCGGGCCCCTGACCGGCTCAGTGCAGAGTCTGGCCGCAGTCCATGCAGAAGATGGCTCCGATCTTGTTGTTGCCACTCCCGCAGCCGGGACAGTGGACCTTCGGCGCCAGCGACGCCCCGCACATGGAGCAGAACCTGCCCCCGTCCACCTTGACGCCGCACGACGGGCAGGCGACGACCGCACGCGTGTTCATGTCCGCGCCCGCCGTCCAGTCGGACTGCTGGGCCCGCTGCCAGATCTGGTCACGCTGCGCCGCGGCCTGCGCGCGGGCGATCTCCTCGGCCACCGCCGGCGCACATCTGAGGCATTGGCCGATGTCGCTGTTCCAGCACATTGCGGCACACATCCAGTCGCCGCAGCCGCGGCACTGGCGGAACTCGCCGCGCACCCCCTCGACCGCTTCGGCGAGCGCCCTGTCCTTGGCCGGGGAGTTGGTGGCCCGGTCGTAGTGCCACTGGTCGACGGAGCGGCTCACGTTCTGCGCGAACCCGCCGAACAACGTGCCCGCGGCACGCAGCAACTTACGGCCGGTCTCCACATTGTCGCGCTTGAACGGCGAGCGGTAGCCGTTACCGCACCGCTCACAGCGAAACTCAAACTGGTAACCCTGCGTATTGGAAATATCTCGAATATTGTCGGTGAAAGGCACAAGAGCAGCCACGACGCGAGACTATCCAGTCGAATCCACCCAGCATTCCGGGAAAAACGAACGAGCCGCACATTCCGGCCGGCGGACCCGCGTGCCAATCTCGCTCCACGAGCCCCTTCGCATTGATCTTGCGGCGGCGAAACCTGATAGAATATATCGAACTAGGTGTTTCCGGGCACCACGTGGAACCGGTCCCCTCTTCCGTCCACCGCCCACCGGGTCAGCCGCTGCCGGCTGCGCCGCCGCCGGACAGGCCTTCGTCCGTGCCGCAGGTGACGTTCTCCCATGCCGACCGGATCAGCCGGAGCGACGGTAGAGATGTGCGACCGCGTCCCTTCCGCGGTGACGAGAGCATGACAACAGGCCGTTGGGCGCCAGCCCGACCGACGGATGGAGGGGATCACGATGATGTACTGGGGCTACGGCATGGGGGGCGCCGGCCTGGCCCTCATGACGTTGAACACGCTGCTGTTCTGGGGCCTGGTGATCGCCGGCGTCGTCCTGCTGGTCCGCTATTTCGGCCGTGGCGCGCAGGCTCCTTGGGCAACCGGTTCACGATCGACGCCGCAGCAGTTGCTCGCCGAACGGTTCGCCCGGGGCGAGATCGAGGAAGACGAGTACATCCGCCGGCTGCAGGTGCTGGGCGGCACCATGACGACCCACCGGCCCGGCGGCTGACCGACGATCCTGCGGGCCGGGCCGGCGACACGAACGCCGCAGGCACCCGGCCACCCGCCGGGGCCGCCCGCCACGTGCACTGATCCCAGGTGGCTACCGGCGCCGCAGCAGTGCCCAGCGTCCGGTGAGGCCGACGGCGAACATGACGACACCGGCCACCACGGACTGCCACGGCAGGGTGGCCGCCAGGATCAGGCAGCCGACGGCGCCGAGCAGGTTGAGCCAGCGGGGCCAGCGACGCTGCTCGGCGGGTTGCGTGAAGGCGGAGGCGTTGGCGATGGCGTAGTAGATCAGCACGCCGAACGAGGAGAAGCCGATCACCCCGCGCAGGTCCACGGTGGCGACGAGCAGGCTGACCACAACTGCGAGCGCGATCTCGGCATGGTGCGGCACGCGGTGACGAGGGTGGACCGCGGCCAGCCAGCCGGGCAGGTCACGGTGGCGGGCCATGGCCAGGCTGGTGCGGCCGACACCCGCGATCAGGGCCAACAGGGCACCGAGCGCGGCGAGCGCACCTCCGATGCGGACGACGGGGGCCAGGACACCGGCGCCGGCGGCGTCCACCGCCGTGGTCAGCGGCGCTACGGCGGTGGCCAGTCGATGAGGGCCGGCGGCCAGCAGCGCCGCGACCCCGACCACCAGGTAGACGCCCACAGTGACGAACAAGGCGATGGGGATGGCCCGGGGAATGGTGCGCTGCGGGTCGCGGACCTCCTCACCCATCGTGGCGATGCGGGCATACCCGGCGAAGGCGAAGAACAGCAGGCCGCCCGATTGCAGGACGCCGTAGGCATCGCCGGTGCCCAGCGCCGACCAGCCGTCCAGATTCGCCGCACCGGCCCGGCCGCCCACCGCGATACCCACCACCACGACGGCCAGAGCCGTCAGACTCGTAGCGACCAACACGCGGGTCAGCGCGGCGGTCTTGGTGACGCCGCGGTAGTTGAGCGCGGCAAGACCCACCACGCCCACCACGGCCACGGCACGCTGCGCCCACCACGGGCCGGGCACCGCGTAGGTGGCGAACGTCAGCGCCATGGCCGCACACGAGGCGGTCTTGCCCACCACAAAACCCCAGCCGGCGGTGAACCCCCACCAATGCCCGAGGCGCTCCCGCCCGTAGACGTACGTTCCGCCGGAGGTCGGGTACACCGCCGCGAGCTGCGCGGACGCCGTCGCGTTGCAGTAGGCGATCACCGCCGCGATCAGCAGGCCGATGAGCAGGCCGGTGCCGGCCGCACGCGCCGCCGGGCCGAAGGCGGCGAACACCCCGGCGCCGATCATCGACCCCAGCCCGATGACCACCGCATCGCCGACGCCCAACCGCCGCGCCAACTGACCGGTTCCCGGTCCGCCACGGAGCTGCGGCTCGGACGCCACCGCCCCACCTCCTCGACACACGACCATTTCATCAAACCAGTTTGATGTATTCTGCTGATCGTGACGGTGCCGAGTCAAGACGCCCCGGTGTTCGTGCGCCTGGCCGCACATCCGCTGCGATGGCGGCTGCTGACCCAACTCGCGGGCGGTGACTACCGCGTCCGGGAGCTGACGACGCTGGTGGATGAGCCGCAGAACCTGGTCTCCTACCACCTGCGGCTGCTGCGCGACGGCGGGCTGGTCACCGCCACGCGCAGCAGCTTCGACGGCCGCGACAGCTACTACCACCTGGATCTGGACCGCTGCGCCGACGCGCTCGCCGGCACCGGCACGGCACTGCACCCGGCACTGCGTCAGCAACCGGCGCCGCACACATCCGCGGCAGACCTGCCGCGGACACCCCGCGTCGGCGTGTTGTTCGTGTGCACGGGCAACAGCGGCCGCTCACCGATCGCCGAGGCCCTGCTCCGCCACCACACCGGCGGCCAGGTCGAGGTGACCAGCGCCGGCAGCCGCCCCAAGCCGGACCTGCATCCCGATGCCGTGCGGGTGCTGCGGGACGAGTTCGGCATCGACATCAGCGGCCAGCGCCCCCGGCACCTGGACACGGTCGGCGGCCACCGGTTCGACTACGTGATCAGCCTGTGCGACAAGGCCCGCGAGGCCTGCCCCGACTTCCCCGATCACCCCAGGCGGGTCCATTGGAGCATTCCCGACCCGGCCGCGGCCGGCTATCCCGCCTTTCACCGCACCGCGGCCGACATCAGCACCCGCATCAGGCACCTGCTGCCGGTCCTTGCCGGCACCCGTCCGTGAGGCAGTTGCCGCCGTGACAGCACCCGGCCAGTACGCCGGCGTCCGCACGGCACCACCGGCGCCGGACGCAACCGCATCCATCTGACAGTCGACGACCTGGACGCCGAGATCACCGGCTGCGCAACACGGACTGCCGTTTCGTAGCGACGTGGTCGCCGACCCGGCCGGCAACCTCATCGAACTGTTCCGACCCGCGGGCGGGGCCGAATCGCGGGCGCGGCCGGCCCCGCCCGCGGCAGCCATGGGTGATCTACGCCCTACCGGCGGCCTGCGACTCGGCCGCGGTCGCCGTCCCGGCCACCGCCGCGGGAGCGGTGCGCAGGGTGAACGCGGCCACGACCGCACCCACCGCGGCGATGACGGCGGCGCCGGTGAAGGCTGCGGAGTAGCCGCCGGTGAGGGCCGCAAGGTCGCCGAGCCGGTCCGCGCCGGCCGCGGCGGCGACGGCGGTCATCGCGGCCAGGCCGAGCGCGGACCCGACCTGGTAGCTGGTGTTGACGATGCCGGAGGCCAGACCGCCCTCCTCGGGCCGGGCCGCGCCGATCGCGGTGCCCAGTGACGGGATGAACGCCAGGGACATGCCCAGCGCCGCGACGAGGGACGCGGGCAGCACGTCGACGACGAAGTTGCCGGACGGGCGGACGAATGCCAGCCAGCCGAGCCCTGCCGCGAGGACGGCGAGACCGGTGACGATCATCGGCTTCGGGCCGAACCGGCCGATCGCCCGCGGCGCGAGGGCGATCATGCCGAGCATGATCAGCACCGTCATCGGCAGCAACGCCGCGCCGCTGGGGAAGGCGCTGTAGCCGAGGACCTGCTGCAGGTACAGGTTGAGGTAGAACCACATCGGGATCCACGCCGCGCCCAGCAGCAGTTGCGCGATGTTGGCCGCGGCGAGGTTCGGCGCCCGGAAGATCGACAGTCGCATCAGCGGCTCCTTGCGGGCGGCCTGGATCCCGACGAACGCCGCCAGGGCGACCACGGCACCACCCAGGACGAGCCAGGTCTGCGCCGAGCCCCACCCGATCTCGGGCGCGCGGACGATCGCGTACACGGCGGCGGCCAGACCGGCGGTGACGGTGAGCGCGCCGAGCAGGTCGAGGGAGCCCCGGCGGGCGCCGCCGGCCGGCATGACCGCCGGGGTGACGGCAAGGACGAGCAGCGCGATCGGGATGTTGATGTAGAAGACCCACGGCCAGCTGACGTACTCGGTGATGACGCCGCCGAGGAACACACCGGCCGTGCCGCCGGCCGGTGCCGCCGCGCCGTACAGGGCGAGGGCCTTGGTGAGTTCCTTCGGCTCGGCGCCGAACAGCGTCATCAGCAGGGTCAGCGCGGACGGGGCGATGAGCGCCGCGCCGGCGCCCTGCACGGCCCGGGCGGCCAGCTCGACCGCGACGCCGTTCGCGAGCCCGGCGGCGAGCGAGCCGGCCAGCAGGATCACCCAGCCGAGACTGAACATGCGCCGGGCGCCGAACAGGTCCGACAGCCGGCCGCCGAGGAGCAGTAGGCCCCCGAACGCCACCACGTAGGCGTTGAACACCCAGGACAGGTTCTCCGGCGAAAAGCCGAGGTCCTGCCGCATGCGCGGCAGGGCCACGCCGATGATCGAGGTGTCCATGATGACCATGAACTGCGCGAGCGCGATGAGCCCCAGAGCCCACCATCGCCGGGATGCGGTCGCCATTTCCATCACTCCTTTATGCCCCTAGGGGGTACGGGTATTGAGCGGAGACAGATTTACCCCCCTGGGGTATCCGTGTCAACCGGTCAACCGCCACCGAGGCGGGACGCGCGTCGCCGATCCCGCGGCACCGGCGCCGGGAACACGCCCGGAGAGAGCCTGTTGCGCAATTCGGATCCCCCGCGCGTCAACCCCGCCGATCTTGGAGTTGTGGTCCTTGACAAATCCGGACAAATTCGGAGGTTCATGGCGCCACAACTCCAAGATCGGCGCATAGTTGTGGCCGCCGACGCTGTCCCAGCGAATTACGCAACACGCCCGGAGGGCAGGGCAAAAGGGGCCGGCAGCATGCGGTGTGACCAGGATCCCGAAGTGTGCCCGGCGACACCGGGTATACCCCCAGGGGGTTACCTACCGTAGGCGGACGCGCCAGGTCTCAGCGTGGGACGCCGTGGCCGCGCCGCCCCACACGGCGCGGGCGCCCGATTCGCCGACCCGGTACACCTGGACCAGGTTCGCAGCCGCGATGAGCAGCGCCAGGACCGTCACGAGGACGCCCATCCACGGCCGCCGCCCGGTGTTTCGCGGCACGACCCACACCAGCAGGGCCGCCACGGCCAGCAACGGCACCGCGAAGAAGATCAGCGTGTCCCCCAGTTCGGCGTGCACACCCGGGTCGCCGACCCGGGCCTCGAGGCCTTCACCGGTGCTCGTGGCGACGGGGATCGCGGCTGTTGCCAGTGCCGTGACCACGACGACCAGGACTCCGAAACGGGCACGCAGCCGGGGACGGACCGTGATGGCCACGACCCCGAGCACGGCCAAGGGCAGCAGGACGACGACAGCGTGCACGACGAGCGGGTGCAGCGGCAAACCGTTGACGGTGGCCGGCATTCGGCGACTCCTTCGATCCGATCCAACGCCGGCCACCATGCCCCGTGGTTCTTAGAGGTTCCTTAGCGAGGCCGTGCCAGTCTTGCCCCCATGAACGCACGGGCTGAGGCCGGCGAGGGCGCGCGGCTGCTGCTCGTCGAGGACGACCCGCAGCTGGCCGGGCTGCTCGACGAACTGCTGACCGACGAGGGCTACCGGGTCGAGGTGGCCCGCGACGGGCAGGCCGGTCTGCACCTGGGGCTGTGCCGGCGGTACGACGTGATCGTGATCGACCGCATGCTGCCTGCCGTCGAAGGACTCGATCTGCTGCGCCGGCTGCGCGGCCGGGGCGTCGTCACGCCGGTGCTGGTGCTGACGGCCCGTGCCGCGGTCGCAGATCGGGTCGACGGTCTCGACGCCGGGGCCGAGGACTATCTCACCAAGCCGTTCGACGTGACCGAACTGCTGGCCCGGTTGCGCGCGCTGCGCCGGCGCCACGCCGAGCACGCGGACCGGGTGCCGGTCGGAGCCGGTTCACTCGACCCGGGCACGCGTGTGGTCCACCCGCCAGGCGGCGCGCCGGTCGCCCTGTCGGACCGCGAGTGCGCGCTGCTGCACACGCTGGCCGTCCGCCCCAGGCAGGTCTTCAGCCGGGACGACCTGCTCGCGCTGGTCTTCGACACCGCGGAGAGCCCCGGCGTGGTCGACACCTACGTGCACTACCTGCGTCGCAAACTCGGCCAGCAGGTGGTACGGACCGTGCGCGGGCTGGGCTACCAGATCGGATCCGCATGACCGGCTCGTCCGACACGCGGCTGTTGCGCCGCGCGACCGTCGTCATCGCCCTGCAGGTCAGCGCCGCCGTCGCCGCCACCGTGATGCTCGTGAGCGTGCTGGCGTTCTCGCTCACCATTCGTGCCGAGCACCGCGACGAGGAGCGGACGGTCCGGGCGGTGACGCTCGCCGCCGGCGCGGACCTCGCCGGCACCGACGCGGTGCTCCTGCTCCGCCGCGACGCGGGCGGGACGGTGCGGACCGGGCCGGGCGTCCCGCCCGAGACCCGCCTGCTGGACCTGGACCGGCTCCACCCGGGCCGGGGCAACGCCGACGTGGGATCGCGCCACTACGAGGCCTACGTCGTCGACCGGCCCGACGGCACACGCACCGTCGGCCTGCTCGATGTCACCGCGCGGGAGGAGGCCGGCGAGCGGCTGGTCGGTTCCCTCGCCCTGGCGGGCCTGGGTGGCATCGCCGCCGCGGCGGTCGCGGGAGCGGTGCTCGGCCGCCGGGCGGTCCGGCCGCTGGCCCAGGCGCTTGCCCTGCAGCGGCGGTTCGTCGCCGATGCCAGCCACGAGCTGCGCACCCCGCTCGCGGTGCTGCACACCCGTGCCCAGCTCGTTCAGCGGCGGGCGGCCAGGGCCGTCCCCGCGGCGTCGCCCCTGCTGGCCGAGATCGACCGGCTGACCGCCGACAGCCGGGCCCTCGGCGAGGTGGTCGAGGACCTGCTGCTGTCGGCGGAGCTGGAGCACCGGCCGGCCCACGGCGCCCCGGTCGACACCGGCGAACTGGTGCATGACCTCGTGGAGTCCCTCCGGCCCTACGCCGCCGAACGCAACGTCACGCTCACCGTGCGGATGGACGAGGTCGCGCCGGTGGTGCACGGCGTGCGGTCCGCGCTTCGGCGGGCTCTCGCGGCGCTGCTCGACAACGCGGTCGCCCACGTCGGTGACGGCGGCCGGGTGGAGGTGCACGCCCACGCCGCCGACGGGCGGATCCTGCTCGGTGTCCACGACAACGGCGACGGCGTCGACCCGGCGACGATCGGCAGGCTCATGCGGCGCTTTGCCCGCGGTACCGACGACACCGGTCGTCCTGACCGCCGCTTCGGGCTCGGCCTGGCCCTCGTGCAGGAGGTCGTGGAGGCGCACGGCGGGAAGCTGCGCGTGGCCGGGGAGCCCGGCAAGGGCGCTCGATTCACCCTCGACCTGCCTCGATGACCTCGCAGGAGTTCACACCCGCCGGAACAGCTGCCCCCGCCAGGCGCCGTGCACGGTGCGGGTGGCGGCCGTGGCCCAGGCCGCGACGAGGAACAGGTACAGCACCACGGCCAGCCCGCCGAGGGCGTCGACGTGGCCGCGCGCGGCCAGGCCGGTCGTACCGGTGACGAGAGTGCCGACCGGGAAGACGAAGCTCCACCAGGCCAGCGTGAACGGCAGGCCGCCGTCGGTGGCACGGAACGTCCGCCAGGTGATGGCCGCGGCCAGGACGAGCCACAGCATCGCGAACCCGAACGCGGGCACGCCGTAGAACAGGGCGAAGACCTGCGCACCGGTGCTGTACGGCGCGGGAAGCACGGCAGCGGCGGCGACACCGAGCAGGTGGGCCGCGGTGATCGACTGGCCGAGCGGGCCGAGCACGATCCACAGCGTGGGGACCGTCCCGGCCGGGCCGACGCGATGCCGGACGAGCCGGGCCCACAACTGGGTCACGATGATCAGCGTGGCGAAGAGGCTGATGCCGAACAACGCGTAGCCGGCGAACACCATGCCCAGGCGCAGCTGCCCGGCCGGCAGGTGGGGCACCAGCAGGGCGCCGTTGGCGGCCGACACCATCGGCGGCACGACGGGCATCAGCCACCCGCCGAACGCGGCGTCCGCGTCGATCTCGTGCCGCGTCATCATGAGGTACGGGATCGCGACCGCGGTGACCAGACCGCCGACGGTACCGGCGGCCCAGAGCACTCCGTCGACGACAACGGCGGTGTGCAGGCCGAGCCAGTCCCGGCCCAGCAGCAGCGCTCCCCCGCCGACGGTCATCGCCGCCATCGGCGGCGCACCCCAGAACTGGGCCATCACCGGATCGGCGGCGTGCCCGAGCGCGGTCGCCCGGTGCCGGCGCAGGTGCACCGCCCATGCCGCGCTCAGCACGAGCAGCAGCACGGCCGCGAGTGCCCACACGAGGGTAGCGGCGAGCCGCAGGCCGGGCAGCCGCAGCGGCAGTGTCGCGGCGGCGTTGGCGACGATGCCGGTACCCATGACCGAGGCGAACCAGTTCGGTCCCAGGTTGGCGAACACGTCCGGCCGTCCGGGCATACGGGCGGTGGGCGGGACGTCGAGCAGGGCGGTCACGTCCCCACTGTCCGGCGACCACGGCCGCGCCGGTAGGCGGTGATCGCCGTTGACCTCATAAGCTGGCGTTATGCCCTTGCCGCCGCTGGTGACCGACCTGACCAGCTTCGACCTGCTGTTGTCGGTCGCCCGGCTCGGCAGCGTCGGCCGCGCCGCCGAAGCGCACCGCATCTCCCAGCCGGCCGCCAGCGCCCGGCTACGGCAGCTGGAGCGGCAGGTCGGCGTCCCGCTGTTGCACCGCACGCCGCACGGGTCCACGCTCACCGAAGCCGGCGCGTTGGTCGCGGACTGGGCCAGGACCGCTGTCGACGCCGCCGCGGCGCTGGCCGTCGGCGCCGCCGCGCTGCGGACCACGGCGGACAGCAGGCTGGTGGTGGCGGCCAGCCAGACCGTCGCCGAGTACCTGCTGCCCGGCTGGCTGGTGGCGTTACGCCGGACGTACCCGGATCTCAGCGTGGCGCTGCAGGCGGGCAACTCCACGCAGGTGGCCGCACGTGTCCTCGCCGGCGACGCGGGGCTCGGCTTCGTCGAAGGTCCGGACACACCTGCCGGCCTGCATGCCGAGACCGTCGCCGAGGACCAGCTCGTCGCCCTTGTCGCCCTGGGTCATCCGTGGACCCGCCGCCGGCGTGGCATCACTCCGGCCGAGCTCGCCGCCACGCCGCTGGTGTCCCGGGAGGCCGAGTCCGGCACCCGCCGAGCCCTTGAGGCCGCCCTGCGCGAACACGGCTGCGACTCGATCGCCGCGCCGATGCTGGAACTGTCCTCCACCACAGCCATCAAGCACGCGGTCGCCGCCGGCAGCGGCCCGGCGGTGCTGAGCTCGCTCGCCGTCACGACGGAACTCGCCACCGCCACCCTCGCCGCCGTGCCCGTCGCCGGACTTCCGCTGCGGCGCAGCCTGCGGGTCGTGTGGCCGAACGGCCGGCAGCTCACCGGCCCGGCCCGCGACCTGTACACCATCGCCCGCCGTGCCGGATGAGGTCACCTCTTGCGGCGGCGGGCGCCCGTCATCGATCGGACGGCGCCGTGGCCTGCGACGTGCACCTGGGACAGCCGTGGGGGCCGCCGGTCGACTGCGTGCCGACCCAGCCGTGCCTGCGGAACAAGCTCCACGCGAGATCCCAGTTGTGCAGGTTGGCGCCGAGATTGTCCACGGTCATGCCGCAGCCGTCACACACAAGACTGAAGTCGACACCGTCGGCTGCGTACAACGCCGTCACGTACAAAGCCTCCCTGGCAGATCCGCTCGACCGGGCCGCCGCCCATCCTGGCCGCCGGTCATGGAGACGATCAGGCGAATTTATGACGATCCAACGACATTCAGCGGCCGGGCCGGACAGCCCGCCCGCGGTCGCCTCACCTGCGCGGTGTGCCGTTCATCGGGCGCCGGCGCCCACGCGTTTCGTCATGGGATTGCCATTGAAGTGCGAACCTTCCGCCACAGTCGGGCGAGACGCTGCAGCAATGTATGCGGAACAGGCCGGACTTGGGCGTACCGAACGACCGGCGCAGGGCGTGGGGCCGGACCCAACCGTGCCGACCGTGGAGGTGCTCGTCACCGAGCGGCTGGACGTGGCGGCGTTGCGCCACTGCCAGGCGATGCTCGCGCAGGCGCTGGACCTGCGTCCCGAGCACCTCGTCGTCGATCTGGCCGCCTGCACCGGCATCGACGCGACGGGAATCGGCATGCTGCTCGACGCGCACCGGGCGCAGTTGCGGCAGGGACGCCGGCTGACGCTGCGCACCGTGCCGCCCCAGGTCTGGCGCATGTTCGTCCTCGCCCGTGTCGACCACGTGTTCACGATCGAGGCCCCGGACGACCGCACTCCCGGGTGACCGGTCACGGCGCTGCGTGCGGCCGACGCGCGACCGGCCCGTCCGTCGCGCGGCGGCGACCGGGGCCGGCGGCGTAGATGCCCGGTGCCGGCGCGGCGGTCACGATCGCTCACCCCCGGTGCAGCAGCCGTCGTCGCAGCCGTCGTCGACACCCGGCGCGCAGCAGGTCTCACCGCGCCATGCCGCACGTCCCTCCGTCACCGCGACGGCGGCGATGACCAGGGCCGCGAGCGGATCGGCCCACCACCAGCCGAACAGTGCGTTGGCCGCCAGCCCGACGAGCAGGACCGCCGACAGCCAGGTGCACAGCAGGGTCTGCCTGGAGTCGGCCACGGCGGAGGCCGAGCCGAGTTCGCGGCCGGCGCGGCGTTGAGCGGCGGACAGGACCGGCATCACGGCGAGGGAGACCGCCGCCAGGATGAGCCCGAGGGTGGAGTGTTCGGCCCGGTCGGCGCCGAACAGTGCCCGGACCGACTCGACGGTGACGTAGGCGGCGAGGGCGTAGAACGACACCGCGATGATCCGCAGCGCGGTGCGTTCGCGCCGTTGGTGGTCGGGGCCGGAGAACTGCCACGCGACCGCGGCCGCGGAGGCGACCTCGATGACCGAGTCGAGGCCGAAGCCGATCAGCGCCGTCGACGAGGCGTGGGCGCCGGCGGTGATCGCGACAACGGCTTCGACGATGTTGTAGGTGATGGTCGCGGCGACGAACCACCGGACCTGCCGGACGAGCGCGGCCCGGCGGGTCGGTGACGGTCCTGCCGATGCGCGCGGTAGCGGGTATCCCATCAGCAGCATCCGTCGGCCTCGGCGGCCGGGCACGCGGCCGGGTCGACCGCGAGGACCAGGCCGAGCAGGTCACCCAGGGCGTGTGCGAGCCGTGGGTCGGCGAGTTCGTATCGGGACCGGCGACCTTCGGGCACGGCGACGACGAGGCCGCAGCCGCGAAGGCAGGACAGGTGGTTGGACAGGTTCTGCCGGGTAGTGCCCAGCAGGTCGGCGAGCTCGGCAGGATAGCCGGGTCCCTCGCGCAGGGCGAGCAGCAGCCGGGCCCGGACCGGGTCGGACAGGGCATGGCCGAAGCGGGCGAGAACCTGCCCGTGCGTCAGCGTCTCCATCAGCTGACAGTACATCAAATTATGAATACAGGGAATGATGAACTATTACGTCGGGCGCCGCAGCCCGGTCAACCGCACCCTGCGCAGCCGCAGCCGGCTCCGGCGGCGGCAGCACGCCGGGCACTGCGGCGGCGGTGCAGCCACCACATCCCCGAGGCGGCTGCGGCCAGACCGGCAGCGACGGCGAGCAGGGTCTTCTCGAGCACCGCGGCGCCCGCTCCGGTGACGACACCGGCGGCGACGAGCAGCGGAACGGCGCAGCAGGCCGCGCAGGCCAGCGCGGCAAGACCGCCGGTGATCTTGCTGCGGGTCGGCGGTGCGGTGTCGGCCACCGGCGTGCGGTGGTGGCCGACGTGGCTGGTGGCGGACTGCTGGACGGGCAGGCTCATGTCGGGTCTCCGTCGGGACGGTCGGCGTTCTGATGGACAGTTGCGGGCGTCGACGATTTCGGGACGTGTGCGGTCACGGCGTCCGATCGGCCGAGACCGCCCCGGCCCGCGCGGTGAGGGAGGCCAGCACGTCGGCGTGCCGGGCCGGCACCCGCACGTCGAGGGTCAGCGCCTCGCCGCCGGCGGCCGGCCCGGGTGTGACGGTGAACGTGAAGAACGAGCAGCACGCGGCTTCCCGCGCGGTCAGGTCCCGCACCGTCGCCGCCAGGCCGGCCGGGCCGGTCAACAGCATCCGGGCATGCGTCGGGCCGACCGGCTCGACGCCCCGCACGGCGGTGGCGAACAGGGCGTCGAACTCGGCCAGTCGCGGTGCGGGCCGGAGTCGGCGCGCGGCGCCCCGGGTTCCGGCTGCCGCTCCAGCACGCCCTGCGCGAGCTGGAGTCATGGGCGTGATCGGTGCGGCCGCCTCGTCCGCTGTGGATTGTTCTTTCCCCACCCACCGACCTCGGAAGGACCAGCGTGATGACCGGTGAAACCGCGATCTCGAGACAGCGCCGGTTCTGGGACCGGGCCGCGCCGAGCTACGACAGGCAGATCGCGCTCTTCGAGAAGATCCAGTTCGGTGGCGGCCGGGAGTGGCTCGGTGCGCGCGCACGCGGCCGCGTGCTGGAGGTCGCGATCGGCACCGGGCGGAACCTGCCGCACTACCCGGCCGACGCCGAGATCACCGGGATCGAGCTGAGCCCGGCCATGCTCGGCTTCGCCGAGCAGCGCGCGACCGACCTCGGCCGCGCCGTGAACCTGCGCGAGGGTGACGCCGAGCGGCTGTCGTTCGCGGACGCGTCCTTCGACACGGTGGTCTGCGCACTGTCGCTGTGCACCATCCCCGATCCGGCCGCGGCGATCGGTGAGATGCGGCGCGTCCTCGTGCCGGGCGGCAGGTTGCTGCTGCTGGACCACATCGGCAGCACCTGGCCGCCGATCCGCGCCGCGCAGTGGCTGCTCGAGCGCATCACCATCCCGGCGGTCGGTGAGCACTTCACCCGGCGCCAGCTGCCGCTGGTCGAAGCGGCCGGGTTCCGGATCGTCGAGGTCGAGCGGCTCAAGGCCGGCACCGTGGAACGCATCCACGCGATCAAGCCCGCGTGATCCACGGCGTCATGTCGCGACCGGGTGCCCGGCCAGCCGCCACTCGACCACGCCGTCGATGAGGCGTGTCGCGCGGCGGCCGTGCCGGCGAGCCGGTAGAAGATCTTCGTCCCCTCCCGGCGGGTGGCGACCAGACCGGCCTGCTTGAGCGTCTGCAGGCCGCCCTCAAACGCGCCGACGCCTCGACATGCTGCGGCGGTTCTTCGCCGATCCGGCCGGGGAAGTCGTGGAGTGGACAAAAAGCAGGCCGGCGATGTCGCGTTCAACAACCTCCCGGCGCACGTGTCGGGCATGGTGAAGCGGCTGATGGGCATCCTGCCGAGCGCAGGGGCGCTGATCACCCAGCCCGTGTTCACCGCCGTGGCCGCGATCCAGCGCGACGGCCGCCCGCTCGAGCTCCGGCTGGCGATCCACGAGCCGCCGCTGGACAAGCTGGGCCAGGTGCTGCCGGCACCCGGCGAGGGGAACTACCTCGCCGATCCCGCCCTCGCCGAGTACCGCAGAGCGATGCGCCAGTACGGCGGCACGGCGACCGTCGACAAGCTCCCGTTCGTCGGCGAGCCGCGCGTCAACACGGGCTGGACCGTCACCGCCTACGACCCCGCCAAGGGTTACCTGCTGGTGGTGTCGGCCTCCCCCGGCAGCCGGGCGGAACAGTTCGCGCCCGACGTTCCCGACGCCACCATGGTCCGGGTGCTCGACAACGCGTACCGGCTCGCGGCGACCAAGGCGAACACCATGCTGGGCGCCCGGTTCCACGTGGCGTAGCCGGGTCCGGACGCCCCGGTATCCTGGTGCGTTGCCGACCACAGGAGTCCACGTGCACATCCGGTTCGACGTTCCCGCCGATCCCGCCTACGCCGTGCGGGTCGCCGGCGTGATGAGCGGCCTGTATCTGCGCAAGTTCCGTTACATCGGGCTGGGACTGGTGGTGGTCGGTCTGGTCGGCCTCGTCGTGCCGCTGCCGAACCGCGACACGGGGATCGGAGCCACCCCGGTCTTCACCACGATCATCGTCGTCGGGGTGCTGTCCATCCTGTTTCCGTTGTGGATGCGGCATTCCACCCGCCGTCGCGCCGCCGGGCTCGCCGTCGACGGCAGCTACGACATCACCGACGACAACATCATGATGCGCAGCGGCACCGAGAGCCAGGGCATCGCCTGGGAAGGCGTGAGCCGAGTGGTCGAGACCCCGGACTTCTGGGTCGTGTACGTCGGCAGGATCGCCTCGACGGTCATCCCGCGACAGCTCATGGCACCGCACGACGAGCGGACCCTGCGCGCGTTCCTGGTCGAGCGCGGCAGCCTCCCCGCCGACGGCCGCACCGGCCAGCAGGCGTAGCGCACCCGGCAGGCACCGGCCGGCCAGGCCGGGGTCCCACGACGGCACCCCGGCCTGGCCCGCAGCTCACGGGGTCGAATCGGCGCTCAGCGGTACACCGGTCAGGTCGGCGCACAGCGCCAGCAGTTCGTCCAGCAGTACCGGATCGCGGCTGCCGTCGGTTGGCTGCCAGTCGCGTTTCGTGAAGTAGCGACCGGAGACCAGTGCGTCCGGCTCGTCGCTGGTTGCGAGCCAGGCCAGCGTCCGGGCGGCTTCGACCGGATCCGTCGGCGCGTCGGGCCCGCCCATCCTGGTGCGCACCCAGCCCGGATCCACCGCGTTGCTCAGCGCGTCCGGCCAGCGCCGCGCAACCGCGAACGCGAGCAGCAGGCAGTGCAGCTTCGACGTGCTGTACGCCTCGAAGCCATTCCACGGGCGCGTTTCGTAGTTCACGTCGCCCAGGTCGGCGACACCGTCGGCGGCGAGCGCCGAGGAGATGAAAACCAGCCGCCCCGGACGTGGCATCAGCGCCGTCAACAGGTACGGCGCGAGGACGTTGACCTGGAACGTCGATTCCAGGCCGTCCTCGGTCAGTGCCCGTTCCGAGCTGTCCAGCCGGGCGATCCCGGCATTGTGCACCACGGCGTCGAACCGCCCGAAGGAGGCCAGGGTCGCCGCGAGTGACCTGGTCTCGCCGAGCGAGGCAAGGTCGCCGACCACCACACCGACCGCGGCCGGAACCGCGGCCTTGGCCACCGCCGCCCGCTCCTCGTTGCGGGCGTGCAGGACGACCCGGTGCCCGTCGGCCGCGAGCCGCAGGGCTGTTTGCAGGCCGATACCGTCGGCCGATCCGGTCACGAGAATATCGGTCACAACATCCACCGTCGTTTGTGCATTGTTTTCCCATCTGACGTTGAGGCGTCGATGGTCGCAGCCGGGAGTTGTGATCCATTTGCAGCACAATTGCGGGTGACTGGTCCGCCCTCAGAAGTCGTCCTTCTTGACCAGCATGTGGGCCTGCTGGCTCCGTTCGGTGTCGTCGGGCTCGCGCAGGAGCTGGGCGACCATGCGGAAGCCGGCCGCCCGCAGCAACGACGCGACGAGCTCGGGTGGCTGACGGTGGAAGTCGAGCGACACCGTGCTGCCGAAGCCCTCGGTGATGTGCCGGGTCTCGGTGCGGACCTGGAACCCGATCAGCAGATGGCCGCCGGGAGCCAGCACGCGGTGGAACTCGGCGAACACCGCGGGCAGGTCCTTCGGCGGGGTGTTCACGATGCTGTACCAGGCGAGCACGCCGCCGAGCTGGCCCTCCGGCAGGTCCAGAGCGGTCATCGTGCCCACGTCGAACGACAGGTGCGGATGGGCGCGGCGGGCGACGGCGACCATGCCGGGCGACAGGTCGATGCCGAAGACGTCGAGGCCGAGCTTGTGCAGGTAAGCGGTGGTGTTGCCGGGACCGCAGCCGAGGTCGGCGACCGGGCCGTCGACCAGTTCCGCGAACACGGCGAGCATCGCCCGGCTGAACGGCTTGAAGTCCAGCCCGTTGCGGGCCTCCTCGGCGTAGGCCTCGGCGACCGTGGTCCACGACTCGCGGGTCGAGTCCAGATAGTCGGTCACGCCGTGGCACCTCCGGAGTCGAGCCGGCCGACGAGGTCCAGGCCCCGGCGGGACGGCGGTCCGATCACCCGCGCATGCTACGGGAACCGTTCCGGGCACGTCACGGTCAGCCGGTCATGACCCGCTGGTGCAGCGCGGTGACCGCGGCGCGCGCCGACACGAACGCGCCGTGCTGCCAGGCGACGGAGTGGCTGAGCCAGTCCCCGGCGAAGTAGACCCGGCCGGCGGGCCGCAGCAGCAACTGGTATCCCGGGCTGGAATACGTCGGGGAGACCCAGCCGCCTTCGAGGTACGGGGTTCGGTGCCAGGCGATCGAGAAGGAGTGGGCCAGCTCGGTGCGGTACTTCTCGCCGTGGATCTTCACGCCCTGCGCGACAGCCCGGGCTTCCCGCTCCACCGGCGACAGTGCACTGTAGACGTTCGCCGCGTTGCCCGTGTTGTAGTACCCGATGATGAGACCGCGCTCGCCGAGGTGGCCGTAGGACGGGTACCAGATGTGCTGCAGATCCATGTCGGTCTCGGTGATCCCGCCGAAGATCTTGTAGTCGGTCTCCCACCACCGGCTGCGGTACTCCAGCCCGATCTTTCCGACGTTGGTGACCCTGAACCCGGACAGCGCGGCGGTCACGTCGGCCCCGAGGTTGTGCGGGATGCGGGCGATCAGGTGCGGCGGCATGGTCGCGACGCAGTAGTCCGCCTTGACGCGCCGCTCCTTGCCGTTCTGGGTGTAGGTCACCTCGACACCGGCCGCGGAGTTCGTCAACCCGGTGACCACCGCGCCGAGCTCCACCCGGTGCGCGCCGATCGCCCGGGTCAGCGCCTTCGGGATCTGGTCCATTCCGCCGATCGGCTGGAACATCAGCATCGCCTGGTCGTAGCCGAACTCGAAGGAGAAGTACCGGCCGACGTTGCTCGCGAAGACGTCCGACAGCGACGGCGGAGGGCCGAGGACGACTCCGGCGTCGTTGCCGGCGCCCGGGTCGGTGACGAACCCGCGGTGCTCGGTGCCGGTGTACGCGTAGCCGCTGGTCTTGTTGCCGATCGAGCCGAAGCTCTGCAGGAACGACAGCAGCCGGCTCTTGTCGTCGGCGGTCAGCCGGGCGTCCAGGGCTCCCTGGTCGGTCGCCTTGGCCAGCAGTTCCGAGACGTAGCCGTTCACGTCGGCCTTGGCGGTGCGGTACCGCACCGGGTTGCCCGGGGTCATCCCGGCGGACTCGTTGTAGATGAAGGCGCTGGCGTTCTGGTTCGTGAACACCTCCACGGGGACGCCCAGCTCCCGGCAGTAGTCCATGGTGACCATCCACTGCGCGATGCGGGCCGGCCCGGCGTTCATGTAGATGCCCTCGGAGAACCTGGCGCGCTGGGTGTGTCCGTCCAGATCGGTCTGCTCGGTGCCGCCGCGCACCGTGAAGTTGCGACCCCCGGTCCGGGATCGGGCTTCGAGGACGGTGCAGTGATAGCCGGCCTTGCCGAGCTCGTATGCGGTGGTCAGGCCGGCGATGCCGCCGCCCAGGATGACCACCTTCTTCGCCGATCGCCCGGTCAACGTGAAGTCGGACGGTCCCGGCGCCTTGAACGGCGGGGCCGCTTGAGCCTCGGTCGGTGCCAGCCCGAGCGCTCCCATCGTGGCGAACAGCGCCCCGGCTCCCCCGGAGACGCCGACTGAACGGAGAAAACCGCGCCGGGTGAGGTTCGGCGACACGGATCCCATCGATCCTCCTCGGTCAGGAGATGATCTTACGGATCCGATCATCGACGTCGATCATTAAGATCGATGACCGTCGCGATTTCCTCTCCGTTGCGAGATCCGCACAGGTCGATGGGCGCTCCGCGGGTCAAGCCGCCGGGCCGACCGGCCGTGGTCAGCCCGCGTGCCGGTCCGGGTCGACGTTCGCGGGCTGGACGCTCCAGGTGGGAGGTTCATCGGTGCCGGCGTTCTCGTCGCGCTCGGCGTCCTCGGCGGTGGGCTGGACCTTGCCCGGCGCGTGGTGCACGGGAGCGTAGACGGCGTAGAGCCGCATCGGCTCTCGACCGGTATTGGTGACGTCGTGCCAGGTGCCGGCGGGAATCAGGACGCACCAGCCGTCGGTGACCTCCTGCTCGAAGGTGAGCTGGTCGGCGGCCGGTCCCATCTGCGCCCGGCCTTGTCCCGCGTCGAGGCGCAGGAACTGGTCGGTGTCGGGGTGCATCTCCAGCCCGATGGACTCCCCGACCGGGATGGACATCAGGGTGACCTGCAGATATCGACCGGTCCAGGCGACGGTGCGGTAGTTGGTGTTGCCGGTGGTGGCGGCCTCAAGGTCAAACGAGCTGGGCTGGGGTCCGACGTCGGTGATGGTCATGGCGCTGGCGGTCCTCCGCTCACTGGTGGATTTCGCGGCCGACCACCACCGTATCGTCAGCGACGCGTCGCGGCCACGGACCTGGTGAACCCGTGGCCGCGAACACTACCCACCGGCCGGGATCAGCAGGTCTGCGCGCAGTTGCGCAGGCCGTAGCGGATCTTCAGCTGGGTGCCGCCGTTGCCGTCCCAGTCGTCGACGTAGACGACGGTCAGGTAACCGCCCTGGTCGGCGCCGATCGCCGGGGCGTCCTGACGGTTGGCGGTGAACACGCTCAGCCGGTACTCGGGGAACAGGTTGCTCGTCCCGCCGGTCGGGCCGATGCCGCGGGCCCACACCTCGGTGCCGCTACTGGCGCTGGTGAGCCCGGTCGCCTGCCCGGACTCGTGCCATGTCACCACGGCGTTGCCGGAGCCGTCGACGGCGACGTCCGGATGCGCCTGGCGACCGACCCGGTCGGACTGGTACGCCGTCTGTGTCGTGACCGTGTACGCACCGGCGGCGTTGGTCGTCCACCGGTAGATCGGGCCGCTGACGGTGCGGGCGGCGAACGCGGCGGTCGTCCCGGTGAAGCCGCGCACGTAGATCATCGACTGCGGGTTGCCGTCGTAGCCGGTCCGGCCCGTGTAGGAGTCGGTCCAGGCGACGTACCAGGTCCCGGTCGACCCGATCGCGACCGACGGCTCGAGCTGCGGACCGTCGGAGAGCGTGCCGGTGTGGACGGCGACGGTCGAGCCGAACGTCCCGGCGAGCGTGCCGGTCTTGGCCCGGATGCTGTACCCGCCGTTGCCGTCCTCGTCGTCCTCCCAGGCGACCGCGACGGTGCCGGAGTCGTTGATCGCGAGGTCCGGCTTGCGGTAGGTACCGCCGGCCACCGCCTGCACCGGCACGTCGTAGCCGCCGCTCACCGGCGACAGCCGCGCGTCGGCGGCGCTGAACGAGGCGTACCGGATCGAGCTCACCCCGGCCGTGGTCGTGTCCTGCCAGGCGACGCCGAACCGGCCGTCGGACAGCACGGCGATCGACGGTTCGCTCTGGTCGCCGGCGGCCTGGGAGTTGACGTTGACGATCGAGGTCATCGTCCCGTCCGGACGGACGCGGCGGGACCGGATCTCGTAGCCGCCGTTGCCGTTGCTGTCGTCGGCCCACACGACCACCGCGTCGCCGTTGCTGGCGATACCGACGTCGGGTGAGCGGTAGTTCCAGTTCGTACTGCCGCCGGTGCGCACGACGACGTCGGACTGGCGCACCCCGTCGACGAAGCGGCCCAGCCGGATCTCGTTGCCGGTGCCGGTCAGCGTGCCGGAGCTGAACGCGACCACGCTGACGTGGCGCCCGTTCGCGTCGCGGTACGAGGCGACCGCCGGCTCGAACTGGTCGCCGGTGGCCACCTCGTTCGCCGTGGCGAAGGTGGCGTCCGGGTACCGCGACGGCGCGATCTTCACGGCCGCTTCCTTGATGGCGGCGAAGTCGGCGACGAAGCCGTTGTAGATGGTGGTGTCGTCGATCCGCATGAACGTCTCGTCGTTCTTCTTCAGCGCGCCGTTGGTGAGGTTCTGCGAGCCGGTGTAGACGTACCGGTGCATCTGGTTGTCCTTGCGGGACACCCCCTGCACCACCAGGTACTTGGAGTGGATGCTGCCGTCGGAGCACTCGGCGTTGACGGCGGAGCCGACCGCGAAGAACGACTGCCGGCAGCCGCCCGGGTCCATCGCGTAGACGCCGATGCCGCGTGCGGCCAGGTCGTCGATCATGTCCTGGTGCTCGCCGGTGGCGACCTCGACGGTGCAGCCGGCGTCAAGCTTGTCGCCCAGCGCGTCGATGACCTCGGGCCGGGCGTCGCGGAACCCCCACATCGCGAGCCGGATCACGTCGTCCGTGCTCGTCGTGGAGCACTGCACGTCGTCGATGGCGGCGGCGAAGATGTCGTGGCGGGTGCTCTGCGGGTTGAACGAGTTGGTGATCGTGGTGTCCTCGGCGGTACTCGGGGAGTTGCGCGGCGAGAACCAGAGCCGGAACGGCCCGGCGTCGACGTGGCCGGTCTCGTAGACCTTGCTGCTGCCGGTCACGGCGAGCTTCCGGTTCACGTAGTCGCGGTAGGCCGTGGCGAGCGCGGTGTTGCCGGAGACCACAACGAGGTTCTGGTACATCTGCTGCTGCGGGTTGGTGGGGTTGTTCGACCCGATGAGGGTGACGTCGGTGCGCCCGTCCGACAGGGCGCTGAACACCCAGAACTTGTTGTGGTTGATGCCGGTACCACCGCCCGCGCAGGAGGCGAAGCAGCGTTTGACCCACGAGCCGGTCGCGCTGGACGACCACGCCGGCAGGCCGGCGACCAGCGAGTTGACCTGGGCGGACTGGTTGCACACCGCCGGGTCGCCGTCGGTGCAGGCCTCGACGAGCAGGCGCACCCTCACCCCGCGTGCGTGCGCGGCCAGCAGATGGTCGGTGATGGCCTGGTCGGTGAAGGTGTACAGCGACGCGTACAGCGTCGACCCGGCCACGCTGGCCTGGACCAGGGTGTCGATCTCGTCGCGCAGGCCGGTGGTCTGGTACTGGGTGAACTGGGGTCCGTTCTTGTTCGGGTCGGGGGTGGCGTAGTCGGCGTCGGGAACCGGGTCGAGGTTCGGGCGGAGGAACAGAACCTTGATCGAGCCGCTGGTCACGGTCACGGTCGCGGCGGCGGCTTGCGAGGCCGTGCCGAGAACCATACCGATCACGAGCATGAGCGCCAGAAACGGTCGGCGCAAGGCGGTGCTCCCTTCAGCGTGGTGGTGCGGGGAGACGGAGCCGGACGTTGCGGTCCGGCGCGCCACCGGCCGCGCCGGTGCGACCGGCCCGGACGGCGTCGTTGTAGGCCAGCTCGCGGTGCAGCGCGGCGAGCCGGTCGGTGGTGTCCTGCCCGGCGGCCGGCACCACGGGCGCGTCGTGGTCGACGAGTGTGCTGGTGATGCAGAGGCCGCCGGACCGCTCGCGGGCGATCTGCAGGACCCGCGCCTGCACCGGCCAGTCGGCGATCGCCGCCGTGGTCACCTCGAACAGCCCGCCGCCGTCGCCGCGGTGGTGCGCGACGACCCGGTTGGCGTGGTGGTGACCGTTGAGCCAGAGCACCACGTTGCGGCAGCCGAGCGCCAGGCGGAGGATCTCGCCGGCGTACGCGCGCTCGCCCGGCTGGTCCGGGCAGACGCCGTAGCCGTTGCGCAGCGAGCTGGTCGCGTGGTGCGAGGCGAGCACGATGAGCGGGTCGTCGGGACCGTCGGCGGCGAGCTGCTCGGCGAGCCAGTCGAGCTGGGCCCGGTCCATGCTGCCGTCCCAGTGCCCGTGCGGGTTGTCGGTGTTGAGCACGACGATCCGCACGCCGGGCACGGGGTCGTAGGCGTAGTGGGCGGTACCGTCGCGGTGGTTGGCCGCCGTGAACCCGTGCCCTGCCGGGCGCGCGCCCGGGTGCCGGTGAGCGTTCACGAAGTCGGCCGGGGTGATGAAGGTCCGGCTGGCCAGCGCCGGCACCGGCCGGGACGGCCCGGTGAAGAGCGCGGCCGGGTCGGTCAGGAACGTGCCCAGGGCGTCGGGCAGGTCCGGTCCGTCCGGCAGGCCGACCGGCTTGCGCGGCCCGGTGGCGATCGCCGCGAGGTCCGGCCGGGCCGCGGTGGTGCCACCGATCAGCAGGTCGTGGTTGCCGAGGCAGGCGAGCCACGGGTGGCCGAGGCCACCGGCGGTGAACGGCGCCGCGGCGGCCTCCAGCAGGCCCGGATGGGTCGGGAACCCCCACAGGCGCTTGTACCGGTCGTCGCCCGGGTCGGGCCGCCAGTACCAGGGGTCGTCCCAGTCCAGCGCCTGCGGGCCGTGGTAGCCGAACGGGCTGACCGCGACCTTGCCGCCGTCGAGCAACGCGAGGTACGCGGCGAGCTCGTTCACCTGCGCGTTGTCGATGTTGTCGCCGGTGACCACGCACGCGTCGAGGTCGAGCGCGGCGAGCGTGCGGATCATCGCCGCGGCCGCGTGCGGGGCCAGCGCCTCCTGCGGCCGGAACACCCAGTCGACGAGCCCCGCCCAGCTGGCGGTGCCGGCGCCGGTCCGCATGGCGAAGTCCAGCCGGGCCGGCGAACCGGGGTCCACGACGTGCAGGTCCGTCAGGTGGGCGAGGGTGGCGATCACGGTGTTCCCGGCGGCCGGGGCCGGTCCGGGCACGAAGTCGGTGCGCACGGTGTGGGCCTCGCCCGGCACCTGGCGCAGCCGGTGGTACAGGCCGTGGCTGCCGGTGCCGGCGATCTCACCCGGCACGAGGGTCGGTGCCGGCTTTCCCGGTGTTGTGGTCATCGGACCGCTCCCGCCGTCAGGCCGCGCACGATGTGCCGCTGGAACATGTAGATCATCACCAGCATCGGGATGATGGCGAGCACGACGCCGGCGAAGATGACGTCGGGTGCCCGCTCCTCGACCGAGTTGAGCTGGGCCAGGCCGATCTGTAGGGTCTGCATCTTCGGCGTGCTCGTGACCAGCAGCGGCCAGAAGTAGTGGTTGTAGCTGCTGATGAAGGAGTGGATGGCGAGGGTACCGATCGCGGGCCGCGACAGCGGGACGAGGATCTTCCAGAGGAAGCGCAGGTGTCCGCAGCCCTCGACCTTCGCCGCCTCGTACACCTCTTTCGGGAAGCTCAGGAAGAACTGCCGCATGAGGAACGTGCCGAAGCCGGCCGCGAGGAACGGCAGGAACAGCGCCGGGAACGTGTTGATCAGGCCCCAGTCCGCCATCGTGAGGTAATTGGGGATGATCATCGACTCGGCCGGCACCATCATCGTGGCGAGGAACATGCCGAACGCGAGCCGCTTGAGCGGGAAGTGCAGGAACGCGAACACGTAGCCGGACAGCACCGAGGTGACCAGCACGCCGAGGACGACGACGAGGGACACCAGGATGCTGTTGCCGTACTGGCGGGCCAGCGGCACCGCGTTCAGCACGTTGCCGAAGCTGCTCACGTTGATGCTGGTCGGGAACAGCGCGGGCGGGAAGCGGGTCAGGTCCTCGCGGTCCATCAGCGATCCGGCGACCGCGTAGTACAGCGGGAAGATCACGATCGAGACCAGGATGACCAGTCCGGCGATCGCGCCCGCACTGCGCAACCGGCCCACGCCTCCTCCGCTGCGCTCCAGCGGGCTCATGAGTAGAACACCTTTCGCTGCAGGACCCGGAACTGGATCGCGGTGATCGCGGTGACGAGGAGCAACAGCACGACACCCTGCACCGAGGCGAGGCCGTAGTCGGACGCGCCGAACGCGAACGCCGACTTGTACAGGCCGTAGACCAGGGTGGTGGTGGCGCCGTCGGGTCCGCCGCCGGTGAGAATGTTGATCTCGCCGAAGGTCTGCAGCGAGCCGATCGTCGACACCACGAGCATGAAGAACATCGTCGGGGTGAGCAGCGGCAGCACGATCCCGGTCAGCACCCGCCAGCGGCCGGCACCGTCGAGACGGGCGGCCTCCAGGTACTCCTCGGGGATCGCCTGCAGGCCGGCCGAGAAGACCAGGACCGCGTAGCCGAGATCGCGCCACACGCTGACCACCGCCAGGCTGGGCAGCGCCGTGGCCGGGTCGGTGAGCCAGTCGACGCCGGACACGCCGAGCATGCTGAGCATGCCGTTGAAGACGCCGATGCTCGGGCTGTAGAAGACGTCGAACACGACCGCCGCCGACGCGGCGGAGAACGCGAACGGCGTGGCCATCAGCGTCCGGAAGAAGCCGATGCCCTTGACCTTCGACTGCAACGCCAGGGCCAGCCCGAGCCCCAGCACGAGCGTGGGCAGCACCGTGCACAGCGCGAACAGGACCGTGACGAGCAGGACGTTGCGCAGCTGCGGATCGCCGAAGAAGTCCCCGTAGCGGTCCAGCCCGACAAAGTCCGTGGCGTTGCCGAAGATGTCGCTGCCGTGTGTGCTCAGCCAGACCGTGCGGACGAGCGGGTAGAACACGAACAGGATGAAGACGACGGTGGACGGGACGAGGAACGCCAGCGCCACCGCGATCTCGGCCGGCCGGTAGCGGGGCCGGCGCCGGGCCTCGACGGCGGGTGCCGGGGGCTCCGCCGCGGGCGCCGGGGCGGTCGTGGCGGTGTTCGCGGCGGTCATGCGGCCGCCCGCCACAGTTGCCAGATCTCATCGGCGACGCCCGGCGCGGCGGCGAGGATGCCGTCCTCGGGCACCCCGCCGCTCACGCCGTCGCGCCCGTGGACGAGCGCGCCGCCTTCCCTGGCGATCAGCGCTCCGGCGGCGACGTCCCAGAGGTTGTACCGGCCGGGGATGAGCGCACCGGCGGCGCGCCCGGCCCCGACGCTGGCCAGGGCCAGGGCGCAGGAGCCCATGATGCGGGTGGCGCCGAACCGGTCGGACACCTCGGTCAGCACGGTGTACATGCCGGGCCAGGGCCGGTTCTTCGACCACTCGGTCAGCAGCACCTCGCCGGCGAGCGAGTCCACCTGCCGGCAGCTGACGGGCAGCCCGTCGGCGAAGGCGCCGCCGCCGCGGACGGCGCTGAGGATCTCGCCGCGCGCCGGGTCGGCGACCACGCCGACCGCCACGCCGTCCTCGTCGAACCCGGCCAGGCTGTACGACGACCAGGGCAGCCCGTGCACGAAGTTGGTGGTGCCGTCGATCGGGTCGACGTACCAGGTGAACCCGTCACCGTCGCCGGCGCCGTACTCCTCCCCCACGACCCGGTGGCCCGGGAACCTGCGGCCGATCTCGTCGCGGGTGAGCCGCTCGACCTCGCGGTCGAACGGCGTCACCCAGTCGGCGGCGTCGGCCTTGGTCCCGGCGGTCGCCGGTTCGGGCCGGCTCGCGGCGATCGTCCGCATCGCGGCGCCGGCGAGCTCGACCGCGAACTCGTGCAGTGCCTTCAACTCGTCCGCCTCCGCGGCCATCAGGTGCCCGCCCCCGCGAGGACGGGCGTCACCGCGGGCAGGTCGTTGGAGATGACCGCGTCGATCCCCCAGGCGAGGGCCCGGGCCGCCTCCTCCGCGTCGTCGATGCTGTAGGTCCACATGCGCAGCCCGAGGTCGGCAGCCCGCTTGACGGACTCCTCGGTCAGGCTGTCCCAGCGCAGGTTGAGCGCCTGCGGCCGGACGGTGTCGAGCAGGGTGCTCGGCGGCAGTTCCGGGCCGACCCAGGAGAGCACGATCTCGGCCTCCGGCTGGTGCTCACGCACGACGGTGAGCACCTCGGGCTCGCCGATGAAGCACGACCGCTCCAGCGCGCCCGCGGCGCGCAGTTCGGCGGCCACCACCGGTACCAACTCCGGGTTCTTGTTGTCCACGACGAGTCGCACCGGCACCGTGGCGGCGACCTCGGCGAGCGTGGGGATCCGCTCGCCGGGCACCTCGCTCCGCAGGGCCCGGATCTCGGCGAGGCTCGCCTCCCCGGGCTTCCTCGGGTCGTTCCAGAACCGCTGGAGCGTGCGGTCGTGCAGCAGGATCGGGTGGCCGTCCGCACTGCCGCGGACGTCGAACTCGACCGCGTCGGCGCCCTGCTCCGCTGCGAGCAGCAGCGACGGGACCGTGTTCTCCGTGCGGCGCAGGGGCGCGCCGCGGTGTCCGACGAGGATCGGCACTTCTGCGTTCCTTACTGTCCGACGGACTTGTTGTAGGTGGCGATGGCCTCGGCCATGGCCGTCTGTGCGGTGGTGATGGCCTGGTCGGCGCTGGTCTTGCCGAGGATGACCGACTCGACGATGTCGTTCATCTTGTCGCGGGCCTGCGGCATGACACCCATGAGGCAGCCGCTGCTGGCCGGCGTGGCGGCGGCGGCGCTCAGCTCGGCGCCGGGCTTGGCGAAGTCCGGGTACGTGGCGAGGGTGTCCTTGAACGCCTTGGTGTCCGCCGCGGCCTTGACGATCGGGATGTAGCCGGTCTGCGCGGCCCAGTAGCCCTGCGCGTCGGCCGAGGCGAGGTACTTGAGGAACTCCGCCGCGGCGGCCTGCTGCGCCTTCGGGTGCCCGGCCATCGTCCAGACCGCCGCGCCGCCGTTGAACACGCCGCTCGCGGTGGTGTTGTCCGGCCGGATGTAGTTGGCGACGCCGACCTCGAACTTCGAGCCCTTCATGATGTCGCGCAGGTTGGCGGACGTGAACGGCAGGATCGCCGCACGCCCGGCCTGGAACGCGGCGGACGCGTCGGTGTTGTTGCGCCCGACGTTGAGCAGGGTGCCGTCCTTCACCAGCCCGGCCCAGGTGTTCACGATCCCGCGCAGCTCCGGGGTGTCCCAGTTGACCGCGGTGGTACGGCCGGAGCGGCCGTTGTCCTGGTTGCAGTACTGCACGCCGCCCGCGGCGAGCATCTGCTCGACGAGCCAGCCGTCGATCGACGCGACCGCGCCGTAGCGGGTGGTCTTGCCGCCGTCGACGACCTTCAGCTTGCGGGCCGCCTCGGCCAGCTCACCGATCGTGGTCGGCGGCTTCTCCGGGTCGATGCCGGCGTCCTTGAACGCGGTCTTGTTGTAGAACAGCACCGGCGCCGAGGCGTTGAACGGCAGGGCCTGCAGCTTCCCGCCGACCGTGTAGTACTTGGCGATGCCCGGTTCGACGGAGGCGGCGTCGATCCCGGCCGAGCCGGCGAGGTCGGCGAAGGCGACCGTCGCCTTGGTGTCGACCATGAGCTGCGTGCCGATCTCGAAGACCTGCACCAGGTTGGGCGTCTGCTTCGACTGCACCGACGCCTTGAGCTTGGTGAGCGAGTCGTTGTACTTGCCCTGGAACGTCGCCTCGACCTTGATCTTGCCGGCGTGCGCCTTGTTGAACTCCTCGACGAGGTGGTTGACCGCCTCGCCGTTGGCGCCGGCCATCGAGTGCCAGAACGTCACTGTCTGCTCGCCACCGCTGTCGTCGCCGGCGTCGTCGCCGCAGGCCGTGAGCCCCGCGAACAGCGTCGCAGCCGCGGCGGCCGCAAGAAAGCGTCTCCGTAACATGTCTCCTCCTGATGCGCCGCAGTGCTGCTGTGGGCGTCGCAGACCGGGGTGTGTAGCGGCGTAGGAGCGATTTAACATCAGCCGTGTTGTTTTCACAAGACCATCATCACTTCCGCACCCGATCCGGCCACTTTTCTGGAGCTGACCAGGCATGCCGGACCGGACAACGCACACCCGTACCGGCCCAGACCGGGAACGTTATTCACGTGAGAACTTCACTCGGCCGACTACTGGAATCGTTTCATCACGCCGTCGGCGAGGGCGTCCGCGGCGGCGGCGAGCCGCTCCCCCGCGACGTCCAGCCGGCCGAGCAGGAGCACCGGCGCGAGGGTCTGTGCACCGGCGCCCGGCATGAGCGCCGCGACCGCGTGCTGGTAGGCGGGGCGGACGCCGGGCTTCTTCGCCTCCGCGGCCGCCTCGGCCGCCCGCCGGGGCGCGCTGGGCAACAGCAGCACCGCGGCGTCGAGCCGGGCGAGCCCGCCGGCGAGGCGGTCGAGCACCGGACCGTACAGCGGGTCGGGCACCGCGCCGAACAGGTCGAACTCCCGCACGAAGTCGCGCGTCGCGTCGAGCACGTCGTCGACGCCGCGGGAGAGCCGGAACAGGTCCTCCCGGTCGATCGGGGAGGTCACGCTGCGCCGCAGCCGGCCGATCAGGGCCGCCCGGCAGGCGTCCCCGTCGTGCTCCACCACGCCGATGAGATGCCGTGCCCGGGCCGGGTCCACGGTGCCCGCCGTGACCTGGTGGGCCACCTCGATGCCGCGTTCGGCGCAACGTACCTGCGCTACGACCAGGCCGACCAGCGACCGATCGTTGGCGCCGGCCAGGTCCCGGACCAGCCGGGGCAGCCCGCTCAGGACACCAGCGACACCACCGCCGCCGCGCAGGCTCCGCCGGCGACGAACGCCGCCGGCAGGGTCAACAGCCAGGCCTGGCTCAGTCGCAGGACCTTCCGCCATCGCACTCTCCTCGCTCCTCGAGAGAGTCCGGCGCCGATGAGCGCGCCGGACATCGACTGGGTCATGCTCACCGGCGCGCCGACGGCGGCGGTGCCGAGCACCACGCCGGCACTCGACAGCTCGGTCACCACCACCCCGTCCTGCCGGGTCGCGACCAACCCGCCGCCGGCGCCGCCCAGGCGGCGCACACCGAGCAGGCCGCCCGCCATGAAACAGGCCGCGATCAGCGCCAGCGCGGCCGGCGACCGGGCGTAGCGGTCCGGCCCGCCGCCGAGCAGCACGGCGTAGACCGCGAGCATCTTCTGGCCGTCGTTGGCGCCGTACGCGACGCATGCCGCGGCGAAGCCGCCCAGATGCAGCCGGCGCAGGCGGCCCGCGGCCCCGCCGGAGCGCTCGGCCGACGACGGCGGCAGCGTGGCGACGACCCGCGCCGCGACCAGGGCCACCAGCGCACCGACCAGCGGCGCCGCGGCCGCCGCGGCGAGCACGCCGCCCACCACCGCCCAGTTGACGGCATCACCACCTCCGCCGACCAGCCCGCCGCCGGTGCCGGCACCCGCGATGCCGCCGATGAGGGCGAGCGTCAGGCTGGTGGGCAGGCGACGGGCCGCCAGCAGCACGGTGACCGCGACGGCCGCGCCGATGCCGGCCAGGATCTGCGCCCTGGACGCCGGCCCCGGCGCCCCGGGCGGCACCAGCCGCCCGTCGAGGGTCGTCGCCACCGCGGTGCCGACCAGCAGGGGCGCGGCGAGCACGGCGGTGGTGAGCAGTGCGAGCGCACCGGACGGGCGCAGCCCCGGCGCCCCGACACCGATCCCGACCAGGACCCCGGCGTCGTTGAAGCCCGTGAACACCGCGAACAGCGCGGCAACGCCGAGGGCGGCAGCCGTAGCGGTCGACACCCGCACCATCCGTTCCGGCGCCTCGGATCGCGCCCGTCGTGAACCGCTGATGTGAAGATCTCGCGTCATCGCGAAGGGAATCCGCCGGGTCCGACCCGGCTCGCAGCGACCAGAAACCTGGCTTGAGCTGGCAAGACGCCGACTCACCCGCACTGGATCTAGCCGACACGATAAGTGGATGTTATCTTAACACCAACTGAACGCTCACTTCGCACGACGGGAAGCTGCGACAGCGCATGGGAATAGAGCACTCTTCTACTTCGGGCCTGTGGGCCGGCGTCGACGTCGGCACGCAGAGCCTGCGAGTCCTGCTGGTGGACGACCACGGCGTTGTGGTGGGGCGCGGCGCCGGCCGGTTGGACAGCCATCGGTCCGGCCCCGTCCACGAGCAGGATCCCGAGCAGTGGTGGCAGGTCCTCGGCCGCGCCGGCAGGGAGGCGCTCACCAGCGCTGAACGGGTCCACCCCCGGCCGGCCGGGCTCGTGCGAGGGCTGGCGATCTGCGGCACGTCCGGGACGTTCCTCCTGGCCGGCGCCGGGGCGGCACCGGCGGGACCACTGACGCCGGCGCTCATGTACGACGACGCGCGCGCCGCCGACGGCTGGACCGGCCCCGGGCAACCCTCCTGGCCGCCGGCGAAGCTCGCCTGGCTGGCCGAGCACGGCAGCGCCCCGGTGCGCGCCGGCCTCGCCGGCGGCCGGGTCCGGCTGGAGCACTGCCCCGACTTCCTCGCCTCGCGGCTGGTCGGGCACCCGGTCGCGGCGGACTGGAGCCACGCGCTGAAGACCGGCTACGACCCGGCCGCGCTGGCCTGGCCGGCGGCGTCAGCGGTGCCCGCGGGGGTGCTGCCGGATGTGGTACGGCCCGGGACGCTGCTCGGTCGGATCAACGCCGACGGCGCCGCGCACACCGGGTTCGCCGCCGGCACGCCGGTGCGAGCCGGGATGACCGACGGCTGCGCCGCCCAGATCGCGGCCGGCGCGCTGATCCCCGGCTCGTGGAACGCGGTGCTCGGCACCACCCTCGTGCTCAAGGGGGTCACGGAGGACCGGCTCGAGGACCCGGCCGGCGCCGTGTACTCGCACCGCCACCCCGATCAGGGCTGGCTGCCGGGCGGCGCGTCGAGCGTCGGCGCCGGCCTGCTCGACCTGCGCTTCCCCGCCGCCGACCGCAACCGCCGCGATGCGGCCGCGGCGCGGTACGAACCGGCCGGCGGCATCGTCTACCCGCTCGCCGGCCGGGGAGAACGGTTCCCGTTCGTCCGGCCCGACGCCGAAGCGTTCGAGACCGGCGGCCTCGTCGACGACGACGACCGGTACGCGGCCGTGCTACAGGCCGTCGCCTACGTCGAGAAGCTCGCATACGCACACATGCGCCGCCTCGGCGCACAGGTCGACGGGCCGTACTACATCACCGGCGGCGCCACCCGCAGCCGCTACTGGTGCCAGCTGCGCGCCGACGTCCTCGGCCACGAACTGATCCTGCCGGCCAGTGCCGAGCCGGCCTTCGGCATGGCCGTCCTCGCCGCCGCCGGCGACGGCCCGCTCGTCACGGCGGCCGGCCGCATGATCCGCCCCGGAACCGTCGTCACACCCCGGCCCGGCGCGACCGCACGGTTCGCGGACAGCTACGCCGGCTTCCTCGACGCGCTGGTCGAACGCGACTGGATCGACACCGCGCTCGCCGACTACGCCAAGGACGTCCCGCTCGTCGGCGCTTCCGGCGGTGCGGCATGAGGACCGTGGCACTGGCTCGACACGGCCGCACGGCCTGGCACGCACCGAACCGGTACACCGGGCGCAGCGACATCGAGCTCGACGATGTCGGCGTGCGGCAGGCGGAGGCGCTCGCCCGCTGGGCCGCCGGTCGCGGGTTCGCCGCCCTCGCCAGCTCGGACCTGCGGCGGGCCGTGGACACCGCGGCCGCCGCGGCGGCGACGACCGGTCTCGTCCCGACCGCCGACCCACGGCTGCGGGAGCTCGACTTCGGCATCGCGGAGGGGCACACACTCGCCGACCTCGACCCCGCCGTCGCGGAGCGGTTCGTCAGCGACCCCGTCACGCACCACTTCCCCGGCGGTGAGCATCCGGCCCGCGCCGTCGACCGGTTCCACGCCGGACTGGCCGCGCTGAGCGAGCAGGTGCCGGACGGCAGTGCCCTGGTGGTGGCGCACAGCACGATCATCCGGCTGGTCGTGTGCGCGGCGCTGGGTCTGCCGCTCGCGGAGTACCGCCGCCGGCTGCCGGTGCTCGATCCGACCGCGGTGACCACGCTCCGGCTGTCCGAGGACGGCGTGCCGGTGGCCCTGCTGGCGTACAACGTGCCGGTGTCTGAAGGATGGCAGCCATGACCGACGCAACGGAGCGCAGCCGACCGGCCCAGCGGCAGGCGGAGATCGTCGAGCACGTCATGCAGCACGGTTCCGTGTCGGCGAACGACCTGGCCGAGCTGTTCCATGTCAGCCTGATGACCATCCACCGCGACCTCGACGAACTGGAACGGCAGGGTGTCGTCCGCAAGTTCCGCGGCGGGGTGAGCGCCCAGCCGTCGAGCGTGTTCGAGAGCAACGTGTCCTACCGGCTGCGTGCCGCGAAGGCCGAGAAGCTCGCGATCGCGCAACGGGCCCGCGAGCTGATCGAGCCCGGCATGGCGATCATGCTCGACGACTCGACCACGACCCTGGAGCTCGCCCGGCTCCTGGAGGACGCGGCGCCGCTGACCGTGATGACCAACTTCCTGGAGACCATCAAGCTGCTCAGCACCATGCGGGGCATCCGGCTGCTGGCCCTCGGCGGGGAGTACTACCCGACGCACGACTCCTTCCTCGGCGTGCCGTGCATCGACGCGATCGAGGCGCTGCGGGTCGACCTGCTCTTCGCCTCCACCTCGGCGGTGTCCGGCACGTACGCCTACCACCAGGAGCAGGAGATCGTCCTGGTCAAGCGGGCCATGATCCGCGCCGCCCAGCGGTCTGTGCTCATGGTCGACCACACCAAGCTCGGCCGGGCCGCCCTCCACCGGCTCGCCCCGCTGTCCGACATCGACCTGGTCGTCACCGACAAGCAGGCGCCGCCGGAAGCGCTGCTGGAGATGCGGGAGAACGGCGTCAAGTATGAAGTCGTCTGACCTCCCCCATGCGGTCGGCGTCGACGTCGGCACCACCGTCACCAAGGCGGTCGTGTTCTCATCGGACGGCACGGCACTGCGCCGCGCCGCCCGGCCCACCGTGCTGCACCGGGCGGGCCCGGGCCGGTACGAGCAGGACGCGGCCGCCGTCGCCGCCTCGGTCGTGGCCGTCCTGGAGGAACTCGAACCCGGCCCGGTCGCCGCGGTCGGCGTCACCGGGCAGGGCGACGGGCTCTGGGCGGTGGACGAGGACGGCCACCCGGTCCGGCCCGCCATCTCCTGGCTCGACGCGCGCGCCGCCGACATCGTCGCCGAATGGACGGCAGGCGGCGCGCTGCGGCAGGTGTTCGACAGCACCGGCAACCTGCCGTTCGCCGGCAGTGCCGGCCCGCTGCTGGCCTGGCTCGACCGTCACGAGCCGGCCACGCTGGACCGGGCGGCCACCGCGGCGTACTGCAAGGACGTCGTGGTGCAGCGGCTGACGGGGCTGCGGGCGACCGACGTGTCCTCGGTGCCGTTCCTCGACCCGCAGACCCGCGACTACGACCCCGCGCTGCTCGCCGCACTGGGCCTGGCGCACCGCCGGGACCTGCTCGCGCCGGTGCTGGCCGCCCCGGTCGAGGGATTGCGCACCGCGATCGGCGGGCTGCCGAGCGGCACGCCGGTGGTCGCCGCGCCGTACGACCTGCCGGCCGCCGCGCTGGGAGCCGGCGTCGCGCAGGTCGGCGACGGCCTGCTGATCACCGGCACGACCCTGGCCTGCCAGGTGCTCGCCGACCGGGTCGGCACCGGCGAGCCCGCCGGACTGACGCTCACGACCTGGGAACCGGGGCGGTGGCTGCGAGCGCTGCCGGCGATGGTCGGGACGGCGGGACTGGACTGGGTGCTGGGCCTGGCCGGGGCGACCACCGACGACCTGCCGGCGCTGCTGGCGAGCGGCGACTCGACGGGCCTGTCGGTGCTGCCGTTCTTCGCCGAGGCGGGGGAACGGGCGCCGTTCGTGGCGCCCACGGCCCGGGCCCGCATCGACGGGCTGCACACCGGGGTCACGGTCGCCGACCTCGTTGTCGCCACCTGCGAGGCGATCGCGTACAGCGCACGGCACTGCCTCACCGCCGCCGGTCTCGACGGCGAGCTGTTCGCCTGCGGCGGCGGCATGCGCAGCGCCGCGTGGGCACAGATCTTCGCCGACGTGCTCGGCCGGCCCGTCCGGGTGCTGACCGGTGAGGAGGTCGGTGCCCGCGGCGCGGCCCAGGCGGCCCTGCGCACCGTCGGCGGCTCGGAGCTGCCACCGCCACCGCCGACCGCCGTGTTCACCCCCCGCCGTTCCTACGACGACCGCTACGCCGGCTACCTGTCGGCCGTTGCCAACGCCCGCTCGACCTGGAGGACCACCCCGTGACCCGCGTACTCGTCGCCGGCGACCACTTCGTCACCCCCGCACTCGTGGTCGACGCCCTCGGCAGACTCACCGGCCTCGACGTCGTCACGCACACCGGACCGTGGCCGTACACGCCGTTCGGCCGGGTCGGCGACGTCGACGAGGCGTCGGACATCGAGGACGAACTCGTCGCGCTGCTGCCCGGGGTCGACGTGGTGATCACCCAGATGGCGCCGCTCACCGAACGGGTCCTGGCCGCCGCCCCGGCACTGAAACTGATCGTGGTCACGCGCGGCGGCCCGGTGAACGTGAACCTCGCCGCCGCCGAGGCCCGCGGGATCGAGGTCCGCAGCACACCGGGGCGCAACGCCGTGGCCGCCGCCGAACACACCATCGCGCTGCTGCTCGCGGCGCTGCGGATGATCCCGGCCACCCATGCGTCGGTGCTCGCCGGCGAGTGGCGCTCCGACCTCTACGCGCTCGACGCCGTCGGCTCGGAACTCGGCGGCACCACCGCGGGCCTGGTCGGTTACGGCGCCATCGGCCGGCGGGTGGCCCGCATCCTGCGCGCGTTCGACGCGACCGTGCTCGTGCACGACCCGTACGCCGACCCGGCCACCCTCGACGGCGCCGAAGCGGTCACGTTGGACGAGTTGCTGTCGCGCAGCCAGGTGCTGAGCCTGCACGCCCGGCTCACCGCCGAGACCCGTGGCATGATCGGCGCGAAGGAGCTGGCCCGGCTGCCGCACGGCGCGGTGCTGGTGAACTCCGCACGCGGCGGGCTGCTCGACTACCGGGCCGTGGCCGAGGCGCTCGAATCAGGACGGCTCCGGGCCGCTGCCTTCGACGTGTTCGACGTCGAGCCGCTGCCGGCCGACTCGCCGCTGCGGACGGCACCCCGCGTGGTACTGACACCGCATCTCGCCGGTGCGACCGTGCAGACCGCCCGCCGGGCCGCCGAGCAGGCCGCCGAGGCGCTCGAGACGTGGCTCACCGGCGCCGCCGTGCCGCCGGTGACCTCCTCCGCGACGTGACCACCGGCACTTCTGCCGAGCCGTGCGGGTGGCGCTCGCTATCCTGCACTGATGTCCGAGCTGGTCAGGCTGATGATCGCGGACGACCAGGCGATGATCCGGGCCGGTCTGCGGCTGGTGGTCGAGACCGCGGCCGCCGGGACGATCGCGGTGGTCGGCGAGGCCTCCGACGGCCATGAGGCGGTGGCGTCGGCCCGCCTCCTCCGGCCGGACGTGCTGGTCATGGACATCGCCATGCCGCGACTCGACGGTCTGTCGGCGGCGCGCCTGCTGCTGTCCGACCCGGATCCGCCGAAGATCATCCTGCTGACCATGTTCGACACCGACGAGCACCTGCACGCGGCGCTGCGGCTCGGGGTCAGCGGGTTCCTGCTCAAGGTCTCGCCACCGGAGCAGCTCGTCGACGCGGTCCGGGCCGTGGCGGCCGGTGACGCGCTCATCGACCCGGCGGTGACGACGCGGGTCATCGCATCCTTCGCCGCCCGTCCGGAGCCGGGCCCGACGCCCGAGCTGGACACGCTGACCGCGCGGGAGCGTGACGTGCTCGGACTGCTGGTCCGCGGGCTGTCCAACGCGGAGATCGGCGGGCGCCTGCACCTCGGCGAGGCGACCGTGCGCACCCACGTCGGCCGGATCTTCCAGAAGCTGGGGCTGCGCGACCGGGTCCAGGCGGTGGTCTACGGCTACGAGGCGGGCATCGTCCGCCCGGGCGAATGATGGGCCGCTGGCGGCCGTCGCGGCTCGACGCACTCCTGGCCCTGGCCGTCGCAGGGGCGGGCGTCGTCGAGGCGTACGGGCGCGCCGGCCCCGGCCCGGGCGAGGTGCACCGGCCGGCCCTGGTGGCCGTGGGCGCGCTCGCGGCCGGCCTGGTCCTGCTGCTGCGCCGTAGGTTCCCGGTCGGATCCCTGCTCGCGCTGATCGTGCTGTCGGCGCTGCTGCGCGTCACGGTCATGGACGACGACTACCCGCTCGCCGCCTGGCAGTTCTACTCGAACCTGATCCTGGTGCACACGGTCGGCAGCCAGCAGGCCGGGCCGCGGGCACGTGCCGGCGGCATCCTCGCCGTCCTCGCCGCATACTCCCTGCTGCAGACCCTGCCCGGGCAGGACGTCGCCGAGAGCCTGATCGGCGCCATCTTCATGAGCGTCGCCTACGGCAGCGGCATCCTGCTGCGCCGTCAGACGGCGCAGACCGTCCGGATGGCCGAACAGGCGGCGCTCGCGGCCGCCACGGAACGCACCCGCATCGCCCGCGAGCTCCACGACGTCATCTCGCACAACGTCACCTTGATGACCCTGCAGACCGGCGGCGTGCGGATGCTGCTCGGCGCCGACGCCGACCGCCGACGCGAACGCGACCTGCTCCAGGGTGTCGAGCGGACCGGCCGGGACACCGTCGAGGAGCTGCGGTTGCTGCTCGGCGTCCTGCGGGACGGACCCGCGCCGTCGCTGTTCGACCGCCTGGACGCGCTCACCGGGCCGCTGCGGACGGCCGGGCTCCACGTCCGGGTCGTCACGACCGGCCCGCCGCAGCCGCTCCCGCCGTCACTCGCCCTGTCCACGTACCGCGTGGTCCAGGAGGCCCTGACCAACACGCTCAAACACGCCGAGGCCACCAGCGCCGAGGTGAAGATCGAGTTCACGCCGGCCGCGCTGGCCGTCGAGGTGAGCGACGACGGCCGGACGACCGGGTCAGCCGGTGACGGGTCCGGCGGGAACGGGACGGGCCATGGGCTCGTCGGCATGCGGGAGCGCACGGCCCTGCACGGCGGCACCTTCCACGCCGGCCATCGTCCGGGCGGCGGTTACACGGTCACCGCGACCTTCCCGTTCTCCACCGGCTCCTGAACCCATTCGGCGTCGCTCATCCGCAACATCCGCAGGCCGATCACCCCCGCGCCGGCGATGTACAGCAGGCTGCCCAGCGCCATCCCGATCGGGTAGATGGGCCCGGTGAGCATGCCGACCACCATCGCGCCCGATGCCCACCACGGTGCGTGACGGTTGGCCGCGAGGGCCAGCCCCAGCAGCAGCACGCCGAGCAGCCCCAGGAATCCCGGGATCTGGAAACCCCACTGTGCGCCGCCGGAGGCGAACGCCTCGTCACCCAGGCGGCTGCCGGTCTCCGGCCCGAGCTCGGCTTCGAGCCTGGCGTAGAAGAAGTCGCCGAGCATCAGGGCCGAGAAGTTGACGATGCCGAGCAGCGCGACCGCTCCGGCGATGTGCCCGAAGAGCACGGCGCGCCGCCGCACCAGGTGGATCATCCCGACGATGCCGGGCACGAGCAGCACCCAGCTCCAGTGCAGCAACGCGGCGCTCACCGACACCTGGCCGGGGTAGCGGCCGTAGGCGCCGGCAGCGGCGTCACCGGCCCGCAGGGCAGGGTCGACGAGCAGCCCCGCCACGTACACGAACGGCGCGGCCATGAGACAGACCGCGGCGGACAACCTTCGAAATCTATGTGGCATGACGACCTTCCGGCTTGAACAAGACGTGCATCGGGCCAGAACCGTAGGCCAGGTGAACCCCGCCCGTCGTCAGCCGCGACGATGACCGGGGTCAGCGCCGGCGCGGAGGCCGGGAGTCCTCGGCCTGCGCCGCGGGTGCCGGCGCCCGCCCGCTACGGCCTTGACCCCGGCGCGGCCCGCCGATCATGCTGACCGGCAACGGCCGGTGGAATACCGGATGGTCTCGGCTCGGAGGTTCGGATGATCTACAGCAGCAGGTATCCGGACGTGGCGGTCATCGACGACCTCATCCACGAGCGGGTGCTGGGAGCCGCCGCGCAACGCGGTTCACTGCCCGCTCTGGTCGACGCGGTCAGCGGGCGTACGATCACGTACGGTGAGCTGGCCACCCTGGTCGAACGGCTGGCCGCGGGGCTGGCCGCCGAGGGCATCGGCGTCGGCGACGTGGTCGCGCTGCACTCGCCGAACACCGTCGTGTTCCCGGTCGTCTTCTACGCCACGACCCGGGCGGGCGGGACCGTGACGACCCTGTCGCCGCTGGCCACCCCGCAGGAGATCGCGAAGCAGCTGGTCGACGCCAAAGCCAAGATCCTGGTGACGGTCTCGGCGCTGCTCGGGCCGGCGCGGGCCGCGGCCGATCTGGTCCGGCAGGAGACCGGTGCGGTCATCGAGGTGCTGGTCTGCGACGAGGCCGAAGGTCATCGTTCGGTGCTGGGGCTGCTCCGGGACGGGCAGGTGCCGCCGTACGACATCGACCCGGCCGTCGGCGTCGCGGTGCTGCCCTACTCCAGCGGAACGACGGGCGTGCCCAAGGGCGTGATGCTGACGCACCGCAACATCTGCACCAACCTCGAACAGATCTCCGGGCTGCACCGGATCGAAGAGGGGGACCGGATCATCGCGATCCTGCCGTTCTTCCACATCTACGGGATGGCGGTGCTGCTCAACAACGCGCTGCTGCGCGGCGCGACCGTGTACGTGCACCCGCGGTTCGACCTCGACACCTTCCTGACCAGCCTGGAACGCGACCGGATCACGCACGCCTACCTCGCCCCGCCGGTCATGCTGGTGCTCGCCAAGCATCCCACCGTCGGCCAGCTCGACCTCTCGCACCTCAAGCGCATCATCTGCGCCGCGGCGCCCCTGGACGCGGGCCTGCAGGCCGCGGTCGCGGACCGGCTGGGGGTGGAGATCGGGCAGGCGTACGGCATGACCGAGCTGTCGCCGGGCACACACATCCACGTCGACGGCAACACCGATGAGCCGCCCGCATGCGTGGGACACCTGTTCCCGTCGACGAAGGCCCGGCTGGTCGACCCGCTCACCGGCGCCGACGCCGCGCCCGGCGAGCCCGGTGAGCTGTGGATCCGCGGGCCTCAGGTGATGAAGGGATACTTCGGTCGCCCGGAGGACACCGATGCCATGGTCGACGCCGACGGTTGGCTGCACACCGGCGACGTCGCCCGGGTCGACGCCGACGGAAACTGGTTCATCGTCGACCGGGTCAAGGAGCTGATCAAGTACAAGGGCTACCAGGTCGCCCCGGCCGAGCTCGAAGCGGTCCTGCTGGGCCACCCCGACATCGCGGACGCGGCCGTGATCGGCGTCTACGATGAGGAGAACAACGAGATCCCCAAGGCGTTCGTGGTACCGATGCCGGGCGCGACGCTCAGCGGTGAGGCCGTGATGCAGTACGTCAGCGGGCTCGTCGCCCCGTACAAGAAGGTTCGCCGCGTCGAGTTCATCGAGGCGATCCCCAAAGCGGCGTCGGGAAAGATCCTGCGTCGCCAGCTCCGGCAACGGGAACGGACGCCGGCATGAAACGGGTGACCCGTCGACTCGCGCTCCGGCAGGCTGATCTCGACGGTGCCGTCTGCCCCGTCCCGGACGAGATCGCCGAGGTCCTGCGGCACAGCGATCCTGTCACCGTCGTGCTCGAGCACCGCGTGCAGGGGATCACGCCCACGCGGCAGGCCTCCGAGGGCTCGCTGCGGCAGGACCCCGGCTGGCAGGTCAGCGGCATCGTCTGGCCGGACGACCTGCGGCCCGGGGTGCTGGTCACCGTCTCCTGGCAGGCCGCCAAGGACGAGATCGTCGTGCGCACCGTCGTGCTGGACGAACCGATGCGGGTCGACGGTGTCAACTACTTCCACGAGTACGACCCGAAGGTCGTCACCCGCGAGTTCGAACCGGGCAAGTCGAACCGGGGGCAGGTACTGCACGCGATACGTCGGCTGGGCCGCGTGTTCGAGGACGGCAGTGCCGTGTTCGCCGAGTCGGAGCTTGCCACGCGCAGCGGGCTCGGCCGGGGAACTCGCGGGACGTTCCTGCTCCGCAACGCCGTTGAGCAACTGATCCGCGAGGGCTACGTCACCCGTGTGCCCGGCAGCGTCGACTCCGCGGGACACCCCTCCTATCCCGCCGTCGACGGCGAGGAACCCACCGAGATGCTGTTCTACGCGCCGTTGGTCGAACCGGCCCCCTACCCGGGCGATCCCGACGGCGAAGGCTCCGAGCGCCGCGACCACTGGGTCAGCGGCTTCGTCCGCAAGCTGCCGGCCGGTTCGCAAGCGTCGGAGCGGCAGCTCGCACTGCACCGGCAGGCCGTCGAGAGCGAGCAGATCGACTCCGTCCCGCTGACCCCCGGCTACACCTTCGTGAAGAAGCACCACCGCAACGGCTGAGCCGCCCGTCCGACGTCGGGTGCGTTCCGCAGATGTCAACCGGGTGGTACCCGCCGGCATCGGTGTCCGGCACGAAGGTCAGGATCCGGTGCATGGAGTTCTTCTGCTACCACCGCGACCGGCCCGGCTCGACGGCACTGCGTGGCGAGCTGCTGGAGGCGCACTGGTCCTACATGGACCGGTACACGGCGCAGATGCCTCCGGTGGACTTCCGGCGGCCGGCGGGTGATGTGCGGGGTCACCGGTTTGCCGGTCCCGACCGAGGGGCAGGTGCCGACAGGGCTGGAAGTGGGGGTCGCCTGGTGGCCGTCGAGGGAACCTGGACGTTGTCGGTCGATACGCCGATCGGCGAGCAGCGGACCATGCTCGTGCTGCACCGTGACGGCGACCGGCTGACCGGATCACTCGACTACCGAGCGACCAGGCTGGAGATCACCGACGGGGTGGTTTCGGGTGACGAGGCCAGGTGGAAAGTCGTGAAGACGCTGAACAAGCTGCTGAAGGTGAACGCGACGGTCACGTTCACGGTCACCGTTGAGGGCGACAGCATGCGCGGCAAGGCCGATGCCGGGAAGTTCGGCACATTCGACGTGACGGGCCTGCGCGGTTGACCTGTCCGGCCGGGCGTCACCGCGTCACCGGCGGCGCGGCGCGATCAGCCCCGACTCGTACGCCCACACGACCAGCTGGGCACGGTCGCGGCAGTGCAGCTTCGTCATCGCCCGGTTGACATGTGTCTTGGCGGTCAACGGACTGATCACCATGCGCTCGGCGATCTCGTCGTTGGTCAAGCCGCGGGCGACGAGTTCGACGATCTCCTGTTCGCGGGCGGTCAGCACGTCGCGTCCGGCCGCCGGGTCGGCCGGTGGCGGGCCGGTGACGAACTCGCTGATGAGCGTCCGCGTGACCGCCGGGGCGAGCAGCGCGTCGCCGCGCGCGACGACGGCGACGGCCTGCAACAGGTCGGCGGGGTCGGCGTCCTTCAGCAGGAATCCGCTGGCGCCGGCGCGGAGTGCGCCGAAGACGTAGGCGTCGAGCCCGTAGTTGGTGAGGATGAGGACGCGGACCGCGGCGAGGTCGGGATCGGCCGCGATGCGCCGGGTGGCTTCGATGCCGTCGAGGCCCGGCATCTGTACGTCCATCAGCACGACATCCGGCCGCAGGCGTCGCGCCAGTTCGACGGCCGCAGCGCCGTCGGCGGCCTCGCCGACGACTTCCAGGTCGTCCTCGGCGTCGAGCAGTGCCCGGAATCCGGCCCGCATCAAGGCCTGGTCGTCGGCGAGGAGGACGCTGATCATGCCGTACCGTCCAACGGGAAGACGGCCCGCACGGCGAACCCGCCGCCGTCGCTCGGGGCCGCGTGCAGCGTGCCGCCCAGTCCGGTGACCCGTTCCCGCATGCCGCGCAGGCCCACACCGGGTGTCACCGGCCGGCCCGGCGACGCCTGGCCGTCATCGGTCACCGAGACGGTCAGCCGTGCGGGGGCGCATTCGACGTGGATCTCGGCGGTGGCGGGGCCGGCGTGGCGGGCGATGTTGGTCAGAGCCTCCTGGACGACGCGATATCCGGCCTGGTCGACCTCGGCGGGCAGGTCCCGGGGCTGACCGGAGACGGTGATGTGCACCGGCACGCCGGCCGCGCGGGTCCGCTCGGCGAGCTCGCCCACCCGGGCCAGCCCGACACAGTCCGCGTCGGACGGCGTGCGCAGCACCTCCAGGGTCGCCCGCAGTTCCCGCATCGCGGCGCCGCCGGCCTCCTGGATCGCCAGCAGCGCGGCCGACGGTTCCTCGCCGTGCTTGCGGGCCAGGTGCACGGCGATCCCGGCCTGCACCTTGATCACGGAGATGCTGTGGGTCAGCGAGTCGTGCAGATCCCGGGCGATGCGCAGGCGCTCCTCCCCGGCTCGGCGCAACGCCATCTCCTCGCGGGTGCGTTCGGCCTCGATCGCTCGCTGCTCGACCTGTTCCAGGTATGCCCGGCGCTGCCGCGCGACGAGTCCGGCGACGTTGGCCGCGAGGAACCAGCCCAGCAGCAGGGCGGTGCGCTCGGCGATCAGCTGGCCGGACCGGCCGGCGGGCGCGACCGAGATGTCGCGGGCCAGGAAGCCGCCGAGGAAGACGACGCCGGCGAGCGCGACGGCCGATCGGTGCCCCAGCCAGGCGGCGACGTAGACGGTGCCGAGGACGGCGAACGCGGCGGACACCCCGGCGTGCACCCGGACGTGGAATGCCAGCATGGTCGCGGTCACCACACCCAGCGCCGGCACCGGGTGCCGCCGGCACACCGCCAGGGCCGCCGCCATGGCCAGGACCAGGGCGACGTCGATCGCTCGCACCGGACCGGCGTCCGGCGCGAGCGCGGCGTCGCCGAGCAGGAAGGCGCCGATGGCGACGCCACCGACGGCGTAGGGCAGATCGGGGCGCATGATCGCACCTTAGAACGGCGGTCGGCGGAGAGCATCCGGCACCTGCGGTACGCGTGGCGTACTGCGGACGCGGTATCGGCGGCCGGCCAAGTGCCTGCGGCGGCACGACGATTTCCCGGCGCACCGGGACAAGCATCTTGCCCATGACGTACCGCTTCTTCAGCCCCGCTCCACCGAAGGCGGCGACCGGTCTCACCGCGGAGGTCTACCGGCAGCTGCGGGACGAGTTCCTCGGGCCGGTGCCCACCTTCCAGGCGCTCTCGGCCGTGCCGGAGGTGATGGCCGCGACCTGGGCGCTGATGCGCGAGGCCCTGCTCGCGGGCGACACCTCCCGGGTGGACCGTGAACTCGTCGCCTCGGCGGTGTCCCGGGCCAACCGCTGCCGGTTCTGCGTCGACGCCCACGTGATGCTGCTGCACGCGCTGGGCGAGCACGAGCTGGCCGAGGTCGTCGCCCGGGGCGGCACGCCGCCGCGGCCGAGGCACGCCGAACTCGCCGCCTGGGCCGAGGCCAGCCGCAATCCCCGGGCCGCCGCGTGGACGAGCCCGCACGGCCCCGAGCTCACCGGCACCCTGCTCGCCTTCCACTGCATCAACCGGGTCGTCTCGGCGCTGCTCGACCCGGATCTGCTGCCCGGCGGCCTGCAGCGCGCCCCGGTGGTGCGGTCCGTCGGGGGTCGGCTGTACGGCAGGACCGCGCGGGAGCCGAAGGAGCCCGGCCGCAGCCTCCCGCTCCTCGACGCCGGCGCGACGGCGCCGCCCGCCTGGGCCGGCGACAGCCCCGTCGGCGTCGCGTACGCGTCGCTGCAGCACGCCGCCACGCAAGGTGGAGACCTGCTGAGCGACGTGGCTCGCCAGACCGTCACGGCCACCGTGCGCTGGGAGGACGGGCGGCACCCGGACCGGCCCGCCGAATGGGCCGCCGAGCTGGTCCGTGACCTGCCCGGCACCGACCGCGTCGGCACGCGGATCGTGCTGCTGGCGGCGTTCGCGCCCGGCGCGATCAGCCCGGGCGACGTCGCCCTCTGGCGGCTCTCCCACCCGGCCGACGCCGACCTCGTGCGGCTGGTCGCATACGGCGCGATCACGGCCACCGACCACGTCGCCCGGGCACTGACCCCGACTCACCGTTAGGAGACCACCATGCGCCGGGCCTTTGTCATCGTCAGCGCGCTGTTGCTCGTCTCGTTTGTCCTGCAGTTCGCCTTCGCCGCCGTGGGCGCGTTCACAAAACCCGCCGGCGACGGCGCGTACGTCCTGCACAGCGTCACCGGGATGGCGGTCATCCCCGCCCTCACCCTGCTCACCACGCTGTTCGCCGTGCTGGCGAAGGCGCCGGGCCGGCTGATCGGGCTGGCGGCCCTGTCGCTCGGCCTCGTCGTCGTGCAGGGGCTCATCGCCATGCTCGCGAACGCGTTCACCGACGCCGCGGGCGCCAGCACCCCGGTCGGCCTGACCGTCGCCGCGCTGCACGCGCTCAACGGCATCGTCGTGGTGCACGTCGTGGTCAGCGTCTTCCGGGCGGCGCAACGGCTGGCCGGCGCTGCGGGCGTTTCGGGTTTTCGAGGTGAATCAGCATGACCACCGGGTCGCTGCTCGCGGCCGACCTCGTGATCGCGGTCCTCGGGGCCGCCGGGTGGCTGGGCGGCGGCGCCGCGTCGGCCGCCCGGCGCCGTCCGCTCGCACTGGGCCTGGCCGCCTTCGCGCTGCTCGCCACGTTCGCCCGCGCGGTCACGATCGCCGCGCTGGCCCGCGCCGGCTGGTGGTTCGCGGCGGAGAAGGTCCTCATCGCCGCCCCGCTGTCGGTCGCGGCGGTGGTCGTCGCCGGGCCGCGGCTGCTGCGGGTCCCGGGCGACATCCGGTCCATCACGGTCCCGCTGCTCTACGGCGCCGGTGCTCCGGTGCCGTGGTCGCGCTTCGACCGGGAGTTCACGCTTGTCCTCGACCGCGGCCTCGACCTGCGCGGGCTGCTTCCGCGGTACGCCCACACCGTCAACGGCGCGGCCGATCCGGACATCCCGCCTCAGGTGGTGCACCTCGGCGAGACCGTCAAATTCACGATCGTGAACCGATCGCTGGTGGTGCACCCGTGGCACCTGCACGGGCATCACGTCCTGGTGCTGTCCCGCGACGGAAAGCCGGCGACCGGGAGTCCGTTGTGGCTGGACTCGTTCGACGTCCGCCCCGGCGAAGTCTGGGAGGTGGCGTTCGCGGCGGACAACCCCGGAATGTGGGCCAACCACTGTCACAACCTGGCGCACGCCGACGCCGGGATGACGCTGCACCTGATGTACTCGTGACGAAGCACCCTAGACGCGGAAGCGGGCGACCTCGCTCTGCAACTCGGCGGCCAGGCGGGACAGCTCCGTGACGGTGGTGTCGGCCTCGGCGAGGGTGTCGCTGGTCGCCTGCGCGGCCTGCGCGACGCCGGCGATGTTGCCGGCGATGTTGTTCGCGCCGTTGGCGGCCTCGGCGACGTTGCGGGTCATTTCCGTGGTCGTGGCGGTCTGTTCCTCGACGGCGGAGGCGATGGTGAGCTGGTAGTCGTTGATCCGGGCGATGATCCGGCTGATCTCGCCGATCGCGGCGACGGCGTTGCCGGTGTCGGCCTGGATGGCCTCGACGCGCCGGGAGATGTCCTCGGTGGCGCGGGCGGTCTCCTGCGCCAGCTCCTTGACCTCGTTGGCGACGACGGCGAAGCCTTTGCCGGCCTCGCCCGCCCGGGCCGCCTCGATGGTGGCGTTGAGCGCGAGGAGGTTGGTCTGCTCGGCGATCGAAGTGATCACCTTGACCACGTTGCCGATCTCGGTGGAGGACTCGCCGAGCTTCGACACCGTGTCGTTGGTCGACTGCGCCACACCGACCGCCTCCGCCGCGACCTGCGCGGCGTCGCCGGCGTTGCGAGCGATCTCGCGGATCGACGCGCCCATCTCCTCGGCGCCCGCGGCGACGGTATGTACGTTCTGCGACACCGCGCCGGCCGCGCCCGCGGCCACGTCGGCCTGTCGCGCGGCATCCTGCGCGTTGGTGGCGATCCGGCCGCTGACCGCGGTGAGCCGCTGCGAGCTGCTGCCGAGGGTCTGCGACCCGCCGGTGATGGCGGTGACCGTGCCACGCAGACCCGTCCGGGCGTCGTTCACCGCGCCGGCCATCGCGCCGAGCTCGTCGCGGGCGTACACCTCGGCCGGCACCGTCAGGTCCGCGCCAGCGAGCGCTCGGAGCGCGGTGGAGACGCTGTCCAGCTGCCGGCGCAGGATGCGCGCCACCCACGCCCCGGCGAGCAGCGCCACCGCGAGTCCGCCGACCAGCAGCGCGGCGACAAGCATCCAGGCGTGACGGTACTGCCGGTCCGCAGCCGCGACGGTGGCGGCGGCCTCGCTGCTCTCCACGGCCTGCAGCTCGTCGAGTGCGGTCTTGGTCTGGTTCTCCAGGTCGGTGGAGACGGCGACGATCCGGTCCTCGGACGGCGGCGCGTAGCCGGCCGGCGGCGCTTCGAGGAAGAGCACCACGTTGCGCAGGGTCCGGTACTGCCCGAGTGTGTCGGTGACCCGGCCGATGGCGGCCAGCCGCGCCGGCGAACCGGCGGCCAGCGATCGGTACGCGGCCGTGGCGTCGTCGACCTTCTTGTCCGCGGCCGCCACCGCCGCGCGGGACTGCTGCACGTCCGCCGTGCCGCCGCTGGCCGAGTACAGCGAGAACATCATCGAGTTGCGGTACATGTCGGCCATCCCCGCGCGCAGCTGGGTGAGCTGCTCGGAGCTGTCGAGGTGGCGGCGCTTCATGTCGTGCAGGTCGCCGTTGAGCCTCGACATCCGGGTCAGCGCCAGCACGCCGATCGCGGCCGCGACCAGCGCGACGAGCAGCACCACGAAAAACGCCTTGGCGATCACTCCACGATCCGCCACCAGTCCGGTAAGGCGTCCCCGCCGGACTGTGACGACGACATCCCGCTGCTGCGACACGGCTATCCCTCGATCGGCTTGCTGGTTCGGCTCAGTGGTCAACACATCGGCATCGGACCCGGGTTGCTGAGAAGTTCCGACGAACAGGGCCGGCACCCGCTGCGGTGTGCCGGCGTCCTATCGGCCGGTGTCCCCGGGTCGCTCGGGGTGGCCCGGCACGATCCGGCACAGCAGCGCCGCGACGGCGCCGGTGACCGCGCCCACGATCGTTCCGGTGACGAGGCTGGACAGCGCCGCGGCGGTGCGGACGACGGCGCTCTGTACCGTGGGGTCGACGCCGGTGAGGTTCCCGCCGAGGGTCGGGGTGTCCCCGTCGAAGGCGGTGTCCCACAGCAGTTGATGGCCCGCGGCGAGGAACACGCCGTAGAGCGCGCCGATGACCAGGACGGTCACGAACGGATGCGCCGGCCGCTTCCACAGCACCGCGGCGATCCAGCACAGCGGCGGAAGGAAGACCAGCAGTCCGTTGACGAAGCTGCCTTCGGTGATGACGCCGAGGTCGTGCAGCACGAGCCGGGGCGCGGCCAGCGCGGCCAGACCGATCAGCACCGGCCAGGAGAACCCGAGCATGCGGCGCGGCCGGCTCATCGCGCGGCCTCCGCGGCGACGGCCGCGCGGGCCGTGTCGCGGGCGTCGCCGAACGGCAGCATCGCCGGCCACACGGGCACCACGAGCACGATCCAGGTCAGTTCGGTGCGGGACACGTTCGAGTCCTCCTGCGTCGGTCGCGCCGTTGCGGGCGCCGTCCATGTCGTCAACCATGCTGCGGTTCGTGAGCGTTGCCGTCTGCCGCCTGCGGGAGCGGACCGGAATCGCTTCCGGGCGTACACGGCGCCGGGGACCTGACGCTCCACGGCGACGGCGGCCGCCCGGCACGCCGTCTACGCTGCTTGTGTGCGTTCCCGACCCACCCGCACCGACGCGTTGCTCGGTGCCGCCACCTTCTGCCTGGTCGCGGCGGCCGTGGTCACCGACGGCGGGCCGCCCGGCCGGGCCGTGCTCGCCTACGGCTTCGCGGTCGGCTTCGGCGCGCTGCTGCTGTGCAGCCGGGAGTGGCCGGTCGCCACGCTGCTGGCAACCGCGGCCGGCATCGTCGTGTACTACTCGCTCGACCTCCCGGCGATCGGCCTGGCCGCACCGACGGCCGCCGTGTTGTACACGGCGGCGGAGCGCGGCAGGGTGTTGCCGGCCGCGGTCGTCGGCGGCGGGCTGCTGGCGCTGTCGGTGGGCATGCGACTGGTCGAGGGCGACGACATCTCGATCGTCGTGGGCTTCGACCTCGGCTCCGAGGCCGCGCTGATGCTCGCCGTCATCACCCTCGGCGACGCCGTCCGCAGCAGGAGGTCGCTGCGGGCCGAGCTGGCCCGGCAGGCCGCCGCCGCCGCCGAGGACCGCCGCCGGGAGGCCGCCCGGCAGGTCGAGGCCGAGCGGCTGCGCATCGCTAGGGAGGTACACGACACCCTCGGCCACACCATGTCGGTCATCACGCTGCAGTCGGCGGTGGCGCAGGAGGCCCTCGCGGACAACAAACCCGACCAGGCCGGCACCGCGCTCGCCGCGATCAGCTCGGCCGGCGGCAGCGGGATGGCCGAGCTGCGCGCCACCCTGCAGACCCTCCGCCGCGACTCCGGCACCCGCGAACCCGCACCGGGCTTCGACCAGCTGCACACCCTCGTCGACGGCGTGCGTCACAGCGGCCTGCCCGTCGAGCTCCGCGTCACCGGCCAGGTCGACGCGCTGCCCGCCGTCGTGGCCACGACCGCCTACCGGATCGTCCAGGAAGCACTCACCAACACCCTGCGGCACGCACGCGCCAGCCGGGTCCACGTCACGGTGCGGGCGACAGGACCCCGGCTGTCGCTCGAGATCGTCGACGACGGCCGAGGCGCACCGCCCGGCGCGGCGCCGGACACGAACGGCCATGGCCTGCGCGGGATGTCCGAGCGGGTCTCCCTGCTCGGCGGCACCGTCGAGGCCGGCAACGGCGAGCAGGGCGGGTTCCGGGTGCACGCACGCCTGCCGCTGGCCGGGAGCCGAGCATGACGGACATCCGGGTGGTCCTCGTCGACGACCAGCACCTCGTTCGAGCCGGGCTCCGCGCGCTGCTCGAACGCGCACCGGACATCACTGTCGTCGGCGAGGCCGGTGACGGCGCGACAGGCCTGGACGCCGTCCGCACCGAGCAACCCGACGTGGTGCTCATGGACGTGCGCATGCCCGGCACCGACGGCCTCGAGGCCACCCGGCGCATCCTGACCGACCCGCGCCTCACCGGCGTCCAGGTTGTCATGCTGACCACCTTCGACGACGACGAGTATCTTTTCGAGGCCATCCGCGCCGGCGCGGCCGGCTTCCTCCTCAAGGACACCCCGCCCGACGCCCTGCGTGCCGCCGTCCGCACCGTGGCCGGCGGCGACGCGCTGCTCTCCCCCGCCGTCACGCGACGCGTCCTGGCCGCCGCGGCCCGCTCCCCCGTGGCGGACACCCGACGACTCGCCGGACTGACCGAACGTGAACGGGATGTCCTCGCACAGGTCGGCACCGGACGGTCCAACGCGGAGATCGGCGCCGAGCTGCACCTCAGCCCGGACACCGCCCGCACCTACGTGAGCCGCCTGCTGACCAAGCTCGACGCACGCGACCGCTCCCAGCTCGTGGTCATCGCCTACGAAACCGGACTCGTAACCCCCGGAGGCACCTGAGCCGACACCGCCGGTGGCGGCTGTCCATCGTTCGGACGACACCAGGGTTCCGTCTTGCCACCGTCCCGCGCGGACGCATGACCGGCGCAGGATCGACACGTCAACCGACGACGTCGCCGGAACGGCGCCGTCGTCGTCATCCGTGGGTGTGGTGAGGAAACGATGAGAGCCGTTCTCCACTTCTCCAGGCACGTTCTCGAAATGGTCGTGGCGATGCTGGCCGGCATGTTCGCGCTGGGACCACTGTGGACACTGGTACTGCCGGGCGCCGCCGGGCGGACCGACGTGCACACGCTGACGATGGCCACCGACATGGCGATCGGCATGGCGCTGTGGATGTGCGTGCGCGGTCACGGCTGGGCGAGCATCGGCGAGATGACCGCCGCGATGTACGCGCCGTTCGCGGTGCTGCTCGTCCCGTACCGGCTCGGCGCCGTCTCCGCCGGTGTCGTCATGACCGGCGGCCACGTGCTGATGGTGGTCGCGATGGTCGCGGTCATGCTGCGGCGGCGATCGGAGTACACGCACGGCGGGCATCCGCTGCCGCGCGCCGTGACACGGACCGGTGCGGTCGTGCTGGCGCTGGCGGCGCTGCCGGTGCCGGTCGGCGCCGCCGTGGCCGCGGTGAACACCCGGAGCGTGTACGCGGCGGCGCCCTCGTCGGAGGTTCCGGCGCCGCCGCCGCGCCCCTTCGACCCGGCCCTGCCGACCGCGGTTGTGGTGCTCGGCGCCGAAGGAGCGAACGTGGCGGACGCGCTCGGACCGTTTGAGGTGCTGGCCGTCACGGGACGGTTCAACGTCCTCACCGCCGCGCCGACCGCGGCGCCGGTGACGCTGACCGGCGGCCTGGACCTGGTGCCGGACGTGACGTTCGAGTCCCTGGCGTCCCGGCTCGGCGGCCGCGCCGCCGACGTGGTCGTGGTGCCCGCGATGCCGCGCACCGACGAGCCCGCGGTCCTCGACTTCCTCCGGCGCCAGGCCCGCGGCGGCGCGCTGCTGCTCAGCGTGTGCTGGGGCGGCGGTGTCGCCGCCGCGGCCGGGGTGCTCGACGGACACGCCGCGACGTCGCACTGGTACCGCCTCGACGACCTTCAGAAGGAGTACACCGACGTGCGGTGGCAGCACGGCGTCCGCTACGTCGACGACGGTCAGGTGATCAGCACGGCCGGTGTGCTGTCCGGCATCGACGGCACACTGCGGGTGGTCGAGCGCCTGGCTGGCACGCGGGTGGCCGCTGCCGCGGCGGGCGCGGTGGGCTGGCGCCACTACTCGCCCGGCGCGCCGGCGCCGATTCCCGTGCGGCGCTTCGGCCCCGGCGACGCGATCGCCGCGCTGAACCTGGCCTACCGCTGGGACGCGCCGACGGCCGGGGTCCTGCTGACGGACGGCGTCGGTGAGCTCGAACTCGCCTCGGTCTTCGTCACCTACACCGAAGCCGTTTATGCCGCCCGGACACTCGCGGTGTCGTCCGGGGCCGCGACGGTCCGCTCCCGGCACGGGTTGACGTTCGTACCGCGCGCGACACTCACGGACGCGCCGGAGCTGGACCGGCTGCTGGTGCCCGGTGCCGCGGCCGCCGCCCGGCGCGACGCGCCGACGACGCAGGGCATCCCGCCGACGTACCTGCACGCGGCACCGGGTTTCGCCTTCGACGGGCCGCTGCACGACATCGCGACCGACGTCGACGTCGCCTCGGCGGCGTGGCGGGCCAAGCTGCTGGAGTACCCCGCCGGGGACATCACGCTCACCGGTCGTGGCTGGCCCTGGGAGCGCACCCTGCGCCCGGTGCTCCTGGCGCTGGCCGGCCTGGCCGTCCTGGCCGGCGGGCTGGCCGTCCAGCGGCGCCGGCGAGGTTCCCTCGTGCCCGGTGACGGGCGACGATAGGCAGCATGGGAGTGAGCGTGGACGCACGGCCCAGCCTGCAGGGTGCGGGCGAGGAGCCCGGCCGGTTGTGGGACGGCTACTTCGCGGCGGTCGCCGCCCTGACGCTGGCCGCGGTGGGCGTGTCCGACGTGTCCGCGTCCCGGCGTTGGCTGTCCGCTGCCATGCTGGTCGCGATCGCCGCGCTGTACGTGGCGTACGGGCGCCCGCTGGCGCGGCGGCGCACCACCGCTCGGCGTGGCGGCGGCTTCCTCGCGGCGGTGCTGGTGCTGTTCCTCGTGGCGCTCACCGGCGCGGCGCCGAGCTCGTTCCTGCTGTTCGCGATCTGCCCGCTCGCCTTCCAACTGCTGCCGACGTGGCCGGCCGCCGCCGTCACCACATTCGCCAACGCCCTGCCGGTGGCGGTCGCGCTCCAGCGGGAGGGCTTCACCGGGCACGTCCGCACCCACTTCCTGCCGATGGCGGTCGGTGGCGCGGTCCTGTCGCTGGGGCTCGGCCTGTGGATCCGGGGGGTCGTGCGCCGCAGCCGTGAACGGGCGGACCTGATCGCGCAGCTGGAGCAGTCCCGGGCCGAGGTGGCCAGGCTCTCGCACGAGGCCGGCGCCGCCGCCGAGCGGGCCCGGCTCGCCGGAGAGATCCACGACACGCTCGCGCAGGGCTTCACCAGCATCATCGCGCTGCTGCAGGCCGCCGGCTCCGACCTGGAGAGCGACCCGGCCGGCGACCACGGGCGGGCCCGGCACCGGCTGGACGTCGCCGTGCGCACCGCACGGGAGAACCTCGCCGAATCGCGGGCGCTCGTGGCCGCACTCGCGCCGGCCGCCCTGGGCACGGGCCCGCTCGACGAAGCGGTCCGGGACCTCGTCGCCCGGCTGGACGAGCAGACGCCGATCCGCGCGTCCTACCGGCTGTCCGGCACGGTGCGGCCGCTGCCGACCGCGGTTGAGGTCGTCCTGTTGCGAGCGGCGCAGGAGGCGCTGGCGAACGTCCGGCGGCACTCGTTCGCGTCGGAGGCGTCCGTGACGCTTGCGTACGGTGCGGATGCCGTGCGGCTGGTCGTGGCCGACGACGGGCGCGGTTTCGACCCCGCGTCCGTCGCGGGCGGGTTCGGGCTGCGGGGCATCCGCGCCCGGGCCGACGAGGTGGCCGGGACCCTGACCGTGCACAGTGACCGTGGCAACGGCCGGGGTACGACACTCACACTGGAGGTACCGCAGTGATCAGCGTGCTGCTCGCCGACGACCATCCGGTGGTCCGCGAGGGCCTGCGCGGCATGCTCGAGGCCGAGCCCGACCTCACCGTGGTGGGCGAGGCGTCCTCCGGTGCCGAGGCGGTGCGGCTCGCCGCCGAGCTGGCGCCGGACGTCGTCCTGATGGACCTGCGCATGCCGGGCATGGACGGCGTGGCCGCCACGGCGGAGATCGTGGCCGGGCCGACGCCGTCGCGGGTGATGGTGCTGACCACCTACGAGTCCGACGCCGACATCCTGCGAGCGGTCGCCGCCGGCGCCACCGGGTATCTGTTGAAGGACGCGTCGCGGGCAGAACTGGCCGGCGCGGTGCGCGCCACGGCCCGCGGCGAGACCGTGCTGGCCCCCTCGGTGGCCACGAAACTCGTCCAGCAGGTGCGGTCGCCGGCCCAACCTCAGCTGTCGGCACGCGAGGTCGACGTGCTCCGGCTGGTCGCGCGCGGGCTGACCAACGCGGAGATCGGCAAGGCGCTGTTCATCTCGGAGGCCACCGTCAAGACCCACATGTATCGCGTCTTCACCAAGCTCGACGTCACCGACCGGACGGCGGCCGTGACGACCGCCATGGCCCGCGGCCTGCTGCGGTAGACGCGGTGTGCCGCCCTGTGGAATTCGTCACGCAGTGGATGCGCTCAGTGATCGTGATCCGCTCGCCAGAATGGTCGCGATCAGCGCCTTGACGGCGGGGCGCTCCTCGGCTCGCGGATTGGCCAGGAGCACGAGGTCGATATGTCCGAGCTCGGGGAGGCGATGCGCAGTGCCCAGGGTGGTGAGCTGGGTGGGCACCAGGCTGGCGGGCAGGGCGGAGATGCCGATGCCGGCCGCGACCCCCGCGATCAGTCCGTTGACCCCGCGGCAGACACACGCGCTGCGGTAGGGGATCTGTGCCCGATTGAGCGCTTTGCGCATCTCGTTGCGTGACATGCTGGGAGCGGCGTAGACCACCAGCGGCACGGGCTTCGTCAGGTCGATCTTCGTGGCGGGCGTGCCGACCCAGACGAGCCTTTCACGTTTGACGAGCTGGCCACGCTCGTCACCGGGCGGCCGCTTGCCGACGAGCACGTCAAGCCTGTCGTTGACCAGCCACTCGTGCAACACCCTGCTCTGCTCGACGGTGAGGTAGAAGTCGACCATCGGATTGTCCCGGCGGAACTCCCGGAGAATCTGCGGCAGCCGGGTGAGTGCGAGATCGTCGGACATCCCGATCCGAAGCCGGCCGCGCGGCTGCGAGCCACTGAAATATGCCGCGGCCTGTTCGTGCGCGGCAAGAATCGTGCGCGCGAAGCCGATCATGGCCTCACCGTCCGGCGTGAGGGACAACGCGTGCGTCGTGCGGTGCACAAGCATGCGACCGACCTGCTGCTCCAGCCGGCGAATGTGCTGGCTGACCGTCGGTTGACGGATCCGCAGCCGAGCCGCGGCCTGGGTGAAACTGCCGGTCTGTTCCACCGCCAGCAGGGTGGCGAGCAGTTGGGGGTCATACGCGGCGGTCATAGCGAAACACTATAACTGTGAGTCGGGTTATCGGTCTTCAATATGTCGCGCCTTTCCAGGAAGGATGGATCAGCAAGTACAGGCGAGAGGATTTGTCGTGACAACGGCTTCAGCCGTCCGAAGTTCGACCTCGACCACCGCCGAAAGCCCGTTCGCCGCACTGAGATATCGCGGCTACCGCACGTACCTGATCGGACAGAGCCTCGCCAGCACCGGCACCTGGATGGGCAGCATCGCGCTGGACTGGTTGGCGCTGCAACTCACGAACAGTCCAACGGCCGTCGGCATCACCATGGCCCTGCAGTTCCTGCCCATCCTCTTCCTGGGCGTCCACGGCGGTCAGCTCGCGGACCGCTACCCGAAACGCCGGCTCCTGCTGATCACCCAGACGCTCAACGCCTGCCTGACCGGCATCCTCGCCGTCCTCACCATCGTCGGCCTGATCCGCATCGAATACGTGTTCCTGTTCGCGCTGCTGACCGGACTCGTCTTCGTCGTCGACGCCCCGACCCGCCAGGTGTTCGCCACCGAGGTCGTGCCGATGAGCCTTCTGCGCCAGGCCGTCTCACTCAACGCGACGGTCTTCCAGATAGCCCGGCTCGTCGGCCCGGCGGTCGCCGGCGTGCTCATCGGCACCGCCGGCACCGGATGGGCCTTCGCATGCAACGCCCTGTGCTACCTCGGGCCGACGATCGCGTTGCTCCGGTTGCGGCCGGGCGATCTGACACCCGCGCCGCCGGCGCGTCCCGAGCCCCGGGCATTCCGCACCGCCGGCAGATACGTGCGGCAGCGACCGCGGCTGTTCTGGACGATCCTGCTGGTCGGCATCATCGGCACGTTCGGCTTGAACTTCCCGATCGTACTGACGGCAATCGCGGTCCAATCGTTTCACGGGGCTGCCGGCATGTACGGACTGTTCAACATCGTGATGGCAGTCGGCTCCGCGTTGGGCGCGCTCGTCGCCGGATCAGGCACGTCCACCCGGCTGCGACCCATCGTCCTGTTCGGAGGGCTGTTCGGGGCGGTCCAGGCACTGGCCGCCGTCGCACCGAACCTGCCGACCTTTCTCCCGCTGCTGGCCGTGCTGGGGTTCGTGAGCCTGGCGTTCCAGTCGCTGGCGAACTCGTCGGTCCAGCTCTGGGTCGACCCGGAGATGCGCGGCCGCGTGATGGGCCTCTACATGCTGGTGTTCACCGGTGGAACCCCGCTCGGCGCCCCGATCGTCGGGGCGCTCACCAGTCACTTCGGCGCGCGATTCGGGATGGCCGTCTGCGGCCTCGTCCCGGCCGCCGCGGCGGGAGCGATCGTGCTGATCCAGGTCTGGTCCCGTCGCCGGCAGCACCAGGGCATTCACGAAGGCCCCATCGGGCTGGCGGGGTTGGCACTACCCCGGGCTGACCGGTGAGCGGGTTGGTCTGCGCAGGCCGGTCACACCGCCGGGCCGTTGCGGGTCACCGGCTGCCGGCCTTGACGCGGTACATCGCAGCGTCCGCGGCGGACAGGATCTCGTCGGCCGTGTCGAGGTCGTCGCGGGTCGTCGCGCCGATGCTGACCCCGACCCGCACCATCCTCCCGGCCAGGTGGAACGGGGCGGCGATGGTGGCACGGAGACGTTCGGCGATCTCGTCGAGCTGCGGCTGGGCCGTCACGTCGTCGAGGAACACGACGAACTCGTCGCCGCCGAGCCGGGCGGCGACGTCGCCCGAGCGCAGCGAGCGCCGGATCCGCTCCGCCACGTGGACCAGCAGCGCGTCGCCGACCGCGTGACCGAGAGTGTCGTTGACCTGCTTGAAGCCGTCGAGATCGAGGAACAGCACCCCGAACCGCCGGCCGGGCGTGCGGGCCGCGCCCTCCAGCGTCTCGACGAACGCGGCCCGGTTCGGCAGCCCGGTCAGCGTGTCGGACAGGGCGGCCTGGCGCAGCCGCTCCTCCTGCTCGCGCAGGTCCAGGGCCACGGTGAACAGCGCCGCGCACTGATTCACCAGCTCCCGGCCGTCCTCGACCCGGCTGTCGACCACGTCGACGACCGCGAGCAGCCCGCGGTCGCTCGTATTGACCTTCGCCGGCACGACGAACACCGTCTCGGCGGGCTCTGCGGAGGCGATGAGCCCGGCCGGCGGGAACTGCGACACCGACAGCACCGCCGGGCCGATCGGTGGGCCCGGGTGCCGCTGCCAGCCGGGCGGGACGCGCAGCTGCCGGTCGGCGGTCCACAGCCCGACCGCGCCGCCGCCGGCCGGGGTCGCCGCCAGCCAGCTCAGATCGCTGGGGTCGGACCTCCGCTCGTACAGCAGCGCCATGCTCAGCTCGTAGTGGGCGCTGATCGTCGAACGCAGCCGCCACCGCTCGCCGAACTGGGCCCGGTGGTGGAGGCGGGCGGTGGCGAGAATGAGGTCCTGCACGCAGATGTCGACCCGGCGGCCCGCGCCGTCGTCGGACAGCTCGAGGCCCTGGGTGTACTCCTGGACCGCCCGGGACAGCACCCGCAGGCTCTCCGGCTGCGGCCGCAGCTCGTAGAGCCGCATCAGCGCCTCAGCGGCCGGGTCGAGGTCGGGGCGGCGGCCGGCCGCGGCGGTCCCCACGACGGCCCGCACCGCCGTGACGGCGCGACGCAGGACCTCCAGGTCGTCGGCGGTGCGGAAGGAGTCGGGCGGCAACAGCACCGCGACCCGCTCGGCGAGGCGGTCCCGCTCGCCGGACGGCTGCGCCGGCACGTCGGCGCACCCGCAGGACCCGCGCGGCACGAACGACGTCGGGACGCGGTGGCGGCCCGGCGGCACCTCCTGCCCGGACACGGCCCGCAGCAGCAGACCGACCGCCTCGGCCGCCATCTCGCCGAGCATCTGGCGAACGCTGGCCAGGCCCGGCTCCTGGAACGCGGCGACCTCGATGTCGTCGAACCCGGTGAGCACGTAGTCGTCGGGACAGCGCAGCCGGGCGGCGGCCAGCGCGCGCATGACGCCGATCGCGTTGCGGTCGGTGGCCGCGACGATCGCCGGCGCGGGCGGCCCGTCACGCAGTGCCTCGGCGGTGGCCCAGGCGATACCGCTCTCCAGGTTGTCGGCGGCGGGCAGGAACAGCGCCGGGTCGGGAGCGATCCCGTGGGCCAGCAGCGTCTCACGGTATGCCTGATAACGCTCGGCGACGTCGGACACGACGATGTTGCCGGTGAACGCGATCCGCCGGTGCCCGTGCGCGATGAGGTGAGCGACGGCCTCACGAATCCCGGCGGCGTTGTCGGCGAGAACCGCCGGGAGGTCGGCGCGTCCGTCGTCGTGCCCGAGCAGCACCACGGGCTTCCCGGCCGCGCGGACGCGTTCGACGTACGAGCCGGTCACGGCGTCGGCGAGGACCACGAACCCGGCGATGTGGTCCCAGGCGACGGGCGCGTCGAACGTGGGGGTTCCGCCATTGACGGTGATCGAGGCAGCCGCGTCGAGCGTCTGCACCACGATCGTCCGGCTGCCGGCCCGCGCCGCGGCGGCACTGATCCCGGCCAGCAGCGCACCGTAGTAGACGCCGCCCGCGAACGGGGACAGCACCCCCACCACCGGTCCGTCCAGCATCACCACCTCCGCCCATCAATCGGTAGCAGATGCCGCGACCTTCGTGGAATGCCCGGGCGGGTATGCGCGCCGTCCGGTCGCACGGCAGCGGTGACCGGTCGGTCACCCGGTCGCCCCCGCGCGGTGCCGGCCGGGCCCGGGCGGCGCCGAGCGTCCAGACGTCCGGGACGACGGTGACACCGTCCCGCAGCATCTCTGCCAGCAGGCTTTTCGGAAGGTAGCACATCGACATGTGCTGAATACTTGACCGTCGAAACACTGCTGTGCCGCCTGGAAACCGGGCCGTCTCCGGATCGGCGGTCTTCTGGAACAGAGCGTTCGTACTTTCCGTTCGCGCTGAAGCTTTCAGTGCGAAATAAGGAGAGTTGCATATGGTCCGTTTCGCACCCATCCGGGCGCGGGTCCGGCTTTCGATCGCAATGCTCGCCGGCTGCATCGCCGCAGCCGGCCTTTTCGTGCCCTCCGCTGCCGCAGACCCCGGTGAGGAGCAGCCGATCGGCTCAACCGGCTTCGCGGTCGAAGCCTTGCCCGACGGCGGCACACGGGTGACGCTGCGGCTCGACGAGCCGCTGCCCGTCCGGGACGCCGTGCCGGAACTCGCCGTCGACGGACGGGTCATCGGAGCGGCGAAGGAGTCGGCCGACGGGCTGAGTCTCACCGTGGAGACCACCGACGCCGCCGTCACCGGCGCGAAGCGCGTCGACGTCGCCTGGAACGGCGTGGTGCCCGGCGCCAAGGCGTCGCCGTCGAAGTCCGCCGCCGCGCCCACCACACCCAAGGGCCTGGCGCGCAAGCAGCTGTACACCGACCCGGCGCAGCCCGGCCCGTACCGGGTCGAGCGGCTCGACTACGACCTCGGCGACACGGCCACGACCCTGTCCGGCCTCAGCGACCTGCCCGCCGAGATCCGGGCCGCGGTCTACGCCCCGGCCGGCGCGAAGGGTGCCCGGCCGGTCGTGATCTTCCTGCACGGCCGCCACTCGGCCTGCTACAACCCGGCCACCCGGGCGACGAACAACACCAACTGGCCCTGCGCGGCCGGGTTCATCCCGATCGACAGCTACCTCGGCTACACCGAGACCGCGGACGCCTTGGCCACCCACGGGTACGTGGTCGTGTCGATCAGCGCCAACGGCATCAACGCGAAGGACGCGAGCTTCACCGACGACAACGGGGCCGTGGCCCGCGGTCAGCTGGTCATGGACCACCTGGACCTGCTGGCGAAGTGGAACGGCACCAAGGGGCACGCGTTCGGCGGCCGGCTGGACCTGTCGAACGTCGGCCTGATGGGGCACTCGCGCGGCGGTGAGGGTGTGGTCGAGGCCGCGCTGCTCAACGCCGAGCGGCGGCACCCGTTCGGCATCCGCGCCGTCCTTCCGCTCGCCCCGGTCGACTTCGGCCGGCCGACGCTGCCCGAGGTGCCGATGGCGGTGCTGCTGCCGTACTGCGACGGCGACGTCTCCAACCAGCAGGGGCAGCACTTCTACGACGACACCCGGCACTCGGTGCGGGACAACGTGCTGCGGTCGTCCCTCATGATCATGGGCGCTGACCACAACTTCTTCAACACCGAGTGGACCCCCGGTGTCTCCGTCGCGCCGTCCAGCGACGACTGGTCGCCGGCCAACGACGAGGTCTGCGGCAGCGCCAGCCCGACCCGGCTGACCAGCGCCGAGCAGCGCGCCGTCGGTACCGCGTACATGGCCGGCTTCTTCCGCCTCGTGCAGGGCGGCGAGACGGCGTTCCTCCCGCTGTTCGACGGTACGAACGGCACGGTGCCGTCGGCCGGCCGGGCCGTGGTGTACGCGCAGGCCCAGCAGCCCGGTTCCCGCCGGCTGGACCTCGCCCCGCTGGAGCGACCGGCCGGCAACGTCACCGTCTCCGGCTTCGACCTGGGCGCCTACTGCTACAGCGTGGCCGCGCGGGTGCTTCCCGGGGACACGCCGTGCTCGGCGACCACCGCGACGTCCAAGATCCCGCACTGGACGCCGGCGACGTTCGCCCCGTCGGTGCCGGTCAGCCCGGTCCTGCGACTGCAGTGGAGCGCGGCGTCGGTGTCGCCGGAGGTGCGGGTGGCGCTGGGCCCGGGCGAGTGGAACGTCAGGAAGTACGACGCCCTCACCTTCCGCACGGCGCGGGACGAGACGGCGACCGGCGACGTCGAGCTCGAGGTCACGTTCGTCGACAAGGCGGGCGGCACCGCGACCGTACGGGTCGGCGACGTCAGCCCGGCGCTCACCCCGTTCCCGGCGTCGACGAACACGACGAACGGGATCAGCCGGCTGGGCAAGACGTGGCTGCGGACCGTCCGGGTGCCCATCGCGTCGCTGTCCGGGGTGGACGTGACCAGTGTCCGCTCGGTGATCGTGCGGCCGGCCACGCCGGCGGGCGGGGCCTACCTGTCCGACATCACGCTCGACACCCCGGGGGTCGGCGGCGGTGGCGCCACCTCGGCGGTGCAGGTCAGCATCGTCGACATGACGGTCTCCGAAGGCAACGGGCCGGGCACCGCGACGATGCGGCTGTCCCTGAGCGGCAAGCTCAAGGAGGCGGCGACGGTGCAGGTGCAGACGGCGGCGAGCGGGTCCTCCTCGGCCGGGCAGGTGCCGCTCCGGTCGTTTCCCGTCACCATTCCCAAGGGCGCGACCGAGGCGACGATCCAGGTGCCGCTCGAGGGCAACACGGTCGTCAACACGGCGTCGCTGCGGTACAAGATCACGATCTCGGCACCCACCGGTGCCGTGATCGGTGACGGCTTCGCCTGGCTGACGGTGCTCGACGACGACGCCTGACGCCGGACCCGCCGCGGTGGGGTCGGCGCAACCCGTCCACCCCACCGCGGCGTCCGCTCAACCCCGTGTTCTGGAAGGCCTGACCGTCACGCTCGCAGCGTCCACGCGTCGACCGGCCCCGGGCCGCGCACGACCTCCCCCAGCCGTTCCAGCCGTGCGAGGTGGGCGAGGGTCTCGCCCACCGCCGAGCGCCGGATGAAGCCCTGGATCTCCGGCCAGGTCCGCGACCAGGTCAACCGCTCGGCGACGTGCCAGGTGCTGGCGCCCGGCCACGCGGCGAGCGCCCCGCGGATCTCGGCCAGCCGGGCCTCGTGGTGGCGGAGCAGGTCGTCCGTGCGCTCGCGGAGGCCGGCGAAGCGCCACTCGTGGGCCGGCAGCACCTCGTCGGCCTCCAGCCCGCCCGCCTTCTCCAGCGACGCCATGAAGTCGCCGAGCGGGTCGTCCGGCTGATCGGAGAGCAGCGAGATGTTGGGGCTGATCCGCGGCAGGATGTGGTCGCCGGAGAACAGCAGGCCGCGGTTCTCGTCGTGGAAGCACAGATGACCGGGTGTGTGGCCGGGTGTCCAGACGGCCCGGAGCTCCGGCAGCGGCCGGTCGCCGTCTTCGATCAGCCGGTCCGGGTCGGCGAGCATCAGCCACGGGCGCAGCTCGTCGGCGGTGCCGCCGAGTGCGGTGGCGTCGGCGTCGGTCCCGCCGCGTGCCAGCACCCAGCGGTACAGGCGCCGGACGACGGCCTCGGGGTCGTGGCCCTGCTTGAGGACCTCGGCCTCGAGCGCGTGCATGCCGATCCACGCACCCGACGCCTCGCGGACCCGGCCGCTGAGCCCGTGGTGATCGGAGTGGACGTGCGTGACCAGCGTCGCCCGCACGTCGGTGACGGAGGCGCCGATGGTGGCCAGGCCGGCGACGAGCGCGTCCCACGCCTCCTGCGTGGGCCAGCCGGTGTCGATGATGGCGATGCCGTCGGGCCGCTCGAAGGCGTAGACCAGCACATACCGCAAGGGGCTGTCCGGCATCGGCACCGGCACCGACCACAGTCCGGGCCGGACCTGCTCGACCGGCGGCACCACCTTGGCCAGCCACGCCTCGCGTTGCGCAATGCCCGTCGCGTCCACCACGTCTTCGATCAGACCGCTCCAGGCGACGCGCGACAACAGCAACCGGCCCCTCGTGACATATCTCTCCAGGCCGGACCGCCGGCTCGATGAGATCGCCCTCGGGCAATGTGATGCCGGCCCGGTCCAGGACGACGCGGGTGGCCGGGACCGGCCCGATGCCCATCCGGCCCGGTTCGACGGCCGCGAGGCCGCTGGAGACGAGCCGCAGCAGCGGACACCGGCCGAGTTCCTCGGCGCGGCGGGTGGTCGCGGGTTTGCCGCGTGTCGCGGCGGGAAGGAGGCGGCCGGACGGTACCCACCGGGCCAGGCAGGCGGACGGGCGATGAGCACAGCGGCGGCAGTGTGGCGTTTCCTCATCGGGCCCCCACTGCGCATACGGCAGTTGGCCAAGCAGCAGCTCACGCCGATCGAGGGACTCCCCGCCCTCTCACTCGACGCCCTGACGTCGGTCGCGTACGGACCCGAAGCGATCATCGTCGTGCTCGCGGCGGCGGGGCTCGCGGCGCTGCATCTCGTGCTGCCGATCTCGATCGCGATCGTCGCCCTGCTGGCCGTCCTGGTGTTCTCGTACCGCCAGGTCATCGAGGCCTATCCGGGCGGCGGCGGCACGTACGCGGTGTGCCGGGCGAACTTCCCGCCGAGCGTCGGCCTGCTCGCCGCCGCCGCGCTCGTCGTGGACTACACGCTGACCGTCGCGGTCTCGATCGCCGCCGGGGTCGGGGCGCTGACGTCGGCCTTCCCCGCGCTGAGCCCGGCCACGGTGCCGATCTGCCTGGGCATCCTCGCTCTGGTGACGGGGCTCAACCTGCGCGGTCTCGGCGACACGGCCCGGGCGTTCCTGCTGCCCACGATGGTGTTCATCGCCGGCTTGCTGACGGTGATCGCGATCGGCCTGGTCCACCCGCTGGCGCCGCACGCCTCGCGCCAGGGCCAGTCGCTGGCACCCACGCAGGGGTTGGAGGCCGTGGGCGTACTGCTGGTGCTGAAGGCGTTCTCGGCGGGGTGCAGCGCGCTGACCGGGGTCGAGGCGATCGCCAACGGCGTGCCGCTGTTCAAGCAGCCGCGGGTGACCCGGGCCAAGCGGACCGAACTGCTGCTCGGCGGCATCCTCGGCGTGATGCTGCTGGGCCTGGCCGTGCTCGCGAACCGCTGGCACATCGGTCCCCGCTCCGGTGAGACCGTCCTGAGCCAGGTCATCGCCATCTCCGTCGGCAGGAACTGGGCGTACTACGTGATGTCCGTGACCATCACCGTGGTCCTCATGCTGGCCGCCAACACCTCGTTCGGCGGACTGCCGGTGCTGACCAGCCGGCTCGCCGGCGACAACTACCTTCCCCACCTGTTCTCGCTGCGCGACGAACGGCAGGTGTTCGCGGTCGGCATCTGGACGCTGGCGGGCCTGGCCGGGGTGCTGCTGGTCGCGGTGCGCGGGCAGACCCTCAGCCTGATCCCGCTGTACGCCATCGGGGTGTTCACCGCCTTCACGCTCTCCCAGTCCGGGCTGGTCAAACACTGGCGGAAGACCCGACCGGCGCGCTGGCGGTACCGGGCGGCCATCAACGGCATCGGCGCGGCCACGACCGCGGTGGCCACCGTGATCTTCCTGGTCACCAAGTTCACCGTCGGCGCGTGGGTGGTCGTGCTGGCCGTGCCGGCCCTCATCACGCTGTTCGTGCGGACCCACGCCTACTACGCACGCTGCGGGCGCGCCCTCGGCCTGGACATGATTCCGGCCGCGCCGCACGCCAAACCCACCACGGTGGTGGTGCCGGTGACCGGAGTGGACCGGCTGACCCAGCACGCGGTCGCGGAGGCCCTCTCGATCAGCCCGCGGGTGGTGGCCGTGCACGTCGTGGTCGAAGACACCGGCCAGGACACCGAGCGCGACCGCGAGCTCGACCGGCGGTGGGCCCGCTGGAACCCCGGGGTACCGCTCCGGATCCTGCACACCGAATACGCCTCGGTGACCCGGCCCATCGTGACGTTCATCGACGAACTGCACGAGCAGCGCGACGAGCAGATCGTCGTGCTGATTCCGGTGGCACTGCCGCATCGGCTGCGGTACCGCTTCCTGCACAACCATCTCGAGATGGCACTCACCACCGCGTTGAAGACCCGCCCGGACGTCATCGTCGCCAGCGTGCCCATGCCGCTGCACATCCCATGAATTCACCCCGGCGCCGGCGGGGTCGTTCGCGCGTTCGCCCGACGCACAAAATGATCTTGACTAGGCTGGATGGCATCCGGTCAGGCTCGTCGTCCGCAGTGGGTACGGCGAGAGCAGCTCCTGATTCGTGCCGCCGGCATCGCGAGCGTCGGAACGCGTGCCGGACCTCAGCCCTTGGAGGAGGGCCACGCACCACGGCTGCGGCACCCACGAGTTCGTCCGGGTCGACAGCGGTGACACGACCCCACCGGAGGAGTGATCGTGATGCGCCCGAGGACCATCCGCGTGCTGGTCGGGTATGACGGTTCCCCCGCGGCGAGCACAGCTCTCGACGCCGGGTCATTGCTGCTGCCGGGCGCGCACGCCGTCGTGGCCCACCTGTGGGCACCCCCGTTCACCAGCCCCGAGCTACGCAGGCGGCTGTGGACCGGATCCCGCGACGTCGATGCGTTCACCGAAGCGGTCGAACGCGAAGGCGATCGGGAGGCGCATCGTCTCGCCGACGTGGGCATCACACTGGCCCGAGCCGCGGGCTGGGAGGCCGAGCAGATCACCCGGCGCTCGTACGGTGGCGAGGGACTGCAGCTCGCACAGATCGCGGAGGAGACCGACGTCGACGTCGTGCTCGTCGGCTCCCGGGGACTGCGCGGGGGTCGCGCGCTGCTCGGCAGCGTGTCGGACATGCTGGTCCACTACAGCTCCCGGCCCGTCCTGGTGGTGCCGCACCCGCTGCTGACCGACGAGTACGTCGCACTCGCCAACGGGCCGGCAATGGTGGCATGGGACGGCTCAGCGGGCGCCGCACTGGCCTGGCGACGCGCCCGCGACCTGTTCCCCGGCCGGGAACTGGTTGCCGCTGTCGTCGGCCGCGACGGGACGGCCAGCACCGTGCCGGCACCGCAGGCAGACGCCGACATCGACCCGGCAGCGGAGGCGTTGCCGCGCAACACCCGCACCAGCCGGGCACGGCGCGTCGCGGACGCCCTCACCGCCCACGCCCGGACACTCGGCGCGGCAGCCGTGGTTGTCGGCTCCCGAGGACGCTCCGCGGCGCAGGAAATCCTCCTCGGCACCGTCGCCAAGGCGACCCTGCACCGCGCACACCGCCCGGTCCTGGTCGTTCCGCCCGACAACCACCCGGACGGTGAACGCCCGTCATAGGCGCGATCCCCGCCGACAGCGCCGGGTCATCGGCCGGAACGACCGGTGTCCTGCGGTTCCGCCGGGCCGCATCGGGGGCAATGCCGGGTGGCCGGTCGCCGGGCAAGGTCGTCGATCGCGATGTCCTGGCCACAGCCGTCACAAACGCCGTAGTTGTCGTGCCGCAGACGTTCCAGCGCACGCGCGATGTCGCCGAGCGCCCGACGGGTGGTGGCGGTGAGCGTCGCGGCCGCGGTGGCATGCGCATCTTCGGATCCGAGAAGCGCTTCCTGCTGCCGCAGCACGGTGAGTTGGGTGCGATGCCGGTCGTAGTGGTCTTCGAGCATCATGCGCAGCACAGCGAGTTCGTCGTGCCTGCTGACGGTGTACACAGGTGGCGTCCTTATCGTGGACCGTGATGACGGTCGATCATCTATCTGCGAGTGCGGTGTCCACGAACGTTGGTGGACGCCGCGCTAGCGGCTGCGCGACTGGCAGGGAACGCAGAGCCGAGCGTGGGGAAAAATCTCCAGCCGGGCTACGGGAATGGCGCCGGCGCACCGCTCACAACGGCCGTACGCGCCTTCGGCGAGCCGGGTGAGCGCGGCGTTGGTGTCGGCGATGGCACGGCGAGCGACGGCGACGCGCTCGGCGATGGTGTGCGGGTCCTCACCGGCGCCCTGCGGGTCCGCGCCGGCGGTGGTGAGGGTGGTGAGCTCTGCGGTGTGCCGCTCCAGCTGGGTCAGCAACAACTGCTGCAGCTTGCCGGTGTCCGCGTCCGTGTTGATGCTCATCGGTTCTCCGTTGGGTTTGCGGCGAGACGGCGACAGGTCTGGCCGTCTCGCGATTCGACGTACGGATCAGGCGTGCATTGCGGCACGGCGCAGGGCGGCCAGGGCGGCCAGACCGGCCCCGCGGACGGCAACGAGGTGCGGTGCTGCGGGCCGGCGAACCGGCAGGTCCACGGCGGCGGTCAGCCGGGCGGCCAGCCGCGGCCGGGCGGCGCCGCCCCCGACGAGCAGCAGTCCACCGCGTGTCGCCGCTGCGACGGCCGGCCGGTGCTGCGGCACGCGGCGCAATCGGCCGAGAAGGTCGACGACCACTGCGACGACCGTGTCGTCGGCGTCCGGTCCTGTCACGTCGCCGATCCTGAGCTCGTGGCGGAGCACACCGGCGACGACGCCTCTGGCGAGCACGGCGGCTTCCACCAACTGGGCACCGATGTCGATGACCAGCTGCGGGCCGGCTGCGGCGCCCGCGCCGATGGCGGCGGCCCGGACGGTGTCGATGAGCAACAGCCGCTTCGGCGTCAGGGCGGCCATGAGTGTCTGACGTAGCGCTTGCTCGTCGCGCGTGTCGGCCTGGGCGGGCCGGCAGGCCACGACGATCGCGCCGGCCGGCAGGGCCGGGTTGTGCCTGCCGCAGAGGCCGGCCAGCATCGCGGAGGCGGCAGCCGGGTCGGTGATCCGGCCGTGTCGCACCACTTCGCGCTCGACGGGACTGCCGCCGGTGCGGGTGTGCACCAAGGGCCGCCCGGATACCCAGATCCGCGTGTAGGCGCTGCCGATGTCGACGCCGATCGCTGTCGGCTGCACAGCAGCGGTGCCGGCCGGGTCGAGCCGTTGTGCGGGCGCGGCAGGCCGCGACGCAAGAGCGGGGCTGATCACGTCGTTGATCACGGTGTCTCCTCTCGACTGGACGAACGTCATCCGCAGGGGGTGCACGCCCGCGCTGACGGACGCACGAAACGGGATGCGGCGGCTGCACAGGATGCGGCCCGGTCAACGCACGTATGTCCGAGTCGGACGGCAGGCGGCCGGTCCCGGACCGCGCCTGTCCTGCGGGCACCGGACGGGCGGGCCGGAGACCGGTCCGCCAGCTTTCGGATGGCGTCGGAGCCGTTCCAGGGGCATGGCCCGGACGGGAGGCGGCGGTGACACGACGTCAACGGTGTCTTGCCCGCCCGGCGTCACACCGGTCGTCATCGTCACTGCCCTCCCTTCGTCCAGTCGATCCGTGAATCTCCAGCGTCCGCCGACGCCCGGTGGGGCGCATCGGCGGCGACCGGCAACCTGGTCGTATGGTGATTGCCGACGGACGGCAACAGCGACCGGCACGGACAGCACCGGCAGTGGCCGGTGCCCTGTGCCTGGGTGGTCGTACCGTGGCAGGACATGCCCTCGCATGCCGGTGCCCGGCAACCCGCAGCCAGGCAGTCGGGCGCCCGGAGGTCCCGCGCTGGAGCGTCCGCACAACGGAGTGATCAGTGGAACGGAGCTGTCCAGCGTGAGAAGCGGTGAGATGCGGCGCCGCAGGGCCTCGGCAGCGGACCCCGGAGGGTGGCTGCACGCGGTTGGGCAGGCGGCCAGCCAGGACGCGGGCGCACCGGCGGAACTGCTCGGAAACTATCTGCCGCTGCTGGCCGAGGCGGCGTCCACCGGCCGGCGGCCCCGCCGCACCGACCTCGACGCGGTCGGTGAGCTGGGCCGCAGCGCGGCGAGGCAAGGCGTCTCGGCCGGCCGGGCGGTACAGCTGTACCTGTCCGCGGCGCGACGGCTGTGGCAGGACCTGCCCGCCGTGGTGCGCTCCGACGACAGTGAGGCGGTCCGGGCCGCCGCCGCGGCGGTGCTGCAGGTCGTCGACGAGGCGGTGGCCACCCTCGCCGAAGGTTATGCCCAGGCCCGGCGGGACCTCGTGCGCCAGGAGGAGGCGCTGCGCCGCGAACTGGTCGACGACCTGCTGCGCGGTGACTCCGATCCCGGTGCACTGGTGCAGCGGGCCGAGCCGTTCGGTGTCGACCTGGCCCGCGGGCACCAGGTCGCCCTGGCCGCTCCCGGCCGGCGGCTGCCTGACACGCAGGCAGCGATCAACGCGCTGGAGGCGGTCATCTTCGACCGGCTCGGCGACCGGGACGTCCTGGTCGCCACGAAGGACGGCCTGCTGGTGGTGGTCGCTCCCGCCGACCTCGCCTCGGCCGGCCCCGCCGCGAACGGCGGCCGCCACGACCTCGGGCACCTCGTGCACGCCGAGCTGAGCCGGCCCCGGTACGGCCGCCGCTGGCAGGTGACGGTCGGCCGTGCCCATCCTGGCCTGTACGGCATCGCCCGCTCCTACGAGGAGGCCCGCGAAGCACTCGCCATGGTGAAACGGCTGCGCCTGGACGTCCCGGTGACCGCGGCCCACGACCTGCTGGTCTACCGGGTGCTGCTGCGCGACCAGCCGGCCATCGTCGACCTGGTCGGCGCCGTGCTCGGGCCGCTGACCGCCGCTCGGGGCGGCGCTGGACCGCTCCTGGACACCCTGCGGGCGTACTTCGCCACCGGCGAGGTCGCCACCGAGACCGCCAAGCAGCTCGGGGTCTCGGTGCGGACCGTCACCTACCGGCTGGCGCGGATCAAGACCCTGACCGGGTACGACCCGGCCGACGCCGACCACCGGTTCACCCTGCACGCGGCCGTCCGCGGCGCGACGGCCCTGAACTGGCCCGCCAATCCGCTGCCGGCGATGACGTGACCCGGTGCATCGCTAGCGCAGCGGGTCGAACGGCGCCAGGTCGCGCGGCGCCTCGCCCTTGAGCACGGCCTGGGCCATCAGCTGCCCGGTGATCGGGCCGAGTGTGATGCCCCACATGCCATGGCCACCGGCGACGAACACCCGGGGACAGGCGGTCACCCCGACCAGCGGCAGTCCGTCGGGTGTGCACGGCCGGGAGCCGACCCATTCCTCGAGCCGGTCGTCAAGGTTCACGCCGGCCAGGAACGGGCGGACCGCGTCGACGATGGCGGTGACGCGCCTCGGGTCGAGGGGGTCGTCCGGCCGGCGGAACTCCATCATTCCCGCAACGCGCAATCGGCCACCCAGCGGTGTGCAGGCCACCCGTTGCTTGGCGAAGTACAGCGGGCCAGCGGGCAGTTGCTCGGCCGGCACGCTGAAGCTGTAGCCACGACCGGCCTGCACCGGCCGCCGCACCCCGAACCGTGCGGCCAGTTGGCCGAGCAGCGCACCGGTGGCGACGACCACCGCGTCGTGCTGCCGCTTGTCCCCGGCGCCGTGACCCAGCAGGACGCCATCCGGCCGGGGCCGCAGCTCGGTCACGTCGGCGCCTTCCACGATGTCCCCACCGCGTGCCCGTACCGCATCTGCCAGAGCGCGCACGAACTGCGGCGGGTCCAGGTAGCGCTGCCCGTAGATCCTGATCGCGGCACCCACCCGATCGGTCAGTGCCGGCTCCAGTGCCCGGGTCCGCCACCCCTCGACAGCGTGGAAGCGGACGTCCTGACCGGCCTCGCGGATCTGATGCAGTTCGGCGAGCAGGCCCCAGGCGTCGCGTTTGCGGGCGAAGCAGGCCAGGAACGTGTCCGGCCGGGACGTCGGTGCGGTCACGCCACCGGCGGCCAGCACGTCGAACGCCTCCAAGGCCCGCTCGTTCAGCGGGACGTAGGCGGCCATGCCGCGCCGCCATCGCCGCGCGGTGCTGTGCGCCACGAACGAGGAGATGAAGCGCAGCAGGCCGGGATCGGCACGCAAGGGGAGGTACACCGGTGACCGTGGGCTCAGCACCGCGCGCAGCCCGTACCGCAGCACCGCGGGCTCGGGCAGCGGCGCGGTCAGGCCCGGCGTCAGCCACCCGGCGTTGCCCCACGAGGCACCCGCCCCGACGTGCTGCCGCTCGTACACCGTCACGTGCACGCCGGCCTCTTGCAGAAACCACGCGGTCGAGAGGCCGACCATGCCGGCGCCGACGACCGCGACGCTGCGCGGCGAGCCGGCGACAAACGCCGGCACGCGCTGCTGCTGGGATTCGAATGACATGCTGTTCCTTCCCGCCCGGTCCCGCTGTGGCAACCGCCGCACAGGGGCGGCAGTTGCGCTGTGCGGCCACCGCGGCCCCGTGTCAACCCATGCTCGTCCGACGCCGGGCCGCCATGACAGGGTGACCGCCTGCAAGCTGGTCGTGCGGTCATTGCCGGTCACCGGCAATGACGGCAGGCCGTGGGCAGGAGCCGGATGCCCGTCGGAACGCCGCTGTCCATCCAGCCTCGGCCACCGGCCGCGGCACGTCATGGCCATCCACCGGCGAACAGCAATGCCGCAGCTTGCCGGACATCGGTAACGGCTGACCCGTGGCGCTGCGACGCGTCCCACACATTCAGATCGTCATCAGTTGATCGACAGATAGTGACGATCATAGGGATTCTGTGGGACGCTGGCGGCATGGCGCTCTCGTTCGAGGTGTATCGGCACGCAGCCGGGCAGGTCCTGCTCCAGCTGCGAGGTGAGCTCGACCAGGACACGGCTGCGACGTTTCACCAGGCGCTGGCCACGGCGCTGGAGACGATGCCGAGCGAACTCCTGCTGGATCTGAGCATGGTCACGGCGGTCGGCGTCGGCGGGATCAGCTTCCTGATGGCCGCACGCCGCGCCGCCGATCAGTTGCGCTGCCGGTTCGGGTTGTCCGCGGTCAGCCCGGCCGTCGACCGGCAGCTGCGCTCCCGGGGTCTCACCAGCCAGTCTCTCGAACCCGGCGTTCACTAGCGCGGTGCCCACCATTTTCGATCTTGCAGCTGTGGTGCCGGGACACTGCAAGATCGATGCGTGACAAGCCGGGCGGACGTCGGTGGGCGACGCGGTGGTGCGGGTCAGGCGGCGGCGAGGTCGGTGGTGCAGTGCGGACACCGGGTGGCATCCACGGGCAGGTCGTTCAGCTTGCAGCTCGGGCAGGTCTTGGTCGGTGGTGGGTCACCGAAGACGGTCTTGCCGCGCTTGCGCATGTAGGACCGGTAGGGCACCACGATCAGAAAGTAGATCACGGCCACGAAGACGACGAAGTAGATGAACGCGCCGATGAAGGCGCCGAGGTCGATCCGCTGGCCGTTCAGCGTCCAGCCGATGCCCTTCCCGGTCGTTCCCCCGCCCGCCATCGCGTTGACCAGGGGCGTGATGATGCTGTCGGTGAAGGCCTTGATCAAGGTACTGAACGCCAGGGCGACGACCAGGCCCACTGCGACAACGATCAGGTCGCCTTGCATCAGGAAGTTCTTGAAGCCCTTCAACATCCGCACTCCCCTCGTCATGGCGTCCGGGTAGCCACCGCCGACTTTCTCTACCAAGTCGGCGCAGACGTAAACCATCGCCCACCGCGTGCGCCGACACGATCCACGCCCTCGGCGCCCGGCTCGACGGCCGGTATCGCCCACTTCCTCGTGCACGCCGGCACAACCTCACCCGACGCCTGCTCCTTCCAGGGCCTGTTCACAGCGGCGGACGCCCGGGGCCGGGGCGGCGGGTTGCCGTCCACCGGCAGATGGGACAGCTCATGCGGTTTCATGTCGCCCGCTGTGGGCAGTCAGCGCGGTGCCGGCCGTCGTTGCCAGTGCGTTGGTATGCGGGATTGAAGCGCCTGGTCCGCGGGGGTGTGTGATCAGGCGGGGGCGGCCGGTGGCCGTGACCGGGGTGTCCGACACCCGGTCACGGCCGGCCCGTGTCCGCCGCAGCGGTCCTGACAGACGACATCGGCGGCCGCCGTGGCTCAGGTGCGGGCGGCGTAGGCGTTCACGGCGCCGACCACGTCGACCGTGACCCGTTCGCCGGTGGTGTACGCCACCGTGGCGTCGGCGCGGGCGTCCAGCAGGGTGCCGTCGGGCAACTCCACGGTGAGGACGGTGTCAGCGCCGAGGAATCCGCTGGCGCGGACGACGGCGTTGCCGCCGGCGGCAGGTGTCACGCGGAGCTGTTCGGGCCGGACGAACACGGTGGCGTCGCCGTCCGGGCACGGCTGCGCGACACGGAGCGTGCCGAGCGTGCACGACACCGCGCCGGCGTCGGCCTTCCCCGGCAACGTGGTGCCGGGGCCGAGCAGCCGTGCGGTGTCGAGGTCGACCGGGGCGGCGTAGATCTCGCGGGCGGGTGCGACCTGCGTGAACCTGCCGCGGGTCAGCACGGCGACCTCGTCGGACAGCGACAGCGCCTCCGCCTGGTCGTGGGTGACGAGCAGCGTGGTCACCCGCTCGGCGCGCAGGGCCTCGGCGACGGCGGTGCGCGTGGCCGACCGCAGGGCGGTGTCCAGCGACGAGAACGGCTCGTCGAGGAGCACGAGCGCCGGGCGGCGGGCCAGTGCCCGGGCGAGCGCGACCCGCTGCTGCTGCCCGCCGGACAGCTCGTGCGGATGGCGCCGGGCCAGGGACGCGTCGAGACGGACGAGATCGAGGAGCTCGGCGACGCGATGCCTGCGCTCCGCCCTGGTCCCGGCGGCCCGGGACAGGCCGAACGCGATGTTCGCCTGGACGGTCAGGTGCGGGAACAACGCACCCTCCTGGGCGACATAGCCGATGCTGCGCTTCTCCGGAGGTACCGCTGAAACCACCCGGCCGGCGAGGGCGATCGTGCCGCCGTCGGCCCGGTCGAACCCGGCGATCAGCCGCAGCAGCGTCGTCTTGCCGCAGCCGGAGGCGCCGAGGATCGCCGTGGTCGTGCCCTCGGCGACGTCCAGGCTCACCCCGTCGAGGACCCGCGCCCGGCCGTAGCTCTTGTGCAGGTCCCGCACCGACAGCGCGGTCATGGTCTGGCTCCCCGGGTGGACTGACGCAACAGGAGGTACGCCGCCGGCAACGACAGCGCGATCATGCAGACCGCGTAGGGTGCGGCCCGCGGGTAGTCGATCTCGGCGGTGGCGGCCCAGAACTCCGTGGCCAGCGTGTGGGTTCCGGTGGGCGCGAGCAACAGGGTCGCCGTCAGCTCGGTGGTCACGGCGAGGAACACGAGAGCGGCCGCGGACAGCATGCCCGGTGCGGCGAGCGGAACGGTCACCCGGCGGAAGGTTGCCAGGGCGGACCGGCCGAGCGCGCGCGACGCCTCGTCGAGCGTCGGTGGCGCCTGGCCGATCGCCGCCCGCAGGTTCACCATGGCGCGGGGCAGGAACAGCATCACGTAGGCGGCGACGGCCAGCGTGGTGGTCTGGTAGAGCGGGCGGGCGTACCGGATCGATGCGGTGACCAGCGACAGGCCGACGACGACACCGGGCACGGAGCTGGCCAGGTAGGTGCTGCGTTCCATGACGGTGCTCACGATGCTGCGGTACCGCACGGCGAGCCACGCCATGGGGAATCCGATCGCGACGGCGGCCACGGCGGCGAGCGCGCCGAGCTTCGCCGTGGTTCCCAGCACCGGCAGGAGCGCGGCCAGGTCCCATGCGCCGGCGGTGCTGTAGGTGAGCCAGTGGATCACACTGTACGCCGGGACGCCGATCGCCAGCCCGAGCAGGGCCAGCAGCAGAACGATGACGGGTCCGGTGAGCCACCCCAGGCGGGCCGGCACCGCCGGACGGGCGGCACCGGCGCCGAGGCGGGCGGTCCGGGCCCGTCCGCGGACCAGCACTTCGAGGGTGACGAACGCGAGACAGCACAGCACGAGGACCGCGGCCAGCATGTTGGCCGCCGCGGACGCGAACGTCGACTCGTACTGGGCGATGATCGCGGTGGTGAACGTGGGGTAGCGCAACTGCTCGATGGCGCCGAACTCGGCGAGCAGATGCAGGGCGACGAGCAGGGCACCGCCCGCCATGGCCGTCCGCAGCTGCGGCAGCACCACGCGGGCGAAGACCCGCACCGGGCCGGATCCCAGCGCCCGGGCCGACTCCTCCAGGGCAGGGTCCAGGCCGCGGAGCGTCGCCGCCACCGGCAGCAGCACGAACGGGTAGTACGACAGGGTGGTGACGATGGTGGACGCGGCCAGCCCGTCCAGGCCGGGCCGCACCGTGATCCATGCATAGCTGTTGATGAATGCCGGGATGGCCAGCGGAGCGGTCAGCAGCGCGAGCCACATCCCGCGCCACGGCAGCGACGTGCGTTCCACGATCCAGGCCAGGGCGGTGCCGAGCACCAGGCAGCATCCGGTGGCGGTGCCGCACAGCGCGAGGGTGTTGCCCAGCAGTTCGGCGATGAGCGGCCGGAACACGAGCGGCCGGATGCCGTCCCAGCCCACCTCGTAGGAGTAGAACGTGATGAACACCAGCGGTACGGCGGCGAACGCCGTGACCGGAACACACAGCGCCAGCAGGCGCAGCGGTGGGAGCGACCGGAGTCGCCGTACCGCCGCGCCTGCCGCCGGTTCGGTCTGCGGCATGTGACTCAGAGGAGTCCGGCCGTTGTCATCAGCTGGGTGACCTTCTGGCTGTTGAGCTTGGACTCGTCGACAGCGGGCGCGCCGAGCTCCGACAGCGGTTTGAGGGCCGGGTTCGAGGCGACGCCCTCGCCCACCGAGTACTCGAAGGCGGTGCCGTTGGCGAGGATGGTCTGGCCCTCCTTGCCGGTGATGAAGTTGACCAGCGCCTGCGCCTCGTTGGGGTGCTTGCTCGACTTGAGCACGCCGCCGCCGGAGACGCTGACGAACGCGCCGGGGTCCTGGTTGCCGAAGAAGTGCAGCTTGACGTTCTTGCTGTTCTCCTTGGTCTTGGCCTGGTCGGCGTACCAGTAGTAGTGGTAGATGACGGCGCTGGCGACCGTGCCCGCGTTGACGGCCTTCATCGCGGCGCTGTTGCCGCTGAACGCCTGCCCGTTGTTCTTCAGCGCGGCCAGCCAGGCGCTGGTGGCCGCCTCACCCTTGAGTTCGAGCATCGCGCTGACGATCGCCTGGAAGTCGGCGCCCTTGGGCGCGGCGCCGTAGCGGTTCTTCCACGTCGGGTCCTGCAGGTCCATGATCGACTTGGGCAGGTCCGACTCGGTGACCATGGTGGGGTTGTACGCGAGGACGGTCGAGCGTGCCGCGATGCCGATCCAGTTCCGGGTGGACGGCACGTATTCGGCCGGCACCTGCGCGAGCGTCGCCGGGGCGATCGGCGCGAACAGTCCCGCGTTCTCGACCAGGGACATGGCCGGGGAGTTCTCGGTCAGGAAGACGTCGGCCGGCGACGCGGAGCCCTCGGCGACGAGCTGGTTGGCCATCGTCAGGTCACTGCCCTGGCGGATCTCGACCTTGACGCCGGTCTTGGCGGTGAACGCGGCGACCCATTCCTTGGTCAGGGTATCGTGCTGCGCATTATAGAGCACGAGGGTCACGTTGGGGTCGAGCGCGGCGGTGGAGCCGCCCGACGCCGCCGCTTCCGGCGTCGCGCCGGATCCGCCGCCGCAGGCGGTGAGGAGGATGGCGACGACCGGCACCGTGAGCATCGCGAGCAGGCGACGACGAGCGGTCGTTGCGGGGATCAACACGGGGGGCTTCCTTCGGTCGGAGGTCCAGGTAGGGCGTGTTAGGATTGCCTAACCTAGCTTTTGCACTGCCGCATATTTCGCCAATCCCCCAAAATTGGGGGGCGTACTGCCGAAGGAACCTGTCTGCGATGACGAGCCGTTGAGAACGCCGATGACACGGTCGGCATCGCTCACACAAACGGCCCGGGCCGGCAGGCGTTCCCGGGCCGTGCTGGTGATCGACGATCACCGGGTGTTCACCGACGTGCTCAGCTTCGCGCTGGACGCGCAGCCCGACCTCCGCTGCGTGGCCGTGGCGCACTCGGCGCGGGACGCGCTGGCGACCGCGGCGCATCGCGGCTTCGACGTGGCCATCGTGGATCTGCAACTGCCGGACGGCACCGGCCTGGACGTCGTGCACGAGCTGCGTGCCCTGCGCCCGGACGCACAGCTGATCGTGCTGACCGGCCATCCTCGGCCCGGCCTCGCCGAACAGGCCCGCGACGCCGGGGCCGACGCGTTGCTGGCGAAGGACGATGCGCTGCGCAGCGTCCTCGACGTCATCCGCGGCACCGAACCGCCGGACGAGACGGCCGGCGGGGCACCTGTCCCGGTCCCGCGCCTGAGCCCGCGCGAACGGGAAGTGCTGACCCTGCTGGCCACGGGCGCGCACGCCGGGCAGATCGCCGGCGAACTGGACCTGTCGGTGCACACCGTGCGCGACTACGTCAAGGCGATCCTGTCCAAGCTCGGGGCGCACTCCCAGCTCGACGCCGTGGCCGCCGCCGACCGGCTCGGCCTGATCGTCCGCGCGGACCGCTTCCGGTGAGGCGGCCACCCCGCCCGCCGACGCTACGGCGGGCGCTGCTGTGCCACGTGCTGCTCGCCGGTCTCGTGACGGTCGTCACCGCGGCCGGCGCGGCGACCACCGCGTGGCGCACCTCGAACCAGCAGGCGGCGCGCACCGCGCTCCAGGTTTCCGCCGCCATCGCCGACGCGGCGATCACGAGCCTCGCTGCGCACGACTTCGGCGCACCTGGCGGGTACGACCGTGCGGACGTCCTGGACCGGCTGCAACCGTTCCTGCGGTCCGGGACCGTGTACCGCGTCAAGCTCTGGATCGTCGAGGGCGACCGGGCCAGGATCCTGGTGTCGGACGAGGCGCGCATCGAGGGAACGTCACGGGGCACGGACAGCGGACCGCTGCGATCGATCGGGTCGGCGGGGCAACGCACCTTCAACGTGCCCGACGACGTGGAGCACCGCTACGAAACAACCCGCCAGGACCAGTTGCTGGAGGTCTTCCTCGACTTCCGCGACGAGGCACGCAACGTCCTGAGCCTGGAGCTCTACGTGCCGGTCGGTGGTGACGCCGCCGCGCTCCAGGCGATGACCGACCAGCTCCCGCTGCTCGTCGCCGGGGCACTGGGCATCGGACTCGCCACGCTCCCGCTCACCGTCGCCGCGAGCCGGCGCACGCGCCGCACCGCCGAGCGCTACGCGGTCCTCGCCACACTGGCCGTCACGGCGTCGGACCGCGAGCGGCGTGAGCTCGCCCAGCGCCTGCACGACGGCCCCATCCAGGCTCTCTCCGCCGCCAGTGTCGTGATGTCGCTGGACACGATGACGCTGCCGGGCGTGCCACCGGCGGACTCCCGCACGCTCGCGCACGACCTCGTCCGCGACAGCATCCGGCAGCTGCGGACCCTGACCGACGACGTCGTCCCCGAGCCGATCCCGGCCGCGGACCTCGCCGCCCGGCTGCCCGCGTTGCTTCGCCCGGCGGTACCGGAACCGATCGCGCTCGACGTCCGCGTCGCGCACCACGATCCCGGCGCCGATCTCAACGACGACCACGCGCTCCTTGTCGCCCGCAGCGCCCGGGAACTGGTCCGCAACGCCGTGCGGCACGGCCGGCCCGCCCGCGTCAGCGTCGTCCTCGACGTCGGCGACACGCTGCGGCTCACGGTCGACGACAACGGCGCCGGGTTCGATCCCCGCCGCGGGCCGCAACCCGGCCACGTCGGCCTGACCCTGATCGCACAGGCCGTGGCCGACGCCGGCGGCACCCTGTCGCTGCGCTCCAGCCCGGACGCGGGCTGCACGGCGACCGTCCAGCTGCCCCTCCCCCGCAGGCCGCACCAGGGTGCGTAGCAACCACTCACGACCCGTCAGAACGTAGGCGTTCGTACGCCCATTCCTCGAAGGTCGTGAGCGGGATGCCGAGTTCCCGCGCGTATTCCGGGCGGGCGGGTTGCCCGGCCACTTCCAGGAGGTCGTGCGGGGCGGTCGCCCACTCCGGCATGCCTGCGGCGAGCGCCTGCTCCTCGGTCAGGTCGGGCGCGGTCAGCTCGGTGCCCAGAGCGCGGGAGAGAACGCCGGCGATGTCCGTCATCGTCAGGTAGTCGCTTGCCAGCTCCAGCTCGACGCGGTCGAACCGCTGCGGCGCGGCGATGGCAGCGGCGGCCGCCGTGCCGATGTCGGCGACCGCGACGAGGGAGAGCCGGGTCTCGGGCTTCAGCACGGTCACCAGGCCGCCCTCGACACCGCGGGGGAACAGGTATGCCGTGGCGGGCAGGAAGTTCTCCATGAAGAAGCCGGGCTTGATGAGCGTCCAGTGCGTGAAGCCCGCCTCGCGCAAACGGTCCTGGATCCCGACCTTGGCGGCGTAGACCGGCTCCATGGACGCCCAGCGGCCCTCGGCCCAGCCGGGGACCTCGGTGTGCCGGCCGGCGCCGGAGACGGACGAGTGCACGAACTGCGGCACTTTCGCGGCCAGCGCGCCTTCGATCAGGTTGACGCCCTGGGTCAGCTCGCTTCCGAAGTCGAAGGCATCTCCCTTCAGCTCGGGCATCTGCACCGAGAAGACGGCCCGGGCTCCTTCGGTGGCCCTGAACACGGAGTCACGGTCGCGCAGATCGCCGGTGACCAGTTCGGCACCGAGCGCCTCGAGTGCCCTGGCCCGGTCGGTTGCGGGATCACGGACCAGCGCTCGGACGGGAACGCCGGTCGCGAGCAGGGCCCGGGCGGTGGCGCCACCCTGTCGCCCGGTCGCGCCGACGACCAGGACGGGTGCGGAATTGGTGGACACGAGGCTCCTCCTGTGGTGCGCAAGCACTAAACGGCGGGGCCCGCCGTTTCTGTTCCGATAAGATACGGCGGACCCCGCCATTTAGCAAACCTTGAGGTGACGCCATGACCGGCCAGCGCGCGGACGCCCGCCGTAACTTCGCGCGCCTGCTCGCTGTGGCCGAGGAGGCGATCGCCGCGCACGGCGCCGACGCCTCCCTGGAGCAGATCGCCCGCACCGCGGGCGTCGGATCGGCCACCGTGCGCCGGCACTTTCCCAACCGCCGCGCACTGCTCGAGGCGGTCTTCCGCGAACGGGTCGAGACCCTGTGCGCTCACGCCCGCGACCGGGCCGGCGCGGCCGACTCCCGGGCCGCGCTGCTGGAGTGGCTGAGCGAGGTCACCGCGTACGCCGCAACCATCCGAGGGCTGGCCATCGCACTGACCCTCGACAGCGCGGCCGACCCCGGTGCCATGCAGGAGAACTGCGCCACGGCGCAGCTCACCGAAGCGGGCGAACCGCTGGTGCGCCGCGCCGCGAGCGATGGTGCGCTGGCACCGGGCGTGACCGTCACCGATCTGCTCACCCTGATCACCGGCATCGCCCTGGCCACGGAGAACCACCCGGACCCCGCCGGCGAAGCGGATCGGCTGCTCGGCCTGACCGTGGCGGGCGTCAGCCCCGGCCGGTAAACGATTCGGCCGCCGCGGCAACAGAAGGGTGTGACCTCAACCAACCTGCTGTCCACGCGGCTGAGCCGGCGCCGGTTCGTCGGCGGCGCGGCGGTCGCCGGCATGGCGCTGGCCGCCGGCTGCGCTCATGAAGACGACGACGCCTTCGGCGCCGGTGTGCTCGCGGGCGGGCCGGCGGAGCAGTTCACGCCGCCGACGGCCAAGCTGACCGGAACGCTGCGGATCCTCGCCTGGAGCCATTTCGTGCCGACGTACGACCGCTGGTTCGACGAATTCGTCCGCCGGTGGGCCGGCCGGGTCGGCGTCGACGTCACCGTCGACCATGTCGATCTGGGCCAGATCACGACCCGGGTGGCGGCCGAGATCTACGCCGGTCGCGGGCACGACCTCATCCAGTACGTGGCGCCGCTGCCGCAGTTCGAACCGGCGGTGCTGGACCTGACCGATCTCGTCCGGGAGGCCAACCAGCGGTGGGGTCCGCAGCTGGAACTGTGCCGGCGGTCGAGCTTCAACCCGGTGACGAACCGGTACTTCGCCTATGCGCCGGGCTGGGTTCCGGATCCCGGGAACTACCGGCGCTCGATGTGGTCGAGCATCGGCCTGCCCGGCGGCCCGTCGAGCTGGGACGAACTGCTGCGCGGCGGGGCCGAGATCCGCCGCGCGACCGGCGTCCAGCTCGGGCTCGGCATGTCGCAGGAGCTCGATTCGAACATGGTCGGCCGTTCCCTGCTGTGGTCGTTCGGATCGTCCGTCCAGGACGGCGAGGGCCGGGTCACGCTCGACGTGCCGGAGACCGTCGCGGCGGTGGAGTTCATGACCCGGCTGTACCGCCAGACCATGACCGACGAGGTCTTCTCGTGGATCCCCAGCTCCAACAACCAGGGGCTGGTCGCCGGGCGGTTGTCGTACATCAGCAACTCGATCTCCGCCTGGCGCACCGCGCAGCGCTCCACCCCCGCGGTCGCGGCGGACGTCGACTTCGCGCCGGCGCTGGCCGGCCCGGCGGGCGCCCTGGCCGCGCATCACCTGGTGCACAACTGGGTCATCCCGAAGTACGCCACCGGGGCCGCCGCGGGACAGGAGTTCCTGTTGCACTACACCGCGAACTTCGCCGCCGCCACCTACGCGTCGACGCTGTACGACCTGTGCGCCTGGCCGGGCCGTACCCCAGAGCTCGCGACCTGGCTGCGGCGCGACCCGTTCCGCGCCGACCCGCCCGGCAAGCTCGCGCTGCTCGCCGACGCCGCCCGGTGGAGCGCCGACCTCGGCCACCCCGGCACGGCCAACGCCGCCATCGGCGAGGTCACCAGCAGCTTCGTCATCCCCGACATGTTCGCCCGCGCGGCGCGCGGCGAGGTCAGCGCCGCGGTCGCGGTCGCCGACGCCGCGGCGCAGGTCCGGTCCATCTACGCCAAGTGGCGGACCCGCGGGCTGGTGGCCTGATGGGACTGCACGGATTCCCTCCGCGGCGGCGGCGCACCCGTGATCGCGACGGTGCTCTGGCACCGCTGTTCGTCGTGCCGACCGTCGGCTACATCGCCGCCCTGATCCTCGGGCCGGTCGTCCTGGCCGTCGCGTACGCCGTGTCGGACGTGACCGTCGCCGACCCCACCTTCGACTGGGCCGGCCTGGCCGGCATCGAGGTCGTGCTGGCCGACCCCGTGTTCTGGCGGGCGCTGCTCAACACGTGCGTCATCACCGCGGCGACCACCCTGCTGGCGGTCGTCGGCGGGAACGTGGTGGCACGGCTGATGCTGGCCCGGGTGTACGGGCGCTGGCTGGTGCGGCTGTGCGTGCTGCTGCCGTGGGTCACGCCGGTCACCGTGTCGGCGGTCGCGTGGCTGTGGATGCTCGATTCGGTCTACTCGCCGCTGGACTGGGCCGGCCGGCAGCTCGGCCTGCTCGGCGCGGGAGAAAGCGTCAACTGGCTCGGCCGGCCCTCGACGGCCATGGCCTCGGTCGTGGCGGTGCAGGCGTGGCGGCTCACCCCGCTCACCGCCGTCATCATCATGGCCGGGCTCGTGGCGATTCCCCGCAACATCTACGAGGCGGCGCGCGTCGACGGCGCCGGCCGCTGGCTGCGGACCCGCTTCATGACGGTACCGCTGACCGCTCCGATCGTCGCGATCGCGGCGCTGTTCTGCGCGGTCTTCACGTTCAGCGACATGGCGGTGGTGCGGGTCCTGACCAACGGCGGCCCGACTCACTCCACCGAGGTGCTCGCCACGCTGGCGTTCCGCAGGGGCATCGACGGCGGCGACGTCGGCCAGGGCGCTGCGGTGGCCCTGTTCCTGCTGCCCGTACTGCTGGCCGCGACGCTGACGATCCTCGGCCTGGTACGCCGGATGGTGACCCGATGATCCCCGCGCGGCGCGCCGAGCGGGTGCGGCGGCGGCAACGGCTGGGCGTTGTCGCCGTGCACGCGGCGGCCTACACGGTCGCGTTGCTGGGTGCGGGGCCGTTCCTGTGGAGCATGATCACCGCCGTCAAGCTCAACCGCGACCTGTACGACCCGGCGCACAGCCCCTTGTGGTTCAACGCCCCGCCGACCGCCGACCATCTCGTGTACCTGTGGCGGCACACGGCCTTCCCGACGTTCGCGTGGAACACGCTGTGGATCGGCGCGGCGGTGGTCGCGGCCACCCTCCTGCTCGCCACGCCCGCCGGTTACGCGTTGGCGCGGCTGCGGCGGCCGTGGGCCGGCAGGCTCGGCATGGCGATCTTCCTGTGCTACCTCGTGCCGCCGAGCGTGCTGTTCCTGCCGCTGTCCCGGCTCGTCGCCACCGTCGGCCTCCAGGACTCGGACTGGGCCCTGGTGCTGGTCTACCCGACGCTGACCGTCCCGGTGTCGGTCTGGCTGATGATGGGCTTCTTCAGCGCGATCCCGCCGCAGGTCGAGGAGCAGGCGCTGGTCGACGGCTGCACCCGGTTCGCCGCCTTCCGGCGGGTCGCGTTGCCGCTGGCCGTGCCCGGGCTGGTCGCGGTCGTGGTGCTCAGCTTCGTCCTGTGCGCGAGCGAGTACCTGTACGCGATCGCGTTCGTCTCCCCCACCGCCCGGAAGGTCGTCTCCACCGGAATCCCCACCGAGCTGATCCGGGGCGACCTCTTCTACTGGCAGTCCCTGCAGGGCGCCGTCGTGTTGGTCGCGGTGCCCGTCGCGGTGGTCTTCAACCTGCTGCTCAAGCGGTTCGTCGCGGGATTCACCGCGGGCTCGGTGACCGTGGGATGACGGACGGCGGAGGCGCCGGCTACGGCGGCGGCCCGATGCCGCTCGTCGGCGCCTCCGTGCTGGTCCCCGGCCGGTCGTTGAAGATGATGTGGGTGTTGACGTCGGCGCGGCTCAACGCCCACAGGCCGATGATGTCGGCGAGCGCGAAGATCACCGCGGCGAGGATCGCGAGCACGATCCGCCGCCGGCGCTCCCGGCGCCGCCAGTCGGCCAGGGCGGCCGGGTAGCGGTCCGGTGTGCCGTGCACGGAGGTGGCGAGCGCGTCGAACACGTCACGAAGCTGTTCCTCGGCGACCCCGGAGCCCGTGACCGGGCCGGTTCCGGGAGTCCGACCGGGTGGGACGCCACTCATCTCCGCTCCTCCAGTAAGCGCGTGAGCGTGGCCATACCCCGCGACGTGTGCGACTTGACCGCGCCTGCGGAGATGCCCATCGCCGCGGCTATCTCCGATTCTCGCAGATCCAGCCAGTACCGCAGCACCAGCGCCTCCCGCTGCCGGGCCGGCAGCCGCTTGATCGCCTCCACCAGGGCGCGCTGATCGTCGCGCAGCAGCACCTCGGCCTCGGCCGACCCGACCGACTCGATCACCTGCTCCGCGTGCCTGCGCGCCACCTGCAGCCGGCGCACCCGCATCCGCACGAGGTTGCACACGACGGCGCGCAGGTAGCTCAGCGCGGCGTCGTGGCTGCGTAACCGGCGCCATCGCCGGTACAGCTCGTAGAACGCCTCCGAGACGATGTCCTCGGCTTCGCTCTCCGCGCCGAGCAGCACCGCCAGGCGCAGCAGCTGGGTGTGGTTGGCGTCGAAGAGCCTGGCCAGTGCGGCCTCGCGCTCCAGGTCGACAAGGTTCATCCCGGCGGGGTCGGGCCCGGCCGGCGCCGGGTCGGCAGCCGGTGCGAGCACGCGTGACGAGACCTGCTGGCTCACTGGACCACCGCCCCGGTGACGGTACCGCCGTGGAGTTCCCGGGCCACGCCGAGCCGGTCCAGCGCCGGGGTCAGCGCCACGGCGACCGCGACGTTGAGCACCAGCGCCGCGAGCGCGACGTACACGTGGACGCCGGCGACCGATACGACCGAGGAGAAGCCGCCGGAGGCCACCAGCACGGTTCCCGCGACCATGCCGACGAGCCAGCCGGCGAGCAACGCGCCGCGGTGCGGCCAGCGGGTGAACAGCCCGAGGGCCACCGTGGGGAACGTCTGCAGGATCCACACCCCGCCGAGCAGTTGCAGGTTGATCGCGTCCTGGTCGGGCAGGCCGAAGATGAACGCCAGCGCCCCGAACTTCGCCACCAGCGACACCGCGCGGGCGACCTGGGCCTGGTGCTTCGGCGTCGCCGGCGGGTGGAAGTACTCGACGTAGACGTTACGCACGAACAGCGTCGCCGCACCGACCGACATCACCGCGGCGGGCACCAGTGCCCCGACCGCGAGCGCGCCGAACACGAGCCCCGTGGCGACCGGTGCGGTCAGTTCCTGCACCATCAGCGGCACGGCCGCCTCGGCGTTGCCGGGCCGGGCCTGCACGCCCGCGGCGAGCGCCGCGACGCCGAGCAGCGCGAAGAGCCCCAGCACGGCGGTCCACGCCGGCAGTCCGATGATCGCCTTGCGGAGCCGCTCGCCGCTGGACGCGGCGAACGATGCGGTCAGCACGTGCGGGTACATGAGCAGCGCGAGCGCGGAGCCGAGCGCCAGCGTGGCGTACGTGGTGTACAGCGAGGGGGTGAGGGTCAGCGAGGCTTCCGGGACACCGCGTGCGGTGATGGCGTCCTCGGCGGCCCGGAACACCGCCTGCGGCCCGCCGAGCCGGCCGAGGACCAGCACGACGACGCCGACGACCGTGGTACCCACCAGGACCCCCTTGGCCAGCGATATGACGGTCGGCGCGCGCAGCCCGCTGCGGTACGTGGCACCGGCCAGCACCGCGAACACCGCGACCAGCGTGAGGTCGCCCGCGATCCCGTCGGTGGGATAGAGGCCGCCGGCCACCAGGACCGCGCGGATGCCGAGCAGTTGCAGCGCGATGTACGGCATGGTGGCGAGAATGCCGGTGAGCGCCACGGCGAGCGCGAGCAGCGGCGAGTCGTAGCGGGTCCGCACGTAGTCGGCCACCGTCGTATGGCCGTTGTCCTTCGCGGCCTGCCACAGCCTCGGCAGGAGCACGAAGGCCAGCGGGTAGACGATCACCGTGTACGCGAGCGCGAAGAACCCCAGCGCCCCGATCCCGTACACGAGACCCGGCACCGCCGCGTACGTGTAGGCCGTGTAGATCGTGCCGCCGAGCAGGAACCAGGTCAGCACGGCCCCGAACTGCCGCCCCGCCAGCGCCCAGCCGTCGAGTGTGGGCAGTTCGTCGCGTACCCGGAAGCGCCGCGCGGCGATCGCGAGCAGCGACGTACCGGCGACGACCAACGTAAAGGCGGCGGTGCTGGCGGGATCGACCATGGGCACCCTCTCAGTCCTCTGTCTGTTGCGCAGGCTCTCGGATCGGTTGACACGAAACAAGAGGCAATCGGGCAGTAAACCGAGCGACATGGGTGCGCAACATTCAGGCATCGTCGACGACTGCTCGGGAGGCCGGTGTGGCGAGATTCCGGAAGGCATTCAGGGTCGCCGCCTACACCGGCCTGGCACTGCCGCTCGTGGCCATCCTCTGGGTCCCGCTCTACGCGCGGACCACGCCCCGGCTGGCAGGGCTGCCCTTTTTCTACTGGTTCCAGTTCGTCTGGATCTTCCTCAGCGTGGCACTGATGACGGCCAGTCATCTGCTGCTGAAGCGTGCGGACCCCGGGGTCCGCACGCCGGGGACGGATCCGGGCGGACGCCCCCACCCTGGAGAACATGGATGAGCATCCTCCCCCCGACGACCCGGGCCCGCCCGGGCGTGCGGTCCATCGTGACCTGGACGGCCGTGTCGATCGTCGGCGCGATCGCCTGGGGAACCATCGCCCTTGCCCGCGGCGAGCGCATCTCGGCGATCTGGCTGGTCGTCGCGGCACTGTGTTCGTACGCGATCGCCTACCGGTTCTACGCGCGCTTCATCGCCCGGCGCGTGCTCAAGGTCGACGACCGGCGCGCCACGCCCGCGGAGCGGCTGGACAACGGCATCGATTACCACGTCACCGACCGGCGCGTGCTGCTGGGCCACCACTTCGCCGCGATCGCGGGCGCCGGACCGCTGGTCGGGCCGGTCCTGGCGGCGCAGATGGGCTACCTGCCCGGCACCATCTGGATCATCGTCGGCGTCGTCTTCGCCGGCGCCGTGCAGGACATGGTGGTCATGTTCCTGTCCATGCGCCGGGACGGGAAGAGCCTCGGCCAGATGGCCCGGGACGAGATCGGCCGCGTCGGCGGCGTCGCGGCCCTGGTGGCGGTCTTCTCCATCATGATTATCCTGCTCGGGGTCCTCGCGCTCGTCGTCGTCAACGCGCTCGCGAAGTCGCCCTGGGGCACCTTCTCCATCGCCATGACCATCCCGATCGCCCTGTTCATGGGCTTCTACCTGCGGGTGCTGCGGCCGGGCCGGGTGATCGAGACCAGCGTGATCGGCGTCGCGCTGCTGCTCCTCGCCATCGTCGCGGGCGGCTGGGTCCAGGACTCGAGCTGGGCCGGCGCGTTCACGCTCAAGCCCGAAACGCTGGTCTTCTGCCTGGTCGGGTACGGTTTTGTCGCATCCGTTCTGCCCGTGTGGATGCTCCTGGCGCCACGCGACTACCTGTCCACCTTCATGAAGATCGGGACGATCGGGCTGCTCGCGGTCGGCGTGCTGGTGACCGCCCCGGTGCTGCAGAACGAGGCCGTCACCAAGTTCGCGTTCAGCGGCACCGGCCCGGTCTTCGGCGGCACGCTGTTCCCGTTCGTCTTCATCACCATCGCCTGCGGGGCGCTGTCCGGCTTCCACGCGCTGATCTCGTCGGGCACCACGCCGAAGATGATCCAGAAGGAGTCGCAGGTCCGGCTCGTCGGCTACGGCGCCATGCTGATGGAGTCCTTCGTCGCGGTCATGGCGATCATTGCCGCGTCGCTGCTGGATCCGGGGCTCTACTACGCGATGAACTCCCCGGGCGGCGTGGTCGGCACGACCTTCGAGAGCGCCGCGACGGCGGTGACCAACCTGGGCTTCGTCGTCACGCCGGAGAGCCTGCAGGCCGCGTCCGCCGCCGTCGGCGAGCCGACACTGGTGTCGCGTACCGGCGGCGCGCCGACGCTCGCCGTCGGCATCTCCGAGATCTTCTCCGGCTTCCTCGGCGGGGCGGGCGTCAAGGCGTTCTGGTACCACTTCGCGATCATGTTCGAGGCGCTGTTCATCCTGACCACCGTCGACGCCGGGACCCGGGTCGGCCGGTTCATGCTCCAGGACACGCTGGGCAACATCTGGAAGCCGCTCGGCCGGGTCAGCTGGCTGCCCGGCGTGTGGCTGACCAGCGCGGCGGTCGTGGGCGCCTGGGGCTACTTCCTGTACACCGGTGTCACCAACCCGCTCGGCGGCATCAACCAGCTCTTCCCGCTGTTCGGTATCGCCAACCAACTGCTCGCCGCCGTGGCGCTGACCGTCGCCACGGTCATCCTGGTCAAGAGCGGCCGGCTCAAATGGGCCTGGGTCACCGCCATACCGCTGGCCTGGGACGCGGCGGTCACGCTGACCGCCAGCTACCAGAAGATCTTCTCCACCGACCCGAAGATGGGCTTCTTCGCCCAGCGCCAGCGCTTCGCCGACGCCCTCGAACAGGGCAAGGTGCTCGCACCCGCCAAGAACCTCGACCAGATGCAAGAGGTCGTCACCAACTCGACCGTGCAGGGCGTGTTGTCGGTGTTCTTCGCGCTCCTGATCATCATCGTCATCGTGGACGGGGCCCGGGTGTGCCTCCAGGCGATCGTCCGGGGCCGGGAGCTGCCGACGACCGAGGTACCGTTCGTGGAATCGGCGATCGTCGCACCGTCTGGCCTCTTCGCCACGGCCGACGACCGACGGGAACTCGTCGGTGCGGCGACCGCCGACGGGACCGGCGACCGATGAACCTGCGGCAGCTGCCGGCGCGGCTCTGGTGGTACCTGCGCGAACTGGCCGGCGAGACCGGCTACGACCACTACGTCGCACACCACCGGGAACACCGCACGGCGGGGGTCCCGCTGACCCGCCGGGAGTTCGAGCGGCTGAAAGGCGGCACCGCCGTGCGGTGCTGCTGAAAGTCCGGGACCGCGTCGCGGCCGGACCGGGTTCACCCGACCCGGCCGGCCGTGACGGCGGCGCCGCACCACGCCGGTCAGGTCAGGTCAGGTCGTCGGAACACAACGGGCAGCGCGGATGAACTGTGACACACGTGCGGGCAGATAGTCAGTTTAGCCTTGTCAGTTTCAACTGAATATCTATGCTGGAGTCATGGCCGAGGCTCCTCACACGACGGCTCGCGCGAGCAGCGATCTCGCGCTCGTCGCCGCCCGTGATCTCACCGTCGCCGTCAGCCGGCTGCGTCGCCGCCTCCACGAGTTGCGCGGTGAGGACGGGCTCACCCCGTCGCAGACTTCGGTGCTGAGCCGGCTCGAGAAGGACGGACCGGCGACCGCGAGCGAGCTGGCGGTGGCCGAGCGGGTGCGTCCCCAGTCGATGACAGCCACGGTGGCCGTGCTTGTGGAGCGCGGCCTGGTTCGCCGTGAGCCCGATCCCGACGACGGTCGCCGCCAGTGCCTCGCGCTCACCGACCACGCGCACGCCTGGATCACGGACACCCGTCGCGTCCGGAACGAGTGGCTGGCGGCGACGCTGCAGCAGGAGCTCACCACCGAGGAACTCAGCACCGTCGTTCAGGCGATAGCACTGATCGAGCGGGCAATGCTGTGACGACGGCCCCCGTCAGATCCGACGCTCGGAGCGCGCCGGCAGCGAGCTTCGACCGCCGGCTGATCGCGCCCATGGTCCTCGGCGCGGTGATGAACCCCATCAACACCTCGATCATCGCGGTCGCGCTCGTCCCGATCGGACGGGCGCTCGACGCCCCGGCATCGCAGACCGCCTGGCTGGTCTCCGCCCTCTACCTGGCGACCGCGATCGGCCAACCCGTCGCGGGCCGGCTGGTCGATATGCACGGACCTCGACGGCTGTTCCTCGTCAGCACCGTGCTCGTCGGCGTCGCCGGTGTCGTGGGGGCGCTGGCCTCCGACCTCCCCGTCCTCGTCGTGGCGCGGGTGCTGCTCGGACTCGGCACCTGCGCCGGCTATCCCGCCGCGATGTACCTGATCCTCGCCGAGGCCCGCCGAACCGGCGAAGACAGCCCCAGCGGCGTGCTCACGGTGCTGGCGGTGTCGAGCCAGACCATCGCGGTCGTCGGACCGACCCTGGGCGGCCTGTTGATCGATCTCGGCGGCTGGCGGACGACCTTCGCCGTCAACGTCCCGCTGGCGCTCGCCGCGTTCACGGTCGGTTGGCGGCGGATGCCGAGGCAGGCACGGCCGGCCGTTCGCGGACCCGTGACCCTCGACCTGCCGGGCATCGCGGCATTCTCCGTGACGCTCGCCGCGCTCCTGCTGTTCCTGATGCGGCCCGCGGTCGCGGACCTCTGGCTGCTCGCGGTCGCCGCGATCGCCGGCACCGGCTTCACGGTTCGCGAGCTGCGCACAGCAGCCCCCTTCGTCGACCTCCGCGTGCTGGGCGGCAACCTCGCACTGGTCGCGACGTACGCGCGCCAGTTGCTCGCCGGGCTCACCATGTATGCCGTCCTCTACGGCGTCTCGCAGTGGCTCCAGGACGGCCGCGGACTGTCGCCCTCCCAGGCCGGTCTTCTGCTGTTCCCACTGAGCGGCTCGGCCCTGCTGGCCTCCGCGGTGACCGGCCGGCTCCCCTGGATCAAGGCCAAGCTGGTCGTCGGCGCGGCGCTGCAGGTGGCCGGCTGCGCGCTGCTCCTCGCCGTCGGCGGCGGCACCCCGGTGTGGTGCCTGGTCCTGCTGATGGTGTGCTTCGGGCTCCCGACGGGACTGCTCACCCTGGGCAACCAGAACGCCGTCTACCACCAGGCCGACGCGGCAAGGATCGCCTCGTCCGCCGGACTGCTGCGCACCTTCATGTACCTCGGTGCCATCGGCGCCTCCGCAGCCACCGGCGCCTTCTTCGGACCCCGCGCCGACACCGCCGGGATGCACGCGCTCGCCTGGGTCCTGCTCGCCTGCGCCGCCGCGCTGCTCGTCCTCACCGTGCTGGACCGCGGACTCCGTCGCGTCGGGGCACGACCCGGGACTCGATCAGCCCGGCAGGATCCTCGCAAGGGAGCACACATGACCCTGACCCTCGACCCGGCCCGCACCGCGCTGCTGGTCATGGACTACCAACCCGTCCTCGCCGCCCGGATCCCGGACGCCGTCGCCCAGCTGGACCGCGTCCGGACCGCACTCGACGTGGTTCGCCGCCACGGCGGCCACGTCGGCTACGTCCGGGTCGGATTCACCGACGAAGACTACGAACGGGTGCCGGAACACAGCCGTTTCGCGGCGAGAGCGCGGCAGCTGGGGCCCGCCCTCCACGCCGACGCCCCCGGGACCCAGGTGCACAGCGAACTCGCGCCGCTGCCGGGTGACGTCCTGGTCCGCAAGTCCCGCGTCGGCGCGTTCTCAACCACCGACCTGCACCAGCAGCTGCAGGAGCGCGGCGTCGACACGCTCGTGCTGGCCGGCTTCAGCACCAGCGGGGTGGTGCTCTCGACGGTGCGGGACGCCGCCGACCGCGACTACCGGGTGGTGGTGCTCGCCGACGGCTGCGCCGATCCCGACCCGGAGGTGCACACCTTCCTCATCGACCGGATCTTCCCCGCCCAGGCCGCCGTCACCAAGGTCGCCGACCTGGAACCGGCGCTCACGGCGGGCAGGGGCTGACCACCTTCCCGGGTCGCACTCCGGTGCCGGTCGGTCGCATCGACGCGGCCGGTTTGTGATGGCTTCAGCCGGATGGGCGGTCGCCGATCCAGCGGGCGGCGAGCAGTCCGGACCCGGCGGTCAGGACAGCGGCCGCCCGCGGCCGCCGCCCGGGCCTGACCGCCGGCTTCCTCACCGGCGCCATCGGCAGCGTCGGCGTCGTCACCGCCGCCGTCACCGACACCCCGGCCCTGCTGTTCGTCGCCCTGTTCGTCTACGGCGCCGGCACCGCCACCAACCTCCAGGCCCGCTACGCCGGCGCCGACCTCGCCGACCCCGCGCACCGCGCCCGCGCCATCGCCCTCATCCTGCTCGGCATCGGCTGGAACCTCGGCCTCGTCTCCGGCACCACCCTCATCACCGACGCCGTCCCGCTGGCCACCCGCGCCAAGACCCAGGGCGCCGTCGACGTCGCGATCGCCGTCGCCGGCACCACCGGCGGCATGGGCTCCGGACTGCTCGTCGCCGCCACCAGCTATCCCGCCCTCGCCCTCGTCGGCGGCATCCTCGCCCTGCTCATCCTCCCCGCCGTCGCCACCGCCCGCCGGGCATGACCAGCACCCCGCACCAGCCCTGACCTCACATGTGTCCACGGCCGCCGCCCGCATCTCGTACATCGTATCGCTTAGCGATACAGTGTACGACATGCAGCAGCAGTCCAGCGGTGTCGACATGGCGGATCCTTGGTGGCTGGTGCTCGCCAAGATCGCCGTGGTGTTCGTGTTCCTCAACCTGATGACGATCTTCGTCATCGTGTTCGAGCGGAAGCTCGTCGCGCGGATGCAGGTCCGCCCGGGACCGAACCGCGCCGGGCCCGGAGGCTGGCTGCAGTCGCTCGCCGACGGCCTCAAGCTCATCTTCAAGGAGGACATCCGGCCCGCCGCCGCGGACCGGATCGTCTACGTCGCGGCGCCGGTGATCTCCGTCGTCTGCGCGTTCACCGCCTTCTCGATCATCCCGTTCGGCCCTGTGGTCGGCGTGTTCGGCGAGCGGACCGCGTTGCAACTGGCCGACCCGCCCATCGGTGTGCTGGTGGCACTGGCGTGCACGTCGGTCGGTGTCTACGGCGTGGTCCTCGCGGGCTGGGCGTCCGGCTCGTCATATCCGTTGTTCGGCGCGCTGCGCTCGGCCGCGCAGATGATCTCCTACGAGGTCGTCCTCGGCCTGTCGATCGTCGGCGTGCTGCTGGCGAGCGGCTCGTTGCGCACGTCGGAGATCGTGGCCGCACAGGCTCACGACGGCTGGTTCGCGCTCGTGCTGCTCCCGAGCTTTCTGACGTACTTCATCGCGAGTGTCGGAGAGACCAACCGTGCCCCGTTCGATCTCGCGGAAGCGGAGTCCGAGCTCGTCGGCGGCTTCCACACGGAATACTCCTCGGTCAAGTTCATGCTGCTGTTCCTCGCCGAGTACATCAACGTGATCACCGTCTGCGCCCTGGCCACCACCCTGTTCCTCGGCGGCTGGCGCGCACCGTGGCCCTTGTCAGCGGTCGGCGACGGCGCGCTCAACCAGGGCTACTGGCCACTGCTGTGGTTCGTCGCCAAGGTCCTGGTGCTCGTGGCCGTGTTCGTCTGGCTTCGCGGCACGCTGCCCCGGTTGCGCTACGACCAGTACATGCGGTTCAGCTGGAAGGTGCTGCTCCCGGGCAGCCTCGTCTGGATCCTGCTCGTGGCCGGCATCCGGGTCAGTGGTGCCGGCCCGGCCGTGCGCTGGACCGTGCTGGGCGCCGCCGCGGCGGTGCTGATCGCCGCCCTGGTCGTGGCGGGGCGGCGCAGCGCCCGGCGCCGCGTCGTGCTGCCGCCGCCGTCCGGCGGGTTCCCACTGCCGCCGCTGGACCTCGTCGTGCCGCCGCACGGAGCTCAGCGGCGCGCGGCCAGCGCTACCTCGATGCCGTCGAGCAGCCACTCCAGGCCGGTCATGAACGTGTCGTCGGAGTCCTCCCCCACCGGTTCCTTGAGCAACGGTGCCAGCACCGGGTAGGAGCCGGTGTCGGCAAGACTCGACAGGTAGGGCCGCATCGCCTCGCTCCAGTCCGCGGAGCCGCCCGCGTCGTAGGTGAGCTGCCGGGTCACGTGCCCCATCGTGTAGTCGTCGACGGCGTTGACGATCCGCACCGCTTGCGCCGGATCGGTGGTCAGCGAGTGGAGCGCGACGACGGATCGCTCCAGTTGCAGCACGCTGTTCGGGCCGATCCGCGGCCGCCGCGCGTACAACGTCACCGCCCACGGATGGGCGAGGCAGAGCCGGCGCTTGCGGGTGGCGATGACGATGAGCGCGTCGCGCCAGCCCGGCGGCAGCGGGTCGCCCGCCACGACCGCGCCGGCGAGCTCGTCGAACATCAGGTCGAGCAGGTCGTCCTTCCGCTCGATGTGGCTGTAGAGCGTCATCGGCCGGGCGCCGAGCTCCGCCGCCACCCGCCGGATCGACACCGCGTCGAGCCCTTCGGCGTCAGCGATGCGCAAACCCGCCGCCACGACGTCCGCCCGGGTGAGCCTGGGCCTTCGCGCCGGCTCCGGACGCGACCAGACCGGTGTGCTGCTCATGGTGCCACTGTCTCACCCGGCACGTCGGCGGGCGGCGCCGCCTCACTGCGTGGACCGCCCGGCGGCACCCGGGACGCCGGCCGGTCCGGCAGGTCCCGGTGCTGATGGAGTGGCCCGACGAGCAGGACCAGTCCCGTGAGGGCCAGTCCGCTCGTGAGGATCCACATCGCCGGCCGCACGCCGAGCGCGGTGCCGAGCGCCCCGCCGAGCAGAGCGCCGAGAGGGATGGTGCCGTAGTTGACGAGTTGCATGCTCACGGTGACCCGGCCGAGCAGGCCGTGCGGTGTGTACGTCTGCCGGAAGCCGCCCTTGAGCACGTTGCCCACCGCGACCCCGGCGCCGATGACGAACCCGCCGATGACCGTCAGCGCCAGCCCGGCGCGCGGCGTGGTGAGCGGGATCAGCAGCCCGAACGGCGCCGCGCCGAGTTCGGCGGCGACCAGGCTGCGGGCCGACCCGAAGCGACGGGCCAGAGCGGTGGCCGAGGAGGCGCCGAGCACCGCGCCGAGGCCGGTCGCGGCGGTCAGGCCCCCGGCCGCGCCCGGGCTCACCCCGACCTCGCGGACCAGGAAGACGACCAGGATCGCTTGGTGCCCGATCAGTCCGATGTTGCTGATCGCGCCGAACACCGTGAGCACCCGCAGGTAGGGGTCCCGGGCCACGAACCGGATGCCTTCGCCGATGTCCTGGCGCAGGGTGCTGTCATGCCGCGCGCGCTTCGGGCGGGTTTCGCGGGACCTGATCGACAGCAGGCACAACGCCGAGGCGAGGAAACTCGCCACGTCGACGAGAAGCGCATTGGCCGCACCGGCGAGCTGGGTGATCAGACCGGCCACACCTGGACCGCCGACCTGGGCGGCGGCCTCAGTGGCCTGCACCTTGGCGTTGCCCTCGGCCACCTCGTCGCGATGCAGCAGCGACGGCAGATAGACCTGGTAGGCCGTCTGGAAGAAGACGCTTGCGGTTCCCGCGCCGAGCGCGACGGCCAGCAGGTGACCGTAGGTCAGCCGGCCCAGCCAGGCGGCGACCGGAACGCTGAGGAACAGCAGCAGGGCGGCCAGATCACAGGCGAGCATCACCGGCCGACGCGGCAGGCGGTCCACCCAGGCGCCGACCGGCAGGCCGACGAGCAGCCAGGGCAGCCACGCCGCCGCGGACAGCAGCGCCACCCGGAAGGTGCTCGCGTCGAGCGTGGCGACCGCGACGAGCGGCAGGGCGACGCTGGTCACGCTGCTGCCCAGTTTGCTGGTGGTCTGGCCGATCCAGAGCAGCCGGAAGTCCCGATGCCAGAACAGACCGCCCGGCCGCCGCCGGGTGCCGGGCGCGTGCGGCGGCGCGAGGCCGGCAGCCGTCACGGCTGTGCCGGCACACCGTGGACAAACAGGAACACCGGCTCTCGGGTCTGCCCGTCGTCGGGCACACCCCGGCGGGACCACCGCTCCAGCACACCCAGAATCTCCCGCTCCACCTCACCGAGCTCAGCCGGCGTCAGGTGCAGCCACTTGTCGGCGGAGAACGCCGCGCCGTTCCATGCCGGACGTTCCTCCCTGGTCGCATACCAGGCTCGGGCCAGGCTGACGTGCCGGTCGAGGTTGAGCGAGACCGCCGCGTCGGCCACCGCCTGCCGGGCCGGGTCGTCGTCGAAGTCGCCGGCCGCCCAGCGCAAGCTCGACGAGGCCAACCGCCACCACCGCTCACGGCGGTCCTTGGCGAGTTCCCCCGCCTCCACGATCAGGTCGGCGGCAGCCAGCACCTTCAGGTGATGACTGATGTTGGCCACCGCCTGATCCGTCCGCTGAGCGAGGACGCTCGCGGTGGCCGGACCGTACACCTTGAGGACGTCCATCAGCCGGCGGCGCAGCGGGTGTGACATCGCGGCGAGCACCCGGGAGTCGGTCACCTGGCGGCCTTCAGCGTCGATCATGCCCTCCACCATGACATGCACAATGCCTCTTGTGCAATAACTCTTGCGCAAGAGTATCTGAGCTACCTAGGATCTGGTCGTGCCGCGGCCGGACTTCCCCATCACCACCGCCCGCCTGCTCCTGCGACCGTTCACCGCGGACGGCTGGGGATGCGCCGTGAGGCACACTTCATCGACAACACGATCGTCAAGGGCGCCTGGCGCGAGGAGTACGTCTACGCAGTGCTCCAGCACGAATGGCGGGCACTGATGGGCGGACCGGCGCAATCAGGCGGCACGTAGGCCCGGATCCCGGGCATCGGTTTGTCCACTGTGGACGTCGCACCGGCTCGCCTGCGCGGACCGTCCGGTCGGTCGTGTCGATCAGGGACCGCGCTGGGTTCGTCCTGGCCCCTGTGGGTAGTTCTCGGCGAGGCTGGTCACCCTGACGGGAGGTCGACGAGATGATGGGAACTGAGCAGGGCAAGGGCGCGGTGATCGTCACCGGTGCGAGCCGGGGTATCGGCGCCGCGATCGCCCGAAAGCTGGCCGAGGACGGGTACGGCGTGGTGGTCAACTACGCGGCGGACGCGGCGGGCGCCGAGTCGGTGGTCTCCGACATCCACGGGCACGGCGGCCGGGCCATCGCCGTGCGCGCGGACGTGGCGGTACCGGGCGACGTCGCGGACCTGTTCGACCGGACGCAACAAGAGATGGGGCCGTTGGCCGCACTGGTCAACAACGCCGGGACGACCGGCGGTCAGGCACGCATCGACGAGCAGGACGCCGACAAGCTGACCCGGCTGATGCGGGTCAACGTCGTGGGCCCCATGCTCTGCGCCAAGCACGCCGTGCAGGCGATGTCCACCGCGCACGGCGGCACCGGGGGCTCCATCGTCAACATCGCCTCGATCGCCGCCCAGGCGCCCCCCGGCATACCAGGATACGTGCCGTACGAGGCCACCAAGGGCGCCATGGTGACGTTCAGCCGTGGCCTGTCGAACGAGGTCGCCCCCGAAGGGATCCGGGTCAACAGCGTCTCGCCGGGCGTCATCGACACGGCGATGTCGGCGGAGACCCCGGGTGCGAAGCAGGCCGCCGCGACCACCCCGCTCGGTCGTGTGGGCCGACCCGACGAGATCGCCGACACCGTGTCGTGGCTGGTCTCGCCGGCGGCGTCGTACGTCACCGGCGCCGATGTCACCGTCTCCGGCGGCATCTGACCGGCGCGCGGACCGCCTGGCCCGTTCGGGTGAACGTCGTGCCGGCCCACCGCCGCACACTTGGAGGAGCACATCACCGCGGGCGAGTTCCAGCCGAGTGGAAGGAGTCGGGCATGAAGGCGGTGCGGTTCGACGAGTACGGCGGCGTCGACGTTCTCCAGGTGGCCGACGTACCGGTCCCTGAACCGAGCCGGGGGCAGGTGTTGGTCGAGGTGAAGGCCGCGTCGATCAACCCCGGTGAGGCGAAGATCCGGGACGGATCGTTGCAGGCGATCTGGCCGGCCACCTTCCCGTCGGGTGAGGGCACCGACCTGTCCGGGATCGTGACGAAGACCGGCCCGGGGGTCCGGGGAGTCGTTCCCGGTGACGAGGTCATCGGCTTCACCGACGAGCGTTCCAGCCACGCCGAGTATGCGGTCGTGCCGGCGCAGAATCTGACGGCGAAGCCTGCGAACGTGTCCTGGGAGGCCGGCGGGTCGTTGGGCGTCGCCGGGACCACCGCCTATGCCGCGGTGCGCGCGGTGTCGCCGAGGCCGGGCGAGACGGTTGCGGTGTCGGGCGCCGCAGGTGGCGTGGGCTCCATGGCCGTCCAGTTGGCCCGGCGGGCGGGGGCTGAGGTGATCGGCATCGCCGGTCCGGGCAACCGCGACTGGCTGGCCGCGCACGCGGTCACGCCCGTCGACTACGGTGCGGGCCTGGCCGACCGGCTGCGTGAGACAGCGGTCGACGCGTTCATCGACACCCACGGCGACGGTTACGTGCAGCTGGCGATCGAGCTGGGCGTGGCGCCGGAGCGTATCGATACGATCGTCGACTTCCCCGCCGCGCAGGAGTACGGGGTGAAGGCCGAGGGCACCGAGAGCGCGAGGAACGCGGCGGTCCTGGCCGAACTCGCCGCGCTGGCCGCCTCCGGCGACCTGGACGTGCCGATTGCCGGGGTGTTCCGGCTCGACGATGTCCGCGCGGCGTTCGAGCAGCTGGAGCAGGGCCACACCCAGGGCAAGATCGTCCTGCGGCCGTGACCGCTTTTCCTCAGGCCGCGCCGGGACGTGTTCATTGTGTGAGGAGGATGCCGAGGCAGGCCGCTGCGAGCGCCAGGAAGGCGCCGGGGATTGCGATGTTGCGGTACACACCGGCGCGGACATGCGCGGCAAGGGCTCCGATGAAGAACAGCACCAAACCGGTCGCAGCGGCGACGCCGATGAGGCTGGCGCCGAGCAACGCGAGCACAAGTCCGGCCGCTCCGGCCGCCTTGAGGGTTCCGAGCAGCGGCAGCCAGGACCGGGGGACACCGACTTCAGCCGCGTTGGCGAGGACGAATCGCGCGCCTGCCAAGTCGGCAACGGCGATCACCGCGTTGGCGATGATCGCTGTAACGGTGACGACGACGCCTACGGTGTGCACGCTGTCCCGTCTCAGCCGAAGGCGCGGTAGGCGCCGAGGACCGCCAGTGGTCGCGGTGTCGGTGCCGCGCCCACGGACCACTTGGCCACGGTCGCTTGGAGGTGCCGGGCCGCTGCGATGCCGGGAAGGGGATTTTCCACACCGTCGGCCAACTCGAGCAGGGCGATGAACTCCGAGGTGTCGGCCGCGTGCAGGTAGAGGTACCGGATGCCGTCCGGTTGCGCCTCCGCGACGGCGGCGAAGGCGTTCTCGACCGCCTCGACAACGTCGGCGATACCTTCGTCGGCGATCTGGTAGCGAATCATCAGCAACGCCATGGCGTCTCCTTCTCGGTGTTGGGCCTCGCGAGCGGTACCCGCGCTGCCTCAAGCCTGGCCGAACTGCCGGGCGTTGTTCCAATGCCGTTGTCGATAACCTGTCGGCATGGACGTCGACACGCGGTTGCTGCGGTACTTCGTGGCGGTCGCGGACGAAGGCAATCTCACCCGTGCCGCGCACCGGCTCTTTGTGACCCAACCCGCGCTCACCAAGCAGATCAAACACCTTGAGACATTGATGGGCGCCCAGTTGTTCGTGCGGTCCCGGGCCGGCATGGCCCTGACCGAACCGGGCCGGGCACTGGCGCTGCGGGCGCCGGCGTTGCTCGCGGCTCTGGACGATGCGGCGCGGGAGACCAGGACCGCAGCCAGTCAGGTCACCCGTGTGCTGAGGGTCGGGTTCCTCGCCAGCGCCGCGAACGAGGCGACCGCACGGATCGTCAAGGCATTCACCGATCGTCGACCTGGCTGGCGCGTCGGGATGCGTCAGGCCAATTGGTCGGACCCGTCCGCCGGGCTCGCCGACGGCGAGGTCGACGTGGCCCTGCTCCGGTTACCGTTTCCCGGGCAGGACCGGATGCGGGTCGAGGCGCTGGCCACCGAGCCCCGATGGGTCGCGCTTCCCAGCACCCACCCCCTTGCCGGCCGCGACCAGATCTCCTTCCGGGAACTCTGGGACGAACCGTTCGTCGCCGCACGATCCGAGACCGGCTCGTGGCGTGACTACTGGTTGGCCATCGACGCACGCGACGGCCATCAGGTCCGGATCGGCGCAGTCACCGACCAGCCCGACGAATGGCTCAACGCGATCGCGAACGGATACGGCATCGCGCTGGCGCCCGCCTCCGCCGCCCGCTTCTACGCACGCCCCGGCGTGGCCTACCGCCCGGTCACCGGCGTCAGCCCTACGCGGATCGGCGTCGCATGGACGCCGTCCGCCGACGCCGATCCGGTCGTCCACGACTTCGTCCGTTGCTGCCTGAACAGCTGAAACAGCCCAGTGCTCGTCATCATCTGTGTTCGACACCGCGGCTACGGCAGCCGGCCGTCCGCACGCAGGTGGGGGCCGGCCACCTCGTGGAGCGCGCCGGTGTCGGTGCTGACGAGCAGTGTCTCGCCGTCCGGGAACCACCACACCCCGTTGATCAACGGTGGGGCCGGCAGTTCGTGCACCACCTTGCCCGCGTCGAGGTCCCACAGGCGGATCGCGTCGGGGTGGGGGGTCACGAACATGCCGGCCGCGGACAGGTCACCGCGTCCGGTGAACTCCTCCGTCTCGATGCGGTCGTGCCGGACGGTGCCGTCGGTCAGGTCGGTCACGGCGAGCCAGCCCCGGCACGACGGGTCCCGATCGTTCGGGTACGAACGCGCCTCCACGAGCAGGGACCGGTCCGGGTACAGGTGATGGATACGGGCGTAGTACCGACCGGTGTAGGCCTTCTGGGCGACGCGGCGGCGCGCGACGGTGTTGTACTCGACGGTGTAGCGGTCGCCGCGCAGCAGCAGCCGGTGCTCGTCGAGCGGGTCGGCGGCGTAGAGGGTCCAGTCCAGCGCTGAGCTGTCCACAGTGGACAACGTGGTGGCGTCGAGCAGGTGCAGACCACCGAGGCCCCGCCGCGGCGCCTCTGTTGCCACCAGCACCAGGCCGCTGCCGGGAAGGGGCCGGATCAGCGTCACGTCGCCTCTCGACTGAAGCCACCCGCTCTCGGCCGACAGGGCGGCGGTCCGCGCCGAACCGTCGAGCGACCACCGCTGGACGCTGCCGCCGTAGCTGGTGTAGAGCTCGTCGCCGGTGAGGTGGACCGCCCGGCTCGGTCGGCTCTGATCGGACCCGTCGATGACGGCGACCGGGTCGGCCTGACCGCGGGACCACACGAACACCCAGCGGTCGCGTGCGGCCGTGGCGAACCGCTCGCCGTCGAAGGAGACGTCGTGCACCGGGCTGTCGTGGCCGGCCGGGTGGTCGGGTGCGCCGCCCTGCTTCGCCAGCGGTTCGACGCGCGCGCCCGTGCCGACCGCCACGAGTTGCGGCGTGACACCGGCGATGCCCACCGAACGCCACACGGGCCAGGTCCGGCGGACCGTGCCGGACTCCGGGTCCCGCTCGCAGACCTCCCCGTACCGCGTGCAGATCAGCCGGTCTCCGGCGAGGCGCGACCAGTTGGTCGAGTCCGCGGACCACACCACCTGCCCTGCCACCGGGTCGACGGCGGCGATCACGCTGCGGCCGTGGACGAGGACGAGGCCGCCGGGTGTGAGGCCGACAACGGTGGCCTCGACGTTCTCGACGGTGTGGAGCAGTCGCGCCTTCGGCGCGGCCGCCGAGCGTCGGGTTCCGGGCGCCGGCGCGGGTGGCAGCGTCCAGGCGAGGACCTGGTTGCCGGCGCTCGCCACCACGAGATCACCGCGCACCGCGACCGAGCCCACCGCCTTGCGCGGGCCGGTCAGGACGTGCCGGACAGTGCCGGCTACGGCGTCGACGACCACCACCCGTCCGGTCCTGCCCTGCGCGGTACCCACGGCGACCAGGGCACCGTCGTCGCCGACCGCCATGTCGGTAGGCCGCGACGGCAGGTCGACGTGCCGGGCCTGCCAGGTGTCGGTGTCGAGCACCACGACCGTGGCGGGCTCGCCGCACCGGATCGCCACCCTGCCGCCACCGGCAACCAGGCAGCGCCAACCTCGGTCGTCGACCGGCACACCGACCGGCACGGTACGCACCGGTGCCAGATCACGGACGCGGTACACGCCGAGCGTCGACGGGTTGTCGGTGAGCGCGGCCACGACGAGGTCGCCGACCGGCACGAAACCGATGACCCGGTCCCCGCCCACGACCGCGCCTGTCTCGACGTCCATGGCCTGCAGGACGTCGGTGGGGCCCGACAACACACCGCAGAGCAGCAGCGTGCGACCGTCGGCGGCGAACGTCGACCGGGTCGAGCGGGTCAGGGAACGGAACGCGTCCGAGCCATAGGTCTGCACCGCGGCAACGCTAACAGCGGCGCGCCACACCGCCGGATGACCAGCGCCGCACGGTCCGGACCTACCCGGACACGGTCCTGCGGAAGCCTGCCCGGTCGAGGGCGACCACACCGTCGACGAGCGCACGGCTGGTGACGCCGGGAGCCGGGCCGTACCGGAGGCGCGACACCGGCAGGGCCCGATAGCCCACCACCTGCCAGCCAGGTTCCTCCAGGGGGGCCAGTGAATCCAGCCCGAAGAGCGACAGCCCGCCGGGGACGCGCCCGGCGATGGTCCGCATCTGCCGGGCGGAGCCCTCGCTGACGATATCGGCGAGCCAGTGGACGACGGCGGTCCGGCTCGTGAGCGTGGCGGCCAGCGCGGTGACCGCCCCGGTCGGCAGGTACACCAGCAGGCCCTCGGTGACCACGATGACGTCGCCGGATCGTCCCGCCTCGTCCACCACGGCGGTCACCGCGGTTTCGTCACGGACGTCGAGGCCGACCCGGCGTACCGGACAGGTGGGCTGCCGGCCGTGCAGGGCGCGGCTCTTGAGCTCGATGACGGCCGGGTCGTCGGCCTCGACCGTCTCCCGACAGCCGGGCAGCCGCATCCGGTACGGCCGCGTGCAGAAGCCGGCGCCGAGGTTCACCACCGCGGCCCCCGGCCACCGGTCCAGCGCCTCGGCGAGCATCCGGTCGATGAGGACGGTACGGCCGACAACCTCGTCAAGCCCGGCGTCGGCGAGCCTCGCGACCTGTGCGGCGGCCCCGCTGGGCGTGAACAGTTCGGCGAGCGGGTCCGACAGCCGCGGGCGGGGACGGCGGCTCTCCGCGGCCCGGCAGGCCGCCGCGGCGTATGCGGTGGCCTGTACGGCCCGGTCGACGAGGGGGTTCACTCCCAACGGAACAGCCTGGCGGCGCCGGCGGCGCAGATCACGATGGTGCCGCCCAGCACCGTGAGGGCGACGCCGATCGAGTCGCCGCGGTCGAGCCAGGCCCATTGCAGTGACTCGATCGCGTAGGTCAGCGGTAGAGCGTCACTGATCTTCCGCATCCAGTCGGGCATCAGCTCGAGCGGGACGGTGGCCCCGGTGAGGAAGATCATCGGGAAGTAGACCAGGTTGGCGATGACCAGCGCCGTCTGCTCGCTGCGGGCGATCGAGGCGATGAGCAGGCCGATACCGAACATGGCGGCGCCGGACAGCAGCGCGATACCGGCGAACGCGAGTGGCCGGGCCGGTGCGTGCAGCCCGAACACGAATGCGCCGACGACGACGAGCAGCGCGACGCCCAGCACGCAGATGACGATGTTGACCAGCAGTTGTGCGGTGAGGAACACGGTGGGCCGGGCGGGGGTGGCGCGGAGCCGGCGCAGGAACCCGCGGGAGCGGTACTCAACCATGCCGAGCGGGAAGCTCATCAGCCCGGCGACGGCGAGGACGAGGCCGACATAGGCGGGCACCGACACGTCGACGGTGCCCAGGCCGTCCCAGAGGTCGGACGGTTCGTTGCCGTAGATGCCGCCGAAGATGCCGAGCACCATGACCGGGAACACGAGGCCGAAGAACAGCGGCGGGAAGTTGCGCAGCATCCGCTTCGACTCGAACGCCAGCACGCTAGGAAACATTCACGTTGTCCGCTTCGCTCGAGGCCGGCCCGGCGGCCTGTCCGGTCAGGTTCAGATAGGCGTCGTCGAGGGAGGGCGGCAGTTCCCGCGGGGTGCAGCCGTGGTCGGCCAGCACGCGGTTGACCTCCGCCCGCCGTGCCGGCTGCACGTCGAGGAGCAGCCGCTGCCCGGCCTGTTGCACCCGCACGCCGGTCCCCAGCGCGGTGAGGCTGTCGCGCAGCTCGCGATTGCCACCGGAGCCGTCGAGCACGAGCCGGGCCGTGTCGCCGGCGTGCTCGCGGATCAGGTCGCTGGGCGTGCCGGTGGCGACGATGCGGCCTTTGAGGAGCACGTTGACCCGGTCGCAGAGGTACTCGACCTCCTCCATGTGGTGCGAGGTGATCACGACGGTGAGGCCCTCGTCGTTGCGGCGGCGCAGCTCGTCCCACACCACGCGCCGGGCCGCGGGGTCCAGTCCGTTGGTGAGCTCGTCGAGGAAGACCACCTGCGGGTCGTTCAGCAACGCCAGGACCAGCGACAGACGCTGCTGCTGGCCGCCGGACAACTTGACGACCTGACTGCGCCGCTGCTCGGTCAGGCCGAACCGGTCGAGCAGTTCGCGGTGGTCTGCCGGGCCGGGGTAGAACGACGCGAAGAGCCGGCACATCTCCTCGACGGTGGCGCGGGGCGGATAAACGAGCTGCTGGAGCTGGACGCCGGCGATGCGGGTCATCCGGGTGCGGTCGGCGGCGGGGTCGAAGCCGCCGACGCGGATCGTGCCCGTCGCCGGCTTCCGCAGCCCTTCGACGCACTCCAGCAACGAGGTCTTGCCGGAGCCGTTGGGGCCGATCAGACCGACGACCTGGCCTTCGGCGGCGCTCAGGTCGACCTTGTCGACGGCGGTCAGATCACCGTAGCGGACGGTGACGTCGCGGGCGTCGACAAATGGTCCGGATACTTGTTGGCTCACCGTTGTCGGGCCTCCTCATCGGGGCACTGCAGCCGCGACGGGAACGGCCCGGCGCGCGCTGGTCTGGGTGTAGTACGCGGCGAACGAGGCGTGCACCGCGATCGCCGGAAGAACGCTGCCTTCGACGGCCACCAGCAACCCGCACACCACCGCGAGCACCACACTGGACAGTGCGAGCACGGTGGCCTGCAGGGCCGTCTCGGTGAGCAGTACCTGGCCGACGGTAAAGACCGCACCGCTGATCGCGATCGCTGCCCAGACCGGTGTACCGGTGGTCAGCAGGCCGCCGAGGAAGACGCCGCGGAAGAAGAACTCCTCGACGGCGGCGCTGGTCGCCGGAACGGCGTAGCGCCACAGCCGGGGCAGCGCCAGGATCTCGGTGATCCAGCGGACGCCGGTGACCGCGCCGGGCACGTCGATGCGGGGTCGCACGGTGTACAGGGTGGACATCGCGAACGCGGTCAGCGCACTGGCGCCGACGGCGGTGAGCAGCAGCAGGCCGACGCCGTGCGGGGTGACGTGCCAGACGATCAGGCCGGCCAGGCTGAGGTCGCCGGCGTAGAGGACGACAACCGATGCCAGGGCGCCACCGGCCAGGTAGATCAGGGTGCCCAGGATCGGGAACACGTATCTGCCGGGCAGCCCGGTCCGGCCCGCGACCGCCATGCGGACACGCTGGCGGGTACGGTTGCGCCGGAAGGGCAAGCGGTACAGGGCGAGCCAGACCGCGGTGGCGACGGTGGCGATGGCGGCGAATGCCGCCGCGTCGCGGGTCACGGCGCCTCCTTGCGCGGCAGCACGGTGAGCACGACGACGTTCTGCACCGCGTGCGCCACCAGCGGGACCAGCACGTTGTGGCCGCCGAGCAGGTAGAGCAGGCCGAAGCCGACGCCGGTGATGGTCTTCTGCGCGACGGTCACGGCGCCGAAGTACAGGTGGTTGAGGCCGTACACGATGGCGGTGACCACGAGTGCCGCCGCGGCCGGCCAGCCCAGGACCTGATCCAGCAGGTGCAGTCCCACGCCCCGGAACAGCACCTCCTCCGCGGCGGCGACACCGACCGAGGCGAGCACCACCCAGACCGACCCGCCCGCCACGAGACGGTGCAGCGCGATGCCGGCCAGCCGCCGGTGCCGGATCGCCAGCAGCGCCGCCCCGGCGGCCCACTCGAGCACCGGGGCGAGGCACCCGAACGCCACCGCGGCGGCGTACCAGCGCCAGTCGACGGGCGAGGAGAACTCCCATCGCATCGGCGCGAGCGTGGCGACCAGCGCCGCCGTCGCGATCAACGCTGCGGCGAACATCAACTGCCCGGTCACGGCGCGGTCGAGGCGGCGCGGCGCCCAGCCGGGTATACCGGTGCCGCTGAGGACGCCGGAGAGGGTCAGCCGGAACGCCTGCGCCGGGAACGCCGCGCAGAGCAGGACCAGCACGCTAAGGCAGAGGGTGCGGGTGGTCATTCGTCACTCCGCCGTGCGCGAGCATGCGCGGATGGGCTTTGGGCGGCATCCCCGGCAGGCACATGCTGAGCAGTTCGGGGATGAGGACGCGGACCACCTTCCAGTCGGTGTCGGCCAGTTCCGGCGGCGTGATGTCGAGATAGGTCGCCCAGCGGCTCACCCCGGCCACCATCGCGATCAGCGAGTCGAGCGTCGACGGCCCGGACAGCGGGGCGATCTCCGAGAGCTTCACGGACCCGCTGAACCGGTCGGCGACGATGGCGCGCTTGTGGTCCGCGTCCTGCGGGCCGGCGTAGAACAGCACGTTGGAGTCGAGGTCCAGGTACGGCGAGGAGTTCGTCGCCGCGTGCACCGCGGTCGTGTCGAAGATGGCGCTGTACATGCCCAGGCCGAGGATGGCCGCGCTTTCCATCGCCCCGCGCAGCAACGCGGACCTCGGGTCGGCGTCGCCCTGCACCCCGAAGCTGAGCATCGGCAGCGCGTCGGTCCTGCGGTCCATGTACACGCCGATGGTCGGCAGCGGCAGGTCGGGCCGGGTCAGCTGGATCGCCCTGACCCGGTAGTCGGAGTCCGGCCCGAGCCGCATCGTGGCCAGCACCCGCAGCGCGTCGTCGTCGTCGATGACCACCTGCGGGCACGGATTCGGGGTGTACCAGTTGAGGATGAACGAGTCGATCTGCACGGCCTCGATCAGCGCGTTGCGCAGCGCGTTCTCCAGGCTCACGTGCGCAGCCGTGCCGGTGGAGAAGGACGGGGTGAACAGCAGGTCGCCGTGCGTGGCGGAGGTGGTGAAGCCGAGGAAGAACAGCTGCGCCGGAACCCACAGGTCCTCCCCCGGCCGGGTCAGCGCCGGGCAGCGCACCCAGGCGATGACGTCGTCCTCGGTGGGCGGCCGGTCGGCGTACCGGTGGAGCCGCGAGCTGAGGATGCGCTGCTGTTCGGGGCTGAGGATGCCCAGGTACTCCAGCGGGAGGCAGTCGCCCTCACGCGACAGTTCACGACGCGAGGCGTACCGGAAATCCTGGTCGAACAGGCGGATGGCGACCATCGCGGCGTACCGCTCGACGCTCTCCCCCATCATCTTGATCATGGCCTCTTCCTGGTAGAGGCCGTACCCGCTCAGGTGGTACTGCACCTGCAGGTGCGGGTCGTTCATGATCAGACGGTGGTAGTGCGGCATGGTCGCGGTCATGGCCCGCATCCGAGGCTCGCCCGGGATGTCAGCGACGGCGACGAAGAACCCGGGCATGATGCCGGTCTGGTTCGCCCCCAGGCTCCGGTACCGCCGCAGCAGCCGCGTCATCGGCGGGTAGTGCGCGAGGCTACTCACCGCAGCACCCCGCCCACGATTCGGTCCACGGTCGCCCGGCTGTTGAAGTTGATCTCCCGTACGCGCTGGCGGGACACCTTGCCGCAGGCCGGGCAGGCGGGCATACGCAGCAGATCCTGCGTCTGGATCTCCAGCGTGGGCAGATGCATGCTGAGTGCCCGGCCCGACAGCCGCGACACCCCCACCGCCGCGTGCAGGTAGCCCTCGGTCAGCGCCATCGTGGTCAGGAGGCTCATCATCGGCGCGTCCGCGGCGCGCGGCGCCGCGGCGCCGACCGGCGAGCGGGCGAAGTCGTGATAGGACACGTGGTCCTCCAGCCGCGCCAACGCCCGCTGCTCGAAGCACTCGAAGCAGCCGGTGTGCGGCGACTTCATGCCCACCACGGACACGAACGGCCCGTCGATGAACGCACACACCCAGGGCACGTCGCGGCCCTCGAGCACCCGGTTGATGTTGCGTAGCAGCGGCAACGACGGTCGCTGCAGGCACGTCACCAGCGCCGCCGAACCGGTCAGCGCCGGCGCCAGGTCGGCCACGGCCTGCTCGGTGGCCAGCCCGTCGATACGCGAGGTGAGGTCGACGGTCGACAGACGGTCCGCCACCTCCGGGGCGAGCGGTGCCAGCCGCAGTCGCATCCCCGCCGCGAGGTGCTCGGCCTGCGCCGTCGCCGCAGCGGAATCCGACAGGAAGGCGACCTCACCGCTCGGCGGCTCACCGTCTCCGGGGTAGGGCGACATCATCCGGCCCAGCAGCGCCGCGGTCACCGCGTCCTGGCTGTCGCGGTCCCGGGCCGGCACAAAGAGTCCGGCCTGCGCCAGGTCCCCGAAGAGCCGCTCGATGTTGGCCGACTCGATCGGCAGCAGCCCCGGATCCAGATGGTCGGCGACACGTACCGGCCCGGTCGCCGCGGCGCGCAGCGCGGATCGGACGGTGGCCGCCACCGCCGGGGATTCGCGGCTGACGTCGATCACCGCTTCCTCGAAGTTCCACACCCCGGTGCGGATGCGGAACCGGCCGGCGCCGTCCTCGACCAGCCGCGCCGTGCTCGCCAGCAGGTAGCCGTCCACCATGTGCTCGTCTGCGCTCACTGACTACTCTCCCTGCCCGACCATGGTGACGTGCACGACGTGGCTGGTCAGGCCGTCCAGATCCAGCATCTTCTCGATCATCTGCTTGTCGTAGCCGCCCTGGTCGCAGCCGGCCAGGCCGAGAGCGGTCCGGGCAAGGTGCAGGTTCTGCAGGATCGCGCCGACTTCGATGAGTCCGAACACCACACCGCCGTCGCCGTACTTGCGCGAGTTGTCGTAGAGGTTGTAGACGAACGTCAGCGCGAACCCGCTGCGCTCGACGTCCAGATCGGGCGAGCGCAGCACGTGCGCCGGGGACAGCTGTGGATGCGGCGCGACCGGCGAGAGACCGTGGGCGTAGGGCAGATATTCGTACGCGCCCGGTGCGAGCCCCGCGACGTTGAAGGCGTGGACGTACAACGTCACCGGATAGAGCCCGCCACCCGACGCGACGGTGCGCAGCCGGATCACGCCGTGCGGGTCGGCGGGATTGCCGTAGGGCAGGCTCCCGGTGGTGCCCTGGCAGTGGAACAGCAACGCCGAGAGGTCGGTCATCGAGATCGGCTCGCCGGTGAACGCGCGGGTGCTGCGCCGCTCGGTGACGACGGCGGTCAGGCCCGTGCGGATCGGTTTCGCGGCCGGCAGCTCGATGACGTCACGCAGATCCTCCTCGAGGTCGGCGTGACAGGAGGACAGAACCGCGTCCGGCTCGTAGAACCGGCCGATGCCCATCTGGAAGCCCAGCCTGGCGTTGTCCGTGCGGTAGTTGAGGAGGAGCTCCTCACCGGCGAAGGCGTCATCCCCGGTCGCCCATCGACCCCGCACCACAGAGTCCGGAGTCCGGACGACCGTGGATGACGAATAGATCGACACAATCGTGTGCTGCATCGCGAAGCTGCCGACCGCCCGGAGGTAGTCGTGGTCCTTGAGCGCTTCCTCGACTTCTTCCCTGGTGCGGCGGTAGGGCATCTCACTCCGATACGAGTACGGACAGGGGGTGACCCGGCTAGGGCCGGATCACCAGGAGCAGCAGCTGGAGCAGCAGCAGTTGCCGCCGCCGCAGGTGGTGGAGGCACCCGGTGCGACCGTGACGGTCAGGCCGCCGGTGGCCGTGGTGCCGATCTGGCCGGAGAAGCTGAGCATGGCTGGTTTCCCTTCACTGTTTCGGGCGCGTGATGTGGGTTGGCCACTACCACGAGCAGCAGCTCGTGCAGCAGCAGTTGCCGCCGCCGCAGGTGGTGGAGGCACCCGGTGCGACCGTGACGGTCAGGCCGCCGGTGGCCGTGGTGCCGATCTGGCCGGAGAAGCTGAGCATGTGATTCACCTCCCCCGATGATGAGATTGACGACAGGCGATCAAGGGGATCGGTCGTTGGGCGCACATTAGCATGTGGATCACGCTGTATCTAGCATTGAGTTTCACCGATCGCTGTGCGCGATATGCACAACCGGACGCGGACTCACAACGAGTGTGACTGTTCATTCGGCGTACACGTTAGATGCACTGGCCGCGGCACGTCCGTCGAAGCCGCGGGGCTCGGGTCAGATCGAGGCAAGTGATTCAATAATGCGATCATTGACCAGCCCCGACCCGCACGGCGCCGGCATGCCGCACCTGACGGTCGGCGTCCGGGGAAACTTCAGATTGCGGCTACGCCGAACCGCCTGGCTGGCGCCATCCGGATGACCAGCCGTTCGGCCCGCGGCGGCCGGTCCGCAGGCCCGAGGACCGCATCGCCCTCGGCCTGCCGGGCAGAGACCATCGCCTCTACTCAGGCGTCGATGGTCGAGACGATGCTGAAAGGGTGAGTGATCGTCGATCGCGGTGGCCGGAGCCGCGTTGCCCGGTCCGGCCCGGTGAACCGTGCACGCTGTGCCAGCCCGGCGCGACGGGTCCGCAGGACTGCGGCTTGGTGTATCTGGTGATGAGCGATGCCGAACTCCGTGCCGGGATCGCCGGCCAAGCGGGCTCGGCACGATCTGTCAGGGCGGTGCGTGGTGCTGCCACGGCGGCGCCCGGACAGACGCCGTGAACCCGGACCGGGGGAAGTGGAAATACCTAACGTGATCCGGGCTGAAACGGGAGTCGACGCGGAGTCGATGCGCGCTGCCCGCATGGACCCGGGCCGGTTCGCGGACCTCTACGACCGTTACGCGGCGCAGCTCTACCGGTACGCCTACCAGAGGGTCGGCGCGGAGACCGCCGAAGACGTCGTCGCCGACACGTTCCTCGCCGCCTTCACGCAGCGTGACTCGTACGATCCCGAGCGGCTCGACGCCCGGCCATGGCTGTTCGGCATCCTCACCCGCAAGCTGGCCCGGCACTTCCGGGCGGAGAAGACGCACTACCGGGCGCTGTTGCGGGCCTCGGCGGAGTCCACCGTCGACGGGCACGCCGAGCGTGTCGCGGCCCGCGTCACCGCGTCCGCCGTCCGCGCCCCGCTCGTCGCCGCGCTCGGCCGGCTCTCCGCCGGCGACCGTGACGTGCTGCTGCTCATCGCCTGGTGCGACTTCAGCTATGACGAGGTGGCCGCCGCACTCGACATCCCGCTGGGTACCGTACGGTCCCGGCTGAACCGCGCCCGGCGCAAGGTTCGCGCCGCGCTGGGCGGCATCGATCCCACCGGTGAGGTGTGATGGACCCCGACCTGCGCCTGCTGCGCGAACTCGGCGAGCAACTCAAACCCCCGGCCGGACAGCTGCCGGCCGACCTGCGGCACCGGGTGCTGTCCCGGGCCGGCCGGGCGCCGCGCCAGCGGAGCCGGTCCTGGTCCCGCATGTGGCGGCCGGCCCTGGTCAGCGCCACGACGGCCGCGGTCGCTGTGGCCATCGCCGTCCCGGTGGCGTTCACCAGGTCCGGCGGTGACCGGCCACCGGCGACGGCCGAGGTGGCGCAGCTCGCGGCGGAGCGAGCGGCGGCCGCCCCGGCGGTGTCCGCCCGGCCGGACCAGTTCATCTACACCGAGTCGGTGGTGCGCTACCTGACCGTCCACGGCGGGCAGGCGCCGTCCGCGGCCGACGACGGTCCGCTCCTGGTGCGGGAGTGGCGGTCGGCGGACGGCGCCCGCGACGGCCTGGTGCGCCGGCGCCCGCTCGACCAGCCGCAGGCCGCCTGGCACGACGAGACCGTCGCCGGGTGCCGGGACGGCTACCAGAGCACCGCCGTCCCGCAGTGGCGGGTGCCGTGCGCGTCCGAGCCCGGCGCCGGCCTGCCGGTCGACGCCGACGCGATGCTCGCCTACCTCCGCCGGTCGGGCAGCAGCGACGACCAGGCGTTCGACAACGCCGCCCGGGTGCTGTACCTCAGCCAGCACGCACCGGCGGTACAGGCGGCGGTGTTCGCGGCGGTCGGGCGGATCCCGGGCGTCACCGTGCGGCGCGACGTCGTCGACGTGACCGGACGTTCGGGCGTCGCGCTCGCCTCCCGCAGCCGCGATGCGGAGACCGAGCTGATCTTCGACCGGACGACCTTTGCCTATCTCGGCGTGAACCGGACGATTCTCCGGCTCACGCTGCCCAGTCAGGCCACCGAACCGGCGCCGCGGATCCTGATCCGCCAGGCCGTCGAGCACGTGGCGATCGTCGACTCAGTCGGGAGTGAACGGTGAGACGCGCCGTCGTCTTCGTGGTTGTGTTCCTGGGTCTCGCGGCGTGCTCGTCGTCCCCACCGGCACCTGAGGTGGCGAGCGCGCGACAACCGTCGGCCTCCGGGTCGGCGGGCCCGTCGGCGGCGACCAAGGAGAGCGACTACGACAAGGCGCTGCGCTACACGCGCTGCCTCACCGAGAACGGGGCCGCGACGCCCGACCCGGTGGAGGGCGAGCCGCTCGTCACGGCCCACGCGATCAAGCCCGGGGTTCCCGCCGAGACCATGCTGGCGCGCATGGCGGCGCACGACAAGTGCAAGCAGTTCCTGCCGGCGACCTGGCCGGTCAGAATCGACCAGGCGGAGATCGAACGGTCCCGGCCCTACTTCGACTGCATGCGCAGCCACGGGATCGACGAGCCGATCCCCGACGAGAACGGCGTGGTCCAGAGCCCGACCGACGTTTCGTACCGCTCGACCCCCGAATACCGGGACGCGGTGGCGAAGTGCCGGCACCTGTACGACGACCCGGCCAACAACCTTCCCGAGAACCGATGAGGCGCTCACTCCTCGCCGCCGGTGCGGTCGGCGCCGCGGCACTGGTCGCGGTCGCGGCGGTGGCCGTCGCACGGTCGTCGGACCCGGCCACCGCGCCCACGCCGGAGACCGGGACGACCACGATCACCCGCACGACGCTGGCCGACGTGATGGTGGTGACCGGCAAACTCGGCCACGGCCCGGAACAGGAACTGGTCAGCCGCTTGAAAGGCACGGTGACGGCGCTGCCGGCAGTGGGCACGACGATCGAGCGCGGTGCGGCGGCCGTACGGATCGACGACCGGCCGGTCGTACTCCTCTACGGCACCCTGCCGGCGTACCGCGACCTCGCCGCGCCGGCGGCGCCCGACCGTGCCACTTCCCCGGGTCCCGCACCGGGCGGCGGATCCGTCGGGGCCGACGTCAAGCAGTTCGAGACCAACCTGAAAGCGCTGGGCTACACCGGGTTCACCGTCGACGACGAATACACCGCGTCGACCGCCACGGCCGTCAAGCGCTGGCAGCGCGATCTCGGCCTGCCGGAGACCGGGACCGTCGAACTGGGCCGGGTCGTCTACGCACCGGGCCCGATCCGGGTCGCGTCACACGTCGTCACGGCCGGTCGGGTCGCCGAGGGACCGCTGCTCACCTTCACCGAGACCGCCCGGCTCGTCACCGCGCTGTTGCCGGCGCGCAGCGCGAGCCTGGCGGCGGTGCAGACGAAGGTGACCGTGGAGCTGTCCGACGGGTCGAGGACGGCCGGGAGCGTGCGGTCGGTCCGGACGCCGGACGCCGAGACCGCCGCGTCCGCACCGGAGCCCGTGGTCGAGGTCATCATCGCCGCCGACGACGCCAAGGCGTTCGCCGTGCCGGGCGACGGCGCGGCTCGCGTCCGGTTCGTCGCGTCCACCCGCAAGGACGTGCTGGCCGTGCCGGTCGGCGCCCTGATCGCGCTCGCCGAAGGCGGCTACGGCCTCGAGATCGTCGGGGACGGCACGAGCCGGATCGTCGCCGTGACCACCGGCCTGTTCGCCGACGGCCGCGTCGAGGTGAGCGGGCCCGACATCCGCGAGGGCATGACCGTGAGGACGGCCCGGTGACGGTTGTGGAGCTTCGGAGCGTCACGAAGACGTACCCGGGAAACGTCACCGCCGTGCGTGGTGCGGACCTCACGGTCGGTCGTGGTGAGCTCGCCGCGATCGTGGGTCCGTCCGGCTCGGGGAAGTCCACGCTGCTCAATCTGATCGGCACGCTCGACCGGCCGACCGAGGGCCGCGTCACCGTCGCGGGGCACGACGTCGCGACGCTCGGCGACCGCGCGTTGTCGGCCCTGCGAGCGGCGTCGATCGGGTTCGTCTTCCAGCAGTTCCACCTCGCGCCGGGGGTCAGTGCCCTCGACAACGTCGCCGACGGTCTGCTCTACGCGGGCGTGCGACGCAAGGAGCGCCGCACGCGGGCCGCGGCGGCGCTGGACCGGGTCGGGCTCGCACACCGGACCCGCCACCGGCCGCACGAGCTCTCCGGCGGCGAGCGCCAGCGGGTGGCGATCGCTCGCGCGGTGATCGGCGAGCCGGCGCTGCTGCTGGCCGACGAGCCGACCGGCAACCTCGACAGCGCGGCCGGAGCATCCGTCATGGACCTGCTGCGAGCCCTCAACGCGGGCGGTACCACCGTGCTGGTCATCACTCACGACAACGCGCTCGCCGACCTGCTTCCCCGCCGCATCCGCGTCCACGACGGCGTGGTGGCCGGATGAGCCGTCTCGCGGCCGGCGACGTGCTCCGGCTCGGCGCCGTCGGCCTGCGCTCCCGGCCGTCGCGGGCCGCGCTGTCGGCCCTGGGCATCGCGATCGGGATCGCCGCGATGCTCGCCGTGGTCGGCATCTCCGGCTCCGGCCGGGCCGACCTGCGGCAGACCCTCGACTCGCTGGGCACCAACCTGTTGCGGGTCAGCGCCACCGACCATGCGGTGCTGCCGGACGGCGCCGTCGGCATGATCGAGCGGATCGGACCGGTGACCGGGGCGACCGCACTGCGCAAGCTGCCCGACGACGTGCACGTCTACCGCAACGACCGGGTGCCGGCGCAGCAGACCAACGGCATCCTGCCCTTCGCCGTCGACCTCGACCTGACCGAGACGGTCGGTGCGACCGTGGCGCGCGGCGCCTGGCTCAATCCGGCCACCGCCGACTTCCCGGCGGTGGTGCTCGGCGCCGAGTCCGCCCGCCGGCTCGGGATCACCACGCCCGACCCGCGGATGGTGGTGCGTGTCGGCGGTGAGGGCTTCACAGTCGTCGGCATCCTCGCCCCGGTCACGCTGCTGCCCGAGCTCGACAGCGCCGCCCTGATCGGCACGTCCGCCGCCCGGACGTACCTCGGCACCGCGGCTCACCCGACCACGATCTACCTGCGTGCGGCCGATGCCCAGGTCACCGCCGTCCGCGACGTGCTGGCCTCGACCGCCAACCCGGCGGCGCCCTACGAGGTCGCGGTCTCCCGGCCCTCCGACGCGCTGGCGGCCAGGCTCGCCACCGAACGCGCGTTCAACGGCCTGCTCCTCGGCCTCGGGGCGGTCGCCCTCCTCGTCGGCGGCGTCGGCGTGGCCAACACCATGGTGATCACCGTGCTGGAGCGGCGCGCGGAGATCGGCCTGCGCCGTTCGCTCGGCGCCACGCGCGGCCAGATCCGGCTGCAGTTCCTCACCGAGGCTGCGGTGCTGTCGACGCTCGGCGGGGTGACCGGGGTGGTGCTCGGCACGCTGATCACCGCCGCCTATGCCGTCAGCCGCAGCTGGCCGATCGCGCTGCCCGCCTGGGCCGTGCCGGCCGGCATCGGCGCGACGGTCGTCGTGGGCGCGGTGGCGGGACTCTATCCGGCCGTCCGCGCTGCCCGTCTCGCACCGACCGAGGCGCTGACCGCGGTGTAAGGCCGTGGTGCCGAGACGCTGGGCAGATCGGGTCGACCACCGGGAGCGTCTCAAGGTGCGTCACCATCCGCCTTCGAAGAGGGCCAGGAGTGCCGGCGCCGAGTCTGCCGCGGTGGTCGTGTTCGCCACGGCGACGACCATCACGAGCAGCGACAGCAACACCGAGAGAACACCGAACGCCCCCAGCACACGCCTCGTCCGCCTGTCGGACGACTCGGTTCTCGCGAACCTCTTCCACAACACCACGCTCACGCCGACGAGGACGACCGCCACGATGGCGGCAACCACGGCCATCGCCACGTGATACCGAGCAAAATCACTGATCATCACCTGGAGGGCAGGCGGGGTCTGGCCACCCGCACTCTGAGCGTCAGCCAGTCGCTGCGTGACTTGCGCCAGCGTATCGGCGAGCGCTCCGTCGGTTGCGCCGTCCGCCAGCATCGGCAACAGCGAGGCGAGCGGCGCTACCGCACCCTGGACGTTGGCCATCACGATCACCGACGAGAACAGCGCGAGCATCGTGACAAGAACGCCGGCCGACGCGAGCGCCACCCTCCGTCCCGCCGCGAGACCGCCGCCCCTCAGGAAAGCCTTCCAGAGACGAACCCCGATCGCGACGAGCACGATCAGCAGGATCGCAGCGATCACGGCCTTGGCCACGTGGTAGCGGAACCAGTAGTCGACCACCCTCTCCAAACCCGGGGAGAGATCCCGCTCGCCGCTACGCCAATACTCGACGAACGCCGCGCGGACGGCCTCGGTGAGGTGGCGCTTGCCGGCCAAGCCGCCGTCCGATCCGCCCGCCGCCAGCGTGGCCGGGGCGACGACGAAGGCGGCGACGAGGGCCGCAGCGAGGGCGACGAGCGTAGTGAGTGCGCGACCTGCCGATCGCGAAGGGACTGCGGAACTGTGCAAGGAGACTCCTTCGACTCGTTCGAGTGGGTACACGGCACGCCGACCTGCGGGCCGCCGGTTGAATACGCCGGCCCGCGGTTTCGCCGGCGACCCGCGGAGCGTTACAGCGCTGCAAGCCACCCGGGCGCACACGGTCTGTCCCGGCCGTCGCTCACTGCTGACCCCGCAGGTACGTGAGAACGGCGAGGACCCGCCGGTTCGTGTCGTCGCTGACCGGCAGGTGCAACTTGGCGAGGAGGCTGCCGATGTGCTTGCCCACACCAGCCTCGGTCAACATGAGGATGCGAGCGATCGCCGCGTTTGAGTGGCCCTCGGCGACCAGCGCCAGCACCTCGCGCTCGCGGGGCGACAGGTGGTCGAGCGGGTCACGGCCGCGCAGCATCAGCTGACGCACCACCTCGGGATCGACGACCGTGCCGCCCTCGGCCACTCGCCGCAGCATGTCGGCGAACTCCGCGACGTCGGCCACGCGGTCCTTGAGCAGATAGCCGATGGCGCGGCCCTGACCCGAGCCGAGCAGTTCGCCGGCATAGCTGTGCTGCACATACTGGCTGAGCGCAACCACGGCGAGGCCAGGGTGGGCCGCGCGTAAGGCCACGGCGGCCCGCAGCCCCTCGTCGGTGAAGCCCGGCGGCATGCGCACGTCGGTGATGACGAGGTCGGGCGTGGTCTCTCCCACAGCCGCCACCAGAGCGGCGGCGTCACCGACCGCGGCGACAACCTCGAAGCCGAACCGGGACAGCAGCCCGACCAGCCCTTCACGGAGCAGGACGGAGTCCTCCGCAATCACGACGCGCACGGCAACTCCACCCGCAGGATCGTCGGCCCGCCGGGCGGGCTGGAGATGAGCAGCCGGCCTCCGGCCGCGGCCGCCCGATCGGCCAGGCCCGTGATGCCCGATCCGCGCGACGGGTCGGCACCGCCGCGCCCGTCATCACGCACCTGGACCGTCAGCATGTCGCCGGATCGTCGGGCGGTGACGGCGGCCTCGGCGGCGGCGGCGTGCTTCACGGCGTTGGCGAGCGCCTCCGACACCGCGGCGTAGGCCACCGTCTCCACCGCCGGTGTGAACCGATCCGGGTCGGCCTCGACGTGAACCCGGATCGGGCTGCCGGCGGCGAGTTCCTCGACCGCGGCCCGCAGTCCGAGCTCACGCAGCGTCCGTGGGCTGATGCCGCGGATCAGGTCACGCAGCTCCACCATCAGCGCCTTGGCGTGCGCGTGCGCCGAGGCCACCGCGACCGCCGCGGGCGAGTCGTCCGGCAGGTCGAGCTTGGCGAGGCCGAGTTGCATCGTCAGGCTCACCAGCCGTTGCTGGGCGACGTCGTGCAGGTCACGCTCGATGCGGCGCCGCTCGGCGTCGAACGCGTCGGCCAGCCGCGCCCGCGACCGGGTCACCTCGACCAGCTCGGCCGCGGCCGGGTCGGGTTCGCAGCACAGCAGCAACCGAGCGAGCGCGGCATGCGCGCCACCGAACGCCGCGGTCAGGTAGAGCACAACGGGGATCAACACCAGGCCCAAAGCAGCGCGCCCGGCCGTGTTCGCCATCGAGTCCATGCTGACCACACGGTGGTGCACCGCGAACGGCGTGGAGACGACGAGCAGGCCGGCGAGGGCCAGCACACCGAGCCACACCGGCGCGACAATGCCGAGAAGCAGCAGGTATGCCACCGCACGCCACGTGGCCGGATCGGCATACAGGCTGCCGCTGCGTCGCGACAGCGGCGGGGCGTCGTCCGCCAGCCGCAACCGCCACCGCTCCACGCCGGCCACGGCGAGGGCCAGCTTCGGCCCCACAAGCGCGAGCAGGCCCACACCGATCAGACCGAGCACGGCTGCGACAAACACGTAGGTGCCGGCCCACCGGAGCGGCGCTTCCTCGCCCGGGCTCATCCGCTCGGTCCGCAGCACCTCGACGGCCAAGGCCAGCGGAGCCAGCGGGCAGGAGAGCACCAGCCACAGCAGAGCTGATGCCACCGCCGTGGTCGCGGTGTAGGCGATCCCGCGCCAGGGCCACGCCGACGTGAGGAACCGGGGCTGCATCACCGCCCTGAGCAGCGTGGTGGTCGACGTCATGCGCCCAAGCTAGGCGAGGACGACCGGCACGAACCAGGGCGCTGGATCGAGTCTTCTGGTAGTGCTAGCTATACCCGGTGGGCGGCGTCGGCCGCCCACCGGGGACGATCAGGCGGCGACCGGCTGCGCGGTGACCGCGGTGGAGGTGCGCAGGCTGCGTTCGGTCAGATAGCCGAACAACAGCCCCAGGGTGGCCCAGGTGACCGCCTGGGTCCCCAGTGACGCCAGCCGGAACTGCCACAGCAGCACCGGGGAGAACCCGTCGGGCACCTCGTTGACCGCTGGGAGCAGGGCGACGGCCGCGCCGACGACAACCGCGGCGCCGACGATCGCCACGGTCGCGGCGTTCCAGGTGCCCAGCCGCGGCCGCAACGACCGGCCCACGACGGCGGTCCCGATGACGACGGCGACACCGATGACGGCCATCAGGAAGTACAGGCCGGTGCGCTGCTGCAGCGTGTCCGGGTTGCCGGTGGCCGGCGGGTTGGCCGGATACTTCAAGAACGGCACGAGCGCCACCCCGACGAACCCGGCGAGCGCGACCAGCCCGGCCGTGGCGCGGGCGCTGACCTTTCCGAACCGGCCGACCGTGAGCGCGACGGCGATGCCGAAGACACCGCCGAGCGCGATGCCGTAGACGATCGAGGCGGTGGCCAGTCCGACGGTGCTCTGCACCGTGCGGCTGACCAGCTCGTGCTCGTGCTCACCGGGCGGCAACGGTGCGGCGTGGGCCTCCTCGAACGCGATCGCGTCGTTGATCGGGCTCTCGCCGAAGAGGTAGGCGAAGAGGAACGCGGCGACGCCGGCGGCCGCGCCGACAAGCATCCCACGGACCAGCAGAGTGCGGGCAGACAGCATGATCGGGCTCCCCCTGTCTCAGTGGCAGGGGAACCCGAGCAGGTGACGGCCGTCGTGGACGAACTCGTGGACGGTCTCGCCGGAGATGACCGAGGTGATGCCCTGCTCGGCGCCGACGAAGTAGAGCAGCACGACGGCGAGCACGATACCGAAGGCGGCCCAGGGCAGGACCTGCCGGAACGGGATCGGGGCCGGCGCCGCGGCCGGGGTGGGCAGAGCCGAGATGGTAGCCATGCTGATGCGGCCTCCTGCGGGATTGCGCGTCCCATCGAGTGGTGTCCGTGACGGCGGCCGGGTCTGGCTCCCACCGGATGGTGGTTACAGTGGCGCGACCGCGCCGGCCTTGCACCGGCTTCCTGCCACCGTCACGCTTCGTTCCGGACGCTACGGCCGGCGTCACATGATGTCAATCGATGTGAAGATCGCAACACGCGGCGACCGTCAGCGCCGGCAGGCCTCCTCAGCCGGTGGCCGACGTCGGTTCGGCACCCGCGCCCTCGTCCAGGTCGACGCTGGGGTACAGCGGGAACGGCGCCAGCAGCTCGGTGGCCTGCTTGCCGACCCGGTCGGCGAGGGCCGGGTCGAGCCGGTACTTGGCCTTGGAGCCGTCGGCCGGCGCGGTGCCGGTCAGGACGGTGTGGATGAGCTCGGCGATCTGGTCCATCTCGGCCGCGCCGAGACCGCGGCTGGTCAGGGCCGGTGTGCCGATCCGGATGCCGGACGTGTACCAGGCGCCGTTCGGGTCCTGCGGGATGGCGTTGCGGTTGGTGACGACACCGCTGTCCAGCAGGGCCTGCTCGGCCTGCCGGCCGGTGAGGCCGAACGGGTGGACGTCGAGCAGCACGAGGTGGTTGTCGGTGCCGCCGGAGACCAGCTTCACACCGCGGGACAGCAGGCCCTCGGCGAGCGCCTGGGCGTTGGTGACGATCTGCCGGGCGTACGTGGCGAATTCGGGACGGCGGGCCTCGGCGAACGCGACGGCCTTGGCGGCCATGACGTGGCTGAGCGGGCCGCCGAGGACCATCGGGCAGCCACGGTCGACCTGGTCGGCCAGCTCGGGCTGGGCCAGCACAGCGCCGCCGCGCGGCCCGCGCAGGCTCTTGTGCGTGGTGGTCGTGACGATGTGGGCGTGCGGCACCGGGTCGAAGTCGCCGGTGAAGACCTTGCCCGCGACCAGGCCGGCGAAGTGCGCCATGTCGACCATGAACGTGGCGCCGACCTCGTCGGCGATCTCACGTATGGTCGCGAAGTTCACCTTGCGGGGATACGCCGAGTAGCCGCCGACGATCACGAGGGGCCTGAACTCGCGCGCGGTCTCGCGCAGCGCCGTGTAGTCGATGAGGCCGGTGGCGGTGTCGACGCCGTAGCTGCGCTGGTCGAACATCTTGCCCGAGATGTTCGGGCGGAAGCCGTGGGTGAGGTGGCCGCCGGCGTCGAGGGACATGCCGAGCATGCGCTGGTTGCCGAACGCGGCCCGCAGCTGCGCCCACTCGGCGTCGGACAGGTCGTTGACCTGACGCTTCTCGAACTTCCGCAGGTGCGGCACCTCGACCCGGTCGGCCAGGATCGCCCAGTAGGCGACCAGGTTGGCGTCGATGCCGGAGTGCGGCTGGACGTAGGCGTAAGGGGCGCCGAACAGGGCCTTGGCGTGCTCGACGGCAACCGACTCGACGGTGTCGACGTTCTGGCAGCCCGCGTAGAACCGGCGGCCGATCGTGCCCTCGGCATACTTGTCGGAGAGCCAGTTCCCCATGGCCAGCAGCACCGCGGGTGAGGCGTAGTTCTCACTGGCGATCAGCTTCAGCGACTCGCGCTGGTCGGTGAGCTCCTTCGCGATCGCGTCGGCGATCCGCGGCTCAACGGCGCGGACGGCCTCCAACGCGGCGCGGAAAGCGGTGGATTCGGCGTTCACCATCTGTCACTCCTTGGTAGGGGCCGGGCGACCGCGAGGGGGCGGTCGTCACGCCACTGTCCCTTCCCTCGAGGTGCCGCTCATCGTACGGGTTCGGCGGCGGTGCCCGAGCAGGTGCCCGCCCTGCCCGGCGGTACCGGGCAGGACAGCGGCACCACGCGTCCGGTCAGAAGTCGTCGTCGAAGCTGACCGTGCCGGTCACCCCGACCTGGTAGGCCGAGACGCGGCGCTCGAAGAAGTTCGACAGCTCCTGGACGTCCTGGAGTTCCATGAACGCGAACGGATTCCGGCTGCCGTACATCGGTGTGATACCCAGCACAGCCAGCCGCCGGTCGGCGACGTGCTGCAGGTATTCCCGCATGTCCGCCGGCGACATCCCCGAGATGCCTTGCTCGAGCAGGTCGGCGGCGAACTGCGCCTCGCACTCGACGGCCTCGGCCAGCATCTCCCGGACCTGCCGTTCCATTTCGGCGTCGAACAGGTCCGGTTCCTCGGCCCGGACGGTGTCGACCACGTCGAACGCAAACGCCATGTGCATCGACTCGTCACGGAACACCCAGTTGGTGCCGGAGGCGAGGCCGTGCAGCAGGCCGCGGGAGCGCAGGAAGTACACGTAGGCGAAGGCGCCGTAGAAGAACAGGCCCTCGATGCAGGCGGCGAAACAGATCAGGTTGAGCAGGAACGCCCGCCGGTCCTCACGGGTCTTGAGCTCGCGCAGCTCGAAGATCGAGTCGATCCACTTGAAGCAGAACTCGGCCTTGCGGGCGATCGACGGGATGTTCTCCACGGCCGCGAACGCCGCGAACCGCTCGGCCTCGTCGGGCACGTAGGTGTCGAGCAGGTTCAGGTAGAACTGGACGTGAACGGCTTCCTCGAACAGTTGCCGGGACAGGTAGAGCCGCCCCTCGGGCGAATTGACGTGCTGGTACAGGTTGAGCACCAGGTTGTTGGCGACGATCGTGTCGCCGGTGGCGAAGAACGCGACCAGCCGGCTGACCAGGTGCCGCTCCGCCGGGGACAGTTTGGGCAGGTCGGCGAGGTCGGCGTGCAGGTCGACCTCCTCGACGGTCCACGTGTTCTTGATGGCGTCCTTGAACCGGTCGAAGAACCGCGGATAGCGCATCGGCCGCAGCGTCAGGTCCATGCCGGGATCGAGCAGCATGGCCCGGACATCGGCGTTGATGCGGGATTCGGGGATGGTGGTCACTGGCATGCCTCGCACGACTCGGGGTTCTCCAGGGAGCAGGCCAGCGCCTCGGCGCCGGAGACGGCCAGGGCCGGCGCGACCGCCGCTGGTGCGATGGCCACGGTGGCCTGCTGAATACGCGTCGCCGGGCGGGACCGCAGGTAGTAGGTCGTCTTCAGCCCGGACTTCCATGCATGGAGGTACATCGAGGAGAGCTTGCCGATGGTCGGCGCGCTCATGAACAGGTTCAGCGACTGCGACTGGTCGATGTAGGGTGCGCGGGCGGCGGCCAGGTCGATCAGGGCCCGCTGCGGGAGCTCCCACGCGGTGCGGAACAGTTCCCGCACGTCGGCGGGCAGCTCCGCGATCCCCTGCACGGAGCCCTCGGCCCGCTTGATCTGCTCCCGGATCGGAGCTGTCCACAGCCTGCGCGCCTTGAGCTCGTGGACCAGATACGTGTTGATCTGGAGGAACTCTCCGGACATCGTCTCGCGCTTGAACAGGTTGGAGACCTGCGGCTCGATGCACTCGTAGCAGCCGGCTATCGACGCGATCGTCGCTGTCGGCGCGATCGCGATGAGCAGCGAGTTGCGCAGCCCGGTCGCGGCGATCCGGGCCCGCAGTGCCGCCCAGCGCTCACCCTCGGCCGGGGCACCCCACACGTCGGGGTGCAGGACACCGCCGGCGGCGCGGGTCTGCGTGTACGCGGGATGCGGCCCGAACCGCCCGGCGAGATCCGCGGACGTCTCCAGCGCGGTCAGGAAAATCTCCTCCTGGACCCGGGTGGACAGCTCTCGGGCAGCGGCGGAGTCGAACGGCAGCCGAAGGGTGAAGAACGCGTCCTGCAGGCCCATGAGGCCCAGCCCGACCGGCCGCCAGCGCGGGTTGGACGCCGCCGCCTGCGCCGACGGGTAGTAGTTGATGTCGATGACCCGGTCGAGGAACACGACCGCGGTGCGGACCGTCTCACGCAGCTTCTCCCAGTCGACGCCGCCGGCCGTGACGTGCGCGCCGAGGTTGATCGAGCCGAGGTTGCACACCGCGGTCTCGTCGTCGCTGTTGACCTCGAGGATCTCGGTGCACAGGTTCGACAGGTGGATGGTGCTGCCGGGCGCACCGGTCTGGTTCGACAGGGCGTTCGAGCGGTCCTTGAACGTCATCCAGCCGTTGCCGGTCTGCGCGAGGGTCCGCATCATCCGCCCGTACAGCTCCCGGGCCTTGACCGTCTTGACGGCCTTCTTCTCGGCGGCCCGGTACGCCTCGTCGAACTCCTCGCCGAACAAATCCGGCAGTTCCGGCGCGTCGGACGGGTCGACGAGCGACCAGTCCTCGTCGGCCTCGACGCGGCGCATGAACTCGTCCGGGATCCAGTTGGCCAGATTCAGGTTGTGCGTGCGGCGGGCCTCCTCGCCGGTGTTGTCGCGCAGCTCCAGGAACTCTTCGACGTCCGGGTGCCACGGCTCCAGGTACACGCAGGCCGCGCCCTTCCGCCGGCCGCCCTGGTTGACCGCGGCGACGCCGGCGTCGAGCGTCTTGAGGAACGGCACGATCCCGTTGGACTTTCCGTTCGTGCCGCGGATCAGGGCGCCCCGGCCGCGCACCCGCGACCAGGAGATGCCGATCCCGCCGGAGAACTTCGACAGCTTCGCGACCTGGTGGTACCGCTCGTAGATCGAGTCCAGCTCGTCCTTCGGCGAGTCGACCAGGAAGCACGACGACATCTGGGTGTGCCGGGTGCCGGAGTTGAACAGCGTCGGCGAGCTCGGCAGGTAGGCCAGCGACGACATCAGCCGGTAGAAGCCGATCGCCTCGGCCGGCGTCTCGGACAGCCCGCAGGCGACCCGCAGCAGCCAGTACTGCGGCGTCTCCACGACCAGCCGCGTCTCGGGGTGGCGCAGCAGGTACCGGTCGGCGACCGTGCGCAGACCGAAGTACTCGAACCGCAGGTCACCGTCCGCGTCGACGGCGTCGTCGAGCTTGCGTGCGTTGCGGTTGACAAACGCCGCGGTCTCGTCGCCGATCAGGCCCTGGGCGTGCCCGTACGCGATGGACTGACTGAAACTGGCGACCCCCTGCCCGCGTACCTCCTTGTCCACGAACGCGGCCAGCAGCCGGGCCGCGAGCTTCGAATACTGCGGCTCCTCCCCGATCAGCTCCGCCGCCGTCTGGATCGACAGCTTGTCCAGCTCGGCCGTCGTCGCCCCGTCGTAGAGACCGCTGATCGTCTTGGTCGCCACCCGCAACGGGTCGACCTCGTCCAGGTCGGCGACCCACCGCTCCACCGCCTTGACGATCTTGTTGACGTCAACCGGCTCCAGATCGCCGTTGCGCTTGCGGACCTGCATCACGTGCCGACGCTGCTCCGGCGCCACCTGACCGGGCTCGGCCTGCTCCTGCGCGATCGCCATGTGTCCCCCTCCTCACCGCTGCCGAACGTCGAACGAACGCACGGGGGGACGCCACCAGACGTGCGGCGGCAGGCCGCGAGGACTGGTCCACGGCGTCGGCCGTCCCGCGCGGCCTCCGACCACCGCGCGCCGGGCGGCGCGCGGTGCGCTGGCAGGTCTTCGGACTCGCGGGCCTGACCCGGTTTCACCCGGGGTCGCCTACTGGCCGTCGCTTCCCAGACCGTGCGGTCCAGTGCTCATGACGGCGGTCGTTCCCACTCACCGCTGCGGGGCAGTCCCGGATTCCCACCGGGTTCCCTGTTGCCACGGCCGTCCCCGAGGGGCCGGCCGAACCAGCTGCGAGCAACACCATATATGGGATCGGCCGGGATGGGTGACACCAGATGGTGTGCCGGCGTGTCGTTTACGCCACGTCACCGAACATCACTGCCCTCGACCGCGCGGCCGCCGCCAGGGGAGAGGTCGCGACCAGAACCGGAACTCCAGAGTTTCGGAACTTGCCAGTTCCAGAACGGGACGGTACCGTTTCTGGACGGGAGGTACCCGCCGCATGACACACGACGCATCCGACGACGGCACGTCCAAGCACGAGCAGACCGCACGCACCGGCCGGAAACGCGACCACACCCGGGACGCCGACATCCTCGACGCGACCCTCGAGGTCCTCGCCGAGGTCGGCTATGCCGGCATGACGATGGACCTGGTCGCGGCACGGGCCAAGGCGGGAAAGGCCACCGTCTACCGGCGCTGGCCGTCGAAGGCGGAGCTCGTCGTCGATGCGATCGCCCGGATGAAACGCAGCCAGGTCGACCTGGAAAACCTGCCCGACACCGGCACGCTCCGCGGCGACCTCCTCGGTCTCTACAAACCGCAGTCGATCGAGGAAGGCGAGCGACGACTGCGGATCATGGCGGGACTCGCCGCGATGATCTCCACCGATCACACCTTCGCCGACGCCGCGAACGCCGCGGTCGTGGAGCCGTGGGCCGACGCACACCTCGTGTTCATGCGCCGCGCCGTGGACCGCGGCGAAATCCCGGCGACGGCCGACATCGAGACACTCTCGCAGGTCATCCCGTCCATGGCGGCCTACCGTGCACTTGTCCAGCGCAAACCCTTCGAACGCGAGTTCCTCCTCGCCCTGGTCGACGGCGTCGTCCTGCCCGCACTGCTGAACACACCGATCGGCGACGCACCGGCCACCTGACCGACGCCGGCACCGGCATCCCACAACCCGCAAACCGTCTTCCGGTCGACACCACCTGTCGCCGGGCAGCCGGGCGCACCACCGTGCCCGGAAATCGACAAGCTACGACCGAGGAGCCAACCATGGCTGTCAGCACCACCACCCACCTGAACTTCCGTGGCGACGCCCGCGCGGCGCTCGAGTTCTACCGGTCCGTGTTCGGCGGCGAGCTCACCCTCGTCAGCTACCGGGACGCCCACAACGTGCAGGACCCGTCCGAGGCGGACCAGATCATGTGGGGTCAGGTCGCCGGCGCCGGCGGCTTCCACGTGATGGCATACGACGTTCCCGCACGCATGCCGTGGGACCCGGGCCAGAACGCGTTTTTCGTCTCGGTCCGTGGCACGTCGACCGAGGAGATCACGTCCTACTGGAAGGGCCTGTCCGACGGCGCGACCATCGTCCAGGAACTCGCCCCCGCCGGCTGGGCCCCGCTCTACGGCATGCTCAAGGACCGATTCGGCGTGGTCTGGGTGCTGGACGTCATCGCCGACCACAACGCCTCCTGAACACCGACGGCGGGCACGGAACGCCGGCATGTTGCGTGCCCGCCAGAAAGCACCGACCGGTGCGCTCGCTCGGCACCACAGCAGTCCGGCACCGCGCGTATCCTGCACCCGTGGGACTGCGGTTCGAGACGCGCGCGTCCGACTCGCCGTGGATCGACACCGTGTGGACCTGCACGAGCGAGCAGGTCGTGGAGATGACCTCCGTTGCGACGGTGTGCTGGGGCCTGGTGTTCTGGGAGCGCGAGGGCAGGGCGTGCGCGAGCATTTCCGGCCCCGAGACCAGGACCGGCACCGCGCCGGTGCCGGAGGGCGCGGCCTTCGTCGGCATCGAATTCGCCGTGGGCACATCACTTCGGGCCGTGCCGACGCCGGTCCTGGTCGACGGGGGCACCGAGCTCCCCGACGCCACGCGCAGGACCTTCCGGCTGGACGGCGTCCGCTGGGAGACGCCCGGCCCCGACGACGCCGAGGCCCTGGTCGACCGTCTTGTCCGCTCCGGAGCCGTGATCCGTGACCCGCTCGTCACCGGGATCCGCCGAGGCCACCGTCCGGCGGTCTCGGCACGCACCGTCGAACGCCGGTTCCGAGCGGCGACCGGGCTCACTCAGGGCGTCGTGCGGCAGATCGAACGCGCACGCAAGGCCTCGACGCTGCTGGCCGCCGGCGGCCCGGTCGCCGACGTCGTCTCCGGGCTCGATTACTTCGACGAGCCGCACCTGGCCCGTGCGCTGCGCCGGTACGTCGGGCGAACGGCGCGGCAACTCCGCGAGGGCACCGGCGGTGCGATCGCCCTGAATCTGGATCAGCCGACGACGTCGTAGATCAGCTTCACGATGCCGTTCGGATAGGCCGCGGACGCCCGGAGGCTCAGTGCCTGCTTGTCCTTGTCCGCCTTGCTGAACAGGCTCTTCCCGGCGCCGAGCAGCACCGGGAAGACGAGAAGGTGGTACCGGTCGATCAGGCCCGCGTCCGACAGGCGCCGGGCGAGCTCCGCACTCCCGTGGATGAAGATCGCGCCACCCTCGCGCTGCTTGAGCTCGGCCACGTCGTCGGTCGAGCGCAGGATCGTCGTCGGACCCCATCCCTCGACGAGGGCGTCGTCGGGCAGCGTGGTCGAGACCACGTACTTCGGCAGTTCCTTGTAGGCAGCGTGGTCGTCCGAGTCGCGCCAGACCGGCGCGAACGCCTCGTAGCTGCGGCGGCCGAACATCAGCGCCGTCGTTTCCTCGAGCTCCTCGCCCTTGAGCGCGAAGGCCTCGGGCAGGAATTCGATGCCCTTGACCACCCAGCCACCGCTGCGATGCTCCTCGCCCGGCCCGCCGCCCGGGGAGTCCACAACGCCGTCGAGCGAAACGAACCCGGTGTAGACCAGATCACGCATGTGCTGTTCTCCTCATAGACAAGCGACGAGGTCGCCAGGTAGATCGACGAGCGGGCTGCGGCCGGGCGCCCACGCCATGCTAGGAACCGGCCACCGCGGCCGTCTTGTACAGAAACGACGGCACCGTCACGGCGCGATGAGGACGCCCGTTGTCGGGGGCTCTCACCTGCTAATCTACCGTCGGGCCGGGCCGACTCGAGGGTCGCGTCGCAGCCAGAAACACGGAAGGGATCGGTCTGCTCGACTTCGGCTCGGTCGGGGTACTGGACGCCGAGACAAGGCAACTGCTCGCGACCCTGCTGTATGCGGTGGGCATCGACGACAACGTGGCGGCGACCGACGCGCTGTTGATGGTCGTCGGCTCACCCACCGACACCGACGTCACGACCCTGCGGCGTGAGATCGGGCAGGTCATCACGACCCTGCGCTTCCGGACCGACGCGGGCACCGACGTGTTCGCGGATCTCTTCGACGTCATCCGCCGCCACGGCCTCGCCCTCCCGCCGCAGGTTGCCGCCGCGCTGCGAACGATCGCCTCCGCGGAGGAGTCGCTGGTCACGCTCGACCCGACCTTCTCGCTGATCGGAGCGGCGCAGCGCTCGGCGGCCGACATCACCGCCCGGATGCTCGCCCCCGACCGCATCGCGGACCTCACCAAGGCCCGCGGGTCCGTCGTCGCGGCGTCGCTGGGCCGGCTCCCGTCACGCTTCGAGAGGACCACGGCCGCGCTGGCCGACGGGACGTTCTCGGTGCGCGTACGTCCGCTGGCAGACCCGGACGACCGCAGGTGGCTCCGCGGCCGCCTCAACGACGTCGTCGTCTCCGTGGTGGCCGTCGGAGCGATCCTCGCCGCCGTCCTGCTGATCGTCGCCGACACCGGGCCCTTCGTCACTCCCCGGATCCGCCTCAACACCCTCCTCGGGTTCAGCCTGGCGCTGTGCGGCTTTGTCCTCGGGTTGCGCTCGGTCCTCAAGGTCTTCACCCGGACCGATCGCCAGGCCCGGCGCTGAACCCTCCGACCGTCGCAAAGCCCGGGGAGACATCTCCCCGGGCTTCAGCACGCCGCCGCGCAGGCCCCGTCAGTGACCCGGTTCGCACCTGACGGACGGCGCGAGGTGGTGGGCGTACGCGTCCGTGGTGAAAAACGCCGGAAGGTCCTCCTCGAGCGCGGTGCGCTCGACGACACCGGCCGCTGCCACGGCACGGTCGCGGTCCGGCCCTTCACGACCCGCGGTCAGCGCTGCCAGGGCATCGGCCAGCAGCGACCGGACCAGTTCGTCGGTGACAACGCCGCCGTCGGCCAGTGGTGTGCGGTGGTGCAGCCACTGCCACACCTGGCAGCGGGCGATCTCGGCGGTCGCCGCGTCCTCCATCAGGTTCGACAGCGCGACCGCGCCCGTGCCGCCGAGCCAGGCATCGATGTACCGCAGCGCCACCTCGACGTTGGATCGCACCCCCTCGACGGTGACCTGGCCCGGGGTCTTGTCGACGGCGAGCAGGTCGGTGGCGGTGACCTCGACGTCGTCCCGGAGCCGGTCGAGCTGGTTCGGACGGTCGCCCAGCACCGCGGTGAACGCGTCCCGGCACACCTCGACCAGACCCGGGTGTGCGACCCAGGACCCGTCGAACCCGTCGCCGGCCTCGCGTTCCTTGTCCGCCCGGACCCGGGTGACGGCCGCCGCGTTGACGTCCGGTGACCGGCTCGGGATGAACGCGGCCATGCCACCGATCGCGTGTGCGCCGCGCCGGTGGCAGGTGCTCACCAGCAATTCGGTGTAGGCGCGCATGAACGGCACGGTCATGGTGACGTCGGAGCGGTCCGGCAGGACGAACTCGGACCACTGGCCGAAGTTCTTGATGATGCTGAAGATGTAGTCCCATCGGCCCGCGTTCAGCCCGGCCGAGTGCTCGCGCAGCTCGTACAGGATCTCCTCCATCTCGAACGCGGCGGTGATCGTCTCGATCAGCGTCGTGGCCCGGATGGTGCCCAGCGGCAGGCCGAGGTACTCCTGGGCGAAGACGAAGACGTCGTTCCACAACCGCGCCTCGCGGTGGTCCTCCAGCTTCGGCAGGTAGAAGTACGGGCCCTTCCCGGCGTCGAGCTGCCGCCGCGCGCAATGGAAGAGGTAGAGGCCGAAGTCGACCAGGCTGGCCGAGATCGGCCGCCCGTCGACCACGATCCACTTCTCCACGAGGTGCCAGCCGCGCGGCCGGACGACGATCGTGGCCGGTTCATCGCCGAGGGCGTAGCGTTTGCCGCGCTCATCGGTGAAGTCGATGCGCCGGTCGAGCGCGTCGATCAGGTTGAGCTGCCCGCCGATGATGTTGTCCCAGGTCGGCGCGGTGGCGTCCTCGAAGTCGGCCAGCCACACCTGCGCACCGGAGTTCAGTGCGTTGACGGTCATCTTGCGGTCCGGCGGGCCGGTGATCTCGACCCGGCGGTCGGTCAGCCCCGGTGCGGGCGGCGCCACCCGCCAGGTCGGGTCCTGCCGGATCCGGGCGGTGTCCGGCAGGAAGTCCGGCATCTGCCCGAAGGCGTACCGGGCACGGCGGGCCCGGCGGGTGTCGAGCAGCGCCACGCGGCGGCCGGTGAACCGGCCGTCGAGCGCGACCAGGAAGTCCAGAGCGTCGGCGGTGAGGACCTCGTCGTAGCGGTCGGCCATCGGACCGATGATCTTGTACCTCACGCGAACTGCTCCGCCTCGGTCGACCCGCGCAGGGCGGTGGTCTCCCCCGCCGGGTTGAGCACGGTGCTGACCAGGTCGAAGTAGCCCGTGCCGACCTCGCGCTGGTGCTTGACCGCGGTGTAGCCGTCGGCCTCGGCGGCGAACTCCCGCTCCTGCAGCGCGACATACGCGGTCATGCCGTCGGTGGCGTAACCGCGGGCCAGGTCGAACATCGAGTAGTTGAGGGCGTGGAAGCCCGCCAGGGTGATGAACTGGAACTTGTACCCCATGTGGCCCAGCTCCCGCTGGAACTTGGCGATGGTCGCGTCGTCGAGGTGCTTGCGCCAGTTGAACGACGGCGAGCAGTTGTAGGCGAGCATCTGGTCCGGGTACTGCGCCTTGATCGCTTCGGCGAACCGGGCGGCGACCTCGAGGTCGGGGGTGCCGGTCTCCATCCACAGCAGGTCGGCGTACGGCGCGTAGGCCAGCCCCCGGGCGATGCAGGCGTCGACGCCGTTGCGGAACCGGTAGAACCCCTCCGCGGTGCGCTCGCCGGTGACGAACGGCTGGTCCCGCTCGTCGATGTCGGTGGTGAGCAGCGTGGCGGCCTGCGCGTCGGTCCGGGCGACGATCAGCGACGGCACACCGGCGACGTCGGCGGCGAGCCGGGCCGCCTCCAGGGTGCGGATGTGCTGCCCGGTCGGGATGAGCACCTTGCCGCCGAGGTGGCCACACTTCTTCTCGGCCGCGAGCTGGTCCTCCCAGTGCACGCCGGCGGCGCCCGCCACGATCATGGCGGTCATCAACTCGTAGGCGTTGAGCACGCCGCCGAAGCCGGCCTCGGCGTCCGCGACGATCGGGGCCAGCCACCCGGTGGCGTCCTCGTCGCCCTCGGCGGTGCTGATCTGCGCGGCGCGCAGCAGGGCGTTGTTGATCCGGCGGACCACCGCAGGCACCGAGTTGGCCGGGTACAGGCTCTGGTCGGGGTACGTGTGACCAGCGAGGTTGGCGTCCGCGGCGACCTGCCAGCCGGACAGGTAGATGGCCCGCAGGCCGGCGCGGACCATCTGGACCGCCTGGTTGCCGGTGAGCGCGCCGAGCGCGTGGATGTAGTCCTCGTCGTGCAGCAGCTGCCACAGCCGCAGCGCCCCGCGGCGGGCCAGGGTGTGCTCCTCCTGGATCGCACCACGCAGCCGCACCACGTCCTCAGGACCGTAGCTGCGCCGCACGCCCTGCCAGCGTGGGTCGGTGGCCCATTCCTGTCGCAACCGTTCGACTGCGTCCCGCATCGCGTGCTCCTCGTTCGCTGTACCGTGGTCGCCCGTGCGCCGCCGGCGGGGCCGGCGCACGGGCGACCGGGCGGACCATTGCCGATCCGCCGCCGGTGGTGGGTGCATTCACCGTCACACGGCGACGGCGCGCTGGTCGAGAGACGTATCAAGCGAAGTCCTGCGAATTTGCCGGACCATTTTGCTAACTTGCGAAATCCACATTTCACAGCGATGCTATAACTATCTGGGAGGTGAGGGCGATCACCAAGATCTTCGCCGGTGCCCGGCTGCGCCGACTGCGGGAGGACCACGGGCTGAGCCAGACGGACCTCGCCCGGCACCTGGCGATCTCACCGAGTTACCTCAACCAGATCGAGCACGACGTACGGCCGCTGACCGCCCCGGTGCTCATCCGCGCCACGGAGCTGTTCGGCGTCGACCCGGCCGTGTTCGCCCCGCACGACACTCCACAACTCGTCGCCGGGCTGCGCGAGGCACTCCCCGGCGCGGGCGGCATCGCGGACCTCACCGAGCTCGCCGGCCGGCTGCCGGAGCTCGCCGCGTCCGTGATCGAGCTGCACCGCCGCTACCGGCAGGTCGCCGACCAGCTCACCGAGCTCGTCGGCGACCGGGGCGAACTCGGCCGCAGCCCGCACGACCAGGTGACCGAGTTCTTCTACCGCCGGCAGAACTACGTGCCGGACCTCGACGAGGCGGCCGAGACCCTCGCGGCGCAGATAGGGCTCCGCCGCGGCAGGATCCGGACCGCGCTGCGGGACCGGCTGACGCACCTGCACGGCATCCAGGTCGCCCACGAGGACGCCCAGTCGCTCGGCGGCGAGCTGCACCGCTACCGCCCGCAGACCCGCACGCTGCACCTGTCGACGTCGCTGCGCGCCGGGCAGGAGACGATGCGGATGGCCGCGCAGCTGGCGCTGCTGGAATACGCGGACGTGATCGACGAGATCATCGAGGAGGAGCGGTTCGACGACGTCCAGACCCAGATTCTCACCCGAGTCGGGCTGGCGAACTACTTCGCCGCCGCGCTGATCCTGCCGTACGAACAGTTCCTGACCGCCGCGGAGAGCCGCCGGTACGACATCGACCTCCTCACCGAGCACTTCGCGATGGGCTGGGAGACGATCTGCCACCGGCTCAGCACGCTGCAACGACCCCGCTCACGGGGCGTGCCGTTCTCGTTCGTCCGGGTCGACCGGGCCGGCAACATGTCCAAGCGGCAGTCGGCCACGGGTTTCCCGTTCTCCCGCACCGGCGGCACCTGTCCACTGTGGAACGTCTACGAGGCGTTCAGCGCCCCGGGCCGCGTCGTCACGCAGGTCGCGGCGATGCCCGACGGGCAGCGGTATCTGTGGATCGCCCGGACCATCACCCGGCACCACGGCGGCTACGGCCAGCCCGGCAAGGCTTACGCGATCGGGCTCGGCTGCCAGATCAAGCACGCCGGCCGGCTGGTCTACTCGACCGGCATGGACCTGCACGACTCCGAGGCGGCCATGCCGATCGGTCCGGGCTGCAAGACCTGCGAACGGTCGAACTGCCCGCAACGAGCCGCCGCGCCGATCAGCCGGCAACTCGACCTGGACGAGAACCGCAGCACCTTCATCCCGTACCCGCTGAAGGGCACACCCACCTCGCCGAGGTGACCAGCCGCACCTGTCGGGGATCGAAGGACGCGGATCGTAAGGGAACCGTAAGCCTCCGCCCGCATGGTGGCGTCATGCACAGAAGTGCACGGCGAAGGGGGGCATCCATGTTCAGTCGCAGGCGTGTGGCGTCACTGCTCGAGGCGACGCCGGCAGCGAGCGCGACGGCGGCCGAGTCGTCGGGGCGACCATCACGCCCATGAAGAACTGCTCGATCCGTCAACGGCTCCTGCCCACTCCATCAACACTGGATGCGACCCCATAAGAGGACGTTGTGGAACTCCAAGACCAGTACTCTGTGGCTCCGACATGGGCACCACATGATCCGGGCTACGCGGAAGAGATCGCTGCATTCAACCGTGCGACAACACACACTCCCGATCTGGTGATCGGTGCCGAATCGGCCGCGGACGTCGCGGCAGCCGTCCAGCGCGCGGCCGATCAAGGATGGCAGGTCAGCGTCCAGGCCACCGGCCACGGTGCCGTCCTCCCCGTAACCTCAGGATTGATGATCACCACGAGTCGGATGAACGAGGTCGCGATCGATCCGGCCGCTGGAGTTGTCACGGTGGGCGCCGGCGCAACCTGGGACGCCGTGATCGCTGCGGCCGCCGAGCACGGGTTGGCACCGATCGCCGGCGCATCACTGACCGTCGGTGTCGTCGGGCTGATTCTCGGCGGAGGCCTGGGTCCGTTGGCGCGCAGCCATGGGTTCGCCGCTGACTACGCCGAAGGCTTCACGGTCGTCACCGGCACAGGCGAGATCGTGACGGCGGACCGCGTCAACCGGCCGGACCTCTTTTGGGCGCTGCGTGGGGGCCGATTCGGTCTCGGTGTCGTGACCGAGGTCCGCTTGCGTCTGGTCGAACTGGCGTCGCTCTACGGTGGCACCCTCCTCTACGAGGAGCCCCACATCGAGACGGCACTGCGGGCATGGATCGACTACACGACAACCGCGGACGACCGGGTCAGCACGAGCGCGGCGATCACTCGATTCCCGAACCTTCCTGCCGTGCCAGAGGCGATCCGGGGCCGCACCCTGCTGAGTCTGCGGTTCGCGTTCCCCGGCGACGGCTCGGAGGGCGAGCGTCTGGCGGCACCTCTGCGGTCCGCGGCCCCCGTCTATCTCGACCGGCTCGGCGTCATGAAGGCGGCCGACATCGCTCAGATCCACAACGATCCCACCCAGCCCGGTCCGGTTCAGGTATACGGCAACCTGCTTTCCGGCGTCGACCAAGACTTCGCCTCCGCGTTCCTGACGTCCTTCGGCCCAGCCGCGGAGACCCCGTTCGTGATGGCCGAGCTGCGGCACCTCGGCGCGGCCACCCGGTATGACCTCAATGGCGAGTCGGCGGTCGCCGGTCGGAGCGCGGGTTTCACCTGCGGACTGATCGGAGTGCGCCAGGACCTGTTCGACGAGGCGATGCCGGCAGCCGCCGCGGACTGGACGAAGGTGGCCGAGCGCTGGTTCGCCGCGGAGAGCAACCCCAACATCATGGGCCTTCCCGTCACAAGAGAACGCCTCGCCGCCGTGTGGCCCAGGGAGATCGGCGAGCGGCTCGAGACCGTTCGGAGGCGCTACGACCCACTGGGAGTGCTCGCCGGAATCGTGTGAGCCCCTGCATGTCCCACGTCGGGGTCGCGACGCACCTGACCGGCCCGCTGGGCACGTTCCAGCGGGCCGGTCAGGCCCACCCACAGGTGTGGTGTGCGGACCGAACACTGCCAGCACCTACGGCAGTGCGGTCACGGCCCCAGCGGGGTCTGTTGGTGCAGCGTGACGAGCCACTGCCCGTCACGCTCGACGTAGACGGTAGTGGCGAGCACCGACAGGTCGACGTCGACGCCGTCGACGCGGGCGGTGTAGTCGGCGCGGTAGGTGACCAGAGCGGCCGTCGGGCCGAGGAACCGGACCTGCTGGTCCGACAGTTCCGTCCGCACGAACGGGTTGCGGTTGGCCGCGATCATCGGCACGACCACGGTTTTCGGCGCCGCCCCGAACCGGCTCACCAGCAGGGCGTCGTCGGTGAGGGTCGCGCGGTAGAAGTCGGCGTCACCCTCGCGGTTGGCCCGCCAGAGGTCCCGCTCCAGCGCGAGGAGGATCGCGGAAACGTCGGTCACGACGATTCCGGGCGGTGTGCCAGAATCATGACGCCCTTGGGCAGCGATGACCACCACGCGAGCCGCCACCGTGTCTCGGGCCAACCCGCGAAGATGGGCTCGCCGCGTCCGCGCACAACCGGATGAACCCATGTGCGGATCTCGTCGAGGGTGGCGAACGTGGAGACGATCAGCTGGCGGTCGGTCGTGGTCGGCATGGACCTATGCTGCGCAGCGGCGCTTACCGTTCTCTTGCGGTCGACGATCGCGTGGTGCCACGGCATGCGACGTTCCTCGCACCCGCCACCGGCGTCATCACGTGCCGGCGCATCGTGCGGCCACGTCAGCACCACTAGAGACCCCAGCCGGCGGGTGGAGGCTGCGTTTCCGCGAAGGCGGGGTTGTAGTACTCGCGGAGCTCCTCGCACCGTCCGGCGTCGTCGAACCGCAAGATCAGGCAGCCGGGCAGCGTGACCTGGGGATTGTCGGCCTCTGGCTTCCATTCCGGATCCACCATCGTGGCCCACCACTCCACCACCACGCGGCGCCCGTCCACGACCGGTCGACCGAAACGCAGCTCCAGATCGCGCTGGGTGGCTGTCGCCTTACGCCAGTAGGCGGCGATCGCCGCGGATCCGACGTGTGGCGGTTTGGTCGGCGACGAGAGGTAGACCCCGTCGGCAGTGAACAGGCTCGCCGCCGCGTCCGCGTCTTTGGTGAGCCAAGCCGTCCGGTAGCGCTCGATCCATTCGATGTGGTTCACACTCTCCCCCGGTTTCCCGCTCTGGCTGTGCGAGTATGCCCTTCCGCGGCATACAAACGGCATTCACATCGGCGTCGATGAACATGATCAAGTGTTGTGGTTGGCCTCAATCGGATCCGGTGGGCAACCGGCTACGGTCACTCCGCCCGACTCCATAGTTTCGAACCTATGCGACTGTTGATCGACTCGCAGCGTCGACTGCGCCTGCCCCTACGACTCACCGTTTATGTGGTGAGCGTGTTCGCCGCCGCGGCGGTGGTCACCTACGGCATCGTCGGTTCCGGGGCCACGACGCCGGTCGTGGTGCTGGCGACCGTTGCCGTGCTGGCGGTGACGGTGCTCGTCACGTACCTCTTCCGGCGGCTGCTCGACCGGCGGCCCTGGGCCGACATCGGGATGCCGGGGCCCGGGCGGCGGGAGCTGGTCGGGCTCGCCGCCGGGTTCGGGGTCGGCGTGGCGGCCATCGCCGTCTGGTTCGGCATCGAGGTGAGCGTCGGCTGGGCGCGGGTCGACGGATGGTCGTGGACCGCCCGGGGCGCGCTGCCCGCCACGATCGCCGTAGTCGTCGGTGCCGTCCTGGTGCTGTTGCGGGCCGCGGTCGAAGAAATCGCCTTCCGCGGGTACGTGTTCGCCAACCTGGTCGAGCGGATGCGGGTACCGGTCGCGGCGCTGGTCGCCAGTGGGATCTTCGCGCTGCTGCACCTGTTCGGCGGCGTCACCTCGATCGGCTATTTCGCTGCGGGAATGATCGAGTTCGTCCTGTTCGCAGTGCTGCTCACCGCGGCACGGGTCACCACCGGCTCGCTGTGGGCGGCCATCGGCATCCACGGCGGCTGGAACTGGGCTCAGGACTACCTGTTCGGTGTCGGCACCGCGACCGAACCCGACCACGGCGACGCGCTGCTACAACTGCGGCTGACCGGACCGGGATGGGCCGTCGGCGGCACCGGGAACGTCGACGCGGGCCTGCTGAACTTCGTCGCGCTCGCCGTCGTCGCCGCCGGTGTGCTGGTGCTGGCCCGCTGGCCGGCCGCGGGCGGAGGACGCCGGACCGGTGCCGCGTGGTTGACTGGTACCCAATCATGACGGCACCGATGAGCACCCCGCCCACCACCGGATCCCGGCTGGCCGGGGTGGTGCTGGCGCCCGTGCGGGCCGACACGTGGCGGTACAGCGGACATCTCCTGCTGGGCGCTCCCGTCGGTGCGCTCGTGGTCGGCTACGTCGGCCTCACCGGCTACGCGGCGATTGCCGGGCTCACGGTCGTGGGCCTCGCCGTGCTGGCCGCGTTCGTGCGCGGCACCCGGCTCGCCGCGCGGGTCGAGCGGTGGCGGGCTCGGGTGCTGCTCCGGCTCGATCTCGCCGAGCCGGCCGCGGTGCGCCGGCGGTCGGCCGGCGTCGTCGGCTGGGTCCGTGACGGGCTCACCGACGTCACCGGCTGGCGGCTGCTGGCGTTCCTGCTACCCACAGGGCCCCTGGCGATCGCGATGGCGTATGCGACCGTCCTCGTCTGGGCGCTGCCGGCCGCCGCGGCCACCTACCCGGTGTGGTACCGGTACACCCCGGACGGCTGGGACGGGCTCGAGGTCGCCGGGATGCGGTGGCGTCCGGACACGGGGCCGCAGTCACTGCTCATCGGCCTGGCGGGGCTCGCGGGTCTGGTCGCCGCGGCCTGGATCGTGCGTGCCTTGGCCGCCGTCGACCGGCTCCGGCTGCGGTGGATGCTGCGACCGGCCGCGGGTCCCGACCTGGCGCAGGTGCTGGAACGCCGCCGCGACCAGGCGGTCGAACAGGCCGGGGCGCACCTGCGGCGCATCGAGCGGGATCTCCATGACGGCGCCCAGGTGCAGATGGTGGCCGTGGCCATGGAGCTGGGACAGGCCCGGCAGGCGCTCGAAGGCGGCGGTGACCCGCAGGCGGTGGCCCGTCACGTCGCCGTCGCGCACGAGCAGGCCAAGCAGGCGCTGGCGGAGCTGCGGGACCTCGCCCGCGGCATCTACCCGGCGGTGCTGACCGACCTCGGGCTCGACGGCGCGCTGCCGCTGCTCGTCTCGCGTTGTCCGATCCCCGTCGCGCTGGACCTCGACGTCGCGCAGCGCCCGTCGGCCGCGCTGGAGTCCACGACGTACTTCTGCGTCGGCGAGCTGCTCGCCAACGCGGTCAAGCACAGCGGCGCCGGGCGCATCCACGTCGTCGTGGCCCGGCACGCGGCGGTGTTGCGCGTGCAGGTGCGCGACGACGGCGCGGGCGGTGCGACGATCACGGCCGGCGGCGGGCTGGCGGGGCTCGTCGACCGGGCCGAGAGCCTCGGCGGCCGGCTCACCCTCGACAGCCCGGCCGGCGGGCCGACGACCGTCACCGTGGAGCTGCCGTGCGCATCGTGATCGCGGAGGACGCCGCGCTGCTGCGCGACGGGCTGCGGCGGCTGCTGACCGACTCGGGCCACGACGTCGTGGCCGCCGTCGACACCGCCGATGCCCTGCTCGACGCGGTCGCCGCGCACCACCCCGACCTCGCCGTCGTGGACATCCGGATGCCGCCGACGTTCACCGACGAGGGCCTGCGGGCCGCCGTCGCGGTCCGGGCGTCGCGGCCGGGGACCGGGATCCTGCTGCTTTCGCAGTATGTCGTCGAGCGGTACACCGCCGACCTGCTCGCCGACGCCGGCGGTGGGATCGGCTACCTGCTCAAGGACCGGGTGGCCGACATCGGCGACTTCCTTGACGCAGTCGGGCGAGTCGGCGCCGGCGGCACGGTCCTCGACCCCGAGGTGGTCCGGCAGCTGCTCGGTCGCAGCCGCCGGGCCGATCGCCTGGCCGGCCTGACCGGGCGAGAACGGGACGTGCTCGCCGGGATGGCCGAAGGCCGGTCCAACGAGTCCATCGCCGGTGTGCTGCACCTGTCCGAAAGTTCCGTGGAGAAGTACGTCGCGTCGATCTTCACCAAGCTCGAGCTCACCACCGACCGCGACACCAACCGCCGCGTCCTGGCCGTCGTCACCTACCTACGGTCCTGAACCCGGTCGGGTGATCGGATCACGCGGTGCGCCTGTTCGGGCCGCTCTCCTTCTTGGCACGCATCGGCTTGAGGTGCGGGTTGACCATGCCTTCGAGTCCGGGACCGTACATCGCGATGAGTTCTTCGCTGAAGTCACCGAACGTGCGCTGTACGTACATGTCGTGGCGGATGAAGCCCTTGACCAGCGCAGGAAGCAGGTTGTCGTTCTCCGCCCAGATGGCCTGCCAGTCCTCACCGTCACGAGCGAGGGCCCACAGGGCGTGCTCGTTGTCGGCGGCGAGCGCCAGGTGGCGGGCCTGGTGGTGCGGATAGACGATCTTGTCGGTGCTGCTGTGCCTGACCACAAAACCGTTGCTCAACTCGAACGGCGGTTCACCGAAGCAGAGGATGTCGATGCGCACACCGCGGTCGTCCGCGGCATGGACGGTGGACTTCAGTTGCGCGAGATGCTCGGTGTGGCCGGAGACGTGCAGGCGCTCCCGGGCGTCTCCGATGAACGACTCGGCGGTCTCCTTGATCGATTCCCACGAGTCCGCCTCCCAGTAGGGGCGCACCGAGCGCGCTTCGGACGAGGTGGCCCGCAGGCGGGAGACCTCGAGCTCGGCGGTGGCAATGCGGTGCTGGAACGCCGCCCGCATCTGGGCGAGCAGCCGCTGGGGAGGCACGGCCACGAAGCGGGCCGGCTTGTCGTCGACCTGGACGATGGCGCCGCGCTCGACGAGGCGTCCGAGCGTTTCGTACACTTTGGGCTGAGGTACCTGCGTCTCCTTCGAGACCCAGTAGCCTGTCTGCGGTGGCTGCCCGACGAGGCCGGCGTAGGTGCGGCCCTCGTACTGGGAAAATCCAAGATCAACCAGGCTCGCGACGAGCTTCGCCGTGGACTTGCCACCGTCTGGAACCGAATTCGCCTTTGCCATTGGCCCTATCTCTCCGTGTTCGCTTGGGTCGAACGAGTTCGGCACGCCGTGCTGTCGCGCGGGTCGGCCCGCCCTGTGTGACCCACCGCCGGCGACAGGCATGAGCAGAGTATCAGCATCATTCCCATTGTCCGTAGTTACCAATCTAAGGTAGTAAAGAACCTTGGACAAACACGCGAGGCTGGGGAATGTGCTGAATCTTGCTCAAGATCGCGAGCCCGGCCCGACCTACTCGTGGCGGGGCGATGCTCTAGGACCTACCGTGGTCGTTGGCACGGGCGTGGCGACAGACGCGGCCCGCGGCTTCCTGCGCGACGACGGCCGACTCCGCCCGGCGCTCCTGACCTCACCGTCCGCACATCACGACGGGCGGCTGCGCCGGCTGGCCGACGCGCTCGCAATACCTGACGAACGTGTGTTCGACTTCCTCACCGGCCACGCTCGCAGCTCGGACGTGACACGCATTACCCGCGAACTGGCCGGGACCGGAGTGGACGCGATCATCGCGTTGGGCGGTGGCACGGTGAGCGACACGGCGAAGAACGTGGTAGCCGCCCTGCTCGGCGACCAGCCTGCCGCCGAGGCCGTGCCCATCGTCGCCCTGCCCACGACGTTGTCGGCGGCGGAACTCACGGCCGCGGCAGGGAGCATCGATGCGGCGGGCCACAAGCGCGTCGTCTGGGCTGAGCACCTCGCGGCCAGGATCGCCATCTACGAGACAGACTTTCTCGCGACCACTCCGCCCGCGGTGCTGTTCGGCACCGTGTTCAACGCGATGGCGCACTGCCTCGAGGGTCTCTATTCCCCCTCGCGTACCCCGATCACCGATGCGCTGGCCAGCAGCGGCCTACGAATGCTCCGCGGCCGGACCATCGGTTCGACCGCGGAGCAACTGCGCCGCCTCGCCACCGGCGCCGTCCTCGCCGGGCTGGTTGTGACCAGGGCCAAGAGTGGTCTGGAGCATGCCGTCTGCCACGCCCTCGGCGCCGTGGCCGGCGTCAACCATGGCGCCGCCCACGCCGTCATGCTCGCCCGGACGGTCCGCTTCAACACCACGGACTGGCCGGGACTAACCGGCTATCTGGCCGCCGCGGGAGACTCGAGCATCGAGGCGCTGACGGCGGAGCTCGACGCGATCCGGACGTCGTACCACCTGCCCGAGCGACTTCGCGATCTTGGCGTGCCGGCGGACAGGCTCACGGACATCGCGACAGCTACGATGCGTGAACGGGGGTACGTCGAGAACGTCCGCACCGACGTTTCCGAGAGACAGCTCGTCGAACTCCTGCGGACCTGCTGGTGATCTTCGCTCACCCACCGGCGCGCCGCGCCCGCACCTCGTCCCGGATCTCCGCGTCGTGGGCGCCGAGCTGCGGCCCGCTCCTCAGCGGCGGCACGAGTCCGTCGAGCTGAAACGGCATCGCCACCGTAACGGTGCCATCGTCGAGCGTCGACAGGTAGTGGTTCTCGCGGATGTTGTCGTCCCGCAGCACGTCCTCGATCGTGTTGACGGGTGAACACCACAGCTTCTCGGCGCGCAGCTTCGCCAGCCACTCGTCGCGCGGCCGCTGGGCGAAGAACCCGTCAAAAAACTCGCGCATCCTCCCCGCGTGCGTGACCGCGTCCGCGTAGCTGTCCACTCCGTCCGGGAGGGACTCCGCCGCAAGGCCCACGGCGCGCAGGAAAGGCTCCCAGTCCCGCGGGGTCACAACAGCGATTGCGATCCATTTGCCGTCACCACACCTGTACTGGTTCAGCACGGGACTACGCGGATCCTTCTGCGGCTTGCCGGTCACGACGGCACCGGCGGTGTTGGCCGCCGACCCCACCAGCTGCATCTGGGCCCACAGCGAGGTCATCACCAGGGAACTGCGGACCGTCTGACCTTCCCCGGTGCGCTGCCGGTCGAGCAGCGCCGCCAAAATGCCGAAAGCCACCATGGTCCCGGTCATGACGTCGTTGGTCGCACCAGGCGGAGCGAAGGGGGTGTCCGCTTCGCCCGACATCGTGAAGAGCATGCCGGAGTAGGCCATCCCGGTCATGTCCTGGACCGGCTGATCGGCGAGCGGGCCCCGGTGGCCGAAGCCACCCGAATGCGCGAAAACGATGCTCGGGTTGATGGCCCGGATCGACTCCTCGTCGACGCCCAGCTTGCGGACGGCTCGGGTGGTGAGGTTCGTCAGGAACACGTCCGCGGTGCGGACAAGGTCCTCAAGCACACCACGATCCTCGTCACTACTCAGATCGATCACAATCGACCTCTTGTTGCGGTTGCTGACGTCGTAGGTGACCGAGACCACCCGGTCACCGGCGGCCTCACCTGCCGTAGGTGCCCGGTGCACGCGCGTCGGGTCTCCCGCGGGAGACTCAATCTTGATCACGTCTGCTCCCAGGTCGGCCAGCAACATCCCCCCGATCGGCCCAGACAGCCACACGGTCAGCTCCACCACCCGGATGCCCTCGAGCGGGCGCCGTCCCACCATGATCCTCCCTTGTCCCGTGCACGTCGGTCCTCGCGCGGTCCGACGCGGTCCAGCAACCACACCCGCCGTTCACATCACGTGCGGTATTCGGCGCTCCACGCCGGCTTGCGCTTCGCGAGGAACGCCGCGCGCCCCTCCCGGCCGTCCTCGGACTCCGACGCCGCGCGGGCGACGTCGAGCAGTGTCCTCAGCACGCGCAGCACCTCGTCGTTCGTCAACGGCAGCCGGCTGCCTCGAACAAGGCCCTTCGTCGCGGCGAGAGCCGTCGGAGCCGCCTGAAGGAGATGGCCGCAGAATCGCGCCACGGTCGCGGCCACGCCGTCCGGCTGGACGACCTCGGTGACCAGTCCCGCCTCGCGCGCCACCTCGGCGCCGAAGGACTCCCCCGTCAGAAAGTAGCGCGACGCTGTGCGCGCCGGCATGCGGTGCAGCACCGGGGCCGAGACGATCGCGGGAACCACGCCGAGCTTGACCTCAGGAAAGGCGAAGTGCGCCGCCGAAGTCGCGACGACAACGTCGGCGGCGGCCACGATGCCGACTGCCCCGCCGCGGACCGCCCCCTCGACGCAGACGATGGTCGGCTGTGGCAACGTCCAGAACGAGGCGAGGAGCGGCGGGAGCATCTCCATCACCACACCGGACTTGTCCTTCAGGTCCATGCCCGCGGAGAAGACCGGCCCCTCATGCCTGAGCACCAGGACACGGCAGGTGGTGCTCAGCCTGACCTCGTCGAGGATGCGTCCGAGGCCGCTGAGCATCTCGACGGACAACGCGTTACGGGTCTGCGGCGAGTTCAAGGTGACAGTCAGGACACCCTGGCGCTCGACGGCCTCGACGACGTCGCTCACGGCGTACTGTCGGCGCATGCCGAGGCGGGCAGGACCGGCAGTGTGGCCGCCGCGGCAACGGACAACCCTCTCCGGCGCGGTCTCCGGCCCTTCCAACCACTCCTAGCCCACATAGCGGGTGCCTTTCTCTGCTCCTCCACCGGCGCCGACCCGGCCGACGTAGCCGCATCGGCGCCAATGATCCCAGTTACTCGTCGGACAGGTAGTGATCGGGGCGGCAGCCCAACCGGCGCGGCGCGCCCATCGTCCGCACCGCGATCACGAGATCGGGTCGCCGCGCACGCCGGGCCCGACCTCACAGGGTCGGCGCAGTCCGCACGGTGTCGCGGCGCGGGCGACGGGAGGCGAACAGCCAGCGCCCGTCCACCCGGCGAACCGTGTCGTGGTAGACGACATGCGTGCGGAGGAACGGCTCCTCACGCTCGTAGTCGACCAGGAGCGCGTAGCAGGTTGCCTGCACCTCGCCCGGCGTGACCGACACGAAACGAAGGTTGGTGTTCCAGTGCCGGGTGCCGCGGTCGCGTCCCGGGTCGGCGGCGAACGTCGCGAGCGCCTCCCGGCCCCGGTACTCGCCACCGATGGAGCCGTAGGCCGGCGCGAACGTGCCGTCCTCCGTGAAACACGACACCCATTCCGGCACATCCAGCGAGTCGATGGCGTAGCAGTAGCGGGTGTAGAGGTCTTCGATCGCGAGGCGATCCTCAATCGGCAGTTCCAACGCTTCTCCCCTCCCAGGGACTCGAGGCCTCACGGCCGGGCCAGGACGATCACGGCGTCGAGCGCGACGGTCTCGCCGCCGCGGTCCACGCGGAGCGCGCGCAGCGGATTGATCTCCAGCTCCGACACCTGCGGGTTGGCCACGTAGGCCGTCGCCACGCTGCGCACCGCCTCGAAGACCGCGTCGAGGTCGACGGACGCCTCACCGCGCACCCCCGTCAGGCGCTTCCAGACACGCAATTTGCCGGCCGCCGTGTCGAAGGACTTGCGGTCGAAGGGGATGCTGAGATGCATCACGTCCCGCTCGATCTCCGTGTAGATGCCGCCGGTGCCGAACGTCAGCACCGGCCCGAAGATCGGGTCGTCGTGCACGCCGACCAACACGTCGACACCGTCCTCGATCATCTCCTGCACGGTGACCCCCGACGGAACCACACCCAGGCGGGCGATGCCGGCTGGGCCACACATCGACTCGTAGGCGTCGACCGCCTCCGCGCGGCTCCTGACATTGAGCCGCACACCGCCGACCTCGGTCTTGTGCAGCAGTCCGTCCGCGACCACCTTGACCGCGACCGGGCGGTCCACGGCCGCGACGGCATCGACCGCGGCCTGTGCGGAATCCGCGAACACTTCGCGCGGAAAGCGAATGCCCGCCGGTTCGAGCAGCGCACGCGACGACCCGTAGTCCAGCGCTCGTACCGGCGACGAGTCGGTGTCCGGCTTGTGCTCCGGACGCGGCGCCCGGCCCGTGGCCGCCTTCCCGCCGCCCGCCCAGCGGGAGATGCGTCCGAGCGCCTTGACGGCCGCCGACACGCTCGCGAACGGCACCATGCCGGCCTCGACCATGACCCGGAAGCCGCCGCCGTGACGCGGCGACATCCAGACCGGCACCAGCAGCGTATCGGACCTGGAGACGATCTCGATCGCCTCGCTGACCACGGAAATCGTGCTGTCCGCATAGTCCGCCGGCATCGCGAAGAGGATGGAGCCGACCGCCGGGTCGGCGGCGATCTCACCGAGAATCCTCCGGTTGAGCTCGGAGTCGGTGAACACGCGGGTGGTCAGGTCGACCGGATTGTCCACGAAGCCGAAGCTGGGCGCGTGCGCGTCCAACACCGCCTTCGTCTGTGGGCTGAACTCCGCCAGGCGCAACCCCTGCGCACCGACGAGGTCCGCCGCGTGCGACGAGGTACCCCCGGAGAAGGAGTAGACACAGATGTCCCCGACGCGCGACGGGTCGCTGATCCGGGAGAGCAGCGCGGCAGTCTCGGCAAGTTCGTTGACGTCGTTGACCCGGATGACCCCGAACTGCTCGAAGACCGCGTCCGCGACCTCGTCGTCGCCGGCGATCGATGCAGTGTGCGAAGCGGCGGACATCTGCCCGTACTCGGAACGGCCGATCTTCATCAGCACGATCGGCTTGCCTGCGGCTCGCGCCTTCTTGGCGACGTCGATGAACTTGGCGCCGTCGCTGAAACCCTCGACGACCGCGGCGATCACGGTGATGCGGTCGTCGAGGAGCATCTGGTGGATGAAGTCGGCGATGTCGAGGTCGACGGCGTTGCCCGGTGAGGCCCACATGCCGATACCGAGCCCGAGGTCCATCCACTGCATGATCGCCCGGCCGATGCCGCCACCCTGCGTGACCAGGCCGACCGGCCCGCTGACCACGTCCTCGTGCGCCACCGGCGACATGCTGAGCAGGACCTTGTCCGCGATGTTGGCCAGGCCTGGAGAGTTGGGGCCGTAGAGCGTCATGCCCGCCGCCCGCGCGGTTCGCAGGATCGCCTCCTGCATGGCCACCCCCTCCACCCCGACCTCGGAGAAGCCGGAACTGAGGACGATGACGTGCCTGACGCCGGCCGCCACGCAGTCGGTCACGGCGTCGAGCACGTGTTCGGCCGCGACCAGGATGATGACGACATCCATGGGCGGGCCGGGAATCGACGACACGGTGGGGTAGGAGGCATCCCCGCACACCTGCGGCGAGCCCGGGTTCACCGGGAACACCGACTCGATGTCCGAGTGCTTGCGAACGTTGACGTAGGTCGAGTTGCCCATACTCCCCGGACGGTTCGACGCTCCGACCACCGCCACCCGCCTGGGGCGGACCAGGGTCTCGATGTCCGCGTAGTGGAACGTCGCGTCGGCCACCGTCGGCCGAGGCCGGGCACGGTGATCTGTCAGCTCAGATTTCAAGATTGCGCCCACCTCGGGTCGACAGGATCACCACGGCGCAGATCGCCGAGATGGCAACCATGATGACCGCCAGCGCGGCCACGTCCGGGTAGATGCCGTAGTTGAAGGCGTCGAACAGCTTCGTCGACAGGACCTGCAGGAATGACGTACGCAGAATCATCGATGCGGCGAACTCATGGCTCATCAGCACCAGCATCAGCATGCCGGCCGAGGTCATCGAATTGCGCAGCAGCGGAAGCTTGATGCGCAGGAACGTCGACACCGCGCCGGCGCCCGCCACCCGCGCCGCATGGTCGTAGCTGTCCGGGAGCCGGGTAAGTCCGCTGACGATCATACGGGTACCGAAGATCATGTATAGGTAGATGTAGGCGATGACGAACACCGTCTGGGAGCCGTAGAGGTCGAGGAACCCCAGGCCGTAGGAGATCAGGATGCCCAGGCCGATCACGATCCCCGGCATCGCGATCGGCAGGTTGATGGTGAATTCCAGCAACCGCGCGACGAAGGACCGCGATCTGGTGATGTACAACGCGACCGCGGTGGAGAGGACGATGCCCCCGATGACGCTCAGGAGCACGATCTCCAGTGTGGTCGTGATCGAGTCGACGTACTGCGGAGTCGCCAGCACCTCCTGGTACGAACGAAGCGACATGTTCGAGAAGTCGACGGAGCCCGTCCAGTACGGCGAGAGTGACACGAGGATCAGCGACGCGGTCGGCGGAACGATGGCCAGCACGACGTAGACGATCGGTGGAACGATCAGCCATCGACGCGGGGTGCGGGCACGCATCGCGCCCCGGGACACGCTGGTGTACCGGCGCAGATTTCCCAGCGAACGCCGCTGGACGGCCACGATGATCATGGCGACGGCGAGCAGCGGGACCGACAGCAGGGTGGCCGCGTCGTAGTTCGGCGGACTGGCCGACGTCAGCCGGTACATCTCCGTCGTGATGACGTCCACCCGGGCCGTCGCGCCGAGGAGCAGCGGGGCGGTGAACTGACCGAGCCCCAGCAACAACGCGATGCCGATGGAGTAGTACAGCGCCGGCCGGATGCTCGGCAGCACGACGCGGATCTGGGTCATGAACCAGCTGGAGCCGAACACCCGCGCGGACAGTTCCAGGGTCGCGTCGGACTCACGAAGCGCGGTGCTCACGAACAGGAAAACGTAGGAGACCAGGTACAACGCGGTGATGAAGACGATCCACGGCAACGAGTACACGTTGAACGGACCGCTGTCGCTCTCGATGCCCAGCAGCGTGCGCAGCAGCACGTTGCCGTATCCCACCGCCGACGACGCCACGAAGACCCAGCCCGACACCGCCGCGATGGGCGGCATGAACAGCGGCAGGGTGCACAACAGCTGCGCGGTGTTGTACCAGCGCCGGGGCAGGTTCGCCACGCACATCGCCAGAAGCACGCCGAGTATGACCGCGACGATGACGCAGCCGAGCGCCAACCACACGGTGTTGAGCAGGGATGGCCACAGGTCGGGGATCGCGGTGATCGCATCCCAGGATGCCCGGACGTCCCCCGACGCCCGGACCAGGAGCATGACGAGCGGGTACACGAGCCCGGCGATCATGACGATCCCCAGCAGGTGGACCAGCGATTTGGGCTTGACCCGGCGCCACAACGGCCGTGGCGCCCGTGAGGTGTCCAGACGCGCGGCGGGTGCGTCAGTGGTCATGGATACCGTCCTAATCGGGGTGTGAGGTTCTCCCGGAAACACCTCCCGGAAGAACCCCAGGGCGGAGGCTTCCGATAGGGGGCGACTGTCCTCAGCCGAAAAGGCCCTTCCACCAAGCGTCGATGGACTGCAGCTTGTCGGTCGGGTACTTGTCCCAGTCGATCAGCGTCATCTTGCCGTCCGGCACCCGCAGGGCGCCCTCCACGTCCGGCAGGACACTCACCCCACTGTTGTTCGTGTTGAGGATGCCCTGGCCCTCCGGGCTCTGGACGAAGTCCAGGAACACGAGTGCGGCGTTCGGGTGAGCACTGCGCGCGAAGGCCGTCGCATACAACACGTAGGCCATGGTGCCCTCGTCGGGAATCGCGAAGTCGATCGGCGCACCCTGCGCCCTCAGCAGTTCGACGGAGGCGGCGTTGCCGGTCGGGCCCGCCAGCAGCTGGCCACTGGCGACGTTCTGGGCAACGACCGCCGAGGCGGACTGGATCTGCGGATTCTGACCGGCGATCTGTTTGACGTAGTCCTCGCCCAGCTGCGTGCGCCAGTTGTCATAGAAGGCCTTCAACGCTGCGGGGTCAGCGTTGTTCAGGCCGATCTTTCCCTTGAACTCCGGCTTCAGCAGGTCGGCATAGGTGGGCGCGGACTTGAGCTTGTTCGTGTTGTACATCATCACGAACGGGTTGATGGTAGCGGCAACCATCCCGTCGGCGGTGTACTTCGCGTCCCAGCCGGCGTTGTTGGGGCCCTGCGGCTTTTCGAAATGGCCCTTCTGGGCGAGGCCCTGCAGCCAGGCGTAGTTGGAGTTGCCCAGGATCGTGTCGACGCTCGGTGGACGGTTCGCGCCGAGTTGCTGGTCCAGCGTGGTCTGCTGCGTCGTCGAGTCCATCTTGAGCGAGTTGACCTTGATCTTCCGGTACTTCGACTCGAAGGCGCTAGTGATCTTGTTGATGAGCTTCTGGTCGCTGGACGACCATACGGTGACCGAACCTTCCTTCTCGGCCGCCGCCACGATGCCGTCCCAACCGTTAGCGGCAACGCCGGGCTGCGATGCCGACCCGCCTGAGGAACACCCCGCGACTGTGGCGAGGACCGCGACGGTGGCCGCCGCGATTGCCGTCCGCGGCCGGAGCACATCGCGAAAGTATGAGAATCTCATGATTGATGCGTCCCTTCGGGCAGTCGGGCAGGCGACGAGTCGCCCCCGACTCCTACCTGTCTGTTCGCGTGGTGGTGGACGACCGTCATCCACCACCTCCAGTTGCGCTAGGACTGAACGTCGAGCGGGACCGGACGGTGCTCGCGATCGCTTGCGTGGGTCGGCCTCCCGGCATAAACAAGGGCATCGGCCGGATCGACGACCAGTCGCACCCGATCCCCCTCGTGGACGTCGACGAGATCCGCCGCACGCCTGATCCGCAGGCGGTCATCATTCGCCGGGCCGAGCGCGACCACGATCTCCATAGCGGCGCCACCGAATCGCTTCGACACGACGACACCGGCGCCTGACGGATCGCGTTGCAGGCCGATGCGGTCCGGATAGGCCGCAACGACCGCGGTGTCGCCCACGCCCAGACCCTTCGGGTCCGAGGTGGACTCGATGATGCCGTATTCGCTGTCGACCACGAGGCGCTTGCCCTCCCTGCCGACGATCTCTCCGGCCCAGGAGTTGGCACCGAGGAACGACGCGACGTACTCCGTCGCGGGCGCGTGGTAGACATTCAGCGGCGGACCCGTCTGCTCGACCCGGCCGTCGCGGAGCACGAAGAGCTTGCTCGCCAGGCCGTAGGCCTCGGCCTGATCGTGCGTGACGTAGACCGCGGTGAACGCGATTTCGCTGTGCAGCAGGGCGAGCTCGTCGCGAAGCTGGATACGCAGCTCGGCGTCCAGGTTGCTGAGGGGCTCGTCGAACAGGACGACGGCGGGCTTGCCCACGAGCGTTCTCGCCAGCGCGATGCGCTGCTGCTGACCGCCGCTCAGCTCGTGCGGGTATCGCTTGGCATACTGCTGGCACCGCACCAGCTCGAGCATCTCCCCCACCCGCGAGGCGATCTGCTCCCGCTTGACATGCCGGCGGCGCAACGGAAACGCCACATTGTCAAAGACCGTCATGTGCGGCCACAGAGCGTAGGACTGGAAGACCATACCGAGCCCACGCTTCTCGGGCTTGAGGTTGATGTCTCTGCTCTTGTCGAAGAACACCTGGTCGCCGACCGTGATCGTGCCTGCGGTAGGTGAAATGAGGCCCGCGATGGTGTTCAACACGGTGCTCTTGCCGCAGCCGCTGGGTCCGAGTAGGACACCGAACTCGCCGGAGCCGATCTCGATGTCCACTCCGTTGACGGCAACGACAGCGTCCTGCTTGCGGCCACCATAGGCGACCTCAAGCTGGTGAATACGAACCGGCAGGCTCATCGAGACTCCTTCGTCTTCTCATCCGGACCGTTCACGCGGCCTACCAACCAACAGAGTTAGTAATCGCCACCATAGGTTGTGCCCGACGGAACGGTCAACGGTTGTCCTTGCTCCGCTCGGCCCCGATCTGCCGACCAGCGGCGGCGCGGCGCAACGAGAGGGTATGGGGAATACCCTCTGAACTGGAAGGATGGGAGTTGTTCAGGCTTCCGCCACCAGGTCGAGACGGCGTCGCGCAGGTGCGACTGCTGGATACCCGCCGCGTGGCGGACGTGGTGTGAGGCGAGGCGAATATGGTGTCGTGTGGCGGGCCGGTTCGGGCGATGGGCCTGGCCGGGCAGGCCGATCCGGCCGGGTTGGTCACGCCCCGGGCGCCGAAGCCGTCGCGATCGCGGCGGGCACGTGCGGGACCCGCCGGCCGCATTGGCTCCACACACGCCACTGCTGCCCAGCGCGTCGATTCGGGCGTGCATCCACAGTGGACACCGAGCTGACCCACCACGGCCACGCCGTCGTCGAACAGGTCCTTGCCAATCTCACCGACGGGCGTCTCGCGCACCTGCCGTCGGGCCGGTTCGCCGCCAACGCCGACCGGGGCCCACAACCCTCTGTGCCGCCAGCCGTATGGCTAGCTTTTTTTACGCCACCTAGCAAACTGCCACCATTCGTCGGCACCAGCGCGGAGCGTCACCAGTCTTGACAACGGTGTACTCGAAGGGTACGAGTAGTAACTACGATATGAGGTACTACGGATGAGGGGGATCATGGCTCAGGAGACGTCGCTCGCCGCCTTTGCCCGATCGGTCGACGACGTCACCAGCGTCGCGCTGGGGGGAATGCTCCTGGAGAACCGGCCGAACACGCTGGTCCGAGCGCTGATCCGGTCCGGCCGCGGCGGTCTGTTCGTGACGTCGGCTCCCGCCGGCTCGTGGGACATCGACGTGTTGGTCGCCGCGGGACTCGCAAAAACCGTGCGTGTCCCCCATGTGTCCCTCGCCGTCGTCGGCACAGCGCCCGCCACGAAGGCGGCCAAGGAGGACGGCTCGGTCGCCTTTGATCGCGTTGACGAGGCGATCCTGCTGGGCGGATATCTGGCGGCGTCCGCGAAGGCGGACATCCAGCTGCTGGACAACCTCGGGGTCAGCGATTTCGCCAGCGATAATCCATTGCTCATCAAGATGGGCGACCACCAGGGAGTCGGCCCGCTCCACGTCGATCTGGCGCTGATTCACGCCCAGTACGGCGACACCAAGGGCAACCTCGTCCACGTCGGCAGTCGCTGGGCCGACCTGCTCATCGCCAGGGCGGCGAAGCGTGTCGTCGCCCAGGTCGACCAGATCGTCCCCACACAGGTCACCGCGAAACTGGGCGTCACCGTCCCCGGGTACCTCGTCGACGAGATAGTGGAGACACCTCTCGGGGCGCACCCCACAGGCAGTGTGGGCGCCTATGTGGCCGACCTCGCCCACCTCACCGAGTACCAGGCGGCCGTCAAGGCGGGGAACTTCTCCAGCTATGCCGATCGTTTCATCGCGCCGGACCACGACGCCTACCTTGCCGAGCTGGGCATGGCACGACAGGCGGCGCTGAGCGCGGAGGCGCGGTCATGACGGCGAGCACGCGCGAACGAATGGCCGTCATCATCTCCCGAGCACTCAACGACCGCGAGGTCGTGCTGACCGGCGCGGCATCCGCGGTGCCGCTCGCCGGCTGCCTGCTCGCTCAGCAGCGCCACGCGCCCGGCCTGACCGTGCTCGGCGCCGGCGTCTACATCAATCCCGGCCGGTTGGTGCCGGAGTTCTCCGCGGGCTGGGACTGCCGTCCGCAGGCGATCGCGGACATGACCGACGTCTTCGCGGTCACCGAACTCGGCATCGACGTCATGTTCTACGGGGGCATGCAGATCGACCGGCACGGTTCGATCAATCTGCACCAGATCCGCAAGCATGACGGCATCATCGCCGGCCCTGGCCTCGCCAACACGATGCTGGGCCACACCGCCCGCCGTACCGTCGTCTACACAGAGCGGCACGAGCGGCGCACGCTTGTCGACACCGTCGATTTCGTCTCCGTGGTCGGTCACCGCTACCGGGGCAGGAGCCGCGCCGAACTCGGGCTCCAGAACGACGGACCAGCACTGCTCGTCACCCCCGATGCGCTCTTCCGCCCCGACGCGGACGGCGTCCTGGGTGTCGAGCTGGTCCACAGCGGTGCCTCCTGGGCCGACCTCAGGGACCGGACCGGCTGGGACATCGGCGAAGCGCCGCCCTCGGACCGTTTTGAGGTGACCGACGAGGAACTGGACGTCCTCCGCAGCATCGTCGACCCACGCGGGCTGTTGCGCTGAACAGTCAAGCGGTTGACGACACACCCCGCCGCCGAAAGGAGCAAGAGACGATGACCTCGACGAGCACCGAGTTCCGCCCTGTTGAGCTCACCGACACCGAGAAGGAGGTCGTCCGTGCCGTCCGAAGCTTCGCCCGCGAACGGGCGTTTCCGCCGTCGGCGGCGAGTCCGACCCGTGGTGGCTTCGACCGCGACTTCAGCCGCCAGCTCGGCGCACGCGGCTGGGCCGGAATGTTGGTGCCTGCCCGATATGGCGGTACCGAGAGCTCGGGCGTCGAGCGTTGTCTGGTGATCTCCGAGTTGTTGGCCGCCGGTGCCCCGCTGGGCGCCCACTGGACCGCCGACCGGCAGACCGCGCCGAGCCTCGACCGGTACGGCCCGGAGACGTTGCGTCAGGAGCTGCTGCCCAAGATCGCCCGAGGCGATCTGCTCATGGCCGGTGGTTTCAGCGAGCCCGACGCCGGTTCGGATCTGGCTTCGGTGAAGACGCGGGCGGTGAAGGTCGACGGTGGCTGGCGTATCACCGGCCGCAAGATCTGGACGAGCGATGCCGACCGCGCCGACTACATCGAGATCCTGTGCCGGACCAGCCAGGGTGCGAAGAAGCACGAGGGGCTGAGCCTCATCGTGGTGCCCATGGACGCGCCCGGCATCCAGGTGAATCCCATCGTCGCGATGGACGGCGAGCGTCATTTCAACGAGGTTGTCATTGAGGACGTGTTCGCGCCGGACGACTGGTTGATCGGGGACGAGGGCAAGGGCTGGAACCAGATCACCGCCGAACTCGCCCTGGAGCGCTCGGGTCCGGAGCGGTACCTGTCGACGTACCCGCTGTTCGAGGCGTTCGTCGAGAGCCGCCGTGACGAGCCGGACTCCGACCAGGCCTTCCAGCTCATCGGCAGGGTCATCGCCCAGCAGATCGCGCTGCGCCAGATGTCGTTGTCGATCGCCCGCATGGTCGACGCCGGCGTTTCGCCGGTCGCGGAGGCGGCGATGGCCAAGGACCTGGGCACCGAGCTGGAGCAGTTGCTGGTCGACCAGCTCTGGCCCTACCGGTACGAGAGCGAACGGAGGCTCGACCCCGACGACCGGCTGGCGCGGTTCCTTGACATCAATCGACTCCGATCGGCGGTCTTTACGACCGCGGGCGGCACGAACGAGGTGCTGCGGATCATCGTTGCGCGCGAGCTCGTCAGCTGGGGCCGGGGCCGGCGCAGCTGGGTCGAGCGCCCAGGGGGCATCGTCGACGGCGTCCTCGATCTGATCGACTCCGTGCGGTCGGACACCCTCGCGCTGCCGACGAAGGATCAGCCCGACCCGTTGTCGCTCGCGGCCACCGATGCGTTGCGCAAAGGCGGGTTCCTCGGCGTGTCCGTGACCGAAGCCGCCGGCGGCAGCGGCGGCACGCTGTCCGACGCACTCGACGCCGCGCGCGCCATCGGCTACTCGGGCGTGAGCGTGCCGCTCGTCGAGGGTCCGATCCAGGCCGGCTGGCTGCTCGCCCAAGCGGGTGTGGAGTTCGGGTGGGAGAGCGGGCTCGCGGTGTTCGGCGGTGGGTCCGACCGCATCAGCGTCGTCGGTGGCTCGGTCGAGGGCTCGGTGCACGGCGTGGTCTGGGCGCCTGTCGCTGACGAGCTGGTGTTTGCGGTCGCGGACGGCCCGGGCACCCAGGTGATCACCGTCGACAGGTCGGCCGCGGTCCTGAGCGACCTGACCGTCAACTCCGCGGGCGAGCCCGTCGCGGGCACCGTCGTGCTCGATGGCGCTCCCGTCAAGCGTTCGGCCAGGCTGGCAGTCAGCGCTGAGGTGGTGCACGCGCAACTGCGACGCCGCGCGGCACTGGCCCGCGCGATCGCCATCGCGGGAGCCCTGCAGGCGGTCGCCGAGTTGACGATCACCTACGCCAACCAGCGGCAGCAGTTCGGCAAGCCGATCGCCGCGTTCCAGGCCGTACAGACTCATCTGACCCGGATCGCGTCCGAGGCGCAACGTACGTCGATGCTGACCGACTGGGCGCAGGCATCCGTGTCCGAGGGGGACCCGCTGCCGATGGAGATCGTCGCGGCGGCGAAGACGCTCAGTGGGTACTCGGCGGACTGGATCGGCCGCACCGCCCATCAGGTGCACGGCGCGATGGGCGTGACGATGGAGTACCCGTTGCACCGCTTCACCAGGCGGGTGTGGGAATGGTCGCTGCAGGACGGCCCGACGCATGACTGGGCGGCTCAGTTGGGCCGGGCGGCGACCGCGTCCGAGGGTGCTGCCTGGCGCATCGTGACCACAGTCGCCTGACCGCCGACGACCGATCTGACCGCTTGGCAACCGATGTGCAGAACGAGGAGTGCGAAGATGGAGTTTGAGGGCAAGGTAGCGTTCGTCACGGCCGCGGCGGGGGCCGGCATCGGCCAGGCGGTAGCCCGGGCGTTGTCCCGTGAGGGGGCGACGGTGGTCATGAGTGACCAGCACGCCGAGCGCACCGCCGCCGTCGCGGCGGACATCGCGAAGGAGACCGGCCGTGAGGTCGTCGGTGTGCCGCTGGACGTGCGTGACGAGCAGCGCATCGACGAGGTGATCGACGACGTCGTCAAGCGTTTCGGCCGGATCGACGTCGTCGTGAACAACAGCGGCATCAACCAGCTGTCGCCGCTGCACGAGATGCCGACCGACACGTGGCGCAAGGTCCTTGACGTCTCGCTCACCGGCCCGTTCATGGTCACCCGCAAGGCGCTGACACACATGATGGAGCAGCAGTCCGGCGCCATCGTGAACATGTCGTCGATCAACGGTTGGGTCGGCACGCTCGAGGGCGAGTCGCACTACTCCGCCGCCAAGGCCGGCATCATGGGGCTGACCCGGGCGAGCGCGGTGGAGGCGGCGCCGTTCGGCGTCCGGGTCAACGCGGTGGCTCCGGGCCTCGCCTGGAACAACTTCCTCGCCAAGGTCTACCCGACCGAGTACATGGAGGGCATGGTCGCCCGCACCCCGCTGCGCCGCGCCGGCACCCCGGAGGACATCGCCAACGCCGTGCTCTTCCTGGCCAGCGACCGGGCCAGCTTCATCACGGGTGAGGTGCTCTGCGTGTCCGGCGGGTACTACATCCGTGGCTGAGGTAGCTCAGGGGGCCGGACGCGGACCACTGGACGGTGTGCGCATCGTCGACGTCACCCAGATCGCGTCCGGCCCGTACGCCACCTCGATGCTCGGCGACTTCGGGGCCGACGTCATCAAGATCGAGCCCATCGTCGGGGACCCGCTGCGGCAGATCGACGAGGTCTTCGGCAAGGGCGAAAGCGCGTATTCGTTCAGCGTCAACCGGAGCAAGCGGGCCATCAGCGTCAACCTCAAATCTTCAGAGGGACAGCAGATTCTGCACCGGTTGCTGAAGGACGCCGATGTGCTCGTCACCTCGATGCGGCCGAGCGCGACGAGCAAGCTCGGACTCGAGTACGCGACGCTCGCACCGCGGTACCCACGGCTGATCGTATGCGCCATCACGGCCTACGGCGACGACGGACCACTGGCGAACAACCCGGGCATGGACATCCTCGCCCAGGCCCGCGGCGGCACGATGGGGACCACCGGTGAGCCCGGCAGGACCCCGGTCAAGGTGGCGCCGGCGATAGCCGACTTCCTCGGCTCGTTCCTGGCGATGAACGGCGTGCTGCTCGGCCTGCGGGCGCGTGACCGGGACGGTGTCGGGCAGCAGGTGTCCATCAACCTGCTGGATGGCCAGGTGTCGCTGCTGGCGAACCTCGCCACGTCGCACTTCAAGACCGGCATTCCGTTCATGCCGCAGGGCGGCGCACAGTCGAACATCGTGCCGTACCAGGTCTTCCGGACCTCCGACGGCTGGATCGTGGTGGCGTGCCTGACCCAGAAGTTCTGGCCACTGCTGTGCCGGGCGCTCGGGGTGCCCGAGCTTGCGGACGATGCCCGGTATGTCACCAACGCGCTGCGGGTGAAGCATCGCGGGACGCTGGTGCCCTATCTGGAGCAGATCTTCGCGACCCGTACCACCGCCGAGTGGATCGCGGCGCTGGAGCCGCACGACGTGCCGTGCGCGCCCGTCAACCGGCTGCATGAGGTGTTCGACGACCCGCAGGTCGCGCACAACCGCATGCTGCTCAATCTTCGGCATCCGCGGCACGGCGACTTCCACACGACGGCGAACCCGATCCACCTGTCCCGCACCCCTGCCGCACCGTTCGGCTACCCGCCCGACATCGGCGAACACACCTACGAGGTGCTGTCGGAGTTCGGGTACGACGTGGCCGCGCTGGACGCGTTGCGTGCTGCCGGGGTCATTCGCGACGCATCGCGGGAGGGTTGAGCCGGCTCGGGCCGGCTCAGCCCCTCCCGCGATGCGGATGACTCACCGCTGCCGGCCGACTCTTGCTCACGGAGCCTGAAGTCGGCCGAACCGCGGGGAACGCTTCTCCAGGAATGCCTGCGTGGCTTCGACGGCGTCGGCGCTGCGTGCCAGCCGGAGCGTGTGCTCCTGCTCCACGGCGTAGCCGTCGGAGACGGGCAGGAACTCGCTGAGGTTGAGTGCTTGCTTGCCGACCCTGAGGGCGAGCGGGCTCTTCGTGGCGATGTACGCGGCGAGCTCCAGCGCCCGGTCCAGCTCGCTGCCGACCTCGACGAGTTCCTGGAGGAAACCGAGGCGGTGGGCCTCGTGTCCGGGTAGCGGCTGACCGGTGAAGAACATCAAGCGGACGGTGCCCTGCGGGAGATGCCTCATCAGGTGACGGCCGCCGCCGCAGCGCGCGATGTTGATCTCGGGAAGCACGAAGCTCGACTGCCGCGACCCGATGCGGATGTCGCAGCAGGACGCGATAACGGCGCCCGCGCCGATGGCCGGCCCGTTCACCGCGGCGACGGTCGGCTGGGGCAGGTTCAGGATGGTGTCGAAAACCTCGCGGGCGAGCGACTGGCGCTGCTCGTCCAGCGTTCTCGCGGACCCGCCGCTGAGCCCCCGCAACTCCTTGATGTCCGCGCCCGCGCAGAAGATGTTCGGGCTGGCGGAGCCGACAACGACGGCGTGGACGTCGGGATCAGCGCCGATACCGGTGAGTTGCACGATCAGGTCGCGGTAGAGCTGGGAGGACAGGGCATTGACCGGCGGTCTGGCGAGGCTGACGACGGCGACTCCGGGGATCGGCCTGGTCACCGTGATCCCGTCGCTCACCGGCCGGCCGCCTCGGAGCGGCAGGCCACCAGGAGGCGGGAGACCGACACCATGACGGTCTGCCCGTGCTGGTTGAGCGCCGTGCGCTGCTCGACGACCACGCCCTTCGTTCCGCTCTGGGTCAGCGACTTCTCCAGAACCTGGTAGTCGACGTGCACCGTGTCGCCGATGCGCGTGGGTGCCGGCCAGCGGCACTCCACCGACAGCAGTCCCCGCAGGGCTTCCTGCAGGCCGATGAGCAGCGGCAAGCGGGTCGTGAGACCGTTGGCGATCGCTTGCACGAGGACGCCGTGGGCGATGCGGCCGCCGAACGGGGTGCTACGGGCGTACTCCTCGTCCACGTGCAAGGAGTTGTAGTCGCCGGTCAACCCGGCGAACTGGGATACGTCGCCGTCGCCGATCGTGCGCCCCGAAGTGGAGAACGTCACACCTACCGGGACGTCTTCGAAGTAGAGCCGCTCGACGGTGCGACGGTCGACGGTCATGCCGCCGGGCCTTTGGTGGACGGGAAGACGGGGCGCCGCTTCTCGACCATGGCGTTGTAGCCCTCACGGGCGTCGGGGCCGAGGAAGTCGAGCATCTCCAGGGCGAGCGAGGCCTCGAAGATCGGCGTCGCCGCGCGGATCCAGTGGTTGAGAGTCCGCTTGGTGTTGGCGATGGCGAACTGCGGTCCGTTCGCGAGCCGCCGAGCGGTGCTGAGGGCGGCTTCCAGCAACTGGTCGGCCGGGACGCACTTGCTGACCAGCCCGATACGTTCGGCCTCGCGCCCGTCGATCATCTCGCTGGTGAGCAGGTAGTACTTGGCCTTGGCCATGCCGCACAACAAGGGCCAGATGATCGCGGCGTGGTCGCCGGCGGCGACACCCAGACGCAGGTGGCCGTCGGTGAACTTCGCGTCCTCGGAGATGATGCTGATGTCGGATGTCAGCGCCACCGCCAGGCCCGCACCGACCGCGACACCGTTGATGGCCGAGATGATGGGCTTCGGGCAGTTCGTAATGTTCTGAACGATGTCGAAGGCCTCTTTGAAGAGGCGGGTCACGACCTCGTGGCTGCCGAGTGAGGACTCGACCATGTCGAGGTCGCCGCCCGCCGAGAACGACGCGCCTTCGCCGGTGACGATCACAGCGCGGGTGCGCTCGTCGGCGGTGACGTCGTGCCAAATAACGCTGAGCTCCTGATGGAGCACGGCGTCCATGGCGTTCAGTCGCTGCGGACGATTGATCTTGATAAGCAGAATGCCGTCTTCCCAGTAGTCGATCGCGAGTCGCTGGTAACGAGACCAGTCGACGGTGGTGCTCAACCGGGATTGGTACGCCTCAGTAGTCATTGTCTCTTTCCTGGATCTAGCGCTCGCCGGAGCGAACCGCTCCGGAGCGGATGAGCTCGGCAACCGCGCTGTCGTCAAGGCCGAGGTCGGACAGAATTCGGTACGTGTCTTGACCCAGCGCAGGAGAAGGCGTCAGCCGGTCCCTGCTGGCAAATCCGTCGAGGGCCGCGGGCCACTCCGAAACACGCACCGATTCGCCGACGTCATACACCATGCCCCGGGCGACGAAGTGCGCGTCCCGGGTGGGCTCGGCGAGGTCGTTGACCGGCGCGACGGGTACATCCTTGTCGATGAGCAGACGTACCAGTTCGTCGCGGTCGTACTGCTTGACCTTCTCGCGAAGGGCAGGCTGGATCTCGTCGTAGTGGCGCTTCCGCAACGGAAACGTGGCGTACTCCGCGCCGACGAACTGCTCGAGCCCCAGCGCGGTGACGAGGCTGACGAAAAACTGGTCCTCGATGGCACCGATGGTGACGAACCCGCCGTCCTTCGTCTCGAAGACGCCGTAGGCAGGCCGGCGGAGTGCGTCGGCGGGGTTCTGCTCAACCATGCCCTCGGCGATGCGTGGCTCCATCAGCGCCAGCGCGCAGTCGGCCATGGCCACGTCCAGATGGCGGGCCGTGAAGCCGCGCGGGTCGTCCTTCTTCTGGAACAGGGCGAGCACCACACCGAGCACGCCGTACAGCGCACTGCCCATGTCGGCGACCGGCAGCGAAGTCGGCACGTAGTCCGCGGCGAACTCCGGCTTGGGGGCGGGGATCGCACCCGCGAACGCGAGGTACTGGAAGTCGTGGCCGGGCAGGTCGCGGTACGGTCCGGACTGCCCGTAACCGGAGACCGACAGGTAGACGATCTCCGGGTTGATTTGCCGCAACGCCTCGAAGCCGAGTCCCAGCCGGTCGAGCACTCCGGGGCGGTAGCCCTCGACAAAGACGTCGGCGATGCCGACCAGTTTCTTGACGATGTCGAGCCCGGCCGGGTTCTTGAGGTCGACCGCGATGCTCTGCTTGCCGCGGTTCTCCGCCTCGAACATGAACGGCCTGTTCCGCATCCGGTCGCCGTGGTCCGGCCGCTCGACTTTGATCACGCGAGCACCCAGCGCCGAAAGGAGCCGGGTCGCGTTCGGCCCCGGCAACAGCTCCGAACAGTCAACCACCGTAATTCCAGCCAGAATCCCGTTGTCGCCCGCCATCCATCCTCGCTTCCGACACACACAAACCAAGCGCTTCGCCGGGCAGTCCAGAGCTTGCCTTCGAGCGTCCCTACTGATGTAGGTAGTAGTCAAGCTAGCAGCCGATCAGAGCGGTGGCAATCGCGGCCACCGGCCGGACGGAGTGTCCACGTCCGGACGGATCGATGCAGGACGAGTGCAGGAAGATTTTCGCGAGCATCGCCGAGGCCTCAAATCCACGTGCCGTGGTGCGCGTGACCAGCGCGAGGCCGAGCCACTCCCCCTCCGGATGCGGTCGGCGCGCGGCCGACCGCCAGGTCGCCGACACTCGGGCACGGTCGGCCGACGCCCGAGGGCTCAACACGGATCGACCCGATGCACCGGCGTCCGTTCGCGCCTCGACCCGGTTCACGCACTTCCGGCAATGCGGGACGGTTGACGTGACGAACCATGGCGTTATAGTACCTACGATGGTAGGTATTAAAGCAACCTCGAACACCCCCGGGGTCGTCGGGAGACGGCTTGCCCCGTTCGACGTCCACGTCGAACGGGACCTGCTGCGGCTGTTCTGCGAGCTCACCGGCTTCCAATCGGCCGTCTACCACGACGTCGCCGGTGCGCGGCAGGCCGGTTACCCGGACCTGCTCGTGCCGCCCACATACCTCTTCTCGCTGGAATTGCGGCGACCGGACCCCTACGGAATCGTCCGGGAGCTGGGCCTGGACGTGTCCCGGCTGCTGCACGGCGGCCAGGAATTCCGATACCAGGCACCGTGTTTCGCGGGCGACCTGCTCCATTTCGAACCGCGCATCGTCGAGCACTACGACAAGCGCGGCGGTGCACTCGTCTTCCTCGTTCGCGAGACCGAGGTGACGCGCGCCGGCCAGAGCGTGGCAACGCTGCGGAACACGGCGATCATTCAGACGGGAGCCACCCCATGACCGCCGTATCCGTCGGCGAGGAACTCGGGCCGCTGGTCACCGGGCCGGTCACCCGGCAGCTGCTGGCACTGTTCGCCGGCGCGTCGGGCGACCGAAATCCGCTGCACATCGACATCGACTACGCCAGGGCCGCCGGCCGCGACGACGTCATCGCCCACGGCATGCTCAGCATGGCATGGCTGTCACGGCTGGTCGTCGAACGGTTCGGACCGGAGAGCCTGACGTCGCTGCAGGTCAGATTCCTGTCGCCGACACCGGTACACGCCGTCGTGCACTGCCGAGGAGTCGTCACGGCCGTCGGGGAACAGACCACGGGTACCGCGGTCCAGCTCGACCTCTGGACAGACCTCGACGACGGCACCACCACCCTGCGCGGTTCGGCCACCTGCCTGGTCGGGCGAACTCGCCGTGAGGAAAGGGACAAATAAATGGCATACCGCTCGCCATGGATGACGGAGGAGCTCGACGACCTGCGCGAGCTCGCGCAGGACTTCCTCGCCAAGGAAGGCGTGCCGCGGGCGGCCAAGTGGGCCGCGCAGCAGTACGTCGACCGCGAATTCTGGGCACAGGCCGGAAAGATCGGGCTGCTCAGCCCGACGGTCCCCGAGGAGTACGGCGGGATCGGCGGCAGCATCCTGCACCAGATCGTCATCGTCGAGGAACAGTCGAAGCTGCTCGACAAGGGCTGGGGCACGATGGTGCACAGCGGCGTCGTGACCGACTACATCCTCAAGTACGGGACCGAGGAGCAGAAGCAGCGCTGGCTGCCCGGCATGGTCGCGGGCACCATCATCGGCGCGATCGCGATGACGGAGCCGTCCGCGGGTAGCGACCTGCGGTCGATCACCTGCCGCGCCCGGCGCGACGGCGATCACTACGTCATCAACGGGACGAAGACGTTCATCACCAACGCGACCACCGCCGGGCTCGTCATCGTCGCCGTGAAGCTCGACAGCGATCCCGATCCGCGAGCGGTCACGCTGCTCGTCGTCGAGGCGGGTACCCCGGGCTTCCGGCACGGCAAGCCCCTGAAGAAGATCGGCCAGCACGCCGCCGACACCGCCGAACTCTTCTTCGACGACGTGCGGGTGCCCGTCACGAACCGGCTCGGTGACGAGGGCGCCGGCTTCCCGGCGCTGATGGAGCGGATGCCGCAGGAGCGACTCATCGTCGGCGTGGTCGGCGTGGTGCAGGCGCAGAAGGCCGTCGACCTCACCCTGGAGTACACCCAACAGCGGACGGCGTTCGGCAAGACCCTCTACCAGCAGCAGAACACCCGCTTTGTCCTCGCGGAGTGCGCGACCCTCGCCAAGGCCGGTCGCATCTTCCTCGATCACTGCATCCAGGAGCATGTCGAGCACGGGCTCGACAACGCGACGGCCGCCATGGTCAAGTGGTGGATCTCAGAGCTGCAGTGCAACGTCGTCGACAAGTGCCTGCAGTTCTTCGGCGGGTACGGCTACATGGAGGAGTACCCGATCGCGCGCATGTACGCCGATGCACGGGTCCAGAAGATCTACGGCGGCGCGAACGAGATCATGAAAGAGATCATCGCCAGGTCCCTCGACGCCACGAGCCGTCGCTGAATGGTCCACACACGACAGAGCTGGGAGATGGCAGCAGAAGTGAAGTCTACGGAGTTCAGCGGGCAGGTAGCGCTCATCGTGGGCGGGGCCGGAGGGCTCGGCCGGGAGAGCGCACGGTTGCTCGCGTCCCGCGGCTCGCACGTGGTCATCGCGGACATCAACGAGTCGGCGTTGCTGGCCACCGCGGGCGATCTGGCCGATGCCGGGTCGGTGAGCACCGCCGTTCTGGACGTGACCGACACGGGCGCGGTCGAGTCCGCGGTGCAGTCGGTCGTCGCGGACCACGGTCGCCTCGACATCCTGGTCACCAGCCAGGGGTTCCCGCAGGACGGCCGCCTGACGGACATGACCGACGAGCAGTGGCACAACGTGGTCAACGTGTGCCTGACCGGGACGTTCAACTGTATCCGTGCGGCAGCCCGGCCGATGATCAAGCAGGAGTACGGCCGGATCATCACGTTCGCCTCGCGCGCCTGGCACGGCAACCCCGGGCAGGCGAACTACTCCGCGGCCAAGGCCGGCGTGGTCGGGCTGACCCGATCCGTCGCCAAGGAGCTGGGCCGGTATTCGATCACCGCCAACGCGATCGCCCCCGGTCTCATCGACACCGAGTCGCTGCGGCAGCTGCCGACCTATGACTCGATCGCCGAGCGCGCCGTGAAGGCCAACAGTATTCGCCGCCTCGGCCTGCCTGAGGATGTCGCGGCCATGGTCGGCTATCTCGCCTCGCCGGCCGCCGGCTTCCTCACCGGCGAGGTCGTTCACGTCTCCGGCGGGCGGTTCAGCTAAATGAACCACCAGGCTGGTGTGGCCGAACACGCCGAGGCCACCACCGAGTGGGCGCACCTCGACGCGGAGAGCCGGCAGATCGCGAGCCAGGCGCGCGAGCACCTCGCACGGCACCTCGCGCCGATCGTCGCCGACTGCGAACGCGACCGCCGCTTTCCCTATGAACTCATGGGCGGCCTGCTCGAGCTGGGTTTCGTCCGGGGGGTGTGCGCGCCGGCGGACGGCGGCTACGGCCGCACCCATCTGCAGAACGCTCTGCTCATGGAGGAAGCCGGGCGGGCCTGGGCGAGCCTGCGCACGACGATGAACATCCTGTCGCTGGTCGCGGAGTTGCTGACGGCCGCCGGCACGGCCGAACAGAAGGCGAGCCACCTCGCTCCCCTGCTGCGCGGTGAGCGGCGCGGCTGGTTCGCCATCACCGAAGCTGAGGCGGGGTCGGACGCGGCCGGCCTGACGACCCGGGCGGAGCGTCTGCCCGACGGCTCGTTCCGGTTGACCGGAGAAAAGCGGTACATCACGAATGCCGCCCAGGCCGACTTCGGCATCGTCATGGCGACCACCGATCCCGCGCTGGGCGCGAAGGGCATCACCGCCTTCATCGTCGACCACGACCGCGGTGGCGTCACGGTGACCGAGCGGCGACGGCTGTCCGTCCGGGGCACCACGAGCTGCACCGTCGCCCTCGACGGCGCCGTCGTGCCGAAGGACCTGGTCCTCGGCCAGGTGGGCAGGGGACTCGCGACGGCCATGGCGGCCGTCAACGCGGGCCGGGTCAACGTCGCCGCGGGCGCGGTGGGTCTGGGCCAGGCATGTCTGGAGGCCGTCGTGGCGCACACGACCGCGCGGCAGCAGTTCGGCAGGACCATCGCCGGCTTTCAGCTGGTGCAGGAGATGGTGGTCGGCATCGGTCTGCGGACCCACACCGGCCGGCTCCTCTATCAGGACGCGGCCCGGGCGCTGGACACCGGGCGCGACGCCCGCACCGCCTGCGCGATGGCCAAGCTCTACTGCACCGAGGCGGCGGTGCGCAGCGCCTCGGACACCATCCAGCTTCACGGCGCGGTCGGGCTGGAGGAGGGTACCGCGCCCGAGCGGTACTTCCGGGACGCGCGTGAGGCCACGATCCCCGAGGGGACGAGCCAGATGCAGATTCTCACCATCGGGCGCGCGCTACTGGGCGTCTCGGCGATCCGATAGGACGGGCTGAATGCCGACCGAGCAGCATGGAATCACTTCATACGCGGTGTACCTTCCCAGGTTCCGGCTGAGCCGGGGCGAGATCGCGTCCGCCATCGGTGCGCGGGCCGACGGAACCAGGGTGGTTGCCGGACACGACCAGGACGCCACCTCCCTGGCGGCAGAGGCCGCCGCGCGCCTGGACATCACCACCGCCGCACCACGGTCCCTGTGGTATTCGACGACGTCTCCGGCGTACCTGGAGAAGACGAACGCGACCGCCATCCACGCCGCCGTCGGACTCGACGAGGAGATCCCGGTCTATGACCTCGGCGCGAACGCCCGCTCGGCACCCGCCGCGCTGCTGAGCGCGAGCATGTCGCGGGGTGTCGCGGTCATGGCCGATCTTCGGCAGGGTGATGCCGGCGGCAGTGACGAGCGCGACGGAGGCGATGCGGCCGCCGCGTTCGCCTTCGGTCCGCAACCCGTCGCCGAGTTGCTCGCCACCGCGTCGACCACCGGTGAATTCCTGGACCGCTGGCGACTGCCCACCGAGGTCGGAGCGCACGTCTGGGAGGAGCGCTTCGGCCAGGGGGAGTACGAGAGCGCCGGGCTTCGGGCCGTCACGCTCGCGCTTTCGCGCGCGGGCCTGACACAACAGGATGTGACGCTGGTCGGCGTCGCCGGCCCCAATGCCAGGGCAACGCGGTCGCTGACCGCGGCGTGCACCAAGGGCGGCGCGCGGGCCGTCGGCGCCGACCTGCTGAGCCTGGTCGGCAACTGCGGCAGCACCCAGTTCGGCCTCGTCCTCGCCGAACTGCTCGACCATGCCCGGCCCGGCGACGTGCTGCTGTGTGTCTCGCTCGCCGACGGGGCGGACGCCTTCGTGCTGCGCGCCACGGAGCGGATCGGCGCAAAGCGCGCCGACATCCGCGGTCAGCTTGAGCCGTCGATCCCGGTCGACTACCCGAAATACCTGGTCTGGCGGGGCAGGGTCGCCCGGGAGGCCCCCCGCCGGCCCGACCCGCAGCGGCCGTCCGCGCCGTTCGCCCGGCGCAACGAGCCGTTCAAGTTCGGCTTCCGTGGCGGCCGTTGCCTCAACTGTGGCCGGGTACAGTTCCCCCGGCCACGGGTCTGCTACCACTGTCACGCCATCGACCAGTTCGAGGTCGTGCGTGGCGCCGGCCAGCGGGCGACGATCGTGACCTTCACGGTGGACCGCCTGGCCTTCTCGCCCAGTCCCCCGCTCCGCAGCGCCGTCATTGAGCTCGAGCAGGGCGGCCGAATCCAGTGCGAGCTGACCGATATCGCGGAAGAGCCCCACGTCGGGGACACCGTCGAGATGACCTTCCGCCGCGCGGTGTCCGTCGAGACCATCCACAACTACCTCTGGAAGGCCCGACCGGTCTACTGACCGACGAGTGGAGCAGTGATGGCAATCCATAGCATCAAGGACCGTGTAGCGATCATCGCCATGGGGTGCACCAGGTTCGGCGAGTTCTTCGACAAGGGCGTGGACGACCTCATCGTTGACGCCGTGACCGAGACGGTCGCCGGCACCCGGCTGGCCCTCGACGACATCGACGCCTTCTGGCTCGGGACCTACGTTTCGGGCATCAGCGGAATGAGCCTGTCGAGAGCGTTGCGCCTGGAGGGCAAGCCCGTGACCCGCGTGGAGAACATGTGCGCCACCGGCTCGGAAGCCTTGCGCGCCGCGTGTTACGCGGTAGCGGCCGGCGCGGTCGACGTAGCCATGGCCGTCGGCGCCGAAAAGCTCAAGGACACCGGCTACTCGGGCCTGATCTCGCCGAAGATCCAGGACGATGGCAGCCGCGTCGATCTGTCCGCGCCGGCGAACTTCAGCCTCCTCGTGCCCGCATACGAGCACCGCTACGGCGTGTCGACCGGCGACTTCCGCGCGGCCATGACGCATGTGGCGTGGAAGAACCACGGTAACGGCGCGCTCAACCCTCGGGCGCAGTTCCGCAAGGCTGTGACCAAGGAGGCCATCGCTGCCTCGCCGCAGGTGGCCGGGCAGTTCGGTGTGCTCGACTGTTCCGGGGTCGCCGACGGGGCCGCCGCCGCCATCGTGGTCCGAGCGGAGGACGCCTGGAAGTACACCGACAAGCCGCTGTTCATCAAGGCGTTCTCGCTCGTCTCGGGCGCGGCGTCGGGCAACATCGACGAGGAGTACGACTACACGACCTTCCCCGAGGCGGTCGCAAGTGTCCATCAGGCCTACGCCGAGGCCGGCATCACCAACCCCAGGCAGCAGCTGGCGCTCGCCGAGGTGCACGACTGCTTCACCGCGACGGAAATCGTCCTGATGGAGGATCTCGGTTTCGCGCCGCGAGGCTCGGCGTGGGAGTCGGTGCTCGCCGGCGAGTTCGACCGCGACGGGGTGCTCCCGGTCAATCCGGACGGCGGCCTGAAAAGCTTCGGTCATCCGGTCGGTGCCAGCGGTCTACGGATGCTGTTCGAGGCATGGCTGCAGCTTCGCGGCGAGGCTGGTGAGCGCCAGCTCGCCACGGCCGACCGGGGGCTGGCGCTGACCCAGAACCTTGGTGGCGCACCAGGGGCGGCGGTGTCGTTCGTGTCGATCGTCGGCACTGGTGCGGCGTAGACGGCGTGCCGGACACGGCCGGCGCGCGCCGGAAGAACCGGCTCGCGTCGGCCGCGTCACGCCGGGCCGAGGTTGTAGCGCAGGGACCACCTGCCGATCCGGTGCCGGCACGCCTCGCGTCAGTCGGTGAGCCGGCGGAACCGGCTGCGGTGGAAGACCAGCGGCGCGACGTCGCCGCGGTGCAGCAGGCCGTGGATGTCGAGCAGCACGATGTCGTGGTCGCCGGCCGGCACCTCCGCGTGCACCGTGCACTCCAGGCACAGCGGCGATCCGTCGATCACGACGGCGCCGGTGTCGGTCGCCTGCCAGGACAGGTCGGCGAACCGGTCGCCGGTGCGGGCCGCAAGCGCACGACAGGCGGCGTGCTGGCCCTCGGCCAGGATCGACAGGCCGATCCTGGTGGCGCGCCGCAGCACCGGCCAGGTGGTCGACGTGTGTGCCATGCAGACCGAGACGATCGGCGGGTCCAGCGACACCGACGTGAACGAACTTGCCGCCAGCCCGACCGGGACGCTGTCGCGCAGTGCCGCGACGGCCGCGACCCCGGACGGGAACGCGCCGAACGCCAGCCGCAGCCCGGCCGGGGAGAGGTCGGCCGATTCAGCGGAGTGCATCGGTCGAGACCTGCTGCATATCGTCGAACTCCTGATTCTCGCCGGCCATCGCCCAGACGAACGCGTAGTTCGACGTGCCGGCGCCGGTGTGCACCGACCAGCTGGGCGAGATGACGACGTCGCGGTCGGCGAGCATCAGGTTGCGGGTGCGCCGCGGCTCGCCCATCAGGTGCACGACGCGGTGCTCAGGGCCGAGCCCGTAGTACAGGTACACCTCGGTGCGCCGGCCGTGCGTATGGCAGGGCATGGTGTTCCACACCGAGCCCGGTTCCAGGCTGGTGATGCCGAGCACGACCTGCGCGGTGCCGACGCCCTCCTGGTGCAGGTACTTGCGGATGGTCCGCCGGTTCGCCGTCTCGGCGGCACCGGCCGCGGTCGCGGCGGCCTGGTCCTTCGTCACCAGCGTGGTCGGCAGGTCGGTGTGTGCGGTGGCCGAGAAGAGGTAGTAGGTCGCGGGATTCGCGGCATCGTCGCTCGCGAAGCTGACCTCGCGGGTGCCCCGGCCGACGTACAACACGTCCTCCGCGGCGAGGGCGAACTCCACGCCGTCGGCGGTCACCGTGCCGGTGCCGCCCAGGTTGGTGATCGCGAGCTCGCGACGCTGGCAGAAGTAGTCGGCGTAGAGCGCATCGTCCGTCCCGAGCGACAGCGGGCTGTCGAGGGGCACTACACCGCCGAGCACGATCCGGTCCTCGTGGCTGTAGACGAAGCGGACTGCGCCGGGCTGGAAGAGATCGTCGACGACGAACCGGGCGCGCAGGGCGTCGGTGTCCAGCGCGGTGATCTCGGCGGGGTGGGTGGCTTCGCGGGTCTGCATGGCTCCTCTGTCGATGGTGGGTCAGGCAGGGACGGTGCGGGTGAGCACCTCGGGATTCACGATGTCGGCGGGCGCGATGCCTGCGCAGACGGCCAGGACGTTGGTCATCACCCGGCGTTTCAGCTCGCTCACGGACTCCTCCGAGTACCACGCGGCGTGCGGTGTCAGCACCGCTCGGGGCTGCGTCAGGAGCGGGTGCCCGGCGGGCAACGGCTCGGGATCGACCACGTCGAGCGCGGCGCCGGCCAGCTGCCCGCCGTCGAGGGCGGCCACCAGCGCGTCGGTGTCGACGACCCCGCCGCGGCAGGTGTTCACCAGCACCGCGCCGGGCCGCATCCGGGCCAGCGCGGCGGCATCGATGAGATGGTGCGTCGCCGGCACGAGCGGCACGTGCAGCGACACCACGTCGGCCGCGGCGAGTAGCTCGTCGAACGAGAGCTGCACGACACCGTCGAGCCGCTCGCCCGGCGAGTAGCGGGGATCGTGGGCGACCACGCGGTAGCCGAGGCCGGCCGCCTTCCGCGCCGTGGTCCGGCCGATGGCGCCGAAGCCGACCACCCCGAACGTGCGCTCGCTGCTGCGATGCAGCGGCCCCGCGGCGCCGTAGTCGGGACGCCCGGCGCGGACGCTGCGGTCGAGCGCCAGCACACCGCGCTCGACCGTGAGCGCCAGCGCGACGGCGTGCTGGGCCACCTCCTCGTCGGCGTAGCCGGGCACGTTGCAGACGGCGACGCCGCGGGCCGACGCGGCGCCGACGTCGACGGTGTCCACGCCGACGCCGTACCGGGCGACGGCACGAACGGTCGGCAGCGCGTCCAGGACGGTCGCATCGATGGGTGCGTACTGCACGACCAGCGCGTCGGCGCCGGCGCCGGCCGCGACGACGTCGGCTGCGGTGCGGCACTGCGCCAGTACCAGTTCGGCACCATGTTCGGCGGCGAGCTGCTTTTCGATGTCGACCGTGGCGTGGTCGCAGTCGGTGATCACGATCCGCATGCCGCGGCGCGCTCCTATCTCACGTATGGTCCCGGCCGGATCGCGGGTGGTGCCGTCGGGCACATCCCGCGATCCGGGTCGGGTGGTCAGCTGGCCTTGAACTTGTTGATGGTGTTGTTGACCATCACCTGGTTGTCGGTCCACCACTGGTTGTTGCGCGGGATGGTGTCCTTCATGTTGTCGCCGGCCGGCAGGAACTGCAGCAGCGTCTTGTCGGTGATGCTCGACGGGTCGAAGTGCTTCAGCCCGGTCGGCACCGGCGAGGCGACCGCCTCGCCGTAGACGGCCTGTCCCTTGGTGTCGGTGATGATCCACTTGAGCAGGTGTTGCGCGGCGTTCGCGTTCGGCGCGCCCTTCGGGATGCCGAACGAGGAGCTGGCCCAGCCGGCCTGGTTCCAGGTGAAGCTGGCCGGGTACTTGTCCGCCACGATCATCGTCTTCGCCATGCCGTTGGCGATGATGCCGATCGCGCAGGACCCGTTCTCGAAGTTCTGCAGTTCGAGGGTCGGCGATGCGTTCCACACGATGTCGTTCTTGATCGTGCTCAGCTTCTTGATCGCCCGGTCCATGTCGATCGGGTACAGCTGATCCGGCGCCACGCCGTCGGCGATGAGCGCACTCTCGAGCACCCAGCCGACGCGCACGTCACTCATCAGGCAGCGCTTGCCGGGGAACTTCTGGGTGTCGTAGAGGTCGGCCATCGAGCTCGGCTGCGGCCCGGAGGCCGGGTAGTTCTTGAGGCTCCAAGTCAGGTTCATGCCGTACGTGCCGTACTGGATGCTGTATTCGTCGTAGGTGCCCGGCTGCAGCAGATCGACCGGCACGATCGACGTGTCGATCTTCTGCAGCAGCTTCGCCTGGTCGGCCGCGGGCAGGAACGGCGTCTGCGCCAGGCTCCAGGGCACCTGGCCCGCCTGCACGGCCGCCTGCAGCTTCGCGACCGTGCCACCGAAGTCGACGGTCACCGGCACGCCGGTCTCGTTGGTGAAGTTCTTCCAGAGGCCGTCGGTGAGTGCCTTCGCGGCGGATCCGCCGCTCAGGTCGAAGTACACGATCTCTCCGCGCGGCCCGCCGGCGCCGGACGAGCCGGCCCCGTCGCCATTTCCGTCGCTCGATGAGGAACACGCTGCGACGATGAGTGTGGTGGCGAGAAGCGCCGCCACAGGCGGCCATCGACGCGGCTGCCATCTCTTCATTGCTTCTCCTGTCCTACAGACTGATCGGGTGTTGGTTCATGCGTGGGGTCCGGTGCCGACTCGTGCGAGCGGACGATGCTCGCCGCGTCGGCCCGGACGAAGACCGAGACCTCCTCCCCCACTGCCGGAAGACGTCCACCGGCATCCACGTCCGCGGTCAATGAGCCCTGCTGCCAGCTCAACTTGAGCCGGAAGGCCTGTCCGAGGAAGTAGGCGTCGTCGACGACAGCGTTGGCGAGGTAGTGCTGCTCGTGGTCGCCCGTCGGGGCGGAGCCGACCACCCGGACGCTCAGGTGTTCCGGGCGGATGACGCAGGTGGCGGCGGCCGAGACGGCCATGTCCGTCCCGGCCCGGCAGGGCAGCCGGCTGCCGCCGATGTCGATCACGGTCGCGGCCGGGCCGCGTTCGACGACGCTGCCCGCGACCAGGTTGACGTCGCCCAGGAATCCGGCGACGAACAGATCGCTCGGCCGCTGGTACAGCTCGATCGGTGCGCCGAGCTGCGTGAGCAGGCCGTCGCGCATGATGCCGATCCGGTCGGAGAGCACGAATGCCTCCTCCTGGTCGTGTGTCACGTAGATGGCCGTCGTGCCGGTCTCGCGCTGGATGCGGCGCAGCTCTCGGCCGAGTTCCTGCCGCAGCCGCCGGTCGAGCGCGCCGAGCGGCTCATCCAGCAGCAGCACCTTCGGCCGGTGGACGAGCGACCGGGCGAGCGCGACCCGCTGCTGCTGGCCGCCGCTGAGCTGGCTGGGATAGCGCTTGTCCATCCCGGTCAGGCCGACGATGTCGAGCATCTCGGCGATCAGCTCCTGGCGCCGGGCGGTCGGGATCTTGCGGACCTTCAGCGGGTACTCGATGTTCTGCCGCACGGTCAAATGCGGAAACAGCGCGTAGTTCTGGAAGACGAAGCCGAGGTCGCGCTTCTGCGGCGGCAGCTTCGTCACGTCCGCGCCGTCGATGACCACCCGTCCGGCACGGGGCTCGATCAGTCCGGCGATGACACGCAACAGGGTGGTCTTGCCCGAACCGCTCGGTCCGAGCAGGGTGAGGAACTCGCCGGGATCAATGGTGAGATCGAGCCCGCGCAGCACGGTCGTGGCGTCGAACCCGCAGCTGACGCCATCGATCCGGACGCTGCCGCGTGCGCTCTCGGTGCTCGGCGGCGACGCCGCGGTTCGGATGGGCTTCGTCACGGAATGCACGGGATCTCCTTCAGGACGCAGTTGTTACCCGCTCGGGCTTCACGCCGGACCGCGCCGGGCACCCACCCGGCCGACGACGAGGGAAACGACCAACCCGACGATCACCAGGAGCACGAGCATGCTCGAGATCGCCGGCACCGTCGGCACGACACCGGAATCGAGGTAGGAGTAGATGACGACGGGGAGCGTCTTGGACAGCCCGTTCTGGAACTGCGCGATGACCACGTCGTCCCAGGACACCATGAAGGCGGCCAAACCGGCGCTCACGATGCTGCCGAGCTTCGAGCGGACGACGATCAGCCAGAAGGTGCGGGTGCGCGACGAGCCCATCGTCCAGGCCGCCTGCTCGAGCGTGATGTCACTCTGGGCCAGCGCGCTGTTGATGATCGAGAAGGCGAGCGGGAACGCAATCACGGTGTGCGCCATGATCAGCCCGAAGTTCGAGCCGATCAGGTGCAGCCGGATCTCCACGTCGTAGAGGCCGATCGCCAGCAGGATGTGCGGCGTGATGACAGGCGCGAAGGCGACCGCCAGAATGATCGAGCGCAGCGCCCGATTGCGGATGCGCTGCACCGTGCGGGCCAGGCTCAGCGCGAGCGCGACCGACAGCACGGCCGTCGAGATGCCCACGATCACACTCTTGGTGAATGCCGGGATCCACACGTCGCCGGTGAACGCCTCAACGAACCAGGTGAGCGTGAAGCCACGCGGCGGGAACACCACCTGCTGCCCGGTGCCGATCGAGAGCGGAAAGACCACCAGCACCGGCGCGAGCAGCAGCACGAACACGATGACGAGCACGACCCGGCTGCTCCACACGGCGGGCGTGCCACGCAGCGGCTCGCGGTTGCTCGTGCCCTTGGCCACCGAGGTGGGCACCCCGACGGTCGCGCCGCCGGTCAGCCGTAGCGTCAAGCCGTAGCCGATCATCGTGATGATCAGCAGCACGATGCCCATCGCGCTGGCCTGTCCCCATTGGAACAGCTCGATCTGCTGCTGGATGAACACACTCATCGTCTGGTCGCGCGGCCCGCCGAGCACCGACGGCACCAGGAAGAAGCTGAGCGACAGCACCATCGTGAAGAGCATCCCGCTGATCACGGTCGGCCTGGCCTGCGGCAGGTAGACGGTGAAGAACGCCCTGGTCGGCGAGGCGCCGAGCGTGTGCGCCGCGAGCGTCAGGTTGGTGTCGATCCGCGACAATCCCGCGTAGAGAATCAGGATCATGACCGGCAGCTGGTAGACGGTCATGCCGACCACCGTCGCGGTGGTGTTGAACAGCAGCGGGAACTTGCCGAGGCCGATGGCGTCGGTGAACGAGTTGACAACGCCGTCAGGGCTGAGCAGCACCGTCAACGAGAACAGCCGCACCACGGTGGGCACGAAGAACGGCACCAGGATGCCGAGCAGCAGCAGCGACGCCCGCCGCGGCTGCATCCGCGACAACAGGTACGCCACCGGGAAACCGAGTACGGTCGTGATCAGCGTGGTGTACAGCGCGAGCCGCAGCGTGCGCAGCTCGATGATGCGCAGCAGGCTGTCGGTGCCGACCTGCGTGAAGTTCGTGAAGCTGAAGTTCGGGTTCGTGTAGGAGACCTCGCCGAGTGGGTCGAGGCTGCGCAGCAGGATGCTGATCAGCGGCCAGAACAGGAAGATGCCGTACAGCGCGAGCAACGGCAGCACCACCGCGACGTTGGCCAACGTCGATAACCACTTGCTGCGCGTGCCTGCGGCCGCTACCTCAGGCTCCGGCTCGGCGGGGGCGAGCCGGGCGGCGGGCGTCACTGACGTACTCATCGCCGCCTACCTCTCCGCCATGTAGGCAATGCGCCCGCTCTGGTCGGCGGCCGCCGCCAGCTGCTCGGGCGTGAGCAGTGCCGGCGTGCCGAGCGCGCACGCGCGCCAGTACACCTCGCACAGCCACTCGAGCAGTTGCGCGAACTCGGCGGCCTGCTCGACCGAATCGCCGGTGACCACGGCGCCGTGATTGCGCATCAACACCGCCCGGGCTCCCCCCGCGAATCCCGCCGCCACCGCGTCCGCCAGCTCCGGCGAGCCGAACGTGTGGTAGCCGACGACACCGACCGGGCCACCGAGCCGGTGCACCGAGTAGTGCACCGGCGGCAGCGTGTCGACCACGGTCGAGACCGCGGTGCAGAAGGCGCCGTGCGTGTGCACGACGGCGCGAGCGTCGGTGACCCGGTAGACGCCGAGGTGCAGCTGGGTCTCCGACGACGGGCGGGCGCCGGCCGTCAGCTCCTCGCCCGGCACCCCGCCGGTGAGCTCCCCGTGCTCGTCGACGACACAGAGATCGGCCGCCGACGCGGTGCCGAACCGCAGGCCGGAACGGGTGATCAGGGTCAGCTCGTCGTCGAGCCGCACGCTGACGTTGCCCGCGCCGGCGACGGCGAGCCCGTCGCGCTCGAGCAGCGCGAGCTGGCGCACCGTCCGGTCCGCTGTGTTCCACCACGACGCCGTTGCCATGCGCTCAGCCCGTCAGCAGTCCGCGCTCGGCGACCGGCTGGCCGGCGAGCGCCGCGTAGGCGGCATCGGTGCGCTGCAGGATCTCCTCGATCACCTCGGGCGTGTGCGCGGCATTGAGGAACCAGTTGTGGTATGGGTGCACGTAGACCCCGTTGTTGATCGCCGCGGAGGCCCAGGCGTTGCCGAGCGCGAAGTCGTCGTCGTCCGCGAAGGTCAGCAACGGCATCTGGACCGGTCCGGTGTACCGCACCCGGAAGCCGTGAGCCTCCGCCTGGGCCAGCAGGCCGGTGCGCAACTGCTGACCGGCGGCCCGCAAGTTCGACTCGAACGCGGGGGTGCTCACGACGCGGAGCGTGGCGAGCGACGCCGCCATGCTCACCGCGGAGAACCAGAACGACCCGGTGGTGTACACGCGTCCGGCGGCGTCACGCAGGTCGGCGCGGCCAAGCACGGCACTGAGCGCATAGCCGTTGGCGATCGCCTTCGACCAGGCACTCAGGTCCGGCCGCACCCCGAACGACTCCCAGCTGCCGCGCGCGTCGAGGCGGAAGCCGGTGCGGACCTCGTCCAGCACCAGCAGCGCGCCGATCCGGTCGCACGTCTCGCGGAGCGCCCGCGCGAACTGCGGCTCGGCCAGCTCCTGCTCGCGTCGCACGTCGTGCCGCACCGGGCAGGCGATGACGGCGGCGACCCGATCCTCGATACCCGCGATGGCCGCGTGCAGCGAGTCGATGTCGTTGTACTCGAAGTACACGAGATTCTGTCGATCGGCGGCGGTGACGCCCGCCGGGTAGGGCGTGCACCACGGTGCGGCGCCGTGGTAGGCGCCCCGCGCGACGACGATGATCTCGCGACCGGTGTGCGCCCGCGCGATCGTGCAGCACAGCGTGGTCGCATCGGTGCCGTTCTTCGCGAACATCGCCCAGTCGGCATAGGGCACCAGGTCGACGAACGCCTCGGCCAGTTCCACCATGCGTGGCGACGTCCCGTCGAAGCAGTCGCCGGCCACGGCCTGCGCGCGCACCGCCTCTTCCACCGCCGGATACCGGTGACCGAGCACGATCGGGCCCCAGCTGGACATCAGGTCCAGGTACTCGCGGCCGTCGACGTCCCATATCCGGGCGCCGTCGGCACGCTCGATGAACTGCGGGTAGCCGTCCGGCAGCGACTGCACTGCCATATGGCCGTACATCCCGTTGGGAATGACCTTGCGAGCACGGCGTCTCAGGTCGCGATCCCGGGTTGCCAACTGATCGATGATCGCCACGGTGCGATAGGTCCCTTCCCGCTGGACGTACGTGGACTTTGGTGCGACGGAAGCAGGCAGGCGACGGTGCGCGAAGCGGCTTCAACGTGCGAGGCACCTATTGTTACTCGCTTGTGCGAGATAAGTAAAGATCCCTCCGGCGAGCGGCCGGAGATCCCGAACAGCCCCGCCACCCTTCGGTAATTGCACGCAGTCCTGCGGCCATCTCACCAATGGCGGCGGGGTTAGCGGCACTTCCGAGACTCGATCGTTACGTTGATTTATTCCGAACAGCTGTCTACCATCCCGACATGGGCAGCCGACGCGGCAATGCGCCGCCCGCCGAAAGGATGACGCCATGACTGGCCGCCTCGAGATCCTCAGTTCCATCACCCGCTTCGCGCCGCAGGACAGTGACGACGGTCCCTTTGCGCTGATCGAGGCAGCCCAGGCGGCCGAGCGTGCCGGCATCGACAACCTGCTGATCGGCTACTCGTCGCAGATTCCCGACGGGTGGTCGCTGGCCGGCTACGCGCTCGCGCACACCTCGTCGATCCGGGTGTTGCTGGCGCACCGTCCGGGCGTGATGGTGCCGACCGTCGCGGCGCGGATGGCCGCGACGCTCGACGTGCTGTCGGGTGGCCGGTTCACGCTGAACGTCATCACCGGCGGCTCCCCCGAGGACCAGCTCCGCGAGGGCGACTTCGTCGCGCACGACGACCGGTACCGGCGCAGCATCGAGTACGTCGACATCATGCGACGCGTCTGGTCGGCCGGCGAACCGCTCGACATCGACGGCGATTTCTACCGGTTCCGCAACACCTCGCAGCGGCTCAAGCCGGTGCAGCCGGGCGGACCGACGATCTACATGGGCGGCGCCAGCAGCGGCGCGGCGGACTTCGCGGCCCGCCAGGCCGACGTCTACATGTCGTGGGCCGAGCCGGTCGCGATGGTCAAGGCGCGGTTCGACGAGGTCCGCGCCCGCTGCGCAGAGCTGGGCCGGCCGGTGCCCCGGTTCTCGGTGAGCCTGCGGCTGATCCTCGGCGACACCGAGGATGCCGCGTGGGCGGCGGCGAACGCGATGCTGCCGCCGGACTTCGAAGAGACCCGCCGCCGGGACCGGCACACCGAGGACGTCGGGCGAAACCGGCAGCTCGGCCTGGTCGAGGAGTCGCTGGTCCACGACGAGCGGCTCTGGCTCGGCCTCTCCGCCGCGACACACGGCCAGGGCGGCATGGGCGCGCTCGTCGGCACGCCCGAGCAGGTCAAGGACGCCTTGCTGCGCTACGTGTCCGAGGCCGGCGCCGACGCGCTGCTGATCACGGCGGCCGACGGATACTTCGGTGAGCTCCCGGACGGCTTCGTCGACGCGCTGCGCACCGAGGGCGACAAGATCGTCGCCGGTCGCTGATCGCGTGCTCGCCGCGGCCGCCCCGGCCGACGAGCTGACGCCGATCCTGCACCAAGAGCTCATGACAGAACGACCAGCGGATCATCCGTCCCTTGTGGAGGGTGATCCGCCGGTCGTTCGGCCGTGAGGCATGGTGCGCAGCCGCTAGGGCGTCAGTGCGCGCACCGCGGCTGCCGGCCCGGATCGGGCCAGGACGCGCAACAGGTCGCCGGTGCGCTCCTGAAACGCCGTGTCGGCCGCCAGCACCGCGCCGAACAACTCGTCCTCGCCGAGCACTGCCCGGACCAGCTCGTGTTCGTCGGGATGCCGGCGGCCGCGCTCGGCCAGGGCGGCCGCCCGAGGATCGCCCGGCGGGCCGCCGGCGAGCGCCTCCGGCTGACACAGGCAGCGCAGGTACGCCGCGGTGAGCAGGCACAGCGCGCTGGGCAGCGCGGACCGTCGCGCGTACCACGACGCGGTGTCGACGACCCGTTGCCGCAGCTTCAGCGAACCGTCGGCGCCGACCTGCTCGGTGCGGTGCCCGAGCGCGGCGTTGCCGAATCGGCCCGCCAGCGCGGCGCGGTAGGCCGGCGCGTCGAAGCCGTCCGGCGCGGGCAGCGTGGGCTGATACTCGTCGCCCAGCGCGTCGACGGCGGCGCGAACCACCGGGTCGGCGAACGCCGCGGCGATCAGCGCATGGCCGCGCAGCAGCCCGAGGTACGCGAGCATGCTGTTGCTGCCGTTGACCAGCCGGACCTTGATCGTCTCCCAGTCGTGAACGGCGGGGGTCACCAGCGCCCCCGCCTCGTGCCACGACGGCCGGTCGGCCGCGAACGAGTCGTCCAGCACCCACTGCCGGAACGGTTCGGCGGGCACCGGCACCTGGTCGGCGTAGCCGGCCCGGCGGGCCAGCTCGCGGTGCCGGTCGGTCGTGGCGGGCACGATGCGGTCGACCATCGTCGCCGGGAAGGCGACCCGCGCGTCCAGGTAGCCGGCGAGCGCGGAATCCTCGGTGCGAGCGGCGATCCGGCGCATCACGCCGGAGAGCACCTGCCCGTTGTCGGTGAGGTTGTCACAGCTGACCACGCTGATCGGCAGGCCGCCCGCGCCCGCCCGCCGGGACAGACCGGCGGCCAGCAGCCCGAGCAGCGAACGGTCACCGGGCCGGTCATCCTGATAACCGGCCTCGGTGATCGTCAGCGTCACCACCGCGACCTCCGGCGACGCGATCGCGTCGACCACGCCGGCCGGGTCGTCGGCGGCGACCATCGCCCGGTCGACCACGTCGACGCGCTGTGCGTCGACGTGGTCGCCGTTGATGGTCAGCACCGTGTAGCGCATCTCCTGCCGCCGCAGCGTTTCTACCAGTGCCCGGTTGCTCCGGGCGATCCCGGTGATCCGCCAGTCGCCACCGGCCAGTTGCGTGTAGACGGCTTGGTGGCCACGGTGGAAATTGCCGAGCCCGAGGTGGACGATGCGCGGCACGTCAGGGCCGGTAGGTGTCGAAGCGCTGCAGCGCGTAGAACTTCCGCACCGTCTCGTGGATCTCCCAGGTGCCACGCCATCCGTCCGGCAGCACCAGCACGTCACCCGGGCCGAGCTCGACCGCGTCACCGCCCTCGGTGGTGACCGTGGCCCGGCCGGAGATGATGTGGCAGATCTCCGCCCAGCCCTCGCGCTTGCCGCGCAGCAGGCCGGGAGTGGCCTCCCAGATCCCGGACTTCATGATGCCCTTGCGCTCGTCGGGCCACATCGGCAACGACACCTCGTAGACGTCGCCGCCCGGCGCGCTGCCGGCGACGGACTTCTCCGGCAGGTCGACGGACTGGACCTGGGCGTGCCGGACGGCCGGCGTGATGGCGGACGTGGTCATGACCTGTCTCCTTTGAGAAAACGCATTCGGACGCGGTCAGACGGGCCCGAGCACGACGCCGATGCCGTGCTCCTCGAGCTCGTCGACGGTTGCGGCCAACTTCTTGCGGCGCGGATCCGTGCGGTAGCGTTCGATCGCCGCCTCGTCCTCGGCACGCACCAGGATCACGTCGGTGTAGCCAGCCGACCAGGGCGAACTGTTCTTGCCGACGGTCACCTCGACGACACCGTCGATGTCGGCCAGCTCGCGGTAGCGGGCGAGCACTTCCTGCGCCGACTGTTCGGTGGCGACGTCCTTCCACCGCAGCAGGGAGATCTGCACGTACATGCGGCTCCTTCATCGGATCGATCGGGCAACGAGCGGCTCGCGACGGCTGGAGAGCAGCGCCCGAGCCGATGGTATAGTGAACAAGCGAAATAAATGCTAGGGTTCGGCGTGTGGGCCCGTCAAGACACCTTCGGCCCCGATCCGGCAAGTCTTCCTGCTCCTGGAATGGCCTTATGACGCTTGGGAATTCCGCTTCCGAGGCGCGCCGCGTGCTGTGTCTCGGCGCCTACATTCTCGACATCCTCGGCCGGCCGATCAGCCGCCTGCCCGATACGCAGAACAGCCAGCTCATCGAGGAGATCCGGCTGACGGTGGCCGGCACAGCCGGTGGCACGGCGGTCGACCTGGCCCGGCTCGGCATCCCGACCTCGGCCGCCGGCGCGCTCGGCGACGACGCGGCGGGCCGATTCGTCCGCACGTTGCTCGACGATGCCGGTGTCGACACCCGTTGGCTGGCTACGATCGCCGGCGTGCAGACGTCATGCACCATGCTGCCGATCGCGCCGGACGGCTCGCGGCCGGCCTGGCACGTGCGGGGCGCCAACGCCCTCTTCGGTGCCGAACACCTGCCGTGGACGGAGCTGGGCGAGTTCGCCGCGGTCCACGTGGGCGGCGTGAATGCCCTGCCCGGCTTCGACGGCGACACGTGCGTGCAGCTGATGTCCGCGGCCAAGCAGGCCGGTTGCATCGTGACCGCCGACTGCCTGGGCGCGAAGCGGGCCGATGCGGCTGACCTGCTGCGCCGCTATCTGCCCTACGTCGACGTGTTCCTGCCGAACGACCTGGAGGCGTTGAAGATCACGGGAGCCGACCGGGTCTCCGACGCCGCGGCCGCCTTCCGCAACATGGGCGCGGGCGCGGTCGTGGTGACCACCGGCCCGGACGGCTGCGTCGTCGCCGATTCCGGCGGTGTGTGGCGGATTCCGGCGTATGACGTGCCGGTGGTCGACAGCACCGGCTGCGGCGACGCGTTCTCCGCCGGGGTGCTCGCCGGCCTGGTCAGCGGCTGGGACCTCGAGCGCTGCGTCAACTACGGCAATGCCGCCGCAGCGCTGACCTTGCAGGCGCTAGGTTCTGACGGCGGCCGGCTTTCCGCGGAGCGGGTCACCGCTGCGCTCTCCGGCCCGCATCGCTCGTTCACCGACGGATCGCCAGGAGAACAGGGAGTACAGCAGTGCCGAAGATAGTGGACCACGGTAAGCGTCGTGAGGAACTGCTCGAGGCGGTGACCCGCGTGATCGCGCGCTCCGGCATCGACGGCGCCACCATGCGGGCGATCGCCGACGAGTCGGGCTGGTCGACCGGGTCGCTCGCACACTACTTCTCCGATCGCGACGACATACTGGCTTCGGCCCTGCGCTACTCGCACCGCGTGATCCGCGAGCGGTGGGCCCGCAAGCTGGAAGGGCTGGCCGGCCTCGCCGCGCTCCGCGAGCTGGTCCTCGACAACCTGCCGCTCGACGCCGAACGGACGTCCGAGACCCGGCTGGAGATCATCTTCTGGGGACAGGCGCTCAACGCGCCGTTCCTCATGGAGGTCCAGCAGAGCGAGGAGACCGACCTGTTCCGCACGATGCGCGAACTGGTCGTCGACGCACAGGTGGCGGGTGAAGTGGAGCGCCGGCTCAACCCGGACCTGGTCGCCGAGCGGCTGCTCGCGCTGATCGACGGGCTGAGCCTGCACCGCCTGCTCTACGGCTCGCGGCTGTCCACCTCGGCCATGACCAAGATCATCGATCAGGAGTTCGAAGCACTCAGTCCCTCCTCCGGGGACTGAGTCACCGATCCATCGGCGCACGCCCGCGGGCACGAAAGGTGAGCACAGCATGACCAGCAGAGAGACCGCCGTGGTCACCGGCGGAAACCGCGGTATCGGCGCCGGGGTCGTCGACGAGCTGGCAGCCGCCGGCTACGACGTGGTCTTCTCCCATCGCGGCGAGCCGGAGAAGGCGCGCGACGTCGCTGAGTCCGCCCGCCGGTACGGCGGGCGGGTCGAGCCCGTGGAGGCCGACTTCCGCGACCCGGGCCAGGTCCGGCACTTCGCCGAGCGGGCCGTCGGCGACTTCGGTCCGGTGCAGGTGCTCGTCAACAACGCCGGCCGCGGTTACTCCGAGCGGCTCTGCGACACCCGGCTCACCGACGTCGACGACGTGTACGCCGTCAACTTCCGCGCTCCGCTGCTGCTCACCCAGCTCGTCTCGCGGCACATGATCGACGAGCGGATCGCCGGCCGCATCGTCTTCGTCACCTCGATCCGCGCCCGGTGGGTCGATCCGGTTGATGCCGTCTACGGCGGGCTGAAGGCCGCGCTCGACCGGGCGATGCGGTCATGGGCGCTGGAGCTGTCGGTGCACCGCATCCGGGTCAACGCGATCGCCCCCGGTGCGATCGAGGTGTTCCCGGAGCGGGCGCACCGCTACCGCGAGCTGGACCGCGACATCCCGCTCGGCCGCACCGGCACACCGTCGGACATCGCCAAGACCGTGCGTTTCCTGGTGTCCGACGACGCGTCCTACATCACCGGCGCGTCGATCCCGGTCGACGGCGGGATGCCGCTGCCGGCCACCTACGCCGGCGACGACATCGGTCCGGGCAACCGCTGGGGCCAGGTGCAGGTGCGGCAGCCGACGAGCGACTTCGCCCGCCACCCGGGCGGATACGACCCGGCGCCGGGCGAGCGGACCTGACGTGCCCGACTCCCTGCTCGCGCTCGCCGGCGTCGCCGCGGACGGCGCACCGACGCTGCAGCTGCGCAGCGCGGACGGCGCTGACCTGCTCTCCAGCACTCCGTTGGCGGCCACACCCGGCTACCTGTCGTGGGCAGCCGACGCGGGCGTGCTCTTCGTCGCCTGCACCGCGGGCGACGAGGGGATCCTGGACGCCTACCGGCTCGACGGCGCGGGCTTCGTCCCTGTCGACCGGGCGGTGAGCGAGCCGGCTGCCGTCCACGTCGCAGCGACCGCGGACGCCACTCGGGTGGTGACCGCGCATTACCGCAGTGGCGCCACCTGCTGCTGGACGTTCACCGGCGACCGGCTGAGCCTGGACGAGACGATCGCCGGCAGCGGCAGCAGCGTGACCCCGCGCCAGCAGAGTAGCCACGCGCACAGTGCGCTCCCCCTCGCCGACGGGGTGCTCGTCGCCGACTTCGGCGCGGATGCCGTGCGCCGCTACCGGTTCGGCCCGACCGGCCCGCACCTGGCGGCGAGCTGGCCGGCGCCGCCCGGCAGCGGCCCGCGCCACCTCGCCCGCACCGGCGACACGAGTGTGCTCGTCGTCTGTGAGCTGGCCAGCACCGTGCACCGCCTCGACGTCGGCTCGCTCACCGAGCTCACCGCGCCGGTCAGCACCCTGCCGGCCGACTACCGTGACGCGAACCAGACCTCGGACATCATCGTGCACGCCGGGACGATCCTGGTCGGCAACCGTGGACACAACTCGGTGGCTGCGCTGCCGCCGGCCGGCGGCCGGCCGCGCTGGACCGCCACCCGCGGCTGGCCGCGTGACCTGTCGACCTCGCCCGGCGGGCTGCTCGCGGTGGCCAACGAGGACACCGGCTGGCTCGAGACCTTCCGCCTCGCCCCCGACCACACACTCGCGCCGCTGCGGCAGACGGCCGCACTCGCGCAGGCGATCACCGTCGGCTACCTGACCCCGTCCGCTCGATCGGAGCAGCCATGAAATTCGTCTGTGTCGACGGCGTCCCCCGCTACCGCGACCTCGCCGCGACCTTCGCCGCCACGATGCTGCAGCCGCATGGCCATGATCTCGACTGGTACGAGGAGGCCGCACCGGACGCCGACCGGTTCGCCGAGCTGGCCGCCGGCGCCGACGGGCTGCTGCTGTACGGCCTGCGCGGCCGGTTCCCCGCCGAGGTGCTCGACCGCTGCCCGACGATCAAGATCGTCGGCTACCTCGGCACCGGAGTCGCCCGCGCCGTCGACGTGCCCGCCGTCCGCTCCCGCGGGGTGGCCGTGTGCAACGTGCCCGACTACGCCAGCGACAGCGTCGCGGAGCTGACCATCGCGCTGCTGCTCGCGGTCGCCCGCCGGCTCACCGAGGGCGATCGCACCGTCCGGGCCGGCGAATGGGCGCGCCGGCCGGGGCGGCAGCTGATCGGCAAGCAGCTCGGCGTCGTCGGTGCCGGACCGATCGCCGCGAAGGTGATCAGCCGCGCCCGCGGCCTGGGCATGCGGCCGGTGTGCTGGACCCGCCGCCCGACGCCGGAGCGCGCGGCGGCACTCGGTGTCGAGTTCGTCGAACTGCCCGCGTTGTTCGCGGAGTCGGACGTCGTCAGCCTGCACCTGAGCCACACCCCCGCCACCGACGGGCTGATCTCCGCGCAGTTGCTCGGCATGCTGAAGCCGGACGCGATCTTCGTCAACACGGCCCGGGCCGAGCTCGTCGACACGGCCGCGCTGTACGACCTGCTCCGCCGCGAGGCGATCTTCGGAGCCGGCCTGGACGTGTTCGACCCCGAGCCGCCGGACCTCTCCGCACTTCCACTCGACGCCAACCTGGTGCTCGCCCCGCACGCCGCGTCGGTGACCGCCGAGACGTTCGGCGTGGCCCTGCGCATCGGCATCGAGAACCTGCGCGCGTTCGCCGCCGGTGAGCTCGTCAACGAGGTGACCGAGTGACCGCGCTGCGCCGGCTGCCGATCGGCCGGACCGACGTGCTGGTCACCGATCTCGGGCTCGGCGCGGCGCCACTGGGAAACCGGTACACCCGGATGTCCGACAAGGCCGCCACCGCCCTCGTCGACGAGGCCTGGCAGCAGGGCATCCGGTTCTTCGACACCGCGCCGCAGTACGGCCTCGGCCTGTCCGAACGGCGGCTCGGCGCGGCCCTCGCCCGGCACGATCGGGCCGACTACGTGATCGCGAGCAAGGTCGGCCGGCTGCTCGTCCCCAACCGCAACCCCACCGGTTCCGCGCTCACGTCGACGGTCTTCGACGTGCCCGACGACGTCGAGCAGCAACCCGACTACAGCCGCGACGGCGTCCGCCGCAGCGTCGCCGCCAGCCTGGAGCGCCTCGGCACCGACCGTCTCGACATCGCCCTGGTGCACGACCCGGATCGGCACCTCGAGCAGTGTGCCGCAGAAGCGCTCCCGGCGCTGGCCGAACTCCGTGCGGAGGGCCTGGTCGGGGCGATCGGCGTCGCCATGAACCAGTGGCAGGCGCCGCTCGACCTGGTGCGCAAGACGGAGCTCGACTGCGTGCTCGTGGCCGGCCGGTGGACGTTGCTGGACCGGTCGGCGCTGCCGCTGCTGGACGAGTGCGCCGAGCGCGGCGTCTCGGTGCTCGCCGCCGCACCGTTCAACTCCGGCCTGTTGAGCACCGACCGACCGCAGCCGGGCGCCCGCTTCAACTACCGGGCGAGCGATCCCGCGCTGATCGAGCTGACCGCGTCGCTCGCCGCCGCCTGCACCCGTTTCGGCACCACGCTCCCGTCGGCCGCGCTGCGCTTCCCGCTCAGCCACCCCGCCGTCGCATCGGTCGTCGTCGGCCAGAACAGCGCCGCGCAGGTGACCGCCAACGCCCACGCGTTCGCCGGAAACCTGCCCGAGACGCTGACGGCCGAGCTGTCCCGGCTGATCGGGGACGGTCCGGCATGAGCGACGAGCCGGTGGGGATCGCGGTGATAGGCGCGGGCGCGGTGGCCCAGGCGGTGCACCTGCGCGCCCTCGTCACGCTGGCCGACCGGTTCCGCGTCGTTGTCGTCATGGATCCCGACGCCGCCCTGGCCGACGAGGTGGCACGCCGGTTCGGCGCCGCACCGTCGACCGACCTCGACGACGCGCTGACCCGGCACGGCGTCGCGGCCGCGGTGATCTGCAGCCCGCACCGCGTCCACGCCGAGCAGATCGCGGCCGCCGCACGCCACGGGATCGCCGTGCTGTGCGAGAAACCGCTGGCGACGTCAACGGCCGACGTGCAGCGGATCCGCGACACGTTCGCGGCCCATCCGGTGCCGCTGGTCGTGGGCGCGATGCACGCCTTCGATCCCGCGTACCTCGCCGCCCGGCAGCGGTGGGCCGCGCTCGGCGAGTCCTGCACGGTGCTGCGCTCCGTCGTGCTGGTGCCGCCGAACGACGAGTTCGTGCTGGCCGCCGCCGAGCTCGCTCCGGGCTCCGCCCAGACGCCGGCGCCGAGTGCCGCAACGCCGTTGTCGCGGGCGATTCTCGGCCTGGCGACGCATGTGCTGCCGCTGGCCCGGTCGCTGCTGCCGGACGTCGACCGGCTTGTCACGGCGCGTTTCGTGCCGCCGTTCGGCTACCAGCTGGTGCTCACCGGACCGGCCGGCCGGATGGAGCTGCTGGCCCTCGCCGCCGGGCGCTGGCAGCCCTCGTGGACCCTCACGGCCTGGGGTCGCGAGCACCGGCTCGACCTGAGCTTCCCGCCCTCCTACGTGCAGGCCGGCTCGTCGCACGCGACCATCCGCTCCGCGAACCACCCGGACCGGGCACAGACCTGGCAGTCGCCGGTCAACGGCTACCTGAGCGAATGGCTGCACCTTGCCGACCTGGTCGGCGGCGCGATCACGCCGCGCTACCCGGTCGCGACCGCGCTCGACGACATCGACTTCGCCATCGGGCTCATCGACCAGGCCGATCGGCTGGTGGCGGCATGACCGGTCCGGAGCGAAGCGGAGGGGCCGGTCATCATGAGCACAGCCTGGAGGTCAGGCGGCCGGAGCGAAGCGGAGGACGCATGACCGGCCAGCACACCGTCAGCACCCGCTGGTGCGCACCGGCCACAGCGCGCCGCCACGAGCTCGCGGCGCTGACGCTCGGCGGGCGACTGCGGCCGGCGGCGGACGAGCGGGCCGACATCGCGGTCGTGACCGCGGGCCCGCTGCTGCTCGACCAGGTCCGGTCGGCCTGCGCGGCCGGGGCCCGGACGGTCGTGCTGGACACGCCCGGCGCCGCACGCGCCGCCGACGTCGACGAGCTGGCCGATCGGGCCCACGCCCTCGGGCTGCACGTGGCGGTGGCCTGGAGGTTCGCCGACAGCCCGCTGCTGGCGGACCTCGCCGCCGCGGGCCCGCCGGCCCTGCTGGACAGTTGCCAGCTGATCGACCCGGCATCCGACGTACGTGCGGCGCTGGTCGAGCACCTGGTGATCCTGCGCCGGCTGACCGACGGCGAGCTGCGCCTGACCGCGTTCGACGAGCACGGTTACCACCTGGCCGGCGTCGCGGACACGCCGGCGATCAACGTGTCGGGTGTGGTGTCCCTCCTCGGACCGGCCGAGCTCACCGTGACCGCCGTCGACCCCGAGACCCGGTGGACGGTCCGGCTGCCCTCCGACCCGGCCGACGCACCCGGCCGACGCGTTCGGTTCGACGCGACCGGCGAGCAGGCCGCCCGGCCGGCCTACGAATCGCTGCTACGACAGCGGTGGCTGGCGCTGCTCGACGCACCGGCGAGCGACGACGGCCTCGCCGAACTCGCCACCGCGATCCGCACCGCCGGCGGACTTGTCGGGCCCTGACCGCGCCGACCCGCAGATCGCCACCAGGACCCGGCCGAGGTCCGCGGCCGCGTCACCGTCCTCCACGGTCTTAGAAGATCGCAGATGTCCGGTCGGCGCGGTCGGGTATCGTGCAGCACGGGCCGCATCCGGCCCGCTGCGAGGAGGCCAGCATGGCAGACGCCGCCAGAGGTGTGGTGACGGCACAGGACGCGGCCCTGGCGCGGCTTCGCGATCGGCTGGCCCGCGGGGTGCTGCGGCCGGGCGACCAGATCCGCCAGGAGGTGCTGGCCGCCGAGCTCGGGCTGAGCGTGGTGCCGGTGCGCGAGGCGTTGAAGACGCTGGAGGTCGAGGGGCAGGTCAGCTACTACCGGCACCGCGGCTATTTCGTCGCGCAGCTCGACCTGGACGAGCTGACCGAGACGTATCGCATCCGGGCGCTCTTGGAGGGCGAGGCGATGGCGCGGGCGGTCGCCCGCATCGGGCGCGACGACCTGGACCGGCTGCGCGAGGCGATCCGTGACATCGACACGTTCGCCCGCAGTCAGGACATCGCGGCGGTCACGGCCGCGAACCGACGCTTCCACTTCACACTCTTCGAGGCCGCCGAGATGCCGCGGATGACAAACTTCATCCGCATGCTGTGGGACTCGACCGACGCCTACCGGTCGCTGTATTTCGCCGACGCCGCACACCTGCGGCTGATCAACACCGAGCACCGGCGGATCCTGCGCGCGGTGCGCGAGGGCGACGTGGCCGCCGCCGTCGAGCTCTCGGCGGCGCACCGCGAGAACGCGCTCGCCGCGCTCGGCCGGCTACTCGCCGACACGCCCTGATTCGCTCGTCGTCAGCACGATTCCAGCCAGCGCCGGACATCCGCGGAGTCAGCACCGAGGTCCGGCGGGGCCCGGTGGTAGCGCACCGGCGTCTCGGCCAGCCGAAGCGGACTGGCCAGGGTCGCGATGTCGATTCCGCCGCTCCCGGGTAGCGTCGCCACCGGGTCCAGGCCGAGCTGCCCGGCCAGGTCGAAGGCGCCGGCCAGGTCGTTCACCGGTCCGCACGGCACGCCCCGCGCCTGCAACAGCGCGGCCCAGGTCTGGGCGGTGTCGCCGGCGAGTGCCGCCTCCAGTTCGGCGATCAACTCGGCCCGGTGCACCACCCGGTTTCGGTTGGTGGCAAACCGGGCGTCGGTCGCCAGCTCCGCCCGATCGAGTGCCCCGCACAGCGCGGCGAACTGCCGGTCGTTCCCCACGGCGAGGGCGAGCGTCGCGTCCTTCGTCCGCACCGTCTCGTACGGTGCGATGCTCGGATGCCGGTTGGCCATCGCCACCGGCACGCCCGCCTTGTTGATGTAGGCAGCGCCCTGGTTGGCGAGCGAGGCGAGCAGGCTGGAGAGCAGATTGACCTCGACCCGTTGCCCGGTGCCGGTGCGCTCGCGGTGCCGCAGCGCGGCAAGGATCGCGATGGTCGCATGCAGTCCGGTGATCACATCGACGATTGCGACCCCGACCTTGGTCGGCTCACCGCCGGGTGCGCCGGTGATGCTCATCAGCCCGCCCACCGCCTGCGCGACGAAGTCGTAGCCGGCGCGGTCGGCACCGGCACCGCTGCCGAAGCCGGTGATCGAGCAGTAGACCAGGCCGGGATGCGCGGCCAGCAGCGTGTCGGCGTCGAGGCCGAAGGCCGCCAGCCGGCCCGGCCGGAAGTTCTCCAGGAACACGTCGGCGCGGGCGACGAGCCGGCGGGCGAGCTCGAGGTCGGCCGGGTCGTCGAGGTCGAGCGCGACGCTGCGCTTGTTGCGATTCACCGACGAGTAGTACGTACTCATCGTGCCGACGTACGGCGGTCCCCACGCCCGGGTGTCGTCGCCGCTGCCGGGCCGCTCGACCTTGACCACGGTGGCCCCCAGGTCGGCGAGCATCATCGAGGCCAGCGGGCCGGCCAACACCCGGCTGAAGTCGGCGACGACCACACCGGCGAGCGCTCCGCCGTGCTCGTCCGGAGCCAGATTGCTCGATGTCACAGCGATTCCCTTGTCAGCCGAGGTGCCTCATCCTACGATCTTCTAAAATCTAAGACAGGTTGCTGCCCGACGCAACGACCCAATGGAAGCCCGGCCTGTGCACGAGCACGAGCCCCGACCACCACGAGGTACCCGTGCCGAACGATGTTGTCTCAATGCTCGACTTCGACAGCCTGCTGACCGACGAGGAGCGGCTGATCCAGCACACGGTGCGCGATTTCGTCGCCGACCGGGTGCGGCCGGCGATCGCGGAGTGGTTCGAGCAGGGCGTGTCGCCGGTCGAGCTGGCCCCCGAACTCGGCAAGCTCGGACTGCTCGGCATGCACCTGACCGGCTACGGCTGCGCCGGCACCAACGCGGTGAGCTACGGCCTGGCGTGCCTGGAGCTGGAGGCCGGCGACAGCGGGCTGCGCAGCCTCGTCTCCGTGCAGGGGTCGCTGTCGATGTACTCGATCTGGAAGTACGGGTCGGAGGAGCAGAAGCAGGAGTGGCTGCCGCGGCTCGCGGCCGGCCAGGCGCTGGGCTGCTTCGGGCTCACCGAGCCGGACTTCGGCTCGAACCCGGCCGGCATGCGCACTCGTGCCGAGCGCTCGGGCACCGACTGGGTGCTGACCGGCAACAAGATGTGGATCACCAACGGCAGTGTCGCCGACGTAGCGACGGTCTGGGCGCGGACCGACGACGGCATCCGCGGCTTCCTGGTGCCGCGGGGCACACCCGGCTTCACCGCGTCGGACGTGCGCCACAAGCTGTCGCTGCGCGCCTCGACCACCTCCGAGCTGACGCTCGACGGCGTCCGGCTGCCGGAGAGCGCGATGCTGCCGCACGCCCGCGGCCTGGCCGGCCCACTCGGCTGTTTGAACGAGGCGCGGTTCGGCATCGTGTTCGGCGCGTTGGGCGCCGCCCGTGACTGTCTCAACACCGCAATCGAATACGCGACCACGCGGATCCAGTTCGACCGGCCGATCGCCGGGTTCCAGCTGACCCAGGCGAAGCTCGCCGACGCGTCGCTGGAGCTGTACAAGGGCCTGCTGCTCGCCCTGCACCTCGGCCGGCTCAAGGACGACGGCAAGCTGCGCGCCGAGCAGGTCAGCCTCGGCAAGCTCAACAACGTCCGCGAAGCCATCGAGATCGCCCGCACCTGCCGGACGATCCTCGGCGGCTCCGGCATCACCCTCGAGTACCCGATCCTGCGGCACGCCAACAACCTGGAGTCGGTGCTGACCTACGAGGGCACCAGCGAGGTGCACCAGCTCGTGGTCGGCCAGGCCCTCACCGGCATCGCCGCCTTCCGCTGACGACAAGGAACGAAGCCGACATGCCCGAAGACCTGCAACTGCTCATCGACGGCGAGTGGCGGGCCGGCAGCGGCCCGCTGTTGCGGTCGGTGAATCCGGCCCACCCACACGAGACGGTCGCCGAGGGCGCGACGGCCACCGGCGCCGAGGTCGAGCGCGCGGTCACCGCTGCCGCTGCCGCGGCGGACGGCTGGCGACGCACGCCGCATCACGAACGCGGCGCGATCCTCGCCCGGGCCGCCGCCGCGCTGCGGACCGAGGCCGACGCGTTCGGCGTGGAACTCAGCCGCGAGGAGGGCAAGCTCGCGGCCGAGGGCATCGGTGAAGTACGCCGCGCCGCGCAGATCCTCGACTTCTTCGCCGCCGAGGCCGACCGCGAGGCGGGCGAGCTGTACGCCTCACCGCGGGCCGGTGAGGCGATCGTCGTCAGCCGGCACCCGGTCGGCGTGGTCGGCGTGGTCACGCCGTTCAACTTCCCGATCGCCATCCCCGCCTGGAAGATCGCCCCGGCGCTGTCGTACGGCAACACCGTCGTCTGGAAGCCCGCCAGCGTCGTCCCGCTGCTGGCGCAGCGACTGGCCCGTGCGCTGACCGACGCGGGCCTGCCCGACGGGGTGCTCAACCTGGTCGTCGGCGCGGGCTCCCTCGGCCAGGCGATCGTCGACCACCCGCTGGTCGACGCGGCGACGTTCACCGGGTCCACCACGGTCGGCCGTTCGCTGATCGCCGCATGCGGGGCCGCGGCGAAGCCGATCCAGGCCGAACTCGGCGGCAAGAACGCCGCGATCGTACTGGCCGACGCCGACCTCCCGGCCGCGATCGACGACGTCGTCGCCGGGGCGTTCCGCGCCAGCGGCCAGCGCTGCACCGCGACTTCGCGGCTCATCGTGCAGGCCGACGTCGCCGACCAGGTCATCGACGGCATCCGCGCGCGCATCGAGTCGATGGTGCTCGGCGATCCGACGACCGCGGGCACCGACGTCGGCCCGGTGATCACCTGCGACGCACGCGATTCGATCGCCACGGCGGTGCGCGCGGCCGGTGGCGGCACCCGGCTGCTCACCGCGGGCGATCTGCTGCCCGACATCGACGCCGGCTACTACGTGCGGCCGACGCTGGTCGAGGTCTCCGACCCCCGCGACCCGCTGTGGACCGACGAGATCTTCGGGCCGGTGCTCGCGGTGACCCGGGTGCCGGACGTCGACACCGCGCTGCGGCTGGCCAACGACAGCCCGTTCGGGCTGTCCTGCGCGCTGTTCACCAGCGATCTTGCTGTCACGCTGCACGCGATGGCCGAACTGAGGGTCGGTGTGCTGCACATCAACAGCGAGACCGGCGGCGCCGACCCGCACGTGCCCTTCGGTGGCACCAAGGCGAGCGCGTTCGGCCCGAAGGAACAGGGCCGAGCCGCGCGCGACTTCTTCACCTCCATGCGGACCGTGTATCTGCAGGGGCGGCGCTAGCCACTTCGACCTCAAGCCGGCCGCCCGTACCGCTGGTCAGCACCAGCGGGACGGACGGCCGGCCGTCACAGGGGCGGGACCTCGCTACCTGACGTCGACGCTGTCGATCGCCACGTTCCAGCCGGAGCTGGCCGGGTTCTTGGTGCCGGTCACCCGGACACGCAGGGTGTGGTTGCCGTTGGCCAGCGTCGGGCTGGTCCACACCACGCCCGACGCGTTGCGCGACGGGGCATAGTTGTCCACTATGGACTCAGCACCGCCGTCGATGGAGATCGCGATCATCTGCTGGTCGATGTCACGGACGGCATGCAGCGCGATCTGGGTGCCGGCGAACGCGAACGTCGCGGTGGAGCCCGCCGTGTAGCTCCAGTTGGCGGTGCCGGCGTACATGTCGGGAATGCCCGTGGCGAGACCCCAGTCGGCGCTGTAGTTGAACTGGTTGAGGCCGGTGCCGCGGACGTTCCCGTCGACGGTCAGCACGGCCGCCTGCGTCACGTCGGCCCGGTCCAGTGCGATGTTGGTGCCGGTGCTCGCCGGGCTGCGCTGGCCGGTGTTGACGATGGTGACCGTGTGCGGCCCGTTCGGCAGCACCTGGCTGGTCCACACCACGCCGGAGGCGTTGCGAGCCGGCGCGTAGTTGTCGATCGTCTGGGACGCGCCGCCGTCGACCGAGACGGTCATCCGGCCCTGGTCCATGTCCCGGACGGCGTGCAGCGCGACCTGGGTGCCGGTGAACCGGAGGGTGGCGGTGGCGCCGCCGACGTAGCTCCAGTTGGCGGTGCCGGCGTACATGTCCGGGACCCCGGTGGTGAGACCCCAGTTGGCGCCGTACTGGAAGTCGGGGCTGTTCGCGTCGATGATGAGCGGCCCGCCACCGCCGCCACCGCCGTCGAGCGGGGCACCCAGCGTCACGGTGTAGGCGTCGGTGCCCGACTGCACGGCAACAGGGACGCTGATGGTGCCGCCGGTGACGGTGACGTCGGCGCTCGACACGACGACGGGGCCGGACAGCGGCGACTGGTCGGGGATCCGCTGCACGGTGACCCGCACCCGGCCGTCGACGACGAAGTTCGTCACGCCGTTGAACACGACCGTCGTGGTGCCGGTCTGGCCGTTCTGGTTGCCCAGCAGCGCGACCGCGCGGCCCGCGGCCGGGTCGATGGTGGCGGCGACCGCCATGCCGTTGCCGTTTGTCGTGGCGACGACGTTGCCGGTCATCTGGGCGTACGCCCGGTACACCCACCACTGGCCGGTGGGCTGGCCGTTCCACAGCACGGAGTCGAGCGTGCCGGCCACGCAGCAGTCGGACCAGATCGCGTGCGCGGCGGCGGAGACGTCGGAGACCGCGAGCCGGTCGAGGTACCAGGCGAGGTACCCCGGGTGCTGTTGCTGGGAGAAGAGGTATTCGTCGATGGTCAGCGGCATCGGCGCGACCCCGCGGGCGGACAGGATCGCCTGCGCGTCGGCGGCGTCGGCGGCCGGGTCGTTGCCGAAATGCCAGTTGAGCACGTTCGGCAGGGTGCCGTCGGCCTTGGTCCGGGCGACCCAGTCGTTCAGCCAGGTGTGGTTGTAGCCGGAGTAGGACGGGCCGACGATCACGGCGCCCGGGTCGAGCCGGCGGATCTCGGTCACGGCCGTGTTCCACATCTGGTAGTACTGGGCGCTGTTGACCCCTCGCGGCCAGAAGCCGGTCCCGTCGGGTTCGTTCCAGATGTCGTACCGCACGCGGACGCCGGAGGCGCGCACGTCGGTGACGAGGCGGGTGATGAACGAGCGCCAGTTGGTGCAGTCGCCGTTGTCGCAGGGGTAGACGGTGTTGGCGGGCTGCTCGGTGTCGGCGCCCCAGACGTCGGACACGAGCAGGTGGTAGGTGGCGTTGTACGGAGCGGCGGTGACGCGGCGGGCCTGGCTGATCGCGGAGTCGACCCGGACCTGATAGCCGCTGCCGGCGCGGTAGCCGTCACCGAGCCAGCCGTGGCCGGCGATGCGGGCACCGCCGCCGCGGAAGAGCATGGGCCGCAACGGTTGCAGGACGCTGTCGGCGGGGCCGGAACCGTCCTGGTTCAGGCCGTAGAGGAACCCGGCACCGGCCCGGGTCGGCACTTTGCCGCGCTGGGCGAGGTTGACGGTGACGGTGGTGTCGGCCGCCGAGGCCGTGGCGGGCGCCAGGACGACGGCGGATCCGGCGAGGAGCAGGGCGGCGATGAACAGGCGGCTTGGCGGAGCTGCGCGGGACATCATTCCTCCAATGCGGACGGGGCGATCGGGAGACGGGCTTCGTCTCGCAGGAACAGCGGGATCCGGTCGAGCGGCGCGTCGACGGTGACGCTGGTGCCGCCGGAATACGTGGTGCCGGTGTCGGTGTGGGTCCAGGCCGCGCCGTCGGGCAGGTAGACCTCCCGCCGGACGGCGCCGGGGCTGAGGACCGGCGCGACCAGCAGGTCGCGGCCGAAGAGGAACTGATCGTCGACGTCCCAGGCGGCCGGGTCGCCGGGAAACTCGAGCAGCAGCGGGCGCATGAGCGGCAGGCCGGTCGTCTCGCCCTGGCGCAACTGCTCGTGCAGATACGGACGGAGCCGCTCGCGCAGGTGCATGACAGCCGTGACGGCGGCGTACGCTTCGGGCCCGAACGACCACACCTCGTTCGGGCCGCCGGACACGCCGACTCCGGCCCGGGCGGCGCGCGGCTCGCGGTGGCCGTGCAGCCGGAACAGCGGGCAGAAGGCGCCGAACTGGAACCAGCGCACGACGAGCTCGCGGAACGCCGGGTCGTCCGGGTCGCCGCCGTGGAAGCCGCCGATGTCCGTGGTCCACCAGGGGATGCCGCTCAGCGCGACGTTGAGCCCGGCCCGTACCGATGCCGCCAATGCCGCGAAGGTGGCGGGAATGTCGCCGGACCACAGGGCCGCGCCGAACCGCTGCGATCCGGCCCACGCAGACCGGACCAGCGACAGCACCTCGGTCTCGCCGTGGGCGACCAGATGCTCGTAGACGCCGCGGGCGTGCTCGCGGGGGTAGAGGTTGGCGACCTCGCTGCCCGGGCCGGCGGCGTACCTCAGGTTGTGCGGCTGCCCCGGGCGCGTCTCGGGTTCGCAGGCGTCGAGCCAGAAAGCGCGAACGCCGGCCTTGTAGTAGTGCTCGTGCAGCAGCTCCCACAGGTAGGACCGGGCGCGCGGGTCCGTGGCGTCGTAGAAGGCGACGCCGATCGGGGACTCCCCGTCTCCGTCGGGCCATTCGGCCTGCACGGCGGCGCCGTCCTCGGTGGCCACGAGCAGTCCGGCAGCGCGCATGGGTGCGTAGTTGGCCGACAGCGGGCTGACGGACGGCCACACCGAGACGGCCAGTTCCACGCCGTTGCCGCGGAGCGTCTCCACCATCGCGCGCGGGTCGGGCCAGTCCTCGGCGTCCCAGAGCCAGTCGCCGAGGTGCTTCCAATGCAGATAGTCCACGACGATGACGGACAGCGGCAGGCCCCGTCTCGCATACTCGGCCGCAACAGCGAGGAGTTCGTCCTGGGTGCGGTAGCGCAGCTTGCTCTGCCAGAAGCCCGACGCCCAGCCGGGCAGGCGGGGTGCGTGGCCGGTCGCGTCGGCGTAGTGGCGCAGGATGTCGGCGGGCGTCTCGCCCGTGGTGAGCCAGTAGTCGAGCTGCCGGGCGCGGTCGGCGACCCACCTGGTGCCGTTGACCGCGAACTCGACGCGGCCGACGGCGGGGGTGTTCCACAGCAGGCCGTAGCCGCGGCTGGAGACCGCGAACGGGATGGTGACCTCGCCGTTGCGCTGCTGCAGGTCCAGCACCATGCCCTTCTGGTCGAAGCGGCCGTGCCCGTGCTGGCCGAGTCCGTAGACGCGTTCGTCGTCGTGGGCGGCGAACCGCTGTTCGATGCGGTACGTGCCGTGGCCCGCGGATTCGAAATGGCGTGGGCCGGGCCACCAGAAATGCGCCGGCTCCTCCCGGAGCAGCTCTTCCCCGGTGTCGGTGCGGGCCGCGGTCAGCAGGCCGTCGTCGTCGACGCTCACGCGGAGACGCCCGTTGACCAGTGTCTGTCCATCGACAGTGCAGTCCACCGGGGACGGCGGCAGCAGCGCGCCGGGCAGGTCGTCGCGGATGGCGTGCATGCCGGCTCGGACGCGCACGCTGTCCTCGCCCCAGGGTTCCACGGCCAGGACGTGGTGCCCTCGCTGCCAGATCAGTCGGGTTGCCAACGGTGCGTACTCCCTAATCCTTGACGCTGCCGGAGGCGATTCCGGCGGCGACGTAACGCTGCGCGACGACGAGCAGCACGGCGACCGGGACCGACGCGATGACCCCGGTGGCCATCACGCTGTTCCAGTCGCTGAGGTGCGCGCCGATGAACCGGTAGATGCCGACGGTGATCGGGGCGAACTCGTCGCGGGTCGTCAGGGTCACCGCGAACAGGAAGTCGGCCCAGGTGAACAGGAACGAGAACAGGCTCGCCGTGATGACGGCGTTGCGGCTCATCGGCAGGATCACCGACACGAGCGTGCGGAGGTCCGACGCGCCGTCGAGGGCAGCGGCCTCGCGCACCTCGGCCGGCACCGAGCGCATGAACGCGTGCAGGATCAGCACGGCGAACGGCACGCAGAGCGTCGAGTCGGCCAGGATCAGGCCGAGCGGCGAGTTGAGCAGGAACAGGCGGTTGGCCGCGACGTAGAACGCGTTGGCCATCACGATGCCGGGGATCATCTGCGCGACGAGCAGGGCGAACAGCAGCGACCGGCGGCCGGGCGCGGCGAGATGGGCCAGCCCGTAGGCGGCCGGCACCGCGATCAGCAGCGTCGCCGCCACGGTGCCCAGCGACACGTACAGGCTGGTGAGCAGATGCCCACCCTGGCTGGACAGGGCGTTGCGGTAGCCGGCGAGCGTGCCGTGGACCGGCAGCCAGGTCGGCGTCGGCCGGACCAGCTCGGTCGACGGCAGCAGCGAGGCATTGAGCATCCAGTACAGCGGGAACAGCATGACCGCGAGGATCAGCACCCCGGTCGCGGTGGTGAGGATCCGTCTCATGTGGACGACCGTCGCTCGGTGCGCAGATAGACCGCGGCGAACCCGACCGCGACCAGGATGAGCAGGTTGCCGACGGCCGCGCCGTGGCCGAACGCCAGCCGCTGGAACGAGAGGTCGTACGAGAACGTGGTCAGCGTCTGGGACGAGTCGGCCGGGCCGCCCTGGGTGAGCACCATGATGACGTCGAAGACCTTGAGCGTGTAGATCAGCCCGAGGGTGAGCACGACGGCGGTGACCGGACGCAGCAGCGGCACGGTGATGCGCCGGAACCGGTCCCAGGCGCCGGCGCCGTCCAGTGCGGCGGCCTCGTACAGGTGCGCCGGGATGGCCTGCAACCCGCCGTACAGGATCACCATGTTGAACGGGATGCCGACCCAGATGTTGACCAGCATCACGGCCAAGAGCGCCCAGTCGGTGCTGGCCAGCCACGGCACCGGCTGGTCGAGCAGATGCAGCTGCAGCAGGGTCTGGTTGAGCACGCCGGAGTCGGTCTCCAGAATCCAGCGCCACGCGGTGCCGGACACCACCAGCGGCAGCAGCCAGGGCACGAGCAGCAACGAGCGCAACACGCCGTTGAGGGGGAACTTCCGCTGGAAGAACACCGCCAGCGCGAGGCCGATGCCGAACTGGAACAGCAGCGAACCGGCGGTGAACAGCAGTGTGTTGACGACAGTGCCGGCGAACGCCGGGCTGTGGAACACCTCGCGGTAGTTCCGCAGCCCGACGAACGGCGCGACCCCGGTGTAGAACGACGAGACCGTGTAGTCCAGGAACCCCATCCGCACGTTGGTGACGAGCGGGTAGGCGTAGAACGCGACCACGTAGATCCACACCGGAAGGACGAACGCTACCCGTTTCATGCTGCCGCGGCCTGTGCCGCTTTCAGCGCTTCCTCGGGGGACTTGCCGCCGGCGAGGCAGGCCTGGATCGCGGTGTACAGCGCCTCACTGACCTTCGGGTACGCGGTGCCGAGCTCGGCGGTGCGGGCCTGCGCGGTGGCGACCTCCTCGACGAACGCCTTCAGCTGCGGATCGGTGTTCCCGAGCTGCTGCGCGGCGGCCTGGTTGCTCGGGATGTAACCGGCGTTGGTCGACCACTCGAGGCTCTTGTCCTGGCTCAGCAGGCACTTGAGGACGGCGGCGGCTTTCTTCTCCCGGTCCGGGTTGCTCTTCCCGACCGTCCACACCTCGCCGCCGAGCGGCGTCACCGGTTTCGCCGCCGGTGACGGGATCGGAATCGGGACGATGCCGAACTTCAGGTCCTTCTTGGCGTTCAGCGTGGGCAGCTGCCACGGGCCGTTGACCATCATCGCGGCGTTTCCGGCCATGAACTGGTCGTTGACGTCGGCCTGGGTCCAGGTGACGACGGACTTCGAGGCGGCCTTGCTGTCGACGAGGTGCTTCCACAGCGTCAGCGCCTGGATCGCCTCCGGCGAGTCGAGCTTCTTCAGGCTGGCGCCCGCGGTCCAGAAGAACGGCTCGAACTGGAAGCTGCCCTCCTCGGTGCCGACCGCGGAAAACGCGATGCCGTAGCGGGTGCCCTTCGTCAGGGCCTTGGCCGCGGCCGTCAGCTCGTCCCACGTCTTCGGCGGCGTGAGGCCGGCTTCGGCGAACCGGTCCTGGTTGTAGTAGAGGGCGAGGCCGTTGACGCCCGGCGCGATGCCGTAGGTCTGCCCCTGGTACTGGCCGGCGGCGACGATCGACGGGTAGAGCCCGTCGGTGTCCAGGCCGGTGAGCGGGACGAGCGCCCCGGTGGCGGCCAGCTGGGGCAGGTCGGGGTTGTCGATCAGGGCCAGGTCCGGCAGGGCCTTGGCGGACGCCTGCTGCAGCAGCTTCGGCATGAACTGGGCGCGCGGGACCTGCTGGTGCTGCACCTTGACGCCGGCCTGCGCGCCGCAGGCGTCGAGGAGTTTCGGCAGCTGGGTGTTCTGCGGTGCGGCCTCGTAGTAGTCGATCTCGGTCAGGGTGTCGGAGTCGGCGGTACCGCCGCCGCCCGCGCCGTCGCCGCAGGCGGCCACGGTGGCGGCCATGGCGCCGGCGAGAAACAGCGCGAGGACGGCGTTCCATCGCGAAGCGAGCATTGTCGATGCCTTTCGAACTGATTCGACAATCGGCGCGGAGGCCGAGTGCCGTTGGGGGTGTCTGGTGATGCGCTAACGGACTTTCAGGACCGGGGCGAGCATCGTGACGGACGGCTGGGCCTCGCCGTTGATCAGACCGGCCAGCCGCTCCACCGAGATCCGGGCGAGGTCCTCGACCGGCAGCGCGACCGACGTCACCGGCCGGGTCAGCCGGTCGACAGCGTCGTCGGGGCAGATCGCGATGACCGCCACGTCGGGCCGGCCGAGGCCGGCCAGCCGGTCGACCACGAGCGGCAGTGCCCACTCGTTGTAGACGATCAGCCCGGTGATCCGCGGGTCGCGCTCGAGCAGGTCGGCGAGTGCGCCGGCCACGCCGCCGACCGACGGCTCGCAGGCCGTCCAGGTAGCCTGGGCGCCCTGCTCGGCCAGGGCGTTGAGGGCACCGTCGCGGGCGTGCGCGGCATATGCGATGCCGCGCCGGTAGGTCTCCGCCGGCTGGCCGAGGAAGCCGACGTGGGTGTGCCCCTGCCCCAGCAGGTGCTCGGCGCAGATGCGGCCGCAGGCGGCGAAGTCGAAGTCGACGTAGGGCAGGCCGTGCGGGTTGTCGGGGGTGCCGACGATGATGGCGGGGCATTTCAGCGAGCGCAGCAGTTTGGCGCGCGGGTCCTTCTGCTGCACCTCCATCAGCATCACCCCGTCGACCAGCGCCGTGCCGACCGCGTCGCGGATCGCCGTGGTGCCGTCGTCGTCGGTGAGCATGAGCAGCCTGAGCCCGGCGTCCTGCGCCGCGGTCAGCGCCGCGAAGACGTAGGGCATCTGCACCTGGTTGTGCGGGCCGTGCACGAGCGGGAGCGCCATCGCGATGACCCCGGTGCGCCGGGTCCGGATCGACCGCGCCCCGGCGTGCGGGCGGAACTGCAACTCCTCGATGCTCCGTTCGACCTTCGCGATGGTCTCGGCGGAGATCGAACGGTTGCCGCTCAGCACGTAGGAGACCGTGCTGCGCGAGACACCGGCGTGCTTCGCGACGTCTGCGATGGTAACCGCCACGGCCTCGGCTCCCTTTCGAACTGATTCGACACTGGACCGTAGCACCGGGTCGACGGCGTCACAAGACCCGTCCACTGCTACCTCTGGTCGTCGCGGATGCCGTAGGTGTGCTCCGCGTTGCCGCCGAAGACGAGCTCGAGCTCGCTCGGACTCATGGCGGGCAGAGCGGCGGTGAGGCCCGCCAGCACGTCCTCGTACGAGCCGGCGAGCAGGCAGACGGGCCAGTCCGAGCCGAACAGGAGACGCTGCGGCGTGAACCATTCCACGACCCGGCCGACGAACGGGCGCAGGTCGTCGGGCGTCCACGACGCCCAGTCGGCCTCGGTGACCATTCCGGACAGCTTGACCGACACGTTCGGCTCGGCGGCGAGCGCCGGCATGCCCTGCGTCCAGGGGTCGTCCCGGCTCTCGGCGATACGCGGCTTCGCGATGTGATCAAGCACGTACCGCAGCTCCGGGAAGCGCCTGACCGCGTCGGTCGCCGCCGGAATCTCCCGAGCCCGGATCAGCAGGTCATACGTGAGACCCCGGCGCTGCACGGCAGCCAGGCCGCGCCGGACGTCGTCGCGCCGCAGCCAGTCCGGGTCCGGTTCGTCGTGGACCTGATGGCGCACGCCGACCAGCCAGCGGCCGGACGGCCCGTCGAGCAGCTCGTCGAGATCGTCGCCGACGGACGGGGAAGTCAGGTCCACCCAGCCCACCACCCCGCGCACAGCGTCCGTATCCGCCGCCAGCCGCAGGAACTCGCGGGTCTCAGTGAGACTGGACAGCGTCTGAACGAGGATCGTCGCGTCGATGCGCGCGGCACGCAGACTGGGCAGGAGATCATCCGGACCGAACTCGCGGCGCACGGGATCCATGGCATGGCCCGCCATCCATGGATAGGTGTACCTGGCGGGGTCCCAGAAGTGCTGGTGAGCATCGATGCGTTGCACGGCGCCTCCTCAATCCGGAGCGTTCACTCGAGATCGTCGATCGTGCGGGCCCGAGCAGCACGGTACACGCGGACGGGTGCGCCTTGTGCTCGAGCGGCCGCGGCACGGAACGTCGCGCCGCGGCCGGTCGAGGTGCTCTAGGCCCTGCCCTGCCGATCATGCCGGCCTGCGACGGGCCCAGATTCCGTCTCGGCTCGACGTGATCGGCAGGACAGCGCCTAGACGAGAAGGTCGAACTCCTCCCAGGGGCCGACGGCGGTGCGGTTGGCGATCAGCGGTTGCGCACCGGCGGACTCCGCGGCCACGATCTGGCCGTTGGCGCGCGCACGGAGGCTGATGCTGCCGTCGTTGTTGTAGATGAGGTCGAACTCCTGGGCCGGGCCGACGGTGGTGCTGTTGGCGATCAGCGGTGACGCACCGCCGTTGGGGGCGTTGACGTACCGGTTGTTGGCGTGCGCGCGCAGGCTCACGCTGCCGTTGGCGTTGTCGATGAAGTCGAACGTCTCCCAGGAGTCGACGACAGCCCGGTTGGCGATCAGCGGTTGCGCACCGGCGGACTCCGCCGCCACGATCTGGCCGTTCGCGCGAGCTCGGAGGCCGACCTGCGCGGCGAAGAGGCGCCACTTCTGGTTGTTGCCGCCCCCGCAGGACCAGAGCCGGAGATTCTGCGGGTTGGACGGGTCGGCGTCCAGGCAGAGGCGGGAGTCGACGCCGCGGATCGTCCCGTCGGAGAAGAAGCGCCACTGCTGGTTGGCGTTGCCCAGGCAGTCATGGATGACGACACGGGTGCCGTTGGTCTTGCCGAAGCCGAAGGCGTCCAGGCATTTTGTGCCGTTGTAGACGGTGATCGCTCCGTTGGGCCTTCTGGTCCATCGCTGGTTGTTGCCGTTCACACAGCTGCGGACCTGGAGCTGGACGTCGTTGGCCTGTGACGAATTGGGGACGTCGAGGCACGCGTTGAGGCCGACGTTGCGTAGCTCGGTCGTGCCCGAGCCGAGACTGCCCCAGGCGTACTTGAGCCGGTCGACGGCGGTGGGGTTGGGGGTCCACAGCGGCAGGTTGTTGGAGCTGCCGTCGAAACTGCCGGCGAGCCTCAGAATGTTCAGCGTGTCGTGGTCCGGGCTCGTGGTCCTCCCGCCGATGACATGGCACCAGATCGCACCCAGGTGGTAGTTGCGGACGACGTCGGTGATGGCACGCAGATACGCAACCTCTTTGTCGGTCGTGCCGGTGGGGGTGGCGTTGAAGTCGACGCCGGTGTCCGCCGACGCCCCGAACTCCTCGATGACGGTGCGCGAGGCGCAGTTGCCCATGAGGGTCGTGATGTCGCTGACCCACTGATCGTAGGTCCGCGAACCGTACGGGAAGGCATAACGGTGCAGGCCGAGGTAGACCCCGTTGAAGCGGGAGTCGTTGCACAGCGGCCGCAGGTCACTTCCCCATCCGCCGCCGTCGAGTTGGGCGCCCTCGATGAACAGCCGGTTGCCTGGAATGCCGGCCGTGTTCATGCGGGCAACCCAGGTGGCGGCGAAGTCCAGCCACTGGGTGGTGTTGAAACCGATGGGTTCGTTGATCGGGTCGAAGTAGATCAGAGGGTTGGACCGGTATCTGGCGGCCAGCGTGTCCCACATCTGGTTCCAGGTGGCCAGGAAGCCGGCCGGGACCATGTTCGTACCGTCCTGCACCCAGTAGCACAGGATGACCTTGAAACCTCTGGCGGTGGCGGCGTCGATGACGCCGTTGTAGGTGTTCCAGGCCGTGGTGGCGGGGTTGATCGGCAGCCGGACGGTGTTGGCACCCAGGTCGTTCTGGAACGCGGCGAACATGGCGTCGGCCTTGCTCCGGGCGGAGTTGTAGTCGTCGTTCGCGGACAACCCCTGCAGGACGAGTCTGTCGGGGGTGAAGTTGTCGCCCAGCCGGGACCAGTGCACGCCACGGAACTGGCTGGGGTCGAAGCCGATGGCGGCGTCGGCCTTCGGTGCGCTGGACACCACGATCAGCGTGATCGAGGCCAGCGCGGTCAGGACGGCCATCGCCCAGGTCAGCGCGCGGCGTTTGAGATCGGGGGCGGTGGCGACGTATGTCGATGGGTGGCGACTGCCGGGGGTTGGGCGGATACGTGCCATGGTTTTCCTTTCCAGCTCGGCATGCGACGACGGCCAGAGGGGGTTCGGATGGCCGGTAACGCGGCTTTAACCAGCCAGAAATGAAACTAGCGACGCTGCCCGGATGCGTCGATCGCGTCTTTCGAAACTCATCAATCTGTATGGCGAATAGCTAGGCGCGGTCAGATCGCCGCCGCAGCCAACGCAACAGTCCGTCCGCGGAAGCCGCCAGGAAGATGAATGATCCGGTAACTATCTGCTGGTCGTAACTTTGCAGTCCGAGAAGGCTCATCCCGTTGGACAGGAACCCCAGGAACAGCACGCCGATGCCGGTGCGCAGCAGACTGCCCCGCCCGCCGGTAAGACGGGTGCCGCCCAGGACGACGGCGCCGACGATGTTGAGCAGCAGCGGACTGCCCATGCTCGCACCCGCTCCGGCGAGCCCCGAAGTCAGCACCATGCCCGCGATCGCCGAGAACAGGCCGGCGACCGCATAGACGCTGGCCTTCATACGGACCACATTGACGCCACTGATGCGCGCGACCTCGACATTGGCTCCCGTGTGTACGACGCGGCGGCCCCAAGCGGTGCGCGTCAGCACGATCTGCGCGATGACGTACAGCACGAGGGCGAGCCACACCGCATACGGAACGCCGCCGGGTCCGTCGATGCTGAAGCGGATGAAATCGACAGGCACCGGCGCGATCGTCCGGCCGTGGCTGAGCAGGGTGGTGCAGCCGCTCACGACGTACAACGCGGCGAGCGTCACAGCAAATGGCACGACATTGAGCCTCGCCACGACGAGCCCGACCACCAGCCCGATCACCGTTCCCGTCAACAGCCCCGCGGCGATGCCGGCCGCCAGGTTGCCGCTGCTGGTGATGATCCACGCGCCGGCGACCCCGCTGGCGCCGATCACACTTCCGGTCGACAGGTCGATCCCGCCGGTGAGGATCACGAACGTCGCGCCGATCGCCGCGATGGCGACGACAGCCGACTGACTCAACACGTTGATCAGATTCGATGATGTCAGCAGGCCGTCGGTCATGGTGCTCAGGACGACGATCAGCACGATCAGCGCGGGCAGCATCGCAAGGTCAGCGAGCCAGCCGGCATGACGGGCCCGATCACGCAGCCGGGCCAGGTGTGCCGGCCGCGTGGTTGTGGCGGCGGAGAGGGCGGCGGAGGGCTCCGCGGCGGAGCCCTCCGCGCGAGCGGGCTCAGGACGCACAGCCCCACACCTGTGAGCTGGTCGCGGCGAAGTTGGCCTGGTTGAGCGTCAGCCCCTTGGCCTGGACGGTCTTCGGATCGACCGGCTTGCCGCCGAGCGCCGTGGTGACCGCGGCAATTGCCTGCTTGCCGAATTCGTCGACGGGCGTGGCGATGTCGGCGTCCAGCGTCTTGGCCTGCATGGCCTTGCAGCCGTTCTGGTCACCGTCGATGGTCACCATGAAGATGTGCTTGGGGTCGCCGATCGGCGCGAGCTTGCCGGCCGCGGTCAGCGCCGACTGCACGGACGGCAGGAGGAAGTCGGACGGAACGTAGATCGCGTTGATTGTGGGGTCCTTCTGCAGCGCGTTCGAGGTTCCGTCCAGGGCCTGCGTCGGGTTCCAGTCGGTGGGGACCTGGCTGACGATGGTGACGTTGGGCTGGCCGGCGAGCGCGGCGTTGAATCCGTCGCGCCGGCCGATCGCGTTCTGGTCGGTCAGCCCGCCCACCAGTTCCAGAACCCTCAGCGGCGTGGTCTTCGCCGCCGCGAGGAACTCGGCCGCGACCGCCTTGCCGTCGGCCACCGGGTCGCCGGTGATCTGGAACGTGACGTTCTGCTGGTCTGCGACCGCACGGTCGATCGCGAGGAATGGGACGTTGCGGGCCTTGGCGAGGCTGGCCGACGCGGCGATCTGTTGACCGTCCTGCGCGATGACGATCACCGCGTCGACCTTTTTCGTCTGAATCAGGTCCTGGATCTGGGAGGCCTGCTTCTGGGCGTCCTGGTCGGCGACGTTGAAGATGACAGAGTATCCTGCGGCATCGGCGGCGCGCTGGATCGACGCCTTTTCCGCCTGACGGATCGCGTTCAACAGATCGAAGCTCACGCCGATCGTGCGCTTCTTGCCGGACGACCCGTCCGAGCCGGATCCGTTCGAATTCCCGGTCGAACTGCACGCAGCGAGCATTAACGATGCTGCGGCGACCGCGGCCAGGTAACGTGCAACACCGAGCGTTTTCACGGTAACTCCCTTCGATGTGTCATGTGGTGTTGTGTTCGATTCAGGCCGACGTCGCGGCGTCGTACCGCCCGTCCCGAGACGGACGGCCCCGGCCGGTCAGCCTCACTGCGTGAGCAACGTTGCGCCACCGAGCTCCGGCGGCCAGGACCGCGGCGAGCAGCACACTGCCGCGGACGATGTCGAAGACGTAGGGCGAGGCGCCGGAGAAGACCAGGCCGGTCTGGACGGTTGTGAGCACAAGGGCTCCCAGAACGGTGCCGCCGATGCTTCCCCGCCCGCCGAACAGGGTCGTTCCTCCCAGGACCACCGCCGTGATGACCGTCAGCTCGTAGCCTTGGCCGATAGACGGCTGCACGGCGCCGAGGCGCGCGGTCTGGGTGAGGGAAGCGACGGCGGCCAGCAGGCCGGCCAGCGCGTACACCCCCACGAGCACTCCGCGGACCGGCAGGCCGGCGTTGGCCGCCGCGTCTGCGTTGGAACCCACCGCCTGGACGTACCTGCCGAACGTCGTACGGCTGAAGACGAAGCCCCCGGCAAGCGCCACGGCCGCCGCGAGCAGGACCGGCGTCGGCACGCCGAGCAGACTTCCGGTGCCGATGCCGCGCAGTTTCGCGGGCAGCTCGATGTTCTGCTGACCGGTGATGTGACCGCCCGCACCGCGGAACACCTGCATCGCGGCGAGGGTGACGATGAGCGCGGGTACCTGGGTGAACGCGACCGCGACACCGTTGAGCAGGCCCATGAGGACACCCGCCGCGCAGATGACGGCGAAGACCACGGCAGCGGGAAGGCCGACGATGGCCCGGCTGGACTCGATCGCCGCCGCGAGGAACAGCATCGACCCGACGGACAGGTCGATCCCGGCCGTCATGATCACATATGTCATGCCGACGGCGGCGATGATCAGCGGGCTCGCCTGAACAGCGATGTTGCGGAAATTGGCCACCGTGGCGAACCCCTGGTAGGAGCCCGCCAGCGCGATCAACAGGATCACCAGCACCGGCAGCAACGGTTCACGTCGGACGGCCGCGCGGAGCCGCCGGTGGACGTCGGTCGCCCGGTTCACGGTGCACCACCCGTGGCGAGCCGGATCACGGTTTCCTGGGTGGCCTGCGATCGGTCGAGAACGCCGGCGAGGCGGCCGTCGTGCATGACCCCGACGCGATGGCTGAGCCCGAGTACCTCCTCCATCTCCGAACTGATCAGCAGTATCGACGAGCCGGCACGGGCGAGATCGACGAGCAGCCGGTAGATCTCGGCCTTGGCGCCCACGTCGATGCCACGGGTCGGCTCGTCGAGGATGATCAGACCGGGCCGTCTCACCAGCCACTTGCCGAGGACCACCTTCTGCTGGTTGCCGCCGCTCAGCGATCCGCCGCCGGCGCCAAGACCACCGCGGGCGACCAGATGCACCCTGCTCGCCAGCTCCTCGGTCATGCGACGCTCGCTGCCGCTGTCGAGCCATCCGGTCCGGCGGGGCCGGCAGACCGAGTCGAGGTCGACGATGGACAGGCTCTCGCGGATGGGTCTGTCGAGGAATAGCCCTTCGTGCCGTCGATCCTCGGTGACGAACGCCATCCCGGCCTCGATGCAGGCGCGGACATCGCCGCGCCGCAACGGCCGTCCGCCCACTTCGATCCGGCCGATGTGGCCGGCCAGGCCGAAGATCGCGCGAGCGACCTCGGTGCGGCCCGAGCCCATCAGTCCGGCCAGGCCGAAGATCTCCCCCTCGGCGATGTCGAACGAGACACCCGACACCTTGGCGCCGTCTCCCAGGTCGCGCACCGACAACGTCTTCGTGTTCCGAGGCGGTGCGAGCGGCGGGTAGCCTTGCGCGAGCTCCCGCCCCACCATGAGTGATTCGAGCGCGGCACGGTCGAGCTCGCCGGTCGGCCGGTCCGCCACGACGCGCCCGTCGCGCATGACCACGACACGCTGGCTGAGCCTGGCGATCTCCTCGAGGTAATGCGAGATGTAGAGGACAGCGACGCCATCGGCGCGCAGCTGTTCCACGATCCCCATGATCAGTTCACGCTCGACGAGGTTCAACGACGCGGTCGGCTCGTCGAACACGATCGCGCGCGGGTCGGCGGCCAGTGCCTTGGCGATCTCCACCAGCTGGCGCTGCCCGGCGGACAGGTCACGAACGATCGCCTCCGGGCCGAAGCCGGCACCGACGCGCCGGAGCACGGGTGCGGCGGTGCGCCGCAACTGTCCGGGACGGACCGTCGCGCGGCCGGGGGCCCGAAGCCGGTCGATGAGGATGTTCTCGGCGACGGTGAGATCCGGAAACAGGCTGGTCTCCTGATGTACCGTGGCAACGCCGGAGTGCTTGGCGCTGCCGACCCCGTCGGCCGCCGGCGCGCCGCTGAAGCTCACCCGGCCGGAGTCGGGCCGCAGGGTTCCGCCGATGATGTTCTTGATGGTGGACTTGCCGGCACCGTTCTCTCCGACCAGCGCGACGACCTCGCCGCTGGAGACGGTGAACGAGACGCCGTCCACGGCGGTGATACCGCCGAACGACTTCGACACGTTGGCGACCGCGATCGCCGGCGCCGGATGCACCACGGTCAGCTCGCCGTCGAGATGGTCGCGACCCGACGACGAGCACGCCGCCGCTGACCGCAGGTGCCCCGCGCATCGTCGCCGAACCAGCGGCGGTGCTCGAACATCAGATGCCTCCAGTTCACGTCGGGTCTCGGCCGTATCCGGGCTCAAGGTGCAGCCGACGTTACGCCCGGCGATCATGCCGGTGAAGCGCATGTTTCGGCAGGTGCCGATCCGAAATTCGGATCGGCCCTTCGCCTTTCGCGCCATTGCCGTACGGCCGGCCGTGTGCCGTTTTTCGCCCGCAGCCCGGCCTGCAACTATTCGCGATACGGATGATGCCGTTCTGTTACTCACGCTTCGCCGGAGAAGCCCGGCGACCTATGGTCGACGGCATGACGCTCCCGCTTCGAGTCGCGGAATCCGGGCTCGGTCGATTTCCAGACAAGCACGAAAGAATCGCCTGCCGATTCGAGGCGGCCGCATTCGACGGCGATGCTTCCGCATGCCTCGCAGCGAACGCCGGCCGGCGGGAACTTTCATGACGACAGCCGCGCCGACCGACGTCGTGGAGCCGCTGGTGCCGATGGCGGGGGTGGACGACGTCGGGCTGGTGCTCACCGACGTCGGCCGCGGGGCGCTGGTCCGGACCGCCGTCGGCGTGGTCACCGCGGTCGACGACATCCCGGCCGGTCACAAGGTTGCCATCCGGGCCATCGCCGCCGGCGCGCCGGTGCACAAGTACGGCGAGGTGATCGGCTCAGCCAGGCAGGACATCCCGCCGGGAGCCCACGTACACCTGCACAACCTCGGAGTCGGGCAGCACACCGCGGGCAACTCCGTGTTCCGGGGCTCGACGGCGGCGTGGAGCCCGCCGGCCGCAGCGACACGCGAGCACTTCCTGGGCTACCGCCGCGCCGACGGCCGAGCGGCGACACGCAACTACATCGCCGTGCTGCCGACCGTCAACTGCTCGGCGACGGTGGCCCGCATGGTCGCGCAGACCGCCAACGCCGCGCATGCCGGTGTTCCCGGGCTGGACGGCGTGATCGCGCTGACGCACGACCTGGGCTGTGGCATGGCCGAGGGTACCGCCGGCGACGACATCCTGCGGCGCACGCTGCGCGGGTACGCCGGGCATGCGAACATCGCCGCGGTGCTGACGATCAGCCTCGGCTGCGAGATCAACCAGCCGGAGAACGTCTTCGGCGAAGACATCCCCGCCGAGACACTCGGTATCCAGGACCTGGGCGGGACGGCAGCCACCGTCAACGCCGCACTGGACCGTATCGCGGCGATGGTTCCAGGCGTCGCGGCCCTGCGGCGCGAACCCGTTCCGGTCTCCGAGCTGGTGCTGGGGCTGCAGTGCGGGGGCAGCGACGCGTACTCGGGCCTGACCGCCAACCCGACGCTCGGCGTGGCGGCCGACCTTCTGGTCGCGGCAGGCGGCCGGGTCATCCTCGGCGAAACTCCCGAGATCTACGGGGCCGAGCACCTGCTGCGCAACAGGGCCGCCACACCCGAGGTCGGCCGGCGCATCGACGAGTTGATCGTCTGGTGGCAGGAGTACACGACACGCAACGACGCCGCACTGGACAGCAATCCTTCCAAGGGCAACAAGGCCGGCGGCATCACGACGATCTGGGAGAAGTCGTTGGGGGCGGTCCTCAAGGCCGGCACCAGTCCCGTCAACGACGTCGTCGCCTACGCCGAACCGGTCACCGCCGCCGGACTGACCTTCATGGACACCCCCGGCTACGACCCGGTGTCGGCGACGGGCATGGTGGCGGGCGGGGCGAACCTGCTGGCGTTCACCACCGGCCGCGGCTCGGTGTTCGGGTCCCGCCCCACGCCGTGCTTCAAGATCAGCACAACCTCCCAGCTGTTCGCCCGCATGCGCGGCGACATGGATTTCGACGCCGGCCCCGCGATGTCGCGGGACGAACAGATCCACTATGGAACCCTCGTGTTCGAAGCCCTGGTGGACATGGCTTCCGGTACACCGAGCAAGTCCGAAACGCTCGGCTTCGGCACCGAGGAGATCGTGCCGTGGCGGATGGGAGCCGTCGTATGACCGCCGACGTCCCGCCCGCGCGTCCCGGGCCGCCGCCGAACCAGTTCCGCTCAGCACGAGAGGTCCCACGATGAGATTCAGCGACAAGGTTGCCGTGGTCACCGGCGCCGATTCCGGCATCGGCCGGGCTACCGCGACGCGCCTGCTGGCCGAGGGGGCCACCGTCTACGCCGTCGACGTGCACCACACCGACCCGTGGCAGGACCCGGGCGCCGGGCGCCTGCGTCTGATCAACCTCGACGTCGCCGATCCCACCGCCCCCGAGCAGCTCGTGACCCGACTGCGCGACGACGACCAGCGCGTCGACGTGCTGGCCAACGTCGCAGGCATCCTGCGCATCGCTCCCTTCCTGGAGGTCAGCCGCGACGACTGGGACCGTGTGCTCGCGGTGAACCTGACCGGCGCGTTCTTCCTGAGCCAGGCCGTCGCCCGCGTCATGGTCGACAACAAGACCGCGGGGCGCATCGTCAACGTCTCGTCGGTCCACGCCGTGGTCTCCGAGCCGAACGCGGCGCCCTACACGGCGACCAAGGGCGGACTGGAGGCCATGACCCGCACGATGGCATCCGAGCTCGCGCCCTACGGCATCACCGCGAACTGCGTGCGCCCCGGCGCCACCAGGACCAGGATGAGCGAGCCCATCTACACCCCGCAGATCGTCCGATCGTTGCAGGCGAAGATTCCGCTGGGCACGATCGCGCCGCCGGAGTGGGTGGCCTCGGCCGTCTGCTACCTCGCCTCCGACGAGGCGTGCTACACCACCGGCGCCTGTCTTGACGTCGACGGCGGATACGCCATGGACGGCTCGCTGCCCGGGACGGCGTACTCATGACGCCTCCGGCGGGCCGGCCGGGCGAAGCAGCGCCGGGCCGGCCTCGGCGAGCGGTCGCCCTGGTGACCGGGGCCGCCTCCGGCATCGGCCGCGCCACCGCCGTGTCGATGGCCCGCGACGGCTACGAGATCGCCATGGTCGACCTCGACGTCGCCGGCCTCGCCGGGACACGCGCCGAGATCGAGCGCATCGGCGGCAAGGCGCACGAGTTCACGCTGGACCTGTGCGACCCGCTCGCGGTCGGCTCGGTCACCCGGGAGATCGCGGTGACCATCGGCGCCCCGGAGGTGCTGGTGAACGTGGCCGGCATCGGCGTGGCCGCGACCGTGCTGGAAACCAGCGACGAGGACTGGAGCCGTGTCCTGGCGGTGAACCTCACGGGCCCCTTCCTCACGACACGGGCGACGCTGCCGTTGATGCTCGATCGAGGCAGCGGTGTGATCGTCAACATCGCCTCGGTGGGCGGCCTGGTCGGGCTCGCCCGCCGAGCCGCGTACTGCGCTTCCAAGGCCGGCCTGATCGGACTCACCAAGGCGATCGCCGTGGACCACGCCCGGGACGGCATCCGCTGCGTGGCCATCTGTCCCGGTACCGTGGAAACCGAATGGATCGGAAAAATCCTCGCCAACGCCCCGGATCCGGCCGCCGCCCGCGACGCGATGGCGGCCCGGCAGCTCGACGGGCGCATGGGAACGCCGGACGAGATCGCCGCGATGGTTTCGTTCGTCGCCGGTCCGGAGGGCCGGTTCATCAACGGGACGGCTCTCGTCATCGACGGCGGGATGACTGCGGCATGACCGCCGCGGCAGTCGCCGACGGTCCCACGATCGCCGCCGATCTGGGCCGCATCGTCGGGGCGTCGAACGTGGAGATCCGTCCGGCGGCCCTGGTGCCCTACCGGACGGATGCCACGTTCGGCTTCGCCGGCACACCATGGGCCGCCGTCAGCACGCTGCCCGGTGCACGGGTGGTGTCCGACCAGGGCCGCTGCGGCGCGCTGCACGCCCGCATCGGTCTGCAGGACTCCTGCCACCTTCGCAACGGGCTGGGCGTGCGGGACGCGCCCCGCGCAGTGCTCGACATGCTCGGCGACTACGTCGAGATCCCCGGCGCGGGCGACTGCCGCGGCGCCGCCGGCACGTACGCCATCCTCCGCCGACGCGACAGCCAGCGGGTCCTCGCCGCGAAACTGGCCGCGCCGGCCGATCTGGACCTAGACTTCCTGGTCATGGTCAATCCGGGAGGCCAGCGCCAGCTGACGACGGCGGTTCGTCGCGCCGGGCTGCGCACCAAGGTGGTGCACCTGGCCGAGATCGTCGCCTCGGCACAGGATGACCACCGATGAGCGCTCCCGAGGAACCCGACGACCTCGACCCGGTCGCGTTGACCCCACGCGACCCCAGGGACGCCATGTCGCTGCAAACCGCCTGGTTGCGCAGCTTTCTCGCAGTGGCGGACAAAGGTGGCTTCGGCGCCGCCACCCTCGCGCTGCACCTGTCGCAGTCCCGGGTCAGCGCCCACATCGCGGCGCTGGAGCACGCCCTCGGCGTGACACTGTTCGATCGCAAGGCACGGCCGATCTGCACGACCGCGGCCGGGGAACTGTTCCGCGGCCACGCCATGGCGGCCATGCTGGAACTGCAGCGTGGCATCGAAGCGGTTCGCAGCACGCTCGACAACATCGTCGCACACGTGACCATCGGCAGCTACCCCAGCGTCAGCTCGACCTACCTGCCCGCGGTGCTGCGGGAACTGCAGGCCGAACACCCCGGCGTCACCGTCGAACTGCACGAAGGAACCGCCGCGACGCTGGAGGAGATGGTCGCCTGCGGAACCGTCGATCTGGCCTTCCGGCCGCTGCTGCCGAAAATGCGCGAGACCACACTGTGCCATCGCACGATCTGGCACGAGGACATCGTCGTGGTCATGCGCGAGAACGACCCCCTTGCCCAGCAGGCGTCGGTCAGTGTCGAGGATGTCCTGGCCCGGCCGCTGATCGGCAATCCGGCCGGCGCCGAGGAGGACGGCGGCGGATTCGACGTTCGCAACACGCTCGGCGAGGCCGCCGGCCGCGCCAACATCGTCTACCTGACCGACCAGCCGACGACGCTGGTCGCGCTGGTGCGCGCCGCGTTCGGCATCGGCGTCATCAACCGCCTCGCGCTGCAGACCACCAGCACCGAGGGGCTGACCGTCCGCACCATCGACTCACCCACCGCGCATCGCAACGTCGCGCTCTTCTGGATGCGCCGACGGGCGGACAGCGCGGTCGTCAAGGCGTTCCTCGAAGCCCAGGAGCGGGCCCCGCTACCGGCTGGCGTGCTCCCGATCCGACCGTAGTGCAAGCAATCACACCGCTGGGACGTGGTTGCCGAGCAGGAACCTTGTTGTTCGGCCTGGTGCTGCGTGCGAGCCTGCGGGGCTTGCCGCGCTGAACAGCGGACGCGGCTTGTGCAAAGCTTGACGCTCACGTCGGACTGCTATGCCGGTGGTGTTCCATGAAGATCGGTGACCTTTCGCGGAAGACTGGCGCCAGTGTGCGTGCGCTGCGCTACTACGAAGAGGAAGGCCTGATCCGATCGGTGCGTTGCAGCAACGGGTATCGGGACTTCTGCGACGGCGCCGTGGAGCTCGTACAACAGATCCGCGGATTGATCAGCCATGGCCTGCCGACGCGGATCATTCGCGAGATCCTGCCCTACCTCGACAGTCCGTCGAGCCTGCTGCCGCAAGTGCCCTGCACGTACATGCTCGACCAGCTCGCCCGGCAGCGTGAACAGCTCGATCGCCGCATCACGAGCCTGATCCGTGACCGCGACGCTGTCGACGCCTACCTGCTGGCGGCGCGACGGGCAGCCGAGAGCGGCTGAAGATCACAGGCTTGACCCTCACGTGGACGTGAGGGTTCTATCGTCCGAACGTGACTTCACGAGCCGACCTGACGCAACACCCGGACGCCTCGGCAACCGGGGCCGAGGGCATCCCGACCACCATGCGGGTCTTGCGGCAGACGTCCCTCGACGGCCCACAGGACATGCACCTGATCACCGACGCGCCGGTGCCCGCCCCGGGGCAGGGGGAGATCCTGATCCGGGTCACGGCGGCGGGCGTCAACTTCGCTGACGTCATGCAAACCCGCGGCACCTACCAGGGCGGGCCGCGCCCACCGTATGTCGCGGGCTTCGAGGCCGCCGGAGTTGTCGTCGCCCTCGGCGACGCCGTGACCGGACTGAAGGTCGGCACGCGTGTAGCGGGCCTCGGCTACGGCGCCTTCGCCGAATACATGGTGCTGCCGGCCACGGCCGTGGCACCGGTGCCAGCGGGCTGGTCCGACGAGCAGGCCCTCGGACTCGTTCTCAACTGGGCGACCGCGCTCGCCGCGCTGCGACCACTGGGCCGCCTCGCTCCCGATGAAACCGTCCTGATCTACGCCGCCGCGGGCGGGGTGGGCCAGGCCGCGGTGAAGATGGCCAAGCACTACGGGGCAACCGTGATCGCGGCCGCTTCCCCCGGCAAGCTTGACACGGTGCGCGCGCTGGGTGCCGACCATGTCATCGACTACCGGAACACCGACGTCACCGCCGAGGTGCTCCGGCTGACCGACGGCAACGGCGCCGACCTGGTGCTGGAATCCGCCGGCGGGGCCGTCTTCAGCGCCAGTCTGGCCGCTGCCAAGCGGGTCACCGGCCGAGTCGTTGTCTATGGCATGGCCGGCGGGGAGGCCGCCGTCACCAATCGGGACCTCAACTTCACCCATCAGATCCACCTGATCGGGCTGCACATCGGTGTCCTGGCCGACACCGCACCACAGATCTTCACCGGCCTGATGGATGAGCTGGCAACGCTCAGGGCCGCCGGTGTGGTGACCCCCGTCATGCCCACCGTCTACGACCTGGCCGACGGGCCGCAGGCGCTGATGGCACTCGAGTCACGAACCACCATCGGCAAGCTCGCTCTGCGACCTTGACGGGTGGGCTGGAGGTTCAGGATGCCATCGCCCCGGGAAGGGGATCGTTGTCGAGGGCGAGACTGCGGGCGAGGTCGGCGACGAACCGGTCGACGAGCTCGCGGTTCTTGCCCGGCATGCACACGATGTGGGCGTTGCCCTGGTCGTCGGTGGCCAGCGGCCATCGATCGAGCAGCGACTGCGGCGGGCGGGGGAAGACAACGGTGAACGCCAGCGGGCTGGCGCGCCAGGCCGGCCAGCCTAGGTCGTGGAGCTGCTGCTCCGCGTAGGTGGCGAGGGTGCGGGCCGCTTCGGCGCGGGCCCGTAGCCCGGACAGGCCCCAGTAGCGCAGCAGGTACCACAGCCACAGTGGGGCGTGGCCGGACCGGGAGCCGGTGATGGTGCTGTCCGGCGCGGCGGTGTAGCTGATGTCGCCGCGGCCGGTGTGCCGGTCGGCGAGCGCGACGACGACCCCGCACGGGAACGGGGTGGCCAGGAACTTGTGTCCGCTGACCGCGATGCTGTGCGCGCCGTCGGCGAGGGTGAACGCAGGCCGGGTGGCGGGGTCGCAGAGCGCGAGGGGGATGCCGGCCAGTGCCGCGTCGGCGTGGATCCACCGCAGGCCGGGTCCGACGCCGGCCGCGTCGAGGGCAGCGCCGATGCGGGCGACGTCGTCGACGGCCTCGGTCATCGTGGTGCCGACCGAGGCGACCACGATCACGCCGGTGCCGCGCCGGGAGCGCCGCTGCCGGGCAACCGCGGCTTCCAGCAGGTCGTAGCGCAGCTCGCCGCGCCGGTCGGTGGGAATGACCTGCAGCCGCATCCTCAGCAGCTCCGCCGCCTTGGCCACGCTGTAGTGCGCGGCCGCCGAGCAGACCACGGTCGCGGCGGGCAGCTGCCGGCGGGCCTGCCACAGCGCCCACAGGGTGCTCTCGGTGCCGCCGGCACTGACGTAGCCGTGCCGGTTGTCCAGCGGCGCGTCGAACAGGTCCGCCACGAATCCCACGACCTCGTGCTCGAGGTGTTTCGTGTGCAGGCGGTAGGCGCCACCGGCGGCGAACGGGTGCCCGACGTTGTTGAGCAGCAGTCGCTCGAACCGGATCAGCGGGCTCATGTCGGGCAGGTCGGTTGCGCCGGGGAAGCCGACATCAAAGTCGGCGTGCTGGCGCAGGTCGCCGTGCAACTGCTCGAGCCGGCCGAGCACGGTCGGGTCGTTCGGCATGGCCGCCGCGCTCATCGCGTCCGCGATCCGTGGTCGATGATCCGGCCGAGCTCGCTCATCCACCGCCACACGTGGAAGGTCGGATCGTCCTCGGTGGTCTCGGCGAGCGCCGGGTTCCACCGCCACTGCATGCTCGGCGTGCCGTACTGGGCGTTGCCGTCCCGGATCGAGCACTGCACCGTCATCGCGTTGAACTGCTGCTCACCGCCGCGGTCGATGAGCAGCATCGTGCCGTCGATGAGGCGGGCGAAGCAGCGTCCCGGCAGGTCCAGCTCGTCCCGCGCTCCGCGCTGGACGGTGGCCCAGTCGCCGTGCGGGGTGTCGAGCGTGACCACACCGATTCCGGCGAAGATCGCGTAGGGCGACATGTTGTCGACCCGGTTCGCCATGGCGGTTCGCGGGTCGAAGCGGGGATCGGTGTTGTACCCGTCCTGGGCGTGCTGGGCCAGCCCGTACAGCAGGTGGGGCAGCGAGGTGGCCTCGTCGTCGGCCAGGAAGATTCGGGTGGCTGTGCGTAGCTGATCGTACAGCCGGGCAGAAGGTTCGAAGTAGAACAATGCCACCCCGTGCGGTGCGAGTGGGTCCCGGCGCCGGCGCTGCCATGAATGCCGGGCGTGCATCACGGAGAACTTCCGCAGCCGGGCGACGACCGCCCCGCGGAACTCCGACGTGACGTCCACCGCAGGTCTGCTCAACGGTTCCGGGCTTGGTTCCGGGCCTGGTTCCGGGCCGGGCTGCGAGATGGCAGGGACAGCGCGCAGGTGCCGCTGCCCCCCACGCGGATCTGTGTCGGCGCGATGCGCGGCCGGAACCTCGCTGGTGCGCTCGGCCGCCCACCTCGGCGTCGCGTTGGCGTCGCCGGCGTGCTGCGGGCCGGGCCCCGGACCCGGCCCCGGCTGGGAACTCGGGGCTCCCGGGCCGTCTGCCGTTGCCGGCCCAGCGCTGTGCTGTCCCGTCGGAGCCCGGCCGGCCGCCGACGTGGTCCGCGACTCAGACATCAAGGTCCTGCAGCCGCTGGTCCAGCACTCGCAGCGGGTCGGGTCTGCCCCGGCCGATCTCCGGCAGGACCCGCGCCCGTCTGGCCCGCAGGAGCATCCCCCAGATCACGCCGACGACGATCGTGGCGACGACCACGGCAGGGATGATCGCCTGCAGCGGGGAGTCGTCGGCGATCCGCAGCAGCGACGACAGATGCAGCACCATGATGGCCAGCACCCCGGCTCCGGCGATGACCCCCAGCGTCGGCAGCACGGTCGTGATGGCCAGGCTCTCGTTGCTGCCTCCACCGCGACGGAAGTAGCGGATGGCGGCGGCGGAGATGAGCACCAGCATCACCAGAATGCCGACCGCCCCCGCCGCGGAGAACCAGGTGAAGATCACCTTGAGCGGATCCGCGCCGACCAGGGTGAACGCTCCGACCACCAGCAGCGCGGAGACACTCTGCACGATCGACCCGCCGGTCGGTGCGCCCTGCGCCCGGCCGCTGGCCCCGGTCCGGGCCAACCACCCGGGCAGCACCCCTTCCCGAGCCATTGCGAACAGGTACCGGGCGATCGTGTTGTGGAAGCTCAGCATCGCCACCACCACGCTGGTGACCAGCAGCAGGGTCGCCAGCAGGCTCAGACCGTTGCCGTACCACTGGTCCAGCAGCGAGAACGGCAGACCCGCGTCCGGATCGGCGGCGGTCGGGGCGACCTGGTCGGCGCCGACCGCGACCGCGAGCGACCAGGCCGACACGCCGTAGAACAGCGCCATGAACAGCACCGCGGCGAGCGTCGACCTGCTGATGCTGCGGCTGGTCCGCACCTCCTCCGAATACGCCGGCGCGGTGTCGAAGCCGATGAACGCCGCGATACCCAGCGTGAACGCCCCGCCGATCCCGGCCGACCACAGGCCGTCGATGCTGACCGGCGCCGTGCTGATCGCCCCGCCGGCGGGGTGGGTGAATCCCGCGATGTCGAACAGCGCGATCACCGCCAGCTCGACGCACAGCACGGAGCCGACCACAAACGCCGACAGCGACACGTGCAGCAGCCCGCAGACCGCCACCACCAGCCACACCGCCCCGGACCACAGCACCCAGCTGCCACCGACCAAATCGGCGATCGTCACACCGACCAGCCCGTACAGGCTCATCTGGATCGCCGAGTAGAACACCAGCGCAAGCGCCCCGCCGACCATCCCGGTCACCGGCCCGAACCCGTGCGCCAGCAGCGCGTATGCCGGCGCCGCGTGCGGCACGGCCCGTGACATTGCCACGTACCCGACCGCCAGCAGCCCCAGCAACGTCCCCAGGAGGGGAAACGTCAGCGGCGTGGCGACCACGCCGGTGGTGGCGTAGGTGGCGACGATACCGCCGGCCAGCACCGCCATCGGCGAGCTTGCGCCCACCTGGAACAGCCACACCCCGCCGCCGCTCATCCGTCGCCGGGTCAGCCCGTGCGTCGTCACCGCGCGCCACCCGCCGGCGTGCCGGGGCCGGCCTGGGCACACGCCGCGTCCCCGCAGGTCCAGGGTTTGCGGGGCCGGCGAGTGTGCCACCAGCGCTGCACTGACAACTGCACGGACACAGGCCAAGCGGACGAACGCATCGCGGCGTGTACTCCATTTTCTGGCAAGGAGCCGGACGAAACCCTGACGACTGGGAACGAACAAAACGTTCGGCAACGCGTTGGCCTGACGCCAGCGCATCCAGACCGTACAGACGGTCCGGCACATTTCTTACCGACAGTGCGGCATATTTGGATCTTCTGTTCTCGCGCAGCCGAGCTCTCATACCTGTTTGCTATGGAGCGTTTGGTAGCGCTTGAACGATGATGGTCTATGTAATTTCCCGGGAACACCCGCGCCCACCGGCCGGCGCTGCGGGTCGCCACGACCATGGAGCGCGAGCGGGCTTCCCTTCTCCACGCTCGGCGTGGTCCCTAGGATGCAGGGAAGCGGGCCGGGACGGTCACGGAGTCGGCGTTCCGGGGTTCGAGTCCTCGGCGGCCCACGTGCGCGAGGTGCCTGTCGGTGGTGTTGCGGCGGTTGTCGGCGAGACCGACGTGGTCGGTCGTGACGACGACCTCCTGATGCTGCGTTCGTTCGTGGATCGGGCGGGGCGTGCGGGTGGCGCCCAGTTGCTGTCCGGTGAGCCCGGTGTCGGCAAGACGGTGCTGCTGGGGGCGGCGGCCGGGAACGCCACGGCCGCGGGGACGCGGGTTCTGGTGGCTTCGGGCACACAGTTCGAGGCGGCCTACAGCTTCGCGGCCCTACACCAGGCCCTGCACCCGTTGATCGAGGATCTCGCGGGGTTGAGCCCGGCGCACCGGCGGACGCTCGGCGTCGCGTTGGGTGTTCGCCACGGGTCACCACCCGGCCTGCTGATGATCGCCAATGCGACCCTGGCGCTGCTCGACCGGGCGGCGACGACCGGCCCGGTGCTGCTGTCGCTCGATGATCTGCAGTGGCTGGACCGGGCGAGCGCCATGGTGCTCGCGATCGTCGCTCGCCGCCTGCCGGCCCGGGTCGGGCTGCTGGCGGCGTACCGGACGGGAGCGGAGAGCTTCTTCGACCGGTCGGGGCTGCCGGAGCACGAGGTCCGGCCGCTCGACGACCGGGCCGCGACGACGCTGGTCACCCAGCGGTTCCCGGCGTTGGCTCCCCGCGTCCGGCGGCGCCTGCTCGCGGAGGCCCAGGGCAACCCGCTGGCGCTGTTGGAGCTTCCGCTGGCGCTCACCGACCGCCAGCAGTCCGGAATGGGGTCGCTACCCGAGGTACTCCCGCTGAGCCGCCGTCTCCAGGCGGCGTTCGAGTCGCGGGTACGGGGTCTGCCCGAACCGACCCGGCGCCTCCTGCTGCTGGCCGCATTGGACGGCACCGGCCGGCTGGACACGCTCGCCACGGGTGACGGTGGCCTCGCGGCGCTGGCCCCGGCCGAGCGGGCCGGTCTGGTCCACGTCGACGAGCACGCCGGTACTGTGGCGTTCCATCACCCGCTGACCCGGTCGGCGGTGGTCGATCTGTCCACCGTGGACGAGCGCGTGCGTGCGCACGCCGACCTTGCCGGGAGCTTGGCGCACCGCCCGGAACGGCGCGCCTGGCACCTGGCCCAGGCGACCGTCGGCACCGACGAAGGGGTGGCCCGCCTGCTCGAGGACACCGCTCACACGACCCGCAGCCGCGGTGACGCCGCCGGGGCGGTCACCGCCCTGCTGCGTGCCGCCGACCTCAGCCCGGTGGGCGCCGACCGCAGCCGCCGACTCGCCGAAGCGGCGTACCTCGGCGCGGTCGTGACCGGCGACCTGCGCGACGTCCCCCGCCTGCTCGCCGATGCCCGCGAGGGCGACGGCGACCACGACCGGCCGCTCGTGTCCGCGGTCGCCGCCGCGCATCACCTGCTGCTCAGCGGTGAAGGCGACATCGACACCGCCCACCGGCTGCTGGTCGGCGCCATCGAGATGCAGCCGACGCCGCACGACGGCGGCAACACCACGCTGGTCGAGGCGTTCTACACCCTCGGCTGGGTGTGCTACTTCGGCGGACGGGCCGAGCTGTGGAAGCCGTTCCACGCCGCGTTCGCCCAGTTCACCTCTCCGGTACCCGAACTGCTCGCACTGCTGGCCGGGACGTTCGCCGACCCGGCACGTGCCGCGCCGGCGTTGCTCGACCGCATCGACCAGGCGATCGCCGGCCTGGCCGACCGGGCCGACCCGGTGTGGAGCGTCAGGGTCGGCCTGTCCGCGATGTTCGTCGACCGGCTCACGTTCTGCCGTACCGCGCTGTCCGGCATCCTGGGCGACGACCGCGGCGCGGCCGTCACCCTGTCCCTGCATGCCCGTTCCCTGCTCGGCCTGGACCAGATGATGACCGGTGAGTGGGACGAGATGCGACCGCTCGCCGAGGAACACGTCGCACTGTGCCGTACCCACAACTACCGGTTGCTGGAATGCATCGGCCTGTACCTGCTGGCGATGCTGGCCGCCGCGCGCGGCGAGCACGACACCGTCAAGCGGCTGACCGACCGGATGACGATGTGGGCAACCCCGCGCCGCGCCGGCCTCGTCTCGCGTATCGCCGCCCAGGCGATGCTGACGGATGCGCTCGGCCGCGGGGACTTCGAGGAGGCGTACCGGCACGCCACGGTGATCACCCCTGTCGGTGAGCTGGCCGACAGCGTGCCGCACGCGCTATGGGTGATCATGGACGCGGTGGAGGCGGCGGTGCGTACCGGACGATTCACCGAGGCGGCAGCGCACGTCGCCGCGGCCCGCACCTCCGGCGTGGCCGGGATGTCCGCGCGGCTGGCCATGACCGTCGAAGGGGCCGCCGCCCTGGTCGCGACCGACGTGGAGGCGCCGGCCCGGTTCGCCGCGGCGCTCGCCGTCGCGGGCGGCGAGCGCTGGCCCTTCGATCGCGCCCGGATCGCGCTCGCCTACGGCGAACGGCTGCGGCGCGGCAAGGCCACGGCGGAGGCCCGCCGGTACCTGACCGCCGCCCTGGACACCTTCCAGCGGCTGGACGCCCGCCCGTGGGCGGCACGCGCGGCGGCCGAGCTGCGCGCGACCGGCCAGACCGTGGGTCACCTGGCCTCGGCCGGTCCGGGCGCGCTGACGCCGCAGCAACGCGAGATCGCTGAGCTCGCGGCTGCCGGTCTGACCAACAAACAGATCGGCGAACGGCTCTTCCTGTCACCCAGGACCGTCGGTACCCACCTGTACCAGACCTTCCCGAAACTGGGGATCACCTCACGCGCGGCCCTCCGGGATGCGCTGGCGGACACCGGCGCCACCGATCCGCCGACGCCGAGCGGTTGACGCGCACCAGTCATTTGACGCAATCGACCGGGGCCGCCGGCCGCCTACCGTCACTCGCGTCGCACCGATCCAGCACATGAGGAGTGATAGTTCGTGAGCTCTCCAGCAGTGTCCAACGTCGTGCTCGTCCACGGCGGCTTCGTCGACGGGTCCGGCTGGCAGCCGGTGTACGACCGGCTCACGCGGGACGGATACCGCGTCAGCGTCGTGCAGAACCCCACCTTGTCGCTCGACGGCGACGTCGAGGCGACCCGGCTCGTCCTCGACCGCCAGGACGGTCCCGCGATCCTGGTCGGCCACTCGTACGGCGGCGCCGTGATCAGCGAGGCCGGCAACCACCCGCGGGTGGCCGCGTTGGTGTACATCGCCGCCTTCGCACCCGACAAGGGTGAGTCGGTGAACACCCTCATCGCCGACCCGCCCCCGGGCGCACCGGTCCCACCGATCCTGCCGCCCGTCGACGGCTTCCTCTTCCTCGACCGGGAGAAGTTCTCCGCCTCGTTCGCCGGTGACCTTCCGGCCGCCCAGGCCGCGTTCCTCGCCGATTCCCAGGTGCCGTGGGGCGTGGGCGCGTTGGGTGGCACCGTCAACGAGCCGGCGTGGCGTTCCAAGCCGAGCTGGTACCTGGTCGCCACCGACGACCGAATGATCCCGCCGCCGGCCCAGCGGGCGATGTCCGAGCGCACCGGCTCGACTGTCGTCGAGGTCGCCGGCAGCCACGCCATCTACATCTCGCAACCCGACGCGGTCGCCGACCTGATCAAGCGTGCGGCAGCCGGCAGCTGAGTCGGCAGGTATGTGCCGGCCGCCGTCGCCGGCGGCCGGCACATGCTCGCTCGTGGTGACGCAGGCGCCTTCCGTCCCATGCCGCCCGGCCGCGCACGCCGGCCGCGGCGTACGCGGCGTACGCGGCGCCGGGTCGCCCGGCGCGCCACTGCCGGTCCGCAGGCCTACCTCGCCCGGCCGACCAGCGCGAACGTGCCCGCCGCGAAGGCGCACACCGCCGAGGAGACGAGCAGCGAGGCGCCCGCGCCGCTCGCGACCGTCGCGCCCATCGCGGCCACCCCCACCGTGGCCCCGGTCTGGCGTACCGCGTTGAGCATGCCGCCCGCCGCACCGGTCGCCCCCGCCGGAGCCGCGCTCACCATGGCCACGGTCAGCGCCGGCAGCGCGAACGACACGCCGGAACCGGTCAGCAGCAGGCCCAGCGCCAACCACGGATAGCTCGCGTCGGCGGCCAGCACGACGGCCATGACCACCCCGCCCGCGGCCAGCAGCGCCAGCCCACCGACGATCGGCCGATACGGCCCGACGCGCGCCACGATCCGCCCGGTCAGCGGCGGATTGACGGCGAACGGCACCGTCAGCGGAAGGAATGCCAAGCCCGTGTGCAGCGGGTCCAGGTGCTGCTGCAGCAGTAGCGGCAGTACGAACAGGGCGCCCGACAAGGCGAAGTTCACCGCCGCGCCGGCGAGCAGGACCGCGCGTACCCGGCCGACCCTGATCAGTTGCCGGTGCAGCACCGGGGCGTCGCTGCGCCGCTCCAGCCGGACGAACACGCCGAGCGACAGGACCGTCGCCACCGCGGCGATCACGGTGTGCGGCCAGTTGCGCGCACCGGCGGCGATCAGGGTGTCGGTCGCCAGGGCCAGCACGGCGGCGGCGGCCACCTGAGCCGGCCAGTCGATCCGCCGCGGCGCACCACCTCCGGCATCGGCCGGCGGCACAGCGGGCCGGACACCGACGGACGTCGTGCCTGCAACGGCACCGCCCGGCCGCGCGCCGGTTCCGGCATCGCTCGAAAGCGCGGCGGCACGGTCCAAGGTCAGGCCGAGGACGAGCAGCCCGATCGGCACGTTGATCAGGAACACGGCACGCCAGCCGGCCACGCCGACCAGGGCGCCGCCGGCGATCGGGCCCGCGGCGACCGCCGCGCCGCTCGTGGCGGCCCAGGCCGCGATCGCACGCGCCCGGGCGGCCGGCTCCGGGTACAGGCGGGCGATCAGCGCCATCGACGCCGGCACGCACGCGGCGGCCGCCACGCCCATCACCGCGCGCAGGACCACCAGCACCCACAGCGCCGGCGCCAGTGCGGTCAGCAGCGACGCGGCTGCGAACACCGCCGTTCCGGCGCGGAACAGCCGCGACGCGCCGTAGCGGTCGGTGGCGGCCCCCGCCGACAGCAGCAGGGCCGCGAACGTGACCGTGTACCCCGTGGTCGCCCACTGCAGGCCGGCCATCGAGGTACCCAGCGACTCGGCCAGGTCGGGCTCGGCGACCGAGAGGACGGTCATGTCGAGCAGCACCATGAAGTACCCGAGCGCAAGACCCATCAGGATCCGGCGCCGGCGCCGGCGGTCGGGCACCGGCGGACCGGACACGGCGTGCCCGGCCGATTGCAGAACGCTCATGATCGAGAACAACCCCATCAAGGTCGGTGGTGACGTGACGGGGACTACGGTGCGTCCGGACGTGGTAACGGCTCCACCGGCCGTACCGCACGCCGCGTTCGGAATTTCCGAACGCTCCGCGGACTTGATACCCGGCATGGAACTGCGTCAGCTCCGGACCTTCGAAGCGGTCATTCGGCACCGAACGGTGACCGACGCGGCGATCGCCCTCGACCTCGCGCCGTCGTCGGTCTCGCAGCAGATCCGGACCCTCGAGGACACCCTCGGTGTGGCCCTGTTCAGCCGCGGCCCGCGCGGGATGGAGCCCACCGCGGCGGGCAAGCGCCTGCAGGGCTGGGCCGCGACCCTGCTGCGGCAGGCCGAAGAGGCTATCCGCGACGTGCGCGACGTCCGGCGGCCGCTACGCCTCGGCGCGCTGGAGACCCTCGCCGGCGTGTACGTGCCGCGGGTCCTGGCCCGCTTCGCGCAGCGCCGCCCCGACATCGATGTCGAGGTCCACGCCGACCGAGCGCGGGACGGCCTGCTCAACGGCGTGCTGCAAGGCCAGCTCGACGCGGCGCTGCTGCTCGACTCCGGCACCGAGATCGGCGGCCTCGGCTTCGCCCCGCCGGCGGGACCGCTCACGTACGTCGACCTGGAGCCCGTCCCGCTCGCCCTGGTCGCCGCGCCCACCCATCCGCTCGCCGAGCGTGACGACCTGGCCGCCGCCGACCTCACCGGCGAGCGGCTGCTCGTCAACGTGCCCGAATGCTCGTTCTGGCTGGCCGGCGACCGGCTGTTCGGCGTCGGTCCGAAGCGGGTCCGGGCCGGCGGCGTGCCGGTGATGCGCGCCTGGGCCGAACACGGTCTGGGCATCTCACTGCTGCCCGACTTCGCGGTGACCGACAGTGTCCGCGCCGGCACGCTGGTCCGGCTCCGCCTGCCCGTGCCCGACCTGAGCCTCCGCCTCGTGTGGCGCGAGGACCAGGAACAGGCGCCCGGAATGCGCGAGATGCTGTACGCCGCCGCCCGCCCGTGATTCGGACTGCCGCAGCCCTGAACAGCGTTCACGGCGCGGCGCCGCGCCGTGAACGTGATGAGGGGTTACGCGGTCGGGCCCATCTTCGTCAGCCGGCCGTAGAGCTCGGGCCGCCGGTCACGCAGGAACGGGCGCCGGCGCCGGGACAGTTCGACCAGGCTCAGGTCCGCCTCGGCCACCGCCACGCCGTCGCCGCCGTCGGCGGCCTCGGCGAGCACATCGCCGTCCGGGCCGTAGACGGCGCTGAGCCCGAAGTAGTCCTTGACGCCCTCCTTACCGACCCGGTTGGAGCAGATCACGAACATGCCGTTGAACACCGCGTGGGCGCGCAGCTCGAGCTGGAACACCTCGCGCATGGGCGCGCTGGCCGAGGCCACCGGCACGCAGAGCACAGACCCGCCGCGCAGGGCCACGATCCGGCTGAGCTCGGGGAAGTGCCGCTCGTAGCAGATGATCGTGCCGACGCCGGTCTCCCCGGTGTCGACGACCTCGGGTTCCGAGCCGCCCGGCTGGAAGTAGAACTTCTCCGGGAACCCGTTCGAGAACGGCAGATGCGACTTGCGGTACACCGACCTGAGCTCACCCGCGACGAACGTGCAGGCCGTGTTGTAGTACACCCCCGGCACGTCGGCCGCCTCGAAGATCGACGAGACGATCGTCATGCCGTGCTGCCGCGACCGTTCGGCGGCCATCCGGTTCGAGGGGCCGTCGAGGCGTTCGGCCAGCTCGAAGTACTCCAGGTCCGGCTCCGGCTGGACGAACGGCACCGCGAAGAGCTCCGGCAGCAGGAGGATCCGGGCGCCCTGGCCGGCGGCGTCGTCGATGAGGTCGGCGGCGCGCCCGATCGTCTCGGTGCGGTCGCCGGAGGCCTGTAGTTGCAGCGCTGCGAGTTTCACGCGAGGACCCTCCCCTGAGAAGCCTGGGTCAGTCCGGTGATGGCCACCCCTGACCGGGTCTTGTACCGCTTGTTCACCGAGATGAGCACCGCGGTGAGCGGCTCCAGCTGGCGGGCCAGGCGGAGCCGGCCCGCGTCGACCGCCCGGCCGCCGGTCACGTCGGCGGCCAGCCCCATGACGAGTTCCTTGGCCGCGCGGTCGTCGCCGCACACCAGGACGTCCTCGTGGCTCAGGTCCGCCTCCGGGTCGAGCAGGAGCGGAGCGGAGAGGTGGTGGAACGCGCCGACCAACGTGGCGTCGCCGGCGATCGCGGCGGCCTCCTCGGCGGCGCTGCCCGCGGGCACGTCAAGGCCGAACGGGCCCAGCTTGTCGAACCCCAGCGGGTTGACGCAGCTGATGACGACCTTGCCAGCCAGTGCGCCGGCCAGGCTGGTGACCAGCTCGGTGTGCCCGTCGTACGGCACGGCGAGCAGCACGACGGGCGCGGAGGCGGCCGCGTCGAGGTTCGAGGCGCCGCTGATCTCGGCGCCATCGAGCTGCTGGCGCAGTTCCGCGGCGGCGGCCTCGGCGCGTGCGGCGTCGCGGGAGCCGAGCACGATGGCGTGTCCGGCGTGGGCCAGGCGGTAGGCGAGGCCGCGCCCCTGCGGACCGGTCCCGCCGATGACCGCGATCCTTGTCAGGCTCATCGGGTCAGGCCTTCGCGGCCTGGGCGAGCCGGGTGAGCGTCTGCTCCTTGTCGCCCAGGGTCGAGATGATCGGGCTGCGGACGCCGGCCTCGTGGTACGACATCAGCTTCTGGAACGCGTCGTCCGTGGAGCCGCAGGCGGTGACGTTCTGCACCAGGCTGTTGGGGACGAGCTGCATCGCCCGCTTGATGTCCTCCGGGGTGGCCGGCCAGCCGGCGATCTGCTGGAGCTGGTCGACCAGCTCGCGCTCGACGCCGCAGTGCTCGGCGATGTGCGGCTGCTGGCACAGGTACAGCGTGAGGAACGCCTTGCAGGCGTCGATGGCCTCCTGCGGGTCGTCGTCGTTGACGCTGCAGGCCACGATCTGGGTGAGGTCGATCTCCTGCTTGCCGTCGGTGCGCTTGGCGATGCCGCGGTTGATGGCCTCGCGGGCGCCGACGAGGTACGACGGCGGCAGGAGGAAGTCCATGTGCACGCCGTCCGTGATCTCACCGGCCAGCTCCAGCATCTTGGGGCCGACCGCGCCGACGTAGATGGGCACGTCGACGGGCTTGTTCTCGCGGTACATGCTGTCGAACCGCACGCCCCGCATCTGCACGAACTCGCCCTCGAACTCGACGAGCTCGTTGCGGAAGAAGGACTGCAGCACGGTGATGTACTCGCGCATCGACGCGATCGGCTTGGTCAGCGGCTGGCCGACCTTCGTCGCCAGCGGCTCCCACCAGGCGCCGATGCCCAGGATCGCCCGGCCGGGCGCGACCTCGTCCAGCGTCTTGAACGTGACCGCCATCAGCGCGGCGTTGCGGCTCTTGTTGTTGACGACGCCGGTGCCGATCTTCAGGTTGCGGGTCCTGCTCGCGATGATCGCCGCCGGCACGATGCCGTCGCGGGCGAGCCGCCCCTCGGCGACCCAGACGGACTCGAACCCGTTCTGGTCGGCGAACTCGGCCTGCCAGTAGGTCTGCTCGAGGCTGAGCCGCTCGCCGACATGGATGCCCAGAGGAAGGTTCATCGTATTTGACAGCTCCGTTCGGTCTTGGTTCAGAAGAGGTACGGCTTGCCGCGGTCGGCGAAGGAGCCCCGGCCCGCCGCGCCGTCGAAGGAACCCGACGCGTCGACCAGGTGGTCGCCCCGCGAGAGGACATGGACCGGCTTACCGGTCACCCGCAGCCCTTCGTACAGGTTGTAGTCGGTCCGCATGTGGGTGCCCGCGGTCGTGATGACGTGATCGGCCTGCGGGTCCCACACCACCAGGTCGGCGTCGGCCCCGACCGCGACGATCCCCTTGCGGGGGAAGAGGCCGAAGAGCTTGGCCGGCCGGGTGGACACCAGGTCCACGAACCGGCACGGGTCGATCCGCCCGCTCGCCACCCCGCCCTCCCACAGCACCATGAGCCGGTCCTCGATGCCGGGCACGCCGTTGGGGACCTTGGGGAAGTAGCCGGGGCTGCGCAGCTTCTGCGGCGGAAGGTCGTCGGGCTGGTGCATGCAGAAGCCCGCGTGGTCGGTCGCCACCGTCGCCATCGCGCCGGTAGCGAGCGTCTTCCACAGGCCTTCCTGGTTGCTGCGCTCCCGGATCGGCGGGGAGCACAGGTACGCGGCGGCCTTCTCGCCGAGGCCGGCGTAGTCCTCGTAGGCGATCTGCAGGTACTGCGGGCAGGTCTCCCCCCAGACCCTGTGGCCGTCGGCACGCGCCCGGCTGATCTCCTCGGCCGCGGCGGCGCTGGAGACGTGCACGACGTAGAGCGGCGCGCCGACGGAGTCGGCGAGGACGATCGCCCGGTGCACGGCCTCGGCCTCGGAGTCGTGGCCGTGCGCCGTGGCGTGGAAGTGCTCGGCCGTCTTCCCGCTGTCGACCAGCCGTTGCGTCTCGCGGGCCACCATGTGCCCGTTCTCGGCGTGCACCATCGGCAGCACACCGAGCTCGAGCGCGAGCTCGAACCCCTCGAGCAGCTCGCCGTCGTCGACCATCTGGGTGCCCGGGTACGCCATGAAGAACTTCCAGCTGGCCGCCCCTTCGCCGGCGGCGAGCCGGCGAAGGTCGTCGAGCACGTCGGGCTGCTGGTCGCGGGGCGGGACGATGGCGTGGAGGCCGAAGTCGACGACGGACCGTTCCGCCGCCGCGTCGCGCCGGCGGAGGTACGTGTCGTACAGCGACCGGCCGGGCTCCTTCTTCACGAAGTCGAGGATCGTCGTCGTACCGCCGTGGGCGGCGGCGACGGTCCCGGTGTAGAAGTCGTCGGCCGTCCTGGTGGTGAACCCGTCGATCGGGTACTCCAGGTGGGTGTGCGCGTCGATCCCGCCCGGGATGACCAGCTTCCCGGTCGCGTCGATGACGTGGTCGGCGGTCCAGTCCGAACCGATGCCGAGCGCGACGATCCGCCCGTCACGCACCAGGACGTCGGCACGGATCGCCGAGTCCGCGTTGACGACCGTGCCATTGCTGATCAGCGTCGATCCCATTTCGGTTTCCCCTCGTGGTGGGCTCAGCCCTGGTAGTGGTCGTCGGCGAGCGACAGCACCTCGTCGAGCACGCCGAGCGCCAGGTCGATCTCTCCGGCGTTGATGACCAGCGGCGGCGTGAGCCGCAGGACGTTGAAGTTGGCGGTGAGGTAGACGCCCCGCTCCATCGCCGCCTTGAGCAGGCGGCTCACCGGCGCCGCCGCCGCCCCCTTGGCGTTGAACGGCACGAGCGGCTCCCGGGTGGCGCGGTTCTTCACCAGCTCGACGCCGTAGAAGAGGCCGCGGCCGCGGATGTCGCCGATGCTCGGGTGCCGCTCGGCCAGCTTGGCCAGGCCGGCGCCGAGCCGTTCGCCCATGGCGCGCGAGTTCTGGACGACGCCCTCGTCCTCCATGATCCGCAGTGAGGCCACGCCGGACGCACACGCGAGGGGATGACCGGCGTAGGTCATACCGCCCCAGAACATGTTGTCCTTGAGCCACTCGGAGATCCGCGCGGAGACCGTCATGGCGCCGAGCGGGACGTAGCCGGAGTTCAGGCCCTTGGCGGTGATGAGGATGTCGGGCACGACGTCCCAGTGGTTGCAGGCGAACCACTCACCGGTGCGGCCGAAGCCCGCCATCACCTCGTCGAAGATCAGCAGGATGCCGTGGCGGTCGCAGACCTCGCGCAGTGACCGCAGGTATCCGTCCGGCGGATAGAGCAGGCCGTTGGTGCCGGTGACCGGTTCGACGATCACGGCGGCGACGGTCTCGGGGTTCTCGTACTGCAGGATCTCCTCGAGGTGCGGGCCACCCGAGCAGACGGGGCAGGGGTCCGGGTGCCCGGCCGGGCAGCGGTAGGTGTAGGGGTCCAGCATGCGCACCACGCCGCTGATGCCCGGCTCCGCAGCCCACCGGCGCGGGTCGCCGGTGAGCGACATCGCGCCCGCGGTGGCGCCGTGATACGAGCGGTAGCGGGCGACGATCTTGTGCCGGCCGGTCACGTGGCGGGCCAGCCGGACGGCGTTCTCGTTGGCCGCCGCGCCACCGGTGGTGAAGAAGCTCATCTTCAGGTCACCGGGGGTCAGCCCCGCGATCATCTCGGCCAGCTCGGCGCGCGAGCGCTCCGCGAACCCCGGCCCGATGTAGCACAGCTCCTCGGCCTGGGCGCGGATCGCCTCGACGAGGCGGGGGTGCTGGTGGCCCAGGTTCAGGTTGACGAGCTGGGACTGGAAGTCGAGGTACTTGCGGCCGTCGTAGTCCCAGAACCACGAGCCTGATCCGCCGGCCACGGGGATGGGGTCCAGTGCGCCCTGCACCGACCAGGAGTGGATCACGTACTCCTTGTCGACGGCCTTGACGCGCTGGGCGGTCCAGGCCTGAGTCTCGGTGATCGTCATGACTTGACCTCGGCGCCGAAGGTGGCGAGCCGGGCAAGCGGGCGTCCGGCGTTGGCCGCCGCGCAGATCACGAAGATCTCGCGAGGCCGCGGCACGTCGGCGACCTGGAGCGTCACCGTCTGGTGATGGGAGCGCGTCTTGGCGTCCAGCTTGTGCTTGAGCGGGATGTCGATGGGGCTTCCGGTCAGCCCGACCTTCTCGGCCGCCGGCAGCAGCTCCGTGCCCCCGGCCGCCGTGCGGAAGACGTTGCCGAAGCGCAGGTTGTGGATGAGCGCCGAGCCGTGCTCGAGCTCCCCGTCGATGCCGACGAGGGCCGCCTTGCCGAACGCCTCGACCTCGTCGCCCAGGAGCTCGACGCAGGCAGGCCCGATGAGGCTGCCGATCTCCTCACCCAGCTCGTCGGCCAGCGTGACCAGATCCTGCACGTAGGCGCTGGGGTAGGGGTTCTCGATGACGACCCCGACGAACGCGACGCGGTGGCGGGGTTGCACGTCCTGACCGTTCTCCAGCCAGGTCTCCTCGAGGTGGCGAACGATCTTCCGGACCCTGATCACGATCACTCCTCCTGATGGTTCACTGATTGAACCGTTGGTTCAAATACTGTCGATGCTGGGAAGGGCTGTCAATAGTCCTGGGGTTTGGATAGTGCCGAGGCGGTCTGACCGCAGGAGCGCAGCCGACACCGGCGGCCGGGGTCCGGAGAGGACCGGCGGCCGCTACCGTGCCGGGCTCAGGTCAGCTGCGAGTACAGGTCCGGCCGCCGGTCTGCGAGGGGCTGGTTGAACGGGTTGTCCCGGCGCTCCCGGCGGGTGCCGATGAGGTCGACCTCGGCCGTCACCAACTCTTCGCGGTTCCGGCTCGCGGGGCCGGCCAGCGGCCAGCCGTCGGGGCCGACGAGCACCGACCTGCCGACGAACTCCTGCCCGCGCTCGACGCCGATCCGGTTGATCCCGGCGACGTAACACTGATTGCTGTGCGCGCCGGTCATGCACATCAGGTGGGCCATCGCAGGCCCGTCGTCGGGCTGCCCCGGCACCGGCACCCAGTTCGACGGCAGTACGACGAGATCGGCGCCCTGCAGGGCCGCGCTGCGGAACGTCTCCGGGAACCAGGCGTCGTAGCAGATGCCCACCCCGATGCGACCCAGTGGTGTGTCGAAGACCGGGAAGCCGGTCGTGTTGCGGTCGTAGATTCGTTTCTCGTCGTTCCACAGGTGCGCCTTGCGGAAGGTGCCCAGGTGACCGCCGGGCCCGAGGAAAACGGCGGAGTTGTAGACCCGGTCCCCGTCCCGCTCGGTCACGCCGCCGACGATCCAGACCTCCAGTTCCGCCGCGAGAGCCGCCCAGCCGGTGCTCGTGGGGCCGTCCGGCACCGGCTCCGCATACTGCGCCGCCTCCGCCCGGTCCGTGAACACGTAGCCCGCCGACGCCGCCTCGGGCAGCACCACCAGCTTCGCCCCGCGGGCGGCCGCCTCGCGGATCCAGAACGACGAGGCCGCGAGGTTCGCCCGGGCGTCGCCGAAGGCCGGCCGCATCTGGACGCCGGCCAGCAGGAATCCGGTCACCAGGACGCCCGGACAGCCGTGTACTTGATGTTCAGGTACTCGTCGATGCCGACCCGCCCGCCCTCACGGCCGAGACCCGACTGCTTCACCCCGCCGAACGGTGCGGCCGGGTTGGAGATGATGCCCTGGTTGAGACCGACCATGCCGCTCTCGAGGCGCTCGCTGACCCGCAGGCCGCGCGCGAGGTTCTCGGTGAAGACGTAGGACGCGAGGCCGTACTCCGAGGCGTTGGCCATGCGGACCGCCTCGTCCTCCTCGTCGAACGCCACGACCGGGGCCACCGGGCCGAAGATCTCTTCCCGGATCGTCCGGGCCCCGCCGGGCACACCGGAAAGGACGGTCGGCGCGAAGAAGTAGCCGTCGCCGGCGATCGCCTCTCCCCCGGTGACGACCTTGGCGCCGGCCGCCGTCGCGTCGGCGACCAGTTCCCCGACCGACTTCACGGCGTTGCCGTCGATGAGCGGGCCCACCTCGGTCTCGGGGTCGAGCCCGTGGCCGACGCGGAGGCCGCCCAGCCGCTCGGCCAGGCCGCTGACGAAGCGGTCCGCCACGGAGCGCTGGACGTAGAACCGGTTGGCGGCGGTGCAGGCCTCGCCGACGTTGCGCATCTTCGCCTGTACCGCACCCTCGATCGCCAGGTCGAGGTCGGCGTCGTCGAAGACGAGGAACGGCGCGTTGCCGCCCAGCTCCATGGACGTGCGCAGCACCCGGTTGGCGGCCTGGCCCAGCAGGGTCCGGCCCACCTCGGTCGAGCCGGTGAACGACACCTTCCGCAGCCGCGCGTCGTCGAGCAGCGCCGAGCTGGCCTCCCCCGACCGCGCCGTGGTGAACAGGTTGACCACGCCGCGCGGGACGCCGGCCTCCTCGAGGATCGCGACCAGCGCCAGCATCGACAGCGGGGTCTGCTTGGCCGGCTTGACCACGACCGTGCAGCCGGCCGCCAGCGCGGGACCGATCTTGCGGGTGCCCATCGCCATCGGGAAGTTCCACGGCGTGATGAGCAGGCACGGGCCGACGGGCTGCCGCATGACGACCACCCGTGAGCCGCCGCCCGGGGCGGCGAGGTAACCGCCGTCGATGCGGACGGCCTCCTCGGCGAACCAGCGGAAGAACTCCGCCGCGTAGCTGACCTCCGCCTGCGACTCCGCGAAGGCCTTGCCCATCTCCAGGGTCATCAGGCCGGCCAGGTCGTCGCGCCGCGCGATCATCAGCTCGAACGCCCGCCGCAGCACCTCCCCGCGTTCCCGCGGCGGCGTGGCGGCCCAGGCCTCCTGGGCCCGGTCGGCGGCGGCCAGGGCGTCGAGGGCGTCGACGACGGAAGCGTCGGCGACCTCCGCGATCGCCGAGCCGGTCGCCGGGTCCTCCACCGTCAGCACCTTGCCGCCGCGGGCCGGCCGCCACTCTCCGTCGATGTACAGGCCCTTCGGCACCCGGCCGGCCACCGCCGTCGCCGCGGCCAGCGCCTCGTCAAATGCGGCCATTGCATTCCTCCTCCACCGCGGCCGGTCGCCCGGCCCGGTCAGTCACCGGCGTCGGTCACCGGCGCTAGTGCCGGCCGAGCGCGCTCGGCAGATCGATATCGGTGTTGCTGAGCAGCTCGCTGAGTTGCCGCGCGGCCTTCATGACCGACTCCGCCACCTCGTTGATGCGATCGCGGGTGAGCCGGTAGGTGGGGCCGCCGATCCAGACCGCGTACGGCGTCGTGTCGCGGACCCGCACCGGTGCGGCCACCGAGGCCGCGCCGATCTCCAGTTCGTCGTAGGCGAAGGCGAAGCCCCGGCTGTAGACCGCGGCCAGCGAGCTCATGAACGAGTCCAGGTCGCCGACCTCCTGCGGGGCGTGGGTGGCGAACTCCTCGGCGAAGTCGGCGCGGACCTGCTCCGGGTCGAGCGCCGCCAGCAGCACCTTGCCGGTGGACGTCGCCCACACCGGCTGGGTCCTGGGCACCGGCTTCAGGGTCTGGCCGATGAGCGAGGGCCCCGGCACCTGGGCCACGACCATCACCTTCGGCGCCAGCAGGACGTCGAAGCCCGCGGTCTCCTTCGTCTCCCCCGCCAGGTCGCGCAGCACGTCCCGCATGTGGCTGTAGGCGCCGCCCCCGTCGAGCAGGCCGCCCACGATGGACAGCAGCCCGAGCGACACCCGGTACCGCCGCGTCACCGGGTCGAGCGTCAGCCAGCTCTCGCGCTCGAGCACGGTCAGCACCCGGTAGCAGGTCGCCTTCGGAATGCCCGCCTCGCGGGCGACCTCGCTCAGGCCGACGCCCTCCGGGTGGGCCGCCACGGCCCGCAGCAGCCAGATGGTGCGCCGGACCAGCCCTGCCTCACCAGACGCCATCGACTTCCTCCGTATTCTGCTTGCCGTCGTCAGCGGTGACGGTTCGCTGACATCCTGGCAGGCTCGCCGCGAAACCGGGTGCCGGACGAGCCCGAAAGCCGTCCGGCACGCCGATCGCCTACTTCCCGCCCTCGGTGATGGTCACCGATTCCGGCTTGTAGGAACTCCCGAGCACGTCCATACCCGCGTCCTTGAGTTCCTTCTGCGCGCGTTCGGACAGGTCCGTGCGGAAGGCGGCGCTGTCCGGCTTCTTCTTGAGGACCCCGGCGTTGACAGCGATCTCGATCGTCTGGTCCCAGGCCGCCTGGTCCATCAGGCCGACGCCCTTCGGCGAGGGCCAGACCAGCCTGTTGACCTCGTTGAGCATCCAGGTCTGGTGCCCCTTGCCCAGCGCGCTGCCGTGTGCCAGCACGATGTCGACGCAGCTGTTGAGCTCGTCGCGGCAGTGTGCCCAGCCGCGGTACGACGCCTTGAGGAACTTCACGGCGGTATCCTGGTTCGCCTGGTTGCTCAGCCAGTCGCCACGGCTGTAGATGCCGTCCTCGAGACTGGTGTACCCGGTTTCCTGCAGGCTGATCGCGGTGAAGTCGGACGGCTGGTACAGCTGCCCGGTCTTCGGGTTCTTGGTCTCCAGCAGCTGGGCGTACTCGTTGTAGCTCTTCGCCTGCGCGGCTTCGACCTCGCGCTTGAGCAGCAGGGACATGTCGAACGGCTGCTGGATGATCTGCACGTCCTTGGCCGGGTCGACACCGGCGCCGCGCATCGCCGCGAACAGCACGAGCTCGTTGCCGTAGCCCCAGCTGCCGACCTTCCTGCCCTTGAGGTCGGCCAGCGTCTTGATGCCGGAGTCGGCCCAGGCGACCTGCAGGTAGGCGCCCCGCTGGAAGACCTGACCGATGTTGACCAGGTCGGCACCCTGCTCCCTGGTCACCATGGTCTTGGTGACGTGGCTGACGGCGAACTCGGCGTTGCCGGCGGAGAGGATCTGCTGGGGGACGATGTTCACGCCCCCTTCCTGGATGGTGACGTCCAGGCACTCCGCGTCGTAGTAGCCCTTGTCCTTCGCCGCGTAGTAGCCGGCGAACTGGGCCTGGGCGACCCATTGGAGCACGACCCGGACCTTGGTCTTCGACTTGCAGTCCTTGCCGGCGTCGGACGCGGCCTGCGTCGACGTGTCGGACATGCCGCCACAGCCGGACGCGAGCAGTGCGGTGGCCGTGAGAGCGCTCAGCACGGAGGCGACGCGGCCCGGCCGGGCGGATAACCGTCTACGAAGGAACATGCTGACTCCATAGGTTCTTGAGGGCACGACTGCGGGCCATGGCCTACGGGTTCTCGTCGTGCAACGAGGCGTGCCAGGGCATGAGGAGCCGTTCCAGGAGGGACACGACACCGAACATGGCCAGGCCGAGGGCGCTCGCCACGGCGATCCCGGCCCAGGCGTACTCGAAACGGGGCAATGCCGCCTGATAGGCGATGTAGACGCCGAGCGCGTTGCTCGGCCCGCCGAAGTACTCGGTCACGATCACACCGATCACGGCGAGCGTGGAGCCGAGCTTCAGCGCGTTGAACAGAAAGGGCAGCGCGTTGGGCAGCCGCAACATCAACGCCACGTGTCGTGGCTTGGCCGCCAGCGACTGCATGACCTCCAGGTGCAAGGGTGAGACCTGAAGCAGACCCCGGGTCGTGTTGACCAGGACGGGGAAGAAGACCATCACGGCGGCGACGCCGGCCTTGGAGACCAGGCTCGTCACACCGAACCAGTTGTTGAAGATCGGCGCCAGGGCCACGATCGGGGCGCAGTTGACGATGACGGCAACGGTGAGCACAGGGCTGGACATGCTCGGGAACCGGCTCAGCACCAGGGCCACCACGACGCCCCACACCACGCCCATGAGCAGGCCGAGCAGCACCGCCTGGACGGTGATCCGCGACGCCGACATGATCGTGGTGAACTGGCTGACAAAAGCGGCCAGGATCTCGCTCGGCGCCGGGACGATGAACGACGGCACGTCGAACACGGTCACGGCGAGCTGCCACACGCCGAGGATCACCACGGCGGTGACGGCGACCGGGAGGTACCGGCCGATGAGGTTCCGCAGCCTGATCCCGGCCCCGGACGGCTGGAGCTGCGCGGCCTGGGTGACGCTCATCAGGCGGCCTGCTCTGCGGGTGCGCCGTGCAGCGCCGTGCGGACCTCGGTCACCTTGGCGAAGAACTCCTCGGTGGTACGGGTCGCCGCGGTCCGCGGGTACGGGAGGTCCACGTCGATGCTGGCCGCGATCCGGCCCGGGCGGGCGGTCATGACGACGATCCGCGACGACAGGAAGACCGCCTCGGAGATGCTGTGCGTGACGAACACGACGGTGGTCCGCGTGTCCGCCCAGATCCGCAGCAGCTCGCCCTGCAGCCGCTCCCGGTTCATCTCGTCCAGTGCGCCCAGCGGCTCGTCCATGAACAGGATCTCGGGATCGGCGGACAGGGCGCGGGCGATCGCCACCCGCTGCTGCATGCCGCCGGACAGCTGCCACGGGAAGTGCTTGGCGAACTCGGAGAGCCGGACGAGCTCCAGCATCTCGTGGGCCTTGGCCCGCCGCGTCTGCTTGTCGGCGCCGGCGACCTGCAGCGGCAGCTCCACGTTCCGCTGCACGCTGCGCCAGTCGAACAGGCCGGCCTGCTGGAAGACCATCCCGTAGTCGCGGTCGGTCCGGGCCGCGCGGGGCGTCTTGCCGTTGAGCGACACCGAGCCGCTGGACGGCTCGGTCAGGTCGGCCAGGACGCGCAGCAGCGTGCTCTTGCCGCAGCCGCTCGGGCCCAGCAGTGACACGAACTCGCCGCGGGCGATCGACAGGTCGATGTCCTGAAGCGCGGTCACCGAGCGCTTGCCGCTGTTGAACTCCTTGTTGACTCCGCGCACAGAGATGATGGCGGGCTCAGACATCAGCGCCTCCAGGCATTGTTGAAGGGGACGTGCTCACCGCGCGTGGCGGCGCCGGAGCGCGATTCGCTCGATCAGTCCCAGCAGCTGCACGAACACGATGCCGGCCACCGCGGAGACCAGGACGGCCGCGTAGAGCTTCTCCGGCCCGTTCGAGTAGTAATAGGCGAAGGTGAGGATCGACCGCCCGATGCCACGACCGGTTCCCGCGGACAGCTCACCGACGATGGCGCCCACGACGCTCGCCGTGGCGGCCAGCCGGAGACCGGCGAACACGAACGGCAGGGCCGCCGGGATCCGCAGCCACCACAGCACCTGCCGGCGCTTGGCACCGACGCTGTGCATGAGCTCCAGGTGCACCTTCTGCGGTGACTTCAACCCGCGCAGCGTGTTGATCGTGACCGGGAAGAACGCGAGGTAGGCGGCGATACCGGTCACGCCGACCCACGGCGGGGCACCGGCCTTGCCGCCCCAGATCACGATCATCGGCGCGATCGCCACCAGCGGTACCGTCTGCGACGCCACCAGCCAGGGCATCAGGCCCTTGCTGACCGGGACCAGGTGCAGGAACACGACCGCCAGGAGCAGGCCGAGCACGGATCCGGCCACGAGCCCGTAGAGGGCCTCGCGCAGCGTCACGGTGGTCTCGCCGATCAGGTACGCACCCAGCGACATCGGGTCGCCGCGCCGGGCGGGCTCGACCAGCGAGTGCAGGATCGTCGAGAGATGGGGCATCGACAGGTCGTCGGTGGCGACCGGAAGGCCGATCGTCGTGCCCGGCACGACATCACCGACCGCCTGGCCCAGCGCCTTGTACCCCTCCCAGAGGCCGGCCAGCGCCGCGACGACGCCGATGGCGCCGACGGTGTTGATGGCATGTTTTTTCACGTCAGGTCCGCGCAGGGATCGGGCCGGTGTCACCCGTTCCGTGCGCTTGGCGCGACCCGTCTCTACCGGTGTCGGCGGCGGAACGATCTTTGTCGCGGTCATCTACAGGCACTCTCCGAAACCTCTCGGGAGCCGTCGTCCGGCGGTGGAATCCACTGAGTGAACCAGTGGATCGGATCACTGAGTGAACTGGTGGTTCACGATAGGGGGTGACTCAGGCCACGTCAATGGATCGCGGAAGCCGGATAACTCGCGCTCCGGCGGCCCTTCAAATGCGGATGAACTGGGGATTTCCGGTGGTTTCCCGCGTGTTGCGGATCAGCCGTTCGGCCCACCCGGCCTCGGACGAGAGTGCCCGACCAAGCGATCGTTCGTCTCCACCGCCGCGACCGCTCGACCCGGCGCCCGGGGCGAAGGCAGGTCTACCGTCCGCCGCGGACCCGAGAACAGGGCCAGCGCACTGCTCGCGAGAGCGTTTCCGCGATAGCCGCCTGACTCGATCCAGGCAATTCGGGCGCGTTCCGCACCCCAGCGTGTGTCGTCGGTTCGGTCATGGGCGTTCGGCGGGCCCGCGCCGCCGGTCTCGTTGACCTTGATGGACTTCGGCGGCCAGGGACGGAAACGATCAAGGTCAACCGCTCGGGTCGACACATAGCCGGGAATGTCCGACAAATCGGGCGCGGGGTGTTGCGCAGGTCGAACCATGTCACACCAGGCTGTCGCCGGCCGCGCCGAAAACCCGGCGCGGGACGAGGCGGCTCTACGTCGTGCTCAGCCGCGGGTGATGCATCGTGGCGAACGGGCCCGGTCGATCACTGCGGATCGGCCGGGCCCGTCGGTTGGAGCCGGATCAGACGAGGTCGAACCGGTCGAGCTCCGTAACCTTGGTCCAGGCGGCGACGAAGTCGGCCACGAACTTGTCGCGGGCGTCGTGGCTGGCGTAGACCTCTGCGAGGGCCCGCAGCTGGGAGTTGGAGCCGAAGATGAGGTCGACCGCGGTGGCGGTCCACTTCACCTCGTCGGTGGCCAGGTCGCGGATCTCGTACACGTGCTCATCGGACTCCGACGCCTTCCACCGGGTGCCCGGGGAGAGCAGGTTGGTGAAGAAGTCGTTGGTGAGCACGCCGGGCCGGTCGGTGAGCACACCGTGCCGGGTGCCGCCGAAGTTGGCCCCGAGGGAGCGCAGGCCGCCGATGAGGACGGTCAGCTCGGGCGCGGTCAGGTCGAGCATGTAGGCGCGGTCGACGAGCAGTACCTCCGGCTGGGTCTTCTCGCCGGGACGCATGTAGTTGCGGAACCCGTCGGCGCGCGGCTCGAGGACCCGGAAGGACTCGACGTCGGTCTGCTCCTGGGAGGCGTCGGTGCGGCCCGGGCGGAACGGCACGGTCACCTCGACGCCGGCGTCGCGCGCCGCCTTCTCGACCGCGGCCGAGCCGGCCAGCACGATCAGGTCGGCGAGCGAGATCTTCGCGCCGCCGGCCTCGTTGAACTCCCGCTGGATGCCCTCAAGGGCCGCCAGGACCGTCGCGAGCTGCTCGGGCTGGTTGACCTCCCAGCCGCGCTGGGGCTCGAGACGGATCCGGGCGCCGTTGGCGCCACCGCGCTTGTCGGTGGACCGGAAGCTCGCGGCGGAGGCCCAGGCGGTGGAGACCAGCTGGGCGGTCGTGAGGCCGGACTCCAGGACCTTCGCCTTGAGGGCGGCGATGTCGGCGTCGCCCACGAGTTCGTGGTCGACGGCCGGCACCGGGTCCTGCCACAGCTGGGTCTCCGGAACCCACGGCCCGAGGAAGCGGCTGACCGGACCCATGTCGCGGTGCAGCAGCTTGTACCAGGCCTTGGCGAACGCCAGCGCGAACTCGTCGGGGTTCTCCAGGAAACGGCGGGAAATCTTCTCGTACGCCGGGTCGACGCGCAGCGACAGGTCGGTCGTGAGCATCGTCGGCTTGTGCTTCTTCGCCGGGTCGTGAGCGTCCGGGATGATCGCCTCGGCGTCCTTGGCGACCCACTGCTTGGCGCCGCCGGGGCTCGTGGTGAGCTCCCACTCGTAGCCGAAGAGGATCTCGAAGAAGCGGTTGCTCCACTGCGTCGGCTTGTCCGTCCACGTCACCTCGAGACCGCTGGTGATCGTGTCGGCACCCTTGCCGGTGGCGTGGCTGCTCAACCAGCCCAGGCCCTGCGCCTCCAGCGGGGCGGCCTCGGGCTCCGGGCCCACGTGGTTGTCGGCGACGCCGGCACCGTGGGCCTTGCCGAAGGTGTGCCCGCCGGCGATGAGAGCGACGGTCTCCTCGTCGTTCATCGCCATCCGGCCGAAGGTCTCGCGGATGAAATGCGCCGCCGCGGCCGGGTCCGCGTTGCCGCGGGGACCTTCCGGGTTGACGTAGATGAGACCCATCTCGGTCGCGCCGACGCCCTCCGCCATCTCCTTCTCGGAGACGTAGCGCTCGTCGCCGAGCCAGGTGTCCTCCGGACCCCAGAAGATCTCCTCGGGCTCCCAGACGTCCTCGCGGCCGAAGCCGAAGCCGAAGGTCTTGAAGCCCATCGACTCCAGGGCGACGTTGCCGGCGAGGACGAGCAGGTCGGCCCACGAGATCTTCTGGCCGTACTTCTGCTTGACCGGCCACAGCAGGCGGCGGGCCTTGTCGAGGTTGGCGTTGTCGGGCCAGCTGTTGAGCGGGGCGAACCGCTGTCCGCCGTCGCCCGCGCCGCCACGACCGTCGTGGATGCGGTAGGTGCCTGCGGCGTGCCAGCTCAGCCGGATCATCAGGCCGCCGTAGTGGCCGAAGTCGGCCGGCCACCAGTCCTGCGAGGTGGTGAGCGCCTCGACGATGTCCTGCTTGAGGGCCTCGACGTCGAGCTTCCCGAACTCCTCGGCGTAGCTGAAGTCCGGCGCCAGCGGGTTGCCCTTGGACGAGTGGGCGTGCAACACCGAGAGGTCGAGCTGGTTGGGCCACCAGTCCCGGTTGGTGCGCGGACGACCACCGATCTTCGAGGTCGGCGAGTCGATCGCCGGGTTCTCGCTCTCGCTGCCGTGCGCGGTCACGGAGTCGTGCGCGACCGGGCACGCCATTTTGTCCACGCCCTGCGCGCTGGTGGGGGCCTGGTCCTGGGTGTCGCTCATCTGCTTCCTTTGCTTCCTTCCGAACTGGTGATCAGTGCAAGGTGCGTCTGGTTGCACAGTCGGGGCAGGTGCCCCAATAGACGACTTCCGCCTCGTCGACCACGAAGTCGTGGTCGTCCGAGGCGGTGAGACAAGGGGCGTGACCGACGGCGCAGTCGACGTCGGCGATCACGCCGCAGGAACGGCACACGACATGGTGGTGGTTGTCCCCCACCCGAGACTCGTAGCGGGCGGTCGAACCGGCGGGCTCGATGCGCCGCACCAAACCGGCGTCGGTGAGCGCCCGCAGCACATCGTAGACCGCCTGGTGGGAGACCGTTGGATGATCGGCCCGCACCAACGCGATCACCGTGTCGGTGTCGACGTGCGGGTGGTCGCGCAGCGCGGCAAGCACCGCCAACCGGGGCCGTGTCACGCGCAACGAGGCCGCCCGCAGCTGCGCCTCGAAGTCGAACGTCACGCGACCAACATAGGCCATCTTTCTGGAATAGTTCAAGTTTTGGGCTCGGCGTGTTCCACTCGGGCACAGCAGCGTCGAGCCGTGAGGCGGGTGCCGGCGGCGAGCCGACAGCCGCCTTTGCGGGCCTCACCCTTCAGACCCCCGACGCCGGCCTACGGTGGTTCGGCGAGCGGATCATCTGGGTAGGTTCGCTCTCATGAGTGACGACACCTTCCGCTCGGTGGACATCGAGCGCACCAGCGTCGGACAGTACGTCGTAAGCAACGTTCGCGGCGGCTCGATCTCGATCGGCACGGGCGACGACGACAGCTTCACCCCGGTGGAGCTACTCCTGGCCGCCCTTGGTGGCTGCGCCGCCGTCGACGTCGACCTCATCACGAGCCGGCGCGCCGAGCCGAGCGAATTCCTCGTGAAGGTAACCGGCGACAAGGTCCGCGACGAGGCGGGAGGCAACCGGATGAAGCACCTGAGTGTCCAGTTCACCGTGACGTTCCCGGACGGCGAGGCGGGCGACGCGGCCCGCGACACCCTGCCCCGCTCGCTCAAGATGTCACACGACCGGCTCTGCACCGTTTCACGGACCGTCGAGATCGGCACCCCCGTGTCAATCACGATCGCGCCCAGCATGAATAGCACCTGACAGCCGTCCGGACCGACTCCGAGATCCACACCGCCGGTGTGGACAGGAGCGCAGATGTCCATGGCCGACGTGACCTCGAACAGCTGCGGCACGCCGTTCTGCTCCTGGAACACGTCCGTCAGCCGGGTGCAGCACTGGGCCCACCGCGCCGGTTGCGATCCCGGTTCGCCGCGATACCGGTGCGGTTGCGGCGGCCCGGACCGCTTCAGGCGCGCGGCGCGCCGCCGATGCGTGCCATGTGAACCTTCAACCGCCCGAGACCGCGCTGCTGCCCCAGCAGGGCCGCGCCGCGGAACAGGCGCTGCTGGCGCCGCTGTCCGCGCAACAGGCCGTGACCACTCGGATCGCCGAGGCCCGCCGCCGCGCGTCCGCGCAGCGCGGCACGCCGCGCCTGCTGCCCGGGGCGACCTGGAACGGCAGCGGGACCACGTTCCGGCTGTGGTCGTCGGCCGCCACGCGGGTCGACGTCACCGTGGTCACCCCGTGCGGTGCGGTGGACACGCCGATGCAGCGGGCCGGGGCCGGCTGGTGGCACGCCGAGCTGACCGGCGCACCGCCCGGCACCCGGTACGGTTTCCGGGTCGCCGGGCCGGCCGGACCGGGCCACCGGTTCGACCCCTCCGTGGTGCTGCTGGACCCGTACGCCCACGGCGTCGAGGCGGACACCAGCGGCAGGCCTGTCGGCGTCGTGACGGATCCGCGCGGCATCGGCCCCCGCCCGCCACGCCCGGGTCACAGCTGGTCCGACACGGTCGTCTACGAGGCCCACGTCCTGGGCCTGTCCGTCCTGCATCCCGACGTGCCGGCGGAGCTTCGCGGCACCTACCTCGGCGCGTGCCACCCGGCCGTCCTGGCCCACCTGCACCGCCTCGGCGTGACGGCGATCGAGCTGCTGCCCGTCGCGGCGTTCGTCGACGAGCCGCGCCTGCGCGCGGCCGGCCGGTTCAACTACTGGGGCTACAACCCGGTCGCCTTCGCCGCGCCGCACGTGCCGTACAGCGCCGGCCGGACCGCGCAGGCAGCGTTGTGTGAGTTCCGCACCATGGTGGACACGTTCCACGAGGCGGGCATCGAGGTCATCCTCGACGTCGTACACAACCACACCGGCGAGGGCGAGGCCGACCTGCCGCCGCTGTCCCTGCGCGGCGTGGACAACGCCGCCTACTACCGGCTCTCCGACGCCGATCCCGACCGCTACGACGACGTCACCGGGTGCGGCAACACGCTGGACGTGCGCCGCCCGGCCGCGGTGGAGCTGATTCGGTGGTCGCTGCGCTGGTGGACGGAGGTCTGCGGGGTTGACGGGTTCCGCTTCGACCTGGCCACCACCCTCGGCCGGACCGGCCCGCACGGCGCATACGACCCGGACGCGCCGCTGCTGCGGGAACTGCTCACCGACCCGGTGCTCGCGGGCGTCAAGCTGATCGCGGAGCCGTGGGACTGCGCCGGGTACGCGCTGGGCGCCTTCCCGACCGGCTGGGCCGAGTGGAACGACCGGTACCGCGGCGATGTGCGCGACTACTGGCGCGGCCGGACCGGCCGTGGCGCGCTCGCGACCCGGCTCGCCGGATCGTCGGACGTGTTCGGTGAACGCGGCGCGATCGCGTCGCTGAACTTCGTGACCGCGCACGACGGGTTCACACTGGCCGACCTCGTGTCGTACAACACCAAGCACAACACCGGCAACGGCGAGGGCAACCGTGACGGCACCGACGACAACCGGTCGTGGAACTGCGGCGTGGAGGGACCGTCCGACCAGGCCGACGTTCTGCGGCTGCGCGACCGGCAGGCCCGCAACCTCATCGGTACGCTGCTGGTGTCGCGCGGCGTGCCGATGCTGGTCGCCGGCGACGAGGGCGGGCGTTCACAGCGGGGCAACAACAACGCCTACAGCGCCACGAGCCCTGACCAGTGGGCCGTGCGCTGGACCGAGCTGGACCAGCGGCTGGTCGACTTCTGCGCCGCGGCGTCGGACCTGCGGCGCCGCCTGCCGCAGCTGCGCGCGCCCGGACACCCGCACGCCGAGGACGTCACCTGGGCCGCGCCCGACGGCGGCCCGGTCCACGACTGGCAGGCGAACGCGCCGCTGGCCATGATCCTGCACGGGCCGAACCGGGACGTGGCCGTGCTGACGAACCCGCGGCCGCACCCGGTCGAGTTCGTCCTCCCCGGCCGGTGGAGCGTGGTGCTGTCCTCGGCACACGACGACCCCGGCGCCGCCGCTGCGGCCGGGTTGACCCTCGACGCCCACACCATCACGGTCGCGCTGCACGAGCATGCCGGTTGACACGTACACGTCGCCCGCATCGTGGGCTACGCGGGATGGACGACGTCTTCCTCCGCCTGACGCAGCGGCATCCCGGCCTGTACGGCCGGCTGGCCGCGCCGGACCGGATGCGGCGGCGGCCCTCGTCTCGAGGACCACCGCCGTGGTCGGGAACGGCCTGTTACCGTGCCGCGTCCTCCACCGCGGGCTGACCGTCGGCGAGGAGCTTCAACGCGTATCCGACCAGTGCGAGCAGCACCCCGAGGCCCATCGCCATCGCCGCGACACCGAAGGAGACCACGGAGGTGAACAGCGACGCACGCAGGAACGAGCCGTTCATCACGGTGGCTCGTGTGGGGTCGGTCTTGTCCAGCTCGGCGTAGGTCTTGCCGCCGCTGGCCTTCAGCGCGTGCTTCTCGATCACCTGCGCCTCCGCGTAGGCGGTGAGCGGACCGTCGATCCTCTCCCCCGCGAACCAGTCCGCGTCCTCCGACACCGTGATCCGCTCGTCGGCCAACTGGCTCTGCACGGTGTACCAGGTGACGGCTCCCGCGGCGAGCATCACCAGGCCCGCCGCCATCACGATCACCGCCAGCAACTTGGTGACACGCGCCCGGTTCACCTGCCCCGCCGGACGCTGCAGCGTCGCTGCCATGTCGTACCTCCATTCCGTCGCATGTCCCGATGGTCTTCACCGGTCCCGGCTGCCGCGCGCCACACGTCCGTCCCACCCGCACGAGCGGTCCCTCGGTCCGCGGCGGCGGCGGGCGAGATCACCCGGCAGTGGTGGTTTACCCACGCGCGGTCCGGTCATGCGACTTCAAGATCGTTGCTGATCCGTGTTACGGAAGGGGCCGCTGGTCGGCGGCCAGGTCACCGACGTTGGACGGATGGTCTTCCTGCCGTACATTCGCCGCGGCGTGCAGATCGGGGCCGTCTTCCGTTGATGTCCGGGGCAGCCGGGTTGCGGCGACGACGCCGACAACCGCTACAAAGGCCATGACCGCGAACACGACGCCGAAGGCCAGGGTCGGAGACGATCCCAGGCCGGCCAGGACCGCACCTGTTGTCGCAACGCCCGTCACGGCTGTCACTTGCCGGACGGTGCTGAACATTCCCGAGGCTGCGCCGGCCGCCGCTGAGTCCACGGATGCCATTGCGGCAGCCGACAGAGGCGACCAGGCCACGGCGTTCGCGATACCTAGCACCGCAGCCCCGAGCGCCACCCACCATGGATCGATTTCCAGGACGACCACAAGTCCGATGAGCAACAGACTTGCCGCAAGCAGTGCCATCCCCAGGATCGCCGGACGGCGTGGTCCCACGCGGTCGACCCATCGGCCGGCCGCTGGGGACAACACGGCTGCTACAACAGCGTCCGGGGTCATCACCAAGGCCGCCTCCATCGGTCCGAGGCCCCTTGTCTCCTGCAGATACAGCATCGTTGGCAGCGCCATCGCGATGACCGCCGTGCCCAGAGCCGCCACCGCAACGCTTGCCGCGCGGAATCCGGCCGAGCGGTAGAGTCCCAGTGGAGCCAGCGCCGCCGGCCCCATCCGCCGTTCGTGGAACGCGAAGACGGCCAACAGCACTGCGCCGACGGCGACAGCGGCGATGATCGCGGGTGCCGAGAGGTCGCGCCAGGCGAGGAGTGCCCAGATGAGAACACCGAGTCCAGCTGTGCTTGTGACCGCCCCCAGCGGGTCAAGCCGCGTGGTCTGACCTCGGCTGCCGGGAATCCACCGCAGCCCCATGAGCAGTGCGATGCCGCACAGTGGAACATTGACCCAGAAGATCCACCGCCAATCAAGGACCGCTGTCAACAGGCCCCCGAGGACCGGGCCGAGGAGTGTGCCGGCTGCCGCGACAGATCCCCATATGCCTAGAGCACGCCCGCGCTCATCGGCGACAAAAAGGCGGCGAATCAGCGTGAGGGGCTGGGGAGCCATCGCGGCCGCCGCCAGCCCTTGCGCAACCCTGAACAGCACGAGCCAGCCGATCGACGGGGCCAGCCCGCACAGCGCCGAGGCCACTGCAAAGCCACCCATCCCGGCCAGGAAGACGCGCTTGGGGTCATACCGATCGCCGAGTCTCCCGGCGACGAGCAACGGGACCGAGAAGGCCAGCAGATACCCGGCCGTCACCCAGAACAGCCCGGAGACGTCCGGCTCGAGATCGTGCTGGATGCTCGGGCTCGCGACCGCCACGATCGTCATGTCGAGCAAGATGACGAAGAACCCCGCGAGCAGTGCCGCAAGTCCCGCCCACCTGTTCGCCAACTGGTCCACCGTTTCTACGCAGGGTTTCCTCGGGCATCCACCATGCAGCGGCGACTATTCGCCTCCACCCTCCCACCCTCACCCGCGGCTAGGCTAGGTGTAACTCGAGCTTCGAGCCGCTTGCCGCCGACCGGCGTGCGCCGCGGCCATCGACCTGATGTTGACCGATCCGGGGAGAACCGCTCCAACTGGTGTTCACCACCGCCGGCACGTGGCCTTGGCCACGTCAACCCCGACAACCGCGCCGATCTTGGAGTTGTGGTCCTTGACAAACCCGGACAAATTCGGAGGTTCATGGCGCCACAACTCCAAGATCGGCGCGCAGTTGGGCCGCCAACGCTGTCCCAGCGAATTACGCAACAGGCTCCCAGGGGTGCACCAAGTCTCCGTGATCATGAAACCGCGGCTCCTCCTGATCGCGAACGCATCGCGATCACGAGCCGCAACCGGTCGGGACCCGCGTGGCAACGCTGAGCCTCCGCGATCACGGGGGACGCGGGCGTCGCTCGGATAGTCAGCCTTGTCGGCTGAGGGTCGGGGGAAGGGACGAACGGCCGGGGTCCGGCCGGGTGCCGTCCGCGCGAGGGCGGGCCCTGCGGCCCTTCCCGTCCCGACCGTACCCTGGACAATCGAGACCATGAGACGGATGACAGCCCTGGTCCTTGCGGCACTCGCGACGATGTTCGCCGCCGGATGCTCGTCGGCCGACGACAACGGCGGTCCGGCCGCCGGCCCGGCGGACGGCTCGTTCCTGGCCGCCTACGGCCTGTCCGGCCTGGATGCCCGCGGGGCCATCGACCGCCTCGAACGCACCCCGGTCGCCGACCGCTCGAAGGTGCTGAAGGCGTCGGTCCGCCCCGACCAGCTTCAGCTCACCGACACCCGCACCGGCGCGACGACGGCCCTCGAGATCCCGGCCGGGCTGTTCTACCTCTCCGTCGCGCCGTACGTCGACCAGACGCACGAGTGCTTCTTCCACAGCCTGACCACCTGCCGCGGCGAGCTGACCGGCCAGGACCTGCAGGTGCGGATCACCGACACCGCGACGGGCAAGGTGCTGGTCGACGGCGCCGCGAAGACGTACGAGAACGGCTTCACCGGCTTCTGGCTGCCGAGCGGCATCACGGCCAAGCTGCAGGTCACCCATGACGGCCGTACGGCCACCGCCGACATCGCCACCACCGCGGATGCCCCGACCTGCCTGACGACGCTCCGCCTGACCTGACGCCCTCGCCGCCGCGGATCAGGTCTCACCCGCCCGATGCCGCCTCGGACTCGCCGATGCCGGCGACGAATGGGCACAGCACGGGGGGCTGCGCTTGTGACCGGTCATCTGGCGGCGGCCAGGGCCATGGCCAGCGCGCCGATGAGCGGGGCGTCGTCGACGAAGCTGGCAGTTGTCAGGTGCGGCGGGAAGGGCACCGAGCGGGTGAGCGCGGCTGCCACCCGCGGGAGGATGAAGGGGGCAGCGCCCATCAGGCCGCCGCCGATGACAACACGTTGCGGGTCGAGGATGACGCAGAGATTGGCGATGGTCCGCGACAGCGTGTCCACCGCCTCGTCGAGCAGCTCACCGACGCCCGGTTCGGTGCGCAGGTCGAACAGTTCGGCGGCGGTCACCTCCCGGCCCAGCAGGGCTGAGCCGCGGCGGGCCAGCGCGCTGCCGGAGACCGTCTCTTCCAGCGGGGCGTGGCCGTCGGCGAAGGTGGGCGCGGCGGCGGAGTCGCGCAGGTAGCCGATCTCGCCCGCCGCGCCGTGGGCGCCGGGCAGGACCCGGCCGCCGGCCACGAGGGCGGCGGCGAGACCGGTGCCCAGGTTGATGTAGAGGCCGACGTCGACGCCGCGGAGGGCTCCCCAGCGCAGTTCGGCGGCGGCGCCGGCGTTGACGTCGTTGTCGATCGCGACGGGGGTGTCGCCGAATTCGGCGCGCAGGAGCCCGGGCAGGGCCAGGCCGTCCCATCCGGGCACGTTCGGAGCCAACCGGACCACGTCGTCGCGGACCACGCCGAAGGTCGAGACGCCCACCGCTGCCGGGGTGCCGAGCAGTTGCCGCGCGGCGGTGAGGGTGCGCCGCACGACCTGGAGCGCTCCCCCGGCACCGTTGGTGCGCAACCGCATCGTGGTGTGCGGGCGGCCGTCGAGCGCGTCGACGGCCGCCGTTCCCAGCGCGACCTTGGTGCCGCCGAAGTCGATCGCCAGTACGTGTCGTGTCACCTCGGCTGGCCTCGTCGTGCGAGCGAGTCGATCGCCACGGCGACGGCGAGCACCGCGGCGGTCACCATGTACCGCACCGAGGAGTCGACGTTGAGCAGCAGCATGCCGTTGGTGATCGACTGGATCACCAGGATGCCCAGCAGTGCGGCGTAGGCCCGGCCCCGGCCGCCGAACAACGACGTGCCGCCGATGACCGCTGCGGCGATCGCCATGAGCAGGGTGTCGCTGCCGCCGGAGCTCTGGTTGACCGCGGCGAGCCGGCTGGCGGCGAGCATCCCGCCGAACGCGGCCAGGGTGGACGCGGCGGTGAAGGCAAGGATCCGGATCCGGGTGACGTTGATACCGGCCCGTCGCGCCGCTTCGGCGTTGCCGCCGACCGCGTACATGTGCCGGCCGAAGACGGTGTGCCGAAGTACCAGGTCGAGGCACACGACGAGGGCGCCGAAGATGACGAGCAGCAGTGGCACCCCGCGGTCGGCCGACAGTACGAGCACCGCCAGGGCGAGGACGACGGCGAGACCGGCCAGTCGCAGTGCCAGCCACAGGCCGGAGGCGACCGGCAGGTCGGCCTCGCGGCGCGATCGCCGGTTGACCAGCGAGCCGGCGCTCCAGCCGGCCACGATGAGCGCGGCCAGCAGCCATCCCGCCCACGGCGGCAGCCAGGTGTCGCTCAGCCGCGCGAGAAGCCCTTCGAACGGCAGGTTGATCGTCCCGCCGCGGCCCAGCAGGTACAGCATCAGGCCCTGCCAGCCGATCAGTCCGGCGAGCGTGACGACGAACGAGGGCATTCGCAGCTTGGTGAGCATCCAGCCGTGCAGCAGGCCGATCAGTGCGGCGCAGCCGAGCGCGGCCGCGATCGCGAGCAGCGGGTTCCAGGCGTGGTGGACGTACAGGATCGTCATGGCCACCGCGCAGAGGCCGCTGACCGAGCCGGCCGACAGGTCGATCTCGCCCAGCAGGAGCACCATGATGATGCCGAGCGAGATGGTGCCGGTGGCCGCCATCTGCAGGGCCAGGTTGGTGAGGTTCTCCGCCGACAGGAAGTGCTCGTTGAGGGACCCGAACACGACCGCGATCAGGATCAGGCCGCCGACGACCGGCCATGCGCCGAGGTCGGTACGTGCCGCTGCGCGCAACGGTTGCAGCGGTTTGACGAGCGTCGCGGTCATACGGCACCGCCGGTGATGGCGGCGACAACGGCCTCCGGGGTGGACTCCGCGGTTCGGAAGTCGCCGGCGTTGCGGCCCAGTCGCAGGACCACGATCCGGTCGCTGACCGCCCGGACGTCGACCAGGTTGTGGGAGATGACGAGCACCGCCAGCCCGCGGTCGCGCAGGCGGCGGATGAGGTCGAGCACCTGCGCCGTCTGTTCGACGCCGAGTGCGGCTGTCGGCTCGTCGAGGATCACGACCCGTGGCTCGCCGATGAGCGCCCGGGCGATGGCGACGGACTGCCGCTGGCCGCCGGAGAGCATCGCCACGGGCACACGGATGTCGCGGATGCGGACGTCCAACGAGGACAGCAGGTCCCGTGCCGAGCGTTCCATCCGGATGTGGTTGAGCACCGTCCACCGGCGGCGTTCGGCGCCGAGGAACAGGTTGCCCACGACGTCGAGGTTCTCGCAGAGCGCGAGGTCCTGGTGGACGGTCGACACGCCGAGTCGCTGAGCGTCGTGCGGGCCGGCGATGCGGACCGGAAGGCCGTCCTGCTCGATCAGGCCGTCGTCGGCGATGACGACGCCGGACAGGACCTTGACGAGGGTCGACTTGCCGGCGCCGTTGTCGCCCACCAGTGCGACCACTTCGCCGGGCGGCAGGTCCAGGCTCACGCCGTCCAGAGCCTGGACCGCACCGTAGCGTTTGCTGATGTTCGAAGCGGCGAGCACTACTGGATTCCCGCCTTGGCGCATGCCGGGACGACCGGACCGGTGCAGATGTCCGACGCCTTGTAGAAGCCGTCCTTGACGATGGTGTCCTTGATCCGGTCGGCGGTGACCGCGATCGGGTCGAGCAGGAACGCGGGGATGTCGGCGGTGCCGTTGGCGACCTTCGTCGGCGCGGCCGGCTTTTCGCCCTTGGCGAGCGCGACGGCCAGTTCCGCGGACTTCTCCGCCTCCTGGCGGATGTCGAGGTAGATGGTCATGTACTGCTCGCCGGTCAGGATCCGTTGCACCGCCGCGAGTTCGGCGTCCTGGCCGGTGATCGGCGGCAGGGCCGGGTAGCCGGCGCGTTTCATCGCCGCGATCGCCCCGCCGGCCATGCCGTCGTTGGCGGACAGCACCCCGACGATGCTGTCCCGGCCGAGCGCGGTGATGGCCTGCTCCATCTCCTGCTGGGCCTTGTCCGGGCTCCAGTCGGGGGTGTCGAACTCGCGGCCGATCTGGACCTTGCCGTCGAGAACCTTGTGCGCGCCGGTCTTGTAGTCGGCCGAGCTGGGGTCGGTCGGGGCTCCGTTGATCATGACGATCTTGCCCTTGTCCACCGTCCCGGCCTTGGTCAGCGCGTCCAGCAGCGCCTGGCCCTGCATCTCACCGACGCGGACGTTGTTGAAGGAGACGTAGTACTCGTAGGAGATCTTGGAGATCAGCCGGTCGTACGCGATGACCGGGACCTTCTTCTGCTTGGCCTGGTTCACCAGCGACGCGACCGCACCGGCGTCGACGGCGTCGAGGACCAGCACGTCGGCGCCCTGCGCCAGCGCGGCCTCCACCTGCTGCTGTTGCTTGGCGGCGTCCTGGTCGGCGTTGGCGTAGAGCAGCTTGCAGTCGGCGCACAGCGCCTTCACCTTGGCCTCGAACAGCGGCCGGTCGAACGCCTCGTAGCGGGTCGTCTTGGACTCCGGCAGGAACAACGCGATCGTCGGCGCGTCATTGCCGGCCTGCTTGTCCCCGGTGCTGCCGCCACACCCGCTGACGACGGTGGCCGCGACGGCCACGACTGCGACGAACCATCTGGCTCTCACGGAGGGGCACCTTTCCTCGCAGGGTTCTCGGGAGCATGTTCTGCCCCGCGACAGCCGGTTGGCAAGGTCCTTAACAAAATTGATAAATGACCTTTCCTAACGCGTGTGGCAGGCTGTTCCCGTGGAGACCACCGGGACCGCCAGCACGACCAGCGTGCTGCGGGTGATGAACGAGCGAGCCGTGTTCGCCGAGACCTTCCGGCTGGGAACGGTGTCGCGACCCGAGCTGGCCCAGCGGACCGGGCTGTCCAAGCCCACCGTGGCCGTGGCGCTCACCAACCTCGAGCGCGCCGGGCTCCTGCGCCAGGTCGGCACGCGCGCGGGCGCCGCCGGACGCTCCGCGGCGCTGTACGAGGTACGTCCCGAAGCGGGCTGGGTCTTCGCCGTCGACGTCGGCCGCTCCTACGTCCGCGTCGGTCTGGCCGACCTGGTCGGCACGGTCGTCGCGCGCAAGGACGAGCCGTCGCGCGGCACCCGCGCCCGCGACCTCGTCGCGCAGCTCACCCGCCTCGCCGGGGAACTGGCCGCCGAGGCCGGCATCACGCGCGACGACATCACGCTCGCCGTCTTCGGTACCCCCGGCATCCACGACAAGGCGACCGGCGCCCTGCATCTGGCGCCCAACCTGCCCGGCTGGGACCGGCGCGGCAGCGTCGAACGGCTGGCGGGCATCGCCGGCTCGACGTACGTGGTGGAGAACGACGTCGACCTGGCGGCCGTCGGCGAGGCGACCTACGGGCTCGGCCGCGGTGTGCGGCACTTCGTCTACGTCTCGATCGGCACCGGCACCGGCATGGGCATCATGATCGACGGCAAGCTGTACCGCGGCTTCCGCGGCGCTGCCGGCGAGATCGGCTACCTGCCGGTCGGCGAGGGCGACCCCCTGCTGGACGAACCCGCCGCGCGACGCCGAGGCATGTTCGAATCGGTGGCCTCGGCCGACGGCGTGGTCGCGTTGGCCCGGCGGCTGGGCCTGCACGACGCGGCAACCGCGAAGGACGTCTTCGACGCCGCCCGCGCCGGCGACGAGACCGCGCGGCTGGCCGTGTCCCGCGTGGTCGACCACGTCAGCCACGCCCTCGCCGGGATCACCGCCGTGCTCGACCCGGAGCTGGTCGTCCTCGGCGGCGGCGTCGGCAGCCAGCCCGGTGACCTGCTCACCGCCCCGGTCGCCGAGCGGCTCCGCGATCTCGTCGTGCTGCGCCCGCCCCGCATCGAGGTCTCCACACTCGGCACCGACGCCGTGCTGCTCGGCGCGCTCGCCGTCGGCCTGGCCGAGGCCCGCGACCTGGTGCTCGACCGCGCGGCAGCCATCCGCTGACGTCGGCGGCACCTGACGTGGCCCGGGGGCGGCAGGACGCCGGCCGGCCGCCCCCGGTTCCGGCTCAGGGCACCGGCACCGACACGGTCGGGACGTTGTAGCCGCGCACCCGCAGGTGGGCGGGTTGCCCGCCCAGGTCGGCGGTGGCGTAGACCGCCGTGATCCGGGTCGACTCTCCCGGGAACAGCGAGACGTAGTTGTCGGTGTAGGAGACGGGCACGACCTCGTTTCCGCCATTGCCGGCAGTCACCTCCGGGCGCAGGAAGAAGGCGATGTTCGTCGGGCTGGTGTTGGTCAGCGTGACCGTGACCGTCTCCTGCCCGCCGGCGACCGATCGGGACACACCGGTGGTGACGCCGGTGTTGGCGGCGAGGCTGTTCAGCCCGGTCAGGTTGGCGTAGGTCTTGACGCTGGTGGAGTACCAGTTCTTCTTGTTGCCCAGGGCGTCCGGGGTGGTGGAGTACCAGTAGAGGTTGTTACTGACGGTCGCGCCGCTCGAGTCCTTCAGCTGCAGGCGGACGAAGTAGGTCGACGTCAGTCCCGTGACGGACGGCAGGGTCAGCACCGACGCGGACGCGTTGGCGGGCGCGGTGACCGCGACGCTCGTGGTGTACTTCTGGGTCAGGTCGGGGATGTTGTACACCGTGGCGGTGGCGGTCAGCCCGGTCCGGGCGGTGAGGGTGGAGTTCACCACGTAGGCGTTGCGGCTGAAGTAGTCGTACGCGATGTGGACCGGCTCGGTCGCCTTCCTGGTGCCGTAGAACGACCCGCCGGGCTTGAAGTAGTAGTCGTACAGGTTCCAGTGCAACGCCGGCCAGGCGTTGTTCTGCATCCACCAGATGCTGCCGAACGACTGGGTGTGCTGGCGGGCGCTCCACGCCTCGAAGAACGACCGGGTGTTCTCGTAGTTCATCACCTCGGATTTCTTCGAGTAGTCCGCGGCGCTGGTCGTGGTGCCGTAGCGCCGGTTGAGCGCGTTGGTGTAGACGTCGGTGTCGGCGAAGACGCTGCCGCCGCGGCCGACGTGGTAGTTCCAGGCCGCGTTGCCGACCGGCCAGGTCTGCGCCGGGGTGAGGAACCGCGACAGGCTCTCCAGCGGCGGCGGCGCCTCGGTACCCTCCTCACCGGTGGCGCCGAACGCCGAACCCTGGCGGCTGAGGTCCCACCACAGCACCGGCGGCTCCCACTTGTACGGACCGTCCATCTTCATGCCCGCGTTGGCGTTGGACCACGTCGCCACGTTGTCCAGGGTGGGGTTCTGCCAGTGCAGCGCGGCGGCGATGTTCTTGTACGCGGTCAGGTGCGCCGCCGTCGGCGGCATGTCGCTGCCGTAGTTCCACATGAACGTGCTGGCGTGTGCCCGCAGTGCCCGCATCTGGGTGTTCAGCGACGCCTGGGCGACGGTGGTCTGCTCCGCCGTCCAGCCGCCGTCGTTCTCCCAGGCGCTGCAGCAGACGAACCCCGGCATGATCATGACGCCGGCCGCGTCGGCGAGGTCGTAGAGCTCCTGGTTGCCGAGCGTCCCCTCGAGCCGGATCGTGTTGAGGCCCATGCCCTTCACGTAGTCGACGTGCGCCCTGTTCGTCCTGGTGTCCCATCGTTGCAGCAGGTCCCAGACGTACCCGCCGCCGCGGAACAGGATCGGCTGCCCGTTGACCTTGTACCCGGCGAAGGAGGTGCCCTGCACCGTGGTGCGGTAGTCGGTGAACTGCCGTACCCCGAAGTTGATCGTCTTGCTGTCCGACGCCGACCCGGACACGCTCGCCACCGTCGTGAGCTGATAGAGCTCCGGGCTGCCGAACTGGTAGGGCCACCACAGCACCGGGTTGGTGACGCGCAGCTGCGGGTAGCCGGCGGGGTCGAAGACCACCTCGCGCCGCTCCCCCGCCGCGAGCGTCACGGTCTGGCTGACCGTGATCGTCGGCTGGCCGGGCTTGCTGACGGTGGCGGCGACGGTCGTGGTGACCGGCGCGGCGGTCGCGTTGATCACGTCGGCGTACACGGTGAGGTCGGCCCTGTCGGTGGCGGGCAGCGGCAGGACCGTTTTGACGTACGGGTCACGGACGGCGACCGGACCCGTCGTGTCGACGAACGTGCGGCCCCAGATCCCGGCGTTCATGTCGGGCGCCTCAGGATTCCAGTCGACGGTGCAGACCGACAGGTCGGTGCAGCCGTGCCGCGGCGGGGTCACCCGGATCGCGACGGCGTTGAGCGCGCCGGGCACGACGGCGCCGGTGACGTTGTACTCGTGCGCGACGAACGTGCCGACCGCGTCGGCGGCGAGCTGGGTGCCGTTGAGCCAGACCTGCGCCCGGTAGCTCAGGCCCTGCAGCCGCAGCCAGTAGACCTGCCCGGGACTCGCGGCCGCGGCCGTGAACTGGCCTCGGTACCACCAGTCCTGACCGGTCAGGTCCGGGACCGACTGCAGGTTCGTGCCGGCGTAGATGTCGGTGTAGACATTGTTCGCCACCAGCCCGGCCAGCACGGTGGAGGGCAGGGTGACCGGATTCCAGCCGGCGGTCGGGTAGCCGACCCGGGAGATCGTGGCGCCGGTGTCGGCCAGGCCGGCGGCCGAGCGCAGAGCCCAGCCCGAGGTCAGTTCGGTGGAGCCCACGGTGGCGGCCGAGGCCCCGCCGGGACCGAGCGCACCGATGCTCAGGACCGAGGTCACGGTAAGCACCAGCGCGGCCAGCGACCGCTGAAAAATCTTCCGAGTTCGTGACATTTCGCACCTCCGGCGAGTGTGCGGGGCCGCAAACCGGGGACGTTGCGGCTCCGCCGGCGGGTTACGAGCCGCTCGGCCAGGTGACCTGGGTCGAGTGGTAGTAGTTGATGCCCATGACGCGCCAGCGCGGTCCCTGCGCGCCCAGGCGCTGCTTGAACGCGGTGAGGTTGTGCGTGCTCCAGGGCGACCAGCCCAGCTCGGCGATCGCGGGCAGGCGCGGGAAGGCCATGTACTCGATGTCGGCCGTGGTCACGATCGTCTCCGTCCACAGTGGTGCCTCGACGCCGAGCACCGCCGTCTCACCGGCACCCGTGAGGTAGGCACCCGGGTTCCACTCGTACGCCGTGTTCACGTCGATGAGACCGGCCCACTTCTGCCCCGGTCTGGTGTTGTTGCGGTACTTCATGTCCAGGTACGTCTTGTTCGCCGGGGACATGACCACCCTGGTACCGTTCGCCACCGCCGCGGCCAGCGACGCATCGCTGGTGGTGGTGCCCCAGAACTGGGCCACCGTCGAGGGCAGCAGCGTCGCGTCGGCCACGTTGTGCCATCCGACGACGGTCTTGCCGTGCGCGGCGACGATCTGCTGGGCGCGGTTGACGAAGTACGAGTAGTCCGCCGCGGTGGTGGAGTTCGCCTCGTCGCCGCCGATGTGCACGTAAGGCCCCGGGGTCAGCGCGGCGATCTCCCCGATCACCTGGTCGATGAAGGTGTACGTGAGTTCCAGCGGTACGCACAGCGAACTGAACCCGACCTGCGTGCCCGTGTACCGGGCCGGCGCCACGCCGTTGCAGTTGAGCTGCGCGTAGGAGGCCAGTGCGGCGTTGGTGTGCCCGGGCATGTCGATCTCGGGAATGATCGTGATGTAGCGCTCGGCCGCGTAGTTCACGATCGCGGTGTAGTCCGCCTGGGTGTAGTAGCCGCCCGGTCCGCCGCCGACCTGCGTGCCACCGCCGTACACCGCGAGGTTCGGCCAGGAGTTGACGGCGATCCGCCAGCCCTGGTCGTCGGACAGGTGCAGGTGCAGCACGTTGATCTTGTACAGGGCGATCTGGTCGAGGTACCGCTGGACCTGGGCCACGGTGAAGAAGTGCCGCGCGACGTCGAGCATCGCGCCACGGTGCGCGAACCTCGGGTAGTCGACGATCTGCCCGCCCGGCACCGGCCATGGTCCGGGCTGGGGCGTCGCCGCGTCGGCGGCCACCGGGAGCAGTTGCCGCAGCGTCTGCACGCCGTGGAACAACCCGGCGGGCTGACCGGCCCGCACGGTGATCGCGCTCGCGGTGACGTCGAGTTGGTAGCCTTCGGCACCGGCGCTCGGCGCCGCGCCGGTGAGCAGCAGGGCGATCCCGTCGGTCGGGTTGGCGACAGTGGTGACGACCGGCAGCGGCAGCCCGGTGGAGACGCGCAACCGGGCCGCGAACTGGTTGGCGATGGCCGCCGCCGGTGCGGAACCCGGCGCGGCGTAGATGATGGTGGATGCGGTGATGCTGTAGCTGACCCCGGGCGTGGCGGTAGCCGTGACCGGGACCGGGACGACCGAGCTGAACGCGACCGCGGTCGCGGCGGCCGCGGGAGCGGTGGTGGCGGACAGCAGGGCGGCGACAACGCCGAGGCCGGTGAAGGCCCCGCCGAGTCGTCGTGGCAGGAAGGGGGTGGCCATGACGGTCCTCTCGCAGAACGCACCAGCCTGCCGGCGGGTTCGCACCCACCATCAGGCATTTGCATTTGACGATCCCCAGTGCTGCCAGGATGACATGGGCCCGGGCAAGAGGCAAGGTGCTTTACAAATGGCGGTCCGAGTCATGCCTGCGAGCTCGTGACCCGTCGGCGCGCGTCGTTGCCACTCGGAACCGGGCGCCGGATGCTGCGATCGTCGCGGTGGTGGCGGGCGCGTGACCCCTGGATCTCCACGGCGCCGATGGACCGGCGTCCCCCGCACACACTGGGGAGTGCGCGGGGTGACGCCGGGGGCCGGCACGGCCGCTGGGCCCAGCAAGCCGGCCGTCACGACCCATTCCTATGGGCGTCGTCGATGCCCGCGGCGTTACACCCTCGCCGGTCATCACGGTCACACTGCTCATGGCCCAGCACTATCCACAATCGACATTCGTCGACCCGGACTGCCACAAGTCGGACAGCGGACCGGTCAGTAGTCCGGGGGCCGGATGAGCTGGGCGTTGACCACCGAGGGATCCACGCCGAGGTTGGCCTGGGGCTGGGTGTCCTCCTGGTGGCGGCGGGCCAGGGTCGCGGCCCCGGGTCCGTCGCCCTCCTCGATGGCCCGGATCAGCTCGGCGTGGCTGTCGAGGCTGCGCCGGGTCGCGGACTTCCCGGGGAGCGCGCCCTCCATCACCGTGCGGGCCGCCCACTCCTCCTCGTGCGCATACCACAGCCCCTCGAGCATGCCCAGGAGCAGCTCGAAGGTCTGGTTCCCGCAGTTGCGCACGAGCGCCTCGTGGAACTCCTTCATGCAGGCCACGAACTTGGCGAAGTCGCCGAGGCTCTCCTCGGTCCGGCGGTGGATCTCGCGCAGCGCCGGGACAACCGTCTCCATGCGGTCCGGCCGGGTCGCGCACATCTCGGCGCACATCGGGTCGAGGCGCCGGACCGCCAGTCCCAGATCGTGCACGCTGACCTTGCGGGACTGCAGCACGAGGCCGAAGACGTAGCCGGCCCGTTCGAGCTGGGGTGGATGCACCTCGGCGCCACCCCGGTTGCCGCGGCGGATGGTGATGAGCCCCTCCGTCTCCAGCGTGCGCATGGCCTCACGGACGGACGGCATGCTGACCCGGAACTCCTCGAACAGGTCGTCCTGCTTCAGCAGTCCGTTCTCCGTGGTCAGATCACCGCGCAGGATCCGGTCCCGCAACTCGTCGGCGAGGCGCTCGCCGACCCGGCGACGCAGCAGCAGCGGGCCCTTCGCGCCACGGCCCGGAGGGGGGTCCGCCATGGTCTCCGCCTTCCTCATCCATCCACCTCGGAGGGTCTGGCCAGCACCGCCCGAAAACGGGCCACATTGGCGAGCTTGATGGTCTCATATCCGCGGACCAAATCCGGTGCCCGCGCCACCGCCAGGCAGCGGTCCTGGTCGTCGTCCCGGAGCGCGGCCAGCACCGCGGTCGTGTATTCGTCCGGCAGCGACCGCTCGACTCGGCGGACCGCGGCCAGGCCGAACGGGTCGAACGCCGTGCCCCGCACCGACCGCATCGCCCGCAGCACCGCGAAGACCGGCCGGATCCAGCCGCCGAGCGCGAGCTTGTGGCGCAGGCCGAGAGCCCGCAGGAACGGCGGGTGGATATGGTAACGCACCCGGACCCGGGAGCCGTCGGCGGCCGCCTGAGCGCCGACGTCGAGCTTCAGGTGCAGCCGGGCGACCTCGTACTCGTCCTTGTACGCCAGCAGTTTGAACAGGTGCCGGGAAAACTCCACGGACACCGCATCCGTGCCGAACCGCTCGGACTCGGCGGTCACGACGCGGCGCACCGCGTCCACGTATTGCCCGGCCAGCCGCGCGTGCTGATAGTCGAAGAGCTCGGCGGCACGGAGCTCACCGACCTCCCGCACCGCGGCCGGCAGGTCGGCCGCGTCGAGCAGCTGTCGCGCGACCTCCCGCGCGCCGGGCGTCGGATCGAGCCCGGCCGCTCCCAGGCGGCGGGCCGGAGCCGGCGTCTCGAGCGTGGTCGGCGTGGCCACGTGGCGCCGCCCGGCCCGGAACGCCTCGATGTTCGTGTCGACCGCGACGCCGTTGAGCCGGATCGCCTCCTCGATCGAGGCGGCCGACAGCGGCACGGCCCCGACCTGGTAGGCCACCCCGAGCAGCAGGACGTTGGCCGTTGTCTCGTCACCGAACTGGGTGCGGCTGAGCTGGGCGACGTCCACCGCCGTGGTGCGGCCGACCGCGCCCCGGATGCGGTCCAGCAGCGCGTCGGCCGGTGGGAGGCTGGTCGCGATGTTCGTCACCACGGCCGAGGTCGGCGTGAGCGAGGAGGCGACGACCGATACCGTCCGCTCCGGACCGGTGCGGGCGAGGTGCTGCGGTGCCGCCCCGCTGAGCAGGTCGAACACCAGGTAGAGATCGGCCTGGCCGTCGGTCACCGCGGCGGCTCGGTCGTCGACCGGGGCGGCGCTGATCTGCAGGTGGGACACGACCGCTCCGGCCTTCTGGCTCATCCCGGTCTGGTCGAGGCCGGCCGTGTGGAGCCCGTCGACCAGGGCCGCCGTGGCCAGGATCTGGTTGACCGTGACCACCCCGGTGCCGCCGATGCCGACCAGATAGACGCCGTAGGCCTTGTCGCTGACCGACGCCTTGGCCGCCGGCTCGGGGGGCACCTCGCCCGAGCCCGCGCGGCGGGGCCGGGTCCGGCGCGGGGTCGCGGCCGCCGTCGTCCGGACCGTGACGAAGGACGGGCAGTCGCCGTCCAGGCAGCTGAAGTCCGAGTTGCACGACGTCTGATGGATCTGGGTCTTGCGGCCCAACTCGGTCTCGACCGGCTGGACCGACAGGCAGTTGCTCTTCACGCCGCAGTCGCCGCAGCCCTCACAGACGAGCTCGTTGATGACCACCTTGCGGTCGGGCTTGGGCAGCTTGCCGGAACGGCGCAGCCGCCGGGCCTCGGCCGCGCACACCTGGTCGTAGATGAGCACCGTGACGCCCCCGACCGCGCTGAGGCGCTCCTGCGCGGCCAGCACCTCCGACCGCGGCAGCACGGTGACGCCCTTGGCCAGGTCGCGCACGCCGCGGTAGCGCCCGGGATCCTCGGCGCACACGATGATCTGCTTGACCCCCTCGGCGGCCAGCTCGCGGGTCAGGGCCGGCACGGACATGCCGCCCGCGATCTCCTGGCCGCCGGTCATCGCGACGTAGCCGTTGAACAGGATCTTGAAGGTGATGTTCACGTTGGCCGCGACGCAGGCACGCACCGCGAGCAGACCCGAGTGGGAGAACGTCCCGTCGCCCAGATGCTGGAAGATGTGCCCGGTCTGCGAGAAGGGGGCCATGCCGATCCAGGGCACCCCCTCGGAGCCCATCGGCACGACCGCCAGCTTCTGGTTGTCGGCCAGCCGGGGGTCGAAGTACGACATGCCGTGACAGCCGACACCGCCGCCCACGACGGCGCCGTCGGGGAGCACGGTGGACCGGTTGTGCGGGCATCCGCTGCAGTAGGCCGACGTGCGGGCCAGCAGCGGCAGCGGAATCGGGCCCGAGGACCGGGCACCGGTCCGGACCGGTTCGGGCAGGCCGAGTTCGCGCCGCAGGATGGGCTTGAGGCGGTCGACGCCGAGCTCGCCGTGGGCCGGCACCAGCAACCGGCCGCCGCGGTCGCGCTTGCCCACGACGGTGGGCCGGTGCGGGGTCGAGTAGAGCGCGCTGCGCAGGGCCGACTCGATGAAGTCGCGCTTCTCCTCGACCACCACGACGTGCTCGAGGCCGTCGGCGAACCGCTCCACAACAGACCGGTCGAGCGGATAGATCATGCCGAGCTTCAGCAGACGGACGCCCCGCTCGCGCAGGCCGGCGTCGTCCAGGCCGAGATCGGCCAGTGCCTGCCGGACGTCGTAGTAGGTCTTGCCGGCCGCGACAACCCCGATCCGGGCGTCGGTCCCGGCACCGGCTACAGCGCCCTCGATCCGGTTGAGGCCGTTGGCGGCGGCGAAGGCGACGGCCGCGAGGTGGCGGCGCTCGAGCAGGTCCCGCTCCCGGTCGACGAGGATCGTGGGGACGAGGTCGATCCGCTGCCGGTGCTGCCACGGCTCGCCGTCGATCTCGAGCGCCGGGTGACGCAGGGACAGCCGGTCGGGGGCCAGGTTCACCGACCCCACCGAGTCGGCCACGTTGGTCACCACCTTCAGCCCGACCCAGCAGCCCGAGTAGCGGGACAGCTCCAGCCCGATCACCCCGAAGTCCAGCAGCTCCTGGGTGGAGCCGGGCACAAGCACCGGCATCAGCGCGTCGTAGAAGGCGGTCTCGCTCTGGTTCGGCAGTGACGAGGACTTCGCCGCCGGGTCGTCGCCGGCCACCGCGATGACGCCGCCGAACGGGCTCACACCGAACTGGTTGGCGTGCTTGAACGCGTCACCGCACCGGTCCACGCCCGGCGACTTGCCGTACCAGAGCCCGAAGACGCCCTGCAGCCCGTCCCGGAACCCACCGGGCGAAGGCTGCTGGGTCCCGAACACCACGGCGGCCGCGAGTTCCTCGTTCACGCCGGGCACGTGCCGGATGTCCTCGGCCTCGAGGGCGGCGGCCGCCCGGTGCAGGGTGAGGTCCAGCCCGCCCAGGGGCGATCCGGGGTAGCCGGACGCGAGGCCGCCGGTGCGCAGCCCGGCCGCCCGGTCGATCCGGTGGCGGTCCAGGAGGATGCGCGTGATCGCCTGGGTGCCGGTGAGAACGACGGTGCCGTCGTCGGCGTCGTAGCGGTCCGTCAGCTGGTAACCGGCGCGCTGCCGGCCAACCGGCGTCACCGCGCTCACCACATCGGTCATGGGTGTCTCGGGCCCTTCGTTGCGGGGATGGACGACTTCACGTCAGGCGGGCTCGCTGGTGGCCGAGGGCACCCGGGCGGCGCTGGACGGGTCGCGCGGATCCTTGTAGAGCAGGATCGTGCAGGCGCCACCGTCCAGGCCGGCCGGGCAGAGGTTCACCGGCCAGGGCACGCCGAGGCGTTCGCAGGCCATCTCCACGTGCCAGATCGGCACGTGGGTGCGGTAGATGGTGGTCGGACGCCCGCCCCAGGTCACCCGGTGCTCGTCAGCAACGACCGCGAGACCGAGCCCGGCCGCGAACCGGCCGTCGATGACCTGGCGGGCGCAGGTGCCGCACGGGTCCTGCACGATCGTGAACTTCTCGTCGTCCTCGCTGATCACGAGATCGGTGAAGTGGCCCTGCAACAGGCGGACCAGGTTCACCAGGCGCTCGCCCGCGGGCCGGTCGATGTCGTTCATGAGGCCGCGCAGGGCGTCCTCGCCGCGGCGGCGGTGGAAAGCTTCGAGCTCGTCCGGGCCGTAGTTGGCGTACACCTGTGAGAGCAATGTGGACAGCCAGTCCCGCAGCACGTCGACGGCCGAACGCCACTCGGCCTCACGATGATCGAAAATCGCCAACGCACTGTCCGCGTCGCCGCGACCGACGGCCTCGGCCACCTCGTCGACCATCGAGGCCGGCGCCTCGTCCCGCACGGGATCGACGCCCGGATAGGCCGCGAAGAAGGCCAGGGTCCGGCCCACCAGGAGGCGCAGGCCGTCCCGACCGTGACGCTGGACGGCGGTGTCGAGGATCGTCGTGACCCAGTCGAGGTAGCGCTCGCGCTGGCCGTGGTGCTCCCGTTCGAGCGCCGCCAGCTCATCGCGCAGACCATCGACATCGGACTCCTCGAGCCGGCGGAGCAGGCGGCCGCGGGGCGACACCGACAGCTCTTGCAGCGCCTCGTCGGTGAACACGCGATGCGATCGATCAGTCTCCACGTCGGCCCTCTCTGCCACCCTTGACTCATAAGGGTATAACCTTATAACCTTCGCGGCGTGATGCACAACACACCCCTGAACAGCGACGATGCGGCGCCGTCCACGCTGCAGCTGTCCGTCGACGCCGGGGTCGCGTGGGTCGAGCTGAACCGTCCCGAGGTGCTGAACTCGTTCAACGAGACGATGCTGCGCGAGCTCGCCGGCGTGTGGGCACGGCTCCGTCTCGACGACGAGGTGCGGGTCGTGGTCGTCACCGGGGCCGGCGAGAAGGCGTTCTGCACCGGGTACGACCGCTCGGGCCTCGACGCCGACGACGGTGCGGACGCGTCGACCGCGCTGCTGAAGGCGAGCAGCCCGTTCCTGCGCGCGGATGTCGGCGACTTCCTCGGCCCCAAGTCGTGCGGCCTGTGGAAGCCGGTCGTCGCCGCGGTCAACGGCATCGCCTGTGGCGGCGCGTTCTACCTGCTCGGCGAGTCCGACATCATCATCGCCGCCGACAACGCCACGTTCTTCGACCCGCACACGACGTTCGGCATGCCGGCCGTGTTCGAGCCGCTGCATCTGTTGCGCCGCATGCCGTTGGGCGAGGTGCTGCGGCTGGCGCTGCTCGGGTCGGCCGAGCGGATGTCGGCCCAGCGCGCGCTCGACATCGGCCTGGTGTCCGAGGTGGTGCCGAGCGACCAGCTGCGGGCGGCGGCCGGGACGATCGCCGGGACCATCGCGGCCCTGCCGCCGCTCGCGGTGCAGGCGACCCTGCGCTCCATCTGGGCCGGCTCCGAGATGGCACCGGGTCAGGCACTGGGCGTCGCGCACGCGCTGGTCGCCGCGGGCACCGACCCGGCCGCCCTGGCCGCCGGCCAGCAGGCGTTCCGGACCGGCAACCGGCCCCAATGGCGGCTGCGATGATCGACTTCTCCTTGTCGACCGAGCAACTCGACCTGCGGGCGGGCCTGACCGCCCTGCTCGCCGACCACTCCACGCCGGAGCGCGTCCGGGCGGCCGAACCGCTCGGCTTCGACCCGGCGCTGTGGGCGGTGCTCGGCGAGTTCGGCTTTCCTCAGCTGGCGAGTTCCCGCGAGGGAACACCGGCCGGACTGGCCGAGCTCGTCATCGCCGCCCAGGCGGCCGGGGCCGCCCTCGCCTCGGCCCCGCTGGTGGAGACCCTGGTCGCGACCCGGCTGCTCGACCGCCTCGGCCACACCGGCTCCGCTGACCTGGTCACGTTCTCGCCCCGGCCGGCCGTGGCCGGGGTCGCCCGGACGGTGCCGTGGGCGGCGGTCGCCGACCAGGTCATCGCGTGGGACGAGAGCCGGATCGTCGCGTCCAGGCCCGGTCACGACCTCGACTGTCCGAAGCAGACACTGGCCGGACTGGCGATCGGCCACGTGGACCTCACCGGCGCGACGGTACTCGCATCGGGGCCGGAGGCGGCCGCGCTCTTCGACGAGGCCCTGGCCGACTGGCGGATCCTCACCGCGGCCAGCCTGGTCGGCATCGGAGTCGCGGGCCTGCGCCTCGGCGTCGAGTACGCGAAGACGCGCCACCAGTTCGGCCAGCCGATCGGCTCGTTCCAGGCCCTGGCCCACCAACTGGCCGACGCGGCGACGCTCGTGGACGGGGCCGAGCTGCTGGTCCTCGAGGCGGCCTGGGCCGGTGACACCGGCAGCAGCCGGCGCCACGGCCTGGCCGCGATGGCCTTCACGTTCGCCGGCCGGGCCGCCCGCCAGGCCACCGACCGCAGCCTGCACGCCCATGGCGGCTACGGCTACACGATGGAGTACGACATTCAGCTCTACTTCCGCCGGGCCAAGGCGCTGGGACTCCTCGGCGGCGGCGACGGCGCGGCCACCGATGCCGTCGTCACGCTCGCCCTGGCCGACACCGACGAAGGGCGGCGGTAGTGGACTTCGAGCTTTCCGAGGCACAGCAACGGTTCCGGACCGAGATCCGGCAGTTCCTGGCCGAGCTGCCGCCGGCGACCTCGGCCGCCGTGCACGACTCCGGCACGCTGCACAGCTGGAGCGTGCACCGCGCCATGGCCGAACGCGGCTGGCTGAAGGCGGCCTGGCCGGTCGACCAGGGCGGGCAGGGCCGGGACCCGTTCGAGATGGCCACGCTGAACGAGGAGTTCGCCCGGGCCGGAATTCCGATCGAGGGCTGGCTCATCTCCGAACTGGTGGCGAAGACGCTGCAGATCGTCGGCACCGAACAGCAGCGACGCGAGGTCATCCCGGCCATCCTGAGCGGCGAGATCCTCATGTGCCTCGGATACTCGGAGCCGGACTCGGGCTCCGACGTCGCCGCGGCCCGCACCCGGGCGACCCGCGACAGCGACGGGTGGGTCATCGACGGCCAGAAGATGTTCACCACCATGGCCCACGAGGCGACCTACGTCTTCCTGCTGGCCCGGACCAACCCGGACGTGCCCAAGCACCGCGGCCTGACCATGTTCCTGGTGCCGCTCGACGCCGAGGGCGTGGAGGTACGCCCGGTGCAAACGCTCGGCGGCGAGCGCACCAACGCGACGTTCTACGAACGGGTCCGGATCCCCGACAGTGCCCGGGTCGGCGAGGTCGACGGAGGCTGGGACGTCATGATGGTGGCGCTCGCCTTCGAACGGCAGCCGGCCGCGGCAGGGCACCTGCTGCACCTGGTCGACCGGGCCATCGCCTGGGCCCGCACGCCCGACGCCGACGGGCACGCGCCCATCGAGCGGCCCGAGGTGCGGGCCTGCCTGGCCCGGGCCTGCACCGACCTCGAGGTGAGCCGCCTCATGGGCTACCGCATGACCTGGCTGACCGCGCGCGACGTCCTGCCCCACACGGAGGGGTCGCTGGCCAAGCTGTTCAGCTCGGAGGCGCTCATGCGGGCAGCGTCGTCCTTTGTGGACATGGTCGGCGCGGACGGGCTGCTCGCCGGCCACGGCGCCGAGGCGCCGGCCGACGGCTGGATCGAGCACGAGTTCCGGCACTCGGTCGTGACCACCATCTACGCCGGCACCAGTGAGATCCAGCGGGGCATCATCGCCGAGCGGCATCTCGGCCTGCCCCGGGCCCGGCCGCGGCGGGCGAGCGCATGACCGGTTCCGGAGCGAAGCGGAGGAGGCCGGTCATCATCGGCTCAGTTTGGAAGGCATGCGGCCGGAGCGAAGCGGAGGCAGCATGACCGGTTCCGGAGCGAAGCGGAGGAGGCCGGTCATCATCGGCTCAGTTTGGAAGGCATGCGGCCGGAGCGAAGCGGAGGCAGCATGACCGCCGTCGAGGACGTGACCCAGCAGGTGCGCTGCACCATCGCGGACGGCGTGGCCCGTATCGTGCTCAGCCGCCCCGAGAAGCTCAACGCGCTCGGACCACCCCAGCGCGAGCGGCTGATCTCGCTGCTGGACCAGGCCGGCTCGTCGGTCCAGGTGCGGGCGGTCGTGCTCTCGGCCGTCGGCCGGGCCTTCTGCGCCGGCGGCGACCTCAGCCTCCCCCGGCGCGATCCGGACGTGGACGGCCGACCGGCCCGAGTCGTGGGCGAGACCGGGCCCGCCGTGCGCAGCGCGCAGGCCCTCATCGCTGCGGTGCTCGACTGCCCCAAGCCAGTCATCGCCGCGGTGAACGGGGTGGCCGCCGGCATGGGGGCCCAGCTCGCCCTCGCGGCCGACTTCGTGGTGGCCTCGACCGGGGCCCGGTTCGCGGAGCTGTTCATCACCCGCGGGATCGTGCCCGACGCCGGGGCGGCCTACCTGCTCCCCCGCATCCTCGGGCTGCACCTGGCGAAGCGGCTGCTGCTGCTCGGCGGCGACCTGTCCGTCATGGACGCCGAGCGACTGGGCATCGTGCACCAGGTGGTCGAACCGGAGGAGCTGGAGACCACCGCCGACGCGTTGGCCACCCGGCTCGCGGCCGGGCCGACCGTCGCGATCGGTCTGGCCAAGCGCTTGTTGAACCAGTCGCTGGACTCGGACCGGGTCGCGGCGTTCGACCGAGAGGAGATGGCCGTGGCCATGAACGTCTGGACCGAGGACAGCGCCGAGGGGCTGCGCAGCTTCGCCGAGAAGCGCGACCCGGTCTTCCGGGGGTGGTGAGGCGATGCCCAGGCCCACCGACATCGGTGTCATCGACCTGATGATGGGAATCCCCAAGGGACCCACCGACGACAGCTGGCGCAGGTTCCTCGGCACCCAGCTGCGCGACCAGGAGAGCCGGGAGACGTACCGGTTCCCGGCCGAGTACATGTACAAGAGCCTGCCCGACCAGCGGTTCAGCGCCGACGGCGCCAAGGCCGTGCTGCTGGAGATGGACCGCTGGGGCGTCGAGCACGGTATGATCACGGTGAGTCACGAGGACGAGCTCGCGGTCGCGGCCCTGCGGGCCCACCCCGACCGCTTCCTCGGCGCGTTCCCGGTCGACCCCAACGCCGGGATGGAGGGCGTGCGCGCGCTGCGGCGGGCGGTCGAGGAGCTGGGCGTGGTGGCGGCAAGCGCGATGCCGAGTGGCCTCAACCCGCCGGTGCCCATCAACGACAAGCGGTTCTACCCGCTCTACGCCGCCTGCATCGACCTGGACATCCCCATCTTCGTCTGTGCCGGCGTGCCCGGACCCCGCATCCCGTTCGCGGCCCAGGAGGTCGCCCTCATCGACGAGGTCTGCTGGTTCTTCCCCGAGCTGCGCTTCGTCACCCGCCACGGGTGCGAGCCGTGGGTGGACCTGGCCGTGAAGCTGCTGCTGAAGTGGCCGAACCTGTACTACTCGACCAGCGCCTTCGCCCCGCGCTACTACCCGAAGGAGATCCTGGACTTCGCCAACACCCGTGGCGCGGACAAGGTGCTCTACGCCGGTTACTTCCCGATGGGCCTGTCGCTGGAGCGCATCTTCACCGAGCTCGACGAGTTGCCGCTGCATGAGCACGTGTGGGAGAAGTTCCTGCGCACCAACGCCCTGAAGGTGCTCGGCCGCGCCGCGGAAGGAGCATGACATGGCCCGTCGCGCAATCGTCGTCGGAACCGGCTTCGGCCTGCGGGTGCACGTGCCGGCCCTGCGGGCGGCGGGGTTCGAGGTGGCCGCGCTGGTCGGCCAGGACGCCGAGCGGACGGCCCGCCGGGCCCAGCGGGTCGGCGTGGCGGCCGGGTTCGACTCGCTCGCGGCCGCGCTCGACGCCACCGATGCCGAGGTCGTCACGATCGCCACGCCGCCGGACACGCACGCCGATCTGGCCCAGCTGGCCATCGCGGCCGGCCGGCACGTGATCTGCGAGAAACCGCTGGCGCTCTCGGTCGACCAGGCCGAGGCCATGACGAAGGCGGCCGACGCGGCCAGCCTCGTCGCCCTGGTCGGCACCGAATTCCGGTGGGATCCCGCGGTCGAGGCGGTCCGCGACGCGATCGACTCGGGCCGTGTGGGCCGAGCGCACACGGCCACGGTCGTGCGGTCCTACCCGATCCTGGCCGCCGCCGACGCGGGCGCACCCGGCTGGTGGTTCGATCCGGCGCGCGGTGGTGGGTGGCTGCGGGCCAACGGCACGCACCTGCTGGACCAGCTCCAGCTCTGGCTCGGCCCGATCGTGGAGGTGTCGGCCACGCTGGGCCAGGCAGTGCCCCGGCCGACCGGCGGGGCCGACGACGGCTACGGCGTGCTGTTCCGCACCGCGGCCGGTGCGGTCGGGGTGATCCAGGAGTGCGCGGCGGCCTGGGGTGAGCCGGTCGAGGTGACCCGGGTGGCCGGCACCGCCGGCACGGTATCCATTGTGGATGATCAGGCGTACCTCACCACGCCGGACGGGTCACGCCGGCTGACCCCGGACGCACCCCCGCCGCCGTCGACGGTCTCCGGCGACACCCGCCCCTGGACCGCGCAGGAGATCGCGTCCTACACCGGCCTCGCCCGTTGGCTGTACCAGCGGCTCGACCACCCGGACGGCGAGACGGCACCACGCTTCCCCCGCCCGGCGACCTTCGCCGACGGTTTGGCCGTGCTCCGCGTGATCGAGGCGATCCAGACGTCGGCCGCGCAGCGCCGCACCGTCCCCGTCCCGTCCGGAGGACTCCCATGAGCCGACGACTCGACAGTGAGGTGATCCGGCCCGGCGACACCGCGGTGCTGACGATGGAACTGCAGCGGGGCATCGTCGGCACCGAGAGCCTGGTGCCGCAGCTGGGCGAGCAGCTGCGGGTCTCCGGTGGCGTGGACAGCGTACGCCGGCTGCTGGTCGCGGCCCGCTCGGCCGGGGTCGCGGTCGTGCACGCCACCGTGGCCCAGCGAGCGGGCGGTCGGCGGGCCGCCGGCAACGCGCCGATCCTCGAGCGGGCCGAGGCGATGACCGACCACCTGCTCACCGGTTCGGTGTCGGCGCAGCTGTTGCCGGAGTTGGGGCCGGAGCCCGATGACATCACGGTCGAGCGGCTGCACGGCGTGACCCCGTTCACCGGCACCGAGCTCGACGCGACCCTGCGCGGCTTGGGGGTGCGCACGATCGTCCTGGTCGGCGTGTCGTTGAACATGGGCATCCTGGGTGCCTCGATGGAGGCGGTGGGGCTGGGCTACCGCGTGGTGGTGCCGGTCGACGGGGTGGCCGGCGTCCCGGCCGACTACGCGGCGGACGTGATCCGGCACAGCCTGCGCTACCTGGCCACACTGTCGACAGTGGACGACATTGTCGCGGCCTGGCCGGTGCCGACCGAGCGGACGGAGCAGGCATGGGCCTGAGTGGACGAGTCGCCGCCATCGCGGGCGTGGGTCCGGGACTGGGCCGCGACCTCGCCGTGACCTTCGCCGCGGCCGGGGCCGACGTGGCGCTGCTGGCCCGCAAGAGTGCCTATCTGGAGGAGGTCGCGCGCGAGGTCGTCGCGGCCGGACAGGCGGCGCTGTGCCTTCCGACCGACCTGACCGACCGGGCCCGTTGCGCCGAGGCCGCGCGGCTCGTGGGCGAGCGGTACGGCGCGGTCGACGTCCTGGTGCACAACGCGTTCTCCCGGCCGCCGCTCGGGCCGTTGGGCGAGCGCTCGGCCGCCGACTGGCACGCGGCGGTCGACGGCAACATCCTGTCGGCGACCAACCTGCTGTACGAGCTGCTGCCGCTCATGAAGGGGCGGCCGGCATCGGTCATCCTGGTGAGCTCCATCTCGGCCCGCCAGCCGTACCCGGAGTCCGGCATCTACGCGGCCATGAAGTCGGCCATGCTCACGCTGGTCCAGGTCCTGGCCCGCGAGCTCGGCCCGCACGGGGTCCGGGTCAACGCCGTGGTCCCCGGCTACATCGAGTCGGACAACCTCGAGGCGTTCTTCGCCGACGTCGGCACGCGCCGGGGCACGAGCGCCGCGCATGCCCGGCAGGCCGCCGAGGCGACGACCTGCCTGGGCCGGTTCGTGACGGCCCGCGAGGTGGCCGACGTGGTCGCCTTCTTCGGGTCATCGGCCTCGGCCGGCGTGACCGGGCAGACGCTGGACGTCAATGCCGGCCAATGGTTCGGCTGACCCGTCAACACCCCGCCCTGAGAACACCTGGAGCACAGTGGACACACAGACACGGCACGCGACCTCGGCGCCTCCGCCAACGGCGCCCACCAACGCCAAGCTGCTCGCATCGGGCGTGGAGCGGCAGTTCATCTCCGGAAAGCACCGCGTACACGCCCTCGGCCCGCTCGACCTGAGGGTGGCCGACGGGGAGTTCGTCTGCCTGGTCGGCCCGTCCGGCTGCGGCAAGTCGACGTTTCTGCGCGTCGTCAACGGCCTGCTGCCGCCGACCGCCGGCACCCTCGACCTCTGGCTGGACGAGGGCCGGGCGGCGACGTCCATGGTCTTCCAGGACTACGGCGTGCTGCCCTGGAAGACCGTCCTGGCCAACGTGCGGTTCGGCCTCGACATGGCCAAGGTGCCGCGGCGGGAGGCGAACGAGCGGGCGATGGACTGGATCCGTCGGATCGGTCTGAACGGCTTCGAGAAGGCCTACCCGGCCACCCTCTCCGGTGGCATGCGCCAGCGGGTGTCGATCGCCCGGGCGCTGGCCGTGCAGCCCCAGATCCTGCTCATGGACGAGCCGTTCGCCGCCGTGGACGCCCAGATGCGGGTCGTGCTGCAGGAGGTGCTCCTCAAGGTCTGGGAGGAGGACCGGCGCACGGTCATCTTCGTGACCCACAGCCTCGAGGAGGCCCTCGTCCTGGGCGACCGCGTGGTGGTCGTGTCGGCCCGGCCCGGCCGGGTGGTCAGTGACATCACGGTCCCGTTCGGGCGTCCCCGCTCGAGCGACCTGCGCCGCACGCCCGAGTTCTCGGCCCTGCAGCAGAACGTCTGGGATGTGCTGCGCGACGAGGTCCAGGCCTCGTTGGCGGCGGGAGAGGAGTAGTCATGGCCCAGACAACCGCGCTCGTGCCGCCGGACGAGCAGACGAACGGACGGATGGTACGCCGCGAAGCCTCGGCGACCCCGGAGAAGGCCTCGGCCCGCCGGCGCCGGCGCCGGCTCATCGAGATCGCGCTGGGCGTCGGCGCCCCGGTGGTGCTGTTCGTGCTGTGGCAGGTGGCCGCGACGAGCGGTGCGGTGAACCCACTGTTCTTCCCGCCGCCGACCAAGGTCTGGAGCGCCGCCCTCCAGCTCATCGAGAGCGGCGAACTGTTCCACCATCTCTGGGTCAGCCTGACCCGGGTGCTCATCGGCTGCGCCATGGGCGTCGTCTCGGGGGTGGCCGCCGGCGTCGCGCTCGGTGCCTCCCGCTGGGTCCGGGCCACGCTCGAGCCGCTGCTCTCGGCGCTCTACACGGTGCCGAAGCTGGCCATCTTCCCGTTGCTGCTGCTCATCTTCGGCCTCACCGACACGGCTCTGAACGTGGCCATCGGCATGACGGTCTTCTTCTTCATGTGGGTCAGCACGATGGCCGCGTTCCTGGCCGTGACTCCGGGGCACCGCGAGGTGGCGCAGAGTTTCGACGCCGGACCGTGGCAGACCTTCGGGCATGTCCTGTTCCCGGCCGCCCTGCCGCAGATGTTCATCGGCCTGCGGATGTCGGTCAGCGTCGCCGTGCTCATGATGGTCGGCGTCGAGTTCACCCAGTCGAACGAGGGCATCGGCTATCTCATCTGGTACTCGTGGACGCTTTTCCAGGCGCCCAAGATGTACGTCGGCATCGTGGCGGTCGCCGTCATGGGACTGCTGCTCAGCAACATCGTCAAATGGGTGTCGCTACTCGTGCTGCCGTGGGCTCGCGTCGAGATCGAAGGCGGCGACCGGAACCTGCTGTAAACCCGTTTCCCTGTCCCGAGAAAGGAAGTCGCAGTGCGCCGATTAGCCGCCACATCCATCGTCGCCGCCCTCGCCGCCTCGCTGTTGTCCGCCTGTGGCGGCAACGGCGCGGCGCCGGGCGAGACCGCGCCCCAGCCCACGAACGCGCTCAGCGCCGGCCCGACCGGGCCGAACACCCCCGCGCCGAAGCCGCTGCCGAGCGAGGTCACGGTCAACGCCTCACTCCCCTTCCGCAACATCGAGGCGTACGCGCCGTTGCTGCTCGCCGAGTATTTCGGTGAGTTCAAGAAGGAAAACATCAAGATCAATATCCAGCTGGTCCAGACGAACAACCTCGTCGTCGTGATGCAGAAGGGCGACATCGACTTCGCGCCGGCCGCGCCGTCGGCCGGTCTGTTCAACGCCATCGAGGGCGGGGCCGACATCAAGGGCATCGGCGGCGGGGTCAGTTGGAGCCCGGCCAACCACCAGGGCTACTACGTGCGCAAGAGCCTGCTCAAGGCGGACGGCTCCTTCAGTGCCTGCGACCTGAAGGGCAAGAAGGTGTCGACCGGCTCCGCGACCGGTCTCGGCTCCCCGGCAGTGGTGGAGCTGGCGGCGTACCTGAAGACCTGCAACCTCACCGTGAAGGACGTGACGATCGTCCCGCTGGGCGGCGCCGACCTGCTGGCCGGACTCGACTCGGGCGCCGTCGACGCCGGCAACCTGAGCGACCCGGTGTGGACCACCGCCGAGAAGGCCGGCCACAAGCTCATCATCCCGTTCAACGCCTCCATCACGAGCTACTGGATGGGGAAGATCCGCACCGAGAAGCCGGACGTGGCCGCGGCCATCCTGCGCGCACTCGTCCGGACCAGCCGCACCTACCTGCAGGGCGACTACCGCAGCAACCCGGAGGTGAAGCAGGGCCTCATCAAGTCGATGGAGGCGACCGAGGCGCAACTCACCGGACCGTCCAGCCTGATCTTCGACCCGGACTTCAAGTTCCCCGTCTCGAACATCGTCCCCATCCAGACGGCCTGGGCCCAGATCGGCGGCATCGTCAACTTCGACAAGCCCCTGCCCGACTCGAAGCTCTTCGACGACCGGCCGCGGCAAGTGGCACTGGCCGCGTAACCGATGCGCAAATTCCTGGCCATCGGCCACCACGGTCCGGTCGACCCCGAGCTGGGACTGCGGATCGCCGATGTGGCCGTCGACTGGATCTCGGCCCGGCTGGCCGACGGCACCTTCGACTGCCTGTACTCGATGGCCGGCGGAGGGCGGATGATCGTCGCGAACGCGGACAGCGAGGAGACGCTGCTGGCGATGCTGCGGGCGGCTCCGGACGCACCCCGCGAGTGGACGTTCACCGAACTGTTCGACGGCATCGAGGTCATCAGGAAGTACGTCGAGTCCATGCGGTCCGAGAACACGTGAGGTACCTGCTGGGCGGGCCGTCGGGCCCGCCCAGCAGCCTGTCCGAAGGCTCGTCTGAAAGGGAGCACAGCGATGAGTGACATGTGGGCGGCCCAACTCGTTGCACCGTCGACGTTCGCCGACGTCCGCGTTCCGGTGCCGACCGCGCCGGCCCTTGCCCCCGGCGAGGTGCTGCTGCGGGTGCGCGCCGGTGCGATCTGCGGCAGCGACATGCCACTGTTCAAGGGCGCCATCCAGCGCTCGGGCGGGCTGGGCAACCACCCGGACGGCGCGCTACCGGGCCCGGGCTGCCCGATGCACGAGGTCGTGGGCGACGTGCTCGCCTCACGGCACCCCGACTTCGAGGCCGGCACCACTGCCGTGGGCTGGGCCCTGGGCCAGGACGCGATCGCCGAACTGGTCGTCACCGAAGGGGACTCGCTGGTTCCCGACGACGGCTCGCTGCCGCCGGCCAGCGCGGTCGTCGCCCAGCCGTTGGCCTGTGTGATCTACGCGGTCGAGCGGATGGGGGACGTGTCCGGGCAGCGGGTCGCCGTCCTCGGCCAGGGGCCGATCGGCATGCTGTTCAGCCATGTCCTGAAATCGATGGGCCGGGCGGACCACGTGGTCGGCGTCGACCGCGTCGACCGGTCGGCCGAGGCGCGGGTCTTCGGCGTCGACGAGTTCGTCCGGGCGTCGTGCGACCGGTGGGTGGAGTCGCTCGCCGCGGACGACCGACCGCAGGTCGTGGTCGAGTCCATCGGGCACCAGGTCGGCACTCTCACCTGCGCCGTCGACGCGGTCGCCGACGGCGGCCTGGTCTACTACTTCGGGGTGCCCGACGACCTCGTCTACCCGGTTCCGATGCACACGTTCTTCCGCAAGGACCTGACCCTGCGGGCCGGCACCACCAAGGACCGCCGGCGGGTGCTCCGGCTCGCCCAGCAGTACCTGCGCGAGCATCCCTCGATCCTGGACGCCTACGTCACGCACCGGCTGCCCATGGCGCGTGTCCAGGATGCCTACGAGCTGGCCGCCGCCCCGCGCGCCGGTCAGCTCAAAGTGGTCCTCGAGTCGTGACGGTTACGCGCGTCCCGGGCGTCGAGCAGGGGCTGCAGGAATCCCGGCAGCTCCTCGGGCGTCCGGACGAACGCGAGCGGGTGCACGATGACGCAGTCGGCGCCGGCGTCCCACAACGCCCGCGCCTCCTCGAGGACGGGCATCGCGCCGACCTCTTCGGCCGACTTCCCGTGCGCCACCAGCGTCGTGGCCGTGGTGACGGTGACCGAACCCGGATCCCGGCCGACCCGCTGGCACTCCTCGCGGATGTCGGCGACCGCCGCCCGCACGGCCTCGACCGGCATCGGGGCCGCCCACCAACCCAGGCCGAGGCGCACGATGCGCTGGATCGCCCGGGGAGTGGGGTTGAAGCCGAACGACAGCCGCAGGTTCGCGCCCTGCACCGGCACGGGCCTGCTGTGCAGGTCCGTGAAGTCCAGCCGTCGGCCCTCGTGGGCCGCGGGGCCACCGGCCCACAGCGCCCGGCAGACGGCGACCTGCTCCTCGAGGTACCCGAAGCGACCCTCGAACGGCCGCTCGGTGGTCCGGTACTCCTCCTCCTGCCAGCCCGCACCGAGGCCCACGTCGAGCCGCCCGTCACAGATGACGTCGAGCGTCGCGAGTTGCTTGGCCAGCAGCACCGCGGGGCGGATCGGCGCGATGAGCACGTTGGTGCCGAGACGGGCGCGCTCGGTGACGGTGGCGACCGCCGCCAGCGCGGTCAGCGGCTCGAACCAGTTGGTCGAGATCGGGTACGGAAAACCGACGGTCACCCGGTCGCGGTGGGCCTGCTCGCTGATCGTCACGTGGTCGGGGAGCACGAGCAGGTCGACGCCCATCCGGTCGGCCAGGGTCGCCGCCTCGAGAATGCCGGTGAACCGGTCGCCATAGAGCTCGTCCACGCCCATCAGGTTGAAGCCCAACCGCGCCATCGCGTCTCCACTTCCGCCATCAAAACCGTTGGTGTCCAACGGGTTTCCGAACCAAGCAAGTGCTTGGTAGCTTACCTGTGCGGACCTGGATAACACCAGGCCACGATCCACACCAGACAGTCGAAACGATGCCGAGGGAGGTTTGATGACGAGCGAGGATTCCGACCGGGCCGCCATCCGGGAGTTGGTGTGCCGGTACTGCCGGGGGATCGACCGGCTGGACATGGACCTGGTCCGGTCTTGCTACCACGACGGGGCGATCGACCATCACACCGGCTTCGACGGGTCCGTCGACGAGTACATCGCCTGGGTGGAGCCGAAGCTGCGCGGCTTCGACGGGACCATGCACCTGGTCGCGAACCACCTCGTGGAGTTCGCGGGATCCCGGGCACTGTCGGAGACCTACGGCATGGCCGTGCACTGGGGCACGCCGTCCGACAGCCCGCGCCTGAACTTCACCAGCGGCTTCCGCTACGTCGACCTCGTGGAGCGGCGGGACGGCGAGTGGCGGATCCTCGAGCGGTACGCGTCGCGCGAGTGGACGCGCTCGGAGGCCAACCTGTTCATGCCCCGCGAAGGTCCCGGCCCGGCCGGGCGGCGGGACCGGGAGGACTACGTCTACCGGCTCCGGAGCCAGCTGGTCACACCGTGAAAACAACTCCTGACCGGGCCGTCAAGACCCAGGTTCGGCGTAGGCGCGGTGGCCACGCCCGATCGACAGGTCCTGCCGGCCGTCGATCGTGCTACGGTCCGCGAATGACTGCAGGACACCAGATCGGCGAGCGGGAGGCGGAGCGGCAGGCGCGACTGCTCGCCGCCGAGGTGCAGGCGACGGAGCTGTTCGCCGAGGTGCAGGCGCGTGGTCTGGTCGCGCCGGGCCGCCGTGACCGCGAGGTCAGCGACGCGATCCGCGACCTCGCGCACGACATGTTCGGCGTCGAGAAGTTCTGGCACAAGCGGATCGTGCGCTCAGGCCCGCACACCATGGAGCCGTACGGGGCCAACCCGCCGGACCGGGTGATCGAGGCCGACGACGTCGTCATGTGCGACTTCGGACCGATCTTCGACGGCTGGGAGGCGGACTTCGGCCGCACGTTCGTGCTCGGCGACGACCCGGTCAAGCACCGCCTCCGCGACGACCTCGCCACGATCTTCGCCGCCGGTCAGCGGCACTTCCTCGATCACCCCGGCATCACCGGCGAGCAGTTGTTCACCCACGTGCTCGGCCTGATCGCGGACGCGGGATGGAAGCACGCCGCCGCGCACGCCGGGCACCTGATCGGCGAGTTCCCGCACGACCGCATCGACGACGACAAGATCTCCCTCTACATCACCCACGGCAGCGACCAGCCGATGCGCCGCCCCGACTCCTCCGGCCGCGCCTGCCACTGGATCCTCGAGGTCCACATCGTCGACCGGCAGCGCGGCATCGGCGGCTTCTACGAGCAACTGCTGGACCTGGAGCACGCCTCGGGGACGGCCGACCAGCAGGCGTAGCGGCCTGTGAACTCCGGCAGGACCAGCGACGCGTCACCCTCGACGACGTCGGCCTGCGTGTCGACGGTCAGCAGCGCGGCCGGTCGCCGCGAGGCCGGCCGTCATGCGTCGGCGCTCACGTAGACCCAGGCCCGCTCTCCGGAGGCCATCGGCAGCAGGACGCGGTGGTAGTCGTCGACCTCGTACTCGTCGGCGGCGACCAGCTCGTCGTCGGTGATCTCGAAGACCGTTCCCGGCACGCGGTCGGCGTCGTCGCCGGTCGCCACGACGATCGGGTGGTGGGTCTCACCGCTGACCGCGAGCACGTCCGGATCGGTGATCTCCAGCATCCGCACCGCATAACCGGGCAGCGCGTCGTCACGGCCTGTCAGCCTCCGCCCGAAGTTGGCCACCTGCACCGCCGGATTCCGCAGCGTGCCGTACGAGAAGAGCAAGGGCATGCCCAGGATCATGCACGAACCGCCGGTGCCCGTTCGGTCCGGTTCCCGGCAGCCGGGACGTCGAGGCGCCACTCGCCGCCCCGACGGCGGCACCTGTGCCACGGCCATGCGGGGTGGCCGACAAACGCCTGGCGTCACCCCGACGGATCACCGGTGTCGCCGCGCTGATCCACACCCTTGGTCACGGCTGCCGCACGCAGGCCGAACGCGCTGCGGTGGAAGACCAGGGGCAACGAGTGGTCGGCGTGCTGAACCGCGTGGAGCCGCAGCAGCACGATCGTGTGGTCCCCCGCCTCGACCTCCCGGTAGATCGTGGTATCGAACTGCGCGAGCCCGTCGGGCAACGTCACCGCGCCGTGTTCGCTCAGCACGATCTCGACGCTGTCGAAGCGGGAATCGACCGGGCCGGCGAGCTGGCGGGCGAGACCTCCGTGCCGGTCGGCCAGGATGGTGACACCCAGGTGCGCCGCGCGCCGCAGCGCGGGCCACGTCTTGGACAGGTTGGCGACGGAGAACGATACGAGAGGTGGATCGAGGCTGACCGACGTGAAGGAGCTGGCCGCGAGGCCGACGAGGGCGCCGTCGACCTGAGCGGCCACCGCCACGACACCACTGGGGAAGATGCCGAATGCCTGGCGCAGGCGTGCCGGGTCGAGGTCCTGGTTCGTGGGGAACGTCGGGAAGAGATCGGTCACGTTCATCCCCTCTCAGATGTCAGCCGAAATCGGGGGTCGGCGAGGCTGCCTGGAAGTGCCCTCGGAGGGTGCTGGTCTCGTACTCGTGCCGATACAGGCCGCGTTTGCGCAGGATCGGAACGAGTTCGTCGGCGATCACCTCGAGGCCGTCGACCAGCACATCGGGTTGCAGGTTGAAGCCGTCGATCGCGCCGGAGCGGAACCAGTCCTCGATGTGGTCGGCGAGCTGCTCGGGCGTGCCGACGAAGCCCGCGTGGCCGGAGCCGGTGTAGCGGGTCTGCTTCAGGTACTCGCGCACGGTCGGGTTCGTGCGCCGGATCTGCGTGACGATCGACTCGCGGAAGCCCATGCTGCCCTGGAAGGTCTGCGTGTCCGCGGGCGCGGCCAGGACCTCCTCGGGGAACGGCTCGTCGAGCTCGAGCTTCGATGCGTCGTACCCGATCGACTGGGACAGCCATTGGATCGAGTAGGAGGCCGGGCCGGCGTCGTGCAGCTCGTCGCTGCGCCGCTTGGCCTCCTCCTCGGTGCTGCCGAGGCTGAGCAGCAGGCCGGGAAGGATCTTCACGTCGTCGGGCGAGCGGCCGTTGTCGCGGGCGAGGCGCTTGACGAGACGGTAGTGCTCGATCGCCTTCTCCTTCGTCAGCTCGGCGGCGAACACGCCCTCGGCGACCCGCCCGGCCAAGGCCCGCCCCTTGGGCGATCCGCCCGCCTGCAGCAGCACCGGACGGCCCTGTGCGGAGGGCGGCACGCGGAGCCGACCGTCGACGTCGAAGAAGTCGCCGTGGTGGTGGACGTCGCGGCCGGTCCCGGCGGAGTCCCACAGCGCCGTGACGACGTCGACGAACTCTGCGGCCCGTTCGTACCGGTCGTCACGCAACGGCACGTCGGCCAGGCCGAAGTTGCGGGCGGCCTGCGCGCCGCGCGTGGTGACGATGTTCCAGCCCGCGCGGCCGCCGGACAGGGTGTCCCAGGAGAGCAACCGCTCGGCGAGCTCGAAGGGGTCGTTGAAGGTCGTCGACGCCGTGGACACCAGGCCGACGCGCTCCGTCGCGGCGGCGACGTAGCCCCAGTTCACGGTGGGTTCGAGCCGGATCGGGTTGGCGTCGTAGGCGGGATCACCGAGGACCGGCCCGTCGGCCAGGAAGATCGCGTCGAGCGTCCCGCGCTCGGCCGTCCGCCCGATGCCCGCCCAGTACTCCGGGTCGACGAAGGAGTCCTTCTTCAGCAGCGGCGACTGCCAGGCGGCCGGCAGATAACCAAGGACGAGCACGTTGATGCCCAGGATGACGTGTCCCGTGCGGCGATCGGTCATAGCTTCTTCTCCGAGATCACAGGGAAGGGTGGGGTTCGGGGACGGGAAACGCGGCGCGGCTGCTCGTGGGCCGCGCCGGACCCGGCAGGCCGAGGGCGGCACGCAGCGGTACGCCCGGCGCCACGGGCGTGAAGCCGTCGGCGAGCAACCGCTCGGCCTCGGTCAGCACCTCGTCCAGGCTCTGGTCGGCGGTCGGCCGCAGCAGTACGCCGTCGGCGTCGCCGTCCGGCGACCGCAGGCCGAGCGGGACGACGCGGACGGATCCGCCGGCGCCGACGACCAGGTCCACCGGCGACGAGTCGGCGACGACGTCGTCCGGCGCGGTGGCGTACCAGCCGATGAGGGAGGCGCCCGAGGCGGGCTCCGGAGCGTTCAGCGGACCGGCGATGGCGAAGGCGCCGTCGTGGTCGACGTGAACGATCTGGTCCGATCGCACCAGGATGCCGGTTTCATGGTCGCCGATGATGGAGTCGTAGGGCCAGCTCTGCTCGAGCGCACGGACGGCGCGGGCCGCGTCGAGCGCCGTCGCCGCGTTGAGGGGCGCTCCGCCGCCCAGTCCGGCGCCGCCCCAGGCGCCGGCGTCGTCCGGCCCGGGTGGGGCGTATGCGTCCACCACCCCGAAGAGCACGCCGCTGCGCCCGCGGGAAAGGTGCCCGAGAGACGCCACCCGGCGTGCCAGGTTGTAGGGGTGGTCGCGCTGCGGGCTGGCGACGATCAGGAAACGCGCTCGGGTCGTGCGACCGGCGAGGCTCGCGCCGACGGCGCTGCTGTCCAGCGTCGACGGCACCGGGCCGCGGCCATCGATCCGGTCGATCCCCAGGACGGTGAACGCGAGCGGAAGCCCGTCCCAACGGGCGAGCAGGTCGGCGCTGCCGGTCAGCTCGACGAGGTGCGGACCGGCGAGGCCGATGGCGAGATAGGGGGTGGGCATCGTTCTTCCCTTCGCTGGTGGGGCGGTACGGGTCATCGCAGCGCTCCGGCCGGCTGCCACCCGATCGCCGGCCCGATCTCCGTGGCCAGGACGTGCAGCCGGGCTCGGGCCTTCGCCGCGTCGAAGTCGTCGCGGTAGGAGAAGTTGGCGACGAAGTCCGTTGCCCCGGCCGCGATCGCCGGGTCGGTGCCGACCCGCTCGGCGATGTCGTCGGCGGAGCCGTAGAACGGCACGAGGTCGAGGTACTCACGCACGCTCAGGCCGCGCAGTCGCTGGTTGCCGCTCAACGCGGCCCGGTCGGCCAACGCCTGCAGCCTCGGTCCGAGAACGGACTCCACCTCGCGCAGCACCGTGTGCTTGTCACGCCCGGCGTACACGAACCGGAAGATCGCGACACGAGGCGGGTCGTCCGGCTTGGCGCGCCCGTGCGCCGCCACGTACGCCGCGACCTTCGGTGCCTGACCGGTGTCGGCCGGATCGAAGAAGGCGCCCTGCTGCAGGCCGTCCCCGGCGAGGCCGGCCGCGACGGCCTGCTCGATGCTGGTCGCGGCCTGCCAGAGGTGTCGCCGTACCCGCGTGCCGTCCGGATACAGGCGCGGCCCGTCGGCGCCGGCCACCAGCGGCTGGCCCTCGAGCGCCGCGTGCAGCGCCGCGACCTTCCGGTCGTACAGGGCATGGCGCTGGTCGGCCGGAAGCCCGAACGCGGCGAACCCGTCGAGATTGGCGCCGCCCGTGCCCAGCCCGAGGTGCAGCCGGCCGCCGGTGAGCGCGTCGACGACCGCCGCGTCCTCGGCGAGCCGCAACGGGTCCTCCAGTGGCAGGGTGGTGATGCCGGTGCCGAGCGTGATACGCGACGTCCGGGCCGCCGCCGCGGCGAGGAACGGCAGCGGCGACGCGAACGGGCCGTCGGTGTTGTCGAAGTGGTGCTGGCCCACCCACGCGCTGTCGATGCCGAGCTGTTCGGCGTACGCGATGGTGTCGATGACCTCGTCGTAGACCCGCGCGACGTCGTCGATGGCGCGCGAGGTGGTGCGGAAGTTGAGGGCGAAGCCGAGGCGAAGCGGCCGGTGTGACATGTGTGCAGCTCCTGCGATACGGGTCAGTTGCCCTGGCCGCCGCGGTGGGTGAAGGTCAGGTCGGGCACCGGGTCGGCGCCGTTGACGATCCAGTCGCCCAGGATGCGCGCCTTGTAGACCCGCGGGTTGTGGGAGGCGAGGGTGCGGGCGTTGCGCCAGTGCCGGTCGAGCCGCAGCGTCTCGGAGACGCCGGACGCGCCGAGGGCGTCGAAGACGGTCGTCGTGGCCTGTAGCGCGGCGTCGATGATGGCCAGCTGCGCCTGCGCCGTGGCCACCTCGGCCGCAAGGACCCGCTGCTTGCGGAGCGCTTCGTCGCCGCTCGCGTGGGCCGCCGCGACCAGGTCGATGGCGTGCGCCGCCGCCCGCAGCGCCGCCCCGGCCGCAAAGGCGTACACGGAGACCTGGCCGATGACCTGCAGCAGCTGAGCGTCGCGGGTCGGGTCGGGGTCGAGCGCCTGAGGGTAGTTGCGGCCGCGGGCCTTCAGCGCGCTGGTCCCGTCGCGCAGCGCCGCCCGGGTGATGCCGGTCAGCACGGACAGCATCGCGGCCTGGTAGAAGTGCCCCTGGTAGACGAAGCGCTCCCCGGCCGGGAAGACGTCGCCCTCCGCCGCGGGAACGTCGGTGTACGTGGCGCTGCCGCTGGCGGTGGTCCGCTGGCCGAAGCCGGTCCAGTCGTCGACCAGCAGCACCCCCGGGTCGTCGCGGCGCACGAGGGCGGTCAGCACGGTGTCGCCGTCGCCCTTGCCGAGCACGTCGAGCCAGTCGGCGTAGAGGCTGCCGGTGGCGTAGAACTTGGCGCCGCTGACCAGCCACCCGTCGCCGTTTCTGCGCACCGTCGTCTTGAGGTTGGCGAACGTGCCGTTGTTGGCCTCGGTCCACCCGCCGCCGACGAACTCGCCGGCGAGGAACCGCTGGATCCACCGGTCGTTGGTCGGCGAGGGCGGAGCGTTGAGCCGGTCCTCGACGAAGGCGAGGTGGTTGCGCCAGATGTGCGCGACGTTGGCGTCGGCCTCGGCGAGATCCGCGAGCAACACGAAGGTCTGCTCCAGTGAGGCGCCGAAACCGCCGAGCTCGACCGGGATGCGGACCCGGCCGAATCCGGCGTCCTTGAGCCACTGCACTTGGTCGTGGGGGAAGGCCCGGTCCTGCTCCCGGGCGACGTTGTCCTCGGCGATCCGGTCGAAGACCGGCTGGAAGCGCTCGGAGAGCTCGGTGGCGGTGGCGGTGGCGGGACGCAGGTAGGTCAGCCCGGTGGGGGCGTCAGTCGTGGTCATGGTCAGTCCTTGATGGTGGAGGGAGCGAGGAGGTCTTCACGCCTGCGGGCCCGGACGGGCAGGACCGCGTCGAGCAGGGCGCGGGTGGCCGGCTGCCGGTCGGTGGAGAACAGCTCACCGGCGGGGAACGTCTCGACGAGCGAGCCCTGTCGCATGACGCCGATGCGGTCGCAGACGAAGTCGATGATCGCCAGGTTGTGGCCGATGAACAGGTAGGTCAGGTCGAGCTCGTCCTTGAGGTCGAGCAGGAGGTTGATGATGGCCGCCTGGGTGGAGACGTCCAGCGCCGAGGTCGGCTCGTCGAGAATCAGCAGGTCGGGTTCCAGGGCGATGGCGCGGGCGATGCCCACCCGCTGCCGCTGCCCGCCGGAGAACTCGCGCGGATACCGGTCCGCGTAGCCGGCGTTCAGGCCGACGAGCTCCAGCGCTCGATGGGTCAGCTCGGTGGCCTCCCGGCGGCCGGTCGCCTTTCCCAGCCGCAGCAGCGGCCGCGCGATCTGGTCGCCGACCCTGATCCGTGGGTTCAACGCGGTGGCGGCGTCCTGGAAGACGTACTGGAACCGGCGCCGCAGGTCCCGCAGGCCCTGTTTGCCGGCCGTGCCGACGTCGGTGCCGTCGAAGGTGACCGAGCCCGCGGTGAGCGGCAGCAGCGCGCCGGAAAGCCGCGCCAGCGTGGACTTGCCGGAGCCGGACTCGCCGATGAGTCCGAAGATCTCGCCGCGACGCACGCTGAGGGAGACCTCGCTGACCGCGCGGACGGTCGAGCGGTGTCGCCCGGTGCCGAGCCCGCCGATCGAGAACTCCTTGGTGACCCCGTGCAGCTCCAGGATCGGGCGGTCGGTCGGCGGCCGGGGGGCTTCGGTACGTTCGCTGAGGCGGACGCGGGCCGTGGCCGGCGGGGCGCCGAGCAGTCGCCGCTGGTGGCCGTCCTGGAGGTGGCGCTGCCCGATCTCGGGCACCGAGTCGATCAGGGTGCGGGTGTAGGGATGCGACGGCGCGCCCAGGACCTGCCCGGTCTGCCCGATCTCGACGATCGTCCCCTCGCGCATCACCGCGACACGGGTGCTGGTGTGCGAGACGACGCCGAAGTCGTGGGTGATCAGCAGGACCGCGGTGCCGGCCTCGCCGGCGAGGCCGAGGAGCAGGTCGAGAATCTGCTTCTGGACCGTGGCGTCGAGCGCGGTGGTCGGCTCGTCCGCGATGAGCAGCTTCGGGCCCGACAGTCCGGCGAGGGCGATCATGACCCGCTGCCGCATGCCACCGCTGAGCTCGTGCGGATAGGACCGCAGCACCCGGTCCGGGTCGCCGATCCCGACCCGGTCGAGCCAGGTCCGGCTCACCTCGAGCGCCTCGTTGCGGGACACCCGCAGGTGCAGGCGGGCGGTGTCACCCAGCTGGCTGCCGATCGTGAACGACGGATCGAGCGAGGTCACCGGGTCCTGGAAGATCATTCCGATGCCGGCGCCGCGGAAGACGTTGAGCTGCCGTTCCCCCAGGCCCACCAGCTCGGTGCCCTGGAAGCGGATGCTGCCCGCGGTCACCCGGGCGTTTCGCGGCAGCAGGCCGAGAATCCCGGCCGCGGTGACGCTCTTGCCGGATCCGGACTCGCCGACCAGTGCCAGTACCTCTCCGGGACCGACCTCGAGGTCGACGCCGCGAACGGCATGCACGACCGCCCCGGGCAGCTGGAAGTCGACGTGCAGGCCGTCGACGGTGAGCACGGCTGTCATCGGATCACCTCACGGGTTGAGGACGTCGCGAAGGCCGTCGCCGAGCCAGTTGAAGGCCAGGGCGACCAGCAGGATGGCGATGGCGGGGAAGGTGGCGACACCGGGGTTGCCGGTCACCAGGACCTTGGCACCCTCGGAGATCATCCGACCCCAGTCCGGGCTGGGTGGCTGGATGCCGAGGCCCAGCGCACTCAGGCTCGCGGTGAAGACGATGTTGACGCCGACGAGGCTGGTCCCGTAGATCACGACCGAGGAGAGGAGATTGGGCAGGACCTCGGTGCGCAGGATGGTGGCCTCGGAGGCGCCCAGCGAGCGCGCCGCCTCCACGTAGTCCTTCTCCCGCTCGATCTTCGCCTCCGCGAACACGATCCGGGTCACGTACGGCACGGCGCCGAAGACCACCGTGCCGATCAGCACCCACGGTCCGGGGTGGATGATCGCAGCCAGCGAGAGCGCCACCAGGATCACCGGGAAGGCGAACATCAGGTCGATGATCCGCATCAGCACCCCGGAGGTACGCCGGCCGGCGAACGCCCCGTACAGCCCCAGCAGCGTCCCGATCAGCAGCGCCACCGCGACCGACACGATCGAGACGACCAGCGCGCCCCGGCCGCCGTACAGCAGCCGGCTGAGCACGTCACGGCCCTGGTCGTCGGTGCCCAGCAGGTGGCCGGCCGAGCCGACGGGCGCCAGCACGTTGTCCGGATCGCCGGCGTTCGGATCGTATGGGGCCAGCCACGGCGCCAGCACGGAGACACCGACCATGACGATCAGGACGACGAGCCCGAGCAGCGCCTCGCGGTTGCGGACGAAGCGGGCGGCCGCGGACCGCCGCAGTCGTGGCGGCGCGCCGGCGCGGACCTCGGCTGTGGTCGTGGTCATGCGCCACCGTGCCTGAGCCGCGGGTTGAGCAGGTCGAGCAGCACGTCGGTGATCAGGTTGACGACCACGAACGTCGTGGCGACCAGCAGGATGCCGGACTGGATCACCGGGTAGTCACTGCCGGCGATCGCGTTGAGCAGCACGCTGCCGAGACCGGGCCAGGAGAAGATCGTCTCGACGAACACCACGCCGGTGATGACCGAGCCGACCGTGAGCCCGGTCGTGTTGACGATGGGCGGCAGGATGTTGCGGCCGATGTGCTTGCCCAGGATCGCCGCACGCCCGAAACCCTGCGACCGGTAGGTGCGGATGTAGTCCGATCCCGCGCTCTCGATGACCGCCGCCCGGACGAACCGGGCGATGATCAGCATTGACACCAGAGAGGCCGCGAAGGCGGGGGCGATCAGGTGCAGCAGCAGGTCGCCGAAGCCGCCGTCGCCGCGCAGGTCGTGCATGCCGCCCGGGGGCAGCCAGTTCCACTGGACCGCGGTCAACCAGATGACGATCAGGCCGAACCAGTAGATCGGCAGGTTGCTGCCGATCTGGACCAGCAGCATCGCCGCCCGGTCGATGAGCCGGCCGTGCCGAATCCCCGAGACGAACCCGATCAGCACCCCGAGCGCGACGGCGACCACGGTCGTCGCCGCGCCGAGGATGAGCGTGTTCAGGAAGGCCGGGAACACGATGCCCGACACGGGGCTGCGCACGCTCAGCGAGATGCCGCCGCCGTTGGTGAACATGTCCCGCAGCCAGTGCAGGTACTGCTTCCAGGCGGGCTGGTCGAGCCCGTACGCCTGGCGGATCTGCTCGATCTGCTCGGGCGACATCTTCTCGCTCAGCACGTCCTTGACCGGGTCCGCCGGGCCGGCTTTCGAGATGAAGAACACCAGCAGGCTGATCACGAACAGCAGCGGGACCAGGTTCGCCAGCCGCCACAGGATCCGGCGCGCCATCGTCAGCTCGCCACCCAGATCTGCGAAAGGTCGTAGTGGTCCTGCTGCGGCCAGACGAACCCGCCGACGCGCGGCGAGACCGCGTAGTAACGGTTGAACGAGATCAGCGGGAAGATCGTGGCGTCCTTGGCCCAGGCCTGCGCCGCCGCCTGCCACAGCTCCTTCGACTTGGCCGGGTCGGGGTTGTGCGCGGCCGCCTCGATCGCGCTGTTCGTCGCCGCGCTGGTGTCGGAGTACTTGTCCCCGCCCCGGTTGACCACGCTGTAGTTGTGCGCGATCTTGACCCAGTTGGGCGCGATGTAGCCCCATTCACCGAGGTTGATGCCGTCGGTCGGCTTGAGGTTGGCCGACCGCGTCCCGTACGTGATCCACTCGAACGACTCCACGGAGGCGTCGATACCGACCGCCTTGAGCTGCTGCTGGATGAACTCCGCCGTGGGCTGCCCGGTGGTGTCGCTCAGGATGGTGAACTTCACCTCGCCGGGCTGGTAGCCGGCATCGGCGATCAGCTTCTTGGCCGCCTCGGGGTCGAACTGGTAGTCGACCGCGGACGCGTCGTACGCCTCGTTGCCCTGGTTGATGATCGAGGTCGCCGGCCCCGCGTACCCCTTGTAGATCTTCTCGGCCAGGGTCTTGCGGTCGACGGCGTGGATGATCGCCTGCCGCACCCGCTTGTCCTGCAGATACTGGTTCGTGTAGTTGAAGTTGTAGTAGATGATCTGGGGAACGTTCTTGTTCTCCGGCACCGAGAAGCCGGCCTTCTCCAGCGTCGCGACCGAGTCCGGTGGGACGCGGCTGATCAGGTCGACGGCGCCGCTGCGCAGCGCGGCGACGCGGCTCTGGTCGTCACCGATCGGCTTGAAGATCACCTTGTCCAGGCGCGGCCGGGCGCCCCAGTAGTCGGGGTTGCGCACCAGCGTGGTGTGGTCGCCGCGCACCCGCTCCTGGAACTTGAACGGCCCCGTGCCGACCGGGTGGTCGGCGAGCCCGTCCTGGCCGTACTTCTGCAGGGCGGCCGGGCTGAAGATGCCCGACGCCGCGTTGCCGCTGTTGGGGATCTGCCGCAGGTAGTCGAGGAAGGGGTGCTTGAAGACGTACTCCACGGTGTAGTCGTCGATCACCTTGAACGACGCGAGATCCGCGTAGACCAGCCCCATCGTCGCGGCGCTGACCTTGTCGTAGTACTGGAAGGTGGGGTCGGTGAAGCGGCGCACGTTGAACTGCACGGCCTGCGCGTCGAACGGCGTCCCGTCGGTGAACTTGACACCCTGGCGCAGCTTGAAGGTGTAGGTGGTGGCGTCGGGGCTGACCGTCCACGAGGTGGCCAGCCCGGGCACGATCTTCGGGACACCGGTCGGCGAGGACAGATCCTCGTTGACGAGGGTCTCGTAGATGTTGCGGTCGATCCGCCAGGTCTCCCACGAGTACTGGCGGTTGGGGTCGAACTGCGTGACCTCCTGGTACTGGCCGACGATGAGCGTGCCGCCGTCGCGGGGCTTCGAGTCCGCGGCCGCCGAGGAGCCGGAGCCGGAGCCGCAGCCGGCCAGCAGCAGGGCTGCGCCGGCGGTCACGGCGGTCCAGGCGAGCAGTGAGCGCTGGAATATGGCCATGGCTGGTCGATCCTTTCGTCGAGCACGGGCGCACGCGTGGTCGGAGACGTCCCGAAAGAGGGCGCGGCAGTGCGCCGGGGGGTGGCCACGCAGGCCTGGCAAGAGGCGATATCAAGCCGCGAGATCGGCGTTGCCGACGCGAAAGACCTGTATTGCATATCGGAGAAGTAGGAATATGCAAGCAGGATGGCACGGCGATCAAACTTAAGTCAACCTCTTGAGATCTCGGTCATTCCGAGAAGAACTAAAGCAGAACTGAAGTCCCCGCCGGGTCAGTCATGCTCCTGCCAGAACACGATCGCCTCGTCGTCGCCCAGGTTGCGGCAGCTGCTCACGCCTGCCCGGTGCACGGTCAACGCATCGCCCTGCCGGAGGATGGGCCGCGCCGCCGGCAGCACCACCTGGACCAGGCCGACGGCGACGAGCAGAACCTGCGCCTTGTCGGTCCGGAACGCCGGCGCGGCGGAGCCACGTGGCGGGATCCGGACGACGCTCATCCGCAGGCCCAGCGCCTCACTGTCGATCAGGTACGGCGTGCCCCCCGTCCGGGACCACGCGATCCCGTCAGCCCTGGCCAGCTCGTACGAGGGTGGCTGACCGCGTAGCAGGTGGTCCACCGACATCCCGAGCTTGTCGGAGAGGTCGAGCACCGTTTCCAGGGACAGCGCGTGCTGGCCCCGCTCGGCCTGCGAGATGGCGCTTGCCGACACCCCGACCAGCTCGGCGAGGTGGGCCTGGGTCCAGCCGCGCTGGTGGCGGATCGAACGCAGGCCGCGGCCGAGCAGCGACGCCGCGCTCGTGGCGTCGACCGTCAGGCCCTCCTCCCCCAGCCGGTAGGGCAGCATGGCGCCCCTGACCTGGGAGCGCCGTCCGTCCGCCCGCTCGATGCGCAGATGACCGGCCCGGGCCTCGATCACGCACTGGGCCAGCGTCTGCACACCCGACGTCTGGTCCGCCGCGGCATCGAACCAGTGCGTCACCACGCCGTGCTGGAGCGCGAAGTGGCCCAGCTGCGCCGTCGCCCAGGCCGCCGCCCGATCATCGTCGTCCCGGGCGAACGCGCGCAGATTGACGGCCAGCACCACGCCCGCCGCGGACTTCAAGTCCGCGACAAGGTCATGCAGACCCGCGCCGGCCGGGTAGAACTCGAAGCCGTCCGGCGCCGTCCACCGGCGCGGCTCCACGTCGACGACGATGCGGCGGGTGAAGGACGACACGCGGGCGATGCACCTGAGCACGCCCTCGGCGAACCGGGCCATGCCGGCGTCGTCGTCATCGAGGGCCCAGAAGACGTTCTCACCCCAGAAAAGCCCGTGCAGGAGCTGGTCGAGCTGTGGGATGCCGAACAGGGCGACGCTACCGCCGTCCTCGCCACCCGCCGGAAGCCTCACGCCGCACCTGAAACCTTCTGTTCCCAATCGGCTAACAGGTGCACAGTAGCCTTGCCGGCATGACAGCTCGCCAGCCGGCCCTGGGACGCGACGTCAACGGGATCCGCGCGGAGAACCGTGCGCTGATCATGGAACAGCTCAGCGACGCCCGCCGCGTGCGCGAATTCAGCGGGCCGTGGGACGTCGAGGCGACCTGGTTGACCGGGTTCAAGAGCAAGGCGACCGTCCGCGGTCACGAGATCCCGTTCGACCAGCCCGGTGACATCGCGGCCGACGACACCGCCCCGACACCGCACGAGCACCTGCTCGCCTCGATCGCCGGGTGCCTCATCGCCGGCGTCGTCATGCACGCCACGGTGCAGAACGTCCGGCTCACCTCGCTGGTCGTGCACGTGTCCGGCACGTTCGACAACGTCCTGCGGTGGGCGGGCATCGAGTCGGCCGGCAATCCGGGGTATCGCGGCATCGACCTGCGCGCCACCATGTCCGGCGAGGCGGACGACGACACGCTGCGCGACATCTGGGACCGCGCCCTGGCCGGCTCGCCGGTGGCGCAGACCATCAACCGCGAGACCCCGGTCATCACCATCGTCGAGCTGGCCTGACCATCAGCGAGTCGGTGGCCTCGGCACTCCAAGGTGCTCGCGGAGCGTGTCGCCGCGGTACTCGTGCCGGAACAGGCCCCGGCCGCGCAGGATCGGCACGACATGGTCCACAAACGCGTCGAGCTGCCCCGGCAGGCCCGACGGCGCGAGGATGAAACCGTCGGCGGCCCGGCCGGTGTACCAGCGCTCGATCTCGTCGGCGATCCGCTCCGGCGAGCCGACGACGCGAGCCCCGAAGGCCGTTACCGTGCGGAACAGGAACTCACGCACCGTCGGGTTGCCCTCGGTGGCCAGCGCCCGATAACCGGCGAGCGCCGTCTGATGGGTCTCCGTCGACGCCGCGAAGGCCGACAGCGGCACCGGTCCGTCCAGGTCCGCGCCGGTCAGATCGATGTCGACCTCCTGCAGCCACCCGATCTGGTATTCGGGGATGAAGTGCTCGAAGATCGTTCGCTCCGTGGCCTTCGCCTCCTGCTCGGTGGAGCCCACGATGAATCCGAGGGACGGGGTCACCAGCGGCGGCGTCTGCCTGCCGAACGAGCTCGCCTGCTGATGAACCTGCTCCACGAAGGCGCGCCCACGCTCGAAGTCGCCCTGCCCGGTGAAGATGACTTCCGCATGGCGAGCGGCGAAGGCCCGTCCCGCCGCCGACGATCCGGCCTGAAAGATCACCGGGTGGCCCTGCCGTGAGGGGGCGGCACCGAGGGGACCCTTGACGGCGAAGAACTCCCCTTTGTGGTCGGGCACGCGGATCTTCCGGCGATCGTTGTACACCCCGGCCGCGCGGTCCTCCACCACCGTGTCCGGGCCCCAGGAGTCCCAGAGCTTCTGGACGACGTCCAGCGTCTCGGCCGCGACGCGGTACCGCTCGTCGTGGGCGACCACGCCGCCGTCCCCGAAGTTGGCGGCCGCCGCCTCGGCGAAGCTGGTCACCACGTTCCAGCCGGCTCGACCGCCGCTGAGGTGGTCCAGCGAGATCAGTTGACGCGCCAGGTGGAACGGCGCCTGGAACGTCGCCGAGCCGGTGACGACCAGCCCCAGCCGCTCGGTCTCCCGCGACAGCGCGGCCGTGGTGGTGAACGGCTCGAAGTCCTCGGTCGCCTTGTGCGGCCAGGCGGCTTCGGGCCCGTAGTTCAACGCGTCGGCGAAGAAGATGGCGTCGAACGTCCCGCGCTCGGCGGTCTTGGCCGTCTCGATCACCGACTCGAGCACGGCAGCGGGTCCGTTGACGACGCCGGGATAGCGCCACGAGCTGCCGAACCTCGGATTGCCGAGCACCAGGAGGTGCAGTTGACGGGTCATCGGGATGCTCCTGAGGTAGTGGTCGCGGGCAGCCGGCGGAATCCCGCGCCCGGGTGGTCGTCGGGAAGCCGCGGACCGCCGGCGAAGATCGCCTCGCGGATCGTGCGGGTGCCGGCGTCCTCGCGGGTCCGGCCGCGGCGGCGCAGCTCGGGGATCAGGTGCTCGGCCAGGTCGTCAAAGCTGCCCGGCGTGATGAGGTAGACGAAGTTGAAGCCGTCCAGGCCGGTCGTCGCGGCGTACGCCTCCAACGCGTCCGCAACGGTTGTCGCGCTGCCCACCAGGGCCTCGTCACCGAAGCCGCTGAGCCCGTCGACGTAGTCACGCAGGGTGAGCCGCCGCCGGACCTCGGGGTCGTCGACGGCTGCCAGGACGGAGCGGCTGGCGTCGGTCTCGAACTGCTCGATCGGCCGGTCGAGGTCGTGTTCGGACCAGTCGACGCCGCTGAGCGCAGAGAGCAGCACCACGCTGCCGCGGGCGTCGCGGTACCGGCGTAGGTCGCTCGCCTTCGCCTGGGCGGCACGGTCGGTGCTGTCGACGACGACGGTCACCGACGTGATGAACTTGATGTGCTCGGGCCGGCGGCCGAACGCGGCCGCCTGGCTTCGGATGTCGGCGATGTTGCGCCGCAGCACCTCCGGGCGGGGGTCGGCGAGGAAGACCAGTTCGGCGTTGCGGGCGGCGAAGGCCCTCCCCGCCGGCGAGGTGCCGGCCTGGAGCAGCAGGGGCGTGCGCTGCGGTGACGGCTCGACGAGATGGGCGCCGGGGACCGAGAAGTACCGGCCGGCGTGGCCGATGTCGTGCACCTTGTCCGGATCGGTGAAGATGCCACCCACCCGGTCGCGCAGCACGGCCCCGTCCTCCCACGACCCTTCCCAGAGCTTGTAGGTGACCTCGAGGAACTCCTGCGCGATCGCATACCGCTCGTCGTGGCTGATCTGCCGGTCGCGGGCGATGATGTTGCGCGCCGCGCTGTCCAGCAGCGAGGTGACGATGTTCCACCCGATGCGGCCGCCGGTGAGGTGGTCGAGGGTGCTGAACTTGCGCGCCAGCAGATACGGCTGCTCGTAGGTCGTCGAGACGGTGACCCCGAAGCCGAGGCGCTCGGTCGCCGCCGCCATCGCCGAGACCGCCAGCAACGGGTCGGTCACCGGCGTCTGCACACCATGCGCCAGCGCCGCCCGGGCGTTGCCGCCGTAGACGTCCAGCTGTCCCACGGCGTCGGCGATGAACAGCAGATCGAAGCCGCCGGCCTCAAGCCGCCGCGCCAGATCGACCCAGTACGACAGGGTGGTGTAGTCGGCGGTCCGGTCGTCCGGATGACGCCAGAGGCCGGCATTCCCGTGCGACACCGTCGACATGGTGAACGCCGAGAGGATCAACGAGTCACGTTTCATGGCAGCTCCTAGAAAACGGTGCCGGCGAACGGCTGCGAGTCGACCGCGAAGAGCGCGTCGATGCGGCGTACCGCCTCCGGCGAGTGGACGGCGACCCGGCCGGCCGCGGCCAGGCGGCGCCACCTGGTGCCACCGAGATAGGCAGCGGCCAAGGTGGCCACGTCGACGGTCAGATCGGGCGCGGCGCTGGTGCGCGACACCAGCTTCGGGCCGATCTCGTAGTTGCCGTCGTTGGTGGGCAGCAGCGCGTCCCGCACGCCGAGCACGACGGCGTCCTCGTCCCCGAAGCTGCGTGCCCGAAGCGCCGCCTCGACGTCGACCAGCCGCAGCCACGTCTCGTCGTGCGGAGAGCCCAAGGTGACCGATCGGCGGTCGACGACTGCGAGCGGCAGCGCATCGTCCAGTGCCAGCGAGTCGAAGGCCACGACGTCCACCAGGTCGAGCGAGAACAGGTGACGCCACAGGCCCGCCCGGGCGCTGTCGGTCAGCGCCACGAAGTCCGTGACCGTCACGGTCTTCTCGGGGCTGGTGAACCAGCCGCCGATGTTCTCCGGGCGGTAGATCACGTATCCGTCGTCGGTGCCGTCCGTGCTGTGCACGACCACGTAGTGGGTCACCGGGTCGGCCTCGCGCAGCACCTGCTGGAGCCGCCACCAGCCGTCGGGCCGGCGGATGGCGCCGGTCCAGGCCGCCTGCGCGTAGATGCCGTCGAGCAGTTCCGACGTGACCGACCGGTCGACCAGCCGCACGGAGCCGCCCGGCGGGACCTCCGCGCGCAGCGTCGCCCGCTTCACGCTGACCCGGGCGGAGTGGGCCGAGGTGGCGACGCCGTAGCCGAAGCGCTCGTAGATGACGGCCTCCGAGGCGCACAGCGAGGCGACGAACTCGCCGCCGGCCGCGACGTCCCGCAACTGCCGGGCGATGAGCTCGCTGACGATGCCCCGGCGCCGGTGCGTCGGCAGGACACCGACGTGGGTGACGGCGGCGTGCGGGACCCGGGCGCCGCCCGGGACGACCAGCCAGCTGGTGTACGAATCGGCGCTGCCGACGATCTCGTCGCCGTCCAGCGCGCCGAGGTAACGGCCGGGTTCGGTCACTTCCGTGGCGTCGAGGTCACGCAACGGCAGTCCGATCATCGCCCGCAGAAAGACCCGGAATCCGGCGTTGACCTCGTCCGGGGTGGTCAGCGGCCTGACCTCGATGCTCATGAGTCGTCTTCCTCTCGGCAAGCGCGGACGGCCGGGATCACGGGAGCCGGTGAACCGCGGTGCGGCCGATGACGTCGAGGACGACGTCGGTGTTCGGCGGGTGCAGGCTCCCGGTGCGCACGTCGCGGTAGAGCCGCTCGAGCTCGTTCGTCCGGCTCACCGACGCGGCGCCCACGACCTGGACGGCGATGTCCACCACCTGGCGGGCGGTGGTGACGGCGAACTCCTTGACGGCGAACAGCCGCGAGGTCCACCAGTCGCCGTGGTCGACCCCGGCGTCGAGGTCGGCGGTGGCCCGCTCCAGCAGTGACCACACGGCGTCCAGCAGGATCTCGCCCTGGGCCAGCTGCCGCTGGACGGCCGGCTTGTCGGCGTGCGTCTTGCCCGGCAGGGCCAGCGACTTGCGGTCCTGTGCCGTCAGCTCGGCGAGGTCCAGCGCCCGGCGGGCGATCCCGAAGTACACGTTGGCGACCAGCGGCAGGTACCACTGGAAGATCCCGGCGACGTACGGCGGGTAGGCCTGCCCGATCTCATGCACCCCGACGACCTGGTCGGCCGGGACGCGGACGCCGTCGAGCAGCGTGTCGTCGCTGGCGGTGGCCCGGACCCCGAGCGCGTCCCAGGTCTTCTCGGTCGAGACGCCGGCCGCGTCGCGATCGACGAACAGGTGCACGATGCGCGGGTGCTCGGGATCGGAGTCGTCACGCGCGTGGATGCCGAGCTTGTCCCACACCGGGGAGAGCGAGGTGAACGTCTTGCGGCCGGTCACCACGTAGGACCCGTCGGGCTGCGGGACCGCCGCGGTGACGGAGTCGTCGAGGCCCAGGTCGTTGCCCCGCTCGCCGTGCCCGGCGGCCAGCACCTGGCCGTCCGCGACGGCGCGCAGCAGCCAGCCCAGGTCCTCGACCCCCGTGCCGGTCAGCGCCGTGGCCGGACCGGTCCAGTACAGGTGCATGTTGACCGCGAGCGCGGTCGCCGGCGCCCAGTAGGCCAGCCGCCGCTGCTCGCGCGACACGGCGGTGAGGCTGAGCCCGCCGCCGCCGAGCTCGGCCGGGACGGCCGCCCGCAGATACCCCCGCGCACGCAGGTCCTCGAAGTCCTCGGCGAAGAACCGGTTCTCCCGGTCGTAGCCCGCGGCGCGGTCGTGGAAGCGTTGGTAGTCCTCGTCGCTGAAGTACGCCGAGGGTTCGGCCTTCACGAACAGCGGTGAGGTCGAGCTCGCGATCGTGGGCTTGGTCATGCTGCTGCTCCATTCCGGTTGGGGTGAGGGGCGACCAGGCCGCGGCTGCGAAGCTCGGCGGCGGCGCCCTCAGCGAAGTAGTAGGCCTCCTCCAGATGCGGCTGCCCGGAGAGGATGAAGTGGTCGATGCCGAGGTCGTGGTATTCGGCGATCCGATCGGCGACCTCCTCGTGGCTGCCGACGATCGCCGTGCCGGCCCCGCCGCGGACCAGGCCGTAGCCGGCCCAGACATTGGGGTAGATCTCGAGGTTGCGCCGGTCGCCGCCGTGCAGCGCGAGCATCCGCCGCTGGCCGACGGACTCGCTGGCCGCCAGGGTCCGCTGGGTCTGCTCGATGCGTGAGCTGTCGATCCGCTCCAGCAACCGGTCCGCCTCGGCCCACGCCTGCGCCGAGGTGTCGCGGCTGAGCACGTGGAAGCGGATGCCGAACGACAGCGTCCGCCCGGCCTCCTCGGCGAGCTTGCGCATGCGGGCGAGCCGCTCCGCGATCTGTGCGGGTGTCTCACCCCAGGCGAGATAGGTGTCGACCGTCCGCGCCGCCACCGCTTCCGCCGCCGGGCTGGCACCGCCGAAGAAGATCGCCGGCGGGGCGTACGGCGCGAACGGGATCGAGGCCTGCTCGATGTCGAAGTGCGCGCCGTGGAAGTCGAACGGCTCGGCGGCGTCGCTCACGCCGCGCAGGACGGTGAGGAACTCCTCGGTCCGGGCATACCGCTGGTCATGATCCAGATGGTCGCCGAAGCGGCGCTGTTCCGCGGAGTCGCCGCCGGTGACGACGTTGAGCAACAGCCGCCCGCCCGAGATCCGCTGGAAGGTCGCCGCCTGGTGGGCGGCCAGGGTCGGTGAGATGAGGCCGGGGCGGAACGCGACCAGGAATTTCAGCCGGGTGGTGACACCGGCCAGCGCCGCAGTGGTGATCCAGGCGTCCTCGCACCACGTGCCCGTCGGGGTGAGGACCGCTTCGAAGCCGAGCTGTTCGGCGGCTCGCGCGATGCCGCCGAGGTATTCGATCGACGGTGGCCGGAATCCGGAGCGCACGGCGGCCAGCGTCTTCTGCGAGCCGTCGCCGGAGCCGACGATGTCGCGGTTGTCGCCGTTGGTGGGCAGGTACCAGTGCAGATGGATCGGCATGGCTCAAGCACCCGCCACGGCCGGGCGCGCGGCGGTGACATCGAGAACGAAGTCGCGCACCGCGTCGATGGCCCGCACGTGGTCGACGTCGTTGAGCACGTTGTGCAGGCCGTCGGGGATCTCCACCAGGCGGGCGTTCGCGAGCGTGCCGTGCCAGTGCCGCGCGTCCTCGATCGAGGCCAGCGCGTCCCTGGTGCCGTTGACGAACAGCACGGGCAGCGTCACGTTGACGAAGGTCGTGGCGAGTTCGTCCGCCGCACCGGCGAGGGCCGCCGCGGTGACCTCGGGCTCGGGAAGCACCAGCTGGACAAGGGGATCCTTGGTGAGCTCCTCGAGATAGTCCGGGTCGGCGGCCAGCACCGACGTGTCGAACGTGAAGCTCTCCCCCGGCGGCGGCCCGTCGAGCGCCGTACGCCCGCGCAGGCTGGCCCCGGTGAGCACCGCGCCCGCGAAGGGCGCCGGATCGCCGGTGATGACCGCGGCCGTGACCCAGCCGCCCAGCGAGTGGCCGCCGATCACGAGCGGCAGCCCGGGCCGGCGCTCGCGGACGAGGTCGACCAGGGTGGACGCGTCCCGTGCGAGCACGTCGAGCGATCGGACCACCCCGCGCTCCCCGTCGGAGATGCCGTGGCCTCGGTGGTCGATGGCGTGGACGTCGATACCGGCGGCGTTGAGGCGCGAGGCGAGCCGGCTGAACTGACCGGAGTGTTCCCCGCCGCCGTGCAGGAAGACGAACGCGGCAACCGGCCGGTCCACCTCCCATGCGCGGTAGTAGAGGCGTGTGTCGGAGCTGGTGAAGAACGGCATGTCGTGGTCCTCGAACTCGGTGGATCGGTGGTTCAGTGCCAGGTGGCCTGTTGGCCGGGGTGGTCGCGGGCCGGCGGGCGCGGCACGGTCGCGCCGCGCCCGTCCGGGGGTCAGCGCGAGGAGCCGCTGCCGAGGTCGTCCACCGCGCGGTCGGCGCGATGGCCGCCGGTCACGGCGTCGAGAAGGCCGAGCTCGGCGAGTCGCTCCTGCTCGGCGTCCGACAGCGTCTGTATGGAGCCCACCCGGGCGGCGACCTGCGGCCGGGTGGCCCGCAGGTGCAGGAAGCGGAGCAGGCCGACCAGCAGCAGTGCGAGGAATACGTACGGCAGGTACCGGTAGGCGCCGGCCGGGACCGGGACGAGGTTCTTGTAGATCACGTAGAGGATGCCGAGTGCCGCGAGTACCGCCACCACGACGGCTCCCGGCGTCAGTGCCTTGATCTTGCGCAGCCACAGCGGCGTCGCGATGGCGACCAGTAGGTAGGCGAACAGGTATGCGTAGCTGGAGACGATGCCGACGTAGACGTCCCACTGGAACCGGCCGACCGAGTTCACCGTTCCGATCAGGCCGATGACAAATCCGACGACGCTGACGAACGTGATCGCGACGTGCGGTGTGCGGAAGGCGGCGTGGACCCGGCCGAGCGAACGGGGCAGGGCGTGCTCGCGGGCCAGCGTGAAGAGGCTGCGCGCGCCGGAGTTGATCACGGCGGCCGAGAACACGATCATCGCCGTGCCGAGCGAGAGCGTGACGGCGTAGGTGACCCAGTGGACGCCCGCGTTCTCCGCCACGACCGGCAGCGGCGTGCTGTCGGCGTCGAGCTTCCTCGGGCCCTGGAAGCCGAGGATCTCCGGATACGTGGCGACCAGGTAGAGAGCGGACAGGATGATGACCAGTCGCAGGATCGCCCGGGGAACGTTGCGGTGGGCGTCGCGCGCCTCGTGCCCGAGGGAGGCGATGCTCTCGAAGCCGGCGTACGATCCGACGGCGGTGACCGCGGCGATGAGGGTGGTGCTGGCGCCCAGGTGGTGCAGGCTGAACTGCTCGGCATCGAGATGCGGCCCGTATTGGATGTAGGCGGCGATCAGGATGACGAAGATCGCCACCAGCGACACGATCTCGAATCCGAGCCCCAGCTTGACCGACACGCTGACGCCGCGGAACGGGATGTAGAACGCCGCCGCCGAGGCGATGACCAGCAGGAGCACCTTGACCGCCACGTGGTCGGTGTGCAGGCCGATCTCCTGGAGGAACGAGTTGAAGTACAACACGGCCCCGAGCACGCCGGCGGCCGCGAAGCCGATGTACCCGAGGATCAGGGCCCAGCCGGTGACGAACGCGGCCACCGGACCGAGGCCGTTGCCGGCGTACGTGCCCAGCGAGCCGGACGAGACCGTCCGCCGGGCCTGGAACGCGATCAGAGCGGCGATGAGGTAGACGAGGGCTCCGCCGATGATCGCCGCCCAGAAGGCGCCCTTGCCGGCGACCAGGAACAGCGAGCCGGGAACGCTCGCGATCGCGACACTCGGAGCGGCGGCCGCCAGGCCTTGACCGAAGACGCCCAGGCCGGAGACGGCGCCGGTCGGAAGCTCACCGCTGTCGCTGGCGCTGGGCGACTGGACGTCGCCGACCAATGTTGATTCGTTTGTGGCCACGGTGGGAGACCTTTCAGCGCGGTGCGGGAGGAAGGCACGGCGGTGTACCGACCGGAGGGAGTGGTGACGGGCGGACGCGGCCGCCGTCGTACCGGCACTGCGGGACGCGATCGGGGCAGGCGGTCTCCTCGGCGTCGTGGCCGCGACGCGCGGAGACGCGCTGTGAGACGGGGCTCAGGAGGAACAGCGACCCCGGGAGCCGGCATGGCGACACAGGTCGAGGTAAAGCCGGCTGACGAGGCGGTGGGCTGCCTGGAACACGACGCGACAATAACAGGTAAACCTATAGGCTTACTAGGGATTAGCGACCGAGATCACCTGGTGACGAACACGGTGGCTGACGGTAGCCGACGTGCCGCCCCGTTCGGTCCGATTGGGCGGTCAACGTCGCAGGCTCAGGCCAACGGCGCGGTGGAGTGGGTGGTGGCACGCGACGAGATGCCCTTCGGCGGTCGGCGCGAGTTCGGGTCGTTCTGTTGAGCACCGGCCCGAGACCGCTGGGCAGAGCGGGGCGAACCGGCAGCCCTTGACGGTGGAATCCGGCGGCGCGGTGCGGCCCACAGCGGCGACGGCCGGGCTCGCGGCCGCCTGTCGTTCGGGATCGGGCCACGGGGTCGCGGCGATCAACTGTCTTGTGTAATGGTGCGCGGGATGCGCGAACAGTTCCTCGGCCGCCGCGAGCTCGACGATCCGGCCGAAGTACATGACGGCGACGCGATCGGAGATGTGTCGCACGGTATGCAGGCCGTGGGCGATGAACAGGTAGGTAAGCCCGAGTTGCCGTTGCAGGTTCTGCATCAGGTTCACGATCTGGGCCTGGACGGAGACGTCGAGGGCTGAGACAGCCTCGTCGGCGACGATGAAGGCCGGGTCGAGCGCGATCGCTCTCGCGAGGCCGACCCGCTGCCGCTGGCCCCCGGACAACTGGTGCGGGAAACGGTCGATCCACGCCGCGGGCAAGCCCACGGTCTCCAGGAGTTCGCCGGCCCGGGTCCGGCGCTGCCTGCGGGTTGCCGGGGTATGAATGGCCAGCGGCTCGCTGACGATTTCACCGACCCGCCAGCGCGGGTTCATCGATCCGTACGGATCCTGGAAGACGGTCTGGAGGTGCCTGCGGACTGCCTTCAGTTCCCGCTCTCGCAGGGCGGTCAGGTCCTGTCCGGCATAGAGGATCCGCCCTGCGTCCGGACTCTCCAGGCGCGTGATCAGTCGTCCCAGCGTCGATTTGCCGCTGCCGGACTCGCCCACCAGGCCGAGGGTCTCCCCGCGGCGGATCTGGAGGGTGACACCGTCGACGGCGTGGACGGGCCTGCCTGCTCGGGAATAGGTCCTGGTGAGCTCCCGCACTTCGATGAGCGCCTCGGACGGCCTCGCGGCGCGGCTCGTGGTGGCCACTCGGTCGGGGGCGTCACCGTCGCGCCGAAGCATGGCGACAAGTTGCTGTGTGTGCCAGCAGGCGACCGATCGGCCGCCGAGGTCGCGCAGCGGCGGGACTGCGGTCCGGCACTCATCCGTTGCGACCGGGCAACGCGGGTGGAAGCGGCATCCGGAGGGTGGCGCGAGCGGGCTCGGAGTCGAGCCGTCGATGGCGAGCAGGGGCGTGTTCCGGTTGCTGTCCAGGCTCGTGACCGACCGGAGCAGCGCGGCGGTGTACGGGTGCTGTGGGGCGCGAAACAGGCCGACGGTGTCCGAGTGCTCGACGACGCGGCCCGCGTACATCACCGCAATGCGGTCGGCGAGCTGCGCCGCGATGCCCATGTCGTGGGTGATGAGCAGGATCGACATCCCGAACTCCGCCTGAAGGCTCTTCAGCAGGTGCAGCACCTGCGCCTGGACGGTGGTGTCGAGCGCGGTGGTCGGCTCGTCCGCGATCAGTAGGTCCGGGCCGCCGGCCAGCGCCATTGCGATCATCGCCCGCTGCAGTGTCCCCCCGGAGAGTTCACTCGGCAATTGCTTCATGCGCAGTTGCGGGTCCGGGATGCCGACGCGTTCGAGCAGGCGGGTCACGTGTTCCCACCGCTGCCGGCGATCGAGACGCTCGCCGTCGTGAGCGGCGACGACCTCGGTGAGCTGAGAACCTATGGAGAACAGCGGATCGAATGCCGCCAGTGGCTCCTGGAACACCATCGCCACCTTCCGCCCGCGAATCCGCTGCAGATCGCGCCGGTGCAGTCGGGTGATGTTCTGGCCATCGAGCGTGATCTCGCCAGCGGTGATCTCCAGACCCTCGAAGTCGGTCAGTCGCATGATCGCCTTGGCAGTGACTGTCTTGCCACTACCGGACTCACCGATCAGGCACAACGTCTCGCCTGACCGGATCTGCAGGCTGACATCCTCGACGAGGCTCACCCGGTCGTGCCGCGTCGAGGCCTGGACCGTCAGGCCGTCGATCGAGAGCAGGTGGGTCACGTCAGACCTCCCGACCGGCCGTGCGGCGATCGAGCGCGTCCCGACTGTCCGAGGCGGACTTCCGGGTCCTCGTGTCGATCCTGAACGCCGAGCCGGAGCAGCTTCGAGCCTATGAACTCGCGGCCCGCATCGACTTCGACAAGCCTCGGCTCCACCGGCACCTGGACCGCCTGGAGGCACGTGGCATGATCCGTCGCCGCCAGACCGACGACAAGCCGCGAGGCATCACCGTCGAACTGGAGCCCGACGGCCGCGCCGCCATCCTCGCCGCGCGGCCGGCGCGCGGCCGGCACATCCGCGAGGCCATTGTGCAGGCGCTGACGCCGGAAGAGCTCGAAGCGTTCACACACGCGAGCGAGAAGATCCTGGCGCACCTGCGCTCGCTGGAGAGGTGAGCCGATCGGCCAGGGCTTTGAGCCGATGCGCGTTGCCGCGCAGGACGGCCGGACGGCAAAAGTGCCGCCGCCGCGACAGGCGGTGAGCTCGCCGTCGATCCGGCGGCGTGAGGGTTTCCCGGCTACGGGCGCAGGAGCGCGCCGAGCACCCGGGTGGCGCCGTCAGGGTCGGCGGGTTCGCCGGTGATCGTCGGGCGGTAGTGGAAGGACTCGGCGATGCGCAGCGTCGCATAGGCGAGCTCATCCAGCGGCAGCGGTGTGGTGATCCGGCCGGTCGCGATGTCGTCGGCGAGCTTCCCCCGCAGCAGGGCGATCAGTCTGGGCTGGAAGCCGTGCGTCGTGAGGGTGAGCAGCCGCATCATCATGTCGTTGTCCTGTTCGAGATGCCGGCGGGCGCCGGGCTGGCTCCAGCAGGCGTGCAGGAACCGGCCGACCAGCTCCGGCACACGCGGGCCGGGCCGCGACCGCAGCCGCACCCACTCCTCCTCGAGCGTCTGCTCGGTCAGCGACCAGATGACCTCGACGAGCAACTGTTCCCGGGTGCCGACCCAGCGGTGCAGCGTGACGCGATTGACGCCGAGCCGCTGGGCCAGCGCCTGGATGTCGAGCCGCCGGCCGGCGAGGAAGTCGGCGCGGGCGAGGCGGAACGCGTCCAGGGCCGTCGGTCGTCGATCGCCGTCCGCCAACTGGATCTGCAACGGGGTGCGGCTGGGCACGGACCGCACGTTACCCGGCGCGACACCCGCGTGCAACATGCGGCCTGTTGTGTTGCACAAATGAGAATTCTGGACGACTACGTTGCTCTTGACATGCAGGAAGTCCCGGCGACACGCTGATGCAACACCCCGGCTTGAATGTTTCAAAGGAGAAACGCTATGGCCACTTCGTTGCAACCAGACGCCACCGCCGTCAGGGTGGCGCAGGGCACGCTCCGCGGCCGCCGCTCCGGAGGCGTCACAGCCTTTCTCGGTGTGCCGTTCGCGGCGGCGCCGTTCGGCCCGCGCCGCATGCTCCCGCCACAGCCACCGGCCCCATGGGACGGCGTCCGGGACGCCCTCGACTACGGACCGACCGCGACCCGGGCCGACTACATCCCGCAGTACGTCGGCCTCTTCCCGGAACCGATCATTCCCGGCGACGAATGCCTCAACCTCAACGTGTGGACGCCGGACCCCGGCGCGTCCGGCCTGCCGGTGTTCGTCTGGTTCCACGGCGGAGCGTTCACCAACGGCTCCAACGCCGTGGCGGCGTACGACGGCACCGCCTTCGCCCGCAACGGCGTCGTGCTCGTGTCCGTGAACTACCGCCTCGGCGCCGAGGGCTTCCTCTACACCGGCCCTGAGATGGCGAACCTCGGCCTGCTCGACCAGATCGCGGCGCTGCGGTGGGTCCAGGACAACATCGCCGCGTTCGGCGGCGACCCGGCCCAGGTCACGATCGGCGGCGAGTCGGCCGGCGCGATGAGCGTCGTCGCGCTGTTGGCCGTGCCCCGCGCGGCCGGGCTGTTCCAGCGCGCGATCGCCCAGAGCGGCGCCGCGGCGAACACCCTCGCACCGCAGACCGCGCTGCTGGTGGCGAAGCACCTCGCCGAGGCGCTGGACATCGCGCCCACCCGCGAGGCCTTCGCCGGGCTCGACCCGGACAAGATCGTGGTCGCCTCCCGTGCGCTGCTCAACGAGGTGCAGACCGCCGGCGACCCCGCGAAGTGGGGCGCGCTGGTGCAGAGTCTGCTCCCGTTCGCGCCGGTCGTCGACGGCGACGTCCTGCCCCGGCATCCGCTCGACGCGATCCGCGGCGGGGCGAGCGGCGATGTGCCGCTGCTCATCGGCTCCAACCTGGAGGAGGCCAGGCTCATGCTGGTCGCCTCGGACTCCATCGACCTCATCGACGAGGCGGCGCTGCACGCGGCGACCGCGGGCTACGGCCCGCCGCCCGGGCCCACCGTCGCCGCCTACCGTGCCGCCCGGCCGGACGCCGGCCCTGGGGACCTGCTCGCCGCGATCGTGACCGACTGGTTCTTCCGCGTGCCGGCGGTAAGGGTGGCCGAAGCCCGCGCCGGCGCGGCCGCCGCCACCTGGATGTACCGCTTCGACTGGCGCTCACCGAGCTACGACGGGCGCTTCGGCGCGGCGCACGGCGTCGAGTTCCCGTTCGTGTTCGACACGATCACCGCGCCTGACCTGACGAAGCTGATCGGCCCCAACCCACCGCAGCAGGTGGCGGACGCGACGCACGCCGCATGGGTCCGCTTCGTCGCCGGCGGCGACCCCGGCTGGGCGCCGTACGACCCGGACGTCCGCGCGACCGGCCGCATCGACGGGAACGGGGCCGTCGACGTCCTCATCGACCCCGACGGCGCGGAACTGCGACTGTGGGAGGGACACCGCTGATGGCACTCATCCGCTACGAGGTACCGATCCCGAAGGTCGGGCGGATCACGCTCACCCGGCCCGAGCGGCGCAACGCGCAGGACACCGACCTGCTCTACGCGCTCAACGACGCGTTCGACCGGGCGGCTCACGACGACGAGATCTCGGTGATCGTGCTCGCCGCCGACGGCCCGCACTTCTCCGCCGGGCACGACCTGCGCGAGGACGACCCGTTCGGCGCGCTCGACCGCCACCGCACGGTCGGCACCTCGTCGCGCTTCCACGGCCCGGGCGCCGAGGGGCTGATGGCCCGCGAGGAGGAGATCTACCTCGGCTTCTCCGAACGGTGGCGCAACATCCCCAAGCCCACCATCGCCGAGGTCCACGGCAAGGTCGTCGCCGGCGGCCTGATGCTGGTCTGGCCCTGCGACCTCATCATCGCCAGCGAGGACGCGGAGTTTCTCGACAACGTCGTCGAGGGCGGCGCCAACGGCGTCGAGTTCTTCAACCACCCCTGGGAGTTCGGCGTCCGCAAGGCCAAGGAACTGCTCTTCACCGGCGGCGCGCTGTCGGCCCGCGACGCCGAGCGGATCGGCATGGTCAACCGCGTCGTGCCCCGGGAGGAACTGACGAGCACGACATTGGCACTGGCCGAACAGATCGCCGCCCAGCCGCTGTTCGCGCTGAAACTCGCGAAGCTGTCCGTCAACGCCGCACAGGACGCCCAGGGCCGGCCGCAGGCGATCCAGACCGCGTTCGGCCTGCACCAGCTCGCCCACAGCCACAACATGCAGGTCCACGGCACGGTCGTGGCACCCGCGCTGTTCGACCGTGTGCGGTCGCGCGGGACGGCGGGCCCGTCGTGACGGCCACGACCACCGTCCCGCTCGGCCGCATCCTCACCAACCTGGCCGCGGCCGAGCCGGACCACCCCATCGTGACCTGCGGGGACGAGACCGTGACCAGGTCCGAGCTCGAATCACGGGCGAACCGGCTGGCCCGGGCGTACGAGTCGCTGGGCGTGCGCCCCGGCGACTTCGTCACCACGGCGCTGCCCAACGGCGTGGAGTTCTACGCCGCGACCTTCGCCCTGTGGAAGCTCGGGGCGATTCCCCAGCTCGTGTCACCGCAGTTGCCCGGCCGGGAGCGCAGCGCCATCGTCGAGCTCGCCGACCCGTCGCTCATTGTCGGGGTCACACCCGGCAGCCACGGCGACCGCCCCACCGTCCCCGCCGGATACCGACCGGACCCCGGCCTGAGCGACGCCCCGATCGAGCCGGACCGGGTGCCGCCGGCGTGGAAGGCGCCGACCTCGGGCGGCAGCACCGGCCGGCCGAAGCTCATCGTGTCCGAGCTGCCCGGCGCGATCGTGCCCACCGAGATCGCCGACCTGCTCGGGCAGCACGACCACGGCGTCCAACTCGTCCCCGGCCCGCTGTATCACAACGCGCCGTTCAACTTCTCGATGTACGGACTCTTCGCGGGCCAGCACCTGGTCGTGCTGCCGAGGTTCGACCCCGTCGCCGCGCTCACGGCGATCGAACGGCACCGCGTCGACTGGGTCGGCCTCGTCCCGACCATGATGGTGCGGATCTGGCGGGAGATCGAGGCCGCCCCCGGCCGCTACGACCTCAGCTCGCTGCGCCAGGTGTTCCACGGCGCCGCACCCTGTCCGCCCTGGCTCAAGGAGGTCTGGTTCTCCCTGGTCGGCGCCGCCAACGTGAAGGAGATGTACGCCACCACCGAGGGCCAGCTCATCACCTTGCTCGACGGCGACGAGTGGCTACGCCACCGCGGCTCGGTGGGCCGGCCGATCCGCGGCGAGCTGCGCATCCTGGATGCGGACGGCGCAGCGGTACCGCCGGGTCAGGTCGGCGAGCTCTTCACGCGCACCGGTGAGGGCATGCCGTCCACGTACCGGTACATCGGCGCCGAACCCCGCAGCCGCGACGGCTGGGAGTCGGTCGGAGACCTGGGCCGGCTGGACGCCGACGGCTACCTCTACCTCGCCGACCGCCGCACCGACCTGATCATCACCGGGGGATCCAACGTGTATCCCGCCGAGGTGGAGGCAGCACTTCTGGCCCACCCGGCCGTCGTCAGCTGCGCCGTCATCGGGCTGCCCGACGACGACCTCGGACAGCGTGTGCACGCCGTGGTCCAGGCCGGGTCCGCCGTCACCGACGACGAGCTGCGCGGGTTCCTGGCCGACCGGTTGGTGCGCTACAAGATTCCGCGGTCGTTCCGGTACACCGACGCACCCGTGCGCGACGACGCCGGCAAGGTGCGCCGCTCCGCCCTCCGCGACCAGGAGCTGCGGCGCCTGTCCGGCGGACGCCCGGCACAGCCGGCCTGACGAACGGTTCAGTACGGAACCTGTCCGGGCAGGCCGGCATCCCGCGTCGGCAGGAGAAACGTGCGCTCGAGGCTGAGCACTTCCTCGCCGGTCGACTTCGTTCCGACGGTGCGGCAGGTGACGATGCCGTGCCCGGGATGGCTCCTGGAGAGCCGCTTGCCCAGGATCTCACTGGTCGCGTAGAGCGTGTCTCCCGCGAACACCGGCATCGTCAGCCGTATGTGGTCCACGCCGAGATTGGCCACCGCGAGGCCGCTGGTGCTGCGCGCGGACATGCCGCCGACGACGGCGAGCGTGACCAGGCTCGACACGATCGGCTTTCCCCAGCGCGTCTGCTCCGCGTATGCGGCGTCGATGTGCAGTGGTGCCGCGTTCATGCCGAGCATGCTGATGAGCACGTTGTCCATCTCGGTGATGGTCCGCCCCGGCCGATGCTCGAACACGTCGCCGACGGTCAGGTCGTCGTAGAAGAACCCGACCGTTTCGCGGTACCGCTGCACGCCCACGGTCCGATATCCGCTGATGGCCGCGGGGGCGTCGGCGGGGGCGTCGTCCGCACGGGCATCAGTCCGCATCGGTCAGCTCCTTGACGTTGTCGATGAACCGGCCGAGCTGTTCCTCGCCGATGTCGGCGCGGATCATCACCCGGAGTCCCGCCTCGCCGTGCGGCACGATCGGGAAGAACACCGCCGAGCTGTAGAACCCCCGCCGGAACAGCTCAGCCGAGGCCGCGACGGCACGGTCGGCGTCACCGATGCGGATCACCCGCACCGGCAGGCCGTTGCCCGCGAACGACGTGGGCAGACGGCGGTCGAAGTAGTCGATGTTGGCTTGGAGGCGGCGCTGCAGCTCGCCCAGCTCCGGTGAGCGGTGGATCTCGGCACTGGCCAGGGCGGCACCGACGTCGGGGACCTCCATGTTCTGCGACCATCCCACGGGACCGGCGTGTCGTTGCATGAAGTCGAACCACTCGGGCCGGCCGAGCATCGCGATGCCTCCGTTGGCACCGAACCCCTTGTGCAGCGTGGACACGACGATGGTCAGCGGATTCAGGTCCATTCGTGACCGTACGAAGCCCTCGCCGTGCTCGCCGGTGATGGACAGCGAGTGGGAGTCGTCCAGGTAGAGGAAGAGGCCATACCGGTCCTGCAGCTCACGCAGGCCCTCCAGGGCGGCCGCGCCGCCCATCGAGTAGGCGCCGTCGGCCACGTACGCCACACTCGGGTACTTGCGGCAGACGTCCTCCAGGAAGTCGAGGTCGTTGTGGGGCGAGGTGAGCACTGTGGTCTCGTCGGCCACGATCGGCTTGACGTACGCCATCGAAAGGTGCGCGAACCGGTCGAACACCATGACTCGAGGTCCCCCGGGGGCCAGGTGGCCGGACGCCAGCAGCGGCAGGATGCCGAACGTCAACGCGGTGCACGACACCCCGGTGAGCACCCGAGCCCTGAACAACTCGGCCAGCTCGTCCTCCAGCCGGCCGAGCACCTCGTGCCGGATGCGGGTGTTGGACACCATCAATCCTGTCGTGCCCGTCTGGCGCAGGCTTTCGACGGCACCGGCCACCACCTTCGGGTGGAAGTTCAGCCCGAGGTAGGCACTGGAGCACAGGCTGACGAACTCGTGCCCTGTCTCGCTCACGACCAGCCGATTGTTGGAGGTGCCGGCGACGCGGAGGCCGATCAGCCCGTTGTCGGCGGCTGCCTGCCAGACCGGGTCGGACACGCGGAGCATCTTCTCGCCGTTGCGGTACCGGCGCGGGCCGACGAAGTTCGGCGGGGCGTTGACATCGGTGCTCATGTGCCTCTCCTTGTTGGCGTCGACATCGCCGGCCCACCGGCGGTGTCGAACTCGTCGATGAGTTGCTGCGATGCCTCGAAGAACGGCGTGCCGACCATCGCGCCGTCGACGACCGCGATCCGCCGGCCGCCTTCCGATCCGGCCGCCACCACCCGTCTGGCATGCTCCAGCGTGCCGGCGTCCGGTGAGTACATCTCGTTGATGACCGGGACCTGCCGGGGATGGATCGCGACCTTGCCGCTGAACCCGAGCGCCCGTGACCGCGTCGCCTCGTCCCGCAGCGTCGCGATGTCCGCGACCTCGAACGTGGGTGCGTCGATCACCTCGATGCCGGCGGCTCGCGCGCTGTTGACCACCAGTGACCGCGCCGACACCAGCGTCTCCCAGGAGAGCCGGGCGCCCGCCGCGAACGCGTAGTCGGCGGCGCCGAAGCTCAGCGCCCGCAGCCTCGGCGACGCCGTCGCGATCAGGTCGAGGTTCGTCAACCCGCGCGGGGTCTCGACGATCGCGATGAGCTCCACGTCGGGACAGCTGCGGGCGAGGATCCGTGCCGCGATCTCGATGTCGCGCGGCGACTCGACCATCGGCAGCACGACGATGTCCGGGCTCACCCGGTACGCCTGTACGGCCAGCAGGTCCCTCAGGCCGTCGGACACGGTGATGGCGTTGACACGGACGGCGCGGCGCACCGGCACCGCACGGGACGTGGTGAAGAAGCCCTCGGCCAGGGTCCGGGCATTCGCCTTCTCATCCGGCGGAATCGAATCCTCCAGGTCCACGAGGCAGATGTCCGCGCCCGACCGCAGCCCGGCCTCGTAACGGTCAACCGCCGAAGCGGGCGTGGACAGCAATGAACGGCAGTACCGGGTGTACTTCATCACGACTCCAATCGGGGCGACGGCTCACAGCAGCGCGGCCGGGTGGTGAAAAACCGGGGTGACCCTGCGCAGCTGCGAATCGTTGTCCAACATCAGCGTCCGTGCGGACGTGCCCGCGAAACCGTCCGGCATGACGAACGAGCTCCAGGTCGTGTGCCACACCTCGGGTTGTCCGGTGTCGGGGTCGATCATCGTCTCCGGGCGCGGTGACACCCGCTGCTGGACGACGTACCCACTGCCGACGAGGTCGGTCAGCGCTTCCTTCCACACCGTGTCGCTGACGCGCCACCCGGCGATGATCCCGGCACCGCTGTGGCCCAGGCTGGGCTTGAGAATCAGGTCGCTGCGGGCCTGCATGCAGTGGTCGATCAGATCAACGGTTTCCGCGCCGACCTCTGCCGGCCCGTCGGCCAGCGTTCGTGTCCACGGCAGCACCCGATCGACCAGTTCACGCTCGGCAACCGTGAGCGCAGTGCGACACCGGGGATCACCCAGCAGCGCGAGACATCCCTTGCTCGCGTAGAGCTTGCTGTTCAGCGTGGTCCACAGCAGGACCCGCCCGTCCTGGTGTGCGCGGATGACGGGCTCGATCGCCTGTTCCCCGTCCGGATCGGCGATCACCTCGTCCTCGGTGAAATAGCGCAGCACCACGTCGACCGGCCGGCCGTGCAGGTGCAGCCGGCCCTTGCGTTCGGTCAGCTGGCTGACCTCACCGAGCAACGTCTCCAGGCCGAACCCGCACAGCATGTCCTGGAAGGACAGGCTCGCGGCCAGATAGTCGTTCATGCCGTTGTCCGGCTCGATCAGCGCGACCACCGGGTCGGCCCCACCGGTCAACTCGGCCGCCGCGGACCGCAGCGTCTGCGCGAGATGGCGGCCCGTGTCCTCGTACGCCAGCCGGTGCCGCTCGGCGAAGCCGGTGAAGGCGTCCACGTCGAGCCATGCCGCCGCGAGTGCCGCGGTGTCGATCCCGCCGAGTTCGCTGCCGATGTTGTATTCCAGCACCCTCAGCCCGGTGCCGTCGTGGTAGGCATCGGCGCGGCCGTAGAGCGGTGGCGGGCCGTCCAGCCGGCTCAGCAGGGCCGCCCGCCGGGCGTCGATCCCCACAGCGGCGCAGTAGCCGCCGAGGTCGCCGGCGAAGAGCCGATCCGGCATCGACACCATCAGGTGGAACAGCGCCGCCAGGTCGTCCGCGAAGCCGAACATCTCGGCCGCTTCGATGAACAACGGCCGGGGCAGCATCCACTCGCCCCAGCGCAGGGCGAAGCGCTCCGGCAACCGTTGCCGGGCAGCGGCCGCCGCGCCGATCAGCCCGGAGTCACCAGCGCGGCACTGTTGCAGGTACGTCCTGGTGACATCGTCCATGGTGCTGCCCCCTGTTCCACGAACCGGCCGGATCGCGGCGACGCCGCGACCCCGACGCAGGTCACGGTGCCGAGTCCAGCTATCCGCCCGCTATCGAGTCGCTGTCGAGCCGGTGGACGGCCGGGTCAGGCCAGGTGCGGATCGCCCGGCGCGGCGTCGCCGGGGCCATCCGCCGTGGGCATCCGCGAGCCCAGGACGCGCCAGGTCGCCGCGGCCACGGCCACCGCCACCACAAAGCCGATCCAGTACGGCGCCGTCACCCCGAACGTCGCGGTGACCACACCGCCGAGCAGCGCGCCGATCGCATTGCCTCCGGCGGCAAGGAACAGATACGCGCTGTTGACCCGGCCGAGCATGGAGCCGGGGGTGAGCCGCTGCCGCAGCGACGCCACCACGATCGTCCACAGTGCACCGTGGATGCCGAACACGCCCAGTGCCAGCCCCGCGACGACGGGGCTGTCCGATACCGCCAGGCAGAGATGGAACGCGGCCTCGACCACCAGCCCCGCCCGCAGGGTCACCCGCGCCGTGAAGCGCCGGACGAACCACTCACCGAACAGCGAGCCGACCAGACCCCCGACGGCGAGCGCGGTGAACAGCAGGCCGTATCCGACCGAACCGAGGCCCAGTCGCTCGGTCGCGAGGAGGGCGAGAATGGCCAGAGCGGCGGTCAGGGTGACGTTGAGCAGACCGATCAGCACCGCCAGGGTGCGCAGCAGCCGGTGTGCCAGCAGCCAGCGAGCACCTTCGAGGATGTCGGTCCGCAACGAACGCCGGTGACCGGGCGGCGAGGTGCGGGGGCCGACGGCCCGGCCGGAGGTCCCTGGCAGCATCGGCAGCATCGCCAGCAACACCGCGCTGACCGCGAACGAGGCGCCGTCGATGACAAACGGGGCAGCAGCCGAGGCGGCGAACAGGAAACCGCCGAGCGGGCCGGCGAGCATGTCATGCGCGACGGTACGGGCGGCGCCGAGCCGGCCGTTGGCGCGCTCCAGCAGGTCCGGTGGGACGAGTGCGGGCATCATGGACAGGCCGGCGGCCCGGAACAGGGTCTCGCCGGTGCCGAACAGCAACAGCGCCGCATACAGCAGCCAGACGCCACCCCGGTCCAGCGCCACGCCGACGCCCAGCGCACCGGCCGCGACGGCTCGGCACGCGTCCACGGCCACCATCGTGCGGCGCCGGTCGAGGCGGTCCACCAGCGCGCCGCTGACGAGTGAGAAGAGCAGCCACGGCAGCGTGGCCGCGAACATCGTCCCGGAGACCAGCAGCGGGCTGCCGGTCGTCGACAACACCAGCAGCGGTGCGGCTACCCGGGTCATCCCGTCTCCCAGCGACGAGACGGTCGTGGCGGTCCAGAAGTACGCGAACCCGGTGCCGAGCCCGCGGGAGGTCGTGCTCGCCACCTAACGAACAGTCCGTCGGCCCGCTGCCCCGGTCGTGAGCGTGCCGCCGGGAGGCAGGCGCCGGATCCGTTCGGTGACCGCGCCCGGCAACGGGCCGGCGGCGATCCGAAGCGGCTCGGTGTCACGCCCGACCAGGTATGCCGGCCGGGGTTCACCCGGCCACGACGGCAGGTTCGCCACGTCGTTGTACGTCACGATCATGAGACGTCGCGGCACCGGTGAGATGTTCGGGGCGGAGCCGTGCACGATCTCGGGCGAGAAGAACACCGCCGAACCGGCCGGCCCCTTGAGTGCGTGCATGCCGTGGACCCGGACCAGGTCGGCAAGATCCTCGCGAGTGAGAGCGATGTCGTCGGGGTCCAGGTGCTGTGCCGAACGGACACCGCGCCGGCGGTCGACCCGGCGGACCCCCGCCCGGTGCGAGCCCGGGACCACGACGACCGGCCCGTTGAACTCGGTCGCTTCGTCGAGGAACACCCCGATGTTCACCTGCCGTGGTGCCGGCAGGCCGTCCGCGATCCGCCAGGCCGGATAGTCCTGGTGCCAGGACCACTTGTCCCCGCCGAAGGCCGGCTTGGCGTTCACCTTGAATTGATAGACATAGACGCATTCGGTGAGTAGCTGCTGGACGGGCACCAGCAGGCGGGAATCACGCACCACCCGCGCGAAGAGCGGCTCCCGCTCGTGGGAGGCATACACCGTGCGGACCGCCTCGCCGCCGTCCTCGACGATCCGCTGCGGACCGGGCCTTCCGCTGTCCCGGCTGTACGCCTCGGTGAGCGCCCGGACCTCTTGCGCGTCGAACAGCGACTCGACGGTGAGAAACCCGTCCCGATGGTATGCCTCAACCTGTTCATGACTGAGCCGCATCGTCACCACCGCTCACGTTCGTCGGGTCCGCCGTCGGCCGGGGACGACCGCTGGTACAGCACGCCCTCGCTGTAGACCAGGCCGGCGCGGCCCCACTCGATCGCCGACGCCACATCCGGGAAGAAGCCGCGACCGGCCAGGTTCGCGCTGGTGTTGCACAGCACCGGCACGCCGCTGTGCCGGTGATAGCACTCCAGCACCTCGGCCAGGAACGGATCGTCCGAGGCGGACACCGTCTGGAGACGTGCGGTGCCGTCCAGGTGCACCACCGCCGGAATCCTCGACACCCACTCCGGCCGCACCCGGTGGTCGAACAGCATGTACGGATCCGGCACTCCGGGGTCGAAGATCTCCGGCGCCCGATCGACAAGACAGACCGGGGCGACCGGCCGGTACGGCTCCCGGCCCTTCATCCGGTTGAGCCGGTCCCGCATCGCAGGTGAGGTGGCAGCCGCAAGTATGCTGCGCCCACCGAGGGCCCGCGGGCCCAGCTCGGCCCGTCCGTTCAGCACCACCACCGGTTCGCCCGTCTCGTGCAGGACCTGGGCGAGACCGGACGCGCTGGTTCGCGCCGCGGTCCAGCCGGGCGGCAGCGCGCCGGGCGGCGGCCCGAGCCTGGGCCCGGACCGCAGTTGCCAGGCCAGTGGCACCAGCCCGGTGTGCTGCGCGAGGCCGAGTGCCGCCGCACCGATCGCAGAACCGCTGTCGTTGGGAAACGGGGGCACCCACACGTCGCGGAAGATCGGGAGCGCCCGCAGAGCGCTGTTCCACTTGATGTTCAGCGCGCAGCCGCCGACCAGGCACAGGTTCCAGGGCCCCTCGGCGGCCGGCGAATCCGGCATGGCCGACCAGTGCTCCACCATCGCGGTGATCCGCTCGACCAGCAGACGTTCGAGGAACACGTGGATGCTCGCCAGCACGTCCTCGTCGGACACGCCGAGCGGACGGACCCCGTCCCGCAGACTCGCGAACAGCTCGTACACCGGCGGCCGGGACGGCTCGAAGAGGCTGCCGTATCCCCCGACCGACTTCCGGTAGAGCACCGCCGGTTCGGCGTCGCTTTCGAAGATCCGGTGGAACGCCTCCGCGAGCATGCTCAGCACCTCCGGGCGGGCCGTGCCCAGGGCGATGTACGCCATGAGTTTGCCGGCGATCGACAGCTCGTCGGCCTTGGTCGCCTGTGACACCCCCCGCTGCGGCCCGAAGTTCAGCCCGGCGATCGCGTACGCATGGCCGATGAGCGGAAACAGGTGACCCAGCGATCGCACCCCGTGTGCCGGGTCGGCCCAGTAGAGCATCGGAAAGAGCCCGCCGTCCCAGATCAGCACGAACGACGGCTCACCGCGAACGGCGTACGGGCTGGACCCGTACCCGCTGGCCAGGTGACCGGCGGCGTGCGGATAGCTGGTGTAGCGCAGCGGTGTGCCGCTGATCGTGAAGCTGCCGGACAGGCTGGGCCGCAACAGGTCCGGTGCGTGCTCGCTCTCGCGATAGGGTCCGATCGGGATGACGAGGGGATCGCCGCCGTCGGAACGGTGCAGCACGTGCGTCCGGTCGCCGTCCCAGCCGTCGATCACCCACTCGTCGACGTCGTCCACGGTGTAGCCGAAGTCGGCGAGGATGTCGGCCACGTGACGCAGGTCCTCGATCGCACTGTAACGGCGCCCGTTGGCACGCTTCTCCATCTCCATGCTGAACACGAGACGGTCGCCGTCGAGAACCGCGACCGCGCCGTCATGGGTCAGCTTGAGACCACAGATGATCATTGGCTCGCCTCCGTGGGTCGTTACTCGTCGGCCGACACGGATGCCAGCCATGCGTGGGCGTCGGAGAAGTAGTTCACGTCGGCCGAGATGACGTCGATGAGCGGGCGGCTCCGGACACCGGCGAGGCGGCGCGTGTGGTGGCGCCGGGTGGCCGCGGAGAGCGGCAGGTGCCCGACGTCGCGGTATCGAATCGCGCCGGTGCCGTCGCGTTGCGGCACGACCGCCGACCGCGCGTGGACGCTCGCGCTGAACGGCACGTCCAGTTGTCCCTTGGCGAACGCGTCCACGATCCCGGCGGCCAGGTCGGGACGGTCGAGGACAGGATCGACGATCTCGGCGACCTCGCGCTCGAGCCAATGCTGTTCCTCGGCGATCCGGTCCTCGTCGAGCCGGACGAAGTCCAGCAGTCCACTCGTGCCCAGCGCGGCGGTGCGGACGCCGTGTGCGCTCGCCGCCGCGTCGGGAATCCCGTACGCCTCCTGGTTGGTCTTGCACACCACCTTCGTCGCCCTGCCGAGCCGTGCCACCAGGCCGCCGTACAGGATGAGCGCGTCCGCCTCGGGCTGCCGGCGGGGGAAGACTCCCATGAACTCGTGCAGCACCGGATAGACCTCTACGCCGGCGGGGAGGTAGCGCTGTCCCAGCGACCGGATGCTGCGCAGGGCCGCGATGTCCTGGTGCGCTTCACCGCCCTGCGGGTACGCGATCGACACGCAGCCGACACCCTCCTCGATCGCGAGGCGCGCCTCCAGCAGCGCCACGGCGAGGCTGATCGACGGCGGCATCAGCACCGCGGTCAGCGTGCCGAACAGTTCCCGGTCCACGAGCACGCCGTCGCGGGCGAGCCGGCCGCAGGCCGCGTCCACCCGGCGCCATGCGGCGAGCGAGTCGGCCAGCGGCACGGCCTTGGAGTAGGGCAGGTTGTAGCTGATTCCGCCGCCTTCGAATGAGCTGATCCCCGCTGCCACGCTGACCGCGAAGAGCTCCCGTGCGTCCGGTGAGCCGTGCCGCACCTCCAGCGGGACGTCGACCGCGTCGACCAGCTCGCGGGCCCGGTGCCAGCCGTGTGCCACGAGGGGGTAGCCGTTGAGGTCGGCAGGCTGCTCCCGGAGGACCCGCGCGGCGGCGGTGAACTGCCGCAGCCGGGTGTACGAGTCGATGGTCACCGACAGCATTCCCGGTCCGGTCCGGGCAAGCCCGCGGAGCAGGTCGACCATCTGCTCGTGCCCGCCGACGCCGCACCGCGGTTGGACGAACGGCCGGCCCGAGAGGTCCGCGGCGCGCAGCGCGTCGACCGGCCGCCGGCCCGGATGGGTCGCCAGCCGCGCGGTGATCTCCGCCGAGTCGGGCAGCCCGGTGACGACCTCGGCGGACAGTTCGAGCATCTCCAACAGGTCAGGCACCGGACGGGCTCCTCGGTCGCGATGCCACGATCGTGTCGAGCAACGGCAGCAGCTCGTGCAGGTCCCGCAGGACGTGGTCGACGCCCAGCTCGGTGAGCCGGCGTACCTCGTCACCGCTCTTGCGGCTGCCCACCGAGAGGTTCCCGCCGACGATCACCGGGCATGTCAGCCGGCCGACCGCCCGAAGCGCGGGCAAGTCGCGCAGGTCCTGGGCAGCGTGGCCGTTGATGCTGCCGATCAGTACCGCGACGGCTTCGGGCCGCGCTGACTGCGCGTCCGCGAACTCCGTGAGCGGGGTGCACACACCGAGGTTGACGACCTCGAAGCCGGACTCGCGCAGGTACATCGCGATCAGATGGTTCGCCACCGCGTGCGCATCACTCTCGGCGACGCCGAGGATCAGCACCGGGGTGTGCGATACGGTCCGCCCGGTCACGTCAGCTCTCCCCTCCCACCCGCGGCGGGCCGCCCCACCCTCGACAGGTCGCTCCGGCCCGGCGTCCGTCAGTCGTCGAAGGCAGCGAACAGTTCACGCTCGTTCACCTCGCGGAGTCGGGCGACGTCGTACTCGTCCGGGTCCGCCCGGCTGAGCGAGTCGAACACCAGATTGATCGCCGGCACCATGCCCCACACGTGCCGGTAAGCGGGCCAGCCTCGGTGTCCTGCCAGGTGGTCCTGTTCCCGGGCGAAGATGTAGTTGGGCCAGTCGCGGCTCTTCGGATGCCGGTGGTGGTAGTCATGGCAGACCGTGTCGCCGGTCAGCACCAGGTATCGGGCCGGAAAGTGAACGAACGCCATACGGCACAGCCATCTGGCCCACGCGCGGGCGGCGGCAGGCCGGGACCGACCCGGGCGAGGCGCGGCCTCGCCGAGGAAGATGGCGTTGGTGAGGCCGCCGAAGTAGTCGGGTCCGCGCCGGTCGGCACGGCCGGCCGGCGGGAACGTGTGCTTGACGCACAGCCGCAGCGTGTTGCTCACCTGGAAGAAGAGGGTCGCCGGCAGGACCCAGCCGACCAGCACGAAGGTCCAGGCGTGCCACCAGGTGGCCAGCACCGCCACGGCCAGCAGGCCGGCACCGGCCAGGGCGCGTTCGCCGGGTCCGGCGAAATGGAAGTACGAACGCAGCCGCGCGAGACCGAACCGGAGGTGGAAGCTCGGCGAGACGAGCCTGTGCAGGGTGTTGCGCCACATCTGCCGCCTGGTCATGCCTGGGCGCAGCCCGAGGCTGAGCAGGATCGCTTGAACAGTCGGGTCGCGCAGTGTCATGTGATGCCGGGCGTGGTGCTCGCCGACGTGTTCCACCTGATAGCGGTCGAACTGCTGGATCATCAGCAACGCGGCGAGCAGGCGGCCGAGTGCCGTATCAAGACGGCTCCGCGCCCACATGTTGCCGTGCGAGCACTGGTGGAAGATCATCATGCGGAGGTTGCGCATGCCGTGCAGCGTCATCGCCCAGCCCGGCAGCAGGAGCAGCAGGTACCACCCGCCGGCGTGCAGCGCGACCGCGGTGACCGCAAGGCCGCCGAGCAGGGACGCGAAGGCGTTGACCAGGTGCTGGCCGGCAGTGAACCGGATCGGACGCTGACCGGCGTGCGGCCGGCCGGTGAGCAACGTCAACGGCAGCGCGAGGATCTCCGGTAGCGGCCGCATCGACTCGCGCACCGGATCACCGGGGTCCCCGGCGCGTTCCGACGTGGGCCTGTCCACCACGGAGTTCGTCATCACCCTCCCCATGTGAGCCATCAGGCGGCACCCCCAGGCATCAGACGAGATGTGTCATGGGCGGGCCACGCCTGCCGCCGGCACCGCCGGGTGCGCTGCGGACAGCTCCGCGGCACCGGCGAGCACGTCGGCGACGACACCATCGAGCTGTTCCGCGGTCGTCGCCGGGTTGAGCAGCATCAGCTTGAGGAACACAGGGGCCGTGCCGTCCGGGCGCGGGACGCGGGTGCGGGCGGTCAGCACGGTGCCGGCCGCCATCAGTCGACGGCGCAGTTCGGCGTTGAAGGCGTCGGCGTCCACGCCGGGATCGGGCAGATAGCGGAAGACCACGGTGCTCAGCACCGGCCGGTCGGCGAGTTCCAGCCGTGGATGCACGGCGATCCGGTCGGCCGCGTGACAGGCCAGGGCGTGGCATGCGTCGACCATCTCCCCGATGCCGCGGCGGCCGAGGGTGCGCAACGCGACCGCGATCTTCAGCGCGTCGACCCGGCGGGTGGCCTGGAGCGAGGAGCCGTACCGGCCGTGGTAGCCGGCGAGCCGATCGTCCTCGGCATTGAGGGTCGTGGTGTCACCGGCCAACGGGTCGAGGCTGGCGGCCGATCGCACCAGCAGGGCGCTCGCCGACGCCGGCACCCAACCGAACTTATGCAGGTCGAGCGTGACCGAGTCCGCCTCGGCGATGCCGCGCAGCATGGGCCGCAGCCGATCGGAGAAGATCGCGCCACCACCGTACGCCGCGTCGACGTGCAGCCAGACACCGCGCCGGCGGGCGATCACGGCCAGCTCCGGCAGCGGATCGACCCAGCCGAAGTCCGTGGTACCCGCGCAGGCGACCAGTGCCACCGGCACCGTGCCGGGCGGCAGGTCGATCAGTACCTGCTCCGCGAGATCCGGCCGGATCCGGCCGTGCTCGTCGCTCGGCAGGCGAACGATGTTCTCGGTGCCGATGCCCACCACGCCGACGGCACGGGCGACGGAGAAGTGGGTCGAGTCGGAGCACAGCACGACGGGACGGGCGCCCAGCCCCGCCAGCCCGCTGCCGAAGGTCGACGTGCCTTGCCGTGCCGACAGCACCCACTCGCGGGCGGCGAGGAGTCCCATCAGGTTCGACACGCTTCCGCCTGCCGTCAGCGTGCCGCCCGAGGCCGGTCCGTAGCCGACCGCCGCGGCCAGGCCCTCGACGACCCAGCGGTCCAGCTCCAGGGCCGACGGACCGCTCTCCCACGCGTGCAGGGACTGGTTCAGTGCCGCCACCACCACCTCAGCGGCGACCGCCGGTGCGAGCGGTGGACACTGCATACGCGCCACCGCCGCCGCGTGGTTCAGATCAACGGCGCCGCCGGCGAAGGCCCGGATCAACTCGACGAACGTGGTACGCGCGTCCTGCCCGGTTTCGCCGATGAGCGCCTCGGACAGCGGCCCGGTGCCGGGACCGCCCACCCTGCCGGGGCCTCCGGGCGGCACCGGCCCGCTCCGCCCGGCGAGGTTCTCGGCCAGCAGATCGAGGGCGAGGTCCGTATAGGTGCGCAGCTCCGCCAGTCCGACGCCGGTTCCGGCGAACAAGGCCGGTGAAGGAGCTCCGGGAACGGCAGTGGCCATGGCGCCATGGAAGCCGAGCGCGCCTTCGACCCGGTATCGAATCGCAATCGAGTCGCCGGGCCGGCGCATCGATTGCCACCCGATGCCGCTCCGATAGTGCACGCGGATGCACTGGGCCTTGCCGCCGCCCCGTGCCGTCGCCTCCGACGTGCGAGACCATCCGCAGAAAGGCAGACAGTCGTGCCCAAGCTGGTGCTGGCCAACCCGCAGAGCCGGGCGATGGTCGCCCGTCCCGAGGACATCCCCGTCGAGTCCAGGCCCATCTACGAGGTCATCGGCACCCGGATGCTGTGGTCGTTGGACAGCGACGACATCGCGGTCATCCCTGCCGAGATCGACAAGGACTTCCTCGCCTACCTCACCGCGATCCTCGATCTGCCGGACGGCGGGCCGACCGTGCTGAGCCTGCGCGACTACCGGTCGCCCAGCTGGTACCCCGACGAGAATCCGGAGCTGGTCGACGAGCTGCGGGCGCGGATCACCGCCGGCGGTGACTGGACGCTCGACTGCTACATCCGGGACCGCGACGTCGCGCACTGGGAGCAGCGCCTGGGTCTGGCCGTCACCCCGACGCCGTACGCACAGGACCTCGCCGCCCTCATGAACAGCAAGGTCGTGTTCCGCGCGCTCGCCCTGGCCGCCGGGGTACCGGTGCCTGAAGGCCTGGTGGTCGACCCGGGCCGGGAGTTGATCGACGCCGTGACCGCGCTGCTTCCGAAGACCGGCTCGGTCATCGTCAAACAGGACCACAACGCGGGCGGCGACGGCAACGTGCTCGTGACCACCGACCCGTCGGTGCCCGGCATCGGGGTGTTCAGGACGCTGCGTCTGGACGAGCCCTCCAGGGCGGCCGTCACCGCCGGGATCGCCACACTCGGCCTGGCCGAGTTTCCCACGCTCCACCCCGGGACGGCGGCTGCGCGGCTCATCGTGGAGGTGTACCAGCCCGACGCACTGACCCTCTCGTCCGAGTTGTACATCCCGGCCGACCGGGCGCCGGTGCTGCTGAACTACGGCGACATGCGGATGGAACCGGTGTGGAACGGCTACGTCTTCCCGCCCCAGGACCTTGCCGGCACGCTGCATGCGCGCCTCTGCGCGGACAGTCAGCAGATCGCGGTCCTCGCCCAGCACATGGGCTACCAGGGTCTGATGAACATCGACGCCATCGTGGACAGCTCAGGGCGCCTGTCCTTCACCGAGTTCAACGGCCGTGCCGGCGGTGCCACGAACATCGACGTCATCGCCCGCCGGCTGCTGGGCCCGACCTACCTGGACGAGTACGTCATCATGACCCGCAACGGGCTGCCCGCCCCGCGCGTCGCGGAACTGGTCGAGCACCTCGGCCGGACCGGACTGGCGTTCGACCGCGGCACGCGCAGCGGGGTGATCGTCGCCAACGTCGACGCCAGGGGCACGATCGAATACCTGGCCATCGGCCGGGACCGCGCCCAGGCGCAGGAGTTCGAGCACGGTCTGGAAGCGCTGCTCGAGACGGTCGCCCGGCCGGGCGAAGGCGAGGGCTGAGCCGTGCGTGTCGGCATCCTCGGCTGGGACCGGGAAGAGCCGGAGTCGCACAGTCTGGTGACCGTCGGCCTGGACCGGCGGCACGAGGTGACGCTGTTCACCCTTGACGACATTCGGTGCCGCACGGGCCCTGCCGGGCCGGTCACGTACATCGACCAGGTGCCGGCCGGCGACTTCGACGTGGTCCTCTCTCGCGCCGAGATCCGCGCCGACCGGGTGCAGGCCGACTACGAACGGTACGCGCTGCTGTGCGCCGTGCCGGGGCTGCGGGTGATGGACCCGCTCGACGTGTACTTCGCGGTGGAGAACAAGACGTTGACCCTGCAGCGGCTGGCCACCGCCGGGCTGCCGATCGTGCCGACGATCACGTGCCGGGACGTCGCGGAGGTCCGTGCGGCCGTGACGGAGTGGGGCACGGTGGTGGTCAAGCCGTCGTTCAGCTACGGCGGGACCGACGTCGAGCGGGTCAGCGACGCCGATGCCGAGCAGCACGTCGTCGAACGGCTCCTGAAGACCTACCAGCTGGTCATCTGCCAGCCGTACGTGCCGCACCCGGACGGAGACTTCCGCATCACCGTGGTCGGCGACCGCGCGGTGCTGAACTTCCAGCGAGTGCCGGCCCCGCACGACTGGCGAGCCAACACCATGCAGGGTGCCTCGGTACGCGAGGCGGAGCCGCCGGCGGAACTCGTCGAACTGGCCGTCCGGGCGACCCGGACCGTCGGCATCTCAGTCTCCGGCCTGGACTTCGTTCCCGGTCCGGACGGCTGGCGAATCCTCGAGATCAACAACACTCCCGGCTGGTACCTGTCGAAGCCCGACGACCAGCGACGCACCGTCGAGGCGATCTACGAGTTGGTGGAGTCCGACCACGCACGTCGATAGGAGTCCCGTGTCTTCCCAACCGGCAACAGCCGACCGGCCGATCGTCAACTCACACAACGGCTGGTCCCACCTGGAGGAAGTCGTCGTGGGCGAGCCGTACCACCTCGCCTACCACGACGACGTCAGCTTCCGGCTCTTCTTCTGCGCCAACCTCGACTCCACGGTGGATCCGTCGACCACCGAACCGTGGGTCGTCGAAGACTCACCGGCGGAACGCCGGCTGATGGCCGAAATGGCGGAGGACCAGGCCGAGTTTCTCGCCCTCCTGGCCCGGGAGGGTGTCCATGTCCGGCTGCCCGACCCACGTCCTGAGCCGTCACCCATCCGTACCCCCGACTGGCAGACCCTCGCCGGGCACTCGGTGATGCCGCGCGACCTGTTCCTCGTCGTCGGCAACGAGATCATCGAGACCGCGCCCATGGTGCGGAGCCGGTATCTGGAGGCCGACCTGTACAAGGGCCTGCTCACCGAGTACCTCGACAACGGTGCGTCGTGGACCGTCGCACCGCGGTCCCGGTTGCGCCCCGACAACTTCGACTACGGCTACGCGCTGCTCCACGGATACCGGGGCCCGGTACCCGTGGAGCAGCGCCACGAACCGATGTTCGACGGCGCGCAGACCGTCCGGCTCGGCCGCGACATCCTGTTCAACTGCTCCACGGAGAACCACCGGATGGGCATGCGCTGGCTGGCCCGGCAACTCGGTGACGACTACCGCGTTCATGAGATCAACGTCATCGACAACCACGTCGACACACGCGTCGTGCCGCTACGGCCCGGCACGCTGTTGCTGCACCACTCCGTCGACGTGGAGCAACTGCCCGCGTTCCTGCGGAACTGGGACGTGATCCGCTACACGCCGCCCGCCGACGATCTGGTCCCCGGCGTGTACGGCCGCCGTCCGGTGCTCGCGGCACCGTCGCTCGGCATGAACGTGCTCTCCCTGGACGAGGAGCGCGTCGTGGTGGCCGAGGAGCAGGTGACCCTGATCAAGGACCTGGCCAACGCGGGATTCACGCCCGTGACGTGTCGCTGGCGGCACGGCCGGGTGACCGGAGGAAGCTTCCATTGCATGACACTGGACGTCCGGCGACGCAGCGTGCTGGAGAGCTACGTGGACTGACGCCGGCACTACCGGCTGCGGACTTCGTCGGGAGCGGCACCGTTGCCCCGGTCCTGACCGGCGAAGTCCGCGATGACGGCGGCGAGCGGCACGACGGGAACCGCCTGCGCGCCGAACACCGCCGGGACCTTCAACTCCGCGGCGTCGGCCAGGATCGCCTGCTGGAGCCGCCGCAGGGGCTCCCCCGGCTCCAGCCCCATGTCCTCGACCAGCATGTGACGGGCAGCGTGGTACGCGTCGAGCGCCTCCGGCCGGCGACCCGCCCGGTACAGCGCCACCATGAGCTGTCCGCGCAGCCGCTCCCGCAGCGGGTGCTCCGCTACGAGCATCACCAGGTCGCCGATCACCTCGTGGTGGCGACCCAGCTGCAGGTCGACCGCGATGCACTCCTCGATGACACTCAGCCGCCGCTCGATCAGGCTGGTGGCCACGGTCTCCACGACCCGACCGGTCAACCCGGCGAACGGCTCGCCGCGCCATACGGCCAAGCCGGCACGGTACGCCCGTGCGGCGCCCTCGAGGTCCCCTCGCCGGGCGGCTTCCCGGCCGTCCGCCTGGCATTGCTGGAACGACAACAGGTCCAGTTCCTCGATGGCCGCCTGCAGGAGGTAGCCCGCCGGCAGGGTGGACACTCTGCCTTCGAGACCGGCCGCGGCGAGGTGACGACGCAGCGTCGACACGCAGATCTGCACCTGGCTGCGCGCGGTGCGCGGTGCTCGTTCGTCCCAGATCGAGGCGATCAACCGCTTCATCGGCACCACCTGGTTGGCCTCGGCCAGCAGCATCGACAACACGATCTGCTCGCGGGGCGCTGTGATGCGCGCGGGTCCGTCCGGGCCGACGACCTCGACCGGCCCCAGCAGACGAAAATGCATGTTCCTCCCGTTCCCTGACCGGCGCTCATGGTGATGATCGGCAAGCTATGTCCGCGTCCCGGACCGCTTCCAGGAGACTGACCGGCAGTTGACCGGCAGATCGGGATCGCGGCGCAACCATCCGGCGCTCCGTCCGCCGGCACCACGCGGCACGACTTCGGTGCGGACTGCGCACCCGGGGCACCCACCGCCGGCGCCACCGGACTGGAGGACGCGCTGCCGAACATCGCTGATCAGCGAAAACCTCGGACCACCGGCACGCCGCGGTGCAGCGGTCCCGGTGACGTCCGCCGATGCGCGCCCGCAACCGCCGCGCGCCGGACCGAACCCGCGGCGACGCTACCACAGTCTTTGGCGCCCGATTTGGCCACGTTGACCTGCCGAAGCGGACACCGCACCAGCAGGCCGCCACGTCCACCTCGGCCGGTGGCTTCACTCATGTCCCGGTCATCAACGCCGATAACCAAACCGTGGGTGGTTCGTCGGGGTCCGAGCGCCGGGCGGGCCACGGCGCGGAAGGGCTGCGGACGTTCGCGCAGGCGACCCCGCGCGCCGCCGACGAGCCGTACGAGATCCGCGCGGCCCGGCAGGCGACGCTGCCCGACACGTGGCTCCTCGCGATCGCCAGCATTCTGCGGAGCCAGGTGGTCGGCTGGTTCGCACTGTTGATCACCGGACGTGCCTGGGCGTTGGCGTGGATCGTGCCGGACGGCGCGATCCAGGCGGGCCGGATGGGTCTGACGCTGCGGCACCGGCGGGCGGCCGCCACGCGCGGGCAGGACCTGGTCTGCCGGATCGGCGGGGACGAGTTCGTGGTCCTGCTGCCGGGCACCGACGGCGCGGCCGCCGTCCACACCGCCGAACGGCTCATCGAGGCCTGCAGCCTGCCCTACCACCTCGGCGACGCGACGACGGCCCGGGTGGTCGTTCGGGGCCGGGGCACCCGCCCGACCCCCTCCCGGTTCAGGGCTTACTTCGGTGTGGTCGGAGAATCCAGCCAGGTGTTGATGAGGGACGTGAAATCTTTGCCGGTGTGCTGGTTCACGAACGCGATGAACGAGGCCCGGTCCTGGGTCGTGTCGCGGTTCTTCTGCGCCCAGTCGGTCGCCATCGCGAAGAACGCGGCGTCACCGATCTGCCTGTGGATCTGGTGCAGCATGAGGGCCGGGCACATATAGACGTTGCTCTCCGCGAAGCTGTCCGCCTTGGGCTTGCCGGGCGGGCCGATGTTCTTGCGCAGCCGGGTGTCGACGCCGCGGGCCCAGTCCTCCCATTGTTTGGCCGTGACCTTGTCGCGCTCGTTGGTGTACAGGTGCTGCGCGTAGGTGGCCCAGCCCTCGTTGAGCCACAGGTCGTTCCAGTTCGTCGGGGTGACCGCGTCGCCGAACCACTGGTGGGCGTACTCGTGCAGCAGGTCGGCGTCGAAGCCGGCCTTGAAGTTGGCGTCGTTGCCGTAGTCGGGCAGGCCCATGGTGATCATCTGCTGGGTCTCCATGCCGGAGGCCGACGGCACCATGAGGACGCCCGCGCTGTCGAACGGATACGGGCCGAAGTGCTTCTCCAGCCACTCCAAATACTGCGGCGACTTGCGCAGGTACGGCAGGGCCTTGTCGTCGGGGCCCTGGCGGTACCAGTAGGTGAGCGGGATCCCGTGCGGACCGGTCGCCGCCTCCTTCTTGTACCGCCCGACGGCCAGGGTCGTCAGGTAGCTCGCGACCGGCGCCGTCGCGGTGTACTTGAACGTATTGCCGTCCTGGCTCTTCAGCGTGCCGTTCGCGATCGCCGACCAGCCGTCCGGCACGGTCACCGCGATGTCGTACAGCGCCTTGTCCGACGGCTGGTCGTTCACCGGATACCAGGTGGCCGCGCCGTACGGCTCCTGCATCGTCCACAGGCCGCCGTCCTTGGTGACGGTCAGCCCCAGCGGCTCGGCGTCGCTGCGGTGCGACGGCATCGGCACCGTCGTCGGCGTGCCGTGATATTTGACGACGAGTGTCGCAAATGCGTTCTTGGCAACCGTTCCGGGGACCGTGAGCTTCGTTTCCGCGACGGTACCGGTTGCGGCCACCCCGTTCAGCGTGACCCCGTCGAGCACGTATGCCTTCGAGAAGTCAAGCTTCACCTCGGTGAGATCGGCCGCGGCGCGCAGCTGGAGCGTCGCCGTGCCGGTCAGCGTCTTCGTCTCCGGCTGCCAGGCGAGATCGAGCCCGTAGTGCAGCACGTCGACGTTGGGGTTGCCGTAGTTGGGGTACAACGGATCGGCGACCGGCGTAGAGCGGCCCGCCGACCACACACTGTAGTCGGGGCCGGCCGGGCTGGAGGAGACGCCGGGCGCCGCGCTGTCGGCGGCCTCCGGCTTCGGGTTGCTATCGGTGCAGGCCGCCGCCAGCAGGGCCGCGGAGAGAACGACTGGGAGCCATGATCGACGCACGGCGCAGACCATACGGTACAGTGGCCCGCCGTGATGCCCGGCGACAACGAACCCAGTCGATTCCGGTCGACGCCGGCGGATCCGGGTTGCCGGACCGGTCCGCGGTTGGCATGCTGCTCCGAACGATCACCGTCACCGATGCTGAGCTGATCACCGAGTGCGATGACGGCAACCGGGTCTTCCGCCGCGCCACCGCGCAACCGGTGCGCACCGTCAAGGCCCACCGACCACACAAAGCCGACCTGACAGAACCGACGACCACCCCGGCGACACGGTGACATCATGGCCCGCATGGACGACGCGAAGGCTCCGCATCGCGGCGCTGACCCCACCGAGGATCGCCGGCAGGCCCTGCTCGCGTTCCTCAACGCCGGCCTGCCATCCCCAGCGTCAACCGCCACGATGGTCACCGCCCTCGCCGACGCGCGTCGGGCGGTCGCGGCTCACCAGCCGCGCGGACTGCCGCTGGATGACTGGCTCACCGGCCAAATCCGCCTCCGCGGCATCCGCGAGAACGCCGCAGTCCTGGCCATGCTCGAACTTCCCGAACGACGACACCAAACCGCGGAAACCTACCGCCACGACCACCCCGACCGCAGCGCCGTCCTCGACCGCCTCCTCACCATCCTGGACTCCGACAGCTACAGAAGTTGAACTGCTGAGATTTGGTTGGTCGGAGGTCGCGCCTTCGTGTGATAACGACGAACGCCGGTGGGTCGCCGCGGACAACCCGAACGTGCCGGGCCCGCTGGTGCCAGGCGCGACAGGAGTTCACCTCCGCACGCGGCGCACGATCCTGATCCGCGCCTGCCACACTGGCCGGCAGGACGGACCGGGTCGAGGACGCCCAGAAGGGTTGTCCTTGATCTGCTGGGGTATGTCCGATTCATCCTTCCCGGCGGCGCACCCGCATCCGACGTTGCGGACGCTGACCGGGGCTACGGCACGGCGCGATCTGTTGAACGGCGCCGGTTGAGCGAAGGGCATCGGACAGGAGATGAGCGTCGTCACACGCAGCGGCGTGCACTGGTGCCTTCGCGGTCCGGCCACGAACGGTCCGATGGACCGTGGCGGAGTGCGCCGGGGCACATGATGTTGATCCGCCTCGGTCGGGCACCGGCACGGCGCTGGCCGCACCGGCTGCGAACGGTCGGCGCTGCGGCCTGGTCACTTGTCGGTGTGGCGCTGTTGGTGGTCGCGGCGATCCTCCTGCTCGTCATCCTGCGGCCCATCGTGATCTCACTGCTGGTCGCCGTCTTCCTGGCCATCGCGTTCCTGCCGGTCGTCGACGGTCTCGCGCGGCACCGCGTGCCCCGCGGTGCCGGTGCCGCCGCCACGCTCCTCCTCGTGATCGCGCTGGGCGCCGGCGCGGCCGTGCTCGTCGTGTGGGGCGTGGCGAGCCAGCGGGAACAGATCGGCCAGAACCTGAACGCAGCCGTCAGCGAGCTGCACCGCATCCTCGCCTCGGCAGGAGTCGACGGCAGCCTCGCCGAGGCCGGCCGACAATCCGTGCGCCGGTCGGGGAGCACGGTTCTGGCCGGCCTGCTGCCGGCGTTGGGCAACCTGCTCGGCACCAGCGTCAACATCCTGCTCGGCCTGTTCGTGGCACTGTTCGTCTGTTTCTTCCTGCTCAAGAACGGTCACACCATCGCCGCCCGGGCCGCCACCCGGCTCCCGCTGCCCGAACACCTGAGTCGGCGCCTTCTCGGCCGGGCCGCCACCGTCATCCGGGGCTACTACGTCGGGCTGACCCTGATCGGGGCGTTCAATGCCGTGGCGGTCGCGATCGGCGCGCTGATTCTGCGTGTACCGCTGGTGGGCGCGATAGCGGTGATCACGTTCCTCGGAACGTATGTGCCCTACCTCGGCGCGGCGGTCGCAGCAATGTTCGCCGTGCTGATCGCACTCGGTAGCGGCGGACAGACGGCCGCACTGTGGATGATCCTGGTCGTCGTGCTCGCCAACGGCCTGCTCCAGAACCTCGTCAGCCCGATCGCCTTCGGTGCCACACTGCGAATGAGTCCACCGGCGGTCCTGCTCGCCACGCTGGTGGGCGGCGCGCTGGCAGGCGTCGCTGGGCTCGCGCTCGCCACGCCGGTGACCGCAATCGTGGCACGCAGCGTCGAACTCCTGAGGGAGCCACCTCCGATTGCGGACCCGGACAACCCGCTGCCACCCACGGGCCCGGTGTCCGATGGCCACCCGGCTCAACCTGAGCTGGGTGGCTGACGCAGCGCAGACAACGGCGTGCGTCAACCGCCGGTGAGTGGGTAGTCCGCACGCACTATCTGTCGGATCCCAGGAGGCGACCAGTTCATGGCCACGTTGTCGACCAAGGAGCCCGAAACCCCGCCCTTCCACGCGCTGTCGGTCGACGACGCGCTCGCCGCGGAGCACGTCGAACCGCTGGCCGGCCTGTCGGCCGCCGAGGTTTCGTCGCGGCGCGCGGCATACGGCCCGAACCGGTTGGTCGAGTCGCGCAAGGAGCCGTGGTGGCGGGCGTTCCTGCGGCAGTACGCGGACCCGATGCAGATCGTCCTGCTGTGTGCCGGGATCGGCGGCCTGTACCCGCTCAAGCAGTTCGGCACGGGGATCCTGTTGCTGGTGTTGACGTTGTTCAACGCGGTGCTCGGGCTGCGTCAGGAGGGCAAGGCCGCGGCCGCCGTCAGCGCACTGCAGAAGATGATGATCGTCAGGGCGCGGGTGCGCCGCGACGGGCAGCTGACCGAGCTTGCGGCCGAGGATCTCGTGCCGGGTGACGTCGTGCAGATCGAGGCCGGCGACCTGGTCCCGGCCGACGGGCGGCTGGTCAGGTCGGCCGGGCTCGAGGTCGACGAGTCGGCGCTGACCGGCGAGAGTGTCCCGGTCGCCAAGGACGCCGACACGGTGGCCGGAGCCGACGCGGCGCTCGGCGACCGGGTCGGCATGGTGTACATGAACACCAACGTCACCCGCGGCACCGGTGAGCTCGTGGTCACCGGCACCGGGATGGCGACCGAGGTCGGGCACATCTCCGACATGCTGCAGGCCGAGCAGGGCGCTGAGACGCCGCTGACCCGGCAGCTGTCGCGGCTGACCAACCAGATCCTCGTCGTCGCCGGTGTTGCGCTGCTGCTGTCGATCGCGCTGAACATGGCCCGCGGCAATGCGTTCAACGTGGTGTTCCTCGCCGCGATCGCCTTCGCGATCTCGGCCGTCCCCACCGGCCTGCCGGCGGTCGTGACGACGATCCTGTCGCTGGGCACCCGGCTGCTCGCCCAGGCGAACGCGATCGTCAAGCGGCTGCGGTCGACCGAGACACTCGGGTCGACCTCGGCCGTCAACTCGGACAAGACCGGGACGTTGACGCTGAACCAGATGACCGCTGTCGAGCTGACCATCCCGGGCCGGCGATACGTGGTGTCGGGCAGCGGATACCGTACCGACGGCGACATCCGGCACGCCGCGGGCCAGCCGGACGTGCCGTTGGAGCCGTTCCTGCTGCCGATGGCGCTGGCCGGCGACGCCGTGGTGAGCGACGGCCGGCTGATCGGCGATCCCACCGAGGGTGCGCTGGTCGTGCTCGCCGAGAAGGGCCATCTCGACGTGGCGTCGACGCGGCAGCGGTACCCGCGCGTCGCGGAGGTACCGTTCGACGCCGCGTACAAGCTGATGGCTACGTACCACCGGATGACCGACGAGTCGGGCAACCAGGTCGTGCGCTGCTTCGTCAAGGGCGCCCCGGACCAGTTGCTCGCCCGCGCGGCGTCGGTGGTCACGTCCGACGTGGCGCCGACCCCGCTGGACGACGAGCTCCGTGCGCGCTACATGGCCGAGAACGAGCGGCTTGCAGAGCAGGGGCTGCGGGTCATGGCCACGGCCCGCAAGGACTTCGACCCGGCGGCGTTCGATCCGCAGGCGGACCTGCTCGGCACACTCAAAGGGCTGACCCTGCTCGCCCTCGTCGGCATCGTCGACCCGCCGCGGCCGCAGGCGAAGGCCGCGATCGCCACGGCGAAGGCGGCCGGGATACGGGTCCGCATGATCACCGGCGATCACGCCGTCACCGCGGCGGCCATCGCACAACAGCTCGGCATCGACGGCCGGGCCATCAGCGGGGCCGAGTTCGCCGCGATGAGCGACGAGCAACTGACCCGCGAGATCGACGACATCGGGGTCATCGCCCGGGTGACACCCGAGCACAAGGTACGCCTCGTGGAGATCCTGCAGCGCAAGAGCCATATCGTCGCGATGACCGGCGACGGCGTCAACGACGCACCCGCCCTCAAACGCGCCGACATCGGCATCGCGATGGGCATCACCGGCACGGAGGTCTCGAAAGAGGCCGCCGCGATGATTCTCACCGACGACGACTTCGCGACCATCGTCAAGGCCGTGGAGATCGGCCGGGCGCTGTACGACAACCTCAAGCGGTACGTCTTCTTCCAGATGGGCGCTCTCATCGGCTTCATCGCCACGTTCCTCGGCGCCAGCATCCTCAACATCGCCTCCGGCGTGCCGTTCCTGCCGTTGCAGACACTCTGGGTCAACTTCACCACCCAGGTGTTCCAGTCCATCGGCCTCGGCTACGGCAAACCGGAGCCGGACATCATGCGGCGACCGCCCCGCCGCGCCGACGAACCACTGCTGTCCACACGCACCCTGCTCTGGCTCGCCGTCGTCGGTCTGGTGCTGGGCGCGGTCACCCTGACCGTGATCACCTGGGCCGACCGGGCCTATGGGATCGACGTGGCCCGCACCATGGGGCTGACCACGTTCTCGATCCTCAACCTGGCGTTGTCGTTCACCGTTCGCAGCGACGTGCGTTCGATGTTCAGCCTGGACACGTTCGAAGACCACCGGTTCCTCGTCACCAGCGGCATGTCGGTCATCGCGATCATTCTCGCCACCGAACTCGGCCTGCTCCAGCGCATCCTGCACACCGTGAGCCTCAACCAGACGCAGTGGCTCGTGTGCCTGGCCGCCGGTGTGTCGGTGCTCGTGGTGACCGAGCTGCGCAAGATGGTGTTGCGTCACCGTGCCGCGACGACCGGGGCCCTGGCCTCGTGATGAACGGAAGGGCGGAGCGCACCACCATGACCGACCAGGCAGCGAAGCGGATCGCCGAGTTGATCGCACCGTTGCGGGTCCCACCCGCGACCAAGGTCCGGTTGCCGGGGCGCTACGACCCGGGATACACAGCGCAGCTGGCCGGCAAACGCGACGGCACCGAACTGCTCCAGCGAGGGGTCACCCTGCTGAGCGAGTACCAGGCGAGGCTGGCCGCCCAGGACCGGCACGGCCTGCTCGTCGTGCTCCAGGGACCGGACGCGGCCGGCAAGGACGGCACGATCCGTCACGTCATGAGCGGCGTCAACCCCCAGGGTGTCCATGTGCACAGCTTCAAGGTGCCGTCGGCCGAGGAACTCGACCACGACTATCTGTGGCGCTTCGCGCAACGGCTGCCCGGCCGCGGCGAGATAGCCATCTTCAACCGCTCGCACTACGAGGACGTCCTGGTCGTCCGAGTCCACCCCGAGCACCTGGACCACCAGAAACTGCCGGCCGCGGCGAAGGCCGGTGACATCTGGAAACGGCGGTACCGCGCCATCACCGACTGGGAACGCCACCTGTCCGACAACGGCTTCCACATCGTGAAGCTGTTCCTCAACCTGTCCAAGGAGGAGCAACGCAAGCGCCTGCTGAAACGGATCGACCGGCCCGAGAAGAACTGGAAATTCTCCGCCGCGGACCTGCGCGAACGGCAGAGCTGGGACGCATATCAGACGGCCTACTCCGACATGCTGTCGAACACCAGCACGGAATGGAGCCCCTGGTACGTCATCCCGGCCGACCACAAGTGGTTCGCCCGGCTCGCCTCGGCAGCGGTGATCGCCAACGCGCTCATCGAGATCAACCCGCAGTTCCCCACGGTCGACCCGTCGGCGCGTCGTGAGCTGCTCCACGCCAAGGCGACCCTGGAAGCGGAGGCACCGCGGGACACAGGTAACGCCGCCGCCAGGCCGGTCAGCGCTCGTGGCTGACGGCACGGCCGGTGGCCGCCGGGACGACCGATACAACGATCGTCATTCCTTCCGGGCGAGGCGGTTCAGCGGCGAAGTGATGACCGTTGCAGCTAGGCGGGCACGCCCGCACGGACAGCAGGCGTGGAGGGAGGGCACGTGTCTTCGTACCCAGTGTTGAACGTGTTCCTGACAATGCTCTGGTACTTCGTGTGGTTCCTCTGGATCTTCCTCGTCATCACGGTTCTCCTCGACGTCTTCCGCAGTCGTGACCTCAACGGATGGGCGAAGGCGGGCTGGACGCTTTTCACCATCGTGCTGCCGTTTGTGGGCGTGCTCGTCTACCTGATCGCACGGGGCGACCGGATGTTCGTGCGCAAGGCCGGCGAGCTGCAGGAGCGCGAGCAGCAATTCCGTGCCTACGTCAGGGATACGGCGGGCGGCGGGGGAACCGCCGAGGAGCTGACCAAACTCGCCGAACTGCACCAACACGGCGTCATCAACGACGCCGAGTTCGAACGAGGCAAAGCCAAAATCCTCAGCTGATCGGCACCGAAGGGCGGTGCCGTCAACCGGCCATCTGAGAGGACGCATCATGAGCGATCTGATTGCAATCGGATACCGCGACGTGAACACGGCAAATGCCGCCCGGGAGAAAATCATCGACCTGCAGCGGCAGGGACTCATCACCGTCCGCGATGCCGCTGTGGTGGAGGCCGGCGCTGACGGCAAGGTCCGGCTACATCAGGCGGCAAGCGCGGCCGGTGTCGGAGCGGCCGGTGGGGCCTTGTGGGGTGGCCTCATCGGGTTGCTGTTCTTCGCGCCGTTCCTCGGGATGGCAGTCGGTGCGGCCACCGGCGCGCTCGCTGGAAAGGTCACCGACGTCGGGGTGGACGACAAGTTCATGAAAGACGTCGGCGCGGCGCTGCAGCCCGGCACTGCGGCACTGTTCCTGCTCGTCGACCAGGTTACCGTCGACAAGGTCGTGGCGGAGATGGCGCCGTACCAGTTCGGCGGCAAACTGCTGCGCAGTTCTCTGAACATGGAGGCGGAGCAGCGCCTGCGCGACGCCATCCAGGCCTTGCATCTGACACCCGCGTGATGAACGGCCTGGGTCGGTAACCGGACGGACGACGGACCGCCGACGCACGCCGTCGGCGGTCCTGTGTCATCCGGTAGGCCGCAGCCACCCCACACCCGACCACGGTCCTCGGGCTGATCCGGCGCTTACCGGCCCTGCCCCTGGTCGTGCGGAACGGTGACCGTGACGGCGCAGCCGACCGGGCGGCCGATCTCGTCGTGGCCACGATAGGTCAGTGTGTAGACCCGGTCGCCGCCGTCACCGGCGCGTTCGGCACGCAGCCGTCCGGTCAGCGACGGTTGTCCCGGGACGAATCCCGTGACGTCCGCTGCGTCCCCACCGGTGATGTCGACGAGTTGGAACGCGTGCGGCCCGAGGATGCCGTCCGGGAGGTCGACGCGCACGTTGACATCGACCATGCGGTGGTTCGGCGGCCACAGCCGCGGCCGGTCGACGGTGCAGTCCAGCTGCCGCTCGGGCAGCGGTTCGTCCAGCGTGGCCACCGCGTGCCCGATGGTGGCGGTGAGCCGCCCACCGGCCTCGTAGTACATGTGGACGGTGGTGCCGTCGAAGTAGAAGGTGGGCGCCGCGGAGCGGCCCAAGTCCGGCGCGGCCGCCATCGAGTCGTGCACAACGCCGAGGTGGATCTCCTGGTCGAAGTCAGCGCCGACGTCCACCGCGTGCATGTTTCCGTCGGCGGCGTGGAAGATCACCAGATTGCGGCCCTGCCAGCGCAGGTAGAACGGGCCGGAAGCGTTGGGGCCTTCGTCGCCCTGCGGGACGACGATCGGCTGCGGCTGGATCGTCCAGGTCCGGGCGTCGGCGGAGACGGCCCAGCGGATGCGGCGCGAGACCGGACCGGTCGGACCGGGGGGCGCGGCGGTCGGATTGTCCATGAACAGCATCAGGTACCTGCTGCCGAGCCGCGGAATCGACTGTTCGAAGACCCGGGCGTACGAGGTCTCGCCGCCGGTGCTTGCGTCCCGCTGGACCGCCGTGCCGCCGTACTCGAAATGGATGCCGTCGTCGGACGTAGCGTACCGGGTGATCGAGTTTTCGCCGTGGAAGTAGAGAAACAGCTTCTGCTCACCTTCGACCCAGACGGCGTGCGGTGAGGAGATGTGGCTGACCGTGTTGTAGTGCGGCGGCCAACTGTTGGAGATCAGCGGGTTGCTCGGATACTCGGTCCAGGGGCCGTTGATGGAATCGGCATAGGCCAGGGAGATGCCGCCCGGCCGCTCGTGCGGCGCGTAATACAGGTAGTAGGCGCCGAGCGGGTTGGCGAAGTAGTCGGCCGCCCGGATGACGCTGGGGAAGATGAACTCGTTCGTCGGGTTGTACGTCAGCTGACTCTTGTCGAACGCCGTGCCGACATAGCTGAACGTGGGGAAGCTGAACGGAGCGGCGGCGGCCGGCGACGCAGTCGCTGCCGGCGTCGCGACGAGGGCGGCGGTGACGAGTCCGGTAGCCGCAGCGCAGGCAGTACGGCGGGCGAGGCGCTGAGATGTCACAAATTTCTCCCTGGTGGACGGCGGTCGACGTCGCGCAGTGGTCGCACCGGCGCCGTCTGGCGACGGTCGCACGACAGGCACGACGGACCGTCAGGACGATGAACGACAAAAGGCGGAGATCGCTCAAGGATGCGGCGGTGGAACTGGAGGTTCCACATTGGACGAACACGCCGCAGACGCTCGCGGGTGTCGGTGGACACCCCGCGCCGAGCAGGTGTCGTCGAGAACCGGCGACACCGTGGTCCGGCTGAAGCCGACGGGACGAGGGACGTCGTGCCGAGCCAGCCGATCGTAGCCGTACACCATCTGCCCCTCCTGACCCTGCGCCTTACCGGCGTGTTATCGAATGGTGGAGGGCACGCTGCGGCTGGTCAAGATGATAATACGAATTATCTATGGCAGAACCACTCACTCGTAGGTGCTGCACCTCGAAGGCGCGGAGGGCTGTGATGGCCTCGTCCAGCCGTTCGCGGCGGATGAGGAGTTCCGCCCACGCGGGTTGGGCCGGGCAGTTCGGCGGCTGTCCCACCGTGACCGCCTCCTCCACCCGGCCGTGCGCACCCAATTGCCCGATGCGGCCCATGAAGAGATCGACCCGCCGATGCTCGTCCACGGCGGCGCGGGCGTCGATGGCGGCCGGGAGCGAGCACGAGACAGGACGCCATACTGGGTCCCAGCCGTTGACGTGGGTGATCGTCGAGCGAGCGCGCCGAGCATCAGGATGGGACAGCCGCCACCCACCAGGGCCGAACGGCTGGGGGCTTGCAGCGCGGTGGAAGGCACGAGGATCGGGTGGTCACTGCGGTGATTGCGTGGGCGGGAAGTCGACGGTGATCTGGAGACCTCCATCTGGCCGCGCGTGGGCGGCGAGTGGGGCGCCATGCGCTTGGGCGATGGCGGCGACGATGGCCAGGCCGAGGCCGTGTCCGCTGGTCTGGTTTGTGCGGTCGGTGCCGAGGCGCTGGAACGGTTGGAACATGCGGCTGATCTCGGCTGGGGGAATCTCGGTGCCGGTGTTGCTGACCGTGAGGCGGCCGGGGGCTGTCGTGGTGATCTCGACGGTTCCGCCTGGGATGTTGTGTCGCAGGGCGTTGTCGACCAGGTTCGTGACCAGGCTCGCGGCCAGACGCGCGTCGCCGGTCACGGCGGTCGGGGTGAGCGTGGTGCGGACGTCGATGCCACGATCTTGGGCTTGTAGGCGGTGGTCCAAGACGACGTTTCTGGTGAGGTCGGCGAGGTCGAATCGTTCCCGGTGGTCGATTCCCTGGTAGCCGGTGGCCAGGGTGAGCAGCGCGTTGATCAGGTGTTCCTGCTGTTGGCCGAGGGCCAGCAGTTCGTGGCAGGTCGATCGGAGTGTGTCGGCCGTGGCGTCGGGGTCGGCGAGGGTGAGCTGGAGCAGGGTCCGCTGCACGGTCAGCGGTGTGCGTAGCTCGTGCGAGGCGTTGGCGACGAACTGCCGCTGCGCGGTGATTGATTCGTGCAGCCGTTGCAGCAGGCTGTCGAGGGTGTCGGCGAGTTCGGTGAACTCCCGGTAGGCGGCCGGAACGCGCAGGCGGTGGTTCAGGGTGCTCGCGGACATGGTGCGGGCCGAGAGGGTGATCACGTGGAGGGGTCGCAGTGCCCGCCCGGCGATCAGCCAGCCGAGCGCGATCGAGACTGCGGCAAGGACGCCGAGCGCGACGGCGGAGTAGAGCAGCAGGTCGGGGAGGTTGCTGGTGGTTTGGCCGGCGGTGACTGGTGCTGTGGGTTGTCCGGGTGCCGGTCTCTGGGTGGTGTGGCTGGCGGTGAGCAGCGGAAGGTCCACCATGGCGAGCAGCACCACGCTGCAGGCGAAGGCGAGCCCGGCGTGCAGCAGCGCGAGCCGGGTGCGCAACCGGCGGCGTGGCGGTGGGCGGGTCACTGGTCACCGATCCGGTAGCCGCCTTCGCGGACGGTGTGGATGGCCGGCGGCTGGCCGAGCTTGGCGCGCAGTCTCCCGATCGTGGTTTTCACCGTGCTGGTGAACGGGTCGGTCGCGTCGTCCCAGACCCGTTCGAGGAGTTCTTCGGTGGAGACGACGCGGCCGGCGGCGGCGAGCAGGCACTCCAGGACCGCGAACTCCTTCGGGCTGAGGTCCAGCCGCCGCCCGGCGCGCATCGCGACCCGGCGGTTGGGATCCAGGGTCAGGTCGCCGTTGTCCAGCACCGGGGGCAGCGCCGGCGTGCAGCGGCGTCCCAGCGCCCGGATGCGCGCCACCAGTTCGGCGAAGTCGAACGGCTTGGGCAGATAGTCGTCGGCGCCCAGGCCGAGGCCCTCGACCCGGTCGCGGACGGTGCCGGCCGCGGTGAGCATCAGCACGCGAGTGCCCGCCCCGCCGGCCACGATCCGGCGGCACACCTCGTCGCCGTGCACCCCGGGCAGGTCGCGGTCGAGGACCACGACGTCATAGCGGGTGGCGGCCACCTGCTCCAGCGCGACGTGACCGTCGAGGGCTGCGTCCACGGCCATCGCCTCACGGCGCAGGCCGGCCGTGATCAGCGCGCTCAGCGTCCGATGGTCTTCAACCACCAACACCCTCATGATCATGATTCCTTTCCGGCACGGGCGCTGCCCACGGCCATGGGTCCACGATGCCAGCCGGCAGGTGACAACCCGGTGACAGCCGAACGCACCGGGCTGTCACCGGCGTCGGCGTACAAACGCTGCCATGAGCGATGCCACGATCGAGGTCGACGGGCTACGGAAGCGATACGGGTCGACAACAGCGCTGGACGGGATGACGTTCACGGCCGTCCCGGGGCGGGTGACCGGGTTCGTCGGGCCCAACGGAGCCGGCAAGTCCACCACCATGCGGATCATCCTGGGTCTGCACACCGCCGACGCGGGGCGGGCCCTGGTCGGGGGTCGGCCCTACCGGTCGCTGCGCTGCCCGCTGCGGCACCTGGGCGCGCTACTGGACGCGTCCGCACTGCACCCGGCCCGGACCGGACGGAATCACCTGCTGTGGCTGGCGCAGTCGCAGGGCCTGGGCCGCCGCCGCGTCGACGAGGTCATCGAGCAGGTGGGGTTGGTCTCGGCGAGCCGTCGCCCCGCCGGCGGATACTCGTTGGGCATGCGGCAACGGCTCGGCCTCGCGGCCGCGTTGCTGGCCGATCCGCCGGCGATCATGCTGGACGAGCCGTTCAACGGCATGGACCCCGAGGGCATCGTGTGGCTGCGCGGCCTCCTGCGCGCCCAGGCCGGGCAGGGGCGGGCCGTGCTGGTGTCCAGCCATCTGATGAGCGAGTTGCAAGGAATGGCCGACCACCTGGTGGTGGTCGGCCGCGGCAGGGTGATCGCCGACAGCAGCGTCGCCGACCTGATCGCGGCCGCCTCCGGGGACCGGGTGCGGGTGCGCACCGGCGCGCCGCAGCCGGCCGCCGCGGCACTCTCCACCGCGGGCGCACAGGTGACCCGCGCGGACGCGGACGTGCTCGCCGTGCGTGGACTGGCCGCCGAGCAGGTCGTTGCGGTGCTCACCGCCGGCGGGCTGCCGTTCTCCGAGCTCGCGCCGCACCGGGCCACCCTGGAGGAGGCGTACCTCGACCTGACCCGCGAGGCCGTCGAGTACCGCGCCGCCGCGACCGGACCGGCGTCGTGACCCGGCACCCGATGCTGCGTCTGCTGCGGGCGGAATGGACCAAGTTCCGGTCGGTGCCCGGCTGGGTGCGTGGCAGCGCGGTCGCGGCCCTCATGATCCTGCTGTTCCCGCTCACCGGGCTGGGCGGCGGGGCGCCCGAGCAGGCGTCGCCGGTCCCGATCGGGCCGGACGGCGCACCGGTCAGCGCCGGGTTCTACTTCGTGCACCGCCCCCTGTCCGGAGACGGCCGGATCACCGTCGCGGTCACCTCACTGACCTCCCTGCGCGCGGGAGACAGCGGCACGGCCGCGCCATGGGCGAAAGCCGGACTGATCATCACCGCGGGACCGGAGCCCGGCTCACGCTACGCCGCGGTCATGGTCACGGGTGAGCACGGGGTGCGGATGCAGCACGACTATCTCTACGACCGTGCCGGGCTGCCCGGTGCCGTGTCCGCCACCGCGGTGCGCTGGCTACGGCTGACCCGCTCCGGTGACACCATCACCGGTGAAGCCTCAACAGACGGCACGCACTGGAGCCAGGTCGCCACGGTCCGGCTGCCCGGGCTGGCCGCCACCGTCCAGGCCGGCCTGTTCGTGGCCTGCCCACAACAGGTGCAGGGTGTCGGCACGGCCGGCGACATGGCCACCGCCGCCTTCAGCGTCCCGCAACTGGCGGGTGACTGGCCCGCGACTACCTGGACCGGTGACCAGATCGGAGCCCACACCGCCACCTTCGCCGGCTATCCGCGTGGCGGTTCCGGAGGGTTCGCCCCGACCGGGGACGGGTTCACCGTGACCGGATCCGGCGACCTCGCCCCGGCCACCCGCAGTGACCTGCCCGTCGGAGTTGCCGCTGGCGACCTGCTCTTCGGGACGTTCCCGGCACTGATCGTGATCGTCGTCGTGGCCACCCTGATGATCACCACCGAGTACCGGTACGGGCTGATTCGCAGCACGCTCAGCGCCAGCACGCGCCGGGGTCGGGTGCTCGTGGCCAAGGCCGTCGTGCTCGCCGGTGTCACGTTCACGACCAGCCTGGCCGCCACCCTGCTCGCGATACCGCTCTGGTTGCGGCTGGTCCGCAGCCTCGGCATCTACCTCTTCCCAACCACGTCCGGCGCCTTGCTCCGCGCCCAGATCGGCACCGCCGCACTGCTCGCCGTCACCGCCGTCTTCGCCCTGGCCGTCGGCACCATCCTGAGACGCAGCGCCACCGCGGTCACCACCGTCGTCGCCGCCACCGTGCTGCCCTACCTTCTGGCGCTGACCCCGTTCCTGCCGCCACCCATGGCACAGTGGCTGACCCGGGTTACACCCGCCGCCGCCCTCGCCGTGCAGCAGACCTTGACCCGCTACCCCCAGGTCGACAGCGTTTACACCCCGGCCAACGGCTACTACCCTCTGCCACCCTGGGCCGGACTGGCCGTGTTGTGCGGGTACACCGCGCTCGCCCTCGCCCTGGCCGTCGTCCTGCTGCGCCGGAGGGACGCATGAACACCGCGCTGAGAGCCATACACGCTGAGTGGACGAAACTGCGTACCACGCCCGGCCCTGCGTTGCTGCTCCTGGCCGCCGCGACCGTCACCGTGGTGCTTGGCGCCGCCGTATGCGCCACCGCCACCTGCCCGCATACCGGCTGCGGCACCGACGCCACCCGGCTCATCCTCAGCGGCGTATACCTGGGACAAGCCCCGATCGCGGTGCTGGCCGTGCTTGCTGCCAGCGGCGAGCACAGCACCGCGCTGATCCGCACCACCCTGGCCGCCATTCCCAACCGCCCGACGGTGCTGGCCGCCAAGGCACTCGCGCTCACCGTCGCGGTGGCCGCCGTCGGGAGCCTTACCCTGCTCGTCTCCCTCCTGGTCGCCGGGATCGTCCTGCCCCGTCACGGGTTCACGCCCGACCACGGATACCCGCGCCTCTCGCTTGCCGACGGGCCCCTGCTGCGAGCCAGTGCCGGCTCGGTCGCCTACCTGGTCCTGATCGCGGTCCTGAGCCTCGGCATCGCCGCCGTCGTGCGCGACTCCGCCGCCGCGATCGGAACCGTTCTCGGACTGCTCTACCTCCCGCCGCTCCTCACTCAGATGGTGACCGACCCGCACCTGCACCGACTCCTCGAGCAGGTCGCACCGATGAGCGCCGGACTGGCCATCCAAGCCACCACGGACGTGCACCGCCTACCTATCGGGCCCTGGGCCGGCCTCGCCGTGCTCGCCGCATGGTCTGCCGGGACGCTCCTGGCCGGCACACTCCTGCTCCGGTTCCGCGACACATGACCGCGCTCCCCTCACCGACCAGGTTCGCCGCACCAGCGCCCACCGTCCGACCCCGACACGAGGGTCCCGACCCACCCATGGAAACTGAACCGACCAGTCGGTACAGTATTTCCGATGGACGCCTCCCCTTCCCAGGCACCCACAACGACGGCAGAGCTCCCAGCCCGTCATCGCTGGGCGGCCCTCGGCGTGCTGGCCGCGGCTGTGCTGCTCCTGGCAATCGACGGAACAGTGCTGGCATTGGCGGTGCCGGCGCTGACCGAGAGCCTGTCACCGACCGCGGAGCAGATCCTGTGGATCGGGGACATCTACTCGCTGGCGCTGGCGGGCCTGCTGGTGTTGATGGGCAACCTCGCAGACAGGTTCGGACGCAAGCGGATCCTGCTGGCCGGCTCGGTCGCGTTCGGTGCCGCGTCTCTGCTGGCGGCGTTCTCAACGACCGCCGAGATGCTGATCGCCGCGCGGCTGCTGCTCGGTGTCGCGGGCGCGACGTTGATGCCGTCGACGCTGTCACTGATCCGCAACATCTTCCCGGACGATGCCGAGCGAACCCGGGCGATCGCAGTCTGGTCGACCGCGTTCGGTGCCGGCTCGGCGATCGGCCCACTGGTCGGCGGGTTCCTGCTGGAGCACTTCTGGTGGGGCTCGGTCTTCCTGATCAACATCCCGGTCATGGTCATTGTGCTCGTGACAGGGCTGATCCTGCTCCCGGAGTCGAAGGACCCGAACCCGGGAGGCTTCGACGTGCTCTCCGCGCTGCTGTCGATGGTCACGATCGTGCCGATCGTCTACGCGATCACACACGTGATCGGCTCCGGCCTGAACCCGGTGATCATCGGCTGTGTCATCGTCGGACTGGCCGGGGGTGCGCTGTTCGTACGCCGACAACGCCGGATGGACAACCCGATGCTGGACGTGGAGTTGTTCCGCAGCCCCGCGTTCTCCGGCGCGGTCGCCGCGAACGTGATCTCAATCTTCGCCCTGGCCGGCCTGCTGTTCTTCTTCTCGCAGTACCTACAGTTCGCCCGCGGCTACAGCCCTCTCCAGGCAGGCCTGGCGGAGCTGCCCTCCACGATCGCCTCGATCGTCGTCGTCGCCGCCATCGGTGTCCTGGCCGCCCGTCTCGGCCGCGGGCGAGCGATCGCACTCGGTCTGTCCATGGCCGCGGCAGGGCTTGCGTTCGTCGCGCTGGCCGCGAGCGCCGACTCGTACGTATGGCTCGCGCTGTGCCTCGTCCCGATTGGATTTGGTATCGGGCTGGCACTGACCCTGACCGGCGACGCAATCGTTGCAGCCGCGCCGCCGCGCAAGGCCGGTGCGGTGTCCGCGATCGCCGAGACCGGGAACGAGCTCGGCGTCGTGCTCGGCATCGCCGTGCTCGGCTCGCTCGTTTCCCTCGTCTACCGCGCCACGGTCGTCGTCCCGGACACGGTCGCACTCGACGTGGCCGCACGCGTCGAGGACTCGATCGGGGCCGCGCTGAACACCCTCGACCCCGACGATGCGCTGGCCTCCGTCGCCCGCGACGCGTTCGTCACCGCGATGCAGGCCACCTCGCTCGTCGCCGCCGCGCTTACCTTGGGCGGCGCCGTCGTCGCGCGGTTGCTGATCCCCTCCATGCGCGTCCCCTCCGGGCGCAGCACCGCCGAACCCGCCCGAGCCGGCGCGGACCTCGATGCCACCGAGTGAGACCTCTCCCCCCGGCCACGACCGCGGTCCGCGCGAGCCCCACGCGGCGTGTGTGATCGACGGCGCCTACCCGGTGGACCAGCCGCGAGCGATCGAAGCCGCAGCAGATGCCGGGGCACCGGTCACCATCGCGCCCTGGGACGGCCGAGCCGTCCTCGTTACGGGCGCCAGCAACCCTGACCGGCTCGTCCGGCCGCCGTTCCCAGTGCCGGTGCACGCGCTGCGCGCCGCTCATGCGATCCTCGAAGGCATACTGCCGTGGGCGATCCCCCAACGCCGAGGAGCCTGAGCTATGGGACGCACCGCCGGCCGATCCCCCGAAGACACCAGGCGCGCCCTGCTGGACGCGGCGGGCAAGGCCATCCGCGCCCGCGGCATCCACGCATCGCTGGACGACATCGCCCGGCACGCCGGGGTTTCCAAGGGCGGCCTGATCTACCACTTCGCCAGCAAGGACGAGCTGATCCTGGAGCTCGCCCGCGACCTGCTCACCTCGTTCCGGTCCGACATCACCGCGCAGCTCGACCCCCACGACACCGAGCCCGGACGGCTCACCCGGGCATACATCCGCACGCTGCTCGCCCCCGCAGATGACGAGACTGCGGCACGGGAGGCCATCGAGCTCATCGCCCAGCTCATGACGATCCCTGCCGTCGCTGAACTCGCCCGCGCCCACTACGAACAACTCGACGCGGAACTCGCGGCCGATGGACTCCCTGACGACGTGCGCACCCTCGTGATCGCCGCCGCCGACGGCATCAACAGCGCACCCCTGTGGGGGGCCTCCATGCAATACATGCAGGACCCGAAATGCCAACAGCTCGAGCAGCGCCTCATCCAGCTCACCCGACAACCCGAGCTGTGGCAGCAGCTCCCCTGGGACGCTGCCTGACAGCGGCCGGCACCCGCCCGACCAGGACAGCTACAACAAACCTTGTCAAGCGGTGCCGCGCCGCAGAGCCGGGCCGTGGCGTCCGTGGTCCCGTCGCGGGGCGTGCTCCGCGCTCGACCTGACCCGGGTTCCTTGATCATCGGAAACATCCGGCGGTCCAGGCAACCCGAAGTTTCCCTTGATCTACCAACCGCAGCCGCACCACCCGGCCAGACCCAACCGCCGCACCCGTGATCGCGATCACGGCCACAAACCGGTCCCCATGTCGGGTGGACACGCCGGCGTCGTCAGCGCCGTTGTGATCGCCGGGGCGTGGATGGTCCGGTGTTCCTGGGATTGGTCCGGGGCCTGTGCCGCGGGTGGCCGGGCGGGGTGAGCCGACCGCCGCGACGACTACGACACCCGGAGCGGGAGGAGCGGGCACCTTCGCGGCCCGGGCAGGGTCCCGGTCGACTGCACGGACAACGTCTGGGCGGGCTGCACCGGGTGAAGAATCGGGTCGATCTTGACAGCCTGGCGATCAGCGGTTCAGCGCTTCGGCCCATCCGTTTCATCAGGTGCCGGACCAACGCCTCGCACACCCGCGCTGCGGCATCGCGGTCGGTGGACAGCGGGGGAGAATTCGCTCCGCGACGGTTTGCGTGGCAGCACCGGGGAAGTGCTCCACTGCGCTCGTTGTTGAGCTCACGCGCAGCGTGCCGCCCGGTGGGCACTCATCGGTGAGCAGGTCCAGGAGTCAGCGCCAGGAAGTCCGGTCCGAGGTGGGTCATGAGGATGCGCGCCACCATCGCGGGTACGTTGCTCATCACCGCCGTCGTCTCGATCATCCTCGTGGGAGAACCGCACCATTCGAATGGGGCACCGCAACGAGCCGGGTTCCATGTGGACAACGGGCGCCTCTACGATGCCGACAACAACGAGTTCGTCATGCGTGGCGTGGGCCACAGCCACGCGTCGTATCCGGAACGAACGGCCCGGATGTTCAGCGACGTCAAGGCGATGGGCGCCAACGCCGTACGTGTCGAGTTGTCCACCGGCGTGAGTGCAAAAAGAAACGACGCGGCCGATGTCGCGCACGTGATCGCGCTGTGCCGGCGCAACCGTCTCATCTGCGTCCTGGTGGTGCACGACACCACGGGGTGGGGTTACCGCACGGACGCCATTCCGCAGGCACGGGCGGTGGACTACTGGATCAGCATTCGCAAGGCGCTCATCGGCCAGGAGAAGTACGCCCTCATCAACGTCGCGAACGAACCATACGTCCTCGACAACTTCCGCACCTGGCCCGGCGACACGATGGACTCGATCCGCCGCCTGCGCAGAGCGGGCATCCATCACACCCTCCTGGTCGACGCGCCCGACTGGGGTCAGGACCTGTCATTCACCATGCGGGACCACGCCGCCGCCGTCTTCGCCGCCGATACGGAGCGGAACACCGTCTTCTCCATTCACATGTATGGAGCTTTCTTCCGCGCCACGAACGTCCACGACTACCTCGGCCGGTATCTCCGGGCGAGGCTTCCCGTCGCGGTGACCGAGTTCGCGTACACGCATCACGACGGCGACGTCGACGAGGATGCGATCATGTCCGAGGCGCAGGCGCACCGCATCGGCTATCTCGCTTGGTCCTGGAGCGGCAACAGCGGAGACGTCAGCAACCTCGACATGGTGACCCAGTTCAACGCCAAGTCGCTCACCTGGTGGGGTCGGCGAGTATTCAACGGTACCGATGGCATCCGGCAGACCTCCCGTGAGGCGACCGTCTACACGCCATAGTTCGACACTCGCACCGGCACCAGGCTGCGTACGCCGGAGTCGGCCGACTTCAGTTCGAAGCAGGCCAGGCCGGCGTGGCTGCGCCGCAGCAGCCCGCCGGCTCCGGCGGCTCGGTCGGCACATAGAGCAAACATCTTGACGTTTGCTCTATCACCGCGTCCAATGTGGTGATGACGACGGATGCCGGGTTGCTTCTGGTCGGGCTGCGGTGCGTGTTGTGCGGGACGGCGCACCGGCCGACCATCGACGCGTCGGTCTGCCCGCGCCACGACGGACTCGCCGGCATCCTCGACGTGGTCATCCCCGCCGCCGGAGCACGCTCGGGCGCCGGGGACGACCCCCTCGACCGCTACCGGTCGCAGCTCCCCCTGCCGCCCGGTCCGCGGCGGCTGCCGTCGGGCTACCTCACCACGACCCCGTTGCTGCCGGCGCCCCGGCTCGCCGCCGACCTCGGCGTGGCCGAGCTGCTGATCAAGGACGAGAGCCGCAACCCGACCGGGTCACTCAAGGATCGCTCCTCCGCCCTCGCCGTGGAGCTCGCCGCGCATGCCGGGTTCACCGACATCGCCTGCGCCTCCACGGGCAACGCGGCGTCGAGCCTGGCGGGCGCGTGCGCCGCTGTCGGCCTGACCGCGCGGATCTTCGTGCCGGCGGCGACACCGCCCGGCAAGCTGGCGCAGCTCGCCGCGTTCGGCGCCGAGGTCATGCTGGTGCGCGGCAGTTACGACGACGCCTACTACCTGTGCGAAGAGGCGGCCCACGCGTTCGGGTGGTACGACCGCAACTGCGCCGTCAACCCGTACCTCATGGAGGGCAAGAAGACCTGCGCGCTCGAGATCGCCGACCAGCTCGGCAACGCGGGCGCCGACTGGGTCAGCGTCGCGGTCGGTGACGGATGCACGGTCGCCGCGCTGGGCAAGGGGCTGGCGGAGATGCGACTGCCCCGGACCCCGCGGCTGCTGGCCGTGCAGCCGGCGGGCGCCGCACCGATCGCCGACGCCTGGGCCCGCGGCGACGAGAACGCCGTACCGGTGACGGCGAACACCCTGGCCGACTCGGTGTCGGTCGGCGCCCCGCGCAACGCGGTCAAGGCGCTGCGTGCCGTGCGGGCAGGCGGCGGCGCTTTCGTCACCGTCACCGACGACGAGATCCTCGAGGCGGCGCGGATCCTCGGCACCCGGGCCGGTGTCTTCGCCGAGCCGGGCGCGGCGGCCGGGATCGCCGGAGTCCGCCGTGCCCGCGCGGAAGGGCTGATCGGGCCTGACGACCGGGTCGTCCATGTGGTCACCGGCAGTGGCTTGAAGACCGCGGCGCCGGTCGGCGCGGCGTTCCCGGAGATCGCGCCGACCCTCGACGCCGTGCGCGCGGTGGTCGACCTTGGCTGACGACCACGGCTTTGTCCCGGTGCGCGGTGGACGGCTGTACGAAGACGTGGTCGACCAGATCACGTACGCGATCCGGCGCGGGCGCTACCTGCCGGGCGATCGCATGCCGAGCATCGACGAGCTCGCCGTCCTGCTCGGCACGAGCCGCCCGACCGTCCGCGAGGCCGTGACCCTGCTGGCCGAGGCGGGTGTCGTATCGGTCCGGCGCGGCCACACCGGCGGCATCGTGGTGGCCACCTCGACCGTCCCGACCCACGTGCTCGGCCTCTCCCGCACCGGGCACCGCGCGACGCTCGCCGAGCTGACCGAGGCGCGGCGGCCTGTCGAGCAGGAACTGGCCCGCCTCGCCGGCCGGCGGGCGACGGAGGAGAACTTCCGCGCCATGGCGGAGGCGATCGCGTTGCTCGGCCCGGCGCGCGGCAACCGGGCCGAGTGGGTGCGCGCCAACGACCTGTTCCACTACGAGATCGCCCGAGCCGCGCGCAGCCCCCGCCTGGCCCTGTACTCCCATCAGATCATGGAGGAGCTGGCGATCCTCCTCGACGGCTTCGACAAGAAGTACACCGACTACGACCACACCGTGCACGTCCACGAGGAGACGTTGCACGCGCTGCGCAACCGCGATCCGGGCCGGATCGCGGCGGTGATGGACGACCATCTGGGCGAGCTGGAGGACACGTGATCGGGATCGTCGGTGCACGGCTGTTCGACGCGGTGGACGGCACTGTACGTGAAGCGACCGTCACCATCCACGATGGACTGATCAGCGCCGTCGGACCGGCGGCCCCGCCCGGGGCCACGATCCTCGACGGCACCGGCATGACACTCCTGCCCGGCCTGATCGACTGCCACACCCACCTGTGCGCGACGGCGACGACCGACATCATCGCCCAGATGACCGGCGACAGCCCCACGCGTGCCGCCATCCATGCCGTGCGCAACGCGCGGAGCCACCTCGACGCAGGTGTGACGACGGTACGCGACTGCGGGGCCCTCGGCGGCATCGCGATCGAGGTGTCCCGCGCCGTCGACGACGGCCTGGTCGAGGGCGCGCGGGTGCAGGCGGCCGGGCTCGTGATCACGATGACCGGCGGCCACGGCTATTTCCTCGGCCGCGAGGTCGACGGCGTCGACGAGGTACGCAAGGCGACCCGGCTGGCCGTGAAGGAGGGCGCCGGCTTCATCAAGGTGATGTCGACGGGCGGCCTGCTGACGCCGGGCGTCACGGCCGGGCGCACGGCGTACGCGCCGGAGGAGCTCAAGGTGCTCGTCGGCGAGGCGCACAACGCGGGGCTGCGGGTCGCGACGCACGCGATCGGCACCGAGGGGATCAAGAACGCGCTGCGGGCCGGCGTCGACTCCGTCGAGCACGGGTTCTACCTCGACGACGAGGCCATCGAACTGCTGCTCGCCCGCGACGACGTCTACCTGGTGCCGACGCTCGCGGGCGTGGAGTGCGCGCTCGCGTCCGGCGACCGGCTGGCACCGTGGCTGCGGGCCAAGTCGGAGGCGGTGGTCGCCGACCGCGAAGCCAGCTTCCGGCGGGCGCACGCGGCCGGTGTGCGGTTCGCGGCCGGCACCGACGCCGGTACGCCGTTCAACCAGCACGGCGGGCTGGCCGAGGAGATCACGCTGATGGCGCGGATCGGGTTGTCACCGGCCGAGGCACTGATCGCCGCGACCCGCCACGCCGCGGCCAACCTCGGCCTGGCCGACCGGATCGGCACGATCGAAGTGGGCAAGGTCGCCGACCTGGTCCTGGTCGAGGGTGACCCGCTGGCCGACCTCTCCGCGCTGCGCCGCGTGCGGCAGGTCATCCAGGGCGGTGCCCCACGGTCCCCGGCAGCGCACCGGTGAACCGGCCGGCGCTGACCACGGCGGTACCGTTGACGAGCACCTCGTCGACGCCGGCGGGCGTGCTGATCAGCGCGTCCTCCCGTACCGCGGTGCCGACACCGGCCGGGTCGAACACGACGACGTCGGCCCGGTAGCCGGCCGCGAGCACGCCACGGTCGGTGAGCCCGATCTGTGCGGCAGGCTCCGCGGTCATCCGGGCGACCGCCTGCTCGATCGGGACCAGGCGTTCGTCACGGACGAAGCGGCCGAGCATCTCCGGGGCGTAGCCCCAGTCGGAGGCGCACATCGCGTGCCCGGCGAGCGGGCCGTCGAGCGCGCCGGTCAGGCCGTCGCCCATCACCAGGAAGTCCGGCTGCAGCAGTGCCCACCGCAGATCGGCGTCGTCGAAGACCCGCTCGACGACCACGGCGTCGTAGAAGTCGACGTCGGCGCGGCGCAGCACCTCGAGGACCACCTCGGGCAGCGACATGCCCCACTCGCCGGCGAGGTCGCCGAGCGACCGGCCGACCAGCGCGCCGTCGCCGCCGTCGGACGCGAGGTAGCAGGTCGCCGCGACGCCGCCCTCGAGCGCGTCGACGAACCGCTGGTCGAGGTCGTCGAGGAGGCTCCGGTCGGCGAGCCGGCGGGCCACCTCGCGCCGCGGTGCGTCGCGGATCGACATCGGCACGACAAAGGTGGGCAGCGGGGTGGGGCCGTGCGGAAACGGGAAGACGTCGAGCCGCGACCGGGTCGGGCCGGCGCGGACCACGTCGACGGCGCGATGGAACAGCGACCGGTCGGTGGCGGTCGGCCGCCGCACGAAGTGCGAAAGCTGGAGCCGGCATCCGGTGCGGCCGGCGATTGCGACCGCCTCCTCCGCCGCCTCCACGATGCGGTCCGTCCTGTTGCGACAGTGCGAGGCATAGAGGCCCGCACGCTCCCCGACCGGGCCGGTGACGGTGATGAGCTCCGCGGTGTCGGCGGCCAGACCCGGCGCGTACTCCAGGCCGGTGGAGATACCCACCGCGCCGGCGTCCATCGCCTCGCCGACCAGCTCGCGCATCCGGTCGAGCTCGGCACGGCGCAGGGCGCGTGTTTCGAACCCGGCAACGGCGAGCCGCAGCGCGCCGTGTGCGATGAGCGGGAACACGTTGACGCCGACGCCCCGGCCGCGAAGCACGTCCAGGTATTCGGGGAATGTGCGCCAGGTCTGCCGATCGTCCCACGCGGCACGCCAGCCGGGGATGTTCGTCGGCACCAGCGGCGCCGACCGGTCGGTGACGGGTGCGACGCCGTGCCCGCAGTTGCCGGTCACCACGGTCGTGATGCCTTGCGCGACGCTGCTCTGCGCGCGGCCGTCGACGGCGAGCGTGAAGTCCGCGTGCGAGTGGATGTCGATGAATCCAGGGCTCACGACCTTGCCCGTGACGTCGAGCGTCCTCCGGCCGGCGAAGGCGCCGGGCGCGCCGACCGCGGCGATCCGGTCGCCGTCGACGGCGACGTCGGCGAGCACTGCCGGGCCGCCGCGACCGTCGACGACGGTGCCGCCGGTCAGCACGAGGTCGTGGGTCCGGGGCTCAGTCATGGAGCCGGTACGGGCAGAAACGCGAGGGCGGCCCCGACGATGGTCTCGATGCCGCGGCGCAGCGTGGGCAGTCGGTCCGGGGCGTAGTACGGCGTGTGCTGGCCGGGCATCCGGGCGATGCGCTCACGCAGGTCACCGCTCGCCGCGTCCCAGAGCGTGGCCGCGGTGCTGCCGTAGAACCACATCGACACCGGGATCGCCGGTCCGGGATAGTAGCGCCCGTCGCCGGGCTCTCCGAAGTACGCGAAGTCTTCGCTGCCCTTGTTGGGCCACGGCAGATCGACCATGTCCTCGGCCGGGAAGAGCTCGGCGTGCACCGCCCGCACCCGGGCGGTGACGTCGGCGTCGTTACGGACCGGCAACGTCTGCTCGATCAGCTCGATGTCGGGTGACCGGGGTGCCCGGCCGGCCGCGGCGACGCCGCGCACGATCCGCTCCATCGCGGCCTGCAGTTGGTCCATCACGTCCTCGGAGGTGCCTCGGAGGGTGACCTCGAGCACCGCCTCGGCCGGAATGATGTTCGGCCGGGATCCGGCGTGGACGGAGCCCACGGTGAGCACGGTCATCTCGTCGGGGTCGACCTCGCGCGAGACGACGGTCTGCAGCATGACGACGGTCTGGGCGGCGAGCACGACGGGGTCGACGGACCAGTGCGGGGCGGCGCCGTGCGCGCCGTTGCCGTGGATGGTGATCCGGAAGTTGCGGCAGGCCGAGTAGGCGATCCCGGGCCGGTGGTGCACCATCCCGGCGCGCGTGACGGCGCAGTGCTGGGCGAGCACGACGTCCGGGCGGGGGAAGCGGCCGTCGGCGCGGAACAGGCCGTCGGCGAGCATCGCCTTCGCGCCCTGCATCGATTCTTCCGCCGGCTGGGCGATCAGCACGAGCGTGCCGGACCATGCCTCGCGGCGCTCGGCGAGGAGCCGAGCGGCCCCGACCAGGCTCGCGGTGTGCAGGTCGTGACCGCAAGCGTGCATGACCGGCACCATGGTGCCGTCGGCGCGGGTGGCGATGGCGGTGCTCGCGTACGGCAGCCCGGTGTCCTCCGCGATCGGCAGCGCGTCGAAGTCGGCGCGCACCGCCACCACCGGCCCGGCCCCGTTGGCGAGCACGCCGATGACGCCGTGGCCGCCGACGGCGGGGGTCACCGCGAGGCCGGCCGCGGCGTAGCGGTCGGCGATGACTGTGGCCGTCCGCGCCTCGGCCCCGGACAACTCGGGGTTGGCGTGCAGGTCGCGGTAGAGCGCGTCGATGTCCGGCAGAACCAGGTCGAGATCGCCGAGCACCGCGCGGACCCGGTCAGCGGTCTCCTGCGGGGATTCGATCACCATTGGCGCCTCCCGGGGTGGGGTCCGTCAGCCGATCAGGCGGCTGCCCGAGCCTGTTCGAGCCACAGACTAGCTTTCGTTCTTACGCCGACTCAAGGAAGAGTGCGCATATTTTCGAAATTCTATTGACTAGTCGAACACCTCAGCCTGATGCTGGAGCGGGCCGGACGGCCGGCCTCTCGGCGAGCAAGGAGCGGCACATGCGGATCGCGAACGTCGACGGCCGGCTGACCATCGTCACGGAGGTCGGTGGCATCGACGTCGAGCGGGCGAGCGGGGGTCGTTACCCGGCCGACCCGGCCGCGGTGTACCCGCGCTGGACCGAGTTCCGGGAATGGGCCGGGTCGATCGACGACACCGTCGACGCCGTGCCCATCGACGAGGCCACGCTCCGCGCCCCGTCGCCGCGGCCGGCGCAGGTCTTCGCGATCGGGCTCAACTACGGGGCGCACGCGCTCGAGGCGGGGTACGAGATCCCTGAGGTCCCTGTGACGTTCACGAAGTTCTCGACGTGCATCACGGGCCCGCACGGGGACCTGCCGATCCCCGGTGACGCGGTCGACTGGGAGGTGGAGCTCGTCGCGATCATCGGAGTGCTGGCGACGCACGTCTCCCCCGACGACGCGTGGCGCCACGTCGCGGGGCTCACCGTCGGGCAGGACTACTCCGAGCGCCGGGTGCAGACGCTCGGGCAGACGCCGCAGTTCAGCCTCGGCAAGTCGTTCCCGGGCTTCGGCCCGACCGGACCGTGGCTCGTCACGCTCGACGAGTTCGACGACCTGGACGACCTCGCCCTCGAATGCCGGGTCAACGGCGAGGTGATGCAGTCCGGGCGGACCCGCGACATGATCCTCTCGGTGCCGGGCATCGTGTCGCGCCTGTCGGCGGTGTGCCCGTTGCTGCCCGGCGACCTCATCTTCACCGGCACGCCCGACGGTGTCGGCTCGGGCCGGACACCGCCGGTCTACCTGCGTCCGGGCGACGAGGTGGTCAGCACGATCGAGCGGATCGGCGCGATCCGCCAGCGATGCGTGGTCGCGGCACACGCGGTCGTCTAGGCTTCATGATCCGGTTGAGAGCGTCGCGAGCACTCATCACCGCGCCCGCACCCAAGCCGACCAGCAGAGACCCGAAGGTTAAATAACAAGACTAGTTCGTCGCCGGCGGGTCCGGGCGCAGATGGCGGTCGAGGAAACGATCGACCGCCTCGGCCCGGCGGACCCGGCTCGACGGGCGGCCGTGCAGGTTCATCAGGTGCCCCTCGCCTGGTATGCGGACGAGATCGACGTCCCGGCCGAGGGCCCGCAGCGCCGCGTGCATCTGCTCGCTCTGCGCCACCGGACACACCTGGTCGTGCTCGGCGTGGACGAGCAGGAGCGGCGTGGTGATCCGGTCGGCGTGCACGAGCGGTGAACGGTCGACGAACCGCGGCGACGTCCACGGCGTGCCGCCCATCGGCAGGTCCCAGAACGACGGTGGACCAACGCCGGCTCCCCAGGCCGCGACGAAGTCGCTGATGCCGTTCTCGCTGATCGCGGCCGCGAATCTGGTGCTGTGCGCGACGGCCCACTGTGTCATGAACCCGCCGTAGCTCACGCCCCAGATCGCCGTGCGGCGGCGGTCCACCGTGGGCAGCGCGGTCGCCACGTCGACGGCCTCGCACACGTCCGACCAGTCGGTGCCGCCCCAGTCGCCCCGGATGGCCGTGGCGAACGCCTCGCCGTAGCCCTGGCTGCCGCGGGGGTTGAGGGTCAGCACAGCGTAGCCCCGCGCGGCGAGCCGCTGGACCTCGGCGGTGAACCGCCAGCCGACCGCACCGTGCGGGCCGCCGTGGACGTTGACCAGCAGTGGCCGTGGCGCGGCGCCGGGCCCTGCGGTCAGCCAGGCGTCGATCGTGACGCCGTCGTGGGCACGCACCGGCAGCGGTACCGTCGGCAGGGCGTGACGCGCGACGTCGGGGTTGGCGTCGGTCACCGGATCCGACCGGTGCGACGCCTCGTCGGCGACATGGACGTCGCCCGGGTTGGCCGCGTCAGTGCGCACGAACGCGAGCCGGCCGCCGCCGACGGTCGGGGTCAGGCAGGCGTGGTCGCCTTCGAACACGAGACCGTCGGTGCCCGACGCCGGGGCGAACCAGGCGAGCGGGCCCCGTCCGCCGACCGCGACCTCGGCGTAGATCCGGCCGGTCGCCGCCGACCACACCAGCGGCGCGTCGCCGGTGCCGCGCGGGTCGTCGCCGCGGACGGGGTTGCCGAGGCCGTGGGTCCACGCCGCGGTCAGGTCGGCCGGTGCCTGCCCGGCGCGGTCGGTCAGCCAGAGGCGCAGGTTGACGTCGCCCGCGTCGCCGTGCCGGTGGCCCAGGTAGGCCAGCCGGGTCCCGTCGGAGCTCCACGCGAAGCCGCGGACCGGGCCCGTGCCGTCGGTGACACGCGTGACCGGCCCCGCTCCGGCGGCGTCGAGATGGCACAGGTCGGGCCGTGCACCGAACCGGGTCGTCAAGAAGCCCAGCCGTGCTCCGTCCGGTGACCACTGTGGACCGTAGGAGTCGTCCGGAACCGTCCACAGCGGACGGCCACCGTGGTCGATCACCTCGATCCGCCGCCGGCGCGCGTAGAGGCCCGGCAACCCGTCGACCCGAGACCCGTCGAGCGACTCGACGAGCGCGACGCGGGTGAACGCCAGTCGGGTGCCGTCCGGCGACCATGCCGGTTCGGTGACCCGGCCGCCGTCGGCCGCCGCCAAGCACCGGGCGGCGCCGGTCGCCAGGTCGAGCATCCACAGTGCACCGGCGCGGCACACCGCCAACCGGCGGCCGTCGGGCGACCAGCGCGGTGCCTCGCCGTCGCCGAGCCAGGTCGTCGGTCCGCCGCCGGCCGCCACGACGCCGACCCGTGACACCACAGCGTCGGCGGCGTGGTCGAGGGCGCGTTCGACGTACGCCACCCGGTCACCGGCGGGCGACAGCCGCGGGTCGCTCAGCCAGCGCAGGTCGGCGGTCCGCTCGTCAGTCACCGAAGTCGAGCACAGCCGTGAGCGGGGAGTCGTCCGCGAACAGCGCCCGGTAGGCGGAGGGCGCGTCGGCGAACGGCACGCGCACCGCCCGCATCGCGCTGAGGTCGACGCGTCCCTCGGCGAGCAGGCGCACGAAGTGGCCCATGTTGCGGTTCTCGGTCCACCGTACGGCGTTGACCGGCAGGTCGACGTTGTTCTCCTCGTAGACCGGGTCGTAGCGGCCGGGGCCGTAGGCGACCGACGGCACGAACGTGGCCTGCGCGGCGAAGAACCGCTTGCGGTCGAGGTCCATGCCGAAGTCGCCGAGCGCCACCACGCGCCCGCCCGGGCGGAGCAGGTCGAAAGCGAAGTTGACCAGCGTGCTACCCGGGTCGGCGGCCGCCACGATCACCGCGTCGACGCCGAAGCCGCCCGTCAGCGCCCGTACCCGTGCGAGCCCTTCCTCGCCGGTGCCGGAGAGCGTCGCGACGGCACCCAGCGCGGTCGCGAGCGCGAGCCGCTCGACGTTGGTGTCCAGTGCGACCACGTAGATGCCGGCCGACGCCGCCAACTGCGCGATGAGCAGGCCCAGCATGCCGCTGCCGAAGACCGCGACGGTCTCGCCGAAGCGGCACCCGGTCCGGCGCAGGGCCTCGATGGAGACCGCGCCGAGGGTGACGTGGGCAGCCGCCTCCAGCGGTATCCCCGCCGGTACCGGGACCACCAGGTTGCGTGGCACGGCGACGAGGTCGCAGTGGTAGGCGCACTGGCTGCCGCTGCACGCGACCCGGTCGCCGGGCCGCAGGTCGAGCACGTCCGCACCGACGGCGACGACCGTGCCGGCGAGGCTGTAGCCGAGCGACGCGGCGTCGGTCGGCGGCATCTGCGGCATCCGCGTCTGGCCGCGCACGGCCGCCGAGCGGATCGTGCGCCACTCGAACGCCGTGTTGGGGTACTCGTGCGCCTCGGCCACGCTGGTGCGGGTGGCCCGGACGATCGACCGCTCGGTGCCCGGGCTGATCACCGAGTACCGCGGGCGGACGACCACGTCGCCGGGCCCGGGTGTGGGGTCCGGCACCTCCCGCAGGATGATCTCGCCGTCCTGGGCGAGCACCCGGCGCGCCATCAGCGCGCCGCCCGCGCGACGCCCCGCGCGTGCGGGCGTACCTGCGGATTGACGATCGACCCGGACCAGCCGGTGCGCAGCCATTCGACGGTGGCGCCGCACACCTCGCGGCGCAGGTCGCGCACCGACTGCGGCGAGTTGGCCCCCTCGTGCGGGGTGAGGATGACGTTGTCACGCCCGCGCAACGGATTGTCGGCCGGCAACGGCTCCTGCTCGAACACGTCGAGCGCCGCACCGCCGAGCCGGCCGGCGTCGAGCGCCGCGACCAGCGCCTCCTGCCGCACGACGCCGCCCCGGCTGGTGTTGACGAGCACGGCGTGCGGCCGCATCAGCGCGAGCGTGTCCGTATCGAACAGGTGCCGGGTCGTCTCGGTCAGCGGCACGTGGACGCTGACGAAGTCGGACGCGGCAAGCAGCTCCTCGAGGCCCACGCGACGCACGGCCGCGTCGACCGTGGTCGCGACCGGGTCGTAGCCGAGCACGTTCGCACCGAACGCCGACATGATCCGCGCGACGTGGCTGCCGATCCGGCCAAGTCCGATCACGCCCACCGTGCTACCGGCCAGCCGGCGGTGCGGGGCCGGCCCGTGGCGCCACAGTCCCTGCTGGCCCTGACGGTCCCGGTAGACAACCTGGCGGGAGATCGCGAGCAGCAGCGCGGCGGCGTGCTCGGCGACGTCCTGGGTGCAGTAGGACGGCGCGTTGGCCACCGCGACGCCGAGTTCCGTTGCCGCCGCCACGTCGATCTGGTCGTAACCGACGCCCCAGCGGATCGCGAGACCGAGGCGCGGCAGCTGGAGCAGGACGTCGCGGTTGAGGTGCGGTGTCCACTCCAGCCAGATCACGTCGGCATCGCGGGCCGCGTCGACCAAGGCGTCGGCGTCGCCGGCGCGGATCACGGTCAGGTCCGCGCCGACCTCGGCCAGCGCGGCCACCTCCTCGTCGTACGGCGCGAGATCGCCGACGTACTCGACCTGGACGACCGAACTCATCGCGGGCTACCTCCGGAACTCTGCTGGTTCTGCGGGACGAACGGCGCGAGCACGTCGGCGACGAGCCGGGCCTGGGACATGTCGTTGTACAGGTGGAACGAGAGACGGACCTGCGCGTCACCGCCGGTCCCGGCCGGTGGCGGCACCGAGCTGACGATGCCGGCGCCGCGGAGTGCGGCGGCGGCCGCGTCGCGGTGCGACACCGGGACCGCGAGCACCGACGAGCCGGTCGGCGGCAGCCCGAGCAGCTTGGCCGCCTCGTCGGCGAGGCTGACGCACCATTCGCGGCGCTCGGCGGCCGGCACGCCGACGAGGAACTCCAGGGCCGGTACGGCGCCGACCCAGGCGTGCCAGGCGAGCGAGACGTCGAACCGTGCCGCGGTGCCGGCGAGGTCGGCGAGTTCCGGCCCGTAATAGTGGGCGTACGCGTCGCCGGCCGACCGCCACGACGCGACGGCCGGCGGCACGGTGTCCCACCGCTCCCGCGCAATGCGCATCAGCGCCACACCGCGCGGGCAGAGCAGATGCTTGTACGCCGCGACGAGGACGTAGTCGAGGCCGAGCGCTTCGGCCTCGACCGGCAGTACACCGGCCGCGTGCGTGGCGTCGACGAGCACGGCCGCGCCGAACGCGTGCGCCGCGGCGGAGACCGCCGGGAGGTCCTGCACGCGGCCGTCGTTGGAGCGCACGTGGCTCGTGACCACCAGCGTGGTCCGCGGACCGACCTCGCCGGCGAGCGCGTCGAACGGCACCTGGCGGACGCGGACGCCGCGGTGGCGGGCCGCGACGAGCGCGGGCAGCAGTACCGACGCGAACTCCCCCTCGGGGGTCAGGATCTCGTCGCCCCGCGACAGCGAGCCGACGACGACGCCCGCACCGACCGAGACGGCCGGCAGCAGCGCGATCTCGTCGACCGGGGCGCCGAGCAACGTGCCGGCCGCGGCCCGGCACCGTTCCGCCTCCACGTCCCAGTCGTTGACCCAGTCCGCCGAACCGTCGCGCCACGTGGTGAGGGCGCCTTCCAGTGCGGCGACGGTACCGGCGGTGGGCAGCCCGTACCCGGCGGTGTTGAGGTACGTGCGGGGCAGCGGAGCAAACTCCGTGCGAGCGGCGGGATGCACGGTCAGGACCCTCCGCCCAGGAACTCCGCGGACCGCTCCGGGTTGGGGACCGCCGCGATCAGCTCCATCGTGTACGGATGCTCGGGCGCCCGCAGCAGCCGCGTGGTCGGCCCCGACTCCCGGATCGCGCCGTGCTGCAGGATGATCGCCTCGTCGGCGACCGCCCGCAGCACGCCCAGGTCGTGCGTCACGAAGACCACGGTCAGCTCCCGCTCGGCCCGCAGGCCCACGAGCAGCTCGAGGATCGACGCCTGGACCGACACGTCGAGCGCCGAGGTGACCTCGTCGCAGAGCAGCACCTCGGGCTCGGCCAGCAGCGCCCGGCCGATCGCGATCCGCTGGCGCTGCCCGCCCGACAGATGCCGCGGGAACCGGTCGAGCAGGTCCGGCGAGAGCCGCACCTGGCGCATCATCTCGGCGACCGCGTCGCGCCGGTCGCGCCGGGCGATGTCCGGCCGGAACAGCTTGAGCGGCCGTTCGAGCGACTGGTAGACGGTGTGCCGGGGGTTGAGGGTGGCGTCGGGGTTCTGGAAGACGATCTGGATCGCCCGGCGCAACGCGACGGGGCGGGCGCCGGCGAGCTCCGGCAGGGCCGCGCCGCGGTAGGTGACCGTGCCCGACGACGGCCGCACCAGGCCCGCGATCGCCCGCAGCAGCGTCGACTTGCCGCTGCCGCTCTCCCCCGCGATGCCCAGCGCACGGCCCGCCGGCACCCGTACCGACACGTCGTCGACGGCCACGAACGGCTGGCCCGAGCCGGGCCGGGCAAAGACGACGCCGAGCCGGTCGACGGCGAGGATCGCGGCGGCCTCCGCCCCGGCGACCGGTGCCGACCGTGCCGTCGCGGTGGCGGGGGCCGGCTCGGCGGCCGGGTCGAACGGCGGGAGGTCGTCGAGGCGGACGCACCGCGCGGCGCGGTCGCCGGCCAGCGCGATCAGCGGGATGTCGGTGTCGCACGCCCCGGTGCGGAAGCGGCACCGCTCGGCGAACCCGCAGACGTGCACCGGTACCGATGGGCGCGGGATGCCCGGGATGCCGTGCAGCGGCCGGTCCGAGGCGATCGTCGGCACGGCGCCGATCAGCGCGGAGGTGTACGGGTGCCGCGGCGCCGCGTACACCTCGGCGGCGACGCCCTGCTCGACGACCTGGCCGGCGTACATGATCGCGAGCTCGTCGCAGACGGTCGCGAGCAGCGCGAGGTTGTGGCTCACGTACAGCGCGGCGATGCCGGCGTCGCGGGCGAGCGCCACGATCAGCCGGTTGACGTGTGCCTGGGTGACCACGTCGAGGCCGGTCGTCGGCTCGTCGAGGATCAGGACCTCGGGCTCGACCGACAGTGCCAGCGCGAGCGCGATGCGCTGCTGCTGGCCGCCGCTGAACTGGTGCGGGTACTTGTGCAGCGCGGTCTCGGGCTCGGGGATCTCGACCCGCCCGAGCCACTCGACGCTGCGCCGCACGGCCGCCGCCGTGTCGAGGCCGCGGTGCCGGCGCAGCCCTTCGACGAAGTGCCGCAGGATGGTCAGCGCCGGGTTGAGCGAGGTCGCGGTGTCCTGCGGCAGGTACGCGAGCCGCGCGCCCCACACCTTGCGCAGCTCCTTGATCGAGGCGCGGTCGAGGTCGCGGCCGTCGAACGCCACCCGGCCGGCGAGCGTCTCCTGGCCCGCGACCCGGTAGCCGAGCAGCGACAGCGCGAGCGTGCTCTTGCCGGAGCCGGACTCACCGGCCAGACCGAGAATCCGCCCGGGCCGGAGGCGGACCGACACCTCGGCGAGGACCTGGGTCAGCCCGGCGCGCGACCGGTACCCGACCGAAAGGCCATCCGCCGCGAGGTCGCCGTCATGTTGCGCGGGCACCCGCGCGGTCTGCGTCGTCACACCATCAGCCGTTCGTGGATGCGGTCGCCGAAGAACTGCGTCAGCGCGTCGGCGATGAGGTTGACCGCGATCGCCAGCACGCCGATCATCAGCGCGGGCACGAGCACGCCGACCGGCGAGACCAGCAGCAGTGCCCGGTTCTGGGCCACCATCACGCCCCAGTTGGAGCTGGGTGGTTGCACGCCGAGTCCGAGGAAGCTCAGCGAGGCGATGAACATGATGGCGTACGTGAAGCGCAGCGCGATCTCCACGAGCAGGGTCGGCCCGATGTTCGGGGTGATCTCCCGGAACAGGATCCAGCCCAGCGACTCGCCCCGCGCGCGGGCGGCCAGCACGAACTCGCGCGGCGCGACGGCCTGCGTCGACGACCGGATCACCCGCGTGATGTAGGGCGCGTAGACCACCGCGACCGCGGTGACCACCACCGCGCCGCCGCCGCCGAACGCCGCGACCACGACGAGGACCGCGAGGTACGAGGGGATGGCCAGGGCGATGTTGATGACCCAGGTGACCACCGAGTCGACCTTGCCGCCGAGGTAGCCGGAGACCAGGCCGACGAGCGTGGCGACCACCATGGCGGCGGAGACCGCGAGCAGCGGCAGGAGGATCACCGAGGCGCCGCCGTGCAGCACCCGGCTGAGGATGTCGCGGCCGTAGGCGTCGGTTCCGAGCCAGTGCTCGGCGGACGGGCCGAGGATGGGCTGGTCGCTGATCTCGTTGGGCGAGTCGGGCGCGACGAACGGCCCGATCACGACCAGCAGCAGGAGCAGCAGGAGCAGCGCGACACCGAAGCCGCCCTGCGGGATGGCGAGGAAGCTGCGCCACCCGCGCCGGCGGGGCGCCGCGACGTCGGCCGCGGTGACGAAACTGAGCCGGCGCCGACTGACCGGGTCTCCGCCGACGGGGCCTGTGTCATTGAGCATGTCGGCGCTCATCGAACCGCGTCCCGGAGCTTCGGGGTCACGTAGACGACGATCGCGTCGGCGGCCAGGTTGGCGATCACGAACAGCGCGCCGATCATCAGCGCGAGCGCCTCGACGACCGGCGCGTCGCGGGACGCGGCCGACTGCGCGAGCAACTGGCCCATGCCCGGGAAGCCGAAGAGAGTCTCCGCAACCACCACGCCTCCGATCAGACCGGCGAACTGAAGGCCCAGCGCGGTGACCACCGGCGGGGCCGCGTTGGGCAGGATGTGCCGCAGGGACAGCGACGGCTCGGTGACCCCGCGCAGCACCGCCGCCCGTACGTAGGTTTCCGACGTCACCTCGCGGGCGTTGGCCCGCATCAGGCGGATGATGTAGGGCACCGTGCCGAGCGCGATCGTGATGCCGGGCAGCACGTACGCCGTCGGGCTGTCGAACAGGCCGCCGGCGCTGACCGCGGTCGAGTCGACCGGGAGCCACGCGAGCCAGACACCCAGCACGATGGCCAGGATCAGGCCGAGCACGAACTCCGGGAACGCCGCGACGATCAGCGTCACGAAGGTGAGTGACGCGTCCCGGCGGCCACGCAGCCGGACGCCGGAGTAGAGCCCGATCGGCACCGCGACGACGACGGTGAGCAGCCAGGCGAACAGCACCAGGACGACGGACGGGCCCAGCCGGGGCGAGATGACGTCCCAGACCGGGCCGTTGGACTGGTAGGAGATGCCGAGGTCGCCGCGGAAGATCCCGCCGAGCCAGTCGAGGTAGCGGACCACGACGGGCTTGTCGAGGCCGTGGCGCTGCTGGAAGGCGGTCACCTGCGAGTCGGTGGCGTACTGGCCGAGGATGTCGCGGGCCGGGTCACCGGCGATCGCGGTCAGCCCGAAGATCACGATGGTGATCGCGAAGAGCGTGACCACGAGCGTGACGAGCTGGCGGACGAGATAGGGCAGGCGGCGGGGCGCCCTCCGCGGGTGAAGGCGCCCGGCCTGCGTGGTGGTCTGCGTCATGGGTCAGGTCAGGTAGGCGCCGGCCAGGTACATGTGCGCGCCGTTGGCGGCGGACAGCCCCTGCACCTTGCGGTTCTTGCCGTAGACCTGGCCCTCCCAGCCGGGGATCACGTTCGCCGCGCCGTCGTTGACCAGCGCGAGCGCGTCGCCGAAGAGCTTCTTCTGCTGCGCCTGGTCGGTGGTCGCGGTCGCCTGTGCGACCAGTTCGTCGAACTGCGGGTTCGTGAAGTGGGTGATGTTGAGGTCGCCGCCCTTGCCGTACAGCCGGGGCAGGGCCTGCGAGATGTGCAGCCGTGCCACGCTGATGCCGATCGCGGGCTTCTTCTTGAAGATGTCGGTGAAGAAGGTCGCGTGCGGCCAGGTGATCACGTTGGCGTTGATGCCGGCCGCTTCCGCGGTGCTCTTGAAGCTGACCGCGGTGTCGAGCTTGTCGCCCTCGTAGGCGTAGACGTCGAACCCGAAGGTGCCGCTGACGCCGGCCTCCTTCAGCAGCGCCTTGGCGCGGTCGGGGTCGTAGGGCCGCGGCTGCAGACCGGACGGGAAGAAGGGATCCGCCGGCGGGATCGGGATGTCCGGCGAGATGATGTCGATGCCGGGCGCCACGACCGACATGATCTTCTTGCGGTCGGCGGCGTACTGCATCGCCTGGATGATCTTCTGGTTGTTGAACGGAGCGGTGTCACCGAACATGGTCAGGCCGACCCAGCCGCCGTTCTTGAGCATGTACGGCTCGACGTTGCCCTTGAGCAGCAGCGTGTTGGCGCCGGTGATGTTGTCGACGACGTCCTGGCTGCCGGAGGTCACCGCCTGGAGGCGGGTGGCGTCCTCGGCGATCACCACGATCTGTACCGCGTCGAGGTAGGGCTTGCCGTCCTGCCAGTAGCCGTCGAAGCGGGCCAGGGAGGTCCGCGCCGCGGCGTCGAACCCGGTCAGCGTGAACGGCCCGGTGCCGTTGCCGGTCTTGAAGTCGGTCGTGCCGTCCTTGACGATGCTGAACCCGGCGGCCGAGACCAGCACCGGGATGAAGGCGTTGGGCTTCGTCAGCGTCAGCTTGACCGTGCTCGGGTCGGCCGCCACGATGCCGGAGGCCTGTAGGTAGGGGCCGATCTGCGCCAGGCCGACCGCGGCGAGCGCCGGGTCGAGGATCCGCTTGAACGAGTAGACGACGTCCTGCGCGGTGAGCGGGCTGCCGTCATGGAACTTCACACCCTGACGCAGCTTGAACGTCCACGTGAGCGCGTCCGGAGTCGACTCCCACTCGGTCGCGAGCGCGGGCGTGAGCTGGTAGTTCTCGTCGGCCCGGACCAGCGTGTCGTAGCAGTTGGTCGCGATCAGCAGCGGCATCGTGCCGCCGGCCTTGGCCGGGTCGGCGACCTGGGTCGCGTTGCCCGCGGCCACCGCCCAGCGCAGCGTGCCGCCCCGCTTGGGGGTGCCGGCGCCGCCGCTCGCCGACGACGACGGCGCGCCGTCGTCCCCGCACGCCGTGAGCCCGAAGAGTCCAGTTCCGAGCGCCGCGCCGGCGCCCGCCTTCAATAACGTCCGCCGATTGATCAGATTCGTCACGGGGGTCTCCGATCGTCTCAGTTCATGCGTTTGGTGGGTGCTGCGCGCAGGTCAGCCGGTCGCGTGCCGGACGAAGTCCTCGTCGACCGTGATGCCGAGACCGGGACCGTCCGGAACGGACATCCGCCCGGCCGCGAAGGTGAAGGACTCGCTCGCGAGCCGGGTGCGCATCGGGTTGTCGAACCGGTCCACCTCGAGCAGCGGAGCGTCCGGTCCGACCAGTTCGGACGGCTCGGGGATGAGGCTGATCGCCTGGAGGGTGGCGGCCAGCAGCACCGCGCCGCCCCAGGCGTGCGGCACGCACTGCCGGCCGCGCAGTGCCGCGAGGTCGGCGACGAAGAGCAGTTCGCCGATCCCGCCGCAGATCGCCACGTCGGGCTGGACGATGTCGACCGGCGTGCGGTTGAGGAAGGCGTCGAACGCGCCCCGCGTCTCCAGGCCCTCGGCCGCGGCGATGGCGATGTCGAGCCCGCCGAGGTGCTCGTAGCCCGGATACGTCAGGCCGCCGCGGTACCGGATGAGCGGCTCCTCGAGCCACCGGAAGCGGAGCTCGGCCAGGCCACGGGCGACCTCACGGGCGCGGGGGACGGCATAGGCGCCGTTGGCGTCGACCATGAGGTCGACCTCGTCACCCACCTCGCGGCGGACCGCGGCCAGGATCGGCAGTTCGCGCGAGGGTGCGAACCGCCCGATGCGGATCTTGCAGGCGGAGAAGCCGTCACGCACAGCCGCGGAGACCTCGTCCGGCCAGCTGCGCTCGGGATCGACGCCTTCCACGTAGCCGCCGCTGGAGGCGTAGCCGCGAACGCTGTCGCGCCGGCGGCCGCCGTAGAGCGCGGAGACGGGCACCCCGAGCCGGCGGGCCCGCAGGTCGTCGAGGGCGATCGCGATCGCGCTGAGCGCGAGCTGGTCAGCGGTCGCGATCCGAAGCTCGTCGAGGAGTGGGCGGGCGTCGGTGGCGTCGCGCCCGACGAGGAGTTCACCGATCTCCTCGATGGTCGCGGCGACCCCCGCGCGGGCGTAGGTCTCGCCCCACCCGTCGAGACCGTCGCCGTCACGCAGCCGGACGAGGATGCTGCGGCGCTCGCGGTACGTGGCGCCGGACGGACCAGCCGCCGCTGCGACTGGCTGACTGAGCCGGAACACCTCGACCCGCTGGATCGCCATCTCCACGCTCCTCGTCGGCCAAGGCGCCGTGGCAGGCACCTTGATCGACGAGTATGTTCAGGGACCTTCGAGGTGTCAATAGATTTTCGAATCTCAGCGATGATCTGTTACTTCACCGGCCACATTCGCGGAAGGGCGGCAGCCGCTTTTATACCGTTTTGCGGGCTTTTGAGAAGTACGGCGGGGTCGGATACGCGACGGCGAGGGCGCCCGTACCCACGCGGCAGCGCGGGTACGGGCACCTCAAACCGGACACCGGCACCGTGCGGAGGCGGAACCGGAACTGCCCGAGTCGGGTTCGAAAACAAACTCTGATTTCGAGATTGTGCCGATGTCTCAAGATCCTCCTAGACTGTGCAACCATGCCACGCAGTGAAACCCGCGCGGAGCGCATCTACGCCAACCTCCGCGGCGACATCCTGACCGGGCGCCTGCTCCCAGGTCAGCGGCTGCCGTTCGCCGAACTCGGCGCTCGCTACAGCACGAGCGTGGGCGTCCTCCGCGAGGCGCTGTCCCGCCTGGTCGAGCAGGGTCTCGTGCTGTCGGAGCCGCAGCTGGGCTTCCGGGTCACGCCGGTGACCGAGGAGGACCTGCGCGACCTGACGAACACCCGCATCGATATCGAGACGCTGTGCCTGCGACACGCCATCACGCACGGTGATCTCGCCTGGGAGTCCCGCCTCGTCGCGGCGTACCACACCCTCGACCGCACGCCCGAGCTCGCCTCGACCCAGCCGCCGACCGTCAACGAGGACTGGGCCGCGGCCCACGCCGCTTTCCACGCGGCACTGCTCGACGGCTGCCCGAGCCGGCGGCTACGCGACATCGCCGCCTCGCTGCGCGACGCCTCCGAGCTCTACCGCCGCTGGTCACGCCACCTCGGCGGCGAGGACACCCGCGACATCGCCGGGGAGCACCGCGAGCTGCGCGACGCGGTCCTCGCCCGCGATGTCGAGAAGGCCGAGGCCGCACTGGCCCGGCACATCTCCTACACCACCCGGGCGCTGCTCGCCGAGGCGCCGGACGACCTCATGGCCTCCAACGACCCCGCGCCCGCCGGCACCTCGCGACCCTGACCCGCCGTCGCGGCGTTCGTCACCGCAGAGCCTCCGTCCAACGACCGGTCAGCTCGGCCACCCGGGCGGTGCCGGGGTGACCGGGAGTCCCGGGCATCGGGCTATCGGGAGGTGCCGCCGCTCGCAGCGGTGATGGGAAGTTCCACGCGCAGGCTGGTGCCCGCCCCGCGAGGGCTGTGGAGAACGATCCGGCCGCCGAGTGCCTCGACGCGGTCCTTGAGCCCGACCAGGCCGGTGCCGCCGGCGAAGTCGGCGCCGCCGATGCCGTCGTCGCGGACCGCGACGCGCAGGACGGCGTTGGCGGTGTCGGCCTCGACGGTGACCGTGACGGCCGAGGCGCACGCGTGTTTGGCCGCGTTGGTCAGCGCCTCGGCGACGACGTAGTACGCGCTGACCTCGATATGCTCGGGCGGCCGTCCCTCGGCGCGTATGTCGAGGTCGACCGGGATCGGTGAGCGGCGGGCGAGCACGCGCAGCGCGGCGCCGAGGCCGCCCTCGGTCAGGATGGCCGGGTGGATGCCACGCGCGATCTCGCGCAGCTCGTCCAGAGCGCCGGTCGCCCCCGCGACGGCGAGGTCGAGCTGCGCGCCGAGCGCGGGCGGCACGGCCTCCTGCGCCGCGCGCAGCTGCAGCGCCAGCGCGACCAGCCGCTGCTGGGCGCCGTCGTGCAGGTCCCGCTCGATACGTCGGCGGGTCTGGTCGGCGGTGGCGACGATCCGCGCGCGCGATGCGGTGAGCTCGGTCCGGCTGTCGGCGTTGGCGATGGCGGTGGCGATGAGCTCGGTGAAGTCGGCCAGCCGTTGCTCGGTGTCCTGGGGCAGCCGTTCGCGCCGCGACCCGACGCGCATGGCGCCCCAGACCCGGCCCTCGACCACGATCGGGTTGGCGACCGCGGATCGGAGTCCGGCGGCGATGTCCTCGGGCAGGCCCGCCGATGTCAGGTCGTCTGCCAGGTCGTCAGCGTCGCGGCGAGCCGCGCGGCCGGTGGCCTGGACCAACCCCATGGCCGAGTTGGGGTCGGGCTTGCCGCGCGAGCCCGGCTGGGAGCGGTCGAGGCCATGGCGTCCCATCACGGTCGTGTCCCCGTCCGGCTCGAACCGTACGATCGCTGTGCTGTCGGCACCGAAGAGCGCGCCGACCTCGTCGGCGACCGCGGCGAAGACGAGGTCGGGCCTGACCCCGCGGGCGACGAGTGTCGCCACCCGCCGCAGGGCCGTCTGCTCGTCGGCGATCTGACGGAACCCGGCGTAGAGGTGGGCGTTGTCCAGGGAGACGGCGAGCTGGCCGGCGATGAGCTTGACGCCGTCGAGCCGTTCGGTGGTGAAGGCGCCGCGGATGAGCCGGTTCTCGAGCAGCAGCACCGCCTGCAGCGTGCCGCGGCTGAGGATGGGCACGGCCAGCAGCGAGCAGCGGGTGACGTCGGTGAAGTACGGGTCGCGGGCGAAGCGCTCGTCGCGGGTGGCGTCGGCCACGACGAGCGGCGCACGCATCCGCCGGGCATACCGCAGCACGGACATCGGGACCGCGCGTTCGTGGCCGGTGCCGATGTCCGTGCTGACCGGGATGACGCCGCCGTCGCCGCCGGGCGCGGGCAGCAGCCAGGCCTGCCGGTCGTCGCTCCACAGCAGCAGGTGTACGTCGGTGGCACCGGTCATCGCGCTGAGCACGTGTGCGACACGCGAATGGAGCCCTTCGACGCTGGTCTCCGAGCTCAGCGCCTGCGACGCGGACAGGATGCCGAGCAGGTCGATCGTTCCGGTCGTGACAGTGGAGCGGCGATGGGAACGATCGCGGCTCTGGTCGGCGTGCGGTCGCAGGGTGGGGTAGGCCCAGTCGAGTTGGTCGACCTTCGCGGTCGCGCCCCATGCGAGGTACTCCTGGCGGGCCTCGGCGAGCAGGTCGTAGCCTGCCTGCTCGAGGCCGTGGGCGAGGTAGAAGCGGGCCGCGCGTTCGGTGATCAGGGCCCGATGCCATGGACGCTGACGCTGGGCGACCTCGCGCCGCGCGGCGTCGAAGCCGAGGGCGGCGACGTGGAAGTCGCCGACCGCCCAGGCCCGCTCCGCCTCGAGCAGCCGCAGCAGGTGATGGAAGTTCTCCGGCGCGTCCGCGGCGCGTGCGGCCAGCCACCGCGTCACCTCGTCCAGCTCGGACAGCAGACCGGCGCGCTCGCCATCGTGGCTGGACCGGGCCTGCCCGGCGAGGGCCAGCCCGTGCAGCAGGCGTGCCATGGCGGTCGCGTAGAAGCCCTGGTCAATAGCCGGTAGCAGCATCGCCGCCGCGGCGTGCCGCGCCAGGCCGGTCAGATCATCAAGGATGGCGGCGGCGATCGCGCTGGTGATCTGCACCTGGAGCAGCGCCTGCGGGTTGTCGGCGTACCGGTCGAAGGGGGCTGCCTCACCGGCCGCGGCAGAGCTTTCGCCGCGCAGCACGCCGGCCAGCCACCGGTATGCCTCGAGCCACTGGACGGTCTGCTCGCTGCCGGTGCGGTGCACGAATGCCAGCCCGGCCCCCAGCTGGGTGACGAAGTCGTCCAGCGATGGTGTGCATTCCAGCAGGCCCGTCGCGGTCGTGTAGTAGGTGTATCCGGCGTTGGCCAGGTCGCCACCGGCGATCAACCCTTCGCGGGCCCGCTGAGCTGCTTGGACACTGCTTTCGACCGGTTCGAACCAGAAGTTCAGCAACGCGAACAGGAAACGCGTGTGCGAGGTGGCGGGCTCGTAGCCGCGGGCTTCGCCCAGCGCCATCAACCGCCGCAGCATCCGGTATGTGGCGGCGTAGTCGCCGTGCATCGTCGTAGCGGCGAAGCCGGTTTGGTTCACCGCGCCGAGCAGGACAGGGGCGGGGCCGTGCTCGATCCAGATCCGCAGCGCTTCCAGGCTCAGCCAGCTGGCCGTGGTGTGATCGGCGCCGATGTAGGTCGACGGCAGGATCGCCTGGATCAGGCGGCTCGCGGCGAGCAGCGTCGGGTCGGTGATTTCCGGCCGGGTCAGCTCGTCGGTGTCGTCGGTATGGTCCAGCCACCGGTACATAGCGTTGAGGCGGTGGTCGATCTCCAGCTGGAGCCGTTCCGCGGCCGGCATGGCGATGCCCAGCTCACGCAGCGACTTCAGACCAAGCTCGATCGCCTCCGTGAAGCGGTTTCGGTGGGTGAGGCTGCGCACCTGTACCGCCGTGGCGTCGGCACGGTCGAGGGCGGTCGTGCACATCCCCTCGATCGTGCGGTACTCCTCGTCCGCCTCGTCCAGGCGTCCCATGCTGTACAGCGCGGCGTGGCGGCCGGTGTGCACCTCGCCGAGCGCGGCGGTCTCATCCGGGTCGATCAGCCGTAGCGCGGCGGCCAGCAGCGCGTTCACCAGCGCGTAGTTCCCGATCAGCCGCGCCTGGTCGGCGGCGCGGCGCAGCAGCCCCACCACCACCTGCCGCTCCGCGGGGTCGTCGACCGCGTCGACCACCGGCAGGTACTGCTCCGCCGCGACCGCGAACAGCTCCGGCACGACCGCCAGCCGCCGCGCCATCGCCAGCCGCAGGGTCCGGAGCCGCTGCGGGCCGAGCCCGCGCAGGGTCGCCTCGCGGATCCGGTCGTGGTGAAACCGCACCGCCTGACGCACCCCGGGCTCCACGACGAGCACACCGTCGTCGAGGGCGGGCGCCAGCCGCTGTTCCACCAGGTCCGCCGGCTCGGCGGTGGCGGTCTGCAACACGCCCAGCTCGACCCGCCCGCCAAGACCCGCCATCGCCTCCACCGTCTGCCGCGACGCCGGCGGCATAGCGGCGACCCGCGCCGCCAGCAGCCCGGCGACCTCGGACCGACCCAGATGGGCGCGCACGGCCGCCGCGTCCCAACGCCACCCGGCGGCCGTGGCGGTCAGCACGCCGTCGCGGCGCAGCGCGTTGAGCAACTCCACGATCTCGTACGGGTTGCCGGACGTGTACGGGTTGATCACGTCGACCAGGCCCTCCGCCGTGGCCCGGTCCGCGCGGAGCATCTCGGCAACCATGGTGACAGAGCCGGACACCGGGAGATTGGCCAGGCGTACGTGCCGTACTCCCGGCTGTTGACGCCATCGGGACAGCGGCGCCGCCAGCGACTGCGCCGCGTCCACGTCGGCTTCGCGGTACGCGCCCACGAGCAGCAGGCCGTCGATCTGCTCCTCACCGAACACGAGGTCGACGAAGCCGAGCGGCGTGCGACCGGCCCACTGCAGGTCGTCGACGAACATCACCACCGGCCGCTCTCGCGACACGACCGCGCGCAACACGTCCACACCCACTCGCTGCGCCCGAACCTGCGCGGTCAGCGGATCCCCCGCATCGGGCGGCACGGCCAGCAGCGCCGCGAACTCCGGCGTTATCGCAGTCGCCAGACCCGCGTTCGGGCCGAGCGCCTCCAAGATCCGTTCGCGAAGCTTGCCGAGGTCGCCCTCCGGCTCGGCCAGCAGCAGCCGGCCCAACGCCCGAAACGCCTGGCGGACCGCGTCGAACTCCAGATCCCGCCGGTACTGGTCGAACTTGCCTGCCATGAACCAGCCGTCGCTGCCCGTCACCACCGGCCGCAGCTCATCGACCAGCGCCGTCTTGCCCACCCCCGGCGACCCGCCGACCAGCACCCCCCGGCACCGGCCCGCCAGCGCATCCGCAAACGCCGCCGCCAGCGCCGCCACCTCGTCGTCGCGGCCCACCAGCCGCGACGGCGGCAACAGCCGCAGCGAGACATCATGCGCGCCGATCCGCAGGTCGGCGTCCCGCAACCGCTCCAGGTCGTAGACCACGCCGTCGGCCGTCTGGTACCGGTTGTCCGGTTCCTTCTCCAGCAGATGCATGACGATCTCGGACAACGGGCCCGGCACGGCCGGATTCACCTCGGCAGGCGGCACCGGCGTCCGAGCCAGATGATCATGCGTGAGCCGCAACGGGTCCCCGGAACCGAACGGCGGCTCGCCCGTCGCCAGTTCGTACAGCGTCGCACCCAATCCGTACAGGTCGGCGCGCTGGTCCACCGACCGGCCGGTACGCCCGGTCTGCTCCGGCGCCAGATACGCCAACGTCCCGACGATCTCGGTGTGATGCGTGAACTCGGGACGAAGCTCCGCCAACGACGAGGCCAACGCGAAGTCCACCAGGCACAGTGCGCCGTCGCGGGCGATCACGACGTTCGCCGGCGTGATGTCCCGGTGCATCACACCCCGCCGGTGCATCTCAGCCACCGCGTGGCCCAGGCCCACCGCAAGCCCGATCAGGTCGTCGACAGCCAGGGGTTTGGCCGAGCCGGCCAGGCAGGTGCCACCGACATCCTCTACCACGACCGCCCCCGGCCATTGCGGCGCCTCCACCAGTTGCGCGACGCCCGCGACGCCACGCAGCCGCTCCAGGATCGCCAGTTCGTGCCGCACGCGCCGCTGCGCATCCGGTCCCAGCGGTTCCTTGCGGATGACGGTGCGCCCAGCGAGAAACACCCGAGCAACGCGCGTGCGTTCGCTCTCGTGCAGTGTTTCGGTCCGAGCGGGTGGAACTCGGCCGGGCGGCACCTCGCCGACGCCCATCCGACACCTCCGCGGACGGTCGGATCTCATCTCATACCGTACTCAAGACTTGTTTGCGGGCGAAGGTGACTGTTCACGGCGCCACGCCCAGCGCTCGTGACCGGTCTGCCATCGAGCCGCCCGGCTGCTTGCGTCGTGCCCGCGACACATCAGCATGAGGACAGGGGGTGCTACCGGACCGAGCCGGCGATCATGCTGTGCAGGAAAAACCGTTGGAACAGGAAGAAGACCAGCAGCGGAACCGCCATCGACACGAGCGCACCGGGAGCGATGACGTCGATGTTGGAGGGGAACGACCGCATCTGCTCCTGGAGCACCGACGTGATCGGCGCATTGTCCGAGCGGGCGAAGACGAGGGCGACGATCAGGTCGTTCCACACCCACACGAACTGGAAGACCGCCAGCGACGCGAGCGCCGGCTTGCCCATTGGCAGCACGATCCGGCGGAAGATCGCGAACTCGCTGCCGCCGTCGATCCGCGCGGCCTCGATGAGGTCCGACGGGATTCCCACGTAGAAGTTGCGGAGGAGGAAGACGGCGAACGGCAGACCGAACGCGACGTGGAAGGCCACCACCGCGGGGATGGTGCCGGACAGACCGAGCAGCCGGAACAGCCGCGCGTCGGGGATGACCGCCATCTGCACCGGCACGGCGATCAGCCCGGCGAGCAGCAGCGTCACCGCGTGCCGGCCGCGGAATTCCAGCCACGCCAGCGGATACGCGGCGGCGGCGGCGATCGCCACCACGAGCACGGTCGACGGGACCGAGATGAGCACCGTGTTCCACAGGGCATGGATGATCCGGCCGTCGGCGACCAGGCCCTGGTAGTTGCGCAGCGTCAGCTGGGTCGGCGCGCCCAGGACCGTCCACCAGCCGGTGTCGCTGTTGTCGGCCGGGCTGCGCAGGCTGGCAACGGCGAGGCCGAGGGTCGGCACGAGCCACCACAGGCCGATGGCGACGAGGGCGACCTGGGCGGCACCACGGCCGAGCCGCCGCACGGCCCGGACCGTCAGGCTCACCCGGGGCCGGCCGGTCGGTTCGGTGCCGGCGGGCTGCAGCTCCGGCACGGCGACCGGGGTGAAGATGCTCAACGCTCGCTCCTTCGCAAGCGATGAATGTTGAACAGCACCCCGGGCAACGCGAGGACGAGCAGGAGCACGCCCAGGGCGCTGCCCCGGCCGACGTTGTCGAACGACGAACGCCACATCTCCAGCGCGAGTACCGACGCCGGACCCTGTGCCGATTCCGGGGCGACGACCAGCACCAGGTCGAACACCTTGAGCACGTTGACCGTGAGGGTCAGCAGGATGACCACCACGATCGGGCGCATCAGCGGCACGGTCACCTGCCGCAGGATCTGCCATTCGCCGGCGCCGTCGACCCGGGCGGCCTCGATGGTCTCCTTCGGGATCGCGGCCGATCCAACCGTGATAAGCACCATCGCGAAACCGGCCCAGATCCAGATGTACACACCGATCATCGCCGGGGTGACGAGTGACGGCCCGAGCCACGTCAGGCCGGCGAACGGCTCGGTGAAGTTACCGGCGGCGAGCCGCACGACGTAGCCCTGGCCGGTCAGCTGCGGCAGATTGAACGTACCGTCCGGCGCCGTCCGCGTCCGGGCGACCACCGCACCGTCGCGCAGGACCTCCACCTCGACCTCCGGCAGGCCGAGCTCACCGGCATCGACGGCGCCCGGCCGGCCACCGACCGCGGAGAAATCGGACCAGACCACACCGCGAATCCCTGATCCGGTGCTGCCGGCAGCGCCGGGGGCCGGCAGCGCCGACTTCGGCAGTTGCCCGGGAGCGAGCCCGAGCAGTGGCAACAGGACCGTCTCGCCGCCGGCGACGGTCCGGCTGGTCTGCAGTCCGCCGTCGCTCGGCACGAGCGCCTGGCCGTCGCGGGCCCGAGCGCCGTGGTACAGCGACGGCGGCTTGAAGACGTCGTGGACGCCGACGACGACCGCGTTGAGCACCCCCCGGTCGGGACTTTCGTCGTACACGAGCCGGAACGTGATCCCGGCGCAGACCAGCGAGATCGCCATCGGCATGAACAGCACGATCCGCAATGCGGTGGTGCGGCGGACCCGTTGCGCGAGGACCGCCACCATCAGCCCGACCGCGGTGATGAGATTCGGCGCGACGAGGATCCAGATGGCGTTGTTGAGCAGCGCTCGGCGAATGCGGGGTGCGGTGAAGATCTCGACGTAGTTGGCCGGCCCTACCAGGTCGCGGCCGGCCGCGTCGTGGAAGCTCCACCACACCGTCTGCCCGATCGGGTACATCACAAGGGTGACCACGAACAGGGCGGCGGGTGTGAGGAACCACGCGGCGGTGGAGACCCTGGCGGCGCGTGCCATCACATGTTCCCGTACGCGACGGCCGCGGCGGCCTCGAGCCGCGCCGCGACCGTGGCCGGGTCGGTCTTCGGTGCGGCGAGGTATTCCTGCAACAGCCGCCACATGCTCGCCCCGTTGCCGCCGCCGAAGCCGGTCGGGGTCAGGTCGGACAGATCGAACCGCAGCGTCGGCGCCCGCAGCAAGCTCTCGGCGAGCGACCTGGTGGTCGCGTCGGGATAGGCGGCGGCGTCCAGGTCGAGGTTGACCGACAGAAACCCGCCGTGGCGGGCCATGATCGCGGCGGCTTCCGGAGACGCCAGGTAGGCCAGGAGCGCCATCGTCACCGGCCGGTCGGTGAACGCGACGGCGGCGTCACCACCGGCGATGACCGCACCGCCGCTGCCGTCCACAGTCGGCCAGGCGAAGTACCGCGCGCCGGCACCGACGCGATACAGGCCGAGCTTGGCGATCTCGGTGGTGACGAAGTCCCCTTCGTACAGCATGCCCGCTCCGGGCCTGCGCCCGAAGACGTCGGCGACCGAGCGGGTGAACGTGGTCTGCAGCGCGCCGTCGGGGCCACCCTGCAGGAACCGCGGTGAGGCCCAGTACCGGCCCATGACCCGCAGCGTCTCCACCACCGTCGGATCGGTCCACGACAGCCGGCGCGTGGCCAGCCGGTCGTACGCCTCCGCGCCGGCGAGCTGCAGATAGACGTTCTCGAACCAGTCGGTGAGCGGCCAGCCGTCGGCGCCGGGCACCGCCATCGCCACCGTGCCGGAGTCGACGAGCGTCTGCGACACCTCCGTCAGCTCGTCGAGCGTCGCGGGTGGCTCGACACCCGCCGCACTGAACGCGTCGCTGCGGTACCAGATGACCGACTTGTTCGCGGCCTTGAAGTACACCCCGTAGAGCCGGCCGCCGACGCTGCCGAACCGCTGCCACTGCGGGGAGAAGTGAGCGCGGACCGCCTGCTCGGCGGCGCCGGTGATCGGTTTCGCCGCGCCGGTGGCCGCATACCGGGCGATCACCCCCGGCTGCGGGATCATGGCGACGTCGAACGGTGTCCCACCCCTGACACGCGCGGAAACCAGCACATCGAGGTCGCTGCCCCCGGAGGTGTACCGCACCCGCGCGCCGGTCTGCGTGCCGAACGCCCGCAGCACCCGCTCGAAGTTCGCCTGCTCGGCACCGGTCCAGCTGCCGGCGACCTCGACCGACTGCCCGGCGTACGGCTTGGCCGGCGTCTCGACGGCATCACAGCCGGCCAGCAGCAGCGTGGCGCACCACAGCCCGACGGCGGCGCTGCGGCCGGGCTGTCTCACCACCGGCTCACCACCGGCGCCTCACCACAGGCTCCGGCCGTTCTGGGCGTCGAACACCAGCATGTGCCGAGTGTCGACAGCGAGCATGATCGGTTCACCGGTGCCGGCGCTCGAGCAGCCGCTCACCCTCGCCACCACTGTGGGCGCGGGCAGTGCGCAGCCTTCACCGTCGGCCAGTTCCAGTTGGACGATCCGGTCCGGGCCTGCGGGGCGGACCAGCCGCACCACTCCATGCAGCACCAACGCCGCCGATCCCGCTGCGGCGGGCTGCCGTACCACGGCGTCCTGCAGGTGCTCGGGCCGGACCCCGACGACGATGGGCCGGCCGAGATACCGACGCAACAGCGGATGCTGCCGCAACAGTGCCGACACCGGCACCTGCTGGCCGCACACGGCGAGGACAGGGCATCCGAGGCGCTCGATGATCATCGCCGGTATCAGGTTGATCGTCGGCTCAGCCACTGCGAGCGGGTCAGCGTTCCGAACGAGCACATTGCTGGCATTCATCGGCCTTCCCTCATCGCATTCGGCGGTGTGTCACTCGAGTGTTGGGGCCCGGTGAGGGCGCGCACCAGAGGCAGCCGCCACGTGTAACCGTGTTGCAAGGCGTCTCACAAGATCACCGGATGAGCCGTTCCGGCACGCCACGCGACCAAGGCGTCGGCGCGGACGTGAACTTGTCGCCGCCACCGGGCGTTCAATCTGTCGATGGCCGGATGCCGCCGATCGGTACCCTGTGGCACTGCCCGTGGCGGCGACGCAGGGCATACGATCCGGACCCGATCTGCTGAACCCTCGCCGTTCCGGGAAGGAGACCGTGGCGCCGCAATCGGCGGGCACCGGCAGCACCGGCGACGCTGCGGTCAACCCGACTCTCCTCGCCGGATTCACCATCGCCGTGATCAGCCATCGTCGCCGGCACCGCCTCGCCGACCTGCTCGAACAGCACGGCGCCCGGATCGTGTCGGTCCAGGGCGTCCGCGCGGTGCCACAGCCGGACGTGGACGCGCTGCGCCGGGCCACGACCGCGGGTCTTGACAGGCCGCTCGCCGATGTGGTCGGCTCATCGGCCGCCGGCGTGCGGGTGTGGCTGCGCGCAGCACCCGATCCGAGTCGGCTGCTGGCGGCGCTCCGCTCCGCCCGCCTGCTGGCCGCCGACGCCCGGACCGCCGACGCCCTGCGTGCCAACGGTCTGCACGACGTGCTCACGACGGCGACCGGAACCGCCGAGGGGCTGTACCGGTACCTGCTGACCCACCAACCTGACGGGCGGCGCATCGCCGCCCAACTCGACACACCGGACCAGGCGGAGCACTGCCAGTCGTTACGACTGCGCGGCGCCGACGTGATCGAGGTCCCCACGTACGTCACCGAACCGCCGAACGATGTCGTCGGCGTGCGGCGCGTCGTCGAGCTGGTGAGTCGCCGCCAGGTCGACGCGGTCGCCTGGCTCGACCCGGTCGCAGCCGCTCACATCCTCCGTTTCGCCACGGACCACGGGCGGCTGCCGGCGGTGGTCGCCCAGCTCGGCGCACACGTCCCGACCGTCTGCCGCGGTCCGCTTGCCGCAGCGGTGCTCCGCAGGCACCACGTGGAGCCGGCGACACCGCCGATGCCGTTCGACGAGGAAACGGCCGCACTGCTGGCCAGGTCGGTCCTCGACCGGGCTGTGCACGCCACCGTCGGCGGCCGGGCACTGGAGGTGCGGGGGCACGCGGCACTGTTCGACGGAAGGCTCTACCCCATCCAGCAAGGACCCGTCGAGGTCCTGCGGGTTCTCGCCGCCGAGCCGGGCAAGGTGCTCTCCAGCGCGGACATCCGACGGCTCGTCCCCGGTCTGACCGACGTCGACGACCACGCGATCGAGATGGCGGTGTCCCGATTACGCCGGGCGATGCCGGATCCCGACCTTGTGCAGACGGTGATCAAGCGCGGATATCGGCTCGCCGCCTGAGCCGACCGGCGGGGCTACGGGTCACCGGCGCCGGCGTGCCGGCCGTGTGCCGCCGCCTCGCGCGCCCGTGCGGCGACGGCCCAGCGGGTCACCGCCGGAACCGCAAGGCCGGTGACAGCGATGACGGCGCCGAGCGCGACCCATGCGGCCGGGCCACCGGCGATGACGACGTTCATGAGGATGGGAGCGCCGATCTGCTGGAGACTGACGCCGAGCCAGAAGACCGACAGATATGCGCCGTGCTGCCCCTCCTTCGCCAGTTGGAAGGAGAGCCCCCATCCGCCCGAGGACTGGTACAACTCGCCGGCGGTGTGCGCCAGGATGCACAGCACGAGCAGCCCGACGGCCTGCGCGGCGGACAACCGAGGGAGCAGCGCGAGGAGCCCGCAGCACACCGCCAGCGAGATGCCGGCGCGGCGCAGGTGGACGGCCGCCCCGGCAGGGTGCTCCGATCCGCGGCTCGCCCGAACCTGAAGGACGACGGCCAGCACCGTGTTGAGGGCGAGCAGCGGAGCGACGACCGCCTTCGGGGCGTTCGAGTTGGTCACGATCCACAGCGGCATCCCGATGGCCAGCAGCGGCATGTGCAGTGTCAGGAGGGCGTTGAGCAGCGCGAGGGCGAAGTACGGACGATCCCTCAGCACGCGGAACGAGACCGTGCGCCGGATCGCGCTGCCGGCGGACGCCGCCACCCAGGGCAGCCTGGCCGCGACGATCGCGACACCCGCGTACGACACACCGTTGAGGACGAGGGCGCAGGAGTAGGCCGTGCGGGTGTCGAGCGCCAGCACGACGCCTCCCAGCATGGCTCCGACGGTGAAGCCGACGTTGCGCAACGACCGCATGACGGCCATGGTGCGAACGCGATCCTCCTCGGCCACGACCTGACCGACCAGCGCCTGCACGATCGGCGCCGCGGTCCGGTCGACCAGGGCCAGGGTGCACATGACGACGATGAAGCTCGCCGGGCCGGTGACAAACGCGTAGAGCGTGTAACACACCGCCCGCCAGACGCTGACGACGACGAGCACCCGCTTCGGCCCGAACCGGTCGGCGACACCGCCGACCGGGATGGCCGTCAGCAGGGCGATCGCTCCACCGAGCGATATGCCGAGCGTGACGGTGCTGATCGGGAGGCCGACGGAGCGGCTGAGAAAGATCGCGGAGACAGCGAGAAACACGCCCGTGCCCGTCGAGTCGACGAGCGCCATCAGCACGAGCCGCCGGCCGACACGTCCCGCCGGCAGCGCGCCGGCGGCCCGCGCCCACAGCCGCCGGCCGTTCGCCGGCGCCGCGAGCGGGACCGGCGGCTCCGGCTCCCCCGAGGACGGCGCGGCGGTCCTCCCGGTGGAGCCGCCGGACGCCGCGCGATTCGTCGACTCGATCATGCGTTGAGCGGGCGACGGGCCACGACCGCCGGATCCGACTCGAAGCGGACCAGTCCGACGGCACGCTCGCAGAGCGCCATCGCGGCGCGACCGTCCTCCCCGACTGCCAGCACGTAGCCGGATCGGTCCAACGAGCGCCGGACGGGCGGAACAGTGTCTCCGGACCGGACGGTCAGCTCGTGGCGCACCACCCCGGGAAGGTTGCTGATCAGCGATGCGCCGTGCACCGACGTCAGGACGCCGGGATCCGGGGTGAAGAACCGGATCGCCGCGCCGCAGCCGCCCGGAATCGCGGCGAGTGACATGGGCAACCCGGCGGCCCAGCGCACCGTCTGCTCGTACAGGTCCACACCGGTGACTCGCTGGACGAGGTCCGGAATGTAGTCACCACCGACCCGGGTGTGGGTCTCGATGATGCGGGGACCGGAGGGCGTCACCTTGACCTCCGTGTGGCTCGGGCCGCCATCGACGCCCAGGACGGTGAGCGCCTCCACGGTCAGCGCGACGATCGCGGCCCGATCGGGCTCCGCCAGGGCGGCCGGCACCGCATGGCCCAACTCGACGTATGCGGCCTGCTCCGCGCCGCCGATCAGGTGTTTCTCCGTCACGGCCAGCACCGTGTGCGCTCCGTCGACGGTGAAGCACTCCACCGAGTACTCGGGGCCGGTGAGATACTGCTCGACCAGGAAGCGCGGGGCCGGCGCGGCATCCGCGTCCGGAAAGGCCAGCACCATGTCGTCGGGGCCGTCGACGCGCCGCACCATCGCGCTGCCGACGCCGTCGACCGGCTTGACGATCACGGGGTATCCGTGCCGCTTCGCGAAGCGGTGCGCCTCGTCCGCCGAGACGCACTCCTGGGCCGCTACCTCCGACAGCCCGGCACGGGCCAGTGCCTCCCGCATCAGCGCCTTGTCCCGGGTGCGCCGGACGGCGTCGGCGTCGACGCCGCGGATGCCCAGCGCCGCGGCGATCGCCGCCGCCGGCTCCAGGCCGTACTCGGTCAGGGACACGCACGCGGAGAACGGTGCGAGCCGATGCGCCGCGGTCACGACGGGCAGCACCTGGTCGTCGGACAGGTCGTCGACGACGAGCGTCATCCGGGCGTGGCCGATGTGCTCCAGGCCGGCCCGGCGCTTCGTCGTGACGACGAAGGTCTCGACACCCAGTGCCCTCGCCCGGTCGGTCAGCTCGGCGGTCGGCGCGACGAGCAGGATCCGGGTCGGTGCGCCGGTCATCGCTCGTCACGGATCATGTCGACATACCGGGCCAGCCGCGTCTCGACCTCGGGCACCGAGGATCCGGTGGCGATCGCGTACGCGAGGCGTGCGTCGTTGTCGTTCACTGTCGACAGCGACACCGGTAGCCGGACCGTGCCGGTGTCGACGATGAGCGGATCGGTGACCGGCGGCATGGTGATCCTCTCGACCACGCCGGGGCGCTCGGGAACGAAGAACCGGACGCCGGCGAAGCGATCCGAGGAGTCGCCGGCGCCGAGGCGTTCGGCCGCCAGGCCGAGGTGGGCCATCACCTGCAACTCGGTCAGGTCGATGCCCCGTGCGGCCCGGGTGAGCTGGGCGATGCGGCCGCCCGCCGGCCGGGCGTTGATCTCGATCACCTTGATCGTCTCGCCGTCCAGCCGGAACTCGAGGTGGACGATCGTTCCGCGCAGCCCGAGCAGTTCGAGGACGTCGCGGAGCTCGTGCGTCACCCGCTCCTCGAGCGCCGGCGGGAGCGGGTACGGGAACAGGTGGCCGAGCTCGACGCGATGCGGCAGCGGGGAGAGATACGTCTTGGTCACGCCGACGAGGTGCCAGCGGGACCCGGCCACGTCCCACACCATCTCCGCGCTGTACTCGTCGCCGGGGACCACCTCCTCGATGACCAGATGGTCGATCCGGTAGGCACCGATCGAAATCTTGTTCCGCTGCGACCGGAGATCTGCGACCGCGTCCAGGAAGTCGGCCTCGTCGTCGCAGATGCGAACCCCGACGCTGCCGCTGCCGTCAGCGGGCTTGACGACGCACGGGTAGCCGATGTCGTTCTCGAACCCGCTGTCCAGCGCGTGCTTGCTGAACCGCACGTGATGCCGCGTGCCGCGCAGGCGCTCCCGCATCCGGTCCTTGAAGCGTACGTTGATCAATGCGTGATAGCTGGGCCCGGACTTGATCCCGAGGTGATCCGCGAGGATGGCCGCCTGGACGGCGCGGAAGTCGTCGAAGGCCATCACGGCCGCCGCCTTGCGGCCCGACCCGAACTGCAAGAGCTTCGTGATGTCGTAGGTGTCCACGATCGACACCTCGTCGGCCGCTTCGGCCGGATGGTCGGCCATACCGCTGTAGGCCTCGAGCGAGTTCGTCACGAAGTGACAGCGGTATCCCAGGCGACGTGCGGCACGCATCGCCATCACGCCGTTGCCCGCCTGGTTCGTCTCGATGAACAGGATCTCTTCGGCCACTTCGGGTCCCCTATCTGGTCAGAACCTTGACTGATGCCGCGGCGGCGGCCGCGCAGGCTTCCGCGGCCGGTGCCGTGGTGTCGACCGCCATCACATGACCGATGCGTTCCCAGGAGTTGCGGACCTCGGTGACCCGGTCACCGACGGCCACCGTGATCGAGCAGTCGACGACGCCTTGCCGTCCGTGGGCGATCTCGGCCCCGCGGATGTCCTCGACGATGCCGGGGGCGGCGGTGAGGAACCGGATCGCCGCGCCTCTGGACGGGTGCCGGGGAAGCGGCACCGGCTGTGCGCAGAGCAGGTGCAGCAGTGCCCTGGACAGGTCGATGCCGTAGGCGTGGTCGATCAGTTCGACGATGGAATCGCCAGGGAGGCGGCCCGCGCACTCCACCAGCACGGGGCCGCGAGCGGTGAGAATCCACTCCGCGTGCACGACTCCGGTGTCGTAGCCCACCGCCCTGACCAGGGTCCGGGTCGCGTCGACCAGGCTCGTGGCGCCGGGTCCGGGCAGTGTGGCCGGCACCACGTGGCCGAGCTCCACCGGATACCGCCCGCTCTGCACCGACTTGGCGGTGACGTTGGCAAAGACCGGTCGCCCCCGGTCGAGGAGGAGTTCGACGCTGTACTCGTCGCCGACGACCAGTTCCTCGACCATGAACCGCCACTCGGGCCTGTCGTCGGGCACCAGCGTGTCCTCGTCGGCGGCAACGGTCTCCGCCCAGGCAGCGTCCACGTCATCGCCGGGGCCGAGGATCTGCACGCCCAGGCTGGCCTGTCTGTTGGCCGGCTTCAGCACGACCCTTCCCGACTCACGGAGAAACGCCGCGACGTCGGCCGCGCAACGCACCTCGGCCCATCGGGGATTGGCGAGTCCGTTCGCCTGCGCACGCTCACGGAGCAACAGCTTGTCGCGGAGCACGCGCGCCGCGGGCACGCCGGCGCCCCTCAGCGACAGTCGCTGCGCGGCCTGGGCCGCCACGACGACGGTGTACTCGAGTCCGGGATACACCGCCGCGAACGCTGCCCGGTCGTGTTCGTCACGGATCGCCGCCAGAAAGTCGCCGGAGTCGACATAGCGCGCGGCCACGACGCCCTTGACCGCCGGGCAGCGACCCGCGCGCTCCGGCACCCGCTTTTTCCGGCAGACGTCCGGGTCGTCGAAGACGACCAGTTCGAGGTCCAGCTCGGCGGCGGAGCGGGACAGGGCCCGCACCCGGGCCTCGCTGAACCCGATCATCGCTACCCGCACCGGTCGCCCCCGACGAGGTGACGTTCGCCCGGCGACCCCTCGCTGTGCCGATGGGCAAGGCCGTCCAGGGCGGCGGGGCACGGGCAGCGGCGATCCTTCTCCAGGTCGGCGACCAGGTCCCGCAGGAGCGCGCGCAGGCGCTCGGTGTGCTCGGCGAACACGCGAAACACCTCGGCCTGGTTGACCGCCGTCGCGGCGTCCACACCGGCGTCCACATCGGTGACGAGCGCGATCGACGTGTAACACATCGCCAGCTCGCGGGCCAACACGGCTTCGGGCATCCCGGTCATGTTCACGAGCGCCCAGCCCTGGGTCGCGTACCACCGCGACTCGGCGCGGGTCGAGAACCGCGGTCCGTCGATCACCACCATCGTGCCGCCGTCGACGGCCGGCATCGCGGTTCGCTCGGCGGCCGCTCGGACGGCGGCCCGGCCGCTCGGGCAGTACGGATCGGCGAACGAGACGTGCGCGGCGCCCTCGTCGAAGTAGGTCCCCTGCCGGCCGCCGGTGCGGTCGACGATCTGGTCGGGAATCACCAGGCTGCCCGGTCCGAGGTCCGGTCGCAGCGAGCCCACCGCACACGGCGCGAGCACCTGCTGCACGCCGATCGAACGCAGCGCCCACATGTTGGCCCGGTAGTTGATCCGATGCGGCGGGAATCTGTGATCGCGGCCGTGCCGGGCGAGGAAGGCGACGTTCCGGCCCTGCACGCTGCCGACCCGCAACCGGTCCGACGGCGCTCCGTACGGTGTGTCGATCTCGACCTCGTGAAGGTCGTCCACGAAGTGGTAGAACCCGCTGCCCCCGACCACGGCCACGTCGGCCAGGACCTGCTGGGCCGCGGTGTCCGGCACAGACACGCTACAGCTCCTTTGCGTTCAACGACGACAGTCGACGTGTCGCCTCCGCGACGACGTCGCTCCGCTTGCAGAAAAGCGAATCGGACGAACGGCAGCCGGCCGCCGCCCACGCGTCGGCCAGGTCCCGGCCCCAGGGGTGCTCGCCGAAGTCGGTCGGTGGATTCTCCGGGCGTTGCAGGCCCACGGTGCGCATGCCCGCGCGCCGCGCGGCGTCCAGCTCGGCCGGCCGGTCCGAGGCGAACAGGATACGGCTCGGCGGCACCTCGATGGCGCGACCGATCGCGCTGTAGGAGTCCGGGTCGGCCTTCGGCCCCGCGTTTCGGGTGTCGAAGCAGCGGGCGAGCAGGGGCAGCAGGTCACCGTGGTCGGTGTGGCGGAACCAGTCGCGCTGCGCCTGGACGGAGCCGGACGAGAACGTGTGCACCCGCACGCCCTCGTCCCGCCACATACGCAGGGCAACGGGCACGTCGGTGTACACGTGTGCCATGAGCTCGCCGGCGGCGTAGGCCTCCGCCCAGATCATGCCCTGCAGCGCTTTCAGCGGTGGCGTCTTCGCGTCCTCGTCCACCCACCGTTGCAGTGTCGCGGCGAGTTCGGCGTCGGTGGCGCCGGGCTGCCCGGCCATCCGGGCGGTCTCGTCCAGCAGCGAGCGGATCTCCGGCGTGCCACGCCGCGTGAACTCCGCAATCCTGGCCCGCGAGTAGGGAAAGTGCCGGTCGCGGAGGTGACGCAGGGAACTCGTCGTGCCCTCGATGTCGAGGACCACGGCGTCGATGGTCGGCTGCCGGCTCATGGGCGTGTGACGGCCAGCTCGTGCAGGTACGGGATCCTCCGCGCTACCGGATCGCCGGTGAAGTCGGCGATCCAGCCGTCCTCCTCCTGGAAGAAGCGGATCGCGGTGAACCGCGGCCGGGTGCCCATGTCGAACCAGTGCGCGGTCCCCCGCGGAACGGACAGCAGATCGCCCGCCTCGCAGACCACCGCGTACACCCGGTGCTCTAGGTGGAGGTAGAAACATCCCTGGCCCTCCACGAAGAACCGCACTTCGTCCTCGTCGTGGACATGCTCGTCGAGGAACCGTTCCCGGGCGGTCTTGACCTTCGCCGGCCATTCCGGGTCGGTGTCGTCCGGCCGCATGCTGACCACGTCGACCAACCGGTAGCCGCCCTCGGCGCGGATCCGTTCGACGTCGTCCCGGTACGCGGCCAGCACCTGGTCGGCGTCGGCGTCGGCCGGCAGGTGCCGGCTCGTGTCCCAGCGCTCGAATCCGATCTTCCATCGGGCGAGTTCGGCCGCGATGCGCGCGGTGTCGGCCGTCCGCAGCAGGATCTCGCCGCCGTCGTGGTCGGGCATGATCTGGAGGAAGGTCATGTCAGGCTCCTCTCAGGCTCCTCGGATTGGCATTTCGGTTCGCGCCGGGTACTGCCCGGTGAGCAACGACAGCTGACACAGCGCCTCCAGGCATTCGAGCCGGTTACGCGCGACGTCGAGCGTCGGCCCCCAGGCGGTGGCGCCGTGGAAGGCGATGAGCAGCACCGGTGGGATTCCGGACCCGTTGGTGGTGAGGTACGCCGCGACGTCCGAGCCGATGACCCGCACGTCGAGCCAGTTCGTGAAGACCGGGACGCTGATCGCGGTGGGGTCGGGCACCGCAAGGCCCTTGATCACCTCCAGGTCGGTGAAGCGCACCGCGTCCCGGTCGTCCCGCGCGGCGAGGACGGCCACCGCCGTGGCGTGGGGCGGGTGCGCGTGGACGACGGCCCCGCAGCCGGGAACCGTCCGGTACACAGCGGCGTGAATGCTGGTCTCGGCGGACGGGGGCGGTCCTCCCGGTTCCAGCGGCTGCCCGGTGACCGCGTCCACGGCGACCATGTCCTGGGCGGTGAGGCTTCCCTTGCTCCGCCCGCTCGCGGTGATGAGCGCGGCGTGTGCCGGCTCCGCCAGTCGTGCGGAGAGATTTCCGGCCGTGCCGTCCATCCAGCCACGCCGGTACAGGTCCCGGGCCGTCTGCGCCAGTCCGGCCGCCGCCGTCGCGCGGTCCAGGTGTTGATTCACGCGGTTGCCTTTCCTGACAGGGCGCCGAAGTCGCGCAGCAGCCGCCGCTCGGTCGCGATGGCGGTGACCAGTTCGGCGGGGGTGACGTCGAAGGCCGGGTTGTAGACCGCAGTGCCGGCGGGTGCCGTCCGCAGTCCGGCGTACCCGAGCACCTCGGCGGCGAGACGCTCCTCGATGACGATCTGGTCGCCGCTTGCGGTGGACGGGTCCAGTGTGGACTCCGGCGCGACGACCACGAACGGGACGCGGTGCCGGGCCGCGGCGACGGCCAGACCGTACGTCCCGATCTTGTTCGCCGTGTCGCCGTTCATGGCGATCCGGTCCGCGCCCACGAGCACGCAATCGACGAGGCCGCGGGAGATGGCGGCCGGTGCGGCGGAGTCCACGCACAACCGGTGCGGGATGCCCGCCTCGGCCAGCTCCCACGCGGTGAGCCGCGCGCCCTGCAGCAGCGGGCGGGTCTCCGTGACAAGCACGTGGTCGACCTCGCCGGCCGCGGCGAGGTCGGCCACGGCGCCCAGCGCCGTCCCCCATGCCGCCGTGGCGAGCCGACCGGTGTTGCAGTGCGTGAGGATACGCAGCGGCCGTCGCCGGCACAGCTGCCGGATCAGCTCGGCGGCGCGGGCCGCGGCGGCGCGGTTCGTCCGCTCGTCCTCCTCGAGCATCAACCGGGCCTCGGCAAGCACCGCGTCCGGGCCCTCGGAGAGCCGGGCCAGGGCGCGCCGCACCCCCCACTCGAGGTTCGAGGCCGTCGGCCGCGCGGCGGCGAGAAGGTCCGCGTCCGCCCGCACGGCCGCGTGATCGGTCCGGCCCGCCACCGTGTGCCGGTGGGCGGACAGCGCCACACCGAGCGCCCCGGCCAGCCCGATCGCCGGCGCTCCCCGGATCGCCAGGCGCCGGATCGCGGCGACGAGGTCCCCGACCGTGTCTATGCGCAGGATCGTGGTCCGGCTCGGAAGTGCTGTCTGGTCCACCGCGACGATGCAGCCGGAGTCCCAGTCAAGCGAACGCTCCATGGCAATCTCCCATTGGTTTGCAGCGGCGACCGCAACGCGTCACCACGCGAACTGCTCGATGGAATACGTCGGTGCGACGGCGGCCGGGAGGGCGGGATCCGTCGCCGCCCGCAGACGGTGCAGGCCGGTGCCGACCACGAGCGTGGTGTCCAGGCCCGCCCGAGCGGCCCCGAGGACGTCCGTGTCCTTGGCGTCACCCACCGCCAGGATCCGTCGCGGCGCCGCGAACCCCGGCAACGTCCGGAAATGCGCGTAGATCGGCGGCTCGGGCTTGCCGTACCGGACGACGTCGCCGCCGATCTTCTCGTAGGCGTCGGCGACTGCTCCCACCGCGACGTGGCGCCGGCCGCCCACGAGGACCTCCCGGTCCGGGTTCGCGCAGATCATCGGTAGTTCGCGGGATCTGGCTCTGGTGAGGACCAGCCGGAGCCCCGGGTGGCTGACCGGATCCGTCAGGATGCCGGTGGCGACGATGACGTCCGCGTCGTCGGGATCCTCCACCTCCGTGATGCCCGTCGTCGACAGCCATTCCGTATTCTCGCGGCTGCCGAGATGCAGGTATCGCCGCCATCTCGGGGAGGACGCCGGCGCCCGCCGGCTGAGGGCCTGCCTGGCCAGCTCTCCCGAGGTCAGCACGACGTCGTAGAGGTCCCGCGGGATGCCCATTGCGTCCAGCATCCGTGCCAGGTTGCCTGCGCTCCTCGACGTGTTGGAGATCAGGCCCACTGCCCGGCCGCCGGCCCGGATGTTCCGCAGGCAGTCCACGGCGAGCGGGAACGGCCGGACACCGTCGATGAGCACACCCCACACGTCGACGAGGACGGCGTCGTAGCCGGCGACCACGTCGCCGATCCCGGTGATTTCCACGGTCATGGCGACTCGGTTCGCGAGGCGCTCAGGAAGGCCGCCAGCGCGGGGGTGATCCGCTCCCGGAACGCCTGCACGATGAGGTCACGACCGGGCCGGAAGGTCGCCGACGTGTCGTCGTCGGCGCCCGGCGGCATCGCCTCGGCCATCCGCATGAGCCCGTCGGCGATGGCGGGCCGCGACCGGGTGCAGGTGCCGGCGACGCTGGTGATGGCGCTCAGCAGCTCGGTGTCCAGGGCGCCGGCGTAGGTCTGCTTGAGCCCGACCGAGCCGAAGACGAGCCGCAGTTCGGCACCGTCGAAGCCGAGGGAGTACCCCGGCGAGACCGCGACCCGCGCGTCACGCAGGAGGAGCCGGGCGATGTCGACGCTGGTCCGGATGGCCGGCTCGCCTGCGCGTCGCCGGCCGAGGAGGCCGGTGGCACTGACGAGCATGCCGTGACCGGCCTGCGGCCGGTGCGGGATGTGCAGCACCGGCCGGTCCGACCAGGCCGCGAGCTCGCGGTTGACCTCGTCGACCAGTTCCGTGATGAGCGCGACGCGCGCCGCGCACTCGGCGCTGTTGGCGTGCAGGTAGCTGTGCGGTGCGCAGAGCGCCGCGAACGCCATCGCCTTGGCGATGTACGGGACGGTGGCGAGCGTCGTGGTGGTGTGGTCGTTCATCCGCCCGATGACGTCGGCCGGGCCACAGCCCCAGCCGATGCGGATGTTGGCCAGGTTGAACGCCTTCGATCCACCCTTGATCGTCACGACCCGCCCGGCGACCTCGGGAACGGTCGCGGCGAGGTGGTGGACCCGCGGCTCGCCGGGAAACTCGGTGCCCGCGAACACACAGTCCTCGAGCACCACGAGGTCGTGTTCGAAGACCGCCTCGGCGATCGTCTTCAGTTCGTCCGGGGTGTAGACCGCTCCGGTCTGGGTCGGATTGAAGAGGAACAGGCCCCGCGCCCGCCCGGCGTGCTGCGGGTTGGCGGCGAAGTGCTCGCCGAGCGCCTCCGGGGTCAGCTTGAACGAGTGCTCCGCGCTGGTCGGCACGAGCGACAGTTCGACGCCGAACAGATCGCACCAGCTCGGCAGCGGATGGTAGTACGACGTCGGAACCAGGAACACGTCGCCGGGCTGCGAGCAGGCGTGCAGGAACGCGGCGAAGAGTCTCGTGGTTCCACTGTCGGCACAGATGTTCGCCGCGGACTCCGGCGGGATTCCGTTGCGCTCGAAGTCGGCCGTCACGGCCGCTTCGAAGTCGGCGTGGCGCTGGAGGAAGTGATAGTCGTCCAGCGAGGCGCGCCGGCTGTCGAGGAGGGCGGTCACCCCGGCCGCGATGACGTCGGGATGGGGACGACGCGTGCCGTCCCCGTGGGCCAGCGACAGCACGTCGGGATCGAACATGCTCGGATGGACCTTGACGCCGTCGGCGTCGACCCCGCCCAGCACCTGCCGGCTGGCGCGCAGGCGGTCGAGCGGCCTGATCGGCGTCATGAGCCGGTCACCCCGGTCCTCGCCTCGAACGCCGAGTACTTCGCCTTGAGCTCGCGCGCCCAGTCGTGGCAGTCCTCGACCTTGAACTCGGGGCAGTGGTGTCCCAGCACGTCCGACATCGTCCGGGTCGCGAGGTCGGTGAACACGACCCGGCCGTTGACCTCGATGCGCTCGATCCCGTCGAAGACCTGGCCCTGCTCGTTCACGGCCACGGCGCGCTCCTGCGAACACGCCGACGCCAGGTCCAGCTCGATGCCGTGCTCCGAGAGCCGCACCGGGTAACCGCCCACGAGGCCGAGCGGACCGGGAGCGTGGACGGTGACCGGCGTCGCTGAGGTCAGGCCGTTGAGCACGGCGAACGCCGAACTGGCGGTGACGTACATGCCGGCCCGCCCACGGGTACGCCGGACGTCGGTCGGCAGGAGGCGGAACAGCGCGGGGGTGTCCGCGCTGTCGGTGACGTCGGTGCCGTCGACGTAGATCCGCAGGTCGTAGTCGGCTCCACCGGTGTCGCCGGCGGCGGGCAGGCGGTTGCTGACGTAGTGGTGGGCGACGAGCCTGACGTGCACGCGCTCGACATCGACGCCGAGGTGCAGCGCCGCCGCGGAACGCACGGCCGGCACGACGTTCATCACGTTGCCGATGCCGACCGCCGGAGCCAGGCCGCAGGTCTGCAGGGCCGGATTGACCGCGTCCGGGTAGGCCGCGTTGACGACGACGGAATCGTGGCCGGAGCGGTGTACCGCGGTCATCAGACGGTGAGCGGGACTGAGGTGCATGGGCAGCCACGGACCGACGCCCGGCCGGTCGAGCATCTGGTACAGCTCTCGTGGCAGGAGGGAGATCCGCCAGTACGTCTGGACCGAGGCCGTGTTGAAAATGATGTCGGGGCGCAGCCGGGAGACCGTCTCGGCGGTACGGTCGACGTCGTCGAGGTCGACGCAGGCGGCTGCGAGCCGCGGATTGGTGCCCTGATTGTATGCCGCGAGCCGGGCCAGGTTGACGCGTTCTTCGACCGCCGTCCTGTTCCGGCCGCCGACGACGATCTGACCGTCGAACCCGACCCAGGAGAGCAGGTCGAGCACGTTCCCGCCGAGAACCCCGTTGCCAATGATCAGTAGTGTTCTGTCACGCCTGGTGTTCTTCCGCACGGCTCGACGCTAGGTCGGCGACCCCGTCACCGACAGGGCCGCGGCCCCGGAACAAGTTGCCAGACCGCTATCCCGCGCCGCACCCGGCCGGTCATCCGGGTGTCGGCCGCGCGTCCGCGCCGTGCAGGGCGTCGGCGAGCTGGCCGCGCTGACGGATGCCGAGCTTGTCGTAGGCGCGCTGCAGATGGTTCTCCACCGTGCGGACGGACAGCACCAGCCGCACGGAGATCTCCGCGTTGCTCAGCCCGGCCGCCGCCAGCGCGCAGATCTCCCGCTCCCGGCGGGTGAGACCGGCGACCGCCACCGGTTCCACGAGCCACCCGGGCCAGTGACCGTCACAACGGTCCCGGAGCTTCGCGATCCGCCGCAAAAGCCGTCCCGATGCGCGCTGCTCCGCGTCCGGGCGGGCCTGCCACGCCCGCACCGCCGACTCCAGGGCGAGCGCGGTGTAGCTGCGTTGCTCCCAGGCCAGGCTGAGCGCCTCGAGCCGGTCGGGATCGGCGTCGGCCAGGGCGTCGGCGTACTCGGCGAACCAGGAGAACAACGGGCTGTCGGACATCTCCGCCACCCGCCTGACCTCGGCGGCGACCTCGGCCGACGGCTCCACCCTGGACCACAGGTGCAGCGCTTCCATGGCGGAGGAGACGACGCCCGCGCCGATGAACTGCTCGGCGAGGTCGCGCAGGATCTTCACGGCCGCGGCCGGCCGGCCGGTGCTGGCCAGCAGCAGGGCCTTCGCGAGGCGGGCGTAGTCACCGCTGCGACTGTCCGCGGGCAGCAACTCGTCGACGGCAGTCAATGCCTGGGTGGCCCGTTCGGCCCGGCCCTGGTGGGCCGCCCACCACGCCTGCATGCCGAGGATGTTCGCGCGGATCGGGAAGAGGGTCCGGGCGTCGGTGACGGCGAGCGCCTCGTTCGTCCACCTCGCGGCCTGCTCGACCCGGCCGCGGTCGCCGTGGCAGATGCCCACCATCATGGCGAGCAGGCCCGCTCCGTCCGGGGAACCGTGTGCCACCGCATCCTGGTAGTACCGTTCGGCAAGGGGTGCGGCCTCCTCCAACCGCCCGCACATCACGAGCGCGTGGATGTGGCATGCCTGGGTCGCGGCCCGCATCGTCGGCCAGGTCGGCTGCGGCAGCACGCTGTCGGCGAGCTCGGCCGCGGCCTGCCGGGGCGCCCCCGCGTACACCAGCACGAACGGCAGCAGCGGGGTCAGCGCGACAGCCAGCAGCGGCTCCTGCGGCGGCTCCTGCAACGCGGCGGCGACGGCGGCCGCGGCGTTGACGTCGGACTTGTAGAACACCGCGATGCCGGCCCCGGCGACGAGCATCTCCCCGTGCACGCTCTCCGGTAGCTGCCGATGCGCCTCCTCGAGCAGGGACAACGCGACGTCGGGCTGCCGTAGCCCCCAGAACAGGTTCAGGGCCCGCAGCGCGGCCGCTCTCGCCCGGAGGACGGGGGCGTCGAGCCGTGCATACGCGGTCGCCAGCAGTGGTTCGGCATCCTGTGGCCGGCCCTGCGCGACCTGCGCCCGTCCCAGGTACCACGCCCCCATCGGCCCCGGGATGCTCCGGGCGAGCCGCTCCGCCAGGGCGGCACCGCCCCGGTCCAGCGCGGCGTCGGCGGCGGCGAGCACGTCGCCGAGGTCGAACGGCAGGTCCGCCTCGCACCGCCAGGACATGACCCGGATGCGGTCCTCGACCGACGCCACGTCGCCCTGCATGGCCTCGACGAGCTCCCGCAGGAGCCGGCGACGGCGCAACGGCTTCGTGCGGGCGCGGATCGCCTCGCCGAACAGCGGATGGCCGAGTCGCACGAGCACTCCGGCGCCGTGGTCGACCAACCTGATGAGGCCCCGCTCCTCCAACTGCTCGGCCACCACCGGTGCGACGAGCCGGTCCAGCACGGCGGGCCGCAGCGGCTCCGCATAGGCGACGAACGCCAGAGCGGCGGCCTCCTCGTCCGACAGGACCCCGACCGTCAACTCGACCGCGTCGTACAACCGGGGCGTGGCGCGCCCGCCGGACCGCCAGTTCCAGACGCCCTCCTGGGGCTGGAGGCTCCGTTCGGCGACGGCGGCGCGCAGCGCCTCCCGGACGAACAGCGGGTTGCCCAGCGTCGTCCGCCACAGTGCGTCGAGGGCGAGACCGCTGACCGGGCCGCCGAGCACCGCTGTCACGAGGTCGTCGTGGCCGGCGCGGTCGAGCGGCCGCACGTCGATACGGTCGAGTGCGCCCGCCCGGCGCACCAGCGCGACGACCGGCGTGTTGGCCGCGTTGTTCCGCACCGTCGCGAGGACCTTGACCACCCCGTCGGTGAGCAACCGCTCCAGCAGCGCGGCGGACGCGTCGTCCAGCCAGTTGACGTCGTCGATGCCGACCACGGCCGGGCCGGCCGGTCGGCCCTCCGTGAGCCCCTGCTTCGCCAGCCGGAACGCCCCGGCAAGGCCGGCGTCGTCCGGCGGCGCGAACCCGGGGACGGAGCCGAACGGCACGTCCTGCCACGACGGCGTCGCGGTGATGCGCACCACGCCGGCTCCGCCGGCTTCGAGCTCGTCGAGGGCGGCGCCGAGGAGCCGGCTCTTGCCGACACCGGGTTCACCGGTCAGCAGCGCTCCCGAGCCGGTGCCGGACACCAGCGCTTGCCGCACCGCCGCCAGCTCGTAGGCCCGGCCCACGAGCCGGCGGTCCTGCGCTGTCGGTTCCCCGTCAGTCGTGCGCAAGCCCGTTCCTCCCGATACTCAGTCGGTGCTGCCGCCGCCGAAACCACGTCCTCCGGACCCCGCCCGAACCGGCGCTGACCAGCGCCGGTTCGGGCGGGTCTCCCGGTATACACCCCCTCGTCCACTTCCTGCCCGTGTGGCGGCAGGGGTCCGGTTCGATTGAGTACCGCCTACTCAGGACGTCGCCTCCGGCCGTGACCAGGCTGTTTCGGTATCGAAACCTGTGCAAATCACGCGCCGTCGGCGGCATGGCACCGGCGGGGACCGTCGTCATCCCGACTGATGGCTCGGAAGGAGATACTGTGATGGATCATGTTGAGGGTGTGACCGACCGGCTGGACGACCTGACGGTGACCGCCTACCGGCAGATCGTGGAGACCGGCGACTGGGACGACGACAACCTCCAGGCCGTCACCGGTGCCGCGGCGGAGGAACTCGACGCCGTGCGTCGCAGCCTCGCCGCGCTGCGGGTCATCGAACCCTGCCCGGACCGGGGACGGGGCTGGACCGCCGTGTCGCCCCATGTGGCGATGGCGCGACTGGTGTCGCCGATCGAGGCCGACGCACGTCGCCGCGCCGCCCAGGCGGCGCGGTTGCGCTACCAACTGCAACGGCTCGTGCCGGTGCACGAGCAGTCGCAGCACTCCAGGTACGGCCAGGCACTGGAGGTCGTCGGTGACGAGGCGGCCCTCGCCGACCTACTGGACGACGAGCTGTCACGGTCGGCGTCGAGCGTGTCGGTGCTGGAGCCGGGTGTGGAACGCCTGCCGCTTGCCCGGTACGTCGATGCGTGCAAGCGGGGGGTGCGGGTCCGGGCGGTCCACCAGCACGCCGTCCGGTACGACCTGCCGGCCGCCGCGTTCATGAAGATGCTGACCCACGCCGGCGGAACGTTCGGCACCGTCGACGAACTGCCGCTGCGGCTGTTCGTCTTCGACGGCAGGACCGGCGTGCTCATCGCCTCGGACGGGCCTACGGCGACGGTCGTCGTCCGGCAGCCGTTGATGGTCATGATGCTGGCCGGGCTGTTCGACAGCACCTGGCACCGTGCGGTGCCGTTCGAGGCCGCCGATCCGCAGCCGGCGTGTGTCCCGGACGACGTCAAGCGGGCGATCCTGCGGCTGCTCGCGACCGGTGCCAAGGATGAACTGGTGGCGCGGAGGCTGGGAATCTCCGTGCGCACCTGCCGGCGCTACATTTCCGAGATCATGGAGTCGATCGGGGCGACGAGCCGGTTCCAGGCGGGTGTGGTGGCCCGCGCGTCTGGCCTGGCGTAGCGCGGGCGGTCGCCAGCGGCTACGACGAGGCCGCCTGCGACCGCTCCGGGCGGCCTCGTCATACGTGGCACCGCCGGCAGCGGCGTCCGGGACCTCGTTGCCCGCGTTTGGTTCACCTTGGTGATGCTGTCGAGGGTGTTCAGCGCGGCGGCGCCGGCGTAGATCTTGCGGTAGAGGTCGCGGTAGGCGTCCTCGTAGACGGCTTTGAACGCGGCGCTGGCCAGGAAGCGTTCCTTGAGCTTGCGCACCGCCGGGCAGTTGCATGTCGCCGGGTGGTTGTATGCCGGCCGGTGGCTGGAAGTCCTGCGGTGGTACGCCGCCGTTCTGCGGGAAGCGGCCGCCCATGGTGATGGTGCCGTGCGGGGTCTGGGTGGCGTTGCCGGCGAAGTCCCGACGACGTCTGATCGAGGACGACCTGCCACGTCGGAGCAAGACTTGCGTGGCAGCGGTTGACGAACGGAAAGTGGGTCAGAACCTGTAGATCGGCGTCAGTGGGCGGCGGGCGTGGCGAGGTCGTCGGGGGCGCCGGTGCGCAGGCGTCCGAGGGCCGCACTGAGGGCCGCACCGAGGACCGCGCCGCCGGCCGCGCTCATCGTCCAGAAGACGATCATGCCGACGAGGAACTCCGGACGCAGCACGTCGAGGACCGCCGCCTGCCACGTCGGCGGCACGGCGTCGCCGGTGCTCAGGTAACCGGCCTTCCGGTGCGCCCAGACCACGGCCTCGGGAATGCCGACGGCGAGCACCGCTACCAGGGCGGCGAGCCCGGCCAGGGCTCCGGCGCGCAGCCCTGAACCGAAGGATCGGGTGCGCCAGGCTGTGGCGAGCGCGACGACGAACAGCAGGACGTTCGGAACGATCACCCAGAAGCCGAGTATGCCGCCCTGGCCGTGCTCCAGTGACCAGCGCGAGGCGGCGAACGACCCACCCGCCACGACGACGGCCACCCCGGCGGCCCACACCCACGCGCCGCGCGGCGGCCCGGACCGCAGCGCGGCCCACACCCCGCCGAGGGCGAACCTGCGACGCTCGGCCGGCGGGTCGATCGCCGCGAGCTCGGCCCGCAACGCGGCACCCCACGCGGACCGGCGCTCGGGCAGGTCGGCAGTGGCCAGATCGAGCAGGAGCTGCCAGACGTCGCGTACCTTGCGCTGACGGCCCGTGGTCTCGGTGCGGGCGCCGAGCGCGGCTCCGAGGACCGGCCACGGCAGTGCCCAGATCAGCGCGGCGAGGAAGGCGTTGAACGGTATCAGCAGGTCGCCGGCGCCGAGGTTCGTGACGACGGGGAACCTTTCGGGCTCCGCCAGATAGGAGGCGCGCAGCGGCAGGTACGCGGACGCGGTGCCGGCGGCGACGGCGATCAGAGCGAGCAGCCCGGCGACCGTTCCGGCCCCGAATCCGCGGGCACGGCCCACGGCGGCCGCGGCCAGGCTGGCGAGCGCGGCGCACACGACCGCCGCGAGCAGCCCGAGCACGACGGCCAGCAGCGCCACGTCGAAGCCCCACCGCGGGCCGTTCGTGACCGTGGCGAGGTACAAGCGCTCCAGGCCGAAAGTGAGCACCCCGGCGCCGGCGGCGACGGCGATCAGTCCCGGCCACACTGGGCGTCCGGTGCCGTCCCGCCACGCGGCGCGGGTGCGGGCGGCGAGTGCGCCCGCACCGCCCTGACGCACGGCGTCACCCAGTCGGACCGCGAGCACCACGATCGCGAGCACGGGTGCCGGCACGAGCAGCACCAGAGGGAGCGCGAACACCCCCAGCAGGAGTGCGAGCACCACCAGCAGGATGAAGAGGAAGGCGGGCATCGAAGGCCTCCGAACGGCAGGGGCGGCCGGGGTCGAGCGGTCGCGGTCAGGTGGTCCTGGGCGCGAGCCGGGCCGCGCCTGAAGCGGGTGCGCCTTCGCCGGCACGCGCCGACGCGGCAACGGTGCGCGCGAGCTCGGCGCCCACGGTGGTGAGCCGGTACAGGTGCCGGGCCGGCCGCCCGCGCGGCGGGTCGGTCTCCCAGGAGGTCTCCACCTGCCCGCGCTCGGTGAGGCGGATGAGGATCGGGTATACCGTGCCCGCCTTCAGGCCGAGGGCGCGACACAGGTCATAGCCGTGGCTCCAGCCCGCGCCCCTCTCGGCGAGGGCAGCGAGCACGGCCGCGGTCTGCGGGGAGAGACGTCGTACACGTGCCATGCCGCCAATATCTACCTAGATAGAGTTTGTGCGCAAGCCCCTTCCCGCGCGGCTGGGCACGGTGTCGAGCAGCGCGCGGCCGGCACTTCAGCGTGTTGGAGGCATCGCGGTGCCAGCCGGGGTGCGACGGGTGACCGAGGTGGTCAAGCACCGGCCTTGGCGGGCAGCCGGTGCAGCGCGTCGACCATGGTCGTGCTCGCCGCGCTCACCACGGTCCTGATCGCCGCCACCCGGCACGCCGCACGGCGCCGTTCGTCCGAACCGACCCGACCGGCGGCCGCCGCCGTCCACGTCGGCACCGCCCACCCAACCGGATCCGATCGAAACCGGTGACGTGGTCTCGAACGCAACATCCCGGCCTAACTCGCCACACCGATGTGCGCTCGACGGAACTGCGCGCGTTCGGCCTCGTCGATCAACGCGCGCGCATGGTCGGCATAGGTGATGTGCTCTTTCAGGTCGCCCGGTGCGAGGTGATACGCACCGGTGGGCGCGCCCTCGAGGTCGAAGTTGCCCGATGGGCTGACCGCGACCCATTCAAGGGCGGAACCGCGCAGGATGTCCAGGGCCGTCCGGTGGGCCAGGGAGAAGGGCCGAAACTCGGGCGGGAAACCGATGGTGTCCATGACGGGCACGCCATTCGCGTCGGGCAGCAGCGATGCGAGGCTGACCCAGACGAGACGATGTACCCTGGCCTCCCGCAACCCCGCGACCAGGCTTTCAGCTGCGGCGCGGAAGAACACGGCAGGTTCGCCGGCGTCAGCCGCAGCCGCGATCGCCACGTCGTGCCCCACAACCCCTGCGGCCACCGCCGCGGGATCGGTGATGTCCGCCGCGGCCCGCACGAGCGGCGTGACCTCGTGGCCACGTGCGCTTGCCTCCGCAACAGCGGCGCTGCCAGCCTTGCCACCGGCTCCGAGAACAACGATCTTCAACATGGCGACGACCATAGGCCCGGTCCCGGTTACCGATCGGGTACCTATCCTCGATGTATGAGCCGCCTTGAGCCCGACATGTTCGATGAGCTGTGTCCTTCCTCGTTCCTACCCGTACGGATGGACCACAAGTGGGCGCCGCTGGTCATGCGGTCGCTGGAGGAGGCACCTCGCCGATTCGGCGAGCTTCGCGTCGCGTTGCATCGGACGAGTCCCAAGGAGCTCACCCGTGCCCTACGCACTCTTGAACGCGACGGCTTCGTATCGCGCTCGACAGCCGGCCGCACCGTCACCTACGAGCTGACACCGCTCGGCCGGAGCCTGCTCGACCCCCTCAAGACTTTCTACCAATGGACCGCCGATCACTGGGACGAACTGCTCGACGCCCGTGATCCCGTCGAAGTTTGAACGCGTGCCGGGCCAACCACCGCCACGGTTCCCGGGCGAGGGGTTCAGTCATGTTCCGGCGCGCCGGTCAGGTGATGGTCGGCGGCGTGGAACACCTCGGTCACCAGCCGGCGCACGTGCCCGCCACGTGCGCGGTAAAGCACCCGGCGGCCCTCCCGGCGGGTGCTGACCAGCCCGGCGAGCAGGAGCTTGGCCAGGTGCTGTGACACCGCCGGGCGGGCCGCACCGACGGCGGCCGTCAAGGTTGTCACGTCGTGCTCCCCCTCGCGCAGCTCCCACAGCAGCCGCAGCCGGGTGGGGTCGGCGAGCATCCGCAGCGCGGTCACCGCCGCGTCGACCTGTGCGCCCGTCGGTGGTTCCTGCACGTCACCGGCAGTTGCAGTGTTGTCGCGTGCGTACATGAGCACATATTCTACGTCCATGCGCCAGCACCACGACCATCCCGGCCGCCATGACCATGACCACCGGCCGTCCAGCGGCCGGCAGGCGCTGCGGCACCGGATCGGCCATCTCCTGACACCGCACTCGCACGACGCCGCGGACAAGGTCGACCGGGCGATGGAGTCGTCGAAGGACGGCATCCGCGCCTTGTGGATCTCACTGCTCGTGCTCGGCGCGACCGCCGCACTGCAGGTCCTGGTCGTGCTGCTGTCCGGCTCGGTCGCGCTGCTCGGCGACACGCTGCACAACGTCGCCGACGCGCTCACGGCAGTGCCGTTGTGGGTGGCGTTCGTCCTCGGGCGCCGGGCGGCGAACCGCCGGTACACCTACGGCTACGGTCGCGCCGAGGACCTCGCCGGCATCGTCATCGTGCTCACCATCGCCGCGTCGGCGGTCTTCGCCGCCTACGAGGCGGTCGACCGGCTGGTCCACCCGGCCGACGTCACGCACCTGGCCTGGGTCGCCGCCGCCGGCGTCATCGGGTTCGTCGGCAACGAGGTCGTCGCGCGGTACCGCATCACCGTCGGCCGCCGCATCGGCTCCGCGGCACTCGTCGCCGACGGCCTGCACGCCCGCACCGACGGGTTCACCTCCCTCGCCGTGCTGCTCGGCGCCGGCGGCGTGGCCGTCGGGTGGCGGTGGGCCGACCCAGTCGTCGGGCTGCTCATCACCGTCGCGATCCTGTTCGTTCTCAAGGACGCAGCACGGGAGGTGTACCGCAGGCTGATGGACGCCGTCGACCCGGCCCTCGTCGCCACCGCTGAACAGACCCTCGCCGAGACACCCGGAGTGCGTGGCGTCGCGGCGCTCCGGATGCGCTGGATCGGTCACCGGCTACACGCCGAGACCGACCTGCTCGTCGCCGACGCCCTGACCGTCGTGGAGGCGCACGCCATCGCCGTCGAGGCCGAGCACCGACTGCTGCACGCCGTCCCCAGACTCACCGGCGCCACCATCCACACCGACCCCGACGCCGCCGAGACCCACGCGGTGGTCGCCCACCACCGCCAGAGCGTCAGCTCCCACTCTTGATCCGTTCGGTGAGCTTGCCGAACAGGGTGATGTCGTAGCGCTGACTGGTGCGCATCGGCTCGGCCAGGTCACGCACCTGCTGCCGGTCGGTGCGTGCCAGCACCGCGTCGACCATCATGATTCCGCCGAGGTGGTGCCGCGTCATCAACTCGCAGAACAGCAGATCGAGCTCCGGACTGGCCGCCTTGCGCAGCCGGTTCAGTTCCGCGGCACTGGCCATGCCCGGCATGAGCCCTTCGGCGTTCACGGTCATCTGCATGCCGCTCATGTCCGCGCCGGGCGTGGCATCGCGCGCGCTCGCCGGGCTGTGCATCCAGGCCATCACCGGGTCGGGACCGGTCGGCTCCAGATGCCATTCCTTGAGCAGTGAGCGCATCATGCCGATCTGCGCCTGCTGGGTCAGGGCGATGTCCATCGCGACGGTCCGCAGCTCCTGATTGCTGCTGCGGCCGTAGAGGATCATCGACATCTCCACGGCCTGCGCGTGGTGGGTCTGCATGTCCCGCACGAATCCCGCCTCCGCCGAGGCATCACCGGGCCGCTGCAGCACCGGCACCAGCCAGCCGATCGCCGCACCGGTAGCGAGCAGCACCATTGCGACGACCACCTGCAGCACAACCCGCCGCCACAGCGGCGACCGGCCCTGCCTCGGCCCCACAACCGACGTCTCGGCCACGAACTCGCTCCTTCAACCAGGTAACCGTCGACCTCACCGGGGCAACGGGGATGAGCCCGGGTGGCCGATCCAGTCTCAGCCCGGATCGGCCACCCCATCGAGTGCCATTCGGCCCCTTTTCAGCGGGCCGGTACGGATCGTAGTCGTCGGAGTGCACGATGCTCCGTTCGCAGCCGGGCCTCCACAGACCGGTCGGTCCCTGCGGCCCTGCGCGCGACCGCTTCGACAGCCGAGGTCAGTTGTCCTGCCACCTGGCAGTCAGCACGCGGTATGAGCCAGGCCGCCCAGCCGGACCGTGCCGTCCCGCCCGTCACATGGTGCAACCATGGTTACCCTGGAATTGTGACTGGCGATCTGGCGGCCGGATCGTGGGTGATGTTGTGCTATCGACTCCCCCGTGAGCCATCCACACCTCGACGTGCGCGGGGTGGACCTGTCCCACCACACCGTCCCGGACGGGACGACCGACTGCAGCTTCGAGACGATCCTGCGCCGCCACGACCTGACCGACCCGGTGCTGTGGCGCATCGGGCAGATCGTGCACGAGGCTGATCTGGACGACGAGCGCTACGACGCCCCCGAGGCCCCGGGGTTGGACGTGGTGCTGCGCGGGCTGTCCATGGTCAGCGACGACGAGCGGGTGCTGGAGCTGACCGGGCCGATCTTCGACGGCCTGTATGAGTACCAGCGCCGCGCCCTGCTGCTGGGCCGGGAGCCGGCATGAGCAACCCCGACCTGCCGAAGCATGCCAGACCGCATGCACACGCCCCGCCAGAGCCCGGCGTGCGGACGGTGCCGCTGCGAACGTACCTCCGCTACTTCCTGGGTCTGGGTACGTGGGGGTTCGGCGGCCCGATCGCCACCGTCGGCTACATGCAACGCGACCTGGTCGAGCGGCGGACCTGGCTGTCGCGGCGGGACTTCCTCGACGGCGTCGCCTTGGGCCAGACCATGCCCGGTCCCCTCGCCGCGCAGGTGGTGATGTGGCTCGGGTACCTGCGCGCCGGTGCCGTCGGCGCGCTGGTCACCGCGGCGACGTTCATCGCACCGTCGTTCGTGCTCGTCCTCGCCGTGGCTGTTGCCTACGCCCACTTCCAGGGCCTGCCTGTGGTGCAGGCGTTGTTCCACGGCATCGCCCCCGCCGTGATGGCCATCATCGCGGTGGCCGCCTACAAGTTGGCCCGGCTGACCAACCGCCGCGACCTGCGGCTGTGGGCGATCAGCATCGCGCTCGGACTGATCACCGCGCTGACCGGGGCGGAGATCGCGCTGCTGTTCATCGCCGCCGGACTGCTCATCATCGTCCTCGACGCCCGGCCCCGCTGGCTGCACCGCCCCATCCACCTGGCCGCCGTTGTCGCGGCTCCAGGCCTCGGCCCGTCGGCCGGCAGGACCTTGGCGGGCAAGGCCCTGGCCGCGGCCGCTGGCGGCGGCACCCTGCTGGCGCTGGGCTGGTTCTTCCTCAAGGCCGGCGCGTTCATCTTCGGCAGCGGCCTGGCCATCGTGCCGTTCCTGCGCGAAGGTGTGGTCCACCAGCACCACTGGCTGACCGACGGGCAGTTCCTCGACGCCGTAGCGATGGGCCTGATCACTCCCGGCCCGGTGGTCATCACCGCCACGTTCATCGGCTACCTCGTCGCCGGGTGGCAAGGCGCGATCATCGCCACCGTAGCGATCTTCATCCCGATCTTCCTCGGCGTGGTGCTACCCGGCCGATGGTTCATCCGCCACCGCGACAATCCACAGATCCAAGCCTTCGTCAAGGGCGCCACCGCCGCCGCGGCCGGCGCGATCGCCGGCGCGGTCGTCGTGCTGTCCCGGCAGACCATCACCGACTGGTCCGCCGCGGCCATCGCCGTGGTCACGCTCGGGCTGCTGCTCAAATGGAAGATCAAGGAACCGATCCTGGTCGGGCTCAGCGCCGCCGCCGGCCTCGCTCTGCACTGGCCCTGGTGAGCGTGGCGGACGCCCGGTGGATCGTGACCACGCAGGCCGGCTCAGCGCCCTACTGCATGGACAGATGGACGTGGTTGTAGTGGTCGCCGGCGGGGGTGCCGTCACCGCCGTAGGACTTCCAGCCGCTGCTGGGCTGCCAGATCCGCTTGTACCAGATCACGTACTTCACGCCGAGGTTCTTCGCGTTGGCCACGCACCAGGCCGCCAGATTGTCGCCATAGGTCTTGTCGGCACCTGTCGCTCTCGCGTTGACGAACGTCTTCGCGTTGGCCGAGAAGTCGCATGCCTTGCCCAGTGGGTGATCCCCGCCGCCGCCGCTGCGGAAGCAGGACGTGTAGTGCGTGTAGCCGGCCTGGCGCGCCGCGTTGTAGGCGTTGAGCATGCGAGGGGAGATGCAGCCGCTCGTCGTCGGATCGTCGAGCGTACAACCCTCCTTCGGATACGAGCCATCGGCGTTACGCCCCACCGAACCGGTGGTGACCTTGCCACCGGACGGGGCACCGCTTGTCGCTCCTCCGCCGCCGGCCTTGCGCAGCGCGTCCTCGGCGGCCTTCTTGTTGGCCTCCATGATCTTCAACTGCGCCTGCTGGTTGGCCACCGCCGCGTCGATGTCCCGGCGCTGCTGCTCCAGCTGCCTGCGCGTCTCGGACAGCTCGCGCAGCGCCCGGTCGTCACGCGACAGCACGTATTCGACGGTGACCATGTTGTGCAGCATGGTCTCGGGGTCGCTGCTGCCGATGACGACGTTGGCCAGGCTGACCCGGCGGCCGCGGTAGGCGGCGTTGGCGACGACACCGGCCGACGCCTCCAGCTCGACCAGCCGGGCCTGGGTCTTGGCGAGCTGCTCGCCGATCGCGGCCTGATCGGCGACGGACTTGTCCAGCCGGCCCTTGGCGTCGTTGTACTCCGCGAGGGCCTTGTCCAGCGCCTGCCGGACGGTGAGGTTCTGCCCGCCGTCCTCGCCGGGCTCGGCGGACGCGGGGCTGACGACCCCGACCACCAGCAGCAGCACGGTGGCCAGCAGCGTCAGGGCGAACGGCATGCGGCGCGTCATGGCGGCCTCCTCGTTCCGTTGGCTGGTCTGTGTGTTCAACCGATGCAAATGCCTTCAGCTCGGCTCCGCGATCAGCCCGGGCGGCGGTAGCCGGTGATCGGCCTGCCCTCCAGCTTCGCCATCCGGACATGGTCACCGGTGGTCGGCGCGTGGACCATCCAGCCGCCGCCGACGTACAGGCCCATGTGGTGCAGGTCGCTGAAGAAGAACACCAGATCACCAGGGCGCAGCTCGGACCGGGACACGGCCTTCGTGTCCTCCCACTGCCACTTCGTGTAGTGCCGCAGCTTGACACCGGCGGCGGCCCAGGCCGTCAGGGTCAGCCCCGAGCAGTCGTAGCCGTCCGGTCCGGCAGCGCCCCAGACATACGGCTTGCCGATCAGCGAGCATGCCTTCTTCGCCGCGGTGCCACCGGGACCACCGAGATAGTCCACCGGGCAGGCGACGGGTTTGAGCGCACCGGTCCCACCGCCGCTGCCGTAAGCCTGCTGGCGCAGCTTCTGCAGCTCGGCGATCTTGCCTTCGATCTCCTTCTTCTTCGCGGCGAGATCGGCGTCCTGCTGGGACTGCTGAGCGATGATCGCATCGAGCGCCTGCTTGTCGCCCGCGAGTTTGTCCCTGGCCTCGGCGACGGACCGGACCGATGCCCGTTGGTTGCGGGCGATCTCGTTGACGACGGCGAGCTGGCCGAGCAGCGCTTCGGGCGAGTCGGTGTGCAGCAGGACGTCCAGTGCAGTGACCTGGCCGCCCTTGAACGCCCGCACGGCGATCTCGCTGACCTGGCCCATCGCCGCCTCGACCTGTGCCTCCAGCGGCTGCAGTTGCCGCTGGAGCGCGGCAGCCTTGGCCTGGTTGTCCTTGAGCAGGGTGTGGACCTGGTTGTACTTCTCGATGGTGGGCTCGAGCTGGTTCCACGCCTCGTCGATCTGCGCCTCCAATTGCGCCGGGCTCGGCTCGGCATGCGCGGCGCCGGTGCTCATCAGGATCGCGATGACGGCTGCGAGGGCCGCCGCGGCGAGCCGGGCAGCGCGGGCCGGGTGGCTGCGGACACGTCGTGGACAGCGTGGCGGCACGTGGAACCGACTCCTTCTTCCGTCGACCGCCTACCGGGTTAGCTGACGGGTTCGGGCGGGAAGATCGCCCTACCGCAAATGCGGATGCACCCCAAGACGTGCAGTGGTTCCCCGGCTCGTTGCCGATTCGGCGGGCCGGCCGTGCAGACCGACGGTTGCTGAAGATAGTCACTGTCCGCGACAAGCACAAGGTCACCTCCGATGTCACATAGGAGATATGTCCGATCGGCGGCCGCGCTTGACAGAACAGCAATCCAGCCGACACATCCAGTAACCATCGCGTGAATCCGAGGCGTGCAGCCAAGGATCACTCAACAAGGACGGCGACATGGTCGTCGTCGACAGCGCCGCACCCAGATCCCGTTGAACGTCTCCTATTACGGATAGGATCAACAACCCTCCAGCGGGCCGTCGACGACACGTGAAGACCGTCGTTGGTTCTGCGCGCATCACCACAAGAGACTGGCCTGTGCCGGCGCTGCTGCGTCGCAAACGCATAGGGGTTTTGCTGCCCACCTTCCCCAGTCCGATCCGTGGCGATCAGGGTCCGAGCGATGGACGCGGCCGGGATACGGTCTCTGGACCGGCTACGCGAGTGGGGCCGCAGGTCCGCGTGGAGCGGTCGCGGCAGGACTGCGCGGAAGCGAACGAACGTGGAGGCTGAGACGATGGCGGCGGATAAGGGGCGCAAGCCGGTCGTGGTCGAAGGGCTGGTCTGCGCGGAGCCGACCGTCATGGCGTGGCAGGACGGGGAGCGGGATGTGTGGTGGTCGCGGGCCGCAGCGCTCGACCACGGACTGGAGCAGCCCGACTGGGTCAAGGCGGCGACCAGCGCGGACCGGCTCTCCGATCTGACCCCGGCGCAGGTGTCATGGCTGTTCGCGAAGGGGCCCGAGGCGTCGGCGCGGGCGCTGCTCGCGGCGCCGCTGCTGCTGCGGCACCGGCAACGGATCGATGTGGGCCGGGTCGCGGTCGCGCGGTTCGAACTGGACGCGCTGGCGCTCGCACTCAGCGAGGCGGGTGAGAGCGCCGACCATCTGGGGGTGCTGGTGCTGCCGTTCCGGGGGCCGGAGGCGGCCGCATTGGTCGCGGGATGGCTGCGGCACCTCGGGTCCGCACGACTGTGGGCGCGACTGTGGTTGCACCGGCACGCCGAGACCGCGGCGCGGGCGCTGATCCCGGCCGCGGCCGGGCGCCCGGGCAAGGCGCGACAGAATGCCGAGGACGCGCTCCGCTACCTCGCCGCGATCGGCCACGGGCCGATCATTGTGAAGACCGCTGACGAGTACGGGACGGCCGCCCTCGCCGCGATCGCCGCCCTGCTCGAGCCCGCCCCCGGCCGCGAGCTACCGTCCGGTGTGGCGAGCCGCGCAACGTCAGCATCGGAGCAGGCGGCTCCGGCGGCCGGGCCGAATTGGCGACCGGCCGATGACCTGCTCACGCCCGTGCCGTCGGTGTTTCCGGACGCGGCGCAAGCCGCGCGGAAAGAGAAGGCACCGGGGTGGACGCGACCTGAGCGGCTGCCGGAGATCCGGCTTGCCGGGGGCGTGACGATGCCGGAGGACGAGGTCGCCCGGTTGGTCGGTGCGCTGACCCGGTCACGCTTGGCGGAAGCGCCGGAACCGGCGCCCGGGGATCCCGCACCGCACAACAGCGACGTGCCGCTGGTCGTCGAGTCGTCGGCGGCCGCGCAGCCGCTGGTATCCGCGGCCGATCCGGAGTCGGAGAGGCTGATCGCGGGCTGCGACAGACAGAGCCTGGCGGAATTCGGGCGGGCGCTGCTGGACGAGTGGCTGACGGACAAGATGCCGGCGTCGGAGGCGTGGGTGGTACTGGCGCAAGCGCACGTCGGCGACGACGCCACGATGGACAAGCTCGCGCCGCTGGTGCGGTCTTGGCCGGCGAAAAGCCGGTATGCGCGGGCGATCGACGGACTCGCGGTGCTGGCCACGGTGGGCACGGACGTGGCGCTGCGGCACCTGCTGGCGATCGAGGAGGGCATGTCGGGCGGGCCGACGAACGAACGGGCCATGGTCTACCTCACGCTGGCCGCCGCACGGCGCGGGCTGTCCGTGACGCAGCTGGCGGACCGCCTGGCGATCACACACGGGCTGGACACCGGCGTCACCCTGGACTACGGGCCGCGCGCGTTCACCGTGGCCACGGACGATCACCTCACCGCGTATGCCGTGGGCGCGGACGGACGGCGTCTGACGAGGCCGCCCAAGCCGGGCGTCAAGGACACCAATCCCGAGGCTTACCAGCAATTCCTGCGGTTGAAAAAGGATCTGCGGGCGACCGCGGCGGCGCAGATCGCGCGCCTGGAGCAGGACATGCTCGCGCATCGGCTCCGGCCGGCGCGAGACCTCTCGGCAGTCCTGCTGCCGCACCCGATCCTGGGCCCGATCGCGCGGCGGCTGCTGTGGGGCGAGTACAACCCGGGGAAAGTTCTGGTCCGGGCGCTACGGATCGCGGAGGACGGCAGCTTCGCGGACATCCATGACACGACCGCGATCGTCGACGGGAACGCGCCGCTCGGAATCGTGCACCCGGCGCAGCTCGGCGGGGACCTCGCCGGCTGGACGCAGATCTTCGCCGACTACGAGATTCTGCAGCCGTTCCCGCAGGTGCACCGGCCGGTGGTGGCGCTGACCGAGGCGGAGCGCGCGGCGACGAGCCTGGCGGGATTCGGACCGGTGGCGACGGACCGGGTCGCAGGGCTGCTGCGCGGACGGTGGCAGGGGAACGGCTACCACCCGTCGAGCCGTCTGCACACCCAGCTGGCGCACGAACTGCCCGGCGGGCTGACGTTGCTGGTCGAGCTGGATCCGGGCGTGTCGACCTACAACACGGTCGACGAGCAGCGGATCACCGAGATCTGGGCCGACGACGTGTGGTCGGATCACTGGCAGATCGCGCGGCGTACCGCCATGGGGGTGTGTGATTCGGCCGCCCTGTCGGAGTTGCTGGTCGAGCTCTATGCGCTCAAAAGCTGAGCGGCTCGAGGCCCCGGGGCGCCGCACCGCCTCGCTGCGCCACGTGGGCGCAGCGGCTAGGATCCCACTGGCGACAAGCCTGCTGCACTGGGCCCTGCGCGTCGGGTGTGTGCCAGATGTAGACACAGCGTGTACCGCTGTCGATCAGTCTGGTGAACAGGGCTCGGACGTCACGACGTCGTGACTGTTGCGCGGTGATCAGATACCAGGACGAACTCGTGTTGTGGCAAGGCGTGTTGCCGTTCGAGCCCTAGATCGGCCACCCAAGCCGGTCTGATTCCATTCGCCGCGGAGTTGCTAGTAGCACTCGACGCCAGCCGGGTGCAGACGACCGGCGTGTTTGAGGACCAGAGGTCATCGAATCCGTGATGAACTTCGGTAAGGGAAAGGAATCATCGTGGTGAAATCCGTCAAGATGCTCGCGGACCGCGTGCTGGAACGGATCGTGCCGTCGGCCGACACACAGGCCGCCTGCCTGAGCTGCGACGGCCCATCCTGCGTCTACAAGTGCTGTGTCCAGGGCGCGCGGGTTGACTGGTACCGCTGCTGCTTCGAGCACACGGGATGCCGCTGCACCAACGTCGGCTATTGCTGAGTACCGAAAGCACTGCGTAGCACGGCATACGGCAGCGGCCGGCGAGCACACCGTCCGCTGCCGTTGTGCTCGCACAGTCGTGACGTGGATTCTTCCAGTACTGATCCGCCACAGGCGCTCGACCCGTCAGGTGGCGGCCTTGAGAGGGGTTACTACGCCCATGACGGTTCTCGACGCGGCTGTGGTGGTTCTCGCGCTCGTCGTCCTGCTCGGTCTGCTGCTCCTGCTCGGGGTTGTTCGCCGGCTGCGTGACCACACCGAACGCCTGCACCGGCTGGAGCGTGGCCGTCCACCGGTCGACACGGTGCCCGCGAACCTTGATATCGGCAACTTCACCGCCACGTCGCTGCGTGGTGAATCGGTTTCGGCTGATTGGCTGGTCGGCGGTGAATCCGTGGTGGCCTTCCTCACTTACGGCTGTTCCGCCTGCAAAGTCCAGCTTCCCGCCCTACGGGACCACGCCGGGACCCCCGGCGGGAAGGTCCTGATCGTCGCCGCGCTGGTGCCCGGCGAGGAGCCGGACCCGACCGCCCTGCGCGCCGAGGTCGGGGACACTCCGGTCATCGTGGAGGAACAGTTCGGCGGCCCGATCCAACACGGTTTCCGGGTGGACAAATACCCGACCTTCTACCTCGTCGGTGCGGACGGCGCACCGAAAGCCACCGCCGGCAGCCTGCGTGACCTGCTGCGTGCCAGAACAGAACTGCAGGTCGGCACCACGGCCAGCTGACGCTCGTGCGCAGGCTCGGCGCGGCCGTTCGGCTGATCTGGCAGGGTCATCGGGTCGGCGCACTCGTCACGGTCGCCGGCTCGTTGGTTCTTGGTGTCGTTCCGGTCACGGCCGCGTGGCTGACCAAGGTGATCGTCGACGGGTTGGCCGGTCACCGTGCCAACGGCGGCACCGGGCAGGTGCTGCTCGTCGGCGGGCTGGTGCTGACGCTTCTGTTCGGCCAGCTCGGCCAGGGCTGGCTGCGGTACGTGCAGGAACAGGTCAGCCGGCGAATCGAGCACGCCGCGCAGAGCGAGTTGTTCGGCACGTTGAACCGGCTTCCCGGCCTGGCGATGTTCGAGCGCCCGAGCTTCCACAACCGACTCCAGCTCGCCCAGCGAGCCGGACAAGCGGCGCCGTATCAGCTGGTGACGGTCGCCAACGGGCTCCTGCAGGCGGGAAGCTCATTGGTGGGTTTCCTCGTCGCACTGATCGCGGTCAGTCCCGTCGTCGCCGGGCTGGCCTGTGTGGCGGTGGTACCACAGCTGGTCGCTGAGTTGCGGTTGGCCCGGCGCCGGGTCGACGTGCAGGTCGAGGTGAGCCCGGCGCAGCGTCGTACCTTGTTCTACGCCCGGCTGCAGTCCGAACCGCAGGCGGCCAAAGAGTTGCGGATCTTCGGCCTCGGCGACTTCTTCCACGGCCGGATGGTCCGCGAGCTGAGCACCATCATGAATATCGAGCGGACGCTCGGGTGGCGGGTGTTCCGGGTGCAGGCGGGGCTCGACGCCCTGTCCGCGGTGGCGGTCGGTGTGGGCATCGCGCTGGTGGTATTCAGGGCGATGCACGGGCTGCTGACACCCGGTGACGTTGTTGTGGCGCTTGCCGCGCTGCCTGCCTTGGCACTGGCGGTGGCGGGCACGGTGCGGCAACTCGCAGCCGGTGCGGAGGCACTCCTGCTGATCGGGCACTTTCGGGCTCTGGCCGGCCTGGCACCGGATGTCGCGGCGATCGGCGCCACAGCGCAGCCGCTGCGCGACGGCATCACCTTGGAGGACGTCTGGTTCCGGTACGGCGATGACCTGCCCTGGGTGCTGTGCGGGGTGACGCTGCGGATTCCGTACCGTCACTCGGTCGCCGTGGTCGGTCTCAACGGCGCCGGCAAAAGCAGCCTGGTGAAGCTGCTCACCCGGCTGTACGAGCCGACCAAGGGACGGATCCTGTGGGACGGTGTTGACCTTGCCGATCTCGACCCCGACTCGGTGCGGCAGCGAATCGGCGTGGTGTTCCAGGACTTCATGACGTACGACCTGACCGCGGCGGAGAACATCGGGCTCGGCGACCTGCGGCACCTCGACGACCCGGCCCGTGTCCGGTCGGTCGCCGAACTCGCCGGCGTCCACGCCGCCATCGAGCGGCTCCCCGACGGCTATGCGACCATGCTCAGCCGTACCCACGGATCGGAGCACGGCGACGAGCGGGGCGGGGTGATGCCGTCCGGCGGACAGTGGCAGCGGCTGGCGTTGGCACGGATGCTCATGCGCGCCGACCGGGACCTGTTGATTCTGGACGAGCCAAGCTCGGGCCTGGACGCCGAGGCCGAGTTCGAGGTGCACCGGCTGGTCCACCAGCGCACCTCAGGGCATACCCGGTTGCTCGTCTCCCACCGGCTCAACGCGGTCCGGATGGCGGACCTGATCGTGGTGCTGGAAGCCGGCGTCGTCGCCGAGGCCGGCACCCACCAGGAGCTGATCAGCAGCGGCGGCAGGTACGCCGACCTGTTCCGCCGCCAAGCCGACGGCTACCGGGATTGAGACGGCTGGACGCCCGACATGCGACGCACCACCACACCGACGACAAGCTTCTCCGGCAATGGACCGAACGTGTTCGAGTCAAGACTGTGACCGGGCGAGTCGCCGACGACGTAGATCGTGCCAGCGGGAAGCGGGTCCGTCGCACCATCACCACCCGGTCGCGGATCGCCAGCGACAGCACCGACCCGTTTGACCAGCAACGGATTGTCGCCGCCGCCCGGTATGGCGAAACCAGCCGGCAGCCGGCAGACGACCACGTCACCCGCGCGCAGCCGGCGGAACAGGCCACGCCGAACGGCGAGCAGCTTGTCGCCATCCTGATAGGTCGGCAACATGCTTCCACCGCGCACCCGGCTCACCAACAGTCCCCGGCGGAGAAGGAGCCCCAGCACGCCCACCACGGCGAGCACCGCCAGGATGATCAGCATAATCCGCACGAGGCAGTCTATGCCTGTCGTTCGATCTCACGGTCGCGGCACGACAGCAACACACCGGCCCGAAGGTCAGAATGAGCGCGCCGAGCGCGGACGCGATCGAGTTCTCCAGCGGCTCCAGCGTCAGCGAGGTTTCGCGGCGTGGTGATGCTTCGCCGTCGGTACCGCGCATACAGCTAGAGCCATCTCGGCAACAAAACGTGGCGCGTCTGTCGTATCGAGCCGACCGGTCGCGACGTCAGCCGCCGCGCCGTGCAATATGTGGTGCAAGACGCTGGTGAGCAGGTCGGCCGGAATGTCGGCCCGGAAGACGCCTTCGGCCTGGCCCTGGCAGACCAAATCATGAACCCGCTGCTCCGGCTTGGCGTGCAGTTCCTGCACACGTCCGGGAGGCAGCACCGCCTGCGCCGCCTGCAGGACCGAGGCCGCCTGGGCAATCAACAGCCAGCCTGACTCCATCAGCGCTCGCAGTCCGTCGCGGGGATCGCCGGTGAGGTCGATGGCCTCCAACACCTCGTCGCCCTCGGCCAGCAGACGCACCAACGCCGCTTCGACCAGAGCCTCTCGGGATGGGAAGTGCCCGTACAGGGTCACTCTGCCGACCCCTGCCTCCTGTGCGATGTCGTTGATGCTCGCCTCCGGGCTGCGTCCGAGGCAGGCGATCGCCGCCCGCACGATCTTCTCGGCGTTCTGCCGCGCGTCCGCCCGGCGAGCCGACCTGGCAACGGAGTGAGCCATACAACTTCCTTAAGTCAAACAGCATGTGTACGAGTTACAGTACCCTGGCATAAGTTGAACACACCCTGTACGACTTAGTGTTCCGGAGGCGATCACGTGTCCGAGTCCAGGACCGCAACCACCTCGACCCACAGCCCCCATCCACAACGCTGGCGAATCCTCGGGCTGGTCGGGGTCGCGCAACTCATGCTCATCCTCGACGTCACCGTCGTGGCCATCGCACTGCCACACATGGGCGCAGACCTCGGCCTCCAGCGGGAAACCCTCACCTGGGTGGTCAGCGGCTACACCCTCGCGTTCGGCGGATTGCTGCTGCTGGGCGGCCGCGCCGCCGACCTGTTCGGAGCCCGCCGGCTCGTCCTCGCCGGCCTCCTGCTGTTCACGGCGGCATCGCTCACCGCGGGACTGGCCACCTCCGGACCGATGCTCCTCACCGGCCGGGTAGCCCAAGGCATGGCCGCCGCCATGCTGTCACCGGCGGCACTGTCGCTCATCGTCACGATCTTCGACGGCGACGAACGCAACCGGGCGCTCGGCATCTGGTCAGCGCTCGGCGGCAGCGGCGCCGCACTCGGCGTCCTGCTCGGCGGACTGCTCACCGCCGGACCGGGCTGGGCATGGATCTTCTACATCAACATCCCGGTCGGGCTCGTGCTGCTGTTCACGCTCCGATCCCGGCTGCCGGCGCAGGCGGCTCCCGCTTCCAGGGCCGCCCTCGACGTCCCCGGCGCCGCCCTGGTGACCGCGGCGACCGCGGCCCTGATCTACACGCTGATCAGGGCCGGCGATCACGGCTGGGTCACGTGGCCCACCGCCGCGCTGCTGCTGGTATCGGCCGTCCTCTACGCCGCCTTCGTCGCGCGTCAACGTCTCGCCGCAAGCCCGCTGATGAACGTGCGGCTGCTGACCCGCAGGCCCGTGGCAACCGGCACCCTGTTGATCCTCGTCGCCACCGCACTCATGATCATGATGTTCTTTCTCGGCACATTCGCCTTGCAGGAGCATCACAACTACGGCGCGCTGACCACCGGCCTGCTCTTTCTTCCCGTCGCGCTGTCCACCATGCTCGGCGCGAACATGGCCGGGCGCATCATCGGCCGCACAGGACCCCGCACGCTGGCGGTGGCCGGGCTGGTCATCGCCGCCGCCGGCCTGACCGTCCCCGCGATCTGGAGCGGGGCCGCAGCCATGGTGGCAGGCATGACGGTCGCGGCTGCCGGCACCGGGTCGCTGTTCGTGGTCGCCTCCGCCACCGCGCTGGGCCAGGTAGCGGCGCACGAAGCCGGCCTCGCCTCCGGAATCGTCAGCACCTTCCACGAGTTCGGCGCCTCACTCGGCGCGGCGGTCGTATCGAGTATTGCCGCCACCAGCATCGCCGGCACCGGCACCGATGGCTTCTCCCGCGGCTTCACCACCGGCGCGATCGTCGCTGTTGTCGCCGCTGTCGCCGCCCTCGCCATCACACCGAGCTCCCGCTCCACGTGACCGGCCGCCGGCAGGCCGCCGGAGCGAAAGTTCCGCTCCGGCGGCAACGCGGTGCCCGTGCACCTGCCGCACGGCCGGTGACGTACCTGGACCATCCGACGCATCTGGCAGCACCTTGGCCGCCCCGCACTCAGCCTGCACACCCTGTGGCGACGCACCGCACCGTGGCCCCGCCGGCGACGACCCCGCCCGGCACCCAAAGGCGACCCCGACCGCATCCGCATCTCCGCCGCGTCGCCCGGCTCCCGGCCGGCGCCGTCGGTTCGGGACGGCGGTGAAAGCATCGGCTTCCAAACCGGCGCCGCCGCGTATTACCGGGTGGGACTCGCGCGGAGCCAGATCCGGCTCGACGCACTGACTCCGGTGCGGCGTCGGGGCACATCTGACCCTTGACTATAGATTGATCATTTACGTATGGTGCCTGCCGTGAAGACCATGCGCGAACCAACCTTCCTCATCCTCACCGCGCTGGCCGACGGACCCCGACACGGATACGGCATCGTGCAGGAGGTCCGGGTGCTGTCCGGTGGGCGGGTCAGTCTGCTGACCGGCACGCTCTACACGGCGCTTGACCGGCTCACCGCTGAAGGGCTCGTCGAGCACGACCACGAGGAAGAGGTCGATGGGCGGTTGCGGCGGTACCACCGGCTCACCGCCGAAGGCCTCGCCGCGCTCACCGCCGAGACCGCCCGGCTCCGTCAACTCACCACGGCGGCCGAGGCCCGGCTCCGTGCCGTCCACCCGCGGATCGTGTGATGGCTGATCTACTGACCCGCCGGTACCGCCGGCTGCTGTTCGCCTACCCGCGCGCCTACCGCCGCTTGCGCGGCGACGAACTGCTCAGCGCCCTGCTCGACGCCGCCCCGCCCGAGCGGACCCGGCCGACCGCGCGTGAAGCCGCCGACCTGATCAGGCACGGGCTACGTGCCCGCCTCGGCCGGCCGGCCAGCCGCACCGTCGTCGCCTGGGCCGTGCTCACCGTCGTCATCAGCGGTGTATTCAGTGCCGCGTTCGCGACCCGTGCCGCGTGGGAGACCGCCCGGCCGCTACCGCGGACCGCCGAGACGCAGGCGATGCTCGCCGAGATCCTGCCCGGGCAGGAGTTCACCGGCATCCAGGACGCGCCCGCCATGTTCGTCATCTATGGGCAACCGCTGAGCTGGAACGCGGCGCGCGATCTGCTGCTCGGTGACGGAGGCGAGTACGCCCAGTCGGGGATCGCCGGCGGGGTCAGCGCTCCGACGCTTCCACCACAGGGCACTGTCGAGCTGGTTCAGCACAACCTGCGCGCGCACGGCTGGACGGTCTACCCGCTGACAGCACATGACGCATACGGCTGTTCCGGCCCACCCTGCGATCCAGCAACCATCCCGCAGTACACCACCATCGTGGCACGGCGCGGGGACACGGTGTTCACAATGGAGGTGCACCCCCCAGAGGACCCCGTTTCGCTCCGCATCACGGCAGGGTTCGTGCGGGCGACACCGTTCGCCGTCTACCCGTTTGGCCTCACCGGCGGCATCCTCGGCGCCGTGGTCACGTTCCTGCTGTTCGGCTGGGCCAGCCGCCGGACCGAGGGACGCCAGCCGGCGCGCACCGTCGTGAAGATACTGTTGGGCATCACGCTGTTCTTCTGGTGGGCGCCGACATTATTGGCGGTCCCGCAGGAGATGCAGCATCACCTCGAAGAGCCGCACCCGTCGTGGCACCCGATGTGGGAGTGGCTCGGCCAGCCGACATTCTCCCTGCTGTTCCTCATCGGCTGCGGATCAGCGCTGCTCGGCCTGGTGCTAGCGACCCTCCCCCGCAGCGACCGCGAGCCGCTGAGCACCGCCGCCGCCTAAGGAGCCCGCACCGTCGGAGCATGATCTTTACACCGGGGCCGGCGAGGGCCGGAGGGTGAACTCCCTCCGGCCACTCGGCTTCAGCAGTTCGACCCGACGGTGTCCGTTCCGGTGTAGACGAACGCGTCGCTGACCCAGGTGCCGTCGGTCAGCTTGTCCCAGACCACGCTGGGGCCCCAGCGGCCGGTGAGGCTGGTGCCGTTGCGCCAGCAGGAGATGGTAATCGTGGTGCCGTCGGAGACGGATCCGACGATGGCGTAGTCGGTGCCGGGTCCTGAGCGCTTGTTGATGCTCGTATCGTTGTTGGCGTCTACGATGCCCTGGTTGGATTTGAGAGCGCCATAGTTGTACAGCAGTCCACCGACGTCCGCGGGTTCGTTCCCGGCATCGACCTCCGTGCTGCCGTGCAGCGCGTAGCCGGCATACGGCTCCGGTCCATCGATGAACACCCATCCACCGGCAGATCGGGTGTTCACTGCGACATAGGTCTCGCCCTTGAGGATGCCCCAATGGACGTGCCGATAGAGAGCGTTGCCGCCACAGGACACGTCGCGGCCGGTGTTGCCGAGGAAGTCCCCTTCGGCGACGGCGCCGCCGTTGTAGTTGACAGGCGACCACAGGTGGTAATAGTCGGTGGTGTAGCCGCTGCCGTGGTAGACACGTACCCAGCCGCCGTACTGTCCCGAGCTGTTCCCGTCGCACATCAGATACGCGTTGCCGCTGCCGGCGGCCAGCACGCGATAGTCGCCACCGTTGAGGTCGATCGAGCTGTATGGGGTGTCGCTGCCGTTCCAACCGTGCGGCCCGCCGGTGAGTCTCCAGGACTGGCCGAGCGCGAACGGCAGGCGCAGCCCGGTGTTGTACGTGGTGTCCGCCGTGGGCAGTAACGTGACGGCAGCCGGACTCAGCAGTTGGCGCTCCCGCGCGGACACGATGGTTGCCGGCGCTTGGCTGGCCAAAGCGGTGAATTCCGTGGTGCCGTCGAGGGCAGCCTGCCAGCCGCGACCGGTGCGGTGCGCGAGGAACATCCGCCCCGTCGGGTACTGGTCGGGTTGCGCGGGTGTGGTCAGCACCGCACTGCCGAAGGCCCAGTCGCCGGCCTGGCGTTGGACGTCCACCCGTGTGTGCCGCCCGGCGGCGGTTGCCTGCGCCCGACCCACATGCGCCCGCTGCAGGATCGCGGCGGACACGGTCTCGTACAAGCTGTCCTCTGAAACGGCTGGCCGGGCGGCCGCCGACGTACCGGCGGAAGTCGCGCCGAAGAGCGCCGCAAGCAGCGTGATCGTCGCGGCGGCGAACGCGCGTCTAGCGACGGAGGGGTATGCGGACATGGCTTGCTCCTCACGTATCGACGAATGGAAATACGAGCAGAACCATGCCGGGGAATATATGGCAAGAATCAGATCATAAAAAGCTAAAGCAGAGGGGTTCACCCGAATGTGGACAGCGGGAATGAACCGCCGTGTCGACCGGTGTGCGCAAGGAGCATCAAGCGGTCGCCGCCGAGCTCGGCGGGGTCGTGGCCAGCGTGCCCCCGCTCGACGGCACGGCCCATCGAATGCCGCCGCCCGGCCACTGACGTTCCGCCGCGCACGTCAGAGGCCGCGCCCTGACGGCCTGACCCCGCCGGCCACCCACCCGTGCGCGGGTGTGCGAGCGTGTGTCCGCACAGGGAGGTGTGGTGGAGGCGGAGGAGTCGTTCCACGCGTATGTGTCGGGCCGCTTGGCGGCGCTGTCCCGGATGGCGGCCACCGGACCGTCCGGTGCCGGACGCCGCGGACACCGTCACCACAGCGCTCGCCGTGCAGGCCGCGCTGGCGAAGCTGGCCCCCCCCCCCCCCCCCCCCCCCCCCCCCCCCGTCAGCGGGCGGTGCTGGTCCTGCGGTACTTCGAAGACCCGACCGAGACCGCGACCGCCGAGGTGATGCGCTGCTCGGTGTCGACGGTGAAGAGTCAGACCCGCGACGCCCTCGCCGCGCTGCGTGCCAAGGCGCCCGAGCTGGCCGACCTGACGAAGGTGATGTCATGACCGTGCCGTTGCGTGACACGCTGCATGAGCTGGGCGAGCAGATGCCACCCGCCCGGCTGCCCGAGGATCTCTGGCGGCGCGGGAGACGGCAACGGCACCGGGGAAGAGTCATCGTCGCCGTCGTCGTGGCCCTGTTGTGTGCGACCGTGGCTGTCGTGCCCGGCCTGCATGTCGAGCCCCAGCCGGCCGAGGGCGGGCCGGCCATCCCCCGCAGCGTCGAGCTTCCGTTCATGTGGCAGGCGACGGTCGACATGGTGCCGCCCGGCCCGGCCACGGTGCTGTTCGGCGGCGACAGTTGGGGGCTGGGCACCGACCCGTTCGAAGAAGACGGCAGCAAGCTCGCCGCCGTCGGGCGCAACGGCTCCTACGGCATGCTGCGCTATCCGATCGAGGAGATGCGCGCCGGGCAGGACGTGCGGCTGTCGCCGGACGGCAACCTCGTCGCGCAGAGCGAGCTGACCGGCGGACCGACCGGGTGGCTGGTGGTCACCGACCTGCGCACCGGCCGCAGCCGCGGTTACGGCGACGGGCCGCCGGCCTGCTGCTTCGAGGTCGCGGCGTGGCGACCGGACAGCGGCGCCGTCCTGGTACTGCACAGCAAAGACAGCATCGTGCTGACGGGGGCCAACCAGGAACCGGGCATGCCGGCGCAGTACGTCCTGGTCGACCTAGCCTCCGGCGCGCAGGTCCCGGTCGACGACGTCTTCGTGCGAGACCCCGTCGCCTCGGCGTGGGTGGCGGCGTTCGCCCCAGGCGGCCACGGGTTCGTCACGACGAGGCCCGCCGCCAGCGGCACCGAGCTGCGCGGCTACGACGCCGCCGGCCGGCGGCTGTGGACCCGCGACCTCGGCGACCGGAGGCTGGCCGGCGCGGGCGCCTACACACCGGACGGTTCAGCCGTGGCACTGCTGACCATCGACGGCTGCACAAACACAAAGGAGTGCAACCACGACCAGCTCGCCTCCCGGCGATGGCGCGTCTCCTACGTGGACGCCGCCACCGGCGCGGACCGCGAAGGCCCGGCGCTGCCGACGGTGACCGGTCCAGCGGTGCGAGCGCTCGGCTGGCACGGCGACACCCTCGTCGTGGTGCAATACGAGCTCGAGGACGAAATCCTGCTGGAACCGGACGATACGGGCTGGTCGGAAACCCGGCACGTCCGCGTGCTGGCGCTGCGGCCGGACGGCACCGCGAGCGTCGTGCTGGAACCGCCGGCCGACGTCAGCTCCATCGACATCGCGCAGGACCTGCTCCGCGACGGCCGGTTCGGCGGCCCGGTGCCGGCGCCCGCGGCGTGGCCTGTCCGCTGGTCGGTGGCTGCGCGGGGAGCACTGGTCGTGCTGTGCCTGCTGGTGCCGGTACTGCTGGCTGCGGCCGTCGTCGTCGTGGTCCTGCGGGCGGTCCACCGGCGCCGCGCCGCCGCCCGGACATAGCGGCGGCTTGAGCCGCGGCGTTGGACACCGAACCACCTCTGTCCCGACAGGACGTCCGTGATCTTCAGGGATCGTTCTTGGGGTGTGGCCCGCCCGATCAGTTGACGCAGAACTCGTTGCCTTCCGGGTCCTGCATGACCAGCCAGAACCCTTCGTCGTCGTCGACACGGCGGTGGATCGACCCGCCAGCAGCCACGAGTTGGTTCCCGACCGCCTCGATTCGTGCCCGGCGCTCCGCATCGGGCACCGCGCCGCCGGCCTTCACGTCGAGGTGTATCCGGTTCTTTGTGATCTTCGGTTCCGGAACGCGTAGGAAGAAGATGTCGGGACGGTGGCCCTGCTTGTCAACCAGGGTGCGGCCGGCGTTGCGCTCCTGATCGGGGATCTCGTTCGCGTCCGCCCACTCCTCCCATGTGGCGAAGCCGTCCGGAGGGCCGTGCGGGAAGTCGTAGCCAGGTAGCGCCACCATCCAGAAACGAGCCAGCCGGTCCGGATCGGCGCAGTCGAACACGATGTGAATGTCGGGAACCATGCGCTCGACCATAATCCGGATCGCGGACGCCCAGCCGGAAGGCACTTTTCTGGATGGTGCGACACGAGGACGTGCGTCGGTGGTACCGGCGGGGTGCGAAGCGCCGGTACCACATCCTGCGCAGCGCGAGGCCGAGGTCTGGGGCTGCCGTCTTTATGATCGGGACATGCACATCGAGCCGTACGCCGTCGCGGTGCCAGAGGCGGTTCTTGACGACCTACGCGAGCGCATCCGGCGCACCCGCTGGCCGGATCCGGCGCCAGGGGAACCGTGGGGCCAGGGCACCGACCTGGAGTACCTGCGTGGCCTGCTGGCCTACTGGGCCGACGGCTTCGACTGGCGGGAGCGGGAGCGGCAGCTCAACCGCTACGAGCACCACATTGCCGAGGTGGATGGCGTACGCCTGCACTTCGTCCACCACCGGGCAGCCGCCGGTGCGGTACCACTGGTCCTTACCCACGGCTGGCCCAGCACGTTTGTGGAGTTGCTCGGGCTGGTCGACCGCCTCGGCGACCAGTTCGACCTGGTCGTGCCCTCTCTTCCGGGGTACGCGTTCTCGCAACGCCCACCGGGCACGGGCGTTGACCGGGTGTTTGTCGCCCGCCTGTGGCACCGGCTCATGCAGGGACTCGGGTACGAGCGATACGGCGCACACGGCGGCGACTTCGGCGCCGGGGTCGCCACCCAGATGGCGCTGACCCAACCCGACCGGATGCTCGGCATTCACCTCAGTACGCCGGAGATGTGGCCGTACATCGGGCGGGGTGCGCCGCCGCTGTCGGCCCAGGAGCAGGCATACGTCGACCACGTCAACCGGTGGGAGGCGACTGAGCGCGGCTACAGTGCCGTCCAGTCCACCAGGCCGCAAACCTTGGGGTACGGGCTGAACGACTCTCCCGCCGGGTTGGCCGCGTGGGTGCTGGACAAGTGGCGCTCATGGTCGGACAGCGGCGGCGACCTTGACGGTCGGTTCGGCCGTGATGTTCTCCTGACGATGTTGACCATCTGGTGGGCTTCCGGGTCGATCACCTCGTCGATGCGGGACTACTACGACAACCGCTGGCACGGCACGTCGATCGGGCCGGCCGATGTCGTGCGCGTACCGACCGCGATGGCGGTGTTCGCCAACGAGTTCGTGCCGGAAGGAGAACCACCACGCTCCTGGTACGAGCGGCTCTATCAGATCCGGCGCTGGACAGTCTTTCCGCGCGGTGGTCATTTCGCCGCGGCCGAGGAACCGGACTTGCTGGCCGGCGACATCGCCGACTTCTTCGCCGACCTGCGGTAGACCGTCCAGGAGCAGGCCCGCCGGCGTGGCTATCGTCCAGGACTACCTGCTGGCCGGGAACGTGCACAGACGTGACCGGCCGCCCGGCCACGAACGTCAAGGGGAGGCCTCGTCCCGGTGCGGGCTCCGAGGTTCGCCGCGCACGAGCAGCCACCCAAGAACGAGACCGGCCAGTACCGCTGGCATCGCCCCGACCATGTCGGTGTCGGACACGTTGACCGGCGGGTTGCCGGCCAGCGCGGTGAAGACCGCACCGACGTTGACGACCGCAAGTGCGAGTGCGGCGGGCAGGAACACCAGCGGGAACACCAACAGGGTACCGGCGACCATCGCCGGCCACCGCAGCCACTGCCCCGGCGTTTCCGGGCGCCGCCAGGCGAGCACCATGACGCACAGCACCGGCAGCACGGTGAAGCCCAGCCCGAGCAACTCGCGCGTCGCGGTCGGCTGGGGATACCGGTCGCGCAGCAGCCATGGTGCCGTGGCGGCGACCGCGCCGCCGAGGCAGCCGACCGCGCACCGAACCCGGGAGAGCCGGGGTGCGGCGCTCAAGGCAGCGCCGATCGCGACGAGCGCCAGCGCGCAGCCGGCCGCGGCACTGCCGGGGTTGAGCGCCGGTTCGGTGTCGGTCGGCGACTCGGTCAACACGCTCACGCCGGACAGCACGGCGGCGACGGCCGCCACGACGAGCAGCCCGCCACGACGGGGCGCGCTCCGGTCGGTGATGCCCCGGTAGCAGCCGGCGACCGCCACTGCCGCCGCAACGACCGCCAGCGGGACAGTGCCGTGCGACAGTCCGGCCCGGTCGAGCGCGAGGTCGACCGCCAACCAGACCAGCCCACCGAGAAGCGCCTCCCGGGTGGCCCGCTGCCGCGCGCGGGCACAGACGACAACCGCGAGCACAACCGCGACAATGGCGGCCCAGCGCAACTCCCTGGCCCAATAGGTGTTGTTCTCACCAAGCGATCCGGCCGCCGGCTCACTCAACGGTTGCAGCAGCACCAGGCCAATGGCCCACAGCACCGCCGCACCCGCCGCGGCCATCGCCACCGTCACCTGCGCCGTCGTCAACCACCAGGTCCGGACAGCGGCACCGGCCGGCACCGGGAGTTCGGCGGGGCCGGCCGGTGGCACCGCCCCCGCACTCGGCACCACCGCCGGCCCAATCCAGGCCGCGCCAGCCGGCCGCGCCCGGGCCGCGGCCCATCCGAACGACACCGCGCACACCGTCAACGGCAGCAGCCGACAGGCGGTCTGCGCGATTCGCCACGGCACGGGGGCGACATCATCGGTGAACGCTTCCAGCGGTATCGGGGCGAGCACGGCCGCCAGCGGGGCCCCGGCCAGGGCACACCCCCAACTCTGACGGACCTGCCCGGCCGCGACGCGGCGGGACGTGACGATGACCACGGCGAAGGTCGCCAGCGCCCAGACCGCTACCATGATCGCAAAGCTGCCGAGGCCTGCCCTGGCGAGCCTGTTGTCGCTTGCGCCCGCATAAACGAGGACAATGCCGAGGGCGCCGATCGCGAGGCCGGCCTGTCCCCGGATCCGGGCATGGTGGGTTCCCGCGGCCGCACGGTTGCCCAGCCACCAGCCGGCGACCGCCGCGTAGCCCGAGGCGAGGGTCGTCGCCACAGCGCCGACGAGAAGACTGTTCCGCAGTTCGTCCTCGACCCCGATGTCGTCGAGCAGCAGGAGGTGGAGCAGCACGCGCGCGGCCGTCCAGACCCCGACGGCGAACCCGCCGGCGAGCAGCAGTCCGACGAAGGCGCGCAGCGCCGGACCGGGCGCGCGCCACCACTCCCAGCGGCTGCGCGGCACGCCGTCCTCGTCATACGCCAACGGATGGGCCGCCAAGCTCACCACAAACGTGAACCGCCGCCACGCGGCACCGGGACTTCCTTCCAGTACCGCCAGCTCAGCGAGCCAATCCCGGGACAGGTCATCGCGCAGCTCGGCCGGCCAGCGACGGGCCGCCAGCCGCAGACAGCCACGGGTGAAACGGGTCAGGACTCCCATGTCGGCCTCGGCTTCACCGCGCCACGCCGCGGGGCGCGCCGCTGCCGGTACGCCGCGAGCTCAACGCGGGCACTCTGCACACCGTGCGGGGTGAGCCGATACCAACGCCGAGCCGGCCGACCGACCAACACCGGATCGATCTCCTCCCAGTGCGACTGTAGCCACCCGGCGCTCTGAAGCCGGATCAGGATGGGGTAGATGGTGCCGCTCGGGCAGCCGGTGGCGTGCATGATGTCGAGTCCGTAGCGCTCGGCAGCGGGATCGACGAGGAACACTTCGAGGACCTTCACAAGCGTGGTGGTGATCCGCATCGGTGGGGCCATGGCGGCTTATGCTACATAGGGTGTCCATGCTTCCGCTACATAGGGTCCACCCCGTGATGCCATCGCGTCGGTCGGCCGACGCCTTGACCGTGACACTGAGCGGCATTGGATCGAGATCGCTCAGCCGGCGGGGGCGGACTCGGCGGGTACGGACAGCACGATTCTGCCGAGATCAGCGATGACGGTCGAGCCGGTCGGGACGTCGTCCGCTGTACTGAGCAGTGCCAGTTGCCCGGTCGCCACCTCATCCGCGGTACAGACCAGCTCTTTGGTCACGATCCACGTCCACCACGGGTCGCGGACGCAGATGCGGGTGGCGCTGCGCTCACCGGCGAGCAGCAGCGGCGTCGGATCGGGCAGTGGGTTGTCTCCGCGCAGTTCGAGGACCACCGGCCGACCGGCCGTCCTACTGGTGAGGGAGGCCATCGTGGCTGGCAGCGCGGGCACGTCGTCGTAGCGCGGCGTGTCCAGCCGCGCCGAACTGCCGGCTGCGAACACGCCGACCACGAGCGCGAACGCGGCAGCCGCCGTGAGGACTCGCGGCGCGGCGAGGCGAGGCACCCGGACTCGGAGCAGCTCGACCGCGGCCAGTATGACGACCGTGATGATGAGCAGCGGCAGTGCGTAGGAGAAGAAGCCGATGTAGCTCTCCGACAGGTGGTCGATGCCGAACTGCGCGTAGACGGCGAACAGCGCGGTGGCGAGGCCGGCGATGCCGAGGGTGTTACGCAGGTAGCGGCGATGCGGGCCGTCCGGCAGCCGGTGGGTCAGTACAACCGCCGCCGTCCACGACCCCACCGCCACGATCGGCCGTACCGCCGGATGTTCGCCCGGCCAGAAGCGCGCCACGTACCAGGCGGACGACCACGGGGAGTGGCCGCCGGCCTGCGTGGACGAGCCGTAGCCGAAGTACTTGCCGAACTCGCCCGGCCAGTGCACGACAAGGTTGACCAGGATCGGGAGCGCGAAGAGGGCGAGCACGCCCGCGAGCAGCAGCCAGGCGCGGCGGTGCCCGCGAAACAGGCCGTCGTCGGCCGGCTCGCGTCGCTGGCGGCGGACCAGCACAGCTACAGCGGCACCCACGATCACCGGTACGAAGAACAGGAACTCCGCGTGCCCGTGAATCAACAGCCCGCCCGCCACCCCGAGCACCCATACATGATCTACCCGACCTGCCGCGACCGACGCGGCCGCCGTGAGCAGGAGCAGGAACGGCGGGAAGTACAGCAGTGGCATCCACGTGCCGGCGATGACCGGGTCGGGCACTGCGGCGGCGTAACCGAGCAATACCGCGCCCGCCAGCCCGATCGCCGCCCATGACCGCAGCCAGCCCGCGAGGACGGCCAGCATGCCGGCCAGCAGCGCCGCGTTGAGAACCAGTAGCGCGACGGCCTGGCCGTTCCACGGCGACGGGACGACGCGCAGCAGGTCGTGCAGGAGCCACTCGCCGAAAGCCTGGACATACAGGAACGCTGGACCGGGATGGTTGAAGCCGATCCGTGAATAGTTGCCGACGAGCTGGTCGAAATGCTTGGCACGCAGCACCAGGATCGAGTTGGCGCCCGAGTCGCCGCCTTCGTTGATGACCGCCGAGAACAGCACCCGGTTGCGGAGCACCAGCAGTGTCGCCAGCGTCAGGAACGCGGTGGCGAAGACAGCTGGCGCGGGCGGCCTGCCGCTCCACCGCCTGGTCAGTACCGGCGCCAACACGGCGGTCAGACGGACATCTGGTCGCCGTCGTCGTGTCTCCTGCTGCTCGTCCAACAACCTGTGCACGTAAGGTTCCCAGTCCCTATCTTGAGTCGGGTCTTGCGCAGGACGGCATCGGGCGCCGCATCCCGGCATGACTCGCTCCCGATGCGGCGAACTCGTTCCTTCCACGTGCCGGTCTGTCCGGCGCTGCGACGTTAGGGCAGGGCCTGCGCGAAACCGGTGAGGAACCTGTGTCGATGTAGGACGGGTGGGCGGAACGCAGGTTTCCAGGCCGGTTCCTCATCAGTTCCGCATGATCGGGCCACAGAATGGACCCCATGAGCGCGCGTGTCCTGGTCGCGGAGGACGATCCGAAGCAGGCCCGTCTCGTGCGGGCGTACCTGGAGCGTGACGGCCACGGCGTGCTGGTTGTCGGCGACGGCCGCAGCGCGATCGAGCAGTGCCGTGCCCGCAGGCCCGACCTCGTCGTGCTGGACGTGATGATGCCGCACGTCGATGGCCTCGATGTGTGCCGCGTCCTGCGCGCGGAGTCGGCCGTGCCGATCCTCATGCTGACCGCCCGCTCGACCGAGAACGACCAGTTGCTCGGCCTGGATGTGGGCGCCGATGACTACCTGACAAAGCCGTACAGCCCACGGGTGCTGGCCGCCCGTGTGCGCGCCCTGCTGCGCCGCTCGGGCGCGATCGCCGCGGCCGGCCAGCCGGTGCTGCGCGTGGGCGGCCTGGAGGTGGACGCCGGGCGATTCGAGGTGCGCGTCGACGGCGTCCCGGTGCAGTTGACGGCGAAGGAGTTCGGCATTCTGGAGGTGCTCGCCGCTGAGCCGGGCCGGGTCTTCACCCGGGCGCAGCTCATCGACCGCGCGTTCGGGTTCGACCACCACGTCCTGGAGCGCGCCGTCGACGCGCACGTCGTCAACCTGCGTCGCAAGCTGGAGGCCGACGCGTCGCGGCCGCGCTTCGTGCAGACCGTCTACGGACGCGGCTACCGGATGGCCGAGCAGTGATCCGGCGACCGCAGTCGATCCGTCCGATGAGCCTGCGCACGCAGGTCTTCCTGTTCGTGACGCTGGTGGCGGTGAGCGCGGTCGGCGCGACGGCCTGGCTGTCGGTGCGGCTGACCGCCAGCCGGCTGGAGCGATCATTGGCCGCCGCAGCCGAACAGGACGGGGCGTTCAACGAAACCATCCGGATGTACGGCCAGAACCACGGCACCTGGGAGGGCATCTCCGAGGTCATCTACGCCCATTTCCGCGCGGATCCGCAACGGCAGCGGATCCGGCTGACGGCCATGACCGAGGATGTCATCGTCGACACGGAGGTGCTTGCCGGCCGCGCCGCCCGGCCGGTCGCCTCACGGCCGATCGAAATCGACCCGCGACCCGGGCTCTCTCTGCGCTGGAACGACTACCCGGACGAGGTGGCGCGGCGGCGCCGCGTGGTGGAGGCCATCGCGCAGTACCGGCGGACCGTCGGCGTCGGATCCTGTCGAACCCGTTCCGGCTTGCCTGCGGTGGCGGTCGAGCGCGACGCGGAGGACCTTCCCCGGGTGACGGACCCGAGCGACCCGGCCGATCACCCATGCCGCGCCGCCGGCGTCACCACCGCGGCCGAGGCGGCGCAGGACGCCGCCAAGGTGAACGAATGCCCGGTCGTGCCGTCCGGCGGTGGACGCTGCCTCACGGAGGTGTTCAGGACGCGGATCAGCGCCTTCTCGGCCGTTCCGGTGAACCTCTACCGGGGTGCGCTGGACCTGCCGACGCTGCGGTCGGTGCAGGGTCCCGTCGCGTTCGCCGCCGGCGGGGTGATCGTCGTGGCGCTGCTCGGCACGGCCGTGATCGCGACCCGGATCGTCCGTCCGGTCCGGGCGCTGACCGCCGCGTCGGCCCGGGTCGCCGGCGGCGAGCTCGGTGCCCGGGTCGCGGTCGGGGGCAGCGAGGAACTCGTACGCCTGGCCACGTCGTTCAACTGGATGGCCGCGTCCCTCGAGGGGGCCGACGAGCGTCAGCGGCGCCTCGTCGCGGACCTCGCACATGAACTGCGCACCCCGCTGTCCAATCTCCGCGGGTACATCGAGGCGATCCGCGACGGGGTGTTCGAGCCGACCGACGATGTCCTGGGGTCGCTGCACGAGGAAGCGATCCTGCAGCAGCGACTCGTCGACGATCTGCAGGACCTGGCGCTCGCCGAGTCCGGTGCGCTGGTGTATCACCCGGCCGACCTCGACCTCGTCGACCTGGTCGAGGCGAGCGCTCGTGCCGGCCAGGCAGCGGCCGAGCAGGCCGGCGTCCGCCTCGTCGTCGCGCCGGGACAACGGTTGCCGGTCCGGGTCGACGCCGACCGGATCCGTCAGGTGCTCGGCAACCTGCTGAGCAACGCGATCCGGCACACCCCGGCTGGCGGGAGTGTAACCCTACGGGCAGTGGCCGACGGCGACGACGCGGTGGTGACCATGGTCGATACCGGATCCGGAATCGACCCAGGCGACCTGCCCCACGTCTTCGACCGGCTGTGGAGGGCCGACGCCGCGCGGAGCCGGGACACCGGTGGCAGCGGGCTCGGTCTCGCCATCGCGCGGCAGCTCGTCATCGACCAGGGTGGTCGGATCGAGGCAGCCAGCGAGGCCGGCGCCGGCACGACGATGACCATCACGCTGCCGCTGCGCAGCCGCTGACACTGCGGTTGGCGCGGCGCGCGATCCGCTCCCCCGCCGGCACCGTCCACCGAGGACTGACCGACTCAGACGGCCGTCCACCGCAGCCGGACCTTGCCCGGCCGGTCACGAACGGCGGTGGCCACCCGAGACATCCGGGTGGCCACCGCCGAGGTGCAGCGTCAGTGCGTGACGGGGCAGCCGCCGGTGAGCTTGCCGAGGAACTGGTTGGGGTCGTAGTAGTGCTCGACCTCAAGCAGCTTCAGGTCGTCGCTGACCTTGGCGACGCTGACGCCGAACATCTCGACCGTCTGACCGTTGGGCTGGTGGCCGTGGTACTCGCCTTCGAACGCGCCCCAGTGCCGCCACTTGAACGTCACCACCGGCGGCGGGCTGAGCACTTCGAGGACCTCCCAGTAGAAGCCGCCCGGGAACGCCTTGTGGAAGATGTGGTGCGACGACTCGAACGACTCCTGGCCGGTGCGGTAGAACGGGCTGTCGCCGATGAGGATGTTGTAGCTGCCGATGTCGGCGATGTCCTGCGCGCTGGCCCACGGCCCGCCGTTGACGTTCGTCCGGAAGTGCTCGGTCACCATCGACACCCAGGTCGCCGGGTCCTTCTTGTACGAGACCTCCATCTCGAAGACCTGCACGATCGACTCGACGATCGCCTCCAGGGAGTCCGGCGCGTGGCGAGTGGTGCGCTGGTCGGGCATGACGATGTGGGAGAGGTGGTAGTCGGGGGTGGTGCCGTCACGCCAGACCGACGGGTCGGCGGCGTCGATGACAGCGGTGCGGCCCTGCAGCCACAGCGGGGTTTCGGACACGATAGGTGTTCCGCCCTTCCACGAGCGAGATGAGGGATGCCCGGCGGGCCGGCCGCCTGCCGGGAGCCTGGATGCGGTTCATGCGGCGCCGGACTGCGGACGGTCACCGCGGGTGGTGTGTCGGCGCATGGTCGACTCGGGGATGCCGTTCTCGACCGCGAGTGGCCGCCGCGTCGCGCCCTGCCCGCGCCGATGCGCCACGCAGGCGGCCAGGGACGTGAACCTGAACGGTGCCGCCACGACCCGGCCGTGGGCGGCCGCGCGCCGCCGGCTAACGGCGTGCGGGACCGGGGTGATCCCGTGGCGATCCATCGCTGCCAGCACCGTCGGGCGGGACGCGCCGGCCTGCGCCGCGATCGCCGCCACGGTGCGGTGCTGCCGCAGACGGCAGCGGACCCGGTCACCGTCGACCAGCAGCAGGCCGATCGACGCGAAATACGCCGTGGCATCAGACGCGCGTGTTCGCCCGGTGCCAGCGATCACGGCATACCCCCCGTTCAGTAGTCGCAGTGAGACTACCGATGTTGCCGTATCGATGGAACCCCGAACCCTAGGCTGATCCGATGGGCGAGCTGCCCCCGCTGTCCCTCGCCGACTGGATCGTCCTCACCGTCGTCGACGAGCAGCCCACCCACGGCTTCGCGATCGTCGCCTTTCCAAGCCGCCGTCATCGGGCTCCACCCGCACTCGGACAGAACCCTGCCGGACCCGAGGCAGTCACTCTCACCGAACGCCAACTCAGCGTGCTGCCCGACTCGACAGCTCGATACTAGCCGGTCTCGGTGACGTCATCGTTGCCGATTTGTTTCGCCACTGCGGCGCCGTCGGCGACCGCATCCGCTCGGGCACCTCATGGTTGCGGGTTGTCGCGAGGCAGTGGCACCGGCTGGGCTCCGCCCGCCTTGGTCAGCGTGTTGCCCGACCAGGCGGTGATACTGGCCGGATCGTTGACGGAGAACGCGCCGTAGATGCCGCCCCATCGGTGATCGGCGTCGCCGTACCAGCGGTTGCCGATCACCTGGACATTCCGCACGCCGCCGCACCGGCAGTAACCGTCGGTACGCACATAGACGGCATACGAGCCGCCGGGCATGAACGTGTTGTCGGTGATGCGAACCTGGTCGATCGGGCCGAAGTCGCTGACGACATTCAGGACGGTGCCGAGCCCTTCGGCGCCGGTCACGTCGATCGAGTTGTGTGCGATCGTGACCGGGCCGCCAGAGAGGACGCTCAGGCCGTAGGATCGGGTGTCCCGGCCCGATGTGCTGCCCTTCGGTGCGTGGATGTGGTTCCACTCGATCTCGGCCGGTCCCCGCACCGAGATGTTCTGCGTCGTGCCGATGAACTCGCTGAACGTCACCTTGCCGCCGCCGGCGAGGATGACCGGCAGGGTTTCGCCGCTAGAGCCGGACCCGTCGACGAGGACGTGGTTGAGTTCGATCCGACCGGCCTTGCCGATCATCCCGGTTCCGTCGTCGCCGACGTTCACCCGGATCCAGCAGTTCGTCAGTGACAGCCGCCCACTCGCCTCGACCCGTATCTGTCGGGTCACCACGCAGTTGGACTGCTGATAGGAACCGGTGATCACGGCCGGGCCGGCGTATGGGGTCAGCGACTCCTTCGGAACGGTCAGGCCGGGCTTCTCCAGGAACGTCATGGTGCCGACCCGGAACCCGGTGCGGCTCGTCGAGCCGGCGCCGGACGGGGTAGCGGCACTCGCCGGTGAAGGGGTGCCGGTCGCCGGTCCAGCGGGCGACGGCACGCTGGACGCCGAGGGCACCAGCGTCGGGTCTGCACCGCTCGGCATGAGCTCGCCGGCCGGACGCAAGGCGAGCATCGTCGCCGCGGTGACGGCGAGCGCCGACACCGCGGCGACGGTGACGACACGGCGACGACGGCGGGCCCGGCGCCGGCGCAGTCCGTGAGCGACGATGTCACCGACTGTCGTTTGGATCGGCGGTTCGTCGACAAAAAGGTCGGACGCCACATCGGACAGCACACGTTCGATACGTGGTTTCAACCTGGGCTCCTTCCCCGCGAGGCGTGCTCGGCCGACAACAGCTCGCGCATGGTGGCAAGGCCCCGTGCGGTCTGGCTCTTCACCGTGCCCGTGCTGCACCCCATGGCCACCGCGGTCTCTTCCACGCTGAGTGCTTCGACGAAGCGCAGTATCAGCACCGCACGGCGCCGCGCCGGCATCCGGGCGAGGGCCTCGCGCAGCACCATCCGGTCGACGACGCCGTCGTCGGGTGACTGGCTTACGGTGTCGAGCGGATACTGCGCCGGCCGTTCGCGACGCCATGGCCGCCGCGTCTCGTCGATCACCGCCCGGACGAGCATCCGACGCACGTACGCGTCCAGGTTTTCGACCAACCGCGCCCTGCGCCACGTCTCGAACAGTTTGGTCAGCACCGTCGAGGTGATGTCTTCGGCAAGATGCCAGTTGCCGCACATCAGGTATGCGAGCCTACGGAGCGGCACCAACCGAGCGGCGGCGTACTCCTGGAACTGGCGAACCTCGTCGTCGGACACCCCATGGACCTCCCGCACACGCGCCCGATGGACGGCACGAAATGGCATGCGACTCGTACTCGTTCGTCCGTCCCGACCCACAATCGCGGTCGGGCCGGCGCGGGCTAGCTGATCGCGGCGCCGGTGTCGTCCCACACCGCACCGCCGCCAGGGCATGAGGTCGTCGGTCCCCAGTGGCCTCCTTTGGCGAAGTAGGTGCGGGCCACCCGGTTACCCGAGAAGGCCAGCCGGCCACCCACAGGGCCGCCGCTGGTGGTTCCGCAGTAGATGGTGTAGCCGCCACCCGCCACCAGATTGTCCACGATGGACACGTCACGGATCGGTGCCGTGTTGGTCGACATGAGGATGGCGGAGGTCTGGCCGTACGGCACTCGGATGGTGTTGTGCTTGATGATGATGTCGTGTCCGCCGTCGGACTGGAACCCGTCGTAGTGCGGCCCATCCGCCGGACCACCGGCGGCGACGTCACAGAACGAGTCCACGATCGTAACGTTGGCCCCCGCGTGGGCACAGTCCGAGCCACCGTGGAACCACACCCGGCGGGCGGTGTAGCCGTCGAAGGCGATGCCCTTGGTCTCAGAGCCGGTGAGGACGATCTCCACGTCCTCGAGCACCACACCGCGACGATTCATCGACCGCACCACGTACCATCCGCAGTTCTTACCTGAGCCGATGCGTGACCGCGTCACGATCACGTTGTCGGCGTTGATGATGAGGCAACCGATCACGTCCAGCCCGGTGTAGGTGCCCGCCTGGCTGATGGTGAGGTCCCCGTTGTGCGTCTTCAGGGAGGCCCCAGCGGGTACACCGGTGTTGGTCTCGTCCGGCCAGCCGCACTTGGACGGCTTGGACATGCAGCCGAGTTGTGCCGGTCCACCGGTGCGGCTCGGGGTCGCCTGCGGCGTCGTCGCGCTCGACGAAGGCGTCTGCGACCGTGCGGGGGTCGGCGTTGACACCGTCGGTGAGTTCGCGCTCGGCGATCCCGCCGAAGTCGGCGTGGATCCGTCGCCGAAGAGGCCGACACAGTCGGCCAGCCAGTCCCGCGCTTGTTGCGACAGGCCCGCAGTGCCCATCGCCTGCCGGTCGACGCACCATTGGCCGAGCTGCGACTGGGGCAGATCCGGCACCGCGAGATCGACTGGCGCGGCTTCGAGTCCGCGGTGCTGGAACATGTATGCGCCGCCGATCGCCGTCAGCAGGGCGGTGAGGAGCGTGAGGGGCACGATGAGCCGCAGGTTCCGTCTGCGTGCATGCATCAAGACGTCTCCGGTCGTGTTGAGAAGAGGTTGGTACCTGGCCGTCTCGTGCGGGCGAACGACGGCACACACGAGAGTCGGCTCCTAAACGGAGGCGCCGGCCGATAGGTTGCCCGCGATCGCCGACAATTTTCGCCGAGCCTCGCGGTCGACCACGGAGCACGCAAGTTGTACGGGTGCGCAAAACATCGGTGTCCGGATGGTACTGCGACCTTGTGGCTAAGAGTCGAGGGTGAACGCATACCGGACCGCACACCGCCGACGACGGTCTGTCTCGCGGATCATGGTTGCGGATCGGTAGAGTCGTCCGCGTGGATCTGGACGACACCGCCGCCCGGCTCGGGGTGCCCGTCGAGGACGTCGACCGCGTGCACCGGCTCGCCGGCGACCGGCCGTCGGCTCCACTGCCCGCCAAGGCCGACGCGCCCGCGATCCTCGACCGGCTCGCGGTGCGGCCGGACGACGCCGCCGAGATCATGGCGGGCTGGCCCGACCCCGACTCTCCACTGTGGACTCCGGAGCTGCGCTGGCTGCTCGACCGCTCGATCGCCCTGATCCGCGCCGATCTCGGGGGCCACGGCTGGCTGCCGCCCGGCCCGGAACTGCCGCGCGAACGGGGTCCCGCCTGGCGGCATCTCTACGTATACGCGTACCTGGCCCTGGTCGACGTCGTCACGGGATACCACCGCGACCACGGCGTCGCCGATGCCGTGTCGTGGCTGACACTCGCGGACCTGGGCCGCAACCTCGCGATCGACCGGCGGATGCACCGCGAGGGCTGGCCGGTCATGCAGAGCTGGCTGACGCTGCACGCGCGCGGCGGCCTCTACGAGCTGGGCCGGCTGCAGCACCAGCGCGGCGACACCGCCATCGACCTGCACATCCCCGAGGCGGGGCCGCTGAACCCGGAGGCGGTCGCGGCGTCGCTCGACGAGGCCCGTGCGTTCTTCCCGCGCCACTTTCCCGACGAGCGCTACACGGCGTTCTCCTGCGGCTCGTGGCTGCTCGACCCGCAGCTGCAGGAGTACCTGCCCGGGGACTCCAACATCGTCCGGTTCCAGCGGAGGTTCGAGCTGGAGCCCTACGAGGAGCCGGAAGGGCTGGACGCCGACGTCGAGGTGCTGCGGTTCGCGTTCCGCACCCTGACCACGCCGCTCGACCAGCTGCCACTGCGCACCGTGCTCCAGCGCGCGATCGTCGACCACCTGAAGGCCGGCCGCCACTGGCACTGGCGCCGCGGCCGCTTCCCGATCTAGTCGGGACAGCGCGTAGCCAGCGCCACCACCTGCGGTGTCGCCTTACGGCACGCGGCAACGACGAAGGCCCCCGGCGGGTGCCGGGGGCATCGTCGATGAGCGACCCGAGCTCAGCCCGCCGCGTGGAAGTCGCGCACCAGCCGCATCGCGACGCGGCGCAGCGCTCTCGCGGTCGCTTCGACCTTGTCCGGCGGCAGCCGCCGGGCCGGCGCGCTGACGCTGATGCCGCACAGGAACGGCAGGCCCTGCAACGAGACCGCGACACAGCGGCCGTCGGGCTGGTTCTCGCAGTCGTCCAGCCCGTAACCCTCGCGGCGGACGGTCTCCAGCTCCTCCAGGTAGCGCTCGACCGTGGTGATCGTGGCCGGCGTGTAGCGCTGCAGCGGCTGGGCCGACAGCAGCGCGCGGACCCGCTCCTCGGGCAGCTCGGCCACGATCGCCTTGCCCAGCGCGGTGGCGTGCAGGGCGCCGCGGTCGCCGACCCGCGCGGCCAGGCGCATCATCTCGTGGCTCTCCACCACGACGGCGTGGACGACCTCGGCACCGTCGAGCAGGCCCATGTTGGTGGTTTCGCCGAGCTTGTCGCGCAACCGCTCCAGGTGCGGCCGGGCCAGGTTGACCAGCGCGTCGACCTGCCGAGTGTGCTGCGGGCGGAACGCCAGGCCCAGCCGGTAGAGCCCGAGCGCGACGTCGCGCTCGACGTACCGCCTGGACTCCAGGGCGGCCAGGTAGCGGTAGGCCGAGCTCTTCGGCAGCGCCGTCACCTCGGCGACATCGGCCAGCGTCGCGCCCTCGCGGGAGCGCTGCAACACGTCGAGAATGTCGCAGACCCGCTCCACCGCCCGGATCGGGTAGTTCGTGACTGCGTCCTTGGCGGCCTTCATCCCACTCCTGTCGCATGGTCGCGCGACGACCAGGGCAGATCGCGCGACGGGATCGTTCGCAGCGTCGCGCGATGCGTCGTGACCGGCGGCACGCGACGGGTGGTGCGCGGCGCCGCGCCGGTGCGCCGGGTCGCCGCGGCATGAGTATGACGCCCCGTCCCGGCCCGCGCCAGGTCCCGAACAGATCCCCACAATTCACCCGCCGGTCCCGGAACGACAAGGGGGCCTCAAAACCGTCCCCGCCTCGTTCTGCACTTCGTGTTCCAGCCAGCAAACGGCTGGTGTATGGCCGAGATTACCTGGTCAGCACGCCGTCATGGCGATATCGAAACGACAGTTTCAGCTGTTGACACGCTCTTGGGGCCGTGTCCATACTCAGCGCACCGCGTCGACCAGATCGCGTGCCCGGCGCTCGCCGCGCGGGCAACGTCTCGAGTGGGGATAGGTCCGCATGTTTTCGTACCGAACCCGCATCGCCCCCCGGCTGGTGGCCGGAGCCGGCGTGCTCATGATGATCGCTACCGCCGCGGCCTGCGGCTCTGACACTTCCTCGAACCCGAGCACCGACCAGACCCTCCGCATCGCCGAGGCCGTCGAGCAGCCGACGCTCGACCCGGCCAAGAACATCCAGTACCTCAGCGACGAGATGGCCGCCATCTACGACACCCTCGTGGTCATCAAGGCCGACGGGACCATCGGCCCGAGCCTCGCCGAGTCGTGGACGATCGATGGCGCCTCCATCACCTTCAAGCTGCGCTCGGGCGTGAAGTTCCACGACGGCACACCGTTCGACGCCGAGGCGGTCAAGTACGCCCTCGACCGCGTCGTCGACCCGAACACCAAGGCCACCAACTCCAAGAGCGTGCTCGGCCCCTACGACAAGGCCGAGGTCATCGACCCGACGACGGTCAAGGTGACCTGGAAGAGCCCGGTCGGCGCGGCGCTGATCAACCTGGCCAACGCCGACCTGAGCATCCCGTCGCCGACCGCGGCCAAGGCCGGCACGCTCGAGCAGAAGCCGGTCGGCACCGGCCCCTACAAGTTCGTCAACTACGTCAAGGGTGACCGGCTCGAGGTCGAGCGCAACCCCGACTACACGACGATCCGGCCCGACCTGACCAACAAGGCCGCCCCGAAGTACGCGAAAATCGTGTTCCAGTACGTGACCAACGCCAGCACCCGGGCCAACCTGGTCTCCACCGGCGGCGTCGAGATCGCCCAGCTGACCGGCCCCGACGCCAAGCGGCTGGCCAACGCGCCCAACCTGAAGAACACCGCCTTCCCCGGCGTCAGCGAGACCGCGCTGTGGATCAACGCCAAGAAGGTCCCCGACGTCAACGTCCGCAAGGCCATCTCGGCCGCGATCGACCGCGACGCGCTCATCCAGGCCATCGCGAGCGGCTACGCCGAGGTGAACTACAGCGTGCTGCCGACGATCGTCCCCGGCCACGACAAGAGCGCCGGCGACGGCGTCACGAAGTACGGCAAGGACCAGGCCAAGCAGCTGCTGCAGGCGGCCGGTTACACCGCCGGGTCCGACGGCACGATGACCAAGAACGGCCAGCCGTTGACGCTGAACATCCTGTCCTCGGCCGAGGATCCATGGCCGGCCATCGACCAGCTCGTGCAGGACCAGCTGGCCCAGGTGGGCATCAAGGCCACCATCAAGACCGAGGAGTTCGCCACGGTCACCCAGACCCGACGCAAGGGCGACCAGGACATCTACATCGGCCGCTACGGCATCCTCGACCCGGCCGGCTCGATGAACATCCTCTTCGCCTGCGCCAACATCCCGTCGGCGACCGTGCCGCTCGGCACAAACCTCACCTTCAACTGCAACACCGAGGTCGACGCGGCGCTCCGGGCCGCGATCACCGAGAGCGACGACGCCAAACGGGCGACCCTGCTCTCGACCGCGCAGCGGCAGATGGCCGCGGACCACACCGCCCTGGTGCTCTACCAGCCACAAAGTGTGGTGTTCTCGGCGAAGTCGGTGTCCGGCATCGGCATGCAGCCGGACGGCATCCTGAAGATCAACGACCTGGCGCCGTCGGCGTGAGCTTCCTTCGGTTCGTCGCGCGGCGGGTACTGCTGACCGTACCCGCCGCGCTGGCGGTGCTCGTCATCACCTTCGCGATGATCCGGCTCGTGCCCGGCGACCCGGTGACGGTCATCGCGGGCACCAACCTCGACCCGCAGGTCGCCGCCGACCTGCGCCGACAGCTCGGCCTCGACGACCCGCTGCGGGTGCAGTTCCTCGACTACGTCGGCAACGTGTTGCGGGGTGACCTCGGCACGTCGTTCCTGACGCACCGCCCGGTCACGGAGATCGTGGCCGAGCGCCTGCCGTACACCCTCATGCTGACCGTCGCCGGGGTGCTCACCGGTCTGCTGTTGTCGGTGCCGATCGGGGTCGCCAGCGCCCTGCGCGATGCCCGCAAGCGCCGCACCGGGGTCAGCTTCACCGCGATCACCACGCTGTTCGTCGCCACGCCGGACTTCCTGCTCGGCACCGTGCTGGTCAGCGTCCTCGCCGTGTACCTGCAGGTGTTCCCGGTCGCCGGGGCGCAGTCGTGGGACTCGATCGTGCTGCCGGCCCTTGCACTGGGCATTCCGCTGGCCGGCATCCAGGCCCGGGTGATCCGCACCAGCGTCCTCGACGTCGCCACCCGGCCGTTCGTGCGCACACTGCGCGCGGCGGGCGTGCCCGAGCGGCGGCTGCTGGCCCGCAACGTGCTGCCCAACGCCTCCATCCCGGTCGTGACGCTGCTGTCCGTCGAGTTCGGACGGTTGCTCGCCGGTGCGCTCATCGTCGAGAACATCTTCGCCTGGCCCGGCCTCGGCACCGTCATCTTCGACTCGATCGGCCGCCGCGACCTGCCCGCCGTGCAGGGCGAGATCCTCGTCGTCGCGCTGCTGATCCTCGGCATCAACCTCGTCATCGACGTCATCTACCGGCTCATCGACCCGCGGATCAGCCTGGCTTGACATCCTCCCCTTCCGCAAGGAGGGGATTCCTGGGGTCGCCCCAGGGAGTTCCTGCTCCGTCGCCGACCGCCCCGTCCGGGAGGACTCCCCGTTGAGGTCTTACACCAGCTCCACCGGCAGACACCGCCGGGACGTGCGGGATCACGTCCTCGCAGAGCGGGAACACGAACCAGCGCCCGGCCGCGTCCTGCGACCCGGTCGACGCACCCTCCGGCAGCGGATGCGACCGCTGCTCGGTCTTGAACGCCGGATGGCGGGCGCGAAGGCGGGGGTATCCACGGAAGGAATCCGATGCGACGCCGATTCCTGACCCAGCCGCTCACCGTCGTGGGCCTCGTGCTGCTCGTGCTCGTCGCGCTGATCACCATCGTCGGCCCGCTCGTCTACGACGCCTCACCGACCCGGACCAACCCGATGGACGCCTACGCCCCACCGTCCGGCCGCTACCCGCTCGGCACCGACCAGCTCGGCCGGGACATCCTCGCCCGGCTCCTGCACGCCGGGCTGCTGTCGATACCGTCCGGCCTGCTCGCGGTCGGCATCGGCGCCGTCGTCGGCAGCCTCGTCGGCATCGCCTCCGGGTTCATCGGCGGCATCGTCGACGCGATCGTGATGCGCGCCGTCGACGTGCTGCTGTCGTTCCCGACCTTGCTGACCGCGATCGTCGTGGTCGCCATCCTCGGCCCGAGCGTCTCCAGCGCCGTCGTCGCCGTGTCGATCGCCGCCCTGCCGTCCTACGCCCGGGTGATGCGCGGCTCGGTGCTGCCGCTGCGCACCGCGGCGTTCATCCAGGCCGCGCGGGTCAGCAACACGCCCCTGCTGCGCCTGCTGCGGGTGCACGTGCTGCCGAACGTGGCCGACGTACTGGTGGTGCTGCTCGTCATCGGCATGGGCAACGGCATCGTCGTGCTGTCCGCACTGAGCTTTCTCGGCATCGGCGTCCAGCCGCCGGAGGCCGACTGGGGCGTGATGCTCACCGAGGGTGTGCGGGCCATCTTCAGCGCCCCGGTGGCCGCCCTCGCCCCGGCCGTGGTCCTGATGGCGACGGTCCTGGGCATCAACTTCGTCGGCGAGGGGCTCGGCGCCGCGCTGCGTGTGGACACGGCCCGAAGGAGGCCCCGGTGACCCTGCTGTCGGTGCGCGACCTCACCATCCGCTACGGCGACGTGGCCGCGGTCTCCGGCGTGTCGTTCGACGTCGCCCCGGGCGAGCGGGTCGGCATCGTCGGCGAGTCCGGCTCCGGCAAGACCACGCTCGCGCTGGCCCTGATGCGGCTGCTGCCGGCCTGGGCCCGCCAGGAGTCGGGCGAGGTGCTGCTCGACGGCACCGACCTGTCCCGCCTGCCGGAGAGCCGGTTGCGGAAACTGCGCGGGACCGGCGCCGGCATGGTCTTCCAGGACCCGCTCACCTCGTTCGACCCGCTGCGTACCCTCGGCGACCACCTCGGCGAGGGGCTGCGCGCCCACGGCGAGCGCAGCCGGCACCGCCGCCGCGACCGGGCCGTCGAGGCCCTGCGGTCGGTCGGCATGCCGGCACCGGCGACCCAGCTCGGCCGGCGCCCGCACGAGCTGTCCGGCGGGCTGCGCCAGCGCGGCCTCATCGCCCTCGGCCTGGCCAACGAGCCGCGGCTGCTCATCGCCGACGAGCCCACCACCGCCCTCGACGTCACGATCCAGGCCCAGATCATGGACCTGTTCGCGACCATCGGCGAGCCGGGCCCGCGGGAGGATCTCGGCCTGGTCGTCGTATCGCACAACCTCGGCCTGATCCGCCAGCTGTGCACGCGGGTCATCGTCATGTACGCCGGGCGGATCGCCGAGGACAGCCCGGCCGAGGCGTTCTTCGCCGCGCCCCGCCACCCCTACGCGATCGCGCTCGGCGACGCCACGCCACGGATCTCGGCCGCGCGGGGCGAGGTGCGCAGCATCCCCGGCCACGCCGTCGACCTGGCCGACCCGCCACCGGGCTGCCCGTTCGAGCCGCGCTGCGGGTGGCGCACCGAGGCCTGCCGCGAGGCCGTCCCGCCGCTGCTGAGCATCGGCGACGGCCGCCACGCGGCCTGCATCCACCTCGACGCCGTCGCCGCCGAGCGGGCCGCGCCCCGGCCGGCCGCCGCCGTGCCGCCCGCCGCGACCGGTGGCGCGGCCCGCGAGCCCCTGGTGCGGGCGAGCGGCATCACGAAGACGTACCGCGTGCGCCGCCGAGCGCTGCGCGCCCTCGCCGGAGTCGACCTGGAGATCGGCGCCGGCGAGACGGTCGCCCTCGTCGGCGAGTCCGGCTCCGGCAAGTCGACCCTCGCCAACATCGTTCTGGGACTGACCGCCCCGACCTCCGGAACGGTCACCGTGCTCGGCGACAACCCGGCGGACCGCCGCGCCGGGGTCCGCCGCCACCAGCGCATGCAGGCCGTCTTCCAGGACCCGCACGGCTCGCTCAACCCCCGGCTCACCGTCACCGACCTGGTCGCCGAGCCACTGGTCAACCTCGGCGTCGGCCGCCGTGAGCGGCGCACCCGGGTCGCCGGCCTGCTCGCCGAGGTCGGTCTGGGCGAGCAGCTCGCCGACCGCTACCCGCACGAGTTGTCCGGTGGGCAGGCGCAGCGGGTCGCGATCGCCCGGGCCCTCGCCGCCGGCCCCGGGCTCGTCGTGCTCGACGAGCCCACCGCCTCCCTCGACGTGTCGATCCAGACGCACGTCATCGCGCTGCTGCGCGACCTGCAGCGCGAGCACGGACTGACCTACCTGTTCGTCTCGCACGACCTGGTCGCCGTGCGAGAGCTCGCGACCCGGATCGCGGTGATGTACCTCGGCCGCCTCGTGGAGCTCGCCGGCTGGGCCGAGTTCTTCGCCCGGCCCCTGCACCCGTACTCGGTGGCACTGCTGTCCGCGCTCCCCCGCGTCGATCAGGCCCCGGGCCGGTCGAAGCGGATCGTGCTCAGCGGCGAGCCACCGTCGCCGCTGCAGGTGCCGCCGGGCTGCCCGTTCCAGCCGCGCTGCCCCGTCGCCCGCGACGTCTGCGCCACCGAAGACCCGCCGCTGACCACGGTGGACGGTCGCGCCTACGCGTGCCACTTCCCCGGATCCCTGCAACCGCCACCGCCGAAAGGAACCCCATGAGTGTCCTGGTACCCCCGCCGACCGCGGGGGTCGTCCCGCCGATGGTCACCCCGATGCTGCCGTCCGGCGCCCCCGATCTGGACTCGCTCGACCGGCTGGTGGACCACCTCATCGGCGGCGGCGCGACCGGCCTGCTCGTCCTCGGCTCGTGCGGGGAGAACGGTGCGCTCGCCCGCGACGAACGGTTCGCCGTGGCCGAGCGAGCCGTCGCCCGGGTCGGCGACCGCGCCCACCTGATGGTCGGCGTGCCCGCGCTGGGCACCCGCGACGCCGTCGCCGACGCCGGCCGCTACGCGCGGCTCGGCGTCCACGCGGTGCTGCTGCTGGCGCCGTTCACGTTCCCGCACTCGCGGGGCGAGCTGGCGGCGCATTTCCGCGCGGTCAAGGAGGCGGTCGGCGACGCGGCGGTGCTCGCCTACAACATCCCCAGCCGCAACAACGTCGTGCTCGACGTCGAGCTGCTGCGGCAGCTGGCGGCCGACGGGGTCATCGCCGGCGTGAAGGACTCCTCCGGCAACGTCGAGGCCCAGCGCCAGATCGCCGAGGAGACCGCCGACCTGGCCGGCTTCCGGCGGTACACCGGCAGCGAGATGGTCATCGACGGGCTGCTCCTCGGCGGGTTCCACGGCGCCGTGCCGGGCCTGGCCAACGTGTTCCTGCCGTGGCACGTCGAGCTCGCCGCCCGCGCCGGTGCCGGAGACTGGAACGGCGCCGCCGAACTGCAGCGCGACATCGTGTGGGCGTTCCGGCTGTACCAGCACCTGATGCCGGGCGGCAGCTTCAGCGCGTCGGTCGTCGGCTCGCTCAAGGAGGCGCTCGTGCAGCAGGGCGTCATCGCGCACTCGACGACCGCGTTCCCGTTCGTGCAGGTCGACGACGGGATGCGGGCGCACATCCGGGCGGTGCTGGCCGAGGCCGCGGACCGCCGGCCATGAGCACCCGCCGCCTCGACGTCGGCGACGGTACCGCGGTCGCCGTCGCCGAGCTGACCGGTGCGGCCGACGGGCCGACCGTCGCGGTGCTCGGCGGGGTCCACGGCGACGAACTGGAGGGCATCCTCGCGGTCCGCCGGCTGGTCGGCACGTTTCGGCCGGTGGCCGGGCGGGTCCTCGCGGTCGCCGTGGCCAATCCGCCGGCCCATGCGGCGTCGGCGCGGACCAGCCCGGTGGACGGCGGCAACCTGGCTCGCGCGTTCCCCGGGAGATCCGGCGGTACCGTGACCGAACGGATCGCCGATGCGCTCACCCGGCACGTCATCGCCGCCGCCGACCTCCTCGTCGACCTGCACTCGGCGGGACGGCACTACGCGATGCCGTTTTTCGCCGGCTATTGCGAGCCGTCCGGAGCGGCTGCCGCCCACGCGTTCGGCGCGCCGCTGGTCTGGGCGCACGACCGGGTCAACCCGGGCCGGAGCCTCGCCGCGGCGGCCGCACACGGCGTCGCCGCCATCTACGTCGAGGGCAGCGGCGGCGCCGCGCTGCGCAGGTCCGAGGTGGACGGTTACACCGACGGCGTGCTCCGCGTCCTCGGGCAGCTCGGCGTGGCGGCCGACCCGCCGGCTCCGGCGCCGGTGCGGCGGGTCGTGCAGGGCGGCGACGGCGACGTCGACGCGTCGGTGTCGGCCGCGGTCGCCGGCTGGTGCGTGACCGCCGTCACCGCCGGTGACGTCGTCGCCGCCGGCACGCTCGTGGCCGAGATCGTGGACGAGGCCGGGCGGGTCGTCCAGCCGGTCCGCGCGCCGCGGGACGGCATCGTCATGATGCTGCGCCGCACCGCCGTCGTCGCGCCGGGCGACGGCATCGCCATGCTCGGACCCGTCCCCCAGGAGCTCTCATGATTCATCAGATGAAACCGGAGGAGCCCGTGAGCGAACCGACGGTGGCCGTCTACGACCCCATCACGACGATCCGGTGGAACTACGACGTGGAGCGCGACATCCTCGCCGCGCACGGGGTCGCCCTGCTGCTGCCGCCGACGCTGGAGGAGGCCCGCGCGGTGCTGCCCCGGGCCGACGTGGTGGTCGCATCGGGCCGCCTGCCCTCCGAGGAGCTCGACCTGATGACCCGCTGCACGACGGTGCTGTGCTACAGCGTCGGCATGGACGGCGTCGACGCGGCCCGCGCCGCGCAGCTCGGCATCGAAGTCACCAACGTGCCGGACTACTGCACCGAGGAGGTGTCGGACCAGGCGATCGCGCTGTTCATGGCACTGCAACGGGCGCTGGTGCCGACGGCCGCCGCGGCGACGCAGGGCGACTGGCAGGTGCGGCACTGGGACGAGTTCTACCGGATGCGCCGGGTCCGCGGGCAGACGATGGGCGTGGTCGGGCTGGGCCGCATCGGCGGCCGGGTCGCGGAGAAGGCGCAGGGGCTCGGGATGACGGCGATCGCCCACGACCCGTACCGCGCGGACGCACCGGTACCGCTGCTGCCACTGCCGGAGCTTCTCGAGCGCAGCGACGCCGTGGTGCTGTGCGCCGCCCTCACCGCCGAGTCGCGTCACCTCATCGACGCGGCGGCGATCGCCCGTATGCGCGACGACGCGGTCCTCGTCAACGTGGCCCGCGGCGGCCTGGTCGACGAGGCGGCGCTCGCGGCCGCCCTGCGCGCCGGGCGGCTGCGCGGCGCGGCACTCGACGTCCGCGAGGCGGAACCGCCCCCGCCGGAGACCGACCCGCTGCTGGGCCTGCGCAACGTGGTGCTGACCCAGCACGTGGGCGCGACGTCGGTCGAGGCGTTCGCCGACATGCACACGTTCGCCGCGGCGCGCATCCTGGACGCGCTGCGCCGCCACGGGCGGCTGCCGGCATGACTTCGCTCTCGACGCCGATCGGCGTGGGTGTCCTCGGCTCCGGTTTCATGGGCCGAACCTGGTCCGAGGTGGCCGCCCACCACACGCCCGGCACCCGCCTGGCCGCGGTCGCCGGCGGTCGCCGCGGCCCCGCACTCGCCGCCGACTACGGCGTGCCGCTGCACGGCTCGTTGCGGGACCTGGCCGCGGACCCGGCCGTCGACCTGGTCGTCGTCACCACCCCGCCGGCCGGCCACCACGACCAGGTGCTGACGCTGGCCCGCGCCGGCAAGCACGTCCTGGTCGAAAAGCCGATGGCCCAGTCCGTGGAAGAATGCGCCGCGATGGTGCGGGCCTGCGCCGACGCCGGCGTCGCCCTGGCCGTCGTCTCCCAGCACCGCTTCCGCGCCGCCCCGCGCGCCGCGAAGCGCCTGGTCGACGACGGCGCGATCGGCCAGGTCACGATGGTCCGCGCGATCGGCCCGGAGACGGGCTTCTGGGACACGAGCGTGACCCGGGACGAATGGAAACTTGATCCCACCCAGCAGACCACCTATGCGTCGTGGGGCGCCCACGCCTGCGACCTGATCCGCTGGTACGTCGGCGACGAGCCGGATCTGGCCTTCGCCCTGTTCCACCAGTACGGCCCGGCCGGTCCCCCGCTGCGCAGCGCCATGGCGACGTACCGCTTCCGCGCCGGGGCGATGGCCCAGGTGTGGATGAGCTACGACGTCCCGCGCCCGGGCCTGGGCTCCGGCCTCCAGCTCCAGCTGATCGGCGAGTCGGGCATGATCGAGCTGGACGCCTACGGCGCGGTCCGCCTGGGCCGCGGCGAGTCCTGGGAGACGGCGTTCACGCAACCCCCGTTCGACCCCCTGGACCCGACGAGTGCACCGCGCCTCGCGGCGTACGCGGCCGAGCTGCACGACCTGGCGACCGCCGCGGACGACGGCCGCCTGCCATCGGTCCACGGCGGCGAGGGCCTGGCCACGACGGCCATGCTGGAGGCGGCCGAACGCTCCGCCCGCACCGCCGAGGCCGTCCCCATCACCCTGCCCGGCGCCGTCGCGGTGCCGGATCGACGGACGGTGGTCTGAACCGGTTGCGGGCCGCGGTCGTCACCCTATTGCCGACATCACACCGTCCGGGCCTGAGCGCCGAGCTACCGTCAACCGAGTAAGTGGACACAGCGTCCACTTCATCGGGGAGGTGTCTCATGAACTGGCTCATCCTGATCGCCGCCGGGGTCGTCGAGGTGGTGTGGTCGCAGAGCATCAAGCCGACGCAGGGCTTCACCCGGCCCGGGCCGACGGTGGTCTGCGCGCTGCTCGGCGTGGCCTCGGTCTACCTGCTGTCACGGGCGATGCAGGGGCTGCCGGTCGGCGTGTCGTACGCGGTGTTCACCGGCATCGGCGCGGTCGGCGCGATCACGCTGGGCGTGCTCGTGCACGGCGACCGCCTGGCGGTCGGGCGGTCGATCGCGCTCGCGCTGATCCTGGGCGGCGTGGTGCTGGCGGCTCTCACGACGCCCTCGTCGTCCGCTTAGCGCCGCCTGCGGCGCTCGCGTCGCCTGAGCGGCGCTTGCGGGGGGCCGCCGAGCGCGGCGGCTGGGCACGCAGGTGGTCGCGGACCCGGGTCATGACCTCCCGGAGGTGCTCGACGTCGGCCGGGGTCAGCGGGTCGAACAGCAGACGGGTGACCTGGACGTGACCGGGTAAGAGGCGACGGAACAGGTCCCGGCCCGCGTCGGTGACGGCAACCAGGGTGGCCCGCTCGTCGTCGGGGCTGGGGCGGCGGGTGATCAGGCCGGCCTTCTCCAGCAGGCCGGCCTGATAGGTCAGGCCGCTGCGGCTGTAGACGACACCGTCGGCGAGCTGGGTCATGGTCACCTCCCCCGGCGCGCCGGCCAGGCGGGCAAGGAGCTGGAACTGGACGGAACTGATGTCACCCTCGGCGCGCAACTGCTGCTCGATGCGGTGCTGGAGCAGGCTGACCGCCTCCATGAGCACGAAGTACGCCCCGAGTTCCCGGGGTTCGAGCGCGTCGTCGTTCATAGCCCCACCGTAACCGTGCGAATTCGAAGCAGTATGAGGCAGGTCACGATCCCGGCGGTTGTTGCTGCGAACTCGAAGCAGTTACCGTTCCAGTCATGCTTCAAGTTCGAAGCAACCTACCGAGGGAGACCATCGTGAAGGCAGTGCGGTACCACTCCTACGGCGGCAGCGACGTCCTCGTCCACGAGGACGTCGACCGCCCGGTCGCGGGTCCCGGGCAGGTCGTGCTCCGGGTCGCCGGGGCCGCGTTCAACCCGGTCGACGTCGCGGTCCGCACCGGCTTCTTCGAGCAGATCTTCCCGGTGACGTTCCCGCACGTGCCGAACTTCGACGTCGCCGGCACCGTCACCGAGGTCGGCGCCGGGGTGAACGACTGGAAGCCCGGCGACGCGGTCGTCGCACTCCTGCCGATGACGGGGCCCGGTGCGGCCGCCGAGTACGCCGTGGTGGCGGCCCACGCCCTCGCCGCCGCCCCGCGCACCGCCGACCTCGCCGACGCCGCGGCGCTGCCGTCGGCCGGGCTGACCGCCTGGCAGTCGCTGTTCGAGCACGGCGGCCTGCGGGCCGAGCAGTCGGTGCTGGTCAACGGCGCGGGCGGGGGCGTCGGCGGGTATGCGGTGCAGCTCGCCAAGGCCGCCGGCGCCACGGTGACGGCGACCGCCGGGGCGCGCAGCGCCGAGCGCATCCGGTTCTACGGCGCCGACCGGATCGTCGACTACACCGCCACGCCCCTGCCGGAGGCGCTGGCCGGGCGGCGCTTCGACGTCGTGCTGCACCTGGTGCGCACCGACCCGGAGGAGACCGCGCGGCTGATCGACCTCGTCGCCGACGGCGGCGTGTTCGTCAGCACCGCCACGCCCGGCCCGGAGCACCCCGGCCGCGGCGTGCGGACCGCGCAGGTCTACGTACGCAGCGACGCCGGCCAGCTCGCCGAGCTGGTCGCCCGCGTCGACGCCGGCGCGCTGCACATCGACGTGGCCGAGCGGCGTCCGCTGGCCGACCTGGCCGCCGTCCACGACGACGCCGTCGCCGGCCGGCTGGCGGGCAAGACCGTCCTGATCCCCTGACGTTGGCTTCGTGAGGAAAGGAGCGATCGATGTTCTGGACCGCCGGTTTCCGGTCCGCCGTGATCAGCCCGTACGAGCAGGTGAAGCTCAGCGAGCCGCGGGGCTTCACCGACCAGACCGTGCGGCACGTGCTGCACATGCCCGGCGGCGGCGACCGTCTCCGGGTCCGCCTGACGAACCGCTACGGCCGGGCGCCGCTGACCGTCGGCGCCGCGACGGTCGACGGCCTTGCCGTCACGTTCGACGGTGCCGAGAGGTTCACGATCCCGCCGGGCGAGGAGGTCGTCAGCGACCCGGTGGACCGGTCCGTCTCCCCCGGCGACGACCTGGTCCTCAGCCTGTACCTGCCGGAGGCGACCGGCCCGGCCACCTACTCGCACAAGCCCGCGGCGAACGCGGAGGTCGTCGCCGGCAACCAGGTCGCGGTGCCCGCGCTCGCCGGTGCCGAGCGGGTCGAGGGCCGGTTTTTCGTCGCCGGCGTCGACGTGCTCGTCCCCGACGGCACTCCGGTCGCCGTGGCGTTCGGCGACTCCTGGTTCGAGGGGGTCGGCTCGACGCTGGACGCGAACCGCCGCTCGGTCGACTTCCTCAACCGGCGCCTGCGCCGGGGCTGGGTGGTCAACCAGGGCATCGCCGGCAACCGCCTGCTCCGCGACGAGGTCGGCGAGCACGGACTGGGACGTTTCGACCGCGGCGTGCTGTCGATCCCCGGCGTGACGCACGTGCTCGTGCACTTCGGCATCAACGACCTCGGCCTGGCCGGCATGGCCGGCGAGGCGCCGGCCACCGCCGACGCCCTCGTCGCCGGCTACGAAACCCTGGCCCGGCGGGCCCACGACGCCGGCCTGAAGATCCTGGCCGCGACCCTCGGCCCGTTCGGGGGCGCGATCTACCCGGGGGTGAGCACCCCGGCCGGCCTGGCCGCCCGGCGCGAGGTGAACGACTGGATCCGCACCACGGCCGCGTTCGACGGCGTCTTCGACGTGGCCCGGGCGGTCGAGAACCCCGACGCGCCCGACTTCATCCGCCCGGACCTCGACAGCGGCGACGGCATGCACCTCAACGACCGGGGTGCGGCGGCCATGGCGGACGCCGTGGAGCTTCCGCTCCAGGCCTGAAGGCGTCGGCGACAGTGAGTACGCACGCTCATGCCGGAAGTGAGTACGCACGCTCATGCCGGACCTTACGCGCGCCCGCCAAGCTGTGCATATGGTTGGACGAACGCAGTCGGGTCACCCGGCGAAGCGCCGAGAAGTGTGGGCGAGATGGGCACTTGCTCCCGTTGCTGCCACTCTGGTGGTCGCCGTCACGGTGGCGACGTGGTGGGTCGTCGGAGACCAGTCAACGGTTCCCGCCAGCGCTCACCCCGACTACAGCGTGAGGCCCGTCAGGGTTGCTCCCGGCGTACAGCGTGCCGCCGGCCCAGTATCGATGGTCATCGTCATCGCAGCATTGCTTGTGTTGGGCTGGGCCACCCGCAGGCAGCACCTCGACCCACGGTGGTGGCGTGTGCTTGGTCCGCTGCTGGCAGCCGGTGTGATCGTGGGATACGGGTGGCGGGTGATGACCGCCGGCGTGATCGGAGCCAACATCGGCGCCGGTCTCGTGGTCCTGTTCGCCGGGCCTGTGGTTGCGGCCCTGCTGCTCTGGTCGCTGGCATATTCGATCCGCCTGTCGAGGTGCGGACACAACGCATCGCCCACGATTTGATCAAGGCCGCTGGACATGCCGCCATCAACCGGCCGGGTAAAGGAGTCCGCGGCTGGCACCGCGTGCTCCCGAGTGCCGCCTGGGTCGATGCAGGTGGTTCGGCGGGTGAGTTGCAGCCCCGGTGGCGGGTGTGGCGCACTTGGCTCCTCTGGCCCCTGTGAGACACCCGGGCTGTTCGGTTAGGGTGCCATTCACGACAGTGGGACGGCCGTCTCACATTTCGGGCCAGCGTTGTCCCGTCGCGATCCGGATGCACCGCCAGGCAACGGAGGCCAGTCATGCCTGATCCGATGGGATTCATGAAGTACCGCCGGCAGCTGCCGCTGCTGCGCCCGGTGCCCGAGCGGGTCGCCGACTGGCGCGACGTGTACCAGCGCGTCGACGAACAGGTGATCCACGAGCAGTCCAGCCGGTGCATGAACTGTGGCGTCCCGTACTGCCACAACGCCTGTCCGCTGGGCAACCTGATCCCGGACTGGAACGACCTGGTGCGCGTCGGCGACTGGGAGCGCGCCGCGGAGGCGTTGCACGCGACGAACAACTTCCCCGAGTTCACCGGGCGGCTCTGCCCGGCCCCGTGCGAGGCGGCCTGCGTCCTCGGCATCGGTGACGACCCGGTCACGATCAAGCAGGTAGAGGTCGAGATCATCAACCGTCTCACCGACGGCGGGCCGCTGCGGCCCTTCACGGTCGCGACGCGGTCCGGTCGCAGCGTGGCCGTGGTCGGCTCCGGGCCGGCCGGCCTGGCCGCCGCGCAGCAGCTGGCGCGGGCCGGACACGCGACGACCGTGTACGAGCGCAGCGACGCCGTCGGCGGCCTGCTCCGCTACGGCATCCCGGACTTCAAGCTGGAGAAGCGCCACATCGACCGGCGGGCCGCTCAGCTCGCCGCCGAGGGGGTGTCGTTCGTCACCGGCTGCGAGGTCGGCGTCGACGTCTCGCTGGCCGAGCTGCGGGAGCGGCACGACGCCGTCGTCCTGGCCTGCGGCGCCCTCGACCCGCGCGACGTGCCGGCCACTCCCGGCCGCGAGCTCAACGGCATTCACCAGGCGATGGTGTACCTGGAGGGCGCGAACCGGGTCGTCGCCGGCTCGCTGGACGCACCGCCGATCGACGCGGCCGGCCTGAACGTCATCGTCGTGGGCGGCGGCGACACGGCCGCGGACTGCCTCGGCACCGCACACCGGCAGGGCGCGGCCAGCGTGCAGTTGGTGGAGGTGGCACCGCTGCCTCCGCCGCAGCGGGACGGCGGCCGCGACCCCTGGCCGACCTGGCCGACCATGCTGCGCAGCGGCTCGGCGCACGAGGAGGGCGGCGATCGCAACTTCGGCTGCGCGGTGCGCCGGTTCATCGGCGACGACGAGGGGCGACTGCGCGCGGTCGAGCTGGTGGATGTCCTCGTCGGCCCCGGTTTCACACTGAGCGAGGTCGAGGGCACGGTCCGCGAGGTGCCGGCCGACCTGGCCCTGCTGGCGATCGGATTCGCCGGTACGCAGCCCGGACCGCACCTGGCCCAGGCGAAGCTCACCCGCAACGGGCGCGGCACGATCGACGCCGGCGGTGACTGGCAGACCGAAGCGCCGGGCGTCTTCGTGGCCGGCGACGCCCGCCGGGGACCGTCGTTGATCGTCTGGGCGATCGCGGAGGGCCGCTCGGCCGCCGCGGCGGTCCACCAGTACCTGAGCGGCGGTGGACGGCTGCCCGCCCCGGTCACCCCGGCCTCGATGCCGCTCAGTACGAGGTAGGCCCGGCGCCGGTTCGCACCGTCACAAAACGTTGGTGATAATGGTCAGGCCACCGCTCGTGCGGTGACCTGACCTCATCGGCGTAGCGTAGTGGTCATGCCTGCCGCCAGGTGTGGACGGGGATGAAGCCCAGCAGGTCGCGGCTCAGGCGGGTGGAGACCGGCACGGCGAAGCCGTCCAGCGGTTCGGTGACTTGGGACTCCGGATGGTATCGGCGGAGCAGCTCCGCCGTCGGCTGCAGTGCGGTGGTGTCGGGCGCGGCGGCGGTGACGACGGCGTGGCCGTCGACCGGCCGGGTCAGCGCCACGACGAGCGCGGTGACGGCGTCCCGCGTGTCGATCCAGCTCCACAGGGCGCCCCGGTCGCCGCCGGGATCGGCCTGCACATGGGCGAGATGGTGCCGCAGCCGCTCGCCGGTGCCGATGAACGGGAAGCGCAGGCTCACCGCGGGGATGCCGTGGCGGCGGCTCACCGTCGCCGTGACGAGTTCGCCGACGTGTTTCGAAAGCCCGTACGGATCGTCGCCGAGATACGGATGGTCCTCGGTCAGCGGCAGCCGCAGCGGTGCCGCGCCGCGTCCCGACCACGCCAGCCCGACGGCGGACAGGCTCGACACGTAGACGATCCGGCCGACACCGAGCTCGCCCGCGGCGTCCAGGAGGTGATACGTCGAGCCGACGTTGTTGCCGAAGACGTTCTCGTGCAGCGGGGACGGCAGGGCGGCGGCGTGCACCACCGCGTCGACGCCGGCCAGCAGCCGGCCGAGGACCTGGTCGTCGGGGTGGCTCAGGTCGCCGACAACAACATCGTCAGCGGGGCTCGTCCGCAGTGGCGTGCGGTCGTGCGCGCGGACGCCGTGCCCGTCGGCGCGCAGCCGGGCGACCAAAGCCTGCCCCAGCATCCCGCCCGCACCGGTGACCAGGATCTTCACGCCACGCTCCTCAGTCCCGCGTCGTCGCCCTCGGCGACGAGATATCCGGCGGCGTCGACCTCGCCGGGATGGACGACGCCGGTCCGTTCGACGTGCTCATGGTCCTTCGGGTGCGTCATGCTGTGTTCACCGGTGCGAAGTTGGCGGTCAACGCCTGGTCGCCGGTGACCGTGAACGTGTACTCCCGGGTGGTGGACACCTCCGTGCCGCCCACGGTCCAGTTGACGAAGCGATAACCGGGCGTGGCCTTGGCCGATGCGGTGACCTGGCTGCCGGGCTCGTAGAAGCCGGGCCGCGTGTCGTTGCCCTCCAGCCTGACGGTGCCGGCACCGCCGGGAGACACCGACGCGGCGACGTTGTGCTCCACGATGTTGATCACCATCACGTTGTACAACCTCGCCCGTCCCGCGCTGGTGGTGCCGTTGTAGCGCATGAGGTTGACGATGGTGACCTTCCCGCCGGCGACCTTCACGGTGTAGCCGTCGTCCCCGAGATTGTCGGTGCCCAGGTTGAAGACCCGGACGTCGCCGGAATTCACGATGAGCCCGTTGTGCAGACCGTAGCCGAACGCGTCCGCGACGGTCAGCCGGTTCGCGCCGTCGACGGTGATCAGATCCGCGTACTTGCGTGTCCAGCCGTCGATCACCTGCGGGAAGAGGTCCTTGCCGAGGACCCAGTTGGGCAGATGGAAGCCGGTCCGCACAAACGTGTTGCCGTTGCTGAGCACGCCTTCGATCCGCCCGTCGTCGCTCTTGCCGACGGTGACACCGTGCCGCACGAAGGTGCCTTTGATCTTCCGGACCAGGAAGCGGTCGTTGCGGTACCTGGCCATGTCGATGGCGTTCCACGCGTTCGGCAGGCCGATGTTGACGACGTAGGTGCCGGTGCCCTGGCCGCGGATCGCGTAGGGATAAGGGACCAGGCCACCCGGTGCCGCAGGGTTGTTCTCCGGGTAGAACACACGCAGACCGTTGATCCCGGCCCGCTCGCCGCGGAGGGTGATCGCGGCCTGGTCGGTGTCCGGGTTGGCGGTGTTGCGCCCGGCGTAGGACAGCAGCACGGTGCCTCCGCTGCGGCCGTCCTCGTCCCGGTTCGGCACCGAGGACGCGCCGCGCAGCTCGACGCCGGCCGGGACGATGAGACGCCCGTCGAGCCGGTACCAGCCGGCCGGGAGGTAGACCACGCCGCCGCCGTCGCGCCCGGCGCGGTCGAGCGCGCGCTGGATGCCCGCCGTCGCGTCCTGCGCCGGGAGGTAGCCGTTGCCCCGCGACGCGTTGTACGGGGCCTTGCTCACGTCGTAGAGGACTTTGCGCGCAGGCTTGGCGGCGGCGGGTTCCGCATCGTCGGTGGGCACGGTCCCGGCGAGCTGGTACACCGTTCCCTTCACCGCGCCGACGAGCTTGGTGTCGGTGAGCTTGACGTAGCCGCCCCCGTTGTTCACCACCGCGGCCTGGCTGCCTTCGAGACGGCTCGCGGCCAGCGACAGCCCCCACCGTGCGTCGAACTGGTCGACCTGCAGGGCGGTGTCGGTGCGCAGCAGTTTCACCCGCTGGAAGACGCCGGTGAACTCGGCCCGCAGCCCCTTCACGATGTGGATGCCGACACGGTAGTCCGCCGCGGACAGGTCCGCGAACTGGTCCCACTCCAGGTCGCCGAGCACGAACCCGGTGCCGTGCGCGCGGGTCCACGCGTCCAGCGCGCTGCGCCGCGGCGGGTTGTACGCCGCCGGGGCCTGCGCCCAGTAGGCGTTGCTCAGCTCGACGTTCTCCCACGTGCCGACATCGGCGCCGTTGTAGGCCTCGACGCCTTCCAGCAGCGCGGTTCCCTTGACGTTACGGACGGTCGCCGACTCGTGGGTCTGGCCGTTGCCGGGCGGACGACCCCGCTCGTCGCGCATGGTGCTGATGCCGATGCCCCGGTACGAGTTGAGCATGGTGACGTCGGAAACCGTGCTCATCATGTAGTTCTCGTCGCCGGCCCAGGCGCTGCCCGGGATCTCGAACGTGAAGTTGTAGGGCACCGGAGCGGTCGCGCTCTGCCGCGGGTAGTACGTGGTGACGCCCATGACGCCGGCGCTGCCGCCGATGCGGAACAGCACGGGACCGTTGTCACCGGCGGGGAGGTCGGCACTCACCACGGTGCCGTAGGCGCCGCGGCCCTGGTCCGGATCGCGCCGGTCGCCGCGCAGCGTGCAGAAGGCCGGCACCTCGACCGTGTCGGTGACCCGGTAGGTACCCTCCGGCAGCCAAACGGTTCCGCCTCCCGCGTCGTAGCAGTCGTACAGCGCCGCCCGGATGGCTGCGGTTGCGTCCTTCTTCCCGGTCGGGTCGGCGCCGTACGAGGTGGCGTCGAAGTCGGCGACCACCACGTCGATGGTCGGGTACTTGGTCTTGACGAGCGTCGGCGACGGCGCGACGGCGCGCTGGTCGCGGATCTGGAACCCGGCCACGTCGAAGCCGTCGAGGCCGGGGGCGTAGCCGGTGAGGTTCAGCCGGACGTAGCGTGCGGTCGCGGCGGGGAACCGGGTGCGGGACGAACCGTTGCCTCCGGCACCACCGGACCGTCCGACGACGGTGTAGGTGGTGCCGTTCGTGGAGACCTCGACGGTGTAGTCGGGCGAGTAGGCGTTGCCCCACTGCACCAGCACCTCGTTGACCGGCCGCGCCGTGCCGAGGTCGGCCCGCAGCCACTCGCCCGCTCCGCCGTTTCCGCTGGTCCAGGCGGTCGTCGCGGTGCCGTCGTTCGCCGCGGCCGGGCTCGAACCGTCGGCGCTGCTGCTGGCGGTGAGCGTGGCGTGGCGGGCCAGGTCGGTGTCGACCGCCGAGGCGCGGAACGCCTGGTGGGCGTCGTACAACGCCCGCTGCGCCGCAGCGACCTGCGCCTCGGTGGGCGAGGCGTCGTCGAGCACGGCCTGTGCCTGGGCGACGGCCGTCGCGAGCGCCGCCTTCGATCCGGGCGGATACTGCCCGTCGCGGGTACCTTCGCGCGCCGCGTAGAGCGCCAGGTTCGCCGAGGCGACGAGGTCACGCAGGCCGGCCTTGACGTCGAGTTGGCGGGGGACGACGGTCACCCGCACGGCCGCCACCGTGAGCTCGACCGGGGAGCCGTCGTGGGTGAGGCGGAAGTCGGAGCCGTTGGTGCGGTTGGTCAGGATCGCGTCGTCGAGGACGAAGTCCTGGGTCTTCCACGTCTGACTGTCCCCGTAGGTGACGACCTGCGACGGCTTGAACTTGTCGGCGAGTTCTTCGCCGGGGGAATCGTAGTGCAGGAAGAGCGTGCCGTTGCCCGCGTCGAAGTAGTCCACGCTGACCATCACGATGTCGGTGGTGTTGTACGCGTAGCTGTCGGCGACGTTCATGTAGAGGTAGTTGGTCGCCGGTGCCGGCGCGGCGGCGTTGGTCCGCCAGTAGCCGCGGCCGGCGAGCGTGCCGGTGACGAGCCCCGCCTCGTTGTCGCCGGCCCTCGGGCTGAGACCGGTGCCGGTCGGGGTGGGGCCGAGCGTGGCCTGCGGTCCGGTCTTGGTGATCCGGACCTGGGCGACGGTGATGTCCGACGGTGCGCCGCCGTTGACCCCGGCGAGGCGCAGCTCACCGGCGCCACCGGCGGTGAGCGCGGCGCCGTCGAGCCCGACCGCCGCCAGCCGCCAGGCATTCGTGCCGGTGAGGTCGGCGACCGTCTTCGTGTCGCCGGATGCGGTGCGCAGCGTCAACTGTCCGCTTCCGGCGTCGTAGTAGGTGACCACGACGACGATCGACGCCTGCGCCACGCTCGCCGCGTAGGCGGCGTCGGGCGTGACGCCGAAGTAGCTCGTGCCCGCGGCGACCTGCGTCTGCCAGTACGTCCGGCCGTCCAGCGTGCCGGTGCGCAGGCCCGCCGGGTCGTCACCGCCGCGCACCCGCACGCCGAGCGCGACCACGTCCGGACCGAGATCCGCGCCGATGCCGCGCGGGTACATGTCCGGGCCCGTCGCGGCGTGCGCGGCGCTGACCGGCACGAGGAGGGCGGTCACCAACAGCAGGGCCGGCCAGATGAGGGACCATCGCTTGGTTCGGGGACGCCTTGGGATTGTCACGGGTTGCCTCCGGGATCGTCCGATCTCAGCGTGTCGTTACCGGGGTGGGTTCGCGTCTCGTGGCGCTCTGTCCGCTGCGGTCGATCACGCCTTCACCGCGCCCATCAGGCCGTTGACGAAGTATCGTTGCGCCGCGACGAACAGGATGATCACCGGTATCACCACGATCAGCGCGCCGGCCATCAGGACGTTGTAGTGCTGCACCGCGCCGGACTGCAGGTTCTGCAGCGCGATGGGCAGGGTGAACGCGCCGGGGTCGTTGAGTGAGACCCGCGTCAACAGGTACTCGTTCCAGGTCGGGATCGCGGTGAGGACCGCGATGGTGATCAGAACCGGCCGGGACAGCGGCAGGTAGATGGTGGTGAAGATGCGCAGTTCGCCGGCGCCGTCCACGCGGGCCGCCTCGCGCAGTTCGCTGGGGATGGCGTCGAACGCGTTGGTCATCATGAGGATCGACAGCGGCGCCGAGCCGTTGACGAACGGCAGGATCAGCCCCCAGTGGTTGCCCAGCAGCCCGAGCTTGTTCTCCAGCAGCACCACGGGCAGCAGTACCGTCACCCCGGGCACGAACAGCAGCACCATGAAGAGGCGGTAGAGCGCCTTGCGCCCGGGGAAGCGCAGCACCGAGAACGCGTAGCCGGCCGCCGCGTAGATCACCAGCACCAGCAGCACGGTGAGCCCGGTGACCTTCAGGCTGTTCAGGAAGTAGTCGAAGAAATGCAGTTCGTTCCAGGTCTCGGTGAGCGTGTGCAGGGTCGGGTGGCGCGGGATGATGTTCCCGCCGCGCACCACCTCGAACTGGTCCTTGAACGCGGCGGACACCATCCACAGGAACGGGTACAGGCTGATCGCCGCGTACAGCAACAGCAGGACGCCGACCGTGATGCGGGCCAGCACGCCGGGCAGTGACCAGCCGGTGCGGGCGGGTGCCGCGGCCCGGCCGGTGGCGGGTGCGACGGCGTTGGGACGCACGGTCTCGGTGCTCACGTGACCCTCCGCATGACTCGCAGGTTGATCGCGGCGAGGATCACCGCTGCCACGAACAACATCCAGCCCAGCGCGCTGGACAGGCCCAGGGTCGGGTTGAGCTGGGACAGGAAGGCGAGCCTGTACGTCTCGAGGCCCAGGACGTTGGTGTGGTCACCGGGGCCGCCGTTGGTCATGACGAGGAAGGTCTGGAACCCCTGCAGCGAGTCGCGCAGGGCGAGCAGGACGATGATCGCCGTGATCGGCTTCAGCAGCGGCCACACCACATGGCGGGTGATGTGCCAGGAGCTAGCGCCGTCGACGCGGGCGGCTTCGATGAGCGTCGGGTCCACGGCCTGCAGGCCGGCCAGGTACAGCATCATGGACACCGGAACCGACGACCACACGGTGATCACGATGAGGGTCGGCAGCGCGGTCGTCGTGTTGCCCAGCCAGCCCTGCGGCTGCTGGAGGCTGCCCAGGCCGACCGAGCGCAGCAGCAGGTTGATCGCGCCGTCCGGCTGCAGCACGTACATCCACGCGAAGTACACGGCGATGCCGCTGGTCACCTGGGGCAGGAAGTACACCGAGCGGAGCACGGTCTTCAGCCGCCGCACCGAGTTGAGCAGCACGGCCAGCGGGAAGCTGACCAGGACGGTCAGGACGGGTACCGCGATCATCACCCACATCGTGTTGAGCGCGGCCTGGTGCACCCTCGGCGCGTACCGGGGGTCGTTCCACAGCAGGTCGGAGTAGTTCTTGAAGCCGACCCAGCGCCAGTTCGGCGTGAAGCCGTTCCACGTGGCGAAGCTGAGCGAGAGCCCGTACACGATGGTGTAGACGCCCATCACCCCGAACAGGGCGATCGCCGGTGCCACGAACGCGTAGCCCCAGGCGACGTCCGGGAGGCGGTATCTCGTCCTGCCGCGGGGGGCCCGCCGGGTCGGCGACGGGCCCTTCGCGATCGTCGGTACAGCCATTACTGCTTGGTCCAGAAGAGGTCGATCTGTTTGGTCATCTCCGCGCCGATCTCCGCGGCACTCTTCTTCTTCAGCGGGGTGTAGTCGATCAGCACATTGGCGACGGGAGTGCCGTCGTATGCGTTGGGCTTGTAGGAGGTGTCACCCGGGTTGTACGCCGAGGGACCGGAGCCGAACGCCTTGATCATGGCGCCCAGCGCCGGGCCGACCGCGGAGCTGGGGTCGGCACCCAGGTTGGTCGACGGGATGTCCAGCGCCTCCTTGGCGAAGGTGGCCGACACGTCCGCCTTGGCCAGGTACTTGAGCCACTGGATGGCGCCGGCCCGGTTCTTGGTGGTCGACGACACCGACATGCCGGTCAGCGCGAACGGAGCCAGGCTCAGGTCCTTGATGGCACCGTTGGCCGGTGCGGGAACGGGGAACGTGAGCACGTTGCTGGCGTCGAACCCGTTCTGCGCCAGGAACGCCAGGGTGAACGTGCCGCCGATGTTGAACGTCGACTTGCCCTGGGCGAAGGCCAGGTCCGCCGCGTCGATGTCGAGGCTCTGCGTGCCGGGCATCCAGTACGGGGTGATCCGGCCGTAGGTCTCCAGTGCCTGGACACCCGTCGGGGAGGAGAAGTTGCTGGCCTTGTCCTTGCCGAACAGTGCGTGGAACTTGTCGGCGCCGAGCATCCCGTAGGCCATCGGCTGCATAAGCCACTCCAGCCCGGTGGTGGCTGACTTGAGGCCGAGGGTGACGCCGCCGTTGGCCGGGTCCTTCGCCTTGACCTTCTCCAGGTCGGCGATGAATTCCTCCCACGTGGTCGGGGCGGCGGTGATGCCGGCGTCGGCGAGTCGCTGCTTGTTGGCGTAGACGATGCCGAACGTGCCGATCGTGAGGGGGACGCTCAACCGCTGGCCCAGCTGGATGCCCTTGGTCTTGGCGTCCTGCGCCAGCGACTTCTTGTAGTACTCATCGGTGACGCTGCCGTCCTGCTTCACCGCTGGGAGGTAGCTGTTCAGCCAGGCGTCGTCGACGTCCTTGGCCAGGTCGGTGAGCAGTCCGGCGGCGCCGAAGGTGAAGTCGTCGCCGTTGGTGTGCACCTCGAAGAGATCGGGCAGGTTCTTGGTCTGTGCCGCCGCCTGCACCTTGGTCACGTACGCGTCGTCCGGGCCGTACGACTCGATCTTGACCGAGATGCCCGTCTCCTTCTGGAATCCTTCCGCGACCTTCTGCAGTGCCTTGACGTGGGGCTGCTTGAAGGTCCACATCACCAGTGTCTTGTCGGACGAGCTGCCGCTGTCCGAGTTACCGCCGCAGGCGGCGGTGGTGGCGCCGAGTGCCAGCGTCACCAGGACGGCCAGCGCCGGCCGCCACGCGCATCGTTCATGTGTCATCACGGTGCCGAGCCTTCGCGTCCGGGGCGCCATCGACATGCGCCGCTTAGTTCAGAGAAGCTAAATCGAATTGATGTACTGTGTCAACCACGTCACATTGGCTAGGAGGCGGGCACAGCGATGAAACAATCACTGGACTCCGGCGGACCCGGCGCCACGCAGGTCAGCGTCGCGACACCTGACGACCCGTCACCTGACGTGCTGGCGGCCGCGCCGTGGGCAGCGCCGGCCAGGGCCGCCCGGATCACCCGGGTGCGCACCTTTCTGTGCGCGCCGCAGGGCTGCCCGTATCTCATCGTCCGCGTCGAGACGGACCAGCCGGGGTTGTATGGGCTGGGCTGCGCCAGCGACCCGCAACGCACCCTGGCCGTGCGCGCCGTGCTGGACGAATACCTGGGCCCGCTGGTCCTTGGCCGGGACGCCGGCGATATCGAGGACATCCACCGCCTGCTGCAGAACAGCGGCTACTGGCGGGGCGGCTCGATCGCCAACAACGCCCTGGGCGCCGTCGACGTCGCACTGTGGGACATCAAGGCGAAGGTCGCCGGCCTGCCGTTGTACTCGCTGCTGGGCGGCCGGGCACGGCACGGCGCCGAGGCGTACACCCACGTCGACGGCGCGGATCCCGGTGAGATCGCGGACCAGGTGGACGCCGCGGTCGAAGCGGGCTACCGGCACGTGCGCGTCCAGGTGGCGGTGCCCGGCGTGGACACCTACGGCGCCGCGCCCACGGGCGCCGCAGAGGCCCGCCGCCGCGCGGACCGGTCCGGCGCGTGGGACTCCCTGGCATATCTGCACCACGTCCCACCGGTTCTCGTCGACGTGCGGCGTCGGGTCGGCGACGGGGTCGAACTGTTGCACGACGTGCACGAGCGGCTCACCCCCGCGCAGGCCCGGCAGCTGGTCGCCGTGCTCGCCGACGCCGGGCTGTACTTCCTCGAGGACGCGCTCGCGCCGGAGGACAGCGCGTACTTCGCCCAGTTGCGGACCGCCGGCCCGGTCCCGCTGGCAGTCGGGGAGCTGTATGACGAGGTGAGCCGATACCTGCCCCTGCTGGAGCAACGGGCCATCGACTTCGCACGCGTGCGGATACCGACCCTGGGCGGGCTGACCCCGACCCGCAAGCTGGTCGCCGCGTGCGAGATGTTCGGGGTGCGCACCGCGCCGCACGGACCGGGCGACGTCAGCCCGGTGGCCCAGGCGGCCAACATCGCGCTCGACGTCTCCACACCGGCCTTCGGCATTCAGGAGGCGGCCCGGTTCCGGGAAGCCACGCTGGAAGTCTTCCCCGGGGCGCCGGTGCCGGAACGGGGCAGCCTGTACCCTGCCGAAACGCCGGGCCTCGGGGTGGACTTCGACGAGGCCGCGGCTCGCCGGCACCCGGTGCCCCCGCCCCTGCACCACGACCGCTGGGCCCTGTTGCGCGGCGCCGACGGCGCCGCCCACCGGCCCTGACCGGCTTCTGACCGGTCGCCGCGCCGGTCAGCCCAGCAGCAGCGACTGCGGTTGGACCGACAAGATCTGGTCGAGCACCAGGCAGGCGGCGCCGATCGCGCCGACGTCGATGCCCAGCCCGGTCGTGGTGACCTCGGTCGGGTGGATTCGCTCCACGAACGGGGAACTTTCCACGATGCCCGGGATGATGGCCATGAACCGGTCCGCCAGCAGCGGCCAGATCGGCCCACCGAACACGATCATCTCCGCGTCCACCAGCGTGGCGGCGGCACTCACTCCCCGCCCTACCCGGACCGCCCAGCGATCGATGATCTCACCGGCCGTCACGTTGCCGGCCGACGCGTGCCGGCACAGGTGCCGCAGGCTCTGCTCCGCGTCTCGCGGGCCGACCGGCTTGAACTCCGGGCCCAGCACCCCGTGCTCGATCGCCTCGGCGACCAGGGCGTTGGTGGTGCAGGCGGCGTAGAGCCCGCCGACCTCGCCGGCGTTGCCGGAGAAGCCGCGCAGCACCACGTCGTCCACCACCAACCCCATGCCTGAGCCGGTGCCCAGGTAGAAGAACAGGAAGTTGCCCGTGTTGGTGGCCGCACCGGCCCAACGCTCGGCGACGGCCGCGGCGGTCACGTCCTTGTCCAGCAGGACCGGCAGCCCGGTGGTCTCCGCCAGATAGTCGCGCAGCCGCACCCGACCCCAGCCGGCCAGCTCAGGCGGCGCGATGACCAGCCCGGACGTCACATCCACCGGTCCCGGCGCAGCGATGCCCAAACCCAGGATCTTGTCCCGCGGCACCCCGGAATCGCGCACGAGCGCGTTGATCGACTCGCTCATCTCGATGAGCGTGTGGTCCGGGTCGGCCGCCTCGGGCGTGGAACGCTGGGCACGCGCCACCACCTTGCCCAGCAGATCGAGCACCACAAAAGTGACCACGGCGGGATCGAGGTGGACGCCGACTGCGTAACGCGCGTCCGCGTTGACCTGGAGCAGCCGCCGCGGCTGGCCGCTGCCCGAGCTCCGGGTGCCCGCCTCACGGGCCAAGCCGGTGTTCAACAGGCGCCGGCAGATGTTCGACACGGTCTGCGCGGACAGGCCGGTAGCCTCGACGAGCTCTACGCGGCTCAGCCCGTCCGGAACCCGGCGGATGGCGTCGAGCACCACCGACTCGTTGAAGTCGCCCATCCGTGGCAGGTTGGTGCCACGCCTGGTCGGCAACCGCTTGTCCACTGTCCTCCCATGACGCCGATATTGCGGGACTTCATCCATCAAATCGATTTAAGCCTACCATCCATCAGCGCAAGTCTCCCGGCCGGGCCCGACCCGGGTCGCCTTCGTCCGCGCTCACATTCCCTCGATTGAAGTCGGTGCCGAACGAGCGGTGGCATCACGAGCCAACGCTGTCCGATGTCTGTCGGCATCGTCGACGCCAGGATCATCGGACGCAACCACACCTCGGGCCGTCCTGCTGTCGAGAATCTGCGTGGCGCAGAACGGATTGCCCCCGACGCCGCCGATCAGGCGGATGAGCTGGGCAGTCGGCTCGCGGCCGCGGGCGCCGCGTTGCGCGATCTCAAGTGGCTCCCCCGCGCGCTCAGCGAGTCCGTGATCATGCCAGGCGGTAGCCGCGACCGACGACGGTGCTGATCGGATCCGGGTCGCCGAGTTTCTGGCGCAGGGTTTTGACCGTGGTACGCACGGCGGTGGTGAACGGGTCGGTGTGTTCGTCCCAGACTCGGTTGAGCAGGTGTTCCGCGCTGACGATTTCACCGTCGGCGCGCAGCAGTTCGGTGAGCACACCGAACTCCTTGCGGGTGAGGGTGATCGGGCGGTTGCCGCGGCGGACTTCATGGCGGCCGACGTCGACGGTCAGGTCGCCGCGGTGCAGCACGGTCGCCACCCGGTCTGGCGCCCTTCGGCCGAGTGCGGTCACGCGCGCGATGAGCTCGGCGAAGGCGAAGGGTTTGGCGAGGTAGTCGTCGGCGCCGAGGTGCAGGCCCTCGACCCGGCTGTCAAGCGACGCAGCGGCGGTGAGCATGAGGATGCGCGCCGGGGAGCCGAGCCGGATGAGCGCCCGGGTCACGTCGTCGCCGTGCAGGACAGGCAGGTCGCGGTCGAGGACGACAACATCCGCGGTCACATCGGTGACGCGGCTGACGGCGGTGGCGCCGTCGTGGACAACATCGACGATCATGCCGTGTTCGCGCAGGCCATCCGCGATCAGTCGGGCGAGGACGGTGTCGTCCTCGACGACGAGCACCCGAAGCATGGCGGTCACCGAGCCGGAACGCAGACGGTCACGGACAAGCCCCCGCCGTCGCGTGGAGCGAGGGTCCAGGTGGCGCCGTGCGCGGCGACGATCGCCTCGACGATCGCCAGCCCGAGCCCGGCACCGGACGAACTGGCGCCGCGGCCCGCACCCCGCTGGAACGCATGGCGCAGCGCGGGCACGTCGGCCGGGTCCACGACGGGGCCGGTGTTCTCCACGCGCAGCCACGAGCCACCGGTGTCGTGGCCGGTGGACAGCCACACCGTGCCGCCGGGAACGTTGTAGCGGGCGGCGTTCTCCAACAGGTTGCGCAGTACCAACTCCAGCTGCACCGGATCACCGACGCAGGGCGCCGCTACGAGATCTCGGTGGATCGGTGGCGCGTCGGCCGGCCAGGAGGCTGCCGCGGCGGCGGCCACGGCGGCGAGGTCGACCGGCTCGCGGGCGGCGCCGCGCTGCGTCCGAGCCAGCTGCAGGAGGCTGGTGAGCATCGCGTCGCTGCGGGCCGCGGCCGTGGCGACCGTCTGCAGCGCGTGACGGTACTCGTCCTCGGTCCGGACCTTACGGGAGAGCGCTATCTCCGCGGCGGTGCGGATAATGGTCAGGGGTGTCCGCAGCTCGTGTGAGGCGTTGGCGACGAACAGCCGCTGTCCCTGGAAAGCACGAGCCAACCGGTCAAGCATCGCGTCGAACGTGTCAGCCAGGGTGCGGATCTCGTCACGTGGTCCGCGCAGCCCGATCCGGGCGTCCATCGTGTCGTGCGACAGGGTCGCGGCGGTGTTCGTGATCTGCCGCAGCGGCCGCAGCGCGCGGCCGGCGACCAGCCAGCACAGCGCCAGCGACACGGCGGCCAGCCCGACGAAGACGGCCCCGGTCTCGAGCACGATGGTGCGCAACGCGTCGGTGCGGGCCGTGGTCGCGGCCCCTTCGATCACGGGGACGGGCTCCGGGACGGCCCACACGACGGTGCCGCTCGGCTTGACCCCCGTCACTTCCGTAGCGGAAAGAGTCGTGACCAGGGTGTCACTGGCGGTGAAGAACTCGCGCCGCACGAGCAGATACATCAGGGCGAGCACGACTGCGCCGGTGCCTGCGAACACGGCCGCATACCACAATGTGAGGCGTCCGCGGATGGTGAGCCTGGTCATCCCTTCATTGTGATTCCGGCCAGGTGGCATCCGTGTGTCGTCGCACAACACGGTGGCGCCACGGCCGGACCTCCACGATGGCGGCATGACGAGCTTCAAGATCCTTGCGTCGGCGCTGGCGCTGTCCGCCCTGCTGCTGTCCGGCACGGCCGCCTGCTCCGACGCCGGCAAGTCCGACGCCGGCTCGTCGGCGTCCGCCGGCAGCGACCAGGAGCAGGCGCTGAAGTTCGCGCAGTGCATGCGCGACCACGGCGTCGACATGCCCGACCCCCGCGACGGACGCATCGTCACCGGCGACGGTGGAGGAGGAGCCCCGGGCCCCATCTCCGGTTCGGGCGCCGTGGACCTGCCGGTCGGCGACGGCACGGCGTTCGACGCATGCCGCAAATACCTGCCCAACGGCGGCGAGGTGCGCAAGCCCACCGCCGCCGAACTCGAGCAGCAGGTGCGCTACGCCCAGTGCATGCGATCCCACGGCCTCGACTACCCGGACCCGAACCCCGACGGCGTCCAACAGCTGCCCGGCATCCTGATCGACGACACCGCGGCGATCCAGCGCTTCGAGGAGGCCGCCCGCGCGTGCGACGCCGCCGACAGCCCGGCGCCGAAGCAATGAGCCGGCGCATCGTCATCGGCGTCGCCGCCGGGGCGGTCACCGTCGCGGTAGCCGTCCTGGCCACCCTCGGCTACGGCGGCCGCGGCCACGGCGGCACCACACCATCCGCGCCCCCGCCGAAGACCGCACCGGTCATGCGCGCGTCGCTCGTCGACGCCGTCCACCTCGGCGGCAAGATCGGCTACGGCACCGCCCAGCCGTTCGCCGGCCGGCTCACCGGCACCCTGACCAAGGTCGCCGCGCCCGGCACCGTGCTGCGCCGCGGCGACATCGCGTTCCGCGTCGACGACCAGCCGATCGTGATGCTGCTCGGCGAGATCCCCGCATACCGGGATCTCGCCGTGAACGTCAAGGGCCCCGACGTCAAGCAGTTCAAGGAGAACCTGCGGGCCCTGGGTTACCGTGGCTTCACCGTCGACTCCGTCTTCGACGGCTCGACGGCGGTCGCCGTGAAGCAGTGGCAGAAGAAGCTCGGCCTGGCCGAGACCGGCGTCGTCGAGCTCGGCCGGGTCGCCTACCTCGCGGCGCCGGTCCGGGTCGCGGAGCAGCAGCAGCGAGTCGGCGATCAGGCCGCTGCGGGCACGCCGGTGCTGACCGTGACCGGCACCACCCGCACCGTCGTCGTCGAGCTCGACGACAAGAAGGCGGCCCTGGCCAAGGTCGGGACCAAGGTCCAGGTGCGGCCGGCCGACGGGAAGATCATCGACGGCACCATGGCCGCCGTGGAGACGGTGCAGGACGACGGACAGCGCAAGACCGTCCTCACCGTGAACGTGGCGGACCAGTCCGCGCTCAGCGGGGACACCGGCGACTCCGTTGACGTCGTCGTGGTGCGGGCTGAGAAGAAGGACGTGCTGACCGTGCCGATCGTCGCGCTGCTGGCCGTCGGTGACGGCTATGGCGTGGAGGTGTTCAGCGGCGGCGGGCGGCGGATCGTGCCGGTCACCGTCGGCCTGTTCGCGCAGGGCCGGGCCGAAGTCAGCGCACCCGGTCTCGTCGAGGGCACACAGGTCGGGGTGGCCGGACAGTGACCATCTTGTCCCTTGTCGACGTCCGGAAAGAGTACCCCGGTGGCGTCGTGGCCCTCGACGGCGTTTCGCTGGACGTCAGCCCGGGCGAGTTCGTCGCGATCGTCGGCCCGTCCGGCTCCGGCAAGTCCACGATGCTGCACCTCGCCGGCACCCTCGACCGGCCCACCAGCGGCCGCGTCCAAGTCGCCGGCCACGACGTCGCCCAGCTCGCCGACCGCCGGCTCGCCGGGCTTCGCGCCCGCACCATCGGCTTCGTCTTCCAGCAGTTCCACCTCGCCGCCGGCGTCTCGGCACTGGACAACGTCGCCGACGGGCTGCTGTATCTCGGCGTGCCGCTGCGGCAGCGCCGCGAGCGCGCACATGCCGCGCTCGAACGCGTCGGGCTCGGGCACCGCCTGACCCACCGCCCGCACGAGCTGTCCGGCGGCGAACGGCAACGGGTCGCGATCGCCCGCGCGGTCGTCGGCTCGCCGCCGCTGCTGCTGGCCGACGAGCCGACCGGAAACCTCGACAGCACCGCCGGCGCCGGCGTCCTGCAACTGCTGCGAGATCTGCACACGGCCGGCACCACGGTCCTGGTCATCACCCACGACCGCGACCTGGCGGCCGGACTGCCGCGACAGGTCGTCATGCGCGACGGCCGCATCATCGCCGACGCCGACATCCATTCCGGAACCACGCCTGCCGCCGGTGGGCCGTTCGGAGGTCAGCATGATTGACCACCGGCCCGCGCGACAGCGCCAGCGGGACAGCAAACTGCGGCCGGCCCGGCTGCGGCCGCTCGACGTGGCCCGCGTCGGCGCGATCGGCCTGCGCACCCGCCCCGTGCGCGCCGCGCTGTCCGCGCTCGGCATCGCCATCGGCATCGCTGCGATGGTCGCTGTCGTCGGCATCACCGCCTCCAGCCGGCTCGACCTGGCTCAGCGCCTCGAGCGCTACGGCACGAACCTGCTGACCGTGACCCCGGGCGTCGACCTGAAGGGCGACCAGGCACGGCTACCCGCCGAGGCGGTCGACATGGTCGCCCGCATCCCCGAGGTCGAACACGTCTCCGCCACCGGCAAGGTGAACACCACCGTGTACCGGACCGACCGCGTCCCCGCGGCCAACACCAACGGCATCGCGGTACTCGCCGCCCGGACGGACCTGCGCGCCCCCGTCGGTGCGACGCTCGCCGACGGTGCCTGGCTCAACACGGCGACCGAGCGCACCACCGCGGTCGTGCTCGGTGCCACCGCCGCCCGATACCTGGGCATCCACACTGCCGGCCCGGACGTGCGGGTCTGGCTCGGCGGGCAATGGTTCACGGTCATCGGCATCCTGGCCCCGGTGCCGCTGGCAGCGGAGCTCGACACCGCCGTCTTCGTCGGCTGGCCCGTCGCCCGCGACGAACTCGGCTTCGACGGGTACATGAGCACTCTGTACACCCGGATCGCGCCGAACGCGGTCGACGACGTACGCGCGAAGCTGGGCCGCACAGTGAGCCCCGAGCACCCCAACGAGGTCCGCGTCGAACGTCCCTCCGACGCCCTGCGCGTCAAAGAGGCCGCCGATCAGACCTTCACCGCGTTGCTGCTCGGCCTCGGCGCGGTCGCCCTGCTCGTCGGCGGCGTCGGCGTCGCCAACACCATGATCATCTCGGTGCTCGAACGCCGCGGAGAAATCGGCTGGCGCCGCGCACTCGGCGCCACCAAAGGCCAGATCCGCATCCAGTTCCTCACCGAGGCACTGCTGCTGTCCGCCCTCGGCGGCGCCGGCGGCGTCCTCCTCGGCGTCGCCGTCACCACCAGCTACGCCCTGACCCAGGGCTGGCCGGTCACCGTGCCCGGCTGGGCCCAGGCCACCGCCGTCGCGGCCACCCTCGTCATCGGCGGCATCGCCGGCCTCTACCCGGCCATCCGCGCCGCCCGCCTCGCACCCACCGAAGCACTCGCCGTACCGTGACATCTTGCCCTTACACCGCGTGCGCCGGCCGCTTCCAGCGGCCGTCGGACCGGCCCGACGACGTAACGTCGCCGCCGGCAGTGCCGTCCGAACATGGTCTACCGGTAGCCGGACGGCGCCGGATGGGTGCCGTTGACGAAATACCCGCCCAATTCGTGCTGCTTGTAGGCAACAGGGTCGTGAAGGCTGAGGGTGCGCTGATTGCGCCAGAACCGGTCGAGGCCGTGCGCGGTGGCGGTCGAGCGGGCGCCGGTCAGATCGAAGATGCCTGCGGTGACGGCCAAGCCGACATCGATCGCATTGATACGGGCGGCGGCGATGATCTCGGCGACCTGAGCGCGCTGGTCGCCGGTCACTTGGTCGCCGAGGCTGTAGAGCCGGGTCAGCGCAGCGTCCGCGCGTTCGGTGAGCGCGGAGACAGCCTGAACGCGAGCAAGGTATTCGCCGTAGGTCTGGAGGATGAACGGCTCGTGGTTGCCGTGCTCGACCAGCGAGTGGTACCAGGGGCGGGTGTGTTGGCGGGTGTAGTCGGCCGCTTCCAGCAAGGCCCCTTCGGCGGTACCGAGGTGGAGAACGCTGAAGAGCAGCTGGAAGTTGAGGACGGCCAACGACCAGATCGGGGCCGGCGGCTGATCGAGCGGGCCGAACGCGGCGAGATACGAATTCACCGGCACGTCGTTGAGCGTGACCGCGCGACTGGCGGTGAGGCGCTGGCCCAGCACATCCCAGGTCCCCGTGAACTCGATCTCGGGGGCGCGGGGGTCGAGGGCGACGATGTGCAGATCCCCGGTGTCGCTGTGCAGGGCCCTGGTGAACAGGCGGTCGCAGACCGGCCCTCCGGTGGCGAATCCGGACTCACCGGTGACAACGTGGCCGCCGTCGACCGGGACAAGCTTCGGCAGGCCGAGCCGGGATGTGCCCGGGCTGGCCCACAGCCACCGGCGCGTGGCGGTCTGACGTAGCTCGTCGCGGGCGGCGTCGGTGCCGAACGACGCAACGATCCTCAGCCATCCGTAGTGGTAGGCGAGAATGTGCGCGATCGAGGTGTCGGCACGGGCGATGATCCGTGCCACCTGGACAGCTGCCCGCCACGGAGCGCCCTCGCCGCCGAACGCCTGTGGGATGGTGAGTCCGAGCAGGCCGTGTTCGCGGATGAGCGCGATTTCCGCGACGGGCTCGGCATTGGCGTGATCGCGACCGACGGCGTCTTTGCGCAGGATGCCGGCGACCTCGGTGGCGACCGTGGTCCACCGGTCGAGCTCCGGGTCGTCCGGTGCGGTGGGGTCAGGAATCAGGTCGATGCTGGTCACTTCTTCACTCCAACGATCCATGAGTAGCCGGGAGCGGCGTCGTTGAGCACGTGGTCACCGACGGCGCGTTCCTTGTAGATGACCGGGTTGTGGACGGCGAGGGTCCGGGCGTTGCGCCAATGCCGGTCGAGGGCCTCCGAACGCCGCACCAGTGATGCTCCGCCCGTCTCGAACAGCAGGTTCGCCGCGCGCAGGACGGTGTCAGCGACGGTGATGTAGGCCCGCGAGGTAGCGATCTCGGCGTCGTCATACGCGGCCTGCGGCACCTCGCCGTCTGCGCGCAGCCGGTTGATGTGCTCCAGGCGGCCGACAGCGGCGAGCGTGGTGGCCTCGGCGGCGAACGCAAGGCCCGACAGACGTCCGACGACCTGCTGGACAAGCGGGTCGCTGGCAGGGGTGGCGCCGCTGCCGTGGCTGAACACGCGCCGCCGCCCGCGGACATAAGCGGCGGCGTCGCGCACGATCGCGCGGGCGATGCCGCTGAGCGTTGCGAGGTGGACAAGCTGATAAAACGCGATCATGTAGTTGGGGCCACGATCGGCATACCAGAACACATCCTCCGGCAGCGTGGCGGCCCCGGTCAGCAGGGTCGTGCCGGACGCGGTGAGCCGCTGGCCGAACCCGTCCCAGTCGTCGACCCGGCTCAGACCGGGATCGTCGGCGCGCACCATCGCGAAGCCCTGGTCCTCCTCGCCGCGGCGGGCGAGCACCGCGATCCAGTCGGCGTAGAGGCTGCCGGTGCTGTAGTGCTTGGCCCCCGTGATGCGCCAGTCGCCGTCGTCGTCGGTGATGGCGGTGGCGACAGTGCCGAGTGCTCCGTCGCCGGTCTCTGTCACGGCGTTGCCGATAACGGCCCCTTCACCGATCCGGCGCAGCCAGCGCTCCCGGCGGGCGGCATCGGGATCGTGCAGGCGTTCTTCGGTGATGCCGAAATGGGCGCGCAGTATCTGCGGCAGGTTGGAGTCGGCCTCGCCGAGCTCGATCAGCAGCCGGAACAGGTCGGTTATCGATGCACCGAAGCCGCCGTACTCCGCCGGGACGCGCACCGCGCCGAACTTGGCGTCGCGCAGCAGGCCAACAGCCTCATGGGCGAGCTCGCGATCCAGCTCCCGCGTTACCGCACCCTCGGCGATCTTGGCAAAGGTCGGCCGGAACCGGTCGGCGAGCCGCTCATAGGATTCGTCCGAGCGTGTCACTGGTCCTCCTTGAAGGCGCCGCGGTAGCGGGCCGCCGGGTGTCGTTCGTTGATCAGGTCGCGGCCGAACAGCTTGCGACGGAGGGTGCCGGGCGCGTAGTCGTGCCGGGCGAGGCCTCGTTTGCGCAGGACGGGCAGGACGTGGTCGATGAAGTCGGTGTAGGAGTCCGGGATACGCCAGTTGACGACGTTGATCCCGTCCACGCCGGCGGCCTGCCACTCTTGAAGGGTGTCGGCGATCTGTTCGGGCGTGCCGACGATCCGCGCCCGACGGGACAGCAGCGCGGCGAGGTCACCGACCACGGGGACCCGGTCGGTGAAACTTCGCCGCAGCCATTCGAGGATCCCTTGGCTGCCCTCTGTCTCGACCTCGGACAACGGCGTGTCCGGCGGGTAGACGGTGCCGTCGGCCCGGACACCGAAATTCATGTGTGCCAGAAACCCGGCGGCGCTGGCGTACTGCTCGAGGTCCAGTTCGTTGCGGCGGGCCTCTTCCTCGGTACTGCCGATGACAAACGAGATCGCCTGGAAGAACTTCAGATCGTCCGGGTGGCGGCCCGCTGCCACCGCGAGTCGGCGCGTCTCGGCGATGCCCTCGGCGGCGACCTGTGGCGAGGGGGCGGCGATGAAGACCGCCTCGGCGTGTGTGGCGGCGAACGCCCGGCCGGCCGGCGACGATCCGGCCTGGAACAGCAGCGGGGTCCGTTGCGGCGAGGGCGAGGGCAGGTGCGGACCCTCGACGGAGTAGCGCGGACCGTGATGCCTGATCTTATGGATCTTGGAACGGTCGGCGAAGACGCCGCGGTCGCGGTCGCGAAGAAGTGCGCCATCGTCCCAGGAACCCTCCCACAGCTTGTACACGACATCGACGTATTCCTCCGCCCAGACGTACCGCTCGTCATGCGGGGTGAGTCGCGGCAGCCCGAAGTTGCGGGCAGCGTTCTCCTGGGTGCCGGTGACGATGTTCCATGCCACGCGTCCACGGGAGATGTGGTCGAGGGTGGAGATCTGACGAGCGAACGTAAACGGCGGTGTCTGGATGATGCTGCTGGTATATGCGAGACCGAGGTGCTCGGTATTGACCGACAGGGCCGCCAGCAGGACCGCGGGGTCGTTGCTGGGGATCTGCAGCCCCTCCCGTGTGTAGACCTCGTAGTCGCCGTCGGCGGGGCCGTACAGTCCGGAAACGTCGGCGAAGAAGATCGCGTCGAAGCGACCGGCCTCCAACCGGCGGGCAAGGTCGATCCAGACCGCGACGTCGTTGAAGTCGGCCTGTCGGGCGGCGGGATGCCGCCATTGCCCATGCTGGATGTGCGAGGCGGTATTCATGACAAAGGCATTAAAAAGCAGGGTCATGGCAGGGATCCCTTTCGGACGCTGGCGTCGGCCAGTCGCGGCGCCGCTGCTAGCAGGCGCCGCGTGTACGGGTGGCTGGGCTCGGTGAGGACCTGCTCAGTCGGGCCCGCCTCGACGATCTGGCCGCCGGTCATGACCACGACGTCGTCGCTGACGTGCCGCACGACGCCGAGGTCGTGCGAGATGAACAGATACCCGAGCCCGAACTCGGACTGCAGGTCATCGAGCAGGTCCAGGATCTGGGCCTGGACCAGAACGTCCAGGGCCGACACCGGCTCGTCGCAGATGAGGATCTCCGGCCGCGGCGCGAGCGCGCGGGCGATAGCGACCCGCTGGCGCTGGCCGCCCGACAGCCGCGCCGGGCGGTGGCCGGCGGTCGCCACGGGAAGACCGACAGCGTCGAGCAGTCGCATGATTTCCTTGCGGCTGCCGGCCGGGCGGGTGCTGCGGCCGAGGCTGACAGCGTCCGCGAGGATCTCCGCGACGGTCATCCTCGGGTCGAACGATCCGAGAGGGTCCTGGTAGATCGCCCCGATCCGGGGACGATCGGGCCGGCGTCGGGACTCGGCGAGCGTGCTCCACGGCTGTCCACCGAGCCGCACCTCACCCGTGTCGGGCCGGGTCAACCCGAGCACGATCCGCGCCGTGGTGGTCTTGCCCGACCCTGACTCGCCCACCAGACCGAGCGTGCGGCCTCGGTGCAGCGCGAAGGAGACGCCGTCGACGGCAAGGCGGTGAGTGCCGTCCGGCAGCGGGTAACGCTTGGTCAACGCCGTCGCGGTCAGCAGCTCCGCGTCACCGGCCGGCCAAGCCGTAGTTTCCGGTGACGACCGCGGGCCGCCCGTCAGCCTCGTGCCCCGCGGCCGGTCGGCGGGAATCGCGGCGAGCAGCTGCCGGGTGTACGGGTGCGTGGGAGCGGACAGCACGTCGCGGGCCGGGCCGTATTCGACGATCCCACCTTGCCGCATGACCGCGACAGTGTCGGCGACGCGGCTGATCACGGCCAGATCGTGGCTGATCAGCAACAGGCCGGTGCCGGCCTCCTTCAGGCTTAGCAGCAGCTGCAGGATCTGATCCTGCACGGTGGCGTCCAGCGCTGTCGTCGGTTCGTCGGCGATGAGCACGGGCGGGTCCAGGGCGATCGCCGAGGCGATGAGCGCGCGCTGGCGTAGCCCGCCGGACAGTTCGTCGGCGCGCTGCGCTGCGCGGTGTTCGGGCTCGGGCACGCCGGCCGCGACGAGGAGTTCCCGGACGCGTTGCCTGCGGCGGCGAGCCGGGGTGCCGCGCAGGGCCGCGGCGATCTCCCGGCCCACAGGGCGAAGCGGGTCGAGCGCGACCAGCGCGTCCTGCAGGACGAGACCGACATCGCGTCCCCGCATCGCCCGCAACGCGCGCCCGGACAGGCCGAGGACATCCCGGCCCAGGACGTGCAGTCGTTGCGCCCGCACCCGGGCCTGCGGTCCGGCCAGGCCGAGCAACGCCCGGGCGGTCACGCTCTTACCCGATCCGGACTCGCCCACGAGGGCCAAGCACCGGCCGCGCTCGAGGGTGAACGACACCCCGGACACGACGTCGGAATCGCCGAACCTGACGTTCAGGTCGCACACGTCCAGGACCGTGTCGGGGTCGGTGGTCTGCGGCATGGTCACCGTTCCCTGCTGCGTCGTTGCATGGTGCGGCCGAGGAGGGTCAACGTCGCGGCGGTGAACACAATGAATGCCCCGGGGAAGATCGTCAGCCACCACGCGTTGGTCAGATAGGGCCGGCCGGCAGCGAGCATCGCGCCCCACTCGGTATTCGGTGGCACAACGCCGAGGCCGAGGAAACTCAGCGAGCAAGCCCACACGACCGCCTGGCCGACGCCGAGCGTGGCGAGGGCGAACAGCCGGGCGACCACGTTCGGCAGGATGTGGCGGCGCAGCACGGTGGCACGGCTGCGGCCCATGACAACCGCAGCCTCCACATAACCGGAGGCGCGAGCGCTGATCATCTGGCTGCGGACGATCCGGGCATAGCCGGGAGCGACCGCGACGCCGACGGCCGCCGCGGACGGGACCACTCCGGCGCCGAGGACGGCGATCGTCAGCAGCGCTACGAGCAGGACCGGCACGGAGAACAGCACCTCCAGCAGACGCCCGACCGCGTAGTCGGCCAAACGCCCGCCCAGCCCGGCCAGCGCACCGAGCACAACGGCCAGGCCCAGCCCGATGGCCATCGCAAGAATCCCGATGAGCACCGAGGACTGGGTGCCGTGCAAGACCCGGCTGAACGTGTCGCGACCGGACTCGTCCGTGCCGAACCAGTGCACCGCGGAGGGTGCCTGGAACGCCGCCGACGGCTCGATCTCGTAGGGATCGTGCCGCGCGACGAGGCCCGGTGCGGCGGCCGCGACGAGCAGTGCGAGCAGCAGCACGATGCCGAGCAGGTCGGCCGGGCGGGCGGCCCGCAGCCGGGCTACCACGCCGACGCTCCGGCACGATGTCCGGAGGCGGCCCGGAGGCGGGGATCCGCGAGCCGGTCCGCGGCCTCGGTGACGAACGTCAGTACCAGATACACCGTCGCGACGACCAGTACCACCCCGATGATGACCGGGGAGTCGCCCGCCAGCACGGCGCTGAGCAACGCGCGCCCCAGGCCAGGCCGGGAGAAGAGGGTCTCCACCACCACCGCCCCACTGATCAGCGAACCGAATGCCCAACCGGAGAGGCTGATCGCGGGCAGCGCCGCATGCCGCAGCGCGTGCACGAGGCGGACCCGGGTCTCCGACTCGCCTCGGGCCCGCGCCGACAGCGTGAACGGGGCGTCGAGCGCGGCCAGGAACGATTCACGCATCAACTGCCCGAGGAAGCCGGCCAGCGGTAGTGCGAGACTCAGCACGGGCAGGACCATGCCGGAGACGCCCGGCGTGCTGATCGGCGGCAGCCAGCCGAGCCCGACGCTGAACACCAGGATGAGCATGCTGCCGAGCCAGAAATGCGGGACCGCGACCGCAGTGATCTCCAACAGTGACCCGAGTGCGGCGCCGATCCGGCTGTCGCGGGTCGAGGCCAACGCGACCGCCACCGCGATCACCCAAGCGACGGCGAGCGACAGGGCCGCCAGCGTGAGCGTTCCGCCGATGGTCTGCCCGATGAGCGTCGTCACCGGGGTCTTCAGCGCGTAGGAGACGCCGAGATCGCCCTGCGCCAGGTGGCGCAGCTCGTCGAGGTACCGGACCCACAACGGTCGGTCGAATCCGTATTGCGCACGGATCTGGGCCAGCTGTGCCGCGGTGGAGCGCGAACCCGGCCCGCCGAGAACGGCCTCGGCGCGATCACCCGGAATCGCCTGTGTCCCCAGAAACGTCAGCGTGACGACCGCCCACAGCACGAACACCGTGCCGAGTGCCCTGAGGGCGAGCCGTCGCATCAGGCGATCCAGGCGTCGTAGAGGTCCGGCATGGCCAGGGACGGCTGCAGCCGCAGGCCCTTGACCTTCGTCTGGTGGGCCAGCCGGGTCTGCTGGTCATGGATGGGCAGGGTGTAGAAGCCTGCGCCGAGCAGATCCTGGGCCTGCTTGTAGAGCTCGGCGCGGCGGCCGTCGTCGCTGCTGCGACCCGCCTCCTCCAGCAGTCTGTCCAGGTCGGCGTTCTTCACGTGCGCGGTGTTGGCGTGATAGGAGCCCGGTGTGGATTCGGCGAGCGCGGCGGTGGTGTAGGTGATGCGCAGGACGTCGGGCGAGTTCTTGGTGTAGTAGACCGGGATCGCGTCGTAGGCCCAGGCGTTGTTGACGCTCCACCACTTGGCGGTCTCCAGCGGCTGCAGCTGCACCTCGAATCCGGTCTTCTTCGCCGTCGCCTGCAGCTGTTCGTAGAAGCCGGTCTCCAACGGGATGAACCTGCTGTAGGGCAACACCACGCTCAGGCGTTTGCCGGCCCGGGTCCGGTAGCCGTCAGCGTCACGGCTGCTCCAGCCGGCCTGGTCCAGCAGCGCCGCAGCGGCGGCCGGATCGTAGACGTGCGGTGGGGCCGCAACGTTGAACCTGGTCGCCGAGCTCAGCAGCGAGGTGGCCCGCTGCACGGTGCCGAGGTAGACGCTGCGCAGCGCCCCGTCGACGTCGATGGAGGCGAAGAATGCCTGTCGCACCCGGATGTCGTCGAAGGGCGCCCGTCCGGAGTTGAGCTCCAGTTCGACTGGTTCGCCGGGGCGGGCCGCGATCAGCGTCCGCAGCGTGGGGATGCCCTTGACCGCCGCGGCGTTCTGCGGCTCGACGACGTCGATGACGTGGACCTGGCCGCTCTGCAGCGCGGCGAACCGGGAGGTGCCGTCCGGCACGAAACGCCAGACGATCTTGTCGAGGTAGGCGGGGCCGGTATGTGCCGCGTCGGGCGGCGGGGTCGTGAAGAAGGGGTTACGGACCAGCGTCACGGAATCCTGCTTGGTCCAGGACTCGACCATGTACGGACCGGTGCCGACCGGTTTGAGGCAATTGGCGTCCAAGCCGCGGGCGAACGCGGTCGGCGACTCGATCGGCAGCCACACCTGCGCGAGTGACTCCAACAGCGCTCCGTCTGGCTGGTGGAGGTCGATGCGTACCGTGCTCGGACCGGTCACCTCGACCTTGGCGATCTTTTGCAGCGCGAGTCGTCCGGTGTTGGAAAGGGTCTGCGGGGCCTGGATTCGGTCGAGGTTGGCCTTGACCGCCTCAGCGTCCAGCGCCGTGCCGTCGGAGAACTTGACGTTCTCGCGGATCTCGATGCTCCAGCTGAGGCCGTCAGCGGCCTGCTTCCAGCCGGTGGCGAGCCACGGAAGGATCTCGCCGGAGCCGTTCTGGTAGAACAGCGTCTGCAGAAATTGGGTGCCCAGCAAAGCCTGGGCGACGTTGCCGCCCTTCTGCGGATCGAGACAGGTCGGCTCGTCATCCCCGGTCGCGTAGACCAGGGTGCCGCCCGACCGCGGCTGGTCGCTGGCGTTGACAGCGTCGCCGCCGCACGCACTCAGCGCCAGCGTGCTGGTCAGCAGTGCAGCGACCACGGGAAAGTGTCTGTTCACGATCAGGTTCCTTTGCCGGGAGGTGTGCGGTGGTCAGCGGTGAGTGGCCGGGAGGAAGGGAACATGCCCGGAGGCGCCGGACCCGACAGCTGGTCCGTCGAACAGTCCGCGCTCGCGTAGCAGCGGCAGAACACCCTCTCCGAACCAGAACAGCTCCTCCAGGTGCGGATACCCGGACAGGATGAACTCGTCGATGCCGAGAGCCGCGTAGTCGGCGATGCGATCGGCGACCTCGGCGTGGCTGCCGACCAGGGCTGTGCCCGCCCCGCCGCGCACCAGGCCGACCCCGGCCCACAGGTTCGGGGCCACCTCGAGGGCGCGGACATCGCGCCGCCCTCGGTCGTTCGCCAGGTCGGCGTGCAGCGCGGTCATCCGCGCCTGGCCGGTCGACTCGCTGCGGGCGAGGTTGCGTTGTGCGCTGGCCACGACGTCGTCACCGAGGGCGTCGAGCAGCGCGCTCGCGCGGCTCCACGCCTCGGCGTCGGTGTCGCGGGTGATGACGTGGAGGCGAATCCCGAACCGCAGGGTCCGTCCCCGCTCCGCGGCCAGCCGCCGGATCCAGGCGAGTTTCTCGGCGACCGCCTCGAGCGGCTCACCCCAGGTCAGGTAGACGTCGGCGTGCTCGGCGGCGATCGGGCCGGCTGCCGCCGACGACCCGCCGAAGTACAGCAGCGGCACGGGGTCGGGCACGGAAGGAAGGGTGGCCTCCTCGACGTGCAGGTGCCGACCCTCGTAGGTGACCGTCTCGCCGCGCCACAGCCGCCGCACGACGGTCAGGAATTCCGCCGTACGCTCGTAACGCTCCGGCTTGGCCAGAAAGTCGCCGTAGGCGCGCTGCTCGTGCGGCTCGCCGCCGGTCACCACGTTGAGCAGGAGCCGGCCCGGCGCGTGGGCGGCGAATGTCGCGGCCATCTGCGCGGCCAGGGTCGGGCTGATCAGGCCGGGACGGAAGGCCACCAGGAAGGCGAGCCGCTCGGATTCGCGGGCGAGCATCGCCGTGGTCAGCCAGGCGTCTTCGCACCACGCCCCGGTGGGGGTGAGCGCGCCGAGGAAGCCGAACTCCTCTGCGGCACGGGCGACCGACGACAGATATCCGACGCTCGCTCTGCGGTCGCTGGCTGCGGTGCCGGCCTTGGCGCCGTGGCCGCCGCCGACGATGAAGCGGGAGTCACCGTATGTGGGCAGGAACCAGTGGAATTTCAGACTCATGATCGTTCTCCTCAGAGCAGGCCGTGTCTGGGCGGCGGGGTCCGGTCGAGCAGCCAGCGGCCGATGTGCTGGACCTTCCAGCGGCCCGGGTCGTGCAGGGTGTGGGTGCGCGCGTCGCGCCAGAAGCGCGAAAGGTTGAGGGCGTCCAGTGCCGAGCGGGTTCCGGCGAGCTCGAACAGTGCCGAGGATGCGTCCACCGCGGCGCGGGCGGTGGCGACCTTCGCGACGGCCGTCGCGACCGAAGCGTGGGCGGTGGAGTCCTCGGTGGGGTCGGTGCGGGCGACGTCCACCGCGTGCGCCGCCTCGCGCAGCAGCGCCTCGGCGGCGCGCACAGTGATCTCGGCCTCGCCCGCCTGCTGGACAAGCAGCGGATCGCCGGCGGCCCGGTCGGCACCACTTTCGAACCAGGGGCGTGCCCGCTTGACGTGCTCAACCGCAACGTCGAGCGCGGCGCGGGCGATTCCGGCGTCCAAGGCGGCGTGCAGAACCTGCGCGAACGCGCCGTAAGACGTGGGCCGGGCAAAAATCGGGGTGTATGGCACGACGGCGTCGGCGGGAACGGCCACGCCCGCAAGGCGCACGGTGCCGCTGCCGGTCGTGCGCTGGCCCAAGCCGTCCCAGTCGTCCACGATCGTGACACCGGGTGCGTTGGCGGGTACGAATGCCACCGCCTTGGCGCGCTCGGCTCCGGGCAGCACCGCACGCACGGCGAGCCAGTCGGCGAACAGTGAACCGGTGGCGTAGAACTTCTCGCCGTCCAAGACGTAGCCGCCAGCTCCGACCGGGGTCAGCGTCGTGGTGTCCTCGGCGATGGTCCGGCTCCCACGTTCGGACTGGGCGTTGGCCAACCGGCGGCCGGCCAGCACTTCGCGGAAGAACCGGCGCTGCTGAGCCTCGGTGCCCTGCAGGCGCAGCGCCTCCAAAAAGACGTAGTGGCTGTGCGGGATCTGCGCAATGCTCGGGTCCGCCTGGGCAATCAGGCGGAAGACCTCCACCAGGGACGGGACGCCGACGTCGGGGCCGCCGAAACGGCGCGGCACCGTCAGGGAGAACAGGCCTGCCGCTGACATGCGGCCGACCTCTGCGTGCGGCAGGATCCGGTCACGGTCACGCTCGGCGGCGCCACGGGCGAGGCCAGCAGCGAACCGCGCGGCGATTTGCACCGCGTCCTCCTCGTGCGGCACCGCGTCCTCCTCGTGCGTCACCGCAGCCTCCGGAAGGCCCCGCGGTGAAACACCAGCGGCGGGATGGACGGGTCGCCGGCGTAGTCGTGGATGCCGAGCACGACGATCTGGTGGTCCCCGGCGACGAGGCACTGCTCGATCCTGCAGACGAACCAGGCGCTGGCATCCTCCAGCAAAATCGCGCCCTCCCCGGTGACGCGCCAGGCCAGACCCGCGAAGCGATCGCCGTCCTTGGCTGCCAGCTGTCGGCAGGCGTCCTCGTGCGCCTCGCCCAAAACGCTCACCCCGAGATAGGGCGCCCTCGACAGGATCGGCCACGTGGTCGAGGAAGCCGCCACGCACACCGACGCCAACGGCGGGTCGAGCGACACAGATGTGAATGAGCTGGCGGCGATGCCAACCGGGTCACCGTCAAGCTGTGCCGCCAGTGCAGTCACACCGCTGGGGAACGTGCCGAACACAGTGCGTAGCCGGCGAGTCGGAGATATCGGCGGTGCGAGGGAATCAGTCATGGCGGGCTCCAAGCACTCGGGCGGCAGGTCGTGATCGCGCAAATCGACATACCGCCTTGCGACAGACGGACATCGCGCCACACCACCCGACGCCACTCACCGTGATCGAGTTGAGTGGTTTTCGTGCGATGAGGCCCTCTACCAGCGATTTTTTTTCCTACTAATCTGATGGATATAGTCGAGTATTGGCCCGGTCTCGCGCGCCGTCAAATCGGCGTAGGCGGCAGGCCGATAGGCAAACCCTTGAACCTGGAGGTACACCGTGCGGATCGAACAGCTCGAGTACCTTGCGGCGGTCACCCGGCTCGGATCGCTCCGTCAGGCGGCGCTTGAGCTGCACGTCTCTCAGCCGGCGCTCAGCGAGACCATCCGCAACCTGGAGCGCGAGCTGTCGGTGCAGCTGCTCGATCGTCGGCGGTCCGGGGCCAGCCTCAGCGCCGACGGGAGGGACCTGCTGCCGTACGTCACCGGAGTCCTGGAAGCGGTCGACCGGCTCCTTCGGGCAGCCGACCAGCAGCATCAGAGCAAGGTCATGGTCCGGCTCGGGACGGTCAACGCCGCCACCGTCTCACTCCTCGCCCCGGCACTCCGATCCTTCGTGCGGCACCATCCCGAGACCCGCGTGGAGGTGCTCCCTGCGCAGCAGGCGGATATTCACCGGCTGCTCCTCGAAGGATCCCTCGACCTGGGGCTGGTCAACGTCCTGGACGCCGACGATCCCCCGCATGATCTGGACAGCACGGTGCTGCTGCAAGGCAGGATCGTCGCGTGCGTCGCCACCGGCAGCCCATTGGCCCGGCGGACCGCGCTCACCCCCGAGGACCTGTTGACCGGACCGCTCATCCTCATGCGGGCGGGCTATCTCATGCATCGGTACGTCTACCGACTCTTCGGCGGCCGGATCCCACCCTCCAGTTACTCCACCGACGGCGCGGAGATGGGCAAGCTCATGGTCTCCGAAGGACTCGGCGTCACCGTGCTGCCCGACTACAGCATCATCGGCGACCCCCTGGAGCGGTACGGCGCGATCACCACTCGCCCCCTCGACGTGCCCGACACCCACGTACGCCTACTGCTGCAGAGCCGCCGCGCGTCCCGCATGCCGGACGCGGTCCGTGAGCTCCACCGCGCCCTCGTCGAGCAGTCGGTGCGGTTCCGCGATCCCACCGCCCCGATTCCCGAACGCCCTGGAGGCGGTTCCGGTTCATGAGTCTGGTCGCGGCGTTCGCCGGGCGGATGTACGGCATTCGCTCTCGCGAAGCGTGTGCCCGGCTTCTGGGCCGGGCATCGGATCGCTTGGACAGCGTCCGGTGACGGCGACGGTCACCGCGACCGCGACGTGTACCGCGCATCGTGGGGTGGTCGAGGCGACCGGCCGGTTGTTGAACGCGGATGCGGTCGCGGAGCGGGTTGGCTGGTTGTCCTCGATCGTGCAGGACATGACTGCCCGGCTGGTCGCCGGGCATTGGACGGTCGAGTCGCTCGCCGCGCTCGCCGCGGGAGTCGACCAGACCGGGAACCGTTGCCGGGCAAAGGCTGGATGGCGTTGCGCCGACTCGGCTGGGCGAGCACCCCGCCCGTGAACGTCGTCGTGTCGGATCGGGTCCGCAGGATGGCGGAGGAACACGCCGCGAGGCTGTTGCGTCTCGCCCTGCACCGCGACGCGTTGCTCCGCGCGGTCGTCACCTCGTGGCCGGACAACCCGCAGCGTCGCACCGACGCGGAGTGCAAGGCGCTGTGGGCCGCCGGGCCCGAGGCCATGACGAAGGTCGAGGCCCGCAACCGTACCCGGCAGGTCGCTGGATTCCTCGCCGCGCGTGGCCGGCTTCCGGTCTCGATCGCGCAGGCCGAAGCGCCGCCGTACACGTCGGGGCAGATCCTCACCGCCACCACCGCCCGCCTCGGCACCGACCGAGCCGGCCGGGCCAGGGTCACCACCGCCGCAAGCCCCTCTTCTTCGACGCGACCGGCGCCTCGGCGAAACTCCTCCGCCTGCGCACCATCCGGGAGAAGACCAGAACCCGCCTCGACCACTACGACCGCCTCCTCACCAACCGCGAAGACCCCGCGCTGACGGCGAAGCGAGACCGGCTCGCGGCCGAACACGACCGGGTGTGTGCCCGGATCCGGCATCTGGGCAAGAGTCTCGCGTGGGCGGCGGCCCGCTGGACCGTCGACCACGCCGCCGCCGCCCGAGCCACCGTCATCTACATCGAAGACCTCACCTCGATGCAGACCCGCGGACTGGGCCGGACGATGAACCGCCGCCTCGGCGGACATGTCCGCGGACTCGTCTTCGCCGCACTCACCCACCTGGCCGTGGTCGAAGGCATCGCGGTGGTCACCGTCCCTGCCCGCGGCACCTCCGCCGGCTGCCCACGCTGCAACCGGCACACCAGCGCCGCCGTCAAAGCCGACCCCTCGCAGCGGCCCGGGTTCCGTCATGTGAAAGCCCCCGACCGGCCCGCCACCACGGGCCACAATGGTCGGTCTGCGCGTGCGGGCTGTCCCTGGACCGCGACCACGCCGCCGCTGAACGGATCGCCGCACGGGGGCTGCTCGGCCAGACCCATGCCCGCCGGCACCGCAAGACCGGCACGATCCGCACCATCAAGACCGTCGACGGGCCGGTCCGGCGGATCGCCAAGACCTCCCGGGACCGCCGCGTTCCGGGCGGAACCACCACCACCCCTCTCACGCCCTCGCGACGTGAGACTCCCGCCCCGGCAGCCGCCGGTCAGCGTCCGGCGGGACGGACACCCCAGACCCCCAGCACCATCACAGGTCAGGTGCCGCACACGAACCTACGACGCCGTCGCAACCGCGACCGGCGGGCCAGCCGCGGATTCCATCAGCATGTGACAGCAACACCACCACACACTGGAACAGTGCCGCGACCAAACCTTTCGTAGGATTTCAGAGACGCTCAGGCGAGCTGGCCGAGCTGGTCCGCGCGGACCGCACCGCGGAGCGGCTCGCCGGCGACGAACCGTTCGACCTCGGCGACGGCGAATTCGCCCAGCCGGCGCACCTCGGTGCCCTGCACACCGGCGAGGTGCGGCGTGATCCAGACGTTGGGCATCCCGAACAGCGGGTGGCCGGCGGGTAGGGGCTCGGGGTCGGTGACGTCCAGGCAGGCGTCGATCCGGCCGCTCGCGCACGCTCGGGTCAGCGCGTCCGTGTCCACCACCGAGCCCCGCGCCGTGTTGACCACGAGGGCGCCGTCCCGCAGCAACGCCAGCCGTCGTTCGTCGATGAGGTGGTGCGTCTCCGGCAGCTGCGGCGCGTGCAGCGTCACCACGTCGCTGCGGCGGCACAGCTCGTTGAGGTCGGTCAGCTCGGCGCCCAGCTCCGCGGCCCGTGCCCGGTCCAGGTAGGGATCGGCGACCAGCACCTGATAGCCGGCGGCGCGCAGCCGGGCGATCACCCGGCGGCCGATCCGCGACGCGCCGACGACGCCGACCACCCGGCCGTCGTTGCCGATGCGCTGTGCGAAGGGTGCGTACCGGCCCGCCGCGTACTGCCGTGCCAGCCCGAACGCGCGCTTGCCCGCCAGCGTGATGACCGCGAGCGTGAAGTCCACGACGGGTTCGGCGTTGGCGTCCGCGGCGGAGGACACGACGACCCCGCGGGCGAACACCTCCGGGCACACGTGGGCCTTGACCGAGCCGGCTGCGTGCATCACCGCCCGCAGCCTCGGCGTGGCGTCGAGCACCTCCGCGGTCAGCGGTGGGCAGGACCAGCCGGTTATCAGGACCTCGACCGTCTCCATGCCGCGGCGCACCACCGGATCGTCGAAGGTTTCCACCGCCTCCGTCCCGACGAGCCGCAGGACGCCCGCGAGGCGGGCCATGAGATCCCCTGGCAGCACCGCGGAAGTAACCGAGCGGGACATGGCGATCATCCCGACAGGGCGCTCGGCATGGTGCACGGCGTCTCCGTCCGTAGAAAACGTCTCCTGCGATGAACGTGAACGTTATCCAGCCAAGAAGTCCAGTTCAAGTACCACTCGGGCAAAGATGTGTGTCCGGCTCGTGTCGGGGGCTTGACGTTTCTGTAGAAAAGCTTTTAGCTTGCGTCATGTGGTCTGCGCCACAAGGCTCGTCGGCGAGGAGGTGCAGGTGTCAGCGCAAACCCGAGGAAGGACGGTCGAGCCCGACGCGGCGAGGCCGGCCAGCGGTGCGGTGGTCCGGTCCGGATCGGCGACCAGGCCGCGCCGCGCCTGGTATCAACGGTGGCGGCGCGATCGGATCCTTGTCGCATTCATGGTCCCCGGGCTGCTCTACTACGCGATCTTCCACTACGGCGCCCTGTTCGGCAGCGTGCTGGCCTTCCTGGACTACGTTCCGTTCCTCGGCCTGTCCGGAAGCCGATGGATCGGGCTGGAGAACTTCGAGCGACTGTTCGGCGACGCGGACTTCTGGCGTGCCACCGTCAACACGCTGGAGATCTCCGTACTGCAGCTCGTCTTCTTCTTCCCCGCGCCGCTGGCGCTGGCGATGCTGCTGCACAGCCTGACCCATACGAGGGTCAAACGCTTCGTGCAGAGCGTGGTGTACCTGCCCCACTTCGTCTCGTGGGTGATCGTGATCGCCCTGTTCCAGCAGATGCTCGGCGCCACCGGGGTGCTCAACGGATTTCTCGCCGACAGCGGGCTGCACACCGTGCACATCCTCGGGAACCCGGACGCCTTCAAGCCGATGGTCGTCGCGCAGGTCATCTGGAAGGACACCGGCTGGGGAACGATCATCTTCCTGGCCGCGCTGACCCAGGTCGACGAGCAGTTGTACGAGGCGTCCGCCCTCGACGGCGCCAGCCCGTGGCGCCGCTTCTGGCACGTGACCCTGCCCGCGATCCGCCCGGTGATCGTGTTGTTGCTGGTGCTGCGACTCGGCGAGATCCTCTCGGTCGGTTTCGAGCAGATCCTGCTGCAGCGCGACTCGGTCGGCGCGCGCGCCGCCGAGATCATCGACACCTTCGTCTACTTCCACGGCATCCAGGACGGCGACTTCGGACTCGCCGCCGCCGCTGGGCTGTTCAAGGGCGTGGTCGGCGTGGCGCTCATCTATGCCGCGAACAAGATCTCCCATCGGTTGGGTGAGTCAGGGGTGTACAAGTGAAGCTCCAACGTCGTGACGCCAAGCGCGGCGCGGGGCGTCCCGCCTGGCAGGAGGCTCCGCATCCGCTCACCAGCACCGCCAAGGCGGTGGCGATCGTGGTCGTGCTCGCCCTGGTCGCGGTCCCGTTCCTCGTGGTCATATCCACCAGCCTGGCCGACCCGGCGGATGTCGTGGCCAACGGCGGCTGGGTCATCTGGCCCGAGCATCCGTCCCTGGCCGCGTACAAGGAGATCCTCTCCGGCGGCATCGTCGGCCGCGCCACCGTGGTCAGCCTCGGCGTGACCGTGGCCGGCACGGCCCTCAGCCTCGCCGCGACCGTCCTGCTGGCCTACGCGCTGAGCCGGCCGGCGGTGTTCGGCGGCAAGCCGATCATGCTGGTGGTGCTGTTCACGTTCCTCTTCCCGCCCGGCATCATCCCGGCGTACCTGGTGGTCAAGGAGACCGGGCTGCTCAACTCCTACGCGGCCCTCATCGCCCCGGTGCTGGTCAACACGTTCAACCTGGTGGTGATGCGCGGGTTCTTCCAGTCGCTGCCCGCGGAACTCTACGAGGCGGCGCGCATGGACGGCGCGTCCGAGCTGACGATGCTCTGGCGGATAACGATCCCGCTCTCCCGTGCCGTCCTCGCCGTGGTCGGACTGTTCTACGCCGTCTCGTACTGGAACTCGTGGTTCAACGCGCTCATCTACATCGACGAGCCGGCCAGATGGCCGCTGCAACTCGTGCTGCGCACCTACGTGCTGGCCGGCGGGCAACTCGCCGACCCGTCAGCGGGCGAGGCGGGCCTGCTGTCCGCACCGCAAACCGTGCGGATGGCGGTCGTGGTGCTCGCCACCATCCCGATCGTCCTGGTCTACCCGTTCCTCCAGCGCTTCTTCGTCAAGGGCGTGCTGAGCGGGGCCATCAAGAGCTGACCCTCCACGCCCGCGCACCCCCCGCCCCCTTCGCGCCTGGCTCCAGAGAAAGGAAGCCTTCCCATGACCCGATCCCCTGAACTGTCCAGACGCTCGCTGCTGCGTGCGATCGGGATGGGCGCGACGGCGATCGCCGCGCCGTCGCTGCTCGCCGCGTGCGGAGACGGCGGCGGCGGAGGCTCGGTCAGCAACGCGGGCACCGACAAGGTCCCGTGGCCGGCGTACCAGCCCTTCGCCGGCCCCACTCCGGACCTGCCCGGCACCGCCGAGGGCGTGCAGGCCGGCTACACGAAGTACCCGAGCAACCTGGTCAACGCGGTCAAGGCGACGCCGGGCGACAAGACCAAGGTCAAGGCCGTGGCCATCACGTACGGCACGCCGCCGAAGCCGGCCGACCAGAACAAGCTCTGGAAGGCCATCAACGACGCACTCGGCATCGATCTGGAACTCACCCTCGTGCCGGACGCGGACTTCGACGCGAAGATGGCCACCCTGACGGCGGGCGACGACCTGCCGGACATCATCAGCATCGGCGGCGGCCACCGGCTCCCGCGCGAGCAGGAGTTCGTGGCGGCCAAATGCGCCGACCTGTCGGACTTCCTCGCCGGCGACAAGATCAAGGCCTACCCGAACCTGGCCAACCTGCCGCCGTACACCTGGCAGGGCATGGGCCGGATCAAGGGCCGGATCTTCGGCATCCCGCTGGAGCGGCCGCTTCCGGCCTCTGCGATGTTCATCGACCGCAGCGCCTTCGCCTCGGTCGGCGCCGACGACAGCACCTGGTCGAAGGACGAGTTCGCCACCGCCGTCAAGGCGCTGAGCAAGAACAAGCAGTACGGCCTGGGCGCCCAGAAGGCCAACCAGTTCGGCCTGCGACAGTTCCACGCCGCGGCGTTCGGCGCCCCGAACAACTGGAAGGTCGACGGCGGCAAGTTCATCAGGGCCGAGACCTTGCCGGAGTTCAAGGACGCGCTGGCCTTCGTCCGGGAGCTCTTCGCCGCCGGTGCCTACTACCCGGACACCATGTCCCTCAGCGTCCCCGACACGAAGACCTTCTTCAACAACGGCACCTTCAAGAGCATGACCGACGGGCTGGCCGCGTTCCAGCCCGCGGTGATCGGCGTCAAGGGTGCCTACCCCGTGGATATCGCACTGCCGTACAAGGCCGGCGGCAGCGGGCCGTACATCGTCGCCGGCACCGGCAACTTCGGCTACACCGTGCTGAAGAAGGCGCCGGCGGAACGCATCCAGATGCTGCTGCGGGTGCTGGACTACCTGGCCGCGCCGTTCGGCACCAAGGAGTACGAGCTCACCCACTTCGGCGTGGAGGGCGTTCACTTCACCCGGGCCGCGGACGGCACACCGACCCCCACGCCGCTGTGGGCCAACGGCGAGAACAACGTCAACCTGCCGATCATCTATCTCGCCGAGGCGCCCCGGGTGCTGTACTTCTCCGGCGTCGACGCCGACTCGGTCAAGCGGCTGCACACGTGGGAGACCAAGGCGGTACCCCTCGGGGTGAAGGACCCAGCCGCCGGTCTGGTCTCGGACACCCGCAGCCGCAGCGGCGTCACGCTCGACAAGGTGCTCAACGACGGCATCAACGACATCGTGACCGGGCGCACGCCGCTGACCAACTGGGACGCCGTCATCAAGAAATGGCGTGACGACGGCGGCGACAAGATGGCCGAGGAGTACGCCAAGGAGCACGCCGGCTAAGTCGGGGTGGAAGGGGGATTCGCGCCGGGCGACGAGCGGCCATGCCGCGACGCGCCCGGCGCGAATCAGGCGCCGATCTGGCGGACCGAACCGCGCACCACCACGTGGGTCCCGAGCATCACGTGTTCGCGCCCGGACACCTCGCTGGAACGCTGCGTCGCCAGCTTCACCGCGGTTCGGCCCAGCTCCTCCTGCGGAACCCGCACGGTCGTCAGCGGTGGGTTGAAGTCGACCGCGCTGGGGACGTCGTCATAGCCGACGATCGAGACGTCGTCGGGAATGCGCCGCCCGACTTCGCGCAGCGCCGCCATCGCGCCGGCCGCGACGCCGTCATTGCCCGCGAAGACGGCGGTGAACTCCGCGCCCGAGGCGAGCAGCGCCCGCGTCCGCCGGTAGCCGCCCTCACGGTCCCAGTGCCCGTGGCTGATCAGCGCCGGGTCGACCGGCTGCCCGTACGCCGTCAAGGCCGTGCGATAGCCCTCGACGCGCTGGTCGGAGGTGGTCAGCCCGGCGGGTCCGGCAATCATGAGGATGTTGCGGTGGCCCGCCGTCAGCAGATGCGTGGTGGCCGCGTGCGCCCCGCCGACGTTCTCGTACTCGACGGTGATCGCCGGGAAGTCCGGGCCCAACGACGGCCGGGCACACAGGACCAGACGGCTGCCGGCGTCCTCCAATCCTTGGGCGTACTGGCGCATCCGCTCGCGGTAGTCGTCGTTCTCCACCACCCCGCCGGCCAGGATGACGGCGTCGGCCCGCTGCTCCCGCATCAGCCGCACCACCTCGAGTTCCCGGTCGGGATCGGCGTGGGTGGTGCAGACCAGGCAGAGCCGGTGGGCCTCGGTTGCCTGCTCCTCGACACCGGCGGCGATGCGGGCGAAAAACGGGGTGGTGACCTCGGCGACGACGAGCGCGACCACCTTCGAGGTCGCCCCGTGCAGGGCCCGGGCATGGGCGTTCACCACGTAGTCCAGCTCGTGCACCGCACGCTGGACCCGCTGGCGGGTCTCGTCCGCGACCGGGTAGTTGCCGGAGAGCACCCGGGACACGGTGGCCATCGAGACGCCGGCTCGCGCGGCGACATCCTTAATGCTTGGCCGCTTGTTCAACCAGCACCTTCCCGTGGTCGGGGTCGGACAGAAACGCTTGCGAAAAGCTTTACCATAGACCTACGCTCCGTAAAGTGTCCACGCTGGCGCAACTTCACGGAACGCTGTCCACGGATCCGACCGACACTCACGACGGATGGGCGCACGCGCTGCTGGCGGTGACCGCACCGGCCACCCGGCTCGCGGCCCTCGGGCCGGACCGCCAGCCGGTCAGCGCCTCCTCGAACGACCCGGGGGCGACCTGGCTCGAGCTGGTGGCGCGGCCGCTGTGGGGTCTCGCCGCGCACGCGGCCGGCGGTGGCCGCGCCGACGAGCAGTGGCACGACGTCCGGCGCAGCCTCCTCGCAGCGCTCAACCCGCGGCACGACTGGTATGCCGGGCCGCCGGGCGGCCAACGCCTCGTCGAGTCCGCGGCGATCGGCTACGCACTCGCGATCGCGCCGCGGGAGCTCTGGGATCCGCTGACCGGCCGGGACCGCGACGTGTTGGTGCGCTGGCTCAGCGCCGCAACGCAGGCGACGCCGCACGACAACAACTGGCACTTCTTCCCGGTGCTGGCCGGGCTCGGCCTGGAGCGGCTCGGCATCGCCACCGACGCGACCCGGCGGAAGGCACACCTCGACCGCCTGGAGCGGTTCGCGCTGTCCGACGGCTGGTACAGCGACGGGGACGGCGGCGGGCGCGACTACTACAACCCGTTCGCGTTCCACTGGTACGGCCTGGTGATGGCCGGGCTCGACGCGTTCGAGCCGGAGCGGGCGGAGCGGCTGACCGAGCGCAGCCGCCGCTTCGCCGAGCAGTTCCAGCACTGGTTCGCCGCCGACGGCTCGTCCGTCCCGTTCGGACGCAGCCTCGGGTACCGCTTCGCGCAGGGTGCGTTCTGGGGCGCGCTGGCCTTCGCCGACCTGCCGGCGCTGCCCTGGCAACGCATCCGCGCCCTGGCCGACCGGCACCTGGCATGGTGGTGGCGACGGCCGATCGCCAGCGAGGACGGGCTGCTCACCGTCGGCTACGGCTATCCGAACAGCTCGATCGTGGAGCAGTATCTCGGCGCCGGCTCGCCGTACTGGTCGACCAAGTTCTTCCTCCCCCTGGCGTTGCCGACCGAGCATCCCTTCTGGAGCAGCGCAACCACCGCGGAAGCCGGGCCCGCGGACGCGGTGAGCGTACAAGTCGCGCCGCGGGTCGTCATCAGCCGGCATCGCGGGGACGTGGTGCTGCTCAACGGGCAGGGGTGGCGCGACTGGGCACGCGGCGGCGCCGCGAAGTACGCCAAGTTCGCCTACTCCACCCGGGCCGGGTTCAGCGTCCCCGCCGGCGACCGGAGTCTCGCCGCCGGCGCCTTTGACAGCATGCTGGCGCTCAGCGACGACGCCGGGCGGCGCTGGCGGGCCCGCGAAGAGGTGGACGAGTCGCGCATCGACGGGCACGTCGTCTGGACCAGGTGGTCGCCGTGGGCGGACGTGACCGTGCAGACATACCTTGCGCCGTTCCGCGACGGCTGGCACCTCCGGCTGCATCGGCTCACCACCGGCCGGGCGTTGACCGGCGCCGAGGGTGCCTTCAGCCTGCCGTGGACCGCGCTGGGCCAGGATGCGGCAACGCTTCGCAGCACCGGCGACGTCGGCACGTGCGGTGCCGCAGCCGACGGGCTGAACAGCGTCATCCTCGACCTCGACACTGACCGCGTCCGGACCGGCGAGCTCGTCGCGCCCATCGCCGGCACGAACGTGCTGCACCCACGCACGGTCCTGCCCATGCTTCGCTCCGACCACCCTCCGGGCGAGCACCGCCTCCGCACCGCCGTGTACCTCGGCGACGAGCCACCACGGCTCGACGACGAGACCATGACCGCGCTGCGCGATGGCGCCGCTCGCCTCGAGGTGCGGACAGGCGCGCGCTAAACAGCGGTGTCGAGCGTGGCGAGCCAGTCGCGCCCCGCGATCAGCGCATCGGCCAAGGGAACGATGCCTGGATGCCACTTGCGTTCCCACTCGAGGCTGTACCAGCCGTCGTAGCCATCGGCCCGCAGCGTGTGCAGGATCTCGCGCAGCGGCACGGCGCCGGTGCCCAGCAGCAACGGCGTGCGGTCGGCGTCCGCGGAGTCCTTCAGCTGGACGTGCGCGAGCCAGGGAGCCAGCGCCCGCGCGGTGTCGGCCACCGACTCGCCCCCGGCCCACGGGTGCCTGACATCCCAGATCGCCCGGACCCGGGGGTCGTGCACCTGCGACAGGATCCGTCGCAGGTCCTCGCCGCGCGGATGCGAGTCGTGCGTCTCCAGCCAGATCTCCACCCCACTGGGCAACCTCGGCGCGGCGGCACGAAGCCGCGCGATCGCTCGGGCGTCGGCGTGCTCGTCGTCGCCACCGGGGAACACACGGACCGCCCGGGCCCCCAGATCGGCGGCAAGGCCGGCCTCAGCGAGCAGGTCGGCGACGCACTGCTCGTCGCTGCGCTGACCACTGGCGATCTTGACGTAGGAGGCGACACAGAGTGTGGACAGACCGTCCAGGGCGTCGAGGGCCGCTCGCCGTCCGGCCTCGGACAGTCCGACGTGGACGGGTTCGTCAGGGGCCGAGCGCAGTTCGAGGCCACGCCACCCGGCGCCCAGCGCCAGCGCGGCAACGTCGTGCAGCGGCATCCCGGGGCAGCCGAGGGTGGAGAACGCCAGCCGGCGGGAGATCCATGGCATCAACCGAGAATAGCGGCCGTGCTTCCCCGTTTCGGCCGCCTCCCCTTTGGCCGGGACGGTGTCGGTCGATTCGATCGCGCGGAGTTGAAGGACGTCGGCTGGCTCATGCCTGACCGGGGCTGAGGATGGACCAGGCTGGTTCGAAGGCGATGCTCGACAGCACGGTGACGGCCTCGGGCGGGAAGTCGGGCCAGGTGCGCAGGACCTCGTGGCGCCGGTTGAGCCGGCGATCCAGGAAGCGCTGGGTGCGGACGAGCCCGTCGGCGGCTTCGACGGGACTCAGTTCGCCGCGTGCGGCAGCGGTGGCGTATTCGTCGAGGTCGAGCACGCGATAGGGGTGATCGGGAGGGCCGACGATGACGTCGATCCAGAGGTCCTCCACGATCACCTCGTCGCCGTTGTCGGTCACTCGTACCAGATCGCAGTACCACCATCCCTGTTGTGCGTCGGGAAAGATCACGGGCTGGTTGATCTGGAATCCGTCGTCGAGCAGCACATAGCTGCGCTGCTCGTAGTGCCTGCCGTTCAGCGCGAAGCCCCAGTCGTAGACGATCACGTCGTCGAGGCGGCGTCCCGCCGCGCGGACCTTGTGGTCACGGATCACGGTCACCGGTTGCAGCACCTGCACGTCGTGGTTGGTCACGATCCGCAGCCTGGCAGGCCATCCCCATGCACGGGAGCAATTTTCTCACTCGGGAAGATCGCCGGCCGTGGCCGGCACGAGCTGCCATTGCTGGTTGGTGCCGCCGTTCGGGTTCCATTGCACGACCTGGGCACCGGCGGCTTGCGCGGCGCGGGGCACCGACAGCACGAGCAGGCCGGTCGCGACCATCGCTGCGACCAGCGCGGCGGAGGCCAACGACCTGAGTCTCTGCATTTGCATACCTCCCATGGGCGGTCCCTTCTCGGCGAGGCACCCACGCGGGCACTGAGGCGACTGGGGTCCGGGGGCGCGGGAAGATCTGTGAAGTTGCTTAACAGATCCACCGGAGGCTATGCGGCAACCCGTCTAGCAGTCAATACGCGACTCGCATCAGTCGACAGCCACTCTATTGACAACTATTAGTTAACTTTCCTATCGTTACGACACCTATCATCGCACCGGCGTAGGCCGACCCGGCCAACCCCAGCCATCCGTTCCCACCGGACGACGGCCGAGCCGACCAGGGCCCACCCAACCCATCCCGTGCGCCGGTCCGACCCACTCGAAGGAGCACTCATGTCCTCCCCGTCGGAGTCCGGGGCCGCCCGTCCCGGACGTCACCGGTCACGCCGTTCGGCCCTTGTGGCCGGGGCTCTCGCGGTCGCTACGGCGGCCGCGGGCGCGTTCGTCGCTCTTGCCGTCCAGCCTTCGGCTGATGCGGCGGTGCTGCCCAACGGCTTCAAGAACATCGGCTACATGCCGTCCTGGGCCGGTAGCGCCAACGCCATCCCGTACGACAAGCTCACCCACATCAACTACGCGTTTGTGCTGCCCAACAGCAACGGCAGCCTGCAGGGCCTGCCCAACCCGGCGAAGCTGCAGTCGATCGTGTCGCTGGGCCACGCCCAGAACGTCAAGGTGTCGATCTCGATCGGCGGCTGGAACGACGGCAACGACTCGGCGTTCGAGGCCCTCGCCGGCAACGCCACCGCGCGGACCGCGTTCGTCAACAACGTCGTCAACCTGATCAACCAGTACAACCTCGACGGTGTCGACATCGACTGGGAGTACCCGGACCCGGGCGCTTCCGGCAACAACTACACGGCCCTCATGTCGCAGCTGAGCACCGCGATGCACAGCCGGGGCAAGCTGCTCACCGCCGCCGTGGTCTCCGAGGGCGGCACCGCCAACGGCGTCCAGCCGGCCGTGTTCGGCTACGTCGACTGGCTCAACATCATGACCTACGACGGCGGCAACCCGCACTCCAGCTACGACTGGTCCGTCAACGCGGTCAACTTCTGGAAAGGCCGCGGCCTGCCGGCCAGCAAGGCCGTCATCGGCGTGCCGATCTACTCCCGGCCCGGCTACTACACCTTCGCCGACCTGGTCTCCCGCGACCCGGCCAACGCCAACCGGGACTGCACCACCGTCAACGGCTCCAACGAGTGCTACAACAGCCTGACCACGGTACGCCGCAAGACCCAGTGGGCCATGACCAACGGCGGCGGCATCATGTTCTGGGAACTGTCCCAGGACGCCGCCGGCGCCAACTCACTGATCAACGCCGCCTACCAGACCGCGACCGGCGGCACCACCCAGCCCCCGACCAGCCAGCCCCCGACCGGCCGCACCGGCCGCATCACCGGCCTGGCCGGCAAGTGCATCGACATCGCCGGGGCCTCCACCGCCAACGGGGCGGCGATCCAGCTGTACACCTGCAACGGCACCAACGCCCAGAACTGGACCGTCGCCGGTGACGGCACCCTGCGGGCCCTCGGCAAGTGCATGGACGTGACCAGCGCCAGCACCGCCAACGGCACCAAGATCCAGCTCTTGGACTGCAACGGCTCCGGCGCCCAGGTCTGGCAGTACAACACCGGCAACAACACACTGCGCAACCCGGTGTCGAACAAGTGCCTCGACGTCACCGGCAACACCTCAGCCGACGGTGCGCGGCTGCAGATCTGGGACTGCTTCGCCGGCGCCAACCAGCGGTGGACCCTCCCCTAACAACGTTCCTCGGGTTGGGTAGAAAGAAAGAGGCGGCGGCCGTCCCTGATGGGACGGCCGCCGTCTCAACGGTGGCAGGGTCGCCGAGAACATCCCGTACACGCCCACCGGCGTACCAGAAAATCTTGAAAGAAGTCCGGGGGCGGTGTCGGATCGGGGCAGCGGTGTTCGTTGCAGGGGTGAGCGGCCGCCCACGAAGGGCGCCCCGAACTCGCCTGATCCGTGCCCTCCTGCCGCAGGACGGTGAGGTGGCCGGGCTGCTGGCGCTGATGTTCCTCACCGAGGCCCGCCGCACCGCCCGCGTTTCGAGTAGCGGCGAACTGGTCACCCTCGACGAGCAGGACCGCGGGGCCTGGGACGCGGCGCTGGTCGCCGAGGGTCATCGGCTGGTGCGCGAGCGCCTGGCCACCGTAGCCGCCACCGGAGTGGCTCCGGGTCGCTACCAGGTCCTCGCGGCGATCAACGCCGTGCACACCTCCGCCCGCGACATTCGCGACACCGACTGGTCACAGGTCGTCGCCCTCTACGACCAGCTCGTCCGCCTCGACCCGTCACCGATCATCGCCCTCAACCGGGCCATCGCGGTCGCCGAGCTCGACGGCCCCGAGGTGGCATTGACAGCCGCCGACCGTCTTGAGGACAAGCTGGCCGACTATCACGCCTATCATGCGACCCGCGCCGACCTGCTGCGCCGGCTGGGCCGCAGTCAGCAGTCACGCGCGGCGTACGACAAAGCCATCGAGTTCGCGGGCAACACCGCCGAGACCGCCTACCTGACACGCCGCCGCGACCAGCTGGGGTAGCGCCCGCGAATCCCGATCGAACGCAAGGTCTGCAATCCATGGCGCGTCGGCTGCTGTGGCTTCTCGAACGGAGAAGTCCGGCGCAGGGTCTGCCGTACGGGCGGCTCCCTCGGTCATGTCAATCCTTCGACGTCGTCGGGTACAGCCGGGTCAGCGCCCGGATCGTTGCGGTGATGCGCTCGACCAGCTCGGGAGGGGCGAGTGCCTGCGCGTCCGCGCCGAGCCGGAGCAAGCCGGCAGCGGCGTGGTCCACACTTTCCAGCGGGATGGTGACGCGTCGCCAGCCGTCCGGGTCGGCGGGTGTGAGGGTGCGCGTCGCCAGCCGGCCGGCCCTCGGGCCGAGGATGTCGGGTAGGGCGGCGATCCCGGCGGGCGACAGGCGCACCACGGCGACCTCGGCCGTTTCGGCCCGCTCGTACCGTTCGACGTGTGCCTGCCAGAACTTGGCCAGGTCGAAGCCGTCGGGGCGGGTGAAGTTCTCCGGCAGCCGCTGCAGCTCGACGATGGCGGAGACCCGGTAGGTGCGCGGCTCATCGCGTCCGGCGGCGATCAGATACCAGACTCCCGCCTTGAGGACGAGTCCCAGCGGGTGCAGCCGGCGGCCGACCACACCGGGCCGAGGTGCCCAGCGACGGTACCGGACCTCGATGACCTGGTCCTGCCATAGCGCCTCCGCGACGGCGAGTAGGTGTGGCACGGCGTCCGGCTCCCGGTACCAGCCCGGCGCGTCGAGGTGGAAGCGCTGCCGGATCCGTGTCGACGCCTCCCGATACGGGGTGGGCAGCGCTGCCATCAACTTCAGCTCGGCGGCGGCCGCCTGGGCACCGAGTCCCAGTTCGGCGGCCGGCTGCGGCATGCCGGTCAGGAACAGCGACTCGGCCTCGTCGGCGGTCAGCCCGGTCAACCGGGTTCGGTAGCCGTCCATCAGCTGGTACCCGCCGGTGGGTCCCTGCTCGGCGTAGATCGGCACGCCCGCCGCGGCCAGCGCCTCGACGTCGCGGTAGACGGTCCGGGCGGTGACGCCGAGCTCCGTGGCGAGCTGTGCGGCGCTCATCCGCCCGCGGTTCTGCAGCAACAGCAGCAGGGACAGCAATCGACTGGCACGCACCGAGACAGTCTTCCAGACCACTGACAGAAGGTGTCAGGGGTAGCGCCTCATGATCGCCCGCATGAACGACTTCGACTTCCTCATCGGCTCGTGGAACGTGGCCAACCGGCGCCTCAGGACGCTCTTTGTCGGCAGCGACGAGTGGGACCATTTCCCGAGCACAGTGACCTGCCAGGGCATCTTTGAAGGTGGCGGCAACACCGAGGAGATCGTCTTCCCGACGCTGGGCAGCCGCGGCTACACGCTGCGATTGTTCGACGTCGAACGCAAGGAGTGGTCGATCTACTGGGCGAGCAGCCGCACCGGCCTGCTCTACCCGCCGGTGGTCGGCACCTTCACCGATGGCCGCGGCGACTTCTACGGCGACGACACGCACGAAGGAAGGCCGATCAGGGCGCATTTCATCTGGTCGGACATCACCCCTACCTCGGCGCGCTGGGAGCAGGAGTTCTCCGTCGACGGCGGGCACACGTGGGAATCCAACTGGATCATGGAGTTCACCCGCGCCTGACCTGCGTCCCGGTGGAATGGGACAGGACGGCACCGATCCGGAATATCGTTGATCACATGGTCTCGCAACCACCGGGGTTCGTCCGCGCCGGCAGCGCCGCGGCCTACCTGCAGGCGTTCGTGCTCTGCGGTATCAGTACGGTCCTGCTCACCCGGGCATACCTGGCGGCGACCGGATATCCCAAGATTGCCGGCGGGAGCCTGCACATCGCCCACGTGTTGTGGGGCGGCCTGCTCATGACGGTAGCGCTCGGCGTCGCGCTGGCCTTCCTGGGCCGGGCCGCGCGGATCTGCAGCGCCATGCTCGGCGGGGTGGGGTTCGGACTGTTCGTCGACGAGGTGGGCAAGTTCATCACCGAAGAGACGGACTACTTCTACCGGCCTGCCGCCGGCATCATCTACCTCACGTTCGCCGTGCTGGTCGTCCTAACGCAGTGGCTACGCGGGCCGGTCGACCGCACGGTGGACGAGCGGCGCGCCGACGCGGCCAACACCGCGCTGATCGGAGTCATCTCGGGGCTGACGACACGGCAGCGGGTGGAGGCCATCGAGCTGGTGACAGGATCGGAGCGCGATGTCGACCGCGCGCTGGTCCGGTTGCTCAACGCGGTGCCCGACGCCGAACCGCGGCGCGTCGACCGCTGGCGCGCCGCAGCCGACCGGCTGCGCGCTCGGCTGGACACACTGCTCCGACCGTCGTGGACCTTGGCGGTGACGGCGTGCTATCTCGTCATGCTGCCCACGCTGACGATCGTCGGTGCGGTGGCCGAATCCGTCACCGGCGACCTCGACCATGCCGGGGAGCGCCGAGCCGACCTGGTGGTCATCAGTGCGGCGGTGTGTACGGTGCTGTTGAGCATCCGGGGTGCGGCAGCGCTGCGTGTCGACCGCGCGACCGGCATCCGGTGGCTGAGACTCGCGTTGCTGACCGACCTGCTCGTCGGTCAGGTCTTCAAGTTCACCGTCAACCAGTTCGCCGCGGTCTCGGCCCTCGCGGTGGACATGGTGGCGCTGTGGGTGTTGGCCCGCTGGAGTCGGCGCGTCTCACGGTGACCACGTCCGCGGTTACCGGCGGAACCGGCGCTGATCGTCCACCCGACCGACGCGTCCCCAGAAGACGCAATCGATTCCCGGGATCAGGTGCTCGGAGCAGGACGTGCCCGCGATCTCGGGACGGGTGCCGGCAACGTCATAGGATTAGCGTGCGTCGGCAGCGAGGACGCACTCCAGGCATCGTGGTCCGACGGGAGGGGGCCGGCCAGTATGGGAGGAGTTCGGATGACTTCAGGCGCAGACCCCGTTGGCCGCCCGTCGCGTTACGAGAAGGTCGTTCTCGGATGGATACAGGGTGAGGGAAAGACAGCAGTGTCTGCCGGCGTGTGGCTTCTGGCCACCTCTCTTCTCACCGCCGTGTTCATCGCGGCTCTCGGGTGGCAGGTGTGGGAGAACCTCGCGCTGAGCAACCGCGGCGAGATCGGCGAAGCCCGCGTCGTGCGCACGAACTACGAGGGACGGTCACCGAGCCTCAATGTGGTCTATTTGAGCGGCCCGGTCGGCAAGGCCGCCCTTATAGACAACCCCGTGAAACGACCGAGCACTGACGATGTGATACACGTCCTCTACGATCCGCATCATCCAACCACCATCCGGGAGGTGGGCGCACCGATCTGGCGGTGGTTCGACTATCTGGTAATCGTCCCATTCGCAGTGGCGGGCGGGTTGATCGTCCCAGCGCAGCTGATGAGGTTTCGGCGCCGACTGCGGGAGCGACACATTCGGAAATCCTAGGCTTCGACGCGGTTCACGATCAACGCCGGCCCGGCCACGGCGCGACCCCAGATCGTGAGCACCTGCGCCAGGTCTTCTCAGTCTCGGTTCAGCAGGTAGGCCCGGACAGGGTCGAAGGTCACGTTGACGACGACCCCTTCGTCGAGCGCCTCGCGTGGATCGACCCCGGGCTCGGTGACCGTGATCGTTCCGCCGGTGGTCTCCACCTCGTAGTCGATGCTGGGCCCGTGGAAGGTGGACCGCAGCACGACACCGATCCCGGTACCACCGTCGGTGACCGGCTCGAGGTGGGCCGTCTCCGGCCGCACCATCAGATAGACCGCCTGCGTGCTGGTGGCGATCTTCGGATGGGCGGCCACGGTGACCTGGCGGCCCAGGACGGTGATCGTGGCCGTTCCGTCGCTGACCCGCTCCGGTACCGCCTCCAGGAAGTTCGCCCGGCCGATGAAGTCGGCGACGAAGACACTGGCGGGTCGGGCATAGATCTCGCCGGGGTTGGCGACCTGTTCGACCTTGCCCTTGTTCATCACCACGATCCGGTCGGACATGCTCATCGCCTCGTCCTGATCATGGGTGACGTAGATGCTGGTGATGCCGAACATCTTCTGAATGCGACGGATCTCGGCCCGCATCGCGTTGCGCAGTTTGGCGTCCAGATTGGACAAGGGCTCGTCGAACAGCAGCACCTTGGGCTGCACGACCAGCGCCCGGGCGAGCGCCACGCGCTGCTGCTGCCCACCGGAAAGCTCGTGCGGGCTGCGGTCCTCCAGCCCGACCAGGTTCATGCTGGTGACCGCCATCCGCATCGCGGCGGCGATCTCGTCCTTGCGCTTGCGTTGCAGCCTGAGGCCGTAGGCGATGTTCTGGGCGACGGTCAGGTGCGGAAACAGCGCGTAGCTCTGGAACACCATGGCCATCGGTCGCCGCTGTGGCGGCAGGTTGTCGATGTCCTTGCCGTCGAGCAGGATGCGGCCGCCGGAGGCGTCCTCGAACCCGGCCACCATCCGCAGGGTGGTGGTCTTGCCGCAACCGGAAGGGCCCAGCAGGGTGATGAACTCCCCGGGCTGCACGTCGAGGTCCACCCGGTCCACCGCGGTCACCACGCCGGTACGCCCGTTGAACCGCTTGGTCAGTGATTCCAGCTGGAGGCGCCCGGTGCCGGCCTCACGGGTCGCGGATACTGCCAGGTCAGGTGCGGCCACGGTCATTGCTCCTTCTGCCTTTCGGTTTTCGCGGTGCGGTGCAGCGACGCGCCCGCGCCGACGACGAGGCGGATCAGGCCGAAGCCGGCAAGGACGATCGCGGTCAGGACGGTGCAGTAGGCGAACGCCACGCCGTACCTGCCGGTACTGGCGGCGCTGAGCACCTGGGAAGTGATGATCTTTGTTTCCGGCGTGACCAGCAGGACGATGGTCGACACCGAGGTCATGCTGCGGGCGAAGCTGTAACTCAGCCCGGTGAGCAGGGCCGGGCGGATCAGCGGCAGCGTGACGAAGCGGAACGTCTGCACCGGGCTGGCGCCCAGGTCCGTCGACGCCTGCTCGATGTACGGGTGTAGCTGGCTGAGCGCGCCGACCGCGGTGCGCTGCCCGGCCGGGATGCTGCGCACCACGTAGGCCAGCACGATCGACACCGCCCCGGCGGCGAGCGCGCTGCCGCCGACCAGGCTCGGGAAGATCTGGAAGTCGCCGATGTACCGGTCGGGCCGGTACGCCAGGACGAACCCGATGCCGAGTACCGTGCCGGGGACGGCGACGCCGAGGGTGCCCCCCAGGTCGAGCAACCAGGCGGTGCGGCGTAGGTGACGCACGACCAGCCAGGCGATCACGAGCCCGACCACGCCCGCGATCGGGGTGGCGATGGCCGCGAACGTCAGCGTGTCCAGGACGGCTTCCACGCCGACGCCGGCGACCACCTCTTTCAGGTAGTCCAGCGTCAGGCTGTTGTCGACGCCGAAGACCTTGGTCACCGAGCCGACGATCACGGTGCCGTACAGGCTGACAATGATCGCCGCGATGAACACGGCAAGTCCGTAGACGGGCCAGCGGCCCCAGCCGGTCATCAGGTGGACGCTGCCCGATGGCTTGCCGGTGATGGTGGTGCGCACCTTGCGGTTCAGCCACCAGCGTTGGCCGAAGTACATCGCCAGCGAGGGCACGAGCAGGATCACGCAGTAGACCGAGGCGCTGGTCAGGTCGTATTCGCCGGTCACTGCCAGGTAGGCGCGGCTGGCCAGCACGGTGTAGTCGCCACCGAGCACGAGCGGGTTGGCGAGGTCGGCGATCGCCTCGACGAACAGCAGCAGGAAGGGTGCCACCAGGCCGGGGGCGATCAGCGGCAGGATCAGGGTGCGCAGGATCTGCCAGCGGCTGGCGCCCATGTTCATGGCGGCCTCTTCCAGCGCCGGGTCCAGGCCGCGCAGCATGCCCAGCAGGCCCAGGTAGGCGACCGGGAACAGGGACAGCGAGAGTACGAACACCAGGCCGTCGAGGCCGTAGATGTCGTACTCGAGCCCGAAGATGCCGTTGCTGATCACGCCGCGACGGCCGTAGAGGACAACCGTCGCGGTCGCCACCGCGAACGGCGGGCTGACGATCGGCATCATCGCGATCACGTGCAGAATCTTCTTGCCCGGCACGTCCAGACGGGCCTGGACGAAGGCGAACAGGAAGCCCAGGGCGGTACCGCCCAGTCCGACCAGGGCCCCCAGCACCAGGGTGTTGCGCAGGATCGTCAGGTCGACCTGGGAGGTGAAGAACTCCGCGTAACGGGGTAGCGCGTTCGGCGCGAAGGCGGTGGCCAGCACTGCGGCGAGCGGGACGGCCGCGCCGATCGCCACCAGCGCGACGCTGGCGGCGATCAGCACCCGGATACCCAGGTCAGCCTTGCGCCGCCGCCGCTTGGTGGCCACCACCGGTACGGTGGCCAGGTCACGGTCGGGCAGCAGTGCGGTCATGACTTCGGCGCCTGCGCAACTTCGGCGTCGAAGCGCTTGTTGAGCGCCGACTTGACCTCGCCCGCGGCGACCGCGTCGTAGTCGACCATCTTGATCGAGGACAGATTGACGACCTTGTCGGAAACCTTCGCGCCGGGGTTGGTCGGGAACTGGTAGGACTTCGCCTTCGGGCCGATCTCCTGCGCCTCGGTGGTCAATGCCCAGTCGATGTACTTCTTGGCACTGACCGGGTTCTTGGCCCCCTTGACCAGGGCGACGCCGCCTGTCTCGTAGCCGGTGCCCTCGGCGGGGAAGCTGACCTTCAGGTCGGGGAAGCCGGCCTCCATGGTGGCCACGCAGTCGTGGGAGAAGATGACACCGACAGCGACCTCACCGCGGGCGACCATCTGAGCCGGAGCCGCGCCGGACTTGGTGTACTGCAGGACGTTCGGGTGCAGCTTGCGCATGTACTCCAGCGCCTTCGTCTGGTCGCCCCCGGCCAGCTGGACCTGGGTCCACAGCGCGGTGTATGCCGTGCCCGAGGTGGACGGGTGGGCGATCCCGATGTCCTTGGACAACTTGGAGTCCAGCAGGTCGGCCCAGGAGTCGGGAACCCCCAGGCCCTTCTTCCCCAGCAGCTTGGTGTTGCTGCAGAAGCCGAGCGCACCCACGTAGACCCCGGTCCAGATGCCCTGCGGGTCCTTGTACTTGGCCGGGATGACGCTCGCGTTGGCCGAGACGTACGGCTCCAGCAGCCCCTCGGCCCCCGCCGCCGCGTAACCGTCGGCCGGGCCGCCGTACCAGACGTCGAACTCCGCGTTGGACTTGCCGGCCTTGATCCGGGCGAGCGCCTCGCCGCTGGACAGCCGGACGAAGTCGGACTTGACCCCGGTGGACTCGGTGAACTTCTTGGTTGTCGCCGCGCACCAGTCCTCAGTGGCGCCGCAGACCACATGCACGATGTTCCCGTCGGTTGCCGTCTTGCCGGCATCCGACGCTTCCTTGGCACATCCCGCGGTAGCGGCCACGACGGCCAAAGTCGTCAGCGCCACCGCCCACCTTCTCATCACGACGTGGACCTCCGTATCGCGGAGCCGCAGGGGCTCGGCAGCTCGATGTTTCGGCAAGGTTAGGCGTGTGTGACAGGCCGGGCGGTAACGCCGAAGTAAGCCTCAGTAACGCCGCTGTCACCAACACCGGAACAGCACCCGGGCGCCGCCGCACGTATGGTACGGAGATCCCGTTCATAGGCGAGGTTGGTGATGATCGCGGGCTGGTGGCTGGTGATCGTGGCGCTGGGCGGCATGCTGCTCGGCGCCGGGGCGAGCGCGGCGATGCTGGGCCGGCGAGCCCGGTCCCGCGAGGCCGAGCTGGTCCACCTGGAGACCCGCTTGCAGCGACGGGCGGACCAGGTCAACGCGCTCAGCCACGAGCTGCGCACCCCGATCAGCATGATCAAAGGCGCGTTGGATCTGCTCCGGGAGGGCACACCGGGCCCGCTGACCCCGGCACAGGAACGTTTTCTTCAGGTTGCTGGCCATCAGTGCACGCAGGTGATCGCCCTGTGCGAGAGCCTGCTGATCCAGGCGAAGATCGAAGCCGGGCTGTTCACGCCCCGGCTGGAGAAGCTGGACGTTTGCGTCGTCGTGCGGGACGTGGTCGCGGCGATGCGCTCGCTGTGCGAGCAGCGTGGGCAGCGCATCACCCTGGACACCCCGCAGGTGATGCCGTGGATTCCCGGTGACCCGATGCTGCTGACCCAGGCGTTGACCAATCTGCTGTCGAACGCGAGCCGGTTCACCACGCCCGGCGGTAGCATCGACGTCCGTGTCATGGTCATCGACACCGGGGCGGCGATCTACGTGACCGACGACGGTGCTGGGATGACCCGGACGGAACGGGAGCGGCTGTTCCAGCGCTTCGCCACCGGGCGTCCCCTCGCGGACGGCACCGGGCTCGGCCTGGTCATCACGAAGACGATCGTGGAGCTACACGGAGGGGAGATCATGGTGCATACCGCGTCGACCCGGGGAACCACTTTCCTGCTGACCCTGCCCGGCCAGTCATGACCGGTCCGGAGCGCAGCGGAGGGGCCGGTCATCATGAGCTCAGCCTGGAGGTCAGGCGGCCGGAGCGCAGCGGAGGGCGCATGACCGGCCCGGAGCGCAGCGGAGGGGCCGGTCACCATGAGCTCAGCCTGGAGGTCAGGCGGCCGGAGCGCAGCGGAGGGCGCATGACCGGCCCGGAGCGCAGCGGAGGGGCCGGTCACCATGAGCTCAGCCTGGAGGTCAGGCGGCCGGAGCGCAGCGGAGGGCGCATGACCGGCCCGGAGCGCAGCGGAGGGGCCGGTCATCATGAGCTCAGCCTGGAGGTCAGGCGGCCGGAGCGCAGCGGAGGACGCATGACCGGCCCGGCCAGGCCGACCGCGTTGGTGGTCGACGACGAGCCGCAGATGGCGGTCATCATCGAGTTCGCGCTGCAGACCCAGGACTTCCAGGTCCTGACCGCGCATGACGGGGCGACCGCGCTGCACCTGCTCAAACAGCACCAGGTGGACCTGGTGATCCTCGACGTGATGATGCCCAGCATGGACGGGCTCACCCTGTGCCAGCGGATCCGGGCCCGCTCTGAGGTACCCGTCATGCTGCTGACCGCGCTGGCCCAGCACGACGACGTCATCGCCGGGTTGGAGCACGGCGCCGACGACTATGTCACCAAGCCCTTCCATCCGCGCGAGGTCGCGCTGCGGGCCCAGGCGCTGGTGCGCCGCCGGCGCGACTCCGGTGCCGTCATCCGCATCGGCGAACTGGTCATCGACCCGGGTACCCAGACGGTGACGCTGGCGCAACGGCCCCTGGACCTGCCGTTCACCGAATACAAGCTCCTGACCCATCTCGCCAATCGGCGGGGGGTACCGCAGTCGTGGCAGGAGTTGCTGCGCACCGTCTGGGGTACCACGGACCTGCTCGGCGGGCGGGATGTGGTCAAGTCGACGATCTACCGGCTGCGTTCGCGGCTGGCGGCCGTCCCCGGTGGCACCAACTACCTGCGCACCCTGCGCGGGGTCGGCTACCTCATGCCCGACCTGCCCGCCGAATAGCCGCGGGCTCAGCGGTTCGCGAGCGTGGCGGGCCTGGCCCATGCGCAGCCTGCCAAGGACCCGCCGCCTGGGTCTGCGCTGTGACCAGCGGCCACCGCAAGATCTGCAGCTGTGTCCACAACACACAGACGATCTTGCGGTGGCCGCGCGTGTTCCATCCAGCTCAACTAGGCGCCGGTTGCATGCCGTGACGCGGATTTGGCATCGCGGTGTTCGGTGGGACCGCAGATTGGGGCGAGGCGGTCCGTTCGAGGCCGTTACCCGGCGGTGCGGTAGGCCCGAATGATCGTTTCCTCGACGCCGTTGCCGTGGCTGTCAGTGGCTCGCGCGCGCAAGGACACATAACCGGCTCCGGTGCCGGCAGGCGTACGGGCAACCCAGCCGCCGGCGCGAGCGGCGAGATTGGCCCGCTGCCAGTGCGCGCCGTCGTCGTACGAGAAGTCGACCGTCAGCTGCCGGACGGTGGCCCCGTCAGGGCGCTGCCACTCGACCCAGATCGGCAGTTCCGACCCTCGTTCCGATCGTGGGCCGAACCGGACCGCGAGGAGCGGCAGGGCGAGGCGGTTGCCGGCCGGCGGCGTCGCCGAGCTGAACGTCCATGCAGCGTCGATGCTGGTCGAGTAGGGCGTGGTGTCCCGTGTGGTGTGCACCTCGAGGCGATAGCCGGCCGCCGCTCCCGGCACGATGGCGTCGAGGATGCCCGGCTCGTCGGACTGGGCCAGCAAGGTGCCGTCGCGGTAGAGCGCGGTTCGGGCCGCGGTGACCGGCGACGAGCCGCCGGCGTTGGGCAGGCCAGGGGCATACAGCGCAAGCCGGAAGCGCATGGCGTCGCCGTGCCGGGTCGCACCCGGCAACCGTTCGACGGGCAACGCCGGGCCGACCACCGGGGCACCCCAGCGCATCTCGCCGGCCCCAACCGGTTGCCACGCCAGGTACTCGGATGCCAGCGGGGTCTGCTCCTCGCCCTCGACCCGGTACCGCTGATACGTCTGCCACCAGCGCACGTCGCCGGTGGTGAAGTATTCGGTACGGGCGGCGCCGGGCACGGCTGCGATCGGGTAGTCCCAGGAGAAGCCGCCGGGCGGCGTGCTCCCCGGTGCACTGCTGATACCCAGTATTGCCCGGTTGGCGTTGCCTGATTGCAGATCGCGCTGCGTGACTGCGACGAAGTCGCCGGCCTTCAGTTGACGGTTGAAGCCGTCGAACATCCTCCCATTCCTGGTGAAGGCGGCGTTGTATCGGTACGGGCTGTCGGCGAAGTCTCCGGCCGGGCCCGGCTCGGCGAAGTGCGCGGTGGTCGTCGCGGCGAATCGGCGTCCCGGCGCCGGCGCGCCGACATTGGCGACGTACAGGCCGTCGAACGACGCGTCGGCGAGCAGGCCACCCTGGATTGCGCCGTCACCCGCGTGGTACTGCACGACCCCCATCATCATCCGGGCTGACGTGGACGGCACGGTCATGCCGATCGGCTTCGCCGTGCGGGCGTCGAGGGTGACTGTGGCGTCGGCGTGGGTCAGGTCGAGCCACGGCTGTACGAGCAGGCTCTGCGAGCCGTCAGGCTCGCGGATCCACGAGGAAAACACGTAGTGCCCGGCGGGCAGCCGGACGGTCGTGGTACCACTGGCGTCGTACGGGTGGACGTCGACCGGTGTCTCATAGCCCGCGACGGCCACCTGGTACTGGCCGGTGGGTTTGCCGTTGCGACCGAGGTGCCGCAGGGTGACGTTGTACGCCTCTGGTTCCCGCTCGACGGCCAGCGGCGTGGTGACTGTCGTGCCGCCACCGGTCGCGTTGATCCGGCCGGTGTACCAGCCGTCGGCGGCGCCGGTCAGGGAGGTGTTCACGGTGAGTGTGACGGCGGCGTCTCCGCCGGCCGGGACCGTGAGTTTGCTGGTGGCGAGGGTGAACATGCCCGCCGGTGCCGGTTGGCCGGTAGGTCCCGAGACGTCAACGGTCAAGGCGAGCGTCACCTGCTGCTGGCCGGTGTTGTGGTAGGTCACCGTGCGTGTCAGTTTGGGATCGTCGCCGTGCGGCCATGCCTGGGTGCCCAGCCCGATACTGACCGGTTCGCTGGTGACCGTCGCGGCGGCCGCCTTGGCGACGTCGATCCGCCCCGAGCCCTGCGCCAGCGGAGAGACCCCGTCCAGTGGCACGGCGGAGCCGGTCAGCGCCGCCTTCACCCGTGACGCCGGCCAGTCCGGGTGCACGCTCATCAGCAGGCTCGCCGCGCCCGCGGCGTGCGGCGCGGCCATCGACGTGCCACTGAGCTGCACGTACCGCTCTCCGACCGGGACGCCGATCGTGCCGGTGGATGAACGCGCGGCCACGATATCAACGCCCGGAGCGGTGACATCCGGCTTGATAGCACCATCTCCCGGCCGCGGTCCACGGCTGGAGAATGCCGCCAGCCGGTCGGACTTGTCGACGGCACCCACGGACAGCGCCGCGTCGGCGGTGCCGGGCGAGCTCACCGGCACCTTCTGCGCGCCGCCGTTGCCCGCTGCCACCACGAACAGCATGTTGTGCTGCGCGCTGAGCCGGTTGATCGCATCCTCGATCGGGTCGACGCCCTCGGTGTCGGCGTGACCCAGGCTGATGTTCACCACGCGGGCGCCACGCTCGGCCGCCCACTGCATGCCGGCGAGAATCGCCGACTCCTGGCAGCCGGCAAGCTCACAGACCCGGCCGTCGAGGAGCTTCGCACCCGGCGCGACCCCGCGGTAGCGGCCGCCCGATGCCGCTCCGGTACCAGCGACGGTCGCGGCGACGTGGGTGCCGTGCCCGACCGGGTCCCCGACGGTCCCGCTGCCGGTGAAGTCCTGCGCGGCGATGACCTGTCCGGCCAGGTCCGGGTGTGTCGCGTCGATTCCCGAGTCGAGGACCGCGACGGTGACTCCGCCACCGGTGTAGCCGTCCTGCCACACCTTGGGCGCGCTGATCTGCGGCACGCTGACGTCCAGGTCCAACCGGCGGCGGCCGTCCAGCCACAGGTGGGCGACGCCGCCGTTCAGTTCGCCGCCGTTGGCCAACCGGCGCCAGAAATCCGCCGCGGTGCGCTTCGGCGCACGCAACGCGTCGGCGCGAGCACCGGGTAGGGAACGGACTTTCCGGCTGGCCGCCGGCGCGGCCGGAACGCTCACCGAGGCGCCATACTGCACGATGAGCGGCAGATCCGCGGCGTGCCCGTCGTCGTATCCCGCCTCACGTAGCGCGGTGACGTCGAACAACCGCCGGTCGACTCGCCCGCTGCCGACGAGGCCGATCGCGTCGCCGGGCACCACGATGAGGTGTCCCCGCTCCGTGCTGGTCGCGAACGCCACCCGCTCTCGCCCAGCGCCGGCCCGCACGCTCACTTCGCCGCGCTCGCCCAGCAGCACCTGGTCCCCGGTCACCAGTGTGACGACCGACGTACGCGTCGTGGGGGCCACGTCGGCCGCGAGTGCGGGTGGCGACCCACCGGCCAGACCGCCCACCAAGGCCGCGACCAGCGTCAGCGGCACCAACACGCGGAGCACACGCATCGTAACTCTCCGTTCGACACAGGACTATCTACACATGTACCTGTGTCGACGAAGCGCTCTAAATTACCGGGTTCGCGGGGTAACCCGACCTTTTTCGGGAATCGGCGGCGGGTTGGCGGAAAGCGTGCCGTTTGGCGACGAGGATGATCTCGCGTGAGTCCGGGACGAGCGGTGTTCGTTGCCAGTCGCCGTACTGGCGCGACACCGAGAACCCCGCCTTTTCGAGCGAAAGGACGAGGGAAGGCGCGTCGCGGAAGGCTAGGACGTCACGGTTCGAGGCCTCTTCACCGGTGCGCAGATTGCGAGTGAAGGTGTCGTAGGCGACCAGCGGCAGCGACACCCAGGCGGTCTCATGCCAGAACTCAACGTGCCCTTCAGGAGTGTCCAGCGTGCGTAGCGTCGCCTGCCGCGTCCATTGTTCCCACGCGCGTGCCGCCGGGTTGCGGGACTCGAAGGTCAGTGTCCCGTCCGGGACGAGCGCTCGGTGCAGGTTCTGAAGAGCGAGGGACCATGTGTCATCTTCGCGAAATACCTGTGCGACGTGACCGGACATGACCGCAAAATCCGCGGAGTTCGTGTCGGCGCGGTCGCTGAATCCGAGCCGCCAGTCGATGTCCGCAGCGCCGGACCGCTGTCTCGCGACGCGAAGCATCTCCGGATCCGGATCGATACCCACCGCTGCGCGACCTCGTGAGGCAAGCAGCCGGGTCAGCGTTCCGGTCCCACACCCGAGGTCGATCACACGGGTAGCCTCGAGTTCGTCTGCCAGCGCAGCATAGAAGCGATAGTCATCGTCGTCCGGGTTCAGTTCGTCGTACGCCGCGGCGAAGTCCAAAGCCATCCGTGAAGTCAGCCTCAAGAAGGCCGGTCCGCGCAACGGGGTTGCTGCCCGCCGGCGGGGACGAGCGCGTGCCGGTCCGCGGGCCGGATCGCAGCGGGAACGCGATCTGCCGGTCGTCGTTTGGGACGCCATCACTCCGGCCAGCACCGCTACGGCGAGGAGCACCGCGAGTCCCACCCACTCCCGTGGGTGCGTGATGTCGACGTCCCGGCGGTCACGAAGAGCCGGCAGTACATCGCCGCCTCCGCCGCGGCCTCCGTCATCGCACGGCGACGGCCGGGGTGAATCAGGGGGTGGTCCGCGGCACCAGGACCGCCACGAGTCCGACGTTCGGTGCCCGCCGCCCTAACATCGACTCGTTGCCTCCGCTCGACCGGCTCCGCCTGCCCTGATACGGCGGAACCGACGTGCTGGAGAAGAGGACCGATGATGCAGGGACGCCTGGCGGCGTGGCTGGTTCGGCTCAGTCCTCCGCCACTCTCCGTAGGGATCGCAGTCGGCGTCGGGTTCATCGTCGTGGAGACCTTGTTGGTCTACCCGCTCCGGCACATCGCTGCCACGGAGGCCCTGGCCATCGTCTACCTGCCCGGTGTGCTCGTCGTCGCCACGGTATGGGGCTTATGGCTGGGCGTGACGACGTCGATCGTCAGCGCGCTCGCGTTCGACTTCGTCTACACCCCGCCGGTCTGGCGCTTCGAGACGAAGGACTGGCGGGACTGGCTTGGGCTTTCGATGTACCTCATGGTCGCCGGGGTCGCCAGTTCGGTAGCGCAGCTGGCCCGTGCACGGGCGCTCGAGGCCATCGAACGGCGCCGGGAGACCGACGCGGTCGCCGAGCTGACCCGGCTCATCCTCGGCGCCGACGATGTGCGAGCGGTACTTCCCGAAGCCTCCGACCGGATCGCACACGCCATGCAGCTGAAGTACGCGTCGATCGAGCTCGACGCGGTCCCGCCACGCGAGGACCGGATCCAGCTGCCGCTACGGCCCGGCGCGCTCGTCGTGCCCGCGGATCTGCCGGACCGTGTCATGGGGCGCCTGCGGGACGGGGTGGTGCCCGGGTTGGCGACGGTGTTGCGGGCCGGCAGTTCGCTGCAGGCGAGCCGGGCCGGGCTGCAGGCACTCCTCACGCAACAGGCGGCGCTGCGGCGGGTGGCGGAGCTCGTGGCCCACGGCGTCGCCCCTGCCGAACTCGCCGCCGCGGTCGCCGCCGAGGCGGCCGAGCTGTTCAACGCGGACGCCTCCCGGGTGCTGCACCGGGAAGGGCCCAGCACGGTGACCGTCGTCGCCGAGTACAGCAGGAAGCCAGGAACCGAGTCGATGCTGGGCAAACGGGTCACCCCCTCCGGTGGCGTCACTGAGCTGGTGCTCCGCGGCTCCCGTCCGGCCCGCAAGGACTCGTACGAGGGCAGCAGCGGCCCGCTCGCCGACCTCGCCCGCGCCGAGGGTATCCAGGCCTCCGTCGGCGCGCCGATCACCGTCGACGGCCGGGTCTGGGGTGTTCTCGTCGCCCTGTGGGGCAGGACCGGACCACCGCCGGCCGGCACCGAGCACGCGCTCGCCCAGTTCACCGAACTCGTCGCGACCGCGATCGCCAACACCGAGAGCCGTGCGGAGCTCACCGCGTCACGTGCCCGGCTCGTCTTCGCCGCGGATGAGGCCCGCCGCAGCATCGAACGCGACCTCCACGACAGCGTGCAGCAGCGGCTCGTCTCGCTCGGGCTCGAGTTGCGCGTTGCCGAGGCGCTGGTCCCCGAGGAGCTCGGCGAGCTGCGGTCCCGGCTGTCGGACACCGCCGCGGGGCTGTCCGGCGCCTTCGAGGACCTCCAGCGGATCGTCCGCGGCATCCATCCGGCGATCCTCTCCCAGGGCGGGCTGGGCTCCGCGATCAAGGCGCTCGCCCGCCGCTGCCCGGTCCCGGTGGCGGTCCGCTGCGGGCCGAATCGTCGCCTGCCCGGTTACGTCGAGGTCGCCGCCTACTTCGTGGTCTCGGAGGCGCTCGCCAACTCGGTCAAGCACGCCGACGCCTCAGCGATCGACGTGGAGCTCGACATCATTGCCATCGGATCAGGCACGGACGGATCAGCGCAGGGCGAGGTCCTCAGCGTGACCGTCCACGACGACGGCGCCGGTGGCGCGGATCCGCGTCAGGGGTCCGGCCTGGCCAGCGTGCGCGACCGCGTCGAGGCTCTCGGCGGCACGCTGTCGCTGACCAGCCCGGCCGGCCGCGGCACGTCCCTCAGCGTGAAACTGCCCGTGGGCGGCCGAGACCGGCAGGGCGCGGAGGCCGAATGGCCATTCGGTGGAACGTGACACGCGAGCGTGCGATTGGGTGGTGGACGGTGCACGGTCGCGCAACGATCGGTCAATATGCGAGTGAGTCTCGCTGACGTCCGTCGAGTCCGGTCATGGTGAGCCGGTGCGGGTGGCGGCCGACTGGGCCATCGGCACGGAGGGGTAGCGGCGTACAGCGACGGTCATGACGACGAGGTTGATCAATCCGATGCCGCTGGCAGCGAGGAGGACAGCGATGCCGCCTGCAAGGTTCAGCGCTCCGCCGCCGATCGCGCCGGCCAGAGCGATGCCGATGTAGAGGCCGCTGGTGTTGAGCGCGATCGCCTCGGTGCCGGCGGCGCCAGCGAGCTGGAGGGCTCTGGCGTTCATCGGCGGGTTGTACGCCCAACCGGCCCCGCCCCACACGACGATCAGAGCCGCCAGCAGCCAGAACGGCGCGGAGCCCCCGAACGCGATCCCGGTCATGGTCATGGCGATCGTCGATCCGAGCACCACGACCAGGAGGGCGATGACGGCCCTGTCTGTGCCCCAGTGGTCGTTGAGCCTGCCGCCGATGACCGTTCCCGCTGCGCCGGCCAGACCGTAGAGGCCGATCGCGACCGGCACCAGCGAGCGTTCGGCTCCACTGACGTCACCGATCAGCGGGGCTATGAAGATGTAGGGCATCAGACCGCTTGTGGCCCCGATGATCGTGCCGATCACACACGCCAGGACCGCAGGACGCCTCAGCAGGACGAGACGTTCACGCACACCGGCTACGGACGTCTCAGACAGCCCGGGCAGGGTCAGCGCGGTGACCGCAACGGCGATCGTGGTGAGGACAGCGACCAGAACGAAGGTTGCGTGCCAGCCGAAGGTACCGCCGATCCACGAGCCCAGGGGCACACCGATCACCAGCGAGACCGTCAGTCCGGCCGCGACTGTTCCGATCGCCCGCCCGGTACGCCCCTCGGGCGCGAGCCTCCCCGCGATGGCGAACGCGGCCGGGCTGATCGTTGCCGCGACCAGCGCCGCAGCTACGCGCAATGCCATCAAGGCGGCATAGTTCGGGGCGAACACGGTCACGAGGTTGACGACCGCGAACACGGCCAGTCCACCGACGATGAGTCTTTTGCGGGGAAGTCGTGCCGTGACCACGGCCATCACCGGTGCCGCGGCGGCGTAGACGAGGGAGAACACGGTCACGAGTTGGCCTGCTACGGCTTCGCTGACGTCGAAGTCAGTGGCGATCTCGGGCAGGATGCCGGCGATGATGAAGTCATCGGTGCCGATGACGAACGTGGTCAGCAGCAGGCCCGGCAGCCAGGTCATCGACGACCTGGAGCGCGGCTGAGATTGTGGCGACGGCATGGACGAAACAGCCTTCTTCCGGTCGGGAACCCCTGGCTCCCGTGACCGTATGAACCTGCCGCTGGCGTCAAGGTCAAGCCCACGCGCTCAGATCACCTGAGCCGCAGCCGTGAACGGAAGATCTCAGTCCTGCCGTGTCGGGTTGAGCGAAGCCTCGACGGCCCGGGCATGCTCGCGCAACCGGTCCCGGACCGCCTCCAGTTGCGCGATCAGCCCATCGAGTGTGTCGAGCCGGGCACGGATCGGTGCCAGTTCGCCATCGCAATGTGGGACTTCGTCCAATGGCTCATCAAGGCAACCGTTCTCGATGTGTTGGCGGATGTCTTCGCTCGTCAGCCCAACATCGATGAGTGCCTTGATGTTCGCCGCACGGGTGACCGCTCCCGAGTCGTAGAAGCGGTACCCGTTGTGCCCTCGCGAGGAGGCGAGCAGGCCTTGCTGCTCGTAATGACGCAACGCTCTCGGACTGGCGCCGATCTGCGCCGCCAGTTCCCCGATCCGCATGATCCGCCCGTCAGGCATGCTCCGATGCTACCGCTGGCACCAGCTCTCATCGAGATCAGTCAGTCCGTCAGCTCAACTGCACGAGCAACGACCCGCCAAGGAGGACCGCCAAACCGGCGAGCCGGGACGGTGTCAATCGACGGCTCGGCAGCCGGAACAACCCGTACTGGTCGACCGCGGCCGATGCGATCTGCTGGCCGGTCACGGTCAACGCGACCGTGGTGGCGGCGCCGACGACCGGGATCAACAGGAACGTGGCGGTGACGTAGGTGGCCGCCGCCGCGCCGCCCAGCCAGCCCCACCACGGCATGCCACGCAGTGGGCGCAACTGGGGGCGCGGTGTGCGGTTGAGCGCCAGCAACCCCAGCAGCACGACGACGATGGTCACGGTCGCGACGGTGAAGCTGACCAGGGCGACCGTGATCGGTTCCCGCACCTCCCGGCGCAGCGCCGCGTTGATCGCGCCCTGGATCGGCAACACCGCCCCGGCCGTCAGACCCAGCGCGATCCACGGCCCCCGGGCCGTCGAGCCCTCGGACGCCGCCGTGCTTGCCGCACCACCCTGGCCGCGAATGACGGCGGTAATCCCCACGAGCACCGCGACCGCCCCGACCACGACGCCGATGCTGGCCGGCTCGCGCGGTACGCCCAACAGCCCGCCGAAGTCGAGCGCGAGCGAGGCGAGCACCTGACCGGTGACAAACAGGCCGACGGACGCCAACGCACCCAGCCGAGGGAACAACAGAATGGCACTCGTGATGTAGATCGGGCTGGCGATGCCGCCGAGAAGTTTCCATGGCGCGACCCCGGCGAGCTCGCCCAACGCGCCGAGCTGGCCAGCGACGCCGGCAACGACCAAGAGCAGCACCGCCGCGACCGCAAGCTGGAGCGTCGATGCCCCGTACGGCGTGCCGACCGCTCTGGTCAGCTGAAGGTTGACCGATGCCTGGACGGCAAGGAGCCCGCCCACCGCGACGGCCGACAACAGGAAGATGGCTTCCATTTTCTGCCCCCATCTGGACGCTCAGTCCGGTTGACACCTAGAGCTAAGCGGACATGGCGTCCAGATATTCCGTGCAACACGTGATCCGTGTTACCGTGAAGTCAGTGGCTGATTGGTAGCCACCACCGCAGGCCGTCCGAGGTCACTCCGGCTCTGCATCTTTCCCAACCGCGCGCCGACTCTAAAAGTCGGTGGTCCGCACGCGCATTCCCACCAGCACGAGTCAGGAGAGACCTATGCTCATGTCCACCGAAGACCTACGCGGTGCCGCCGCGAATGCCTGGGCTGAAGCCCGGCCGGACGCCCCGGCGCCGACCGTCCGCTTCTTCGAGAGCCTGCACGAACAGAACCCCGACGCGCCGATCGCCATGTTCCACCGCGCCCGGGCACTCGATTTCAGCGGGCGGGCAGACCTGGCCCTGCCGTTCTACGAGGCGGCCTTCGACGCCGGCCTTGACGGCGAGGAGCTTCGACGCGCGTTCGCCGGCCGTGGCAGCACCCTGCGCAACCTCGGCCGAATGGAGGAGTCGGTCGAGATCCTGGCCGAGGGACATTGGCGCTTCCCCGATGATGTGGTGATCCGGTGCTACCTCGCCCTTGCCATGCACAGCGCTGGGCGATCGGCGCCCGCGTTGGCGCTGATGCTGGACCTCGCCGTTGAGCGCATCGACGACCCGGACCTGACAGCCGGAACCCGGGCGTTGCGCAACTACGCCGCCGCCCTGCGCAACGGCTACTGGACTCCCGACGGCGGAGCCGGCCGCTGACCGTCCCACCGACGTCGCGGTGGCGACCGCACCAGAAGGACGTCCGCAGCCCCGGCTCGGTCGTCGCGGCGGGCCCGCCCGGCGCCGGCGCTCAGCGCTTGTTGTCCCGCACGCGCCGCACCACGGCCCAGGCCGCCGGCAACAACGCCGTCGCGAGCAGCACCTTGAGCGCGTCGCCGGCCAGGAACGGCACGACCCCCGCGTCGAGCGCCTTCGCGGGCGACAGGTGTGCCGCCACCGCGAGGTACGGCACGCCGAACGCATAAATGCACAGGTTGCCGACCACCATCGTGCCGGCGGTACGCAGCGGCGTCCGGTCACCGCCGCGCCGGGCCAGCTCGCCGACCACGACGCCGGCCACCACAAACCCGATGACGTAGCCGAGCGAGACGAGCGCGGCGCCGCTCGCGCCGTCGGCGAACCACGGCAGGCCCAACATGCCCGCAGCGAGGTAGAGCACCATCGAGGCGGCGCCGCGCACCGGGCCCAGTGCCGCCCCGACCAGGAGCACCGCGAGGGTCTGCCCGGTCAGCGGGACCGGGCTGATCGGCTCGATGGACACGGCGACCTGTGCCGCGCCGCCGGTCAGCGCGGCACCCAGCCCGACGAGCACGGCGTCGCGGGCCAGCGTCCCGGGCACCAGATCGGCCAGCACGCGGGGCGGGACGGCGTATGCGTCGCTCACGTAGCCTCCAGTCAAGAGTTCGGGCCTGTCGACTGTACGTTGTCAACCCGCCCCGGCGACCGGCGCTGCGATCCGCAGTACTGCCAAATTCGTCACGCGCCATGACGAGGCCGGTGGACGTCCACTCCGGCGTGGGTATCTCGGCCAGCGGGCCCGACCGCCGTCGCCGATCGCCGCCCCAGCCCCGCCGCGGGCCACGTGACCGTACCCTGCGGACCGGTGCCGCCGATCCATCGCCTACGATGCCGCGCGACGGACCGCCACCCAATGGCGACGTCACGCAAGGCCGAGGAGACGCCGGCCGCCCGCGGTCGAGAGCCGGCGCGACCCTCGGCGCAGGACGGCGGAAGCGGGGACTGGATGAACGCGACAGGGCGGCTCAGCAGCCACAGCGACACGGCCGAGGCGGTGGCGGCGATGCGGGCGGCGGAGACCCTGCTGCCGCCGTCACGGCGGCTGCTCTCCGACCCGGTCGCCCGGCATCTGGTCCGGCGGCCCGCCTACCGGTTGCTCAGCCGGTCGGCGCTGGCCGCGCGGCTGGTCCTGCCGTTGCTGGATCGGCGCCTGCCGGGCCTGCACGGGCAGGTCGTGCTGCGCAGCCGATACGCGGACGACGCCGCGCGCCGCGCCGTTGAGGCCGGGATCCGACAGGTGGTGCTGCTGGGCGCGGGGTTCGACTCGACCGCGCACCGGCTGCCGGGGCAGGTGACGGTATATGAGGTCGACGTCCCGAGCACCCAGGCGGTCAAGCGGTCCCGGCTCGCCCCGGTGCCGCCACCGGCCGCCACGGTGGTCTACGTGCCGTGCGACTTCGCCGTGGACCGGCTCGTCGACCGGCTCAGCGCCGCCGGGTTCGACCGATCGGCCCCGGCCCTGTTCACCTGGCTCGGTGTGGTCTGCTACCTACCGTTGCCCGCCGTGGACGCCACGGTGGCCGACGTGGCGAGCCTCAGCGCCCCGGGCAGCCGGCTGGTGCTCGACTACGTCGAGTCGGCGGTGCTGGACGGCACAGGCAGCCCGGGGGCGGCCCGGGTGGCCCGGATGGTGGCGCAGCGCGGCGAGCCGTTCCACACCGGCTTCACCCCGGACGGCATCCGGGACATGCTGGCCCGGCACGGTCTCACGGTCGAGGACGACGTCGACCTGGCCGGCCTCGCCGCCCGCTACCCGGCCCCGGACGGGGTGTGGTGCGCCACCGAGGGCTTCAACCGCATGGCGACCGCGAGCATGGCCGGCCCCACGGCGGACCACCCGACGCCGTGAGGCGCCCGGCCGCCGGCTACGGATTCCCGGCCGGTCGGCTGCGCGGCGTCCGGGCCGGTCGGCCACGCGACGGGCAGGTCGTCGGCGACGGTCCGGCTCACTCGCCGGGCAGGGGCGCGGAGGGCAGGGGTGCGGCCAGCACGGCCCGGTCCGCGCCGGGCACCGCCGCCAGCAATTGGCGGGTGTACGGATGGCGGGGGCGGGTCAGGACGTCGTCGGCGTGGCCGGTCTCCACCAGTCGGCCCGCCCGCATCACCGCCACCCGGTCGGCGATCCGGCGCACCACCGCCAGGTCGTGGGTGATGAACAGCATGGACAGTCCGAGTTCGGCCCGCAGCCGGGCCAACAGGCGCAGGATCTGCGCCTGAACGGTGACGTCCAGGGCGGACACCGGCTCGTCGCAGATCAGCAGCTGCGGGTGCAGGGCCAGGGCCCGGGCGATGGCCACGCGCTGGCGCTGGCCGCCGGACAGCTCCGCCGGGCGGCGCCGGGCCAGCGACGCGGGCAGCGCCACCTGGTCGAGCAGCTCGGCGATCCGGGCCTGCCGTGCGGTCCGGTCGGCGACGCGGAAGGCACGCAGGGGTTCCTCCACGATCTGCCGGACGGTGAAGCGCGGATCCATGGCGGCGTAGGGGTTCTGATCCACGATCTGGACCTGCCGGTGCAGCGCCCGCCGGCCGGCACGGTTCAGGGCCGAGACGTCGACGCCGTCGACGAGGATGGTGCCGGCGGTCGGCCGGTCCAGCCCCACCAACAGCCGGGCGGTGGTGGACTTGCCGGAGCCGGACTCCCCGACCAGTGCGAGGGTCTCGCCCCGCGCGATGCTCAAGTTGATGCCGTCGACCGCGGGCGTGTCGCCGCGGTACACCTTGGTGAGGCCCCGCACGGTGAGCAGCGGTTGCCGCGGCGGGCCGGCGGGGGGCGGGGGCGCACCGACCTCCAGCCGGCTGTCGGTCAGGCGTGGCGCGTCGGCGACCAGCCGCCGGGTGTACGGGTGCGTCGGGTCGGCCAGCAGCGCCTCGGCCGGGCCCCGCTCCACCGACCGGCCCTGGGACAGCACGACGATCTGCTGTGCCCGGTCGGCGGCGACGGCGAGGTCGTGGGTGATCAGCAGGACGGCGGTGCCGTCCTGCCGGGCCAGTGCCTCGAGATGGTCGAGGATCTGGCGCTGGACCGTCACGTCCAAGGCGCTGGTCGGTTCGTCGGCGATCAGCAGTTGCGGCCGGCCGGCCAGCGCGATGGCGATGAGCACCCGTTGGCACATGCCGCCGGAGAGCTGGTGCGGGTACTGACGGGCGCACCGCTGCGGGTCGGGCAGGCCGGCCCTGGCCAGCAGGTCCACCGCCTGCGCCAGCGCGTCGCGCCGGTCGCGGGCCTGGCGGTGGATGCGCAGCACCTCGGCGACCTGGATGCCGACCGGCAGCACCGGGTTCAGCGAGACGGCGGGGTCCTGCGGGATGAGCCCGATGCCCCGGCCGCGCACCGCCCGAAGCTGCCGGTCGGTGCGGGTCAGCAGGTCGGTACCGGCGAAGAGGATCTCTCCCGCCTCGATCCGCGCGTTGTCCCGCAGCAGGCCGATGATCGCGTGGGCGGTGGTGCTTTTGCCGGAGCCGGATTCGCCGACGACCGCTACCACCTCGCCGCGCCGCACGGTCAGGTCGACGCCGGCGACCGCCGGGACGGTTTGGTGTCCGGACCGGTAGCTGACCCGGAGCCCACGGACGGACAGCAGGTCAGCCACGGCGGTGCTCCAACTGCCGGGCGATGCGGTTGGCGGCCAGCACGGTGACGGCCACGGTGATGCTGGGCAGGGTGGTCAACCACCAGGCGGTGTTGAGGTAGTTGCGGCCGGCCGACACCAGCGAGCCCCACTCGGGGGCAGGCGGGGCGGCGCCGAGGCCGAGGAAGCTGAGGGTGGAGATGAACAGGATCGCCGTGCCGAACTCGAGCGCCGCCAGCACCAGGACCGGGCCGGCCGTGTTGGGCAGGACGTGCCGCACGGCGATCCACCAGCCGCGGGCGCCGGCGCAGCGGGCGGCACCGATGTAGGGTGCGGCCCGGATGCGCAGCACCTCGGCCCGCATCACCCGGGCGAAGGTGGCGGCGGTGGCGACGCCGACGGCGACCGCCACCTGGACCGTGCCGAAGCCGAGCGCGGTGATCATCGCGAGGGCGGTCAACAGGGCGGGAATGGCGAGCAGGACGTCGACGATCCGCATGATCAGCTCGCCGGCCCGGTGCCCCAAGGAGCCGGCGGCCAGGCCCACCGCCGAGCCCAGGACGAGGGCGACACCGACGGCGATCAGGGCTGCCTGCAGGGAGAGCGCGGCACCGTGCACCACCCGGGCGTACAGGTCGCGACCGAGCTGATCGGTGCCGAGCAGGTGGTGTGCCGAGGGTGGTCGCAGCCGCTCGGCCGCGACGCCGGTGAGCGGATCCTGCCGGCTGAACACGCCGGGCAGCACGGCCCAGCCGGCTACCATGAGCAGCCACAAAACGCACAGGACCAGATCGAGCCGGTACAGCAGGTAGGCGGCGGCCGAGCGAAGCGTCGCCGTGCGGGTCGGGGCAGGACCGTCGACCGGTGCCGGTACGTCGATCAGATCGACCATCGGACGTCAGCCTTCTTCCGGGATGTGGCCCAGCCGGTGGTGATCCGCGGATCCAGGATCGGGTACGCCGCGTCGACGGCCAGGTTGACCAGGACGAACACGACCGCGCTGAGCACCACGGCACCCTGGACCACGGGGATGTCCTGGCTCAGGACCGCGTCCGCGGTGATCCGGCCGATGCCCTCGCGGGAGAACACGGTCTCCACGACCACCGCCCCGGCAAACAGGTTGCCGACGATGATGCCGCTCAGGGTTACGGTCGGCAGCGCGGCGTTGCGCGCCGCGTGGCGCAGGTGGACCCGGGCCCGGCTCGCCCCCTTGGCCCGGGCGGTGTCCACGTATGGCTCCCGCAGCGTGCCGCGCATGCTCTTGGCGAAGACCTGGGCGAGCGCCGAGCCGGTGGGCAGGGCGAGCGTGACCGCCGGTAGGACGAGACTGTGCCAGCCGTCGTTACCCAGCGCGGGTAGCAGCCGCCAGCGGAACGAGACGAGCTCGACCAGCAGCAGCCCGATCCAGAACGTCGGCAGGGAGGTGCCGACGCCGGGCAGTGACAGCAGGGCCTGGCGCAGGGCGGGACTTCGGCTGGACGTGGCCGCCAGTGCGACGCCCAGGCCGCCCACCACGGCAAGGATGAACGCGGTGAGGGCCAGCAGCGCCGTCTGCGGCAGCGCATGGCTGAGCATCCCTCGGACCGGCGCACCGGTCTGTATCGATGTGCCGAAGTCGCCGTGCAGCGCGTGCCACAGCTGCGTCACGTACTGCATTGGTACGGGCCGGTCCAGGCCGTACTGGCTGCGCAGGTCGTCGATCTGCTCCGGGGTGTAGGCGCCGGCGGAGCCTCCCACCATGACCGCGATCGGGTCGCCCGGCAGGAGGTACAGCATCGCGAAGGACACGGTGAAGGCGGCCCACAGCACGAAGACCGACCTGAGCGTCCGCCGGATCAGGTAGCGAGGCATCGATCGCCGACCGTCATCGGGCCAACGCCACGGGCCGGGTGGGCACCGGCAGTCCGTAGTGTTCGCGCAGGGTCGTGCCCCGGTACTCGGTGCGGAAGAGCCCCCGCCGGCGCAGGATCGGTATCACGTGGTCGACGAAGTCGGGCAGGCCGTCGTGGAGCGTGTCGGGCATCAGGTTGAACCCGTCCGCAGCGCCCGACTCGAACCACCGCTGGATGGTGTCGGCCACGTGTTCGGGCGTGCCGACGGCGACCAGGTGTCCGGGGCCGAAGGCGCGCAGCAGCTCGCGGACGGTGGTGCCCTGGCGGGCCAGCCGCAGCAGCGTGTCCTCGTCGCGCCCGCCGGCCGGCCCGTGTGCGGCGGCCAGCAGTTCGGACGGCACCGGCTGGTCCAGCCGCAGCGCGTCGGCGTCGACCCGCAGCTTGGTGGCCAGGCCCTTGATGACGCCGCTCTGGTCGGCCAGGTCGCGCAGCCGCTCACGCCGTTCGACGGCTTCGCGTTCGGTGCTGGCGACCGATGTGCGCAGCCCGGGCAGGATGATGATCGAGTCGGGTGAGCGCCCGTGCCCGGCCGCGGACCGGCGGATGGCCGCGGCGTTGGCCCGGGCGTCCTGCTCGTCGACGGCGGCGGAGAAGACGGCGTCGGCGGTCCGCCCGGCGAGGTCGCGGCCCTCGACACCGCCGCCCGCCTGGTAGATGACCGGGTAGCCCTGCTCTGACGGCGGCAGGGTGAGCGCGCCGTGCACCGTGAAGTGCTCGCCGACATGCTCGATCGGGCGGATCAGGCCCGGGTCGGCGAACTGGCCGCTGACCTCGTCGGCGACCAGCGCCCCCGGTTGCCAGCTGGTCCACAGGGCGCGGACCACGTCGACGAACTCGTTGCCCCGGGCGTAGCGGTGCTCGCGGGTCGGCTCGGTGGCACCGAAGTTGTGCGCCGACACCGAGTTGTACGTGGTGACCGCGTTCCAGGCCGCCCGGCCGTGGCTGATCAGGTCGAGCGTCATGAAGCGGCGGGCCACGTTGTAGGGCTCGTTGTAGCTGGTGGACGCGGTGCCGATCAGCCCGATCCGCTCGGTGGCCCGGGCGACGGCGGTCAGCACCAGCGTGGGCTCCAGCCCGTTGTACGGGGGCAGGGTGCGGATGTCCTGCACGATGCCCGGCGAGTCGGCCAGGAACACCGCGTCCAGGGCGCCGCGCTCGGCCACGATGGCGGCCTCGACGTACCGATCGATGTGCAGGAACGACAGCGGGTCAGTGCCGGGCCAGCGCCAGGCGCCGGGGTGCTCGCCGAGACCGCCGAGCAGGTTGACGTTGAGGTGAAGTTCTCTGGTTGCCGGCATCAGCGACCACCCTTTCCGCAGGTTGGAGTCGTGGGACTCATGAGCGCCGGACATCGACGAACTGCAGGCGCGACGCGGCGTCGAAGCGCACGCCGTGGACCTTCGCGGACAGCCCGACGACGGTGGTCGGCTCGTAGACGGGGATCGCGTAGCCCTCTTCGACGAGCAGCTTCTGCGCCAGGGCCACCTGTTGCGCGCGGCGGCCCGGGTCGCCTTCGACGGCCTGTGCGTAGAGGGCGTCCTGCAGCGGGCCGGCGGTCAGTCGGACGACGTTGAGGCCCTGGACGGTGAAGTAGTTGCGCAGGATGTCGGGGTCCGCGGCCGACGCGTTGCCCCAGATCAGGTCGTAGTCGCCGTCCTTGAAGGTCTGGATCGCCTGGGTGATCGGGGTGGGCTTCAGCACGACGTCCACGCCGATCTTCCGCAACTGCTGCTGGATCAGCTCCAGACTGGACCCGGCGAGGCCGGAGTCAGGGGTGTAGTAGCGCACCACCAGGCTCAGCCGCTGGCCGGCGCGGACCCGCACGCCGTCCGGTCCGGGCACCCAGCCTGCGGCGGTGAGGATCGCCGTGGCCGCGGCGGCGTCGGCGGACAGGTTGCCGCTGAGGTCGACGTAGCCGGGCGTGGGGCTGGACAGCACGCTGGTGGCCGCGTGGTAGTCCGGGCTCAGAATGGTTTCGACCACCTGCCGCCGGTCGATCGCCCGTTGGATCGCGCGGGGTACCGAGCCGTCGGCGACCAAGGGGCGTGACCGGTTGGCGTTGATGCCGTACACCAGGCCGGGGTTGGGTCGCGACGAGAGCACCAGCCCGGCTCGTTTGACCCGGTCGGTGTCCTGCGGGCCGACCCCGAGCACGGCGTCCGCCTGCCCGGACTCCAGCAGCCCGACCCGGACGCTCGCTTCCGGCACGATCTTGAAGACGAGGCGGTCGAGGTATGCGGCGCCGCGGTTCGCCATCCGCGCCGGGCTCCAGGCGTAGCCGGTCCGGCGGCGCTGGACGACCTGCTGGTTGCGGGTGTACTGGTCGAGGACGAACGGTCCCGAGCCGACGATGCCTTTGGCGCAGCGGTCGGCGGCCGGCTGGGCCAGGCTGGACTCGGCGACCAGGCCGAGGCTCGTGGTGGAGGTGGCCTCGAGGAACTGCGCGTTGGGTTTGGTGAACTCGACCCGGACCGTGTGCGGGTCGACCACGACGGTCTCGCGGTAACCGCTCAGGTAGGTGGATGCCTGGACGGCGCGGGCGCCCAGCTTGATGAGGCCGTCGAGGTTGTCCTTGACCGCCTGGGCGTCGACCGGTGTTCCGTCGCTGAAGGTGGCGTCCTCGCGCAGGTGGAACGTGAAGCTGGTGACCTGCGGGTCGACTTCCCAGGAGGTGGCGAGCCAGCCGCTGAGCTTGCCGGTGTCCGGGTCGTGGTCGGTCAGGGAGTCGACGAACTGCCGCGTCACGGTGATCGCGTCACTGCTGCCGGCCTGTTGCGGGTCGAGGCACTGCGGGTCGGAGGTCACCGCGACGGTCAAGGTTCCGCCCGCCGGGGGCGTGCCGGCCACGTCGCCGGAGCCGCAGCCGGTGATGAGGAACACCACGGCGGCCGTCACCGGCACCGCCCGGAGTTTCGCGCCGGAACGCATCGAAGAATTTCCCCGTTTCTCTTCGCCTGACCTCAAAATGTCTGCAACATCCATCGGTTAGGTAGGTTTTTGGTCCGAGAAACCCCATGGTGCGCAAGCATTGAGATCATTCGGGGTGAGTCCCCGGTTCACGTACAATAAGGGGAGTGCCCCCGTTTAGCAACCCACCGGGGCGACGCAGCGAGGGAGCGACGATGACCCTGATCCGAGTCGGCCTGGTCGGTGCGAGCCTGTCGCGCGGCTGGGCGGTCCGGGCGCACCTGCCGGCCCTGACCGCGCTCCCCGAGTTCGCGGTGACCGCCGTGGCGGCGTCCACACTGGACAGTGCCCGCCGGACCGCCGCCGCCTACGGCGTGCCGCTCGCCTTCGGCGACGCCGACGAGCTCGCCCGGCACCCCGACGTCGATCTCGTCACGGTCGCGGTGCGGGTGCCCGCCCACCGTGCGGTGGTCCGGTCGGCGCTGGCTGCGGGCAAGCACGTGTACTGCGAGTGGCCACTGGCCATCGGTCCGGCCGAAGCACGGGAGTTGGCCGACCTGGCGGGCGGCGCCGGGGTGGTCCACGCCGTCGGCCTCCAGGGCCTGCACTCCCCCGCCGCACGCTTCGTGCGGGACCTGATCGCCGCCGGCCGCATCGGCGAAATCTGGTCGGTCGCCGTCATCTTCGCCGCACCGGGGGCGTTGGGTGGCGACCGCATCCCGCGGGCACAGGCCTGGGCGGCCGACCCCGCCGCCGGGGTCGACCTGCTGAGCGTCTCCGGCGCGCACATCCTCGCCACGCTGGCCGACCTGGTCGGCGAGCCGCGCGAGATCACCGCGATCGTCGCCAACACCACCGCCCGGGCCACCATCGCCGAGAACGGTGAACCCGTGCGGGTGGGCCGGGTCAACCAGGTTGTCATCGGCGGCGTCCTGGCGGGTGGCGGGGTGCTGTCGGTGGCCGTCCAGGGCGGCACACCCGGCGGCGCGGCCGGCTTCCTGCTGCGGATCCTCGGCCGTGCCGGGTCGCTCACCATCACGCCGGCCCAGCCGGGCGGGTCGGTGCAGATCGCGGACTGGAGCGTGCTGCTGGCCGACGGAGACGGGGTGCCCGAGCCGCTACCGGTGCCGGAGGACTACCGGACGGTCCCCGCCGGCATCCCGGCCGGCCCGCCCGCCAACGTCGCGGCGCTCTACCGGGAGATCGCCCGGGCGGTTGAGGAACAGCGCCCGGCCCACCCCGACTTCGGCACCGCGGTGCGATACCACCGGCTGGTCGAGCAGATCCGCCGGGCCGCCGACAGCGGGGCACGGGTGGCGCTATGACGCGGCGTCGCCCCCTGCACGGTCCAGTTCCCGGGGACGGTTGAAGGTGATGGTCTCCGTGGTGATCCGGCGCTCCACCACTTCGACCGGCCCGAGCCCGCCGAGGTTACGCACGATCTCCGCGACCAGCGTCGGCGACGCCGACGCGCCCGCGGTCAATCCGACCGTCGCCGCGCCGGCCAGCTCGGCCAGCCGGACGCCGGTGACGTCCTCGACGAGCCGGGCCGGTGTTCCGGCCCGCTCGACGAGCTCCACCAGACGCACCGAGTTGGACGAGTTCCGCGATCCGACCACGTACACCAGATCGGACTGCCCGGCGACGGCCAGCACCGCCCGCTGCCGGTTGGTGGTGGCGTAGCAGACGTCGTCGCTGCCCGGTCCGGTGATGTGCGGGTACCGCTCGCGCAGCGCGGCGACCACCGTGGCCACCTCGTCCATCGCGAGCGTGGTCTGGGTGACGTAGGCGACCGGGCCGTCGATGTCGGGCAGCGCCGCGACGTCCGCCTCCGTCTGCACGAGGCGGGTGCGCTCCGGCGCCTCGCCGAGGGTACCGATCGCCTCCTCGTGCCCGGCGTGTCCGATGAGCAAGATCTGGTGGTCCCGCCGGGCGAAACGACGCACCTCGCTGTGCACCTTCGTGACCAGCGGGCACGTCGCGTCGATCACCCGCAGGTCGCGTTCGCGCGCCTGCCGGTGCACGTCCGGCGCGACACCGTGGGCGGAGAACACCACCGTCGCGCCGCGGGGAACCTCGTCCAGTTCATCGACGAAGACCGCACCCCGATCGGCGAGGTCCCGCACCACGTGGAGGTTGTGCACGATCTGCTTGCGGACGTAGACCGGGTGCGGGTAGCGGACCAGGGCCTGCTCGACGATGTCGATGGCCCGCTCGACACCGGCGCAGAAGGACTGGGGCTGCGGCAGCAGCACCGTGCGTGCCCCGGCCGCCGCGTGCCAGGCGGCCAGCACCGCATCGACCGTGCCCGAGCCGTCCGGGCCGCCCACCGTGTATACGGCCACGACCGGCGGCCGCGGCTCGGGCAACCCGAAGGAGCTCCACGGGCCGGTGCGCACCCGCAGGCCCCGGTGGCGCAGTTCGGCCGCCAGCAGCGCGTTCGGGGCGGCGGCCCCGTCGGGGACGAGCACGTCGCCGACGGCGAGGCCCTCCCGTTCCGGTACCGCGCCGGTGATGACTTGAGTCGGCATGGGTCTCCTCCCGCCCGGTTGGACCCGGTGATCGTAGGAGGCAGGGGCGGCGACGCCAGAGGCTCGCGTTCCACCCCACGGCACGCCCGGCTGGTGGCGGCCGCGTCCGACGCCGTAGACCACAAGGTGGGCGGCGCGCCCGCCGCCGAGCATTCGGGCGAAGGAGCACGATGGCAGTACTGGACTCCATACGGGAGCCGCACGATCTGCGGGTGTTGGGTCGCGAAGCCCTGCGGGAGCTGGCCGCTGAGATCCGGCAGCTGCTCATCGACCGGGTGAGCCGCACCGGCGGGCACCTCGGGCCGAACCTGGGCGTGGTTGAACTGACGCTCGCCATCCACCGGGTCTTCGACTCGCCGCAGGACCGGATCCTGTTCGACACCGGCCACCAGGCCTACGTCCACAAGGTACTCACCGGCCGGGCCGCGCAGCTGGACGGGCTGCGCCGCAAAGACGGGCTGTCCGGATACCCGTCCCGGGCCGAGTCACCGCACGACATCATCGAGAACTCCCACGCCTCGACCGCGTTGAGCTACGCCGACGGGCTGGCCAAGGCGTACCGGCTGCGCGGCGAGACCGACCGCCACGTCGTCGCGGTGGTCGGCGACGGCGCGCTGACCGGCGGCATGGCCTGGGAGGCGCTGAACAACATCGCCGCGGCCCGGCCGCCCAACGTCGTCGTGGTGCTCAACGACAACGGCCGCTCGTACGCACCCACCGTCGGTGGCCTGGCCGAGCACCTGGCCGCGCTGCGCGCCGGGCCCCGGCCGGCCGACGATGCCGCACCGCGGGCCCTGTTCGAGCATCTGGGCCTGCGCTACCTCGGGCCGGTCGACGGGCATGACCTGGACGCCGTCCAGCATGCCCTGCACCGGGCCCGCGACCTGCCGGAGCCGGTCGTCGTGCACTGCGTGACCCGCAAGGGCGCCGGCTACCCGGCGGCGGAGCAGGACGAGGCGGACCGCTTCCACAGCGTCGGGGTCATCGACCCGGCCACCGGGCGGCCCCGGTCCGGGACCGGCGGCCGGAGCTGGACCTCCGTGTTCGCCGACGAGATGGTCAAGGTGGGTGCCGAGCGCGCCGACGTGGTCGCCGTCACCGCCGCGATGCTGCAGCCGGTCGGCCTGGACGCGTTCGCGGCCGCACACCCCGGCCGGGTCTTCGACGTGGGCATCGCCGAGCAGCACGCGGTCACCTCGGCGGTGGGGCTGAGCCTGGGCGGTCTGCACCCGGTCGTCGCCATCTACGCCACCTTCCTCAACCGCGCCTTCGATCAGGTGCTCATGGACGCGGCACTGCACCGGACGCCGATGACCCTGGTGCTCGACCGGGCCGGCATCACCGGCAACGACGGCCCGAGCCACCACGGCATGTGGGACCTGTCGCTGCTGCAGCTCATGCCCGGCCTCCGGGTCGCGGCTCCCCGGGACGCGGCGACCCTGCGGGCCGAGCTGCGCGAGGCCCTCAAGGTCACCGACGCGCCCACCGCGCTGCGGTTCCCGAAGGGCACGGTACCGCCGGACATCCCCGCCGTGGGCCGCTGCGGCACCGCTGACGTCCTGGCCCACGCCACCGATCCGGAGGTGCTGATGCTGGGCGTGGGCGCGATGGCGCCGGTCGCGTTGCGGGCGGCCGGGATCCTCGCCGAGCTGGGTATCGACGCGACGGTGCTGGACCCGCGCTGGGTGACGCCGCTGGACCCGGCCGTCGTGGCCCTCGCGGACGAGTACCGCCTGGTGGTCACCGTGGAGGACAACAGCCGCTGCGGCGGTGTGGGCTCGGTGGTGGCTCAGGAGCTGCGCGACGCCGGCGTGCACACCCCGCTGCGCAACTTCGGTATCCCCCGGCGCTTCCTGGCCCACGCCTCGCGCGCCGAGGTGCTCGACGGCATCGGCCTGAACGCCGACGAACTGGCGGCGGCGGTCGCGGACACCTTCACCCGCACCGCGCCCCTCGCATGGCAGGGAGTGTGACGACATGACGGTGACTGCGCTCGGGCTACCGCGGCCACCGGTGGCCCCGCTGGCCGCACCACGGCGATCCCGGCAGCTGATGGTCGGCCCTGTCCCGGTCGGCGGCGGCGCCCCGGTTTCCGTGCAATCGATGACCACCACACCGACCGCGGACGTGAACGCCACCCTGCAACAGATCGCCGGGCTGACCGCGGCCGGCTGCCAGATCGTCCGGGTGGCCGTGCCGTCGCAGGACGACGCCGACGCGCTGCCGGCGATCGCCCGCAAGTCGCGGATCCCGGTGATCGCTGACATCCACTTCCAGCCCAGGTACGTCTTCGCCGCGATCGACGCCGGCTGCGCCGCCGTGCGGGTCAACCCGGGCAACATCAAGCAGTTCGACGACAAGGTGGGTCAGATCGCGCGAGCGGCGTCGCAGGCCGGTGTACCCATCCGGATCGGCGTCAACGCGGGTTCGCTGGACCCCCGGCTGCTGCGCAAGTACGGCCGGGTCACGCCGGAGGCGCTGGTCGAGTCGGCGCTGTGGGAGTGCTCGCTGTTCGAGGAGCACGACTTCCGCGACATCAAGATCTCGGTCAAGCACAACGACCCGGTCGTCATGGTCCGGGCGTACCGGCAGTTGGCCGAGCAGTGCGACTACCCGCTGCACCTGGGCGTGACCGAGGCCGGGCCGGCGTTCCAGGGCACGATCAAGTCGGCGGTGGCCTTCGGAGTGCTGCTGGCGGAGGGCATCGGTGACACCATCCGAGTGTCGTTGTCCGCACCGCCGGTCGAGGAGGTCAAGGTCGGCACCCAGATCCTCGAGTCCCTGGGGTTGCGCCGGCGGGGCTTGGAGATCGTCTCCTGCCCGTCCTGCGGTCGGGCGCAGGTCGACGTGTACACGCTGGCCGAGCAGGTCACCGCGGCGCTGGACGGGTTCCCGGTGCCGCTGCGGGTGGCCGTGATGGGCTGCGTGGTCAACGGGCCCGGGGAGGCGCGGGAGGCCGACCTGGGCGTCGCATCCGGCAACGGCAAGGGTCAGATCTTCGTCAAGGGGCGCGTCGTGGCCACCGTGCCGGAGTCGCGGATCGTGGAGACCCTCGTCGCGCACGCGGTCCAGATCGCCGAGGAGCTGGGTGTCGATCCCGAGGCTGGCGCCGGCACCGGCCCGGTGGTCAGCGTCGGGTGACGTCCGCGCGCAGGGTGCGGGAGGCGCCGGCCGCAGCCTGCCGCACCTGCCGGGACACCAGCGCGATGTCCACCCGGCCCGCCGGACCGGCCACCATGATCGCGGCGGCGATTCGTCGGCCGGGCGCCCAGACCGGGGCGGCGACACAGTCGATGCCGGCGCGGAAGGTACCGGTGTCCACAGCGATACCGCCCGCGCGGAGCCGGTCGAGGTCCGTGTCCAGATCGCCGGGCGCGTCCGCGCCGGCCGGCACGTCGGCGTCGAAGGCGAGCAGGACGCGGCCCATGGCGGTGCGGTGCGCGGGGGTGATCCGCCCCAGCCGCACCGGCAGCGGCACGGCCTGGTGGCCGTGCAGGTCCTCCAGGCACAGCACCCCCGCGTCGTACGGTACCCCCAGGTACACGGCATGCCCGGTGAGGGTGAACAGGTCGAGCAAGTGTGGCAGGAGCCGGTCGCGCAGTACGGAGGCCCGCGGCCGGCCCGACTGCCCGGCCAGCTCGATGATCCGGTGCCCGAGCCGGTAGCCGTTGTCACACCGGTCGGCGAGCCGCAGGCCGGTCAGCAGGGTCAGGATGCGATATGCGGTGGACTTCGGCAGCCCGGTGCGCCGCGCCACCTCCGACACCCCGATCGAGCCGCCGTCGGCCGGCAGGTTGCCCAGCACGAGGTACGAACGCTCGACCGTCCGGCCGAAGCCGGTCAGGCCCGGCGGCTCCGGCGCCACCGGTGGTGTCCGGCCCGCCGCTACGGTGATGCTCATCCGACCGCCCCCGCACACGAGACTCGGCACTTACTTCGGGACGCGGCGGGCCCGCACGATCAGCGGCAGGTCCCGTGGCTGCAGCATCGGTGAACGAGCCGGCCGGATCGGGTGCCCGGGCACGGCGTGCACGCTCCAGCGCCGCGCGACGGTGGCGACGAAGACGACCATCTCGGCCCAGGCGAACGGCTCCCCGATGCAGCTGCGGTTGCCCGCGCCGAACGGCAGGAACGCGGTGCGCAGCAGGGCCGGCGTGGTCGGCTCACGCCAGCGGTCCGGGTCGAACGCGTCCGGCTCCGGATACACGACCGGGTCGCGCTGGATCGCGTGCACCGAGAACAGCACGTTACTGTCGGGCGGTATCACGTGACCCCCGAGCTCGAGCTCGGTGACCGTGCGGCGGGTCAGGAGCCACGCCGGAGGGTACAGCCGCAGCGTCTCGGTGATGACCTGCCGCACGTAGCGCAGCTCGCGCAGCGTCTCGTACCCCAACGGGCGGTCCTGCAGCACCGCGTCGACCTCGGCGGCGATCCTGCGCTGCACCTCCGGGTGCCGGCTGAGCAGGTGGAAAGCCCAGCTCAGCACGTCGCGGGCGGTTTCCACACCGCCCAGGAACAGCGCCATCGCCTCGTCGTGCACCTGCTGGTCGGTCAGGCCCGGCCCGCCGTCCTCGGCCCGCGCCTCCAGCAGGATCGCCATCAGGTCCCCGTGGTCGACCCCGCGCTGGCGATACTCCTCGATGACGTCGCCGAGGGAGTCGGCCAGCCGCTGCCGGGCCGTGTCGAAACGCCGGTTGCCGGGCGTCGGCAGCTTCTCCAGCCACCGCACGGGAAGGGCGATCCGCCGCGTGACGCCCTTGAGCAGGATCGGCAGTGACTCCTCCACATCGACGGCGACCGTGTCGCCCAGGTTGGAGGAGAACAGCGCCCGGCACACCACCGCCACCGCGAATGCATGGATCTCCTGGTCCATCTCGATCCGCTGGCCGTCGCGCCAGCCTTCGGCGCGGGTCGCCGCCGCCTCGCGCATCTGCTCCACGTATCGGGCGATCTGCGTCTGGTGGAACGCCGGCTGCATCAGGCGCCGGTGGGCCATGTGCGTCGGCTCGGTCGAGTTGAGCAGCCCGTCGCCCAGGAACGGGGCGGACTTCTCGTAGGCCAGGCCCTTGTCCAACCGGCGTACGTCCTTGGTGAGGATCTGGTGCACCAGCGCCCGGTCGTTGATCACGTACGCCGGAGTGGGGCCCAGGCGGATGACGACGACGTCGTCCCCGCTGCCGTGCAGTGACCGGAAGAAGGCCCGCGGGTCGGCCAGCAGCCGGTGCATGTGCCCGAGCAGCGGCAGGCGCCCCGGTGCGCGGGTGGGCGAGGGCTGGAGCGTGGCGGTCATCGAAGCTTCCCCATTCCGTGGACGGTGGGCGGTCGGTCAGTGGGCGCGGTCGACGATGAACGCCACCGTCCGGCGCAGTTCCGCCGCGGCGGTCAGGTTCACCGCGGCGGCGTCGATGCTCTGCTGCGCGCCGGTGAGGTACCGCCGGGCGTGCTCGGTGGCGAAGGTCCGGCCGCCGGCCGCGTCGATCAGGGCCGCCGCCCGGCGCAGCGCCCGCTCGTCGGTGTGCGGTGTGCCCAGCAGCGCGGCCAGCTCGGTGGCCGCGGGGCTGCTGCCGGCGAGCGCGGCGACGACCGGCAGCGTCTTCTTGCGCGCCCGGAGGTCGTTGAAGACGGGCTTGCCGGTGGTCGCCGGGTCGCCCCAGATGCCCAGCAGGTCGTCCACCGCCTGGAACGCCACACCCAGTTGCCGGCCGAACTGAGTCATGGCCGAGACCACCTCAGCCGGCGCGCCGCCGAGCAGGGCGCCGAGTCCGGTGGCACAGCCGAGCAGGGCGCCGGTCTTCAGCAGCGCCAGGCGCTGGTACTCGGCCAGGGTGACCGCCTCCGGCCCGGTCCATGGACGAAGCTCGAAGGCCAGGTCCTCGGCCTGCCCGTTGGCCAGGTCGACCAGCATGCCGGACAGCAGGTCGGAAGCGGCCGGTGCGACGGCGTCGGGTGTCCGGGTCAGCACCTCGGTGGCCAGCGCCAGGAGCGCGTCACCGACGAGCAGGGCCGGTCCGATGCCGAACGCCTTCCAGACGGTGGCGCGGTGTCGCCGCCGCTCGTCGCCGTCCATGATGTCGTCGTGCACCAGGGAGAAGGCGTGGACCAGCTCGACCGCCACCGCGCCCGGCACGGCCGCCTCGGCCGCACCGCCGACCGCCTCGGCCGACAGCAGGGCCAGGGCCGGGCGAATGCTCTTGCCGCCGCCGGCGCCACCGTCCGGCCGCGGCGATGCGTCCCCGTCCGCCCAGCCGAAGGTGTACGCCGCCAGCCGGGCCAGGTCGGGGTGCAGCCGGTCGACGGCGTTACGCAAGGCCGGCGTCACCAGATCGCGGCAGCGTGCCAAGGTGTCCGAGCCGTGGGGCGCCGTCGCCGTCAGCACGGGGTTGGGCTGGTTCATCGTTGTCCCCCTCTTCACAGGTGCCGGTACCGCTCTCACGGGACATTGGTCAGTGCACGTCGGACAGCACGGCGGGCGTGGGCACCGCGCTGCGGTCGCGCCGGCGCGGCAGCATGAGCAGGCGCCCGGTGCCCAGTGACGCCTTCGGGACGGCGGTCTGCGGCCTGGCACCGGGCTGGGGACGCAGCCGCCACCGGGTGGCGATGGTCGCCAGCGTCAACGTGGTCTCGGCCTGGCCGAACGCGTCGCCGATGCACTTGCGGTTGCCCGCGCTGAAGGGCACCATCGCGCCGCGCGGCAGGCTCTTGGCCAGCTCGGGCCGCCACCGGTCCGGATCGAAGACCTCCGGGTCGGCGAACAGCGCCGGGTTGTGCCCCTGCGCGTACGGGCTGTACATGACGATCGATCCTGGCGTGAGCCGCCGCCCGGCGAGCTCCGCCTCCCGGGTGGTGGTGCGGGTGAGCATCCAGGCCGGCGGATACATCCGCAGCGTCTCCTGCAGAACCTGCCAGGTGAAGCTCAGGTTGGGCAGGTCGTCGAAGGTGGGCGCCCGGTCGCCGAGCACGTCGTCGAGCTCGGCGTGCAGGCGGCGCTCGATGTCCGGGTGCTGGCCGAGGATGTAGAAGACCCACGCCATCGTGTTGCCGGTGGTCTCCGTTCCGCCGATCAGCAGCGTCATGACCTGGTCGTAGATCTCCTCGTCGGTCAGTTTCTCGCCGGTCTCGTCGTCGCGGGCGTTGACCAGGATGGACAGCAGGTCGCCGCGGTCCACGGCGGACCGCCGGGTGTCCTCGATGGTTTCCCGGATCACGTCGTGCATGCGGGCCCGCACCGTGTCGAAGCGGCGGTTGCCCGGCGTGGGCAGCTTCTCCTGCCAGCCGATCGGGGCGACCATCCGCTGGTACACCCCGCGCATGATGATGGGCATGCAGTAGGCCACCTCGGGGACGGCCCGGTCGCCGACGGTCGTGCCGAACATCGTGCGGGCGGTGATCCGCAGGGTCAGAGCGTGCATGGCGTCGCTGACGTCGAAGGCCTCGCCCTCGTGCCAGGCGCTTGTCACCGCGTCGATCTCCTCCGCCATCAACGAGACGTAACCGCGCATGCGCGCCTGGTGGAACGCGGGCTGCAGCATCCGCCGCTGGTGGCGGTGGTCCTCCCACTCCGAACTCACCAGGCCGTTGCCGACGAGCAGGCGCGCCTTCTCGAACAGCGGGCCGCCCTTGTCGAAGGTCCGCGAGTCGAGCAGGACCTGCATGACGACATCGGGATGGCAGGCCAGGTAGGCCGGCTTCGAGCCGAGCCGGATCTCGACCAGGTCGCCGTGGGCCGGCAGCGACCGGAGAAACTGCAGCGGCCGGCGCCAGAGTTGCAGGGCGTGCCCGAGCACCGGGAGGGCGCCGGGCGCCACGGCGAAGGTCCGCTGTGGTCGTGCGACCGGCGTCCGCCCGTTGGTGTCGGCCGCCCGGGTCGGGCGCGCGACGCCAGGATGTGCGGTGGCCGAGTCGCCGTGCGGCACCGGGCAGCGCACCACATCGTCCACAGTGGATCCGGTGCCGTTGCGGGGGGTCTCCCGGAACCGGGCCACCGGGGCGTCCAGATCGAGCCAGCCGTGCGTGCTGCCGTCCCAGACCGAGCCGTCGCCGTAGTAACGTGGGGTGAGGTACTCGAACTCCTGGCTGCCGCCGATGAGGTGATCCAGGCCGCGGAGATACGCGCGGACGTCCTCCCGCTCGCCCAACGGTCCGGCCAGCACCGCGTCCCGGGCGGCGAGGTAGGCCCGCTCGTGATGTTCGACGAGACCGCAGAGCCGGTTCACGGCCGACTGCAGGTCATGACCCTCACGCTCGATCAGCACCCGGACTACGGTCATCTTGTCGTCCTGGGCGTGTTCCTTGCGCCAGGACAGCAGGTCGTTGACGATGATCATCTGCCGCATGCAATGGGTGTGCACGTCCGTGAGCTCCGGGATGAACTCCGTCATGTCGACGGCCGCGCCGTACTCGGTCATCAGCTCGATGAAGTCGCAACCGAAGCTGTCCAGCCGCACGGCCATGCACGTCTCGTAGTCGGGCACGTCGTCGGTCAGCTTGGCCCGGATCTCGGTGGCGCAGCCGCGCAGGAACGCCTCCAGACTTTCGCCGAAGCGCCGCACCTGGGCCGGGCTCAGGCCCGGGCTGATGCGCCGCCACAGGTCCCGACCGGCCGCCCCGTACGGCAACCGCGCCGCCCTGGCGTCACCGACCGGTTCTCCGTCGCCGCCGGACGGCTGTGCGGTGCCGAGGAACTCGGCCATGATGGCGGCGAAGACCTCGCGGGCTCCGGTGTCGCTGGCGCCGAGCGCCGAACGGTCGGACACGAAGCTGTCGATGACCGTGACGTACTGGTACCAGTCGGCGATGTCCAGAGCGCGCTGATACTGTGCCTCCGGCACGGTCAGCGGCCCGTAGATGCCGTTGCGCTGGCGCAGGAAGAAGACCAGGTCGGCTTCGCCGGCGAAGCAGTCGCCGAGCCAGCGGCGGACCCACCCGTTGGACGCGAACTCGATGCGCGCGGCGTCGGGGTGGTATGCGACGGGCAGCAACCTCGGCAGCTCGGGCAGGTAGAACTCCCGTGCCTGGCCGGTCTCGACGCCGGCACCGGCCGACGGACTGTGATGGCCTCGTTCCATGGCCCCTCCTGAGGAAGACGAGCCTGATGGACCAACCGGGCGCGGGCTGGCGCCGCCTTCTGCTGAGCCGGTCCATCACGCGGGATTCCACACCTGCGGGTGACACGCGCATGGCGACGGCCAACGACGCTGTTGGGATCATCCGGCACGGCCGGCCCGTAGGACTCATGACATGAAGGTCATCGATCGCTTGCAAATCCCCGTTTCGACGGTCCCACGCCGAGAAGGCCGATTCCCCGGGGCCGCTTGAATCGATGCACAAAAATCTAGTCAGCCGGACTCGAAATTGTCAACTTTTCCGACTCATTAGATAGAGTATCGACCCTGCTGAAGTGGGCGTATCGACAGCTCAGGTCACGTATTGGACGCGCTGAAGGCGTTGACAGATGACGAACAGAATTGTCCTCAGTCACCGGTCGACTGCCGATCCGCCGTATCGATCACTGCCCGGGAAGGGCCGGACGCCTGCAGGATGTATCCGTGCCCGCGCACGGTGGTGATCTGCAGGCCGAGCCCTTCGACCCGTCGACGGAGGCGCTTGATGTGCAGGTCGAGCGCATTGCGAGTCGCCGGGGCCGCGGCGACCCGGGTGATCCGCTCCTCCAGCGCCGCACGGTTGACCACGTGACCGTATCCGGCGACGAACAGCTCGAGCACGCCGCACTCGGTGGGAGAAACCGGCACCGACCGGCCGCTCATCCGGAGCAGCCCGCCGGGGGTCAGACAGGGCCGGCTCTGCGCCTGGGCCCGGATGCGCAGCGCGGTCATCCGGGCCAGCAGATCCTGACGGGACACCGGCACCCGCACCCAGTCCTCGCGTGGGTCCGCGCAGATCGGCGCGGCGGCGTCGCTGTCAACGAGCAGTATCCGCAGAACGCCCCGCGCCTCGAAGTGCTGACGCCGCCCGGTCTCCCTGGGCCAGCGCACGAACTCGACAGCTTCCTCGGTCACCGCCCGCTCCCCCAGCGTCGCGGCAGGCCGTGTCGCAGCAGATGCATCGCGACACGGCTACCTGTATGCAAATGTGGTGCGTCGCGTTCGTGCGGCGACCCTCCCGGTCAGGCCCGGGGCCGGTTGGGTCGGATCACGATGGCGACGAGGACGAGGGCCAGCACCACGCTGACCGTGGCGGCGATGAAGGCGTTGCCCATGGCGTGCGCGATCAGCGACGGGGTCTGCGCGCCACCCAGGCGGAGCGTCGTGCCGTAGACCGTAACCAGGATCGCCAGCCCGAGCGACCCACCGACCTGCTGCATCGTCTGCATGGTCCCGGCGGCCGCCCCCGAGTCACGGGGCGCAACGCCGCCGAGGATCAGGGCGGTGAGCGGCATCAGGAACGTGCCGATGCCGACACCGAGCATGAGCATCGGCACCAGCAGGCCGGGCGCGTAGGCGGTGTGTTCGTCGAGCTGCGACAGCCACCCCGCACCGCCGGCCACCACCGCCAACCCGATCAGGATCAGCCGCAACGCACCGACCCGGGGCAGCAGCCTGGGCGTGAAGCGGGACATGCCGAACATGCCGACCGCCATGGGCAGGAAGGCCAGGCCGGCCTGCAGCGCCGAGTATCCGAGGATGTTCTGCAGGAACTGGGAGATGAAGAACAGCACGCCGAACAGGCACGCCATGGCCAGCAGCACGGTGGCGTAGCCGGCCGCCCGGTTGCGGTCGGCGAACAGCTGCAGCGGCACCGTCGGATGCGGGACGCGCCGCTGAACCAGCAGGAACACCGCCAGCAGCACAACGGCCGCGGCGAAGGCGGTCAGTGTCAGCGCATCACCCCAGCCGACCTCGGAGGCCCGGATGAACCCGTACACCAGCGCGGCGATGGCGGCGGTGCCGGTCAACGCACCGATGATGTCGATGCGACCGCGGTGGCGTTCCGGGTCGGCGATGTAGATCGGCGTCAGGACAGCGACGACGGCACCGAACGGCACGTTGATGAACAGCACCCAGCGCCACGACGTCCACTCCGTCAGCAGGCCGCCGAGGATCATGCCGATCGCCATGCCGAGGCCCGCGAGCGTGGAGTACACCGCCAGCGCCCGATTGCGGGCGGGACCCTCCTTGAAGTTGGTCATCAGCAACGCCATCGCGCCCGGGGACGCCAGCGCGGCACCGAGGCCCTGCACGGCGCGAGCGGCCAGGAGCCACCACGCCGTGGTCGCCAGACCGCCCAGCAGCGAGCTGACCGTGAACAGGACCACCCCGGTCACGAAGACGCGGCGCCGGCCGAACACGTCACCGGCCCGGCCACCGAGCAGCAGCAGACCGCCGAAGGTCAGCGTGTAGGAGCTGAGCACCCAGGACAGGCCGGTCGCGGACATGTGCAGGCTGGACTGGATCTGCGGCAGCGCGATGGTCACCACGTTGTTGTCGACGATGATCATCAGATAACAGGTCACGAGGAGGGCGAGGATGACTCCCGGATGATTGCCGAGCCGTCCGGCATCACGTCCCGACGCAGCCGTGGTGGGCGTGGTGGTGGAAGCAGGCATGAAGATCCTCACATGCGGATGTGCCGCGGGCCGACGGCGACGCGGAGGGCGGAGATCAGCTCCGACGCTAACGGGGAGAGTCCCCGTTTATGTGATGTACGATAGGGGGATGTTCCCCGTTTTGCAAGCAGGACGGCGCTAATGGCCGCACGTCGCGGCCCGGCGGCCCGCACTGCCCCCGCCGCGGTCACCGCCACCCCGTCGGCGCAGGCACCGGCGCCCGCGGGCACGACCACGGCACGACGGGGCGCCCGCGCCGACGCGCGCCGCAACTACGAACGGCTGGTCGCCGCGGCCACCGAGGCATTCCGCGAACACGGCACCGAGGCCTCGCTCGACGGCATCGCGCAGCGCGCCAACGTGGGCAACGCGACCCTCTACCGACACTTCCCGACCCGGGAAGCGCTGATCGAGGCGGTCGTTCGTGAACGCTTCGAGCAGCTGGCCGCGAACGAGCCGGACCCGGCCAGCACCGACCCGGCCGAGGCCCTGGGCATCTGGCTGCGCGAGTTCGTCGCCTACACCCAGTCGTTCCAGGTCCTGCCCGGCTCGGTGCTGGCCTCGCTGCGCGAACCGACCGGTCCCCTGCAGAACTCGTGCAGCATCATCCAGGCCGCGGCCACCCGGCTGCTCACCGAGGCCCAGCGCACCGGCGCGGTGCGCTCCGACGTCAACGCCATCGACCTGCTCATCCAGGCCACCGGCATCGCCTGGGCCACCGACCGCGGCCCGGCCGACCCCAACCGGGTCGAACGCCTGCTCACCCTGCTGATGGACGGTCTACGCCAGCGGTGACGGCAGCAGGCTCGGTGCCCTCTACCTGAGTCCCGCACACAGCCCGGGGCCGCCGGCGAAGCCCGCGCTTTCGCCGGCGGCCGCCGAACGTCCGGTCACCTGGGGCATGAACTCGGTGCGACGATGGCACCGGTGGTGAAACCACGGGAGAGCCCACCAACCGCCCGAAGGCGCGGCGTTCCCACTCGCGGGGTCAGGGAATCAGCGGACGTCGAGGGTGACGTCGCCGAGATCGGTGAAGCTCGCGGCGACCCGGTCGCCCCGGGTGACCGGCAGGGAGGCGTGCAGGGAGCCGGTCATCACCACACTGCCTGCGGTGAGGGTCTGTCCGAAGCCGGCCAGCCGTCGGGCCAGCCAGGCGGCCGCGTCAGCCGGGTGGCCCAGCGCGGCCGCACCCAGACCACGGTCGACGACCTCACCGTTGACGGTCACGGTCACCTCCACCGCGGCGAGGTCGAGCCCGGTCAGCGGCGAAGCCGGGCCCAGCACGTAGGCTCCGGACGACGCGTTGTCGGCCACGGTGTCCACAAGGGACAGCTTCCAGTTCGCGACCCGGCTGTCGATGATCTCGATCGACGGGAACACCTGCGCGGTCGCGGCGAGCACGTCGGCGGCGGTGGCGTCGGCCGGCAGGTCCGCGCCCAGCACCAGCGCGATCTCGGCCTCGATCCGCGGCTGCACGAACTCGTCGGCCACCATCACGCCGGGCAGCAGCATGTGGTCGAGCAGCACGCCGAAGTCCGGCTCGTCCACGCCCATCTGCTGTTGCATGGCCGCCGAGGTGAGCCCCACCTTGTAGCCGTTGATTACCCGGCCGTCGTGGCGGAGCAGGTCGATGTTGATGGCCTGGATCCGCCACGCGTCGTCGACGGTGAGGTCGGGATAGGTGACCGTGAGCGGTTCGATCGGCACCCGGGTGCGGGTCGCCTCCCGCAACCGGGCGGCCGCCTCGGCGAGGTTCACGGCGCCACCGCGCCGTTTCCGGCTCCGGCCGCCTTCTGCTCGGCAGCTATCTCGAGCGCGATGTCGAGCAGCAGGTCCTCCTGACCACCGACCAGCCGGCGTTGCCCGGCTCGCAGCAGGATCTCCGGCCCGGGCACCCCGTAGCGTTCGGCGGCCCGGTTAGCGTGGCGCAGGAAGCTCGAGTAGACCCCGGCATAGCCCATCAGCAGGCTCATCCGGTCCACCACGGGCTCGGCCTCCATCACCGGCCGCACCACTTCTTCGGCCGCGTCGACTATCTTGAACACGTCGATTCCGGTCCGGATCCCGATACGCTCGCAGACCGCGGCCAGCACCTCGGTCGGGGTGTTGCCCGCGCCGGCGCCGAAAGCCCTGGTGCAGCCGTCGATCTGCTGCGCGCCGGCCCGGATCGCCAGCAGCGAGTTGGCCACCGCCAGGGACAGGTTCTGGTGCCCGTGGAACCCGACCTGGGCGTCGTCACCCAGCGCCGCCCGCAGCGCGCTGACCCGGTCGGACACGTCCTCCATGACCAGGGCGCCGGCCGAGTCGACCACGTAGACACACTGGCAGCCGGCGTCGGCCATGATGCGGGCCTGCTCGGCCAGCTGTTCGGGCGGGATCGAGTGGGCCATCATCAGGAACCCGACCGTCTCCAGGCCGAGATCCCGGGCGATGCCGAAGTGCTGCGGCGAGATGTTCGCCTCGGTGCAATGGGTGGCGACCCGAACGATGCGCACGCCCATGTCGTGCACCGCCCGGATGTCGTCGACTGTTCCCACGCCGGGCAGGATAAGGCAGGCGATCTTGCTGAAGCTCACGTTGTCGACCGCGATCCGGATCAGCTTCTTCTCGTCCACCTTGGAGAACCCGTAGTTGAACGAGGAGCCGCCCAGGCCGTCACCGTGGGCGACCTCAAGCACCGGAACCCGTGCCTCGTCGAGCGCCACCACCATGTCGCGTACCGACTTCTCGTCGAACTGGTGCGCGATGGCGTGTGAACCGTCACGCATGCAGCTGTCCGTGACGCGGATGTCGAGCTCTGCGGAATAGGCCACGTCCGTTGTCCCTTTCTGGCGGTCGCTCAGGCGCGGGCGGCGAGCATCGAGCGGGCGATCTCCTCGCCTACCTTGGTCGCTGCCGCGGTCATGATGTCGAGGTTGCCCGCGTAGGGCGGGAAATAGTCGCCGGCGCCCTCAACCTCGAGGAAGATGGCGACCCGGCCGTCGAAGAACTGGGGCTCGGCGGTCAGCCGGTAGCCGGGCACATAGGACTGCACCGCGGCCTCCATGTCACGCACCGAGCGGGCGATCGCGTCGGTGTCGGCATCGTCCGGAATGGACACGAAGACCGTGTCGCGCATGATGACCGACGGCTCGGCCGGGTTCAGCACGATGATCGCCTTGCCGTTCGCGGCCCCGCCGAGCCGGGCCACCGCACTGGCGGTGGTGCGGGTGAACTCGTCGATGTTGGCCCGGGTGCCCGGCCCCGCGGCGAGCGAGGCCACCGAGGCGACGATCTCGGCGTACCGCACCGGCACGACCCGGGAGACCGCGGCCACCATCGGGATGGTCGCCTGGCCGCCGCAGGTCACCATGTTCACGTTGTCGAGTCCGATGTGCTCGGTCAGGTTGACGGTGGGCACAACGTAGGGACCGATCGCGGCCGGGGTGAGATCGATGGCCCGGATCCCGGCGGCCCGGTAGCGCGGCGCGTTCTCCTTATGGGCGTAGGCCGAGGTGGCCTCGAACACCAGGTCCGGCTTCTCCTCCAGACCGAGCAGCCAGTCAACGCCGCCGGCGGAGGTGGCCAGACCGTGGTCGGCCGCCCGGCGCAACCCATCGCTGCTCGGGTCGACACCCACCATCCACCGGGGCGCGATGACCTCCGAACGCAATAGTTTGAACATCAGGTCGGTCGCGATATTGCCCGATCCCACGATCGCGGCAGTCAGCGCTTGCACTCGCCCTCCTGCGTGTCTGGTGCCCACGGTGGCGCCGTAGGGCTTCGATTCACGGGAAAATTCTGTCGACATTTCCGTCCGGATCGGGCCGGGTGTGCCAGCCAGCGGGATGCTTTCTCTAGGCCGAAGGTACGAGGAGCCGGGCACCTGAACATCCGCGACGAGTAGGAGAAACGGCTCGGCGCATTGGAGAGGCGAACGAAGTACCTTCGGGCTAGCCAACGATCGGCTGGTACAGGTGGCAGGCCACGCTGCGTCCGCTGCCGTCGTCGGTCAGTACCGGCGCTTTGGTCCGGCACACCGGCAGCACCTGCGGGCAGCGACTCTGGAAGACGCATCCGGTCGGGCGGTTGGCCGGGTTCGCCGGATCACCGCTGAGTACCACGCGCTCCCGCATGCGCTGCACCTCCGGGTCCGGATAGGGGACCGCGGCGACCAGGGCCTGGGTGTAGGGGTGCTTCGGCAGCCCGGTCACGTTTCGGGCCGGCCCGCGCTCGACGATCGTGCCGCAGTACATCACCGCCACCTCGTCGGCCAACTGCTGCACCGCGGCCAGGTTGTGGCTGATCAGCACGAACGAGATGCCGTGGGTCCCGCGCAGGTCGGCCAGCATCTGCAGGATCCGGTTCTGCGTCGACACGTCCAGCGCGCTGACCGGCTCATCACACAGCACCAGGTCGGGGTGCAGGCAGATCGCCCGGGCGATCGCGACCCGCTGGCGCTGGCCGCCGGAAAGCTGCGACGGCATCAGGTCGGCCATCGACACCGGCAGCCCGACCTGCTCGAGCAGGTCGAGCACGGCGTCCCGGCGCTTCGCGCGGGCCCCGATCCGGTGCACCTCCAACGGCTCGGCGATGCACTCGGCCACCGTCATGGTCGGGTCGAGGGAGGAGTAGGGATCCTGGAACACCATCTGCACCCGGCGCCGCGCCTGCTTGAGCTCCTCCCCGCGCAGGCTCAACAGGTCCACGCCGTTGAGCTTCACCGAACCCGAGCGCGCCGGCGCCAGCCGTACGATCGCCTTCGCGGTGGTGGACTTTCCCGATCCTGACTCGCCGACCAGGCCGAGCGTCCGACCTCTGTGGACGGTGAGGTCGATGGAGTCGACCACGTACGAGATCTGCCGTCGGGATGGAATCAGACTCCTGCGGACGAAGCTGACCGAGAGGTCGCGGACCTCCAGCACCGGCTGTTGCGTGCTCACGCGCGGCTCCTAGTCTCGGCCAGGTCGAGCTCGTCGGTCCGGACGCACCGGGCCAGGTTGCCTTCGGGCAGGGTGCGCAGCGGCACCTCGGCCGCGTCGCAGCGCTCCTCGTGGAACGCGCAGCGCGGCCCGAACCGACAGCCGGTGGCATAGGTGCCCGGCCGGGGCATCGACCCAGGGATGTAGGCGAACCCGGGCAGGTCGGTCTCGTCGGGCTGCATCATCCGGGGTGTCGCGGCCAACAGCCGTTCGGTATAGGGATGCCGGGGCCGGTGGAAGATCGGGATGATGTCGGCGGACTCGACGATCTGGCCCGCGTACATCACCACCACCCGGTCGCAGACCTCGGCGACCACGCCCATGTCGTGGGTCACCAGCAGCACGGCGGCGTTGTGCTGGGCCGCCTTCTCCCGGATCAGACGCAGGATCTGCGCCTGCACCGTGACATCGAGGGCGGTGGTCGGCTCGTCCGCGATGATGATCTCGGGGTTGCAGGCCAGCGCCATCGCGATGAGCACCCGCTGGCACATGCCGCCGGAGAAGTGGTGCGGGTAGTCGTCGAGCCGGCTCGCCGCGGCCGGGATGCCGACCTCGTCGAGCAGGCCAGCCGCCCGCCGGCGCGCCTCGGCCCGGCCGAGCTTCTCGTGTCGGCGCAGGATCTCGGTCATCTGGTCGCCGACGGTGAAGGCCGGGTTGAGACTCGCCGACGGCTCCTGCGGGATCATCGCGATGCTGCGGCCCCGCGTGTCCTCAAGGTCGCGCCGGCTGATCGCGGTCAGGTCCCGGTCGTGGAACCAGATCGCACCCGTTCGGACCCGCACGTCGGTGCGGGGCAACAACCCGAGCACCGACAGGCAGGTCACCGTCTTGCCCGATCCCGACTCGCCGACCAGGCCCATAATCTCACCGGCGCGCACCGCGAACGACACGTCGGTGACCACCGGCAGCCACTTCTGGCCGACCCGGGCGTCGACGTGCAACCGGTCGACCCGGAGCACCTCAGTCATGCCAGTCCGTCCTTCCACTGTGGTCATGCCCGCATCGCATCCCGCATCGCCTCGCCGATGAGGTTGAAACAGAACACACAGACGGCGATGGCCAGGCCGGGCCAGATCATCAGCAGCGGTTGGCGGTAGATCTGCTGAGATGCGTCACCCAGCATCGATCCCCAGCTCGCCGCCGGCGCCTGCACGCCCAGGCCCAGGAAGCTCAGGCTGGCCTCGGCCAGCATCGCGAACCCGGCCGCCAGCGCCGCCTGCACGATGATCGGGGCGGCGATGTTGGGCAGCACGTGCCTGCGGATGATCCAGGGCGTCGACGCCCCGATGACGTGTGCGGCGTCGATGTAGACCTCGCCGCGCCGGGCCACCACCGCTCCCCGGGCCACCCGGATGAACCGGGGCACGAAGATGAACGCGATGGCGCCCACGGTGTTGACCGTGCCGCGGCCCAACGCACCCAGCACCGCGATGGCCAGCAGGATCGGCGGGAACGCGAGATAGGCGTCGGTGATGAAGGAGATGAGGCTGTCGAACTTCCCGCCGAAGTAACCGGCGAGCATGCCCAGCACGGCGCCGACCAGCAGGGCCACCAGCACGGCGCCGGCGGCCACGACGAGCGACACCCGGGTGGCGTAGATCATCCGGCTGAGCACGTCGCGGCCCAGGGTGTCGGTGCCGAGCAGGTGTTGCGCCGAGGGTCCCTCCAGGCTGCGCATCAGGTCGCCCTGCAGCGGGTCGGCCAGCGGCAGCACCGGGGCCAGGATCGCCGCCAGGGCGAGCAGGCCCAGCACGGTCAGTGATATCGCGACGGACGGTCGTCTCAGGATGGTCATCCGGGGGGATACCTCCGCGCTCTTGGGTTGAGCCAGATGTAGGAGAGGTCCACAAGCAGGTTGCAGACCACGACCACCAGCACCGCCGTCATCACGACGCCCTGGATCACAGGGATGTCGCGTTGCAACACCGCCTCGATGGCGAGCTGGCCGAGCCCCGGCAGGCCGAAGATTTGCTCGATGATGACCGCACCGCCCAGGATCGAGGCGATCTGCAGGCCGAGGATGGTCAGCGGCGTGATGGCGGCGTTCTTCATCGCGTGCTTGCCGATGACCACCCACGCCCGTAGGCCCTTGGCCCGGGCGGTGCGGACGTACTGCTGGTCGAGCACGTCGACCAGGGCGGTGCGCAGCTGCCGGGCGAGCTCGGCCGTCATGGCCAGTCCGATCGCGATCGAGGGCAGCACCAGGCCGCGGACCCAGGCGACCGGGTCTTCGGTCGGAGGGGTGTAGCCCGACGCCGGCAGCCAGCGCAGGTTCACCGCGAAGAGCAGCACCAGCAACAGGGCGATCCAGTAGCTGGGCAGCGCCACCGAGACGGAGGTGAAGGCAGTGACGATACGGTCCACAATGGACCCGCGCCGCACCGCCGCCAGGATGCCGAGTGGCACCCCGACGAGCAGTGCGACCAGCAGACCACCGATTGCCAGTGAGATGTCTACCGGCAGCTTCTGGACGATCAGGTCGGCGACGGTGTCCGCGCCGCCGTAGATGGAGTGTCCGAAGTCGCCGGTGACCACGCCCCCCACCCAGTCGAAGTACTGGACGACGACCGGTCGGTGGAGCCCCAGATCGGCCCGGATCTCGGCGATCCGTTCCGGCGTCGGAGCGTCCCCGGCGAGGGTGATCGCCGGGTCGCCCGGCACGAGGTAGGTGAGCGAGAACGTTGCCACCGAGACCAGGATGAGGGTCGGGACCAGCCGGACCAGCCGGCGCAGCAGGGTCTGCAGCATGGGCTATCTCACTGGGCCAGACCGAGGTTGATGAACCGGGTCGTGGTGTCCACGGGGAACTTCTCCAGACCCTTCACCTTCGGCTTGGCGATGTAGGAGCGTTGCGGGTAGAACAACGGGATCACGGCGGCCTCCTCCATGACGGACTTCACCATGGTGTGGATCGCGGCGTCGCGCTGGTCACCAGGACGCAGCGTCGCTTCGTACATTGTCTGGAATTCCGGCTTGAGCCATGTGTGGGAGCCGTTCAGGGATCCGTCCGGGGCGAACAGCTGCTGCAGCGCCAGGGACGGGTCCGTCACGCCGGAGTAGGCGCCGAACGTGCAGTCGGTTTTGCCCTCGATGAAGTAGTTCTGGGTGACCGCCTGGGTGGTGGCCGTGGTGTAGTTCATCTTGATGCCGACCGCGGCCAGCTGCTGCTGCACGGCGGCGGCGATGTCCGGGAAGGCGTTGGAGTTGGCCAGCTCGCAGGTGAACGAGACCTTGTCGGTCAGCCCGGCGCCCGCCAGGAGTTCCTTGGCCTTGTTCGGGTCGTATGTCCAGTACGGAGACTTGAGGTCCTTGTTGTTGGCGAAGTAGTTCGGCGGGAACGGCTGCTGGTAGTCCGAGGCGTAACCGAACGAAAGTCGGTCGATGATGGACTTACGGTCGATGGCGAGATTGATCGCTTGGCGCACCGCCGGGTTGCCGAGGTCGCCCTTGCTCCAGTTGACGAAGATGCCGTACCACGTGAACGTCGTCTGCGGGTCCACGGCCACGCCGGCCCGCTTCGCGCTGTCGATGGTGGCCGCGTTCATGTAGGTCGCGTCGAGCTGGCCGGACTGGAACGACGAGAGCCGGGTCGCCTCGGCCGGCTGGATCGTCATCTCCAGCGTCTTGATCTGGACGTCCTTGACGTTCCAGTAATCCTCGAAGCGTTCGTAGACAATGCGGTCGTTCTGCCGGGAAAGGGTCACCTTGAACGGGCCGGCGCCGCACGGCTGAGTCTCGAGTGAGGCGGCGGTCAGCATGCTCGGGCACACCAGGGCGCCCGCGCGGTTGGCGAGCACCGACGGCAGGTAGGCCGCCTGGCTCTTGAGGGTCAGCTTGACCGTCTTCGGGTCGCTCACCGTGACGTCGCTGATGACCTTCAGCAGCGGGGCGGCGAGCATGCCCTGACCGGAGATCTCGGCGTCGAGGTTGGCCTTGACGGAGGCGGCGTCCACCGCGCTGCCGTCGTGGAACTTGGCTCCGTCACGCATCGTCAGGGTCAGGGTCAGACCGTCGGAGCTGAACTCCCACTTCTCCGCCAGGCCTGCGATCACCTTGCCATCGGGGTCTGTGTCGAGGATTCGGTCATAGACGGGAAAGATCGCTAAGTTGTTGTAATCCTGGGCAAGCTTGTGCGGATCCCACGTTGTCGGCGAAACGGAGAAGCCAAAGCGCAACGTCGCGTTGCGGTCAAAGGGTGTCGTGGTTGTGTCACCGGTTGTCGAGCCTCCGCCCGAGCTGCACGCCGCGACGAACGCCACGGCCAGTCCGACCACCAGGAGTGATCGAATCCGAGTTCGCATTGCAACCTCCGCGCGACAGGGCTTCCAAGGCCGGCTACAGAAGCGTCGTCCGAAACGGGCCTCTAAGGTGCCACGAGTTTCCACGAGCCCAGCCATGGTGCCCATAACGGATTCCGGCCAGTGGCACGGGTTCTGAGCCATCCGTCATCTTCGTGTTACGACAGCGTAACGACCCCGCAACACGAACCGAGATGTGGTTTACGCTCGCGAAGATGCGGAGCCAACCGGATCAGAGCAACGAGTCCGTGCTGCAGCGCGCCAACGCGCTCCTGGGTGCGTTCGGCCCCCGGCACCGGCATCTCACTCTGTCCGCCATCGTGATGCGCACCGGTCTGCCCAAGTCCACCGTGCACCGCACCGCCAAGCAGATGATGGAACTTGGCTGGCTCACCTACGAGCACGGCCGCTACGCGCTGGGCACCCGCATCTTCGAGCTCGCCGGGCACAGCTCCATGCGCTACGAGCTCCGTGAGACCGCCCTGCCATACATGGAGGACCTCTACGAGAGTACCCACGTGAGCGTGCACCTGGCCGTGCACAAGGACCTCGACGTGCTCTACGTGGAGAAGATCCGGGGCCACGACCGCATCACGGACCTGTCCCAGGTGGGCGGACGGATGCCGCTCTACTGCACCGGCCTCGGCAAGGTGCTGCTCGCTTTCTCCCCGGTGGACCTGTTCGACCGAGTGATCAGTCATGGTCTCGTCAGCCGCACCCAGGCCACCATCACCTCGCCGATCCGGCTCCGCCGCGAACTGCAGACCATCGCCGCCAACGGCTTCGCCTTCGACCGCGAGGAGGCCAGCGTCGGCATCAACTGCGTCGCGGCCCCCATCTTCGGCCACGACCGCAAGGTGGTCGCTGCCATCTCGGTCACTGGTCGGGCCACCCGCACCCGCATGGACGCCCTCGCCCCCGCCGTGACCACCGCCGCCCACGGCATCTCCCGCACTCTCGGCGCCGGCCGGATGTCTCTTGGCCTCGCTACCTGAGCGTCGGCCCAGATCCCGTGCAACCCTGTCTGGCGCAGGCGACGGCCGGGCGCTGCTGGGCGGCGGACGCTGCGGCGCCCTGAGCGGTCTGGCCGCTGGGCGAAGTGTGCCGGTGGCTGGAACGGGGCCGGGCCGAGCGGCGCTCGGTTCGGCACGCTGACTCCATGACCAACGCCACTCCCCTGTCGCACCGCCAGATCATGGTGGTGCTGCTCGGGTTGATGTCAGGCATGTTCGTCGCCGCACTGGACCAGAACATCGTGACCACTGCGCTGCCGACGATTGTGTCCGACCTCGGTGGGCTGGCCCAGCTCTCATGGGTGGTCACCGCCTATCTGCTCGCGTCCACAGTCGCCACTCCGATCTACGGCAAGCTGGGTGACCTCTACGGGCGCAAGCTGTTGTTCCAGGTCGCCATCGGCATCTTCCTGGTCGGCTCGGTGCTGTCAGGGCTGGCCGGCTCGATGAGCCAGATGGTGGCGTTCCGCGCGGTGCAGGGCATCGGCTCCGGCGGCGTCATCGTCGGGGCCCAGGCCATCATCGCCGACCTGGTGGCGCCTGCGGTGCGGGGACGCTACCAGGGCTACATCGGCTCGGTCTGGGCCTTCGCCTCGGTGGTGGGGCCGTTGGTGGGTGGCATTCTCACCGAACACCTGTCCTGGCGCTGGGTGTTCTACCTCAACCTGCCCGTCAGTATCGCCGCGCTGGTGGTGTCGTCACTGGTGCTGAAACTGCCCCGGCGCCGACCGTCGGCGCGCATCGACTGGCTGGGCGCGGCCCTGCTCTCGTCGGGCGCCGGCGGCATCGTACTGCTGACCACCTGGGTCACCGGCGGCCGCTGGAACCCGGTGGGGCTGTTGGTGGCGTTGGTGGCTCTGGGTCTGGTGGTGATGTTGTTCGTGATGGTGCAACGCCGGGTGGCCGAACCGGTGCTTCCGTTGCGGCTGTTCGAGTCGTCGGTGTTCCGGCTAGCCTGCAGCACCGCGTTTCTCGTTGGCTTCGCGACACTCGGCGCGGTCACGTTCCTGCCCTTGTTCCTCCAGGTCGTCGACGGCGAGACGCCGACGGTCTCAGGGCTGAAGATGGTCCCGGTGATGACCTCCCTGGTGCTCGCCTCGTTCCTCACCGGCCGGCTGTTGGTGCGGCGGGGACGGTACAAGGTGTTCCCGGTGGTGGGCACGGCGCTGATGACATGCGGCCTGCTCCTGCTGTCCACAATGGAGCCTGACACGCCCTATCCGGTGCAGGCGCTGGGCATGGCGGCGCTGGGCATGGGGCTCGGCACGGTGAACCAGATCCTCATGCTGGCCGGACAGAACTCTGTCGGCGAGGCCGATCTGGGCGTCGCCACCTCCACCATCACGTTCGTCCGCCAGATCGGGGCCTCGGTCGGGGTGGCGTTCTTCGGCGCCATGTTCGCGGCCAGGCTGGAAAGCACGTTGCCCGAGCCGTTCGGCGGCGACGCGGCCGACCTGACCCGCGACCAGATCGCGGCACTGCCGGCGGAGCTGCGTACCGACCTGGTGACGGGTTTCGCGATGGCATTGCAGGACGTCTACCTGTGGGCGACCGCAGTGATGGCGGTGGGGTTCGTGGCCACATTCTTCATCCGGGAGATTCCATTGCGCACCAAGGCAAGCGCGCAGACAGCTCGCACCGCCGCGTCCGACTGACCGATCAGTCAACCCACAATAGGCGGCCTCGCGCGCCAGGTCCAGGTGTGGCGAGGGCGGAGAGAACGGGAATGTGCCGCTGATCGGGACCACTGCTAGACAAGATCGCAACTTCGCAGGAAGAGTGGGCGCACAGCCCTCGAGAAGGAGGTCGGGATGAACCCCGAAGATCTGCTGGACAAGGCCCGCGCCATGGCCCCGACCCTTCGCGAGCGTGCCTTCGCCGCCGAGCAGGCGCGGCGCATTCCGGAGGAGACCATCGCCGAGCTGAAGTCCGCCGGCCTGTTCCGGACGTTGCAGCCGGCCGCGTACGGCGGCCTCGAGGTCGACCCGCGGGTCTTCATGGAAGCCGCGATGATCATCGGATCGGCCTGCCCGTCAACAGGGTGGGTGTTCGCGGTCGTGGGGGTGCACAACTGGCAGGTCGGGCTCATGCCGCGCCAGGCCCAGGAGGAGGTCTGGGGCACCGACCAGGACGTGCTGATCAGCTCCTCCTACACCCCGCGCGGCCAGGTGGAGATCGTCGACGGTGGCTACCGGCTTTCGGGCCGGTGGTCGTTCTCGTCCGGCTCCGACCACTGCACCTGGGTCATCGTCGGTGGCGCCGCGACCGAACCCGACGGAACGGTGCGCCGGCTGTGCTTCCTGCTGCCCCGCACCGACTACACGGTCGAGGACGTCTGGCACGTCGCGGGCCTGCGCGGCACCGGCAGCAACGACGTGGTGGTGGACAACGCGTTTGTGCCCGAGCACCGCACCCATGCCTTCACCTCGGGCAGCGAGACCAGCACCTCGCCCATCTTCGCGCTGCCGTTCGGCGCGGTGTTCAGCTGGGGCATCACCGCGCCGCTGCTGGGCGCGGCCCAGGGCGCGCTGGACGAGCACATCGCCTGGACGGCCGAGCGCACCCGCATCTCGAAGGGTTCACGGGTGGCCGAGGAGCCATTCTCCCAGGCTCGGGTCGCCGAGGCGGCCGCCGAGCTCGACGGCGCCCGGTTGCAGATGATGCGCGACCTCGGCGAGATGATCGACCTCGCTCGGGACGGCAAGGAGATCCCGCTCGAACTGCGGGTGCGCTGCCGCCTGGACCAGGTGCGGGCGACCCAGCTCGCCGCCTCGGCCGTGGACCGGGTGTTCACCAACTCGGGCGGCCGGGCCCTGCACGAGCGCAATCCGATCCAGCGGGCCTGGCGCGACATCCACGCCGGCAGCCTGCACAACAGCAACGTCGCCGAGCCGATCCTGATGGCCTACGGCGCGATGAAGTTCGGCCTCTCCCTGGCCGAGCAGGGCTTCTGATCTACCACCCACCGTCCCATCGCCAGCAGGAGGAACCGTTGCCTGACGCGCTGTATGACAAGACCACCCGTACCACCACGTTCAACGGGCACCCGCTGCACTACCACGAGCTCGGCTCGGGAACGCCACTCATCCTGCTACACGGCGCGGGCCCCGGCGTCTCGTCGTGGAGCAACTTCTCGGGCAACATCTCCGGCTACGCCGAGCATTTCCGCACCATCCTGGTGGATATGCCGGGGTTCGGAAAGTCGGGTCACCCGGCCGAGTACGACCGCAGCTACCTGCAGTACGCGGCTGACGCCGTGGTGTCCCTGATGGACGAGCTCGGCTTGGAGTCCGCGCACCTGCTGGGCAACTCGCTCGGCGCCTCGGTGGCGGTCCGGTTCGTGCTGGCCCACCCGACGCGGGCCAAGCGGCTGGTGCTGATGGGGCCCGGCTCGGCGCTGTCGATCGGCCTGTTCGCGCCGCGGCCCAGCGAGGGCATCCGCCGGCTGATGGAGTTCAGCCTCGCCGCGGACAAGACTCCCGAGAAGATGGAGGCGTTCCTGCGGTCCATGGTCTACGACCAGAGCCTGGTGACGCCGGAGCTGATCGCCGACCGCTTCCGGACCGCCATCGACCCGGCGGCCGGGGCCGGGCTGAAGGCCATGCAGGTCGCGAACCAGAAGTTCCACACCGAGGGCGAGCTCTGGCGCGAAGCCCACCTGATCAAGCACGAGGTGCTCATCACCTGGGGCCGTGAGGACCGGGTGCAGCCCCTCGACGGCGCATTCGTGGGCTTCCGCCTGCTGGAGAACGCCCGCCTGCACGTGTTCCCGAAGTGCGGCCACTGGGCGATGATCGAGCAGCGCGAGGAGTTCGAGCGCATCACCAAGGACTTTTTCGCGGCCGGCTGAGCCGCTCTCTCCACCTGAACCGAAAGGAACTCTAGCCTTGGACATTCATAGTCTTGGATATGTACGCCTCGAGTCCACCGTGGTCGACGAGTGGCGGACGTTCGCGCACGACGTGCTCGGTGCCGTCGTCACCGACACTCCGGGCGGCGGTCTGCACATCCGCCTCGATGAGCGGCCGATGCGCATCGCCATCGTCCCGGGCAGCCGCGACCGGCTCATCGGGTCGGGCTTCGAGGTCCGCGACGGTGCCACCCTGGCCGCGGCCGTGGCGGAGCTGCAGGCCGCCGGAGTCGCGGTCAAGGAAGGCTCCGCCGAGGAGGCCGACGACCGGAAGGTGGAGCGCTTCGTCGCATTCGACGACCCCAACGGCAACCCGGTCGAGATCTTCTTCAGCCCGGTCGTCGACGGCGACGACGCCCAACTGCCGTTCGGCGGCGGCTTCCTCACCGGAGCCCTCGGCATGGGCCACGTGGTGCTGCCGAGCGCCGACATCGAGGCCGCGTTCGACTTCTACACCCAGGTGATGGGCTTCCGCCACCGCGACTCGATGGCGGTGAAGTTCCCCAACGGGATGACCGTGCGGCTGCGGTTCCTGGGCTGCAACCCGCGCCACCACACCATTGCGCTCACCCAGACCCCGTCGGAGCAGGGCATGCGGCATTTCATGCTGGAGGCCGACAGCATCAAGACGTTCGGGCGCACCTTCGCCCGGGCCCGGGAGGCCGGCGTGCTCAAGACCGAGCTGGGCCAGCATTCCAACGACGAGGTGCTGTCGTTCTACCTGTTCTGCCCCGGCGGGTTCGAGCTGGAGTACGGCGTACACGGCCGCCACGTGGACGACTCGACCTGGCTCACCCGGGACCTGACCGCGTTGAGCTACTGGGGCTACTGGCCCGTCACGAAGCCGGCGGCATGATGATGGACGGTCACCTCAACGGCGCGATCCGGGCCCTGGAAGAGGGCCGGCCGGTGCTGGCGTCCTTCTCCCCCGCCGACCCGGGCAACGCGCAGGCGTTCGCCAACGGACCCTACGACGTGGTCGTGTTCGAGATGGAACACAACCCCTACTCCACCGCGGCGCTGCGAGACAGCCTGCAGTACCTGCTTGACCGCAAGGGCATCCTCGACCGCGGCGACCCGTCGCCCACGGTCACCCCGTTTGTCCGGGTGCCGGCCAACGGCTCCGAGATGAACCAGTTCCTGGCCAAGCAGGCCCTCGACGCGGGCGTCTACGGCATCATCTTCCCGCACGTGAGCACCGTCGAGGAGGCCCGTAACGCCGTCTCCGCCTGCCGCTACCCACGACCGCCGTCGGCACCGCGCTACGAGCCGGCCGGCGTGCGTGGCGACGGCCCGTTCGGCGCCGCCCGCTACTGGGGCATCGACGTGATGGACTACTACCGGCGGGCCGACACCTGGCCGCTGGCCCCGGACGGCGACATCTTCGTGGTCATCATGTGCGAGGAGGTCAAGGCCATCCGCAACCTGCCGGCGATCCTGGCCGAGGTCCAGGGCATCGGCGCGGTGCTGATCGGCGAGGGGGACCTGAGCCAGGACCTCGGGTACCCGCGGGCCTACCAGCATCCCGAGGTGGAGTCCGCGATCGCCGAGGTGCTGGCGATCTGCACTGACGCCGGGGTGCCGGCCGGCATCCCGCACGTCACACCGGCCAATGTGGAGAAACGGCTCGAGCAGGGCTTCCGGTGGCTCATGCCCAACCCGGTGCGCACCAACCAAGCGGTCGACATCGCCAAGGCCTGGTTGGCGAAGAGGAAGGAGGACACACCGTGATCGTCGACGTGCACGGCCACTTCACCCAGGTGCCGGTCCAGCTCGACGCCTACCGCGGCCGGCAGATCGGGCAGCTGAGCCGCCCTCCCCGGGGCAAGGGCGACCCGGGCATCTCCGACGACTCGCTGCGCGAACACCTGCAGCCTCACGTCCGGGAGAACCAGGAACGCGGCATCGACAAAATCATCTTCGGCCCGCGCGCGGGCCTGATGGGGCACGAGTTCGGTCCAGAGTGGATCAGCCGGCACTGGACCGAGGTCAACAACGACCTCATCGCCCGCGCCTGCGCCATGTACCCCGACATGCTCATCCCGGCGTTCCAGCTGCCCCAGAGCCCCGGTGTGGAACCGGCCGCCAGCATCCCCGAGCTGGAGCGCTGCGCCGCCATGGGTTTCGTCAGCCTGCAGCTCAACCCGGACCCGTCCGGCGGCATCGCGCCGCTGAGCCCGTCGCTGTCGGACCGCTCCTGGTATCCGCTCTACGAGAAGATGTGCGAGTACGACCTGGTCGGGCTGATCCACGCGGCCAACACCCGCAACCCGCACCTGCACATGAACGGCGCCCACTACGTCAACACCGACGTGGCCGCCGTGGTCGAGTTGACGACGTCCCGGGTCTTCCAGGACTTCCCCCAGCTGAAACTTGTCATCCCGCACGGCGGTGGCGGCATCCCGTTCCACTGGAACCGGATGCGGGCCATCCATGTCGGGGCCCGGCTGGCGCCGTTCGAGGAGGCCGTCCGCAACATCTACTTTGATCTGTCCACATACGACGCCGAGTCGATCGAGCTCACCATCAAGAAGATGGGCGTCGACAACGTCATGTACGCGAGCGAGATGTGGGGCTCGGCCCAGTTCATCGACCCGGAGACCGGCCGGAAGTTCGACGACACCGTCGGCATGGTCACCGGCATCGACTGGCTCAGCGACGACGACCGGTACAAGATATTCGAAGGCAACGCCCGAAAGCTCTACACCAGGGCGAAGCTGTGAGCGCCCCGGTCATGGACACCAGCGCGATCGCGGATCCGGCGGTCTTCCGTCGCATCCTCGGACACTTCTGCACCGGCATCGTTGTCATCACCGGATACGACGATGCCGGCCCCGTCGGCATGACCTGCCAGACCTTCTCGTCCCTGTCCCTGAACCCGCCGCTGGTCATGTTCAGCCCGGCACGGACATCCACCACGTGGCCACGGCTCCGGGATACCGGCACGTTCGCGGTGAACATCCTCTCCGCCGGACAGCAAGTCCTCAGCCGGGCCTTCGCCGTCACCGGCGCGGACAAGTTCGCCGGTGTCGACTGGTACCGCGGTCACACCGGCTCGCCCATCATCGAGGGCTCGATGGCCCACATCGAGTGCGAGCTGGCCGCCATCTATCCGGGTGGTGACCACGACATCGTGATCGGACGGCCACTGGCGGCGGGCGAGGACCCCTCCCTCTCCCCGCTGTTGTTCTTCCGCAGCGGATACGGCACGTACGAGCCCGCCTGATATTCACCGGGGCCTCGGCCCCGGCCGACCGCTACTTCGGCGAGGTCCCGGTGGCCGGCTGAGCGGCAAGATCGAGTAGCCGGGAGGGATCGCACCTCCCGGCTCTCGAATCGCCGCCGTGCTCGGACGCTGCCTTACGCCTCGGCGGTGACGAGATAGAACGTGAACCCAGCAAGAAACGGCCCCCTCGCCAGACGCTGCAACCACGCCTGGACATCCGCTTCCGCCAGCTCTCCAGCCTGCACGACACGCGCCGAGAGACGCCGCAATCCCAGAATCTGATCTGCCACGTCGAAGTCCCGAAACACCACCGCGACGGCATCGACCGACCTGACTCGGAATCCGGCCTGGGTCGACAGGCGGACCAACTGGCGGCCGACCGTGGTGTTTCGCACCGTCCCCGCAACAAACCGGGCGAAGTGGCGGCTGGTCTGCAGATCATCATCGGCGACCGCGAGGGTGTCCCAATCCGGCTCCGCCATGCCGAACACGCCGCCCGGACGCAGCACCCGGCGGACCTCCGCGATCACCTTTGCGGGATCCGCCGCGTGTTGCAGGACGCGATCCACCTTGGCCCGGTCCACACTGGCATCGGCCAACGGAAGATCATGCGCATCACCCACGCGGAGCTCGACGTTCGGCCGATCGGCCAGCCGGTGACCTGCCTCAGCCAGCATCTTCGGATCGTGGTCAATACCCACGACCGAACCTTCAGACCCGACCGCATCGGCCAATCGAGCCAGATCGGTCCCCGGCCCGCAACCCACATCGACCACCGCATGGCCACGTTGCAGATCAAGGGCACCGACCAAGCGCTGCTTGTAGTCCCGACCCACCGCAGTCCCCGCGGCGGTGTCCATATACGTGATCGGGTCTGGCGCGGCCGTCGCCACCGTGAGCTGACTCATCCACCTACCCAATCACATGGCGAAGCGCTCTTGGTGAAGACATTGTGTGGATATCAGGGTCAGCAGCAGACGCCGGTGATCGCGTCGACCAGCAGATAGCAGTTGAGCCCGCTGATCACGAGCGTGACCGCGAGCATGAGCGCGGTCGTGACGCGGCGGTTGGTCATGTCGCGCATCACTCGGCGGTCTCGCGTGATGATCAGCAGCGGCACCAGCGCGAACGGGATGCCGAACGAGAGCACGATCTGTGAGAGGACCAGCGCGTCTCCGGTGTTCACGGCGAGACCGAGCACAACCAGCGAGGGCAGCATCGTCAGCGCGCGCCGCAGCACCAAGGGGATGCGCCAGTTCATGAAGCCGGCCATCACCACCTGCCCGGCGTAGGTGCCCACGCTGGACGACGAGAGGCCCGAGGCCATCAGCGCGATCCCGAACGCCAGCGCGGCGCCACCGCCCACCATCGTGGCCAGGTTGGCGTGGATGGTACCGAGTTCCCCGGTATCGACGCCTGAGCCGTAGAACAGTGCGGCCGCGATGCACAGCATGGACAGGTTCACCAGTCCGGCGATGCTCAGGCCGAGGAAGACGTCCCAACGGTTGAACCTCAGCAGAGTCCGCCGCTCTCGGAGATCGGCCGCCCGCACCCGGTTCTTCTGCAGCGCGGAGTGCAGGTACACCACGTGCGGCATCACGGTGGCGCCGATGATGCCCACGGTCAGGCTCAGCATGCCGCCACCGTTCACATGCGGCACGAGACCGCCGGCCAGCTGCCGGTAATCCTGGTTCCCCACGGTGAAGAACACGTAGAGCAGCCCAGCCGCCACGAACGCCAGCAGCGCGGTGATGGTGAGCTCGAAGCGACGGTATCCCCGTTGCTCAAGCGCGAGGATGGCGAAGGCGACCACGGCGGTGATCAGTCCGGCCGGCAGCAGGGGTATGCCGAACACCAGGTTCAGCCCGACCGCGGCCCCCACGAACTCGGCGAGGTCGGTCGCCATGGCGACCACCTCGGCCTGCAGCCACAGAACCAGGTTGGCCCGCCGTCCGAACCGTTCGCGGCACAGCTCGGGCAGGCTGCGCCCGGTGGCGAGTCCGGCTTTGGATGTCAGGTACTGCACCAGGATCGCCATCACGTTGGCCATGACAATCACCCAGACCAGGGCGTAGCCGTAGTCGGCCCCCGCCGCGAAGTTCGTCGCGAAGTTCCCCGGGTCGACGTAGGCGACCGAGGCCACGAAGGCCGGTCCGAACATGGCGATTGCGGTGCGCAGCCGGCCGCGACGGCGCAGCGCGTCCAGGGTTGGCGGGGGGAGCTTCTCGGCGGACGTCACGACTCGATCGCAAAGCCCGTGACCACACCGACGACGATGAGCGCGAGCGAGGCGGCCACGCCCACCGGCGCGAAGCGGGCCCACCGTTCGAGGCGGCGCCGGCGGGCCTCGGTGAGGATGATGGCGAGCACGTCTCTGACGTCGGTCCGCCGACCGCGCACGACGATCCGGATGAGCCCGAACTTCAGCATGCCGAGAACGCCCAACCAGATGAGCAGCAGGGCGAAGTCGCGGCTCATGGCTCGAGCTCGATGGAGAGCACCTCGGCCAGGGCCGTCGTGGTGACGGCGACCCCGCGTTCGCGCAACGCATAGATCGCCTTGACATCGTCTTCGACTGCCTGCGAAGGTCGGTGTTCCGCCGTGGTTGACCGGCTCGGCATGGTCGCAACGCTCGGCCAGGCTTTGAAGTTGGCGCGTCTGGGATTCCAGCGCACTGGCATCGGGGTCACTGTATCCGTCCTCATTGGACATAGACGACGAGACGGTGTCTCGCGCTGAGGCCCCGCCAGCCGGGTCGCTGGCGGGGCCTGGCGCAGGGGATCAAGTTCGCGGGACGGGGCCGCGGCGGCCGTGCGTGCCGCCGCGGACCGCGGAACCAACAGCTCAGCGAACGAACGTCTTGCCCCACCAGTTCTTGATCTCGGTGAACTGCGCGTCGGTGAGCTTGGACCAGTCGATGACCTTCACGAGGTGGTCCGGATCCTGAACGGTGCCGGGCACGTTGGGCAGCACGCTCATGGCCCGGCCCTCTCCGTTCAGAATCTGCTGAGCCTCGACGGTTCCCACGAAGTTCAGGAAGAGCAGGCCGGCATTCGGGTGAGGACTGGTCTTGAGCGCGGCGGCGTAGTACGTAAAGCCGACCGTGCCCTCCTTCGGGATCACGTAGTCGATCGGCGCGCCCTTCGCCTTCACCACGATGGCCGCCGAGGGAACGCCGGCGGGCGAGGCCAGCAGTTCACCCGAGCCGATACTCTGCGCGGTCGGCCCGAATCCGTTGTCGATGCGCGGACCCTGGGCGGCGAGCTTGCCGAGGTAGTCGTCGCCGAGCGTGGAGCGCAGGTTGATGAACTCCGCCTGGTGCGCGACCGCGGTCGGCACATTGGGAACACCGAGACGACCCTTGAACTTCGGGTCGAGAAGGTCGCTGTAGGACGGGGCGCTCGACAGCTCCTTGGTGTTGTACATGATCACGTACGGGTTGATGGAGATGGGGACGATGCCCTTGGAAAGGTCATCAGCCGGGTAGCTCGCGAGGTCTGGTCCCTGCGGCGTCCCGAGCAGACCCTGGCTGTTCTTGCCGACGAGGTACTTCCAGTCCGAGTTCGACAGCAGGATGTCGACGCTGGGCTTGCCGGCGGTGAGCTCCTGGTCAAGGCGGATCGCCTGATCAGACGAGATCAGCTTGACGTTGGTGACCTTGATCTCGGGGTACTTCTTCTCGAACGCCGCGATCAGCTGCGAGTTGATCGTGTCGTCGGACGCCATCCACGTCGTTACCGCCCCCTCGGTCTTCGCCGCGGCAACGATCGCATCCCACCCTTTGGAGGTGTCCGCCTGAGTAGGCGCCGGGGTGGAGGAACCGCATGCGGCCGCGACCAGCAGGACCGCAAGCAACGGGAGCAGCTGGGAGTGTCGTAACCGTGGTGGCGCACCTCGGGACAAGCCGGACATTTTGAGCAGTCCCTTCGTTAGGGAGAAAAGGAAAGCAGTGCTATTCGGCGAGGCGGGTGACCGGCCTCTCGCCGGTGGCCGATGTGATGCACGATACATACTACTATAGGAGTTAGCAATGCAGAGAAGTCCGACGGTGCCGGCCGGACCGGCATCCGCCACCGCGCGCCGAAGCGTATAGCGCAGCAGGTAGAGAGATTTTCCTCAGCGAGCTCGGCTTCACAGTGGCACTGGACAGTGTCGCCCAGCCCTCCTCCTCGCTACTATCTACTGTCGAAGTCACCAATCACGGCGCATCGAGGGAAGTGGGCATGGGTCTCCATATGATGTCGAACGGGTCGGCGTCGGCACCGTGGATCACGGTTGGCGAACTCGTCACCGCCCAGGCCGACCGGCTGGGCGACCGCGAGGCGGTCACCTTCACCGGCGAGGCGGCCCTCTCCTACCGCGACATCGAGGAGCGCAGCAACGCTCTCGCCCGTGGCTTCCTGGCGCGCGGCATCCAGCGCGGGGACCGCATCGCGACGGTCCTGTCCAACAGCGCACCGCAACTGCTGACATGGATCGCGGCCATGAAGATCGGCGCGATCGCCGTACCACTCAACACCTCGGTCGGCGCCCAGGACCTCGCCCACGCGGTGCACGAGACCGACCCCGTCGCTCTGATCGTCGGTAGCGAGTACACGGCGACCGTCGGGAGCGTCCTGGCCGCCTCGAGCGGCGACGGCATCAAGCTGCGCGTCCGGTCATCGGACGACGGGCAGCCCTGGGGCGATGTCGTGTTCGACGAGATCTTCGACAGCGACTCCTCCGGCCTGCCGGTCGTGGCCGAGCCCGGTGACACCGCCTGCGTTCTGTTCACCGGAGGCACCACCGGCCTGCCGAAGGCCACGATGCGCACCCACTTCTCGTACCTGTGCGCCGCTGAGCGTTACCGGTTCATCTTCGAGCCACGTCCCGACGATCGGCATCTCTCCACGACCCAGCTCTTCCACTGCGGCGGGCAGGAGATGGGCTTCCTCGGCCCGTTCGCCAGCGGGATTCCCACCATGATGCCGAAGTGGTTCAGCGCGAGCCGGTTCTGGGAAACCGCCGACAACTTCGGCGCGACCATCGGCGAGATCATGGCCACGATGCTGTCGATCCTGCTCAAGGCCGAGCCGTCGCCCCGCGACCGTGAGCACACGTTGCGGCTGGCGATCAGCCGCGGGGACATGGCGGAGTTCGAGCGGCGATTCGGCACGAGGATCGTCAGCACCTACGGGTCGACCGAGACCGGGACGATGTTGTTCAGCAACACGACCGCGCAATCGCGGGCCGGCTCGTCCGGTCATCCCCGCGACTGGGCCGAGGTTCGCATCGCGGGCGAAAACGATGAGCCCCTGGCCACCGGCGAGGTGGGCGAGTTGTTGCTGCGGCCCGCCCTGCCGTACTCGATGTCGCTCGGCTACTACAACCGGCCGGCCGAGACCCTGCAGCGATGGCGCAATTTCTGGATCCACACCGGTGATCTGGCGTACCTGGACGAGGACGGCTGGCTCTACGTCGTCGGCCGGCAGGCGCACTGGATCCGCCGGCGCGGCGAGAACGTGTCGGTGGCCGAAGTCGAGGGGGTCCTCGAGCAGCACCCCACCGTGATCGAGGCGGCCGTCGTTGGCATCCCCTCCGAGCTCGGCGAGCAGGACGTCAGGGCCTACGTGAGCTCGCGCGAGCCGAACCCGAGTCCGGAGTCGCTGACCGACTGGTGCCGGCAACGACTCGCGTACTTCAAGGTTCCGGTCGAGTTCGTCTTCGTGGAGCAGTTGCCCCGCTCCATCACGAAGCGGGAGGTCGAGCGGCACACGCTCATCGAATGGCCCATCGACACGAGCACCGGCGTATCGAGGGCACAGCCCGCGCATCCGGAGGGACCGCACCATGAAGCACTCTGACGTCGTGATCGCCGGGTACGGCGACGCGTACGGGACCGACGAGGACCCCAAGTACACGACCGAGCTCGCGGTCGACGCGTTCCTCGATCTGGTGAACAAGACCGGCATCAGCAGGGACCTCATCGGCGGTGTGTTCAGTGGACGCTCGCCCACGATGGACCTGCGGCCACAGTGGAACAACATCATCAGCAGCTACCTCAAGATCACCCCGGAGTACAGCTCGGAGGTGACCTCGCACGGCGCGGGCGTCAACGCGACCCTCGCCTACGCGTCGGCCTTCGTCTCGGCCGGCATCATCGACTACGCGCTGATCCTCGTCGCCGACAACCCTGGCACGTCCGCGTCGCACATCAAGAAGACGGCCGGCTATGACTCCGACCCCGAGTTCGAGCTGCCGTACGGGCCGACCGTTCCCTCGATCTACGCGCAGGGCGCCTCGCGGTACATGCACGAGTACGGGGTCACGGAGGAAGATCTCGCCCAGGTGGCTGTCGACCATCAGGCATGGGCGGTGCACCATCCGTACTCCGCGAAAGGCCGCAAGGGCGAGATCACGATCGACACCGTGCTGAGGTCGCGGATGATCGCCGACCCGATCAGGCTGTGGAACTCCGCGATCTGGGGTCCGCAGGGCACCGGCGGCGCGCTCCTGGTCACGAGCGCCGAGCGCGCGGCCGACCTGACCGACAAGCCCGTCCGCATCCTCGGCTTCGGCGGCATGAACACGCATGAGTACGCGACCGACCGCATGGCACTACGCGCGTCGCCGTACGACCTCGGGCCACTGCCGAACCTCACCCATACGGGAGCACGCCACGCCGCGCAGCGCGCCTTCAAGATGGCGGGTATCACCGCGTCCGACGTCGGCATGGTGCAGTGCGGCAACAACTTCACGCACATGGCGATGATCTTCATGGAGGACTTCGGCTTCTGCGAGAAGGGCCAGGCGCCCCAGCTCGTCCGGTCGGGACGGCTTCGCCCGGGCGGCGATCTGCCGTGGAACACCAACGGCGGCTGGCTCTCCTTCGGCCAGCCGGGCATCAGCTGCGGCATGGACCCGATCATCGAGGCGGTCCGCCAACTTCGCGGCGAGGCACTCGGCCTGCAGGTCGAGAACCCCGGCATCGCCCTCACCCACGCGGTCGGCGGCATGATGGCCTGCCACCACGTCACCCTGCTCTCGCGCTAAGGACGACACGATGCACTCTGAGGACGAGTTCCGGCCGGTCCCCCGCTACTCACCCGAGGCCGCCCCGTTCTGGGCCGGCCTGCGGGAGGACCGCTTCCGGCATCAGCGCTGCCGGCAGTGCGAGGAGGTCGTGTGGCACCCCCGTTGGCTCTGCCCCTCCTGCCTGTCGAAGGACCTGGGCTGGGAGGACGGGAGCGGGACCGGCTCGATCTACAGCTCGTCGGTGCTCCACCGCGCGCCGTACGCCTATTGGGAGTCCTTCGTGCCGTACGCGCTCGGCATCGTCCGGATGACCGAAGGTCATTACGTGTTCGGCCAGATAGCCCTGACGCCCGAATGGGCCGAGCGGTCGAGCAAGGGATCGATCAGTCTCGCGCTCATCGGCCTCGAGGTCACGGCCCGGATCATCCGGGGTGACGATCCGTCATTCGCGTTCCACCTGACGCCGGCCGACCGGTGACGACACGCGTGCGGGCCGGGGTCGGCTGAGGGCGCGGGCGGGGGTCGGCCGAGGCGGGCCGCCCAGGCGGCGGGAACTGGATTCCTCCCGCCGCCTGGATTCTCTCCCACCTCACCGCAGCTCGACGAGCACGTACTCCTCGTTGACGATGACCGGATACGTCTCCGCGAGGTAGGGCCCCGGCACGCGGCGTGCGCCCTGGGCCTTCGCCGCGGCCTGCTCGACCGCGACCCGTTCCTCGTTCGCGACGATGTCGCCGCCCTGCTCGACACTGACCTGATATGCACGCGTGCGGACATGCTGCGGATCGAACCACGACTGGCCCGTCCGGACGTCGAACTCCCATTGATGCCAAGGGCAGCGGACGACCGACCGCACCGGATCGTATTCGTACACGCCGGGGGCCGGCGACTCCAGCGTTCCGACCATGTTCCCGGCGCAGAGCGGCCCGCCCATGTGGGGGCATCGATTGCGGACGGCGTGGTACGAGCCGGCGACGTTGAACACCGCCACCTCTCGTCCGCCGATCGTCACCAGACGCCGCTCACCCTCGGAGATCTCACCGACCCGCGCCACGATGTATTTAGGCATGCCTCACTCCGCCAGCCGGTACAGCTCGCTCGCGTTGAGCCGCAGGAAACGGTCCTGGGCCGACGGGCTGAGCTTGAGTTTGTGGAGCACCTCGTCCGGCGCGTCGAAGTCCCAGTGCGGATAGTCGCTCGCGAACATCAGCCGGTTCAGCACGGACGGGTACAGGTTCAGCAACTCGGTCAGGCTCGCGGGATCGGCCGGTTCCTCGATCGGCTGGGAGGTCAGCCACACGTGTTCGGCGATGAGCTCGGACGGCTTGCGGCTCACGTGGCCCAGCTCGTCACGGAACTCCTCGAACGCATGGTCCAGCCGCCAGGCCAACGTCGGCAACCACCCGACCCCACCCTCGATGAGGACGAACCGCAGTTCGGGATAGCGCTCGAACACCCCCTCGCAGATGAGACTCGTCAGCTGCGACTGGAACGTCTGCGAGTTGCCGACGTGATCCTCAAGGTAGTACGACGGCCACCCGCATCCGGTGATGGCCGGCCCGCCTGACCCTCCGAAGTGGACACCGATCGGCAGGCCGAACTCGACCGCCGCCTCGTACAGCGGCCAGTAGGCCCGGTTACCCAAGGGCATCGAGGTCCGGATCTGCAGATACACCTGCACGAAGCGGCTGTCACGCGCCACCCGCCGAACCTCGGCCGCCGCCAGGTCGGGGAACTCGTAGGGGACGACGATCGAGCTCCTGAGCCGGGGATCCAGGTCGAGCCAGTCCTGGACCACCCAGTCGTTGGTGGCGCGGGCCAGCGCATCGGCGTACCCGGGATTGCGTGAGTAGGACTTGCCGCCGATGAGCAGGGGCCCGAGGACTCCGTAGCCGAGGTTCCACCGGTCAAGGTAGTGCTCCTGCATGAAGCCCAGGTCGGAGCCGGGCGGTTTGCCGTCGCCCGGCCAGGCGTCCACCCGGGCCGCGCCCGGCGAGGCCCGGGGATAGTAGCTTGCCCCGTGCGGGGGGTTGCCGGCGAACTGCTCGTCATGGCGGCGCCAGCGTTCGCTCATGAAGGGCCACAGCGATTCCCGCGACGGAATGGTCACATGGACATCGCAGTCGATGAATGGCGATGTTCCCACCATGGCCGGTGGCGGTTGTCGTTCTTCGATGGTCAACATTCTCGCGGACCTCCAGTCTGATCTATCTCCACCAATATCGGCGCTACGCCACCAGCGAGTACAACTCGGCCGCCGTGCGGCCCATGATCTGGTCCCGGGTCGGAGCCGGCAGCGGCAGGCCCAAGGCCCGATCGAGGTGCTCGACCGTCGTGTGCGGGAAGTCGGAACCGAACATCAGCACGGAGTCGGCCCACGTTTCACGAAGGAAGAAGTCGAGCACCTGCGGCGAATCCAGCGGCGAATCCAGCGGCAGGATGCCGAACCTCACGTGTTCCCGCACGTATTCGGAGGGCGCCTTGGTCAGCCATGGGACCTCACGGCGAAGCCCCTTCCAGTCCTTGTCCAGCCGCCACAGAAACGCCGGGAGCCAGGTGAAGCCGCTGTCGAACACCGCGACCTTCAGCGTCGGGCAATGCTCGAACAGCCCTTCCGCGATCATGCTCATCAGCTGGGTCTGGGCGTTGGTGGCCATCCCGGTGTACTCCTCGGCGAAGTACGACGGCCATCCGACCGAGGTCGGCGGATTCCCACTCATGCCGCCGTAGTGGAGCCCCACCACCAGGCCCGCCTCCGCCGCGGCCTCGAACAACGGGTAGAAGTCCCGGCGCCCGTACGGGCGTGATGCGCGGACCGGGAGGGTCACCTGGACGAACTCGCCGCGACCCGCGTTGCGCCTGATCTCGGCGGCGGCCAGCGACGGGGTGAAGGTCGGCACCAGCAGCGAACCGCGCAGTGCGGAGTCCTCGCGCAGGCACTCGTTGTAGAGCCAGTCATTGACGGCGGCGGAGATCGCGGCGGCGGCGTCCGGGTTGCGGATCGTGTCCACCGCGTAGGAGCAACTGATCACTCCCAGCGCGGCGCCGGTGTGCTGGAGCGCGGCTCGCGCTCGATGCAGGGCGGGCGAGCCGGCGTCCACGGACTCCGCCCGATGCTGCAGGTTCGGCGGCCAGCTCGACACGGTGGCGCCCGCGAAGCCGGTTGTCTGCAACTGTTCCACCCAGAACGCCGACAGGTACGGATACAACACCCGCACGTCGGGCACTTCGATGTGGATGTCGGCATCGACCGACGGGGGCGCTGGGTTCTGCGAGGACGCCATCGATGTTCCATTCTGTGTGCGTGCCAACGACCGGCGAACTGCTAATTAACTACTTTCGAAGGTACTGACCATCGAACTCGGAAGTCAACCAGCTAAGGCAACTCTTGGAGCGGTGTCGGTGGTCGGTTATGCTGCCTACGACAGTAGGCACTACGCAAGCGACGGACTGGCCACGGGAAGGCGCGAGGTGGGGCGTGAAGGCGTACGAAGCAGTAGCGGCGGCGCTCGCCGGTGAGGTGGGTCGGCCGGTGTTCACGCTGATGAGCGATGACACGGCCAAACTCCTGGTAGCACTGCACGATCGGGGTGCGCCCCTGATCGCCACCCGCCACGAAAGCACCGCGGTGGGCGCGGCCGACGGCTTCTGGCGCAGCACCGCGACCGTCGGCGTCGCTGTGGTCGGGAAGGGGCCCGGCCTGACGAACGCGCTCAACGCTCTGCTCACCGCGGCGAAGGCCGGCAGCGGAGTGCTTGTCGTGACCGGTGGCAGCGCCAGTGGTGAGCGCGGCCGGATCGAGGCACACCAAGGAACGGGAAAGTACATCGAGCAGTCCGCGATGCTGCGCGCCCTCGGCGTCCAGGCCCTGCGGGTGGACGAGCCGCAGCGGCTGTCCCAGACGGTCAGCGAGGCGTTGATCCAGGCCGCTCGCGGAGCCACGGTCGTGCTCGAGATCGCCTCCGACGTGCTCAACTCGGCCGAGGTGGCGCCGATAACGGGCGAGCCGGTGCCGGCCGAGCAGCCGGCCGTGGCCGAAGCGGAGATCGCGGAGCTGTGCGAGGTGCTCACGGCCGAGGGCGCGGCCAACCGGGTCGTGCTTCTCGCCGGCCGCGGCGCGGTCCGGTCGGGCGCGGGTCCGTTGCTGGCGTCGCTGGCCGACCGCCTGGGCGCGGCACTGGCGACGACCCTGCCGGCGCGCGGCCTCTTCCACGGACATCCGCGCGATGTCGGCGTGGTCGGGACGTATGCGACGCCGGCCGCGACCGACCTGGTCAGCCGGGCCGACCTGGTGCTCGCGTTCGGCGCCTCGCTCAACCAGTTCACCACGTACAAGGGATCCATCTTCGGCCGGGCCCACCTGGTGCAGATCGACACCGACCTCCGCGCCTTCGGGCGCCACACCGCGGTCGAGATGGAGATCCGGGGCGACGCCGCCGCCACAGCCCGGCGACTGCTCGACGAGCTGCCGATCGGGGGCAAGCGCGGATATCCGACCCGCGCCGACGGGAACCTCGTGGAGAATCCCCCGATCCGGTTCACCGACCGGAGCACTCAAGGCAGCCTGGATCCGCGCACCGTCATGGCCGCGCTCGATGCCGCGCTACCGGCCGATCGCACCGTGGTCATCGAGCCCGGCAACCACTCGGCGTTCAGCTTGCCCGCCCTGGCGGTGACCGCGCCGGATCGCTTCATCGCCCCATGGGAGTACTCCTCGATCGGCACCGGCCTGGGACCCGCCATCGGCGCCGCCGTGGCGCACCCGTCGCGCACGACGGTGCTGTGTGTCGGCGACGGCGGCTGGACCATGACCAGCAACGACCTTGACACCGCGGTCCGCCACCGGCTCCCGTTGGTGATCGTTGTCAGCGACGACGGTGGCTTCGGCTCCGAGGCGCACTATCTGAGGCTGCACGGACTGCCCGCGGACCTCGCCTACTACGCCAACCCGTCGTTCGTGCAGGCTGCCCGGGCGATCGGGGCGGCCGGTCTGGACGTCAGCACACCCGACGACGTGCAACGGTTGCCCGCAATGGTGGGCCGGCATCTGGGCGACGGCCCTGTGCTGCTGCACTGTCGCATGGATCCCCAGGCCCGGGGAGACTGGATCGACTTCGCCTTCGGTCCCGCCGTGCCGGTCGCCACCGGAGCGCGATGATGGACGCACCAGTGCTTCGCCTTACCGGCGACCGCAAGCCCCAGAACATCGAGGACTATCGGGCGCTGGCTCGTCGGCGGCTGCCCAGCATGGCGTGGGCCTACATCGACGGCGGGTCCGAAGACCAGCTCACGTTGCGCGCCAACCGCGACGCGTTCGCGCGCTACTCGCTGCGCAGCCACGTGCTCAGCGGCCACAAACCCACCGACATCGGCGTCGACCTGTTCGGCACGCGGTTGGACCTGCCGATCCTGTTGGCCCCGACCGGTTTCAGCGCACTGGCCCATTGGACCGGTGAGTTGGCCGCCGCGCGCGCCGCCGAGAAGGCCGGAACCAGGGCCATCCTCAGCACCGCCGCGAGCTACTCTCCGGAGGAGATCGCTCAGGGCACGGAGCAGGACCACTGGTACCAGCTCTATCCGTGGGTCAACCCGGCGACCGGCGATCGGGAACTCGTCAGCTCGCTGCTGCGCCGGGCCGAGCGCAGCGGCTTCGCGGCGCTGGCCATCACCGTCGATGTGCCGGTGGTCGGCAACCGCGAGGGCGAGCGACGGGTCGGCATGGGCCTGCGGCCGGTCGTCACGCCCGGACGACTGGCGAGCGCGCTGATCCGTCCGAAGTGGACAACGAACTTTCTGCTCCATCGCCGCGTCGGCGCCCGTGCACTGGTGGACGGCGGCGGAACCGGGTCGGCCGTGCGCTCGGCCCGCGTCCAGCATTACCACATGCGGCCGGAGCTCAACTGGGACGACTTGGCCTGGGTGCGCGACAACTGGCAGAAACCGATGTTGATCAAGGGTGTTCTCGACCCCGACGACGCGCAGCGCGCGGTCGATCTCGGGCTCGACGGAGTCATCGTCTCCAATCACGGCGGGCGCCAGCTCGACGGCGCGCCCGCCTCGCTCGACGCGCTGCCGGCCATCGCCGAACGCCTCCAGGGCCGCGTGCCGATCATCCTGGACTCCGGTGTCCGACGCGGGGTCGACGTGATCAAGGCGCTCAGCCTCGGTGCCACCGCGGTCGCCATCGGCCGGCCTTACCTGTACGGACTCGCGGTCGGCGGCGAGCGGGGCGTGCGTGACGTCCTGGAGATCCTGCGCGCCGAGGTCCTGCGTGCCTTGACCTTGATGGGCCGCCCCGGCCTGTCGTCATTGAGCCGTGACAGCCTGATCGACTCCCCCGGCCTGCGCTGATACCTCGGCCCCGTCGGTGGGGCCGAGGTATCAGCGATCGGTATCAGAGATCGAGGACGAGCAGGGGCGTCCGTGAACGGGAGCAGCAGATCATCATGCTCTCGTTGGACTCCCGCTCGGAGGGCGTCAGGACCCGGTCCCGATGGTCCGGGACACCTTCGAGCACGTACGTCTCACAGGTGCCGCAGGTCCCCTCACGGCAGGACGTGACCACGTCGACCCCGGCCTGTTCCAGCGCGTCCACGATGGTCTGGCCGGCTCCCACCGTGACCGTGATCCCGGTGCGGTCCAGCTCGACCTCAAACTCGTCGCCCTCGATGGAGGCCTCGTTGTGGAAGAACTCGCGGTGGACCGGCATCCCGGCCGCCGCGCCGATCCGCTCGATCTGCTCGATCATGCGGGTCGGCCCACAACAGTAGACGGCGGCGGCCCGGTCCAGACCCACGAGCGCGTCGAGGTCGGCCGGGCCGTGCGAGTCCTTGGGCCACAGCTGCACGGAGTCGCCGAACGCTTCGAGCCGATCGGCGTACGCCATCTCCGAGCGGCTTCGTCCTAAGTAGACAAGGCGCCACGGGATCTCGGCGCGGCACGCCTGAACCACCATCGGCAGGATGGCCGTCACGCCGATGCCACCCGCGACGAAGACGTACCGCTCGGCCGTCACCAGCGGGAACCGATTGACCGGCGTGGTCACCGACAGCGTCTGCCCGACGACGAGCCGCTCGTGCACGTAGGCGGACCCGCCGCGGCTGTCGTCCTCGCGGAGCACAGCCAACCGCCACTGCCGATCGGCCGGGTCCCCGCACAACGAGTACGACCGGATCAGACCGCCCGGCAACTCCACGTCGACATGAGCACCCGGGCTCCAATCGGGCAGTGGGTCGGCGCCGATCGGCTCAAGTGTGAGCTCGACTACGCGCTGTGCGACCGACCGGATCGACGACACCACGACCGCATGCGGAGCGGGCCGAAGGCCCGGATCTGTCAGTACCTGAGCCACCGTGAGATCGAGCCCTTCGCGTTCAGAGTTCCAGGTTCCGGCCGCCGCGCATGCCGAGCACGACCGCCGCGCACACCGCCGAGATCGCGACCATGATGAGCGCCAACGCGGCCACCTGTGGATAGATGCCCGTGGTGTACGCGTCGTACAGCTTCGTCGACAGGACCTGGATGGGTCCGGTCTTGAGCGCCGATGAGGCGGCGAACTCGTGGGACATGAGCACCAGCATCAGCAACGCGCTCGACGCGAGTGATCCCCGCAGCAACGGGAGCACGATGCGCACCAGAGCCCCGAAGGCCGACGCGCCCGAGACCCTGGCGGCGTTCTCCAAGCTGTCGGGGATGCGGGAGAGCCCGCTGACCACCATGCGCAGGCCGAAGATGAGGTAGAGATACACATAGGCGATCACAAAGATCGTCGTGGTTCCGTAGAGGCTCAGGAAACCCAGACCGTAGGAGATCAGAATTGCCAGGCCGATGACGATGCCCGGCGTCGCGACCGGGAGATTGAGCACAAAATCAAGCACCCGCGCGACCCGCGACCGGCTCCTGGTGAGGTACAGGCCCACGAGGACCGACAACACCAGCGCCACCACCATGCCGATCAGCGTCACCTGCAACGTCGTCACGATCGAGTCGACGAAGGCCCGGTTGTCGAAGACCTGGGTGTAGGAGTCGAAGGTCATCGTCGAGAAGTTGATCTCCCCCCGCCAGTACGGGGACAGCGACACCAGGACCAGCGCGACCAGTGGCGGCACGATGGCGAGGGTCACGTACAGGGCCGGAAAGATGACGAAGGCCCGTCTCGGCAGCCTGGCCCGGCTCGCGCCTCGGCTGATGCTCTGGTAGCGCCGCATGCTTCCCAGCGATCGGCGCTGCACGGCCACCACCACGACCGCGGCGACGAGCAACGGCAGTGCCAGAAGCGCGGCACTGTCGACGTTGGGCGGCGACCCGGCCATGAACGTGTACATCACCGTTGTAATGACGTCGACCTTGGCCGTCACGCCGAGCAGGAGCGGCGCGGCGAACTGACCAAGCCCGAGGAGCAGGCAGATGCCGACCGAGTAGTACAGGGCGGGCCGGATGCTCGGCAGCACAACGCGCAGCTGACTGCCCAACCAGCCGGCGCCGAAGACGCGCGCCGACAGTTCCAGCGTCGCGTCCGACTCCCGCAGTGCGGTGCTGACGAAGAGGAACACGTACGAGATCAGGTACATCGCCGTGATCAGGATGATCCAGGTCAGCGAGTAGATGTTGAACGGACCCCGGTTCGTCTCCATCCCGAACAGTTTGCGGATGAGGACGTTGCCGTAGCCGATGGTCGGAGCGAACACGAAGATCCAGCCGACGACCGCGGCGACGGGCGGCAGGAAGATCGGCAGTGTGCAGAGGATCTGGGCGGCGTTGTACCAACGACGCGGAAGATTGGCCACGCACAGCGCGAGCAACACCCCGGCCACCAGGGCGATGATGACGCAGCCGAGCGCCAGCAACACCGTATAGAGCAAGGCCCGGCCCATCGTCGGCTCGTCGACGATGGCCTGCCACGCCGCGGGCAGGTTCTGCGAGGACCGCACCACGATCGCGATGAGCGGGTAGGCCACCGTGGCGATGGCGACGAGCCCGAGTAGATGGATACCCCGGGTCGGTAGCAGCCGGGCGACCGTGCGCGGCCGACTCGCTGTGGCGGCGGCCTGCGACTCCACCGGAACGACGTCCGCGTCGGGCGACCGCGAAACCTGTGAGCCCATCCACTCCTCCATTGAACAGGACAACGCGCGGCACGTACGATAGTAAATACCTTAGTAGTTAGGACCGTAGCAGTGGCCACCCGCAAGGTCAATCGTGCCGGCCGGTCCCGGATAGTGAAGAGGTCTGGCATGCGCATCGCCCGTCTCAGCTCCGCCGGCTACGCGTACGCATTCGGCGACGACGCCTGGGTCACGTCGACGGATCTGGGTCTGCAGACCCGGTCGCTGGAGTCGGTGGCGTCGGCGCTGCCGTTGATCCGGTCAGGTCTGACCGGCACGACAACGCCGGCCGTCGCCGCGAATCGTCGCTACGAATGCCCCGTGACGCCGGGCGGCTCGATCCTCGGCATCGGGCTGAACTACCACAGCCACATCAAGGAGACCGGCCGCGCCGTGCCCTCCGAGCCGTCCGCCTTCGGAAAGCTCGGCAACGCCCTCTCCGGACCCTTCGACGACATCATCGTTCCGACGGCGGTCACCACGCAGGTCGACTACGAATGCGAGTTGGCCGTGGTCGTCGGGCGTCCGGCGCACCGCCTGACGCCGGCCAATGCGCTGAGCGTGGTGCTCGGCTACTGCGTGGCCAATGACGTCACCGCACGGGATCTGCAACAGCGCCACTCTCAGGTCACGCTCTCCAAGAGCATCGACACCTTCTGCCCCATGGGCCCCTACATCACGACCGCTGACGAGATCGCGGACCCGCAGGATCTCCAGCTGCGCACCTACGTCAACGGCGAGCTGCGGCAGGACTCGTCGACTCGCGACATGGTGTTCAGCGTCGCCGATCTCATCTCGCGAATTTCCGCATCAATCACGCTGCGCCCCGGCGACGTCATACTCACCGGCACCCCGGCCGGCGTCGGTTTCGCCATGAACCCCGCCACCTACCTCGCCGACGGCGACGTTGTGCGCTGTGAGATAGAGGGGCTTGGCCACATCGAGAACCGTGTCGTGTTCGGCTGAGACGGACCGGACCGCCCTCGCGGCAGCGGTAGATCTCCGTCATCGGCAGGTGCGGCTGCGGATACCAATCAGCCAACGACCAGGCGGAATCCCGCCGTCAGGCCGTGCGGCGCCCTTCCTGGGCGCCGCTTCGGGGAGGTTCGAGCGCGGGATCGACCATGCCCTCCAGCCCGGGCGACTACCTACGCGGCAGTGACGGCGGTCGGTCGGATTTTGTGATCGCCGGCGTGGGTCGGATCGCCGGGATAGATCCGGGCGTCGCCCGGCTCGATCACCAGGCGGACGCGGTCCCCCGGATCGACGTTCACCAGTTGCACCGCGCGCCGGATCCTCAGCTGACTGTCACGGCCATCGCGCACCACCGTGAGCTCCACGGCCGCTCCCGCGAAGCGCTTCGAGAGCACGACGCCTTCGCCATCGGGATCACGCTCGAGCCCGATGCGCTCCGGGTAGGCCGTCACCACCGCGTCGGCGCCCTTGCTCAGCCCCTCGGGGGTGCCGGCCGAGCGGATCAGCCCGAACTCGCTCTCCACCAGCGCGTACTCGTTCTCGACGCCGACGAAGGACCCGGCCCAGGAGTTCGCGCCGAGGAACGAGGCGACGTACTCCGATCCCGGCTGGTGGTAGACCTCGCTCGGAGAGCCGATCTGCTCGACCTTGCCCTCCCGGAGCACGAGCAGCACGTCGGCCAACCCGTACGCCTCGGCCTGGTCGTGGGTTACATACACGCCCGTGAAGCCGATCTCGGCGTGCAACAGGGCAAGTTCGTCGCGCAGTTCCAGCCGCAACTCGGCGTCGAGGTTACTGAGCGGTTCATCGAAGAGGATCACCGATGGGCGACCGACCAGGGTTCGCGCCAGCGCGATGCGCTGCTGCTGGCCACCGCTGAGTTCGTGCGGATACCGCTTCGCGTAGTCCTGGCAGCGAACGAGGCGAAGGATCTCGTGGACGCGAGGCGCGATCTCCGCCCGGGGCAGCTTGTTGCGGCGCAGGGGAAAGGCGACGTTGTCAAAGACCGTCATGTGGGGCCAGAGTGCGTACGACTGGAAGACCATGCCCAGCTGGCGGTCCTCGGGCTTGAGGTTGACGCCCCGCGCCTTGTCGTAGAGCACCTTGTCACCGACCGTGATCGTCCCACCCGTCGGTGTGACCAGGCCCGCGATCGTGTTGAGGATCGTGCTCTTGCCACAGCCGCTCGGCCCGAGGAGCACCCCAAACGCGCCCGAGGCGATCTCGATGTCGACGCCGTTGACGGCGACGACCGGATCGTGCTTCCTGGCGGCGTACGCGACTTCGAGTCCCCGAATGCGGACCGGCTGACTCATCGACACTCCTTGTCTCCGGCGCTTGACACGGCATCGCCGCCTGCTACCTCCCGACGGAGTTAGTGGCAACCACTATAGGGTCGGCTCACACGCGGGTCAACGACCTGGCGACCGTAAAGCCCGGCTGACCTGGACATCCGATGCACGCGACCTATTCGGCGTGAATGACCTACTAATGGTAGTACTACGGGTGCGTTACGATCCGTCGGGACAGGCGGCCGGCGGCGATGAGCCGCTCAGTCGCGGAATCACCGGCTACGGCCCTGCAAGACCTTCTCGATCGCGACAGCCGTTCCGGCGTGGGCAGCTCAGGAGCGTTGTGTCGCGGGCTGGGGTGGGTGATTCCGGGCCGGATGGAACCGATCGCGGCTGCTGTGCGCCTGCAGGCCAGCGCGGGGTGCTCGACGCGGCGTTCTCCCCCGACGGCAGAACACTGGCCGTCCAGGTCGGCACCGAGCTGCGCCTGCTCACCGCCGGCGGCGGGAGCACGGTCGTCCCGCTGCCGGGCAGGCACCGGCTCGGCGGGCCGGCCGCCTGGTCGCCCGACGGCAGCCGGCTCGCGCTCTGTCGGATGGCCGCGGGCAGCCCGTCCTGGGCCGCCGGATATTGGGCGCCGGACGGGCTGGCGGTCCTCGACCTGCCCACCAGGGTGTCCACGCCGCTCGACACCAACGCGACCGCGATCCTCGGTTGGCAGGGCGCCGAACTGTTGGCAGCCAACCACGACACGATCGTCTCGGTGCCACCGACCGGGTCGGCCCGGGTCCTCGCCCGGCTCCAGCCCGGCAACGACCACTGGATCAACACGGTGCAGTTGGCGACCGCCCGTGCCGGCGACCTTCAGGCACGCGACACCGGCGTCGATCGCGGCCCGTGGCCGTGGTGGCTGCGAGTGCTCACCGTCGGGCTGCTCATCCTCGCAGGCGGCGTCGTACTCATGGCGCTACGCCGCCGACGGGCTCATTGACGCCCCGCCTCACGCAATCTTCAGTCGGGCGTTGCCGAAGTCGGCGAGGAGCATTCGACACGGACATCTCCGGTCGCCGCGCGCGGTGCCGCAGCCGACCCACGTGGCCTCGACGCGTTGGTCGATGGGCGGCGTGCCGCTGCCGGTGTGCCGGGTGGCAGCAGGATCGCGTCGTTCCTCACCGTACGATTCCGGTAGTGCACCTGGTTGTGACCGTCTGGAGGGCGTCGAGGTCTCGGCGCAGGTCGGCCACGCGCGCCTCGGCCTCAGCAACCAGCGAGTCGGCGACCCGCGCCCAGTCTTGCGCCGACGGCTTCTCGGGTAGCGCCTGAAAGATGTCGGCGATCTCCCGGACTGTCAGCCCGACTCGCTGAGCGAGTCGGGCGAACCGGATGCGACAAGCGGCGTTCTCGTCGAACCGACGCTGGTTCCCGGTGGTTCGGCGCGCTTGGATCAGACCTTGCTCTTCGTAGAAGCGCACCGCGGACGGAGCGACGTGGCTCGCGTGTGCAACGTCTTTGACGGTGAGCATGAAGACGGCGGGGCCTGCGTTGTGGTGGTCATGTTCCTAACATGCTGCAACGCGCTCTTGACTTCAACCTTCCTTGAACGTCCAGCATCAGCTGTATGCAGATCCCAGTGGCGCGCGAAGCCGGTCGGCTTCGTCTCCTACGGCGGACGATCGGGCGGCGTGCGCGCGGTCGAAGCCCTTCGGCTGGTGCTTGCCGAGATGCATGCCGTCACCATTCGGAGCACCGTCAGCTTCCCGATGGTCTGGGAAACCTTCGGAGATGGCGGTCGGCCGGTCAACGAAGAAGAGCCCGCAGCGGCGGCGCAGGCGCTGCTGGACCAGCTCGCCTGGTGGGCGACGGCCTTGCTCCAAGCTCGCAACAGATCGCCCTACCCGGCGCACGCATGATTCCGAACGATATCGAAGGAGCAATGATGGCCCTCCCGATGCAGGCCGACGCCAGCCAGGTGGCCGCGTACTGGACGCGGCTGGCGTACGAGTCCATCATCCGGTTCACCCGTGACGAGCAGGCCAAGCGCGGCTTCACTCAGCCGCAGTTCTGGATCCTGCGCCACCTGTCCCGTCACGACCTCGCACCTGATGACGGCGCAGCAATGACCATTCCCCAGCTTCAGCAAGCCATGACGGAGTACATTCGCCCCGACGACGACCTCGCGAGCGAAGCCAAGGTGCTCCTCGGCCGCGGATGGATCCACGCAGATCACGACGGCTACCTACGACTCACCGACGCCGGCGAGGCAGCTCGCCTCCAGATGAAGCAGTCCGCTCCCGAGATCCGGTCGCTGATCCACCGAGATATTGATGACGCCGACTACGTCGCGGCGCTGAGAGTGCTGTACAAACTTATCGCCAACACCACCCCGGTGCCGGAGAGGTGACGTCAGGGCACCTGGACGAACTTGATCGACGTACCGTCGCTGCTGTACGCGATGGTCCGCCCGTCGGGCGAGAACGCCGCATCGCCGACCCACCCCTTGGTGGTCACCTGGCGGGTCGCGCCACTCGCGGTGTCCATCACCGACAACCCGTCCTCGTCGCCGCTGTGAATAAGCGCGACCTTCGACCCGTCCGGTGACACGGCGATGTGCGTGACGCCGCGCAGGAGGGGGCCGATCAGGCTAACGGTGTCGCCGGCAGCGTCGAGGAAACCTACTTTCCAGTAATACAACATCGACAGCGGGGCATTTACGCCGCCCGGGCCGGGCTGTGTGGACACCAGCATCGCGACCGTCCGCCCGTCGGCGGTCAGCGCCGGCGACACGGCCCGCCCCGTGCCGGGGCAACCCTGGTTCCCGCCATCACGCGCGCTCATGCCGTAGGCCTCGGACAGCCGCCACTCGCCGCCCAGCGACGCCACACGCGCGCCGGTATCGTGCACCGCGCCGTCGCTGAATCGCAGCACCGAGGCGCAGTTGCCGTCGTGCTGTGCCACGTATCCCCGCAATCCGCTCGCGTCCAGCGTCACGCCGCGGACGTCTTCGGCGCTCAGCCGGATCGAGGCAACCCGCGTCCGCAGATCCATGGTGTAGAGCTGATCCGTCGACAGTGGGCACCACAAACCCACCGCCAGCCCAGTGGCACCGAACGCTTGCAGCACGTCCACGGACGCCGTGTCCGACCCGCACGCACCCGGGAAGGTCGGTACGAATGCCTCGGCACGCTGGCCCTGCCGTACGCGCCACACCTCCCCGACCGCCTCGCCCACGTTGTGCACGAAGTACACGTATCCGTCCGGCGACCAGGTCAACGCTGAGACGGACGCGTGTTCTGTCAGCAGCCCGCAGCCCTGCAGCAGCGCCAGTGCGGCCCCGACCACCGCGGCCGTCGCCGCACCGATCAGCCGCCGCATGGCATCGACGCCCTTCCTCGTACGCACTCTGCCTCACCGCGTGCCGGTAGGGCCTTCACGACGATTTGTCGCACGTGGCGACCCCTATGACCTGCATCACGGGTGGGTAACGAAGGCCGCAATGACCGCCGGCGAGTCTTGACAGCCCGATTATGGAACACCAATCTGGTCGCCTGGACAGACCAGTTACTGCTTCGAAGTGACAACCCGAGGCGGCGAAGGATCGGTTCACGTCTCCACCGCGCCGTTGATGTCCACCGCCCGAAGGTTCCGCCCGCGCTCCGACGTCCCGTCCAGACCACCTAGTCCCTGCGATTCCGACCCCCGCTCCGCGGGGTGCAGCACTAGCGAGCACGGCCAGCCGGCCGCGCCGATTAGAGAAGGAACCCGCAAATGCCCGATCGACACGCCAAAGGGCGCCGCGCCCGGTTAACTGCCGCCTTACTGGCCACCGCTGTCGCAGTCGCTGTCACCGCCTCCGCCTGTTCGTCCTCGCCGGATGACAAGGGCTCCGACGGCGGCACTCTGGTCGTGCAGAGCGGCCTGGCCAACTCGCCGGGCATCCTGGCCGTCTACGAGAAGCTGAACAAGCAGTTCGAGGACGAGAATCCGGGCGTAAAGGTCGAGTTTACCGCGAAGAGCTTCGACGACCTGGCCTCCCTCGCCAAGCTTCAGCTCTCCGGCACCAACCCGCCGGATGTTACGCAGGTCAACCGGGGCTACCAGGCCTTGGGCGCCTTCGTCAAGGGCGGCCTGCTGACCAACATGGACGACTACGCCAAGAAGCACGGATGGGACACCCGCCAGACCGCCTCCCAGCTTCAGCTCAACCGGTTCAGCACGGACGGGAAGCTGATGGGTGAGGGCCCGCTGTGGGGTATGTCAGCCACCACGGCATGGATCGGCCTGCTCATGAACACGGAGATCGCCGAGAAGCTGGGCATCACCGAGGCGCCGAAGACCATCGCGGAGCTCGAAGAGCAGATGCAGCGTGCCAAGGCGGCCGGGGAGATTCCGATGCAGTTCGGATCGGCCAGCGGCGAACTGGCCGCATGGCTGCTCAGCGAGCTGCTGCTGGCCCACGGCGGTCCGCAGGCCGTGCAGGACCTGGTCTTCCACCGCGCGAACGCGACCTTCACGTCCGAGAGCGCGGTCTGGGCCGCCAAGACCATGAAGTCCTGGGGCGACAAGGGCTACTTCGCGCCGGACTGGACGGCGTACAAGACCGACCAGGTTCTCGCCAACTTCATCTCCGGCAAGGGCCTGTTCTCCCTGACCAGCTCCCGCTTCACTCCGCTCAAAGGCACGCCGGAGCAGACCAAGAAGCTTCGGATGGTGTTCTTCCCGTCGGTGTCCGGGAAGGGAATCGCGGCCGTCGGTGCCGGCGACATTCCATGGACCATCCCGGTAAAGGCGAAGAAGAAGGACCTGTCGGCCAAGTACATCGACTTCGTCACCAGCCAGAAGGCAGCCGAGCAGTTCCTGGCCGGTGGCGCCATCCCGTCGAAGCCGCCGGCGGACGCTGACACCGCGATCAACTCAGCGAACCTGCCGGTCCCGTCACAGGACGCGCTGCGTAACGGCCTCAAGCTGGTGGGCGAGGGCACACCCGTGCCGTACGTCGACTGGGGCGCGCCGGAGCTGTACCCAACCATCTCCCGCACATTCGACCAGCTCATGTCCGGCGCCCTCAGCGTCGACGGTTTGCTGGCGGAACTGCAGAAGTCCTACGGCCCGTTCGTGGAATCGCTGGCGAAGGGCTGACCGGCATGTTCCACCCGCTCGCAAAGGCGGCAGGCTCTTGGCGTCGAGACTGACGGTGACCTCCCGCCCCGTTCAACCGAACGGGGCGGGAGTCGCCGCTCGCAAGCAGCGCAGGTTCACGACCCTCGTCGGCTTCGGGTACCTGGCACCCGCGTTGATCTTCTACGGCCTGTTCCTGATCCTGCCTTTCCTGCACAGCGTCTATCTGTCGTTCTGCGCATGGGACGGCATCAGCCCGGCGCGCTGGGTCGGTCTGGACAACTACCGAACCATCCTGCAGGACTCGCAAAACCGCGTCGCGTTCGGGCACGCGTTCGTGCTGATCGGCTTCTACGCGCTCCTCACCACGGCCTTGGCCCTGGTGCTGGTGGGCATCATCGGCAGCACGCGGATCCGGGGGCTGACCGTTTTCCGGGCGGCGCTGTTCCTGCCGTACGTCATCGCCCCGGTGGTGACCGGTGTCGCCTGGCGCTGGCTGCTGGCCCCGGAAGGCCCGATCAACTCGCTGCTGCGGGCGGTCGGCCTCGGCGACTGGGCCCGCGGCTGGCTGGGCGACTTCACCTGGGCGCTGCCCGCGGTCGGGCTGATCGGCACCTGGATGCTCCTCGGCCTGGCCCTCGTGCTGCTCATCTCCGGTGTGCAGCGCATACCCGTGGAACTGTACGAGGCGGCCCGGATGGACGGTGCAGGCCCTGTCCGCGAGTTCTTCGCGGTGACGCTGCCCAGCATTCGCAACGAGATCACGGTCGTCACGGTGCTCGCGGTCACCGCCGCGCTGCGCAACTTCGACCTGATCTACGTGACTACCCAGGGCGGACCGGGAAGTTCCACCGAGGTGCCATCCTTCCTCGTCTATCAGAAGGCGTTCTTCGTCGGAGACCTCGGCGTCGCCTCAGCCATGGGTGTGCTCCTGACCATGGTGATCCTCGTGCTGACAATGTTGATCCTCCGCCCCTGGAGAAAAGGATGAGAACGAGCCGGGCACACGCCCTCACCGGCCAGGTGGTCGTCACCTGCGCGGCCGCGCTCGCGGTGGTCCCCCTCATCGGCGTCGTGATCATGGCATTGGGGGAGCCCGACACCCAGGACAGCACCATCAGGTTGAGCGACTCCTTCCACTTCGGCAACTTCAAGGCCGTCTGGGACCTCGCCGACATGGGAACAGCCTTGGCGACAAGCTTCAAGGTGAGCATCACAGCGACGCTGTTGACGCTGCTGCTCTCGGTACCCGCCGGCTACGCCCTTGCCCGGTTCAAGCTCCCGCTGAGCAACGTGCTGTTCTTCATCCTCCTGGCCGGACTGATGCTGCCGAACGAGTCGCTGATCATCCCGCTCTTCTTCGACTTCCGCGAGGTGGGGCTGGCCGACAACCTGATCGGCGTCGTCCTGGTGGAGACGGCGCTCGGCCTCCCCTTCGGATGCTTCTGGATGCGCACGTTCTTCCGGGACGCACCACACGAAATCACCGACGCCGGACGGGTCGACGGGGCCAACAGCTTCGTCATCCTGGTACGCCTGCTGCTGCCGATGGCAATGCCGCAACTGTTGGCGCTGATCGTCCTGTCATTCGTCTGGACCTGGAACGATCTTCTGGTGCCGCTCGTCATGCTCTCTGGCGGTCGCGAAATGACGGCACCGATGTCATTGGCCATCTTCCAGGGCCAGTACACGACCGACTACACCTACCTGTCCGCCGGCGCCATCCTGACCGCCCTCCCCGTCATTGCCGTGTACCTCGTGCTGCAGCGGTCGTTCGCCCACGGGATCACATCAGGCGCGATGAAGGGGTAGTCACTCGGCCTCGGCCCTTCGTCAAGGGCTGTCCGCCTGGTGGACCAATAGCGAACAGGTGCCTTCTGAACTGGGAGGATAGGACTTGCCGAGGGTCGTATCCATCCCGGTCGGAAGGCACCTGCTGGGTGCGCCATGCCCCGGTTGACCTTGACGTAGGTCGACATAGGTCTCGTCAACGAACCATTGCGCGTCCGGGCGGCGCAGCGTCAGCGGCTGGAAGCGGTGGCCGCGGGATCAGAAAGTGAACTTGGCGGGCGCCGGGTTCAGGGCGGTGATCTGGCGGTCCAGTTCACCGAACGTCTTCTCCAGCGTCTGCGGGGAGGCGTTGCGGTGGTCGCGCTCGCTCATCAGTCGCTGCGCCGTGCGCAGCACGGTGGTGAGGTCGTCGACGCCGACGTTCTTGCCGTCGAGGTACGGCAGTGACCAGAAGTCGAAGTCGTACAGCGGCAGCCACACCGACTCGGTCACCCGCTCGAACATGGCGTCGCAGTGCCCGGCGGCCTCCTCCGACGTCATCGTGCGGTGCTTCCACTGGTAGCCGCGGCCCTCGATGCCGTGGATCTCCTTCTGCCGGTACACCGGCGACTTCGGGTTGGCCCACCACGCCTGCGAGCGCCAGAACGTCGGCTTGGTCTCGTTGAGGAAGTCGATGGTGTTCTGCACGCTGCGCTCGGTCTCGCCGGGGAACCCGACGATGATCGAGGCGAACGTGGTCACGCCTCGCTCGTTGAGGTGCTTGATTCCGGAGCGGTACTGGGCGTCCTGCGCAAGCTTGTTCATGTTGTTGAGCACGTCGTCGTCGCCGGACTCGATGCCGAGGAACACACCCTTGCAGCCGCTCTGCGCGGCAAGGTCGAACGTCTCCGTGTCGCGGGCGTTGGAGCAGCGGAAGTACGAGTACCAGTGCAGACCGAGGTCCTCCTCGATCATCATCCGGCAGAATTCCTTGAACCGCTTCGGCGGCACGTTGAACGTGTCGTCGACGAAGACGACGTTGCGCACGCCGCGCTCGGCGAGCAGCCGCATTTCGCGGCGCACCGTGTCGACCGAGGCCAGGGTGAGGGCGCCGGCCCGGGTCGGGTAGTCGCAGAAGCTGCACTTGAACGCGCAGCTGCGGGCCGTGCGGGTCTGGCAGGTGGCGCCGAGCTGGTCGTCGCGGAACCGCGACCAGTCGATCCAGCACTCGTCGAGGTCGTTGGCCTCCGGGGCCCGGCGGGTCAGCTTCCACTCGCCGCTGCCGGCGTGGACGAGATTGCCGACCGAGTCCAGGTCGTGGCCGTGCTTGACCGCCACACAGAGCTCGTGCAGGGTCCGCTCCCCCTGGGACTCCACGACATACGTGTCGGCTCCCATCGCCCACAGCTGGTCGGAGACGCCGTCGGTGATCCCGGCCCGGCACAGGTTGTCCACCAGGGGGCCGCCGACGACGATGTGGGCGTCGGGCGCGTGCTTGCGGATCAGCTCGACGACCGGGATGACCGGCACGATGTTGACGTAGAACGTCGTCGTCACCGCGACCACGGCGGGTTTGCGCTCCAGCAGGTCGACCAGCCGCCCGGCCTCGCAACTGAACAGCGAGATCGGCTCCGCGCTCACGCCGTGCCGGCGCAGATAGTTGGTCAGGTACAGGCTGGCGAGGTTGAACACCTCGCCGACGTGGTAGCGGTCGGACCGGCCCGTGGCCTTGTTGCGGACGGTGTTGATGACCTCCATCAGCGGCATCGCGCGGTCGTCGACGACGAGGTGCTCCTTGCGGAAGATCTGCATCTCGGGCGACTGCGCGCCGGCCCGTTCGCACATCACCCGGTAGTCGTCGAAGTCACCGTCGTTGTAGCCGACGATCACACAATCGAGGTCCGCCATGAGGGCTGCTCCTCTCCCGCCGTCAGGTGGTGTAGTCGAAGTTCGCCGCGGCCGCCCGCGCGATGCGTACCTCGCGCGCCGGTTCGTGGCGGTTGTCCTGGATCCGGGCCGCCTTCCAGCTCACGAGCGCGCCCATGTTGGTGATCGGGTCGAGCTCGGCGTCGACGCGCACGTCCGTCGGCACCCCGAGCCGGTCCCTGACCCGGGCACGGAGCTGCTCGTGCGACCCGGTGCCCGGCAGCAGGTCGAGCCGCACGGTGAGCCGGTCGTCGCCGTCGGCGCCCTGGTCGACCTGGACCTGGTAGCCGAGGCAGCCGTTGACCGCGCCCAGCACCGCGGTCTCGATGTCGGCCGGACGGAACCGTGCCCCGCCGAGCTGCATCTCGTCGCCGACCCGGCCGGTGACCTCGACCAGCGGCCCGCACAGGCCGCAGCCGCAGTCGCCGTGGCGCACCGAGACGAGGTCGCCCGTACGGTACCGGATGAGGGGTTTGGCCCCGTCGACGAGCATGGTGAGGCACAGCTCGCCGTCGCCCGCGCCGCTCGCGGTGCCGCTGTCCGGATCGACGACCTCGACGAGGTAGTTCGGCCGGGAGATGTGCAGCCGGTTGGCCGCGCAGCCGGTCGCGATCGCGTGTGCCTCCTGCGAGCCGTAGAGGGTGTGATGCACGGGTGCGCCCCAGATCGACTCGACGTTGGCGGCGAACTCCGGGGTGCAGATCTCGCCGAGGACCAGGAAGAGCCTGACGTCGAAGTCGCGCCGCAGGTCGTAGCCGTGGTGCAGGGCGGCCTTGGCCAGCGACAGGCACAGGGCCGGCGCGCAGACGACGACCTCGAGCTTCAGGTCGCGCAGCAGCCGCAGGGCCTTGGCGAAGCCGACCCGGGGCGAGTCCGGCCAGATCTTGGCGTGGAACCCGCCGAGGTCGGTGGCGACGGCGCCGAACGTGTCACCGAACGCGTACAGCTCCGACGGTCCCATCAATGCCACGCGCGGGATCCGGTCGCCGAAGTAGCGGCCGAACATGCTGCGCCAGGCCCGCTCGACGTGGACGTTGCTGGTCACGACCTCCTTGGCGTCGCGTGGGCACGGCGTCGGCGGGCCGGTCGTGCCGGTGGTCTCGTAGTAGACGGACGCGTCGCCGACGTCGCCGCTGAGCACGGCGTGCTGCTCGCGGCGCAGATCGGCCTTGGTCGTGAACGGCAGCCGGTCGAGCGTCTCCGGGGTGACCCGGCCGAGGTCCACGGTGGACAGGTGACGGCGGTAGAACGGCGACCGCTCGGTCACGTGCCGCAGCACGGCGGCGAGCCGCTGCCGGTCCCACCGCTGCCAGTCCGCGTCCGTCATCGTGCCGTCGTGGTAGCGCCGGCAGACGTCGTCGTACGCCGCCATGAAGGCGGGATCGATGTGTTGCGCAAGAGTAGCCATGACGACCTCGACGTTATGCCGGTGCGGTTCGGACTCGGTTATGCGCGGCATCCACAAGGGACGCCCGAAGGTCGGCGACGTCGGCGAGACGGCCCCGGGCCTCGGCGAGCGCCGCGGTGGTCGCGATCAGGTCGGCGCGGAAGTCCTCCGCCGCCGCCCGGTCCCACACCGCGGCGGCGAACTCGACGGTGCCGCCGACCGGGTCGGCGCGTTGCAGCGCCACGGTCAGGTCCATCGGCGACCCGCCGGCGTGCAGCTCCTCGATCCGCACCCGCAGCCCGCCGGCCGCCGTGGTCCAGTCGATGAGCGTGTCGTACATGCCGAACACCGCCTGGACCACCGGGTTGCGGCTCGGGTCGCCGTTGCCGCCGGCGATCCTGACCACGTCCTCGAACGGCAGGTCGGCGTTGCTGACGCTGTCGGCGATCGAGCCGTGCACCGCCCGCAGGTAGTCCTCGACAGGGGTGTCCGCGTCGGCCTCGACGAGCACGGGCACCACGACGGTGCAGTGCGCGACCAAGTCGTGCAGCTCGGTCGCCGGGCGCCGGCTGGTGGGCACGCCGACGAGGAGCCGGCGCTGCCCGGTGCGGCGGGCCAGGACGAGCCCGAACCCGGCCAGCAGGCAGGCGAAGCGGGTCACGCCGAGCTCCCGCGCGCGGCGCTCGACCGCGTCGGTGCGCGTCGCGCCGTACTCGAGCGGGACGCGTGCACCGGCGGGGTCCTGACGGGACGGCCGGGGCCGGGTCGCCGGCAGGTCGAGGACGGTCGGGACGCCGTCGAGGCGGCGGGTCCAGAACTCGGCCTGGCGTCGCAGCTCGCCGAGCTCCCGCAGCCGGCGCAGCCGGGCGGTCACCACGCCGGGCCGGGGCGCGGGGCGCAGGTCCGGCGTCGTGCCGCGCACCGAGGCGTCGTAGCGGGCGAGAATCTCCCGCAGGGCCAGGCCGATCGCCCAGCCGTCCACCAGCATGTGGTGGGTGACCAGGACGAGCGCGTGGCGCCGCGGCCCGCCCCGCACCAGCAGCAGCCGCAGCGGCGGGCCCTGGTCGAGGGCGAACGGCCGCGCCGCGTGCGCCAGCGCCGTCGTCCGGACCGCCTCCGGCCACGGCGTCCCGGCGGGCGCCTCGACGTGGACCGGTCGCGGCCCGCGGTCCTCCGCGACGGCGAACCGCTCCAGATCCCTGGCGCCGAGCCGGAACCCGGTGCGCAGCCCTTCGTGCCGAGCCACCGTGCGCGCGACCGCGTCGTCGAGGCCCGCCACGTCGAGCGGCCCGTCCAGCTCCACGGTGAAGACGAGGGTGTACATGCGGCCGCCGGTCACCTGTTCGGCGGTCCACATGCCGCGCTGGCCCGGCAGCGGAGTCGTGGCGTCGGCCGGATCCAGCGCCGGTGGCGCGACGCCGCCGTCCGGGTGCCCGGTGGCGTCGTCGGGCGCCGGGGCCGCGCCGAGGCGCTTGCCCAGCTCGGCGATCGTCGGGCCGGCGACGAACTCGCGCAGCGTGACGTGGACCCCGAAGCGCTCGTACAGGTGGCCGCAGAGCCGGCAGGCGGCCAGCGAGTCGCCGCCGAGGGCGAAGAAGTCGGCGTCGACACCGATCCGCTCCAGGCCGAGCGTCTCGGTCCACAGGCCGGCCACGGCCTGCTCCGCCGGTGTGCCGGGCGGTGGTCCACCGCCGTCGTCGCCGGCGCTGTGCACTGCGGCGGCCAGTTCGGTGAGGGCGAGCCGGTCCACCTTCCCGTTGGCGGTCAACGGCAGCGCCTCGACCGTGCGCAGCCGGGACGGCACCATGTACGCCGGCAGCGTCCGGCGCAGGAACGCTCGCAGCTGCTCGGGGTCCGCACGCGCCGAGCCCTTGGGCACGACGAACGCCACGAGCCGGTGCGCTCCCCCGCTGGAGCGGGATGCGACGACCGCCACCCGCTCGACGTCGGGGTGCCGGGCCAGGGCCGCGTCGATCTCCCCGAGCTCGATGCGGTACCCCTGGATCTTGACCTGGAAGTCCTCCCGGCCGAGGATCTCGAGGGTGCCGTCGGGCCGGTACCGGCCGATGTCCCCGGAGGCGTAGATGCGCTCACCGGTGTCGGGCATGGTGAGGAACCGGTCCCTGGTGCGGTCGGGGTCGCGCCAGTAGCCCCGGGCCAGGCCGACCGCGCTGCCGATGCAGATCTGGCCGGGCACCCAGGCCGGGCGCGGGCGCAGGTGCTCGTCGAGCACGTAGTAGTGCTGGTTCGACGTCGGGCGGCCGTAGGGGATGCTTGTCCACGCCGGGTCGACCGGCCCGATCGGGTACAGCACCGACACGCAGATCGTCTCGGTCGGCCCGCCGATGCTGACCACCTGCACGCGTCCGGCGAGCCGGCGGAGCCGGTCCGGCAGGTCCAGCGGGATCCAGTCGCCGCCGAGCAGCGCCAGCCGCAGCGACGGCAACGGCCGGTGACCGGACCGCTCCAGGTGCCCGACGAGCATCTCCATCAGCGCCGGCACCGACAACCAGCAGGTGACCCGCTCACGCCGCATCAGCTCGGCCCAGTGCCCCGGGTCGGGCCGGTCGGCCGGGGCCGGCACGACGACCGACCCGCCGGCGATCAGCGGTCCGAAGACGTCGAACACGGAGGCGTCGAAGTGCAGGCCCGACACTGCCAGGCTGCGGGCGCCCGGACCGATGCCGAAGCGCCGGTTGAGGTCGAGGACCGCGTTGAGCAGTCCGCGATTGTCGACCATCACGCCCTTGGGCCGGCCGGTGGAGCCGGACGTGGAGATGACGTAGGCCAGGTCTGCCGGCTGCTGCGCGGTGGGCAGCGGCGCGTCGCCGGCCGCCGCACCGTCGTCGGTCGCGTCGTCGAAGGCGTCGACCGGGATCCGTCGCACCGACGCCGGCCAGCGCAGCCGCCGGTCCACGGTGGACTGCGTCAGGACGAGGTCGACCTCGCCGTCGCGCAGCAGGTACTCGAGGCGTTCGTCGGGCGTGGCCGGGTCGATCGGCAGGTACGCCGCGCCGGCGGTGAGCACCGCGTAGACGCCGACGAACTGCTCCCAGCCCTTCTCCATCACGATGGCCACCAACCGGCCCGGCCCGGCGCCCGCATCGCGCAGGGTCCGGGCGACCCGGGTGGCGCGTCGATGCAACTCGCCGTAGGTCAGCCGGCGGTCGGCGGCGATGACGGCCTCTCGGTCGGGATGCCGTCGCGCGTTGGCGGCGACGAGCTCGTGCGGCAGGGCCGACGGCAGCGGCCGGTCGGTGGCGTTGACGGCGGCGACCACGTCGAGGTGCCGCTGCGGTACCAGCGGGAAGTGGCACCGGCGCCAGGCCGACCCGTCGGCGGCGAGCAGGTCCAGCAGCCGGCCACAGGCGTCGGCGAGGTCCTCGGGCACGCCGGGCGGGAACAGCGCGTCACGGGTGTGCCAGCGGACCCGCAGACCGCCGTCCTGCTCGTCCACCGTGACGTGGACCGCCGAGCCGGGCGGGATGTCGCGTGACAGCGGTCCGGTCAGGACGGCGCAGGTCACCGGCGGGCCGGCGGCGGACGGCTCATGCGGCGGCCCGGGTACGGCGAGCTGGGTGTCCACCGCGATCGCACGGTCGGCGAACGTCGCATCGCCGTCCGACGACACCGACGACACGCCACCCGTGCTCACGCACCCGATCGCGAACCGCTCGGTCCGGCTCCAGGTCCGGATCACCTCGGCGAGCGCGGCCACGACGGCGGCCCTCGGCGTGACGTCCGCGGAATCCGCGCACCGGCGCAGCCGCGTCCAGCCGGCCGCGGGAAGGTCATGGCCCCGCTCGACGACCTGGCCCGGCTCGTCTCCACCCGCGCCCGGGGCGCGCGGCAGGTCGGGTGCCGGCACACTCGCCGGCGCCCGGCGCCGGTCGTCCACAGTGGTCACGATCGACGCTCCCGGTCAGCCGGTGGACCCGGCCGGCCGCCGGTACACCGAGACGTGCCGGGTGCTGTGGCGGTCGAACGGCTCGCCGCCCCAGCCGCCCCACCGGTCGGCCAGCTCCAGCCCGGCCAGCCTCGCCATGAGGTCGATCTCGGTGGGCCAGCAGTACCGGTGCTTCGCCCATCGCGCCTTGGCGATCACCCGGGCGTACAAGATCTGCTGGGTGACCGGGTCGAACCGGGAGACCTCCAGCGCGGTGTGCCCGTCGTTGATGTCGTCGGCCCGCACCACCTGGTCGTCGTGGAACTTGCTCAGGTCCGGGACGAACACCTCGAGCAGGAGCCTGCCGTCCGGCGCCAGCTGCGCGGCCGCGTTGGTCATGAACCGGCACTGGTCGTCCTGCGTGGGCAGCGCGAAAAACGTGTTGTAGGCGCAGAAGATGAAGTCGAACTGTCCGTCCGCCCGGACCTCGGTGAAGTCGCCGATCGTCACCGTGACCCGGTCACCACCGGGCTTGGCCCGCATCTGCTCGGCCATCGCCGGCGACGCCTCGACGCCGTGCACCTCCAGACCCGCCTCGGCGAGCGGGATGGCCAGGCGGCCGGTGCCGACGCCCAGCTCCAGCACCCGGCCACCGTCGGCGAGCTTGGTCAGCGCCGGCACGGCGTCGTCGGTGTCATCACGGTCGAACATGTGGTCGTACAGCGGCGCCCAGGCCTCGCCGAATTCCTCGGCCCTCCACGTCGTCGGCTGGTTCATCGGCTGCTCCTCACGCGTGGGGTGGACAGCGCGGCGGATCCCCACGGCGGCCGCTCGACGGTCGGGTAGCCGGGGATCGGCAGGTCCGCGCACAGGGCCGCGACCCGGGCCCGTACGTCGTCGCGGACCTCGGTCGGCAGGTGGTAGTCGCGCTGGTCGTGCACCTCGACCGAGCGGATCACCCGGTCGATCAGCCCCGCGCAGACGAGCATGTCGCTGCGGCGCATCCCGCGCCGGGCGGCGCTGTTGGTACCGATGCGGATGCCGCCCGTGACGAGCGCGGGGGTGGTGTCGCGCGGCACCCGGTTCTTGTTGACGATGATCCCGCACTCCTCGAGGGCCCGCTCCGCGGCGAGCCCGGTCAGCCCGAGCGGCGCGAGGTCGACCAGCACGATGTGGTTGTCCGTGCCGCCGGCGACCAGGGTGTGGCCGAGGTCGGTGAGCGCGCCGGCGAGGGTCCTGGCGAGGTCGACGATGCCGGACGCCAGCCGGCGGAACTCGGCGGTCGTCACCAGTTCCAGGGCGCGCGCCTTGGCGGCGATCGTGTTGAGGGCCGGCGCGCCCTGGGAGAAGGGGAACACCGCCCGCTGGAGGAAGGCGGACAGGGTGCCGGACCCGCGGGGCGCCGGTGCGTCGGCGTCCCGTCCCGACATGATCAGGCCGCCGCGCGGGCCGAAAAGCTGTTTGTGGGTACACGTGGTCGTGATGTGCGCGTGGTCGATCGGGCTCGGGTGCAAGCCGGTGGCGACCAGCCCGGCGGTGTGCGAGATGTCGGCCATGAGGTAGGCGCCGACGTCGTCGGCGATGCGCCGGAACCGGGCGAAGTCCACCACCCGCGAGTACGCCGTGGCGCCGCAGACGATGACCCGCGGCCGGTGCTGCACGGCCAGCCGGTGCACCTGGTCGTAGTCGATGCGCCCGTCGCCGGTGAGGCCGTAGCCGATCGCGGTGAAGTACTGACCGGCGTAGGCGGCCGGGCTGCCGTGCGTGAGGTGCCCCCCGTGCTCCAGCTCCATGCCCAGGAACGTGTCCCCGGGCCGCAGCAGCGACGACAGCACCGTGTAGTTGGCGTTCGTCGCCGAGTGCGGCTGCACGTTGGCGTATCGGGCGCCGAAGGCGCTGCGGGCCCGGTCGACGGCGAGCCGCTCGATGTCGTCGACGACCTCGCACCCGCCGTGGTACCGGCGGCCCGGGTAGCCCTCCGCGGTGACGTTGACCGCGACGGACGCCTGGCTCGCCAGGACCGACGGGTCGACCAGGCTGGACGACGCGACCAGCGACAGCACGCCGCGCTGCCGGTCGGCCTCGCGCTCGAGGATGTCGTACAGCTCGGGGTCGTCCTCGTACAGTCGCTCCAGCCCGCCGACGACGACGTCGTGCAGCAGGGTCTCGGTGACGTCCCTCATCACCGCTCACCTCCAAGGTGGTGCCGCTCGATCAGGGTGGCCACGTCCTCGGCCCGGTCCCGGACGAAGTAGTGCCCGGCGCCGGGGATGACCTCGTAGGTCACCGTGTCGGCGAACAGGTCCCATCCGTGGTGGCTGGTCGGGAAGTCGGGGGTCGCCGGGTCCTCGTCGCCGAAGATGCACCGCAGCGGGACCGTGAGCCGCTTCGGCGGCCGCTCGTAGCGGCGCTGGAAGAACCGCGCCGACGCGATCATGTCGTTGCGGGCGGCGCGCAGGATGTGCGCCACCTCGGACCACTCCAGGTGCCCGTCGAAGCCGCCGAGCGAACGCAGGAACGCGTAGGCGTCCCCGTCCGACGTGGACCGCTCCACCTCCAGCGAGCCGGCCGGGTCGGGGTCGGTCAGCGACGCCCCGACGTAGACACCGCGGATGTCGGCACCGCGCTCCTCGAGGACCCGGGCCAGCTCGACGCCGAGGGCCACGCCGGAGCACTGCCCGTACACCAGGACAGGGCCGGAGATCCGCTCCTGGACCTCGCCGGCGCAGCGTTGCGCGGCCTCCTCGACCGACAGGGGCTCGTCCCGCAGGGTGCTCGGGTCGTGGCCGGGCAGGTTGACCGCCCAGACCGCGAAGCGGGCGTCGATCCGGTCGGCCAGCGGCTGGTAGGCGACCACGTTGCCGCCGCCGTACGGGACGCAGACGAGCGTCAGCTCGGGCTCGCGGTCCGCCGGGGTGAGCCGGAGCAGCATCCCGGTCTGCGGCGCCGCCGACGCGGCGAGCCGGGCCGCGAGCTGCCGCACCGTCGGGTTCTTGAACAGCTCGACGACCGGCAACTGCTCGTCCAGCGCGAGCATCGCCCGGATGGCGGTGAACGAGTCGCCGCCGAGGTGGAAGAAGTCGTCGTCGGGACCGACCTCGTCCACGCCGAGGACGTCGCACCAGGCTGCGGCGATCCGGCGCTCCAGGGCGTCCGTGCCGCCGCCGGATGCGGTCGCGGCGCCGGTGGTGCCGGCCTCGGCGGCGCTGTCCACCGTGGCCGGTGCGGTCGCCGGAACCGGCTCCGGCGCCGCCTCGGGTGCGGTGTCGCGGGCGGGCTGCGTTGCGGTCAGCGCGCGGCGGTCGACCTTGCCGTTCGGCGTGGTCGGCAGCGCCTCCAGGGTCGTGACCGAGCCGGGGACCATGTGCGCGGGCAGCGCGTCGGCGAGCCACTGCCGCAGCTCCGCCTCGGTGGCCGGCCGGTTCCCGGCCGTTGTGACGAACGCGGCCAGCCGCGTCTCGCCGCGCGCACCCTGCGCGACCACGGCGGCGGTGGCGACCGCCGGGTGCCGGCGCAGGACCGCCTCGATCTCGCCCAGCTCGATGCGCAGGCCGTGGATCTTGACCTGGAAGTCGAGCCGGCCGAGCAGTTCCAGGACCCCGTCGGGCCGATAGCGGACCAGGTCACCGGTCTTGTAGAGCCGCTCGGTGTGCCCGTCGGCGAAGGTGTGCTCGACGAAACGCTCGGCGGTCAACTCCGGCCGGTGCAGGTAGCCACGGGCCAGACCGGTCCCGGCCAGGTGCAGCTCCCCCGGCACCCCGACGGGCACCGGCTGGAGGTGCCGGTCCAGCACGTACGTGCGCTGGTTCGCCATCGGCCGGCCGTAAGGGATGCTCGTCCACGCCGGGTCGACACGCTCGACCGGGAAGATCGTCGAGTCCATCGACGCCTCGGTGGCGCCGCCCAGACTGACGAAGCGGGCCTGCGGCGCGACCCGCCACAGCCGCTCGGGCTGCTCGACCGGGATCCAGTCGCCGCCGAGCAGCGCCAGGCGCAGCCGGTCCAGGCGGTGCCGGTCGACGTTCGCGGCGTCGCGCTCGAGGTACTCCAGCAGCAGCTGCAACAGCGCCGGGGCCGAGTGCCACACGGTCACCCCGTGCTCGGCCAGCAGCCGCGCCCAGGCCGCCGGGTCGCGTGCCTCGCCGGGCTCCGGCAGGACCACGGTCGCGCCGGCGGCCAGCGTGCCGAGGATGTCGTACACCGACATGTCGAAGCTGGGCGAGGACACCGACATCACGCTGTCGCCGGGCCCGATGCCGAACCGGTCGTTGAAGTCGGTGAAGTTGTTGACCGCACCGCGGTGTTGCAGCGCGATGCCCTTCGGCTCGCCGGTCGAGCCGGAGGTGTAGATGACGTAGGCCAGGTGGTCGGGTCGCACGTCCACGTCGGGACGGGTGTCCGCGACGTCCCGGACGTCGTCGTCGACGCCCAGCACGGTGCCGTCGACGGCGCCGAGGCCGTCGCGCAGGTCCTGCCGGGTGACGACCACCGGGCAGCCGGCGTCGGTGAGCATGAACCGCAGCCGCTGCGGCGGGTAGTCGGGGTCCAGCGGCAGGTACGCGCCGCCGGACTTGAGCACGGCCAGGATCGCCACGACCAGTTCGGGCGAGCGCGGCAGGCACACCCCGACGACCGTGTCGGGGCCCACCCCGCTGTCGCGCAGCCGCCGGGCCAGCCGGTTCGCGGCCGCCTCGAGGTCCGGGCGGCTCAGCGTCCGCGACCCGCAGCGCACCGCCGGCGCGTCGCCGCGCGCGGTCTGCTCCTCGACGAGGTGGTGCAGGCATGCGTGGTCCGGGAAGACCCGTCCGGTGTCGTTCCAGGCGCGGATGTCGCGCCACTCGGCGTCGGTGAGCATCGGCAGGACGGTGATCGGCCGGTCCGGGGCGGCGACCGCCGCCTCGAGCAGCTGCCGGTAGTGGCGCAGCATCCGGTCGATCGTGGCCGGCTCGAACAGGTCGGCGCTGAAGACCGCGTCGACGACGGTGTGCTCGGCGCCGACCCGCACATTGAACCCGAGGTCGAACTTGGCCGTCTGGTGGTCCGGGAAGACGATCTCGGCGTCGAGGCCGTCGAACGCCGGCATCGGCGTCGTGCCGTCCTCGACGCCGAAGAACACCGGGAACAGCGGCGTACGGGTGGCGGAGCGGGTCGGGCGCAGATCCTGGACCAGCAGGTCGAACGGCAGCTCCGCATGAGCGAACGCGTCCCGGGCGGTGGTGCGGATGCGGCGCAGGAAGTCCCGGAACGTCGGCTGCCCGGACAGGTCACCGCGCAGCACGAGCGTGTTCGGGAAGAAGCCGATGAGCCCCTGCACCTCGGGACGGTCGCGCTCGGCGGCCGCGATGCCCACCGCGACGTCGTCGGTGTCGGTGTAGCGGGCCAGCAGCACCTGCACGGCCGCGAGCATCGTCATGAACAGCGACGCGCCCTCGGCCCGGCCCAGCTCGCGCAGCCCGGCGACGAGCCGCTGCGGCAGGTCCAGCTGGCGCCACCCGCCGCGGTAGGACAGGCTGTCCGGCCGGTCGTGGTCGGTGGGCAGGTCCAGCGACTCGAGCCCGTCGAGCTGGCGGCGCCAGTACGCGAGCTGCTCGTCCAGCAGCGGCCCGCTGATGCGCTCCCGCTGCCATGCGGCGTAGTCGGCGTACTGGATCGGCAGCTCCGGCAGCTCCGCCTCGGTGCCCCGGACCCGGGCGTTGTACCCGGCGGCCAGCTCGGCGTGCACCACGCCGACCGACCACACGTCGAAGGCGATGTGATGCAGGTCGTACAGCAACACATGCTCCTCGGGCCCGAAGCGGAGCAGGCGGGCCCGCATCACCGGACCGTTCGCGAGGTCGAACGGTTGCTCGGCGTCCTCGGCGACGGCCCGGCGCACCGCGGCGTCCCGCTCCTGCGGGGGCAGGTCGCTCAGGTCGGTCAGCGGGCACGGCAGCGGCATCTCCGGGTGAATCACCTGGACCGGCTGCCCGTGCTCGCCGCGGAACGTCGTGCGCAGCACCTCGTGCCGGCGCACCACGTCGGCGAGGCTCTCGATGAGCGCATCGACCTCGAGCGGCCCGCGCAGGCGGACCGGGATCGGGCAGTTGTAGGCGGTGTTGCCCGGCTCCATGTGGTCGACGAACCACAGGCGTTGCTGCGCGAACGACGCCGGGATGGGCCGGTCCCGTGGCACCCGTGGAATCCGGGTCGTGTCCTTCGTCTTCGTCAACGCCGCGAACAGGGCGCGTCGTTCCTCGGAAAGCTCGGCCACGCGCTGTTTCAGGTCCGGCATGTCATGCGTCTCCCGTCGAGTACCCGGTCTGCTGCTTCGTCGCCTCCTGTCAACACGGCGAACGTATCGAGACGAGGTCATGCGGAAGTTACGAGCGGCCGGCCTCGGACGCGTCACGCGGCGGTGTGCTCGTTCCTCTTCGGCGGAGTAACGGCGGCGTTGTCGGGTACGTTCGGCTGATGACTCGGCAGTTCACCGAAGACGAGGTCCGGCTGGCCAGGGCCCGCGCGCAGCGGCTGACCGGCGACCGGGCCAAAGACGTCGCGACCGTGGTCCACGACCTGGTCGGCATGCAGTCACAGGACATCCGCGCGGCACGACTGGCGCTGCGCCCCCGCACCACCGGCATCGACGCGGAGGCGGTGGCCAGGGCCTGCAACGACGACCGGACCGTCGTGCGGATCTGGGCCATGCGCAGCACCCTGCACATGGTTGCCGCCGAGGACGTGAGCTGGATCGTCGGGCTGCTCGGCCCGGTCTTCGCCGCCGCCGACAAGCGGCGCCGGCTCCAGCTCGGCCTCGACGACGCCATGCTGAAGACGGCCGTGCCGGCCCTGCGGAAGATCGTCGCGGACGCGGGCCCGCTGACCCGTGCCGACCTGGTGCGGCGCCTCGCCGACAAGGGCGTGTCGGTCGATCCGAAGAGCCAGGCGCCCGCGCACCTGATCGGGTATGCCGCCATGACGGGCCTGATCTGCCGCGGACCCGACGTCGACCGGGACGAGCCGACCTACGTCCTCATCGAGGACTGGGCCGGCCCACAGCGCGAGCTCGACGCCGAAGGGTCGCTCGCGGAGTTGACCCGCCGCTACGTCGCCTCCCGGGGCCCGGTCACCCCGCAGGACTTCGCGAAGTGGTCCGGCCTGCCGGCCAAACAGGCCAAACGGGGCTTCGAGATCATCGGCGACGAGCTGACCGAGGTCGACGCGGCAGGCGAGACGGCGTGGGTCACGGCCGGCACGACCGCGCGCAAGCCGGGCAGGAAGCCGGCCGTGCAGCTCATCGGCCATTTCGACGAATACCTGCTCGGGTACTCGAGCCGGGAGCTCGTCCTCGCCCCGGCGTTCACCAAACGGATCCAGGTCGGCGGCGGTTTCATCCAGCCCGCGGTCCTCGTCGACGGCCGCGTGCTCGGCACCTGGAAGCAGCAGCGCAAGAAGGACCGGCTCGTCGTGGAGGTTCAGCCGTTCGAGGCGCTGCCCGAGGAGGCCGAGCCGGCGCTGGAGGCCGAGGCGGCCGACGTCGGGCGGTTCCTCGGCGCCGACGCCGAGCTCCGGGTGGGCAAGCCCGGCTGAATGGCGCCGGCATAACCGTCGCCTAACCCGGGGCTCCTAGCCTGCGTTCCATGGTGATGACCGACCGGTCGATCCCAGAGGAGCTTCGGGTGAAGGACACCAGAACAGGCCGTTGGCTGCTACGAGAACCACGCGCCGACGCGCAGGCGCGTCTCATCTGCTTCCCCTACGCCGGCGCCGGGGCGTCGTCGTTGCGACGCTGGCCCAAGCGCATCGGCGCGATGGAGGTGTGCGCGGTCCAGCCGCCGGGCCGGGAGAACCGCTTCCGTGAGCCGCCGTACCGCAGTTTCGACGACTTCGCCGCCGACGCGGCCGAGGGCCTCGCGCCGTACCTGGACCGGCCCTACGCGCTGTTCGGGCACTGCATGGGCGCCCTGCTCGCGTACGCGACGCTGGTCCGCCTGGAGGAGCGGGGCCACCCGCTCCCGGCGCGACTGTACGTGTCGTCGACGCTCGTGCCGCACCGCGGGTTCTACGGGCTGTTCCAGCCGTCGATGTCCGACGAGCGGCTGGCCGACGAACTGCGCGGGATCGTGCGCTCCCTCGGCGAGCCGGAACCGCTGCCCGAGCTGCTGCCGATGGCCATCGCGGTCCTGCGCGACGACGTCGACATGTGCTACGGCTACCGGCCGCCCGGCCCGCGTCGGCTGCCCTGCCCGATCACCGCGATCGGCTGGCGCGACGACCCGTACGTGCCGGCGCCGGAGATGCTCGAGTGGGACGAGTACGGCGAAACGCGCCATGAGGTCCTCGCCGGTGGGCCGTGGACGTTCCTGTCCGCGCCGCCCCAGCTCATCGACGTCATCGAGCGCGATGCTCCCGCCGTGGCCGCCACGGCGCCCGGTTCGCGGGGAGACGCGGCGTGGTGACCGGCGGTGTGGTGACGACCGAACCGAAGGATGCGGCGCCGGCGCCGGCTGCCGTGTCCCTTGTGGACCTGTTCGCCCGGTCGGTCCGCGCGCATCCCGACGCGCCGGCGGTCAGTGATGACGACCACGCGTACACCTATCAGGAGCTGGACACCCACGCGACCGCACTGGCCCGGCTTCTGACCGCCCGCGGCGTCGGTCCGGAGGACCGCGTCGGCCTGCACCTGCGGCGCGGCGTCGACGTCGTCGTGGCGATCCTGGGCATCCTCAAGGCGGGTGCGGCCTACCTGCCCGTCGACACCCGCTACCCCGCCGCCCGCCGGGACCACATGCTGCTCGACGGCGACGTGCGCGTGGTGGTCACCGAGCCGGGGTGGGGCGAGCGCCTCGCCCACCTGGACCGCGACACCGTCGAATGGCGCAGCGGCGACGCCCCGGTGGTGGACGGCTTCCCGGTGGCCGGCATCGCCCCGCAGCAGGCCGCGTGCGTGCTGTACACGTCCGGCTCGACCGGGCAGCCGAAGGGCACCGTGCTGGAGCACCGGCAGCTGGTCGCGTTCGCGCTCAACCCCGCCCTGCCGGCGCTGAGCACCGGGGATCGCACCGCCCAGTGCGCGAGCATCTCCTTCGACACCACGACGTTCGAGGTCTGGCGATCCCTCGCCGGCGGCGCCGAGATCGTGGTGCTGCCCTCGATCCCCGACCTGCTCGGATCGGACCTGCAGCGCGAGCTGAAGCGCCGCGGCATCACGGCGATGCTCGCTCCCGCCGTCGTGGTCAACCACGTCGTCCGGTTCGACCGCTACGCCTTCGCCCCGCTGCGGGTGCTGTGCTCCGGCGGCGACGTGCTGCTCCCCGCCACCTGCCGGGACCTGCTCCGCGGCGCCTTCGACGGCCGGCTGTTCAACCTGTACGGCCCGACCGAGGCGACCGTCGCGTGCACCGGTCACGAGGTGACCGAACCACCGGCGGACGGGGCCGGGGTGCCGATCGGCCGGCCGCTCGGCGGGTTCCGGCTCCGCGTGCTCGGCCCGGACCTGCGCCCCGTGCCGGCCGGTGAGGCCGGCGAGCTGCACATCGGCGGCGACGGCGTCGGCCGCGGCTACCTCGGGCAGCCGGGCCGCACCGCGGAGCGGTTCATCCCCGACCCGGATGCCTCCGACGGCAGCCGCATGTACGCGACCGGTGACCTGGTCCGCGACGTCGGCGGCGGCGTCCTGCAATACGTGGGACGCATCGACAGCCAGGTCAAGATCAATGGGCACCGCGTGGAGCCCGGCGAGGTGGAGGCCTGCCTGTGCCGGTTCCCGGACGTGGGCGAGGCCGCCGTCACGGCGGTCGGCGACGCCGGTGAACGGCGGCTCGTCGCGTTCCTCATCCGGGCCGGCGACCGGCTGTCCATCCGCGAGCTGCGCGAGTTTCTCACCGGCACCGTGCCGGCGCACCTGGTGCCGAGCGAGTTCATCGTGCTCGACCGGATGCCGACCGACCCGCACGGCAAACGCGACTGGGGCGAGCTGGAGAGCGTCGCCGCTGACCGCGAACAGCTGCGCGAGGACTACCTCGAGCCCCGGGACGACATCGAGCGTTACCTCACGCGGCTGTGGGAGGACCTGCTCTCGGTGGAGCAGGTGGGCGTGCGCGACGACTTCTTCACCCTCGGCGGGCACTCGCTGCTCGCCGTCCGCGCGCGCCGGATCATCCAGCGCGATCTGGGCGTCGCGCTGGAGCCGGAGGTGCTGTTCCAGTGCAGCGTCGTCGAGGACCTGGCCGACCACATCCGGCCTGCAAGAGAGACGGTGGCATCGTGAAGACCCGGCTGATCGACCTCAACGACACCGAACTGTTCGTCAGCGGTGACCCGCACGCGGCCTGGGCGCACCTGCGCCGGGAGTCACCGGTGTACTGGAACGACGTCGGTGACGGCAACGGCTTCTGGGCGCTGACGCGGTACCAGGACATCGCCGACGTCTACCGCGACCCTGCGGCGTTCTCCTCCTCGCAGGGCACCGTGATGGGCGGCTCGTACCGCAGCGGGGCCGACTCCGCCTCGGGGCGGATGCTCATCTGCTCCGACCCGCCGGAGCACCGCCTGCTGCGCCAGCAGCTGCACCAGGGGTTCACCCCCGACATGGTCCGGCGGGTCTCGGCATGCGTCACCGAGAACGTGCGCGCGGCCGTCGACCGGCTCCTTGCCGCGGGCGGCGGCGACTTCGCCACCGAGGTCGCGCCCGTGCTGCCGGCGGGGCTGCTGCGGGCCGTGTTCGACCTCGACCGGGACCAGATCCAGCACCTGCTCGGGGTCACCCGCGCGATGATCGGCCACCGCGACCCCGAGTGGCACAACGGCCGCGACGAGACGATGACGCTGGTCGGCACACAGGTCGAGATCCTCGATCTCTTCGCCGAGCTCATCGAGCGCCGCCGGCGCGAGCCGGGCGACGACCTGGTGAGCCTGCTGCTGCAATCGGAGATCAACGGCCGGCCGATGACCGAGAGCCAGATCCTCTACAACTGCCTCAACGTGGCCGTCGGGGGCAACGAGACCACCCCGTACACGGCGACGGCCGGGGTGCTGGCGCTGATCGAGCACCCCGACCAGGCCGACCGGTTCGCCCGGGACGCGGCGCTGCTGCCGACCGCCGTCGAGGAGATCTTCCGCTGGACGTCCACCAACGCGTACGTGCAGCGGACCGCGACCCGCGACGTCGAGATCCGCGGGACGCTGATCGGCCGGGGGCAGTCGGTGACCCTGTGGAACGCCTCGGCCAACCGCGACGAGGACCAGTTCCCCGACGCCGGCCGTTTCGACCTCGCCCGTACCCCGAACCAGCACATCGCCTTCGGCATCGGCGCGCACCGCTGCATCGGCATGAACCCGGCCCGGGCGGAGATCACCATCCTGTTCGAGCACCTGCGCTCGCTCGGCGTGCGGTTCCAGCTCGCCGGGCCGATCGAGCGGCTGCGGTCCAACTTCATGCTCGGCATCAAGCACATGCCGGTGACGGTGACGGTGACGCGATGAGTGACCGGCTCGCCCACCTTTCCAAGCTGTCGCCGCAGGAGCGCACGGCGCTGTTCGCGCGGCTGCGGCCGTCCCCGGGGTCCACTTGCGCCGGGCCCGATCCCCGCCCGACTCCGGATCCGCGCGCCGGGACCGTTCCCGCCGCGTACGCGCAGGAGCAGCTGTGGTTTCTCGACCAGCTGGTCCCCGGGCTGCCCAACTACATCGTGCCGTTCTCCTTCACCCTCGACGGCCCGCTGGACACCGACGCCCTGGCCACCGCGTTCGGCGAGATCGTGCGCCGCCACGACGCGCTGCGCACCGCGCTGCGCCTCGAGTCGGGCCGCCTCGTCCAGGTCGTGGCGCCGCCCGAGCCGTTCGACCTGCCGGTGACGGACCTCAGCGGCTACCCCGACCCCGAGAACGAGGCCCGCCTCCGGTGCCTGACCTCGGCCCGCGAGCCGTTCGACCTGGCCCGGGCACCGTTGTGGCGCTGCCGGCTGCTCCGGCTCGACGAGCGCGGCCACCGCCACATGCTCGTCTGGATCGCCTCGCACACCATCGCCGACGGCTGGTCGGTCGGCGTCATCATCCGCGAGCTCGCCGCCCTGTACGAACGGGCGCGGTCGGGCCGGGCCGCCGGCGGCAGCGGGCGCGCGGTGGATCGCCCGGTGCAGTTCGCCGACTACGCGATCTGGCAGCGCGCCCACCTCACCCCGGAGCGGACCCGCGACCTGTTGAACTTCTGGCGCGCGGAACTGGCCGGGACGTCGCTGTTGAACTTCCCGTACGACCACCCGCGGCCGGCCGAGCCGTCCCTGCGCGGGCGCAGCCACTTCTTCACCGTGCCGGCCGACCTGCACGCCGCCGTCGTCGACGTCAGCCGCCGGCGGGGCGCGACGCCGTTCATGACGGCGCTGGCCGCCTACCAGGTGCTGCTCGCCGGCGCCTGCGGTCACCCGGACATCGCCGTCGGCACCCCCGTCGCCGGCCGGGACAAGCCCGAGTTCGAGGAGGTCGTCGGCTCGCTGGTCAACAACGTCGTCATGCGCACCGACCTGTCCGGCGACCCGACCTTCGAGCAGGTCGTGGATCGGGTCCGTGCGGTCACGCTGCGTGCGTACCAGCATCAGGACCTGCCGTTCGGCAAGCTCGTGCAGGAGCTGCGCCCGGTGCGGGACATGCGGTTCAACCCCCTGTGCCAGACCGTCTTCAGCTACGGCAGCACCCCGTTCACCAAGCAGGAGACGGAGCTGGCACCGGACCTGCGGCTGCGGTACTTCGGCATCCCGAACGGCACGATGCGCTTCGACCTGGAGCTCACGCTCGACGAGACGCCGGACGGGCTCGCCGGCCGGTGCGACCACAACGTCGCCCTGCTCGAGCCGCAGACCGCGGCCCGCCTTTGCGAGCGATACGTCGCCCTGCTGCGAGCGATCGTCGAGCGGCCCGGCAGCCGCCTGTCCGAGTTGGGGGTGCGGACCACCACGGCGGTGTCGACGCCCGCGGTCGTCCAGCCGGCGGCTGCGGATCCGCCGAGTCCGGCCGCGGATGCACCGACGTCGGCCACCGCGGCGCCGTTGTCCGCCACCGCCGAGCGCATCGGGCGGCTGTGGGCCGAGGCGCTGCAGGTCGACGAGGTCGACCCGTACGAGGACTTCTTCGTCCTGGGCGGCGACTCGATGATGGCGACCCGCCTCGTCGTGCGGATCCGGGAGGAGCTGGGCTGCGAACTGAAGCTGCCGACGTTCTTCGCCTCGTGCACCGTCGCCGAGCTCGCCGAGGTGATCGACGAGCAGGCCGGGCCGGCCGACGACGCCGCGATGCTCGAGCGCATCGAGCAGATGCCCGACGACCAGGTCGAGGCGCTGCTGGCCAAGCTCGGCAACGCGCCGCTCGACCGGCGCTGACACGGCCGCCGCTTCGACGCGCTCAGAGGGCGCCGTACAGGCCTCCGGCGTCGATCGGCACGGCGGCACCGCTGAGGTAGGACGCCCGCGGCGAGAGCAGGAACGCCACGACGTCGGCGACCTCTTCCGGTCGGCCGATCCGGGCGCCGGGGTTCTTCCTGCGCAGATCCTCGAGCAGCTGGTCGTGCAGGCCACCGAGCATCTCGGTGTCGATGACACCCGGGCAGACGGCGTTGATCCGCACGTGGTCCCGGGCGTACTCGACGGCGAGCGCCCGGGTCATGCCGACAACCGCGTGCTTGCTCGCCGTGTACGACACCGAGAGGCTGTCCGCGGCCCGCAGGCCGGCGACCGACGAGCAGTTGACCACGGCTCCGCCGCCGGCGGCCGCCATGAGCCGCAGCTCGTGGCGCAGGCAGCGCCACAGGCCCTTCACGTTGACCGCGAAGACGTCGTCGAGCTGCTGTTCGGCCGAGTCGTGGAACCGTGCGCCGCGCAGGATCGTGTCGGTGCCGATGACGCCGGCCGCGTTGAACGCGCCGTCGAGCCGTGGCACGAGTTCGCCGAGCCGGGCGAAGAGGGCGTCGACGCTGTCGGCGTCGGTGACGTCGGCGGCGACGAAGTGGACCCGGCCGTCGCCGGCACCGCGGGCGAGCGCCTCGCCCGCCTTGGCGTCGCGGCCGCTGAACACGACCGTGTGGCCGGCGTCCTCGGCCAGGCGCCGGACGGTCGCGGCGCCGATGCCCCTCGTCCCGCCGACGACCAGATAGCAGCGGTCGGTCACGGCGCCTCCCCCGATCCGGTCGCCGGCGTCTCCGGTACGGCGGACCCGCGCCCGCCCCCCGTGGCGGCCACCGCGGCGCCGATCCGGTGCGCCAGGTCCTCGAGCACCGCCGGATCGTGCGCGGCCGTCACGGTGGTCCTCAGGGCGCGGACGCGCGTGCTCCAGTTGCCGGCCATCGGCAGCACCAGCGCGCCGGCGGCGAGGACGGCGGAGAACCACCGCGCCACCTCGTCGTCGCTCGAGGCGAGGATCGGCACGACGGCGCTGGACGAAGCGCCGGTGTCCAGGCCGGCCGCTTGCAGGCAACGCCGCCAGTGCTCGCGGTTGCGGTGCAGCCGACCGGCCAGGTGCGCGCCCTCGTCGGCGAGCATCCGCCCCGCCTCGGCCGCGACGAACGCGTCGATCGGCGAGATCGAGGTGGTGAAGGCGGCACCGCGGTCCCCGGCCAGGCGGGCGGCCGTCGCGGCGCTGCCGGTGACGTACCCGCCGCTGGAGGCGAGCGCCTTGGCGAACGATCCGGAGCGTACGTCGATGCTGCCCGGCATCCCGTAGTGCTCCTCGATGCCGCGGCCCGTCGAGCCGAGCTGGCCCAGCGAGGACGCCTCGTCGACGTACAGCGTGCAGCCGGTCGCGCGGGCGCACCCGACGAGCCCCGGCAGGTCCGCGACGGCGCCGGTACTGCCCGACACGGCCTCGCTCACGATGACGCTGCCCGGCCCGGCCGAGTGCCGCTCCAGCAGGCGGCGCAGGTCGGCGGGGTCGTTGTGCCGGTAGACGTGGATCGGCGCACCGCTGAGGACGCAGCCGTCGAGGATCGAGCGGTGCGAGAACTCGTCGACGAACAGCATGCCGCCCGGGTCGACCACGGCGGGGATGGCGGACACGTTCGCGAGGTACCCGGAGCTGGTCAGCGTCACGCAGGCGCAGCCGAACAGCTCCCGCAGCGTCGCGCTCAGGCGCTCGTGCACGCCGGTCCAGCCGTTGACCTCGCCGGAGCCGTGCGCACCGAGCGAGGCGCAGTCGCGGACGAACCGGGCCAGCCGCTCGCGGATGACCGGGTGCGAGCCCAGCCCGAGGTAGCTGTTGGAGCACAGGTGGTGCAGGCGCCGGCCGCCGGCCTCGACGGTCGTCTCGGTGACCCGGGACGCGTGGCCGAGCAGCCGGCGGACCGTCGCGACGGCCGGCTCCTCGGTGGCCACGCCCGGCGGCGTCGCCGGGGACGCCTCGGAGGCCGAGGACCCTGCGCCTTCACCGCAGCCGGTGAGCGCAGACGTCAGCTCCGCGACGGTCGCGTTGTTGCCCAGGCGCACCCCGCCCGCCCGGCCGTCGCCGAGCTGGCTGACGAGCGACGCGAACCGCAGCGAGTCGATGCCGAGGTCGGCGAGCGGCACGTCCGTCGGCGGCTCCTCGAGCCCCGCGTGACGGCGCACGAAGTCCCGCACCGATTCCTCGATCTCGGCCTCCCCCGCATCCGGCACGGCGACGGCGGACGGCTCCCGGGCCCACTCGACCAGCGTCGCGGTGTCCAGCTTGCGGTTGCGGGTCAGCGGCAGCTCCGGCACGGTCGCCACCCGGTGCGGCACCATGTAGGCGGGCAGACGCTCGGCCAGGGCCGCGCGGAAGGTCGCCGGGTCGAAGCGCACGGACCGGTCGGTCGGCACGAGGAAGGTGGCGAGCGTCGGCAGCCCGTCCACGCCGACCGCGACCGTCGCCGCGTCGCGGACCAGCGGATGGTCGCGGCAGACCTCGGTCACCTGCTCGAGCTCGACCCGGTGTCCGTTGATCTTCACCTGGGCGTCGTCGCGGCCGGTGAAGACGACGCCGTGGCGCGGCGTGGGGTACCCGACGTCACCGGTGAGGTAGCTGGGCACCGGGTCCTCGCCGACCGGCACGTCGGTGCGGAACTTCGCCGCGGTGGCATCGGCGTCGTCGAGGTAGCCCAGGCCCACGTACCGGCTGCGCACCACGATCTGGCCGCGTTGCCACGGCAGGCAGCGACGCAGGCCGGGGGTGACGACGAGCAGTTCGGCGTCCTTCATGCCGGTGCCGACCGGCACGACGACGGGCACCGCGTCGAGCCCGGCGCGGGCGGTGGGCAGCCGGTAGAAGCCGACGGCGCGTTGGGTCTCCGTGGAGCCGTAGAGGTTGACCAGCCGCGCGTTCGGCGCCACCCGCATGAGGTCGCGGGCGTGGCCGCGGGTCAGTGCCGCACCGACGCAGAACACCCGGCGCAGCGCCGGCAGGGCGCCCGCGCCGGCGCCGGCCAGCAGCCCGATCGCCGCCGGGTTGACGCAGGCGACCTCGACGCGCTCACCGGCGAGCCAGCGGGGGAAGGCGCCGACATCGGTGAGGTCCTCCTCGGCCGGGATGCAGATCGTGCCCTGCAAGTACAGCGGCGTCATGATGTCGCGCTGCAACGGATCGTGCCCGAGGCTCGAGCACATGCCGAACCGGTGACCCCGCAACGGCCCGAGGACGCGGTCCATCCAGTCGAAGAAGTGGGTCAGCGAACCGTACCGGCCGATCACGGCCTTGGGGGTGCCCGACGTGCCGGACGTGAACGTGATGAACGCCGGGTCGTCGGGGCCGAGCCGTTCCTCGACGTACCGCCGGGGCGACGGGGTGTCGGCGAATCCGGTCACGGCGCCGGGCAGCCCGACCCCGGCGAGGTCCAGCACGAGGTCGGCACGGGCGGCGTCCGCGCAGGAGCGCAGGTACGGCACCGGCAGTCGAGGGTCGGCCAGGGCCAGTGTCGCTCCGGCCTTGAACGCCGCCACGAGGACGGCGACCAGCAGCGGGTCACGGTTCGGGACCACGAACAGGGTGCGTCCCGGCCCGGCGCCGTGCCGCTCCAGCTGCCACGCCACGGCGTCGGCGAGCCGCTCGAGCTCGCCGTAGGTGACCGACTCGCCGGCCGTCTCGATCGCGACCAGGCCGGGGGAGCCGGCGCACACCGCCGAGAATCGCGTCACGAACCGGTCGGGCTCGGCGGTGCCGGCGCGGGTCCGTCCGGCGTCGCCGGTCCGCGGCGCCGCGAACAGCTCCTGCAAGGACGTGGCGTCGGACCGGCAGGCGGCGCGGTCCCAGGCCCGTTCCAGGACGGAGGCGAGGTCCCCGGTCTCGCGGCGGTCACACCCGCGCGCGGCGAGCGACGCGGCGTCGTTCGCCGCCCCGAGATGCAGGATCGTGTCGGGGCGCAGGCGGGCGACCAGGGTGGCGTGCTCAGCGGGTTCCAGCGTCGACACCAGGTGCCGGCCGGCCGCCGCGGCGGGGACGCGTGCGGGCGCGAGGTCGAGCTTGCGCTGGATGTCGGCGAGGGTGCACGACTCCGTGTCGACGCCGGCGAGGTCGACGAGCCGGGTCCGCGGGCCGGCCGGGCCGGACGTGGCGACGAGGACCTTCCGGTCGTCGAACGCCGCGTCCAGCAGGGCGTACAGCGCGACGGCGACGGTCTCCCGCGGCCGTCCGGGAACCTTGCGGAGGCGCAGCGGCACGGGCGCCGGCACGGCATGGATGCCGGCGTCGGGGCCACCGGTCGCGGGATCCCGGTCCCGCGACCGTGCCGGCTCCCCGAGAACGTCCCTCGGCTCGGTGGCTTGCCTGATCACCACGGTCTCAATCCGATCCACGACGGGTCACAGCACGGCGGCGCAGGATCTGCACCGAGTTCCGAGTCTGGACCGGACCGGTTAGCCGGGCGTTACGCACCACCGGCCGGTCACACCCCTCGGCCGGAGCCGCCGTCCATCACCCGGCGCAGGCTCGCCGGTCGCATGTCCGTCCAGTGCTCTTCGACGTAGCGCCGGCACTCGTCCTGGTCCCCGACGAAGCCCGCCTCCCGCCACCCGCCCGGGACGGCGAGCTCGCTCGGGAACAGCGAGTACTGGCCCTCGTCGTTGATCAGCACGGCCCAGCGCCGCGGTCCGGTGGTGCCGTTCATGTGTCATCGCCTCCCACGATGCTGTCGAGCCGATCGCCGCGCCGCGGACGGTTCACGCGGTACGGACGGCCAGCCGGCGGTCGGGCCGGGTCAGCCTGCCCCGTACCGCCTGGGCGACCAGTCGCTTCGTGTCCGGGGCCGGCTCGACGTCGAGCTCCTCCCTGAGCCGGTTGCAGCACAGCTCGTACAGACACTTGACCCGGCCCAGCCGGCCGAGGCAGGCGTGGGCCAGGATCAGCACCTGGTAGCTCTCCTCATGACACGGGTCGATGTCGAGTGTCCGGTGGCAGTAGCTGATGGCCGCGTCGTGGTCCCCGCGGCTCATCGCGTCCTCGACGAGCCGCTCCAGCGAGCGCAACGCCAGGTCCTTCAGCCACTCCCGCCGCGAGTAGATCCAGTCCTCGGACTCACCGTCGAGGAAGTGACCGCTGTAGCGCTCGACGGCCGCCCGGTGGTGATCCAGGCTCGCGCCGACGTCGCCGCGGCGCTCGAGCGCCCGCGCCGACTCGACGTTGTCGGCCAGTTCCTCGAAGTCGATCGAGACGTCCTTGGTCTCCAGCACGTAGCCGTTGCTGCACGACAGCAGCTCGACCGAGGATCCGCGCTGCGTGGCGTTCCCGCCCTGCGCGTTGCTGAGGATCTCCCGCAGTGCGTGCACCGCGACCTTGAGACCGCTCGCCTGGCGCGTCGCGGTGCCCGGCCAGAGCAACTCGTTGAGGGTCTCGCTGGACACCGGCTGGTCGTGCCGCATGACCAGGTACTGGAACAGTCGCTGGGCCCGGCCCGCACGCCAGCGGCGCACGGCCTGACCGTCGATCTCCAGGAAGAACTGGCCCATGTAGTGGACCGAGATCTCGTTTCCGCCCGACGACGTGTCAACGGATCCGGCGTTGCGATGTTTGGCCGGCCGCCCACCCGGCCGTGCCGTGCGCTGCAAACCGTCAGAGATCTGCCGTCTGTTGTCCTCCCGTTGCCTCACGGTCATCCTTTCTCATCGAAGTTCCACCCACTTTCCGAGCGAGCGGAGAACTTCAACTGGGTGGCGGGTTGGCACCCGGTGTTCACCGCCACTGTTGGTATTGACCGAGGTCGCTCTGCCCAAACACGGCCACGCCCCGCGACGGGCCCTCCTGGGGCCAAAGACCCAGTTCAGACGCCGCGTAACCGGAAGAAAACCGCTCCGTCCTACGGTCGTTCGAAGATCCCTGGCGTCTGGAGTGATGGAGCGACCGATGCACAGTGCACGCAGGATCCGTTTCGTCGCGCTCAACGGGTCGGAACGGGCCGGGGGTAACACCGCGGACGTCCTCGACTACTGTTCGCAGCTGCTCGCCGCCCGCGACGCGGACCTCGACGTCATCGAAGTATCCACATTGGACATCACGCCCTGCGGACCGTGCGGTGACTGCCTGACCCGCACCACGCCGTGTGTCGTCGACGACGGCGTCGCCGGTGCGGTGGAGCGGATGACCGCGGCCGACGGCATCATCTTCGCGGCGCCGGTACACGGCTTCGGCACGGCCGGGCTGATGCAGGCCTTCATCGAACGCGCCGGCGTCGGCCACCTGCGCTTCCGGCGTCCGCTCACCAACAAGGTGGGCGGCGTCATCGTCGTCGGCCGCCGCTACAGCCACACCGAGGTCTACAGCCACCTGGTCCTCAACGTGCTGCTCAACCGCATGATCATGGTCGGCAGCGGGTTCCCGGCGATCGTCTACGGCGACCGGCCGGGCGAGGCCAGGCACGACGACGAGGGCCTGGACATGGTCAGCCGCACGGTCGACCGGATGCTCGATCTGGCCGAGCTGCTCGCCGAGCACCGCCGGCTCACCGGCGCGGAGGTCCTCGCCCCGCGCGACGACACCGAGTGGTCGAGCCGGCTGTCGGTGCCCGGAGGCCGGCCCGGCCTGACGATCCCGGCCACCGCCGGCGCGCGGCGGTGAGTCGCGTGACGACGCTGCCGATGACCACCACCGGCGCTGTCCGGCGGCCCCGGCCGGGGCCGCCGGACCTCGCGGCCGGGGCCACCCGTGCGGCCGCCGTGCCGGTCCGCACCGGCTGCCGGCGCGTGCCGTTCGCCGACCCGCTCGCGATGTACCGGGCCCTGGCGCACCACTTCGGCGAACGCGAGGTGTTCCTGCTCGAGTCACGGTCCGCCCGGACGCCCGCCGAGGCGGTTCCAGGTGCGGCGAACCGGAATCCGCGAGCCGACGGCGCACAGGACGCTCGGTACGCGTACCTCGGCGTCGGTCCGGTGCTGTCGGTCTCGGTGACCCAAGAGCGGGTCGACGTCGCCGGCACACCGGTGCTCGCCGGTGTCGTGCGCGACGCCGTGTCGGATCTCCTCGCCGTCGACGGGCACGGCCCATGGCTGCCGGACCAGCGTCGGCTATGGGACCTGCTGCGCCGTGTCCGGGCCGTGTTCGACGCCGAAGGGACCACCGACCGGTTCACCTTCGGCTTCCTGACCTTCTTCGGCTACGACACCGCCCGCTATGTCGAGCAGCTGCCGTGGCGGATCGACCACCGGCCCGACGGGCCCGACGTGGCCGTCGTGCTGCACCGCAGCCACGTGCGCGTGGACCTGCTGACCGGGACGGCCGAGCTGCTCACGCACCGGTCCCCCGCCTGGGACGACCCGCCCGTGGCAGACCTCGAGGCCGCCCTGGCCGAGTGCGCGGCCACCCCGGCGAACGGCATGGCCGCCGCCGCGAACGGCCCGGCCGGGACCGCCGACGACGACGCCGAGTGCCCCGGCGTGTGCCCGCCGGTGTCCGTCACCGACGAGCTGACCCAGGCCCGGTTCGCCGCCGACGTGCGGCGCTGCCTGCACCACATCGAGGTCGGCGACATCTACCAGGTGCAGATCGGCCACGACCTCGTCGTGCACAGCCACGCCACCCCGCTCGACGTGTACCGGCGGCTGCGCTCACGCAACCCGTCGCCCTACATGTTCCTGTGCCCGCTCGGCGACCAGACGCTCATCGGTGCCAGCCCCGAGCTGTTCGTGCGGGTGACCGACGGCGCGATCGTCATGCGGCCGATCGCCGGCACCGTGCCGCGACCCGGACGCCACCACGACGACCGGGCGGGCGATGACCGGGCCGACGAGCAACGCGCGGCCGCGCGCCTGCGCAACGACCCGAAGGAGGTCGCCGAGCACGTGATGCTCGTCGACCTGTGCCGCAACGACATCGGCCGCGTCTGCCGCGGCGACAGCCTCACCACCGGCGAGCTGCTGGAGGTGGAGACGTACTCGCACGTGCTGCACCTCGTCTCCACGGTCGCCGGCCGGGTCGACGAGCACGCCGACAGCTTCGAGGTGATCCGGGCGCTGTTCCCGGCGGGCACGATGACCGGGGCGCCGAAGATCCGCGCCATGGAGATCATCGAGTCCGTCGAGGCGAGCCGCCGCGGACTGTACGCCGGGGCGGTCGGGCTCGTCGACGTCGCCGGGCACGTCAACCTCGCGCTGGTCATCCGCACGCTCTTCCACCGGGACGAGCGCTACCGCATCCGGGCCTCCGCCGGCGTCGTCGCCGACTCCGAGCCGGGCCGGGAGTGGCGCGAGTCGCTGGTGAAGATGTCCGCCCCCTACTGGGCCGTCACCGGAACGGAGCTGGCGCCGTGAAAACCCTCGTCGTGGACGCCTACGACAGTTTCGTCTACATCATCCGGCAGTACCTGCTGAGCCTCGGCGCCGGACCGGTGGTCGCCCGTCCGGACGAGCTGACGCTGGCCACCGTCGAGCGGATGCGCCCGGACGCGATCGTGCTCGGCCCCGGCCCGGGTCACCCGAGCGACTCCGGGCACGTCGAGCTGGTGCAGAACTTCGCCGGGCAGTGCCCGATCCTCGGCGTCTGCCTGGGCCATCAGGCGGTGGCGGTCGCGTTCGGCGGCGACGTCCGGCCGGCCGAGCACCTCATGCACGGCAAGACCAGCCCGATCAGCCACGACGGCGCCGGACTGTTCGACGGCCGGCCGAGCCCGTTCCTCGCCACGCGGTACCACTCGCTGGTCGTGGTGCCCGACGCCCTGCCCGACGACCTGCTGGTGACCGCCCGGGCCGGCGACGACGGCTACATCATGGGACTGCGGCACGAGCACCTGCCGGTCGAGACGGTCCAGTTCCACCCGGAGAGCGTGTGCACCGAGGACGGCCTGCAGCTGTTCGCGAACTTCGTCAAGCGGTGCCCCACCGGCGACCGGAGCGCCGCATGACGACCGGCACCGCCCGCCGTGCGGGCGCACCGATCCCGACCGACGACCCGTGGCTGTGGCGGCTGCGTCACGAGCCGGACGAGCCCGCCGCGACGGTGCTGTTCCTGCCGCACGCCGGTGGCACCGCAGCCAACTACACCACCTGGGCCGGCCACTTCCCGGCCGGCTTCCGGCTGCTGGCCGCCCAGTACCCCGGGCGTGGACCGCGTTACACCGAGCCGCACGCCACCGATCTCCACGAGTGGGTCGGGCCGCTGCAGCGGGCGGTCGACGGGATCACCGGACCCCTCGCCCTGTTCGGGCACAGCCTCGGCGCCCTGGCCGGCTTCGAGCTCGCGTGGCGGTTGCAGCAGCGCGACCGCGACGTCACGGTGCTGGTCGCCTCCGCCGCTCCCCCGCCCCACCTGCCCAACCCGCTGCTCCAGGACGGCGAGCTGTCCGACGCGGACCTCACGGCGCTGCTGAAGACGCACGGCGGCCTGTCCCCGGCGCTGCTGGCCGAGCCCGAGATTCTCGCCCTCGCCGTCGACGGGCTGCGCGCCGACCTGACGATCGAGCGCAACTACGACTTCGGCCCCGAGCCGCGCCGCCTGCGCTGCCCGCTCGTCGTGCTCGGCGGCGATCGTGACGTGCTCGTCCCGCCCGAACTCAGCCGCTCCTGGGCCGACCGGTCAGTGGCGCCGCCTGACGTCCACGTCCTGCCGGGCGGGCACTTCTACCTGCTGGAGCAGCCGGAGACCGTGGCGGCACTCGTCAGGAACCGCCTTCCGGCCGGTGCGCAGAAAGGTGACGGCTGATGACCGAGCTCATGTCCTCCCCGAGGTCCGCCGTGGCACCGTCGCGCCGACAGCGGCGGCTCTTGCGACGGTACGCGCCGGCGAGCCCCACCGACCACGCCGTCTACTGCCTGGTGCGGCTGTCCGGGCGGCTCGACGCCGACGCGCTGAGCCGGGCACTGTCGGCGCTGGTCGAGCAGCACGACGAGCTGCGCACGGCGGTCGTCGACGGCGGCGACGCGCCGGTGCTGGAGGTCGTCGAGCCGTTCGCGGTCCGCCTGGTCGTCGAGCGGGTGCGGGGCGCCCGGGTCGAACAGCGCGCCGCCCTGCGGGACGACCCCTTCGACCTCGCCGAGGGCCGGCTGCTGCGGGCCCGGCTCTTCGACCTCGGCCCGCGCGAGCACCTGCTGGCCCTGGCCGTGCACGAGCTGGCGGCCGACCGCCGGTCGCTCGCCGGTCTGCTCGACGAGCTCGCCGGCGCGTACACGGGCGGCGCGCGGAACTCGGGAGCACACCCGCCGGCGGCCGGACCGCGCGACCGCGGCCAGGCGGGGGCCGGCGGCGACCGGCAGGTGGCCCGCGTGCGGGTGGACCTGCCGGACGCGGCGCCGGCCGGCGTCACCGGCGGGCTCGCCGACCGGGCCGCCACCGTGGCTGCCGCCTGCGCCGTCGTGCTGGTCCGCGAGAGCGGCACCGACGACCCGGGAGTGGGCGTCGTCGGGACGGCCGGCGACCCGGTGCCGCTGTCCCTCGACGTGGACGAGCGGCGCCCCTTCCGCGACCTGGTGACGCGGGCCCGCACCGCGCTGGACGAGGCAGCGCGAGCCGAGGCAGCGCGAACCGGGACGGTGGCCGGCGTCCGCGTCGTGCTGGAGGAGGACCGGCGCTCGACGCTCGCGTTCGCCGGCCTGGAGGCCGAGCTGGTCGAGCTGGTCGCCGACCCGGTGGATCGCGAGATCGTCCTGCGTCACCGGCACGACGGCGACCGGCTGCACCTGGACCTGCACTACCCGGCCGACGCCGTCGCCCATGCCACGGTCGAACGGCTCGCCGGCCGGGTGCGCACGCTGCTCGCGACGGTGACCGCCGAGCCCGACGTCCCTCTGGTCCGGCTGGCGCTGTGCACGCCGCAGGAGCGGGCACGGGTGCTCGACCGCGGCGACGGCGGGCCGGCCAGGCAGGGACCCTTCGTGCCGGTGCACGAACTGCTCGCCCGCGTCGCCGCCGCCCACCCGGACCGGCCGGCCGTCGTGGCCGAGCGGACCGTCACGTTCGGCGCGCTCGACCGCGAGGCCGAGCGGCTCGCGGGGCTGCTGACCGCCCGCGGGGCCGGCCCGGAGTCCCTGGTCGCCCTGTGCCTGCCCCGCGTCCACGAGCTCGTCGCCGCCGTTTTCGGCGTGCTCAAGGCCGGTGCCGCCTACGTGCCGATCGACCCCTCCTACCCGCAGGAGCGCATCGCGTGGATGCTCGCCGACAGCGGGGCGCGGCTCGTGCTCACCCACTCCTCCGTCGCCGCGCGGATCCCGGCGGACACCGCGGCGGGGCCGCTGGTGCTCGACGATCCGGCGACGTTCGACGGCCTGATCGGGCCGGACCGGGCGCCGGTCACGGTCGACCCGCGTCATCTCGCGTACCAGATCTACACCTCGGGCTCGACCGGGCGGCCCAAGGGCGTCCAGATCACCCACAGCGCCGTGGCGAACCTGCTGCGTGCTCTCGAACGTGCCGAGATCACCGACACACCCGGCGAGCGCGTCGCCTGGAACGCCAGCGTGTCGTTCGACGCCTCGGTCCAGCAGTGGACCCGGCTGTGCCGCGGCGACACGCTCGTGCTGCTCGACGAGCAGACCCGGTCCGACCCGGCGGCCCTGGCCGAGACCGTCGTCGCCGAGCGACTGTCCGCTGTGGACATCACGCCGTCGCACCTGCGCCTGGCCCTGCCGCACCTGCGCGAGGTCACGCCGCCGGACGGCCGGCCGGTGCGGCTGCTCGTCGGCGGCGAGGACATCGGCCCGCCGCTGTGGAAGGAGCTCGACGAGCTCGAGCGGACCGGGCAGGCCGGGGCCGTCAACCTGTACGGGCCGACGGAGTGCACCGTGGACGCCAGCGCCGGCTGGGTGCGCAGCTCCGGACGGCCGCACATCGGGCGTCCGCTGCCCGGCGTCCGGCTCTACGTCCTCGACGCCTGGATGCGGCCGGTCCCCGTCGGCATGACCGGCGACCTGTACATCGCCGGCGGCGGTCTGGCTCGCGGCTACCGGGGCCGGCCCGGGCTCACCGCCGAGCGCTTCATCTGCGACGTCGTGGCCGGTGACGGGTCACGGATGTACCACACCGGCGACCGCGCCCGCTGGCGGGAGGACGGCCTGCTCGAGTTCGCCGGCCGCGCCGACCGGCAGGTGAAGGTGCGCGGCTACCGGATCGAGCTCGGCGAGATCGAGGCGGTCCTCGGCGCCGCACCCGGCGTCCTCGAGGCGCTCGTCACGATGCGCGACGACCTGCCGTCCGGCGAGGGCATCGCCGCGTACTGCCGCACCCGCTCGCCGCTGGACGCCCCGGCCCTGCGCCGCTGGCTCGCCGACCGCCTGCCCGAGTTCATGATCCCTTCGACGTTCATCCATACAGAGCGTTTCCCCCTCACCGTCAACGGGAAGGTGGACGAAGGCCGGCTGCCGCCGCCACCCGGCCGGGAGCCCGCGACCGCCGAGCCCGGCGACGACGCGCCGCATGGGCCGATCGAGGAACTGCTCGCGGCGGTGTGGTCCGACGTGCTCGGCGTGAAGGACATCACCGCCCACGACAACTTCTTCGACCTCGGTGGCCACTCGGCGCTGGCGATCCGGGTGGTGGCGCGGCTGCGGCGGGACGGCCGGATCGGCATCCCCATGGTCGCCGTGTTCGAGCACCCGCGGCTGCGCGACCTGGCGGACCACATCGCGACCGCGCAGCACCGCAGGTAGGAGGTCACAGCCCGCGCCATCCAGATCGTTCGACCGCACGTTCGCTGCTGAGGGAGTCCATCGACCATGAGCAACGTCGATCATCAGAGCGCCACGGCCACGCCGGCACCGGATCCGAGACGATGGCGGGCACTCGCCGTGCTCGCCCTGGTCCAGTTCATGATCGTCATCGACAGCACCGTCGTGAACGTGGCACTGCCGTCGATCCGCGACGAGTTCAACGCATCAACGGGCAGCCTCACCTGGGTGGTCAACGCGTACGTGCTGACCGCCGCCGGTCTGCTGCTGCTCGGCGGGCGGCTCGGCGACCTGTTCGGCCGGCGTCGGGTGTTCACCATCGGCACCGCGCTGTTCGCCGTCGCCTCGCTGACCACCGGCGCCGCGCTGAGCCTGGGCATGCTGGTGACCGGCCGCTTCGCGCAGGGCGTCGGCGAGGCGCTCGCCTCGCCGGCCGCGCTCTCCCTCGTCGCGCTGCTCTTCGTCGACGAGCGTGAGCGTGCCAAGGCGTTCGCGATCTGGGGCGGCATCGCCGGTGCCGGCGCCACCGTCGGCGTCGTGCTCTCCGGCGTCATCACCGAGTTCATCGACTGGCGCTGGATCTTCTTCATCAACGTGCCGCTCGCCCTGATCCCCCTGCTGCTCATCCGCCGCCTCGTCGACGAGGGCCGCGCCACCGGCACCCCGAAGCGGATCGATGTGCCCGGCGCCGTGCTGGTCACCGGTGGTCTCGTCGCGCTCGTCTACGCCGTCGTCGCGGCCGCCGGCAACGGGTGGAGCAACCCCGTCGTCTGGGCGCCGCTCGTCGCCGGCATCGTCGCGCTCGCCGCGTTCGTCGCCCTGGAGCGCCGCTCGGCCGCGCCGCTGATCCCGCCGCGCTTCTTCGCCAACGGGGTGCGGCTGTCGGCCAACGCCCTGAGCATCCTGCTGGTGAGCACCACGAGTGCGGTGTTCTTCCTCGTGATCCTGTACATGCGGGACGTCCTGGGGTACTCCCCGCTCATCGCCGGGCTGGCATGGGTGCCGTTCCTGGTGATGTTCATGCCGGGCCTGGCGCTGTCGGCCCGGCTGGTCGCCCGCTTCGGCGTGGGGATCACCATGGCGATCGGGTTCGCCGCCGCCGCGGCCGGTCTGCTGCTACTGGGCCGGATCCCGGCCGACGGATCGTACGTCGTGGACCTGCTCCCCGCCTTCCTGCTCATCGCCCTGGGCATGGGCATCGCCAACCCGGCGTTGCAGAACGCCGTGCTGTACAAGGTGTCCGGCGAGGACGCGGGCCTCGGGTCCGGCGTGGCGGCCACCGTCGCGCAGATGGGTGGCGCGCTCGGTGTCGCGGTCTTCGCCATGATCGCCGTCCGCGAGCAGATCTCCTCGACGGCGTCGCCGGAGGTCGCCGCGACCGAGGGCTACCAGCTCGCGCTCCTCGTCGCCGGTCTGGTCCTCATCGTGGGGCTTCTGGCCGCCGTGTGGCTCGCGATCCGCGCCCCGCAGGTCGGCCGGGCCGCGCCGGGCGCCGGCCAGCCGCCGTCGGACCAGCCCCCCGGGTCCTCGGACGAGCCCGTCCCGGCGCAGCTGACCCGGTCGGGCCGGTCCTCCCGCTGACCCGACCGCCCTGCCGGGCCGGTGCCGCACCGTCGGTGCCGGCCCGGCGGTGTGCTCCCGGCCGCCCGCTCGAGCGCCGGCAACCGTAACCGGCGTCTAACCGCCGCGCTCTAGCGTGCGAACAGACAGGCGACCACCACGGCGCATCCGCCGGCGATCGAGGAGGAAACGGCTGTGCCAGACCCGTCAACCCCGGCCACGGGACATCGTGACCTGACCGGCGCCGAGCGGCGCCGCCAGGTCGTGGAGTGGAACGACACCGCCGCGACCGTCGACCCGGCTTTCTGGCCCGATCTCATGCGCCGCGCCGCCGCGCGACGGCCGGACGCGGTCGCCGTCGTGCAGGACGGTCGGACGCTGACCTTCGGCGAGTTCGACGACCTCGCGAACCGGCTGGCCGGACACCTCGCCACGCTCGGCGTCGCGGCCGGGTCGCGGGTCGGCGTGTGCCTGGAGCGCAGCTGGGAGCACCTGGTCGCGCAGCTCGCCGTCGGCAAGCTCGGCGCGACCGTGGTGCTCATGGACCCGCAGTACCCGGCGGACCGCCTCGCGTTCATGCTCACCGACTCGGGCGCGGCCGCGGTGGTGACGCGTCGCGCGTACGCCGATCGGCTCGAGATTCCGCACGGCTGCACCGCGGTCGCGGTCGGCGGGCCGAGCCACCCTGCCACGGACGGGTCCTGGCCGCAGGGGCCGGCGACGGACCCGGGGGGCACGGTCACCGCGCAGACGGTCTGCCACATCTCGTACACGTCGGGCTCGACCGGGGTGCCGAAGGCGGTGCTGCAGCGGCACGGCCCGCTGCGCAACCTCGTGCACGTCCTGACCCGTGAGTGCGGCCTCGACGCTGACGCGCGCGGCACCTGGCTGTGCTCCCCCGGCCTGGGCATGGTGCAGGTGGACCCGCTGCCGGTGCTGGCCGCCGGCGGGGCCGTGCACATCCCGCCCGCCGGCGTGGCCGCCTCGGCCGAGCGGCTGCGCGACTGGCTGGCCACCCATCGGGTGACACACTCGCTGCTGCTGACCGCGATGGCCGAGCGGCTGTGGGCGCTGGAGCCACCGGCCGGCGCCGCGCTGCGCAACATGCGCATCGCCGGTGAGCGACTGCGGTCCTGGCCGCCGAACGACCTGCCCTACGCCGTGACCAACGTGTACGGCTCGGCCGAGGCCACCGTCGTGGCGACCTGCGACGTGACGGCGATCGGCCGGACCCTCACCGAGGACGAGCGGCGGGACCGGATGCCCCCGGTCGGGCGGCCGGTCGCCAACGTCCGCACGTACGTGCTCGACCCGCAGCTGCACCCGGTGCCCGTCGGGGTGCTCGGCGAGCTGTTCGTGTCCGGCGCGAGCCTGTCCGAGGGCTACCTCAACCGCCCCGAGGCCAACGACGCGAAGTTCCTTCCCAACCCGATCGAGGAGGACCCGTACCCGGTCCTGTACCGCACCGGTGACGTCGCCCGATACTGGCCCGACGGCACCGTGGAGGTCGTCGGCCGCACGGACAACGAAATCAAGATCCGTGGGTACCGGCTGCAGCCGGGCGAGATCGAGAGCGTCCTCGGGCAGCAGCCCGGCGTCCGGCAGGCCGTGGTCACCGCGCACGAGGTCGCCCCGGGCGAGCAGCGCCTGGTGGCCTACGTCGAGCCCGACCCGTCCGCCGCCCCGCTCGTCCGCGAGCTGCGCCGTGCCCTGCGCAAGCGACTCCCCCCGCACAGCGTGCCGGCCGCCTTCGTGGTCGGGGACCTGCCGACCACCGCCAACGGCAAGATCGACCGGGCCGCGCTGCCTCCGCCACCGCGCACCCGGCCCGACATGGACGCCGCGTACGTCGCACCGCGCGATGCCACCGAGGCGGTCCTGGCCGACGTGTTCTCCACGGTCCTCGACATCGACGACGTCGGCGTCCAGGACAGCTTCCTCGACCTCGGCGGCGACTCGCTGCGGGGAATGGCGCTGCTCAAGGAGGTGCGCGAGCGGTTCCAGATAGACCTGGAGCTCTCCGAGCTGGCCCAGGCACCGGGCGTGGCCCAGCTCGCCCGGATCGTCGAGCGCAAGCGCGCCGCCGGTGACGAGACGCCGCGGTGGCCGCAGGTGTCGCACGACGCCGCGGGCCGCTACGAGCCCTTCCCGCTGACGCCGAACCAGGAGGCGCTGTGGATCGGCCGGGGCGACGCGGTCGACCTCGGTGACGTGGGCGCCCACGGGTACTTCGAGTGGGAGCAGGACCGGCTCGACGCCGACCGGTTCCGCGCGGCCTGGCGACGCCTCGTCGCCCGCCACGACATGCTGCGCGTGGTCATCCGGCCCGACGGCACCCAGGTCGTCCTGCCCGAGGCCGTCGACGACGGTCTCACGGTCCAGGACCTGCGGCACCTGCCGGTGAGCGAGGCCGAGCGGTGCGCCCTGGCGACCCGCGAGGAGATGTCGCACCAGGTCATCGACTGCGCCACCTGGCCGCTGTTCGACGCCCGGGTGACGTTGCTGCCCGACGCGACCGCCGACAGCCATGCCGACGGGCCCGGCCCGACCGCGGGGAGCCGCGCACGGCTGCACTTCGGGCTCGACATGCTCAATCTGGATGCGTGGAGCGCCTTCAGCGTCCTGTTCCCCGAGCTGATCGAGCTCTACGAGGACCCGGACACCACACTGCCGGCGCTGGACATCACGTTCCGCGACTACGTCCTCGGCACCCGGCGTGTCGCCGACACCGCCGCGTACCGGCGGTCCCGCGACTACTGGCTGTCCCGGCTCGACACCCTGCCGGCCGCCCCCGACCTGCCGATGCGGGCCGCGCCGGACGGCGTCGTGCGGTTCAGCCGGTTCGAGCACGCCGTCGAGCCCGCCGAGTGGGGCCGGTTGCAGCGGCTGGCCTCGACCATGGGCGTCACCCGCAACTGCCTGCTCGTCGCCGCGTTCGCCGAGGTGCTACGGACCTGGAGCGGCCACGAGCGGTTCACGCTCAACTTCCCGATCTTCGACCGCATGGACCTGCACCCGCACGTGGAGCGGCTCGTCGGGGACTTCACCAACACCGTGCTCGTCGCCGTGGAGAAGGTCGACGGCACGTTCGAGGAGCGGGCCCGGGACATCCAGGAGCAGCTGTGGCGCGACCTGGAGCACCGGCACTTCGCCGGCGTCGACGTCCTGCGCGAGCTGGCCCGCCGCCAGGACGGCCCGCTGCGCCCGGCGATGCCGATCGTGGTGACCAGTCTGCTCGGCCAGCCGCCCCGCCGGCAGGTGTCCGCGCTCGGCCGGGAGGTCTACGGCATCTCGCAGACCCCGCAGGTGCTGATCGACCTGCAGATCCGCGAGATCGACGACGTCCTGCACATCAAGTGGGACTACCTCGCGGAACTGTTCCCGCCCGGGATGATCGCGGCGATGTTCGACGCCTACCGCACGCTGCTGCGGCGCCTGGCCGAGGACGACGGGCGGCGGCACACCGAGCGGTTCGCGTTGCTGCCGGCCGAGCAGTGGAAGGTCCGCGCCGCGGTCAACGACACCGCCGGGCCGGCTCCCCAGGTGCTGCTGCACGACCTGCTGGCCCTCCAGGCGGACCGGCGGCCGGACGCCCCGGCCGTCATCACCACCGGCCGGCGGCTCTCCTTCGCCGAGCTGCGGTCCGAGGCGAGCCGGGTCGGGCGCCGGCTGCGAGAGCTCGGCGCCGCACCCGGCCGGCTCGTCGGGGTCGTCATGGACAAGGGCTGGGAGCAGTACGTCGCGGTCTACGGCACCCTGGTCGCCGGGGCCGCCTACCTGCCGATCGACCCGGCCGTCCCGCCCGAGCGGCTGGCCTACCTGCTCGACAACGGCGAGGTCGACCTCGTGCTCACCCAGCCCGCCCTCGCCGACACCCGCCCCTGGCCGGAGCGGGTCACGGTGCTCACCGTCGGCACCGACTTCGACGACGCGGACGACGCGCCGCTGGACAGCGTGCAACAGCCGGGCGACCTGGCCTACGTCATCTACACCTCGGGCTCCACCGGCGAACCCAAGGGCGTCATGGTCGACCACCGTGGCGCCGTCAACCACGTGCTCGACATCAACCGGCGGCTCGGCACAGGCCCCGACGACCGTGCCCTCGCCGTCGCCGGGCTGTACTTCGACATGTCGGTCTACGACGTGTTCGGCATCCTCGCCGCCGGTGGTGCCGCCGTGCTGCCCGACGCGGCACGGCGGACCGAGCCCGACCACTGGGCGACGCTCGTCCCGGCCGAGTCGGTGACGTTCTGGGCGGCGGTGCCGGCACTGATGGAGATGGCCGTCGACCGGGTCGAGACGCGGCGCTCCGACGCGCTCGCCTCGCTGCGGCACGTGGTGCTGGCCGGCGACTGGATCCCGCTGGACCTGCCCGACCGGCTGCGCGCGGTCGCCCCGGACGTGCGCGTGTACAGCTGCGGCGGGCCCACCGAGACGATCAACTGGTCGATCATCCACCCGATCGGCGCGGTCGATCCCGGCTGGGCGAGCATCCCCTACGGGCGGCCGACCACGAACCAGCGCTACCACATCCTGGACCAGCGCCTCGAGCACCGCCCGGTGTGGGTGCCCGGCGAGATGTACGTGAGCAGCGAGGTCGGGCTGGCCCAGGGCTACTGGCGCGACGAGCGGCTGACCCGGGAGAAGTTCTTCCGGCTGCCCGGCACCGGCGAGCGCGTCTACGCCACCGGCGACATCGGCCGCTACCTGCCCGACGGGGACATCGAGATCCTCGGCCGCGACGACGCGCAGGTGAAGGTCCAGGGGTACCGGATCGAGCTGGGTGAGGTCGAGGCGGCACTGCAACGATGCGACCAGGTGCAGCGCGCGGTGGTCGTGGCACCGCGGGACGCGAACGGCCGGCGGCACCTGACCGCCTTCGCGGCCGGGCACCCGCACCGGCCGGCACCCGAGCCGCAGCGGCTGACCGACCACCTGCGGCAGCTCCTGCCCGGTTACATGGTGCCCATGGACGTCCGGATCCTGGACGCACTGCCGCTCACCGGCAACGGCAAGATCGACCGCCGGGCGCTGGCCGAGCTGGCCGGGCGCCCGGCAACCGGCGACACCGGCGCCGACCGCGAGCCGACTCCGCTGGACGAGGTCCTCGCCATGATCTATGCCGAGGTGCTCGGCGTGGACCGGGTCGGCATCACCGACAACTTCTTCCACCTGGGCGGCGACTCGATCACCGGGTCCCGCCTGGCCGCGCGGATCGCGGAGGCGTTCGGCGTGGACGTATCCCTGCGCACGATGCTCACGCTGCCGACGGTCGCCGAGGTCAGCGCCGCCCTCGCCGCCGATCCCGAGACCGGCCACGACTGCACACAGCTGGCCACGGCCCTCGTCGGGCTCACCGACGACGACGTGGCGGGCCTCCTGGACGCCGGGGCGGCACCCCGCGACCGGGAGCCGGAACCGCGGACGCAGAAAGGTTGACCATGTCCACCAAAGTCACCCTGCCCGGCCGGGACACCATTCCGGCACCCGACGCCCAGCAGGCACGCGACGGCGACCGCGCCCTGGCGGTCCTGCGCCGCCACGTCACCGCCGACTTCCTCGACCTCATCGTCGACCTCGAGCGCAGCACCGGCTGCTGGCTGGTCGATCTGCGGACCGGTCGGCCGCACCTGGACATGATGGGCTACTACGGCTCCTCGCCCCTGGGGCACAACCATCCCGGGCTGGTGGCCGACCCCCGGTTCGACGCCGAGGTGCTCGCCGCCGCACGCGGCAAGCCGTCCAACCCCGACTTCGCGACGCTGATCCAGGCCCGGTTCGTCGAGACGTTCCTGCGGGTGCTGGGCGACCCGGAGATGCCGTACCTGTTCTTCATCGACGGCGGCGCCCTCGCCGTCGAAAACGCACTCAAGGTCGCGTTCGACTACAAGACCCGGCGCAACGCCGAGCGCGGGATCGCCACCCGCGGCTGGCGCGTGCTGCACCTGCAGCACGCGTTCCACGGCCGGTCCGGCTACACGATGTCGGTCACGAACACCGGGGCCAAGCACACCTGGGCCTTCCCGCAGTTCGACTGGCCCCGGATCCCGAGCCCGGCGGTCGACCGTATGCAGGACTGGGACACGCCCGGCCTCACCACCGAGGAGCAGGCCGCCGTCGCCGCCGCCGAGGCGGCCTTCGCCCGTCACCCCGACGAGATCGCCTGCGTGCTGGCCGAGCCGATCCAGTGCGAAGGCGGCGACCGGCACCTGCGGGCACCGTTCCTGCGGGCGTTGCAGGAGCTGTGCGAGCGCCACGACGCCCTGTTCGTCCTCGACGAGGTGCAGACCGGCGCGGGCGTCACCGGGCATCCCTGGGCGTACCGGGCGCTGGGGCTGGCGCCCGACCTGGTCGCGTTCGGCAAGAAGACACAGGTGTGCGGGGTCATGGGCGGCCGCCGGGTGCGCGACCTGCCGGACAACGCCTTCGTCCTGCCCGGACGCCTCAGCTCCACCTGGGGCGGCAACATCCTCGACATGCTGCGCGCCACCCGCATCCTGGAGATCTACGAGCACGACCGGTTGCTCGACAACGCCGCCGCGATGGGCGAGCGCTTCCTCGCCGGTCTCCGCGCCTGCGCCGAGCGGTGGCCGGGCCTGCTGTCCGCGCCCCGTGGCCGCGGCCTGCTGTGCGCCGTCGACGTCACCGACCGGCGGCGGCGCGACCACCTGGTCTCGCTCGCCTGGCAGCGGCACGGTGCGCTGTTCCTCGGCTGCGGCGAGCGCACCCTGCGCTTCCGCCCGCCGCTGTCGGTCACCGCCGACGATGTCGACGCGGCCCTGAGTGTGCTCCGCGACCTCTGTCCGGAGGTGGAGTCCGGTGTCGGTGACTGACCTCGGCCCATCCGCGTCACCGCCGCTGTCGCCGGAGGCGCTGCAGCGGATCGACGACGCCCTGACCCGGCCGGCGGCACAGCAACCGGTGTGGCCCGACCCGCAGGCCGTGGCCGGCGTGCGCGACAGCCTGTTGTCCGCGCCGCCGATCACCCTGCCGTCGGAGGTCGACCGGCTGCGGCGGCGCCTCGCGGCCGTGGCACGCGGCAGGGCCTTCCTGGTGCAGGGCGGCGACTGTGCCGAGACGTTCGCGTCCAACACCCCGGCGCACCTCGGCGCCAACCTCCGGACCTTGCTGCGGATGTCCGCCGTCCTCGGCCACGCCGCCCGGCTACCGGTCGTCAAGGTCGGCCGGATCGCCGGCCAGTTCGCCAAGCCGCGCTCCAAAGCGACCGACACGCACGGCCTGCCGGTGTACCGCGGCGACATCGTCAACTCGGCGACGCCCGATCCGCGGCTGCGCGTGCCGGACCCCGACCGGATGCTTCGCGCGTACGCCAACTCGGGCGCGGCGATGCGCTTCATCCGGCGGCTGCACCGCTGCGGGATCGCGGAGATCTTCACCAGCCACGAGTGCCTGCTGCTCGACTACGAGCGCACGATGCTCCGCCCGGCCGGACCCGGCGGCCGGCTGTACAACCTGTCGTCGCACTTCCTGTGGATCGGCGAGCGGACTCGCCAGCTGGACGGGGCGCACATCGCGTTCGCCGCGCTGATGGCCAACCCGATCGGCATCAAGCTCGGCCCGACCGCGACCCCGGAGGAGGTCGTCGAGTACCTCGAGCGGCTGGACCCGGACCACGAGCCGGGACGCGTCACGCTGATCACCCGCCTCGGCCACGACCAGGTCGAGAAGGTGCTGCCCGGCATCGTGGAGAAGGTCGAGGCGTCCGGCCATCAGGTGGTGTGGCAGTGCGACGCGATGCACGGCAACACCCACGAGTCCACCACCGGTTACAAGACCCGCCACTTCGACCGCATCCTCGCCGAGGTGCGATCCTTCTTCGCGGTACACCGGGAGTTGGGCACCTACCCGGGCGGCATCCACCTGGAGCTCACCGGCGAGCCGGTCACCGAGTGCCAGGGCGGTGCCCTCCATGTGTCCGACCACGACCTGCGCGCCTGCTACAGCACCGCGTGCGACCCGCGGCTCAACCACCGCCAGGCCATGGAGCTGGCCGTCCGTATCGCCCGCATCCTGCGGTCCTGACGGTTCCCTATGGCAATGAACGTCCACCGCCACCGCCTCGCAGGCGACTCGTACCCCTTAGCACGCCGAAGCACCCGAACGGCCTGTTCGACGTCACCCTCACTCGAGGGCGTCGAGGAAAGCGACGAGCGACTCGCGGTACCGTTCGGGCTGGTTGGCCGCGATGGCGTGGCCCGCGCCCCGCACCGCGACGAGCTGCGCCCCGGGTAGGGTGCGGCGGTATTCCTCGGCCGTCTCCGGCGGGACGAAGTCGCACTCGCCACGGAGGATCAAGGCGGGCACGTGAACCGTCCGCAGTGCCGGGCGCGGGTCGGGGATGTGGGCGAAGTCGGCGACGGTGAGCTGGTTGCTGTAGAAGCCTTGGTGGTTGTCGTGCACGCGGGCCGGCTGGCTGCCCGGGCAGCCGGTGGTGTCCTTGCCCAGCACGGCCACGCGGTGCAGGAGTTCGTCGGCCTCGTCGTCGCCCATGAACGCGTGGGCGGCGTTGGGGTTCGCCTGCTGCAGCAGCGCCTGCACGACGACGCGAGGGCTCGACAGCAGTTCCTCGCGCTGCTCACGTTGTGACGGGCTCATGCGCGCCCACGGATCGCCGGTGTCGCCGCCCGGGTCGGCGCCCGGCCAGATGGGGCCCGGTCCGGTGAACACGACCGCGCGCACGTTGGCCGGGTGCTGGGCCAGATACTGGGCGGCGAGCGAGGCGCCCCACGACTGGCCGACGAGGATCATCCGGTCGACGCCGAGCAGGGCGCGGATTGCCTCGAGGTCGGCAACGTGCCGCGCGACGGTATACCCGGTCACGTCCTGCAGCCGGGTGGACCGACCCGCGCCCAGTTGGTCGTAGACGTACACGTCGAACCCCGCCTCGGTCAGGGCCCCCGTCACCGCCGGAAGGCCTTCGCCCGGCGTACCGGGGCCGCCGTGCAGAAACACCACCGGCCCGCGATGCACGCCCGCGGTCGCGGTGGCGTGGACATAGGCGATGTCTGAGCCGGTCGACAGCGACCAGAACCGCACCCCCGCAGGCGCGGCGCCCGCCGCCGGGTGCGGCCCGGCAGGCAACACGGCGGCCGCTGCAAGGCCGAGCCAGGCGACGGCGGCAAGCGCAGCCACCCAGGTCCGGGACCGCGCCGGAAGCAGGAGCACCGTGGCGGCGCGCGACAGCCCGTAGGCGGACCCTGCGAGCGTGAGCGCGCCCGCGCCGAGGAACAGCGGCGGCGAGTCGGTGACGGCCGCGGTGGCGAACACGACGGCCAGCGCGGCGACCGGCGGCAGCGCAATGACGAGAAGGGCGAGCAGGACACCGGCGATCCGGCGGACGAAGAACGGCACGCCATCCAGGTTGGCCGCCGGACGGCCGCCGAGCGTCGTCAGGCAGCACGGTCTTCACCGGCCGAGACCCCGCCGCGCGGCGGGGGTCGGGCTCCCCGGGCCGCGCTCAGGCCACCCCCGGGCGGACCAGGCCGGTCTCGTACGCAGCGATGGTCGCCTGGACCCGGTCGCGGACGGCGAGCTTGCCCAGGACCACCGCGACGTGGTCCTTGACCGTGGCAGGGCTGATGCCGAGGTCGGCTGCGATCTCCGCGTTGGACAGCCCCCGCGCCACGCGTGTGAGGACCTGAGTCTCGCGAGGCGTGAGCCGCTCCAGCCGCTGCGCGGCGCCCGGGCCCGGTCCTGTTGCGAAGTGCTGGATGAGCCGGCCGGTGATACCCGGGTCGAGCAGCGCCTCGCCGGCGGCGACGACCCGGACCGCGTCGACGACCCGCTCCGGATCGGCATCCTTGAGCAGGAAACCGGCGGCGCCGGCGCGCAGGGCGGCGAAGACGTACTCGTCCAGGCCGAAGGTGGTGAGCACGACGACACGGGTGCGCGGATGCCGGCTGCTGACCTCGGCGGCAGCGGCCAGGCCGTCGACGCGTGGCATGCGGATGTCGAGCACGGCCACGTCGGGCGCGGTGGCGGCGATGAGCGCAAGAGCTTCGGCGCCGTCGGCGGCCTGGCCGACGACCGTCATGTCGGCCTCGGCGTCCAGGATGGCGGCGATTCCGGCTCGCACAATACTCTGGTCGTCGGCGACCAGCACCCGGATCAGCGCAGCGTCAACGGCAGCCATACCCGCACCGTACCGCTCCGCCCGTCCACCGACACCGCGCCTCCGCCCGCGTCGACCAGCCGCCTGGCCCGCGCGACGCCCCCGTCGGCGCCGACGGCCCTCATCAGCACTGAGCGGCGACCGCGGTCACCGACCAGCGGCCGCCGCACCGTCACCTTGAGCGCGTCAGGCAGGTAGCTCATGGTCACGGCCGACCCGTCGGTCAGCAGGGCGGCGACCGCCTCCTGCGCCGTAAGTGCGACCGCGTCCGGAAGATGATGTGGTACTCCGAGCACGCGGACAGTCGAGCGGTGCGCGGCGGCGACGGCGCGGATGCCGAGCAGGCCCGGCGGCGGCTCCGACGGCTCCACGACGGTGACCAGGTGCCGCAGCGCGTGCAGGCCGTCGCGGGCCTCGCGATGCACGGCCTCCAGGTCACCACGACGCCGCGCCTCGAGCACCGCCACCACCTGCCGCCGCACGCGGGCCTGCAGACCCGAGACGATCCGTCGTCGTTCGTGGTGCGCCGCCGAATCCGCGGCGACGGCCGTATCGCGCCGGCGCATCTCGGCCCGCCGGCCCCGGTGGAGCCGGCGCACACGGGCCAGCCGTCCGGCCGCCCACACCGGCCCGAGCAGCACCGCCAGGATCGCGGCGAACACTGCGGCGGCGGCCGGGCGGGGCCCGGTGATGCCGTGGCCGGTGGCGAGCGCCGCGCCGCCGAGCGCCGCGACCGCCAGCGGCGCGGGCCAGCCGCGCCCGGCACGGTGCGCGCCGACCGCGTACACCAGCGCCACCTCGACCCACCAGGTCCACAGAAACGCCTCGGCCGGGTCGAGCGGAATCCACCCGGCGCTGGTGCATCCCGTCAGCGCGGCTGAAACCGCACAGGCCGCAGCCAGCGCTGCCGCCGGCGCGAGCCGCCGCCCCGCCAGCGGCAAGGCGTGCAGCACCAACAGCGCCAACAGCCCGCCGGCCGGCCCGGGCCGGGCGAGGAGGTCCACGTCGTCGGGGCCCGGCAGCAGCACGAGGCCGGCAGACAATCCGAACGCCAGCACCGCCATGGCGCGGTCCCGGGCGGCGGCACCGGCCCGGTGCGCCGGCCAGCCGCCTGCCGCGGCGTCCTCGGGCAGGGGCAGCTCCGCCCGGACCCGCCACCCGCCGCCGACGCGCGGCCCGGCGTCGAAGCGGCCACCCGCCGCCTCGACGAGCGCCCGCAGGCCGGCGAGACCCTGACCGGCGCCCACGTCACGACTCGCTGCGGCGCCGCCGTCGTCATCGACGACCACCCGCACGTCGCCCACGCCCTCGTTGATCTCGACCTCGAGCCGTGCCCCGGCGGCGTACCGCGCCGCGTTGGTCAGCGCCTCCCGGACCACCCGGTGGGCCAGCGCCGCCACCGGTGCCGGCACGTCGGCGACGGTGCAGCGCAGCACGGTGCCGGGCCGCTCGGCACACAGGCGCCGGACGTCCTCCAGCGTCGGGTCGGCCATCTGCGCCGCCGCGATGTCGTCCAGCTCGGCGAGGGCCTGCCCGCCCGCCGCCTCGGCGTGCGCCAGTGCCTCGGCCCGCAGCCTCCGATCGGCCAGTCGCCGCGCCGCGGCCGCGGACACCACGATCCCGGTCAGCCGGTGTGCCACGACGTCGTGCAGGTCCGCCGCGAGCCGCCGGCGTTCCGCCGCCGCCGCGAACGCCGGCAGCGTCGCTGTGGCGGCGCGGGCCGCGGCCGCGGCCCGGCGATCGGCCAGGCCGCGTCGGCGGCGGCGGCCGACCGCCCACACCCCGGCCGCGACGGCCCCGACGACCAGGGCCACACCGGCCACGTCGCGGACCGACCCACCGCGTGCGGCGGCCACCACACCGGCCGCCGCTGCCACGGCGAGCGCGCCGATCACCGCGACCCCCGCGGTGCGCCGCACGCTGAGCGAGTAGAGCGCGACCGCAACCGCGACCGGGCCGGCGGGGGCATCGACGGCGACGGGCCAGCCCAGCGTCGTGACAACGACCGTCGCGGCCAGCACCACCTCGGGCGCGCGCCGGCGGTACGCCAACGCACCGCCCACGACCGCGCAGACCACCGCGACCGGCAGCAGCCGAGCCGGCTGCGGCACCTCCTGGCCGGACCACCACGGCACCAGGGGCCACCACAGCACCTGCAGCACCAGCAGCCCGAGCGGCACCGCCACCGCCGGCCGGGCCGGCCTGTCGAGCTCCACGGCATAGAGGCTACGTGGTGCCCCGGCGCCGGAAACCGGTCCGGCGTCGCAGGTCCGTCCCCGCCGTGCGGCGGGGTCAGGCGTCCCGAAGACCGCACCGCAGCCTGACGATCCCGGCGCGCGGCGCTCATACGGTGACGGCGACCCATCCGAGAGGACTCCGATGCATCGCCTGCTACGTGCCTGCCTGGCGCTGGCCTTCGCCGCGCCGCTCGCCGCCGTGCCCCGCCCCGCCGCCGCCGAGCCGCCGCCCGCGCCCGCGGCGAGCCTGCTTGACGACGGCGGACGGCTCGACGCCGCCCGGACGCGGCAGTACCTCGACGCCCTGCTGCCCGGCCAGCTGGCCCGGCTGCACATCCCCGGTGCGGCGGTCAGCGTCGTCGCCGGCGGCCGGACAGTGCTGACCGCCGGGTACGGCGTCGCCGACATGCGGACCGGCACGCCCTTCGACCCGCAGCGCACGGTGGTGGAGCTGGGCTCGATCGCCAAGACGTTCACCGCGACCGCCGTGCTGCAGCTCGCCGAGCAGGGCCGCCTGGACCTCGACGCCGACGTCAACCGGTACCTGACCGACGTGCGCATCGCCGACACGTTCCCCGGACGACCCGTCACCATGACGCACCTGCTCACGCACACCTCGGGCTTCGACACCCAGGGCGTCGGCATCGCCGCCGAGTCCGCCGACGGGCCGGCGTTGGGCCGCTGGCTGGCCGGCCACCAGCCCCGGCGGGTCCGGCCGCCGGGCGAGCTGCCCAGCTACGACAACTACGGCTTCGCGCTGGCCGGCCACATCGTCGAGGAGGTGTCGGGCGAGCCGTTCGACGCGTCCATGCGGCGCCATCTCCTGCAGCCGTTGGGCATGACAAGCACCAGCTTTGCCCAGCCGACCCCGGACGACCTCGCGGACCGGCGGGCGACCGGCTACCGCGCCGACGCTTCCGGCCAGGTTCCGGCCCGCGCCCGCTACGGGCCGATGGCCCCGGCCGGGTCCGGCCCCGTCACCACCGCGGCCGACATGACCCGCTTCATGCTCGCCCAGCTGGGCCGCGGCACGCTCGGCGACGCACGGGTCCTCGGCCCCGACGCCACGGCCGACCTGCAGCGGCGCCATCTGGCCCTGGACGAGCGGCTGTCCGGTCTCGGGTACGGGTGGGAGGACCACCGGCACGGCACCGATCGGGTGCTGCTCAAGGACGGCACCACCACCGGCTTCCACGGCAAGGTGGTCCTCCTGCCGGAGCGCGGGATCGGCCTGTACGTCGTCTACAACGGCCTCGGCACCGAGGGCGGCGCCCGGCTCGCCGGGCAGGACCTCGCTGACGGTTTTCTCGATGCCGTCGTCGGGCCCCGGCCCGCCGAACCGAGGCGGGCGGACGGGTCCACGGACCGCTTCGCCGGCTGGTACCGCACCACGCGCACCGCACACGCCGATTTCACCCGCATCCAGGCGCTGTTCGCCGCCATCGAGGTGACCGCGAATGAGGACGGCACGCTGACCGTCACCGGCGCACCCTCGCCCGATCCGGCTCTGGACACCCGGCGCTTCCAACCCATCGGCCCCGCCCTGTTCCAGGACGAGCACGGCCGCGACCGCATCGCGTTCCTCAGCGACGAGCACGGCCGGGTCACCGGCCTCGCGGCCGAGCGCGAGCCGTCCGAGGCCTACGAACGCCTGGCTGCCGGCAACTCCCCCGCCTTGCACCGGGCAGCGCTGGCCGCCGGAGTTGTGGTGTGCCTACTCGCCCTGACGCTCATGCCCGCGTTCGGCGCCGTTGCCCGGTTGCGCCGGCGAGAGCGGGAGCGCGGCCGCCCGCGGTGGCCGTCATGGCTGCTGTGGACGGCAACCGCTGCCGTCGCCGCCGCCGTCGGAGCTTTGCTCGGCCTCCTCGACGACCGGGGATTCGAGGAGGTGGCCATGGGCCGCTCGCCGCTGCTGTCCCTCGTGGCGGTGTTCTTGGCCACCGCCGGCGCGCTGGGCGGCGTCTCGGCCGCGCTCGCGGTATTCGCCTGGACTCGGCGCTGGTGGCATCCCGCTCGGCGCGTCGGCTTCAGTCTCGTCGTCGCGGCCGTCCTCGCCGTCGTGACGGTCGGCTGGTCCTACGGAGCGTTGTCGATCATGGGCGTCGACCCGCTGTGACGCAGATCCAGCCCGCGTTGGCCGTCGGGCAGGCCAAAGACGAAGAAGGCGAGCAGCCCGGCCGCTCGAAACGCGGCCGGGAGCTTGCCCACCGGATGCTCAGGCGGAGAGAAGGCCGCCATCGATGACCACAGACTGTCCCGTGATGTATGCCGAGGCCGGACTCAGCAGGTGCACGATGAGGGCGGCCACCTCCTCCGGATCGCCCTGCCGGCCCAACGGCACCCGCGCGACAACGCTGTCCACGGCTGCCTCCGTGTCAGCCTGGGCCTTCCAGTACGGGTCGTTGAATGGGGTGTCGATCCACCCCGGACACACGCTGTTGACGCGAATTCCGCTGCCCGCGAGCTCGACCGCCAATGATCGGGTCAGGCTGATGAGCGCACCCTTGGACGCGGCATACGCAAAAGTGCCGCGGCTGCCGCGGTGAGCCGCGGTCGAGCCCGTGAACACGATGCTCCCGCGGGTGTCCGCCAGCGCCGCCATGGCCGCCTGCGCAAGCAGGTACGGGGCTCGCACGTTCACCGCCATCGTCGCCTCCCAGGCCTCGAACTGGAAGGACTCCAAGGGGGCAACGACGTGCAGGCCGGCCGTCACGACGACGTGGTCGAGCCGCCCGAATGCCTGCAGGGCCGCGGCCACGGCGGCCTCCGGCGCGTGCCGGTCGGCCAGGTCGTGATGCCCCACGACGATCCGCCCCGGAGCCTCCTGCGCCGCCACCTCCCGGGCGGCCGCGTCATTCAGGTCGGCCAGGTAGACGTCGGTGCCGGCGGCGCGCAGAGCCCGCACCGTCGCCCGTCCGATCCCGGTGGCGCCGCCCGCGACCAGCGCGCAGGTCACGCGCCCGCCACCGCGTACGCCCGGTAGTTGGCCGATCCCGGCCCGGCCGCGCGGTTCTTCACCACGGCAGCCGCGCTGTACACCGCCGAGCTCGGCGTGGCGTCACGGACGACGGCCGGGACCTCACCGCCCTCCTTGGTGCTGTCGGCCAGGGCGTCGAGGATCCGCCCGAGAAACTGGGGCAGGTCGTTCGGCAGCTGCGACGTGATGAGGTTGCCGTCGACGACGACGGCCTCGTTGCGCCAGTCGCCACCGGCGTGAATCACATCGTCCTTGATGACAGGGACCGACGTGACGGCACGCCCCTTCACGATGTCCGCGGTCGCCAGCAGCCACCCCGCGTGGCAGATCGCCGCGACCGGGGCGCCACGGCCGTCCAGGGCGCGGACGAACTCGACAAAGGCCGGCTCCCGGCGCAGATACTCGGGCGAGAAGCCGCCCGGCACGATCACCGCGTCGAAGTCGTCCGGCGAGACATCCGCGATGCCGACTTCGGCCACAGCCGGGTAGCCCAGCTTGCTGGCGTACACCTCCCCCGCGCGGGAGCCTACGATCGTGACCTTCACACCGGCCTCACGCAGCCGCAGGACCGGGTACCACAGCTCCAGCTCCTGGTACAGGTTCTCGGCAAGGACAGCGACTCGAGCCTTCTGCAGTTCCATCCAGTCCTCCGTCAGACCGCGATCGAGAAGATGCGTCGGGGGTTGTGAATCATGATCTGGTCGAGCTGTTCGTCGGTGACGCCCTTGGACTTCAAGCGCGGAACCCAGCTGGTGAACATGTAGTTGAGGTCGACCTTCTCGTTCTCCAGCTGTGGGTCGGAATCGGTGACCGTCGCACGGGGGTTGAAGAACCACCGATCGAACGACAGGACGATGCGATCCAAGTAGCCGTCCTCGATGAGCTCCACGAGGGCATTGGCCATCGCCTCGTCCAGCTCTTCCGCGCTACCGATGCGCCAGGGAATGCCGATGTGGTCGAGCTGGACGTTCGCGCCCATCTTGAGGACCTCGCGCATCATGTTGACCTGAGGTGGCACGAAGGCGTGGCCGATGATCACCTTTGACAGGTCCATGCCGACCTCGTCGAGGATCTCGAGCTGCTCGCGTCCGGGGTTGGTGACCTCGAAGTCCATCGGGTCGATGTGCGTGTTGATGCCGCAGCCGACCTCCATGGCCGCCCGGCCGGCGGCCCGGATCAGGCGGTCCTCCACCTCGTGGACGTGGCGACCGTACGCACCCACCGGGCTCGGCTTGGGGAAGACGCTTTCCTGACCGGTGGCGATCTTGATGGCGCCGGCCTTGTACGGCGTCTGCTGCCACGCGAACACCATGCCCTCGGTCAGGTCCCGCACGAAGAACTCCGTGAGCTCCTCGATGGTCTGCCGACGCCAGTAGTAGGGCACGCCCATGCGCTCCGGGAAGAACCCGGTGATCGCCACGACGTTGAGGCCGGTGCGCTCGGCGACGTCCACCATGAACTGCGGGTGACGGCCGACCTCCGCCGGGGTCATGTCGATGAGGGTCTTGTACCCGTTGGGGAGCATGCCATTGATGACCTGGCCGCTGACCCGCTCGACGGCGGCGGGGTGGTCGAATACGGTCCGGTGGTCCAGCTCGGCCCCTGGATACCCGTAGAGCAGGTGCTCGTGGGTAAGGATGCGACCGGTCTCCTCGGCCGGGATGTCACCCAGCACGGTTCGGAAGATCTGCATGACGAACTCTCCTTTGACCTCGACGAACGGCGGCTCAGCCGGCCAGCTCGGTGCGCAGCCGGGCGAACAGGGACGGAAGGGCATCAGCGTCCACCGCGACACGGTCGGGATCGACGTCGAGGACGAGCTCCCGAACCAGGTGAGCACCGGAGCCGCTCGCAAAAATGGGCACCTCCGCAGCGTGCAACCGCCTGAGAAGAGACACCTGCTCGTCGCTGACCGCCGGGCGACCGACAACGGTCCCCGGCACTACCAGTGCATCCACCGTCTCGGACACGACCGCGTCTGAGGCCGTGTCCCCAAGAATCGGGTATCCCAAGTGACTCTCACACGGGCCCTCCCCCGGACCGACGATCTTGACCTCCGCCCCCTCCTCCCTGGCGCGCAGGACTGGGTACCAGAACTCGAGCTCCTGGTAGCCGTCAAAGGCGAGGACAACGATCGAACGATTGGACAAAGTCATGAGGAGTGACCTGGCCTCTCAGGGAACTGGTCTAATACATGAACCAGTTGCAGTGTTTCACACGACTGATCGGTTGGGAAGGTCCGCCATGAACCGCAGTAACGGCTGAGGAGTCGTCATCACCGTGGTGACCGTGGCCTCCGGCCTGGGCCTGCTCACGTTGCCCGGGTGCGGCCACGGCCAGGAGATCAGTCAGTGTGAGGTTCCCCCGACAACGCGGAGGGTTGACGATCTCCGACAGCAGCCCGCGGGCCGGAGCGGCCTCGCGGGCCAGCCAACCGCAGTAGGTCGACGGAGCGATATTCAGGACCCGAAGGACGGGTTCGACCCCGAAGCGGTCACGCAGCGCTTCGGGGTGCACACCGAGTTGTTCGGCCAGTCGCTTGATCACCGGTTTGGCGTCGGACTCCCGGTAGAACCGCACCGCACGCCGGCGCAGCTCGTCCGGGTGCGAGGCTACGGTTCGGACGCGTTGGGTCAGGAGCCGGACTGGGCCGCGGTGAACTTGTTGAGCGCGTGCGACGCGGCCCCAAGAAGCGCCGAGTCCTCGTCCTCCCCCACGTGGTGCAGCTCCGTTCGGGCCCAGTGCGGCCGGGTGCGATCCCAGTGCGTTCGCACCGCTTGACCGAACCACGTGTCCGGGGCCAGCTTCGCACCGGCCAGGACGATGCGGTGCGGATCAAGCGTCGCGACGATCGTGCGCATGCCGGCGGACAATACGACCGCGGATCGGTCGAGTATCTCGGCCGCCCGGCTGTCGCCGTCCCGGGCGGCGTCTTGAAGGTCCCCGGCGTGCAGGACGCGTCCAGTCCGGGCGCGCGCAGCGAGCAAGGGGCTCAGCCCTGCCTCTGCGAGTGCGTTCGCGGCTTCGGCCAGGATCCGTCCGGAGACCAACTGCTCCAGGCAACCAGTGCCGCCACACGGGCAGCGCGGGCCGTCGACATCGATCACCACGTGGCCGAAGTCGCCGGCTCCCCCGAGTCCGGGGTCCAGCAGGCCGTCCCTGATCACCGCTCCGCCGACGCCGGTACCCATGGTCAGGACGGCGGTCGTCCCGTGCGGCCAGCGCGCCGCCACGCCCAGTGCTTGGGCCTGGACGTCGTTGAGCAGGTAGGTGGGCAGTGGCAGGTGCGGACGCAGCGCGGCCGCGACGTCGGTCCCGTCGGTGAAACCGAGGTTGAGGGCGGTGCCGACGATGCCTTCCTGGACCACGCCTGCGAGTCCTACGCCCACCGCCGCGGCAGGCCGGCCGAGGTGTGAGGTGATGCCCAGGACCATGTCCGCGACGGTGACGTACTGGTCCGCCAGGCTCTGCGGCTTGGCGCGCCGGTCCTTGCGCACGAGCCTGCCGCCCGACACGGCGGCCACCCTGATCCAGGTCCCACCCCAGTCGACGGCGGCCACGAGGGTGTCGTGACCGCCGTCGACCGCGGCATTAGCCAACGCAGCCCGGCCGATACTCGCCGGCCACCGAGAAGATGCCCGAGGCGGGCTCGTGGCTCATGTTGTAGAACGAGTGTTCCGTGCCGGCCGGGATTCGCACACCGTCCCAGGGGTTCAGCTCGACCCACTTCTTCGTGCCGGAGAACTCGACGTGCAGGTTGCCCGACTCCACGAAGACCACCTTGTCCGCGCCGTGGCTGTACACGCCACTGCGCTGACCGCCCAGGAACGACATCTTCCCAGCGGTGAGGTGTTCCGTGCTGGCCAGGATTCCCACGAGGATCTCGCGGCCCCGGATGGCGCCTTCCATGCGCCAGAGGATGTCGGCCTCCCGGATCATCCAGGTGGTCCGCTCGCGCGGGGTGTCACGGGCCATCGGCCAGTTGCCGAGCAGCTCGTCCTGGCCCTGCTTCGGCGGACCCTCAAGCGGCGGCTGGGCGCGAGCGTAAGCGCCGCCCGTTCCGGACTTGGGAGCCGGCTGGAAGAACTCGAGCATCCGCAGCTGCTCGTTGCTGTGGTTCCACTGGTAGTGCCAGGTGTCCTTGCGGAAGAAGATGGCCTCACCAGGGTTGACGACAAAGACCTCGCCGGTGACCGGGTTACTCTGGACCATGCGGCCCTCGAGCACGTAGAAGAGCTCGTCCGCACCGAACACGGTGGGGTTGGCGGGCGAGGAGATCGCGGAACCGTTCGGCGGCATGCCGACGATGTTGAGGTTCATCGTTGCGTCGTCAGCGTAGAACCAGTCGCACAGCCGTCCGGTGGTCTCGTCACCCCAGGTGCGCCGCTCGATGTCTTGGTATCGAAGGACTTCCGGCTCGCGGGTGGTTTCGTCTGTCATGTCGCCTTCTCGGGGTCGGACGCTCTCGCGTTGAATCCAGCCAAGCACGTGAAGCTAACTGGTCTAAATACTGGACCAGTCTGATGGATCGAGCCGACCGTGTCAATCGACTCCGCCTGCGCGACAAGCGACTTCACGAGAGCGGATGGCCTGGCGCTAGGATGCATCGCGGCCGGCGCGGACCGCAGCGCACAGGAACGAACCAAGGAGGGCAGCCGTGGTGAAGGCACTCGACCTCAAGGTCTCCCCGGCCCGCGTAGAGGGCCGCAACAACGCGGTCGAGGCCTACCGCGTCCTCCAGGAAGCGTTGACCTTGGGGCAGTTCCCGGCCGGCACCCGGTTGCCCGGTGAGCGCACCTTGGCCGCCGAGCTCGGGGTCAGTCGTTCGACGCTGCGACAGGTGCTCAGCGCCCTGGCCGACGCCGGACGAATCATGCCCTCACCGCAGCGCGGCTGGTTCGTTGCCGAAAACCGGCTCGTGCACGAGCCCAACCGGCTGCGAGGGCTCAGCGAGGTCGCACGTGAGCGCGGCATGGAAGCGTCGTCCCGGGTCATGGGGACCACGGTTCGCCAGCCCACACTGGCCGAAGCGGAGGTCCTGGGAATCGACACGTCCCAGCCCGTGGTCGACCTGCGCCGGGTCAGGTTCCTGGACGGGTCGCCGCTCAGCGTCGACCACTCGTGCCTCGATGCCTCACGGGTTCCAGGCATCGAGGACATCGACTTCACCGGCCAGTCGCTCTACGACGTGCTGCGCGACCGGTATGACATTGCCGCCAGCCGGTGCGACTACGAGCTCGCGGCGGAGGCGGTCAAGGCAACGGAGGCCAAGCTGCTCGGACTCGAGCCCGGCGATCCGGTGCTGGTCGGTTATCAGAAGACCTTCGACCAGCACGACCAGTGCTTTGACGTGGGCCTCCAGCTGTATCGCGGGGACGCCTACCGGTTCCAAGCGTCGCTGTTCCGGTTCTAGGGCGGCGCCGTCGACCGTCAGCCCTTCATCGCACCCGATGCCATTCCCTGCATCAGCCTCTTTTGCACGAGGAGGAAGAAGATCACCACGGGGATGGTGAAGATCGCGCTCGCTGCCATCACTCCTCCCCAGTCCGTGTAGTAGCTGGAGAAGTACTGCTGCAGGGCGACGGGGAGCGTTTCGATCTCGGGCCGCTGCATATACGTCGCCGAGAACATGAGTTCGTTCCACGACGTAATGAATGCGTAGACGGAACTCGCGGCCAACCCTGGCCAGGCCAGTGGAAACACGATCGACCATACGGTTCGCAGCCGACCCGCCCCGTCGACCAGAGCGGCCTCTTCGAGTTCGTACGGGATCTCGACGACAAACGATCGCAGCATGAAAGTGCACAGGCCCACGGTCAGGGCCAGGTGACTCAAGGTCAGCCCTTGGAATGTGTTGAGCATGCCGGCGTTGCGGAACAGCGTGAACAACGGGATGACGAGGATGGTCTGCGGGAGCAACTGCGTGACGAGGATGACGACCGTGAGAATGTGCCGGGTCCGCAGCCGGTAGCGGGCCAAGGCATAGCCCGCCAACAGGGCGATGAAGCCGGTCAGGACCGTAGTCGCCACGGCAACGATGAGGGAGTTCCGGAACTGGGTGGGGATGTTGCCGTCGAGCAGGTGCGTGTATCGCTCCACGGTCGGTGACGTGACGATGAAACGAGGGGTGCGGGTGAACAGCTCGCTGTCGGGCTTGATCGACGTGACCAGCATCCAGAAGAACGGAAAAAGGCTGGTCAGCACGATCACGGCGATCAGAAGGTACAGCGCACCACGGCGCAACAGTGACGTCATCGAGCGTCCTCCCGGTTCAGCCGGACGTACAGCACGCTCACCGCGGCCAGCATGAGGAACAGGACCACGGCCATGGCCGCAGCGGAGCCCTGGTTGAGCTGCGCGAAGGCCTCGAGCCAGGTCAGCAGGGACAGCACCTCGGTCGAGTGGTTCGGGCCGCCAGGTGGTGTGGTCATCACAAGGAAATGGTCGAAGGACTGATACGCCCAGATGGTCGAGATCGTGGTCATCACGACGAGCAGCGGACGGATCATGGGCAGCCGGATGTGTCGCAGGATCTGCCAGCCGTTGGCGCCGTCGACCCGTGCCGCCTCCACCACTTCACCGTGGGTGCCTCGTAGCCCGGCGAACAACGAAACCGCCACGAAGGGAACCGAGTGCCAGACGACAGCGACCGTGATGGCCACCATGGCCGGCGTACCCGTGCGGAACCAGGAGAAGCCGCTGAAGGATTCGATTCCGAACCAGTTGACCAGCAGCCAGTTGACCACGCCGTACTGGTCGTCGAACATCCACTTCCAAACGATGCCCGACGCGACCCGCGGCATGGCCCACGGGAGCAGAACGATGACACTGAGCACCTTGGCCGCACGGGGTGCGGCGTCAAGGACCAGGGCGATTGCCAGGCTCAAAAGGATCGTGGTGGCGACCACCGCGACCGCGAACAATGTCGTGCGCAGGAGGGCGGCGGTGTAGTACGGGTTGGCGAAGATGTCGCGGTAGTTCTGCAGCCCGACGAACGGCCCGTTCTGCAGGTACTCACCCTCGTGGAACGACAGCCAGATGGTCCGCACCACCGGATATCCGACAACACCGACGACCACGGCGAGCAGCGGCGTCAGAAAGGTCCACGGCAGGATTTTCTTCTCAAAGCTGTTCTGCTCGCGCCGCAAGCGCCGCGCGCGGAGTGCCCCCGGGGTGACCGAGGACACTGCGCGACGGAAACTGGTCTTCACATTCTCAACCAATGGCCTGGTTCATCTGGTCCGAGAGCTCCTTCATGGCGGCATCCGCAGTCTTCTTGCCGCTCATGATCGACTGCATGGCGTTCACGATGGCGTTGGCTCCCTCCACCTTGCCCCAACTGGCCACCGGGGGAATGGAACGGGTGTGGTCAGCCTGCTCGGCGTACGCCTTGAGCAGCGGGGAAGAGAAGGATCCGGTGGACTTCTCCTGCGCCAGCGCGTCGTTCGTCGCCGGGAGCAGACCCAGGTTCGCGGTGACCGGCACGAGGTTTTCCTTGCTCATCATGAACTTCACGAAGTCGTTCGCCACCGTCTTGTTCTTGCACTCGCGGAACACGGCGAGGTTGCTGCCGCCCGCGAACGTGTCGTTGTTCCCACCCGGGCCCTTGGGAAGGACGGCCGTGGCCAGCTTGCTCTCCAGAGCGGGGTTCTGCTTGAGGATGGTCCGCAAGTCCCACGACCCGCCGACCATCATCGCCGTCTCGCCCAAGCCGAACGACTTGTCGACGTCGGCCGCGGTCCAGGCGGAGGCGCCCGCGGGCGACAGGCGATCCTTGGTCAGCAGATCGGCGTAGAACTGGAACGCCTGGACGGCCTGCGGTGATGCGGCCTCGGAAACCCACTTGTCACCACTCTGCTTGGCGATATCCCCGCCCCAGTTCCAGATCAGCGGCAGGTAGTACCAGTGGGCGCCACCGATGATTCCGAACCCGTTGACGCCTTTGTGCTTCGCCTGAATGGCCAGGGCAACCTCGCGCAGCTCCTCCCAGGTGGCGGGTGCCGAGGACTTGCCGATCGACTCGAGCAGGTCCTTGCGGTAGATCAGGGCGCGGACACCGGTGTCGTAGGGAACCGCGTACGACTTGCCCTTGAAGATGGTCGAGTCGATCATGCCGGGCACGTAGGTGCCCTGGAGCGTCTTGGGGTCGTCCGCGTACACCTCGAGAGCATTGAGTGCCGCGAATTCGGGGGTCCAGGTGTTGCCGATGAGCGCGACACAGGGAACGCTGCCGCCGGCGATCGAGGTCAGGTACGTCTGGTGTGCGTCCTTTCCGAGGAAGCGGAGGTTCACCTTGGTCCCTGGACGTGCTGCGGCGTAGTCGTCCGCCAGCTTCTGCATGATCGGCTGCTGGGTGTCCCCGATGGGGTCGCCCATCCAGAAGTCGATCGCTCCCTTGATCTCGCCCGAGTCGGTTCCGCTCGAGTCATTCGCCCCACCGCAGGCCGCGAGGGCGAGTGCCCCCGCCAGCCCAATGGCAACGGCGACACGGCCGCGCCAAATATTCCATGCACGCATCCATGCTCTCCTCTACTGGGGACCGAACACCTGCTAAGCGCGGGGTACGCGGTGCCTCCGGATGACTTGTCAACCTGCCCGGCTGTCAGACAGCCCTATAGGTTGCCACTCAGGGTGCACTGTGGTGGGGTGGTTCGCAAGAGCCTTCAACATGTTCGTTACGAAGTTTCCTTGCTCCCGAGTTCCACAGTTGGTAGACACACGGGAGCGATCGGGTTTGGATCGCCCCTGGTCAGGGGGTCGTCAGCGGGTCGCGGAGCGGCCCGGAGGGCTGAGGCTGTAGTAACACGACTTAGTATCTTGTCCTTGTGCTAGCAGGTCAAGGATGGTTGAGTCGTAGTCATGTTCCTGCGGTTCACGTCGCGAACCAACGCCGACGGCACGGTGGTGCGTTACGTAGCCTTGGCGCACAACCGGCGGGTGGACGGGCGAATCAAGCCGGACGTGCTGATGAACCTGGGCCGGGTCGACCAGGTCGACGTGGCCGGACTGCGGCGGCTGGCCGCGTCGATCAACAAGCACTTCGGCGACAGTGACGGGCTGACCGACGCCGCGGAGGCGGGTGCGGTCGCCCGTGCCGCGCCGCTGGAGGCCATCGACGCCCGAACCATCGGGGCCACCTGGCTGCTCGACGGACTGTGGCACCGCCTCGACGTGGGCACGGCAGTCCGAGCGGCCACCGGCGCGCGGCGGTTCACCACCAACATGGAGCGGGTGCTGTTCGCGCTGGTCGCCAACCAGGCGATCGCGCCGATGAGCAAGCTGTCCGCCGCCGAATGGGTGCGTGAGGACGCCGCCGTCCCGGGATTGTCCACGATGGACGAAGACCACGCCTACCGGGCGATGGACCTCCTCGTCGACGCCGACACCCAGGACCGGGTGCAGGAGGCGGTGTTCCTCGCCGTGGCCAACCTGCTCAACCTCGAAGTCAACCTGCTGTTCTTCGACACCACCTACTTCGAACGCGACGACGAGGACGGGGGCGACGACGCCTTCCGCCGGTTCGGCCACTCCAAGGACCACCGCGGCGACCTGCCGCAGATCGTCATCGGCCTGGCCGTGACCAAGGAAGGCATCCCGGTGCGCTGCTGGTGCTGGCCGGGCAACAGCAACGACCAGCAGATCCTCGCCGAGGTCCGCGCTGATGTGCGGGACTGGAAGCTGGGCCGGGTCATCACCGTGGTCAACCGCGGCTTCTCCAGCGCGGACAACCTGGACTACCTGCGCCGCACCGGCGGACACTACATCGCCGGGATGCGCATGCGCGACGGCAACCCCCTCGTCGAGGCCGTGCTGTCCCGCCAGGGCCGCTACCAGCACGTCCGCGACAATCTGCGCGTCAAGGAAGTCCGCCTCGACGGTCACGACGCACGGTTTGTCATCTGCCACAACCCCGATCAGGCACAGCGCGACCAGCAGCACCGCGACGAGGCGATCGCCCGCGTCCAGGCCGAACTGGCCTGTATCGCCGAACAGCGCGCCCGCGACGCCGGCCGTCCCCCCGGCGACAGGACCCGGGCCCGCAACGAAGCCGCCCACGTGCGTGCCGAGTGCGCGCTACGCGACCACCCCACCCTCGGCCGCTGGCTGGTCCAGCAGCCCAACGGACGCCTGAAGGTCAACACGGCGAAGGTCAAGGCCGAGGCCAAACTGGACGGCAAGTACCTCATCGCCACCTCCGACCCGCACATCAGCGCCGAAGACGTCGCCCTGGGCTACAAGAATCTCCTGGAAGCCGAACGCGGCTTCCGAGACCTCAAGACACAGCTGCTGCTCCGCCCGGTCTTCCACCGCCTGGAACACCGCATCCGCGCGCACGTGCTGATCTGCTGGCTGGCCCTGCTGCTGACCCGCGTCGCCGAACGCTCCTGCGACCAAACCTGGCGAAACATCAACCGGCAACTCGGGAGAATCACCCAGGTAACCCTCGCCGGCCCGGCCGGCACGGTCACGCAAACCACTCCGCTCACCCCCGAGCAGAAGGCCATCTACCATGCACTTTCCATCCAACCGCCAGCCCGGGTCACCGCCTTCGACCCGGCCTGATCAAGAAGGAAGGCCGGGGCGGCGTAGACACACGCCCCACCTCCCGCCCCCCGGCGTTCGCCCGGCTCAACCCCCAAATTTCTGCCCACATGTGACTACGAACTGCGGAACCCGGGTTGCTGCACCGCGTTCAAACGATCGTCAGTCGACGGTCCTGCGGTCACCGAGGAGTTCACGGGCGTTCGCGCTGAACACTGCGGAACGGCGTGTGTCGCCGAGGAATTCGCTCAAGAGGGCGAAACGCTCAGCCACCTCGTCGGCCGACGAGAACGGGAAATCAGTGCCGAGCACCACCCGCGTATCGTCGATGAAGGACAGCAGTGCGCCGAGGTCAGCAGCGGTGTGGGACAGGGCTGTGTCATAGCTGAAAGCCCCCAGAGCGCGCAGGACACCTTGCGGAACGACGGTCGCGAGTTCCGGCATACCTTCGGCCAGAACCATGCGTGGAGCGACGGCAGGCATCGCGCCGCCGCAGTGCGAGAAGATCCACCGGACTCGCGGAAATCTCCGCGGCACCTCAGTAAGGAGAAGATTCGTCATGAGGCGCGTCGAGTCGAAGAGGTACTCCAGCACCGAGGGCCGAATGGGGATCTCGCCCTCGGGCCACCACGCGGGCAGCACCGGGTGCACATGGACAAGAGCACCGCGGTCGTTCAGAGCCTCCAGAAGGCTGTCAAATCGGGGGTGGCCGACATACGACCCGGCATAGCTGGTGAGCAAGCCGACGCCGACGAACTCCGGTCGGTCGAACACCCGCTCGACCTCGGCGAGCGCGGCGTCGACCGAAGGCAGGGGCAGGCATGCAACTGCTGCGAACCGCCCATCGCCGTCGCGGACCACCTCGGTCAGCTCGTCATTGGTGTCTTGGCACAGGGCTGTGGTGAAAGCCTGATCGCCGAAGTAGAACCCGGGTGAAGCGACGGACAGGACGGCCAGGTCGATGCCTAACCGGTCCATCACCCGGACTGAGTCCGCAGGTTCCCACGTCGGAAAAGGGGCGCCGGGTTGAGCTTGGATTCCCAGCGCGGTCAACCGGCTGACATAGGACGCCAGTGGTGCGTGGTGGTGAAAGTCGACGATGGTCATTGCACCAGCTCTCGGACGGCTCGAATGGTTCGCAGGATGTCTTCGGGCCCGCCCGCCTCGTGGCCGTTGAACTGCCACACGGTCATCTCCTTGGGCCCGGCATAGGCATTGTACGCAGCAAAAACGGTGGAGGGTGGGCTCACGACGTCGTGCAGGGCGACGCAGAACCTGCCGTGGCAGGTGGCTCGCCGGGCGAAGGATACGGCGTCGAAATACGCAAGGGTCTCGAAGGCACGCTCGACAGAGCCGCGGTGGGCGGCCAGCCACTTGACAATCTCCCCGTGGGGACTGTGGTCCGTCACCTGCACCGCGCGCCGGAAGGCAGACAGGAACGGCACATGAGGCATCGCCAGCCGCACGTCGTCGCGCAAGCCGGCTGCCACGAGCGCCAAGGCACCGCCCTGGCTGCGTCCTGTCACCGCGATCCGGTCGTGCGCCACGGCTTCGTGGGTTGCCACGGCATCGACGAATCGGTACGCGTCGGTGAACAGGCGGCGGTAATAGTAGCGCTCGGGGTCGAGGATGTCTCGGGTCATGAACCCCGGCGCGGAGGGTCCCGCCCCATGCGGGTCAGCGGTGTGGCCGGCACGCAGAGCACTGCCCTGTCCGCGGGAGTCCATGATGGCGTGAGCGAACCCGGCACTGGCGTAGGCGAGGGACTCGACCGGGTGCCCGCGTCCGCTGCCGTATCCCAGGTACTCCACCACGAGCGGCAGGGGACCGGTTCGTTCGTGCGGAAGGATCAGCCACCCCTTTACGTCGTCCCCGGCGTACCCGCCGAAGGTGACGTCGTACACGTCAACGGTCCGCACCAGTGCGTCCACCTGGTCAAACCGCGGATCAAGGGGATGGGCACGCTGTTCGTGCAGCGTCCGACTCCAGAAGGAGTCGAAGTCATCCGGCTCGGGGTACGGGTACTCGTACTGCACGAGCCGGTCGAGGGGAAGGTCTACCTGCATCAAGCAGCTCCTGTCTGACAGCCAGACAAGAGTGTAGCAATGGTGGCCTTGTCGGTAAGGACAACCTGTCATGCAACCTGATAGCCTGCTAGGCAGGCGGAACTTGGAGCTACAGTAAAGGTGTTGGAATGGCGCGGACAGTCGCCTCCGGGTACGACATCGTGACCGTCACGGGCGACCCGGAAGAGCGGGGATACCAGTACGGGCTCGCCGCGAGGACTCGGATAGAGCGCGCGTTGCGGACCTATGCCGACGTGTTCATGCACTACGCGTCGTGGGACTGGCCAACCGTGCGACGGCACGCACTTCGGTTCGCCGATCCCATCGAGGACTTCTCGCCTGCCTCCGCGCGCGAGATCCGGGCGATCGCCCGCGGGGCCGGCGTCGAGGTGGCCGACATCCTGGCCCTGAACACACGCAGCGAGATCATGTTCGCAGCTCCGGGACGTGCCAGGGCCATAGCGGCCACCGAGTGCACGTCGTTCGCGCTGACACCCGAACGCACGGCTCCCGGTACCACGCTGATGGGTCAGAACTGGGACTGGGTCGTGGGCGCCCGGGAAACCGCGATCGTGCTCAAAGTACTTCGTGACGACGGCCCCAACTTCGTCACGGTGGTCGAGGCCGGGATGCTGGCGAAGGTCGGGATCAACTCCAGCGGTGTCGGCCTGTGCACCAACACCCTAATCTCGGACGGGGACGAGGGTCGGCTCGGCGTTCCATACCACGTGCTGCTGCGATCGGTTCTCGACAGTGACAGCGGCGCGGAGGCCGCACAGCGGATCAAGTCGACATCACGAGCCAACTCCGCAAACTATCTCATCGCCGACACGGGCGGGTTCTGTGTGGACTTGGAGACCGGACCAGGCGACGGTGCCTGTGGCACGATCACGCCCGTCGACGGTGCGGTCACGCACGCCAACCACTTCCTGGTCGACGGTCTCACCGGGGTGGACCGCTACCTCGAGCGAAAGGCGCACACCCGCAGCCGACTGCACCACCTGACAGCGCGCATGCAGCAACACCGCACGCACACGATCGAGAGCCTGCAGGAAGCGCTCGCCGACCACGGAGACGCGCCGGACAGCGTGTGCCAACACCCGGACGCGACCCAAGTCCCTGCCGAGCGCACCTGCACAGTTGCGGGGATAGTGATGGATCTGTCGGCTCGCTCGCTGGTGTATGCCTCCGGCAACCCGTGCGAGTCGACCTGGTCAGTGCCGGTGCGGATCGATGCCTCGTCCTGATCGGTCAGCTGCCCGGCAGCCTGTTAACCTGGCGGCTGTGAAGGTGGTCCCTGTCGCGCAACGCACAGCCGCGGAACACGTGCGATCGCAACTCGTTGAACTGATCGAGTCGGGTGAGTTCGCAGTAGGCCAGCGGCTGCCCTCCGAAGCCGAGCTGGCCAAATCATTTGCGGTCAGCCGTTCGGTGATCCGTGAAGCGCTCCACAGTGTGAACGCGCTGGGTCTCACCCGTTCGTATGCCGGCAAGGGCACCTTCGTCGACGCACAGTTCGCGCCGTCCCAGCTGCTGACCGGCAAGTACCTTCCCCGGGACCTGCACGAGGTGCGCAAGACGTTGGAGGTGCCATTGGCCGCCCTCGCGGCGGAGCGCCGTTCCCGGGCAGACCTCAAGGCGATGACCGCGCTGCTCGCAAGGTTCCGTGAGGAGGAGGATCCCTCCGTACGGGTTGGCATCGATGCCGACTTCCACGTAGCCATCGCCACAGCGACCGCCAACCCTCTGTTCCCTCGGCTGGTCTCAGAACTCCGCACGGTTCTGCAGGAGCAAGCCATAGCCGCGGCAATCGTTCCGGGCCGGGCGGCTCGGGCGGCCGACGAGCACGACGCAATCCTTGCGGCCATCTCGGAGCGTGACGCTCATGCGGCGGCTGATGCGATGAGGCTTCACCTGGCTGCCGTGGAGGACACCGTGACCTCGCTCGGACGCCGGAAATAGTCCACCGCGCAGGCAGCCCTGCCGAAGCTACAGGCACACCGGATCAGGGTGGTGCATGTAGGTTCTCACCCTCGACAGCGGGCTCTCGCGATCTTGGCGACTGCGTTGGCGGTCCGCCAAGATCGCGAGAAGCCCCTGGTGGGGTTCAGGGCACGATCGCATACAGACCGTCGGTCGGGTCGACCACGGCGTTGAGTTGCGTTCCGACCTTCAGGGCCGGGTGGTCCTTGCACTGCGAGGCAGATTCGAACGGCTCGAACCCAGGCCCGCTGATCAGCAGGCTCATGTAGGTTCTCGACGTCGATGACGCTTGCGACACGGCGGTCTCAGTGCTGAACTAGGCCGCCGACGGGGACGGCGGCGACGTGGCCGGTTGCCGGAAGGGTCTGCGCCAGCGCAAGGCCAATGTCGACCAGCGATGATCGGCGCAGGCGAGCTACCTCGGGTATCGGGGTCCATACCGACTCGGCGGTTTCGCCGTTCGGCTCGGGTCGGAGAGCGCCACCGGTGATACGGACTCGGTAAAAGATGCCGACATTCTGGTGCTCAAGCCCCAACCGTGCCTCGGCGGCAGGAATCACCCTCGAGTCCACGCCCAGCAGGCGTTCGACCACCGCGTCGCAGCCGGTCTCCTCGGCGACCTCCCGGATGACCGCATCGAACGGATCCTCCGCGTGCTCGACCTTGCCGCCTGGAAGGGTCCAGTTCGTGTCGCCCGTCGGTGATACATAACGAGCGAGCAGTACCTGCTCATCCTCAATGCACACGGCGTATGCCGCCAGCCGGAAACTCATCCTCGTTCCTCCCGGCGGACCCTATCTCAGTGATCTCTCGACGTCGGGGCGCATTCGGTCCATGCAGCCGGCTCGGCTTCACGTCCACCACGGTCAGCACGCCAGAGACATTGCACAGCAACAGGTCCGGCACATGGTGCCGCGATCGCCGTCACCGCCGGATCGAAGTCAGCCAGCAAGATCCGAGCGAGTTCCCGCCAGCTCTCGTACGCCACTGACCTCGCTCGCCTGGCGGCGTGCCGCGCACCGATCGTCAGCCACGAGTGCCGCCGCGTTCGTTTCTTTCGGCGAGGCGCTGGGCTTGCCCGTTGTGCACATCGCTTACCCACTCCCAGCCGGGCTTAGCCGATGGGCCGATCCGCGGGTCACTGGGAACATGGCCCTCACGCAAGGCGAGCACGTACGCCCGATCCCGCTCGATCCGTGCGTGTACCTGATCAGCTCCGCCGACTGACCCGTGGCCAGGGACGACGACATCGACATCGCCCGCCACGCCCTCCAGCAGCCGCAGCGCTGCGAGGTAGTCCTCGATCGGGTCAGCGGTGCCGTCCAAGTCGAGCATCGGGATCAAGACATCAGAGAGCATGTCGCCGGCGACGAGAACCCCGCGTTCTTCGATGAACAGCGCCGCATGGCCCGGTGCATGCGCTTGATGCTCGATGATCCGGACTTGAGGGCCGTCCCATGGAATCTGCGCCGTCTCGGCGGGCAGGGCGGTGATGAGGCCGAACAGGTCCAGCGGGACATGCTCGGCGATGCCCGTCGGTTCCAGGTGGGCGGTGATCTCGGCCTTCGCACCCGGGTCGGACAGCTGATCCCGGACAGCGGCCGCGCAGCGGGCCGTGCCGTAACGAGGGGCCGCGCCGAGCTGGGCGTGCCAGAGCAGGTGATCCCAATCCGGATGCGTCGAGAAGCCTGCCACGACGGTCTGGCCCGAGTTGGACAGGTCGTTCGCGAGGCAGGCCATTTCGTGGTCCTGCACCCCGGGGTCGATGAGCAACACGCCGGCGCGGCCTTGCACGACAATGGCGTTGCTCTGGACGAACTCGCTCTCGTGGACCAGCACACCCTCCGCGACCTGCCTCAGCACGAGCTCGCCTCGCTTGCCTCCTGGATGGCGTAACGGTGCATCGTGACGCCCTGCTTGAACGATCGCTGCTCGAGCAGGTCGAGCTCGATCGGCACGTCGTAGTCGTCGAACAGCGGCCTGCCGAAGCCGAGGATCGCGGGATGGGTGAAGAGCAGCAGCTCGTCGAGAAGCCCCGCCCGGAGCAGCTGCGTGGCGAGCGCCGCGCCGCCCACACCGATGGTGCCGTCGGTCCCGGCCCGCAGGGCGGCGAGTTGCTCGATCGCGTCGTCTCCGCCGATGATCCGGGTATTGTGATCGGCGCTGAGGCGGGTGCGGGAGACGAGCACCTTGGGCGCGGCGGTCCAGATCTCGCCGTACTCACGCATGACATCCGGCAGCGACGCGTCCTCACGCGCCCGTGGCCAGTACTCCTCCATCGTCTCGTACATGACCCGACCCTGGACCATGACCGCGAGCGCCCGCGCCTGCGCGTTGAACTCGCGGTGCAGTTCCTCGTCGATGCGCAGCCACTCGCCGGCACCGTTGTCCCCAGGAACTTGCTCGATCCGCAGGTCGAGGGACACGTTCATCCAATAGACGAAGCGGCCCATCTCTCCCCACCCCCAGTGATTGCGTTCTGCAACTACTATATTGAGGACGAAATACCTGTCAAGGAGGGGACGTGGAACCACGGTCCGGGTGTCCGATCAACGCCGCCGTCGAGGTGCTCGGAGATCGCTGGTCGTTGCTCGTGCTGCGCGACGTCATCTTCGGCGACCGCCGCTACTTCCGGGCGCTGCTCACCGGGTCGATCGAGGGCATCGCTTCGAACATCCTCGCCGACCGCCTCGTGCGGCTCGTCGAGGCAGGGATCCTCACCCGCGGCACCGCAGCGCGGGGGCAGCGCGCTCGCTACAGCCTCACTGAAGCCGGCATCCAGACTCTTCCGATCATCTACGCCCTCGGCAACTGGGGCCTCGACTGGCGCCCCGGCAGCGACGAGCTCCGGAGCCGGCAGCAGCTCATGCGCGACGAGGGTCCGGCGTTCATCGAGGAGCTCATGGACGAGCTTCGGGTGCGCCACCTGGACGCCCCGCCGAAGCCGCACCACGGCCCGGGACCCCTCGAGCGTCTCAACGCCGCCTACGCCGCCGAGCAGGAACGCCGACCTGGTGCGAGAAGACCCCGTTCAACCTTCTAGCTCGTCCCTGAGGCGACCATCGTCCACATCAAGCGCCACCCGGTCGCCATGGGATATGCGTAGAGGCCGCCAGATCCTGACCGGGACAGAACCTGGCGCCTCTTCACACTCACACCGAAAATCGGCAACCGAACCGGCCCGGGGTGCTACCGCGCGTTGTACCGGTGGTCGAGGGCCAGGTCGTGGTCGTCGAGCGAGGGGATGTACACCGGGGATCCAGATGCCGCAAATGAAGGAGCCGTTACGCCCGCCCAGCGCTGCACCGCCGCCGTCGCCGTGGCGGTCTCGTCCGGGGTGAGCTTGGCGATGTTCGCGCCGTGGTTGGCGCCCGCCGCGACGTACCACAGTGAGTCCTTCGTCCCCGGCCCGAGGCGGAACGGCTCGGCGCTCCACGGGTCGTTCTGGCCGTAGACGAGTAGCAGCTGCCGGCCGGCGAACTTCACCCAGAGGTCGATGTCGAGCATCGCCAGCGGCTGGAAGCGCGGCACGAGCTCCCGCGGGATATAGGACTGCGCACGGTCCTGGCCGCGGTAGTGCTGCAGCTTGGCCAGGTGCGGCAGCGAGAGTTTCGGGTAGCCGAGCTGGTAGGAGGCCTGGAAATACAACGGGGTGTACGGCTCGAGGCCCTGGTCGGTGTTGGCGTCCAGGCCGAGGATGAAGTCCATCCACGCCCAGATGTCGTCGCTGGACGCGGTGGCCGGCGGCACGTCGGCGCAGTCGCTTTCCGAGCCGTACTGCCAGAAGGCCCACGTCGTGCCGTTGACCAAGAACTCGAAGGCCCGGTCGGCGCCGCCCACGGTGGTGAAGGTGCGCTGGTTGGCCTCGGCCCAGGCCTGGTACCGCGCGACGAACTCGGCCCGCCGGTGCAGCGCCTCGACCTGCACGCCGTCCAGCGCGGCCCGGCAGGCGGCGGTGCCGACCGTGGTGAAGAACTTGTCGTAGGCGGAGTCCTCGGAGTTCACCACGTCCTGGGACGCGACGTAGGCAACGGTGCCGTCCACGTCACCCGGGTAGAAGCGGCGGTGGTACACCGAGGTCACGCCGCCCTTGCTCGCACCCGTCGAGATCCACTTCTGCGCGTAGATCGGCTTCAGCGCCTGCACGATCCGGTGGTGGTCCGTGGCCGCCTGCCGGATCGTCAGCTCCCGCGGCCAGTCCGGGTTCGCCGGTCGCGAGGGGGCGAAGAAGCGCTGCTCGACCGAGATCTGGTTGCCGTCGATGAGCCGCGTCGGCTCGGACCGGAAGGCGTACTCCGGCACGTAGTACCCGGTGGTGTGCAGCACCATGGGCCGGTCGGTGCCGCGGTGCAGCAGGGTGAAGCGCTGCTGGAACGTGCCAGCGCGCGGGCGCTGATGGTCGACCGGCTGGCTGATGCTGAGGATGAAGAACCGGTGCGGCGCCGCGACCGGCTGCTCCTCGATCACGGTCAGCCCGGGCACCGCTCGCAGCCGGGCCAGGATGTCGGTGTCGGCCGCCGCGGCCGCCGGCCCCGCGACGCCGACCGCCCCGACCAGGCCTACCAGCACGCTGAACGCGAGCAGCAGGTTCCGAATGCGAACCACAGGATCCTCCCCATCGAAGAACAGGTCGGTGAACATGCTGTCCGGGAACAGCGCCTCGCGGCGCTCGTGCAGGAACGCAACAAACCGAGTTGCCGGGAAGGGCCTCGTCGCAGAACCATGCTGGCGGCGGCCATCGTTGACACCAGCTACTAGGGCCAGGCGAGGCAGAAGGTGTGGCCGGCCGGATCCGCGTAGATCCGGAACCCCGTGCGCGCGGCCGGATCGTCGACCGCCTTCAACAGCCGCCCGCCCAGCTTGATCGCCTTCTCGTGCGCGGCATCGAGGTCTTCGAGGTAGAAGTCGAGGTGGACCTGCTGTGACGACGCGCCGTCCGGCCACGTGGGTGGCACATGATCGGGGGCCAGTTGGACAGCCAGGTGCCACTCCCCGTCGATCCAGATGTTGTGCCACGTGTCCTTCGCCTCGACGGAGCCGTCCAGGAGTCCAGCCCAGAATGCGCTCTCCGCCTCAAGATCCGCTGCCTCGAAAACAATCGTCCGGCGTTTGAACTTCACAAGGCCACACCCCTCTCCGGCGGATGTTGAACTACGCACGCTCATTCTGGCGATTCCTGCCGGAGCGCGACGCCCCAGGTTTTGGGGATACGTGCGTCCCGGCGCTTTCGCCACCCAGCGCATGCTCTCGGCTGGTGACCGGACTGCCCGCGATCCCCCGCTTTGTGTGACATCACGCCGTCGGGACGCGCCGGTAGGGTCGGCGAAACCGGTGGCTCCGCGCCGATGGCACGGACCGGTCGAACGAGGCAACGTGACGCTGGCCGACGATCCCGAGAGGGATACCGGTCACCGCGATGGGTCGACGTCATCTTCTCTGTATAGAAGGTACGCACAGTTAGGAGGTACGCATGACCGGCACGGGTGTGGTCCACGGCGGCCAGCACGGGCTTGACGAAGAGCACCTGCCGCCCGTCTCGTACGGGGTGCGGCTGGTGGGTAAGGCCCAGGTCACCAACCCGTCGGGGGCGGGCCTCGAGCGTCACATCGCGGACGTGGCCGCGTACGACAACTACGCGTTCCTCACGGTGTACCGGGAGCCGACGTGTGAGCGGACCGGCGCTTACGTCATCAACATCAGCGACCCGAAGGCACCCTTCGAGGTCCAGAGCGCGTTCATGGAGACCACGCCGGGCAACTACGCCGGCGAGGGTCCGAGCGTGACCGAGATCCACAACGAGTACTTCAGTGGTGTGCTGTTCATACACGGAAACGAGATGTACGCCCAGGCCGATGCGCCGGACCCGACCGGGCCGCGCCAGCGGGGCGGCATCAATATCTGGAACATTTCCGACCCGGAGCACCCCCAGCTCTTGGCCGCCCACGCCGGCGACTACACGGGTCCGGACGGCGAGGCCGAGTCGCAGGCCTTGGCGGTGTACTACACGTTCGCCTGGACCAACAACTTCACCGGCCGCACCTACGTCGGCTTCGTAACCGATAAACCCACCAGCGATATCGGCATCATGGACATCACCGACCCCCGCAACCCGGTTATGGTCAACGCCCTCGACCTGAAGGTGGCGCCGTTCAACGTCACCCAGGACACTTCGAAGGGCCTCACCTCGGTGTTTTCCCACGCCGTCAAGGTGCGTCCGGTCGGCCATCGGTACGTCATGAACGCGACGTACTGGGACGGCGGATACGTGTTGCTCGACGTGACCGACCCGACGCCGGGCAACGTCTCGCTGATCGCCCAGAGCGACTACGCCGAATTTGACGAGGAGCGCGCAAAGCGCGGGCAACAGATCTCGCCGGAGGGCAACGCCGAACATTGCGAGCTCTCGCCCGACGCCGAATACCTGGTGGGCGCCGACGAGGACTTCGATCCGTATCGCCTGCTCGGCACGATCACGTCGGGTCCGCACGCCGGCACGGAGTATGTCGCGACGTGGAGCCCGGACACGGCACCGGTCGATGCCGACACCACGATCTCCGGCACGCCGACCTTCGTCGGCTTCGGATGCCCGGGGACGGTGCGGCCCGGTCACGGGATCGCGCTCATCGAGCGTGACGCATCGATCCTCACCGGTGGGTCGGCCAAAGGGTGTTCGTTCCAGGAGAAGCTGGACACCATCGCCGCCGCCGGTTATGACGCGGGCATCATATTCAACCACCAGGGGCCGGACGGCCTCCAACAGTTCCCCACGTCGGCCAAAGGAACGATTCCGCTCATGTTCGTCAACCGTCTGACGGGTCTGCAACTGCTCGGGGTGCCCGGCGTGACCGAGGCGACGGCCTGCACGACCGCGACGCCGGCCACGCCGGCCGTCTCCGCGACCGATATCAAGGCGGTGTTCGACGGTTGGGGCTACATCCGGCTGTTCAAGACGGACATCCCGGGCCGCGCCGGCACCGGCTCGATGACTCAGATCGACACGTATGCAATCCCTGAGTCGCAGGACCCGAGGTTCGCGTCCGGCTTCGGCGACCTCTCGGCGTCCCATGTGGCGATCGACCCGGATCGCAAGCTGGTGTACGCCACCTTCTACGCGGGCGGGTTGCGGGTGCTGAGCTACGGCAGTGGCGGTCTGCAGGAGGTCGGCGCCTTCTGCGAGCCCGGCAACGACTTCTTGGGCGTCGAGATCCACAAGATCGGCGAGAAGAACTACGTCCTGGTCAGCGACCGGAACTTCGGTCTCTACATCTTCGACGTCTGATCACGCACCGAACATGCGCTGGTGGCGGCCCCCAGTGGGGCGCGCCACCAGCGCTGCGGTGGTGGGCGACGAAGATCGTGCGGCGAGAGGTCCCCGTACTGGTCCACCGCCCGGTACACGTAGCGCCACACGCCACCGACCTTGACGGACGTCTCGTCGACGTACCAACGGCCGCCGCGACGGCCGCGCAGCCTCCGCCAACAGCTGGTGAACTCGCCGCGTCAGACCGCCGACGGGCGTGTCGATCAAAGCTATTGACGTCGACAGATGCTACGGTCGCCACCACGACGAGTTCATGTCCCCAATTGGCGCGACCGGCAGCCGACCCAGAGATGTCAGAGAATGGCCGCAGAATGCAATCAGCCCAGGTCGTAGGCATATGTCGGCGCCCGAGGGCTGCCCGAGACGAGTGCTCGGGTCCCGCTTCCGCCGGCCCGACGATGGGACGAAGTCTGATGCAGATGCTTGCGGGGATACCGTGCTACGCATAGACGTACTGATCAACAGCCCAGTCTACCTTGTCGGACTCGTCCACGTCCTCAACGAAGCAGGCATAGCCGTCGTCTCAGCCCGAACCTCACCCACCGAGGAACCGTCCTGGCTCGCCGACGCCGCGGTTCTCGACGCCGACGCCCTCCCACCACCAGACGGCCTGCAATACATCACCCAGACCGCCCGCACCACAGCCGTCCTGGTCCTACTCAGCGACTGGTCCCTACCCGCCGAGGAATACCTACAGGCCAGCGCCACCGGTGTAATCAACATACGCGAATCCGGCGAAAATCTCATCGCCGCGCTACGAGCCGTGACAACCGGCGCACAGGTAATCCCCGAAGGCCACACCCTTCCGCCCCCCGCCGAACGCCCCGACCCACCCGCGCTGAACCTCTCCGAACGCGAAGAACAGGTACTCAGCCAAATCGCCCACGGACTGACCCACGGACAAATCGCCACCCGACTCGGCATCAGCCCACACACCGTCGACACATACGTCAAACGCATCCGCGCCAAACTCGGCGTAGGAAACAAAGCCGAACTCACCCGGGTCGCGCTCCTCGGCCGGCTACCCAGACCCGTCACCGAAAAGGTCGCCTGACCAACTGTCGCAGGCCCGGTCGTCCCGGTCGTGCAGCACGCACCCGCCGGCGCCCGCTGGAACCTCCGCGAAGAAGTCTCCCGCGCACGCCTCCCGGCGGCCAGTACGCGCTCTGCGGGAGGTCGAGCACGGTGCCGCGCAACAGCGTGCCGTCGCCGCCACCCACGTCCGTCACCGTGACCAACTGGCCCCGGTCGTACGCCTCGGCGATGCCGGCCGCCAGCGGGGACATGGTGCGTTACCAGTCGACCGGTGCGCCGTCGCGAAAGAGGCCTCCGGTCGGACCTTCGTCGGGCAGAGTCGCCAGCCACACCGGCGTATCCGGCGAGCCCGCCACCCGGACCGCACCGGTGTCGTCACGGTCCACCACCCGCAGCGGCTCCGGGATACACGCGTTGACCAGGATGCCGTCCGCCGCGAACTCGTCGGCGAGCATCCGGGTCAGCGCGTTGACCGCGTGCTTCGAGACGCCGTACGCCGCCGACTCCGGGCGGGTCACCGTGAGGTTTCCCGGCCGGCTCGATACGTTGACGATCCGGCCGTATCGATGTATGCGCATCAATGGTGCGACCGCCTGGGTGAGCCGCCACGTGCCGAGCAGGTTGATCTCGAGCGTGTCGCGTACCGCCGCCAGGTCCACGTCGGCGGCGCCCCGGTCGTCGCCGCGCAGCACGGCCGCGTTGTTGACGAGGACGTCGCAGCGCCCGAGCCGCGCGCGCAACCAGCCGGCGAGACGGTCGACGCTCGCCGGATCCGTGACGTCGAGCTGCCGCACCACGACCCGCTCCGCGAGGTCGCCGAGCAGCTCCACGGCGAGCCGGCCGCGCTCCACCGACCGGCTGCCCATGGCGACGCGCATGCCCCGCTCGGCCAGCCCGCGGACGATCTGCAGCCCGAGGCCGCGGTTGCCGCCGCTGACGAGCGCCACCCTGCCGTCCGCCGGCTCACCCGCCGCCGGCGGTGCGGTGGCGTCGTGCCGGACGGAGACCGTGCCGGGCCGGCTTGCGCTCGAGAACGGTGCCTTTACCCGCCCATTCGATGCTGCCGCTGTGTGATCCCGCCGGAACATCCCGGTCCTCGACAATGAATGGTGCCCACACCGCCGAATACCTGCGGGCGGGCGCGTCTGGTGTGATCAGCAAGTGCGAGTCGGGTGAACGCATCATCCGAGCGGTGCACGCTATCACGACCAGGGTGCGGATATGTCCCGGCAGCGCCGCACCGACGCGGACCCCGGTTCCAGTGACAAGACCCGTCAGTCAGGTCCGCTTACGGTTGGTTCAACCGGCGTCTGAATAGCCTCCATCGGTACGGACCGGCCCCGAGTCTCCGACTTCAGGCACGTCAGACCAGCGAGTGCATCCATCATGAGGAAGGAAATCAAGGTGGCTGAAAGCACTATCCAAACGGCGGCCCAAGGGCTGACGGCCGAACAGGTGGAGTCGTTCAAGGAGAACGGGTTCATCGGGCCGTTCGACCTCTATTCCGAGCAAGAGGCTCCGCTGGTCTGGAGCCAGGCCATGATCGAGATGGTCACGTCCGAGAACAAGCCGCACAACTCGACCATCATCAACTACGACCGCCACCTCGACTGCAACGCGCTGTCCCAGCACATCGCCCACCCGACGATCGTCCACAAGCTCCGCAGCCTCATGGGCGACGACATCATCTGCTGGAAGACGAACATCTTCGAGAAGCAGCCGGGCGAGGCGGGAACGGGCTGGCACCAGGTCGAGGCGTTCACCGTGTTCGAGTCGGCCACCGTCGCGTATCCCTCCCTGAGGTACACGGAGGAGTCCACGGCCGCCACGCAGGAGTTGACCGTCTGGACGGCCTTCTCCGAGGCAGACAAGGAGCACGGCTGCCTCCGTTTCCTGCCCGGCAGCCACAAGCAGTGGTACTACGACGAGACAAAGCCGATGTCGCGCAACGTGGAAAGCAAGTCCCACGACTTCTTCGGCTACGACTACTCGGAGCTCAAGCTCGACAAGGACTGGGATCCGGACAAGCACGAAATCGTCGACATGGAGATGAAGCCGGGCCAGTTCGTCATCTTCCTGGCCAAGTGCATCCACGGCTCGTACCCGAACACGAGTGCCACCAAGCGCCTGGGGTTCGCGTCCCGTTACGTCTCGCCGTCCGTCCGGGTCTACGAGCACATCGACAGCCTCAGCGGGTTCGGCGACGCGATCAGCCTCGACTACCACGGCAGCGTTCTGGTGTCCGGCGAGGACAACTACGGGCACAACCGGATCCACCAGAACAACCTCAACGGCTTCCCCTTCCCGAAGGTCGAGACCAATGGACGCTGACGACTACCGGCACAAGTTCGCCGAGTTCCTCGCGACTCAGCCCATAGGCGACGACCTCGCCTACGAGCAGATCGTCCGGGCGCAGTCCCGGGATGAGCTGGGTATCACCTCGCTCAACATGATCATGGTGCTGATGAACTACATCAAGAAGTACACGAACGACACCGTCACACTCCGCCCGGAATGGGTCCTGCGGCTGAACGACGTCGACGGCATCGTCTCCGTGCTCCGCGAGATCGACGCGAGCGCGGTCGAACCGGCTCGGTCCTGACGTCCGCCACCTCGCCGGGCTCGGCACTTTCCCTCGTCCCCTCTGCCGATCGAAGGAACCATGATCTCGGATCACGAAGACATCGGCATCGGCTCGTTCGCGTGTGCCTTCGGCGACGCCGAATGCAAGCCGGAGAACATCCCCGACTTTGAGGCCCTCTGGGAGACCGTGTCGTTCGGCACCGACTTCGCCGAGATGGGATGTACGACGTACCGGAAGATGTCGGGCCCGGTGGAGGACTATGTCGTGGACGCCGTGCGCCGGACCCTGCAGGACGCCGGCGCCACCGCCGCGGACGTCGACCACCTCGTGTTCGCGACCAGCGACCCGACCCTCGCCCTGTTGCCGTCCGACTTCGCGGGCAGAGTGCTCCTCGCCTTGGGACTGGACGACTGCGTCCCGCACGTCGTGTCCTTCCAACGGTGCTGCAGCTCTCTGACCGCCCTGCGGCACGGCCAGCGGCTGTTCTCCGATCCGGAGGTGACGCACGTGGTGGTGGTCGCCGTGGACTTCGTGCCGCACGACCGCGACCGGGTGCGGTCCTACGCCATGTTCGGTGACGCGGCCGTCAGCTGCCTGCTGACCCGGCACGATCCGGGGCTGATGCGGCTGGTCTCGTCCGCGGTCAAGATGGATCCGGACGGGTTGCGCGGCCGCGACTCGTTCATCTCGCGGAAGAACGTCGCCGACCGGACGCTGTCCGCGGTGCTCCGCGCCGGTGGCCGGCAGCAGGGACAGATAGCCAAGGTGTTCGCGGCCAACCTGCACAAGCCGCTGACGTTGTTCAACGCGACGTCCGTCGGTCTGCTGCCGGACACGCTGCACTTCGCCGACACGCTCGCCGCCTACGGACACTGCGGAAACGCCGACTGGATGATCAACCTGGTCGACTATCACGAGCGGTTCGGTATCCGGTCCGGGGAGACGTATCTGGCGCAGTCCCTGGCGCCGGGGTTCTACGCCTGCGGACTTCTCGAAGGAAGCGCGCCGTGAACGGGTCTCTGTCCACAACGGACTGGATCGGGCCGATCACCGTGCCGGACGGCGTGATGGGCACCCTGCACTCCCTCGCCACGGCGGCCGGGGTGGACGACTTCGTCACGTTGTCGATCTGCGCCGGCGTGCTGGTCGAACGGCTGCCGCGGCCGGGCACGAACTGCCGCGTCCGGGTCACCCGGGGGCCGGTCGAGGCGATCGTCCCGGCCGCCGGCGCCCCGGACCCGTCCCTCAGCTTCCGCGAGGCGCTCCGGCAGGCCCCCCGCTCCGGGAGCGCCATCGCGCCCGATGCCGACGACGACCAACCGGTCGCCGTGACGATCCTGATCGCTCGGGCCGGCCGGCATCTGTACGTCGATACCGTGACCGACGACTCCGACGTCCCCTCCACGCAGGCCTGGGCCCGCTCCTTCCTGCAGTTGCTGACCAGCATGGCGAACGAGCCCGACACGCCGATGCTCGACCATCCTCTGGTCGGCGCCGAGGAGCGCGAGCGGATCCTGCACGGCCTCAACCCGCAGCGGGACCCGGAGATCCGGTACCGCACGATGGCGGAACCGTTCCAGGAGCAGGCGGAACACACCCCGGACGCGGTCGCGCTGCAGGACGAGGACGGAGGCACGGTCAGCTACCGGGAGTTGAACGAACGAGCGAACCGGTTGGCCCACCACCTGCGCGGGCACGGTGCCGGTCCCGGCACGCGGATCGGCATCTGCCTCCAGCGCGGTATCCACCAGGTCGTCGCGATCTACGCCGCCGTCAAGACCGGTGCCACCTACGTCCCTCTCGACGCCGACCTGCCGGACCAGCGCATCGCTCTGATGCTGGCGGACTCGGCGCCCCGTCACGTGCTGACCGACCCGTCCTGCCGCGGTCGCATACCGGACGGTGCCTGGGACATCCACGACGTCCACGCGGAGCAGGCCTGGTCCGGCCGTCCCGCCACGAACCCGGTCCTCGACGGCACCGCCTCCGCGCTGGTCCACATCCTCTACACATCGGGGACGACCGGCCGGCCCAAGGGCGTGGCCTCCCCCACCGGCGGCACCCTGGCCAACGTCTTCTGGATGCAGCGCCAGTACCCGTTCCATCCCGGCGACACGGCCCTGTTCAAGGCCTCCCCCGGATTCGACATCTCGATCTGGGAGATCTTCTGGCCGCTCTACCACGGGGCGCGCCTGGTGATCTGCCGGCCCGGCGCCGAGCGCGATCCGCGGCACCTCGCCAGGCTCACCCGCAGGCACGACGTGTCGATGATCTTCCTGGTGCCGACGATGATGACGGCCTTCCTGGAGGAGATGTCCTCGGCGGGAGCCGACGCGCTGCGGTGGGTGGTGTGCGGCGGCGAGCCGATGAGCCCGCGGATCCCGGAGACGTTCCACGCCACGCTGCCCGGGAGCAACCTCGTCAACGCGTTCGGTCCGACCGAGGCCGGTCCGGTCACCGACAACGTCATCGAGCCCGGCTCGGACGGTGTCTTCGTTCCGGTCGGCCGGCCCGCCGACAACTTCCGGGTGACCGTGCTGGACGCCAATCTCGATCTCGTACCGGTCGGCACGCCCGGGGAGGCGTACATCAGCGGCGTTGTCGGCCTGGCGGACGGCTACTGGCGGCAGCCGGGCAGGACCGCGGAGCGGTTCGTCGCGGATCCTTACGGGCCGCCGGGATCGCGGATGTATCGCACCGGTGACCTCTGTCGCCATCGCGAGGACGGCGCGCTGGAGCACCTCGGCCGGATCGACCGGCAGGTCAAGATCCGTGGGCTGCGGGTCGAACCCGGTGAGATCGAGTCGGTGCTGGCCGCTCACCCCGCGGTCGGCGACTGCGCGGTGATCGCCCACGGACAGCCGCTGCGCCTCCTCGCCTTCGTCGTGCCCGCCGGCGGGAGCTCCACCGCCGACCTGGATCCCGCGACGATCCTCGGGCACACGGCCGGGCTGCCCCGCCAGATGCGGCCCGAGCGGGTCGTGCCCGTGGACTACCTACCGGCGACGGTGAACGGCAAAATCGACCAGAACGAGCTGATCAAGATCTGGCAGGAGCTGACCGAGCGCGAGCGTACGGTCGTGCCCCCCGCCGACGAGCTGGAAGCGGCCCTGGTCGAGATCTACCGGCGGGTCCTGGGCCGGTCGCCGATCAGCATGCTGGACACGTTCGTCGAGCTCGGCGGCCACTCGATGCTCACGTTCCGGCTGCGCGACGAGTGCCAGGCGATCCTGCGAGCCGCGCCCGACATGACGGAGCTCCTCCACGGGACACTGCGCGACGTGGCCGCGACGATCCGCGGCGGAGGGCGCCCACCCGAGACGAAGATTCCCGTCACCGCAGGACGAGAACCGGAGGACGGCTTTGGACACGCTGACGATCGGCGACACGGAGAAGCTCGCTGATGCGCTGCGCGGCGACCTGATCACCCCGGCGCACCCACGCTACGACCAGGTCCGCAAGGTCTGGAACGGAGACATCAACCGGCATCCCCCGCTGATCGCGCGCTGTGCGGACGCGGCGGACGTGGCCGCGGCCGTCACGTTCGCCGCCGAGCGGGGACTGCCCATCGCGGTACGCGGCGGTGGCCACAGCGTTTCCGGCCAGGGGCTCTGCGACGACGGCCTGGTCGTCGACCTGTCCCGGATGCGAGCGGTCGAGGTGGACCCGCGCCGCCGTCTGGCCCACGTCCAGGGTGGAGCGCTGTGGCAGGACGTCGACCCGGTTACCCAGGCGCACCGCATGGCCACCACCGGCGGGATCGTCAGCGAGACCGGCGTCGGCGGGCTCACGCTCGGCGGCGGGATCGGCCACCTGATGCGCCGCTGCGGGCTCACCGTGGACAACCTGGTCGAGGCCGATCTGGTGACCGCCGACGGCCGCTGCGTCACGGTGGACGCGACGACGGACCCGGAACTGTTGTGGGGTCTGCGTGGCGGTGGCGGCAACTTCGGGACCGTGGTGCGGTTCGGTCTGCGGCTCCACGAGGTGGGTCCGACCGTCCTCGCCGGGATGCTCATCTATCCGCTGGACGACGCGCTGTCCGTCCTGCCCCACTACCGCGACCTGATCGCGGACGCCCCGGACGTGCTCGGGACAATCCTGAACCTCCGGCTGTGCCCACCCGTCTCGGCCGTCCCCGAGCGCCTGCACGGGTCCCCGATCGTGGCCATCAACGTCTGCTGGTCCGGCGACATCGAGGAGGGACAGGCGTTCCTGCGTCCGCTGCGCGCCTTCGGGCGGCCACTGCTCGACACGGTCGCCCCGATGCCGTACGTGGACCTGCAGCGGATGGTTGACGGCACGTCCCGCCCCGGCAAGCACTACTACTGGCGTTCGGTGGACTTCGGGCCGCTCACCGACCAGGTCATCACGACCCTCGTCGAGCACGCGTCCCGGATCACCTCGCCGATGTCCGCCGTGCCGGTCTACCACCTGGGCGGGGCGGTCGGCCGCGTGCCGGCCGAGGACACCGCCTTCGGCTCGCGCCACGCCAGCCACAACATCAACATGTTCGGCGCGTGGGAGCCCGACCAGGACGACCGGGACCGCCACGTCGCCTGGGTCCGCGACTTCAGCGAGGCGATGGCACCCCACTCCGTCGGGCAGTACGTCAACTTCCTCAACGACGAGGGCACCGACAGCGTGCGCGCGGCGTACGGCCGGCGGTGGCGGCGCCTGGTCGCGCTCAAGCGGCGCGTCGACCCCCAGAACCTTTTCCGGTACAACTTCAACATCGATCCTGAGTGGCCGGACGAGGGAGACACATGAGATTTGGCATCATGATCGTCCCGGAGGATCGGTGGCAGACGGCGCGGCTGAAGTGGCGTCAGGCCGAGCAGATGGGATTCGATCACGCCTGGACCTACGACCACCTGAACTGGCGGGCGTTCCGCGCGAAGGACTGGTTCACCGCCGTCCCGACGCTGACCGCCGCGGCGGTGGAAACCGAGCGTATCGGGCTCGGCGTCCTGGTCGCCTCGCCCAACCTGCGGCACCCGGTGTCCCTGGCCAAGGACGTCACCGCCATCGACGACATCTCGGGCGGCCGCCTCATCCTCGGTCTCGGCTCCGGGGCCGAGGGTTTCGACTCCACCATGACCCGCCGAGCCCCGTGGAGCCGGCGCGAGCGGACCGCGCGGTTCGCGGAGTACGTGCAGCTCACCGATCTGCTCCTGAGGCAGCCGGTCACCACGTTCGACGGCCGCTACTACGTGGCCCACGAGGTTTATTCCTATCCGCTGTGCCAGCAGGAGCCCCGCGTCCCGTTCGCCATTGCCGCCTCCGGTGCCCGTGGCATGCGCCTGGTGGCCGAGTACGGCTCGTACTGGGTGACCACGGGCGAGCCGAACCGGTTCGCGAGCGCGCCGTACGAACAGGCGCTCCCCGTCCTCCGCCAGCAGGTGGAGGCGCTCGAGAAAGCCTGTCTGGAGATCGGCCGCGACCCGGCGACCGTGGCCCGGCTGCTGGTCACCGGCCCCACCGTGGGTGGCGTCCTTGCGTCGCCGGAAGCGTTTTTCGACGCGGCGGGCCGATTCGCCGAGGCCGGCATCACGGACGTCGTCGTGCAATGGCCGCGGCCGGACGAACCGTTCCCGGGAAAGGTGGAGGTTTTGGAAAAAGTGGCCGAGGATCTGGATCGTCACCGAATCACGTGACTCCGCGACGGAATAAGACCCGCCTACCGTCTCAGAAGAACTCCGAATTCAACTGAGAGGGATTGCGTGATCCGATGCGAACCCATTATGTAGCGGACACCTCACTCGATGACACCCGCCTCGCGAAAGACCTCGAGCAGAGCGATTCATTTCCGTGGTCCGAGGCGTACAGCGACTACGTTTTCGGCGGTGCCTGGAAGAGCTGCATGCTCTGGGCCCGGGGCGGGGACGCCGGCGACGGAGTGGTCACCAACTACGATCACGGCCGGCCCGCCACGTTCACGCAATTCGGCAACCAGCTCCCCTATCTGCGCGAGCTGATCACCACGGTCGCCGACCTGGACCGGCTGAACTTCGTGCGGTTGGCGAAGGTGCAGAACAGCGTGATCATCCCGCACCGGGATCTGCTCGAGCTCAGCGAGCTCGCGGACGACACCCGCAACGCCCACCGGATGCACATCCCCCTCGTCACCAACGAGGACTGCTTCTTCAACGAGGGCAACACCGTGTTCCGGATGCGCAAGGGCGAGGTCTGGTTCCTCGACGCCTCGGAGATCCACTCGGTGGCGGTGCTCTCCGCCGAGGAGCGGGTCCACCTGATGCTCGACTTCGTGAACGTGCCGTCCGCGAAACCTCTGATCACGATCGAGGGCCGGAGCGCCGACGCCGGCATTCCGCAGGACCGGACGGTCGAACGACCACCGCTCACCGACGCCGACCGCGCCCGCCTGATGCAGCTCGCCGACGTCGTGACGATGGAAACAATCAACGAGATCTTCAGCATCGTCATCAAGAAACACTTCCGGTACGACGGTGGCGACGACTTCGTCTGGAACACCATGATTGACATCGCGCGCGCTTCCGCGGACCCGGCCGCACTCCGGCACGTCGAGGAACTGCGCCGCTACTACACATTGGAACGGTCCGCCTCCGAATAACCGTGCGAGCCGCCGGTTGTCCCATAAAGCGGGGAACGCTTCGGGCCACGGATTCAGGCGACGATAGACCGAAGAAATAGTGCCAGCTCGCGCCTACCCTCTTCTGGGGTGATAAGACATGAGAGAGACGCCATCGGCCCTTACGTTGGCGGTCCACGACGGATACCCGACGCCGCGGTTTCATCACGTGGGGGTCCAGACGAACGATCTCGAGAACAGTGTCCGCTGGTATGAAGACTTTCTCGGGTGCGAGCGGGCGTGGACGCTCGACCAGTTCTCCGAACTGACCCGGAGCCGCTTGCCGGGCATCCGGACGCTGACCGAGATGGTCTTCGGCAACGTGCGCGTCCACCTGTTCGAGCGGCCCGGCCGGGCGTCCGAACCGGCGGAAAGCGCCGTCCAGTTCCAGCATTTCTGTTTCTGCGTGAACGCCCCCGAGGATCTGGAACGGCTCCGGCAGCGCTGGATCGAGCTGTACGAGTCCGGCCGCTACACGTTCGCGCTGGACGAGCAGCCGACCGACATCGTGGTCGACGCGGACGGCGTGCAGAGCTTCTACACGTACGACGTCAACGGGCTGGAGTTCGAGTTCACCTTCATGCCGAGTGACATGTCATGAAGCCGGTCGTGAGTGGGGCGCTGTGTGATCTGCCGGCCAACGGGCGATGGGACTTCGGCGGGTTCGCCTACGGTCTCGAACCGCTGGTCCTCCCGACCGTGGGAGCCCCGGACGCCGCCGCCGACGACCCCGCGGTCGTGGCCCCGGTCGACACCTACGCCCAGACCTGCTGGCGCATTCGCACCCTCGGCGAGCGTGGCCTGCTGACGCCCGAGGTCGAGCGGTGCGACGAGCCGGACGAGCTGTTCTGGTTCCGGTGGATCACCGGGCACCAGGTCTGTTTCGTCGTCTGGCGGCTGATCGCGGGGCTCCTCGACGACCTGAACCAGGGCCGACGATCGGCGGCCGAGGTCGTCGGACCGATCAGCCGCTACGTGGACGGCTACTCCGCGATGCTGCTCTACACCGGATCGTGCCCGCGCGACCTGTACAGCGTGCTGATCCGGCCGAGCATGCGGCTGCGGCACCGGGCCTTCAGCGGCAGTTGGGCGCCGGACTACTGGCCGATCCGGGACCTGTTCCGCCGCCGCCACCTGCCGGCGACGTCCGACATTGACACCGGTGAGCTCGTGGACGCCATCACGCTGCTGCACCTCGTGCACGACGGGGTCGCCGCGCGACTGGTCACCAACGGCAAGTCGCTGCTGCGGGAGGCGGCCGTCCGCGGGCCCCGCCACCGCCTGGCCGGGATGATCTACGACACCTACTTCGCGACGCTGCGGGCTCCGGTCACCCGGCACGAGGTCGTGGCCCAGTTGCTCCGGCGGCTCGTAGCCATCGCCCAGGACATCGCCGCCAACGGCCTGTACACGGTGGACGCCGACGACCGGCCGCCCGAGCTGCAGAAGCCCGAGGTGGTCAAGTGCGAGAACGGCCTCGTCGACATCGTGCTCGGCGTCGCGGAGCACGCGTGCGGGCTCGCGGACGGGCCGGCCGAGCCGCTGCAGTCGAACCTCCGTACCACCGTGGCCGAGGTGTGAGCCGATGACCGTCATGCGACCCCAACTGACCGGAACATTCGGCGCCGTGGCCTCGACGCACTGGCTCGCGTCCGCCGTCGGCATGGGCATCCTCGACAGGGGTGGCAACGCCTTCGACGCGGCGGCGGCCGCCGGCTTCGCCCTCCAGGTGGTCGAGCCGCACTCGAACGGACCCGGCGGCGACGTCGTGATATCCGTCTACCCGCGCTCGACCGGCACGGTACGCGTCATCTGCGGCCAGGGCCCCATGCCGCGAGCGGCGACCATCGACAGGTTCGCCACGCTCGGCATCAAGCAGATGCCCGCGGCGGGCCTGCTCCCCGCGACCGTGCCGGGCGCGTTCGGGGCCTGGATGCGCCTGCTCGCCGAGTTCGGCACGATGCCACTGGCCACTGTCCTCGAACCGGCGATCGGCTACGCCTCCCGCGGCTACCCGCTGCTGCCCGGCGCCGCGTCGACGATCGCGGCGATGGCTCCGCTGTTCCGGACGGAGTGGACCGAGTCGGGTCGCACCTACCTGCCGGACGGTGCGGTGCCGGCGGCCGGCTCCCGGATGCGCAACGCGACGCTGGCCGGCACCTACGAGCGGCTGGTTCGCGAGGCCCGGGCCGCGTCGACCGACCGGGAAGCCCAGATCGAGGCGGCTCGCTCCGCCTTCTACGAGGGCTTCGTCGCCGAGGCGATCGACCGCTTCGCGCGTACCACCGAGGTGTTCGACTCGACCGGACGGCGGCACCGCGGCCTGTTGACCGGCGACGACCTGGCGACCTGGCGGTCGGACGTCGAGGAGCCGTGCGCACTGCCGTACGGCGACTTCACCGTCCACAAGCCGGGGCCCTGGTCGCAGGGTCCGGTCTTCCTGCAGCAGCTGGCGATACTCGAGGGCTGCGACCTGCGCGGCATGGGGCTGGGCAGCGTCGAGTACGTCCACACCCTCGCGGAGGCGGCCAAGCTCGCGTTCGCCGACCGCGAGGCCTGGTACGGGGACCCGGCGCACACGCCGGTGCCGATGGCCGAACTCCTGGCGCCGGCGTACTCCGCGCGGCGGCGCTCGCTGATCGGCGACAGCGCGGCCCTCGACCCCGAACCCGGCCGGCCGGACGGCGGCGAGCCCTGGATCCCGCAGGCCGAACCGGAGCAGCCGGGTGCCGACGAGCCGGAGTGGATGGCTCACCTACGCAGTGGCCTGCCCACCGTGACTCCGGCCGCGCCCCGCGCCGGCGCCGGGAACACCTGCACCGTCGCGGTCGTGGACCGGTGGGGAAACCTTGCCGTCGCCGTACCGAGCGGTGGCTGGCTCAAGAGCTCACCGGTGATCCCGGACCTCGGCTTCGCGCTGGGCACCCGCGGCCAGACCGCCTGGCTCACCGAGGGACACCCGAACTCGCTCGCGCCCGGACGGCGTCCGCGCACGACGTTGAGCCCCAGCATCGTGCTGCGCGACGGCGAGCCGTTCCTGGCCTTCGGCACGCCGGGCGGTGACCAGCAGGACCAATGGACGCTCCAGGCGTTCCTCGCGATCGCGGAGTTCGGACTCGAACCGCAGGCGGCGACCGAGCTTCCCGCCAGCCACATCGACCACTTCGCGCAGTCGTTCGCGCCGCGCGTCTCGCGACCGGGCGTGGTGGTCGTGGAGCGCTCGTTCGGCCCCGCGGTGCTCGCCGAGCTCGAGAAGAAGGGCCACCGGCTCGACGTGGTGCCGGAGTCCACCCTCGGCAAGGTCTGCGCCGCCGGTGTCGACCCCGGTACCGGCTTCGTGCGGGCCGCGACCGGCCCGCGCGGGCGCCAGGCGTACGCGGTGTGTTGGTAGCCACCCGACCGTGAGGCGGTAAGCCATGTTCGTGCCCAGTCACTACCGGATCGAGGACGAGGAGTGGCACCGCCGGATCATCGACGGCCACCCCCTGGCGACGCTCACCACCAACGGCGCGACCGTCCCCTGGGCCACCCGCCTACCGGCCCTGGTCGCCCCGGATGAGCCCGAATCCGGTCCGCTGGCCGGAACCGAGATCGTCGGCCACCTCAACCGCGCCAACCCGCACTGGAAGGCGCTGGCGGACGGCACGTACGCCCGGCTGATGTTCGACGGGCCGGGCGGCTTCGTCACACCGGCGGTCTACCCCTGCGACCCGTCCGCCCCGACGTGGAACTTCGCCGCCGTGCACGTCTGCGGCCGCCTCCGGTTGATCCGCGAACCGGAGGAGACGCTCGAGGTCGTCCGGTGGACGGCCGAGCGCCTGGAGGGGCGCTTCGGTGCGGGCTGGGACCAGACCTCCTCGGTCGACTACTTCCGCCGGATCGTGCACGGCGTCGGCGCGTTCCGGCTGTCGATCGAATCGGTGGAGGCGCTGTTCAAGCTCAGCCAGGAGAAGCCGGCGGACGTCCAGGAGTCGGTGATCCGGCACTACGAGGCGGACATGAGCGGCGCCAACTGGCCGATCGCCCGGCTGATGCGGGAGGCCGGGATGGGATGTTTCGACGGCTCGCCGGACGACGCCGCGTCGGTCTGCCCCTTCTGAGCCGCTCCGGTACCCGCCGCCGCGCCCCGCAACATGGTCGGGGCGCGGCTCAGGTGAACCGCGCCCCGCCCGCGCGCTCAGATCTCCTCGTACCCCATCCGCCGGGCGATCGCGGCGCTGATCGCCGCGGCCAACTGGTCGGCATGCTCCTGGTCGAACAGGCTCAGGTGGCTCCCCTTGATCTCGACCGTCGCCACCTCTGCGGCGAAGGCGGACCAGCCACGGTCGCCATCCATGTACCCGGCCGGAAACGGCGGCGCGCCGGCGGGCAGCGGGTCGCTCGCGCGCAGGAGGTCCACCTCGGCCGGGTAGTACTCCGGCCGGTAGTCGAGGAACGCCGCGCGGTTGCGCTCGACCGTCCCGGTCAGCTCGGCCAGCGCCGCGTAGGCGGCACCGGCACCCTCCAGGCGCAGCACGTCGAGCCCCAGGATCGACCCCCGGACCTGGGCGGCGTCCGCCGCCGCGGCCATGAACGAGGGCGGCGCCCAGGTGTCCAGCAGCAGCGTCGCGGCGACCCGCTCGTCGCGGTGCAGCCAGCGACGGGCCATCTCCAGCGCCACGCAGCCGCCCATCGACCAGCCGGCGACCACGACCGGGGCGACGCCGCGTACCGCGTCGACCGCCTCCACGTATCGGGCCGCGATCTCCTCGATCGACGCCGGCGGGGCGTCCGGCGGCGACTGCAGCGCGTACACCGCGAACTCCCGCCCGAGCCGCTGGGCCACCTCGAAGAACGGCAGCACCGAACCGCTCGCGGCGTGTACGAGGACCACCAGCGGCGCGCCCGGGTTCTCGACCAGGCTCACCAGCGCGTCCTCGCCCGCCGAGGCGGCCCGCATCGCGCCCAGCGTCGCCGCCAACGCGCGGACCGACGGGCCGGTGAACACGTCCTGGACGCTCGGCCGCAGCCCGAGCTCACTCGCGCATTGCTCGATCAGCTTGAAGACCAGCAGCGAGTGGCCGCCCATGTCGAAGAAGCTTTCGGTGACACGGACCGAGTCCCGGCGCAGGACCCGGCAGAATATCCCGGCCAGCCGCGCCTCCATCTCGGTCTCGGGTGCGACGGAGCGGTCGGCCTCGGCGGCGTCCGCGCCGCGCTTCCGCAGGTCGAGCAGCGCGGCCACGTCGATCTCGCCGCCGCCCGTCCGGGGGATCTCGTCCACCACCGTGACGGTGGCCGGCATCAGGTAGTCCGGCAGCCGCCGAGCGGCGCCGTCGGCGAGCCCCGTCCCCGGCAGCTCCCGATCCCCGTCCGGCACCACGAAGGCGGCGAGGCCGCCGTCCGGCGCCGCGGTGACAACGGCGCGCCACACGCCGTCCTGGTCGGTGAAGGCCGCCTCGATCTCGGCCGGCTCGACACGCAGGCCGTGGATCCGGACCTGCCGGTCGATCGGGCCAAGGTGCTCCAGCACGCCGTCCTCCCGGTACCGGCCGAGGTCGCCGGTGCGGAACATGCGGGCGCCGGGGGCACCGTACGGGTCGGCCACGAACCGGTGCGCGGTCAGCGCCGCCCGCCGGTGGTACCCGCGGGCCAGGCCGATCTCGCCGCCGACGTACAGCTCGCCGGCCACCCCGATCGGCACCGGCGCCAGCGCCTCGTCCAGTACGTACAGGGCGCGGTGGGCGGCGGGCCGGCCCTTCTCGGTGACCCGGCCGGTCTCGGTCAGCCCGTAGCCGGTGACGAGCTCGCCCGGGAATTCGGCCACGTCCGGCACCATCGACGGCGCGACCGACAGGGTGGTGACGCCGTGCGCGTTGACGTGCTCCGGCAGCCGCCACGGGTCCCGGTGCACCTCCGACGGGCAGATCGCGACCGTCGCGCCCTGGGAGAGCGGCCAGAAGCAGCCGTCGGGCGTTTCCAGGAGCGCGACGTCGCCGGGGCCGAGGGGATGGTCGCGCTGCAGTTGCTCGAGATCGGCCAGCGCCCCCTCGACCGGGTAGGTGACCGCGGTCGGCCGGCCGGTGGTGCCCGCCGTGTAGAGCAGGTGGAGCAGGTCGTGCCCGGTTCCCTCGACCGGCAGGTCGTCCGCGGGTGCGCCGGCCCATCGGTCGGGCTCCGCGAACGAGAGCACCTGCCACGATCCGGCCGGCACGCGGCCCGCCGTCGCCCGGTCGGTGATCACCACGGCCGGGGCGGCGTCGTCCAGCATCGCCCCGAGCCGGTCGTCCGGCAGCTCCGGATCGAGCGGTACGTACGGGGCGCCGAGCTTGGCCGCGGCGTACAGCGCGACCGTCTGGTCGACGCCACGGGAAAGGCACAGCGCCACGACGGTGCCCGGACGGACCCCGGTGTCGCGCAGGAACCACGCCAGCCGGTTGGCCCGGGCGTTCAGCTCGGCGTAGCTGACCTGGCCCTCGTCACCGCGCAACGCGATCGCGTCCGGGGCGCGCCGGACCTGCTCCTCGAACGGCTGCGCCAGCGTGCGGTACGGGACGTCCGGCCGCCCGTACCGGTTGAGCCCGTGCAGCACGCGGTCCCGCTCGGCCGGCGCCAGCAACGGCAGCTCGAACGCACGCGCGTCCGGCCGCTCGGCGGCCGCGACCAGCAGACCCTCGAGGACATCGGCGAACCGGAGCGCGGTCCGCCGGTCGAACAGGTCGGCCGAGTACACGATGATGCCGCCGAGCCCGTCGCCGTCCGTGGACAGGCTCAGGGCCAGGTCCCACATCGCGGAGTTCGTATCCAGCTCCACGCCGACGTCGGCCGCCCCGCCCGCGCCGCCGCCCGGCAGCTGCAGGTTGACCATGGTCTGGAACACCTGGTGCACCCCGGACAGCCGGGGCAGCCCCAGTTCGGCCACCACCCGGTCGTACGGCACGGCCTGATGGTCGTGGGCCTCCAGGAGGGTCTCGTGCACCCGGCGGACGACCTCGCGGAACGTCGGGTCGCCGGACAGATCGGTGCGCAGCGGCACCGACTTCACGAAGCAGCCCACGATCGACTCGGCGACCTCGTGGTCCCGGCCGGCCAGCGGGGTGCCGACGAGGATGTCCCGCTGCCCCGCCATCCGGGCCAGGAACAGCTTGTACGCGGCCAGGACGACGACGAACAGGGTGACCCCCTCGTCCGCCGCCAGCCGCTGCAGACGCGCCAGCAGCGGGCCGGGAATCGTGACCGGCACGGTGTGTCCGGTCCGGCTGGATACGGCCGGCCGGGGGTGGTCCCTCGGCAGGTCCAGCACCGGCAGGTCACCGGCCAACTTGTCGGTCCAGTAGGACAGGTCGCGCTGGACCACCGCCTCGTCGGTGTTCTCGCGTTCCCAGGCCACGTAGTCGAGGAAGCCGGCCGGCGCGGGCGGGTCGAGCGGCCGGCCCGCCAGCAACGCGTCCAGCTCCCGGACGACGTGCAGCCGGGACAGCCCGTCGACGACCAGGTGGTGGAAGTTGGTCGTCAGCATGGTGCGGTCGCCGGGCAGCGCGAATCCGATGATCGTGAAGAAGCACGGCTCGTCGAGCGGGAACGGGCGCTGGACGGCCCGGTTGCTGATCTCGGTGGCCAGTGCCGCCGCCTCGTCCGCCGGCAGGTGTCGCAGGTCGTGCCAGGTCACCGGTGGCTCGATCGGGCCGCAGTCCTGCTGCATCGGCACACCGTCGCGCTCGAACATCCGCACCCGCAGGATGTCGTGCCGGGCCATCAGCTCCGCCGTGGCGGCGCGCAACGTCGCGAGATCCAGCGCCCGCTCCATGATCCGCAGGTCCGGCATGCTGTACTCGCTGCTGTCCGGGTACTGCCGGCAGGAGAACCAGATCCGCGCCTGCGGCGAGTTGAGCGGCACGGCGGTGCCCGGCGGCACCGGGGCGATGCGCGGGGCTTCGACCGCGGTGCCCCGCTCGCGCAGCAACTTCATGAGCAGTCGCTGCTTGTCCACGTCCAGTCTGGTCATCGGCTTACCCCTCCCGGGTCGCCGAGCCGCTCGGCGACGTCGTCGTCGGACAGCGCGGCCAGCTCAGCGACCAGCGCCTTCTCCAGGTACGCGGCCACGCCCGCGATCGTCGGCGCGTTGAAGAACTGCCGGACGGTGACCGCCACCCCGAACCGGGTCTTGATCCGGTGCAGCATCTGCAGGGCCGACAGCGAGGTGCCGCCGGCGGCGAAGAAATTCTGGTTGCGACCGATCTGGTTGACCTGCAGCAGGTCGCGCCACACCTCGGCGATGTCCGCCTCGATCAGCGAGGCGACCTCCGAGACACCGGTGCGGGCCTCCCGGTCCCGGGTGGTCGGAACGGGCAGCGCCTGCCGGTCCACCTTGCCGGACGGGGTCAGTGGCAGGGCGTCCAGCTTCACGTACACCGCCGGCAGCAGGTACTGGGACAGGTACCCGGCCGCGTACTCGGCCACCTCGGGGATGACCGCGTCCGGGCCGACCAGGTAGGCCACGATCTCCTTGACGCCGGGCTCGTCCTCCCGGATCGCCACGACCGCCCGCTCGACCGCCGGGTGGCTGCCCACCACCGCCTCGATCTCGCCGGGCTCCACCCGCACGCCCCGGACCTTGGCCTGGCCGTCCGCCCGGCCCGCGTAGTGCAGCAGGCCGTCGTCGTCCCGACTGGCCAGGTCGCCCGTGCGGTACAGCCGCTCCCCCGGCACCACCGGGTAGGGATGCGGCAGGAACCGTTGCGCCGTCAGCTCCGGCTGGCCCAGATAGCCCCGGGCCAGGCCGTCCACGCCGGCGACGTACAGCTCGCCGACCACGCCCGTGGGCACCGGCCGGAGCGCTTCGTCCAGAACGTACAGCCGGTAGCCGTTGACCGCCCGGCCCATCGGGACGCCGCCGCCGGCCGGCCAGGCACGCCCGGTCCAGAGCGCGACCTCCGAGGTCTCCGTCTGGCCGTACGCGTTGTGCAGGTCGACGTCGAAGCGGACGGCGAACCGCTCCAGGAGCGCGGCCGGCACCGCCTCGCCGGACGTCTGCACGCAGCCGAGGTCCGGGTACCTGGTGGCCGGAACCGTGGCCAGGTACATGTCCAGCATCGACGGGACGAAGTGGGCCAGCACCGTGCCCGGCGTGGCGAGCAGCTCGGCCAGGTACGGCACGTCCGTCTCCGTGCCCGCCTCGGCCAGTTCCACCGTGGCGCCGGCGGCGAGCGTCGCGAAGATCTCCCAGATCGCGACGTCGAAGATCAACGGCGTCTTGTGCACCACCCGCCGGCCGGGGCCGAGCTCGTACCGCCGGGCGATCCACTCCGCCCGGGACGCCGCGCAGCCGTGGTCGATGGCGACGCCCTTGGGCCGGCCCGTGGACCCCGACGTGTAGTAGACGAAGGCCGTGTTCCGCGGGTGGATCCGGACGGCGCCGCGGCCCTCTTTGACGTCCAGCGCGGCCGGGTCGACCATCGGTAGGCCCTCCAGCCCGGCCGGCGTCGGCTCAGCGGCGATCACCGCCGCCATCGCGCAGTCGGCGGCGATCCAGCGCAGGCGCTCGGCCGGGTAGCCGGCATCCAGCGGCACGAAGCCGGCACCCGCGCGGAGCACCCCGAGCAGCGCCGCGATCGACTCCACCGAGCGCGGGACGCACACCCCGATCAGGGCTTCCGGCCCGACGCCGGCGGCCGCCAGCGCGCTCGCCACCGCCTCGGCCCGGGCGTCCAGTTCGGCGTAGCTGACGGCGGTCGTCCCCGCCCGCACGGCCACCGCGGCCGGGTCGCGGGCCAACGCCGCGTGGAAACCGGCGTGCAGCAGTGTCCCGGCGGCGCTGCGATCCTCGTGGCCGGCGTTGATCGCGGCCAGCTGGGCGGTGACCGCGGCGGCTGGCAGCAGCGGCAACTCGGCCAGCCGGGCCGACGGGTCCGCCAGCGCCGATTCGAGGAGCGTCACCAGGGCGTCCTGCCAGCGGTCGGCGGACGGGCGGTCGAACCGGCGGGCGGCGTACTCCACCTCGCCGGCGAGTGTCCCGGCGTCCAGCCGCAGCGTGCAGGTCAGCGCCACCTTGGCGGTACCGGAGTGGACCAGCTGCTCGGTGATCTCCAAGCCGTCGATCTCACCGCCGCCGTCCACCGGGGTGGACTGGAGGACGAACATGGTCTGGAAGACGGGGTTCTCGGCGGCGTCCCCGCCGCGGGAAAGGCCGCCGACCATCTCCGCGAACGGCAGGTCCTGCCGGGACAGGGCCTCGGCCAGCGCCGCGTCGGTGCGCTCCACCAGCTCCCGGAACCGCATCCCGGGGGTGAACCGCATCCGCAGCGGAACGGTGTTGACCAGGTATCCGATCAGGTCCTCGGTCCCCGGCCGGACCCGGCCGGCCATCGGGACCCCGACCACCACGTCGTCGGCGCCGCCGGTCATCCGGTGCAGTGTGCCGAGGAAACCGGCGAGCAACACGCCGAACGGGGTCGATCCGCAGGCGCGGGCCACCCGCTCCACCTCGGCCCGGCCGACGCCGGCGAGCCCGAGCGGGATCGAGAACCCGGCCTGGCCCTCCGCCCCGGTCGGCCGGCCCGGTTCCACCACCGGCGCGTCGCCGTCGAGCTGGTCCGCCCAGTACCGGCGCTGCCCGGCCGCCTCCTCCGAGCTCAGCCAGCGTTCCTGCCAGGCCACGTAGTCGGCGAACCGCACGGACGGTGCCGGCAGCGGGCGGCCCAGGTACAGCGCGGCGAACTCTCGCCAGAACACCCCGAGCGACCACGCGTCGAAGGCGCTGTGGTGCACGTCGAGCAGCCACAGGTGCTGCTCGTCGGCGACCCGGTAGCAGGAGGACCGCACCAGCGGGCCGGCGGACAGGTCGAACGGGCGGGCCGCGTCGGCCTCGGCACGGCGCGTCGCGGCCGCGCGGTCGGCGACGGTCGTCACCTCGGTCCGGACCGGCGCCGGCGGCTGGAGCCGGGACCAGACCTGGCCGTCCCGTTCCGCGAGGGTGGTCCGCAGCGCCTCGTGCCGAGCCGCCAGCGCGGTGAGCGCGGCATCCATCCGGTCGACGTCGAGCGGACCGGAGATCCAGTACCCGAGGGGTACGGCGTAGGTCGGGGCACCGTGGTGCAGCCGGTCCAGGTACCAGAGTGCGGCCTGGCCGCGCGACGCCGGCCGCCACTCGTCATGCTCGCCGGCCGCCGCGACGACGCCCTCGCCGGTGTCTCGCCGGCGGGTCCCCTCGATCAGCGCGGCGAGGCCGGTCACGGTCGGCGCGGAGCGCAGCTGGTTGAACGTCAGTGCCGCGCCGGTGACCTGGGCGACGCGACTGAGCAGTTGCAGCCCGCGCAGGGAGTCGCCGCCCGCCGCGAAGAAGTCCTCGTCGGCACCGGCCGGCCGGCCGAGCACCTCGGCGACGAGTCGCGCGACGACAGCCTCCACAGTGGACGGCATGGCCGGGTCGGGGTGGTCGGCGCCGACCGGCGCGGGTGGTGGCGGCAGCTCGGACGGCAGCGCCTTTCCGTTCAGCGGGGACCGCGGGATCCGGTCCAGCCAGACGATGGTCTGCGGGAGCATGACGGCGGGCAGCCGGCCAGCCAGCTCGGCGCGGAGCGCGACGTCCGCGGCCGGCGTGTGTTCCCCCTCGACGTACGCGATCAGGCGAGCGCCGGAGACCGGGTCGTCGGCCGCGACCACGACGGCGTCGCGCACGCCGGCGCAGGCCCGCACCGCGTTCTCCACCTGGCCGGGCTCGACCCGAAATCCACGGATCTTGACCTGACGGTCGGACCGGCCGAGAAACTGCAGGTTCCCGTCCGGCAGCCGGCTGGCCCGGTCACCGGTCCGGTACATCCGCGTGCCGGGCGGCCCGAACGGGTCCGGCCAGAACCGGTCGGCGGTGGTGGACGGCGCACCCAGATAGCCGCGGGCCAGCCCGAAGCCGGCGATCCACACGTCCCCGGGTTCGCCGTCGGCCACCGGCGCCAGCTCGTCGTCGAGCAGGTGCACGGTCACCCCGGGCAGCGGTCGCCCGATCGGCACGAGTCCGATCTCGGGCAGGTTCGCCGGGTCCGGCCGGTACGTGGTGCAGCTGATCGTGGTCTCGGTGGGCCCGTAGTCGGCGACGAAGTCCACCGGTCGCGAGCCGACGACCTCCAACCAGGCGGTGAGCTTGTCCATCCGCAGCTTGTCACCGCCGATGAACACCGTGCGCAGGCCGTCGGGCAGCGACACGATCCCGGCGACGAGGTCGTCCGTCCACTGGTGCCAGTAGTTGCTCGGCAGGCTCACCATGGTCGCCCCGCGGGCCGTGATCAGTTCGGTCAGCTCGACGCTGGTCGGACGGGGTGTGTCCGGCAGCACGACCGCCCCACCGGCCAGCAATGCCGGCAGCACCTCCTCCAGCGAGGCGTCGACGTGCATCGAGGTGAACTGCAGGAACCGGTCGGTCGGCCGCAGGCCCAGCTCCGCCCGGATCGCGGTGGCGTGCCCGGCCAGGCTGGCGTGCGAGACCCCGACGGGCTTCGGCCGGCCGGTCGAGCCGGAGGTGAAGATGCAGTACGCGAGATTGCCGGGCCACATCACGGGCGCCGCACCGCCGGCCGGGTCCGGGCCGGCCAGGTCGGCCAGGTCGGCCAGGTCGACCACCGAGAACCCGGAGCCGTCGAACTCCCGCTCCGGTCCACCGCGCAGCACGAGCTCGACCCCGGCGTCGGCCAGCATCCCCGCCACCAGCTTGGCGGGCAGCGCGGCGTCGAGCGGGACGTAGACGCCACCGGCCTTCCACACGGCCAGCAGCGTCACCAGCCAGCGGGCGGACTGTTCGACGGCGACCCCGACCCGGACCTCGGGCCGCACGCCGCGCGCGGCGAGCCGGCCGGCCAGGTCGTCGGCCAGGTCGTTGAGCTGGCGGAAGCTCAGGACACCGGCACCGGATATGACCGCCGCCGCGTCCGGGGTGCGCGCCGCCTGAGCCTCGATCAAATGATGTACGCAAAGATCGGACATCGATCGCCTACCTCCGCATCCGTTTCGAAAGAATGAAGTGCGCGGGATCAGGCGACCGCGCCGTCGACCGTGGCTCGCCGCCAGCTGTGGTACAGGCCGGCGTAGACGCCGCCCGCGGCGACCAGTTCGTCGTGCCGGCCGCGTTCCACCAGCCGGCCGTCGTCGAGCACGATCACCTCGTCGGCCCGTTCGGCGGCGGCCAGCCGGTGCGCGACGGTCACCGACGTGCGGCCCGCGGTCAGCCGGCGCAACGCCTCGACGAGCGTCAGCTCGATCCGCGGGTCCACGGCCGAGGTCGCCTCGTCGAGGATCAGGCAGGCCGGGTCGGCCAGGTGCGCGCGGGCCAGGGCGACCAGCTGCCGCTCGCCCGCGGAGAGGCTCTCGCCACGCTGCCCGACCGGGGTGTCCAGGCCGCCCGGCAGGTTGGCGAGGAAGGCTCCCGCGCCCAGCTCGTGGAAGGCGTGCTCGATCTCGGCGCGGGTGGCGGACGGCCGCCCGTACCGGACGTTCTCCTCGACCGTGGTGTCGAACAGGAACGGTTCCTGCGGCACGACCACCAGGCGGGAGCGCAGCGACTCGGTCGCGACCTCCCGCACGTCCACGCCGCCGATCAGGATGCGGCCGCGGTCAGGATCGGCCAGCCGGGCGATCAGCTTGGTCAGCGTCGTCTTGCCCGATCCGGTGGCGCCGACCAGCACGACCTGGCGGCCGGCCGGGACCTCGAACGACACGTCGGTCAGGGTCGTGCCGGCGTCCGGGTAGCCGAAGCTGACGTTCTCCACGACCACCGCCGGCGGGCCGGCCGGCAGCTGCCGGCCGTCGACCGGCTCGGCGACGTCCTCGACGATGTCCAGCAGCGCCAGCACCCGTCGCCAGCCGGCGACCGCGTTCTGCGTGAAGTCGATGACCTGGGTGAACTCGGCGATCGGCGCCAGGAACAGGGTCACCAGCAGGATGAACGCGACCAGCTCGCCGGCGCTGTGCCCGGTCGACGGGCCGATCGCCAGGCCCACCGCGACGACGCCGACCACGATGATCACGGCGAACAGGTCGGCGAGGGAGAGCAGCACGCCGCCCAGATATCCGGCGCGGGTCTTCGCGTCCCGCCACCGGTGGATGGTCGCCGCGGTCCGCCGGAGGCTCGGCGCCGTGATGCCGTAGGCGCGGACGACGGCCGCGCCCTGGATGGTCTCCGAGGTCACCGTGAGCAGATCGGCGACGCGGCCCCGGACCGCGGAGTACGCGGCGCCGAGGCGGCCGGCCAGCACCCGGATGAGGACGAGCAGCGGCACGGTCAGCGCGACCGTGACCAGCGTCAGCCAGATGTCGTAGTACGCCATGCCGGCGAGGGCGGCCAGCATGATGGCGCCGTTCACCACCCAGGCGATACCGCCCCACTGCAGGAACTGGCTGAGGGTCTCGACGTCGGAGGTCACCCGGGACACCAGCTTCCCGCGCGTCTCGGCCGAGTGGTAGGCCACGCTGAGCCGGTGCACGTGGACGAAGGCGCGGACCCGCAGGCCGAACAGCGCGCGCTCGCTGGCGACCGCGAGGCGCAGCAGGCCGGCCCAGTTGACCAGGGCGGTGCCCAGCACCGCCACCGCCGCCAGCGCGCCCAGGCGGAGCAACTGGCCGGCGTCGATGTGTCCGGTGCTGAGTCCCCGGTCGATGAGCTGCTGGATGAGGACCGGCACGGCCAGCCGGCCGACCCCGCCGAGCAGCGCGAGGACGATCGTCAGGGCCAGGCCGTCGCGGATCTCCGGGATGGCGGCGAGACCGCGGCGTACCACCGCGACCGTCGACCCGGTGACACTCTCGGCGTCGGCCGGAACCGTGGTCATGCCGCCACCCGCTCTCGCTCGTAGGCCCGGGTCAGCCGGTCGTAGCCGTCGATCCGCAGCAGGTCCGTGTGGGTGCCGACGCCGGCCACCCGGCCGCGGTCGAGGTAGACGACCGCGTCGGCCAGCGCCAGCGTCGCGGCGCTGCTGGTGACGACGATCGTGGTCGTGGACGGCAGGCTGGTCGCGAGCCCGCTCATGATCTCCTGCCGGGTGGTGGCGTCGACGGCGGACGTCGCCTCGTCCAGCAGGAGCACCCGTGGCCGGCGGACCAGCGCCCGGGCCAGCGCGATGCGTTGTCGTTCGCCGCCGGAGAGCGTCACCCCACGCTCGCCGACCCGGGTTGCCAGCCCGTCCGGCTGGCCCTCCACCAGGGCGGTGGCCCGGGCGAGCCGGAGCGCCTCGTCCAGCCGCTCCCGGTCGGTGTCCGCGGGGGCGGAGTCGAAGTCGAGCAGGACGTTCTCGGCCAGGGTGCCGGCGAACAGGAACGGCTCCTGGAAGACCGCCGCGCACGCCGCCGCCCGGTCGGCCGCGGCGACCCGGTACAGGTCCACCCCGTTCAGCAGCACCGTGCCGCCGGTCGGGGGAAGCAGGCCGGCCAGCGCCAGGAGCAGCGTGCTCTTGCCCGACCCGGTGCTCCCGGTGATCGCGACGGTCGCGCCGGCCGGGACGTCGAAGCTCACCTCGGAAAGGACCGCCGGGCCGTCCGGGTAGGCGAACCCGAGATCGCGGACGCGCAGTTCGAGCGGGCCGTCCGGCAGCGGCTGCGGATCCACCACGGCCGGCGGCGGCGTCTCGCCGAGGACCTCCTGGACCCGGCTGTATCCGGCCAGCATGCGCGGCATGCCGCCGAGCACGTTGCCGATCGTGCGCACCGGCACCACCAGCAGGGCGAACAGGTTGATGAAACTGACCAGGGTGCCGACCGTGATCGCGCCGCTGTTCACCCGCCACGCCCCGACCACCACCATGATCAGCGACGTGGCCATCGGGATCAGCTCGAACAGCGTGTCCAGCATCGTCTCCCGGACGGCCAACGTGACCTTCGCGTCGCGCAGCCGGGCCGACTCGGCGGCGAACCTGTCCCGCTCGGCGCGGTCCAGGCCGAGCGTCTTCACCAGGAACGCGCCGTCGAAGCTCTCGTGGGCGACCGCGGTCACCCGCCCCAGCCGCTCCTGGGCCTCCGCGGCGGGCGCCTCGACCCGTTTCTGGTAGAAGGAGTTGACCAGCAGCAGCGCCGGGATCATGGCACCGCCGGCCAGGGCCAGGATCGGGTCCACCGCCAGCGTCCAGCCGGCGGTGATCAGGAACAGCAGGAACATGCCGAGCACGTGCGGCATCCGGGCCGGCAGTTCCGCGGCCGCCTCCGGGTCGGTGGTGACGTGCGCCAGCTTCTCGCCGGTCGGGTGGGCCTGGTGGTACGCCATCGGCAGCGCGTCGTACCGCTCGACCACGGCCTCCCGCAGGGTGGCGTCGAAACGGGCCCGGGTCGCGGTGGAGGTCCATCGCTGGATCAGCCCCGCCGCGCCCTGCACCACGCCGATCGCGAGCACGACCAGGACCACGGCGAGCGCGGTGCCGGTGACCACCCGGCCGTCGTCGAACCTCGGTATCACCACGTGGTTGACCAGCTCGCCGAGCGCGACGGACCAGGCGACCAGGCCCGCGCCGTACAGCAGCGAGCCGGCCAGTCCCCAGCTCATCGGGCCCGGATGGGCGCGGAAGGCGGCGAGCAGCAACGCTCGCGATCGGCGGACGAGGTTGGGCCGCGCGGCTGGTTTCTGATCCGCCATCGCACCTTCCTGTCATTTACGTTCGTCAATGTAGTTCGCCCCGGAAACGCGCGGATCCGGGCCGGTGTCGGGACAGCGCGTGCCGCTCAGAAGTACGAGCGCAGATCGCCGCGGCGGCGGACGTCCGTGGTGGCGCAGTGGAACGAGCCGCCGAAGCTGTTGAAATGCCGGAAGGGACACGGGATCGGCGTGATGCCCCAGCTCTCGGCCAGCCGCTGCATCGGAACGTCCTGCGCCTCGACGAGCATGTGCGTCTCGTCCAGCATCAGGACGTTCATATTGATCCACTTGCTGGTCATGTACAGCGGGTGGCCGTCCGGGATGACCGGTTCCGGCGCCCGGCGCACCTCCCAGTCCTTGAACTGGTTCGGCACCTCGACCACCCGGTCCGGGTGGATGAGCAGCTTCCCGGGCGCGAGCGGCATCAGGCTCGCGTCGATGTGCATGGGATGGTCGTCGACCAGCTCGACCACGTGCACCTGGTATTCGTCGCCGATCTCCCGGCGCACCCACTCGATGCCCATCATGTTCGTGACGTGGCTGCGCTGCACGAAGATGTCCCGGCCGCACCGGATGAAGTCGGCAGCGTCGAAGGTCGGCTCGAACTCCGTGATCACCGACCGGAACGGCTCGCCATCCGGCTGGTCGGTCCAGCCCTCGACGTACAGCTCGTCGCTGAGCTCCGGGCGCGGGCCGGCGCTCCACCGGGCGCCGGCCCGGAAGTACTCCTTGAGCAGGGGCCGGTAGGCCGAGCTGGCGAAGTAGCGGGACCGCCACGCCATCGGCGCCTCGATGATCTGGTCGCCGACCACCAGCAGCAGGTCGCGCGGCATCGCGTCGTAGAGACCGGTGCTGGTCCAGCCCGGCGCGCCGTACGACCGGCCGTGGTCGCGCGGGTCGGGCCGGCGGACCCGCACGCCCTCGTTCTCCAGGATCTCGACGAGCTGGTCGAGCTCGTCGCGGGCGGCGGCGATCTCGTCGGCCGGGAACGGACGGCCGGCCCGTTCCCGGAACACCGCGCGCTGGGCCGGCGAAAGCGGCGCGGCGGTCACGGCGTCGTACGGCGGGAAGTGCGCACCGTCGACGGTGCCGACGATGACCTCCTCCAGCGGATCCCACTCGTTGTAGGAGCTGACCGGAGACCCGGTCGCGCCCTCTGACTCAGCCACTGTGCGTCCTCCGCTCATGGGGGATCTTGAGACTGCGGATGTTCATCAGCGGGAGTTGCTCATGGCAGCCCGCAGGCTGGCCGGGCGCATGTCCGTCCACAGCTCCCCGATGCGCGCCAGACAGTCCTCCCGGGACGCCGGCTCGCCGACCGGCTCCCACCCGGCCGGTACCGTCCGGCCCGACCGCCAGATCGAGTACTGCTCCTCGTCGTTACGCACGATCACGTACATCTCGTCGGTGTCGGTCATGACTGCCTCTCGCTCTCGGTCCGGACCGCGTGCGGCTCCGGCGACAGGGGGAACCGGCCGGACAGTGCCTCGATCTCGATCTCGACCCCGACCGAACCGCCGGCGCGTGCGGCAGGCCCGGAATCCGCCGGGTCGAGCCGAGCCAGGTGCGCCACGAGCAGGTCCCGGTCGGTCACCAGCCGGGCGCACCCGCGGACGTCGATCGACATCGAGTTCCCGGCCGGCGGCTCGCCGGGCGGCGCCGCGTCCGGCTGGAACACCGCCAGCACCTTGCCGCCGTCCAGCAGCGGTAGCTGCGGATCGGTCCGGCCGAGCAGGCCGAACAGGACGCCGTGGCGACCGCGGTCGCGATCCAGCACCAGCGGCAGCCGGGTGGCGACCGGGAACTCCCCCGGACCGGCGCTCACCAGCGTGCCGGATCCGCACCGGTCGATCAGCGCCACCAGCGTCGCGGTGTCCGGCTCGGCGTCGTGCCGCGCCGGCGGGACCGCGCGGGCCAGCGACCCACCGTCCTTGGCGATGGCCGTGATGATCTGCTTGGACCGGAAGGGCAGCAGCGACAGCAGCGTGTCGCCGAGCCCGTGCGTCGCCTCGGCGAAGCCCTGCACGTACAGGCCGCAGGTCAGCTCCTCGGTGGCACGCACCCGGTGATCCCGGGAGACCACCGGCCGGCCGTCGCCGTCGGTGTCCAGGTAGGGCAGGACCTCGCGGTACATCGCCGGGTCCAGTTCGCGCCGGTACCCGGTGGCCAGCACCAGGCCGTCGGCACGGAGCACGCGGGACCCGCCGCCGAAGCGGCTGTCGACCCCGATCCGGATGCCCGCGCCGTCGGCCCCGGCCCGGGTCAGCCGGGAGCCGTCGTGCACCACGAGCCGGGTGCGGCCGCGGACCTCGTCGGCGTAGACCAGCCGGTACAGGTCGTCGAGAAAACCTTCCTCCACCACGCCGTAGTTGGTGGTCCGCAGGCTGGCGGCGTAGTCGCGCCGGTTCGCCTCGTTGCGGGAGTAGAAGTCGTCGGCGTTGGCCTCGAAGAACTGCTCGTTCGCGAACGGGTTGTTGTCGGTGGCGCGCAGCGAGTACCCGGGCAGGATCAGGTGGACGCGGGCGTTGCGGTACCGGCCCAGCAGGTAGTGGGTGATTTCGCCGGCGCTCTGCCCGTCGCCGGCGACCGCGAACTCCCACTCGCGGTCGTGGTCGGTGAACGTCCCAGGGACCGTGGACAGGAACGCGCTGGAGTGCACCACCGTCGGGCCGAGCGTCACCGCGTCCGGCACGCGGGGTACACCGCCGAGCGCGTGCACGATGTTGCGGGCGTGGTACTCGACGACCTCGCCGGTCGCGGTGTCGGTCGCGGTCACCCGAAACAGCGACAGCGCGCCGTCGTCGTCGCGGACCGGGGTCACCGCGCGGACCGCGGAGCGGTAGCGCACCATGCCGCCGAACTGCGCGGCGACCCACCGCAGGTAGTCCTGGAACTCCAGCCGGGTCGGCCGGAACTCGGCGAGGTTCACGAACTTCTCCAGCCGTCCCTTGGCCTTCTCGTACTGGAGGAAGGTGAAGGGGCTGGCGAGGTTCCTCAAGGACACCAGGTCCTTGAGGAAGGAGATCTGCATCCGGGCACCGTCGATGAGCATGCCCTCGTGCCAGCGCGTGTCCGGGGAGCGCTCCAGGAACAGGCATCTGCGATCCGGCACGATCTCCTGGGCGGCGATCGCGAGCGCGATGTTCGATGGTCCGAAGCCCAGTCCGATCACGTCGTACGGGTCGTCCGGCGTGCCGAGATTCCTCACGTACCGCTCCCTCCTCGACCGCCTGCCCGGCTCATCCGGCGGGCAGGGTCGCTGACGAGCGCTCGGCGATGCGACCGGTGTCCAGGAAGCCGACCATGGCCGGCACCGGGGACACGACGCGACCGGCCTCGTCGAGCCGCTGCTGATACTGCGCCGCGACCTCGGGGAGCCGGCTCCAGTGCGTCGCGGGGCGCAGATGGTGCTCCTGGTGGTATCCGTCGTTGAAGGTCAGCCGGTTGTACAGCCGGCCGTAGTGGCTCACCGAGTTCGCGTACCGGCTGTCCGGCTCCGCGCCGAAGTGCCGGTAGTAGTTCTGGACGTTGACCAAGGTGAATGCCACCGCCACCGCGGGCAGGTAGCACAGCAGCACCCACTGCCAGGACAGGACGGCGAGCAGCACGGTGAAGGCCAGCTGCGCGAGCCGGTCGTAGCGGATCTGGGCGAGCTCGGCCGCGCGCCGACCCGGGTGCCGGGCGGCCAGCCCTCGCAGCGTGGCCTCCTGCGGGCCGACTCCGCACAACCGGCGCAGGGATGCCCAGGTGCCCGCGTACTCCTGGATCGAGGCGGCGAGACTGCAGGCCAGGTACCGCCAGAGCGGTGCGTGCTCGTCGTCCCGGCTGTACCGGTAGGTGGAGCTGAGGTCGGCGGTGGTCCCGTCGCGCTTGCGGTCGTTGTTGTACCGGTGGTGGTTGCGGACGTGGCTCAGGTGGTACGCCTGCACCGACTGCGCGATGTTCGCCGAGCTCACCATCGACACGACCGCGTTCAGCCGGTCGTCGGTGAACCAGGGCTGGTGCACGAAGAGGTGCGAAACCACGATCAGCGAGTACGTCATCATGGCGGCGACCAGGATCGCCGAGCCGAGCCGCGGCCACAGCCCGCCCGGCGTCAGCGCGGCCAGCGCGATCGTGCCGGCGAACTGCGCGATGCAGATCCCGAGCAGGATGGCGTCGGCCGGACTGTTGCGCCATAACCGCCGGGGCTTACCGTCGACCATTTCACCATCACCTTCCCGAGTGCTCTTCGACGTAGCCCGGGCACGCCTGCCGGCTGCCCTCGGCGGGCACGATCCGTCAGGCGGTTCGACCCTGGCGAATGCCGCTCGTCGCTCGTGACCGTCCGATCGACCGTAGGCAGCGCCTGCCCTACCAGCGCAGTCACGTGAACCGGCGACGCGGCGCCCGGCCCGCTACGCGGACCATCCGTTGGTGGCGCCGTCGTCGATGATGACGGTGGTTTCGGCCATGGCGCGGCGGAAGCGGTCGAGGGCCCGGCCGGGCGTAGGCAGCGTCACTCGCGGGCCGCCCCAGCCGGGGCGCCCGGGGATCGCCGACCCGTCAGTCGGAGAGCTTGAAGATCAACTCTGTGATGGTCGCCTGGCGCGCGCCGGCGAACGAGTCCTCGCTGCCGACAAGAACGAACCCGTTGCGCTCCAGCACCCGAACGGAGCCGAGGTTGTCCTCGGCGACCCGGCCGTGCAGCGGCCGGACCGTCACCTCGTCGAGCAACGCCGCGACGGCCGCGGTGGCCACGCCCCGGCCCCACCAGTCCTTCCGGATCCAGTAGGTGACTTCGATATCGCCCTCGACCGGGTAGGCGCCCACGCTGCCGACGACTTCGCCGCCGATCTCGACGGCCTTCATGATCATCGCGTCGTTAGCCAGGAACTTCCGGTGCTTTTGCAGGTAGGCGTCGCGATCCCGGGTGGTCTCGTCGGTGAAGGCGGCCAGGTGCCGGGCGGTGTCGTCGAGCTGGATCTCGAAGATCGTCGGGAGGTCGTCCTCCCGCAGAGTCCGCAGCGAGACTCCCCCAGCCACGTTGTCTGCCACCGCGCGCCCCCATGTCGAGAGATACAGGTCATTGCGGTTCAAAGCGCATCCGAGGCTAGCACATCGCCGGCCGTCCGCCGGGGTGGCCGCGCAGCGCCGGCGCGGTGCGGAGCCGTTTTACGGGACACCGCGCCCCAATGGCACGGCGCTAGGTTTCTTGGCAGGAATTCCGGCCGGTTTTGCCTCACTGCCGTGCACCGTGACCCGCCGTGCGAAGCCGACGTCGCGTTGAACGGTGACGAGCGAAGGAGGGCCCATCGTGGTGCGGCAGAGCGAGCTGTTGACGCCCCAGATATCCGAATATCTCGATTTTCTGGACCGCGGGGAAATGATCTATCTCCCCTATCTGATGTATTTCAATCGGCCGAACTTCCGATCAGCCGCCATCAACACCGACCAGTTCGGATTCCGGATGTCCCACGGTCCGAGCGGTCGGGCGTCCGTCGGAGGAGACCGGCTCGACGGGCCGGTCCGCCTGCTGGTGGGTGGTTCGGGGTCGCTGGGTTACGGCGCCACGAACGACGGGGCCACGCTCGCCTCCCGGCTCTGGATGAAACACGCGCCGTCGCGGCCCTGGCTCAACTTCGGCGCCCCCTACTTCAACTCCACCCAGGAGTTGATGCTGTTCATGCTCTACCGGCACCTGCTTCCGCCGGTCGACGAAATCGTCATCTTCAGCGGCTTCAACAACCTCGTCATGGCGCAGCTCACCGATTTGCAGCTCCAGGGACAGGGCCCGTTCTTCTTCTGCAACGAGTACTTCGAGAAGATGCAGGAACTGCGGAAACGGTACGCGAAGCCGGTCAAGGGTCCGCGGTGGCGGACCGGACCGAAGCCGCCGCCGTACCCGACCCAGCCGTCGGCGACGGAGGTCCGCCCGACGCCGGCGGCCATGATCGAGTCCGCCGTCGACCTCACGATGCGGCACCTCGACAGCTGGCTCGTGATGGCCGCCGCGACCGGCGCCCGGGTGAGCTACGTCCTGCAGCCGCTGGCCACCTGGCTCCGGGAGGAGCCGGCCCCCCAGGAGAAGCTGCTGTTCGACGAGTTCGACCAGCTCTCCGAGTACGGGACCTGGGAGGAGCGCTACGGCGTTGTCGGAAGCATCGCGACCGGAGCCGCCTACGCGGCGGCCCTGGGCGCGGGCTGCGCGCGCAAGGGCATCCCGTTCGTCGACATGGTCTCCCGGCTCGCCACGGTGGTAGGTCCGTCGGACTGGCTCTTCGTCGATCGCGGGCACTGCAACGACGACGGCTACGACATCGTCGCGGAGTTGCTCGCCGAAAGCCTCGAGCTGTCGTGAGGCACGGACGTCGACTCGCCGGCAAGGGGAGGTGATTTCGCCGTGGCGTTTCTGCGCAGAGCGATAGCCAAGCTCTTTCGACGTAAGAAGAGGAAGAAGCGCGATGCATCCATCTATCCGATGTTCTGATCAGGCGGCAGACGACGATCCGGCAGCGCTGTCGGTCCGGACGGTGTTCGCGCGGGCGTGCGACCCGGAGAGCACGCCTCTCCCCGACGCTCTCCGGCCCGCGATCGTCGCGGAGCTGGACCGCGCCTCCGACCACGATCGCGGTCCGCGGGTCCCGCCGGCCGACCTCGGCCCATCGGTCTCCGCGTGGGCCGCCACGCAACGATCGCGCTTCGCGGCACTCTTCGCCACCGCGGAGCGCGAGGGCTGTGTCGACGTACTCGTCCGCCGGGCGACACTCGCGTGCGCACCCCTGGCCTCGCTGTCGGGTGCCTGGCTGCAATGGATGAGCGAGCCGGGCAACGCCGAGGAAGCGGTCACCATGCGGGTGCTCGCGCTGTTCGCGGGCGATGTCGGCGCCGGTCATCCGCGGGCGTCGCGAGGGAGCGCCTACCTCGCTCTCATGCAGCACCTCCGGGTGGCCGTGCACGCGCACCCGGCGAGCCGGCTGGCGCAAGACCGCCGGATCGCCGACCAGTCCTTCTACCTGCCGGCCGTCGCGTTGACGATGAGCCGGCGTCCGGACGTGTACCAGGGCGAGATCATCGGTCTTGACCTCTGCTTGCGTGAGGTCGGCATGCTCCCGCCGCTCGCCGGTGTCCAGCACCGGCTTCCGCACGCGATCGACTGGGTCGCGCTGGATCCGAGCCGCGCGCGCACGCCGGACCGGCCGCCGGCGGTCGAGGACGCTCGTGCCGTGGCGGCCGCGTTCGCCGAATCGGCCGGTACGGCCGCGACCGCGATCGGGCGCGGCTTCGCCTGGGCGTTCGCCGCGCTACGGAGTTGGTGCGACGAGGTGTACCAGGAGCTCGACGCCGCTCGCGATCCGGCTTTCGAGATGGCGGAGCTGGTGCGGTCCCGGGCCCGGGAGGCGGCGGCCTATCACGACCGGTTCGTCGTGCAGGGCCGATCACTGCAGGAGTGGCTCGGCGAGGCGCGCACCGACCCGATCCCGTTCCTGACCGCGCTGGCGAACAATCGCCTCGTCCGGCCGGGCAGGTCCGAGGCGAGCCGCCTGACCGGCGGGCTGGTGTCGGAGAAGGGCCCGATGTTCCGGGTGTTCCCGGACGACGACCTGGACACGATCAAGCGGTGGATCGACGCGCTGCCGGCCGACCCCGCGGAGCGGGCACGGCGCCGGCCGCCCACCCATCAGTCCCGCAGGATCGTGCTTCGGCCGGCCCCGGACAGCGCCCGCGATGACGGCGAAGCTCCCGCGAACGTACGGCAGGCGTACACATATCTGTTGCGGCGCACCATCACGCCGGCCACCCGCCGGTACGCGCTGCGATACGTCGAAGCGTGGCTCGCCCGCTCCCGCCACGGCATGAAGCGGTCCACCCAGCCGCTACCGGCCGAGCCACCGGCGGACGGCCTGCGGCCGTGGCTGCTCGACCAGCACGACCTGCACAACAACGAGTTCCATCACGGCCTGGGCGATCCCTTGCCGGAACGCGCCGACCTGATCGACTCGACCCTGCAACTGGCGCCGCTCACCCTCATCGACGGTGCCTGGCTGGCCGGTTACACCGACTATCAGCTCGCCTCCTCCGAGCGCGGGCACTTCCTGTTCGCGACCTACTGGGACGAACTCGGAAACGGCGACCTGAGCCTGAACCATCCGCTGATCTACCGCAACGTGTTGCGGGAGATGGGTGTCGACCTGCCACCGACCCGGTCGGCGGAGTTCGCGGCCTGGCCCGGGTTGCGGGACCGATCGTTCGCACTGCCGGTCTACTGGCTGGCGATCGGCCGGTTTCCGCGCACGTTCGAGGCGGAGATCCTCGGCCTGAACCTGGCGATGGAGTTGTCCGGTGTCGGCGGCAGCTACCGCCGCGCCCGGCAGGCGCTCAAGGAATACGGCTTCAGCACCGTGTTCGTCGACATCCACAACACCATCGACAACGTCGCGACCGGGCACTCCGCCTGGGCAGCCGACACCATCGACGGATACCTGGCGCAGCAGGCGCCGACGGCTCGCGCGGGCGCCTGGGACCGGATTCGGGCCGGATACCGCTCACTGAACCCACCATCCGGATTCTGGGCACGCAACGCGGCTCGCCGAGCACGAATTGAGGTGCCATCGCATGTCTGACCTGGTCCTCGGTATCTCCGCCTACTATCACGACAGTGCGGCGGCGCTCGTCTGCGACGGCCGGCCCGTCGCGGCCGCACAGGAGGAGCGCTTCACCCGCCGCCGCCACGATTCGGCGTTCCCGGCCCGCGCGGTCGCGTATGCGCTCGGCGAGGCCGGTGCCACGCTCGCGGACGTGTCGGCGATCGCCTACTACGAGGACCCGGCGCTGAAGTTCCGCCGCGTCCTGGCGACGTATCTGGGCGCGGTCCCGTTCGGGCTGGCCTCGTTCCGGGACACCCTGCCCGGCTGGTGGACGTCGAAGCGGCGGATCCTCGACGTCGTCCGCCGCGAGCTCGAGGGACTGGCCCTGGGCCCGGTGCCGGAGATCAGTTGCCGGCGCCACCACGAGTCGCACGCGGCGTCGGCGTTCTTCGTCAGCCCGTACGAGTCGGCCGCCGTGCTGTGCATCGACGGTGTCGGCGAGTGGGCGACCACCTCGATCTGGCACGGGCAGGGCACCCGGCTGAAGCCGTTGGTCGAGATCCGGTTCCCGCACTCGCTCGGCCTGCTCTACTCGGCCTTCACCTACTTCTGCGGGTTCAAGGTCGACTCCGGTGAGTACAAGCTGATGGGCCTCGCGCCCTACGGCGAGCCCCGGTACGCCGACCTGATCCGCGAGCGGCTGATCGACGTCAAGCCGGACGGCTCCTTCCGCCTGAACATGCGCTATTTCGAGTTCATGCGCGGCCAGGTGATGACCGGTCGCGGCTTCGAGAAGCTGTTCGGCGGTCCGCGCCGGGAGCCCGAGGCAGAGCTGACCCGGCGCGAGTTCGACCTGGCCGCGTCCGTGCAGCTGGTGACCGAGGATGTCGTGCTCAGGCTCGCGCGGACCGCACGCGCGCTGACCGGCGAGTCACGGCTGTGCATGGCCGGCGGTGTCGCCCTGAACTGCGTCGCCAACGGAAGGATCATCGCCAACTCCGTCTTCGACGAGATCTGGGTCCAGCCCGCGGCGGGCGATGCCGGCGGTGCGCTGGGCGCGGCGCTCGCGGTCGCGGTCGACCGGGGCGCCGAGCGCGCCCACGTCGGCACCGGACTCGACGGGATGTCCGGATCGCTGCTGGGACCTGCGTACAGCGACGACCAGATCGCCGCCTACCTGACGGCGGGCGGGATCCCGCACCGCCGGCTCGAGCCGGCGGAGTTGGCCGCCGAGGTCGCGAAGGCGATCGCGGCGGGGAAGGTCGTGGGCTGGTTCCAGGGCCGGATGGAGTTCGGCCCGCGTGCGCTCGGCGCGCGGTCGATCCTCGGCGACCCGCGCGATCCGCGGACCCAGTCGGTGATGAATCTGAAGATCAAGTTTCGGGAGTCGTTCCGTCCGTTCGCGCCGTCGGTGCTCGCCGACGACGCGAAGGACTTCTTCGACCTTCCGCAGGACAGCCCGTACATGCTCGTGGTCGCGCCGGTCGCCGAGGCGGCTCGCCTCGCCGTCGAGGCGGATTCCGGCCGCACCGGTCTCGATCTGCTCAAGGTGCCCCGGTCGGTGATCCCGGCGGTCACGCACGTGGACTACTCCGCGCGCGTGCAGACCGTCCGCGGCCGGGACAACCCTCCGTACCATCAACTACTCCTCGCGCTGAAGCAGCAAACCGGTAGCAGCGTCGTGGTGAACACGTCGTTCAACGTCCGCGGCGAGCCGATCGTCAACACGCCGCACGAGGCCTACACGTGCTTCATGCGGACCGACATCGACGTGCTCGCGCTCGGCGGATTCCTGTTGCAGAAGTCCGACCAGCCCGAGTGGAAAGAGGAGCTGGACTGGCGTGCCGAAGTGCCCCTCGACTGACCGCACCCGCCTCCCGCACCGAATGGATCCCTGATGCGCAAAGCCCTGCTCACGATCGCCTATGTCCTGCTCGTGATCCCGGCCGGCCTGGTGACCCGGGTCCTGCGTGATCCGATGCGCCGGTCCTGGTCGCGGGGACGCCAGAGCTACTGGCAGAACTCGGCCGGTTGACGCCGTCGCCGGCGCGGTGCGTCAGGCACGGCCGGCGGCGCCGCGCGTGCCGATCACGCCGGGCTGAAGACCACCTGGTCGGCGATCGTCCGCTCGATCGCGCGGACCGCGGTGAGCACCGCCTCCGGTCGCTCGACCACGCCCTCCACCACACCGATCGTGCCCTGGGTGCCCTGTCGCCAGTCGACCCGGTCGCCGGGCGCGGCGATGAGGACGACCGAGAGGATGTCCGAGCGGTCCGCGAGACCGGCCACGCCGCCCCAGGAGGCGAGCCGCCAGTCGCCGACCGGGGGCAGGATCTGGTAGCAGAACGCGACCGCGGAGGGCCCGCCGGTCGGCGCCACCGGCCGGCGGCCGGCGGCCACGTCGAACGCCATCCGGACCGCTTCCACGCCGTACGACCGGTAGAGCAGCGTGGCCACGTAGCCGCCCAGGCGGGCGTTCACCTCGATCACCACGGGCCCGTCGGCAGTCAGCTTCAGCTCGACGTCCGTCCAGCCGTCCTCCAGGCCGAGCGCCCGGCAAGCCGCCTCGGCGACCCGGTAGACCTCCGCCTCGGCCGCCGCGGGCAGCAGGCCGGGCACGAAGAAGCCGCTCTCCCGGAACGGGTCCTTCAGCGGCAGCCGCGAGTTGAGCATCTGGTAGGCGACCGTGCCGCGCCACAGCAGCATCTCGACGGACACGTAGTCGCCGAGGTCGGGACCGGCGACCGAGGGGCAGCCGACCAGCATCTCCTCGACCACGAACCGGTCGGCGTCACCCGCGGCGAACGCGTCGGCGGCGTACCGCAGCGCGTCCTGCGGGCCGTCCAGGCGGTACGTGTGCCGGCTGGACGCGCCCCGAACCGGCTTGAACACCGCCGGCGTGCCCACCGCGGCGAGGGCTTCCAGCACCTGGTCGGGCCGGTCGAGCACGCGAATTCGCGGCACCCGGAGCCCCCCCTCGCGAAGCCGCTGCCGCTGGACGTGCTTGTCGGTGGCGGCGAGCACCGCGCTCTCCGAGTGGTACCGCAGGCCGAGCCGGGACGCCAGCCGCGCGGCAAGCGGCAGGTCGGGATCGGAGAACGCCACGATGCCGTCCGGCCGGCGGGCCGCGAGCACGGCGGCTCCGGCCGCCTCGTCGGTCACGTCGACGACCTCACCGACCGCCGCCAGCAGCTCGGTCAATCCGTCCGGCAGGGCGCCGACGGGCGCGGCGAACAGCAGGTCGTAGCCCTCGGCGTCGGCGGCCAGTTCGAGCGGGGTGGCGGCACCGGCCGTGTAGACCACGACCACCGTGGCCGTCATGCGCCGACGAGCGCGGCACCGGTGCGGTCCCGCTGCAGGGGTAGTGACCGGTAGATCTGCTCCAGGCCGCCCAGGGCACCGCCGAGCCGGGGCAGGGCCGCGTACACCGGGTCGCGGCGCAGGATCGCGTCGACCTCGCGCAGCCGCCACATCGGCGTTCGGGGGAACAGGTGGTGGACCAGGTGGAAGCCCTCGCCGTCCTTCTCCCCCAGCAGGAACCGGGTGCCCAGTCCGTACACCCGGTTCCAGGACATGTAGATGTCCGTCCGGGGGGCCGTCTCGAGGAGCGGGAAGTGCTCCATCAGCTCGGCCACCGCGCCGATCCACACCTGCGTGGTGACGAGCGGTACGAACCAGAGCAGCAGCAACCACGGCCACCAGCCGCCCAGGACGGCCCAGGCGAGCACCGCCGCCAGCAGGATCACCCGGAGCACTCGCTCGGCCGGGCGCTCGCCGGCTGTCATGATGCGGTGCCGCAGCAGGTAGAGCACGTACGAGGCGGTCGACCGCGGCGTCACGACGCGCCACAGGTACTGGCGCAGCGCCCGGCGGCTCAGGTTGTCTCCGCACAGCCCGTTGTCCCGGTACTGGCGGTAGTCCGGGTCCCGGTCCGGATCGCCCAGCCGGCCGTGGTGCTCGCCGAGGTGCGAGGCCCGGTAGCCGGTGTAGCTCTGCAGCACGGGGTATCCGCCGAGGACCGCGCCGATCACGCTGCCGACCCGGTGGTTGGCCATGAACGCCCGGTGCGTGGCCATGTGCAGCATGCCGGCGACGGCCCGCTGGCGGCCGCCGATGAAAAACACCGCCACGACGTACACGGGCACGGCCAGCCACCAGGGGGCGTGCCGCCACGTCAGCACCGAGGTCGCGCACCAGAAGGCGATCCAGGTCCAGTGCTCGACGGCCTCGAGCGGGCCGTGCCTGTTGTCCGGCCGGGACGCCGCCCGGACCGCGGCGAGGATGTCCGGCGCGAAGCGGTGCCGCTCGGCGAGATCCGAATCGCCCACAGTCCTCCCCCTTCACTCACTGGCGTCCAACTGACGACGCTCATCAGTTAGACATCCGGGCCAGGATGTCGGCAATCAGCTCGGCTTCCTGGGACTGGAGGTAGAAGTGGTCGCCGTCGAACCGCCGCCAGGCGGCCGGGCCGGAGGTCAGCTCACCCCAGGCGGACAGCTCGGCCGGCACGTCGCCGGGGTCGCCGCTGCCCGCGTAGGCGACGATCGGGCACCGCAGCCGCACCGGATCGCCGCAGTGGTAGGACAGCACCGCCCGGACGTCGGCCAGCAGCGCCGGCAGCACGAGCTCGCGCAGTTCCGGGTGGTCGAACACCATCGGATCGCTCCAGCCGGACGCCCGGGCCTCCGCCTCGACGGTGGCGTCGTCGAGTGCCTCCGGGGATGGCATGGACCGGTGCGGGGCGAGCTGGCCGGAGACGAACAGGCCGGCCGGATCCGGCCCGGCGCCGGCCTCCAGGCGGGTCGCGACCTCGTAGGCGACGAGGCCGCCCATGCTGTGCCCGAACAGGTACAGCGGCCGGTCGGCGTAGGGCGCGAGCGCCGGGACGAGCGCATCGGCGATCTCCGGTACGGACCGCGCGCAGGGCTCGGCCAGCCGATCCTGCCGGCCGGGGTACTGCACGGTGATCAGCTCGACCCGGGCCGGCAGCCGGGCGGCCCAGGGGGCGTAGGCGCTGGCCGTGCCGCCGGCGTGCGGCAGGCACACGAGGCGGGCCGACGGGTCGTGACACGGGCGTGGCCGGCGCAGCCATCGCGCCGACGCGCCGAAGGTGCCCGTTGTCGTGGGTACGGTCATCGAGGGCTCCCGTCAGTCGCTGGTCTGAGGCCAGAATCTGGATGTGTTTCGTTGCGAGGGATGCGTCTGGGACGGACTTGCGATGGATAGTGCCCCGGTCGACGTGCCGGTCGCGATCGGTGGCCGGATCGAGCCGGCCACGGTGCTCGGCGGCTACCGGCACGGCACCTACCCGATGCCGGCGGCATCAGCGGCCGAAATCGAGGTGAATCACTTCCTGTACGAGGATTCGGTGGCCGCCGGGACGACCGTGGTGCTCGACTCGCCGCTGCCCGATCCGTACGCGTTGACCTGGTGGTCCCCGGACCCGCGACCGGTCGTCCCGTACGGGCGGTTGACCAAGCCGCGCAGCCTCATGAGGCTGTTGCGCAACCGGCTGCAATGGACCACCACCGCGAACCAGGGCTTCGACCAGGTGCTCGCCGAATGCCGCCGGAACCGTACTCCCGAGTGGCTGACCGACGAGCTGTGCGAGTGCATGGTGGAGCTGCACAAGCTGGGCTGGGCCCACAGCGTCGAGGTGTGGGACGGCGACGAGCTGGTGGGGGGCGCCGTCGGTGTCGGCACCGGCACGGTGTTCTCCCTGGACACCTGCTTCCACCGGCAGACCAACGCCTCGAAGGTGGCGTTGCTCGACATGGAGCACCGGCTGGCCGGCACCGGCGTGACGCTGCTGGACGTCGAGTGGGACAGCGAACGGAACCAGCGGCTCGGCGCCGGACCGGTACCGCGGCACGAGTTTCTCGCCACCCTGGCCCGCGGCGGCGGTCCGGTCCCACTGGCCGGCGGCGTGGAGGAGGTACGCCGCCTGGGATTCCTGCGCACTTCGCCCGGTCCGGCTCGGCGAGGCCTCGCGGAGGCCGACCCGGACCAGACGACTCCCGAGTGAGCCGTTGACCCCAAAACAGGTGAGTCCCGCACGTCCGGCCGCGTGGTCAGGATGATCGAAGACCGTGCGTCTTCGCTCGACAACCGAGGCCGTGACAAGGAACGGGGGCTGATCCAGTGCCGGTCGACATCTCTCAATCCCCAGACGAACCCCGATCCTCCGCCGGTGCGGAGCCGTCCGCGGAGCCGGCCTCGGCCTGGGACAGCGCCGTCGTGCGGCTGCCGATCTCCGCCGTCCGCGAGGCCGACTCGCCGCGGTCCGCGGGCGTGGACATGGCGCACGCGAGGTCGCTGGCGCAGACGGAGGCGGACCTGCCACCGATCGTGGTGCACCGTACGACGATGCGCGTGATCGACGGCATGCACCGGCTCACCGCCGCCCGGCTGCGCGGCGAGCCGGAGATCTCCGCGAAGCTGTTCGACGGCGACGGCGACGAGGCGTTCCTGCTCGCCGTCCGGCTCAACGTGTCGCACGGCATGCCCCTCACGATCGCCGATCGGCGAGCCGCGGCGGTCCGGATCATCCGCACCCACCCGCGGCTGTCCGACCGGGCCATCGGCTTCACCGCCGGTCTGGCCGCGAAGACCGTCGGATCGCTGCGCCGCGAGCTCGACGGCCCGTCGGTGGAGGCGCGGGTCGGCCGGGACGGCCGGGTCCGCCCGATCAACGGGGCGGCCGGGCGGCGGGCAGCAGCCGAGCTGATCGCCATCCACCCGGACGCGACCCTGCGCCGGATCGCACAGGATGCCGGCATCTCGGTGGAGACCGCGCGGAGTGTCCGGGCGCGCCTACGGGCCGGCGAGGATCCGGTACTGGACCGGCGGACCCGGCCGGAGCGCGCCGACCGGGCGGTGAACCGGCAGATGACCGTGAAGCTGCCGGAGGCCGATCCCTCCGACGAGCTGCGGTCGCTGCTCGAGACCATCCAGCGGGACCCGTCCCTGCGCTACACCGAGTCCGGCCGGATGCTGCTGCGCTGGCTCGGTCCGCGGGTGCTGCTGCCCGACGAGATCCCGCTCTCGTTGCGCCGTATCCCGCCGCACTCCCGGCTCAACCTCGGCTCGCTGGCACGGTCCTGCGCGGCGGCCTGGATCCAGCTCGCCATGGGGCTCGAGGACGACCACGTCGACAAGGCGAGCGGCCAGCACGGCTGACCACGTCCGTCCCCTGTGGACCGGTGTCCGGTGAGGCACCGGTCCACAGGGGACGGCAGGGCCGGTCAGCGGGGCCGCGCGCCGCTCGAGACGGCCAGCCGGATCCTCAGCCAGAGCCGCCACAGGTACGGCAGCGGCGTGCTGGCGCTCGCGTACGCCCCCGGCGGCACACCGATCCGGTCCGGGTGCACGCAGACCGGGACGCCCGACTCCGGAATGGTGCGGACCCCCTTCTCCCGGTCGAAGCGGGTCGACGACTTCGGCCGGGCCTCGACGTCGAACGCGCCCACCCGGAACCGCCGGATCGGGCAGGCCCGGCAGTACGCGGACGGCTGCCGCACGGGCCCGGTCATCGCGGCTCGGCGTCGCTCAGGCGGCCGGCGAGGTCGGCCACGGTCGGCGCCTCGAAGAGGGTACGCAGGGTGACCTTCCGCCCGGTGACCTCGGTGAGCCGGGTGACGACGGCGACCGCCAGCAGCGAATGGCCGCCCAGTTCGAAGAAGTTGTCCCGCCGGCCGACCCGGGGCACGGCCAGCACCTCGGCCCAGATCGCGGCGATGTGCTCCTCCAGCGGCGTGCCCGGTGGCTCGTACTCGGCCGCGCCGGCCCACTCGGCCTCGTCGTCCGGCCGCGGCAGCAGCCGCCGGCTCAGCTTCCCGCTGGGCGTACGCGGCAGCTCCGTCACCGTCTGGTAGGCAGCCGGCACCATGTAGTCCGGCAGGCGGGCGGCCAGGAAGGCGCGGAGCTCGGTGGCGGCCGGCGGGGCGTCCGAGTCCGGCACGACGTAGGCGACCAGGCGCCGGTCGCCGACGCCGTACCAGTGGGCGGCGACGGCGCACTCCCGCACCCCGGGGTGGCCGGTGAGAACCGCCTCGATCTCGGCGACCTCCACCCGAAACCCACGGATCTTCACCTGGTCGTCGAAGCGGCCGATGAACTCCAGCTGGCCGGCGGCGTTCCAGCGGACCCGGTCGCCGGTGCGGTACACCCGGGTGCCCGTGCCGAACGGGTCGGGCAGGAACCGCTCCGCCGTCATCTCCGGGCGGCCCAGGTAGCCGCGGGCCAGCGCGATGCCGCCGACGAACAGCTCGCCGGCCACCCCGGGCGGCACCGGCCGCAGGTCGGCGTCGAGCACGTACGTCCGCACGTTGTCGAAGGGCCGGCCGATCGGCGGCAGCGCCGGCCACTCCACGGGGTTGTGGTCGAGCTGGTGGGAGGTGGCCAGGTGTACCTCGATCGGTCCGTACTGGTTGAACAGCGTGCAGCTCGGCATCTGTTCGAAGAAGGCCCGGATCGCCAGGGTGGCCTGGAGCTGCTCGCCCGCCGTGAGCACCGCGCGCAGCGACCGCGGGATCCGGTCGAGCCGCACGGCCAGCTCGGCGAGTCCCCGCAGGGCCACGAACGGCATGAAGATCCGCTCGATCCGCTGTTCCTCGATGACGTCGAGCAACCGCTCGAAGTCGTGCCGGACCTCCTCGCTGACCAGGACGAGCGTGTCACCGACCGACAGCGTGGTCACCATCTCCTGGTAGAAGATGTCGAAGCTGAGCGCGGCCCACTGCAGCGTGCGTCCGCGGCCGCCGGAGCCCTGGCGCTGCTGCCACTGCACCTGGTTGTGCAGGGCCCGGTGTGACATGGCCACGCCCTTGGGCCGGCCGGTGGACCCGGAGGTGTAGAGCACCCAGGCGATGTTGTCCGGGTCGGCCAGGTTCGGCGGGCTGATGGCGCTGGCCGGCGCGCCGAACGCGTCGAGCGCCAGCACCGGCGCCGGCTCGGTGGCCCCGTCCGGTCCGCTCTGAGCACGGATCAGCAGCCGCAAGGCCGCGTCCTCGGCGATCAGCTGCTGGCGGGCGATCGGGTAGGTCGGGTCGATCGGGACACAGGCCCCGCCGGCCTTGAGCACCGCCAGGTTGGCGACCACCATGTCGAGCGACCGGTGCAGCGCGATGCCGACCCGTTCGTCGGGGCCGACGCCCAGCTTGCGCAGGTGCCAGGCCAGGGCGTTCGCCCGCTCGTCCAGCTCGCGGTAGGTCAGCGCCCGGCCGTCGAACACCGCCGCGGTGGCGGCCGGCGTGGCGGCGACCTGCCGCTCGATCAGCTGGTGCAGGCAGCTGCCGTCGTCGAACCGGTTGGCCGTGTCGTTCCAGACCTCGAGGACCTCGTGCCGCTGCGCGGCGGACATCAGGGGCAGGTCGTCGATCGGTACGTCGGGCGCGGCGACCACCCCGGCGAGCAGGGTGACCAGGTAGCCGGCCAGCCGTTCCATGGTGGCGCGCTCGAACAGCGCGGTCTGGTACTCCATGCCTACGTGCAGGTCCCCCGCCGCGGTCTCCCAGGCGTGCAGCGTGAGGTCGAACATCGCCTTGCGTTCGTCCGGCTCGATCTGCGTGACGGTCAGCCCGTCGAGGAGGTCGAACTGCTCGGCCACCAGGTAGGTGAACAGCACCTGGAACAGCGGCTGAACCGCCAGGTCCCGCTGCGGCCGGAGCTCGGCCACCAGCCGGTCGAACGGCACGTGCCGATGCTCCAGGGCTTCGAGCAGCCGGGGCCGGAGCTGGCGGAGCAGACCGGCGAAGGTCGGCTGCCCGGCGAGATCGGCCCGCAGCACGACCGGGTTGACGAAGTGGCCGATGTTGGCGGCGACGTCCGGGTGCGCCCGCCCGTCGGCGATCATCCCGACGCTGACGTCGGTTTGCCCGCTCCACCGGTACAGCAGCGTGTGGAAGGCCGCCAGCAGCACCATGAACAGCGTGGCTTCCTCCCGCCGGGCCAGCCGGCGCAGCGCGTCGGCCACCTCGGCGGGCACCGGCACCTCGACCATGTCGCCGGCGAGTTCGGCGACGGCCGGCCGCGGTCGATCGGTCGGCAGGTCGAAGGTGTGCGGCGCGCCGGCCAGCCGCTCCTTCCAGTAGTCCATGTGCCGCTTCGCCTCGGCGCCGTCCCGGCCGTGCTGCCACAGTGCGTAGTCGGCGTACTGCATGGTCAGCTCGGGCAGCGAGGACGGGGTTGCGGTCCGGTACGCCGTGTAGAGCGTGCGTAGCTCGTGGTAGAGGTTGGCGTGCGAGGGCCCGTCGATCACCAGGTGGTACGAGCGGAAGACCAGCACGTGCTCGGCCGGGCCGAGGCGGATCAGCTCGGTGCGGAAGTTGTGCGCCACGGAGATGTCGAACCGGTGCTCGGCGTACATCCGCTTCCGCTCGTCCAACCACCGGTCCTGCTCGGCGGCGGAAAGGTCGGACACGTCCAGGAAGGTGAAGCGGGGATCGCCGGCTGGTTCCACCACCTGTACGCCGATCCCGTCGCGTGCCGGGAAGGCGGTCCGCAGGATCTCGTGCCGCCGCATGATCTCCGTGATCGCCGACCGCAGCGCCGACACGTTCAGGTCGCCGGTGATGCGATGCAGCGCCGTCTGGTTGTACGCCGGCCCCAGAACGCCCATCTGTTCGAGGAACCACATGCCCTGCTGGTGTTCGGACAGCGGGATGGTGTCCGGCCGGGCCGCCGGTGCCGGGTCGGCGCGCATCGCGGCGATCACCTCGTCGCGCCGCTCGCGCAGCACCGCCAGCCGCTCGCCGTCGAGCGCGCCGGCCGGCCGGTATCGCAACCTGCCGTCCTGCAGCCACAGCTGGACGCCGGCCCGGCGCAGTTCTTCCAGGAAATCGGAAATCGCAAGCACTGGCTGCCCCTTCTCGGCGGGCGGTGCGGATCCAGCGGCAGCCGCTCAGCGGGCGCTGAGCGGACGCAGGTCGGTCCAGTGGTGCTCGATGTAGTCCAGGCACGCCTGCCGGCTGTCCTCGCCGTGCACGATCCGCCAGCCGGCCGGCACCGCCCGGCGGCTCGGCCACAGCGAGTGCTGCTCCTGGTCGTTGACGAGCACCAGGAAACGGCCCTCCGGGTCGTCGAACGGGTTCATGGCATCTTCTCCTTCTCCAGCAGTGGTGCGAACGCGGCGACTGCCCGAGGCTCGCGGTCCCGCGCCGCCCGCCACCGCGGGTAGACGAAGGGCAGCAGCAGACCCGGCATCAACGTGGTGACCAACGCCATCAGGACCATCAGCGAGTACAGCCGCTGATCGAGCAGGCCGATCTGGAGACCGACCGCCAGGACGATCAGCTCGGTGAGCCCCCGGGTGTTGACCAGCAGGGCGAGTGCGGCACTGTGCCGGGTGGACACCCGGGCCAGCCGCGCGGCCCCGAAGGCGCCGGACATCTTGCCGCCGATCGCGACCAGCAGGATCAACAGCAGCAGGCCCAACTCCCGACCGTCCATCCCGGACAGGTCGACCGCGAAACCGGCGACCACGAAGAAGGGGGGCAGCAACACGGTCCGGTCGATCCGCTCGATCCACGGCAGTACCCGCGCGCGCAGGGTGGCGGCGCCCGCCCGGGGCATCACCGCGCCGAGCAGAAACGCGCCGAAGATCTGATGCAGCCCCATCCACGAGGTCGCCGTGGACGACAGCACCAGCGCGGCGGCGATCGCGACCACCAGGCCGGCGCCGAGGCTCACCCGGGCGCCCCTTCCACGAGTCCGGGCGGCGGGCCGGCGCTCCGCCAGCCTGGCCAGCAGCGGCCGTACCACCCCGACAAGGACCGCCACGAACGGCAGCACGAGCAGCACGCGCCACGGCGGCGTATCCCCCCGGGAGAAGGCGACCAGGACCGCGAGCATCGACCAGGCGAGAACGTCCCCGACCGCCGCCGCGGCGAGCGCCAGACCGCCGATGGGCGTGTCGATCAGCTCGCGGTCGGTCAGAATCCGGGCCAGTACCGGAAACGCGGTGATCGACATCGCCGTTCCGATGTAGAGGCAGAACAGCACCGCGGTCCGGCCGGACCGATCGCCCACGACGCCGATCGCGAACAGGGTGCCGAGAACGAACGGCACGACCATCGAGCCGAGCGACAGCACCACCGCGATGCGGCCCTGCCCGCGCAGGCTGCCGTCGGCCACGTGCAGCCCCACGAGGAACATGAAGACGCAAACCCCGACGGTCGACAGCGTCGCGAGCGCCGGGCGGATCTCGGCCGGAAACAACTCGCGGGTGAGCACGCCGTGAAACAGGGTCGGGCCGAGCAGGATGCCACCGACGATCTCGCCGATCACCTCCGGCTGCCCGAACCGCCGGCAGAGCAGGCCCAGTAGCCGGGCGACCAGGATGATCACGAGAAGCGCGCGGACGAACGTCGCGACCGCACCGATGTCCATGAGTCCGTCCCCCATTCGCCCACTGTTGTGTTGGACGGTAGGCAGCACCGACTGCGGCAGCGCAGTCACGTGAACCGGCGACGGTGTCCTTCTCGCGCACCTTCCCGCCCGCCTACAGCCGCCGGCCGGCCGGGCACACCGCCGAGTGCCGATCCGCTGTGGTCGGAGAGTTTGCCCAGGCCAGGTGCGAGCCACGGCGATCGGGTCGACGGATGCTACGGTCGCCGCCGGGACGAGTTCATGTCCCCGATTGGCGCGACCGGCAGCCGACCCAGAGATGTCAGAGAATGGCCGCGGAACAGGTCGCCCAATCACCGGGAGCCCGTATGAGCACTACCGTTCATCCACCCGACGAGCAGGTGACCACCGAACTACACGCCATCGAGCGGCGCCGGCAGCGAGCACTCATCGACGTGGACCTGGACACGCTCGACGAGCTCTTCGACGACACACTCGTGCACACACACGCGCACGGCATCACCCACACCAAGACGCAGCTGCTGGAACACACCGCCGACCGCCGCCCCTACCTCGACATCACCCGGGGCGAGCTGCTCATCCGGCTCATTGGCGACGTCGCGGTCATCACCGGGCCGCTCACCAACCTGATCCGCACGCCCGACGGCGGTGAGCGCACGCTCGCGGGCGTAGCCACCCAGATCCTGCGCCGCGACGACCACAGCGGCTGGCGGTTCGTCAGCTTCCAGATGACCCCGCACGGCGAGCAGAGATAACCCGGAGCGCCCCCAACGGACCATCGAACGACCCGGCGAAACGGTGGCGGCATGGCCTTTCTAGGTGCTCCCGCACGGACGGCACTTCTTGGACGATCTGTCCTATCGTGCGGCGCATGACGGCCGTACCGAACGCTTCAGTCATCGATCAGATCGCGGTCCACTTCGATGCCGATCTGATCGCGTTGAGACGCGATCTTCATCGGTGGCCCGAGTTGGCCGGCGACGAACGCCGCACTGCGTCCGCTGTCGCTGAGCGGCTTCGCGCCGCGGGGCTGTCCGTGTCGACCGGAATCGGCGGCCACGGGGTGGTGGCCGTGCTGGACGGCGCCGGCCTTGGCCCCACCGTTGCCTACCGCGCCGACATGGACGCGGTTGCCGCCGACGAACTTGCTGGCGGCGAGTTCGCCTCACAGGTCCCCGGCGCGGCTCACCTCTGCGGTCACGACCTGCACACCACGATCGGTGTGGGCATAGCCGAGACGCTCTCACGGCTGCGCCACCGGTTCAGCGGTCGGGTCGTGTTCGTGTTCCAACCGGCCGAGGAGACGCTCGACGGCGCCCGCGCGATGATCGACGCAGGTCTCCTCAACTGGGCGGCGCCAGAAGAGATGTACGCCCTGCATTGCAGTCCGCTGCCGGTCGGTGCCTTCGCGGTCATGCCCGGCGCTGGACAGCCCGGCCTGGACGTCGGGCACATCGACGTGTCCGGACCGAACGCCGCCGATACCGGTGCACAACTCGTCGCCTCGATCAACGACATGTCAACCGTTACGGAGCCGCAGACACCCGAGGAGTTCGCGCAGCTCCTCAACGACCTGCAGGCTACGGATGGGCCGCTGGCGCGGTTCGTTTTCACCGGTGCCCTGCTCACGCCCGCCGATGACGGCGCGGTGCGGGTGCAGTTCTGGTTGCGCACCTGGCCTGACGATCGGTATCCCGCACTGCGTGAGGACGTGCGCCGGCTGGCGCACTCTGTCGGAGCCACCCGGGTCGAGTTCCCGCAACCGCCGTTTCCCTCGATGGTGTGCTCGCCGGAACTCAGCCGCGCGGCCGCCACACACTTGCGGGGCGTCCCCGGTGTGTCCACGGTCGAGGTGTTCCACGCGCCATTCCCGTTCAACGGCGAGGACTTCGCGCTGTTCCTCCGCCGGGTACCAGGGGCAATGTTCTTCCTCGGCGTGGCCAACCCAGACGCCGGTGTGAACGGGCTGCCGCACGCGCCGGGCTTTGCAGCCGACGAGCGGGCGATCGGACTCGGCGTCCGGGCCATGACAGGCCTGTTGTTGAGCCGGCTGCACACCCTACATCGATGATCGGTCTCCCATGACCTCCGGTCTTGACAACTCCTCTTCGGCAGGATGATGCGCGACCACGGCCAGAGGGTGGATCCCGGTCTCGGCGCCTACTATGGAGGCAGGGCCTACGGACCGGCGAACCCATGGCATCATGCACCTGACGCCGTCAATCGCATCTGTCTCACGGGATGAAACATATGCACGCCTGCAACAACGGTCTGGACGGCGACCACTCAAGGCCGTTCAGCACGACCGCTACGCCGGAGGCAACTGAACAAAAACGTCACTGTTGATCTCCAGCGCCGCAGGTCAGCAAGTGTCTTCCCCGCACACGCGGGGGTGGTCCCGGTGTCGGGGACGCCGACGCCCGGGACGTGCAGTCTTCCCCGCGCACGCGGGGGTGGTCCGTCGATGTTGCCGCCGACGTCGTTGACGTGGACGTCTTCCCCGCGCACACGGGGGTGGTCCGCAGGCGCCGCAGACGATCGACGCGGTCGGGAGTCTTCCCCGCGCACGCGGGGTGGTCCCGCCGATCATGATCTTGAAGAGGTCGAGGGGCGTCTTCCTCGCGCACACGGGGGTAGTCCCTCGAGGAGGCCGCCCTGCCATACGATCCGGCCGTCTTCCCCGCGCATGCAGGGGTGGCGATCGTACCCCTGCCTCTTATCCGCTGACATGGTCCGTACACCTGGCAGACCGGACGACAGGAGCTGTTACGCCAGGATCCGTCAGAGCCCCGGAGGTGCGACTTCTCCCGGCCTGACCGCGGCCCTCGCCGTTGCGCTCAAATAGGTGTAGGTAGGGACATGAGGCTTGTCCGGCAGCGTGTACGGACTTGTCTGATGAGGGCCGGCGAAGCGAGATGTGGCGCGGCGAGATCGTCCATGAGAGCGAACTGACACGTGTCGCGCGCCTCGTCTCGGCCGGGGGCGCTGTTGTGCGCAAGGAGCCGTTGGGGCCGAGTGCTCCGCGGCGGCTGCGACACGAGCTGGCGATCCTTGAGCGGTTGCGCGGTGTCGACGGGGTGGCGCGGCTGGTGGAGGCGCCGCGGTATCCGGGGTCGATCGTGTTGGCGGATGCTGGTGACACGACCCTCGCCGGGCTGGCGAAGCCGCTGGCGGTTGGTGATCTGATCGGGCTTGCGGTGAAGTTGGCCCGGGCGGTGGCGGGGATGCACCGGCGGGGTGTGTTGCACCGGGACATCGCTCCGGCAAACGTCGTGATCTCCCAGGACGGCGCGCCGTGCCTGGTGGACTTCGCGTTGGCGACGTCGCTGGCCGAGATTCGTCCCGAGTTCACTCATCACACCGAGATCGTCGGGACGCTGGCGTACCTGGCGCCGGAGCAGACCGGGCGGACCGGCCGACCGGTGGATCAACGGGCCGATCTGTACTCGTTGGGCGCGACGCTGTACGAGCTGGCGACGGGCGCGCCACCGTTCGGTTCCGCAGACCCGCTGCGGCTCACGCACGACCATCTGGCTCGGGTGCCGGTGCCGCCGGCGGCGGTCAACCCGGCCGTGCCGGGGCCATTGTCCGACGTCATCATGCATCTGCTGGAGAAGGAGCCGGACAACCGCTACCAGACCGCCGACGGCGTGGTCCACGACCTCGAGCGGTTGCGCGACGCAGGTCCGCGGGCGGCGGCTGAGCTGCGGGTGGGTGAGCGCGACGTTCCGCCGCGGTTGTCGCCGCCGTCGCGGCTGGCGGGTCGCGACGCGGAGGTGGCGGCGCTGCGTGCGGCGTTCGAGGACGCGTTGGCGGGCCGGTGTCGCGGGGTGCTCGTCGGCGGAGCGGCGGGGGTGGGCAAGACGGCTCTGGTCAATGAGCTGCGGCCGGTGGTGACGGGCCGGGACGGCTGGTTCGTGGCGGGCAAGTTCGACCAGTACCGGCGCGACCTGGAGTCCGACGCGGTGCAGCAGGCGTTTCGCGCGCTGGGCCGGCTGTTACTGGCCGAGCCGGAGGATGAGCTGGCCAGGATACGCGAGCGGATCCTGACGGCGGTCGGCCCGAACGCGGGCCTGCTGACCGCAGTGGTGCCGGAGTTCGCGGCGCTGCTCGAGGTGCCGCCACATCCGGGGGATCCGCTGACCGCGCAGGTGCGCGCGCAGCGCTCGGCGATGCAGGTGCTGCGCGCGATCGCCTCGCCGCAACGGCCGGTGGTGGTGTTCGTCGACGACCTGCAGTGGGCGGGTCGCACGCCGCTGGGCTTCGTCGATGTAGCGCTCAGCGAGGAGCCGATCGAAGGTCTGTTGCTGGTGGGTGCCTACCGCCAGGACGACGTGGACGCGGTCCATTCGCTGGCGGCGGCGCTGTCGCGGTGGCGGGAACAGCCCTCGACGCGGCACCTGCGGCTGGGCAACCTGCCGATGCCGCATCTCGTCACCATGGTTGCCGAGATGCTGCACGTGGACAAGACCGCGGCGGCGGACCTGGCTGGGATGATCAGTCCGCATACGTCCGGGAACCCGTACGAGACGGTGGAGCTGCTCAACGCGCTGCGCCGCGACGGCGCGCTGACGGCGGCGGCCGGCGGATGGTGGTGGGACGCGGCGGCCGTGCGCGCTTACCTGGGCCGGCCGGAGGTGGCCGGGTTGCTGGGGCCCGTCCCGGCGCCGTCGTGGCAGTTGGTGGAGGCGATGGCGTGTCTTGGCGGGCGAGCCGAGCTGCGCCTGCTGGGGACCGCGACCGCTGTGCCGGCGAACGTGGTGGAACAGCGGCTGGCGCCCGCCCTCGACGAGGGCCTGCTGTCGGTGGAGGCCGGAGCGCAGGAGGCGGTGCGGTTTCGCCACGACCGGATCCGCGAGGCGGTCCTGCGCGGGCTGGACCGGCAGCGGCGCCGCGGCCTGCAGTTGGCCATGGCGCGGCGGCTGGCCGAGGTGCCGGAGTGGTTCGCGATCGCGGCGGAGCAGTATCTGCCGGTGGTCGACGAGGTCCACGACCCGACAGAACGGCGCCGGGTGTTGGGGCTGCTGCGGCGCGCCGTCGACCAGGCGGCACTGATCGGGGACCACGCGCTGGTGAACGCGCTGCTGACCGCGGCGCTGCAACTCATCGACCCGGGTGAGACCGCCACGCTGATGGAGGTGCACACCGGCCGGCACGCCGCGCTGTACGGCCTGGGCCGCTTGGACGAGGCAGACGAGGAGTACCACACGATCACGGGGTTGTGCACCAACGTCACCGACCGGGTCGACGCCACGGTGGTGCAAATACGCAGCCTGACCCACCGTAACCGGCTCGCGGAGGCGATCGGGCTCGGTACCGAGTCGCTGCGGGAGCTCGGGATCACCGTGCCGGCGGCGGACCGGCTCCAGGCCGAACTCGACCACCGGTTGGATCGTTCGCTCCGTCATCTGCACCGGTGGCTGGACGACACCGACAGCACCGACGAGATGGGCCCGGAGATCACCGATCCGACGCTGCTCGCCACGGCCCGTCTGCTCAACACGATCCTGCCGGCGGCCTACGTCGCCCCTGACTTCGCCTTGTGCCGCTGGCTGAGCCTGGAAGCGCTGGAGATCTGGCTCAAGCACGGCCTGTGCCCCACCCTGCTCGCGACCGCCAGCCACGTCGCTTCCGAGGTTGTGATGCTGGGCGACTACGGTGCCGGGTATCGGGCGTTGCGGCGGAGCCTGGCGCTGGCCGAGGCCCGTGGCTACGAGCCCGACACTTCGCAGACGGGCTACCGGTTCGCTTACTCCTGTTGCTGGTTCGAACCGGTCGAAAACGCTGTCCGAGCAGGCCTGCGTGCCCGGGAGGGCCTGATCGCGGCGGGTGACCTGGGCCGCGCCGGCTACACCTACTACACGGTCGCGGTCGGCCTGCTGGACAGCACGCCGACACTGGACAGTTTCGTCGCCGAGGTGGAGACAGGGTTGGCCTTCGTGCGGCGTACCGGCAGCGAGCGGGTCGGTCAGTGGCTGGACACCTACCGATGGCTGGCCGCTGTGCTGCGCGGCGAAGGTGCGGCAGCAGCCGACGAGGCGGCAGCCGACGGGCACGTAGACCCGTTCGCGCTGTTCCACGCGCATGTCAACCATGCGCTCGCCGCCGCCGTCCTCGATGATCCGGTCGCCCTGGCCCGGCACACCGCGGCGGCGATGCCGCTGCTGCCGACAGCCCTGGGCCTCTACCCGACCGCCCTGGCCCACCTGCTGCGCGGGCTGGCCCTCGCCGCGCAGGCCCGGGACAGCCACGGTGACGAACGCGACGATCTGCTGTCCGAACTGGAGGAGGCGACGCGGTGGCTGGCCGCCCGCGCCGCGGACGCGCCGGCGAACTTCCAGCCCCTGCTACGGCTGCTCGAGGCCGAGCGGGCCTGGGCGGTCGGCGACTTCCGCTCCGCCGCCCTCGCCTTCGACGCCGCCCGGCACGAGGCCGCCCAGCGTCAGCGGCCCTGGCACCGGGCCCTGATCACCGAACGCGCGGCCCGCTTCTATCTCGCCCACGGCCTCGAACACGGCGGCTACAGCCTGCTCATGGAAGCGCGCGAAAAGTATCTCGCCTGGGGCGCGACCGCGAAAGTCCGCCAACTCGACTGGGCCTACCCGACCCTGCGGCCACAACCCGACGCGACCGCCGCGCCGGGCGGGGACCAGAGCAGCGGCCAGCCCGATGACGTGCGGCATCAACGGGCCACCGTCACCACCGGAGCGCTCGACCTGCTCGGCATCCTGTCCGCGTCGCAGGCGCTGAGCTCCGAGACCAGCATCGGACGGCTGCACACCCGCGTGGCCCGGCTGCTCAGCGCGATGACCGGCGCCACCGCCGTCAACCTGCCGCTGTGGAGCGACGAGCGGCAGCACTGGCTGCTGCCGACCCCGGGCAGCGGCGGCACCGCCCGGCTCTGCGGAACGGCCCAAGAACCCCTGGTCCCGATGTCCGTGCTGCGATACGCCCAGCGAATGCGTGAGCCGCTGGTCGTGCCCGACGCCACCCGCGACGACCGCTTCGCCCGCGACCCCTACTTCACCGGCGTCACCTGCTGCTCGCTCCTGGCCGTGCCCATCCTCAGCCGCGGCACGCTGCAGGCGGTACTGCTGCTGGAGAACCGGCTCATCCGCGGCGCCTTCACGACCGAACGGCTCGACGGTGTCAAGCTCATCGCCGGCCAGCTCGCCGTCTCCCTCGACAACGCCCAGCTGTACGCCGAATTCCGCCGGATCGCCGACGAGCAGGCCGCGTTGCGGCGGGTGGCGACCCTGGTCGCCCGCGGGGTGGGTCCAGATCCTGTGTTCGCCGCGGTGGCCGAAGAGGTCGCCACACTCTTCGACGCCGACGGTACGGCGATCGTGCGGTTCGAGCCCGACGGGGACGCGACGGTGATGGGAGACTACGGTTTCGAGCGCAGCCGACCCGGGGCGCGCGGCAAACCCCATCCCGACTCGGCCATGGCGGCGGTCCAGGCCACCGGCCGCGCGGCTCGCCGCGATGTGGACGACCCGGAGTCGCACAGCCTGCCCGACGCCGCCCTCCCGGGACTGTGCTCCGCGGTCGCCAGCCCGATCCTGGTCGAGGGCCGGGTCTGGGGCGCCATGGACGTCGGGTCTCGCCGCGAACGGCTGCCCCAGGACACCGAGCAACGGCTGGCCGACTTCACCGAGCTCATCGCGACCGCCATCGCCAACGCCGACAGCCAGGCCGAACTCACCATCTCCCGCGCGCGGCTCGTCGCCACCGCCGACCAGATCCGCCGGCGCATCGAGCGGGACCTGCACGACGGCGCCCAGCAACGGCTGGTCGCACTGGCGCTGCAACTGCGCGCGGCGCAGGCGGCGCTACCACCGGAGCTCGACGCGCTCGCCACCGAACTCGACCGCGCCGTCACCGGGGCAGCCGGCGCCCTGGACGAGCTCCGCGAGATCTCACGCGGCATCCACCCGGCCATCCTGTCCGAGGGCGGCCTCGGCCCGGCACTGCGTTCCCTCGCCCGCCGCTCACCGATCCCGGTCGACCTCGACATACGCACGCAACGGCGGCTGCCCGAGCAGGTCGAGGTCAGCGCGTACTACGTCGTCGCCGAGGCGCTGACCAACGCGGCCAAACACGCGCACGCGTCGGCCGTCACGGTCACCGTCGAAGCCGACACAGCCGACACAGCCGGCGCCGTGCTGCGCCTCGCGGTCCGCGACGACGGCGTCGGCGGCGCCGACTTCGCCCGCGGCACCGGCCTGGTCGGCCTCAAAGACCGCGTCGAGGCACTCGGCGGCCGGATCGTGCTCCACAGCCCCCGCGGGGAGGGCACCAGCCTGCGCGTGGAACTCCCGGGTTGACTGACGGGTCCTCGTAGACCTGGGCGACAGCGTTGCCGCGGACCTACTCGGAGGCGCGCACCAGCACGTTCTCGACATGCCGGAGCATGTCGCCGGCCGCCGGCGCCCACGTCGTGTCGCTGTGACAGGCGATCGTCATCAGCGCCGCGGTCGGCCGGTGCTGGACTGACAGAATGTACCGCGACCCGCCGGGCCGGTCGGGCTGCTCGGTGATCCGGTCCTGCACGGCCGGATCAGTGAACGGGATGGCCTCGGCGCCGAGTGAACGGCTGTTCGCCGCGCTGCCCACGATGGATGCGTCGATGTAGTTGAATCGAGCCACGGCCGCGCCCGTCTCAGCAAGTTCGCCAAGGACTTCGGCGCTGATCGCCTCGGCTCGCGCCGGGTCGAGGTTGGCGAACCGGTGGCCGTGCAGCTGGTTGCTGGCCGTGGCTGCCAGCCGCGCGGCCAGGTCGCCGGTCCCCGGCACGAGGACGGGCACCGGCATGACCGCCTTGCGGACCGACGCCTGCGTGCCCGCCGACAGCCGGTTCGCGGCGAGTGAACGGATGCCGGCGCACGGCGAACCCTCGACCAGGCTGATCGCCGAGCCGAACGCGGTCAGGTAGATCGCCGATACCGGCATTCCGGTGCGGGTGGCGATGGCCTGCGCGGCTCGGGCGGCGTGCGCCGAGGCGAGCCACCGGGACTGGAGCACCGGGTCCGCCGGCGCCGTCCCGCTGTTCGGGCGCCAGCCGGACAGCCCGTCGCGCAGCGCGCCCAGCTGGCGCCGCCAGTGCGCCTCGGCACGCTCGGCGTAGGCCCGGCCCGGTTCGGACATTTCCCACTCGGCTGTTTCCAGGGGCTGTTCCGGCACGGGCTGGCCGTCGAACGCCGGACGTCCGCTCATGCGACTCCGTAAGGCCTGCATGAAGTCGCTGCGGAGCACCCGCATGCCCCATCCGTCGACCGCGGAATGATCGACGACGATGCCGATCCGCTGCACGGCGCCGGCGGCGGTCTCCAGCACGAAGAGCACCGGCTGTTGCTCTGCGAGCCGGAACGCCGTGGCCGTGGCCGCTGCGATCGCCTGGTCCGCTTCCGGACCGGCCGGCGCGACCCGCACCACTTCGCCGAGCCGCTCGGCCGTCGGGAGAACGTGCTGCTCGCGACGGCCGGAATCGGTCGTGAGCAGGAGAGTCCGCAGCCCCTCGTGCCGATCGAGCAGATCACCGATCGCCGCCAGCACGACACCCACCCGCGCGGCGGCACCGTCGACCACGCTCGTGAAATTCGTAGCGTACGACCACGGCGAGTCCGCGTCGATGCCGACGTCCATGAACCATTCACGTTGCGCGCATGTTAACGGCCCGCGTCGAGTCGAGTTCATGCCTGTTCCCGTCTAGTTTCTAAAGTCAGCTGCGTGGAATATTGCAGGATGTCACTGCGCCGTGCAACCCTGTCGCCGTGGTTTTGCACGCGCCCCCGACAACGGTTCCACGCCTCCTCGCCGACCGATCCGCATCGGAGCCGGACCGGGAGGCTCTCGTCGTCGACGGCATCGGCGCCTTGACCTTCGGCTCCTGGCAGCGCCGTGCGGCCGACCTCGCCGAGCAGCTGCAGCAGCGCCGCGTCGCGCCGGGCGATCGCGTCGGCCTGCGGTTCGGTGCTGCCGAATGGCTCGACTACGCGGTCGCGTACGTGGCGGTGCAGCGCCTGGGCGCGGTCGCCGTGCCGATCTCCGACGACGCGGCACCCGCCGAATTGGCGCACATGCTCGCCGACTGCGGTGCTGTCGGGCTGGTGCACGCGGGCGGCGCGCCCGACTGGCCCGGCGGATGGACCCACGCCGCCGATGATGGCGCAGGCTCGCAATGCGGCGAAGACCGGTCCACACCGCACAGCCTGGCCCAGATCCTGTACACGTCCGGCACGACCGCACGACCCAAGGGTGTCGCCGCCAGTCACGCCAACGTCACGTACGGGTCAGGTGCCCGGCACCGGCCGTTCCGGCACTCGCGCCACCTGTTGCACGCGTTCGCGATCGGCACGAACGCGGCGCAGATCATGCTGATGAACGCGCTGCTCGCCCACCCCGCTGTGGTGACGTTGCCGCAGTTCACACCGTTGCGCTTCGCGCGTGCCATCGCACGCTGGTCCGCCGGCACGGTGTTCGTGGTCCCGGCCATGGCCATGGAGCTGCTCACCGTGGCCGACGGCCATGACCTGAGCAGCGTGCGGCTGCTCGGGTCGGCCGCCGCTCCGCTGCCGGGGCCGGTCGCCGCCCGCCTCGTGGCAGCGTTCCCGAACGCGACGATCGTCAACTACTACACCTCGACCGAGGCCGCCCCGGCACAGACCGCCATGGCGTACGACCCGGAGCGCCCGGACAGCGTGGGCCGGCCGATCGCCGGCGGTGGCGTGCGCGTCATCGACGACGGGCGGCCCTGCGCGCCCGGCGAGATCGGCGCCGTCTGGATGCGCTCGCCCGCCCCGACCCGCACGTACTTCGGCGACACGGCGACCAGCGCCACCGCGTTCCAGGACGGCTGGGTCCGGATGGGCGACGTCGGCTACCTGGACGCTGACGGCTACCTGTACCTCGTCGAGCGGGACAGCGACCTGGTCAAGACCGGCGCCCACCGGGTGTCGACACTCCAGATCGAGGCGGCCATCCACGAGCATCCGGCGGTCGCCGACGCCGCCGTCGTCGGGCTGCCGCACGAGGTGCTCGGCGTCGAACTGGCCGCCGTGATCGTGGTCAGCGGCGACGCGGCGCTGACCCCGACGGCGCTACGGGCGTTCCTCGCCGACCGCCTCGCGCCACACGAGATCCCCTCCCGCGTCCACGCCATGGACAAGCTTCCGCGCAACCGCGGTGGCAAGGTCGACAAACGATCCCTGCGAAGGAGCCTGACATGATCCAGGCATCCGCGGCTCAGCACGGTATGTGGGTCGCCGCGTCCGGCGTCGTCCCCACCGCCTACCACATGCCGCTGGTTGTCACGTTCGCCCACGACCCGGATGTCGGCCTCCTGGCCAAGTCCTGCGCGGCCGTGGTCGAACGGCATGCGCTGCTGTCCAGCGCGATCGTCGACCGCGACGGCGTCGCATACCTCACGCGGGCCTCCGCCGCCGGGCTGCGCGTGGCCGGGCCGGACGAGTCGGTCGACGAGGAGATCACGCGACCGTTCGACCTCGCCGAAGGGCCGCTGGTCCGGTTCGTACTGTTCGGCCGGACGCTGTTGATCACGGCGCATCATCTGGTCTTCGACGGACAGTCCAAGGAGGTGCTGCTCCGCGATCTGGCCGCCTTCTACGCGGGTGAGATCCCGGATCCGTTACCCCGCACCGCCGCGGACGAGTTGGCCGCCGACGCCGCACGGCTGGCCGGCCGCCGGACCGCGGCGGCTGAGTTCTGGTCCGGCCGGTGGGCCGAGCCGCTGCCCGTGGTCGTCGGCGACCACGTTCTCACCGGTCGCGATCACGGGGCAGGGCAGGTGCATGCGTTCGAGCCGCCCGTGCCTGACCTGCCCGGGCTGACCCGGTTCGAGACGCTGCTGGCCGCGATCCACGCGACGCTCAGCGGGCACGGCAACCCGCGGGTCACGACCGGCATCGACCTGTCCACCCGGGAGCCCGGCCCGGTCGACGCCGTCGGCCCGTACGCGACGGAACTTCCTGTCGACTCACAGCCCGATCCTGACTCCTCGTTCGCGGAGTTCGCCGCCGAACTGCGCGCCGCGCTCCGCGCGATGTACCCGCACCGGTCGGTGCCGCTGGCCCGTGCGGTGCGCCGGCTGCGGCCGCACGCCGCTGTGGCGCCCGTCTCCGTCAGCTACCGCCGGGGTGCCGTCGCACCACGGTTCGACGGCGCCCCGGTGGACGTGGACTGGCTGGCATTCGCCGGCAGTGTCCGCGGCGACCTGCAACTGCAGGCAGTCGACGACGGCACGACCGTCACCGCGAGGCTGCGCTACTCGGCCGCGGCGGCGCCGGTCGCCGCCCGGTTCGCCGAGGACCTGTGCGGGGTGCTCACACAGGTCGCCGCCGCCCCGGCGACCCGACTGCGCGACCTGTTCGCCCCGACCACATCCGCAGCGCCCGTCGCCGTCGAGGCGCGCGCCTCCGCGCCGGCGCCGGCACACGGCGGTGAGCTCGTCGAGCCGGTCCTGGCCATCTGGCGCGACGTGCTCGGCGACCACACCATCGGTCCCGACGACGACCTGTTCGACCTGGGCGGCGACTCGCTGACCGCGACGCAGATCATCGCGCGGATGCGCAAGACGCTCGGCATCGACGTCGACATCGACACGTTCTTCGACCACCCGACGGTCAATGGAGTCGTGCATGCCGCCGGCGCCCGCTGAAGCCCCCGACCGGCTCGCCACCGACCGGGCGACGATGCTGCTCATCCGGCATTTCGAGACGGCGTTACTCGACCTTTTCGCGCGCGGCGAACTGTCCGGAACCACGCACACCTGCCTCGGCCAGGAGTACGTGCCCGTGGCCGTGAGCAGCCTGCTCGAACCGGACGACCACGTGCTGAGCAACCACCGCGGTCACGGCCACTACCTCGCGCGGTTCGACGACCCGGAGGGACTCCTGGCCGAGATCATGGGCCGGGTGGGCGCCGTGTGCCACGGCGTCGGCGGAAGCCAGCACATCCACCGCCCCGGATACCTCTCGACCGGGGTCCAGGGCGAGAGCCTGCCGATCGCGGCCGGACTCGCGCTGCACCTGCGCCGCCACCAGCCGGGTGCGCTCGTCTGCGCGTACATCGGCGACGGCACCTGGGGCGAGGGCGCCGTGTACGAGGCGCTGAACATGGCCGCGCTGTGGCACCTGCCGTTGCTGGTCGTGGTCGAGCACAACGGCATCGCCCAGTCGACGCCCACCGAACACGCCATGGCCGGCACCATCGCCGGGCGCGCCGCCGCGTTCGGTCTGGCCCACACGCAGATCACCGCGACCGACCCGGCCGCGATCCGGGCGGAGCTGGCGCCGCTCGTCGCTCGCGTGCGGGACGGTGCGCCGTTGATCGCCGAGTTCCGCACCCCGCGGCTCGGCCCGCACAGCAAGGGCGACGACACCCGTCCCGCCGACCACGTCGCGGCACTGGCCGACTGGTATCCGGCACTGGCCGCCGCCGCGCCGGATCTCGACCGTGCGCAGCGGGAACGCGTCGCCCGCGTCGTCGCCGAGCTGTCGGCCCGCCCGCCTGCCGAGTGGACCGACCGATGAGGGTCGCCGAGAACATCAACGCCGCGCTGCACACGGTCCTTGCCGGCGACGACCGGGCGTACCTCATCGGCGAGGATCTCCTCGACCCGTACGGCGGCGCGTTCAAGGTCGCGCGTGGGCTCTCCACCCGATTCCCGGACCGGGTCCTGTCCACCCCGATCAGCGAGTCGGCCATGACCGGCATCGCGGCCGGCCTGGCCCTGGCCGGCGACACCGCGATCGTCGAGTACATGTTCGCCGACTTCCTGACACTCGGCTTCGACCCGCTGGTCAACTTCGCCGCCAAGTCCGTCACCATGTACGGCAACCGGCTGCCGATGCGGCTGATCGTGCGCTGCCCCAGCGGCGGCGGCCGCGGCTACGGACCGACGCACAGCCAGAGTCTGACGAAGCACCTGATCGGTGTACCCAGCCTCAACGTGTTCGAGATGTCGCCCTTCCGCGACGCGGCCGAGGTGTTCGCCGAGATGCTGGCGCTCGCGCAGCCGTGCGTGTTCGTCGAGGACAAGATCCTCTACACCCGCCGGATGCACACCGTGATCGACCCGTTCACGGTGGAGGTGCGGGCGGGCGTGGCGTTCGTCGGCACCGGAGAACGGCCGGAGCTGATCCTCATCGCGCCCGGCGGCATGGCCGAGCGCGCCATGACCGCGCTGCGCATGCTGCTGGTCGAACAGGAGATCGCCGGCCTTCTGGTGGTGCCGTCCCGGCTGTATCCGGTCGACCTCGACCTGCCGCCGGTCGCGCATGTGGTGGTGGCTGAAGACAGCACCGCCGGCGGCACCTGGGGCGCCGAGGTCGCGCATCACGTGCATGCGCGCCACTTCGCGGACCTGGCCGCGCCCGTGACGCTCGTCCATGCGGCCGACACCGTCATCCCCACCGCGCCGCATCTGGAGCGTCAAGTGCTCGTGAGTGCCGAGACCATCTACGACGCCCTGGTGAGGACCGTCCATGGCTGAGATCGCGGTGCCCAAGCTCAACAACAACGACGACAGCTATCTGTTGCTCGCCTGGCTCGCCCCGGACGGCCAGGCGGTGGCGGCCGGCGCCCCGGTCGCCGAGGTGGAGACGTCGAAGGCGGTCGAAGAGCTGGCCGCCGCGACGGGCGGCGTACTGCGCCACCGGGCCGCGACCGGCGCCGAAATCACCCCCGGACAGGTCATCGCACTCGTTGACGATCCCGCCGTCCCGGCCGAGGCGCCGGTCTCGCGACCAACCGACGCTTCCGGCGCTTCCGGCGCTTCCGGCCCGACGATCACCGCACCGGCTCGCGCCCGCATGGCCGAACTCGGCGTCGACGCCGAGCGCGTTGTCGCGCTCGGCCGCCCGATCATCCGCCGGGCCGACATCGACGCCTTGGCCGGCCTCGTCGCTGCCCCCGCCGCCACGTCGCCGCCCGGCGCGACGGCGTCCGCGGCGAACGAACGGTCCGTCAGCTTGTCTCGCAACCAGCGTGCGGTCGCGCGCACCGTGGCGCGCTCGGCCGCCACCATCCCGGCCGCCTACACCGCGATGACGATTGACGTCGGCGCCGCGCTCGACCAGGCGCCGAAACTGGCGCGCGCAGTACGGCGGCCGGTCGGCCTCGCCGAACTTTTTGTCGCCGCGATCGGGTCGGTGCACGCCGCCCAACCGATGTGCTTCGCCCGGCTCGACGACGACGGCAACACCGTGCATCCGTCCGGCGCCGCGCATGTCGGCGTCACCGTCGACCTCGGCGAGGGCCTCTACGTTCCGGTGGTACGAGACGCCGACACCGCGACGATCGCCGAGATCGCCCGGACACTGACCAGGCACCGGGTGACGGCGGCCAGCGGCACGTTCCGTCAGTCCGACCTCGACGGTGCGAACATCACGTTGACGCTCCACCTGGACGCCCACGTGAGCCTGGCCATCCCAATCGTGTTCCCGGGGCAGACGTGCGCGGTCGCGGTCACCGCCCCGCGTCCCGAACTGTACCTCGACGACAACGGCCAACCGGCGACGCGGACCGTGACACAGGTCGGTCTGGCCTACGACCACCGCGTCATCAACGGCCGCGAAGCGGCCCAGTTTCTGGCCGCGCTGCACCGCGCACTCAACGAAACCCTGACTCAGACATTACAGAATCCGCCGCACGAGGAGCCGCGATGAGCACACTGCGCGCCGCACAGGAGCGACTGTGGTTCTTGCACCAACTGGACCCGGCCGACGCGTCGTACCACCTGCCTCTCGTCATGCACGTGCGCGGACGCCTGGACCGGGCGGCGCTGGAACGCGCGCTGGATGCGTTGACCGGCCGGCACGAGAGCCTGCGCACCCGGGTCGAGCTGTTCGACGGCGCGCCCGTGCTGACGGCGGCACCTGACGGCGTCCGGCTGGAGACCGCCGTCGTGACCGGCCTTGAGGACGCCCGCGACCTGGTCGCCGCATTCGTCACGCGGCCGTTCGACCTCACCGTCGGCCCGATGGTTCGCTGCCTGCTGATCGACGTCGGACCGGATGAGCACGTGCTCGCGCTCGTTGCCCACCACATCGCGGCCGACGGCTGGTCGCTGCAGGTGCTGCGCCGCGATCTCGACGCGCTGTACCACGCCTACGCCACCGGCGCCCCGGCTGTGCTACCGGAGCTGCCCGAACTGCCGCCGGTTCCGGCCGGCGACGCGCCGGACCTCGGATACTGGACCGAACGGCTGGCCGGCGCCCCGGTGCTGGATCTGGCGACCGACCGCCCCCGGCCTCCGGTGCGCCGCGGCCATGGCAGCTCCGTCGTCTTCGACATCCCCGTCGACCTGCTGCGCCGGCTGGAGACCGTGGCCCGAGCCGAGCGCACCACCGTGTACACCGCGCTGGTCGCGGCGTTTTCGTTGTTGCTCGGCCGGATGAGCGGCCAGAACGACATCTGCCTCGGCACGCCGGTGCTCGGCCGCGACGACCCGGATCTCGCCGACCGCGTCGGCTGCTTCGCGGAGACGCTGGTGCTGCGGACGGATCTGTCGGGCGATCCGACGTTCCGCGCGCTGCTGCGGGTCGTCCGACGGACCGTGCTCGGCGCGCTGAGCCATGCCGCTCCGTTCGAACGCGTGGTGTCGGCGCTCGACACACCCCGCGACCGCAGCCGCACGCCGCTGTTCCAAGCCATGATCATGTACCTGCGGCAGGAGCAGGACCGGCCGCACCTCGGCGACCTCGACGTCGAGTTGCTGGACCATCCGTTCGACTCCGCCCGCACCGACGTGGCTCTCGACGTCATCCAAGGCCCCGCGGCTGCGGTCGGCGTGCTCACCGTCGATCGTGACCTGTTCGACCCCGGCACCGCACAGCGATTGATCCGCCGCCTGCTCATCCTGCTCGACGACGCGGCCCGGCGGCCCGACACCGCGATCGGTGACCTGCGCTGGTTCGACGACGACGAACAGCGCGAGGCACTGACCCGATGGAACGACACCGGCGCCGGGCAGATCACTCCGCTGGTCGCTGAGATGTTCCAAGCACAGGCCCGGTCCACACCGGACGCAGTCGCGATCACCGGTGACGGTGTCGATCTCACCTACCGCGACCTCGACGCCGAGGTCGACCGGCTGGCCGCCCGCCTGCGCGGACGCGGACCGCTGATCGGCGTCGGGCTGTCCCGGAGCCCGGCGATGGTGGTCGCGCTGCTGGCGGTCTGGCGGGCCGGCGCCGCGTACCTGCCACTCGACCCGGCGTACCCGGCCGACCGGCTCGCGTTTGTCATCGCCGACGCGGGCGTCAGCACGGTGCTCACCGAGTCCTCGTTCGCCGAGCGGTTCGGCGCGGCGTCGCTCCTGATCGACGCCGCTGACGAGGATCCCGTGAACGAGGTGGCGCCGATCACCGCCATCGGCCCCGATGACCCGGCCTACGTGCTGTACACCTCGGGGTCCACCGGACGGCCCAAAGGCGTGGTCGTGCCGCACGGCGCGCTCGCCGCGTTCATCGCCGCGATGGCCGACATCATCGGACCGCAAACGGGCCGCGCCTGGCTCGCGCTCACCTCGCTGTCGTTCGACATCTCCGGACTTGAGCTGTACCTGCCGCTCAGCCGCGGCGGCCGGGTCGTCATCGCCGATGACACGCAGACCGGCGACGGCGCGGCGTTGCGGGCGCTCATCGCCAAGAACGACGTCACCGATGTGCAGGCCACCCCGTCCGGCTGGCGGATGCTGCTGGCCGCCGGCTTCGACCATGACGTGCCTGCCGCGCTGGTCGGCGGCGAGGCGTTGCCGGCGACCCTCGCCGCGGAACTGCGCGGCAAGGTCGGCCGGCTGACCAATGTGTACGGCCCGACCGAGACCACGATCTGGTCGACGTTCTGGCCGGTGCCCGAGGGACCGGCGGATGTCTCGATCGGCGGCCCGATCCAGGGCACCCGGGTCTACGTCGTCGACGACCGGATGCGACCCGTCCCCACCGGCGTGCCCGGCGAACTCGTCATCGCTGGTGCCGGCGTCGCGCTCGGCTACCTACGCCGGCCGCGGCTGACCGCCGACCGCTTCGTGCCCGACCCCTGGGGTCCGGCAGGAGCACGGATGTACCGCACCGGCGACCGCGTCCGCCGACGGGCGGACGGCACCCTGGAATTCCTCGGCAGGCTCGACACCCAGGTCAAGGTGCGCGGCCACCGGATCGAACTGGGCGAGGTCGAGGCCGTGCTCGCCGGTTGCCCGGGCGTCGCCGCCGCGGTCGCCGCGGTCCGCGACGATGCGCTCGCCGCGTACGTCACAGCCCGCCCCGGCGCCGACGTCGACCCCGCCGCGATCCACGACACGGCCCGCGACATGCTTCCGGCCTACGCGGTGCCGAGCACCATCACGGTGCTCGACACGCTGCCGCTCACCCCGAACGGCAAAGTGGACCGGGCCGCCCTGCCCGACCCGCGACCGTACGCCGTCGCCGAGTACGTGTCACCGCGTACCGCGGCCGAAACGCGCATCGCCGCCGTATTCGCCGAAGTGTTCGGCGCTGCCGAGGTGGGCGCGCACGACGACTTCTTCGCACTGGGCGGTCACTCGCTGCTGGCCGCCAAGGTCGCCGCGCGGCTGCCCGGCCTGACCGTCCGCGACCTGTTCGACCATCCGACGGTCGAGGCGCTGGCCCGGCGGATCCCGGTTGCCGGCGACGTCGGTGCCGATGCGGTGCCGGCAGGCGCACCGCCGCTGTCCGACGCCCAGCGCCGCCTGTGGTTCCTGCAGCGGCTGGACCCGCACGACGCCTCGTACAACATGTTCCTGGTGCTCCGCCTGCGCGGCCAACTGGACCGCCACGCGCTGCGGCGAGCCCTGAACGCGCTGGCCGCCCGGCACCTCGCGCTGCGGTGCGCCTATCCGGAGGTCGGGGGCGATCCGACCGTCGAGATCGGACCCGCCGTCGTGCCGCTCGAGGAGCTCGACCTGGAATCCGAAGCGGCTGCCCGAGCTGCCGCCGCGCACCGGACGAACACGCCGTTCGACCTTCGGACCGGCGCACCGGTGCGTGCCTCGCTGCTCCGGATCGGCCCGGACGATCACGTCTTCTGCCTGATCATGCACCACATCGCCGGTGACGGCTGGTCGCTCAACGTATTGCGTGAGGACCTTGCCGCGCTCTACGCCGACCAGCCGCTGGCGCCGCTGCCACCCGTACCCGCGGCGAACAGCGACCCGGAGGCCGATCTCGCGTACTGGCGGGAACAGCTCACCGATCCGACCGTTCTCAACCTGCCGACCGATCGGCCCCGTCCGGCCCAGCCCATGCACCGCGGCGGGTTCCTCGGCACCCGCCTGCCCGCCGACGTCACCGCCCGCCTCGAAGACCTGGCCGGCCGCGCCCGGACCAGCCTCTTCGCCGTGCTGATCGCGGCCTACCAGGTGCTGCTCGCCCGGCACGCCGGTCAATCCGATGTCCTGGTCGGCTCGACCCTGGCGGCCCGGGACCGGGTCGAGATCGAGCGGGCCGTCGGCTACTTCTCCCGGACCGTCGTGCTGCGCAACCAGGTCGACCCGGCCGAGCCGTTCACCGACCTGCTCGGACGGGCCCGCGAGTGCGTGCTGGACGCGCTGACCCATACCGAGGCGCCGTTCGAACACCTCGTCGCGGAGGCGGGCCGGGACGCGTCGACGCCGCCACTGTTCCAGGCCATGTGCATCCTGCACACCCAGGACGAGGGCGCCCCGGTCGAGCGGTTCGCCGACCTGCACGCGTCGTTCTTCGACTCCGGCTACCGCCAGTCCAAGTTCGACCTGATGCTGGAGGCGTGGCGGACCACCGACGGCCTGGCGCTCGTCTTCGGCTACGACACCGACCTGTTCGACGCGGCGACGGTCGACCGCTGGGTGCGCCGGTTCGAGGTGTTGTGCGCCGGGATCGCCGCCGATCCGACCACCCTGGTGGGCGCGCTGCCACTGCTGACCGCCGACGACGAGGCGCTGGTCGACTCGCTGGCCGCCCCGGCGACCGACGCGCCGGGGCGGCCACCGGTGGCCGGGCTGCCCCGCCTCGCGGCGCCGGACACGGTCGCGGTCCGCTGCGGCGCCGAGTCGCTGACGTACGCCGAGCTCAACCGCCGGGCCGACACACTGGCCACCGCGCTGCGCGCATCCGGAGTCCGGGCGAGCGGCCCGCGTCGCGATCCGGTCGTCGCCGTCGCCGCGCACCGGGACATCGACACCATTGTCGCGCTGCTGGCGATCTGGCGCGCCGGTGGCGCGTATCTGCCGATCGATCCCGGACAGCCGGCCGAACGGATCGCCAAGCTCATCGCCGGCAGCGGAACCGTCCTGGCCGTCGGGGACGCACCATGGCCGGACGACCTGCGAGTGCTCACGCCGCCGGAAGCGACGCCGGAGCACTCCGCAACGGACCACGCGACACCGGACGGCGCCGCGTACGTGCTGTACACGTCCGGATCCACCGGCACACCGAAGGCCGTCGTCGTCGACCACGAAGCGCTCGCCGCCCGGGTCGACTGGATGCGTCGCGACTACCGGCTCGGCCCGGACGACACGATCATCCAGTTGGCGCCGCTCGCGTTCGACACCCACGCGGAGGAGATCTGGCCCGCACTCGGCGCCGGAGCCACGGTGCGGCTGCTCCCCGACGGCCCGCTCAGCCTGACCGACGTGCTCGCCGGTCCGGCCGGAGCCGACATCACCGTGCTCGACCTGCCCACCGCGTACTGGCACGACCTGGTCGCCCAGATCGACGCGATCGCCTGGCCGCCCCGGCTGCGGCTGGTCATCCTCGGCGGCGAGGCGGTGCACGCGGCAGCCGTCGGTCGCTGGCGGGCCCGGTTCGGCGACACCGTACGGCTGGTGAACACATACGGCCCCACCGAGGCCACGATCATCGCGACCTCGACCGACCTCGGCCCGGACGACACGGCCGGCCCGCCGGCGATCGGCGCGCCGCTGCCCGGTGTGCGCGTCGCGGTGGTCGACGCCGACCTGCGCCCGGTGCCACCCGGCGCATACGGTGAACTGCTGCTCGGCGGCGCCGGCCTCGCCCGCGGCTACCTCGGCCGGGACGACCTCACCCGGGACCGGTTCGTCACGTGGCGCGGCGCGCGCTCCTACCGGACCGGCGACCGCGTGCGGCTGCGGGCAGACGGCCGCCTCGACTTCGCCGGCCGGTTCGACGATCAGCTGAAGGTACGCGGGTTCCGGATCGAACCGGCCGAGGTGGAGAACCACCTGCTCGCGTGCCCGGGGGTGACCGGGGCGGCGGTGGCCGCACACGACGGAGCCCTGGTCGCGTACGTGGCCGGCTCCGCGCCGGCTGACGCGCTGCGCGCCCGGCTCGCGGCCCAACTGCCCGGCCACATGGTGCCGGACCGCTGGATCACGCTCGACTCGCTCCCCCGCACGCCCACCGGCAAAATCGACCGACGTTCCCTGCCGCCGCCCGTGGCCGACCGGCCCGGACCATCCGCGCCGCCGCGCACCGATGCCGAGCAGCTGATCGCCGACATCTGGGCCGAGGTCCTCGGCCTCGACGGCGTCGGAGTGGACGACGACTTCTTCGCACTCGGCGGTCACTCCCTGCTCGCCGTTCGCGTGGCCGCCCGGCTGCGCGCCATGACCGACCTCGACCTGCCCATCCGCCTGCTCTTCACGCATCGCCGGCTGGCCGACCTGGCTGCCGCGGTCGAACAGCGGCTGCTCGACGATCTGGCCGGCCTCAGCGACGACGAGGTGGCCAGCCTGCTGGAAGCGGAGACCCGATGACCGTCGACGACGCCCGCCAGGCGCTGCTGGCCCAACGACTGCGCCGGCGCACGGCGACCCGGACCATTCCCACCCGTCCGGCCGGCACGGTGCCGCCGCTGTCGTACGCGCAGGAACGGCTCTGGTTCATGGAGCAGTACGCGCCCGGCAACCGCGCCTACCTCGTGCCGGTCGCAAAGCGTATCCGGCGCGCGATCGACGCCGACCGGCTGGCCGAGGCGCTCCGCCGCGTCGTCGCCCGCCATGAGGCGCTGAGGACCCGGTTCCCGGCACGGGACGACGGGATTCCGACGCTGGTCATCGACCAGGACCCGGCCGTCGACCTGGACGTCGTCGATGCCGCCGACGAGGACGACGCCCGAGCCGCGGTCGAGGCGTTACACGCCCGCGGTTTTGACCTCGCCGCCGAACAGCCGCTGCGCGCCGCGCTGATCCGGCTCGCCCCGGACGACGCGATCCTGGCGATGACCGTGCACCACATCGCCGTCGACGGCTGGTCCGTGCCGCTGCTGCTGGCCGAGCTGATGACCGCGTACGACGGCAGCGACCTGCCTCCCGTGCCCATCCAGTACGGCGACTACGCGGCCTGGCAGCGCGACCAGCCGGCGGCCGACGTTGCCCACTGGGCGCAGCACCTGGACGGAGTCGAGCCGCTGGCGCTGCCGACCGACCGGCCGCGCCCGGCCGAACAGACCTACGACGGCGGCAGCGTCGAATTCGAGATCGACGCCGACCTCGCGGCCGGCGTCCGGGCGCTGGCCGACAATCACGGCGCCTCGCTGTACATGACGATGCTGGCCGCGTACGCCCATCTGCTCGGCCGGCACGCGCACCAGAGCGACCTCACGATCGGCTCCCCGGTCGCCGGCCGCGGCGTCCCGGAGCTCGAGAACGTCATCGGTTGCTTCGTCAACACGCTGGTCATGCGCGTCGACCTGAGCGGCAACCCGACGTTCACCGACCTGCTGCTGCGGGTACGGGAGACCGCGCTCACCGGGTTCGCCCACGCCGACACGCCCTTCGAGCGCATCGTCGCCGACCTCAACCTGCCACGCGACGTATCCCGGTCACCGTTGTTCCAGGCGCTGCTCGCGGTGCAGAACTACGGCCGGGTCGACGGACCCGCAAGCCGCGGTGACGGTCTCGGCGGGTACGAGATCACGTCGTGGGCGACCCGGTACGACCTCGAGCTGTATGTCAGCGATACCGCCGACGGCGGGCTGTGGGGCCAGTTCATCTACAACACCACGCTGTTCGACGCGGCAACCGTGCAGCGGCTGGTCGGCCACCTGACCGCGCTCCTGCGTGGAGCCGTCGCCGACCCGCTGTCGCCGGTGGCCGCGCTCGACCTGCGTGACGACGACGAACGCGCGGCTCAGGCCGCCTGGAACGCGACAGCCGCCCCGTTCGACACCGAAGCCACCCTGCCCGGCCTCTTCGCCGCGCAGGTCGCCGCCACGCCGACCGCGCCGGCCGTGACGTTCGAGGGCACCACGTGGAGCTACGCCGAGCTGGACCGCTACTGCGACCAGGTGGCCGCCGCGCTGCGGTCAGTGGCCGCCGGACCGGGTACGCGGATCGGCGTGTGCGCGCCGCGTTCGCTCCAACTGCCCGGCGCGCTGCTCGGCGTGCTGCGCACCGGAGCCGCGTACGTACCGCTCGACCCGGACTACCCGGTCGAGCGGCTGGCGTTCATGGCAGCCGACGCCGACCTGCGTGCCGTTCTGGTGCTCGACCCGCCGGCCGAGCTCAACGACGCGTTCGCCACCTGCCCGGTGATCCGGCTCGACGCGCTGGCGGCGGGTGGGCCCGTCGCCGGCGACCGGCGCGACGCGGTTGATCCGCAGCCCGTCACCGCGACCGCCGCCGACACCGCCTACGTCATCTACACCTCCGGTTCGACCGGACGGCCCAAGGGTGTGCCCAACGGCCATCGCGGCGTTGTCAACCGGCTTGCCTGGATGCAGGAACGCTTCCGGCTCACCTCCGACGACGTGGTCCTGCAGAAGACGCCAGCCGGTTTCGACGTGTCGGTCTGGGAGTTCTTCTGGCCGCTGATCATCGGCGCGCGCCTGGTGCTGGCCAAGCCGGGCGGTCACAAGGACGCGTCGTACCTGCGGGCTTTGATCGACCGCGAAGGCGTCACCATCGTCCACTTCGTGCCGTCGATGCTCGCCGCCTTCCTGGCGGAGGAGACAACGCGCGGCGGCGCGACGCTGCGCACCATCGTCTGCTCCGGTGAGGAGCTGCCGGCCGACCTTGCCCGCCGCTGCCTGGCGGAGCTACCCGCCGAGCTGCACAACCTGTACGGCCCGACCGAGGCCGCCATCGACGTCAGCGCCTGGGCCGTCACCACTGAAGCGCTCGGCGACGCCCACCGGGTGCCGATCGGCGCCCCGGTCGCCAACACCACGCTGCACGTGCTCGACGACCGGCTCCGGCCGCAGCCCGTCGGCGTGCCCGGCGAACTGCACATCGGCGGCGTCCAGGTGGCCGAGGGCTACCTGGGCCGCCCCAGGCTGACCGCCGAACGCTTCGTTCCCGACCCGGGTGGCCGGCCCGGCGCCCGGTTGTACCGCACCGGCGACCTGGCCCGCTGGCGGCCGGACGGCACGCTCGAGTTTCTCGGCCGCATCGACGGCCAGGTCAAGCTGCGCGGCCTGCGCATCGAACTGGGCGAGATCGAGGCGGTGCTGCGCGAGCAGGCGGGCGTACGGGACGCCGCCGTCATCGTTCGCGAGGACCGGCCCGGCGACCAGCGGCTCGTCGCGTACGTGGTCGGTGCCGCGCCGGAACGTGCCACGCTGAAGCGGCTGCTGCCCGACTACATGATCCCGGCCGCGTTCGTCGAGCTGGACGTGCTGCCGCTGTCGGCGAACGGCAAGCTCGACCGGCGGGCGCTGCCGGCGCCGGTCCGCACGGCGAGCGGCGGCGCCACGCCGGCCACCGCGACCGAAAAGGTCGTCGCCGACGTCTGGGCGGCCGTGCTCGATCTTCCGTCGGTCGGCGCCGACGACGACTTCTTCGACCTCGGCGGCCACTCGCTGCTGGGGATGCAAGTGGTGGCCCGGCTCCGCAAGGTCGGAGCAGCGGTCGGTGTCATCGACCTGTTCCAGAACCCGACCGTGCGGGAACTCGCCGCCCTGATCGACCGGCCGGCCGACGGTCCGCGGAAGCTGATCCATCGGCTCACACCGAACCGGCCACACGCCGACATCTCGCTGGTGTGCGTGCCGTTCGGCGGCGGCAGCGCCGTGGTGTACCAGCCGCTGGCCGACGCGCTGCCGGAACGGTACGAGTTGTGGTCGCTCGGCATCCCCGGCCACGACGTCGGCGTCATCGAGGAGCGGCTCGACTTCGACGCACTCATCGACCGCTGCGTCGAGGAGATCATCGAGACGATCGCCGGACCGATCAGCCTGTACGGCCACTGCGGCGTCGGGTCGGCGCTCGCCGTCGCGCTGGCCCGGCGGCTCGAAGCGGCCGGCCGCGACGTGCGCACCGTCTACATCGGCGCGATGTTCCCGTTCGCCAAGCCGCGCGGTCGCCTGGCCCGAACGCTGGCCAAGCTCGCGCAGATGGAGTCTCTGCGCGGCGACCGGATCTACCAGAACTGGCTGACCTCGATCGGCTCCGACATCGGCGACCTCGACCCGGCGGAGGCTCGCCGGATCGTGCGCAACATGCGCCGCGACTCCCTCGATGCCGAGCAGTACTACACCGAGATGTACGCGACCCGTCCCGAGCGTCTGCGCGCCTCGTTCGTCACCATCGTCGGCACTCGCGATCCGGCCACCGAGTTCTACGAGGAACGGTTCCGCGAGTGGCACTTCCTGTCCGATCACAGTGCCGTCGTGGTGCTGCGAGAGGCCGGCCACTTCTTCCTGAAGTACCGGGCCACCGAGATCGCCGAGATCATCGACACGCCCATGTTCGAACCGGAGGCGCCCGCCGACGAGCCGGATCGCACCTGGTTCCGGCACGCTGTGTCGCACGGCCGTCAGGTCGCCACCGGCCCGCAGCCGAGCCTCGGCCGGTTCGCGGCCGTCTCCGCCGGCCAGCTGATGTCGATGTTCGGGTCCGCGCTCACCGAGTTCGCGATCCCGGTCTGGATCTACATAACCACCGGGTCGGTCAAGCAGTTCGCGTTGTTTGCGGTGCTCGGCCTGGTGCCGGGTCTGCTCACGTTGCCGATCGCCGGGGCGCTCGTCGACCGGTACGACCGGCGCCGCATCGTGCTCGCCGGCGACCTGGCCGCCGGCGGGGTCCAGGCGGTGCTGGCCGCGCTGCTCTGGGCCGGGCATCTGAGCGTTGCCGCCCTCTATCCGGCCACGGTCGCGCTGTCGGTCGCGCTGTCGTTCCAGCGCATCGCATACACCTCCGCGATACCTCAACTGGTGCCGAAGCGACTGCTCGGCCACGCGGCTGGCATCGGTCAGCTCGGGGCCGGCCTGGCCCAGCTGATCGCCCCGCTGCTGGGCGCCGGGCTGCTCGCCGCGATCGGGCTGCGCGGCATCCTCACGCTCGACGTGGCGAGCTACGTCATCGCGGTGGTCATCATTCTGGCGGTGCGGTTCCCCGCCACCATGCCGTGGCGCCGCCACGAGACGCTGCGCGCGGAGATCGTGGGCGGCTTCCGGTACGTCTGGGGCAACCGGAACTTCCGTCGCATGCTGCTCTGGTTCGCCGTCCTGAACCTGCCGTTGTCCGCGATCTTCCTGATGATCTCGCCGCTGGTCCTGTCGTTCGGCACGCTGCGTCAGGTCGGCCAGGTGTCGTTCGTGTCCGCGCTCGGCGTGTTCGTAGGCGGCCTGGTGATGGCCGCCTGGGGCGGGCCGCGGCACCGGCGGATGTTCGGCGTCCTCGTCGCGACGTTCGGGCTGGCCGCGTGCGCGCTCGTCACCGGCCTGCGAGAGAACCTTGTCCTGATCGGCGCCGGCGCGCTCGGCCTCGCGCTGTCCCTGACGCTGCTCAACGGCGTGTACACCACGATCATCCAGGTCAAGGTGCCGCAGCGGCTGCACGGGCGCGTGTTCTCCCTGAACACGATGATCGCGTGGTCGACGATGCCGATCGGGTTCGGAATCATCGCACCCTTCGGCGCCGAACTGTTCCGGCCGCTGCTGCGCGACGGCGGCCCGCTGGCCGGCAGCGTCGGCCGTGTGCTCGGCACAGGCCCGCAGCGCGGGCTTGGCCTCATGTTCGTCGTGTTCGCGATCGCCATCGCCGCCGTCGCCGTGGTTGGGCTGCGCGTGCTGCGCCGCTTCGACGACGAGGTGCCCGACGCCGTCGCCGACGACCTGGTCGGCCTGGCCGCGCTGGACACGCCGGCCACCGACATCCAACACGCCCTGGACGCGGCGGCGCGTGCCGCCGCCCGCCGGTCAGACTGAGGAGGACCTTGTGGACTACCGTGTCGTGATCAACGCCGACGAACAGTACTCTGTCTGGGCCGCGGAGGACGATCTGCCGGCCGGCTGGGTCGCCGAGGGCCACCGCGGCAGCCGGGACGACTGCCTCGACCACGTCGAGCGGGTCTGGACCGATCAGACGCCGGCCCGCACCCGGATCCGCGCCTGGCTGGCCGGTGCCGTCTCGCTGGCGTGCGACGAGCGGCTCACCCCGGGCGACGTCGCCACGGCCGGCTGCTCGTTCGTCGCCATGGGCGTGTCGTCGCTGGCGATCGTCCGCCTCGTCGACGCGATCGAGATGGAGTACGACGTGGCCGTCGACTTCACCCAGCAGGCACTGGAAAACCTGGACAGCCTGACCGATTTCATCGCGACCGAGCGGCTCCGCCGCCGCGTGGATTGCTGAACCGGTCCAGATCTGCCCGGCACATCGGGTGCGGTGAAACACGCCTGAGCCACCGCGTTCACCGCACCCGCGCGAGCAGCCGGCGAGCCTGCCGGACCACCGCCTCGTCCACCATCCGGCCGGCGTCGTCGAGCAGAACACCGTCGCCCGCGGCCGCCGCCTGCTCGAATCGCGCCACCAGCGCACCGGCCCGGTCGATCTCGTCCGGTGCCGGCGTGAACACGTCGTTGACCACGGTGACCTGGGCGGGATGGATACATGCCCGGCCGGCGAAACCGAGCCGCGCCAGCGCCCGCGTCGACGTGCGAAAACTGGCCAGGTCCCGGAAATCGGTGGACACCGGCCCGATGGGCGGCGCCAACCGGCATGCGGCGCTGACCAGCACGACGTGGCTGCGCACGTACAGCAGTTCCGGCTCCCCGTCGCCGGCCGGCAGCCCGATGTCGGCCCGAAGGTCGGCCTCACCGATCTGCAGCCGCTGAACCCGTGGTGCTCGGGCCAGGCCCGACGCGTGCAGGACCGCCTCGGCCGATTCCAGGATCGGGATCACCGCCACCTGGCCGGTTTGCAGCCCTGCGCCGGCCTCGGCATCGCGCAGCGCGGCGTCCAGCGCGACGAGGTCGGCGACCGACTGCGTCTTGGCAGGCATGACTCCGGCCAGACCTGGCCAGACGACAGCCGCGGCATCATCAAGGCCAGCCGCGCCGGAATTGAGCCGTACCCACACCTCGACATCTGTGCGTGGGGCGAGCGATCGAAGCCACGCGGCGACGGCCGCGCGAGCCGGGACCTTCGCGGCCGGGACGACCGCATCCTCCAGATCGACGATGATCGCGTCCGCGCCCCGGTCCAGCGCCTTGGCCAGCATCCGCGGCTGGTCGCCCGGCACATAGAGGTATGAGCGCGGTTCGGCGGTCGACGGCGTGGTCAACCGCTACTCCCCCGGCCCCGGCGGCGTGCCGATCGGGGTCCGCGCGGCGCGGGCGATCACGTCCAGCAGCGCGGTCAGGTCGGGCAGGTCGGCGAGTGCGTGCACGGTCGCGGCCATCTGCCTCGCGGCCGGTGAGTCACCCGTCAGACTCAGCAGCTTGGCCAGCATGGCCTGGTCGTCCAGCGGTGCGTCGGGCCCGCCACGGCTGCTGGCCACCTCGCCGGTGAGCTCGCGCCCGTTGCGCAGGCGCACCACGACGCGGCCGGCCGCGTCCGCGGCCACCGCGCGGGACGGTGCGAGCACCGTGCGGACCCGGGCGGCGAGCTCGGCGACCGCCGGCCGGCCGACCGAGGCGACGTCGTAGGTCCCGATCGAAACGGAGCCGTCGACCAGCAGCGCCGCGACACTCCACGGCAGGCTGAACTTGGCCCCGTACGGAGTTTGCGGATGTACCTTGTCGGCAGCGGGTTCGCAGACGATCGCGGCGCTGTCGGGGTGGACAAACGCGACGACCTCCGCGATCTCGGCGGTCCCGCCGGCGGCGCGCAGTTCGTCGAGCACGGTGGCGGCAGCGTCGAGTGTCGCGTGCGAGAGCTGACATGCCGGGTACGGCTTGATGGTGACTCGTGTGACTTCCCAGGTCTGGCCGAGCTCGCGCAGCACACGGGCGGGGTCGGCGGATCGGTCCGACAGCGCCGCCCACAGTCCCGCGGCGCCGTCGAGTACCGAGTCGGGCCCGGTGGCGCCCGCGGCGGCCAGCCGGGCGGCGAGGATGCCGGCGTGCGATGCGAGGCCGGGGTGCAGCTGCTTGGTGGAGGATCCGGTGTGCAGAAACTCCATCAGGCCGCCCGCGCTGCTGCCGGCGATGCCCATGGCATGCAGCGTCGTCGCGGCGTCCAACCCCATGAGCCGGGCGGCCACGGTCGTGGCACCGACCACGCCGGCCGCCTGAGTGGCATGGATGCCTCGCTGGTGGAAGCCGTAGGGCGTGGCAGCCGCTACCCGGCAGGTGACCTCGTAGCCCACCAATGCCGCGGTCAGCACCTGCGCGCCGGTCGCGCCGACCTGTTCGCCAACCGCCAACGCCGCCGGCAGTGTGACGGCGGTGGCGTGCACCAGCCCCTCGGCGTGAGTGTCGTCGAAGTCGAGGGCGTGCACCAGGGCGCCGGTGGCGAAGGCGGCGGCCGGGGCACCCAACCGCCGGCCGGTGCCCAGCAGGGTGGCTTCTGCCGGACCGCCGAGTCCGCCGGCCACCGTGAGGGCAGGTGCCGCCGCGCCCGTGCCGAGCGCGCCGAGCGCGACGGCCAGTCCGTCGAGGAGATGCCGGCAGGCTGCGTCCTGGGCGCTGGCGGGTACGTCCTGGAGGGTCAGCCTGACTGCCCAGTCGGCCAGATGCGCCGCAACGGTCGGTGGAGTGGAGTTCATCGGGCGGCAGCCTCCGGCTCGGCGTCGTCCGAGCGTGGCTCGCCACCGAACGCGGCGGCTCGGTCAAGCTCTCGTATCCGGGCCTCGTCGTAGCCGAGCAGGTCGCGCAGTAGCGCCTCGCCGTGCTCGCCGCGCAGCGGCGCTCGCTGGTAGCCCGCAGGCTGTTCCCCGACCCGTACCGGAGAGGCAACACTGCGGACCCGACCCAGAACGGGATGTTCGGTCTCGATGACGAGGCCGCGTGCCACGGTGTGCGGGTCGGTCAGCGCCTCGGCGACGTTCTGGATCGGCGCGGACGGCACCGAGGCCGCTTGCAGCAGCTCAACCCACTGTGCGACGGTCCGGGTGGCGAACACCTCGTCGAGGAGAGCGACGAGCTGATCGCGGTGCTGCCTGCGGGTGGCGAACGTGATGAAGCGGGGGTCGGTGACCAGTTCGGGCCGGCCGATGACGACGGCGAGTCGCTGCCAGAACTTCTCCTTCGCGCAACCGACGACGAGCCAACCGTCGGATGCCCGGAAGGCCTGGAAGGGCACCAGCGAAGGGTGCGCGGAATGCCTCGTCCGGGTTGGTGTGTAGCCGGCGGTGAGGTGCCATGTCGCGGGATAGGTGAGCAGCCCGATGGCGGCGTCATAGAGGCTGACGTCGCAGTCCATGCCGAGCCCGTCGCGGCGCGCGGCGTGCAGTCCGGCGAGCAATGCCATCGCGGCCACAAATCCTCCGGAGTAGTCCACTAGGGACAGTCCGGACTTCGTCGGTGGCCCGTCGGGCTCGCCGGTGAGGTCCATCCAGCCGGTGAGGCCTTGCAGGACGTAGTCGTAGCCCGGTTGGGCAGAGCGCGGCCCGGTCATCCCGAAGCCGGTGAGCGAGCAACACACGATCCGCGGGTTGAGATGCTTGAGATCGTCGTACCGGATCCGCATCTTGGCCGGCACGTCACCGCGCAGGTTGGAGTAGACGGCGTCGCTGACCCGCACGAGATCCTCGAAGACCGCGCGTCCCTCCGCTGTACCAAGATCCAGTGAGATGCTCTTCTTGCCGCGGTTGAACGTCTCGAAGAACAGCGAGTGCTCGTCCTCGGCATACGGCGGCACGTATCGCCCGATGTCGCCGCCGACCCGGGGATCCTCGATCTTGATCACTTCCGCACCGAGATCGGCCAGGTGCAGGCTGCCGAACGGGCCCGCGCCGTACTGCTCCAGAGACACGATCCGGACGTCCTCGAGTGGCTTCACCGCGCACCCCCGTTGTCTGCGATTGTCTCCGCGCCCCGGTGATATGAGGCGGCCCACCCCTCGTCGGTTTGCGGCCGGACTCCGTCCAGCGGCGCGGCGCCACGTCGGTAGACGTAGAACGTGCGCTCGAACGCGCACACCTGCACGCCGTCCTGGTTGATGGTCCGGGTGGCGACCGACACGACTCCCGCGTGCGGCCGGGTCGACGACGTCCGCTTCGACAGGACAACGGACTCCGACCAGAGTGTGTCACCCGCGAAGACGGGCGCGGTCAAGCGGATGTCGTTCCAGCCGAGATTCGCGAAGGCGTTCTGGGTGAGATCGGTGACGCTTTGCCCGACCGCGACGGCGAGGGTGAGCGTGGACACCACGAGGGGGCGACCGAACTCCGACCGGGCGGCGTAGGCGTCGTTGAAGTGCATCTGGTTCGTGTTCATGGTCAGCAACGTGAACCACGTGTTGTCGGCCTCGCTGATGGTGCGGCCCAACGGGTGCTGGTAAACGTCGCCGATCTCGAAGTCCTCGAAGAACCGGCCCTGCCACCCGGGTCTGATCGCCACCTCGTACCTCCTGCGTCGATGCTGCCGATCGTAAAAGGTCGGACTTTAATGGTCAAGCCATCATCCAAGCTCGGGAACATCAGTCTGAGGTGTTCGGTGCACGGACGGCACCGTTGGGTACCACGTCCCATTACACCAGGTGGAAGCCCATAATCTCGGCCCTTGAGCGCGGGAGTATGCGTGCACGCCGCGCACGACGGGGCCTGCACCCGGGCCCGCAGGGAGGCTTGTAGCAAAGACTCTGATGTTTTACGCTCAGAGCTCAGGGCCGCCCGCAGCATGAGAGCGGGAGGTGACGACACGCCTCCGGCGAACCACGCGCGTCCGACAGCGGGATTCAGAGCAGCCCTGGGCGCCGATCCGATCCGCGCCCTTGGAACCGGCTCCCGTCCTCGACGATGCGGCCTACCAGCGACTGCCAGCCTTTCGGATCCGCAAGGCATCCGACCGAGGAGATGGGCCACTCTTGATCAAGCTGGAAGCAACTGACGCGAAACGGCCGCCACGCATGTCAGGCGACATGGCGGACCCCATCTCCGATGTTTGCAACGGACCCGTAATCAGCAGTCCATCCGGTCCCGGTCACCGGGCCGTTATCGGCGGAAACCCCGAGGGTAGTGATGTTTGAGCTGAACGATGAGCAGCAGCAGTTCCGCGAGAATGTACGGCGCTTCGTGGAACGCGACATTCGTCCGGTGGCTCGGGACATGGAACAGGCCGGCAGCTACCCGGAGAAGATCGTCGAAACGATGAAGGACATGGGACTGTTCGGCATGACAGTCCCCACCCAGTTCGGCGGGCTGGGCCTCGACTCCGTCTCGCTGGCCGTGGTGTTCGAAGAGATCGCACGAGGTTGGATGGGAGTCGCCGGCATCCTCGGCAGTCACTCGGTAGGATGCCGCTTGGTGTCGATGTTCGGGACTGATGACCAGAAGCATCGATATCTGCCCACGCTTGCCACGGGAGAACGTCGAACCGGAATCGGACTCACCGAACCTGATGCCGGATCCGACCTCCAGGGGATCAGCACGCGAGCCCGCAAGGACGGCGACCACTACATCGTCACGGGACGCAAATCGTGGATCACAAATGCGCGGCACGCGGACCCGCTACCCGTGCTCGTCAAGACCGACCCCGAGGCAAACCCGCGGCATCGGGGGATGAGTGTGCTGCTGATCGACAGGGACACGCCCGGATTTGCGGTCGTGCGGGACCTCGGAAAGCTCGGCTACAAGGGACCCGAGACCTGCGAGCTGGTGCTTGACGAGGCCCGGGTCCCAGCGGACCGCCTCCTGGGTGGGACCGAAGGGCGCGGGCTGCAGCAGGTCTTGTCCGCGCTCGAAATCGGCCGCATCAACGTGGCCGCGCGCAGCGTCGGGGTTGCGCAGGCGGCACTTGACGCCGCCCGCGCCTACGCCAGGCAAAGACATGCATTCGGAAAGCCGATCGGCGCATTCCAGGCCATCCAGCTCAAGCTCGCGAACCTGGCGACGGACACGCAGGCCGCCCGGCTCCTGACCTGGTGGGCCGCAGACCGGCTGGACCGCGGCGAACGAGCCGACATTGAGACCGGGATGGCAAAGATGTTCGCGTCGGAGGTGGCTCTTCGATCCTCCCTCGAATCCATGCGAATTCATGGAGCATACGGCTACTCCACGGAGTACGACGTCGAGCGGCTCTACCGGGACGCTCCCTTGATGGCGATCGGCGAGGGCACGAACGACATTCTGCGAATGGTCATCGCCCGCGGTTTGGAATCACGCGAGCAGTGAATCTCTGACGGAAAGGAACACTGTCGATGCAAGGGGTCCGGCGAGTAGTTACGGGCGTCAACGAAGCAGGGGCGTCGATCGTTGTCGAGGACGGTATTCCGCCGAACGTTGTCGCACCCGGCGGGGGCACAGGCTACGCCTGGACGGACGTCTGGATCACGGACAGCGTCAGCTCCCCCGCCGAGGGTGGTGACCACGCTCCCAACTCGATGTCCCTGGAGCCTCCTCGGGGCGGCATTACGTGGAAAGTCATCGTGCTTCCCCCCGAGAGCGCACTGAAAGACATGGACTGGCCGGCGTTCCAGGCAGAAATGCGCGAGCGCGCCCCGCTCATGTCCGGCACCGGGCAGCACGACCGCAACCGACCCGGGTTTCATCGGACCGACACGATCGACTTCGTCGTCATCGTCAGCGGGGAGCTGGTCCTTGAACTTGAGGATGGTGAGGTCCGGGTCGGACCTGGTGATTGTGTCGTCCAGCGTGGCACCTGGCACGCATGGCACAATCGCGGTTCAGTGCCTTGTGTCATGTCCGCCGTGCTGCTGAGCACGCCGGAATAGAACAACTGGCGTTCTCGTCGTTGTGGAATCCTGGCCAGTGACAACGATGCCCAGCAAGGCATCCGCCGCACTGGCCAGCCCCACCCGGCCCAGATCCCGATTCGCCCGAGGTCTGCCTTCTGGTTGCTCACGCGTGCTGTCCTCCGGCGTCCTGGGTGGCGAGGAACGTGCTTCCGCGATGGCCGCCGCGATCTGTAGTGGTGTCAGCTCGTCGCCGGCCAGGTCGATCGCGCGCGATCCACTCCTGCGGCTCGGCGAAGGCGAGCGTGGCGAAGACGCCGACGTCGTCGACGGCCATGATCTGCTGTGGGACGTCGGCGTCGAACGCGGCGGCCAGGGTTCCGTTGTGTAGATGGTATCCGCCGGTGTAGTTCTCCATGAACGAGACCGGCCGCAGGATCGTCGCTGGCAGGTCGAGCCTCGCGAGGTGCTGTTCGATTCGCCATTTGCTCACGAGGTTCTGCGGCAGCTTTTCGCTGTCGTGACGGCCGGCGCCGGCGACCGAGGTGAAGACGATGTGGGCGACGCCTGCGGCGTGCGTCGCCTCGGCGACGTTGATGCCCCAGCGGACCTCGTCGTCGGCGGTGAAACCCGGTGCGGTGCCGGGGGAGCCGACCGTGGGCTGAACGCTGAACACGCCGTACGCGCCCTCCGCTGCGGCGATCAGGGAGGCGACGTCCGCCATCTCGGCGCGGACGATCCGAGCTCCGACGTCAGCCAGAGCCCGCGCCGACGCGCTGTCCGGATTGCGGGTGAGAGCCCGTACCGGCCAGCCCTTGTTGAGCAGATGCTTCGTCACGGCGCGGCCCTGCAAGCCAGTCGCCCCCACCACAACAATGGTTTTGTCCGCCGTATCCACGAGGACGCCCACCGGGCCCGTACCGGCAACGGACCCGCCGTCGCAGCGGTCCTACGCAACACCGCGATCGGGTTCCACCGCAGCAACGGCGAGACCAACATCGCCAGAGCCACCCGCCGCGCCAACCGCCGCCCCAACGACCTCATCACCACCGTGACCAGCAGCTACCCCACTACGCAATGACCCTGGTCGAGGAATGCTGCCAACAGGTCGAGGGACAGGCCGGCTTGGATGAATATCAGGTCCGTGACTGGCGGGCCTGGTATGCCCACATCACGTTGTCGATGGCCGCCTACACATGGCTCTTCGTCGCCGGAACCCCGACCACAAAAGGGGAACCAGAACCACCGACAACATGAGGATCGGCTACCCGGTTCGTCCGCCGCCACCAGCCCAAACACACCTAGTGGTGGTCACGCTGACGACGAGCCAATACCGAGATCGCCTCAGCCACCACAAACACCGAGTCTTCACACTCAGATAAGTGCCGTCGCAGTATTGAGAGGTGTTCCCGCGGCTGTATCGACCCAACCGTGGTGCCCGTCCTGGCCGACATTCGCACGGTAGTCGGGTGCCGCCCGCGAGCAGCGCCACCGTCGACATCCAGATCAAATAAGGACCGAACTCTCAATAGGCGAATCAAGATTGAGTGAGGCCACAAGCGGCTCCGAACTGCAAGGCATTGAGATTTTCGTCTCCGCCGACAGGGTTTCTGCCCGACGCGGAGACACCAACTCTATGCTTGCCACCGGAATACCTGCGGACCGATCGGGCCGAGGGAAAGCGCCAATACAAGGATTTGCGAATGCGCCGGAAATCTGCTCTGAACAATGGCACTGCTGGCGTCAGCAAAGTAATGCCGAGCAGCGAAGCGCCAACCTCTAACGCAGAGGACGTCGCGCGCCGATCCGCGGTTGCCGAGGAACAAGAGTTTCTCGACTTGGCCACGGCCCGGCGCGACCGGCTTGTCGACCACCTACAGGCCGAGCTTTCGTCAGACGCCCTGGACGCGTTGGAACGGGCGCGGCTGCGCATGCTCCGCCAGCAGTACGAGGAGCTACGGCGAGCACAGGAAGGGCTGGTCTTCGGCCGCCTCGACGGTCTTGATGGCACCGTGCGGCACGTAGGCCGTGTCGGTCTCCGCAACGACGACGAGGACAGTGAGCCGCTGCTGCTGGACTGGCGCGCTCCCGCAGCTCGGCCGTTTTACACCGCGACGGCTGTCGACCCGCAAGGTCAAGCACGGCGCCGTCACATACGCACGACGGGACCGGCCGTTGTCGGCGTGGACGACGAGCCACTGGATGGGACCATGACGACGGAACTCGTCGGTGAAGGCGCTCTGCTGGCCGCCTTGGACCAGCGGCGCACCGGTCGCATGTCGACGGCGATCTCCACGCTGCAACGCGAACAGGACGACATCATCCGGGCGGAGGCGACCGGCCCGCTGATCGTTCAGGGCGGTCCCGGCACCGGCAAGACCGTGGTTGCCCTGCATCGCGTCGCCTACCTGCTGTTCACCCGCCCAAAGATGGCCGACCAAGCGGTCCTGGTCCTCGGCCCCTCCCCGCGGTTCCTCCAGTACATTGCCCAGGTGCTGCCCGCGCTCGGTGAGACCGCCGTCGTCTCGGCGACCTGCGACACTCTGCTGCCCGAAATCCGCGTGGGCCGCGACGAGAGCCGGCTTCTCGCCGAAATCAAGGGCCGCGCCCTCTGGCAACCCGCGCTCGAAAACTACGTCACGTCGCTGCTCCCCCGGCCCCGCGAGCTGAAACTGCGCTGGGAGGGCGAGTTCTACGCCATCACAGCCGCAACAGTGGCACAGGCGCTCGCCTCGGTGCAGGGACGCCCGTACCACCGCGCCCGCCAGGCGTTCGCCGAGCAGCTGCACCACATCCTCGCCGAAGCCGTCGTCGAGCAGCGCGAGGCGCTGATGAACGAGATGGAGGAGGGCTTCGAGGACATCCTCGCCCGCGTCGACAGGAGCATGCAGCATGACCACCATCTCGGCGGGGGGTCCACCGGCAGTGACGTCGACGGATTGCTCTCCGAGGAAGAGATAGAAGATCTTCGTTATCGTATCGCAGAGAACGCGACCATCGCCCGGTTCGTCGAGGCATGGTGGCCCACCCTCGACGCCGAAACTCTACTGTGTGATCTCCTGACCGACTGCACCCTGCTAGCCCGCTTTGCTCCCCAGTTGTCCACGGAGGAGATCACCGCCGTCTCGGCCGAGCCCTCGCTGTGGGCATCGAGCGACATCCCCCTGCTCGACGCCCTCGCCGACCTGCTAGGCGAGGTCGAAGCCCCGCAACCACAGGGCGAGTTCGTCGCCGACCACGCTCGCCGGCAGCGCGGCTGGGTGTACGGCCACGTCGTCATCGACGAGGCGCAAGAGCTGTCCGAGATGCAGTGGCAAATGGTCCTACGGCGTTGTCCCAGTCGCTCCATCACCGCGGTCGGCGACATCGATCAGGCGGAGGCAGCGCACCGGCACACCAGCTGGGCACAAGCGGTGCAGGCAGCTTTCGGAGAACGCTGGGCCGCTGCGGAACTGACCATCTGTTACCGGACCCCGCGTGAGGTTATGGACCTCACCGAACCCGTCTTGAGGCAAGCCGGTAGCCACAACGCCCCGCCACGGGCGGTACGCTCCTCCGGCATCGCCCCCTGGGTGCTCACGATCACGCCCGCGGAGCTTGCCGGCGCCGCCGCCCAAGCTGTGCGACAGCTGCAGGAACGGTGGCATGGCGGTACGGTTGGCGTCATAGCCCCCGCCGACCGCATCGCCGAACTCCTAGCCGTGCTGAGCGATGTGTCGGTGCTCACCGCGGCCCAGTCCAAGGGACTGGAATGGGATGCAGCGCTACTCATCGACCCCCAGGGCATCGCCGCTGAACCGCGCGGCTGGAACGGCCTTTACGTCGCGCTCACCCGATGCACCCAGGAACTCGGACAGCTGGTTCTCACGTAGCAATCGCCACATTCATTGACAAAGTCTCCGAGTGTTGGGCGCACCCTCGACCGGCTGGGGCAAGCCAGGACGCCAACTGCGTAGCCGAGCCTCATCCTGATCCCTCACCGTTTTCGGTGGCGGCCGACGTGTCCGGCACCGGCACGTTCGGATAGTGGCACGCGACAAAATGCCGGTCAGCAACCTTTCGGAAGACGGGCTCCTCTTCCGCGCACCGCGCCTGAGCCTGCGGACACCTCGTCCGGAACCGGCAACCGCTCGGCGGCGCGATAGGTGACGGCGCCTCGGCGGGCGCGGTCTGGCTGCGCCGCGCGACGACATCCGGATCGGCGATCGGCACAGCATCCAGAAGCGTCTTGGTGTACGGATGCGCTGCTCGCGTGGTGATCGTGTCCGCTGGGGCGATCTCGCACAGCTTGCCGAGATACATCACGGCGACCCGGTCGCTGATGCTCTTGACGACGGCCACGTCGTGCGCGATGAACATCATGCTCAGTTGATGCTTCTGCTTCATGTCCTCGAGCAGATTGAGGATCTGCGCCTGCACCGACACGTCGAGAGCGGAGACCGGCTCGTCGCACACCAGCAGGCTCGGCTCCATAATCAACGCCCGCGCGATCCCGATACGCTGGCACTGCCCGCCAGAGAACTCATGCGGCCGCCGGCCGCCGACCACCGCCGGATCGAGGCCGACCTGCTCGAGAAGCTCGTCGACCCGCTCGTCCGAATTCCGGTCGCCGGGCCTCCAGATGGACAGCGGCTCGCGCACGATGTCCCGCACCCGCCGGCGCGGATTGAGCGCCGACAGCGGGTCCTGGAATATCATTTGGATGTGCGTTCGCGCCTGGCGCATCTGTTGCTTCGGGAGCGTCGTGAGGTCGACACCGTTCATGACCACCGATCCGGACGTCGGCGCCGGAAGTTGCAGCACCGCACGGCCGGTCGTCGACTTGCCGCAACCAGACTCGCCGACGAAACCCAAGGTTTCGCCACGGGCGATGTCGAAGGAGATTCCGGAGACCGCGTGGACTTTCTTCCCGCGACCCGTGGCATATTCAACGACCAGGTCCTCGACCCGCAGCAGAACGTCCTGGTCCTGCAGATGCGCCTTGCCTGTGCCAGCCATCATGCCTCCAACTTCGACATCGACGCCATGCTGGTGCCACTCGCCGTCACCCCGTTGGAAAAGTTCCGTTCCAGCGCTTCGGCTCCCTGACCAGTGCCGACCGGATACCAGCACGCGTACTCGTGATCGGGCCGCTCGGCCGCGACCAGAGGGGGTTCCTCCACCAGGCAGCGTTCTTGCGCGTACGGGCACCGGGGACTGAACCGGCAGCCCGGGCCCGGGTTGGTGAGCACGGGTGGCCGGCCGGGGATGGTGAACAGACGCGAATGGCTCGGGGCGGTCAGGCTCGGCACGCTGAGCATCAACGCCTGCGTATAGGGCATGCGCGTGTTGTGGAACAGCTCCTTGGTCGGTGCGTTCTCCACGATCTTTCCGCCGTACATCACGGCAATCTGATCGGTCCGACCCGCGACTACCCCAAGGTCGTGCGTAACGAGGATCATCGCCATTCGACGCTGCTCCTGCTGGCTGTCCAGGAGGTCGAGGATCTGCGCCTGCACCGTGACATCCAGCGCCGTCGTCGGCTCGTCGGCCAGCAACAGCCGCGGATTGGCCGCCAACGCGATCGCGATCGTGACCCGTTGCCGCATCCCGCCGGAGAGCTGATGCGGGTAGTCGTGGATGCGCCGAGCCGGCTCGGGGATGCCGACGCTGCGCAGCAGTTCCACAGATCGTTCCCGGGCCGCGGAGCGACTCATCCCCAGATGGAGTTTGAGCACTTCGGTGAGCTGCCGGCCGACCGTAACGACCGGGTTGAGCGACGTCATCGGATTCTGGAAGACCATCGCCAGGTCCTTGCCCCAGTAGTCCCGCATCTTCCGCTTGGGCAGGTTGCCGATGCTGACGCCGTCGAAGAAGATCGAGCCACCCGGATTCAGCCGGTTGCGCGAGGGCAACAGCCCGAGAATCGACCGCGACAACACCGTCTTGCCGGATCCGGACTCGCCGACCAGGCCGAGCGTTCTGCCTGCCTGCAGGCGAAGTGACACACCGTCCACGGCGCGGACCGCCCCGGAAGCCGAGCTGAACCAGGTCTTCCAGTCGTCGATCACCAGAATCGGGTCGGCGTCCGTCTCCGCCGGGCGACGCCCACCGGCGTGCGCAGTCGTGGTCATATCGTGGTCTCCCGCACGTCACTCTCCTCGCGGAGCCGATCACCGATGAGATTGAACGACAGCACCGTGAGGAACATGAACGCACTCGGGATGAATGAGACCCACGGCGCCTGCCTCAGCGAATCGCGGCCCTCGGCGATCATCATGCCCCAGCTCGACGCGGGTGGTGGGACACCGACCCCGAGGAAACTCAGCGAACCCTCGGCGATGATGAGGATCCCGACCACCAGGAACGCGTATGCGGCGACCGCCGGCAGGATGTTCGGCACGATTTCCCGCGCCAGAATCCGCCGGTTGGACGCGCCCAGCGACCGGGCCGCCACGATGAACTCGCGCTTGGTGTAGACAAGCGTGTTCGCCCGCGTGAGACGCACGAATGCCGGGACCCCGAGTAGTCCGAGACCCACAATCAGGTTCTGCACGCTGGAGCCGAGCGTCGCCATCAGCGCCAGCAGGAGTACGAGGGCGGGAACGGCCATCATGGCGTCGGTGGCCGCCACGATCAACCGCTCCGTGGTGCCGCGGAAGTACCCCGCGAGCATGCCGAGCGTCCCGCCGACGACCAGACCGATCGTCACCGCGCCGAGCGTGATGATCAGCGAGATCCGAGCGCCGAACACCGCCCTGGCCAGGAGATCCCGACCGAGCCCATCCGTGCCCAGGAGGTGGCCCGGGCTGCCGGGGGCTACCGCGACCGACCGGTAGTCCTGGGCCGCGGGATCCGCGATCGGCAGCAGAGGCGCGACAATCGCGCCGAGTACGACGAGTCCGAGCCAGGCTGCGCTGCACCAGAAGAGCACACCGAGACCGCGTCGACGGGCCCGTCGGGAGCCGCTGCCGGCGTTCTCCTTGGCCGTGAGCTCGGCGGAGCCTGGTGCGGGGACTTTGGAGACGTCGGGCTGGGTGGTCATTGTGGAGGCTCCCTCGTTCATGCGCCCTGATACCGAACTCGCGGGTCGATGAATCCATAGGCCAGATCAACGAGAGAGTTGATCAAGATGTAAGCCGCCGCGACGAAGATGACCGTTCCCTGCAACATGATGAAGTCCCGCTGGACGATCGACTGGACCATCAGTTGGCCGATACCCGGCGCCGCGAAAAGCACCTCCACGATGACCGATCCGCCGATCAGCCGGCCGGTGTTCATTCCGGCCAGGGTGATGAGCGAGAACGACGACGGCCGCAGTGCATGGCGGAACAGGATGTACGGGGTGGACAGGCCCTTCGACTGGGCCATGGTGACGAAGTCCTCCTGCAGCGTCGCGGTCATGTCGCTGCGCAGCAGACGTTGATACACGGCCATCACCGGAAGCGCCATCGTCAGCGCTGGCAACAGCGCGTGGCTCAGGTTCTCGATCGGCGACTCGGTGAAGGGCACCCAGCCGGTGGGCGGAAACAGGCCGAGGCCGAGCGCCAGGTAGTACATGAGCAGCACACCCAGCACGAACTCCGGGACCGACACCAGGCCGAACGCGGCACCGGTGGTGAGCCGGTCGAAGCGGCTCCGGGCCCGGTACGCGGCGAACGTGCCGAGCGGGATCGCCAGCGCGAGCGCGACGAGCTGAGCCAGAAGCAGGAGTTCCAAGGTGACGGGCAGCCTGTTGGCGATCTCTTCGACCACCGGGGCTCCGGTCCGGTAGGACCGTCCCAGGTCGAACTGGAGCGCATCGCCGAGCCAGTTCGCGTATCGGACCAGGAAGGGATCGTCCAGCGCCAGGTCCGCGCGCACCGCGGCGATCGTCTCGGGTGTCGCCTGCTCGCCTAGGATCGCCACGGCGGGGTCGCCCGGGAGCAGCTCCTGCAACGAATACACCGCGAGCGAAACGATGAACAGCGTGATGAGGGCCGTGGCAAGTTTCGTCAATCGGGAACGCATTGAGCACTCCTCCGCGTTTGGGGTCTACGCGCCCGAGGCGTCTGCGCGATCCTCCATCTTTCGTGTTGCACAGTAAGATGGAGCGTGTCACTGAGTAATACAGTTGGTTGAGTGTAACGACGGTGTCTAACGAGGTCAAGGGCGTTGTCGCCCATGAGGTCGCGCACAAGGAAGGGACACGGATGTCGAGTGTCAAGCGGATCCAGGCGGTGCAAAACGCGTGCCAGGTCTTCGAAGCTGTCGCCGCCCTTGCGCCGGTCGGCGTCAGCGAACTCGCGCGTGAGACGGGGCTCGACAAGAGCGGTGTGCACCGCATCGCGGTGACGCTGCACGAAGCCGGTTGGCTGCAACCAACCGCTGATCGGCCGACCCGCTGGCTGTTGGGCAGCAAAATCCTCGAGATCGCGCGTTCGGCCGCGCTCACCCAGACGATCGAGCGAGCACGCGGGGCTATCCGAGCGCTCAGTGACAGCACCGGCGAAACCGTGCTCCTGGTCGCGGCACAGGGCGGCAGACTCGTCGTCGTCGACGTCGCCGACAGCGCGGCGACGGTCGCGAGTATGGCCCGCATCGGTGACGTCATGCCCCCGCACGGAGCGAGCACATCCGCCTGGTACGGTGCGCTTCCCGTTGGGGCGACGAGCGCCGCCGTCGTCGCGCCCGCCGACGAACTCGATGCCGAGATGATCGCCGCGGCACGACGTCGCGGGTACGCGGTCTCCAGCGCCCGAGACGTCACCAGCATCGGCGCCGCCGTGCTCGACGCCTCGGGAACGCCGAGTGCCGTCCTGGTCGTCCTCACGCCCGACTTCCGGATCTCCGCCCGCCGGGTAAGCCAGTTCGGGAAGCTCGTGCGCGCCGCCGCCGAGAGCATCTCCGGCGGCTGACACGCCAACAGGCCGGCGCTGGCGGGTCGGCGTCATCGGGTCTGCTCCGTCCCGAACGCGGCACCGGACGGCCGGCGCCGCAGTAGCATCGCCACGCCGAACGTGGTCAGCGTCAGCGCGAACACCACCAGCCCACCGGCCAGCCCGAGGAAGCCGGCGACGAATCCCAGCAGAAGCGCGCCCACGGGAACCAGACCGCCCCAGGCCACGACGTACAGGCTCATCACCCGCCCCCGGCTCCCTTCCGCTACTGCCGACTGAAGAATCACGTTCAGCCTCGTCATGATCGAGAAATTCAACCCGGCCGCGAGTACCGCCAGGGCGAGGAGAAGGACGAAATTGGTCGTGATCGCCATCGCGGCCACCGCGACCGACGTGACGACCATCTGGGCCGCGACCTGCCGCACCCGGGGAACGGTCTTTCCAGAACTCGCCGCCAGAGCGCCCACGACCGCGCCTAATCCGGTCGCGCCGACCAGCAGCGTGAACTCCGTGTCTCCCCCGCCGAGCACGTCGTAGGCGAACACGGGCAGCTGCGCAACGTAGGTGGTGCCGAACATGGAGGTCACCGCGACCATGACCAACACTTGGAGCGCGGGCGGTCGTTCCCGCACATGTGCCAGTCCCTGCCGGATGCGGCGCCACGTCCGTTCCCCACCCTTGAGCAACGGCTGCGGGGCCAATCGAAGCCGCCGGATGATCGTGGCGGCGAGCAGACTCGTCGCGGCGTACACCGCGAACACCGGAGCGGCACCCCACACCACGAGAAGTGGGGTGGCCAGGACGGGGCCGACCACTCTGGCGACGTTCAGACTCGCCGACTGCAAGCCGACCGCACTCGCCAGATCAGCCGGTGGCACCGCACCCGCCACGATCGCCTGAGCCGACGGCGCACCGATCGCCAGGAGGGTTCCGAGGCCGAAGGCGAAGCCGTAGATCAACGGCAGCTGCACCGCGCCACCGGAGAGCGCGAGGTAGCCGGCCAGAACCGCACACATCACGCTGATCGCGGCCTGGCTGTACGCCACGACCTTCGCCCGCCGATACCGGTCGGCCACCACACCCGCCCAGGGCGCGATGAGGAACAGCGGGATCAGGTTGAAGAAGTACAGGAACCCCAGCTCCAGCGACCCGTTGTGAGCAATTCGCGCGGTGAGCCATTGCAACGAAACAGAGGCCATCCAGAAGCCGAGTTGCGTCACACAGAAGCTCAACCAGAACCCGAGGAACGGCGGGTGCCGCAGGCTTCGCAGCCGCCCACGGCTGGGCAACAGAGATCTGATCGGAGGCGGCCGGTCGCCCGGCCGCCCGTCGCCGGACGCCTCAGCGCTTTCCATCGCGGTCAGCCGTCGGTCGGTCGCGCCCGGCCGAACTCACCGGGTATGCGTGCATCGCCGGGGGCGTCGGCCGAGCGGCGACGCCGCGCACAGAGGAAACCCTGCGCGGCGTCGCCAGGCCGGCGTTGCTGTCGGCCGGTGCCGGCGAACTCGCCTACTTCTCGAGCCACAAGTACGCCGGCTGATAGTCGACGGGGTTCCCGAGGTCGCCTTTGAAGCCATGAGCCTTCGGCTTGGTAATCACCGAGAAGACGACTCCCCAGTTCCACAACATCGGAAGGTCCTTCGCGATCTCTGCTTCAAACCTGGCGTATCCGGCCTTGCGCTCATCGAGGTTCAGGGTCGACCGAGCATCCGACAATGCCTTGTCAGCGGCCTCGCTGCAGTAGCTGAATACGTTCTGAGTTTTCGGTCCGTTGCAGGTGAACGCGGGATAGTAGGCCACGTCAGGCTCCGACCCGCTCCTCGTCCAGCAGGCGATCTGATAGTCGCCGGCGAATACCTGGTTGACGAACTTCCCGACGTCCGGCGTGTCGAGCGTCACCGTCATACCCACCTGGGTGAAGAGGTTCTGCAGGGTTTCGGCGAGTCGTCGCGCCTGCGCCGCCGAATGACAGCTCAGGGTAAACGCAAGCTGACCGCCGTGCTCTGCCTTATACTCGTTCACCAGCGCCCGAGCGCTGTCCGCGTTGAACTCCGGCCACTTGGTGGTGCCGGTGTACCAGAAGGATCCTTCGATGAAGGGACCTCTCATCGCGGGCATTTTCCCTTGGAACTGGGTCTGGTTCAGCGCGTTGTAGTCGATCGCCATCGCGACCGCCTTACGCAAACGCAGGTCGTCGAACGGCGCCCTATTCATCTGAAAGCCTACGCCAACGCCACCCACTCCACCCTTCGGCGAGTGGAGCCGCGCGATCTCGGGATTCGAAGCAGCCCAGTTGATCTCGAGCGGTTCGCCGAGCCAGGCCGCCTCGAGTTGGCCTCCGGTGAATGCGGCTCGCCGAGTTTCGGTGTCGCTCATGGGCAGCTCTTGAAACTCATCCAGATACGGCAGTCCCTTCTGCCAGTAGTCCGGGTTGCGCTTGAGAACTAGTCGCTGGTCCGGCTGCCACTCCGTGAACCGGAAGGCGCCGACCCCGACAGCGCTCTTGCGTCCGTAATCCGCACCGGCCGCCGCAACAGCGGCAGGAGAGGCGATCGCGCCTACCGCGGTTGTCAGCGTGCTCGGGAACGATGCGATAGGCGTCTTCAGCGTGAACAGTACAGTCAATGGGTCGTTGGCGACCGCAGACTCGATGTCGCGGACATATGAAGCTGCCGCTGAGGCGTTGGCCGGATCCTGGTGGCGTTTGATGTTGAAGACCACGGCATCCGCGTCAAGTTTGGTGCCATCGTGGAATTTGACATCGGGACGAAGCTTCAACGTCCAGGTCTTGGCATCGACCGACGACAGCGCCTCGGCCAGGTACGGCTCCGGAATACCTTTGTCGTCATATCGCATCAGGGTGTCGTAGATCGCGTTCATCGAAGGGTCCATGACCGTTCGCTTGATCGGGTCGTACTTCGTCTGTGTGCCCACTGACGCGTAGCGGAAGACGCCGCCGTACTGAGGTGGACCCGCATCGGCTTCCGCGCTGGACGAGGCGCCATTCGGCGAGGTCGCGGAAACGCAACCCGCCGACGCCAGTGCAACGACAAGAACTGTTGCGAGCAACGAAGTTCGACGTATCTTCACCCGCTCGCTGAATATGCGCATAATCCGCCCCTTCTCGACGGTGAGCTAATGACGGCATGCTGGGCGAAATCGACACATGCGGCAGCCCGCTGACGCGACACAAAAGTGCCGCTCAGACGTACGAATGAGAAGGACGTATTCCAGCCGAACTGTCGCGGCTGTTCTACCTCAACATCCTGAGCCGTCCTTGGCGCCTCGATCGATCTGCATGTAAGTAGGCCGGATCCGTTCGAGGTGCTCACGCATATGAGACTCTGCCGCACTCGCGTCGCCCGCGGCGATCGCGTTGTAAATGGCAAGGTGATCCGCCTCGACCTGGCGCCAGAAAGCTACTGGCACGTCCTCACGATCGAGACGGGCTGTCATCACTTGGAAGATCGGAATGGCAACGATCTCAAGCAGTTCGTTGCCGGTGGCTGAAAGTACCCGAGCGTGAAAGCCCCGGTTCATCTCCAGCCGGTGCGCGACATCGAGGTTGTCACCGAGAAAGGCGGTCTCGTGAATTAGCTTGAGGGTTTCCTCGGTCCTGCGGACGGCCGAGAAGCCGGCCGCAGGCACCTCGAGGAGGATACGAGCCTCGAGCAGGCTCGCTATGCTGATTTTTTCGGCGCCGGTAAGTAGACCGATCCCGGTCTCCAGGTGGGCGCTGATACTGTCGAAAGACGGATAAGCGACGAAGGTCCCGCCACGGACCCCCCGCGTGGTCCGTACGAGTCCCTCGGAGGAGAGCTGGCGCAGTGCTTCCCTTATCGTGCTGCGGCTCACTCCGAAGAGCTCCGCGATTTCAGGCTCGATGGGAAGCTGGTTACCCGGTGCGAGGCGCCCGCTGATGATGTGTTCCCGTAGCTGGTGCGCCACCTGCTGGTAGGCGGGCAGGATCCGACGAGGCGTCAATCGCGAGATTGCCGCCGGTGCCGGTCGACTACCTTCGTCGTGGTTCATGCCGCACGCGCCCGCAGGGTTTCACCGCAGCGTTTCACCAGTTCCTCCGACGGACGCGTTCCTAGTCACTCAGCACTGACCTTCCAGTCTACGCCAAGCATCTCGGCATAGAAATCCAGCTCGTCGCGTGCGCTGTCGAAGATCCGGAAGTCCTCGGCAGCCGTGATAGCGGGCATGTGCTCGGCTACATCTTCTACGGTCAACCGACCCCGTTGGTTGAGCCCCCGCGTCTCGGCGACGAAGATACGCGCGACACGCCCGCCGCCGACTGCGAAGATCTGGTGGGTCGTTTTCGCCTTCTCGTGCAGCAGCCAGGCGACGACAGGCGACACCAAGCCGGGTGGGAACTCTTCGCGCAGCCACTTCTGGAAGTCGGCGTCCAGCATTGTCTCGGTCATTCTGGTGTACGCGACGGGAGCGATCGCGTTCACCAGGATGTTGTGGTGGCGGCCGATATTCGCAAGGTTGTGCATCATGCCGGCGAGGCCCATTTTCGCCGCCCCGTAGGCGAGGCTGCTGACGGGCACGTCGGGCTCCACGCTGTAGCCGAACAATCCGGCGCTCGAGGAGGTCAGGACGACTCGGCCATACCGCTGTTCACACATTACCGGCCACAACGGCTCGAGCACGTGGAACGCGCCCTTCAGGTGGATCCCAAGCACGGTGTCGAGGGACCAGCCTGCGCCGGCGTTGTGAACGAGGCCGTGGATGCTACCAAATTGACTCAGCGCATCCGCGACGAGGGCAGCGCCGCCTTCCGGCGTGGAAATGTCATTGGTGTCGGCCACAGCTCGGCCGCCCGCATCGTTGATCTCGGCCGCGACGGCCATTGCGGGGTGTTTGGAGCGGCCGTTTCCGTCGAGCTCGACGCCAGGATCGTTCACCACGACCGTTGCCCCCCGCGCACCAAGCAGCAACGCATGCTCGCGGCCGAGCCCACGTCCTCCGCCGGTCACCACGATAACGCGGCCGTCATACCGCAATTCGTCCACTAGGTGTCCTCCAATGCGCCAATACGCTACGTGTGTACCGTTAGGGAACCCGGTGTCGGCTGCTCCAGCTACTCGACCTTGATCAGCTCGACGCGCTCGTCTCCGTAGATGTCCTCACCCTTCATGAGGCCGTCGGAGCTGAAGGGGATGATGACCGCAGAATGCCGGACGGTCACATAGGCCCCATGCACATCGATGTTCTGGCCCGGGTGGTTCTTGGCGAGGCGCTCGAGCAGGGCTCCGCGGACCACCACCTTGATCAGGCCATCACCGAAAATGCCGTAGTCGTCGATGATGAACCGGTCGTAGGTCCGCTCAAGCTGGTTCGAGCCGGACTCGAAAATCCTGGTGTAGAAGTCGCGGGTTGCGGCATTCCCCACGAAGTGCTCCTGAGGCGTGCTGCCCCAGAAGTGGTACTCGGGCTCGGGGACAAGCGTCCGCATGATGCGCTCGAGGTCGCCCTCGAGTTCTGCACGGACGTGCTCTTCGAGGACATCCAGCATGTGCAGGTGCTTGGGGTTCGTGATTTCCTTCCGCTTCCGCTCGATTCCGAGCAGCGACTTCATCGGGTCGATCGGCAGCTGACTCATCGTCGTCATCAGTGACTCCGTCTGGTGAGGACCATCTGAGTTCCGGCGAGACCCCTGGGTCCAGTCGTTCGGGCCACGGCAGCAGCATGACAGCCGCAGCGGCGGCGGCACCGCACCGATGGGGATCTTGCCCGGCTTCAATCTGATGTCAGGCTAGCCCGCCGATCATGAGTCGGTCAAGACAACATCAGGTGTTTAGCGGCTTGGTCTTCAGACGGAGCCAGCTGGCGATGTTCGCCCCGACCGATCGCCCACACTCTTCCCGGTCAGCTCGCCTCACCAGGCAACACATGGGGAGGTGGCGCGCGGGCGACACATCCGCCCATCCGGGGCGGAGGCCCTCGAAAGGACGACCACTTCGACCTAACGTTAAAACACAGATGTTTTCCGGATTCGACCCGAAGGGGTTCGGTCGTGGCTCGCGCGGCGGCCGCGCATGGTCCAGGTTCGGTGCGCCACCCCGACATCGTCGCCACCGGGCGGCATCACGGCTGCAAGGTCGAGACGCGTCAGCCGTTCGATCCGGAATCGAAGGGCGGTGCCAGGCGCAGGGTCAAGATCGCAAAGGCGGACCTGGCTCCGGCGTACGCGGCGTTCGTCACTGACGACCATCCAAAGTCGCCTTGGTCCTGGCTGCCTCCGCATGACGTCGGGCCCGTGCTCCGCCCGTTCCCTCTCCCCCACCACGTTCGTGCCACTGCGGCCCCGCCGACGTTGCAGGAGCCCGCAAAGCCATCAACCAGAGAGGCTTACGGGGTCGGCTACGTAGTTGTCCCGATGCGGTGCCCATGTGGCCCCCGTCACTCTCCTCGGTAGCCAAGGAGAGGAGAACGGCATGCACCGGTCCACAGTCCGCTCCACGGAAGACATCGCTCACCAGGCGCGGCGAGGACGTATGGATGCGGCGAACGACGCCGCGGAAGAGTGGTCCCCGACGTGGCACATCAACCTCGACCCCCTCTTCAGATCACGCAGCTGCATGACGGCCGCCACCGTCCAACCTTGGTTGACCTTGAGAACTCGATCGGCGCCCCTGCCCCGCTGCCGACTGGAGCAGGCTTCCGCAGCGCACACGATGACGTCGTTGCCGTGCCACGACTGACACATGGCACCTGTTGCTTTCTACGGTATGGAGTTCTGCTTTATGGAAACAACTGCGTCAGGAATGCAGGGACTGCTTACCGGCCGAACGGCCATTGTTACCGGCGCGGGTCGCGGTATCGGCCGCGGTGAGGCTCTCGCTCTCGCTGCCGCCGGCGCCCGCGTCGTCGTCAACGACCCGGGGTTCGACCGCGAGGCCAGGACGACCTCAAACGAGCCTGCCGACAAGGTCGTGGCCGAGATCATCGCGGCAGGGGGCGAAGCAGTGGCGAACTACGCTTCCGCCTCGGATTGGTCGGGTGCTGAGGATCTCGTGAACACGGCGATCGACTCATTCGGGCGCCTCGATATCGTGGTCAACAACGCCGGAGTGATGAAGTACCAGCTCTTGGACGACATCACCGAGGCTGACTTCGACATGCTGATCTCGGGCAACCTGAGGAGTGCCTTCGCCGTCTGCAGGTTCGCAGCACCGATCATGCGGCGCCAGGGGTACGGACGCATCATCAACACGGCCTCGAACCAGTGGTCTGCGCCTCAGGGCAACCCGCACTACGTGGCGGCGAAGGGCGGTGTGGTTTCGCTGACCTACGAGCTGGCGTGGGAGCTCAACGGCACAGGGGTCACCGTCAACGCCGTCGCGCCGTTCGCGGCCACCCGCCTCACCCTTGAAATGGCCGAAGCCGACAGGCGGTTGAAGGAACGAAACCTGCTGTCCGAGCGACGGTTGAGCGCCAAAGAAGCTCGTGCCGATCCTGAGATGGTCGCCCCGATCGTGGTCTACCTGGCCAGTGAGCATGCGTCGACCGTGAATGGACTGGTGTTCCGAGCCGGCGGCGGCAAGATCGGTGTCTACCAGCACCCCGTCGAGTGTCGCTCGATCTTCCGAGACGAGAGCCTCGGGTCTTGGCCCCTCGTCGACCTCCTCGAGCTCCTGCCGCGGACACTGCTGGCGCGTGACACCGTTGCACCCCACATTTGAGCGGGACGACCGATCAGGGACGGGACCAGGGAAAATCCAGTGCACGCGAGCACAGCAGGCATCGGCATCCGGCCAGCGCCGGGGGCCGAGGCGGTGTCGAAAGCCAGTTGCACGCTCGCGAAGGTGCCGTCGTGGCGGGCCGCCGTGGCCGCGGCCCGCTACGTCGACGGTCGGCTGGTGCCGCCGCGGCCAACGCCGTTCCGCTATTCTCAACCCGGCGCGGGATAACATCACCAGCGCAAGCATCGACCTGTGAGGCCCGGTTTCCGGGGATCAGATGCAACGAGGAGTTCTGTGCAAGAGAAGCCTGGTAGCTCGGTCGACAATGCTCTGCAGGTGTTGCTGCTGTTCAAGACGCGCAGGCTGCTGCGCGTGGCCGACGTCGCTGACGAGCTCGGGGTCGCGCGGTCAACCGCGCACAGGCTCCTGGTCGCGATGGTTCAGCGTGGTTTTGCGGTGCAGGACTCGATCACGCGGGCCTATTTGCCAGGGCCCGAGCTCACCGAGATCGGTTTGTCGGTCGTGGCAATGCTCGACATCCGCGAGCAGGCGCGACCGATCATGAACGCCCTGTCCGAGGCGCTGCACGAGACAGTGTCCCTGGTCGTCCTCGAAGGGCCCAACGCGCGCTTTCTCGACTCGGTCGAAGGGGACTTCGTCGTCCGAGTGGGTTCGAGGACAGGGCAGGTCCTCCCTGCTCACTGCGTTTCGGGTGGCAAGGCGCTCTTGAGTGGGCTCGATCATGCACAGATCGACGCCATATACACCGCGGAGGAGCTTCCGACGCTGACACCCAAGTCGATCTCGACCAAGACCGCCCTGCTCGCCGAATTGGAGCGGATCCGTGCCGCCGGGTACGCAACGAATGCGGCAGAGTCGGAACCGGACGTCTCGGCGGTCGCGGTCACGCTGGTCATGGGCGGTTCACGTGCAGCCATTACCGTCGCGGCCCCCACGTCGCGAGTGCGGGCACGAGACACCGATCGGTTGGGGCGCGAGGTTTTGCGCATCGTTAGTGAGCAGCTAGCGCTGATCTGATCCGGCCGGCACGCACGGTCCCGGTGTCGGATCTGTGCAGCAACGTCCCTCTGACAGGAACACCAGTCAGGAACTGCTGCCTCGTTCGCGAATCCAGGCCGCAATCTGGATGCGTGATGCCAAGCCGAGCTTGGTAAGGATGTGCTCGACGTGCGTCTCGGCTGTTCGCTGCGAGATGACCAACTGCCCGGCGATCTCCTTGTTGCTCATCCCCTTGGCCACCAATTCCGCCACTTCGGTCTCCCGCTTGCTGAGCAGTCCAGCGCCAACTGCTTGAGCACCGGATGAGACCACGACCCGTGGCAGCGGGTGACCTAGAGCGAACGCGATGTTGTCCTCGGTCGGCCGAGTGCTTCCTGCCGCGAAACAGGCGGTGAAGCGTTCGTCGCCCAATGCCGCTCGAGCGGCCTCAGCACTTTCCTGGTCGTAGCGAGTCAAGTGATCATAACCGAACGTGCGGTGCCCCAGGACGGACCGGATGGCCTCGACGGACCCGAGCAGTCGGGCGGCCCGCTCCGGTTCACCGCCGACAGCGCTGGTCCAGACAAGCACCTCGATAGCCCGACCGAGGCACACCAGTTCCCGCATCGACCAGCTGCGGTCGACTGCTAGCCGGGCGAAACGTGAGGCCGCCGCGACATCGCCGGCCTGCCAAGCCAAAACGCTGCGAGCCCAGTCGGTCATGGCCTCGGCGAGGTCGGAGCCCCTGTCTCTATTGAGCGCGCGATAGCTGTCCAGCGTCTCCCGGGCGGCGTCCGGTTGCCCGATCTCCGACAGGACCAGGGCGAGGCGAATGAGCGTCAACGCCGTGCCTAGCGGATCGTTGACCTGACGTTGCGCCGCCAGCGCAGCCTGGAGCGTCTCGGCGGCAATGCCCATGTCCCCACGCGTCATGGCCAAATGTCCCTCGAACAGTTTCACATAGGCGAGGGCTTGGTCGTCTTGCTGCTTATGTGCAAGGGCCACGGCCTCGGCCAGGCGGCGCACAGCGCCTGCATCGTCACCTTGGAAGAGGGCCAACGCGGCGTCCGCCAGAACCGCCAGGGTGCGGCCGCGGTCCTTGGTCGGCGCCACTTCGAGCATCCGCTGCAGCCAGCGGCGTCCTTCACCCACCATCCCGTTGACGCGCCATCCGTACCAAAGAGACTGCGCAATGCGGAGTCCTGCGTTCGCGTGCTCGGGATCGCTAATGCAGTAGTCCAGGGCGCTACGAATGTTCGGCAGGTTCGCTCGGATCCGCTCGCGCCACTCGGGTTCTGCGGAGGAGTACCACGCCTGGCATGCCCGCTCGACGAACCCGCTGATGTACACGCGGTGTCTTGCCTGAAGCAACGGCAGCTCTGACGACTCTGCGAGGCGTCGTCGGCCGTACTCCAGAAGGGTTTCGATCATCCGGAAGCGGACGCGTCCGTCTCGCTCCTCCCGAACCAGGACCGACTTCTCGACCAGCGCGATGACGTTCTCGAGCACGGCCTCACGCGGAAGGTCTTCGCCGGAGCAGACCTCTTCGGCGGCCTCAAGGTCGAAGCCACCGGAGAATACTGATGCTCGGGCCCAAAGTCGTCGCTCCGACGGCGAGCACAATTCGTAGCTCCAGTCGAACAGGCTCTGCAGTGAACTCTGCCGCGGTCGCGAGACACGGCTCCCCGCAATGAGAAGGGAGTACCGTTCGTCCAGGCGCTCCACGATCTGCTCGGGCGACAGCCCACGGAGCCGTGTCGCCGCCATCTCGATCGCTAGCGGTAGCCCGTCCAAGCGGCGACACAGGGTCGCCACCGCCTGTGCGTTGCGCTGGTCGAGGACAAATTCGGAGAGCACGCCCCTCGCCCTGTCGATGAAGAGGGCCACGGCGTCCGAGAGCACAAGATCGCCCGGCTGAACCGCTTCCGGGCCTGGCACTGAAAGCGGAGGGACCTGCAGGCTCTTCTCGGCCGGGATGCCCAGTACCTGGCGGCTGGTGACGAGGATGTGCAGCCGGGGGGCGGCCCGGAGCAGGTGATCGGCCAGAGTGGCCGACGCATCAAGGACGTGCTCGCAGTTGTCCAGGACGAGCAGGGCACGCCGCTGCGCGAAATGGGACGACAGAAGCACCAGCGGTGAGTGCGTCGACTCGTCAACCAGCCCGATCGCGCCTGCGGCGACACTTGCGACGAGCGCGGGATCGGCGTGATCGCTCAAGTCGACGAACCACACGCCATCCGGGAACGCCTTGCGCACCTCCGAGGCGACCCGTAGGGCAAGCCGAGTCTTGCCGACGCCCCCGGGACCGGTCAGTGTGACCAACCGCGAGCCACCCAGTGCTTCGCGCACGTCCGCCAACTTTTGCCGGCGTCCCACGAAAGTTGTGACCGCCTCCGGCAAACCGCCCATTCGGGGGATCATCGATGCAATACCGCCTACTCGCGGAATATCGACCGTCTGCCGCGCCGGGTCGGCGCACCGCGATACCTCGCCCGCAGTCCGATATGGGAGGGCTTTGGACGACGAAGTCGTCTTGATCCGCACTTCGCGATTGACGTCTTCACAGGTAGGACCCTATTTGGAAATGATCGTGGATGGCAAGCGACGGGTTGATCGTCCTGTGTTTGCTGTCGGCTCGTGTCGGCCGACGCGGTGCCGCTGGATGACAACGGCTGATGATCTGACGGCGGCGCCGACGCCCCGCTCGGGTGGTCGGCGCGACCAGCGGACAGCGGCTGTGGCTGCAGCATCGGCCGCCTCGGCTTCGTCCCGGCCGTGCCGAGCAACCAGAAGGTGCCAACCACCGCGGCGGCGCTCGCGTCGAGGCCCTCGCCACCACCTGTACGCCGGCCTGCAAGCAGAGCAGCCGCGGCGACGGGCAAGGGCCATGGGTCTACGACTGGCCCGGTCGGTACTCCGCCCGGCACGGCACCGCCGAGCGAGGCCACGCCCACTGGCCGCTCATCCGCCGCAGCATCACCACGGGCACCTCGCCACCCGGCCGACCCAACCCAGGCCTGCCCGGTTCCTGGGCACCCGGCTCAGCCGGGCGGTCCGGCAGGAGAGGGCGCCTGAGTCGCTGCGACCGACACCTGCCGACAAGCAGAGACGAGGCGGCCGGCTAGGTGTTCGATCTGGTCCGCCGTGAGAGAGGGCGGGAGGTCGAACATCTTGATAGCAAGCTTCACCTGGCGTCGATCGTCGAGCACGGGCGCGCCGAGGAAGCGAACATCGTAGGTACGACCCGGCTCCAGCGAACCGTCATAGAAGTCGAGAACGTCGCCCAAAAGGCTGAGCAGCTTTTGCTCCAGCGCGGCAGTGTATCGGCCGCCGAATGATCGGCGTGCCTCACTCACTCGCTTCTCGATGTCCGGCATTCGCAGTGCAACCGACCAACCTCGCGCCCGCACCCGCTCCAGCAATGCCAGGCACCGAACGCGGTCCGTCTCCGTCAGGGCATGACCGCTGTGAGCGAGCCACGACTCATGGACGTGATCCGGGGCCCAGGCCACGTGCAATGAGCCGAGCGGCGGGGCTAGCGGAAGCCGGAGCCCGGCAGGACCCGGTGTCGTCGTACCCTCCTGGGGAAGGATCGTCGCCAGGTGCACGATCTCGTTGCCGATCGCAGCCTGTGCCACGCACTCCACCCCGAGCTCACGTGCGAGGCGCTCCATCTCGGGTCTGGCCAGCTCAGCGAGTTCGACCTGCGCCGACAGCTGGTCCTCGACGAGAGCGGCGATCGAGAGTGGGGCGAACCTGCCGTATCCACCCTGGAAGAAGAGCAAAGGGAGGTCGTCGCGCTGAATGTCGAGCTCGATCACTCGCGCCAAGACGATGTAGTGGTCACCGCCGTCGAGCACCGAGACCGGCTCGCACTCGATCCAGGCAACGGCGTCGTCGAAGATCGGGTTTCCCTGTCTGCTGAGATGCCAGCCGACGCTCCCCCAGACGGTCTCGTCCTTGGATGTCAGGCGCCTGCACAGGGTCTCCTGCGACGAGCCCAAGACGTTAATCGCGAAGGTCGAAGATTGGCTCAGCAGAGCGAAGGTCTTTGACGTCCTTTTCGGAAAGTAGGCGACCAGCGGCGGTTCCAACGAGACCGAGGTGAATGACCCGACCACCATGCCGACCGGGCCGTCGGCATGGGAACTGGTCACGACGGCAACGCCGGTCGGGTACCTGCCCAGCACGTCGCGGAACCGGCGCGTGTCGAAGCTGTCCTCGTAGCTCATTGTGCACCCTCCGCGACTATCCGAGTTCCTCCGCTAACGCGGGAGCGGCAAGCTGGCGCCTGATCCTGGACACCTTGGCGGCCGCGTTGATCCCTGTTGCGCCGACGACCACACCGTTCTTGCGATAGGTGAAGAGCGAAGCTTCGCCGTCCCGCCACTCTTCGACCTCCACCGCGTCACCGGCATGTCCGACGTGCTGGATGCGCGCGCCGTGCTGGTCCGACCAAACGAACGGGACGAGGTCGCACATCCGATGTTCGTCGGACGCGAGGTTGCGGGCGACCACCGCCGCCTGCTCGCGGGCGGTCGTCCAGTGCTCGACCCGTGTCGAACACCGGAGCCGGGGATGCCACCAGCGTGCGACGTCTCCGACGGCCCAGACATGAGCCGCACCAACGGCCCGTAATGTGCTGTCGCACTCGACTCCGTCGGATACAGACAGGCTGTCGTCGTGCAGCCATCCGGTGGATGGCTGCACCCCTACTGCGACCACAACCAGGTCGGCCCGCACCGTTCGTCCGTCTGCCAGGACCACAGCCTCGATGCGGCCGCGGGGCGCATACGGCATGGCCGTGCACCCGAGGACGAGCTCGACACCGTGGCGGCGATGAAGATCCGTCAACACCCGACTGGTCTCGGGAGGCAGTACCCTGGCCATGAGCCGCTCAGATACCTCGATGACCGTCACTTGCGCGCCCGCCGCACGGGCGCTCGAAGCGACCTCAGCTCCGATGAACCCCCCGCCGAGAACCACGATCCGCTGCCTGCGCGCCAGCGCCTCGCGAACGACGAGCGCATCAGCCCTCGTCCGCAACGTTGTGACTCCCGAGATCCCCTCGAAGTCGTGCAGCCGTCGAGGCGTTGCGCCGCAGGCGATGACAAGGTCGTCGTAGGACATGCTCCCCGCCGAAGTGTGCAGCACCGCGTGGGTGCTGTCCAGCCCGGCAGCCTCGATTCCCGGCGTGTACTCCACATTCAGATCGGCCAACTCACCGACGGAGGTCAGCGAGATGTCCGGCAGCGGCGTGTCGGTGAGGAACGCTTTGGACAAGGGCGGCTTGTCGTAGGGGCCGCCACTCTCCTTGTCGATGAGTCGGATCGGGCCTTCGTAGCCGCGCGCCCTGAGCGCCTGCACCACACGAACGCCCCCGACCGACGCACCGACGACGACAACGCCGCCGGTCATGGCGCTTCGGCGTGGCCGACGAACTTCCCGAGCACGTCCTGGTTCCGGCCCTCAACCGTGTGACGGCTGAGCCCGAGGGCTTTGAGGACGGGCGCGTCGGTGACGCGGAACAGGTAGCTTTCGGTCGACGCTTCGTGATCGACGGCCGCCCAGGACGGGGCGACGAAGATGTCACCGGGACCCCAGTCGAAGCTCCGGCCGTCGATGACCGTCGTGCCGGAGCCCCGGAAGGCCACAAACACCTGGGACCCGACCTGCCGCTCTGTGACGGTCCGCTGTCCCGGGGCAAGCCGGCTGGCGTGACATCCGAGCGTGGGCATGACGCTGGCGCCGGAGAGCGGGTTCACGTACTCGAGTGAGACCATCGCAGCTCCGCTGTCGCGCGCCAACGACCGCAACGCCTGTTCGGTGTCGGCGAACCGATAGACCAGCAGCGGTGAGTACACGGAGACACCCGAAGACGCAACAGCGGGCACGGTTCCCGGCGCGCGGTAGATCTGCTCGGACAGGTTGTGCCCGCGGACCGGCTGCATCGCCTCTGCCGGATATTCCTCGAAGAAGGTCGCGTCGAGATGGTTGACGAGCGGGAGGTCCAGGCCGTCGAACCACGTCATGGGCGCATCCGACTCGTTCTTGTGGTCGTGCCAGTGCCAGGGCGGGGTCAGCACGAGGTCACCGGCCCTCATGTCGCAGGCGTCGCCGTTGACGGTGGTGAACGTCCCCTCGCCCTCCAGGACGAAGCGAATCGCCCCGGGGGAATGCCTGTGCGCCGGAGCCGACTCGTGGGCACCGAGGTACTGAATCGCCGCCCACAGGGTCGAGGTGATGAAGGGTCGTCCGTCGAGTCCCGGATTCGCGAGTGCGAGAACGCGTCGGTCACCGCCGCGGGAGATAGTGATCAGCTCTGCGCATCGCGCGGCGAGGGGAATCATGTCGACGCGCCGCCACATCCAGGGCACCGCCTTCGGCCGCGGCGCGCGGCTCAGGAGTTGCTTGTTCTGAGTCCACAGCGGCTGGAGATCAAGCCGGTCGAGATCGCTGTACAGCTCCCCGAGTCGCTCGACCGTCTCGGGCGCGGTGCCGGGATCCAGGCTGGTGTCGGTCGGGAAGCGGACCGTGACCGGGATCTCCATGCCGTTCCTCTCAGTGAAATGCTATTCGGTAGGGTGGAATCAATCTCTCACGCTGGCTACAGCTTGTCAACGCGCTCAGCGGCGAAGCGAACGTGCATCGACGACGGGCCGAAGTGAATGCCCTCTTTGATGTGGCCGAACTCGACGTCGCCCTCGAGCCGGAACGGCGGGTAGGAGCACAGCGACTCAAGCAAAGCCTTCAGTTCGGCCCGGGCCAGCGGCGCACCGGCGCATTGGTGAATCCCCCAGCCGAACGCGAGGTGTCCGCGGGCCGGCCGCGACGGGTCGAACTCGGTGCCCGCGGCGTACTCCGCGGGGTCGCGGTTGGCCGCCGCGACGCTGACGACAACCCGTTCGTCGGCGGGGATCTCGACGCCGCCGATATGCACCGGGCACCGGGTCCGGCGCGCGATGTTCTGCGCCGGCGAGCGCAACCGCAACATCTCCTCGACGAAGTACGCCGACTGACTCGGATCCGCCCGAAGGCGCTCCTGCAGGCGCTGATCGGAGGCCAGCAGATACACCAAGGTCGAGATGGAGTTCATGGTCGTGCGGAACCCGGCCACGGCCAGCGTCAACAGGATGTCGACGGCCTCGGCCTCGGTGAGCAGCCCGGCGTCGACCCGCTCCGTGAGCAGCCAGTCCACGTAGTCTCCCGCCGGCGCAGGCCGGGAACGATGGGCGGCGATCTCCGCGTCGAGGAGTGCGCGGATGCGTTGGTCGGCGCTGTGGTGCTGGCCGTCCGTCTGGGACCCGGCCGGCGGGTCGCTCAGCGCCAGGAGAGCTTCCACGGTCTCCCGCGAGATCCCCAGAACGCCGGTCAGGACCCGGAACGGGATCTGGATGGACAGCCCTCTGCGTACTTCGCCACCTCCACGGCGGTAGAACGCGTCGACCGCGGCCGAGACCGTTTCCACGATGAATGGACCGGCGGCGCGCAGCCGGTGTGGCCGCATCGCCTCGACCACGGCGTCGCGGTAGGCGGTGTGCTCGGGCTGGTCGAAGTCGATCGGAATGACCGACGGGGCGTTGCCCTGGGGCAGACGATGGCTCGGCGTCGACGAAAACGCGTCGTGGTCCCGCAGCACCTGTCTGGCCGCGTCGTGTGACGTGACAAGCCAGAATCCGTCATAGTGTGACGAGTGCGTGACCGCGCCCAACGCTCGCAACGACTCGTAGTCCGCCCATACTTGTGGTTCGGAGCGGTTATGGGCGTGGTGGTCAAAATCGAGGGACTGTGTATGCGGTGCGGGCGCTACCGCTCGCTGATCGGGCATTCGGGCCTGCCTCTCATCTCGTATCGAAAAGTTTCAGGGCCGTGATCCGGCCACGATGCCCCCATCGACCAGCAGCGCTGTCCCGGTGCAGTAGGAAGACGCGTCACTGAGGAAGAAGAGGATCGCCTCCGCGACCTCGTCCGGTTCGCCGATTCGACCCAGTGGATGGGCTGCGAACGCCTGCGAGTCGTCGTAGGTCGGGCGGCTGCGTTGCCACTGCGCCACGGTGGCAGCCTGGAGGTTCGTTCGGATCGCACCGGGACTGACGCAGTTGACCCGGATGTTGTGCTGGCCGAGCTCTGCTGCCGCGTCTCGAGTCATCGCGATGATGGCAGCCTTGGTGGCCGCATACGCGAAATGGTAGGGCAGTGCGCGGTAGGCCGCGCCGGACGCGACGTTGACGATCGAGCCGCCGCGGCCGATCATGTGCGGGAACACCGAGTGGATTCCGAGGAACGTCCCAGCCTGGTTGACCGACACGACAGTCTTGTACTGCTCCGGGCTCAATTCCTCCAGACTGGACTGCGGTGCGATACCGAACGAGTTGCTCAGACCGTCGATCCGGGCAAACCGTGCCATCGTCCGGTCCACGAGCATCTCCCAGTCCGCCGGGATCGACACGTCGATGCGGACGAACAGGCTGCGGTCCTCGCCGAGCTCTGCGACGAGCTTGCGTCCGGCGTCCTCGTCGCGGTCGGCGACGACAACATGCGCACCTGCCGCGTCCAGCTTGCGGACCTGGCTTGCACCGATCCCACCCGCGCCGCCGGCAACAATGACAACCTTGTCGCGAAGATCTTCGTACACACGCACTCCTTCATGAGGGTGTCAGGCGTATTCCTTTGCCAGGAACGCCAGGACGTCTTCGTTCCACTGTTGGGCATGCTCAATGTGCGGCATGTGGGCGCAGTTGGAGTAGACCAGCGCCTGACCGTGCGGGAGCCGATCGGCGATCTGCGCCGCGTATCCGCGTTCGCGCAGCGGGTCATCGGCACCCGCGACAAGCAGCGTGGGCACCGTGATCTGCTCGTATGGCACTCGGTCAGGCTGCCCGAACGACGACCGCGCGGGTTCACCCGGTCGGCGCAGGCGCGGCGCCGAACAGGCCTCCCACGCACCAGGCTCAAGACTGGCGGCATGCCGGCGCAGGACGTATTCGTCATCGGACGCCCACCGCGGGTCGTGGAAGATGACTGACACGATCTGGCGCATCGACTCGACAGTGCAGTCGTAGTCCAGAAGCGCCCGCCGGCTGGCGTTGTCAGGCGCGAAACCCCCCGCAGAGCTCAGGACCAGCGCTGCCACGGGGAACACGACGGGATGCTCGGCAGCTACGGCGGACAGGACACCGCCACCCATAGAGCTTCCGATGAAGGCCGCCGACGTGACATCCATGACTTCGAGAAACCGGCGCATGTGCCGTATTCGCCGCGCTCGGCCGCTGACAAAGTCGAAGACCTTGTCTGTACTGCCGAAGCCGAGCCAGTCGGGCGCGAGGACACGATAGCGTGTGGCGAGTGCCGCGATGTTGTGCTCCCAGCACAGCAGCGCTGACGCGCCATACTCGCCGCTGTGCAGCAGAACGACGGTCGGGCCTTCGCCGACGTCGATGTAGGCGGTCCGCACATCGTCGACGACGACGCTGCGATAGCGGTACAGCGGAGTCATGCCAGCTCCCGTGCCAGGTAGTCTTCCCACCACGTGCGTCCGTGCATCGCGGTCTGGTCGAGGCCGCCGCCGACCTGAACGTTCTGCGCTGTTACGTAGCTCGAAGCCGGCAGCAGCAGAAACGCGATCATGTTTGCTACCTCGACGGGCCGTCCCCGGCGAGCGATCGGGATGCGCTTGACGCGCTCCGCGCGCATGGCCTCGTCACCTGGATGGGTGGCGAGGGGGGTCTCGATCTGGCCGGGCGAGACCACGTTGACCCGGATGCCGAACGGGGCCCACTCCACGGCGAGCTGGCGAGACATCGCCTCGAGGCCGCCTTTGCTGGCACCGTACAGGCCGCCGCCCGCGTATGCCTGGGTGCCGGCCAGCGACGATACGTTGACGACAGCCGCATCGTCGCCCTTGCGCAGCAACGGGAACGTCGATCGACAGACGTGCAGCGGACCGAGCAGGTTGACGCGCAATACGCCGAGCATCGCCTCGAGGTCTCCGTCCGCCAATGCGGCGTTGCTGACTGTGCCGGCGACGTTCGCTACGAAATCCACGCCGCCCAGCCACAAGGCGGCCTCGTTGACGGCGCGCTCAACCGCATCGGCGTCGGCGACGTCGACCTGGTACCTGCGGACGTTGTTCGAGGGCACCGGTGTGTTCGCCGCCGCGAGATCGAACGCGGCAACCCGCCCACCGTGGGCACTGATGACGTCGACGACCGCTGCGCCGATCCCCGCGCCGGCACCACCGGTGACAATGCCCCGCCGACCGGCGAAGGCCGTGCTGCTCAGCCACGGTTTGGTCATGGTATTCCTCCTGATCTCGCTAGACGACATCGGCGCGTTGCTCGCTCACTGCTTGCGAGACACCACGATGGCCCGCGCCGGGCAGTCCAGCTCGGCTTCGCGTATCGCGTCCTCGTGCTCGTCCACGGGCGCGCCCTCAACGACGCCGGCTACATTGTCATCCGGGTCGAGCTCGAAGATGGCCGACGCCAACACCACACAGTTGCCGTAGCCGGCGCAAACGTCGCGCTCGACTGTCACCACCAGACCCATTCGTTCACCTCTCATATGCTGTGATGATTTCGCTGACGGCCCGTGCGACCTCCGCCGCGGAGGCGCCCGACAGCCGAGTGGCCAACTCTTGGGCCGCCTCGCCGGCGACGCGCGGATCGCCTCCAGCCAGCTGCTCGATGATGCGCAGACGTCGTTCGTGGCTCGGCTCGGAAATCTCGATCCGGCGCCCGATGCGACCGGGTCTGATGACCGCGGGATCCACCAGGTCCACGCGGTTGGTCGTGGCGACGACAAGTACGCGGCTGCCGCGGCACCGGTCGAGCGCTGCGAGCAGCGCCGCGAGCACGCGCATAGGAGCGTGTTCCTGAGCTCCCTGCGCCCGCGCATACCCGATTGAGTCAAGTTGTTCGATCAGGAGGATTGCCGGTGCGACTCGTCTGGCCCGCTCGAAGACGAGCCGAAGTGCGGCCTCCGACTCGCCGAGCCACTGGTTGAAGACGCTCGCTCCCTCGATGGTCAGCAGAGGAACGTCCAGATGCTCAGCGAGCGCGCCGACCAGCGTGGATTTGCCCTCGCCCGCGGGCCCGAACAACAGCACGCCCTCGGCGGCACCCGCTGGCGAGAACGCTTCGACGGCAGCCCGCTCCAGGAGTGCCTTCTCCTCGTCGAGCCCGACGATGTCCTGCCAGCTCAACGTCGTTGCCGCCGCGTGCGACATGCCGCGAAGGGCTGAGGGCCCGACTCGCTCCAGACCTTCCGCGACGTCGGCCGCGTCCACCGAGATGTCGACATCGAGCCCCTCGCTCCAGTCGGCATGAACCGACTGCGTGCTTACCCGACGGGCCGCTGCGAGTCCGATTTCACGCACGAGATGCATAAGGTCGGCTCCGGTGAGGCCGGCGGTTGCGCTTGCCGCACCCTCCAACGCTCGCTCGGCGGCTTCGGTGAGTGGCATCTCGCGGGTATGCACCGCGAGAATCTCGCGTCGCCCTTGTTCATCCGGCACGTCGAGGCGGATCTCCACGTCCAGGCGGCCGGGTCGACGGAACGCCTCGTCGATGGAGTCCGGACGGTTACTCGTGCCGAGTACAACAACGCCGTCGACTTGGTCCAGGCCATCCATCAGCGACAGCAGCTGGGTCGCCACCCGCACGTCGCCCTGGGAGGCCATGGCGTCGCGGCGCACGGCCACGGCGTCGAGCTCATCGATGACGATCATGGCTGGTGCGTGATGGGATGCGTTGCTGAACAGCGTTCGGAGGTTGGCCTCCGTCTCTCCGGAGAAGCCACCGACCAGGTCGACCGCGGCCACTTGGAACACCTCGGCATTCAGCTCGGCGGCGACCGCGCGGCACAGCAAGGTCTTTCCGACGCCGGGCGGACCGCACAGCAGCACGCCTTTGGTGGGCCGGATGCCGATCGCGCGGTACAGACCGGGTGCGACCAGTGGCAGCTCGAGCAGTTCGCGAACCCGTGCGATCTCTTGGTGCAGGCCCCCGACGTCGGCCAGGCTCTGCTTGCGGCGGCCGACGTCAGGGTCCGGTTCGCCGAAGGTTACCTCCGTAGCATCGGTGATCCGGCCCACACGAATGTCGGAGTCGGACACCCGTAGGACCACACCGCCGCCGCCACCGTACGTTTCAACGAAGAGGCTCGACCCCACGCTGATCGGTGCGCGAGCCGCCCGGAGCCGGTCGACGACCCGTTGACCGAGGCGATGGAACAGGTGAAAGGCCGGCACCAGCTGCACCTTGGCGGCGGTCACCGCACCGACCGGGCCGACCGTGACCACGTCGCCCGGCCGCACGCCGAGCCCACTCCAGAGCAGACTGCCGAGCCGGACCACATTGCCCTCGCCGAGGGCTCCGGAGACGTCACGAACAACCGCAACGACCGGCGCCGCGGTTCGGCCGCGGATCCATACCGCGTCGCCTTCTCCCAACGTCGCGTCGCGGGCGAGATCGGAGGAGATCCCGACCTCGGTCGGTGCGAGGCGCCGACCGACCAGCGGCCGGGCGACAGAGGCGTGGGAGTGCTTGCCGCCCGGGTCGCCATCGACCGCGTGATCGTGGTTGTGGTGGTGGTCTTGCTCGGTCACGCCGGCGCCCCACCCGCGTTTGCCGCCGCATACTCGGGCGCCGGCTCGATCACGCGGACCTCTGCTCCGAGGAACGGCCCTAACGACGAGTCCAGGTTGACCATGGCCACCATGAGGCGGACCGTGGTGGTGCCCGTGTTCACGTGTTGGAACGTCACACCTGCAGCACGCGCCGGGATGCCGATCACGTCGGTGGCCTCCCAGGCGTGCTGCCGACCGTCGAGGTCGGTATAGCCCTGACCGCTAAGGACATAGTGGACGATCCCACCCTGGTGTGCGATGCGCCCTGACCACGATCCGGCGGGAATCTCCAGCTCGAATTGGTAGAGCGCGTGCGAAACCGGGCCATCCAGTTCGGGGTGCGTGTACCAGCGCACCCGCCCCAACGGCGTGAGCTCGACCGGGCAGGTCTCGCGCTCGATGACCGCCGTGGCCCTGCGGACCCGCTCGACCTCGCTGGCCCCGCGTTCGATGTAGTCGTCCCACAACGACGTCTTGGCCATGTCAGGCCTCCTTCCAGTCGGGGTGCACCTCGCGCTGCTCGAGCTGGCTTCCCGTGACGTACATGAACGGCTCGTAGATGATCGCCAGCCACAGGCTCGACTCGTCCGGGTCCTCGTTGAAATGCTGGTGTTCGCATCCCCCGGGCATGACGGGAAGGATGACGAGATCGCCCTCCTTCCAGTTGAACCGCTCTCCATTGACAACCGTGTAGCCCCGGCCACGCAGGATGTACAGGCCGAGACCGCCCTGATGGATGTGTTTGCCGGTGTGGGTGTGGATGTCGTTGACGAACACGAGCCAGTCCTTGATGGCCGTCTGGTCGCGCCCGACCGCGTACAGGTAGAACTTGACGCGCCCCTGGCGTCCGAGCTGCCATGGCAGCTCGGACCCCTTCATGACGATTTGGCCGTTCTCGGCGTCATCCTGTCGCTTCTCCAGCCGCGCGAGAAACTCGTGATACAGGTTGATGCCTGACGGGTCGCGCTCCTGGACGCGCTCGGCCACTCTCTCCGCCATGCGGACCTTCCCTTCGCTGCTCGTACGCCGTAGCGTCCGGTTGATGTGTCTTGACGACGCGACGTGGGTCAGCGTGCGTCGTCGCCGCGCCGGTATTCCCGCGTCAGGTCGTCGAGGCGCTTGAGGAGCTCCGGGTCCAGGACAACGTCGATCGCCGCCAGCACATCGGTCAGCTGCTCGATGCGGCTGACGCCGACGATCGGTGCGCAGACGACCGGATTGTGCATGACCCACGCGATGGCCATCGTCGAGAGCGACAAACCCGCGTCGGCGGCAACGGGGCGCAGTGCGTCGATCGTGGCGAACTCCCGTTCGTGCCAGTAGCGGTCGCGGTATCCCGCGCCGACCTTGCCCAACGTGAACCGGCTGCCCTCGGTGGCCTGTTCACGGCTGTGTTTGCCGCTCAACAGGCCGCCGGCGAGGGGGTTGTACGGAATGACCGCGACCTCCTCCTGCGCGCACAACGGAAACAGCTCGCGCTCCACCTGACGGAACAGCAGGTTGTAGCGGGGCTGCACCGTGTCGAGCCGAACCAAGTCCCGCACCTCACTTCGGCCGATCGCCCGCGCCACCTGGTAGGCGTAGAAGTTCGAACACCCGACGTAGAGCACCTTGCCGGCACGGACCAGCGCGTCGAGCGCCTCCAAGGTTTCGTCGATCGGCGTGTCCGGGTCAGGGCGATGCAGCTGGAGCACGTCAACGTAGTCGGTCTGCAGGCGTCGCAGCGAGCCTTCGACGGCGGTGCGGATGCTGCGCCGTGAGGAACCCTGCTGCCATGGCAACGGGCCGATGTCTGACGAGCACTTGGTGGCCAGCACGACCTCGTCACGCCGGCCTGGTAGCCACGTGCCGATGATTTCCTCTGTGCGGCCCCGGCCCGACAGCCCCATGTCTCGCCCGAGCGGGTAGACGTTGGCTGTGTCTATGAAGTTGATGCCGCCCTCGACCGCCTTGTCGAGAATGTGATGTGACTGCTTCTCGTCGCATTGCAGGCCGAACGTGAGCGTACCGAGACACAATTGCGAGACCTTCAGACCGGTGCGGCCGAGAGGGACGAGTCTCATGTCTGTACTCCCCCGCTCTGCTACGTCAGGGTCGGATACCGGCGAGCAGGCCGCCGTCGACGAGGTACGAGTTGCCGGTGCAGTAGGACGCGGCGTCGGAGAGAAGGAACACGGCCATGTTGGCCACTTCCTCCGGCTCGCCGATACGGCCGAGCGGGTGCCGATCGAACGCATGCTCGCGGTCATAGGACGGTCTCGTCCTCGCCCAGGCGGTTGTCGTCGCGGTGTTGAGCTCGCTGCGCGTTCCGCCCGGACAGATCGCGTTGACGCGAATGCCGTAGGCCCCCAACTCGACACCGGCGTCTCGGGACATCGCGACTACTGCGGCTTTGCTCGCCGAGTAGGCGAACAGGTAGGGCTGTGCGCGGTAGGCGGCGCCGGATGAGACGTTGACGATTGACCCGCTGCGCTGCTGCTTCATCGGTGTCAGCACCGCTTTGATGCCGAGAAAGACCGCTGTCTGGTTGACCGCGATCAACCGCATGTACTCCTCGTAGCTCAGGTCGGCGAAGGTCGACTGCGGTGCGATGCCGAATGAGTTGCTCAGCATGTCGACCCGGCCGAACCGTGACACGGCGGTCGAGACGACGTCGGTCCAGTCCTGCTCGCTCGACGCGTCGGCGTGCACGAACACGCAACCGGATCCCAGCTCTGCCACCAGGGACTGGCCGGCGGCGTCGTTGAGGTCGGCGACGACCACTTTCGCACCGAGCCGGACCAGCAGGCGGACTTGGCTCGCCCCGATGGCGCCTGCCCCTCCGGCCACTATCCCGACTTTGCCGCTCAGGTCCTCGAACATCGGCTCACGGCTCAATCGGGGCGCTGACGAGATCCGCATGGCCCGTGAAGCGCTGGTTCCACCAGTCGCACACCTGGTCGTAGTTGCAGACCCAAACATCGGAGAAGGAGTGGACGTACTCCAGGAACTCCTCCAGAACGACCGAGAAGTCGGGCCGTCCGCTGACGAACGGATGAGTGCCGTAGTTGAACAGCAGTGGCCGGACTTCCGCTCGCTGTCGGTACGCGTCGAACGTCTCGCGAAGATGCTGGATGCCGGCCTTGACCGACTGGATGTTGCGGGTGAACAGCGGGAAGTCGTTCACGTTGCCGACCATGCGGTAGGGGATTTCGAGGATGGTCTGCTCGCCGCTGGAGAGGAAGTACGGCAACTCGTCATCCTGCAGGTCACAGTGGTAGTCAAAACCCATTTCCATCAGCAGTTCGATGGTTTCGCGGGTGCAGACGGCGCCAGGGCCGACCCAGCCGCGGGTCTTCGTGCCCGTGACCTTGGCGATGAGGTCGACGGTGCGCTGGATACTCTCGCGCTGCCCTTCGCGGGTCAACGTGTTGAGCGGCGCGCCCTCGCTGTACGCGTGCCCGCCGAGATGGTGGCCTGCCTCGACGAGGTCGCGCAACACCTGTTCGTGCTGCTCCACGGCGGTGCCGTTCGTCCACAGCGTTACCTTCATGTTGAAGCGCTCGAATATTTCGGCCAGCCGGTACAGGCCCACGTTGTACCCGTACGACACTGCGGTGCGGGAGCTGAGTGGCTGCAGAGACTGACCAAAATCCAGCGTTCCAGGCGTGTGGAAGCTCTCCGCCGTAGGCCACACCCATTCCTCGGGAGCGGTGTAGACCAGCACTGCCATCTTGGCGCCGTTGGGCCACGCCTGCAGTCCTCTTCGGTCGCGGAACGGGATCCGGGTGCCGATCAGTTCCCGGCCGGCGTCTCCTGCGTCTGGCATGTCTGCACTCCGTTCATCGAGTCGCGGTGCCTATGCCTTCACCAGCGAATGGTTGAGTTCAGAAAGTCGCGGTGCAACCTCGCGGGCGTAGAGTTCGAGCGAGTTCACCGTCTCCTCGTGCCCGAGGCGGCCGGCCTGCCCCATCATCATCAGGTTTCCGAAGCCACCCACCTCGGCGTAGAAGCGGGTCATCTGCGCCACCACGTCGTCGGGTGTGCCCGCGAAGGCCATGCCGTTCTCCACGAGCCACTCCGCCGGCTTGCCTCGGGCAGCACCTGGGCCCGACTTCGGCGGACCCGAACGGGCCGCGCTGAGGAACGCCTGCGGCGGCACATAACCCGGCGGCTGCGCGATGTGGCGCGCGACTTTTCCCGAGTCGAAGTACCACTGCATCGTCCGCAGCCGCTCCATCCCGGCCTCGGTGCTGTCGGCGACTGCGACAAGGGCCGCGTAGGCCAGACGGTCGTCCGGGGTCTCCGACACCCCGAATGTCTCCTGATAGGTTTTGCGATAGGCCCCGAACAACGCTTTCGTGTGCTCGAAACCTCCGACGAAGGTGCCGACGACGTAGCCGTGCCGTGCGATTCGAGCCATGCTGCCGACGGTGCTCGTCGTCATCCAAATCGGCGGGTGTGGCTGCTGGTACGGTCGCGGCCAGATGTTGACGTTGCGGTAGTGCCACGTCCCTTCCCAGTTGAACGGGCCGTCATGGCTCGTCCATGCCTTGAGGATGAGGTCGTGCGCCTCCCACAGTCGTTCGCTGATGCCGATTGTCGGGGCGTTGGCGGGCAGAACCTCGTATGGCTGTCCTTTGACGAATCCGACGTTGAGCCGACCGAACGAGATCGTGTCGACGACTGCCATCTCCTCCGCGATCCGGATCGGGTCTCGACGCATCGGCAACGGGTTGCCGAGCACCGTGATGCGCGCGTTCTTGGTGATGCGGGCCAGGATCGCCGATGAGATGGCGACCGAGGGATGTAGACACGTCGGGGTCTGGTGGTGCTCGTTCGTCATCAGATTGAGGCCCAGCTCGTCGGCGACCTGCCACTCGTCGAAGTAGCGCTGGTAGAGTTTCGCGCCGAGCACGGGGTCGAAGGCGCGGTTCGGCAGGGTGGCTCGAATCGAATCGTAGGTCTCTTCGGCAGGAAGATACGGATACGGGTTTTCGCTGAAGTAGTAGGTTTCCATCGAGATCCTTCAGATTGCGCGGGAATGTGATGCTCGGCTCGAGAGGCGTCAGCCAAGGAAGCTGGTCAAGGCATCCCGAGCGCCGTCTGGGTTCTCGATCACGGGGTAGTGCCCACCGTCCACAGTGCACAGTTGCGCGTCGGGGACCAGATAGGCGAAGTCCCGGTAGTAGCCCTCCCGGACGAAGCGGTCGCTCGAACCGACCACGAACAACGTCGGCACGTTGATGCGATAGAGCCGATGCCGCAGCGAGGTGTCGTGCAGGTAGGGCTCCCAGCCGTAGCGGACGAGGGCCTCGCGCGTCGCCGCCCGCTCGAGGATGTCGTCGTCGGAGAGATCGGTGCCGGAGAACGGCGCCTTCGTCGGGTCGGCGAAGGCCAGCTGGTTGACTTCCTGGTCGGGCAGTGCGAAGACGTCGATGAAGTCCCGCTCGCTCGGCGGAGTCAGCTTGACGCCGATCGGGCCGATGACCGCGAGCTTCCTGATCCGGTGCCCGTACATCGTCGCGATGTGCAGGGCAATCCAGCCACCGAGCGAGCTACCGACCAGGTCGACCTGCACTCCTGGCGGAAGCTCGTCAAGATAGGACAGGTAGCCGAACGCGATGTCGAGCACGCTGTGCGCGCTCTGGTCGACCGCATGCGCGCCGAAGCCTGGGTGGTGACCGACCGCGACCACGCTCGTCCGGCTCAGCGCGTCAACGAACGGTTGCTCGACGCGCGGCCCGTGCTCAGCGTGCAGATATAGAACGTTGGCCATGCCCGGACCGGTGGCCTCGACGTGGAATCGGCTGGTTACGGGGGACGTCATGGCCGAACCATATTCCTGGTAGCCGCATAGCGCAACACTATTCCTCCTAGCGGTACGGCTGATTCGTCTCTTCGGCTACGGCCAAGCCTCTGCTTCGCACCTCATCCGCGGCGCTGCGCTCGAAGCGATGTATCCGGACACCTCGCACGCCGATCAGCTTGAGCACATCCGCGGCCACGCCGTAGGTCAGCGCTGTCGCCGACTGATGGACCATGGAGGCCGCGGAGTCAGCGGGTGGGGACAATGCGCCAGTCGGCCCGGCCGTCGGCGGGGTGACGGCCGCATAGCGCGCCATGTCGGCGTGGAACTGATGCTCCGCGTCGGAGACCCGGCCCACACGGTGACGCGCACTGCCAACATAAACGAGGACTCCCCGGCCCGCGGCGGACAACGCCGCGAGGTCGTCGCGCAGCATCTGCCCGCACGCACAGTCGGCCGAGCCGAACACGTCGCCGCTGACGCATTCACGATGCACGTAGACAGGCACATCGCGACCATCGTCAAGGTCGCCGAAGACGTACGCCCGATGATCGGTGGCACCGCGAAGATCTGCCACGAGCACCTCGAGGCACTTGCCGGCAGCCAGACAACGTTCATATCGAGCGACAACGGCCAGCGAGGCCTGGCGACGCTCGGCGATGACATCGTCGACCGACACCCGCGCGAGCCCCTGGGTGCGGCACAGTTCGTCCAGCACGGCTTCGTCGGCGAGCCGGCCGGTATCGGTGACCACCTCGCCCAGCATTGCCACCGGCGCGAGCCCGGCAGCCCGCGCGAGGTCGGCTGCGGCCTCCGCGAACCCGGGACGTTCCAGCACGCCTCCGGCGGCGATGCATAGCGGCACCAGGTGCCCTGGGCGACGCAGATCATCCGGTGCGCTGGTGGGCGAGGCCAGCACGCGAGCAGTCCGGGCCCGGTCGGCGGCACTGATTCCGGTATCTATGCCGTGCGAGGCGTCAACGGTCACCGTGAACAGGCGGGACGGAGGGTGGGCGTCCGGAACCACCATCATCGGCAGATCCAGCCGGTACGCAATGTCCTGCGTCAGCGCGACACGGAGAAACCCGGAGGTGTGACGGACCATCAAGGCCACGCCGCCCGGTGTGGCGCATTCCGCCGCCAGCATCAGGTAGCCGCGGTCGACCCTGCTCGCGGCCTCGAGCACGACACACTCGCCGGCGGCTACCCGCTGGGCCGCCAGACGAGCGCGCTCCTCAGCCGTCCCACTCGACATCGAGACGCTCGAGGAAACGCTGGACGGAATTGGGGCGGTAGGACGGCGTGAACCCGGGCTGGAGACGCAGGCTCGGCAGTCGTTGGGTCAGGACCTCGAACGCCACCCGCGCCTCGAGCCTGGCAAGCGGGGCGCCGACGCAGAAGTGCACGCCCCGTCCGAAGGAGAGATGCGGTGAGTCGAAGGCACGGTCCGGGTCGAACTCGGACGGGTGGTCAAACACAGCTGGGTCACGGTTGGCCGACCCGACGACCACCGAGAGCCGCTGCCCTGCGGCGATGGTACGTCCGCCGAGCTCAGCGTCCGCGGCCGCCTTACGCCAGATGCTGTGCGCCGGGGACTCGAAGCGCAGACCTTCCTCGACCACGGCCGGGATGACGCTCGGATCGTCGATCATGCGCTGCCAAATGGACGGGCTCCGCAGGACCTGCAGCATCGTGAGGGAGATCAGGTTCATGGACGTCTCGTGACCGGCTGAGAGAAGTCCCAGCAGCAGGCCTACCGCCTCACCGTCGGTCAGCGGCGCGTCCCCGCCGATGTCGAGGTTCACCAGGCGCGAAACGACATCATCGCCGCTGCCGGTGCGGGCGCGTTGCACCGTCTCGGCCAGGAACCGCTGAAAGTCGACGTATCCACGCGCCGCGACCAGGTGCTCCTCAAGCGTGAACGTGCCCCAGAACATGCTCATCGCATGCGTCGTCCACTCGTGGATCTGCGCGCCTGACGCGCCGGAGATGCCGAACAGGTCGAGTACGACTTCGAGCGGCAGGCGGTAGGCGAAGGCATTGACGAAGTCGGCACGCCCGTCCGCGGGCAGTTCGTCCACGAGCCGGTCGGCAAGACGACGGATCTTCGGCTCAAGCGCCGCGATGTAGCGCGGCGTCAGCACGCTGACAAGGAATCGGCGGATCCGGTCATGGTCCTCGCCGTCGCGGGTAACCGTGGGCCGGATCTCACTGGCCGGGATACCCTCTGCGAGAATCTCGGCTACGGGTGGCGGCGGTGGCGTCACCGGTGCCGTAGCGCCCTGGTTCACGAACGTGGTGGGATCGGCGAACACCGACCGGGCCGTCCGGTAGTCGGTGACGACCCAGGCGTTGAGCGAATCGCTCCACATGACCGGGCACGTTGAGCGCGCCTGCTCCCAGACGGCGTGAGGGTTGTTCGCATGGTCGCGGTCGAAAGGGTTGTAGTCACGGGGTAGGTCGGTTCTCGGGACGCTCATATGCTTCTCTCATTCATGCAAATAGTCGGCGGCTTACTCCGGCGCACGGTCGAACTCGGGAAACAACCGGACGGCGTTCCCGCGGTTGATCGCTGTGGCATCGTCCGCGCTGACACTCTTGTCGAGAAGATCGGTGAAGTGCTCGGCCGAGGTCCCTGGCGCATAGGGCCAGTCGCTGCCGAAGAGAACCCTGTCGGCGCCGGCGAACTCGCGCAACATCGAGAGGGATAAACCGCCCCCGGTAAGTGCTGTGTCGAAGTAGAAGCTGCGCAACCCTGCCATCATCGCTTCCGGGTCCTGTGCCTGACCGGGTTCAGCGGGCTGTACCCGTGCGATCCGCTCGGCCACGTAGGGCACAAAGCCTCCACCGTGGGAGAGGATGATCCTCAAGTTCTTGTACCGCCGGGGCACACCGGCACGCACCAGGTTGATGGCGGCCCGGGTCGTGTCGAGCAGGAAGTCGACGACGAACGGCGGGATTCCCGGAACCAGCTCGGCCGGCGGCATTGTGGGATGGACGAACAGCACGCTTCCCCGCCGGTCAAGTTCCTGCAGCAGTGGGTCGTAGACCGGGTCGCCGAGGTAGTGCCCCGCGGTGTTGGTGAGCAGGACGATGCCGCTGGCTCCAAGCTGGTCAAGGCAACGTTCCGCCTCGGCCAAGCTGGCGTCGACATCGGGGAAGGGCACGACGCCGAAGAAGCCGAACCGTCCCGGGAAATCACGCTTCAGTGCGGCTGCGAAGTCGTTGATGTCCACCGCCAACGACCGAGCGTCGCTCACGCTGCTCAGATAGATCCCGGGACGCGAGACGGAGACGATCGCCGTCGAAATCGCGAGTCGGTCAAGTGTCTGCAGAGCCGCCTGCGGCGACCAGGTCGGCCGGGGCGTGTCTCGACTCTCCAGATATCCGATCCTGTCCAAATAGGATGCCCAGACCGGCGGGATGAAGTGCTGATGGGTGTCTATCCGACCGTGGTTGTTCTGGGATGTCGCCATGGCTACTCCGTTGCTTCGTCGTTGAACCCGGAAGGCATGGTCATAGCCGACGCAGGACTGTAGGCGGCGGTGGTTCGGGCCCATTTCCGGCGCCGCGGGTCGCCGATCCGGTCGCGTGCCGGCTCGTGGTCACCCCGACCGACAGTGTCCCGATGCCCGACAAGTCCAGGTCGATCATGTCGCCGGCCACGATCGGGCCGACCCCGGCAGGTGTTCCGGTCGTGATGATGTCACCAGGAGACAGCGTCATCACCGTCGAGGCGTACGCCACGAGCTTGGGCACGTCCCAGATAAGGTCAGCTGTGTTGGCCTCCTGCCTGACGCCACCCGACACCGCGCACACGAGCGATACGTTCGACGGCGCGCCGAACTCGTCCGCCGTCACGATCCACGGCCCCATGGGGGTGAAGGTGTCGAATGACTTGCGGGTGGAGCGGTCCTCGCCGCCTCGCATCGTGATGTCGAGCAGGCCGGTGTAGCCGAAGACGTAGTCGAGTGCCTGTTGCGGCGGCACGTGGCTCGCTGTCCGGCCGATGATCAGCGCGAGCTCGCCCTCCTGATCGAACCGGCGGTCATGGTAAGGCAGCTCGATGCTCGCGCCCGGACCGATGAGCGACGACGGCGCCTTCAGGAAGACGCCAAGATCCGCGACCGTCGAGGTGACTTCCATCTCGACGCGGTGGTCCGCGTAGTTCACGGGCGCTGCAATGATCTTGGTTGGGTCGGGCACGGGTGCGTCGAGTCGGCATTCGGCAAGCGGCCGCGGCGCCTCGTCCCGGTAGGCGCGTATCGCGGGCACGAGCGCGTCCCAATGCGCGATGAGAAAGCGCATTGCGCTGGACTCGCCGCGAGTCCACCCGTGTTCGGCCAGGAGATCGTCGAGCCTGTGTACACGTTCGTCGATGACAAGACCGACCGACGTGCCGGCGTAGCTGACAAGTTTCATGCGCGGCTCGTGCTCGGTGCGGGGACCGTGAGGCCAGGGACGACGACGGAGTCTCGGCGCGAACCTCCGGCGTAGAGCCAGTCGACGTAGCGGAAGTCCGTCGGCGGCAACGATGAGAGCAAAGCATTGCGCAGCAGAGCGAGCAGCCCGTCACCGTGCACGATCTCACCGACGCGCCTGGCCCACAGCTGCGCCTTGCTCGCCCGCTCGATGCGCTCGCGTTCGTAGTAGGCGATCGCCGCGCCCAGATCGTTGTCGTGAAGTTGGATGCCGCGGCCTAGAGCCGCTGCGTCTTCGAGTGCTTGGCATCCGCCTTGGGCGAGGTACTGCAGCATCGGATGGGCAGCGTCACCGACCAGGGTTATCGGACCGCGCGTCCACGTCGTGGCCGGCCTGCGGTCAAACAAAGGCCACCGCACGTCCCGGTTGAGCAAGCTCGCCGACGTCCGGACTCGCTCGATCATCCTGTCGAATCGCAGGTCCAGCTCTCCTGGCGTCCCCCAGTCCCGGCTCATCGGGTCAGCCTCGGAGTCGAAGCGGTCGCTGGTGAACACACCAACCTGATTGAACAGGTTGCCGCGACGCACCGGGTACTGCACCAGATGCATTTTCGGTCCGATCCACCAGGTCATGGTTGCCCGCTCGGCACTCGCGTTCGGAACGAGGTCGATCGGAACGGCGCCCCGGTAGGCCACGTCGCCGGTGCAGCGCGGCGGGCCGTCCCGCAGCACGAAACCACGCACGACCGACCAGAGTCCGTCCGCGCCGACCACGAGCGGGGCTTCGTACACCGAGCCGTCGGCGCACTCCACCCGGCCCCGACCATCGACAATGGTCACGTCGATCGCGGTCTTTCCCGTCTCCAACGTGATGAGGTCGGAACGAGCCTGACATCCTTCCACGAGGGCCGCGAGCAGGTCGCCCCGGTGCGTCACGACATAGGGCTGGCCGTAGCGGCGCCGGAACTCCGACCCGAAGTCGAGTTCGGCGATCCGTTCGCCGGTCAGGGCGTCCATCAGCAGGGCGCACTCCGGGTAGACGACGTCCTGCAACGCTCGATCCAGAACGCCGAGTTCGGCCAGCACGTGCAGCGCGTTCGGCGCGAGCTGGATCCCCGCACCGATCTCACCGAACTCGGGCGCCTTCTCGATCACGTGGACCGGCCGTCCACGCGAGCTGAGTGCCAACGCCGTGGACAGACCGCCGATGCCGCCTCCGACGACGAGCACCGGCGTCGATATGCTTCTGCTCACTTTCCAACCCGATCTACCTCGAGGCCTGTGCCTGCGGTTGACATCACGCCGCCTTCAGACGGCGCAGGGCGGACTGGCCCAGCAGTTGCGCCTGCAGCGCCTGCGGTTGGTCGCGCAGCCCGCGAACAGCCCGCCACTCCCGTCGAACGATGCCTCGGAGGTGTCGATCGCGACTCAGCGTCGACGTCCTCATACAGCGAGACCAGCTGCGCGAGGGTCTCGGACGAGGTGTCGGGGTCCAGCTCCGTCGTGGCGGGGAACCGGACGTCAGGTGGACGTCCAAGGTAGTGTTCCTCTCTACGGATCAGTCTTCGACGTAGCGGAATCGACTATGCCAGTGTTCACATGTACTGTCAACGCACGCGACGCCGGCGAAACAGCCGTCGGGTTGCCCGGCACGGGCACACGCCGAAGACGCGGGACCACCGTTGCAGCTCACCCCGGGTACACGTCACGCAGTCCATCGCAGACAATCCGGCAACATTGGCAACTGACTATTCTTGGACTGGATCCACGATGACCAGAGAATCGACGCCGAGCTCGGTGGACAACGCGCTGCGTGTGCTACTGCTGTTCCAGACACGCCAACTCCTCAGGGTTGCCGACGTGGCCGACGACCTCAGCGTCGCCCGCTCCACGGCGCACCGATTGCTGGTTGCGCTCGTCAACCGGGGATTTGCCACGCAAGACCCGACCACGCGTGCATACACCTTGGGCCCGGTGCTCATGGACATCGGCATTTCAGCGGTCGCCACGCTGGACATTCGGGCCGTGGCGAAGGAGCCGATGACGTCGCTCGCGGAGGCGCTCAACGAGACTGTGTCGTTGGTCGTCCTCGAAGGCGCAAACGCGCGCTTCCTCGACTCGATCGAAAGTACACATGCCCTGCGGGTGGGCTCTCGCAACGGCCAGTTGCTGCCCGCCCACTGTGTCTCCGGCGGCAAGGCACTCCTGAGCCGGCTCAGCCCCAGCCAGCTAGACACCCTGTACCCGGCGGAAGATCTCGCGACCGTTACCCCCAACTCGATCAAGACCAAGTCGAACCTGCTGGCCGAGCTTGACCAAATTCGAAGGGTTGGGTACGCCGTCAACGCCGCCGAGAGCGAGCAGGGCGTATCTGCCGTGGCAGTGCTCTTCGAGGCCGGCGGGTCCAGGGCCGCCATCTCGGTTGCGGCGCCGACGTCCCGGGTTTCGGCCCGGGACCTCGACAAGGTCGGACGAACGATGGTCAAGGTGCTGCAGCACGGTTGACCGAGCCGGACTCGCCAGACCCACGCCGGCAGCGATCCACGGATCGTGGCTAAGGCAGCGAGCCGATCTCGACGGTAAGGCGCTCCAGGTACCGCTGGGAGGCATTCGGCTTGAAGTGGGGGACGAAGCCTTCCGCGAGTCGAATCCCTGGCGCCCCGCTGACGAGCGACTCGAAGGCGGCTTTGCCTTCGATCCGCGCAAGCCCGGCGCCGATGCAGTAGTGGATGCCTCGACCGAACGCGAGGTGCGGATGTTCCGGTCCGCGGTGTACGTCGAGAACGTCGGCGGAAGGGAATACGTCCGGGTCGCGGTTGGCCGCGGGCAGCAAGACCTGGACGCGCGCCCCAGCGGGGATCTCCTTGCCGTGCAGCGTGACTGCCCTGCTTGTGCGACGCCAGATTCCGGCAGGTGACTCGAGCCGCAGTCCTTCCTCCACCAAACCGGGAATCAGCGCAGGGTTCGCGCACACACTTCGCCACACCTCTTGGTGCTCGAGAAGCCGCCACAATGTAAGGCTGAGGAAGTTGGTCGTCGTCTCGTGTCCAGCGGCGATCAGCCCCATCATCTGGCCGACGATCTCTGTATCCGTCAGCGGTCGCTCATCAGGCATGCGCAGCTGGGTGAACGCCGAGACGACATCACCGATGGGCTCGGCCCTGCGACGCCGGATCAGGTCGACGAGGTAGTTCTGGAAGTCGACGTAGTCCTGCGCGGCCCGGACATGGTCCTGGGGGTCGAGCCGGCTCCACTGCAGCGCCATCTTCTGCGTACTCCAGTGGTGCAGTCGTTCGCCGTCCTCTTCGGGGATGCCGAGCAGCTGTGTGATCAACGCCAACGGAAGTCGGTACGCGAAGTCGGCAACGAAGTCGCCGCCCCCCTGCTCAACCATCGGCGCGAGCAGGTCGTCGGCGATCTGCCGGGCGCGCGGGGCAAGACCGCCGATGCGGCGTGGCGTGAGGATTGCCGCGAGGAACTTCCTGATCCGGGCGTGCTCAGGCCCGTCAAGGTCCTGTGTGGACCTCAGCTCGTCGCGAGGCAGCCCGGTCGCGAGCACGTCGCTCACCTCGCGCGGCGGTGTTGCTAACGATCGAGTCGATCCCTCGTTGCGGAAGGTTTCGGTGTCGGCGATGATGCGAGTCGCATCCGCGTAGCGCGTCACCACCCACGCATTGATGGCATCGCTCCATAACACAGGGGCCTCGTCCCGCATCGCGCTCCACACCGGATACGGGTGGTCGCGCTGCGGCAGGCTGAAGGGGTCGTAGTTCAGGTGCGGCACCGCATCCGAGGGTTTATCGACAGCCATGCGTGAACCTCCGTTCCGCCGGTTCGCGGCGCTGCGCACCGCGAACCGGCCATGCGTGACGCCGAGCCGCTAGCTCGTACGCCAACGATCCATGTACTTCTCCACCCGAGCCACGATCGTCGTAGCGAGCAGGCCAAGAGCGGAGATCACCACGACCTCGACGAAGAGGCGATCCGTATTGAGGTTCGCCGCCGAGGTCACCACGACGAATCCGAGGCCCTTCGTGGACGCGATGTACTCGGCCAAGACCACGCCCAGCCACGCCTGCCCGATGCCGAGCCGCATGCCGGAACTGATCGCCGGCACCGCGGCCGGGAGCACGACCGTCCGCAGCACCCGCAGGTCCGACGAGCCGTAGGACCGCGACATGGCCACCAAGGACCGCTCAAGCGTGACGACGCCGGCTCGGGCACTCGTGATGATGGGAACGATCGCGCTGATGACGACTACCCAGACCTTCGATGCCGTGCCGATGCCGAACCAGATCACGAACAGCGGCGCGATCGCGATGCGGGGAGCGATATTGAGGAATATCAGCACCGGGTTCGACACTGCGTCGATGATCCGGTACCAGCCCATCAGCAGGCCGACCGGGACACCGACCGCAACGGAGATGCCGAAGCCGTACAGGAACTCCTTACCGCTTACGGCAAGGTCGCCCCAGCCGGTACCCCCCGGCTTGAAGTAGTCGACCAGTGACAGCCAGACGAGGCGCGGCGAGCTGCTGAACGCCTTGTTGGCAATGTTGGTGTCCGCGAGCAGCTGCCACGCAGCGAGCAGCACGATGACTGTTACGGAGCCGAGAATGACTCGGTCGTTGCGCTGGTAAGACCGACGCAGCCAGCTCCGCCAGGGTGCTTCCGGCGGGGTCGGGCTTGCGCTCTCCCGAGCGGTGGGTGCAGTCTGAGTCGCCATGCTGTCTGTCCGTATCTAACTGCTCGTCAGGAGCGTGTTGTCGATCACGGTGGCAGGATCGAAGGTGCCGAACTGGTAGATCCCAGCCGACTCCAGCGCCGACATGATGATCTTTGCCTCTTCCGGCTTGAACGGGAGTATGGCGTAGGCCTGCATGTTCTGCTTGACCTGCTCCGTGGCCGCCTCGGGAGTCTGGCTCGCGGCCTTGGCCAGGAGCGCACCTGCAGCTTCCGGGTCGCTCTTCACCTTGTTGATCGCGTCACCGACGCACCGCAACATCCCACTGACGGCCTGTCGGTTGGCCTGAAGGAACTTGGTGTTCACGCTGAAGACCGAGAAGCCCAGGGGGTCGACATTGGGATGGCCATCGAGCTTCGCAATCTCATGGACGCCCGCCTTGGCCGCCACCTCTGGCAGGGGCGGGTTGTAGATGAACGCCTGGATCGCGCCGGAGGCGGCGAGGCCCACGAGAGCGTTGGACGAGCCGGCGTAAGTGATCTCGACGTCGCTCCCCACCGTCATGCCGTTGTCTTTGAAGGTCTGGCGTAGCACCAGGTCGGCCAGAGATCCCTTGGTTGACGCACCGACGGTCTTGCCCTTGAGGCCGGCGATCGAGTTGATCTCCTTGCCTCCGTAGAGGTGCAGGGGAACTGTGGGGATCCGGCCCAATGCGGTCGTGCTACCGGGCTGTTTGGCCGCTGTCTGGAGGAACTCCGCGCTCACGACCATGTCGACTTGGCCCGAGACCAGTGCCGGCGAGGCGACCGGTGTCTGCAGGATCGTGAGGACCGGCTTGACGCCGTACTGCGCGCACATTCCTGGATCGTTGGCGATCAGCATCTCCGGCGCATAGGGCGGAACCGCGCCGGTGTATGCGAAGTTCACGGTGACCAGGTTGCCTGCAACCGAGTCACCGGTCGCGGAACCGGAGTCTGAGCCGCACGCGGCCAGCACAAGTGGCGCTACCACCGCCAGCAGTGCCGCTTTCGTATTTCGAGCCATCCGGCGCCTGGGCGGGGCCGTGCCGCGCGCCGAGGCCGCTGTCCATGGTCCTTGCGTCATCGCAAGTGCTCCTGAGAGGGAAGAAGGGGGCTGGGGATGAGAAGTGATCAGGTCAACGCGCGGTGATGTTCGCTGCCGGTAGCACCTTCGCCGGCGGGGCTGCGCCCGGATAGCAGCGTCCAGATCTGCTCGACGTAGCCGCCGAAATTCGGATGGAGCTTCGAGTCGCGCGTGCGGGGCCACGGGATGTCGATGTCGATCGTGGCCGAGATGGTCGACCCCGGCCCCCGGCTACTGACAACGACGCGGTTGCCCAGCAGCACCGCCTCGTCGATCTGGTGCGTGATGAACAGCCCGGCCTTGTGCGAGCCGGTCCAGATGCGAAGCAACTCGGATTGCAGCGTCTCGCGGGTCTGGGCGTCCACCGACGCGAACGGTTCGTCAAACAGCAGAATGTTGGGATCCGCGGCCAGCGCGCGGGCCAGGTTGACACGCTGTTGCATGCCGCCGGAAAGCTGATATGGGTAGGACTTGGCGAAGTCCTGAAGCCCGACCATCTCGAGCATCTCGGCGGCGCGCTCGCGAGCCGGCCCCTTCTTGACGCCGTATGAGCGCAGGCCGTATGCGACATTGTCCTCGACCGTGATCCACGGCAGCAGGGCCGCCTTCTGGAACACGACGGCGCGGTCTCGTCCCGTTCCCTTGACCGGCCGGCCGTCCACCTCGAGCAAGCCGCTGCGATACGGCATGAGACCCGCGATGGCATTGAGGACGGTCGTCTTGCCACATCCACTCGGTCCGACGATGCACACCATCTCCGACCGGTGAATCTCAAAGGTCGCGCTCGCGACGGCAACAAATTGGTCGTCGCCTTTACCTCGCCCGGTGTACGCGACCGAGAGGTCGCGTGCGCGGACGCGTGGGGTGTTCTCCGGGACGTCCGCGTCGCCGCCGACGTCTGGCATCGTGTCACGCACGCGTTGTGGCGCGCTCATGACGTCACAGCTCGACGCGTCGCTCGGCCCCAGTCCACTGACTCGTTCGATGTGTACACGCAAACCGCCTCTCGCAGTCGACCGACGGTGGTCGCCGCTCCCAGGTCACGGGCTAGGCCCGTTTGTAACGACCAAGTTTCCCGGACATTAACAGACTGTCGCGCACAGCGCTACAGTGTTCCGCAAGGCGGAACTGTGCTATGGAGGTCTGCGTCCTACCATGCCTTTTACGCTTGCCGACCCTGCGAACAGTCGCCGGATCGACGCCAACGATGTCGAGCCCACAGGCTCGATCCCCGTACAGCGAGCGCATCGTCGGCGAGGGCTAAAGCCCCGACGAACCCCCATCGACCGCAAGGTCGGTCGCCGTGACCCAGCTCGACTCGTCCGAGGCAAGGAACAACGCAGCCGCTGCGACGTCGTCCACCGTGCCGAGGCGAGGCAGCATGTGCAGGCGCATCATGCTTTCACGCCATTGCGGGTCGGCGAGACGAGCTTCGGTCGCGGGAGTCGCCACCACACCCGGCGAGATCGAGTTGACCCGGACACCAAACCTCGCGCCCTCGAACGCCAGCTGCCGAGCAAAGGCAACGACCGCGGCCTTCGCCGACGAGTGCGCCAAACCAGGCAGAGGCTCGAGAACGCGGGCGGCCCCCAGGGAGGCGGTGCAGATGATCGAGCCCCGTCCGGCAGCCTTCATCACCGGCCACACTGCCTTGCAGGGGAGAAGTACCGGATCGAGCTCCTGCCGGAGACACGTCCAGAACATCTCCGGCGTCATTTCGTCGAACCACGCGAAGGTTGCCTTCGCGGCGTTGCAGTAGAGCACGTCAACTCGTCCGAACTCGTCCACCGCCAGGTCGACCAGTGCCTGGGCGGCCGAGGAAGTGGTCAGATCGCATCCGTCGAGCGCGACGATGGTTCCGCCGGCCGCGCGCACCCGCGCCACGGTGTCGTCATTTCGCCGCAGGTCACTGCCCACCACGATCGCGCCCTCGCGGGCAAAGGCCACCGCGGCGGCCTGGCCCTGGCCGCCGGCGGTGCCGGTGATGATGCAAACCTTTCCGGCCAACCGTCTTGCGCGTTGCCCGAATGCCTCCTGTGTCACGCTCATGCCTCCTCAATCCATCACGCGGTCGATGGATCCGAGCCCTTCGCCACAGTGCGCACGACGGCATCGATCTCGCTTTGAGCGGCTGGGCCAAGGTAGGCGGCGACAACCTCAGGATGCGACGTGACGGTGTGGGGGTCGGCTTGTACGATCGTTCGTCCGTAGTTGAGGACCAGCACCTGGTCGCACACGGACGTCACGAGCTCCATGTCATGCTCGATGAGCATCTGCGAGCAGATGCGCGCCTGCTGGACCGCCTCAATCGCAGCGGCGATCTCGTCGGTCTCGTGCGTGTTCAGTCCCGCCGCGGGCTCATCGAGCAGCAACAGCCTGGGCTGCATGGCCAGCGCGCGCGCCAACTCGACGCGCTTGCGCATGCCGTACGGCAGCGTGGTCACAGGTGCCGCCGCGACCCGCGAGAGACCAACGAGGTCGAGCACCTCGCGACACTGCTCACGGGCGACCCGGTCAGCACGACGGCTCCGCCCCAACCACAGCATGTCCTCGACGAACATCGTCCGTTCGAGATGATGGCGCCCGGTCAATACATTGTCCAGAACGGAGAGATCAGGGGTTATCTCGATGTTCTGGAATGTGCGCGCCACACCGTGGCGGGCCAGTTGGGTGGCAGGCAGCTTCAGCAGGTCCAGATACCCGCCATCCGGAGATCGGATCTGTATGGTGCCCGCGGACGGCTCGTAAATGCGGGAGATCACGTTGAGCAGCGAGGTCTTGCCGGCGCCGTTAGGGCCGACGATCCCGAGCACCTCCTGATGGCCGAGTGTGAAGCTCACGTCTGCGAGCACCTGCACACCGCCGAACGATAGCGACAAGCCCTCGCCGCGCAGGAACCACGGCGGCTGCATGGCCGGGTTCACTGATCCACCGCCTTGCGCCGGCGGGCCATGTGCCCGCCCAGATAGAGTGCAGCCAGATCGGAGCTCGATCGGAGCTCGTCAGGGGTGCCCTCGAACACCACTGTGCCCGCCTGCATCACATACACGCGCTGGGCAAGCGCCAGTGCGAGCGCAGCATCCTGCTCCACCAGTAGCATCGTCATTCCCGTATCGACCACGCGCTTGAGGACTTCGCGGACGCGCGTGAGCGCGACCGGTGCAAGTCCGAGGCTCGGCTCGTCCAGGACGAGCAGTGCGGGCTGCGCCATGAGCGCTCGTCCGATCGCGACCAACTGTTGCTGACCGCCGGAGAGAAGGCCGGCGATGCGCTGCGGATCGATGTCACCAGGCACGATCTCCCGCATGACGTCGGAGACGAGCTGCCGTCGGCGCGCCCGCCCGGCTGTTGTCGCTGCCCCGGTGAGCAGGTTCTCTTCGACCGTGAGGTCTTTGAACAGGCGCCGCCCCTCCATGACCTGGGCGATGCCGTCGCTCACCAGCGACTTCGCAGATCTGCGCACGATGGATCTGCCGCGGAAGAGGACGTCGCCGCGGGTGATGCGCGCACCGTATAGCGGCAGCAGTCCCGTCGCGGCCCGCAGCATTGTGGTCTTGCCGGCGCCGTTGGGGCCGAGGACGGCGACGACTTCGCCGCTGTCGACCCGGAGTGATAGGCCCTGCAACGCTGTGGCTCCGTGACGGTACGCAACCGACACTCCGTCAAGACTCAACATGCTTGACCCCATTTCGGCCTCATTCGCACCCGACGGTGCGTTCAGGGCCTGAACCCGTCAGCGACCGGCGACTGTTCGAACGGGGCAAGGATCCTCCAGCCACCCGGCGTGGACGATGACAGCTGCATCACGCCTGACGCGCCGTAGGGGGCGTTGGGGATGCCGGGAATGGAACCGAACGCGTAGTCGGTCGGCACCACGTCCGACCGGACTTTGAGCGTCCGGACCGTCTCTAGCAACCCTTCGCGGGTGAGTTTGTTGGCCTTCGATGCCGCCTGGAGGGCCTGGTACAACTCGTCCAGGCCGACCCAGGCGGTCAACCCCGCGATATCGCCCAGTGCGAGCGTCGGGAACGCGGCGTGGATGATGTCTCCGGCGGTCTTCGCCCCTGGCAGGCCGCTGGCGTAGACGGGCACAGTGTCCACTGCGAACACCCGGGTTTCGAACGTCTTCGCGGTGGGCAGCTTGAGATAGTCGTTCGACACCGCCGACCCGTGCACCAGGTACTCCCAGTCGGTGTTGCCCGTGCTATCGGCCTGGCCCACGATGCCGTTCGCCGCAATGTAGGTCGCGGCGACGTAGATGACGTCCGGGCGCGCTGCCTGCAGTTTCGCGACCTGGCCGGAGAAGTTCTGCTCGGTGCCGGTGAGCGGGACTGTCGCGACGAGCTCCAGTCCGAGCTTCGGGGCCGCGTACTGTATCGCAGCGAGGGCCGGCTTGCCGAGCGCGTCGTCCTGGTAGACAACGGCGACCCGGGCCTTCTCGTTGCCGGGCTGTTTGCGGTACCAGTCGAGCATGTTGATTGCCTCGTACTCGTACGGCGTGTATGTGGCGAAGACCGTCGGCGTCGTCGCGGATGTCCCGCCTCCCGGTGACATGACTACCACGCAATCCTTCGCGGCCTGCGGACCGAGCGCGTTGTTCGCTGGTGAGCCCAGGGAACTGGCGACGGCGAACACGTCTCCGGCGATGTTCTTGTACTGCTGGATTGCTTGCTGAGCATTGAACTGGTGGTCGCGGATCTCGAGTTCCACCTTGCGTCCGTCGATACCGCCGTGGTCGTTCACGTAGGCCCAGAAGGCCTGGTTGACCTGTGAGATGTTCACGCCGGCAGAGGCATAGGGACCGGACAGCGCGGTGAGCACACCGAGCTTGATGGTGTCGGCGGTGACGCCGGTGCTGGACCGGCAAGCCGCACTGGCGGTGTCGACAGTGTTGCTTCCCGCCTCGGTCGCACCGGAGCAGGCTGCGGTGAGTGTCGCCACGACAGCTATCGCTAGGCCGCCGCCGGACAGTCTGGGGAGCCTCATATGTTCCTCCTGACTTACGAAACCGCCCGGGATCGGGCTCGACAGATAGGCCGTGGGAAGCGGCGGACAAGGCCGACGAGACCCTGCGGTTCAAACGTGAGCACGACGATGAGTAGCAGGCCGTAGACGAGGTCAGCTGCCGCGCTCGGAGCCAGCCCATCGCCGGCCCCGGAGGCGGACACAAGCGGCAGATGCTCGCCAAACGCAAGAATGATCTCTGAGATGCCATACACGATCGCCGTTCCGACGACCGCGCCGAGGCTGGAGCCGAGTCCGCCGATCACAACGGCCGCGATCAGCTGCACCGAGATCGTGAGGCCGAACTGTTCGTAGCCGACGTGTCCCTGATGTCCTACCAACAGTGCCCCCGTGAGCCCGGCGAGGGCGGACGAGTACACAAACGCGTAGGTCCGGTAGCGCGACGGCGAGACACCGAGCACCCGGGCGGTCGTCGGCGAGTTCGCCAACACGCGCATCGCTCGCCCGGAGCGAGAGCGAGAAAGGTTGGTGGTCACAGCGGTCACGAGCAGCAGCGCAACGGCGGTGAACACAAAGTACCGCAACGGAGTGTCCAACGAAAGCCCGCCGATCTCGCGCGGACCGGGCTGCGTGCCTGAGACACCTCCGGTGACAGACGCCCAGTTCGTGAACACGTATTGCATGACAAAGACGAGGCCGAGCGTGGCCAGACCGAGATAGAAGCCTTTGAGACGCGCGGCTATCGGTGCGATGACCAGGCCGAGCACTGCGGAGCAAGCCATAGCCAGCAACACCGCGAAGACGAATGGGACACCCTGCCGGCCACTGAGGTAGGCACAGGAGTACGCGCCCACACCGACGAACGCCGAGGCACCGAGTGAGATGACCCGGCAGTAGCCGAACAGGACGTTGAGTCCATGCGCCGCGATCGCGAACATGGCCACCGTCGTCGCCGTTCGCAACACGGTGTCGTTCGCCGTTGTGGCGACCACCGCCAACGCGACCGCCAGTGACAGCCAGCCGGTGAGCGGTGCGCCTGACCGGCCACGCGAAGTCCGTGCGTTGACCGAAGTCGGCTCGAGCGCTGGCACCTCGGCACCGCGGGACTCACTCGACGACACGGCTGGCCTGGTCACACCCGCACAACCTCTCTACGACCGAGCAGACCCTCGGGCCGGATGATCAAAACGACGATCATGATGAGGTATGGCACGATCAGGTCGAACCCTGTGCCGAACGAATCCGGTTGGTACGACGCCGTAAGAGATTCCGCCAGACCGATGACGAGGCCGCCGACTACCGCACCGGACAGCGAGTCGACACCGCCGAGCACGACCGCCGGAAAGGCACGCAGCGCCCAGCCGTAGTTCTCCTGGCTCAGGGCATGGCCGGCGCCGGTCGACACGAGCACCCCGGCGATCGCGGCGAATCCTCCTGCGACCACCCACGCGATGGCCAGGTTGCGGCGCACTGAGATTCCCTGTGCCTCAGCCGCCTCGACATCCGAGGCGGCAGCACGCATGAAGAGGCCCCATCGCGTCCACCGGACGGCAGCACCCAGTGCGGCGAGGACGGCGCCGACGACGATAACGGAGACGATGGAAGCCGTCGCAACGTACGTGCCACCGATATTGACCGATCCGGAAAGATCATGGGTGATCGCTACGGTATGCAGTGACCAGTCGCTGTTGCTCGATATGCCGGCGCGAATCGCCACATCGGCGCCGAAGGTGGCCATGATGACGGCGTAGACGCCCGAGTTGTACAGCGGCACGGCGATGACCCGGTAGAGGATCCAGCCGACCGCCGCGACCACCACCGCCGCCTCGACCAATGCGGCGGCAAACGGTTGATTGAACGGCTCGCGGGTGAGGGCGTAGGTCACGTATCCGCCGAGCAGCAGGAGGGCGCCCTGGGAGAAGTTCAGCGTCCGCGCGGTGCGATAGACCAGGACGTAGCCGCTCGCGATCAAGGCGTAGATGGCGCCCACGAACAGGCCACCCGCCAACGCCTGCACTAGTTGCATGTTGCACACCTCCTACCGTTGTTCCGGAGAACCGAACGATATCCCATTGTGCAGAACTTGCCTAGACGCAACCGTCGCCCACGAACAGCACCCGGAATGTGCAGCCCGGCTCCTCCTCACGATCGAGGTCGCGGTCGACTTCTACCGCCGGCGCGTAGCAGCGAACCGAGCAGCGGGTGCCCGACGACGTCCTGGGCCACCGCGGCTGCCTCGACCGCACGATCGACGTCGATACCACTGTCTATTGGCGAGCCCTGCGTCCAGTACGCCAACTCCTCCGTGGCGATGTTCCCGCTGGCGCCTGGAGCGAACGGACACCCGCCTAGCCCGCCGACGGACGCATCGAACTTCCGGACACCCGCCAGCACCCCGGCCAGCACGTTCACTTGACCGCTCCCCCGGGTGTCATGCAGGTGCAATCCAATCTGGTCGGGCCGGACAAGTCGGCCGACATCCGATACCGCTGCTGCGAGCCGGGCCGGTGTCACGGTGCCGATGGTGTCCGCCAGACTGATCGCGTCTGCGCCGGCGCCGACAGCGGCGGCCACGATGTCGATGAGGCGCTGCGGGGGTGTCGGCCCGTCGAACGGGCAGTCCCACGCGGTGGCGACGATGACCTCGACGGTTCCGCCGGCCTCATGGATTTGCTCACATACCTCGCTCGTGGCCGCGAGGGCTTCACTCGTCTTCTTCCCCGCATTCGCGATGCTGTGACCGTCCGATGCGGAGATGACATACTCGACGTTGGCGATGCCCGCCGCAATGCTACGTTGAGCTCCGCGAGGGTTGGCGATCAGCGCCGACCAATGAATGTCGGGCCAGCGATTCAGGTGCTCGGCGAGCTGCGCCGCGTCGGCGAGCGCCGGCACGGCGCGTGGCGACACGAACGACGTCACTTCGACGCGGCGAATTCCCGTGGCGACGATCGCCTCAACCAGTCGCAGCTTTGCCTCAAGCGGAACGGGCGATTCAATCTGCAGACCGTCTCGAAGGCCGACCTCCCGCACGTCGAGCCGGACCGCTCGCAGATCTGACCAATGCATGGCTCTCCTCAGATCACGCGCTGCGCGACCAAACGCGCAACACGTTCCGGCGTAAGGCCCAGGAGCACACCGAAAACCTCGTCATTGTGCGAGCCAGGTGCCGGCGGGCCGGCCCAGCGCACGACACCCGCTGTAGCGGAGAGCTTCGGAACGACACCAGGGCCCAGAACGTCCACATCGAACTCTTCGTCATGGTGCGGGACAACCATCTCGCGCGCGTGAAACTGCGGGTCGGCAACCACATCGGCCGCCGTTGCCATGAGGGCGCACGCAACACCCACCTCGTCCAGGGTCTTCACCAGTTCGGCCGGCTCGTGTCCTCGCGCCCAGCCCGCGATGAGCTCATCGAGCTCGTCCTGGTTCTCGCCCCGCGCGGTGTGGGTGGCGAACCGTTCATCGTCCGCGAGCTCGGGCGAGCCCATCGCCGCACACAGCCGGCGGAACAGTGAATCCTGGTTGGCGGCAATGACTACCCATTGCCCGTTGGCCGCCTGGTAGATGTTCGAGGGGGCATTCTTGTCGAGGCGGGTGCCGCCCGGCTGGCGGATGACGGCACCCTGGTCGTAGTCCGGAATCATCGACTCGGTCAGCGCCAGGCACGCGTCGGTGAGCGCCACGTCGACCACCTGTCCTTCGCCCGTTCGGCTCCGCGCATGCAATGCGGCGAGGATTCCGTGGGCGGCGAACATGCCCGCCACCGAATCCCCGATGGACAACGCCATGCGGATCGGTGGCTGGTCGGGGTAGCCGTTGATGTAGCGCAGACCGGCGTGGGCCTCGGCGATGCTGGCATACCCGACACGGTGTGCGAAGGGGCCGGTTTGGCCGTAGCCGGAGACCCGCGCAAGGATGACCTTGGGGTTCGCCCGCTTGAGCTCGTCGTATCCGAGATTCCAGCGCTCGAGCGTTCCGGGTCGGAAGCTTTCGATGACAACGTCCGCCCGTTGCACCAGATCCAGGAAGAGTTGTCGACCCGGCTCCGGCCGAACGTCGAGCGTTATGCACCTCTTGTTGCGGGCGTGCACCGTCCAGAAGAAGCCACGTGCCGCCCGGTGGTATTGCCCCCACGAGCGCAAGGGGTCCGGCGCGCCAGGCAGCTCCACCTTGATCACGTCTGCGCCATGGTCGCCGAGCAAGCGCGCCGCGAACGGCCCTGCGACGAGGTTGCCGATCTCGATGACGCGGAGCCCGGTGAGTGCGCCACCAGCCGATTCAGACACTGGTCTCCTTCGTGCTTCGCCGGTCGTTCCGACATCGCTGACGGTACATCCGGCATCCAGTATCCGCAACGTTGTTCCGCTATAAGGAACAATCCGAGAACGCCTGGTCAACGAGGATCGGTCCGGTGCTGGTCGGTGCGGCATTCGACGCCGCCCGGACACGTCGGCACCAGGGTGTGGTGCCGGACCGTCGGTGAGGAACCGGTCATCGTCGCGATGACGGCGGTGGGAAGGTTCGGCCGATGACCCCCACACCCCCGGCTACCCGGCACCGACCAGCCCGGCCGGCAGGAGATTTCAAAAATGAAACCGGACCTCAAGGGCGTGGTGGTCCTTGACCCGGATGAGGCCGACAGGCCACAGCGGTATCAGGTCAGATTGGGAACATAGAACCAGGTGAACGGCGACCAGGGCAGGTTCCGCAGCACTGTTGCGTAGAGCAGGAAGAATGCCGCGTAGCCGATGGCGAGTTTGGTGCTGATGCGGAGCATCGGCAACTGGACGCCGAGGATCCAGCCGCCGGCCCACCACAGGTATGCGTAGGCGCCGATCGGCACGAGCAGCAGCGCCGCAAGGTGCATGCGGGCGGCGTCGATGAGGTCGCCGTGCAGCAGGTACCAGGTCATGCGGGTGATGCCGCAGGTCGGGCCGTCGATACCGAAGACCGCGTGCCACAGGCATGGGCCGGTGGGGTCGGCGACGCGATCGGTCGGGTTGTAGGCCAGCACATAGGCGAACCAGCCGGCGGGTAGCGTCAGCAGCCAGAGCGGGATGTAACGCACCCAGCCGGAACGGCGCCGCAGTGTGGGCGCGGTGTTCATGACTGCTCCCGCTGCGCGGTGTAGTGGCCTGCCTGTCCGATCGCCGCGATCACCTGTTCGGGGGTGACTCGGGCCGGGTCGAGGGTGACGGTGGTACGGCCGGTGCGCACGTTGGTGGCCGAGGCGCTGACGCCGGGAAGGTCTTCGAGGGTGTCGTCGATGAGCAGGCCGCAGCTGCCGCAGTGCATGCCCTCGACCTGGAAGGTGATGGTGGCCGTGGTGGGTGTGCCGTTCACGGAGGTGCCTTTCAGACGATGGTGAGGGTGCCGGTGTACATCCCCATGCCGCAGCTGTAGTGCAGCCGGCCAGAGGTGAGGGTGCCCAGATCGATGCTGGTGTCGCCACGGACGGGCAGGATGTACTGCCGGTCGCGGATGATGAACGAACGTACGCAGCCCTCGGCGTTGGCCGAGCGGATGATGAGCGTGGTGGGTATGCCGGCGGCGATCTGCAGGTTCGCTGGGCGGTAGGAGCCGGTGCGGGCGGTGACGATGACGGTCTGCCGTCCGCCGTCGGTGGAGACGGGTGGGGCATCGGCCGGGGCGAAGGTGGTGACGGGCTCGGGGCCGAGCCCGACGGCCTCGGCGACCCGGCTGGCCGCAAGGGGCGAGCCGGCCAGCTCGAGCCCGCCGTTCAGCGTGTACGCGCCGACGGCCAGGACGACGAGACCGGTCGCGGTGGCGAGCCGGCCTCGCCAGGCGGTGGCGGCCTTGCGGGCGGCGTAGCCGAGCAGCGTGAACAGCGGTGCGGTGCCGGCCACGAACACCGCCATGGTGGCCGCGCCCGCCCAGGGTGAGCCGGAGGTGAGGGCCAAGGCCTGCACGGACAGCGTGACCCCGCACGGGATCAGCACAGAGGCCAGGCCAAGCACCGCAGGGGCGAACAGGGACTGCGAACGGGCCCGTCCGCGCACGAACCGGCCCCACGAGGCCGGTGGGGTGACCGTGATGCCACGAAAGCCGGGCACCCCCAGCTGCGCCAGGCCGAACACGACGATCAGGACGCCGGCGACGATCTGTGCCACGGTGCGTAGCCCGACCGACAGTTGCACCGCGGCGCCCACGGCGCCGAGCGCCGCGCCCAGCAGTGTGTGAGAGACGAGCTTGCCGGCCAGAAATCCGCCGACCGGAACAAGGTCGTCGACCAGTCGGCCCCGCACCGAGCCCGGGGCGTCCGCGTTGGCGGGACGGGCCGTCGTTCGGCCAGTCGTGCTCGTGGTCGAGATCGGCACGCCGGGTGTGTCGGGTGCGGGAACCGGGCGTTGCCGGGCCACGAGACCGGCGAGCAGGCCGCCTTGCACGGCGGCGCAGGACACACCACCGGCGAACAGCCCGGTGGCCAGGACAGCAGCAAGATTTACCAACACAGCGCCTTTCGCGAAGAGGAAACCCATCGAGCAGCCGGCCGGTGGGCCGGGTGACGAGACACCTCCGAGCAAGATCACTTCGGAGGTATGGGTCTCCCCTATAGGCGCAACTGGCTGAGTTCGTGCAGCGATGCCGCATGCCGCAGCAGCGGCACACCGACGTGCGGCACGGTCGCGATCGGCATCGGGTAGCCGCTGCCGTCGGCAGCCGCCGGCGCCACCACGGCGAGCTTGGCGCCGACGGTCGGCGCTGGCTGACAGGTCTGCACATGGCCGGACGGTGCGCCCGCCGCGAGCATCGGGCACGGTACGACGGGCACCGGTACGCCGTCAGCCACCTGGCCTGCGGAGGAATCGCCCGGCGCGGGGTGCGGCACATCCATCGGCATGCTGGTCACCATGCCGCCCGCCTGGATGACCGGCATGCCGTCGCAGGCGGGGGCCACGGTGAGCGCCAGCGCAGCGAGAAGCGCCGCGAAGATGGCCAACGGCAACACCGGACGCCGCAGCCATGCGACTGCGGTACCGGCGGCCAGGCGTGTCACGGCGCACAGCATACGACCACGTCGGCCCCGGACGGCAGCCGGTGAGATGCCACCGGACAGGCCCGGGGCGATCGGAAACACCGCCGTCCACGCCGGTGTTCTTGGCGTGGACGGCGGTCGTAGGCCTACTGGATGGTCTGGACGGTGCTGAATCGGCGCAGGCGCAGGCTGTTGGCGACCACGAACACGGAGGAAAACGCCATCGCGGCACCAGCGATCATCGGGTTGAGCATCCCGGCCGCCGCCAGGGGCAGGGCGGCGACGTTGTAGGCGAACGCCCAGAACAGGTTGCTCTTGATGATCCGTAGGGTGCGCCGGGACAGCCGGATCGCGTCGACGGCGGCCATGAGGTCGCCGCGGACGAGGGTGAGGTCGGAGGCCTCGATGGCGACATCAGTGCCGGTGCCCATGGCCAGGCCGAGGTCGGCTTGGGCGAGCGCGGCGGCGTCGTTGACGCCGTCGCCGACCATCGCGACAACCTTGCCTTCCGCCTGCAGGCGTTTGACCACGTCGACCTTGTCGGCGGGCAGCACCTCGGCGATCACGTCGTCGATGCCTACCTCGGTGGCCACAGCGCGGGCGACGGTGGTGTTGTCCCCGGTCAACAGGACCGGGGACAGGCCGAGGCGGCGCAGCGCGGCGATGGCCTGCCGGCTTGACGGCTTGACCACGTCGGCCACGGCGAGGACTCCGCGGGCGGTGCCGTCCCATCCGGCCACGATCGCGGTCCGCCCGGCAGCCTGGGCTGCGGTCACGGCCTGCTCGACCTCGTCGGGAACGTCGAGGCCGTGCTGGCGCAGCAACTGCACCCGGCCGACCACGACGTCCCGGTCGCCGACGGCGCCGCGTACGCCAAGGCCCTCCACGTTGGCGAAGCCGGCCACCGCGGGCAGCGTGCCGAGGTCGGCGCCGGCGCGGACGATGGCTTGGGCGATCGGGTGTTCCGAGGCGGCCTCGACCGCCGCGGCCAGACGCACCAGCTCGTCCGGGTCCTGCCCGTCAGCGGGTGTGATGTCGACGAGGGTCATCCGGCCGGTCGTGACGGTGCCGGTCTTGTCCAGCACGACGGTGTCGACGCGGCGGGTGGATTCGAGCACCTCGGGGCCTTTGATGAGGATGCCGAGCTGGGCGCCGCGGCCGGTGCCGACCAGCAGTGCGGTCGGCGTGGCCAGCCCGAGGGCGCACGGGCAGGCGATGATGAGCACGGCGACGGCGGCGGTGAACGCGGCGGTCCACCCGGCGCCGGTGCCGACCCACCAGCCCAATGCGGCCACGGCCAGGGCGATGACGATCGGCACGAATACCCCGGAGATCCGGTCCGCCAGCCGCTGCACGGCGGCCTTGCCGGTCTGTGCCTGCTCGACCAGCTTGGCCATCTGCGCCAGCTGGGTGTCCGACCCGACCCGGGTCGCGCGCACGATCAGCCGGCCGCCGGCGTTGACGGTCGCGCCGACCACGGCGTCACCGGGACCGACCTCGACCGGCATGCTCTCGCCGGTGAGCATGCTCTGGTCCACCGCGGAGGATCCGTCCTCGACGACACCGTCGGTGGCGATCTTCTCCCCGGGCCGTACGACGAACTGGTCACCGACGGTCAGCTGCGACACAGGGATGCGAACCTCGCCGCCGTCGCGGAGCACGGCTACGTCCTTGGCGCCGAGCTCGAGCAGTGCCCGCAGTGCGGCACCGGCGCGGCGCTTGGAGCGGGCCTCGAAGTAGCGGCCGGCCAGGATGAATGTGGTCACGCCTGCGGCTGCCTCGAGGTAAATGGCTCCGGCGCCATCGGTACGGCCGATGTCGAGGCTGAACGGGTGTGTCATGCCCGGCAGTCCGGCGGTGCCGAAGAACAGTGCCCACAGCGACCAGCCGAACGCGGCGATCGTGCCCAGGGAGACGAGGGTGTCCATGGTGGCGGCGCCGTGGCGCAGGTTCGTCCACGCGGCCCTGTGGAACGGCAGGCCGCCGTAGACGACGACCGGGGCGGCCAGGGTCAGCGACAGCCACTGCCAGGAGGTGAACTGCCACGCCGGCACCATCGCCAGCACGACCACGGGGATGCTGAGCGCTACGGATACCCACAGCCGTGTCCGCACCGCACGGAGCTCGTCGGTGGCCGGGTCCCGCGTCGGGTCTTCGGTGTGCTCGGGTGGGCGGGGCAGGGCCGCGGTGTAGCCGGTCTTCTCCACCGTGGCGATCAGGTCCTGCGCGGTGACGTCGCCGTCGACGGTGACGGTGGCCTTCTCGGTGGCGTAGTTGACGGTGGCGGTGACACCGTCCATGCGGTTGAGCTTCTTCTCGATGCGTGAGGCGCAGGAGGCGCACGTCATGCCGCCGATCTCCAGTTCGATCCGGAGCGGGGACGTGGGCAGCGTCTTGATCGATGCCATCGTGTTCCTCCTTACCCGTGAGTGTGGCCGGGGTCGCCGTGCCCGGACGGGCTCGGCGATACGGTCGGGTCGGCTCCGCCGGGGGCGACCTCAGTGGGAGCGGCTGTGCTCGCCGTCGACCGCGGTCCGGCGGTGACGGTGAATGCGGCGGTGCGGACGGTTCCGCCGTGCTGGAAGTCCAGGTACAGCCGATAGGCGCCGACCGAGGGGACTTCGGCGTAGAAGGTGACGTCCGGCCCGGCGGGCGTACGACCGTCGCCCGGCACACCCTCGGGGTGCACGTGCAGGTAGGCCAGGTCACCGTCGCGCAGTGCCACCAGGTGCCCGTAGGCGCCCAGGTACGGCTCCAGATCGGTGACCGGTGTCCCGAGCTTGCTCACCGACAGGGTCAGTTTCGACGAACTGCCCGGGACCAGGTCGCCGGTGAGGGTGACGGTGTAGCCGTCGACCTCGGCCGTTCGCGCCGGCGCCGGCAAGGCCAGCGGTTGGTAGTCACCGGGCGCGGGCACGTCCACGCCGAGGGTGAGGCCCTCCTTGCGGGCGGCGGGCTGGAAGTCGGCGAAGACGCGGTACTGCCCGGGCGCGGTCACCGCCAGCGGCACCGACCATGTACCGTCGGCCTGCAGGGTCGGATGCAGGTGCTGGTAGCCCGACAGGTCACGGCGCACCACGATCAGGTGCAGGTCCTTGTCGTGGCTGGTCGTGTAGTCGGTGACCGGGTTGCCGTCCGGGCCGAGCACACGGAACGCAAACGGCTGGGCGTCGCCCACCGCGAGCGTGGCGGTGACCGGGGTCAGCCGATAGCCGTCCTGAGTGACCTGCAGCCCACCTGGCAGGTGCGCTGCGGCGCTGTCTGCCTGAGCGTCGCCGTGCGCGCCAGCGCTGTCGGCCGCGTGGGTTTCGCGGTGTGCCGGTGGGGCGGCCTGGCTCGGACCGACGACGCTGCCGACACCGGCGGCGGCACCGAAGACGGTCAGCAGACCCAGCACGTAGAGGGTCAGCTTGACCGGGGTTTTCATGCGTTCTCCCTGCATGTCAGGTCCTTTCGGGCAGGCGATGACGGATGCGCCGCGGCCGACGTCACGGTCGACGCCGGCAGGTCGGCCGCCGGGGCGCGGCGCGCGATCAGCGGCCGCAGTTGATTGACGGCCCGGGCGCCGCCGACGCCGACTGCGGCGACGACACGCTGGTCACCGTCGAGCAGTGCGACGGCGAAGCGGGGGTCGCCCGGGCTGCCGAGTACCGGATGTTCGGTGACGCCAAGGTGCGGCCAGCCGACGATGGTCAGCTTGGTCGTATGCACGTAGGTGCAGATGCCGTAGCCGATGCGTGTCTTCGGCTGTGCGCAGGCTCACCACCCGGTCGCCGATCGCAGGCGCGACCGACGCGGGCAGCGTGCGGGGATGCGCACCGGTGGCCAGGACAATCGCGTCGGCGTTGATCGTCGCACCGCCGTCGAGCTTGACGCTGCGCCTGACGGCATCCAGTGCGGTCGCCCGACGACCCAGCAGCCATTGGACCGGTAGCTCGTCCAAGTCGGACAGGGTGATGTCGTCGTCGGCGACGGCACCGGCCAGCAAACCCTTGTTCACGGTGGTGCGGTTGTAGGGCATCCGCGGTTCGGCGCCGACCACCATGACCTCCACGGCACCAGCACGTGCCAGGCGGACGGCGGCGGCACTGCCCGCGGCCCCCGCACCAACGACCAGCACCCGCGGCGGTGTGCTCATGACAGTCCTCCCCTTGCTGCATAACGACCACGGCTGGGTCCGGCCGTGACAACAATACTCCCGGGGGGTATCTTGGCATACACCTGCCCCGTACCGGTATCGGCAGTGCTCGTAAGAACGATCACGAGAAGGAGATTCGTCATGGCGTCCAGCACGTACACGGTCAAGGGAATGACCTGCGACCACTGCGCCGGCTCGGTGACCGCCGAGGTCGGCAAGATCGACGGCGTGACCGACGTGGCCGTCGACGTCAGGGCCGGCAAGGTGACGGTGACCAGCACCGCACCGGTCAGCGACGAGGCGGTCACCGAAGCTGTCGAGGAGGCCGGCTACCAGGTCGTGCTCGCCTGATCATCATGCCGTGCCGCCGGACGATGACCTCAGCGCCGGCGGCACGGCGTATCCGGGCCATCCACCTTCACCGCCCCGCCCTGACGTGCCACGCCAGATCTTCCGGATCGCGCGGCCGCGCGGTCCTCGAGCGCCGGGGCCGGTTGCCGGCTGCGGAACCTCGCGCACGACGGCGCCGCCCGGATACGGCGCTGTCTCGTCCGGGACGTCGCCCAGATGGGGCGGTCGAGGCCGAACGTAGCACTCAAACGACCACCGACTTAAAGATCATCTATCGTGCTCGCGGTTGCGTCCACCTCGGCGATCCCTCCGGACGACATTGCTATCCTTGGGACACGGTCGGTTGACGACCGCCGGACGAGGGAGCCGTACCCGGGGCGCGACAAGACGGCCATGAGGAGCAGTCATGGCATGGGTTGCCTTGGTCATATCCGGGATCCTTGAGGCAGTCTGGGCGGTTGCGCTCGGGCGAAGCGAAGGTTTCTCCCGGCCAGTGCCGACGATCGTCTTCCTTGTCGGTCTTGTGGCAAGCATGGGAGGACTCGCCTACGCCATGCGCACACTGCCTATCGGTACTTCGTATGCGGTGTGGGTGGGTATCGGCGCAGTCCTGACCGTCGCCGTCGGAATGGTGACGGGCGATGAAACCGTCAACGCCGTCAAGCTGCTACTGCTGCTCGGCCTCATTGGCTGTGTTGTCGGACTGAAGTTGGCTCACTGACCACAACGAGTTCGCTAACCGATGAGATCGAGCCGGAGTCGGCACGGCATGTTCCCTGGCCCGCGGTTGGCATTGGCCGTCGCGTTGTGCGGCGGCCAATGCCGAGAACGACGAACAGGATGCCGACAAGTTGGGTGGCCAGGGGTTCCTGATGCAGGGGAACGCACCAATGCCAGGAGGATTGCTGCTCCCAGGCTGATCAGGTTGCCGGCTGTCAGGTCGTGGGCATCGGCGTGAACTGGCCGACCCCGGCCCACATGCCGCTGCGGCGGGTGTCGCCGGCGAAGTCCGCCGGATCCCCCGTCGCCGGTCGCCAATCGGGTGCCCAGGTCACGCCGGGGTCGACCAGTTGGCAGCGGCCGGCGAAGAACAGCTCGACCTGCGCACGGGTTCGCGGTTTGCCCGCCGTGGTGGTCCGTTGTGTGTAGACCGCCCGGGCAGCCGCGGTGCGATCGTCGCTGAGTGCGAACGTCTCCGCCGCGCCGTGCGAGATGACGAGATAGCTGCCCGCCGGCAACACCGCGGCGAGGCGGTCGACGAACCCGTACGCCTCGGTGTCGTCGGGGACGAAGTGCAGCACGGCGGCCAGCACCAGCGCTGTCGGCGTGGTGAAGTCGAGCATCCGGCGGACCTCGGGATGGTCGAGGATCGCCTGCGGCTCGCGCAGGTCGCCGCGGATGGCCGTGGCCCGGTCGTTGCCGTGCAGGATTTCGAGGCTTTCGGCCACGGCGACCGGGTCGATGTCGACGTAGACCACCCTGGCGTCGGGCGCGACGGCCTGGGCGATCTCGTGGACGTTACCGGCCGTCGGGATCCCCGACCCGATGTCCAGGAATTGCCGGATGCCGGCCTCGGCGAGGAACCGCACAGCGCGCCCCAGAAAGGCCCGGTTGTTGCGGGCCACCGCGGGCACGGCGGGGAACTGGTCGACGACCGTCTGGGCTGCCTGCCGGTCCGCCGGGAAGTTGTGCACGCCGCCCAGGTAGAAGTCGTACATCCTGGCCGCAGTGGCCGGCTTCTGCTCGCTCTTGTGCTCGCCGCCGCTCGGGCCGTTCATCCGCATGCGCCCCCCATTATCGCGATCGACGTCCGCCATTACCGCGAACGGCAGCATGATATCGGTGTCGGGCCGTCGACGACGGCCCGCCGCCCGCTCCGCACCGCGTCAACCGGCCGGACATCGGCACCGCCGGTTCGCGAGTGCCGGAATCCATGGCGCACGGCGTGTCCGTGCTGACGTTCATGCTGACGTTCGTGGTGCTGCTCGGGCCTGATTGTCGGCGACCCGGGTCAGGGTCCACATGTCGGTGCCGTACCCGATGGCCTTCGACCCGGCCAGCAATGCCGTCTCCAGCTCGGCCAGCTGCTCGTCGGACAGCCGCGGGGTCCGGCCCAGCCGACCCAGCCCGCAACGCATCCACGTCACGACCAGGACCACGACGCGGACCCGTCGACCGTGCAGCAGTAGGCATGACCACGATTGTCTTGCCCGCCAACGACATCGACCCGCAACGACTCATCAAAAATCGCAGGACTTCATACGGGGCTGCGGGTCACTCCATGTGCGGGTATCCATGGTGCGTGGGTGGCACAAAGGTCTCCTTGATGGACCGGGGCGACGTCCATCGCAGCAGATTGGTCGCGGCACCGGCCTTGTCGTTGGTACCCGAGGCGCGCGATCCGCCGAACGGCTGCTGCCCGACCACCGCACCGGTGGGCTTGTCGTTGATGTAGAAGTTGCCGGCCGCAAAACGAAGCGTCTCGGTGGCGCGTGCGATCGCCGCTCGGTCCTGTGCAATGACCGCGCCGGTGAGCGCGTAGTCGGTCACCGACTCCAGTTGCCGGACCACGCTGTCGTACTCGTCGTCCGGGTAGACGTGCACGGCGAGGATCGGGCCGAAGTACTCGGTGGTGAACGACTCGTCGCCGGGGTCTGCGACCTCCAGCAACGTGGGCCGGACGTAGTAGCCGACGCTGTCGTCATACGTCCCGCCGGCGAGGACCCGCACCGACGCTGTGGCGTGGGCACGGTCGATGGCGGCCTTGTGGGTGGCGAATGCCCGACTGTCGATCACCGCGGACATGAAGTTGGCGAAGTCCGTCGTTGGTCCCATCGTCAATGCCTCGGTACTCGCGACGACGTCGTCGCGCAGCCCGCTCCAGATGCTGCGCGGCACGTACGCGCGCGAGGCCGCCGAGCATTTCTGGCCCTGGTACTCGAAGGCGCCGCGCAGCATCGCCGTGCGTAGCACCCGCGCGGACGCGCTCGGATGGGCCAGGATGAAGCCCTTGCCGCCGGTCTCGCCGACGAGTCGCGGATACGAGCGGTAGTTCGCGATGTTCTCCCCGACTGCCCGCCAGAGCTTGCGGAAGGTGCCCGTCGAGCCGGTGAAGTGGATACCGGCGAGATCCTGGTCGGCGAGCGCCACATTCGACACCGCCACACCGTCGCCGTGCACCAGATTGATGACACCGGGCGGGAGTCCTGCCTCCTCCAGCAGCGCCATGGTGAAATGGGCGGCGAGCGCCTGGGCCGGCGACGGCTTCCAGACTACGGTGTTGCCCATCAGCGCCGGTGCGGTCGGGAGGTTCCCGGCGATCGCCGTGAAGTTGAACGGGGTGATCGCATAGACGAACCCGTCGAGCGGCCGGTGGTCACTTCGGTTCCAGACCCCCTTGGCGTTGACCATCGGCTGTTCGCCGAGGATCGTGCGGGCGAAGTGGACGTTGAAGCGCCAGAAGTCGATCAGCTCGCACGCCGCGTCGATCTCGGCCTGGATCGCCGTCTTGGCCTGGCCGAGCATGGTGGCGGCGTTGAGCGTGGACCGCCACGGACCGCTCAGCAGGTCGGCGGCCTTGAGGAAGATCGCGGCGCGGTCGTCGAAGGTCAACCCGCGCCACATCGGCGCCGCCGCCTTGGCCGCGTCGACGGCGGCCCGCGCCTCGGCCTCGGTGGCGCCGTCCAGCACGCCGAGCGCGTGCCGGTGCTCGAACGGCGCCGTTACCTCGGTGCGGGAGTGCCCACCGAGGACCTGTCGACCACCGATCCAGTGCGGCAGGTCGTGCTTCTCGTTCCACAACTGCGCCACGCGCCGCTCCAGGTCGGCCCGCTCGGAACTGCCCGAGGCGTGGTCGAGCACGGGCTCGTTGGTCGGCGAAGGTACCGCCGTCAAGGCATCCATGAACGTTGTTCTCCCTGGCTCAGTAGGTCGGCCGCTCGGTCTTGCCATGCAGTGCATCGAGCCAGGCCGGGCACGGCGGCGCGTAGTCGATCACGTGCGCCTGCCGCCAGGCGGCCAAGCCCCGCCGGATGTCGTGCCCGGCCGGATGTCGTGCCCAGCCGGCGTCAGAGCCGATCAACCGGTCAGCGGCGGTCTCACCAGCGGGGCGAGCACCAGGTGGCCGGGGCGCATCGGCTAGGGCAGCTCGCTGCTGAGCACGCCACCGTGCGCGACGTGGTGTCGCTCTTCTTCGATGATCTTCACTCGGACGCCCTCCTTGTCGACGCCGAGCGCATCGACCACCGCGTCGGTCACCCGCCGGACCAGCTCGCGCTTCTGTGTCATCGTCCGACCGGAGAACATCTCGATCCTCACCCCGGGCACTGATTCCTCCCCTTCGCCTCGCTCTGCTGGTGTTACTGGCTGATCTCGTCGTACTCCAGATAGCCCAGACCGTCGCTCACGGTCATCGACCAGTTGCCGGCAGACGCTAGAAGTCGCGTCCTCGGGTTGTCAAGACACCCAGTGGTTGGACCTCCACCCACTTGACATCCTTCCAGGCGAGTGCAAATCTCCAGTCCTCCGGCGGTCGAGCCGGAGACACCCGGCGGGGCTCCGCCGATCCTGCCCTCGCCCAGCTGTTCGCGGTGCCACGACGAACCAGATGCCGGGGTCGCAGAAAAACTTCCAGGAGGAAAACGTGAGAGATTTCTGGCGGTCAAGGAAGACCCGGCTGGCGTTGACCTTCGTGGCGACGCTGAGCCTTTCGGTGGGGTGCGGCGGGACCGACGGCGGAAGCGGCACCAACGACAAGGCCGCGCCGGTCAGGGTGGGCATTGTCGAACAGCCGCCGTACAGCGGCCAGGACAAGAGCACCGGAGCGGGCACCGGCGTGTGTCCGCAGTTGATCACTGCGGCGTTCACCGCCGCGGGTCGGCCCGAGCCGACGTACATCGTGGCGTCCGCGTACTCCGATCTGATCTCCGGCCTCCAGGCCAAGCGCTGGGACATGGTCGGCGCCTGCCTGCAGATCACCGCCGAACGCTGCCAGCAGATCGCCTTCACCGACCCGCTGGAGACCGAGACGTTCAGCCTCGCCGTGCCCAACGGGAACCCGAAGCAGCTCACCTCGCTCGGCCAGTTCGGCAAGGGCGGCCTGAAACTCGGGCTGCTGCGCGGCAGTACCACCAACGCCAAGGCCAAGGCGCTCGGCGTGCCGGAGTCGGCCATCTCGCTCTACCCCAGCGTCCGGGACCTGATCGACGCGGTGAACGCCGGACGCATCGACGCCGCCTTCGCGGGCGGCCAGTCCCTGCAGGGCATCGCAGCCGAGGGGGTCACCTTCATCGCCGCCTCCGACGTGGTGCTCCAGCCGGCCGGCGCCGCCTTCCGCAAGGACGACAAGGAGCTCATCGACGTCTTCTCCCGGGGGCTGAAGACGATCAAGGACAACGGCAAGTACAAGTCGATCTCCGAGAGCAACGGGTTCGATCCCAAGATCACCATCGACGTCACCGCCGAGCAGGCTTGCACCGCCCGCTAGTCCGGTCCGCACCGCCGGGCAGGAAGGTACCCAGCAGATGATCTTCGCGATGACTATCGGTGGCCGGCCGACCGGGTCACCAACCAGGTTCACCGTGTGCAACCGGGCGACCAGTGCCGCGGTCGGGCATGCGCCGGACTACTCCGATGACCGGCTCGACGCGGCGGTACGTGGTGCTGAGCGGGCGGTTCTCGGCTGGCACGGCGACGAGCCGGCCCGCCGGGAAGCGCTGCGCGCCTCGGCGGAACGCCTGCGCCGCCACGCCGAGGAGTTGGCCCACCTGCCCACCGCCGAGCAGGGCAAGGCCGCCGCCGTAGTCGAGGGCTGGCGAGTGGCCAGGCGGCCAGAAGCGCGCACGGTGTGGCTTAATAGCCATGGAGTGGTGGGTCCGGCTCAGCCGCACAGCGCGGTGCGGCACAGCGGTCCGGGGATCGTCGGCGGCGGCTCGCTCGGGTGGTCGGGCGGCACCGACCTCAAGGTCATCGCCTACGCGGCGCCGCCCCGGGTCGCAACGGTTGGCCGGTCATGACGGCCAACGCCGTTGCCGGAGCCCCCCTATCCGGGCTTGACATCAACAGATATCGTATGCAAACGGGGCACGCTGTCTGGTCCGCGTGTCCGGAAAGGCAGTCGCCATGGCCGACCGAGTATTCAACCGGATCAACATCAAGCGACTGCACAACGAGGTTCAACACCAGATCCGGGAACTCATCGACAGCGGCATCCTCAAGCCCGGCCAGACGCTTCCGCCTGAACGGGAGCTCGCCGAGCAGCTCGGCGTCAGCCGCAACAGTCTGCGGGAGGCGCTGCGCGTCCTGGAGGCCCGGGGCATCATCGTCACCCGGCACGGTGTGGGTCGCGCGGTGCGTGACGTGCAGCCGACCGGCTCGGCCGACTGGAGCCTCACCGACAGCATCGAGGTCATCACGATCAACGAGGTCCTCGACGCCCGCGCGCTGCTGGAACCCCGGGCCGCGGAGCTGGCCTGCCTGCGGCACACCGACGAGGAGATGCGGGAGATCCTGGACGCGGCCAAGGACCACAGTTCCTGGGCGGACACCATCCGGTTCCACAACGCCATCGCCGCGGCCGCCCATCACGTCGTCATCGAGCAGCTCATCAACCACCAGTTGCGGCTGCTGGAGGAGCTTCGCCAGCGGGACCGGTACCGCTCCGACGACGACGCGCACACGCTCACCTCGGACCACCTGCAGATCGCGGCGGCCATCGAACGCCGCGACGCCGAGGCGGCCCGCTCGCTCATGCAGAAGCATCTCCAGCAGACCCACGACAGCATCGACGGACTGTCCTGACGCCACCCGCCCGCCGGCCGCCACCCTGGGCGGCCGCGGATGAACCGCCTCATCGAGGAACTGCCGTACCTCTGGGGTGGCCTGCTGGTCACCCTGAAGGTCACCGCGATGGCGTGGGTGATCATGGTGGTGCTCGCCTTCCTGCTCGCCATCGGGCGCGCCTACGGCCCAGCACCCGTCCGCTGGCTGTGCACCGGCGTGGTGGAGACCTTCCGCGGCACCGCCACGCTGGTGATGCTCTTCTGGGCGTTCTACGTGATGCCGCAGTTCGGCGTGACGCTATCCCCGATGTTCACCGGCGTCGTCGTGCTCGGCGTGACCGAAGCCTGCTACGCGTCGGAGATCGTCCGTGGCTCGCTGCTGTCGGTGCCCCGCGGGCAGTGGGAGGCGGCTCACGTACTCGGGCTGCGGGGCTGGCGCAGGATGGTGCGAGTCATCCTCCCCCAGGCGGTGCCGACCATGGTGCCGCCGTTCGGGAACCTCAGCATCGCGCTGCTCAAGTTCACCGCCCTCCTGTCGTTCATCTCCGTCCATGACCTGACCGCCCGCGCCCAGGACGTGCGCTACGAGATCGGCAACAGCGTGCTGGTCTTCGGGTTCTTGCTGGTCATCTACTACCTGCTCTCGTCGACCATCGCGTTCGCCTTCCGCCTTCTGGAGAAGCGGGTCATGGTGACGGGCCGTGGGCGCGCGGACATGGTGCGCGCCAACAAGCGGCGCGGCGCCACGCAACGGGCGGGAGCTGAGGCCCGATGAACTGGAGCTGGTCGTACGCCTGGTCGTGCTTGCCGGATCTGCTGCGCGGCATGCTGATCACCGCTGAGGTCACCGCGCTCGGTTCCGTGATCGCGCTCGTCGCCGGTCTGTTCTGGGCCATTCTCGTGCTCAGCGGGGTGCCCGGGGTGGCTCACCTGGCTCGGCTGATCGTCGATTTCGTCCGCGGTACCCCGCTGGTCGTGCAGGTCTTCTTCTTTTTCTACGCGCTCCCCTCGATCGGGATCAGCGGCGGGCCGTTCGTCATCGGCGTGTTCAGCCTCGGCCTGTACGGCAGTGCCTACATGGCCGAGGTGTACCGGGCGGGAATCGTCAACCTGCCCCGCGGGCAGTGGGAGGCGGCCAAGGTGCTGCGGCTGCCGCCCGTGTGGCACTGGATCGACGTGGTCATCCCCCAGGTGTTCCGCGCGGTGCTGCCGGCGCTCGGCAACAACATCGTCGTCATGCTCAAGTACACCCCCGTGCTGTCCACCATCACCGTGACCGAACTGCTCACCGCGGGGCTGGACCTGGGCTCGGAGAGCTACCGCTACCTGGAACCGCTCACCCTGGCCGGGGTGGCGTTCATCGTCATCACCATCCCCTGCGTACTCGCCCTGCGCGTATTGGAAAGGCGGTTGGCCCGTGGCGCAGCCTGACATCAATGGTCTTATCCGGAGGGGCGACGCGTCGCGGCCCGCCGAGCCGAAGCCCGAGTCGGTCCGCTTCCAGGCGGTCTCGAAGTCGTTCTCCACCCGCCTGGTGCTTGACGATCTGAGCCTGACGGTGCGGACCGGCGAGAAGGTCGCCCTGATCGGGCCCAGCGGGTCCGGCAAGACCACCGTGCTGCGGATCGTGGCCGGTCTGGAGGAGCCGGACGCCGGCCAGGTGGCCGTGTTCGGCCAGCAGGTCTGGCCGTACCGCAGGCCGCGCCCCTGGCGCCGGAGCGACGCTCGCGACCGGGACCGCACCATGCGGCACGTGGGCATGGTCTTCCAGCACTTCAACCTGTTCCCACACATGCGCGTGCTGGCCAACATCACCGAGGGACCGATCCGTTCCCGCGGGATCGGCCGGGAGGCGGCCAGGGCCAAGGCCCTGGAACTGCTGGAGATGGTGGGCCTGTCCGGCTTCGACGACGCCTGGCCGGCGAACCTGTCCGGCGGGCAGCAGCAGCGGGTAGCCATCGCCCGGGCGCTGGCCATGGAACCGAGGCTGTTGTTGCTGGACGAGGTGACCTCGGCGCTGGATCCGGAGCTGGTCGGCGAGGTACTGGCGGTCATCCGCGACATCAGCCAGTCCAGCGACCTGACCATCCTCATGGTCACCCACGAGATGTCCTTCGCCGCCCGCAGCGTCGACCGGGTGCTGATGTTCGACGAGGGCCAGGTGGTTGAGGACGGGCCGGCGGCGCAGGTGCTGCGGGAGCCGACCCACGAACGCACCAGACGATTCCTCTCCGCGGTGGTGGAGAGGTGAGGACAGACAGCCGGTATCGAGCAGTCACACAGGAAGGTTGGTCCATTTCGATGGAAGTCACCAAGGTCATCCGGGGCGTCACCGCGATCACCATGACCGACCAGGGCGTGGTCGACCGGGCCACGGTCGTTCTGCGGGGCAACCGGCTGGGCGGGGTGCACCCCGACGGACAACTGCCGGCGGAGCTGACAAGCTGGGCCGACGCGCACCCCGAGCAGGTCCTCGACCTGCCCGGCCGGTACGTCATCCCCGGTCTGATCAATCTGCATGAACACCTGGACATGCACAACGTACGTGGCAGCATGCACGACCGGGTCAGTGGTCCTACCGTGACCCTGGTCCCCCGCGCGATCCGCAACGCCCTGCTCGCCCTCGCCTCCGGCGTGACCACCCTGCGCGACCTCGGCTCCAAGGACGCCACCAACATCGTGATCCGGGACATCATCGACATGGGCCAGTTCATCGGGCCGAGGGTCGTGGCGTGTGGACAGATGATCTCCGCAACCGGTGGGCACGGACAACCGCTGTGCGCGGAGGGTGACGGGGCAGACGCCATGCGACACCTGGCGCGGTTACAGCACAAGCGGGGCGCCGACGTGATCAAGGTATGCGCCAGCGGCGGCGTGGTCGCCATGCGCCGCGAGAACCCGTGGGCGCAGCAACTGTCTGATGAGGAGCTGCGCGCGGTGGTCGAGGAGGCGCACCGGTTCGGGCTGCGGGTAGCCTCGCACGCCCAGCCGCCGGCCGCGATCAAGGCGAGTGTCCTGGCCGGTGTGGACACCATCGAGCACGCCGCGTTCCTCGACGACGAATGCGCGGACCTGCTCGCCGAAAGAGACGTGGCGCTGGTGCCCACCATCGACGACTCCTACTCGGTGGCGTACGAGGGCGAGCGGCACGGCCGGCCACAGTGGATGCAGGACAACGCCAAGAAGAGCATCGAGCTGCGGATGGCGAGCCTGGTCCGGGCCGTCAAGGCCGGCGTGCGGCTGGGCGTGGGCACCGACGTGGTCGGCAAGATGGGCCGGGAGATGGTGCACATGGTCGAGGCTGGCCGCACCCCCGAGCAGGCGCTCGCCGCGGCCACCCGGGACGCCGCGCAGATCATCGACGTACCAGACATCGGCATCCTGGCCGACGGCATGCTCGCCGACCTGGTGGTGCTCGGCCGCGACCCGCTGGCCGACCTGTCCGCCTGCGACGACTCGATCGAGCTGGTGGTCCGCGACGGCGTGACAATCCGCCCGTCCGCCCTGATCGCGACCTGCGCGGGGGGTGACATCGTCTGATGCGCTTCGCTCCACGAGCCGAAGGGCTGTTCACCACGGTGGACCGCTATCCCGAGCTGTTCAGCCGGGCAGCCGGCACGATCAACCTTGGCCCCGGCGACCCTCGGTCGCCGGTCCCGGCCCACGTCGCGGCGGCGACCGCGCGGGCGGCGGCCGACGGCCACACCGGGTACACGCCGGTCACCGGGATCCGGGCGCTGCGCGAGGCGGTCGCGGCGCAGGTGTCCGACCGGCACGGTGTGGACTACGACCCAGATCACGTCTGTGTCGGCAACGGCTCGAAGCAGATGATCATCAACACGCTGCTCGCCACCGTCGGCGACGGCGACGAGGTGCTGCTGCTCGCCCCGTACTACCCGGTCTACTACCAGATGGTGCTGCTGGCGGGCGGGAGGCCCGTGGTGGTCGACGGGCCCGACGGCGACTACCGACTGCCCGTGGCGCAGATCGGCGCGGCGCTGACGCCGCGGACTGTGTGGATCATGCTGAACAGCCCGAACAATCCGACCGGCACGGTCTACAGCCGGGCCGAACTCGCCGCGCTCGATACCCTGCTGGCCGACCACCCGGCGGTGAACGTCATCAGCGACCAGGTGTACGAGCAGCTCACCTTCGATGGCACGACAGCGCCCTGCCTAGCCTCGGTCAGCCCTCGAGCCCGCGAGCGCACGGTGGTGGTCAGCGGGGTGTCGAAAGCGTACGGGATGACCGGCTACCGGATCGGCTGGGCCCTCGGCCCGCCGGAGCTCATCGGCCACCTCGCCCGGCTCCAGTTCATCACCACCTCGTGTGCCAGTTCGATCAGCCAGCATGCGGCGATCGCCGCGCTCACCGGGCCACAGGACTCGTTGACCGAGACGGTCCAGCGGTACCGGGCCGCGGCCGAGCTGACCCGCTCCACGCTGAACGCCGGCACGCACCTGCGGGTGCTGCCAGCGGCCGCCGGGATGTACGCGTTCGCCGACTGCACCGCATACCTCGGTGGCCGCGACCTGGCCGGCACGCCCATCGAGACCGACCTGGACCTGGTGCAGTACCTGAAGCGGGAGGCACGAGTCCTGGTCATGCCCGGCACCCTGTTCGGTTCGCCGGGCCGGCTGCGGATCACGCTCGTGGCCGAGGAGACCGAGCTGGGCGAAGCACTGCGCCGGCTGACCGCCGCCCTGTCGCTGCTGCGCGAGCCGCCGGAGGCCCGATGAGCGGGGGCGAGTACGACGTGGCGATCATCGGCGGTGGCCACAATGGACTGGTCGCCGGCGCCTACCTGGCCAAGGCCGGGCTGCGCACGGTCATCCTGGAGCAGCGCGACATCGCCGGCGGGCTGACCGCACCGGTGGAGTACTTCCCCGGCTACACCGCCTCAATCACCAACAGTCCGGGGTCGTTGGAGCCGCGCATCGTGGCGGAGCTGGGCCTGGCCGACTTCGGGCTGCGGTTCGTACGGCCCGATCCGTCGCTGACCTACCCGTTCCCCGGCGGGACCGGGTTCGTCGGGTGGCGCGACCGGGGGCGCAGCCTCGACCAGATCGCCAAGTTCTCCCGCCGCGACGCCGAGCGGTACTACCCGTTCTTCGCCTACCTGGAGGAGTTCGCGGCCCGGCTGCGGGCCAACATCTTCGAGGCGCCCCCGCCGTTCGCCACCGTGATCGGCGACATCGCCGACGCGCGCGGCGAGGAGATGCTGTCCAAGATCATGTTCGGCAGCATCCAGGACCTGCTGGACGAGTGGTTCGAGTCCGACGAGGTCAAGGCGCTCATCGCCAGCGTGGCCATCGTGGCCAACCTGGCCGGACCGCAGTCCCCCGGCACCGTGATGCGGCTGTTGGCCCGACCGCTGTCGGTGCGCTCCGCGGCCACGATCGGCGTAGACGACCCGCGCCGGCAGGTGCTGCGCGGTTCGACTGGCATCCCAATCGGCGGCATGGGGGCGATCGCGGTGGCGATGACCCGCGCGTTCACCGCCGCCGGCGGCCAGTTGCGGCTGGGCGCGCGGGTGGCCCAACTGGTCACCGAGGAGGGTCGCGTCCGAGCCGCCGTCACCACCTCGGGCGACGAGTTCCGCGCCCGGATCGTGCTGTCCAATGTGAACCCGATGACCACCCTGCTGGACCTGCTGCCCCCGGACGCGCTACCCGACGAGGTGCGCAACCGGGCGGCCCGGCTGCCGCTGCGCGGCTCGGCGTTCAAGGTGGGACTCGCGTTGGACGGGATCCCCCGGTTCGCGATGGCCGCCGACGACACGGAGGCCGAACTGTTGGCCGGCTGCCAGTTCCGGATCGCCCCGTCGCTGGAGTACATGGAACGGGCCTTCGACGACGCAAAGTACGGGCGCCCGTCGCACGGCCCGATGCTGTGGGGCCTAACCCCATCGGTGTCCGACCCGAGCGTCACCCCGGAGGGCAGACACGTAATGAGCGTGAACGTCTTCCACGCGCCGTACGACCTGGTCGGGACGACATGGGAGCAGGAGCGGGGCCGGTTCGGGATGCGCTGCATCGATGTGCTGTCCGAATACATACCGAATCTGAAGGAGATCATCACGGACGTCCGGTTCTGGTCACCGGTGGATCTGGAGTCGGAGTACGGGCTGCTACGGGGGAACATCACCCACGGCGACACGCTCCCAGCCCAAATGTTCTCCTTCCGCCCGCTGCCGGGGATGGCCGACTACCGCACCCCGGTGCGGGGCCTATACCTATGTGGCGCCGGCAGCTGGCCGGGCGGCTCGGTGACCGGGGTGCCGGGCCGCAACGCGAGCATGGCGGTGCTGGCCGATCTCGCCGGGAATGACGGAGAAGCGAGCAAGTGAAGATCACTAAGATCGATGCCATCCCGCTGGACGCGCGATTGAAAGAGCCGTTCAAGTTCGGGCACGTGGTCCGGGAGAGATCGTCCAACGTCCTGGTCCGGGTAGAGACCGACGAGGGCCTCGTGGGCTGGGGTGAGGCATGCCCGGTGCCCCAGTTGACCGCGGAGACCCGGGAGTCGGTGGTCTCAGTGCTCTCCGAGCGGGTCGAACCGTTCCTGCGCGGGCGCGATCCGCGCTCCTGGCGCACCACGGTGAGTCTGCTCGACCGGCGCCTGGTCGGTTTCACCTTCACCCGGGCCGCGCTGGAGACCGCGCTGCTGGACCTCACCGGCAAGGCCGCCGGCAGCCCGATCTGGGCGATCCTCGGCGGGCGGTATCGCGAAACCCTGCCGCTGCACGGCAGCGTGGGCTGGGACGAACGGCCAGAGGTCATGGTCGAGACGGCCACCCGGCAGGCCGCGGAGTTCGACACCCTCAAGCTCTACGTCGGACCAGGCGAGCTGGCCGCCGACCTGGACCGGCTGGCCACAGCCCGGGCCGCACTCGGCCCGGCGACCGCGCTGATCATCGACGTCAACGGGCTATGGAGCCGATCGGAGGCACTGCGGGCCGGTCCGCGCCTGGCCGAGTTAGGCGTGCGGCTCGTGGAACAACCGCTGCCAGCACGCGATCCCACCGGTATGCGCGAAGTCACCCGGATCTACGGCGAGCGGTACGGCATCGACGTCGCCGCCGACGAGGGCATCCTGTCCGATGTGGATGCTGTCTACACCGCCGGCACCCATGCCGCCGCCGTGGCCACCATCGGGATCTGCAAGCTGGGCGGACCGGCGGCCGCGCTGGACGCCGCCCGGTCCGCCCTCGCGCACGGGCTCAGCGCGATGGTGGGCAGCGTGGTCGAACTGGGCATCGCCGCCGCAGCCGGCGCGCATCTGGCCGCCTGCGTGCCGCAGCTGGCCTACCCCTCGTACCTGATGGGCCCGCGCAAGTACGCCCAGCAGATCACCGGTGACGGGATGCCCATCCGGGACGGGGTGCTCACCGTCCCGAACGGGCCCGGACTCGGCATCGAGATCGACCTGGACGCGATCGACGCCCTGGACATGCGCAAGCGGGTGTAGCCCCACAACCGCCCCAACGAACGAAAGGAACCGCCATGCCTACTGTCAAAGTCGAGATGTTCTCTGGCCGCACCCCGCAGCAGAAACGCGACCTCGTGCGACTCGTCACCGACGCCGTGGCCGAGAGCCTCAGCGTCGACCCGGCCGGCGTCCGCGTGCAGATCGTGGAGACCGAACGGCACCACAGCGCGGTCGGCGGTGTGCTACGTTCCGACGCTGCGGGTGAGGCCGTGCCGTTTGGCACGCCGTAACCCACACGGCACCGCTATGCAAACCATGCCGTCCTGACATCGACGGCGGCTACGCCTACACCGACCTCGCCCCCGGAGCTCCTGTTGCTCCGGGGGCGACGGCGTTCCCGGTCAGTCGCGCGGAAGGTCGCCCGCACTGGTGTCAGCGCGCCGCTCCGCGAGCTCGGCGACAATGCTCGCGTACCGCTTGTCAAGCGTGTAGCCGATCAGCAGCAGCGCCATGACAACGGCGGCGATGGCGGGCAGCCAGATGAACAGGAAGCTCATCGCCGAGAGCGCCGAGTCCGGCTGGGCGCCGCCAACGCCGTTCGGGGCATATCCGCTGAGCGAGAGCACCGCGCCGATGATCGTGCTGCCCAGGCCGGCGCCGATCTTCTGCCCGACGGAGATGCCGCTGTAGACCATGCCGTCGGCGCGCACGTGGCTGCGCCACTCCTCGTGCTCGATGACGTCGCCGATCATGGCGAAGATCGAGCCGAGAATCGCGCCGGCACCGAGGCCGGCGACCGCCTGGCCAGCCATGACGACGGGGAGCTGCAGCGGGGAGCCGGCGACGACGAGCTGTCCGGCGACGATCGCCACGCAGGCCACCAAGCAGGCGTTGCGCTTGCCCCAGCGGCGCACCACGGGCACCGCAAGCAGCACCCCGCACAGTTCCGCCACCATGCGCAGCGTCAGGACGCCGGTCGCGATCGACTCGTCGCGCAGGATGTACTTGGCGTAGTACATCGAGACCGCGGGCAGAGACAGCAGGATGTTCAGCACAACGCCGAACGCGAGCAGGATCACCCAGTGCCGGTTGCCGAGCAGCGACCGGAGCGTCGCCCCGACCTTGACCGGCTGGCGACGCGGCAGTTCTGCGGTGTCCTCGCCGTCGTGGGCGGGTGCCACCACTTCCTTGCAGAAGCGGTACGTGACCAGGAACAGCGCAGCGACGAGCACCCCGACGATCGCGAACGTGTAGGTCCACGCGAGCGAACCGCCGCCGAAGGCCTTGACCATCGGCAGCGTGGCCGCCGTGATCGCGATGGACCCGACGTAGCAGCCGACCATGCGGAAGGTGTTGAGCAGCGCCCGCCCGTACTGGTCCTTCGTCATGAGCGAGGCAAGGACGCCGTAGGGAATGTTGATCGCCGAATAGATGACCGTGGCGCACAGATTGAAAGTTAGGAATGCGTAGACGATCTTTCCGGTCTCGCCGAGGCCCGGAGCGCTGAACATCAAAGCAACGGAAAGCCCGAATGGCACCCCGAGCCATTTCAGCCACGGCAGGGCTTTCCCGCCCAGCAGGGACAGCTTCTCCATCGCGATGCCGACGGCGAGATCAAAGAGCGCGGCAAGAATCCGGGAGATAAGGAAGATCGTTCCGACGGTGCCCGCGGCGATGCCGACGACGTCCGTGTAAAAGAAGGTCAGGAACGCCGAGACAGCGATGAAGACCAGGTTGGAGGCGACGTCGCCAGCCCCGTAGGCGAGGCGCTCGCCCAGCCCGGGAATGCGCACCTCGGAGGAGAGCGCGACCGCCGTCGTCGTCGACTCGGCTCGTGCCGTTCGGCTCATCGATGATTCCCCTACGTGTTCTTGAGAGCCCGCGACGGCCGCGAATGACTCGCGTCGAGTAAAGGGACCCACCAGCGCCGCTGTCAAACACGAAACGAACGCGATTCGTTTCGTGGTTGAAAATCGACGATGGGTCATCCGACCATGCGGCCATGACGCTTCACGATCAGCCCGGAACGAAGGAGTGGTGGCGCGGAGCCACGCTCTATCACATCTACGTGCGGTCCTTTCAGGACTCGAACGGCGACGGTCACGGCGACCTCGCCGGCATCATCAGTCGGCTCGACTACCTGCAATGGCTCGGCGTCGACGCCCTGTGGCTGTCCCCGACGATGCCCTCCCCCAACAACGACTGGGGCTACGACGTCGCCGACTACCTGAACGTGCAGGACGACCTCGGCGACCTCGAGACGCTCGACCGCCTGATCCGCGACGCCGGGGCGCGGGGTATGAAGGTCATGCTGGACCTCGTCGCGAACCACACCAGCTCGGCGCACCCGTGGTTCCGCGACGCCGTCAGCTCCCGCGACTCCGAGCACCGCTCCTACTACGTCTGGGCCGACCCCAAGCCCGACGGTTCGCTGCCGAACAACTGGGTCGACGACACGGGTGAGGTCGCCTGGACCCTGGACGAGACGACCGGCCAGTACTACTTCCACAACTTCCTCGCCGCCCAGCCCGACCTGAACTGGTGGGAGCCCCGCGTCCACGAGGAGTTCCGGCAGATCATGGAGTTCTGGTACGAGCGCGGTGTCGCGGGCTTCCGCATCGACGTCGCGAACGGCCTCTACAAGGACAAGTTCCTGCGCGACAACCCGGTGAACCCCAAGGCGGTCATCTACAACACCGAGGTGCAGGGCCGCTACGGCATCGAGCACAAGTTCAACTTCAACCAGCCCGAGACGCACGGCGTGTACCGGAACTGGCGCATCGAGGCCGAGAAGTACGACCCGCCGCGGCTGCTGCTCGGCGAGACCTGGGTGTCCCGCGTGGACGAGCTGGCGCCGTACTACGGCGACGGCGACCAGCTCCAGCTTGGCTTCAACTTCCCGCTCATCTTCGCCCCGTTCGAGCCCCGCGCGCTCGCCCAGGTGGTGCGCGAGTCCTTCGGGTCGTTCCCGGCCGGGTCCGCAACGGTGTGGGCCGGCTCGAACCATGACCTGCCCCGCATGGGCACCCGGTGGGCCAAGGGTGATGAGGATCTGCTGCGCGTCGCGCACGTCATCCTCGCGACCCTCCCGGGCACCTACGCGCTCTACTACGGCGACGAGCTCGGCATGCTTGACAGCGACATCCCCACCGAGCTGCAGCAGGACCCGCTGACGAAGGGGGAACTCAACGGTCAGTGGCCGCGGGACAACGCCCGAGCTCCGATGCGCTGGGACGAGTCCGCCGCCGGTGGCTTCACCACCGGGTCTCCGTGGCTACCGGTGCACCCCGACGCAGATGTGAACGTCGAGCGGGAGATGAGCGACGCCGCCTCTGTGCTCGTCCTGGTGCGCACCCTCATCGCGCTGCACGCCCGGCACCTGGCCGGATCGGCGGAGTACACCGAGCTCGGCGTCGACGACGACCAGTGGACCTACCGCTCGGGCCCGCTCGTGGTCGTGGCGAACTTCTCCGACCACCCGGTGGACGTGCCGGGCGGCGCCGGCGCGCCGATCCTGACCAGCCGCGCCGTCGAGGTCACCGGGCAGGTGCCCGCGAAGACGGCGGCCGTCTTCACCGGCCTCACCTGATCCCACCTCCCCTGCGAGAGGCCCGCGCACCCCACGCGGGTCTCATCGCCTTCTCAGCGGGCCGCGAGCCTGCCTTCCAACGCCTCGATGAACAGATCAAGCGTGAACGCGAAGGCGACCTCGGCACGCGGCGCATCCCGAGGCGCGGCTCTCACCGCGCGAGCCAACTCCTTCGTGCCGTCGGTAACCGACCGCGGGAAGAGTTGCTCCGGCGACAGCAGATCCAGGCTCCCTCCGATGACAATGATGTCGATGGCCGCGATGATCTGCATGACATCCTGATCGGCGAACCCGGCGCGCGAAAGCACCGTAGCCAGGTTCTCCACACCCGACGCCGCGTCGCCTGGCTCCGCGGGTGACGTCGCCAGCAGCTGGATCAGCCATGGGTGACGAGCAAGCGTGTCCCGCTGCGCCCGCGCCACATCCCGGACCACGTCCTGCCACGCCGCGAGCGTGTCGACCCGCACCGCCATCTCCTCGTGCGTCCGTTGCCGGATCAACTCGACCACCGCGTCCCGCCCGGCGACATGGTTGTAGAGCGACGACTGCCGCACCCCGAGCTTCGCCGCCAGTTCCGCCATGGTGAAGTCACCCGTTTCACCGGCGAGGTCGATCGCCGCATCGACGATAGCGTCGAGCGACAGTTTCGGGATCGTCGGCCGCGGCATGGTGGTCCTCCTGCAGCGCAGCGTTGAGTGTGAGCGGTGGCGGTCCGCGTGTGGGAGCGCTCACGCCGATTCTAGATGATTGAGCCTTTTCCAAGCTGATCTCGCAGCTCAGAGTAGGTGCGGCGAACCCCGGGATTGACGATGGCGAGGCCCAGTTCGTCGACGAACCACTCGCCCTCTCCCGGTTCTTCTGCCACACCGCCGAGGGAGATCAGCTCGTACAGCACCACGTTGCGCATCGCCATGGTCCTTCCCGGCCAGTCAGGCGCGGTGTGGCTTTTCGCCTGCCTCTTTCACGAGTCGGTCGCCTACCTCGAGCTGGTTCCACAGGTCCCGATCGACCTTGACGTCCACGTGTGTTCCATCGTCGAGTCGAATGTTCAGGCGTCGGTAGAGGTTGGAGCCGTCGAGCAGTGCGCGCGACTTCTTCGCGACGGTCCCGCTCCATGCGTCCTCGTTCGTAGTCATCGAATCCTCCTGTGAACGTGCACGACATGCTGGCTGCAGCCCGCTCTTCCGGCCTCTCGCTGTCGTGCCTCGCCTACCGCGTGTTCGGGCTGGCGGCGTGGCGTGACCGCTGTGGAGAAGTCATGTACCAACCGTAGGAATCCGCGGGATCGGGCACGTCCGGCGCGCGACGGGTCTTGCGTCTGCGACTTTAGGATGAGGGCCGGGGCGGACCAGCCTGAGGTCGTACGCGGCTTACGGCGGTCTCCGGGTTGCGCTGGCCGGCCGAGAAGGGCGGCGCGGGTAGGGTACGGCGGCATGGGGGACGGCTACACGGCACGCTTCTCGCGGCGGTGGCGGATCGTCGCCGCCGTGGGGGCCGTGGTCGTGTCGGCGCCGCTGCTCACGCCCGCGCCGCTCGTCGTGGCCGGGGCCGCCGGGCGGGCCGCGGCGGCGCTGCTCGTGCTCGCCCAGGCCGCCGGCTTCTGGTGGCTCGAGGTCCGGCCCCGGCTCGGGACCGCCGTCGTGCTCGCGGCCGCCGCCGGGCTGCAGGTGTTGTACCCGGGCCTGGGGCCCGGCCTCGCGTTCGTCGTGCTGTGCACGTACGCGTGGCTGCGGCCCGCCGCCGAGACGCTCTGGGGGCTGGGGCTCGCGGCGCTTGCCGCCTGCGGGCCGGCCGTCGCGCGCGGGCGCTGGGCGATGGCCGGGCTGTGGCTCGGCGGCGTCGTGCTCGCCTGGAGCTGGGGCGCGCTGGTGCGGGCCCGCGGCGCGCGCCGGCTCGCCGAGCGGCGGCAGGCCGTGCTCGAGGAGCGGGCCCGGATCGCGCGCGAGCTGCACGACGTGCTCTCCCACACCGTGTCGGTCATGGTCGTGCAGGCGGCCGCCGCCGACGACGTGTTCGACGCCGACCCGGCGCGGGCCCGCGAGGCGCTGCGACGCACCGAGCAGGCCGGGCGGCAGGCCCTCGCCGAGCTGCGCTGGTTCCTGCGCACCGTGCGGGCCGACGAGGGCGACGCCGGGACGCAGGCGCCACCGCAGCCGGGCCTCGGTGACGTCGAGCGGCTCGCAGAGACGGTGAGCGCCGCCGGGCTGCCCGTGACGGTACGCCGGGAGGACGACGACGACGCGGACGTGCCGCTGGCCGTGCAACTGTCGGCGTATCGGATCGTCCAGGAGGCCCTCACCAACGCGCTGCGGCACGCCGGCGCCGGCAAGGCCGAAGTGGTGATCCGCAGCGGGCCTTCCGAGGTGTACGTTGAGGTGCGCGACGACGGCCGCGGCGGCTCCGGCACCGGCTCCGGGCAGGGCATCCCCGGCATGCGGGAGCGCGCCGCGCTGCTCGGCGGCACGCTGCGGACCGGACCGGCGCCCGGCGGCGGGTTCGAGGTGGCGGCGTGGCTGCCGACGAGGGAGCGGGCCCAATGAGCGGGGCGCGAACAATGCGGCACGGTTCCGGCCCGGGCGGCGGCCGTGGCCAAGCGGAGGTGACGGCATGACGATCAGGGTGCTGATCGCCGACGACCAGGCGCTGGTGCGCTCCGGCTTCCGAATGATCCTCGAGGCCCGCGACGACCTCGAGGTGGTCGGCGAGGCCTCCGACGGCGCGCACGCGATCCGGCTGGTCGAGCAGGCCCGGCCCGACGTGGTTCTCATGGACGTGCGGATGCCCGGCCTCGACGGCGTCGAAGCCACCGCGCGGCTGACCGGGCGGCCCGGCGCCCCGCGGGTCATCATTCTCACGACGTACGACCTCGACGAGGCGCTCTACGCGGCGCTGCGGGCCGGCGCCAGCGGGTTCCTGCTCAAGGACGTCCGCCCCGCCGACCTCGTCGAGGCGATCCGGGTCGTGGCCCGCGGCGACGCCCTGCTCGCGCCGAGCGCGACCCGGCGGCTGCTGGACCGGTTCGCGGCCACCGACGTGACGCCGCCGGCCACGCCCGGCGCCCTGGAGCAGCTCACCGAGCGGGAGCGGGAGGTGCTGATGCTGCTGGCCCGCGGCGCCGCCAACGCCGAGATCGCCGAGCGGCTGGTCGTGACCGAGGCGACGGTCAAGACCCACGTGTCGTCGATCCTGCGTAAGCTCGGCGTCCGCGACCGGGTCCAGGCCGTCGTGCTCGCCTACGACCTCGGCCTGGTCCGGCCCCGGCCCTCCTGCTGAAGTCGTAGGCGCAGGGCCCGTCGCCGGTTGGAAGTGCGCGCGTCGCCGCGTTCCTAGCGTCGGTGTCATGATGACACCGCAGCAACGCCGGGCCGTTCGTGTCGTCGTCGGCCTGCTCGTCGCCGGTCTCGCGCTCGGCATGGCCTTCGCGGCGCTGACCCTGATCTTCCGCGGCAACGTCCTGGCGTACCAACAAAACCGCCACCCGCACGCCGACCCGGCCGCGCTCGCCCGGACCCTGTGGACGCGGCCGATCCCGATCCTCATCGTCGCCGGGCTGTACGTGTGGGTGGCCCGCCAGCTGCTGGCCGGCGCGCACCGCGCCTACCGCCGGGTCCGCATCGTGTCGGTCCTGGGTTTTGTCGCCGTGGGCTGGCTGTTCGTGTCGGCCGAGGACCCGGCGTGGCTGCGCGTCGTACAGGGCGTCCAGCTCGCCGTCCTCGCCGCGCGGTCAGCTGAACCGGGCGCGTCCGGATGCGCCGCCACCGCCCAGCACCTCGGATCCCGGCAAGGGCCCGTCATGTCGATGTCCGCGGTCCGGGCCTCGGCTGACGCCCGGACACGACGGCGCGGCGGAGGCTCACGCCCGCCGCGCCGTCGCGGGTGGTCAATGCGCCGACCGGGTCAGATGCCGCCGAGCACCCCCGGCGGTATCCGATCAGGCCAGCGTCTGCGCGAACGCGAGAAGCTGCTTCTCGACGAGGTCGAGTGCGCGCATGCTCCGCTCGGATCGGGCGAAGATGACCGCACCTTCGGTTGATGCTTCGAGCATCCATGCGAGATCCGCAGCTTTGGTTTTCTCGACTCCGGCGTCAACGAACAGCTCGGTCAGGTCGGCGACCCACACCTCGAAGACCTTTCGCGCAGCGGCGCGCAGTTCCTCGGTTTCGGCACTGACCGTGACTCCTGCGGCGGCACAACCGGCCGCGTAGTCACTCTTCTGCAAGACGCCCCGCCACAGGTTGACGAATCCGGTGATGACGCCCCCCACGTCCGACCCGCGCATCGCGTGCAAAGGAGCGCGGGCGTCGGTTGCCATGTATTCCATGGCGGCCATAACCATCTCGTCCTTGCCACCGGGGAAGTGGTAATACACCGACCCGCGCGGCGCGCCACTCCGCTCCAGGACGTCAGCGATGGCCGTTCCCTGGATTCCCCGCTCGGCAATGAGCCGCAGCGCGCTGTGCGCCATGCGGCTCCGGACGTCGCTCGCCAACAGTCCACCTTCTTCCCCGAGTGCCAGTCGAACTCTATGCTACTCTGCATAGAGTATGCCGAACGTCATACAGAATCACTGTCCCTTGGGAGGCCGTCCGATGCCGATGATCGACGTGTACGCAGCGGAGGGGACGTTCCTCGACACCGCGCAGCTCGCCAAGGACCTCGCCGCCGCCGTCATGGAGGCCGAGGGCGTTCCGAACATCCCGATGTTCCGCAAGAACACCGCCGCTTTCGTGCACGAGCTGCCGGCCTCGGCGCTGGCGAACGTTGACGGCGACAGCACGTACGTCCGGGTGCAGGTGCTGACGAACGCCGGCGCTCTCGACCGCGACAAGCAGATCACTGTCGTCGCCAAACTCACCGAGCTCGTCGCGGCGTCTGCTGGCGACCCGTCTCTGACTGAGCGCACATGGGTGCTCCTCACTGAAGCGCCTGAGGGCGGCTGGGGCCTATGGGGTCACGCCCACCTCAACGAAGAACTCGTCGCGGCCGCCCGCGCTGAGATCGCCAAGCTCCAGCAGTTCTGATCCCTCCCAACCACCAACAGATAGAGATCCGACATGGGTTCCGCGCCGCTTTCCATCGACGTCTTCGTCTACCCGATGGCCCCGTACAACAGCCCCGACAATCTCGGCGAGGGCGAAGTTGCGACCTGGGCACCGATGAGCTGCACCCTGATCTCCGGCCCAACTGAGGGCATCCTCATCGACGCCATGCTGACCTTCACTCACGCGAACGCGATCGCCGAGTGGGCCAAGCAATTCGGCAAGAGGATCACCGGCATCTACATCACCCACGGGCACTCGGACCACTGGCTCGGCCTCGGCCCGCTCCTCGAGCACTTCCCCGAGGCGAAGGGTTATGCGGCGCCGGAGGTCGCTGGTCGCGCGGCGTGGGAGGCCGAGATGAACAAGACGACGAACTACTGGACGAAGCGTTTCCCGGGCGAACTCCCCGAGCCGGCGGTCGTTCCCGAGGCATACGCGAGCGACGAGATCCTGGTCGACGGCCAAGTCGTCAACATCATCCACGTCGGGCAGGGCGACGTCGAGGGTTCGACGGTCTTCCACGTCCCGTCGGCCGACGTGGTGGTCTGTGGCGACGTCGTCTACAACAACGTCCACATGATGCAGTTCGAGGCCGACGACGCAAAGCGTGAGGCGTGGATCGCCAGCATCGACGCGGTCGCCGCCCTGAACCCGAAGATCGTGGTCGCCGGTCACAAGAGCGTTGACGCACCCGACCTGCCGAAGCACCTCGCCGCGAGCCAGCAGTACCTCCGCGACTTCACCACAGTCGCGAACCGCGGTGGCACCGTCGAGGACCTCGTCCACGGCATGCTCGAACTGCACGGCGAGCGCGACCAGCAGCACACCCTGTGGATCTCCGCCCGAGCGGAAGTCGCGCGCCGAGCGTGAAGGAAAGCGATCGGGCAGTTTCGCACAACGGCTTGAGCGTCCGGCCGCTGACCGCGGCGGACCGGCAAAGCTTGGCGGAACTGCCCCGGTCGCCTTTCATCTCAAAGGCGCCATTTCACGCTTCAATGCAGCAGTCAGCCACCCCAGCGAGCCGCTCCTCGCACCATCGACATTCTCGGAAAGTTCACGGCGCCTTCAAAGCCCTGGCAAGACTGGCGTCCACGAACCTTCGCCGGGTCCGTCGAGTCACGCGTCCGGCGACGACCCGGCACTCGGCGGCGTCCACCGCCTTGCCATTCGGGCGCTCGCGTCGGACCCCGGACGACCACGTCGCCACCCCACTGCCGGGCGGGCCGGCGGGGCCGTAGTCGGTAGTCCCCGGTCCGGCGGGTCAGGCGCTGGTCAGGTCGCGGGAGGCGGCGATGACGGCGCTGGTCTGGCTGGCGTCGAGGCTGATCGGTGTCGGGTGGCTGAAGTCTCCGGTCTTTCGCCAATAGGAGCTCGTGGGCCAGTCCTGGCGACTGGTGGCGTTGATGGCGTTGTGGGCGGCCTTGTCGATGGAGTCGAAAATCAGCGGTCCGAGGACGACGGCGGTGGCACGCATCCAGCGCGGCTGCATGCGGAAAATGTCGGTCCGGGCGCTGCCGGCGTTGACAACGCCGGCAAGCAGGCCGGGTTCGGTGGCGGCGAGGTGGGCCGCGTAGTGATGGTTCGCGATCTGGATCGGCTTACGCATCCCGGTGAAGCTGAACGGGGTGTACTGCGGGAAGTCGGCCATGTCGATCCGGGTCGACAGGGGTACATGAGCGGTCATCATGACCACGCGCGGGTGTTCGGCGTGACGCAGGGCGGGCAGCAGGAGCTGGGTGAGGTGGTAACGGCTGAGGTAGTTGACCGTGAAAAACGGGTGCAGGCCGTCGGCGGTGCGCAGATCCTCAAACGTCATGACACCGGTGGTGTGCAGGATCGCGTCGTAGCGCTCGTGCGTGCTCAGGAGTTCTCGGGCGGCCCGGCGGACGCCGTCGTGGGTGGACAGGTCCGCCTGCACGAACGAGGCCCGTTCGCGCGTCGCGCCGAAGGAGGCCAGGGCGGACTCGCCCTTACGCGGATCACGGCCGAGGATGACGACGTGGTGCCCCTGCCGCAGGAGGCTTCGGGCGGACTCGAGCCCGATGCCGCTGTTGCCACCGCTGACGATGATGTTCTGCATGATGTGGTCCTTGATCTGGGTGGGCGGGGAAGGCCGGCGAGGATTCGCGCGGGATGTTCAGCGGCAGTAGGGCCGAACCGGCCCCAGGCGAGCACGGCCGCCATCACTAAAAGCTTGTAGTTAAGCTAGCAGCACTTCACTACAAGCTACAAGTCACAACCACCTGGCATGACTACAAGCTTGTAGCTATGCTGGGGTCATGGACGACACCGAGGCACCTCGCTGGCTCGACGAGGAGCAGCAGCGGATCTGGTATCTGTTCGCCTACGCGCTGATCAGGCTGCCCGCGACGCTGGATACGCAGATGCAGCGCGACGCCGGCATCAGCCAGTTCGAGTACATGGTGCTGTCCTCGCTGTCCATGGCACCTGATCGCACCTACCGGATGAGCGTGCTGGCCGGCTACACCGCCAGCACCCTGGCCCGGCTCGGCAACGTCGTCACCCGCCTGGAACGCCAGGGCTGGGTGCGCCGCACGCCCGATCCGACCGACGGCCGCTACACCCTCGCCACCCTCACCGACGAGGGCTGGGACAAGGTGGTCGCTGCCGCCCCCGCGCACGTCGCCGAGGTCCAGCGGACCATCTTCGACCCGCTCACCAAATCTCAGCAGCGCCAGCTCGGTGTCATCGCCGAGCGCCTCCTCAAGGCCGCCGACCCGGACGGGCCCCTGAACTACGCCTTCGACCGGTAACCACCGACTCCCGTACGCGCTTCTTCCCGCGCCCTGACAGCAGGTGTCAGGCGTCTCGTCACTATGCCCGAAGGGGTTTCGCCCATGCCCACCATCGCCATCGTCGGGGCCGGTCCCGGCCTCGGACTGTCGCTCGCCAAGGTCTTCGGCGGTCACGGCTTCCAGGTCGCCCTCGTCTCGCGCAGCAAGGACAAGCTCGACGCGCTGGTCGCCGAACTCGCCACCGCGGGAGTCACCGCTGCGGGCTTCCCCGCCGACACCGCCGACCAGGCGGCCCTGGCCGGTGCACTCGAGCAGGCCGCCGCGCACTTCGGCGGGATCGACGTCCTGGAGTTCTCCCCCTACGCGGGCCTCAACCAGGTCTTCCCGTGCGAGGTCACCGTCGACAACCTGCGCCCGGAGATCGAGCACCTGCTCTACGGTGCCGTCACCGCCACCCAGACCGTGCTGCCCGGCATGCTCGCCGCCGGCGCCGGCACGCTGCTGTTCACCACCGGCGGCGGCGCGATCAGCCCGTACCCGATGCTGGCCACCACCAACGCCGCGCAGTCCGCCCTACGCAACTGGGCCCACAACCTGCACAACACCCTCGCCGACCAGGGCATCTACGCCGGCACTGTCGCCATCAACCTCTTCATCGGCGCGACCGCGCCGGCCCCGGGCATCCCGTACGCCGACCCCGACGACATCGCCCAGGCCTACTGGGCACTGCACATCGAACGTGACAAGCCCGAGCACATCATCGCCGGCTGACTACACACCCACCTGCGAACCACCGGAACGCCTCCCGCATGACCGACTTCATCACCGCCGACAGCCGCCGCACCTTGACCCAGTGGAGAGGGGCCGGTAGGAACCGATGACGCGGTTGCGCCGGAACACCTTGAAGACCGCCGGCCCTCACCCCTGACGGCCTCCAGACTCTCTATCATCGCCAGAGCCGTGCAGGGTACGACGGCCGCCTCCCGGGCACGCCGTGGCACACCGGCGAGGAAGACGAGCAGGCCGTAAACCGCGGGCAGGCCCAGACCCGTGACGATCAGCGGCACCCTCTCGATGACAATGCCGACGACAAAGCGGCCAGCGACGTCCCGATCACGCTGCCGTCAGGAATCCTCGGGCGAGGTCGACGGGAGCCTGGTGCGTGGGTAGCGTGCCCGTAGTGATCGTCATACGGGCGAATGTGCCGGTCCCGGGTGACGGCCGACAGACCTCCGGCGTGTTTCGCCGTTGACGGGAACGGCCCTGGACGGGCTTCGATGGAGGCGTTGGGAGATCATGGGGGATGACCTCCACATAGGACCCAGACCCTGACCCCTGAAGATCGGTAAGTTACCGGTATTGCTGCTTGCCCTCGCCCTCCCGCAGGTGCATCGAGATCGACTGGACCTCCGTCATGCCGAGGAGCGTCTCGCGCACCCCGAGACGACCCGTTCCGCTGTCCGAGCCCGGCCATCCGCCGAAAGGCATGTGCAGCTCCCAGAAGTTGCTGGTGTCATTCAGCACCACCTGCCCGTTCTTCAGGCGTTCGGCGAGCCGAATGGCCCGCGGGTAGGACTCGCTGAAGATTGCTGACGACAGCCCGAACCTGCTCATGGCCGCAGTCGCCAGGATGTCGGCGTCACCGTCGACCCGGATGACCGCCGCCAGCGGGCCGAATGTCTCCTCGATGTTGGCCCGCGCCTGTCGCGGCACCTCGGCGAGCACGGCCGGCGACCTGAACAGGAGCGTGGCAGCCTCGGGAACGGGTCCGCCGCCGAAGACCAGGGTTGCACCACCGGCGAGCGACTCGTCGATGTGGGCCTGCGTCCGGTCGTACACGTCACGGGTGTGACAGGGCCCCATGGTAGTGCCAGCCGCCAGGGGCGGCCCCACGACAACCCGCGCGGCCTCCGCTGCGAGCGCGGCGACGAAGTCGTCGTAGACGCTGCTCTCGCACAGGATCCGTCCGGCGGCGGCGCACGACTGCCCTCCGTTCGCGAAGGCGGCCGCGGCAGACTGCTGCGCTGCCAGGGTGATGTCCGCCTCTCGTAGGACGATGACCGGACCGTTCCCACCCAGTTCCAGGATCTTCCGCTTGTCGTACGCGGTGCGTGCGATTTCGGCGCCGACGGTGCTCGAACCGGTGAAGCCGATGCCGATCGCCTGCCGGTGGGCGACCATCGTGCGGCCCAACTCGGGTAGGCGTCCCGTCAGGAGGTTGACAATGCCCGGCGGTATCTCCGCCGCCTCGATGCACCGTGCGAGCAGAACCGCGATCCCCGCCGTCGTGGGAGCCGGCTTCCAGACCACCGTGTTCCCGGAGGCGATTGCCGGTCCCAGATACTCGACCGGGATGTTCAGCGGGAAGTTCCAGGGCGTGATGATGGCGTAGACCCCGCACGGGCGGCGATGGGTAAAGACTCGCTTGCGGGTGTCGTGCGTCGGAATCATTTCGCCACGGAGCGCCCGCGCCTCCTGAGCCGCGAGTCGGAAACCCTCCACCGCGGAGCCGGCCTCGCCGAGCGCCTCGGCCAGCGGCTTGCCCTGCTCGATGGAGATCGCGCGTGCGACCGGTTCCAGCCGCGCCTCGAGCTGGTCGGCGATACGCTCGCACCACTCGGCGCGCTCGTAGGGCGAGGCGCCCTCGTGTCGCTCAAATGCCGCCTGGGCGGCGGCGAATGCGTTGTTCACATCGGCATCGACAGCCTCGGCGAGATCCCAGAGCACCTCGCCGGTCGCCGGGCTCGTCACGGTGAACCGGTCCGTCCCGAACGACGGCCGCCACTTGCCGCCGATGAAGAGGTCCGCGACCTCCGTAACCGCGTTGCTCACTCTCGTATGCCTCCCGTCTCGATTCCTCGTCGCCGTTGTCATCGGGTTCGTGCGTTGACGGGCAGACGTTCGACGTCGCCGCCGTCGATCAGCAGGAAGTGGGAGTAGAGATAGGTCGCCGGGCAGCAGTGGTTGCTGACGATCTGGATCTGGTCACCGAGCCGGGGCGGTTCGACATGGTCGGGTGTTGACCACACCAGGACGGATGCCTCCTCAGTGACCCGCTCGATGACGAGCCCGGGATACCCGAGGACGGTCCCGTAGCCGACGGTGAGACGGTTCATGATCTCCTTCGGAAGCGCCTTCGAACCGGCGTCGATGACGATCCGCCCGTCAGCGGGGGCGCTCATCACCGTCGCACAGATCGTCTGGGCACAGTCGGCGAGCGTGGCGGCGCCCAACGCGACCTGGGTGGCGTCGTTGAAGATGTACGTCCCAGGACGGATCTCGGTGATGCCCGGAATCGCCGCGACCGTCGCCGCGCTCGGCGTGGAGCCGACGCTGACCACCGGCACTTCCAGGCCCGCCGTCCGGAGCATCTCGGCGGTGAGCAGGACCAGTTCGGTCTCGGCGCGACTCACCCTCGCGACGTCACGGGCGTCCTCGACCGTATAGGAACGCCCGTTGAAGGCCATCAGTCCGGCGAAGGTCGCGTGTGGATAGCGCTGCGCATTGAGCAGCTCCGCGGCAGTGGCCTCGCCCGCGCCGGAACCGAATCGCGCGAAGCCGGCGTCCACCTCCCAGTAGTAACGGACCGGACGGCCGGCGGCGCGACCGACGTCGTCGATCGCCGCAACCACGTCGACGCTGTCCGCGCTGACGACGACGTCCGCCTCACGGACCAGCGAGGCAAGGACCCTCTGACGCGCCGCACCGACCGGCGGGCATGCGATGAACACGTCGCGGTGACCGGCACCGACGAAGTACTCGGCCTCCTGATAGGTCGCGACGGTAAGCCCTTGGGCGCCGGCGTCGCGCTGCCAGCCGGCCAGAACCTCCGACCTGTGTGTCTTGGCGTGTGGCCGCAGGCTGACGCCGTGCTCTTTGGCTAGGGACGCGTAGGTGGCGACGTTGCGTCGGGCGATGTCCGCATGGACGATCAGCGCAGGGGTCGCGATCTCACTGCTCACGCGTCCCAGCGATTCGATCTGAGGTGGCTGCCCGGATGTTGTCATGTCCGCGGGGCTAGGCATCGAAGCTCCTTTTCAGTGTGCGGTCACGGCCGGCGGACCAGGACGTCACCGGCGAGCGCCGCGGAGGGCGTCTGCCGCTCGACAGTGACCGCACCGTTGACGATCACCATCTCGATGCCGTCCGCGAGCAGGTCAGGCTCGTCGTGGGTGGCCCGATCGCGGACGGTCGCCGGGTCGAACAGCACCAGGTCCGCGCAGCCGCCGACCTGGATCGTGCCGCGATCGAGCAGACCGAAGCGCTGGGCGGGCAGGGAGGTCATCCTGCGGATCACATCGACGAGGTCGAGCGATCCCTCAGGTCGGACATACCGCCCCAGCACCCGCGGGAATGTGCCGAACATGCGCGGATGCGTCCGGCCGCGCGGGTTGGGAAGACCGTCGGAACCGATCATGGCGAGGGGGCTCGCGAGTGCGGCGGCGACCGTGTCCGGGGACATCATCTCGATCACGGCGGTCACCGAGTCGTCCCGTTCGGCGATCAGGGCGACGGCCTGCTCCTGCGTGGTTCCCCACTCCTCGGCCAGATCGGCGAGATATCGGCCCTCCAGCTCCCGCAGGTCAGGGGCCGAGATGACGCGCACCGCCCGTGGGTAGGTGGCTGAACTCGTCGCGGCACGCAACGCCGGCTCCAGCGCTGTCGATCCCGATGTGTAGGGATAGACGTCGAAGGTCACCGAGACGCCGGCCTCGGCGGCGGCGTGGATGTCGTCGAGCGCGCTGCGCATCCGGTCGATCCCGTCCAGCCCGGTCGCCTTCAGGTGACTGACGTGGACCTGGCATCCGGTGCTGCGCCCCAGCGCGAGGACTTCGGAGATGCTTTCGAGCACCCTGGCTCCCTCGTCACGGATGTGCGAGGCGTAGACAGCGCCCTGGGCGGCAAGAATCTCACATAGCCGCTGCAGTTCCCGGGTCTGCGCGTAGCGACCCGGGTGGTACACCAACCCCGTCGACATGCCGACCGCACCGGCTTCCAGCGCCGCCGTGAGCAGGTCGCACATGGCGTCGATCTCCGCCTCATCGGCCGCACGGGCCGCATCGCCCATCGCAGCGAGCCGCAGCGCACCGTGCGGGACGAGTCCTGCGCGGTTCAGGGCACTGGGTGACTCATGCAGGAGCCGCAGATAGTCTCCATACCCGGTAGGCTGCTGCGCGATCGCGTAACCCAGTACCGCTGCGAGTTCGCCGGCGAGTTGTCGGCCGAGCGCCGCACTGTGCGGTGCGAGACCGATCCCGCAGTTGCCGAGAACAACAGTGGTAACGCCCTGGCTCGTCTTGCAGAGCATCGTCGGATCAGTCAACACGGCGGCGTCGTCGTGCGCGTGCACGTCGATGAAGCCAGGAGCCAGGACGCGCCCACCTCCGTCGACCACGCGGAGGCCGGCGTCACCGGTCGCCGGTGACGAGGCGTCGCCCGGCTCTGCGACCGCGGCGATGCGCCCGTCGACTACCAGGACGTCGCGTCGCCGGGCGGGCGTGCCCAGTCCGTCCACCACGTCGACATTGGTGATGAACAGCCCCGCAGCCGAGTCGTGTGAACCGCGTGTGCTCACCAGGCGGTCCAGCCACCGTCGACGCGCAGTTCGGTGCCCGTCACGAAGCTCGCCGCGTCCGAGAGGAGGAAGAGCGTCGCTTCGGCTATCTCCTCGGGTCTGCCGAACCGCCCAATCGGGGTCTGTGCGGACAGTGCCCGCACCGTGGCCTCGTCCAGGGGCGCCCGGTCGTCAATGGCGATCATGCCAGGGGACAGGGTGTTGGCCCGGATGCCCATCGGCGCAGCCGCGATCGCGAGCTCGCGGGACACCTGCAGCAGCGCGCCCTTCGACGCCGAATACGCGATGGCCCGAACCGGTCCCTGGTCCGTCTCCGCCGGATAGGCGGTGTAGTAGGCGTTGTTCAGCCCCACCGAGGAGTAGACCGATCCGATGTTGACGATCGCCCCTCCGCCGCCGTCGCGCATGATCGGCATCAGCGCGAAGGAGAGGAAAGCCGTCGCTTCCACGTTCAGGGCAAAGGTCTGACGCCAGCGCTCGAGATCCTGTGCGAACAGGCCGGCGGCGTACGAGCCACCCGCGTTGTTCACGAGGGCCGAGAGACGCAGGTCGCTGGCGCGGACCGCCTGCTCGATCACCTCCCGGCCGCCGACGGTCGTGACGTCGGCGGGCACCACGATGGCCTCACCGCCGACGTCCGCGATCAGGCGCGCCGTGTCGGCCAGCCGCTCGGCTCGGCGCCCCGACAGCAAGCAGGTGTAGTCGGCGCGGGCCAGCCGTCGGGCGATCGCCCGTCCGATGCCGGAGCCGGCGCCGGTGATGACGGCGAGTTGCCGGCTGCTCATGCGGACCCCTGTGACGTCGTCGGGTCGACCGGATCACTCGGCGAGACGCCCTTGGGGGTGTCGGCGAAGCGGCGGAGCACGTTCTCAGTGACCCGGGATACGGAGTTGTCGTAGCCGTGGGCGGACAGGCAGGCCCGCCAGCAGATGGCGCCGGCTGCGAACACGGCTCCGCCTGCGGGGTACTCGAGGTAGGCCATGTCCGAGCGTGCGAAGCGATGCGGTCTTCCCGGGACCTGCGGGTCGGCGGTCGATGCACCGTCGCGGCCCTGGACGTACCAGAGCTGGTCGTCGAACAGCGACTTGTGCGACTGGTTGAACCGGTTCGAGGAAGCGAGGACGAGCGTCGTCGCCGGTGACCCGAGCTCCGTGTCGACCCGGTCGAACTCGTACCCGGCGGCACCCCACCTGACCTGCAGCGACGGCACGTCGCCGATGAGCTCGTCCGCACCCAGGCCGGCGAACACGAACTGGACGCGAGGATCGTACGAGTCGGGCATGCGCTGGTAGGGCGAACCACGGTCGAAGCCCGCACCGGCGGTTCCCATGCCGACCAGCGCGTGGGGTCCGCGGCCGCGATTGCGCCAGATCCCGCCCTGCTCGCCGGTTGTGCTGTGGTGGCGTTCCGCGGGGGGCGATTCGAACGGCCAGCTGGTGCCCCAACGACGCACCTCGACGGCGTGCGGCCGGTGCGGGTCCACGGAGACGATGCCGTAGAAACTGTTGCCACCGAGGTACATGAGCCTGCCGCCCCGCTCGAGGTAGGCGGATAGGCCGTCCATCATGGCCGCCGTCCAGTACTCGTGCTGCGAGCTGGAGATCACCACGTTGTACGGCTCAAGCAGCGCGGCGCCTTCGGAGTGGAGGTCATGGTCGGTGAGGTAGTCGACCTGGATGCCCAGTTGCTCGAGCCAGTCGACCAGGTAGAGGTCGGCCCCCAGCCGGACCGGGACACCCATCGTGCGGTACCGGAACTTGGGCCGCAGGTTCAGAATCGGCTTCAGCAGGCTCGCATAGCAGACGCCCGACCCGTCGGCGTGGACGTCGTACGGACCGTAGAGCGAGTTCTCGTCGATGTATTCGTAGACGTCGCGGAACAGCGACGGGTCGGCGAGGGGGTGCGTCAGCGCGTTACCGACGAATCCGCTGTCCTCCCGCCACACGCCCTTGCCGAGGTCGGTGAAGTTCTCATAGACGAGGTAGGACATCGTCGACATGAGCACGGCGATCCGGCTGCGGGTCACGCCGGATGCGGGGCGCACCACGAACGGGATGTGGTCCTCGTCGTCCCCCGCCCGGAGCCAGGCGGCGTAAACGCCGCTGGGCAGGTCCGCCGGCACGGTGAACTCGAAGTCCACGGCCCAACCGGCGTCGTCGAGGTCGTCCCGGTGGAAGTGGACAGCGCCGTACTCCGCGGGAGCCAGACGGAAGTCGGTCTCCCGGCCGGTGTGGTTGTACCCGGCAACCGCCCGGGTCGGCATGTTGACCAGGTGCCCATGCCGGCCGTGCCGGGACACGTCGGACATGAGGTCGGTGTTCACGTCCCGGCTCAGGTCCCATGCTGCCACGACGTCGGGGTCGGCGATGGCCGCGTCCGGCTCGGCCACAAGCTGCTCGACGTCGTCGGCTACGACACCGCGGCCAAGCAGGCGTGGCCGGTCCAAGCGGCCATCCAGGTGGCGCACGGTCGCTCCGCTGCCGTCCACGGTCGCGGCGAGCAGCAGAGGCGCATCCGTGCGGAGCTCGCCGCCGCCGAGGGCAAGCACACGGTAGGGAACGAGCACCTCGCCCGGAAGCTGCCGGACCGGACGGCACCACGCCGCGATCTGCCCCTCGGCGACGCTCAGTCCCACGTGGTACCACTGCCACCGGGACAGCGGCGGGCCGATCCTGTGGCGCTGGGCAACCCCGCCCTGGCCGAGTACCACCTCGAAGCAGCCCTCGTCGTCGAGCGCGATGGCCCATCCCGGTCCGCCCTCGTACGGCGTCCCCCGGCTGGCGATGACCTGCTCCCCCACCGCCGGATTCGTCGGCTGGAGGAAGGTGGCGAAGGTGAACCCAGGTCGGTCGGCGGACGTCGCGGGTAGCTCGACCCGTGCGTACGAGCCGGTGCGGATCGACTCGAGCTTGCCCGGTCGGCGCCCGTCGATGGACGACGGGACCACCTCCTGGCGGAAGCCCGGTCCGGCGGGGTTCGTGTCCCCGTGGATCAAACGGACCAGCCGGACCTCGTAGTCGTTGTGGTCGCAGCTGACCATGAACTTGACAGTGTCCCCGGGACCGGCGTTGAGACGGTCGCTGTAGCCGAGCAGACGGAGCACGCGGCAGCCCTCAGCTCTGGGCGCGCGCGACGGCAGCTTCGAACGCCTCGACGAATCCTCGGGCGCCCTCCGCGGTCCGCGACGGGTGGATCGACAGGCGTATGAAAGGTCTGCCCCGCAGTACCCCATAGCTGTGTCCCCAGCCGGCCTTCAGCAGGTTCTCGTGCACGCGCTCGAGGTCGATCGAGGACGAGACGAAGCCGACGACGGAGATGAACTTCGGCGCGGCCAACGACATCCCGGGAATGGCGGTGACCCCGTCGACGATGGTGTCGCGCAGCGCCAGCACGTGTCGAGTCGACTGCAGGTATCCCTCCCATCCGAGATTGCGCAGCGCGGCCCACGCCGCCGCCGCCCGGCTTCCCGGCTTCGTGGAGGAGGTGGTGTGGATGAGGGTCCGCTCGGTCGGGATCGCCTCGAACAGTTCGGCGTCCCGCGCGAGGAAGAACCCTGTCGAGATCGGGAGGAGCCCCAGCTTGTGCCCGTCCGTCGAGATGGAGCTGACGCCGGGCAGCGAGAGGTCGAACGGCGGGACGTCGTAGCCGAGCTCCCGCATGAACGGGAGGATGAAACCGCCGAACGCGGCGTCGACGTGGAAATAGAGCCCCTTGCGCCAGGCGAGGTCGGCGAAGGCCTCGACCGGTTCCATCGTGCCGAAGCTGCCTGCGGGCGCAGAGCAGGCCAGTCCGACCGTCCTGGGCGTGATGGCGCGTTCGACGTCGGCGATGTCCGGCTGGAGGGTGTGGTCGTCGACATCGACCTCCACCAGGTGAATGCCCATGAGCTCGGCGCCCAGCCGGAAGCTGAAGTGGATGGTGACCGGGACGATGAACTCCGGCGCGTCGCGCTTGCCGTTATTCCTGGCCAGACGCAGGGCGGCGAGGTTCGACTCGGTGCCACCGGTCGTGATGAAACCTGGCGCGTCGGGCTTGCCCAGCAGGCCGGCCATCATGCCGACGGCCTCGCGCTCCATGGAGAGCGTCCCCGTTTCGGAGTCGGCCCATTCCACGAAAAACTCACCGACCGCGAGTTCCTCGACCTTGCGCGTGATCGCAGCCGGCATACCCGAGTAGCTGATCGCGAAGTTGCGGTCGTGGCCGTAGTCGTTGCGCCCGAACCGGTCCTTGACTTCGGCGAGTACCTCCGCCTCGGCGATGCCCCGGGTGGGCAGCGCCGCGATCGCTACGGGCGGGACGTCGATGTGGCTGGCGGGTAAGTCGAACTCGGCTGCAACCATGCCTCAGACTCTACGAGCGGCGCCGTCCGCCATGCGTGGGCAACCGCACACTGTTCGACGAAGAGACGACTGCACGCGCATGTGTGGGAGCTGGCAGGTGTTCGGCGGGCTTCACGCGCTACGGGGCGGCGCCGTCGAACGTCGGTAGGAACTCCCCCGGATGGGTCTCCTGCAGCCAGGCCAGCGCGGTGACGACCTTCGCCATGTCGGCCGGGGACGCCAGCGACCGTCCGATGAGCGTCTCGATCCGATCCAAGCGCTTGCGGACCGTGTTGCGGTGCAGGAACTTCCGTGTCGCGATCTCCCCGATCGACCCGTCGAACTGCACATAGGCCGAAAGCGTGTCGAGCAATTGGCGCCTTACGTCGGCGGGCAGCTCGATGACCGGACCCAGCACCTCGGAGACGAAGGCACTCGAGACGACCGGGTCCGAGTGCATCAACACGCTCAGCCACCGGTCCGACAGGTAGAGCACCCCGGCTGATTCCGCCGGCCGCGACTCGGTGACCACGCGTGCCAGGTGCAGACCTCGGCGCAGCTCGCCGAGGTCTCCCCGCACCTCGGCGACGCCGAACCGCCCACGATCAAGGCCGGACAGCAGCTCGCGGATCTCGGCCGGCTTGAACGCCGAGGCGTCCAGGACACCGCTGATCGCCTCGAGGGGCCCTCCGACGAAGCCGCCGGCGCGGCGCTGCGCGAGCCGGGATACCAGTCGCCGCAGTGCCAGCCCCTCGTCCTCGGGCAAGCTACCGGTCAATACGATGAAGGTGCCGTCCTGCGGCAGGCCGAGGATCCGCCCGCACCGCATCTGCACCGCAGTCGCGCCGGCCCCACGCTCGAGCAGTTCCATGAACGCCCGCTCGCGCGCGTCGGCCCGGCCGTCGATGTTCTCGCGCTGCCGCTCGCGATACGAGTCGGCGACCTCCTCGGCGATCGACTCGACGACGCTCCAGACCTGCATGCAACCGTCGAGCAACGCCTCGCTGTCGGTCAGCTGCTCGTCTCTCGCCTGCTGGACGATGGCCGGCCAGAGCACACTGAAGTCGAGACGGAACGCGTGCTGGACCGCCGCGAGCGGGATCTCCTGGTCAGCGCGCAGCCTGCCGATGTCCACCGCCGCCGTCGCCGCGGACCCCGGCGCCGGGACGCCGGCGAGCCGCGCCAGCGAGAGCGTGAGTGTGCTCCGAGTGGCGCGGCTGACCTCGCCGATGACGACTCCGGCCGCCGCGTACGCCGGTTCTACCTCGAAGATCCGCCGGGTCGAGACTTCCTGAAGCCGGTCCACGGCGCCGTCCTCGAGCAGCCGACGGGCCACCCGGGAGATCACCGCATCTGGTGATTCGCTCGCCGTGCGCTCAGACTCCAACACGCCGACATTCTACGTTGGTTGCTTTTTGCGCCGACTTCCGATTGCTGAGATCTGCCGAGCGCTATGGGGCCGGCCGGTCACCAGTCCTCGGTCAGGATCGAGTCGAGGGTGTCGACCAGGATCTGGACGTGGCTCGGGTCGAAGATCAGCGGCGGCTTGATCTTCAGGATGTTCCCGAACCGGCCGTTCGGGTAGATGAGGACGCCCTCCTCCCGCATGCGCTGGCTGATGTAGAGCGCCTCGGCATCGGCCGGCTCCTTGGTCGTACGGTTCCGGACCAGCTCGATTCCCGCGTACATGCCTTCGCCCCGGACGTCTCCGATCAGGGCGTGGCGGTCTGCCAAACCGCGCAGTCCGGACAGCAGGTATGCACCCGTCGACGCCGCGCGCTCGACGAGTCCGTCGCGTTCGATGACATCAAGCACCGCCAGGCCCGCCGCGCAGCAGACGGGGTTGCCGGCGAAGGTGTTGAAGTACCGAATACCCCGGTCGAACTCGTCGGCGATCTCCCTGGTCGTGGCGACCGCCGCCAGCGGCATGCCGTTGCCGAGCGGCTTTCCGAGCGTGACGATGTCGGGAACGGCCCCGTGCGCCTCGAAACCCCACATCGTCCCGAGCCGTCCGATACCGATCTGGACTTCGTCCGAGACGCAAAGCCCACCAGCCGCTCGCACGGCCTCGAAGGCCGATGCGAGGTAGCCCGGCGGCAACGTGATCTGCCCGCCGGAGCCGATCAGAGCCTCCGTGAACAAGGCGGCGGGAGCACGGCCCTCGGCGCTCAGCCGTCGTGCGACGTCGGCGACGTCGGCGGCGTACTTCTGGGCCGCGAGCGGGTCGTCGTATCCGTACGGCCCGCGATAACGGTTGGGCTGCACAACGACGTGCGTGGTGTCCGGTCGCCCGCCGCCGCCCGGACTGTCGTACCGATCAGGGCTGATCTCCAGTACCGCGGTGGTGTTGCCGTGATAGGCACCGTCGACGACCATGACGTTCGTCCGACCGGTGACCTGCCGTGCCATCCGCAGTGCGAGGTCGTTCGCTTCGCTACCGGTGCAGGCGAAATACACCACGGCCAGCGGATCCGGCAGCAGGCTGGCCAGTCGCTCGGCGTATCGGCCGAACTGGGCATACACGAAGCGGCTGTTGGTGTTCAGGCGACGGACCTGACGGGAGACCGCGTCGGCGACGGTGGGGTCGGCATGGCCGATGTGCGTGACGTTGTTGATCGCGTCCAGGTACGCCAGGCCCTCCGTGTCACTCATCCAGACGCCCTGGCTGCTGACGACCGTCATCGGCTCGTCGAAGTAGTACCGCTGCGCTCGTCCGGTGTACTGCTCGCGGACGGCGACCGCGTGACGCAGAGCGGGATCGTCGGCCACGACCCGAGCGGCGAGCTGCGCCGGCGCCGGGCTCAACGCCGCCCACACCTTCCGCAGCCAGGGTTGCACCCGGGCAGGAACGCGCGGGACGAGGTCCTCTTCGGCCAGGACGGTGAGACGACACGACGCGCGGCCGGTGTCCTCATCCCTGCTGTCACCGACGACCTTTCCGACGGGGCTGTTGTCGCCGATCCGGGCACCCGCGACGACGACAGGGACGATGCCGCGCCACACGGACCAGTGCGTTGCCGTGCCGCCATCGTGGCGAATGGTGACCGTTCGCTCCTGACGGTCGGCACTCTCGACCAGGCCGCCGACCGGGGTGGTGAACTGAGTCCCGTCGGTGGGCTCGATCCGCATGCCGAGTTCGAGGGTGGCCGGTTGCGGGTCCGCCCGGTTCTGCACCGGCGTGCTCCCGGGTGCGGCCTCCAGGCACGGTGTGATGCCGGTGAGCCGTGCGCCGAAGGTGGCCGCGACCTCCGTACGGACGGCGACGCCCCGCGGCCACGGGTCGAGGCCGGCCGCCTCGCGGAACGTGGCCTCCGCGAGGGTGAACGGGATGTCACTGAGCATCGCCAGCAGGTCCCACGAGTGCCGCGACCGGGCACGCCCGTAGTCGCCCGTCTCGTCCGCCGAGGCGCGCCGGGTCCACGTCGTGGCGTTCACGCAGAGCCGGGCAGCCGCGAGCGGGAATATCACACCGATTTCGTCGGGATCCAGGTGCGTCGTGCGCGCGTATCCCCGGACGACCTCGGTGGCCGCGCGCAGCGGGTCACGGGTCCCCAGCATGGCATAGGCCACGGCCACGGAGAGTTCCGCGATCCGTGCGGTGTACATCGCGTCGCCGACGTCCACCACCGCGCTCACCTGGTGGCACCCGTTCGCGTCCCGGGCGACCAGGATGTTGAAGTCGTTCAGGTCGTTGTGTACCACCGACTTCCGCAGCGACTGGATACGCTCCCGCAGTGCCGCGTAGCGGGTCATCACCCGGGTCACCAGGGCGACCCGGTCTGGATCGGCGACGTGATCCAGGCACGAGGCGACCGCCTCGTCGGCACGGGTCAGGTCCCAGTGGTGGGTCCTGCTGACCGGCGGTGGTGCCATGTCGGTGAGCGCCGTCACCAGCGTCGCCGCCGTCGTACCGATCCCCTGGAGCAGCCTCGGGGGTCGCCTGCTGAGCGAGCTGAGCAGGGTGCCGGGGAGCCAGGACAGAACCTGGATGTAATTGAGACGCCCCTCGCGACGGGCAACACCGAGCGTGTCGCCGTCCAGGGTGGACAGCGGTCGGGGTACGGCCACGCCGGTGACCGACTCCCCCAGATGCCGCAGCAGTTCCACGCGCCAGGTGATGTCCGCGAAATCCGCGGCGTCGCTGAGGACCTTGACGACGTACCGGGTGCCGTCGTCAGCCTCGGCCAGCAAGTTCTGGTCGATCTCGCCGCCGAGTTCCGAGATCTGTGCGACGGCGAGCCCGTAGCTCTCCTTGAGGACCTCGCGGAGCTGGGTCCGGGAGACCTCCGGTGCACCGGCGCTGATCCTCTGGAAGGCCGTTTCGACGAATGGCTCGGGTCGGGACCGAGGGATGTTCACGCATCTGCCTTTGAACGGAGTGTCAGGTCACGAATGGCGCGCGAGCCCATGGGTCGTTCGGGCCGTGCGGTCGCTCTGATCGTGAGGGCATATCCAACCCTGCCTGCGCGACGCCGCGCGGACCATGGGCACGCGCCCTCATTTCTGCGATGGCGCATGTGCACGTCGGACGCGGGCGTCCTGAACCGTCACCTCACGAGTCCTTGAGCTGCGACGAGGGACCGCGACGGCGCCGCCGGCTGCCGATCCGCTGCAACTCGGCGACGGCACGGGAGCGGGGATCGACGAGCACGCGGAGCCCGTCACCGGCGAGGCTCAGCGCGGCAACCGAGATCACGATCGCCACGCCCGGCGAGATCATGTGCCACGGCGCTATCTCGAACGACGACTTCGCGTCGGCGACCATGTTTCCCCACGTCGGCGTCGGTGGTGCGACGCCGAGACCGAGGAAGCCCAGTGCCGCGTCCGACAGCAGGGCCGAGGCGTAGACGAAGGTCGCCTGGACCACGATGGCGGGAAACGCGTTCGGGGCGACGTGGCGGAGCAGGATGTGCACGCCGCGGACGCCCGAGCCCTTGGCAGCCGTCACGTAGCCGGTTCTCGCGAGGACGATTGTCCGGCTACGGACGACGCGGGCGACGAGCGGCGTGTACACGGCCGTCAGGGCGATGAGGATGCCGACGGCATCGGGAACCTTGCTGTTGAGGCCGACGGCGAGGGCGATCGCCAGGATGATCACAGGGAACGCCTGGAGGGCGTCCACGATCCGCATCAGAATGCCGGCCGAGCGTCCGTAGAAGCCGGCGACCAGTCCGATGACCGATCCCAGCAGTACCGCCGAGACCGTCACGGCGGCCCCGAGGCCGAGCGAGACGCGTCCTGCCGACACGACCCGGCTCAGGACGTCACGGCCGTAGTCGTCGGTGCCCAACCAGTGTGCCCCGGACGGGGCCTGCAGTTTGTCCGGGAGATGCTGCAGGTTCGGCGGCTGGAGGAACAGCGGTCCGAAGGCCGACAGCAGGATGAGCAGGACGATCAGCCCGGTCGACAAGCACAATCCCGGGCTCTTGCGCCACCAGCCGGCGAGCTTGCGCGGCAACGGGCGTCCTCCGATCCGCGTCATCTGCCCGACCTCACTCTCGGGTCCAGGACCGCATACAGCAGGTCAACGGTCAGATTGACCAGGATCGTGATCACCACCGTGAACACGGTGATCCCCAGAACCAGGTTGTAGTCCCTCGACCCGATCGCGGAGCTCAGCAGGTATCCGAGACCTGGAATCGAGAAGATCGTCTCGAGGATGATCACGCCACCCAGCATGTGACCGAAGTTCGAGCCCAGCACCGTCAGCGTGGGCAGGAATCCGTTGGGCAGCAGGTGGCGATACATGACCTCGCGTTCGGCGGCGCCCTTGGCTCGTGCCGTCCGCGCGTAGGCGTTCAGCAGTTCGCCGGCCAGGGACTCTCGCAGGGTGAGCACAAGTAGGGGAACCTGGTACGCCAGAAGGACCACCAGGGGAAGGAACACGTGGTGCGCGAATGACCCGAAATCCTCGGTGGGATTGACGTAGCCACTCACGGGGAACGCATTGATCCTGACGGCGAAGACGAGGACGAGGACGAGCGCGAGCCAGAACCCGGGAACGGCGAGCAGTGCCGAACTGACGAAGAGCAGCAACCGCGACAGGAGCGAGTTGGGGTGCGACACCGTATGAACGGCGAGGGGGACGGCGAGAAGGACGCTCAGCACCATCGCGAGAGCTGCGATCAACAGGGTCGGGACCATGAAGTCCGCGATCGCACTGCCGACTCCCCTGGACTGGGAGAGTGAGAAGCCAAGGTCGCCGTGGAGCGCGTTCCACAGCCAGGAGCCGTACTGATCCCAGACCGGCCTGTCGAACCCCAGCTGACGGTTCAGCTGCTCGATGGACTCCAGCGGGGCATTGGTCCCGAGGATCGCAATGGCTGGACTTCCCGGAATGGCGTGCAGCAGGAAGAACATCGCGCTAGCCACGATGAATACGGTGATCACCATGTCTCGAACGCGGCGTAGGAGTACCACGATTTTCAGCCGATCTCCTCGTGTCGGATGTGTGGGGGGCGCGGCCGCGCCGGGTTACGACGCGGCCCTGCCGTTCAGCGGCTACCCACGTAGCGAAGCGTTCCAGAAGATGTTCGTGTACGACGTGCCCAGCACGAGCTTCCTGGAATGCGGGTTGACGTCGCTGACCTCGCCGAGGACGAGGGCCGGCATCGTGTCGTAGAACAGCTGCTGCAGCTGGTCGACGTACTGGTGCGCCGTTGTCTGGTCCTTCGCCACCACATACTTGGCGAGCAGCTCGTTGACGCCGGTCTTGTACTCCTGCGTCGGGAAGGCACCGTACGGTGCGAGGCTCCCGTTGAACCACTCCACCTGGGCCACGTTCCCGAACGAGGCGAGCGTGTAGGTAGTCATCATGTCCCACGACTTCGGATCGTCGACCGCCTTACCCACCATGGACGGGTAGTCCAGCACCTCGATATCCGCCTTCACACCGATCGCGGAGAGCTGCCCCTGGACCGCGACCGCCCATTGGTACATGTACGGGTAGGTCTTGGTCGTGAGGATCTTGATAGGCCGGTTGAGGCCGGCCGCGAGGAGGGACTTCGCCTTCTCAGTGTTGTGCTCGGACCAGAGGTTCAGCCCGGCCTCTGAGTGGACGTCGGGCACACTCGGTGATACCAGTGCTCCGGTGAGCGGGCTCCAAAGGTTCTCCGGACCGAACATCGCCTTGGCGATCGCCGGCTTGTCGATCGCCGCATTGACGGCCTGGCGCGCCTGGAGCGAGTGGAAAACGGATCCCTCGGCGCCGTTGAGAAACACGACGTTGAGGTTGCGGTCGGTCGCGGGCTCGACGACGAACGACCGGTCATTCGCCAGCGACTGCAGCTGGTCGGCGTCCACCGTCTGGACCCAGTCGTACTGACTCGTCTTCAGACCGTTCAGGCGCTGCTGGCTGTCGGTGACGAAGCTGTACACGATCTTGTCGAGGTAAGCGTGCTTCGCACCGGCACGGCCGCTCGGGTTCTCGGTCCGGCCTTGATAGCCATCAAAGCGGGCCAGCGTCAGGTTTCGCCCGGGGTTGTAGCTCTCCATCTTGTAGGGGCCGGTACCGACAATCCGGTCAGGGGCGATCGGCTTGGTGCCGGCCGCCGTGGCGACCGACGCCGGGATGATGACGAACGGGCCCTGGATCCACGCCAGATCGGAGATCAGCGTGGAGCGTACCGAGTTCAGCGTGATGACGAACGTCGAGTCGTCGGTCGCCTCGGAGGACTTGACGTTTCCCTTGACGTTCTTGCTGTTCGGGGAGACCGCGATCCAGCGATCGAAGCTGGCCTTCACGTCCGTGGCCGTCATCGTCGACCCGTCGTGGAACTTGACGCCGGTGCGCAGCTTGATGGTGTAGGTCAGCCCGTCGTCCGAGACAGTGTAGGAATCGGCGAGCATCGGCTGGGGGCGTAACTGGGCATCGAGTGCGAACAAGCTCTCGAACACGTGCTGCATGGTGATCCGGGTGAGCCCACCCGCCATGCTCATGTCCAGCGTCTGGGGGTCACCGCCCAGGGCAGCGCGAACGGTGCCACCGGTCTTCGGTTCGCCGGTGGCCGTCGCGTTGCCGCCCTCCGAGGAGGAACTCCCGCAACCAGCAGCCGCCGCGATGCTCACAGTGACGAGAGCGGTGGTGAACCACCGCGATAGAGATTTCATATGTGGACCTGCCCCTTGAGTAGTCACTTGCCCTCGCGGTACTGACCTGTGACACGAAATTTCCAGAGCTCGGGGCGCCGTTAGGCCCGAGTTCAACTGTTATACATGCGCTGCTGGGCGGCGCGGATGGGCGTGCGCCCCCGATCCCTGTCGCAACGTTGTGCGCATTCACTCCGGTGTGTGCAGCGCGCTCGCATCCGCCGCCGACGGGACGAACGGGTCGGGGTTGGCCGCCATGAGCGCCCGCGTGTATTCGTGCTGCGGTGGTGCCGACACGAGCGTCGAGTCCAGGACTTCGACCAGAGCGCCACGGAGCATCACGCCGATGCGATCGGCGACAGATGTCACGAGGCTCAGGTTGTGGGTGATGAAGATGTAGGTCAGGCCGAACTCGCGCTGCAGATCGAAAAGCAGATTCATCACCTGGCCCTGCACCGAGACGTCCAGCGCGCTTGTCGGCTCGTCGGCGACGATCACACTCGGCTGCGGTGCGACCGCCCGCGCGATCACGACCCGCTGGCGCTGGCCGCCGGACAGCTCCGACGGGTATCTGTCCTCCGCGCCCTGTGGCAGTCCGACGTCGTCAAGGAGCTTACGAACGCGTTTCTGAATCCCGGCGCGATTCAGGTCGGTCAGTGCCCGGATCGGCTCCGCTATGGACTCGCCGATCGTTCGCCTCGGGTCGAGACTGCCGCTCGGGTTCTGGAAGATCATCTGGACTTCGCGGCGGAGTGCGCGTTCGGCCTCCAGCCCGCGCCGATGTGACAGGTCGTGGCCGGCGACGGAGATCAGCGAGCCGGGATCGGCGCGCTCGAGGTCGACGATCAACTTGCCCAGAGTCGTCTTGCCCGAGCCCGTCTCGCCCACGATGCCGAAGAACTCGCCCCGGTTGATGGTCAGGGTCAGGTTTTGGACCGCGCGGTGCGCCGAGGCGAGACGTCCGTGCGCCGGTACCCCGTTCTCATGGATCGCAGCGTAATCCTTGCGCCGGGTGACGCCGTACGTCTTGTTGACACCCTGCAACTCGACAATGGGCTGCGGTAGCGCGGGGGCGCTGCGTGCGGAGTTGCCGGCGTCGGCCACGTGGCCGGTGAGACGGTTGACCGCCTCGTCGGTCCATTGCATGACCGGGGCCCACGAGCGGACCATGTGGGTCCTGTCCGACGACCACACCATCGGCGGAGGTTCGGTCAGGTCGCGCCTGGTCGCCAGCGCATTGCGCGGGGCGAACCGGTCGCCCTGGGGCATCTTTCCGGGCTGCGGGGGCTGGCCGGGAACGGTTCGCATTCGCCCGACGAGACGCGTGTTGGGACGGGGCACGCACTCCAGCAGGGCCTTGGTGTATGCGTGCTGGGGCGCTCGGAGCATCACATCCCTCGGGCCGACCTCCAGAACCTGTCCCGCATACATGACGGCGATCCGGTCCGCGATGACGGACGCGACTCCCATGTCGTGGGTGACAAGAACGCAGGCGATGCCGCGCTCGCGTTGAAGCCGCCGGATCAGTTTCAGGACCTCGGCCTGAACCGTGACGTCCAGTGCCGTTGTCGGCTCGTCCGCGATGAGCAGATCCGGATCGCCGATCAGTGCCATGGCGATCATGACCCGCTGCTGCATGCCGCCGGAGAGCTGATGCGGGTAGAGCGGAAGCACTCGTTCGTCCAGTCCGACCTCGTCCAGCAGGCCGACCGCTGCGCTCAGGCCGTCGCCCCTCCTGCTGTCACGCCACCCCCTCGCGCTGCGCATGCCATGCGACAGCGCGTACGCCTCGGCGAGTTGGTTGGCGACGGTCTTGGTGGGGTTGAGCGCGTCCTGCGCCTCCTGGAACACCACCCCGACGCGTCGGCCCCGGATCCGCGACATCTGACGCTGGCTCAGCTGAAGGAGTTCGTCCTCTCCGAGCCGGGCGCTGCCACGGATCCCGATCGGCGACGTGAACTCCATGAGGCGAAGTGCCGCCATCATGGTCACGCTCTTACCGCTGCCCGACTCGCCGACCACGCACAGGATCTCGCCGGCCTCGACGGACAGCGACACCGCATCTGTGAGTTCGAGCCGGCCGCCTTCCGTGGAGAGATCCACCGTGAGATCCGACAGTTCGAAGATGGTCACGAAACTCCAACCTCCACTGATCTTGCTGTCACGTATCGTAGACAGCATCGGAACCCGACCGGCACGACGAATGCACACTCAAAAGTCCGTAGATGAGGGCCTGTGCCCTGTGCCGTGCCGATGCTCGATGCAGGTGCTGGAGCCGGCTCGTCAGTGTGAAGCCGCATCCTGCCGTGGCCGGTCACGGGTGTGCGCAGCACACCCGTCGCCGCGGTCTGCAGGTCGATGCCGGTGAGCTACACACTCACCTCCAGGTCCGCTGGGCGCACGAAAACAGCCGGGCTAACGCTTCGCGCGGCGCGGCTCGGTCATCCGGCGAAGTAGCGGCGTGATCCGATAGCCGACCAGTTCCCGCATCACCAGTGCGGTGTTGGTGCGTTCCACGCCAGGGCTGGCGAGGATCTGTCCAGCGATGCGATAGAGGTCATCAGCATCGGCGGCCACGACGCGTACCAGCAGGTCGGTCTGGCCGGAGAGCCCAAGTACTTCGAGCACCTCCGGGATGGCGGCCAGCGCTTCTCCAACGTCGGCGAGCTGGCGTTGGGCTACCTGCACGTTCACGAAGGCGGTGAGCGGATAGCCCAGTGTGTCGGGTTCGACGCGGCGTTCGAAAGAGGCCAGGATTCCCTGTTCCTCGAGTTTGACCAACCGCGCCTGCACGGTGTTGCGGGACAGGCCCACCTGCTCGGCCAGCGCGATGGTGGTGGCACGCGGATGCTCGATCAGTGCAAGCAGCAGCCGGGCGTCGATGGCGTCGGCCGAGTAGTTGTTGCGCACGATGCTCACTCCCCGATGGCGGCACGGGCAGCAAACTGGGCATCCTGCTCAATCATGAAACAGCATGTTGTGCAGGCGGTCCCCCTTTGCTGTTCTGAAGGCCGATTCTTGCACGCAAACAGCAAAGAGACCGGTGGACCATGACCAGTTCAGCGCTCGACCGGGCCGCGGTGGAGCCCGACAGCGACGAGTTCGCCGCACTGTACGAGATCCAGCGGCGGGTTCTGTGGCTATCGACCTCGATCGTGCACCACGCGAACGGGGTGCGTCCCAATCCATCCGGGCTCAAGGTCGGTGGGCACCAGGCATCAAGCGCCTCGATGGCCTCGATCATGACCGCGTTGTGGTTCCGGCACCTGCGCCCGGTTGACCGGGTATCAGTCAAGCCGCACGCCTCGCCGGTACTGCACGCCATCAACTACCTGCTGGGCGAGCTGGATGAGGAGTATCTGACCACGCTGCGCGCCTTCGGCGGACTGCAGAGCTATCCCAGCCGCGCCAAGGATCCCGACCCGGTGGACTACTCCACGGGGTCGGTGGGCATCGGTGCCACCGCACCGGTCTGGGGCGCCCTGGCCCGGCGGTATGTGCAGACCACGACCGGCGATCCGGGCATGGGGCGACAGTACTCGCTGGTGGGTGACGCCGAACTGGACGAGGGAGCGGTCTGGGAGGCCATCCTTGACCCGATGGTCGCCGAGCTGGGCGAGGTGGTGTGGATCGTCGACCTGAACCGGCAGTCCCTGGACAGGGTGGTGCCGGAGATGGCCGCTGACCGGTTGCGGGGCATGTTCGACTCCGCGGGCTGGCAGGTGTTGACGGTCAAGTACGGGCAGTTGTTGGAAGACCTGTTCGGGCGTGCCGGCGGCGACATGTTGCGCGAGCGCCTGGACCGGATGAGCAACGCCGAGTACCAGCGGTTGCTGCGTTGCACCCCGGAACAGTTGCGTGAGCGGCTGCCCGGTCAAGGCGAGGGGGCCGAGCAACTCGCCGGCCTGATCGCCGGCGTGGACGACAACAGCCTGATCGAGGCGATCGGCAATTTGGGCGGCCACGACCTGCGCGCGCTGGATCAGGCGTATGCGTCGATCGACGACTCCCGTCCGACCGTGATCTTCGCGTACACCGTCAAGGGCTACGGTCTGCCCACCCAGGGGCACCCGCAGAACCACTCCTCGCTGCTGACCGACGAGCAGATGCGTGAACTGGCGGCACGGCTGGGTACCGACCCGCAGCGACCCTGGCAGCGATTCCCCCAAGACAGCGCGGCAACACAGCTGTGCACCCGTACCGCGCAGCGGCTGCGCCGCGATCCGGTACCGGTCCCAGCCGTACTCGAACTGCCCACCGACATCGGCCGCGTCCCGTCGGGCACGTCCACTACCCAGGCCGCACTCGGCCGCACCCTGCTCGATCTGACCCGTCAGGCCCCGAAGGTCGCCCGCCGGGTGGTGACGGTCAGCCCGGACGTCAGTTCCAGCACCAACCTGGGCGGCTGGGTGAACAAGGTCGGGGTGTGGTCGCCGCGCGAGCGGGTGGACTGGTTCGCCGACGACAGCGAGACCATTCTGCACTGGCGGGAGCACCCGTCCGGACAACACATCGAGTTAGGCATCGCCGAGACCAACCTGGTCGGCCTGCTCGGCGAGCTGGGCGCCACGTGGAGCCGGTGGGGCCAGCCACTGCTACCGATCGGGGTGGTCTACGACCCATTTGTGGCCCGCGCCCTCGAGCCGTGGTCATTCGGCATTTACGCGGGCGGCCAGTCGATTTTGGTGGGTACGCCGTCGGGGGTCAGCCTGGCGCCCGAGGGCGGCGCCCACCAGTCCATCACCACCCCATCCATCGGCCTGGAGCAACCCGGCTGCGTCTGCTACGAGCCGGCATTCGCCATCGACGTGGAGTGGACGCTGCTGGCCAGTCTGGCGCGGCTCGGCCGGCCGGACGGCACGTCGGCCTACCTGCGGCTGTCCACCCGCTCGGTGGACCAGACCCTCGCCGCCGTACCGGCGGATCCCGCGGCCCGGGAGCGTCGCCGTCGCCAGGTGGTCGCCGGCGCGTACCCGCTGCGCCGGCACGCCGACCCGGCGGTGACCATCGCCGCGATGGGTGCGCTGGTGCCCGAGGCGTTGGCCGCCGCCAACCGGCTGGAGGCGGCCGGGGTTGGCGCGGACGTGCTCTGTGTGACCAGTCCCGGCCTGCTCTTTGAGGCTTTGCAGTCCCGGCAAGGCCGGTCGCAGAGCCCGAGCTGGATCCTGGACCAGGTCTTCCCCGCCCACCGCGCCACTCCGCTGGTGACCGTGCTCGATGGGCATCCGCACACGTTGGCGTTCCTGTCCACGATCCACCGGGTACGCGGTATCGCGCTGGGGGTGACCAGCTTCGGCCAGTCCGGCTCGATCGAGGACGTCTACCGCTACCACGGCATAGACACCGACAGTGTCGTGCGCGCCGCGCTCGACCTGACCGAATGACGCGGGCCGTCGGTCGCCGGGGACGGCGGCGGCACAGGCCGCAGGAAAGCCGGATCGGGTAGGGGTCTTCGAGATCCATCACGAGGTTGCGTACGGCCGCGGCCGGGTGCGCCGTGACGCCCAGCACGCGATCCGGCGGCTGGCGCTGTAACACCGCGAACCGGTGACGCAACAACAAGATCTTGGCACTCGTTCGCGCCGGCGCTCGAACGATTCCGAACATTGTCGAACAGCCGAACCCTCGATCCGGCGTCGCGCGCCGAATACTTTTCCCCCAGTACGACATCGACGGGGGTGGCTGTGCACATTCGCTTGCTGGGGGCTGTCGAGGCACGACGGGACGGTCATGACGTCGCTCTGATCGGTCGGAAGCCGCGCACGCTGATGGCGTCGCTCCTGCTGAACCGTGATCACGTCGTAGCGGCCGACCAGGTCCACCATCGATCATGAAAGGCGTGGCGGAACCGGCTTGGGGGGAGGCCAATCATGCTGTGGCGGATTCTCGGTCCGCTCGAAACCCACGGGGCCAGTGAGCCGGTCGTCCTGCGGGCGCGCAAGCAGCGTCTCCTGCTCGGCGTCCTGCTGCTGCATCCTAATACGCCGCTGCCGACGTCGTTACTGATCGAGTGCCTGTGGAACGACGGGGCACCGCGGTCCGCGCGGGCGAACCTGCACTCGTACGTCGCCCAGCTGCGCCGCACTCCGACGACGGGCGACCGGCTTGCCAGCACACCCGACGGGTACCTGCTGCGGGTAGAGCCAAACGAACTGGACGCCGAGGTGTTCGAGCGACTCGCCGCGGAAGGTCAGCGGGCGTTGGCCGTCGACAGTGTGGAGGTGGCCATCGAGCGGCTCGGCCAGGCGTTGGCGCTGTGGCGTGGCGATGTGCTGGCCGGCATCGAGCTGCCGGCGCCGCTGCAGCCGCTGGTGACCCGGTTGCACGAGTTACGTCTCAACACGACGGAGGACCGGATCGACGCGTTGCTGCGCGCCGACCGCCACGTCGACGTGGTCGCCGAGCTGATGCGCAACACCGAGGTGCATCCACTGCGTGAGCGGCTTCAGGCGCAGTTGATGCTGGCGCTGCACCGCAGTGGCCGTACCTCGGAGGCGCTGGCGACGTTCCGGCGGTTCCGGCTACGCCTCGTCGACGAGCTGGGGGTCGAGCCAGCTCCCGCGCTCCAGTGGCTGCACCAGCGGATCCTGGCCGCTGATCCGACCCTGCAGGGGCATCGCGCGCCGCTGGCCCCCGAAGCCGGATTCGTATCGCAGCCGAGGCCCGAGTTCCCGGCAACCACTGGCGTCGTGCCCCGCACCCTGCCGCCCGACGTGCCCGACCTCGTCGGCCGTAACGATCTGCTGCGCGAACTCGACGGGTTGCTGCCGGATACCGCCGACGCGAGCGGTCCCGGCCCGCTGGTGGTCCTGGTCGGCACCGCCGGCGCCGGTAAGACCGCACTGGCAGTACATTGGGCCCATCGCGTGGCCGTACGGTTCCCCGACGGGCAGCTCCACGTCAACCTGCACGGCTGGTCGACCGGCAGCCCGCTCACGTCACTGGCCGCGCTGACCCGGTGTCTGCGGGCGCTCGGCGTGCCGGCCGCGCAGATCCCGGTCGACGTCGACGAGGCCATGGCCATGTACCGCACGTGCTTGGCTGACCGGATCCTGCTGCTCGTGCTCGACAACGCGAGCAGCGCCGAGCAGGTCCGGCCGCTGCTGCCGGCGGGCGGGCGCTGCACGACGGTGGTGACCAGTCGGCACCAGCTCACCGGGCTGGTGGCGGTCAACCACGCACGCCGGCTGACCGTGCCGCCGCTCACCCAGGACGCCGCGGTCGCCCTGTTGCGCGGCATGCTCGGCCGGCCGGCCGGCGCCGACGCGGTCGCGCTGGCCGACCTCGCGGAGGCCTGCGGGCGACTGCCGCTCGCCCTGCGCATCGCCGCGGCCAAGTGTGCGGAGCGGCCGGACGACGAGTTCGTCGCCTACGTCGCGGCGTTCACCGCGCACGGCCGGCTCGGCGAGCTCGACGTGGACGACGATCCGCAGGCGTCGGTGCGGGCCGCGTTCGCAATGTCATACCGGCAGCTGGCCCACCCGCACCGGGTGCTGTTCCGCCGGCTCGGACTGGTGCCCGGTGACGACCTCACCGCCGAAACCGCGGCCGCCCTCATCGGCCCGGATGCCGATGCCGGCGACGTCACCGCGGCGCTCGACGCGCTCACCGCCGCGCACATGGTGCAACGGCACCACGGCCGGTACAGCCTGCACGGCCTGCTGCGGGCATACGCCTGCGATGAGGCCCGACGCAGCGACGCCCCGCCCGAGTGGTCGGCCGTGATCGAGCGGCTGTGCCGGGCATACCGCGCCGGTGTGGAGGGCGCGATCCGGCTGCTCTACCCGCACACCGTGCGCCTTCCGCCGGAGCCGAACCCGATCGAACCGTACGCCTTCGCCGACACCGACATGGCCCGGGCGTGGCTCGACGCGGAGCTGGCCAACATCGTCGCGCTCGTGCGGCACGCCACCAGGAACGGTCTCGGGACGGAGGCCCGGCGGTTGGCCGACGGTCTGCGCGGGTACTTCTGGATCCGCCGCCCGACAACCGACTGGCTCGCCATGACGTCTGCCGGCGTGGCGGCGGCATAGGCCGGGCGACCCGCAGGCGTTCGTCGCGATGCACCTCAGCTCCGGATCATGCCGCGGTCGCCGCCCGGTCCGCGCTGGGCCATTGCTCGTTCAGCGGCTACCGGTCGGGCGCGCGGCACGCACGCGAACTGCTCGTGCTGGCCCGATCCCGGGTCGCGCAGGCGTGAACAGGAGGAACATCAGGTCGTCCAGGCGGGTGACCGCCACCGCGGACAGCAACGCGGCCGGCATGGCGAGCGCCAGCATCCGTCCGGTCACGTCGGTGACACCGGCCGCGGCGAGCGCGCCACCGGCCCCGGCGCAGGCGATGAGCGCCAGGTTCCGCATGACATGCCGACGACCGAACGGCGCTCCTGCGGTGCCGAAGCAACGGCAGGTGGCCGGTTTGCCACGACGCATGGCCACCGCGACTGCGGCGGTGAAGCCGCCGAGCAGGAGCATCGCGCCGGCGAAGCCGGGCAGCGGCGCGCGCACCATGGCGAGCACCACGGCGGCCTCGCCGACCACCACGGCGACCGCGACCGGCGGGGCCCACCCCGTGGGCAACACCTCCATCTGACGGACCGACGTCACGAACGCACCCGGCGCACGCAACTTCGACACCACGGCGATCGCGAACACCGCACCGATCAGACAGCGGGAATACAGCAAGAGCACCGACACGCCTACAGCGTGCGTCGGAGCGGTGCCGCCGGTCAACGCCCCGGCGCGCGCTGTGGCGGCGCTATGGCGTGGCTATGGCGGCGCTATGGCGTGGCTTCCTAGAGTCAAACGCCATTCGGGAGATCCCCGACGGACAGAGGAGTTTGCATGCGAGACCTGCTCAACACGGCCGCCGATCGGATGCTGGGAATGTTCCTGCCGAAGGCCCGTGCCGGTGCCTGCATCTGCTTCCCGGGCGAAGGCTTCTACCAGTACCGCTGCTACAAGGGCCAGGAAAACCAGCGCCGGTGGTGCCAGTACACCTGCAACTGCAACGCCACCAACTGCGGCAGCTGGGTGACCTACGGCGACTGCTGATCCACTGCTCGACCACCGAACGCGGCGGTGCGGTGCGAAGCCGACATCGCACCACCGCACTGCTTGGAAGGGACCACCATGGACTACCTCGTCGTCGCCGTCGTCGTCGCGCTGGTGAGCACCGCGCTGAACCTGCTGCTCACGTTCGGCGTGATCCGCAAGCTGCGTGAGCACGACACGCGGCTCGCCCCGCCGCCGGCGTCGGACTCCGGACCACCGACCGGATCCACGATCGCCCCGCTCACCGCCACCACCGTCGCCGGGCATCAAGTGTCCATTGTGGATGCTGACCGCGTCACCCTCGTCGGGTTCTTCACCGAGGGCTGTAGACCGTGCGCCGACATCATCCCGGAGTTCCTCGATCGGCACGCCCGGACCGGGGTAGCCGCGATCGCGGTCGTGGTCACCGACGCCACCGACGGCGAAACCTACGCGGAGCGGCTGGCCGAAGTGGACGTCTTGGTCGAGCCCAGCGGCGGCAGCTGGGCCACCGCGTTCCGGGTGAGCAGCTTCCCGACGCTATGCCTGGTCGACCGCGGCGGCGTGATCCTCGGCAGCGGCAATGCCTTCACCGACCTACCCACGCTCACCGCAGCGTGACCACCGCCAATATGCCCACAGTGGACGGTGTGTCGCTGCGACGGATCCCCGGTCACGTGTGGGCGGCACTGCGCCTCGGCTGCTCCGCCGCGCCGGTGGTCCTCGGCCTGTACGCAGTGCTGACCGTCGTCGCCGGTGCCGTGCCCGTCGCGGGCGCGGCACTGCTGCGGGCCGTCATCGACGGACTCGTCGCCGGCCGCGGGGTGCTGCCGGCCGCAGCGGGACTCGTCGCGGCCGGCCTCGGTGCGGGGGTCCTGCCAGCCATTCGGAGCCACCTGCATGGACGCCTGCTGCGGGCTGTCGGAGTGCGGGCGATGGATCGGCTGTACGCGGCGATGAACCGGATCACCGGCCTGGCGGCGATGGAGAACCCAGCGTTTCGCGACCGGCTCCGGATGGCGCAGCAGTCTGGCCGGGCCGGCCCGGGCCAACTCGTCGACGACACGCTCGGCGCGATCGAGTCGCTCATCCTGCTCGGCGGCTTCCTCACGGCGCTGATCGCGCTGAACCCGTTGCTGGCGCTGCTCGCCGTCGCGGCGGCCGGCCCGGCCCTCCTGGCCCAGCTGCGGCTCAATCGGCGGCGCGCGGGCATGCTCTGGCGGGTCAGCGGCCGGGCCCGCCGTGAGATCCACTACGCCGACCTGCTGACCAGCCTGTCCGCCGCGAAGGAACTGCGCATGTACGGCCTCGGCGAGCTGTTCCGCGGTCGGATGCGGCATGAGATGGCCGCGGCCAATCGCGAGCAGACCAGACACGACACCCGCGAGGTCCTCGTGCGCGGCGCGCTGGCGGTCGTCACCGCCATGGTCGCCGGTGCCGGGCTGCTGTGGGCCATCACGGAGGCGACCCGCGGTCGACTGTCCATCGGCGACATCTCGCTGTTGGCGGCGGCGCTCGCCGGGGTCCAGGCGGGCCTCGCAGGGCTCGTGGACCGGTTCGCATCCACGCACGAGAACGCGCTGCTGTTCGACCACTACCGGAAGCTGGTGAACGCCCGGCCGGACCTGCCGCTGCCGGCCCACCCGGCGGCAGTCGAGCCGCTGCGCGGCGCGATCGAGCTGCGTGACGTCTGGTTCCGCTACGGGCCCGACCACCCCTGGGTGCTGCGCGGCGTCAACCTCAGCATCCCGAGGGGGCAGACCGTCGCGCTCGTAGGGCTCAACGGCGCAGGCAAGAGCACCGTCGTCAAGCTCCTCTGCCGGTTCTACGATCCGACGAAGGGCAGCATCACCTGGGACGGTCGCGACCTGCGCGACGTCGACGTCGCGGCCCTGCGCGAGCGGATCGGCGCGGTGTTCCAGGATTACATGACCTACGAGCTGTCCGCCGCGGAGAACATCGGCGTCGGCAACGTCGCCGCGCTCACTGACCGACCCCGCATCGAGACCGCCGCCGCGCGGGCGGGTATCCACGACACCCTCGCCGCCCTGCCGAACGGCTACGACACCATGCTCACCAACGCCTACTACGACGAGGCGGACCGAACCGACCCGACGACTGGGATCCTGCTCTCCGGCGGCCAATGGCAGCGGCTCGCGCTGGCCCGCTCGTTCTTGCGCGAGGACCGGGACCTGCTGGTGCTCGACGAGCCGACCGCCGGTCTCGACCCACAGGCGGAATACGAGTTGCACGTCCGGCTCCGGCGGCACCGGGAGCGGAGCACCAGTGTGTTGATCTCGCACCGGCTCAATACAATCCGCGACGCGGACCGCATCGTTGTGCTGGCCGACGGTGTGGTGGTCGAGGAGGGCAGCCATGAGGACCTGCTCAACCGCGACGGCGGGTACGCCCGGCTGTTCCGCTTGCAGGCGGGCGGCTACCAGCCGGTGGCCACCGGATGAGCAGGGCGGCGCGGCTGTTCGCCCGGGCCATCGGCGTGCTCCGGCAGCGGTGGCTGCTGGTCACCGTCGAGGGTGTGAGCATGGCACCGACGTATCTGCCCGGTGACCGTCTCCTCGTCCGGCGCACCACTCTCGCCGGTGTCCGCCGCGGCGCCGTCGTCCTCCTCAGGTCCCCTGGCGCCGGCCTGGCCGGCGATCCGCCGTTCATGCTGAAGCGGGCCGTGGCCCTGCCCGGCGACCCGGTGCCGGCGGGCATTCCGGTCGCCGAGGCGGTGGTCCCATCCGGCCGGCTCGTCGTGCTCGGCGACAACGCCGAGCACAGCGCGGACTCACGGTCCCACGGATTCCAGCCAGCCGACGCCGTGGCCGGCGTGGTCCTCGCCTATCGGCCTGCCCGACCGCGGTCCGGGCCGGTCCGGCCCGCCGACGGTCTCGATCAGCCGAAGCGCTCGTTCGGCAGGTCCTTGAACAACTGATGATGGTGAGCAACCGTGGGCCGCGGACACCGCATGGAGTCGAGCCATCACCACACCGTCCAGGCTGTCCGCCGTCCACGTCATCACGTCGATCCGCCCATGCAGCATGACCGCCTCACCCAGCCGGTTGCTGGCGCTACGGCAGGTCGTCGGCACGGCGGCGTTCTCGTGCTGCTCCAGTCCGGGTGTATGCCGCGCAGGTCAAAGTACTTCTCCAGGCAGGTGGCGAGTTCGAAGGCCAACGCGTCGAGGCCGAGCGCGCACGCTTGGTGCATCGCGGCGAGGAGCGCCTCCCGCTCGGCGTCGAACCAGCGGACCGGGTCCATCCGCTGAAGGTGGTCCTTTGCCCAGCCGATGACCGGCCGCTGCGCAGGCCCCTTGATATCAGCGGAACACGGGCCCGGGATGGACCTCGCCATCTGCTCCGCAAGAGCGAGCCATCCGCCCAGTCCACACGACACCACCTGCATCAGATCACACCCGGACTCCTCTGCTTCCGCGCGCTCCCGTGCGTAGAGACGGACCAGGTCGTGAAACTTGTACCGGTACTGACCGACCGCGTCAGTCCCGGCATCCACCAGAAGTTGCGCGTCCACCAACGTCTCCGCCAACTCGGTCGCCCGCTCCAGCGAACAACCGAGAACGACCGCCGGCAGTCCGACAGGAAAGTCCGGTGCGTTGAAGAGGCCCAGGAGACGGAAGAGACGCCTCGACGTGCCGTCGAGCCACTGATAGCTCAATTCAAGCGAGGCACGCACCGCCAGGTCGCCGGTGGCCAGACGATCCAGTCGGCGGCACTCCTCGCCGAGCATCGCGACCAGGCGGCTGAGCGGCCACGTTGGCCGGGCAGCCAACCGCGCACCAGCGATCCGGACGGCCAACGGCAGACCGGAACACAGATCGACGATCTCAGCGGCTACGGCTGCCTGAGTAGCAACCCGGTGCTCACCCGTCATCCGCGCCAACAACCGGATCGCCTCGGTATCGGAGTAGACGCTGAGGTCGACACCCGTGGCGCCCTCGATGCCCGCCAGCCGAGTTCGACTGGTCACCACAACGGCGCACGTCCAGACTCCCGGCAGGAGCGGCCGGATCTGCTCCTCCGACAGGGCGTTGTCCAACACCACCAGAACCTTGCGGTCGGCAAGTTGGGTGCGATACATCGCCGTGCGCTCGCTCAGGTCCGACGGAATCGCCCGGTCGTCGACGCCCAACGCCCGTAGGAACTGGGCCAGCACCTCGCCGGGTTCCAGTGGCGCCGTCTCCATACCGCGGAGGTTCACGTAGAGCTGACCGTCCGGGTACGTCGAAGCCACGAGGTGCGCCACATGTACGGCGAGCGCCGTCTTGCCAATGCCGCCCATCCCCGCCAGTGCGACGACGACCGGTGCGCCAGGAGATCGGTCGTCGAGGGTGGCCATGAGCAGGTCACCCAGATATCGCACCTGCTCTGCCCGCCCGGTGAAGTCGGCGACGTCGGGTGGCAGCGTGGCCGGGACGGGCCGGCCGCCGACGCGCGGAGCCGCCGGCGCCAGAGGCATGGGGCCGGGCTGCTCGGACGACGGCGATCCCTCGGCGACTGCTCGGGCCGCGAGCGCGTCGCGTACCTGGGCCCAGTGCTCCGACGAGGCCTGATCGAGGCCGCACGCCCGGACGAACGCCATGACGAACTCACGCCTGGGCAGACCTGACCGGCTCAGGGTAGACGCAATCGTGCTAGCGGGTAACGTGTCACGGACTGTCTCTGCGTTAGCCGCCAACTGCCGGTAGGTCATTCCAGACCATGCCCGGAGCTTGCGGAGCAGCGCGACGAATGCGGTCGGACTGGTCGCAGTTGCAGGCTGCGGACTGCCGACCGGGATGCCCGAAGCCTTGTCCTCCGACACCGCCTCCGCCCTCTCCTCGATACCGACCTGCAGCGAAACGGGGAAGCTCCGGTTGCACTCGGGGGCGACCAGCCGCGGCGTCAGGGCCCGTACCGGTGCGGGGAGAGGCTCGTCCTGGTCCGTAAGCGTATGCGGCAGGCCGGCATCGGCCAGGTCGATCAGGTCGACGTCCAGGTCTGCACGCCGGCGGGTTCGGCGGCGAACCAACCGGCCACGGTTGGGCCGAACCGGCCGGCGCGGGTGCTTCCGATGATGACCGCCAGCCGTTGCCGGGTGTTCTCCGACACCTGCTATCTCCTTCGGACTTGTCTCCGGTTCGACAAGTCCCACTGTGCCGGAGGCCCTTACGGTGGACTTATCACCGGTTTACGGTTCCGCCCCGGCGCCGCGGAAACGGACGTAGAACCGCGGCAGCATGCGGTTATCGTGGCCGACCCCAGGTACATGCCAAGCCGGTCGACGGCCAGCCGTTCGGCACGGTGACCACCACCGACGCCCACGCCCTGGTGGTGCTGCGCTGCGGCGCGGCGCTCGGCTGCCGGGACGGAGCCAGCCCGGACGACCGGACGTCGGGATGACCGCCGGTCCCGGCAGGTGCGGCTACTGGATCGGCGATCAGGCGCGGCACTGCGGCGCCGACAGGGTGCGGCCGTACCTGCCGGGGTGGCGCTGTCCGCTGCACACGCCCGCCGCGATCGCCGGACACCCCGAACCCCCGTCCGTTCCGCCACAACCGTCAAGTCTTGGCGAGTCCACAATGGAACTATGTGCTGACCCCTCAGGCGTTTGCTGCGCAACGGACACCGGCGAGCATGACCCGTCGAATTTCGGTCGCGGTGGACGTCGGATCGCGGTAGAACCGGGGGATGACCGAACGACGGCTGCCGGGCGGGCGCAGTTTCGGAGCCGTCCGCGTCGGTGACGAAGTCCGCCGCCCCACGCAGCCGTGGACGGCGACCGTGCACACGGTGCTGCGGCACCTGGAAGATGGCGGCTTTGACGGCGCCCCGCAAGTTCGCGGTTTCGATGACCAGGGTCGCGAACGCCTGACGTTCCTGCCCGGCCAGACGTTGGGCGAGACCACGCCATGGCCGGATTGGTTGCGCTCCGACGACGCGCTCCGGCAGGTCGGTGCGTGGCTTCGGAGGCTGCACGACGCGACCGCGACATTCCGTCCGGCCGGAGACGCCGTCTGGTTCACCGGCCGGCCGTGGCGACCGGGACTTCTGATCGCTCACCTGGATGCGTCGCCGTGGAACGCCGTATGGGTCGGCGGGGCCCTGGTCGGCTTCGTCGACTGGGACACTGCCAGCCCGTCCCGCCGCGAGGATGACCTGGCGTTCTCGGCGCTGACTTGGGTGCCGCTACTGACGGCAGAGGTCGCCGAGCAAGCCGGATTCGGCGACGCAGCCGACCGGCACCGGCGGTTCCATCTGCTGCTGGACGCGTACGGATATACCGGTGACCGAACCGCGGTCCGCGACGCGATCATTGGACGTGTCGAGCGAAACGTCGCGATGATCCGGCAGTTGGCCGACGACGGTGAGCCAACCTTCCAGCGCATGTTGCCGTGGGCCGCGGACCTGGACCGTTCCGGGAACGAGGTGGCCGAGTTGCCGGACGAGTTCTGGCAGGGACCGGACCGCTGATGGAGCCCTTGGTTGATCTTTCTTCTTGTCGAGGGAAGAAGATCATTTACCAAGGGCTGTCTCTGTGATCAGGGTGCATGACGATGCCGCACGCCCCAAACCCGACGTGGCTGGGCCTGTTTTCCGATCAGATGCGCCGGATGTCCGGCGGCTGGCGGTCCGCTGTCGTGCTCCGCGTTGCGGAGGCTGATGTGGCCGCAGGCGATGAGCTGTCGAGTGAGCCTGGCCGGATTCGCTGTCGCCGAGCGTCACTCAAGTCCGTACCATCATCTCGTTGCAAAGATATCTTCGTCACCGATATATTATCGCCATGGCTGCACCGCTACGTGAACCGACCTTTCTCATCCTCACCGCGCTCGCCCGGGCACCAATGCACGGCTACGGGCTGATCACCGAGGTCGCCGAGCTGTCCGGCGGCCGGCTCGAGCTGCGCCCCGGCACGCTCTACGGCGCGCTGGACCGGTTGAGCGACGACGGTCTCGTCGCGGTCGACCGGGAGGAGATCGTCGACGGCCGTGCCCGCAAGTACTACCGGCTCACCGAGCAGGGTGACACCACGCTGCGGGCAGAAACCGAGCGCCTCCGCCGCAACGTCGAGGCCGCAACCCGCCGGCTCGACGAACGAGCGGCGCTGCGACCGGCGGGCGGCATGGCGAGGACCGACGCCGGCAGCGTCCAGAGTCGCAGGCGTCGACCGGCACAGCCGATGATCGAGTTCGCCGGCGGTGTCGCGTGACCGACGAGCTTCGCGATCGCTACCGCACGCTGCTGCGCTGGTATCCGGCCGACTACCGGGCCGAGCGCGGCGACGAGATCATCGAGACCTACCTGGACCTCGCCGCACCAGGCCAACGCCGGCCCCGCCCCGCCGATGTCGCCGACCTCGTTCGCGGCGGCCTGCGCCAACATCTCCGCGCCCGCCACGCCCTCGGACTCACCGACGCGCTTCCGTTCGCCGGCCACCTCGCGCTTGCGGCCGCCACCGCCCTGGCCGTGGTGTGGCTCATCCTGGCGGAGAGGATCACCGTTCCGAACGGCATCGCATGGCAGACGGTCGGGCCGTTCGCAACCCTCGGCGCCGTCGCGTGGATCGCCTGGCTGCTCGCGTCCCTCGCTGCCCTCATCGGTGCCGGCCGGCCAGCGGTGGCATGCGCCCTGCTCGTGACGGCGGCACTGGTCCCGGTCGCAGCGGTGACCCCGTACCCGCGGCCACCGCTGTTCGTGCTGCTCCCGCAGATCGCGCTCGGCATCGTGGCCCTCGCCGTGCCGGGCCGCCGCTGGTCGCCGGCCGTCGCGACCGGCATCGTCGTCGCGGCGGCGGTCGCCGGGCTTACGGTACTGAGCTGGCCACCCACGTTCTACTACTCGCTGCTCGGCGCAATGCCTTACGCCGGACTCTCCCTGGTGACAGCGGTCATCGTGGCCGGCATCGTGTTCGGCGTGCGGCGGGACCCACGCGGCTGGTGGTCGGCGCTGATCCTGTTGGGCCCGGTGCTGCTGCTCGTCATGACCGCGCCAACGACAACATATCCTCAGCCTTGGCCGACGTGGCCGACCGCCGTAGGCTCGACCATCGTCGCCGTGCTGACCGCGATCGCAGCGGTACCGGCGACGCTGTGGCTTCGGGGCAGACTGTCACATCGCCCGGCGGAGCGCTGCCCGACGTGCGGTCGCTGAGCACCGGTGGATGGGCGCTTGACCAGGAGGAGGCAGACAGGCCCGCCACCTGTACGGACGGCATTCTCGGCAAGCGCAATGCCCCCTCCCCCGGTTACCTCTCCTACAATCCGGCGCCCCGGGGCTGAGGGTCGCTCAGCCCCGGGGCGCCGTGCCCTCCCGCGTGTTCCCTACCGCAGGCCGGGCGTCGTGCGACGCTGCCACGGCCGGAGCAGGCCGAGGCCGGCCAGCACCATGGCGAGGCCGGCCAGCGCCAGCGTGCCCGTGGGCGCGCCGGTGACCGGGAGGCCGCCCGTCGACGTGCTCGGCGCGCTTGCCGCCACCGTGATGGTGAGCTTCATCGCACGCGGGTTGCCCGACGGTGCGACGCCCTGCGCGACCAGCGTGTGCACGCCGGCGGCGAGGGAGTGCGGCACGGTGACCGGCTTGCTGAAGTCGCCGTTGCCGTCGGTGACCACGGAGCCGAGCGTCACCGGTGTCGAGTACAGCGTGATCGTCGCCGTGGAGTAGGCGGCGAACCCGGTGCCGATCACCACGATGTGCTGCCCGGGCACGGCCGTACTGATGGCGCCCTTGTCCGTGGTCAGGGTCAGCGGGGTGTCCGGCGGCGCGGACGGCACGACCGGCGCGGCCGGTGTGACCGCGTTGCTCGTGGCCGGATCCGAGGCCCCGGCGGCCGAGTTGGCCACGACCGACACCGTGTACTGCTGGCCGGCCGTCGCCCCCAGCACGCAGCGGAGCGGGTTCGGGTCGGTGACCAGCGTGGTGCAGGTCGCCGGGCCGGGCGTGGCCGTCGCGGTGTAGCCGGTGATCGGCGAGTCGTTCGGCGTGGCCGCCGTCCAGCTCACGTTGATCGACGACGTACCCGCGGTGGCCGTGACCGGGCTCGGCGCGCTCGGCGGGGCCGGGCAGGCCGGGGTCGGCATCTGGAAGAAGACCTTCTTCATCCTGGGCCCGGCCGTGGCGTCCGCCTTGTGCTTGGCCTTCACCTTGGCCTTGCCGTCAGCCTTGTCCGCCTGCTTGTCCGCCCGCTTGTCCGCCTGCTTGGCGTCCTGCTTGTTCACCTGCTTGGCGTCCGCCTTGCCAGATGCCTTGCCGGATGCCTTGCCGGACGCCTTGTCCGCCTTGCCGGATGCCGGGGCCTTGGCCGGCGCCTGCGCGGCGTCCTTGTGGGCAGCGTGCGCGGCAAAGGCCGCGGCCTGCGCCGCGAGGTATTGGTACCCGCCCGGCACGCTCGGCGAGCCGTTGGGCGTGGTGACGGTGACCGGCACCGTGCCAAAGCCCGGCGGCGTCATGGCCGTGATCTGCGTGTCGCTGTTGGCGACGAACGAAGTGGCGTTCACGCCGCCGAACGTCACCGCGGTGGCGCCGGTGAAGCCGGTGCCCGTGATCGTGACGAAGGTACCGCCCAGGTCAGGGCCTATCGTCGGGAACATCGACGTCGCGGTCGCCGCGGCCACGTACGTGTATGCGGCGATCACGGTGTCCGTGCCGCCCGGCCCGGTGACCTCGACGTCCACCGTGCCGACCGCGTGCGCCGGCGCCACGGCCGTGATCGACGTGTCGCTGTTCACCGTGAACGAGGTGGCCGGACTGCCGTCGAAGACCACCGCCGTCGCGCCGGTGAAACCCGCCCCCGTGATCGTGACCGACGTACCGCCGGCCGCCGGGCCCGACGTCGGCGACAGCGAGGTCACGGACGGCGGGGCCAGGTAGGCGTAGGCGTTCGCCGCGGTCGCCGTGCCGTTCGGCGTGTTGACCTCGACGTCCACCGTGCCGACCGCGTGCGCCGGCGCCACGGCGGTGATCTGCGTGTCGCTGTCCACCGTGAACGAGGTGGCCGCGTCGGCGCCGAACGCCACCGCCGTCGCGCCGGTGAGGCCCGCGCCCGTGATCGTGACCGACGTACCGCCGGCCGCCGAGCCCGAGGTCGGCGACAGCGAGGTCACCGACGGCGCGGCCGTGTAGGTGTAGGCGCCCGCCGCGATCGCCGTGCCGCTGGGCGTGGTGACCTCGACGTCGACCGCACCGGCCGCGTGTGCCGGCGTGATGGCCGTGATCGACGTGTCACTGGTCACGATGAACGAGGTGGCGGTGCCGTCGAAGGCCACCGCCGTCGCGCCGGTGAAGCTCGTGCCCGTGATCGTCACCAAGGTGCCGCCGGCCGGCGAGCCCGACGTCGGCGACAGCGACGACACGTTCGCCGCGGCCACGTACGTATAGCCGCCCGTCACGGTGGTCGCGCCCATCACCGTGGTGACGCCGACCGGGACGTTGCCCGCGGCGTGCGCTGGCGTGACCACCGTGATCGAGGTCGCGGTGCTGTTGCTCACCGAGCCCGCGACGCCGCCGAAGGTCACGCTCATCGCGCCCGCCAGGTTGGTGCCGGTGAGGGTGACGGTCGTGCCACCCGCGGTCGGCCCGCTCGTCGGCGACATCGACGACACGGTCGGCATCGTCGGAATGACGATCGGCGGAAGGTACGTGAACGTTCCACCGCTGACCGACGAGATACACGTGCCGATGGCGACCTGCACGAGCGCCGGCCCGGCCGCGCCCGCGGGCGTCACCGCGGTGATCTCGGTCGGGCTGACCACCGTGAACGACGTGGCGTCGATGCCATTGAAGGTCACGGCCGTCGCGCCGGTGAACCCGGTGCCCGTGATCGTCACCGTCGCGCCGCCGGTGGTGAACCCGGAACTCGGATTGACGCTCGACACGACCGGCTGGGTCACGGCGCTGGCGAGCGCCGGCGCCCCGCTCTCGTGCTCGGCGGCCTGCCCGCGCGGGCCGGCCGTGGCCAAGGTGAACGCTCCGAGCACCAGCACGCCCAGCGCGATATTCGGCCACGACGATCCGCGCCTTCCGGGGTGCTGGCGCCTTCTGAGTAACTTGATCACACAAAATCCCCCGTCTGTACGACCCTGACGGTGGAAGTCCACCGCCGTCGCGACCGTACCGAACAAATCTGTCTTAAGTGCATTTATCCGACAAATCGGCTATTCCGGGCGGTGGCCACGGATGCCGCTCGCCGCGGCGCAGGAGGATCGCCCAGACAGCCGGACCCGAAGCTCACCGCGAGCGTGACGACCGCCGTGCGGATGGCCCGCGCGGAGTGCGGCAGGGTCAGCGCCGGCGCCTCGCGCAGCGGCCGGGTGCGGACGCGCCAGGCCGGGCCGATGCCGAAGATGTTGTCGTCGGAGCCGAGGACGTCCTGAAACAGCCACGTGGTCAGGCCAAGTGGGCACACACCGCGGTGCCGGGCCGTCGCCGGCCCGGCACAGGGTTTCCGGTCCCTTACGATCATGCCCCGGCCCGCGGCGCCAGCCGCGTGGTGCGCGGGGCCCACGCGGCCACGCTGATCGGGCTCCAGACGGTGCTGTCGCCGCTGCGGGCCACGTTGTCGCGCACCACGCGGCTGGCGCCGCGGGCCGGGGCATGAGGTTCGCGCGTTCGGCCTCGATCGACCGCACAGCGTGTTCTCAGTCTGCGGGTGCCGGTTCGGCGGGCTGGGCCGTGAAGAAGCGGATGATGTCTTCCGCTGCGGTTGGGGACAGCATCATCGCCTGGATTCGTGCGGACATCTCGGCGATCGGGTGAGTCCTGGTGAACATCGCCTCCTCGTACATCCGGATTGCCGAGTCCGGGTCGGTGGGGTTGGCGGCGAGTCGGCTGGCGAGTTCGGCGGCGTCGAGCATGGCCTGGTTGGCGCCCTCGCCGACCGGCGGCATGAGGTGCGCGGCGTCGCCGATGAGGGTGATGCCCGGCCGGCTGGTCCAGCGCGTGCCGATGGGCATCGCTTCGATCGGGCGCGGCGTCGGCGCGCTGTCGCCGGCCTCGATGAGTGCGGTGAGGCGTGGGTCCCAGTCGCCGAACATGTCCAGCAGAGCGCGCTTACTGCGGTATGTGTCGATGGGGCGATCGTCTGCGCGCAGCGAGATCCCGACACGTAGGCTGCCGTCGCCGAGGCGTTGCGCTGCCAGGATCTGGTTCACGCCGACGCACCACAGGTTCCCGGGGCCGACCAGCTCGGCGAGATCGGGATGGCGCCGGTCGACGTCTTTGATGTTCAGCTCCACGAGGGTGGCCACATAGGACAGTTGGACGTCGGTCAGCAGCGACCGGACGATCGAGCGCGCGCCGTCCGCGCCGATGAGGATGTCACAGCCGGTTCGGTGGCCGCCATGGAACATCAGTTCCCAGCCTCCGTCAGGTCGCGGGGTCGCCGCGACAAGCCGGTGCCGCCAGACAACCGTGTCGCCGGGGAGGGAGTCGAGCAGAAGATCACGCAGTGCGCTCCGGTCGATCTCGGGACGTCCGGAGAATGAGCCGGGTTGCGGCTCATGGTGTACCAGGATCCGTCCGGTCGGGTCGACGATGCGATGTTCCTCGCCCTCGGGCCGCGCCTGCGACCGGAACCGGCCGGCGAGACCCGCCTCGGCCAGGGCGTGTTGCCCGGACTCCGGGTGCAGGTCGAGCGAGCCGCCCTGCGGCCGCGCGGATGGGCTTGCCTGGCGCTCGTACACCGCCGCATCGATGCCGTGCTGATGCAGGATCCGTGCCAGCGTCAGCCCGCCAAGGCCGCCACCAGTGATCGCGATTCGCATGCCCACTCCCGTTACCGTACACTGTCTTTGTGGATACACCGTACGGTAGCGAACCGTTGCCCGTTTGGGAACGGCCCGAACCCCAGCCGCGGGCGGCGCCGGTGCCGTTGAGCCGCGAGAAGATCGCCGCTACGGCGATCCGGCTTGCCGACGCGCACGGCCTCGACGGCCTGTCGGTCCGCAAGATCGCCAAGGAACTCGGTGTCGGTCCGATGCGGCTCTACGACTATGTGATCAACAGATCCGAACTGCTCGATCTGATGGTCGACGTCGTCTATGCCCGGATCGCCGAGGTCGGCCAGCACTCCGCGTGGCGCGCCACGGTACTGGCCATCGCCCACGCGACCCGCGACGCCGCCCTTGACCATGAGTGGTTTTCCGACCTGCTCGGCGGAAGGCCACACCTGGGACCCCACGCGCTCGCCGCGGGCGAAGCGACCGCGGCGGCGCTGAGCCAGGCCCCCGGCGTGCGCGGCATCGACGATCTCCAGCGGGCTTTGGGCGCCCTCAACGCCTTCATCATCGGCGCGATCCGCAGCGAGGTCACCGAACGACGCACCGCCCGTTCCACCGGCACCGATGAAGCCGCCTGGCAGGCCAGCCTCGGCCCCTACCTCACACGCATGCTGAACACCGGCCGATACCCCACCGTCGCCCGGCTCGTCATCGACGGCGCCCACCTCAACGCCGAGGAAACCTTCAACCACAACCTGACCACCGTCCTGGACGGCATCACCAGCCGACCCCGCACGTGACCGACTGCTCAGCGGCCAGTGGTACGTCTCAGCGTCCACCACCGGCGACACCGGATCCGGCCGGTCCAACCGCTCTCCGGAGGGCAAGCTGAGCAGCTCGTTAACGGTGCTCCGCGCACCCATGCATCCAGCTGGCGCCGGCCGGTATCGGTCCGCGCCGCCGACCACGCCACGTGCCTATCGGGCGTCAGCCCTACCCGCACATCGCACGTTCGCCGCACCGGCCCGCCGCGTACCACCCGCCCGAGCACCTCCCCGGCCCGTCGTGCGCGCCCGCCGGCGGCAACCGCCGCCACGGTACGCAGTCTCCCGGGCGGGCTAGCGACGGTACGGGTATCCCGACAAGCAAGATCACTGGTAGGGCTCGGCCAGGACCGCCGCTCGTCGATGCGTCTCGCACAGCGCCCAGGACGCACCCGAAAGGTAAGTCCGGACTCCGAAGTGTCCGAGCGGACAGGACACGACCACGGCGGGGAGCCGCGTTCGTGCCCGCGCGGGCGCCTTCCGGCGGGCTGCGCTCGACCTCGCCCCGCTGAGCAGCGCCGAGACCGGCGAGTTTCTCCAGGCGGTCCAGCGGCGCGCCGCCGGACTCGTCGACGCGCCCGACCCGCAGGTCGGTTGAGCGCGGCCGGTGGGCGGCTGCCGCGCCGTCGCATCGACCGGTGTAACCACGCCGTGGCTGAATGTGCGGCCGAGGCCCACGCTTTTGGTCAAGTCGGCTGAACTTTTGCCAGTTCTGCCGAAACATCTAGACACACCTATCTCGATCTCCTAGTGTGGCTCGCACGGGCCCGAGAGCGCGCTCTCTGCATGATTCGTTCGGCGCGGAGGCGGAGGCGTTCACGACGGAGGTCGAATCGCGACCACCCCGGCTACGGCGCGTCGGCGCGCGCCCTGCCTGGCGAGTTCAGTCAGGAAGGGATGATATGCACCAGAACCTCGCAAGAAATCGATGGCGACCAATGGCGGTCGCGCTGCTCCCGGTGGCCGCCGGACTCGGCGTCCTTGCCGCACCCGCGGCACCGGCCGCGGCGGCCATCAACCCGGCGGACTTCCAGCAGGTCACGCTGGCCAAGGGCGTGGCCGCGCTGGGCGAGCCCATGGCCATCACGGTGCTGCCGGACCGCTCGGTCCTGCACACCGCCCGCAACGGCACGCTGCGACGCACCACCGCGAACGGCGCCACGTCGGTGATCGCCAACATCCCCGTGTACACCCACGACGAGGAGGGGCTGCAGGGCGTCGCGGCGGACCCGAACTTCGCGTCCAACCGCTACATCTACCTGTACTACGCCCCGCCGCTGAACACCCCGGCAGGCGACGCGCCGGCCAACGGTACCGCCGCGGACTGGGCGACCTGGACGGGCGTGAACCGACTGTCGCGCTTCACGCTCAACGCCGACTACACGGTCAACACGGCCAGCCAGGTCACCGTCCTGGAAATCCCCACCAGCCGCGGCATGTGCTGCCACGTGGGCGGGGACATCGACTTCGACGCCCAGGGCAACCTGTACCTGTCCACCGGCGACGACTCCAACCCGTTCGAGTCGTCCGGGTACTCGCCGCTCGACGAGCGGACGAACCGCAACCCGGCCTACGACGCGCAGCGTACCGCCGCCAACAGCAACGACCTGCGCGGCAAGGTCCTGCGGATCAAGGTCAACGCCAACGGGTCGTACTCGATCCCGGCCGGCAACATGTTCGCGCCCGGCACCGCGAACACCCGGCCGGAGATCTACGCGATGGGCTTCCGCAACCCGTTCCGGATGAGCGTCGACAAGGCGACCGGCGTCGTCTACGTCGGCGACTACGGCCCGGACGCCGGCTCGACGGACCCCAACCGTGGCCCGCAGGGCCAGGTGGAATTCGACCGGGTCACCGGGCCCGGCTTCTACGGCTGGCCCTACTGCACCGGTGCGAACACCACCACCGAGACCTACAACAAGTGGAACTTCGCGACCAACACGACCGGCCCGAAGTTCAACTGCGCCGGTGGCCCGACGAACAACTCCTTCCGCAACACCGGCCTGACCACGCTGCCCGCGGTGAAACCCGCCTGGATCCGCTACTCGGGCGACGCCGGCAGCCCGCCCGCGTTCGGCGGCGGATCCGAGTCGCCGATGGCCGGCCCGGTCTACCGGTACAACGCGAGCAACCCGTCGACGACGAAGTTCCCGCAGGCGCTGGACGGCCAGTTCTTCGCCGGCGAGTTCGGGCGCGGCTGGATCAAGCCGATCGCGGTCAACGCGGACGGGTCGCCGGGCGCGATCGACAACTTCCCGTGGAACGGCAAGCAGGTCATGGACATGCAGTTCGGCCCCGACGGGTCGCTGTACGTCCTGGACTACGGCACCGGCTTCTTCAACGGTGACGCCTTCTCGGCGATTTACCGCTACGACTACGTCGGCACCGGCGGCAACCGTGCCCCGACCGCGGTGGCGAGCGCCAACAAGACGTCGGGCGCGGCCCCGCTGACGGTGAACTTCTCCTCGGCCGGCTCGTCCGACCCCGAGGGCGGCGCGCTGACGTACTCGTGGGCGTTCGGCGACGGCACCACGTCGACGGCGGCCAACCCGACCAAGACGTACTCCACCAACGGCAACTACGTCGCCACCCTGACGGTGCGCGACCCGCAGGGCGCCACCGGCACGGCCAGCGTGCCGATCAGCGTCGGCAACACCGCCCCGACAGTCACCGTCAACACCCCGGCGGCCGGGCAGCTGGCGGCCTTCGGCGACAGCGTCCCGTGGAGCGTCACCGTCACCGACCCGGAGGACGGCACGATCGACTGCTCGCGCGTGACGATGGCGTACGTGCTCGGCCACGACCAGCACGCACACCAGATCACCTCGCAGACCGGCTGCTCCGGCACGATCACCATCCCGGTCGACGGTGAGCACGACGACGCGGCGAACATCTTCCCGATCTTCGACGCCTCCTACACCGACAACGGCGGCCTGACCACCCACGCGCAGAACATCCTGGCGCCCAAGCGCCGGCAGGCCGAGCACTACAAGACGTCGTCCGGGGTCAACAAGTACACCAAGACGGCGGCCGAGGGCGGCATGACCGTCGGCGACATCAACAACGGCGACTGGATTCAGTTCGACCCGTACAAGCTGAACAACGCGACGTCGTTCACCGCCCGGGTCTCCTCCGGCGGCACGGGCGGCACGCTGCAGTTGCGCACCGGCTCGCCGACCGGCCCGATCATCGGCTCGGCGACGGTGACGCCGACCGGCTCGTGGGAGACGTTCGCTACCGTGAGCGGCACGATCAGCGGCGCGCCGGCGGGCACCACCTCGCTGTACCTCACCTTCGCCGGCACCGGCACGGCCGCCCTGTTCGATCTGGACAGCTTCACGTTCGTGACCGGCTCGGCGCCGCCCGTCGCCACCAACCTGGCCCTGAACAAGCCGGCGACGGCCTCCAGTGTGGAGAACGCCAACTACCCCGCCTCCAACGCGGTGGACGCGTCCGCGACCACGCGGTGGGCCAGCGCGTTCTCCGACCCGCAATGGATCCAGGTCGACCTCGGCGCAACCTACACCGTCAGCCGGGTGCGGCTGCTGTGGGAGGCGGCATACGGCAAGACGTATCAGATCCAGACCTCGGCCAACGGCACCACCTGGACCACCGTCCGGTCCGTCACCAACGGCGACGGCGGCGAGGACGACAACACCGGCCTGAACGCTCCGGCGCGGTACGTGCGCATCTACGGCACGGCCCGCGGCACCGCGTGGGGCTACTCGCTGTTCAGCTTCGAGGTCTACGGCTCCTGAACCGTACCGCCACAACAGGAAGGGAGACACCGATCATGTTGCGCAGACTGGCTTTCTGCCTCGCCTTCGTCACCGCCGCGCTCGGCCTCACCGCCGTGCCGGCCCACGCCGCGCCGGACTTCTCGGTGCTGGTCTTCAGCAAGACCGCCGGGTTCCGGCACGACTCGATCCCGACCGGCATCACCGCGATCCAGCAACTGGGTGCGGCGAACAACTTCTCCGTCGAGGCGACGGAGGACGCGACCCAGTTCAACGCCGCCAACCTGGCCCGGTTCAAGGCGGTCATCTGGCTGTCCACCACCGGGGACGTGCTCAACGCCACCCAGCAGACGGCGTTCGAGAACTACATCCGCGCCGGCGGCGGCTACGTCGGCGTGCACGCGGCGGCCGACACCGAGTACGACTGGGCCTGGTACGGCGGCCTCGTCGGGGCGTACTTCTCCAGCCACCCGGCGATCCAGACCGCGACGGTCCGCGTCGCCGACGCCACGCACCCGGCCACCGCCGGGCTGCCGGCCGCCTGGTCGCGCACCGACGAGTGGTACAACTACCGCGTCAACCCCCGCTCCCAGGTGCACGTGCTGACCACGCTGGACGAGTCCACGTACAGCGGTGGCACGATGGGCGCCGACCACCCCAACACCTGGTGCCGGGCCTACGACGGCGGCCGGTCCTTCTACACCGGTCTGGGGCACACCCAGTCCAGCTATTCCGAGGCGGGCATCCGCTCGCTGCTGCTCGGCGGCATCCGCTACGCCGCGCAGGGCATCGGTGACTGCTCGGTCGGCAGCCAGCCTCCGCAGCAGACCAACCTGGCGCTGAACCGCCCGGCGACGGCCTCCAGCGTGGAGAACGCCAGCTACCCCGCCTCCAACGCGGTGGACGCGTCCACGACCACGCGGTGGTCCAGCGCGTTCTCCAACCCGCAGTGGATCCAGGTCGACCTCGGCGCCACCTACACCGTCAGCCGGGTGCGGCTGGTCTGGGAGGCGGCGTACGGCTCGGCGTACCAGATCCAGACCTCGGCCAACGGCACCACCTGGACCACCGTCCGGTCCGTCACCGGCGGCAACGGCGGCGAGGACGACAACACCGGCCTGAACGCGTCCGCGCGATACGTGCGCATCTACGGCACGGCCCGCGGCACCCAGTGGGGCTACTCGCTGTTCACGTTCCAGGTCTACGGCGCCTGAGTCCGGCCGGCCCGGGAGCTGTTGCTCCCGGGCCGGTCCCCGCACCGCCGAGCCAAGCGGCCGCGCCCGGTAGCCCGGGCGCGGCCGTCGTCTGCTGGTGCGATGTCGGTGGGAGCTACTTGCGCACGTACAGACGGATGTCGTCGACCGATGCGTCGCCCTCGCCGACATTCGTGTACGGCTGGCCGATCACGAAGTACTCGGGGTACTCCGAGCCGGCCGGCCACATGTCGTTCCACGTACGGCTGCCGTAGGGGCCGCGGACCGTCGCGGAGCTGTTGAAGCGGCCGTCGTACTCGTCACCGGGCACGTTGTAGCGGAAGATCGGCACGTTCTGGGAGATCGTGCCGTTGTCGTTGCGGTCGGTGTCGACGAACTTGCGGTGGTAGCGGTACGTCGTCTGGCCGGCGTGCTTGAAGTTGCCACTGGCCTCGATCGCGTAGCCGGTCTCGTCGCGCTCGATCGCGAACTGGTAATCCTGGAACGGCATCAGCTCGGGGATCATCTCGGCGGCCGAGATCTGGTTGCCGGCGACCGGCAGTTCGTCGCAGTCGGAGACGAACGTCTGCCGCTGGCTCTGGGGGCCGTTGAAGAACAGCATGTTGACGGTCGTGCGGTTGCTCTCGTTCCACGGGTAGTACTCGCCCGTGGCGGAGTTGCAGACCCTCTGGCGGGTGCTGTCACGGCTCGGTGCCGGGCTGAACTGGTCGATCAGCACCTTGCGATGCCGATGGTAACTGCCGAGGTTGCGCGGCATCGGCTTGAAGTCGACGATCGACAGCATGTGGAACGAGTTGTAGGAGTGCTGGCTGCCGTTGACGGCCGTGTCCGTCTCGCACGGATCGGACGGCACGATCGGGTCATTGTTCGACAGCGGCCACGGGAAGAACGTCTTGCAGACGTCGGTCTTGTAGCCGTTGAACTTGCCGTCGTAGGACAGCGAGCCGTTGCGCTCGCCGCCGTAGTTGAGCGTCTTGAGCTTGAACTCGATCCGGTAGTAGCGCGGCAGCGGCTCGGTGGAACGGATGAGCGCGCCTCCGGTGTGCTTGGGAGTGGAGATCGCCCCGACCCTGCCCGCACCGGGAATCGTCGCGTTGGTGATCGACGGGCGGTCCTCGATGTTGTTGAAGCTGTCGTCGACGCGGCCGCCGCTGTCACGTGCCGACAGTGACGACGTCAGCCAGCCGTTGTGCCCGAACTGCGTCTCCTTGCGCATCGTCTTGAACGTGCTCATCGCGGCGTCGAAGTTCGGCCCCCAGCGCAGCCGGTACTCGTCGCCGTTGTCGTCGTTGAGGTCGTCGACGGGGTCGCTGTAGTCGTCGACGAACCACTCACCGCCGTCAGGGATCGGCTTGCCGAAGCTCTCGACGTACTTGAGCTGCCACTGCGGGCGCCCGGTGGCGTCGTTGGCCCCCGGGTCCTTGCCTGCGGCCGCGCCGAACGCGGGCGGCGCGCCGACCAGTGTTCCGAGCAGCGCTGCGACGGTGAGCGTCGTGGTCGCACGCCTGACGCGGCGTGTCTTGAATGAACTCATGAGCGGCGGACTTCCTCTCTGCCCGAAATACTTCGGGCGGCAACGGGGGAAGAGCGTTCATCATGATGAACGGCGATCAAGAATGTGTATATCTACTAGAGCGGCGGAGTTGACGGATGTCAAGGCTTGCGCGTGGATTTCGGGCGTCGCCGAGGCTGTAGCAGTGGATGCCCTGGGTACGCCGGTGCGCCGGGCGGTCCGGCTCGCTGCGCGGCGTCCGCGGTGAGCCGTGGTGCGGGCGGCTCGACAGTGGCCACCTAGCTGAAGGCGAAGTGTCGGTTCGGCTGGTTGCGTGGCCATCGACGCCGCGTGGCTTCGCAGAGCCCGGTACGGCATCTGAAACCCGGCTGTAACGCTCTTGACACGGACCAGGCGGCGTTGCACAGTGATCACATCTTCGCGTATTACGAATTGGATTCGAGTAACTCGAATGAAGAGTGGCAGGAAGTCCCACAGCGTTGCGAAGGCATTTGAGCTGATCAATGTCATCGCCGAGCAGGGGCCAGAGGGTGTCGGTTTGCAGGAGCTGGCTGCTCGGGCCGGAGTCGTGGTGAGCACGGCGCACCGCTACGTGACGTCGCTGATCGAGCTTGGCATCGTGGAGCGCGACACCACCGGCACCGGCACGTACCGTCTCGGGATCGGCCTTGTTACCTTGGCCGGCCGATACCTCGAAGAGGATGTGCTGCGCAAGGCCGCACATCCCTACCTCATCAAGCTCGCCGAGATCAGCGGGGAGACCGCTCACCTCGGAGTACCGCTCGGCGGCCGGCTGGTTTACATCGACAAAGTCGAAAGCGCAAAGTCGGTCCGTCTGGTATCGCACATCGGCAGCCAAGCCCCGATGCACTGCACTTCCATGGGCAAGGCCATGCTCTCCCTCGCGAGCCCCGACGAGCAGCGAAAATTCGTCGCGGGGCCGCTCGAGCGCCACACGCCGAAGACATTGGTCGGCGCCGACCTGCTCGCCGAGCTGGAGCTGGTCCGGTCGCAGGGCTTCGCGCTCGACGACGAGGCGAACGAGGAAGGCGTGCGCTGCATCGGCGTTCCGCTGGTGAACAAAGCCGGAATTGCGGTCGGCGCCATCAGTATCTCCGCGCCGGCTAACCGGTTCAGCGTCGAGGACTGCCGTCGGCTTGCCCCCTCAGCCATTGAGTACGCGGCCGAGATCAGCGGTCGGATCGGCTACGCGGGTAGCCCCTTCACCGTCCCAGCGGGATAGCAGCAACGAGGCCGAACCGAACACGAAAAGGAACGAACCGATGTCAGAGAGCCCTTCCCGGATCGACGTCACCAACCCGGGCACCGGCGAACTGCTTGGCCAGGTGCCTGACCTGTCCGAGGAGCAGGTCATTACTATCGTTGCGAATGCCGGGAGCGGACAGCGCGCAGTCGCCGCGATGCCCGCCCACGCCCGAGCGGAACTCCTGCTCGACGTCGCGAGCCGGATCGAAGCCGCCCGGGATGAACTCGCCCGCCTGCTCGCGGCCGAGAACGGCAAACCGCTGGGGCAGACGCAGGGAGAGGTCGATGCGGCCATCCGCATCTTCCGCGGCTGTGCCGCCGAAGCTACCCGGATCTTCGGCCGGCAGATCCCGCTGGACGCCGTCCCGGGTCTTGAGGCCCACCTCGCGGTCACCGTACGCGAACCGCTCGGCGTCGTCGCCGCGATCGTCCCCTTCAACTACCCCGTCGAGCTGTACGCGCACAAGGCCGCCGCAGCCATCGCGGCCGGCAACGCCGTGGTCGTCCAGCCGCCGTCGCGCTGCCCGCTGTCCCTCGTGCGGATCGACGAGATGTTCGCGGCGGCCGGCGCGCCCCGCTATGCGCACCAGCTTGTCACCGGCGGCGTGCGCGTCTCGCAACTGCTGGCCGAGCTTCCCGGGATCGCTGCCGTGACCCTGACCGGCAGCACGACGGCGGGACGGGAGATCGCCCGCCGCGGCGCCGCCACCTTCAAGAAGGTACTGCTCGAGCTCGGCGGCAACGACGCGCTGATCGTTTGCGACGACGCCGATGTGGACAAGGCCGCCGAGGCGGTGGTGCTCGGCCGCCTCGCCCGCGGCAACGGCCAGATCTGCTGCGCGGTCAAGCGGGTGTACGTCCACGAGGGAATCCACGACCGCTTCGTGGAGTCGCTCCTCGCCCAAACCGCCAAGCTCTCAGTCGGCGACCAGCTCCTGCCCTCGACGGACGTCGGGCCGTTGATCGCGGAGAGCGCGGCGGTCGCTGTCGAGGCCGCGGTCGGCCGACTGGTTGCGGACGGCGCCACGCTCGCCGCAGGCGGGTCGCGTGACGGCGCCTTCTTCACCCCCACCGTCCTCGTCGACGTCCCCACGCAGAGCCCGGCGCTCGCCGAGGAGATCTTCGGCCCCGTGGCGCCGATCGCCCGCTTCTCCGACATCGCCGACGCGGTCCGGATGGCCAACGAGTCCCCGTACGGACTGCAGGCGGCGGTCTTCACCAGCGACATCACCCGTGCCTTCCAGGTCGCCAAGCGGCTCGACGTCGGCGGCGTCGTCATCAACGGCTCCACCGCGCTACGCGCGGAGAACCTGCCCTTCGGCGGTACCAAGGAGACCGGTGGCTACCGCGAAGGCATTCACGAGACCGTCACCGACCTGACCCGGCAGAAGACGATGGTCGTGATGGGGGCGTTCGCGTGACGCTCGAGGTGCGTGCCGTCCGCAAGGCGTACGGCAGCGTCGAGGTGCTCCACGGGGTGGATCTCATCGGTAACGGCGGCGACGTGGTCGCCGTCGTCGGGGCCAACGGCGCCGGCAAGTCCACCCTCATCAAAATCCTTTCCGGGGCCGAGTCGTTGGATTCCGGCGAGCTGTGGCTGGACGGCCAGCGTCTGGCCCTCCGTACCCCGCACGACGCCCAGGCCGCCGGAATCCGGACGGTCTACCAGGAGCTGACGCTGATCCCCGGGCTTTCGGTGACCGAAAACCTGCTGCTGGGCCGGATGCCCCGGAGGGCCGGCCTGATCGACTGGACCGAGGCGCACCGCCGGGCAAGGACGCTGCTCGACGAGGCCGGGTTCAGCGGTATCGACCCGGCCACCCTGGCAGGTGACCTGACGGTCGCACGCCAGCAGATGGTCGAGATCGCCAAGGCGTTGGCGTCGGAGCCGCGCGTGCTCGTCCTCGACGAACCGTCGGCGGTGCTTGCCGGCCGCGACCTCGACGCGCTCTTCGCCCTCATCCGCCGGCTGCAGGAGCGCGGCGTCCTGATCATCTACGTCTCTCACCGGCTCGCCGAGGTGACCGAGCTGGCTACATCGATCGTAGTGATCCGCGACGGCACGGTCGTCAAGACGACGGAACCGGCCCGCACGAGCGAAAACGAACTCATCACGCTCATGGCGGGCCGCAAGCTCGAGCGCATCTACCCGGACGCGCGACCGGAACCGGGCGGGGAACTGCTGACGGTACGGGGGCTGAGCCGGCCCGGCGAGTTCGAGAACGTGAGCTTCACGCTCCACGCCGGCGAAATCGTCGGCATGTTCGGGCTGGTCGGCGCCGGCCGTAGCGAGCTCGCCCGGTGCCTGTTCGGCGACACCCGCGTCGCTTCGGGGACAGTGTCCCTGGACGGCACGCCGGTCCGCTTCGACCATCCTGCGGCCGCGATCTCGGCCGGACTGGCGCTCGTGACCGAGGACCGCAAGCGCACCGGGATGGTCGCGTCGATGAGCGTGCGGGACAACATCGCGCTGGCCACCCTGCATGCGCGAAAGCGTGGCCCGCTGATCGACCGGCGCCGCCAGAAGGCGACCGTCAACGAGATGATCGCCAAGTTCGACATCCGTCCCGATGACTGCGCCGCGCTGCCGATCGCAACGCTGAGCGGCGGTAACCAGCAGAAGAGCATCCTCGCCAAGTGGCTGCTGGCCGGGCCACGCGTGCTCATCCTCGACGAGCCGACCCGTGGCGTCGACATGGCAACCCGGGTGGACATCTACCGGACCATCGACGCGCTGGCCCGGTCCGGGCATGCCGTACTGCTCATCTCCTCGGACCTGGCCGAGGTGATCGGTGCGACGGACCGAGTCCTGGTCATGCGCAACGGGCAGATATCCGGCGAGATCCGATCTGACACAGCGACCGAGGACCAGGTCCTCGGCTATTCGATTCGAGAGGCAGCATGACGTCGAGGCGCTTGACCAAGCCCGCCGAGGCGATGGCCACGTCGTCGTCCCGGTTACCGCGTTTCATAGGCGGTCGTCCCATCACCCCGATGGGCATATTGGTCGTCCTGCTGGTGGTCATGGTCGGCGTCATGGCGCTGTCGACCGACGGCTTCCTGACCGAGCGCAACCTCACCAACCTGCTCAAGCAGATGGTGACCACCGGGCTTTTGGCCTTCGGCATGCTCGTCGTCATCCTCACCGGCGGGATCGACCTCTCGGTCGGATCGGTAGTGGCGTTCACCGGCATTGTGAGCGCCGGGCTCATCGCCGACCTGCCGATTCCCGTCGCCATGGCGGTCGCGATCGCCGCCGGCATAGGTTTCGGCCTCATCAACGGCATTCTCGTCGCCGGCTTCAACCTCGCACCGTTCGTGGTCACACTCGCGGCGCTGACGACGATTCGAGGCCTGGCGTTCGTCTACTCCGAGGTGCCGATCTCCCCCAGTGACCCGGGATTCTTCAGCTTGGGCACGGCGATGGTGGGTCCGATCCCGCTGACCACGGTCATCATGTTCGCGGTCTTCATCGTGGGCGGAATCTTCTTGAGCCAGACGCCAGCCGGCCGCGCGATCTACGCGATCGGCGGTAACGCCGAGACCGTACGGCTCGCCGGGATCAGCGTACGCAAGCACGTCGTCCTCGCCTACGCGATCAGCGGTGCCTGCGCCGGGCTGGCCGGAGTGATCCTCGCCAGCCGGGTCGGGATCGCCCAGCCAAGCGTCGGCGTCGCCTTCGAACTCGACGCCATCGCCGCCTGCGTGATCGGCGGTGCCAGCCTGGCCGGTGGACGCGGCTCGGTGCGAGCGGCGTTCGGCGGAGTACTCGTGCTCGCACTCATCAACAACCTGCTCAACCTGCACGGGGTGCAGAGCTACTGGCAGCAGGTCCTCAAGGGATTGATCATCGTGGCGGTCATCCTTGTCCAGCGGCGCTCCCAGCGGCGCCGGACCTGAGTCCGCATCACGGCCAACACATTTAGGAGAGGGAATGCGAATCAAAAAAATCGGCGCCCTGTTGTTAGTGGGGACCCTGGGCCTCGGACTCGCGGCGTGCAGTTCGGACAAGGACGGCGACGGCAGCGGCGACGGCAAGGCCAAGGGCCGCACTGTCGGCGTCGCCAACTTCACCCTCGGCGGCCCGTACTTCAACGGCATGGACCGGGCGATCAAGGCGCAGGCGGAGAGTAAGGGCGTCACGGTCATCAGCACCGACGCCAACGGCGACGCCGCGAAGCTCGCCTCCAACGTCGAGGACCTGATCAGCCGGAAAGTCGATGCGGTGATCATCTCCGGTGGCCCGCTCGAGTCGGCGCCCGCCGCCCTCAACTCACTGAAGGCGGCCAAGATCCCGGTGATCCTCGTCGACCGGAAGTTCCAGACCGGCGAGTACACCAGCTGGATCGGCCCGGACAACCAGCGGATCGGTGTGCAGGACGGTGAGTTCCTCGCCAAGCAGCTGCCCGACGGCGGTAAGGTCGCCATCATCAAGGGTGGCCCGGCCGACAACAGCATCGGTCTGGCGCGGACCAACGGCCTGAAGTCCGCGCTCGGCAAGGACTCGAAGTTCACGCTCGTCGAGGCGCCCGACTTCGGGAACTGGGGCTCCGACGGCGGGCTGGCCGTGATGGAGAGCCTGCTCGCCTCGCACAAGGATCTGAAGGCCGTGTTCTGCGAGAACGACGCGATGTGCCTCGGCGCCCAGCGCGCCATCGCGAACGCGAACCTGAGCAGCCAGATCATCATCGCCGGTGTCGACGGCCAACTCGAGGCGCTGCAGGAGATCGCCAAGGGCGGGAACTACGTCGTCACTGGGCTGAACAGCGCCGACCAGATCGGCCGCCTCGGGCTCGACCGGGCGATCGAGGTGCTCGACGGCAAGAACGTGGAGAAGGACACGGTTGTCGACTCTCCGCAGATCACCAAGCAGAACGCGCAGGAGTTCATCGACAAGAGCAAGTCCTGAGCTGGCGCGGTGGCCGGCGCAGCAGTCACTGCGCCGGTCCCCGTGCGGCGTCTGCAGCGACGAGTCAGCAGCAGGCGCCTGAAATCCCGAGGTTGCACAACCACTGGCAGCGTAGCCAGCAAGTAAGGAGATGCAGTGCGTAGAAAACGGAGACTGAGGGCGCGCCTCGCCGGCCTGGTCATCGGAGCCGTAGCCATTTCGGCTGTGGGCGTCCCGGCAAACGCAGGCGCGGCGGTGAGTTACGCTACGGCTTCGGGCGAGCAGGGCAAGAACGAGTCGCAGGGGAACCGGGCACGCCTTCTCGTAACCGGCGTCCGGGCCCTCGACACCAAGTCGTTCGAGATCACCTTCAACAACGACCTCACCGAGCAGATCCGTCAGTTCGTCACCGGAAACCCGGCCTACCTCACGGAGTTCATCCGGGTCTCGGGCGGGACGGCGGGGCAGCCGGACGCGGCGCTCGACGGCGGCGCGCTCAACAGGATCAGCGGCACCCGTCTCTTTGTGGTCGACGGGGCCACGAGCTCGCTGCGCGTGCTGCTGGGCGCGGGTGCGAGCCTGGGCGACGCGCGCTACCAGGTCTGGTTCGACGGCAAGGGTCGCGACCTGGCCGACGATCTGCTGATCGCCGGCGCCAACGGCTCGACCCTGCGCGGGACCACGACCACCCCGCGAGACCTGCGCGGCACAACCCGGCCGGCGGAGAAGGCCTCAATCGCATCGGCGACGGCCACCGACTCACGTTCGGTCCGCATCGTCTTCGCGAACCCGGTCTACGCCGCTATGCCCGCCTCGCGGTACACCGGCACAGGCATCACGGTCACCCGTCCGGACGGCACCACGGTCCGTCCGGTGTACGTCCAGAAGGTGGGCGGCACGGACAACACCGCCTGGGACCTGACGTTCTCCGAGGATCTCGGCGCGGGATCGCACGCGGTCGCGATCAACGGAGCGCAGCACGCGTTGACCACGTCGATCGGCAACCTGGCGAACACGGACGTCCTGTCCGCGTCGTTCGAAGGCGTGACCAAGCAGCGGAGCGCGCCCCGGGTCACCGACATCACTGTCAGCGACGACCGGGAAACGATCGTCGTCTCCTTCGACCGCAAGATCGCCGCAGTCAACGGCGGGGACGAGAACGTACCGCTGGCCGAGACGCCGGGCGGCACCGGCGGCACGACGCTCACCCGTGCCCAGCTGCTCGCCGCGGTCGATCTGTCGGGCGTTCTCGAAGGCGCCGGGGACGGCGCCTCGACGCTCGCGCAGAACCTGGAGAAGGTGGCGGCATACGCCCCGGACCTGCACACTCTCGTCATCAAGATCGAGAAGGGCAGCCTGCTGAAGGCCAGCACCCGCGGTTCGGTCACCATCCAGGCGGGTGCCGTCACCGATCTGGCCGGCGTCGGCAACACCCGCGCGACGGTCGACTTCAAGGTGCCGAACTCCAAGCCGAAGAAGACCTCGTACGACCCGAACGCTGCCGACTACCTCCGCGTCGACCGGAACGCGAGCGTGACCTTCCGGCACAACGCGTTCGAGTTCACCAACGCGCCGAGTGACCTCTCGGTCCGCCGGGAAAACGTCGAGAACCGGCTGGTGAACGAAAAGATCGACGCGATCCGGGTCGAGAACAAGTACATCGAGGCGACGTTCATCCCAGGCTACGGCGGCCGCCTGCTCTCGTTGATCTACAAGCCGACGGGGAACGATCTGCTGTACACCAACCCGACCGGCACGCCGTACGGCTTCAACAACAACCCGGTCGGGCGCCCCGGGACCAGCCCCTTCTACCACAACTGGCTCATGGTCTGGGGCGGCATCTTCCCGACGGTGACCGAGGCGGAGCACGGCAAGTACTGGTTCCTGCCGTGGGACTACTCGATCAGCGAGACCGCCGACGCGGTCTCGATCACGATGACCAACAAGGACACCGTCCACTACGCCGACCGGCCGTCGCGTTACGTGTACGGCCCGACCAGGCTCGAAACGGCCGTGACCTACACGGTCGGCAAGACGGCACCGAGCGTGGACATGTCGGTCGGGATCCACAACCCCGGCACCCAGACCGTTTCGTACGAGTACTGGACCTGCACCACGCTCGCGCCGGGTGCCGCCTCCGACCAGGGCTCGCCGACGATGGAGATCGTTTCGCCGGTCAGCGTCATTCAGCGCGATCCCGCGTACACCTGGATGGCGAATGTGGAGAAGCCGGCCAACCCGGCGACTCCGAACGACCGCTACCTGGTCCTCGACAAGCTCAACAAGATGGTCAACTGGCGTGGTGACGGCATCGCGTACGGCCAGGGCCTGGCGCAGAATCCGCAGGGCGACTGGTGGGGCGTCATCAACCACGAGAACGGCGAGGGTGTCGTGCGGGTCGGCGACAACAAGGTGACGCCGGGCATGAAGTTCTGGGAGTGGGGCTTCAACTCCTCGTTCGACACGAACATCTACCGCAACGGCAGCTCGGCGCGTCCGTACATCGAGCTCTGGGCGGGCACCTCGGACCGGTTCTTCCAGGCGGCGAAGATCGCCCCGGGCGCGACCACCTCGTGGACGGAGACCTTCCTGCCGACCATGGACCTGGCCGGCGTCACCAACGCGAACAAGGCGGGCGCCGCTGAGGTGGCCTTCCAGCGCACCGGCGGCAAACTGACGGTCCGCGGTGACGTGTTCTCCACGCACATCGGCCAGAACCTGCGGGTGGAGCTCGTCGACAAGGCGACGGGCCGAGTCCTCGCCGGCAAGTCGTTCACCGCGACCGCGGACCAGTCCGCCGACCTCTCCGCGGAGGTCGTCGACGGTGCGACGGTCCAGCTCGTGCTGACCGACCGGGCCGGCAACGTGCTGCTGCAGGCCGAGAAGTCGGCGGCAGGCGCGTAACTTCGGAGTCAGACAGAGAAGTGTTGGGGCGGCGTCCACGGGGCGCCGCCCCAACACCGTGCCGGGCCGCAGTCACAGCCCGGTGCATGCGCAGAGCACGATCCGAACCCGAGGTTGCACAACCCAAGAAATGGAGCAGGCAATGCGCAACCCCAACGATACCGGGTCGGTCCGGGCGTGCGCGGTCGATGGAGATTTTGGGCTCCGCGGGGCCGGTCGACTACCTGCCGACAGGAGCCGGCCGCCTCAGGCCGTGGACAGCAGGGCACCCGCGGCCTTGATCTGGTCGACGGCCCGGCGTAGCGCGACCACGATCTGTTCCTCGCTGTCCGCGCCGAGCCGCGCCCCCGGCACGGACAGGCTGATCGCGTCGGTCGCCGGTGTCTGCAACGGTACGGCCATCGCGAAGCAGACGATGCCTTCGGTGTTTTCCTCGCGATCCACGGCGTAGCCGCGTGCCCGGACGGTGCTGAGCTCGGCGCGCAGCGCGTCCCGGGTGGTGATGGTGTGCGCGGTAAGTGCCTGCAGCGGCCAGGCCAGGAGTTGGTCGAGGGCGTCGTCGGGGCGGTCGGCGAGCAGTACCTTGCCCAGCGCAGTGGCGTGGGCCGGCAGCTGCCGGCCGATCGCGCTATAGAGCCGCAAGGGGTGTACCGACTCGCGTTTGGCCAGATAGACAACATGCGCGCCGTCGAGGCGTCCGAGGTGCACCGTTTCCCCGAACTGCTGCGACAGGTCGTCGAGCACCCCGCCCAACAGGCCCACGGTGTCGTCCGTCATAAGGTAAGCGGCGCCGACCTGAAGAGCACGGACGCCCAGCCCGAATCTGGTTCCGGTGTCGTCGCTTTCCACCCAGCCGCGTTTCGCCATCGTCCGAAGAATGCCGTGCAGACTGCTTTTCGGGATGTTCAGGGCGCGGGCCAGGTCGACCAAAGAACGCCGGTGCGGCGAGGCGGCCAGCGCCTCAAGTACCTCCAATGTCCGGCTGGCGGACTTCACCGGTTGGAACGGTTCGGGTGATGGCATGACGCATACCTTAGCGGGGTTGACACCTTGACCGACACCGATAGAGTTCTATATGTGACTGGTGTTCAGTACGATGAACAGCCAAGCGTTGCGTCCACCATCGGCACAAGCCGCCTCCTCCCGGTCGTCGTGCTCGACAACGCCCGCGATGCGGATCCACTCGCCGACGCCCTCGCCCAAGGCGGCCTGCACAGCATCGAGGTGACCTTCCGAACCGACGCCGCAGCCGACGCCATGCGTGTCATGTCCGAGCGCCCGGAACTGCTCGTCGGCGCAGGCACTGTGCTGACACCAGCCCAGGTCGACCAGGCCGTCGAGGCCGGTGCGCGGTTCATCGTCAGCCCCGGTTTCGGACCCGCCGTCGTACGACACTGCCAGCAGCTCGGTGTCCCAGTATTCCCCGGAGCGGCCACCGCCACCGAGATCCAGATGGCGCTCGACGCGGGCCTGGACACGGTCAAGTTCTTTCCGGCCGAGCAACTCGGCGGCATCGGAATGATCAAGTCGCTCGCCGCACCGTTCCGCTCGCTGCGGTTCATCCCGACCGGCGGAGTCAACACCCACAACCTCGCCGACTACCTCTCCCATCCCGCGGTCCTGGCGGTCGGCGGCACCTGGATGGTCGCCCCCGATCTGATCGCCGCCGGCCGCTGGGACGAGGTCACAGCCCGCACCGCGGCGGCCGTTGCCGCCGCCCGTCCCGCAGCGGAGGCATGACCGATGCCCCAGATCCGTCCCGCCGGCGAGTGTCGATACGACCTGGTGTCGCTCGGCGAAATCATGCTGCGCCTCGACCCAGGCGAGCACCGGGTTCGCACGGCTCGAAGCTTCCGGGTATGGGAAGGCGGCGGTGAATACAACGTGGCCCGCGGCCTGCGCCGCTGTTTCGGCCTGCGCACCGCCGTGGTCACGGCCTTCGCCGACAACGAGGTGGGCCGGCTGCTCGAGGACCTGGTCCTGCAGGGCGGAGTGGACACGTCACTGGTGAAATGGGTGCCCTACGACGGGACCGGGCGCACCGTCCGCAACGGGCTCAACTTCACCGAGCGGGGGTTCGGCGTACGCGGCGCCGTCGGCACCTCCGACCGCGGCCACACTGCCGCCAGTCAACTGCGCCCCGACGACGTCGACTGGGACCACCTCTTCGGCACGCTCGGCGTGCGCTGGCTGCACACCGGAGGCATCTACGCCGCGCTGTCCGAGACCACCCCGGACACCATGGAGGCGGCCATGGCAGCCGCGTCTCGGCACGGCACCGTCATCTCGTACGACCTCAACTACCGGCCCAGCCTCTGGAAGGCGCTCGGCGGGCAGCGCCGCGCGCAGGAGGTCAACCGCCGATTGGCCCGCTACGTCGACGTGATGATCGGCAACGAAGAGGACTTCACCGCCTCGCTGGGCTTCGAGGTGCCCGGCACCGACGCCTCGCTGTCTCATCTGGAGGTCGACAACTTCAAGCGGATGATCGAGGCGGTAGCGAAGGAGTACGACAACTTCACGGTCGTGGCCACCACCCTGCGTACCGTCCGCACGGCCACGGTCAACGACTGGGGCGCGATCGCCTGGTCCGCCGATACCGGTTTCGTCGAAGCGACCCACCGGCCCGGACTGGAAATCCTCGACCGCGTCGGCGGCGGCGACAGCTTCGCTTCAGGACTGATCTACGGATTGCTGGAACTGGACGGCCTCGCCACCGCGGTGGAATACGGAGCAGCTCACGGCGCCCTCGCGATGACCACGCCCGGTGACACTTCAATGGCCAGCCTGAAGGAAGTCGAGGCCCTCGTTCGTGGCGGCGGCGCCCGCGTCCAACGGTAACGACCTCGTCACCCGAGCAAGGTGAGCAGCGCCGAGGCCGCTGCTAGGAACGCGCGACGGTGAGCACGATCTTGCCTTGGATGTGACCGCGGGCGGCCCGCTCGTGTGCCCCCGTGCCTCCGCGAGCGGGAACGTGCTGTCGACCGCGACGTGCACCGTGCCGCCCAGCTTCGCGACCTCGTCGGGGTCGAACTCGCCGAAGAAGACTACGACCAGTCATCACCAGCGCGATCCTGACGAATCAAGTAACCCGCCGCTGAATCCACGCCCTGGGGGGACGCGCTGCCACTCCCCCGCGGGATAGCAGCCCGGCGCCGCCTTCGCGCAGAACGCACCGCCGTGCGCCAGGGACCCGCGCAGGATCGTGTCGATGGACCGCAGCCGGTACCGCAGCACGGGAACGACCAGGGTCAGGACGAATACCGGCCGTCCGCCACCGCCGCGCCGCTGCCGGCCCGGACCGTCGGCCGGCATCTGGACGGCGCACCGCCAAGGCGATCACGGCAGGCACGGCCAGACCCATCGACCTCCCTTGACCCGAATACGGGCTACGGTATACGTTCTGCTCACCGGCATCCCCGGCAAAGAAGTTCAGTACGGCCAGGGTCCCGCCGGCATCCGGATACGGCGACCTTGACAGCCTCGGGGCCGCGACCGTATACCGAATTCCACATCCAGCATGCGACGCCGCTGCAACATTGCTCCGGGCTGAGGACCACTCGAGACAGGGGTTGAGATGGCGCGGGACGACCGACAAGCGAAACGCAGATGGTTACCACTGATTTTGTCAATCGTAGTTGGCATGAGCGCCCTGGCGGCTTGCGGCGAATCCGGCGACGGCAACGCCGCGAATGGGTTCCCTGCGGAAATCCGCATCATGGTCAACAACGACGAAACCGGACTGACCGGTTTCGCGGGCATCGCCATCAACAAAGGCATCAAGTTGGCCGTCAAGCAGGCGAACGAGGCCAAGTTGTTCGGCGAGTCGACCCTCGTCATGGACTACCAGGATCCGGCCAGCGAGGCGCAGAACGCTGTGCGCATCACCAGAACCGCGGTTTCGGACAAGAAGTACGCCGCGATGATCGGACCGATCCGTAGCATCGAGCAACTGCCGTCGGCTCCGCTCGTGCAGAGCGGAAAGCTTCCGACACTCATTCCGGAGGCGAACGCCGCCGGTCTGAACGCCGGCGAGTACACGTTCCTCGCCGGCGCTCCGATCAGCAGCTATTTCGCTGTGATGAAGGATTACCTGAGCTCGATCGGCAAGAAGCGCATCGCGATCATTACCGACGACCTTCCGTCCGACGTGCCGATCGGCGACATTGCCGAGAAGTGGGGCGGCACTGACGGGTTCGTGGTGACCAATCGGGTCACGGTGTCCCGCGACACGCAGGACTACACGGCGCAGGTGGCGCAGATCGTCCGGTCGAACCCCGAGGTCCTGGTAAATGTCGTCACATCAGCCGCCGGCGCAGCGCTCATCTCGCAGGCCCGCCAGGGCGGGTTCAGCGGGCAAATCGTCGGAATCGAGGCCACGACCTCGGCAATGCTCAAAACGGCCGGCAACGCGGCGGTCGGGTTCACCTTCCCGACCCGGTTCAGTCCACTCAACCAAGAACCTCCGTCCACTGTGAAGTTCGTTCAAGACTTCAAGGCGGAGTACGGCGAGGCACCCGACTCGTACTGCGCCGAGGGATACGACACCGCCCAATGGCTGATCAAGGCTCTCCAGGAGTCGGGAAACGCTTCGCGAGAATCGATCCAGCGGGGCCTCACGGCGGTAGCCGCCAAAGGCTTCGACGGCGCGCAGGGCACGTTGACCTTCAACGGTCGCGAGATCCAGATCAAGGCGACGATCTTGCAGTGGAACGGCACTGAGAACGTGCTCGTGAATCTCAAGCAGTAGCGCAGGACGACTGAGCCGCGTCGACCGGTCCGACCAACGGGCGGCACGTGCCGGCACATGCACTGTCGCCGCGTTCCGCCCCCTATCCGCAGCACACCTTCGGAGAGTCGCCCTTGTTCCTCCAAGACGCGATCAACACGGTATCACTGGCGAGTATCTACCTGCTATTCGCGACCGGCATGAGCCTCGTATGGGGCACGACGGGGATTCTCAACTTCGCTCACGGATCGCTTTTCCTCGCATCCATCTATGCCGCCCATATCGTCGCGCTCGAGACGACGCTCTCGTTCGTCGGCGCCATGATCGTCGGAGTGGTCGTCGGCGCCGTGCTCGCTGTCGTGCTCTACATCGGGGCGTTCAACCTGGTCCTCCGGCGTGTCCGCGACAAGGCGTCGGCGGAGCTGCAGATCCTCATAGCAGGCATCGGTTTCGACGGCCTTCTCGTCGCCATCATCGCCCGCAACACCTTGAGTGAGCCTTTCGGGCTGTCCAACACGACGTACCGAACCGTGACGTACGACGTCTTCGGCGCGTTCGTCACGAACACTCGCATCTACGTCGTCATTCTGGCACTGGCGTTGACGACCGCCATCGGCGTGTGGGCCAAGAGGACACGTTCCGGACTCGCCATGCGCGCGATTGGAGTGGATCCCGAGATCGCCTCGCTGATGGGAGTCAACCGGGGACGGATGACGCTCATGATCATGGCGATCTCGGGGGCACTTGCCGGTCTGACCGGCGTGCTGCTGGTGTACGTATCCGCCGCCGTCGTGCCGACGACGGGTACGAACCTGCTCATCAAGGGATTCGCGATCGTCGTGCTGGGCGGCGTCGGCAGCATGACCGGTGTGGTCGTCGGCGCTCTCACCCTCGCACTGGCGGAAACAATCATCAACACGTACACGCCCGGCTCGTGGGTGAACGCCGTCGCCTTTGGTCTGATCCTCGTCGTGCTCCTGCTGCGCCCGCAGGGACTCTTCGGCAAGAAGGAGGTGCGGCGGACATGACCGTCTGGTACGAGTCGAACCTGATCCTCATCCAGTCGACGTTCATCTTTCTGATGCTCGCACTGAGCATCCAGATACCGGTCCGATGGGGCGTCCTCACCTTCGGGGGTCTGGGCTGCTTCGGCGTGGGCGCATACACCGCGGCCATCTTGACCATCCGTACCGGTCTCCCCCAGTTCCTGATCCTCATACTCGCCGTACTGGCCGGGGCGCTCGTCAGCCTGCTGATCGGGCTGGTCTGCGCTCGGCTCGACGGCATGTACCTGGCCATGGCCACCCTCGCCTTCGATCTGATCGTCGGTGTCGTCGCGATCAACGGCGGCTCACTGACCGGCGGAGTCGACGGCCTGTACGGGGTTGTCGCAGACGTGAGCACAGCAACGCTCGCGACGCTCGCCGGCATCGGTCTTGCAACGGCTGTCTACCTGCAGCGAGGGAGGCTCGGGCGGGCGACCACGGCCGTACGCGACGACCCGGAGCTGGGCGTGTCCCTCGGCATCAACGTGCGGCGCTACCGCCACATGGCTTTCACGATCAGCGGTGCCCTGGCGGCGTGCGCGGGTGTGATGTATGTACGGGTGAACACCACGATCACGCCCGACAACATCCAGTTCGGCGCACTCGTTGTCGCCATGACCATGGTGATCGTCGGCGGTTGGAAGTCGTCACTCGGAACCCTCGTCGGGGTGATCATCTTTACCTGGCTGCCGCCGCATCTCGGCATGTTCCAAACGTGGCAGGCGGTCATCTACAGTGCGCTCGTGCTTGTCGCGGCCGTACTGGTTCCGACCGGTGCGGCCGGCGTCGCCCGAGCAGCCGCAAGCATGATCAGGGACCGGCGGCGGCGCACCGGAGGTACGGCCGCCGTGGCCGCCGGAGCCGTTCCCGAGGCACCAGCGGCGCCGCGACCGGCGGCCGAAATCCAACGATCGCTGCCCGACGGAGGTCCAGTCGTCGAGGTGCAGAGCCTCTCCGTGCACTTCGGCGGGGTCAAGGCGGTCGACGATGTGTCCTTCACCGTCCAGCGAGGCGAGCTCTTCGGCATTCTGGGGCCCAACGGGTCGGGCAAGAGCACACTGCTTGCCGCGTTGACACGGTTCGTCGACCCTGTCAAGGGACGCATCGTGTTCTACGGCGAGGACTGCACAGGCATCGCGCAGTACGCGCTCGGCCGGCGTGGCATCGCCCGGACGTTCCAGACCGTACGCCTGCTCGAAGACTTGCGGGTCGTGGAGAACGTGCTCCTCGGCAACGACCGCACCGGCCGCGGCGAACGGTCGCAGCCGTCCGCGAGACAGAAGGCCACCCGATGGCACGACGCGTTGGCCGCTCTGGCCCGGGTCGGCCTCCAGGGGACCGAGCTCCACTATCCGAGCGAACTGTCGTACGGGCAGCAACGGCGTGTAGAGATCGCCCGGGCGATCGTCGGCACTCCGGACGTCCTCCTGCTGGACGAACCGGTCGCCGGAATGAACCGTGAGGAGCGAATCGAGATCGCCGCCTTGTTGCGGTCGCTGAAAGACGATGGCCTCACGCTGATCCTCGTGGAGCATGACGTCGAGATGATGGTCTCCATCTGCGACCGGCTGTTGGCTATGAACTTCGGCCAGGAGATCGCTCACGGAGCGCCGGCCGACGTGCTCGCGCATCCGGCCGTTCGAGAGGCTTACCTGGGAAGGCGGGCGGCTGTCGATGCTTGAGGTTGCGGACCTCCACGTGCACTACGGCAAGCTTGCGGCGGTTCAGGGAGTGTCGTTGCGAGTGGAGCCGGGCGCGGTCACGCTCGTCATCGGCGTCAACGGCGCAGGCAAGTCGACGACCCTTCGGGCAATCGCCGGACTTCACCGGCCGACGAGCGGCGTGGTAACGGTGGACGGCAGGGCGATCACCGGCCGGCCGGCGCACGACGTCGTCCGGGACGGCGTGGTGCTTGTGCCCGAGGGTCGACGGATCTTCGCCCCCCTTACCGTTCTCGAGAACCTCCGGATGGGCGCTTACACGGCCAAACGCGAGCAGACGGCCGAATCCATCCGGGAAATCTTCGAGCTGTTTCCCATCCTGCAGGAACGGCGGTCGACGCCGGCCGGCCTACTCAGCGGCGGCGAGCAGCAGATGCTCGCCTTCGGTCGCGCGCTTGCCGCTCGGCCGAAGTACATCCTCCTCGACGAGCCGTCCATGGGACTGGCGCCCGCCGTGTTCGACACCATTCTCGACAACATCGGGCGCATGGCCGCCACGGGCATCGGCATCCTGATGGTCGAGCAGAACGCCGAGGCCTGCCTCTCCCTCGCCAAGGACGTCGTCATCCTCGCTCAGGGCAAGGTCGCGCATTCGGGAGCCGCCGGGGCCTTGCAGTCGGAGCACGCATTCCTGCGCACGTTCCTCGGCGAGTCGGCGTTTTCGGCGGCAAAGTCTGAGCGAGACGGGTGAGAGCGCCCGGCAACGTGGTGTGGTGTCACTGACCGAGCAGCTTGCCGGGACGTCAATGCACGTCGAGCAAACAAACCCGATGCTGTCCGCGGACCACGACCCCGCCGTCGCCGAAGGTTTGGAAGGGTATTGAACTAACTCCGTTGGTGTGCGTAAAGTCGGCCTCAACCGCGAACTACGGAGGCACCGCCATGAGTGGCTTCACGCCTACTCCGCAGGACAAGTTCTCGTTTGGAGTGTGGGCGGTCGGCTGGACCGCCCGCGCCCCCTTCGACCCGGTCGAAGCCGCCGGCACGGCGTTCGAGCGTCTCGACCAACTGGCCATGGAACACCTGCTGGGCGTGCGATGACACTGGTTGCCGGGGTCGACTCGTCGACCCAGTCGACCAAGGTCGTGGTGTGCGACGCGGACACCGGTGCGGTGCTCCGCGAGGGCCGCGCCGCGCACCCCGACGGCACCGAGGTCGATCCGCGGTTGTGGTGGGCCGCGTTCGAGCAGGCCAGCGCCGGGCTGCTGGACGGTGTCGCCGCGATCGGCGTCGGCGGGCAGCAGCAGGGCATGGTCTGCCTCGACGAGGCCGGCGAGGTAGTGCGTCCCGCCCTGCTGTGGAACGACACCCGCTCGGCGCGCGCCGCGGTCGACCTCACCGGCGAGTTCGGCGGCCCGCAGGCGTGGGCCGACGCGGTCGGGCTGGTGCCGGTGGCCAGCTTCACGGTCACCAAGCTGCGCTGGTTCGCCCGCGCCGAGCCGGAACTCGCGGCCCGGACCACCACGGTGCTGCTGCCGCACGACTGGCTCACCCACCGGCTGCGCGCGGACGGGGGCGAGCCGACGACCGACCGCGGCGACGCCTCCGGCACCGGGTACTGGTCGCCGGCGACCGGGGAATACCGCCGGGACCTGCTGCAGCTCGCCTTCGGCCGGGACCTGGCGCTGCCCCGGGTCGCCGGGCCCGCCGAGACGGTCGGCGAGACCGCGTCCGGCGCGGTGCTCGCGGCCGGCACCGGTGACACCATGGGCGCGGCGCTCGGCGTCGGCCTGCGGCCCGGCGATGTGGTGGTGTCGCTGGGCACCTCGGGATGTGCGTTCGGGGTGAGTGAGGTTCCGACCGCCGACGCGAGCGGGCTGGTGGCCGGCTACGCCGACGCGACCGGCCGGTTCCTCCCGCTGGTGTGCACGCTCAACGCGGCCCGGGTGCTGGTCACGGTCGCCGGCCTGCTGGGCCGGTCGCTGGCCGAGTTCGACGAGTTGGCGCTCTCGGCGCCGCCGGGCGCGGGCGGGTTGACGCTCCTGCCGTACCTGGACGGGGAACGCACCCCCAACCTGCCCGACGCGCGCGGTCTGCTCGCCGGGCTGACCCGGGCGAACGCGTCGGCGGCGAACCTGGCGCGGGCCGCGGTGGAGGGCATGCTCGGCGGCCTCGCCGACGCCCTCGACGCGCTCCGCGCCCAGGGCACACCGGTCAACCGGGTACTGCTGATCGGCGGCGCGGCCAAGTCCCGCGCGGTACGGGCGATCGCGCCGGCGCTGTTCGACGCGCCGGTGAGCGTGCCGAGCCCCGGCGAGTACGTCGCGCTCGGCGCGGCACGTCAGGCGGCCTGGGCGCTGTCCGGCGGTGCCGAGCCGCCGCAGTGGCCGGTCGCGGCCGAGGAGGTCGCCGCCGCCGGCACCCCGGAGGTGCACGAGCGCTACATCGACGTCCGCCAACGGGCGCTACGGCTGTTGACGTAACGCGACGGAACACGGCGGCGCCGGATCCCCGCCCAGGACCCGGCGCCGCACCTCCATCGCCACCCACGCAAAGCGGCTGGCAAGGGCACGGCTGTCGTCAACGGGCGCCACCCAAGGGGTTGTTGCCGGCGAAGCCGCCCTGCCCGACCCCGAACCGCCCGGCAAGACCGGCGCCGGCGAGCGCGTCGAACGGTGGCAGCAGCTCGGCGGGCTGGACGATGACCAAGCCGTCACCGCTGAACTGCATCTGCCAGCTCTCCCCGGTGTTGCCCCGCGGCCGCCACACCGAAGACGAGGTGACAGCGGCCTGCATGTTGACCTGTAGGCTGGACGTCCAGGCCAGCACCGCGTCGGCGTCGGCGAAGTAGTAGTTGTTGGGCGTGACCCGCATGACCAACGGCGCGCCGGTCGTGGTGATGGCGACCTTGCCCTGGCCGGTGAGCTCGATGTTGTACGAGCCGGCGCCGGCGACCTGCACGTGCGAGTCGATCCGGACGATGTCCCAGTGCAGCGACGTGTCGAACGCCAGCACGTTCGCACCGTCGACGGTCAGGCCGTCGCCGGTCAGGTCGAGGATGTGAATGTCCTGCGCCTGGTTGGCCAGGAAGACGGTGCCGTTGCCGGAGACCCGCATCAGATTGAGGCCCTCACCGGTCAGGCGTCGGGTGATGTGCGAGTCCCAGCTCTCGTAGCTGGCGTCGAAGTTGACGCCGCCTTGATAGGCGACCATGGCACCCTTCCGGGCGAAGAACTCGTTCATGCCGCTCTGCGGGCCGAGGATGGCCTTCAGCATCTTCCCGTTCTGCAACGCAAACCGCTCGTTCCCGGCGACCACGGCGTTGGCCAGCAGCGTGCTCTGGTACATGTCGGCCTCCTCAACCCCGCATCTGAAAGTTCGGGCGCGCGTCCTCGCTCGGCTGGACCATCACAAATCCCTGCCCGGAGAAGCCCAGCTGGAAAGCCTCGCCCGAGCCGCGCCCGATCAGGCTGCCGAAGCGAACGGTGCGCTTGGGCTGAATGCTCAGGCCTTCGGTGAAGGCGACCAGGGCGTCCGTGTCCACAAAGGTGGGCGCCTCCCGGGTGTCCAGCACCACCGGCGTTCCCTTGCTCGTGAGCGCGACCCAGCCCTGGCCCCGGAGTACGACGTTGAACATGCCCATCCCGGAGAGCATGCTGACGCCGCGCACGCGCTCGATGTTCCACTGCAGCGTCGTGTCGAAAGCGAGGATGTTCTTGCCGTTGACGCTCAGCGCCTCGCCGGCGAGCTGGATGACGACCACGTCCTTGCCGTAGTCGGCGAGGTAGAGCTCGCCCTGCCCGGTGCAGCTCATCAGCGGAACCCCCTCGCCGGTGGCCCAGGAGCGGACCATGTTGCCCAGCTGGGGCGGGTTGGGGTTGAAGTCGATCAGGCCTTCGTAGGCGATCATGGATCCGGCGCGGGCCCACAGATCCTGACCCGGAGCCATGATCACCTTGGCCATCTTGCCGCCGTGGATGCTCATCCGGTCCCGGATCTGCGTCTGCCCATAGTGTTGCAGCAACGGACTGTGCACAGCGGCCCCCTCAGACCTCGTAGGGCTGGACAACGACGAAGTGGCCCTGCATGCCCATGAACTGCAGCGCGACCGATTCACCACTGGCGCCGGCGTAGACCTGCCGGGACACCCGAACCTGGGTCGAGACGGAGACCCGCATCCCGGCCGTCCAGGCGACCACGGCGTTCATGTCGGCGAACGTCGGCCCCTGGCACATCAGGGTGACCGGGGTGCCCCGCGTCATCACCACGACGGTGCCCTGACCGGACACCAGGAGGTGGAACATTCCGCCACCAGGAATGCCAGGACTCTCGATCCGCTGAACCTCCGTGTGCAGGCTCGCGTCGAGGGCCAGTATGTTGTTGGCGTTGATGCAGAGCGACTGGCCCTGCAGCTCGACGATGTGCAGGTCGACGGCGTCCTCCGCGAGGAACACCTCGCCCTGCCCCTTGCAGGTCATCAGCTTGAGTCCCTGACCGGTGACCGCGTTGTCGAAGAACGCCCGCAGGCCGCCCGACCCCTTGTAGCTGAACTCCACGTTTCCCTGGTAGGCCACCATCGAGCCGCGCCGCGCATACGCCTCCGGCCCCAGCGTCAGCTTGACGAGCTTGCCGTTCTGCTTGGTCCACCGGCCGGTGGTCGGCGCCTCCCGGTACTTCTGCAGGCTGACCATGACGCCCGGCTGGACCCGCTCGCTCTGCGAGGGCAGCAGTTCGCCCGGCATCGGCTGCGGCGGTCCGGGCGGCGCCTGCCCGTAGCCCGGCTGCTGCGGCGGGTACCCCGGCTGCGGCGGAAGTCCCTGGGCGGGGAAGCCCTGGGTGGGCGCCGGTTGGGGATAGCCCTGGCCCGGATAGCCGGCCGGCTGCTGTGGCGGGGCGGACGCCCCGGGCGGCGGCGCGAAGCCGGGAGCGGGTCCGGAGGGCGGCGGCGGTGCGAAGCCAGGGGCGGGAGCGGGAGCGGGAGGAGCCTCGGCCGGCGGCTCGTCGTCCACCTGGCCGCCGTAGTCGCGGATCAGGTCGGCGAGGCCTCCGCTGAATCCCTGACCCACCGCGCCGACCCGCCAGACGCCCTTGCGGTAGAGGTCGCAGATGATGATGGCCCGCTCCGGACCGAAGTCGGCGCCGGTGAAGCTGTACCGCATCACCTCCTGGCCGCCCGCCACGAGCCGGAAATACCCCGACTGCAACTGCCCGGCGGTGCCGGACCCGTCGACCGCCGCGCAGAACGACAACCGGCTGATCTTCTCCGGCACCGAGTCGAGGATCGCCCGGAAGGAGTCCGTGTCACCGGACTGCTCGCCCAGCTTCTGGATCGAGCCCTCCGGAGACTTCGGCTGGTTGAAGAAGATGAAGTACGAGTCGTCGGACAGCTTGTCGTCGGCGTCCAGCCCGAAACAGGAAATGTCCCAGGTCACACCCGGAGAGATCAGCTGTACACCGATGTACAGGTCGGTTCCGGTGGTGAACGACGAAATCGGGCTTTTCTGCCCCCGAGTGAATGTCTGAACCACGTGATCTCCTCGGCTACCAACGACGTCACGTCTGCGATCATGGTGTAGCGACGCCGCACGCATGGCGCCGAATGCTTCGATTCCGCCGTCCGGTTCACCGGTTGTCCGCCCGGCGCGCGAGGCGGGTCAGGATCTCATCCACGGCGGAGTTGCCGATGGGCGTGTCCGGGGTGAAGGTCCACGTCAGCTCCACCCAGGGATCCCCTATGTCGTCGCCGGGGACGACCGGCACCCGGGACATCGAGCGCCACACCGCCGAGACCAGCGGACCCAGCGAGGAGGAGTCGACCGGATCGGCGACCATCAGGAGATGGACGCCCGCCCGTGGCCCCTCGTTGAGCAGGTACTGAAGCTGGGCGAGCGAGCGTTCGTCGAACCCGTACGGGAAGTCGTGCAGCACCAGCAACCGGCGGCCACCGTCGATCATGCCCGGCACCGTCCCCGCCCCGCCCACGCGCATCGCCATCTGCATCAGGTCGACGCGGTTGACCAGATCGTCGAGGAGCGCGCTGAGCTGCTGGGGCGTCGTGGCGACCGGGGTGGACAGCGGCCCGGAGCCCGGCGCGCCGGCCGGATCGAATGTGTGGGCGGCACCCCTGCCCGCGAGATCCGCCACCAGGACGCTCAACCCGCCGGCCGGGTGGGCGGCGAGCAGCCGGACCACGATCGAGCGGGCTGCCGACACGGCGGCCGTCCGATCCGCGCCGGTCGAATCGACCCACACGGCACGCATCAGCGGCAGCCGGAACAGCAGGGGGATTCGCAGCTCCGGAGCCTCCGGGAGGTGCAGTTCGCCGATCCGGATCGCCGTCGCCGCCGTCTCGGGCGGGCGCCATCCCCGCCATGCCGGGCTGTCCCAGCCCGCCATCGGCGCCGGCAGCCCGTCCGCCAGGCCGCGCAGCTCGCCGAGGAGGTGCGCGACGTCCCGCTGGTGGTCCGACTCGGCGCGGCGCACCAACTCGTCGTGCCTGCGGTCCGCTTCGGCGCGGGCCGCGGCAGTCGCCGGGGAGTTGCGGGAGCGTGGATCGGCCAGCAGTCCACTGACCTCGTCGTCGTGGCGCTGGGCCGCGTAACCGATGGCGGACCGCAGCGCGTACGCCGAGCGGGCCGCGTCCTCGAAAATGCCCCAAACCTGCTCGTAGAGGCGCTCCTGCGCAACCCCGTCCACCGGCGTGCCCGGCATGGTCGGCGCCGCCTGGTGCGACCCGGCCGGGGTGGGCGGCGGCTCCTCCTGCTCCACGTTCACCCCGTGAACCGTCAACAACTCCCCGAGACCGCCCGAATAGCCCTGGCCGACGGCCCGCATCTTCCAGCTGTCGCCGCGGCGGTAGAGCTCCCAGGCGATCACCGCGCGCTCCGCGCCCAGCCCGTCGACGAGGAACGTCGCCAGCTCCGCGCCGGTCATGTCGGCGATCCGGGCCACCGGTGCCGGGCCGCCACCGAAGGTCTCGACGAGGCCGTCCAGGCTGACCACCGCGAGGATGCGCACCACGTCGGCCGGGACCGCGGACAGGTCGACCTCGACTCGTTGCGCCCCGCCGCCGTCGCGCGGCAGCCAGGACACCCCCGCGCCCTCCTGCTGGTTGTAGAAGACGACGTCTCCGTCGGACCTGACCTGCCCCGTAGCCGCGAGCAGTACAGCGGACAGGTCGACCGCGACGGCAGCGTCGACGGTCACCCTGAGCCGGCTTGCGACCAAAGGCGCGTTCTGCCCCTTGACCAGGACCAGCGTCACGTTCCCTCCTGGAACCGACGAACCGGATACAGCACGGCTACATGAAACGGCCCAGGACGGGGAGCAGTTCCAGAGGTTGTTTGCCCTGCACGGGCTCGCCGATCGCCATCATCTTCCAGGAGTTGCCGTCCCGGTAGACCTTGGCCATGACCATTCCTGTGCTCGGGGCACCGCCGGAAAGCGTATAGCGGGCCAGTTCCGCACGGGTCGTCTCGTCGACCAGCCGACAGAACGCGGCCTCGACCTGCTGGAAGGTGTGCCCTTCGTAGGAGGTGACCACGAAGATGACCGTCGTGACGTGCGCGGGCACGCGGGTCAGATCGACAAGGATGGACTCGTCGTCACCATCGCCGTCACCGGTACGGTTGTCGCCGGTGTGGGCGACCGATCCGTCCTTGGTGCGCAACTGGTTGAAGAAGGCGATGTCCACCGCCTGGTGGCCGGCGAACAGGATGGCCGAGGCGTCCAGGTCGATGCTGGCCTCGCGGTTGCCGAACAGGCTGCGCCTACGCAGCGGGTCCCAGCCCAGACCCATCCGGACCAGGGTGAGCGCCGAGCCGTCCTGCTTGCGCAGCGAGACCCGCTGGCCCTTGGTCAGGCTCACCGGGGCACCCGGCCTGCCCAGCGGCTGCTCCGCCGGCTGCTGCGGCTGGGCGTACTGCGCGGGCGCCGGCTGCTGCGGCTGGGCGTACTGCGCGGGCGCGGGCTGCGCCTGGTAGCCGTGCGGCTGCGCGGCGCCGACCGGGGCTGCCATCACCTGTGTCGGCGCGGACTGTGCCGCCACGGCGGGTGCGGGCGGGGCCGGCTGGGACGCGGCGGCCGGCGCGTCATCGACGCTCACGCCGTGGTCGCGGATGAGGTCGGCGAGGCCACCGGCGTATCCCTGCCCGACGGCCCGGGCCTTCCATGCGCCGCCGCGTCGGTACAACTCCACCGCGATCACGATGCTCTCGGTCGTGAGGCCGCCGATCACGTACTGGATGAGTTCCGTTCCGGCCGCGTCGAAGATCCGGGCGACGGGCGGGGCCACCTGCCCGAACCGCTGGCCGGTACCGTCGACGCTGACCACGATGCGGACCTTGTCCACGTCGGCCGGCACGGCGCCGGTGCTGACCGTGACGTGCCACGGCTGCGCGGCTCCCGGCTGACGGCAGGACACCCCGGGCCCGTCGGGCTGGTTGTAGAAGACGAAGTCGGCGTCGGAGCGCACCTTGTCGTCGCTCGTCACCAGCAGCGCCGAGAGGTCGGTCGGGCAGGCGACCTCCACCACGATCCGCACGTCGTTCGCCGTGAGCGCGGTGTTCTGGCCCTTCACCAGCACGGTGGCCATGCTTCGTTCTCCTCTGGTCGGCTCATCCCGTCAGGCATTGTCTCGGCGGCCCCGGCACGGGCCCGCGCTACCGGTGCTCTCCCCGCCCCGGTCGGAAGTCTCGTCGCCCGCCACCGGACCGGTGGCGAAAGTGGTCGGACAGTATGGTCCGGTGTACTGACCGCACGCCGGCCGAACGCAATGCCGTGCGAGTGTACGTACGTCCGGTGTTGATGTCGATCGGCGCGACGTACACGTCGGCCGGGCGTACCGGTTCGGTTCGGATGGTGCGTTCAGAGCGGCGCACGGTGGTTGCGGCACACCTGAATCCGTCGACGCGGCGGCGGCCAGGAACCAGGCGGCGATATCCTCGCCGCCGAGGATGCCGGAGCGCACGGTGACGGTGAGGCCGGGGCAGCACCAGTCGAGGCGGTGCAGTTCACCGTGCGCCGGGCGGATCGCCGCGTCGGCGCTGGCGAGCAGTTCCGCATCGAGAATCGAGTCGCCGGCGGCCAGCAGGCGGCGTCCGCCGCGGCGGCGGTGGACCTCGGCGACCGCCGCGGCCTTCGTCAGCGGCCTCGGGACGCAGTAGAGCTTTCGCCCCTGCATCGAGACGGTCCAGCCGCGTTCGCCGCACCAGCCCGTCAGGTCGGCGATGAGGCCGGACGGAAGCCTGGCGCTGTCCACCACCGTGTAGTGGAACATTCCGTCGGCCTCGTGCCAGCCACGGACGCCCTCCTGGTTCGCGGCCGTGCGAACGTGCTCGCCGATCTCGGCGAACGACGCGCACTCCTGCGCCAGCACACCCGCGATCCATGCCGACCAGTCGTCGTCGACCCGCCCGTCGGCAAGGATCCGGCCGCCGTTGGACGTGACCGCGTACGCCGGCTCCGTCGCCCAGGTGATCCGGCGATACTGCGCGACGGTCCGGGTCGTCGCCGGCACGAATTCGGCCACCGTCCGCAATGCTTCGAGAAGCCGGTGGGTGTTGCGCGTGTAGAACGACTGCGGCCGGCCCTCGTACATCTCGACCAGATGCAGCTGATCCTCCTCGGCGTCCGGCCCGATCGCCGACCGCGAGTAGATGAGTGTCCGGTCCAGATCGGACGCGACGGTCACGGAAGGTCGCACGGCACACGTCACCCGGCGTGGGGCCGGATCAGCCCGATGCAGGAGTAGGGCAGGTGGTCCACCACGTCGATCGGGACTCCGCGCTGCTCGGCGAGGAGTCGCACGTGCCCGAGCCCCGCGACGGCGTCCGCGCGCATCAGCACCCGCCAGGGCACCCGGCGCAGCAGCACCCGGGTCGTCTCGCCGACGCCCGGCTTGACGAGGTTGACGTCGCCGATGCCGTATTCGGCGCTGATCCGCTCGACCGTCCGCCATCCCGCCCAGGTCGGTGACCGGTCCTCCGGCCGGTCGTGGTCGACCGTGACGTCGACGGCAGCGAACTGCGCGGTCACCGCGTCGAGGAACAGCGCAGACACGTCGTCGGCGGCCAGGTGCGCGTAGTACTTGGCGCCGTGGAAGTCGTCGGGACCGATGAGGGCGTCGTTGAGCACGGTGCGCGACACCAGGCCGGACACGGTCGAGTTGAGGCACGCCGACGGAATCAGGTAGTCGTCGCGGCTGCCGTAGAAGCGGACGCATCCGCCCGGGTCCGCGAGCACCGCGAGGTCGGGCGGAAAGCTGAGCCCGGTGGTCTCGCGCAGCCGATTGAGCGCCGCGATCAGCTCGCGGGTGATCGCACCCTTGCCGGTCCAGCCGTCCACGAACATCACGTCGGCCGGACGGTGCTGTGTGGCGATGTACCGCATGGCGGCATTGTCCAGTCCCCGTCCCCGCACGATGCTGACGCTGTAGTGCGGCAGCGTCTGCCCGTACCGCTGCTGGATCCAGCGGCGGATCAGGATGCCGATGGGGGTGCCCGCCCGGGCCAGTGAGACGAGCACGGCGTCGTCGCCGCGGTGGCGCAGAATCTGCTCGGCCACGACGCCCACGTCGTGGGCGATCCGGTGTGCGGTCGCGTCGAGCGCCGCGTGGAACAGTGCTTGGTACTCGTCGGACGGCTGATACTCCACCGGCAGCGATTCGGCGTAGTGGGCCTGGCCGGACTGGATCGCCTCCTCGCGTTCCTCGGCGGGCGCCTCCAGCACCACGTGGGACAAGTCGGTGAGGAGCCACGCGACCTCGTCGGGCTTGTAGGACCCGAACCGCGGTCCCCGCAGCGGAGCATTCACCGCTGCGCTCCGACCCTTGCGACCAGGACCCGATCCGCGACCGCGCTCAACGCGGCCAGCAGGCCGCCGGGACCGTGCAGTGCCGGGGTGTCACCGGCCGGGTCCACGACGACGAGCACGGTGGGCGCATCGACGTTGTAAGCGAAGCGCTCGCCGCCGTCCGACGGGTTGTCGTGGGCGGCGAAGACCAGGCGGCTGCGCAGCGGGTATCCCGGATCGTCGACCACCACGGCCGGCGAGCGGGTGGTGGTCGAAAATCGGACGTCGCCGAGGCGGTCGGCCAGTGCGGCGGCGAGGCGCAGCGGTGTGTACATCAGCTCCTCAGTTCCGAGGACGAGCAGCGGGCCGGTGTCAACGGGAATCTTGGCGGCGATGTCGGTGATGACCGCGTCGAGCCGGGCGCGATCGGCGGGGGTGAAGCCGTGCCGGCCGGTCTCCGGCAGCCCGGCGGGCCAGTCGACGGCGAGTTGTTCGACCGTCCCCCGCCGGGGCACGCCTACCGGTGGCACGTCGACCGGCACGTGTGTGTCGGCGAACGCCAGGCCACCGCTGACCAGTGCCACGACCTCGATGTGGGTGTCGAGCGCAGCGGCCGCCTGCGCCATCCGCTGCTGGTCGGCCGGCGATCGCATGTCGACCAGCGTGGCGATGACGTACCGCCGGCGCGGCCGGAGCCGGTGCAGCATCGCGATGGTGTTCAACGCGGTGGTTCCGGTGCTCAGTTCGTCGTCGACCAGTACCAACGGCAGGTCGTTGAGGACCACGGCCGGGTCGGTGGGCAGGAGCAGGTGTTCGGTGGCGTGCGAGTGCTCCTCGGTGAACCCACCCAGCGGCGCGATGCCGGGCACGGCCCGGCGGGTCGAGTGCAGGCACACGGCGCCGCCGAGGGCGTCGGCGACGGCGTGCCCGAGTCCCGTGGCCGTCTCGGCATAGCCGATGACCACAGCGGACTCGGCGCCGATCGGCACCGCCGCCGGCAACGCCGCCGCAGCCGCGGCCCGCCCCGGATCCTGCGGCGTGAGGGCGGTCCGCAGCTGCGTGCCGAGCTCGGCGGCTGGCGTCGAGGCTCCGCGCAGCAGGTCACCGACGAGCGCGCCCAGCAGCAGGCCGGCACCGAGGACGAGCCGCGGATCGGCCGGGACGTGCTTGCCCAGCACGGTCGAGACGAGCAGATGCGCGCGGCGCGGGTTGCGCCGCAGCGCCAGCCCGACCAGGTCCGCGACGGTGAGCCCGACCGGCGAAGCCGTGGTCCGTATCGTCACGCCGAGCCGCTCGGTGACCCAGCGGCCGGCCCAGGGGGTGGGGTGCCCGGTGCCGTTCACGTGGACGTCTGGGCCTGGCGCAGGTCGTCCACGCCGATGTTCTCAGCGGCCACGCCGAACGCCGCCGCCCGGCTGAGCACCCGCTCCGCCCAGGCACGATGCGGCTTCGACTCGTTCATCTTGTTGCCGTAGCTCGACGCACGCGCACCCCAGTCCTCACCGTTCGATTTCAGGATGTCCATGGCGTCGGCGTACTCCTCGGCGGTGACGACCATGAGCGCGTGCACCACCGGGAGGTGGCGGGGGTGGATGACCGTCTTGCCGATCAACCCGTTGGCCAGGTCGAGGGCCGTCTCGCGGTATAGCCCGTCGAGGTCCGGCGTGAAGTACTCCCACACCGGGCCGGTCACCACGTAGCCGGAACCGTCGGCCCGGCCCAGCAGGTTGACCACGTCGGTGATGACGTCGGCGAGAACTCCGACGTCGTACACCGTGAGCGTCGGGCCGTGCCGGATGCCGTAGGCGGCGGCGAAATCGGTCGCCCCGAGCCTCACCGCCAGGATGTTGCTGCGGTGCTTGGCCAGCAGGGCGCGAATGCCGCTCAGCGTGTCGAGGCGGGTCTCCTTGTGGATGACCTCGGCCGACTCGACGACCGGCATCGCGAGGAGCGGGTGCTCGTGCTCCGCTGCGGTGTCGGCGAGCGCGTCGAGGAACGCGGCGCCGTTGAGGTCGGTGAACTTCGGCAGGACGAACCCGGACAGGATGTGGGCATCCGCCCCGAGCGCCTCAACAAGCGCCGGGATCTGCTCAGGCCGGCGGACCCGCACGAATACCAGCGGTACGGCGCCCGGACGGGCGGCACAGTCTCGGAGCTGGGCGACGACGTTGCGCTCGGCGTCGGCAACCTCCGCGTCACCGATCGCGTCCTCCAGGCAGATCACGGCGCTGAGGACCCCGAGGAGCGCAAGCCGCTGCAGGTCGTCGGCCAAGCGCGGCCGAGTTCCGGGCATGTAGAGCGTTGCGCCCAGCCCGACGGCCAGCGTAGCGGGGTCGGCCGTGCGGGCGAACTCCAGCGGCGGGAGAGCGAAGAGCCGGCGACGTTCAGCCGCCGGCAGCTGGGCAAAATGGCGCACCAGTCGCTCTCAGAGGTGACCAGCGACAACAGGAAGCAGGTCCCGGAATGTCCGACCGGTCCCCTTGGCACCGATGGCGGTCATCGCCCACCCGTCCCTGTCGCGGGCGACCTTGCACATCACCTGCGCGGTATGCGGCCCGGACCCGGACAGGTCATATCGGGCCAGCTCCGCGCCGTTGACCTCGTTGACCAGCCGGCAGTAGGCGTTCTCCACCTGCGCGAAGCTCTGGCCGGTGAACGAGTTCACCACGAACACCAAGGTCTGCACCGTCGTCGGCAACGCGGGCAGATCGACGATGATGCTCTCGTCGTCACCCTCACCGGCACCGGTGACGTTGTCGCCGGTGTGTTGAACCGCGCCGCCGGCACTGCGCAACTGCCGGAACCACACCTGGTCGACCAGCGCGCCGCCACGGTCGAAGAGCAGACACGACGCGTCGAGATCGATGTCCTGTGTCTTCCGCGCTCCGAACAACCCGCGCTTCTTCACCGCGTCCCAGCCGAGTCCCATCCGCACCTTGGTCAGCGCGGGTCCACCGGCCTTCGACAGCGACACCGTCTGGCCTTTTTGCAGGCTTACGCTCATGCGTACCTCCCTTTCGCGTCAATGGTCACTTTCGACCGGTGGCCCACCGCATGCCCCAGTTGTAGGTCTGGTCGAGCAACTGTTGACCACCGCGGACGTAGCGGACCTCCCGGCGGACCGAGATCCCCGTGCCGTCGCCTTCGAGCAGGGCGATCGCGCACATCATCGCTGCCGGGTCAGGTTCGTCGAGCCGGATCTCGACCTGCGGGCCGCTGACCGGGAACAACGTGACGACCGCGTTCGCGGCGACCCAATTCGGCACCCCTTCGTAGATGAACGCGAAGACCAGGATGCGGCGGATGACGGCCTGGTGACGGAGGTTGACGAACAGGTTTTCGCCGCCGGTGCCGGCGCCGCTGCGGTCGTCGCCGTCGAGCCAGCAGATCGGTTCACGGCCGAACGTGTGCTCGTCCGTGAAGCTGTTGCCCAGGGCCTGCACGACACCCTTGGAACCGTCGCTGTACTCGTACAGGCAGCCGAGGTCCAGGTCGATGCCGGCTGGCTGGCGGTTGAACAGGCCGGTCCGCCCGGCCTGTTCAGGCCGGGCGTTCCAGTTGAGATTGACCCGCAGCACGCCCGCGGGGGCGCCCTGCTTGGCCAGCGAGACCTTCGGCGCCGCCTTGGTCAGCGTCACCTTGGCCGGAGCGGCCGGAGCGGCCCCCGGCGCCGGAGCGGCGGGTGGCTGCGCGGGCCGCTTGGTGTAGTCGATCGGCATGAGATCTCCTAGGGTTTGCCCACGAGCATCTCGCGGCGCTGTTCCGCGGCGGCGGCCAGGCCGCCCCGCCGGTTGCGCACCACCGACGAGATGAAGGCCGCGGCGATGAAGGCGACACCGACCAGACCGGTGATGATCTCGGGCACCTCGTGGCCGATGCCGACCAGCAGGATGACCCCCAGCGCGCCGATCGCCCAGTGGGCGCCGTGTTCCAGGTACACGTATTCCTGCAGGGTGCCCTTGCGGATCAGGAACACCGTCAAGGACCGGATGTACATCGCTCCGACGCCGAGGCCGGCGGCGATGACGAAGATATTCTGGCTGATCGCGAACGCGCCGATGACACCGTCGAAGGAGAACGACGCGTCGAGCACCTCGAGGTAGAGGAACAGGAAGAACGCGGCCCTGCCCGCCACCTGGGTGACGCTGTTGCCGCTGGACAGCGACACATCGACGCCGGCGGCGTCGCCGTGGATGCCGGCCGGCTCATCGCCGCCGCCTTCTTTCTCGAACAGTTCGCCTAGGGCATTGACCAGCACGTAGGTGCTGATACCGAGGACACCGGCGACCATCACGGTGCCGGCGTCGTCGGTCAGGGTCGTCGCCGCGATGACGAGCGCACCCAGCGCGATGACCACGGACACCTGGTCGAGCCGGCCGATGCGGCCCAGCGGCCGTTCCAGCCACTTCAGCCACCGGACCGGCCGGTCCTCCAGGACGAACCCGAGGAACAGCGTCAGCAGGAACATCCCGCCAAACGCGGCGATGCTGGGGTGCGCCTGGTGCAGCAGGTAGGCATAGGTGCCCGGTTCGTCCTGCTCGCCGCCCTTCAAGGCCAGCCGGATGACCTCGACCGGGCCTATCTGCGCAGTGATGCCGACCAACACCAGCGGGAACACCAGCCGCATCCCGAACACCGCGATGAGAATGCCCACGGTCAGGAACAGCCGCTGCCAGTAGGGGCTCATCCGGCCCAGCACCGTGGCGTTGACCACGGCGTTGTCGAACGACAAGGACACTTCCAGCACACACAGGACAGCGACGATCACAAATACTTCAGGACCGCCGAGCACCAACGAGGCGGCGAGCGCAAGCACGGTTACGGACAGCGCCCAGCCGAACGTCCTGAAGAATGTCGGATTCACGATGCTCAGGCGACGTTGACGCCGTAGTCGGTGGCGATGCCGCGCAGCCCGGACGCGTAGCCCTGGCCAACCGCTCGGAACTTCCACTCGCCGCTGTTCCGGTAGAGCTCGCCGAAGATCATCGCGGTCTCGGTGGACGCGTCCTCGCTCAGGTCGTAACGGGCGAGCTCGGCACCGCCGGCCTGGTTGACCACCCGGATGAACGCGTTGCGCACCTGGCCGAACGACTGCCCACGCTGCTCCGCGTCGTAGATCGAGACAGAGAAGACAATCTTGTCCACCTCGGCCGGAAGGCCCGAAAGCTGGACATTGATCTGCTCGTCGTCGCCGTCGCCCTCGCCGGTCACGTTGTCGCCGGTGTGCTCGACCGCGCCGTCCGGGCTCTTGAGGTTGCCGAAGAACACGAAGTGCTTGTCGGAAAGCACCCGGCCGTCGGCGCCGGCGACGATGGCCGACGCGTCGAGGTCGAACTCGACGCCGGTCGTGGTCCGGGCGTCCCAGCCCAGACCCACCGTGACGGCCGTGAGCCCGGCCGGACCGGCCTGCTTGGTGAGCGAGACGTTGCCACCCTTGCTCAGACTTACGCCCATTACCAGATCTCCACTCTTATCCATGACTCTGTTCGTGCTTGTCTGCCGTTGGGCCACGACAGTAACGGCTGTCATGCCGCAAGACGGGAATTTCAGCCGTTTGGGTATGCACTCTGACCAAATGGTTCGTTAGGCTGCGAACCGTACGCGGGGCTTCCGGAGATCACAGTACGAGGGGGATGCAATGTCGGTCAGCCTGACCAAGGGCGGGAATGTGTCGCTCACCAAGCAGGCACCCAACCTGCGGTCGGTGGTGGTCGGCCTTGGCTGGGACGAACGGGCGACCACAGGCGCCGACTTCGACCTCGACGCGAGTGCACTTATGCTCGGCAGCACCGGCAAGATCCTATCAGACCAGCACTTTGTCTTCTTCAACAACCTCAAGAGCCCGGACGGCACGGTCGAGCACACCGGCGACAACCTGACCGGCGGTGGCGACGGCGACGACGAGCAGATTCTGGTCAGCCTCGCCACGGTCCCGGAAGAGTGTGCGAAGATCGTCTTCGCGGTCTCGATCTACGACGCGGACCAGCGTGGGCAGTCGTTCGGCCAGGTGCGCAACGCGTTCATCCGGGTGGTCAACCAGGACGGCGGCGCCGAACTCACTCGTTACGACCTGACCGAGGACGCGTCCACCGAGACCGCGATGATCTTCGGCGAGCTCTACCGGCACAACAGCGAGTGGAAATTCCGAGCGGTTGGCCAGGGCTACGCGTCCGGACTGCACGGCATCGCCACCGACTTCGGTGTGCGGGTCGGCTGAAAGGAGCTGACCCAGGAATGTCCGAGCTGGATCTGGGCGGCGGCGCCCTCGTGCTGGCCCCGCCCGCGCCGGTTGTGGTCGTCGAGCCACAGCAGGCCGCGGGCGCGGTACCCGTGCCGACACAGAAGCAACAGGAACTGCGGGCCAAGGCGGCCACCTTCGTCAACGAACTCGCGGCGCTCGACACCAGGTCGCCGGAGTTCACCAAGAAGGTCGAGTCGATCACCACGATGGGCGATCGGGACATGCGCACCGCCGCCCAGATGTCCAACCGGATGCTCGAACGACCCGCTGCCGCGATGGGCCGGGGCGCCAAACGCGACGACGCACAGACCCGCGTCTCGAACACGCTGATCGATCTGCGCCACACGATCACCGAGCTCGACCCGAGCCGGTCGGACCTGACCGGCGTGAAGAAGCTGCTGAAGTGGCTGCCCGGCGGCGACAAGATCGACCGCTACTTCGCTAAGTACCAGTCCGCGCAGTCCCACCTCAACGCCATCATCAAGGCCTTGGACGCCGGGCAGAACGACCTGCGCAAGGACAATGCGGCGATCGAGAACGAGAAGGCCAACATGTGGGCCACGATGGGGCGGCTCGGTGAGTACAACGAGCTCGCCGCCGCCCTGGACCAGGCCGTGGAGGAGAAGGTCGCGGCACTGGAGGCAGCGGGCAACGACGAGGACGCCGCCACGCTGCGCGCCGACGTGCTGTTCCCCATCCGGCAGCGCCGGCAGGACATCATGACCCAGATGGCGGTCAACGTGCAGGGCTACATGGCCCTCGACCTCATCCGCAGGAACAACCTGGAGCTGATCCGGGGCGTCGACCGGGCGCAGACCACCACGATCGCGGCGCTGCGGATCGCGGTCATGGTCTCGCAGGCGCTCGCCCGTCAGAAAATCGTTCTCGATCAGATCACCGCACTCAGCACCACGACGTCGAACCTCATCGAGGCAACCGCGCAGCAGTTGCGGATGCAGGGCGCGGCCATCAACGAGCAGGCAGCGACGTCCACGATCGACCTCGCCCGGCTGCAGGCCGCCTTCGACAACGTCTTCGCTACGATGGACGCGGTCGACACGTTCCGGGCCCAGGCGGTGGAGTCCATGGCGCAGACTGTCCAGGCGATCGAGGGGCAAATCGAGCGGGCGAAGCCCTACCTTGAACGCGTCCGGCGGAACGAGCAAAGCGGCTGACTGCTCCGTGCGATGGTTCAGGCGTGAGTCCGATGCCGGGTCTCCGGCGCGCATTCCGGACGGCCCCGACCCCGAGGACGATCCGGTGGCGATGCTGCGCCGGCTGACGGATGCCGAGCGCTTCATCAACCGCAACGCGGGCCGGCTGCCCGGTCGTGCGGTCACTCGCGCCCGCTGGCTCACCGATACGCTGCGGGAAATCGTCGGCACCGCACAGATCCGGCCACTGGACGTGCAGGCCGTCGTGCTCGTCCGCGGCACCCTGGAGGATTATCTGCCCACGACGTTGCACACCTATCTGGCGCTGGACGACGCCGCGCGGCAACGCCCGCAGCCGACCGAGGCCCTGCTGGAGCAACTCGAGATCCTCCAGCAGTCGGTGTCGGACGTGCTGGTCGCCGTGCGCAGCCAGGATGCCGATGCGCTGCTGATCCAGGGGAACTTCCTGCGAACCAAGTTCTCCGGCTCCGACCTGGACCTGCCATGACGCCGATGAGGCGGGGCGCCAACGTCGGGCTGACCCGGGAGATTCCCGGGCTGCGCGGCGTGGTGATCGGCGTGCGGTTCGTCGCCGGCGCCGAGCGCACGCTCGCCGACAACCTCGTCGTGGCGGCCATCCTGTGCGACGCCACGACGAAGGCATTGTCCGACCGGCATTTCGTCTTCTTCAACCAGCTCACCTCGTCGGACCTGTCGGTGCGGCAGTTGGAGCAGGTCCTCGGCGCCGACAGCGAGCAGATCGAAGTCGACCTGGATCGGGTGCCGCCCGAGGTGTCCCGGATCGTCGTGGTCCTCTACATCAACGAAGGCGCCGTCCAACGCCGGTCGCTGGGTCAGTTGCGCTCCTGCTCGGTCCGCGTGCTCAATCTCGACGACAACGTCGAACTGGTCCGGTCGGAGGATCTCGCGGCCGGGCTGACCCAGGAGACCGGCCTGGCGCTCGGCGAGTTGTACCGGCACAACCGCGAATGGAAGTTCAAGGTGCTCGGCGACGCGTACGCCGGCGGCATCGCCCAGATCGCCGCGGACTACGGCGTTCCGCTGTGAGCGGGCCCGCAGACCGTCCACTCAGGACCGATCTGCCGTGGCTGCGGCACCGTCGCCGCCCGGCGGCCGAGGTGACGGCGGACGAGGCGACCGCGGTGTCCGCGGTCCGCGACTTCTTCGCCGGTCGTCGGCCACCGCGCCCGCCCACCGCCCCGGACCCGCCACCACCCGTGCCGAGCCGGTCACCGTCCACGTCACTGGACCTGTCCGCACCCGAGCCGAGCCGGTCACCGTCCACGTCACTGGACCTGTCCGCACCCGAGCCGGAGCCGGTCTTCCCCTCGGAGCCGCATCCGGTTCCGGCGCGGCGGCCTACTGCCGCGTTCACCCCGCGCCGGACCGACCCGTCGGCGCCGACCATGCTGACCCCGCAGCAGCCGACCGTCATGCTGACCCGACTGCAGTCCGGGATCGGCGCACTCACCTTCGAGGCGGCTTGGCCCGCAGCGAACCGGTTCTTCCTGGGCTGCGCTTATCAGTTGCGCTCCGGCTACTCCGCGGTGCTGGGCCGGACCGGCCCGGCCGCCACCACCGGTGGCCCGCTGGTCGTCGCCGACCGCAACGGCCACCAACTGGTGACGCTGGACCTGCTCGCCGCCCGGCACCTCGAACGCCTGCTGCTGTTCGGCACACTCGACGCCGAACCGCCGCAGTGGGGCGGCACGCTGGTCGTCACCACCGCCGCGCAGGCCCGTATCAAGGCGCCGCTGCCGCCGCCGCGGCCGCACGTCATGGTGCTGCTGTCGCTGTACAACATCGATGGAGAGTTCGTGCTGCGTGCTGAGATGGACAACGTCCCCGGTCCGCTGCGCAACGCCTGCCTGGCGTTCGGCTACGACCGGATCGCCTGGCGAGACGCGAACACTCCGGTGTCCTGAGCACTGCCGGCAGCGGTCGAAGAACATACGATGGGCCGCGGGGATTGAACGTCGGCCATACGGCGACGAAGACCTCGCCCTGACCGCGGCGCTGGGGGCGGATCCCGGCGCCATGAGCCCGTCGGCCGGATGGCCGCCATCGCCCGCGGCGACTGGTACTTCACCATCCACGTCGACGGCGCCCCGCGCCTGTGGGGTTCCAAAACCTCGTCACCGTCGTTGACCTGGACAGATTGCAGCACTGACCCTCATCATCGCGCATCATCTCGGCGGAGCCGCCCGTTAAGCATCGGTGTTGGAGCTGCTCCTCGGCGCATGCTCCTGACCGCACGCACACCGCCAGAGCATCGAACAGGGCATTGGTTTCGTTGGCGAGATCGAGAGCTGGTTTGTTTGTCAGATTCGGCTCTGAGTCGCTGGCCTCATGTCTGTGTCTGTGAGTTCGAGAGCTACGCGTTGTGCCGGCGACTGGACGACCGTGTGGAGGTCGCGGGACTGTTGGCGCGGCAGGTTGGCATCGGATCGTCTTGGGCTCTGTCCGCGCAGGCTGCGGTCGGGTATGTGGCGCAGCGCTGGCCACGCCTAGCTTTCGTGCATCATCCACTCGCCGGGCAGCGCGTGCCGCACTGCGGCACGCGCCTCCGGAGTGGCCGCGCGCACCCACAACCAGAGGCCAGCGTCGTCGCGGAGGATTGCCTCTGGCGCGCTGAACCAGCGCGTCGGTCTGCCGTCGGGCTCCGCCCAAAGTGGGTAGTCCGGCATCGGCAGTCTTCGGAACGTCTTATCCAAGGATCGCAGCGCTTCGTCGTCGAGCTCGCGGTTGTCAGCGATATCGCCGGACAGCATCCATTCCGACAGCACCATCTCGACGCCCGCCAGCGAGACACGGTCCAAGAACGGCCGCCACACCCATTCCGCCGACGGGGCCGACTGCAGCTGGAACACGACGGGCGGATCGGGCTCGGTCAGCCTTGAGATCGGAATTCCCCACTGCGCCACGGCTTGGTTCTCCACGCGGAACACGAGAACTTGTCCTGTGTCGTCGATGTGCAGCTGTTCTGGAGTAAGCATGCGGTCTTGGTTGCGGGTGAGGTCATCGCGTCGGCCGATCAACGCGTACACATCGCGCAGCGAAGCCGGTAGCGAGAAACCAAGCCGGGCTTGCGCCTCGCGCAGCTCGTCGTCGCCGCAGCCGTCACCGGCGATAATCGGACGCGCATAGTGGTTGGCGAAGCGGCGGATGAACCGCCATGCTCCGTCGGTGTCGCGCACACCGGCGGCGACTTCCTCATACAGGTCGAAGCCGCCGTTCATGAGGCCTACGATAGTCCACCGCAAGCTTGGCGCCGTCGGAGGCGATGCCGGTGAAGGCTTGGGCGGTGGAGTCGTTGCCGTACGGGGAGATCAGCGTGACGCTGCCGTCGGACTTCTTGATCCGGCTGACGGTGCGTCCGCCGAAGCTGCTACGACGTCGAGTTCCCGGAACTGGTCCGGGCGCACGCGCTGGCCGGGACGCAGCTGCTGGTCGTACCGACCGCGCTGATGGAACCGTGGCAGATCGTTGCCCGCACACTCGTGCCGGCCCGCGCCTTCGAGAGCCAACTGTACGTCGCCTACCGGACCTTTACGACGCGTCCGGCCCCGGCGTGGCGGGGGGCGCGGCGACCAGCGAGTCCAGGTGACGGCGGACCACCGCCTGCTGCAGCTCCGGCGGGAACCGATGGGGGAACAGGGTGGCCTGCATGCCGAGGCCGTCCAGCAGCGACCGCAACCGGACGCTTTCCAGCTCCACATCCAGATCAGCAGGCAGGCCGCCGGCCTGCTGAGCGCCTTGCAGGGTCCGCAGCACCAGCCCGTGCAGGGCCTGCTGGATCTCGTCGGCGTGGCGGAGCAGCGGCGGATGGGTCCGGGCCGCCACCACGAACTCGAGCCAGAGCACCAGCTCGTCGCGGCGCACCGCGTCCAGCGGCAGGAACTCGGCGAGCAGGTCCTCAGTGCGCCGGCGCCGATCACCGCGGCCGCTGCCGGTCTCCCCCAGCAGCCAGTCGGCGTGCGTCCAGACCCGCTCACCGACTCGCCGGCCGAGCTCCTGCAATGCGAAGATCATCAGCTCGTCGTGGTCGGTGAAGTAATGCCGGATCGATCCGATCGCCAGGCCGGCCTCCTCGGCGACATTGCGCAGCGAGGCCGCCTCCAGGCCCTCACGGGCGACCACGACGTGGACGGCGTCGGCCACCGCACGCCGGCGTTCCAACGGATCAACGATCTTCGGCATGCTGCTTTTATAGCACAACCATGCCATGATAAATTAGCACGGCAATGCCAAATACGGGAGGTGCGGCAGTGAACGGCTGGGTCCTGGCGGCGATTATCGTCGTGGTCCTGATCGCCATCGTGATCAAGCGGCTGATCGGCGGTGCGGTCCTCGGTCTCGTCGTCGGTTACCTGCGCGGCACCTTCGTCGTGGTGTACGAGAAGCGCGGCCTCCTCTGGCAGCGCTACCGCGGCCGGACGTTCGTGGCGATCATCGGCTCACTGGTCGTGATGTTCGCCTACGCCCTGCTGGCCGACAAGCTCGGCATGCGCGCCGAGGCACGCCCCATCCAGCTCTCCATCGGTATCAGCTTCATCGGTGAGGCCCTGGCCGTGACGCGGCGGGGCCTGGCACTGAACGTTCCGTTCGCCCCGGAGCGCCGGTGACCGCAAGGAGACCGGCACCGGGTTCACCAAACCGGTCGACCCGACCGACGCCTCGGCAACTGCGCGCCCAACTACCCCTGACCGTGCTGCCAGCAACCAGAAAGTAGGCCCCGCAACACATGCGCCCCACCCTGTTCACCGTCGACCAACCCGGCCCCGGACAGCTCAGCACCATGGCCAAACCCCGAGGCGGCGACTGGCTCACCGACGAAATGACCGCGCTGCGCACCGCTGGCGTCAACATCCTCGTCTGCGCCCTGACGACGCCCGAACTCCACGAGGTCGAACGGGCCCGCGGGCTCACCGTCCCAGACACCGCACCGCAACGTGAGTGGCCCACTGAACTGCTCAAACGAGCACACCAACTTGACAAAATTCGATTCCACAGAATGATGCGGTTGACGGCGCCTTCGACCTTGCCCGAGCTGCAGACCAGCGCAAGTCCATTGTGGACGGCTTCGTCGTAGCGACGGAGATTCCTGGCGAAGGACGCCAACGGTGCCAGAGTGTCTCGTTCAACCGCGGTGATCCAGTCTTCGAGCCGGTCGCCGTGCCGGCCGGCCATCATGACGGCGAAAGCCGCACATGACTCGCGAGTCGGTTCAGCGCACTGTCGCGGCTGCGAATCCGTTGCAGCGCAGTCTTTTTGGCGCCCTTACTGGAGCTTCATCCGCCGGGATCTGCGGCGCCGGTACACCCAACTGGGCGCGATGCTCGTTGACTGTCTTCTCGACCGCCTGGCCAAGGTTCTGCCACGGATGGAACCGGTCAGCGACACGAACGCGGGCGCAGCGATGTTGCGCAGATCGGGCGGTTCTCGGCGATGAGCACGTCGCGGACCGCGAGCAGCCGCGACACCCTGATGTCGCGGTCGGCGGGGTGACGGCACAGGGCGCGGTGGTACCGCCGCAGGCCGATCCCCGCCGTGATGCTGGTCCGGGCCTGACGGCTGGACGCCTCGCCCGCAGCGCCGTCGGCTGGCCGGGCTGTGCGACGACCCCGTCGAGGACGACGAGGTCCGGCACGGCATTGCCAGAACTGTCCGCGCCGGCGCGGAGGTTGGGTGCGCCGGCGCGGGCGAGCTCGAGGCGGGCACGGACGTTGCCGTGAGTGTCCTGGGTGGGCAGGTCGAGGCGCTGCTTAGCCGGTGAACTGCCGGAAGATGTTGCTGAAGCCGTAGTTCGGTTGGGTGATGCCGCTGCAGGTACCGCTCAGGGTGCCGGTGGCGCATCCGAAGTCGCGGTTGATCGCCCAGAAGCTCAGTCGGGCCATGTGTTGCTGCTGAGCGAAGGCGAGCAGCAGCTGCGCGTCAGCGAGGGTAAATTTCTCGGTCGGATTGTCGTTCTGACCGATCATCGGGGTTGCCGCGATCATGGCCCACAGCTGCGCGTCGCTGCGCCCGGGCAGCAGCACCTTCAGCTGGCCCTGAACCTTCTTCAGGGCGTCGATACTGGCCTGACCCATCCGGCTGCCGGACACGCCGTCGTAGTAGTCCATGGTCATCAGGTTGACCACCTCGAATGCGAGGCCGCGGGCGACCGCCGACTGCAGGACGTAGAGGTTCTCGCCGCTGAGGCCGCCGGCCGGGGTGACCCCGAGCGTGAACGAGAGGTGGAACGTCTTGCCGGCGGCGCGCAGGTTGTCCTGCATGATCTTCAGTGCGTCGTTGCGCTTGTCGACCACCGCGCGGTCGAGGTTGTTGTGCACGGTGCCGTGCTCGGCGTCGATGTCCAGGTAGGTCGTCCCGTACGCGGTCAGCACGCTCTGATATGCGGCGGCGACAGCTGCCGGTGTCGAGCAGTGGTTGACCAGGTCATCCGCGTCCCAGCCGCCGGAGGAGACGATGATGTCGCCCCCCATCGCGCGCAGCCGGGCCACGTTGCCCCGCAACCGATTGTCGTCGGTCGACCAGATCGGCTGGCAGTTGCCGGTGCCGTTGACGAATCCGAGCGTGTAGAACTTCTGCCCGCTGTCGGTGGCGAACTTCGCCACGTCGTCACCGATGAACGTGGCGATGTAGGGCGCGAAGGGGAACGCCTTGGTGGTCGTCGGCGGGGTGCTGGTGGGCGGGTTGGTGGGGCCGCCGCCGGGCAGCGTCCACTTCTGGTTGGCGCCGCCGCCGCAGGTCCAGATCTGCAGCCGGGTGCCGTCGGCCGAGCTGACCCCGGTCGCGTCGAGACACTTGCCGGAGCCGGTGTTGACGAGCTGGCCGTTGCTGGCCGTCCACTTCTGCGCGCCGGTGCCGTTGCAGTCGTAGAGCTGCACCTTGGCGCCGTCGGCGGTGCTGGCCGCCGTCACGTCGAGGCACTTGCCGAGCGCCTGGATGCTGTTGTCGGCGTTGCCGACCGTCCATGACTGGGCGCTGGTGCCGTTGCAGGTCCACAGCTGTACCGCGGTGCCGTTGGCCGAGCTGGCGCCGGCGACGTCGACGCACTTGCCGCCAATTCCGGTGATCGGCCCGGTGGAGGCGGCCGAGGCGGCCGTCACGCCGGCGACGGTCACGCCGACGACGGTGGCGACCGTCGCGGCGATGGCGAGCCCTACGCGGCGGCGCGGCCGGCGTCGGGCGGTGGTTGAGGATGTCACGTGCGGGTCCCTTTCTGGGCGGCGCCCGCACCGGACCGTGTGATGGGGGTGGTCCCGTGTCGGGCGGGAGCAGTCCCCGGCCGACCGTCCCGGTGACGGCAGAGGTCAGATCTGTCAAGACTGTTAACAGATCCACCGGAGGCTATGCCGACACCCAAAGCAAGTCAATATACGACTCAAATTAAGGTGCTGAGCTGCCGTTTTAAGATTTTGCGTGATCCGTAGTGTGATCGAGGCGCTGCGTGCCTGACCCAGGGAGCCTCACGATCACCCACATATCAAACCCGACTGAGCGCCGACGCGATCGGTCGGCCGTAACGGTGGGTAGCGATCGGTTCGCGACCGTGAGCGAATGCCGTCGCAGTGCCGCTACAGCAGATCGAATAGCGTTTCGAGCCGAGCGGCGAGGATCGCGTCGACGTCGCCCTCCACGAACACCCAACCCTCGATCAACCGCACGGCCATGTATGCGCCGCCGCGACCGCCGCATCCTGCGTGAGCGCGGCAACAACACGCTCACGTAGCAGTCACTGGAGAACCCGTTGCCGGGAAACCGGCACGGCGGGTTCGGGCCGAGGGCCGCCGGAAAGGACCGGATCACCGGCACCTCGCCAGCGGCCTACCGGTGCCGCACATGGTCAAGGTCCGGTGGTTGCACGAGCTCGCGCGCAAGGTGGTCGAGGCGCTCCTCCTCGCCACTCACGGCAGCCCTAACGCCGACGTGACCACCCCGACCGTCCGGGGCCACCTCGTCGTCACTCGCCGCGACACCGGTCAGACGCTGCTACGGACGCCCGCGTGGACGGATGGCACCCTGGCGAATCAGGTCCGGTATCAGTTGGACGTGCTGACCGTCCGCGAGTTCCTGCAACGGTGGAAGATCGACCCGAACGGTGCACCTGCCTGAAGCGCTGCCGGTCGTCGGTTGTGCGGAAGACTGCGGGTTTGGACCGATCCGATCCTGCTCGACGCGCCTCGGTCAGGTGCGCTCTCATCGGCTCCTTGTTTACTGGATCTACGACCGTAGTCGTTGCCGGCGCAACGAGAGCCATGCCCGCGAACCCCGGGGAGCGTCCCGATCGCCAGCGCACTGAGCCGGGTCCGGAAGTACCAACCTGCAACCGCTCCAGCAGGGCGAATCCCAGGTCAGGCCGAGCATCTTCCCAGCTAAACCTGGGTGCAGTCACGATCAAGTTGTGCAGGTTTGTCTCTAGCCGGGGCACATCACAGAACTGCAAAAGCTCAGCGGTTGTTCCTGATGGTCGGCCTGCCGGCGGCTGGCAAGACCATCCGGGCGAGGGAACTGGCTGCCGAGCACCACGCGCTGCGGCTAAGCCCAGACGCGTGGATGATCCCGTTGTTCGGTGGGCCGGAGACGGACGGCAAGCGGGACGTGCTGGAGGGGCGGCTTATCGGCGTTGCTCTGGATGCGCTACGCACCGAGAACCGGCAACTCCGCGACGCGCTCGCACACGCCCACGGTCAACTCCGAGTAGCCCGAACCGATCTTGGTGTCGAGGAGGCCTCCTGAGCTTCGGGAGACCTTCGGCCCGTAACACGCAGGAACAGATCGACACAAGTCACGTGACACGCGCATAGCTTGGACGTTATCCTTGTCATCGCTCCGGCTCGTCCTCGGCTCTGGACACGGCATTCCCCGAGGACTCTCTGACAAGGGCCGAAAAAGCGTTTGCAGCGGGATGCTGCAGCGCCTACATCCCCGGCGGGCCTGCGGCCCCGATGTCATCGGTGCTCTCCTCGGCGATCGAGATGAGCCCTGTCCGATCGAGCCCCATGCTGCTCGGACACACGCCTATGGCCTGGTTCCGTCAATGTCCCACCGACCCAGAAAGCTGAACGACCAATGCCCATGCTGCCCCGAATGACCACTGGACCCGAACGTCTCATGTTGGAGCACATGCTCGACCGCAACCGGCAAGCGCTCATCGACACCGCGCGAGGACTATCCGAAACCGACGCGCGGCGACGCCTGGTCGCCTCACTCACCACACCGATCGGGCTGATCAAACACGCCGCCGCCGCCGAGCGCATCTGGTTCCAACGCACCCTGCTCAGCCTGGACGAATCCGCATGCGACGGCCACGCCACCGGTGGCGACGGCAGTTTCGTTGTCGCCGACGGCGAAACGCTGGCCGACGTGATCGCCGAATTCGAGCGCGCCAGCGGGCGTTCCCGCGTGATCGCCGCCGACTTCGAACTCGACGACACCAAGGCGCACCCCCGCGCTGGCGATGTCAGCCTGCGGTTTATCTACCTGCTCCTGATCGAGGATTTCGCCCGTCACGCCGGCCATGGCGACATTCTCCGAGAACAAATCACCGCCGCACGATAGGCCTCGTTGTCGCCGTGGACACATGTCCACAACACAAAGGCCTAGCACTCGCCGAGGATCCCGTCGACCCCATGGGACTGTGCCGCCAGCATCAGCGATTTGCCGACAGCGAAGTCATAGGTCGCCGACGCTCCGTCGGCCTGGACGAAGGTCACCTTGGGCATGTTCCTCTCCCACTTCGTGTGGGTATCCGCTTGTGCCGCGATCACAATCCGCGTGTTCGGGTCGCTCGCGCTACGGCCGCTACGCCGAGATCGGCATCCGCAGGATGGTCGCGGTGCCCGCCTCGACACCGACCAGTTGGTGGGTCTCGGTGGCATCGGAGAAGATCAGCGTGCGGGCGCCAACGGTACGACCCTCGATCTCCACCGAGCCCGAGGCGACCCAGACGATGAACGTCCGCTCCGGGGTCAGATCGATCGTGCCGCCGGCCTCCCACTGGTGTGAGGTGACCCCGATGTCGCCCTCGGTGAAGTGGCCCAGGTCCTTGATCTCGGCGTTCTCGCCGGCCGACTGCCACTGATAGGCATCGGGGTGCATGATGATCGGCGTCGCGTACTTCGGCGTCGGGATCACCATCGGCCGCTCGTAGATCGCTTCGAAGACGGCGTTGGCGCCGTCCTTGCGCACCTCGTTGCCATTCTCGTCGGTCGTCACGTAGAAGCCGTCCTTGAAGGTGCCCTTCTCGGACAGCGCCCTGTATGCGGCGTCGTTCTGCTCGCGGGTGATCCAGGTCTTGCTCCACTGGATCAGGAAGATCTCCGCCTCCTCGAACCGCTCGGGTCCGTAGTAGGCACCGGCGGGAAAGAATGCCACGTCGCCCGGCTCAGCGATCTGCTGGTGGCCGTAGTCGGTGGTGCCCTCGATGGTGAGCCGGATCTGGTCGAAGTCGTGCCGGTGCCGCGGAGCGGTGAACACTTCATCACCACGGTGGTAGTGGACGAGGTCGCAGGTGTAGCCGACGCCCTTCGCGAGCTCGCTCTCGCGGATGAACTTGCGCGTGATCTTGCCGGTGCGGGTGTTGGCTTTCACCGGCTCCCAGGGGATGGTTTCGGTCTCCAGGATGAACATGAGGTGCCCTTCCTCGTCGTAAGCGTCGTTCGAGGTGATGTACTGCGGATCCGAGCCGTCGAGCAGCGCCGGTCTGATCAGAGCCGGGCGAGCACGTCGTCGACGGTGCCCACCTCGCCGAGGTTGGGGAAGATCCGGGTAAGGCTGTTCTCGTGGGCAGCCGCGTCGAGGTCGCCGATCGCGTCGGACACCACGACGACGTGGTAGTTGCGCTCGTAGGCGGCCCGGGCCGTCGACTCGACCGCGAAGCTGGTCGTCACGCCGTCACTTCCGACTCCCCTGTTCCCTCGTCATGTCCATCCCTTCATTTCCCGCCCGCGCCGCTGAGCGCCGACGCGTCGAGCTCGCGCAGGTAGCCCTCGACGGCCTGCCCAGCGCGCTGCGCCGACGCGTCCTTGACCGAGTCGTAGCCGCGGATCAACTCGGGGGCGGCCGCGATGTCGACCACGGTCTCGTAGCGGGCGTCGTTGAGATCCCGAAGCAGGCCGGTCAGCAGCCGCTCGTACTCGTCGATCCGTCGGCGCTCGGCGCGGCGGTGCTCGGTCAGGCCGAAAACGTCGAACTTGGTGCCGCGCAGTCGGCGCATCGCGGCCATCACCTTGAACGGCTGCTGCAACGCCCAGAACGGGATCTCCCACTTGCGCGCACGTCCACTCAGGGGGTCGCGCGGGTTGAAGATCTGGGGGGCGAGGTTCAGCTTGATCTTGAAGTCACCCTCGAACTCCTCGCGAAGACCGCGCTTGAAGTCCGGGTCGGTGTACATCCGAGCAACCTCGTACTCGTCCTTGTAGGCCATGAGCTTGTAGAAGTACGTCGCGACCGCCCTGGACAGGTCACCGTCGGCACGTCCGAGCCGGTCGTCGGCGGCGCGCGCTTGCTCCACGAGGGCGAGGTAACGCTGGGCGTAGGCCTCGTTCTGGTAGCGCACCAGCCTCTCCCGACGGTCGGCGACGAGCTGCGCCACCGACTGCGCGAGCCCTTCCTCGGCGGACGGCTCGACTTGGGCGAGCAGGTGGGTCACCGACTCCTCCCCCACCGCGAGCAGCCGGCCGAGACGCAGGGCCTGCAGGTTCTTCTCGACGCTCGCGCCGTTGAGCTCGATCGCCGACGCGATGGAGGTGACGCTCAGCGGCAGGAGCCCCCGCTGGGCGGCGAAACCGATCAGGAGCACGTTGGCGTAGATCTCGTCGCCGAACGCCATGACCGCGATACGGTTGGCGTCAACCAGATCCAGCCGTCCGTCGGTGGCCGCCTTCAGAGTGTCGACCATGCGGTTGCCCGCGAGGTCGAGGTCGGGGTTGTCGGCGAAGGCGACGGTCGGCTTGACGTCCCGGTTCACCACGGCGCTCGTGGTCTGCTGACTGTAGAGCGCGAGCGTGGCAGGCGCCGAGGCGACGACGATGTCACCGCCGATGACCAGATCGGCGTCCCCGGCAGCGATGCGCGGGGACAGTTGCGCCGTCGGCAGCGCGCTGATCCGGACGTGGCTCTGGACGTTGCCATTCTTTTGCGCCATGCCGGTCTCGTTCAGCACCGAGACGCACCGGCCCTCGATGGAGGCCGCGCGCCCGAGGATCGCGCCGATGGTCAGCACACCGCTGCCACCGATGCCGCCGACGACGATGTTGTAGGTGTCCTTCCCGGCCGAGACGACCGGGTCCGGTAGGTCGACCCCGGCGAGCGAGGACAGGCCTGCGACGCTGCGCTTGCGTGGGGTGGCGCCGTAGAGCGTCACGAAGCTGGGGCAGTAGCCGTCGACGCAGCTGAAGTCCTTGTTGCACGACGACTGGTCGATGCGACGCTTGCGTCCGAGTGACGTCTCGACCGGCTCCACCGAGATGCAGTTCGAGACCGTGTTGCAGTCACCGCAGCCCTCGCAGACCTCGGTGTTGATATAGGTGCGCTTGTCGGGGTCGACGGCCTTGCCGCGCTTGCGCATGCGGCGCAGCTCGGCCGCGCACTCCTGGTCGTAGATCAGCACGCTGACGCCTCGCACCTTGGCCAGCTCAGCCTCGACCTGCAAGAACTTGCGACGGTGCACGACCTTCACGCCGCGCGGCAGCGAGCCGAGGCGGCGGACCCGAGCGGGGTTCTCGGTGACCACCACGACTTTCGAGGCGCCCTCGGCGAGCGCCTGCCGGCAGATCTGCGGCGTGTCCTGCTGACCGGGGATCTCCTGGCCGCCGGTCATCGAGATGAAGCCGTTGACCAGGATCTTGTAGGTGATGTCCACGCCTGCCGCGACGGCGCCGCGCAGCGCGAGGGACGCCGAGTGGGCAAATGTTCCGTCCCCTACGTTCTGGAACATGTGGTCGCGGTCGGCGAACTTCGACATCCCGATCCACATGGCGCCCTCGCCGCCCATGTGGTGCAGGATCTCGGTCTGACGACCGGTCATCTGCCGCATGGTGGCCATGGCATGACAGCCGGTGCCGCCGAGGTTCATCTCGCCTGCGGGCACGCGCGTCGAGGTGTTGTGCGGGCATCCCGAGCAGAATCCCGCGGCCCGGACGAGCCCGTTGCTCACCGGGGTGATGCTCAGCGTCGTACGAACCTCGGTCGGCGCCGCCCGCACTCCCGGCAGCTCGACCTTCGCGCGGCGCAGCCGCGTCCGCAGCACGGTAGCGACGATCTCCGCGTCGAGCCCGCCGGTCTCGGGCACCAGGCGCAGGCCGCGCTCGTCCGTCTTGCCGACGATGAGCGGCCGCTGGCCGGACGGGAGTCGGTTCGAGATCCGGTTCAGCTGGTCCTCGATGAGCGGGTGCTTGGCCTCGATCACGATGACCTCGTCGCGGCCGCGCATGAACTCCAGCGCACCCTGGTCCTCCAGCGGCCAGAGCATGCCGACCTTGTAGACGGCGATTCCCGCCTGCGCGGCCTGCTCCTCGGACAGACCCAGCCGGGCGAGCGCGTCGATCACGTCGAGGTAGGCCTTGCCGCCGACGACGATGCCGATCTTGCGATGGGGCGAGTCGGCACCGACAGCGACGCGATCAAGCTGATTGAGTCGAGCGAACCGCTGCGCCGCCGGCACCCGGAGGTGCCGGATGTCATGCTCGATCTCCAGCAGGCTCTTGCCCAGCTGGATCGGCGGCGCCCCCCGGTCGCCCGGGTCGATGAAGGTCGGCAGCGCGCCGAGGTCGACGGTCGCGGCCGCATCGGCCAGGTCGTTGAGGCAGATCATGCCTACCCAGAGCTTGCTGTAGCGTGAGAGCGCCCAGCCGGCAAGCCCGTACTGCAGGAACTCCTGCAGGGTGGCGGGACTGAGGATGGGCATGCCCATGTGGAGGAACAGCGTCTCGCTCTGCTGGGCGGTCACCGTGCTTCGGGCGTCGTGGTCGTCGCCCGCCAGCGCGAGTACGCCGCCGTACTGGGCAGTGCCGAAGTAGCTAGCGGTGCGCATCGGGTCGGTGGAGCGCTCGACGCCGGGCCCCTTGCCGTACCACATGCCGAAGACCCCGTCGTACGGCGTGGTGACGCCACCGACGTCGAGGTTCTGCGTTCCCCACAGGGCGGTCGCGGCCAGGTCCTCGTTCACCGCGGCGTCGAACTCGACGCCGAGGGCGCTGAGGCGCCGCTGCTCCCGGCGCAGCATCGAGTCCAGCCCGCTGAGGGGCGAGCCGGGATAGCCGCTGACGTACCCCTTGGTGTTGTGCCCGGCGATGAGATCCAGCTTGCGCTGGATGGCCGGGAGCCGCAGCAGGATGTCGGAGCCGGTCAGATAGGCCAGGCCCGCGGTGCAGTCGAGCTCATCGAGCGCTGCATCGTGCTGCCGGCCTTTGGATGTTGCCATGTGCGATTTCGGCCTCTCGCTACGTCGGGGGTGCGCGAACGGCGGGTCCGCTCTCTACGCGACGAGGCTGCGAGCCACGTTCCCGAGCTCAGTGAACGGGTGCCCCTCGGGCGGGAGCGGAGGATTGCTGCGGAACATCCGGTTGTGGCAGATGGCGACGGCCAGGCCGACGTCCGGATCCGCCCGGGCGATCGACCCGCCGGAGCCGTTGCCGCACAGGATGTGGGGGTTGGTCCTGACGAGGTCCAGCAGCCCACGCTCGACCTGCACGTGGATTCGGTCTTCAACGGTTCCGCTCACGTGCCCGACCCCTCCCATCGGCATTGATCGATTAATGGCCCTCCCGGTCACGGGTGCGGACCAGATTCATACGCCTCAGCCGACAGTCGACCTGTCGTTCCGATTCAACTCACAGGCAAACGGTATACGGGATACTTTCCGGTGACAAGGGTCTCACGACGTCAACTCAGAGCACTGCGGCAGTTACATTCAGGGAAATCTGCGGACATCGCTAGCCACGATGGACAGCCACAACTCGCCGCGAGGTGCTGGATCCAGCGCGTCCGGCGCAGCTTCGCCCACCTACCTGTTGTATGTAGATCACAAGGGGGCTGCCGTGACAGCTTCGCACGTTGCTGACGGCCCGTTCGGCATCGGGGTCCAGCTCAACTCGACCGGTGTCGGCGAACTACGCCGACAAGGCGCCGCCGCGGAAGAGGCGGGCTTCACCTTCGTCTCCGTCGGCGACAACCCCGAGCACATGCGCGACACCTTCGTCTCGCTGGCGGAGCTCGCCCACGCCACCGCTCACTGCTCGATCGGCACCACCATCACCACACCCCATCATCGCGATCCGCTCGTCGTGGCCAGCGCGTTCTCCTCGGTGGCCGAGCTTGCCCCAGGACGGGTCTTCGTCGGCATCGGGACGGGGCGTGCCCGACGCCCCGCGCGCATCAACGAGTTGCGCGAGCACCTGCAGGCTCTGCGTGCGCTGTGGTCACGCGAGGAGGTTCTCCACCGGGGCGAGCCGTTGCGACTGTCCTGGGAAGCAGCGCCGGTCCCGATCGTCGTCTGCGGGTCCGGGCCACGAGCGTTGGAGACGGCCGGGGAGTACGCAGACGGCGTCATCATTGAGACAGGACTCAGCGAGAAGCTCGTCGCTCGGGCGCGCGAGTGGGTCGCGGCTGGCGCGCGAAGGTCGGGACGCCGTCTCGAGGACCTGCAACTGTGGTGGTACGCACGCACCAGCATCGGCACCACTGCGGCGGAGGCCCACGCCGAGAGCGACGTCTCGATGGCCGCCGCCGGCGCGAACCTGGCACGACACGACCCGGGCCTGACCGACGTGCCCGAGCGCTACCGCGCCGGTCTGCGAGAGCTGGGCGAGCGCTACGACATGTCAGCGCATCTCCGCACGGACGCCGACAACCCGAACCGCGGCCTGGTCAGCGACGAGCTGCGCGAGTATCTGGCCGACCGCATCGGTGTCGTCGGCGCACCCTCTGACTGGCTCGACAGGATCGCTCAGCTGCGCAATAGGGGGGTCGACAACATCCTGTGCATCGGCGCGAGCGGCGATAAGGACAAGCTCATCCGGCTCGTTGGGGAACACGTGATACCGCACCTCGGTGGTCCTCGCGGTCCCGTCGGCTTCGCCGCGGATCACGCAGCGCGCTAAACCCAAGTACGCCCGACCAGCACGAGCGCGTGCCGCCCGGACTGCCGATGAGTCCGGGCGGCCCGCAGGATCTGGCGCTCAGCGGCCGCCGTTGACGTCGATGGTCTGTCCGGTGATGTAGGACGCCTCGTCCGACGCCAGGAACGTCACGACGTCGGAGATCTCCTTCACCTCGCCGTACCGTCGCAGGGGGGTCATCTTCTTGGCGCTGTACTCGTCCTGCTCGTGGGCGCTGAAGTACTCGCGCCCACGCTCGGTCAAGATCGGCCCCGGGGCGACGGCGTTCACGTTGATGCCGTACTCCGATAGCTCGAGCGCCACATCACGGGTGAAGCCATGGATACCCGCCTTCGACGTCGAGTAGGCGGATGCGCCGAGGTAATACGACTGCCACGGCGATCCGTGCCGCGCACCCGAAGAGATGCTGATGATCCGCCCGGAGCGCTGAGCGATCATGTGGGGCGTCGCGGCCCGTGTGCAGCAGAACATGCTGCGGAGGTTGAGCCGGATCACGAAGTCCCAGTCCTCGTCGGAGAATTCCCAGATCTTTCCGACCCTCGCCCCGCCGACGTTGTTGACCAGGATGTCGATGCGCCCCAGATCCTGCACCGCGACATCGACGAGCGCGTTCGCGACCTCCGCCTCCGTCGAGTCGCCGACGACCGTGCGAGCCTGCCGGCCGAGCGCGGAGACAGCTCGAGCGGTCTCCTGCAGGCCCTGGGAATCGATGTCGCCAAGCACGACATCGGCGCCCTCCTCGGCAAGACTGATCGCGATGGCTCGACCGATACCCTGTGCGGCGCCGGTCACCACGCCGATGCGGTTGGCGAGTCTGCCCATTTCAACTCCTTCTTCGACAACGTCGGTTTGTTCCAAGCCAGATGCACCGGGTCAGCAGAGCGGCCTACCAGATCTCGTCCACGTAGCCGTCGCGGTGGAACAGCTTGTGCGAGCGCTCGCCGCTCCTCAGCTCCTTGGTGAGGGCGATGTCGACGTCAAACGTCTGCGGGTCCAGCACCACGCCGTAGTCCCGTCGGGCGCCTGTCACGCTGACGAAACCGCCGAGAACGTCCTGTCTGACCAGGTCGGGCCCACGCATGAAGGGATCGCCCCAGCCCCCTCCCCCGCTCGTCAGGATCCGGATGACGTCACCCTCTTCGACGGCGTTCCCGTCGCTCATCGGTTGGAGCTCTCTCGCCTGGGGCGTTCCGGGGTTGATCGTTACCGAACCGGGCCGCCCAGCCATTCCGCCGGAAACACCCCACGGCGGGAACTGCACGTTGTCGATCCGGATGGCGATCTGGCCCGCGGGGCGCAGGAAGGTGAACTCACGCATGACCCCGCAGCCGCCACGGTGGAGTCCGGGGCCACCCGAGTCGGGGTGGATGGAGTACTCCTCCAACCGCACGGGGTAGGACATCTCGATGTACTCGATCGGGTAGTTCTTCTGCCCCACGTGATAGATCGCGTCCGAGCCGTCGGCGTACGGCCTAGCGCCTCGCCCAGACGCCATTCCGTCGGTGACCAGCAGCCAGCGGCCGGTGGCGGGATCGAACGACCGCAGCATGTAAAGGCAGTAGTTCGCCGATGCCGCGGTGGAGTCGCCGTCGGTGGCAAGTGCGAGCACGCCCTGGATCGCCGAGGCGAAGCGCTGCCAGGCCGAGCCCCGGCTCCCGAGAGCCGCCGGGAAGCGGGGCTGGACGATGGAGCCCTCTCGCAGCTGGACGACATCGGCGATGTCCGCGGCGCCGCCGTTGAAGACGATCGAGGAGTCCTGAGGCAGCACGGACTGAGCGAGCGCCAGTGGGGGCACGGACGTGTGCATGAGGAAGTTCGCCGGTCCCAGCGACTGGTCGCTGCTCTCGGTGAGATCCAACCTGACCGAGTCACCGTCCCGCTGCACTTCCAGCCGGATCCAATGTGGACCGTCGGCCGAGCTGGTCTCGATCGGCTCGGCGAAGCGGAGCGTTCCTTGCGGCAGCACCTCGCGGACTCGGGCACGCAGGGCCTCGGTCGTCTGCGAGAGGAACGTGTCCATCGCCTGACGGAGCGTCTCCGCCCCGAACCGCTCGGCCGCCTCCACCAGACGGGTCACCCCCATCTGGACGGCCGCCGTCATCGCCCGGATGTCGCCTTCGAGCATCTCCGGGAACCGGGAGTTGCGGACGAAGAGTCTGATCAGGTCCTCGTTCCACTGGCCGCCGCGGAACACGCGAACCGGCGGGACGATGATCCCCTCCTGGAAGATCTCGGTCGCATCCGGGGACAGGCTCCCCGGCCGCATCCCGCCGATGTCCCAGAAGTGCCCGAACACTTCGCAGAAGCCCACCAGCGTGTCGCCGGCGAATGCGGGCGAGATGAAGACCAGGTCCGGCGAGTGCGTAACGCCGCCGTGGGAGCCGTAGCAGTCGTTGTACCAGTAGATGTCGCCGTGCTGCATGGTCTCCGGGGGGTAGCTGTCGAGCAGCGCCTCCACTTTGTTCGCGCCCACGGGGTTGCGCAACAGCAGCGCCCTGCCGCGAGCGTCGGTGAACCCCGCGTCGTAGTCCTTCTTCTCGTTGATGAAGGGAGACATGCTCGTGCGTTCGATAAGCGTCTCGATCTCGGCCACCGCCGAGGCCAAGACACCCCTGACGAGGCCCAGCGTCACCGCGTCGAGACCTGACGTCGTGTTGCCACTCATCGAATGTCCTCCTCGTCTCGTGCTGGTCATCCGCGGCCGCTCAAGTTCTGAATGATGATGTTGCCCGTGTCGTCGACCCGTGCGGTCTGGCCCGGGAGAACGACCGTGGTCGTGTCCATCTGGTCGATGACGGCCGGACCTGAGAACTCGTCGTGCGGCGAGAGCCGGGCGCGCTCAAAGGTGGGGCAGTCGACGTACCCGTCGGTCTCACGGAAGTAGACCGAGCGCGTGCCGCTCGCAACGGGGCCCTTCGCGCCCGGTTTCGCGCGCAAGGCGGCCAGCTCGCCGCCCAACCTGCCGATCGCCGCGGTGCGCAGGGTCACCACCTCGACCGGGGAGGTAGGTGAGTCATAGGTGTACAGGCGCCGATGCTCAGCATGGAAGGTCTCCACCATGCCCACACGCTGCTCCAGATCGAACGGTCCGATCTCGACCGGGACCGTGATCTCGAACTGCTGGTTCTGGTAGCGAAGATCGGCCGACCACTGCACGATCTGGCGCTCCCGGGGGACGCCTTCCCCTTCGAGCCAGGCCCGGGCATCGGCATCGAGCTCGTGGAACCGCTTCGCCACGGCATCATCGAGAGGATCCGCCGCCACGCTGGAGCTGGCGAAGTCGTTTCGGATGTCGCTGGCGATGAGACCCAACGTGGAGAGCACGCCAGGGCTCTCCGGCAGAACCACGAACGGGATGTCCAGCAGTCGCGCGATCGGTGAGGTCTGCAGCGGTCCCGCGCCGCCGAAGCCGATCAGTGCAAAGGCTCTGGGGTCGATGCCCCGCTCCACCGTGAGCACACGGATGGCCCCCGCCATACTCTCGTTCACGATGTCGAGAATGCCGATCGCGGCCTCTTCCACGCTGATCCCGAGTGGCCCCGCGACATGCTCCTGGATCGCGTCGACGGAGGCCGCGACATCCAACTGGAGACTGCCGCCGGCAAGACTGCGCGGCAGGCGCCCCAGCACCAGGTTGGCGTCGGTGACCGTTGGCAGCACTCCGCCCCGCCCATAGCAGGCGGGTCCGGGAACAGCCCCGGCGCTGGCGGGTCCCACCACCAGGTTCCCCGAGTCGGTGACCGAGGCGATGCTGCCCCCGCCCGCGCCGATCGTGTGAATGTCGATCATCGGCGTGGCAAGCGGCCAGCTGCCGATCTGACCCTCGGTGGTCGACGCGGGCACGCCCTCCCTGATCAGGCTCACGTCGGCACTGGTACCGCCGACATCGATCGAGATCAGCCCGTCGAAGTGGGCGTCGCGTCCCACCTTGCCCGCGCCGACGACGCCGGCCGCCGGTCCGGACAGCGCGGTGAGGATGGGCTGCTCCATCGCGGTCTCGGCACTGATCACCCCGCCGTTCGACTTCATGATGTAGAGCGGCGCCTCGATCGATCGCGCCTTCAGCTCGTCTCTGAGCTGGCCGATGTAGCTGCTGACGGCCGGCATCACGTAGCCGTTCAGTACGGTGGCCATCGATCGCTCGTACTCGCGGAACACGGGCAGCACCGTCGAGGACAGTGAGTACCACGCCTCGGGATGGACCTCCGCCATGACGTCTCGCGCCCGCCGCTCGTGCGTGGGATTGGCGTAGGAGTTGAGGAAGCAGATGGCGATGGCATCGATGCCCCGTGACCGGTAGAAGAGGGCGGCCTGGCGGCAGTCCTCCTCGTCCAGGTCACGCAGCACGGCCCCCGACGCAAGCGTGCGTTCGGCGACCTCGCGGACCAGCTCCGGAGCGACCGGACGCGCCGGCTTGATCCAGGTGTAGATGTTCGAGCCACGGGGGACGTCATGCCGCCCGATCTCCAGCACGTGACGGAAGCCCTTGGTGGTGACCAGGCCGGTGGGGGCCCCTCGTGCTTCGAGGATGGCGTTGGTGGCGGTCGTGGTCCCATGGACGATCCGCGCCACCTCGCCGGGGTGCGCTCCGGCGAGGGCCATCGCCTGGTCGACCGCGACCAGGAACCCCTGTGACGGGTTGTGCGGTGTCGTCGCCGTCTTACAGCTCCAGGACTGTCCGGAGGCGAGGTCCGCGATGGTGACGTCGGTGAACGTCCCGCCGACGTCGACGCCGATGGCAAGGTTACGCACTGGGTCTATTACCTCCTGAGTTCCGCTGCTCGCAGTGGGCATGTCAGGCCCTGTCATGTCCGGGTGTCGGCGTGGGCGCGGACCAGACCTCTCGCCCACCCACGTAGGTGGCGACGATGGGCATCGACCGCAGCGTGTCGCCGTCGGCGGTCAGCGGGTCGCCGGAGAAGACCGCGAGGTCGGCGAACTTTCCGGCCTCGATCGTTCCCGAGGTCCGCTCCGAGAAGCCCAGCCACGCCGAGCTGGCCGTCACCGCCGTCAACGACTCGTAGTTGGTGATGGCCTGATCGAGTGCCACCTCGGTGCCGTCGATCGCTCGCCTCGAGATCGCGACGGCAGCGTCGCGGAGCGGGTCGATCGGCCAGTAGATGGGAGAGTCGGCACCGAACGTCAGGTCGAAGCCGGCATCGAGGAGCTGGCGGAACGGGAAGGACCCCTCGGTGCGAGGGGAGCCCAGGGTCTGGTTCGCCTCGTTCGCCAAGTAGTACATGAAGGCCGGGTTCGGAACGGGTGTCACACCGAGAGCCTTCGTCCGACGGATCCTGGTCTCGTCCATGAGCCAGTTCCCCATGTGCTCGATGCGGTGCCGCAGATCTCGGCTGTCGTCCCCGATGAGAGCCTTCTCGTAGCTGTGCAGCACCATGTCCGCGGCTCGATCGCCGATGGCGTGGACACAGATGCGGATCCCGGCGTCGTGGTAGGCGGCGACCACCTCGTCGAGCTCGTCCTGCTCGATGCGAATCACCGGGTGGTTGCCGCAGGGCTCGCCGTCGATCGGCGTCCAGGCCGACATGCGGCCGGTGAACCCGCCGTCGATGCTCATCTTGATCCCCGCGAACCGCAGCATGTCGCTGCCGAAGCCACCCTGGAGGCCGAGCTCCAGAACCGCCCACTTGGAGATCTCAGACTCGATGACGCGCACGATCAGGTCGACCCGCAGCGGCAGCCGCCCCTCGCGCTCCAGCTCCTGGTAGGCACGGATCTCCCGGGCGTTCGTCACCATCTCGTGGATGGCGGTCACCCCGCGGGCTGCGGCCCCCAGCAGGTGGCTCTCGATCGAGGTCTTGTACTCCTCGAAGCTGCCCTCCAGGAAGTAGGGGCGCAGCGGAAGCTGTGCCCGCTCGTGGAGGACGCCGGTCGCTCGGCCCCGCCGGTCACGGGCGATGAAGCCCCCCGCCGGGTCCGGTGTGGAGTCGGAGATCTCGAGCAGCTTCAGGGTCTGCGAGTTGACCACGCTGATGTGACCACCGAACCTGACGGCGACCGCCCGGCCGGGGACGGCGTCGTCGAGCTCCGCAAGCGTGGGCAGCCGGCGCTCCTGCAAACGGAACTCCTGCATGGGACTCGCCATCACGTGCAGGAGCTCTTGATCGGGAGCCGAGTCCGACTCCGCGCGCAGGATCTCCAGGAGGTCGTCCACGGTTTTGATCGGACGGTAGAAGTCGCGGCAGTCCACGAACGACGACCCTGTCGCGGTCGCACCGAGGTGCGTGTGGGTGTCGACCAGGCCCGGCGTCACCACCCGGCCGGCCAGTTCGACGACGCGCGCCCCGGGGGACACCGCCGGTACGACGTCCTCTCGACGTCCCACGGCGCGAATGGTGCCGTCACTGATTGCGATGGAGTCCGCGCTGTAGCTCGGCCCGTCGGCCATGGTGAGGATTCGGCCGCCGAGCAGAAGCAGTTCCGACGGTTCTGGCATGGGATTCTCCCGTTCTCGCCTCGGGTGCGGGCATGTGAAGCCAGGGGCAGGGGCTGGATGAGGTCCAGGCCCGGCCCGTGGCGTCAGTCCACGTCGACTGGTGGGGCAGTGCGTTCGCTACACGTCCTCGCCGGGCGCTGCGCCCACTCCCAGGTAGCCGCGCACGATCGCGTCCTCGTCGAGCTCGGAGGGCAGGCCGTCGAACGCCACCGCCCCGCGGTGCAGCATCACCACCCGGTCCGCCATGGCCAGCGCGCGGGTCACGTACTGCTCGACCAGCAGCAACGCCGCACCCGTGGCGGCCAGCTTCTGGAGCACCTGGAAGATCTCATCGACGATCCGGGGCGCCAGGCCCATCGACACCTCGTCCAGCAGGACGATGTTGGCCTGCGAGAGGAACGCGCGGGACAGCGCGAGCATCTGCTGCTCACCGCCTGACATCGTCCCTGCGACCTGGTGGAGCCGGTGACGAAGGATCGGGAACGTCTCGATCACTTCGTCGATGCGGTCCGCCGTGGCCCACTTCGGGACCTGAAGGCGGAGGTTCTCCCGAACGGTGAGCGATCGCCAGATCCCCCGACCCTCCGGAATCAGGCAGAGGCCGGCCTTCGCCCGGCGTGCCGGAGAGGCCGTTGTCAGATCGGCGCCGTTGACGGCGATCGTGCCGGCGGCCGGCCTGAGCAGACCGCTGGCGGTGCGCAGGAGCGTCGTCTTGCCCGCACCGTTCGGGCCCAGCAGGGCCACGATCTGGCCACGCGGGACCGTGAAGGACACGTCATGCAGGACTGCCGTGCCTCCGTATCCCCCACTCACCGAGTGCAGTTCGAGGGCAGCCTCCGGGAGGGCGGCACCATGCTTCACCGTTGTTGCGGACTCAGCTGTCATCACACCGTCTCCGTCGCACTCGCGGACTCGGCAACCTTCTCGGTCGCCGATGCGGTCTCCAACTCGTCCCCGAGGTAGGCCGCCCGAACGATCGGCGAGCCGATCACGTCGGCGGCGTCGCCCTGGTAGATCAGCTTGCCGAAGTCGATTACGTAGATGTACTCGCAGATCTCCGACACCAGCGCGATGTCGTGCTCGACGAGCAGGATCCCCACTCCTCGCTCGGCGACGACACGTTGCAGGATCTCGCCGAACTGCGCCGTCTCGGCACGATCGAGTCCGGAGGACGGTTCGTCGAGGAGCAAGATCTTGAACGGCCCGGCCAGGCATCGAGCCAGCTCCACCAGTCGGCGTTGACCGGTGGAGAGGCCACCCGGGGTCAACTCGGCCAGGTTTTCGATGTGGCACATGGCCAGAGCTGCGTCCGCGGAGGCCAGCGCCTTCTCCCTGACCGCGCGGGACCCCAACAGGTGACTGAGGATCCTGGTGCCGGCGAACCTGGCCTCGTACCCGAGCGCCACGTTCTCGCGCACGGTGAGGCTGTCGAACAGCTCCATGCGCTGGAAGGTGCGGCCGATGCCGTTACGGGCGCGCCTGGCGACCCCGAAGCGCGTCACGTCCTTGTGCTGGAAGAACACCCGGCCACGCGACGGCCGCAGGAAGCCGGAGGCCACGTTGAAAATCGTCGTCTTTCCCGCCCCGTTCGGCCCGATGAGCCCGGTGATGACACCGGTCCTCGCGGTCAGGGAGACGCCGTCGACCGCGGCCAGGCCGCCGAACTGGACCCGCAGGTCGTTGAGCTCGAAGGTCGCGGGCTCCGCTTGCAGCACCGGCGCCGCGACGGCAGTCGTCGTACGACGCACCGAGGTCTTCGGCTTGCGGAAGATGCCGTCGAGGAATCGACGCAGCGACTCCGGCGTGTCACCGGCATCCTGTACCCGCTTCAGCGTGTAACCGAGCGCGCCGAGCCCGAAACCGAGCTGCAGCCAGGCGGTCGCGGAGGCGTCACTCCAATACGACGGGATCAAGGTACTACCCATCGCGGCGCCGAGCGCATACCAAGGTGCGTTACCCAGGTTGATGATGATCAGACAGAACAGGGTCAGCGACATGAGCGGCATGTACGCCGTCTCCGTGGCGATCCCCAGCCCGCCCGCCTCCAGGACACCACCGATGGCGGCCAGGAACGCCGAGATACAGAACACCAGCAGACGAGTCAGATGAATGGACGTTCCGCTGGCCGACAGGCCCACCGAACTGTCAGCCAGCGCCCGAAGCAACCGCCCCAGACGTCCACCCACGATCGCCAGGACCAGCAGCAGCGTCAGCACCGCCAGCAACAGGACGAAGTAGTAGTACGTCGTGTCCGTGTCGGGCAGACCCACCGCGGCGAAGTCCGGACGCGGCACGTGAACGCCGACTCCCATCTTCCCGAACATGTACCCGCTGCCATACATGATGTACTGGAGCATCAGCCCGAAACCGAACGTCGCCAGTGCCAGGTAGAGGCCCGAGAGCCGCATGGCGGGAATCGCAAGCAGTGCCCCGATCGGCACCGCGATCAGCCCGGCCACGAGAACCGCGGCCAGCCAGGGCCAGCCATGAACCACCATCAGCCTGGACAGGGTGCACGCCCCGATCGCCATGAAACTGACATGACACAGCGAAACCTGACCGGAGGTACGCACGAGCAGCCCGAGCGACAGGAAGACGATCACCATCGCCAGGGTCCGTGACCAGTCCGTCAGGTGCAGACCCGCGAACTGGGGCACGAAGAGAAGAACCACCAGCAGCACCGCACCGAACCCGACCTGCACCTGCCAGGGCCCCTTCCACGCCGCCGCAGCACGAGGCAGCAAGGGTGCCGCATCGGCAAGATGACGGCGCGGAGAGACCAGAAGCACCAGGAACAGAATCAGGAACGGCAGCGCAGCCGAGAGCCCCGCCGACAGCCCGGTCGTGAACCACTTCGTCGCGAAGGCAGCCGCGACTCCGATGACGAGCGCACCGGCATAGGTCCCCGGCAGACTACGGAACTGACCGATCGCCGCCGCACCAAACGACGCGATCACCAGGAACGTGAGAGTCGTCGCATCAAGAGCGATGAACGGCACGATCAACAGGCCCGACACAGACGCAAACACAGAACCGATCACCCAGGCGGTACGACGCACGACCGTCGGACGCATGCCGGCGATGTCGAGCAGCGACGGATCCTGAACGACCGCCCGCATCGCCAAACCCATCCGGGCGTACCGCAGGAACAGGTAGAGAACAGTGGTAGCCACCAGCCCGGTGCCTATCACGATCACCTGATCGGTGGTCACCACAGCACCACCGACATGGATCGGATCGGTGGGCAGGAACTTGGGCACGTAACGGACCTCGTGACCCCAGATGATGACCGCGATCGCCTGAACCATCAACAGGATGCCGATCGTGGCCGTCACCCGCATCACGAGACTCTGACCCTCAAGCCGCCGAGCCACGAGTTCCAAAGCCAGACCGAGCAACGGTGCCGCGATCAGCACACAGACGACCGCGGACAACTGCCACGACCAACCCTGCTGCACATGCAGGAAATAGAACAGATACGCGGCCGCCGTGGCCAACGCCCCATGGGCAAAATTGAACAGGCCCGATGTTCGATAGGTGAGGACGAGCCCGACCCCACTCACGGCATAGGCAGAGCCGAGCGTCAAGCCGGCAATGAGAAAGGGTATCAAGGTCGTCGTCCCCTCAGGTTCGCGTGTGGATGCCGATTCATCGCGAATCGGCCCTTCTCAGGGTTAGGCCGAGGCCGTGGACACGACCTCCGTGCTGCCGCTCTCTTCACAGCACTGCGACCGGACCGGCAAGCTGGCCACCATCGACGATGACCCGACTACCGGTGGTGTAGGAGCTCGCATCGGAGGCGAGGAAGAGGGCTGCCTGGGCGACCTCCTCGGCCAGGCCGATGCGAGGGATCGGGAGACCGCCGTACCAGGCGTCCTTATCGATGGCTTCGAACTCCGGACTGCGGCTCATGTCGGTGTCGACGCCACCGGGGTGGATGGAGTTGATCCTGATCCCGGTGCCGGCATACTCGACCGCCGCGTTCCGGGCGAGGGATGCGTTGGCGGCCTTGCTGGTGCCGTAGGCGGCGTGCGCGGCGATGCCGGTGTCGCTCGCCGCCGAGGACATCACGACGATCGACCCGCCACCCTTGTGCTGCATCACCGGCGCGACGGTCTTGATGCCCAGGAAGGCGCCGATCACGTTGACCTGGAACACCCGCGTGAGGTCGTCGGCGGTCAGGTCCGCGATCAGCTTGGGACAGTTGACGCCGGCGTTCGCCACCAGGATGTCCGGAGGGCCGAACGCATCGGTGCAGAACCGAACCGCCCGTTCCCACGCGGCCGGCTGGGTGACATCGAGATCGGTGTAGGCGGCTGCGGGCCCCAATTCCTCCGCCAGGGCGACACCCTCGTCGCGGAGGACGTCGGCGATCACGACCGACGCCCCCTCCGCGACGAACAGCCTTGCGGTTGCCGCGCCGATTCCTCGTGCGGCGCCGGTGACGATGGACACCTTGGCCTCGAGACGACCACTGCTGCGCATTTCGGCCCTCTATCATCTGGTGGTGCGATCCGATGAGTCTGCGAGCGAACAGGCTCCACGGCGGTGGCCGTCCTAAGGGCAGCGCACTAGCCCTTGAGAGAGGCGACGATCTTCGCGATCTGGTCGGCGGGCGCACACTTCGGCTTCACACCGTCAGGCGTGCTGAACTTGCCGTCCTTCAACGAGTACGTGTAGTAGCAGTTGTTCAGGAACGGCTCGCCGGGCTTGAAGTTCAGCGGTCCGGTGAGGCCGCCGAGCGTCTCGTCCTTGAGGGCGTAGAGACCCTTCTTGACGCTGTCGGAGGTGATCGGGCCATCGGGGGCAGCGTTGACAGCGGCCTCGAAGAGCTTGCCGGAGACCCAGACGCCCGGGTCGATGAAGTTCAGCGGCTTTTCCTTGCTTCCCAGTTTGGGAGCGAACTCCCGAATCGCGTCATGGAACTCCTTGGTAGCCGGCGTCGACTCGTCGAAGAACGGGAATCGTGCGTCGACGAACTGGACGTTGTTGAACCCGGACTGACCGGCCAGCCGACCACTCGCGGTCTGCGAAATCATCGGGATGTCAAGGCCCTGGGTCTCGCACTGCTCCGCGAACCGCTTGGCGACGTCGGAGGTAAGGCTGACGGAGAAGCTCTTCGCTCCGGAGCCCTTGACTGACTGACAGAGTGCGGTGAAGTCGGGGAGGGACCCGTCCACGGCACTGGAGTAGGCGACCTTGACCCCCAACGGCCCACCGAGCGTGTTGAGCAGGTCGACGGTCGTTTTGCAGGTTGCCGAGCCCGCGCAGTAGAGCTGCGCCATTTTGTCGCCGTTCTTGCTCGCGGCCTCGGCCGTGCCGTAGAACAGCGCGATCAGGTTCGCCGAGGTCGGGAAGTACACCGGCGAGAGCATCGAGTTCATGTTGGATCCGTTGCCGCCGACGAAGGGCACGCCGGCCTTCTCCAGCGCCGGCGCCCAAGTGCTCTCGCCGGAACCCTGGGCGTTCGAGCCCACGACGGCAACGACCTTGTCCACGTTGACGAGCTCGTTGATGTACTTGGCCGACAGGGCGGTGTTGCCCTGGTCGTCCTTGATCACAAGCTCGATCGGGCGCCCCTTGAGGCCACCGTGCTTGTTGACCCAGGATGCCCATGCCTTCGACACCTCGGCACCGGACGCGGAGTCCGCGGAGAGAGGTCCGGTCAGCGTGTGTATCACACCGACCTTGATGGGCTCACCGGTGAGGCCGCCCTTGTCGCCGGCTCCGTTGTCGTCGCCGCACCCCGCCAAGGCGGCCGTAGCCACCAGTGCCAGGGCCGCCAGGGAACGCTTGGCAGCGCCCTGAAGGCTGCGCGTTTTGCCGATCACTTTTCCTCCATTTATTCAATCGGGCGAGGCCGGCGCGGCCCGCACGCACCCAACTACGGCGACGACCGCTCGGACGGCGTCGCGTTCCCTTTACTAGGGGCCCTTCGTCCGAATAGTTCGCATACCGTATACGGTATGTGATGAGCACAACAAGAGCAGTCCCATCACATTTCCGTATACCGTGTACGGCGAGAAACTCGCCTATTAGGAGACGAACCCATGGAACGAATCTGGGACCAGTTCTTGTCCGACCGTGATCGGCAGTGGCTGGAGCGGTTTCCCCGGCGACCGCGCATGGGCTTCGGCTCCCGACCGGCGCTGGTCATCGTCGACAACATCAACAAGACGGTGGGGCCGCGGGGCGAGGACATCCTCGCGACCATGCGGGACCAGGTCTTCAGCATGGGCCACGAGGCCTGGGCCGGAATCGACGCCACTGCGACCCTGCTCGATCTCGTTCGCCGGATCGGTCTCCCCGTCGTTCACGTCTCGACGATTTCCGGCATCAACAGCCCGTGGGACTTCCTCACGTACCAGCGCCGTCCCGACGTGACCTTCGCGCGCGATCACCACGAGCCCGAGGCCGGATGGAGGATCGTCGATGCCCTCACGCCACGGCCCGACGAGCTGCACATCCAGAAGGCCGCTCCCAGCGCGTTCTTCGGCACTCCCCTGCTGCCGTCACTCATCCGCTTCGGTGTCGACACGCTCGTCGTCTGCGGCAACAGCACCAGCGGATGCATCCGCGCGACGGTCCTCGACGCGGCCTCTCACGCCTTCAAGGTCGTCATTCCGGAGGAGTGCGTCTTCGACCGCACCGAGGCGTCGCACGCGATGAACCTGTTCGACATGGACCAGAAGTACGCGGACGTGCTGGGTGTCGAGGAGGTCGCTCGACGTCTAGCGGACTTCGGAGCTTCCTGATCGCGCTGCGCGCCTGCTCACCAGCTGCCGGTGCGCGCGACGTAGTCGTCGGCGACGCCGAGCTCGGCCAGCATGTCGACCAGAGCCCGCACCCGCTCGCCCGCGACCGCGTCGCCGGCCGGCAGGTCCAGCAGGAGACCGTCGATGAGCTTGTCGGTGGCAAGGTCACGAACCCGGGTCGCCAAGGCACGAAGCACCGTGTCCGAGTCGCCCGCCTCACCGGGAACGAGCGAGGTCCGCAGATGGATCCGAGGTGCCGCACGACCCGCCCGCTGCGCACCCTCAGCGAGGGAGGCCCGGGCCGAGACAAGCGCATCAGGGCTGGGGTCCTCGGCGATCCACACATCCAGGCTCGCCCCAGCCAGGGACCGGGCCGCCGCGGAATCGCCGACTCCGAAGATCGGCGGACGAGGAAGCTGCGTGGGGAACGGTCGTTTGGAGCGTCCATGGACCCGGACATGCCGACCGTCGAACTCGACACCCCGCTCGCCGCCCTGCCAGATGGCTTCGACCGCCGCGACCACCTCCGCGGCCCTGTCGACCTGCGCCTCCACCGACGGTTCCTCGTCCAGGCCGTAGAGTCGGGCGGCCTCGTCCCCCCTGCCCGTGGCGACGCACCAACCCCAGCGACCCTGCGACAACCAGTCCAGGTGTGCGCCGAATCGGGCGACATGGGTGGGCGCCGTGAAGTTGGTGCGCAGCACGGTGACCACCCCGAGCCGCTCCGTGGCAAGGATGACCGGGACCGCCCAGAGCACCGAACGCAGTCCGCGCTCCGCGGATCCCCCGGCAGCGAATCCGTCGGTCAGCAGCACGTAGTCGATACCGGCGCGCTCGAGCGCCTTCGCCGACTCCACGTGCCGCGTCCACTCAAGTCGGCCCGGGTCGACCCCCGGCCCGACGGCGCCGCCGGCACCGCCCGCCAGGTCGGCGCGCCACAAGGCTCCGATCTTGAACGTCGACTCCTGGCCGGCGAGCGTCGCGCGGCGGGAAGGCTGGACGACGGGCGGCTGCTCCCACCGGACCGCCACGGCCGCATCGATCCGAGCCTGGAGGTCGGGTGACGTCGCTGTGTTCTCCACGGTGTCGGGACCTGTCACCACAGCGAGCTCCTCTGAGAGATCGGCTGCCAGACGCCCGCCTCTTGCAGGCGCGCGAACATCCGCCCGTAGCGCGGCATCTCTCCGGCGGTCCAGTACGGCGTGTTGACCAGAATGCCCCGATAGCCATGGTCGTGATAGAGCTCGATCAGCTCCTCGGCCACCGTCTCAGGGGTTCCGACAAGCGGATTCAAGGCACCCTCCTTCCTCTCGGCCTGTAGCGCCCCACGCCCACTGTTGGTCGCGTACGCGGCACCCTTGCTTCCCTGCGCGATCGTCTTGGCGAAAACGTTGAGCTCCTTGGAGGCATCCATCGACGCCTTCACGACCTCCCACTCGTCTCGCGCCTCCTGCGGGTCATCGCGAAGCAGGCAGCGAACGCCGGCGAGGACCTTCGCGCTGCTGTCGCGGCCCGCGTTCGCGGCCTCTTCCCGCATCCGCTGGTCGAGCCGCTCGAGGTGGGCATGGTCCACCACCGGGGCGAACAGGTAGTCGCAGTAGCGACCCGCGAGGCGCAGACCCTGGTCGGAAGCACCGGCATTGACCATCGCCGGTCCCCCGGGAGTCGCCGGCCCCGGGCCGGGAAGTCGACCGCTCAGACGCACGTACGTGCCCCGTTGCTCGACTTGTGGACGGTCCTCGGCCCAGAGCCTGCGGACCGTGACCACGGCCTCTTCGGCAATCCCGTATCGCTCGTCGTGGTCAGCGATGCCGTCAGCACCGAAGAGCCGTGGCTCATCCGGCCGGTAGCCCGTGGTGACGTTCCAGCCCCATCTCCCGTTGCTGACATAGTCGAGTTGAGCGCCGTACTGGGCGAGATCGATGGCGTCGATGAACGTCGGATGCATGGTCGAGATCAGTCCCATCCTCGACGTCACCGAGAACAGGGCCATCGCCCACAACACGGCGTGGATGGACGGATCATGATGGCCGATGCGCGACGACTCCTCCGAGACCGTTCCGTAGGCATCGGCGAGGACGCCGAAGTCGAATCCCGCCGCCTCGGTCTCGACAGCGAGTCGCTGTTGGGCCGCAAGGTCCAGCGCCTCAGGGTTCTGCTCACACACATAGGCGGTCGGGAAGACCGTGCGCGACGTCGGCCAGAACAAGCCGACACGCAGCAGGTCGTCGGAGCCAGATCGATCAACCAAGGTTCCTCCAGAATTAATCGATTAGCATACGGTATCCAATGTACCGTATACCGAGTCAGTTGACCAGACACGAATCGGAATGCGAAGCGCCGCCACCACAACCCGCCATGGCGACGAGTCCGCACCTGCGAGCACTCCAGCCGGTCGATTCGCACCAGCCGCAACAACAGCACCTGGACGGCCGCCGACACACGTTCGGGTCATCGAAGACAGGGCGGACCGTGTAAGAAGGTTCCACTGACGAGGTGCCCCTTTTGGGTTGGTCGGATGCTGATGTCGCAATCAACATCGCCCCTGCTCAGGAGGGCATTCAGGTGCTATGCCACGCTCACACCAGCGCCGACGACCGGTGGATCAGGGCTGAGCGGGCCACGGTCAGATGACGACCTTCGTCGATGCCATCAAGCCCTCATGCAAAAGGCCCCGGAGTGCATCGCGAACGGGCATGCGACTGGCGCCGAACAGGTCACACAACTGCTGTTGGGACACTTTCACGCCTGGCCTGCGGAGGCGGAGAAGAATGTCTCGACGAAATAGAGATCCCCGGTTCACCACATACCGAATGCCGCGGCCTTCGGGTGCACTCCACCAGCAGAGGAATCGTCACCCGTCGCGAGTCGCCTGCAGAATCCTGAATCGCGTCTGGTGGTAGATGAGCGGGTTGGCCGACTCGGCGACGCTGACGGCGTGCACTCTGAACACGACGACCTCGTGGTCGCCGGCCTCCGTCACAGCCGCGATCGAGCAATCCAGCCAGCTGATCGCCTCCTGGACGAAGACCGCCCCCGCTTCTCCTGACTCGGTCGTCAGGCCTTGGAAACGGTCCCGTCCCCGGGCGGACAGCTGCTGGCAGACCGCGCCCTGGTGCTCGCTGAGGATGGAGATGCCGATGCGGGGAGCCCGGCGGAGCACCGGCCAGGTCTGGGAGTCCTTGCGCACCGAGAACAACACCATCGGAGGGTCGTAGGAGACGCCTACCGCGATGGAAGAGGCGATGAGCCCGGTGCGCTCACCGTCGACCAGGGCACAGACCGCCCCGACTGCGGCGGGAAACTGGTTGAATGCGGCCCTGACCTGAACCGAATGAGGGTCGGCGGGGAGCATGTTGCTCAGATCGTGCGCGAACTCGCCCGACCACCGGTCGCTGACCGTGGCGCTCATCGCGCTCCTCCCGCCACCGCGCCGGCCTTGACTTTCGCGATGGCCCTGATCGCCTCGAGGCCGATCGCGTTCTCGGCGACCCACTCGCGCAGCAGCAGGTCGGCTCGAGCCATGTGCGGAGTTTCGAAGTACAGCCCGCGCGTCGGGACGATGGCGCCCAGCTCGACGAGCAGCGGCCGTAGGTTGACCTCGGGACCCATGGCGTGGGTACGGTTGGCGCCGGTCATCACCGGGATGGCGCAGACGTCCTTCAGACCGGCTGCCGGATACCGATCCAGGAATCCCTTGAGCAATCCCGTGTAGGTCGCTTTGTAGGTGGGCGATCCAAAGATCACCAGGTCACTCGCGGCAACAGCCTCGTTCAGTTCCGACAACTCTTCGGACGGCCACTCGAAGATGCGGTGGGCGTACCGCGCGAGGTCGACGACCCGAGGCTCGGATTCGTGCTCGATGAGCGCCGCCAGGCCAAGGGCCAACTGGAGAGTCCGTGAGTCGGGCTTGGGATTGCCGACAACAACCGTGATCAACATGTTGTAGTCCATCTGTCGAGTACCTACCGGATCAAGACAGCGATTCGGCCTGGGCAAAGAGAAGCCAGATTCATCCACTGGCCTGGGCCCCGCCGACTTGAGTGACTCAATCGAGGTCTTTTGTCTCGAGAGATGCGCGACGGCTTACGTCGCTGGCACAAGTGTGCGGTGGCCGCCGCATTGGCGCAACCCGTCCGGCATAAAGGTTTGAGTTGTCGAACTCGCCCGGAGCACGCCGCTCGGGCCGCGACCCCCAGGGGCCAGCACGCTCAGGGTTGATTGACGATATCCCGTATACGGTTTACTGTCCAGCCATCCACCGGCCTGCGCATGCCGGGGCCGCGCACTCGAGAGCCTGTCCTCAGCGGGGCACACGCCCGGCCTTCACTACCGAGAGGTGACCCATGGACATCGGGGTGTTTCTACCCATCGCGAACAATGGCTGGTTCGTTTCGAAGACCGCGCCGCAATACAAGCCCACCTTCGAGCTCAACCGCCGCATCGTCGAGAGTGCCGAGCGGCACGGACTGGACTTCGCCCTGTCGATGGTGAAGCTTCGTGGGTTCGGCGGGGAGACCGAGTTCTGGGACTACGCCCTCGAGTCGTTCACCCTCATGGCCGGACTGGCCGCGGCGACCGAACGGATCAAGCTGTTCGCATCGACCCCGGTCCTGGCTCTGTCTCCGGCCCTCGCGGCACGCATGGCGGTGACCATCGACTCGATCGCACCCGGACGATTCGGCATCAACATCGTGTCCGGCTGGCAGAAGGCCGAGTACCAACAGCTCGACGTCTGGCCAGGGGACGAGCACTACGGTCGTCGCTACGACTACGCCAGTGAGTACGTGACGATCCTCCGAGAGCTCCTCGAGACCGGCCGATCGTCCTTCCAAGGTGACTTCTTCCACTTCGATGACTGTCAGTTGCAGCCGTTGCCCAGCGCGCCGATCCCGCTGGTCGGCGCCGGCCAGAGCCGACGCGGTATCGAGTTCTGCGCGCAACACGGCGACTTCAACTTCGTCAACATCAACGGCGTCAACCAGCCCACCTCGTTCGCGCCGCTGGCCGAGCGCGTCACCGCCGCAGGAGTCGAGGCGCAGCGTGACATCGGTGTGTACGTCCTGGTGGCGATCATCGCCGCCGAGACCGACGAGGAGGCCTGGGCCAGGTGGCGGCACATCCAGGGCGGGGTGGACGTGAAGGCGCTGGAGGGAATCGGCAGCCAGATGTCACTGGACACCGTCCACAGGAATCAGGACACATCTTCCGTGAAGCGCGCACTCGAGGTTGTCGAGGACACCAGCTCGTCGGTCTGCGGCCTGCTCATCGGCTCCTACCAGAGCGTGGCCTCCATGCTCGACGAGGTGGCCGCCGTCGAGGGAACAGCGGGAATCATGGTCGTCTTCGACGACTTCCTCGACGGACTCGACACCTTCGGCAAGCACATTCAGCCACTCATGACCTGTCGGGCAGATCGCTGACATGGCTGCTTGTCCCTCCGCCCTGACCCCGAAGGGCCCGGCAACGAGTGCCGTCAGGCCACCCCGTAGGTCTTGATATCGGCGAACTGGTCCATCCCTGACCGCCCAAGCTCGCGCCCAAGTCCATCGGAGTGGAGCCGCATCTCAGGGGTGATGTCGGTCAGCACGGCGGGGACGAAGAAGAAGCCCGCGCCCGGAAGCCGTCCGCCCGGCACGAGAACCGTCGCACCCTTGGCGACCGCGTCGTCGTACTGCTCCTGCAGCAGCTCCCCGCAGGGACGAGTCGTCGAATGGATCGAGGGCGATCCGGCGTGGGAAATCATCGACCGGCTGGTCACCAAGTACACCGATCAGTCCTACCCCCGAGGACAGGAACGCGTCGTGGCCCTGATCGAGCCCAAGCGACAGACCGTCGGCGTCGGCTGAGTCGTCGGACTGTCACGGCGCTACGTTCGTGGTCGGCGTCGCGGTCAACAACAAGGTCGCGCCGTCGTCCTGGCATGGGGTGAGGAGTAGGCGGCCCGCCTCAGGTTGCGCATCCGGACATGCCGAGTCGAGGACGTTTGGTCGGGTTCTGTGGGGGCGGACCGCTCACCGCAGCACGAGTGTGACGCGGGCTCCGGACTCGTCATGCGCGAAGGTGATCTCCCCAGCCAGGCCGACGAGTTCTGCGGTCCCCGATCCGGGCACGATGTGTCCGAAGGTGTAGGGGGCGCGGCCGTCGTCGAGCCCCCCGTGTTGGTAGACCACAGTGCCGCGGCGGCCGTTGATGGTGCCGGTGAATCGTTCGGACGCCACATAGCCGCGACCGTCAGCATCCCCCGCCGTCAGCAGCTCGGCGACGCTGACCCCTTCGATGCCGCCACGAAAGGTCTTGCGGACGGTGGCTCGCGCCATGGCGGGGCCCTCGCCGGGCTCGTCGTAAACGCTTTGGTCCCATCCGGTCACCTCGAACTCTGCGGTGATCTCGGTGCCGGTGACAGAGGCGGCGGTGGTCGGCTGCGTCATGAGTGCAACCGTAGGGTAATCCGTTCGGGAGGTCTTGGAGATTTGCGTCTGGCAACCGTACCGTCGGGTCCATGGAACGCGATCTTGACGACCGGCGCGGAGTCCTGCGGACGCCGCCGGCGGGAACAGGGTCGTTGGATCGGCGAGCTCCCGCGCCGGTCCTGGTGCCGTACGTGGCCTGGTACTGGTCGGTGCGGTGGGACCTTCGCGGCCGACCCGCCCATCGGCAGGTGACCCTGCCCCACGCCTCTTCCCATCTGATCGTCGAGGACGGCGCGGCATGGTTGCACGGGCCGCCCCACCGCCGTTTCGAGCGAGTCCTTGCTGGCGAGGGTCGGGTAGTCGGCGTCAGGTTCACCGCCGGTGGCCTCGCCGCCGTGCTGGGCAGGCCACTGGTCGGTGGGCCGGTCCCGGCCTCGACTCTGGCAGGCCTCGACGGCGACGAGTTGGCGGCAGCCATCACCGGCTCGGTTGACGTCGATGACGCCGCCAAGATTCTCGACCGGACCTTGACGGCGGTGATGCCCAAGGATGTGGACCCAGCGGTCGAGACCGTCGAAAACGCTGTGCGCATCGTCGAGCAGGACCGCTCCGTCTTGCGGGTTACCGACCTGGCTGACCGGCTCGGCCTGGCAACGCGGACGCTGCAGCGCTTCTTCGCGGCGTACGTCGGTGTCAGCCCCGGCTGGGTCATCCGCCGCTGCCGTCTGCAGGAGGTAGCCCTGCGGGCCACCGAAGGCAGGCACGTCGACTGGGTCCGGCTCGCAGCCGACCTCGGCTACTACGACCAGGCGCACCTGGTACGGGACTTCACGACTGCGATCGGTGTGCCACCCGCCCGCTACGCCGGCACGCGACCAGATAACGACTCCACCGTTACATGATCTGTTGACGCTGTGCACTCTTGCGCGAACCCGCGCATGCATGAGACGCGGCACCGGTAGGCCGCTGGCGAGGCGCCTGTGGTCAGGTCCTTTCCAGCAGCCCCGGCCCGAACCCGCCGTGCCCGCTTTCCGAGCAACGGGCTCTCCAGTGACCGTCTCGTAGGCGCCGTGGCGCTCACGACGGACACCAACGACCGTTTCGGCGTTCCGCATGACGCGTACCTCCCGGCCGCCATGGTGTCCGCTCACCTGGCCCCTTCGCCCTGCTTCCGGCTCTCCGCACGTCAAGCGCGCTATGCCGGTGGCCATGGCGTGCGAGACAACAAGGTGCGTTCGTCGTCGCGCGTGACGTGTGGTCCCCACGCGGTCCCCGGTCACCATGACGACGCAAATGAGCAGCCGACCGCTTCGTCCTCCGATACAACGGCAGGAGTGATGATCGACGGCTTCCCCGACCCGCAGACCCTCACCACGCTTTGGGAGGAATGTTGGCCTTCGCTGCCGAGGGCATCGAGGTGGTCCGGATCCCGCCGCGGACACCCCGCGCGAACTGCTACACCGAACGGTTCATCGGCAGCGTCCGCGGCGAGTGCACCGATCACATCCTGATCTACAACGAACGGCACGCCTGCACGATCCTCGACGCCTATGCCCGACACTTCAACGAGCACCGTCCACATCAGAGCGTCGACCAGCACCCGCCCCGCCACGACCCGAACGTCGTGATCCCGATCGACCATGCGATACGCAAGCGACGAGTCCTCAACGGCATGATCGACAAGTACACCCGAGCAGCTTGACGGTGGGCAGGTCAGCGGCCAGTTGCTGGGTGGAGAGTCCGGCCGGTGCGGCCGACAGCGCGGCGGTCAGCGATGATGGCGATACGGGCATGACTCACTTCGAAAGCGATCAACAAGGCGTAGAGAACCTCGATGGTCTTCTGAAGCGGTCATGCTCGCCCTGCTACCTCCAGCAGGGGCGCGTCTGCACCAACCACCTCAACCGGACACCCATCACGACTTTGCCGTGGCCCTGGGCCAGGTCCCGGCTATTACCCGCGCGTCATGCACTTAACGTATGAGCTGTTGTGCCATCGGCGGCTACCGGGGAACCGCGGTTCCGGGCAACGTCGCCAGCATGATCCGATCCGTTACGCCGGTACGCCGCACCGGCAGTTCATCGCTGCTTCCAGGACTGGCCGTGGTTGTGGTCGGAATCGTCGTGGCGATGGCAATCAACCTCGCGCTACCCGCTGTGAGCCCGCTTATGGCCGCGCTGGTGCTCGGGGCCATCGTGGGCAACTGCGGGATCTCCACCGTCACGCTCGCCCCCGGTCTGGGGTTCGCCGCTCGGCGGTTGCTGCGGGTCGGGATCGTGCTGCTCGGCGTGCAGCTCGCCGTTCCGGACGTCCTCAAGCTGGGTCTTCCGGTGCTGCTGCTGGTGCTCGCGACGGTGATCGTCACTTTCTTCAGCACACAATGGTTCGGCCGGCGGCTGGGGCTAAGCCGCGATCGCACCCTGCTGGTCGCCACCGGCTTCTCCATCTGCGGCGCGGCCGCGGTAGCGGCGGTGGACGGAGTCACCGACAGCGACGAGGAGGACGTGATGACGGCGATCTCCCTGGTCACTCTCTATGGCTGCCTCGCCATCGTCGCGCTGCCCGTCGCGCAGACCTTCCTGAACCTACCGGAGGAGAGTTTCGGCATCTGGGCCGGTGCCAGCGTGCATGAGGTGGCACAGGTGGTAGCGACTGCGGAGGTGGTCGGTTCGGCAGCGCTTGCTACCGCGGTCGTGGTCAAACTGACCCGAGTGGTGCTGCTCGCCCCGCTCATCGCCGGGATCGGTTTCTGGCAGCGGCGGACCGCGCAGGCAGCGGGCGGCAAGAAGCCGCCTTTGGTCCCGCTCTTCGTCGGAGGCTTTCTCGTGATGATGGCGCTGCGCAGCCTGAATCTGGTGCCGGCCGATTTGCTGGCTCCGCTCAAGTTGGCCCAGACGGTGCTGTTCACCGCCGCGATGTTCGGTATGGGTGCCGCGGTCCGGCTACACGCCCTGCTGCGTACCGGCTGGTCTGGCCTGGCCGTTGGCATGCTCTCCACCGTCTTGATCATGTTGATCTCCCTGGGCGGAGTGCTGGCCCTCAGCTGACTGCCGCCAACAATCAAGGCAGATGAACACCTGCTGGATGCGGGGATGGCGGGCCAGCCACTGCCGCGCCCTGACGCTGAAGTGGCTGGACAGGTTGTCGGTAACTCGCCGCGATCATTTTTGCCCGCATGATCCAGTCCGCCGGCGTATGCCTGGCCCCGGCCAACTTCCGAACCTTGCGCTCCTCCTCCACATCCACCTGAGGACGCGCGTACAACAACTTCGGCATGACAGATCGTCTCCCCACCAGCATCACACCGCCGGGAGAAACGATCTACACCCCCAAAGAGGAACTGAGCACTAGCCGAGACGGTTCCACTACCGGCTGCAGGCTCACGGTCGTAACGTCATCGCGAGACGAACAAGCCCTGCTGCTGGATCGGGGAGTCGGGGTTTGCGCCGCCATACTGCACGCAGCGGCCGCCGCAAGTCGAGGTCTCCGAGGGGGACCTCGAAGAGGCGCCCCTCGCGCAGCTCGGCAGCGACAGCGAGGGCGCTGAGAACGGCCGGGGCGACACCGGCCTCGACCGCCACCTTTACCGCAGCGTTCGAAGACAGCTCCAGCACGGGCGCAGCGATCGCGCCTCGCCCGGCCAGCGCACGCTCGAGCGCATTACGCGTACCAGAGCCAGGCTCACGCACCACCAGCGGCGTCGCAGCCAGGTCCGCGACGTTGAGAGGCTCACGCCGCCGCGCCCATGGATGTTGAGGTCCGACCACCACCGCAAGTCGGTCGTGGGCGACGCGCTTAGCCGCAAGCCCTTGCGGCACGGACGGCGACTCGATGAATCCGACGTCGATATCGCCCTCACGAACCAGATCACCGACGCGTCGTGAGTTGACCACCCGGAGGTCTACTTCAATACTGGGCATGGTGCGGCGAAGGCTCAGAAGCCAAGCAGGCATGAGGTACTCGGCGACTGTCATGCTGGCCGCCACCTGTAGAGACGCGTTGCGTTGTTGGCGAAGGGCCCGCACTCCGACTAGCAGATCGTTCGATGCCGCTAACGCCGCACGGGCCCAGTCGACAACGACCTGTCCCTGCGGTGTGAGGCGCGAACCCGACGTCGATCGGTACAGCAACGGGACACCAAGCTCACGCTCCAGGGTGTCGAGCCGTCGACTAGCTGACGCCTGGGTAATTGCCTGCAGTCTCGCGGCCTTTCCAAGGCTGCCCTGCTCTGCGACGAGCAGCAGAAGCTCGAGGCTAGCCAGATCGGGCCAACGGGTGGCACTCATGCACTCACCGTGTGGAGGTCTGTAGACGTATTGGGTACTGCCTGCATCCACGACCCGGACAACGTCACCGCCTCACGCAAGTTGTCGGTGCAGTGCGCGCAAATGACACCGATCCTGCTGCCGGGCCTTTGCTGGTGGCGGCCGGTGTCGACGCGTGCGCAATACATCGCTTCCACGCCAAGCCGCTCCTGACACTCCCGCAAGCCATCCGGGCCACAATCGCGCGCCCTTACCAGGTCGTACAAGCCGAGGTCCACAGCGGACAGTTTCGCGACGAACTCCACCATGCCGTGCTTCAAATCCGCTCGCCCGTACGTCCAGTGGTTAATGACCGCGGACTGCGCTTGGCCGTCCTGTCGCGGGACGGTCAGTTTCGGTAGTGCGTGCTCCCGAGGTCAGCCGAGATCGCTTGGGCGGCTTCGCAGACGAGCGGCGTCAGCACCTTAACGACCTCACCCGTCATGCGGAACACAGGGCCTGTGACGACGAGCGCCGCCGATAGCCGATCGTCACCGCCGAACACGGGAGCCGCCACCGACGTTGACTGCAGACTCACCTCGTTCTCCGACACGGCGTAGCCCTGTCGATGAATCTTGGCTAGCTCCGCTTGCAGTTGATCCGTATCGAGAATGGTGCGATCGGTTAGCGGCGTCAGGGTGAGGCTCCGCACCAACTCACCGCGGAATTCTTCCTGCTCGAAGGCAAGCAGTACCTTTGCGGCTGCGCCGGCGTGCAGCGGCAGCCGCTCTCCGATAGAGAAACCGGACCGGATCGTCGCCTTGCTCTCGTTCGAGGCGATTACCACGCGCTCGAGCCCTTCACGTACCTGCAAGCCGACGGTCTCGCCGGACCGCTCTTGCAAGTCAGCCATGATCGGCGCGGAGACAGTGCGGACATCCAGCCCCTCCAGGTACGCCTGACCCAACCGAGCAGCACCGGCGCCAAGTCGATACTGGCCGCTGGTCTCGTCCTGCACCAGCAGGCGTGCGTCAGCGAGGTCGAGGATGAGCCGCGCCACCGTGCTCTTCGGCAGGGTCAGGCTCCGTGCGATGTCCCGGACGCCGTGCAACCGTCCGTCTCCGAACGCCAGCAGAATCCGGACCGTCTTGTCCATCCGGGCTCCACTCCTCTCAATCCTCGTCAGCTAGCGGCCGAGCGAATATACCGGCCGGTAGGGCTAATGCCTGCCCAGCCCTGCAGTCAAACGTTTATGGAACGGCACAACATTGGCACGTCACGAGATTGGCGGACTGAAGCGGAATCAAGGACCGAATGGTCCTCTGCCGGCCTGCCTTATGCCACGATTCGTCACCCGAGCGCGCTTGCGAAGCCTCGGAACCTTCGGCTCGCGTCGCACCAGCAGCGAGCCGATCCGCCCGGTCATCGCGCCCCGGTGGTCAGGCGCGGGTGTTGGTCTACAAAGGCTCGGCCACCCAGCTCTCGCGGGATGCTGCTCAAACACGTCTTAGCCGGGACGCCATAGAGCGCGGTGAGCCATCTCATCGACGGCTATAGCTCCGCCGAGCATGACCGCACGTGGCGCATCGATGCCAAAGTATAACAGGACAAGCCTGTAGGTAACCGGCCGGGCAATCATTCCGCGCGGATCCACTTCCCGTGATCGGGACTGCCGACCAGCTCGCCCCCGGCGACGACGGGGACGCCGCGCACCAGCGTTGTCATCGCCCGGCCTCGCAGGTCCACGCCCTGCAGGTACACGGCGTTCTTACTGCCCGAGGCGTGGTAGTCAGCGGAGAGGCTGAAGGGTGCGGGGGCGTCCGGGGCCACTACGACGAGGTCGGCGTCATAGCCGACGGCGATGTCGCCCTTGCCTTTTAGCCCGAATCGCCGGGCCGGCGCGGACGTCAGGCAGGCAACGGCCTGGCGCATCGGGATACCCCCCGCCGTGACCAGGTGCATTAGCGTGGGCAGCAGGAACTCTATGCCCGGAAGGCCGGGCAGCGCGTGCTGGGGGTCGTCGGAGTGCTTCGCGATCTCGTCGGGGGTGTACGAGCAGTGGTCGCTTGCGATGATGTCGATCCGACCGTCCCGGACCGCCCGAACGAGCGCCTCGCGAGTGTCCGCTGGCCGCAAAGGGGGATTGCACTTGGCGTGCGAGCCGAATCGATCCAGCGTGCGGTCGTCGAGCGTCAGGTAGTGCCCGCAGGTCTCGATGCTGAGATCAACGCCGATGTCCCTTGCGGCGCAGGCAATATCAACAGCATGGTTAGTCGAGACATGCACCAGATGGATACGAGAGCGCGTCTCGAGGGCCAGGGCCGTCACTGCGGCGACCGCGCTCTGCTCCACCACCGGCGGTCGCGAGTTGCGGTGGCGCACGCCGAACGGCGCGCTCGCGTCGTCCTTGCTCGCGAAGTACTCGAGTAGGCTGTCGTCCTCGCAGTGCAGCGCATGCACCCGACCGGTCGCGGCGACCGCTTGCAACGTGCATAGCAGGTCTGGCTGGTTGACAGCCCATAGACCTTCGAACGCCGCAGCCCTGGCAGCCGTCGGGCTGTGCGTGAACGTCTTGAAGGCGACGGCACCCGCAGATGCACAGCCAGCCACGTCGTCGAGGGAGCCTCGCCCGGCGCCAGCGTAGAGGCCGAAGTCCACGAACGAGCGGCCGGTGAGGTGCCGCCCTCGCTTCTCGATCCGCTCAGCAGTGGTTACGGGCACGTCAGACGTCGGCATCTCGAGGACCGTCGTCACGCCGTTTGACGCCGCCGCTGCCGTGCCCGTCGGGAACGACTCACGCTCTGGGGACCCGGGATCCCGAAAGTGCACATGGCAGTCGATGAGTCCAGGTAGCACGAGCATGCCCGAGGCGTCGATGACGTGGTCTCCTGCCTCGGCCGGCAGATGCGGTGCGACCGCTGCGATCCGGCCATCCTCAATGCGGATGTCCAGCCTGCCTTCCGCAGAGGCGCTGCAGACCTGACCCGCCCGTACAACCGTTGCTGCCACTCCTGCTCCTTTGCGTGTGTTCACTATTGGGACTGGGGAAGGTTTCTGTCGAGTCGCCCTGCAGCCCGGCAACGTAAGCTCGTGCCGAACCTCTCGAACACTGGCCGATCCCATGTTCTGCAACTTGGCACCCGAGGACCAAGGCCGTGAGCGCGCCTTTGCCCATGCCACGAACGACGTCGCCCAGCGTCTTCGACGGAGCCATGAACCTGAGCCGGCTGTCGGGGATGAACATTTGTTGCCCGAGATCGGCCGCGCCGGGAGTGTCCAGCAGGCTGGCAAACGTTCCGATCCCGAGCCCCAGAGCGGCTTCAGCTTCCTTTCGCGTCGATCATTGGGAGCGCAGTCAACATGGTCGCCCGCGACAGCGTTCGCCGCAGGTCCGTCATCGTTAGACGTTCATCGCGTGCTGTTGTATGCCTGGAAGGGTGTCAGATTCTCGGGCTCTCCGTATGACTCCCAGTACTTGTCGACGAATGGCCGGACCGCATGTAACAGCTCGCGTTGGCCGTCATCGGACTCCTTCTGTGCCCGAAGCTGCTCTCGCACCCGGCGCGCGATGTCCTCCCGGTCGAGCCAGGTGTGACGCCCCTTGCGCACGACCTCCCTGCCTCCCACGACGACGGTATCGATGTGCGCGGTGCACGCCTTGTAGACGAGGTCATCCACGAGCGTCGGCCCAGTCGGCCCGCCGGGGTCGTTTACGGCATCCCAGTCGACAACCATGAAGTCTGCGTAGCGCCCAGGCTCCAGCATGCCGACGTCGTCGCGGAACTCGGTAGAGGCCGCCGCCCCCGATGTCGCCATGGCCAGAGCCTCGTCGCAGCTGATGGTCTGCGAGAGCTGGCTCGCTCGCTGCTGTACTCCCTGCGTCAGCCGAAGGTCGGAGAAGACGTCCGACCGCCCGTCAAGACCACCCTCATCCAAGCCGACAGACAAGGGGACGCCGCGGTCGCGCATGTAGGCCAGAGGGGGGATGCCGCTGCCCATGAGCAGATTCGACCCGATGCTGCTGCACACCCTCGTTTGCGCCTGGGCCAGGAGCTCCACGTCATCCGCAGTAGCCCAGATGGCGTGTAGCAAAGTCAGCCGCTGATCGAGTACGCCGAGGTTCCTCAGATGTTGGATGGCGGTCGTACCAGTGCGCCGCAGGGCATAGAGCTTCTGTCGCTGCGACTCGAGAAGGTGCACATTAAGGTGCACGTTGTGCCGCGCTGCCACATCAGCAATCGCGATGATTGCCTCATCTGAGCACCAGTGTAGGTTGTGCGGAGCCAGCGAGATCCGGGCCATCGCTCCGCCGTTGCGTCCGTGGTCCTCCCACAGGCCGACGAAGAGTTCACTCAGGTACGTCTGTAGCGGGATTTCCTGTCGCGCGAGGAAGCTGGCCATCTGTCCACGGAGGTCATGCGGCAGATTCGCCTCGAACCAGGCGTCATTGTCATAGAGCAGCCGGTTCTGGTCACGGAAGTTGAACGTGAAGTTCACCCGAAGACCGGCCTCGCTGTATGCCGCTAGCACCGTGTCGGCATCGCGTCGCCACTCCTCCCAGGGGCCGCGCCGCCCAACATGCAGGTGATTGACCGTCGTCACCCCGGCTGCCAGGAGCTGCAGCGCGCCGTACAGCGTGTCCTCGTACAGCGCCGGTCCGGCGAGGGTGCGTCGATGGGTGAATACGTGCTCCAAGGACATCGCACGGGCGCCACGTCGCACCGGCGACAGGCCTTGGTGGTGATGCCCGTTGACAAAGCCTGGCACGACAACGCCCGACGGCATGATCGTCAGTTCAGCATCCGGGTATCGCGACCGTACGTCAGTCCCCCGACCAACGGCCACGACGCGGTCCCCTTCGACCGCCACGGCGCCATCCTGGAACGTCTCCAGGCCCTCCGGGCGCCGCCGTCCCGTGACGACGGCGGCGCCCTGCCAGATGTGTACCATCTCCGCTCGATTCCCTCCTCGGATTACGCCTTGCCGAGCTCGCGCAGCGCGTCACCCGCCGCCGAGAGGTTCTTCAGCCAGGTCTCCGAGTAGTTTCGGCTCAGGATGACCCCCTCTGCGCCGCCCTCGTAGCTGGCAAGGATCGCGTCGCGGACGTCTTCCGGCTCGATGGGACGCTCGTCGTCGTAGGCCTCGACGCCGACGTTGATCCCCGAGTACACGGGGACGCCGGGACAGGCCTGCACGGTGTGCCGGATCTCGTCCCGGATGTAGTCCGGGGAGAAGCCGGCGTCGGCGAGCCCTTCGTAGTCAGCCTGGCGCAGGTTCAGAATCTTGTAGAGGAAGGGCAGCAGTTCGGGTGCCGTGAAGTCACCCCAGATGCTTTTCGTGTGGCGCTCCACGTAACGCTTGAACCGCGAGCCCGCAGGCGTGTGGTACACCACAGGCTTGATCCAATCAGCAAACTCCGTGAGCTCCGACAGGTCGTACTGGGCCCGGAGGAACGGGTCGTAGGTGTTGATGTACTGCCACAGGTGCATTCCGACCTCGAGGTCGGAGTCGATCCATTTCACCAGACCGTAGATCTCGCGGGCAAAGTTCTTGTGCGCCCGCGTCCACAGGGAATCCCACGCCAGGATCTCAGGGTAAGCAAAGAGCAACCGCATGAACGTCACAAAGTAACCGTCGCGAGGTGCCTGGCCCGCCTTGGCCGATCGCACAAACCCGGCCAACTCACGGTAGCCATCGCGAGCACGGCGAACGTCGACTCCTTCGCGGTGACCGATCTGCTCGCAGTGGGTACAGAAGCAACTCGGCATGTCACCGTCGAGCGTGTTGGTGAGCGGCCCGCGGCGTTCCATGCCCCAAAGAACACCGTCAATGTCGTGGCTCTTGCACCAGTCCTCGACAATCCCATGCATGAGGCCCTTGTACCCAGGATTGTTGAGACACGGGCGAGATGCCTTGCGTCCCAAGTGGTCAATCTCCAGCAGCCCGCGATAGCCCGCGATGGACGTCGGGTTGGGGAACGTACGGTACCGTTCGCAGTAGTATGGGTATACCTTCAGGTCGCGTTTGCGAGCCTCGGGAATCACGTCTGCGAGGATGTCGAAGCCCTGCACCTCCTTTTCCGGAGCCTGGAACTCCTTCACGGGGGTGTCACCGTAGTACACCGGATTGGGCCGGAAATATGCGCCGCCCTTGAAATCGTCCGGCTCTTGGCCACCGTGGTCGGGGAAGCCGGTGTGCGCGCGACCTGCGGTGCCTCGCAGCCACGACGCAGCTGACAGCAGGATCGCGTTGGCGGCGCCACGGTCCTGCACAGAATCCAGCACTGTGCCGACACCCTCGTCTGTGAATGACACAGCACCGATCTGCATACCGATAAACGAAGACAACTCAACTCCCAAGACTCGATGACGAAACCGTCTATGTGGACTAGACGAAACCTAGATGGGACGCTGTCCCATTTCAATCCGGATGTGACCTACTCCTCGAGATAAATACGGGCTTCAAACGGCCGTAGACGAAACGGCAGCGAGGACCTACAGCTTGGACCACCCGCCCATTAGCCGCTCAGACGCGGGGATGAGGTTCGCGGGTAAGTCGCACCTTGCCCGGTGCGGTTGAAGGACCTCTTCAAGTAGGTCACGGTCGTACCGGGCCGCTGACACGCCCAGTCCAACATGATCGGTCAACCGGCCCTGCGGCCGCGGCGCATACTCCAGCCTCGAACGAGATCGCGGCCGGCCGCTATACGCCACCGCCCCCACGGTCAGTTCACCACGCTGACCTCAGCGGATGGCGTATCTGAACGGCATTGAGCCCTGACCTAAGGGTCGCCCAGTTTCCGGGTATCCGGATGCTCACGCTCCATGCGTCGCGATCAAGGCCTGCTACAGCGAATTACTCAACTCTCCGGGCCCCGTCGTCGACCCAATCTCGTTCACAAGCGAGGGGATGGCATCCGAGATTGGCTCATTATGCCCGTTCCATGCCCCACCGGATCGTCGTACGACGTTGAACTTGGCGGAACAGCGCTTCAGCCAGGAGACCCACAATGATGACGACAAGGATCCCGGCGAGTGCATCCGCCGTATGCAAGTATTGCCGGTGTGAGTCGATGTAGAAGCCGAGCCCACTTGAGGTGCCGGTGGTGCCGAAGACCAACTCGGCTGCGACAACGGTACGCCAGCCGTATGCCCACGCGATGCGAAGCCCCGACAGCATCGACGGAAGCGAGAGCGGAAGTAGAATTTTCCAGAAGAGAGCTATTCTTCCGAGCTCATAGTTCTCGCCGAGCCTTAGTAGGGTCGTGGGCGCCGTGGCGAATCCCGTTGTGAGCGAAGCGGCAAGCGGCCATACCATCGACATAATGACAACGAAGATTAGCGACTCTTTCGTCAACCCGAACCACAGAATCGCCATAGGCAGCAGGGCAATCGCTGGAAGTGGTTGAAAGATTCCAGTAATCGTGTTGAGGGCTTCCTTTCCCCAACTGTTGGTCACAGCAAGTCCGGTAATGAGCACCGCGACAACAATGCTCAGCACAAAGGATTGGAGGACTAGCTCGACGGTGGTCCACGTTGATTCCCACAGTGGCATTGACTGTGCACCGATCCACAGTGCGCGCACTACCCCCGTGAACGGCGGCAACAGCAAGTGGTCGATGCCAAATATCCGTACCGCGGATTCCCAGAAGATAGCCAGCCCAGCCAAGATCACGATCTTGCGCATGACGGCATCCCGCCTCGTCCGCGATGCCTGGGATCCTAGATTGCCACGACCACCTCTGGGACCGAGCCGCTGGCCGGCGGGCCGGACCCCTTCCATCCTGTTGGGCTGGACCGGAACGCTAGCTGACTTCATTGAGCCTCCTCATGGACGGTGCTCATCTCGGATTCGGGAACCAGCAAGTCACGAAGATTGTCGATGAGTTGCGCCGTGGCCGCGCCGTCGTTGAGGCATCGGTTATCTATCACTTCGCGCACCTTGCTCTGCGGACCCTTACTGAACACAATGATCCGGTGTCCGATGCGAACGGCCTCTGCTACGTCATGCGTCACGAATACAAGCGTCGTTCGACGTTCCTCCCAGATTCGCAAGAGTTCCTGTTGCATCCGATCGCGATTGATCGCGTCAAGAGACCCGAAAGGCTCATCCATGAGGAGTAGATCCGGCTCAAGGGCGAAGGCTCTCGCGATCGCCGCCAACTGTTTCTGACCGCCAGAAAGGGTGTGCGGGAACTGCTCGGCCTGTCCCGCGAGTCCAACGAGCGTCACGTAGTGAAGTGCGCGCTCACGACGCTCGTGACGCGCCATCTTGGGCCACCGGGCCTTCAGCGCGAACTCGACGTTGTCCACCACCGACTTCCATGGCAAAAGTTGATCAAAGCCCTGGAATACCATGACTCGCTCGAACGACGGCTTAGAGACCGGATGACCGGCCACGCAGATCTCGCCGTCACTGATAGGAACAAATCCAGCGACGGCGGACAGGACGCTTGACTTGCCGCACCCCGACGGTCCCAGGAAGACTGTCCGCTCATTCTGAACAATCTCTGCCGAAAGCCCCCGCACGGCTCGAACAACAGACGCACTGCGTCCGGCTCGGAGATAGTCTATTGACACATTTTTGATCTGGACAAGCGAGGTCATGTTTCTCCAGTCTCATGTGACGATCTCGGGGAATCCAGCTACCAGTTTTCGCCAGCTTGATCTTTATAGGCGTAGATCTCCGCTGGATCGCGAGGGGCTTCCTTCAGCTCTCCAAGATCGACCAGAATCTCCGCCTGCCTGCGGAAGCCGGCGTTTGTCGTCCGGAGCGTGAGGAGGTCAGACTTCAAATATCGCGCCTGCTCTTCAGGTGAGACCTTCCCGTCGCTCGCTTCACTCAAAACCTTCGCCGCCTCGTCGGGATATTGAGTAATCCATTCAACGGCTTGACGCAGAGTAACCGCGTAAGCGTTGGTCAGCTCAGGCTTTTCCTTTATCGTCTTTTCTAAGGCCATCGCACCGACTGGGTAGTAGTCGCCACCCAGTGTTTCTCGTAGGCTGAGGATTCTCTTGAACCCACCTTTTGCCTCGAGTTGCATGACGTAATCCGTGGTCAGGAAAGCCGCGTCCAAAGACCCGGTCATGAGAGCCTGAATCGCTTCGGGATGGGGCAAGTTGACGAAATTCTTATCCAATGCGTGGGGATCTTTACCAGCTTTTTTCAAGGCCATCTGTATGGCGTTGTACTGGGCAGTATTCAGACTTGGTGAAATCTTCTTCGTGGTGCCGATGAAGTCGAGCACAGAACTCGGTCCACCCTCCTTCACCATGAGGGCACCATCCCAGCCTGCAAAGACCTGGACCATCTTCAGTTGCACCCCGGCCTGACGAGCCTGCAGGAAGGGGCCGGGCGTCGCTGTGCCGAAGTCCAGCGTCCTGGAGAGCATCGCGTCTCGCTGCTGCGGTGTGGTCAGGATGTCAAAGTACTGGATTTTGGCGTTCGGGTACTTCTTTTCAAGAACCTTCATCTGACGCAGAACCATTACAGGCGAATACAGTAGACCGAACCCATGAGCGATCCTAATATCCCCCTTGATGCGGGGGTCGACTTCGACGTCAAAACCCTTTGCGACCGTAATAGTGCCGGCCGCGGCGTCGCCGACTGAGTCCGAATTGCTCTTACAGGCTGCGAGGACTGGTAAAGCGAGCGCGGCAACGCCCAGTAGGGCAACAAGCCTGCGTCGAGCAGGACTCGGGTGCCAATTGCTGGAGGACATCATTTCCCTTCTTCCTTTGGAAACCATACCGTCTGAGAAGCGACCCAATCGGGCGCTGCCCTGATACCTCAACAGGAGGACGCATCTCAGTAATCACGAACAACTCGTAGAGGTAGTAGGGGTCCAATAGGTACCTCCAGGTAGCGCAATGACCCCTAGGAAAGACGGTCGGCGCTACTGGTTATGCGAGTAACCGCTCTGCGATCGGAACTGAATCGTGCAGTTGAGTGCTTTAGATCGATCGACGCATGCCTGCCGCAGTGCACGGCCTCGCATCGTCCGACGATGACCAAGACGATGTAGGTCTTGCTCGCCGCGTCATCGCCCACCGTTGGCCGGGTCGGCCCATCGGCCAGTCGACCGCGCGCCAGTCGACGAACACCGCCATCTCGATCAGCAGGTCCGCGCCGATCTGGCCGATGAAGCAAGACGACAACTTGTGCTCCAGGAAGTCGATGCTCTGCTTGGGTTGGGACCCTAGTCTGGGACGGTGTCCCATTTCAAGACCTTGAGCAGAACTGGCCATGGTGGACCGGACGTCGGAGCTGGCCTCGGCCTTACGCTGGCCGTTGATCAAGGCAGTGGCCAGGGGCAGTTGATCTTTCCGGAGGGTCACTGAACGTGCGGCATGCTGATTGCACGGCGCGGTGGCCGGGCTCCTCCAGGGCTGCTCGCCGGGACGCGGGTGTGGGTTCAGGTGACTGGCTGCGGTAGCGCGGCCAGCCGCGTGAACGCGGTGACGAGGTCGGTAGCCCAAGGCCAGCACTCGACGATGCGCGGCTGGGGTGCGCCGTGCGGTGCGGATCATGCGGGCTGCGACGTGCAGGAGCCAGGTAACACAGTTTCTTGGGCTCGGCGGCGGCCAGGTCGCCATCCCGTAGCAGGTGTTGGGTCCAGGCGAGCAGGTCGATGCCGCACAAGGCGAGTTCCTCCAGCGCTTCGGGGCGGACCGCACCGACCAGAGCGACGAGCACGGCGTCGGTCTGGCCATCATCGCCGCGATCGCCCACGCGCACCGCGCCCCTCTGACCGCCGGCCCACGCCTTGACGGCGGCCTCCGCATCACCGGCGACTTCGCGCTTCCGCGTGCGTAGAGCGCCCCGCCAGTAGGCATCGGCCGGCGTTTTGTCTCCGCGATCGCGCGTCGCTCCGGTGTTGCGGATGTCGAAGGCGACCCCGCTCGGCGCAGCGACGACCTCGGCCGGCCCGACGGCGGCAGCGGCGGTGCACTCGGCTGGCCGCCGTTCGCCGCCGCGGTCGGCCACGTAGACGGCAGTGCCAGCGGCCAGCACGGCGGCGGACGCGCCGCCGGCAACCAGGACCCTGTTCCTGCCGAGAATTCCGTCCATGCAGCTCAGGGAGCGCGGTCAGATCTGCGGAATAGCCAGCCAGACGTTGGCCGCTCACCGCTGCGAGCATCACACCATCCAGTCGCGGCATGTCAGCCGCGACGAACCCGCCACCGGCCTGACAGCAGCCGACAGAACCTGGCAGAACCTGACAGCAGCAGTCAGCCTGGACGCTCGCCTACCACACCAACCTGTCACGACCCGACCCCACCGGACCCGACCTCACCGGATCCGACCCGTTGACGGCAACAAATCAGGCGGCACCGGCCAAGGCATGACAGACGACTCGTCATCACAGAGATCCGGATGCCCGTTCGCCAGCCCTGACGGCAGATCAGCTCTCCGTCAACCAACGACGGCGCCACTGCCGTACCGACAGCAGCGACACCGCAACCGGGCAGCCACCCGATGGCACCTCACCCCACCACCTGCGGTGTGCCGTACACGCCGAAAAGCGTTTCCGCACGTCGTCACGCGGATGGTGACGTCACCACGACCACCACCAACAACCCCGCCACGTCCACGTGGAGCACATCCTCATCTGGCGCCTACCTGCTGCCCATGAACGCACCAGGACTCCGAGTTGATCCATGAGGTTGCTTGATCCATGCCGAGCACGACCTGACCGTGGACTGCGAGAGGAGCAGCGTGCCGCACCCACACACGCAAGACATGTCAGGCACTGTCAGACAGTGACAGGCCCGGTCAGGCCCGGTCAGGCCCGCAGCAAGTTCGTCGGACCTGTCAACGCCGGTCTGGGCTGATGCTTGCCGATGCCGGCAGCACCGGCACACGGCGCCCATCCCGCCGAGATCACAACCACCGACACGACCGCGGAACCCGACCCGGACACGACGCTCGCCTCAGAAAACTCACCATACTCGGCACCGCACTACCGAAGCCGGCTGACTGCTCCGCCCGCGGCCCGAACCGACACCACCGAGACAGCCGCCGAACGGCACAACACCAGCAGCAAGCGCGGCACCGAACGCACCACCGCACCGGCCAACACCCGCCAACCCCCACAGTGTCCAACCCGAACACACCGCAGCCCACATACACGCATCCTCGACCGTTCGCCGCAACGCCGGCGATGACCCCAGCAGACACCACCACCCATGCGTGCAGAGCCGCCCGCGTCCGGGGGCTCGTCCGGGTCCTCGACCGACCCCACGTTCGGGGGCGCCTGCGAAACGCGTACCCAAACGAGCCTCAGCCAGGCCTCTGTCAGACCATCCACCTGCGGATCCGTCAACCGATCGCAAGATCCAACCACCCAGACTCCCTACCGGGAATTGTCCTCTCTCCTCAGGAGGGTGATGTCAACGTCAGGACGAAGTGGCTCTGGCACGGTCTCGGTGATCGTGAGTGATCGATGGCGAATCATGATCTATGTCCATAGTGGAGCTGCTGACAGTCGTCTTCCCAAACCTGTCCGGGCTGCGCGTCACGAGCGTGCTGACGAAGGGCTCGACGGTGCGGGTGCACGCCGAGACCACCAGCGTCGCGGCGAGGGGCCCGGACTGTTCGACGCCGTCACGGCGAGTGCATAGCCGGCACGAGCGGCGGCTGCTCGACTCGCCGATCACGGGTCGGGAGACCGTGCTCCACCTGCGGGTGCGGCGGTTCTTCTGTAACGCGGCCGAATGCGTGCGCAGGATATTCGGTGAGTGTGAGCAGGTCGATGGACTGACCCTACGCCGGGGCCGGTTCAGTGCGCTGGCGCGGCGGACGTTGGAGGCGGTGGCCTTGGCGTTGGATGGACGGGCCGGTGCCAGACTCACGGACCGTCTCGGGGCGCAGGTGGGACGGATGACGCTGCTGCGCCTGGTCCGGGCCTTGCCCGAGCCGCCTATGACGTCGGCCGTGGTGGTCCTGGGCGTCGACGACTTTGCCTGGGGACGCGGACACACCTACGGAACCGTGCCTCTGCCGTGCGTTCAGCTCAACTGAAGGTTCTTCATCGGGAACCCGAGGGCGTTCGGCGTTCGGCGACGGGTTGCGGCCGTATGTTCGCGGCGAACCGGAGTCGTGCTGCTCGGCGCCGTGTTCGATGATCTGGCGTGCGGCGTGGGCGTAGCGGATGGCGGTGTTTTCGTGGATGCCGAATGTCGCGCGTCAGAATTCTTGGCACAGGGGTTAGTTGGCCCTGAGATCAAGGGGTTCTGTGTGGAAGCAGCAGTTCCTCGAGGCCGGCCGGCAGGCCCTGATCCTGTCTACCTGCAGTTGACCGAGTTTGTGCTCGACCCGACCGGGTACGTGGCCATCAGCGTCTACTCTGCGGAGCTATCGGACAGCTCGTACCGGACGACGTCACTCTACGTGTCTGGACAGTTCTCACGCCGAGGTCTGGTGCCACTAACACTGGTGAACCGAAAATGCCGTGCAGGCGAGGACTGGGCACAGGGAGGTGCCGGATGAAGGCGATCGTGGTGACGGACCAGGCTGCGGGAAAGGCCGGGATGACGCTGGTGGAGCGGCCCGAGCCGCCGGCAGCGATAAACGACGTCGTCGTTCAGATTCATGCGTCGGGATTCGTCCCGACCGAGATGGCGTGGCCCTCGACCTGGACCGATCGCGTCGACCGTGACCGAACACCGTCGATCCCCGGGCACGAGCTGGCCGGAGTGGTCACCGCTCTCGGGTACGGCACGACCGGTCTGTCTGTGGGACAGCGGGTGTTCGGCCTCACGGACTGGCATCGCGACGGCACCCTGGCGGAGTATGTGGCCGTCGAGGCACGCAACCTCGCGCCGTTGCCGGGCGACGTCGACTTCACGGTGGGCGCGAGCCTGCCAATCTCGGGCCTGACCGCGTGGCAAGGGCTGTTCGAGCACGGCCGCCTTCAGGCGGGGCGGAGTGTCCTCGCGCACGGCGCGGCCGGCGCAGTCGGGACGATGGTGACGCAACTCGCGCGCGAGGCCGGCGCGTATGTCATCGGTACGGGGCGCGCTGCCGACCGTCAGAAGGCGCTCGACTTCGGCGCGCAGGAGTTCGTCGACCTCGACAACGACGCCCTGGAAGACGTCGGCGGCGTCGATCTGGTGTTCGATGTCATCGGCGGCGACATCCAGAATCGGTCCGCAGGCCTGATTCGCGCCGGAGGAACACTGGTGACCGTCGTCGGGCCGCCCGAGGCGCGGCCCGACGACGGCTTGGCGATCGACTTCGTTGTCGAATCCGATCGCGCCCAACTGAGTGAGATCGTCCAGCGGGTGCGGGACGGACGACTGCGGACAAACATCGGCAACATCGCAACCCTCGACGATGCCGTCGCCGCCCTCAACCCGACCGAGCGGATCAAGGGGAAGACGATCATCCGCGTTCGTCCGTGAGGACTCGGGGACGCGATCGTCGGGCGGTTGGTCTGGACGAGTTGAACTTGGCGAGGATCTCGTCGGCTGTGGCGGTCCAGGCGAACGGCTCGGAGTTGGTGTTCCAGTCTTCGATGTAGACGCGGATCTGGCTGATGAGGACCTTGATCGAGCCGAAGGTGCCGCGGCGGATCGACTGGCGGGTCAGGATACCGAACCAGGTCTCGATCTGGTTGATCCAGCCCGACCCGACCGGGGTGAAATGGAAGATGACCTGCGGATTCTCCTCCAGCCAGGCCATCACCCGCGCTATAGCCGCGCTATAGCGTGGGACGCATCGCAGTTCAACCAACACGAACAGGAGACCGCTCAACCAACACGAACAGGAGACCGAGATGTCCGAGTCCTATTCCCTCCCCACTGAACCCGAAGGCGTCATCCCGTCGCTGATTGAGCGATTTAACTCCGGCAAGGTCAGCGCGATGATGACCTTGTACGAAGGAGCCGTGCTCATCGCGGACGACGGGCGAACCGTCACTGATCGCGCCGAGATCGCTGCCGAACTCGAGCGCGATCTCAGCCTCGGCCTGCCGCTGGAGGCCAAGGCGCGCCATGTGTTCGTTGCCGGCGATATCGCCGAGATCGTGGTGGACTGGGCAATTTATGGCACAGGTTCCGACGGCAAACACGTGCACGTCGCAGGCACGGCAAGCGATGTCGCGCGCCGCGGCGCGGATGGACTCTGGCGGTACCTGATCGACAATCGTCTTGGGACGGCGGTACGACAGCCCGCCTGACACGTGTGCGTCACGGCAGCCCTCGGCGAACGGAGGATGCGCCATGACGACTATCGAGCTGTACCCCGACGACGTTCACAACCAGCGGACGATCCGCCAGGGCCACCCATCTGACTGGGTCAACCGCGAAGGTGGTGACTACGACCTGGTGGTGCTCGGCGGCGGACCGGGCGGCCTCACCGCCGCCACGACTGCTGCCGGAGGCGGGCACCGCGTCGCTATGACGGAGCAGCGACTGACCGGGGGCACCTGTGTCAACTTCGGCTGCACGCCGAGCAAGGCGCTGATTCGCTGCGCACGCGCGGTACACGATGCGAGCCGCGGGGCCGAGTTCGGCTTTCGGCTCGACGCCCCACCCCAAACTGATTTCGGCTCGGTCATGGATCGGGTCCGCAGGATGCGTTCCCTGAGCAGCTCAGGCGATGCGGTCGAGGTGGCCGAGCATGCGGGGGCGGAGGTCTACCTCGGGCACACGCGCTTCACCGCGCCGAATGCCGTGGAGGTCGAGGGCCGGCTGCTGCGATTTCGGAAGGCTGTGATCGCCACCGGATCGGACCCCGTGGTGCCCCCCATCGAGGGACTGCGGACCGGCGAGTACCTGACCAACGAGACCGTCTTCTCACTGACCGAGCTGCCAGCCAGGCTGGTCGTCATCGGCAGCGGTCCGCTGGGATGCGAGCTGGCCCAGGCCTTCCGCCGTCTCGGCAGCGAGGTGGACCTGATCAGCCACCCCAGGACCCTGCTGCCCCATGATGAGCCGGAGGTCGGTGAGCTGATCCGTCGCCGGTTCGAGCAGGAGGGGATAAGGCTCCATCTGGGGTTCATGGCAGTACGGGCGGGCGCCGGCCGTTTGCTGGCGCTGGGCCCTGGCGGGACGCGCGAGCTGCCTTATGATGCGCTGCTGCTCGGCACCGGCCGCAAGGCGAACGTGGAGCATCTGGACCTGGACGCGGCAGGGGTACACGTCGCCAGAGACGGCGTGGAGGTAGATGAATACCTGTGCACCAGCAACCCCAACATCTATGCCGCTGGCGATGCATCCTTCCCGCAGAAGTTCACACACGCGGCCAATGCGACAGCGCGGCTCTGTATCGCGAACGCGCTGGATGGAGCGCATCGCCCGGCACGGGAGCTCGTCATTCCCCATTGCACCTACACCGATCCCGAGGTAGCCGAGGTGGGCCTGACACCGCGCCGAGCCCGCAACGAAGGTGTCGCCATCGACGCTTACCGGCTCGACCTGGCCAAGGTGGAGCGGGCGTTCATCGACGGCGAGGAGGAGGGATTCGGGGTGATCTACACGCGCAGCGGCAGCGGCGAGATCGCAGGAGCGACGCTTGTGGCGGCGCACGCCGGTGAGATGATCAGCGAGCTTACGCTGGCAATCACGAACCAGATGCCCTTGGAGGCGCTGGCCAACACGGTTCACTGCTACCCGACACAGGCCGAGGTCTTCCAGCGGATCGCACTGCAGCACGCCGAACCCCAGAGGGTCGCTGTGGCCCACTAGCGCCAAGGCCGTGTAGTTCGGCCGCATCGCCCGCGTCGCAACCGAATGGGCGGACGGCGACCGACTCGCAGGCCTCGCCGCCGACGAAGCACGCCGGATGCTCCTTGCAATCCCCGGAGTCGGGTCAGGGACCGCGGACTATCTGCTCGTGCGCGCACTTCAGCATCCCGACACCTTCGCTCCCGGCGATCTCGTCGCACGCCGCGCGTTGGCCCTCGATCAGAAGGAAGCCGGACGCCGAGCGAGCGTCTGGGCGCCCTACCGCTCGTATGCGCTCCTCCATCTGTGGACCGAAGCCGCCTACCACTGACCCGGCCGTCGGCGCGTCTGCAGGATGTCGGGGCACTGCTTCGACGGCACCCGCGGTCGTATCGCGCCCGGCGGCCGCGGGTGTCCAACTGTGCGGGCCGGGGCCGGACACGAGATGCCCCCGATCCTGCACGACCTCACGCGATACGAGCCCAACGCGAACCGGACCTGGCAGGCGCGGGCATCACGTTCCTGACCTGGGGATCAACGACGGCACTCTCGCCAACTGGGTGAAGAAGGACCGCGAGGCCCGCGGTGAGGCCGCGGCCGGACAACTGTCCGCGCCATGCGGACTTCACTACGGACGCTGTCGCGTCCGGGCGTCAGCCGTGCGGCCCGTGTCTTGTGGTGCCGGTTGGTTGCGGGTGTCGGGAGTTTGGTGGCCGGTCTCAACCGTTCGGATGGCAGGCCGATGAGGTACGGGACACGGTCGCCGAGGAAGGGGATGTCATGCTGGGTGCCGCGCGGACGAAGGGTGTTGCTCGCCGATCCAGGGCCAAACATTGGCTCGTGCTCGGCGGTGTGGGTGTGCTCGGAGCCGCCTTGACCAGTCAGGGTGTCTTCGCGTCCTGGGTGGCCACGGCGAACGCCGGCACCGGCAACGCGCAGGCCGCGACAGTCGCGGTGACGCACACCGACACCAACGGCACCGTGTTCAGCAGCGGCGTGTCGAATCTGCTGCCCAGCGACTACCTGTACCGCTACGCGAACCTGGTCAACACCGGCGGCCTGGCCCAGGACTTCACCGCGTCCGTGAACAGCAGCGGTGCTCTTGCCGCGGCCGGTGGGCTGCAGCTGGCGGTGGACTCGTGCTCCACGGCGTGGGCCGGTGACGGCAGCTGCGCGGGCAGCCTCGTGCAGGTTGCTGCGGTACGCGACGTGGCCGGGTCTCCGGCGATCCCGTTGGGGCAGCTGGGGGCGGGCGGCACCGCACACCTTCGGTACAAGTTCCTGCTCAGCCCGACCGCGGACCAGGGCACGTTCCAAGGCAAAACGGGCAGCCTCACTGTCACGATCAGCGGCAGCACACCGGTCGCTGGTGGCAGGGACCGCACGACCGGGTAGCGGCACAATGCGCCAGAACTCCCACCGGCGAGCACTGCGGGTGGCGATGGCGGTGGTGGCAGGCCTGGTGTTGGGCAGCGGCCTGCCACCCGCCGCCGACGCTCAGTGGGTCAGCAGCACCGTCAAGCCGACCGGGACATACACGATGGCGGCGCCGGCGTACCGCTTCTCCGGCCCGGCTGCCACGACATACACCATCGCCTACACAATCGTGAACTTCGTCGACACCGACTACCCGGTGCTTACCAACACTGGCGCCACCCCGGCCAGCTACACCGGTCAGATTCAGCCGGGCACCGCCCTGCCGCTGGGCTCACTGGTCGGGGTGCGGGCATGTGCGACACCGTGGACGGCTGGCACGTGCCCCGCCGGTGCGGTGACACTGCTGGCACCGACATGGTTGGCCCCGATGCCTACGCTCGCATACCAGGCCGTGCCGATCCCGGCAGGCGGCCGGGTCCACCTGCAGGTCAAGGTCGGCGGATTCCTGGCCACCGCCAGCATCACCCTCACCGTCACCAGTGCCGTCCTTCCCACGGGCGGTGCCAACCGTACCGCCGGCTGAACCGCAAGGAGACCGACCGTGACGTCACGCTTGTCCCGCCTCGCGCACACCGTGCTGTTCCGTGTCGCTCTCGCCGTAACCATCCTGTTCGTCGCCGGCGCGGCCGCCCTCGCGGTGACCCAGTCCCGCATCGAGCCGGTCCTGACCGGCTCGATGGACCCCACCATCCCGCAGTACTCCCTGGTGCTCGCGGTCCCCGTCCGCGCCAACGCCCTGCGCGTCGGCGACGTCGTCGTCTTCCAGCCCCCGGCCGGATACCTGCCGGCTGGTGGCCCGCCGGTCATGCACCGCATCGTGGAGCTGCGCCGCCAGGACGGCACCCTGCTGATGCGCACCCGCGGCGACGCCAACACCGCCACCGACCCATGGACCGTCGACCTGGACAGCTCCGCGCTGTACCGAGTGCAGGCGTCCCTGCCGCATGCCGGGCTCGCCGTGCAGTTCCTGCACCACACCACCCGCAGCACCGGAGGCATGCTCACCTGGCCGGGCCTGCTCCTGCTGATCGGCGCCGCCGGCTACGCCGCGCGGCTTCGCCGCCGCGACACCGCATCCACCGACGCCGACCTGCCGGCCGCCGGTGCGCTGCAGCAGGTCTCCTTCGAACTGCGGGCACCGCTCAGCAGCATCGTCGGCTACACCGAACTGCTCGCCGAACACGACCTCAACCCACAGCAGGCCAAGATCGTCCAGACCATTGCCCGGCAGGCTCAGCGTCTGGCCGGTCTCGCCGAGCACCTCAACCTCCTCGACGCCCAGCCGGACGACTGCGACGACACCGCCAGTGAACCGACCTGCCTGCTCGCGATCCTGCATGAGGCTCGCGACCGCATCGCGCCGCACCTGGCCATCCACGGCGTCGACCTCGCCTTCACCATCGAAGGCGACACCGGCATCATCCTCGATGCCCGTCAGACCCGCCAAGCAATCACCGCGCTGCTCCACGACGCCGTCACCGCCAGCGCCCCGGGGCAGGTCCTGCGTGTCGACGCCCGCCACACCGGCGAGCACATCGACGTCTTCATCACCCAGCCCATCGACACCGCGCAGCCCCAAACACCGACAACGGCCAGCATCGCCACCACCGCCGCCCACCACATCCTGCGGGCCCACCACGTCGAGATCGCCACGCACCACACCGACGACAGCGCCGTCGTCAATCTGAGGCTCCCGGCCGCCGCGGTGCGTTAAGTCGCCCGTCGTCGCTTGCAAACCATCAGATCGGGACCCGCGCCGGCCGGCTGGTCTTCCTCGACCCCGACGACCGACCGACGCCGCTCGTCTACGCCGGCCTCGTGCCCGCGGCTCGGCACGTCGGCGCCTTCCGCCTGCTCACCGTGCTGATGAATCCTGGTACTGCGAGCACGCGCTGCGGCACGCGGCCGACGGGCACCCGAGAGCCGGCGACCCGGTCATGTCGAGTCCCAGTTGATGCTTGACGAATCCGTCCCAACTGCTGCTTGACGTTGGGTCTGGACGTATCGCGGCCCAACGTCACGGTCGGTGACCTCCGACGGCACGAGCCGCATCCGCTCATGGCCGATGACAGGGCGTTTAAAATCGATGCCCACGAACCACTCGGAATCGGGTGGCCTGTCGACGCCGAGGACCGTGGCAATTCGGGCCGCCCGTAGTTTCCAGACCAAAAACAACGGTAAGCAGTTGATCTAGGCCCTCAACTGGGTCGCTTAGGCGTTAGCAATCGCCGCCAGGGGACGACGTCATAATTGACACTTCGCGTAGGTGGGTGAGGTCAACCGTCGGTGTCAGTTCCACACTGCTGGCTTCCGACGCCTTGGCCGAGGAAGCTCGTCCAATCGTAACAGCGCCGACTTGGTCATTCGGCTGGCATGGATCCGGCATCACAACACGATTTCCGGCACTCACCGTATACTTCTGCTCGCCTGTCGGTATGCGCTCCATGACGACACTCGTGCCGGTGCCACGCACCGAGCCCGGCACATCGCTGATGTAGGTGTACGCCGGGCCGGCGAATCCGGTACTGGTAACCAGGTCAATTGTCGCTTCGCCACGCGGGACGTCAACTGCGGTCACGCGTCCGACCAAACCCTCGGCCACAACAGCGAGCTGGCCTCGCCGCACCGCCTGGATCTGCTGGACAGCCACAACGATCTGCTGGCCGGTTGCAGCCAACACCTTGCCCGGCACCCCTCGCGCGTCGTCGTCGGCACCGCCGTCGCCTTGCACCTCGAACACCTTCGCCATCTTGGCCAGCGGTCGATTCGGCTTGACAAATCCGGAGATGGTCGTTGATTGCGCTGTCGCGGCCAGCGGGAACCTCTGGACAACGAGGCGGCCGGTCGGCGCGTCGGGATCGCCGATCATCTCATCATCGATGATCGAATTCGAGACTCGCACTGTAGTGACACCTGGCATGGCAACAGCGATGGCGTAGGTACCAAAATCATCCGTACTGACCGCTCCGCCCGGTCCGGTCAACCGGGGACTTACCAGGCTGATCACCTGAGTCGTGACCGGGTCGGGTGCGGGCCGATCCGCCCGTAGCCGCAAGGCCTCAGCCGCACTCACATCACTGGTGAAGAACGCCAACCGCGCGACACCCTGCTTGTCGTAACCCTGCAAGACCGCGATCGAGTGCAATTGTTGGTCGTTCCGCATCGCGACGAAAGCCCGGACAGCGGTGTGCGGCCCACCTGTCCCGGCAGCGTCCCAGACGTCTGTGGCCTCACGTACCAGACTGGCATCGACGTCACCGACGGCAGACCAGCCCAGGAACGGGCCGTCCGGGGGCGGTGCGGCAAGCTGTGGCGCAGAGCCGAATCCGACCACCCTGAACATGGTCACCAGTACTGCCATACACACGGCGGCCGCCGCACCGGCGGTCACCCGCCGCCGCCGGCGAAGCCGACGTGACCGCCGCATAACCTTGTCTTCGTAACCCTCGACAGGTTTCACCGGCTCGGCCAGGGCAGCGAGGCGGTCACGCAACTCTGTCTGGCTATGCATATCGCACCTCGTGTTCAGCTGTGGCGTCGACCTCGACCCAACGCTGGCGGAGAGCCCGCAGGCCCCTTGACGAAAGACTCTTGACTGTGCCCACCGAACAGCCCAACGCCAGCGCCGCGTCCTGCTCGGACAGGTCTGCATAGAAGCGCAGGACGACCGCGGCACGCTGTCGTGCCGGCAGAGCATCCAGCGCCCGGCGGAGCCAGTCCCGCTGTTCTACCCCCACGTGCTCGTCCCGGGCCTGCCGTTCCACCAGCCGGCTGAAGGGCTGCTCCCACCAGGCCCGGCGGCGCCGCGCGCTGAGGTAGGTATTGATCAGCGTCCGTTGCACATAGTTGTCGATCCCCTCCGACCGCTGCAGACGCGACCACACCACGACCGTCTTCGCCAAAGTGGTCTGCACCAGGTCTTCGGCCCGGCCAGCATCCCCGCAGAGCAGAAAGGCCTCATGAAGCAAACGACCGTAGCTAGCCCTGACGAAGGCTGTCACCCCCTCGTCGTCCTGCCTGTCCATGCGACCTCACCATCCTCGCCGACATCCTCATAGCAACTACCTACGCAGTGACCGCATTGAAACGTTGCCGCCAGAAAGAAGTTTCTCGTCCAATGTGCCGAGCACGTCGCGGATCCGGCGGCAGCAACACGGGACGACTGCCGCGTTTCGAACACCGATCGCGGCGGCGAACGGCCCGGCCGGTCGGGTCGCTACCGGAGCCGGGGTTCTCCGCGAACCAGGCCGTCAGTTGACGCTCTCGGCCCCGAGCTGTACCTCTTCCCGTAGAGCCCGGCGGCTGCGGCGCGCGGTGGACCTCAGACGTGAGCGGCGACCCGCAAGAGCAGCCGCCGCTCACGAAGACGTCGATCAGCTGCCTGCCGAGACGACCTTCGTCAGCCGCAGCGGCCGGTAGCCGTCGGTGTCGAGCTGGGCGAGTTCACCGTCGATGTCGACCGAGTGGGTGCCGTAGAAGTGCACGTTCTCGTGGTGGGTCGGCCAGATGTGCGCCAGGATCTCGTCGTCGAACTGCCGGTCGGCCCGGCGCAGGGCGGCCACGCCGAGACCGTGGTACTCCGCCGACCAGCAGACGATCCCGTTGGTCGCCAGGGTCAGGCACCACATCTGCTCGGTCTGCTGCTCGTGGTGCCGGCGCCGCAGCGCTCCCTCCCCGGCGTATGCGAGGGAGCGGCGCAGGGCGTGCAGGTTCTCACCCTTGTTCAGCTGCCGGGCGATGCGCCGCCGGTACGTCTCGTCGGCCAGGTAACGGGCGGCGTAGACGGTGCGGCGCAGCGCCCCGTACTCCTTGATCGCACTGGTCAACGCGTTCTGCTGCCGTCACCACCGCCCAGACCGCGATCTTCGCCCTGCGCCGCGCCGACGGCACCGCCCAACAGCCGATCACGCACCGCCAGGTCGGCGTCGCGTACGCGGCTCGCCGCAGCGGAAACTGGCCACGACATGAACCCTACCGACGGTTCACCGACGTCCCCGCTGGGAAAATTTCGCGCCGCCCGACGTTCGCACAGCGAACGCGCGCACATTTGCCGCTGAGCCGGTGCTGTGGCTCACGTCGATCGTCACGGTCCGTACGCCGTTGCGCAGGCCATTGATCACAAATCTGGCGAGCACGCCACATGGCGACGATCTTGGCCTGGCTTACGCCACCAGTTCCTCACTGAGGGTCCATAGGCGCGCGGCGGCCTCGGGGTCGCGGGCCAGGGAGCTCGGCTCGATCTGCTTGCCGCGGAGGAAGTAGCCTCCGGTGACCTCGGCCGCCTCCGGGGCGCTGGCCAGGTAGACCGGGGTGGCCGCGCCGGTCTTGACGGTACCCATGAAGGGCTTGGCGGCCGCGACGAGCAGCTTGGCGACGCCGCGGGCCTCGCGGCCCAACTGGGTGCGGATGAGGCCCGGGTGCAGGCAGTTGGCGACCACGCCGGTGCCGGTCAGGCGCTTGGCCAGCTCGACTGTGAACAGGATGTTCGCCAGTTTCGACAGCGGGTAGCTCGGCTCGCCGCGGGCCAGTTCGTCCCACGGGATCTGCTTGGCCGAACGATGCACATTGGACGACACCGTGATCACGCGGGCCGGCGCGCTGCTCACCAGCCGTTCCCGCAGCAGGCTGGTCAGCAAGAACGGCGCCAGATGGTTGACGGCGAACATGGTCTCGTAGCCGTCGACCGTGAACTGCTGCTTGAGCATGATCACACCGGCGTTGTTGTCGAGCACGTCGAGCCGGTCGTACTTCTCCAGCACCTCGGCGGCCAGCCGGCGCACTTCGGCCAGGCTCGACATGTCAGCCGTCAGGAGGTCCACCTCGGCGCCGGGCGCCCGATGCCGGATCTCCTTGACGGCCGCTCGCCCTCGCTCGGCGTCGCGCCCGACGACGACCACGGTGGCCCCCAACTCGGCCAGCCGGGCCGCCGTCTCCCGGCCGATCCCGCTGGTCCCGCCGGTCACCAGGCACACCTTGCCGGACATCGCGGTCATTGACCCTCCCGGATGTACTTGCCGCAGCGCCCAATTCTCCACGGCAACGCCTCGGGTACCAGGTGTGGCTCGACGCCGTCAGCAGACGTGCCCGGCCCGCCCCCTTCTCCTGGCGATCCTCGATGCCGCCGTCAGCCGCCGCAACGTCTAGATCGCTGCCGGCACGCCGACCCACGCACCACCATGCGCTACGACCGAACCGGTAACAACCTGGACCGCCGCACCAATCACACCACCGAACGGCGCACCTGGAGGTGGGCGGCCACCACGCCGAGACTCGCAGATCCGGCTCGCTGCGACTGAACGGCGGTGACCAGCGCCTCGGCCAGGCTAAACCGAACCGTGCGCCGGACGGGCCGTGAGCAAGATCAGCTCACGGCCCGTCCTGAGCGGCGCCGCGCAACGCATGACGGACGCCGGTTTGCGGTACGAATACGGCCAGGGAATCCACGCAACCCCGGCATCCGGAATGTGGCCCGAACGGCCAGCGTCATCATCGGCCGTCGTCGGGACTCGAGCCTCTTGCCGCTACGACCTCTTGATCGGGTGCACGGACATGCTTGATGCGCTCGGTAGCGCCATCGTGGGCGCGTGGAGCCAGTACGCGCTCGTGCCGAAACAGCGCGGTATGAGGTGCGAACTTCGAACCAAGAAGCGGCGGTGGCTGTTTATGACGGCTGGTCAAGGCCAGAGACTTGAGCCAGGTAGGCGACGGCCTCGGCGCCGACACGCACTCGCACGTCTGCCCCCTCGCTGACGTCGGGGAAAAGGTGATGATGCTCGACGTGGCGACCGAGACTCTGCCCGTGCGCCCCGCCGATCAACTTGAGGTATCGCAGGGCGGTCTGCTCAGGCGGGGTGATGACGTCGGCGTCCGCCCAACGGATCGCCACCGGCCGGGTCACTGCCCGCAGACTCGCAGCGCTGGACATCCCACCGTCGCCGGGGCAAATGAGGAAGGCGGCCTGTACTCGATCGTCGCTCTGGTCGCCGCCCGCACTCTTCAGCAGATCGCCGATCGTGTCGGGTGTGGTGGTGCGTCGCAACCACTCGAAGGCACCGGGATACTCCGGAACGGCCGGATCGAGAATCTCGCCTTCGGCGAGAAGTCTGATGAGATCAGGATCGAGACGCACCCCGACCAACGCGGCAGCGGCATATCCGCCGGCCGAGAAGCCCGCTGCCCCCACCCAGCCAACGTCGCGATCCCGCTCGATGAGGTTCAGAGCATGCCGCAGGTCGGCCGGACGTTCCCATACGAAAACGAACCCTGGCGCCGCATAGCCGTCGACCCAATTGTTGCCGTGGTGATCCACCGCCGCGACCAGGAAGCCCGCCTGCGCAAGCGGCTCCGCCAGCCAAGCCATGTCGCGCCCGGAAGCCCCCGTGCCGTGCGACAGCAGAATCAACCGTGTCAGGCCATCCGCCGACCGGACGAGCGGCTCCCACAGATAGACACGGACCGGCCGCGGCTGTGCAGGATTGTCGAATGACGTCCGCATCACATCGACAGACTCGACTATCCGGGGTGGCGGCATGGCTAAAAATGTATCGCAAGCCAACACAATGGGGTCGGTTCTGGCCTCGTGGACCAGCCGAGGCCGTCAGGACCAAGCCGATATGTGTCAACAGGTTGGGATAGATGCTGTCACCCGAATGCACGCACATGCCGCGATGCACGCGCGGCTGCAGTCACAGATAGCGACGCGGGTGCGACCGCCGTTTGAGGGGTGTAAAGCATGTGGTGGGACGCGAGTGTCAAGCATGTCCCGGGACCGGACACCCGGCGACCCGGTCATCCCCGTGAGAATTTTCCGTTCTGCTTCAAGGCGTCGCTTCGCGCCCTGCCGCTTCGGCTGGCGCCTCCACGGCAGGCAAGCCCCCGACGCCCGCACCAGAGTCAGCGACGCCAAGGCCGACAGAAACGACACGCCCCCGGCCTGCCTGCCCAACCAAGGGCCAGGGCGCGAACGTCGATCGGTGGAGCAACTCAAGCTCTGAGCTTGTCATTTAAGCGGGCCATCACGAGAACCTGGCACCGGTGAGGGCGCCGCCGCGGCCAAGCCGACGTTGCAATGATGCGAATTTGGTTATGAATACCAGTTTCATCTAGACTGCCGTCTAATGGGCTGCAATCGAGCCTTCGGCCTGAATCAGTCAGGTGGCCGCCTTGAATGAGTTCCTGCATCATTACGTCGAGATCATGGCCGATCCAGCCCATCTGGCGGCCGAAGTTAGCTTGATGCTTCTCGTTGATGTACTTTTTCTAGGCACGATCTGGCCGATGCTACGTCGCGTAATCGATCGAAGGATCGGCGCCGAGCACCGGAAGATCGATCAAGGACACGGCGCCGATCATGCAGAACCATTGTAATTGAGCTTGGGAGCCTACACGAGCAGGCATACAGCATCGGTTGGCCGGAGGATAAAGAGCGGCTCGGCCTCAAGAGAGGGCCGAGCCGAGTTCTATCTAAAGTGGCCTATGTTCGGCACTATGCCTGATAGCGATGGAGGATATGCAGCTAGCGCCCTGATCACTCTGGGAGCCCCCTGTGACGCGAGGTCGTTCCGTGTCTGACCCTCGGCTGCAGCCGGCGAGGCCAGCTTGATTGACCCCGTCCGGTCACGGTCGCACATCACCATGCTCCCGACCAGCGGGGTGAATGAGGTGATCTCAGCGACGTAGGCATCAATGCTCAAACCTGGAACGGTGCGGCGATGGCGCCTATCTGTGTTCCTGGCGGGCTGGAGCCGGGCGGTGAACCGTCCGCTGGCCGACCGTGTTCGGCGCACCGCGCGCATGTGACCGGAGGTGATTATGCTTTCGCGATGCGAGCCGTGTGGTTCATGTTCGCGGGTGCGTTTCTCAGCCTGGCCAACATCGCGGCCAGTTGGAGCTGGGCCCTGGTGGACGCTGACTTACGGAGCATCAGCTCCGGCCCGCAGGGTGTCGACTGGGGCCAGGCGAGCGTGTGGTTGGGAGTGCCAGCTGCAGTGACGATCGTTTTGACGGCGGCCGCCATCCGTCGTTCGAGGGCCCTGCTATGGGTGGGCGCGGTTGCGATGGGGTTGTTGTTCATCCCATGCGGCGGCGCGTTGCTCGCCGACCGGGCACGGATGGTCGACGGGGCTGGCCTTCCTCCGTGGGCGTGGGCGGCCCATCTGATCGGTATGTTTCTAGCCCTGCCCACCGTGATCACGGCGCTATGGCTGCACCAGCCCGACACCCGACCCATTGAGGTGAGCTCACCAAAGAAGTGTGCGTGAGTCGGGCCTGCGGTGACACGGGCATACCGTCCATATAGGACGGTGGTGGAGATGGGATGGAGTCCCGGTAGATGAGTTCTCACCACAAGACACCATCTGCCCCGAGGACTCCACGTGATTGCCTGTCGTGCCATGCTCGACGTCCCGCGTGAACTCGTACTACTGCTCCTGATGGCGGCAGGATTCTTCTCCCAGGCCTATGTGCCCGGCCAGATAATCGTTGCCGGCGATGCCGCGGCGACGGCACGCAACATCGTGGCATCAGAACAGCTGTTCCGCATCGGCATCGCCGCCGACGTCCTCATCTTCGCCGCCGACATCGTGATGGCCGTGGCCTTCTACGTGCTGCTCAAGAAGGTGAATCCGGGCCTTGCCCTGCTCGCCCTGCTGCGGCGAACTGCGCAGTCGACCATCATGGCCATGAACGGGCTCAGTTTCCTCACGGCATCGTCGGTCCTGAGCGGCTCCGACACCGCAGGAGCGCTCAGCCCGGACCAACTACAGGCATTGGCGAACACGTACGTCGGCGCGCATACCGCAGGTTTCAACCTCGGGCTTGTCTTCCTCGCGTTGGGAAATGGCGTGTTCGCCTATCTGTTGTTCACGTCGAACTACATTCCCCGCGCCCTGTCCGCCTGGGGAGTTCTGGCGTATGTCGTAATGGCGGCAGGCAACCTCGCCACCATCGTTCTCTCCGGCGCTGAGGACACTGCCGGGGGCGTGATGATCCACTACCTACCGGCCTTCTTCTTTGAGGTGATCGCAGGCGGGTGGCTGCTGTTCAAGGGAGTACGGGCACCCATACCAGCCGAGCCCGCACCCGTGCACGAATAACCACGCGCCACGCTGACCCGGCCTCGCTCGGCCGGGTCAGCGGCGTGGTTGATCGATGCGGTCCGGCTGGCGAAAACGCAGGGCCGGAGGCCCTGCACGCCGGAGGCGCCCGTGGTGGGTCAGCGGGAGCCAACCACCGGCGCGTACGGGCGGGCATCCGGGACACCCCGGGCGCGCAGCGCGGCCATCACCTCGCCGGGGCCGCCTGGAAAGAACCCGGCCCCCACGGGATAGCCCCACCGCCCGCCGCGCCTGCGCATCGGGGGCAGCCTGCCTTTTCCGTCCTGTAGCGAGATCATCGCCGCCGAGTGGGGGACGATGTCGAGAAAGGCAAGGACAGACCGGCCGCGGACCGTCGCCGATTCCACGCCCGACCACGGGATCAGGACTGCCTGGGCATAGGTCGTACCGATTTCCACGCCGACGGCGGACAGCCGGACCCAATGCGGGTTACGGATCCGCATCCCGAGCACCACGCTGACGGTCATGACGGGGTAAAGCCAAAACTGTGGAAGAACGGCGGAGTCGACGGCGCGGCCGGCCGACCCGCCGAGCAGCGCGGTCAGCCCGACGTGGAACCCCGAGATAGACAACCAGACGAAGAAGGCCGTGCCGGCACACACCGCGACGACCCGGCCCGCGGAGCTACGGAACAGCACAGCGTCAGGGGCTGGTGGCGGTGGGATCACGCCATCATCATGAGGCATTCTGGCCACCCCCAGGGAACCTGGCTCCATTCGCGCTCGCCGCACATGCTGGGCAGACTCGCCTTCGGCGCACCGCCGGAGCGTCTCCCGCCGTGTGGGGGTACGCGTCCGGGTCGCACTCGGTGCAGCGTCGGCAGATGGTTCGCAGACGCAGAGTCACCGATTCGGTGAAGGCCCCGGCTCCGCGTGTTGAGGATGTCCGGGGCTTCGACGTGCCCTGAGCGGGGCGCAGCGGCCAGCTTGCCGGCCTGCCACTGCTTGGGTCAAGGTGAGCTATACGAGCCGATCTGGTCCCCAGGAAGCCGAAAAGGCACTCAAGCACGTTCTCCCAGGTCGCCAGAAGCATGAACCGCCCGGGTAAGGGGTCGGTGTCAGAAGAGCTGCGCTCACGCCGCCTCGGCCTGATTGCCGAACCGACCGGCGACGACCTTCCGCAGGACCTCGAGCGCTTGCACCGCGTCGTCAGGTCCTACCGGCGCCGTCCGCTCCCTGATGTAGGACACCAGCGCCTCCCGGATGACGTCCGAGCGGCGCGCCTGCTGCACCTCCGCAAGACCGTCCAACTCCTCAACCATCGCGACCGACAGCCGGATGCTGATCATCGCCATCGGCCCGTCCACGGCCGGGGAGACCACTCCATCCGACACGGGCGCTACCGCGGACAGCAGCGGCGAGACGTCATCCGAGGCATCGAACCAGGCGACAACCTCATCCTTGGACATCCGCTCGAAGTCAGGACCACTCACAGCACTCGCCTCCGCCACTCATCCAACTCCGCACCAGCCAACGCCTTCACGCTCAAAATCCGACAGGTCGTGGTGCGATACATCTACTCACAGATGACCGCGACGACCCGGGCGCTACCGGCCATCCCCATCACAACGAGCAGCAGGTCACCGATCCGACGCTCGAACCGAAGGCCCGGCGGAGCATGCAGTGCCTGATCGACCTCCTCGAGGGAAACCTTGCGACGACGGGCGACCGCTAGGCCCTCGTCTGTCCACAAGTACTCCCGCTCCAACACCATCTCGCCGTATCACGATGTCATACACGAAGACGTCGCGCTGCCAATTCAGGCACCACTCAGCACCATGCAGACAGGAGCCGCAGGCCAAGAGCCGCCGGCCACCCGCGAGTGCCGCCGACTCGTTAGGCGCGAGAAGGTCCCCTGCCGGGCACGGAAGGCAACGGCAGGGGACCTTCTACGGGTCAGCTGGTGTAGGCCTCGAACTCGTAAATGCGGGCGGCGGTGTCGGTGTTACTGGTCGGAGCCAGCACGTTCAGCCGCAGATACCGGGCGCTCGTCGCGGTGAACGTGGAGGTGGTGACGTTGGACGTGTTCCCGCGCGGTGACGCGACCGTCGTCCACGTCGTACCGTCCGCGCTCACCTGGAGGTCGAAGTCACGGGTGTTCCACGCCGTGTTCTCCCCACCGGCACCGGCGTGCCGGATCACGACCCGGCTCACCGACTGGCTCGAGCCCAGATCGACCTGCCACCACTTTGTCGCACCCAGCGAGCACCATTTGTCAGCGTTGCCGCCGTTCACCGTCCCATTGACGGCCTTCCCCGGCGCCTCCGTCGCCGCGCACTGACTGTCCGCGGTCGCGGGCCGGTTCAACGCCAGGTTCACCGTCGGGGTACCGGTCGTCGTCACGGTCAGCGTGTTCGACGGTGCGGACCGGTTACCCGCCGCGTCGCGGGCGACGACCTGGAAGGTGTAGGTCGTGTTCGGCGCCAGGCCGGTCGACGTGAACGTGGTGCCGGTCGTGGTGCCGGCGGACGCACCGCCCCGCAGGATCTCATAACCGGTGACGCCGACGTTGTCCGACGACGCGTCCCAGGCGAGCGCGACGCTGTCGGACGTGGAGCCGGTCGACCGGAGGTTGCCGGGTGCGGTCGGTGGCGACGTGTCCCCGCCGCCGCTGCCGATCCGGTACTGCCGCCCGGCCACGGCCGCGAAGGTCACCTGCGGTCCGTTGCGGGTCACCGGTACGGCCTGGCCGGTCGACAGGTCGATGACGTCGGCGGTGGCGACGAGCTGGTTGCGGACGGTCAGGTTGCCGGTGCTGCCTGCGGTGATCGTGATCCGGTTGGCGGCCGAGTTGGCCCAGACGACGTCGACGGTGGCGTTGCCGCGTGCCCGCAGGCCGGTGACGGAGCCGTTGGCCCAGGCCGGTGGCAGCGCGGGCAGGACGTCGATGATGCCGAGCTGGCTCTGCAGCAGCATCTCGGTCATGCCGGACGTCGCGCCGAAGTTGCCGTCGATCTGGAACGGCGGGTGGGTGTCCCACAGGTTCGCGAGCGTGCTGCCGGTGAGCTGTTCCCGGAGCAGCTTGTGCGACCGCGCGCCGTCGCGGAGCCGTGCCCAGAAGTTGATTTTCCAGGCCTTGCTCCAGCCGGTGCCGCCGTCGCCGCGGGCGTTGAGCGAGACCCGGGCGGCGTTGGCGAAGTTGGCGTTGGTCAGCGGGGAGATCTGCCGGCCGGGGTGCAGCGCGAACAGGTGGGAGACGTGCCGGTGCGTGTCGCCCTGGTTGTCCCAGTCGCCTTTCCACTCCTGCAGCTGCCCCCAGGAGCCGATCCGCAGGCCGGGGTCGAGGGCGTTGAGGGTGTTCTGCCACTGGGTGCGCAGGGACGGGTCGAGTCCCAGCGCGGCGCTTGCCTCGATAGTGTTGGTCAGCAGCTCCCAGACGATCTGCTCGGACATCGACGCGCCGGCGGTGAACTCGCCGTTCTCCGGCGAGTAGCTGGGCGACACGACGAGCTTGCCGTCACGCGGGTCGGTGTGCAGCGTGGACACCCAGAACTGGGCGACCTCCTTCATGGCCGGGTACGCGCGGTCGCGCAGGAACGTGGTGTCCTGCGTGAACCGGTAGTGGTCGTACAGGTGCTGGCACAGCCACGCCGCCGCTTCCGGGAACCAGAACGACGTCGGCCAGTCGTGCACACCGGTGTACCCGAAGGGTGTGGTCTCGTCGTGCACGACCCAGCCGGGTGCGTTGAACATCGACTGTGCTGTGACCCGGCCGGGTGCGCGGAGCGAGTCGATGAAGTCGAACAGCGGTGCGGTGGTCTCGCCGAGGTTGGTCATCTCCGCGGGCCAGTAGTTCATCTGCAGGTTGATGTTGACGTGGTAGTCGGCCGACCACGGTGGACTGTTGGTGTTGTTCCAGCCGCCCTGCAGGTTCGCCGGCAGCGATCCCGCCCGCGACGACGCGATCAGCAGGTATCTGCCGTACTGGAAGAACAGTGTCTCCAGTGCACGGTCGGCGGCGCTGCTGCCGCCGGTGTACTGCGAGCGCAGCGTGTCGGTCGGGATGTTGGGCATCTGCCCGCCGATGTTGAGCGCGACCCGGTCGAACAGCGCCTTGTAGTCGGCGGTGTGCTGGTTCCACAGCGCCTCCCAGGACTGCCCGGCGGCGCCGTCGACGGCCTGCGTGATCCTGTTGTGCGGGTCGGTGCCCCGGTAGCTCGGGTAGGTCGGGGCATAGTTGGTGCCGGCGGAGAAGACGATCGTCGCGCTGGTCGCGCCGGAGACCGTGATCTGGCTGCCGCTGCCGGTCAGCGTGCCGCCGCTGATCAGGACCCGGAACTGCGACTCGTACGTCATGCCGTTGTTCTGCAGCGTGCCGCGGACGGTCATCCGGTCCCCGGACACGGTGTGGGTCGCGCCGCCGTGCGGCGAGACGTGCCGCAGCACGAACGACACCCGGCCGGCCTGGCTCGCGGTCAGCCTGGAGACGATGACGTTGCGGGGGTAGCTGGCGATATACTCCCGCTTGAACGACACGCCACTGTGGTCGTACGTCACGCGGGCGGTCGCCTCGGCGAGGTCCAGTTCGCGCCGGTAGTTGCTGACGGATGCCGGGGTACCGGTGAAGTCGAGGTACACGTCGCCGAAGTTCTGGTATCCGCCGTAGCCGGCTCGCGGACCGCCCAGCCGGCTGGCCACGGTGGCCGGCGCCACCCGCTGGTTCTGGTCGATCAGCGCCTGGACCTCGTCGATCGCGGTCGGTCGCGCCGGGCTCCAGTTGCCGTTGTTGTAGTTGCCGTCGCCGGGGCCGCCGGTCCACAGCGTTTTCTCGTTGTACTGCAGGTGCTCGGACTGGATGCCGCCGAACACGCTGGTGGCCAGCGCGCCGTTGCCGATCGGCAGGGACTCGGTCTCCCAGTCAGCGGCCGGCCGGTTGTACCAGAGGGCGAGCGCCGGGTTGGCCGCGGCGACGGCTTCGGTGTTCATGGTGGTGACGAGGGCGAGCCCACCGGCGACGAGCACGGCGCCGGTGAGCGCGGCAATGAGTCGTCTCAATCTGACGTCTCCCTAACGTAGGCGACTGATGCCCCGCCAGATGTTCCGGGTGGCGGCGGTGCCGGTGGCTGGCGCATCCTGCCGGGGGTCGACAGGGGCGGGGCGTGGGGGTGTTCGTGACCACCGATGTGGTGCCGTTGAGGTCGGGCCAGCTCGACCTGCTGCCACTCGGCGGCGTTGATCGCGGTGTGCGCATCGGCGGACGGCGCGTTGCCCACGACGATCGCCGCCCAGCCGACCAACGGCTGCGTACATCCATCGAGGTGCGGTCAGCGCGGCGGACACGGCGAGCACGTGGATGGTGAGATGGCCGGCGGCGGGACCGGCACGGGCTGGCATCGGCGGACTCCTTCACATTGCTGGAGGAGCGCGCCGACGCACCTGCTGTAACGGCGTTCTGCAAGGTGGGTGCGAGACAGTTACCGCCGTCGTTGAGAACGACTGTTGCAAGAAGCTTGCCGAGTTGTCAACACTTTCATCGGATGAATGGTGGCCCTGCTGCCCACTGAACGCACCTGGGGCGGATCTCAGCTGGATATCCGCCGCATACATCGGTGGTATTTCGATCTCGCAGCCCGCTGCACTCCTCCATTCACGTGCTCCCCTCTTCAGGGGACATTCCGTTTCCAGCACCACCTGCGGTGCCTCGCCCCACGAGGCGGCCAACTCAGCCAAGACGAAAGGAGTCGTTGTCGATGCGGGTGACACTCAGTCGCTCACGCTACGCGTCGGGTATCACCGAAGTCTGTGAATGTCAGACTTCGGTTGCGAGGCTGGCGACGACGCCGATGGAGCAGCAGCTGTTCGGCGCGCCCCGATAGCGATGGGAGATCGATGATGCGTGTGCTGCGCCCGGTGGCATTGGCCGCGGCCCTCGCCGTGATGGCGGCGACCCCGGTGGTGGCCGCGCCGGCGGCCTCCGCGCAGACCATGCGGGACCGTCAGTGGTACCTCACCACGCTGGACGTCGCCGCCGCGCAGAAGATCACTCAGGGCGAGGGCGTCGTCGTGGCCGTCGTCGACAGCGGCATCGGCGAGCACCCCGACCTCGACGGGCAGGCGCTCGCCGGCATCTCCTACCTCAGCGACGACAACAGCCTGGTCGACGACTCGGGCCACGGCTCGGGCATGGCCGGTCTCATCGCCGCCAAGGGGGGCAACGCCGACCACCTGCTCGGCATCGCACCCAAGGCCAAGGTCCTCTCGGTGCGCACCATGACCGGCAGCGCCCCGGCGCCCGGCACCTGGACGCGCATCCCGGATGCCATCCGGTGGGCCGTTGACCACGGCGCGAAGTTGATCAATATCTCGACGGGCGGCTACCTCGAGACCGGCAGCTGGGAGGCCGTGCGGTACGCGCTGGACCACGACGTGCTCGTCGTCGCCTCGACCGGCAACGCCAAGGAGTTCCCCGACCGCACCGCCGTCCTCGATCCGGCCAGCATCCCGGGCGTGCTGGCGGTCACCGCCGTGAACCGCGACGGCAAGGTGTGGGACGGGGCGCTGCACGGGCCGCAGACGGTGCTCGCCGCGCCGGGCGTGGACATCCCGCTGGCCTCCGCCGCCGGCGGCGGCCGCGTCATCGGCTACCACGAGTCCACCAACAGCACCAGCAACGCGGCCGCGATCGTGTCCGGGGCGGCCGCGCTGATCCGGGCGAAGTACCCGCAGCTTCCGGTGAAGGACGTCGTCCAGCGGCTCATCGCCACGGCCGACGACGCGGGCGCGCCCGGGCGCGACCCCGAGTACGGGTACGGCCGGCTGAACCTGGTCAAGGCGCTCACCGCCGACGTGGCGCCGGTCGCCGCCAACCCGCTGCTCTCGGGCGTGCAGGGGGCCCCCGACGACGAGGTGGGCAGCCACACGTTCCCCAACGTCCTCGGCGATGCGATAATCCGAATGCTGACCATCGGCGCGGTCTGGGTCGGGGTGCTGCTGCTGGCCGGGCTGATCCTGCTGCTGACCCGGCGCCGCCGGACCTGAGCGCGCTCAGCCCTCGCGGATCGTGCGGATCCAGTCGTACAGGCCGCTGACCCACAGGGCGAGCGGGATGATGCAGCACGGCGTGGGCGATCACCGCGACGGCGAGCATGCCGATGACGCCGACCGCGAGCCGCAGCAGCTGCTCGGCGGCTGCGTGGGCGCCCACGGCCACGTCCGCGAGCACGACCAGGCCCGCCATTCGGTCGCAGGCATCATGGCTGGCTGGGCAACTGGTCACGTCCTGCTCCGCGAGCTGCCGGAGAGTGTGGTCACCAAGACGCACCGATCAAGGCGGGACGGAAATGCGGGGGCCGCGTACGCTGCAACGATGGCTCACGGCGTGCTGCTCGGGATTGACTTCGGCACCTTCAACACCGTGGCCATGGTGCGTCGCGGCGGCGGTGAAGCACGTCCCCTGCTCTTCGACGGGTCACCGTTGCTGCCGTCGGCGGTACTCCTGGAAGGCCCCGGCGACGTGTTGTCCGGTGCCGAAGCCGTGCGGTCGGCGCGGGTGCATCCGGATCGATACGAGCCCAACCCGAAGCGACGGATGGCAGACGGGATCGTCCTGCTCGGCGGCTACGAGACCGACGTGGTCGACCTGGTCGCCGCCGTGCTGGGACGTGTGGCGTCGGAGGCGCGGCAGGTCGCCGGCCAGCTCCCGGATCGTGTCGTGGTCACGCATCCGGAGACCTGGGGCACGTCGCGGTTGAGCCGGTTGACCGCTGCGGCCGTCCGCGCCGGCCTGCCGGACCCGATACTCGTGTCGGAGCCGATCGCTGCCGCCGCCTACTTCCTCGGCCAGATCGGCCGGGTCGGCGCGGGTCAGTGCGCGGTGGTGTACGACTTCGGGGCAGGCACGTTCGACGCCGGTGTGGTTCGGCGCGGCCCCGCAGGAGCGCTGACGGTACTGGCCAGTGAAGGACTGCCCGAGGTGGGCGGCCTGGACCTGGACGCCGCGTTGGTGGAGCACCTGGGCCGGCTGATCGCGCAGCGGGCCCCGGACGCTTGGGACCGGTTGCAGCGACCGGCCACCGCCGCCGACCGCCGTGCCCGGTGGCAGCTGTGGGAGGACGTTCGGCTGGCCAAGGAGTCGTTGAGCCGGCGTTCGCAGACGCTGGTGCACCTACCGGTCCTGGACGACGCCGTTCCGGTGAGCCGGGACGAGTTTGAGCAGCTCGCCGAACCGGTCATCGCGCGGACGGTCGCGGTCACCCGCACCGCGGTGCGCAGCGCGGGCATCGGGCTGTCAGACGTCGGTGGCATCTTCCTCGTCGGCGGGTCGAGCCGCGTCCCACTCGTTGCGACGCTGCTGCACCGCGCGTTCGGGATACCGCCGACGGTTCTCGAGCAGCCCGAGCTCGTGGTGGCGGAGGGTTCACTGATCCTGCTCGACGCGTGCGAGGAGCGCACGCCGACGGGCGTCACGATGAGGCCGCCCGTCGGTGCCGGGTCGGAGGAGACCGTTGCGCAGGCGCGTGGAACGGCCACCGGCCCGCCACCCGTGCCGCAGGGCTCGCCGCAGCAGGTCCTGCAGCTGTCGCCGGCCTCGACGACGGCAGCCCGCGCGTCGCGCGTCGACGAGGCCGTCGAACCGGGGCGGGGGCGATCGATCCGCCGTCACCTCACCGATCCGTGGAGTGTGGTAGCGGCCGTGCTGCTCGGTGCCCTGAGTGGCATGAGTGGCAGCCTTGCCGGTGCGAGCACGGCGGCCGTGCTGACTGCGGGAGCCGTGGTCACCGTGATCGTGCATACGGTGCGGGTGGCCCTCGGTATCGTGTTCGACCGTTGAAGACGCGGTTGTCAGACGTTGCCCGCTAGAAATTACTCAGCACCGAGCTGAATATCTTGTCGACGCTGGCCGGGTCGCGCGCGTCGTAGGCGGCTGCCCGCGACACTTTCGCGATCTGTTCGAGCGTGTCCAGGTCGGCCTCCTCGCCGAAGGCGATACCGAAGATCCGAACCGAGTTCTCCAGGCGTGACCCGTCCAGGTCACGGAGCAGCTTCACCCGGTCGTTGTCGGCCGGATACTCGTTGCGCCCATCGGTGAGCAGCACGACTGCGTTGATGCGGTCGGCGTCCAGCCGTTCCCGCATGTACAGGTCGGCGGCCCGGGTCGTGTGGTACAAAGCCGTGCCGCCATCGGCGCTCAGCGCCCGGATGATGCCGGTGAGTCGCTGCTTCGCGTCACGGATGCGCGACATCGGCAGCCGCTCGGTGTAGGGCTGCGCACCGTTTGGTCGCTGCCCCGAGAACGTCCACAGTGCCACCTCGTCGTCGGGATGCAGCAGCTCGAGGCTCGCGATTGCCGCGTTCTTCGCGGCTTCCAGCTTGCTGATGTCACCGGCCGCCTCCTCCTTCATCGAGCCCGAGACGTCGAGGACGAGCAGCACCCTCGCCTTCTTCCGCAGGTCGTCCCAGCCGGCGAGGATCTTGTCCAGGATCTCGCCGACGGGTGACTGGATCAGGCTGAGCTTCTGCCCGGCCGGGATCTGCAGGGTCTGCGCCAATTCGGGGCCGGCGTTGCCCCGGTGGTCGCGGAAGCCCATCGCCGCGAACGCGGCCTGCTGGGCTGGTCGCTGCAGGAACGCGAGGAAGTCCGCGGCCGCTTCCCGTTGTGCGTCACTGGCCGAAGGCAGCACCACGTACGGGTGGTCGAGCATCAGCGTGCCGTCCCGCGGCACCATCGGCACGAGCGGCACCGTGGGCGCCTTGCCTTTCACCTTCGGGTCGCCGGTGGTGTTGCCCTTGTTGTAGAGGTAGGTGAGCTGCTCCTGATGCACGACGGCGCTCACGTACGACATCGCGGCGCCCTTGGCGTCGGCTTCGGCCAAGTTGGCGAGGAACTTCACCGCATCGTCGGTGTAGTGCAGGACGCCGGCTTCGACCCCGCGAACGAAGTTGATCACATTGGGCTGGGTGAGGTCGGCCGCCGTCAGTTCGCGGGACAGGCCGGTCGCCGCGTAGTACGTGGCCACCGTCGCGGCCAGGCCGGACGTGGACCGGTGCGGGTTGTCCTTACCGAAGGAGAAGCGCCCCCACTCGGGATGGCCGTACCGGCCCCACCCCTGCGGATCGGACGCCAGCGCCAGCACGTCGCTCCACCCGAACTCGCGGTTCGGCCAGCCGAACGCCTCGGCCATCGGCTTCGGCATCGAGATGACCAACGGGCTCTGCGCGATCGACGGCATCTGCGTGCCGGCCGCTGGCACCACCTGCTTGCCGCCGGCGGTCTCCCGGTGGCGGGCCAACTGGAGCCACAGCGATGCGGTGGGCGTCCACACCTGCGGTGCCGGCCCACCGTCGCGCTGTTCATCCCAGCCGGAGCCAAGCGCCTCCGCCGCCGCGCCGGAGGTGAGCCGGTGCACGGTCACCGACGCGCATCGCTTGCCGCCGTACAGCGTGTCGGAGGCGTTGTACCGGCGCGCCAACTCGATCATCAGGTCGGCCTTCTCGGTCGACGAACTGACCTCGACGGGTTCACAGCCGGCTCGCCTGTCGGCGCCCGCCTCACCGGGGTCGCGACGGAGCACCACGTACGTCACCACGACGGCTATCAGACCGACGATCACCGCAATCACCAGCGGCATTCGCGCACGTGGCCCCGTCACAACGCCCATCGACGGTCTCCTGTTCACCAGCGGAGCCCCGCATCGTAGCCGACGGCCACAACACCGCCGCTATCCGCCGGACGTGGCCGACTGGACCGTTCACCCTGCTGCGTGCGGTGTACGCGCAGGGCGCGCCGCAATGACTGGCGCGGCTTCCCGCGGTGGAGATGCTGCGGCAGGTCTTGCTGCACTGCTATGCGATCAGGTCAGGCGTCCGGGTCGACCCGTCCGGTTCAGCCGGCAGCCGGCAGTGGGAACGCCAGCATCGCCTCGTCGATGAGCGCGTGCAGCGCCGCAGTGTACGGTTGCGCACCGCCGAGCGTGTGCAACGCCCCGTGCACCTCGGCGAGCATCCCGTCGACCCGGCCGTGGTAGCTGCGCAGGTTCTCGGGGGCCGTCAGCCGCATCTTGAACTCGGCCCGGGCCGCCGCCGACGTCGCCGCCGAGGCATACAGCGCCAGCAGCGCCGACCGTTGCGCTGCGGGCACCCCGTCCAGCAACAGCATCACCAGAAACGTGGCAGCGCCGTTGCGGATGTCCTCGTCCCGACCGGTGACCAGGTCGCGCTGGTCATTGGTCAGCTGCCGGAGGACCCCGAACCGCCGGCCGACGTCGCGCCAGCGGTCGACCCTGCCCGGGTCGGCACCGGCCAGGCAGGCCGCCATCGCGGTGGCCATGGCGTACGGCGCACCGGTCTTGCCCGCGTAGCTCGCCAGCACCGACGCGACCGTCGCGCCGGCAGGCCGGGCGGAGTAGTCCAGCAGTTGGCCGCTGATACCGTCGAGCCATCCGCGGGACAGCTCAGCCAGGGCCGCGACCTTCGTGGCGTCCGGCACGCCGACCTCGCCGACGAGCCTGATCGGCAGGTGGCTGCCGACGCCCAACGCCGCCAGGATCCCCGCGTTGAACCGCGCCGGGTCGGCCCGGATCTCCGGACCGCCGTCGGCCAGGTCGTCGAGGTAGCGGGCGGCGGCCCACCAGAGCAGGTGGACGACCGCCGCCGGTCGGCCGCCCGCCGGATCGCCGGTCTCAGCGGCGTGCACGAGCAGCGGCAGCCGGATCATCACGTTCACCGCACCGGTCGAGCCGCGCGCGGCCAGGTTGCCCAGGAAGCTGCCGAGGAACTCGGCCATGGCCTCGTCGGCGACGTCGCCGCTGGCCCGCAGCCTCGCCAGGAGCGCGGTCAGGTCGTCCTCCACCGCGCCGACCACCTCGGCAACATCCACCATCCGGTACCCCCACAGCCGTCGATCCTTCAGGCTCGCCATTGCCGACACACGATATGACGGCCGCCGATGTCCACCGATCCCGGGCCGACGCACTACAGGTCGGACGCCGTCAGGGCGGTGTCCTGCTCGTGGATGATGTTCCTGAGCTGCACGCGGGACCGGACGCCGAGCATGCCGGACCGCGGTCACAGCATCGCGGTCACCGCCCAGGAGGCGAACGAGGCCAGGAGGAAGTAGCCGGCCAGTCGCGCATCCCAGCGGTCCGCGCGGCGGAAACGCCACCACGCCAGGGTCGGGAGGGCGAGCGGTAGCAGCGTCAGCGCAAGCCACAGGGGCTGGGTCTGCCGGGCCGTCAGGGCCAGGACTATCGTGGCGCCGGCGGCGCTCAGCAGGGCGACGGCGACGGTGCCGGGCAGGCCGAAGGTGGTGACGTAGGTGCGTTCCCCGGGTCGCGGCGCGCGGGTGATCTTCTTGGCCACCTCCAGGTGCAGCGTCGCGAGGACGACCACGGCGAGCGCACGCCAGAACGACGGGTCGAAGCCGCCGCCGGTCGTGCGGAGGTGGATGACGTACAGGTAGAGGTGCAGCAGCAGTTGCACGGGGCAGCTCAGCAGTAGCGTCAGCACCAGCCGCCCCGGATCCGGGCCGGGGAGCAGCAACAGCAGCGCATAGGCCAGCTGGACCGCGATGACAAGCGCCGCCCAGCGGTCGAACAGGTTCAGCAGCACCAGGAGCGCGGCGATCACGGCGTACCAGCGCAATAACGACGACCCGGTGACGGCACCGGCGGCGAGCGGGCGGTCCGGGTTGTGTACGCGGTCGTAGGGCAGGTCGCGGATGTCGTCGACGATGCGCATGAGCAGCATGTCGAGGGCGATCGTGAGCGCCGCGACAGCGGTCCCCAGCCCCGGCCGCCACGGGCCACCGGGCGGGCCGGTGAGGGCGAACAGGCCGGTGACGCCGTAGGCCCAGCAGACCGCGAACAGCACCGACGGCACCAGCGGGTAGCTGCCGCGGATGAACGCCCTCATCGCAGGTGCACCGGCAGGCGCCACAGGCCGCGCAGGAACATCTTGTCCCGCCACGCGGGACCGTTCGGGTCCGGCGCGGCGTGCAGGTCCGGGAAGCGGCGCAGCAGCGCGCCGATCGCGGTGCGCAGCTCGACCCTGGCATGCGGGGCGCCGACACACATGTGCCGGCCGTGACCGAAACCCAGGTGCGGGTTGGCGGGCCGGTCGAGGCGGAACTCGTCCGGGTCCGAAAAGACCGCTGGGTCGCGGTTGGCCGCGTCGGTGAGCGGGATGACGACCTGCCCGGCAGGCAGCGGCACCCCCGCGAGCTCCGCGTCGGCGAGCAGGACGTGCGGCTGCCCGCCCGTGCCGGCGAACCACACCCAGCGCAGCAGTTCCTCGACCGCGGCGGGGATCAGGTCAGGCCGCGCGATCAGGGTGCGGCGCAGCTCGTCGTCGTGCAGCAGGTGGTGTACGCAGCTGCTCAGGTGGCTCGCGGTGGCGTCCCCACCGGCCATGACGAGACCGGCGGCCATGACGACGATCTCCTGCTCGCTGAGCGCCGGGGCTAGTGTCGCCAGGAACCCGGTGTCCAGCCGGTCGCGGAAGTAGCCGTGCATGGCGGCCGTCGCCGCGGTGACCTCGTCCGGCTCGCAGCGGCCCGCGGACATCATCACGTCGGTCCACGCGACCAACTGGTCGACGTCACCGTCCGGCGTGCCCATGATGCGGCCGACGACGAGGTAGGGCAACGGTCGCAGGTACGTCGCGACCAGGTCGACCGGTCCGGGCTTCGCGGCGACCGCGTCGAGCAGGTCCTCGGCGATCCGCTCGATCCACGGCCGGTCTGCCTCGGCGGCCCGGTGGGTGAACGCCGCCTGTACGCTCCGGCGGCGGCGGGTGTGCAGCGGCGCGTCGGTGGTGGCCAGGGCGAGGGTGTCGGCACTGCGGGCGAACATGGTGCCGCCGTGCCACTGCTGTCGGCTGAACCGCGGGTCGGACAGCACCGTGCGCACGTCGGCGTGGCCGGTGACGAGCAGCGCTGGATGGTTGCCGAAGATGCGGACCGGGACGAGGGCCGAGCGCCGGAACAGCGCCGCCTGCTCGGGGTCGAGAGCGACGCCGGGGCGGCTCTCGAACGGGAACCGGGTCATGACGGGTCCACCTCGGCGAGGATGCGTACGGTCCCGGCGGTGCCGTCGAGCTCGATCAGGGCACCCTCGGGGATGCGGCTGGTGGCACCCTGCACGGCGACGACCGTCGGCACGCCGAGCAGCCGCCCGGTGATCGCGGTGTGGGACAGCAGCGTGCCGCGCTCCACGACGAGCCCTTTCGCCGCCATCATCAGGAACAGCCAGCCGGGGTCGGTCTCGCGGGCGACGAGGATCGCGTCGCGGCACGTCTCCGGTGGCACGGACGGGTCGAGCACCAGCCGGGCCGGGGCCCGCACGACGCCGGGCGCGGAGCCGAGCCCGGTGAGCACCCCGGCGGCGTCGGCGGCCCGGACGGTGGTCACCGCCACGGCGCCGGGTAGCGTGTCGGCGAGCGGCCCGGTGGCCGGGGTGCGCAGGAGGCCGGGCCGGCCGGGGCGGGTCTCGGCGAGGAGCCGTTCGCGGCGCCGGGCGGCGGCGAGGTCGCGCAGCGCGGCGCACGGCAGCGTGCCGTCGTAGGCGCCGAGGACCTCGGCGACGGTGAGGTCGCGGATGTCGAGCGGGTCGTCGAGGTGACCGGTGGCGTGCAGGTCGCCGCCGAGCCGCCAGAGGATGTCGCGAGAGAGCCCGTAGAGCTGCGTGCGGCAGAACCGGGTGTCCTCGCGAACCCGGGCGGTGAACCGCACGTAGCGGGACAGGGTGCGCAGGACGGTGCGGCGCAACCGGCCGGGGCAGCGCGCGGCGAGCTCCTCGGCGGCCTGGTGGGCGGCCCGCTGCTCCGCCTGGAGCAGGGCTTCGACCGTGCGGCCCTGGGTGATGTACGGACGCAGCAGCTCCAACAGGGTCCACGGCTGCTGGCGCGGGGTCGACTGTTCGAGCTTGAGGTCGTGCAGGGCGCGGTCACTGTAGCGGCGCAGATAGTCGGCGGCCGCCTCGGCCAGCGGCGTGCCGTGCTGGCCGGTGCTGATGTCGTGCCACACCTCGCGGGGGCGTTCGCCGGACTCGACGGCCGCGCGCAGCCCCGGGTCGGCGGCGACGAGCTCGGCGAGAGCGACGGCGGCGCGGACCGACTGCAGCGACCGGTTGGCGGGACCGCCGGCCAGCAGGCCGGTGAGCAGGCCCTTCGCGCCGTCCGCCCATCGGTCGAGCAGGCGCATCAGGGCCTTGACGGCGAGCAGCCCGTAGATGGAGTTGGTGAGGGTGACGCCCCAGCGGACGCTCATCGCCGCCCACAGCTCGCGGTAGGCGGCGACGAGCTGGTGCGGGGTGCGCCCGGACAGGTCGCCCGTGTCCGCCATGACGCCGTCCCACCAGCGAAGAAAATTGGTGGCCTGGCGGGGGTGGCGGGTGGCCCGCAGGAGCGTGCCGGGCAGCGCGAGCCACGCCCGCCGGCGGGGCCGGGTGACGGGCGGGCGGGCCTCGCCGGTGACGCCCATGCCGTCCTGCCACACGTCGCGCACCAGGTCGAACACCGGCATCTGGCCGTGCAGGGCGTGCCAGGCGCCGAGGCGGTAGTAGATCCGGCCGTCGAGGTGCGCGACGAGCTGCTCCAGGTGGTGCCGGTTGGCGTCGACGGTGCGGGCCGGCACGCCCATGCGGTGATACAGGTCGCCGAATGCGCGCCGGTAGAACTCCTGTGCCTGGGAGAAGGTGAGCGCGCCGGAGATTCCCGGGTAGCTCTCGGTGATGTTGTGGTTGGCCCAGTACACCGGCGGGCCGGCGGGCATCACCATCGGCCGGGCCTGGACCAGGTGCAGGGTGCCGTCGGCGGTTATGGTGCCCTCGACGTCCTGCGGGCCGCCGAAGAACGTCTCGGCCCTGGCGGCGAGGGCGGCGACGGCGCGGGCGGTGCGGTCGTCGAGCACCGGCGCGTCGGCGAGGCCGGCCGGGACGGGCAGCAGCGCGAGCTCGTCGGTGCCGGGTGCGGGCGGGCCGACCATGCGTTCCTTGCGGACCAGGTCTGCGGTCACGGTCGTGCCGGTGACGTGGAAGTGGTCGACGTCGGCCTTCTCCTGCACGACGCCCTCGCCGATGCCGTGCGCGGCGGCGATGACGGTGCGCCGGGCGCCGTCGCGGGGGTCGCGGGTGAACGCCACGAACGAGCGGGTGCCGGGCACCATCAGCTGCACGCCGACCGCGATCCGGGTCCGGGCCGGGTCGAGGCCGCGAAGCTCCCGGTAGGCCACTGCCCGAGCGGTGAACGCCGACGCCCAGCAGGCCGCGATCCGGTCCGCGACCCGGTCGGCGGGCACGTAGAGGAAGCTGTCGCTCATCCCGGCGAACGGGTCGGCACCGTCCTCACCGTCCTTGCCGTCCACTGTGGACGCGACGGCGCAGGCCCGGACGGCGAACACCGCGTCGGAGCCGAACCGGGCGCGAACCTCGGCGAGAATGCCGTCCGGCACCGGCGCGGCCCGCAGCGCGGCCGCCGCCCTGGCCCACCGGTCGGGGCCGTCGCCGGGGTCGACGTCCCGCCACGCCGCGTCGAACACGTTCGCCGGGACGGTGACCAGGTCCGGCACCGGGAACCCGGCGGCCCGCATCCGGTGCAGGCGGGCGAACTTGTGCCCGACGAGCGCCGGGTCGGCGACATCCGTGACGGTCGTGATCGTCATTTCTCGTTCCAGCCGTCGATGTGGATGACACTGTCCAGCGGGCCGCGCCGCGCGGGACGGAAGTCGCTGCCGATCGGGTGCGCGGTCGGGATCAGCGCGCCCTGCCGGACGCCGGCGGGCAGCCGGAGCAGCTCGGCGACCTCGGCCTCCCGGTCCAGGTGCACGGCGGTCCACGCGGTGGCGAGGCCGCGGGCGCGTGCGGCGAGCATGTAGCTCCACGCGGCCGGCAGCAGCGACCCCCAGATGCCGGCCTGGTTGCCGGTGCCGAGACCGTCCGGCAGCGAAAGGCACGGCACGACCAGGACGGGGACCTGCCCGAGATGCTCGGCGAGGTGCCGGGCGCTGGCCAGGTCCCGGGGCGGGACCCGTGGGTCGGTGACGTCCGGTGGGTACCGCTGCTCGAAGGCCGCCCGGTACACCTTGCCGATCGCGGAACGCAGCGCCGGGTCGGTGACGACCAGCCACCGCCAGTGCTGCCGGCCCGCTCCGGTCGGCGCCTGCACGGCCAACTCCAGGCAGGCGCGGACGTCGGCGAGGTCGACCGGACGGGTCAGGTCGAGCCGGCGGCGCACCGACCGGGTGGTGGCGAGCACCTCGGCGACGTCCATCACCACACGCCCGGGACCAGGCGTTTGCGGCCCACGGCGTAGTCACGGTAGCCGGGCATGTCCCACAGCACCTGTTCCTCCACCCGCAGCCGCCACACGATGGCCGCGACGAGGGCGCAGAGCGCCAGGACCGCGGCGGGGCCGGGGAAGCACCCGACGAGACCGAGGTGGGCCAGGATCATGCCGGCGTAGGCGGGGTGCCGCACCATGCGATACGGCCCGTGGGTGACGGCGACCTGGTCGCTGCGGCGCACCACGTGGTGGGAGTAGAACCGGCCCAGGGTGCGGATCGCGATCTCCCGCAGGACGACGCCGCCGACGAGCAGCGCCGCCGACGCCCAGAACCAGGCGGGGCGCTCCCCCGGCACCAGTAGGCAGCAGCCGATGGTGGCGAGCCGGGCCGCGCCGTAGGGCACGATCGTCCACGCGTCCTGCGGCGCGTTGGTGGCCCGCAGCGCGACCGGGGCCTCCACGAGCAGCCACAGCGCATACAGGCCGATGACGACGAGCGCGGCCGGGTCGTCGCGGTGCACGTATGCGCCACCGGCGAGGAGCCCGAACGCGGCGACGAAGATGATCCAGGGTGCGGCTCTCATGCGGTCCACTCCGGTCGGTGCGGGATCTTCAGGACGGCGTCGCCCGCCGCGATGCCGATGCCGTTGGCCATCTCCTCCAGGTCCGACGACGAGCGGTTGACGATGCTGCGGACGCGCGCGAACCCGCCCCGGTTGCTCAGCACCGCCGCGGTGCCGGCGTTCGTCGCGTACCGCCAGCGCATTTCCGGCTCGGCGACCGTGCGGGCGGGCGGGATGTGGGTGCCGACGCTCGCCGGCCACAGCCCATCGAACCTCACGCGGACCTCACCTTCCGGTAGGCGGCCGGCGACATCGTGTGGGTGACGATCCGGACGGTGCCGAGATCGGTCGTCCCGGCATGCAGGCCCATGTCGAACGCGGTCCGCGGCCGGGACTTCCCGGCCGGCCGGCGCCAGCTCACCCGCAGCGGCAGGTCGGCGGGAGGAGCGGCCGGGATGTCGGCGGCCAGGTCGATCCAGACGACATGGACGCCGTACGGGTGACCGTTGGCGATGTGGCCGAGCATGAGCACCAACTGCCGGGCCGCCTCGATCACCTCGATCGGCTCCCGCAGGTCGCCGGGCGCTGCGAGGGTCGGGCAGCGCAGCACGGCGCAGGTAACCTCACCGGACGGCGTCTCGGTGGGCGCACCCAGCATGACGGTGCTCAGGTCGGCCCGGTGCACGAGCCTCGGCTCGGCGGGGGCGGTGAGCGTCGCGGTCCCGCTTCGCCCGGGCCCGGCGGCCGGCCCGGCCGCCGGAAGGGCCGGCCCGGGCAACACGGTGACGGTGCCGCGGCAGATGTCCCGGACGGTGTCGCCGACGGACTGGGTGGCGGTGAGGTCGAGGGTGTCACCAGTCTGGTCGCAGTGCAGCTCGACGGCCCCTTCGAGCTCGCCGAACGCCGGGAATGCGAATGCGAGCCGCAGCCGCCGGTCCGGTCGCCGCAATGCGCCCCCGGTGACGTCGTCGGCGAGCCCGAGCAGACCGGCGACCAGCAGATTGCCGGGTAGATGGTCGACCGGGTGGTCGAAGAAGAACGGGTGGTGCCGGTCCACGCGTAACGGAACCGTCAGCATCAATTCCACCATTCACCTCTGTGACGGGTGCGAAGAATCGAAGTATGGTGTCGAAACTTGCGTCCGTCAATACTGGGCAACATCGCTGGAATTCGCCGCACAGTCATACTTTCGGGTGATTCGCATTCATCCTAATGGCGTTCAACCGGTGGCCAAGCATTGTCTGCCGCGAATGCGAAACAATGCCGTAACAGGCGGCCGGAACGTCCGATGTGTCGGCCTATTCAAATGACCGACAGGGCAAGGTTCACCGAGGTCGTCCGGCCGGTCGTGGACCGGACATGCACCTGACCCGCCCGGCGAGCAGCAGCGCGGCGGCCCGCCGGCGCTCGGGGCGGGCCCGGCGCAACGGGCCGGGGTGCCGCCGCTGGTCGCAGTCCACGATGCCACGGAGCGGCGCACCCACCGGTTGTCGGTCTCCCGCAGGTGCGCGTCGTCGAACTGCACCCAGGTCGACCCGTAGTGCACGATCACGTTGCGGACGACGGCGACGAGCCCGCGGATGTCGGTGAGCAGCGCGTCGAGCAGCGGACCATGCGGGGCCCGGATCGGTGTACGGGAAGTGCCTGGCGTAGCCGGCGAGCGTCGGCAGCGGGAGGCCGCGGTGGGTTCGTCCATCCATGTCGGACATCTGAATGCCCGTCAGCACGAAGTCGGCGTGGGTGAACGAGAAGCCAGCCCGCAGCATCGGCTGTGGCCGGCGTTTTGGTCGAGCTTGAAAGAGCACAGCTCCACCCATAAAGTCAGCGTATACATACCTGTTTCGTGCAGGCATGCCACGGATCGGGGTTAATGTCCCCCCTTCAACACGCGTCGAAGATTGCCGGTCCGTTCAGCCCGAGGCTCTCGGCAGCGAAGCCGTCGTGTCATCTCCCGCTTGCAGGCCGCCCATCGTCATGTACCGCCCCGTTGTCGCTGTCTCGCTCGGGCTGACTTCTCTGCGAGTTGCAACATGTACGCACGTCTCGTGCGCAACGCCATGGCCGTCCGCGTCTCGTGTGGTAGCACCCCGAGCGGATCGACTTGGCGTTCGAACCGCTGGAGGAACGCGGTCGTGGCAGGCGCCGTCCGGGCGGCACGGTCCGTGGTGTTCGCCCACGAGACGTGGGCGGCGATACGGGCTCGCTGGGATCGTTGACGTGCCGTCATCCCACCCGCAGGAGCACCGGCGTGTTGCTGTTGTTCAGACACGTTCGCCGATCCTGATGCGCGTCTGCGATTCCTGCGCTCGTTCGGCTGCAGCGCTGGCCCCGTAGTAGCGCGGCATGTCCTCGGACGTCCAGCCCAACAGCAGCATCAGATCACCGGTGTCACCGCCGGCGCGATGCCACTCGTGAGCGAAGTTGTGCCGCCACCGGTGCGCGTGCACCCCGTCGACGCCGACGGCGAGGCCGAGCCGCTTGAGCCGGACCTTGATCCCGTTCGGCAGCAACGGACGGGCACCGCGCTCAGCCAGCCACAGATTCGGCACCTGATCCGCGCCCCGGCGTTTCGCCCTCGCACGCAGGTACCGGCTGAACGCCCGAGCGGTCTCCGGCCCGAACCGCACCCGCCGGTCCCTCGACCCCTTGCCATGAAACCGCACCGACTCGGTGTTCATGTCGACATCGTCGAGCATCAGATTGCCGACCTCGGACAGCCGCGCCCCGGTGCTGTAGTACAGCCGGATCAGCGCCTCGTCACGCAGATTGACAAACGACCTGCCCCTGCACCCATCCAGCAGGCGCTTGGTGTCCTCGTCCCGGATCACCGGGATGAGCTTCTTCGGCGTCTTCGGCTGCCGCACCCGATCCATCGGCGAGCGGTCCAGCTCGCCCTCGTCGACGAGCCAACGGAAGAACTGCTACAGCCCCTTGTGCTTGTTCAACGCGGTCGCAGCCGATCGGGTCTCGATCATCCACGCCTGAAACGCCTCGACGTGCGCCTTCGTGACCTCGGTCGGGTCCTCGGCGACGTCGTCGGCGTCCGGGTCGGGTGAATGGTCAGCGAGGTAGCGGCCGAGCTGGGCAGCGGCGAGCAGGTAGTTGTAGCGGGTGGTCAGACACGAAAGAGGGCTCCCGCAAGCTTCTGACCTGCGGAAACCCTCAGCTGGTCGGGATGGCGGGATTTGAACCCACGACCCCTTGACCCCCAGGCCAATTAGGGTAGACGTTTCTGCACGTCAGACACAGTATGCCTGTGATCAAAACATGCGCCCCAGTGCATGTCATCGACTAACGTGCACCACGTGCGGTCCCCAAGCGGTCCCACCCGAACACGCACGCTTTGGACCATGCTGCAGGAGGACGACGTGAGGCAAGACGGGCCGATAGACCCCCACCTCGCGACAGAGACATGGAACAGTCGCTGGCCCGAGTGTCGACCGATCGCTCACGAGTTGAAGATCGCGTACACAAACCGGTGGATCAGGTTCCACAGCCTTCCCCAGTCGAAGCGATACCCCGACACCGAGCCTGAATACGCCGTCGTACTCCATCGGCACAACACCGTGCTGGACGAACTCGACGTTCGAGGTTCCCTCCTCGTCATCACCGCCGACTGGACCGACGTCGCCGGCGTGTCCTTCGACCCCCGCCAGACACGAGCCCGACTGGCCGCCGACGGCGTCCACTGGCAAACCATCCTCGAAGACCCTGACGACGATCCCGAGTACCCGGCCTACACTCAGCTGTACATCAGCACACGACCGTGGAAGACCGGCATCGCCGACGACATCCTGCGAGCTGTCGCGGACGACGAACTCGGCGGAGTGATCCTCGCTCCTTCCGACCTCCGTTGGCTCTACCACCCGTACGACGGCGGCGCCGACGTCATCCTGCCAACGCCAGCGGAACGCGACACACTCAAAGAACGTCACCAGACCTGGCTGTCAACGCACCCGTCTGGCCTATGAGCCACCATCACGGTTGCCACGAGGACTTGACTCCCGGTCAAGGTGAGCGACACGAGCCGACCTCTTGACCGATCTGGTCCCCAACAAAAGCCGAAAAGGCCGACCCAAAAGTGGATCAGCCCTCTGACCTGCGTCGGGACGGCGGGATTTGAACCCACGACCCCCAGACCCCCAGGCCATTACGGTCGGCGTTTCCGCACGTCAAACACGGTATGCCTGTGATTAAGAAGTGCGGTTGTAAGCGTGTCGTCTGCTACCGCGCACCACGTGTGGTCCCCGGCTGGTCCCCGAACGGGATCCGGAGACGCAGAGGCAAGATCGTCTCCCAGGATTCTCCCGACGGCCGATCGACGCCCGGCTTCTAGTCCTGCCTGAGCTTTGGCACACGCTCCGGTCGACTACCAACGGACAGGGAGAGACGCCTCCGCACGCCACCGAAGATGCCCCGCACTCTCGTTGCAGTTCGGAGCCGCGGTCGGCGTGGAGGCTTGGGCGGTTCCGCAATCTGGAGTACGACATTGAGGAGCTTCTCGCGTTCCTCGTCGATGCGCTTCCATGCGGTCTCCCACTCCTCGTCCTCGGGGTTCGCATCTTCGTCGATCCGCCAAATGTCGACCTGCATGATGGGAATCCGGAAGTGCCTGCGCTGGTCAGCCAGTAAGGTCCAATATGGAGCGTCAGCGTTCTCTCGGCGAACACGGCGGTGGAGCACGTCAAGGCGACTCATCTTCTCGCCCAGTGCCTCACGGGCCTCACGTTGCTCGCCGGTCCACTCGGCAAGCAACATTTCCAGCCTGTCGTGGTCGGCCTCCGGGTCGTTGCGGCGTTGCCGCGCAATCCGAGGGCCGAGACTGGCCATGTGATACGCCTCAACGGCAAGAGGCAACTGTTCCTCGATCAACGCAACCAATTCGATCACGTCCTTTTCCCACCGCTCCAGCCGCCGCGTACGGGCCTGAACTCGGGGAACTACGTAGAGTTGGACGAGGAAGGTTCCAACCAGTGTGATCAATCCACCAAGGAGAACGGGCAGGATCTTGTCACCCATGGGCGGTACCGTAGCGCACGTAGTGAACTAGTGCTCTGACCGGGAAGGTTCACCGGGTCGTTGGCGCGTTGAAAGGCCGGGCTGGCGAAGAAACTGGTTGCGGGGGCTGGGGCATGCCTGAGACGGTGCGGGTTTCCGTAACACCCGTGAGGTTCCCGTGACGATTTACTTCTATGGCGCTGGCGAAGTCCCTTATGGATGCTTCTCGAACTTCTCCGATCACGGGTTCGACCTCGACGGGGTCTGGTGGCCGACCTCGGAGCACTACTTCCAGGCGCAGAAATTCAAGGGCACTCGTCACGCGGATCTCGTCCGGCGTGCTCGAACGCCGCTGCGGGCAGCAGAGCTGGGCCGTGACTCGTCAAAACCTCTGCGGAGGGACTGGGAGCGGGTCAAGGACGACGTGATGCGCCGTGCGGTGGTAACCAAGTTCCGCGCGCATGCCGATATCCGTGACATTCTGTTGTCCACCGGTGACGAAGAGATCGTCGAGGACACCACCACCGATCACTACTGGGGTCGGGGCAGGACCGGGAACGGCAAGAACATGCTCGGGCGGATTCTGGTGCGCACCCGTAGCCAGTTGCGCGCCGAACTCGCCGAAGCTCTCGACAGCGATGGCCGCCGCCCGAGGCGGTGATCCGGGACATGTGTGCGATGTGCCGCATGTGTAGGACGGCTCAGACCACGGTCTCGAGGGCGGGGCGCCCTCCCCAGCGGGTGCCCTTCTCGCTGCGGATGCGGGCACGTTCTCGGCGTTGTGCGGCGAGTATGTCGGGGTGGCGGGCGTGGGCGTTGCGCCACCGCAGGTAGGCGTGCAGGGCCCGGGTCTGCACGGTGTGGTTGGGGTGGTGGGAGTTGGCGATGGTGAACTGCCTCAGCGGTCCGAAGTGCGCCTCGATCGGATTGGCCCAGGAGGCGTAGGTCGGGGTGAAGCACAGTTCGACCTTGTGTTTCTTGGCCCAGCGACGGATGTCGGTGCCCTTGTGGACGGACAGGTTGTCCATGATCACGTAGATCGGAGCGCCGTCGGGGCGGGCGGCGCGGATCGATTTCAGCGCGGCCAGCGTGTTGGCGGCGCCTTTCCTGCGGCGGTTGACGCCCCACAGACGGTCCTCTCCGACCGAGTAGCAGCCATGGAAGTACCTGACTCCGTGCGTGCGGTGGTAGGTGGCCGGCAACCGGTCGGGACGTCGCTGTTCGGCCCAGCCCGAGCCCGCGGTGGGCCGGATGCCGAGCGGGCCGAACTCGTCGAACGCGAAGACCCGGTCCGGGAAGCAGTCCAGGACATGCTCGATGCGGTCGAGTTTGGCGTCACGCTCGGGATCCGGTGATTCCTTCCACGTCTTGGTGCGCTGGAAGGTGACACCCCGGCGGGCCAGCAGACCACGTAACGCCTCGCGGCCGATGCTGATGATCCGGCCGTGAACTTTCCGCAGGTAGGCGACGAGTTTGCGCAGTGACCAGCGGGTGAAGGGCTGGCCCAGCTTGGCGGGGCGGGTGGTGGCCGTCTGGACGACGAAGTCCTCGTCGTCAGGCTTGAGCAGGCGGGGACGGCCTCCCGCACCGAGGGTCCAGACAGGCCAGGCCGATCTCGTTGAACCGGTGGATCACATCGCGGACGGTGTCCTCGTCGGCCTGCACCAACTGAGCGAATCACCGGCACCCGGTTCCCGCCGGCCGAAGCCAGCAGCATCATCGCCCGCCGGTAGCGCACCGAACTCGTGCTGCCCCGGCGCACGATCTGCTGCAGCCGCTGCCCCTCCCGGTCGGTCAGTCTGCGCACACGGACAGGCTCAGCCACCACACCTCCAGCGGTCGGAACGAACGTCACCCCCCCATCCAGCCGCCCCAGCCACCAACACGGTGAACCTTCCCGGTCAGAGCACTAGCGACCTCTTCGTCCCGAATTAGGTCCAAGATCAGCCGCGACCTGTGCTGGAGCGTGAAAGTGCTGGTCATGGCGTTGATCGTTATCGGTCTTCGCTGGGTCGACAGGTGGCACTTTACAAGATCGTCCCCTGGATTTCCCCTGACGAGCGGTGCTGGCCTCGGCCGATCTTGGCAACCCGGAGCGTCAGGTCCAGGGCGGGTAGCCCTGCCCGCCAGAGGCGAGACCCCCGAAGAGGAGGCAGGGTGGACTCTCGACAAGTATGCGGCGAGAGTCGCACCAATGAGACGTGCGGCGCGACCATGCCTCATGCGTGGCATGCAGCATGGACATGGAAAGAGGGTGTGAGCTGCACGGGTCGGGACAATGGCAGGGTCTCATGGATGAGACACGCGATCGCGTTAGCCGTGCAACAACCTGTAGACGCGTCTACACTTCGGGTCCGATATGACGTGACAGGTTTGACACCCTCAAGCCCGTCACATGGAGCGGTCCTCGGACGCGAGCGTACGAGGACCGTCCGTGTTACCGGTCGCGCGGCTTGTCCCAGCCAGGGTGAACCGCGTAGCCGGCCAGCAGGAGGCAGGTGGCCCAGGCGGAAGCCAGGCCACCTGGTCCTTCGTGAGCAAGTTCCATCAGATCATGAAGCAACGGCACACTCAGGACCAGAAGCCCGACGACTGGCCCCGGGCTGCCTCCCTCGCCCATTAGGGTCCTTTCTTCGTAGCGACGCGACTACTCACGGTGGAGTAGGACTGTTGTGGACAGTCGCACCGTCACGAAGGGCGGGCCTCTGAAGGGCGTCGGTCAAACTACCCGACGTTTACGTGCCGTCCGCCGTGCGACACGCCGGACCCAGCACGTTCTTCGCTCAGATCGCTCGATGCCCAGCGCTCCGCCGGTTCGGCGGGCACTTGGCATCGACGCGTGCAGGCGAGGGTCTGCGCACCGCCGGGGTCGCCGCGCCGGGAGCGAAGCGGCAACGCACGGCGACCCCCGAGCGGGGCGCAGCGGCCCGCTTGCGGGCCGCCTTGAGAAGGCACAGAAAGTTCTCACGAGCCTGCATGTAGCCCGCATGTCTGACTCCGGTTGATGCTTACACCGCGGCCTCGGCTGATGCTTGACACCTGGTCGGCCTGGTCCTCGTTTCGCTTGTGAATGCAGGCGAAGGGGGCTGGGTGGGACTTGCGGAGTTGAGCGTTATGGAGCAACGGTTCCACGCGGTGATGGAGTGCCTGGGCGGTAGTCCCAAGACCGAAGTTGCCGCCCGGTATGGCGTTTCCCGCCAGACGGTGCACAGCTGGTTGGCCCGCTACGCGGCTGGCGGGATCAAGGCTTTGGAGGACCAGCCGCACCGGGTGCAGCACTGCCCGCACCGCATCGACGCGTCGGTGGAGGCGTTGGTGTGCGAGCTGCGCAGGGACCACCCGCGCTGGGGGCCGCGTCGGCTGCGGTTCGAGGTCGGCCGTCGAGGCGTGTCCCCGCTGCCGGCCAGGGCCACGGTGTACCGGATTCTGCGGCGCAACAACCTGGTGGCCGGAATCCCCAGGAAGCGGCGGCGGGAGGACTACCAACGGTGGGAACGCCCGCAGCCGATGGAGTTGTGGCAGATGGACATCGTCGGTGGCGTGCTGCTGGCTGACGGTACCGAAGCCAAGGTGGTCACCGGGCTGGACGATCATTCCCGGTACTGCGTGATCGCGACCGTGGTGCGGCGGGCCACCGGCCGGACCGTGTGTGCCGCGTTCGCTGCCGCGTTGGTGCGCTTCGGGGTGCCGGGTGAGGTGTTGACTGACAATGGCAAGCAGTTCACCGGCCGGTTCACCAAGCCGCGTCCAGGTGAGGTGTTGTTCGAGCGGATCTGCCGGGAGAACGGCATCGTGGCCCGCAATACCAAGCCCCGGTCGCCGACCACGACGGGGAAGGTGGAGCGGTTCCATCAGAGTCTGCGGGGTGAGTGCCTGACCGGGCGCATCTTTCCCAGCGTGGAGGCCGCTCAGGCGGCGGTGGACGCGTTCGTGGCCGAGTACAACTACCAGCGGCCGCATCAGGGCATCGATGACGCGTTCCCGGCCGACCGGTTCCACCGGTTCCACCGGCCCGATCCGGACAGGGATAAGACCGAAGCCATCGCCCCGCCGCTGCGCATCCCGTCCGGGCTGCTGCCTCCTACCTCACCGCTGGCGCCTCCCGCCCAGGTAGTGGAGTCGGCCGATCAGGCGTCCACGACGGTGGCTGGCCGGTCTCAGCCGGTGCAGGTTGACCGGGTGGTGCCGGCCTCGGGCAACCTGATGATCGCCCAGCAGCAGATCTGGCTCGGCCCGGCCCGCGCCGGTCTGTCCATCACCGTGTGGGCCGACACCGACCGACTCCACGTCCTGACCCGGGACGGAGCCCGGATCAAGAGCTGCTCATCGAGGCTGTCCCAACGCGACCTGGCCCGCCTGCTGGCCGACGGTGGCCGGCCCGCCGGCCCGTCACCGCTGCCGGCCATCGCGCCGGACGTTCCGGCCGTGGAGGTCGACCGGGACGTCAACGCGTGTGGCGGGATCAGCATCAGCGGCCGGCAGATCAGCGTCGGCATGCCCCTTGCTGGGCAACGCATCCGGGTCCGGCTGGACGGCATCCTCATGCACGTCATCGACGAGCAGAACCAGCTACGCCGCACCCTGCGTTGCCCACTGCCACCCAGCGCGTGCGTCCGCATCCGTGACGCCCGCCCCGCCTCCGCCGTGCCGCCACCAGCGCCTACCCCGGATGCCGAACGGGTGGTGTCCATCAACGGCAGCATCCAAGTCGCCGGCCAGAAGATCCAAGTCGGTGTCGTGCACGCCCGCAAGCTGGTCACCGTCGCCTTGGACGAGCACGCTGTCACCGTCTACGACCACGACACCCCGATCAAGGCCGTCCCCCGCCGCAGCACCACCAACCTGAACCGCTCCAAGGCCCACCACGAGATCACAGCGTGACATCACAGCCCCGGAGGGGCCCAGCACTCATTGAGCGACGGACGCCGCCTACCCTCTCCTCCTCAGTAGTGGATCTGCTCGACGGTTGGTAGTTCGGTCGGCGGCTGGTCGGTGACCCAGCCGTACTCCAAGGCCGAGATATAGCCGCGATCAATCCAGATCAATAGAGTGCCAATCGGTTCCCCATTGGCATCGCGCACCCATGCGCAACCCGGAACACGACCGCTGAGGAACGTCGACGGGGACACAGCCGCCGGGTCTACCTCGAGTGCCAGATGGGTCACGAGTCCATCCACGACCCGCACGAACGGCACCTGAGCAAGTAGCTCCTCGCGCCCGTCGAATGCCTGGTCCTCGATGAGACGCTTCACGACAGCCCGGACCGCAGCATCATGCTCCACAACTCCAGTGTCCATGCCGTCCTGATGCTTGCCCTGCCCCGCTCGCACGACGATCCTGATACCGAACGGACCTACTCGATCATGACCAGGCGTCAAGGATCGTCCGAGGCCGAACCGTCAAGCTTCATGTGAGACCAGGCACTGCATGTAGCCCGCATGTAGCCCGTATGTCCGGTCCCGGCACATGCTTGACATTCGCGTCCCCTACGGTTCCAGAGGATCGACAGAATCAGAAGGGCACGGTGCCGGTGGTCCAGGTCTTCGACCAGCTCGCGCGTGTGCCGGTCGCTGCGAGGTCGCCGAAGTCGACGCCGGCGAAGGGATCAGCGATGTACCGCACCTGGTCGTGTTCGGGGCCGGCCTTGCTGACGACGACCAGGGCGAGTCGGTAGTGGGGGGTGGCGTTCTTGCCGGTAATGATCTCGTTGTGGGTGACGTAGAAGTCCTCGGCTCCCTCAAGCCGTGCCTTGACCTCGATGCGGATCGAAGGGCCACCGTCGGCGGGGATGGACAGGATGTCGTAGCCGGGGTTGTCGAACGCCTGCTCTAGCGGTTCCCGACCGAGAGCACGCTCAACGGCGAGCACCAAGGCTACACCGCGCCGCTCGACGGCCTTGGTCTCCTTCGCACGGATCGGGGCGCCCGCTGGAATCTCGCTGTCGACCATGGATAGCGGCAGCACAAGCGCAGCCGTCATGATGCGGGGCGGCTTGGTGGCCAGGCGGGCCTGCTGGTCCAGCAGCGCCAAGCGGGTCTGCCGGCGGACCGTCAACTCCTGGGCCTTGCGCATCAGGCTGTCGGAGCTCTCCTTCGGCTTGCTCCCGCTGTGCTCCTTCTCCTGGGCCGCCGTCGCCTCGCTGACAAGTCGGTTCGACTCGTGGGCCAACCGTTGGTCGACTCGCGCCCGGGTCCGTTCGACCTCCGCGAGCCGGCGGGGTAAGACCTCGGCGAGGTACTCCTTGAGTTGGTGGCCGATGATCCATGTCCGGGCGCGGGATTCGGCCTCACCGAGCCACGGCAGCTTCGCGGCCCCGGTCACGGCCGGGGTACGCGGGGCGGCAACGCAGTCGAGATATGGTGCCGGGCCGGTCGGCGTGACCTGCCCGGTGGCATCGACATAGGCATAGCCGAACCGCCGGGCAATGGACTCTCCGGTGCCGTCAACAACCTCCTCCACGACGCCGACCAGCACGCGCGGCTCCTCGATCTCTGGGGAGACCAGGACGGTACCGCGCTCAAGGAAGGGTCGCAGCTGCGTGACGGTGAGCTCGGCAACGGCATCGTGGAGTGGATGACCAGGGACGAGGAGGTCGGCACGCGGCTTGCCGTCAACGTCGATCCGTCCGAGCTCAAACGTGACCCGCTCGTAGCGGGAGGCGACGGGACCGCGCTTCGTGACAGCACGGACGGCCACGGGAACCTGGGTGATCTCGTAGCGGCCGCGCTCACGTCTCGTAAGTCGGCCGCCGAGGCGCTGGAAGGCATGGCGGAAGGCCCACTCGATGTAGTGCGGCTGCAGGCGTCGCGCGCGGGCCTCTTCCATGGTTCGCTGCATCTGTGCCAGGTCGGCGTCCGACATGGTGTCGTGGGTGAGTGCGCGTTCCTCGAGGAGTTCCTTGAGCCCGTGGGCGACCGAGGCGTCGATGACCTGCTCCATCTTGGCCCTGGTCTCGGGTAGGTCGCCGTACCGGATGGCCTCGATCAGCAGGTCGCGCAGCGGCGTCTCATCGAAGGCGGACCCGAGGACGTCGAAAACCTTGCCGCCGTATGCTCTGCGCTGCTCCTCGACCTTCTGCAGCAGCCGGGTGAACACTTCGCCCTCGCGGGTGTTCGCGGCCACGAGGTTCCACAACCGGCACACCTCGGTCTGCCCGATGCGGTGGACGCGGCCGAAGCGCTGCTCGATGCGGTTGGGGTTCCATGGAAGGTCGTAGTTGACCATCAGGTGGGCGGCCTGAAGGTTGAGACCTTCGCCGGCCGCGTCAGTGGCCAGGAGCACCTGGCAGGCCGGATTCTTGGTGAATTCCTCGGTGACGGCCCGCCGGTCGGCACGTCGGACACCGCCGTGGATGGCCTGCACCGTGGCTGGCGTGCCGAACAGTGCGCGGATCTTGCGGTCCAGGTAGTTGAGGGTGTCGCGGTGCTCGGTGAAGATGATCAGCTTTCGGGGCCGCTCGGCGCTGGGGTGGATGAGATCGTTGTCCTCGAGAATCTTGCGCAGTTCGACCCATTTACGGTCGGTGTCGAGATTGCGGACCCGTCGGGCGACGTGGATGAGCTTATCGAGGTCGGCCAGCTCGCTGTTAAGCTCCGCGACGGTGCGAGCCGTGGTAGCTGCGTCCAGCAGCTCCTCCTCGATCTGCTCGATCTCCTCGGCGCTGTGCTCATCGTCGTCCCAGTTCCTTGGGTCGATCAGGGCAGGCTCCTCGGCGACACCACGGCCGTGGATCAGGTCGTCCCGGCGGCGCGCAAGTCGTCCGGCGCGGCGGACCAGGGACTGGTAGATCGCCTCGGGGCTTGAAGCCAACCGTCGCTGGAGCACCGTGAGAGCGAAGCCGACGGTATTGCGGCGTTTGTCGTCCAGCCGTGCGGCACGGTTCATCCCCTCGCGCACGTAGTCGGTGACGCGCTCGTAGAGGTCCTGCTCGTCCGCGGTGAGCTCGTAGGGCACGGTCTGGGCGATGCGCTCGGGAAAGAGCGGCTTGCCGTCGAAGGTGAGCAGGTCCTCCTTGACCATGCGTCGCATGAGCCCGCTCGTGTCGGCGTTGTGAACGCCTGTCTTGAACTTGCCCTCGAAGCCGTCGCGTTCGAGCAGCGTGAGGAATAGCTGGAAGTCCTCCTCTTTGCCCGCGTGCGGGGTGGCCGTCATGAGCAGCAGGTGACGGGTGTGGTCGCGCAGGCGTTCGCCGAGCTGAAAGCGTCGGGTCTTGTTCAGCTTGCCGCCGAAGTAGTGCGCGCCCATCCGGTGGGCCTCATCCACGACGACCAGGTCGAACTCGGCGTCGTCGAGCTGGGCGATCAGGCCCTCGTTACGCGCGAGCTGATCCATCCGCGCGATGAGCAGCGGGTACTGCTCGAATACGGTCGACCCGAGCGCTGCGTCGACCATGGCCGGGGTGAGGATGTCGAAGCGCAGGCCGAACTTGAAGTAGAGCTCGTCCTGCCACTGGTCGACCAGTCCGCCGGGGGCCACGATCAGGCAGCGCTTCACGTCGTCGCGCAGCAGCAGTTCCTTGATGTAGAGGCCAGCCATGATCGTCTTGCCGGCACCCGGGTCGTCGGCCAGCAGGAACCGCAGCGGCGCGCGGTCGAGCATCTCCCCGTACACGGCCCGGATCTGGTGGGGCAACGGCTGCACGTCGCTGGTGGCCACCGCCAGCATCGGGTCGAACAGTCCGGCCAACGAAATCCGCTGCACCTCGGCGACCAGTCGGAACTCCTCGCCGCCAGCGTCGAACGGCCGACTGCCCGCATCGGAGAGATGCAGCTTGGCCTCGTCGGCGCGGAAGAGCACCTGCTGGCGCAGTCCCCCGTCGAGGGTCTTGTACGTCAACTCCACGGCGTCGGAACCGTGCCACTGCGCTGCGATAACGGAGACCGTCTCGCCAGGCACCACACCGTCTACCCGGACACCGGACGAGAGATCCTCAAGCCTCACGCGTGTTCCTCCATCGACAGCCTGCAGACCGCACCCAAGAGCATCGCCATTATGACGATCCCGTTCCGCATCGCGGATGCTCTACCATCGCCAGACGCCAAACCCATCGATCTTGCAGTGAGGCATGAACAAGACAGAGCGCGTAGAGATCCGCGGCCTCGTGGCCGACTTCGAGCAGTGGGGTCGACGAGCTGCGGAGGTGCAGGCACGGCGACATGCTGTCCAAGTCGCTGCGAGCAACGGCGAACGAGACCTGCGCGCCCGCAGCGTCGGGATCAACCGGGCAGGTCAGGTCGCTTGGCGCATCATTCCGCTCCAGTCGAGCGACAAGGGCATCGTCGCACACCTGTGGGAACGTGCGAACCTTCCTGCGACAAGTGCCAACGACCGCGCCTTGCTGCGGTTGCTCGCCGAGGACGCACCTCGCGCCGTCGCCGAGGTCAGCCCACTGCTCGGCATGCGTCGCTTCTTCACCGGATCGGCCAAGAAGCAGTCAGCAGAAGCCGCCGCTGAGGCCCTGCGCCGGCACCATTCGGCGGTCACCAAAGCCCGCGGACCACAGCGCCTGGAGCGACTCGGCTTCCCAACCGCGCCCCGAGGCTCAGGATCACTCGGGCTCCACGCGCTGCTCGATCCGGCTCTTCGCTTCGACCTCCTCTCCGGGCGGACCGGCCCGGAGCCGGAGATCCTCGACCGGTCGGTCTTCGGGGATCTGCCCGAAGCACTGGATGCCATCACCAAGGTCGTCGCGAGTGAGGACTCGTACCGCTCGGCTGCGCGAAATGCGGGCGAGAAGGTCCGGAAGGCAGAGGTCCGGCGCGTCCTGCAGGAGATGCCGCTGGAGGCGTTGAAAGCGGCCACCCGCGACCGCCTCCGGCTGGGTCCGCTTGCCGAGGCCGATATCAACACTGTGCAGGAGGTACTGAACCGGGGCAGATCCCTGTCGACGCTCCCGGGCGTCGCGGAGACGTCCGCACGGCGCATGCTCGGAGCGGCACAGACCCTCCGGCGGACGACGTACGACGAGATGCCGATACGCATCGACATCGCCAATCGCCGCCCGGAAACCACCCACCTGTTGCGCTGCCTCGCCGAGTGGGACTCGTGCCGGGTTACCCGAGGCGCGTCGACCGACCTCGAGCGTGCGGCCGAGCTCGCACCGTTGCGGACCGCCATTGGAGCCTGGACGAGCCACGTTCTCGTCGTTCCGGCCGGAACAGTCGCCGTCGAGGGACTCCGCGAGAGCATCCAGATCGTCAAACGGCGCGCCGAGCTGCTCGGCATGTCCTCCGCATCCGGGCCAAGGAGCGTCCACACAGACCCGTGGGACGACTTCCTCGCCCGACCCGCCGATTACTTCGTCATGCTCTCCGAGCTCGGTTTCCTCACCGAGGACGAGAATGCGGTGCACGGGGATCTCCCGGAGGAGATCATCGAGGCGGTGCGGAACCAGGCACTCAGCGGTGAGCACCTGACCGCGTCGCTGCGCGGCTATCAAAGCTTCGCGGCCCGCTTCGCTCTCGTACAGCGCAAGGTCATCATCGGGGACGAAATGGGCCTCGGCAAGACCGTCGAAGCCATCGCCGTCCTGGCCCACCTGCGCAGCCGGGGCGAGACCCACTTCCTGGTGGTATGCCCAGCCGCAGTCGTGACCAACTGGGTCCGCGAGGTGACTGGCAAGTCGAAGCTGCGGGCGCACCGAGTCCACGGACCGGAGCGCGACCGCGCGGCCCGGACATGGGTGCGCGATGGCGGCGTCGCCGTCACCACGTACGAGACCCTGGCGTGGTGGGAACCAGCACTGACGAAGCTCCGCGAACTGGCGTGCGTCGTGGTCGACGAGGCCCACTACATCAAGAATCCGCAGGCACAGCGAACGATCAGAACCAAGCACCTCATCACGCGTGCCGACCGCGCTGTCCTCCTCACCGGTACGCCGCTCGAGAACAGGGTCGAGGAGTTCCGCAATCTGGCGTCCTACGTGCGGCCCGACCTCACCGTCGATGCCACCGACCTCTCACCACGGACGTTCCGGCGGCAGATCGCGCCAGCGTACCTCCGCCGCAACCAGGAGGATGTGCTGACGGAACTCCCGGAGCTCGTCGAGGTGGAGGAATGGCTGCCCATGTCCGGGGCGGACGCTTCCCACTACCGCGCCGCCGTCGAGCGGGGGAACTTCATGGAGATGCGCCAAGCGGCCATGCTCCAAGGACCCAAGTCCACGAAGATGCAACGGCTGGTCGAGATCGTCCGCGAGGCGGAGGAGAACGAGCGTCGGGTCATCGTGTTCTCCCACTTCCGGCAGGTACTGAATCTGGTTGCCCGGTCGCTACCAGGGCCGGTATTCGGGCCGCTGACGGGGTCGGTGCCGGCGAGCCAACGCCAGCAGATGGTGGACGAGTTCTCCTCCGCCAAGCACGGCGCCGTCCTGGTCGCCCAGATCGTGGCCGGCGGTGTCGGACTCAACATCCAGTCAGCATCCGTCGTCGTCATCTGTGAACCGCAGCTCAAGCCCACCACCGAGGCCCAGGCCATCGCCCGTGCACACCGGATGGGACAGGTGCAGTCGGTACAGGTCCACCGGCTGCTGTCCGAAGACGGTGTCGATCAACGGATCATCGAGCTGCTGGCCGCCAAGAAGCGGCTGTTCGACGACTTCGCCAGGGTCAGCGACATGGCCGACTCCGCTCCAGAGGCTGTGGACCTCTCCGAGGCCGAACTCGCCCGAGAGGTCGTTGCCGCTGAGCGACAACGCCTCGCCCGAAGTGCCGCTGGCGAGGCCTGAGCGTGGCCTGCGCTGCGGCGGGCGCGGCTCGGCTCGAGTGACGCCTCAGGGCCGGCACGGCCGTCGGGTCGGTATTGTTCGGCGGTGACTTCGCTGCCGGCGCTCCGCAGTTCACGCTCCACCGACGCTGACCAACCATCGGTGATGGCATTGACCTGATCGATCACACCGTCACGCCGTGCCGCGGTCGCCCGCCGCAAGCCGTACGCCTCGAGCCGATCCTTGATCGCAGTCGCCGTCAGCTCGACGCCAAGATTGTTCAGTACGAGGTCACCGAGCCCGACGGCGGCTAAAGAGCCAGTACCCCCGTCGAGCAGTAGCCCCGCGAGGGACGCGTTGACTTGGACGACGTCGCGCTCGTCGTGCCACTCAATCCAGGTCCCTCGCATTACGTGCCACGCCACCTCGGGTGAGCCAAGGACACCTGGTGATGACAGCTCGGTGAAGGCTCCCTGGAGATCCTGGTTCGGCAGCCAGTGGTCAACGAAGGTCCGCAGGCTGGCCGATCGACGGGCGAAGTCACACAGGTCTTGGAGTACGCGGGACGGCACCGTCGAAACGAAGTGGAACCGCCGCCCGGCCTCGACGTGTCGGCGCGCGCTGGACCAGATGCCCATGCTGTGCAGAGCCTTCACGGTCCAGCTGTTCGCCGTACCGAATTGCCGCTTCAGTTGGTGCACTTGGACAACCCCGACCCGGCGGTAGGTGAACTCGACACCCTCCGCCAAGTCGCCGACATCCTCGACGGTAATCGACTCACCGTCGCCGTTGAGGACATAGAGGAGATGGCGAACCGTCCAGGCACCCTCGTGGCGATTCCCGAACTTGTCCGATTCGCCGCCTGGCCGCGGACTCATGTCGCTGACTACGCCCTCTCCTACGCAGGATGACCTCAGTCTTCGCTGGCGAGTATGCAGAGTTCCCGGCCGTTTCCGCACAGCTCGCCTGTGAGTCGTCGGCAGACGTGATCCACGTCAATAGCTCTACAGATCGGCGCCGCCGAACTCGCAAGCAAGGAACGCTCCCTCCCGGTCCTGCAAGCCTTATTCGCCGACCTATTCCAGACCTACCAGGTGTGATTTCGTCCGCGAGAACGGGGCTCTGCCGCGAGCTGCGTGATGGATGCTGGAGGATGAAACGTTGCCCGAGTGCGCGATGCCGTCGGACAGCTACTTCCTCATCTTGACGGCGTCGAGATCGACGAGCTCGTGGACGCCGACTCCGAGCTGGTCGTTGCAGCCGGGGCCTGCAGCCGTCTGGCCGGTTGTCAGGCAGCGTCCCGCGGCTCTGGTTCACGCAGCACCAGGAGTCCGTATTGTTTCACACGCGAACCCGTCAGGATGAACATGCAGAAAGGCCCACGTGATGGCTCCGCAACCGGATGGCGACCATGATAGCCATGTCCAGGACACTTCGCAGGGCGGGTCTGCGCCGCTTCGGCCGCGACGTCGGCGCCGCTGGATACGCCGTGCCCTGGCCGGTACGGCGGCACTGCTGTTGGTTGCGGTTACAGGCGGTCTCATCTATGTGCGCAGCGCACCGTTCGGCGCTTCGGCGTCCGGCGACCGGCTGGCCAGAATGGAGCAGTCACCGCAGTGGCACGATGGCGAGTTCAGCAATCCGCAGCCGCCATGGGTCTCCTTGCGGGACGGGGTCACCGGATCCTTCGGCAGCAGCGATACCAGCAGCCCCAACCACCCGCTCAAAGTCCCGGCCACTGACACCCGCCTGTTCGACGACCCTCCGGCAACGGGCTTGCGCACAACGTGGTTCGGCCACTCCTCATTGCTGGTAGAGATCGATGGAACTCGCGTGCTGATCGATCCGTTCTGGGGAAAACAGGCAGGCCCGTCCGGCCTGTTCGGCACGAAGCCCTTCTACCCGGCGCCAGCCGCGCTGTCCGACATCGGTCCGGTTGACGCAGTACTGATCTCACACGACCATTGGGACCATCTCGACCAACCGACGGTCAGTGCCATGGCAGGCTGGCCCGACACCACATTCGTGGTTCCGTTGGGCATAGGCGCCCACCTGGAGCGGTGGGGCATCCGCTCGAACCGGATACGGGAACTCGACTGGTGGCAGAGTGCCACTATCGGCTCGGTAGAACTCACCTCCACACCCACCCGGCACCACTCTGGTCGAGACCCGCTGCGCAGCAACGAAACCCTGTGGTCAGGTTGGGCACTGCGGGGCCCCCTGCACCGAGTCTGGTACTCCGGCGACACCGGCTACTTTCCTGATCTTGAGCAGATCGGGAAACGCCTCGGTCCGTTCGACGTGACACTGGTCGAGTCGGGGCAATACGATGCGGCCTGGCCGGACAACCACCTAGGACCGGAGCTCGCCGTGCATGCGAACGCGCTCGTGGGTGGCAGGCTCGTCGTACCGGTGCATTGGGGGTTGTTCAGCCTCGCGCCGCACAGCTGGACCGAACCGGTGGAACGGTTGCGGGCCGAAGCGCAATGCCGAGGCCAGCGCTACCTCGTGCTCGTCCCCGGGATGCCGACCGAGCCGACACCAGACGTGGTTGCCGCGCAGCAGCAGTGGTGGCCGGTGCTGCCGTGGCGCACTGCTGCGCAAGCACCACTCAACCCGACGGCCAACGGCAATCCGGATCAGCGGGTCAACATCGTCCCGTGTGTGGTCGGCGGGCACCCGTAGCCGCGGCCGAAGTTGGCGTGGCAGCGTCGAGGTGACGATGCCGTTTGTGCGACACCGACTCGGCTGCTGGCCGTAGCAATGCTGTCGACGTTCGCGCATCCACCAGCCGTATTCACTTGATGTCTCGTGCGAGGTAGCGCCGTAGCGGCTCTGCCGAGGGGCTCATTATCCAGTTGAGCTTCGGCGTAGGTTGCCAGCACCAAATCCCGAGACGATGCCGTCACCCAGATGACCGCTGCGGCATCCGATCCGCGGCCGCGGATGAAGTCAGCTGCGAGCTACGTCTTACCGACGCCGCCGAGACCCGTCAGGACAACCGTCTCCCCGGGCGGAAAATCGTCGAAGAATCCGCCGCGCTCCTGGAACGACGTCGCTGATGCCGGGACGACGCCCACGCGTTGCAGGACTGCAAGCCGTCGCTGGCCTGCCTGTCGGCCTAGCGCTTCGACCGCCAGATCCAGCGCCCGGGTCTCGACCGAGCCGGGAGCGAACGTGCGCAGCAGGTCGTTGTGTGCGCTGAGGTGGGTCTCGATAGCAGTGCGGCCCATCCATGTGATGGGCACAGGCGACAGGCCCTGCAGCTGCGACTCGAACCACTCCAGTTCGGTTGGCGTCGGGTCGAGTGGCACGACCAGCGTCCACGCCACCATCGTGGACTGGCTGCGAACAGCCCTCAGCAGCGATTTCTGGATCTGTTGTCGCTGACCGGGCTTGAGCCGTTCGGTGAACCGTTTGATCTCATAGATGTGCAGCCACCAACGACCGGCACCCGTACGTCCACGCCACCGTCGCCGCCGCTGCCGTCGACACACTGCGCCTTAGGCATCAGCGCTCCGCGCAGGCCACATCCGCGTCAGCAACGCGGCTACGAGCTGCTCCACCTGGTCGGCGCTGTAGTCCGACCACGGAACGGGAATCGGCACGCCCGCGACATCCCTCCGGTCGTATGCGCAGCGGCACCGAACAAACCAGTGAGGCATCCGGCGTTGCCCGCGACCGCCACGGGATGCAACTCATGATACGAGCGTCGGTCGCCCCAACGCGATGTCCGGAAGCGGGTTTGGCGTCTCGACGCCATGAGCGCATCTACCGCCGACCGTGAGCGCAAGGCCGGCGGGCTCCATCACGCACAGTGACGAACGTCGAGCGAGGCCGGTGTGCTGAACTGCCGATGAGCGCGCATTCGATGTGAAAGCATGGCGACCTGTTTCGAGGAGGTCTCCGCCCGTGTGGTGGCATGCTGATGCATACCGAACAATCGGCCTCAGGCCGTCGGTGGACCCTGTAGTGGCGGGCTGGATCGGCGCGCTGGAACGCGAGTCGGGTCTCCACGTGCCGCTCGCGGTGCGGGAGTGGTACTCGGTTCGGGGAGCGGTGGAATGGCTCGCGCGCCACAGCGACAACATCCTGGTCAGTGCCGCCAGACTCGGCGACCCGATCAACGGCCTCGACTACCTCGACGGCGGCCGGCTCGTCACCGAGACCGACTCACAGTACTGTTGGCGCTGGGCCGTGCGGCTCCGACCGCCACGCTACGACGGCGAACCGCTCTTTCACCTGCCAGAAGCACCGCCGACCACCCTCGACGAAGACCCACCAGTCTGGGTCATCGCCCCTGACGATCACGATCCGTTCGAGAAGCTGTACGCCGACCGCTTTTCCACGTACGTTCTGACGTCGGTCTGGACGGCCCAGGCATTCGGCAAGGACTCCTTTTTCACGGACGACGATCGCTTGCCACGACAGGCACTCGATACGCTGCGACAGCGCTATGTCGAACTTCCCACGACATACGCCTGGGCCTGCAACCAACCCTGCGACGCGGTGTACCGCTTCACCGGCCCCGCCCGTGTCATGATCGCGGTCCAGGACGAGACCGCCCTGTACACCTTCGTGGCCACGGACAGCAAGCAGGAGCTTGCCAAGATCCGAGCCGTCCTCGACCTGTGAGCCCTGCCGCCACCGAACATCCGGACATGTTTGATACGCAGGTGATCGAAGATCATCCGCATAATGCCGATGAGCGTGCACATCGATTTCGCGAAAGTCCGGCAGCACGGCGCCGGGCGGTCGTCGGCTGGGCCACCGTTCGTAGCTGTGCCCGTCGAGGCCCGCACACGGCGGTGGACGAGCGGTTCCCGCTATGGGCAGAGGCGCGTCCGATCGTTCTTGCACTGTTCGAACTGGTCGTCGATCGCCAGGCTGGTGGGGTCGAAGGATGTGCGGTGGCCGGTGCCGCCCCCGCCACTCGTCTGTTCAAGCCCAGCCTGGGAGTCAGAACCTCTTGGTCAGGTGCGCGGACAAGCCGCAATCCGCGCGCCCCTCAGCCCGCGCCATCCATGCGCCGAGCGAGGCGATCCCATACGTCGGTGTACGTCACCATGACCATTCGGTGCGTGCCGTCGAGCGTGCGGATCCAGCTCGCCGGGTCCTGCAGCGCGTCACGCAACTCGGCACGTGTGAGCGGCTCAGCCTCGTTCCATCGGTCGGTCGTCGGCTCGGTCAGCTCAATCCAGCCACGCTCAACGAGGTCTGCGACTACCGCGGCGAAGTGCGGAATGAGCTGCCGCTTCCCGGCGTCATCAAGGTTGGACGGATGGCTAACATCCCCCGTCTCGGCCCAATGCAGCCGTGTGCGGTACTCCTCGATGACATCGCAGAGATACGCCTCCTCGATGGCAGTGATCATCACCGCGTACTGCTCCAACGTCAGCTCATCCCATACCTGCACCCTTCGATCATGCAATGCGGCGGAGCAGACGTAGCCGCGATCAGCTCGCTCCCGAACGTCACGGCAAAATTGGCTCGCCAGCTCTCGGGCATGCCGACGAGCGGGCGTGTCAGTCGTCGAACTCGAAGCCGCGACTCTGGGCAAGCTCCGCCAACTGTCGGATGCGATCGCCACTGACCGCTACTGCCTGTAGCCGGATGGCCAAGTCGTCAAGCGCGGCTCGGTCGCTGCTGTAGGCGAGGAATGCGCCCGCCTCCGAATCAAACCGGAACTGCCCGTCGAGGTGGCGTGCCTCGCTCATGATGAGCAACTCCGCGATCCCTTCCCAGAAAACGCCGTTCGGCTCGTGGCCAAGCTCAACAATCACGTCGTCCACGCCGGTCGTGCCTGCCACAAGATACAAGCGGTGCTCGCCTGGCGCGACCTCGACCACCTTGATCGAATCCATTACTTGATCGTGGCAGTCCACCAGCGCATTGCCAAACTCTCGCAGCGGACCCAACCTGTGGAACAGCAGAGAACTGACGTCCGCTCATGGCCGCAGTCCGCGGCTCCCGTCGGCGCAGTCGTCGCCGGGCCAGCCGCTCCGATCGCCGCCCTGGCCGGCGTGCCATGCTTCGGTGTCCTCGACCGCGGCTGGCTCGCGTGGCCGGGTTCGGATTTGGCCGTGGAGGCTGCTGGTGCCACCATCGCCGTCCAAGCCGCCTTGGGTGCCTCCTGGTGGATCGGAGTCCGATCTTGGTTCGCCCACGTTGGCCGACACGTCACATCAGGGAGCCGAAGACGAGTGTGGTCGCGCAGCGGCCTTTGGCCCGCTCGGCCGAGACGCCATGTAGCGTCACTTCGTCTGTGTGTCCGAAGCCCATCTGGTTGGTGGTTCTTGCAAGGTGCTGGTCGCCGCGGACGCGGTCAACGCCGTCTCGGGTAGTTCTGTTGGGATGTGTGTGCGGACCAGAACTGCGGCGGCGATCAGGAGGCCGAGGGTTCCGCTGATGAGGACGAAGCGGTAGTCAAGGACGGCGATGAGGACGGCACCGAGGGCGAGGCCGGCGGTCTGTGGTCCGGTGGCGCAGACTTCGAACGCTGCGTAGACGCGACCTTGGAGGTGTGCCGCTGCGAGCCGCTGCAGGAGTGTGATGATGGCGATGACGATCCACGGCAGGGCGGCGCCGACGCTGAGCTTGCCGGCAAGGACCACGGGCAGCCACTGGGTGGCCAGGCACAGAGGGGCGGCGGCGAGCAGCACCAGGCCGGCGACGACAGTACGGGTTTCGCCCAGACGCCGGATCGCCGTAGCTGCGGACAGGCCGCCGGCGATGGCTCCGATGCCGTGGGCTACCTGGGTGACGCCGATGAACTGTGGGGCACGGTGCAGACCCTGGCTGATGATGGCGTAGGTGGTCGCGTCGGTGGCACCGACGGCGAAGGCGGCGATGGCGCTGGCGCAGGTTACGCGGCGCAGCGCCGGAATGCTGGCGAGGAACTTGAAGCCGGCACCGATCTGGCCTGCGGCGCGGCGCAGTGGATGTGTTGGTCGCTCGTGCCGGGTAGGCGCGTCGAGCGTGTGTGTTTCGGTGATCCGGATTCTCGCGGTGAGGGCGGCTGCGGCGAGGAAGCTGGCCATGTCCAGCGCGGCGACGGCGTGTCCGCCTAGAAACGCGAACAGGCCGGCACCGGCGAGCGGGGCGAGCGCACGCAGTCCCTCCTGAACGGTGCGCAGTGTGGCGTTGGCGTCGGCGAGCAGGTTCAGGGGTAGCAGCGAGGTGAGCAGGGCGGACTGGGCGGGTGCGATGAGGACGTTGAGGAGGCCGTAGAGCAGCATCACGGTGTAGATGAGCCACACGTCGCGGCGGTGGTGCACCAGCAGCAAGGGGGTGAGGATGGCGGCACCTGACAGATTCGCGGCGATCAGGAGTGGGCGGCGGCGCACTCGGTCGACGAGCAAGCCGGCCAGTGGCGCCAGCAGCGCCGGTGCGGTGAAGAACACGAAGGTCAGCGCGGCGGCGGTGTCGCTGCCGGTCAATGTTCTGACCCAGATCCCGCAGGCGAGCCAGAGAGCGCTGTCGCCGAACAGGGACAGGGTCTGTCCGGTCAGGTAGCGGCGGGCCTGCGGGTGTGTCCAGAGCCTTCGGGCGCTCATCGCGGGTGTCCGGGTGGGGCGTCGACTGGATAGACGCCGATAAGCACCTCGACGGGCAGCGTGCCGTCCGGTCGCTGCTCGGGGTTGTCGTTACGGGCTGCCCAGCGTTTCCGGAACTGGTCGGCGATTTTGCGGTAGGCGCCGGCCACTTCGGCTGCCTCCGCCGCGGTCAGATGCAGGATCGAGGTGTGACCGGTGGCGGCGGCCTGCCACTCGGCGGGGTAGGTGGGCGCGGCGTCGACGAAGCGGCGTATCCGGGCCACGTGCCGGTCGAGGAGCACCTGGTCGAGCGCTTGTGCGGCGCGGGTGAACTCCGGGTTGTCCGGTTGAGCAGGCGCGTTCCAACCCGTGTGGGTCAGCCGCCAGGGTCGGGACCTGCCTCGCCCGCCGCCGGTCTCTTCGACGAAGTTGTAGCGGGCCAACTGACGCAGATGGAACGAGCAGGTCGTCGGAGACTCGCCGATCAACTCGCCGGCCTGTGTGGCGGTGAGTGGTCCGCTGAGGAGGGCTTCCAGCAGCGCCAGGCGGACCGGATGGCTGAGTGCGCGCAGGGTGCGCGCATCAGACAGGGTGCGTTGGGTAGGCGACACGGAGTCATCAGGCACGCCATCGAGAGTATTCTCTCGATACAAGTATGTCGAGAGAACTGGCGCGAAAGCGGTGCGACTATGTGGGCGGGGTGTCCGTCCGGCTGTGCAGGAGTCGAACGTTGTCGGGTAACACCGTCTGCGTGCGCAGGATGTCCAGTTCGGTGTGCAGCTCGCGGACGACCTGGGCGTAGGTGTCGACTCGGGAGCGCCGGACCGGGCAACACCTTGCGGGTGTCGCCGGCGGCGATCAGCTCGGCCTGCAGCTCTTTGATGTAGTGCTCTAGCTGCGCATCGCCTTCGGCCTTGCCGGCCGCGGTGCCGGGCTTGACCTCCCAGATGTAGGCGACGTTCTCGCCCTCGGCGCCCCAGTAGATGATGCTGGCGACGCCGTCACGCCGCTCACCCTGCGGCTTGTCGTGGTCTTTCTTGTGTGCCCGCGGGATGGTGTGCGTTTCTTACCGCCGTCGCCGAGGTCGGTGGTCACCTCACCCTTGAACCCGAAACCCATTGCGGACAGGAAGAGGAAGTACGACATGATCGCCAGGACGAAGCTGTGCAGCGGGGAGTTGTCCCCGCCCCTGCGGTCCCCGACGTCCTCGTGCCGGGTGCCGCTCGGGTCGCTGAACGCCAGCGGGTTGTTGTTGGCGTAGTCGTACCCGTTCATCTGCTGCGGATCGGTGAGGTCGACGATGGGATCGCCGGACACGAACCGGCCGATGGCGGCGTCGCACTCGCGGGCACCGAGGTGGACCATCCCGGTGTCGTCGTGGGTGGCGTTGAGGAACCCGCGCTGGCTCGGCCAGGCCACCGGGACGGCGCCGCGGATCTCACCGAACGGCGTGGTGCGCCGGCGCAGGGTCACGCACTCGGAGGTGCGCATCACTGTCGCTGCTGAACAGGCGCTCGGCCCAGTCCAACGCCAGCGGAATCGCGCAGTCCGTCCCGAGCCGATCCTGGCGCGGATCGCCCAGCCCGCGCAGATGCCGGCGGCGTAGAGGTACTCCCGGCATCTGGCATCGAACCACGTCTCCTGGTGGAGTTGACGAATTCGGGCAGGACGAATTTGTCTTTGCCGGCACGCCATCCGGTACCTCGAGAACCGTGCTGGTGCCGGCCGGCGCGGCATTGGTCGGCAGCTACCGATGTGTCAGGGTCGCTCGCAGATGAGGTCGCGTTCAGCGGCGAGGCGCTCGCATCGTTGGGTGCCCCACGCGCCCAGCGGGCGGAGGGCTTCGTTGAGCGAGATGCCATGTTCGGTGAGGGAGTACTCCACTCTGGGCGGGACTTCGCGGTAGACCTCGCGGTGGATCAGCCCGTCCTCCTCCATCTCGCGCAGGTGCTGGATGAGCATCTTCTCGCTGACACCGGTGAGGCCGCGTCTGAGTTCGCCGAAGCGGCGGGTGCCGTAGTTGTTCAGCTCCCACAGGATCAGCGACTTCCACTTCCCCGACACCACGTCCATCGCGGCGTCGATGCCGCAGATGTAGGGGCCGCGCCTGGCGCTCGATCCCATCGGGTTCTCCCGGTCCTGGATACTTACCATCAGGTAAGTATTGAACAAAATAGTGGGTACTAGCCATTACGAAGGTACCCGCGGACGATGGTGATCGGCGCGCCCGTCATGTCACCGAGCAGAACGAAGGAACGTCTGATGACCACCAGCACCACGGTCCTGGGATTGGGGGCGATGGGCAGTGCCCTCGCCCGAGCGGCCCTCGACGCCGGCCGACCCACGGTCGTGTGGAACCGCAGCCCACATCGGGCGCAGGCCCTTGGCGGGCGTGGCGCCGTCGTTGCCGGCAACGTGGAGGAGGCGGTGGCTGGCGACGGAGTGATTGTCGTCTGCCTGTTCGACCACCAGTCCGTGCATAGCGTGCTCGATCCGGTCGCCGCCGGCCTGTCCGGGCGTACGGTGATCAATCTGACCACCACGACGCCGAACGAGTCGCGCGAGCTCGCCGCATGGGCCGCCAAGCGCGGCATCGTCTACCTCGATGGTGCGATCATGGCGGTCCCGCAGATGATCGGCGGTCCGGGTTCGGCGATCCTGTACAGCGGCTCGGTCACCGCCTTCGAGCAGCATCGGCCGCTGCTGGACCGGTGGGGTGTCAGCAGCTTCTTCGGGCCGGACGCGGGTATGGCCTCGCTTTACGACATGGCGATGTTGACTGGCATGTATGCGATGTTTGCCGGCTTTCTGCACGGTGCGGCGATGGTTGGCGCCGCGGGCGTGGCGGCGACCGAGTTCGCCGAGTTGCAGGTGCCTTTCCTTGCCGCTATGACCGGCCAGCTGGCTGGCTTCGCCGCGACGGTCGACGCCAAGGACTACGCCGGGGAGGGCCAGCAGAGCCTGCAGTTCACCGAAACGGCTCTGGCCGCGCTACTGCGGGCCACCGCCGAGCAGGGCGTCGCCGTCGAGGTACTTCAGCCGGTGCACGACATCGTGCAACGTCAGATCACCGCCGGATTTGGCGACCACGGCACCGCCCGCATCTTCGAGGAACTGAAGGGCGCGTGATGAGCCGCACCGGCACACCCGCCCCGGTCACTGTGATCGGCCTCGGCCCAATGGGCCGCGCGATGGGCACCACTCTGATTCAGGCCGGGCATCCGGTCACCGTGTGGAACCGTACGCCCGGCCGTGCCGACGACCTTATCTCCGCCGGGGCCGCACTGGCACCCACACCCGCCGACGCCATCGCCGCCAGCGGCCTGACCATCATCAGCCTCACCGACTATCAGGCGATGTACGACATCCTCGCCCCGGTGGTCGATGACGAGCGGCGGCCTGCCGCACTGGGAGGCAAGGTTTTGGTCAACCTCAGCTCCGACACGCCGGATGCGTCGCGGCGGGCTGCGGCATGGGCGGCAGAACACGGTGGGAGTTTCATCACCGGCGGAGTCATGGTGCCTGCTCCCGCGATTGGGAGCCGCGGCGCGTACGTGTTCTACAGCGGGCCAGAGGACGTCTTCGACATGCACGAACCGGTACTGAGGGTGATCGGCGAGCCGAAGTACCTCGGCGGCGATCCCGGCCTGGCCCAGTTGTTCTACCAGGCCCACCTCGACGTGTTCCTAACCGCCTTGTCGAGCCTCCTGCACGCCACGGCTCTTGTCACCGCCGCGGGCGTCCCGGCGGCGGACTTCCTGCCCGGCGTGCTGACCACCCTCACGGGCATTCCGGCGATGATCGGCGATGGCGCGCAGCTGGCTCAACAACTGGAGGTTGGCGAGTATCCCGGCGACCTCAGTACAGCCCTGATGATGGGCGCTACAGCCGACCACATCGTCCGGACCAGCGAGACCTTCGGCGTCGACGTTGCATTGCCGAAGGCGGTCAAGTCGCACTACGACCGGGCGATCGCCGCTGGCTATTCAACCAAGAACTGGACGGCGCTCTACGAGGTGATCAAAGCCGACAGCTGACGGAAGCACCGATGCCGGCGCGGATGGTGGTATCCAATGTCCTCCGTGCCGGCACTGCCGACCAGTCGAAGGTCAGCCATGACCTGGGCCAGGCAATCGGATGCGACGCCGAACTCCCGCGGCGGGCGCCCGTTGCCCGCCTTCGCGTCCTCCGACGAACAGCCCGCCACCGAGACGACGCCCGCGGCAAGACCGGTGAGCAGCAGCTGACGCCGAGTGAGCACGATCGGTTTCCTTCCCCGTGGGTGCGCCACCGTCCGCCGGGCCGGGGCGGCGCCAGTCTGGCGAGCACCGGACCGCGAGGGTGACGTCCATATGATTGGATCGACCGGAGTTCCCGCGGCGGCGCAGCGGTTGACAGCGGCAGGAGGTAGCGGCAGGTGACGACCGACTCCCAAGGGCCGGTCCGGGCTTCGGCCCGTGTCGGTGTCGGACCCGCATCCGACCCGTCCCCGGCGACCCTTGCCCCGCGGCGGCGCCCCAGCCACCTCGGGCCGGTCCACGTGCTGCAGGTCGTCGCCGTCGAGGTGGCGATACTCGGCCTGCTCGCCGTGCTCGACCAGGGTGTCCTGGTCATCGTGCCGGTCGCGCTCGCCGGGCTGCTCATCGCCGTCGTCGCCCTCGGCCGGCAGAAGAGCCGCTGGTGGCTGGAGCGCCGGGTCCTCGCGTGGCACTTCAACCGCCGCGTGAAGCGGCACCCCGCCGGGCCGGTCACCGACCCGCGGCTCGCCCCGCTGCGCACGCTCGCGCCGCGGCTGACCGTCCAGGACGTGCCGGTGTCCGACGACTCCGTGATCGGGGTGGCCCGCGACGACGCCGGCTGGTTCGCGGTGGCGGAGGTCACCCCGACGGCCGCGATGGCCGACGGGCCGTCCGGGCACCTGCCGCTGGAGTCGCTCGTCACCACGCTCACCGACACCGGCCAGCCCGGCTCCGCCCTGCAGGTGGTCACGCACACCCTCGGCTCCCCCAGCCACGACCTGCAGCAGGCGCTGCCGGCCGCGTACTCCTACCGGGAGCTGGTCCAGCGCTTCGGTGCCGCCCCGATCCCGGCCGACCGGGTCACCTGGGTCGCCGTCCGCCTCGACGCGCGGGCCCTCGCCGAAGCCGGCGCGGAGAGCGCCGAGAACGCCGTCGACGTCGTCGCGGCGATGCTCCGCAAGGTCGCGCGGACCCTGCGCGGGGCCGGGGTCAACGTGCGGATCCTCGACCGTGGCGGGGTCCTGACGGCCCTGGAGCGCTCCTGCGACCTGCAGCGCACCGACGTCACGGCGCCGCCGCCCCAGCCGCGGGAGACGTGGGACGCGTGGCACTCCGCGGGCCTTGCCCACCGGTCCTACTGGGTGCAGGACTGGCCCTCGATCAACCAGGACGGGGCCGTCGGCGCCCTCGGTGACCGGCTTGCCGCCGTGCCCGGCTCGTTCACCAGCGTGGCGTTCGTCATCGTCCCCGGTGCCGCCACCGACGCCCAGGTCGACGTCAGGTGTCTGGTACGTGTCGCGGCACCCGCCGAGACGATCGCCGCCGTCTGCCGGGTCCTCGAAGGCGGCACCCACGGCGCGCACCTTCTCCCGCTCGACGGCGAGCAGGGTCCTGCCACATATGCGACCGCACCGACGGGCGGAGGGCCCCGATGACCCGCCCCATCGAACCGGTTCAGCAGCGCGGTGTCCTCGGCGCGCCCGCACCGGCGCCCGGACCTGCCCAGGGGCAGCCGGCAGGACAGGCGGGCGGGCAGGCGCCCCACGTGCGGGTCGCCGGGCCGCAGACGGCACCCGGCACACAGGCCCAGCCCGACACCGGGCGCGCCACCGAGGCCCATGCAGCCGCCGTGACGGAGGCCGAGGCGTCGGCGCAGACCCTGCGGGTCGCCGGGCTCGTCGCCGCCGCCCCAATGCCACCGTCCGGCCCGCCCGGCGGCACCGTCTACGGCAACCGTGACGACGAACGCGACGCCGCTCCCGGCGGCAGGCAGCCGGGGCTGCGCATCGGCTGGCACACCGCGTCGCTGACCGCGCTCAACCCGATGGGCGTCAGGTCGGCCGGCACCGGGCTCGTCCTCGGCGCAGACTACAACCAGCAGCCGGTCCCGATCCGGCTGTTCCGGCCCGAACCCACCCGCGTCACGCTCGTCGGCGGGGTGTGGGCGGCGCAGATGCTCGCGTTCCGGGCCCTGGCGCTCGGCTCGCAGATCGTCGTGATGACGGTCGACCCGGCCGCGTGGCACGGCTTCGGCGATCGGGCCGTCGGCCGCGCCGACCGGGTCGCGGTCCTGCACGGTGAGCAGCCGGCCACCATCACCGCGACCGCCCACCGGCCCGTCCTCGTCGTGCACGACCTCGGCACCACCGGCCCGTCGAGCCCACCGGCGGCCGGGCCGTGGCAGACGCAGCTGACCGTCCTGCGGCGCCTCGAGGAGCCCGGCGAGCCCGCGGTGCGGTCGTGTGATCTCGTGGTCCTGCAACGGTTGCACACCACCGAGGCCGCGGTCGCCCGGACGGCGTTGCAGTTGGACCCGCAGAGCGTGCAGCGGCTGCAGATGCTGGAGAACGAGATGCTCGCGCTCATCGGCGGCGGCGCCAACCGGTACCTGTGGCTGCACCCCACGTCGGCGGAGCGTCAGACCATGGGCAACGCACGGCGATGAGGACGTTGCGCTTCCGGGCGTTCTGTTACGTTGTTTGCCGTCGTAGCCGTCTGCGCAGCCATGACGCAGTAAGGAGATCGCCGTGACGCCCCGGATCGGCATCGGGCTGGCCCGAGTGACCGTCGCCACCCCGAAACGGCGCATCGACGTCGCACTGCCCGACAACGCCATCGTCGCGGAGCTCCTGCCGCACCTGCTGCGCCACGCGGGTGAGGACATGGGCGACACCGACCACAACTCCGGCTGGGTGCTGCGCCGGGCCACCGGCGCGCTCGTCGAGCCGGCCCGCAACCTGACCGTCCAGGGGGTCCGCGACGGCGAGATCCTGCACCTCGTGCCGGGGCGCACCGACTGGCCGGAGCTCGCCTACGACGACGTCGTCGAGGTCATCGCCAACGGCGCGCGGCGCACCGGCAGGTCGTGGAGCGGCCCCGCCACCCGCCGCGGCGGGATCACGTTCGGTGTCGTCACGTTCACACTCGGCGTCCTCGCGATCGCCCTGTCCGGCCCGCCGTGGACGATCCCGGCGGCCGTCGCCGGCGGGATCGCACTCGTGCTGGCCCTCGCCGGGCTTGTCGTCGCCCGCGCCCTCGGCGACGCGCCCGCCGGTGGTGCCGTCGCCGGAGCCGCCCTGCCCTACGCGTTCGCCGCCGGCGCCCTCGCCGTCGTGCCCGACCGCATCGGCGTCACCGGGCTCGGCGCGACCAGCGTGCTGCTCGGGTCGGCGGCGCTGCTGGCAGTCAGCGTCCTCGGGTACGTCGGCACGGCCGCCGTGCGGTGGCTGTTCATGGCCGGGCTCGAGGTCGGCATCGCCGGGATCATCACGGGGCTGCTCGTGCTTGCCGGGATGTCGGCGGCCGGGTCCGCCGCGTTCGCCCTGACCCTCGTCATCGGCCTGCTGCCCGGCTATCCGCTGATCGCGAGCTGGCTCGGCAAGCTGCCCGTGCCGACCCTGCCGGACAAGCCGGAGGACATCCTCGTCGACCAGCCGGTGCCGAAGCGGGCCGGGGTGTTCGCCGCTGTCGCCCGCGCCACCGAGCTGCTCACCGGCATGCTGCTGGCCGCCGCCGTCGTCGGTGCCGTGACCATCGTCATGCTCGGCGTCGACGGCCGCACCACGAGCATCCTGCTCGCCGCCAGCGCGTCCGCGGCACTGCTACTGCGGGCCAGGCTCTTCCCGGCCGCCCGGCAGCGGGTCCCGCTGCTCGCCGGCGGTGCGTTCGGCGTCGCGGTGCTGCTGCTCGGCCTCGTCCTGCGCACCGACCCCGGTGGCGGGCGCCTGGTGGTCCTCCCGGCGCTGCTGCTCGTCGGGGGTGCGATCGTCGCCGCCGGGCTGATCTACAGCAGACGGACACCGACGCCGTACATCGGCCGCATCGCCGACATCACCGACGTCGTCGCGATCATCGCGCTGATCCCCCTCGCCTGCGGCGTGATCGGCATCTACGGCTCGATCCAGGCGCTGTTCGCCTCGTTCGGCAGCTGACATGGCGACCCGCCGGGACCAGCTGCAGTCCTACCAGTTCATGACCCAGCGGGTCCTGTCCGCGTTCGTCATGCGCGAGACCGACCCGGCCCAGTCGCCGCTGCGGCGCGGCATCGGCGCCGTCTTCGCCGGCATCATGGTCGCCGTCCTCGTCGGTGCCGGCTTCGGCGTCTACGGCATCCTCACGAAGGTCGGCGGCACCGCCTGGAAGGCCGACGGATCGATCGTCGTCGAGCGCGAGACCGGCGCGACATTCGTCTTCATGGACGGCCGGCTCCACCCGACGCTCAACTTCACCTCCGCACTGCTGGCCTCCGGGCGGGGCGCATCGCAGCTGTTCCGCGTGTCGCAGAAGTCCCTGGGATCCGTGCCGCGCGGCATCACCATCGGCATCACCGGCGCACCCGACTCGCTCCCCCCGGCCGGCAAGGCCGTCGGGCTGCCGTGGACCGTCTGCTCCACGGCGGGCACGTCGAGCTCCGGCGGGCAGACGGCAACGGTCAGCCTCATGGCGGGTGAGGCGACGGCCGGTGCACGTGTCAGCGGAAACGGCCAGGGCGTGCTCATCAAGGACGTCACGACCGGCCTGACCTACCTCGTCGTCAACGGTCACCGGCACCAGCTGTGGGAGTCGCGGACGGTCATCCCGGCCCTGTTCGGTGCCGTCGTCACCCCGGCCCCGGTCGGCACCGCCTGGATCAACGCCCTTCCCGCGGGTGTGCCGATCAGCCCCATCACCATCAACAACCGCGGCACCGACAGCAAGAGCGTCACCGGCCGCAAGATCGGCGACCTGCTGGTCGTGCAGACGGGCTCCGGCCCGCAGCACTACCTCGTCTTCGACGACGGCATCGCCCCGATCACCCAACTGCAGAAGAACATCTTCGACGCCCAGTTCCCCGGCAAAGACCCGGTACAGGTCTCCGTCGGCGACATCAACAAGACCAAGAGCAGCTCCCGCCTGACCACCCCCGAGGGCAACGACGCCGCGGCCCCGTCCGAGCCGCCGAAGCTGGACCTGCAGCCCGGCTCCCCCGGCGACCTCGTCTGCGCCACCACGACCGACCCGCGCAACGCCCCGCAGATCACCGTCGGCGGCACCATCCCCTCCATCGACGCCGGGGTCCCCACGATCGGCCGCTCGACCGCCGGCACCGCCCTCGCCGACCGCGTCTCCGTCCCGGCGGGGCGGGTCGCCATCGTCCGCGTCCTGCCTTCCGCGACTGCCACCTCGGGTGCCTACGCGATCATCACCGACATGGGCGTCCGCTTCTCCGTGCCGTCGGCGGAGGTCCTGCGGATGCTCGGCTACTCGCCGGACAAGGCGACCGACGTGCCGAGCTCGCTGGTGACCCGCATTCCGGCCGGTCCGGTCCTCGACCCGGCGGCAGTGTTCCAGCCGCAGGTGGCCGGCGCTCCGGCCGCACAGTCCTCACCGGCCCCGTCCACGTCCCCGTCCGGCTCCCCATCCCCGAAGCCCTCCGCCAGCTGACCCCTGCTCGTTCGCCGCTTGATCAACGTCCCGAGAGGCGGGTGGGCGCTGGACGACAGTGCCACCGGCAATGACCAGGTCGACGCGCCCGGTCATCAGTCAGGAGACCGTCAGTCGAAGAGCATCGCCGGCGGCCCGGGCTCCTCCGGCTCGTCGCGGACCCGGGCCGGAGCCGGATGCTCCGCCCGCCAGCGCCGGCGGCGGCCCTGCGGCAACGCGACGGCAAGGGCGGCGATCACGACCGCGAGCCCGAGCGCGCCGGCCGTGCCGATCAGGGCCCAGCGGCGACTCCCGGCCCAGATGGAGGCGCGGGCAGGTGCCGGGCCGTCGACCGGGCCGATGACCGCCGGCGGCTGCTCGACGACCTGGTCGGTGAGGGCACCTGCCGGATTGACGATCCCGTGGCCGTAGAACTGGCTGCCGGGGCCACCTGCGGCGGGGACGGCGGTGCCGGTGAGCCTGCGGGTCACCTCCGCGACGGTCGCCCGCGGGATGAAGGCGCGTACGAGAGCGACGACGGCGCTGACGAATCCCGATGCCACGCCCGTACCGTTGACGACCGTGAGACCGGAGGCCCGCTGCAGCGTGAGGATGTTGCCGCCGGGTGCGACGAGGTCGACATACGCGCCGAACTGCGAGCTGTCCATCCGGATGCCGCGCTCGTCGACGGCGCCGACGCCGATGACACCGTCGTAGGCGGCCGGGTAGGGGGTCGGGTTCTGCTGGTTGGCGCCGCCGAGGTCACCGACGGCCGCGACGACCACGATCTGCTTGTCGAGGGCCTTCTGCACGGCGGCGCGGACGGCCGGGTCGTCGGTGTAGGTGGGCACGGCCACGTCGATGACGTCGGCACCGGCGTCGACGGCCGCGTTGATGCCTTTGGCGAGCTGGGCCGCCTGGGCGCCGCCGGTCTGCCGGTCGGCGACGACGCGGACCGGCAGGATGCGGGCGAGCGGGGCGACACCGGTGAAGCCGATGCCGTTGGTCACCTTGCCGACGATGACCCCGGCGACCTGTGTGCCGGTGCCGACGCAGTCGGTGTTGGCGGGTCCGGTGCCGGCCACCGCGTCGACCCCCGCGTCGACCCGGCCGCTGAGCTGCGGGTGGGCGGCGTCGACCCCGGATTCGAGGACAGCGACGGTGACGCCGCCGCCGCGGGTGAGGGCCCAGACACCGCTCGCGCCGAGGTTCTGCTGCGCCCACGGCACGGTGGTGATGTCCTGCCCGGGATCGGTGCACTCGGCCGCCGCCGCGGGGGCCGCGAACGGTACGACCACCGCCACAACGCCGACCAGTGCAACGGCGAGGATCCGGTGCAGCCACATGAGGGATGCGCTCCACATCGTTGTCATTGCGGGGGCGGTGTCCACGGCATCTGGATGAGCCGGCCGCTCTCGCGCCGCGTGAACAGATAGCCCCGCCCGGGCGGCAGGAACTGCGGCCGCATGTTGCCGAAGAGCGGACCCTCCTCCCGGGAGCCGGACATCATGATGCCCGGTGAGGCAAGCTCGCGGATGCGGGTGATGATCGGGTCGAACATCGCCCGCCCGGCGCCACCGATCCGGCGGGTCAGGATGAGGTGCAAGCCGATGTCACGGGCCTGGGGCAGGAACTCGAGCAGCGGCGCCAGGGGGTTGGCCGCGGCGCCGGCGACGAGGTCGTAGTCGTCGACCAGCATGTACAGCTCGGGCCCCTTCCACCAGCTGCGGTTGCGGAGCTGGTCGGGGGTGACCTCCGGCCCGGGGAGCCGTTCGCGCATGACGGTGACGACCTGCTTGACGAGGTCGAGGGTGACCTGCTGGGAGGTGCCGTAGCCGAGGAGGTGCGCGGGGCTGACCGCACCGAGGAGGCTTCGGCGCAGGTCGACGAGCATGATGCGCGCCTCGGACGGCTGGTATGCCTGGGTGATGCTGCGGGCGAGGCCGCGCAGGAAGGCGCTCTTGCCGCACTCGAGGTCGCCGAAGAGCAGCAGGTGCGGGTCGGCGTCGAAGTCGAGGGAGACGGGCAGCAGGTCGTTCTCCGCGATGCCGATCGGGATGCGGCCGCGCACCGGTTCCGGCAGCGACTCGAACGGCAGCTGGTCGGGCAGCAGCCGCACCTTCGGGGCAGGTGCCGCGGTCCAGTAGGCCTGCATGTGCTTGACGAACTCGGTGACCGCGTCGGACAGGTCGTCGACCTGCTGCTGGCCGTCGATACGGGGCAGGCCGGTGAGGAAGTGGAAGCCGTCGGCGGTGAGGCCGTGGCCGGGTGCCTGCTCGGGGACGTTGACGGCGGCGCGGCGGTTGATCGCCGAGTCGCTGGGGTCGCCGAGGCGCAGCTCGACCTTCGTGGTGAACATGTCGCGGGTCGCGGTGCGGATGTCCATCCAGCGGTTGGTCGAGGCGAGGATGTGGATGCCGTAGCCGAGGCCGCGGTTGGCGATCTCCGACACCATCGGCTCGAGGTCCTCGAACTCGCCGCGGAGGGTCGCCCAGCCGTCGACGACGAGGAACACGTCGCCGAACGGGTCCTCCGCCGCGGGGCCGCCGGTGCGCTGGCTGCGGCGGTAGGCGGCGATGCCGTCCATGCCGAGCTTGGCGAACAGCCCGTCGCGGGCCTGCAGCAGCCCGTAGACCTCCGCGACGGTCCGGCGCACGGTGTTGACGTCGCGCCGGTTGGCGATCCCGCCGACGTGCGGCAGGCCGGCGAGGGCGCTGAGGCCGCCGCCGCCGAAGTCGAGGCCGTAGAACTGGACCTCGCGCGGGGTGTGCAGCAGGGCGAGGCTGCTCACGAGGGTCCGCAGGAACGTGGTCTTGCCGGTGACCGGGGCGCCGACGACCATGACGTTGCCGCCGGCACCGGACAGGTCGAGCCACATCGGGTCGCGCAGCTGCTCGTAGGGCTTGTCGATGATGCCGACGACGCCGTGCAGGCGGCCGTGCAGCGACGCGTCGGCGACGGTCAGGCCGCGCTCGGGCGACTGGACGATCTGCGGCAGCAGCTGGCCGAGGGTCGGCGGCTCGTCCAGCGGCGGCAGCCACACCTGGTGCGCGGCCGTGCCCTGGCCCTCCATCCGCCGCACGAGGACGTCGAGCAGGGTCTCCCCGACGTAGGTCTCCTCCGGCTCTGGTGCCTCATCGGCCTGCTCGGTCTCACGCGGCGGCGTGACGTAGGCGGTGGTGAAGTCGCGGACGGCGTCGACGGCCTTCCCGCCGACCGTCGGCAGGGCTCCGTCGCGCCGGTAGGCCCCCGACACGTACGCCGCCTTGAACCGGATCAGCCCCTCCGTGCCGGCCTTCAGGTAGCCGTGGCCGGGTGAGCGCGGCAGCTCGTAGGCGTCGGGGACACCGAGGACGGTGCGGCTCTCCATCGAGGAGAACGTCCGCAGGCCGAGCCGGTAGGACAGGTGCGTCTCCAGGCCGCGCAGGCGGCCCTCCTCGAGGCGCTGCGAGGCGAGGAGCAGGTGCACGCCGAGGGACCGGCCGACCCGCCCGATCTGCACGAACATGTCGATGAAGTCGGGCCTGGCGGTCAGCAGCTCGCTGAACTCGTCGACGATGATGAGCAGGCTCGGCAGCGGCCCGAGCGGGACCCCTGCGGCACGTGCCCGCTCGTAGTCGCGCTGCGACGCGTAGTTGCCGGCCTTGCGCAGCAGCTCCTGGCGGCGTACGAGCTCGCCCTGGATCGCGCCGAGCATGCGGTCGACGAGTGACAGCTCGTCGGCGAGGTTGGTGATGACGGCGCTGGTGTGCGGCAGGCGGTCCAGCGCGGTGAACGTCGCGCCGCCCTTGAAGTCGACGAGGACGAAGTTGAGGATCTCCGGGTTGTGCTTGACGGCCAGGGCGAGCACGAGGGTGCGCAGCAGCTCGCTCTTGCCGGAGCCGGTGGCGCCGACGAGCAGGCCGTGCGGGCCCATGCCGTCCTGCGCGGACTCCTTGATGTCCAGCTCGATCGGGCGGTTGTCGGCGCCCATGCCGATCGGCACGCGCAGCCGGTCGCGGTTGGGCCGGCTGGCCCACGCCTGTGCGAGGTCGAACTCGGCCGGGTCGCCGAGCTCGAGCAGCTCGGCGAGGCCGAGGTCGACGGTGACGGAGGTCGACTCGGCGAAGGAGGCCGCCGACAGCCGCAGCGGTGTGAGCTCCCGCGCGAGCACCTCGGCCTCCGCGGGGTGCAGCCGGTCGGCCTTGCCGATCTGGATGGTGCCGTCCATGGTGGTGCCGGAAACGGCGCCGTCCGCCTCGACGTCCAGCACGACGGTCGTGTCGTCGAGTAGCCGCGGCGGCGGGTTGGACAGGTCGATGATGGTGACGCCGGCGACACCGCCCTCGGTCATGAGGTGGTCGGACCCGGCGGTGGAGCCGCCGTCGATGACGACGACGGTGTGCGGGCCGGCGAAGTTCTGCGCGACGGCGGGGTCGAAGCGGGGCCGGTTGGCCAGGACGTCGTCGAGCATGGCCTCCAGGCCGGTGACGCCGGGCGTGAAGAGCCGCACCGCACCGACCGCGTCGACCTTGGTGGGGTGGGCGGCGTGCGGCAGCCACTTCACCCACGACCACTGCGGTGCCTGCGCGTCGGCGACGGCGACACCGATCAGCAGGTCGTCGGGCGAGTGGAACGTCACCATCTGTGCCAGCAGCGCGCGGACGAGGTCACGGACGGTCTGCTCGTCGGTGCCGCGGATGTAGACGTGGGAGAAGTCCCGCAGCGCGATCGCGACCGGCAGGTCGGGCACGACGGTGTAGGTCGCGACGAACTTGCGCAGCGCCATCGCGCACAGCGGCTCGAGCTCGTCGACGGGGCGGGTCTGCGGCGGGATGAGCGGGGTGGCGACCTCCTGCGCGCCGAGGCCGATCCGGGCGACGCTGAAGTCGACGTCGCCGCGGCGGCGTTCCCACAGCCGGGCGCCGGTGACCAGCGACCACAGCACCGACGGGTCGGGGTGGCGATAGTAGATGGCCTCGCGCTGCTTCTTGATCGTGTCGCGCAGCTGGGCGCGCAGCTGGCTGAGGCGCCGCATGTACTGCCGGCGGGCCTCGATCATCTCCTTCTTGCCCGGCCCGTTGGTCTGCGTGGCCATCATGGCGATCATGCCGAGGATCGAGACGCCGTACATACCGCCGGCGACGTAGACGAGCGGGCCCGAGCGGCCGCTGGCGCCCATCATGAGACCCATCGCCACGGCGCCGGCCGCCATCGGCAGGATCATCAGCATCCGGGTCCACGTCTTGCCGGCCGCGTTCGGCACCTCCGGCGGCGGGTCGAGCAGCACGTCCCCGGTCGGCAGCGGCGGCGCGGCACGCCGCGGCGGACGCTTGATGATGACGGACGTCACGTGCCTGCCTCCCCAGTCTGACCAGCGCGACCAATCCTATAGACCACCGTGCACCCACACCTCATCGCTCTCGTGCGTGGTGGTGGTGCCCGCGGCGGGGTCCTCAGGCTCCCACAGCAGCAGTGCCTGCACGTCCTGCGCCGGCAGCTCGATCCCGAAGTCGGTGCGCGGGTTGACGGCGAGGGCGGTGTCCTCCGGCCACACGCCGAGCAGCAGCACGAACGGCATCGTCACGCTGTGCACCCGGCCGGTCGCGGGATCGGTGCGGGCCATCGGGAACGCCGCGAAGAACGCCTCCTCCGACGTGAAGACCTCCAGGACCGGCTCCTGCTCTGTCCCGGCGGGCCGCCACCAGTCCTGCTGGTCGAGCAGCTGCTCGGCGTCCTCGACGGCGTGCGCGGTCGGCACGACGACGGTCGAGTCGAGCAGGGTGTCGATGTACGTGCCGGGATCGTTGCGCTCGGCGGCGTCACGCAGGACCGTGTCGGTGTCGAAGACCTGCGTGGCCCGCTCGTCCTCGGCGAACCCGGCGACGATGACCTGGGCGGCGGTCGGCAGCTTGACGTCGCCCTCCGCCGCCGCCCCGACCGCCTCCACGGGCAGATACGCGTCGATCGGATAGCCCGGGTTGACCGCCAGCCGCCACTCCGGCTGCGGCCACCGCTCGAGCAGCTCCTGGTAGGTGGTGACCGTGTAGGCGTCGGCGACCCCGGCGACCGAGGCCGTCAGTCCTTCCAGCGACGTGTACACCACCAGGACGGTCTGACCGAACAGCTCCGCGGTGATGAACGTTTGCTCCTCGGTCTCCTCCTGGCCGACCTGCGGCAGGTAGAGCTCGGCGGAGGCGATGATGCCGAAGAACGCCTGCTGGTCACCGTCGGCGAGGGCCTTGGCGAGGGCGCGCTCGGTCTCGTTCGCCGGCTCCCACTGCGGAGGCTGCTGGTCAAGGGCGGGGTCGGTCATCGGGTCGCTCCTCCGCTCGCCGGTTGCGGGCCGGTGGGGCGTTTCGCGGCCGGCAGCGCCACGCCCATCCGGTCCGGGTGCAGCTGTGTCACGTCGGCAGCCGCGGCCACCGCCCGCAGCGGCTCCGGCGGCTCGCACAGCATCTGCCAGAAAACCTTGAAGTCGTCGGCGCAGTGGTGCAGCAGCCGCTCGCACACGTCTTCGGCGGTGTCGTCGTCCTTGGCCCGCGGGTCGTCGTCGTCGAACCACCACACGGAGCCGGTCGCCTCGCCACGCACCTTCACCGCGATCAGCCCGCCCTGGACGTAGCCGGCCGCGACGTAGTCGGCGGTGAACCGGTCACCGAACCAGGCGTTGGCGTAGAGCAGGTCCTGCAGCGCGTCAGGCCGGGCCACGCCGAACATCGGCTGGTCGGCGACGAACCCGAGACCGACGTGCACGACCGCGACGTGCGGGCCGCCGCCGTTGCTGTCGCGCAGATACTGACGGTAGTCCGGCGGCAACGCACGGCCGAGGTGCTCCTCCACCTTCGTGAGCGCGTCGTCGGCGACGGTGGCCTCGACCCGGCTCGGCACCGGCCACCGGCCCGGCTCGCCGAGATAGCGGCGGGTCCGGTCGGTGCGGGCGGTGCTCACGCCGCCGAGGTGCCGGTGCGCGCCGTGCAACTCGATCGGCACCAGCGCGGCCCGCCGTGGCGCGCCGGGTGTGACGACCGGCAGGTGCGCCCACGTCCAGCCGGCCGGTCCGCCGCCTGCCGGGGCGTCCTCATAGAGCGGGTCGGCGCCGGCGATCACGCGGTTGGCGGCGAGCACGTCCACGACACGGTTGGCATGGGCGCCGAGGTCGTCACGGACCGGTGGCAGCTGCACGACGGCCCGCGCATACGGCACCCAGTCGGGAAATCCGTGCGCGTCCACGACGATCCCCGCCCGGTAGCGCACCCGCAGCATGGGTGAGCCCGGGTGCAGCACCTGGAACGCATGCCGGCCACCGGCGATCATCGACCGCTCCTTCCCCGTCAGGAGGCATCGAGGCTAAGCTACCGCCGTCGGTCATCGGCCACCACGGGGAGTTCACGCATGCTACGGGTCGCACCGCCGGTCGCCGCACTGCTGGTGGCGGCGGGTGCACTGAGCGGCTGCAACACACCGGCGGAGAGCCCGCCGCCGGCGGCGAAGGTGACCCACACGGTGACCTACGAGCTGTTCCACTCCGGCGGTCCCGGATTGAAGATCGTCGGCGCCTACACCGACGAGCGGGGCGCGTCGGTGTCGTTCGACACCCCGCAGTCGACCTGGACGAAGCAGGTCGACGTGGTGTATCCGGACGTCACGACCGTGGTCCTCGGCGGCAACGCAGCCCCGGACGGCGACACCGTGATCGGCGCGCAGATCCCGCAGCTGCAGTGCATCTTGTGGGTCGACGGCTCTATCGTCGCCCAGCAGCACTCGCTGAGCCCGCGGTGCGAGGCGAAGCTCACCGGCACCGTTACGACACCGAAGCCCGGCTCGCCCGCGCCGTCAGCATCCCGCTGACCCGTCAGCCTCGCAGCAGCTGCGCCAGGGCGGCCCTGGCCTGATCGGCCGTCGCCGTGGTGACCGGCGGGCACATGAACCCGTAGCGCAGGATGTGCCCGGCGAACGGCGGCTCGGGCAGCAGGTGCTCGCGCTCCAGCCGCTCGGCCAGGGCCGGTGCCCAGATCCAATGGCCGTCGGTGCGGTAGCCGCCGCCGACGGGCGCACCGGCGCGCAGATACCGCAGATACCGCTGGCGGCGGCCCGGATTGTCCAGGCGCTCACCGCCGACCTCCCCGGCGAGGACGAACTCCCCCACGGCGTCTCCGTTCGTCACCACGGCGGCGCCAGCGGCACGGCGTCGGCCACCGCCGCACAGTCCCACGCCGCGGGCGCGCCGTGGGGAGCCTTCGGGATCCGGACGGTCCACCGGCTCACGTCGAGCACCGGCCTGCCGCCGACGACCTCGGTGGTCTGCCGGGACGCGAAGAACGTCAGCTGCGTCGCGTCATCCGTGTCCCGTACCTGCGGCGCCTCCACCTGCGGTAGGTCCGCCTCCGGCGGATACTCGCCGCGCCACGCAGCCGGATCGGTCACGACCTGTTTGAACCAGCCGCCCGGCCACTGGCACGAGGCGAGCACCTCCGCATACGCCACCGGGTCGAGGTCGCCGGTGACGACGAGCGCACCGAGCGCCGCGACGGTGCCCGGGTCACGCAGGTGCAGGGCCTCGCCGTCGGTGCGCAGCAGGAAGACGTCCTGCGGCGCCGGGCCCTCGACCTCCTGGTCCTCGCGGATCGCCACGACGAGCGCTTCGACCCACGGTGCCGCACCGACGCGCAGCAGATCGGGCACGACCCGGACGTTGAACAGCCGGTCGCTGGTCTCGACGGCGAGTGCGGGATGCGGCGCGTAGTACTTGCTCCACACGACGGTCTCGTCGTCGAAGAACACGAACCGTCGCAGGAGATCCAGCAACACCGCACCACTGACCATTGTTTGCCTCGCGTCCGCCCGCCGACTGCCTGGGCAAGCGTAGCGTGAGTAAGGTCGTCGGCATGGTCCTGCGACTGGCACGCACGAACGTCGAGGCGCACCTGTTCATCGAATTGCACCCGTGTGAGACGTGCGGCGAGACCCGCTTCACCCCGCCGAGCTCCGTCGTGGTCGTCGGTGACGACCTCGCCAGCCGATATGCGGGGCCGTGCCCGCGCTGCGGCACCGAGCGGGAGTTCACGTTCCGCCTGCCGGAGAAGGTGACGCTCCCCGACGAGGAGGAGCCGGCCTTCGGCGTCGACGGCGGTGCGTCGGAGATCATCGACGCGGGTGAGTGGCTGTGGGTGGCCGACCTCATCATCCGCAACACGCCCGCCGAGCCGAACGAGGGGATGACCGCCGAGCAGCGCCGGCAGGCGTTGATCGACCTGCGGATCGCGGCCGCCGCCGTCGGCGAGGTGATCAAGTTCGTCCCGCCGGGCGCCGACGCCGTCCCCGTCCACGCGCTGTGGACCGAGCGCGGGCGGTCGGTGTACGACGCCGAGCCGGGCAGGTTCCGCAAGATCCGGCTCGAAGCGGTCCAGCGGACATACCGGGAGCTCTCCGACGGCTTCGCCACCCGCTGACCGCGCAATCGGGCTGTCAGGCCGTCAGGGCCAGCAGCGCCTGCTGGCACGCCTCGATGCGCTCCTGCAGGCGTTCGCGGGTGAAGGCGGCCGGATCCGCGGCGTACCTGGCCAGTCCCGTCTCCGACGTGAACGCCGAAGCCGGCACCGCGGACGCGTCCGGCGGTACGAACTTCAGCACCTCCTCCACGGCGGCGAGCGCGTCGGAGGCGGCAGTGCGCGCGTCGTCGCGGCGGGGCCCGGACGCGTCCGCAGGGACGGCCGCGTGCCGGGCCGCCCGTTCGCTCATCGCAAGGAACTCGCCCGGGTCGATGATCCGGGACGGTTCCGGTCCCCCGTAGGCCGGCGGCGGCACCGCATCCGGCGCGATCACGAACTCGAACCGGCGGGACGCGCCGCACGACGGGCAGGGCCCTTCGTAGACCGACCGCGGACCCGGCCCGCGGTCGTGCCGCGACCACGGGAAGTCCCACTCGCCGCACCCCGCACACGGGTGCAGGGCCATGTACAGATGGCACTCGGTCACCGACCGCGCGACCAGCAACGCAACCTCCCTCTGCACCGGCCTCTAGACCGGCACGGACTCGGCGACGGTCCGCGCCTGCCAGGTGGCCGGGGCGCCGGGCGGTATCGACACCGACCACACCGACACGTCCAGTGTGAACTGGCCCGACAGGTCCGCCATCCGCCGGGTCGCGGCGAACGTCAGCGTCATCGTGCCGCCGGCCAGCCGCACCGACAGCGGTTCGACGTCCGGCAGCGGCGCACCGGCCGGATACCTGTGGCGCCATGCGACCGGGTCGCCGACGACCTCCTTCGGCCAGCTGCCCGGCCACTGCCCGTGCACGAGCAGCTCCGCATACGCCGCCGGCGGCAGGTCACCGGAGAGCACCCGCTCCCCCAGCGCGGCGACCGCACCGGCGTCGGCGAGGTGGACCGCGGAGCCGTCGTGCAGCATGAGCAGGAACTCCCGCGGCGCCGGGCCGTCGAAGTCCTCGTCCTCGAGGGTGACGGCGACGACCGCCGCGACGAAGGACGCCCGCTCGGCCTGCAGCAGCCCGCGCACGACCGCCACCGAAAGCCCGCGCTCCGCCGTCGACAGGGCCACGACCGGCGTGTCGGTGCCGTCGCCGACGGCCTTCATCCACTCGATCGTCTCGTCGTCGCTCAGCACGTACCGCCTGGCGAACTCGACGAGCCGGTCAGCACCGATCGTCACCAGTCGTCCTCCATCCAGTCACGGATCGCGGCGTCCAGCAGGCGCCGCTGCACGAACTGCCCCAGCGGTTCGGTGTCGAACCGCACGGTGCCGACCTGCCGGCCCGGCCGCAGCCGCACCGCCAGCTCGTCGAGCAGGTCCGCGGTGACGGTCGCCACCACGTCCGGCAGCACCACCCAGGCCCGCTGCGGCGACCACCGCGGCACCGGGTCGTCCGGGCCCGGCCGCCACGGCCCGCGCAGGTCCCGCAGGTGGTCCCGGACGCCGGCGGCGTGCTCGGCGAGGCCGACGGGGCGCGGGACGTCACCGTCGAAGCGGATGAACGACACCAGGTGCTCGGCCGGGCGCAGCCCTTCGGCGCGCTCCCGCCAGTCCGGGCCGGCGCTGCGGTAGAGGCCGCCGAGCAGCTGCGCGGCCGCGTCCGCCGCGTCGAACCGGACGCTGAAGTCGGTGCCGCCGGCCAGCTCCCGCGGGCTCGGTGTGGCCGCCGCGGCGAGCCGCGCGGCCGCTTCGAGGCGGTCGGCGGCGGCCGGCATCGGCAGGCCGGTCGCGAGCGGCTGCGGTCCGCGCAGCGACGGGCGCGGCCGGGGCGGGTGCGGGGCGCCGGTGACCGCGGTGCGCAACGCGGCGGCGAACTGTGCCGCGACCGCGCTCAGCTCACCTCCGGCAGCACCGACCGTCACGGCCGGCCGGCCCGGGGCGAGGCGGCCGGTGAGCTCCCGCAGCAGCCCCCCGGCGAGCGTGTGCCACAGCCCCGGCATCGCCACGACCGTGCCCGGGGCTGGCGGCGGCGCCGCGGTGATCCGCTGCTCCCACGCCCGGACCGCGTCCGCGACCCCCACCGGGCGGCCGTCCTCGTCCACTGCGGACGCCAGCTGCCATGCCGGGTCGGCGGTGCCCGGCAGCGTCGTGCGGGGCAGCGCGGTCAGCAGCATCTCCAGCTCCGACCAGCGCCCACGGCGCTCCTGCGGCCAGTGCGCACGGGCGGCTGCCGGGGAGTGCTCGCTCAGCATCCGCGCCGCTGCGGAGTACACCCGTTCGTAGCGCTCCTGCACGTCAGATCACCCTGCCGGGCCGCCGGGCCGCAGCAGCGCCGCGAGTGCGCGGGCGTTGCGCGGCGACAGGGCGGCGCCGTCGAGCTCGGGCAGGAACCATCGGGCGAACTCCGGGCCGTCGGTGGGGAAGAAGAACTGCGCGGCGGCGAGCGGCACGATGTCCCGGTGCAGCTCGGCGAGGTCGACCAGGTCGAGCCGGACCGCGTCGGTGATGACCCGGCGCAGCTCCAGGTGGTCCATGTGACCGCGGACGAGGTCCAGGACCGTGCGGTGCGCGACGGTGACCGGGAGCCTGCCGCGGACGGTCACCTCGTCCGGGCGCAGCGTCTCGACCAGCACCCGGGTCGCGCGCGGCGCGGGCAGCGGCTCCGGTGCGATGAAGCTGAGCCGGCCGAGGCTCGGCGCACCGAGCCGCCACGCCCGGGCCGCGGCCTCGTGCGACAGCACCGCGTCGGCGGTCACATCGCCGCCGGCGCCGGGGCGCTCCCAGGCGAAGACGGCCGGGCGCAGCGCCAGCCAGGCCGCGTAGGGATGCGCGTCGATCGGCGGGGTCGGGCTGCCGCGGACCTCGAACACGTCCCAGTCGACCCTGGTCAGCAGCACCCGGCGATGCAGCTCGGCGCGCATGGCGGGGTCGACGCCGGCACGTTCCAGCTGCGCGGCCGTCACCAGCCCGCCCTGCCGGCCCGCCACCGCCGTGACCGCCTCGAACGCCCGCTCGACCGTCATGCCCCGCCCATCTCCGTCCACGTCCACGTCCACGTCCATCATGCCGCTGGTCCCGGCCCGCGCTCGCCGCCACGCCGCCCGCCGTCCGCGCCGCGGCCGGGATCCGCGGAGCGACCGGGGCCGCCGACCCCACCGACCCCACCGGCTGCACCGTCGTCACCGGCACCACGCCGGGGACCACCCGGCTCACCGGCAGCCGTCCCGGTGCCGCCCGGCTCCGGACCGGCCGACGCCGGCCCGGTCACCACACCGGGAACGGTGCCGGGTGTGTGCGGCCGGACCGCGCCGCCCGGGCCCTGCACCGTGTCGTGGGTCGCGTCCGGTGTCGCCTCCACGATCGCCTGTGCCAGCCCGGTGACCGCGTCCTGCCAGGTGTACCCGGCCAGGACGGTCTGCAGTCGGCCCGCCTCGACGCGCCGCTGGACGTAGTCGCGGCGCAGCTCGGCGACCGCGTCGGCCCACACCGCGGCCCGCGCCGACCGGTTGCCCGCGAGCCCGGCGTCCGGCACGACCGCCGCCGTGCCGGCGGTGCCCGGAATCCGGCCGGCATCGGCCAGGAACTGCCCGAACCCGCTCTCGGCGGTGACGAGCACCGGCAGGCCGTGCGCTGCCGCTTCGGCGCCGGACAGCCCGTACCCCTCGACCTTCGACGGCATGACGGCCACGTGTGCCCACCGCATGTCCTGCAGCAGCTCGCCGCGGTCGGTGGTGTAGGGCAGCAGTTCCACGACGCCCGGGCTGCCGACGGCGGCCTCCGCCTCGGCCAGCAGGACCGCCAGCTCGTCCGGCTGCACACCGCGGACCCGCACCTGCACGGCGATCCCCCGGCGATCGAGCTCGGCGGCGGTGGCGATCAGGTCGGTGTAGCCCTTGACCGGGTCCGATGCCCGCCCGGTGAAGAGCAGGTGCATCCGCTCGCCCGGCGGCGGCCCGCTCACGTCGCCGAGCAGCTCGATACCGGGGATGAGCTCGTGGAAGCTCGGCGGCCGGATCGCGCCCTCGGCCAGGTGGCGGGCCTCGGCGGTCAGCAGCGGGCCGACACCGACGACGAGGTCGCTGTTGCGCACGACGACAGCCTCGCGGCGGGCGTACTCGGCGCCGAGCTCGGCCCGGCCCTGGATCTGCGCGTACCGCTCGATCGGCATGTGCAGCACGTCGACGAGTGCGGCCGACGGGTACCACCGGTTGCGGATCTGCATGGCGGCGGTGCTCGAGAAGCGGGAGTGCCCGACGACCACGTCGTAGGCGTCGCTGTTCGCCGGTGGCAGGCCCTCGACGGCGTCGGGCTGTTCGCGGCGGCTCAGCTCGTACAGCTGCTCACGCGGGGTCATGCCCTCCTTCGGCGGGACGGAGCGGATCACCGCGGCACCGTGCGGTTCGGTCTCGCCGACAGTGAGCAGGGTGACCTCGGCGCCGGGGTGCGCGGCCAGCGCCCTGGTGATCTCGCCACTGGCGACCGGCAGGCCGCCGAGCCCGGCGCCGCGGCCGCTGGCGTGTGCGACGACGAGGACCCGCAGCCGGCCCACGGCGGTCTCACCGGCGGGCACCGGGTCAGCACCGGCCCACACCTGCCGCACCGGGTCCCACACGCCGGTCGCCTCGCGGGTGCGGTTGAGCAGCGGGTCGAGGAACGCCTTCGCGACCGGCAGGGCCTCGGCGACGGTCCGCAGCGGCAGGCCCGGCGTGCCGGACGCGTACTCCGCGTAGCCGGTGTGCCACTCCGGGTTCGGGATGTAGAACTTGGCCGGCACCCGCAGCGGCTCGCCCTGCTCGATCCGCCACGTGAACTCCTCGAGCAGCATCCGCTGCACCGCGGCCGCGTCCCACGGGCGGTTCACGACCAGCATCATCGTGTCGACGAGGTCCTGCACCCGGTACGGCAGGTCCCCCGTCTGGCACGACCACGTCCCCTCCGTGCGGGGCAGGCAGTCGCCGCACTTGGTCTGCGCGGTCTTGACGCCCTGGGTGAACATGCCGGACACCTTGTGGGCGAGGGTGTCGGTGAGCGAGATGAGCCGCAGCTGCGGGCTCTCCCCCGGCACGCCGGTGCGCATGATGTGCTCGGGGAAGTCGACGAGCTCCGGCTGTGCCCACATCGGCCGGCTGCGCGGCGGGGCCAGGTCGACGCTGACCTCGGCGACGAACCGGCCGTTGAGGTAGGCGTCGTGCTTGAGCCGGGCACCCATGCCGTGCTGCAGCGGCGCCTCGTAGGTCTGCGTGAAGGTCAGGTGGTCGCCGAGGCTGCGCTGCAGGGCCTCGGTGTACTGGCGCACCATCTCGGCACGGGACGCGCCGGTGTGACCGACGAGGTCGATGTCGCTGGTGACCCGGGCATCCGGCCAGCGGGCCAGCAGCGTCTGCCCGCCCTTGATCATCCAGTGCTCGGGGTGGGCGGTGAACACCCGGGCCATCACCCGTTGCAGGACGAACTGGCGCAGCTCCTGTTCAACCGCCGTGCCGCGCCGTTCGGCGACCTCGGCGGCCCGGTCGGTGAGCTCGTGCCAGAACAGTTCGGCCGGGGAGATGCGGTCCGGGCCGAACACGGCACTGATCAGCTCCGCGCCGTTGGGCTCGGGGTGCAGGTACCGCGCGGCAAGCCCAGCGTCGAGGTCGGAGCCGTCGGTCAGCCAGCGGGCCCGCGGCGCCAGCTCGGCGTTGTCGGCGGCGGCGAGCCGCTCCAGGCCGAGCAGGAAGTCGCGCTGCCGCTCATGGGCGGGCCGCTCGCGGTCGATGGTGACCTTGGCGAGGGCGGCCTCCTGGTCGGCGGCGGTGGCGTTGTCGGCGAGGCCCTCATAAGCCGCCCGGCGCTGGGCCTCACGGCTCGGCTGCATCGCGTGCTCGGTCTCGTGCACGATGCTCGCCGCCGCCTCCACGAACGGCGTGCCCGGCCGCAGGAACACCGCACCGGCCCGTTCGCTGTAGCCGGCGTAGCGGTGCACGCCCGGCGCGACCTGCTCCAGCATCGCGGCCGCGACCCGCCTGCCCCGTTCGCCGAGCACCGCGGCGGCGTGCTCGCCGTCCATCGGCACCGCCCGGGACAGCTCCTCGGCGTAGCGGGCGGCGAAGTGCGGGTCGAGGACCTGCTCCGCGAGCACGACGGCGACGGCCTGGTCGAGCACGTGGAACCGGTGCGTGTCCGGGTCGACGCCGAACACCCGCCGGGCCAGCCCGGCCGGGTCGAGCGGGTCGGCGAGCTCGTCGCCGAAGGCGCGGATCCGGTCGCTGAGGTCCCGCAGGGCCTCCTTCAGCGGCGAGAGGTCGCCGCCGTGCCGGGCGGCGGCGGCCAGGTCCTCGACGTTGTCGGCGGCGGCGCGGATGACCTGCAGGTCACCCAGGCGCGGGTCGCTGCGCGGCAGGCCAACCGCGACGGCGTCGACCGAGGTGCGCACGTCGCCGGGGATCTGCGCGGCGGTCGGCCGGGACGGATCGGCGGGGCGCGGCGCCCAGCCGCTGAGCTCCGAGTCGATCCCGCGCAGCTCGGCGGCGGGGTCGGTGAGCGCGGCCCGGATCGCGTCGCTGAACGTGCGGTGCCCGTCCGGGTGGCGGGACCACTGCTGGAACTCCTCCCGCAGGTCCAGGCCGTGCCGGTGGGCCTGCTCGACGAGCGCCGGGTCGACGCTCGCCCGGACGGTCGCGAAACCGGTGTCGGGGAAGTCGGTCTGCAGCGTGCCGTCGGGGGCGGCCCGGTAGCGGCGGACGGTCCCGTCGGCCTCGGTGACGTCCAGCAGCACGTCCGCGCGGCGGACCTGGGCCAGCTGCAGCGCCGCGGTGATCGGGTCGGCGGCGTCGGGGTGCCGCGACGCGGTCGTGGAGAGCTTGATGAGCGCCGTCTCGGTGCTGCCGCGCGGGTCGAACCGCCACTGCGGGCCCGTCCCGGCGCCGGCTTCCTGCCCGGCGCGGATGGCGTCCAGCTCGTGCTGGAAGAGGGTGAGCACCGCCCGGCCGGTGGCGGCGTCCGGCATCTGCACGGACACCTCGATCGTCTCCCGCCCGCCGGGCTCGACGGTCTTGGCGACGAACGTCAGGTGGTAGTCGACGCGGGTGGTGACGGTGCGGGCGGAGCTCTCCTGGAAGTCGCTGGTCTCCATGCGGGCACCGGACGGCGCGGACGTCTGCTCGGCGGCCGCGGCGCCGCCGGTGAAGCGTTCGCTCAGCCCGCCGAGGCTCGCCTGGTCCTCGGCGAGGGTCCGGCCGGTCAGGGCGAGCCGGGCCCGTTCGTCGCCGATGCCGACGGTGCGCTGCGACCGGTTGACCCGGCGGATCTCGGCGACCTCGATCTCGGAGGTGACCCGCAGCTGGGACTGCTCGGCCCGGACCCACACCTGGACCATCCGGTTCTCCCGGGCCGGGTCGCTGAGCGTGATCGACGGGTGCCCGCCGGGGCCGGCGACGCGTTCCAGGGCCGGGGTGCGCGCCAGCGCGGACAGCTGCCTGCGCAGGTCGGCGTCGCGGGCGGCGAGCCCGGCGCGGCCCAGCAGGTCCTTGCCGGCGAGCCGGTCGCTGATCACCTCGTGCAGGCGGCCGATGTCGGCGGTCTCGACGACGGAGCGGTCCGGCATCGGCAGCTGCCGCGGGTCGGCCGGGCCGTCCACGACCGCCGACGAGCGGGGCACCAGCTGGTCCCTGGTGGCCAGCTGCACCAGCGAGCCGCTGACGACGCCGTAGGAGCTGTCCGGCGCGCCGTGCCGAGTGACCAGGTCGGCCATCCGCCGCGGCAGCTGCTTCAGCGGGTGCGGCACCGACCGGGACACCTCGATGTGGATCTCGATCGGCCGGCGCATCCGCACGACCCCGTCGGCGATCATGAGGCCCTGCACGACGGTGCGCTGCCCGCCGACGGTGCCGAACCTGGTGTAGCCGCGGTTGGTGCCGCCACTGGCCTCCGGTGTGTCCAGGGCGGTGCCGTGCCCACTGCCGCCGGTGCCGTACCCGTACCCGCTCACCCATGTCTGCTCATGCTGGGCGTACGCGTAGTCCTGCAGGATCGGCAACACGTCCGGCCTGGTGCCGATGGGCGTGCCGGCGCCGAGCGTGGCGGTGATCCGGACGGTGACGTGCTCGACCCACAGCCGGCCGGACGGCACCGGGAACGAGGCCGTGAACCCCTCCGGGGACAGCATGCTGTCGAGCTGCCCCGTCCAGCGCTTGCCGGCGAGGCTGCCGGACAGCCCCTGCCACAGGCCGGGCAGCCGCCCGGCAGCGCCCGGCACGACCTGCTCGACCCGGGCCAGGACTTCCTGGAACAGCTCGACCGGGCGGCCGTCGCGGGCCGACAGGCGGATCGCGGGCTCCAGGACGCTGTGGCCGAGGGCCTGACCGAGGTGGTCGGCGAGGCGCCGCGCACCCTCCGCCGGCGGCACCGCCGGCAGTCCCTGCTCCTGGCGGATGATCGCGCTGATGCGGGCCGCCGGGTCCGTGACCGTCCTCGGCACCGACGCGTCCGGGAACTGCTCGCCAAGCTTCCAGGCGATGCCGGTCGCCAGGTCCGGCGGCGTGCCGTACCGGTCGAGGAGCCCGGCGACGACCTTGCGGTCCAGCGTCAGGTGCCCAGTGCTGTAGCGGTGCAGTGCGTCGGCGATCATGTCGGCCGGGACGGGGTGCTCACCGGCCACGTGGAGCTCCAGCGCGACGCGTTCCGGGATGGCGTAGACGACGTCGCGGGCCGGGAGGCTCTCGTGCGCGGTCCGGGTGCCGCCGAGGACCTTCGGGTGGTGCTCGACGCCAGTGATCTCCAGGTCGACGGGCATGCGGTAGATGTACTGCTTCTCGTTGCCGCTGGTGTGGATCCGCAGCCGCTCACGACCGTAGATGCGGGTCGAGGTGTGCGACTCGGCGTCGAACCAGCTGCGCGAGCCGCGCAGGCCGACGGCGGCGTCGCCGACGGGTTCGCCGGCCACGTCGGTGTCGGCGCCGAGGTCGAGCCCGCCGCGCAGCGAGCCGCCCGCGTCGCCACCGACCTGCCGGCCGAACGTGACCGCGTCGGCGCCCATCGTGAAGTTGATGTCGCCGACGACGAGGTCAGTCTCGCCGACGAACTGCGACGCGCCGGCCCGCCCCCGGATGGTCAGGCCGGCCCGCAGCGGGGTCACGCCGCGCGGGTCGACGGCGAGGTCGGTGCGGTGGCCGGTGAGCAGCCACTCCGGGTTGGCCACCAGGCTGCGCACGTTGGCGAACGACGTCAGGTGGGCGTGTGCGGCCGACTCCGGCCGGGCGCCGTCGGGCAGCACCCGGGTGACGGCGTCCCACACCCCGGCGGCGTCGAGGTGCAGCACGGTCGCCCAGCTCAGCGCCGCCGGCGATGTCGGGGGTCCGGTCCGTGGCGCGGGCGGCAGGACCGGCGCACCGGCGCGGGGCAGCAGGTCGGCGGGGAACAGCACCCGCGCCGAGCCGTCCCGCGACGCGACGAAGCTCTCCCCGCCGTGGGCGTCGACCCGTACGACCTCGAGGACGTGCGGCACGGTGAAGATCGCGGTCCGGCCGCCCTCGACGAGGGTCACCTGGTTGACGGTGTTGCCGGTGCGCCAGCCGGCGCTGCCGGTCACGGTGCGGGCCCCGCCGAGACCTGCCCCGCCGGGGACGACCGCACCGTCGCCGGGGGTCAGGTCGGCGACGCCTTCGCCGCGGACCGCTAGCGTCGAGGTCCGCCCGCCGGTGCGCGCGAACGTCGACGAGCCGATGTCGAGGTTGACGACGGTCTCTGCGATGGTGTGCCCGACCAGCTCGGCGCGGTCCCAGTCCTGTTTGATCCGCAGCCGCAGCGTGACGTGGTCCGGTGCGAGACCGGGCCGCTGCCGGACCAGGTTGACCAGGATGCCGTCCTGCGCTGCCTGGTCGTAGGCGGCCTCCAGCCGGGCGGCGGAGATCTCGGTCAAGGCCCGCAGGTTCGCCTGCTCCGCGGCCCGGCGCAGCGGCTCGCCGGACAGCCGCGGGTTGCCCTCGGCGTCAGGTCTCGGCAGCAGGTTGTCCTGTGCAAGCTTCGCGGCGACATCGAGGCGCAGCGCGTCGGCCCCGGTCAGGCGCTGCACGAGGGCGGGCCCGGCGCCGTCGATGCCGCGTGCGCCGATCCAGTCCGGGAGACGCTCCGCCCTGTCCGGCGGCGCGCCGGTCACCGGGTCGTCGCGCAGGACGACGCTGCCGTCGGGCCGGTGCACGACAGCAGCCTTGTCGACGGGCAGGCCGTAGCGGTACGCCTCCGGCTCCGGCATCCGGAACAGCCCGGTGCTCTCCACCGAGCGGGTCAGCATGTCGGGCCGCGACGGTTCCCACCCGGACGGCTCGACCGTGACGTCGTGCACGACGCTCAGCCGGTAGCCCTGGGTGTGCCCGGAGTAGCGCTGCACGCTCGGGTGGATGGCGGTGCCGCCGACGCTGATCCCGCCGCGCGCGCTCGACCCGGGCGATACGGTGCCCTGCAGCCCGGCGGTGCCGAACGGCAGCTCGCCGGCGTCGGTGCGCGGCCCGGCGGTGATGTCCGCCTGCCGGGAGCCGCCGATGGTCACCGACCCCGAGGCGCCGGAGAACGCGATGCGCAGCCGCTCCTGGTGGTACCTGTCGCTCGCGGTGCCGACGAGCTCGGCCGAGCCGGGCACGACCCGGGTGTGCACGGTGACGGTGGCGACGACCCGGCCGCCGTCGATGATCGGCCGCTGCACCCCGGCCGGGTCGTTGATCGCGTCGGCGAGCAGTCCCGGCAGCTCCTCGACGACGAAGGTGCGGACCTGCTGGCGGATCGGCCCGCCGACGTGGCGGTACTGCTCCGGCAGCATGCCGACGACGGTGTCGTTGAGCCGTTCCAGGCCGGTGAGCCCGGTGACGACATGCTCCGGGAACCGTTCCGCCCGCGGCCGCCCGGCCGGCAGCGTGTCCGTCGCCGTCTGTGGCAGCGCCGGTTCGGTGTAAGGGTGCGGCACCCACAGCCGCAGCTCGGCGGCCGGCCCGGCGGCGCGGTCACCAACGGGGACCGGGTCGGTCCAGACCGCGCCGGGGCTGCCGGGCCGGACCTGGACGGTCCAGTGGCCGTCGACGTCGAACAGCGCCGACTCGCCACGGTTGTCCGCGACGGCGCCGGTGAGGCTGAAGTCGTTGCCGGACCCCTGCACGGAGAACTGCCGGCGCAGCTCGCCGCCGAAGTTCAGGGTGGCGTGCCGGGCGATCTCCTTGACCACGCCGAGCGCGCCGGGGGTGCCGTCGGCGATGGCCGCGTCGAGGGCCGCGGCGACCGGGAACGCCACCGCAGGGCCGGCGTTGCGGTTGAGGGCCGCGCCGAGGGTCCGCCCGGCGGTCGCCTGCGGCATGTGCCCGGTGATCACCTCCGACGAGCGGGTCGGCGGGCGGGGCACCTCGACCGCGTCGCCCGGGTGGAACCGGACGCGGACCTCGGCGGCGCCCATGCCGACCGGGAACACGGCCCCGTCCTCGCCGCCGGCCTGCCGCCACACCGACTGCAGGATCCGGTCGGCCTCGTCGGGTCGCAGGGCGACGTCGACGTCGGCGGCGTCGAGCAGCGCGTTGACGGTGTCGGTCACCGCGTCCAGGTGCGGCATCCGGCCGCCGGGCACGCCCGCCGTCAGGACCTCGTGCAGCGGCTGGGTCGCCGCCACCGCCTGCCGGTAGGTCTCGAACGCGGCCGTGGCGGCGTCGACGTACTCGCGCAGCCGCGCCGGATCGTTACCGCCGAGCTCCAGCCGGAGGAACTCGAACGCGTCGCGGGCGGCGGTCGCGGCGTCGCGGGCCGCCCAGAACCGTTCGGCCGCAGCGTAGTGCCGGGCGGCCTCGTCGGCTGCCTGCCGGGCCTCGACGCCGGCCCGTTCGGCGCGGGCGTCGGAGCTGCGGTCGGTCCGGTCCTGCTCCGCGTCGCGGTCGGCCGCCTTCGCCGTGGCGGTCTCCTCGGCCTTCAGCGCGGCCTCGATCCGGGCGGTGACCCGCTCGTCGAGGGCCTTCGCGGCCCGGTCCAGTGTGCCGGTGAGTTCCGTGACGGTTGTTGCGGTGGGTGTACTTGCAGCGACCCGCACCTGCTCCGCGACCTGCCCTGTGCGCAGCGGCGCGTACGGGTCGGCTCCGTCACCGGTCCGGTCGGCGGCACGGGCCGCCCGCACCGCGTCGCGGGCGTGACCGGCCAGCTCCTGTGCGGCGGGCGGCAGCACGTCGCGGCGCCACGCGTCGGCGGGGTTGTCCGCGACGACCCGCTCCGCGACGGCACGGGCCTGCTCGGCGACGGTGTCCGGCAGGCGGCTCAGGGCTGTCAGGGCACCTTCGGCGCGGGTGCGCCCGCCCCGGCCGTAGACGTCGGTCTCCGCGCCCAGGATCGCCGCGGCCTCGGCCCGCAGCAGCGCGGCGTCGGCGCCGTCGGTGAGCCTGGAGCGCAGCCAGTCGCGCAGTGCCGCGACGTCCCCGGCCGGCAGCTGCCGGACCTGACCGTCGTGACCTGTCAGGTACAGCGACCCGGCGGCCGGGCCCGGCGCGACGCCGGCGGCGAGCGCGGCCGGGTCGGGGCCGACGAGCAGCGGCCACGTCTCGGCGAGGATCGCCTCGCCGAGCTGGCCGTGCAGCGGCCCGGCGACGCCGTCGAGCAGCGGCTCGCCGCGCAGCGCGTCGAGCCGCGCGGCGTCCAATGTGGACAGCCGGTCGAGCAGGGCAGTGCGCCAGACCTCCCGCAGCTCGGCCGGGGCCGCGTCGTGGCCGCGGGTGAGGACCCGGGCGGCGGCGAGGTCGGCATCACCGGCCCAGAGCACGCCGAGCCGGTCGCCGAGGGCGGTGACGACGTGCGCGGCAAGGTCCGCCGCGGCACGCACGCGCAGCGACTCACCGGCCGGCCCGGCGGCCCGGTCGGTGAGTGCCGCGAAGGGCTCGTGCACCGGCAGCGTCACCGTCTCGCCACCGGCGGTGCGGACCTCGATCACGGCGTCGCCGCCGGGGTGCGGACGGGCGTGGTCGACAAGACCCGCCGCCGTCAGCTCGGGCAGCGCCCCGTTGACGGCGGCCTGCACCTCCGCGTGCCGCTGCCGCGCCGCCTCGGCGCGCCACGGCGCACCCGGGTCGGCCACCTCGCGGGCCGCCGCGGCCAGGTCCGCGGGGAGCCGGTCGACGACACGGGCGGCGGACTCGGGGCCGAGGCGGTCCAGCAACTGCCCGATCCGTGTGTCGGCAGAGGCGTCGGCGGCGCGGCCGTGCAGCTCCGTGGTGAGCTCGGAAAGGACGGCCCGTTCCGGACCGGTCAGCGGGGTCCGGCCGAGGAGCCGGTCCTTCAGCGTCGGCCCCGGTTCGGGCGGCGGCGGCGCTCCGCGTTCCACAGTGGACGGTGAGGGTTGCAGGGCGGCAACGTGCTCCCAGCCGGGTTCGCGCAGGTTCAGGTACAGCTGCTGCTGCGCCGGGGAGAGCCTCTCGGCGGGCACGTCGGCGTCGATCATCCGCCACAGCGTCGGGGCGTTCGGCCCGTCGAGCCCGAGGTGCCGCAGGTGCGCCCGCAGGTCGGCGATCAGCGCCGCCCGCTCCGCCGGGCTCTGCTCCGCGACGATCCGCCCGACGCGCTCCTGCACGTCGCCGACGCCGCCGCGGTCGTGGTCGGAGAGCCGGTCGCCGGCGGGTGCGCCCGGGCGGTCGGTCAGCACGTCGGGTCGCGGGTCCGGGCCGGCCGGTCCCCACCATCCGCGGCGGTTCAGCCGGGCGTCGACCTCCCACGTCTCGTGGGTGAACGTGCCGAGCAGGTCGGGGCTGTCGGCGTGCCGGTCCGACAGCACGACGGTCGCGTCCGGCTCACGCGCCGGGGCGCCCTCGGCGACCTCCGTGCGGGCCCGCAGGTCGCCGACGTCACCGGCGGTGACCCGCATCCGCAGCGGCTCGCCCGTCCAGCGGTGCACCTCGACGTCGGCGGCGACGACGGTGCCGTCCGGGCCGGTGTGCACCTGGACCGGGCGGATCTCCCGGATGACGGAGTCGCTCAGCCGGTGCGGCTCGGTCGGTTGGACGCGTTCCCAGAACGACCCGCCGACCCGGGCGGGGTCCGGCTCGGGAAGGCGGTCGGCCTCCGAGCGCGTGCCGTGCACGACGGTCGCGGTCACCGGCCGCTGCGGCGGGCGGTCGCCGGGGGTGTCGGCCCAGTCGATCCGGTCGTGGCCGAGCAGCGGTGTGGCCAGCGCCGCCGGGTCGTGCTGCCCGACGACCCGGGCGCGGACGGTGAACACGTCGACGCCGGTCTGCTCGATGCCGAGGAGCCGCAGCCGGGTCCCGGCGGCCAGCAGCACGCCGGCGTCGGCCGGCCCGTCGGTCAGCTCACCGATCCCGGTCAGCCGGGTCTGTGCCGGTGCCTCGATCGCCAGCCGGATCCGCTCGAACCGCAGCGGTGTGTGCGCCGACGCGGGCAGAAACCCCTTGTGCGTAACGGTCGCGCCGACCATCCCGGCGAGCCCGGTGACGTCGGGCAGGCCGAGGGCGGCCGGCGATACGGCCGCGTGCAGCAGCAGGTCCGCGCCGGCCGGGCGCATCGCCGCCTGGATCCGCAGTGCGTCGGCCCGCTCGTCGCGGCCGCCGATGCGGCCGTCGTGATCGATGTAGGTGTCGACGTTGTGCCCGGCCGCGGTGGGGTACCGCTCCAGCGCCGCCCGGATCGGCTCGGGCAGGCCGGCGGCGGGTCGCTGTGCCTGCTCCAGCGGGCCGAACCTGGCACTGTCGGCCGGTTCGCGCCACGGCACCTGCGTCGTCACGTCCAGCGCGGTGCGGGCCTCGTGGTAAGCGCGCCCCAGCGGTGTCTCCAGCCATGCGTCGACCTGCGAGCTGTAGTGCCCGCGGCCGGGTGCGCCCGCCGTGGCGTCGAGGCCGTCGACGACGCGGGCGGCCTCGGGCACGGTCAGCCCGGACACCCCCGACGGGGACGACCTGCCGATCCGGGTGCTCTCCTCGCGCAGCATGTCGTAGAGCTGCTCCGGCGACCGGGCAGCAGCCAGCAGCGCCGGGCCGTCCGCCTGCAGCCGCGCCGCGACCAGCGGGTCGATGACGGCCGGGTACCGCGCGAGGACCTCGGCCCGCATCGCCTTCAGCGGGGTGCCCTCGGCGCCGAGGGCGGCTGCGGCACGGTCGATCTGACCCTCGCCGACGGCCCGCACGGCGGTGACGGCAGCCGTGGCCCGCTCCGGCGGCATCCGGCCGTCGAGCAGCTCACCGACCAGCTGCCGAAGGTCCGGCAGGAGCGGCTCGACCCGGGCCGGCGCCGCCGATCCGCCGGTGTCGCGGGTGGGCAGCGGCGGCCCGGCCGTCTCGGCCATCCCGAGCTCGATCCGGGCGCGCAGCAGGTCCGCGCCGAGCCAGGCGAGCTGGTCGTCGCCGGTGAACACCTGCCGGTCGGAGGCGAACGACAGCGCGTCCTCACCGGCCGGGCGTTTCGACGACAGCAGGTTGTGCACGTTGGACACGTCGACGTCGAACGTGACGCCGCGGGTCGTCGTCACCCGCAGCACCGCACCGGGAACGCCGAGCTCGTCCTGCCGGGCGACGGGGCTCGTGGTGACGCGGTCGACCCGCGCGACGCCGGGGATCTCACCGGGCCTGGCGATCTCGCCGACGGCCGCCGTGAACGCCTGCTCACCGCGCAGCCGGCTGTAGCGACTGCTGTCGCTGGCACCGGACTCGACGTCGAACATGCTGACGTCGGCACCGCCCTCGCGGGCCTTCTCCGCCAGCATCCAGGCGTGGTCGACGGTCGGGACGTAGTGCCCGCTGCGGCCGCTCACCGACACCTGGCGGCCGTTGACGGCGACGAACTCACCGGCCGACAGGGTGTCGCCACCGGCGAGGAACGACGCGTGCTTCGCGTTGAGCCGGCCCATCTGCGACTCGTGCAGCGCGTAGGTCCGCAGCGTGCCGGGCTCGACGACGAAGTGGTACAGCCCGTCCAGCGGGACCCCTTCGGCGTCGTACCACAGCCCGTCACGCAGGTGGATCTCCATCGACGCGCGGGTCTGTGCGTCGAAGTACGGCACGCCGTCACGGGCGTCCTGGAGGCGGATCTCCTCCTCCAGCCGCATCGTCGGCAGCGAGTCGTGCGTGCGCGGACCGGTGACCTCGACCCGCGGCACCGGCACCGGGTTGCCGGCCGCGTCGGTGAACAACGCGGTGTCGACAGGCTCGCGGACGTGTTCGAGCCGCCGGGCCAGTTGCAGCTCGATGCCGTCGGGCGCGCGCAGCTCGATCCGCGGCGGCCGGCCGTCGGTCCAGTAGGCGGGGTCGGCGGCGGCCTGCAGCAGCCCCCGGACGTGGCCGGTGAGCGCGTCGCCGGCGTGCGAGTCGAACCGGCCGGCGCGCGCCACGACCTCCGGCGGCGGGGTGCTGACCCAGGTCCGGCCGCCGTCGGCCGCCTCGAGGAGAGCCCCGGTCAGCTCCGGGGAGCGCGGAAGGTCGGGCAGGCTTGCCAGCTCCGGGCCGGGCCGCGTGCCGGGCACGAACGCGGGCGGCTCCAGATGCTGGGTGCCATAGGTGCGCCGGACCCCTTCGATGGTCTCGGTGATGCCGGGCAGGGCGTCCTCGGCGAGGTTGTACTGCACATGTGCGCCGGACTGCCCCGGCCGCTTGAACATCTGCCGGTCCAGCTCGAGCATCTCCCGGGCGATGACGCCGCGCTGCCCCGGCGGGGCCTGCTCGAGGGCCTCCGACAGCACCTTCAGCTGGGCGAGCAGCTGCCTGTCGTCACCGTTGAGCTTGAACGCCCGGCCCTCCGGCCGCAGCGCGCCGGCCTGCTCGCTGTCCTGGCCCAGGAGCCGGTTGACGAACCCGCTGACCTTGCTGCGGGTGCCGGCGACGTCGACGGCGTGCGCCTCGATGGCGCGTGCGGTGAACCTGTCGAGCCGGGCCGCGTCGTGCCACACCGACTCCGGCACGACGACCTCGACGGCCGGCTTCCCCACCACGGTCGCGGCCGTGCGCACCGGCGTTGAAGGCTCGGCCGCCGGCAGCTCACCGGCGCGCGGCACGGGTTCGGCGGCGGTCCGGAAGACGATCGGCCGGCCCTTCTCCGGCTGGACCACGACGTGGTCGGCACCGGCCGACACGCTCCACCGGGCGTCCGCGGGCAGGCCCCGCCGCACCGAGTCGGCGATCGCCGGGACCTGCTCCGGGCCACGGGCGCCGCCGGCGAGCCGGTCGACCGGCGCGGCACGGTCGAGCCCGTCCGCCACGGACGTGTCGAGCCACTCGGTGAGCGCCGTGCGCAGCTGCTCCGGGTGCAGCCGGCCGGCGAGCGACTGGGCGACCCCTGACAGGTCGGCGACGACCGGTGCCCGGCCGGGGACCGTGACCCGCACCTGACCGTCCGGCAGGGCCTCGACCCGCGAGCCGGGGACCGCCGCGTCGACGCGGGCGGCGTAGAGGTCCACCACGTCCTCGACGGCCTGCCGAGCCGCGCCGTCGAGCCGCACCGGATCCACCCGCGGCTGCGCCACCTTGAACGACAGGTCGATCCCGGCCCGGCCCAGCACGTCGGTGACCTGGTGCAGGTACTCGGGTGCGATCCGCTCGCCGGAGAGGAACTGGACCACACCGTCGACGACGGCGATCTTGCCGTAGCCGGCGAGCGGCATCCCCAGGCTGCCGGGGGAACGGTCCGGCCCGACCACCAGGAACGTGCCGTCGGTGCCCATGCCCCACAACGCGACGCCGTCCGGGGCGAGCGCACGGGTGTCGAGGCGGCGCCCGTCACCGTCGAACAGCACCGACCGGCCCGGCACCACAGGGTCCGGCCCTGCCGTCACCCTGGCGCGGGCCTGTTCGGCGGCGCTGAGTGGTACATCCCGATATCCCGATGCAACGTCCGGCCAGGCGTGCAACGGCCGGGACCCGCCGTCCGCCGGGCCGCGTTCGAGCTCCGCGCCCTCACCGAACGCGTCGCGGGCCAGCTGCTTGCCGTTGGGCAGGGCGCGGACGTACTCGTTGATGATGTGCTGCCGGACCCGGCTGTCGGACTCCAGCAGCCACTGGTAGTCGCGCGGCACCGCGGCGTCGTGCCCGTCGCGGGCCAGCTGCGCCGCCGTCCGGCTGCCGGCCATCCCCTCCAGGAACTGGCGCTGCTGCTGGAACGCCGCGTATTCGCGCTCGAACAGCCGCTGGGCGATCGCGACGTCCTGCGCGTACGGGTCCGCGATCTCCTGGCGGAAGGCCGCCACCTCCCGGGACCAGCTGGGCTGCCGCGCATGCGTCGTCTCGTGCACCGCCGTCGACGCGACCTCCATCAGCGACCTGTCCGGCCGGATGAGCAGCCGCTCGAGCCTGCCGTCGTAGAGGCCCTTGACGTTGCCCTGGATGTGGTGCTCGATGTTGCGGTACTCCCGCGCGGACAGCAGCTCCCTCGCGTGCACCTCGTGCAGCGGCACCGCCCGGTCGAGCTGCCCGATGACGGCGTCGGCGACGTCGCGGGGCATGACCCGCTCGACGGCCGCGCCGATGATCGCCCGGTCCATCGGGTGGAACCGGTGGGTGACCGGGTCGATCGCCGTCTGCCGGTTGACCATCTCCACCGCGTCGAGCGGGTCGACGCCGTGCAGGTCGCGCCACGCCTCGTCGACCTTGGGACGGCGCTGGTGCTGGTCGTGCTCGACGATCGTGTGCCGGTCGCCGTACTCGCGGACCTGCCGGCTCAGCTCCCGCACCCCGTCACGGACCGGGGCCAGGTCGCCGGTCGCCCGCGCCTCCCGCAGCAGCGCGTCGAGCCGGTCCGCCTGTGCCCGGACCGCGTCCAGCGCCTCGAGCCGCTCGGTGAGCCGCGGCGACGGCTCGAACGTCCGCTCCAGCCGCGCCTTGGCCTGGTCGACGAGCTCCCGGACGTTGTCGGTGAGCTGCTCGCCGTTGCGGTACCGCGTTCCGTAGTGCTCGCTGACCCGCGGCGGCCGGTCGGCGCGCTCGAGCTCGACGGCGGCCTCCGCCTCCTCCCGCAGCCGCTGCAGGGCGGCGTCGATCTCCGCCTTCGACTTCGGGGTGCCGCCGTCGGTCAGGTGGTCCTGGATCTGCCGGGCCAGCTCCGGCGGGGTCGACCTGTCGGCGAGCCGGGCACCCACCCACTCCGGGGTGATCTCCCGCGGCGGCGGCGACCCGGCCGGGGTGGTGTCCCGGACCCGCACCTGCTCAGCACCGACGACGGGCACCGGCTCGGACGGCTTCACCGGCACCGGGTCGGCGGTCCGCGCCGGCGTCTCCACCGGGTTGTCCGGCACCCTGACAGGGCCGTCCGGCGTGGCCTTCGACGGCGGTATCAGGTCGTGCACCGAGTCGTGCAGCGCCCGCCACGCCGCCGGCAGCTGGTGCAGCCCGGACGCGGGCACCGCGACCACTGCCGGTCCGGTCTGCACCCAGCGTTCGCCCACCCAGACCATCTCGGGCCGCACGATCGCCGGGTGCCCGCCCGCCAGGATCGAGTTGACCTGCGGGGTGAACCACACCGAGTGCCCGTCCGGGAAGTGCGCCACCAGCCCGTGCTTCTCGAGCGTGATGCGCACCGGCGAGTCCGGCTGTGCGTTGCCGAGGATGTCGTCGATGTACCGGTTGAACGCGTCGCGCGTCCCCTCGGGCGTCGAGAGCCCGTCGCGCGGCGGCACCCCTTCGACCTCGACCGGCATGATCCGCGGCGGGACCCGCGTGCCCGGCGCCGGCGGGCGGCCCGTGATCGGGTCCGGCCCCTGATCGGGCAGGCCGTCTGGCAGAGCGGGTGCACCCCGGCCCGGCGGCACGGAGGTGTCCGTGGCGTCGCGCAGCTGCTCCGGCAGTGCACCACCGGTGCGGGGCTGCGGGCCGCGCGCGGTCTCCACGGGCACGGCCGTGCCGTCCGGCGGGCTCTTCAGCCACGAGTCGACGACGTTGAGCGCCTGCCGCAGGCCGATCGCGACCTCCGCCGGGCGGGTCGCCGGATTGCCGGCCCCGACCCGTTCGTCGACGACGACCCGCACCGGACCGGCGGGGCGGCCCGGTCCCCCGTCGTCGAACCGCAGCTCGGGGAACTCCACCCGGATCCGTGCGCCGCCGGGGTTGCGGCCGAGCTCGATGCGTACCTCGGCGAGGCCACCGTCGCGGAACCACACACCGTGCAGCCCTTCGCCGAGCGCCGCCACCCGGACGGCCTGCCACGGCGTGGCGAGGTTCGGCCCGCGGCCAGCGGCACCGGCCGGCGCGGGCACCCGGTCGACGGCCCGGTCGATGGCACCGCGCAGCCCGGCGGCGTCACCTGCCACGTCGGCGCCGAACGACCGGCCGAGCGTCAGGTTGCGCGGCTCGGCCCGGGTGACCTGCCCTGTCGCGGCCGGTTCGGGATAGCCGTCGCGCAGCCGCTGGAACTCCACCGGGATCTCGGCGGGGCCACGACCGGCGGCGGGCGGTTCGGTGGTGACCGGGTCGGCCGCCGGATCCCGTGCGGGATTGACGGCCGTGTTCTGTGCCGGGTCGGTCCTGGGTCCGGTGGTGCGGTCCGTGCCGGCGGGGCCACGGTCGACCGGTCCTGCGTCACCGGGGCGGTCGAGCAGCGGCGGCAGGTCACCGCCGTCGGCGGGGCGGCCGTTCCTGCCCGCTGCGGTGCCGTCCTCGGGCCTGGTGACTTCACCGGCCCTTCCGTTCTCCCCGGGCCTGCCGTTCTCCCCCGGCCTTGTTGTCTCGCCGGGCCTCGTGGTCTCGCCGAGTCTGGTGGTCTCGCCGGGCTTTGTGGTTTCGCTTGGCCGTGCGGACTCACCGGGTTTGATCGTCTCGGCAGGAATGCCGTTTTCGCCGGGCCTGATGACTTCGCCGGGTCTGATGGACTCGCCGGGGCGGACGGTCTCGCCAAGTCTGACGGTCTCGCCGGGTCTGATGGACTCGCCCGGTCTGATGGTTTCGCCGGGGCGGGCCGCGCCGCCGTCCACCGGGGTTTCCGGGCCGCGGACGAGTGTGCCGCCGTCGGCGGACCGCAACGCCTCCGGGCCGCGCACCACCCCGCCGCGGTCGGCCGGGACCTCGGGGCCGCGCGGCGGGCCGCCGTCGACAAGGGCGTCCGGGCCGCGGACGACCCCGCCGCCGTCGACCACGGTCTGCGGGCCGCGCACCACCGGGCCGCCGTCGACCGGCGTCTCCGGGCCGCGCAGGACACCCCTGTCGACCTGCGGCCCGCGGATGGCCGGCCCGGCGGGCTGGTGCGGGCCGCCGGGAGGGCCACCACCGTCCGGGCCGCCCGGGGGTGGCGGTGACCCGGCACCGACCGACGAGCCGGGCGCGATCTGCGGCTGGTCCGGCACGACGATCGGGTCGAGGATGTGCCGGTGGACCTGGACCTTGCCGTTGGGGTCGATCACGCCGTACTCGCGCAGCTGCCCACCCTCGGGGATGGTGCCGCCCTCGGTGCGGAAGAACGCGGCACCGCGGCCCGGCGCGTGCCACTGCTCGACGCCGTTGAGGTTGGCGATCCTCGCGGGGACGTTGACGCCCTGCGGGGTGTCGAACCTGGTGACGAAGCCGGGCCCGCGCTCCGCCGGCATGATGTGCACCGACTGGCCGATCTTGATCGGCATGTGGGCCGGATTTGCGGTGAAGTGGCTGGCGGCGCCGAAGACACCACCGACGAACGCGCCGTGCAGGAAGCCGTCCTTGATGCTCTCACCGGTCGCGGCGTTGAAGAGGCCGCCTGCCATACCACCGCCGATGGCGTGGCCGAGCGGGCTGCCCCACATGCCTGCGCCGAACAGGGCACCCTGCGCCGCGTACACCTTGACCTGATCCAGGTCGAGCAGACCCGGGTCGAGGTTGCGCTTGTCGATGATGTGCAGCTGACCGATGAGGTTGCCGCCGCCCATGAACAGCCCGCCCATGGCGATGCGGGTGCCGAGATACTTCGCCAGCTCCATGCGGAACGACACGTTGGCCGTCTGCGCCGCCGCCTGCTGCATGAGGACGCTGCGGGCTGCCTGCTGACCTGCCGCGTCGACGCCGAGGCGGCCGAGTGCCCCTTCCATGGCGCGGCCGCCGACCCGCGAGCCGAACTGCCGGGCCAGCTGCTGCTCCAGGGCCCTGGCGTAGGCGGCGCGGGTGGCCCGGCCGGCGGCCATCGTCGCAGCGCGGGAGCCGACCGACCGGCCGATCCCGGCGGCGACGCTGCGGCCGATGGTGTTGCGGACGAGCCCGTTGGTGAGCGTCGAGCGCAGCCACTGGTTGGCCATGCGGTCCGCGACGTGCCGGGCGATGACGTTCTTGGGCAGCAGCCCCCGCATGATGCCGGTGCCGAGGTTGCGGGCGAAGTTGGGCAGCGTGGTGCGCGCGAACGTCGTCCCCGCGGTGCGCAGCGCCGGCAGCGTCGAGCGGGCGAGGACCGGCAGGGCGCCGCGGCCCAGCGCCGGCAGGGCGGCGCGGGTCAGCGCGGGGGTGGTCGTGCGCACCAGCGTCGGCGCGACACGTGCCAGGAACGGGGTCAGGCTCCTCAGCGCCACCCGGAGCGTCATCTGACCGATCGCCGTGAGGGTCTTCGTGGTGGCAATGCCGATGAGCCTGCCGGTGGTGAGGAACGCCGGGACCACACCGCTGAGCGAGGCACCGCCGGAGAAGAACGCGGCGATGATGAGCTGCACGAGCAGGGCGCCGAGCATGATGAGGTTCAGCGCGACCATGAACTCCTGCAGCTCGATCTGGAAGCCGAAGCCGTCCAGACTCTGCGACAGGGAGCTGAGCCCCTCCAGGGTGGCGCCGACAGCCCGCAGGTAGTTCAGCCACTGTTCGGTCCACTCGACCGCGCCCTGGCTGGCCCAGTTCTCCATCAGCGCGTCGGCGACGTGGGAGACCTCTTCGTAGAGGTCGGCGAGCTCGTTGGCGGCGTCGGCGTAATGCCTCGCCAGCGCGTAGATGTTCTCCTTGTCGGCTTCGGGGACCCTGCCGATGACGAGGTCGCGGGCGAAGTTGCCGGCACCCGGGATGTGCTCCTCGAGCTCGACGAACCATCCGATGATGGTGTCGATGACGTTCTCCACCGTCACCCCCGCCGGGTCGCCGGCAGGCGCGCCGGGCGCACGTGTGTCGTCAAGCCGGTGCCCAGGTCACTCAGGTGCGGGCGGCGTTGCCGATGTCGGTGGCGCTGTCGTCGTCGGTCGCCGTGTAGGCCCACATGGCGTCCAGCGCGTGCTGGCCGAGGTTGGTCATGCCCTCGCCGAGCTTGCGGGCGTTGGTCTTCACGGCCTGGTTGGCCGTCGTCTGCTCGTCACCGATGCCGGACGGGACCAACTGGTGATAACCGCCTTCGCCGCCCTCGCCGTGCAGGAAGCTCTCGGCGAAGTCGTCGCCGCCGAAGGTCGCCGTCTGGTCCAGCGGGTCGATCCGGGCGATCGCATTCGACATGGTGCTGGTGAGCCGGCCGCCCAGGTCCTTGATCTTCTGTGCCGAGTTGAGCAGGTCGGCGGCGGTGCTGCCGAGAATGACGTAGTCACCCATCGTCGTCTCCCTGTCGCCGGATGTCGGCATCGTGGCTCTGGATCAGCTTGTTGATGTCCATGCCGCCGGCCCGGGCCGCGCGCATGTCCGACGGCAGTGCCTCGTCGTAGATCTCCTGCGCCTGCCGCGCCGACTCCTCGATGGCCTTGCGGACGGTGGCCACGATCGTCGCGGCCAGTTCCTTGGAGTTCGGCTTGCGGTAGACCCGAGGGTCGATCTCGAGCTCGATGAGGTGCCCGCGCGGGCCGACCACGGCCTTGACCGTGCGGTCGTCCGACCACGCGGTGCCCGTGACCTCGAGGGCCTTGCGCTGGATGTCGGGCAACTCCTTGGTGACCCGCTTGAGGTCGGCGAGCATCCCTTCGATCGCGCCCCAGTTGGGACGATCCACGGCACCTCCCCGTCAAGCCGCGATCACTGTGCCTCGGGTGTCCAAGTGTGCACCCGCCGAGGCTCCGGCGCAGCCCCGCCCCGGAACCCCGGCGGTCTTCGTCACGTCCTCCGTGACCGGTCCAACGGACCGGTCAGATGCCCGCGGCGATCTGCTTGTCGACCGCCTGCATCCGCTCGGCCGACGCGCCCAGCTTCACACCGACCTGCGACAGGGCGGCCTTGACGTCGCTGATGCCCGAGTTCCACTCGGTGCGGGCGGCGTCGACCGCCTGGCCGGCGGCGCCGTGCCAGTCGGAGGCGAAGAGCTGGGTGAACTGCGTGTAGAGGTCCTCGAGGGACCCCTCGACCGCACCCGTGTAGGTGCCGATGGCGGTCGCCACGTCCGCGATCTGGCCGAAGTTGTAGGTGATGGCGCCGTCAGCGCCGTATCCCGCTCCCATGGATGTTCCTGCCTCTCGAAGGTCTCGTCGCGGAAGGGTCAGCCACGCAGGGCGGCGATGACCGTGGAGTCGCCGGTGGCGGCAGCCGCGGCCCGGATGTCGTTCGCCGCGTCCTCGTCGTTGACACCGAACGTCGAGGAGGCGTTGCTGATCTTCCCGGCGAGGTCGTCGAGGGCGTTCAGCATCTTCGTCAGGCCCTGGTTGAGCTGGGCCGAGGAGCCCTGCAGCGCGTTGTTCGCGGCACCGGACATGCCTGCCCCGCTGAGGCCGTTGATCCGGTCCAGCAGCTGCGCCATGCCGGTCGCGATGCTCTCGCGGGTCTCCATGCACTTGTTGGCCATCGTGTTGAGCTGGTCCTGGGTCGCGTGGACCGTGCCCACACCTGGTGTGTCCGTCAAGTTCGTCTCACCCCGTTTTCTGCTGTGGCTCCCCGGGGGAAGCTCGCTGAGCGATGGATCGATACAACCCACCATAATGCGGCGTACCAGACGGTAGCGCCCCAGTTCAAGGTCGGTCCAGTCGGACAGGGTTATCCATTGTGGCTCTGTCCGGTTACGCTCGATCTGGACGAGGATGCCGGAGCGCCTCGGGCGATGGACCAGAGGCACGGATCGACGGGGGAGAGATCTTGGCTGAGCCGCACGACGACGTGCCCTACAACCCGTACCGGTCTCAGACCACCGCCAACACGAATCCGGCGTGGCTCGAGGCCGGCCACAAGAACATCGACGCCGACATCGACGGCATGGCTGACTTCGCCAACAACATGAAGATCATCATGGAGAACCTCCGCGGCAAGGTCCCGGAGCTCAACCTGCTCGGCACCATGCCGATCAACGCGTGGGCGCCCGGCTCGCTGCCCGAGGGTGCCTACACCGCACATCTGATGCTGGCCAACTACAACGAGTTGCAGCAGTATCTGTCGTTCCTGGCACAGGGGCTGATGAACACCGGCTCGGCCGCGCAGACCATCGCCAACGCCTATGCCGGCACCGACGGCTGGTCCGCCGCCGACATCAACGCGGTCAAGTTCGCCTATGGCGACAGCAAGGCCGAGCGGCCGGCCGGCTATCCGGAGGAATGGCTCAGGCAGGTCAAGACCTGGCAGGACGCCTACAGCGAGAACATGAGCTCCGGCAACGGTGCCGCGTCGGGCGTGGTGGTCCGCTGGACCGACCAGGGCACCTTCACCGACGCGCAGGGCCAGCACAAGGTCGCCGTCAGCACCGACGGCGTGCGCCGCGAGATCATCACCAGGGTCGACCCGTATACCGGCGGCACGGTGACCACGACGATCGTGACCTATCCGCCGAACCCGAACGGGAAGACGGCCGAGGAGCGCGCGGGCTACACGCGCACGAGCCGGGCGGACTCCACGGCATTTGTCACGTCGGGCAACACGATGCAGAGGCAGACCACCTATTACGGCAACGACGGCCAGGTGACCGGTTCGCAGACGCAGACGACGACCTACACCGACGGTGAGGTCACGAGCACGCACACGCAGAACAAGGACAAGGACGGCAACAACACGACCGGCAACAGCGTGGTCACCAACGCCGACGACAGCCAGACCATCACCACGACGCAGACCGGCAAGGACCCCAAGGTCCTGCAGATCGGCGAGCAGACCGAGGGTGTGGTCGGCGCCGGCGAGCAGCCCGCCCAGGACAAGATCAACCAGCTCAGGCCGCAGTGATGCCCCGTGGCTGAAGACTGGCGGTACATGCGCGCGGAGATGCCGCACGCCGGCCCCTCCGGATCCGGCATGTGGTACAACGTGCCCGATCGATTCGACGTCGAGTTCACCAACCCGCCCAACGACGGCGAGAACGGCCCGTGGATCGAGGACATCCGCCGGCAGATCATGAACCAGCACCCGGAGGACATCTCCGCGCTGGCCGACCAGTGGCACCGGGCGTGGCAGCTGCTCTTCGGCATCCAGCAGCAGGTCCTGCAGACCAGCAACGACCTGTATGAGAAGGACTGGAAGGACGGCGACGCCCGCGACAAGTTCATGACCGAGGGGCCGGGCAAGATGCTGGCTTATCTGCAGTCATGGATGGACTCGGCGCTCGACAACGTCGCCGCGCTGCGCGCACAGGTCACCATCGTCCGTGCCGCGCGCACGGAGATGGAGGGGATGTGGAGCCGGTACAAGGCGGCCATCGACAAGGCGTCGGAGACCGACGGCACGTTCGGCAACTGGTTCTGGCACTACAACCTGATCCCCGGCGGCGACCAGACCGACTACGACAACGCCAACAAGCGTGACGCGATCGAGCAGATCAACGAGAAGAAGAAGGAGTTCGCCCGCGAGGCGCAGGGGCTCGCGCACCGCACCGCGCAGCAGATCTTCCAGACCTACTCGACGATCGGCAACGGCCACGGCGCGCCGTTCTTCCCGATGAACGCACTGATGACGCCGATCGGCCAGCCCAACCCGATCAGCCCCGGAGGGCCGCCCGGCGGCATGCCCGGCGGTCCGCCGCCGGGGCTCAACCAGAGCCTGCTCAACCTGCAGAAGAACCCGCCGGTCATCCCGAATCCGGTCTCGACCAACCCGCTGCAGCCGGTGCTCAACGTCACCAACCCGCCGAATGTGCTGCCGCCGGGCGGGCTGCCCAACCCGACGATCGTGCCGCCGGTGCTGCCGCCCGGTGTCCGCCCGCCCGGGCAGCCCCTGGCGAAGCCGACGACCCTCAACCCAAACGTCACGTCGCCGTTTGCCAAGCTCGCCCCGAAGGGCCTCAACCCGGGCCTCATCCAGGCGAAGGGCATGGTCGCCCCGACCGGCGACATGACGCCCGGCGCGCTGCGCTCCCCAGGTTCGACCCCGCCGGCACCGCCGATGTCCAACGGCGCCCAGCGGCAGAATCCGCGCGCCAACCCGGCAGGCACGGGCAGGCAGCAGGAGAAGCTCAACGGCATCACGCGGCAGGGCGGGGTCGAGGAACCGTTCGCGCGGCAGCAGTCCGGCACCGTCCCGCCGGTCCTCAACAACAAGCAGCGCGGTGCGAGCGGCAAGCCCGGCAGCCAGTCGGAGCTGCACCCGCAGTCCCGGCAGGCGGCAGGCACCACGTCGCCGCTGCGCCCTGCCGGGGCCGCCCCGCCGGTGCTCAAAGCCCCATCGCAGAGCCCGATGTTGCCGCCGGGGCAGCCCGGGTCGCGTACCACACGCAAAACCGCGACAGGCAACGGCCAACCCGGTCAGCCGGTCCCGAACTCCGACTGGGTCGGGGTGGAGGCCGCCCGCTCCGACGTGGCCGCGCCGATTCTCGACGCTCCGGAGCTGCCGCCGACGGGTGCCGCGGTGTCGAAGCTCGAGGAGGTCAAGCTCCGCGGGCGGGCCGCTGCGACCGGCGCTCGCTCGGGCGGGCAGTCGCGGATCAAGGCCGGCCCGACGGTGTCGCCGGAGCTGACGGCGCGCAAGGCCCGCCGCGACGGGTCCGGCACGGGGTCCGAGGCCGACGAGTCCGGCAACCGGATCGTGACCGACGACGTCGCGTTCAGCGTCGAGACGCCCGGTGGAGGCGTGGTCGCGAAACAGCAGGACACGAGGGCCTACCGCCCGGAGGCGCCGACCGTCCTTGGTGGCGGCGCCTGATCCGTCGCCTGCTCTGCATGGAGGGTTTCGTCTGCTGGTCGCCTCATCGTGCGGCGGCCAGCAGGTCCTCCAGGACGAGCATCCGGAGGTCCTCGCGACTCGGGACCCGGCCGAGGCTGCGCAGCCGCCCGGACTGCGCCTTGCGCATCCCTTCGAGCAGCTTGCGCGCCTCACGCGCGTTGCCGAAGTTCTGCCCGCGGTCCATCTGGTCGAACCACTCGTACAACGCGTCCTCGAGCCCGGGGGCGAAGACGTAGTCGTCGTTGCGGGCGATCCGCCCCGCGATCAGCACGAGCTCCTGCGGCGAGTAGTTCTCGAACTCGAGCGTCTTGGCGAACCGCGACGCCAGACCCGAGTTGGCGTCCAGGAAGTCGGCCATCTCGGCGGTGTAGCCGGCGACGATGACGGCGACCTGGTCGCGCTGGTCCTCCATCAGCTTCACCAGCGTGTCGATCGCTTCCTGCCCGAAGTCGGCGGCGGCGCCACCGGAGCGGGCCAGCGTGTAGGCCTCGTCGATGAACAGGACCCCGCCGAGCGCCTCCTCGAAGACGGTCGTGGCCTTTTCCGCGGTGTGGCCGATGTACTGCCCGACGAGGTCACGCCGTGAAACTTCCTTGAACTTGCCGATGGGCAGGACCCCGAGGGCCTTCAGCAGCTGCCCGTAGAGCCGGGCGACGGTCGTCTTGCCGGTGCCGGGTGCCCCGGTGAAGATGAGGTGGTGGCTGACCGCGCCGACGGCGAGGCCGGCACTGCGGCGCCACTCGTTGACCTGAATCTCGTCGATCAGCGAGCGGACCTCGCCCTTGACTCCGGCCAGGCCGATCATCGAGTCGAGCTCGGCGAGGAGCTTGTCGACCTTATCCGTGTCCTGCTTCGTCGCACCCTCGATCGCCTGCACGCCGACCCGCGGCCGGTGCCGTTCGTCGGCCTCGCGGATCGTCGGGCTGGCGCCCTCGTCGACATGGATGCCCGGCGTGGCCGTCGACTCGACGCGGCAGCTCTCCACGAGCCCGCCGCAGCCACGGCCGAACATGATGCCGACACCGTGCGTGTCGTGGATCCACGTCTCCGTGATCGTCGGTGCGCTCTGGTGCGCGACGGAGATGCCGGCGTCGCCGGTGGCCGAGATGTCGCAGCGCTCGATCGTCGGCTTTGCGGCGTGGTACACGTAGATGCCGCGGAATCCACAGCCCTCGATCGTGCTGTTGCGGATGACGGGGCTTGCCCCGAGGCGCACGATCACCCCGTCGTCGGCGATGTTGCGCACCTCGCACTTGTCGACGACGCCGTCGGAGTCTTCGATGACCATCCCGTACTGCCCCTGCGTCACCTTCACATCGGTCGCCTCGACGTGCGCGCCGTCGGTGATGCTGAGCCCTGCCGCGAACACGGCACCGACCTCGCACGCCTCGATCGCGAGCCGGCCACCGGTGACGCTGACCGCCGGATAGTCGTCGGCGGTGAGGACCAGGCCGCGCAGCGTGACCTCGGCCGACTCGCACGCCACGGCTGAGCTGCCGAGCCCTGTCGCGTCGAGCGTGACCGAGCCGGCCTTCCCCGCCGCGACGATGCTCACCTTGCGCCGCCGCAGCCGGACCACCTCGACATAGGTGCCCGCCTCGACCGAGATCACCGCACCGTCGGTCGCGATCTCCAGAGCGTCCTGAATCGTCGGAAATGCCCCGGCCCGCGCCCGGGACACGATCAAAGTCTGCGCCATAACCCCACCGTCGACGGCAAACGATTGACGCGAGCCTACCTCGCAGCACAAACCCACAGGTTCGGTCGTTGTGGTGTTGCGGTGACCGATCGCAGATCGTCCGTGGCCACGACGCCAGTGTTTCGACGCCGCCGCTTCATTGTGGCCACGGCTGCGGGTACGTCTGTAGCAGCCGGGCCGCCTCGGCGCGCAGCTCCGCTCGGGTGAGACCGCCACCGAACATCGAGTCGGCGACCCGGTTAAGGAACCGGATGAACTCCTTGGCGCCCGCCGGTGGCAGGTCACGGCCGGTGACGAGTTTGTGCCGCCCGTCGTGCACGATCGGCGGCAGAAGCGGACGTCAAGATCATATGGTTGGCCACTCGCCGCGATGGCGCATCGCGCACGGCATGATGATCGACTGCGCAGTGCGGAAGAACTGATGGCGACGCCGGAACCGGCGTGGCCGACGCTGGAGGCGGAGCTACTGTCCAATCCGCAGATCACCATTCTGCCGGTTGCTGCTAGGGCCGGCCAGGATTGCTTGTACCGGCTGCAGGTTTCTGCCCGGTCGCGGCTCGGCGCTTTGGCGTTGCACACAGGTGGGTTGCTCGTAGATGACGGCTGGCTGAGGGTGCTTGGCGGCGGCGATGAGGCTGGCCTGCCGTCATTGGCGCAAGCCAACGGCTTGCCCGGCGATGGTCGGCCGCCCGCTTCGCTCGTGGTGGGTCATGACGTCCTCGGCGGGAGGTTCGAGGTCAACGGCGCCGATCCAGCGGCGTTCGGTCGTCCCGGAAACGCCGGCGAGGTGTGCTACTTCGGCCCCGACACGCTGGCATGGGAGCCCCTCGGCGCAGGTCATGGCGCCTGGCTGTCATGGATCGCCGAGGGTGGTACAGCGCAGTTCTACGCGTCGTTGCGGTGGACGGACTGGCAGGCAGAGACCCGCGCGCTGCCGCTGTCGCACGGCATACGGTCTACCCGTTCCCGTGGTCCCGCGAAGCGCACGAGGACCGCGCCGCAACCACCCGTGGTCCGGCCCCGATAGCCGAATTGTTCTCGCTGCAGGACGAGTTGCCGCGCGATTTGCCGAGGAACCAGACGCCACGGCGTTGCACGTCCGCGTCGACTGAGCAACCGGCCCCCGACGATCCGACGTCAACCTGCGCGACAGGCGCTCACCACCAGGACGGCAAGCCTCGGCGTCACCGCTCCCGTCACTGGTGGTGACCAGCACGGTTCTACCGACGCGCAGCAGTCGCGGCAGTTGCGGACGTTCTTGGTCGGATGGTCATGCCATAATCCCGCCCATGCACGAGGTCGTTGTCGCGGCGCTGGTTCGCGAAGGTCGAGTCCTACTCGTCCATCGAAGTCCGAACCGCCGCGCCTACCCAGGCGTGTGGGATCTGCCCGGCGGACACATCGAGACAGGCGAGACAGAGCTGGCTGCGCTCACCAGGGAGATGCACGAGGAACTGGGCGTGCGGATAGCAACAGGCTCCGCGATCCATCTGTGTCGGCTGGACGCAGGCCGCGAAGGCGAACCCGTACGCCTCAGCGCCTGGCTTGTCGGCGAGTGGGAGGGGACACCGACAAACGTCGCTCCCGATGAACATGACGAGATCCGTTGGTTCCGGCCTGAGGAGTTGCCTCCGGTCGCCCACGAACTCGTAGGCACGGCGATAGTGGAAGCGATGCGGGGTGCCCGCGCCTGAACTTCAACGCGCTGTCATCGGCTATGAGTGCGCGCCGGCCCGACGGACACCAACTACGCAATGTCACCTGCGGCATGGTGCGTTAGCGCTGGAGCCAGGACCAGCCCGCGGGCCCGGAATGCCCTGTCCCCCGCCCGATTTCGAGGTTTTGCCGGATTAGCCACCGCCCTCCAAGGCAGGGACCTCCGCTTGGCACAGGTGGACGCACAGCGCCGCCTGCGGCTCACACAGCATCGACCTCGGCCCGGCGGGGCAACCGCTACACCGACTGCCCAACGTCGAGCGGAGCGCGCGCTCCCTGAAGATCACCGTACGGGCGTTCGTGTCAAAGATGTGTCACAATCATCCACAGTGGACACACGAAGTGGGCGGATGAAACACCACGCAATCAAGCGTTTCGGATCCGATCTCTCCGACAGTCACAGAGTGTGTGCTTTGGCGTTGTGTCCGTCGAAGTCGCCAAGATCGGTACCGAGGTTCGATGCCATTGACGAGGTCGCCTCACCATGTAGAGCTTCCTAGGCTGCTAGGTTACATGGACGTGGGTGTTGCCTCTACTTGGGTCAATCTCCTCGCCTCCGATGACCGTCCGGGAGCCGCTCTGCCGTAAGGACGTCGCTCCCCTCTGCTCGGCCAGCCGCCACGTTCGTGCCTGGCTAACTGTGGCTAACTTCCCAAGCTGGTCGATGAGGTTCAGAATTTTCGGGTCGATCCGCAATACTGGACGCCAGGAGCGTCGGCGACCGGTCAGCATTCACGGGGGCCAGCATGACGCGGTACGCCATCCATGACAGCCGAACCGAGCTTCTCGCCTCATGGGGTCTCGGCTACGGCGACACTGCAATGACCGTCGCTGCGCTGCCGACCACCGCGAGTTCCAAGGACCAACTGGTGCTTGCCGAATCGCTGAGCAGGTTGTCCCAGGCGTTGTGGCGGTGCTACACCCATCCGGCATCCGCAGCGGCCAGCACAAAGGTCAACACCGAAGGATGGCAACGTCAACAGACTCGAGCATCGTTCTCGACAGTTCTGGACGCGGTGCGTGCCCGAACCTGCCGGTCGACAACACGCTGATCGTGTCGTACGACCCAGTCGAAGAAGCCGCCCACCGAGTCGGCCGAGCACTGCACGACATCGGTAACAGACAGCAAGCTCCCCGTTCCGGCTGCACGATCACGCCCACCGCCTGCCGCAAGGGCGCCTCGATGCTGGACGCCGCCATCTGCAACGGCGACCGGGGCGGTGGTCCGCCAACAGCCCAACGCCAACAACGGAGACATCATGGTGAGAGGCCGCGGCCGAGGAAAATCCATCGTTTACATCGATGGACTTAATCGCTAACTTTCTTTCATGAAGCGATTCGTCGTCAGGGCGGTACTGATCGCAAGCGTTGTACTGTCGACCGCCGGCATCGGCTCAACGGCGCACGCCGGGGCGCCAGGCTACACCCGGCAGGGGCTGTACGGCTGGCCCGACCAGTGCGCCGGGGTCGGGTACGTCGGCCAGCAGAACCACCAGTGGACGTCCTACTACTGCGAGACCATCACCCCCACCAACTGGAACGCGCCCGGCCTCTACGCGCTCTGGGTCGCCTGAACGGCGATCGCCCGAGTTGCACCGGTGAGCACCGGGCGTGACATGGCGTGCAGGCCCGGCGCGGCGGAACGACGGCCAGGACATCGCGCTCCGCCGGGCAGCCGGACGGCGCACCGGGCGATCACTGCGCACCGGGCAGATGTGATGACGGTCGTTCGAGGCCGAACATGCCCGGGCAGCGGAACGGGGTGAAGTCCAGGCCCCGCATCGCCGCCAGCAGGTCCGCGCACACCGCCTGCTCTACGCGGGACTCGCCGCCCGTCATCACCGCCAGGTCGGCGCCGTGGCCCACCAGCTCGGTCAAGGTGAACCAACCCCGCCATCTCGGCCGACAGCGTCGCGAACGACAGCGGTACCGGGCGGGCCAGCACGTCCGAGCGAGGCCAGGCCGCGCGGTCCAGCGCCGCGGCCGTCGCGAATACCGAGCGCGGGTCCGCGCCCAGCCAGTCAGCGGTGGGGCGGGATCGAGGCGCTCACCGCCGACGTCGCGCTCGCCCGGCTCACCAGCGGCTCGCCCCTGCCCGACACCGGGTCGCTCACCGGGGACCTGCGGGCCTACGCCGCCGGCGACGTGGCCGGGGTCGGGCGGGCGGCGCTGCGGCTCACGGCCTCGCTGTCCACCGCCGGCGCGGCCGGGGCCGCAGCGCGGGCTCCGCAGGCCACCCGCAACGCCGCCGCCGGTCGTTGTCCACACAACCGTGAACCGTAGCCGCCCGTCGACTCGACACTCCTTCAGCTCGTAGCTCGCCAGCCAGGTCAGGCACACGCCCCGCCACCGGTAGTAGCTCCGGTATCCCGGCGGATCGTGGTCACGTCCGGGCATCACCGCACCGACCCGGCCACCCGACACGACGAGCCGCAGCAGATACGGCAGGTAGCCCTCGTCCATGCCGAACAACGGGTACGCGTTGCAGCTCACCACGGCGTCGAAGCAACCAGCGGCGAAGGGCAGCCTTCGCGCGTCGGCGCGCACCGAGGTGACGAGATGCCCGACGCCCGCGCTTCGCGCCAGCTGCCGAACGCCCACCACGTCGACCTCGATGTCGACCGCGCAGACCGACACTCCGTGTTCCCGCGCGAGGAACACCGCGCCGGTGCCCGGTCCGCTGCCGAGCTCCAGCACCCGCATCCCCGGCTCGAGCGGGCAGACGGCGGCCAGCAGCTCGGCCGTCCACAGTGGATTCGGCCCGGTGACGTGCTGCAGCTGCCACGCCTCCGCATATCGGGAGGAGCGCGGTAGTTCTGCTCGATGCAATCGCCCGGCGTCCCCTTCGCACCCGACGCGCGCGCCGGCGTCACGCGTCGGCGCCGGTGAAGCAGGCGACGACTGCATGCAGCAGACGATAGGCCGCCCGCGTTCGCCCCGTTGTCCCATTACATCGAATTCAGTCGATCACTGCGATTGACAGTTGTTGCGAAGTCCGGGCAAACTCCGCAACGTGGCCTTGGACCAGCCGGAGATCGATCCGGCCATCCGGGTGCGCGCGTTCGCGCTTCCCCGTGCACACCCGGATGCCCGATGAGCGACCTCCAGGCCGACCCGTCACCGGGCCGCCGCGACAAGGCCACCAAACGCACCGGCGCGCTCGATCCTTTGCGCTATCCCGCGTTCCGTTACCTCGTGGCCGGTCGCACGGTGACGATGGCCGGCAACGCCGTGGCACCCATCGCTCTCGCGTTCGCGGTGCTCGATCTTACCGGCTCGGTGCGCGACCTCGGCCTTGTCGTCGGCGTCCGGTCATTCGCCAACGTCGTCTTCGTGCTCTTCGGCGGCGTCATCGCCGACCGGCTGCCGCGCCACCTGGTGATGGTCGGAGCGTCCGCACTGGCCTGCACCATCCAGGCGGCCGTCGCGGGCGTCGTGCTGACCGGCAGCGCCACGATCCCGCTGCTGCTGGCACTCTCCGCGGTCAACGGCCTCGCCGCCGCACTCGCGCTCCCGGCCTCGTCCGCACTCGTGCCGCAGACCGTGCCGGCCGAGGTGCGCCAGCAGGCCAACGCGATCAACCGGCTCGCGTTCAACACGGCAATGATCGGCGGCGCCTCACTCGGTGGCCTGCTCGTCGCGACGGCCGGGCCGGGCTGGGGCCTGGCCGTCGATGCCGCCACATTCGGCGTCGCCGCGCTGCTGTTCCTGCTCGTTCGCGTGTCCCCGCTGGAACGTGCCGCGACCGCACGCGCGGGGATCTTCGCCGACCTGCGCCTCGGCTGGACCGCGTTCGCCAGCCGCACCTGGCTCTGGGTCGTCGTCGCCGGCTTCTGCGTGATCAACGCTGCCATGACCGGCGGCATGAACGTGCTGGGCCCGGTCGTCGCCGACGAGACCTTCGGGCGCAAGGCATGGGGCCTGGTCCTCGCGGTCCAGACAGCCGGGATGATCGTCGGTGCCCTCGCCGCCCTGCGGGTGCGGGTCAGCCGGCTGCTCCTGTACGGCGTGGTCTGGTGCCTCGGCAACGTGCTGCTGCTGGCTGCGCTCGGGCTCACCCCACACGTGGTGCCGCTGATGCTCGCGGGGTTCGCCGTCGGGTTCGCGGTGGAACAGTTCGGCATGGCATGGGAGACTACGATGCAGGAGCACGTGCCGGGCGAGATGCTGGCCCGGGTCTACTCCTACGACATCCTCGGCTCCATCCTCGCGGTGCCCGTCGGGCAGATCGCCGCCGGCCCCCTCGCGGAACACTTCGGCACCCGCACGACACTGCTCGGTGCCGCCGTCCTGTGCGGATTCGCCGTGGCGGGAATGTTGCTCAACCGCGACGTACGCCGGCTGCCGCACGCGCTCTGAACCCGATGATCGTCGACCTGATGCGCAACGACCTCAACACCGTCTGCGAGATCGCTCGGTCCACGTGCCGGCGCCGTTCACCGTCGACACGTTCCCACTCGTGCACCAGCTGGTCAGCACAGTCCGCGGCAGGCTCCGCGCCGACCGGACGGCGTCGACTGCGCACGGGCGGCGTTCCCCGGCGGTTCGATGACCGGCGCGCCGAAACGCCGGACACTGGAACTGCTGGAAAACTCGAGGCGGGGCCGTGGGGCGTCTACTCGGGCGCGGTCCCTCAACGGCGCCGTCGACCTGAGCATCGCCTTCCGCACCATCGTCACCGGCTCCGGCGGCACCACCTTGGGCGTCGGCGGCTTGGCGGCGACGACCGGCGTTGACACGGGAGTAGTAGCGCATCAACGTCGCGGGACCGTGACCCAGGCGTTCGGCGACTTCGGAATGCCGTATCCGAGATCCGGCTCTGTTGCATTCGCTGTTCGGCATGATCGAGGCAGGCTTGAGCACAGGTCAGCGCGGTTATGGCAGCGCGAACGAGCGCCCACGCCCGCTGCGTAGCTGGAGTAGAACGCGTTCAAGTTTGTGTCGATGGCGCGTTGAACGCGTTCAACTCCTGCCGTCACTGAGCACCCTCATCAATCCCGCCATGCGTATGCTGAGCTGCACGGATGAGGTTCTCGGCACTCGCAGCGTCCGGCGAGGGTCATCGGGGGAGGAGTTGCTCCACGGTGGTCAGCGGCACGGCGGTGAAACCGGCCTCGGCGGCCCGTACATAGGTGCCGCTGCCGGGGATCTCCGTCAGCGGGCCGTGGAACGGTGTGCCGCCGACCGACCGTACATCCCAGCAGCCGCCAGAGCTGCCGAAGATCACCTGATCGCCCACGACCGGCGACTGGATCACCGTCACGCCGAGCGGAGAGTTCGTCGCCGCCGGCGGGAACACGAACCCGAACAGGGCGCCGCCCGGGCCCCAGAGCGGCCCCGGGTTTCCCCGCGCCATGGTGTCGCCCTTGAGCGGCGGCAGCTGCGGTGTGTCGACCCACACCTTGGTGCCGTCCGGGAGGGCCGGCCCGGCGAGGGTACGCACGGCGGTCAGCGTCATCTCGTGGTGGTACGGACCGTCGGGGCCGGTCCGCCCGGTCAGCGTGCCGCCGGCCACGACGACCGACGCCCCGAGGTCGAGCACCTGCCGCATCCGCTCGCCGAGCGGCATGGGGATGCACGCCTCCGCGGCGGCCATCGGCGCATCGCCGTCCGGTTTCCCGCGGGTAGCGAACCACCCGATCGGCACCAGCAGGACGGCCACGATCACGACGGCCGAGACCGCGATGCGCCGCCGGCGGCGGGTGCGGCGCGACCCGAGGACCGCGTCCTGCTCCGCGAGCGCTTCCCGCAGCTGAGACTCTTCCATGTCAGGCCCCTTCTCCTCGGCTGCCGCCGGCCGCAGCGCCGGCCGCAGCGCCGGCCGTACGTGGGAACCGTGCCGGCCCGGCGCCGCGGTGTTTGCCGCGACGCTGGGCCAAACCATCGTCAGCCCGTTCTCAGCGTGGCGCCGAGCGATTCGTTGATCGTCCGCATCGAGGAGAAGTACACCCAGGAGCTGCACCAGCTGTCCGGGGCCGCGTAGCGGACTCCGACACAGTTGGTCCAGGTCTTCTTCACCGTCTGGATCATGCCGGTCGCCCTGACCTGCGTGCCGTTGACGACGGTGAAGACGGGTCCGCCGCTGTCTCCCTGGGAACCGGCGATGGTGTCGGACTGCTGATGACCCTCGATCGTCCAGATGTCGCCGTATCCGTCGTTGGTCAGATGCCACATGTTCGTGACCTTGGTGTTGCAGCGGACGCCGGAGTTGGCGCCGCTCGTGCACACCAGTACACGGGCAACGGTACTACCTGCAGCCAGTCGGTCTGGGCGGCCAGCCAGGCGTTCATGACCTTGGACCGTTGGGCGGCCAGCCCGTCCCAGATCAGGCACCCTCAAGCAGCGCCATCAGGCAGGCGTTGCAGAGCGTGGACGAGCTTGCCGGTGTTTGTAGGCGCCGGTGGTGCGATCGGTCAGCAGCCGCACCCAACGGCCGTCGGGGTGGTAGCAGATGAACACAGCGAGGCTGAGCTGGCTGCTCGTCTCTGCGTGGTCGATTCAAGATCATTGTCCACAGCGGACTGCGCGGAGCTTGCTCGTCAGTTCTTCCTCGCTGTCACCATCGCGAAGGTGAGGAACTCGCCGGCGTCGGCGGCGAGTAGGTCGATCACCGCCTGGCGATTGTGTTGTGGGCCAGCCCAGTCGCCTGTGTGCTCGGCCACCGCCTGTGTCCATAGCAGCCAGTCCCGCCAGCCATCTTCCTGCAGTCGTGCCGATGTGACGGTCACGAGTTCGGTGACTTCCCACTGAAAGCGCCACCACTCGGCGGTGTGCCAGGCGATCGGCTCCCAGCCGAACAGTTCCTTGATGCGCTCCGGGATCGCCCCGAGTTCCCGGACCTCCTGGGTCATTCCCGGCGTCGCCACGCCGAGTTGGCCGCCAGGCCGCAGGAACCCCACGAGGTATGGCAGGTACCAGTCAGAGGTGCCGAAATACTCGAATGCGTCGATGCTTACGATGGCGTCGAAGCTGTCCTTCCCGAACGGCAGGTTGTGCGCCTCGGCCCGCACGGCGGTCACCTGGCCGGAAACGCCAGCGTCAGCGAACACGGCCGCTGCCTCATCCGGCGCGATCCACCAATCGGCCGCCACGACCTGGACGCCGTACTCACGGGCCAGGAACACGGACGTCGCCCCCTTGCCGGAGCCCAGGTCCAGGACCTGCATCCCCGGGCGCAGGTCAAGATCCCGGGCCAGGTCCTCCAGCAGCCACAACGGGTTCGGCCCCATGTCCAGGTCGAGCAGCCAGGCCGGGTCGTACCGGGACGAGCGCGGATACCGATCTGGGCAGGCAAGCTCATCGACGATTGTCACGGGTACCGATCAAAGCTGGTCACACGCAGGCATGCAATCCCTTTGCTCACCCCGCCGACAATGACCTACAGGCGTCGATGCCCAGGCACGCCGTGCACCGACGGCCTGTCCAACAGCAAGGTGTCGCGACGGCTCAGGACACTAGAGACACTGAAGAACGTGTCGCCATAGTCCTTTTTGTACGGTTAGCGAGATACTTGTTGGGTGCGATACGCCGACGGCGGCGGTCTGACCCAGGCCGGTAGACGGAGACGAGAACAGATGCGCCAGCAGGCGGCCGACCTCTTCACTGCTGGCGTGTCCGCTATCGAGGTCGCGGCCCAACTTGAGGTGTCGACGAAGTCGGCGTACGCATGGCGTCGTGCTTGGAAAGCCGGCGGTTCGGAAGCATTGCAGTCAAAGGGAACCAGCGGTGCCCGGTCGAAGCTGAGTGACGACCAGATGCGTCGGCTTCAGCAGCGACTGGAGGCCGGCCCGGCGGCGTCGGGCTACGTCGAGGATCAGCGGTGGACGCTTCCCCGGGTGGTCAAGCTCATCGCCACGATCTGCCACGTCCAGTACAGCATCAAGGGCGCCTCGCTGCTGCTGCTGCACCGGATGGGCTGGACACCGCAGATGCCCAGCCACCGGGCGGTCGAACGCCGACGAGGCGGCGATCATCTCGTGGTGAAAACACAAGTGGCCAGCGGTAAAGGGTCGCGCGCAGGTTGGGCGCGTGGATCTGCTTCGCCGACGAGGCGGGGCAAACGCTGAGACCAACCAGGGCCCGAACCTGGGCCCCGCGCGGCCAGACCCCGATCGTGAAAGTCACCGCGAAGGGCTCCGGTCGCATCTCCTTGGCCGGACTGACCTGCTACCGACCTGGACAGCGCAGCCGGCTCATCTACCGCGCCACGGTCCACAAGGGACACAAGGGCGAGAAGAAAGGCTTCCGGGAAGCCGACTTCGCCGCACTGGTCGACGCCGCCCACCAACAGCTCGCCGGACCGATCGTACTGGTGTGGGACAACCCGCAGGGACACGTCTCCGCCAAGATGAAGGCACTCATCGCGGCCCGGCCATGGCTGCGCGTCTACACCTTGCCCGCGTACGCCCCCGAACTCAACCCGGTTGAGAAGGTCTGGTCCCACCTCAAGCGCAGCTTGGCCAATCTCGCCGCCGGGAACGCCACCAATCTCTCCCGCCTGGCCAAAACCAAGCTCAGGAAGATGCAGTACGTCGACGGCCTCATCGACGGCTTCTTCAGAGCCACCGGACTCTCGTCACCATGATCTCCAGACCCTGACCGTTCAGAGTCTCTAGCCGCGTCGGCAGTGGTGGTGCAGGGCCGGGGGTCTGCCCGCAGAGTGCCCAGGTGGTGCGCACCGGTGGGATCAAGTTCAGGCCGGACTCGTCGGCACAGCAGATCCACGCCCCGCGGGCGGCGAACATCTACCGCGAACGGAACGCTAACGGATGGCACCCCGCGACACTGACAGCACTTGATTTTGCGTCAAGTGCGATGCGCCCAAAAGCGACCAAACCGACGTTGACTAGGGTCTTCTGTCCGGTTTCGGCCGACTTCTTGTTAGCGCCACTGTTAGCGCGCCCTAACAAGAACTGTCCAATGTATACATCATGAGCTTGAATATTCCCAGCTCACACTGTCGGGACGGCGGGATTCGAACCACGACCCCTTGACCCCCAGTCGTCGGAGGCCCCAGCGACGTGCTCAAGCACGTTCTCCCAGGTCGCATCCAGCATAAACCGGCCGAGTAAAGGGGTGCATGTCAGAGCACTCTGCGGCTACGCCGCCTCAGCCTGGTTGCCGAACCGACCGGCGACGACCTTCCGCAGGACCTCGAGCGCCTGCTGCGCGTCGTCTGGCCCCACCGGCGCCGTCCGCTCCCGAATGTAGGACGCGAGTGCGTCCCGGATGACATCGGAGCGCCGTGCCTGCTGCGCGTCCGCGAGACCGTCAAGCTCCTCGACCATCGCGACCGGCAGACGGATGCTGATCATCGCCATCGGCCCATCCGCCGTCGGGGAACACTTTCGCGAGCGGCCAGGCCAGGAGCACCATCATCGCCCAGCCGGCGTCGCGTACCTTCGGATCCACAGCCATTGCAACAGGCTTCCCCCTGACTGATCGCGATCGTCGGTCCGGTCAGGGCAGCGAGCCAAATACGAACAAGGCGCCGACGAGCAGCGCTGGCACCAGGTCCCATGACGACGGCCGGCTGCACCATACCGCCCACGCCGGACCGTCCGCGGCCGGTGGCGGCACGGCCGGCCGGTTCCGCCGCCTCGACGGCGGGCGGTCGGAGTAGGCGCGCCGGGCCGCGGCAGACCTGGCGAAACTCAACCCCGACATCGCGAACCCGACGACCACCACACCGATGCCCACGGCGCCAGCCCAGGTCCCGACGGCCCGGCCGAGCAACGGGCCGACGACCCAGGCGCTGATGATCGCGATGGGGACCCCGCAGAGCGCGAAGAACACCCAGGCATACCCCCGGCTGATGTTGGCGTGCTGCGCCGAGATCCGGTTGTACGGAGCCTCGGCGGCATCGGACCGCAGGCTCGCAGCGTCGGAGTCGCCGTACACCTTGGCAAGCGGCCAGGCAATGATCACGATCAGTGCCCAGCCGACATCGCGCAGCTTTGGTACGTCAGCCATCGACCAACCTTAGATCCAGCCGCCGGGCCACCGTTCCACCTTCTTCTTGCACGGGCTGGTGTACTTGCACGCCGTCTGGGCCCCGAACGTAGCAAGAAACCCATTGCCAGCGTAGCGCCAGCGCTTCCACTTGGACTCCGCGACGTTGTGCGCCGTCCGGGCCTTGCGCCACTGCCGGGTCACCTTGTCCCGGGCCTGCCGGCTGTTTTGCCGCCCTTGACGAAACTGTTCTTCGCTTTCGTCGCCGCTTCGAAGCCCTTCCTGGCCCTGTTGGCGGTCCTGCCCGCCCCGGCAATTGCCTTGACCCCGGGCACGATGCTGGCGACGCCGAGCGCACACGAGACCGCTTTCCCGGACTTGCAGGACATGGCGGCGTCCAGGACACCGAAGCCGAACGACACGGCGCCCAGGAACGGTGAGAACGGGGTCGGGATCAGGGCCAGCGCGCCCGCCACCACCGAGATGGTGCCGGCGTGCTGGACCAGGAAGTTACCGGTGGCCTTCAGGAACTTCTTGAGGAACTTGCCGTCGAGATCGTGATGGTTGACCGGGTCGCCGCAGGCATAGTCGTACGCGGAGCACGAGCCCCCAGCCACCGGGTCACGCTGCAGGAACCGGCCGAGCGCCGGGGAGTAGAGCCGGACACCCATGAGGATAACGTCGCCGAGCGCCTCGGCCGAGCGTTGCTTGGCGCCGAGCCAGCCGAACCGCACCGCAGGCTGCTGCGCCACGCCGAACTCGTCGAAGTCGAGCAGCGCCGGGGTGCTGAGGCCGATGTCGATCGTGCCGGCCACGTCGCCGTGCAGGTTGACCAGGTTCAGCTGGACGTCACCGGTCGCCGAGGTGACGACGGCTCCTACCAGGCCCGGACTCGCCCGCGGCCACACCAGTGACAGACCGTACCTCCTGAGTACGACAACTCTGTCGACATGCGGTTGAAGGCCGCATGGTCGTGCAGCCGCGTTCGAGGGATGCGCTGGCACTCCTGGTTGGGATTATGAACCTCATGGCCGACTGGCTCATGCTTGCTCGGATGAGCAACTGGTGCACTGTGCTTCCCCGCTTTGATGGAGTGGTTCGCCGCGTCGTCACGCCACGCCACGCCGGCATGTCGGATCAAGCGTTCCGGCCCAGTGGTCGAGCATCTAAGCCCTTCGGCCTACAACATGCGATCGACCGGTATTACGGCGACACGCCGAGCGGACGTCGGTCAAATCGACCTTCAAGGTCTGTAGCGTGCGAGCTGGCTTGAGGAAGATAGACGCGGGCTACGCTCGGATCGCTGGCGTAATCGGTATCTATACTGTCGAAACCGGGCGGACATCCATCGGAGGACTAATTGCCAAGTAACGATGTAATTCTGCTTGCTGACATGCTGGAGCGTGATCGCCAACGGTACGACGGGCTGGGCGATGATCACGACACCTTTTTCACAGCGCGACAGTACCTTCGCCACTACGCACCGACCCATGATGATCTGACCGCCGGACTCGTGGACGGTCACCACGACGGTGGCCTTGACGGGATCTACATTTTCGCGAACTCGATGTGCGTGCGTGATGACGTACCCATCTCAGGCCTGGGCCGTGGGGCGCAGATCGACCTGTTCTTGATGCAAGTCAAGAACAGCAAAGGGTTCGGTGAAGACGCAGTTGACAAACTAATCGTCAACCTTCCGAGGCTGCTTGACTTTGGACGTAACGAGCAGTCTCTGAGTAAGACTCTAAACGCACGTGTCCTCGAAATCACAAGGCGCTTCCTGTCAGCGTATAGGCAGTTGGAAATGCCGAGTCTACGTATTCGTATTTGCTTTGCCTCACTGAAAGCAGAGCATCTTCATTCCGGCACAAGAGACAAAGCGGATGAGCTAGAGGCAGTCGTGCGCGGTTGCTTCGGCGGGGCAGATATTGCAGTCGACTTCCTGGATGCAACTTCGGTAGCCGACATGGCCAGAGAAAGGCCAGTAACCACTCGCCATCTCGCCTTGGCCGAAAATCCCATCTCCACATCCAAAGCTGGCGGATATGTAGCTGTCGTCAAATTGGAGGACTACGAGGACTTTATCACGGATAACGACGGCAAGCTGGACGCTAGTCTTTTCGAGGCCAACGTCCGCGACTATGAAGGCAGCACCTCAGTAAATCGCAACATCCAAGAAACACTCTCTAGCGGCGACTCGGACGTGGACTTCTGGTGGCTCAATAACGGTGTGACAATCGTAGCAAACACGGTGCAACCAGCCGGCAAGCTTCTTCAGCTAGACGCGCCGCAAATCGTTAATGGGCTTCAGACTTCGAACGAGATACATAAGCGACGGCAAACTTCAGACGAAAACGATGCTGCGGATGATCGAAGTATTCTCGTGAAGGTCATACAGGCACAAGACGACAGTGTTCGGGACCGCATCATTCGCGCCACCAACAGTCAGACGTCGTTCGGCCCGAGCGCCCTTCGAGCAACAGACAAGGTGCAGCGTCAGATAGAGGAGTACCTGGCCAAGTGCGGCCTTTACTACGAGAGGCGGAGACGGCACTACTACAATCAGGGTAAGCCAATAGAGCAGCTCGTTAGTATAGACCAGATGGGGCAAGCCTTACTCTCGGTCATGGTGCAGACTCCCCACATTGCACGCGGAGAGGTCAGTCGCGTATTCGAAGAAGACATTTATGATCTACTATTTGCACCAAGCCATCCGATCCAAGCATACGCGTCATGCATAAATATAGTTCGGGAAACGCAGACGTTTCTCAATTTGGCTCGCCACACGAGGGCCCAAGCAGAGGATTTTCTTTATCACCTGTCAATGTTGACTGCAATGGCGCTCCTGCGGAAGCACCGGCCCGGTGCAAATGATCTCGCGGCAATCGAGAGCGTTAAGCCTGAACGCAGTCTTCAAACTGCGCTGTTGAGCGGAATCCAGGATGAGTATGCTCGTGTGGGCCGGTTTACCGGCGAAGTGATGCTGGACCGAATGGCAAAGGACCCTGCGGTTACGGTCTCTATCCTGAAGTTTGGCCGCGGGTATCTGGCCACAACGTCAAAACGATGATATGCCGCAAATTGGCATTCCAAAAACACGTCTAGAGGACGAATAAGTTGAGACTGATCAGCTGACGTATTCAGCGTTGTCGGACAGCTCAGAATCGCCGTAACCCATCGGTAGGCAGCGGCAGGTCGTCAAACAGCTATAACCCGCACGAGTGACCAGCAGCCCGTAACCGGCTCGCGGCTCTCGGCGCGCGACCGTAGCGTTACCTGCTGTTATGCATGGACATCGAGGACAGCGGCGGCCGGTCGAGCTCCAGCGCCACAGCACCCCTGCGGTCTGTGCGGAAACCAGACCGCGCTGACCCGCACCCATGTCCCGCCTCAGTGCGCCGGCAACCGCGGACTCGTCGGCCGGCGGCGGTTCGTCGTCAACGGTGTCGAGGCCGACCTGACGAAACGTTCACCCGGCGGCCTCTACGTGTACGGGCTCTGCACCTCGTGCAACAACCTGCAGTCCCGCTACGACCCCGCCTACGGCGAACTCGCCGCCGCCGTCCGGCCACTGTGGATCCGCGACGCACGTATCCGCACCGCCGGCCGCCTGCCGCTGCCCGACACCGAGATCCGACCCGGCGCGGTGGCCCGCTCGGTCCTCATCGGGTTCCCCGGCCTTAGCCCACAGCTGCGGGTCAACTTCCCCAGCCTCGCCGACCAACTCCTCAACACCGCACCCGCCGTCACGGTGTCAGCGAAGCTGCGGCTGCGCCTCGCCCTGGCCTGCGGCACCATGGCCCGGGTCACCGGGTCCATGGCCGGGTTCCTATCCGTGGACCATCCTCCCGACGAGGACGCGGTCGGCTTCGCCAACGTCGGGCAGGTCTACTTCCCGCCGCTCGCCTGGCAGCTCGCCCCGCCTGAGCCCAGCGCACTGCTGCGCAAGGCGTCGAAGTCGCTGCTGGACCGGCAGGGCTGGGCCGACGTCACCAGCTGGGCACACCGCCCACCGGACGAACGCGTCCCGCTGTCGACGCTGTGCCGGACGCTGCCCGCAGTCACCCACCCGCGCCATCACCCAGCTACGGCGGAATGGTGGGTGGAGATGTTCTCCACTCAGATCACCGAAATCCTCGAGTGCGACAACGTACCCGACGCCACCTGAGCGCCATCCACCCAACGTCCGTCCCGATGGGATCAGGCCGATCGATCGGGCCCGGCGGACGGCTACTCGTCAGCCGATACACACCAGCAGGCGGCACCGACCCGTACCGACGCCGCCCGCACCGTGCAGCAGCTGGGACTTCCGTCATAGGAGCCGCATTCGCGGAAGCGAGCACTGAGGCAACCTCGACAGCATGGGTGGACCGGCCGTCTGAATGAAGCGATGGCGCCAAAATGACTATGTGCTGTCCCGGCGGCACATTGCGATCTGCCGCAAGACCAAAGACGCAACTTTCCAGTCCGAATTCGACCCGCACGGAGACGAGATCTGCGCAGCTAATCCATCAATCTGGGTCCACTCGCCGCTTGAGCCTACCAACCGCCATCATCGTCCTGACCTGCGGTCCGAGCCCTCGAAGGATCGCCGCTTCAACCCCTTCGACCTGCCCAGATAGTTATTTGATTCGGCGTATCGACATTGCTAGAATTTGCGCATGGACACGTGCTTCGGGCACGTATCCCACAAATGGGGGCTCGCGTCCCCCCTTCGACACCCCAGCGTCGCATCTATGCGACAGTTGACGTACGTGGGTTCGAGTGCCTTTGAGCACTCGAACGCAGCATCTTCGCGACGGTCCGCATCCACCCACGATGGTGGGTGGGATTCATGACGGGCGCCGTTCCGGCACTGATTCCGGCTGCGGCTTCACCACCCCTCCTCCGGCATGCACCGCTCGCCGCTCAGCAACGCGTGTTGCCGATGCCGCCACTCCCTCCGCGTCGTAGCCGGTCGACGGTCTACGGGTTCGCAGCGATGGACAAGGCAGGCAGAATCGCCAGCAGCACGGTCTTCCGGGCGTTGGGCTGGCCAGCCCGCACGCGGCTGCAAGTCCACGAGGACCATGGCTTCGTCCTGGTCCGCCATGACCCGGGCGGGGTGCTGAGCCTCAATGATGCCGGCTACCTGTGTCTGCTGGAGCCGGTGCGGCGCTGGTGTGATCTGCACCCCGGCGATCGCGTGCTGCTGGCGGCGGAACCCGACCGACAGTTGCTGGTGATACATCCGCCAGCTGCGCTCGACGCGATGATCACCCAGGCGCACGAGGTGATCGGCGGTGACAAGGCATGACCCAATCACCGGGCAGAGAGCCCGCGGGCGCTGCGGAGCTCGAGGCGGCCCGGGTGTTGCTTGATCGCCTCGGCGTGTCACCAGCAGATCTTCTCGGTCTTGCGGCGGTGCGGGTTCCAGCGCCGAGCTTCGCCGAATACATCCCGGTCGTCTCGAAGGCGGTGCCTGAGGGCATTCGTTGTCGCCGGTGGACGGATGTCGGGCAGGCACGCGAGCAGGTCCGACCACCGGCCCGACCTATCCGCCCAGACGTACGGCCCGGTGCCAGCGGCTTCACCGATCAGAATTCTTCCGCCATGTCGTCGGTTCTGGTAGTCCCCTCGCACGCACCGGTGGAAGGATTCATGACCATGACCGACGCTAGACCGCTGGGCGCTGACGAGGCCACGTTCATCGCGGTGGCTCGCTCAGGCGATACGGCGCGGTTTGCGCTCATCACGGAGCGCCACCGGCGTGAGCTGCAGGTGCACTGCTACCGGATGCTCGCGAACTACGAGGACGCCCAGGACATGACGCAGGAGACGTTCCTGCGAGCGTGGCACAAGCGGGCGTCGTTCAAGGGCCACGCGGCCCTGCGGACCTGGTTGTACCGGATCGCGACGAACGCCTGCCTCGACTTCCTGGAGAAGCGCAACGACCGCACGCCCGTGCCGTCCGGGCTGGCGGACGTCGGCTCCGAGGTGCTGTACCTGCAGCCGTACCCCGACCGGATGCTCCCCGAGGACCCGCAGGAATCGGTGGTGGCGCGGGAGACGATCGAGCTGGCGTTCATCGTCGCCGTCCAGCACCTGCCGCCGCGGCAGCGGGCGGTGTTCATCCTGCGCGACGTGGTCGGCTGGCCGGCGTCGAAGGCCGCCGACGCCCTCGAGCTGACCGTCGCATCGGTGACCAGCGCGCTGCAGCGGGCGCGCGTGACGATGCGCGAGCAGCTGCCCGACCGTCGCCTCGACTGGCGGAGCCCCGCCGCCCACGAGCTGTCGAATGACGAGCGCGGCGTGGTGAAGTCGTACATCGACGCCCATGAGCGCAACGACCTCGACGGGCTGATGTCCCTGCTGCGCGACGACCTGCGCTTCGTGATGCTGCCCGAGGCGGGCACCTCGGTCATCACGGCCAAGGACGCGGTGGACGGCTGGGTCTCCGGTGGGCTCTTCCAGCCCGGCCACGACGACTGGCGCTGCATCGCCACGACGGTCAACCGCATGCCCGCCGCCGCGCTGTACCTGCGCACCCCCGACGACCCGGAGTACCGGCTGTTCGCCATCGCGGTCCTGCACATCGTCGACGGGAAGATCGCCGAGCTCACCGGATTCGACGCCACCGACAAACCATGGCTGGACCTGCCCCCGACACTGTGATCGACGGTGGCGAGCGCCATCGCGGCGTCGAAGGACTGGTCCTCGAACGGCAGGCGCTCCGCGGTGGCGGCCACGCACGCCGCCCGCAGTACACCGCGCCCTTGAACAGGTACGGATGGCGGCTTCGGTACTGCTGCCGCGGTCCACCCAGGCGGTCGCCGCGTCGCGCAATGATCGCCTGGCCTGCTCGAACGTGTCCCGATTGATGATCGACATCGCGAAGATCCGCTCGACGACCGGCGCGGTCGCCGGATCCGGTTCCAAGCCGTACAGCCGCTTGCCATCGGCGGCCTTGGCCGGATTCGGGTGGTGACAGAGATCGCGCCGCCGACCTCTGGAACCCACAGCCGCACCCGGCGTGTCGGAGCCCGGTCTTCGGGGAGCGGTTGATCATTAGACATCGACGACGGCTGCGCCGATGTCCACCGCCATGGCCCGGCTTCCGGCCAGGAGACCGCCGTCCACGGGCAGATCGATCCCGTTGATCCACGACGCACGGTTGCTCGCCAGGAACGCGACGGCCTCGGCGACGTCGTCCATGGTGCCGACCCGTCCCATCGGGTACCAGGGGACCGCTCTTTCCAGGGCGTGCGGGTCGGCCGCGAGCCGGTCGGCCCAGATCGGGGTGGCGATCGTGCCGGGCGACACCGAGTTGACGCGCACACCGTACGGACCGTATTGGACGGCCAGTCCGCGGGTGAGGTTGATCAGCCCGGCCTTGGCCGCGCTGTAGGCGTCGTTGCCGAAATACCGATGGCCGTTGACCGACGCCACGTTGACCACGACTCCCCGCCTGGCCTCGCGCATGCCCGGCAGAACCGCCTGGCACATGCGAATCGTCCCGCCGAGAACAACGTCCAGGTCGATCGACCACACCGATTCGGGCACGGACTCGAAGTCGATGTTGGCGCAGACCGCGGCGTTGTTGACGAGGATGTCCAAAGGACCGTGGCGCGAGGTGACCGAGCCGATCGCCGACCGGACCGACTCCTCCGAGCGCACGTCGAGGTGGACCGCCTCGGCGCCGCCGATCCCGTCCGCGACCGCACGCGCCGCGTCCAGGTCGACGTCAGTCACGATCACCGCGGCGCCCTCGGCATGAAAGAGGCGGGCGATCACCGCCCCGATGCCCCCGCCGGCACCGGTGATCAGCGCGCGGCGCGGTGGAGCCGCATCCCGAGGACCAGACGACATGGATCTCCCTTTCTCGGCGGCTCGGCGCTACTTGAGCGCACCGGCCGTCAGGCCCTTGGTGATCTGCTTCTGGAGCACGGCGAATCCGAGCAGTACAGGGGTGACCGTGATCATCATACCGGCGAACAGCGTGGCCCAGTTGGTCCCGTAGTCGGCCGCCTGGCCCAGCTGGAACAGCCCGAGCGGCAGCGTCATTTTCTCCGGCGAGTGGATCAGCAGCAGCGCGTAGAAGAACTCGTTCCAGTTCTGCAGGAAACTGATGATGGCGACCGACGCCAGGCCCGGCCCGGTGAGGGGAAGAATTACATAGATGAATGTACGGGTCGGACCGGCCCCGTCCATCGCTGCCGCCTCCTCCAGTTCGTACGGCAGAGTTTTCATGAAGCCGACCAGGACAAAAACGTTGAACGGCAGGTTGTAGGTGGTGTAGACGAGGATCAGTCCGAGTTGGCTGTCGAGCAGGCCGAGATCCTGCATGATCAGGTAGAGCGGTGCGAAGGTGACCATCCACGGGATCATCAGCCCGAGTAGGAAGATGCCGAGCACCAGGTTGCTGAATTTGAAGCTGATCCGAGCCAGTGGGTAGGCGGCGAACACGGCGACGACAACACCGAGCAGGGTCGAGGCGACGCTGACGATCACGCTGTTGCCGAAGAACAGCCCGATGTTCGCACGGTCCCACGCGTTGACATAGTTCTCCCAGCGCCATCCGGCGGCAATCTGCCAGGGAGGCGAGGAGATGAACTCGGCGTTGGTCTTCATCGACACGTTGAAGACCCAGACATACGCGCTGATCGAGGAGAGCGCGACCGCGCCGAGCAGCAGGTAGAAGAACAGGTGGTACGGGCGGAAGGGGGCGCGGGGCAGGGATGAGGCATTTCGCCGCCGCGGCGTGGCGGTCCTGCGCCGGTCAGTACTGGAGGTCATCGCGCTTCATCACCTTGTTGAGGAGCATGGCCACCGCCAGCATGATCACCACAAGCACGACGGCGATGGCCGCCGAGTAGCCGAAGTCGGCCCGGTCAAAGGCGACGCGATACATCAGGGTGCCGACGGTCTCGGTCGAGCCGAAGGGACCGCCCCCGGTCATGATGTAAACGAAGGCGAATGTCTGCAGGCTCTGGACCACCCACAAGACGCTGAGCATCCGCATGAGGTCGCTCATCATCGGCAGCATGACGCTCCGGAACACTCGCCATTCGCCCGCCCCGTCGATGCGCGCGGCCTCCAGGATTTCGGCGGGCAGGCGCTCGAAGCCCGCGCACAGGAGAACGATCCAGATGCCGATGCCGTGCCACACGGACACGAACGTCACAGCGGCGAGCGCCGTCGCGGGGTCGCCGAGCCAGGTCTTGGCCAAGGCGCCGAGCCCCATGGACTTGAGCGCGGGATTGATCAGACCGAGGGTGGGGTGGTAGAGGAACTTCCACATCAGCGAGACAACGGCGACGGACAGCACCACCGGGGCGAACACCACGAACCGGAAGAAGCGTTCGCCGTGGATGCGCTGCGACAGCGCCCAGGCGATCGCCATGGCGGGCGGGAAGAGCATGCAGCTGCCGATGAGGGTGATCAGGAAGGTGTTCTTGAGCGAGTTGAAGAAGGTCGGATCGCTTGCCAGCAGGCGGTACTGGTCGATCCCGACGAATTTCATCGCTCCCGTGCGGGTGAACTCGTTCAATGACAGGTCCACCGTTTTGATCAACGGGTACAGAAAGAAGACCCCCAGCAGCGCGAGCGCGGGCATCAGGAAGGGAATGATGATGCGTCGCTGTGCCGCCTTGTGCATGTGACCTCCCGGTTCTTGCACCGTCACGGGGCGCCGGCACGGAGCTCCGGCATAGGCTTCGGTATGCGAGCGGAGCCCCGTGGCGGGTTCGGTTGACAAGGTTCAGTTGCCGTAGACCCGGCGCAGCCCCTTGTCGATGTTGTCGAGAGTCTGCTGCGCGTCCTGCTTGCCGAACAGGAGCTTGGCGATCTCGGGGTAGACGACGTCCTTGGCCTTGGATTGCAGCAGGCCGTAGTAGCTCGCCTGCAGCCGGTCGGCCTTGGCCACGACGTCGGAGATGCCCGGCAGACCGGGCGGGCTCGGCACGCCCTTGACCCCGGAGACCTCGCCGATCTCGGTGGCCCTGCGGGTCTGGGTCTCCACGCTGGTGACCCGGTGAATCCACGCCAGCGAAAGCGGGATGTTCTTGCTCTTGGCGGACACCGACATCAGCTGGGCGGTGGCGAGCATGCTCGCCTGGTCGCCGGTCCCGCCGGTCACGGTCGGAAACTGCAGGACGCCCAGCTCGAAGTCCTTGGGGATCACGTCGGCCATCTCGCTCACGAGCCAGCTGCCCATCATGATCATGCCGGCCTTGCCCTGGAAGAACTGGGCCTGAGCCGCGGTGAAGTCGGTGCCCTCGAACCCCTTGAGGAATGCTTTCCGGTCGCGGAGGTCCTGGAGCATCTGCAGCCCCTTGAGGAACCCGGGGTCCTCGGTGATGCGCCCCTTGCCTTCGGTGAGGACGCCGTGGGCCTTGTTGTATCCGACGGTGCGGAGCCAGATGTTGTCGCTCCACATGCCCATGTAGGGCTCGAACAGGCCGGTGACCGCGATCGGGTCCACCCCGGCGGCCGTGAGCTTGTCCACGGTCGCGGTCAGGTCGTCCCAGGTAGCGGGCGGCGTGATGCCGTGCTTCTTGAAAAGTCCCGCGTTGTAGAACAGTACCTGCATGGACAGCTCGGAGGGCACGCCGTAGATCTTCTTGGTCGTAGGATGCTGCATGAACTGCATGACCGCGGGGCTGAACTGGTCCAGCCAGGGCTTGCCGGTCGCCGCGTCGACCTGGTCCAGGTAGGGCTTGAGGTCCAGCAGAGCGCCGCTGTCGGCCCACTCCAGCAGCGCGGGATTGGCGCCGTCGAACATCGTGTAGTCGACGTCGAGCCCGTCGCCCGCGCGCCACCGCTGCTCCAGGGCCGGACGCGCCTTCGTGTTGGCGAAGGTCATCTTCACCTGTGCGCCGGAGTAGTCCTTCTCAACCCCGGCCGCGACCTGCTCCAGGAACTTCAGGGAGGGGGTGCCGGCGGCAGGCAGCACGCCGACCTCGATCGGTCCGCCCTTGATGTTCTGCTGCCAACTCGTGGGGTCTGGTGCCTTCGACTGGCCCGGGTCCTTTCCGTTACCGCACGCCACCAGCGCCAGGCAGGGAACGATGACCAATCCTACAAGTAACTTATGCGGAAATTTCACTGCAACCTCCATTCTTGGCGATATCAGGGCTTTGCTGAGTTCCGCCGCGACAGATCGGGCAACAGATCCGCGAACTCCCGGAGGAACACCTCGATCCGGCGAAGCTCCTCGGCGTCGAGCACGTGGGCCGGCTTGCGGCAGTACGGGCTGTCGATGAGGCCCCGGCGGAACGAGATCTGCTTTTCCGCGGCGATGATGAGCTCGGTGTCGAGCATCCAGTAGGAGATGTAGGGAAGCAGCCGCCGGTGCAGGTCCTCGCCGCCCGCCTCGTCGCCCGAGCTGAGCCGGCGCCAGATCTCGACGTAGATCTCGGTGAACGAGCATCCGGGCTGGCTACCGACCGCGCCGCGCCGCCAGGCGTCCGGGAGCTGCACGCCCGCGTAGCCCTCGAGCGAGGTCACCGGCGGGTCAAGAGCCGCCAGTTCGCCGATGAGCCGCCCGGGCGGGCTGGATTCCACTTTGACCAGCCGGAGATTCGGGTGGTGCCGCACCAGGCTCGCGATGGTGGCCGCGTCGAGGCTGGACCCCGTCTCGGTGGGGGCGTACTGCAGCACCACCGGCGTCGGGGCCACCGCGTCCAGGACCGCCGTCACGTGCTCGATCTGGGCGCGGCGCGAGGGCTTGAGAAAGTGCGGTGCCAGCAGATTGATCAGGTCTGCCCCGGCAGCCACAACCTCAAGGGCCCTCGCTACGGCCATCCGGGTCGTGTGGTCCTGCACCGCGATGATCGCCGCGAGGTCCTCCCGGTGGGCGGTCCGCCGCAGGAGAATCCCCGTCAGCTCACGGCGCTCCTCCTCGGTGAGCTTATAGAACTCCGAGGCGAAGCCGGGGAACATCACGCTCGTCACGCCCGTGCCGAGGACATAGTCGACGACCCGGCCGAATCCCTCGAAGTCGACGTCTCCGGCGTCGGTGAACGGAACCTCGAGAACGGGCGAGATCCCCCGAACCAGGTCCGAGGCGTCCCCGCGACCGCCGCGGACGGGAGAGGCACTCGTCTGGATGTTCATTCACCCTCCAAGCTAACTTTTCGAAATATCGAAAACATTTTCTTATTTATGAACGATAGATGCCATGGCTCGGATTGGGCAAGAGCCTTGTGGTGGAGAACTGATCTCAGCCGTGAGACGCGCGCAGAAGGCGCAGGATCGTGCCGCCGAGCACGTCGTGTCGCGCGTTGTCGTCGATCGGCCAGTCGAGCACTCGGCGCAGCTCGGAACGTGGCACCGTGTAGGGCGCGTCGGTCGAGAAGACCAGCCGCGACGGGCCGATCTCCTGATCCCGTCCGAGCTCGACCAGAACGGTGTCCCAGGGCGCGTAACTCGTGTCGCCGTAGAGGTTCGGCGCATAGCGCAACGCCGGCGCCGCGTCGATCCAGAAGTCGGTGGCGCCGCTGCGGCCCATCACAAACGGTGTCTCCGGCCAGCGCCTGGCGAGGCTCGCCAGAGGCAGCGGCAGCGCACTCGGCGGAGTGCCGGTACGCACGTAGACGGGCCACCCCGCCTCGGTCGCGAAGTCCAGCAGCGGATCAACGAGCCCGTCGAGAAGGTCGAAGCCCTGCAGCACACTGTCCACATTGAGCGCGCGGGCACCGGCGTCCCGGGCCCGGTCGAGCTCGTCCAGAGCGGCCCGTCCGCGCCACGGATTGGCCACCGCGTACGCGGTCAGCCGCCCTCCCGACGCGGCCGCCACAGCGGCGACGCGTTCGTTACCTTCCCTGTTGTCGTAGGCGATGCAGCGTTCGTCCGGTGCCACCAGTGCCACGTCGATACCCAGTGAGTCCATGGTGGCGATCAACTGATCGGCGTCGAGGCTGACCTCCCGTCCCCGCCCCAAGCGCACATGCGCGTCAACGATCAACGGGCCTCCCCACGGTCAGGCCGAGCGCGCCGAGCGCGTCAGCATGGATGATCTGCTCGATGAGCTCGGCCGGTACGCGCGGCAACGCCGTGCCCTCCAGCATCTTGTTGACGCCTCGGAGGCCCGCCATCGCCTCCGCGGTATTGGCGATCGGGAAGTCCGAACCGAGCAGGAGCTTGTTCGTGCATCCCCACTCGACCGCGGCGAGCAGGGACTCATAACAGACCCACGGTCGCAGGTAGATGGACGACACATCGGCGTACACGTGAGGATGTTTGCGGATCGTCGCGACGGTCTCCTTGCCCCACGGGTGACCCATATGGGCCATGACGATCCGCAGTTCGGGGAAGCGGATCGCGACCTCGTCGGTCACCAGCGGGTAGGTGTAGCGCAGCGGCGCCGCGCGGATCGGCGACGCTCCCTGATGGAAGAGGATGGGCAGCGCGTTGCGTTCGCAGTAGGCGTAGAACGCCAGCGCGGGCTCCCCGAGCGGGTCGAAGTCCTGGTAGTTGGGGCCGAGCTTGACGCCGACGAGCCCCATCTCACGACATCGCTCGGCCTCACCGATGCAGTCAGGGGACGTGGGATCAACGGACATGAACCCGATACGGCGGGCGGGGTCGTTCGCCACGAACTCAGCGGTCGCGTCGTTGGTGCGGTCCGGATCGTGTGGGATGCCGGTCGCGGCGGCCGGATCGGGGACCGCGATGTTGAACACGATCGTGACGTCCGCGGCGGACATGGCGCGATCGAAGTCGGCCCAGCTGTTTGTGGTCACGACGGGACGGTCGGTACGCCAGGAGGTGAAGACGCAGGCATCTTCGGCGGGCACCGCGTCCCGGTGGGTGGGAGTGTGCGCATGGACATCGACGATCATCGGAATTCCTTCATCAAGTCCGCTCGTGGCCGGACACCCAGCCCGGGTGCGTCGCCGAGCCTCACGCGACGGCCGTCGCTGTCCAGCGACTCGTCGAGAATGTCCTCGGCGTAGTAGTGCGCGCCGATGATGTCGGAGGGGAACTCCCGGGACAGTGCCGGGAGCGCGCAGGCGACGTGGAGCTGCGCGGTGGCACCGATCCCCAGCTCCCCGTTGGAGCCGAGCAGCGTGTCGATCCCAAAGGACGAAGCCAGTTGCCCCATCGCGACGGCACGTCCGGGGCCGCCGCTCTTGCCTACGTAGAGGCTCACGCAGTCGGCTGCCTCCGCCCGGATAAGCGCGGCCAGGTCGGCCTGGCCGAAGACGGACTCGTCGGCGACGACCGGTAGCCCGAGACTGCGCAGCTGCCGCATACCGTCCAGATCGGCCGGCGCGACCGGCTGTTCGACGAAGGAGACACCCTGCTCTGCCAGCGACGAGATCGCCCGCGCCGCTTGGCTGCGTGTCCACCCTCCGTTGGCGTCGGCGCCGAGGAATGCCGCCGGACCCGCGAGCGTACGGGCCCGGGCAACGCGAGCGATGTCACCGGCGACGCCGAGCCCCACCTTGACCTTGAATGCGTGGAACCCGGCCGCCGTCGCGGCCCGGAAGACCGAGTCCAGTGCCGTCCCGTCTCCGGACAGGGAGAGTTTGATCGGGACCTCGTCCCGGTACGGGCCGCCGAGGGCCACGGCAAGCGGGACGTCGAGGGTTCGGGCGTACGCGTCCCACAGCGCTGTTGACACGCCCGCTTTGGTGAACGGGTTTCCCGCGAGCAGCCGGTCCATCAGCATCTCCAGGCCGCCGACCGGCGCGAGCGGCTGGCCGACCAGGGCGGGGGCCAGGATCTCACGAATGAAGTGGGCGGCACTGACGCCGTCCTCACCGCTCCACAGTGGCGTCGCGCTGACCTCGCCGTACCCTTCGATGCCAGTGCTGGTCACCACGCGTACGAGCAGAAAGTCTGAACGGGCGTGGGTGCCCCTGGCGCCGGCGACGACCAGGTCCGGACGCGCCTGGAGGCTGACGGCCGCAGTGTGGATCGCGGCGACGGTGGGCCTCACCGCCCCGCCGCCAGCAGTGCGCGGGGGTTGTCGACCAGCATCGCGCGGCGCTGGTCGTCGGTGATCCCCCATCCGTCGATCTCGGCGACCCGGGCCACCGCGTAGTCCTGGCTCTTGCGGTCCGACAGACCGGCGTCGGTGCCGAACAGGACCTTGTGCGAGGGCGCCCGGGTGAGGATCTCGCGCGCGGCGTAGGGCGGCGTGCCGCAGATACAGAGGTAGAGGTTGGGAGTTTCGATGGTGAGGGCGAGCGACTCCCGCCAGGTGTCGTGGAGGCCGCCGTGCCCCAGGACAACCGGGACAGTTGGGTGCCGCCGGGCCAGGGCCGCGATCTGCCCGCCGGTGGAGTAGGGCGGTGTCCCGTCGTGGCTGAGCAGGATGCCGCCGCCCTGGGCGAGGACCTCGCAGATCGGATCGAGCGCCAACTCGTGCATGCTGAAGCCCTGCAGCCACGGATGCAGCTTGAGACCGCGCAGCCCGAGCTGGTTGAGCATCCGGTCGACCTCTTCGGCGGCGTCCGCGTGGCGCGGGTGCACCGTCCCGAAGCCCACGAGCCGGTCCGGATACTGCCCGACAAACGCCGCCAGGTCGTCGTTGGCCTCGGGAGTGGCGTTGAAGAGGCCGTCATGGCTGAGCACCAGTGCCTGCTCGATGCCGGCCGAGTCCATGAAGGCCACGAACTCGTCCGCGCCGAAGTGGACCCCTCCCAGCCAGCTAGCGGTGCGCCAGGCGGGAGTGTGCGTGTGGAAATCGATCATAGAACGCTCGCAAGCTCTACCAGACGGTCCGCCGTCCGGTTGACGATGTTCTCCAGTCGGCGCTTGCCGGCGCCGGCCTCGGCAAGCTCTGGACGGTCGGTGAAGCCGTCGATTCGGCGCCAGACGATCTCCGAGTGCAGGTCCACGCCGGCAATGGCCGGAGTCTCCGGCACCTGTGCCCGGGGTTCGCGCGGGCGGACCAGGTCGGGCCGGACGGCCATGACCATTGAGGTCTCGAACTCCCCGGCGTGTCCCGGAACGGGCGGCTCGCCCTCGGTGCCGGCGAGCCGCCAGTAGTCAAGGTGCGCGAGGGACAGACCGAATCGGGTCGAGCCCGCCGCGGCTGCCGCGTGGCAGACGCCGACGTTGCCGCCGTGGCCGTTGAGCAGGACCGCCCGCTGCCCGCCCTGCGCCGCGATCGAGCGGAACAGGTCGCAGATCACGGCGAGCAGCGTCTCCGGTGACAACGAGAGCGTCCCTCCGTACGCCAGGTGGTGGTCCGACGCGCCGAAAGCGACCGTGGGAGCGACGATCAGCGGCCTGCCGCTGCGGCCCGCCGCCGCGGTCGCGGCACTGCCGGCGACCGCCTCGGCGATCAGGGCATCCGTTGAGGTCGGCAGGTGCGGGCCGTGCTGCTCGATCGCACCCACAGGAATGATGACAACAGCCTCAGGCAGGTGCCGCTTTAGCTGGGCGCGGTCCAACTCGGACCACCGTAGAGCTACCGACCCCATCCAACACCCTTCGACATATCGAACTTATTTCCGGTGGATCGAATCTTAGAATCGACGTAGCTCCGACGGCAATACCGTCACCGGACATCCGAGCCGCTGAGAGATCAAGACACCGAGGCGCACAACACCTCGCGCGGCGCCGTCCCGCCTGTCCCCGACGAGGTCACGGGCGAAGCCGGTCACCCCGACCGCCCCGGCGACACGGCCCTCCGCGTCGAAGCACGGTGCGGCGACACAGGAGATCTCGGCCTGCTCCTCTTCCTCCTCGGTGGCGTAGCCGTCCACACGCACCTTCTCCAGCAGTCCCTCGAATACCTCCGGGCTGGACTCCCGAGCCTGCGGCCCTTGCCCCGCCCGCAGATGCGGTAGCAGGACGGCGAGTTCATCGTCCGGCAGGTACGCGGCGATGGCCCGGCCCAGTGCGGTCAGGTCGAAGGGCGCGACCTTGCCCGGGTAGGTGTCGAACTGGATGAAGCCCGGGGTCGCGGCCTTGGCCACGTAGACCACCGAAGTGCCGTCGAGGACTCCGATGTGGACGGGCATGCCCAGCTCCTCGCCGAGCGCCCGCATCTCGGCGGTTGCGATCTGCGACAGGTCGACCTTGCGCACCAACTGGCAGGCCAGGCTGTAGAGGCGCAGCGTGGGGCGCCAGAAATGACTGCGCCCGACCACCCGGCGGGTGGCGTACCCGCGGTGTTCCAGCGTGTAGACGATGCTCGCGCACGTCGCCAGCGGTATCCGGGTCGCCTTCGCCAGCGCCGTCAGTGTGAGGCCTTCCTCGGCCATCACCAGCCGCTCGAGAACGGTCAGCGTGCGGTCCACCCCCGGGGACGCCGGGCGGTCCGCCTCACTGCCACCATCAGACATCAACCAGTCCTACCTCTCCGCTCGTTGGTTCCTGCTGGCGTTGGTGATAGCCCACCGGAACGTGACCTCGGACCCGGGGTCCGATAATCTGAGATTTCGATAATAGCTTCACTATGTCGAAATGTTGGGAAGCCCGTGAGCACTGACCAAGGGAAGCCGGAGACAACCATCTCCGGAGTCGTAGCCATCATCCGCCTCCGCGAGAACGAACCCGATGACGCCATCGCGACCGCCCTGCTGGACGGCGGTGTCGACATCATGGAGGTGACCCTGCCGACACCCGGGTCGCTCGACGCCATCCGCCGCTGGAGCACGCAGGCGGGCGTTGTTGTCGGCGCGGGAACCGTCCGCACAGCCTCCGACGCCCATGCGGCCATCATCGCGGGAGCCCGATTCCTGGTAACCCCCACGACCGCGACAGACGTCCTCGACGTAGCCGGTGCCGCGGGCGTACCGGTGGCGTGCGGCGCGCTCACCCCGACGGAGATCGACCTGGCCTGGCACCGGGGCGCCGCCGTGGTCAAGGTCTTTCCCGTCGCCGCCCTGGGCGGAGCCGGCTACCTGCGGGCCGTTCGGGAACCGCTCCACGACGTGCCCCTGCTGCCGACCGGGGGCGTGAGCCTCAAAAACATCAACTCGTACGCACAGCTAGGGTGCGTCGGCGCCGGCATCGGCAGCGCGCTTGTCTCGGCCGACCTTGTCGCGGATCGCCGCTGGGCCACGTTGACGGAACGCGCGGGCGCCTTCGCCTCGGCGTGGAAGGAAGGGCTGGTGCGCCGGAATGCCTGACGTCCTGACACTCGGCGAGATCATGGCCTGCCTGCGTGCCGACGGCCAGGTCAAACTCGGGGGGACCGCCCGGACGAGCATCGCGGGCGCCGAGGCCAACGTCGCCATCGGCCTGGCCCGGCTCGGGCACGACGTCGCGTTCGTCGGCGCTGTCGGGCCTGACCAGTTCGGTGAGCTCGCACGGCGTACGCTCCGGGCGGAGGGAGTGGGCGTACAGGCACTCCGGACCGACCCGGCGCCAACCGGGATCGTGGTTTTTGAACAGCGCGTCGCCGGAGTGACCCGCGTGGACTACCACCGGAACGGCTCGGCCGGCAGCAGGCTCTCCGCCGCCGATGTGGAGAACGCGTACGCGGCGCTGCCGGCTCCCCCGCGAATCCTGCACATCACCGGGATAACCCCGGCTCTCGGCGAGGGCCCGGCGCTGGCTGTACGCGCCGCGGTACGCCTGGCCAAGGCCGCCGGGGCGCGAGTCTGCCTGGACGTGAACCACCGCAGCCGCCTCTGGTCCGAGGACGTCGCCCGCCGGATGCTGACCGAGCTGTCCGCCGAGGCCGACATCATCGTCGCCTCCGAGGACGAGCTCGTGCTCGCCACGAGCGGCGACGCCGAGGCGAGCAGGGTGCGATCGCTGCTCGCCGGAGGGGCGAGCGAGGTTGTCGTCAAGCGCGGGGCGGCCGGCGCCACGGCGTTCACGGCCGACGGGGCGGTCAGCCACCCGGCCAGGCCGGTCACCGCCGTCGATACGATCGGCGCCGGCGACGCTTTTGTCGCCGGATACCTCTCCGGCACGGTGGACGGGCTGCCGCTGGTGGAACGCCTTGCGCGAGCGGTCACCACGGGGGCGTTCGCGGTCGCGGGCCACGGCGACTGGGAGGGACTGCCGACCCGCGCGGAACTGTCCATACTCGACCTTCCGGACGGAACAGCGGTCCGTTGACCTCCACCCGCCGCTGAGGCGGGACCACCTCGCGGCGCGGCAGTCTGGGCGGTTGCCTTGGCCGCCGTCGCCTCCTGGGCGAGTTCCATACCGCCCACCAGCGCGGGCGGATGATCGTTTCCGCACGTTACCCCTTGCCTTTCCTCGGGTGCCGATGCCACAGTGTTCAATCATCGATACTTCGGATATGTATTCGAAATATCGAAACTCCCCCTTGTTGCCACGTCCAAGGAGGCCGTACACGTGACAGGACCTTCCAGGCGCCAACTACTCCTGATGACCGGCGGAGCCGTCGCCGGAGGCGCATTGGCCACCGTCAACCCCCTATCCGCCCCCAGCGCGTACGCCGACACGGTCGTGCCGACGCCGCTGGCCGCGGGCGACCCCGAACCCAACATCGAACGCGCCAAGCGTTGGTGGCTCCCCCAGCGCAACGTGTGGACGCCGATCGGCTGGAAGGGGCACCTTTTCCGGTTCAACTGCGTCTACAACGGAGCCCTCATCTGCGACCCGAGCTGGGTCCTGGCCGCGAAGCCCAACACCGAGCAGTACCGCGGGAAGAACTTCCAGACGACCGTCGTGATGCCCATGCGCGGCGGGGGCTTCCGGGACTTTCCGACCTTCTCGCGCGAGATCTGGGACGCCGACCTCGGCTACGGCAAGCAGGGCTGGGTGGAAGACAGTGACACGCCCGTCCTGTGGACCGAGCATCGGCGCCACGAGGGTCTTGTCATCCGGCAGAGCGTGTTCGCCTACGTACCCGGCAACGGCCCCGTCCAGACGGCCGTCGAACCGATCTACGCGTGGACCCGCTTCGAGGTCGTCTACGTCGACCAGCGGACCGCGCCCAAGGACTTCATGTTCCAGCTGTGGCTCAGCGGCGCGTACATGAAGCCCCACGGCCCCTATCAGGACCAGAGCGGTGTACCGCTCACGGTGTTCCCCCAGGCCGCCCCGATCGCCGGCGGGCTGACGATGCAACGGGTGTGGAACCCGAGCGGCAAACCCATCACGGTGCCGATCACCGATGCGGGCGGCAACGTCCGGGTCATGGTCACCACCGCGGACCAGGGCTCGATCGCCATGACCCAGAACCCCAAGGTCAACGGCGTCTACGACCTACGGCTCGGCCTGCCCGTGACGGTCGGCGCCCATGTCGACGTGCTGATCCCGATGCTCCCCCAGCCGCTCGCCGCGGCCAAGGCCGAGGCGGCGACAGGTCGCGACGCGGCACTCGCCCAGTCCCAGCAGTTCTGGAAGGAGCGCGCGAACACCGTCGCCACGGTCGACACCCCGGAGAACTACGTCAACCAGGTGATGCGCCGCGGTCCGCAGCTCGCCCAGGTGGTCGCCGAGAAGAGCCCCGACACCGGTCTGTTCACCTTCCTGTCCGGCTCCTATGCGTACGACGTCCTGTGGAGCACGCCGACCTCCATGGTCAGCCACATGTTCCTGGACCGGCTCGGCTACCACGACGTCGTGGAGCAGCACATCGAGATCTATGCGGCCACCCAGGGGACACGGACCCCGCCCGGGGCCGTTTTCGCCGGCCGCTCCTATCCCGGCTACCTGTCCACCCCGAAGACGCTGCAGGCCATCGACTGGATGAGTGACCACGGCGCGATCCTGGAGATCCTGTCGGTGCACGCCCTGCTGACCAACCGCCAGGCGTTCATTGACAAATGGCTCAACGTCATCGTCAAGGCATGCGAATTCATCATGCAAGCCTGCTCACTCACCAACCACAACGGCGTCAAGGGGCTGATGCCCCCCGGGCACTCCACGGACGAGGGCGTCGAAACCCAGGGCTTCATCAGCCAGTGCTTCACGTACAAAGGATTCGCATCCGCCGTCGAACTCCTGCGGCGACTCGAGCACCCCCGGGCGGCGGAGTTCGCCGCGTTCGCCGGCACCTTCCGCGCCACCTTCGTCCAAGCCGTACGCGACCTGGCCGACCGATCGCAGAAGTGGACCGATGCCGAGGGCAGGCAGTGGCCGGTGTTCCGGCCGCAGTTCGCGGGCGAGGGTGTCTGGGACGCCTTCACGATGCTCGACACCGGCGCGCTGATGTCGGTCTGGGCCGGACTGATGCCGGCGTCCGACCCGTTGATGAAGTCGTTCGTCGAGTTCTTCCGCGTGGGGCCGAACCAGCGGCTGTTCGACCCGGCACACCACAACGCCTTGTACCCCGCCGTCCTCGACCACGAACAGTCCTCCAGCGAGCCCTGCTACAGCTGGAACATGTTCCACAGCTGGCAGCTGGGAGATCGGGCGCATTTCATCGAAGGTCTGTACGGCTTGCTCACCGGCGGCCTCTCGCAGGACACCTTCGTCTCCAGCGAGCACCGCAACGCGATCTACGGCAACCTTTTCTCCTACCCCATCATCACCTGGTCGCTCCTTCACTCGGTCATTGACGACAGCCTCGCCGCCGGCGAGCTGAAGCTGCTACGGCTCTGCCCGCTGGAGTGGCTCTCTACGGAGAAGCAGACCCGCTTCGAGAAGGTCGCGACCAGGTTCGGTCCGGTGACGCTGCGCATGCGGCTGAACAGCCGGCGCGACACCCTCGATGTGGAGTTCCAGGGCGATTGGCACCACAGACCCGAGCGCGTCGCGGTGTCGAGCCCGCCGCTGCCCGGCCTGAAATGGATCACCGTCAACGGACGGAAGTACCGCACCGGCCAAGAGGTTGTGCTCTGATGACGACATCAACTCGCGTGGCCACGCTGGGCACTGCCCTGACCCTCGCCGTTCTCACCGTTCTTGCCGGCACGCCGGCAGCGCAGGCGAGCCCGGGCGACAGCAAGCGTGACCACACCAAGATCGGCAAATCCACCAAAACCCCGAGCAAGATGAAGTCCAAGAAGTGGGACACGAGCGCCATCAGATCCAAGAGGGCCGCCACGAGTTCCGCCCGAGGCTCTGCCGCTGCCGCACCCATGTCGGCGACCGCCGATGTCACCGGCGACGGCCGCGCCGACCTGGTCGCCCAGCTCCCCAGCGTCGACGGCGGAGCGCTACGCGTATACGCCAACAACGGGGCGACCACGTCCAACCCGTGGCAGTCGACCTACGTGGCGACCTCCCCGCAGTGGGGGTACGCCGACATCCTGCTCCTCGCTGACGTCACCGGAGACGGCCGCGCCGACGTCATCGCGCGCGATCCCGCCACGAACAGCGGCACCCTGTGGATCTACCCCAACAACGGTTCGGCCTCGGCCAATCCCTGGCCGGAGCAGAACCGCTACGCGGCCGGCACCGGCTGGAACAGCGTCGACAGGATCCTGGTAGGCGACATCACGGGCGACAAGCGCCCCGACCTCCTGGCGCGAAACGGCTCGGTCGACGGCGGCACCCTGTACGTCTACCCGAACAACGGCTCGGTGACGTCGAATCCGTGGACCCAGGCGCCGATCTGGTCCGGCACCGGCTGGAACCTCGCTCAGGCGATCATGCTCGGCGACGCCACCGGCGACGGCCGACTCGACATCGTTGCCCGTGACAGCAACGGTGCCATCCTCGTCTACCCCCACAACGGCTCGACATCATCAAACTTCTGGACCTCGATCATCTACGGCAGTACGGGCGGATGGAGCAACTCCGGCCAGTTGACCCTGGCCGACGTCACCGGCGACGGGCGCCCGGATCTGATCGCGCGTGACACCACCGGCGCGCTGTGGGTCCACCCCTGGCTGAACTCCACGTCGGGCACCATGTGGTCCGCGACGACGCGTTTCTCGGCGGGCAGTGGCTTCGCGTACGCCGCCGAGGTCCTGACCGGCGACATCAACGGCGACGGCAAGCTTGAGCTGGTGACCAAGGTGGCCCGCGGTGGCGACCTCTGGCTCCTGCCGAACAACAAGGCTGCCACCGGCAATCCGTGGCCCTCCCGGATCAGCGCCGGGACCGACTGGGGCTTCGCCTCCCAGGTCTTCCTCGGCGACGTCAACGGCGACAGCCTCCTGGACCTGATCGCGTACGACAGGAGCGCCTCGAACGGCACCTTGTGGGTCTACCCGAACAACGGGTCGACCACTGGTCCACGGTGGACTTCGCGATACTTCGCCGGAACCGGCTGGAACATCTTCAACTACCTGATGGTCGGGGACGTCACCGGCGACGGCATCGCCGACATCGTCGGACGGTTCCCCAACGGCGACCTGTACGCGTACCCCGGTAACGGTTCCACCACCGCGTTCCCCTGGGATCCGCGCGTGTGGGTCGGCAGCAACTGGCAGACAGCCACCCGGCTCGCCCTGGGTGACGTGGACCACGACGGCATCGCCGACCTCATCGACCTGGAGAACGACGGATCGCTGTGGGTCTTCCCGACCGGCGCGTCGACCGATCCGATCGTGGTCCCCGGCAACTGGTCCGGAACACGGTGGCTCAACATCGGCTACGTGACCGGAAACCCGGGACCGGACCTCGTCGTGGGTGACGCCTCCGGCAGACTGTCGATCTACACCAACAACGGTGCGACCACCGGCAACCAGTGGTCCGGCACTGCCAGATCGGGCGGCGACGGCTACCAGGACGCGATCTCACTCGTGCTCTGACTCTAGTGACGCCTGCCGAAAGGACTCGGAGTTGACGAATCGTACGAAAGTAGGAATCCACACCGACCAGGCCCCGCCGCCGCGGGGGGCCTACTCCCAGGCGGTTGTCGTCGGAGACCTCGTCTGGACCGCGGGCTTCGGGCCGGTCGACCCGGTGACCCGGGCGATCGTCGGCGACGACGTCGCTGAGCAGACCCGTCAGACGCTCCGTAACGTCGCCGCCGCGCTGGAGGCCGCGGGTTCGGACCTGCAGGACGTCGTCAAGGTGACCGCCCACCTGGCGGACATCGACAATGACTGGGACGACTTCGACACGGCGTACCGCGAGTTCTTCGAGGAACCGCGTCCGGTCCGCACGACCGCCGGATCCAGCCTCGGCGGGATCCTCGTGGAGATCGACGTCGTCGCGGTCAAGGGCAGCCGCCGACGGCGCTGATCCTCACAGCCGATGCCAGATCCTCCAGGTGGACCTGGGTCGGAGTTAGGAGACTGAGCCCACCGGCGCGGGCGCCGGTGGGCTCAGTCACGGCACAGCACCGGCGCGTCAGCTGAGCCGGAACGGTAGCGGCGTGGCACCGAGGATGGAGACTTCGACCGCGGTGCGGACCTTCGTGGTGTAGCCGGCCTTGGACACGGTCAACGTGCAGACGCCGACAGGCGCGGTGATGCGATAGTAGCCCGCGGCGTCGGTCGTGCCGGTGCGCCCGCCGCCGGCGTCCACCGTGGCGCCGGAGATCGACCTCGCCCGGACCGCGGCCCACGACGACACCCAGGACCCGCAGGACATCGTCATCCCGTTCACCCTCGTCGTTCGCGAGAATACCGTCGCCTGAGCCGCGAAGCGAGGCCGCGGCGTGCCGGACCGTCTGCGGCCCGGCGCGCTGGACCGTAGCGACATCTGCGCCATTCCGAACCACTCGTCTGACCCGTGGAACTTGCCTCTTGCCCACCGGACCCGGCGATGCCATCCTTCAATGCACGAAACCACGAAGACATCTTCTGTATTTCGAAAGATACTTCGTGCATGTGTTGTGACCGATGGAGGCTTGGCATGGCTGAAGTGTCAAGAAGGCGGATTCTCCAACTCACGGGTGGTGCGGTGGCGGGGGGTGCGCTCACGCTCGCCGCTCCGAAAGCGCTCGTCTCCGAGGCCCACGCCGACACCTTCGAGTCCACCGCGTTGGGGCCAGGAAGTCCCGAGCCGAACGTCGAGCGTGCGAAACACTGGTGGCTCCCGCAGCGCAACGTGTGGACCCCGATCGGTTGGAAAGGCCACCTGTTCCGGTTCAACGCCGTCTACAACGGCACGCTGATCTGCGACCCGAGCTGGGTCCTCGCGGCCAAGCCGAACACGCAGCCCTACTTCGGGAGGAACTTCCAGCTCACAGTCGCCATGCCCAAGCGCGATGGTGGGTTTCCGGCATTCCCGACGTCGGTGCACGAGCTGTGGGACGACGATCTCGGGTTCCGCAAGCAGGGCTGGGACGAGAGCAACGATGCGCCGGTGCTGTGGACCGAGTACCGGCGTCAAGAGGGCCTGATCCTGCGGCAGACAGTGTTCGCGCACATCCCCGGGGGCGGCAACGTCCAGACGGCCGTTGAGCCCATCTATGCATGGGTCCGTTTCGAGGTTGTCTACGTCGATCCGATCAAGGCGCCCAGAGACTTCACGTTCCAGCTTTGGTTGAGCAAGGCGTACGTCAAGCCGCGCGGCCCGTACGAACAGGAGAACGGCGTTCCGCTGACAGTCCTGCCGGATGAGGCCCCGCTGACCGGCAACCTCACGATGCAACGTGCATGGAACCCGATCGGCCCGATGGCGGTCCCCATCACCGATGACAGCGGCAATGTACGACTGATGGTGACGAACGCCAATTTCGCGACCGGCAAGGGCTCGATCGCGCTGACGAAGAACGCCAAGCCCGGTGTCTACGACCTCCGGCTCGGGCTGCCCGTCCAGGTGGGGGCGTACATCGACGTACTGGTGCCGATGCTCCCACAGCCGCTTGCCAACGTGACGGCGGAAGCCGCGCCCGGACGCGAGGCGGTCCTCGCCCAATGCACTGCCTACTGGAAGCAGGTCGAGCCGTCGGCCGCGAAGGTGAAAACCCCGGAGAACTACGTCAACCAGGTCATCCGCCGTGGCCCGCAGCTGGCACAGATCGTCGCGGAGAAGAGTCCCGACACCGGGCTCTTCACGTTCCTGTCCGGCTCCTATGCGTACGACGTCCTGTGGAGCACACCGACCTCGATGGTCAGCCACATGTTCCTCGATCGGCTGGGCTATCACGACGTGGTCGAGAAGCACATCGAGATCTACAAGGTGACGCAGGGCACCCGGAAGCCACCGAGTTCGGTCTTCGCCCCCGGAACCTATCCGGGATATCTCTCGACACCGCAGACTCTTCAGGCCATCGACTGGATGAGCGACCACGGTGCCATCCTCGAGATCGTGGCCACCCACGCTCTCCTCACCAATCGCCGGGCCTTCATCGACAAGTGGATCGGCCCGATCGTGTTGGCATGCGACTTCATCGTCGAGGCGTGCGGAAAGACCAATCACAACGGGGTGAAGGGCATCATGCCTCCGGGCCACTCCACCGACGAAGGTGCCGAAACACAGGGCATCATCACCCAGTGCTTCACCTACAAGGGCCTACGGTCAGCGATCACCCTGTTGCAGCGGGAAGGCCATCCACGCGCGGCGGAGTTCGAGACGTTCGCCGGCAAGTTCAAGACAGCGTTCGGCTCAGCGATGCTCGGGCTCGCGGGCCGCTCCAAGAAGTGGACCGATAGGACCGGCGCACAGTGGCCGGTCTTCCCTCCGCAGTTCTCAGGCGTGGGCGTCTGGGACGACTTCACCATGTTGGACACCGGCGCCTTGATGTCGGTGTGGGCCGGGTTGATGCCTGCCTCAGACCCGCTGATGAAGTCGTTCGTCGAGTTCTTCCGCGTCGGCCCGAACACCAAGCTGTTCGACCCTGTCCACCACAACGCGCTCTACCGCGCGGTTCTGGACCACGAACAGTCGTCGAGCGAGCCCTGCTACAGCTGGAACATGTTCCACAACTGGGAGCTGGGAGATCGTGACCACTACCTCGAAGGGATGTATGGACTGCTTGTGGGGGGTCTCTCGCAGGACACCTACATCTCCAGCGAGCATCGTCACGCCATCTACGGCAACCTGTTCAGCTACCCGATCATCGTGTGGTCCGTCCTGCACTCGGTCATCGACGACTCGATCTCCGAAACCGAGCTGCACCTCCTGCGCATGTGCCCGAACGAGTGGCTGACCACCACGGCAACCGAATTCACCAACGTACCCACCAAGTTCGGTCAGGTCGACCTCACGTTCCAGCTCTCGGCCGACCGCAAGACGCTCAACATCACGTACGCCGGGAGATGGCACCACCAACCGAGCAACGTCGTCGTCCACAACGTCCCTGGATCGGGCGTTGAATTTATCGCCATCAACGGTGTAGCCCGCCCCGCTCAGAACACGATCGTCCTGTAATGCACGGCACAGGACCACGGCGTTGCACGGGCGCGCCGCGGACCACATGCGTACCGGCCCTGGAACAGATTTCATCGTGAACGGGAGCTAGCAATGGGTAAGACGCTTCTCACCCCGCCGTTGCCAGAGGTTGGGGCGGCCGCTCCATTCGTCGACGTGACCGGCGACGGCCGGCCCGACATGGTGATCCGCGAGGCGGACCGGCTTTATGTATATCCACACAACGGGTCCACAACCGCAAACCCTTGGACGTCCCGGTACGACACCGGAACCGTCGGGTGGAGCAATGCCAGCAAACTCCTGTTGGCCGACGTGACCGGCGACGGCCGCCCCGACATCGTCTCCGTGCGCACGGACACACCGGACCCCAGCTCGCTGTGGGTGTATCCGCACAACGGTGCCACCGGTACCGCAGCCGGTTGGAACGCTCCGTACTACACCGGGTTGTTCGGCTGGAACATCGCCAATTGGCTCGCGCTGGTGGACGTGACCGGCGATGGCCGCCCCGACATGGTTGCCCGCCTCGACGACGGCGGGCTGTGGATGTATCCGCACAACGGGCAGACCGGAACCGCCGCTTCGTGGATGGACCGGAAGCTGGCCGGCGTCACCTGGAGCGGGGCAACGGGACTGCTGATCGGTAACGTAACCGGTCGCGGGCGCCCCGACCTGGTGGTGCGTGAAAGCACCGGAGCTTTGACGGTCCATCCCGCCGGGGACTCGACCGGTCCCGTGCCGGCCCCCTTCAGCGCGGGTACGGGCTGGAACCTCGCGGACGTGATGCTGCTGGCCAATGTCACCGGTAGCGGCCGGCCCGACATTGTCGTACGCGACGCCAGCGGAAATCTCTGGGTCTACCCGCACAACGGGTCGGCCACCGCCAACCCGTGGACCACCCGGTTCGGCGCCGGTGGGGGCTGGAACGTTGCCACCGCCATGATGCTGTGACGACCGGACAGGATGCCTCGTCCCGTCCACCGGCAGTCTCCGAGTCTCGAAGTCGGCCTTGGCCTCGACCGGACTGCCGGTGGGCGGAGAGCTGCCCGTCGCCGACCTGGGCCGGTTCTGGACCGGGTTCAAAGCCGGCACTGCCGGTCGTCCCAAGCTGCGGCTGGACGGCGTACGGCACCTCACCGTCGAGGTGAGCGTGCCGATGATCGGTGGACCGACCGCTCGCACCGCCGGGCTTGACGGCTCCGGCGTGAAGGTCGCGGTCATTGACAGCGGTACCGACGCTACACATCCGGACCTCGCCGGCCGGGTGGTCGCTGAGCAGAACCAGCCGCGAAACCGCCTACCTGACCGTCTCCTTGCCCGCCACCGACGCCCACCCACCATGTCGGTGTAGTGCGGTTCGTCGCTGATCTCGGGGTACCAGTCGTCGACGTCCTTGGCGGTCAGCCAGCACTCGCCGACGACGGTAGCGCCACCGCCCCGCGACCGGAAGAGTTGGTGGCCGCTGTCTGCTTCGGGCACGTTCGGCACTGAGTCGTCGTGCGTAGTGGGCTCGACGGTCTCGGGCTTGGTGCCGACGTCGCCATTGTGACCAGCGCAGACGGTGGGCGAGGTCGCGGGTCGGCTGGATGATCAGGGGTGTTGATCAGGCGACGGATCTCGTTGACGGTCAGGTCGATCAGGTCGGTGACAGCGTCGGTGGGTCGGGTAGTGGCGTCGGCGGCGCAGATCGTCAGCACGGCGAGGGCGGCCATGGCCAGGGTGGTGAATCGGTGCCAGGAGTTCCAGCGGCGGACCTGTTGCTGGTCCGTGCGACACGAGGTCGCACAGTTCCGAGTGAACGCGCAGGTAGGAGGCCGTCTATGGCGGTTGCGTGATTCTGGGCGAGTGTTCGACGCCTGTCTCCGCCTCGACGTGCGTCTCGTCGCCAAACGGCGCGACGGCCGCTACCTGCCCGGCCGCCGCGCCGCCGCGCCTGGCGCGAACACCCTTTCGCCCAGCAGCAGCGGATCTGGTCCACGGGCTCAGTCGCTGCGGTGGCGCTGGTAGTGGCGGGCGACGCGGGCGCGGTTGCCGCACGAGGGTTTGCACCATGCCTGGCGTGGATCGCCCTGAAGGAAGTAGCGCACGCAGCGTGGGGCCGGGCAGGCGCGCAGCCGGGTGACGTCAGGCCCGGCGAGGAACCCCGTGGCGGCCTCGGCCAGCGCCGCGAGCAGGCGGCCTTCCGCGTTGGTCGCGGTGATCGGATAGATCAGGCGCGGCGCGCCGCCGGGCGGCCACTGCAGCGTCGGCGGTCCGAGGCCGGCGGCGGCGGCGTTCAGCCGGGCCAGCGCCGTTTCGACGTCGATGAGGTTCTTGGCGTCGGCCCGGCTCGGCTCCAGCGGGCGGACCGCCCGGGCGAACAGCGATCGGATCGCCGCGCGCAGCTCCGTCACCCGCTGGCGGAGTTCCTCGGTCGCGGCCGGCGGCTCGGCGCCGAGGTCTGGCGCCACGGCCAGCCAGTCAGACAAACCGGCGACGGTGTCGAGGTCGTCCGCCACGCCACCGTCACCGTCGTGGCGGATCGTGCTGACCAGGGAGAGCGAGAGATCCCAGTACCCCACACCGACCATACTAATGGAATGCCCTCTTGATTGCGTTTGAGCGCGAGGCTACGGTACCTATTGGCAGATCGCCTCGATCCCATTAGTCAACCGGGGGTAGTTCGTGCTTCTCCTCGCGCACATCAGCGACCTGCACCTCGACAGCTCCGAACGCAGCGTCGAACGGGCCGGTAAAGTCATGGACTACCTGCGCGGACTGCCGCGGCCCGTCGACGCGCTGCTCGTCACCGGCGACATCGCCGACCACGGCGACGAATCCGAGTACGGGGCCGCCGCCCGGCTCCTGTCCGCACCGTTCCCGGTCCTGACCTGCCCCGGCAACCACGACATCCGCGCCGCGTACCGCAAGGCGCTGACCGGTGAGCCCGCCGCCGACGGCCCGATCAACCGGCACCACCGGGTAGGTGGCCTGGCGGTCCTGATGTGCGACTCGACCATGCCCGGTCGCGACGAGGGACTCCTGGACGATGAGACCCTCGGATGGCTCGCCGGCACCCTCGACGAGCTCGGCGACACCCCGGCACTGATGGCGTTCCACCACCCGCCGGTACAGCTGCACCACCCGCTGCCCGACTCGATGCTGCTGCAACAGGAACTGGCGCTCGCGGCCCTGCTCGGTGCACACCCGAACGTGATCGCCATCCTCACCGGCCATGCGCACACGGCGGCGGCGGCAACCTTCGCCGGCCGGCCGTTGCTGGTGGCGCCGGGCGTGACCTGGACCCTGCGGCTGCCGTGGGAGAGCGACCACCTGGCGGATCTCGGCGCACCGCCCGGACTGGCGTTCCACGTCCTCGACGACGCGTGGAACCTTGTCACCCATTACCGCGTCGTGCTCTGATGCGCGCGCACGCCGTCGCCGGCTTCCTGGTGGCGATCCTGCCCCTGATCGCCATGCCCGGGGGCGAGCCTGACGCTGCTCACCCAGCGGGTCGCCCGCGACGGCGCGCGGCACGCGGCGCCCGTGATCCTCGGCACCGTCACCGGCCTGTACGTCCATGCCGCCCTCGCCGCCATCGGGCTGTCCGCGCTGGTGATGCGCTCCAGTGAGGTGTTCGCCGCGGTACGCCTCGCCGGCGCCGCCTACCTGATCGGGCTCGGCATCGTGACATGGCGGACCAGACCGGCCGCCACCGCCACCGGTGCACCACTACCGGCGCGGCGCCCGGCCTACCTGCAAGCGTTACTCGGCAACGTGCTCAACCCGAAGGCCGCGGCGATCTTTCTGACCCTGGTACCGCAGTTCCTCGACCCCGACGCAGCCCTCCCCCCGCAGATCCTCGTCCTTGCGACCGCCCAGGCCGCCCTGATCACCGTGTGGCTGCTCGGCTGGGCCGTGCTGATCAGCCGGGCCCGCCGGTCGCTGCGCTCCCCCACCGCGGGCACGATCGTCCAGCGGATCGCCGGCGCGGTGCTCGTCGCCCTCGGCATCCGGGCCGCGGTGGCGTGAGCCCGCAACCCCGGGGCGGTTGCCGGGCCGGCCGGGCGGCCCACGGCGTCGCGCACGGTCGCGGTCGGACGCCGCCGGCGCGCGGGTCGCTCACCCGATATGCCAGCACCCAGTCGTCGCCGGGCAGTCCCTCGGCGTACCGCGGCCGCTTCGAACCGACGCTCAGCGCTTGCGCCCGCAGGCCACCGCCCAGGCCGATCTCGGCGCCGGGCTCGATGACCGCAGCGCAGGGCGGTGTACTGCGCCAGGATCGGCCGCACCGGGAAGGGGCCGCCCGCCGCCTGGTCACCACCGCGCAAGCCGGCGACCAGATGATGTTCACGCGTTGCCGGTCGCGCTACATACTCGTGTGCATCGATATTCTAAGGGCGCCGGTTCCGGCGCGTGACGAGCGTCGATCCACGAGAGGGAAGCGTTGGAACACCTGTCATCGCCGTCCGGCGGCCGGTCCGCCGGGCGTCGTCGTAGCGCGCCATGGGTCGTGGCCGTGCTGGCCGCGCTCGGCGTCCTGCTACCCGCGACCGCGGCCTTCGCCGACAACCTGCCCAATCTGCCGCAGAACGCGGGAGGGTACGAGCAGTCGTTCTCCCCCGCCTACGACTACGACACCGACGGCTGCTACCCCGTCGCGGCCATCAGCCCCGACGGCACGCTCAACCCAGGGCTCAACCCCACCGGGGCCCTCAACGGCAACTGCCGGGACCAGTCCGACCTGGACCGGACGCAGACGTACGCCCGGTCCAGGTGCAACAACGGCTGGTGCGCGATCGTCTACGCCAGCTACTTCGAGAAGGACCAGGCCCTGCCGGGCATCAGCCTCGGCGGCCACCGCCACGACTGGGAGCACGTCATCTCCTGGGTCAACCAGGCGAGCAACCAGGTCGAGTACGTGACCACGACGCAGCACAGCAGCCAGGTGACGTACCCGCGCTCGCAGGTGCGCTTCGACGGAACCCACCCCAAGACCGTCTACCACAAGGACGGCGCGTCGACCCACTTCTTCCGCCTCGCCAACACCAACGACGAGCCGCCGGAGAACCACTACCACAACTGGCGCTACCCGCCGCTGGTGGACTGGAGCGGCTGGCCCAGCACGGCGCTGCGCGACCGGCTGATGACCGCCGACTTCGGGGCGGCCACGATCAAGATCAGTGACGGCCGGTTCGAGTCGCTGCTCACCGCATCCAAGCCCGCCGGGATCGCGTTCAACCCGCAGGGCTGAGCGACGCGACGGCCGGAGGACCGCCCTTCACCGGCGATCCCCGGCCGTCGCGCTCGCGCCGCCATGGACGATCTCGGTCTGCCAGTGCTCGCGCGGCTGGGTGTGCAGCCACCAGAGGTGCCCGGCGATGCCGTCCGGGTCGAACGGCGCGCCCGGGGCCACCGGGCCGGCGACGGTCACCGTCGCCACGTGCACGCCGGACGCGCGGTACCGCGTGTCCAGCAGCGTCGCCAGCGACCGCAGGGCCGCCTTGCCCAGCGACAGCGACACGTACTGCGGCTTCGGCTGCGACATCCCGTCGGTGGCGACGAACGTGCCGGCGCCACCGGCGCGCCATGGCGGGCTGCTCGATCGGACGACGCCTACCTACCGTTCGACCTCGTGATCCGCGATCCGCTGCTGGTGATGTCGGCCAGCAGCACCGGTGCGGGGTCGCCGCGCAGATCGAGTGCGAGCTGTTCGATCAGATCATGTCGACGATATGGCGATCCTATTAATCTATCTATCTGATCTTTTCAATAGGTTGAAATGGCGTCAATATCCTAGTAGACAGATGGGAAAGATATGTTTGGGGGAGACGTGGACCGTCGTCAGCTGTTGAGCGGGGCCGGGCTGGCCGGTCTCGCCGTGGTCCTAAAGGCGTGCGGCGTCGCGAGCGACCCCGCCGCCGAGCCGGGCGCGGCGAGCGGGGCGCCGAAGCGTGGCGGGGTCCTGCGGGCCGGCTCGCCGCCGCCGCCGACCGCCGTGGACCCGGTGACCATGTATGACGGCACCGCGATCGCGATCGTCCAGCTCGTCGCGGAGTATCTCATCTGGCTCGACCAGGACTTCAAGCTCGTCCCCCGCCTCGCCGAGAGCTGGCAGCCGGCCGACGGCGGCAAGCGGTGGACCTTCAAGCTGCGCCCGGGCGTCACCTTCTCCGACGGCACCCCGCTGGACGCCGAGACGGTCAAGGCCTCCTTCGACCGCCTCCTCGACCCGGCGAGCAAGTCCGCCGCGCTGTCCGCCTTCGCGACTGTGCTCAAGGCCGGCGGCGTGCGGGTGGCCACCCCCGACAGCGTCGAGTTCACGCTCGAGCGGCCGTTCTCCGACTTCCCCTACCTCGTCTCGGCCGGCAACTACAACGCCCTCATCCTCAAGCGCGACTACGCCGGCGACTTCACCAAGGCCGCCGTCGGCACCGGCCCCTTCGTGCTCAAGTCCTACAACGCCTCCACCGGGGCGGTCTTCGCCCGCAACGAGAAGTACTGGGACGCCGGGCGGCCCTACCTCGACGGCGTCGAGATCAAGTTTTACGCCGACGACCAGGCCGACCTGCTGGCCCTGCAGGGCGGCGACATCGACGCCCAGATCCTCAGCCGGCCCGACCTGGCCAAGCCCCTCGCCGGCACCGGCGCCATCGCCGCCGACACCGTCAAGGGCACCGGCGTCACCGTCCTGACCCTGCGCACCGACCAGGCCCCGTTCGACCGCAAGGAGGTCCGCCAGGCCGTCGCCTACGGCCTGGGCCGCCCGGCCATCCTCGACTCGATCGGCAGCGGCGTCGGCGACCTGGGCAACGACCACCTCATCGCGCCGCTCTTCCCGGCCGCGCCGGCCGACCTGCCGCAGCGCGCCCTGGACCGGGCCAAGGTCGCCGAGCTGCTCAAAACCGCCGGCCTGACCGAGCTGAGGTTCACCCTGACCTTCGAGCCGCCGGCCAAGGACTACGCGGTCACCATCCAGAACCAGCTCCAGCAGGTCGGCATCACCGTCGAGCTCGACCAGCGCTCGTCCAAGGACTTCTACGGCGGCGACCAGAGCAAGGACACGCCGTGGCTGAACACCGCGGCCAACCTGGTCGGCTGGGCCGGGCGCGCGGTGCCCAGCCAGCTCGTCATCCCGATGGTCAAGTCCGGCGGGACGTGGAACGGCTCCAAGTACGCCAACCCGGCCCTCGACGCCGCCGCCGACGCCTACGACACCGCGGCCACCGACGCCGACCGCAAGGCCGCCGCCGCGACGGTCGCGAAGATCCTGCACGAGGACGTGCCGGTCATCATCGCCTACTGGTCCGGGGCGGTGCGGGCCTACAACCCGCGCAAGTTCCGGGGCGTGCGGGCCCACCCGGCGCAGTACGTCGACTTCAGCACGGTGTCGAAGGCCTGAGCCGATGCGGAGCTTCCTGCTGCGCCGCCTCGCCGCCGTGCCGCTCACCCTGGCCGGGGTGTCGGTGCTGGTGTTCCTGGCCACCGACGTGCTGCCCGGCGACGTCGGGCGGACCGTGCTCGGGCGGGAGGCGAGCGCGGACTCGGTGGCGGCCTACAACCGGGCGCTGGGGCTCGACGATCCGCTGTGGTTGCGGTACACCCGCTGGCTCTGGCACTTCATCGGCGGCGACTGGGGCACCTCCTACACGCTCGGCGAGCCGGTCGCGGCCCTGGTCCGGGAGCGCTTCGCGGCGTCGCTGGGCCTGGCGCTCTTCGCCTTCGTCCTGCTCGTGCCGGTGGCGCTGACCGCCGGCCTGGTCGCCGGGGCCCGGCCGGACACCTGGCTCGACCGGGCCGTCAGCGGCCTCGGGCTGGCCCTGGGCGCGACGCCGGAGTTCGTGACGGGCGTGGTGCTGCTGGTCGTCTTCTCCGTCAACCTGCACTGGTTCCCGGTCTCGGCGCAGCCCGCGCCCGGCGACGGCCCGCTCGCCGTCCTTGCCCGCCTCACCCTGCCGGCGATCTCGCTGGTGCTGCTGTGCACCGGCTACGTGGCCCGGCACGTGCGGGCCAGCACCATCGCCGTCGTCGAGGGCGGCTACGTGCGGGCGGCCCGGCTGCGCGGCACCCCGCCGGCCCGGATCCTCGCCCGCCACGTGCTGCGCAACGCGACCGTCCCGGCCACCAGCGCCCTCGGCGTGCAGCTGCAGTTCCTGGTCGGCGGGCTCGTCGTCGTCGAGCTGCTCTTCAACTACCCCGGCATCGGGGCGCTGCTGCTGCAGTCGGCGATCGACAAGGACGTGCCGACCCTGCAGGCCACGGCGATGGTCCTCGGCGTGGCCTACCTGAGCGTGACCCTGCTGGCCGACGTGGCCTACCGGCTGCTCGACCCGCGGGTGCGGCTGGCGGCGGTCCGATGAGCACGCGCCGGGCCGTCCTGGTCCCGGCCGCCGTCGTCGTGCTCTGGGCCGCCGTCGCACTCGCCTGGCCACACATCGTCCCGCACGACCCCGCGCTGCAGGACCCCGCGCTGCGGTTCCGGCCGCCGGGCCCGGAGCACTGGCTGGGCACCGACCAGTTCGGCCGGGACGTGCTGTCGCGGGTCCTCGCGGGCGCCCGGCCGGTGCTCGTCGTCGCGCCCGCCGCCACCGCGCTCGGCGTGCTCGTCGGGGCGGGCGTCGGGCTGGTCAGCGGTACCGTCCGCGGCTGGCTCGACGACGTCGCCATGCGCGTCGTCGACGCCGCCATGGTGTTCCCGACGGTCATCGCCGCCGTGCTCTTCATCGCGCTGCTCGGCCGCTCCCCCGTCGTGGTCGTCCTCGTCGTCGGGGCCGCGTTCGTGCCGATCGTGGCCCGCTCGGTGCGCGCCGCGACCCTGGTCGAGCGGGAGAAGCCCTACGTCGACGCGGCCCGGCTGCGCGGCGAACCCGCCCTGCGCGTCGCCGTGCGGGAGATCCTGCCGAACGTCCGGGGCACCGTGCTCGTCGAGGCGACCAGCCGGCTCGGCGACGCCGTCTTCGCCGCCGCGACCCTGTCGTTCCTCGGCCTCGGCCAGCCGCCCGGGTCGCCCGAGTGGGGCGCCGCGGTCTCCGATAACCGCGTCTGGCTCCAGGTCGCGCCGTGGACGGTCCTCGCCCCGGCACTCGCCATCGGCTCCCTGGTCGTGGCGGTGGCCCTGCTCAGCGACGCGCTGCGGCACCGGGTGGCGGCGCCGTGACGCCCGGGCTGCGGGTCGAGGCACTCGGTGCCGCCTATGGTCCGGCTTCGGTACTGCACGACATCAGCTTCACCGTGTCCCCCGGCGAGACGTTCGGCCTCGTCGGCGAGTCCGGCTGCGGCAAGACGACCCTGGGTTACCTGCTCGGCGGGCACCTGCAGCCCGGCGGCCGGACCACCGGCGGCCGGGTCCTCGTCGACGGCACCGACGTCCTGGCCCTCGACCCGGCCGGGCTGCGCCGGTGGCGGCGCGACGGCGTCGCCTTCGTGCACCAGGAGGCGGCCGGCGCCCTCGACCCCACCATGCGGGCCGGCGCCCAGGTCGCCGAGGTGCTGCGGCTGCGCGGCCGGGACCGGCGCGCCGCCGCGGCGGAGGCGGCCGAGCTGCTGGGCCGGGCCCGGCTGCCCGCCGACGCCAGCCGCCGCTACCCGCACCAGCTCTCCGGCGGCCAGCGCCAGCGGGTCCTCATCGCCGCCGTGCTCGCCGCCCGGCCCCGGCTGATCGTGCTCGACGAGCCGACCACCGGCCTCGACGCGGCGGTCCAGGCCGAGGTGCTCGGCCTGCTCGCCCGGCTGCGGGCCGAGCTATCCGCCGCCGTCGTACTCATCAGCCACGACCTCGACCTGGTCGGGCGGCACTGCGACCGGGTCGGCGTGCTCTACGCCGGCCGGCTCGTCGAGGCCGGCCGGGCCGCCGAGGTGCTCGCCGGCCCGGCCCACCCCTACACCGCAGGCCTGCTCGGCAGCGCCCCGCGCCTCGGGCAGTCCCGCCGCATCCACCGGCTGACCCCGATCCCCGGCCGGCCGCCCGCACCCGGCGAGGCCCTCCCCGGCTGCGCCTTCGCGCCCCGCTGCCCGGTCGCCGACGCCGCCTGCACCGCCGCCGAGCCCGCCCTCGACGTGCGGACCGTGCCCGGCCGGGCCGTGCGCTGTATCCGCCCCGGCGCCGCCCCACCGGCCTCGGGTCCCGGACCGGCGGCCACCGAGCCGTCCGCACCCCCGCCGGCCGCCGCGCCGCTGCTCGAGGTGCGCGGGCTGGTCCGCCGCCACGGCCGCAGCACCGTGCTCGACCACGTCGACCTCACCGTCGCCGCCGGCGAGGTCGTCGGCCTGGTCGGCGAGTCCGGCAGCGGCAAGACCACCCTGGCCCGGGCCATCGCCGGCCTGCACCCGGACGGCTCCGGCGAGTTGCGCCTGCACGGCGCGGCGCTGCCCGCCGCGCTCGCCCGCCGCACTCCCGCGCTGCGCCGCCGCATCCAGATGGTCTTCCAGGACCCCGACACCTCGCTCAACCCCAGCCACACCGTTCGTCGGATCCTCCGCGACGGCCCAGGCGTCGAGGACGACCTGATGGACCGCCGCCCCGCCACGCTCTCCGGCGGCCAGAAACAGCGGGTCGCCATCGCCCGCAGCTTCGCCGGCCCGCCCGACCTGGTCATCTGCGACGAGCCGGTCTCCGCGCTCGACGTGAGCGTGCAGGCCGCCGTCCTGGAGCAGCTGGCCGAGCAGCGCGAGCGGACCGGCACCGCCTACCTGTTCATCTCCCACGACCTGGCCGTGGTCGGCTACCTGGCCGACCGGATCGCCGTGCTCTACCGCGGCGTGGTGGTCGAGCACGGCCCGGCCGCCGCGGTGCTCGCCGGCCCGCACCATCCCTACACCGCCGCGCTCGTCGGCGCCGAACCGTCCGCGGTGCCCGCCGGGCCCACGGCCCCGGCGGCCGGCTGCCGCTACTTCACCGCGTGCACCCGGCGGATCGCCGGGCTGTGCAACACCACCGCGCCGCCGGCGGCCGAGCCTGCGCCCGGTCACGTCGTGCGGTGCCACCTCGAGCCGGCCGCACTCCCCCGCGGGGCGGCGCCGGCCCCGATCGGAGGAGTCCGCGCATGACCGTACCCGCCCGAGCAGTGCCCGTCCGAGCGGTCGAGAACGAGTTCGCCGACCTGCTCGCCCGAGCCGACCCGCCACCGGCCGTGACCCGCCGCTGGGTCAACGTCACCACCGGCGGCCACGTCAGCGCCGTCATCTGGGGCACCGGCGCGCCGCAGACCGTCCTGCTGCACGACGCCGGCGAGGACGCCCGCTCCTACGACGACCTGCTGTCCACGGTGGACATTCCAGCGGCCGCGATCGACCTGCCCGGTCACGGCCGCTCCAACGCCACGTCCGCGACGCCGTTCCCGGGCCGGCTGGCCCGGCCCGTGCTCGAGGCGATCCGCTCGTTCGCGCCCCGCCACCGGGTGCTCGCCGGGCGTGGCCTCGGCGCGCTCGTCACGCTGCACATCGCGGCCCGCGCTCCGGAGGCGATCGGGCGGCTGCTGCTCGTCGACGCCCCGCCGGCGGCCGAGCCGCTGCTGTCCGCCCTGAAGAACCCGCCGCAGCTGGTGAGCCCCGACGAGCTCGCCGCGGCCCTGGCTGAGAGGGGAAACCGATGACCACCGTGCCCATCATCGATCTGGAGGCCGCGCTGGCCGCCGAGCCGGGCAGCCCGGAGCTGGCCACCGTCCGCGCCGCCGCCGAGCAGGTCGGCGTCGTCCAGGTGACCAACCACGGCGTGGCGGCCGAGGTGATCGACAACTTCCACCGCCCCGTCGATCGCATCCTCGCCCTGCCCCGGGCGGTGAAGGAGCGGCTCGCCAGCCCGACCGGCCACCCCTACCGGGGCTGGCGGCAGTGGCCCGACGACTACGGCCGGCTCGAGCTGGAGCGGTTCAGCTTCGGGCAGTACGACGACCCGGCCGAGGCGTCCGCAGCCGGGGTGCCGGCCGAGTATCACCCGCTCTTCGCGCACGCCAACGTCTGGCCGGCCCAGGAGCCCGGGCTGCGGGCCGCTGCCGACGCCTACCGCGCCGCGTTCGTCGGCGTCGCCCGGCGCGTGCTCGGCCTCTACGCCCGGGCCATCGGGGTCGACGTCGCGGTGTTCCCGTGGACCGGCCCGGAGTACACCTCCCTGGTCGTCAACGACTATCCGACGTGGACCCGTCCCGACCCGGGGACCGACGAGGAGAAGCTGCTGCTGCTCGAGCACGCCGACAACTCGGTGCTCACGGTGCTGCACCAGGAGGGTGACTACGCCGGGCTGCAGGCTCAGGGCCCCGACGGCGGCTGGTCGTCCGTGCCGGTCGTCCCGGGCGCGCTACAGGTCTTCAGCGGCTCGCTGCTGAGCAACTGGACCAACGGCCGGCTCGCCGCCGGCCGGCACCGCGTCGTCGCCGGCGGCACGGTCACCCGCCGCTCCGCCGCCGTCTTCGTGCACCCCAGTCTCGACACCGTGGTCGAGCCGCTGCCCGAGTTCGTCGGCGACGGCGAGCCCGACTTCGACCCGCACCACGTCGGCCGCGCCGCGCTCGGCTCGGTCGAGGACTACCTGCAGGTCTTCGGGCGCCCGGAGCAGGTCGCCGCCTACCGCGAGGGCCGCCCCTACGTGGCCGCCGTCGAGGAGCCGGTGTGAGCGCTCCGCGGTGGGAACCCAGCGAGCGGTGGGTCCGCGGCCGCCGCGGCGACGTCACCGTCGTCGACAGTCGCCGGCCGGTGCTGGTCTGGGAGCCCGGCCGGCCGGTGCCGCTCTACGCCTTCCCGGAGGCGGACGTGCGCACCGACCTGCTGCGCCCGGCCGCCGACCCTCCGGCCGGCGAGCCGCACGGCGCCGGCGCGACCTGGTACGACCTGGCCGACGGCGGTGAGGTGGCCGCCAACGCCGCCTGGCGCTTCGCCGACCCGGAGCTGGCCGGCCACCTCGCCTTCGCCTGGTTCCGCGCCCCGGTGCCGGCCGTCGAGGGGTGGTTCGAGGAGGACGAGGAGATCTTCGTCCACCCGCGGGACCCGTACAAGCGGGTGGACGCCATCCCGAGCAGCCGCCACGTGGTCGTCTCGGTCGACGGGGTGGTGGTGGCCGACAGCCGCGACCCGGTACTCGTCTTCGAGACCGGGCTGCCGATCCGGTACTACCTGCCGCCGTCCGACGTCCGCCTGGAGCTCTTCGAGGAGACCGCCTCGAGCACCGGCTGCCCGTACAAGGGCCGGGCCCGCTACTGGTCGCTGCGCGCACCGGGCTCGGCCCCGCCGGACGTGGCCTGGTCCTATCCGGACCCGCTGCCGGCGGTCGCGGCGATCCGGGACCGGATCGCCTTCTACAACGAGGCCGTCGACATCACCGTCGACGGCGAGCGGCTCGAGCGGCCGGTCACGCACTTCTCGGCCGTTGCCGACCCGCCGGCCGGGGCGCGCCGGGTGGCGGCCGGGCCGGACGGCGGGCGGGTGAGCGCCCTGGTGTGGGGCGACGAGCCGCAGTACACGTTCCTGCACGGCGCCGCGCTCAACGCCCACACGTGGGACGACACCGTGCGGGCGCTGGGCCGGCCGGCCCTCGTGCTGGACCTGCCGGGGCACGGCGAATCCGACTGGCGCGACGACTTCGACTACGCCCCGGGCACGATCGCCCCGGCGGTCGCGGCGGCCGTCGAGGAGCTCGCCGGCGGCCGACCGCAGATCCTGGTCGGGCAGTCGCTCGGCGGCCTCACCGCGCTCGCGGTGGCCGCGCTGCGGCCCGACCTGGTGAGCACGGTGGTCCTCGTCGACGTGACCCCGGGCATCCGGGCCCAGGACGTGCGGCAGGTGCGCTCGTTCCTGGCCGGGCCGTTGGTCTTCGCGTCGCGGGCCCAGGTGGCGCGGCTCGCGGTCGAGGCGGGCATCGCCGAGCCCGGCCCGGCACTGGACCGGGGCGTCTGGTTCAACACCCGGGTGCGCGAGGACGGCTCGGTGGTCTTCAAGCACCACTTCGGCAGCCCGCCTGCCGGCGCCGCTCCGGTCCCGGTCGACCACACCGGGCTGTGGCCGGCGCTGGCGGCAATGACGGTGCCGGTGCTGCTGGTCCGGGCGACCGGCGGCTACCTGCCGGACGAGATGGTCGCGGAGTTCACCGCCCGCGCGCCGAAGGCGGTGGTGGCCGAGCTCGACGCGCGGCACAACATCCAGGAGCATCGCCCGGCCGAGCGGGGTTCCGCGCCACCCGCTACGGACTTACCGACCTGGTGTACCTCGACGTGCCGACCGACCCGGGCAACGGCCAGCCGCTGACCATCACCGCGTACAGCCGACCCGACACCGCAGACGATCACCACCCGGACGTCATCACGGCGACCGCAACTCTGGACCTCGTCGGCCCCGTCACGGCGTACCCGTAGACAGACGGCTACAGCGTTGGCTGGCACATCATGGGTCTGCACGACGCTCGCTACGTGTATCTGCTGCCGTCGCGCAGCGGCACCGACAACCTCGCCGACGTCTACTGCTACATCACCAGCAGCCAGGACCTGGAGGACGCGGAGGTCGCGGCACGTCTGCACGTCCACCAACGCACCACGGCGCGCGTCATCGCCCATCGGCCCGTCACCGGGCCCGCCGTCGCTTTCCAGCCCACAGCGTTCACCGCCTGGTTCACCGACCCGCAGACCCGACACACACTCCCCGGCCTGGTCACCACCCGATACGAAAGCAGCGACCGCGACGACAGCGCGGCCTTCCGCGTCCAGGCGCTGCTGGACCGGCCGCTGCCGGAGCACATCTGGCGCGTCGACCCGGCGGTATCCGCGATCACGCTCTGGCCGACGATCGACCCACAGGACGAGTGCGCCGACGATGGCGGCGGGGTCCTCACCTTCCGCTACGGGCCTCTCGAGCTCAGCACCGGCCACCTGGCCGCAGCTGACCTGGTTCCGGAGCCGTACCTGTCGCAGACCGGCACGGTGGCGGCCACCGCGCACGACGCTGCCGTGCAGGCTCTCGCCGCGGTCGCGGCGCGGATCAACGCCGCCGTCGCGGCGTGCAGCACCCTGTTCGGCGACGCTGCACTCCTCTCGTCGGCCGCGGCCCCCGACCAGCATCCAGCTTCGTGCGACGAGCACGACCCGGCGGCCGGCGTCGCGGTCAGCCTGGTCACCGGCTGGGACCACGTCACGGTGCACGTCGACCCGGACCTGCCGGACGCGACGGTGACGGTGACCATCGGCGACCCACACCGCGACGGCACCGACGTGGTCGGCATCGACCTCGAAGCCGGCACCATCGGCGTCTGGTCCAGCAGCGACCCGGACAACCGCGAATGGACCGTCGTCCACCACCTCACACCCGACCAGCTGCGGCCTGCACAGCCGGGACAGTGACTTGCGTGACCGGGTCACTGCACCAGTCGGCCTGGTGCCAGCGTCGGCATGCCCGCCGGCGCAGCTGGGTCCGCCGCCGCGACGGCGGCTTCGACACCCGGCACTTGGGCTACGGGTGCTGGGAACCGCCCGCCAGCCGGAGCACCGCGCACACGACGCCGACGCAAACACCCGCAGCCGGCGGCGGGCGAGCTGCAGGTCCTGCGCACCAGCCCCACCGGCCGGCAACGGCAGCGACCCACCGCCGCGCCGTCGCAGCCGATCGGGTCCGCATCCCGCCCCCTGCCCCGTGAGGAGATCCCACATGGACCTGAACGACAACAACGATGTAGTGACCGACCGACGCCTGCCGGGCTGGCGGGCCCGGCTGATCGTCGACGACCACGCCGGCGAACCCTGGGGCGACGCCCTCGCGCCCGCCCTAATCATCAGCAGCAGCGGGCATGTGCAGGCCGCTGCCGACGTGTACCAGGACCGGCGCGCCGAACAGATCCGGCGCGCCTGGCAGCACTTCACCGATCACGACCTGTTCAGCCGCTACCTGCGGCTGTCCCACGGCACCACCGCCATCGCGGCCGCCACGACCGGCGACACCACCGTGCTCACCTTCGACACCAGCGACTACCGCGCCCATGCCGGCATCACCACCATCACCGACCTGACCGGCGAACGCGACGAGTGGCAGGCGTGGCTGGACGGCGACGTCTACGGCGTCATCGTCGAACACCGCACAACGGCCCAACGGTGCCTCCACTGTGGACACATTCGGCCGTCCTCGTTGGTCGAGGTCGACGCCTGCTGGGGGCACTACGGCCGCGCCTACGCCGCCGAACAGGCCCTACACCTCCTGCGTGCCGCTGCCCGCAGCTGACCCGCAGCCCCTGCATACCCCCGTCCGGCTGGCCCGCGAGCACGGCTGCGCCTACATCCTGTTCGACAGCGACGCCGACACCACCACCCTGTTGCCGGCCTTCGGCTGGTAGCCGCGTCCTGCCGGATCACCACCGTGCCCGGCATTGGGATGCAGTAGCAACTTGGGGCGGTGCGGTCCTGGCTGCGCTGCCCTGCTGTGCTTGTACCGGCCGTGGCCTCGCCCGGCAAGGCCCACCCGCACGCCGCAGCCGAGCCATCACCCGGCTCACGCCGTTTCCGGCGACTTGAAGACGGACGCGGGTGGCCTTGACCGGGCCACGGCCATCCGCCCGGTCCGCGCGTCGGGTCAGCGCAGCCGACCCGGCACACCGCCCAGGGCCGCGCATGCACATTCCCCGCACCTCGGCGGCGGCGCCTCGACGCCGCTGACGAGAGGTGTGACAGGAACGGCGTGCTCGCACGCCAGGAAGGACCCGCCGTGGCCGTGGTCACCATCTACCTCAACATCGACCGCCCGCTGCAGCCCTACACCGACGGTCAGCAGCTCACCGCCGCGGTCTCCACCCACCTCAGCACCGACATCGTCGCGCATCCGGAAGCAGTCGCCGACTGGGCATTCGCCCTCGGCAACCAGGACCTCGACCTGCTCGAACGCGAACGCGAAACCGAGGACGGCGAGACCAGCTTCCTCACCGCATGCCTCTACCGGCTGCCAGGCTTTCCCTGGCTCGGAGTACTACGACGACTCCGCCCCGCCCGACCCGTTCGGCGGTCGACGCACCTATCCACCCAGCCGCGCTGGATACCCGACTGGTGCGGAGTTGGCGTCGGACGGTTCCCGTGTTCACTGTGTTCCGCTCAGCGGAGGAGGAGCCCGACTCTGCCCCAGCGGCATCGCCACGAGTACGCCGCAGACTTCCTCGTGGCCTCCCGGAAGCTACTACCTGTTCGCCCCAGAAGTTCCCGCCACCACTGGCGGCGGTGCGCACCGCGCCCGGCCCACATCCGTCAGGTTCGAGCCGGTGGGAATTATGAAGGGCTTTACACGCCGGTTCCTCACGTACTCCTCTCCACCCACGCTCGCCGGGCACACGCCATCTGACAGTGCTGACATATCCCGGCTTTGTCAGGGCCGCTTGCCACCCGTCCCGGCGCCACCCGATCCGAGCTGCCCTCAGCTTCAATCAACCTGCTGCGACAGGCCAACGGCGGAGGTCTCTCACCCCCACACGGTCACACAGCGCCTCACGGCGCACCGGCAGGAACTCCCACTGGATGCCGGTGTACAGCACGAACAGGATGCCGCACAGCACTTTCCGGTTCGGTAGCGGCTTGCGGCCGGGGTAGCGGAAGGAACGCGTCTTCACCGGTAGCAGCGGCTCGATGCGCTCCCATAAGCCATCGGGCACGATCCACGGTGGCTGTTGTCCCTTCCGCACGCCCGACACTGTAGATCACGGACATCGGGGCATCGACACCAGGCAGATCATTTTTGTTAGGACCTCTTAGGCTCACCATGCCCCATTCAGCTAAGGACGGCATTGTGGGGCGCCCTCGAAAGGCTGCACCAAGCACCGGCAAGGTCAAGGAAGAACTCTCCGTCTGGCACGGCAAAGAAGGCTGGCAAGGCAGCCTTCTCGTTGGCACCAAACCCAACGGCAAACCAGATCGACGCCACCGCCGCGGCAAGACCGAGGCCGAGGTCCGCGCAAAGCTCGCCAAGCTCGCGGACGAAATGCAAGCCGGCCGGACCGTCAAGGCCGGCGTGCCACCGAAACTGTCCACCCTACTGACCGAGTGGATGTCGGCACACGAAGAAGAATGGAGCTACAAGACCTTCCACAACTCGTATGGCCCGGCCGTACACAACTGGCTCATCCCCGGCATCGGCGAGTGGCGGGTCAACCTCTTGCTGGAACAGCCGAAAGCGATCGAACGCTTCCTGAAAGGCATTCGGCGCGACCCGGAAGCCGGTGAGCGCGCACCCGGACTCAACCCCGGCGGCGTCCATCTGGTCTTCCGGACACTCCGTGCCGCGCTCAACTGGGCCGTCAAGGAAAAGATCATCCCTCGCAGCCCGATCGAGCTGATGACATGGCGACCCAAACTCGTCAGCGAGGAGGTCACCCCGCTCCTCGTCTCCGAGGTCAAGGCGATCCTCGATGTCTGCGAGCGGCGCCGCAACGGCACACGCTGGTCAATCGCGATGCCGCTTGGCCTGCGTCAGGGCGAAGCGCTCGGCCTGCCGTGGATGAAGCCATCCAAATCCACGAAGGACAAGCCCGTCGGCTTGGACCTGGCCGGTGGCTGGATGGTCGTACGTCGGCAGGCGGGCAGCCGGCAATGGGAGCACGGCTGCGAAGATCCGGTTGCCTGCGCGGCGCGGTTCTGCCGGACGAGACCGTGCCCGGTTCGCTGGCAGCACGGGTGCGGCAAGAAGCCGGAGGACTGCACGAAGCAGCGGGTCGACCGCTGCCCGCAGCGTATGCCGAGCGACGACTGCGCCCGGCACCGCAAGAAGAAGACGTGCAAGGAAGTGTGTCAGCCCGGGTGCACCAAGCACGGGCACCGGTGCCCGAAGCGCGTCGGCGGCGGGGTCGTATTCACGGACCCGAAGAGCGAGGCCGGTAAGCGCCGCATTGCGCTTGACCGGCGCATGCGCGTCCAGTTCGAAGCCCACAAGCAGGTGCAGGATCTGGAGCGGGAAGCAGCCGGCGACGCCTGGGTGGAGTTCGGCCTGGTCTGGTGTCACCCCGACGGGAGCCCGATCGACGCCAAGTCCGACTGGCTGGAATGGAAGGAGATCCTGCGCGAGGCGGGCGTCCGTGACGCGCGAGTCCACGACGGCCGGCACACCGCGGCGACGATGCTGCTGCTGCAGGGCATCGACGAGCAGACGGTCATGGCGGTCATGGGCTGGTCGGACCGGCGGATGGTGCAGCGGTACCAGCACGTCATCGACGAACTGCGGGTCGAAGCCACCCGGCGACTCAGCGACCTGCTGTACGGCTCAGACGGCAGCGCCCAGGGTGCGGCCCCGCCCGCGGCGCCGGTACCGACCCCGGTTCCAGCGCCCAACCCTGCAGACCAGCAGAAAGAGGCGGATGCCGATGGAGTTTCCGAGGGTTTCGCTACCGATCTTGCTACCAGCGCGACATCCGCCAAGATCATCCCATTCGATCCATCCAGGAAGAAGCATGGAAAACGGCACCTGAGCAGCGTGAACGGCAACACTGGATAAGAGCCGACGGGGAGACTTGAACCCCCAACCTTCCGATTACAAGTCGTAGGGTCTACTGGCGCTTGTCGCGCACGGCAGCGCGTCGGGCTCGTGCGGAGCGTTCGGCGAGCTGGAGCATATACGCCTTCCTGGCGTGTTCCGCCATGGTCCGGCGGACGTCCTCCGGCAGATTGCCGAGTGGGTCTACCTGTCGCTCGAAGCGCGCTAGGAACGCCGACGTGGCCGGTGCCGTCCGGGATGTTCGGTCCGCGGTGTTGGCCCAGGACGCATGTGCCGCGATCCGATCGCGCCGCGTGCGCTGCTGAGGTGTCATGCCGACGGAGTTGTGGGGCTGGCCGGAGTCAGACACGTTCACCGATGCCCATCCGAACCTGGACCTGCTGAGCTCGTTCGGCCGCAGCGCTGGCGCCATAATGACGGGGCATGTCGTCGGATGTCCAGCCGAGCAGCAGCATGAGATCACCGCTGTCGCCGCCCGCGAGCTTCCACTCGTGCGCGTAGTTGTGCCGCCATCGGTGGGCGTGGACACCTTCGACGCCGGCCCGCACGCCACGCCGCCGCAACATGAGTTTGATTCCGTTCGCTGACAGCGGCTGACCACCTCGCAGCGCGAGCCACAGCTCGGGTGAGCTGAAGCCAGGGTGGCGGTTGCGTGTACGCAGGTACCGGCTGATCGCCCGGCCAGTCTTCGGCCCGAACCTCACTCTCCGGTCCTTCGATCCCTTGCCGCGGTAGTGCAGCCAGTCCTTGTCGAGGTCGACGTCGTACACGCGCAGATTCGCGACCTCCGACAGCCGGGCGCCGGTGTTGTAGTACAGCCGGACGATGGCCTCGTCGCGGACGTCCTCGAATCGGGTGCTCTTGCAGCTGTCGAGGATCTTCTTGGTGTCGTCGTCGCGGATGATCGGGATGAGCTTGCGCGGCGTCTTCGGCTGCTTCACCCGGTCCATCGGCGAGCGGTCCATCTCGTCCTCGTCGACGAGGTACTTGAAGAACTGCTGCAGACCCTTGTGCTTGTTCAAGGCCGTCACGGCGGAACGGGTCTCGATCACCCACGCCTGGAACGCTTCGATGTGCGCCTTCGTCACGTCGGTCGGATCCTCGGCCGCGTCGACAGCGTCAGGGTCCGGGGTATGCTCGCCGAGATACCGGCCGAGTTGTGCCGCGGCGAGCAGGTAGTTGTAGCGGGTGGTCTCCGGATGGTTGGCGGCGCGCAGGGTCCGGTCCCAGTCACGGAGGTGTCCGGGCCAGTCCCCGGCGAGGCCTTCGGTGAGCTTTTCGATCTTGAGCAGGGGCATCTCGTCACCCGTCGAGTCAAGGGGTCCAACAGCGGCGTGCTCGACCTCGACGAACTGCTCACACACGAAAAAAGGGCTCTCGCAGGCTTGTGACCTGCGAAAACCCTTGCGCTGTCGGGACGGCGGGATTTGAACCCACGACCCCTTGACCCCCAGTCAAGTGCGCTACCAAACTGCGCTACGTCCCGGTGCTGCCCCAACCGTGGCAGCCGCTACAGAGTAGCGCATCCCACTCCCACCCCACACACGAGTATCCCCCGTAGCGTTTAGCCTGCTGGTATGCGGCTTGATCTTGTCACGCTTGTTGTCGAGGAGTACGACCCCGCCATCAGTTTCTTCGTCGACACCCTCGGGTTCGAACTTGCCGAGGACTCACCCGCCCTCACCACCGACGGGCGAGCGAAGCGGTGGGTGGTCGTCCGGCCGCCCGGGGGCGGGACCGGGTTGCTGCTGGCCCGGGCCGACGGGGAGCGGCAGCACCTCGTGGTCGGGGACCAGGTCGCCGGGCGGGTCGGGTTCTTTCTGCGGGTCGACGACTTCAACAGTACGTACCGCCGGCTGCTCGACCACGGGGTCGAGTTCGTCCGGCCGCCGCGCACCGAAGGCTACGGCACCGTCGCCGTGTTCCTCGACATCGCCGGGAACCGCTGGGATCTCCTCGGCAACTGACCGGCAACCGGACCGCTGCGGCACGGCACCGGGGAGAACAGCCTGGAGACGGACAACCCGCGTACAAGCTGGTCAGGGCCGGCTTCGAGGTCATCGAGACCGACAACGGAGTGGCCGCTGTCGCCTGCCTGCTGAACCTGGTCATTCTGGACATCATGTTGCCGGGTCAGGACGGGCTGACCGCTTGCGAGCGGCTGCAGACCGACCCGGAGACGGCGCACATCCCGGTGATGCTGCTCTCCGCGCTGTCCCAGCCCGACGTCGTGCGCAGCGGGGTGACGGCCGGTGCTGTACATCACATGGTCAAGCCGTTCAGCCTCGACGCGCTGCTGGGCAGCGTCCAGTTGGTGCTGCGGGTACATCCGACACCTGTCGATCCGACCACTGTACGGTTCGCGGGCCCGGCACGACGGCCGGACGTGACCGCCCGCGAGGCCCCGCTACGCACAGCAAGGACCGCACCGATGGGAGCGCATGCGAGCTGCCGCGGATGAGGATGCCGACCGGTCGTTCAGGAGCCTGCAGTGCCAGGCGCGTGTACTTGCGCATGGCGGGAACGTCGCGGTGACTTTGGCTGGTATTGCCTGTCCAGACGGCTCTGCCGCTGTTGCCGCAGGTCAGATACGTTGCGGGGATGTCTCGTGCGTCGCGTGTCCCGCTGGTGGCGGGCCTCATCGCCGTCGTCCCCGCGGTCTCCGGCGTGGTCACCGTGCTGTGGGCCACCTCCGTCGGCGTGCGTAACGCCCGCGTGGAGCCGTACCTGCACGCCTGGGTCTCGGCGGGCGCACTCGTCGTGGGCGTTCCCGCCGTGCTGTTCGCGATCGGCCTGCTCGCGACGGCCGGGCTGGTGCTGGCCCGCCGCGCCGCCGCGCGCTGGTCTGGTTGGCCGGCACCGGCACCACCCTGGCCCTGGTGGTGTGCGCGACGCACTACTTCATGTTGAACCCCGAGGGGTACGACATCTGGATCGGGCCGTCGCCGTGGATCGCCGGCGCGGCCACGGCGGTCACCATCGGCGTGCTCACCGTCACGGCGATCTGCCTCGGCGTCCCGGTCACCCGCCGCGCCCTCGCCCATCCCGCAACGCCGCCCGCCGATCCGGGCGCGCTCGCCGCTTCCACCGCCGCGCCGGACCCGGCCGGTTACGGTGCCCTCGTGCGGACGGACGGCGCGCCCGCGCCGCTGCGGCGCAGCGTGTGGTGGTTCGGTGCCGGCGGCGCGCTGGGGATCGTCTCATTCGCCGGGGCGATCGCCCTGGACAGCCTGGTCACCGCTGACCCGGCCGCGCTCGTGGGATTCGCGCTCTTCGGCACCGTCATGGTGGTCGGTGCGGTCTGGGCGGTGGTTGCCGCAGCCGTCGCTCGGGCCGGCCGGCTCGCCGCGGCCAACCTGGCCCGCGCCGGCGGCGGGATCCTGCTCGTCGGCCACTGGCTGGCGGTGTCCCAGGACGCCGAGACGGCAATGATCGGCCTGGGCCGGTACGCGGAAGCCGACGGCGTGCCCGCCCCGGTCGGCCTGGCTCTGCTCGTGCTCGGCGTCGCCGGGATCGTGGCGACGCTGATCGGGCTGACCGGGCTTGCCGATCCACGCTCCGAGCGGTACCTCCGCGAAACCCACGCCCGCCGCAACACCCCGTGGGAATCGTGGGGCACGTGGCCCGGCCCGGTGCCGATCCTGGCACCGCAGACACCGTCGGAGCCGTCGGTGCCGAGCCGGGCCAACGGCTGGTCCGCACCCTGACAGCACGGTCAAGGAACCGCGAGCCGTCTTTGCCCCGGCCACGCAGCGCGGTGACTGGTCGAGCGGATGTCCGGCGCGAACTTCGCATTCATTTTCGGTTGCTCAGGCGGAATCAGTTGGCGGGCTTGCCGAACCAGCGGGAGAGGTGGTCGTCCAGGTCTTGCTGATCGTCGCCGATCCAGGCGACGTGGCCGTCGGGGCGTAGCAGGACGCACGGAACATCCAGTACCGCGGTGGGATCCGCGAGGTAATCGACCCGGTCCGACCAGCCGCCGACGGTGAGGCGTTCGGTGCGGTCCAGCAGCAGGCCGCGGCCGCGATGCAGCAGCCCGTACAGGTGGCCCTGTTTCACCTCGATGTCGCGCAGGCGGCGGCCGAGCAGGTCGGGACCTGCGCCGAAGTCGTAGCGGATGCCGATCGCGGTGATCTTCTCGATCAGATAGCGGTTCACCGCGTCGAAGTCCATCAGTTCGGTGAGCAGCCTGCGCACGGCCTGCGGGCCCGGTTCGGTGGACAGCAGTTCCATCTGGGCGCGGGTGTTGTCCAGCACATCCTCGGCGACCGGATGACGCTCGGCCTGGTAGGTGTCCAGCAGTGTGTCCGGCGCCCAGCCGCGGATCTGTGCGGCCAGTTTCCAGCCGAGGTTGAATGCGTCCTGAACGCCCAGGTTGAGGCCTTGTCCGCCGATGGGTGGATGGATGTGTGCCGCATCGCCGGCCAGCAGCACCCGCCCGACCCGATAACGTTCGGCGAGCCGGGTGGCGTCGCCGAAACGGGACAACCAGCGCGGGGAATGTACGCCGAAATCGGTTCCGGCGATGATGCGCAACTGGTGTTTGAAGTCCTCGAGGGTGGGCGGTGCCGCGCGACCGCTGACTCCCGCGACGGGGACGATGACTTGATAGGCGCCTGCGCCGAAGGGCCTGAGGCTGAATCGCTTCTCGGTCTCGCCGATTTCGGTCACCTTGGCGGCGATCTCCTCCTGCGGCACACCTACTTCCATCTCGCCCATCAGCGTCTCGTTCCGCGAGGGCTCGCCAGGGAAGCCGACGCCGAGCAGTTTGCGCACCGTGCTGCGCCCGCCGTCACAGCCGACGAGATAGCGCGAACGCACCCGCTCCCCGTCGGCCAGTTCGACGGTCACACCCTCGTCGTCCTGTTCGAGACCGGCCACCGCGCAACCGCGCCGGACCTGCGCACCCAGTTCGATCGCATGTTCTTCGAGCAGGTGAACGATGACCGGCTGCGGGATGCCCAGCAGATAGGCGTGCGCGGAATCCAGGCCCTCGGGCGCGGGTTTGGTGATGGCGGCGAAGAAGCCGCCGGCCGGACGCCGTCTTCCGTGTTCGAGAATGCGCTCCAGCAGCCCGCGCATGGCCATCAGTTCGAGACTGCGAATATGCAGACCGACTATGCGGACGAACGACACGGGCTCGGTTTCCTTCTCCAGGACGAGTACCCGCACATCGTGCAGCCGCAGCTCGGCGGCCAGCATCGCACCGGTCGGCCCGCACCCGGCAATGATTACATCGAAGATGAGGGGCGCGCGATCGGCGCCGGAGGCCGGCGATGGGAGTCCGGGGACCTCGACCACATCGTTCGACGACGGCTCGGCAGTGAACTGCACAGGGTGCATAGGTGTTGACCTTTCGGGAGTGCCTTGTTGGCGAGGCGCTCCCGGCGACACCTACGTCAATCGCCCGACCGTGACGGGGAGGGGGAGCACCCACATCGATACAGCGTTCATGGGTCTCACCTCCTCGGGTGGTGTCGCGGTCAGCTGCAAGCTACAAGCCGAGCATCATCCCGTCCAGTCCTTTCCCAGCCACGTGATCACGACTTCATACGGGCCCGTGCGGTTGCAGGGCGAATCCGGCGTGGCGGCCCCGACTGGTCCTCCGTACCGCAGGTGCGGGCACGGGTGGCGTACGCACTCGGCCGGCTCAGTATCGCTGCGGCAACGCCGGCGTTGCTGCGGCTGCTCGACGATCCGGACCGTCGTGTCCGCGACCAGGCCCGCGACGCCCTCGGCTCGGTCGGCAGCCCGACCGCGGTCGACGCACTGCTCGCAGAGGCCAGCAATCAGGATCCGCGGCTGCGAGCTCAGGCCGCGAAAGCGCTCGCCAAGGCCGCCGACTCCGATCCCCGGGTCGCACCGCGACTCATGCTGTTGTCGCAAGACGACGATGCGACGGTACGAGCGGCCACCCTGAGCGGGCTCGCGACCGTCGACGATCACTCATCGCGTTGGGCACCGCTCGTAGCCCAACTGGCGAACGACCCCGACCCCACGGTCCGTCAACGCGTCGCGACCGTCGCACACCACCTCGCGCCCAACAACGTCAGCGACATCCTTCGCCGCCTTGCCGACGACCCCGATGCGACCGTACGCCAGGCCGCCGAAACCCAACTCAACCGACTGCCCAAGTAACCAGCCACGGCGAACCCCGGCACCGGCCGCAAAATGATCGTGACCCGTGGCACGTCGTCTTCCGTGAGGATTCTTCTCTGTCCGGCCTTCTCCGGTCCGGGCTACAGACGGCCTTTGCTACGTTTCGCGAACCGGTGACCTGGCGGGCCACCACGGTGACGGAAGAGGTGAAGCGTGCACGATGACCCGATAGGGCGCAAGGGCAAGGACCGGGTCTTCTACGGCATCGCCGATCGCTGGATCGGACGGCTGCTTCTGCTGTGCGTGGTGGTGGCCGTCCCGCTGGAGATGTCCGGGCCGAGCCTGGCCGGGCTGCCGTTTGACTTCGGCGCCGCGGCCTTCTTCGCGGTCATGGGCTGGCTTTGCTTCCGTATTGGCTTCCGCACGCAGCTGACGGCCCGGCTCGACCACTTCGAGGTGGTCAACCTGCTGACCGTCGAACGCATCGCCTACCGCGACGTGGCGTCGATTCACCTCGACCTGCTCTCGGTCCGCATCACTCTGGGCTCAGGAAAACGAGTCCGGGCTTGGGGTTTCTCCGACTCGCTGCTGAACACCGGCGGTTCCAAGGGTCAGGACCTGGTGGACCGCCTGGGTGTGATCGCCGCCGAGCGGCAGACCGCCGAAGGCCCGCGCCACACCCGCAGCCGATTCCCCGACTGGTGGGTACCGCTCGCACTGTTCGCGCTCTTCTCCGGCGCGATCGTCTACCGTCTGTTGACGCAGTGACGTCATCGCGTTGGCATCCGCTTTCTCGGCTAATGGGTGAATTGATCAAGTGCTCCACCGGATAGGCGTCGGTGTGCCGACCGGCCGCCCAGCCCCCAATGCTTCGAGCGATCTCGCCAGCTCATGCGACGGCGACAGGCAGCCGCACGCGGATAGTGACGATCCGTGCGGAAGGTTCGAGGCGTTGTCAGCGGCACAGCGGACGCCGCCGCGGCCGCAGTTGCCGGATGTGGCACGAATCCAGGATCAGTCCGGGTGGGGGCGCCCCTAACGTCAGATGTGTCAACCAAACGCCTGCTGCCGGGAGGTACACCATGAACCGCAGGACCGTCCGCCTTTCGATGGCCGCCGCCGCGATCGCGCTCACCGCGCTGGGTACCACCGGCTGCTCCTCCGACACGGCCGAAACACCGTCCGACTCGCCGTCGCTGGTGCCGGCCGGTGCCACGTCGTCGCTGAAGCCGAGCCCGACCAAGAACAGCAAGCCGAGCGGCACGACCAAGATCGTCGAGTTCAAGATCGTGCAGCAACCCAAATGCCCCGAAGGCACGGCCGTGTTCCGCGCCGACGCGGTACCGGTGATCATCAAGTGGAAGGTCACCGGCGCGACCGGCGTGGGGCTGTCGGTGGACAACCCGGAGCTGCCCGGCAGCTACGGCAACTACCCGGCCAGCGGCACCGAGACGTTCACGTTCTCCTGCGGCGGCCCGGTTGGCAGCGTCGAGACGCACACCTACACGATCACTACGATCGGCGGCAAGCAGACCAAGCGCGCCGAGGTGAAGGCGTCCGCAAAGGTCATGGACACCGGTATCGGCGGCAACTGACCCGCGACGACGGCGAGGCCGATCAGACTGCTCGGCGATCCGCGCACGACTTGCCGGAGATACAACGCCATCGACTCGGACCGAGCGCATGCTCATCGGCCAGACCAGCACACCTCCACGGCGATCGGCAGTGTGCGCGGGTGACCACCTCCATCACCACCAACACGGAGATTCGCCGCAGCGCGATGGTGTCGAGGTGGAAGAAATCGGTGGCCAGCAGCCCGTGTGCCTGAGTCCGGAGGAGGCGTCGCCAGCTGGTGTCCACACCGCGCGGCGCCGGCCCGGTCCGTGTGCGGGCCAGGATCCGGCGGATCGTGCCGGCACCGACCCGGAACTCGAGGCCGACCAGCTCGCCTTGGATGCGGCGGTGTCCCAGTCTGGGTTCCCCCGCGCCGGCCGCAGGACCAGATCCCGAACCTCGGCGCTGATCGGCGGCCGGCCTGGCCGGTTCGGGTAGGCCCACCGGTGTTGGACCAACCGGCGGTGCCAAGCCAGCAGCGTGGCGGGCGTGACGAGGCGATGCCCGCGCAACCAGCCGGGTCAACGCGGACAGCACTGCCCGGTCCGGCCACGACGGTCGCGGCCGGCCTGTCGGCGCAGGACCGCGACCTCGTACAGTCCTGCAGTCTTGGCAGCGTCGCCGCGCGACAGCCACACCACCCTGCCGAACACTTGATCCATGCTCAGGTACAGCAGCCGGCGTGGACGCGCAGAGCGGGATGCCAGATCCGGAGCGCGTCAGTCCTTCCTGCGATTTGGGTGAGCGGCACCTATAGGCTGCGGCAGCTGGCATTGCCTCCGAGCAACGATGGGAAGTGTCAATCATGGCCACGGTCTGTGTCGAAGCCACCATTGATGTTCCGGCGCAGCGAGTGTGGGAGGCCGTCGCGGATGTCGGTGCGGTACACCGGCGACTGCTTCCCGGCCGAGTGGCCGATACCCGGATCGAGGGCGACGTCCGCATTTTGACCATGCCGGACGGGGCGCGGGTCCGCGAACTCATCCTGGCGATCGACCACACCATCCGCAGGATGGCGTACACGGTGACCGAGGGGCAACGGCTGCCGCTGACCTACCACCACGCGGCGTTCCAGGTGTTCGACGAGGGCGATCACAGCCGGCTCGTCTGGCTGACCGACGTCCTGCCGCATGCCATGGCCGATGCGGTAAGGGGCCGGGTCGAGCGGGGAATCGAGGAGATGAAAGAGGTCCTGGAGTTCAACGAAACCGAACGATAGGCGACGCACCCCTCTCGGCATGAGTGCAGTGGACCATAACGCGAAGGACGTTGGGTTGCTCGGTGGTTGCTCGAATGTTCGCCACCCAGCACGGACAGGGCCGGACTGCACGGGACGCGAGTCGCTATCCACGGAATTTTCCTTGCTATGATTGAACTTGAGCAAGTTGATCGTCCACTTCGGACTTTTATTCATCATGAATCGTAATTGCGAGTCGTGTCGCATCGTGGCTTACCTGCGAAAATGTGCGGCACGTCTGTCTATTGTGGATCTGGATTGCTCCTAGGTTGCTCGCCTGTTCGAGGGTGGATTAGCCCGGCTCTGTCCGCACGCAGACCGATATTTCCGGCGGCGTCTGAGATGCGAGACCCGAGGCAGATGACCGCCCTAACCTGCAAGACTCCCGCAGCCAGGACGCTGCTGGCGGTCTCCGCGCCGGTCGTCGCGGCCGCCGGGTTGGCCGTGGCGTTGTGGCCCCGCAATCCGTGGGTGCTCGTGCTGGCCTCGATCTGCGGCGCAGTCTTCGGCATCGCCGGCGCACGCGGGCGGGCTCTGCTCGACCGGCACGCCGAGCACCGGGCGGCGCTCCCGGACAGTCTCCTGGTCAGTGCCCCGGGTGGCCGGCCGCCGCGCGTGCGGGACCTCGACGACCCGCTGGCGCTGCGAGTCCACCCGGCGGAGACGTATTCGCACGACGTCGCCGGCCGGACCATGCACAGCCGCGTGCCTCCCTACGTGCCGCGCGACGCCGATGAGTCGTGGCGACCGGCTCGGCGTGCGCGACCTCGCCTCGCCGGCGGAGCGGCGAACGGCGCCGGGGTGTCCAGATCGCCGGGCGCGGAGAACAACGCCGCTGGGGCTGGCGTGACGGGCCGGGCCGCCTGCGAAGGTGCTGGGGGCGTGAGGACTGGAGCCGTTCGGCGACCGGGGTGTGCAGGTGGGCGTCGACGAGCATCGCGTACACCACCTCGACCGGCAGGCGGCCGGAGACGAGCAGAAATGCGGCTGTGGCCTGACCGGCTTCCTCGAGGCCGCGACCGGAGACACATACCTGGCAATGCGCCGTCGCGTCGTTGGCACAGGAAACCTATGACATCGACGCTGGCGATCAAGTCGTCCGTCTGTTGGCTACCAGTCCCGGGAGTTTCTCCGGCGGTTGCTGCTCGATCATGAGGACGTCCGCGCACGGGTACGCTCGCCGAATGGTGATCGAGCGGGATCTTCACGTGGCGGGCGGGCGGATGCTGCGGGCGTACGACAGCGGGGGCGACGGGCCGGTGGTGTTCTGGCACCACGGCACCCCGCACACCGGGGCGATCCTCGCGCCGCAGCTCGCCGGGGCGGTCGAGCGGGGCGTGCGGCTGGTGACGTACGCGCGGCCGGGCTACGGCGGGTCAACGCCAGTGCCAGGGCGGGACGTCGCCTCCGCCGCTGACGATGCCGCGGCCGTCGCGGACGCGTTCGGCGTGGAGCGGTTCGCGGTCATGGGCGCCTCCGGTGGCGGGCCGCACGCCCTCGCCTGCGCGGCCCTGCTGCCCGACCTGGTGAGCGCGGTCGCCACGTTCGCCGGGCTCACGCCGTACACGAACGAGCGTTTCTGGTTCGAAGGCATGGCCGACGACGGTGCGCTGCGCGCGGCGCTCGAGGGGCGCGAGGCCCGGCTGCGACACGCGGAGAGCGCGCAGTTCGATCCGGCGGTGTTCACCGACGCGGACTGGGCGGCGCTGAACGGGCCGTGGGCGGCGCTCGGCGAGGATGCCGGCCGGGCCGCCGAGGGGGGTGTGGTCGGTCAGGTCGACGACGACCTCGCGTACGTATCGCCGTGGGGCTTCGACCCGGCGGACATCGCGGTGCCAGTGCTGGTCGTCCACGGCGACCAGGACCGGATGGTGCCCGTCCAGCACAGCGAGCGGCTCATGACGGTGCTGCCGGACGCGACCCGCTGGCCGCGACCCGACGACGGGCACGTGTCGGTCATGACAGCGTACGGCGACGCGCTGGACTGGCTCACCTCGCGCTGACACGGATCGCCCCGGTTCGCCGGCTGGTGGCCGAAACCGTCGGCCACCAGGATTGTTCTATCAGTGTCTTCGCCACCAGGTTGGTCGTCCGCGCATCCCGTGGTGCCAGGTGTCGCCTTGCTGTCGGGCGTCCACGAGGAGTTCCTCGTCGCGCTCGTACCGGTATTCGTGGCGCGGCTCGTGTGGGCTCCAGTTGCCGACGTACGGACGGAGGTCGTCGGGTCCGGGCGTCATGTCGAACGGCACGGCGGTGAGGCCGGTGCTGCCGGCGGTGGGATCGATACGGTCGGCGGTGGTCCGGCCCCAGGCAATCCAAGCGACGCGGTTGCTCGCGGTGGCGGGTCGTCGTCTAGCGAGGCGGATTGTTCGAGCGCGTCGCAGAACGCGCGCCATCTCCGCCGCCGCGACCCAGCGACACCACCGACCCGGCACGCGTCTTTGCCGCCCTCGACGCCGACCCGACGAACATCAATGTCACCCAGGAGTCGCTGCCCCGTGCGTTGCAGCTGATCCGTCTGCTCGCCGCCGAGGCCAGCAAACGCGGTCACCGGGTGGGCGTCAACACCAAGACGAAACACCCGCGGGCGTACCTGCAGATCGGTCAGGCCCGCCGGGCGGTCACCCTCACCGAGGAGTACGACAGGTCCAGCACGTGCCCACCACCCAGGAACTGCGGGATCTACGTCGTCGCCCGTGGATGAGGCCTCCCGAGTTCGACACGGTCGCCTCGGGACGACTTCGCCTGGAGATCGCCCGGGACGGCTACGACAAGCGAGACACCTGGACCGACACCAAACGCGCCCGGCTGGAGCAGCGGCTCCGGCAGGTCATCCGGGACGTTGAGGCCAGCGCCACCGCCGATGAACAGGCACGACTCGCGTACCAGCGTGCGTAGGAGGAAGCCGCGGCGGAACGCAGGCGGCAGGAGGATGCCACCCTCATGCAGTGGCGGGCCGCGATGGCCGACGCCCGCATCCGGGCCGTCGACAAGCTCCGCACGGACACCTTCCAGAACGCCTACCAAGCGTGGACCGCCGCCGCCGACATCCGCGCGTTCTGCACCGCCCTCGAACAGGCGGCGACGAACGGTGACATCAACGACTCCGAGAACGTCGCCCGCTGGATCGCATGGGGCAGGGCCGCCGCCGATCGGATCGACCCCGCCTGCGGCACCCCGTCGTTGGCCGACGTCAGCTTCGACGTCGAACCCAGGCCCACCGACCTCCGCCCTTTTCTCGGCGAATGGAGCCCTCATCGTCCGCAGAAGGAGTACCGCTCCGAACGCGACGAACAAGCCCTCGCCGACACCCGGCACCAGGCCGAGAGCTGGCACCACGGAATGCTCGGCCGCCGGACCTGGCGGTGAACAGCGTCGGGCCCGGGAGGTGGGCGTCTACAGGTCGACAGCGGCGCGGAACCCTTGGCCTCGCACGGCAGGCGGCTGACGGTCCTGCCATGGCTGTACAAGCGCGACGGCCGGGCCGCCCACCGTTGCGGCACGAACTACGCTGCCGGACGCGGCGTCAGGATGCGGTCTGAGAGGATCTGCCTGTGCTAGGGGATAACGGATGGATGAACGAACGCGTCGGGAACGCACAACGGACTCATGTTCTCGACCTCCTGGGTAAGGCCGTTCAGGAGGGCTATCTCGACCTGTCCGAGTTCGACCAGCGAATGAACATCGTGACCTCAGCGAAGACGGCGCACGAGCTACTTGGTCAGCTTTCGGATCTTCCGCCGCGGTTCCATTGGGATCCCAGGTCGTTGCCGCTCCCACCATCCGCGCCAATGACCGCGCCTCATCCTAATGCGCGCACGACCACCGTCGCGTCATTGGTACTAGCTATCGCGTCCATTCCCCTGGCGGTGTGTTATGGCATGGGAGGTCTATTTGGCATCGCCGCGGTCGTGCTGAGTATACCTGGATTGCGCAGTGCGAATGAACGCGGCAAGGCGATGACGGGACTCGTCCTTGGCTGTCTCGGGATAGTCGCGTCGATCGCCATGTTCTTCCTTTTAATGTTTACTCAAACGACGCCAACCACGCGCTGACGGGCGATCTAGGCACAATGCCGTTTAGTTAAGGCATTGGTGCTGGTCAGCGTGGTGAGCTGACGAGGTCTCGTCTGGCCGGTACGGTGCCGTGGCGTGGCGTGGTCTGAAAATGGAGTCGCGGCGGCTGTGCAGGGTCGGTTGACCGATCGCATCGGGCTCGGGGTGGTGTCGGCCCGGTTCAGCCGGATCTGCTGGAAGAGGTGCTCAACCGCAGCGAGCGGCGGGAGCAGCGGGTCCGGCGGCTGCCGGCGCACGTGATGATCCGGTATGTGATCGCGATGGGCTGTTCGCCCGGGCGTGCATGCCCTTGGCCGGGCCGGGCACGAAGGGCGTCTGGCTGGCCCGGCGGCTGGCCCGGCGCTGGCTGATGGCGATCGACGCGACCAGCCTACGATGTGGCCGGCACCCCGGCCGACGTGGAACGCTTCGGCTGGATGGGGTCGGGGCCGAAGGCGTCGGCGTACCAGAAACTGCACGTCGCAGTCCTCGCCGAGTGCGGCAGCCACGCGATCGTCGGGGCGGTGCTCGGGCTCGTGCCGTACCGGGGAACGTCCATGCCTCGTGGTCGGTGTCCTGGCTGAACCGGATGGTGTCGGCGGCCCCGTCGAGGAGATGTCGAGGAGATGCTGTCGGGCGTGTTTCCGGTTCACTGCGCTGGCGGCTCCTTGCTGGACTGGCCGCCGGCGTTGTGGGGGGTGAGTGCCTGCGCCATGCGGCTGAGCAGGAGTTGCCGTTCCTGTCTGGTCGGTGCGAGTTCGGCCGCGCGTTCCAGCTCGGCTGCGGCCTCGGTGTGGCGGCCGAGCCGGGTGAGGATGTCCCCGCGCACCGCGCCCAGCAGGTGGTAGTCGGCCATCCGGCGGTCGGCGAGCAGTGGTCGGGTCGTGGCGAGTGCGGCTTCGGGTCCGTCGACGTGGAGCACGGCGACCGCGCGGTTGAGCTCCACGACGGGTGACCGGGTGATCTGGGTGAGGGCGTCGTAGAGCGCGAGGATGGCGACCCAGTCGGTGACTGCGAACGTCGCCGCGCGGGCGTGGCAGGCGGAGATGGCGGCCTGCAGCGAAAACACGCCGAGGGGCCGGGCCAGGTCGAAAGCGCGGTCGAGCATGCTGAGGCCGTGCTCGACCAGCGTGCGGTCCCAGAGTCGACGGTCCTGGTCCTCGAGCCGGACCGGGATGCCGGCAGCGTCGACCCGGGTCCGGAAGCGGGAGGCCTGCAACTCCATGAGAGCGACCAGTCCGAACACTTCGGGCTCGGTCGGGGAGAGTCCTGCGAGGACCCGTCCCATCCGCATCGCCTCGACGGCGAGGTCGGCGCGGACGAGGTTCGTGCCTGACGAGGCCGAATAGCCCTCGTTGAAGATCGCGTAGAGCACATCCAGCACCGCGCGCAGACGTTCGGGGAGTTCCCCGGCTGACGGGGCCTCGATCGGCACCCGCGCCTCGGCCAGGGTCCGCTTGGCGCGTGAGATCCGCTGCCCGATCGTCGCAGTGGGCACGAGGAAAGCACGGGCGACCTCGTCGGTCGTCAGCCCGCCGAAGAGCCTCAGTGTGAGCGCGACCCGGGATTCGGGTGAGAGCACGGGATGGCACGTGGTGAACACCATGGTGAGCAGGTCGTCCGGGATCGGATCGAGTGCCTCGTCCGCGACATCGGCCAGCTCGCCCTCGTGCCCGGCAACGAGGAGCGGCGCCTTCCTACGGGCCGTCTCCTCGCGCCGGGCACGGTCGATCGCCTTGTGCCAGGCGGTCTTCATCAGCCAGGCACCCGGCCTCGGCGGGATGCCGTCAGCCGGCCACTGCTCCAATGCCGACACGAACGCCTCGGACACAAGATCCTCGGCGATGTCGAGGCTCCCGATCCGGCGGGCGAGTGTCGCGATCAACTGAGGCGCCTCGATCCGCCACAACGCCTCGACCGACTTGCGCAGGTCCATGGCCGGGTCCGGTTCAGTCCGAGGCCGGGTCGAGCAACTGCTCGCTCTTGGCGAGCGCGTCAGCGTCGACAGTCCGGGCGAAGTCGGCGTTGCCCTCGTCGGCGGCATCGTCCTTGGTCATCACCATCACACGCATGAGAAGGATCCTCTCGGTTGATCCGGTCTCAGTCCAGGCCGGTGGTCCGGCGCAGCAGACCGGCGATGAAATCGGTGTCGACCGTGTCGCCCTCGGCGAGGTCGACGACCTTACGGTCGCCGTTGCCCATCGACCGCAGGTCGTCGCTCATCTCGGTGCTCCTGTTCAGACGGTGGTGACGCGGTAGGTCGACACGACCACACCGGACTCGAAGGTGGTGGTCTCGAAGTGCTGCAGGCCGGTCGGGCTCTCAGCGCGGAACAGCGGCTCACCACTGCCCTTCAGAACCGGATAGGTCCAAATCTTGTACTCGTCGAGCAGCCCCGCCGTCGCGAGCGCATCAGTCAACCGGCCGTTACCCCAGATCAGGATGTCGGTGCCATCGTCCTCCTTGAGTGCCTTGACAGCGGTCAGCAGCTCGGCGCCGGCGATGACGGTCGTCGGGTTCCAGACGCTGGTGTCGACCGGCTGGGAAGCGACGACGTACTTGTGCATGGCGTTGACGTGGTCGGCGTACGGGTTCCCACCCATGTTGGGCCACGCCTGCGCCATGCCCTCGTAGGTGATGCGGCCCAGGAGCAGCGTGTCGGCGCTGAGCGTCAGGTCCAGGGCGTACTGCATGGCCGCCGGGTCGTTGTATGCCAGCGACCACTCGTGGGGGTTGTCGATGAAGCCGTCGACAGTGCTGTAGGTCGAAGCGATGATGCGTCGCATCAGGTCTCCCCTGGTAGTGGGGCCGGCTTTTCCGGCCCGCACCCATCCTTCGCGCGACAACGCGCCGTTTCGACATCAGAGCCAAAAAAATCTTTCATTCCCCGCGTCGTCCGACACAGCCCTCGATTCCTCGCTGCCCGGTGTCGCGATCGCGGCCGGGATTGCACTCCTCCGCACGACCGCCGACCTCCCCTCGCCCCTCGCCGCGGGCATGATGACCGCCGCCTCGCAGACGGCTCTGCGTGATCGCGAGTTCGCCGAACCCATCACCGCCGGCGACGAACGGACGGGCAGCACGAGCACCACCAACCCCACCCACACCAGTTCGTCATCGTCGGCTTCGCCGCCCGTCAAGACGATCGAGGGAACGGCGGTCGACGACATCGACCTCACCGGTATGGAACCGGTCCCCGAGGTCGCGGGCCTGGCGGACACCTGGTGGCGGGGCGAGGACGCGGTGATCGCCATCTACCCGGGGCGAAGCTCTCGCGCTCGGATTCCCTGCCGCGCAGCATGCGACCATCTACGCCGATATCCGGGAACTCCCGATCTTCCTCGACTTCTGATCCGCAGATACGGCTGACGCGGGCAACTGACCGAGCCCCAGCAGATGTCCATCAGCAGGATCGCCGCATCCGCTCTCATGGTCCTGCGATCGAACCGTGCGGTCTGATCGGCCCGGCCGGCGCCGTCGGGCGCAGGCGAGCGGATTCGACCATGCCGTCGGGCGGCATGACCAGGATGGGTGCGGGTACCCCGGCCGACTGCCGCAGCAGCACCGGCTCGCCGCCCATCACGCTCACCACCTTGAGCTCGCCGATGGCGCGCAACCGGCTGACGAGGCTCGTGTACTCGGCCTCGAGCGAAGTGGCGCCGGTGGTCACGGTGACACCGGGGAGGCGCCCTCCGCGGCTTGTTCGCCGCCGGCCTCCTCGCGGTCGACCGGCTCGCGCCCGGCGTCGGTCCGCAGGTAGGCGAACGCGGTCAGGAGGCCCGACGCGGCCGACAGCGCGGCGAGGGTCAGCCAGAGCGCGCGGTCACCGACCGCGTCGCGCAGCGCCAACCCGCCCGCCGGCGCGACGACGAGCCCGATGGAGAAGGTCAGGCGGTAGGCGGCGAAGGCGCTGGTGGCGCCGCCCGTCATCTCGGCCAGCGCAGTCTGTGCGAACGGACCCCACAGCGCCTCTCCCACGACGAACGTCAGCCCGATCACCACCAGTGTCACCGCGGTCGGGCGCATCGACAGCAGCGCGAACGGTACGGCGAGCACCAGCAGGGAGGACGGTAGGACCCACCGCCACGGCCACAGGCCACCCACCCGGGCGATCAGCAGCTCCGCGCCGATGAGCAGCACCGGGACCGCACCGATGAGCACGCCCCAGGTCCACGGAGCGAGCCCGTGACCGCTGACCAGGGTCACCGGCGCCACCACTTCGAACGCGAAGTACAGCGTCACCGACACGCATCCGAGCACCCAGAATCCGAGGAAGCGCCGGTCACCGAGGACCCGTAGCGCGGCCGGCAGCCCGGGGCGCGCGTCGGCCGCCACGACGATCTTCGGCAGGAACGCGCCAACGGCCGCCGCGGCCGCAGCCACCACAGCCGCCGCGACCAGCCAGCCGATGCGATTCCACGACAGCAGCAGCGCGCCGGCCAATGCGCCGGCAAAGCCGCCGGCGTATTGTGCAGCGCTCATCAACGCGTAGGCACTGCTCCACTGCTCCTCGGGAACGTACGCCGCGACGAGACTCTGCTCGACGGCCTGGCCGAGGCCGTTGCCGGCGAGAATCGCGCACAGCAGCCAGAATGCGGCCGCACCGGGCAGCACCGCGACGGCCAGGGCGAGCACCAGGCATCCCGCGGCCAGCCAGGCTCGCAGGCCGGCCAGGACGAGCCGGCGGTCGAGCCGGTCGACGAGCACGCCACCGCCGATCGCCACGACCGCGGCGATCACGGCCGACACGGCCAGTCCGGCACCCACGACGGACGAGGGCAGCTGGAGGTACCGAGTGCCCCAGACACCGACAAGCGCCCACACGCCGCTCAGCGCCGTCCAGTACAGCAATGAACCCAGTGCCAGCAGACGCGCCGCCGCCGGCAGCCGGGAGAGGTTACCGGCTGCGCTCATGCGGCCGTCAGCGTCCCGTCACCACAGACCGGACAGGCCACGTCCCGATCAACCTTGATCTTGCGGTGCGCCTCGTACGCGTTGATGTCGACACTCACCGCGTTCTCCAGCAACGGACTCGGCTCGAATTCGGCCAGGAAGCGGGTGGCCTCCCAGATAGCCAAGCCTCCGCTGATCGCCTGCCGGGGCGCCAGCGCGGCTTTCGGACCGGCGCCGGCCTCGCGCTGGGCGGTTGGGCCCAGCCAGCCGCGCGCCGTCAGCGCGTCCTGCAGCCGCGCGGCCGCATCGGGGGCGGCCGCGCCGGTGTGGCCTGCGCGGAGCGCTGTGCTGGGCCAGCAACAGATCGGCGAGCGTGTCGGCAGCGACGAGCGAGCGCCGCCTGGTCCGCGGATCGCTGATGAGCAGGCGTCCCCCCGGCTGTACCTGGCCGCCGACCGGCCCGGCCTCGGGGCGGATCGACAGCAGCTCGGCCCGGACCGCGTTCGTCGCCGTCGATGTCGTGACAGAGGTCATCGACCCGCCCCTTCCGTCACGTACCGCATCCGCTCGCCGGGCCCGGCCGGTTGACGGGCGCCGCCGATCGCGATGCTGAGCATGAAGCCGATACGGTGCAGCGAGATCGCGACGCTCTCCAAGACCCGGGCCACCTTGATCGCGCGCTCCAGCGCGATGGACACCACACGTCCATCGCCCTCGATGCCCATGCTGGCCCCCTCCGACACGGCCGGCCGAAACGGTACAGCCAGCCTTCCGCAGGAGCATCGTGTCCCCTACGCCCTCGGTCTATGAGACGCCCTCAACCGGATCGTCCGTAATCACATTCATGGTGCCGCAACCCACGCCCACGTTTCCGTCCGACCTGCTGTGTCGCGTAAGTCGCTCTGCCACGGCGTCTCGCCTCACTTGAACCGGCGTCTACCCGCCCCGCCTCCGGCTTGTGAGGCCTCCCACCGCCGAATGTGGGTACTCAGGGCGTCGGCACGTCGCTGTGTTCGTCGCCGAAGAGCGCCACATCTGGCGACCAGTGCGCAACCACAGCAAACCCTGACTGCGGTAGTTTCGGGCGCCGTCGAGGCACCTGCTCACCATGATGCAGGCGCTGACGCTCGGAGCCGCGACGCGCCCGCATCCCACAACTCGGCCAACATCGGGGTCCACCGGACCTCCGAGTCCAGACGTGGTCCAACCCAAGCACGCGGATCACGTCCACCGGACAGGTGAAGACGATCAGCGGATCAGCCATTGATCGTCAGTCCCGGTCGGCCGATCGGGGCCAGACCCTTGCCATCGTTGCTGGAATCGACGACCGTTACGAGCACGAGTGAGTGTGCGAGCACGTATCCCGAGCGCTGATACGTCAAATCTGCACCACTACGACTTGACAGCGGCATGCAACAATTTGAGTTGGCTGATATGGCGAAGAGAGGTGCCGTGACCGGAGTTGAATTGATCATCGGGGCACTGGCGGCAGGCTCAGCCGCAGGTATTGCAAACACCGCCGGCAACGCAATTGGGGACGCTTACAGCGCCTTGAAGGCCCTCTTGACTCGACGTTTGAGTACCAGAAGTGGCGCTGACGCCGCTTTAGAGTCCGGGGCGGCCGACCTGAGCGCATGGCGGGCTCGTCTAGGTGCCGAGCTGATCAGATCAGGCGCGGCCGATGACCAGCGGGTCCTGGAAGCCGCCCGGCAGCTACTTGATCTACTGGACGCCACTGGCATGCCGGACGGGAGGCATCACGTCGACCTGCGAATGGCAAAAGGCGTGCAGGTCGGAAACTACAACACGCAGAACAACGCCTTCTCCTGACCGAGCTGACGGCATGTACGACGGAGACCTCAGCAAGCCCGCATACGTACCGACGGTTGACGCCTTAAACGCCCAAGGTATGCAGGTCGGCTTCGGCAACACGCAGAACAACGTCTACAACATCACACCAGCATCGGCCGAGGCGTCGCCAGCAACCGATGAACCGTCTAGCGAGGACAACCAGACTACAGCGGGTAAAGGCGTTGGTGTTGCGGCCTTCGTCATACTGCTCGTGATACTCGGCTGTTATAACATGATCAAAGACTCGCCCGAGCCAAAACCATCCTTTCCCTCGGAAAACGGGCAGCGGCCCGAGGGCTCCAATGACCAAGCCGTACTGGGCGCAGCCCTGGACGCGCTCCGCTCATGCGTCAAAGCTCCGGTACTTAAGCCAGTACACTGCCCCCAGCAGATTAACGACTTCAACGCGGACAATGCCGCCGACGTAGCATGGCGGCTTCATGGAGACCCCAGCGACGGGGCCCGAGTCGTCTTCAATGGCGAGGAAGGCCGCTTCCACGTCCTGGGAACCGCAGTCATGACCGTTTCCTATAAAGAGGCGCCAAACCAGCCTCGATTCAGACTTAGGATCGTTCACTATTGGGCGCGAATTGAATGGACAAACAACCAGCCAAGACTGGCAGAGATCCGCGCATATGACGACTCACCCCGGCCGGAAACCAACAAGCGGAACCCTTACGTCCCGGACGATGTAGCGTTTCCCTTGGTAGAACAGGCTTTCCAGACTTGCGCCGCGGCCAAGTCATCCCCAATGACACCCGAGTGCCCCGCCAGCAAGAACCCCATCCAGTCCAACAAGGCAGAATGGAAGCTGAACGGCAGTCCGCTGGTCAATGCCCATGCCACATTCGACTCACCCTCCGGCCTGATTCACGTAACAGGCAACTACTCCATCACGGTGGTATACAAACTTTGGCTCTCAGGTACTACGTCTCAGACGGAAACTGGCCAGTACGACGCCGTGCTCTCCGTTGACGACGGAAAGCCCGTTGTATTGAGAATTCAGAAGCCATGATATAGGCGATCTATTAAAACGAGACCTTCGTCTGCCTGCCGTTCCCCTCGCATAGCTGACCCACCCGACTCTCCGGACAGCACCAGCACGAGCGCCCGCCAATCGCGTCCTTGAAGCCGGTGTCACCGCCGGGAAGACCCGCACTGCAGCCCAAGGCGGTGGCCTCCGCGACCAGGGCCCGCACCAGGCAGAGCCCTCAGGCTCGCCTTCGCCGACACCTTCAGCCCTCCGGCCACTGCTGTAGGGCGACCACGACCAGGTGCGGATCTTGTAGGTCGGCCGGAATGGACACCGCAGGTCGCGCCGGCTGCGGAAGCGGAGCAGCATCGGCGGTTAGCAGTTCGATGACCAGGCCACCGAGGCAGTACTGGCCAATGAAACAGCCGCAAAGTCGGGCGATCACGTCATCGTCGAATGTTTGCCGCCGGATCGCCTCGCCGTCGATACGACCTACAGCCCAGTCACGCTGCGGCGGCGAGCAGGCTCATCGTCCGGGCGTCGACGGCCGCCGCTCCGTAAGCGTTCGCGATCTAGGCGATCCTTTTTGCACTCATCAGCGTCAGGGTGTCCACGACCCGGTTAGCGAAGCCCCACTCGTTGTCGTACCAGCCGACGACCTTCACGTGCCGCCCGTCGACCCTGGTCAGCGCCGAGTCGAAGATGCACGACGCCGGATCGCCGACGATGTCGGCGCTGACGATGGGGTCGGAGCAGTACGACAGGATGCCCTTGAGCGAACCCTCGGCCGCCTCCCGGTAGGCCTCCAGCACGGTGTCGCGCGTCACCTCGGTCTCGACGGTCGCGTTGAGCTCGACCAGCGAGCCGACCGGGACCGGCACTCGGATCGAGTCGCCGGACAGCCGCCCGGCCAGGCCCGGCAGGACGAGCCCGATCGCCTTGGCGGCGCCGGTGGTGGTCGGCACGATGTTCACCCCGGCGGCCCGGGCCCGGCGCGGGTCCCGGTGCGGGCCGTCCTGGAGGTTCTGCTCCTGGGTGTACGCGTGCACGGTGGTCATGAACCCGTGCTCGATCCCGGCCAGCCCGTCGAGCACGGCGGCGAGCGGCGCGAGCGCGTTGGTGGTGCAAGAGGCGTTCGACACGATCGTGTGGCGGTACGGGTCGTACGCCTCGGTGTTCACGCCGTACGCGAGCGTCACGTCGGCCCCGGCCGAGGGCGCGCCGACAAGCACCCGCTCGGCGCCGGCTTCGAGGTGTGCGCGGGCCGCGTCGGCGGCGGTGAACCGGCCGGTGGTCTCGAGCACGATGTCGACGCCGAGCTCGGCCCAGGGCAGCTTGAGCGGCTCGCGCTCGGCGAGCGCCCGGATACGCCGCCCGTCGACGAGCAGGTCGTCTCCTTCGACCGCGACCGGGCGCCCGATCCGCCCGAGCGTGGTGTCGTACTTCAACAGCTGCGCCAACGCCGCCGGCGCCGCGAGATCGTTGACGGCGACGACTTCGAGGTCGCTGTCGCGCTCGACGATCGCGCGCAGCACGCCGCGCCCGATGCGCCCAAACCCGTTGATGGCAATTCGTCCAGACATGCGGTAATCGTGCCGGTTCACCCGATCAGACGACAGCGGAAGGTTCGCCAGTCTCCGCAAGCATCGCGCCACTCGACCGCGTCTCTGCCGATATCGCGCCGCTCGGCCGTGCGAAGGTCTTGCGGTATTCGCTCGGCGACGTGCCCAGAATCCGCTGGAAGTGCAGCCGCAGGTTCGACCCGGTCCCGAGCCCGACCCGTGCCGCGATCTGCTCCACCCCGAGTCCGCTGCGCTCGAGCAACTCCCGCGCCCGGTCCACCCGCGCCCGCAGAATCCACTGCGTCGGCGTGTACCCGGTCTCCTCCACGAACCGCCGCGACAACGTCCGCGCCGACACGTTCGCGTTGCGAGCCAGATCCTCGAGCGCGAGCGGCTCGTCGAGCCGCTCCAGCGCCCACTGCCGAGTCGCCGCGAAGTGCTCGCCGACCGCCTCCGGCACGCTGCGCGGAATGTACTGCACCTGTCCCCCGCTGCGGTACGGCGCCGCCACGAGCCGCCGGGCCACATGATTGGCGAGCGCGACCCCGTGATCGCGGCGCACGAGATGCAGGCAGAGGTCGATCCCGCTGGCCGCCCCGGCCGAGGTGAGCACCTCCCCCTCGTCCACGAACAGCACGTCCTCGTCGACGAGGATCGCGGGATGGCGCCGGGCCAGCTCACGCGTGTAATGCCAGTGCGTGGTGGCCCGCTTGCCGTCGAGCAGCCCGGTCGCGGCGAGCGCGAACGCCCCGGTCGAGATCGCGGCAAGCCGAACCCCGCGCGCGTGGGCAGCGCGGAGGGCGGCCACGACCTCGGCCGGCGGCTCCTCACGATCCGGATTCCGGTACCCGGGAATGAACACGGTATCGGCCGCATCGAACGCGTCGAGCCCCTCGGCCACGTGATACGCGAGCCCGTCTCCACCGGCCACGAGCCCGGGCGCGGCCCCGCACACGTGCACCGCATACGGCATGCTCGGCCGGTTGGTGAACACCTGCGCCGGAATGCCCACATCGAGCGGCTTGGCCCCGTCGAGCACGAGCACCACGACTCGATGAACCCCGTCAGCCACGGCCGCCCCTCCCCTCACCCGTGCAGCCTCACACCGATGCAGGCCGGCACGACAGTGGCGTGAAAGCCACGTACCGCAAGTTTCCAGCCACGGCCGCGCCTGGACCGTCGAGCATGCCGTCATCGCCGGACTCGCCGCGGAGGATCAGAGGCTTATCCGTACGGTCAGGAGCACGTACCAGAGGATCACGTTGACGACGACGGAAGCGGCGGCGGCGAGCACGGTGAGGCGCCATATCGTCGGCCGGTCGCGTATGCGGGTCAGGACGGCGACCGTGGCGACGGCGAGGACCAGCTGCGCCAGCGACGGGACGAGCTTGGCCAGGCTGAACGGGTCCAGCGGCGCGTCCCAGACCGAGCTGTAGACGAGCGGGATGCTGATCGCCTCCCCGGACAGCAGGCCAAGGGTCGCACCGATCGCGGCCGAGCCCGGTGACGCCGGCGCGTGGCGGACGACGTGGCCCAGCCATCCCAGCGTGCCGCCACCGATGAATGCACCGGCGGTCCAGAACACGACCGACCGGCCGACCGATCGCAGCCCGGCCATCGTCGCCATCCCGTCCGCGCTGCTCAACGCGTCGACGTACCAGCGTTGACCGGCGACGATGAGCAGGTAGTAGACGAACACGGCGATCGTGAGCGCTGCCGCACCGGCCACGATCGAGGACCTCGGCCGCCGCGTCGTGTACCCGGCGACGAGGGCGACGAGCCCCCAGGCGAATCCTGAGCTGAACAGCGGCGTGGCGTAGGGCGCCAGCGAGTCGTCCAGCAGATCGGGGAGGTACGCTGCGACGCCGAGGCCGGCACCGAGCGCCACGGGCAGCCGGGCATTCACGCAGCGCTCTCCGCGTTCTCGGGGCAGTTCAGGTCGATGATCTGCCGGAAGTATCCGGTGTCGCCGTTGCCGACGTCGTCGAGTACCTTGTCACGCCGCTGCCGTTCGAGCGCGTCCGGGCCCCATCAGTAGTACGAGGACTGGCGCAGCTTCATCACCTCGGCGAGGGCGGCGTCCCTGGACGGGGATCGGTCGCGGCGAGATAGGTCCGTGCCCACCCACCGATGAGGAATGAGACGCCTTCCTCGCCCACTTCGAGAAACGCATCGTCTCGATCGGCACCTGCGCCCGAGCCTACTCCACCCAGCGCATCCACGAACATGCATGCGTTTCCGCAGATCGCCGGCCGAACTCCCCACGCGCCCGCCGGCACCACTTCAGGCGCCGAGGCGTCAGTTAGCACGGCTTGCGCCCAGACCACACACCGGTAGTTCGTCGAAGGATCCGGTCATCTGAACCTAAGGCGAGCACGCGCGCACGGAACTCACGGCGATGCACGGCCGGTAGATCCTCGACAAACGCCCGATATCCGTGCGACATGACCCAGCGCCACAGGGTCTCACCGTCCGGGAAGTACACGGCGACCTCCGCCCGGTCCTCACGCAGGTCCACGAAGCCGGCGTCGGTCAGCAGGTCTGCGGCGTCTACCGGCTGTCCCATGCTGCCCTCGGGCGGCAGATGACCGGCGAACTCCACGAACAACGCGTCGAGGCGCGCACCCAACGATCGGTTCTCGGCAGACGCTGGCCCAGCCGCTTGTCCGGTTCGGCTGCGCGCGCTGCCGCCCGTGAAGGCAAACCGTCCACCAGGCACAAGGACCCGGTACGCCTCCGCCACACCAACTGCCGGACTGTCCAGGACATGGATGACGAACGAGGCTGCGACCAGGTCGAAGCTGCCGGTCCCGAAAGCCAGCGCCTGAGCGTCCATCAGGCACACGCGTGCGGCAGGGGTACGACGCGGCGAGCCGACCGACCATCGCCGGTGCCGCGTCAACGGCCGTAACCACACAACCGCGATCCAGAGCCGGCCCCGTCAGGGCGCCTCGACCAGCACCAAGATCGAGGAACCGACAGCCCACGGGCGGGGCCAGGGCCGCGATGATCGCCGCGCCGTACTCGGCGAAGAACGGAACGACGTCGTCATATTCCGCAGCGACTCGGTCAAACAGCTGCCAGGTCGGACCAATCACAACGATCGATCATGACGCCCACCTCTTCAACAGGCAACCGAATACTCGCCCCCGGCCCGCGGGAACTGGCCCGGCGGCAACGGGACGGAATGGTGCTAACCCGCATCTTCGGCGTGATCTTCGCTGGGGCCGGCCTATTCGCGCTCTACGGCGCCTTCACCCTGCTGGATGGCTGAACTGCTCGCAGTCGTGCCACGGCGAGGAGCAGGGCGCGAAGGGCCGAACGGCGAACGGGGCTGCGCAATGACTGCCACTTGCGGTGCGGCGGCGCCCTCCCCACCGCCATCTTCTCTTGCGTGATGGCCCAGCTTGTCAAGGTCGCTCGTCCAGTAGGGCGCTCCACCTCGACAAGCTGGGCCCATCACGAGAACCTGGCACCGGTGAGGGCGCCGCCGCTGTGTGCGGGTGGCCTCGGCGACAATCGCGTCGTGACACGTACGTGTCAACGTTCGCGACAGGCTATACCGGTCACGCCTGACAGCGGTTGCGGATCAGCGACCGGATCGTTCCCCGATGTGGCGCCACCGATCATTCCGCAAGCGCTGCCAAATCGGGGTTGATCCGGCGTCAGCGCGGCATCAGCCAGAGCCGTTGACCCGCTACCAGCGCTGCATCTGGCCCTGGCCGGCTAGCAGACCGTCGGCCGTCGGCTCGGCGACCCGCAGTGTCGCGATCGTCTGGTCGGTGGCGTCGACCGCGGTGAGGTTGAGCTGCGCCGGCACGGGCATGGTAACGACGCCGACACCGCCGGTCAGCGGTATCGTCGAGGATCCCGAGATTCGTAGCTCGGTCGCGTTCACTGGCGCGATGACGAGCAGGCGGTCCGACAGCGCCGACCCGTCGGACGCGGGGAGCCGCACCGCGAGGATGTCGCCGGAGGGCGCGGCCGCGGTCGTGATCTTCGATGCGTTGGGATCCCGCCACGGCGGTACCACCGACCGGCTCAGGTCCAGCGGGCCGCCCGCGACGCCAGTGACGAGGAGGGTCATGGATGCTCCGGTGCCGCTGAACGCGCAGACATGTACCGAGCCGTCCGATGCCGTGCTGGTGACGACAACGATGGATTCGGTGTTGCCCGGTAGCGTGCCGCCCCAGACCGCTCTCGGCGTGTCGACGGCCATGCCGGGAACCCTACGGCAGTCAAGCATCGCATTGGCGATCATCTCGGGGTCGGCCTGCCCGCGCTCGGTGACCGTCGGCGACTTGATGAAGAGCGGAGGCTGATCCATGGCGTGGTAGTCGAGCTCGCGGACCACGCCGCCGCAGGTGACGCGCCACCAGGGGCCTAGGCCGGCACGCGGCTGCGTCACAAGGTCGCCAAGGTCGCTCCAGGTGAGCGCGAGCGTGCCATCAGCCCGGACCCGTCCATCGGGCGCCGACGCGATGACGCAGCCCGGTGGGGCGACGGCCGTAATGGACGAATACATGCCGTGCACGGAGAACGGGCGCAGGCCACTGAACATGGTGACATCCTCGCGGTTGACCAGGCGCTCGGCGGAGGCACCCACCGGCCTACTCACACCCACGTACACGGCGTGGGTTTCGTTGTAGAACGCCGCACCGTATGTGCGCTGATCGGCAACGTCGGCGAGAAACAGCACCTTGACCTCCGGAGTTCGACGCCGTCAATGCACACACGCCGAACCCCCACCAAAAGTTGAAGCTCCGTCCGTTCGGTCATGGCGGTATGCGCGGGGACGGGCCGGTTGAGTGGCTGCTTGGCGTCCTGCTCCGAACCGATCGCGTGGTACACGTCGACGCCCACCATGACAAACGTCATGCCCGCCTCGGGCGAAGCCCACAGAACCCGGTGACGCACGGGACTACGGCGGAGAATCCACAGACGAGACGCTGGGTCCATGGTGCGCAGCTCAGCGATCCCGGCTCTGCGCGTCCGACCCCGCGTGTGGTTGGGCGTGCTCGTCTACTTCCTCTACGTCGCCGTGTTCTATGCGATCTTTGTGGTCAACGGCGTCGACTACAAGCGCATCGGTGAGAGCGACGAAACACTCCTCAAGTGGTACGTGATCCCCCTCGCCGGCGGAGCGCTGTTGACGGCGATCATGGTCACGGCGTACGGCTGGTGGCGTCCGGCGATGGCCGAGCGTCGTGGCCTGTCGAGGTGGGCGATGACCCTCCCGATCATCATGGCGACCATCGCGATCGCGAACATGGTCATCGGCGACTTCACCACCGTCACGCCGCTCATGTGGCTCTACCTCATCATCGGCAGCGTGCTGGTGGGCTTCAACGAGGAGATGGTCAACCGCGGCCAGCTCGTCGTTGCCCTCCGCAGCCGCTTCGGCGAGACCGGTGTGTGGCTGCTGTCGACCGCGATGTTCGCGGTGTTCCACCTGCCCAACATCTTCCTCGGCATCGGCGCGGGCGCCTTCGTGCAGGTGCTCATGTCGTTCGGCCTCGGCTCGATCTTCTACCTCGCCCGGCGTTCCACCGGCTCGCTCGTCGCAGGCATGGTGCTGCACGGCCTGTGGGACCTGACGATCTTCTCCACCCACGCCTCGTCGTTCCACCTCGCGGGCATGGCGGCGCCGCTCCTGGCGATCGCCGGTGCGATCGCCGTGCCGAAAATCCTGGCCCGCGAGAAGCGCGGCACCGCCGCGCAGCTCGGCTGACAGCCGCTCGCGTCCCGCCTCCGCCCCGCACCATGCGGGATTGCCTCGGTGCGGCCGGTGGCTCGGGCAGTTTTCGTACGCCGACAATCCGCTGCGATCCGGCGAGCGGCCCACGACGGTTCGGGATCGAGCATCATGGGAGGCGTGAGTGCGGTCGAGCGCAACCTCGAGGCGGATCTTCCGCGGGTGGTGGACATCGGGGCGGCGCTGGTCGTGGTCGGGATGTTCTGGGCCTTGCCTACCATCAGCGCTGGAGGCTCGCAGCGAGGGGTGATCGGCGCGTGCCTGGCGCTCGTCACCGGCGTCGTGATGATCGCCCGGCGGCGGATGCCGTTCGGCGCCACGGTGACCGCCGGGGTGGCCACGCTCGTCGGCACCGTGCTCGGGGTTTGTCAGGATCCGATGCTGGCCACGGCGTGGTGCCTCTATCCGATGGCCATCGAGCGGATGTCGCGGACCCGATTGATCGCGGCCGTGCTGGTCGGCCTCTTCGCTGCTCTCGCGCTGGTCTCCGGCGTACCGGAAGGCGCTGTCCGCGGTCGCGGCCAGCAGTTCGTCGTCGCGGTGGCCGCGCTCAGCGTCGCGTGGCTGCTCGGAATGACGGTGGGCAAGCAGCTGCGCAGCGCGCAGGAGGCCGAGCGGGCCCGGGTGCAGCTGGCCGTGGCACGCGACGTGCACGACGTGGTGGGGCACGCGCTCGGTGTCATCGTCGCCGAGGCCGGGGTGACGCTGAGCCTGCCGGACGCCCGCGAGGACGAGCTGCGGGCAACGCTGGCCGGAGTGGAGGGCCACGCGCGGACGGCGTTGGCCGACGTGCAGAGCCTGGTGCGGTCGTTGCGCACCGACGAGAGCCGGGCGGCGCCGGGCACGGCCGAGTTGCCGACGTTGTTCGCCGCGACCCGGGCCGCCGGCGTGCGCGTCGACGCGTCCGTCGGCACCGGTCCGATCGGTGAAGCGGTCGGCACGGTGGTATTCAGGATCGTCCAGGAGGCGTTGAGCAACGTGGTGCGGCACGCGCCGGGCGCGAGCTGTTGGGTGGACGTGCGGCGGGAAGGAGACGCTGTCGTGGTGCTGATCCGCGACGACGGGCCGGCGGTGCCGGGCGGCGTGGTGCCCGGCACCGGCCTGGGCCTGGACGGCATGCGGGAGCGGGCCCGGTCGATCGGCGGAACGGTCCGGTGGGACGCCCGACCGGACGGCGGGTTCGAGGTTGTTGCGCGTCTGCCCCTGGCCGGTGCTCGATGAGCGAGACCCTTTCCGTCTTCCTGGCGGACGACGACGAGCGCTTCCGCGGCGCGTACCGGAAGTTGTTCGAGCGCACCGCCGGCTTCCGGTTCGCCGGCGAGGCTGCCGACGGCGCTGAGGCGGCCCGCCTAGTGGCATTGCGGAAGCCGGCGGTGGCGCTGCTGGACGTCCAGATGCCGGGCACCGATGGGCTGGAGGCGGCACGGCGGATCCTCGCGGGCGGCGGCACCCGGGTGATCATGCTGACCACCTTCGACCTGGACGAGTACGTCTTCGAGGCGCTCACCCTCGGGGCGTCCGGGTTCCTGCTGAAGAACACTTCCCCGTCGGAGGTGCTGTCGGCGGTGCGCGCGGTGCACGCGGGCAACGCGATGCTGGCGCCGGAGGTGACCACGCGCCTGCTCGAACAGTTCCGCCCGCGCGCCCCGGCACAGCGGCACGCCTTCGTCGGACATGTGCTTTCCGAGCGGGAGATCCAGGTGATCCGCCTGGTGGCCCGCGGGCACTCCAACCAGCAGATCGCCGACGAGTTGTTCCTGAGCCTGGAGACGATACGCACGTACCTGCGCCGGATGTTCGCCAAGCTGGGCGTGAACGACCGCACGCACCTGGCGGTGCTGGCCTACCAGGCGGGCCTGCTGCGCGAACCGCGGTAGGTGTCTACTTCCGGGGGACGCGCTCACGCGACGCCGCCGAGCACGCTGCAGCGATGATTGAGATCTCCGGGCTCACCAAGCGATACGGCGCGAAGCTGGCGGTCGACGAGGTCACCTTCAGCGTGCACCCCGGCCGGGTCACCGGCTTCCTCGGCCCCAACGGCGCCGGCAAGTCGACCACCTTGCGCATGCTGCTCGGCCTCGACCATCCGACCAGCGGCACCGCGCTGATCAACGGCAAGCGCTACCGGGACCTCCGCTTTCCCTTGCGTACGGTGGGCGCCCTGCTCGACGGGGCCGGACCGGTGCCCGAGCGCCGGGCCGTCGACCACCTGACCTGGATGGCGCAGAGCAACCGGATCTCCCGCCGGCGCGTGCGGGAGGTGCTCGACCTCGTGGGCCTGGCGGACGCGGCCAAGAAGCAGGTGAGGAAGTATTCGCTGGGTATGACGCAGCGGCTCGGCATCGCGGCGGCGCTGCTCGGCAACCCGGAGATCCTGGTGCTCGACGAGCCCGTGAACGGGCTCGATCCGGACGGCATCCGGTGGGTGCGGGGTTTCCTGCGGCAGTACGCGGCGTCGGGCCGTGCGGTATTGGTCTCCAGCCACCTCATGGCCGAGATGGCCGACACCGCGGATGACGCGGTGGTGATCGCCCGAGGCCGGATCGTCGCGCACGGGACGCTCAAGGAGATCACCGACGGCCACGAGTCCCTCGAGTCCGCGTTCTTCGCGCTGACCGGCGGCCAGGCGGGGGTGGCCTGGTGAGCACGATCACGGCGGCCGCGCGAGCCGAGTTCACCAAGATCATCTCAATGCGGTCCATCTGGATTGCCGCCAGCGTCATCCTCGCTCTGCACGTGCTGGTACAAGCCACGAATCTGCGTCTCAACTCGGACGCGGTCGCCGCCATCACCCCGAACGGCAGGATCGAACTCTTCGAGGGCGACCCGCAGCCGGCCCACCGGGCGCTCGTCGACTTCCTGGTCACGTCCTCCTTCCAGATGGGCCTGTTCCTGCCGGCGCTCGCCGCCATGATCACCGGTCAGGAGTTCCGCGGACGGCAACTCGGCCAGAGCGTGCTCGCCGTGCCGCGCCGCAGCCGGCTCATCGTGGCCAAGACGATCGCGGCGACCGGCTTTCTGGCGCTGGTCTCCGCAGTGATCGCCGCGATCAGCGCCGCCTTCCTGTACACCGCCACGAGGAACTGGGACCCAGGCCTGGTGACCAGCGCCGACGCGTGGCGCGGCCAAGCGAAGTTCCTGGCCTTCGTGGTGCTGACCGGGCTGGTCAGCGTGGCCCTCACCCTGCTGGCCCGCAGCACCCTGCTGGGCATCGTGATCACCGTCGCGCTGATCGCGCTGACCATGACACAGCTGCTGTCCGCCCTGGCGCCGGTTCTGGATTCGCTGCTTCCGCTCAGCGCTGGGCGCAATCTGCTGCTGAACCCCGCGGAGAACGATCTCTCCGCCGGCCCGGGCCAGGCGCTGCTCGTGCTCATCGTCTGGCCGGTGGTGACCATGACCGCCGCGGGAATCGCGCTCACGCGCCGGGACGCGCGATGACCGGAGCCGGCGCCGAGACCGGCGAGTTCCGGCTGAACGACCTGGCGACCGCCGAGCTGACCAAGATTCGTACCCTTCCGGCCAGCTGGCTGGCGTTTACCGTCGCGCTCGTGCTGAACACCGCGCTGGGCTTCGTGGCGGGGACCGATGCGGTGCGCCTCGCCGGCGCGGGCGGAACGACCCCGATCGCCCAGCTCGGCGTGGTGATGCTCGCGCCGGCCTACGTCTTGCTCGCGGTGCCGGTCCTCGCCGTGGGCAGCGAGTACCGCGGCGGCCAGTTCCGGGTCAGCCTCGCGGCGGTTCCCGCACGGCACCGGTTCTTCGCGGCGAAGCTGCTGGTGAGCGCGGCAGTGACAGCGGTCGCGGCGGTCGTCGTGGTGGTTCCCGGGTACGTCCTCGAGCACGGCTCGGCGACCACGGTGGACGGGCTAGCGGCCCGGGCGCTGGCGTACCTGCTGCTCGGCCTGACTGGATTCGGGTTCGCGGCGCTGGCGCAGTCCGTCGTCACACCGATCGCGGTGCTGTTCATCCTGCCGGTGCCGGTCTCCACCACGCTGGGTGGTCTGCTGCCGCGCCTGGTACGGCTGCTGCCGCACGAGGCGATGCTGAGTTTCCTCGGCATGCCCGCCGGTCCGGAGCTCACGCTCGCACGGCCGGCGGGACTGGCGGTGGCCACGGCGTGGGCCACGCTGCTGGTGACCCTCGGCTGGTTCACCACCGCCCGACGGAACAGCTGACCGGTCAGGACGGCTGCTTGAGCGCCAGCGCGCAGCGTCAGTGTCACCGGTGAGTGAGGAGGGCGCTGTTGCATTTGCTATCAGGAGACACGGCTGACCGGGTACATCCGGCTCAGATTGCGGCGGCGAGTTCGGCGAAGGCCGGTTCGGCCGTCCCGCGTTCGGCATTCAACAGAACGGGCTCGTGGCGGCGTTGTCAGTAGAGGCAGCATCGGCGAAAGGCGTGAGGTTGACGTTCGAGGAGTTCCTGGCAGCGGAGCTGCCCGGACTGACCCGCTTCGCGGGCGCGCTGACCGGTGACCGGCATCTCGCCGAGGACGTGCTGTCCGACGCGCTGCTCGTCGTGTCCCGGCGGTGGAGCCGCATCGCCGAGATGGACAAACCGCTGCCGTACGTACGCCGGGCGGTCGTCAGCACCTTCTTCTCCGAGCGGCGCAAGGCCGCTCGGCGTCGTACCGAGCCCGTCGCCGACCACGCCCTCCTCGATCGGGCCGAGCCGGATCCCGGCGACGACGTCGCCCGCCGCGACCTCGTCGAACGGCTCCTCGCCGGTCTGCCGCCCCAGCAACGTGCCGCCCTCGTCCTGCGGTACCTGCTGGACCAGACCGACGAGGAGATCGCCCAAGCGCTGGGGTGCTCCACGGGCACCGTGCGCTCACACCTGTCCCTCGCCCGGTCAGTACTGCGGCGGTCCGGAACCATCGAACGGAGCTGAGGAGCATGGACGTCAACGAGCTGCGCGGCGCGCTGCTAAGCCACATTCCCGATCCGGACGCCGTCCTGCGACGACTGGCGGCGAAGCGGCGGGCGCAGCGCAGACGCCGGATGATCCTCTGGGGGTCGGCCTTCGGCATCGCCGTCGCGGTGGTCGTTGCCGCGCTGGTCTGGTCGGCCGGCGCCCCGCAACCGCTCACCACGCAAGCCGCGCAGTCCGGCGCCGCGCAGATGTCCTCTCCATCGTCCTCGTCGACCGGCCCGGAGGCCGCCAACGGCTGCGGTGGCATGCTCTTGACCGAAACGCTTGCGCGGGCACGCCAGGCGGGAGGCTCGATCGTCCTTGCGCATGGCACCCTGACCGGACGGAGCACCGCCGATCCGGAGGTACAGGCGGAGATGGTACTCAACGCCGTGGAGACGCTCGCCGGACCACCGGTGGCCGACCGCACCATGGTCTGGCTATCCACCGCCCGTGGGCCGTCCGGTCCGATCCCGGGCGCCGATGCCGGTTCCCTGTGGGCGCCCGACGGTTCGCTGTTCGGCATCGTCTGGCCGCAGCGGCTGACCAACTGGCCGACCGGCACGACGCTGCGGGTCGCGCCGGTCGTCGACCAGCAGGTCATCTTCAGCAACGCCGGCTGCTGGGCGGGCGTGGAAGGGCAGCCCTTCACCGGGAAGCTCGCCGAGGTTCCCGGCTCCGACTCCTACGCTCGCGCCGCCCGGACCGGCTTCACCGCGGTCCCCCTCGACACCGTCAGGCGTGCGGCCACCGGCTGACCGAGACCCCACGCGACTCGCAGCGGCCATATGCAGCCGGTCCCGCCGCGGCGGGCCGGGCTGCTAGCTTGCGGCCATGGGTCTCTTCTCACGCTCTTGGACAGCGTTGCGCACGGCGGTCGCCGAACTCCCGGACGAGGCCTTCACGCGGCCGTCCGGCTGCGCCGGCTGGCTCGTGCGGGATCTGGTATGCCACCTGGTCATCGACGCTCAGGATGTCCTGATCACCCTCGTGACCCCCGCCGAAACGGAACCGACCCGCGACGCGGTGACCTACTGGGACGTCGCCGAAACGCCGCCGACCGGCGACGACCCGCTCGACGCGCTGATCGTCCGGCTCGCCGCCGCGTACGAGGAGCCGCGGCTGCTCAAGTTTCACCTCGACGACGTCGGCTCCGCCGCCGGTCGCGCCGCCGAACTCGTCGACCCGGGCCTGCGGGTCAGTACGCGCAACGAGGTCCTCACCGCGGGCGACTACCTCTGCGCGTATGTCCTGGAGTGGACGCTGCACCACCTCGACCTGGTCGCGCACCTGCCGGACGCGGCCGAGCCACCCGCGGAGGGCCTCGCCCGGTCACGCGAGATGCTGGAGAACATCGCCGGGACCGCGTTCCCCGCATCGTTCTCCGACACGGACGCGCTGCTGGTCGGCACCGGACGGCGTGCCCCGACCGACGCGGAGAAGGCCGAACTGGGCGAGCTGGCCGCGAAACTCCCGCTCGTCCTCGGATGATCGTCTGGCTGAGCGGGTGCGTCGGCGCTGAGGATCGCCAACCGTCGCCTCCCAGCGTCTGTCGGCGACCTCCTGCCTGCTGAGGTCGAGCAGTTGCGCTCTGTCTGGCAAGGACTGGACCTCGACGACGTCCTTTCCGACGAGGAGAACGAGGTCGAGGCGGCCGAGGTCGTCGACGCCGCCGGCACGGTGCGCTACCGGCTGTACGGCTGGAACTACGGCGTCGGCTACCTCTTCCCGCCCGAAGGGACGACCCCCGTCGCCTCCGGCGCTCAGCACGACATGGAGCACTGGAACCTTGCCCAGCTGTACTTCTGCTGGAGCGACGATGCCTGTTGGGAGGGCTTGGAACGCTAGACACCCGCATCGCCGTGGTTCCACGACAGCGTGGCCGGCGGGCACCGGTAACTGATCGGCGGTGTTTCACGCAGCGGCACTGGTGAACCAGCCAGTGGCCTGGACAACACCAGCCGGCGAGCAGTGGGCCCGATCTGTGCGGCACCATGGACGGAAACGTTGAGGTACACGCATCGGCGGCGCTCGTGGCGAAGGACGGTCGAGGAGAGGTTGGAGTTCCGGTTACTCGGCAGCATCGAGGCGCATGCGGGCGAAACGCCGATCGACGTGGGACATGCCCGGCAGCGCGGAGTGCTGGCAGCGTTGCTGGTCGACGCCGGTGAGGTCGTGCGGGCCGACCAGCTCGTCGAGCGGGTGTGGGGTGCCCGGCCGCCGCAGCGGGCGCAGTCCACCCTGTACAGCTACCTGTCGCGTCTGCGCCGTGCCCTGACCACAGGGTCCGGCCAGCCGTTGCTCCGCCGGCGCTCCGGTGGCTACCTGCTCGCGATCGACCGGCTGGCCGTGGACCTGCACCTGTTCCGGCACCTGTGTGCGCAGGCCCGTTCGGCGTCCGACGATGATGCGGCGTCGGCCATGCTCGGCGAGGCGCTCGGCCTCTGGCGCGGCACTGCCTTCGCCGACCTCGACACCCCGTATTTCAACCTGCAGCGTGACGCGACAGACCAGGAGCGGCTGGCCGCCGAGCTGGACCGTTGCGACATCCGGCTTCGGCTGGGACACCACGGTGAGCTGCTGGCCGAGCTGCTCACCCGGGCCGAGGCCTACCCGTTGGACGAGCGAGCGACCGGCCAGTTCATGCTCGCGCTGTTCCGCAGCGGCCGCGTCGCCGACGCGCTGGCCCATTACCGGCTGACTCGGCGACGGCTGAGCGAGGAGCTGGGCAGCGATCCGAGCATGGCACTGCAGCAGCTGCACGAGCGGATCATCGCCGGTGACCCGGTGCTCAATGCGGCGGGTGCGCCGGCGCCACGGGCCCGGCTCCTGGTGGAGGCCCCGCGCCAGCTGCCGGCGCCACCCGCCGTGTTCGTCGGCCGGGCCTGGGAGATGGCCGAGCTGGACCGGGTCGCCGACACGGGTGACGTCCTGGGGATCGCGGTCATCGGCGGCACCGGCGGGATCGGCAAGACGTCGCTCGCGCTGCACTGGGCGCACCGCAACATCGACCGCTTCCCTGCCGGGCAGCTGTACGTCGACCTCCGCGGCTTCGATCCGGCCGGGAACCCGGTGCCCGCGTCGGTTGCCCTGCACGGCTTCCTCGAGGCGCTGGGGGTCGCGCCGACCGAGATCCCGGCGGATCTGCCAAGCCGGACGGCGCTGTACCGCAGTCTCGTCGCGGGCCGGCGGATGCTGGTCCTGCTCGACAACGCCAACAGCACGGCCCAGGTCGAGCCGCTGCTGCCCGGCAGTCCGGACTGCATGGTCCTGGTCACCGGACGCCGGCAGTTCGCGGGGCTGGTCACCGCGTTCGGCGCCCGACCGCTGGCTCTGGACGCGTTGCCCAGGTCCGAGGGGCAGGAACTGCTCGTGCATCACCTCGGCTGGCATCGGGCGGCGCGGGAACCCGAGGCCGCCGCGGCGCTCGTGGCGCATTGCGCGGGGCTGCCACTGGCCACGAGTATCGTGGCGGCCCGGGCGCGGATCCAGTCCGGCCTGCCGCTGGCGGTGCTGGCCGAGGAACTCGGCGACCGGTCGGCACGGCTCGACGCCCTGGACGCCGACGACCTCAACGCAGACCTGCGGGCGGTGTTCTCCTCCTCGTACCAGGCTCTCGATCCCGATCTGGCGCGAATGTTCGGGCTGCTCGGCGACGCGCCAGGACCGGACATCAGCCTATCCGCCGTTGCCGAGCTGACCGGCCAGTCCGCCGCCCGGACCAGGGTCGCGTTGCGTCGGCTGACGGCCGCATATCTGCTGCAGGAGCACGTTGCGGGCCGCTACCGGATGCATGACCTCGTGCACCTGTACGCCGCGGAGCGATGCGCTCACGATCAGCCCGCTGCTGTCGTGGGGTCCGCGCGGCAGCGGCTGGCGTCGTTCTACACCGGTATCGCTCTCGCCGCCGACCGGCTGCTGTCGCCGCAGCGCACCGCCATCACGATGGACCCGGCGCGGGCACGGCCGTCCGGTGCGCCCACCGACGCCGCCGCGGCGATGGCCTGGTTCGAGGCCGAGCACCGGTGCCTTCTGGCCCTGCACCGGGAGGTCGTGGAGCACGGCCGGCACGCCGAGGCGTGGCAGCTGGCCTGGTCACTCGACACCTTTCAATGGCGGCGGGGGTACCTTCACGAGCGCGTCGCCATGCTCCAGGCCGCGATCGCCGCCACGGAGACGCTCGCGAACCGGGCAGCTCTTGCCCTCAACCACCGGCTGCTGGGCCGCGCATACGTCCCGCTCGGCCAACACGCGCGTGCGTTGCACCATCTCCGGCAAGCGACGGCCGGCTACGAGGAGGCCGGCGATGCCGACGGCCAGGCCCAGACCCAGCTGAACCTCGCGCTCGCGTGGGAGCATGTCGGCGACTACCGACAGGCCCTCACCCACGCGGCCGCGAACCTGCGCATCCGGGCCGCCCTCGGCAACCCCGCCCGGGAGGCCGAGGCACTCAACGCGCTCGGCTGGTACCACGCCCGCGTCCAGGACTACGAGGAGGCCGCCCGCTACTGCCATCGAGCCCTCGCCCTCTGCCGGGAGCAGGGCTACCGCGAAGGCGAGGCCTATACCTCCGACAGTCTCGGCTACATCGCTTACCACAGCGGCCGGCCCGCGCCCGCGCTGCGGCACTATCTCGACGCCCTGAGGCTGCGCCGCGAACTGGGCGACACCTACGAGGAGGCGGACACCCTGGTCCACCTCGGCGACGTGTACCGTGCCGTCGGCCGCACCGCCGACGCCCTGAGCGCCTGGCGGGAGGCGCTGGCGCTCTACGAAGAGCAGCACCGTGCCCGTCAGGCCGCGAGTGTCCTGGACAAGCTCGTCGAAGTGCGGGCCGGCCGGGTGCATGAGGAGACGGCCTGACTCACCGTGGCGTTCCGGCCCGGTGCGCCGACATCTCTGCGAACAGTTGCCGGTTGAACAGTTGCTCGGATTCGATGATGCCAGCGCCCACCGCGAAGTAGCGTTCGACCAGGTCCGGCCGGGTGCTCAGGAACCGCAGCACGGCCAGTCTGTATGGCGACACGTCCAGCGTCCCGGCGAGCAGGGCCATCCGGTAGAGCGGGTTGAAGCGGGCGATTCGTTGTTCGGCGAACCGTCGCAGCCCTTCACGCAACCGCGCCTCGTCGTGCAGACCGTCACCCACGCAGTCGGCGAGCATCGCCGCCTGTTCGAACGCGTCGGTGATGCCCCGCGCGGTGATGGAGTCCTTGTGGTGGCCGGCGTCGCCGACGAGAACCCAGCCCGGTCCACAGGCTTGGCGGAAGAAGTTTCGCTGGTTGTTGGTCCCGCGCAACCGTTCGGTGCGGGTACCGGCGGCGACCCGGTCGAACAGACCCGGCGCGGTGGCGCGGATGTTGTCCAGGTAGGAGTCCAAGGCGTGCTCGCGGACCTTCGCGAACTCGGCGCTGGGGAAGTAGGCGCAGACGAGTGTCTGGTCATTGTGCGTGGGCAGCGCTCCCACAAGACGGCCTGGCTGCTCGTACAGCTCGAAGTCCGCTCCGATGCCCGTCCAGTAGGTGTAGTAGATGCAGGTCAGCCGCTGGTCCTCGATTTCGATGGGTGCGCCGACCCGCTCCGCCACGGTCGACCGCATCCCGTCCGCGCCGACGATGAGCTCAGCGGCGACCGTGTCCCGGCCGCCGGCGCGGGTGCGGTAGGTGACGCCGACCGGCCGTCCTTTGTCGAAGGTCACGTCGACCACCTCGCAGGCGTCGCGCAATTCGGCGCCCGCAGCGACTGCGGCATCTGCCAGCACCGCGTCGAGCACTTGGCGGCGTGGCGCGCAGGTGAAGTCGACCCCGTCCACCACCGGTGCCTTCGCCTCGAGCCACACGTCGCCGACCTGGTGCGAGATCCGCTCAATCCGGGGACAGCCGGTGGCCATCAAGGCATCCAGGAGTCCCCACCGGGCGAGCAGCGCCAGGCCGTTCGGGTGGATGTAGTGCGTCGACAGCGTGTCGCTCGGCAGGCTTGCCCGGTCGAGCAGCAGCACGCGATAACCACGACGGGCCAGCAGCAGGGCGGTCGCAGCCCCGGCGCAGCGAGCCCCGACGACAACAACGTCGTACCGTTCCCCGGTCACAGCGCACCGGCAAGGTTCTGACCGGCCGCGATAGGCCAACCGTCACCGGACCGGACCCGGCCTCCGCACTCCTGGCCGGACGGCGCGGACCTGATCGCCGGCGCAGACACGCACGAGTCCTCCAGTTCAGCGAGGACTTCGGCGACAAGCTCATCAACCGGCATAGGCGCCTCCTGACGTCGGTGGGAACGACACATCGATCAACTGAGACCTGGTGCCGACCCAGGGTGTCCCTCGCGCCCTGCGCAAACCTTGTAGGAAGCTTGAATCCACTGGCCAAACCGGCGTTACGGTTATATGCGCAGCTTGCTGCGGTAGGCGATCTTGATGCGCCCGCAAAGGGCGTTTCCGGCACCACCCTGGGCAGGGCCTTCGTGCTGCCGGGTAGCGAGAGATGAACAGTACGTGTCGAATTCATCGACCGATTGCATGATCGACTCGCCCTATGTACTGGCTCACGTTCTGCACCGGGCGCTACCCTGACCGCACGCCACGCAAGGGACCACATCGCGGCACGCCACCATGCCAACCATGGACACGGGGCGATACCGCTCAACTCTGCACTGGTTCAGCCGAAGGAGAAGTCGGCCGAAGACGTCGGCCGAGACAGGGGCGGGTGACGGCAGGCGGTGGACGAGACCGACGAGCTTCCCGCCGACTACGCCCGCCGACTGTTGCCGGTGTTCGGTCCGCTATTCACCGTGGCCTTGTCCTGGGCGGTCGCGCGGTACGCCGGCTACGAGGGACTCACGATTCTCGGCTGGCTGCCCGGTGCGCTCGGGATCGCGACCGGCGCCTGGTACCTCTTCCGCGCCTCCCGCACCCCGCACCTCTCCCCCGCCGGCCGCCGGTTCTGGCGACACCTGGCGATCGCCGCGTTCCTCATCGCTCCCGCGACAAAACCGCTGACCGAGGCGAGCCTCGGCGTACGCCCGACCGGACCGGTGCTGGCCGGCGCGGTCCTGTTGCTCAGCGTCGCGCTCCTGCTGGTGCTCTGGGCACTGCTCCGCCTGCCGACGAGAAGCCGGAGCCGGGGCGACTGGCTGCGACTCGGGCTCGACGCCGCGACGGTGCTGATCTGCGCGGCGACGTTCCTGTGGCACTTCGTGCTGCGCCCGCTCGTCGAGGCCGACGCGGAACTGCCGAAGGTGCTCGGCCTGCTCGCCCTGAGCCTGCTCTGCCTGCTCGCGGTGCTCGCCGTGGTCAAGCTGATCCTCGTCGGCACCGGCGCGGTCGACATGGGTGCGCTGCGCGCCCTGGCGCTGGTGGTGCTGCTCGGCGCGGTCGGCTCGGCGCTCGTGCCGGTGCTGCGCGACCCGCGCCTGTCCGGCGTGTCGAACACGATCACCATGCTGGAGGCGGTGGTGGTCGCGCTCGCCGGCCTGATCCAGTGCCGCCGTGCGGTGCCGGTGACGACGCCGCGGGCCGGTCGCAGGCCGTACAGCATCCTTCCGTATTTTGCGGTCGCTGCCGTCGACCTCCTGCTCATCGTCGTCACGTTCGGTGACGGCAGCACGGTGGCGGTGCTCACCGGCGCGACCGCGGCGACCGCGGCGGTCGTCGTCCGGCAACTGCTCGCGTTCCGGGACAACGACGCGCTGCTGGGCTCCCTGCGGGAACATCAGCGGCTGCTGCACGAGCAGGCCACGCATGACGCGCTCACCGGGCTGCCGAACCGGATGCTGTTCAACGACGCGCTGGAGTCGGCGGCGGCGGCGATCCTGGTCGACCTCGACGACTTCAAGGCGGTCAACGACACCCTCGGGCACCCCGTCGGCGACAGCCTGCTCACCGAGGTCGGCAGGCGGCTGCGGGCAGCGGTGCGCTCCGGCGACGTGGTGGCGCGGCTCGGCGGCGACGAGTTCGCGGTGCTGCTGCCCGACACCGAATCCGAGGGTGTGACGGCCCGGATACTCACCGAACTGACCGCTCCGGTGCAGACCCACGGCCACGTCCTCACCGTCTCCGCCAGCGTCGGCGTCGCCGAGCGCGGCCCCGACGACGACGCGCAGGCCCTGCTCCGCCACGCCGACATCGCCATGTACGCCGCCAAACAGCGCGGCAAGGGCCGCTCCGCCCGGTACACCCCGGACCTCTCCGGCCTGCTGACCTCCCCCGACGCCGAGACCCGCCAGCGGGAGCTGCGCCGCGCCGTCACCGCGTCGGCACCGCCGGTCACCCTGGAGATCAGCCGCTCGACCCTCGTCGCGCCCGGTTTCACCGCGGAGCTGGCGACGATCCTCACCGAGACGGGCCGGTCCCCGAGCGCGCTGACCCTAAAAATTCCGGCCGGTCAGCTCTCCGATACCGATGCGGTACGTGCCGTGCTGCTGGACCTGCGCTCCATGGGCGTACATCTGGCGCTGGACCACACCGGCACCCCGCACGCGCGGCTCGACCTGCTCACGGCGCTGCCGTTCACGCGGCTCGTGCTCGACCCGTCGTTCTTCGCCGGAAACGGCCGCCAGGCGGCCCTCGCCGAGGCGGTGATCCGGTTCGCCCAGGACACCGGCATCGAGTACACGGTGATGGGCGCGGAGGTTCCCGCGCCCATCTAGGCCGTGTTCTCAGGCAAAATCACGCGCCGGCCGCAGCAAGTTCGTCAGCCGGCGACAGCCTCGCGTTCAAACGTGCGGGCCGCTTGCAGAAGCACCGCCGGCTCAGGATTTGGAGAGCGCTCTCCGACTTGCGCCCATCAACACCGCCGCCGCACGTCCTCGAGGAGCAGCGCCGCCGGATGCCGCCGACCCGGCGGGGGCAGCAGGGAAAACGCCTCGCCCCAGCGGCGCAAACCTGCCGGCCGCCGCCCACACCGACATGCCACGGCCCAAGTTCCGGAACCGCGGACCCCTTGACAGCGCGCCCCCAGAGCACGACGCTCATCTCTTGGAGAGCGCTCTCCAAGAGATGACTCCGCGGTCCCGCCCCGGAGCCCCGACACCCCGTCGACCGGAACACCAGTGCACCACCGCACCCCGCGGTGGCACTGCCCCCTGCCCTGCAACCGGGAGCAAAGAATGTCAACCGCCGCACCGCCGACGGCACAACACCGCCGCCGCCGAAATCTCGTCATCGCCGCCGTCGCCACCCTGCTGCTCCTGGCGACGTACGCGGTGACCACCACCCTGGCGGCGAGCGCCGCCGACACGCTGATCTCGCAGGGCAAGCCGGCCCTGTCGTCGTCCGACGAGAACGGCGGCACGCCCGCCTCGGCCGCGTTCGACGGCGACCTCACCGGCACGCGCTGGTCCAGCCAGTACGCCGACCCCCAGTGGCTGCGTGTCGACCTCGGCCAGACCGCCACGATCTCGCAGGTCAAGCTGGTCTGGGAGGGCGCGTACGCCACCGCGTTCAAGCTGCAGACCTCCAACGACGGCACCAACTGGACCGACATCAAGTCGGTCACCGGCGCCACCGGCGGCACGCAGACCTACGACGTGACCGGCAGCGGCCGGTACGTGCGGATGTACGGCACGGCACGCGCCACCGGCTACGGCTACTCGCTGTGGGAGTTCCAGGTCTACGGCTCGTTCGACGGCGGCAACCCGACCGCCGGTCCGTGCAACACGACCGCCAACGCCGCGCAGGGCAAGCCCGCCGACGCCTCCAGCGCCGAGAACACCGGCGCCAACGCGGCCTCGGCCGCGGTCGACGGGAACGCCGGTACCCGCTGGTCGAGCCAGTTCAGTGACCCGCAGTGGCTGCGCGTTGACCTCGGGTCGGTGCAGTCGATCTGTCAGGTGACGATCAACTGGGAGGCCGCGTACGGCAAGGACTTCCAGATCCAGACGTCGACCGACAACACCAACTGGACGACGATCAAGACCGTCACCGGCGGCACCGGCGGCAACCAGACCTTCGACGTTTCCGGTTCCGGGCGTTGGCTGCGGGTCTACGGCACCGCCCGTGGTACCGGATACGGGTACTCCATCTGGGAGTTGATCGTCCGGACCGGCAGCGGCCCGACATCCCCGAGCAGCAGCCCCAGCGCCAGCCCGAGCCCGAGCACCAGCACCCCGCCCGGCGACCCGGTGCCCGGCGGCGGCGACCTCGGACCCAACGTGATCGTGTTCGATCCGTCGATGTCAAGCGCGTCGATCCAGGCCAAGCTCGACCAGATCTTCACCCAGCAGGAGACCGCGCAGTTCGACACCGGCCGCTACCAGTTCCTGTTCAAGCCCGGCACGTACAACGGCCTCAACGCGCAGATCGGCTTCTACACGTCGATCAACGGTCTCGGCCAGAACCCGCAGGACGTGCGGATCAACGGTGACATCACCGTCGACGCGGGCTGGTTCGGCGGCAACGCCACGCAGAACTTCTGGCGCTCGGCGGAAAACCTGTCGATCTACCCGGTCAACGGCATCGACCGCTGGGCCGTCGCGCAGGCCGCGCCGTTCCGCCGCATCGACGTCCACGGCGGCATGACCCTGGCCTCGCCGAACTGCGGCTGGGCGTCCGGCGGGTTCATCGCCGACAGCCGGATCAGCGGCAACATCAACCCCTGCTCGCAGCAGCAGTGGTTCACCCGCGACAGCACGATCGGCAGCTGGAACGGCTCGGTCTGGAACATGGTGTTCTCCGGCGTGCAGGGCGCACCGGCGACCAGCTTCCCGAACCCGCCGTACACCACGATCGCGCAGAGCCCGATCACGCAGGAGAAGCCGTACCTGTACGCCGACGCGAGCGGCGCGTACCGCGTTTTCGTCCCCTCGCTGCGCACCAACAGCAGCGGCGCGACCTGGATCAACGGCCAGACGCCGGGCACCTCGCTGTCGATCAACCAGTTCTACGTCGCCAAGCCGGGCGTCTCGGCCGCGACCCTCAACCAGGCGGTGGCGCAGGGCCTCAACCTGCTGTTCACGCCGGGTGTGTACCACCTGAACCAGACCGTGAACATCAACCGCGCCAACACGGTCGTGCTCGGCCTCGGCTACGCGACGATCGTCGCGGACAACGGCGTCCTGCCCATGCAGGTCGGCGACGTCGACGGCGTGAAGATCGCCAGCCTGCTGTTCGACGCCGGACCGACGAACTCGCCGGCCCTGCTGCAGGTCGGCCCGGCCGGCGCGACCGGCAACCACGCCGCCAACCCGAACCTGCTCTCCGACGTGTTCCTGCGGGTCGGCGGCCCGGGCGTCGGCAAGGTGACCAACGCGCTCGTGGTCAACAACAACAACACGATCATCGACCACATCTGGGCGTGGCGGGCCGACCACGGCGACGGCGTCGGCTGGACCGTGAACCCTTCCGACACCGGGCTCATCGTCAACGGCCAGAACGTGATGGCGTACGGCCTGTTCGTCGAGCACTTCAACAAGTACAACCTCATCTGGAACGGCAACGGCGGCCGCACGATCTTCTTCCAGAACGAGCTGCCGTACGACCCGCCGAACGCGGCCTCCTGGTCGCACGACGGCATCGTCGGCTACGCCGCGTACAAGGTCGCCAACAACGTCACCTCGCACGAGGCATGGGGCCTGGGCAGCTACTGCGTGTTCACCAGCGACCCGTCGATCGCCGCGTACCACTCGTTCGAAGTCCCCGTGAATCCCAACGTCAAGTTCCACAGCGTGCTGACCGTGTCGCTGGGCAAGGGTTCAATCACCCACGTCATCAACGACACCGGCCCGGCCGCACAGGCCAACAACGTCGTCCCGTCCAACGTCGTTTCCTATCCCTGAGTCGTACGAGCTGAGCCCGGGGCCGGTCGGCACACGCCGACCGGCCCCGGCCGTTTGTTGCCGTAGCCCGTCTCAGGGCACCAGATGGATCCGCACCTTTCGCGCGTGTACCGCGGCCTCCTCCAGCACCGCCAAGCGGGGCTCCGCCACCTCCAGCAGGTGCGGGTGGCGGATCGTGGCGAGCCGGGCGAGGCGGCGGTCGGCGAGCACCGCGTCGACCATGCCCTTGTCCCCGCCGCACACGAGCGCGGCGACGACGTCGTCCGGCGCCGCGTCACCACCGGATGCGTAGGGCAGCAGCACCCGGACCGCGATGTCGGCGGCCTTCTGCGCGACGGCGTCGGCCTGGTTGTCGCGGCGCCGGGCGTACCGCTGCTGCGACCACCCACCGGCGGCGGTCCGCCCGTGGATGTGGAAGCGCTCCACTTTGGACGCTGTGATCGCCGTACCGTCGACGACGGCCACCCCGACGGCCCCCTTGCGCGCCAGCAGCAGCGCGATCCGCGGCGGCGCCGGCAGCACGGCCAGCAGCGAGTCGACGTCGGTCGCCCCGTCGAGCCCCGGTGGCGGATACAGCCGCGCGGTGTCGCCGTTGCTGGCCCCGGTCAGCACGAGCCCGTCCTCCTCGGCCCCGTCGTGCCGCCCGTAGAACCCGTCCAGCCACCCCCGCAGCCGCTCGGGCGAGATCTCCACCCAGCGCCCGCCCCCGGCCGCAGGCCGTGCCGTCACCATGCCTCCAACCTTGTCACAGGTCCGGACCGGCGCCGTCACCCGCGGCCTGCTGCTCGGCCTCCTGATCGCACACGCCGTGGCTCGATCCGGCGGAGCGGATGCCGCGGCCGCACGGCGCGGCTTTGCACGGACTCTGGCGCGCCCGGCCCCGACCACACTGGCCGGCCCGGCCGGGCGCCGAGCTTCCGACCGGCTCGCCCCGAGCGCAAGGTGCCCAGCCGCCGGTTCGGCTTGCCGATCGGCACCCTGTATCAGCGGGCGCCCGGAGCGTTCCTAGGAGGTATGACACCTTTCTAAAGCTGGGAGCACCCCATGGGCTACCTGGATCCGCAGATCGAGGCACCGCGACGGCCGAGCACGGCGGAGCTCGGCGAGCGCAGCGACCGCGTCCTCTACCTCCGGTCGTACCTGCTGATGCGGGCGGTGATCGGCTTCGTCGGCGTCGCCCTGCCGTTCGTGCTGGTGCTCGGCGACTGGGCGCTCGAGCACGGCTCGCTGCTCGCCAAGGGCTCGCTCAGCGCGTACTTCTACTCGGGCATGCGCGACGTCTTCGTCGGGTGCCTGTGCGTCACGGGAGTGTTCCTGATGACGTACAAGGTCTTCGAGCACACCCTCGACAACCTGCTCAGCAGCGTCGCCGGGGTGGCGGCGCTCGGGGTGGCTTCGGCACGTCGTGGCTGACGAAGGGCCTGGAACTGCGCGTACTGCTCGGGCCGAACACCGCCGGGCAAGCGATCGGCGAGCAGGCGGGTGCGCTCGGGTGATCCGCTCGGATCGTGCGGCCCCGCGCCGACGTCAGCCCCGGCAGAGGGAGGACGTCGACGTGGGGCTCACGCCGGTGGCGACTACTTCCGCCCCCGGACGCCGTTCTTCTTCCGCGGCTTCACGCTGATGTGGATCGGCGTGCCGATGAACTCGAACTCCTCGCGCAGCTTGCGCTCGACGAACCGGACGTAGCCCGGGTCGAGCGGGCCGGTCGTGAAGAGCACGAACTTCGGCGGCGACACCCCGGCCTGGGTCGCGAACAGCACACGCGGGGCGCGGCCGCCGCGGACCGGGTGCGGGGTCGCCTGCACGAGCGCGGTGAGCCACTGGTTGAGCTGGCCGGTGGGGATGCGCCGCTCCCAGTTGTTCAGCGCGGTCCGCAGCGCCGGTGCGAGCTTGTCGACGGCCCGGCCGGTCAGTGCCGACACGTTGACCCGCAGCGCCCACGGCACGCGCCGGAGTTCCCGCTCGATCTCTTTGCCGAGTTGGTACCGGCGGTCGTCGTCGACGAGGTCCCACTTGTTGAACGCGATGACAAGCGCCCGCCCCGACTCGATGACCATCGTGATGATCCGCTGGTCCTGCTCGGAGATGGGTTCGCTCGCGTCCAGCAGGACGATCGCCACCTCGGCGGCCTCGATCGCGGCGTTGGTGCGCAGCGAGGCATAGTACTCGGTGCCGCTGGCGTGCGAGACCCGCTTGCGCAGGCCGGCGGTGTCGACGAGGTGCCAGGTGTCGCCGCCGAAGTCGACGAGGCTGTCGACGGGGTCGACGGTGGTGCCGGCGACCGAGTCGACGACCGCCCGCTCCTCCTTGGCGAGTTTGTTGAGGAGGCTGGACTTGCCGACGTTGGGCCGGCCGACGAGCGCGATGCGGCGCGGTCCGGCCTCGCGCGGCTCGGCCGGCACAGCCGGCGGCAGGTTCTCCAGGATCTTGTCGAGGAGGTCGCCGGAGCCGCGGCCGTGCAGTGCCGAGACGGGGAACGGCTCGCCGAGGCCGAGGCCCCACAGGCTCGCGATCTCGTTCTCGATGCGTGCGTTGTCGACCTTGTTGGCGACGAGGACGACCGGCCGGCCGCTGCGGCGCAGCATCCGGACCGCGGCCTCGTCGTCGGAGGTCGGCGGGATCGTGGCGTCGACCACAAAAAGGACGACGTCGGCGGTCTGCGCGGCGATCTCGGCCTGGGTGGCGATCGCCTTCGCACGTTCCTTGGCATCGGGCAGCCAGCCGCCGGTGTCGACGACGGTGAAGCGGCGGCCGGTCCACTCCGCGTCGTAGGCGACCCGGTCGCGGGTCACCCCGGCGACGTCCTCGACGACCGCCTGCCGGCGGCCGAGAATGCGGTTGACCAGGGTCGACTTGCCCACGTTGGGCCGGCCGACGACAGCCACGATGGGCAGGAGCAGCTCGGCGCCGCCCGGTGAAACATCGACGCCGTCTTCGTCGACGTTGATGTCGGCGGATGCCTCAGCACTCACGGGAATTCCCTTTGTCCTTCGCCCGGTGGCCTATGCCGTCACCTTCTCCAGCATTCGCTGAAGGCGCTCGACGACCTCGTCGATGCCGAGGGTGGTGGTGTCGAGCACGACCGCGTCGTCGGCCTGGCGCAGGGGGTCGGCGGCGCGCGTCGAGTCAAGTCTGTCACGCCGGGCGAGATCGGCCGCTGTGGCCGCATGGCTGGTGGCGTTCTCGGAGCTGCGGCGGCGGGCCCGCTCGTCGGCGGACGCGGTGAGGTAGACCTTCAGGTCGGCGTCCGGCGCGACGACCGTGCCGATGTCGCGGCCCTCGACGACGATCCGCACCGACGCGGCGATGATCGCGCGCTGCTGGGCGACCAGGATGGTCCGCACCGCCGGCACCGCGGAGACGGCGGAGACGGCCTGGGTCACCTCGGGACCGCGGATCTCCCGGTCCACCGCGACGCCGTCGATGCTGATGTGCGGGTCGAGCGGATCGGTGCCGATGCCGAGCCGGACACCCTCCGCGACCGCGGTGATCTTGTCGGCGTCCTGCAGGTCGACCCCGTCACGCAGGACCGCGAACGTCACCGCGCGATACATGGCGCCGGTGTCGAGGTAGCGGGCGTCGAGCGCCTGCGCGACCCGGCGGGAGATGGTGGATTTGCCGGAGCCGGAGGGTCCGTCCACGGCAACCACCAGTTGCCGGCTCTCGTCGCGCACGCCCGTTCTCCTCACCCCGATGAAAACCGCAGAAACTCCGGTTCGACAGTAACCGACCCGCCGGTGACGCCTCGCTACGGGAGGCCTCCGTCGGGGCCGTCGCACGCCGGCTCACTCACGCACGGCTCGCCCGGGCACGGCTCGCCCATCGTGCGGTCGGCCTCGGGCAGCCGGGACAGCACGGCGCGGGACAGCTCGATGAGCACGTCGACCTGTTCCGAGGTCAGGGCGTCGAAGAACCAGTGCCGCACGTGGGCGACGTGCCGGGGCGCGGCCTCGCTGATCGCCTCCCAGCCGGCCTCGGTCAGCACCACGAACGCGCCGCGCGGGTCGTCCTCGCAGGGCTCCCGGGCGACCAGGCCCCGTTGCACCATCCGGGTGATCTGGTGGGTCAGCCGGGTCTTCTCCCACTCGGCGGCGTGCCGCAGCTGGAAGACCCGCAGCCGGCCGCCGGGCGCCTCGGAGAGGCTCACCAGGACGGCATATTCGGCGCCGGTGAGACCGGTCTCACGCAGCAGCTGCCGGGCGAGGCGTGTGCGGACCTCGCGGTCGAGTGCGATGTAGCCGCGCCAGGCCTGCTGTTCGCGGTCGTCGAGCCAGTTCGGCGTGGCCCTGACCGGGACCTGGATTCGGGTGTCGTCCGGGACTGCGGAGCCGGCGCCCGGTGCTGCCGGGATCTCGGCCACGGGCTCCGCCTTGGGGTGTGTCACACATCAAGTCTAGGGGATGGGTGACACGTCACCCAGGTTCTGGCTATCGTGTCGGTGACACGTCACCCTTGCGGTGACGTCCAGAACGGACAGGAAAAGGACGAGGGACATGACCAAGGTCGGAATCATCCTCGGCAGCACGCGGCCGGGTCGAAACGGCGAAGCGGTCGCCAAGTGGGTGTACGACATCGCGAGCCGTCGCACGGACGCCGAGTTCGAGCTCGTCGACCTGCTCGAATACAACCTGCCGCACCTCGACGAGGCGGTTCCCCCGTCGCTGGGCCAGTACGCGAACGAGCACACCAAGCAGTGGTCGGCGAAGATCGCCGAGTTTGACGCGTACATCTTCGTGACGCCGGAGTACAACCACTCGACCAGCGGCGCGCTGAAGAACGCGATCGACTACCTCTACGCCGAGTGGAACAACAAGGCCGCCGGCTTCGTCAGCTACGGCAGCGCGGGCGGCACCCGCGCCGTCGAGCACCTGCGCCTCATCATGGGCGAGCTGCAGGTCGCCGACGTGCGCGCCCAGGTCGCGCTGTCCCTGCTCACCGACTTCGAGAACTACTCGGTCTTCAAGCCGGCCCCGTTCCACGAGGCCACCCTCACCACGGTGCTGGATCAGACCATCGCGTGGGGGAAGGCGCTGGCGACGGTCCGCAAGGGCTGACCCGCGTCACGATACCGAGCTGGCCGGCCGGGGACTTTGAGGGAGGTTCCCCGGCCGGCTGTCGGCACGTTCGTCCAGTTGATCATCCAGAAGGCGCCGCTCTCTAGGGCATGCGCCAGCGTCCGCCCGCGAGGAACTCGTCGATCGCCGCCGCGTACGGCGCCGGGTCCAGCCCCTTGGCCACCGCCCAGCCGTCGTCGTGGTAGGTGCCCAGATGCCGGTCGGCCGCATCGCACACGAGCGTGACGACCGACCCGATCCCGCCCTGGTCGCGCAGTTGTGCGGCCCGGAACAGCGCGCCGATCAGGTTGGCGCCGGTGGACCCGCCGACGGGCAGGCCCAGGTGCGCCCGTACGGCACGGGCACCGGCGACGCTGGCCGCGTCCGGGACGGGCATCACCACGTCGGCGAGGGACGGCACGAAGCCCGGCTCCATCCTGGGCCGGCCGATCCCCTCGATCCGCGACGGCATCCCGGTGGCGTAGTCGGCGGTACCGCTCGCCCAGCCCGGGAAGTACGCGGAGTGCTCCGGATCCACGACCGTCAGTAGGGTCGGCAGTCCGTGGTAGCGGATGTGCCGGCCGAGCGACGCCGACGTGGCGCCCGTGCCGGCACCGACGACCACCCAGTCCGGCGCCCGGCCGGCGGCCCGCTCGACCTGCGCGAAAAGCTCGCCGGCGAGGCTGTCGCCGCGCCAGTCCAGCGCGCGCTCGGCCGCGGTGAACTGATCGAGGTAGTGTCCGCCCGCCTCGGTGGCCAGACGGCGGGCGGCGGCGTAGATGGCCAGCGGCGGCGTGACGAACTCGCACCGCCCGCCCAGCGCCTCCACGGTGGCCGCGCGGCGCGGGTCGGGTGTGCCCGGCATCACCGCGATGTACGGCAGGCCGAGCAGCCGCGCGAAGTACGCCTGCGCGACGGCCGCGGTGCCACCGGTGGCCTCGACCACGGTGGTGCCCTCGGTGATCCGCCCCGAGGCGATCGCGTGCCGGAACATCGCCCGCGCCGCCCGGTGCTTGAGGCTGCCGGTGGGCTGGGCGGACTCGTCCTTGAGGAACAGCCGGACGGCACCGCCGGGCACCGGGAACGGCACCAGCCGGGTCTCGCCGGCCTGCTCCGCCTCCGCCGACAGCGCCTCGATCGCCGAAGCGGCCCATCGGGTCGGCGACTTTCCGGTGATCATGTGCTTATCGAATCAGATCGGTCGCATCACGCACAGCCGCCGCTCGCGCGAAGCGGCCGGCCAGCATCTCCGCCGCGGAGCGCAGCTCCGCCGGGCCGACGATCTCCAGGTCGACGTCGAACATCCCGAACCACGCCGCCAGGCCGGTCCACGACCAGCTGCCCATCGTCACCCGGCAGCGCTCCGGCGTCACGACCTCCACGATCGCCTGGCCGCGGACCCACTCCTCGACGGCCGCGGCGGGCGCCTGCAGGATCACGCTCCCCCGGCACGGGAACGGATCCTGGCCCTCGAACCGCTCGGCGATGAACGCCGCCACGTCCGGTGCCGGCAGCTGCCGGGGCGTGAACCGCGGGCCGTTCGGCGACCGCGGCGCCATCCGGTCCACGCGGTACGTGCGCCAGTCACCGCGGTCGAGGTCCCAGCCGATGAGGTACCACCGGCCACCCCATGTCACCAGATGGTGCGGTTCCGTGCGGCGGGGCGGCCGGACCTGCTCCCCCTCCAGGAACTCCCGCCGCCCGGTGTAGTCGAACCGGAGCACCTCCCGCGCCCGCACCGCCGTCCCGATGGCCAGCAGCGCCTCCGTGTCGACGTTCGCCTCGCGCTGGTTGCCCTTCGCGACCCGCGTCACCCGGAGCGCGTCGACGCGGTGCCGCAGCCGGGCGGGCATCACCTGCCGGACGGTCGCCAGCGCGCGCAGCGCGGCCTCCTCCACGCCCTGGACCGTCATCGTCGCCGTCTGCAGCGCCACCGCGACGGCCACCGCCTGGTCGTCGTCGAACAGCAGCGGCGGCAGTTCCGAGCCGGCGTCGAGGCGGTAACCGCCGTCCGGGCCGCGGGTGGCCTGCACCGGATAGCCGAGCTCACGCAGCCGGTCGACGTCACGGCGGACCGTGCGCGGGCTGACCTCCAGGCGGTCGGCGAGCGTCCGCCCGGGCCAGTCGCGGCGGGCCTGCAGCAGGGACAGCAGGGCGAGCAGGCGGGCCGAGGTCTCCAACATGGCACCCAGTATCACCGGCGATGAGGACAGAGGCTGTCCGCATCCCCGGGAAAGCTCCTCGGTGCAGGCCGATCCGAGAGGAGCCGAACAGTGATCAGCACCCGAGCGCTGACCAAGGACTTCGTGGTCAACCGGAAGACCACCGTCCATGCCGTACGAGGGATCAGCCTCGATATCGGGCCCGGCGAGCTGGTGGCCGTCCTCGGCCCCAACGGCGCGGGCAAGACCACGACCATGCGGATGCTCACCACCCTCATCACGCCGACGTCGGGCACGGCGACCGTCGCCGGCCATGACGTCGTCAGCGAGGCCGCGCAGGTGCGCCGGCACATCGGGTACGTCGGGCAGGGCAACGGCGCCGCCCACACCCAGCTGGTCGGCGACGAACTGTGCGTACAGGGCCGGATCTACGGCCTGGACCGCAAGACGGCTCGGCAGCGGTCCGACGAACTGCTGGCGGCACTGGACCTGGCCGACCTCGGCAACCGGAAGGTCACCGACCTGTCCGGAGGCCAGCGCCGGCGGCTCGACGTCGCGATCGGACTCGTGCACGCACCGTCACTGCTGTTCCTCGACGAGCCGTCGACCGGCCTGGACCCGCAGAACCGGGCCAACCTGTGGGCGCACATCCTGCGGATGCGGGCCGAGTCCGACATGACCGTCGTGCTGACGACGCACTACCTGGACGAGGCCGACACCATGGCCGAGCGGGTCGTCATCGTCGACCACGGCGAGGTGATCGCCGACGACACCCCCACGGCCCTCAAGGCCAAGCTGGCCGGCGACCGGATCGTCGCCTCCGGTGCCGGCCGGGCGCTGGCCCCGATCGCCGCCGCGCTGCCGGGCGCGCGCGACCTGGCGGTGACCGACGGCGGCATCGAGGTCCGCGTCAACGACGGACCGTCCGCCCTGCCCGAGCTCGTCCACGCCGCCGGCGGGCTGCTGCGGACCGCCGAGGTCCACCGGCCGACGCTCGACGACGTCTTTCTCGCCCTGACCGGACGCAACCTGCGGGAGAATTCATGACCACGCTCGCCACCTCCTTCCGGGACGTCGGCATCGTCGCCGGCCGGGAACTGCGGCCGCTGATCCGCTCGCCGTTCTCGCTGATCTTCGGCATGATCCAGCCGCTGGTGTTCCTCGCGCTCTTCGGCCCGCTGCTCGCCGGCTCGCTGCGCGGCCAGGCGGGCGGGCTCGGCTCGGACGTCTGGCAGTGGTTCGTCCCGGCGATCCTCGTCATGACGACGCTCTTCGGCACCTCGACGGTGGGTGCCAACCTGCTCGGCGAGTTCCTCACCGGGTCGCACGAGCGGATGCTCGTGACCCCGCTCAGCCGGCAGTCGCTGCTCGTCGGGCGGGCGCTGAAGGAGATGGTGCCGCTCGCCGGCCAGGCGCTCGTCATCGTCCTGGTGATGCTGCCGTTCGGGTTCGACCTGCACCCGGCGGGCGCGCTCCTCGGCCTGGTGCTGCTGACCCTGTTCGGTGTCGGGCTCGGTTCGCTGAGCTACGCCCTCGCGGTCGCGGTGCGGCGGACCGACTGGATGTTCTGGGTCGTCCACCAGACGCTGCTGTTCCCGCTCATGATCCTGTCCGGCATGCTGCTGCCGCTGGAGACCGGCCCCGGGTGGATGCGGGCGGTGGCGCACTTCAACCCGCTCGCGCACATGGTGACGGCCGAGCGCCTGCTGTTCGCCGGCCGGATCGCCGAACCGGCGGTGGCCTGGGGCTTCGTGGCCGCGGCGGCGACGGCGCTGGTCGGGCTGTGGGTCGGCATCCGGGCGATGCACCGGTCCACCTGACGATCGCGGGCGCCCCGGTCAGCGGGGCGCCCGCGACCACGTCACTCGCCGACGGCCTTGAACAAGGCTCCGATCTCGGCCTGCGACAGGTGCCGCGTGCGGCCCGGTCGCAGGTCGCCGAGCCGGATCGGGCCGATCTGGGTGCGGATCAGCCGCTGCACCGGGAAGCCGACCGCGTCGAACATGCGCCGCACGATGTGGTTGCGGCCCTCGTGGAGGACAACCTCGACGAGCGCCACCTTGCCGTATGCGTCCACGACCCGGAACGCGTCGACCTTGACCGGGCCGTCCTCCAGGTCGACGCCGGCCTTCAACTGCCGCCCCATCGCACGCGGCACCGGGCCCTGGATCTCCGCCTGGTAGGTCTTCGCCACCTCATACGACGGGTGCATCAGCTTGTGCGCGAGCCCCCCGTCGTTGGTGAGCAGCAGCAGTCCCTCGCTGTCGGCGTCGAGCCGGCCGACGTGGAACACCCGGGTCGTGATGTTCGGCAGGAAGTCGGCGATCGCGTCGCGGCCCTTCTCGTCGTCCATCGTCGACACGACCCCGCGCGGCTTGTTCAGCGCGAGATACACCATCCGCGTGTCGGTGATGAGCCGCTGCCCGTCGACGTGGATCGCGTCGTGGATCGCGTCGGCCTTGTCGCCGAGCGTGGCCTCCTTGCCGTTGACGGTGACGCGCCCCTCGTCGATCAGGCGCTCGCAGGTGCGCCGTGACCCCAGTCCGGCGGCGGCGAGGATCTTCTGTAGCCGCTCGTCGTTACGCGGCGGCTGCGCGTCCGGTGGGGCGTCGAAGGCGGACGCGGTGAACTCTTCAGCATCAGCGCTGGGCATCGGCGATCTCATCTATGTCGTCGGGAAGGAACGGGGCGAGCGGGGGCAACTGGTCGACACTGTCCAGGCCAAGCTTCTCCAGGAACAGCGTGGTCGTGCGGTAGAGATGCGCCCCGCTTTCGGGCTCACTCCCGACCTCCTCGATCAGGCCCCTCGTTACCAGCGTACGGACCACACCGTCACAGTTGACCCCCCGGATGGCAGAGATGCGGGACCGGGTCACCGGCTGCTTGTACGCGACCACGGCAAGTGTCTCCAGCGCCGCCTGCGTCAGCCGGACCTGCTGCCCGTCGAGGACAAACTTCTCGACGTAGGTCGCATACTCGGGCCGGGTGTACAGCCGCCAGCCCCCGGCGACACGTCGAAGATCAAATCCAAGCCCCAGGGAGGTGTACTGCCTGGAGATGTCCTCGAGCACCCCACGCACCCGATCGACGGGCTGTTCGAGCACTTGGGCGAGGGTAACTTCGGTGGCGGGTTCGTCGACGACGAGCAGAATGGCCTCGACCGCCCCGCGCAGCTCGGCGTCGGACATGGCAGCCGGCACCTCTGGCGCACCAAGGTCGCCACCATCAGATCTTGGAGCATTCGAGCCCTCCCGGGGGCCGAAACCCTCCAAGATCAACTGGCCGTCGTCTCCCTGTGGAGCGCTATGGTCGCCCTGGCGACCAGAAGACTCCACACCCTGACCCGTAGCCCCCGCGACCGCATCGCCGCCGGCGCGCATGTCCGGAAGCTTGGAGCGACCCGAGGGAACGTCAGAGCCGAGAGGCTCTTCGGTCCGCCCTGTCTCCTTGGTCCGCCCGGTCTCCCCGGCCCGCTCTGTCCCTTCGGCCCGCTCTGTCTCACCGGCCCGCCCGGTGCCCTCGGCCCGCCCCGCCTCCCCGGCCCACTCCGCGGCGGTGGCGTCGATCGACTCGGCTGCAGGATCCGCGACCTTCTCCCCCGACTTCTCGGCGGACGACGAGGCGATGCGCCCCGAAACAGCGATCTCGAATGCACTCGCCTCGGAAGCAGCGCCGTCCGAGGCAGCAGACTCGGACTCGGACTCCGGCTCGGGCTTGGGCTCGGACTCAGACTCAGGCTCGGACTCAGGCTCCGACTTGGACTCGGGCTCGGACTCCGACTTGGACTCGGACTCCGACTTGGACTCGGGCTTGAGCTCGGGCTCGGACTCGGGCTCCGACTTGGACTCGAGCTCGGAGGAATCCAGAGCGGGCTTGGAGCGATCCGGAGCGGCAGGCTCCGAAATGACCGCCTCCGAACCAGCGCCTTCGAACTCGACCGCCCTGTCAGCGGGTTCCGAAACAGCGATCTCGGAACCCGCCAGGCCCGAACCAGCCACCCCCGAACCAGCACCCTCGGACTCGACCGCCCCGTCAGCGGGTTCCGAAACAGCGATCTCGGAACCAGCCGCAGCCGAACCAGCCGCGTCCGAAGCGGAGAGCTCCGAGGCAGCCGCCTCCCCGGCAGTCTCCGAAACAGCGTCCTCCGAACCAACCGTGCTCGAATCGGCTGTCTCCGAGGCAGCCACGTCCGAACCAGCCACCCCCGAACCAGCCGCGTCCGAACCAGCCACCCCCGAGGCAGCCGTCTCCGAGGCAGCCACCTCCGAACCAGCCACCTCCGAGGCCGGCACGTCCGAGGCAGGCACGTCCGAACTAACCGTGCCCGAATCGGCCGTCTCCGAGGCAGCGGCGTCCGAGGCAGCGGCGTCCGAAGGCTCCGCGCGCTCGACAAGCTCCGCGCTCCCAACAGCATCAGCAGGTTCCGCAGGCGGCTCGGGAGCGCGAGGTTCCGCGGCCGGGGGCTTGGGGCGCTCCCACGGCGGCACCCAGTTTGCCGCCTGGTCGGCAAGCGACCACCGGTCGTCTTGACTCACTCGTCCACCTCGCTGTCCACGTCAGCCGCGCCCACCGTCGCCGGCTCAGCCGCCGGAGAGCCCTCCGGAGGCGTTGACGGCCCGGGAGCAGGCGCGCCCTCGTACTCCTCGACCTCGATCGAGACGTCCGTGTCGTCGGTGCCGATCCAGCGGACCACCAACTCCCCCAGCGCCTGGACCTGCTCGAAGCTCACCAGGTTTTCCCGGTACAGCTCCAACAGCGCCAGGAAGCGGGCCACCACCTCGAGCGTCGAGCCGCAGTCCACGCACAGGGCGCTGAAGGTCGCCTCGCGCTGCTCGATCAGCCGGTCCTTCACGATGTTGGCGTGCTCCCGCACGCTGACCCGCACCATGTGGATGTGCGCGATCGACACGACCGGCGGCGGCTTGGGCGTGAACGCCTTCAGCGCCAGCTTCAGCAGCCGCTGCGGGCCGACGCCGAGCACGAGGTCCGGCAGCGCCTCGGCGTACCGCGGCTCGAGCGACACCGACCGCGGATAGCGCCGCGAGCCCACCGCCTCCAGGCCGGAGATGTGCGCGGCCGCCTCCTTGAAGGCCTTGTACTGCAAGAGTCGCGCGAACAGCAGGTCCCGCGCCTCCAGCAGGGCCAGGTCTTCCTCGTTCTCCACCGTCGCCGACGGCAGCAGGCGGGCGGCCTTGAGGTCGAGCAGCGTGGCGGCGACGACGAGGAACTCCGACGCCTCGTCGAGGTCCCAGTCGTCGCCCATCGCCCGGATGTACGCGATGAAGTCGTCGGTCACCGTGTGCAGCGCGACCTCGGTGACGTCGAGCTTGTGCTTGCCGATGAGCTGCAGCAGCAGGTCGAACGGCCCGGTGAAGTTGGCCAGCCGAACCTGGAACCCCGATGCGGGGGCGGCCTCCAACTCGGCAGGAGGCGCGGCTGCAGGATCGGTCACCGGAGAAACGTAGCGCAAGAACCGCGATGAGCCCGCTACAAGCGCCGCTCGGCCTGCTGGGCGATCACCTCACGGGCGAGCTGCCGGTAGTTACGGGCGCCCGAGGAGGCCGGATCGAGCACGGTGATCGGCGCGCCGGCGACGGTCGACTCGGGGAACTTGACCGTCTTGGTGATCACGGTCTGGTAGACCTTGTCGCCGAACGCCTCCACGACCCGCTGGAGCACCTGGCGGCAGTGGGTGGTGCGGCTGTCGTACATGGTGGCGAGGATGCCCTCGAGCTCGAGGTCGAAGTTGAGCCGCTCGCGCACCTTGTCGATGGTGTCGAGCAGCAGCGCGACGCCACGAAGTGAGAAGAATTCACATTCCAGCGGGATCATCACGCCGTGCGCCACCGTGAGCGCGTTGATCGCCAGCAGGCCGAGAGAGGGCTGGCAGTCGATCAGGATGAAGTCGTACTCCTTGAGCACCGGCCGCAGCACCCGGGCCAGGGCCATCTCGCGCGCGACCTCGGTGACGAGCTGGATCTCGGCGGCGGACAAGTCGATGTTGGCCGGCAGCAGATGCAGGCCCGCGATGTCCGTCTTGATCCGGATGTCCTCGACCGTCACATCCGAGTCCATCAGGATGTTGTAGATCGTCAGGTCGAGATTGTGCGGGTTCACCCCGAGTCCGACCGAGAGCGCGCCCTGCGGGTCGAAGTCGACGAGCAGCACCCGCCGCCCGTACTCCGCCAGCGCCGCGCCCAGGTTGATGGTCGACGTGGTCTTGCCCACGCCGCCCTTCTGGTTGGCCATGGCGATGATCCGCGCCGGGCCGTGCCGGTCCATCGGCATCGGCTCGGGAATCGGCTTGCGCATCGTGTATGCCGTCGGGTCGGCAGGACCCAACTCCGCACCGAGGTCAAGCGATGCCTGCTCGGCGCGCATCGTGGTGGTCCACGACTCCGCCTGGTCACCCATGCCTGTCATCGCTATCTTCGCCCCTCCGCGGCGGGCCGTCTCCACCCTCGGGCCGATCGGCGTCGGCGATCTGAGGAAGCGAGTCGGCCGTTGCCCGACTGTACGTCAATGCAGGGTACATATCGCGCAGTGCGCCTCGGCGTGTCGCGAAGCTCATCGTTGGGTACGGTCATCCACGTGTTGGGACCAGGGGACGTGCTCGGCGACCGTTACCGCCTCGAGGAGTTCGTCGCCAGCGGCGGCATGGGGCAGGTGTTCCGCGCCACCGATACGACACTCGGCCGGACGGTCGCGGTCAAGGTGCTGCTGCCGGGGCACACGGGCAACGGCGAGTTCGGCAGCCGGTTCCGCGCCGAGGCGCGCATCATGGCCTCGATCGGGCATCCGGGTGTCGTCGGCGTCTACGACTACGGCGAGACGTCCGAGGGCACGATGTTCCTGGTCATGGCCTTCGTCGCCGGGCGGCCGCTGGGTGAGCGGATCGCCCGCGAGGGTGCGCTGCCGGTCGACGAGACACTCACGATCGTGGCCCAGGCGGCCGAGGCGCTGCAGGCCGCGCACGCCAAGGGCGTCATCCACCGCGACGTGAAGCCGAGCAACCTGCTCGTGGCCGACGACGGCACGGTGACGCTGGTCGACTTCGGTGTCGCCCGCTCGTCGTCCGTGACGTCCGTCACGAAGGTCAACGCGGTCATCGGCACCGCCCTCTACATGTCGCCCGAGCAGGCACGTGGCGGGGCGATCTCGCCGGCGACGGACGTCTACGCGCTCGGCGCGGTGGCGTACCACTGCCTCACCGGCGCACCGCCGTTCAGCGGCAACTCGCCGCTGGAGATCGCGGTCAAGCACCTGCACGAGGAGCCGCCACCGCTGCCCGATGACCTCCCCGTCGCGGCGCGGGCGCTGGTCGAGCGGGCGATGGAGAAGGACCCCGAGGCCCGATTCCCCTCGGCCGCCGCGATGGCCGTCGCGGCCCGTGAGGCTCAGAACGGGGTCGTACGTGCCGTGCGCGCGTCGTCACCGTCGGTCTCCGACACGGCCGAACTGGTTGCGCACGACCCGGACGACGACGAGGCGCCGCGCCGCCCGGCGTGGTTCCTGGTGGCGGTCGGCCTGGCCCTGGCCGCCCTCGCCGGCGGGGTGATCCTGGCCGTGGTCGCGCTGACCCGCGAGGTCCTGGACTCGGGGAACAGTCCCGCCGCCGTCCCCAGCAAATCCGCGGGTGTGGTCCCGGCGGCGTCGACGCCGGGACCACACGGCGCGGCCACGACGCGTGCCGGATCGACATCCACGTCGGCGCCGGCCTCGGCGACCGCCTCGTCCGTGGCACCCAGCTCCCCCGCACCGCAGAGTGAGCCTCCGCAGTCGTCCGCCGCGCCCGGTCCGACGTCGGACGCCCCGCCGCCGTCGCCGGACAAGTCCCCAACACCGGACAAATCCCCGACGCCGTAGTGCACCGAGACGTGCAACCCTTCCCGGGCCGACTCCGTCTACCCCCGGACGAAGGGAGCCCAGACGGGTGAACCAAGACGACGAGGCGCACTTCCGGGATTTCGTCACCGCGCGATTCGACGGGCTGCGCTCGCTCGCCTACCTGACGTGCGGGGACTGGCACACGGCCGAGGACGCCGTGGCCGCCTCCCTGGCAAAGCTGTACGTGCGCTGGACCAAGGTCGACACCCCGTTGGCATATGTGCGGCGGGCGATCGTGCACGCCCTGGTCGACGAGAGCCGCCGGCCGTGGCGCCGCCGGGAGCGGTCGGCCGGGCACAGCCTGCCCGACCTGCCCGGGCCCGACCACGCCGACCAGGTCGACGAGCGGATCCGCATCCGCGCGGCGCTCGCCCGGATGGCGCCCGGCCAGCGCGCCGTGCTGGTCCTGCGCTACTACGAGGGGCTGAGCGTTGAAGAGACCGCCGAGGTGCTCGGCCGCCAGCCGGGCACCGTCAAGAGTCAGACCGCCAGGGGCCTCGCCGCGCTCCGTGCGCTGCTCGGCACGGACGAGCTCCGGGTCACGGACGGCCTTGCTGACAGTCACCCCGCAGGCATCGAGGAGAACAGGAGGGAAGGGCATGGCACCACAGGATCTGCGCACTCTGCTGACCTCGGCCAGGGACGATGCGCCGCCACCGCGGCTCAGCGTTGACGACATCACCGCCGCGGGCCGGCACCTCGAGCACCGCCGGCGCCAGCTCGCCCTCCTCTCGTCGGCCGGCGGCGGTGTCGTCGCCGCGATCGCAGCCGTCGCGGCGGTGCTGATGCTCAACAACCCCGAGCCGATGACACCCGCGCTCGACCCGAGCCGCCTGCCGGCCCTGCCTTCGCCCGCGGCGCCGGCCGAGTTCGTCGCCGCGTCCGCGTTCACCACGACCTACCAGGGCTATACCGCCGGGCGGTACGTCGTCAGCGACCCGGACCTGGTGACCACCGCCTATCAGCAGTCCACGATCGCACCGGTGTCGTCCACGCCGGCCCCGTTCACGCCGCCCCCGTTGACGTCGACGCCGGAGGTCAAGACGAGGGCGTCCGGTATCCGTGCGCCGGGCGGTGTGCTCGTCGTGTACCGCGAGCACACGTTCGAGCCGACGGTGTTCGATCCGTCGGAGAGGATCCAGCTGCGCGGGTCCGTCGGGCTGCTGCACTACGCCATCGGGCAGAAGACGCCCCCCGCGTCGCCGGAGGTGCTGAAGCGGTATGGCCAGTTCGGCGGCGTGATTCCGGCGCTGGCCTGGCAGTACAGCGACGACGCCTGGGCGGCGATCTACTGGTCGTCGTGGGAGGACGCGCCGACCGTGGAGGAACTGGCGGCCATCGCCGACGGGCTCACACCCGCGCAGCCGAAGGAGTTCCGGATCGGGTTCCGGCTGAAGACCCTGCCGCAGCGGTACTTCCTGGTGGCGGCGAGCTTAGGCCAGGACGCCCCCGACGGCAGCACGCTCATCTCGTCGGTCCGGCTCACGCTGAAGCCGCCCCAGGCGCCGCTCACCGGGATGATCGACTTCGAGACGCTCGGCGCGATCACCCTGTCCGTCGGCGTGAACGAGCCCGGTGACCCTTCGGCTCCCACCGGCAGCGCGGTCAAACCGGCCTGCACGACGGGCGCGCTGGTGTGCACCCGCCCGGTCAGCGACCGGATGTACGTGCGGGTCGAGGGCGACGGCACGAAGCTGTTCCCGCCCGGCCTGACCGCGGAGCTGACGACACTCATGGACCCGGCGAACCCCGACGACCCCGGCAACTGGCCCCCGGTGACAGAGGTCTTCACCGAGTAGCCCGGATAACAGCGCCCCGCCGAAAAACCGCGTGCGCGGACGGCGGGGTGCTGTTACCGTTCTTGGCATGCGTTTCTGAGCCCATTGACGCCGCGCGTGCCGCCGCTGCCCTGACGCAGCAGGTCGGCCCCCGTTGTGGGTTTCTGCAGATCCCGCTTCGCGTCTCCGCGCGGCCGCAGCCTGTCCGCTCGCCGCTTCCAGCACGTTTTCCGCGAAGGAGACGCTCATGCCTGCTCGTTCCACTAAGCCGTCCTCGCCCGCCGCCGACTCCGACCGGGTGTCCGCGGAGGAGTCCGAGGACCGTCCGCTGAACCCGCTCGAGGCGATCCGCCGCGCTCAGGCCAGCCGCTCCCTCCCGCCCGGCTCGGGCGACCGGGCCGGCGGCCGCGGCGGCGTCGGCAAGGGCAGCAACCCGAAGGCCCCGAGGAAGTACAACCGGCACAAGTAACCCCGCTCCCCTCTTCAGGCGTCGATCTTGCCGTTGTGGTGCCTCGACACCCCACGATGTCCGGGTTCGTCAGGCACCACACCGGCAAGATCAGCGCGGGGAGGGGGCCGTGAGGTAGCGGTGGATCGTGGGGCTCACGTGGGCCACCACCGTCTCGGCCGGCATGCCGGCCACCGGAGGGACGCGCAGGATGTACCGGCAGAACGCGAGGCCGAGCATCTGGGTCGCCACCAGGCCGGCGCGGTCGGCGGCCTCGGCCTCGTCGGCCGCGAACCCCCGGACCAACGGGAGGATCTGGTCGCGGAAGATCCCGCGGAGCCGCTCGGCGGCGGTCTCGTCGGTCGCGGCCGAGCGCAGCAGCGTGAGCAGCGCGTCGTCGGCCGGGTCGCCCTCCCAGCGGTGCAGGAAGTGCGTGACCAGTGCCTCACCCAGCCGCTCGCGCGGGACGGCGGCGACGTCGGGCAGCCGCAGGTCGACGTCGACCGCGGCGGCGAAGAGCTGCGCCTTGTTGCCGTAATACCGCATCACCATCGACGGGTCGATGCCCGCGTCGGCGGCGATGGCGCGGATGGTCGCCCGTTGGAACCCGTCGGCGGCGAACCGCGCCCGCGCCGCCTTGAGGATCCCGGCCCGGGTGGCATCGGAGCGCCGCGGCGGCAGGTTGTCGGTCATGCCCACAACCGTAGGCCAACACCCGTTGACCGCACGGTCAGCGGGCCCGCGGGTGCGCGGTCGCGTACACCTCACGCAGCTTGTCGACCGTGACCAGCGTGTAGACCTGGGTGGTCGTCACCGAGGCATGGCCGAGCAGCTCCTGCACGACGCGGATGTCGGCGCCGCCGTCCAGCAGGTGCGTGGCGAAGGAGTGGCGCAGCGTGTGCGGCGAGACGCCGGTGGGGCCGTCGACTGGCAGCCCGGCCCGCACCGCCGACTTGCGCAGGATCGTCCAGGCGCTCTGCCGGGACAGCGCGCCGCCGCGCGCGTTGAGGAACACGACCGGCACCCCGCGGCCGTTGGCGACGAGCACCGGGCGGCTGCGGACCAGGTAGGCGTCCAGCGCCGACCGCGCGTAGCTGCCCATCGGCACGAGCCGGGTCTTGCCGCCCTTGCCGCGCAGCAGCACCATGCCGTGCCGGCCGGTGAGGTCGAGGTCGTCGACGGCGATGCCGACCGCCTCGGAGATGCGCGCGCCGGTGCCGTACAGGAACTCCAGCAGCGCCCGGTCGCGCAGGCCCAGCGGCCCGCTGTCGTCGGGAACGGCGAGCAGCCGCGCGACCTGGTCCACGTCGAGCGCCTTCGGCAGCCGCTTCGGCAGCGACGGCGGCTTCACCTCGCGCGAGGGGTCGTTCGGCGCGAGGCCCTCCAGCAGCAGGAACCGGTGCAGGCCGCGCACGGCACTGGCCGCCCGGGCCGCGGACGACGCCGACAGGGCGGGCTCGCCGGAGCGCAGCGCGGCGACGTGCCCGGCGATGTCCCGCGCGGACACGTCGGCGAGGTCCTTGATCCCGGCCTCCGCCAGCCACTCGACGTAGCGGTCGAGATCCCGGCGGTACGAGGCGAGCGTGTTCACCGCGAGCGCTCGCTCGACGGTCAGGTGGTCCAGGTACATGTCGACGGCACGGCGCAGCGCCGCGCTGATCTCGTCCGTGCCGTCGACCGCCACCTGACCGTTCTACGCCAGGACGTCCGCCAGCGCCACATGGCTCATGCCGTGCGCGTCGGCGACCGGGCCGTAGGTCACGTGCCCGTCGTGCGTGTTCAGGCCGAGCGCCAGCGCCGGGTCGCGGCGCAGCGCCTCGCGCCAGCCGCGGTTGGCCAGTTCGAGCGCGTAGGGCAGGGTGACGTTGGTCAGCGCGTACGTGCTGGTGTGCGGCACGGCGCCGGGCATGTTCGCCACGCAGTAGAAGATCGAGTCGTGGACCCGGTACGTCGGGTCGTCGTGCGTCGTCGGCCGGGAGTCCTCGAAGCAGCCGCCCTGGTCGATCGAGATGTCGACGAGCACGCTGCCCGGCTTCATCCGCTTCACCAGGTCGTTGCTGATCAGCTTCGGCGCCTTCGCGCCGGGGACGAGGACCGCGCCGATGACCAGGTCGGCGTCGAGGACGGCGCGCTCGATCTCGTAGCTGTTCGAGGCGACGGTCTGCAGGTGCCCCTGGTAGATGGCATCGGCGCCGCGCAGCCGGGAGATGTTCTTGTCCAGCAGCAGCACCTCGCCCTGCATGCCCAGCGCGATCGCGGCCGCGTTGAGCCCGGAGACGCCGGCACCGATGACCACGACCTTCGCCGCGTACACCCCGGAGACCCCGCCGAGCAGGACGCCGCGCCCGCCGCCCGCACGCATCAGGTGGTACGCGCCGACCTGCGGTGCGAGCCGGCCGGCGACCTCCGACATCGGGGCGAGCAGCGGCAGCGACTTGTCGGCGAGCTCAACCGTCTCGTAGGCGATACCGGTGACCTTGCGGTCGATCAGCGCCTCGGTGCAGTCCCGCGACGCGGCCAGGTGCAGATATGTGAAGAGCACCTGTCCCTCGCGCATGCGGTGGTACTCCTCGGCGATCGGCTCCTTGACCTTGAGGACCAGGTCGCCGGCGGCCCAGGTGTCGTCCGCGGTCGACACGATGGTGGCGCCGGCCTCGCGGTACTCCTGGTCGGTGATCGACGAGCCCTCACCGGCTCCGGCCTGGACAACAACGTCGTGCCCGCTGGCAGCGAACTCATGAACGCCGGCCGGTGTGATCGCCACGCGGTACTCGTGATTCTTGATCTCGCGCGGAATTGCGACCTTCACTGTTCGGACCCCTCTCCACCAGCATCCGTCACGCTGTGTGTACAAGCGGGAGTTTATGGCCCGGGGAGTGCGATTGCGGGCAGCACTGTGTGAACTCCTGCGGGCCTGGATTGACAGACTGTCCGCCGTAAGGCTGATCTATGCTGTGCGGCCATGACCGTGTACGGAGGGCCACGCCCGACGCCGCCAGCCCCGAAGCTCGATCCGATGCTGCTGGGAGCGTTCGCATTCCTGGTGGTGGCGCTCATCGTCGGCGCGGTCTTCGGCGTGCGGGCGTTCACCTCCGACTCGCCGCAAAGCTCGAACAACGCTCAGCAGCAGACCGACCTGCCGGCGCCGGAGACGTCGTCGGCCGCACCGCCGAGCTCGGCCCCGCCGTCATCCGCTCCCTCACCCACTCCGTCACCGACACGACCGGCGGCGTTACTGCAGGTGAAGCCGAGTCTACTGCGGGCCTCGCACTCCGGGCTGTGCATGCAGACCAACGAGGGCAACGGCGCCAACGCGGTCCAGCAGCCGTGCGACGCCAACAACCCCACCGAGCTGTGGGTGCCGCAGATCGTGGGCAACAGCCAGGACACGTTCCTGTTCGTCAACGCCAAGGACAACCGCTGCCTCGACGTCAACGGCGGCTCGAAGGACAACGGCGCGCCGATCGTGCAGTGGGACTGTCACAGCGCCCCCAACCAGCAGTGGCGACTGCAGCGCGACGGCGACGGCTTCCGCTTCGTGAGCGTCAACAGCGGCCGCTGCATCGGCGTCGACAGCGGCAACCCCAACCCGGGCGCGGCGGTCCGCCAGTGGGACTGCGACAACTCCGCCAACCAGCGCTGGCAGGTCACGCAGTAACGCGCCGCCGCCGGTTCAGTGCCTCAGCAGCCCGATGGCCAGCGCGAGCAGGGAACCCGCCGAGGCGACCGTCCGGATCAGGTTCCAGCGGACCCAGCCGGCCTCGAAGCTCGCCCGTACCGCGGCCGGATCCGCGATGCGGTCGACCGGACCGGCGGCGGCCAGCTGGTCGTTGAGCGGCACGTTGACGGCCGCCGTGACGACAAACGCCACCCCGTAGAGCAGCGCCGCGGCGATCAGCCAGGGCAGCGGGCCGCGGTGGCCGCCGGACAGGTAGAGCAGGATCGCGGCGATGGCGGTGAGCAGCGCGCCGACGTAGGCGGTCAGGAACCACGGGTTGAGGATCGCCATGTTGATCTTCTGCATGACGTCGACGAACGTCCGGTCGTCGACCTTCTTCAGGGCGAGCATGACCGAGGTGGAGTACGCGAAGAACACGCCCGCCGAGAGGCCGACCAGGAGGGTCGCGGCGGCGAGGACGATGGTCCGCAGCTGTTGCATACACACCAGTGAATCGGCTGAGCCCGAGACGCACCATGGCCGAGACGCGCGGATCCATACGCGAGCGTCGTAGGTTGTCCGTGTGGACGCGCTGACCGCCCTGCTCGACGGCCCCCGGGCCCGCGGCGCGTTCCTGCTGCGCTCCGTGCTGACCCCGCCGTGGTCGCTGCGCATCCGGGACGAGGCCGCACTCGCGCTGGCGGCGGTGGTGCGCGGCGCCGCGTGGTACCTGCCGGACGGGGATAAGGCCGTCGAGCTGCGCCCCGGTGACGTGCTCGTCGTGCGCGGACCGGACCACTACACCGTCGCCGATCCGCCCGGTTCCCCGCCGCAGATCATCATCCACCCCGGCGAACGCTGCACCACGCCCGACGGGCAGGACCTCGGCGAGCTCATGCACCTCGGCGTGCGCACCTGGGGCGACGACCCCAACGGGCCGACGCTGCTGCTGACCGGCGCCTACCAGCTGGCCGGCGAGGTCAGCCGGCGGCTGCTCGGCGCCCTGCCGAAGGCGCTCGTGGTGCCGCGCGAGGACTGGGACACGCCGCTTGTCGCGCTGCTCGCCGACGAGATCGCCAAGGACCGGCCCGGGCAGGAGGCGGTCCTCGACCGCCTGCTCGACCTGATGCTCATCACCGCGCTGCGCACCTGGCTCTCCCGGCCGGGCACGGCGCCCGGGTGGTACCGCGCCCAGTCGGATCCGGTGATCGGCCCGGCGCTGTTGTTGCTCCACCACGAGCCGGCGGCGCCGTGGACGGTCGCGAGCCTCGCCGCGCGGGTCGGGGTGTCGCGGGCGGCGCTCGCCCGGCGGTTCGTCGAGCTGGTCGGCGAGCCGCCGATGGCGTACCTCACCGGCTGGCGGCTCGCGCTCGCCGCCGACCTGCTGCTCGAGCCCGGTGCGACGCTCGGCGCGGTGGCCCGGCAGGTGGGCTACGGCAGCGCGTTCGCGCTCAGCGCCGCGTTCAAGCGGGTCCGCGGCATGACGCCCCAGCAGCACCGGGGACAATCGTGACCGTGACGGAGAACTGCCCCTGCGGGCTCGGCGAGCCGTATGACGACTGCTGCGGCCAGTACCACCGCGGCGCCGAGCCGCCGAGCGCGGAGCTGCTGATGCGGGCACGCTACACGGCGTACGCCGTCGGCGACCGCGCCTTCCTGCTGCGCACCTGGCACGAGAAGACCCGCCCGCGTGCCCTGACGCTGGAGGGCAACCAGTCCTGGCAGAGGCTCACCATCCTGGCGCGCGAGGGCGGCGGCCTCTTCGACAGCGAGGGTGTCGTGGAGTTCCGCGCCAGGTACACCCAGGACGGCCGGTCGGGCGTGATGCACGACCGCAGCCGGTTCGTGAAGGTCGGCGGGGCCTGGCGCTACGTCGACGAGCTGTAGCGGGCGCGCCACTCACGGTCGAGCATCGCGTAGATGTACTGGTCGCCGAACGCACCCTTGAACCACTCGTCCTCGACGAAGTGCGCCTCGCGGCGCATCCCGAGCCGGGACATGAGCTGCCAGGACGGCACGTTGCGGGTGTCGCAGGCACCGATGATGCGGTGCAGGCCGAGGTCCTCGAAGCCGAGCCGCAGCACGGCCTCCGACGCCTCACGGGCGTAGCCTTTGCCCTGATAGGCGGGGTGCAGCACAAACCCGAGCTCGCCCTGCCGGTGCTCCACGCTGGTCCACTTGAGCACGACCTGGCCGATGACCTTGGCGTCGAGGTCCATCGCGAGCACCAGCCACTGGCCCTCTTCGGTCAGCTCGCCCTGGCTCGTCCGCCGGCGCAGCCCCTCGCGGGTCTGCTCCTCGTCGTGGACCTCCCAGTAGAGGTACCGCACGACCTCCGGGTCGCCCGTCAGCGCGTGCAGGTCGGCGAGGTCGTCCTCGGCGAACGGACGCAGGACCAGTCGTTCGGTGCGCAAGGGATATGTCGGACGGAGCACGCCGCGATGTTAACCGTCGGTGGTGCTGCGCAGCACCACAATTGTGCCGCCCGCACCCGTGCGCAGCTCGACCTCGTCGACCAGGTGCCGGGCCAGCCAGAGCCCGCGGCCGCTGACGGCGTAGCTGGGCGGGAGGTCCTGCCCGTCGATCCGCTCGGCCGGGATGCCGCCGCCCTTGTCGGTGACCTCGCACACGAGCATGCCGTCGACGATCCACATCCGCAGCGACCCGCGACCGCCGGCGTGCCGCACGGCGTTGGTGACGATCTCGTTGACCGCGAGAACGAAGTCTTCGAGCCGCTGCCCGTGCATGCCGGCACCCGCGGCGCCACGGCTCACGGCATGCCGCACCGCGGTGATCTGCTCAGCGTCGAAGTCCTCGACCAGCAGTGCCGTCGTCTGAACGGCATCGGCCACGGTGTCACCTTTCCGCTGCGTCCCGCCGCTGCGTCCCGCCGAGAGTACCCCCCGGCGACGGGGGCGCGTCGGCGAAGTCACCCTGAAGTGCAAGATGCAATTCGGGCGACGCAAGATTGGCAGGTGGACGACGATCTGCGGGTCACACCCGATGTCACCCTGCCCCGTGCCGAGCTGACGTGGCGCTTCAGCCGCTCGGGCGGGCCGGGCGGCCAGTCGGTGAACACCACCGATTCCCGTGTCGAGCTGCGGTTCGACCTGGCCGCGACGGGTGCGCTGCCGGAGCCGCTGAAGACCCGCGCGCTGCACCGGCTGGCCGGCCGGCTGGTCGACGGGGTGCTGTCGATCGTCGCTTCCGAGCACCGCTCGCAGCTGCAGAACCGCCGCGCCGCCGAGGAGCGCCTGGTCTCGGTCATCGCCGCCGCGATCGCCCCGCCACCCCGGCCACGAAAACGGACCAAACCGTCACGCGGGGTCATCGAGCGGCGACTCAGCGACAAAAGGCGCCGTTCACTGCGGAAACAGGAACGCCGACGCCCCGAGGATTAGAAAATCACGGAGTGGTACTGCGCCGTGTCTGCCTGATCGCATTGAGCCTGCTGTTGACGTCGTGCGGGGGTACCGCACCCTCCTCCGACCCCCAAGCGGCCGCCAGCGAAGCGCCCGGCCACCCGCCGCAGACCGCCGCCGTCCCGGGACTGCCGAGCCTTCCGGCGGTCTCGGGGAGCCCGGTCGAGCTGACCGGCTGGGAGGTCACCGTCTACTACACGGCGGTCGCCGCGTTCCACAGCGGCGCGACGGTCCGGGTCACCGGCTGCCCGACGATCGACTGCGAGCAGGGCGTCGACCAGCAGGACCTGGGCACCTTCCCCGCGTCGTTCGTGGACGTGGTCAAGAACGAGGGCACCGGCAAGACCGCCGACGGCCGGTACCTCAACTGGTCCCACGACACCGGCTACTGGATGGACACCGCCCCGCGCGACGCGGACGGCCGGCCGCTGCGGCCGTGGGTGTCGGCGGCGGCCGACAGCGACGTCCTGCGGGCGGGCAGCCGGTTCACCGTCCTGCGCTGCGGCACCGCCGAGGTGACGGCGGAGGTGTGCGCCCGCCTCAAGGAGCCCACCTGGACGATCGTCGACCAGTTCACGCCCGGCCTGGGCGGCAGCAAGCACGTCGACCTCTACATCGGCGAGGAGACCGGCCCCGGCTTCACCGACTCCGACCTCTACACGACCCTGGAGGGCGCGACGCTGTCGGTCGTTCGGGCATGATTGCGGTGTGAAGGTCATCGTGTTCGGCGCCACCGGCATGGTCGGGCAGGGCGTGCTGCGGGAGTGCCTGCTCGCGGACGACGTCGACGAGGTGCTGGCGGTGACCCGCAGCCCACTCGGCCAGCAACACCCCAAACTGCGCGAACTCCGCCACCCCGACTTCACCGACTTCAGCGGCGTCGACTTCGGGCCCTACGACGCCTGCTTCTACTGCCTCGGCGTCAGCTCGGTCGGCATGTCGGAGGCCGACTACCACCGGATCACCTATGACTACACGCTCGCCGCGGCCCGCGTGATGGCGGCCCAGCACCCCGGCATGACGTTCGTCTTCGTCTCGGGTGCCGGCACCGACACCAACAGCCGCCAGATGTGGGCGCGGGTCAAGGGCAGGACGGAGGACGACGTGCGGGCGCTGGACCTCCGCGTCTACGCGTTCCGTCCCGGCTTCATCCGCCCGATGCACGGCGCCCGCTCGAAGGTGCGGCTCTACCGCGCGCTCTACGTCGCCTTCACCCCGCTGTCGGCGCTGCTGGTCCGGCTCGCACCGGGCATCGTCACGACGACGGAGCAGATCGGCCGCGCGATGCTGCGGGTCGCCCGCGAGGGATCGGACAAGCACGTCCTGCAGTCGAGGGACATCGCCGCCCTCTGACGGGGTCTTCCGCGTCACGGGTGGTCGATCGCCGGGCTCACGAGCAGCGGGCTGACGTCGGGAAACGAGCCGTCGCCGAACAGGACCCGCGCCGCCGCGCGGCGACCGGCACGACCACGCAGCAGGGCCACTGCCGCCTCCGCCGCGGCGGGGGACCGGATGCCGGCGAACACGCGGCGCAGCAACAGCCGGCCGCGGAACCGGGTCCGCAACGCGCCCCCGTCGTATCGGCTGAGGATGCGCTGGTCGCCGGTGCGCAGGTATCCGGCGGTGACCGCCGCGGCCAGCTCGGACATGCGCAGGCAGGGATCCAGCCCACCGGCCGTCAGCGGCGACACCGCGCCCGCCGCGTCCCCGACGAGCAGACCGGCGGGGCACGCCAACCGTCGTAGCACACCCCCGACCGGGATCGGACCGCCCCGGCGCTCGATCGGACCGGCCGGCGCCGCGCGGCCCGGCGCGTCCGCGGCGAACTCGTCCAGCAGGTGGCGGATGCCGGTGCGCATCCCGCCCGGATATCCCGCGACGCCGACGTGCGCGTGCCGACCGTCGTCGATGACCCAGCCCAGGTATCCCGGGGCCACCCGGGGATCCAGCACGCAGTGGAACGCCGGGGTGGTGGTGCCCGACGCGATCGGGTGGACGATCTCGGCACCGACGAGCAAGCGCCGGTTGACGTCCAGGCCGAGATCGCGGGCCACCCGGGAGCGGGCGCCGTCCGCGCCGACGATGAACCGGGCCGTCACCGGTTCCGCACCCGCGAACCGCACCAGACCTGTCGAGGCGCCGGCATACCGCACGCCCAGGACGACCCGCGCCCCGGCCGCCTCCGCCGCGCGGCGGGCGTGCTCGTAGACGCCCGCCATGTCGGCCACGCGGTACTCGTCCCGGTCGCTGGTGAGCCGGACCGGTGCCCGCCGCGACGGCGGATACAGCAACACGTCCCGGACGCCGGGGCCGAGCAGGTGGTCCGGCAGGTCGAAGTCGTCGAGCGTGCGGCGCACGAAGATCCCCGTCGTGCGGACGCCCGACGACAGCGACCTGCGGCTGTCGACCACCATCACACTCAGGTCCCGGCGCGCGAGCAGGCGAGCCGTGTGCAGGCCGGCCAGGCCCGCACCCACAACCAGTACATCCACGGTCTGCACACCTTGTGACGGTAGGTGCGACGTCCCGCCGGCGCGATCGTTTGCACGCTACCCGCCCCGGACCTCCACATCGTCGCCACACTCGGGAACCGGGGGCCTATGCCCCCACATACGTCGCAAGGTGCTCGCCGGTGAGGGTCGAGCGGGCCGCGACCATGTCCGCGGGCGTGCCCTCGAAGACCACCTTCCCGCCGTCGTGTCCCGCACCGGGCCCGAGGTCGATGATCCAGTCGGCACGGGTCATCACCGCGAGGTGGTGTTCGATCACGATCACGGACTTGCCGGCGTCGACGAGCCGGTCGAGCAGCTTGAGCAACTGCTCGACGTCGGCGAGATGGAGGCCGGTCGTCGGCTCGTCGAGCACGTAGACACCGCCCTTCTCGGCCATGTGGATCGCCAGCTTGAGCCGCTGCCGCTCGCCACCGGAGAGCGTGGTGAGCGGCTGGCCGAGGGTCAGGTAGCCGAGCCCGACGTCTTCCATCCGCGCCAGGACGGCGTGCGCGGCCGGCGACTTCGCCTTGCCGGCGGCGAAGAACTCCTCCGCTTCGGTGACGGACATCGCGAGCACCTCGCTGATGTCCTTGCCGCCGAGCTTGTACTCGAGGACGGCGGCCTGGAACCGCTTGCCCTCGCACTCCTCACACACCGTCGCGACACCGGCCATCATCGCCAGGTCGGTGTAGATGATGCCGTTGCCGTTGCAGTTCGGGCACGCGCCCGCGGAGTTCGCGCTGAACAGCGCCGGCTTGACGCCGTTGGCCTTCGCGAAGGCCGTCCGGATCGGATCGAGCAGGCCCGTATACGTCGCCGGGTTGCTGCGGCGTGAACCCCGGATCGCGGTCTGGTCCACCGAGACGACCCCGGCGCCCTTCGGGATCGAGCCGTGGATGAGCGAGCTCTTGCCCGACCCGGCGACCCCCGTCACGACGCACAGCACACCGAGCGGAACGTCGACGCTGACGTCGCGAAGGTTGTGCCGGGTCGCGTTCCGGATGGCGAGCGTGCCGGTCGGCGTGCGGGTCTCCGGCTTGAGCCTGGCCCGGTAGTCGAGGTGGCGACCGGTCAGCGTCCCGCTCGCGCGCAGCCCGTCGACGGTGCCCTCGAAGCACACCGTGCCACCGGCACCTCCCGCACCCGGCCCGAGGTCGACCACGTGGTCGGCGATCGCGATGGTCTCCGGCTTGTGCTCGACGACCAGCACGGTGTTGCCCTTGTCGCGCAACTGCACCAGCAGCCCGTTCATCCGCTGGATGTCGTGCGGGTGCAACCCCACCGTGGGCTCGTCGAAGATGTACGACACGTCGGTGAGGCTCGACCCGAGGTGCCGGATCATCTTCGTGCGCTGCGCCTCACCACCGGACAGCGTGCCGGAGGGGCGGTCGAGGCTGAGGTAGCCGAGCCCGATCTCGACGAAGGAGTCGAGGGTCTGCTGCAGCGTCACCAGGAGCGGCGCGACCGAACGATCCGTGAGGTTGCGGACCCATTCGGCGAGGTCGCTGATCTGCATGGCACACGCGTCGGCGATGTTGAGGTCGCCGATCCGCGAGTCCAGCGCGGCCTTGTTGAGCCGCGTGCCGCCGCACTCGGGACACGCGGTGAACGTGACGGCGCGATCGACGAAGACGCGGATGTGCGGCTGCAGCGCCTCCTTGTCCTTCTGCAGGAACGCCTTCTGGACGCGGGGGACGAGTCCCTCGTAGGTCATGTTGATGTTGTCAACCTTGACCTTGACCGGCTCCTTGTAGAGGAAGTCGTGCAGCTCCTGGTCGGTGTAGTCGCGGATCGGCTTGTCGGCGTCGACGAAGCCGGACGCCGAGAAGATGCGCACCAGCCAGCCGTCGGCGTTGTACCCCGGGATGGTGATGGCGCCCTCGGCGAGCGACTTGTCCCGGTCGAACAGCTCGTCGAGGTCGATGTCGGTCGCGGTGCCCATGCCCTCGCACGTCGGGCACGCGCCCGCGGGCACGTTGAAGCTGTAGTGGAAGGCCGGCCCCGCGCTCGGCACGCCCAGCCGGCTGAACACGATCCGCAGCATCGCGTTGGCGTCGGTGGCGGTGCCGACCGTGGAGCGGGAGTTGGCGCCCATCCGCTCCTGATCGACGATGATCGCCGTGGTCAGCCCTTCGAGCAGGTCGACGTCGGGCCGGGACTGGCTGGGCATGAAGCCCTGCACGAACGCGCTGTAGGTCTCGTTGATGAGCCGCTGCGACTCGGCGGCGATCGTGCCGAACACGAGTGAGCTCTTGCCGGACCCAGACACCCCGGTGAACACCGTCAGCCGTCGTTTGGGGATCTCGACGGTCACATTCTTCAGGTTGTTCTCGCGGGCCCCGTGGACCTTGATCAGGTCATGACTGTCTGCGACATGCATCGGGCCACAGTAGATGACGGCTCTGACAATTTTCGCCGATCAGCGCGGCTCGAACAGGACCTCGGCCGGAGGCGGAGGTCCGAGGACGTCGCGCCGGGCGGTGACCGGCCGGCGCCGCTCCGGCCCGGCCACCGGGTGCCCCGCCGGGGCTACCGGTCGCCGAGCAGGGCGCCGCCGATCGCGCGGGACCGGCCGCGGAGCTCGGCCACCACCTCGCCGTCCGGGCGGCGGACCGTCACGTCGTAGAGCCCGCTGCGGCCACGGCGGATCCGCTCCACCGCCGTGGCCGTCAGGACGTCGCCGGACCGGGCCGGCGACAGGAACTCGATGTCGCAGCCCGCCGCCACGGTCCGCTCGTCGTACGTGTTGCAGGCGAACGCGAACGCCGTGTCCGCCAGCAGGAAGACGAACCCGCCGTGGCCGATGGCGTGGCCGTTGAGCATGTCGTCCCGCACGGTCATGCGGGCCGTGGCCCGGCCCGGGCCGACGCCCTCGATGGTGATGCCGAGGGACCGCGACGCGATGTCCTCGGCATACATGGCGTCGGCGCAGGCACGGGCCAGCTCCAGCGGTTCCAAGGGCTTCAGACCGCGTCGGACGCCGGGCGCAGCGTCGACCAGCCGCGGTCCCGGGCGTGGGCCGCGCCGAGGACACCGACGAGGCAGGCCGCGTTGGTGATCTCGCCGCTGAGCGCCATCCGCACCGCCTCGTCGAGGTCGATCCAGTGCAGCTCGAGATCGGCCTCCTCGTGGGTCCGCTCGTGGCGGTCCTCAGCCGGTACCGACGCGATCTCCCGGGCCAGGAAGAGCCGGATCTTCTCGTTGGAGCAGCCCGGCGTCGTGTGGACCTCGGTCAGCAGGTCCCACCGGGCGGCGACGAGGTCGGCCTCCTCGGCGAGTTCCCGCGCCGCGGCGTCGACCAGCGGCTCCCCCGGCACGTCGATGAGCCCGGCCGGCAGCTCCCAGAGCACCTGCTGGACCGCCGGACGGTACTGGCGGACGAGCGCGACCCGCCCGTCGGCGTCGAGCGCCACGACCCCGACGGCGCCGACGTGGACCATGTAGTCCCGGGCGGCGACGTCGCCGCCCGGCATCACGACCTCGTCGGTGACGATCGAGAAGACCCGGTTGCGCAGCCGCTCGACGTGCGACCGGACCTCATACGTGTTGGTCATGCGTCGATGGTCTCGAGCTCGACCGGCAGGCGGTCGGCCGCGTTGTAGGCGACCGCGGCGCCGACGAACGCGCCGAACAGCGGGTGCGCCCGGGTCGGGCGGCTCTTGAGCTCGGGGTGTGCCTGGGTGGCGACGAAGAACGGGTGCTGCTCGCGGTCGAGCTCGACGAACTCGACGAGCCGCCCGTCCGGGGAGGTGCCCGAGATGTGCAGGCCGGAGCGCTGCATCGCGTCGCGGTAGGCGTTGTTGACCTCGTACCGGTGGCGGTGCCGTTCGGAGACCTCGGTGACGCCGTACGCCTCGGCGGTGAGCGTGCCGGCGACGAGGACCGCCGGGTAGGCGCCGAGTCGCATGGTGCCGCCCAGGTCGCCCTTGCCGGCGACGATGTCCTGCTGGTCGGCCATCGTCGAGATCGCCGGGTCGGGGGTGTCGGTGTCGAACTCGAGCGAGTTGGCCCCGCTGATGCCGGCGACGTTGCGCAGCACCTCGATCGTCATGCACTGCAGGCCGAGGCACAGGCCGAGCGTGGGGATGCCGTGCTCGCGGGTGTACTGCGCGGCACCGATCTTGCCCTCGATGCCCCGCACGCCGAAACCGCCGGGAATGACCACGCCGTCGACGCCGGCGAGCGCCTGGGCGGCACCGGCGGGCGTGGTGCAGGCGTCGCTGGGCACCCAGCGGATCTCGACGCGGGCGCGGTGGGCGAAGCCGGCGGCGCGCACGGCCTCGGTGACCGAGAGGTACGCGTCGGGCAGGTCGACGTACTTGCCGACGATCGCGACCGTGACCGTCTGCCGCGGGTGGTGGACCCGGTCGAGCAGGTCGTCCCACTTCTTCCAGGCCACGTCGCGGAACGACAGGCCGAGGCGGCGCACGACGTAGGCGTCGAGGCCCTCCTCGTGCAGGACCCGCGGGATGTCGTAGATCGAGGGCGCGTCGGGCGCGGACACGACCGCCTCGGTGTCGACGTCGCAGTACAGCGCCAGCTTGTTCTTCGTCTTCTCGGGGATCTCCCGGTCCGAGCGGCAGACCAGCGCGTCGGGCTGGATGCCGATGCTGCGCAGGGCGGCGACGGAGTGCTGCGTCGGCTTGGTCTTCAGCTCGCCGGACGGCGCCAGGTACGGCACCAGGGAGACGTGCAGGAAGAAGCAGTTGTCCCGGCCGATGTCGTGGCGCACCTGCCGGATGGCCTCCAGGAACGGCAGCGACTCGATGTCGCCGACGGTGCCGCCGACCTCGGTGATCACCACGTCGGGCGCCACACCGTCGGCGTTGGGCTCCGACATGGCCCGGATGCGGGCCTTGATCTCGTTGGTGACGTGCGGGATGACCTGGACGGTGTCGCCGAGGTATTCGCCGCGCCGCTCCTTGGCGATGACCGCCGAGTAGATCTGACCGGTGGTGACGTTGGCGTTCCGCGACAGGTCCTGGTCGAGGAACCGCTCGTAGTGACCGATGTCGAGGTCGGTCTCGGCGCCGTCCTCGGTCACGAACACCTCACCGTGCTGGAACGGGTTCATGGTGCCGGGGTCGACGTTGAGATAGGGGTCGAGTTTCTGCATGACGACCCGCAGCCCTCGGGCGCTGAGCAGACTGCCGAGGCTGGAGCCGGTGAGACCCTTGCCGAGCGAGGAGGCGACGCCCCCGGTGACGAAGATGTGCTTAGCCTGCCGGCTCGCACCGGTCCGTGCTGATGAGGACAAAGCCTGCTCCCGTGGTCGGTCCGCTGTGACACGCAGCGTGGGGATCGAGCGATCCACGGGAGTCCAGCCTAACAGCAGGTGAACGGGGCTGCAGAAGACACACCCGGCGTCACACCCGTCACACTTGCAACTCCGCCTCGCTCCTGGCCGCTTCCTGCGAGCGGTCGTCGGCGTGTTCGAGCACTCTGAGACACGCCAGGACGACCAACGGCAACGCGGTGGCGAAGGCGGCGCCCAGCACGTTCAGCGACACGCCCTCGACCAGGCCGGCCGTCAGGGAGGCCACGACGAGCCCGGCCAGGGCACCGCGCACCGGCGGGAACACGCCGAGGAGCCGCCGCAGGCCGCCCCAGTCGCGCAGGAGGACGAACGTCGCATACAGCACGGTTCCGAGCACCAGGATGGTGAGCGGGCTGGTGACGGTGGTGACGACGTTGGCCTCGCCGATGCGCCGCGCGATGAAGCCCGCCGTGCCGTCCTGGGTGCGCACCAGCAGCCGCCCGACGCTGCTGCGCTGCTCCTCCGGGCGGAACAGGTCCAGGACCGCGAACCCGGCGGTGACGAACAGCGCCGCACCCCCGGCCCAGACGAGCCGGGTGATGGTGAGCCAGCCCCCGACGGCCATGGCGGCGGCGACACAGACCCCGGCGGTGAGCGCGACCGCGCCGGAGGCGTCGGCGCCGAGGTACGGGCTGCCGACGACCACCATGCCGACCGCGCCGAGGACGGCCATCACAAACGGCCGCCAGCGCCGCTCGAAGCGCTGGGCGAGGGCGGCGCCGCCGATCAGCACCCCGGCGACGAGGAGCCCGAGGCCGATGACCCCGACCCCGGCGTAGCGGCCGCCGACCACCGCCGAGTAGCCGGCCACGCCGTTGAGCTGCAGCCGGGAGCCGGTCAGCACGTCGAGCGCGACGGCGAGCGCCGCGATCGCGGCCACCCCCCCGAGTGGCGCGATCGCGCGGCTGCGGGTCGTGACGAACGCGATGGCGAACGTGGCCACGGCGAGCACGCCGATCGTCACGCCGCCGAAGACCAGGCCCGGCGACGACCACCGCCACCAGGGCAGCAGGTCGGCGACGAGCGCGGCGGGCACGGCGAGGGACGCGGCGATGAGCAGCACCTCGGCCGCGCGGACCACCGCCATCGGCACCGGCCGGGGTGCGAGCGGGCCGGCGGGGCGGCGGGCCCGGCGCAGCAGCGGTACCACCGCCAGGAACAGCAGCAGCTCGGCGACCACGAGCACGGTGAGGAAGCCGGTGCCGACCCGCCGCTGGACGCTGGCCTCCCGGTCGGCGTCCGCGAGCTGCTCGACGGCGGCTCTGAGGTCGCTGGGGCGCCCGCCGGTCGTCGAGGCGGCACTGCCGGCGAACAGCTTGCCGGGCACCGGCCGGTCCAGTGCGGAGAGTGCGGTCGGGGCGAGATCGACGACCTGCACGTATCCGGGGCGGGAGGTGGACGGCGAGATCAGCCAGCCGCCGGTGTACCCGGGCCCCTGAGCGATCGCGACGTGCAGCCGGCTGGTGGCGTCGAGGTCGGACAGGCCCGCGAGGACGACCACGGTCCGCGGCGGGCGGGCCGCGATGACGGCCGCGAGGGCGGCGTCGGCGCGGCGGGCGTCGCCGGCGCGCGCGGCCGCGTCGTCACCGGCGATCTGACCGAGGTCGACCAGGGTCAGCGCGCAGGCGGACAGCAGGCTCTCGTCGACCGCCTCCGCGTACCGGTCGACCCGGCCGTAGGGCCGCGCTGCGGCGATCGCGGCGCCCGGGCCGACGGCCGTGGTGCAGCGGACGCCCTCGGCGAGCGCGCCCGGCTGGGCACCCCAGTGCAGGCCCCGGTTCCGCGTCACGATCGCGGCCTGGTCGGGCAGTGAGGCGCCGGTCCGGTCCGGGTTGATCGTGACCTTCACCGGCGGGCAGGTCGGCGTCACGACGCCCGGCGTGTAGACGGCGTAGTTGCCCGCGCCGAGGGTGAGCCAGCCGTCACCGGCGCACGTCACCCGCCGCGCCGAGCGGACCGACAGCGCGCCGATGGACCCCTCCTGGGCGAGCTGCCACATGGTCGGTGTGTCGTCCGGGTTCACGTCGTCCCACCGCAGGCCGGCGACCCCGACGATGATGACGTAGTCCGCGGACGGTGCGACCGGCTCGGCGGCCGGCTGCGGGATGAACGCGACCAGCCCGAGGAGGCCGGCGAGGAGGGCGAGCAGCGCCGGGGCGAGGCGATGCAGCCGGTGGTGCATCAGCGCTCCTCGCGGGTGCGCAACTGCGCATACACCGCCTCGACCTGATCCAGCGTGTCCCGCTCGGTCGGCCAGGTGGCGGCCTGCGCGAGGCCGCGCTTGCCGAGCTCGGCGCGCTGCGACGGGTCGTCGAGCAGCTCGGCGACCGCCGCGGCGAAGCCGTCGACGTCGTGCACCTCGACGAGGCGGGCCGCGTTCCCGACCAGCTCGGGGACACCGCCGACGGCGGTCGACACCAGCGGTACACCGGCAGCCATCGTCTCCTGGACGAACAGGGGCTGGCCCTCCCACACGCTGGTCGCCACGACGAGGTCGGCCGCGGCCAGCAGGTCGGGCACGTCGTCGCGGTGGCCCAGCAGGCGCACCGGCGCGTGGTCGGCGGAGATGCGCTGGGCGAGCATCATGTACGACGGGCCGCTGCCGGCGATGGCGACGAACGGCTGCGGCTCCCGCTCCCGCCAGCGGGTCGCGGCGGCGACAAGCGTTTCGAAGCCCTTCTGCGGATGGAGCCGCCCGACGGCGAGCACCAGCGGCTGGCCCGGCTCGACGCCGAGCTCGGCGCGCACCTCGGCGGCGTCACGCGCGGACGGAGGCAGCACCGGTGCCGGCACCTTCGCCAGCCGCACGTCGCGGGCGCCGAGCTCGCGGGCCCGTTCGACGAGGTCGCTGGAGACGCCGAGCGTCACGTCGGCGGCGCGGGCGACGCGGCGCTCGAGCGGGTGGTACAGCTTGGCCCGCAGCCCCTGCGCGAGCACCAGGTTGTGCCAGGTGACCACGAGCGGGGTGCCGGCGGGCCGGGCGAGCGCCGCGACGAGCCCGGCGCGCAGGCTGTGGGCGTGGACGACGGCCGGATCCACCCGTCTGAGGGATCGCCGCAGCGCCCGGACGGCGAGCAGGTCACCGGGCTGCGGGCTCGCCGGGATCTCGACGGGCACAAACGCCGCGCCGCGCTCGGCGAAGCCGAACTGCGCGTCGGTCGCGGCCGGACCGTGCACGCTGACCTCGTGGCCGCGCGCCACCAGGCCGTCGACCAGCATGCCGACGTGCCGGCCGGTGCCGCCCGTGGTCGACGCCAGGACCAACGCGATGCGGGCGCCCACTATCCGTCCTTCCTCCTGATCAGCCGCCGCAGGGACGACCGGTCGGTGATCGCCGTCCCGGCAAGGAACACCACCGCCACCACGGCTCCGCACAGCATGCCCTGAACGACGGCCCCGCCCACACCTGGGGTGGTGATCACCCCCTTGACCGCCAGGCCCGCTGTCACCGCGAGTGCCGCGGAGAGAAGAGCAGCGGCAATCGTACGGGCTGTGCCCGCCACCGCCGCGCTCCCCGCCCTCGCGCGGACCGCCGCGAGCAGCGCCGCACCCAGGACGATCATGCCGATCGAGTTGGCCGCCGCCACCGCCGGCACCCGGTCCGCGATCGGCAGGGTGACGGCGAGCAGCAGCGCCGCCAGCGCGGCGGCGGCCCAGCCGGCGGCGGTCGCGGCCGCGGCGGCGTACGCGTTCGCGTTGGCGTAGAGCGCCCGGGACAGCAGCGCGAACAGCCCGTACCCCAGCAGGCCCGGCGCGAACCAGGCGATCCCTCCGGCGAGCGGCCCGATGGCCGGCGGCTGCGACGAGGCCGCGGCGAGCAGGACCGCGATCGGCCGGGCCAGCACGATGAGCGCGGCGGCGCCGAGGCTCGTGAGCAGCACGATCGTCCGCACGGCCGGGGCGAGCGCCCGGGCGAACCCGTCGCGGTCGCCGGTGACGGCCCGCTCGGCGAGCGCCGGGTAGGTGGTCGTCGCCACCGGCACCGCGAGGACCGCCCACGGCAACAGGAAGATCGTCTGCGCCAGGCTGTAGACGACGATGGCACCCTCGCCGGCGTAGCTGGTCAGCCGGATCGCCAGGCCGAGCACCAGTTGCTGGGTGCCGACGGTGACGATCCCGGCGACGGCGAGCGGCCGCAGGGTGCGCACGGCGTCGACGTGCAGGCCGGTGGTGGGCCGGATCGGCAGGTGCAGCCGGCTCATCGGGATCACCAGGCTGAGCGAGAGCACGGCGACGGCGAGCGTGGTGCCGCCGGACAGCAGCAACAGCTGCTCCCGCGACACCGCGCCCAGGTCCGCGCCGCGTCCGGCGAGCAGGCCGAACGCCACGTACACGACCATCACCGTGAGGCTCGACAGCAGCGGCGCGATGACGGGCCACGCGAAGCGGCGGTACGTCTGGAGGGCGCCGGTCAGCACGATCCCGATCCCGTACAGCGGCAGTTGGGGCGCGAACACCCGCAGCATGTCGGTGCCCGTGTCGACGACCTCGGGCGGCTGGCCCTCGGTGAGCAGCGCGACGAGCGGCCGGGCGAAGACCGCGACGGCGAGCGCGATCGGGGTCAGCAGCAGCACGACCCAGGTGAGCAGCGCGGACACGGTCCGGGCGACGGTCCGGCGGTCCTGCTTGGCGGCCGGCCCGGCGAGCAGCGGCACGACGAGGCTGGCGAGCGCCCCACCGGCGACGAGCTCGAAGATGATGTTGGGGATGGTGTTGGCAGCCTGGTACGCGTTGCCGAGGTACGTCGGTCCGACGGACCAGTTGAAGACCAGAATGCGGGCAAATCCGGCAATCCGGCTCAGAATGGTAAGCCCTGCGACGAGCGCCGCCGCTCCGAGAAGTTTCCGTCCGGTCACCCGCGCGGGTACGGCCGGGGTTTCCGCCGCCCGTCCGCGTCGGTTCCGGTCGACGCGTCACCGGCCCACATCGTGTCGTCCTCCCACAGCGGCACGTCCACGGCACCGCCGCCCTGCCGGTTCCGGCCGCGCGCCTTCCCTCCGCCGGCACCGCCCCCGCTCGGGCGCTCGCCCCCGTCCCGGCGGGTGCCACCACTCCGGCCCTCGCCATCGGTGCGGCGGGCGTCACCACCGCCGCGCGGGCCGTCCGCCTCCTGGCCGCTCCCCCGCCGGTCACCGGTGCCCTCAGTGCCCGTCCACAGCGGCCCGCCGGTTTTTTCCCGGCCGCCCCACTCGCCGGCCTCTTCACCGTGCTCGTGGCCGGTCTCGTAGCCGGTCTCGTGGCCGGTCTCGTGGCCGGTCTCGTCGCCGCTCCACAGCGGGCCGTCAGCGGCGTCCGCACCGCCGGTCCACAGCGGCCCGTCCGCCCCCGGCGCGCCGTCGCTCCCGCCGGCCGGCGCGGGTGCAGGACGCCGGCCGAGCTGGTCGATGCGGTGCAGCACCGGCGTCCGCTCGATGACCTTGGTGAAGCTGACCTTCTCGCTGGCCGCGGTCAGGGCCACGATCCCGGCGAGGGCGGCCGCGCGGCCGAAGGTGCCGGTCCGGGCCGTATACGCCGTGCCGAGCAGCGCCCCGAGCGCGTTCGCGCCGGCGTCGCCGAGCATGATGTCCTCGTTGAGGTCGGCCGGCAGCAGGGCACCCGCCGCCCCGAGCGTGCCGGCCGCGATCCCGCTCCCGCCGAGCGGCGCCCCGACGATCATTCCCGCCTTGATGGCGCGCCCGGGCCGCAGGTCGAGCAGGTTGAACAGGTTGGCCGCCCCGGCGATGACCCCGGCCCCGAGCAGCACGTCGACCGTCCGCCGCCGTGGCAGCAGCGCGGCGGCGACCAGCCCGGCGGCGCCGACTCCGGCGATCTTCACCAGCCCGCTGGTGACCCGCCCCTCCCGCAGCGCGCCGAGGTGCCCGCGGAACCCCTTCGCCGTATGCTCCGGCCGCCCGCCGACCAGGTCGTCGTAGAACCCGACCGCCCCGGACCCGAGGCCCGCCACGGCGGTGGCCGCGACGACCCGCCCGGTGCTCGCCCCGCGCCATTGCGCCACCCGCCGGGCGGCCCCGCGCGAGGCAGTCCCGCCGGCCGAGCCCGCATGGCGGGCTGCGCCGCCACCAGCCGCGCCCCCGAGTGCGCCGCCGGCGCCGCGTGGCACGACACCCCTCGGCGCCGTGCCCTTGCGCGAGGCCGCGCCGAGCATCGCGCCCGCCGTGGCGCCCAGCGCCAGGGCCGGACCGCCGGCCAGGGAGACCGTGTGGCCGCGGAAGTTCGTGCGGTCGAGGGCTGGCCGGCCGGCCAGCGCGCGCAGGGCCGCCCGCGCGACCGCGCCGCCGGCCGGGGCGGCCAGCAGCCCGAACAGCCTACGAACCATTGGTCACGCTCGCCGTCTTCGGCAGCAGGCTGGTCGCGCCGTCGCCGATGCCGTAGTGACCGGTCTTGCCACCGAGCCGTTCGACGAGTGCCATGACGGCGGCGAGCTGCCCGTTCGCCGTCACGGCGTTGTCGACCGTCGAGGTGGTCTTGGCGATGGAGGCGTCACCTCGTACCGACGAGACCAGACCGTTGGCGGAGAGCCCGGCGACGACCGTGGGCCCGGCCATGTCGAACCGGGTGGCGATGGTCATGGCGGCGGTGTTGCGTTCCTTGGCGTCCTTGCCGCTGGCGGGCGCCCCGGCGACGATGATCACCGCCTCGGCCGGCGCCTTGAAGTCGCCGCGGAGCTTGACGCAGCCGGCCTGCTCATACGCGCTGAGCACCGTGCGCACGCCGTCGACCTGCGGCGTGCCGGACTTACCGACCAGCACCGAGGCGAGCAGCGCGCTGGACGTCTCGACGCCGTTGGTGGTGTTGGGCAGCGCACCGCTGACGGCCGGCGGCGCCCAGGACTCGGACAGGTCGAGCAGCAGCAAGTTGCTGGCCGCGGCGGTGAACTTCTCCGTGATGGAGATCGTGCCGACGACCTTGGCACCCGCCGTCTCCAGCGTGGTGGCGATGCCGTCGGTGGCGGTGTTGACGTCGTCGTCGCTGCCCTCGAACTTGACCAGCAGCACGTTGCGGTTGTTCAGCTTGCCGTTGAGCAGCATCGGCGCGACCTCGGCCGCGAAGTCGGCGCTCTTCTTGAGCTCGGCGCGGGACTGGTCCAGGTCGTCACGCAGCTGCTGCTTCTCGTTGGTGATCTTGTTGACCTGGTCGTTGAGATTCTCGGCGAGCGGCCCGTTCGCCGCCGCGGTCCCGACGACGAGGCCGATGGCCAGCGCCAGGAAGACGGCGGCCAGCGACACCACGTGGTACCGGAAGTTGATCACAACAAATGCGCCCGTCTAGGAGAACAGCGTGAAGATCAGGTTGTCCCACCACTCGGCGATCACGCTGAGATAGGCCCGGCCGATGGTGGTGACGGCCAGGGCGGCGGCCATCGCTGCGATCGCGGACGCTAGCAGGAGGACGATGGACGAGCCGGAGAGACTCTGCCGATACAGCCGGCTGACGCCCTTGGCGTCGACGAGCTTGCCACCGAGCTTGAGCCGCGTCAGGAAGGTCGAGGCCATGCCGCCGCGACCCTTGTCGAGAAACTCGATGAGCGTGTTGTGGGTGCCGACCGCCACCAGCAGGGAGGCCCCCTTCTCGTCGGCCAGCAGCATCGCGATGTCCTCGCTCGTCGCCGCGGCCGGGAAGGTGATCGCCTCGACGCCGAGCCGCTGCACGCGGGCCAGCCCGGGCGCGCGCCCGTCGGGATAGGCGTGCACGACGATCTCGGCGCCGCAGCGCAGCACGTCGTCACTCACCGAGTCCATGTCACCGATGATCATGTCGGGCGTGTAGCCCGCCTCGACCAGCGCGTCAGCGCCGCCGTCGACGCCGATGAGCACGGGCTTGTACTCACGGATGTACGGCCGCAGCACGTCGATGTCGGCCTTGTAGTCGTAGCCGCGCACGACGATCAGGCAGTGCCGGCCGGCGATCTCGGTCTGGACCTCCGGGACGCCGACGCCGTCGAGGAGCAGTGCCCGCTCCTGCTTGAGGTATTCCATCGTGTTGGCGGCGAACGCCTCGAGCTGCACGGACAGGCCCTCGCGGGCGTCGGCCATCGCCTCGGCGACCGAGTCGGCGTCCTGCCGGACGCCCTTGGCGACGGCCTCCTCGCCGATGTAGACGGTGTCGCCCTCGATGCGCACCACGTCACCCTCGCGCAGCCGTTCGAACAGGCCCTCACCCAGGCCGTCGACGAGCGGGATGCCGGCCTTGATCAACCCTTCCGGGCCCAGGTTGGGGTAGCGGCCGGAGACCGACGGCTTCGCGTTGAGCACCGCCGCCACTCCGGTCGCCACGAGCGAGTCGGCCGCGACCCGGTCCAGGTCGACGTGGTCGATGACCGCGATGTCCCCCGGGCGCAGGCGACCCACCAGGCGTTTGGTCCGCCGATCCAGCCGCACGACGCCACCGATGACACCCGGCTCGGCGGGCCGGGTGCGGCGCAGAGTTGGTAGTCGCATCGCATCCATCCTGGCATGGACCACTGACGAAAGCCGCGCGCGACATGTCCACGACCAGGTGGAACGCCCCGATGAACCGAAGACGTGACGCCCGTCACGTCTTCGGAGTGTCGTCCACCCGACAGTCAGCGCGCGTATTTACGACGGTTCCGCGCTCCTCTTACCCCGTGCAGGGCCGTTCGTAAGGAGCGTCTGATGGAAACATTGTCGTCGATCCGCCTGACCCGCGTGCCCAACCTGGCCGGCAAGACCCCGACCGAGGCGGCCGCCGCACTACGGGCCGCCGGGCTCGAGCTCGGAGTGGTCCGGGAGGTCGGCCTGGCCGGCCCGATGGTCGTGCTGGAGCAGTCCACCCTCGCCCAAACCGTCGCCCCCGTCGGCACCAGGGTCAACCTGCTGGTCGGCCGGGCCTGACAGCCGCCGCACGAGTTCGGCGGCGACGAGCAGCGTGCCGGCACCGGCATAGGCCAGCAGGAGTGCCGTCCACGGCCGACCCCGGAAGAAGAGCCCGCAGCCGTACCCGATGAGGCCGGCCATCGTCGCCCAGACGCTCACCCCGACCGCCGTCCAGGCATGGAAGCGCAGCGCAGGGTACCGGACGACCCCCGCCGCCAGGGCGGACGCGGCGCGACCGCCGGGCAGATACCGTGCGAAGACGAGCACCTGCCCGCCCCGACCGGCCAGCGTGCGCCCGGCCCACTCGTAGGCGGCCAGCCCGCGCGCCTTGCCCCGCAGCCGCCGGAGCACCCCGGCGCCGGCCTTCACCCCGATCCGGTACGACACCACGTCTCCCACAAACGCCCCACCCGCGGCGGCGGCGATGACGAGGACGATGGCGGGATGCCCGGTCTCCGCGGAGGCCACGGCGACGGCGATCAGGGTGGACTCGCTGGGCGACAACGGCACAATGGCGTCGAGGCCGGCAACGACGAACACGAGAACCACAACCCAAGGCGACGCCGCGACAGCCTCCACCACGGCCCGCAACCTACGGCGACATGGCAAACACCAAGCGGCCCCGTGCGGTCCGTTCCAGCAAACTCCAAGGAACGCGTTCCCCGTTGTACCGCACCCTTCACCACCCATTATCCGATTTATCGGACATTCCCGGCCGCACGCCAACTCGGGTAATTTGACCTTGGTGGCCTTCGGTCGCCCTGACCACGGAAAACCACCAAGGTCAACGCAACGCCCCGCAGCGCCCATGATCCAGGGAAGATTCGGGTCGCCCCGACAACAACACGTTTCCCTCGATCAAGGACGACCCGACCGGCGGCGCGCCTTGCCCGCACCACGCCGTCCGCCCTACCGTCCCGCGAACCACAACACCCACGACCGCCCCTGCCGCCCTGCGGACCGCAACGCCCGTGGACCGCGCTGTCCGGCAAACCGCAATGCTCCGCAGGCATGCCCAACTGCCCGCAAGGCGCAACGCCCCGCGGGCGGCCGTCAACGGCGACGATCGTCGGGGACTTGCCGCGCTACGGGTGGGACTTTTCGCGGTCCGCGACCGCGAGCAGTTCCTCCGCGTGGGCGATGCCCAGGTCCGAGTCCGGCAGGCCGGCCAGCATGCGGGCCAGCTCGCGCGCCCGCTCGGTGTGCTCGACGACGCGCACGCCGCTGGTGGTGACGGCGCCGCCGGTGTCCTTGGCGACGACCAGGTGACGGTCTGCGAAGGCCGCGACCTGCGGCAGGTGGGTCACGACGAGGACCTGGTGGTCGCGGGCCAGGCGGGCCAGCCGCTTGCCGATCTCGACCGCCGCGGTGCCGCCGACGCCGGCGTCGACCTCGTCGAACACCAGCGTGGGCGGGCCGCCCACGCCGGCGAACACGACCTCGATCGCCAGCATGACCCGGGACAGCTCGCCGCCCGAGGCGCCCTTCTGCAGCGGCTGGGCCGGCGCGCCCGGATGCGGCAGGAGTCGCAGCTCGATGTCGTCGGCGCCGTCCGGGCCGACGCCGCTCTCGGCACCGGTGGGCGTGGTGATCGCCAGGCCGCTGCCGGTCGTCTTCGGCGCGACGACAACCTCGATGCGCGCGTGCGGCATCGCCAGGCCGGCCAGCTCGACCGTCACGTCGGCGGCGAACCGCACCGCCGCCTCACGGCGCGCGGCGGACAGGACCGCCGCGAGCTCCGCGACCTCGCCGTGCAGGCGCTGCCGCTCGCGGTCGAGCTCCTCGAGCAGCTCGTCGGACGTGTCCAGCTCACCGAGCCGGGTGCGGGCATGCTCCGCCCAGGCGACGACCCCGTCGACGTCGTCGGCGTACTTCCGGGTCAGGGCCCGCAGGGCGGCCCTCCGCTCGTACACCTCCTGGAGACGCCCGGGATCAGCGTCCAATGACGCGAGATAGGTGCCCAGCTCGGTCGACACGTCACCGGCGAGCGTCGCCACCTCGTCGAGGCGCGCCGCGAGCTCGCCCAGGACCCGGTCGACGCCGGCCTGCGCCTCGAGGGTGCGGCGGGCGGTGGAGATCAGGCTCAACACGTCGGTGACGTCGTCGCCCTCACCGGTGCCGGCCAGCGCGACGTGCGCCAGTTGTGCCGCGCTGCGCAGGCCCTCGACGTGCTCCAGCCGCTGCGCCTCCTCACGCAGCAACTCGTCCTCGCCGGGCTGCGGATCGACGCGGCTGATCTCGTCGAGGCCGAGCCGCAGCAGGTCGGCCTCCTGGCTGAGCTGCCGCGCGTTGGCCCGGCGGTCGGCGAGGTCGTCCTCGACGGCGCGCCAGCGGTTGAACAGCTCGGCGAACTGGCCCAGCAGCTTCTCGTGCTCGGTTCCGGCGAACCGGTCCAGCGCCGCGCGCTGCTCGGCGGGGCGCAGCAGCCGCAGCTGGTCCGACTGGCCGTGCAGCGCGAACACCCGCTCGCCCACCTCGCCCAGCACGGCCACGGGCACGGTGCGGCCGCCGACGTGTGCACGGGAGCGGCCCTCGACCGTCAGGGTGCGGCTCATCAGCAGGGTGCCGTCGTCCTCGATCGCGGCGCCCGCCTCGGCGATGCGGTTCTCGACCGCGGCCCGCACGTGCGACGGCAGCGTCAACCGGCCGTCGACCGTGGCCCGGCCCGGCTCGGCGCGCACACGACCGGCGTCGGCGCGACCGCCGAACAGCAGCCCGAGGCTGGTCACGACCATGGTCTTGCCCGCGCCCGTCTCGCCGGTGATGACGGTCAGGCCCGACCCGAGGGGCAGGGTGGCGTCTTCGATCACGCCCAGTCCGGTAATGCGGAGTTCCTCCAGCACGTCAGAGACACTAGCTGCGCGGTACGACAGTTCTCCACTCAGCCGTGCCGTTTGTTGTGCCGCCACCCCTCGACCGGGAGACCGAACTTCGCCACCAGCCGGTCCGTGAACGGGCGCTCACGCAGACGCACGACTCGTACCGGCAGAGCACCCCGCCTGACGGTGACCGTCGATCCCGGCGCGAGGTCGATCACCCGCCGGCCGTCGCACGACAACAGCGCGAAGCTCGTGAACGGCTCCACATTCACCGTGATGGTCGACGTCGGCGCGATCACCAGCGGCCGGCTGAACAGCGCATGGGCGCTGATCGGCACGAGCAGCAGCGCCTCCAGCTCCGGCCAGACGACCGGACCGCCGGCCGAGAACGCATACGCGGTCGAGCCGGTCGGCGTCGCGCAGACCACACCGTCGCAGCCGTACCGCGACAGCGGCCGCCCGTCGACCTCGACGAGCAGCTCGAGCATCTTCTCCCGGGCGCCCTTCTCCACGGTCACCTCGTTGAGCGCCCACGACGTGCCGACCAGGCGGCCGTCGTGCTCGGCGACGACGTCGACGGTCAGCCGCTCGTCGACCGTGTACGTGCCGTCGACGACCTCCCGCACCGCCTTGTCGACGTCGCCGATCTCGGCCTCGGCGAGGAACCCGACCTTGCCGAGGTTGATGCCGAGCAGCGGCGCCTTCGCGGGCCGGGCGAGCTCGGCGGCGCGCAGCAGGGTGCCGTCGCCGCCGAGCGCGATCACGATCTCGACGCCTTCCGCGGCGGCCTCCCCGGTCACCGGTACGGCCCGTGGGATGTCCAACTGGTCCGCCTCGTCGGCCAGCACGCGCACGGTGAACCCGTTGTCGAGCAGGTCGGCGCCGACGGTCCGCGCGTGTTCGTTGTTGCTCTGCTTCCCGGTGTGCGCCACCAGCAGCGCCTCACGACCTGTCATGCCGAACGCTCCACACAGTCCACGACGGCGGCGGGATCGACGGGCGGCGCGTCACGGCGCAGCCACAAGAAGAATTCCACGTTGCCCGACGGCCCGGGCAGCGGGCTCACTGTCACGCCGGCCACGCCGAGGCCGAGCTCCGCGGCCGCCGACGCCACGTCGAGCACCGCCGACGCCCGCAGCTGCGGCGAACGGACCACACCGCCCTCGCCGACCCGTTCCTTGCCGACCTCGAACTGCGGCTTGACCATCGGCACCAGGTCGCCGTCCGGCGCGGTGCACGCGGCGAGCGCCGGCAGCACGAGCCGCAGCGAGATGAACGACAGATCGGCGACCGTCAGGCCGCAGGGGCCACCGACGGTGTCCGGGGTCAGGGTGCGCACGTTGGTCCGCTCGATGACGTTCACCCGCGGGTCGGTGCGCAGTGACCATGCGATCTGCCCGTACCCCACGTCGACCGCGGCCACCGAGGCCGCTCCCCGCCGCAGCAGCACGTCGGTGAAGCCGCCGGTCGAGGCGCCCGCGTCGAGGCAGCGGCGCCCCCGCACCGGCAGGTCCGCGAACGCGTCGAGCGCGCCGGCGAGCTTGTGGCCGCCCCGCGACACGTAGTCGTCGCCTGGCTCGGCCGCCGGCAGCACCCGCACCGCATCCGCGGGATCGACCTGGGCGGCGGCCTTGCCGGCCAGGATGCCCCGCACCTCCACCCGCCCTGCGGCGATCAGCGATGCCGCCTGCTCCCGCGAGCGGGCCAACCCGCGGCGCACCAGCTCCGCGTCGAGTCGGGTCCGGCGCGCCATCTGCCTGTTGCTCCTCAGCGTTCCTCGATCGTGCCCAGGGTCTCCTGCAACGTGCGGTGCGCGTCCGCGTAGACGGCGACCTGTCGTTTCAGCGGAAGTGACGCTACCTCGCCCAAGGCCTCGACCGCCGCCTCGACCCGGCCCAGGGCCGCCGCACCGGGCGGTCCCGGCACCGGACCGGGTGTCGGACCAGGTGTCGGCGCCGTCATGATGACGCCGTCTTCCGCGGCGCGCGGGTCGCCTTCTTCACCGGCAGCTTGTCAGAGGCCGGCCCGACGTCCGACGCCTCGGCGATCTTCTTGACCGCGGCCTTCGTCGCCGCTTTCTTCGCCGGCGCGCTCCTCTTCACCGGCACCTGCTTCGCGGGCGGCGGGGTGACCGGCGCCACAGCCTTCGCAGCGGTCTTTTTCGCCACGGTCTTCTTCGCCGGTGCCGGCTCCACCACCTCAGCACCCACCGGCGGCACCGGCTCGAGCACCGGCGCCGGTGCCGACGCGGCCTTGAGCTGCGCCTCGAGCTCGTGCACCTTCGCGGTCAGCGCCGCGACCTCGTCCGCCGTCGCCAGGCCGACCGCACCGAGGGCGCGGTCCAGCTCGTACCGGACCAGCTTCGTCAGCGCCTCACGGTTCGCCGTGCCCGCCTGGAGCAGGTCCTCGGCCATCGCTTGGAGCTGCTCCGCGGTCGCGCCGCTCTTGCCGACGAGGCGCCGGACCGTCTTGGTCGCCTTTTTGGTCGTCGCCTCGGTCATGCCGTAGGCCAGTTCGAGATATGCCCGCCATGCTTCCTGCGCCATGTTGCGCCTCTCCTCCAAGTGGTGTACCGCCATCACGCTACCGGGCGCTTCCGGGCGCCGTACGGTACCGTCGTTTTCCACGTGTCCACAGCGTCCGCAGTAGACACACCACAGCGGACAGAAACGGGGGTCGAATGGCCACGGTCGAAGAGTGCCGGGCGGCACTTGAGAAGCTCGCCGCGAAGCTTGCGGCCAACGCCGTCGAGGCGCGCGAGAAGCTCGACTTCGACCGCTCGCTCGCCTGCCGGATCACGGATCTCGGCATCGCGTTCCACGGCCAGCTGCAAAACGGCCAGATCACCGGTCTCTCCGAGGGCGACGATCCCCGCGCGAAGATCAAGCTCACGTCGACGAGCGACGACCTGGTCGCGCTGGTCGCCGGGCAGCTCAACGCCATGTCCGCCTGGACCAGCGGCCGCGTCAAGATCGAGGCCGGCGTCTTCGACCTGCTGAAGCTCCGCAAACTTCTCTAGCGTCTGCTTCATTGCCGGGGTCGAGGCGAGGCCCGCCGCAGCCCGGCCTCAGTCATGAACAGACCCTAGAGCTTCAGCCACTTCAGGGCGGCTGCGGCGGCGTCACCGGCCGGCACGACCGGGCGCACCTCGCCCGCGGCCCAGGCGACGGCGCAGAGGGCCGCGAGCGCGTCCACGCGGCGCCCGTCACCGGACAGCTCCCACTGTCCGTCCAGCTCCTGCACACGCCATTGCGTCGGGAGTTGTACCGGCTGAGCCCGCTCGAACAGCCCACCCAGGTCCTCGGCGACAAACGTGGGCCGCCGCTCGGGCGGCGCCGCGAGCAGCTCGGCCGCGTCGGAGACACCGGTCAGCACCAGCAGGCTGTCCATGCCGGCCCGGTTCGCGCCCTCGATGTCGGTGTCGAGCCGGTCCCCGACCACGAGCGGCCGGGTGGCGCCCCGCTCACGGGCCGCCTCCAGGAACAGGCCCGGGTCGGGCTTGCCGACGATCGTGTCCGGCTGCCGTCGAAGCGCCGTCGCGAGCGCCACGACCAGCGATCCGTTGCCCGGCAGTGGCCCACGCGGCGACGGCAGCGTCCGGTCGGCGTTGGTCGCGATCCAGTCCGCCCCGCCGCGGATCGCGACGGACGCGTCGCCGAGGTCCCGCATGCGCACGTCCGGCCCGTACCCCTGCACGACCACCCGCGCCTCTTCGGCCTCGGTGACCGGCCGCAGCCCGACGCCGACGACCTCCTCGCGCAGCGCGGGCGCACCCAGGATCAGCACGGGCGTGCCGGCCGGGTACCGCTCCGCCAGCAGCAGCGCGGTGGCGTGCGCCGACGTGACGACCTCCCGTGCCTCGGCCGGGATGCCGATCCGGGTCAGCAGGGCCGCCACGTCGGTGGGCAGCCGGGAGGCGTTGTTCGTGGCGTACGCGCTGGGAATGCCCCGCTCACGCAGCCGCGCACACGCCTCCGCGGCGCCCGGGATGACCTGGTCGACGAGGTACAGCACCCCGTCGAGGTCGAAGATGACAAGGTCGTACCGGCTGGCGAGGTCCCCTTCCGGGGAGTGCGCCTCGCCGGCCGGCCCCTTGCTCTCCGGCGCGTCAGCCACGCGGACCCGCCGCGCTCGCCCCGCCACCCGGCTGGTCGTCGCCGGCCGGTTTCGCCTGGGTGTCGGTCGTCACCGCGTCAGTGTCGCGGCCGCCGCCCGGCCCGGCGAAGTCCCCGTCCCGCTCGTCGTCCACGTCACCTTCGTCGTCGACGTCGTCCTTGTCGAGGTCGTCCTCGTCGTACTCGTCGTCCTCGTCTTCGGCTTCGTCGTCGCCGTAGTCGTCGTCGCCGTCACCGTCGCCGTAGTCGTCGGCGTCGTCCTCGTCGTCGAAGTCCTCGTCGTCGTCCTCATCGAGGTCGTCGTCCTCATCGAGGTCGTCGTCCTCATCGAGGTCGTCGTCGTCTTCGTCGAGGTCGTCCTCATCGAGGTCGTCGTCGTCTTCGTCGAGGTCGTCGTCTTCGTCGAGGTCCCGTTCGTCGCCGAGGATCTCTTCCTCGTCGCGGCCGGCCCCGCCGCGGGCGTCGAGCCGGTCATCGCCGTGCTCGTCGTCCTCGGCCTCGGCCTGGACCGCATCGCCGTCGAGCGTGATGCCGTCCAGCTCGAGCAGCCGCTCGGCCGCGTCGGTGCGCAGGTCTTCGTCGAGGTCGGCGGCCCGTGCGAACCACTCGCGCGCCTCTTCCCGCCGTCCGGCACGCAGGAGCGCGTCGGCGTACGCATACCGCAGCCGCGCCGCCCACGGTGCGTCCGGCGCCGAGGTCAGCTCACGGACCTGGAGCATGGCGACGGCCGCGTCGTTCTGGCCCAGGTCCCCACGGGCCCCGGCCGCGACGATCAGCAGCTCCACGATCTCCTCGGCCGAGAGCTTCTCCCGGTCCGCCTCGCGGAACATGTCGATGGCCTTCTCCGGCCGCCCGAGTGCCCGCTCAGCGTCGGCGATGACGGCGATGTGGGTCTCCCGGCCGGTCATCCGCCGGTACGTCCGGAGCTCCCCGAGCGCCGTCTGCCACTCTCCGGCGTGGTACGCGGCCAGCCCGGCCGCCTCCCGCACCACCGCGATCCGCGAGGCCTTCCGCCGCGCCACCAGCGCATGCGCGAGCGCCAGCTCCGGATCGTCGTCGATGAGCTGCCCGGTGGCCACCAGCCGCCGCGCGACCTCTTCGGCCACGGGCCGCGCCAGCGAGCTCAGTTCCGCCCGCACCTCACGGTCCAGTTCCGAGGCCTCGACGTCCTCGGGAAGCACCGGATCCGAGACCCGGGTGACAAGCTCCTCGCCCTCGGCCCCGGCCTCACCGCTCACGAACCCAGGGTCGGTCTGCCGCGGCCGGTACCCTCCGGCATCGTCGCGCCGCAGCCCCTCGGGTCGCTCGAAGCCAGCGCCTCGCCCACCGCCGTCACGGTCCCGGAACCCACCCGGACGGCGTCCGCCGTCCTGGCCGCGGTCCCGGAACCCCGGCCGCTCACTACGGTCGCGGTAGCCGGCACGGTCACCGCCCCGGAACCCACCGGGGCGCTCGCCACGCGGCCCACCCTCGCGATCCCGGAACCCGCCGGAACGCTCACCACGGGGCCCAGCATCCCGGTCCCGGAACCCACCGGGGCGCTCGCCACGGGGACCACCCTCGCGATCCCGGAACCCGCCGGAACGCTCGCCACGCGGCCCAGCATCCCGGTCCCGGAACCCACCAGGGCGCTCGCCACGCGGCCCACCGTCCCGATCCCGGAACCCGCCGGAACGCTCACCGCGCGGCCCACCGTCCCGATCCCGGAAGCCACCGGAACGCTCACCGCGCGGCCCAGCATCCCGGTCCCGGAACCCACCAGGGCGCTCGCCACGCGGCCCACCCTCGCGATCCCGGAACCCGCCAGCGCGCTCGCCACGGGGACCGCCCTCCCGGTCCCGGAAGCCCGACGGCCGCTCACCACGGGGCGCGCCGTCACGATCGCGGAACCCACCGGAACGCTCGCCACGCGGCCCACCGTCACGGTCCCGGAAGCCCGACGGCCGCTCACCACGGGGCGCGCCGTCACGATCGCGGAACCCACCGGAACGCTCACCGCGCGGTCCACCGTCACGGTCCCGGAACCCACCGGGGCGCTCGCCACGGTCACGGAACCCGGACGACCGGTCTCCACGGGGACCGCCCTCGCGGTCCCGGAAGCCACCGGAACGCTCACCGCGCGGTCCACCGTCACGGTCCCGGAACCCACCGGGGCGCTCGCCACGGTCACGGAACCCGGACGACCGGTCCCCGCGCGGCGCGCCGTCACGGTCACGGAACCCACCGGGACGCTCGCCACGGTCACGGAACCCGCCACGGTCTCCGTCACGGTCCCGGAAGCCACCGGAGCGCTCGCCACCGCGGAAGTCCCCGTCCCGGCCCCGGAAGCCCGACGGCCGCTCACCACGGGGTCCACCGTCACGGTCACGGAACCCACCGGAACGCTCACCGCGCGGCCCACCGTCACGGTCACGGAAGCCCGACGGCCGCTCGCCACGGGGCGCGCCGTCACGATCGCGGAACCCACCAGGGCGCTCGCCACGGTCACGGAACCCGGACGACCGGTCCCCGCGCGGCCCGCCCTCGCGGTCCCGGAACCCACCGGGACGCTCTCCGCGATCGCGGAAGCCGCCACGATCCCCGTCACGGTCTCGGTATCCACCGCGGTCGCCGTCACGGTCTCGGAAGCCACCTGAGCGCTCGCCACCGCGGTATCCGCCGGAGCGCTCGCCGTCGCGGTACCCGCCTTGGCGCGGCCCGCCGGCACGGTCACCCCGGAAGCCACCTTGGCGGTCACCTCCGCGGTAGCCACCGGACCCACCGTCACGATCGCCCCGGTAACCACCCGACGACCGCTCACCGCCCCGGTGCCCGCCGGCGGCACCGTCGCGGTCGCCCCGGTAGCCCTCCCGGCCCCGGGAGCCACCCTCGCGGTCGCCCCGGGAGCCGCCGCCGTCACGGTCGCGGTAGCCGCGGCCACCCTCGGACGGCCCCTGGGAGGAACTGCCTCGGTGCCCACCGGATCCGTACTCACGACGGGACCCGCGGTCCCGGTCACCGCCGGAGGAGCGGTCGTCCCTACGTGGGCGGTCCCGGCCGTCCTGGCCATTGCCGTCGTGTGGCATCGCGTTCACGACTTCATCCTTCCCGACCGGGTACGCGCCATGCGTTCGACCCGGCAAACGAGTCGAGGGCCGCCCATCGGGCGACCCTCGATCGAAGTTTGTCCGGCGGCGTCCTACTCTCCCACACTCTCTCGGGTGCAGTACCATCGGCGCTGGAGGGCTTAGCTTCCGGGTTCGGAATGGGACCGGGCGTTTCCCCTCCGCTATGGCCGCCGTAACACTATGAACCTATACAACCCCGCACACCCACCAACATGTGGGGTGCGACCGGTGTTGGTTCAGAATCACACAGTGGATGCGTCAACACTTTCAAAGCTTCTCCCACCCGAAGCGGGAGTGTTTGAGGTCAAGTCCTCGGCCTATTAGTACCGGTCAGCTCAAACCTGTTACCAGGCTTCCACTTCCGGCCTATCAACCCAGTGGTCTCGCTGGGGGCCTTAACCCTCAAGGGGTGGGATACCTCATCTCGAAGCGAGCTTCCCGCTTAGATGCTTTCAGCGGTTATCCCTTCCGAACGTAGCCAACCAGCCGTGCTCTTGGCAGAACAACTGGCACACCAGAGGTTCGTCCGTCCCGGTCCTCTCGTACTAGGGACAGCCCTTCTCAAGTATCCTACGCGCACGGCGGATAGGGACCGAACTGTCTCACGACGTTCTAAACCCAGCTCGCGTACCGCTTTAATGGGCGAACAGCCCAACCCTTGGGACCTACTCCAGCCCCAGGATGCGACGAGCCGACATCGAGGTGCCAAACCATCCCGTCGATATGGACTCTTGGGGAAGATCAGCCTGTTATCCCCGGGGTACCTTTTATCCGTTGAGCGACACCGCTTCCACCTGCCAGTGCCGGATCACTAGTCCCGACTTTCGTCCCTGCTCGACCTGTCAGTCTCACAGTCAAGCCCCCTTGTGCACTTGCACTCAACACCTGATTGCCAACCAGGCTGAGGGAACCTTTGGGCGCCTCCGTTACATTTTAGGAGGCAACCGCCCCAGTTAAACTACCCACCAGACACTGTCCCTGAACCGGCTCACGGCCCAAAGTTAGATACCCAAATCCAACAGAGTGGTATTTCAAGCTTGCCTCCACAACCACTGGCGTGACTGCTTCACCGGCTCCCACCTATCCTACACAATCGAATTCGAGTACCAATGTCAAGCTATAGTGAAGGTCCCGGGGTCTTTCCGTCCTGCCGCGCGTAACGAGCATCTTTACTCGTAGTGCAATTTCGCCGGGCCTGTGGTTGAGACAGTGGGGAAGTCGTTACGCCATTCGTGCAGGTCGGAACTTACCCGACAAGGAATTTCGCTACCTTAGGATGGTTATAGTTACCACCGCCGTTTACTGGCGCTTAAGTTCTCCGCTTCGCCCCGAAAGACTAACAGGTCCCCTTAACGTTCCAGCACCGGGCAGGCGTCAGTCCATATACGTCGTCTTACGACTTAGCATGGACCTGTGTTTTTAGTAAACAGTCGCTTCCCCCTGGTCTCTGCGGCCACCAACCGCTCCACCAGCACGTGGTCTCACCATCGGTGGCCCCCCTTCTCCCGAAGTTACGGGGGCAATTTGCCGAGTTCCTTAACCACAGTTCGCCCGATCGCCTCGGTATTCTCTACCTGACCACCTGTGTCGGTTTGGGGTACGGGCCGCTCGAAACTCGCTAGAGGCTTTTCTCGGCAGCATGGGATCACTGACTTCACCTGAAACGGCTCCGCTTCACGTCTCACCCACCATGTGCTGCGGATTTGCCTACAGCACGGGCTACACGCTTGCCCCGGCACAACCACCGGCCGGGCCCAGCTACCCTCCTGCGTCACCCCATCGCTTGCCTACTACCACCCAAGTTCCCAAACTCCAACATCAACCCCGAAAGGCCTCCGTCTTCATAAGGTTAGTACAAGCAGGTTCAGCATGGTCGCTTCTACGCGGGTACGGGAATATCAACCCGTTGTCCATCGACTACGCCTCTCGGCCTCGCCTTAGGCCCCGACTCACCCAGGGCGGATTAGCCTGGCCCTGGAACCCTTGGTCATCCGGCGGCAGGGTTTCTCACCCTGCTTTCGCTACTCATGCCTGCATTCTCACTCGCGTCACCTCCACGACTGGATCACTCCGCCGCTTCACCGGTGACACGACGCTCCCCTACCCATCCACACACCTGGACCGCCGGCGAACCATTGGCCGGGTACATGCGTGAATGCCACAGCTTCGGCGGTGTGCTTGAGCCCCGCTACATTGTCGGCGCGGAACCACTTGACCAGTGAGCTATTACGCACTCTTTCAAGGGTGGCTGCTTCTAAGCCAACCTCCTGGTTGTCTATGCGACCCCACATCCTTTACCACTTAGCACACGCTTAGGGGCCTTAGCTGGTGATCTGGGCTGTTTCCCTCTCGACTACGAAGCTTATCCCCCGCAGTCTCACTGCCACGCTCTCACTTACCGGCATTCGGAGTTTGGTTGACTTCAGTAAGCTTGTAGGCCCCCTAGGCCATCCAGTGCTCTACCTCCGGCAAGAAACACGCAACGCTGCACCTAAATGCATTTCGGGGAGAACCAGCTATCACGGAGTTTGATTGGCCTTTCACCCCTAACCACAGGTCATCCCCCAACTTTTCAACGTTGGTGGGTTCGGCCCTCCACGCGGTCTTACCCGCGCTTCAGCCTGCCCATGGCTAGATCACTCCGCTTCGGGTCTAGGACACGCGACTCAAACGCCCTATTCAGACTCGCTTTCGCTACGGCTACCCCACACGGGTTAACCTCGCCACGCACCACTAACTCGCAGGCTCATTCTTCAAAAGGCACGCCGTCACCCCCACCAAAAAGGCAGGACGCTCCGACGGATTGTAGGCGCACGGTTTCAGGTACTATTTCACTCCCCTCCCGGGGTACTTTTCACCTTTCCCTCACGGTACTCGTCCGCTATCGGTCACCAGGGAGTATTTAGGCTTACCAGGTGGTCCTGGCAGATTCACGGCAGATTACAGGAGTCCGCCGCTACTCGGGAACACGCCAACACAGACCGACAGTTTTCGCCTACCGGACTATCACCGTCTACGGCGCCGCTTTCCAGCGGACTTCGACTAACCATCGATTTTCTGACTGTGCGACCAGCCGGCAGACCAGTCAAGACACGCCCCACAACCCCGATCACGCAACCCCTGCCGAGTATCACACATGACCGGTTTAGCCTCATCCGCTTTCGCTCGCCACTACTCACGGAATCACAATTGTTTTCTCTTCCTGCGGGTACTGAGATGTTTCACTTCCCCGCGTTCCCTCTATCCGCCCTATGTGTTCAGGCAGAAGTGACACCACATGACTGGTGCCGGGTTACCCCATTCGGACACCCTGGGATCACAGCTCGGTTGACAGCTCCCCCAGGCCTATCGCGGCCTCCCACGTCCTTCATCGGCTCCTGGTGCCAAGGCATCCACCGTACGCCCTCAGCAACTTGACCACAAAAAGCTTTAAAGATGCTCGCATCCACTGTGCAATTCTCAACCAACACCAAACCCACACCAGATTCACGTCGAGCCGGCGCTGACAACCAGCGTGGTCCTCGACCAGATGCAGATTCCGTCCGAAACACCCGGAGCACTCACGTGCTGGTTGTTTCAGGACCCAACAGGATGCCTGTATGTTTCCGCGAACCGCATCACCGGCCGTTCCACACCACTAGGGCAGTACTAGGAACCGGAAACCGTTGTCCGCGAAAACTCGCCAGTGTCTCCGCCATCGAGCACCCCACCAACACACTCGGCTGGTGCGGGCTCCTTACACGCTTTCGCGTGAAGGTGCTCCTTAGAAAGGAGGTGATCCAGCCGCACCTTCCGGTACGGCTACCTTGTTACGACTTCGTCCCAATCGCCAGCCCCACCTTCGACGGCTCCCTCCACAAGGGTTGGGCCACCGGCTTCGGGTGTTGCCGACTTTCGTGACGTGACGGGCGGTGTGTACAAGGCCCGGGAACGTATTCACCGCAGCATTGCTGATCTGCGATTACTAGCGACTCCGACTTCACGGGGTCGAGTTGCAGACCCCGATCCGAACTGAGACCGGCTTTTTGGGATTCGCTCCACCTCACGGTATCGCAGCCCTTTGTACCGGCCATTGTAGCATGCGTGAAGCCCTGGACATAAGGGGCATGATGACTTGACGTCATCCCCACCTTCCTCCGAGTTGACCCCGGCAGTCTTCGATGAGTCCCCGGCCGAACCGCTGGCAACATCGAACAAGGGTTGCGCTCGTTGCGGGACTTAACCCAACATCTCACGACACGAGCTGACGACAGCCATGCACCACCTGTGAACGGCCCCGAAGGACCCGACATCTCTGCCGGATTACCGAACATGTCAAACCCAGGTAAGGTTCTTCGCGTTGCATCGAATTAATCCGCATGCTCCGCCGCTTGTGCGGGCCCCCGTCAATTCCTTTGAGTTTTAGCCTTGCGGCCGTACTCCCCAGGCGGGGCGCTTAATGCGTTAGCTGCGGCACAGAGAACCGGAGAGGCCCCCCACACCTAGCGCCCAACGTTTACAGCGTGGACTACCAGGGTATCTAATCCTGTTCGCTCCCCACGCTTTCGCTCCTCAGCGTCAGTATCGGCCCAGAGACCCGCCTTCGCCACCGGTGTTCCTCCTGATATCTGCGCATTTCACCGCTACACCAGGAATTCCAGTCTCCCCTACCGAACTCAAGCCTGCCCGTATCAGCTGCAAGCCCACAGTTGAGCTGCGGGTTTTCACAGCTGACGCAACAAGCCGCCTACGAGCTCTTTACGCCCAATAAATCCGGACAACGCTCGCGCCCTACGTCTTACCGCGGCTGCTGGCACGTAGTTGGCCGGCGCTTCTTCTCCAGGTACCGTCACTCACGCTTCGTCCCTGTCGAAAGAGGTTTACAACCCGAAGGCCTTCATCCCTCACGCGGCGTCGCTGCATCAGGCTTCCGCCCATTGTGCAATATTCCCCACTGCTGCCTCCCGTAGGAGTCTGGGCCGTGTCTCAGTCCCAGTGTGGCCGGTCGCCCTCTCAGGCCGGCTACCCGTCGTCGCCTTGGTAGGCCATCACCCCACCAACAAGCTGATAGGCCGCGAGCCCATCCCAAGCCGAAAAACTTTCCACACCATGTGATGCCACACGACATGAATATTCGGTATTAGCCCCCGTTTCCGAGGGTTATCCCAAAGCCTGGGGCAGGTTACTCACGTGTTACTCACCCGTTCGCCGCTCGAGTACCCCGAAGGGCCTTTCCGCTCGACTTGCATGTGTTAAGCACGCCGCCAGCGTTCGTCCTGAGCCAGGATCAAACTCTCCAACAAAAACTTGTCGGTGAATCAATCACCCGGCAACAAACATGTTGTCACCAAAGGAATCCCAGACACGACCATCCACAAAAGACAGACCGCGCCACGGGGTATAACTTCAATTGGCACTGGCTTAACAAGCACCCTGTTGAGTTCTCAAACAACCAACACACACCGCCGAACCTCACCGTTTCCGGCTCAGCCCGCCCGGGGCGTTTCGTACCTATCAAATTTAGCTCATCCGCTTTGCGGTGTCAAGTCCAGCTCGCTGCACTTTGTCCCGTTTTGCAGACACACGACAACGCTTCCGTCCCCGGAAGTAATGTCGTAGGGTATTCGGCAGAACGTCCGATGCGTCGTCCGTTTCTCTGCCGGCTGTCTACCTTAGCCGCTCCTCGTTCAGCGTCCAAATCCTGGCTGCTGCCCGTCTTGCGAGCACGACCACTGACCGGTCTCCCGGCTCGCGATCATTTGGCTTTTCGGCAGGCCGTCCGATGTGTCGTCCGTTTCCCTGCCGACCCACTAGCTTACCCGCTCATCGTCCGGCTTCCAAATCCTGGTCACCGCCCGCTTCCCGGGCATAACCACTGACCGGTCTCCCGGCTCGCAGTCATTTGGGTTTGTGGCAGGCCGTCCGAGGTGTCGTCCGTTTCCCTGCCGGACATCTACGTTACCCGGCTATCCGATCTCCACCAAATCGATCACTCTCTCTGGTGAATCTTCGGGTGCCGCGCAGCGACGCGCAAAGCCACACGGCACCCGGGCGACCGTCAGGCCGACGTCAGTTCGACCCCGGCGAACGTCCGCTTGCCCTTGCGCAGCACCAGAAGTCCGCCGGCGAGCGCCCGCTCCGCGGGCACGATCTCCTCGGCGTCGGCGACGCGCTCGTTGTTCACGTACGCCCCGCCCTCGGACACCGTCCGGCGCGCCTCGTTACGGCTGGCGACCAGGCCCGCGGCGATGAACAGATCGGCGACGGTCGAGCCCGCCGGCGCACTCGCCAGGCCGGCCTCGCGCAACGCGGCGCGGAGCGTCGACGCCGACAGCTCGGCGAGCGAACCCCGCCCGAACAGCGCCTGGCTGGCCGCGATGACCTGGGCGGTCTCCTGGTCGCCGTGGACGAGCCGGGTGACCTCCTCCGCCAGGCGCCGCTGCGCGATCCGGGCCGCGGGACGCTCGGCGGTCTCCTTCTCGATCGCCTCGATCTCCTCGCGCTCCAGGAACGTCAGCTGCTTGAGCAGACCCCCGACGATCGCGTCCTCGAGGTTGACGAAGTACTGGTACAGCGCGTACGGACTCGTCATCTCGGCGTCCATCCAGAGGCTGCCGCCGCCGGTGGACTTGCCGAGCTTCTCGCCGGCGCTGTTGACCAGCAGCGGCGTGGCGAGCAGGTGCACCGACTCGCCCTCCATCCGCCGGATGAGATCGGTGCCGGCGGTGAGGTTGCCCCACTGGTCACTGCCGCCCGTCTGGAGCCGGCACCCGTACCGCCGGAAGAGCTCCAAGAAGTCCATGCCCTGCAGGATCTGGTAGCTGAACTCGGTGTAACTGATCCCGGCGTCGGAGTTGAGCCTGGCGCTCACGGCGTCCTTGGTCAGCATCTTGTTGACCCGGAAGTGCTTGCCGATGTCGCGCAGGAAGTCGATGGCCGACATCGGCGCGGTCCAGTCGAGGTTGTTGACCATGCGGGCCGCATTGCCGCCGGTGAAGTCGAGGTACGGCTCGATCTGCGCGCGGATCTTGTCGACCCACTCCGCGACCTGGTCACGGGAGTGCAGCTGCCGCTCGGCGGACGGCCGCGGGTCGCCGATCAGCCCGGTGGCACCGCCGACGAGTGCGAGCGGGTTGTGCCCGGCCATCTGCAGCCGGCGCACCGTGAGGACCTGGAGCAGGTGCCCGATGTGCAGGCTCGGCGCGGTCGGGTCGAAGCCGCAGTAGTAGGTGATCGGGCCCTTGGCCATCTCGGCGCGGAGTTCGTCGAGGTCGGTCGAGAGCGCGATCAGGCCCCGCCACTGCAGATCTTCCAGCACATCGGTCATTTCGCGATTCTTGCACCCGCGGGGAAGCGACTTCCACACGCTTTGGCCGCGCAAAAGGTTGCGTCAGCTTTCGTACCCCACCGCATCGATTGACACCGCTATGGTTGACCGCGACAGACACTCTGACGGGGAGGGTGATTCTGGTGGATCCGCTTGCGCTGCAACGAATTCCGGCGCGGGAGATGACCGGCGCCGGTTGGACGCCACCGACGCTGGCACTGCTCGGCGCATCGACGGCCGGCATTGTCACACAGGGCGGCTTCTACCTGCCGGGTCGCACCCTGGTCGCCGTCCTTGCGCTGACCGCGCTGGTGCTGGCGGTCCGGGCGGGTGCGCCGGCGGCCCTCAAGGAGGACCGCTGGCTGATCGGCAGCGCTGCCGCGGTGGCGCTGTGGGCGGTGTTCCGCGCGGCGACGGCGGGCGGGGCGGCCGTCGCGGCCGGCATCTGCCTGAGTCTGGCGACGCTGCTGGCGGGGGTCGTGGCCGCCCGCCGTGCCCGGCCCGTGGACCTGGCGACCGGCCTGGTGGGAATCGGTGTGCTGGTGGCGGTGACGGGCTGGGCCGGGGTCACGTGGCGGATCGAGCGCTGGAGCGTGCTGGTCGAGGCGACGCTGTGGCGGGCGTCGTCCACGTTGACCTATCCGAACGCCGCGGCGGCGATCCTCACGGTGGCCGCGCTGCTGGCGTTCGCGCTGCTGCTGGCCGAGCCCGGCTCGGTGTGGCGGGCCTGCGCGTTCTACCTGCTCCTGACGGGCCTGGCCGCGACGCTGAGCCGCGCGGGGGCGCTGGCCTTCGCCGCAGGAGTGCTCGTGTTCGCGTTTCTCGCGGCAGTACGGGCTGTGCTCCGCCACCTCGCCCCCGCCCTACTGGGCGCGGCGGTGGCCCTGGCCGGGCTCGCCCCGTCGTTCCCCGCCACGTCGGCGCCGCGGCCCCTGCTCGCGGCCGGCGGCCTGCTGCTCGGCGGCCTCATCGCGGTACTGCTGCCGAAACTGCGTGGCGGGAAACTCGCGGCGGCGTGGGGTCTGCTCCTCGCCGCGGCGGCCGGGGCGCTCGCGCTGCTCGCGACACGTCCCCGGCCCGCGCAGTTCGACATGCTGCTGCACCGCCGGTTCACCTTCGCCTCGCAGGGCCGCACGGGGGCGTTGCGCTCGGCGCTCGACCAGGTCGCCGCGCACCCGCTGCTCGGCAGCGGTCCCGGCCGGGCCCGGTACTTCTGGTTCGACTTCGAGGGCCAGCTGGTGGTCAGCCGGTGGGTGCACAACGAGTACCTGCAATGGCTGGTCGATCTGGGCGCGGTCGGTCTCGTGCCGCTGGCCGCCCTCGGTGCCGCCGTCGTGGTCGCGCTGCGGCGCGGCCGCGCGGCCGGGGCACCCCAACCGCTGTGGGCCGGGGTGGTGGCTGCCGTCGCCGCCCTGGCCGTGCACAGCGCCTTTGACTTCCTGTGGCAGCTGGCGGTCGTCCCGCTGGTCTTCGGCGTGCTCGTGGGCATGGCCGGCCCGCACCACAGCGAAGAGTTCACACCATCACCCAACGGGGAGGAACCTCAGTGAAGCTCAACAAGTCGCACCTCGGCGCGGGTGCGCTGGCCCTCGGCGCGGTGCTCGCCTTCGCCGTTCCGGCGGGCGCGGCCGTCAACCTCCAGTCGGAGTCCGGCGGCACCCCGACGATCAAGATCGCCAAGACTGCACGGCTCAAGGCGAACGGCGCGGCGACCGTCGCCACGGTCAACGTCACCTGCCCGGTCGGCAACTGGTACTCGACATACGTCGAGGTGGTCCAGACGGTCAACCCGACCAGCACCACGCGCGGCAACGGCTCCATCATCAACCAGCGCTGCTCGGGCTTCACCGAGAAGGTGAAGGTTCCGGTGACCGCCTCGGGCGCGCCGTTCCAGGTCGGCGTCGCCTACGCGGTGGGCCAGCTCGAGGTTACCGGTCCGATCGGATACATCAACGTGAACACCGGCCGTGAGATCGTGAACGTCAACAGCTGACGGGCGACGACGGCACCCCGGGGCCTGGCGCCGGTCCCGGGGTGTCGTCACACCGGCCGCCGTTAGGGTTGATGCATGGCGGTTGTGAAGATCAACGCGATCGAGGTCCCCGAGGGCGCGGGACCCGAGTTGGAGCGGCGTTTCGGCGCCCGGCACGGTGCAGTGGAGGAAGCGCCCGGCTTCCTGGGCTTCGAGCTGCTGCGCCCGACGGCCGGCGAGACCCGCTACTTCGTCTACACCAAGTGGGAATCCGAGGAGCATTTCCAGGCGTGGGCCACCGGTCCCGCCAAGGAGGCGCACTCGGGTCAGCGGGCCCAGCCAGTGGCGACCGGCTCGAGCCTGCTGGAGTTCGAGGTCGTGCAGCAGGCCGGCCCGCGTCCCGCCGAGAGCTGACCGTGGAGCGCTTCGTCCTGTTCCCCGGGCGCCACCATCTGCTGACCAGGTTCCAGGCTGAATACCTGCGGGGCCTGGGCGGCACGGTCGTCTGGGCGGTGACGAGCGCCAACCATCAGAACACCAAGCGCAACCCGGTGCCGTATGACCGGCGCGAGGCGGCGATCGAGCGGTTCAGCGTGCACGAGGGGCTGCGGTCGCTGGTCGTGCCGGTGTTCGACACCGTGCGCACCGACCGGTTCGCCGGGGTCACGCTCAAGAGCGTCGAGTCGGGGCTGGGGCTGCGGCTGACGCCGGCGGACACGGTGGTCGCCTGTTCGACGCCGGAGGTCGCGGCGATGTACGAGGCCCTCGGCTTCGAGATCGCGGGCGTGGAGGCCGACCGTGACCCGGCCCCGGCCCGGCCGTGGGACGTGCTGCTGATGCTGGCGGCGGGCGACCCGGCGTGGCGCGAGCTCGCACACCCGGCGACGCTGGACGTCTTCGACCGGTATCGGCTGGACGAGCAGGTCCGCCTCGTCGTCAACGACCCGGTCGTGGGCGAGGAGGGCGGCCTCACCACCACCCGCGACTACCGCACCTACGCGGAGGCGTTCGAGGCGAGCGCCGAGCGGAAGTGGGAGCTGGTCCGCCGGCACGTGCGTCCGGGCCGGATCGTCGACGTCGGGTGCGGCGCGGGCGCGGTGCTCGGCCTGGCCGACCGCGAGCCGGCGCTGCGGGAGAGCGACCTCATCGGCGTCGAGGTCGCCCGGCACCTCTACGAGGAGTGTGTGCACCGCAAGGCGCAGGGCTGGTTCACCAACCCCAACGTCTACTTCTACTGCCGCAACGTCCTCGGCGGTGCCGTCTTCCCGGCCCGGTCGATCGACACGACACTGACGTTCGCGCTGACGCACGAGATCTGGTCGTACGGGCAGCGCATGGACTCCCTCAGGAAGTTCGCGGCAGCCATCTACGAGCACACCGTCCCCGGCGGCGTGTGGATCAACTCCGACGTGTGCGGACCGGACGGCCGTGATCTGCCCGTACGACTCTCGCTGCAGGGTGCGCCGAAGGAGCCGGTGCCCCTGGACGGGCTCGCCCGGGACGAGATCGCCGCGCACGTCGAGGGGCTGTCGACGCGGGCGCGGCTGGACCGGTTCGCCGCCGACTTCCACTTCCCGCTGCCGTTCGAGGAGCACGGCGACTCGGTCGAGCTCGCGCTCGGCGACGCCATGGAGTTCCTCACCCACAAGGACTATCCCGACAACTGGTTGTCCGAGGCGCACGAGCAGTTCTGCGGCCTGGAGTTCGCGGACTGGAAGGCGCTGCTGACCGACGTCGGGTTCGAGGTCGACGGGGCGTCGCACGTGTGGCGCAACAACTGGATCGTCGATAATCGCATCGCGCCGGTCGCCACCTTGTCCGCGGTGGACGGCGCCCCGATGGACTGGCCGGTGACGCACGTGCTGCTGGTCGCCCGCCGTCCGCTCAACACCTAGCGAGGAAACGTCATGCGAGCGTTGCGGTACTCCGAATACGGCCCGTCCAGCGTCCTGCACGTCACCGAACTGCCCGAGCCGCACGTAGGCCCGGGCCAGGTGCGTATCGCGGTGCGCGCGGTCGGCATCAACCCCTTCGACTGGAAGGTCCGCAGCGGCGCCTTCGGCGACACGACGCCGAGCCGCCTGCCGGTGATCCCGCACTCCGACGTGGCGGGGGTGGTCGACGAGGTCGGCGAGGCCGTGACCGGCGTCGCGATCGGCGACGAGGTGTTCGGCGTCGCGGTCGGCGGCGGCGCGGCCGAGTTCGCGGTGCTGAAGCTGTGGCAGGCCAGGCCGGCCGGCATGTCGTTCGAGGAGGCCGCCGGGCTGCCCAACGTGGTCGAGACCGCGGGCCGCGTGCTGGGCCTGCTCGGCGTCGAGAAGGGCCACACGCTGGTCGTCAACGGCGCCGCCGGCGGCGTCGGCATCGCCGCGACCCAGCTGGCCGTCGCCCGCGGCGCGACGGTCGTCGGCACGGCGAGCGAGCGCAACCACGAGTTGCTGCGCACGTTGGGCGCGATTCCGGTGACGTACGGCCCGGGCCTGCCGGACCGCGTCCGCGCCGTCGCCCCGCAGGGTGTCGACCTGGCGCTGGACACGGCGGGCCGCGGCGCGGTCGCCGACCTGATCGAGCTGACGGGCGTGCCGTCCAACGTGGTGAGCATCGCGGACTTTGATGCCCCGAAGCTCGGCGCCCGCGTGACGGACGGCTCCGAGGGCCGGGCGTGGGACACGCTGCGCGAGGCCGCCGCCCTCTACGAGCAGGCCCGCTTCCGGATGCCGGTCGAGCGCGTGTTCGCATTGTCCGAGGCGGCACAGGCCCACGACCTGAGCGAGTCCGGCCACGCCCGAGGCAAGATCATCCTCACCCCCTGAGGACCGAACTCTCCAAGATCGGAAGCGTTGTCCACAGGGACTGACACACACGGCACGGTGGTCGCATCCTCGAACCCGTGCCGAGAGTCTGGACCGCGCGGACGCCCCCGCCCCACGATGCCGATCCGCTCGACCACCTCCTGTTCCGGCAGCATCAGGCGATCTCGCGACGGCAGGCCCTCGAACACCTGAGCCCCAAGGCGCTACGGCATCGGCTCGCGTCGGGCCGCTGGCAGCGACCACACAGGTCCATCTACGTGGCGCAGACTGAAGACCTCACGACGGCGCAGCGACGCTGGATCGCGGTCCTCGCGACAGACGGGTTGCTGGCCGGGTTCAGCGCACTCGAGCTGCACGGGCTCACCGGGTATTTCCGGTCGTTCACGCAGGTCCTGGTCGCTTCCGACCGAAGAGTCCGCTCGCCCGGGGAGACCCAGGTGCGGCGCACGGCCCAGCTCGACCCGCGCGACACACGAGCGGGTGGCGCACCGCCATGCACGATGCCGGCCCGGTCCCTTGTGGACGCGGCGCAGTGGGCGCACGACGACACGGAGGCGATCGCGGTGATCGCGGCGGGCTTCCAGCAACGGCTCGGCGGCGGCGACAACGTGCACGAGGTGCTCGGCCGGATGCACGGCGTCCGGCGCCGCCGCCTCATCCTGGACGCCGCCGACGCTGCCCGGGGCGGCTCCAAGTCGATCGCCGAGATCGACTTTCTGCGGCTCTGCCGCCGCAACCGGCTGCCGGTGCCGACCCGGCAGGTCGTGCGGCTCGACACCAAGGGCCGCAAACGCTACCGCGATGCGCTGTTCGAGGAGTATGGCGTGCATGTAGAGATCGACGGAAGTCAGCACATGGAGGTGCGGTCCTGGCACCGGGACATGCGCCAGCACAACGACATCACAATCGCCGGTGGCAGGCTCCTGCGGTTCAGCTGGTGGCAGATCCGCCACCGGGAGGCGGAGGTGGCTGCTCAGCTCCGGGGCGCCTTGGCCGCAGGTGGCTGGCGTCCGTAGACCTTGGAAACTCTCGGCCCCTATGCGGGCCCAAATTCTCCAAGATCATCCCGGCCGCCGGGTGTACGCCTCACGGGCCGTGAGCAGCTCGTCCAGGTGCTCGTCGGCCCATACGCGGCAGGCGTCCATCGCCGGGAACAGGGTGCGGCCGAGCGGCGTCAGCTCGTACTCGACCCGTGGTGGGATCTCGTCGTACGCCGTGCGCGTCACCATCCCGTCACGTTCGAGAGCGCGCAACGTCTCGGCCAGGACCTTCGCCGAGACACGGTGCAACGGCACACGCAGCTCGGAGAAGCGCCGCGGCCCGTCGCGCAGGCAGGTGATGACCATGCCGGCCCACTTGTCGCCGATCTGGAACGGCGTGACGCTCGACGGGCAGGTGGGGTCGAACAGGTCCGGTGGCAGCGGTTCGCGCACCGGCCGAACGTAGCGCACCCGCCGGTAACGTTGCAGTTACCGAGGTCTCGCGCCATACCGTCCGGCGCATGACTGCATTGCTGCTCTTCGGAGCGAACGGACGGGCCGGCCGGCGGATCGCCGAGGAGGCGGGACGGCGGGGCCTGCCGGTGACGGCGGCCCGCTACGGCGACGACCTGCCGAGCGGGCACGACGTCGCGATCAGCACCGTCTACAGCGCCACCGCCGACCCGCGCGAGCTGTACGTCGACGGCACCCGCACGCTGCTGGCCGACCTGGAGCGCGCCGGCGTCGGGCGGCTGCTCATCGTCGGGCTCGTGACGACCCTGCAGCCCGATCTGGAGCTGCCCGAGTCGTTCCGGCCGTTCGCGCTGGCGCGGGCCGCCGAACTGGAGGTGCTGGCGGCGTACCGCGGGCCGGTGGACTGGTTGGTGTGCACGCCGCCGCTGGACCTGGTGGCCGACGAGTCCGGCGCGTTCAAGTACGCCGACCTGGCAACGGCGGTACTGGACGAGGTGGTGCGGCCGAGCCACCACCGCGCCCAGTACGCCGTCAAGAGCTAGACCGACTTCTGATACGCGCGGAACGTCCGCGTCGACAGCCACAGCATGGCCGTGGCCAGGGCGAGCAGGGCGCCGCCGTAGGTGCCGGCCGCGGCCCAGTCGACGTCGCCGGCCAGGACCGCCCGCGACGCCTTGAGCGCCCAGTTGACCGGGTTGCCGGCGGCGACCGCCTGCATCCAGCCGGGCATCAGCGGCGTCGCGATGAACGCCGACGACAGAAACGTCAGCGGGAGCAGCAGCAGCGTGTTGAGCCCGATGATCGTCTCGCGCTGGCGGACCAGCATGCCGACGGTGTTGGACAGCGCGCTGAACACGGTGCCGAGCAGCGCGGCGGCGACCACCAGCAGGACGGCGCCGGTGACACCGCCGGGCAGGTCGGCGCCGGCGGCCAGGCCGAGCAGCACGATGATGACCGACTGGATCGTGACGCTGAGGACCTGCTCGACGACCACCGCGTTGAGGATCGCGCCGCGGTTGACGGGCGTGCTGAGGAACCGGTTCATCGTGCCCCGGTCGATCTCCTCCAGCACGCCCATGCCCGACCACATGCTGGACGAGATCGCGCTCATCACGACGACGCCGGGGATCAGGTAGTCGAGGTAGCTGCCGCTGCCGAAGCCGGGCAGTTCGACGACGCGGCGGAAGAGGTTGCCGAACAGGAACAGCCAGATCGCGGGCTGGATCAGCGTGATGACCAGGAACGCGGGCTGCCGGACGAAGACCTTCAGCCGGCGGGCGGTGAGATGCACGAGGTTCACGCTGCCGCCTCCGTCATCCGGCGGCCGGCGTGGCGGAGGTACACGTCGTCGAGGCTGGGCCGGGCGACGGTGACCGTCGCGACCCGCAGGCCGGCGGCGTCCAGTGCGGCGATCGCGGCGGGCACGGCGGCGGCGCCGTCGTCGGCCCGCGCCGAGAGGCGGCTCCCGTCGAGCGCGATCTCGCGCAGCCCGGGCACCCGTTCGATCGCCGTCCGGGCCTTCGGCCCGTCCGAAGAAGCTTGGAGCTGGAGGTGTACGGCGTCACCGCGCAGTTCGCCCTTGAGCTGCCCGGGCGTGCCCTCGGCGACGACCCGGCCGCCGTCGACGATGACGAGGCGGTCCGCGAGCCGGTCGGCCTCGTCGAGGTAGTGGGTGGTGAGCAGGACCGCCATCTCGTCGCCGGCGAGCCGGGCGATCTCGGCCCACAGCGCGGTGCGCCCCTCGGGGTCGAGACCGGTGGTCGGCTCGTCGAGGAACAGCACACGTGGCCGGTGGATCAGGCCCATGGCGACGTCGAGCCGGCGCTGCATGCCGCCGGACCAGTCCCGTACGACGCGCTTCCGCGCGGCGGCGAGGTCGAAGCGCTCCAGCAGCTCGTCGACGCGGCGGTCGAGGTCCCGGCCGCGCATGCCGAAGAGCCGGCCCTGCAGCAGGAGGTTGTCACGGCCGGTCGCGGCCGGGTCGGCGCCGGACTTCTGCGCCACGACGCCGATGACGCGGCGCACCCGGTCGGGGTGGGCGAAGACGTCGTGGCCGGCGACGGCGGCGGTGCCGCTGTCGGGGCGGGCGAGCGTGGTGAGGATCTTGACCGTGGTCGACTTGCCGGCGCCGTTGGGGCCGAGCAGGCCGAGCACCTCGCCCGGCTTGACGGTCAGTGAGAGGTGGTCGAGCGCCCTGACGCCCTTGGGGTACGTCTTGACGAGGTCGTGTGCCGTTACGGCGGTGGACATGGAGGTCTCCGGTTCCGTCGGTGGGGACCGGTACCTCGGGAATTCGCTAAGCTGGCGATTGCAGACACCGACGCCGAGCTCGTTCCCGCGGGACCGGTCGAGGTTTCCGGCCCCGGTCGTGGTGTTCCCGCACCACGGCCGGGGCCTTTGTCACTGTTGTGCGTCAGGCCGGCCGAACAGCAGCTCGCCGGTCTCGTGGTAGTGCCGCCACTCGGCCATGCCGGGCAGCGTGCCCGCCTCGAGCTCCTCCAGCAGGCCGCGCAGCCAGGCGATCTCGGCCTCCTGGAGTGCCGTCGAGTATTCCGTCTCGATGAGGAAGATCCGCGGCACAGCCTTGGCGGTGTCCTCGAGCCCCGCGCGGGTGGTCGCCAGCTCGGAGCCGAGGATGTCGATGCGCTGCTCCAGCAGGTGGATCACCTCGTCGGGCGGGAGCACGCCGAGGACCGACAGGGCGGCCTTCAGCCGCGGGTACTCCTTCTCGGGGACGCCGACGATCTCGCGCAGCCAGTCGGCGGTCTCTTCCCGGCCGGCGTCGGTGATCCGGTAGACGGTGCGCTCGGGGCGGCGACCTTCCCGGGTCGTCTCCCCCGCCTCGATGAAGCCGTGCTTCTCGAGGTTCTGCACCACGGTGTAGAGCGAACCCCACTGGATCTTGAGGTCGTCCTCTTTGCCGCGGCCGCGCATCTCCGCGGCGATCTCGTAGGGGTGCATCGGCCGCTCGAAGAGCGTCGCGAGCACCTGGAGGCCGAGGAGGTTGCCGACCTTGCGCCGTTTCGCCACCACCCACCCCCATGTGCTCGTCGCCGTTTACTCGTCCACGAGCATACGACATACTCGCCGACGAGTAAACGGGGACGGACGATCAGCGGTTGGCGAACTCCTCGAACTGCTGCGCGACGCCGGACAGGTCCTCCCGCAGCGACGCCCGCGTCTCCTCGCCGACCGTGGTCTCGACCTGCCAGCGGCGCTGCGACGGCACGTACGACACCCGGATCGACGCCCCGTCCTCGCGCCAGAGGACGGCCGAGGTGTTGTCCCCGTCGAGCCGGCCGATGAAGTCACGGATGTCGTCGCCGGTCGGGTGGTGCGCCAGCGACCCGTCCTCGGTGGTCATGCGCGGCACCGGCACACGCAGCAGCCGCCGCGGCTGCCACAGCGCGGCCGGCTGGTGGCGGCCGGGCCGCTGGAAGCAGAGCAGCTCGCACTCGTCGGCGAGCTTGTGCACGAAGGTCAGCGTCTCCTCGGGCGCACTGCCGTGCAAACTCAGCAGCACGAAACTTTCCGTGCCGACGACCGGGCCGGCCAACAGCTTCGGGTCGACACCCGCCAGCACCTCACGGTGAAACCGCCCGATGCCCGGGTCGACCACGGCCCACGCCGAGTCACCGCGCCGCAGCGCCTCGAACCGGTCGACACCCTGGTCAACCGTGATCGGTCGGGCCTCGTACCAGACACCAACCTCGATCAACTCCGCCATGGAACACCACCGTACGGAACCGTGAGAAACCGATGCAACTCAGCCACGCATCGTGCCAGGTCCATCACCCCGATCGGGCCTCTATCAATTCGACGAGTCCAGCCGCATCGTGGGTTGTCATCACGAAGGCCGCGCCGTGGACGAGTCGGATGGTGACGGTCGTCAACGGCAGCAGCGCCACACGGCCCCACTCGGTGGCGCGGCCGGCCGGACCGGCCTGCACCCCGGCGATGTCGGACCACTGGACGGTGACGGGCGCGTGCCGCGGGCCGCCGAACGGGCCGCGGATCGCCAGGGTGAGCCCGGTGGGCCGCGCGGTGAGCCGGACGGGGACCCCGCCACCGAAGAGGAACGCGGCGCCGACGCCGAGGTCCCACAGGCCGACGGCGCGCTCCAGCGGGAGGTGCCCGATCCAGCGCTGCACACCCCTGGCGTGGGCGGCCCGCTGCCGCCGGCGGCTCCACCACTGGACCGCGAGGACCGGCCCGACGACAACCACGACCAGCCCGGAGAAGGCCGCGGCGGCCTGCCACTGCGCGAGGAGCGGCAGCCCCACCGGGAGTGCGACGGCGAGGACGAGCCACCCCCGACGTCCCCGCTCCCCCACCAGCCCATCGTGTCGCATCGCAGGTCAGACCGGGGCGGCGTCCGCTGTTACGTCAACCGTCACACCGGCGTGCGGTGCCGAGGAGGTGCCGGTAGACGCGGCGCAGCGTATTCGCGCGACCACGCTTGCACAACACACGTTGAGTATGTGATCGACCTCCGCGACAAGCGTCACTGCGCGCCCGAACAGGGGCCGGGTTGAACGGCCGGTGGTGCGCAGGTCAGGATGGGGGCCATGCCCTCAGCGCGCCAAGCGGGCGCCGCCGCCGTGTTGCTGGCCGTCCTGACCGGCCTCGCCGGCTGCGGCAAGGACCCGGCACCGGAGTCCCTGCCGCAAGCGGCCTCCTCACCGGCCACCTCCTCACCGGCGGCACCGTCCCTCTCGCCCGCACCCGCGGGCGGCTCCTCGGCACCGGCGACCTCCGCGGCGCCGATCACGGTGCCGGCCGGGGTAACCGCCGGCATCGTGATCTACGACCGGCATACCGACACGTTCGTCGTGCGGCAGAACGCGAACTGGCGGTTCCGGTCGGCGTCGCTGGTCAAGCTGCTGATCGCGCTCGACTACTTCTGGGACAAGGGCCCCGGCTACACGGTGCCGGCCGCCGACAGGCCGAAGCTCGACGTGATGCTGCGCAGCAGCGACGACGCGGCGGCGACCGCGCTGTGGAAGGCGCACGGATCCCGCGACGTGGTGATCCGGATGGTGCAACGACTCGGCCTGCAGGACACCGCGCCGCCGCCGGTGAGCCAGCCGGGCTACTGGGGCTATACCGCGGTCAGCGCCGGTGACCTGGTCCGCGTGTACCGCTACATCCTGGAGCAGGCGCCGACCCCGGTCCGCGACTACATCATGGGCAACCTGCACGCCTCCACGAAGTGCGGCACCGACCGGTACGACCAGTCGTTCGGCATCCCCAGCACCTTCCGCAAACCGTGGTCGGCGAAGCAGGGCTGGTCCGGCTTCGGCGACAACCCGGCGACCCCGTGTGTCGCCGACGCCGCGCTCGACGGCGGCGACGGAGCGGTGTTCGTGCCGGCCGCCGCGCCGAACAACCCGGACATGAACGGCGAGGTCCTGCACACGACCGGCACGGTCGGCGACAGCGACCGGTACGTCGTGGCGGTGCTGACCGTCCACCCCGACCGCACACCGTTCGCGAAGGCCGCCGCGGCCCTCACCGGCCTCACGAAGTCGCTGCCGCTGCCACCGGCGACGAAGTCATGACCCGGGCAGTACCGCCGGAAGCCCGAACTGCGGAAAAAGCTTCGCGTCGAAGGTGGTGAACTCGGCGACCTTGCCGCCGGTCAGCCGCAGGACGTCGAGCTTGAACGCACGGAACTCGGCGGCGCCGGGCTCGCGCAGCGTCGGGCTGCTCGCCGGGCGGGGCGACCTGGTCGAGCAGCGTGTCGGGATAGGGCTGCAGCCACGCCACCTCGGCCGACGCCGACGGCGGGCGGCGGGAGCTGCGGCGGATCGTGTCGAGGCAGGTGTTGGTCGCGATCCGGTAGAGCCACGCGCGCGGGTTCGTGCCCGGCTCGAAGCCGTCCCGGTGCCGCCACGCCCGCAGGAACGTCTCCTGCACCGCGTCGTCGGCCTCCTCGAACGAGGCGAGCATGCGGTAGCAGTGCACGTGCAGCTCACGGCGGTGCCGTTCGAGCAGCTCGCGGAAGTCCACGCCCCTGAAAATACCCACCGGCGGTCGTGTAGATCTGGGGGTGGCGACTCCGACCTGATGGTGAAGTGACGGAAACGAGCGTGAGGAGCGCACCGTGAAGTACCTGCTGCTGATCCACATGAACCCCGACGTCTGGAGCACCCTCACCCAGGCCGACATCGACGAGGTCATGGAAGGGCACGAACGGTTCATCAAGACCATCACCGAATCCGGCGAGATGGTGTCGACACATGCGCTCGGCGAGCCGAAGGAGAGCGCGGTCGTGCGGATCCGGGCCGGCGCCGAGACCGTGACCGACGGCCCGTACGTCGAGGCCAAGGAGTTCCTCGCCGGGTTCTACCTGGTGGAGTGCGAGTCCAAGGAGCGCGCCGCACAGCTGGCCGCGATGATTCCCGACGCGAAGTGGAACGCGATCGAGGTTCGTCCGATCGTGCACTCCAGTCCCGCGTGACGCTGTGCGACGGTTCCCGGCCGTTCCGTAGTGGTGCGGGTCGGCCGGGGCGGTTTTGTCGGTCCGGGTTCGTAGAATCGCCGGCGTGGGAAGTGATGAGGCTCTTGAGGTTCTGCGGCGCGTGTTCGGCTATGACGCCTTCCGGGGCCGGCAGCAGGACATCATCGAGCACGTCATCGGCGGCGGCGACGCTCTTGTGCTCATGCCGACCGGCGGCGGCAAGTCGCTGTGCTACCAGATCCCCGCGCTCGTCCGCGACGGCACCGCGGTCGTCGTCTCCCCGCTGATCGCCCTGATGCAGGACCAGGTCGACGCGCTGACCGCCCTCGGGGTGCGGGCCGGGTTCGTCAACTCGACGCTGGACTACGACAGCCGTCGCGCGGTCGAGGCGCAGTTCGTCGGCGGTGACCTGGACCTGCTCTACCTGGCGCCGGAGGCGCTGGCGACATCGTCGACGCTACGGCTGCTGGAGCGCGGCCGGATCGGGCTGTTCGCGATCGACGAGGCGCACTGCGTGTCGCAGTGGGGCCACGACTTCCGGCCCGACTACCTCAACCTGTCGATGCTGCACGAGCGCTGGCCCGACGTGCCACGGATCGCGCTCACCGCGACAGCCACGACGGCGACGCACAAGGAGATCGCCACGCGGCTCGGGCTCACCGACGCCCGCCACTTCGTGTCGAGCTTCGACCGGCCCAACATCCAGTATCGGATCGTTGCGAAGCAGGACCCGCGCCGGCAGCTGCTCGACCTGCTGCGCACGGAGCACCGCGACGACGCCGGCATCGTCTACTGCCTGTCCCGCGCGTCGGTGGAGAAGATCGCGGATTTCCTCAAGGACAACGGGATCCCCGCGTTGCCGTACCACGCCGGGCTCGACGCGCGGACCCGCGCCGACAACCAGTCCCGGTTCCTGCGCGAGGACGGGCTCGTCATGGTCGCCACGATCGCGTTCGGCATGGGCATCGACAAGCCCGACGTGCGGTTCGTCGCGCATCTCGACCTGCCGAAGTCGGTCGAGGGCTATTACCAGGAGACCGGCCGGGCCGGGCGTGACGGGCTGCCGTCGACGGCCTGGCTGGCCTATGGGCTGCAGGACGTGGTCCAGCAGCGCAAGCTCATCGACGGCTCCGAGGGCGACGCGGCCCACCGGCGCGGGCTCGCCCAGCACCTCGACGCGATGCTCGCTCTCTGCGAGACGGTCGAGTGCCGGCGGGTGCAGCTCCTCGCGTATTTCGGCGAGCAGAGCGGCCCGTGCGGCAACTGCGACACCTGCCTCAGCCCGCCCGAGTCGTGGGACGGCACGGTCGCGGCGCAGAAGCTGCTGTCGACGGTCTACCGGCTGCACAAGGAGCGCAACCAGAAGTTCGGCGCCGGCCAGTGCATCGACATCCTGCTGGGCAAGAAGACCGACAAGGTCGTGCAGTGGCACCACGACGAGCTGACCGTTTTCGGGGTCGGCGCCGACCTGCGCGAGGCCGACTGGCGGGCGGTGATCCGGCAGCTGCTCGCGCAGGGCCTGCTCGCCGTCGAGGGTGACTACGGCACGCTCGTGCTGACGGAGGCGAGCGGCGAGGTCCTGGGCCGACACCGCCAGGTCATGCTGCGCCGCGAGCCGGAGCGCCCGGTCTCCGCGGCCAAGACGGCCAAGGTCGCCAAGCAACGCAGCGCCGCGTCCGCCTCGGCCGAGCTCTCCCCCGAGGCCACCGAGCTGTTCGAGCGCCTGCGGGCCTGGCGGGCCGCGACGGCCAAGGAGCTGAGCGTCCCCGCCTATGTCATCTTCCACGACGCCACCCTCCGCCAGATCGCGTCCGAAAACCCGGCGACGCTGTCCCAGCTGTCCACGGTCAGCGGCGTCGGCGAGAACAAACTGGCCAAGTTCGGCCAGCAGGTCCTCGACACCCTGTCCACCCCGGACTGACCGACGCGACCGTCGTCGCGCCCGGCTGTGGTCCGGGCGCAGTCACCCCCTGCCGTGCCTCAAGCCGTTCAGCCGGCACCGTCCACGCCGGGCATCCAGCACCGCGCCGCCCGCACCGCGCCGCCCGCGCCGGGCAAACCCTCGCCGACGCCGCCCGCACCAATGCCACACCCGCCTGCGCTGGGCAAACACCGCCGCGCCGCCCCCACCGCCGCGCCGCACCCGCCGCCGTGCCGCACCCGCCGTGCCGCCCCCCACCGCCGCGCTGCCCGCCACCGCCGCGCTGCCCGCACCGCCGCGCTGCCCGCACCGCACCCCGTCTGGCAGCCCCGCCGCGCCGCCCACACACCCCGCACCGGGCGGCCGCACCACATCCAACGGCGCGCGGCTCGCACTGCTGGGTCTGCACTGGCAACCGCACGGCTCAAACCCGCGCCGCGCGACGGCACCGCATCCGGAGACATGTGCGCGTCGGTCGCTGGCTCCGCTGAGCTGGTTGTAGGAAAACTTGGCCTGTAGAGCCTGTTGCGCAATTCGGATCCCTCGCGCGTCAACCCCGACAACCGCGCCGATCTTGGAGTTGTGGTCCTTGACAAACCCGGACAAATTCGGAGGTTCATGGCGCCACAACTCCAAGATCGGCGCGCAGTTGGGCCGCCAACGCTGTCCCAGCGAATTGCGCAACAGGCTCCATAGGCCAAGCTTTCCTGCAACTGGAGTTGCTGCGGCATGATCACGGTGTCGCCGGTCAGCACCCCGGCCGTCTACGGACCAAGGTCACCCGCGGCGCCGGCAGCCCGGCCGCCGCGCTGGCCATGGTGTTCAAGCTCGCCGAATCAGCCCAAGAACGCTGGAGGGCAGTCACCGCACCCCACCTCGTCGCTTTGGTCCGCGCCGGAGCCCACTTCGAAAACGGTCATCAACGGTCATCTCGTCGAACGCCCCGAGGCCGCAGCGGCTCAGCCGACCGGAAAGGTGGCACCAGGTGCGGCGTAGTCGATGGGACCGTCGAATCGGGTCGAGGCACGTGCTACTGCCTGCTGCGGGGTGAGGAAACGCCCGACGTGCGTGACGATCAACCGTCCCGCCTGAGCCGCACGGGCGGTGTCGCCGGTGTCCTCTGGTGTGTGGTGGACCTGTTCCCCCGCACTCGGGGCCTGGGCGCTCTCGGCCTCGCACAGCAGCACATCGCACCCCTTGGCCAGCCTCGTTAGGCCAGGGCAGGGGGCCGTGTCCCCGGAGTACACCAGCGACCGGCCCATGGCCTCGACGCGCAGGGCGAAAGCGGGGATGCCGTGCGCCACTGCTCGGCTGGTCAGCGTGAGCGCCCCGACCCGCACCTGATGTCCGTCGTGCAGTTCCTCGACGGCGAAGGCGGATTCGATCGGGCTGCGGGTGGCGGTGTTGGTGAGGAAGTGGGCCAGCCGGCCGGCGATGCCCGGCGGGCCGTACAAGGGGATCGGAGCCGCGAGCTGGATGTCGGCGAAGAGCGCGCCGTAGTAGGCAGTGAGGAGGTCTGCGCTGTGATCGGCGTGCAGATGCGAGATCCAGATCGCGTCCAACTCGTCCAGCCGGACATGTCGTTGCAGCTGAGCCAGCGTCCCGCTGCCCGCATCCACCCACACCCGGGAGCCCCCGCCGGACACCAGGTAGCCGGAACAAGGGTTATCCACACTCGGGTATGGCGTTGCACAACCCAGAACCGTAAGACGGAGAGGCTCGCTAGTCATCCGCGAAGTCTAGAACGCTTGATCTACAGGTATTGACTATCTCTCCAACCGGAACACCATCAGATGATCATTCGCCGCCAGACAAGACCGCAGCTCACAACCCATGCGCAAGTTCTGGCACGGCACAGGATCCGCCCTGTCCGGGACTGTCCCGAACGCGTCTGCCGGTAGCCCGAACCCGGCGCGGCGGTACAGCGTGGGACAGGCCGCCGCAGAACGGACAACGTCGGCGGCCCACCGGTCGAACCGAGCAAAGGAGTGCAACAGCATGTCCGTACGAATCGAAAGGTTGCGACGCGCGTCGCTGCTCATCTCCGCGCTGGCGTTGGCGGGCGCGTTGGTGTCCGGCACCCCGGCGTCGGCCGCGTCGGCCGCTTCCGCCTCCGCGAACGCCGCCGCCGCCGCCTGCGAGGTGACGGCCGGCGCGCCGTTCAAGTCGGGCAGTACCGTCCGGGCCAACTACCTGTCGAACGGCTGCACCGGAGCCTGGTACATCAGCTTCTACCTCCAGCGCAGCCGTGGGGGCGGGAGCTGGCAGACGATCGACAGCATCGACTACTTCGGCAACAAGTCCGGTGCGCTTGTCGCCAACTGCGGCGGGAGCGGCAGCTACACCTACCGCAACTACCGCGAGGCCACCAACCCAGCCGGCATCACCTTCACCAAGGCGAGCAGCAGCATCACGTTCAGCTGCTGACCCGGTCGTAGCGCGGCGGGGCGGCACCGGTCCGTGGTGCCGCCCCGCTGGTCGATCACGAAACGGGTTGCCGTTGCTACAGATCAGCCAGACCAGGGAGCAGACCTGCTCGACGAGGTGCTGCGGTGGCTTTGACCGAGGAACTCGCCGCGGGGCGGGCACGTCGTATGAGGTGTGAGGGCATGGTGCAAGGTGTGGAAGGTGCGCCGGCACGAGGTGTCAGCGGCTCGCACCGGGTTGGCGTTGGCGCTGTTGTGGGTGCTGGCCGGGTGCACATCAGCTCCGGTTCGGGACCCGGCGCTGACCACACAGCAGTCGCCGGTGCCGGTCCTGACCGATGAGGACGCCGAGGGGCTGGTGAGTCTGCCGTGGACGCTGGTCGCTCAGGCCGGCGTCGGGTTCGAGGTGAGCGTGCCGGTGTCGGGTTGTCCGCCACGGGTTCGTGGCGTCATGGTGGCGATGACCGCGACCACAGTCGTGGTCGCGGTCATGGGCGACCCCTCGCCGCCGGCGTCGAGCTGTGCGCCGTCGGCAGCGAAGGCCGCGCTGGTATACGTCCAGCTGCCGGAATCAGCCGCTGGGCAGGTGGTCGAGCATGCGCCGGTGGCTGGCGAATCGGCGGCGGCGTCTACAGGACGGTGACGCCAAAGGTGGGTGCGGCGTTGGGCATCTGCGTGAAGCCGCAGCAGCATTCTTCCGGTCGATCCGGTCGCCTTGTGGTGCAGCGGGCGACGCACAGCCCCGATGCATGACCCGGGTGTGCTCGCCGCCCGTCGACGATCGCCTGCTCAGTCCTGGAACTGCGACTCCAGGTGCGGCTTGGCCTGATCACTGGGCTTGATCAGGATCTTCGCGGTCTTCTTGTCCTTCAGTTTGCCATAGCAGACCTGCGACAGCGGCTGGCCGGCCGGCACGAGCGCGATCTCGGGCAGGTCGTCGCAGCGCAGGTTGGACCAGCCGTACGACTCGGGGTACAGACCGGTGAACAGCTGCAGGATGCCCTCGCGCGTCACGACCGTGTTCGCCGCCTTGGCGGTCCAGTTGAAGACGCCGTTGCCCTTCGGTGTGGTACTGACCGTGTAGACGACCTTGTGATCCTCGATCGTGACGGTGCAGTCGAACGTCGTGGCTGTCTGCCCGGTGAAGCCCTCCATGTCGCATGTGCTGCTGACCGGCCGCTGCACGCCGGCCGACGTGAGCACCCAGGACTCCAGTTGGTGGCGGATCTGCGGGTCGGCCTTGGCGTTCGGCAGGAACGGGTTGGGCCTCGGCCACGTCGGCGTGGGCGTCGGCTGCGCGGCCGGCCGGGTGACCGGCTTGCCCAGGTCCTTCCACTCGTCCTTGTTCACGATGTTGGTGATGAGCTGGCCGATACCGCACAGGCCGGCGCAGACGACTACCACCACCAGCAGTCCGATGAGCACCTTGCCCTTGCCGCCTTTCGCCGGCGCGCCGGGCCCACCAGGCCCACCAGGGGCGATCGGCGGCGGGCCGGGCGGCCAGGGCGCGCCTGGCTGCCCCGGCTGGCCGAGCCACGGCTGTTCCGGCGCCGCGGCCGACGGACCAGGCTGGAAGAGACCCGGCTGTGGCACTTCCGGCGGCGGCCCGGGCTGGGACGGCATCCCAGAGGTCCACTCCTGCCCAGGCTGGGGCGGCGGTGACCAGGATGGGTCGGGCTGACGATTGTCGGTCACGTGAACGAACTCCGAGAGGCTTCGTCGGACGGGGACTTTGCCGCCGTGTCGGACCGTGGTCAGCCTACTGTCCGATCATCGTCCTCGCTGCCCCGCGCCGACCCGGCAGAACGCGGCGTAGAAGGTCCGGTGTTGCGTGGCTGGCATCGCCGGCGCGGGTGCGGTGCCGAGTCGCCCGGTGACCTGCATGAGCCGGTCACGGGCGAGTGGCTGCGCATCGAAGACCTTTATTACTGTGAACTGGGTAACTGCCGGTCGGTCATGGTGTGTCGGGGCGTCTCGTCTCTTGTTGGTGAGCCACCGGAGCACGACGACTAGCGACTCGGGGACGGAGACCTACGACGCGGAACATGCCGGCGGTACGTGCTGACGGTCGGATCACCCGAGATCAAAAACCGCCACGGAACGTCATGAGCGTTCGCGACCCCTACCCGCGGACCAGCGACAATCAGCTGCGGAGCAACCGGACGACTCGGCGGCGACAGCAACAACGGCCCCGTCCCGTCAACCATCGACGTGCCGTTGGCCTCATGCCCGACCCCGAGCACGACAACGAGGCGCGCCGGCCCCCGGGCCAGCTCGCGCTCCGCCACGTCGCCGCGCCGCTGCTGAGCCAGCTCAGCACCCTCCAACACCTCGCCCGCACGAAGCAACACCGCGGCCGCTTCACCCTCAGCGCCGCACACCACGTTCATGCACCAATGAACCCCGAACACGAAGTAGAGGTACGCGCGCCCAGCCGGCCCGAACATGACCCGCGTGCGTGGCGTGGGCCCGCGGTGCGCGTGGGAGGCCGGATCTTCCCCGGTGCCTGCGTAGGCCTCCACCTCCGTGAGGCGGACACGCACGCCGTTGGCCGATAACTCCCAGCCCAACAGCGTCTTCGCCGTCTCTGCGACCTCCGACGCAGGGGCCTGCATCCACGAGTACTCCACCAATCCATAGTGCCTGCCGGCAAATCCCCGCCGGAACGAAGCCCAGCAGCGGCAGCAGCGCGTTCACTCGCTGATCAGCGCCAGGCGCAGCACGATCGAGTCGATCGACTCGTCGAGCGGCGGCCAGGGGAACCCCGGCACGAACTGCCGCATCACCACGGCACCGTGCAGCGAGGTCCACAACTTGGTGGCGTCGGCGAACGGGTCGGTACTGGCGGAGCGGCCGGCCTTCACGCACGATTCCAGGGCGTTGACCAGCACCATGAACGACTCCGTCCGGCGGCGCCACTCGGGCGGCAGGTCGGCCAGCTCCGCGGAGCTGCTGACCACCGGGCGGTTGGCGCGGCGGCGGTCGAAGAGGACGGTGTACCGCGCGGGCTCGGTGACGGCGAAGTCGACGTACGCGCGGCAGCCGTCCAGCAGCGCGGCGACCGGGTCGGAGCGGTCGGTCACGGCGTCGAGGGCGTGGCGGCGCAGCCGCTCGAAGGCGATGTCGAGCACCGCGTCGAGGATCGCGTCGCGGTCGGCGAAGTGTGTGTAGATCGACGGCGCGGAGATGCCGGCCTCGCGGGCGACCGAGCGGAGGGTGAGCGCGTCCTCGTTGCCCTCGCGCTCCAGGATCCGCTCGGCGGCGGCGACGATCTCGTCGCGCAGCAGTGCGCCCTCGCCACGACGGTTGCGGGTGCGGCCACCGGTGGTGGCCGCACCCGACTGGTCCGCTTTCATCTCTTCATCATGCCGGGTCGGCGATGAGGACCGCTTCCCTGCCCACCGGGGCGGGAGTCACGGCGGCCGGCGCCGGCTGCGCGTGCCGGGAAGGGCGGACCAGGATCACCACGACGGCCATGGCGAAGGCGATCGCCGCCGCGACGAGGGCGCCGCGGTCCATCGCCGTGGTGAAGGCCGCGTCGGCCGTGGACAGCAGGCGCTGTGCCGAGTCGCCCGGCAGGGTCGCCGCGACCGCGTGGGCGGTGGGCAGGTCGGTGCCGGCCGGGCCCGTCGAGGTACCGACGCCGGAACGGTAGGCGGAGGAGACGACGGTGCCGAGGACCGCGATGCCCAGGACGCCGCCGAGCTCGCGGATGACGCTGTTGAGGGCGCTGGCCATCGAGGTGTACTGGGCCGGCACCGAGCCGCTGATCTGCAGGCTGGCCGGCGCCATCATCATGCCCATGCCGAGGCCGATGACCGCGGTGCCGACGGCGACCTTCCAGAAGGGCGTGTGGACGCCGGTCGTGGCGAGCAGGAGCAGGCCGACGGTGGCGAGCAGGAGCCCGGTGGCGAGGGTGGCCCGGACGCCGAGGCGGGCGGACAGCGGCGCCGAGGTGGCCGAGGTGGCGGCCATGGCGACCGCGAACGGCATCGCGCCGAGGCCGGCGACGAGCGGGCTGTAGCCGTGGACGAGCTGGAGGTACTGGGACAGCTCGAACAGCGTGCCGAAGAGCACGAAGAACACCACGGCGAGGGACAGCGCCGCGACGAGGAACGTGCGGTTGGCGAAGAGGTCGAACCGGACCAGCGGCGCGGCGGCCCGGCGCTGCCGCAGCACGAACCCGGCGGCCAGGACGAGGGCGACGGCGAACTCGGCGAGGGTGACGCGGTCGAGCCAGCCCCGCGCCGGCGCCTGGATCACGGCGTCGACGAGCGCGGCGACCGACGCGGTCGACAGGGCCGCGCCGAGCAGGTCCAGCGGCCCGGTCCGCATCGCCGGCACCGACGGCACCAGCCACAGGACCGCACCCAGCGCGACCGCCACCAGCGGCACGTTGATCCAGAAGGCGCTGCTCCAGGAGTAGTGCTCGAGCAGGGCACCGCCGGTGACCGGGCCGATCAGGACGCCGATGCCGGCCGCGGCGGACCAGGCGCCGAACGCCTTCGGGCGCTCGGCCGGCGGGAAGATCCGGGTGATGATCGCGAGCGTCGCCGGCATGACAAACGCGGCGCCGAGGCCCATGACGGCCCGCCAGGCGATGAGCTGGCCGGGCGAGTCGGAGAGCGCCGCGACCGCCGAGCCGGCGCCGAAGACGGCGAGACCGCCGAGCAGGGCCCGCCGGGAGCCGAGCCGCGCGCCGAGCGTGCCGGCGAGGATCAGCGCGGAGGCGAAGACGAGGGTGTACGCGTCGGTGATCCACTGCAGGTCGGCGGTGCTCGCGCGCAGCGCGTGCGCGAGTGACGGCAGCGCGGTGTTGAGGACGGAGTTGTCGAGGGTGACGGCGACGAGCGTCAGGCTCAGCACGGCGAGTGCGGCCCAGCGCCGGGGGTACTCGGGCATGGCGACTCCTCTTACGGACGTATGTTTACGTCCGTAAGGTTAGAGCCGTCAGTTAACAGCTGTAAAGTCAATTCGGAGCGTGTCCGTCGTCACTTCGTCCAGCAGCTCCGGCACCGGCGAGACCCCGATGCCCGGACCGCCCGGCACCGCGACGTGCCCGTCCTCGAGCACGAAGGGCGCGGTGATGTCGCGGGCGTAGTACCGGTCGGAGGCGGACGTGTCACCGGGCAGCGTGAAGCCGGGCAGCGCGGCCAGGATGACGTTGGCGGCCCGGCCGAGGCCGGTCTCGAGCATCCCGCCGGCCCAGACCGGCACCCCGTTGGCGACACACACGTCGTGGATGCGCCGCGCCTCCAGATAGCCGCCGACCCGGCCGGGCTTGATGTTGACGATCTCGCAGGCGCCGAGCGCGATCGCGTCCGCCGCGGCGCGGGCGCTGACGATCGACTCGTCGAGGCAGATCGGCGTGCGCACCAGCCGGGCCAGCGCCGCATGGCCGCGCAGGTCGTCCTCCGGCAGCGGCTGCTCGATGAGCAGCAGGTCGAACGGGTCGAGCCGGGCCAGGTGCCGGGCGTCGGCGAGGGTGTACGCGGTGTTGGCGTCGACCTGCAGCAGCACGCCGTCGCCGAACCGCTCCCGGACGGCGCGCACCGGCTCGACGTCCCAGCCGGGCTCGATCTTGAGCTTGATCCGCAGGTAGCCGGCGTCGAGGTAGCCGGCGACGGCGTCGAGCAGGGCCGGGATCGAGTCCATGATGCCGACCGACACCCCGGCCGGCACCCGGTCCTTGACCGCGCCGAGGTACGAGCCGAGCGGTGTGCCGGCGGCACGCAGCTGCGCGTCGAGCACCGCCGTCTGGACCGCGGCCTTCGCCATCGGGTGCCCCTTGAACCGCGCGAACAGCGGCTCAAGTGTGTGGGCCTCGACGTCGGCGTTCGCCAGCACGGGCGCGAGGTGCCGCTGGATGGTGGTCGCGGCGTCGTCGACGTATTCGGCGGAGTACAGCGGCGCGGACATCGCCACGCACTCGCCCCAGCCCTCGACGTCGCCGGCGACGGCCCGCACGAGCAGCACGTCGCGCCGCAGTTCGGTGCCGAACGACGTGCGGAACGGCGCCACCAACGGCATCGCGACGCGCCGCAGTTCCAACCCGGTCAGCTTCATTCACCGCTCCGTTCCAGCACGTAACGCCCGTCCCGGGTGATGCCGTCGATCCGCCACCCGGCCGCGAGCCGGCCGGACAGCGCGGTGCGCACCGCGTGCCGCCACCGCAGCGCCGTCGCCGAATCCTTCCGCCGCAGCGTCTCGACGTCCTCCGGCACCGCGACACAGACCCGGTCGGCGTCCACAGTGGACTCCACCGGCGCGCCGTCCGGGCCGGCCGCGACGAGCGGCACCGCACCGTCGGCGCTGACCTCGGCGTGCGAGCCGTGCGCGGCGGCGGCCACGCGGGGCGCGTCGAGCCGCCACACCACGTAGAGCCGGTCGCTGAGGTCGCCGCTGTTGATGCCGTCGGCCATCGCGCCGTAGAACTCCGGCAGGTAGCCGGTGGCCGCGGCGCCGAGCTTCTGCAGGTTGAAGTACGCGTTGCGCAGGATCAAGGGGTCGTACGTCCAGTGCACCTCCGGCACGCCCCGCGCCAGCGTCCACGCGCGCTGGTGCTGCTTGAGGGCGAACCCGACACCCTTGCCCAGCCGTCCCGGCGACACGCCCGCGACGTACGAGTGCAGATGCGTATGGCCGTGCGTGAGCCCGAAGAACCCGGTGGCCGCGCCGATCAGGTGCCCGTCGCGGTAGGCACCGGCGACGTAGTTGCCGGAGTGCGCGTAGGTGCGCAGCAGCGACGCGGCGGCGATCTCCGCCGGGTGGTCGGCGCGCCAGACCCGCTGCAGCAGGTCGGACGCCTCCTCCAGGTCCGCGGGCCGGGAGAGCTCGGCCACGCAGACATCAACCCGGTCGGCCGCCTCGTCCGCGCGGGCCCACGCGTCCTGGACGAGGTTCATCGGGCGTCCTGACCGATGGCACCGGCCAGGGCGCACACCAGCGCGGCCCGGTCGGGCAGGCTGGTCAGGTCGATCCACTCCCCCTCGGCGTGCGCCTTGCCGCCGACCGCGCCGAGCCCGTCGAGGGTCCGCACGCCGATGCCGGCGGTGAAGTTGCCGTCGGAGCCGCCCCCGACGGCCTCCGCGGTGAAGGGCGGCAGCCCGAGCTCGGCGCCGAGCCGCTGCGCGAGCGCGAACAGCTCGGTCGCCGCCGTCTCGGGCATCGCGGGACGGGACGGGCCGGGCTCGACGCGGACCTGCGCACCGGGCAGCACTGGTCGCAGGTCGCGCAGCGCGGCGTCGACCCGGGCCAGCTCGGCGGGGTCGAACGAGCGCGCGTCGATGCTCACCCGGGCCTCGGCCGGCACGGTGTTGCTCGTGGTGCCGACGACCGCGTCGGTGGGCGTGACGGTCGTCGTCCGCTCCGGGTCGCCGAGCTCCGCGATCCGCAGCAGCTGGTGGGCGAGCTCCACCCCGGCGTTGATGCCGAGGTGGGGCGCAATGCCGGCGTGCGCGGCGCGGCCGACGACCCGCACCGAGTAGTGCGCGATGCCCTTGCGGGCCACCTTGAGCCGCCCCTCGGCGCTGCCCTCCAGGACCAGCGCGCCGGCGGCGCCGCGTGCGGTGTCCTCGATGAGTTTCGTCGAGGTCGGCGAGCCGATCTCCTCGTCGGAGTTGACCACGACGGCCACGCCGTCGAGGTCGCCGAGCTGGGCGAGGGCGTGGAACAGCATGACGAGGCCGGCCTTCATGTCGACCACGCCCGGGCCGGTCGCCCGGATGCCGTCGACGGCGAACGGCCAGCGCTTCAGGGTGCCCAGCGGCCAGACGGTGTCGAAGTGGCCGATCAGCACGACCCGGGGCGGTGCCGAGCCGAACCGCCACCGCAGATGCGGCCGGTCCGCGACGACGATCCGCTCCGGCGCCGCTCCTGTGTAACGGCGCCCCAGCTCGGCGACGACGTCGGCGCATCTGGCGATGGCGTCGACGTCGGCCGACGGCGACTCGGTGCCGACCAGTTCCGCCAGGTCCTCGATCATCACCGGCGCGACAGCACGCAGTTTCTCCAACGCGCTCATACGCCCACCGTAGCTTTTACGGCACCGGCGCGGTGCACCGCTCGATCGTGGGGTGGTCCCTCAGGTCAGCGGCCGGCGTAGTGCAGGATCACGTTGTGCACGTGCTGCGTCTTCTCGACGCCGCGCAGCTCGACCTCGTAGGTGTGGGTGCCGACATGGACGGCGATCGAGCCGCTGCTGAAGAAGCTGCCCGCCCACGACTTGTTGCTGACCACCGAGACGGCGGTGACCTTCCCGTACGGGATCGAGGTGATCGCGACCCGCTTGCCCACGAACGACCGGTCCTGGAGGATGACCCGCCGGTCGGTGAGCCCGATGAACCCGGTGCCCACGCCGACGGCGTCGTAGACGGCGATGACGTTCTCGCCCGGCAACAGGCCGGAGGCGATCTGCTCGTACTGTTCCCGCCGGTCGTACTTCACCTGCTGCGCCATGGGTCCAACGTAGAGGGGCGCCGCAAACAGGCACAACTGCCGTCAATCAATCCGCTTCGGCCCCTCGGGCCGTCATGTGGCAGGCATACGTCATCCTGATGGACGACACCACCCGAGGAGGGAACGCCTTGCCGATCCTGTTCCGAAAAGCGATGCGCATCGGCCCGCTGGTGCTCAACTTCACCCCGAAGGGGTTCTCCTCCTGGGGGCTGAAGATCGGCCGCTGGTCCTGGAACTCGCGCACCCGCGCCCACCGCTACGACCTGCCCGGGCCGTTCTCCTGGCGCAGCAAGGGCAAGCGGAGCTGAGCAAAGGGGGTGGCCGGACGGCCACCCCCTGGCGACTCGCCGGAGACGCTCGTCAGAGACGGTAGAAGTCCGTGTAGTGGTTCGGGGAGTACCACGTCACCCCGGTGCTGCGGTTCACGATGATGCGCTTGGCGTCGCGGGCGGCGCCCTTGTTGCGCGGGACGACGTCGTACTCGTAGTAGGTCGCGCCGGACGGGAGTTGCCCCTCCCGGTTGTAGAACTGGCCGCCCGCGAAGTTGTACTTGCCGGCCGGCCACGCGTACCAGTTCCGCGAGGTCGGGAAGCCCAGGCTGCTCCAGCCGGAGCGGGCGGTGCGCGCGTCGGCGCAGCCGGAGATGTTGCACGAGGAATAGACCGACGCGTGTGCGGCGTCGACGGTTGCGGGGGCCACCACGGCCGGGCCGGCGATCAGACCGGCGATCAGCACGACGGCGAGGCTGAGCTGGGACAGCAGACGGGTCACGTATGCCTCCAAGAGGATCGGGAGCCCCTATCCTCTTGGAAAGACATCGACGCATGGAAGATTATGCGTTAACAGGTACCGCCGCGATATGTAACGTCCCGACCGGCAGTTGCCGCGGGTCGACGCTCCACTCCCCCGCCTTCCGGAAGACGTCCTGCTCGTCGACGAGATCGTCGTCCTCGTCGTCGCCGCTGCGGAACACGTCGAACAGGTCGCCCTCGATCGCCCGCTCCCAGCGGTGTGTCAGCAGTCCGCGGTGCGTCGCGAAGTACTGCACCTCGGTGCCGAGCGCGACGGAGGGCCCCGCGGCCGACGGCAGCCCGAACAGCCACTTGCCGGCGACGAGCACCCACCCGCTGATCGGCGGCGTCACGACCACCCGGTCGTCGGTGAAGTACGCCATGTCCAGGCCCGACCGGAGGTCGGTCAGGCCCAGGTCACGCAGGTCGAGCGCAGTCAGGACCTCGACCGGGTCGTTGTGCCGCACCGCCAGCCAGGCCATCTTCGGGCCGAAGCCCACCGTCCCCATCAGTCGACCATAACGCTTGACACCGAAGGTTCACTGGTTGCATGGTTAGTTACATGAGTAACGAACCGACGAACCAGGGCGAGTGATGGACGAGGGGCGGCCGATCTTCCTCCAGATCGCGGAGCAGATCGAAAACTCGATCATCGACGGCAGCCTGCCCGACGAGGCCCAGGTGCCGTCGACGAACGAGCTCGCCGCCTTTCACCGGATCAACCCGGCCACCGCCGCGAAAGGCGTCAACCAGCTCGTCGACGACGGCGTGCTCTACAAGAAGCGAGGCATCGGCATGTTCGTCTCCCCCGGCGCTCAGGCCAAGCTCCGGCAACGGCGCCGGGACCAGTTCTCCGAGCAGTACCTGCTGCCGCTGCTGGCCGAGGCGGCGAAGCTCGGCATCCACCCGCCGGAGCTGAAGTCGATGATCGACCGTTACGAGGAGAAGCGATGAGCAGCCCCATCGTCACCGCGCGCGACGTCTCGAAGCGGTTCCGCGACGTGACAGCGCTCGACGGTGTCAGCTTCGAGCTGCGGCGCAACGGCATCTACGGATTGCTCGGCCGCAACGGCGCCGGCAAGACCACCCTCATGCAGATCCTGACCGGACAGCAGTTCGCGAGCGCCGGCACGGTCACGGTGTTCGGCGCCGCCCCGCACGAGAACGAGCGCGTCCTGCGGCAGGTCACCTTCATCAAGGAAAGCCAGCGGTATCCCGAAACGTTCCGGGTGCGCGACGTGCTGTTCGCCGGGCGGCTGCTGTTCCCCAACTGGGACGACCGGTTCGCACGGGACCTCCTCCACGACTTCCAGCTGCCGGTCAAGCGGCAGGTGAAGAAGCTGTCCCGGGGCATGCTCTCCGCCCTCGGCGTTGTCGTCGGGCTCGCCGCCCGCGCGCCGCTGACGCTGTTCGACGAGCCGTACCTCGGGCTCGACGCGGTCTCCCGGCAGCTCTTCTACGACCGGCTGCTCGCCGACTACGCCGAGTTCCCGCGCACCGTCGTGCTCTCCACCCACCTCATCGACGAGGTCAGCGACCTGATCGAGCACGTGCTGCTCATCGAGCGCGGCCGGCTCGTCCTCGACGAGGACGCCGAGGCGCTGCGGGGCCAGGTCGTCACGCTCACCGGGCCGGCGCCCGCGGTCGACGCGCTGGCCGCCAACACCGACGAACTGCACCGCGAGCACCTCGGCCCGCTCACCCGCGCGACGGTGCGTGGCCGCGTCGAGGCCGGGCAGGCGCGGGCCGCCGGGGTCGAACTGGCCCCGGTGTCGTTGCAGCAGCTGGTCGTACGCATCACAAAAGCCGACCTGAAGGAGCACGTGTGACGACCCGGATCCTCGCCATCGCCCGCCTGCAGGCGCTCGGCCGTCGTGACGGACTCTTGTGGCCGCTCGTGATCATCGGAATCGCGTTCACCGTCAACCTGGCCGTCTTCGCCGCCGCGGGCAACGCGATCGACGAGCAGCCGGTGACGGGCGGCCTGGCCAGCATCTACGTCGCGGCACTGGCCTTCGGCGCGGTCGCCGTCACCCAGCAGTTCCCGTTCGCGCTGGGGATGAGCGTCACCCGCCGGGAGTTCGCGATCTCCCTCGGCCTGTTCGTCCTCGCACAGAGCCTGGTGTTCTCGGTGCTGCTCGTGATCTGCCAGGCCGTCGAGGAGGCGACGGACGGCTGGGGCATGCGGATGCGGTTCTTCGGGGTGGGCTTCGTGAACCATCACGGGGTGTTCGCGCAGCTGCTCATCTACGCGGCGCCGATGCTGGTGATGAGCCTGATCGGCATCTCGTTCGGCGCGGTGTACGTGCGGTGGAACGTCAACGGCGTGTTCGCCATGACGGCCTCGCTGATCCTGGTGCTGGGCGGCGCGGTGGCGCTGATCACGTACCTGAAGCAATGGCCGGCGATCGGGTCCTGGCTGATCGACCAGAGTGCGCTGACGCTGTACGCGGCGCTGCCGGCAGCGGTGGTGCCGCTCCTGGCCCTGGCGTCGTGGACCACGCTGCGCCGAGCGACGACCTGACCCTGCCGCTGCTCGCGAGTCGATCAGGGCGTGAGGACGAGCTTTCCGGTCGTGCGGCCGGCTTCACCGACCCGGTGGGCCTCGGCGGCCTGCGAGAGCGGGAACACCCGATCGACGTGGACCCTCAGGCGGCCCTCCAGGACCAGGGCGGCCAGCGCCTCCAGCCCGGCGCGGTCGGGCTCGGCGAGGAGGAACACGCCCTCGACGTCGGTCACGGCCTGCGTGTCGACACTGTTGAGGGCGACCAGCAGACCCCCCGGGCGCAGCATCCGGGCCAGGTCCGGGATCTGCCCGGCGACGGTGGCGACGGCGACGTCGATGTCCTTGACCGCGCTGAGGTCGTCGGTGCGGTAGTCGAGCACCTCGTCGGCCCCGAGCCCTCGGACGAACTCGTGCTTGGGTGCGGAGGCGGTGCCGATGACGTGGGCGCCACGGATCTTCGCCACCTGCACGGCCAGGTGCCCGACGCCGCCGGCCGCCGCCGGGATGAAGACCCGCTGCCCGGGCAGGACCGCGGCCGTCTCGACGAGCACCTGCCAGGCGGTGAGCCCAGCGAGGGCCAGCCCGCCGGCCTCGACGTGGGTGAGCCCGTCCGGCTTCCGGGCGAAGTGCCGGGCGGGCCCGGTGACGAACTCGGCGTAGGCGGCGGCCTCACGCGGAAACTTCGGCATGCCGAAGACCTCGTCGCCGACCGCGAACCGGGTCACCCCGGCACCGGTCGCCGCGACGATCCCGGAGACCTCCCAGCCGACGGTGAACGGCGGCGTGCCCAGCACCCCGCCCGAGGTCCGGACCTTCCAGTCGACGGGATTGACCCCGATACCGTGTACTTCGACGAGGATCTCCGTCGGCCCCGGCACTGGCACGTCCACCTCGACGAGCTTGAGCACCGAAGCGTCACCAAGAACGTCCTGCGTGATCTTCCGCACCGATCCATCCTCCGTGATCTCAGTGCTACGGTCCCGCCTTGTCCGAATTCCGCGCTCTTTCCGGCGGGAAGCAGCGCCGCACCGGCCGCGCCCGGCTCGCGAACGTGGCCGGTGCGACAGGGCTACGACGGGATCACGGACTCCGCGGACCAGTCGCGCCAGCGGTCGAGTTTGTCGGAGGCCACCGCGAGCTGGTCGGACACCGGACCCGGGCCGGTCGAGCCCGGGGTGGTCCGGGCCGCCAGGGCGCCGCGCACCGAAAACACCTCGCGGACCGCCGGGGTCAGGTGCGGGCTGACAGCTGCCAGGTCATCGTCCGAGACCTCGTCCAGGCCGATGTCGCGGGCCGCGCAGATCACCACCAGTTTGCCGGTGATCTCGTGCGCCTCACGGAACGGGACACCCTGGCGGACCAGCCACTCGGCCACCTCGGTCGCCAGCGTGTAGCCGACCGGGGCCTGGGCGGCCAGGCGGTCGACGCGCACCGTCATCGTGGAGATCATGCCGGCCAGCGCGGGCAGCACGAGCTCGAGCGTGTCGACCGCGTCGAAGACGGGCTCCTTGTCCTCCTGGAGGTCCCGGTCGTACGCGAGAGCGAGGCCCTTCAGCATCGTCAGCACACCGGTGAGGTGGCCCACCAGACGGCCCGACTTGCCGCGGGCGAGCTCGGCGATGTCCGGGTTCTTCTTCTGCGGCATGATCGACGAGCCGGTCGCGAACGCGTCGTCGAGCTGGACCCAGCCGAACGCCGGGGTCGTCCACAGCACGACCTCCTCACCCAGGCGAGACAGGTGCACGCCGGTGAGGGCCGCCACGAACAGGAACTCGGCGACGAAGTCGCGGTCGGCGACGGCGTCGATCGAGTTCGGCGCGGCAGAGGCGAACCCGAGCTCCCGCGCCACCTGTGTCGGGTCGAGCGGCAGCGACGAGCCGGCGAGCGCGCCGGCGCCGAGCGGGCTCACCGCGGCCCGGGCGTCCCAGTCGCGCAGCCGCTCCAGGTCGCGCAACAGCGCCTGCACATGGGCGAGCAGCTGGTGGCCGAACGCGATCGGCTGCGCCGGCTGCAGGTGGGTGAAGCCGGGCGCGGGCGTGTCGAGGTGCCGCTCGGCCTGCTCGACGAGGGCGTCGGCGAGCTCGACGATGCGGGCGGCGACGCCGCGGGCGTGGTCACGCAGGTACAGCCGCAGGTCCGTGGCCACCTGGTCGTTGCGGGACCGGCCGGCGCGCAGCTTGCCGCCGAGGGCGCCGAGACGCTCCAGCAGCCCGCGCTCCAGGGCGGTGTGCACGTCCTCGTCGTCGACCGTGGGCCGGAACTCGCCGGTCGCGCACGCCGTCTCGAGGTCGTCGAGGGCGGCCAGCATCCGGCCCAGCTCCTCGGCGTCGAGGAGCCCGGCGCGGGCCAGCACGCGGGCGTGGGCGCGGGATCCGGCGATGTCGTACGGCGCGAGCCGCCAGTCGAACTGCACACTGACGGACAGGCGGGCGAGGGCCTCGGCGGGCCCGCCGGCGAACCGTCCGCCCCACAGCCGCGTCGGCGCTTCGGACGAAGATGCGTTAACCACGAAGGTCATCCTTCCACACACAAATGACGCGGCGATCTTGCAGTTGTGGTGCCTCGACACTCCCACTTTGTCCGGGTCTGCGGGGCACCACAATTGCAGGATCGCCGCGGAGAACGCCGAAAACCCCACAGGCTGGCCTCGGAACGCCGGCCGGTCACGACCGCCCTGCCGGTGTGCAGGACCAGGCGGACCTCACCGGACACGTGCCGCTGCGTCTCGTCGATGAACGCATCCAGCGCCTGGCGCAGCGGCGAGAACCACAGTCCGTCGTGGACCAGTTCGGCCCAGCGCTGGTCGACGGAACGCTTGAACCGCGCCACGTCGCGCTCGACGGTCACGTTCTCCAGTTCCTGGTGTGCGGTGATGAGCGCCATCGCGCCCGGCGCCTCGTACACCTCCCGGCTCTTGACCCCGACGAGCCGGTCCTCGACCAGGTCGAAGCGGCCGACACCCTGCTCGCCGGCGCGGAGGTTCAGCTCCTGGATCGCCTGCAACGGTGTCACGGTCTCGCCGTCGATCGCGACCGGCACACCCTTGTCGAACGTGACGACCACGGTGTCGGGGTCGCACGGCACGCTCGGGTCCTGCGTGTACGAGTACACCTCCTCGGCCGGCGAGTTCCAGGTGTCCTCGAGGAAGCCGGCCTCGACGGCGCGGCCCCACAGGTTCTGGTCGATCGGGTACGGCGACCGGTGCACCACGTCGATCGCGATCACCTTGAGGTCCGGCGCGAGCGCCCCGATGCCGGCCTCGAACCGGACCTGGTCGTCGCCCATGCCGGTGCAGCCGTGCGCGACGTGGGTCGCGTCGAGCTTCCTGGCCGCCTCGACGAGATGCTTGACGATCAGCGGCCGCGACAGCGACGACACGACCGGGTACCGGTCCGTGTAGAGCGCGTTGGCGCGCAGCGCCGGCATGCAGTACCCGGCGGCGAACTCGTCCCTCGCGTCGACGACCTCGGCCGCGACCGCGCCGCAGTCCAGAGCCCGCTGCCGGATGACGGACAGATCCTCGCCGCCCTGGCCGACGTCGACGGCCACGGCGACCACCTCGGCCCCCGTCTGCTGCCTGATCCAGCCGATGGCGACCGAGGTGTCGATGCCTCCGGAGCACGCGAGCACGACCCGGTCGGTCATCTCGGTGCTCCGTCCGCATGGTCCTCGCCCGACTGGCCCCAGGCGGTGAGCTTCGCGGCCAGCAGTTCCCCCGCCGAGGGGCGCCGGTCCGGGTCGGGGATCTCGCGGGCGACGACGAGGATCGTGTCGTCACCGGCGATGGTCCCGACGATGTCCGGCAGCCCGGTCCGGTCGATCGCGCTCGCCAGGAACTGCGCCGCCCCCGGCGGGGTCCGCAGCACGACGAGGTTGCCCGAGCAGTCGACGGAGGTGAGCAGCTCCCGCAACAGCCGGATCAGCCGCGTCGGCGGCTCCTCCGCCGGGCGCAGGACACGCTCACCGTCCTCCGGGATGAGATACGCCCCGCGTACCTTCACCGCACGCAGCTCCTCCAGGTCCCGCGACAGCGTCGCCTGCGTGACCTGGATGCCGTCCGCGGCCAGCAGCTCCGCGAGCTCGGTCTGCGAGCGCACCGCCGAGCCGCGGATCAGCGCCGAGATCCGGTCGTGCCGCGCGGCCTTGGTCGACGGAGCGCTCACGAGTGCTCCAGCAGCCACGCCAGTAACGCCTTCTGAGCGTGCAGCCGGTTCTCGGCCTCGTCCCAGACCGCGCTCTGCGGGCCGTCCAGGACCTCGTCGGTGATCTCGTCGCCGCGGTGCGCCGGCAGGCAGTGCAGCACGATGGCTTCCGGCTTCGCGTTCACGAGCAAGGAGCGGTTGATCTGGTACGGCCTGAAGGGCGTGACCCGGTCCAGGCCGTCCCCTTCCTGCCCCATCGACGTCCACGTGTCGGTCGCCACGACGTCGGCGTCCTTCACCGCCTCCGCCGGGTCACCGACGACCTCGACGACTCCCAGCTTCCGCGCCTCCGCGAGAACCGCCGCGTCGGGCTCGAACCCGGCCGGGCCGCTCAACCGGACCCGCATCCCGGCGGTGACACCCGCCAGCGCATACGAGTTGGCCATGTTGTTGGCGGTGTCACCGAGATACACCAGCGTCCGCCCCTCGGTGCCGCCGAGCCGCTCCCGGACCGTCTGCAGGTCGGCGAGCATCTGGCAGGGGTGGTAGCCGTCGGTGAGGGCGTTGACGACCGGGACCGTCGCGTGCGCGGCGAGCTCGCGCAGCCGCTCGTCCGCGTGGGACCGCACGACGATCGCGTCGACGTACCGCGACAGCACCCGGGCCGCGTCGGCGATCGTCTCGCCGCGGCCGAAGTGGGTCGTGAGCGCGTCGACGATGACCGGGGTCCCGCCGAGCTCGGCGATGCCGACCTCGAACGAGACCCGGGTCCGCAGGGACTGCTTTTCGAAGATGACCGCCACCGACCTGGGCCCGGCGAGCGGCTTGAAGCCGTGCCGGTCGGCTTTCATCGCCGCCGCCAGATCGAGCACCTCACGCTGTTCGGCCGGGGTCAGGTCGGTGTCGCGCAGGAGGTGACGGGTCATGCTCGTCCGGTTTCCTTTCTGGGGGTCATGGGGCCTGCACCGCGGTCAGGGCCGGGCCGAGGGCTGCCACGAAGGCGTCGGCCTGCTCGTCGGACAGGATCAGCGGCGGAGCGATCCGCAGCACGTCGGGCTGGGCCGCCTGGGCGAGGAAGCCCTTGTCCCGCAGGACCGCGGCCAGCGCGCCGGCGGCCGGGCCGGCCAGCGTGATGCCGAGCAGCAGGCCCGCGCCACGCACGCCGGTGACGAGCGGGTGGCCGAGCGCCTCGACACCACGGCGGATCCGCTCGCTGAGCTGCTTCACGTGGCCGAGCAGGTCCTCGGACTCGATGGTGTCGAGCACGGCGAGACCGGCGGCACAGCACACCGGGTTGCCGCCGAACGTCGAGGCGTGCATGCCCGGGCCGAGCAGCGTCGCCGCGTCGTCGAACGCGATCATCGCGCCGAGCGGCAGGCCTCCGCCGAGTCCCTTCGCCAGGGTCACGACGTCGGGACGCACACCCTCGGCCTGGTGCGCGAACCAGTACCCCGTGCGGCCGACGCCCGTCTGCACCTCGTCGAGGGCGAGCAGCGCGCCGTGCCGTGCCGTGATCGCACGCGCGGCCGTCAGGTAGCCCGCCGGCGGCACGACCACACCCGACTCGCCCTGGATCGGCTCCAGCAGCACCATCGCGGTCGTGTCGTCGACGGCGTCCTCGAGGGCCGCCACATCGCCGTAGGGCACGTGCACGACCTCACCCGGCAGCGGGCGGAACGGGTCGGCCTTCGCAGGCTGCCCCGTCAGCGCCAGGGCGCCCATCGTGCGGCCGTGGAACCCGGCCTGTGCCGCCACGACCTTCGTCCGGCCGGTGCGGCGGGACAGCTTGAACGCGGCCTCGTTCGCCTCCGCGCCGGAGTTGCAGAAGAACACCGCGCCCTCGCGCCCCGCCAGCGACAGCAGCCGCTCGGCGAGCGCGACCGGCGGCGGCGACGCGTACAGGTTCGACACGTGGCCCAGTGTCGAGATCTGCGAGGTCACGGCCGCGACGACCGCCGGATGGGCGTGGCCGAGCAGGTTGACCGCGATGCCGCCGAGCAGGTCCACGTACGACTGCCCGGCCTCGTCGACGACCACCGCGCCGCTGCCGCTCACCAGACCCAGCGACGGCGACCCGTAGGTGTTCATCACCGACGCCTCGAACCGCTCCACGAGGCTCATTCGCCCACCACCATCGTCCCGAACCCTTCCGAGGTAAAGACTTCCAGCAGTAACGAGTGCGGCACCCGGCCGTCGACCACGTGCGCGGCGGGCACACCGCCCTTGACCGCCCGCAGGCAGGCCTCCATCTTCGGCGCCATGCCGGCCTCCAGGGTCGGCAGCAGCTCGGTCAACTGGTCGGTGGTGAGCTGCGAGATGATCGAGTCCGGATCCGGGTACCGGGCGTAGAGCCCCTCCACGTCCGTGAGCACCACCAGCTTGCGGGCCTTCAGCGCGATGGCGAGCGCCCCGGCCGCAGTGTCCGCGTTGAGGTTGTGCAGCACGCCGTCGGCGTCCGGCGCCACCGTCGACACGACCGGGATCCGGCCCGCCGCGATGAGGTCGGCCACCGCGCCGACGTTGACGTGCTCGACGTCGCCGACCTGCCCGATGTCCACCGGTGAGCCGTCCACGATCGCCGGCCGGCGCACCGCCGTGAACAGCCCGGCGTCCTCACCGGACATGCCCACGGCGTGCGGCCCGTGCTCGTTGATCAACCCGACCAGCTCGCGGCCCACCTGGCCGACGAGCACCATCCGCACCACGTCGGCCGTCTCCGGGGTGGTGACCCGCAGACCGCCCTTGAACTCGCTGGCGATGCCGAGCCGCTTGAGCATGGCCGAGATCTGCGGCCCGCCGCCGTGCACGACGACGGGCTTGATGCCGACGTGCCGCAGGAACACCATGTCGGCCGCGAACGCGCGCTTCAGCTCGTTGTCGACCATGGCGTTGCCGCCGTACTTCACGACGATCGTCGCGCCGGAGAACCGCTCCAGCCACGGCAGCGCCTCGATGAGCGTGTTCGCCTTGCCCAGCGCGATCCCGAGGTCCCGCACGCTCGTGCTCATGACGAGTACGCCGAGTTCTCGTGCACATACCCCATCGACAGGTCGTTGGTCCACACGGTCGCCTGCTCGTCACCGGCGTGCAGGTCGACCGTGACGGTCACCTCCCGCGCGCTGAGGTCCACCTTGGCCCGGTCCTCCCCCGCCGCCCCGTTCTTGCAGATCCACACGCCGTTGATGGCGACGTCGACGCGGTCGGGCTCGAAGGCGGCACGGGTCGTACCGATGGCGGCGAGAATCCTGCCCCAGTTGGGGTCGTTGCCGAAGAACGCCGTCTTCACCAGGTTGTTGCGGGCGATCGACCGGCCGACCTCCACCGCGTCGTCCTCACTCGCCGCACCGGCGACCTCGATCGCGATCTCCTTCGTCGCCCCCTCGGCGTCCGAGACGAGCTGCATCGCCAGGTCCTCGCACACGGCGGTGACCGCCGCGGCCAGCTCCGCCGACGTCGGCGCGATCCCCGACGCGCCGCTGGCCATGAGCAGCACGGTGTCGTTCGTCGACATGCAGCCGTCGGAGTCGACCCGGTCGAACGTCCGCCGCGTCGCGCTGCGCAGCGCCGTGTCCAACGTGGACGCGTCGGCGACCGCGTCGGTCGTCAGCACCACGAGCATCGTCGCGAGCCCCGGCGCCAGCATCCCCGCACCCTTGGCCATCCCGCCGACCGTGAACCCTTGTCCACTGTGGACCGCGGTCTTCGGCCTCGTGTCGGTCGTCATGATGGCGGTCGCCGCGTCCGCGCCGCCGTCGCGGGACAGCCCCCGCGCCGCCGCGTCGACACCCGCGAGCAGCTTCTGCATCGGCAGCCGCTCGCCGATGAGGCCGGTCGAGCAGACCACCACGTCACCGGCCCCGACCGGGAACCGGGACGCCCGGCCGGACAGCGCCGCCGCGGTGTGCTCCGCGGTCGCGTGCGTGTCCTGGAACCCGGCCGGCCCGGTGCAGGCGTTGGCGCCGCCCGAGTTCAGCACGACGGCCCGCGCGATCCCGGCGCGCAGCACCTGCTGGCTCCACAGCACCGGCGCGGCCTTGATCCGGTTGCTGGTGAACACGGCGGCGGCCGTCGTGTCCGGTCCGTCGTTGACGACGAGCGCCACGTCGAGCGCGCTCTGCTTGATGCCGGCCGCGACGCCCGCGGCCCGGAAACCCTTCGGTGCCGTCACACTCATGGCGCGATCCCGTCTACGGCGAGCCCCGCGGTCTCCGGGAGCCCGAGCATGAGGTTGGCGTTCTGTACGGCCTGTGCCGCCGCACCCTTGCCGAGATTGTCGATGGCGGACACGACGACGATCCGTCCGCTGTCCACGTCCGTGGTCGCCTGCAGGTGGGCCGCGTTGGACCCGAACGTCGAGGCGGTGTGCGGCCACTGCCCCTCCGGCAGCACCTGCACGAAGGGCTCGCCCGAATACGCCTCCTGGAGCACCGCCCTCGGGTCGGCGTCCGTCAGCGGCTTCGCGGTGACGGTCGCCAGGATGCCCCGCGGCATCGGCGCCAGCACCGGCGTCATCGACAGCGTCCGGGCCCCGCTCGCCTGCTTGATCTCCGGCACGTGCTGGTGCGCGCCCACCTTGTACGGCGACAGCGAGCCCATCACCTCCGACGCCAGCAGGTGCTGCTTCGCCGACCGACCGGCGCCGGAGGTCCCCGACGCGGCCACGACCACCACGTCGTCGGGGTCGGCGACCCCGGCGGCGATGAGCGGCGCGAGCGCGAGAACGACCGTGACGGCGTAACAGCCGGTGCTGGCGACCCGGGTGGCGCTCGCGATACGGCCACGCTGGCCGGGCAGCTCGGGCAGCCCGTAGGTCCAGGTGCCGGCGTGCGCTCCCGGGTAGTACTTCGACCAGGCGGCCGGATCCTGGAGCCGGAAGTCGGCGCCGAGGTCGACGATCTTCGTAGTTTCCGGCAGCTGCGCGGCGATGGCCGCCGACTCCCCGTGCGGCAACGCGAGGAAGACCAGGTCGGCATCGCCGACGGCGGCGGCTTCGGTCTTGGCGAGCACCACGTCACGGAACGAGCGCACGTGCGGGTGGACGCTGCCGATCTTGGCCCCGGCCTGCGCGAATCCGGTGGCGACGGCAAGCTCGAGATGCGGATGTCCAGCGATCAGCCGGAGCAGCTCACCTCCGGCATACCCGGAGGCGCCGACCACGGCGACTCGTATTCCCATGCGCCCGACTGTATCTCTATGCAAATCATTGTTTCAAGGAGATTGCGGCGAGGCTCACCCCCGCGACCGCCACTTCCACCTTGCCCCACCCGACCCGGCCTGCTCTTTCGTCCGTCGCCTCCTACCCGCACCCGACCCCCTGTCACCCCCGCCTCTCCCTCTTAAGCATCCTAGGAACCTAGCCTGAATGTGAAAGGACGACTGCATGCGACGTCGTCACGACGGGGGTTCGCGCGCGGGCCAGACCCATGCGGCACGGGGCAGGCCCATCATGTCCTCACGTCGCGACCGCCGGGAACAGGCGGCTACTCGGGGTCCAGGAAGCGGGCCAGCTGGGAGCGGTTACGGACGTTCAGCCGGCGGTACAGGCGCGTGAGGTTGGCCTCCACGGCCTTGATCGACAGGAACAGGGCGCGGGCTATCTCGCGGTTCGTCGCGCCCGCGCGGACCAGCTCGACGATCCTGCGCTCCGTCTCCGACAAGCCCGCACCGCGGCCGCCGTCCAGCCTGGCCAGGTCGGCCGTGGCCACCTCGCGCCACGGGTGGGCCTCCGCCGTCGCGTAGCGGCGCACCGCCTCCGACAGCGCTGCCCGCGCGGCGCCGCGGCGGTGGGCCCGGCGCTCCAGGCCGCCGAGCGTGTAGTAGGCCCGGGCGACCTCGAGCGGATACGGGTGATCCTGCCACTCCTCGATCGCCCGGTGCAGGGCCTCGGCGCCCTCGCGGGCCTCGCCGGTCGCGGCGGTGAGCACCGCGCGGGCACGGGCCAGGCCCAGGAAGACGACCCTGCGGTCGAGGTGGTGGGCGTGCTTCTCGACCTCATCGAGGACCTCGGCCGCCTCGGCGCGGGCGCCGGCACCCACGAGAGCCTCGATGAAGTCGGCGTGCCACGGCAGGATGCCCGGATCGAGCCGCCCGAGGCGCTGGTCCAGGGCATACGCCTCGCGCATGGCGTCGGCCGCGGCCACCGGGTCGCCGCGCAGGACGTGCACCAGGCCGCTGGTGGCGTAGGCCAGCTTGATCCAGTCCTCGTCGCCCGCTGCGAGACACGCGGTCAGGCCACGCTCGGCGTAGCCGGCCGCCCCCGTCGCGGTGCCGCCGCCGTACTCGGCCAGGGCCCCCACCAGGTAACCGGGGCCGGGAGTGGTCTCGACGTCGACGTACAGGCGCACACAGGCGCGGCCGGCGGCGAGCGCGTCGGCGCAGCGGCCGGCCCGCCAGTAGATGCCGGCCACCGAGACGAGCACGGTGGCGAGGTCGCGGACGGTGCCGGCGCGCTCGACGGCGATCCGCAGCGCCTCGATGCGGCGCACCGCCTCGGCGGTCTCACCCTTGAACAGCCGGCTCATCGCGGCGACCTGCCGCGCGGCGACCGTCGCCGGGGTGAGGGACAGGCCGCGGGCGAGCTTGCCGGCGCGCTCGAGGTATTCGTCGCCCTCGGTCCCCAGCAGGATGTTGCCCCGCCAACTGAGCACCTCGACCAGCCGCTCCATGTCACCGCACAGCTCGGCCGCCTCCTCGGCGCGCTTGAGCTCGGCGAGGGCGGCCTCGCCGTCGCCGTCGTAGTACGCCTTGACGGCCTTGTAGAGCCGGACGTGGGCGAGCAGGTCGGGGGTGTCGACGGCCTCGACGAACGCGGCGTCGAGCAACGGGCCGGAGTTGGAGTGGTCCTCCCCCGACATCTCGACCAGCAGCAGTCGCGCGCCGACACGCGTGCGGCGGTCGGCGGCGTCGCGCAGGGCGGCTGCGGCGTGGCGGCGGGCGTCGACGGGTGAGCCGGCCGCGTACGCATACTGGGCGGCGCTCAGCCGCCGAACCGCCGCCACCCCCGGCGTGTCCCGGGGCGTGCGCTCAGCGGCGAGAGCGGCCAGGTCGGCGGCCGTCGCGGGGGCGCCGCGCAGCCGGGCGGCGGAGGCGGCGTCGGCGAGGCCCTCGGCGAGCGCCTCGTCGGGGTCGGGCCGGGCGGCAGCGAGGTGACGGGCCCGTTCGACGGGGTCGGAGACCGTGTCGGCGAGCCGCTCGTGGGTCTCGCGGCGGGCGGGGGTGGTCGCGTCGGCATACACCATCTCGCGCAGCAGCGGATGGCTGAACCGGATCGCGCCGTCCAGCTCCACAAGCAGTACACCCGAGGCGGCAGCGGCCTCGAGATTGGCCTCGGCCAGCCCGCAACGGGCCAGGAGGTCGAGACTGGGCCGGGCGGCGGCGGCGACGGTGAGCAGCACCGGCCAGTCCTCGGCGGGCAGCGTGGCGAGCCGCGCCGCGAGCAGCTCCCGCAGCCGGTCGGGCACGGGCAGGGGGTCGGTGGCCGGGTGCGGCGTGTTGCCCAGGGCGCGGCCGAGCTCCACCGCGTAGAGGGGGTTGCCGGCGCTGGCCTCGTAGATCCGCTGGACGTGGGCGCGGCCGGCCTCGGCGCCGAAGCGGGCGCGCAGCAGGTCGGCGACGTCGCTCTGCGGCAGCGGCGGCACGGGCAGCGTGACGCTCGGCGGCGGGCACAGGTCGAGCCGGGTCGGCGCGCCGCCGTCGGGCAGCCGCTCGGCGGCCAGGACCCGCACCGGGACGTCGCCGAGCCGCCGCGCGACGAACCGCAGCACGCCGGCGCTGGGCTCGTCGATCCACTGCACGTCGTCGAGGACGAGCAGGACGGGCCGCTCGGCGGCCAGGCCGCGGAACAGCTCCAGCACCGCCAGCCGGACGGCGAGCTGGTCGTGCGGAGTGGCGGGCAGGGCGCTGCGCAGGAGGGCGCCGTCGAGCGCGGCGCGCAGGTGGGGCGGCAGGTGCTCGGAGGCGTCGGGCACGCCGTCGAAGAGGTCGACCAGCGCGAGATACGGCAGGTCGGCCTCGGCCTCGGCGGCGGCCGCGCGCAGGACGAGGGCCTCGGTCTCGGACGCCGCGAGAGCGCCGAGGATCGTCGACTTGCCGATGCCGGCCGGTCCGCAGACCACGACGCTGCCACCGGCCGCGAGCCGTTCCCGGGCGTGGGCCAGCAGATCAGCTCGGCCGATGGGCGCGGCCGATCCTGTGCTCACCACGACCGTCTCACCACGACGCCGAGTCTCTTACGAACGCTTCCTCACCGCAACGGCAGAGGAACGGCACGGGACCGCCCGGTGACGGCCGGGCGACCGCTGTTCAGCGCAGCCGGTCGCAGGGCAGGACGGCCTGCCAGCCGATCGCGGGCCATTGGGCGATATGGACGGTTACCTGCTGCAAACGGTGCTGTGCATGGCATTCCGCCCGTGCCTGGACCACCAGCCCGTCCCAGGCGGGGATGCCGTCGCGGGGGCTCGCGACCCGCAGGTTGGCCGCACACACCACGCACAGCAGTGTCGCCAACACGACAAGTGGTGTCCTGCCGGAATTCGCGGTCCGCGGTGAGACGAGACTCACCGCGGCCGCCATGTTCGGCAGGGTGACGAGGACGAGATACCGGTCCTCGGGCCCGCCGTGGGCGGCGAGCTGGACGGCACCGGCGACGGCGGCGAACCCGGCGAGCGTCGCGGTGAGTTCCCAGTCCGGGGCGGTTCGCCGCAGCACTGCCAGGGCGAGCAGCACGGCCGGGATGAGCAGCCCGGCGAGGACGAGGGCGCGGTGTGTCTGCGCGTCGAGGTGGGGCGGGGCGAGCCACGCCTGCCCGAGGAACGAACGCGGGACGCCCCACCGCAGGTACATGGCGGCGACCGAGACCGGGTTGTGGTCGGGCTGTTCGCCGAGGCCGCGCTCGGTGATGCCGAGCAGCGTCGGTACGACCTGCAGCGCCGACCCGGGAACCAGCGCGAGCACCTTCGTGAGGCTGTCCCGGTCGCGCCGCCGGACGAGCCGCAGCAGCGCGAACGGCACCAGCAGCACGCCGAGCATCGAGTTGAGCGCCGCGAGCGCCGGCACGACCGTGGCGACGACCCGCTGCCAGCGCACCGACGGCGCCCACAGCAGCATCCAGAGGCCGGCGTGGACGAGCGGGAACTGCAGCTGGGCGAGGGTGTTGGGGGTGAAGCCCATCGGTACCGCGGCGGTGACCCCGATGACGGCCGCCGACATGCCCGGCAGGCGGGAGCGGGCGGCGGCGTGGACGGCGAGCGCGAGGGCCGCGGTCAGGACGGCGGCGAGGACGGCGCTGAGGGCGGCGGCCCACTCGAGCGGGAACAGCGCGACGACGGCCCAGCACACGCGGGCGACGGTGTGGAAGTACCCGTTGAACGGGGTGAAGATCGCCTCGTACCACGGCCGGGTGACGGCGTCGGTGAGGAAGTTCTGCCCGTCCTCGGCCCAGATCGAGTTGAGCGCATCGGGGTCGCGGGTCCGCCACAGGCCGACGGCGGCGCCCCCCAGGACGAGGAGGACGGCCCGGACCGGCCCGGTCCACCACCGCGGCGCTCGGGCGGGGGCCACCCGTTCGAGCAGCCCGACATTTTCCGAAACGCCGGATTGACGCTGCGCTGCGGTCATACCGTACGAAACGACCGAGCGCCCCACCTTGAGGCGGGGCGCTCGGTAGTGGTTTGTTCTAGAGCTGGCCTTCTTTGACCGCTTCGGTCACCCATGGGATGACCTCGTCGAGCATCTTGTCGAGCGAGGTGGTGGCCTCGTAGCCGAGGATCTGTTTGGCTTTCGACACGTCCGGGACGCGCTTCTGCACGTCGTACTCGTACGGGTCGTCGGACACGACGCGCAGCGGCACGTCCGGGCCTTTGATCTTGCGCCAGATCACCTCGGCCAGTTCGAGCACCGTGGTCGACTCGGCGGTGGAGATGTTGAAGTCCTCGTTGAAGGCCTTCTCGTGCTCCACCGCGGTGATGATGCCCTTGGCGAGGTCACCACCATACGTGTAGTGGCGCACCTGCTCGCCGCTGCCCAGAATGTGCAGCGGGTCCTGCCCCTTGACGATCTTCTGCACCAGATCGGGCACCACGTGCGACATCGCCAGCTTGACGTTGCCGGAGAGCACCTCGACCTCACCCAACGCCCGGCCCTCACCGACACCGACACAGTTGAACGGCCGCACAATCGTGTAGGGCAGCTTGTACTGGTCCCAGGCAGCCTTCGCGTAATACTCGACGGCGAGCTTCTGGAACCCGTACGACGACAACGGCGGCGGCACCTGCCGCTCGTCACCCTCCTTCGACGGCCAATGCGTCGTCGACTCGAACACCATCGACGACGACAGGTACGTCATCTTCTTGAGCGTGCCCGCCTGATACGCCTTGATCGCCGCGTCGCAGGACGACGCCATGATCCGCTCGTTGGTGGCGAGCAGATCGTAGGCATAGGCGTGGAAATACGAGATACCACCGATCATCGCCGCCCCGGCGATGAAATGCTCACAACCGTCCAGCAACTCCGAGACAAGGTCGACGTCACGCGCGTCACCCTCAACGAAACGGTAACCGGGGTGGGAGTCGTAGCTGCGGGTGACCGGACCGTACTTCGAGTAGTTGTCCAAGCCGACCACCTGGTAGCCGCGGGACAGCAGCTCCTCGACGACATACCCCCCGATGAAGCCGGCCGAGCCGGTGACCAGGACCTTTGCCACAAACACTCCTTCTAGGTCTGAACTGCTTCGTGATTGCCGGACAGAGACTCCACCGCAGACTCCGCCGCGGACTGCTGCACGGACTGCTGCGCGGACTGCTGGGCGGCTGCTCGGGCGGCCGCCGCGTCGTCACGGGCCGCCGAAGACGCCGGCCGCTTCGCCAACTGCTCCAACGTGAGCCGCCGACCGAACGAGAACCGCCACCACCGCAGATAACTGGGCATGAACCGGCCGACATCAAACCGGGACTCACCCAACTGCCGATCAAGCCAGATCGTCGGGATCTCCGCCACCGGCAACCGCAACCGCGTCGCCTTCGCCGTCAACTCGATACCGATCTCAAAACCGGTCTTCGACTCGATACCAACCTGCCGCACAAAACCGGTCGAATACGCCTTGAAACTGTTGGTCGCATCACGCGTACCAACCCGCGCCAGCACATGCAGCGAACGACCCGCCGTACGAGACAGGAACCGCTTGAACCGCGGCCCGCCAACCTGCTGCCCACCCGGCATATACCGCGACGCCGCAGCGACCACCACACCACGCTCAACGAGCCGGGCCAGATCCTCGATCTGCCGCGGGTCGTCGGAACCGTCGGCCATCGTGACCACCGCGACGGGGGCACGGGCGACGTCGATACCGAACCGGATCGCGTTGGCCGGGCCGCGACCATACGTGTTGAGCACCGGACGCACCCGCGGGTCACGCGCCTGAACCTCCAGCGCATACGCCACCGTCGAGTCCTCCGGCATGTCGTGCACAACAAGCACCTCCGCCGGCATCATGACCGCCCGCAGAATCCGCTCCAGACACGGCACGATCGCCGCACCCTCGTTGTACACCGGAATCACCACAGAGATCTGCGGCACCAGGGTCATATACGCACGCCCCTGTTCGTCACGCCCCACATGTCCGCCACCGGGATGTCGGTCTCCAAATCACGGTACTGCGGATGCGGCGCCGCCACGATCAGCAGATCAGCGCGCCGCAGGACCTCGTCGAGCGGGACGAACCGGTCATCCTTGACATACGGGTCCGTGCACAGCGTCTCCTTCGCCCGCAACATGACCACCTTGCGCAGCTTGTACGCCAACGACTCACGGATGTCGTCACTACCACCCTTGAACGCCATACCCAAAATACCGACCGTCATCTCCGACAGGTCGAACCGCTCCTGCAGCTTCGACACCACATACAACGGCAGACCCTCGTTGATCAACATCGCGCTGTGACCAAGCACAAAATTGTTGTTGTTGAACGCCGCCAACTGCATCGTGTCCTTCAACAGACACGGCCCGGCCGCGAACCCCGCACCCGGCATGTCCGCCGCCCGCGGATACTGGAACCGGATCGCATGCCGGATCCGCTCGAAGTCCAAACCGAAATCGTTGGACATCATCCAGAACTGGTTCGCCGCGGCGAACTTGATATACCGCCAAGTGTTCGTGAACAACTTGGCCAGCTCCGCCTCCTCCGGCTCCAGGATCACGATCTGACTCGCGAGATTACGGAACAACTTCTCGGCACGCTCAGTCGCCTCAGGCGTACGGGCCGCGACAATCTGCGGCAACTCGAACAGCTCCGTCATCGCCTTACCCTCAGCGATACGCTCCGGGCAGAACGCGACATCAGCATTCACCCCCAGCCGCTTCAGCAGCTTCTCCGTCAACGCGGTGACACCCGGATGAACGGTGCTGCGCAACACGATGAGCTGACCGTCACGCAGAAACTCCGCGCAGCGTTCGATCGCCGCCGGCACCGCCGCGATATTCGGATTGAGATGCTCATCGACCGGAGTGCCCACGATGACAACAAGATGCTCAGCCGAGGCGACGCTCGCCGGGTCGGTGGTCGCCTTCAGCCGGCCCTCAGCGACGGAGGTCGCCAGCGGCGCGGCGGCGCCTTCCTCGTCGAAAGGCAGCCGCCCCTCGTTGACGACCGCCACAGCCGCCGCGTTGATGTCATACAACGTGACCTGCAAACCCCGCGACGCCAACGCGATACCGAGCGGCAACCCCACCCGACCGCACCCACCGATCACCACAACATCAGTGGTAAACCCAGTCGACGCACTCACTTCTGACACGCGCTGCCCCTCCAGGAAAGCCGAGATTCGATGCCGGCGCTTGGCGCGGGCCGAGCCCGGGAAGGAGTCACGTCGCAGGTGCACAACGGAGAACGGCTCGGCGCCGTGACCGTACCACCTCTTGACCAATCCGACCGGCCCGAGACGGCCGGGAACGGTCCGATATCTGACGCAAAGCGACAGTGGCCCCACCCAAGGGTGAGGCCACTGTCGATGAATATCACACTCCGCGCAGTACCGCGCCGTGCCGCTCGGCGGCGACCGCCACGGCAGCGTCACGCGCCGCGATCGCCTCCTCACCGGTGAGCGTCCGGTCCGGAGCACGGAACGTGAGCTTGTACGCAAGGGACTTGCGCCCCTCGCCGAGCTGCGCGCCCGAGTACACGTCGAACAGCCGCACCGACTCCAGCAACGGCCCGGCGCCCTCGGTGAGCGCCGCCTCGACGTCCGCGGCCGGGGTGGCCGCGTCGACGACGAGCGCCACGTCGATCAGTGCCGTCGGGAACGACGACAGCCGTGGCGCGACGGCCGCGCCCGGAATCGGCAGCGCGTCGAGATCGAGCTCCATCGCCACGGTCCGGCGGGGCAGGTCGAGATCGGCACAGACGGCCGGGTGAAGCTCACCCGCATGACCGACCACCGTGTCACCCACGAGGAGAGCGGCGCACCGGCCCGGATGCCACGGCGCGACGGCCGCGGCACGGACGGTGAGCTCGACCCCGGCGGCCGCGGCGACGATGCGCGCCGCCTCGACCGCGTCGGCCCAGTCGGCCGAGCGGCCGCCACCCCACCAGCCGCCGGGCTGCGCGTCACCGGCCACGACCGCGGCGGCGTGCCACGGCTGCCGCGGCAGCAGCGCGTCGGCGGCGGCGAGTTCCTCGGCCGGCGGCGGGCCGTCGACCCCGGCGGACGGCGCCACCTCGACCGGGCCGTCCGGCAGGAATACGAGGCCGATCTCGAACAGCGCCACGTCCCGCATGCCGCGACCGAGGTTGCGCCGCAGCGTGGCGAGCAGCGGCGGCAGCAGCGTGGTGCGCATCCCGGGCTCCTCGTCGGAGAGCGGGTTGCGCAGCAGGACGGCGTCGCGGCGCGGGTCGTCGGCCGGGATGCGCATCGCGTCGAGGGTCGCCGCTCCCACGAACGGATAGTTCAGCGTCTCGACGTAGCCGGCGTCGGCCAGCGCCCGACCGACCGTACGCCGGCGTCGCTGCGGCGCGGTGAGCCCGTTGCCGGGTGGGGCGATCGGCAGCACACTCGGGATCCGGTCGTAGCCGTCGAGCCGCAGCACCTCCTCGGCCAGGTCCGCCGGGTCGTTGAGGTCGTGCCGCCAGGTCGGCGGGGCGACCGTGACCGAGTCGCCGTCGACCTGCGTCTGCGCGCCGATCATCGTCAGCACCTCGAGCACCCGCTCCGGGCTGTAGTCGATGCCGGCCAGCTCGGACGGGCGCGTCAGCGACATGCTGATCGACGTCGGCGGCACCACCGCGTAGACGTCGGTGACCTGTGGGGAGATCGTGCCGCCGCCGTATTCGGCGAGCAGCGCGGCCGCACGGGCGCACGCCGCCGCCGTGATCTGCGGGTCGACGCCCCGCTCGTACCGCTTGCCGGCCTCGCTCGGCAGCTTGTGCCGGCGGATGGTCCGGGCCACCGACAACGGATCCCAGTGCGCCGCCTCGAACAGCACGTCGACGGTCGTCGGGGACACCTCCGTGGTGGTGCCGCCCATGACCGCGGCCAGCGACACCGCGCCGGTGTCGTCGGCGATGACGACGTCCTCCGGGTGCAGCGTCCGCTTGACCCCGTCGAGCGTGGTCAGCGTCTCCCCCACGGTGGCACGGCGGACGACCAGCGGGCCGGTGAGCTGGGCCAGGTCCCAGGCGTGCATCGGCTGGCCGAGCTCGATCATCACGTAGTTGGTGATGTCGACCGGCAGCGAGATCGACCGGATGCCGGCGACGGCGAGCCGCTGCTTCATCCACTCCGGCGTCGGTGCGAGCGGCGCGACGCCGCGGACGGCCACGGCGGTGAACCGGTCGCACGCCACGCTGTCGCGGACGTCGATCCGGTACGCCTCGGTGCCGTCACCCTCCAGCGGGACGATCGCGGCGACCGGGTCGCGGTAGGCGCCGCCGAGCGAGTGCGACAGCTCCCGCGCGATGCCACGGACCGAGAAGCAGTACCCGCGGTCGGGCGTGACGTTGATGTCGACCACGACGTCGTCGAGGCCGACGACCGGCCGGGCCTCTTGGCCGGGCTTCACAGGCGGATCGGTGTCCGGCGGCAGCACGATGATGCCGGCGTGCTCGTCGCTGATGCCGAGTTCCTTGGCCGAGCAGATCATGCCGTTGGACATGTGCCCGTAGGTCTTGCGGGCCGAGATCGCGAACCCGCCGGGCAGGACGGCGCCGGGCAGCGCGACCACGACGAGGTCACCCTCGGCGAAGTTGCGGGCGCCGCAGATGATGCCCTGGGGCTGCTCCGCTCCGACGTCGACCAGGCAGTACCGGATCGGCTTCTTGAGCCCTTGCAGTTCCTCGATGTTCTCGACGCGGCCGACCACGAGCGGCCCCTCGACGGCGGCGCCGGTGTCGGCCATCTCCTCGACCTCGAGGCCGACCTTGACCAGCGCCTTCTCCAGCCCGTCGGCGTCGAGGTCCGCGGGCAGGTCGACGTGCTCGCGCAGCCAGGACAGCGTTACGCGCACCTCATGCCTCCCATCCGAACGCCCGCGCGTACCGCACGTCGCCCTCCACCATGTCGCGCATGTCGCTCGCCTCGTTGCGGAACATGAGTGTCCGCTCGATGCCCATGCCGAACGCGAACCCGGAGTACTCGTCCGGGTTGATGCCGCAGGCGCGCAGCACCCGCGGGTTGACCATGCCGCAGCCGCCCCACTCGACCCAGCGCGGGCCGTCGCGGTGCTGCGGGAACCACAGGTCCATCTCGGCGCCCGGCTCGACGAACGGGAAGTACGACGGGCGCAGGCGGGTCTTCGCCTCCGGGCCGAACATCATCCGGGCGAAGTGGTCCAGCGTCCCCTTGAGGTGCGCCATCGTGATGCCCTTGTCCACGACCAGGCCTTCGACCTGGTGGAACACCGGCGTGTGCGTGGCGTCGAGCTCGTCGGTGCGGTACACGCGGCCGGGGCAGACGATGTAGATCGGCGGCTTCCGGGTGGTCATCGTGCGCGCCTGCACCGGCGAGGTGTGGGTGCGCAGGACCAGCCGCGAGTCGTCCTCGACCCCGGTGGCGGCGACGAAGAACGTGTCCATCATCGACCGGGCCGGGTGGTCCGGGTGCATGTTGAGGGCGTCGAAGTTGTACCACTCCCACTCGGCCTCGGGGCCCTCGGCGACCTCGTAGCCCATGCCGACGAACAGGTCGGCGACCCGCTCCATGAGGCTGGTCAGGGGGTGCTGGGCACCCACCGGCCGGCGGTCGGCCGGCAGCGTGACGTCGACGGCCTCCTCGACCAGGACACGCTCCTCCCGCTCCGCGGTGAGGGTGGCGAGCCGGGCGTCGTAGGCGGCCTGGACGGCGACGCGGGCGAGGTTGACCCGCTTGCCGGCGTCGGCCTTCGCGGCCGGCGGGAGGCTGCCGATCTCGCGGCGGGCCAGGGACACGGGCGCGCGGTCGCCGAGGTGGTGGTGCTTCAGCGCGGCGAGCGCGTCGAGATCGGCCGCGCCGGCGAACGCCTTGTCGGCCGCGGCGACGGCGTCGTCGAGGGCGCTCTGGTCGAGCAGCGCGGCCTGTTTCGGATCATACGGATCATTGCGGTACGTCATCAGACTCTTCCCACAGCGAGATTGGCCTCGGACAGTGTAGTGAGGACCGCCCGCCGGTCGTGGGAGACGTCAGGAGGAGCCGTGTCGTCCCGTCCGCCCACCGTCACCGGCGGGCCACATAAACAGGACGCTCATTCGGACTCCCTCATCGCTTTCGCGGAACTGTACAAGCATACGGCGGCCGCCGCAGCGAGATTCAGGCTCTCGGCGCCGCCGAGGATCGGCACCCGCACCCGTGCGTCGGCGAGCTCCTTGAGGGCGGCCGGGAGGCCGTGCGCCTCCGAACCGAACAGCCAGGCGGTCGGCCGGGCCGGCGCCGGCAGCTCGAACAGGTCGGTCTCGCCGTAGCCGTCGGCGGCCAGCACCTGCAGCCCGCTCTCCCGCAAGGCGGCCACGGCGGCCACGGCGTCGCGGACACGGACCACGTCGACGTGGAACAGGCTGCCGGCCGACGCGCGGACGGCCTTGCCGTTGTACGGGTCGACGCTGTCACCGGCGAAGACGACGACGGTCGCCCCGGCCGCGTCGGCGGTGCGCAGGACGGTCCCCGCGTTGCCGGGGTCGCGGATGTCGGCGCAGACGGCGACGAGCCGCGGCCGGCGGTCGAGCGCTTCGCGCAGCGACACGTCCCGCTGCCGGCAGACCGCCACCAGGCCCTGCGGCTGGACGGTCTCGGTGAGCGCCTGGAGCGCGTCGTCGTCGACGAGGCTCGCGTCGTGCGTGAGCTCGGGGTGACGGGCGCGTGCCTCGTCGGTGCAGAACACCTCGACGACCACGCCGGCCTTCAGCGCCTCGCGGACCGCCTGGGGCCCTTCGGCCAGGAAGCGGCCCGTCTCGTCCCGGTCCCGGCGGCGTTGCAGGCGCCGGGCAGCGACAACCCGGGGCGTCCGAACGGTGAACACCCCGGGTTGACGGGAACGGTCAGGCTGCGGCAACGGCCGTCTTCGCCACCTGGACCAGGCCGCTGAACGCCTTCGCGTCGCTGACGGCGAGCTCGGCGAGGATCTTGCGGTCCACCTCGACACCGGCCAGGCGCAGGCCCTGGATCAGCCGGTTGTAGGTGAGGCCGTTCGCGCGGGCCGCGGCGTTGATCCGGGTGATCCACAGCTGGCGGAAGTCACCCTTCCGGTCACGCCGGTCGCGGTAGGCGTACTGCATCGAGTGCAGCACCTGCTCCTTGGCCTTGCGGTACAGCCGCGAGCGCTGCCCGCGGTAGCCGCTGGCGGTCTCCAGGACGGTGCGGCGCTTCTTCTGGGCGTTCACTGCCCGCTTCACGCGTGCCACGGTTCGTTACTCCTCATGCGAGACCGGCCCCTGGCTCGGGCCGGTCGAAAAGTCGAAAAGGTCGGGGGGTTGTGGCGCCGCGTGTTACCGGCCGAGCAACTTGTTGACGCGCGCGGTCTCCGACTTGGCGAGCTCGACCGTGCCGCTCAGGCGACGGGTCCGCTTGCTGGGCTTGACCTCCAGCAGGTGGCGCTTGCCGGCCGGCTCCGCGAGGATCTTGCCGCGTCCGGTGATCTTCACGCGCTTCTTCATCCCGGAGTGCGGTTTGAACTTCGGCATGCTTGTGCTGCCCTTCATCAGGTTGCGTCGGCACCCTGTCCTTGCCTGAGCAGGGTGCCGTGACGCTCCGGCGCGCAGCCGGGACTCCGCGCTGTGCGGGGCCCGCCCGCACGTCGCGGTTGGTGGATATGACGGTGCGGTTATGCCTTGTCGGCGGTGACGACCTCGGGCAGCTCGGTGGGTGTTTCGCCCTCCGAGCTCGTGCCGCCGTCCGCCTTGGTCTCGCGGGACTGGGTCGCCGCGGCCTTCACGTTGCGGTGCGGTGCCAAGACCATGATCATGTTACGGCCGTCCTGCTTGGGCGCGGCCTCGACGAAGCCCAGCTCCGAGATCTCCTCCGAGAGCTTGCGCAGCAGCCGGAACCCCAGTTCCGGGCGGCTCTGCTCGCGGCCACGGAACATGATCGTTACCTTGACCTTGTCGCCCGCCTTCAGGAACCGCACCACGTGACCCTTCTTGGTCTCATAGTCGTGCGGATCGATCTTCGGGCGGAGCTTCATCTCCTTGATGACGGTCTGCTGCTGGTTACGCCGGGCTTCCCGGGCCTTGAGCGCGCTCTCGTACTTGAACTTGCCGAAGTCCATGAGCTTGCAGACGGGCGGGCGTGCCATGGGCGCAACTTCGACCAGGTCCAAGTCCACGTCGGCGGCCAGCTGGAGCGCGCGCTCGAGCGGGACGATGCCCACCTGCTCACCCTCCGGGCCGACCAGCCGGACCTCACGTGCCCGGATCTGCTCGTTGACGCGTGGCTCGACGCTGATGTGGCCTCCTCGATCGGTGTTTCACTCTGGTGGTCGACGCGCATCCGCGGCTTCGGACGCCTGTTACATCCGGCGCCGGGGCACTCCACGCCCTGGCGAGCTGCCACGACGCTCAAAACGGAAAAGCCCCGCCGCGCTGCGCGCATGCGAGGGCCCAATCGACCAACCGCAGCCTGATGGCCTTGGCGGTCAGACCGGACCCGGCTGCCTAGAGCTGCACGGGTGGGAGCTTTGCTCCGCTTCGAACACCCCGTCACGGACGGGATGCGGTCGACGACGGCTACTCTACCACGCCAGCCGCGCGGCTCGCCGTGTGCAGGGCACGCAGCCGGCGAGCCGCCTGGACGGCGTGCTCCTTGTCGGTCATCTGCACCGCCATCACCGCGACCCGCTCGTCGTCGTTCAGGTCGAGCGTGAGCCACGGGGTGCCCCGGCCGAAGGTCACCGCCCGCACCACGTCCCACGGCAGGTCGTAGGAGCCGACGATGTTGCGCACCCGCACCCCGTGCTCGTCGGCGTCGACGCGCGGGCGGGTCATCAGCAGGATGCCCGCTGCCGCGCACAGGCCGAGGCCGATCATCGCCGCCTGGTCGCCGCGCTGGAAGTAGCCCGGCCCGTCACCGGTCGGCCCGTGCAGGCCGAGGGCGATCAGGGTGAAGACCACGACGACGATCGGCGCCAGGACATATGCCACGACGCGCGCCTTGCGCGGCCGTGCGGTGACGGTGCCAGTGCTGCTCACAGTCTGAAGTCTGCCACTACAGCCGGCAGGCGTGGATGTCGGTCACCAGGATGGCCCGCGCGCCCACGTCGTAGAGCTCGTCCATGATCCGGTGCATCTCGACGCGCTGGACCATCGCCTGCACCGCCACCCAGCCCTCGCGGTGCAGCGGGGAGATGGTCGGCGACTCGATGCCCGGGGTCAGCGCCACCGCGGCGTCGAGCGAGTCGGCGCGCACGTCGTAGGCGAGCATCACGTAGCGGCGCGCCACCAGCACACCCTGCAGACGGCGCAACAGCTGGTTGGCGGCGGCCGGCAGCTCACCCGCGCCGGCCCGGCGGATCAGCACCGCCGACGACTTGAGGATCGGCTCGCCGATCGTCTCCAGGCCGGCCTGGCGCAGCGTGGCGCCGGTCTCCACCACGTCGGCGATGACGTCGGCGACGCCCAGGCGGATGGCGTTCTCCACCGCGCCGTCCAGCCGGATCACCTCGGCCTGGACGGCGCGCTCGGCGAAGTACCGCTGCATGACCCCCGGATAGGCGGTGGCGACCCGCAGGCCGGCGAGGTCCGCGGGCTCCGACCCCTTCAGCGAGCCCGGCACGGCGGCGAAACGGAAGGTGGCCCGGGCGAAGCCCAGGTCGAGCAGCTCCTCGGCGTCGCTCTCGGCGTCGATAAGCAGGTCACGGCCGGTGACGCCGAGGTCGAGGTCGCCCGACCCGACGTACGTGGCGATGTCGCGGGGACGCAGGTAGAAGAACTCGACGTCGTTGGCGACGTCGCGGCACAGCAGGTCCTTCTGGTCGGACCGCTGGCGATACCCGGCCTCCTGCAGCATCTGGGCGGCAGGTCCGGAGAGGGTTCCTTTGTTCGGGACGGCGATACGCAGCACGGGACGGCTCCTAAGTCGATCGGCGGGGAACGGCGGGGTGTCCGACTACAGATGTCGGTACACGTCCTCCAGCTCCAGGCCGGTCGCCAGCATCAGGCACTGCACCTGGTAGAGCAGCTGCGACAGCTCCTCGGCGGTGCGCTCACGCCCTTCGTGCTCGGCCGCCATCCAGCTCTCGGCGGCCTCCTCGACGACCTTCTTGCCGATGAAGTGCACGCCCTTCTCCAGCGCCGCGACGGTGCCGGATCCGGGGGTGCCCGCCGCGGCCTTGGCGGCCAGCTCGGCGAACAGCTCGTCGAAGGTCTTCACGGGCACGAATTGTCGCAGGAGCGGCCGCCCTGCCGGAAGCCGGATCACGACAGGCGTGTCCTGCCTCACCCGACCGTGAAGTCGTGATCGTCGACACCCTGCACGCTGCCGTCCTTCATCGACACGAAAAACGCCTCGACCGTGTACCTCCCGGGCGGCAGGTTCACCGGCACCCGCGCCTCCCCCAGGCTCGGCGCGCCCGCGCTCAGCTGGACGACCTGCTCGACGACGACCTTCCCGCCCGCCCCGCGGATCCGCAGGTTGACCGTGCCCTCGAAGACGACCCCGGCGAGGTACACCGTGAAGCGCTGCCCGACCCGCTCGTCGTGCTGCGGGTCGATCACCCACACGGGCCCCAGGACGTCGGCGTACGGCGCCTGGCGCGGCGTCTCGGCGGGCGCGCCGTCGACGACGACCCGGATCCGGGTGGCCTTCTTGACGGAGGTGTACGTCGAAGCCGCCGACACGGTGTACAGCAGCTGCTGGACGGCGAGCGGCCGGGTGTCCTGCCGTGGCCACGCGCCGACGTCACCGAGGTCGACCGTGACCGTGCCGCCGTCGATCGACACCCCACGCACCGTCACGCCGCCCGGCCAGAGCGTGCCGTAGTCCGGGTCGTTGGCGTTGCCGTGCAGCGACTCGGCGACGGCGGCGGCGATCCGCCCCTCGTCGGTGTCCGCGGTCAGCCGCAGGGCGTGGAACTCGCGGTACAACTTCCCGTTGCGCGTGAAGTAGACCGGCAGCTCGACGGTGGCGGGGCCGCCCTGCGCCGGCGACGTGGCGGGCGGCGGGCCGGGCTCCTGCGACAGGAGCGCCGGCGGATCCGCGCTCGACGACGCGGCCGGCGGCGGTGGCAGCGCCCCGCGGTCGGGGACGAACACGGCAACACCCGCCGCGATCGCCGTGGCGACCGCCGCCGCCGCGCCGATCATCGCCCAGCCCCGGTGGTGCCGCTGCGCGGTCCGCATCCGGATCCGCGGCAGCGCGTCGGGCGACGGCTCCACCTCGAGCGCGCGGGCGCGCAGCGCCTCGCTGAGTCGCTGTTCGGGCGTCTCGCCTGGCCTCATGGTGCGTGCTCCAGACTCTCCCGCAGGGCCGCCATACCCCGCGCGGCGTGGCTCTTCACCGCGCCCCGGCTGACCCCCATCGCGTCGGCGATCTCGGCCTCGGACAACTCCGCGTAGTACCGCAGCACGATCGCCTCGCGCTGGCGTGCGGGCAGGCGCCGTACCGCCTCCAGCACCTCCCGGTGCCGCAGCAGGCTCAGCGCGCCGGTCTCCGCGCTCGCGACGAGCTGCTCGTCGGCGAGGCTGCGGGCGACGTACCGGTCGGCGACGCCCCGGTGACGCAGCGCCGAACGGGCCCCGTTGACGACGCTGGTGCGCAGGTAGGCCAGTGCCTTGTCCGCGTCGCGCAGGCGCCACCAGCGCCGGTGCAGCGCAACGTAGGCGTCCTGCACGACGTCCTCGGCGACCGATTCGTCGTGCAGCAGCAGTACCGCGAGCCGCACGAGCCCGCGGTAGTGCGCGGAGAACAGCATGGTGACGGCCTCGTCCGCGCTCCAGGCGCGCACGTGTTCCTCGGGGGCCTCTTCCCTGCGCTGGGAAACCACCGCCCCACCGTCCCACGCCGTCGCGCCGGCATCCGCCATCACCACCCAACGACGCCCGACCGGGGTGTCCGGTTTACCTGTGCCCGTCGGTTTACCTGATCGGGGACGCGGATACCCTGTCGGTCGTGGATACCGAGCCGAAGTACACCGACGAAGAGTGGGGCATCCTCGTAGGCTTGCCGCAGTCCGTGCTGATCGCCGCCTCCCAGGCGGAGTCCGACGGCACCCGGCGCACCCGTGACGAGTGGACGGCCGGCATGGCCGCGATCGCGGACGCCCGCGGCTCGTCGAGCACGCTGGTCCGATCGGTGGCCTCGGACGTCGTCGAGCGCCAGGGCAACGTCGAGGAGGGCGAGGAACCGCCGGTCATCGAGTTCCCCGACCGCGACGCCGGACTGGCCGAGGTGATCGCCCGGGCCAAGACGGCGCACGACATCCTGACCGCGAAGGCCGAGCCCGCCGACACCGAGGCTTACCGTTTCTGGCTGGTGACGGTGGCCGACGCCGTGGTGGGCGCGGCGAAGACCGGCGGTGTCCTGGGCCTGGGCGGCGACCAGGTGACAGCGGCTGAGCGCTCCTTCCGCGACAACCTCGCGGCGGCACTGGACATCTGACGATCGTCGTCGGCCCGCCGAACTCCACCACGGTCGGCGCCCTGCCGGGCCGGCCGCCGGCCGGACGCGTGCTCGCGGATCAGTTCTCCTGATCGTGGAGCCTTTGTGGCCGTCTGGGCGACCACAAAGGCTCCACGATCAGGAGAAACTGGCACCGAGATACCCGAAAGGACTCAGGACTTGGCCACCTGGCGCAGGGCACAGGCGGCGTCCAGCGCCGCCAGGGTCGCGGCGTAGCCCTTGTCCTCCGACGAGTCGGGGAAGCCGGCGCGGTCGCGGGCCTGCTCCAGGTTGTCCACCGTCAGCACGCCGTGGGCCACCGGCGTCGACTCGTCGAGTGCCACCCGCGTCAAACCGTCCGTCACCGACTGGCAGACGTACTCGAAATGCGCGGTGTCGCCCCGGATCACCACACCCAGCGCCACGACCGCGTCGAAGCGGTGGGCCAACGCCTGCGCGAGCACCGGCAGCTCGACCGCGCCGTCGACGCGGGCCACCGTGATGTGGTCGACGTTGGACGCCTCACCGGCCTCGATGGCCCGGTTCAGCATGTGGTCGACCAGCTCGCCGTGCCACCGGGTGGCGACGATGCCCAGGGTCAGTCCTGTGCCGTCCACGCGCTGCAGGACGGGCGCCCCACTACCAGCCATCTTATGCAAGTCCCTCCGCGACCTCGTCCAGCTCGTCGAGCAGATGCCCCATGCGGTCCCGCTTGGTGCGCAGGTAGCGCACGTTTTCCGGGTGCGGCCGGGTCGGCAGCGGAACGCGACCCAGCACGGACAGACCGTACCCCTCCAGGCCCGCTCGTTTGGCCGGGTTGTTCGTCAGCAGGCGCATCGTCTTGATGCCCAGATCGACCAGGATCTGCGCGCCGGTGCCGTAGTCGCGGGCGTCGGCGGGCAGGCCGAGGTCGAGGTTGGCGTCGACGGTGTCCCGGCCGAGGTCCTGCAGCTGGTACGCCTGGAGCTTGTGGATCAGGCCGATGCCCCGGCCCTCGTGGCCGCGCATGTAGAGCACGACGCCCCGGCCCTCGGCGGCGACCATCTTCATCGACGCCTCGAGCTGCGGGCCGCAGTCGCAGCGCACCGAGCTGAACACGTCGCCGGTGAGGCACTCGGAGTGGACCCGGACCAGCACGTCCTCGCCGTCGGTGAGGTCGCCGTAGACCAGCGCGATGTGCTCGCCGTTGTCGAAGTCGGTGGTGTAGCCGACCGCGCGGAACACGCCGTGCTCGGTGGGCAAGCGCGTCTCGGCGACCCGCTCGATCTGCTTCTCGGTGTGCCGGCGGTACGCGATGAGGTCGGCGATGCTGATCAGCGCCAGGTCGTGCTCGGCCGCGAACTTCCGCAGGTCGGGCAGGCGCATCATGGTGCCGTCGTCGTTGACCATCTCGCAGAGCACGCCGGCGGGGCGCAGCCCGGCCATCGTGGCCAGGTCGACCGCGGCCTCGGTGTGGCCGGCCCGGCGCAGCACGCCGCCGGTCTTCGCGCGCAGCGGCACGACGTGGCCCGGGCGGGACAGGTCGGTGGGTGCGGTGTCGGCCGAGGAGAGCAGCCGGATCGTGTGGGCGCGGTCGGCGGCCGAGATGCCGGTCGTCACGCCGAACCGGGCGTCGACGGTCACCGTGTAGGCGGTGCCACGCCGGTCCTGGTTCGTGCGGTACATCGGCGGCAGGTCGAGCCGGTCGGCCTCGTCCTCGGTGATCGGGACGCAGATGTAGCCGGACGTGTAGCGCACCATGAACGCCACCAGCTCGGGCGTGGCGAACTCAGCGGCGAAGATGAGATCGCCCTCGTTCTCGCGGTCCTCGTCGTCGACGACGATGACGGCCCGGCCGGCCGCGATCTCCTTGACCGCCCGCTCGATCGGGTCGAGATTCGTGACGGGGGCGCTCATGACTTCACCGCACCGAGGAGCTTCTCGACGTATTTGGCCATGATGTCGACCTCCAGGTTGACGTGCTCGCCGGCGCTCTTCGCGCCGAGCGTGGTGAGTTTGAGCGTGGTCGGGATCAGCCCGACCGAGAACGTGTCGTCGGTGACCGCCATGACGGTGAGCGAGATCCCGTCGACGGTGATGGAGCCCTTCTCGACCACGTATCGCGCCAGCGCCGCCGGCAGCGAGAACGTGACCGTCTCCCACTGGTCGCCGGGCTCCCGCGACAGCACCTCGCCGACCCCGTCGACGTGGCCCTGCACGATGTGGCCGCCGAGGCGGGTGGCGACGGTGGCGGCGCGTTCCAGGTTGACCGGGGAGCCGGTGCGCAGCCTGCCGAGCGTCGAGCGCTTGAGCGTCTCGCCCATCACGTCGGCCGTGAACACGCCGTCGGCGTTGTCGACCACGGTGAGACACACGCCGTTGACGGCGATGGAGTCGCCGTGCGCCGCGTCGGAGGTGACGGTGGCGCCTCGGATCGACAGCCGGGCCGAGTCGCCCAGCTCGTCGATCGCGACGACCGTACCGAGCTCTTCGATGATGCCGGTGAACACTGGGTCACACACCTTTCACAGCCGCCGTCAGGCGGACGTCGGGCCCGATCCTGGCGAGGTCGACAACGTCGAGCGTCATTGCTTCGGAGATCGTGGAGATTCCCGCGGCCCCGAGCGCGGCGGGGCCGGCGCCGAGGAGCTTCGGCGCAAGATACCCGACGACCCGGTCGACCAGCCCTGCCTCGAGAAACGCGCCGGCGAGCGTCGGGCCGCCCTCCAGCAGCGCGGTCCGCACCCCCCGCCCGTACAGCTCCTTGAGCATGGCCGGCAGGTCGACCCGTCCCCCGCCGCCGGAGACGGCCCACGTGGGGGCGCTGTCGTCAAAAACCTTTGATCCGGGAGGTGTACTTCGTGTGCCTCCCACGACGACCCGCAACGGCTGGCGCGCGGCCGGCGCGCCGTCCGCGGACCGCACGGTGAGCTGCGGGTCGTCGGCCAGGACCGTGCCGTTGCCGGCGATGATCGCGTCGACGCCGGCGCGCAGCCGGTGCACGTCGGCGCGGGCCTCAGGAGAGGTGATCCACTTGCTGGTGCCGTCGGCGGCGGCGGAGCGCCCGTCGAGCGTGGCCGCGAACTTCCAGATGACGTAGGGGGTGCCCCGGGACACCGCGGTCAGCCAGCCGACCGTCGCGTCCCGGGCGAGCTCAGGAAGTACGACCCCCACATCGACGGCGACCCCGGCGGACCGCAAGGTCTCGGCGCCGCCGGCGGCGACCGGGTTGGGGTCGCGGACGCCGACCACGACGCGCGCCACCCCCGCCCCGATCAGGGCGAGCGTGCAGGGGCCGGTGCGGCCCGTGTGGTCGCACGGCTCCAGCGTGACGTAAGCGGTGGCGCCCCGGGCCAGCTCACCGGCCTGCGCGAGGGCGCTGACCTCGGCGTGCGGCCCGCCGGCCGGTGCGGTGCGGCCCTCGCCGACGATCGTGCCGCCGGGGGCGACGATGACGCAGCCGACGTTGGGGTTGGGGCTGGTCTCGCCGAGGCTCAGCCATGCCAGCCCGACGGCTCGACGCATGAAGTCCTGGTCGTCCATGGCCTCTCCGCGCGGTGGTCGTCACACGCGGGCGGCTGCGGGGGCGCGACGGCGGCAGAGGGCGGTGACCTGCGCGGATGCGCACGAACCGACCCCTGGATCCGCGCGCTGAACTCCCATCCGGACTATGACCGTCGGCCCTGGATTCACACCAGGTCCACCGGTCGATGGCTTCGACCGGGTCGCGGGCTTCCGGCCTGTTCAGGCCGGTCACCGCCGGTTCGGAATTTCACCGAGCCCCGCCAGCGCGTGGTGGGTACGTTCCCGAGTCTGCCACACGAAGCCGGTCCTTACCGGGGGACATACGTCACAGGCCGACGACACCGCGGCGGTCGACGGCGACGTAGTTGCCGTGGTGCTTCTTCGCCACGGATTTCATCTCGGTCGCGATCGAGATGACCTCGCGCGGGTCGGTGACCTGTCCGTTGCCCGACGGCGTGCCGATCGCGACGCCGATCGACAGGGTCACCAGGTTGGCCTGCTGGACCTCACCGTTGCGCTGGACCACCTCGATGTAGCCGCGCTGCGAGTCGAGCGGGTTGTAGAGGGCGTCGGCGGCGTTCTGGAACTCCAGGATGGCCTTGGTGTGCAGCTCCTTGAGCTGGTCGGGGGTGCACACGACGAGGAAGTCGTCGCCGCCGATGTGCCCGAGGAAGGCCGGGGGCAGCCCGACCTCGACGACGGCCCGGTGCAGGGCGCGGGCCAGCGCGGTGATGAACTCGTCACCGCGCGCGAAGCCGTAGACGTCGTTGACCGGCTTGAACCGGTCGATGTCGACGTGGGAGACGGCGAAGTCGCTGCCGGCGCGGGCCCGGTCGGTGATCTCACGCAGGATGCGGCTGTTGCCGGGCAGGCCGGTGAGCGGGGACACCTCGCGGTTCTCCTGGTTGCGCCGCAGCGTGGAGCGCACCCGGGCGACGAGCTCGAGCGTGTCGAACGGCTTGACGAGGTAGTCGTCGGCGCCGGCCTGCAGCCCGAGCACCTTGTCGGCGGTCTGGCCGCGCGCGGTCAGCAGGATCACCGGCATCGGCGCGGTCATCGGGTCGGCCCGCAGCCGCCGGGTCAGCTCGATCCCGTCGAGCTGCGGCATCATCCAGTCGACGACGGCCAGGGCGGGCTGGTGCTCGGCGATGAGCTGCAGGGCGGTCTCGCCGTCGTGGGCGAGCAGCACCCCGTAACCCTCGAGTTTGAGGTTGACCTCGATGAAACGGGCGATGTCGACGTCGTCGTCGACCACGAGGATGACGTCCGGCTCGCCCACGCTGATCCCGTCTGTGTCGTCTCAGGCGCCGTGTCGCCGCCGCTACCGCGTCGCCGCCGCTGCTCTGGCGCGGAGCTTGCGCACCGCGGCGGCCGGGTCGTCGGCGCCGTAGACCGCGGTGCCGGCCACGAAGGTGTCGGCACCCGCCTCGGCGCAGGCCGCGATGGTATCTTCGGCCACCCCGCCGTCGACTTCAATGCGCAGTTCCAGGTGGCCGGTGTCGACGTGACGGCGGGCCGTGCGGACCTTGTCCAGCAGCTCCGGCAGGAACGCCTGGCCGCCGAAGCCGGCCTTGATGGTCATGACGAGCAGCAGGTCGAAGTGCTGCAGCAGGTCCAGGTAACCCTCGACGGGGGTGTCCCGGTCGATGGCGAGCCCCGCCCGGCTGCCGGCGGCGCGCAGGTCCTTGGCGATCGCGACCGGGTCGGTGGCGGCCTCGGCGTGGAACGTCACGTTGTACGCCCCGGCCTCCGCGTAGGCGGTCGCCCAGCGGGCCGGCTCGTCGATCATCAGATGGCAGTCGAACGGCAGCGTCGTCGCCTTGCGCAGGCTCTGCACCACCGGCAGGCCGATCGTCAGGTTGGGCACGAAGTGGTAGTCCATGACGTCGACGTGCAGCCAGTCGGCCGCCCCCTCGACCGCGCGGGCCTCGTCGGCCAGCCGCGCGAAGTCTGCGGCGAGAATCGACGGCGCGATCAGCAAGTGTTCCGGCACCCGCCCACTCTACTGTGCGGGAGATCGGGGATGACTGCGAGAATGGCCCACATGGATGTCGTCGACGCGATCATCGCCGATCATGTCCGATTCGAGAGCCTCCTGCGCCGGCTGCGCGCCCGCGACACCGATCCCGAAACCCTGCGCACCCGCCGGCCGGCCACCCGTCAGGAGTTCGCCGACCTGCTCGTCGGCCATGCGACGGCGGAGGAGTCGGAGGTGTACCCCAAGCTGCGCACCCACGTCGGCGACCATGTCGAGCACGGTGCGGACGAGCACGTCGACGGCCACCGCAAGCTGCTCGCCCTGCTCGACGTCGACGACGTGCTCTCCGCCGGCTTCGACCGGGCCCTGGGCAAGCTGGCGAACTCCCTGGCCCACCACGTCGACGAGGAGGAGCGGACGCTGCTCAACGACGCCCGCGAGCACCTCGACGCCGCCACCCGCGAGTCCCTGGGCATCGCCTGGCTCGCCGAGCGCGACCGCCTGATCGCGGAGTCCTGCGGCTCCCGCGACGCGGTGGCGGCGCTCCTCCCCTGACCTCGCTCGCCGGGTCAGGCGGCGCGGCGGAGCAGCGCGACGAACATCGCGTCGGTGCCGTGGCGGTGCGGCCAGAGCTGCACCGTCGGCCCGGTCCCGGCCTCCGGCAGCGAGGACGGCAGGTAGGGCCGGACGTCGACCAGGTCGACGTCGACGTCGGAGCGGCGGGCCGCCTCGGTCACCGAGACCTCCGTCTCCGCCTGGTGCGGCGAGCAGGTCACGTAGGCCACCAGCCCGCCCGGGCGGACCGCGCGGAACGCCGACTGCAGCAGCTCCCGCTGCAGCCGGGTGAGCGGCGGCAGGTCGGACGGCTGGCGGCGCCAGCGGGCCTCCGGACGGCGGCGCAGCGCGCCCAGGCCGGTGCACGGCGCGTCGACGAGCACCCGGTCGAAGCCCCCGGCCGGCAGGTCCGGATCCTTGCCGACGTCGCGGCCGTCGGCGTTGATCGTGTAGACCGGCAGGCCCGCGGTCGCCTGCGCGACGAGCGCGGCGCGGTGGTGGGCGATCTCGACGGCGGTGACGTGGGCGCCGCGCTGGGCGGCGAGCGCGCCGAGCAGGCCGGCCTTGCCGCCGGGGCCCGCGCACAGGTCGAGCCACGTGTCGTCGCGGCCGTCGAGCGGCGCGCCGGCGAGCGCGGCCGCCACCAACTGGCTGCCCTCGTCCTGCACGTGGGCGCGGCCGTCGCGGACGGCGGGCACGGCACCCGGGTCGCCGCCGCCGGTGAGGACAACGGCATACGGCGAGTACCGCCCGACGGAGGCGCCGGGCAGCGCGGCGGCGAGGTCGGCGGGGTCGAGCAGGCCGGGCCGTGCGCACAGGTGCACCGGCGGCGGCAGGTTGTCGGCGTCGAGGGCGAGCTCCGCCTCGTCGAGCGAGCCGAGCGCGTCGACGAACGCCCGGACGATCCACTCCGGGTGGGCGTGGGTGAGGGCGGCACGGGCGACGGGATCGGCGGGCGCCAGCCGGGCGAGCCAGCCGGACCGGTCCGCCTCGGCGATCCGGCGCAGCACGGCGTTGGCGAAGCCGGCCGCGCCCGGCACCAGGGAGCGCACCAGGTCGACGGTCGTCGCCACGGCCGCGTGCGCGCCGACCCGCATGTGCAGCAGTTGGTAGGCGCCGACGCGCAACGCGTCCCGCACCGGCGGATCGATGCGGTCGACGGGCCGGTCGGCGGCAGCGGCCACGATCGCGTCGAGGGTGCCCGTCTGGCGCAGCGTGCCGTAGGTCAGCTCGGTCGCGAACGCCGCGTCCCGGCCGGAGACGCCGCTCTCGCGCAGGATCCTGGGCAGGACCAGGTTGGCGTACGCGTCGTCGCGGTGCACGGCGGCCACGGCCTCGTACGCCGCCTCGCGCGCCGGGTCGATCGCGGGCCGCCCGCCCCGGGGCGGGCGGGCCAGCCGGTCGTCGCGCCCGCCTGCGGGCCGTGCGCCGGGCCCGCGCCGCGGTGACCTCAAGAGACCCGCTCCCCCGACTCGACGCGGGCGCCGCGGGCCCACGCGTCGGCGGGCATCGCCTTTTTGCCGGGCGCGGTCACGGTGCCGAGCACGACGGGGACGGTGCCGGTGCCGACGAGCACCCGGTTGCGCTCCACGACCAGCTCACCCGTCCCGGGCGACGGCGAGCCGCCGATGACGGTCGCCGCCGTCAGCGGCGTGACGGGGCCGAGCTTGAGCCGCTCGCCGCGGAACGTCGTCCACGCGCCCGGCGCCGGGGTGCACGCCCGGATCCGCCGGTCGACGGCGAACGCCGGATCGCCCCAGCGCACCTGGGCGTCCTCGACCGTCAGCTTCGGCGCGGTCGAGATGCCCTCGTGCGGCTGCGGTACCGCGGTGACGTTGCCGGCCGCGATCCCGTCGAGGACCCGGACCAGCAGCTCAGCGCCCGACACGGCGAGCCGGTCGAGCAGGTCGCCGGAGGTGTCACGGTGCCCGACCGGCTCGGTGAGGGTGCCGAACACCGGCCCGGTGTCCAGACCCTCCTCGAGCAGGAACACGCTCGCGCCGGTCATGTCGTCGCCGTGCAGCACGGCGTGCTGGACCGGCGCCGCGCCGCGCCAGGCGGGCAGCAGCGAGAAGTGCAGGTTGATCCAGCCGTACCGCGGGATGTCGAGCGCGGTGCGCGGCACGAGCGCGCCGTAGGCCACGACGGGAACGCAGTCGGGCTCGAGCCCGGCGAGCCGCTCCAGGAACTCCGGCTCGCGGGGCTTCGCCGGGGTGAGCACCGGGATGCCGCGCTCGGTCGCCCAGGCGGACACCGGCGACGGCACCAACTGGCGGCCCCGGCCGGACGGCGCGTCGGGCCGGGTGACGACCGCGACGAGCTCGTGGTCGGAGGCCGCGATGGCGTCGAGGGCGGGCAGGGCGACGGACGGCGTGCCCGCGAAGACGAGCCTCAACAGCTTCCTCTGCTTCCTGGCGATGCTTCCTAGCGGATGCCGAACAGCCCGTGCGGGCTGGCCTTGACGACCGGCGGCGCATCCGGGTTGTACCACTCCGCGGACCGGATCTCCTTCATCGCCTGCTTGCGCCGGTTGGCGTCGAGCCGGTCGAGGAAGAGCACCCCGTCGAGGTGGTCGGTCTCGTGCTGCGCGCAGCGGGCCATCAGCCCGGAGCCGACGATCTGCACCGGGTCGCCGTGCTGGTTGAAGCCCTTGGCGATGACGTTCTGCCGGCGCTTCGTGTCGACGTAGACACCCGGGATCGACAGGCAGCCCTCGGGACCGTCCTGCTCCTCCTCGTCCGGGAACTCCAGGCCCGGGTTGACGAGGTGCCCGACCACGTCGTCGACGTCGAAGGTGAACACCCGCAGGCCCACTCCGATCTGCGGGGCGGCGAGGCCGGTGCCGTTCTGCTGGCGCATCGTGTCGAGCAGGTCGCTGACCAGCTTGCGCAGCTCCTTGTCGAAGTCGACGACCGCGTCAGCGGGCGTGCGCAGCACCGGGTCGCCGAACAGGCGGACGGACTGGACGGTCAAGCGGCACCTCTTATCTGATCCGGGTCAATCAAGTCTAGTGTGGCCGGATGGAGACGCTGCACCTGCGTGGCACCGTGCTGCCGGAGGGTGACGTCCGTGACATCTGGGTCCTCGGCGACCGGCTCACCTTCGTCCGTCCGCCCGGCGGCGCGACCACGGTCCTGGACGGCGGCTACCTGCTGCCCGGCCTGGTGGACGCCCACTCGCACCCGGGGCACGAGCCGGCGACGATGGCGTTCGACGCCGACCGGTTCACCGGCGCCGCCCTGGCCTACGCCGAGGCGGGCACCACCCTGCTGCGCGTCCCCGGCCACCGTGCGCCGATCCCGCCCGGGCTGCGCGGCGACCCCCGCCTGCCCCGGCTGGTGACGGCCGGCGAATGGCTGGCCTGGGCCGGCCTCGAGGGCCTCGACGGGCCGCAGTCCGTGCCCGCCGACCTGACGGCCGCGGCCGTCGCGCAGGCGCGGGCGAACGACGGCTGGTGCAAGACCTACGGCGACTGGGAGCCGTTCACCGCGAAAACCCCGGTGGCGATGCTGACCGAGCTGTGCGACGCCGTGCACGCGGCCGGCGGCAGGGTGGCGGCACACTGCCAGACGGCGGAGGGCACCCGCAACGCCGTCCTCGCCGGCGTCGACTCGATCGAGCACGCCTGGTACCTCACCGAGGACCTGCTGACGGCGCTGGCCGCCCGCGGCGGCGCCGTGACCCCGACCTGGTCCGGATTCCTGCCGCTGGTCGCGGACGTCCGCACGAAACCGGAGGGCGAGCGCAAGGCGTGGTTCCTCGACGGCGTGGCCAGCCTGCGCACGGCGACGGTGACCGCCCACGAGCTGGGCGTGACGGTGCTCGCCGGCACCGACGCGCTGGACTTCGGCGACGTGGTGACCGAGATCGAGCACCTGATCGCGGCCGGTCTGCCCGCCGCGGCGGCGGTGGGCGCGGCGAGCTGGGACGCCCGCCGCTACCTCGGCTTCCCGGGCCTCACGGAGGGCGCACCGGCGGACCTGGTGGCGGTGCCCGACGACCCGCGCCGGACCCCGGCCGTCCTGCGCCACCCGGCGCTGGTCCTGCTCCGCGGCCGGCGGCTCAGGGACGGCTCAGGAGCGCACCGCTACGGTTGACCGGTGGCGGATGAACGGACGGCCGTCGGGCTGCGGTCACTGTTGCCTTATCTGAAGCATCACCGGGGGACCCTCGCCGTCGTGGCGGTCCTCTCCCTCCTGGGCGCGGTCACGACGCTCACCCAGCCGCTGCTGACCCGGGAGGTCCTCGACGGGCTGCAGGCACGGCAGGCCGTCGCGCGAATCGTCGCCGTCCTCGTGACCGTCCTGGCCGCCGGCGCCGTGCTCGGCGCGCTGCGGGACTACCTGCTCCAGCGCACGGCCGAGGGACTCGTCCTCACCTCCCGGCGGCGCCTCACGCGGCACCTGCTGCGGCTGCCGATCAGCGAGTACGACCAGCGGCGCACCGGCGACCTGCTGTCCCGTGTCGGCGCCGACACCACGCTGCTGCGGGCCGTCGTCACGTCGGGACTGTTCGAGACCGTCACCGGGGCGGTCATGGTGGTCGGCGCCGCGATCGCGATGATGCTGCTCGACCCGGTCCTGTTCCTGACCGCGGGCGCCGGCCTGGCGCTCGGGCTGAGCGTCGCCCTCGTCTTCTCCCGGCGGGTGCGGCCCGCCTCGGAGGCCGCGCAGACCCGCATCGGCGAGATGACCAGCGCCGTCGAGCGCGCGCTCTCGGCGGCCCGCACGATCCGGGCGGCCGGTGCCGAGGAGCGCGAGATCCGGACCGTCGAGACGAGCGCCGAGGAGGCGTACCGCGCGGGCGTGCGGATCGCGCGGCTGGAGGCGCTCGTCGGGCCGGCCGGCTTCGCCGCGGTCCAGGGGGCGTTCCTGTTGCTGCTCGGGGTCGGCGGAGCCCGTGTGGCGGCCGGCACGATCTCCGTCGGCGACCTCGTCGCGTTTGTGCTGTACCTGTTCTTCCTCGTCATGCCGCTGGGTCAGGCGCTCCACGCGTACACCCAGCTGCAGACCGGCCTCGGCGCGCTGCAGCGCATGGAGGACATCCTGGCGGTACCGCTGGAGGCCGACGACGGCTCGGCCCGCATCGTCGTCGACGCGCCGGTGGCGGTCGCGTTCGAGGGCGTGACGTTCGGCTACGCGGGCACGAGCGGGCCGGTGCTGCACGACGTGTCGTTCACGGTGCCGTACGGGACGCGGACCGCGCTCGTCGGCCCCTCCGGCGCCGGCAAGTCCACGCTGCTGCAGCTCGTCGAGCGGTTCTACGACGTCACGGCCGGCACGGTCCGGGTCGCCGGGACCGACGTGCGGCACCTGCCGCGGGCGGTCCTGCGCGCGCAGCTCGGGTACGTCGAGCAGGAGGCCCCGGTGCTGGCCGGCACGCTGCGGGAGAACCTGCGGCTGGCCGCGCCGGCGGCGACCGACGCCGAGATGCTCGCCGTGCTCGACGCGGTGAACCTCGACGACGTCGTCGCCCGGGCGCCGGAGGGCCTCGACGCGCAGGTCGGCGAGGGCGGCGTGCTGCTGTCCGGCGGCGAGCGGCAGCGGCTCGCGATCGCCCGGACGCTGCTCGCGGCGCCGCCGATCCTGCTGCTGGACGAGCCGACGTCGAACCTCGACGCGCGCAACGAGGTGGCCCTGCGCAAGGCGATCGACACCGTGGCCCGGAACCGGACGATGGTGGTGGTCGCGCACCGGCTCTCGACGGTCGTCGACGCCGACCAGATCGTTGTGCTGGAGGGCGGCCGGGTCGTCGCCGCCGGGCGGCACGAGGAGCTGACCGCGACCAGCGAGCTGTACCGGGAGCTGGCCACCAACCAGCTGCTCGTCGCATAAGCGGTCCGGAGCGAAGCGGAGGGCGCGTGAGCGGGTCGGCGGCTGTATGGGTGATCGCGGGGCCGCCCGGTGCGGGCAAGTCGACGGTCGCCGACGTCCTGCTGGGCCTGCTCTCCCCCACGCCGGCGCTCCTGGACAAGGACACCGTCTACGGCAGCTTCGTCGCCGCCACGCTCGCCGCCGCGGGCCGCCCGCCCGGCGAGCGCGAGGGTCCGTGGTACGACACCAACATCAAGACCCACGAATACGCCGGGCTGGCCGCGACGGCCCGGGAGATCCGCCGCCACGGCTGCCCGGTCCTGCTGTCCGCCCCGTTCACCGGGCAGATCTCCGACCCGCGACGGTGGGCCGCGTTCGTCGCCGAACTGGGCGGCGACCCGGTGCACCTGGTCTGGGTACGGTCGGATCCGCAGACCCTGCGGGAACGGCTGATCGCGCGCGGCTCCCACCGCGACACCCAGAAGCTGGACCACTGGAACGACTTCCTGGCCGCGATCCCGCCGGACCGCGCCCCGGCGGTCCCCCACCTGGAGGTCGACAACCGCCATGGCGCCCCGCCGCTGGTGGAGACGATCAGGGCACTGCTCGGCTAGGGGCGGGCCGCCCTCGGTCCACGGCCTTACAGCAGGTCGAGCGGGTCGATCTGGATCTGGACCGGGTCGGGGGCCTTGCGGGCCGAGCGCACCCCCGCCGCCGCCTTGAGTGACAGGGCCAGTGCCCGGCCCGCGGACCGGGCGGTGCGGACCAGCATCCGCTCCTGGCCCTCGGCCGAGACCGGCACCGGGCCGAGCACCTCGGCGCCCGGCGGGAGCTGGGCCGCCGCGAGCAGTTCGGCGACCGCGGCCGGCACACCGGTCAGCGCCGCGATCCGCACCGCCGGGGGGAAGCCGAGCTCGCGCCGGTCGGCGAGTTCACGCGCGGCGAGCCAGCCCGGGTCGAAGCGCAGCAGCGCCTGGACGACCGTGAGGCCGCCCTCGGCCACAACGACCACCTGCCCGTCCCGGCGGGCCAAGGCGGCGGCGGCCATCCAGCGGCGCAGCGCCTCCTCGGTGCCGCGCAGGTCGGCCCGGGTGAGCAGGGCCCAGGTGTCGAGGAGGAGCACCGCCCCGTATCCGCCGTCGGCGACGGGCTCGGCGCCGGGCGTCGACACCACGAGCGAGGCACCGCCGGGGATCGTGGCGAGCACCTCGTCCCGCCCGGACGTGCGCACGGGGGTGTCGGGGAACGCCCGGGCCAGTTCCTCGGCCGTCCGCCGGGCGCCGATGACGGCGGCCCGCAGGCGCCGGCTGCCGCACTCCGGGCAGGTGTGGTCGGCGGACGGCCGCCCGCACCACCGGCACTCCGGCGCCTCGCTCGCCGACGGCAGGAAGAGTGGGCCGGAGCAGTGCACGCAGCGCGACGGCGTGAAGCAGTCCGCGCAGGCGACAACCGGGATGTACCCCCGGCGCGGCACCTGGATCAGGACCGGGGTGTTGCGGGCCAGCGCCTCGCGGGCGGCCCGCCACGCGACGGACGGCAGCCGGGCGGCGACGGCCTCGGGCTCCCGCGGGTGGTCGTGCTCGCCGGTCGTCACCACCCGGGGCATGGCCCGCCGCAGCACGTCGCGGTCGGCGCCCACCTCGACGGCCCAGCCCGTCTCGATGAGCTGCTGTGCCTCGGCGGTACGGCCGAAGCCTCCGACGATCACCCCGCAGCCGGTCTGCTCGGCGCGGGAGAGCAGGACCTGCCGGGCGTGCGGGTAGGGGGCGCGTGGCTCGGCGTGCAGGTCGTCGCCGTCGTCCCAGATCACGACCAGACCCAGGTCGGCGACCGGCGCGAACGCCGTGGCCCGGGTGCCGATGACGATCCGGGCGCTGCCCCGGGACACCGCGAGGAACCTGCGGTACCGCTCGGCGGGCCCGAGCGCGGCGGACAGGGCGACGTGGTGCCCGGGGCCGCCGAGCACCCAGGTCAGGGCCGTGTCGAGCCGGTCGAGGTCACGTGCGTCGGGCACGACGACGAGCGCGCCGCGCCCACCCGCGAGGCTGGCCGCGGCGGTCTCGGCGAGCCGGGCCGGCCAGTCCTCGCCGGGCAGGGCGGTCCACACCGCGCGGGGTGCCTTGCCGTCGCCGAGGGCGCGGACGAGGGCGGCGCCGGCCGTGTACCGGTGCCAGCCACGTGCGTCGACCGGCCCGGCGAACGGCTCGGGCGGCGCCGGCCGCGCGGCGGCCTCGGTGCGGGCGTGCCGGGGCGGCACGGCGAGCCGGAGCACGTCGGAGAGTGTCCCCGCGTAGCGGTCGGCGACGTCACGGGCGAGGGCGACGATCTCCGGACCGGCGACGACCTCGGGCGAGACGACGCCGTCGAGGAACGCGAGCCGGCCGGCGTGTTCGGAGGCGGCGGCGCGCTCGAGCAGGAAGCCGTCGACGAGTTGCCCCGCGAACCGCACCCGCACCCGCACGCCGGGCCGGGCCGCACCGTCGGCCGCCTCCGGGACGAGGTAGTCGAAGGGCCGGTCGAGGTGTGGCAGCGGGGTGTCGACGCAGACACGCGCGACCGGCAGCTCGGCGGCGGCCCGCTTCTCGGCGGCCCCCGTCCGGCCGCCCTTGCCGGTGCGGCCCGCGCCCGCCTTTCCGGCGATGCGCTCGGCGGCGGCGCGGGGATTCTCGGCGATCTGGCCGGCCGGCGGTGTCACCTCGGATTCGGGAAACAGCCCGTCGGAATCCGGGCCGCCATTGTCCGGGAACGGCTCACCTTCCGGCGCCACCGCCACTCCAATAGACGTGTGCCGATTTGTGGCATCGCCGCGCGACTCGGAGGCAGCCCCTCGAATAGACGCCGCGCGACCCGTTGCCAAGTGGAAAACATCGTCGTGCGTCGAAGCCTCGGCGGTGGAAGCCGGCAAATCCGGGGTCCCGAAGAACGTTGGCCGACCCGTCCGATGCTCGGACTGGTCGGCCAACGTCGTGGGACTGGTGCGGGCGGTCAGGCGCCTGCGGCGGACTTCAGCTCCGCCGTGCGGGTGGCCTGCTCCCACGTGAAGCCGGGCAGCTCACGGCCGAAGTGGCCATAGGCCGCGGTCTGCCGGTAGACCGGCTTGAGCAGGTCGAGGTCGCGGATGATGGCCGCCGGGCGCAGGTCGAAGACCTCGTTGATGGCCTTCTCGATGCGCTCGACCGGCACGACCTCGGTGCCGAAGGTCTCGACGAACAGCGAGACCGGGTGGGCCTTGCCGATCGCGTAGGCGACCTGGACCTCGCAGCGGTCGGCCAGGCCGGCCGCCACAACGTTCTTGGCCACCCAGCGCGTCGCGTAGGCCGCGGAGCGGTCGACCTTGGACGGGTCCTTGCCGGAGAACGCGCCGCCACCGTGGCGGGCGTAGCCGCCGTAGGTGTCGACGATGATCTTGCGGCCGGTCAGGCCGGCGTCGCCCATCGGGCCACCGATCTCGAAGCGGCCGGTCGGGTTGACCAGCAGCCGGTAGCCGTCGGTCTCCAGGCCCAGGCCCTCGAGCTCGGGGGCGATGACGTGCTCGCGGACGTCCGGGGTCAGCAGCGACTCGAGCGAGATGTCGGGCGCGTGCTGGCTGGACACCACGACGGTGTGCAGGCGGACGGGGCGCAGGCCGTCGTATTCGATGGTGACCTGGGTCTTGCCATCGGGCCGCAGGTAGGGGATGGTGCCGTCCTTGCGGACCGCGGACAGGCGACGGGCGAGCCGGTGCGCGAGCGCGATGGGCAGCGGCATGAGCTCGGGGGTCTCGTTGCACGCGAAGCCGAACATCATGCCCTGGTCGCCGGCGCCCTGAAGGTCGAGGTCGTCCGCGCCGGCACCCTCACGAACCTCGATCGCCGAGTCGACACCCTGCGCGATGTCGGGCGACTGGGAGCCGATGGACACGCTGACACCGCAGGAAGCGCCGTCGAAGCCCTTCTTCGACGAGTCGTAGCCGATGCCCAGGATCGTCTCGCGGACGATCTTGGCAATGTCGGCGTACGCACTGGTCGTCACCTCACCGGCGACGTGGACCTGGCCGGTGGTGATCAGCGTCTCGACAGCGACCCGGCTGCGGGCGTCCTGCGCGAGGAGCGCGTCGAGGACACCGTCACTGATCTGATCGGCGATCTTGTCGGGGTGACCTTCGGTGACCGACTCTGACGTGAACAGGCGGCGTGCCAATGGTGCTCCTCAGGGGTACGGCGATCGGTTAGCAGGCTCCGCCAGAGTGTACGACCTGCCACTCGTAAAACGGCAAAGCCCCAGGGCGAAACAACCCGGGACTCTCACCCGGAACGACCATGATCAGGGCAAACGATCAGCAACCCGATCCAAAATCCTATCGGCAAGGTCGTCTTTGGACAGTTCGGGCAGCGCGTCGCGACTGCCGTCCGCGCCGAGGATCACCGCCTGGTTGCGCTCGGCGCCGAAGGTCTTGTCGACGCCGACCTCGTTGACCACGATCAGATCGGCACGCTTCTTCAGCAGCTTTTCGTGACCGTTGGCGACGGCCCGCTCCAGATCGGCGGTCTCCGCGGCGAACGCGACGAGCACCTGCCCCTCGGGCTTGGCCGCGCCCAGCTCGGCGGCGATGTCGGGGTTGGTGACCAGCTCGAGGGTCGGCGCGGTGCCGTCGACCTTCTTGATCTTGCTGGTGACGAACGTCGCCGGCCGGAAGTCTGCCGGGGCCGCGGCCATGACCACCGCGTCGGCCCGCTCCGCCGCCGCGAGCGTGGCCTTCCGCAACTGCTCGGTCGTCTCCACCCGGATCACGTCGGCGCCGGCCGGGTCGGGCAGCGCCACGTTGGCTGCGACCAGCGTGACGCGGGCGCCGCGGGCCACGGCGGCGCGGGCGATCGCATAGCCCTGCTTGCCGGACGAGCGGTTGCCGATGAACCGGACCGGGTCGATCGGCTCGCGGGTGCCGCCGGCGGTGACGACGACGTGCCGTCCGGCGAGGTCCTGCGGCAGGCCGCCGCGGCGCAGCAGGCGGGTCGCGACGGCGAAGATCTCGGCGGGCTCGGGCAGCCGGCCCTTGCCGGTGTCGGCGCCGGTGAGCCGCCCGACGGCCGGCTCGAGGACCACGGCACCGCGCTCGCGCAGGGTGGCGACGTTGGCGCGGGTGGCCGGGTGCTCCCACATCTCGGTGTGCATCGCGGGTGCGAACAGGACCGGACAGCGGGCCGTGAGCAACGTGTTCGTGAGCAGGTCGTCGGCGAGGCCGTGGGCGGCCTTCGCGAGCAGGTCGGCGGTCGCCGGCGCGACTACCACCAGCTCGGCCTCCCGGCCGAGGCGGACGTGCGGCACCTCGTGGGCGCCGGTCCAGACGTCGGTGCTGACCGGCTGGCCGGACAGGGCCGCCCAGGTCGCCTCGCCGACGAACGTGAGCGCCGCGGCGGTGGGCACGACCCGCACCCGGTGGCCGGACTCGGTCAGCAGTCGCAGCAGCTCACACGCCTTGTAGGCGGCGATGCCGCCGGCGACGCCGAGCACGACCCGCGGCCGCGCCTCGGCGTGCTGGTCCATCGAGGCCTAGGCCTCGTCGATGCGCTCGGCGGTCAGCAGACCGCCGTTGATCTCGCGGAGCGCGATGGAGAGCGGCTTCTCCTGCGGCGTGGTCTCGACCAGCGGGCCGACGTATTCGAGCAGACCTTCGCCGAGCTGGCTGTAGTAGGCATTGACCTGACGGGCACGCTTCGCCGCGAAGATCACCAGCGCATACTTCGACGTCGTCTTCTCGAGCAGCTCGTCGATCGGCGGGTTGGTGATCCCCTGCGGGTCTGCCACGGTTCCGGCCACGGAAACAACCTCAATACTTTCGCAATTGACGGCTCACGAACCCGCCAACCTTACACCATGAGTGACGGAAGTGACGTGACGCGGGCCTCGGTGTCGCCGTCGACACCCGTTCGTGACCACCCGCCTCCGCAGCGGCTGCGCCCCGGTCGGGGTGGTCGTGCCGCCGGTCCGCCGGCACCGCCGGGCACTCACGGATCGTGATCGGAGTGGCGCGTGTCACCACGCACAGGCGCCCCGCCGAAACGTCCGGGTGAACGACCGGGCGGGAACGCCGACGCGCCCGGGCACGAGGCCCGGGCGCGTCGAGGTCTCACACTGGTCCGGGGGGACCGCAGGGGGCAGTCACTTGCCGCCCGCGAACTCCCCGAGCAGTGCCTTGCGCTGCTGGTCGCCCAGGCCGCGCAGGCGGCGGCTTTCGGCGATCTTCAGCTTCTCCATGATCTGCGTTGCCCGGATCTTGCCGATGCCGGGCATCGCCTGCAGCACAGCCGAGACCTTGAGCTTTCCGACGACGTCGTCGGACTCCGCACGGTCGATCACGGCAGCAAGCGTCGTCTTGCCCTGCTTGAGTTGCTCCTTCAGCTCAGCGCGAGCCTTTCGGATCTCAGCCGCCTTTTCCAAAGCGGCCGCGCGCTGTTCCGGGCTCAGTGACGGGAGCGGCACCAGGTCTCCTCAGGTCCCTAAAAAAAGTGTTGATGGTCTAGCGCGGGGAAAACTAGCGGTCAGGAGCCATTTCGGCAACGTCAGAGGACAAGATCGACGGCCTGTGCCGATTCGATGATCAGGCCGTGACCGCAATTGCGGACGCGCAGGCGTCACGCGCCCGCTCCGCCGCGGACCGCAAAGCGGCCACATCCGGCCCGGCGCCGAGGACTTCCCGGGACCACGACGGGAGCACGTTGCGGACGGCGTCGCCGAACACGAGCCGGAGGTCGTCGGCCCGTCCGCCCTGCGCGCCGAGGCCCGGCGCGAGGATCGGCCCATTGAGGTTGATCAGATTGTGGCCGGTCGGCCCGACGGTCGCGCCGATGACCACGCCGACGTCGCCGAGCGGTGTCACACCCGCGTTGACCTGGGAAATCTCGTCGATCACGGTCTGCGCGACGGTCCGCCCGTCGGCCGCGACGGCCCGCTGGACCGCGGCGCCCTCGGGGTTGGAGGTGAGGGCGAGCACAACCGCGCCGAGCCCGTTCTGCTGGGCTTTCTCCACGATCGGCCGCAGTGAGCCGAAGCCGAGATACGGGCTGACGGTGATGGCGTCGGCGCAGAGCGGAGAGGCCGGATCGAGGTAGGCGTCGGCGTACGCGGCGGCCGTCGAGCCGATGTCACCCCGCTTCACGTCGAGAAGCACAAGGGCTCCGGCCGAGCGTAACTGTCGGATAGTCGACTCTAGGACCGCTATGCCCTGGGAGCCGAAACGCTCATAAAAGGCGGACTGGGGCTTGATCACCGCGACCCGGTCGGCCAGGGCCTCCACCACCGTCTGACTGAACGCTTCCAGGCCCTTGACATCGTCGGAGAGGCCCCAGGAGGCCAGGAGGGTGGGGTGGGGGTCGATCCCCACGCACAACGGCCCCAGGGCGTCCATGGCGGCCCGCAGACGGGCCCCGAACGGCTCGGTCATCACACACTCCTCGTCGCCGCGACGGCCCGCCGCACGAGGCCCGGACCGTGATAGATGAAGCCGGTATACAGCTGGACCAGGCTGGCCCCCGCGTCGAGCATCCGCCGGGCGTCCTCGGGTCGGGTGATCCCGCCCACACCGATCACCGGCAGCCCGCTCTCCTTGGCCACGAACCGCACGACCTCCAGCGCGCGCGGCGCGAGCGGCCGCCCGCTCAGCCCGCCCGGCCCGTCGAACGGCACCGGGCGCTCGATCGTCGTGTTGGTGGCGATGAGCCCGGCGACGCCGAGCCCAAGGCACACGTCGAGCAGCTCGCCCAGGGCCGCGTCGGTGAGGTCGGGGGCGACCTTCACCAGGATCGGCCGGCCGGCGCGGTTCTCCGACCGCAGCGCGCCGAGCAGCGCCGACAGCTGCGCCTTGTCCTGCAACTGGCGCAGCCCGGGCGTGTTCGGCGAGCTCACGTTGACGGCGAAATACGCGCCCAGGTCGGACAGCAGCCGGAACGACGTGACGTAGTCCTCGACGGCGCCCGTCAGCGGGGTCACCTTCGACTTGCCGAGGCTGATCCCCAGCGGGACCGGCAGCGGGCCCAGCGCCCGCAGCCGCGCGGCCAGGGCCTCCGCGCCGGCGTTGTTGAAGCCCATCCGGTTGACGATCGCCTCGTGCTCCGGCAGGCGGAACAGCCGCGGCCGCTCGTTGCCCGGCTGCGCGTGCCGTGTGACGGTGCCCACCTCGACGAAGCCGAAGCCGAGCCGGGGCCAGGCGCGCAGCGCGCGGCCGTCCTTGTCCATCCCGGCGGCGAGCCCGACCGGGTTGGGAAAGTCGATGCCGAACACGGTCCGGCGGGCGCCGGGCGGGCTGTGCGGCCGCCGCACGCCCGGCACCTTCGCCAGCACACCCAGCGTCCGCTCGTGCACCGACTCGGCGTCGCCGCCGGCCCAGCGGAACAGGACCGGACGGACGACACTCTCGTATACGCTCATCGCGCCTCGCGCAGGGCGGCGTGCAGCTCCTGCAGCGGCCGGACCGTCATCTCGCCGCGCAGGAGCGCCTCGATGCCCATCACCGCGGCCGCCGCGCCGGGCAGCGTGGTGATGCACGGGATGTCGGCGACGACAGCGGCGCTGCGGATCTCGTAGCCGTCCATGCGCCCGCTGGAGCCCTGCGGGGTGTTGATCACCAGGTCGACCTCACCCGAGGCGATGAGCGAGACCGCGTTGCGCGCTCCCTGCCCGGGCTCCGCGTAGTGCTTGGGCACGATCTCGCAGGCGACGCCGTACCGGCGCAGGACCTCACCGGTGCCGGCCGTGGCGACGATCGCGAAGCCCAGGTCGGCGAGGCGCTTGACCGGGAACACGATCCCCCGCTTGTCCCGGTTGGCGACGGTCACCAGCACGGTGCCGGCGGTCGGCAGCGAGCCGTAGGCGGCCGCCTGGGACTTGGCGAAGGCGTGCCCGAAGTACGTGTCGATGCCCATGACCTCGCCGGTGGACTTCATCTCCGGGCCGAGGAGGTTGTCGACGCCCTTGCCCTCGGCGGTGCGGAACCGCTTGAACGGCAGCACCGCCTCCTTCACCGCGATCGGCGCGCCGTCGGGCAGGTCCCCGCCGTCGCCCTCGGCCGGCAGCAGCCCTTCGGCCCGCAGCTGCGCGATCGTGGCGCCGAGCGCGATCCGCGCCGCGGCCTTCGCCAGCGGCACCGCCGTGGCCTTCGACACGAACGGCACGGTGCGCGACGCGCGCGGGTTGGCCTCCAGGACGTAGAGCACGTCGTCCTTCAGCGCGTACTGCACGTTGAGCAGGCCGCGCACGCCGATCCCGCGGGCGATCGCCACCGTGTACCGGCGCACCTCCGCGAGGTGTACCGCGGCGAGCGTGATCGGCGGCAGCGCGCACGAGGAGTCGCCGGAGTGGACGCCGGCCTCCTCGATGTGCTCCATGACGCCGCCGAGGTACACCTCGCCGGTCTCGTCGCAGAGCGCGTCGACGTCGATCTCGATGGCGTCGTCGAGGAACCGGTCGACGAGCACCGGGTGCGCCGGGGAGATCTCGGTCGCCCGGCCGATGTATTCGCGCAGCGTCGGCTCGTCGTAGACGATCTCCATGCCGCGGCCGCCCAGCACGTACGACGGCCGGACCAGCACGGGGTAGCCGATCTCGTCGGCGATCCGCTTCGCCTCGGCGAACGTGGTCGCGGTGCCGTGCGCCGGGGACCGCAGGCCGGCCTCGGTGAGCAGCTTGCCGAACAGCCCCCGGTCCTCGGCGAGGTCGATGGCCTCGGGCGAGGTACCGACGATCGGCACGCCGGCGCGGTAGAGCCGGTCGGCGAGGCCGAGCGGGGTCTGCCCGCCCAGCTGCACGATCACCCCGACGACACCCGGGCCGCCGGCCTCGCGGCCGGACTCGTCCTCGGCGTGGAACACCTCGAGGACGTCCTCGAAGGTGAGCGGCTCGAAGTAGAGCCGGTCGGCGGTGTCGTAGTCGGTGGAGACCGTCTCCGGGTTGCAGTTGACCATGACCGTCTCGTAGCCCTTGGCGCGCAGCGCCATGACCGCGTGGACGCACGAGTAGTCGAACTCGATGCCCTGGCCGATGCGGTTCGGTCCGGAGCCCAGGATGATCACCTTGGGCCGGTCCGACGGCGTGACCTCGGTCTCGTCCTCGTAGGTGCTGTAGTGGTACGGCGTGCCGGCCGCGAACTCGGCGGCGCAGGTGTCCACCGTCTTGTAGACCGGCCGCAGCCCGAGCCGGTGCCGCAGGGTGCGCACGCCGTCCTCGCCGGCGAACTCGGGCCGCAGCGCCGCGATCTGCCGGTCGGAGAGCCCGGCCCGCTTGGCCCGGCGCAGCAGCGGCTCGTCGAGCACGGCCGCGCTGATGATCTCCGCGCGCAGGTCGACGAGCGCGGCGAGCTGGTCGACGAACCACGGGTCGAATCCGGAGGCCTCGGCGACCTCGGCCACGCTGTGCCCCTGCCGCAGCGCGAGCTCCGCGGTGTAGAGCCGCCCGTCGTGCGGCACCCGCAGGTCTTCCAGGGCCGACGTGCCGGTCTTGTCGGGTGTGGTCCAGAAGCCCGCGGCCTTGGTCTCCAGCGAGCGCATCGCCTTGCCGAGCGCCTCGGTGAAGGTACGGCCGAGCGACATCGCCTCGCCCACCGACTTCATCGTGGTGGTGAGCTCGGCGTCGGCGACCGGGAACTTCTCGAACGCGAAGCGCGGGATCTTCACCACGACGTAGTCGAGCGCCGGCTCGAACGCGGCCGGCGTCTTGAGCGTGATGTCGTTGGGGATCTCGTCGAGCGTGTAGCCGATGGCGAGCTTCGCCGCGATCTTCGCGATCGGGAAGCCGGTGGCCTTGCTCGCCAGGGCGCTGGAGCGCGACACCCGCGGGTTCATCTCGATGACGACCAGGCGGCCGGTCCTCGGGTGCACCGCGAACTGGATGTTGCAGCCGCCCGTGTCGACGCCGACCTCGCGCAGCACGGCGATGCCGAGGTCCCGCAGGCGCTGGTACTCGACGTCGGTCAGCGTCATCGCGGGCGCGACGGTCACCGAGTCGCCGGTGTGCACGCCCATCGCGTCGACGTTCTCGATGGAGCAGACGACGACCACGTTGTCGTGCTTGTCGCGCATCAGCTCCAGCTCGTACTCCTTCCAGCCGAGCACGCTCTCCTCGATGAGCACCTCGTGCACCGGGGAGGCGGCCAGGCCGCCGCCCGCGAGCCGGTCGAGGTCCTCGGCCGTGTGCGCCATGCCGGAGCCGAGGCCGCCCATCGTGAACGACGGCCGGATGACCACGGGCAGCCCCAGCTCGGCGACGGTCTCGTGGACCTCCTCCATCGAGTGGCAGACCCGCGACCGCGGGGTCTCGCCGCCGGCGCGCGCCACGATGTCCTTGAACAGCTGGCGGTCCTCGCCGCGGCGGATGGCGTCGATGTCGGCGCCGATGAGCTCCACGCCGTACTTCTCGAGCACCCCCGCCTCGTGCAGCGCGACGGCGGTGTTGAGGGCGGTCTGCCCGCCGAGCGTGGCCAGCAGCGCGTCGGGGCGCTCCTTGGCGATCACCTGCTCGACGAACTCCGGGGTGATCGGCTCGACGTAGGTGGCGTCGGCGAACTCGGGGTCGGTCATGATGGTCGCCGGGTTGCTGTTGACCAGGCTGACCCGCAGGCCCTCGGCCCGCAGCACACGGCACGCCTGGGTGCCGGAGTAGTCGAACTCGCACGCCTGGCCGATGACGATCGGGCCGGAGCCGATGACGAGGACATGCCGGAGGTCGGTCCGCTTAGGCATTGGTGTTCATCAACTCCGCGAATCGGTCGAACAGGTAATCCGCATCGTGCGGCCCCGCTGCCGCCTCCGGGTGGTACTGCACGGTGAACGCCGGGACCTCCAGGCAGCGCAGTCCCTCCACGACGTTGTCGTTGAGGCAGATGTGGCTCACCTCGACGGCGCCGAACTCCGTCTCGACCTGCCCGTCGAGGGGCGCGTCGACGGCGAAGCCGTGGTTGTGGCTGGTGACCTCGACCTTGCCGGTCTTACGGTCCAGCACCGGCTGGTTGATGCCGCGGTGGCCGTAGCCGAGCTTGTACGTGCCGAAGCCCAGCGCCCGGCCCAGGATCTGGCTGCCGAAGCAGATGCCGAAGAGCGGGATCCGTTCCGTCATCACGTCCTTGGCGAGCTTGACCGGGCCGTCGGCGGTCGCCGGGTCGCCCGGGCCGGGCGAGAAGAAGACCGCGTCGGCCCCGAGCTCCTTGATCTCCGCGAGCGTCGTCGAGGCCGGCAGCACGTGCGTGGTCACGCCGCGGGCGGCGAGCCGGCGCGGGACGTTGCGCTTGATGCCCAGGTCGATCGCGGCGACCGTGAACCGGTGCTCACCCTGTGCCTCCACGGTGTACCGCTGCGGCGTGGTCACCTCGGCGGACAGGTCGGCGCCGAGCATCGCCGGCTGCTGACGGACCCGCTCGAGGAGCCCGTCGCGGTCGTCGTCGACGCTGGACACCCCGACCCGCATGGCGCCGCGCTCGCGCAGGTGCCGGGTCAGGGCGCGGGTGTCGATGCCGCTGATGCCGACGACACCCTCGACGGCGAGCCGGTCCGCCAGGCTGCCCGCGGCACGCCAGTTGGAGTAGGAGCGCGACGGGTCACGCACGACGTAACCGGCGACCCAGATCCGGTCGGACTCGTCGTCCTCGCCGTTGACGCCGGTGTTGCCGATCTGCGGCGCGGTCTGCACCACGACCTGTCGGTGATACGACGGGTCGGTCAGCGTCTCCTGGTAGCCGGTCATGCCGGTGTTGAAGACCGCCTCGCCGAACGTCTCACCGATGCTGCCGAAGGCCTCACCCCGGAAGGTGCGACCGTCCTCGAGGACGAGCAGTGCCTCTCTCCGCTTCACCGCGTGGCCTTTCCGTTCAGTACCGTCGGCTCGCCGCGCAGGTAGGTCGCCACGATGCGGCCGCGCAGTTCCATTCCGGCATAGGGGGTGTTGCGTGACCGGCTGGCGAGGGCCGTCGGGTCGACGGTCCACGTCACGCCGGGGTCGAACAGCGCGATGTTGGCCGGCTGCCCCACCTCGACCGGGTTGCCGTGGCCGGCCAGCCCGGCGATGCGGGCCGGCGCCGCCGACATCCACTCGGCGACGCGGTCCCACTGCGGTCCCATGGTCTGGACCACGATCGCGAGCGCCGTCTCAAGGCCGAGCATGCCGGGGCGTGCGTACCCCCACTCGCACTCCTTGTCCTCGACGCTGTGCGGCGCGTGATCGGTGGCGACGCAGTCGATCGTCCCGTCCTCCAGGCCCGCGCGCAGCGCCTCGACGTCGGCCTGGGTGCGCAGCGGCGGGTTGACCTTGAAGACGGGGTCGTACTGCGTGGCGCGGTCCTCGGTGAGCAGCAGGTGGTGCGGCGTCACCTCGGCGGTGACCCGCCAGCCCTTGGACTTGGCCCAGCGGATCAGCTCGACGCTGCCCGCGGTGGAGACGTGGCAGATGTGCAGCCGCGCCCCGACGTGGCCGGCCATGAGCGCGTCACGGGCGATGATCGCCTCCTCGGCGACCGCCGGCCAGCCGACGAGTCCGAGCCGTGCCGCGACCTCACCCTCGTTCATCTGCGCGCCAGTGGTGAGCCGCGGCTCCTCGGCGTGCTGGGCGATGACGCCGTCGAACGCCTTCACGTATTCCAGGGCGCGGCGCATGAGCCGCGGGTCGCTGACGCAGTGCCCGTCGTCGGAGAACACCCGGACGCGGGCGGCCGAGTCGGCCATGGCGCCGAGCTCGGCGAGCTGCTCGCCGGCGAGCCCGACGGTGACCGCGCCGATCGGCTGGACGTCGACCAGGCCGGCCTCACGGCCGAGGCGCCAGACCTGCTCGACGACGCCGGCGGTGTCGGCGACCGGGGACGTGTTCGCCATCGCGCAGACGGCCGTGTATCCGCCGAGGGCGGCGGCCCGGGAGCCGGACTGGACCGTCTCGGCGTCCTCGCGGCCGGGCTCGCGGAGGTGGGTGTGCAGGTCCACCAGGCCGGGCAGCGCGACCAGCTCACCCTTCTTCTCCGGGTCGATCCGGACGATCACCCCGTCCTCGACGTGGATCTCGCCGAGGTGCGTGTTGGTGATGATCACGACTTGCCTCCCAGCAGCAGGTAGAGGACGGCCATCCGCACGGACACGCCGTTGGCGACCTGTTCGACGATCGTGGAGCGGGCGGAGTCGGCGACCTCGGGCGCGATCTCCATGCCGCGGTTCATCGGTCCTGGGTGCATGATGATCGCGTGCTCCGGCAGGCGGCGCATCCGCGGCAGGTCGAAGCCGTACCGCCGGGCGTATTCGCGCTCCGACGGGAAGTACGCCTGGTTCATCCGCTCCCGCTGGACCCGCAGCATCATGACGACGTCGGAGTCCGGAACCACGGCGTCGAGGTCGTAGCTCGTCTGCGCCGGCCACGCCCCCACGCCGACCGGCAGCAGGGTCGGCGGTGCGACGAGCGTCACCTTCGCGCCCAGGGTGTGCAGCAGCTGGACGTTGGAGCGGGCGACCCGCGAGTGCAGCACGTCGCCGACGATGGCGACGTTGAGGCCGGCGAGGCGCTTGAGGCGGCTGCGCATGGTGTAGGCGTCGAGCAGCGCCTGGGTCGGGTGCTCGTGGGTGCCGTCGCCGGCGTTGACCACGCTGCCCGCCACCCAGTTCGCCAGCCGGTGCGGCGCGCCGCTGGCCGGGTGGCGGATGACCACCGCGTCGGCGCCCATGGCCTGCAGGGTCAGCGCGGTGTCCTTGAGGCTCTCGCCCTTGGACACGCTGGAGCCCTTGGCGGAGAAGTTGATGACGTCGGCGGAGAGGCGCTTCGCGGCCGCCTCGAACGAGATGCGGGTCCGGGTGGAGTCCTCGTAGAACAGGTTGACCACCGTGCGGCCGCGCAGGGTCGGCAGCTTCTTGACCTCACGCGCGGCGAGGCTGGCCATCTCCTCCGCGGTGTCCAGGACCTGGGTGGCGGTCGCCGCGTCCAGGTCGGCGGCGCTGAGCAGGTGCTTGATCATGCCTTCCGCTCCTTCGGCTGGATGAGCACGGCGTCGGTACCGTCGTGCTCCGCGGTCAGCACCCGGACGTTCTCCTCGATCGAGGTCGGGATGTTCTTGCCGACGTAGTCGGCCCGGATCGGCAGCTCGCGGTGGCCGCGGTCGACGAGCACCGCCAGCTGGACGGCACGTGGGCGGCCCAGGTCCTTGAGCGCGTCGAGCGCGGCGCGGACCGTGCGGCCGGAGAAGAGCACGTCGTCGACGAGGATCACCCGGCGGCCGTCGAGCCCTCCGGGCGGGATTTCGGTGTGACCAACCGCACGGGTGGCCTGAAGGCGAAGATCGTCCCGATAGAGCGTGATGTCCAACACACCGACCGGGATCTCAGTGCCTTCAAAAGTGGCGATCCGGGTGGCCAGCCGCCTGGCGAGCGGAACACCCCGGGTAGGTATGCCCAGCAGGACCGTTTCGGCCGCTCCGGACGTCTTTTCCAGAATCTGATGGGCAATCCGGTCAACCACCCGGGCGACATCTGCCGCAGTCAGGATGGTTTTTCCCAGCTCAGCGCCGGTCGTCGCGGACGACAAACCAGACCTCCTTCCCCGCCTCACCGGACGGGTCGTTAAAGGACGTCGAACGGCAACAACCCTAACAACCGCCCTGACCAGGGCAACGGAAGGGTCTCGACCACTTGACCACGCGTCAGATGCCAGTTACGGTCACGCTCCGTAGCGATCGCTGGGGAAACCCCTCAGGCCAGTGACTGGGAGTGTCCGTATGCCGTCTGAGTACGCCAAGTCTCTTGGTGCTCGCCTGCGTTCCATCCGACAGCAGCAGGGGCTGTCTCTGCAGGGTGTCGAGGAGAAGTCGGCCGGGCGCTGGAAGGCCGTCGTCGTCGGTTCCTACGAGCGCGGCGACCGTGCCGTCACGGTCTCGCGCCTCGCCGAGCTGGCCGAGTTCTACCGCGTCCCCGTCGCCGAACTGCTCCCCGAGGGCAGCGGCGTGCGCCATGAGCCCACCAACAAGATCGTCCTCGACCTGGAGCGCCTCTACGACGCCGGCGCCGAGGACCTGGCCTACGTGGCGCGGTACGCGCGGGCCATCCAGCAGCAGCGGGGCGACTACAACGGCCGCGTGCTCTCCATCCGCGCCGACGACCTGCGCGCCCTGGCGATCGTCTACGACGCTTCGCCGTCGGGCCTGGTCGAGCGCCTGAACGAGCACGGTGTGCTGGTCACCGACCCGCGCAGCCTGTTCCAGAGCTGACGCCTTCAAGAGGGGCCGCCGCCGGCGGCCCCTCTTTCGACCCCCAAGTTGACCTTGGAAGATCGTGGTAGCCCTGGCTACCAGGATCTTCCAAGGTCAATCCCGGTTGTCCACAGGGGCAGCCGGCCGGCGATGCACGGTGGCAGGGTCGGCGGATGAGCTGGAACTCGGCCGAGCGCGACCCGCCGCGCGGCGACGACCCACTTGAGCATCTGCTCTTCCGCCAGCACTGGGTGATCTCCCGCACGCAGGCCCTGCGGCACCTCTCGCCCGGCGCCATCCGCCACCGTGTCGAAACCGGCCGCTGGCAACGAGCCCACCGTTCGGTCTACGTCGCGATGACCGGGTCGATCGGACTCGCACAGCGGCGCTGGATCGCAATCCTGGCGACCCGCGGGGTCCTGGCAGGGTTCAGCGCACTCGAGGCCCTCGGGCTCAAGGGCTACCCGAAGCCCTACACGGAGATCCTCATCCCCTTCAGCCGACGCGTGATCGCGCTGCCCGAAACCGCCGTCCGGCGCACCAGGTGCCTGCCGGTCGAGCACGCTCTCGCAGGCTCCGTCCCGCCCGTGACCACCGCTGCACGGGCACTGGTCGACGCGGCGCAATGGGCACACGACGACAGCGAAGCCGCCGCCGTGATCGCGGCCGGATTCCAGCAGCGGCTGGTCGCCGGTGACGAGGTCCACACGGTGCTGGCCCGGATGCGCGGCGTGCGGCGCGAACAACTCATCCATCGAGCGGCGGAGAGCGCCGCGGGCGGCTCCGAGTCCGTCTCGGAAATCGAGTTTCTCGACCTGTGCCGGCGCAACGGCCTGCCCGAGCCGAGCCGGCAGGTCGTGCGCCGCGACAGCGCCGGCCGGAAGCGCTACCGGGACGCGTTGTTCGACGACTACGGGATACACGTCGAGATCGACGGCAGCCAGCACATGGAGGTCCGCGCCTGGGCGGCCGACATGCGCCAGCACAACGACCTCGCCATCGCGGGCGCCCGTCTGCTGCGCTTCACCGCCTGGCAGGTGCGGCACGAGCCGGCCGACGTGGCCCGCCAGCTACGCGCCGCGCTCATGGCCGCCGGCTGGCGGCCGGGCCGGCCGGGTCAGGTGGCGTAGTCGGCGATGCGGCCCAGGATGCCGTTGAGGAACCTCGGGGAGTCGTCCGTCGACAGGGTCTCGGCGAGCTCGACCGCCTCGGTGATGGCCACCGGGTTGTCGATCTCGTCGTTGTACAGCAGCTCGTACACCGCGATGCGGGCCAGGTTGCGGTCCACCACCGGCATGCGGTCGAGCGTCCAGCCCTCGGCGTAGCTCGACAGCAGCTCGTCGATGCGGGCCGCGTGCGACTCGACACCCTCGACCAGGCGGACCGTGTACGGCAGGTAGGCCGGCTTCGGCTCTTCCAGGTTCGCGACATAGGCCGTCAGGACCGACCCACGCGACTCACCGCGCAGGTCGGCCTGGTACAGCACGTCAAGAGCGCGCTTGCGGGCCTTCCGCCGCGCGGTCATCTGCGCGGTGACGTCGCCGCCGAGGAAGGATCCCCCAGAGAACGACACCGTGATCAGGCCCGGCCCAGGTAGCGGCTGTCGCGCGTGTCGACCTTGATCTTTTCACCCGTCGAGATGAACAGCGGGACGTTGACGGTGGCGCCGGTCTCCACGGTCGCGGGCTTGGTGCCGCCGGTGGAACGGTCGCCCTGCAGGCCCGGCTCGGTGTAGGTGATCTCGAGGATCACGGAGGTCGGCAGCTCGACGTAGAGCGGCACACCCTCGTGCGTGGCCACGATCACCTCGGCCTCCGGCAGCAGGAACTTGGTGCCCTCGCCGACCGTGCCCTCCGGGACGGAGATCTGCTCATACGTCTCCAGGTCCATGAAGACGTAGTCCTCGCCGTCGACGTAGAGGTACTGCATCGTGCGCTTGTCGACGGTGGCGGTGTCGACCTTGGTCCCCGCGTTGAACGTGCGGTCGACCACCTTGCCGGAGAGCACGTTCTTCAGCGTGGTCCGCACGAACGCGCCGCCCTTGCCCGGCTTGACATGCTGGAACTCCACGACGGTCCAGAGGTCGCCGTCGAGGTTGAGCACCAGGCCGTTCTTCAGGTCGTTCGTGGTTGCCATGTGGATAGACGTCACTTTCGTCGATTGGTCCGTGCGGCGTCCGCCGGCGGAAAAAAGCCCGGTGCAGTGTATCGGCAATGCGGAAATTGGCCCGAAGCAGTGTACAGCGCAGGGTGACACCTGTTCACCCTGACGTTTCTGTCGTGACACTTGACTCTGCCAGCGTGCCCGGGTGGGACGACCGGACCTCACCACCAACCGTACCCTCGGCTTCGCCGGAAGCGTCGCGATCGCCATCGGCGGCGTCGCGGCCGGCGCGCTCCCCGAGCAGGACCCGTTCGGGCACTGGCCGGTGGTGCGGGAGTTACGGGCGTTCCCGCTGGTGGCCGTCGCGAGCGCCTATCTCGGGCTGGCCCTGCTGTGCGGCGCCTGGCTGCGGTTGCGCCCGTCGCTCGACGAGCAGCGCCCGGCCGACCTCGTCCGGACCATGCTCTGGTGGGCGGCGCCGCTGGCGCTGACCCCGCCGATGTTCAGCCGCGACGTGTACAGCTATCTCGCACAGGGTGCGATGGTGCGCGACGGCCTGGACGCGTACCGGTTCGGCCCGTCCGCGCTCGGCGGGCCGCTCGCCGCCCAGGTGCCGCAGATCTGGCAGGACACCCCGGCGCCGTACGGCCCGGTCTTCCTGCGTGCCGCGGCCGCGGTGGTGGAGGTCACGGGCGACCGTGCCGTCGCCGGGGTGTGGGCGCTGCGGCTCGTCGCGCTCGTGGGTGTCGCACTCGTCGTGTTCTGCCTGCCGGGCATCGCCGCGCGGTTCGGCGTGCCGCCGCAGCGCGCGCTGTGGTTCGGCGCGCTGAACCCGCTCCTGCTGCTGCACCTGGTCGCCGGGGTGCACAACGACGCGCTGATGATCGGGCTGGTCGCCGCGGGGCTGTACTCCGCGGTGCGCAACCGGCCGCTGCTCGCGACCGCCCTGGTCGCCGCGGCGACCCTGATCAAGGTGCCGGCGGCGCTGGCCTTCGTCGCGCTCGTCGCGCTGTGCCCGGGCGCGTGGGCGCGCATCGTCGCCGGCGGCGCGGCCGCGCTGGTCTCGCTACAACTCGCCGCCGGGCTCGGGCTGGGCTGGGTCGGCGCGCTACGGACCCCGACAACGGTCCGCAACGGGCTGTCGTTCAGTACCGACCTCGGCATGCTGCTCGCCGGGGCCGGCTGGGCCGATGCGACGCATGTGGTGCGGACCGTGGCGGCGGGCATCGGTTGCCTCATCGCCGGCTGGGCGCTGCTGCGCGCCCCGAATCCGGTCGCCGGCCTGGGCCTGGCCCTGAGCGCGATCGTTCTCTTCGGGCCCGTCGTGCATCCGTGGTACCTGCTGTGGCCGGTCGTCCCGCTCGCCGCCGGCCTGCGCCGGGTGCCGCCGGCGGCGGTCTGGGGCTGCGTCTGCCTGGCCCTGTTCCTGCTGCCGTTCGGGGCACCCGGCTACCCGGAGGCGATCGTCGCCGCGGTGATCGGCACCGTGGCCGGCCTGCTCTACCTCAGGCTGCGCCCGCCGCTGCCCGTGCTGGTGCCGGCGACGTCCTGATACGCCTCGACCAGCAGCTCGTCGGACGGCCCTTCGAGGGTGCCCGGCTCGGCGAGCCCGTCGAGGACCACGAACCGCAGCAGCGCGCCACGGGCCTTCTTGTCGACCCGCATCGCCGCGTGCAGCTCCGGCCACGCGTCGGCCGGGTAGGTCACCGGCAGGCCGAGCAACTCGAGCACCGTGCGGTGCCGGTCGGCGACCTCGGGCGAGAGCCGGCCGGTCAGGCGGCCCAGCGCGGCGGCATAAACCAGGCCGACGCTGATCGCGTGGCCGTGCTTCCAGCGGTACTGTTCGCGCCGCTCGATCGCGTGCCCGAGCGTGTGCCCGTAGTTGAGGATCTCGCGCAGGCCCGACTCGCGCAGGTCCGCGGACACCACCCGCGCCTTCACCGCGACCGCCCGCTCGACCAGCTCCGGCAACACCGTCCCGCGCGGGTCGAGCGCCGCGGCCGGGTCGGCCTCGACCAGGTCGAGGATCGCCGGGTCGGCGATGAACCCGCACTTGACGACCTCGGCCATCCCGGCGCGCAGGTCGTCCTCCGGCAGGGTGTCCAATGTGGACAGATCGCAGACGACCCCGGCCGGCGGGTAGAACGCGCCGACGAGGTTCTTGCCGGCGGCCGTGTTGATGCCGGTCTTGCCGCCGACGGCGGCGTCGACCATGCCGAGGAGGCTCGTCGGCACCTGCACGACACGCACGCCCCGCAGCCAGCACGCGGCGACGAAGCCGGCCAGGTCCGTCACCGCACCGCCGCCCACGCCGACGACGGCGTCGGACCGGGTGAACGCGGCGGCACCGAGCTCGTCCCAGCAGCGGGCCGCGACCGAAATGTCCTTGCCGGCCTCGGCGTCGGGGATCTCGATGGGCAGCACGGCGTGCCCGGCGCCGCGCAGGGCCTCCGCGACCGCGTCGGCGTGGCCGCGGACCGGCGCGGCATACAGCACGGCGACCTGGCTGGCGCCCTTCACCAGCGGGGGCACCCGGTCGGCGAGGGACCGGCCGATCTCGACCGAGTAGTCCTTGACGTCGATGAGTGTCACAGCTTCGCCACCAGCTCCGTCGCGATCTCCTCCGGGTCGCGCCCGTCGGTCACCACCGTCACGGTGGCCACCTCCTCGTAGAACGGCCGGCGCTGGTCGAGCAGGTACTTCAGCGTCGCCCGCGGGTTGATCGCCAGCAGCGGGCGGCCCGCGCCGAGCCCGACCCGGGATACGGCGTCGGAGAGCTCCACCGACAGGTACACCACCGTGTGCCCGGCCAGCAGTTCCCGCGTGGCGGGCGCCAGGATCGCGCCCCCGCCGAGCGCCAGCACACCGTCGAACGACGCCAGCGCCGAGGCGACCGCCTCCCGTTCGAGAGCGCGGAAGTGATCCTCGCCCTCGTCGAAGAAGATCTCCGGGATCGGCTTGCCGGCGGCGGCCTCGATGTCGGCGTCGACGTCGCGGAACTCGACGCCCAGCGCCTCGGCGAGCAGCCCGCCGACGGTCGTCTTGCCCGCGCCGGGCGGGCCGACCAGCACGGCGCGCGGGCTCACCGGATCACCAGGTGCTCGAGGTAGCCGGCGACGTTGCGGCGGATCTCCGCGACCGAGTCACCGCCGAACTTCTCGAGGGCGGCCTCGGCCAGTACCAACGCCACCATGGCTTCCGCGACGACGGCGGCGGCGGGGACCGCGCAGACGTCGGAGCGCTGGTTGATCGCGGTCGCCGGCTCGCCCGTCGTGACGTCGACGGTCTGCAGCGCCCGGTTGAGCGACGAGATCGGCTTCATCGCGGCCCGCACGCGCAGCGGCTCGCCGGTCGTGATCCCGCCCTCGAGGCCGCCGGCGCGGTCGGTGATCCGCTTGACCCCGTCGGGCGTGTTGATGATCTCGTCGTGGGCGACCGATCCGCGGGAGCGCGCCTGGGTGAACGCGTCGCCGATCTCGACGCCCTTGATCGCCTGGATCGACATGAGGGCGGTCGCCAGGCGGGCGTCGAGCTTGCGGTCCCATTGCACGTGGCTGCCGAGGCCGGGTGGCACCCCGTACGCCAGCACCTCGACGATGCCGCCGAGCGTGTCGGCGTCCTTCTTCGCCGCGTCGACCTCCTCGACCATGCGCGCGCTCGCGTCCGGGTCGAGGCAACGCAGCGGGTCGGCGTCGATGCGCTCGAAGTCCTCCGGCCGGGGCAGCAGGCCGGGCTTGGCGGCCACCGAGCCGAGCTCGATGACGTGCGAGACGATCTCGACGCCGAGCGCCTGGCGCAGCAGCGCCTTGGCGACGGTGCCGACCGCGACCCGCGCGGCGGTCTCCCGGGCGCTGGCCCGTTCGAGGATCGGGCGGGCGTCGGTGTGCCCGTACTTCTGCATGCCGGCAAGGTCGGCGTGGCCGGGCCGGGGCCGGGTCAGCGGCGCGTTGCGGGCCTGGGCGGCGAGCACCTCCGGGTCGACCGGGTCGGCCGCCATGACCGTCTCCCACTTGGGCCACTCGCTGTTGCCCACCTGGATGGCCACGGGACTGCCGAGCGTCAGTCCGTGCCGGAGTCCGCCGATGAACTCGACGACGTCCTGCTCGAAACTCATCCGCGCGCCGCGGCCGTAGCCGAGGCGTCGACGGGCCAACTCTGCCGCCACGGACGCACTCGTCAGCTCGATCCCGGCGGGCACGCCCTCCAGGATGGCCACGAGCGCCGGGCCATGGGATTCTCCAGCGGTCAACCAGCGCAACACATGGGCAAGTCTGTCACGGCGCCGTCACGCGGGGGCGGACAGGGCGGCGCGCATCTCACCCACTGGCGCCTTGACGCCGGTGAACAACTCGAACTGGTCGACCGCCTGCCACAACAGCAGGTCGAGGCCGGACACGATCGCGCAGCCGGCCGCCTGGGCCGCCGCGGCGAGCGGGGTCGGCCACGGGTCGTAGATCGCGTCGAACACGACCGGCCGGCCGGACCAGTCGGCGACGGCGAGGTGGTCGGCGGCGCCCTTCGGCACCGTGGAGATCACGACCGGCGCCGCGGCGCACTCGTGCGCCTTCTCCCAGGGCGCGGCGTCGAGCGCGACGTCGAGCGCGTCCGCGACCGGCCGCAGCTCCTCGGCCGCCTCCGGGCGCCGGGTGTAGATCGTCACGTCGGCGGCCAGACTGGCGGCGGCCGCGATCGCCGCCCGCGCGGTCCCGCCGCCGCCGAGCAGCGCCAGGCGCGGCCTCCGGGACACTCCCGCCTCCAGCAGCGCCCGGACCATGCCCGGGGCGTCGGTGTTGTAGGCATGCCACCCGTACGGCCGGCGGACCAGCGTGTTCGCCGCGCCGATCGCCTGCGCGAAGGGGTCGACGAGGGCCGCGACCCGCAGCGCCTCCTCCTTCAGCGGCATGGTCAGCGACAGGCCGGCCCACTCCTGGCCCAGCCCGTCGACCAGGCCCCGCAGCTCCGCTTCGCCGCAGTCGATCGAGGTGTACGTCCAGTGCCGCAGGCCGGCAGCCGCATAGCCGGCGTTGTGCAGCGCCGGAGACCTGGAGTGGCTGACCGGGCGGCCGAGAACGGCCGCCCGGCGAGTGGGGTCAGTAGGCACCGTTCTTCTTCGCCGTCTCGATGTTGCGCAGGTGCTGGTTGTAGTCGTCGGTGAACGCCGAGTTCTTGTCCTTGTCGATCAGCACGAAGTAGAGCCACTTCTCGTTGGGCGTCGGGTTGAGCGCCGCGTTGAGCGCCTCCTTGCCCGGGTTGCCGATCGGCCCCGGCGGGAGGCCCGCCTGCCCATACGTCCGGTACTCGTTCTTCGGGTCGGTGAGCTCGGCGGTGGTCAGGTTGTGCTTGCGGGGCATGCCGTTGAGCTCGCGCCAGTAGTTGGTGGTGGAGTCGAACTCGAGGTTCATCGGCGGCTTCTTGTTGAGCCGGTTGTAGATGACCCGGGCGACCTTCGGCATGTCGGCGACGGTGCCCGCCTCGGCCTGCACCAGCGAGGCGTTGATGAGCGCCGCGAACGGCATCAGGTCCTTGCCCTGCGCCACGTTGACGATGTCGAGCTCCTGGACGACGGCCATGAACCGGGCGACCATCTTCTTGAGGATCGCGGTGGCGTCGTCGGACGGCCCGAACTCGTAGGTGTCCGGGAAGAGGAAGCCCTCGACGGTCTTGTTGACCTTCTTGCCGTCGGTGCGGTTGAACCAGAAGTCCGGCACGCCCAGCGCGATCGGGTCCTTGGCCGCGGCGGCGAAGTCCTCGACCTTGATGCCGGTCTGTTTGGAGAGCGCCTCGAAGGTCGCCTTGATCGTCAGCCCTTCCGGGATCGTCACCCGGTCGACGACCTTGTTCTTCGGATCGGCCAGCAGGGAGAGCGCATCGGCGGCCCGCATCTGCTTGCGCAGCTTGTAGAAGCCCGGCTGGATCTTCTTGCTGCGTTCCTCGTTCTTCTTGGCCGCCTCGACGAATGCCTTGGTGCTCTTGACCACGCCGGCGTCCAGCAGGGTCTGGGCGATCCCCAGTGCGGTGTCGCCCTTCTTGACCTCGACCGTCACCTCACCGCTGCCGCCCCCGTTGTAGTCGGGGGCGGCGAACAGGTCCTTGACGCGATCGACACCCGCATACACACCGACCGCAAGACCGCCGATGACCAGCAAGCTGATGAAGAAGGCGAGGAAGGTCTTTCCGCCGCGTCCCTTCTTCTTCCTCCTGACGGGTCCGGAAGCGGCGCGACGCCGGTGTCGCGGCCGCTCCTCTTCCTCCCACGCCAGATCCAGCTCGTTCATCTGCACACTGCCTCCTGGCGCTCAGCCGCGAACTGCTCCGGCCCGTCGGGCGTCGAGCCACCTCTGCAGGATCTCCACCGCGGCCACCTGGTCGACGACCGCGCGTTGACGTCGGCCCCGGACGCCACGCTCCGACAGCCTACGTGTTGCAGCCGCCGTGGACATCCTCTCGTCCGTCAGCAAGACGGGCACGGGAGCCGCCAACTCGGCGAGGCGATCCGCATATTGCCTGATCAAACCCGCTGCTGGCCCTTCTTTGCCGGCGAGGTTGATCGGCAATCCAACGATGATCTCAACAGCCTCGTATTCAGCAACGTAAGCAAGAATGTCCGACATGTCGGATGGAGTTTGGTCACTCTCCGTACGCTGATCACGCGCAACGGTGGCGACCGGACTGGCGAGAATCCCGTCGGGATCGCAGACCGCGACGCCGACGCGGACACTGCCGACGTCGATGCCGATCCGCCGGCCTCGCACCCATTCCTGCCTCACGCTAGGCACCCTAACCCCGCCAGCCACTCTGTCACCGCCCACGCCCGTCGATCTTGCACCATGCGAGCTCCACTTCTCCAAGAATGCCGGTTTTGTACAGCTCGGCAAGCAGCCGCTTCACCCGGGTGTCGTCACCCTGATCGATGCGCCTCACACGTTCCGGCTCGGACACCGAGCCGGACGGTTGCGTGTCGCACCCGAGTGGTCCTCCCCGTCGGACAGCCGCCGCGACGACAGCTCATTTCGGCGAGCTGACCTTGGCGGAATTCCGTGCCCATGGCCACGGATTTCGACCAAGGTCAAGCTGGTCCGACGCGCCCCACCACGTGAACCGAACGCCCGGTTGCCGGCAAGCGCGCCCGGAACAGGCCGTTGCCCTGTCCGCGACGGAGCGCGAACAGGGCAACAGGCAGGCCACAAGGAGCGCTTGCCGAGCCGGCCCGCCGGTCCTCCGGTGGGGCCGGCACTTCCGGGGGCCGCCGATCTCCGGTGGGGCCGGCGCCGACAGCGGCGCCGGCCAGGGGTGGCGCCTCCGGCGAAAGGCCGTCCTACAGGACACTCCACGGCGCTTGCAGGGCGCACTTCGCGGCGCTTACAGGGCACGCTCCACGGCGGTCAGCAGGGCCGGGGCCTCCGTCGCGGGGACGCCGCCGCCCTGGGCCAGGTCGGCGCTGCCGCCGCCGCGGCCGGACAGGGCGCCCTTCACCAGGTCACCGGCGCTCAGGCCGCGGGACTTGGCCGCGCCGTTGACACCGACGACCAGGGACGCCTTGCCGCCGGACCGGGAGGTTACGGCGACGACCGCCGGCCGGTCCGACGGGATGCGCCCGCGGATCTCCTGGACCAGCGTGCGGACCTCGTTGGCCGAGGTGCCCTCCGGCGCCTCGGTGCCGACGAAGGCGACCCCGCGGATGTCGCGCGCCGCGTCGGCCAGGCCGCCGGCGCCCGCCAGGACCAGCTGCACACGCAGCTTCTCCAGCTCCCGCTCGGCGTCGCGCAGCTGCGCCACGGTCTGCTCGACCCGGTCGGCGACCTGGTCACCGGGCACGCGGAACAGCTCCGCGAGCCGCGACACGAGCACGTGCTCACGCGCCAGGTGGCCGAACGCGTCGAGACCGACGAGGGCCTCCACACGCCGCACGCCCGCACCGACGGACGACTCGGACAGAATCTTCACCAGGCCGAGCTGGCTGGATCGCTCGACGTGGGTGCCGCCGCACAGCTCACGGGCGTAGTCGCCGACCTCGACGACCCGGACCTCGTCGCCGTACTTCTCGCCGAACAGCGCCATCGCGCCGAGCTTGCGCGCCTCCTCCTGCGAGGTGATGAACGCGTGCACCAGCAGGTCACGCAGGAGCACCTCGTTGACCTGCTGTTCCACGTCGGTCAGCACGCTCTGCGGCACCGCGCCGGGCGTGTTGAAGTCGAACCGCAGCCGGCCCGGCGCGTTGAGCGAACCCGCCTGGGTCGCCGACTCACCGAGGAAGTTGCGCATCGTCTGGTGGATCAGGTGGGTCGCGGTGTGCGCCCGCGACACGGCCCGCCGCCGGTTGACGTCGATCTCGGCGAACGCGGCGTCACCGACCCGCACCTCGCCGTCGAGCACCTTCGCCCGGTGCACGATGAGGCCGGGCAGCGGCGACTGCACGTCGATGACCTCGACCCGGCCGCTGCCGAGCGTGATGATGCCCATGTCGGCCTGCTGGCCACCGCTCTCCGCGTAGAACGGGGTCGCGTCGAGGACCAGCGAGATCTCGTCGCCCTCCCCCGCCACCGTCGCGCCGAGCAGCGACCGGACCCGCGACTCGCGGGCGACCTCGCGGTATCCGGTGAACTCGACCGGACCGCCCTCTTCGAGCGCCGCCCGGTACGCCGACAGGTCGGCGTGCCCGGTCTTGCGTGCCTGCGCGTCGGCCTTCGCCGCGGCCTTCTGGTCGGCCATGAGCCGGCGGAACCCGGCCTCGTCGACCCGCAAGCCCTGCTCGGCCGCGATCTCCAACGTCAGGTCGATCGGGAAGCCATAGGTGTCGTGCAACTGGAACGCCTTGTCACCAGCGAGGACCGCGCCGCCCTTCGCCTTCGTCTCCGTCACCGCCAGATCAAGGATGGTCGTGCCCGCCTGCAGCGTCTGCAGGAACCGCTCCTCCTCACCGTACGCATACGACGAGATCCGGTCATACTCCGCCGCCACCTCGGGATACGACGGAGACATACAGTCACGCGCGACCGGCAGCAACTCCGGCAACGCCGGACCCTCACGCCAGCCGAGCAACCGAACCGACCGGATCGCACGACGCAGAATACGGCGCAGCACATATCCACGGCCCTCGTTCGACGGGATCACACCGTCACCGATGACCATCAACGCGGTACGCACATGATCAGCGACAACCCGCAGCCGGACATCATCAGGGTGCGACTCGCTCGCGACGTGCGAGACAGCCTGCCCATACCGCTTGCCGGTCATCTCCGCGGCCCTGGCCAGGATCGGGTTGACCTCATCGATCTCGTACAGGTTGTCGACACCCTGCAGCAACGACGCGATCCGCTCGAGACCCATACCGGTGTCGATGTTCTTCGCCGGCAGCTCACCGAGAATCGGGTAGTTCTCCTTGTCGGTGCCCGCCCCCCGCTCGTACTGCATGAAGACCAGGTTCCAGAACTCCAGATACCGGTCCTCGTCGACGTCCGGGCCGCCCTCCCTGCCGTAGGCCGGTCCCCGGTCGAAATACAACTCCGAACACGGACCGCACGGGCCGGGAATGCCCATCGACCAGTAGTTGTCCTTCTTGCCCCGCCGCACGATCCGGTCCATGGGCAGACCGACCGTCTTGTGCCAGATGTCGATCGCCTCGTCATCGTCGAGGTACACCGTGGCCCAGATCCGCTCCGCGTCCAACCCCAGGCCACCATCAGCGACCGACTTGGTCGCCAGATCCCAGGCGAGACCGATCGCGCCTTCCTTGAAATAGTCACCGAACGAGAAGTTCCCGTTCATCTGGAAGAACGTCCCATGGCGACTGGTCTTACCGACCTCCTCGATATCCGGCGTGCGGATGCACTTCTGCACCGAGGTCGCCCGCTGATACGGCGGAGTCCGCTGACCCAGGAAGAACGGCACGAACTGCACCATGCCGGCGTTGACGAACAGCAGATTCGGATCGTCCACCGCCGGCAACGGCGCCGACGGCACCACAGTGTGCCCGTTCGCCTCGAAATGGGCCAGGAAACGACGCTTGATCTCCGCGGTTCTCATCGGTGCTGCCGGCCTTCCGGGTTCAGGTCTTCGTCCAAGGTCAAACCATCGGTGAACGCTGCGTGGATCTCGGCCTCGCGCTCAGCCATGCCCTCGCGCACGTCGTCGACGAAGTCGCGCACCGATCCGGCGATGCCGGCGGCCGAGCTCCGCGCCGAGGCGGCGAGTCCCTGCGGGGTGAAGGTCTGAGCCTTCTTGGTGATCGCACGGACCACCAGCGCCCCGACGGCGAGTCCGACTCCGAGCCACAGCAACCGCCGCATGGCTCAACCTTTCTTTTCGCTCTGGATGTGATACGGGCAAAGCCCGCTCTCTGCGCCGCTCAGCCGCGCCGGCGACGCTGTCTGATCTGCTCGCGGACCTCCGCCTCGTCGGCCTCCCGGCGACGGTTGGCGGCGGCCTTGCGAACGCCGTAACCGAACGCGGCAACCTTCACCAGCGGATTGGCCGCGGCGGCGCTGACCACTGTGGACAGGTTCGCAACATTCGCGCTGACGTGCGACACGTTTTCGGTGATCGTGTCGATCCGCGCGAGCTGCATGTTGACCCCGTCGAGCGTGGTGTGCATCTGCTGGAGAGCCACGTTGACGTTGTCGATGGTCATGTTGACCCGCTCCAGCATGGGCGTGGTCTGGTCCGCGGCGTCCCGCAGGGCGACGGTTGCGGCGTCGATGGTGTGCCGCACGCGCAGGATCGGCACTGCGAGCAGGCACACGAGCACAAGAAACGCCAGCGCCGCAATCAGCGCCGCCAAACCGCCAGTCGTCACGGTCACGCCGTTTCCTCCTCCACCCGCACGGATGCTCTGCTCGCTCGGACGTGCATTTCCAACGGAGGAACCCTACCCTCCGTGATGCATTGCCGCTCTTCGACCGGCCGTGTCGCCGATCTGGGAGAAACCGTAGGCGGTGGGTCTGACAAAAACTTCGTGCCGGCCGCCGCCGCTGCGGGTCGGTCAGATTGTCCCGTCAGCCGCTGTCCTTCGCGCCACCGGGGTCGTAGCTGATCCGGTTGAACACCTTGATCGTGGTCACCGCGAGAGGACAGATCGCCGTCGGACCGGGCGCGGGCGACTCGATCTCACTCGGCTGCGGTTCCGCCGACTGACTGGCGGGCTGGCTGGCCGGCGCCTTGGCGGTGGGCTTCCCGCTCGGCGCCGGTGGAGGGCTGACGGTAGGCCGTGCCTTCACATCGCAGACAGCCGCGCGCACCCACAGGTCCAGCACGTACTCGTCGCGCTGCCAGCACGTCTGGATCCCGTCGACGCCCTCGGCCTGGCAGTCTGGTATGTCCCACTCTACCCAGCCGGCATCCCGCAGCTTGCCGACGAACGCACGGTTGGTCTCCTCCGGCCCGCGCGCCGACTCCCACGTCCGCTGTCGTGATCGACACTCGTTGATGCACCACCGGCTGCCGATCGCGCCGTCGGTCGGGTTCCGGGCCGCCCACTCGGGCAGCTTGAGGTTGTCGAGCTCGACGAACACTGGGTCACGAGTGAACTCGCGGATGATGAAAAACGCCGCCGGCGCGCTCACGACCGCGAGCACCATGAAGATGATCGTGGCCATGCGCAGCTGCCGGACCCGCTTCGCCTGCGCACGCTGCAACAACCCGAACGGCGCGATCTGGGTGGTGGACTCCCAGTCGAACGCACCCGCCGACTTTGCCGTGCCGCGGTACGTGGTGGGGTTGGGATCGAACCGCGCCAGGTCGACGAACGGCTTCGGCGGCCCCTCCCCCGGACGGCCACCGGGACCGCCCGGCGGCTGGCCGGGGTGCCGCGCACCGTACGCCGCAGGCCGCCCGCCGCGATCGTCCCCGCCGCCCGGCTGGGCCGGCACCGAGGCACGCCCACCGGCACCGCCCGGACCACGACCACCAGGCCCGTCCGGCCCGTCACCACGACCGGCAACGCCGCCCGAACCACGACCGCCAGATCCGTCCGGCCCGTCACCACGACCGGCAACACCGCCCGAACCACGACCGCCTGGCCCGTCCGGACCGCTGTCGCCGGGCCAATCCGGGCCACCACCCGGACCGCCCATGCGGCCGGCGGCCATGCCCACCGCCTGTCGCCCGCGACCCCCGGGCCCGTCCGGCCCACCGCCGCGCCCACCGGCACCGCCCGGACCACGACCACCAGATCCGTCCGGCCCGTCACCACGACCGGCAACGCCGCCCGAACCACGACCACCAGGTCCGTCCGGCCCACCGCCGCGGCCGGCAGCACCGCCCGGGCCCGGACCATCGAGCCCATCCGGACCGCCGCCACGACCGACAACACCGTCCGGACCACGACCACCGGGCCCGTCGGGATCGTCCGGGCCGCCCGTGCGGCCAGGGACCATGCCCATACCCTGCCGCCCGCGACTACTAGGGCCGTCCGGCCCGTCACCACGACCGACAACGTCGGCCGGACCACGGCCGGCCGGCCCGTCCGGACCGCTGCCACGACGACGACCGCCGCCGGGAACGTCCGGACCGTTGCCACGACCACGGCCGCCGGGCGTGTCCGGACCGCCGGTGTCCCGGTTGCCCGCGCCGTGAACACCACCGTCCTGAACCCCGCCCGGGGCGCCGCCCTGAACGGCGCCGCCGGGAACTGCGATGCCCGGCACAGCGGCGCCCGGCACAGCGGTGCCCGCGCGGCCGCCGGTGCCCTGCGGCTCGCGCCCGGCCACTGGCGGACGGCCGCCGGCACCCGGTCCGTCCGCAGGACCGCTGAAGCCCTGTTGCTCGCGTCCGGGCACCGCGGCACGGCCGCCGCCCGGCACGGTCGCTCGCCCGCCGGGGGCCTGCGGCTCGCGCCCGGGCACCGACGCCCGGCCGCCGCCGGGGATGCCTGCGCCCGGGACAGCCGCGCGGCCGGGTGGGCCGTCGAGGTTCGGCTCGCCGCGGCGGGGCTCGGGGAGCGCCCGGCGCCCGCCGGACGGCGACTCACTGTCCGCGGGGCGAACGGGGTCGGCGGGCCGGACCGGATCGACCGGGCGGGCACCGTGCCGGCCCTGGCTCTCCTGCGGCCACACCGGCACGTCGGCCGGGCGGGAAGCCGGGCCACCGGCCGCCCGGCGACCGCTGGTGCGCTGTGATCCCGACGGCGACTCGCGGTCGGCAGCGCCCTCGCTCCGCGCGGCCCAGGGTGCGGCCGGGCCGGGGTCCTGCCGCCAGCCCTCGGCCGCACGCCGCCGACCCGAGGGCGACTCCTCAGCGTCCGGCACCGCACGCCGCCGACCCGACGGCGACTCCTCAGCATCCGGCACCGCACGCCGCCGACCCGAAGCCGACTCCTCAGCATCCGGCACCGCACGACGCCGACCCGAAGCCGACTCGGGCACGGCGTGGCGCCGACCTGAAGGGGACTCCCGATCCGCCGGCCACAGCGGCCCCGCCGCAGGAGGCGGCGGTGTCTGCGGCTCCGGCCGCCACGTCTGCGTCGGCTCCGGCGCCGCGCCCCGGGACTGGGGCGGAACCCCGGACCGGCGCGGCGGATTCACCTGATCGAGGACGTCGTGCTGGACCGGCACCGCGGCGTCCGCGCCGAAGTCGTCCGGCCGGCCCAGGTCGGCGTCACCGCCGCGCGAGCTGCGCAGCTCGGCGAGCCAGCCCAGGTCCTCGTCACTCGGGCCATCTTCGGCCTTGCCGCGGCCACGCCGCTTCTTGGCCTCGTCTCGACCCGAAGTCACCGGTGCCGCTCCTCCACGCTGTCTGTATCCGAAGCGCCGGCCCCGTCGCCGGCCGCTCCGGTCCCCCGCACGATACGCCGCAGTTTCGGCAATCGTTCCGCCACCGCGCGTTCCGCGCCATGGCCCTTCGGTCGGTAGTACTCCCGGTCGTCGAGCCCTTCCGGCGCGTACCGTTGCTGCGCAACGCCTCTCGGATCGTCGTGAGGGTATTTGTACCCTTGGCCGTGCCCGAGCCGGGACGCCCCCCTGTAGTGCGAATCGCGTAAATGTGCGGGAACCGCACCGCCCCGCCCGGCCCGCACGTCGTCCAGCGCCGCGCCGATCGCCACGACGACCGCGTTGGACTTCGGCGCGAGCGCGAGGTGGATCACCGCCTGCGCCAGGACGATCTGCGCCTCGGGCAGCCCGACGTACTCCACCGCGTGCGCCGCCGCCGTCGCGATCGGCAGGGCGGTCGGGTCGGCCATCCCGATGTCCTCGCTGGCCGAGACGATGATGCGCCGGGCGATGAACCGGGCGTCCTCACCGGCGACGATCATGCGCGCCAGGTAGTGCAGGGCGGCGTCGACGTCGGAGCCGCGGATGCTCTTGATGAACGCGCTGACCACGTCGTAGTGCTCGTCGCCGGCGCGGTCGTAACGCAGAGCCGCCACGTCGACGGCCTTCTCCGCGGTGGGCAGGTCGACCTCGGGCATGCCCTGCGCGGTCGCGGCGCCGGCGGCGGCCTCGAGCGCCGTCAACGCCTTTCTGACGTCGCCGCCGGCAAGCCGTACGAGATGATGCTCCGCCTCCGCGGCCAGCGTCACCACGCCGTCCAGCCCGCGCGGATCGATGACCGCCCGGCGCAGGAGCGTGCGGACGGCGTCGCCGCTGAGCGGCTGCAGGGTCAGCAGCACGCAGCGGGACAGCAGGGGCGAGATGACGGAGAAGTACGGGTTCTCGGTCGTCGCGGCGAGCAGCGTCACCGTGCGGTCCTCGACGGCGGCGAGCAGCGAGTCCTGCTGGGTCTTGCTGAACCGGTGGACCTCGTCGATGAACAGGACGGTCGGCGGGCCGCCGCGGCGGCGCTCCTTGCGGGCGGTGTCGATGACCGAGCGCACGTCCTTGACGCCGGCGGACAGCGCCGACAGCGCGACGAACCGGCGGTCGGTGGCGCCGGCGACGAGGTGGGCGATGGTGGTCTTGCCCGAGCCGGGCGGGCCCCACAGGATGACCGACATCGGTGAGGCACCGCCGACGAGCTGCCGCAACGGCGCGCCCGGCGCGAGGAGGTGTTCCTGGCCGACCAGCTCGTCGAGGCTGGCCGGGCGCATCCGGACCGCGAGCGGCGCGTCGGCGGCGACGTCGTCGAAGCCGCCGGTGATGCCGCCGGAGGGCGCGGGATCGCCGCCGCCGCCCGCTGGTTGAACCTCAAACAACCCGTCCACGGCCCCCGACCCTACAGTCGGGGGCCGACGGTTTCGTAACCGTTCAACGCGACCGTTCGACCGGCACCGTGACGTCGTGCGGGATCGGGGCCTTGGGCTTGGCGTCGACGCCGGCCTCGGCGCGCTGCTCCGGGGTGATCGGCGTCGGGGCGCCGGTCAGCGGGTCGTAGCCGCCGCCGGTCTTCGGGAACGCGATCACCTCACGGATCGAGTCCGCGCCGGACAGGAGCATGCAGATGCGGTCCCAGCCGAAGGCGATGCCGGCGTGCGGGGGCGGCCCGTACTTGAACGCCTCGAGCAGGAAGCCGAACTTCTCGTTGGCGTCCTCGGACGAGATGCCGAGGACCTCGAAGACCCGGCGCTGCACGTCGCCGCGGTGGATACGGACCGAGCCGCCGCCGATCTCGTTGCCGTTGCACACGATGTCGTACGCGTAGGCGAGCGCCTCGCCCGGCGAGCCCTCGAACCGGTCGATCCACTCACGGTTCGGCGAGGTGAACGGGTGGTGCACGGCCGTCCAGCCCTTGGCGCCGCCACCGGTGCCGCCGGCCTCGGGGTCGGTCGGCTCGAACATCGGGGCGTCGACGATCCAGCAGAACGCCCAGGCGCTCTCGTCGACGAGCTTCGCGCGGCGGGCGATCTCGACGCGGGCCGCGCCGAGGAGCTCCTGCGCCTCACGACGCTCGTTGGCCGCCGCGAAGAAGATCGCGTCGCCCGGCTTGGCGCCGACCACGTCGGCGAGCCCGGCCAGGTGGGCCTCGGAGAGGTTCTTCGCGACCGGGCCGCGGGGCTCTCCGGTCTCCGCGTCGAGGACGACGTAGGCCAGGCCACGCGCGCCGCGCGCCTTCGCCCAGTCCTGCCAGCCGTCGAGCTCCTTGCGGGTCTGCGCGGCACCGCCGGGCATCACGACCGCGCCGACGTAGCCGCCGGCCTCGATGGCGCCGGCGAACACGCGGAACTCGGTCCCGCGGAGGTACTCGGTCAGCTCGGTGAGTTCCACGGAGTAGCGCAGGTCGGGCTTGTCCGAGCCGTAGCGGGCCATGGCGTCGTGCCAGGTCAGCTTCGGGATCTCGCCGACGATGTCGTGCCCGGCGAGGTCGGACCACAGCGCCCGGACGATCGACTCGCCGAGCTCGATGATGTCTTCCTGCGTCACGAAGGACATCTCGATGTCCAGCTGGGTGAACTCCGGCTGACGGTCGGCGCGGAAGCCCTCGTCGCGGTAGCAGCGGGCGATCTGGTAGTACCGCTCCAGGCCGCCGACCATCAGCAGCTGCTTGAACAGCTGGGGCGACTGGGGCAGCGCATACCACGTGCCGGGCTGCAGGCGCACCGGCACCAGGAAGTCGCGGGCGCCCTCGGGCGTCGAGCGGGTCAGCGTCGGCGTCTCCACCTCGACGAAGTCCCGGTCGGCGAGCAGGTTGCGGGCGATCTGGTTGGCCCTGGACCGCAGCTTCATCGCCTTGTGCGGGCCCGAGCGGCGCAGGTCGAGATAGCGGTACCGGTACCGCACGTCGTCGCTCGCCGCTTCGTTGTCGTCGACGGGCAGCGGCAACGGCGCCGCCTCGGACAGCACCTCCAGCGTCGAGGCGACGACCTCGACCTCGCCGGTGGGCAGGTCCGGGTTCTCGTTGCCGGCCGGGCGGGCGGTGACCTCGCCGGTGACGAGCACGCAGTACTCGTTGCGCAGCGCGTGGGCGGCTTCCATCTCCTCGCGGAACACGACCTGCACCACGCCGGAGGCATCCCGGAGATCCACGAAGATGACGCCGCCGTGGTCGCGACGGCGGGCCACCCACCCGGCCAGCGTCACGGTGGAGCCGGCGTCGGAAGCCCGCAGGGTGCCGGACTCATGGGATCGGATCACAGGGTTGTCTCCTTCGGCGATCTACGTGACGTGGGACATTCTCTCACCGCAAGGTGGGGGCCAGATCCTCGGCCGGTGGGTTCCACAGGGCCGCGTCGGCCGGCACCTGCTCGCCGCTGCGGATGTCCTTGACCTGGTCGCCGCCCTCGGCGGCGGCGCTGGCCGGGAACCACACGAACGGGATTCCGCGGCGCTCGGCGTACCGGATCTGCTTGCCGAGCTTGGCGGGCACCGGAGCGACCTCGGTCGCGATGCCGCGGGCCCGCAGCGCGGCGGCGATCCGGTTGCTCGTCGCGCGCTCCTCCTCGCTCCACAGCGCGACCAGCACCGCGGTCGGCACCGGCCGCGAGACGCCGATCGCGTCGGCGTTGAACAGCAGGCCGAGCAGGCGGGACACCCCGATGGAGATGCCCACGCCGGGGAAGACGTCACGGCCGGCGCTGGCCAGGTTGTCGTACCGGCCGCCGGAGCAGATCGAGCCGAAGCGCTCGAAACCGGCCATCTCGGTCTCGTACACGGTGCCGGTGTAGTAATCGAGGCCGCGGGCGATCTTGAGCGTGGCCTCGACCAGGCCCGGCGCGTGCTCGCGGGCGGTCTCGACCACCGCGGCGAGCTCGGCGATGCCCTCGTCGAGCAGCGGGTGCTCGACGCCGAGAGCGCGCACGGCGTCCTCGAAGGAGGCGTCCTGCGCCCGGATCTCGGCCAGCGCCAGGGTGGCCTTGGCCTGCGCGTCCGTCGCCCCGCCCTCGATCAGCAGCTCGGCGACCCCGGCGGGGCCGATCTTGTCGAGCTTGTCGACCGCGCGCAGCACCGCCTCGGGGTCCTCGAGCCCCAGGCCGCGGTAGAAGCCCTCGCAGAGCTTCCGGTTGTTTACCATGATCTTGACGGCCGGGATCGGCAGCGAGCGCAGCGCGTCACCGATCACCAGCGGGATCTCGGCCTCGTAGTGGGCCGGGAGCGTGTCACGGTCGACGATGTCGATGTCGGCCTGCAGGAACTCGCGGTAGCGCCCCTCCTGCGGCCGTTCTCCCCGCCAGACCTTCTGGATCTGGTACCGCCGGAAGGGAAACTGGAGCTTTCCGGCATTTTCAAGCACATAACGCGCGAACGGGACGGTCAGGTCGAAGTGCAGCCCCAGGCTCTGTTCCTCGTCGCCCTCCGCGGCCTGGAGACGGCGCAGCGTGTACACCTCCTTGGAGGTCTCGCCCTTGCGCAGGAGCTGGTCGAGCGGCTCGACCGCGCGGGTCTCCAGGGACGAGAAGCCATAGAGCTCGAAGGTGCGCCGGAGCCGGTCGAGCACCTGCTGCTCGACGATGCGCTGCGCCGGGGACCACTCCGGGAAGCCGGACAGCGGTGTGGGTCGGGTCATCGGTCGTTACCAGCCTTTTCGGGGAGCCGCGGCCTCACCCAGGTAGGGATTGCGGGCGCGCTCGCGGCCGATGGTCGTCTGGGGGCCGTGGCCGGGCAGGACGATGGTCTCGTCGGGCAGCGTGAGCACCTTGTCGCGAAGGCTCGCGAGCATCTGGGTCATGCTGCCGCCCGGCAGGTCGGTGCGCCCGATCGAGTCGCGGAAGAGCACGTCGCCGCTGAAGCAGACGTCCTCGCCGCCCTCGGAGGTGCGGAACAGCACCGACCCGCGCGTATGACCGGGCGCGTGGTCGACGGTCAGCTCCAGACCGGCGATCTTGAGCACCGTGCCGTCCTCGAGCGGCGCCACGTCCTCCGGCTCGGTCCACTGCAGCCGCCCGCCGAACAGCGACGTGAGATCCGGGCTGAGGCCTTTGGCCGGGTCGGCGAGCATCTCGGTGTCGTCCGGGTGGATGTACGCGGTGATGCCGCGCGCGCCGCAGACCGGTGTCACGGAGAATGTGTGGTCGAGGTGACCGTGCGTGAGCAGGACCGCGGCGGGCTGGAGGCGGTGCTCGGCGAGCACCTCGTCGAGCCGGTCGACGACCCCGATGCCGGGATCGATGACCACGCACTGTTCACCCGGGGCGGGAGCGACCACATAGCAGTTGGTCCCGAACGCCTCGGCGGGGAAGCCGGCGACGAGCAACGCGGCTCTCCTGTCTGTCGATGTCCCTGCAGCAACGCCGTAAACCCTATCCGGAGGTCAGGCACAGCGAACCGTGACCGGGCGGCGACCCGCATTCCGACTTCTACCCGTACACTCTGGCGGGCGTGTGACGTGTCACCCAAATGTATTTTCCTGGAGGGGAGCACCGGTGGCTTCCAGTAAGGCCCGGCAGCGCGCTTTGGCGCGCGCGAAGACCGAGCGGCAGATCGCGCGACGTGCCGCCGTGGCGCGACGGCGTCGGCAGTGGCAGGCCGGCATCGGCAGCGCTGTTGCGCTCGCCCTGCTCGTCCTGGTCGTGATCTGGAAGACCGGCGGGTTCGACCCCGAACCGGTGCGCGCTTCGGACTGCGCCTGGACGCCGATCGAGCAGGGTGACGGCATCCTCGACGTGGGCAAGCCGCGCTCGACGGGCGTGCTCAAGAACGGCGTGAAGACGATGAAGATCACGCTGGGTCAGGGCACCGTCACGGCCAGGCTCGACCCGAGCAAGGCGCCGTGCACCGTGGAGAGCTTCACGTACCTCGCGGAGAAGAAGTTCTTCGACAACACGACCTGCCACCGGTTGACCGACGCCATCCTGCAGTGCGGCGATCCGTCCGGTTCCGGCAGCGGCGGCCCCACGTACCGGTTCCCCAACGAGAACGTGCCGTCGCCGATCGTCGACCCGAGCGCGGCCGCCGACCCGAACGCCTCGGCTCCGGCGACCGGCAACGCCATCTACCCGGCTGGCACACTTGCCATGGCCCACTCCTCGGAGCCGGACAGCAACGGCAGCCAGTTCTTCCTGGTCTTCAAGGAGGTGCAGTACCCGGCCGACTACACGGTCTTCGGCACGATCGTCAGCGGGCTCGACGTTCTCGAGAAGATCGGCGCGGCCGGCAACGACGGCTCCAACCAGGCCGGCGGCGGCAAGCCGAACCAGGAGACGAAGATCAGCTCGCTGACGGTCACCGACACCGACCCGGGCGAGCCGTCAGCGGCGCCGTCCGCGTCGGGGTCGGCCGACCCGTCGGCCTCCGCCCCGGCCTCACCGGCGGCCAGCGCCTCCAGCAAGTCGTAAGTCCATCCCATCCCTGTTGAGCAAGGAGTACCGACCGTGACCACCAACCGGGACCGCCAGCGCGCCGCGGCGCGTGCGCGGCTGGAGCGGGAGATGGCCGATCGCGCCGAGAACTCCCGCGTCCGACGGCGCAGGAACACGATGATCGCCGCTGGCGCGGGCGGCCTTGTGGTCCTGCTCGGCGTGGCGTGGCTGGTGGTCGCGCTCACCAAGGGCGACGACAAGAAGACCGAGGCGGGCGCCGACCCGTCCGCGTCGGCCGCCCCGACGAGCTGCACGTGGCTGCCGCTGGTCGACCCGTCGGCGTCGCCGAAGCCGGAGATCCCGAAAGAGGTCAAGGACGTCGGCACCCCGCCGACCAGCGGCGAGCCGCGCACCGGCACGCAGCTCATGACGCTCGACACCAGCGTCGGCACTGTCAAGATCGAGATGGACACGGCGCACGCGCCCTGCGCGGCGGCGAGCTTCACGTACCTTGCGAGCAAGAAGTTCTTCGACGGCAGCAAGTGCCACCGCCTGGTGACCTCGGGCATCTACGTCCTGCAGTGCGGCGACCCGAGCGCCACCGGCATGGGCGGCCCGACCTACCGGTACGCGGAGGAGAACCTGCCGACGGGCCGCCGCCCGGCGTACACCGAGGGCATGGTCGCGATCGCCAAGACCCAGGACCCGAGCAGCAGCGGCAGCCAGTTCTTCATCGTCTACAAGGACATCGAGTCGCTGCAGGCCGACTACACGGTCCTCGGCAAGGTGACCGAGGGCCTGGACCTGGTGAAGAAGGTCGCCGAGGCCGGCGTGGTCCCGGACGCCCAGTCCCAGAGCGAAGGCGACGGCGCCCCGAAGACCGAAGTGAAGATCAACACCATGACGGTCGCCCCGGCCCAGGGCTGACCCCAGCACCGCTGGCGACGGGCCGCGCTCCCCTTTTGTCGGGGAACGCGGCCCGTCGCGTCTTCCCGCCGACACCGCATCCCGGCCCCTCCCGCGACGGCACCATCGAGCCGGACAACCAGCACCGCGCGGACCTGCATCAACGCCGCCGCCGAGTGTGCGGCGATCCCGGCCGCACGACCAACAGCGATACGGCAATCCCGACCAAGAGACGTGCGGCAACCCGGACCAACCGCCCGAGCGACACCCCCAGCCAACAGGCCAAGCAGCAGGCCAGGGCCGAGCAGCAGGCCAGGGCCGAGCAAACCAAGCGACAGCCCGGAGCCACCGGACTGAGCGGCACCCAGCCAACGGGCTGAGCAGCAAGCCGAACAGCGATCCTGGCCAAACAGGCCAAGCGGAGACTTGACCAACAGGTCGAGCGACAACCCCAGCCAGCGGACCGAGCGGCAGCCCGGGGCCAACAGGCCGAACAGCAAGCCCAGCCAATAGGCCGTGCAGCAGGCCGAACAGCCGGCCGAGGCCGACAAAGCCAAACGACAGCCCGGGGCCACCGGACCGAGCAGCAAGCCCAGCCAACGGGCCGAGCAGCAGGCCGGGGCCAGCAACCCGAGCAGAAAAAGTCCCCCGCCACCTGGTCGTATAGCAACCCCGGCCGCACGATCTGGCGCGCTCCCACCTCGTCCGACACCTCAGACCGATGTGGCAAGCCCGACGGAAGGCGGCCAGAGGACCGGCTCGCGGACCAGCATGGTGGACATTTCGGATTTATCCGACCCAGCGTCGACCCGCCCATCGGGCACACGCGAAGGCGATCCGCGAAAGTTCACCATGTGGTATCAGATCGACTTATGTCGATCAGATCGCTGGCAGTTTTCATGATCCCGAAGACTTGAGGCAGCCAGAGCAGCACAAAGTCTTCGGGATCATGAAAAATCGATACAATACACGAATGTCGATGCACCGTGATGTCCGGAATGTCCCCGCTTCCCTCAAGGGCGCCTGAGACAGGACTTGCCGGCAAGTTCGCCAGAGCAAATCACCGCCAACAATGCGCAATAAAACCGGGCAATACTGCCAAGGCGAACAATGCCGATCCGAGCAGACAATCCAATCAACAGACAGCACTGATCAAGCAGATAGTGCCCGCCAAGTCGACAACACACGAGCAAACCCGCCTGCTACCACCGGAATCCCGCCACGCGAATCAACCGCACACCAGCAAAACAGCGGCCGGACCGAGGCCCCGGGTGACCCTGGCAATCCGGGGCACGGGCGGAAGAGCACCAGCCGAAAAACCGCAGCATGAGCGGACCGTCGCCGACAGCCACCCAGCGGAATGGCAACCCATCGCCGCGGGCGGCACAGGTCCGGGAGAGGCGCCCGCCCAGAAACGGTCAGGCGCCTGAGGTGACCCTGTATGCGTCGTAGACGCCGTCGATGCGGCGCACGGCGGCCAGCAGGTGGTTGAGGTGCTTCGGGTCGGCCATCTCGAAGCTGAAGCGGCTGATGGCGACGCGGTCGCGGGTGGTCGTCACCGTTGCGGAGAGGATGTTGACCTTCTCGTCGGAGAGCACCCGCGTCACGTCGGCGAGGAGCTTGTGGCGGTCGAGGGCCTCGACCTGGATGGCGACGAGGAAGGTCGACGCGCTGGTGGGCTTCCAGCTCACCTCGAGCACCCGCTCGGGCTGCTCCTTCAGGTCGGCCGCGTTGGCGCAGTCGTCGCGGTGGACGCTCACGCCGCCGGAGCGGGTGACGAAGCCGAACACCGCGTCGCCCGGCACCGGCGTGCAGCAGCGCGCCAGCTTGATCCAGACGTCGTCGACGCCCAGCACCTCGACGCCCGGGTCGGTGGCGGCGGTGCGGGTCCTCGGCGGGCGGGTCGGGATCGCGGTCTCCGCGATGTCCTCGACCGCGCCCTCCTCGCCGCCGTAGCCGGCGACCAGCCGCTGCACGACCGACTGGGCGGACGCCTGGCCGTCGCCGACCGCCGCGTAGAGGGCGGCGACGTCGGCGAGGTGCAGCTCGCGGGCGATCGTCATCAGCGACTCGGAGGTGAGGAGCCGCTGCAGCGGCAGGCCCTGCTTGCGCATGGCCTTGACGATCGCCTCCTTGCCGGCCTCGATCGCCTCCTCGCGGCGCTCCTTGTTGAAGTACTGCCGGATCTTCGTGCGCGCTCGCGGGCTCTTGACGAAGCCGAGCCAGTCCTGGGTCGGGCCGGCGGTCTCGGACTTCGACGTGAAGATCTCGATCACGTCGCCGTTGGAGAGGGTGCTCTCCAGGGGCACGAGCTTGCCGTTGACCCGCGCGCCGATGCACTTGTGCCCGACCTCGGTGTGCACGGCGTAGGCGAAGTCGACCGGGGTCGAGCCGGTGGGCAGCGCGATCACGTCGCCCTTCGGCGTGAAGACGTAGACCTCCTGGCTGGACAGGTCGAAGCGCAGCGCGTCGAGGAACTCGCTCGGGTCGCTCGCCTCGCGCTGCCAGTCGAGCAGCTGCCGCAGCCACGTCATCTCGTCGATGTGCGCCGGCGGGCCGGCGATCGTGGCGTTCTTCGTCTCCTTGTACCGCCAGTGGGCGGCGATGCCGTATTCCGCCGTGCGGTGCATCGCATAGGTGCGGATCTGCAGCTCGACGGGCTTGCCGGTGGGGCCGATGACCGTCGTGTGCAGCGACTGGTACATGTTGAACTTCGGCATCGCGATGTAGTCCTTGAACCGGCCCGGCACGGGCTGCCAGTTCGCGTGGATCACACCGAGCGCCGCGTAGCAGTCACGCACCGTGTCGACCAGGATGCGCACGCCGACGAGGTCGTAGATGTCGCCGAAGTCGCGGCCCCGGACGATCATCTTCTGGTAGACGGAGTAGAGGTGCTTCGGCCGGCCGGTGACCTCGGACTTGATCTTCGCCGCCTTGAGGTCGGTGGCGACCTTCTGGGTGACGGTGCGCAGCAGCGAGTCGCGCTGCGGCGTGTGCTCGGCGATGAGCCGGCTGATCTCGTCGAAGCGCTTGGGGAACAGCGTGCGGAACGCCAGGTCCTCGAGCTCCCACTTGATCGTGTTCATGCCCAGGCGGTGCGCGAGCGGGGCGAGGATCTCCAGTGTCTCCTTGGCCTTCTGCTCCTGCTTGGGGCGGGGCAGGAAGGTCAGGGTGCGCATGTTGTGCAGCCGGTCGGCGAGCTTGATGACCAGCACACGCGGGTCCTTGGCCATGGCGACGACCATCTTGCGGATCGTCTCGGCCTTCGCCGCGTCGCCGAGCTTGACCTTGTCGAGCTTCGTGACGCCGTCGACGAGCAGCGTGACCTCACCGCCGAAGTCGACCTGCATCCGCTCGATCGTGTATTCCGTGTCCTCGATCGTGTCGTGCAGCAGCGCCGCGACCAGGGTCGTCGTGTCCATGCCCAGGTCGGCGAGGATCGTGGCGACGGCGAGCGGGTGCGTGATGTAGGGGTCGCCGGACTTGCGGTACTGCCCCTTGTGGAAGTGCTCGGCCATGTCGTAGGCCCGTTGGAGCAGCCGCACATCGGCCTTGGGATGGCTCGCCTTGTGCTGGGCGATCAGCGGCTCCAGCACCTCGCTGACCTGCGGGCTCTGCCACGGCGCGTTGAACCGGGCCAGCCGGGCCCGCACCCGCCGGCCGGTCGGCGCGGCGCCGACCAGCCCGAGTGCGGCGCCGGTCATGGAGCTGGCCTCGGTCAGGTCCTCGGTGTCCTCACCCGGCCCGTCGACCACGGCCCTGCGGTCGGACGCGCGCCGCTGCGGCGTCTCACCAGAGGCGCCCGGCGCGGCGGAAGGAGGCACGGGGAACTGCAGCACCACGCCGCCGGCCTCGGCCGTCTCGGGCTCGGGGGTCGGTGCGTCCTGCCGCGGTTCATCCTGCACGTGGTCGACCGTACCCTCAATGGGGGGTGCGATGTCGCCGGTCACCGGCCGCTCCTCATCGCCGACAACGTAGGAAAGGCAAGCTTACCCGCCTCTACCGACATTTCCCGTCGACCGGACGGCCCCGCGACCGGAAAACCGGCAGCCCTCACACGGTCAACAGGGCATGAACCGGACGCGGTGCGAGCTTCTCCCGCCCCGACAGAAACGCCAGCTCCAGCAGCACGCTGAAGCCGCTCACCCGGCCACCGGCCCGCTCCACGAGATCGAGGGTGGCGGCAGCGGTACCTCCTGTGGCAAGCACGTCGTCGACCACCAGCACCCGCTCCCCCGCGATGAACGCGTCGGCGTGCACCTCCAGGGCGGCCTCGCCGTATTCCAGGGCGTAGCGCGCGGTCACGGTCTCGCGGGGCAGCTTGCCGGCCTTGCGGATCGGCACGACGCCCTTGCCGGTGGCGTAGGCGACGGCGGCGGCGATGACAAACCCGCGCGCCTCGATGCCCGCGACCACGTCGAACGAGTCGGCGCCGTGCTCGGCGATGATCGCGTCGATCACGGCGGCGAACGCGGCGCCGTCGGCGAAGAGCGGCATCAGGTCCTTGAACAGGATCCCCGGCTTGGGGAAGTCCGGCACGTCCAGCACCTTGCTCGCGACCAGCTTCGAGATCTCCAACCGACGCTCCTTGGGGGAAGAAAGGGGCACGGGCGCCGCGACCGCGACGCCCGTGCCCAAGTACATCAAACCGGTCAGCGGCGGCCGCTGCCGCCACCCGGCCGGCCGCCGGCTCGCGGCCGTTTGCCGGCGCCGGGGCGGCTCGACGGCCGGGCGCCCGGGCGGGGCGCCGCGCCGGCGAGCTCCGAGCGCTCGACCTTCTTGGCCGTGCCGCCGGAGCCGCCGCTGCCGACCGGGACACCGTCGCTGTCCAGCGCCGGGGTCGCGGCCCGGCTCGCCTGCTCCTTCGCGAGCGACGCGCGCTTCGCGGCGACCCGGGCGTTGTGGGCCTGCAGCCGCGGCTCGCGGTCCTTGAGCTCGGCCAGCACCGGCGTGGCGAAGAAGATCGACGAGTACACCGCGGCGCCCATACCGATGAAGAGCACGAGGCCGAGGTCCTTCAGGGTGCCGGCGCCGAGGAGGCCCGCACCGATGAAGAGCAGGCCGCCGACGGGCAGCAGCGCGACCAGACCGGTGTTGATCGAGCGCATCAGCGTCTGGTTGACCGCCAGGTTGGCGGCCTCCGAGTACGTCTGTGTGCTCGACCCTGTGATGCCCTTGGTGTTCTCCTGCACCTTGTCGAAGACGACCACGACGTCGTACAGGGCGAAACCGAGGATCGTCAGGAAGCCGATCACGGTCGACGGGGTGACCTCGAAGCCGACGAGCGAGTACACACCGGCGGTGAGGATCAGGTCGAGCAGCAGCGACGCGATCGCCGCCACCGCCATCCGCCACTCGAATCGCGCGACCAGGTAGACGAGCACCGCGGCCAGGAAGATCACCAGGCTCAGCGCGGCCTTGTTGGTGACCTGGCCACCCCACGACGTGCTGACGGCAGAGTCGCTGATCTGCGTCGGGTTGATGTTGAACCGCTGGGCGATCGAGTCCTTGATCTCGGTCTGCCGCGCGGTGTCGTTGATCAACTCGGTCTTGATGATGTACTGGCTGTCGCCGACCGTCTGGCCGGTCTTGACCTCGACGCCCGCGTCGCCGAAGGCCTTCTCGACGTCGTCGAGCGTACCGACGCTGACGGGCACGCTGTACTGGTTGCCGCCCTCGAACTCGATGCCGAGCGAGAAGCCGCGGAACACCATGCTGCCCACCGCGATCACGATCGCGATCAGGGCGACGAAGAACCAGACCTTGCGCCGGCCGACGACGTTGACGCCGGCCTCACCGCGGTAGAGCCGGGCTGCGATGCCACCGCTCATCGTCAGGCCTCCTTCGGGCGGTTACGACGGGTCGGAGCCGCGTCGGACGTGGATCGCTGCTCGAGCACGCGGCCGAGGCCGCTGACCCGTGGTGACAAGAATGCCTTACTCCGCGCGAACAACGTCATGATCGGATGGCGGAAGAGGAACACGACCACCAGGTCGAGGATCGTGGCGACACCGAGCGCGAAGGCGAAGCCCTTCACCGAGCCGATCGAGACGAAGTACAGGATCGCCGCGGCCAGCAGGGTGATGGTGTTGGCCGAGATGATCGTCCGGCGGGCACGGACCCAGGCGCGCGGCACCGCGCTGCGCGGGCTGCGACCCTCGCGGATCTCGTCCTTGAGCCGTTCGAAGTAGATGACGAACGAGTCGGCGGCCACACCGAGTGACACGATGAAGCCCGCGAACCCGGCGAGGGTCAGCGTGAAGCCGATCTGCCGGCCGAGGATCACCAGCGCCATGTAGACCAGCGCGCCGGAGAGCACGAGGCTGATCATGATGACGCCGCCGAGCAGCCGGTAGTAGAAGAACGAGTAGAGCACGACCAGCGCGAGGCCGATGCCGGCGGCGAGCACGCCCGCCTCCAGGTGCGAGCTGCCGAGCGTCGCGGAGATGCTCTGCGCGTCCTGCGACTCGAACGACAGCGGCAGTGCGCCGTACTGCAACTGGCTGGCCAGCAGTTCGGCCGAGGACTTGTTGAAGGTGCCGCTGATCTCGGCGTCACCGGGGATGACGCTCTGGATCGTCGGGGCCGACACGACCTCGTTGTCGAGGACGACGGCGACCTGCTGCGGGTTGCTGCCGCCGTTGTACGCCTCGCGGGTCAGGTCGGTCCAGCGGTTCTGGCCGCTGCCGGTGAACGACAGGTTGACCGTCCACTTGCCGTTCTGCGAGTTGATCCCGGAGTCGGCCTTGGAGACGTCGGTGCCGAGGACCTTGGCCAGGTCGAGCTGGTACTTGACGCCCTGGCCGCAGGCGACGACCTTCTCCTTGTCGTTGCGGACCGAGCCGACCGGCCGGCGGTCGAGCTTGTCGCAGGTGACGTAGGGGATGTTGAACTGCATGCTGGCCGGCAGGGCCGCGACCTCTTCGGGGGTCAGGTCCTTGAACGGCTTGTACGCCTCGGCCTTGGCCGGGTCCTTCGCGAAGTCCAGCGGGGCCTGCTCCTGCAGGGCAGCGGCCCAGACGGCCTCGCCGAGCTTCTTCTGCACCTCGGCGCGCCGTTCGGCGATGCCGGGCAGCAGCGAGGCCGACGGGGTCGCGCTGGCGCCGGCGGCCGGGGCACTCTCGGACGCGCTCGTGCTCGCCGAAGGCTGCGCCGACGTCGAGGCGGGCGCGGAGGCCGGCGCCGACGCGGAGCCGGACGGGGCGGCGGAGCCGGACGTCGAGGCGGACGGCGACGCGGAGCCCGACGGGTCGGTCGCGCCGGTGTCGCCGGTCTGGTTCAGCACCTTGCGGAACCGCAGCTCGGCGGTCTGACCGACCTGCTTGAGCCGGTCGTCGCTCTTGCCGGGCAGGGAGACGACGATGTTGTTGCTGCCCTCGATGACGACCTCGGCCTCGGCGACGCCGAGGCCGTTGACCCGCTGGTCGATGATGCGGCGGGCGTTCTCCATCTGCTGGCGCGTCGGCGCCTGGCCGTTCTCAGTCCGGGCCTGCAACGTGACGGTGGTGCCGCCGATGAGGTCGAGGCCGAGCTTCGGCTCGAGCCGGTCGCGCCATCCGCCGCTGCCGCCGAACCACGTCAAGAGGCCGAAGACGATAAAGATGAGAGCGAGCACGGCAAGTTGCCTGCTCGGGCGCATCGGTGCCTGAGGTTGTGCCACGGCTGTCGGGTCTCCCTGCGGTAACGCCGGCGGGGCTCGCGCGGCGTGAACGTTTCACACGATGTGGCTGCGGGCGGGCTTTCAGTCGGCGTCTTTGGCGGAGTCTGCCGGTGCCTCGCCGTCGGCGGCCTCGTCGTCGCCGGCGTCAGCCTTCTTGTTCACCTTGCCGATGGCCGCCCGAGCGTATCTGGCGGTGACGCCCGGGGAGATCTCCAGCAGGATGGTGTCGTCGTCGATGCCGCGCACGGTGCCGTAGAGCCCGCCGACGGTAACCACCTCGTCGCCGACCCCCATCGCCGACTGCATGTTCTCGACCTCGCGGCGGCGGCGCTGCTGCGGCCGGATCATCAGGAAATAGATGAGGACGAAGAACCCGGCGAAAATCAGGAGGGTGAAAATCCCGTTGCCGCCCGAGTTTTCCGCGGCGTAATACACGATGGTTGGCCTTCCGGTCGAGGTATGGGGTCCGCGCAGCGGATCGCGGCGAGTCTAGTCGGTGTGTCGGACACCACGTAGACCGGCGTCCGTCACGGTCCGATCACGACAGGCTGGGAGCTACGGCTCCAAACTGAACAGATCGGGCGTCTGTGGCGAGCCGCCCGCGGGATTTCCGCCACCGACGGTACCAGCGGGAGCTGGGAGACCGAGATGACGCCATGCACCAGCCGTGGCGACCCGGCCACGGGGAGTACGCGCAAGGAGTCCGGTCCGCAGCAGGAAAGGTTCGCACACCTCTTCGACCGTGTCGGGCTGCTCCCCCACCGCGACGGCGAGCGTCGACAGACCGACCGGCCCGCCGCCGGCCCGGATGAGCGCGAGCAGCACGGCGCGGTCGAGCTTGTCGAGCCCGAGCTCGTCGACGTCGTAGACAGCGAGCGCCGCCCGCGCCGCCGCGAGGTCGACGACACCGGTGCCACGCACCTCCGCATAGTCGCGGACCCGGCGCAACAGCCGGTTGGCGATCCGGGGTGTACCGCGGGAGCGCCGGCCGATCTCCGCCGAGCCCTCGGCGGTGATGGGCACGTCGAGGATCCGGGCGGAGCGCACGATCACCTGATCGAGTTCGTCGGCGTCGTAGAAGTCGAGCTGCCCGACGAACCCGAAGCGGTCCCGCATCGGGCCCGTCAGCAGGCCACTGCGGGTCGTGGCGCCGACCAGCGTGAACGGCTCGACGTCGAGCGGGATCGCGGTCGCGCCCGGGCCCTTGCCGACCACCACGTCGACCCGGAAGTCCTCCATCGCGCTGTAGAGCAACTCCTCGGCCGGGCGCGCCATGCGGTGGATCTCGTCGATGAAGAGCACGTCGCCGCGGGACAGGCTGGTGAGGACGGCGGCGAGGTCGCCGGCGCGCTCGATCGCCGGGCCGCTGGTCAGCCGGAGGCCGGCGCCCAGCTCGGCGGCGACGATCATGGCCAGGGTCGTCTTGCCGAGGCCCGGCGAACCCGACAGCAGGATGTGGTCGGGCGGGCTTCCCCGGCGCAGCGCACTCTGCAACAGCAGATCGAGCTGCTCGCGCACCCGGTGCTGGCCGACGAACTCGGCGAGCCGGCGGGGCCGCACGCTCTGCTCAGCGACGGCGTCCTCGTCGGACGCATAAGAACTCAACAGCGGATCGGTCACGACGCCTCCGCTCCGCTGCGGCGCCGCGACTGACGCTGAACTTCATCGTGAGCGGCCCCTCCGCTCCGCTCCGGACCGCTCACGCCGCCTCCGCTCCGCTCCGGACCGCTCACCGGATCGTCCCGAGCATGCGGATCGCCTGCTTCAGCAGGACCGGCACGGGCGGCGCGGGCTGGCCGTCGAGCTGCTCGGCGACCGCGGCCACGGCCTGGTCGGCCTGGTTCTGGGTCCAGCCGAGCCCGATCAGCGCCTGGCGGACCTGCTCGGCCCAGGGCGCGCCGGCGCCCACGCCGACCAGGGCTGCGCCGTCGCCGGCGAACGCGCCGACCTTGTCTCGCAGCTCCAGGACGAGCCGCTCGGCGCCCTTCTTGCCGATGCCCGGCACACGGGTCAGGGTGGACGTGTCGCCGCCGGAGATCGCCCGGCGGACGACGTCCGGGGTGTGGACGGCCAGCACCGCCTGCGCCAGCCGCGGCCCCACGCCGCTGGCGGTCTGGAGCAGCTCGAACAGCTGGCGGGCGTCGTCGTCGGCGAAGCCGTAGAGCGTGAGCGAGTCCTCCCGCACGACCAGCGAGGTGGCCAGCCGCGCCTCGGCACCGACCCGCAGGTCGGCGATCGTGTGCGGCGAGCACTGCACGGCGATGCCGACACCGCCGACCTCGATCACCGCCCCGTCGGGCGACACCGCCACGACCTTGCCGCGGACGCTCGCGATCATCGGGCCCTCCTCACGGCGGCGGCGATGCGGTCCCGCGTGCCTCCGCGCCAGACATGACAGATGGCCAAGGCTAAAGCGTCGGCGGCGTCGGCCGGGCGCGGCGCGACCTCGAGCCGCAGCAGACGGGTCACCATCGCGGTGACCTGAGCCTTGTCCGCCTGACCGTTGCCGCTCACCGCGGCCTTGACCTCGCTCGGCGTGTACATCTGCACGGGCAGCCCGGCGCGGGCCGCGGCGAGGATCGCGACGGCGCCGGCCTGCGCGGTGCCCATCACGGTGCGCACGTTGTGCTGGCTGAACACCCGCTCGACGGCGACCGACTCGGGCCGGTGCTCGGCGAGCAGGGCCGTCAGGCGCTCGTCGAGGTTGAGCAGCCGGTACGCGAGGTCGGTGTCGGGGTCGCTGGTGACCACCTCGTAGTGCACGAGCCGGCAGGCCCGCCCCGGCAGGCCTTCCACCACACCGACGCCGCACCGGGTCAACCCGGGATCGACCCCCAGCACCCGCACCGGCACCCCCTCAAACGTGTGTTCGACAGACTAGACGACCTTTCGACCGTACCGGTGCCGCGACACACACATCGAGTGGCCCGAAGGTATGTGGGCGGACCCCATGGGACGGGCTCCCGAAGCCTCGTACGTTTCCCGCCATGACGACGCCGCACCCCGTTCCCCCGCATCAGGTGGTCGCCCTGGACCTGCGCGGCCGGACCGCCCTGGTGACCGGGGCCGGCAGTGGCATCGGCCGGAGCGTGGCCGGGCGCCTGGCCGCCGCGGGCGCGCGGGTGGTGGCGGTCGACCGCGACGCCGAGCCGCTGGAGTCCCTCGCCGACGACACCGGCGCCGTGCCCGTCGTCGCGGACCTGTCCGACCTCGACCGGGCGGAGGAGGCCCTGGAGGGGCACTGGGACGTCGACGTCCTGGTCAACAACGCCGGCATCCAGCACGTCGCGCCGCTGGACGAGTTCCCGGCCGAGCGGTTCGCCTATATCCAGACCGTCATGGTCGAGGCGCCCTTCCGGCTGGTCCGGCGGGTGCTGCCACACATGTACTCGGCCGGGTGGGGCCGGATCGTCAACATCTCCTCGGTACACGGCCTGCGGGCCTCGCCGTTCAAGGCCGCCTACGTCACCGCCAAACACGCCCTGGAGGGCCTGTCGAAGACGGTGGCGCTGGAGGGCGCCCCGCACGGCGTGACCGCCAACTGCGTCAACCCGGCCTACGTGCGCACGCCCCTGGTCGAGGGTCAGATCAGGGCCCAGGCCGCGACGCACGGCATTCCCGAGTCCGAGGTCGTCGAGAAGATCATGCTGACCAGTGCCGCGATCAAGCGCCTGATCGAGCCGGAGGAGGTCGCCGAGCTGGTCGCCTACCTGTGCACCGACGCCGCGGGTTTCATCACCGGCACGTCGGTCGCCATCGACGGCGGCTGGACCGCCCACTAGCTCGAACAGCCAGAATGGTGGCGTGACGACGATGCTCGAATACCTTGAACTGCTCGCGCGGGAGGCCGCGGCAGTCGAGTTCGAGGGCCCGCTCGTCGCCGCCCGCAACGCCGGCCTGCCGCCGGACCGGCTCGCCGAGCTGGAGCAGGCCAAGGTCGTCGCCCTGGGGGTGCGGGCACTGCTGGAGCGGCGCCGGCGCCGCGAGGAGGAGCTGTCCGGGCTCTTCGACACCGCGAGCGACCTGGCCGGCCTGCGGGACCTCGACGCGGTGCTCGCCGCCATCGTGCACCGTGCGCGCACGCTGCTCGGCGCCGACGTGGCGTACATGACGCTCAACGACGAAACGCGCGGCGACACGTACATGCGGGTCACCGACGGCTCGATCTCGGCCCGGTTCCAGGCGCTGCGCCTGCCCATGGGCGCCGGGCTCGGCGGGCTCGTCGCGCAGACCGGCAGCCCGTACGTGACGGCCAACTACCCCGAGGACGCCCGCTTCCGGCACACCGGCGAGATCGACGCCGGCGTCAGTGAGGAGGGCCTGGTGGCGATCCTCGGGGTGCCGCTGCGGCTCGGCGCGCGCATCATCGGCGTGCTCTACGCCGCGAACCGCTCCGCCCGCCCGTTCGCGCGGGAGGAGGTGTCGCTGCTGGTGTCGCTGGCCGCGCACGCCGCCGTCGCGATCGACACCGCCCGGCTGCTCGCCGAGACGCAGGCCGCCCTGGAGGAGCTGTCCGCCGCGCACGGCATGGTCCGCGCGCACAGCGACTCGGTCGAGCGGGCCGCCGCCGCACACGACCGGATGACCGCCCTGGTGCTGCGCGGCGCGGGGGTCGAGGACGTGGCCGCCGTCGTCACCGAGGTGCTCGCCGGTTCGCTGCTGGTGCTCGACGCCGAGGGCCGGCAGCTCGCGCTCGTCGGCGAGCTGGCCCAGCCGGACCCGCGCGCGATCGCGGAGGCCCTCGCGGCGTCGCGGACCGAGGGGCGCAGCGTGCGCCGCGGGCCGTTGTGGGTGGCCGCGGTCGTCGCCGGCGCCGAGAACCTGGGTGTGCTCGTGCTGCGCCCCGACCACCCGCTCGTCGACGCCGACCAGCGCATCCTGGAGCGGGCCGCGGTCGTCACCGCGCTGCTGCAGCTGTTCCGCCGCACCGTCGCCGACGCCGAGGGCCGCGTGCGCGGTGAGCTGCTCGACGACGTGATCACCCGGCCGGTACGCGACGCCGACGCCCTCCGGACCAGGGCGAAACGCCTCGGGGTCGACCTGGACGCGCCGAACGTCGTCGTGGCGATCGGCGAGGACGCGCTGACCGGCGGCTCGGTCCGCCAGCGCGCCGTCTCCTGGGCCCAGACGTACGCGCAGTCCCGCGGCGGCCTCGCCGCTTCCCGCGACGGCCACGTGGTGCTGCTCCTGCCCGGCGACGCGGCCGGACCGTCGGCCCGGACCGTCGCCCGCGACCTCGGCAAGCTGCTGGGCCGCCCGGTGACCGCGGGCGCCGGCGGGCCGGCGGCGAGCCCGGCCGGCATCGCGGCGGCCTACCGCGACGCGGACCGCTGCGTGACGGCCCTGGCCGCGCTGGGCCGGACCGGCACCGGCGCGAGCACGGCCGAGCTGGGCTTCGTGGGCCTGCTGCTCGGCTCCGCGCCGGACGGCCGCGACCGGGACGTACACGCGTTCCTCGACGGCACGATCGGCCCGGTGGTCGACTACGACGCGCGGCGCGGGACGGCGCTGGTGAAGACGCTGGAGGCGTACTTCGGGGTCGGCGGCTCACTGGCCCGCGCGGCGGAACTGCTGCACGTCCACGTCAACACGGTGACCCAGCGGCTGGAGCGGATCGGGCAGCTGCTCGGCGCCGACTGGCAGAAGCCGGAGCGCGCGCTGGAGGTCCAGCTCGCGCTCCGGCTCCACCGCCTGCAGACGTAACCGCCCGCCGCCCGCGCTCCTCGCGCCCCTCCCGCCGCTCCCTGCGCCGATCTTGGAGTTGTGGTCCCTGACTTGTCCGACAAATCCGCATAAAGACAGGACCACAACTCCAAGATCGGCGCCGACGGAGCGCGCCGACGGAGCGCGCCGAGGGAGCGGGCCGACGGAGCCGCGCCGGGCTAGGCGGCGATGCCGCAGAGGACGGCGTCGACCAGCTTCTCCGCGAAGTGCTCCTCGGGGACCGTCGGGTTCCAGTTGAGCATGTTCTGCACGATGTTCGGACCGGAGAGCATGAGCAGCGTGAGCTCGACGTCGAGGTCGGCGCGCAGCTCGCCGGTCTCCACGCCGCGGCGCAGGACCTGCCGCATCACGTTGCGCCGGGGCTCGATGACACCCTGGTAGACGCGGTGCATCTCCTCGCTCTTGACGAGCTCCGGCAGCAGGCAGGCGGTGACCCTGCCATACCGCTCCATGCGCTTGTTCCGCATCCCGCTGACCAGCATGACCAGGTCCTCGCGGACCGACTCGCCGTGCGGCTCCGGCAGCGGGCCCTTCATCATCGTCACCGCGTCGATGAGGAGCGCTTCCTTGTTCGGCCAGCGACGGTAGATCGTGGCCTTGCCCACGCCCGCCTTGGCCGCGACCGCCTCGATCGAGATGGCGTCGGCGCTCTGACCCGCGCTCAGCAGATCGAACACCGCCTCGACGATGGCCTCGTCGACCCTGGCGCTGCGCGGCCGGCCGGGGCCCTTGCGGTCCTGGTCGGCCGCGGGCTCGAGGCGCCCATCCACGCTCACCGTCGTCATGGTTTCCATTGTTACCGAGTTTTCACAACAGATCTACCGGCGGGTCACGCGTCCACCAGCTCCACGCCTTGTTCCTCCGCGACGCCTTCCGCGGTGGTCGGGGCGGGAGCGGTGGCCGGGCGCTTGCCGGGCAGCCAGATCGCCGCGACCACGGCGCCGAGGACCGCGAAGACCGCCGAGCCGATCGAGGCGTAGTGCATCGCCGTGATGAAGGCGTCGTTCGCGTGCTGGATCAGCGCCGGCGCGGCGGGCCCGGCGTGTTCCGCCACCCCGTACGCACCGGAGATCGACTCACCTGCCGCGCTCCGGGCCGCGGCAGGCAGTCCGGCCGTGGCGGACTCCATGTCGTCGCGGTAGAACGAGCTGACGACCGCGCCGAGGGCGGCCACGCCGAGGGCGCCGCCGACCTGGCGGATGGTGTTGCTGACGGCCGATCCGACGCCGGCCTTCTCCCGGGGCAGCGCGGCCATGATGGACTCGGTCGCGGGCGGCATCACGTTGGCCATGCCGACGCCCATGATGAAGAACAGCGCGCCGATGACCCAGATGGGCGTGTCCGCCTGGATGAAGATCCAGCCGGCCAGGCCGACCGCGACGAGCAGCAGGCCGACGGTGCTGACCGCCTTGGGGCCGAAGCGCTTGACCATCGCGGCGCTGCGCGGGGCGAAGACCATCTGGCCGACCGCGAACGGGACGAACAGCGCGCCGGAGGCGAGCGGGCCGTAGCCGCGGACCAGCTGCAGGTAGAACGCGCTGAAGAACATCGCGCCCATGGCGGCGAAGAAGACCAGGCCGATCATGCCGGTCGAGGCCGAGAACTGGCGGTTGGCGAACAGCCGCACGTCCAGCGACGGGAACTCGATGCGCCGCTCGTAGACCACGAACGCGGCGAGCACCACGGCGGACGCGACCAGCGTGCCCCAGGAGCGCGGGCTGCCGAAGCCGTTCTCGCCGCCCTCGATCACGCCGTACGTCAGCAGGGTCAGGCCGACGATCGACAGCAGCACGCCGACGACGTCGATGCGGCCCGGCTTCGGGTCGCGCGACTCGGGGATGAGCACGCTGACCAGGGCGACGCCGACGACCACGATCGGGACGTTGATGAGGAAGACCGAGCCCCACCAGAAGTGCTCGAGCAACAGGCCGCCGACGATCGGGCCGATGGCCACGCCGAGGCCGACCGCGCCGGCCCAGACGCCGATGGCGCGGCCGCGCTCACGCGGGTCGAAGACGTTCGCGATGATCGACAGTGTCGACGGCATGACCGCGGCGGCGCCGAGGCCCATCAGGGCACGGGCCCAGATGAGCTGGTCCGGCGAGTTCGCGTAGGCCGAGATCAGCGACGCGATGCCGAAGAGCACGAGGCCGATGGTGAGCGTGATCCGCCGGCCGAGCCGGTCGGCGAGGATGCCGGCGGTGAACAGCAGGCCGGCGAAGACGAGCGTGTACGAGTTGATGGCCCACTCGAGCTGGCTCTGCGTGGCGCCGAGGCCGTGCCGCGGGTCCGCGATCGTGCGCATCGCGACGTTGAGCACGGTGTTGTCCAGCACCACCACGAGCAGGCTGATGACAAGAACGCCGAGGATGGCCCAGCGGCGGGGATGTCCGGTGTCGGGTGGTGCGGTCTGGCTGGTTGCGTCCACGGTTTGGTGCTCCCCCTGTGTCGGAACGCGATACGATACGGAACGGTTCCGTATCCACTCTGAGAAGCTAGTCCTCCAGGAAGCGATACGGAACCGTCTCGTATCATATTGTGCGCGCCGTCACAGGGGGAGCACCACGACCACGAAAAAACGGCGACGGCCGGACACCGATGGAGGTGTCCGGCCGTCGCCGTGGTGCGGGGTCCGGCTCAGTCCTGGGCCGAGGCCAGTGGGGCCTGGTAGGACTTCAGCAGGGCCACCTTGTCCTCGTTCAGCGTGTTCCAGTCGTCGTTCAGGATGCCGCCGGTGTCACCGGAGTTCGGGTTCCACGACCAGTAGGTGTAGCTGAAGCCGTGCTCCTTCATGTACGCCATCAGGCTGCGCTGCCAGATGCCCTCCAGGTCCTTGTTGCCCTGGTCGTCCTTCTCGGCGACCGAGCGTCCGCCGAACTCGCCCATCAGCACCGGGGCGACGTTCTGCTTCACGAGGTAGCCGAACTGCTTGTCCCACAGCGCCGGCATGTTGTCCGGGAACGACGGGTCGTTGAACCACTGCTGGGACCAGACCTTCGGGCTGTAGTCGTGGGCCGAGTACACGAGCTTCGACTGGTCCGACAGCTTCACCGGGTGCTCAGCGGCACCCTGCAGGTTGCCACCCCACCAGTAGCCGTTGCCGTTGTAGGTCTCGATGCCCTCGACAATGATCAGCCAGTTGGGGTTCTCCTTGAGGATCGCGTTTCCGGCGCGCTCGGCGGCGGCCTTCCAGTCGGTCTTCTCGGAGCCGTCGCCCCAGGTGGCCTCGCCGTGCGGCTCGTTGTGCAGGTCGGCGCCGACCACGAGCGGGTTGTTCTTGTACTGCTTGGCCAGCTTGACCCAGTCGCCGATCCACCGCTCCTCGCTGACCTTGTCGGTGTACCAGAGGTTGCTCTGGCCCTGCGAGGTGGGGCGGTGCCGGTCGAGGATGACCATCATGCCGCGCTTGGTGGCGCCCTCGACGACCTTGTCCATGATCTGCGGGCCGGTCAGGCCCTCCAGGTCCGGGTTGAGCTTGAAGTCAACACCGTTGACCTTCGCCGAGTCGTCGAACAGCTCGTTGCTGAACGGCAGGCGCATCGTGTTGAAGCCGGCGCCGACCATCTGGTCGAGCATGTCGTCGAGCTTGCGTGACCAGAGCCCGTGCGGAGCGAACGTGTTCGTCTCCAGACCGAACCAGTTCACGCCGGTGAAGGTGACCACTTCGCCGCGCGCGTCCAGGATCTTGTTTCCGTCAGCGCGCAGCGGCATCTGGAGCCGCTGGCCCGCCTCGGCCTCTACCGGGTGGACCTTCTTGTCGCCGGACGACGGGATCAGGGCGATGCCGCCGATGACCAGAGCGACAGCCGCCGCAGCGGCGGATATCAGGATGAGACGCGTACGGGTGAGTTGACCCATCGAGTTGACCTTGTCCTCACGTTCGACGACGGCCGCCCGCGAGAGCAGGCGGCCGCCGGAGCGATCGGCTGAGGGAGTTTCTGACACCGGCGAGAGAGTCCGGCGTCACCGCTCAACCTGTCGGGCAGGTCAACACGTTACGGATATCGGGAATACGAAATCAGCGTACAAATGTCGGATTTGTTTATGCACCAATTGCAGGAGAGTCCCACTCGGCGGCACGGACCACGGCCTCGAGCTTCGACCTGGCGCCCATCTTGTTCAGCAGATGGCGCACATGGCTGCGGACCGTCGTGTAGCTGATGCTCAGCTCGCGCGCGATGTCGCGGTTGTCCATGCCTTCGGTCATCAGGCTGAGGATCTGCCGTTCGCGCGGCGTGAGGCTATCAAGCCGCCGGGCGTGCTCCTCAACGCGCCTCGACTCCTCGCGCCGGCGGGCCAGCAACTTGGCGAGCTGGCGGGCCGGCACCAGGATCTCGCCGTCGACGGCACGGCGTACCGCCTCCGCGACATCGGCGCCACCCGCGCTCTTCACCAGGTAGCCGGCCGCGCCGGCCTCGAGGGCGGCGAGGATGACCTGGTCGCTGTCGTCGGCGCTGAGGAAGACGATGGCGACCTCGGGCTGGTGGGCGCGCAGGACCGCGGCGGCCTCGGCGCCGGTGCCGTCAGGCAGCCAGTAGTCGGCGAGGATGACGTCGACCCGTTCGACGTCGGCGAGGTGCTCGACCTCGCCCACGGTGCTGGCCAGGGCCACGACGCGCAGCTCGGGGTGCTCGTTGAGCAGCACCGCCAGCCCTTCCGCGACCACCTGGTGGTCCTCGACGATCAGCACCCGGTACGGCGGACGGCCATTCACGGTGAAGCTCCTTTTGATTGCAGATCGGCGCCCCGCGGCACCCAGAACGTAACGGTGGTCCCACTGCCGGGCACGCTGCTGATCCGGAACCAGCCGCCGGCCAGGGCGGCACGCTCCCGCATCAGGACCATCCCCAGGTGCCCCGGTTCCGGCTCGCCGAACGCCTCGGCCCCGACCCCGTCGTCGACCACCCGGACCAGATAGCCGCCGTCCTGCTCACCGAGAACGACCGTGCAACGGTCCGCGTCGGCGTGCTTGCCGACGTTCGCGACGGCCTCCTGCAGCATGCGGTAGATCAGCAGGCGGGTCGGCAGTGCCGGCTCGGCGGTGAGCCGGTTCTGCAGCTGTACGACGAGTTCGTGGTCGGCCGCCAGGCCGTCGAGCAGGTCGCGGGTCGCCGCGGCGAGCCCGTCGCTGGACAGCTTCGGCGGCCGGAAGTCGAAGATGAGCCGGCGCAGCCGGTCGGCGGCCTGGGCGAGCGACTCCTCGAGCCGGCTCAGCATCTCCAGGTCCGTCGGATCGTGGAGCCGGCGCCGGAGGTGCTGCAGGCGCAGCGTCGCGGCGGTGATCACCTGCAGGCTGTCGTCGTGCACCCCGGCCGCGATCCGGGCGCGTTCCCGCTCCTGGCTGAGGATCAGGTCGTCGAGGAGCTCGCCCTGTTCCTTCCCGGCCCGCTTCAGCCGGACGATCCGCTGTTCGAGGCTGGAGCGGGACCGGTTCGGGTCGCTCTGGTCGTCGACGGCGAGCACGACGAGCCCGCGTGGATCGCCCTCCAGGGTCTTGGCCCGGACGTCGACCTCCAGCTGCCCGCCGTCGGGCAGCTGGACCACCGCGGTCATGGGCGTGGGGGACCCGCGCGGGTCCCCCACGAACAGTTCGTCGACCCGGCGGCCCACCAGCTCGCCGGCGGTGCGCCGGAAGAGTGTCTCGGCCGCACTACTGGCCAGGCGGACCACCCCGGACGCGTCGAGTACGATCAACGCCTCCGGGGCGGACCGGAACGCCTGCCAGTACATCCGTCGTCAGTTCTCCAGGTCCTTCGGCACCGTGTACGGCTTCTGCGGCGGAATGTCGACCGGGCCACCGGACTTGTCGACCTTGAAATTGATCTTCGCGATCGCGTCACTGCGCTGGCCGTGCAGCTCGAACACGACGGTGTCCTCGGTGTCGCCCGGGATCGTGTACTGGCCGACCGCGCGTGCCGAGCCCTTCTGGTCGACCCGGAACGCGGACACCAGCTGCGGCTTGGCGCCCTTCGCCGTCCGGACGGAGACGTGGACGGCCTCGTTGGGGGCGAACTGCGTGGCGTAGAAGTTGACCACCGTGCCGGGCAGGCCGCCGTAGGCGTTGGTGCGGGCCTGTGGCGTGAAGGGCAGGATCGTGAACCCGGACGCGACCGCCGAGCGGCTCTGCTCACCCAGGAACACCAGTTGCTGGGCGCCCTTCAGCTGGTACGGCATGACGAGCCCGGCGCCCTTGAACGCACCGGCGTCGTTGGTCTGCACCGCCATCACCGGCTGCCCGCCGGCCGAGTTCAGCCGGATCAGCACCCGCTCACCCGGCGCGAAACCGCTGCCGGAGAAGGTGAGCTTCTGGGTCGCCTTCAGGGCATACGGCGCGAGCTTGATCGACGGGTACAGCCGCAGCACCTGGAACGGTGCGCTGGCCGCCGATCCACTGGTCTTGCCCACGACCACAAGACTGGTCTGCCCGACGGCGGTAACCCCAACTCTGATCGGCGTCTTACCCACTGAGCCACCCTCATCCGCCTTGAGGGTGAGGTTCGGATCACCATTGATCCGGCCCCAGAAGACGTTGAGCTCCTCGCCTGGTGCGAAGCCCTTGGCGGTCAGGTTGACCGTGTCGCCGGGCTTGCCCACGACCGCCGACAACGTCGCCTGGCCGGCGCCCTGGGCGACCGCCGCGTCGGCCTTGGCGACCTTGTCGCTGCCGCGGGCCTGGGCGGTGACCTCCAGCACGGGCGAGGTCATCCGGCTGGGGAAGCTGAAGTTGGTCGTGAAGACGCCGTACTTGCCGGCCTTCGCGGTGCCGACCTGCTGCGGCTTGGGCGCGTTCTGGGTCGCCTTGCCCTTGCCCTTCTTCGGCTGCGGCGCGGCGTTCTTCGACGGCCCGAGGTACACGTCGATCATCGAACCCTGGTCGAAGCCGGATCCCTGGACGGTGACCGTGCCGCCGAGCCGCACCAGGCCTGGGTTCAGGGTGATCATCGGCGTGTCGCCACCGTGCACGAGGACGCCGTTGAGGTCGATCGTCGGCGGCGGTGGCTCCTTGGTCCGGGTCTCCGTCGTCGGCTGATCGCCGCCGCCGAACTTCGGCAGGCCCGGCGCCTCGATGCCCAGTGCCGGAAGGACCGAACGGCCGAGGCTGATCAGCAGGAACGCGGCGACCGCGGCCAGGATGATCCGGCGGGTCGAGAGCTTCTTTCGGGTGCGGCGGACGGGTCGCTTACGACGGGCGGTGGCGCTGGTCGCGGTCGCCGGAGCCGCCCGGCGGCGCTTGACGGTCTGCATGTTTCACTCCCGGCAACTCACGAGGTGGCACCGATCTTGATGATGGAGAGTGAGACGTCGCCCCGGGTCGCTTCCCACACGGGCTGGCCGTGCTGGTCGATCGCCTCGATGATCCAGGTCTCCCCGCCGCGCTCGAGTGCGTCGCGCATCTTGTTCGACATCACGACGTAGTCGATGTTCTCCCAGCTCATGTGGAAGACCTTGTCCCGCACGTCCGGGTCGGACGTGGCCTTGTAGTGCGAGTGCGCATTGCGGTACGGCGGGTTGTTGTCGTGCAGCGCGACCCAGATGTCGTCGTCGATGATGAGCCGCGCGTCGGTCGGCACGTTGGCCTTGATCCAGGCCACCTGCTGCTCCTGCAGGCGGGTGAGCGGCAGCCGGTACGCGTCGCTGAACTCCAGCTCGCCCTTGGTGTTGTACTTGACCATGAAGCCGCCCGGCATGACGAGCACCGGCACGAGCAGGCAGGCGACCAGGACCGCCGCGCCGGCCTGCTTGGTGCGCCGGGTGAACCAGCCGAAGAACATGCCGAGGTTCAAGGCGAACAGCGGAACCATCGGCGCGATGTAGAAGTCGAGCAGGGCGCTTCTGGTCAGGTAGAAGCCGTAGCCGAGGGCCATCAGCGCGCAGGCCAGCATCGGCCCGCGCAGGCGCTTGTTTCTCCGGCCGGCCAGCAGGCACAGCGCCGTGACGGCCACGCCGGCGATGAGGATGTACCGGTCCTTGAACAGCCAGCTCTCCCGCAGCAGGTAGGAGAAGGACAGGCCGGTTCCGGTGTTGGAGTTGCGGTGCAGCTGCCACCAGACGGTGTAGAGCAGCGACACGTGGTCACCCGGCGTCGTGGACTCCAGGTTGAAGTTGAAGTTCTGCGGGAACAGCTCGTTCTTGATCTGGGCGAACAGTAGGTAGCCGACCACCGGCGCGAGCACGGTGAACCACCAGAAGCTGACCCCGAAGCGCCGGTTGGACTGCTCCTTCAGCGTGCGGTGCAGCAGATAGGCGCAGCCCGGCAGGATGAACAGCGCGTTCTCCTTGGTCACCAGCGACAGCCCGAAGCACATCCCGGCGCCCATCGCGCTGACGATCCGGCCGTCCTTGCGGGCCAGCAGGTAGAGGCCCAGCAGGATCCAGAACATCATCAGGTTGTCGAGCAGGACCTGGCGCTGGTAGTACACCCCCAGCGGGGACAGGTTGAACACGACCGTGGCCAGGACCGCCGCGGGCCTGCTGCCGCTGAACCGGCGCACGATCTCGAACATCAGGAACACCGACGCCACGTGGACGATGAGCATCAGGACGCGGCCGGTGTTGATGGCGTTACCGAAGGCCTGGAACTGGCCGGGCAGCACGCTGACCCAGCCGGCGATCGCCAGCCAGCCCACCGGGGCGTGGTCGTAGAAGTAGGTGTACGGCGAGAGCTTGGCCTCGCGGAGCACGGACCACGCCTGCTCCATGTAGATGCCCTCGTCGGTGAGGTACAGCGGGTAACGGAACATGTTCCAGCCGTGGCTCACCAGGCCGATGAGCATGCACAGAGCGACGAGCCAGCGGCCGCCCCGGCCGAGAGGGTCCCGTTTCGGGGTCTTCGGCAGCGGCGTCGGCGGCCGGACAGGGGTAAGGACATCAGCCGACATTGCTCAGCTCCGGTGCTTCGGTGCGGTGTGCGCCGACGTGGGCGGTCTTCTCCCAGTTGGTGGCGCCGCGCATCTGCCGCCAGAGTGCGCGGGCCGCCGCGTAGGAGAGCAGCATCTGGTACGGAAACCAGCCGATCGCCATCTTCACGACGGTCCCCGGTGACGCCTTGAGCCCGTGGGCGCCGGTGAACTCGTAGAGCCCGACCACGGACATGACGAAGTGCGCGCCGAGCAGCAGCACCGGCAGCCAGGACAGCATCGCCACCGGTACGGGCACACTGAGGACGAACGCCTGCAGCAGCGCGACCGGCAGGTAGATGCCGAGCATCGCCTGGACGTGCGGGAAGGCGAGCGTGTACCAGGCCAGGAACCGCTGACTCCGTTTGGGCATCTGCTTCCAGGTGCCCTTGCCCAGGGTCTGCATGAAGCCCTGGCACCACCGGGTGCGCTGCTTGATGAAGCTCTGCAGCGTCGGCGGCGTCTCCTCCTTGGTGACGTAGCGGTCGTCGTAGACCACCCGCACCTTCTCGCCCATGCTGGAGACGCGCAGCCCGATGTCGGCGTCCTCGGTCAGGTTGGTCTCGTCCCAGCCGCCGAGCCGCTCGATGAGCTCGCGCTGGAAGAAGACGGTGTTGCCGCCGAGCGTGATGGCGCCGTTCTTGGCGTGGTAGTGCAGGCGGCTGCGGAACCAGAAGAAGTACTCCAGCACGTTGAACGTCGAGTACCAGTTGGAGTCGAAGTTCATCAGCTGGACGCCGGCCTGCACGACGGACACCTGCTCGGTGACCATGATGGTGTTGACGATGTCGAACAGCTGCGGCTCGACCTCGTCCTCGGCGTCGAAGATGGCGACGATGTCGTGCTGGGCGTACCGCAGGGCGGTGTTGAGCCCGTGCGGCTTGTTGATCGGGCCGTCGTCGAAGACGATCACGTCCACGTTGCTGCGGCCGAGCTGGCGCAGCCGGGCGATCTGCGCCTGGGCCTGCTCGATGGTGCCGACGTCGTCCGCCGAGCAGACCACCAGGATCTGCACCAGGTGCGGCGGGTAGTCAGCGGACGCGGCGCGGGCGATGGTGGCTTGGATGACCTCCTCCTCGTGGCGTGCGGGGAGGATGGCGGTGAAGGAGAGTTGCGGCGTAACACGTTGATCTGGCACCCGCGCGTGGGCGTCCGCCTCCGGCTGGTCCCAGGTATAGATCATCAGATACAAGGCGTGCGCCGCTTGCACCGTCAGTAGCAGCGAGATCAGGGTGACGCCGGTCAACACGATCTGCTCCATCGGTGCGTTCACTCCAAATCCACTTCGAGCTGACGGCGAAGTTCACCGCGAAGCCGGCGGCGATGCCGACCAGGTTGGCTGGGAGGTAGTGCATGCCGAGTCCGACCAGGATCTGGACCACGACCACGTTGACCGGCAGCGCGGCGAGGCCGGCCAGGCTGAAGTAGGCGAAGCGCTGCAGCGAGAGGCTGCGCCGGCGGAAGGTCCACAGTTCGTGCAGGATGTAGTTGGAGACGAGGGCGATCTCGACTGCCGCGACCGTGGCCGGCAGCAGGGCCAGCCCGAGCAGTCCGTGCAGCACGAGCAGGGCGACGTTGTTGACGACGACACCGCTGATTCCCACCAGGGAGAACCGGCTCAGCCGGTTCAAGTAGTGCGTCACGCTCACAACCGTGCCGCCCGGCCGCCCTCCGCCACATCCCGCCGCGGTCCCGCGGCGGTCCACACCTTCGGTCTCCCCCAATTGGCGTAGTCCACCTGGCACCTGATACGTGGTGATTCGCACCTTTCTCCGGGTATAGCCCGCGACGATGAGTATCAGGATCCTGATCGCCGACGACCATGCGATGGTCCGTGAGGGCCTGCGCAGCTTCCTGTCCCTGAGCACCGACCTGGAGACCGTCGGCGCCGCGGCGGACGGGCGGGAGGCCGTGGCCCTCACCCACGAGTTGCGGCCGGACATCGTGTTGATGGACCTGTTGATGCCGGGCCTCGACGGGATCAGCGCGACCGCCGTCATCCGCCGCGAACTGCCCAGTGTGGAGGTCGTCGCGCTCAGCGGCTACCTCGAACCGCAGCTGATCGCCGACGCCCTGCATGCGGGCGCCGTCGGTTACCTGCTCAAGGACACCGACGCCGAGGAGTTACACCGGGCGGTACGGGCCGCGGCCGCCGGACAGGTGCAACTGTCCCCGGCGGTGGCCGCCCGCCTGGTCCGGGACGTGCACGTGCCGACCACCCCGCCGCAGCTCACCAGGCGCGAGGAGGAGGTGCTGATACTGCTGGCCCGCGGCCGGGCCAACGGGCAGATCGCCCGCGAGTTGCACATCGCGCCGCAGACCGTCAAGACGCACGTGAGCAACATCCTGTCCAAACTCAACGCCGAGAGCCGTACCCAGGCCGCCCTCTACGCGATGCGTGTCGGGCTGGTCCCCGTCCACGCGGCGGCCCCGAGTTGAGCGCGGCGCTCGACGAGCTGTGCTCGCTCGCCCGGCAGGTGACCGGCGTGCAGTCCGTCCACGTCCTCGACGCCGCGGCGGTGGTGCGCGCCTCGGCGGGCGCGTCGGTCGGCGTGGATCCGGACCTGGCGGTCCGCGTCCTGTCGACCGCCCGCCCGGCGCGTGTCGACCCCGTCCTCTACCTCCCTCTCCCACCCCCTCCCGGCGTTGATCATGCACTTGCGGCGCCCGGCAAGGGCGTCCCGACACCACAAGTGCAAGATCAACACGGAGAGGGGGCGGGGATCCTGGTCGGGGTCGGGCGGCGGCGGGCGCCGCGGACCGGGGACCTCGCGCCGTTCGCGCCGCTCGCGCGGCTGCTGCTGAGCGGGGCCGCCGAGCCGATCCAGGAACGCGAGCGGCTCGCCCGGGACCTGCACGACTCCGTCGTCCAGACGCTGTACGGGATCAGCCTCGGTGCCGGTACCGCCGCCGAGCTGCTGCACGGCAACCCGGCGCAGGCGCGGGAGTCGCTCGCCTGGATCCAGGAGACGGCCGCAGCGGGCCTGTCGGACCTGCGCGGCATCATCCTGCGGCTGCGACCGGAGATGCTGGTCGGCTCGGGGCTCGCGACCGCGCTCAAGGGCCTCTTCGAGACGCTGCACGCGGCGCCGGGCCGCGACGGGGCGCAGACCGCCGACTGGGGCCTGCAACTCGACGCCGACCCGGTCGTCAGCCCGGAGGTGGAGGAGGCGCTGTACCGCATCGCACTGGAGGCGCTGGCCAACGCGGCCCGGCACGCCGCCGCCGCACATGTCACGCTCCGGCTGTCCGGCGAAGACACGCAGGTCGTCCTGGAGGTGGTCGACGACGGGGTGGGGTTCTCGGCGGACGGCCCACGCCCGGGCCGGCTGGGGGTGCGGTCGATGCGGGAACGGGCGGCCCTCGTCGGCGGGCGGCTGGAGATCGTCACCGCCCCCGGGGCCGGCACCGTCGTCCGCGCGGCCCTGCCGACCCTGGCTACCGCTTCCGTCCTGCCCGCCGGGTGAGGCACGGGGGCGGACGGACCGCGACCTTGGACCCATGCGCGTGGTTGTCGACCTCACGAAGTGTCAGGGCTACGCCCAGTGCGCCTTCCTGGCCCCGTCCGCGTTCCAGATGCAGGGTGACGAGGCGCTGCTCTACGACCCGGCGCCGGGTGAGGAGTACCGCGAGAGGGTCCGCCGCGCGGCCGCCGCCTGCCCCGTGCAGGCGATCCAGATCGACCGGGTCGCGATCCAGGACCTGCCGCCGGTTGATCCGCCGGCGTCCGGCGCGGCCCGGATCGTGGTGGTCGGGGCGTCGCTGGCCGGGCTGCGGGCCGCCGAGGCACTGCGCGAGGAGGGGTTCAACGGCTCGCTGACGCTGATCGACGACGAGCCGTACCAGCCGTACGACCGTCCGCCGCTGTCGAAACAGGCGCTCGCCGGCGCGGTGGAGCCCGAGGCGACCACCCTGCCGCACCGCGCCGACCTCGACGTGCGCTGGAAGCTCGGGGTGTCGGCGATCGGGCTCGACCTCGCCGACCGGCGGGTGCAACTCGCCGACGGCTCCTCGGTGCCGTTCGACCGGCTGCTCATCGCCACCGGCGTGCGGGCCCGCCCGTGGCCCGACCCGACGGAGGCGGCGCTCGACGGCCTGTTCCTGCTCCGGACCCGCGACGACGCGGCCCGGCTGCGGCAGCGGCTGATGGCCCTGCCCTCGGCGTTCAGCCGGCCGGTCGTACGCACCCGTCCCGGCTCCGGCCCGCGCACCGGCCGGACCGCTGTGGTCCGCTCCCCCGCCGCGGCGCCGTCCGTCGCACCCTCACCCGCGATGAGCACCCCGGGCGGGCACGCCCCCGGCATCGACCCGGCCGACGTCGATCCCGCGCACATCGACCCGTCCCACCTCGACACGGGCCACAGCGACTTCATCCGGCGGACCGGCCGCACCGGCGAGCGACCCGGGCGGGTCCTCGTCGTCGGCGCCGGGTTCACCGGCTCGGAGGTCGCCTCGACCTGCCGCTCGCTCGGCCTCGACGTCACCGTCGCCGAGGCGGCGCCGACACCGCTCGCCGGGGCGCTCGGCGGGGTCATCGGCGCCGTCGCCGCCGACATCCAGCGCGAGAACGGTGTCGACCTGCGCTGCGGTACGACCGTGCTGGCCATCGAGGGCGACGCGAACGGCCGGGTGCACCGCGCGCACTTCTCCGACGGCACCAGCCAGACGGTCGACGTCGTCGTCGCCGCGCTCGGCGGCCTCCGCAACGTCGAGTGGCTGCGCGACTCCGGCCTCGCCGTCGGTCCGTGGGGGGTCGCCTGCGACGCCGGTTGCCGCGCGTTCGACGTCAACGGGCTCGTCACCGACGACATCTTCGTCGCCGGCGACGTGGCCCGGGCGCCCAACGCGATGTTCGGCTACCAGTTCCTGGCGCTGGAGCACTGGGCCAACGCCGTGGCACAGGCCGAGATCGCCGCGCACAACATGGTGAGCGACGAGTCGGACCGATGGCCGCACCTGCACATGCCGTGGTTCTGGTCGCTGCAGTTCGGCAACAACATCAAGTCGGTCGGCGTGCCGACCTTCTCCGACCAGGTCGTCATCACCCAGGGGTCGGTGTCCGAGCGGCGCTTCACCGCCGCGTACGGCTACAAGGGCCGGCTCACCGGCGCGGTCGCCTTCAACCAGGCCAAGTGGCTGCCGTTCTACGAGCGGCTGATCGAGCAGGCGGCGCCCTTCCCGCCGGAGTTCACGACCGTGGACCAGCCGGCGGACGTGCTGCCCGTCCCGGCCGAGGTACCGGACCCGACGTTCCTGGCCCGTGACGCCACGGTCATGGTCACCGGCCACGACCCGAGCGAGCGCCACGCCACCCTGCTCAGCTCGGCTGACCTCGGGAGGAACTCGTGACCGCCTCGGTCGGCTCCGTCTTCAACGCCGTCCTCGACCCGGTGAACCGGCACAACCCGTACCCGCTCTACACCTCCCTGCGGCGCACACCCGTCGACCGGCAGCCGGACGGCACGTACGTCGTCAGCACCTTCCGCGAGGTGGCCGACCTGCTGCACGATCCACGGGTCAGCTCGCAGATCGACGACGGTCCCGACGCCGACGCGCACGCCCAGATCGGGCTGCCGCCGAGCTTCCTGCGGCTCGACCCGCCGGAGCACGACCGGCTGCGCCGCCTCGCCACCCGGCCCTTCGGCCCGCCGCACAGTCCGCACCGCATCGACGACCTCCAGCCGAAGCTCGAGGACATCGTGGCCCGGCTGGTCCGCGACCTGCCGGGCTCGACCGCGGACCTCGTCGACCACTTCGCGTACCCGCTGCCGGTCCTGGTCATCTGCTCGCTGCTCGGTGTGCCCGTCGAGGACGAGCCGAAGTTCCGCGGCTGGATCGACACCGCGCTGCAGTCGATCGACCCGCGGCGCGCCCGGCAGGAGCAGCTCGACGCCGCGCACGCCGCGTTCCGCGACCTGGCCGGGTACCTCGGCGACCTCGTCGACCGGCGCACCGCCGAGCCGGGCGACGACCTGCTCTCGGCCCTGGCCACGGACGACGGTCCCGACGGGCGGATGACCCGGGAACAGCTCATCAGCACCGCGGTGCTGCTGCTCATCGCCGGCCACGAGACGACGGTCAACCTCGTCGCCAACGCGGCCCTGGTCCTGCTGCGCCAGCCGGTCTGGCTGGACCGCTTCCTCGCCGACGACGGCCTCGTCATCCCGTTCGTCGAGGAGGTGCTGCGCTGGGATCCGCCGGTCCAGTTGCTGCCGTGGCGGCGGGCCCTGTCCGACATCCCGATCGCCGGCACGACGATCCCGCAGGGCGCGTCGATCACACTGGTCCTGGCGGCGGCGAACCGCGACCCCCGGGAAATCCCGGATCCGGACCGCTTCGACCCGGAGCGCCGCCACATCCGGCACCTCGGCTTCGGCGACGGCATCCACTACTGTTTCGGCGCCCCGCTGGCGCGGCTGGAGGCCCAGGTCGCGCTGCGCGGCCTGGCCCCGGTGCTGGCGCACGCCCGGCTGCTGGAGGATCCGCCGGTGTACCGCATGAGCGCCATCCTGCGCGGCCCCCGCCACCTGCGCGTCGCCCTGGACTGAGCCCGGTATCGACGCCGGGGCGCACAATCGCATCGTGCGACGGTGGCGATGCTGGGCGATCGTGCCGGCGTCAGGCGCTGCCGGCGCGGACCATGCCTGACTCGTATGCGTAGACGACCGCCTGGACACGGTCGCGCAGGCCCAGCTTCATGAGCACCCGGGCCACGTGGGTCTTCACCGTGGCCTCGCCGACCGTCAGCGCCGCGGCGATCTCGCCGTTGGACAGGCCGCGCGCCATCAGGCGGAGCACGTCGGTCTCGCGCGGGGTCAGCTCTGCCAGCTCCGGCGGCGGCTGCGGGCCCGGCGAGCCGGCGAACGCCGAGATGACCCGCGTCGTGATCGCCGGGTCGAGCAGCGCCTCGCCGCCCGCGACCACCCGGATCGCCGTGATGAGGTGCTCCGGCGACGAGACCTTGAGCAGGAAGCCGCTCGCACCGGCGCGCAGGGCGTTGTACAGGTTCTCGTCGGTGTCGAACGTGGTGAGGACGATGATGCGCGGCGCGCCCGGCGCCGACAGCAGCACCCGGGTCGCGGCCAGCCCGTCCTGGCGGGGCATCGCGATATCCATCAGCACAACCTCGGGGCGCAGGCGCCGCGCCAGGGCGACCGCCTCCACGCCGTCACTGGCCTCGCCGACGACGGTCATGTCGGGTTCGGTCTCGATGACCATGCGCAGACCGGCCCGTACCATCCGCTGGTCATCGGCGATGACGACCTTGATCGTCATGCGGGCACCGCCACCTGGGCCGGGAGCCGCGCATGGACCGCGAATCCGCCCTCGGGGCCCGGACCCGCCGTGAGCTCGCCGCCGAAGAGCATCGCACGCTCCCGCATGCCGATCAGGCCCTGGCCGCTGCCGGCGACCAGGGGCGCGGTCGTCCCGCCCTTGTCCACCACCGACAGGTGGACGCCGTCGTCACCGTACCGGATCTCGACGGTCACCCTGGTCGGGCCCGCGTGCTTGAGAACGTTGGTCAGCGCCTCCTGGATGATGCGGTACGCCGAGAGGTCGGCCGCCGGCAACAGCGACACGGGCACGCCGTCCCGCTTGAACGTGACGGTCAACCCGGCCTCACGCACCTGCGCCAGCAGTTCGTCGAGGCGGTCCAGCCCGACCGGGGCGGCGGCCGCGCCGCTGTCGTCACCGCGGAGCAGGCCCAGGGTGCGGCGCAACTCGCCCACGGCGTCCCGGCCGGACGACTCGATGCTCCTGAGCAGCTCACCGTCGACGCTGAGCCCGGCGTCGAGACGACGTCGCACGACGCCCGCCTGGATCACCATCACCGTCACGCTGTGCGCGACCATGTCATGCAGTTCCCGGGCGATGCGCACCCGCTCCTCCATGACCGCCTCGCGGACCCGCTGCTCCCGGATCGCCGCCCGGGCGGACGCCGCGTCGGTGCTCTGCCGGTGCTGGATCGCGAACGCGATCCCGAGGCCCCACGGCACGATCGGGAAGAAGAACGCGCCCATCGGATCGGTGTGGTCGACGTCCCAGTAGGTCAGCGCGGTGGCGACGACCAGCCCCAGCCCGACGAAGCCGCGGACGCTGCCGCGCCGGGGCGGCACGTGGCGGCCCACGGTGTAGGCGGCGATGATCATCGCGGCGAGCTGCCACAGCCGGTACGTGACGACCATGTCGCTGTAGAAGACCTTGTTCGCGTGCACACAACTCGCGGCGAGCCCGACGAGGGGGATGCTCCGCCGGAGCGCGACCAGCACGGCGAAGACGGCGAGTGCGTAGGGCCACCACGCGCCCGGCATCCGTACCACGGCCTCCTCCGTGAGCGCGAACGCCACGAACCCGCCGGCCACTCCGAGATCGACCTGCCACCTGCGCACACCGAAACGGTACGGGCTGCACGGTCACCCGCTCGCCCGTCCGCCGGATGACCGACCGTCCCCCACGCGGCGGACCCCGGTTCGCTCGCGATGCGGGTTACCGGCAGGTCGGGTCCGCCTAGCGTTCACCGCCGTTGCACTGCTGATGACAAGGAGGAACCGATGCGGCGTACGGCTGCTGCGGTCTGTTTGATTCTGGCCCCCATCACCTTGGCCGTCGCGACGGCGGTCGACCCGGCCCTCGGCGCCGAGGACCAGAGCTACGGCATCTACCGGAACGCCCCCGACGCCATCGAGTGGCACTCGGTGCTGCTGCACTGGGCTTGGGTGCTGTTCGTGCCGGGCCTGCTCGGTCTGCTCGACCCGATCCGCAAGCGGGGCGCCGTCCTCGCCCGCATCGCGTGGGTCGCCGTCGGGTTCGGACTGGTCACGTTCGCCGCGCTGATGGCATCCGACCTCATGGTGCTCGCCCTGGAGCAGAACCTCCCCGACGACAAGGTCAAGGCCGTCGACGAGGCCTTCCAGGCCATGGCGTGGGCGCAGTGGGGCTGGCAGGTGCCGGGCCTCCTCGGCTGGGCGGTCGCGCTGCTGCTCACCCCGATCGCGGCGGCCCGGGCACGGGTCATCAACTGGTGGACGGCGGGCGCCGCCCTGGCCGGCACCGCGGGGTACTTCGTGTTCGCGATCTCCCCGGTGCCGCTGTGCCTCGTCGGCCCGGTGGTCATGACCGGCGCGTACGCGGTGGCCGGCTGGCAGCTGTGCCGCGTCACGCCGCCCGCGGAGCCCGACTCGTTCGGCGCGTTCCGGTTCGCCGTCGGCCGGCTCAGCATGATCCTGGCCCCGGTGTCGTTCGGCGTCGGCCTCGCGACGGTCCCCGGCCTGTCGGCGGACACCGCCGGCTTCCTGGAGCACCCGGCCCTGGCCCAGGCGAGCGCTTTTTTCCTGCACCTATCCTGGGTGCTGTTCATTCCGGCGGTGCTGACCGCGACGCGCGACGGCGGCCGCCTGGCCCGCATCGCGGGCTTCGTCACGGTGCTGGCGCTCGCGAACTTCAGCGCGCTGATGGTAGGAGATTACGGCGACCTGGCGGCGCGGCAGACCCTGGGCCACGCGACGGCCGACAAGGTGCAAGAGTCGATGGGCGAGCAGGCGCTGTTCACGTTCGCCTGGGCGCTGCCGAGCATGGCGGGCACGCTGCTGGGCCTCATCCTGGTGGCGGTCGCGACGACGGTGGACGGCCGCTCCCGCTGGTGGGTCCCGGTGCTGGTGGGCACCGGCATCGCGGCGTTCCTGGTGTTGGGCGTGGGCCCGCTGAGCCTGGTGAGCCCGGTGCTCCTGCTGGCAGGCTTCGGATTGCTGGCCCGCTCGCTGCGGTTCACGTCCACGCAGTCCCCGGCACCGGCCCCCGCCCCGGTGCCCGCTCCCTGATCCGTTTCCCGTGTCCACGGCGCCCAGCCCCTGGCGCCGTGGACCGCCGGCCCGGCCGCCGATTCGGGGAACGGTGGCCGGCCCCCGGCTTTTCGTGGGAACCGACCCTCAGGCGCATCGGCGGTTCGGTCGACCGGGAGGGTGGCGCTCGCGGCCAAACGACCCGCACCACGCGAGCAGGCCAGTCCGTGCGGGCAGCTGCTCGACGGGGCGGGCCGCACCACACAGACACCCCGCACCACGCGGGCACGCCGCTTCCATGCAGGCCAGTCCGTGCGAGCAAGCTGCCCGACGGGGCGGGCCGCACCACGCGGGCACGCCACACCACGCGGGCAGGCCAGTCCGTGCAGGCAAGCTGCTCGACGGGACGGCCGCGCACCACGCGGGCACGCCACACCACGCGGGCACGCCGAACCACGCGGGCACGCCGAACCACGCGGGCACGCCGAACCACGCGGGCACGCCGAACCACGCGGGCACGCCGCTTCCATGCAGGCAAGCTGCCCGACGGGACGGGCCGCACCACGCGGGCACGCCATGCGCGGGGCGAGCCACTCCACGCAGATAGGGCACTCCACACAGGCAAGCCACTCGACGCGGGCAAGCCACTCAACGCGGGCAAGCCACTCGAAGCAGGGGGCCACTGGCTGAGGCCCGCCGCGAGGGGACGGCCCGGAACTTGACGCTGAAGGCGGCCCTGCACTCAGCGACAAGACGAGCAACGCTCGGGTGCTGAAGGCGACCCGGCAATCGACGCTGGAGGTGGCCTGGCACTCGGCGCCCCGAGGCCGGACCGGCGTTCAGCGATGAGGCGGGCAAACGCTCGGCGCCAACAGCGGTGCGCCGTCAGGTGCCGAGCCGACCAAAGGATGTGAGAGGGCTGATGCGTCGGGCCGGCGGGCATTGAGAGCTGGCGGGTTCGCGCTCCAGGCTCACGACACCGACCTCTGCAGCCACTTGCACCGAGTTCTGCGATGCCCAGGTCAATCGTCAGGGCACTTCGTCACCCGTCAAGCAACACAATGCGCGGACATTCCGGACATCATGGTGCATAGACCTAGGTCGATGTAGCGGCGTTTTCATGATCCCGAAGACTTGGTGCACCGATGGCGACACAAAGTCTTCGGGATCATGAAAATCCCTCAAAATTCCAATGAAGTATGTCGATGTAATGGCTCGTCCAGGCATATCCGACACGACTGGACCGCAACCGGGGGTAACGGCACCGGTCAGCAATCAGCAGGCCATAGGGCCACAATATTCGGCAGAAGCGTCGCCGACGCACCCGGACTCTGCCTGGGCACCCGCACCCGGCACACCCAGCCACCTAGCTGGACACCCGCACCCAGCCGCCTACCTGAACCGCCCGCACCCGGCACACCCAGGCCCGCCTGGACACGCGCACCCGAACACCTGGCCGCCCACCTGAACACCCGCCCCGAACACCTGGCCGCCCACACCCAGCCACCTACCTGAACCGCCCACACCCGGCACACCCAGGCCCGCCCGAACACCCGCACCCGAACACTTGGCCGCCTGAACACCCCCACTCAGCCACCCGCATGGGACGCCCGCACCCGGCACACCCAGGCCCGCCTGAACGCCCGCACCCAGCCACCCGCCCGGACACCCGCGCCTGGCACACCCAGCCACCTACCTGGACGCCCGCACCAGGCGTTCGCTGACGCCGCCGAGGTGAGCATCCGCGATGAGGCAAGCGCGGAAGGCAACCCGGCGGAGCCACCCAGTCAACGCAAGACCCGACCGGGTGCGGCATCCCGCGACACACAGCAAGGAGGGCGCCCGCTCGAGATCCGAGCGGGCGCCCTCCAGAGCGGGAGCGTCAGGCCTCGACCAGGGCCATGACCTCGTCGCTGACGTCGAAGTTGGCGTAGACGTTCTGGACGTCGTCGCAGTCCTCGAGCGCGTCGATCACCTTGAAGACCTTGCGGGCGCCCTCCTCGTCGAGGGGGACGGTCACGCTCGGGACGAAGGAGGACTCGGCCGACTCGTAGTCGATGCCCGCCTCCTGCAGGGCGGTGCGGACCGGAACCAGGTCCGACGCCTCGCAGATGATCTCGAACGACTCGCCCAGGTCGTTGACCTCCTCGGCGCCGGCGTCGAGGACCGCGAGGAGCAGGTCGTCCTCGGTCAGGCCGTCCGCCTTGGGGACGATGATGACGCCCTTGCGCGAGAACATGTACGACACGCTGCCCGCGTCGGCCAGCGAGCCGCCGTTGCGCGTGAGGGCGACCCGCACCTCCGTCGAGGCGCGGTTGCGGTTGTCGGTCAGGCACTCGATGAGGATCGCGACGCCGTTCGGACCGTAACCCTCATACATCGCCGTCTGCCAGTCGGCGCCCCCGCCGATGAGGCCGGAGCCGCGCTTGACGGCGTTGTTGATGTTGTCGTTCGGTACCGAATTCTTCTTCGCCTTCTGGATGGCGTCGAACAGCGTCGGGTTTCCGGCCGGGTCACCACCGCCGGTGCGGGCGGCCACCTCGACGTTCTTGATCAGGCGGGCGAAGAGTTTGCCGCGCTTGGCGTCGATGACCGCCTTCTTGTGCTTGGTCGTCGCCCATTTAGAGTGCCCGGACATCTCTTCTAACCCTCCGTCGTCTGACCCGCCTCACGTGCCATCTCCACGAAATACCGATGGACTCGGAGGTCGCCGGTGAGCTCGGGGTGGAAGGCCGTCGCGAGCAGGTGCTGCTGCCGAACCGCAACGATCCTACCGGCGGCCGGCCCGTCCTTCACGCGACCCAGCACCCGCACGTCGTCACCCACCGACTCTACCCAGGGGGCCCGGATGAAGACCGCGGAGAACGGACCGCCCTCGATGTCCGAAATATCCACGGAGCCTTCGAAGGAGTCGACCTGCCGGCCGAAGGCGTTACGGCGGACCGTCATGTCGATCCCGCCGAACGGGACCTGATCCGGTCGCGCATCCAGCAACGACGAGGCCAGCATGATCATTCCCGCGCACGAGCCGTAGACCGGCATCCCGCCGGCGATCCGCTTCCGGACCGGCTCCATCATGCCGAACTCGACCGCGAGCTTGCTCATCGTGGTCGACTCGCCGCCGGGGATGATCAGCGCGTCGACCGAGTCGAGCTCCTCGGGCCGCCGCACGGGCCGCCCGATCGCGTCACAGGCGGCCACGGCGTGCAGATGTTCGCGGGTATCGCCCTGGAGGGCGAGCACACCGATGATCACGAAGCGGTCACCAGCCCCGCTCGGCGAGGCGGTGCGGCACCGGGATGTCGTCCACGTTGATGCCGACCATGGCCTCGCCCAGGCCGCGGGAGACCTTGGCGAGCACGTCGGGGTCGTCGTAGAAGGTGGTGGCCTTGACGATCGCGGCGGCGCGCTGCTGCGGGTTGCCCGACTTGAAGATGCCGGAGCCGACGAACACGCCCTCGGCGCCGAGCTGCATCATCATCGCGGCGTCGGCCGGGGTGGCGATGCCGCCCGCGGTGAACAGCACGACCGGCAGCTTGCCCGTCTCGGCGACCTCCTTGACCAGCTCGTACGGCGCCTGGAGCTCCTTGGCGGCGACGAACAGCTCGTCCTCGGGCAGGGAGGTGAGGCGGCGGATCTCCTGCCGGATCTTGCGCATGTGGGTGGTGGCGTTGGAGACGTCGCCGGTGCCGGCCTCACCCTTGGAGCGGATCATGGCGGCGCCCTCGTTGATGCGCCGCAGGGCCTCGCCGAGGTTGGTGGCGCCGCAGACGAACGGCACGGTGAACGCCCACTTGTCGATGTGGTTGCTGTAGTCGGCCGGGGTGAGCACCTCGGACTCGTCGACGTAGTCGACGCCAAGCGCCTGGAGGATCTGGGCCTCGACGAAGTGCCCGATCCGGGCCTTGGCCATCACCGGGATCGAGACGGTGTTGATGATGCCGTCGATCATGTCCGGGTCGCTCATGCGCGACACCCCGCCCTGGGCGCGGATGTCGGCGGGAACCCGCTCGAGGGCCATGACGGCGACCGCGCCGGCGTCTTCGGCGATCTTGGCCTGCTCGGGCGTGACGACGTCCATGATGACGCCGCCCTTGAGCATCTCGGCCATCCCGCGCTTGACGCGGGCGGTGCCCGTCACGGACGAGCTGGGTGTGGGCGACTCGGACACGGCGCAGCACTCCTCACAACAAAAACCTGGATTCACCCGCAAGTTTACGCCTGATCACCCGGTGGCTCCGACGGCCAATGCCAACCCCGCGGCCCACAAATGCCACCTGACGGGCCGGTGGCTAGGTCAGCGACGGGTCGTCGACATCGAAGTACGCCGGCACCGGATGCTTCCTGGCCAGGCGGAACAGCCTGATCAACGGCCTGCGGCGCACGGCGAGCGCGTCCCGGACGACGTCGTTGTGCACCTGCCGCGCCAAAGCCACCCGGCGGCTCACGTGCACCAGTGAGTCCAACACGTCCTGCGGTGCCCCGGTCACGGAGCGCAGGTGGCGGGTGAGGTCGTTCTCGGCGACCTCCCGATCCTCGGGACCCGCGTCGAGGGCGATGCGGGCCGCGTACATCAGCGTGGGCAACTGCGCGGCCTCGGCGAGCGCCACCGCAGCGACCGCGCGGCGGACGAGATGCGCGTCGAGGGTCGCGTACGCCGCGGCCGCCCGGGCGTGCAGCCGGTCGACGCGGGCGGCCAGCCAGGTCAGGTACGTGGCGATCGCCACCACCACCGCCACAACGGCGATCACCCACCACATGCGGCGCAGCCTACGGGACCGACTCCTGCACGGTCGCTCCGGCGACCTCGATCGCCGTCGAGTAGACCTCGAGGACACGCTCCGCGACGACGGGCCAGTCGTAGGCGGCGACCACCTCGGCCGCCCGGGCCGCGATCCGGGCCCGCCGCTGCGGGTCGTCGAGCAGCTCCGCGGCGGTCGCGGCGAGTGCCGCGGCGTCGCCGACCGGGAACAGCGCACCGGCGGCGCCGCCGTCGAGGACCCGCCGGAAGGCGTCGAGGTCGCTGGCGAGCACGGGCGTGCCGGCGGACATCGCCTCGGTGAGGATCATGCCGAACGACTCGCCGCCGGTGTTCGGCGCGACGTAGAGGTCGACGCTGCGCAGCATTCTGGCCTTGTCGTCCTCGGAGACCTTGCCGAGGAACACGATGCGCTCCCGGACGTCGGCCGGCACGTCCTCGAGCACCTCGTCGGCGTCACCCGGGCCGGCGACCAGCAGCCGCAGCCCCGGCCGGTCCCGCGCCAGGATCCGGAAGGCCGACAGCAGGTACGGGAACCCCTTCCGCGGCTCCGTGAACCGGCCGAGGAAGCCCAGCGCGCCGTCGCCCGGCCAGCCGTCGAACGGCTGCGCGGCGCGGTACTTCGCGACCTGCACCCCGTTGGGGATCTCCCACGCGCTGCCGCCCAGGTGCTCGACCTGGACCTTGCGCGCCAGTTCGCTGACCGCGATGCGGCCGGTGATCCGCTCGAGCACCAACTGGAGCACGCCCTGCGCGGCGGCGAGGGCGCGCGAGCGGGTCATGGCGGTGTGGAACGTCGCGACGACCGGGCCGCGCGCGGACAGTACCGCCAGCATCGACAGGCTGGGGATCAGCGGTTCGTGGACGTGCAGCACGTCGAACTGGCCGGCCGCCAGCCAGCGGCGCACCCGGGTCGCGGAGATCAGCCCGAACGAGACCCGGGCGACCGAGCCGTTGTAGGGCACGGGCACGGTCCGGCCGGCGGGCACGACGTACGGCACGGTCATGCCCTCGTCGTCCCCGGGCGCCAGGACGCTGACGTGGTGGCCGAGGGAGATCAGGGTCTCGGCCAGGTCACGGACGTGGTTCTGCACGCCGCCCGGCACGTCGAAGGAGTACGGGCAGACGATCCCGATGCGCAACGCCCCTCCTTCAGGCCACTGGACTCTTCGCCGGCTCGTCCAGCCAGAGCCGTTGCAGCATGTGCCAGTCTTCCGGATGGCGCGCGATGCCCTCGGCGAGCTGGTCGGCGATGCGCTGGGTGACCAGCCGCACGCGGACGTCGAGCGGCCCCTCGTCGGCGGCCGGCATCGGGAGCGGGCCCACGAGACGGCCGGCCGCCGCATCCGCATCGAACCACATCTGTGCCACGTACAGGGGGGCACCGGTCCGCAGCGCGAGCAGCGCCGGCCCGGCCGGCATCTTCGTCCGGCCGCCGAAGAAGTCGACCTCGACTCCGCGGGCGGTCAGGTCCCGGTCCGCGAGCAGCGGCACGACCGCCCCGGCGCGGACGCGCTCCTCGACCACGTCGAACGCCGGGCGGTCACCGCCGACGAGCGGCAGGATCTCCATACCCAGCGAGCGGCGGAACTCCAGGAACCTGAGGTACACACTTTCGGGTTTGAGTCGCTCGGCGACCGTCGTGATCGGCCAGCCCTTGGCGGCGACCCACGCGCCGGCCGCGTCCCAGTTGCCGCCGTGCGGCAGGGCGACGACCGAGCCGACCCCGGCGGCGACGTTCTCGCCGAGCAGTTCGCCGCGCTCCAGCCGGAACCCGCGCAGGATCTGCTCCTTCGACCGGCCGGGCAGCTGGAAGGCCTCCAGGTAGTACCGCGCGTAGGAGCGCAGGGCCCGCTCGAGCAGTGCGGCGAACTCCGCCTCGGGCAGCTCGTCGCCGACGACCCGGCGCAGGTTCTTCGCCAGGGTCGCGGTCCCCTTGCCCGGTTTTCCGCCGCGGTACGCCCTGGCGCCGTGCCCGGCCGCCGCGGCGAACAGCGGCCACACCGCACCCCGCGGTAGCCTCGGCAGCAGCGAGAACGCGGCGCCGTAGCCGAGCTCGACGAGGTTCACGACACGCCGGCCTGTTGGTCCGCCTGCGCGTTCGCCTGGCGGTAGACGGTCACCATCCGCTGGGCGACGGTGACGATCGACAGCACGCCGAGCACCCAGAGGACGATCTCCAGCAGCGGTGCGTAGAACGCCCACAGCAGGCCGCCGACGCCGAGGATGATGAGCCGCTCGGAACGCTCGATGAGCCCGACGTTCGCGGTCATCCCGAGGCCCTCGGCGCGGGCCTTGACGTAGGAGACGGCCTGGCCGGTGACCAGGCAGAGCAGTGCCGCGGCGACCCCGCGCAGGTCGTCCCGCGTGGCGAAGTAGTAGGCCACGGAGCCGAAGATCGCGCCGTCGGCGATGCGGTCCATGGACGAGTCGAGCAGCGCGCCGAACTTGTTCGTCACGCCGCGGAGGCGGGCCATCGTGCCGTCGAGCATGTCGGTCAGGCAGCTCACAGTGATGACAACGAGCGCGATGATGAGGTGGCCGCGCGTGGCGAAGCCCAGGGCGCCCACGAGCACGCCGACGGTGCCGGCGACGGTGACCGCGTTCGGAGAGACCCCGGCACGCAGCAGCGCCGCGGCGACGGGCTGGACGATGCGGCCCAGGGAGGCCTTGCTGACTACGCTGAGGATCTTCGCCATGGCGCTCCCACGATAACGGCGGCGAAGCTTGGCGGATACCGCCGCGTGGGACTGCTCACGGTGCTTGAGTAAACCTCATGCCGTGATGAGCGCCGGCGGGCTTGTGTCGGTGATGTTTCGGGTGTGGGATCGGTGAACAGGTCGTGACTGTGAGACTGCTCACAGAAGGCTTCGGGCTGACGGGAGGCGCGTAATGGCGCAGAAACTCCAGGAGAAGGGGGTCACCGGCCACGCATCGGTGGTTGATGACCCCGGCAGGGTACGCAACGTGGTGCTCGTCGGGCACTCCGGTTCCGGCAAGACGACGCTGGTCGAGGCGCTGCTTGCCGCGACCGGGACGATCAGCCGGGCGGGCGCGGTGACCGAGGGCACCACGGTCACCGATCACGATCCGGCGGCGGTGAAGCAGCAGCGGTCCGTCACGCTGTCCTCGGCGCCGATCATGCATGGCGACATCAAGGTCAACCTCCTCGACACCCCCGGCTACGCCGACTTCGTCGGTGAGCTGCGGGCCGGGCTCCGAGCCGCGGACGCGGCCCTGTTCGTCGTGTCCGCGGCCGACGGGATGGACGCGGCGACGGCCGCGCTGTGGGAGGAGTGCGCCGCCGTGGGCATGCCCCGCGCGGTCGCGGTCACCCGGCTCGACCACCATCGGGCGGACTTCGACGAGACCCTGGCCCACTGCCAGGAGGTCTTCGGCGACAACGTCCTGCCCCTCTACCTGCCGATGCTCGGCGACGACGGCACGTCCGTCGAAGGGCTCATCGGCCTGATCACCCAGCGCGTCTTCGACTACTCCGACGGCTTCCCGCCGCAGGTGCGCGAGCCCGACGCCGAGCACCTGCCGGCCATCGAGGAGTCCCGCAACAGCCTGCTCGAAGGGATCATCGCCGAGAGCGAGGACGAGACGCTCATGGAGCGGTACCTCGGCGGCGAGGACATCGAGACCTCGGTGATCATCGACGACCTGGAGAAGGCCGTCGCCCGCGGCACGTTCTACCCGGTCGTGCCGGTCTGCGCCGAGACCCGGGTCGGGCTCGACGTGCTCCTCGATGTGCTCACCAGCGGGTTCCCGTCGCCGCTGGAGCACGTGGTCCCCCCGGTCACCGACCTCGACGGCAACCCGCACGCCCCGCTGCGCTGCGACCCGGAGGGCCCGCTGATCGCCGAGGTCGTCAAGACGACGATCGACCCGTACGTCGGGCGGGTATCACTCGTCCGCGTGTTCTCCGGCACGCTGCGCCCGGAGCAGCCGATCCACATCTCCGGCCACGGCATGGCCGAGCGCGGGCACCCCGACCACGACGCCGACGAGCGGTTCGCCCACCTGTTCTCGCCGCTAGGCGTGAACCTGCGCGAGGTGCCGTTCGCGGTCGCGGGTGACCTGGTCGCGATCACCAAGTCGGGCACCGCGGAGACCGGTGACACGATCTCGGGCAAGGACGAGCCGCTGCTCATGGCGCCGTGGGAGATGCCCGAGCCGCTGCTGCCGATCGCGATCGTCGCCAAGACGCGCTCCGACGAGGACGCCCTCGCCAAGAACCTGGGCCGGCTCGTCGCCGGGGACCCGACGCTGCGGCTGGAGCGCAACAGCGAGACGCACCAGCTGGTCCTGTGGTGCATGGGTGAGGCGCATGCGGACGTCGTCCTGGACCGGCTGCGCGCCGGCGGCGTCGAGCTGGACACCGAGCCGGTCAAGGTCTCCCTGCGGGAGACGTTCGCCGCGCCGAGCCAGGGGCACGGGCGGCATGTCAAGCAGTCCGGCGGCCACGGCCAGTACGCGGTCTGCGACATCAAGGTCGAGCCGCTGCCGCGCGGGTCCGGCTTCGAGTTCGTCGACAAGGTCGTCGGCGGCGCGGTCCCCCACAACTACATCCCCTCGGTCGAGAAGGGTGTGCGCACCCAGATGGAGCGCGGCATCGTCGCCGGCTACCCGGTGGTGGACGTGCGGGTGACGCTCTTCGACGGCAAGGCGCACTCGGTCGACTCCTCCGACGCGGCGTTCCAGACCGCGGGGGCGCTCGCCCTGCGCGAGGCCGCCCAGAGCGGCCGGACGACACTGCTCGAGCCGATCGACGAGGTGACGATCCGGGTGCCCGACGAGTTCGTCGGCGCGGTGATGAGCGACCTGCCCGGCCGCCGGGGCCGTGTCCTGGGCAACGAACCCGACCCGGCCGGCCACGAGCGCACCCTGGTCCGGGCCGAGGTCCCGGCGACGGAACTGGTCCGCTACTCGGTCGAGCTGCGCGCGATGACCTCCGGCTCCGGCACGTTCACCCGCTCGTTCGTCCGCCACGACCCGATGCCCGCCAACCTGGCCGAGACGGTCAAACGGGAGCACGCCGCCGCCCGCTGACCCCCTTCCCCTTTCATGCGCTTGTGGTGCCTTGACACTCCCGGGATGTCGGGTTTGTCGGGCACCACGAGCGCATGATCAATCCGAGAAGAGGGGCCAGGCCTCGGCCAGCAGTTTGCGGGTGTCACCCAGGAGTTGCGGAAGGACCTTGGTGCGGCCGACCACCGGCATGAAGTTGGTGTCGCCGCCCCACCTCGGGACGATGTGCTGGTGCAGGTGGGCGGCGATGCCGGCGCCGGCCACCGCGCCCTGGTTCATGCCCAGGTTGAAGCCGTGCGCCGCGCTGACCTTGCGGATCACCCGCATCGCCGTCTGGGTGAACGCGGCGACCTCGGCGGTCTCGGCCACCGTGAGGTCGGTGTAGTCCGCGACGTGCCGGTAGGGCACCACCATCAGGTGCCCGGGGTTGTACGGGTAGAGGTTGAGCACCGCGTAGACAAGGTCGCCCCGCGCGACGACGAGGCTCCCCTCCTCCGGCAGGCCGGGCGCCCGGCAGAACGGGCACCCGGTCGGCTCGTCATGATCGCCGGCGCGATCCTCCTTGATGTACGCCATCCGGTGTGGCGTCCAGAGGCGCTCCAGGTCGTCGGGGACGCTGGTCACGACGCGCTCGGCCCCGTGTTGGTCCGGGAGCGGACGACCTCCACCACGTGCGCCACGGCCTCGTCGAGCGGGACGCCGTTGCGCTGGGAGCCGTCGCGGTACCGGAACGAGACCGTGCCGCCGTTGACGTCGTCGTCGCCGGCGATCGCCATGAACGGCACCTTCTGCTGCTGCGCGGTCCGGATCTTCTTCTGCATCCGCTCGTCGGAGTGGTCGACGTCGGCGCGGATGCCCTCCTTGCGCAGCCGGGCGACGAACTCGGCGAGGTAGTCGGCGTGGTCGGCGCGGATCGGGATACCGACCACCTGCACGGGCGCCAGCCAGGCCGGGAACGCGCCCGCGTAGTGCTCGGTGAGGACGCCGAAGAACCGCTCGATCGAGCCGAACAGCGCCCGGTGGATCATGACCGGCCGCTGCCGGGTGCCGTCGGCCGCCTGGTACTCCAGCTCGAACCGCTCCGGCAGATTGAAGTCCAGCTGGATGGTCGACATCTGCCAGGTGCGGCCGATCGCGTCCCGCGCCTGCACCGAGATCTTCGGCCCGTAGAACGCCGCGCCACCCGGGTCGGGCACCAGCTCGAGCCCGGACTCGGTGGCGACCCGGCGCAGGGTCTCGGTCGCGGTCTCCCAGACCTCGTCCGAGCCGACGTACTTGTCCGGGTTCTTGGTCGACAGCTCCAGGTAGAAGTCGGTCAGGCCGTAGTCCTTGAGCAGGTCGAGCACGAACTGCAACAGCGAGGCGAGCTCGCTCTCGATCTGCTCCGGGGTGCAGAAGATGTGCGCGTCGTCCTGGGTCATGCCACGGACCCGGGTCAGGCCGTGGATGACACCGGACTTCTCGTACCGGTACACGGTGCCGAACTCGAACATCCGCAGCGGCAGCTCACGGTACGACCGCCCGCGCGACCGGAAGATCAGGTCGTGCATCGGGCAGTTCATCGGCTTGAGGTAATAGTTCGCGCCCTCGACCTCCATGGGCGGGAACATGCCGTCGGCATACCAGTCGAGGTGGCCGGAGACCTCGTACAGGTGACCCTTCGTGATGTGCGGGGTGTTGACGAAGGAGTACCCGGCCTCTTCGTGTCGCTGCCGCGAGTAGTTCTCCATCTCCCGCCGGATGATGCCGCCCTTCGGGTGGAAGACCGGCAGGCCGGAGCCCAGCTCGTCGGGGAAGCTGAACAGGTCGAGGTCGACGCCGAGCTTGCGGTGGTCGCGGCGGGCCGCCTCCTCGAGGAGCTTCTGGTACTCCTTCAGGGCGTCCCGGGTCGGCCACGCGGTGCCGTAGACGCGCTGCAGCTGCGGGTTCTTCTCCGAGCCGCGCCAGTAGGCGGCGGCGGTGCGGGTCAGCTTGAACGCCTGGATCAGCCGGGTCGTCGGCAGGTGCGGGCCGCGGCACAGGTCGGACCAGCACACCTTGTCGGACTGGGCGTCGAGGTTGTCGTAGATGGTCAGCTCGCCGCCGCCGACCTCCATGACCTCACTGGTGTCGACGTCGGACTTGACGTCGACCAGCTCGAGCTTGAACGGCTCGTCGCCGAGCTCCGCCTTGGCCTGCTCGACCGAGTCGAACCGGCGCCGGCGGAACCGCTGCCCCGACTTGATGATCTCCTGCATGCGCTTCTCGAGCCGGTCGAGATCGTCGGGGTGGAACGGCTTGTCGACCTGGAAGTCGTAGTAGAACCCGTTTTCGATCGGCGGGCCGATGCCGAGCTTGGCCTCCGGGAACAGGTCCTGGACGGCCTGCGCGAGGACGTGCGCGGTCGAGTGGCGCAGCACGTTGAGCCCGTCGGGCGAGGACATGTCGACGGCCTCGACCTCGACGTCCTGCTCCGGGGTCCAGTCCAGGTCACGCAACTTGCCCTCGGGGTCGCGGACCACGACGACGGCCTTCGGACCGGTGGCGGGGAGCCCTGCGGCGGCGACCGCGGCGCCGGCCGTCGTGCCCGCCGTGACCACGATGCGCGGAGGGGCTTCGATGGTCTGGCGCGCTGTGGACACGGTCTGCTCCCAAGCTCGGTCGGTCGGGTTTCCTCCCGATGCTATCGGGGCGCTCAGCGCAGAGCCGCGAACACCCCTCCGGCGACGATCGCGCCGACCACCGCACCGACGACGACCTGCGAGACGGTGTGGTCCTTCAGCCGGACGCGGGACCAGCCGACGGCGGCGACGAGCGGCGCGGTGACGGCGAGGAGCCAGCCGTAGACCAGCATCAGGATGACGACCGAGCCGGCGGCGACCGCGGCGTGGATCGACATCTTCCACCAGTGGTTGACCGCCATCGCCACGATCAGCCCGACCCCGCCGGCGACGACGGCGGCGATCAGGTCGCGGTGGGCGCCGAGCCACAGCAGCACGGCGAACCCGACGGCGATCGAGCCGAGCCCGACGAGCAGCGGCCCGCGCCGCTGCTTGTGGTCGCCGACATGATGGTCGGTGAGGCTGCCGTTGCGGACCCCGCGGAGGATGTACAGGAAGGGCAGCACGCTCTCGAACAGCGCGGCGAGGACGCCGAGGACCAGGCCGCGGGCGGGCCGGTCGGGCTCGCTGTGCAGGCCGAGCAGGACCAGCAGGACGGACACGAGCACGGCCGGCGCGAAGATCTCGGTGAGGGCCCTGGCGATTCGCTGGCTTGTCACCGCAGCACCGTACCGGGGCAGCGGTGCACGCCGGTCGATGCACTCCCCCGTTTCGAGCGCATCGACCGGCGTCCTTCGGATTCGGTACGCTCAGCGCTTCCAGAAGGCCCGGCGCGGCTCGGCCTGCGGCGGGTTGCCGGCGGCCTTGTCGAGGGCCTCCAGGGTGAACCGCCAGAGGTCCTCGAGCGGGCGCTCCGCGATCGCGGCCGGCGTCAGGGCGCCGGTGAGGTCCCGCAGCTCGGGCAGGTCCAGCGCGGCCAGCCGCGAGCCGAGGTCCTCCAGCAGCTCCCGCCGCTCGTAGTCGGGCCGGTCGGCGGCCTCGCGGAGCCGGGCCGCCTCCTGCGCGGCGAGCTCCCGCACCTCGACGACCGTCGCGCGGACCTGCTCGGCCTGCGGGTGGGCCGGCCCGACGGCGACGGCCCGGGACGAGCCCCGGCCACGCAGCTTGCGGGCCATCCCGCCGCCACCCGTGGCGAACGGCGCCGGGTAGGGCATGCCGCCGGGCCGCGAGCCGGGCGGGCCGCTCGGGCCGGTCGGGGCGGGCGGGGCACTCGGGGCCATCGGCATCGGCATCGAGGCCGGCGCGGCGTGGAACGGCGGAGCGGCCATCGGAGCGGCGCGCAGCGGCTGCAGCGGGGGCCGCGGCACGGCGGTCGGCGGCTGCCAGCCGGCGGGTGTCTCGACCGGCTGGGTCACGCGGCGGGGCTCGTCCCCGTCGGTGACCACGCGGCTGTCGACGGCCACGTACGCCGTGAAGCGGCACAGCACGCCGAAGCGCAGCGACATGGTGGTGATCCGCTCCTCCAGGCCGCCGGAGGGGCCGCCCCCGGACACGTAGGCGTCCTCGAGGTCACGCAGCAGCGCCCGGGCCCAGACCGCGGTGAGGGCCGCGTTGTCGTGGCGCTCCGCGGTGACCGTCGCCGACCAGGGCTTGCCGTCGCGGGTCGTGCCGGCGACGGTGAGCGCGCCGGCGACCGGCCCGCGGTACCGCCCGGCGACGACAAACGGCACACCCGGGAACACGTCGGGGAGCCGCGCCGGGGTCTGCGTGCCGTCGACGAGGTCGAGGCCGGCGGGCGTGACCGTCACCCCGGTGAGGACCGGGGCGCCGATGCGCCGGTGGATGTGGTCCATCGCCGTGTCCAGGCGGTCCTCGCTCTCGACCAGCTCGCAGCGGCCGCCACCGGCGATGGCGAGCTGGCCGAGGAAGCCGGCGTTGACGGCCTGGTCGATGCCGACGGTGTGGACGCGCACGCCGCGCAGGGCCGTCGAGACCGTGCGCAGGATCTGGTCCTCGTTGCCGACCTGGCCGTCGGTGACCAGCACGAGCACGCGGTCGCGGGTCGTGTCGTCGAGCAGGCGCAGGCCGTCGAGCAGCGGCTGGAGCAGCTCCGTGCCGCCGCGGGCGTCGACCCTCGTCAGGTGTTCGACCGCGCGGTACCGGTGCCGGTCGGTGCCGGCGACGAGCCCGGCGGGCAGCGAGTCGGGTGCCTCGACGCGGTCGTCGAAGGCGAGCACCGTGAAGCGGTCGTGCGCGTCGAGCGTGTCGACGATCCGCGCCGCGGCCCGGCGGGCGGCGACCATCTTCCAGCCGCCCATGCTGCCGGAGCGGTCGAGCAGCAGCACCACGTCCTTGGGGCGGGGCGCCGTCTGCGCCGCCGGCGGGAGCACGGTCAGCCGGTAGGTGCCCTCCTCGCCGTCGGCGTCGGGCGTGAGGGTGAGACTCTGCGTGCCGGCGCCGTAGCCGATGCGCAGGACGAAGTCGCGGTCGGCGCGCTCACCCGGCAGTACCGTCAGATGTCCTTGATCCTCCACGACCGTGTGGAGGCTGGACCGGACCTCGCCGAGGGGCAGCCCGGCCGGGTCGATCGTCACGTCGATGCCCAGCCGCAGCGGGTTCGGGAAGCCGGGCAGCAGCACCGGCGGGCTGATCCGCGAGGCGTCCGGGACGGCGTCGGTGTCCAGCGCGTACCCGTCACCGACACTGTCACCGTCGAGCGGGGCGCCCGGGACGTATCGCGGGGCGACGACGAGCGGGAAGCGGTACGTCGCCTCGCCGTCCTCGAACGCCAGCGGCCCGACCAGGGACAACGTCACGCTGACCCGCTCGCCGGGCAGGATGTTGCCGACCCGCATCGTGAACACGTCGGGCCGCTCCTCCTCCGCGATCGAGGCGCGTTGACCGGCGGCGATCGCCGTGTCGTACGCCTCGCGGGCGGCCCCGCGCTCCTGCAGCTCGGCCTCGACGACCCGCCCGTCGGCGGTCATCGCCATGCGGATCACGGCGGCGCGGTCGGGCAGCGGGAAGATGTAGGTCGCCTCGAGCGGCGTGGTGTGGACGTTGACGAACTCCTGGACGAGGTCGGTGCGGGCGACGAGTCCGGTGATGGTGGCACGGACGTCGAGCCGGTCGAGGGGAAGATTCCCGCGCTCGGTGCGCAGGGCGCCGATCCCGGCCTCGTCCGCGGAGACGGCGACCCGGGCGGCCTCGGCCTCGGTCATCGTGGCGACTCTCATTTCGCACTCCCTGGGTTCGGCGTGGTGGACTGGTCGGCAGGCTGATCGGCAGGTTGGTCGGGCAGGATTCCCCGGCTGGTGAGCAGGTCGAGCAGCGGCCGGGCGGCGGCCCGGATCGCGGCCACGTCGTCGGCGCTGGGGTGCGCGGGCAGCAGCAGCACGGCGCCGCCCGGCAGTGGCACCCCGGTGAGCAGGCCGGGCAGGTCCGCTCCCGGCTCCGGCGACCGGTCCCCCGGTGGCCGTCCGCCCGGCACCGGTGGTGCCGGCCGGCGGACCGGCGGCTCGGCGGCCGGAGGGCGGTGGCTGCCCGGGGAGTCGGTCCAGAACCGCCGGCGGCCCTTCCCGGCTTCCGCCGGTCGGCCCCCGGCACCGGCACGATCACCCGGCACATCTTCGGGGATGCCGGATTTATCCGGATTGTTCGGGTGAATCACGCCCGACGCTCCCCCGGCAGTGCCGCCCGGCAGGGCCGCAAGGCCCTCGGGCACGTCGGCGATGGCGCCGAGCACCTCGTCCGGGACGTCCGCCAGCTCCACCTGGATGTCGGCGATCCGCTTCCCCTGCGACTGCAGGCGCTTGATCGCCACCAGTTGCAGCAGGTGACGCGGCCCGTAGAGGGCGACCCGGCCACGCATCGCCGGGCGGTCGACGAGGCCGATCGTCGCGTACCACCGGATGGCACGCGCGTCGGGCACGTCACGCACCCGCCCGTTCGGCGCACCCGCATAGGCGGCACCGCCGAGCGCGGCGGCCACCCGGGCCGTCAACTCGTCGAGCGTCCATCCTGTCGCGGTCATGCCGCCAACTATGACACTGTCACATGACACTGTCAACAAGTCGCGGCAGCCGCACCTCGGCGCGGATGCCCGGGCGGCCCTCGGCCAGCTTCACGGTGCCGTTGTGGCGGCGCACCAGCTCACGCACGATGGCCAGGCCGAGGCCGGTGCCGCCCGCGTCACGGGCGCGCCCGTCGTCGAGCCGGGCGAACCGGTCGAACACCCGCTCCCGCAGGGCGGCCGGGATGCCCGCACCGTCGTCCGTGACAGTGACAAGGACATGGTCACCCTCGGCGACGGCGGACAGGACGACCTTGGATCGGGCGTGCCGGACCCCGTTGTCGACCAGGTTGAGCACGATGCGGTGCAGCTCGTCCGGGTCGGCCTCGACCCACAGGGACTCCCCCGGCTCCACGGTGACGGTGTCGTACTTCCGTGCGATGTTCGACAGCAGCGTCGGCAGCTCGACGGGCTCCCGGGCGCCCACGCGGCCGTCGGACGCGTCGGCCCGCGCGAGCAGCAGCAGGTCGTCGACCAGGCGCTGCAGGCGGTCGAGGTCGACGAGCAGGTCGTCGCCGGCCGTGGCCCAGTCGCCGAGCTTCTGCGCCACCTCCACCTGGATCCGCATGCTCGCGAGCGGGCTGCGCAGTTCGTGGGCCGCGTCGGCGATGAACGACCGCTGCCGGGCGCGGGACTGCGCCAGCCGGTCGAGCATGTGGTTGAGCGTCACCGCGAGGCGCTGGATCTCGTCACTCGACGGCGGTACGGGCAGCCGCTCGTCGGTCGCCGCGCCGGTGATCCGCTCGGCGCCGGACCGCAGCCGGTCGACCGGGGACAGCGCGGCGCCCACGACCCGCCAGGCGATGGCGACGAGCACCACGACGAGCACCGGATACGTGACCCACAGCGAGGTGCGCAGCAGGACCTGGCTGCGCTGGTAGTCACCCAGCGGTACCGCCACCAGGACGATCCGGTCGTCGGACACCTTCCGCGCGGTGACGCGCAGCTGGTCCGGCTGCAGGGCGCGGTCGCCGGGCACCGTGACCCGGGTGCCGTCCATCGCGACGATCAGCTCGTCGGCGTGCAGCAGCGGCACGAGCCGGTCCGCGTTCCGGTCACCGGCGACGACCCGGTGCTGGGCGTCGAGCACCTGCACGACCTGCCCGGCCGGGGCGGGCAGCGGCTCGGGGACCTTGCCGCCCTCCACCAGCAGGTTGGAGATCTCGGTCGCGGTGCTGTCGGCGGAGCGATCGAGGGTCCCCCGGAAGCTGTACGTCATGGCGGTCGCCATCGCCACGCCGGCGATCGCCAGCCCGACGATGAGCCCGCTGGTCCCCAGCAGGACGAGACGACCGCGCAGCGACAGCTGCGACCACCACTTCATGCCGCCCCCGGACCGCTCATGCGTCCTCCGCTGCGCTCCGGCCGCCTGAGCTCCACCCTGAGCCCATGATGAGCGGCCCCTCCGCTCCGCTCCGGACCGCTCATGCGCCCTCCGCTGCGCTCCGGCCGCCTGAGCTCCACCCTGAGCCCATGATGAGCGGCCCCTCCGCTCCGCTCCGGACCGCTCATGCGCCCTCCGCTGCGCTCCGGCCGCCTGAGCTCCACCCTGAGCCCATGATGAGCGGCCCCTCCGCTCCGCTCCGGACCGCTCATGCCCGCAGCCGGTAGCCGGCGCCCCGGACGGTTTCCAGGGCGTCACGGCCGAGCTTGCGGCGCAGGTAGCCGACGTACACCTCAACCGCGTTCGGCGCGGTGTCGATGCTGGCGTCCCACACGTGGTCGAGCAGCTCGGTCTTCGACACGACCTGGCCGGGACGGCGCATGAGGTACTCCAGCAGCGCATACTCCCGGGCGGTGAGCACGATCTCGGCGCCCGCGCTGGTCACGCGGCGCCGCGCCGGGTCCAGCGCCAGCTCGCCGACGGTCAGCACACTGGGCCGCTCGGGCGCGCCGCGGCGCAGCAGGGCGCGCAGCCGGGCGACGAGCACCACATAGGAGAACGGCTTGGTCAGGTAGTCGTCGGCGCCGCAGTCGAGGCCGTCCGCCTGGTCGTACTCGCCGTCCTTGGCCGACAGCATGAGCACCGGCACCCAGTTCTTCTCCGCACGTAGCGCCTGGACCACCCGATACCCGGACAAACCGGGCAGCATGATGTCCAGAATCACCGCGTCATAACCGCCGTGCCTGGCCAGTTCCAGCCCGGTCGGGCCGTCGCCGGCCACGTCGACGGCGAATCCTTCCGCCTGGAGACCGCGCTGCAGCGCGTGCGCCATGCGTACTTCATCCTCCACCACGAGCAACCGCACGGGGACCAGCGTGGCACGCTGTCCTGTGGAACGGCACAGACGGTCTCAGCGATGTCACAGCCGACCCCGAGCAACATGGTCGGCAGGAGGTGTACCAATGTCCAACTTCACGTCACGACCCGTCCTTCGGTGGGCGGTGCCCGCGGCTGTTGCGGTCGCTGTGGTCGGAGCGGGCGTGGCCGCGAAGACCCTCGCCGTCGCCGCCGAGCCCGACCTGCCGCCGCGCACCGCTGCGCAACTGCTGGTCGACCTGCAGACCGCCCGTCTCGACGGACTGTCCGGCACCGTGGTCGAGCGCGCCGACCTCGGTCTTCCGGCGATTCCGTCCCTGACCGGCGAACAGAGCGCCGAGCTCACGTCGCTGGTCTCCGGCAAGCACACCCTGCGCGTGTGGTACTCCGGCCCTGACAAGGCCCGCATCTCACTGCTGGGCACACAGGGCCAGAGTGACATCATCCACAACGGCACCGACACGTGGTTGTGGAGCAGCAAGACCAACACCGCACGGCACTTCAAGGGCTCCCCGTCCGACGCGGACGAGAAGGGCCCGGCCGGCATCCCGAGCGACGTCCCGAAGTCGCCGCAGGAGGCCGCCGACCTGGCACTCAAGGCGATCGACCCGACGACGCAGGTCTCGATCGGCAACTCGGCCCGCATCGCCGGTCGCAACGCCTACGAGCTGATCCTCCGGCCGCGCGACACCGCGTCGCTGGTCAGCGAGGTCCGCCTGGCGATCGACGCACAGGAGAAGCTGCCGCTGCGCGTCCAGGTCCTCGCCCGGGGCCAGGCCAACCCGGCCTTCGAGGTGGCGTTCACGCAGGTGAGCTTCACCCGGCCGGACGACGGGCAGTTCGCGTTCAACCCGCCCGCCGGTGTCAAGATCGAGGAGCAGGACTCCGCCAAGGACCCGAAGGCGGCGGAACAGCAGCACCCCGAGGTCACCGGTAAGGAGCCGAAGAGCACCGTGGTCGGCACGGGCTGGACCTCCGTCTTCGTGATGCGCTCGTCCGACGGCAACGGCGCCGACCCCGCCGACGCGCAGAAGGCCCAGGACGTCATCAACCAGCTGCCGCAGGGCAACGGCGGCCGGACGTTCAACAGCAAGCTGTTCAGCGTGCTGATCACCGACGACGGCCGGGTGCTGGTCGGCGCGGTGACCCCGGAGCGGCTCTCGCAGGTGGCCGCGGACCCGGCGGCGGCGCTGAAGTAGGACCGGCTCAGTTCCGGAACGGGACCGTGGCGGCGCCACGGTCCCGTTCCACTTTCCGGTTGACCGCGGCCCGGGCGAGCGTGGCGACCGAGTACATGTCCCGGGCCTGGCGCAGCAGCGCCTCCTCGCCGGCGGTGTCCTGACGCACGGAGAAGCCGACCGTGCTGTACGCGAGGGCGCTGAACAGCAGGCAGGCCAGCACGCACACCGGCGTCAGCAGGGTGAACAGGTTCACGCCGGGGACCTCGCCGGCGACGGGGGCCACCTCGGCCCGTACCGCCGCCATCACCGTGTAGTGGGTGCCGCAGACGCCGACGGCCATGATGGCGGCGGCACACAGCATCGCCGCGTTCCCGCGGATCACGCTCACGCACCACAGCGTCACCGTGGCGGCGACGATCGAGGCGACGGCACCCGCGAGGAGGGTGCCCGGGTCGTACCGGATGATGCCGGCGATCCGCATCGCGAGCGGTCCGGTGCAGTGGACGGCGGTCAGCCCGAGCCCGGTGAGGACGCCGGCGGGCACGATCTTCCATCCGCTGGGGTGGCCGAAGCCGACGATGTACAACCCGAGGCAGTGCGCGACCACCGCGATGCCGAGGCCGAGCAGGACGACGGTGCGGTCGTACCGGACGACGGTCCCCGGCACGTCGGCGCCGAGCAGGGCCATGAAGTGCGGCACCCAGGTCCCGGAGCCGCCGACAGCGACCGCGGAGAGCGTCAGCCAGCGGGCCCGGCTGCCGCCGGAGGACGCCCGCGAGCGGATGGCGAGGCAGATGCCGGGCAGGCAGCCGAGGAAGGCCATGACGAGGGCCAGCACCGGCGTGATCCAGCCGTACGCGAAATGCTCAACCGCGGTCACGCTCGCCGATTCAGCCAGGACGTGGCCCGGCCCGGCCGGACAGGTTGTGCGTTTGCCCTCGACCACCCCGGGTACGCGACCACCATGAGCGAGTTCGAGGAGTACGTCGAGCACCACTCGACGATCCGGTCCGGCGCGGCCGGCCGGGCCACGAACGGCGAGGAACTGCCGGCCGGCTCGGCCCGCGAGGTCGATGAGGAGCTGGAGGCCGAGGAGCACGGCGGCTGGGCCGCTCCGGGCGAGACGCCGCCGGAGGCGGCGACGCTGCCGCCGGACATGGAGCAGGTCCCCGACCCCGACGGCTCCCGCCACCGCCTCTGACGCCGGCGAACTCGGCGGCCGCGCCGAGTGTCACGACCCAGCTTGGTGGAGCACCTGCTGGTCCTCGCTCGGACCCAGATCCGGCCAGCCCCGCTTCGGGTCGGTCTCCTCGAGCTCGACCCGATCCTCGGGCAGCACCCGGGCCGGCAGCTCACCGAACCGCACGTGCCGCAGGAACGCCAGCTCCGCATCGGTGAACTCGGTCATGCTTCGATCGTCCGCCGCCGCGAACACCCGCGCAAGGGCGCCGTGTCTCAGGGCCTGCGGCCGCTGAAGGCCAGCAGCCTGGTCTGCGGGTCCGCGTCGTCGGGCACCTCGACCCGCGGCCCGTAGTGGCCGCTCGCCCGCAGGACGGCGTCCATCGGCAGCATGCCCTCCAGCATCACCGCGCACCGTTGCGGGTCGAGGCGCTCGTCCTGGCCGGTGGCCCGGGCAAGGTCCCAGGTGTGCAGGAACACGTCCGAGGTGTAGAACATCGTGATCGCGGCCGGGACCGGCAGCTCACCCACGTTGCGGTCCTTCAGCATCAGGCCCGCGGTCGCCGGGTCGTCGAGCAGCGCCTGCACCGCGTCGGCGTGGGCCTGCCAGGCGCCGACCGGGTCGTCGTCGGGCGACGGGCCCTCCGGCAGCTCGACGCCCGCGCCGGACCGCAGGAACCCGGAAAGCCACTCGACCAGGTGACGGACCACGTCACGGGCCGCCCAGCCCGGACACGGCGACGGCCGGTCCCACGCGTCCGGGGCCGCGCCGCGCACCAGTTCGGTGAAGCGACCGGCCACCGTGCGGTGCTCCTCCGCCGGACTGGTCATGCGGGACCTCCTCAGGACAGCGGCGCTCGGGCGGGCGCCATACTGGACGGCATGGGTTACCTGATCGCGTTCGCCTCGCGGCGTCTGGTGCAGGACGAGTCACTGACCCCTGGCTACGTGTACCACGACCCGGAGGACGCCACGCTCCCTCCCGCGCCGGACGGGCGGCGGGCCAGCGGGTGGAACCTGCTTGTGGGTGACGAGACCGACGAGCAGCTCGCCGACGCCGGAGAGCTGCTGATGCCCGACCTGGAGTGGCTCGTCGAGCGGTACCCGGCCTTCGGCCGGATCGTCAGCGAGGGCTCGGAGGGCCGGCAGTTCGAGTGGGACGCGGACGAGGGGCAGTACACCGACATCGGCCCGTCGACGTTCCAGGACTGACTCCCTACTCGGGCAGCGGCAGGGTGATCGACGACGGCGACAGGATCTCCTGGCGGACGGCGCGCAGCTCCAGTTCGTGGCCCAGCGGGGCGCCGGTGCCCGGGTTCCGGGAAAACCTGGGATGGGCACCCCCGCTGACCTGCACGCGGATCCGGCGACCGGCCGCGAACCGGTAGGCCGTCGGCCAGAGCTCCACTCGCACCGGCCCGGCCGGGTCGTTCACGCGGGCCAGGCCGTCGCAGATGTTCCAGGACCGGCCCTGGTCGTCGACCTCGCACAGCCGGACGAAGACGTCGAAGTGCGGTGAGCTCGCGCGCACGGTGATGTCGGCGGCGACCGGGCCGACCACGTCGAGCGGCTCGGTCAACGGCGCCGACGTGAACGTCAGGACGTCGGCGCGCGACTCCACCGGCCGGTTGTCCCGCCGGCCGGAGATCTTGCCGACGAGGCGCGGCCCGCCGAGCGCCGGCGTCGGATCCCGGGGGTCGTAGGTGAAGGCGTCGAGCACCTCACCGTCCTGTCCCGGTTCCGTGGCCAGCTGGGCGCCGGCGCGGAGGTACCACTGCCGCCCCTGACCGTTCGGCGGCGGCCAGTCGGCGAGCTCGTGCCAACCGTCGGCCCCGCCGACGTGGACGCGCACCGGACGCTCCCGGATCTGCTCGGGTCCGCCGGTGTGCGCCCGGAACCAGGCGACCGACTCGGCGGCGGAGTGCTGGAAGAGGCCCGCACTGCCGTGGTGCCATGGGCCGATGGTGAGGTACGGCTGGAGACCCGCCTTGCGCAGCGCCGCGTAGTCCGACAGCTGCCAGGGCAGGAAGATGTCGTACCAGCCGCCGATCATGAGCACGGGCGCGGTGACGTTGGGCAGCCGGTGGGTGTGGCCGCGCTCGGTCCAGTAGGACGAGGCGGGGTCGGCCTCGGCGAGCCACCGTTGGAAGAACTCGATCTCGACGCCGGTGGTGATCCGGTCCGCCTCCGCGAGCGGCACACGGGCCAGGCCGCGCTGGAGCCGCGGCTGGCCGCGCAACAGCTCGACGGCGTTCTCCAGGCGCGGCCCCCGCTGCGCCTCCAGCAGCGCCGACCAGGTCAGGACGGTGTCGAGCGAGAACGCGCCGCCCGCGTAGGTCGGCGGCCCGAAGTCGGAGGCGGTGACAATGGTGGCCATCGCCTTGAGCTCGTCACCGGCCTCCGCGGCGAGGGCCCATTGGACGAAGCCGACGTAACTCGGGCCATACGTGAGGAGGCGGCGGTCGTACCATGGCTGGCACCGCAGCCAGTCGAGGGTGTCGAGCCCGTCTTCACGCTCCTGGAGCAGCGGTTCGAAGGTCCCGCCCGAGTCCGCCGTGCCGCGGCACGACTGGATCAGCACGTGGAAGCCCCGCTGGGCGACGGCCCGGCACAGCACGCTGACCGGAGCGCCACGCCCGTAGGGCGTGCGGACGAGCACGGTGGGAAGCTGGGCGTCGAGCAGGGGCTCATAGTGGTCGGCGCGCAGAATGGCCCCGTCGCGCATCCGGACCGGAATCCCCCGCGTGACCCGCACCCGGCCGGTCACCGCAGGCGGCAGTTTGAGCAAGCGACCAACCGGATCAAGCCTCATGTGTCCCGAGTCTATGAAGCACCGCGGAGACCCGCACCAAGCCGGGCCAGCCCCCGCCCGGTGGCCACCGGCCACCTGCTGCAGGGGGGCGGCGTCCGCCCTGCCGATACCGGGCTGCTGACGCCCGTCTCTCCCGAGGCTCGGCTGCACACGCGGCCAGCCACGGGTCCAGCGCTGCCCGGCGCCCGCCGGGGCCTCGCCGGGCCGCCCACGGACCCCGGTCGGCTGGGCCTGGCGTAGGTGGTCGGTGCAGGTGTTCATGATCCGGAAGAGTTGACGCCGTATATCGGCACGAAGTCTTCCGGATCATGCGCCGGCCCTTCGTGATCATGAAGGGTTATGGCACCAGGAGCTACCACAACCCTTCGCAGGCATGAAGACCGAAGCCCACAGCCATCCGAGATCACGCCCACCGCAAACAACGGCCACCAACGACTCGCCGTCAACCAACCACGGCGCCCACAGCACGGACCTTCAGAAGCCGAATGTGAAAGGGTCGCCGCGACCCTCCAAGCCGAATCAGCCCAAGCCGAATCAGCCCAAGCCGAATCAGCCCGGGCAGGCGACCGGCACCCAGCCGACGAGATCGCACAGGCGGACGCCACGCCCAACCACCCCGCCGGCAACTGCGGTCCAGCTCGCGACCACAGCGCAGCTTCGCGCTGCCGACGCTGCCGACCCGGACGCGGCCTGCCCGACGCCGACGCACCGCACAGCCCGGCGGGCACGTGGGCCGAGCCGGCGCGACGTGTGGATCAGTAGTTGGCGCAGCAGGACGTCATCAGGGCCTTGACGTTGTCGACGTATTGGCCGTTGGGGATGCCGGCCTTGCCCTTCGCCGGATCGACGCCGACCGTGCCCCAGTTGTACGCCGAGATGACGCCGTTGAGCAGCGCCGGGTTGGACAGGTCGAACGTGCCGTCCGCCTTGAACGCCTTCAGCTGGTTGCCGTAGTACGAGAAGAGCCAGGCGAGATACTGACCGCCGAGCATCACGTTGTCCGCCGGGACGTCGATCTCATATGTGGTGCCGAAGCGCTGGTTCATCCACGTCTCGGTGTCCGGCATGACCTGCATGACGCCCACGCCGCCGTCGCAGGCGTAGATGTTGGACTGCCAGCCGCTCTCCTGGTCCGCGATCGCATAGAGCAGCCGGACCGGCACGCGGATGGCCTGCTCGGCGGCCGGTGCTCTCGAGCCCCAGAACTGCGTCGTCGACGCGGTGTTGAGGTATTGCCGCACCTCTGACTTCGCTAGTTGCTTGCCCTTGTAGGTGGGCTGGCAGCCGGGCTTCGTCGTCTTCACCGGCGGTGGCGGGACCTCGGTGCGCTTGGCTGCGGGGGACTTCGTCGTGGCGGAAGGCGACGGCGACGGCGGTGGCGGCTCGGACGAGGGCGGCGGTGACGACGGCTCCTCCGAAGGGCTGGCCGACGCCGAGGAGGGCGTCGTGGCCGCGGCCGGCGTGGCGTCCCGGTCCGCGCCTCTGGCCAGGCCGACGATCACGCCGCAGGCGACGAGGACCACCGCCAGACCGCAGAACAGCAGGATGGTGCCGATGCGTCGCTTCACCGGGCTGCGCGGATATTCGGCGGTGTCGTCGCCCTCGTAGTAGCTCATGGAAACCTCCCCCGTGACCGGAAGGCTAACCGTCCGATGGCTGTCCGCGCTGCCCCGTCACCGTCCGTCGACAATTAGGGGCGCCGAACGTCACAGCACGCACAGTGCCCGGCGAGCGGCCGAGGGCGCCTGGAACAATGGGGGCCATGCAGACCCGCTCAGACCTTCGCAACGTGGCCATCATCGCCCACGTCGACCATGGCAAGACCACGCTCGTCGACGCGATGCTGCGCCAGGCCGGCGCGTTCCACGCGCGCGCCGAGCAGGTCGACCGGGTCATGGACTCGATGGACCTGGAGCGCGAGAAGGGCATCACCATTCTCGCCAAGAACACCGCGGTGCGGTATGTGCCGGAGGACGGCAGCGCGCCGATCACGATCAACATCATCGACACGCCGGGCCACGCCGACTTCGGCGGTGAGGTCGAGCGCGGCCTCACCATGGTCGACGGCGTGGTGCTGCTGGTCGACGCGAGCGAGGGGCCGCTGCCGCAGACCCGGTTCGTGCTGCGCAAGGCGCTGAAGGCGCGCATGCCGATCATCCTGGTGATCAACAAGGTCGACCGGCCCGACGCGCGCATCAAGGAGGTCGTCGACGAGACATATGAGCTGTTCCTCGACCTCGACGCCGACGAGGAGCAGATCGACTTCCCGATCGTCTACGCCTGCGCGCGTGACGGCATCGCCTCCCTCCAGCAGCCGAAGGACGGCACGGTGCCGGACGACAGCGACAGCCTCCAGCCGCTGTTCCGCACGCTGCTGGACACGATCCCCGCCCCGGCGTATGACGAGAACGCTCCCCTGCAGGCCCACGTCACCAACCTCGACGCCTCGCCGTTCCTCGGCCGTCTCGCGCTGTGCCGGGTCCGCCAGGGCACGATCCGCAAGGGCCAGACGGTCGCGTGGTGCCGCGAGGACGGCTCGATCCAGAACGTGCGCATCTCCGAGCTGCTGATGACCGAGGCGCTCGAGCGCAAGCCGGCCGAGGAGGCCGGGCCGGGCGACATCATCGCCGTCGCCGGCATCTCCGAGATCATGATCGGTGACACGCTGACCGACGCCGAGCAGCCGGTGCCGCTGCCCCGGATCACCGTCGACGAGCCGGCGATCTCGATGACGATCGGCACCAACACCTCGCCCCTGGCCGGCAAGGTCAAGGGCGCGAAGGTCACCGCCCGCCTCGTGAAGGACCGGCTCGAGCGGGAGCTCGTCGGCAACGTGTCCCTGCGCGTGCTGCCGACCGAGCGGCCCGACGCCTGGGAGGTCCAGGGGCGTGGCGAGCTGGCGCTGGCCATCCTCGTCGAGCAGATGCGCCGGGAGGGGTATGAGCTGACGGTCGGCAAGCCGCAGGTCGTCACCCGCGAGATCGACGGGAAGGTCCACGAGCCGACCGAGCGACTGACGATCGACGCCCCGGAGGAGTATCTCGGCGCGATCACTCAGCTCCTGGCCACCCGCAAGGGCCGCATGGAGCAGATGGTCAACCACGGCACCGGCTGGATCCGCATGGAGTGGCTGGTGCCGGCGCGCGGCCTGATCGGCTTCCGCACCGAGTTCCTCACCGACACCCGCGGCACCGGCATCCTGCACCACGTGTTCGAGTCCTACGAGCCGTGGTATGGCGAGCTGCGCACCCGCGCCACCGGCTCGCTCGTCGCCGACCGCGCGGGCGTGGCGACGCCGTTCGCCATGATGAACCTGCAGGAGCGGGGTTCGATGTTCATCGAGCCGACCACCGAGGTGTATGAGGGGATGATCGTCGGCGAGAACTCCCGCGCCGACGACATGGACGTCAACATCACCAAGGAGAAGAAGCTCACCAACATGCGGTCCTCGTCGGCCGACGAGACCGAAAAGCTGATCCCGCCGCGGAAGCTCTCGCTGGAGCAGGCCCTGGAGTTCTGCCGCGAGGACGAGTGCGTGGAGATCACGCCGGAGGCGATCCGGATCCGCAAGGTGATGCTGGACCAGAAGGACCGCGAGCGGGTGGCCCGCAAGCGGGCTCACGCGTAGCCCGCCGCGGGACGCTACTCCCCTGCACGCCGTTGGGGCGGCACCTCCGACGGCATGTAGCGGCCGGACTCGAGCGACCAGTCGAGGTTGCCACGGATCCAGTGGACGAGGTCGGCGACGCAGACCTTGACCGCCGGATCCGTGCTGTCCAGCCGCTCCATCGCCGCCATGAACTCGACGACCTGCTCGTCGTGCTCGGCGACCGCCGCATAGACGGCGTCCTCCAGCGACAGCTTCTGCTCACGCTGAAACGCGAAGACGATGTTGTGGTGGTCGCCGACCGCGGCTTCCTTCGGCCATGAGATCAGGTCGTTGAAGATCCCGATGATCGTGCCGGCGGACAGGCGCATGGCGCGGAACATGGGATCGGCCAGCGTCTCGGCGGGCAGCTCGACGCCGTGCATCGGCTCGATGAGGTCGAAGAACATCTCGGTGGCGGCGCTCTGGTACCGCATCCGGCGATACTCCTCGAGCCGCGGCGGCCGGTCCTCGGCCCGGTTGCCCGCCTCCCACAGCGTGCCGATCAGGTATCCGGCGACGTGCCCGACGAACCGCTCCCGCCAGGCGGGGCTGACCCGCTCCTCGGTGCGGTGCCAGACCTCGTCCAGCGCTCCGGTGAGCGGCCGGCCGAGCACCTCGCCCAGGACCGGGCTCGCCGCCGCTGGCGGCGCCTGCTCGCGCAGCAGCCGCACGAGTTCCTCGACGGCGGACCGGGTCGGCTCCGGATCGGTGACCAGAGCCCGCTCAAGCAGGTCGTCGAGCACGAAGATGCTGATCAGCCAGGCGGTGACCAGCTGCAGATCGGCCTGGCCCGCGTCCGGGTGGGCGCGGGCCATGAGGTTCGCGAAACGGGCCCGCGCGAAGGCCGCGCGGGCGCCGGATCGTTCGAGCAGCCCATGACGAGTGGCCCACTGCATGGACCAGCGCTGGACCGCGTCCACGTGCGGAGAGATCCGCGGCGTGAACGGGCACAGCACGGATGGGGCCGTGAGGTGGCCCGCCTGCGTGATCTCGTGCATCATGCATCACCCGCCCGCTGTGGTACCTCATAATCGCGCCTGATCGAGCTTGGCGCGACCTTGTTCGGGCGATTAGGAAGCATTAGTTGTTTTGTCTGGTTCAACAGTTGCTGCACGTGCGTCACGCTTCGACTTGACCAGCGATGCGGCGGTTGTGATCGCCAATGTGCCGATGATCACACTGAGCGATAGTCCGATTCCGATGTGCGGGGCCCATTCGACGTGCTCGCCGCCGTTGATGAACGGGAGGCTGTTGTCGGCGAGCGCCTCCAGGAACAGCTTCACGCCGATGAAGCCGAGGACCACCGAGAGGCCGATCGACAGGTAGACGAGACGGTCCAGCAGCCCGCCGATCAGGAAGTACAGCTGCCGCAGACCCATCAGCGCGAAGACGTTCGCGGTGAAGACCAGGTACGGCGCCGAGGTGAGCCCGAAGATCGCCGGGATCGAGTCGAGCGCGAAAATCAGGTCGGTGGTGCCGATCGCGATGAGCACGACGATCATCGGGGTCATGCGCAGGCGACCGCGCGCGTCACGGCTGGTGAGGCGCGATTCCTGGTAACGCTCCGTCATCGGCAGGACGCGGCGGGACCACCGGATGAGCGCGTTCTCCTTGAAGTCCTCTTGGTCGCTCTCGCCCTGCGTGGCCAGTTTGACGGCGGTGTAGATGAGGAAAACGCTGAAGATGTAGAAGACCCAGGAGAAGCGGCTGATGGCCGCGGCGCCGACGGCGATGAACCCCCCTCGCATCACCAACGCCAGCACGATGCCGATGAGCAGCACTTTTTGCTGGTACTGCCGGGGCACCTTGAACCGCGACAGGATGATCACGAAGACGAAGAGGTTGTCGACGGAGAGGCTGTACTCCGTCAGCCAGCCCGCATAGAACTCGCCTGCGTAGGTGCCGCCCCACCGCGACAGGACGAAGAGCCCGAACAGCACGGCCAGCCCGACGTAAACGGTGACCCAGATCGTCGACTCTTTGACGGACGGCTCATGAGGCCGGCGGGCGACGATCATCAGATCGAAGATCAGTATGACGCCCAGACCGACGAGTGTCGCAGTCCAGATCCAGCCGGCAACGTCCACGTGCGAATCCTCCGGTAGGCACACCACAGACCGCGCCGGTCCCTGGGGGACGCGCGGGCATGTGTAGTTGACACCGGAGGTCTCTTCCGCCACCCGCCAACGCCGGGTGACCGACGATGCCGGGTGACCGCCACGTTACCGCGGATGCACCGTGCTGACGACGATCGCCGCTGGGGAATACTCCCCTCCTGTTGCTTCAACCATTGTCCATCAACCTGTCACAGTCACACGGGCGGGGGCCGGAAATTGTCGTACCCCATGGCTATGGTGCGGATCGTCGGGTGGCGATCATCGCTTGGGGGTGTGGCTGTGTATCGGCAAGGAGATGTGCTGCTGGTGCCGGTGTCCGTCGCGGAGGTGCCCGCGACGGCGGTGCCGGCGCCGCGCGACCGGTCGGGCCGGATGATCCTGGCCCGGGGCGAGGCAACCGGGCACGCGCACGTGATCGTCGGCCCGGATGTGACGTTGCTCGCCGACCGCGACGACATCGACCGGCTGTTCGTCAAGGTGATCTCCCGCGCCCGCGTGGTGCACGAGGAGCACGGGCCGATCGCGGTGCCCGCCGGTGCCTACCGTGTGGTGCGGCAGCGTGAGTACATTCCAGGCTCCTACCGGCCGGTGGCGGACTGATGACCGCCGACGCCGCCCTGACCCGGGCCGCGGCCCTGGGTGCCGTCTCGGCGAAGTGGCTGGCCGCCGGCCTGTCGACCGCTCCCGCCGACCGCGACGCTGCGGCCGACGCCGTCCGGCTCGCATACCGCTCCGCCGGCCTCCCCGAGCCGGCCCACATCGTGTGGTTCGCGTCGCCGTCCGCCGGCGCGCGGGCGGCCGCGCTGCTCACCGGCCGGCGCGACCTGCCGGGCGGCCCGGAGGACAAGGCCCGCTGGGACGAGGAGATCGCCGCCGAGCTGCGGGCGCAGGGCTGCCCGCCGAGCCCGGGCACGGCCGGCGTCTCGGTGCGGGCCGCGGTGCGCAACCAGCCGTGGGCGGCTGCCCGGGCCGAGGTCTATGCGTTGCTCGGCCCCGACGGGTGGGCAGGCCTGTGGTCCGCCTGCGGCGCCGACGTGTGGCGGATGGTCAACGACCGGGTCGCGGCGCCGCTGCGCGCCCACCTGCGGACGGAGCTGCCGTCCCACGCCAGGACGGTGCTCCTCGACGCGGTCGGCGGCCAGCACGACGCGGGCTGGCTGGCGGCCTTCGACGCGGCGGCCTCCGGCGCTGCCGACCCGTCCGACCCGGCAGCCGGCACGATCGTGCCGTGGCCCAGATCCGCGGCCGACGACCGGCCGACCGCCCGTGGCGACGCGGGTTCGACCGGATCCACCGGCAATGGCGCTGCGGCCACGCACGGAATCGGCGGCGCTGCCGGCGTCAGCCCCGGTTGGCACGTGCCCGGCAGCGCGGCCGGCGTCGACTCGGCCACGCGCGGTGCCGGCGGCAACAGCGCGACTCGTCCGGGCGACGGTGGCGGTGCGGCCACGCATGAAATCTCCGGCAACAGCGCCGGTGCGGCCGGGGACGACGCACGCGGGACCGGTGGCGACGGCGCGGCCGGTGGCCTTCCCGCTGCGGGGAGGGCCGGAGGCGCGGTGCTGCACGCGGTGCAGCGGCTGGCCGGGCTTGCCGGAGTGGCGCGCTCGGCCGGGTGGTGGTGGCCGTATGCCAACGTCGCGATCCTCACCGACCGGCCCGATTCCCTGCAGCGGGACAACATCGGGCGGCTACACGCCGCCGACATGCCCGCGCTCCGATACAGCGACGGCTTCGCGCTGCATGCGTGGCGGGGCATGCCGATCCCGTCGGACCTCGTCGACCGGCTGTCGCAGCTCACCTCCGACCAGATCACCACGGAGCGCAACGCCGAGCTGCGGCGGGTCATGCTTGAGCACTTCGGCTACGAGCGGTATCTGCGCGAGGCCGGAGCGCAGCAAGCCGGCCAGGACGCGTGTGGTGTCCTGTGGCGGCTGACCTTCGCCGACGACGAGCCGCTGACCATGGTCGAGGTCGTCAACAGCACGCCGGAGCCGGACGGCACCAGCCGCATCTACTGGCTGCGCGTGCCGCCGTGGACACGGACCGCGCGGGAAGGCGTGGCGTGGACGTTCGGGCTGACCAAGGAGGAGTACCGGCCGCTCGTGGAGACCTGAGCCGCGGGCGGCACGGACCACAGTGGACGCTCGTGCGGGATGCGTTCGAGCACGCCACCGGCGAAGACGTCGTAGAGCGGCAGCGTGGTCAGGTGCACATAACCGATGTGGCAGTCGCAGGTGCCGTTCGGACACGGGCGGGCGGCGCCGGGGACGCGGGTCGCCTGCCAGGAGCCGTCGTAGAGGTTGCCGAGCGGCTCGGGCACGAAGTGGCAGCGGCGCACGGTGCCGTCGCCGAGCACCGAGATGACGTCGTCGCCGGTGCGGCACGGCCGGTCGAGGGAGGTGTGCGGGCGCACACTGAAACCGAACAGGGGGTCGAGCGCGGTCCAGGTCGCCTCCTCGTCGGCCGTGTACGTGTAGCCGTCGGCGGCGTTGACCCACAGGTACACCTCGGGCGGCAACGCCTGCCGGAGCGCGATGGCGTCGGCCAGGTGCTCCGGCAGGCCGACGATGCCGACCGAGTAGCGGATGCGGTGCCCGTCCAGCGTCGCGCACGCGGCGAGGAACCGGTCGAGCGTGACCTGCCCGGGATGGAACGTGCACCACAGCGCGAGCGTGTCCGGGTCGGCGCCGGTGACCCAGCCGAGGCGGCCGGCGAGGTTGGTCTGGATCGCGGCGCGGCCGACGTGCGGCAAGTGGGACAGCTCGACGAGCGCTTCGCGGTACCACGAGCGGGTCAGGCCTTCGCCCCATGGCGTGAACAGCACCTCGACGGGCTCGTCGCGATGGTCGCGGACCCAGCCGACGAACCGCCGCAGCGCCTCCCGGTCGGCGCGCAGCAGTTCCGGCGGGTCGTGCCGCTTGGCGAACGGGCAGTACGGGCAGTCGTAGTTGCAGCTCGCGAGCGGCCCCCGGTAGAGGATTCTCATCGGGCGACGTGCCCGGCCATGGCGGCGCGGACGCCGGCGGAGACGAGCCACGGGCCGACGGCGTCGGAGCGGGCCAGGCCCTCGGCGGTGAGGCGGTGCCCGTCGAGGTAGCCGGCCTCGCGCAGCTCGTCGAGCGCGGGAAAGTCGTCGTCGACGCCCGTGCCGAACCGGTGCCGATACTCGCCGGGCGCGATCCCCTCGGCACGCAGCAGCGACTTCAGCAGCCAGCGCCGCCGCCGCTCGGCGCCGTCGAGCGCGAACCCGACCTCGGCGACGCCGAAGTCTTCGGCCGGCCGGCTCAGGTAGTCGTCGAGGATCCCGCGGACCTGCCGGACGCTGACGGCGTAGTCGAAGGAATAGTGCAGCCCCGAGGTGTACGACCGGGCGCCGCACCCGAGGCCCACCATGCCGTCGTCCTGGCAGCAGTAGTCGGGGCCGTCGACCGGCGGCGCGTCGCGGCGGCGGAACGCGCGCATGGACAGCTGCTCGTAGCCGGCGTCGGTGAGCAGGGCGACGGCGTGGCGGTAGAGCGTCAGGCGGTGCACGTCCCACGCCGGGTCCGGCCCGTCGTCGGCGCGCCGCGGAAGGCTCCGCCGGCCGAGGCCGGTCAGCGGCCGGACGTACAACGGATAGAGATACAGCTCCTCGGGGCGCCAGTCCAGTGCGGTGCGCAGCGAGTAGGTCCAGGTGTCGAGGGTCTGGCCGGGGATGCCGTAGATGAGGTCGACGTTGAGGTCGGCCGGGCCTGCGGCGCGGATGGTGTCGAGGGCGCGGTCGACCTCGGCGCGGCGCTGCGGGCGGCCGGCGGTGTGGGCCTCGGTGTCGAGGAAGCTCTGGACGCCGATGCTGACCCGGGTGGTGCCGCGCTCGAGCAGCACCGCGAGCCGGTCGGCGGTGGCGGTGGCCGGTGACGTCTCCACGGACAGCGGGACGGCGCGCAGGTCGGCGCCCGTGGTCTCCTCCAGCAGGTCGAACAGCGTCGTCAGCTCGCCGGCGGTGAGGTAGGTCGGGGTGCCGCCGCCGATCGCGGCCCGCGCGTATCGGGCGCCGGCCGGCAGCGCGGCCGCGACCCGCCCGGCCTGGCGGCGCAACTGGGCGAGGTATGCGCCGACGTGGTCCTGGTCCGCGCCCGTGCGGGTGAAGAGGTTGCAGAAACCGCAGCGCATCTCGCAGTACGGCACGTGGGCGTAGAGGAACAGCGCCTCGACCGGCTCGCCGGCCCACACGTCGGCGAGCCGGGGTCGCGGGCGCAGTGGCCGGTAGGCGGTCTTGTGCGGGTAGGCGTAGAGATACCCCTGATACGGCGAGCCGAGGTCTACCATGCACCGGCCGCCAGCGTGAACTCCGCGTAGGGCACCGTCCACACGACCTCGTGGCCGACACGGTGGCCGGTGTGGCCGTCCTCGCCGTATGCGGTGCCGTGGTCGCTGCACATGATGACGCGGCACGGCCGGCCGCGGGACGACACGAGCGTGAACAGCGCCGGCAGGTGCCGGTCGACGTGTTCGAGCGCGGCGGCGTGCGACTCGATGCTGTCGTCCTCGGCGCCCGGCAGGTAGTGCCGGTTGGGCTGGTGCAGGGCGGCGACGTTGACGAACGTGAACAGCGGCCCGTCACCGGGCAGCACGGCCTTGAGCCGGTCGAGCTGTGCCTCGAAACAGCCGGGGTTGGTGACCCCGAAGTCGCTGGTCCAGTGCGCCTCGTCGAACAGGCCGGGCAGGACGCCGCCCTGCGGCGAGGTCATCGCGAAGAACCCGACACCGCCGATGCAGATGGTGTGGTAGCCGGCGGCGCGGAGCGCCGTGACCACGTCGGGCGCGTCGAAGACCCAGGTGTCGGGGCCGACGGTCGTGCTGCCGGGGAACCGCGCGGCGAACGGCCGGTCGTGCGGGCCCGGCGTGACCGGCGTGGGCAGGAACCCGCCGAAGAACGCGTGGTGTGCCGCGTAGGTGAAGGAGGCCGGCGTGTGCCGCCGCTCCCACCGCCCGCCGGGCAGTGCCCGGGCGAGATTGGGCGTGCGCCCTGCCGCGAGCAGGTCGGCGGCGACGTCGTAGCGCAGTGTGTCGAGGGTGACGAAGAGCAGGTCGTGGCTGCCGATCAGGGACCTCATCGCGCCACCGCCCCGGTGAGCGCCGCGATCTCGGCGGCATACGTGTCGCGACCGTCGACGAGCACCCCGGGCAGCAGGTCGCCGAACGCGTTGACCTCGGCGACGGCGTGGGCGGTATACCGCGGCCCGAACATCAGGTCGACGCCGACGTGGAGACTGCCGGGGAAGCAGGCGGCGGCCCGCTCGCAGGTGCGCATGGCGGCAGCCCAGCGCTCCTCCCCCGCCGCGGCGCGGACGGCGGCCAGGTCACCGCGGGCGTTGCCCAGGTGGAGGTTGGTCATCGGTGAGCGGCTCGACCGCACGACCACGTGGCTCGCCCGGCCGGCGATGACCACGACCCGCAGGTCGAAGAGCCGTCCGTCGTGCCCGGCCTTCGGGAACCAGCGCTCGATGTGCAGCCCGTCGCGGCCGAGCCGGTCGACGATCTCCGCCACGGTCGTCTCGTCGGTGTAGTGCCGGACGCGCAGCTCGTTGAACAGGCGGCCGTCGTCGAGGACCGCGGAGCTGTACGCACTGATCCTCCCCCGCCCGAACGCCAGCGCGACGACCCCGGACGCGGAGCTGCCGTGGGCCGGCTTGACGAACACCCGCGGCCAGCCGTGCGCCCGGATGCGCTCGTAGGCGTCGTCGGGCCCGACGGTGAACGCCGCCGGCACCGGCACGCCGTGCGCGGCGAGCAGCGCGTGGCAGCGCCGCTTGTCGAACAGGACCTCAAGGTCGCCGACCGGGGTGAGCAGCGGCGCACCGCGCGCCTCGACCCGCCGGGCGGCGGCGATCAGGCCGCGGTGCCAGGCGGCGAGCCCGACGATCTCCCCGTGCTCCGCAGGCTCGGCCGCGCCGCGCAGCAGCCGGTCGACCTCGGCGTCCTCGCCGGGCGACTCGAGCCGCACCAGCGTGCCCGGGTCGACGGTGAAGTCACCGGCGCAGACCTCGCGCCAGTCGACGACCGCCGGCGTGTCCAGTCCGGCGGCAACGGCCGCCTCCTGGAACAACCGCACCCGGCGGTGCCCTCGGATGCCGACGACGGTGAACGTCATTCCGACACCGACACGTAGCGATCGCTCGGGTCTTCGGCCTCCTGCTCGGCGGAGAGGTCGACGTCGACGCCCGGCAGCTCGGCGACGAGCCGCTCCCGCAGGTCCTCGGAGATGAAGTGGTGCGACAGGTCGAGCCGCCGCAGGTGTGTGAGCGGCTGGCCGAGCAGCAGCTCCTCCGCGCCGCGGTCGGACAGGATGCCCAGCGAGAGGTCGAGCTCCTCCAGCCGCGCCACCACCGGCGCGCCGGCGAGCGCCGCGGCGACCTGGTCGGCGATCTCGGCGTTGCGCAGGGCGAGGCGACGCAGGGACGGCAGCTCCGCGCCGCCCAGGATCGGCGCGAGGTCCTCGACGGTGATGTCGCCGCCGTATCCGCTGACGCCCAGCCACAGCTCCAGCGTCGTCAGCGCGGGGAACGAGGAGTCGCTGATGCCGCGCACGACGGTGGCGGGCAGACCGCCGGCCTCGATGCCCAGCTCCCGCAGCCGGCGGTGCCGGACCGGTGACAGCCGCAGCCCCTCGGAGCCGCGGATCCGCAGCACCTCGAGGCCCGGAAACGCCCCGAGCAGCGGGGCGACGTCACCGTGGTTGATCCACGAGATTTCGCACTCGTCGAACGTCATCTCGCCGAGGAACAGCGCCCGCAGGTTGGGCAGCCGGTCGCGCACCGCGATGATCTGGTCCAGCGGCGGCGCCGTTTCATAGGCCGATCCCCACTGCCCGACGACCAACGCATGGACCGACTCCCCGCCCACCACGTCGAGCAGTCTGTCGAGCACGCTCACGAACACCTCGACGTCGTCCTCGTAGTCCGTCTCGATCCGCCACGCGACGGCGCTGCGTGGCGTGCCGGCCTCGTCGAGCTTGTCGACCACACCGGGCTCGAACTCGGTCACCGGCAGCCCGGCGAACGTCGTGATGTGCTCGCTGATCGTCATGGGCCGGACCCTAGCAGCCGCCACCGACAATTCCGGGCGACCGCGGCGGGAGCGGAATGCCGTCCTCTACGCTTGCCCGATGGTGTTGGAAGTTGCGCTCATCGACGTCCTCGAAGGCCGCGAGGACGAGTTCGCCGCCGCCTACCGCAAGGGGCACGAGATCCTCGCGAGCACGCCCGGTTGCCGCTCGGTGCGGATGACCCGCGGCGTCGAGACGGCGAACCGGTTCGTGCTGCTGGTGGAGTGGGACTCGATCGAGGCGCACCTCGACAACTTCCGCGCGACCGAGCGCTTCACGCAGTGGCGGGCACTGCTCGGCCCGTTCTTCGACGGCGCGCCGCGCGTCGAGCACTTCACCGACGTGACGCCCTAGTCGCCCGGCTTCTTGAAGACCGTGAAGTCCAGGAAGGTCGAGTAGACCTGCCCGGCCACGACGAGGTCGCCGCCGCGCGGGGTGAACCACGCGTAGCGGCCCTCGTTCGTGTAGACGCACACCCGTAAGCCGGGCACCAGCGCGGCGAGCACCACCTGGTTGACCCACTGCTCCGCGGGCATGGCCGCGCAGCCGGCGAAGGACGGGGTCTCCGGCGAGGTCCAGACCCCGAGCTTGGCGGCGCTGCCGGCGGACAGCCCGACGGCGGCGGCCGTCACGTCACCGCCGGTGGTCGACTTGGTGCCGGTGTCGAAGTCGAACGCCTCGTCGGGCTGACCGAGCAGCACCGTGAGCCGGACGGTGCCCACCCGCAGCACGTCGGTGCTGCCCTCCGGGATCGGGCCGCTGACCACGCCACCCGGGCCGGCCGAGCCGCTCACCGCGGGCAACGCCGAGCCGCTGGGGTCGAGGCTCGGCGAGCCGGTGATGCCGCCGCTGTGGTCCGGGCCGGCCGATGCGCCGCTCTTCCCGTCGACGGTGGGCGTGGTGACCGCCGCGGGCGCACGGGAGGGCTCCGTCGTGCCGGCGTCGCGCGTGGAGGAGGTGCCGCGGGTCGCCAGCACCCCACCGGCGGCCGCGATCACCAGCACGACCAGTCCGACGACGAGCGCGACGACCCGTCCCTTCCGGGACGGTCGGCCGTCACTCGTCGCCTCCTGGGCCGGTTCCTCCTCATTTTTCGTGTCCTCCGCCGCCGGCTCGGGCACCGATTCCCGCTCCGGCGCGGCCGGCTGCCGGGGCACGATCGCGTAGGCCGACGTGGGCCAACCGGAGCCGCCGTCGAGCGGGGAGTCGGACATCCAGCCACGCCGGCTGCGGGGCCGCGGCGGCGACCCGTTCACCTGGTCGTGGCTGTGCTCCGTCGGTGGATCCTGCCGTGGGGAGTGTCCCGGCTCCATGCAGCGCGTCCTTCTGATCCCGGCGTTGGTGCTGTTGCCCGGCAGAGTATCCCCGACCGGCCAGCGGACGCACCACGGCAGAAAGCCAGGACGCGCCGTCGCACGGCGCTGTTTGTCGGCTATCTGGCCAGCATCTGCGCGACCGCGGTGGCACCGGACGCGGTGTACCACCCGCTGACCGCGAGCACGCCGAGCACTGCCGCGGCCGCGAGGATGCCCATGGCCTCGCTCGTCCACTGCCACGCTGTGCGCACACGCCGGTGCCGTGCGTGACGCATCGATCGGCGGCCGTCCTGATCCACGGCCACCGCAATAAGCTCGCGACGCTCCAGGCCCGGCCGGCCCAGACCGTGTCGCCCGACTGTCATGATCGCCCCCCGCAATCGTTCCGCAGAGGGAAGGTATATTGACAATTCCGACATTCCGTGCGCACCGCGCCGGGTGGACCCGGCGGCAGGCCCGAATTCACCTTCCGGTGTGATGACCCTATGAGGATGGTGGGACTGACCGGCGGCATCGGCGCCGGCAAGAGTGCCGTGGCGACCCGGCTCGCGGCGCTGGGCGCGGTGATCATCGACGCCGACCGCCTGGCCAGGGAGGTGGTCGCGCCGGGCTCGGCCGGGCTCGCCGAGGTCGTGGCCGCGTTCGGTGAAGGCGTGCTGTCCGCCGACGGCTCGCTGGACCGGGCAACACTCGCCCGGCTCGTCTTCAACGACGACGCCGCCCGTCACAAGCTGGAAGGGATAACCCATCCACTGGTACGGGCAAGGACCGCCGAACTCGTCGCCGCCGCACCCGCCGACGCCGTGATCGTCAACGACGTCCCGCTGCTGGTCGAGAAGAACATGGCCGGGCTCTACGAGCTGGTCGTGATCGTGTTCGCCAGCCTGGAGACCCGGCTGGACCGGCTGACCCGGCTGCGCGGGATGCCGGAGGAGGACGCCCGGGCGCGGATCGCCAAACAGGCGACCGACGAGCAGCGCCGGGCGGTCGCCGACATCGAGATCTGGAACGACGGCACCCCGGAGGACCTGGACCGCGCGGTGGAGGCGGCCTGGCGACAGATCAACGCACGCTGACGTCCGCCGACGATCAGGGCGCTCGCGGCGGCCGGTCGCGCGCTTCGCGCGATCCTGCACCGGTGCGCTCGGCCGGTCGTGACGGACCGGGGCAGCAACCGGGCGCCGGGAGGGCCAGCCGTGTGGTGGCGAGCCTGCTCTCCGGTCGGCCGCCGCGAGCGGCCTACGCGTCTACGTTAGCCCGGTGATCTTCACCACACAATCGCCATGTTGAATACGATCCACCACCCAGGGCGAGGACCGCGAAAGTTGTCATACCCCACGCGTACGGTTGGGGGCATGGCGCTCGACATCCCACGCTTGGACCGCCGATTCGAGGTGGTCAGCGACTACAAGCCCTCCGGCGACCAGCCCGCGGCGATCGAGGAGCTGGCGCGGCGTGTGCGGGCCGGCGACCGGCACATCGTGCTGCTCGGTGCGACCGGCACGGGCAAGAGCGCGACCACGGCATGGCTGGTGGAGCGGCTGCAGCGCCCGACGCTCGTGCTCGCACACAACAAGACCCTGGCCGCGCAGCTGGCCAAGGAGTTCCGCGACCTGATGCCGCACAACGCGGTCGAATACTTCGTCAGCTACTACGACTACTACCAGCCCGAGGCCTACATCCCGCAGACCGACACCTACATCGAGAAGGACTCCTCGATCAACGAGGAGGTCGAGCGGCTGCGGCACTCTGCCACGATGAGCCTGCTGACCAGACGGGACGTCATCGTGGTCGCGACCGTCTCGGCGATCTACGGTCTGGGCACCCCGGAGGAGTATCTCGACCGGGCGGCCAAGGTCAGCGTCGGCGAGGAGATCGACCGCGACAAGCTGCTGCGGCGGCTGGTCGACATCCAGTACACGCGGAACGACCTCGCCTTCAACCGCGGCACGTTCCGGGTGCGCGGCGACACGCTGGAGATCATCCCGGCCTACGAGGAGCTGGCGATCCGCATCGAGTTCTTCGGCGACGAGATCGAGCGACTGGCCTATCTGCATCCGCTCACCGGCGACGAGATCCGGCAGGCCGACTCGCTGCTGATCTTCCCCGCGACGCACTACGCCGCCGGGCCGGAGCGCATGGAGCGGGCGATCAACGCGATCGAGGCGGAGCTGGAGGGGCGGCTCGCCGAGCTGGAGCGCGAGGGCAAGCTGCTGGAGGCGCAGCGGCTGCGGATGCGCACCACATATGACGTCGAGATGATGCGCCAGGTCGGGTTCTGCAACGGCATCGAGAACTATTCCCGGCACATCGACGGCCGGGAGGCCGGCAGCCCGCCGCACTGCCTGCTGGACTACTTCCCCGACGACTTCCTGACCGTCATCGACGAGTCACACGCGACGGTGCCGCAGATCGGCGGCATGTACGAAGGGGACGCCTCCCGGAAGCGGACGCTGGTCGAGCACGGGTTCCGGCTGCCGAGCGCCCAGGACAACCGGCCGCTGCGGTTCGACGAGTTCGAGGAGCGGGTCGGCCAGACGGTGTACCTGTCGGCGACCCCCGGGCCGTGGGAGCTGGGCCAGACGCAGGGCGAGTTCGTCGAGCAGGTGATCCGGCCGACCGGCCTCATCGATCCTGAGGTCGTGCTCAAGCCGACCAAGGGCCAGATCGACGACCTGATGCACGAGATCAAGCTGCGCACCGAACGCGACGAGCGGGTGCTGGTCACGACACTGACCAAGAAGATGGCCGAGGATCTCACCGACTATCTGCTGGAGCACGGCATCCGGGTGCGATACCTGCACTCGGAGGTCGACACGCTGCGGCGGGTGGAGCTGCTGCGCGAGCTGCGGCGCGGCGAGTTCGACGTGCTGGTCGGCATCAATCTGCTGCGGGAGGGTCTCGACCTGCCGGAGGTCAGCCTCGTGGCGATCCTCGACGCCGACAAGGAGGGCTTCCTGCGCTCGGGCACCAGTCTGATCCAGACGATCGGCCGCGCCGCGCGGAACGTGTCCGGCCAGGTGCACATGTATGCCGACAAGATGACCCCGTCGATGGCCCTGGCGATCGACGAGACGAACCGGCGGCGGGCGAAGCAGATGGCCTACAACAAGGCCAACGGCATCGACCCACAGCCGCTGCGCAAGAAGCTCGGCGACATCCTCGACGACATCTACCGCGAGGCCGAGGACACGGCCGGCGCCGTCAGCGGCCACGGGCCGGGCGGCGCGGTCACGGTGGGCGGCGGCCGTCAGATGAGCCGCGGGAAGTCGCCGGAGAACACCCGGGCCCGGCAGAAGGGCGGCGGCACCAAGGGCACAGCGGGCGGCGCCGTCACCCCGGCGCGGGCCGGCATGGCGAGGGCCGAGCTGGCGTCACTCATCCAGGACCTCAACGAGCAGATGCTGGGCGCCGCGCGCGAGCTCCAGTTCGAGCTGGCCGCCCGCCTCCGCGACGAGGTCGCCGAACTGAAGAAGGAACTCCGCGCCATGGACGTGGCCGGCGTGAAGTAACCGGACAGCCCGGCGTCCCGTGCGCGCGGGACGCCGGGCCAGGTCCGGTGCGGAGCGCTCCCTGTTTTGTCGTCCGGCCGTTCGCCCCTCGATCATCGGCGAGCCAGACGGCCCGCACTCCATCCGGTCCGGCTCCGCATCAACCGGGTTCGACGCCCGGCTCCTGAATCACTCGCCGGTTTCGCCCTGGGTCGGCGAGGCACACCTGGTTGGGGCATCAGGTCACAAGCCAGGCCCGGCCGTCTGACGAGCGACGGTCCGCCCCGACCTGGCAGGTCCACCCCGGTCCGAGCCGGTCCGAGCCGGTCCGAGCCGGTCCGAGCCCGAGCCGCTCCGAGCCCGAGCCGCTCCGAGCCCGAGCCGCTCCGAGCCCGAGCCGCCTAGACACGGCCCGGCTCGACACGGCCCGGCACACCAGACATGTCCGTCTCGGCACAATATGCCCGGCCCGACGCGGGTTCTGGCACCGGCCCGACGCGGCAGGACGACGCGGCTGAGGGGACGCTGCCCGAATGGTGCTGCACGGGATGACGTGCTCTGACACGACTCAACGCCGAGACAACCTCGGCGCCGGATTCATACTTCGGCGCACCCGGCTCGGGCGAACCAAACCCCAGGCCGGGCGAACCAAGCCCGGCGACCAGTGGTCCATGATCGAGGGAAACTTCGGGCTGCCCCGGAGCCTGTTGCGTAATTCGCTGGGACAGCGTTGGCGGCCCAACTACGCGCCGATCTTGGAGTTGTGGCGCCACGAACCTCCGAATTTGTCCGGATTTGTCAAGGACCACAACTCCAAGATCGGCGCGGTTGTCGGGGTTGACGCGCGAGGGATCCGAATTACGCAACAGACTCCCCGACGACACGAAGTTTCCCTCGGTCATGAAGTCGGGTCTCGACGCCGCAGGATCGGCACGGCGCCAGGAGCGGAAGAGCCCCGCGGGATCGGCACCGCGCCGCGAACCGAAAGCCCGCGGATCGGGCCACCCACGTTGGGAACGAAAAAGCCACGGGATCGGCACCCGCGCCGCGAACGGAAGAGCCCACAGGATCGGCACGGCACCGGAAACCGAAAGAGCCCCGCGGGATCGGCACCCGCGCCGCGAACCGGATGAGCCCCGCGGGATCGGCACCCGCGCCGCGAACCGAAAGAGCCCCGCGGCAGAAGGCCGCGGGGCTCTTTCTAGGTTTTGCTGGCTGTCAGCTCTTGCCGCCCGCCAGCTTCTCGCGAAGCGCGGCGAGGGCCTCGTCGGTGGCCAGGGTGCCCGACGGCTCCTCGGGAGCGCGGGTCGTGGTCGGCGTGGACGAGCTCACCGCGCCGCCGCCGGCAGGAGCGGCTGCGGCCGGCTCCGCGCTGGCGTCGGCCTGGCGGGCCGTCTGCACCTGCTTGGTGTGGGCCTCCCAGCGCTGGCGGGCCTCAGCGTACTGCTGCTCCCACGCCTCACGCTGCTTCTCGAAGCCGGGCAGCCACTCGGCGGTCTCCGGGTCGAAGCCCTCCGGGTAGATGTAGTTGCCCTGCTCGTCGTAGGTCGCCGACATGCCGTAGAGGGTCGGGTCGAAGTGCTCCTCACCCTCGACGAAGCCCTCGTTGGCCTGCTTGAGCGACAGCGAGATCCGCCGGCGCTCGAGGTCGATGTCGATGACCTTGACCATGACGTCCGAGCCGACCTGCACGACCTGCTCCGGGATCTCCACGTGGCGCTCGGCCAGCTCGGAGATGTGCACCAGGCCCTCGATGCCGTCGTCGACGCGCACGAACGCACCGAACGGCACGAGCTTGGTGACCTTGCCGGGGACGATCTGCTGGATGGCGTGGGTCCGGGCGAACTGCCGCCACGGGTCTTCCTGGGTCGCCTTCAGCGACAGGGAGACGCGCTCACGGTCCAGATCGACGTCGAGGACCTCGACCTCCACCTCCTGGCCGACCTCGACCACCTCGGACGGGTGATCGATGTGCTTCCAGGACAGCTCGGAGACGTGGACCAGGCCGTCGACACCACCGAGGTCGACGAACGCACCGAAGTTGACGATCGAGGAGACAACGCCCTTGCGGACCTGCCCCTTCTGCAGCTTGTGCAGGAACTCCGTGCGCACCTCGGACTGGGTCTGCTCGAGGTAGGCCCGGCGGGACAGCACCACGTTGTTGCGGTTCTTGTCCAGCTCGATGATCTTCGCCTCGAGCTCGCGGCCGACATACGGCTGCAGGTCGCGCACCCGGCGCATCTCGACGAGCGACGCCGGCAGGAAGCCGCGCAGCCCGATGTCGAGGATGAGGCCACCCTTGACGACCTCGATGACGGAGCCGCGAACGACGCCGTCGTCTTCCTTGATCTTCTCGATGGTGCCCCACGCCCGCTCGTACTGCGCGCGCTTCTTCGAGAGGATCAGGCGGCCTTCCTTGTCCTCTTTCTGCAGGACGAGGGCCTCGATGTGGTCACCGACCGACACGACCTCAGCAGGGTCGACATCATGCTTGATCGACAGCTCGCGCGAGGGGATGACACCCTCGGTCTTGTAGCCGATGTCGAGCAGGACCTCGTCCCGATCGACCTTGACGACGGTGCCTTCGACGATGTCGCCGTCATTGAAGTACTTGATGGTCTCGTCGATCGCGGCGAGGAATGCCTCCTCGGATCCGAGGTCGTCGATGGTGACCTTGTTGCTGCTGGCGCTCGAGGTGGCCTCGATGCTGCTCGTCATGTGGGCTGTTGCTCCGGTCGGTGGATTTCTGGGTGGACCTGCGCGCTCCCGCGGACCCGTCGTCGGGCACAACCCGCCTGTCACATTGCAGGATCAGTGCATTGGAAGCGCTCAGGATGTGTTCAACGACCGTGAGCCTGCTCCATGCCGAGGCGCACAAACCCACGAGTGCACCGAACAGCCTACCCTGCGCAATACCACATGGTCCAACCCTCCCCCAGACCCGATCTGCCGACTTTCGCGAGGCCTACCGTTGCACTCCATGGAACCGTCACCTGACGCAGGGGTCACACGACGCGCCGTGAGTCCCGCCGAGAGCCGCCGGGCCAGTCGCGGCTGGTGGGACGGCGACGCCGACGCCTACCAGGCCGAACATGGTTCGTTCCTGGGCGACGTCGACTTCGTCTGGTGCCCGGAGGGCCTGCGTGAGGCCGATGCGCACCTGCTCGGCGACGTGGCCGGCAAGCGCGTCCTGGAGATCGGCTGCGGCGCTGCCTCGTGCTCGCGCTGGCTCAAGTCCCAGGGCGCCGAGGTCTACGCGAGCGACCTCTCCGCGGGCATGCTCCGCCACGCGGCCGCCGGAGCCACCCGATCGGGTGTCACCGTCCCCCTCGTCCAGACCGACGCGACCGCCCTCCCGTTCGCCGACGGCGTATTCGACGTCGTCTGCACCGCGTTCGGCGCCGTGCCGTTCGTGGCCGACTCGGCGAGCGTGATGCAGGAGGTGTACCGCGTGCTGAAGCCCGCCGGCCGCTGGGCGTTTTCGATCACCCATCCCATGCGCTGGGTCTTCCTCGACGACCCGGGTGAGGGCGGCCTGGTCGCCGTCCACTCGTACTTCGACCGCCGGGCCTACGTCGAGGAGGACGGCCACCACGTGCCGACCTACGTCGAGCAGCACCGCACCCTGGGCGACCGCATCCGTGAACTCGTCGGTGCCGGTTTTGTCCTCGACGACCTGATCGAGCCCGAATGGCCGGAGGGCCACGACCTGACCTGGGGCCAGTGGAGTCCCCTCCGCGGCCGGATCTTCCCCGGCACCGCGATCTTCGTGGCGACAAAGCCGGCCTGAACCGAGCCGGCCGCCCGGCTTCGTCGCGGAGCCGGGCGGCCGGGTGGTCGGCAGCGGATCGTCAGTGGTCGGCGGCGTTCCAGTCGCGGCCCGAGCCGACCGAGACGCCGAGCGGGACGTCCAGCGGATACGCACCGCCCATCTGCTCGCGCACCAGGGCCTCGACCGCGTCGAACTCCCCCGGTGCCACCTCGAACACCAGCTCGTCGTGCACCTGGAGGAGCATCCGCGAGCGCAGGCCGGCCTCGCGCAGCGCGCGGTCGACGCGAAGCATCGCGACCTTGATGATGTCGGCCGCCGATCCCTGGATCGGGGCGTTGAGCGCCATCCGCTCGGCCATCTCCCGCCGCTGGCGGTTGTCGCTGTTGAGGTCCGGCAGGTAGCGCCGGCGGCCGAGGACCGTCTCGGTGTAACCGTCGCGGCGGGCCTGCGCGACGACCTGGCGCAGGTAGTCACGCACCCCGCCGAACGTCGCGAAGTACTCCTCCATGAGCACCGTCGCCTCGGCCGGCGAGATGCCCAGCTGCGTGCCGAGCCCGTAGGAAGACAACCCGTACGCCAAGCCGTAGTTCATCGCCTTGATCTTGCGGCGCTGGTCGGGGACGACCTCGTCGACCGGCACGGAGAACACGGACGAGGCGGTCGCCGCGTGGAAGTCGAAGCCGGAGTTGAACGCGTTGATGAGCGCCTCGTCCTTCGACAGGTGCGCCATGATCCGCATCTCGATCTGGCTGTAGTCGGCGGTCAGCAGTGTCTCGAACCCGTCGCCGACGACAAACGCACGGCGGATCCGCCGGCCCTCCTCGGTGCGGATCGGGATGTTCTGCAGGTTGGGGTCGGTGCTCGACAGGCGGCCGGTAGCGGCGACCGTCTGGAAATACGTCGTGTGGATCCGGCCGTCGTCGCTGATCGACTTGAGCAGGCCGTCGACGGTCGTCTTGAGCTTGGCCTGGTCGCGGTGGCGCAGCAGATGCTCGAGCAGCGGGTGGCCGGTCTGCGCGAAGAGGCCCCCCAGCGCGTCGGCGTCGGTGGTGTACCCCGTCTTGATCCGCTTGGTCTTCGGCAGCCCCAGCTCGTTGAACAGGATCTCCTGCAGCTGCTTGGGCGAGCCCAGGTTGAACTCGCGGCCGACCACCGTGTAGGCGTTCTGCGCGGCGGCCTTCACCTCCGCGGCGAAACGCGACTCGAGCTCGCTGAGATAGTCCGCGTCGGCGGCGATCCCGGTCCGCTCCATCTCGGCGAGCACCGTGACGAGCGGCAGCTCGACGTCGGCGAGCAGGCGCGCGGACAGGTCGCCGTCGCGACGCAGCTCCTCGGAGATGGCGTCGGCCAGGTCGAGGGTGGCGCGGGCGCGCAGCATCAGGTTTTCCTCGGCCTCGCCGGTGTTGCCGCCCAGCCCGTCGAGCGTGAGCTGCCCGTTGTCCGGTGCGTCGACGCGCAGCTCGCGCTTGAGGTAGCGCAGTGCGAGGTCGTTGAGGTCATACGACCTCTGGTCCGGCCGGGCCAGATAGGCCTCCAGGGCGGTGTCGCTCGCCACGCCGCTGAGCTGCCAGCCGCGGGCCAGGAACGCCAGCCGCGCCGGCTTGACGTCGTGGAGCACCTTCGGCCGGTCCTCCGCGGCGAGCCACGCGCCCACCGCCACGTCGTCGGCCTCGTCGAGCTCGGCCGGGTCGAACCAGGCGGCCGGGCCGTCGGCGATCGCCAGCCCCACGCCGGTGACGACCCCGGTGCCGCGGCCGAACTTGCCGGCGACCGCGACGCCGACCCGCACACCCGCGGGGGCGTGCTCGTCGAGCCATGCGCCGACCCCCGAGCGCAGCACCGTGCCCGACAGCTCGAACCCGGACTCGGCCTCCGGCTCCACCGCGTCGAGGTACTGATACAGCCGCTCCCGCAGCACCCGGAACTCCAGCGAGTCGAACACCTGGTGCACCGCCTCGCGGTCCCAGCCGCGCCAGCGCAGGTCCTCCGGGCCGATGGGCAGCTCCAGGTCGCCGACGAGCCCGTTGAGCTCGTAGTTGCGCATGACGTCGGCGAGGTGGGCGCGCACGTTCTCGCCGGCCTTGCCCTTGATCTCGTCGACCCGCGCGACGATCCCGTCGAGCCCGCCGAACTGCAGGATCCACTTCGCCGCGGTCTTGTCGCCCACGCCGGGGACGCCCGGGAGGTTGTCGCTGTCCTCACCGACGAGGGCGGCTTTCGCCCGGTAGAGGGACGGCGGGATGCCATACCGCTCTTCGACCCGCGCCGGTGTCATCCGGTCCATCTCGGAGACGCCGCGCTTGAGGTACAGCACGGTGACGGTGTCGGTGACGAGCTGGAACGTGTCGCGGTCGCCGGTGACGATCGAGGTCGGGATGCCCTGCTCGGTGGCTTGCCGGGCGAGGGTCGCGATGACGTCGTCGGCCTCGTAGCCCGGCTTCTCGATGAAGGGGATCCGCAGCGCGGTGAGGACCTCCTTGATGAGCGGCACCTGGCCGGCGAACTCGGGCCGGGTCTGCTGGCGGGTGGCCTTGTACTCCGGATACTTCTCCAGGCGGAACGTCTGGCGCGACACGTCGAAGGCGACCGCGACGTGGGTCGGCTGCTCGTCCTTCAACATGTTGATCAGCATGGACGTGAAGCCGAAGACGGCATTGGTCACCTGGCCCGTCTGCGTGGAGAAGTTCTCCGCAGGCAGGGCGAAGAACGCCCGGTAGGCGAGCGAATGCCCGTCGAGCAGCAGCAGCCTGGAGTCAGTCGAACCCGTCACACTTCGCGAGCCTAGTCCGCAGGTACGACACTTTCGGCTTCAGGCCCGCCGTCCACAACGCGGCTTTTGTCCGGAATGCCGAGACGGTCGGCCATGTCCGCCGCGCCGCCCGGGATTGGCCGACAAAGTCATTCGCGTCGCGGTTACGAACAGGAAGATTACGAACGCGCAACTTCCTCGCGCGTGTTGGGCCGAAGGCCTAGTGCCACGGGGTGAGTGTCATTAGGTTGTGCCTTCATCAGCGTCTTGGCATCTAGGCGCAACCACGCCTACCGCGCTGTTAAAAAGGAGACAGGTGATGATCCGCCCCAATCTCGGATGGCGCTCGGTCGCCGTGCTGAGCGCCGCATGCCTGGCGCTCGCCGCTTGTGGCGATAAGAAAGACGACTCGCCCAGCGCTGGTGCCACCAGCGGCGCTGCTGCCGCCGGCGACGGCGTGCTGAAGATCGGCACGATCCTGCCGCAGACCGGCTCGCTGGCCTTCCTCGGCCCGCCGGAGTTCGCCGGTGTCGACGTCGCGATCAAGGAGATCAACGAAAACGGCGGCGTCCTCGGCAAGCCGGTCCAGATCCAGCACATGGACTCGGGCGACACGTCCACGGACATCGCCTCCCAGTCCGTCAACAAGCTGCTGACCGACAAGACCGACGTCATCATCGGTGCGGCCTCGTCTTCCGTCTCGCTGACCGTGATCGACAAGATCACCGGCGCGGGTGTGGTGCAGATCTCGCCGGCCAACACGTCGACGGCGTTCACCACGCACAACGACAAGGGCCTCTACTTCCGCACCGCCCCGCCGGACACGCTGCAGGGCCGCGTCCTCGGTGACCTGATCGTCCAGGACGGCAACGCCAACGTCGGCATGCTGGTCCTCAACGACTCCTACGGTGTCGGCCTCGCCGAGAACGCCAAGAAGGAGATCGAGAGCGGCGGCGGCAAGGTCGTCAAGTCCATCACGTACGACCCGAAGGCCGCCGACTTCAGCACCGAGGTCGACGACATCGCGGCCGCCAACGTGGACGCGATCGCGATCATCGGCTTCGACGAGACCAAGAAGATCGTCCCGAAGCTGGTCGAGAAGGGCCTCAAGTCGAAGAAGTGGTACTTCGTGGACGGCAACATCGCCGACTACTCGAAGGACTTCGCTCCCGGCACCCTGAAGGGCTACAAGGGCACGCAGCCCGGCGCTGAGACCAAGCAGGACTTCAAGACCCGCGCCCTGGCGATCAACAAGGACCTCAAGGACTGGAACTACGCGGTCGAGTCCTACGACGCCACGATCCTCGCGGCCCTGGCCGCCGAGGAGGCCAAGAGCGACAACCCGGCCGAGATCGCCAAGCACCTGATCACCGTCTCCAAGGACGGCGAGAAGTGCACGACGTACAAGCAGTGCGTCGACCTGATCAAGGCCGGCAAGAACATCGACTACGACGGCCTCAGCGGCCCGATCTCCTTCAACGACGCCGGCGACCCGGCCGAGGCCACCATCGGTGTCTACACCTACGGTGACGACAACAAGCTGGTCTCGGAAGTCAAGTACCAGACCGGCAAGATCTGAGCCTGACCCCAGGCCATCAGGGCCCTCACCCGTTCACTCGGGTGAGGGCCCTTCCCTTTGGATTTTTTGATGGACTCGGGTCCGTGCAACGCACGACCGTCGCTCCCGCCAGACACCGGTCGGGCCTTGGCGGCCCTCCCTGCCATCGCCGTCGTGCCAAGCCCCCACCAGGCCGTGCCAAGCGCAAGCCCCGCCCAGGACGCACGCCCCGTGATCAAGGGAAAGATCCGGCCGCCCCGGAGCCTGTTGCGCAATTCGGATCCCTCGCGCGTCAACCCCGACAACCGCGCCGATCTTGGAGTTGTGGTCCTTGACAAACCCGGACAAATTCGGAGGTTCATGGCGCCACAACTCCAAGATCGGCGCGTAATTGGGCCGCCAACGCCGTCCCAGCGAATTACGCAACAGGCTCCCCGACGACCGGATTCGTCCCAGGATCATGAGCCACGGCCCTGGGCGAGCGGTCTCAGTGCGGCGCGTCCGGGCGGACAGCCAGCCGGCCCCGCCCCAGTGGCGGTGCAGTCTCGGTGCGCAGCTCCCGGGGCCGGTCGCCCAGTCTGGCGACGAGGGCCGCCGGCGTTGGAGCACAGGCGGTGCACGACGGGCCGGTGAAAGGGGGGCGGAACGGCCGAACAAGCTGATCCGGTCGAGACGGAATGCGCAAGTAAGGGATTGTAAAAAGGGCGTGAAAATGTACCACCGAAACAACTGTCACATGGGCACGAGAAATCCCGCGCCACCCGAGGATGGCGCGGGATTCTGTCCGGCAAAAACGATTCGTCAGGCGCGGGCGAGCGTCCCGAGGTACAACTCGATCACCCGGGGATCGTTGATCAGATCCTGACCCGACGCCGTGTATGCGTTACGACCCTGATCGAGGACGTAACCGCGGTCGCAGATCTGCAGGCATCGGCGGGCGTTCTGCTCGACCATCACGACCGTCACGCCGGTCGAGTTGATCTGCTTGGTCCGGAAGAACACCTCGTCCTGCAGGGCCGGGGACAGGCCGGCCGACGGCTCGTCCAGCAGCAGGACCGTCGGCTCCATCATGAGCGCCCGGGCCATGGCCACCATCTGCCGCTCGCCGCCCGACATCAGGCCGGCCCGCTGCCTGCGCCGCTCGGCCAGGGTCGGGAACAGCTGGGTGACGAACTCGAAGCGCTCCTTGAACCGCTTGGGCCGCAGGAAGGTGCCCATCTGCAGGTTCTCTTCGATGGTCAGCGCCGCGAACACGTTGTTGGTCTGCGGCACGAAGCCGATGCCCCGTTCGACCAGCGCGTGCGCCTTGAGGTTGGTGATGTTCTCGCCGCGCAGGGTCACCGACCCGGTACGGACGTTCACCAGCCCGAACATGGCCTTGAGCAGGGTGGACTTGCCGGCGCCGTTGGGGCCGATGATGCCGACCAGCTCGCCGTCGTGCACGTAGAGGTCGGCGCCGTTGAGGATGTTGATGCCGGGCAGGTAGCCGGCGACGACGTCGTCGGCGCGCAGGACGGCACCCTCGGCCTTGGCCAGGTGCTCGCTGCGGTCGACGACCTCGTTGCCGGTCGCGGGCGACGGGAGCTCTTCTTCGGGAAGGGCGGTCACTTGCGGTCCTTTCCGTCTTCGTCGTCGAGCTCGTCGACCGCCGGGACCAGCGTCACCGAGTCGCCCTCGTCCAGCGTGCCGGCGTCGATCTCCTCGCCGCCGACGCTCTTGACGGCACCGTCGTGGTGCGCGCCGAGGTACGCGTCGATGACCCGCGGGTCGGCCATGACCTTGTCCGGCGTGCCCTCGGCGATGACGCCGCCCTGGCCCATGACGATGATCCAGTCACTGATGTCGTGGACCATGTCCATGTCGTGCTCGACGAAGAGCACCGTCATGCCGTCCTCGCGCAGCTGCTTGACGTGGCCGAGCAGCGACTGCGTCAGCGCCGGGTTGACCCCGGCCATCGGCTCGTCGAGCATGACCATCTCCGGCTGCACCATGAGGGCGCGGGCCATCTCCAGGAGCTTGCGCTGGCCGCCGGAGAGGCTGCCGGCGAAGTCGTCCTTCTTGGCGATCAGCTTGAAGCGGGTGAGCAGGTCCTCGGCTCGCGCCGTGATCTCGGCCTCCTGCTGCCTCCAGACGCCGGGGACGAGCGCCCGCCAGAAGCCCTCGCCCTTCTGCCCGGTCGCGCCGAGGCGCATGTTGTCGATGACCTTGAGCTTCGACAGCGCCTTGGTGAGCTGGAACGTGCGGACCATGCCGGACCGGGCCACCTTGTGCGCCGGCACGCCGGACAGCGACTTGCCGTTGAACGTCCATGTGCCCTCGTCGGGCACGTCGAAGCCGGTCAGCAGGTTGAAGAACGTCGTCTTGCCGGCGCCGTTGGGGCCGATGAGCGCGGTGATCGAGCCGCGCTGGATCTCGACGTGCTTGACGTCGACGGCGGTGAGGCCGCCGAAGCGGCGCACCACGTTGTCGGCGACGAGGATCGGGTCGGGCTTCGGCACGCCCGGCTCGTTGGGCAGGTCGGCGAGGGCCGCCACCGCCCGGTCGCGGGCCGTGCGCCCGGTGGTCTCAGCGGACATCGAGCATGACCTCCCTCTTGTCGCCGAAGATGCCCTGCGGGCGGTAGATCAGCAGCAGGACCAGGCCGAGGCCGACCAGGATGTACCGGACCGAACCGGCCTGCGTGGTGCTCATGAACCAGTCGGGCAGGACCTTGTTGTTCGACATCTCGCTGAGCGTCGAGTCGATGAAGACCAGCAGCACCCAGAAGATCATCGAGCCGACGACCGGGCCGAAGACCCGGGCCGCGCCACCGAGGATCACGATCGTGTACGCGAAGAAGGTGAACTCGGTGCCGTAGGTGTCCGGCTGCACCGCCGCCCGGTCGAGGGCGAAGACGAAACCGCCGAGGCTGCCGATGACACCGCCCAGGACGAGCGCCTGCATCTTGTACGAGAAGACGTTCTTGCCGAGGCTGCGCACCGCGTCCTCGTCCTCGCGGATCGCCTTGAGCACGCGGCCCCACGGGCTCTTCATGAGCAGCCAGACGACGAGGCAGCTGAGCGCCACGAGGATCCAGCCGACGAGCAGGATCCACACCTCCCGGTCGGAGAAGGTGATCAGGCCGAGATCGATGCCGCCGCTGCCCGCGAACGGGTTCAGCGCGTAGAAGTCCTGCGAGAAGCCCTGCAGGCCGTCCGAGGCGCCGGTCCACTTGCGCAGGTCGGTGGCGCGGTAGAGGAGCCGGATGATCTCGGCCGAGGCGATCGTGACGATGGCCAGGTAGTCGGCGCGCAGGCGCAGCGTCGGGATGCCCAGCAGCAACGCGAGCAGGATCGACGCGCCGAGACCGATCGCGACGCCGAGCCACAGCGGCAGGCCGAACGTGGAGACGGTGATGGCGATGCCGTAGGCGCCGACGCCCAGGAAGGCCGACTGGCCGAAGTTGAGCAGGCCAGTGTATCCGAAGTGGACGTTGAGGCCGATGGCCGCGAGAGCGTAAGCAATGGTGGTGGACCCGACGATCGCTTCGAGCGACACGCTGAAGATGCTTTCCCAGTTCATCGTGTCCCCCTCAGCCGATCCGGGTCCGGCGGCCGAGGATGCCCTGCGGCCGGAAGAGCAGAATCAGGATCAGCGCCGCCAGCGCGCTCACGTTCTTCAACTCCGACGGAATCCAGTAGGTCGAGAACTGGATGAACAGGCCGATCACCAGGCTGCCCAGCAGGGCGCCCCACGCGGTGCCGAAGCCGCCGAGCGTCACCGCGGCGAAGATGAGCAGGAGGATCTGGAAGCCCATCTGGAAGCTGACGTTCTGGTAGACGCCGAGCAGGACACCGCTGAGTGCGGCCAGGCCGCCGCCGAGCGTCCAGACCAGCCGGATGATGCGGTCGACGTTGATGCCGGAGGCAGCGGCGAGGGCCGGGTTGTCGGCGACCGCGCGGGTCGCCTTGCCCAGCCGGGTCATCAGCAGCGCCATCGACACCGCCACCAGCACCGCGATCGCGATCGCGTCGGCGACGAGGTTCTTCGGCGCGATGAGGAAGGGCCCGTACTTCTCGCCGGGCTGGGAGTTGTACTCGGAGAAGGCGCGCGAGTCGCCGCCGAAGAAGTACAGGTACAGGTACCGCACGGCGAGCGACAGGCCGATCGAGATGATCATCATTGTGACCAGGTTGGTGCGGCGCTTTCGCAACCAGCCCCAGAACGCTCTGTCCTGCACGTAGCCCATGCCGGCGCCGATGGCGACCGCGATGACGCCCGAGAGCACCAGCGGCAGGCCGATGGTCACGTTGAACAGGAACGCCATCAGCGCGCCGAAGGTGACCAGTTCACCGTGCGCGAAGTTGGTCAGGCCGGTCGTACCGAAGATCAGCGAGATGCCCAGCGCGGCCAGCGCGATGATGAGCGAGAAATGGATGCCCGAGTAGAACAGGTTGGCGATCCGGTCCCATTCCGACGGCGCGGACGGCGCCGCCGGCTGGTTCTGGTTGCCCGTGGCCGTCCCGCCCGATCCCCCGCCGAGCGGGAACAGCACGTTTCGAGCCTGACCGTCGGCCACCGACGGCGTGAGGCTCGGCCGGCCGTTCGTCACCGTGACGCCGGACGGCAGCGTTGACTGGTCGAGGTCGACCTTGTAGCTCCCGGGGCCAGGCACCGGGACGCTCCATTTGCCCTGCTCGTCGGATGTGGCTTCGCCGACGGGCGCGCCGTCCTGGGTGAACGCTTTGATCTTGACGCCGGCGACCGGAGCGCCGTTGTTGGTCAACGTTCCCTGCAGTGCTTCGCCTTCGGCCCAGGCGCTTGTGGCGCCGACGCCGAAGGAGAGCATCACGCAGGCCAGGAAGGCCGTGAGCATGATCACGGCTCTACGCAATGGTGCTCCTCGAATCAACGGGTATTGGCGGGGGCCGTCCCGACCCTCGGGACTGGCGGATCATAGCCCGCGCCGTAAGGCAATTGCGGACCGTTACCAAGCCGTTATTCGATGTTGGAGGATGCCTGCCGAAACGCGTCGTGCGCTGGTAAAAGGTCAGGACTCCTGGGTTACGGAGCTGTTACCGCCGGCGGTTTCCGCGATGATCCGGTCGGCCACTTCCCGCATCGTCATGCGGTGATCCATAGCGGTCCGTTGGATCCATTTGAACGCCTGCGGTTCGTTCATGCCATAGGTCGCCATGAGCTGGCCCTTTGCCCGCTCGACGACCTTGCGGGTCTCCAGCCGGTCGGTGAGCGTGGCGACCTCGGCCTCGAGTATCGACAGCTCGGCGAACCGCGACACGGCGATCTCGACCGCCGGCACCAGGTCGCTCTTCTGGAACGGCTTGACCAGATAGGCCATCGCGCCTGCGGCACGCGCCCGCTCGACGAGGTCACGCTGGCTGAAGGCGGTGAGGATGACAACCGGCGCGATCCGGCCGCCGGCGATCTTCTCGGCCGCGGCCAGTCCGTCCATGATCGGCATCTTGATGTCCAGGATGACCAGATCGGGCTTGAGCTCCTCGGCGAGGCGCACGGCAGTCTCGCCGTCGCCGGCCTCGCCGACGACGTCGTAGCCCTCCTCGATGAGCATCTCCCGGAGATCAAGGCGGATGAGGGCCTCGTCTTCCGCGATGAGCACCCGACGGCTCTGTGCCTCGGCCACTAGCCACTCCCGATCAGATCCGACACGACACGACGGCGATTACCGTCGCGATCAGAGTAGTGGGTACCCTGGTGCGGCGTACTCGTCCCGGTATCCCAATCGGCAGAGGAACGGAGCTCAAACCTCCGACAGTGTGGGTTCGAATCCCACCCGGGGCACGCACAACAACCTGCTCGGCGCCACCATCGGCGGGCAATCCGGACAGACCGGGCGGGCTCGATCCCGCCGGCCGGTGTCGTGGAGACGTCAGTCACGCGGCCGTCCCTGCGGAAAACTTGCGACCGCACGGCGAATGCGGCGCTACTCCAAGCGTACGAAGCCTCCGGCGGAACGAGCCTCAGTCGAGAACGACCGGAACCGCGCCCTCCGTGAGGAGGTCGAGGCCGGCACCGCTGACAACCTGCGCAGGCTGCCTGTCACAGCCGGCGATGGCGGCCAGCCGTGCCACCGGGAGCCGCCCGGCCCGCAGCGCGGCGGCGAACACCACGTTGCCGAATCGGCGGCCGCGCAGCAGTTCCGGGCGCACCACCAGGCAGACGTCGTCGAAGGCCGTCCGCAACGTCGCGGCCTGACTCCGGGAGAACGCGAGCGGCGCCAGGTCGGCGACGTTGACCGCGTAGATGCCCTCGGGCCGCAGGACCCGCGCCACCGACGCCGCAAACGTCACGTCGCTGACGCTCTCCGGCATCTGCGCCGCCACGTACACGTCGCCGATGACCAGGTCGAAGTCCTCCGCCCGCCATCCCGCGACGGCGGATCGGGCGTCGTCGAAGACGATCTCCAGGTCGAAGCCGAGCGGCAGGATCCGCTGCACGAAATCGGCCAGCCGCCGGTCCCGCTCCACCACCACCTGGGCGGAGCCGGGCCGGGTCGCCTCGATGTACCGCGGCATCGTGAACGCGCCGCCGCCGAGGTGCAACACCCGGATGGGCCGCCCGGCCGGCGCCACGGTGTCCACGATCGAGCCGATCCGCCGGGTGTACTCGAAGCTGAGGTACGTCGGGTCGCGGACGTCGACGTACGACTGCTGGACCTCCTCGACCAGGAGCGTCCAGCCGCCCTTCCGCCGTGGGTCACGCAGGAGCCGCGCGGCGCCGAGGTCGACGTCCTCCGCGATCCCGTTGACGATGTCCCGCCAACCGCCGGCCACTTACGCGGGTGCTTCTTTCACGAGCTCCACCGGCACGCCGTCGGCATACCGGGCCTTGAAGAGCGGGGCGGCCCGGTCGACGTCCGCCGTGCCGACGACAACCACGCCGCGCACGAAGTCGGAGCTCACGCTGTTGACCTCGACGCCCTGCGACGACCAGTAGGCGTGGTCGTCGCTGACCTGGTCGTACCGCTTGGCGAGCTCGCCGGCGGAGAACCTGGCGTCGTGCAGCAGCACGCACGCGTCGCGGAACGTCGCGAGGACCCACGCGTCGAACTCGGCGGACGGCTTGCGGTAGACGTCGACACCCTCGTCGCCGACGCGGGCACCGGCGAAGACGGCGGCGAAGTCGGCCTCGCCCTTCTGCCCGATCTGGCCGGCCACGTCCACCGGGTCGACCGAGTCGGGCGACGGCGTGGCGGCGCAACCGGCGGTGCGGGTCGACGAGGAGCCGGTCGGGGAGGTGCCCGCACCGGAGGAGCCGGACGAGCAGGCCGTCAGTGCCGGCAGCGCCGTCACGGCAGCGAGCAGCCCCAGCACGAGTACACGTCGCATCGCGCCACAACCTACCCGAGGAAGCCCGGCAGCGGTGAAACCCTCATGACGCCGCTCCGCAGGACGAAAACATGGACATGGAGGCCGGTACCACCGTCATACGCAGCGTCGACGACGTGCTCGACGCCCGCGCGGTCACCACGGTCTTCCAGCCCATCGTCCGGCTCGACTCGTGGCGGCGCAAACGCCATGAGGTCGTCGGCTACGAGGCCCTCACCCGTGGCCCGGCCGGCACGCCGTGGGAGTCGCCGCTGGAACTGTTCGACGCCGCCGCGGGGCGGGGCCGCCTCGCCGAGCTCGACTGGATCTGCCGCGCGACCGCGTACCGCGCGGCGATGGACGCCGGCCTCCCGTACGGCCTGACGCTCTTCGTCAACGCGGAGCCGCGGGCGCTCGACGTGCCGTGCCCGCCCGACCTGGCGCCGACCATCCTCGACGCGCAGCTGCGCCTGCGGGTCGTCACCGAGATGACGGAGCGGGCCGTCGGCCACGACCTGTCGGCGCTGCTGACCGCCGCCGAGGCGTGCCGCGCCGCCGGGTGGGGCGTCGCCCTCGACGACGTCGGCGCCGAGCCCGCGTCGCCGGCGGTCATGCCGTTCGTCCACCCCGACGTGGTGAAGGTCGACCGGCACCTGACCCAGCGGCCGGACGGCGATTCCGCGGCCCGGGTCGTCAACGCGATCGTCGCTTACGCCGAACGGTCGGGCGCCGCCGTGCTGGCCGAGGGCATCGAGACCGAGGAGCACCTCGCCGCGGCGCTCGGCATGGGCGCCACCCTCGGCCAGGGCTGGCTGTTCGGCCGGCCCGGCCCGCTGCCGCCGGACGTGGCGGACCGGTGGTCCACGCTGAGCGTCCCGTTCGTGGTGCCGCCGGCGACCAGCGGCGGGCGCACCCCGTACGAGATCGTCGCCGCCCGCAGGCCGACGGCCGAGGCGACAAAACGCATGCTGCTGCCCCTCAGCCGCTACCTGGAGGCCAAGGCCCTGGACCCGGCGGAGCCGCCGATGCTGCTGGCGAGCTTCCAGGAGGGACGGTTCCTCACCCCGGCGACCGCCCGCCGCTACGCCGCGGCCGCCGGGACCGCCGCCCTCGTCGCCGCGCTCGCCACCGAACTGCCCGCCGAGCCGGCACCGGGCGTGCGCGGCACCGCGCTCGGCGGCGACGACCCGCTGCGCGGCGAGTGGAACGTCGTGGTCGTCGGGCCGCACTTCGCCGGCGCGCTCGTCGCCCGCGACCTCGCCGACACCGGCGACGACGCCGACCGGCGCTTCACCTACGCGCTGACCTACGACCGGGACCTCGTGCTCGACGCGGCCCGTGCGCTCCTGCACTGGATCGTGCCAACATAGGCGGTCATGAAGCGGGTGTTGCTCCTCGCACTGGTGGTCCTGGTGGCGCTCGGCGGCGCCGCGCTCGCCGGCAACGCACCCCGGCCGCAGGCGCCGCCGGAGCAGCCCGTGGTGATGCGCGTCGAGCTCACCCAGGGCCGGGTCGACGAGGTCCGGCACACCGTGCAGATCTCGATGAACAACGACGGCCCGGCGAAGATCACCGTCGTGCAGGTCGAGCTGCAGGCCCCGTCCTTCAAGGGCGTGGGTCCGGTGCAGGTCGACGCCCCGCTGCCGGTCGGCGGGCTGCGGGTCGACGTGCCGGTCTCCTACGGCACCGGCATCTGCAGCGGCGACGAGCTCAAGCCGCGCAGCGCCGCGTCGCACGTCGCGTTCAAGGTGCGCACGGAGGACGGCGCGGTCCACGACATCCGCCTGCCGCTGCCCGACCCCGACCCGATGCTCGACAAGCTCCTCACGATCGACTGCCGGCAGGCGTTCCTCGACCGGCAGGCCACGTTCACGTTCGGCCCCTGGACCCCGCTGCCCAGCGGCTGGGTCAACGGCACGGTCGTCGTCCGGCGGGTCGGGTTCCCGGGCACGATCACACTCCAGGAGTTCACCGGCAGCATCCTGCTGGAGGTCCTGCCGATCCCGCTGCGGGAGAAGACCCCGAAGCCGTACGGCGTGCTCCGCCCCGGCGAGGACGAGCTGCGCATCCCGATCGTCGTCGACGGCGAGCGGTGCACCCCGCACGCCCTCGCCGAGATCAAGAAGCCGTACGTCTTCCCCGCCTTCGTCAGCCTCGACGGCGGCGAGCCGCTGTACACCGAGCTGAAGATCACCGATACCGAGGTGGCCGCGTTCAAGCCGGTCATCGACGCGTGCGCGGCCGGCCACACCCAGATGTGAGCAGCGAGTTTTAAGCCAGACTTAGGTCGGTTGCGATGGGATACGGCGGGTGCCATGCTCGCAGCCGTGTCCGAGGTCGGTCGCCGCTTCCGCGCCGTACTTCCCGCGGTCGGCCTGCTGACGCTCGCCACCGCGGGCGTGCTGGGCATCTCCACGCTGCTCGGTTTCGCGCCGGCGCCGCCCGTCTGGCGGATCGTGCTGACCCTGGTGGCCGCGGCGCTGCTCGGCGTCGCCGCCACCGACCAGGTCCGCGCCGCCCTCACCGACTGGCGGGGCGCGACCGCGGCCGAGTCCGGCGCGCACCGCCGTCCCCGCCGCGGTGCGCCGCCCGCGCAGCGCCGCCCGGACCTGGAGCGCACCGGGGAGCACGCCGACACGGGTGTCTTCACCGGCCGCACCCGCCGGGTGCCGACCACGGACGACCTGTGGGGCGGCGAGGGCGCGGTGGCGACGGCTCCCCCGCGCGTCGAGGATCCGCCGACGGCCGGGCCGCCGCCGCGTCCCAGGCCGCCGCGCCCGTCGTGGGTCCGGCTCGCGGTCACCGTCCTGTCCGCGGTGGCGCTGGCGGTCCTGCTGTGGGTGCCGCAGGTGCCGGTCAGCGGCGTCGTGCGTGCCGTCGCGCAGTTCTTCTCCGGCTACGGCGCCTATGCCCTGCCCGTCCTGCCGCTGCTGCTGGCCTGGCCGCTGCCGCGCCTGCACCGCGAGCCGTGGCCGTGGCAGCTGCCGCTCGTGCCGCTGGTGGACCGCCGGCTGTGGACCGGCGAGGAGCTGCGCACGCTGGCCGTCGCCACGCTGATATTCGTGCGCGAGCGGGTCCTGACCCGGTCGACCGGCATCGTGCTGGCCGCACTGGGCCTGCTGCACCTGGTGCGCGGCAACCCGGATCTGCTCGACGGCGGCACCTCACGCGCCGGCGGCATCGTCGGCTTCCTGCTGGCCGAGCCGCTGCGCCTGGTCCTCGCCTCCGGCGGCGCGATCGCCCTGCTCGGCGGCGTGCTGGCCGGGGCCGCCGCGGTGGTCGCCGCGTCGGTGGGGCGGGCCTGGGGCACGGTCACCGGCTACGCGGTCCTCGCCGTGGCGCTCGCCGTGCCGCTCGGCGCGGTGGGCGCGGGCCACTGGCTGGGCTTCGAGTACTACCTGCGCACCGAGAACGGCCGGGTCGTCGTGGTCGCCGGCCTGTCGCCGGACCACCGGCAGGCGGTCCACGACACGTCGCTCACCGTCGACGGCCTGTCCCCCTCGCTGGTCGCGCTGTTCGACAAAGGGCTGCCGGTCGCGGACAACGCCGACGGCGACCGGATCGCCAAGGCCCTGGCCCGGCCCGCGGAGTCGGCGGCGGCGAGCTTCGTCGGCGACCAGTTCGAGCTCAGGGCCGGCGAGTGCTTCGACTGGATCGGCGGGTCGTCGCAGCTGCGGTACGTGGCGCCGTGCAACGGTGCGCACGTCGGTGAGGTCACGTTCGTCGGGCACCTGCCCTTCACCGTCGACCCCGGCAAGGCGGCGGTCGAGATCGCCTCGCGGGCCGTGTGCGAACAGTCCTACGGCGACTATCTGGGCGTACCGTTCGGGCAGTCATTCCTGCCGCTGGAGCAGCCGCTGCTGCCCGCCGGCCTGGACGGCGACGGCTGGCAGCCCAGGCCGGTGATCGCGTGCTGGCTGGGCTCGGTCGGCCCGTGGCCGCTGAAGGGCACGAAGACCGTGGCCGCGCTGCAGCAGAAGGTCTCGTGGGGTGCCGCCGGCGGCTGCAAGATCGAGGTGCCGGACGCGCTGCGGGTGACCGCCGAGCAGCCCAATGCGCGGTGCGTCGCGCCCGGCCCGGAGCAGAAGCTCAGCGTGCCGGGCGGCGGCTTCGCGATGGACCTGGAGTTCGCCGCGATCGGCAAGGCGGCGGGCGGGGCGAAGATCGGCGCCGGCTGCTTCGACGGGGCGAACCTGGCCAACGGGTACAGCTTCGAGGTGGCCGCCGACGGCATCATCGAGATCTACAAGCACGTCGGCGACCAGCACGTCAAACTCGGCGCGTCGGCGAAGCCGAAGAACGCCGGCCCGCCCACGACCGCGTCGACCCCGCTGCAGGTGACCTGCAAGCCGACGGTCGACGGCGGCGTGGAGCTGACGGCGTTCTCGACGGGCAGCCGCAAGGCCACGGCGGTGGACAAGAACGCCCCGATCACGGCGTTGAGCCCCCGCCTGGTCCTGTCGAACGCCGCCACGGCCGGCGTGGTGATGACCACGATGATCTTCAGCGCCACCCGCGTGTAGGACACCCATCGATCACGCGCGAGTCGGTGATCACCGGTAAGTGAGCGAGCGTTCGTTCTACAATGGGAGGGTGCCGCGCGTTTCCGAAGCTCACCTCGCCGCCCGCCGTCAACAGATCATCGAGGCGGCGACGCGCTGCTTCGTGCGCAACGGATTCCATCAGACCTCGATGCAGGACGTCATCAAGGAGGCCGGCCTCTCCGTCGGCGCGTTCTACCGATATTTCAGCAGCAAGGCCGAGCTGATCAAGGCACTCGCCGGCGAGAAGATCGGCACCATCCTCGGCACGGTCGACCAGTCGCTGCGCCAGGAGCCGATGCCGCCGCTGGACGAGGTGCTCGACGAGGTGCTGCGCCAGGTCGACCAGAACCTCACCGACGACGGGCCGGTGCGCATCGCGGTCCAGGTGTGGGGCGAGGCGGTGCACGATCCCGAGTTCGGCGACCTGGTGGCGGGCATCTATTCGCAGGTGCGGGAGAGCGCGACCGCCCTGGCGGCGCGTGCCCAGGCCGACGGCCAGCTCCCCCGCGACGCGGATCCGTCGGCGATCGGCGCGACGATCTTCGGGCTGCTCCAGGGGTACATCCTGCAGAAAGTGCTGCTCGGGCACCTCGATCGCGCCATGTATCTCGAGGGTGTCCGCGCCCTGCTGGGGGCCGGTGCACGGCAGACCGGCCCCCGTCACTGAGTCAGGACCGGACGATGCTCACGTCGTCGACGCCGGCCTCGACCAGGCTCGCCGTGCCGGAGTCGTTGGCCTCGACGAGGATCCGGACCGACTGCCCGGCGTAGGAGCTGATGTCGACGCTCGCCGACGCCCACGCGCCGGCCCGGTCGGACGCCGCGGCGGCCTGCGTGAACACGGTCGTCGTGGTGGCGCCGACGACGCGCACCCGCAGGAAGTCGGCGCTGGTCGCGTTGTTGAGGTGGGCGAGGTACCACGAGAACCGCAGCGTCAGCGTGCCCGCCGACGGCAGCGTGATCGCCGGGGAGCGGATGCTGGTGAGCCCGCCGTCGACGTCGTTGGCGCCCGCGCTCGACCCTGCGGCCGCGCCGGTCACCAGGTCGTACGAGCCGCTGACGGTGGTGCCGAGCTGCAGCGCGACACCGGAGGAGGTGGCCGCCGGGTCGCCGCGTTCGAACGTGCCGGACGTGGCGGTGTCGGTGCCGGAGGGATTCGCGGTCCAGCCGGTGGCTGTTTCGAAGGTGTCGCTCCAGACCGTGGTGCCCGGCGGGGTGGTGGTGCCCGTCGCCAGGGTCCAGACCGCGTACGCGATCGCGTCGGCGTTGCGGTCCAGCGCGGTGTCGTCGATGTTCGCGGTCGTGTCGCAGGAGCTGTGGTAGCAGCGGTCGAACGCCGTGCCGGACGCGCCGCCCCACTTGCTCGCCTGCGCCGCGGTCTTGCGGCCCTCGGCGCCCGTGAACGTGCCGCCCGCCGGGATGCCGGCGTTGATGAACGGCCCGTAGTCGGAGCGGCCGTCGAAGTCGGTACCTTCCGTCGGCACGCCGATCGACACGAAGTAGTCCTGCAGCACCCGCTCCAGCGCCGCGGAGCCGGCGGGGCCGGGGCCCGAGCCGACGCCGTCGGAGTTGTCGCCGTCGTAGATGAAGTAGCCGGGGTTCGGCGAGCCCACCATGTCGAAGTTCAGGTATGCCTTGATCTTCGACCGCTCGGTCGCGCCGAGGTTGTTGACGTAGTACGCCGAGCCGCGCAGGCCGAGCTCCTCCGCGCCCCACCAGCCGAACCGCAGGTGTTTGGTGGTCGTCAGCTGCTGCCGGGCGACCTCGAGCGCGACCTCCAGGATGGCCGACGAGCCGGAGCCGTTGTCGTTGATGCCGGGTCCCGCGGTGACGCTGTCGAGGTGCGAGCCGAGCATGAGCACGTCGTTCGGGTCCCCACCGGGCCAGTCCGCGATGAGGTTGTACCCCGTGGCGCCGTTGTACGTGAAGGACTGCACGACGGTCGTGTAGCCGGCCGCGTCGAGCTGCCCCTTCACGTAGTTCACGGAGGCCAGGTAGCCGGGGCGGCCGTGCGCGCGGTTGCCGCCGTTGGCGGTGGCGATGCTCTGGAGCTGGCTGAGGTGCGCCTTGACGTTGGTGACGGAGATGTTCGGCGCGGCCGCGAGCAGGATCTTGCCGGGCGCGCCGCTGGCCGGGCTCGCCGCGGCGGCGAGCGGGACGGCGGCGACGAGCGCCGCGGCGGCCGTGAGCAGGCGGGACGTCTTCACGTGGGCGTCTCCCTTGGATTGAGGGTCACAGCCCGTCGCGGTGGGATCAACCGTCCGTCGGCGGGCTGCCCGGAGTATCTCGACATACATCGACAAACGTCAACCTACCGATTGGCTCATACCATGAGCGCGTGCAGAAGGCTCTCGGCTGGGTCGGCTTCGCCGCGCACCTGGCAACCGTCGTGTGGTACGCCGCGTCCGGGCTGCTCGCCCCGGGCTGGGCGGTTGTCCTGCTACTGGTGATCTGGGTGGGGATGACCGTGTTCGCCCTGCGACTCGTGCGCGGCGAACGGCCACTGTGGACGCTCGCGGTCCCGGTCCTCGACGCGGCGATCTGGTTCGGCGTGCTCTCGTTCGGCGAGGCCGCGCTCGGCTGGACGGGCTGATGAACCACCGGTGACGTGTGCACCACGCGGGTGGGAACGCGGGTCGTGGCTGGTCGCGCCCGCATCGACCGCCCGTTATGGTGCGTGGCGGCGCCCACGAGGCGCCCCGACCATCACGGAAGGCACATCATGACCAACCCCTCCGGCACCACCCGGCGGCAGGTCCTCACCGTCGCGGCGGCAGCCGCCGCGGCACCGCTCGTGGCCCCGGCCGCGGCGTCGGCCGCCGAGGCGCACCGCCCCGGGACGCCGAAGACGTGGGACCTGACGCTGCTCGGCACGTCCGACACCCACGGCAACGTCTACAACTGGGACTACTACAAGGACGCCGAGTACGACGACAGCGCCCACAACGACGTCGGCCTCGCCAAGGTCGCGACGCTGGTCAACCGGATCCGCGCGGAACGGCGTGGCAGGGCGACGCTGGTCCTCGACGCGGGCGACACGATCCAGGGCACGCCGCTGGCGACGTACTACGCCAAGCAGGAGCCGATCACCAGCACGGGCGAGAAGCACCCGATGGCGCGGGCGATGAACGTCATCGAGTACGACGCGGTGACGCTCGGCAACCACGAGTTCAACTACGGGCTGCCGCTGCTCGACCTCTGGATCCGCCAGCTGGGCTTCCCGGCCCTCGCGGCCAACGCCGTCAACGTCAGGACCGGGCGGCCGGCCTTCGCGCCGTACGTCATCAAGAAGGTCGACCTCGGCAAGGGCGCCCCGACGCTCCGGGTCGGCATCCTCGGCCTCACCAATCCCGGCGTGGCCATCTGGGACAAGGCCAACGTCGAGGGCAAGCTGCGCTTCGACGACATGGTCGAGACCGCGGCGAAGTACGTGCCGGAGATGCGCCGCCGGGGCGCCGACCTCGTGCTGATCTCCGCGCACGGCGGCGACAACGGCACGTCCAGCTACGGCCCGGAACTGCCGAACGAGAATCCGTCGGCGCTCATCGCCGAGAAGGTTTCCGGCATCGACGCGATCCTCTTCGGGCACGCGCACAACGAGGTGCCGCAGCGTTTCGTCACCAACACCGCGACCGGCGCGCAGGTGCTGCTGTCCGAGCCGTCGAGGTGGGGCCAGCGGCTGACCCGCATGGACTTCACGCTGTCCCGCGACCGCGGCCGCTGGACGATCACGGCGAAGCAGGCCACCACGCTGAACACCAACACGGTCGAGGCCGACCCGAAGGTGCTGGCGGCGGTCCGGGCCCAGCACAACAAGACGGTGGCGTACGTCAACCAGGTCGTCGCCACGTCGACGGAGACGCTGTCGGCGGCCGAGTCGCGGTACAAGGACACGCCGATCCTGGACTACATCAACAAGGTCCAGACCGACACCGTGGCCGCGGCCGTCGGCACGGCGCTGCCGGTCCTCTCGATCGCCGCGCCGTTCTCCCGCACCGCCGTGTTCCCGGCCGGCGAGGTCAAGATCAAGGACGTCGCCGGGCTGTACATCTACGACAACACCCTGGAAGCGGTGGTGCTCACCGGCGCCGAGGTGCGCGCGTACCTGGAGTACTCGGCGAAGTACTTCGTGACGCTCGCCCCGGGCGCCCCGGTCGACCCGGCGAAAATCAGCGACTCGTCGGTGCCGGACTACAACTACGACACCATCTCGGGCGTCGAGTACGACATCGACATCAGCCGCCCGGTCGGCCAGCGCATCACGCGCCTGGTCCACCCCGGCACCGGCACCCCGGTGTCCGACACCGAGCAGTTCGTGGTCGCGGTGAACAACTACCGCCGCTCGGGCGGTGGCAACTTCCCCGGCATCGTGAAGCCCCAGGTCTACAACGCCCAGCAGGAGATCCGGCAGCTCCTGATCGAGTGGGCCCAGGCCAAGGGCTCAATCAACCCGTCCGACTTCTACGTCCCGAACTGGAAGCTCGTCCGCGAGGCCGTCCCCGTCTTCTGACCGCCGCCCCCTCTCCCTCCCCACGCGATCTTGGAGTTGTGGTCCCGGAAATGTCCGAAAAATGCTGACATAGCAAGGACCACAACTCCAAGATCGCGGCGTGCCTGGCCTGCCTGGCCTGCGTGGGCAGCGCGGCCAGCGCGGCGGCTGGCGGGCGGGGCGATCACCCGCGACATAGGGTGAACGTCATGCAGGAGAGGGCATTGGGGCGCACGGGGGTCCCGGTCGGCGTCGTCGGGCTCGGAGCATGGCAACTGGGCGCCGACTGGGGCGAGGTCGACGAGGACGAGGCCCTGGCGACGCTCATCGCCGCGCACGAGGCCGGCGTCACCTTCATCGACACCGCCGACGTCTACGGCGACGGCCGCAGCGAGCGGCTCATCGGACAGTTCCTCCGCGGGCTCCCCACCGGCCGCACGGTCACCGTCGCGACCAAGATGGGCCGTCGTGTGCCGCAGGAGGCGAGCCGGTACAACCTCGACAACTTCCGCGCCTGGAACGACCGGTCGCGGGCGAACCTCGGCGTCGACACACTCGACCTGGTCCAGCTGCACTGCCCGCCGACCGAGGTCTACTCCACCGACGAGGTCTTCGACGCGCTCGACCTCATGGTGCAGGAGGGCCGCATGATGGCGTACGGCGTGAGCGTCGAGACCGCCGCGGAGGCCCTCACCGCGATCGCCCGGCCCAACGTCGCCACCGTGCAGATCATCTTCAACATGCTGCGCCTCAAGCCGCTCGACGACGTGCTGCCCGCGGCCGAGAAGATGGGCGTCGGCATCATCGCGCGGGTGCCGCTGGCCAGTGGGCTGCTCTCCGGCCGGTACGACGAACACACCACCTTCGGCGCCGACGACCACCGCACGTACAACCGCCACGGCGAGGCCTTCGACCAGGGCGAGACCTTCTCCGGCGTCGACTTCGCCACCGGGCTCGACGCCGTGCGCCGCCTGGCCCCGCTCAAGCCGGAGCAGATGACGATGGCGCAGTTCGCCCTGCGCTGGATCATCGACCACCCGGCCGTTTCGGTGGTCATCCCGGGCGCCCGCAACGGCGAGCAGGCCCGCGGCAACGCGGCCGTCGGCGACCTCCCGCCGCTGCCGGCCGTCACCCACGACGCGGTCAAGGACGTCTACGACGAGCTCATCCGCGCGTCGGTGCACAGCCGATGGTGAGCGTCGGCGACACGATCGGCGTGGAGGAGGAGTTCCACGTCGTCAACGCCGAGACCGGCGAGCTCGAGGCCGCCGCGCGGCGGGTGCTGCGCGGCGCCGACGCCGAGCCGGAGCTGCACCGGTCGATGGTCGAGACCGCGACCGCCGTCCAGACCGACCTGTCGGGGCTGCGGGCCGACATCATCGAGAAGCGCCGTTCCCTGACCGCGGCGTGCGACCGGCTGGGCCTGGCGCCCGTCGCGGCGGGGACCGTGCCGGACTCGGGCAGCGGACCGAGCCGCGTCTACCCGGACGAGCGCTACGAGCGGATGGCGCAGGAGTACCGGCAGCTCGTCGACGAGCAGCAGGTCGCCGCGTGCCAGGTCCAGGTCGGCGTGCCCGACAAGGACCAGGCGGTGCGCATCACGCGGCGTGTCCGGGAGTGGCTGCCGGTGCTGCTGGCGCTGAGCGTCAGCTCGCCGTACTTCGCCGGCCAGGACACCGGCTATGCCTCGTACCGCACGGTTGTCACCAGCCGCTGGCCGACCGTCGGCCCGCCGCCCGACCTGGCGTCGGCCGCCGAATACGAGAAGGTCGTCGAAACACTGGTCGAGAGCGGCGTGATCAGCGACGCCGGCATGGTGTACTTCGACGCCCGGCCGTCGGCCCGCTACCCCACCGTCGAGGTCCGGGTCGCCGACTCGTGCCCGCGGGTCGACGACGTGGTGCTGCTCGCCGCCCTGGCCCGCGCCCTGGTGACGACGGCGGCCGAGGAGGACGACGCCGGACGGCCGCTGCCCGAGGCACCGCAGGTGCTGTTGCGCGCGGCAACCTGGCGGGCGGCCCGCTCGGGCCTGAGCGGGCACCTCGTCGACCCGGCGACCCGCACCGCCGTGCCCGCCGGGGTGCGCATCGACGCGCTGCTCACCCACGTGCGGCCGGCGCTGGAGGCCCGCGGCGAGTGGGAGACGGCCATCGACCTGCTCGCCGGCCTGCGCGGCCGCGGCACGTCGGCGACCCGGCAGCGCCAGGCGCCGTCCCACCGGGAGGCCGTCCTGGCGCTCGTGGCGGAAACCCGGCAACCTTAGGCCATGACGACCCCGCGGACGACCCCGCCCAAGGGCCTTCTGGTCGACTACGGCGGTGTGCTCACCACCGACGTGTTCGTGTCGTTCGACGCCTTCTGCGCGTGGGAGGGGCTGCCACCGGGCTCCGTGCGGGACCTCTTCCGCACCGACCCTGTCGCCCGGGAGCTACTCGCCGGTCTGGAGGACGGCACCCTCCCGGAGCCGGAGTTCGAGCGGCGCTTCGCCGAGCTGCTGCGCGTCGAGCCCGACGGGCTGATCGAGCGGCTGATGGGCGGGACCGCCGACGACGTGGTGATGCTCGACTTCGTGCGCGCCGCCCGGCGGCACGGCATCCGCACCGGCCTGATCTCCAACTCCTGGGGCGTCGACCGCTACGACCGGGTGCTGCTCGGCGAACTGTTCGACGGCGTGGTCATCTCCGGTGACGTCGGTATGCGCAAGCCGAGCCCGGAGATCTACGCACTGGGCGCACAAGCGGTGGGCCTGGCCCCGGACGAGTGCGTCTACGTCGACGACCTGCGGGGCAACCTGAAGCCGGCCCGGGCGCTGGGCATGACCACGCTCCACCATCAGGACACCGAGAGCACGATCGGCACACTGCGGACCCTGCTGGGCGTGGGGCCGCTCACCATAGGCTCAGTGCTTCAAGCCGGCACCGGAGCGCAGCGGAGGTGACGGTGTGAAACGGCGGACGCTGCTCGCCGGCGCGCTGTCGACGGCCCTGCTCAGCGCGTGTGAGTCGGACGGGGCCGAGGCCTCCGGGACGTTGCGGATCGCGACCGGCAGCTCCGGCGCGGTCTACTACAAGTACGGCACGGCGATCGCGAACCTCGCCAAGACGTATCTGCCGGAGGTCCACGCCTCCGTCCTGCAGACCGCCGCGTCCGAGGAGAACGTCCACTTCGTCATCACCGGCCAGGCCGAGCTCGGCTTCACGCAGTCCGACGTCGCCGGCGCCGGCAACAAGTCCAGCCCGGGCCAGCTCGCCGCGCTCGCCCGCGTGTACGACGACTACATCCACGTCGTCGTGGCCGCCGGCGGTCCGGTGAAGTCCGTCGCCGACTTGCGCGACCGCCCGGTGTCCGTCGGCGCGCCCGGATCCGGCACCGCGGTCACCGCCGACCGGATCCTCGGCGTCGCCGGCGTGCCGGTGGACCGGCGGCAGCTGGGCCTGGACGACTCGGCGGCGGCGCTGAAGCGGGGCCACGTCGACGCGTTCTTCTTCTCCGGCGGCCTGCCGGTGAGCTCGATCGGCAACCTCGCCCAGGAGTTCCCGATCCGGCTGCTGGACCTGCAGCAGACGGTGCTGGAGATGCGCGCTCTCTATGGCCAGTACTACGCGGAGCGGGTGGTGCCGGCATCGACGTACCCGGGGATCAGCGCCACGGTCGCCATCGGCATCGCCAACTACCTCGTCGTGCGGGTGTCGATGCCCGAGCCGCTCGCGTTCGGCCTGACGCAGCTGCTGTTCGAGGGGCGTGACGAGCTGGCGAAGGCGCACCAGGCGGCGGCCCGGCTCAACGTCCGCTCCGCGATCAGCACCCCGCCGCTGGTGCTGCACCCGGGCGCCGTGCGCTACTACCGCGACCAGAAGGCCTAGGCCTGGGGCGGGCTGGGGAACCAGAGCCGGGCGTGCAGGCCGGTCGGGTCGTTCGGCAGCAGGTCGAGCCGCCCGCCCGACGCGTCGACGAGGACCGCGACGATCGGCAGGCCGAGGCCGCTGCCGTCGACGTTCTGCGCGTCGGGTGCCCGCCAGAACCGTACCGTCGCCAGCTCCCGCTGCTGCTCGGTGAGGCCGGGCCCGTTGTCGATGACGTGCACGGCCACGCCGCCCTCGTCGGCGGTGGGGCGGACGGTGACGGTCGCGCCCGGCCCGGAGAACTTGACGGCGTTGTCGATGAGGGCGTCGAGGGCCTGGTCGATCGCCGTCGTCACGGCACGCGCGCGCAGGGGGCGCGGCGGCCGGACGTACCGCAGCGTGATCTGTTTTTTCGTGGCGACGGGCTGCCAGGCGACGACGCGGGCCCAGGCCACCTCGCCGGCGTCGATGTCCGCCAGCTCGAAGCGGCCCCGCTCGGCGCGGGCGAGCGCGAGCAGGCTGTCGAGGACCTCGCCGAGCCGCTCGGCCTCTTCGAGGGCGAGCTTGTGCCCCTCGACGGCGTCCGGGTCGGTGAGGTCGGCGCCGAGGTCCTCGACGCGCAGCCGCAGCGCGGTGAGCGGGTTGCGCAGCTGGTGGCTGGCGTTGGAGACGAACGCGCGCTGGCGCTCGAGGGAGTCGGCGACGGTGGCCGCCATCTCGTTGAACGCGGTGCCGAGGCGGCGCAGTTCCGGCGGGCCGTCGGCGGCCGGCACCCGGGCCGCGTAGTCGCCGGCGCCCAGCTCGTGCGCGGCGGCGTCGAGCTCGGCGACGGGCCGCAGGGTCCAGCGGGCCAGCGAGTAGGCGGCGACGATCCCGGCGAACAGCACGATCAGCCCGCCGCCGGCGAGCACGCTCCAGGCGGTCCCGACCGCGTTGGCCCGGTGCCGGGTCGGCGAGATCGTCACGACCGCGCCGATGACCTCGCCGCCGCGGCCGACCGGCGCGGCGACCACGAACGGCTCCGTCCGCCACGGCCAGACGGTGCCGTCGTCGCTGGCCTCCCGCCCCTCCAGAGCGCGGTGGACCTGCCGCTGCACGTCGGCGTTGCCGAGGAGATTCAGGTCGACCCGGGAGCTGACGACCTGGTGCGCGTCCTGGTCGACGACGAGTGCGGCGATGCCGTACAGCTCGTCGTAGCGCATCAGCTCGTCGGTCATCTCCTTGGTGTCGTTCGCGCGCAGCGCCGGTTCGGCGAGCGTGGCGAAGCGGGTGGCGTCGGCGAGCCGGTCGGCGACGAGCCGCTGGGTGTCCCGGGCGGCCAGGGTCATCGCCAGCGGTACCTCGAGTGCCGCCAGCACCAGCAGGAGCAGCACGAGATACGTCCCGACGAGCCGGACCCTCACGGTGCCAGCCGGTAACCGACGCCGCGGACGGTCTGGACGAGCCCGGGCACGTCGAGCTTGGCGCGCAGCGAGCCGACGTGGACGTCGAGCGTGTGCCGCCCGACAAAACTCGTCTGCCAGACGGCGAGGATCAGCCGATCGTACGAGACCACGACGTTGGGCGTGCGGGCCAGCACGGCGAGGATCTCGAACTCCTTGCGGGTCAGGGCGATCTCGCGGCCGTTGATCCGCACCCGGCGGGCCGCCACGTCGATGCTGACCGGACCGGCGGCGATCACCTCGGTCGGCGCGGGCGCGGCCCGGGCTGCGCGGCGCAGGACCGCCTCGATCCGGGCGTTGAGCTCGGCCATCGAGTATGGCTTGACGACGTAGTCGTCGGCGCCGGTCTGCAGGCCGGCGACCCGGTCGCGTTCCTCGGCGCGGGCGGTGACGGCGATGATGGCGACGCTCTCGTCCTTGCGCCGCAGGGTGCGACACACGTCGATGCCGTCGCCGTCTGGCAGGTTGAGGTCGAGCAGCACCAGGTCGAACGGCTCCGCGGCGAAGGTCTCGAGCGCGCTCTCCGCCGTCATGCAGTGCACGGTCTCGTGACCGCGCCGGCGCAGGGCGGTGGCCAGAGCAGCCGCCACCCGCGCGTCGTCTTCCACCAGCAGCACTCGCATCGTGCCGCTCATGGTAGAGGTCGCCGGTCTCCAGCCGTGTTGATCTTGCAAGTATTGTGTCGCCATGGTGACTATTTGTTCGGATTTACCGGGCATCACAATTGCGTCTACACCAAAGCGCGCAACGCTTTGCGGTTCGGCATGCCGGCCGACGTCAGCGAGATCCGGTCCACCAGGTGGACGTGCGCGTCCAGTTCCTCGACCGCCGCCATCGCCACGGCGGGGTGCGTGCCTCGACGCCCCGCCGCGGATGATGATGTCCTTCTTGCGGTCGACGATCGTGAGGTATCCGTCCGCGTCGAGGCCGTCGATGTCGCCGGTGGCGAACCAGCCGTCGGCCGCCGGACCCTCGCCGTTCCAGTAGCCGTGCATGACGTTGGGGCTGCGGACCAGGATCACGGCCGCGGCGACCTGCACCCGGCGCGCCTGGGCCGGCTCGAGCCAGCCCGCCGGGTCGAACCACCGTTGGAGCACCCCGGCGCTGGGCAGGTTGGCGTGGCTGAGCGGGACACCCTTGCCGCGGCCGGTGTACATGAGTGCGGCCAAGTCGGCGTCGTCGCGGTCGGTCACGGGCAGCGCGCCACACCGTCTGGTATACCTGCGCGACCTCGGGGCGGTTGGCCATGACGACGGTGACCCGCTCTCCCCGGCCGGACGCCGAACTCCCGCAGGCCGCCGGCGATCCGGGTGGCGCGCTCGTGCTGCCGGCCGGAGGTATGTCAGGTGCCGTCGAATCAGAGCCGGGCCAGCCTCCGCGAGACGGGCGAGGTTGGACATCGACGCGTGGAGTTCTTCCGCCCGACACGTCCGGGTCGACTACGGGCCGTAGGGTCGGTGCTGCGGCGGACCCCGGGACGGTGGTCTTCTGCGCGGCCTCACTGTTCGACGCCGACCGCGTGCCCTTGGCCGAGAGCCGGTGCACACAGGTGGTCCTTCAAGACTTCCTCAAGGAACGGTGACGGCGGTTCCGTCCGCGGCCCAGCAGTTGCCACGGTGTCAGGGTGGACATCGTGTCAACCGGCGACCGCTATCGAGCCTCGACCGTCGCCGCGTTCGAGGCAGCCGTGCTGGTGCGATGTACCGGGGTGTGCGGTGGAGGCCGTGCCCGGGCGCTGGGAGGCACTCGGGCAAGGTCCGCAAACTCCTTGTCGGGGGTGCTCGCCGAGTTCAACCGGGCCGTCGCCGCGGACCGGCTGGTCGAGCTGCTCCAAGCAGCCGGCCACTCGGCGAGCGTGCACCGTTTCACGGCGGGCAACCGCCACAGGTACGAGATCTCCCGCGTCTTCACCGACCCCGGCACCGCCGGCTTCCTGGACCGCGCCTGGCAGCGTGGTTACGCTGAGTTGTGCAGCACGCCGGGCGCCCCACGCTCGACCCGCCAGGTGAGGCACGCCCGCCTGCTGGCCGAGGCCGCCTGGCGCGGCGTCCTGCTGGTGTCGGGCCCGGCCCGCAACGGCTCCCCCGGCCTGCGCGTGGCAGATCTGGACACCGCGACGGTGCTGATCCGCGCCGGCCGGATGATGTGCATGCCGGTCCGCATGAGCACCCGCCCCGGCGGCCAACTCCTGCTGGTCATGCCGGCCGAGGCAGCGGCCTGACCAAGCTCACGACGGCCGGGACACCAGTTGACCGGCCCTCTGACGGCGAGCACCGGCCTTGTCCCGCGTTTGCTTGCTCCCCCACGTTCGACGGCTAAGCTCGGTTCACCGGAGGCGAAGCCGAGGATCACGGCGGACCACGCCCCTACCGCAGGTTGCGACGACAGGACCCCGACCCCGGGCAAGCGGCGCGCGCATCGACGGCGAAGCCGCCCGCAGGAGAACCTCACACCGCCCGAGGTGGCAGCCGATCCTGATGCGGGCCACCAGAACCAGGCCATCCTGATCCGAGGCCGCCCCTGACCTGGGGGCGCCCTGACCTGGGGGGCGCCCTGACCTGGGGGCGCCCTGATGTAAGGCCGCCTGATCCGGACCGCCTGATCCGGACCGCCTGATCCGAGGTGGCACCCGCTCTCCGCCGTATCCGGCTCCGGCTCCGGCTCCGGCTCCGGCTCCGGCTCCGGAAAGCCTGATCTCGGCCGTGCCGGTCCTGGCCGCGCCCGGTCACCTGCACGCCTTATCCGACACCTACCGGCAGGCGCCGTGCGACGCACTCGGCACGACCCGGCCCCGGCCCGGCTGTCAGACCCCGGCACGCAGGATCCCCCGTTGCATGCGATCCTCGCCGCTGACATCCGACCGTCGCACGGCGTCGTTCGGTGCGACGCGGGTCCTGTGTTGTGACGATCTTGTGCCGAGCCTCCGGGTGGCGCCCGGCCCGCTGCGCCCAGGTCGGCAACACCGACCAGAACAGCGACACCGACTGCCGGCGCCCCGTGGATGCAGACGTCTTCAGCGCCGTCGCGCTCCGGCGTCAGCCGATTGCCAGCACACCAACCATGCCGTCCTCCGACTCTCGGACCGGCCTCGACCCGCACCCCCTCGGCCGCAGGCGATGACACGGCCACAGAAACCTCGGAGACCGATGGTCGAGGCCCAATCGCGTCCACCTCCGGACCCGGCACCGCTCCGGCCACCTCGACCACAGGCGATGACACAGCCACAGAAACCTCGGAGACCGACAGCCGAGACCCAACCGCGTCCACCTCCGGACCCGGCACCGCTCCAGCCACCTCAGCCGCAGGCGATGACACGGCCACAGAAACCTGCGGGGCCGACGGCCGAGGCCCAGCCGGTGCACCACGAGCACAGGAGGTCCGTCCACCCGTGGCTGTCTCGGGCTCGGACGGCACCGCGCGGAGACGGGCCGCCTCGGCCCTGGCCGCGCGCTCCGACGCAGCGGCGATGAGCTCCGCCTCCCGGGCGCGCAGGTCCGCGCGCATCAGCTTCAGCGCATGCCGGGCGGACAGGCCGTGCCGGCGGGCCTCGGCGAACTCCGCGCGCATCGCCGCCCGGTCCCGGCGGCGGCGCTCACGGGCCGCCTGTGCCGCCGTCAATCGGCTGTGCCAGTCGATCCACTCATCCCCCACGCCCACAACCTACGAGCCAGGTATGACAAAAACTCAGAGTGCGGCGAACCTGCGCTCCAGGCCGTCGATCAACGCCTCCAGGCCCAGCTCGAACGCGCTGTCGTCCACCTGGGCGTGGTGTTCCGCCAGGCGGTGGGCGTCGCGCAGGTGTGGGTAGTCGGCGGCGTAGAGGGACGGATCATCGACAAAACCTAGCGCAAAGGACCCCAGCGCCGAACCCGCCACAAAATATCGCATCGTCGCGCCGATCCTGGTCGCCAGCGAGGGGGGCCAGCCGGCGTCGACCAGGGCGCCGTACACCGCGTCGGCCAGGCGGAGCGACGCCGGGCGGCGGGCCGGGCCACGCGCCAGGAACGGCACCACGTTCGGGTGGGCGCGGAACGCCGCGCGGTATGCCCTGGCCCACGACTTGAGCGCGACCGGCCACGGGTCGCGGCCCAGCATCGACAGGTCGACACCGGCCACGATCGCGTCGCCGACCGCGTCGATGATCTCCTCCTTCGTCGAGAAGTGGTTGTACAGCGACGGTGCCTGCACGCCGAGGTCGCGGGCCAGCCGCCGGGTGGAGAGCGCGTCGAGCCCCTCGGCATCGACGATGGCCGTGGCGGCCTCGACGATCCGATCACGGGTGAGCAGTGGCGTTCTGGGACGGACCATGGATACGATCTTAGAAACTAACGGCGTTAGTTAAGGGTGTCGCCATGGAATTTACGCTCAGTGACGAACAACAGGCGGTGCGCCGCATGGTCGCCGACTTCGTCGACCGCGAGATCGTTCCGCACGCCACTGCCTGGGACCGCGCGGAACAGGTCGACCTATCGGTCGTCAAGAAGCTCGCCGACCTGGGCATCCTCGGCATCGGCATCCCGGAGGAGCACGGCGGCAGCGGCGGGGACCACCTGACGTACTGCCTCGTCCTGGAGGAACTCGGGCGCGGCGACTCGTCGGTGCGCGGCATCGTGTCCGTCTCGCTGGGCCTCGTCGCGAAATCGATCAACAGCTACGGCTCCGCCGACCAGAAGGCCGAATGGCTGCCGCGGCTCTGCTCGGGTGACGCGCTGGCGTGCTTCGCGCTGACCGAGCCGGACACGGGATCCGACGCCGGTTCGCTGGCCACCCGGGCGACCCGCGTGGCCGGCGGGTGGCGGCTCGACGGCGCGAAAATGTTCATCACCAACGGCACCTGGGCACAGGTCGCCCTGGTCTTCGCGCGGACGGGCGGCCCGGGGCCGAAGGGTGTTTCGGCGTTCCTGGTCCCGACCGATTCGCCCGGCCTGCGGATCGAGGAGATCCACGGCAAACTCGGCCTGCGCGGCCAGGCGACGGCGTCGCTCACCTTCGAGGGCGTGACCGTGCCGGAGAGCGCGCTGGTCGGCGCCGAGGGGCAGGGGTTCAAGATCGCCATGGCGGCGCTCGCGAAGGGCCGCATGTCACTGGCCGCCGGGTGTGTCGGCATCATCCAGGGCTGCCTCGACGCCGCCGTCTCCTACGCGCGGCAGCGCGAGCAGTTCGGACGCCCGATCGCCGGGTTCCAGCTGGTGCAGCAGCTGATCGCCGACATCTCCGTCGAGGCGGACGCGGCGCGGCTGCTCACCTGGCGGGTCGCCGACCTCATCGACCGCGGCGCGCCGTTCGCGACCGAGTCGTCGACGGCGAAGCTGTTCGCCAGCGAGGCCGCGGTGCGCGCCGCCAACGCCGCGCTGCAGGTCTTCGGCGGCTACGGCTACATCGACGAGTACCCCGTGGGCAAGTACCTGCGCGACGCGCGGGTCACGACGGTGTACGAAGGAACGAGCCAGATCCAGAAGCTCATCATCGGCCGCGCCCTCACCGGCGTGAGCGCGTTCGTGTAAGGGGTCCATCGTGATCGACGTCCACAACCCTGCGACCGAATCCGTCATCGCCTCCGTGCCGGTCACGGCCTCGGTGACGCCCGCGGTGGAAGCGGCGCGCGCGGCGCAGCCGGCCTGGGCGGAGCTGTCCCGCGCCGAGCGGGCCGCACACCTGGCCCGGCTGCGGGACCTGCTGACGGAGCACGCGGACGAACTGGCCGGCATCATCACCGCCGAGATGGGCGCACCGCTCAGCGTGGCGCGGAAGGTCCAGGTCGGGCTGCCGATCACGGTGCTGTCGTCGACGGTCGCGCAGCTGGAGGCGCCGGAACAGGAGGTACAACTCGGAAATTCGCGCATCGTGCGGGATCCGGTCGGCGTCGTCGGGGCCATCACCCCGTGGAACTATCCGCTGCACCAGACGGTCGCCAAGCTCGCGCCCGCCCTCGCCGCCGGCAACACCGTCGTGCACAAGCCGAGCGAGGTCGCCCCGCTGTCGGCGCTGCGCCTCCACGAGTTGGTCCGCGAGGCCGGCCTCCCCGACGGCGTCTACAACCTCGTCACCGGATACGGCGACCCGACCGGTGCCGAGCTCGCCGGCCACCCCGGCATCGATCTGATCTCCTTCACCGGGTCCACGACCGCGGGCCGGAAGGTCGCCGCGCTGGCCGCCGCCAACGTGACCCGGGTCGCGCTGGAGCTCGGCGGCAAGTCCGCCAACGTGATCCTGCCCGACGCCGACCACACCGCCGCGGTCAAGGTGGGCGTCGCCAACTGCTTCCTCAACTCCGGCCAGACGTGCACGGCGTGGACCCGGATGCTGGTCCACGAGTCGCGCTACGACGAGGCCGTCGAGCTGGCCGTGGCCGCCGCCGCGAAGTACACGGTCGGCGACCCCACCGACCCTTCGACCCGTCTCGGCCCGCTCGCCTCGGCCGCGCAACGCGACCGGGTGCTGTCCTATGTGGAGCGCGGCGTCGCCGGCGGCGCGAAGATGGTCCACGGCGGCGGTGCCGTGCCGGAGGTCGGCTACTACGTCGCGCCGGTCGTCTTCGCCGACGTCGACCCGGACGCGGTCATCGCGCAGGAGGAGATCTTCGGTCCGGTGCTGTCGATCATCCGGTACCGCGATGAGGACGACGCCGTGCGGATCGCCAACGGCACCAGGTACGGTCTCGCGGGCAGCGTCTGGTCGGCGTCGCAGGACCACGCGGTCGCCGTCGCCCGGCGGCTGCGCACCGGTCAGGTCGACGTCAACGGCGGCGCGTTCAACCCGCTCGCCCCGTTCGGCGGGATCGGCCACTCCGGCTACGGCCGGGAGCTCGGCACCTTCGGCTACGAGGAGTTCACGACCGTGAAGGCGATCCAGCTGTGACACGCGCGGCAGTGCTCCGGGCGCTCGACGGCCCGCTCACCGTGGAGGAACTGACCCTCAACCCGCTCGGTCCCGCGCAGGTGCGGGTCCGGCTGGCCGCGGCGGGCGTCTGCCACTCCGACCTCTCGCTCGCCAACGGCACTCTCCGCCAGCAGTTCCCGGCCGTGCTGGGCCACGAGGGCGCCGGCACCGTGGTCGAGGTCGGCACGGACGTCACGACGGTCGCCGTCGGCGACCACGTGGTGCTGAACTGGTCCCCGCCGTGCCGGTCATGCTGGTTCTGCGAGGCCGGCGAGCCGTACCTCTGCGTGCGGGCGGACGACGCACGGGCCGTGCCGTTCGCGCGCACCTCGTCCGGCGAGGACGTCTACGCGGGCCTCGGCACCGGCGCGTTCGCCACGGAGACGGTGGTCGGCGCCCACGCCTGCATCCCGGTCCCGGCCGACATCCCGCTCGAGGAGGCCGCGCTGCTCGGCTGCGCGGTGCTCACCGGCGTCGGCGCGGTCACCAACACGGCGCGGGTCCGCCCCGGCCAGTCCGTGGTGGTCATCGGCCTCGGCGGTGTCGGCCTCGCCGCGCTGCAGGGCGCGCGGATCGCGGGGGCCGGCACGATCGTCGCGGTGGATCCGGCGCCGGCGAAGGAGGACCTCGCCCGCCGCATGGGCGCGACACACTTCCTGCCGCCGTCGGAGAAGCTGGCGAAGGAGATCCGCGGCTTGACCGAGGGCCGCGGCGCCGACCACGCCATCGAGTGCGTGGGCCGTGCGGAGACGATCCGGGTGGCGTGGTCGGCGACGAGGCGCGGCGGCACGGCCACGGTGGTCGGGCTGGGCGCAGCGACGGACCAGCTCAGCCTGAGCGCGCTCGAGGTGGCGTACTTCGCGCGGACGCTGGTCGGCTGCATGTACGGCAGCACCGACCCGGCCGTGGACGTGCCGATCCTGCTGGACCACTACCGGGCGGGCCGGCTCGACCTGTCGGCGCTGGTCACCGACCACGTGGGCCTGGGCGACCTCAACGAGGCGTTCGTCCGCGTGCGCGAGGGGCGGGGCGCTCGCACCTTGATCCGCTTCTGACCAGCGGGTTCGCGGCTCCGCCCACGTCGGCATGATCCGGAAGACTTCACGCCAATATTCGGCGTCAAGTCTTCCAGATCATGCCGACGTGCCGAGCCGCCTACAACCCGAGCAGCCGGTCGAGGAAATCGCGGTACTGCCGGACCGCCGCCCGCAGCCGCTCGGTGTCGTCGCCGTCCTGCTGCTGCCATTCGGCGAGCCGCCGGCGCTGGGACTCGAGCGCGGCCGTGACGGACCCGACCGCCTCGGCGACGAGCGCGTCGGCCTCACCGGCCACGGACCGGGGGTCGTCGATGAAGCGCAACTGGAGCTCGCGCCAGCGCTCGCGGAGCCCGTCCACGGCGCCGTCCGCCCACAGCGCCCCGACCGGCGTCACCTCGACCGCACCCGGCAGCAGTTCCCCGGGCTCGCCGGAGACGGGCTCACCGACCGGCTCCGCGGCCGGCTCCGCGGCCGTGTCCGCCGGGTCGCTCACCGCGAGCGTCTCGTCACGGTCGGCGGCGTCGACCCGCGTCCCGTCGCGGTCGTCCGCCGTGGTGTCGTCCGCCGTGGTGTCGTCCGCCGGAGTGTCGTCCGCCGGGGTGTCGATCGCGCCGGCCCGCAGCTGGGTCGCGTGCTCCGCCGCCCAGGTCCGGTCCGCCGCGTCGCCGTCCGGGTGCTCGGTCTCCCACCGCTGGTCCTCGGCCTCCTCGGCCCGCGCCGTCTCGACCTCGTCCCGCTCTTCGGTATCGTCCCGGCCATCGGCATCGCCGTCGGTGATAAAGCGCTCATGTTCGGTGTCGGCGCCGGAGAACCCGGACGCGTAGGTGCCGCTCGGGTACCGCTCGTCACCGCGTTCACCGGAGCCGGGCTGCCCGGCGGGAGCCTGCGCGGTGCCGACCGCGACATCGTCGTGGTCCGCCCCGCGCGGCTCGGGAACGTACGTCCGGTCGACGGACCCGCGCTGTTCCTGCTGCATCGGAAGCATCCTTTCCCGGCCCTACGACCGGCTGGTGGTGTCGTGGGGCACGGCTTCGGACGCCCGCTGTGCGGGAACGCCGGTGTCGCCGGCGGTCGTGTGGTCCGCCGCGTGGTGGCCGGGGGTGGCGTCGGTGCCGAGCAGGTCGGAGAAGAGCGCGCGGTAGTGCACGACCGCCTGGCGCAGTTGCTCCGTGGTGGCCTCACCCCGGTCGCTGAGCAGGCTGGTCTCGTGCGCGTCGCGGTAGTGGCCGAGGGTCCGGGCGTGCTCCACCGACAGGTCGGCGACCTGCGCCTCGTAGTCGCCGGTGGGGTATCCGCGCTCGGCGATCAGCTCGGTGACGAGGGTGTCGGCGTCACGGACGGCACCGGCCGGGTCGTCCAGGAAGCGGGCCTGGATCTCCTCCCACGCCGTCGTGTACCGGGTGCGCGCCTCGGGCTCGAGCTCGCGCAGTTCGAATGCGGCGTGCCGCCGCTCGCGCTCACGCAGTTCACGTTCGGCGGCGAGGCGGCTCTCCCGTTCGGCGACGGCCCGGTCGTACTCGGGGCCGAACCGGTGCTGCAGAGCGCGCCGCCGGGTGACGAACCAGATGCCGTAGCCGATCGCGGCGATCACCACGAGCACGATGATCGTGAGCAGAACTTGGGTGGCTGTCATGGCGGTCCTCCTTCTCAGGAGGTATGCCCGCCAGGTACGAGCCCTCAAACGGCAGGATCGACGATGATCACGGCCCGACGAGGTGGTTGAGGAAGTCGCGGTACCCGTGGACGGCCGCCCGGAGCTGCTCGGTGTCGTCGCGGCCGGAGGCGCGCCAGCTGCTGAGCTGGTCCTTCCGGGCGTTCAGCGAGGCGGTCACCCCGGCGAGCGCGTCGTCGATGAGGCGCTCGGCCTCGCCGGCGGCGGTCTGCGGGTCGTCGACGAACCGCATCTGCAGCTCCTGCCAGCGGGCCCGCACCTCGTACGCGTGCGCCTCGGTGGTGAGCGGCGCGGTCGTGGAGTACCCCGGCCCGGGCGGCGGTGGTGGCGTGCCGTAGCCGGGCTGTGACTGGGGCGCCGGCGTGCCGTACCCGGTGCCGTACGCGGGCACCGCGGACATCTGCGCCCCGGGCATCTGCGCCCCGGGCATCTGCGCCCCGGGCATCATCCCGGGGGGCGTGGGCATCGTGCCAGGCATCATCGGCTGGGCTATCCCTGCGGGCGCCGCGGTGGGCGGGACTCCGGGGGCCGCCTGGATCCCGGCCGTGGCGGTCTGCGCCGGAGGCCGCGGAACCGGTGGTGCCGAGCCGGACTCCACCTCCTCTTCCTCCTCCTTGCCACCCCGTAGCAGAATCCAGCCACCTACCGCCAGGGCGATGACCACCAGCCCGATCGTGATCGTCGTTGAGTTCATGTGCTCGTCTCCTTCCCCACCCCTGCCTCACAGGCCGAGGATGCGGTCGAGGAACTCGCGGTAGTCGCGCAGCGAGGCGCGCAGGTTCTCGGTGTCCAGGCCGCGGGCGGCCCGTTGCTGGTGCAACTGGGTGCGGCGGGCGTCCAGCGAGGCGGACAGCGCGGTGACCGCCTCCTGCACGAGCCGCTCCGCCTCGCCCGCGACGAGGTGCGGATCGTCGAGGAAGCGCATCTGCAGCTCCTGCCATCGGCCGCGGATGCGCTGCCGGTCGGCGTCGTTCCACAGCGCCGCCAGTGCCGCCGTGGTCGTGCCGCCGTTGTTCGACCGGTACGTGGACGGGGTGCCCGCACCCGCGCCGCTCGCCGCACCGGACACCGCCCCGGCCGGGGGAGGCGGAGGCTCGGCCGAGGTGGCACCGAACGCGGACGGGTCCGCGGAGCCGCTGAATGACGGGACGCCGCTGGCGGGAGCTTCGTCGTCAGCCTGGGGCGCCATCTCGTCGCCTTCAGGTTGCATGCGCGCATTCCTTTCTCCCACTGGCGAAGCCCGGCCCGGGCACCGGTGCAGCACGGGCCTACCCGGTCTGAGGCGAGCCACACTCGCCGCGGCCTCCGGGCCTCGGGGACGGGTGCCCCGCACCCGGTGCACCACGTGGTCCACAGTGGATATGACGGTCCCGGCAGGACGGCGGCGCAGGCGCCGGCGTAGGCGCAGCAGCAGGCCGATCAGCAGGGCGACCCCGATACAGGCGACCGCCAACGACATCGTGCACCCCCCTTCGGGACCAGTCTTAGCCTTACCCCGATCCGCGCGGCAAGAAGCCGGGCAGGGCCCGGTCACCCGGGTTCCCACCCGTAGGTGACCGGGGACGGAAAGGTCAGACCGCCGGGGCGAAGAAGACGTCACCCTGCGGGGCTGAGCGCGGGACGTCGGTGTTGTCGGCGATCACGTCGCCGAGGCTTGCCGGCCCGCGGCTTGCAAGCCGCGGCGGCCACTTGCAAGCCGCCTCAAGACTTGCAAGTGGCTTCAAGGCTGGAAGCGGTAGCCCATGCCCGGCTCGGTCAGCAGGTGCCGGGGCCGGGAGGGATCCTCTTCGAGCTTGTGCCGCAGTTGGGTCAGGTACTGCCGGAGGTACTGGGTCTGCTTGGCGTACGTCGGGCCCCAGACGTCTTGCAAGAGCTGGCGCTGGCTGACCAGTTTGCCGGGATTCCGGGCAAGGATCTCCAGCAACCGCCACTCGGTGCGCGTCAGGTGCACACCGTCGGTGACGGTGTGCGCGGTGAAGTTGATGTCGTGGCGGCCTATCCGCACCGGCTCGAGTTCGTCCGCCGGGCTCAAGCGGCGGGTGACCGCCCGGACCCGGGCGAGGAGCTCGTCGATGCTGAACGGCTTGGTCACGTAGTCGTCGGCGCCGGCGTCGAGCGCCTCGACCTTGTCCCGGGAGTCGGCCCGGCCGGACAGCACCAGGATCGGCACCGGGCTCCAGGCGCGCAGCTTGCGGATCACGTCGACGCCGTCGACGTCGGGCAGCCCCAGGTCGAGGATGACCAGGTCGGGCCGGGCGTCGGCGGCCTGGCGCAGCGCCTCGGCACCGTCCGCGGCGACCACCACCTCATACTGCCGCGCGACCAGGTTGATCCGCAGCGCGCGGACGATCTGCGGCTCGTCGTCGACGACCAGGACGGTGCTCACGCGCTCCCTCCGTTTCGCTCCGGACCACTCACCCCAGGGTCCCATCCCGCCCCGACGTGACGGCGGACACGCTTGAAAGGCTTCGCAAGCCGACCGCAAGTGGCCGCCAAGTGCCGCTGGGCAGAGTGTGCAGCATGACGAAGATGCGTACGTTCTGGGCCGGCCCGACCTTCACCATCGCGACCTCGGACTCATCCTCGAACCTGGACGAGAGCAAAAGCGCCGCTGGTGCGCCATGACGCGGGCAGGCTCCACTCGGCCCCCTCGGCCAACCCGACGACCACGTCCGACTTCACTGTCCGCAACGCCGCGACCGCGCCCGGAAAGTATCCGGTGAGCTCCTCGAACGACGAGGTCGCCGGCCAGTGACGGTCGCCGACCAGGCGGCGGTAGTTGAGATCACCCTTGAGGATGGTCAGCTCCGCCGCCGCGAACCGGACGGCAAGCTGCTCCGGCAGGTCGTGGAACGTCAGCGGCGCGCAGAAGAACGGATCGGCGTGCAGGGACAGTGAGCCCTCCTCCAGCGCGACCCGCAGCCGCCGCCCGACGGCACTGCCGGCCGGGAACCGCCGCAGCTCCGCGAGGACGTCGGCGGGCAGGGCGTCGGACACGAAGTACGGCGCCGGCTTGACGTGCAGCTCGACCCGCCCGGCGCGCCCGGTGCGCAGCAGGAAGTCGATCAGCACCAGGTCGGGCAGCAGTTCCCGGCCCGCGTTGTCGGCGACCAGGCAGACGGCGCCGCCCCCGCGCAGCAGCTCCCACAGCCGCTTGCTCTCGTCGACGATCAGCTCGTCGACCCGGTCGGCGCCCTGCGCCACCAGGCGGAAGCCGAGATCCGCCCGATTGCCCCACAGCGCCGCGGTCACCAGCGCCCCCGCCTGTTGCTCGTCGGGCAGTGCCTGCAAGGCGTCCAGCTCGGCCAGTTCCTCCGGCCCCGGCAGGCCGGCGTCCTTCTGCGGCCCGAACGGGTCGATCCCCCGCCACGGACCCGGTGCGTAGTAGCCGACCGCGTCCAGCAGCCGCCGATAGAAGAAGTTCTCCGCCCAGAGGAACGGCACGTCGTACCACGACCGGCCGTACATGCCCTCGCCCCACCGCGCCCACTCCGCCGCGTCGTGCGCACCGGCGGGCAGCGGCGCGATGACCGGCTCCTGCAAGAGCCTTTCCAGCCGGAGTCGTACCTCTGGTGGGTACGGGATTCCCTCGAGCACGTGCCGGACGATCGCGGGGTGGCGGTCCCGCAGGACCGACTGGGGGAAGGACCCCGGCACGTTGCTCAGGATCGGCGGTGGCTCTACGGGCATTCGGGCAGTATCACCCGTAAACTCGATCCCATGTCGGACGAGTCGCTCTACGCGCTCTTCGTGGTCGGCGGGTTGCTGCTGATCGGCCTGCTGGTGCTGGCGATCGTCCTCGCCGTGCGGGTCTGGAGGACCGGCAAGTATCTGCAGGCCATGGGCGCCGGCGGCAAGGTCGCGTTCTGGGGCGCGATCATCTACACGATCTTCCCGGTCGATCTGCTGCCCGACCCGATCTACCTCGACGACGTCGGCGTCCTCGGCGCCGCCCTGTTTTACCTCACGCGCCTGGCCGTCAAGACCCGCCAGCGCCAGCAGGAGGGCCGGTCCCCGCTGCCGCCGGAGCTCCAGCGCCGCCAGTCCCAGCGCACCCGCTGACCCTCCCCGCCGCCCGGCCCCGGCCCCGGCGCCTCACCCTCCGCGGGCCGTACCTGCACATCGGCGGCGACGAGGCACAGAGCACCTCGGCCGCGGACTACCGCACCTTCATGAACCGCGTGCAACCCTTCGTCGGCGCGGCCGGCAAGACCGTGATGGGCTGGCACCAGCTCGGCGCCGCCGACCACACCGCGAACCGCTCGGGCTCACCTGGGCCGGCCTCATCGAGGTGCAGACCGCCTACAACTGGGACCCGGGCGCCTACCTCTCCGGCGTGCCGGCCAGCGCGATCCTCGGCGTCGAGGCTCCACTGTGGAGCGAGACACTCACCAAGCTCGCCGACATCGAGTACATGGCGTTCCCGCGTATGCCCGCCCTCGCGGAGCTGGCGTGGTCGCCGCAGGCGGTGCGCAACTGGGACACCTTCAAGGTGCGGCTCGGCGCGCAGGGCCCGCGGTGGACGGTGCAGGGCATCAACTACTACAGCTCGCCGCAGGTCCCGTGGGGCACGATGCCGTCGTCGTCACCGTCCGTGTCGGCCTCCTCCTCGCAGCCGCCGTCCGGCGCGTCGACGACGTCGGTCACCGTGTTCGTCCACGGCTGGTACGGCCAGCCGTCGTACTACGCCGACGACATCACGCTCACCCTCGCGTGAACATGCCCCCTCCCGCGACGGCTCAGGTCACCCCGGTGTGAGCCCTCGCGGGAGGGGTACCCCGACGCTATGCCGACAGAGGGGTACCTGGGCGTCTCGCCCGCGGAGCTCAGCAACGCCGAACTGCTGCGCGAGCTGGCCACCCTGCACGAGACGCGCCACGACACGTTCCGCCACGGGTCAGACGACGCGCTGACCAACCACACCCGGCGCACCGACGAGCTCGAACGCGAGTACCTGCGCCGCTACCCGAACCGGGAGGTCGACCCGCACCGGGTCCGGGGCTAGGGTTTCGTCGCGACCAGGATGTCCCGCATGATCGCCTGGTCGACCCGGTGGCGGAACGATCCGTACGGCTCCTCCTCCACGACCCGCAGGCCGGCAGCGGTCAGCAGGCCGGCCGCCTCCTCACGGCGCGCCACGAAGGTGTTCCACGAGATGCCCAGCGCGCCGCCGCTGCGCAACAGGCCCGCCCACACCGGCGCGCCCTCGGCGAGCAGGTCGCCCGGGTCGCGCGCGAGGCCCTTCCCGGCGGTCCGGCTGCCGTGCTGCACGCCGTACGGCGCGTCGGCCACCACCAGGTCGAACGTGCCCGGCTTGAAGAACTCCCCCGAGCGGACCGTATCGGCGTTGACCACGTCGAGGACCTGCGTCTCGCCGGCCTTGTAGTCGTCCTTGGACGCGGCCAGGTCGACCCGCAGCCGCCGCGCCACGACCTGCCGGTTGCGCCGCACCGGGCCGACCTCGGCGTGGTGCTTGATCCGCTTGCGCTTGAGCCAGGTCTGGATGAACGCCGCGTACGCCTCGAAGTCCTTCTGGTCGCGGTCCACCCCGGCGGCGTCGAACCCGTACATGAGGGCCTGGTTGAGGGTCGTGCCGCGGCCGCACAGCGGATCGAGCACGCGGAACCGGCGCTCCAGCATCTGCGGCGCGAACGCCGAGGCGAGCAGCGTCACGTTGAGCAGCAGCTTCGTGAACAGCTCATTGGTCTTGCCCTGGTACTTCTGGATGGTCAGCAGATCGTCGTCGAACCGGTCGAGCGGCCGCAGTTCCACCGGGCGCAGCAGGTCGCCGACGACCTCGAACAGCGCATAGGCCGAGGACAGGTTCGCCAGGAACGCGGCGTCCCGCTCGCCGAGCCGTTCGGCCTCGAACGTCACATACGGCACGCCGCCGATCGGCTCCTCCGCCGGCTCGGAGAGCCTGCCGTCGAGGACGGCACGGTTGAACGCGGCCAGTTCGGCGCGGGTCAGCGCGACGGAGGCGTCGGCGTAAACCCGGTTGGTCGAGGGCAAGATGAGCAGTGCGTACTGAGCCATAGGTGCCTCAGCCTACCGGTGGCACTCCGCCGGTCAGGGTGATGGTGAAGCCGTCCGCCGTGCGGCTCGTCCGGACGTGGTTGCACGACTGGTACGTGATCCACAGCCCCAGCCCGCCGAGGCCGTCCTGGTCGGCCGGCATAAGCCCGGCGAGCGGGTCCTTCGGCCCCTCACCGCCGTCGCTGACCGCGACCACGATCCGGTCCTCGGCGGTCCACACCCGCATCCGGACCGGCGGGCGGCCGTGCCGCAACGCGTTGGTGACCACCTCGCTGACCGCGATCGTGAGTTCTTCCAGCTCGTCGAGCCGCAGCCGCCCGCCGTCCACGGCTCGGACCACGTCGCGGGCCTCGCCCGGGGCCGGGTCGGCCAGCTCGACGACCGGCGGCCGCTCCACGATCGGGTCGGGCGCCGTGGTCGGCGGCTCGCTCAGGAAGGTCAGCGGGTCGACGAACAACCCGCTGGGCACGTGCCGGCCGTCGGGCATGGCGACGTTCGGGTGGGTCCGGGCGACGTCGTCGAGCACCGGCGCCGGGGTGCGCCGGGCGTCGTACGCGCACATGCTCCACAGCGGGAAGTCGTCGTACGCGTGGTTGATCGCCGCCTCGTACCGCGCCCACCAGTCCCACATCCGGCCGAGCAGGGCGGGTGCCAGCTCACCGACGATGCGGATCTGCGCCGCTCCGGCGGCCACGTGGCCGGCGAGCAGCCGCCGGTACGACCGGATGGCGGCGGCCGGGCGGGCGTAGACCCCCTCGCCGGTCAGGAAGGTCACGCCGTGGCCCTCCGGGAGCACGTCCCGCACCAGCGCGGCGTTGTGCTCCCCGAAGGCGACGATCGCCGGCTCGCCGGCGGCGACCCCGTCGAGCAGGAACGGCACGACAACGGCGAGCAGGTCGTCGGGACGGTCGTAGAAGACGGCTTCGTGGAAGTATCCGCGGTGGCCGGCGGCCGCACCTGTGCGCGTGGTCATCGTGCCGGCTCCACCCTCACCCGGCGCAGGCCCAGCAACTCCACAAGCTTGACCGCGGAGATCAGCCCGGTGCGCAGAACCACCCGCGTGTGCCGCTCCCGGGCATAGTCTTCGAGGTCCAGCAGCGTGCGGTGGTCGACGAACCGCAGCCCGGCCGCGTTGAGGACGATCTCCTCACCGTCGGCGCCCAGGTCGGCCCGGCGCATCGCGGCACCCAGCACCGCACGGTTGGACTGGTCCAGCTCCCCGGACAGCACCACACCCTCACCGTCCGCCCCGGCACGCAGGCTGAACAGCACGCCGACGTTGGTCTCGGGGTGCAGCCCGGCCAGCTCGGCGACCACCTGCCCGTCGAGCTCCCGCCGGTCGTAGGCGCAGAGGGCCGACATGGGAGCGGTGCTCATGTACTGTTCGACGAGGTATTCGTAGCGCGCGAAGGCCTCCAGCCGGACCGCGTCCCGGATCAGCGGCGTGACCTGCGCAACGACCCGAAACCCGGCATACCCGTCGGCGAGCGCCTGCTCGGTCGCGGCGGCATAGGCTCGCACCTGGGCGGGCGGGTCGATGATCCGCTCTTGGTCGTAGGCCTCGGCGATGCGGACGAGCCGAGCACCCTCGATAGGCTTGGCCCCCTCATCGGCGACGAACCAGACCCGGTCCCCAGCAGCGATCCCTTCGGCGATCCACTCCTTCGCGCGGACCGTGAATCCCACCGGGTCGTCGTATGCCCAGCAGACATGCCGATGCCTGTCCACCACCCTCTGAGCCTACGTCAGACGAGGAGACCCCGCGCGCCACGCGCACCGCCCCCTGCCGCCGCGCGAGCGGCGACTCGGGGGGTCGGGATGCACGATGGCGGGGTAATCGGGTACAGTTTGGCGTCGCGGGCGATTGGCGCAGCGGGAGCGCGCTTCGTTCACACCGAAGAGGTCACTGGTTCGATCCCAGTATCGCCCACCGCAGAACACCAGGTCACGGCCGGTTGTCCCCAGAGGGCACCGGCCGTTTGCTCCCCTGTAGCCCCTCGGGGAGAATCCGGAGAGACGATCTTGCTTACTCGCTGACGACCACGTCACGCCACGGCTGTACCTCAGGTATCCCTGAGCCATGTACGGCTAAACAACACTCGACCTGGCGGTCACTGGCCGACTTTGCGTGGCCGCAGCCGCCACACCACGACCAGACAGACGACGATCGGCACCAGCAGCAGGATCACGCCCGGCCACGGCGCTGGAGAGGTTGTCTCTCGCAGCAACAAGCCACTGCATGGGTCGGAGGCCGAGTAATGGACCCTCGATCGTCCGCCGACGTGAATCTCACGGGGCTTGGGGTTGGAGCCAGAGTCGACACGGGACTCGCAGGTAAGCCCCGTCTCCGTCACGAAGCGAACGTCATACACCCGCCGGCCGGGAGCATTCGTGGTGATGGCAACGACCTCGGCGTCCACCGTCGCCCCACGAGAATCGTCGACCGCGCGCCAGAAGCCCAACATCCAGCCGCCTGTCCACAGAATCGCTACGACCAGCGTGAGGCTGCGGGCCGACCTGCGGTCCATTCGATACCAGCGACTGCGCACCACAGGACCCTAAGCCGAGCCGTCATCAGGGACCATCGTCACAACGGCAACAGCATTGCCGGTCCGATGAACTTGAAGCCAAGGTGCAGAAGCTGTCACAGCAGCTGGCGGAAGGCGTCGCCTCCGACATCGCCGAACTACTGCTGGGCGGGGTGTTCCACCCTGGAAGGGTATCGGCCCACCTGAACAGACGTTTGGTCGTTATGCGGCCTGCGGGTGCAGGTGCAGGTGCAGATCACGTGTGTCGAGTTCCAGTAGATCCGTTACAGATCAGTGCCAGATGACGCATGACACACCCGACTAGACGATCATGGCTGTGAGGTCTACGCCGACGCGGTCAGAGGCTGCGTCGCGCCGCAGCGGGAGTCCGGCCTAAGCAGGGGTGGCGAACCGGTTTCGGCGCCGGGTGGCGCGTACCGAGCAGACCAGGCGGGTGACCGCGACGCTGAGAACCGCTCCCCCAGCGACGGTCATGGCGGTCGATTCGACGGCGGCGAGCACGCCTGGGGGTCGGAAAGCCTGTTCAGGGGCCCATGGGTACGTGACGGCGGCGACGGTCACGTCCTCCTCGTCAACGTCGTCGATGCTCACCGACCGAGGTGGACCGCCGTCGCCAGGAGTGAAGTCGCCCCAGCAGGTCAGGCCGTGACGAGGTGCGGTGCCGCAGTCCGTCGTGGTGACGCTGCCATCAGTGCCCATGCCCGGCACGAAGGCGAGCAACCACAGCACACCGAACGCCATCACAACCAGGCCGACGACGAGGCCCACCACGATGACGCCGCGTTGACGCCGCGTTGACGCATGGATACCACATTAAGCCCCGAAGACAACCCGGCGCTGCGGCCAGTAGGGCAGGTCACGGTTTGCGAGCCGGTGGGATGAGGCGGGCGGCGGGCCGCCTCAGCACCCACAAGGGGCTCGACACGCCTGGCTTCCGCTGACCGGCTCCACTTCCGCGTCGGCAATCCCGTGCCCGTGATCCATGCCAGCAACGTACCGACATGCGGCCAGAGCGAGACGATCGCGATCCACAAGCTGGAATCTACTGCTCGGCATGGACCTGGTCATTCTTGCGAGGTCGGTGGGCTTTGATACGAGTGACGGGCTGGTCGGTGATGCGGCGGATGGTGCGGGTGCCGTCTTCGCAGCGGACGGCCAACTCGGTCTTGGACACCTCGATTGGTGACGGTCTTGCCGGCGTGGACCCCGCCCAGCGCGACCTTCTGGCCGGCGACCATGACGACCCCGGTGTTGGAGGCGCGGCGCTGGACGCGCACCGGACCGGTCGGTGGCTGTGGCGGCGGGTTGGCGCGGGTGCGCAACAGTTCCCGCGTGTCGGGGTCGAAGAACATCAGGGTCTGCGTCGATGCGGATGCTCACCCGGCGCCCGGCGAGGATCTCGGCTGCCAGCACCACATGCCGGCTCAGGGAGACGTGGCCGGCGGCGTTGACGGTCCGGTCGACCTCGACCGGACCGGCGGGGTCGGCGTTGGGCACCGTGGGCAGCGGCGGCCCGGCCGGTCGGCCACCGTTGCGCAGCAGCGTTGCCAGGTCGTTGACGGACAGGTGGGAACGCACGGACTTGAGCCGGGTGCCAGCGATCAGCATATGGATGACATCGGTGTCGGCCCAGAACGTCACGGTGATGCCGGAGCGGGCCGTACCGAGTCAGAACTGTTTCCCAGCGACCTGCAGGTTCCCCGACGGCGGCACAACCTGGTCGAACTCCATCGCACCACCGACACACCGTCCGGGCGACACCTACGCCGGGACGATCGGGGTGGCCGGGGCAGGCGCCGGTGTGGCGCTGTGTTGGCGTCACAGCGGCGGACATCGGTGGCTGCGGGGATGTCGGCGTGCTCATGCCCAGGATGCTGGGCAGCTTCAGCGGCAGCAGCGCCGCGCCGTCGGTGGTGGTGTTGGGGCGGAACCGGTCGGCGGGAAACGCCATGTTCAGGGCCTGGTGCGGCCGGTTGGTGTTGTACTCGTGCAGGAACCGGTCGACCGCGGCCTGCGCGGCAGCCAGGTCGGTGAACTCGCCGGCGTCGTCGAGCAGTTCCCGGCGCGGCGGCCCCGGCGGTGCGCTGGCTCGAGCTGGACACGCCGAAGCCCCGGACATCCTCGCGACGAGGAGCCGGGGCTTCGAGCGAACCGGTGACTTTGCGCCTACGAAAACCAGCTGCCGACGCTACACCGAGCGTGACCCGGACGCGTGGTCGACGCAACGATGGCCAACTCGGCGGTCCGGGCGCACCGCTAGCCGCCACGCCCGCCGACGACACGAGCGCATTGCTCGCCCTATCCGATCTGGTTAGGGTGCTGGTGCGCTGGCCAGAACCGGGGCATCCAGCACTGCAAGGTAATCGCCTCCCTGGCATCTGCGGGGGGTGGTTCTGGCACGACCAGGGCCTATCCGGGGGTCAGGCTTCGCCGAGGGATAGCGGGCAGCCCGTCTGCACTGGCCACGCACGGTGGACGCCGAGACGCAGCATCCTGTCTCGGCGTCCACGGCGCGCCGTCTGCCAAGAGCGGTGCCTGCCGGTGGCCCGGCTTCCAGCCGGCTCGGAGGTGGCCTCCGGTGGCCAGGGGCTCCGCCCGCTGGACCCCGACGCTCTGGGATGCCAGGCCCCCGCCCGAGGTCCCCCGCCGCGCACCAAAGGCAACCATGCCCCACGGCCGGGCAGCGCGATGATGATCGCGCCGTTGCGGTGGGCAATGTCGGCGATCATATCCACCGCATACAGAAGGTGCGGGAAACCAAGCAGGCACATGTCGTGCCTGATGACAGTTCCGTCGGGGACTCGAACCCTCTGAACCTACGGATGAAAAGCGGGTGGCTCCGAGCCCCGGCGTCGACGCCACGCGAGCAGCGCACCGAGCGTGCCGAGAGTGACAAGGAAGAGGCTACCGCCGATCCAGGGGACGTACCCGCCTGCCGAACTGGCCGGCCGCGCCTGCGTGGTATCGGCCGGCTCGGCCATCGGCGTCGCCATGTCCGTGGTCACCGCCGCGAACTCTTCCGTCATGGCCGTCGGGGATGCGGTCGGCCGGGCGGAGCTGGAGTTCGGCCTCGGCGAACCCGCCGAACGCGTCGGCGACCGGGTGGACGCGGGTGCGCTGACGCCAGCCGTCGGGGTCGATTCCCCGGCAACCGTTCGGAACGTGAACATTGCGAGGTTGTTGTCCGTCACCGGGTCGCCGTTCACGATCACCTTGACGTAGCCCTTGACGCCCGTGGCCGGCGCGCTGGTGTTGGTGATGCGGAACTGCAGCGACACCGTTGCTTCCGGCGGGAACTGGGTCGTGGAAGAGCACTGGGCAAGTAGCTTGGGCTTCAAGACCGGGCAGCGTCCCGCCGGATACGCCGTGTCGAAGTCGGTCAGCACCGTCCCCGACGGACTGCGGACCTCGATCTTCACCTCGCTGTAGTAAGCCCACGATTTGCTGTTATTGGTGATCTTGTACGACACGGAGACGGCCTCACCGAGCGCACCAGTGGTGTCCAACACCGTCACGCCGAAGTCCGACCCATTCGGCAACCTCGCCAACGCTGACGCAGCTGGAATGGTCGAGCCGAGCACCGCCGCCGCAACCATGACTGCCCGCAACACCGCCACGCGCACGACCACCTCCTGGAATTCGCGCGGACGATAGCACGCCACGCGGGCCGTCGACGTTTGCGGTTCCGGTTTGCTGGCCCGGCCGGGACAGATGCTCGGCCAGGCCTCCGAAGACACCGCAAGGGCCTCAGGTCGTGCCTGCAGGCTCGCATGACCGGGTGGGCCGAATCCAGCTTGGCGGGGACCGGGGCGGCAGGGCGGTGGGGTGCCGGCTCGACTGCGGGCTCAGCGGGGTGCGGCTCGATGATGAGGTCGCCGTGGTCACGGCCGCGGTGGCGCAGCTGATGGCCGTCCGGCACGAGCTGGCGTTGCAGCGCGGCGAAGCTTGACCTGCCCGGACGAGGTTTTGGGCACCCGCAACCCCACAGGGGCGGGAATCTTGCTGCCGCGGTCCCGGTATGGAGTCTCCGGGACTGCTGCGATGTTGAACAGTTCGAGTCGAAGTCCATGCGGCTTGTCGACCGGAAGGGGCGATGGCCTCTTGAATCTGAGGACATCACCTCCGGGCTACCGGTGGGGCCTCAGAGGCCGGCGTCCGAAGCGCAGTTTCCACGGCAGCAGGGCGGACTCGGCCTGCACGGTGAACGTCATCTTCGACACGCCCTCGGTGCGTTCCTCGAAGCGGATCGGCACCTCGGCGATTCGCATCCCACGCTGGACCACGCGGTAGTTCATCTCGACCTGGAATGCGTAGCCGCTACTTCGGACAGAGGGCAGGTCAATGCGGCGTAGTGTGTCCGCCTTCCACGCCTTGAACCCGGCTGTGGCGTCTTTGACACCGAGGCGGAGGATCATGTCGACATAGAAGTTGGCCCACGCCGACAGTGCCCGACGGTGCCAACCCCAGTCGCCGGCGACACTGCCACCGGCGACGTACCGGGAGCCGAGTACGACGTCGGCGTCGGTGGAGGCGAGCGTTTCCAGCATGACCGGGATGACCTCCACGGGGTGGGAGAGGTCCGCGTCCATCTGGATGACGACCTCGGCGTCGCCTGCCAGCGTTTGCTCGAAGCCCGCCACGTAGGCGCGTCCGAGGCCGTCCTTTTCCCGACGGTGCAGCACGCTGACCTTGCCGGCAGATTCCAGCGCCAGCTTGTCCGCGACGTCGCCGGTGCCGTCCGGGGAGTTATCGTCGACCACGAGAACGTGCAGGCCGGCCACGTCCAGGTCGCCCAGCGCTCCGACGATCCGAGGCAGGTTGTCCCGCTCGTTGTAAGTGGGCAGGACCACAACGACGTTGCGGCTACTGCTTGTCATCGGATTCCTTCCGTGGATACTCCGGCCTTCAGGCCGGGGAGGAAACGGAACCCCTGCGGAGCAGGGCAGGGAAAGCCGATCCGCCGCCAGGGCGGATCGGCGTGTACCAGCGTGCCGCCGCAAGGCTCACCAGTGAGACCACTATTGCGTGAACCATGACCAGGGCCGTGAAGCGGGCGTTGAAATACCGCTTCTACCCGAACCCGGAGCAGGCCGCCGAGCTTGCCCGGACGTTCGGCTGCGTCCGGCTGGTCTACAACATGGCGTTGCAGGCCCGCACCGAGGCGTGGACACTGCGCCAGGAACGGGTCAGCTACAACACCACCTCGGCGATGTTGACCGCGTGGAAGAAGACCGAGGAACTGGCGTTCCTCAACGAGGTCTCCTCCGTGCCGTTGCAGCAGGCGCTGCGCCACCTCCAGATGGCGTACACGAACTTCTTCGCCAAGCGGGCCAAGTACCCGACGTTCAAGTCCAAGAAGAAGTCGCGCCGCTCGGCGGAGTACACCACCAGCGCGTTCCGGTACCGCGACGGCCGGCTCACCCTGGCGAAGATGACCGAACCCCTGGACATCGTGTGGTCCCGTCCACTGCCAGGCAGCGCATCGCCGTCCACAGTGACCGTGTCGCAAGACGCCGCAGGCCGATGGTTCGTGTCCCTGCTCTGCGACGACGTGATCGAGCAGGCCCCGGCCACGGCCACGGGTGTGGTCGGTGTCGATGCCGGTCTGGACAGCCTGCTCGCCCTGTCCACCGGGGAGAAGATCACCAACCCGCGCCACGAGCGCCGCGACCGGGCCGCACTCGCCCGCGCCCACAGGAACCTCGCCAAGAAGGAGCAGGGCTCCGCGAACCGAGCCAGGGCCCGCCTCAAGGTCGCCCGTGTCCACGCCCGAATCACCGACCGCAGGCGCGACCACCTGCATAAGCTGACCACTCGACTCGTTCGTGAGAACCAAACGATCGTGATCGAGGACCTGACCGTGCGCAACATGGTCAACAACCACAGCCTGGCCCGCGCCATCAGCGACGCGGCATGGCGGCAGTTCCGCACCATGCTGGAGTACAAGGCCGACTGGCACGGCCGCACCCTGGTCGTCGTGGACCGCTGGTTCCCGTCGTCCAAACTGTGCTCCGCTTGCGGTGCCCTCGCTGAGCGGATGCCGCTGAACGTGCGGTCGTGGACGTGCCGATGCGGACGTACCCACGACCGCGACGTGAACGCGGCCCGCAACATCCTCGCGGAGGGGCTCTCCGTGATTGCCTGTGGAGGCGGTGTAAGACCTCAACGAGAGTCCTCTCGGACGGGGCGGTCGTCGGCGAAGCAGGAACCCCTGGGGCAACCCAGGGAATCCCCGTCCTTTAGGGCGGGGAGGATTGTCAACCACGCTCCATTGCTCCGGGCCGGTCTCGAGATCCTAGCCGAGCGGCTCAGCACCTGTTGGGGACAGCGTCGCCGGACGCCCACCGCAACGGCATGACTCAGGCGATCCAGCCGCCGTGTAGGTAGAACGCCAGCAGGCAGCCCTGCAGCGTCAGGCCGGCGAATACGTACACGCGGTTGATCAGCTCGACGCGGGCCAGCACGGCGAGGGTGAGGAACATCGGAAAGACCTCGAGCACGTGTCGAGCCACCGACATGAGCCGCTCGTTGGACTGGGACATGACCGGGAAGCAGATGAGAAACAGGATCTGCGTGAAGGCGAGCAGCGGCAGGGCGAACTGGTCGCGACGCACCTTCCAGGGGCCGACGACGGACAGCACCAGCAGCGTAAGCATGAACAGCACGGCACCGAGACCGAGCACGTTGACCTGCCCGGTGGACAACGGGACACGGGAGACGGCTTTCCCTGATTCGATGACGGCGAACCAGGGGGCGTGCAGCTCACGGAACCAGATCTTCTGCGCGTGCATGAACGCGAGCGCGTCGCCTTCCGCAAGGTACGTGTAGGTCATGTAGGCGAGCAGACCGCCCGGTACCAGCAGCACGGCGAGTGCGTCGAGGCGAAGCTTCCAGCCGCGTTGGCGGACGTACTCGAAGACGAACGGCACTGCCAGCAGAAGCCCGGCCGACCGTGTTCCGGACGCCAGGGCACACAGTGCCCCGGCGACCCACCAGCGACCGGAGCGCATGGCGGCGAACGCACCGACAGCCAGCAGCAGGAACAGCGAGGAGGGATACGGCGACAGCAGGAAGAAGCCAGTCGGGAACACCGCCAGGCACCAACTCGCCCGACGCGCGACGGTCGGGCCGAACTCCCGCTCGGCCAGGCGGTGCAGCAGCAGGTAGGCGCCGAGCAGCGCGAGAGCCGACACCGTCAGTGCCGCGTAGAGGGAGGGACCGGGCACGAACACGTCGAAGCCGCGAACGAGGAGCGGGTAGAGCGGGAAGAACGCAGCGATCCGCCCGTCGCCCCACCGGGCGGCGTAGCCGTCATCGGCGATCCACTGGTACCAGCCCCAATCGTACTGGCCCCAGGCCATGAACAAAGTGTGTGCCGACACCGCCTTGCCGTCGCCGATACGTGACATGACGGTAAGCACGCAAGCAGCGAACACACTGGCAAGCCAGACCGACCCGGCCTCGCGCAAGGTCCGCGCCGCGTCCGTCGCCCACCACGCCCGCCACCGGTGTTTCCACGGCCCTGGCCGCCGGCTGCGCGAGAGCTGCTCCACGGCCGGGGCCGCCGCCTGCTGCGGCACGCTGGGTGCGACAGTGCGGGTCAGATCTGTGGATGCTCCACTGGTGGGTCCCGGCGGCGAAGAGCTCAACACGTCGGCATCGTACGGCAGCGCCGGTCGTCGGAACTCGGCCATACGCCAGGGATTTCGGAGGTCTTCGCGATCATGCAGTTTCCCGGCAAGTCGGCGACCCTGCGCATACCGAAAACTGGACCGGTGTGAGCAGGAGTTGACGGCGATCCGCTGCCGGGTGAACAGGCGGCCCCGCAGGACTACTGTTGCTCTGCATGACCCACGTCGATATCGAGATCACCGCGGAGTTGGTCCGGGATCTGGTACGCGACCAGCACCCCGACCTCGCCGATCGCCCAATTCGGCTGGGCGCGCGTGGATGGGACAACCAACTGTGGCGGCTCGGTGACGACCTCGCCGTCCGGCTTCCCTGGGCGACCGAGAGGGCGGACGCGCTGCTGCGCAAGGAGCACACCTGGGGCCCACCCGCCCACGCCGCCTTGCAACGACTCATCGCCACAATCCGCTGACCCGGCGATCGCCACTACGTCCGGCAGACGGCGTGATCAACCATCCGCACATCGGCAAGTACGCGAGCTCGGAACACAGCTGCCGCCAGCGCTTCGCGGCATAGCGCATGTTCACGCCGATCGCCGCTGGATTCGTGCTCGTCCGCACCGGTCGACTCGCGACGGTGCCACGTTCGCGGCCACTCAGTCGAGACAGAACTCGTTGCCCTCGATGTCCTGCATCACGAGGCACGACTCGTTGTAGTCATCGGCAAGCAGTAGTCGCACGCGCACCGCGCCGAGCGCGACCAGTCGTGCGCATTCGGCCTCAAGTGCGGCCAGGCGCTCTTGACCCACGAGCCCGGTGCCGACCCGCACGTCAAGATGCAGCCGATTCTTGACGACCTTGCCTTCGGGAACGCGCTGGAAGAACAGTCGCGGGCCCACACCTGAGGGATCGACGCACGCGAACGCTGAACCCTGACGCTCAGGCGGCAGCGTGCGATCGAAATCGTCCCAAGTAGCAAACCCCTTCGGTGGCGGCGGTACGACATACCCCAACACCTCGCACCAGAAACGAGCGACGCGCTCAGGTTCTGCGCAGTCGAAGGTGACTTGGATCTGCTTGACCGACGCCATAGGACCACCATAGAGGCGGGGTCTTTCGTCGTCTCCACGGGCCCGCCCCTGGCTAGGTTGTGGCGCATGCGGCCGACTCTTGAACCCGTGACCGCCAGCCGACCTTGTGCGGAACAGTGTGCTGAGAAGGTCGCCGTATTCGGCCTCGGTGCCGATCGCTTGTCGGCGCTGAGGGTTTGTGAGGTAGTGGTGGATGGCGTGGACGAGGAACAACGCGTTGACGGCGTCCGTGCGGATCCGTCGCCGGCTGAAGGGCAGGCCGCGGCGGCGGACCAGTTCAGGCCTGGCGTAGGTGAGCAGGAGCGACGTGGCAGTCGGTTGGGTTGACGGCAGGGAATCCGCGGCCAGGGCCTCCCACGGCACGGTTACGGTGCCGAGCGGGCCTCGGGCGACCAGGCCGTCCGGCCGCAGTTCCACGCCGACGCCGCGCCACACCGCGACGATCAGCACGATGCTCAGGGCCACCAGCAGGACGGTCAGCACGTCAAGAGTTTCCGTTCGGCGATGCCAGGCGGGGTTGTCGAATGCCGGGTCCTGATCCGCGCGAGGGCGAATGAGCCGAAACGCGACCTGGGTCGCGCCGGCAAAGATGCCCGTGGTGGCGTGGTAGACGTGGCCCGGCTGCGGCAGAGCGCGAAACGCGGGTGTGCGTTGATCGACAACGAACGCCGCCGGCCGTGCTCGCGTCATTGCGGCGAGTGCCATGACTGCCGACGCGAGTGCCGGCAAGGAAAGCAAGACCGGTATGGCATGCCTGCTGGCACTGTCCGGTGCTGCCAGCAGTGCCAGTCCCACGAAGCCCGCGGCAACGGCTACTGCTACACCAAGAACCAGGCGCGGGTGCCGGGCGGTGCCGGCAAGGCTCGTGGCGAGCACGTCGGCAGCGTATGTGTCGCGACCATTGTGGGGAAGGCCCCCAGCAGACCCGGCCAGCGATCATGTCAAGCACGTGCCGGGACTGGAGAAGACGCCCCGGTCGTGCTCGCGCAGCCGTCGCTCGGCCTCGTCACATGCGTCCGGGCGATATCCTGCCGCTTCTGGCCGACCTGCCTGAGATGCCACCCGGAGCGGAAGGCCACATCCGGCGAGGAGATCATCCATGGGCCTGGGCATCATCGGGCAGGCGGCGGCGCTGTTCGCGGTGACCAACATCGACGACCTGCTGATCCTGGCGCTGTTCTTCGCGCAGGGAGCCGGGCAGGCCGGTTCGGTTCGCCGGGTGGTGACCGGGCAGTACCTCGGCTTCGCCGCCATCCTCGGCGTGGCCTTCGCCGCCGCGTTCGGTGCGACGTTCCTGCCGGAGTCAGTGATCCCGTATCTCGGGCTTCTCCCGCTCGCCCTCGGCATCAAGGCTGCCTGGCAGGCGTGGAAGCACCGCGGCGAGAGCGACGACGACCGGGAGGTCGAGCAGACCGGGCCCCGCGCGCTCGAGGTCGCCGCGGTCACGCTGGCCAACGGCGGGGACAACATCGGCGTCTACGTGCCCGTCTTCGCCACCGCGGGGGTCGGCGGGATGAGTGTGTACGCCGCCGTCTTCCTCGCCCTGGTCGCGGTCTGGTGCGCGGCCGGCAGGTTCTTCGCGACCCGCCCGGTGGTCGCGAGGACGCTCAGCCGCTGGGGGCACGTCCTGCTGCCCGTCGTCCTGATCGGTATCGGCCTGCTGATGCTCATCGAAGGGCTGTGACACCGTCACCACCCGCATGCACTGAGATCACCGCACGCGGCGCCTGATCCGGGCCGGACTGTCGAAGTCCCGGCGCGTCCACTGCGGCCGTAGCAACCATATGGCCTTATGGCCCTCATAGCTTGCTACCAGCAGATTCAACCGCGACGATCGCATGAGCAACTGAGCGCTTGCGAGGCGTCACGGCAGGCTACGTCCATCTTCCCCAGCAGCCCGAGGGACGACGATGTCACCGCTGGATCCGCGGCTTTCTCCCGCCGACGCGTACTACTTCATCGCACACGAGCACATGGTCGGCCGGCGGCGGCTGCATCCACGGATCATCGGGATCGGCCTGGGCGCGGCGCTGCTCGGCGAGTTGATCCTGGCCGGCAGCCTCACCGTCGATGACCGGGGCGTCCACGCCCTGCGGCCGGCGCCGCCCCGCGATCCGTTGCTGCACTCGACGCTGGCCCTGCTGCTCGCCCAGCCGCAGCACCGCGACCCGGCCACGTGGCTGGCGTTCCTCGCCGAGGAAGCGGCCGACCGCGTGGCACAGCGGCTTCAGCTGAGCCGGCGGCTCGAGGTGATCCGGCAGCGGCGGCTGATCGGCATCCGGCGGGTGCTCGTCCCCGTGGACGTCAACGAGGCCGCCTGGGAGTCGGTCCGGCTGGAGCGGCTGCTGAACACCGAGACGCCGATGTGCCAGGCCGACTGCTTCCTGGTCGGGCTGGTGTGGGTGACCGGGCTGATCCCGCACGTCCTCTGGGATCCCGAGATCTCCGTCGTCGGCCGGGCGATCCTGCCCGACGTGGTGGCGGCCCTGCATCCGGCCCTGTACGCCCTCGTCAAGCAGTGCGAGACCGCCGTCGGTCACGCCGTTCTGGCCCCGCGATAACCCCCCGAACCGCGACAGGAGATGGAATGTCCCGATCGAGACACGACGACCGTACCGACATCGTGGCCCGCACGCTGGCCCGCAACCGGCTCGGAGTGCCCGCCGTGGTGTTCTTCGTGCTCGCCGCGGCAGCGCCGTTGACCGTGGTGGCCGGTGGCGCGACGACCGGCTGGGCGGTGACCGGGGTGATCGGCATCCCGGTCGCCTACCTCGCCGTCGCGGCCGTCCTGGCCGTGTTCTCGGTCGGGTACACGGCGATGAGCCGGCGGATCGTGAACTCCGGCGCGTTCTACTCGTACATCGCCCAGGGCCTCGGCCGCGTGCCGGGCGTCGGCGCGGCGTTCGTGGCGCAGCTGGCCTACAACACCATGCAGATCGGGTTGTACGGCGGCTTCGGCGTCGTCCTGGCCGGCCTCCTCGACGACCGGGCCGGCATCGACCTGCCGTGGTGGTGCTGCGCGTTCGCCGCCTGGGCCGTCATCGGCGTCCTCGGGGTGCTGCGGGTCGACGTCAACGGCCGAGTCCTCGCGGTACTGCTGGTCGCGGAGATCGCCGTCGCCGTGGTGTACGGAGCAGTCGCCGTGACGCACCCGGCAGGCGGCACCATCACGTTCGACACCCTCGCCCCGTCCTGGCTGCTCGACACGGGCATCGGTGCCGGGCTGGCCACGGCGATCGCCGGGTTCGTCGGCTTCGAGGCCACCGCCGTCTACGCCGAGGAGACCAAGGACCCCCGCCGCACCGTGCCCCGCGCGACCTACCTGGCGCTGCTCGTGATCGGGCTGCTCTACGCCGCGAGCTCGTGGGCCATGTCCGTGGCCACCGGCCCGGCCGGCATCGTCGACCGGGCGAAGGCGGACGGCACCGAGCTGATGTTCACGATCGTCGCGCCGTACCTGCACCGGGCCTGGCTCGACGTGGGACACGTCCTGTTCGTGACGAGCCTGTTCGCGGCGCTGCTGGCGTTCCACAACACCGTCGCCCGCTACAGCTTCGCCCTCGGCCGCGAACGGGTCCTGCCCGCCTGGCTGGGCGCCACCAGCGCCCGTACCAACGCTCCGGTCTGGGGCTCGCTCACCCAGACCGCCGTCGCCGGGGTCGTCCTCGCCGTGTACTCGGTCAACGGGCTGGATCCGATCCTCTACCTGTTCTTCTGGTGGACCGTGCTCGGTGGCCTCGGTGTGCTCGTCCTCATGACCGCCACCTCCGTCGCCGTCGTCGCGTTCTTCGCCCATCCCGGCAACCGCACCGGCACCGGGCTGTGGTCCCGTGCGATCGCACCCGGCGTGGCCGCGGCCGCCCTGACGTACGTGCTGTGGCTGACCCTCACCCAGTTCGACGTCCTGCTCGGCGTCACCGATCCTGCCTCGCCGTGGCCGGTCGTCCTGCCCGCCCTCTACGGCGCGGCCGCGGTGCTCGGCATGGCGTGGGCGCTCCTGCTGCGGGCACGGTCTCCGCAGCGGTACGCGACGATCGGGCTCGGCGCCGACAGCGCGATCGCGATGTCCTTCACGACGCCGATGCGGGTCGGCGGGGTCGCGCGATGAGCGTCCGCACCGCCGGCCCGGGTGACCTCGGCGCGGTGACCGGAACCCTGGCGGAGGCGTTCCTCGACGGCGACCTCGCCGGCTGGCTGATCCCGGACCGGGCCACCCGCCGGACGGTCTACGCGGGCTACTTCCGCATCTTCGCCGAGTTCTTCCTGGCCCACGGTCTGGTCGAGACCACCGGCGACCTCGACGCCGTCGCCCTGTGGTGGCCCGTCGACCACCGCCTCGACCTTGACATCCCCGGCTACGACGAGCGCCTCGTGAAGGTCTGCGGGCCGGCCGTCGGCCGGTTCGTCCAGCTGGACCTGGCCATGCACAACAGCCATCCCACCGGCCGGCCGCATCACTACCTGGCCTTCCTCGCGGTGCATCCGGACCGGCAGGGCGACGGCCTGGGCAGCACCCTGCTGCGGCACCGCCACGCCCACCTCGACAAGTGGGGCGTCCCGGCCTACCTGGAGGCGACCGGCCCGCGCAACAGGGAGCTGTACGAGCGGCACGGCTACCGGTCATGCGAGCCCATCCGCGTCCCCGACGGCCCGAGCCTGTACCCGATGTGGCGGTGAGACCCCGCGGGGGCCGGTGCCGGGCAGCACCGGCCCCCGCGGGGACGGGCTGCCGCCGACGAGGGACGGCGGCAGCCCCGAGATCGTCAGGCCGGCACTGTCCACCTCTGGTTGGCGCCCGTGGTGCAGCTCCAGATCTGCAGGCGGGTGCCGTCGGCGGAGCTGTTGCCCGTCACGTCGAGGCACTTGTTCGCGTACTGGTTGACGAGCTGCTGGGTGCTCGCGTTGTACGTCCACTTCTGGCTGCTGCCGGTGTGGCAGTCCCACAGGTGCGTGACGGTGCCGTCGGCGGAGCTGGGCCCGCTGATGTCCAGGCACTTGCCGAGCGCACGGATGGTGCCGTCGGCGGCGCGGGTCCACTGCTGCGCGTTGCTGCCGTTGCACGTGTAGAGCTGCACCGCGGTGCCGTTCGCGGTGGCGGCGCCGGCCACGTCGACGCACTTGCCGGCCAGGCCGGTGATCTGGCCCGTGCCACCACCGCCCGGCGGCGGGGTGGTCGGGTTCGAGACGTTGTTCTGCCAGGTGAAGGTGGCGGTCGTACGGGCGGGCAGCGTGTAGACGAAGGACTGCCCGCTCCAGTTCACCCGGATCGACTGGGCGCTCGTGCCGCCGTTGTGCGCGATGAGCGCCTTCGAGCCGTCCGTGTTGCGCCAGGCCACGTTCTGCACGGTGCCGTTGTTCGAGTCGATGCGGACGGCGCCGGGCCGGACGAACTTCGTCAGGTGGCCGGTCGTGTAGTACTCGATGGTGTAGTCGACCTGGCCGGCGCGCGAGCCGCCTTCCTGCACGGTGATGAGGCCGGTGCAGGTGCCGCAGCCGCCGTTGTGCGGGCCCATGTTCTGGTTGAGCGCCAGGCCCCACTTGACGAGGCTGCCGCTCCAGTTCCGGGTGTAGTTGACGATGTCGGCCATGTCCTCGTTGTGCTGGTTGCTGATCCAGGTGCCGCCGGAGTGTTCGGTGCTGAACTGCTTCACCGACGGGTACTGGTTGTGCACCTGGGTGCCGACCGACGGGTCGCCGGCGTAGCCGTGCCACGCGATGCCGCCGAACAGCGGGTCGTTACGCACCCCGGCGTCGGCGAGGATGGGGGCGCCGAAGTTCGCGTAGTCGCCGTAGTTCCAGTCGTGGATGAGCACCTTGGTGGTGATGCCGGCCGCGCGGAACGCCGGGTACACGTGGTTCTTGGTGAACTCGATGAGGCCCGACGAGTTCCAGCTCATGCCCGGGTAGTTCATGGCGGTCGGGTTGCCCGCCTGGCAGCAGTTCGGCTCGTTCTGCACCGAGATGTAGTTCACCGTGACGCCGGCCGCCTGGTACGACTGGACGTACTTCACGAGGTACTGGGCGTACATCGGGTAGTACTCCGACTTGAGCCAGCCCATCTGGTCCATCCGGCCGTTGTCCTTCATCCAGCCGGGTGCGCTCCACGGCACGCCCTTGACCCGCAGCTCCGGGTTGATCTGCTTGGCCTGCTGGGTGAGCAGCCGCACGTTGGTGTCGTAGCCGTTGCTGCCGAAGTCGTTGAGATTGCAGCAGGTGTCGTCGAGCGACACGTTGCCGGGCCGCGACAGGTCGGACGCGCCGATCGGGTTGCGCACGAACGACAGGCCGATGCCGGTGGTCGGGTTGAACAGCTTCTGCATCACCTGGTCGCGGGTGGCCGCGCTGATCGGGCCGCCGCGCAGCAGGTAGGCGGTGGTGTCGGTGATCGACGCGCCGCCGCCCTCGAACGCCTGGTAGGTGACGCCCTCGTTGACGTTGATCGTCTGGTTGGCGGAGCCGCCGGCCGGGCCGAAGCTGATCGACGCCTGCTGCTGGAGGCCTCTGGTGACGTTACGGCCACCGCTGTCCGAGGTGGTCGTCAAATAGACGTTGACGGTCTCCCCCGCGGCGTACGCGCTGGGGGCCAGCACGACGGTGGTGGCCGTGGCAACGACGGCCGCGCCGACTGCGGTAGCGGCGACGATCATGGTGCGGCTGCGGCGGGGGGCGCGGGTGCGGTGCGATGCAGGTGGGGTGGTGCCTGCTGAGGGCATCAACGAAACTCCCTTGCTCGAGACGGTCTCGCCCGCCGGCGGCGTCACGGGACGCCCCGGCGTGAGGTGATCGGCGCTCGGACCCCGTCACGCCTGGGGAAGCGGTGACGGCCCTCGACGGTCTGACGTGTCCGGAGGGCGGCCGGACACGGGCCGACGTGCTGCCGGTCCGCCGCGAGCTGCCCGGTCATCGCGGCGGTGGTACCAGGAAGGAAACACTGCAGCAGGCTATGTGTCAATCAAACGCGTCAACTTTTATGCCTACTTAATGAAAGCCGCGACTCTGCGTGTGACAGCCGGTCACCGCGGTATCAGTATCGACTGGCATCGCTCGCGAGCGGCAATCTCGGGGCCGCCACAGCCGCTAGGATCGGCCGATGATGTAACAACCTATGTAACAAAGGACGTGCCTGTGCGAAAGCGTGCAACGGTCCGGCAACTCGCGGCGGAGACCGGCCTGTCGGTCACCACGGTCTCCCGGGCCCTCAACGGACAGGACAACGTCGCGCCGCGCACCCGGGAGCTGGTGCTGCAGGCCGTCGGGCGCCTCGGCCACCAGGCGCCGCGCCGGCGCACCGACCGCGACGCCATCTACGTGCGGTGCCCGCACCTGCTCTCCGACTACTTCGGCGTGATCGTCTCGGCGATCGCGGAGGCCGCCGATCTGCACGGCATCGAGGTCACGCTCAACGCCGGCGAGGCCGCCCAGCGCAGCGACGCCCTGTCCCGCCTGGCGGGCCGGGCCGGGGTGGGCGGCGCCATCCTCATCCTGCCGCCCGAACCCGGCGAGGATCTCGTCCGCCTGCGCGACCAGGGCGTGCCCTTCGTGGTCGTCGATCCGCGCACCGCTCCCCCGCGCGACATCATGGCCGTCTCCGCCGCCCACTTCAGCGGCGCCCGCAGCCTGATGGCCCACCTGGTCGGGCTGGGACACCGGCGGGTCGGGATCATCGGCGGGCCCCGCGAGTGGCTGGTCACCGACGCCCGGACGGCCGGCTACCTCGCGGCGCTCGCGGACGTCGGCGTCCTGCCGTCGCCGGACCTGATGCGGTTCGCCACCGAGCCGGCCACCGAGCACGGGTACCGCGCCGCGCGTGCACTGCTCGACCGGCCGGACCGGCCCACGGCGCTGGTCGGGTTCAACGACAAGATGGCCGTCGGCGCCCTGCGCGCCGCCGCCGAGCGGGGCCTGCGGGTGCCGGCGGACCTGTCGATCGCCGGCTTCGACGACATCGACGTCAGCCGCGCGACCCAGCCGATGCTCACCACGATCCGCCAGCCGCTCGCCGAGCTCGGCCGGATGGCGGTCACGCTGCTGATGCGCCAGCTCGACCGGCACGAGCACGACGCGCTGCACGTCGAGCTCGCCACCGAGCTCGTCGTGCGCGGCTCCACAGGCCCCGTGCCGGAAGGGCCTGGAGCACCCTAGGTCCGCTACTCGTGATCGTTACGGCGTGACCCGAGGTTGACAGGCAAGTAGCGACTTGCATAACGTCCTGGAGTATCGAGGTCGCGGGTCTGGTCGCGGCGCCTCGACACCCTCGAACGACACCTGGAGGAGAACCTATGGCCCTCGGAACCCTGGAAACGATCGACGACCGCCCGTCGCTGCGCTTCGACCGCACCCTCGCCTACCCGGTCGAGCGCGTGTGGCGGGCCGTCAGCGTGCCGGCAGAGCTCGAGCGCTGGTTTCCCGCAGCCGCCGACTGGACACCGGCGACGGGTGAGACCTTCGAGGCCGGCGGCGCGACCGGCGAGGTGACTGAGGTCGATCCACCCCACCGCCTGGCCTGGACCTACGCCGGCCAGCTCTACAGCTTCGAGCTGGCCGCTCACGGAGACGGCTGTCGGTTGATCTTCACCAACGTCATCGACGACCGCGCGCTCGCAGCGCAGACCGCGACCGGCTGGGAGACCTACCTCTCGCGGCTCGAGCCCCATCTCGCCGGCGGTCACCTCTCCGAAGCGGAGGCACACGAGCCGTGGGGGGAGATTCACGAACGCTACGCCGAGCACTTCGGGGTCGACCCGACGCCGGGACGGCGCTTCGCGGCGGCTCTGCGCGCCGGTCAATGACGCAACAGACGCTAGGTTCGACGCATGACCAGGGTGGCGGAGCGTGTCCGCACGTGGGTCCGGCGACGGCTCGGCGTGCGGATGCGCTCCGCCCTCGCGGCGGCGGCGGTCGTGGCGGTCGCCTCGGTGCTCACCGGCGTCGCGTTTGTGGTCGCGGCCCGGTTCATCCTCACCGGCAACGTCGACCAGTCCACCAGCCAGCGCGCCGCCCAGGTGGTCGGCGCGCTGGGCGACCCTGACCCGGCGAGCCTCATCGCCGTCATGCGCCCGTCTCCCCGGGACCGCACCGTCGTCCAGATCGTCGACCCGGCGGGGCGGGTGGTGGCGGCGTCGGCGGCGATCGGCGGCGCCGGCCCGATCTCCTCGCTGCGGCCCGCGCCGGGCCAGACCCGGCGGGAGCAGCGCCGTCTGGAGACCGCGCACAACGAGTGGTTCCGCGTCGCCGCGGTCGGCGCCACGACCCCGGACGGCCCGCGCACCGTCCTGGTCGCGCAGTCCCTCGACGAGATCGACGACGGCACCGAGGCGGCGATCGGCGCGCTGGCCGTGGGCCTGCCGGTGCTGACGCTGGTCGTGGGCGCGGCCACGTTCCTCTTCGTGGGCCGCACGCTGCGCCCGGTCGACGCGATGCGCCGCCAGGCGGACACCATCACCGCCCGGAACCTGCACACCCGGCTGCCGGTCCCGGCCGCCGCGGACGAGATCGCCGCCCTGGCCACGACGATGAACACCATGCTCGACCGGATCGAGGCCGCCACCGCCGCTCAGCGCCGGTTCGTCGCCGACGCCTCCCACGAGCTGCGCAGCCCGCTCGCCACCGTGCACGCGGGTCTCGACATCCTCGCCGCGGCCGACCTGCCGCCCGCCGCCCGCGCCAACGTGACCCGCATGCACCGGGAGAGCGACCGGATGGCGCGTCTCGTCGCCGACCTGCTGCTGCTCGCCCGCATGGACGAGTCCGGGCTGCCGCTGCGCCGCGCGGACGTCGACCTCGACGACCTCGTCTACGCCGAACGCGAGCGGCTCCGGGCCGAACGACCCGAGCTGCGGATCGTCGCCCACGTCACACCGGTTCGCGTCCACGGTGATCCGCACCATCTCCAGCGGGCCCTGCGCAACCTGCTCGACAACGCCGCCAGGCACGCGAAGAGCACCGTCGAGCTGCGCCTCGCACGTGACGGCGGCACGGCGGAGCTGACCGTGCGCGACGACGGCCCGGGAATCGCGGCGGCGGACCGGGACCGTGTCTTCGGCCGGTTCGTCCGCCTCGACGACGACCGCTCCCGCAGCGGTGGCGGCACCGGCCTCGGCCTACCGATCGCCCGGGACATCGTCGCCGCGCACGGTGGCACGCTCACGGTGGACGACGCTCCGGGCGGCGGCGCACTGCTGCACATCCGGATTCCGGCCTGACCTGGCGCCGCTCGTGGTGGCCGGGCGCCGAGCCTGCTGGCAGCGACGTTCAACCTTCTCTCAGGATTCGCCGCCTACCGTTCGCCGGGAACCGTCGAGACCCGAGGAGACCCGATCCGTGCTGGCCCAGTCCCTGACCCTCGCGGTCGGCCCCCAGTTCCTCGACCCCGAGTGGCTCATCTCCACCTTCGGCCTGATCGGGATCCTGGCGATCGTCTTCGCGGAGTCCGGCCTGCTGATCGGTTTCTTCCTGCCGGGTGACTCGCTGCTGTTCACCACGGGCCTGCTGGTCGCCGGCGAGCAGTACCTCCACCAGCCGCTGTGGCTCGTCTGCCTGCTCATCGCCGTCGCGGCGGTCGCCGGGGACCAGACGGGGTACCTCTTCGGCAGGCGGGTCGGCCCGGCGCTGTTCCGCCGCCCCGACGCCCGGCTGTTCAAGCAGGCCAACCTGTGCAAGGCCCAGGAGTTCTTCGCACGGTACGGCGCCCGCTCGATCGTCCTGGCCCGGTTCGTGCCCGTGGTGCGCACGTTCACCCCGATCGTCGCCGGGGCCGGCGGGATGCACTACCGCACGTTCGTCGTTTACAACGTGCTCGGCGGTGCGGTGTGGGGCACCGGCGTGACGGTGCTCGGCTACTTCCTCGGCCAGGTCGCGTTCGTGCGGGACAACATCGAACTGATCCTTATCGGCATCGTCGCGCTCTCCGTCATCCCGATCGCCGTCGAGCTGCTGCGGGCCCGCGCCCGCTCGCGCCGGTCCGCACACTCCTGAGCGCCGGGCGACGCAGGATGATGGGCACCGGAATCTGATGGGCGCCGGATTGGAGGACACGGTGCGGGTGCTCGTCGTCGAGGACGAGACAGGCCTCGCCGAGACGATCAAGGACGGCCTCGGCGCGGAGGGCTTCACGGTCGACCTCGTGCACACCGGTGTCGACGGTCTCTGGGCTGCGACGGAGACGCCCTACGGCGCCTACGACGCCATCGTCCTCGACATCATGCTGCCCGGGCTGTCCGGCTACGAGGTGTGCCGGCGGCTGCGCGCGCAGGAGGTCTGGACGCCGGTGCTCATACTCACCGCGAAGGACGGCGAGTACGACCAGGCCGACGCCTTCGACCTCGGCGCCGACGACTACATCGTCAAGCCGTTCTCCTTCGTGGTGCTGGTCGCCCGGCTGCGGGCGCTCATCCGCCGGGGCGCACCCGAGCGCCCCGTCGTGCTGAGCGCCGGCGATCTGCGCCTGGACCCGGTGCAGCGGCGCGTGACCCGGGGCGCCGACGAGATCTCCGTGACGGCGCGGGAGTTCGCGCTGCTGGAGTTCCTGCTCCGGCACCCCGGCGACGTGCTCAGCCGGACGGCCATCCTCGAGAACGTCTGGGACGCACACTTCGACGGCGACCCCAACATCGTCGAGGTCTACGTCGGATATCTGCGGAAGAAGATCGACCACCCGTATGGCCGCAGCGCCATCCGCACCGTCCGCGGGGCCGGCTACCGCCTGGATCCCGACGGCGGCTGAACCCGCTCAACCTGGCCGGCCGCCTGCCGATGTCCGGTGTGAACCCCCTTCGCACCGATCGGATGTGGAACGACACCATGCGGACTGGCTCTGACTCGCAGCGTGCCGCCGGCCCGGCGGGCTGGCTCGCCGACCGCCGGATCCGGACCAAGATCCTGTTCGCGCTCACCGCGATGGCGCTGACCGCCGTGCTCACCGGCGGCTTCGCGCTGTCACGGATGTCGGTGACGGACAAGCAACTCGGCGAGATCCGCGAGCACAACGTGCAGGCCCTCCTGCTGCTCAGCCAGATCCGCGGTGCCCAGTCGATGATCAACCACAACGACGCCGTGCGGCTCAGCTCCCCGGAGGACCCGAACGCCCAGGCCGCCGCCGCCCGGGGCACCGCCGTGGCGATCGAAGAGCTCGACACCGCCCTGGCCGCCTACCAGCGCCAGCACAAGAGCCCCGAAGCCCAGCGGATCGCCGACGAGTTCACGAGCCTGTGGCAGCAGTTCAAGGACGCGATGGCCGCAGTCCAGGCCGGTCGGGCGCCGACGATCGACTTCAACGTCGTGGTCCCCGGGATGGAGGACGCGATCGACAAGCTCTCCGCGGAGGAGGCGACCGAGGTCGAAGCGGCGGTCGACTCCGCACACTCCCAGTACTCGACGGCCCGGCTCCAGGTGCTGCTGACGCTCGTGACCGGCCTGGTCGTGGCGACGGCGCTCGCGCTGGTCGTGTCGGCGTCGATCACCCGCCGCCTGACGCCGGTCGTCACCGCCATGGACGCGATGGCCGACGGCGACCTGTCACGGACCGCCGCGGTCGGCGGCCGGGACGAGATCGGCACGATGGCCGGCGCGGTGAACCGGGCCACCGCGAGTGTCCGCGAGACCGTCGGCGCGCTCGCCCGCAGCGCGGACCTGGTGGCGCGCAGCTCCAGCCAGCTCGACTCGGTCACCGCCGGGGTGGCCGGCAGCGCCCGGTCGGTGTCGGAGCGGGCCGGGACCGCGGACCGCACCGCGTCGCAGGTGTCGGACAACGTGCGGACGGTCGCCGAGGCGTCGGAGCAGATGTCGGCGTCGATCCGCGAGATCGCCCGCAACGCCAGCGAGGGCGCTCTGGTCGCCGAGCAGGCGGTCACGGTGGTCAGCACCACCAACCGGACCGTGACGAAGCTCGGCCAGTCGTCGGCCGAGATCGGCAACGTGGTCAAGGTGATCACCTCGATCGCCGGGCAGACCAACCTCCTCGCGCTCAACGCCACCATCGAGGCGGCCCGGGCGGGCAAGGCGGGCAGGGGCTTCGCCGTCGTCGCCGGCGAGGTGAAGGAGCTGGCCCAGGAGACGGCCCGCGCCACCGAGGACATCGCCCGGCGGGTCCAAGCCATCCAGGCCGACACCGACAGCGCGGTCGCGGCGATCGAGCAGATCAGCACGATCATCGGGCAGATCAGCCAGTACCAGACCTCGATCGCCTCGGCGGTCGACGAGCAGACGGCCACCACCGGCGAGATGACCCGCAACGTCGGCGCGGCGGCCGGGGGTGCGAGCAGCATCGCCACGACGGTCGCGGAGGTCGCCTCGGCGGCCGAGGAGACCAACCGCAGCGTGGCCGCGGGCCGTGCGGCGACCGCGGAGCTCGCCGACCTGTCCCGCGAGCTGCAACGGCTGGTCGCCCGCTTCACCCACTGACGTCATCCGCCGGCCGAGCGGACCGCCTCCGGCGCGGGGGCCGGCACGGCCCGCGCGGCCGGGCGGGCCGGCCACCAGAACCGCTCGCCCAGCAGCAGTGCGATGGCCGGCACGACGACGGTGCGCACCAGGAGGGTGTCGAGCACGACGCCGATGCCGACGATGACGCCGATCTGGGTCAGCACGATCACCGGGAGCACGCCGAGCACCGTGAAGACCGCGGCCAGCAGGATGCCGGCCGACGTGATGACCCCGCCGGTGGCGGCGAGCGCCCGCACGACGCCGGCCCGGGTGTCGCCGCGTTCGGCGGCCTCCTCCCGGGCCCGGGTGACCAGGAAGATGTTGTAGTCGACGCCGAGCGCGACGAGGAAGAGGAAGCTCAGCAGCGGCACGGCCGCGTCGAGCGCCGGGATGCCCAGCACGTGCTCCAGCAGCACGCTTGCCGCGCCGAGGCTCGCCGTGTAGCTGACGATGACGGTCACGAGCAGCAGCACCGGCGCCACCAGGGAGCGCAGGAGCACGACGAGCACCACGAGGACGACCAGCAGCACCAGCGGTACGACCACCGCGTCGTCCCGCACGTTGGCGTCGCGCTCGTCGAGGTCGGCCGCGGGCGCGCCGCCGACGAGCGCCCCCGGCACCCCGGCGAGGGCGGTGCGCAGGCGGCGCACCGTGTCGTCGGCCGCGGCGGTGCCCGAGCCGTCGGTGAGGTCGACGCGGAACTTCACCAGCTGCCCGTCGTCGGAGCGCTCGGGCGCACCGACGGCGGCGACACCCTCGACGCCGGGCAGCGCCGCGCGGGCCCGGTCGGAGGCGCCGGCGGCGACAACGACGGTGACCGGCTGGGACGCGCCGGCCGGGAAGTGCCGGGCGAGCGCCTGCTGCCCGCTGACCGACTCGACCTCGGTCCGGAACTGTTCGGTCTGCGACAGGCCGACGGACGTGCCGAGCAGCCCGAGCGTGAGCGCGGCGAGCGCGAGTGACGCGCCGGCGAGCACCCGCACCGGGCGCCGGCCGACGGCTCGGGCGACGCGGGACCACACGCCGCGGGTGGTCGGGTCGTCGCTGCCCAGCTTCGGCACGAACGGCCAGAAGACGCCCCGGGGCAGGCTGACCAGCGCGGCCGGGAGCACCACCAGGCCGAAGACCAGCGCGACGGCCACGCCGATCGCGGCGGAGACCCCCAGCGTGCGGTTGCTGGTCAGGACCGCGGCGAGCAGGGTGAGCAGCGCGAGGATCACGGTCGCGGCGCTGGCGACGATCGCCGGCGCGGCGCCGCGGAGCGCGTCGGCCATCGCACCCCGCCGCGACCCGGTGCGGCGCAGTTCCTCGCGGTAGCGCGCGATGAGCAGCAGCGCGTAGTCGGTGCCGGCGCCGAACACGAGCACCGAGACGATGCCGCTGATCGAGGCGTCCGTGCGCTCGCCGGCCAGCCGGGCCACCCAGGGCAGCAGCTTCGCCACGACCTGGTCGCCCACGCCGATGACGACGAGCGGCACGATCCACAGGATCGGGCTGCGGTACGTGACGAGCAGCAGGACGGCGACCACACTCGCCGTCGCGATCAGCAGGGTCACGTCGGCGCCCTCGAAGGCGGCGGCGATGTCCCGGCCGAACGCGGGTCCGCCGGTAACGTGCGCGGTGAGTCCGGACGGCAGGGCCGCGCCGGACCGGGAGCCGTCGTGGACGGTCGCGCGGACCCGGTCGACCGCCTGCGTCGTCGCGGCGTCGTCGAGGCCGTCGCCGAGCGGGACGGCCAGCAGGGCGGCCCGCCCGTCCTCGGCGGGGACCGGCGGCGGCAGCTGCCCGCCGAGTGCCTCGGCCGTCCTCGCGATCGCCGCCCGGTCCGCGTCGGTCAGGGTGCCGTCCGCCCGCTCGAACACGACGATCACGGCCTGCGCGCGGCCGCTGGGGAACCGGCCGGTCAGCTCGGTGACCCGGGTCGACTGCTTGCCGGCGGGCAGCCCGTCGGTGGCGTCCTTGGCCGGTTGCTCGGGCGAGGTGAGGAACACCAGCGTGGTGAGGCCGACGGTCACGAGCAGGATCAGGATCGCGCCGAGCCGGCTGGTGACCGCGGCCGCCACACGAGCACCCATCACACTTCCTTCGACCGACGAATAGTTCGACCGTCGAATCATAGCCCCGCACCGACGCGACAACCGACGCAGGCACCGTGCGCCGGCCCGCTGTCTCCCGGCACCTCAAGGTGCTCAAGGACGTGGGGCCGGTGACCGGCCTCAGCCCCTGACGCGGGCGGTGAAGAGGAGGTACTCCCAGTCGGCGCCGCCGGCGTCGCCCAGCTCGGCCAGGGCGCGGTCCAGCGCGGCCGCGTCCTCCGGCCGGTCGGCCAGGTGCCGGTAGGTGACGATCGTCGGGCCGTAGTTGCGCTTGAAGTAGTCCCGGAAGGCGGCCCCGTCCGGGAAGTCGACGTGAACCGTGTGGCGCTCGGCCACCACGTCGGTGACCCGGTCGCCGAACAGCGACCGCACATGGGCCTCGTCACCCCACAGCGGCGGCGGCTGCGCCCCGGGCGGCGGAGGCGGCGCGTAGGGCTTCATCGTCGCGAACATCCGGCCGATGAACCCCGACGGCGTCCAGTTGATCAGGCCGATCGTCCCGCCGGGGCGGCACACCCGCACCAGCTCGTCCGCCGTCGCCCGGTGGTGCGGGGCGAACATGACACCGACGCACGACATGACGACGTCGTACGACGCGTCGGGGAACGGCAGCGCCTCCGCGTCACCCTCGACCCACTCCAGCGGGACGGGTGCCGCGGCCCGGCCCGCCTCCAGCAACTCGGGTGTCAGGTCGCTCGCGGTCACCCGCGCGCCGGCCAGTGCCGCCGGGACCGCCGCGTTCCCCGAGCCCGCGGCGACGTCCAGCACACGCTGCCCCGCGTCGACGCCGCACGCCTTGACCAGCGTCGTGCCCAGTTCCGGGATGATCTCGGTGGCGACCGCGGGGTAGTCCCCCAGCGCCCACATCGCCCGGTGCCTCAGTTTCAACTCGTCCATGCTTCCGACGCTAGAAACCCGACTGCGCAGCGCCTAGTACAACATCTGTACCGAGGTCTACCGTCGGCTCATGGGCGCGTCGTACTACCAGTTCTGCCCGGTCGCGAAGGCCATGGAACTGCTCGACGAACGGTGGACGATGCTGGTCGTCCGCGAGCTGATCGCCGGCAGCCGGCACTTCAACGACCTGCGCCGGGGTCTGCCCCGCATGTCGCCGACGCTGCTGTCCAAGCGGCTCCAGCAACTCGTCAACGCCGGCATCGTCGAGCGCCGCCCGGAGGGTGCCGAGGTGTGGTACGAGCTGGCCCCCGCCGGCCAGGAACTGGCGCCGATCGTCACGGCCATCGGCAACTGGGGCGTGCGCTGGATCGGCGAGCTCGGCGACCGCGACCTCGACCCGAAGCTGCTGCTGTGGGACATGCGCCGCAACGTCGACCACGCCGCGCTGCCGCCGGGGCGCACGGTGGTGGCGTTCCGGTTCCCGAGCGCGGCGCCGCAGGTGCGGCACTGGTGGCTCGTGCTCACCGCCGCGGAGGCGGACGTCTGTGACACCGACCCGGGGCACGAGGTGACCGTGCGGGTGACCGCCGACCTGCGCGGCCTGATCGACGTGTGGCTCGGCAACCGCCGGTGGTCCGACGCGCTGCGCCGCGGCGACGTGGAGATCGACGGCCCGGCGTCGCTGCGGCGGGCGCTGCCCGGCTGGTTCAAGGAGATGGCCTACGCGAGCGTCCCACGCCCCGCCTGACCCCGCCGGGTGACCACCGACACGCCGGGTCGGCGTGCGCGGGTGCGTAGCCTAGCCGCGTGACGACGGTGCGGGAGCTGATCGACGGTGTGGTCCGCGGCGGCGGGGACTACGAGGCCGGGCTCGACGCGCTGACCGTGGCGCCGCCCGCCGAGGCCGATCCGGCGCTGTTCGGCGCGCTGGTGGAGGCCGCCGCGCGGCTGTGGAAGGGCGGCTGGCAGCCGGCCGAGTTGCACCGGGCGACCGTGCGGCGGGGACGGCCGTCGCTGGGCGGGCCCGTGGTCGACGTGGTCGCCGCGCACCTGCGGGAGTTTCCCCGGCGGACCGTGGACGAGCGCTGGCTCGCGCAGGCCGATGCGCTGGGCGCGGCCGTCTGGTGGGGCTCCGACGGTTCGTACGTCGCGGAGCTGGCCGCCCGCCGCCGCGCCGGCCGGGTGCCGGTCCTCGACGACCTGCTGACCCTGCTCGGCGTGCTCGCCGAGTTGCCGGCGATCGAGGTGCTCGTACCGCCGCCGGGAACAGCGCCACGCGTGGACCCCGCGGCGGCCGGGCGGGTGAATCCGCGGCTGCTCGAACGGGTCCGGGCGCTGCTGGCGAAGGCGGAGTCGACGACGTTCCCCGCCGAGGCGGAGACGTATACGGCCAAGGCCCAGGAGCTCATCACCCGGCACAGCATCGACGAGGCACTCACCAGCGCCGGCGGCACGACCGCCGTGGTGCCCTTCGCCCGCCGGATCGGCGTCGACCACCCGTATGAGGGTGAGAAGGCCTCGCTGCTGAGCGCCGTCGCCGAGGCGAACCGCTGCCATGCCGTGTGGTCACCGGACTACGGGTTCTCGACCGTGTTCGGGTTCGACGCCGACATCGACGCGGTCGACCTGCTGTACACGTCGCTGCTCGTCCAGGCGAACCGGGCGATGGCCCGCAGCGAACCGCCGGGCGGGAAGGCCGGGCGGGCCCGGCTGAAGTCGTTTCGCCAGTCGTTTCTCGTCGCGTTCGCGGTACGGATCGGCGAGCGGCTGACCCGCGCGGCGGCCGAACTGTCGGCGGCGGCCGTCGCCGAGCACGCCGACCTGCTGCCGGTGCTGCGATCCCGCGACGAGCAGGTCCGCGAGACGATGCAGCGGGTGTTCCCGCGGACGGTGCGCGGGCGGGGCAGCCGGGTCGACAGCCGCGAGGGCTGGGAGTCGGGCCGGGAGGCGGCGGACCGCGCCGAGCTCTGATCCGTTCGGGTGGGGCAGGCTCTGTCCGGTCGGGTGATCTGCGAGCGGCGTGCTGCTCGGCTTCATCGGTGTCATCGTCGGCATCGTGGTCGCCAGCCGGGGCAGCGCCCAGGCGGTGACCGGCGCGTTCGTCTCGAAGGGCGGACAGTTCGTGGAGCTGGCGAAGGCCGACGAGCGGTTCGCCTACACCCTCTCCCAGGCCGGCGTCCGCAGCTGAGTAGAGCTGGCCGCACCCTCCGCCGGCGGTGGGTGCGGCCCGCCTCCCCCGCCCTCAGGGGGTCCGTGGGGTGAAGTCAGAGAGCGCTCTCTCAACATGCCCCGCGAGACCGCCGATTGTCAAGACACTGCCCGAGAGAGCGCTCTCCCTAGAGGTCGTTCTCGGTCCGCAGGCGCAGGCCGTAGGTGGTTGCGACCCGGTCCCAGCAACGGATGAAGTCACGCTTCGCCGCCGTCGACCGTTCGGTGGCGTACAACGCCTTGCTGTAGGCCATCGCGGCCCGGCCGGTCGACCGGCAGCCCTCCCGCTGCACGGTGAGCGCCCAGTCGAGGAACGCGTAATCGGTCTCCAGCGACCGCTCCAGCGACACCGCGAGCAGCCGCCGCACCTCGGCCCCCGACTGCATGGCGGAGACGTCCAGCCGTACGACCGCGTCCTGCTGCACCTGCCGCGCCTGGGCGGTGGTCCACAGATCCTCGACGGCGCCGTCGACGCGCTCGCACCGCAGCAGCAGATCGACGGCCGCGACCAGCCGGGCGCGGCTCACGGTCCCGGACTCGAGCAGCCCGTCGACCACCATCGCCTGGCGGGCCGCCCGCACCTCACCGTGCCGCCCGCGCAGCGCCGTCTGGACGGCGACCGCGGCGAACAGTGCCACGAGGACCCACACGAGCGCCCGCACATCGACCAGTGTCGCAGGACGGCACCCGTCCGGCGAGTCAGCGACGGGCGCCGGCGACCGCGACCGGCAGACCGGCCCGGCGCCGCGCAGGGCAAACGGTTACCGGCACGATCGGTGCGGGTATGGCGCCGGGCATGGGGCGTCAGGTCGTCACCGGCGACACCCGATCGTTCTTCGGCCAGCCGCGGGTGCTGGCCAACCTGTTCGGCGTCGAACTGTGGGAACGGTTCTCGTTCTACGGCATGCAGGGCATCCTGCTGATCTACCTGTACTACTCGGTCCGTGACGGCGGACTCGGCATCGACCAGCACACCGCGACGAGCATCGTCGGCGCGTACGGCGGTTCCGTGTACCTCGCCACGATCCTCGGCGCCTGGGTCGCCGACCGGCTGGTCGCCCCGGAACGCGTGCTCTTCGGCAGCGCCGTGGTGGTCATGGCCGGCCATGTCGCGCTGGCGCTGCTGCCCGGCATCGGCGGGGTCGCCACCGGCCTGGCCCTCGTCGCCATCGGCAGCGGCGGGCTGAAGGCCACCGCCACCTCGCTCGTCGGCTCGCTCTACACCCCGGACGACCCCCGCCGCGACGCCGGCTTCGCGCTGTTCTACCTCGGCGTCAACGTCGGCGCCCTGGCCGGCCCGCTCGCTACCGGGCTCCTGCAGCAGCGTCTCGGCTTCCACTACGGGTTCGGGCTGGCCGCGATCGGCATGGCGGCCGGCCTGACGCAGTACGCGTTCGGCCGCCGCCGGCTCGCCGGCACCGCGCGCCAGGTGCCCGATCCGCTGCCGCGGTCCCGGCTCCCGTTCGTCGCCGCGGGTGCCGTGGCGGTCGCGGCGGCGGCCGTCGCCGTCGTGGTCACCGGGATCCTGCCCGCGGCGCGGCTGGCCACCGCCGTCGTCGTGCTCAGTGCCGCCGCGGCGGTCACCTCGTTCGTGGTGATCCTCACCGGCCGTGCGGTGACCGGGGCCGAGCGGCGGCGCATGGTCGCGTTCATCCCGATGTTCCTGGCCAGTGCCGTGTTCTGGTCGCTGTACCAGCAGCAGTTCACGGTCGTCACGATCTACTCGGACCAGCGGCTGGACCGGCGGGTCCTCGGATGGGAGATGCCGGTGTCGTGGGTGCAGTCGATCAATCCGGTGTTCGTGATCCTGCTGTCGGGCGTGTTCGCGGCGCTGTGGACCCGGCTCGGCGACCGGCAGCCGTCCACGCCGGTCAAGTTCACCGCCGGTACGGTCCTGATGGGCATCGCGTTCCTGCTGTTCCTGCCGCTGGCCGGCGGCGGACCGCACAGCGCGCCCCTGCTCGCCCTCGCCGGCATCCTCCTGGTCTTCACGGTTGCGGAACTGCTGCTGTCGCCGGTCGGTCTGGCCCTGGCGACCAAGGTGGCGCCGGCCGCGTTCCGCACCCAGACGGTCGCGCTGTTCTTCCTGTCGGTCGCCCTGGGCACGGCGATGTCCGGCGTGCTCGCGCGGCACTACAGCAGCGACCACGAGACCGTGTACTTCGGCGTGCTCGGCACGGTCGCCATCGCCTTCGGCGGGGTGCTGGCGGCCCTCACGCCACTGATCCGCCGATTGATGGGCGGCGTCCGGTGAACGGTGTTTCCCGCGGCCGGTGACGGGTAGCCGATCGACAGGTGCTCCCGAAAGGACCAGCACAGATGACCACTGCCGGCGCCGCCGAATCGTTCGATCCGGCCGCCCCGGGCCGGCGTAGAGTCGGAGCATGGCCGGGCTGAAAGGCCTCGTTGTGGTCGGGGCCTCCGCCGGCGGCGTGGAAGCGCTGAGGACCTTCGCGGCCGGGCTCCCCGCCGGCCTCGAAGCGGCCGTGTGCGTGGTCCTGCATGTGCCGCGCTCGGGCATCAGCACGCTCCCGCACATCCTCAACCGGTCCGGCCCGCTCCCGGCGGCACACGCTGCGGAGGGTTGCGCGCTGGAGGCCGGCCGGATCTACGTCGCGCCGCCCAACTTCCACGTGCTGGTGAACGACGGGCGGCTGCGGCTCTCCCGGGGCCCGGCGGAAAACGGCCACCGTCCGGCGGCCGACCCGCTGTTCCGCTCCGCGGCCCGGTCCTGGGGCTCCTCCGTCGTCGGCGTCGTCCTGTCCGGGAGCCGGGACGACGGGGCGTCCGGCCTGGCGACCATCGCACGGCATGGCGGCCTCACGCTGGTGCAGGATCCGGAGGAGGCGCTCTACCGGTCGATGCCGCTCCAGGCGATGGAGCTGGTGCCGGCCGCCCGTGTCGTGCCGTGCCGGCAGATGGGTCCCGTGCTGGGCGGGCTGATCGCCGACATGACCGGCCCCGTTCCGGTCGCCGCCGTGGACGACGCCCGGGTGGACGTGGAGGACGCCATGGCGACGATGGAAGACCTCACCGCCGACGAGGCCGGCGGGGTTCCCGCCGGACTCGCCTGCCCGGACTGTCACGGCGCGCTCTTCGAACTGCCCGGCGAGCGCGCCACCGGGTTCCGCTGCCGTGTCGGCCACGCCTGGACGGCGGCCGCCCTGCTCGACGAGCAGGGCGAGGCGTTGGAGGGCGCCCTCTGGATGGCGTTGCGCAGCCTCGAGGAGAAGGCGGCGTTGAGCCGCCGCATGGCCGAATCGGCGCAGTTCCGGGGCAGCCTGTCGACCGCCGTACGGTACTCCGAGGTCAGCGCGGACGCCGAGGCCGCCGGACGGATCATCCGCAAGCTGATCGAGCAGCTCGGCGATCTCGACGACAAGACCCGGGTGGCTGACGCGCCATGACCGAGCTCGTCTGTTTCCACCAGCCGGACTTCCCGGTCACGGTCGTCCGGCCGGTCGGCCTGCTGACCTACGGCAGCGTCCCGGAGCTGCGTGATGCGGTGCACAAAGCGCTGACCGGCCATCCGGAGCTGGTGCTGGTCGACGTCAGCGAGCTCGAGGTGCTCGACGACATCACGCTGGCCGCGTTCCCGATGCTGGCCCGGCAGGCCGCCGAGGCGGGCATCCCGGTCATGCTCTTCGGCCCGTCGCCGACGTTCGCCCGGCATCTCGCGACGATGACGATCGGCCGGCAGGTGCCGGTCTTTCCGTGCCTGGACGACGCGCTCGCCGCGCACGCCCGGCGGCCGGGGCCGCGGCGGGTCGAGACCGTGCTGTCGCCCGTGCCGGCGGCGACCGCGGCGGCACGGAAACTCGTCGACCGCTCGTGTGCGCGCTGGCGCATCCGGCGGCTGCAGGACCAGGCGGCGCTGATCACGACCGAGCTGGTGGCCAACGCGGTCGAGCACGCCGGCACGCAACTCCGCGTCTCGCTCGCACTGCGCCAGCACTACCTGCACATCGCCGTCCGCGACGACAGCCCCGACCTCCCCCGCCGGGTCACGGCCGCCGACGACCTGGAGTCCGGCCGGGGACTGCTCATCGTGGAGGGCCTCGCGTCCGCCTGGGGTTTTATCAAGACCACGGACGGAAAGGTGGTGTGGGCGACGCTGCGACTGTGGCCTGGGGCGGTAGCGTAGCGGGCTGACAGCGCGCGGGAGGACACATAGCGGTGACCGACATGAATCCGGACTTCGAGGCGTTGCTCATCTACCTCAAAGAGGCCCGCGGCTTCGACTTCACCGGATACAAACGCTCCAGCCTGATGCGGCGCGTCGACCGCCGCATGTCCCAGGTGAACATCGTCGAATACAGCGACTACCTTGACTACCTCCAGGTGCACCCGGACGAGTTCACCGCGCTGTTCAACACCATCCTGATCAACGTGACCGGCTTCTTCCGCGACCCGGACGCCTGGTCGGCGCTGAGTCGTGAGGTGCTTCCCCACGTACTCAACGAACACGACGGCCCGTTCCGCGTGTGGAGCGCCGGTTGCGCCTCGGGCGAAGAGGCGTACACGCTCGCCATCGTCCTGGCCGAGATCCTCGGCCTCGAGAAGTTCCGCGACCGGGTGAAGATCTACGCGACCGACGTCGACGAGGAGGGGCTCGCCCACGCGCGGCAGGCCACGTACTCCGACCGGGACCTCCAGTCCGTCCCGCACGAGCTGATCGAGCGGTACTTCGAGTCGACCGCCGGCCGGTACACGTTCCGCAAGGACCTGCGGCGATCCGTCATCTTCGGACGCAACGACCTGGTCCAGGACGCTCCGATCTCCCGCATCGACCTGCTGGTCTGCCGCAACACGCTGATGTACTTCAACGCCGAGACGCAGACCCGCGTCCTGTCCCGGTTCCACTTCGCGCTCGCCTCCGGTGGTGTGCTCTTCCTGGGCAAGGCCGAGATGCTGCTCAGCCACGCCACCCTCTTCACCCCGATCGACCTGAAGCGGCGGATGTTCCGCAAGGTCGCCCGGACGGTGGTCAACGGCAACGGCTATCTGTCGGAGCCGCCCCAGCCGGCGCAGCGGACCGAGCTGTTCGGCCTCGACCGGCTGCGCAGCGAGGCGTTCCTGGCCAGCCCGGTGGCGCAGATCGTGGTCACCGTCGACGGCCTGGTCGCGCTCACCAACCGGCACGCCGAGACCCTGTTCGGGGTGGCGTCCCGGGACATCGGCCGGCCCTTCCGTGACCTCGACCTCTCGTACCGCCCCGTGGAGCTGCGCGGCTACATCGAGCAGGCGCAGGTGGAGCGCCGGGTCGTGAAGGTCGACAGCGTCGAGCTCACCACCGCGCCGGGCGAGACGCTGTTTCTCAACATCCAGATCAATCCGCTGGTCGACAGCGACGCGGGGCTGCTCGGCGTGGTCATCATCTTCCAGGACATGACCGCCGCGCGGCGCCTGCAGGACGAACTGGAGCACGCCAACCGACAGCTGGAGACCGCATACGAAGAACTCCAGTCCACCAACGAGGAACTGGAGACCACCAACGAGGAGCTCCAGTCGACGGTCGAGGAGCTGGAGACGACCAACGAGGAGCTCCAGTCGACCAACGAAGAGCTCGAGACCATGAACGAGGAGCTGCAGTCGACCAACGACGAACTGCAGAGCATCAACGACGAGCTGCGTGAGCGCACCGCCGAGCTCAACGACACCAACTCGTTCATGGAGGCCATCCTGACCAGCCTCCAGGCCGGTGTGGTGGTGCTCAACCGGGAAATGCAGATCCTGGTCTGGAACCGTCGCGCCGAGGATCTCTGGGGGCTACGCTCGGACGAGGCGGTGGGTCAGCACTTCCTCAACATCGACATCGGACTTTCGACCGCCCAGCTCCGGCCGCCGATCCGCGACGTGCTCAGCGGCAGATCGGCTCGTGAGGAGACGGAGCAGTCCGCGGTCAACCGCCGCGGGCGCACGGTCAGGCTCCGGATCGCGTGCAGTCCCCTGACGAGTGGATCCGCAGGGGTGATCGGGGTGATCCTGGTCATGGAACTCTCCGGGGACAGCAGACCGGCCGCGCCCACAGCGGCAGCTGCGGAACCGCCGTAGGCTCGGTCGGGGGGCCGGGAGGGGGCGACATGGACCTGACGATCACCCTGTCGAGACGGGGGGACCGCAGTCTCGTCGAGCCGACGGGCTCCCTCGACTACGCCTCCGTGCCCTACGTGCGCCAGCTCGTGTTCGACCGCTTCGACGCGGGCGACCGCCACGTGACCATCGAGCTCTCCCGCCTGCGGCTGCTCGACGCGGCCGCCATCAAGGTCCTGCTCTACCTCCAGCGCCGCGGCGAGCAGCTCGATGCCGACGTTCGCCTCGCCGGTGCCCGCGGCGCCGCGCTCACCGCGCTGGAAATCTCCGGCGTCGCGAAGCGGCTCCACGCGTACGACAACGTGGACTGGCCCGTCGCCGACCGGGACCGGCAGGAGATCGACCTCGACACGCTGCACCTCTCCCACGGCCACTGGCCCACCGAGGTCACCGACCTGCTCGCGCAGTTCCACGCGATGGACCCCGCGGACCCGGCCCGCCAGCGCGCCCGGGACCACGTCATCGAGATGTGCCTTCCGGCGGCGCAGCGGCTCGCGCGGCGCTTCGGCGCCTCCGGCGAACCGGTCAACGACCTGATCCAGGTGGCGTCCCTCGGGCTGGTGAAGGCGGTCGACGGTTTCGACCCGAGCCGGGGCATCGAGTTCGGCACCTACGCCACGCCCACGATCATCGGGGAGATCAAGCGGTACTTCCGCGATCGCACCTGGGGCATCCGCCTGCCCCGGCGCCTGCAGGAGCTGCGGCTGGCCGTCAACAAGGCGCGGGACGACCTCACCCAGTCGCTGGGCCGCTCCCCGACCGTCACCGACATCGCCAACCACCTGGTGGTCGACGAGGAGCAGATCATCGAGGTCATCGGCGCGACACACGCGTACCGGCCGATGTCGCTGGACACCCCGGCCGGCGACGTCGACGACGAGACGACGCTCCTCGACGCCGTCGGCGAGGAGGAGCCCGAGTTCGGCCTGGTCGACTTCCGGGAGTCGCTGCACACGCTCATCGGCCGGCTGCCGGAGCGCGAGCAGCGGATCCTGTCGCTCCGCTTCTACGGCAACCTGACCCAGTCCGAGATCGCCGAGCGGATCGGCCTGTCCCAGATGCACGTGTCCCGCCTGCTCCGCCAGTCCCTCGACTTCCTGCGCCGCCGCCTGTCGGAATAGCCGCCGCCTCTTGCCCGTGGGCACCCGTCTTCCCCAGCGCCCGTCTTCTCGTCCGCCCTTGTCTCGCCTTCTCGACCGGGCCATCCCGGCCCAGCCTTCTCGGCCCAGCCTTCTCGGCCCGGCCATCCCGACCCGGCCATCCCAGCCCGGCCATCCCAGCCCGGCCATCCCAGCCCGGCCATCCCAGCCCGGCCATCCCAGCCCGCCTTTTCCTCTCAGCCCGCTCTTTCCTCCCGGGCCGCCCTTCCTCCCGGAGCGGGCCGCCGGCCCCCGCTCAAGGGCCGGCGGGGTCGGCTCAACTCCGGTCGCGGATCGCGTCCCGAATCCGGTCGAACATCGCGATCGGCGGCCCGGCCAGCATGTTGGCGGCGGCGGACTCACCCGCACCGGGATGCGGCCGGGTGGGCGCCACTTTCTCGGCGATCTCGAACACCTTGGCCATCTTCCGCAGCTTCTCCGGGTCGAGGTTCTGCCGCAGGTACAGGAACTCCTCGTTCTCCTCGTGGGTGGCATGCTCGATGACCGACTCGGCGAACACCCTGAGCCGCATGTCAAACTCCGGGTGGTCGACGCCCAGGTCGTAGAGGTCGGCGAGCGCCCGCTTGGCGTCGCTCTCTTCCCGCAACCGCTGGTCGACGACCACCTCACCGTCCGGCAGTGCCTTGCGGGCCGCCGGGTGCACAATCTGCTCCTCGGCACTCTCATGTACGGCGAGCAGGCGCACCAAGTCGTGGAAGAGTTCCCGCTTCTGCTCCCCCTGCGCGGTGGCGACCCGGTTGAACAGCGCGTTGATCTCGTTGTGCTGGACGAGAAGCATGTCGACGACGTCCTGCTGGTGCACCTGTGTCACGGCCATCTCCGCTCTGCTGGGCTTCGGAGCTTCGACCCTTACCCGCCGATGGGTCCGCCAACCGTCTCCCGGCCCTGGGTAACCCGTCGTTTCGTGCCTGCCCACCGCCCGCCTACAAGTCCCTGTCGCGCACTCACCCAGTTGACCTTGGTGGCTTTCCGTGCCCAGGACCACGAATTTCGACCAAGGTCAACCCGGCAACGGCCGCCCCGGCGGCCAAACGAAGCCGCGCGCAGCCAACATGCATGCGGGCTCGGCCCCCACGACACGACAAGCGGCGACGCGGTCACGGGGCAGGCGCGGTCGCGGGGGCGGGGCGGACGCGGGCGCGGGGCGGACGCGGTCAGGAAGGTAGCGCTGACTGAGGGGCGCGCGGGCGAGACGGTACTTCCGGGCGACCCGGATCGAGGCACGCAGCAGATCGGCCGCCTGAGCCGCGTCGTGCCGCGTGTGGGCCACGAGACCCAGCGCACGCAGGGCGACCACCTCGGACGCGGCGTCCCCGTCGCGCCGGGCGTCGCGCAACGCCGCGTCGGCGAGGACCTTGGCCCGGACCGGGTCGGCCATAACAATCGGAAGCAGTCGCTGCGCCAGGTCGTCGGCGGGGGTGAGCGCAGGCGCTGCCGTCATGTTTGCATCGTGCCAAAGGCTCGGATGTGTATCACGAGGCCGGGACGGCGTCTCCAGTCACTGGCTCTGCTGCCGGGAACTTGGCGCTGGAGTGACGGTACGTGCCGGCGGCATACTGTCGCGGATACCGGCGGGCGGGCAGCGGGGAGCGGTGAGTGGACGACGACGACGTCACACGCGACGGCCTGCCGCGGTTCCTCGACCCCGAGGACGACGAAACGGGCTCATCCGCAGCCGAGCCGGAGCCGCAGCGCAACCCGACGGTGCTGCTCGCGTCGGGCGGGGTGGCGCTGCTGCTGGTGATCGGCCTGGTCGTCGCGGCCCTGCTCAGCGGCGGCGAGGAGCCCGCGCGGTCCTCGTCGCCGGCGACGCGGCAGACCTCCGGCCCGGCCGTCCCGACGGCGAGCGCCTCGCCGTCGCCGGAGGCCTCACCTACACCGTCGCCCAGTCCCAGTTCGGTGCAGCCGAGCCGGACCAGGAGCTCGCCCACCCCGACGCGGACGGCGAGCAGCACGCCGCCGGCCACGACCACGTCCGCGTCGATCAGGCTCAGCCCGGCGAGCTTCGAGGGGCCGTGCCTGGCCGGCAGCGAGTCACCCGTGTCCACCGTGGCCACCGTGACGATCCGGGTCGGCCGGCCGGGCACCCGGGTCGCGTACAGCGTCGACGGCCGGGAGTTCACCGGCACCGCCCAGGGCACCTCCTACAGCCGCGACGTGAAGGTCCAGGTCCCGCGGCGGTCCGGCTCACACACCGTCTCCCTGAACGTCTCGGCGCCGAGCGCGGCATCCGGTTCGGCGACGTTTGTGGTGAAGTGCCGCTGATGCGTCGTCGACCCTGTCGATGAAGGCGCATGCATGAATATTCATGAATACCGCACGGTTGGTTACCATGGAAGTACCAACCGTGACGGGATCGGCGTGTGTCATGATCACCGAACGCAGCCTGCTGGTGCACTGCTCGGCGAACCAGGCACTGCGCTGCGCCCGGATCGCCGACCGGCCCGGCGGCGGGCTGGTCGTGTCGCCGCACCAGCGGGACGAGGCCGGCCTGCTGGCCACCGCCGCCTACCTGCTGCGCCAGCAGAACTTCGGCGCGCCGCTGCTGCTCGACGCCGCCCGGTATGCGGGACAGGCCCGGCTGCCGGCCAGCGCCCCCTTCAACCCGCGCTGGCTGCGCCGCCAGCGGGAGCTCGGGCTGACCGTCCTCACCGACTCCGGCTACGTCGACAGCGACGACGAGCGCGGCCTGGCCGGCATCCTGCACCGGGCCGCGATCCTGCCCGACGTCGTCGCGGTGCTGCCGCTGCACCCGCTGTGGCTGCGCGACCGGATGCACCGGGCCGTGCTGACCGGCCACATCCGGGCGGCCGGCGTCCCCGTCGCGCTGGTGCTGGAGGCCCACCGCGACCCGTTCGCGTTGCCGGGCGTCGTGGCCGGGCTGCTCGAGGTGCTGCGATGCGAGGTACCGACGCTGCTGCTCCGCAGCGACATCTCCGCCCTCGGAGCGCTGTGTCACGGCGCGCTCGCCGCCGCTGTCGGCACGGTCGGCGCGCTGCGGCACCTCGCGCCGAAGCTGCCCGCGCCGCGGCCGGTCCCGCGGCCGGCGCCGTCCACGGTGTTCCGCCCCACGCTGTCGTATCGCCGGCTCGGCGCGATCGCCCGGGCCAAACGCGGTCGCGCCGACCCGCAACTGTGGGGCTGCGCGTGCGAGGTGTGCGACGGCCGGGACGTCGACTGGATGGCCGACCTGCCGGAGCGGGAGCGGGAGGTACCAGCGTTCGAGCACTCGATCCGCGTGCTGCGGCAACTGCGGGAGGAACTTCTGGGTGAAGGCGTGCCGGCGGAGGCGAGCCGGCGCAGTTGGACCGCCCGCTGCGTCGACGCCGCCTACCGGTCGCGCGAGCTGGGCTGGCCGCCCGCGCCCATGCTCGCGCATTGGCGGGAGGCGGCCCCGCGGCCGGTGGCACGATTGACGGCGTGAGGATCGACCTTTCCGGTCGTACGGCACTCGTCACCGGTTCGACACAGGGCATCGGCACGGCCATCGCACGCGCCCTGGCCGAGTCGGGCGCGCGGGTCGGTGTCAACGGCCGCTCCGCCGAGCGCGTCACCAAGGCGGTCGAGGAGCTTTCCGGCGCCGGCGAGCTCGTCGGGGTCGCCGCCGACATCACCACCGACGAGGGCCACGCCCGGGCGCTCGAGCTCCTGCCCGAGGTGGACATCCTGGTGAACAACCTCGGCATCTTCGGCAGCCGTCCGGCGCTGGAGATCACCGACGACGAGTGGCGGCGGTACTTCGAGACCAACGTCCTCAGCGGGGTCCGCCTCACCCGTACGTACCTTCCCGGCATGATCAGCCGCGGCTGGGGCCGGGTGCTGTACATCGCCAGCGACTCCGCGGTGGTGATCCCCGCCGAGATGATCCACTACGGCATGTCGAAGACGGCGCTGCTGGGCGTCTCACGCGGCTTCGCCAAGGCGGCGGCCGGCACCGGCGTCACGGTCAACTCGGTGATCGCCGGCCCGACCCACACCGGGGGCGTCGAGGACTTCGTCTACGAACTCGTGGACCGCGACCTGCCGTGGGAGGAGGCGCAACGCGAGTTCATGCGCAAGTACCGGCCGCAGTCGCTGCTCCAGCGGCTGATCGAGCCCGAGGAGATCGCCAACCTGGTGGTGTACCTCAGCTCCCCGCTCGCCTCGGCGACGACCGGCGGCGCCGTGCGCGTCGACGGCGGCTACGTCGACGCGATCCTCCCCTGACGGTTCCATGACCTCCCCGCAGCATCCCATCGGCTCCGGCTTCGACCCCTCGTCCACGGCGGTCGACGTGCTCGCCGGCGTCGACCTGCCGGGCCGGCTCGCGATCGTCACCGGCGGCTACGAGCCGCGCTTCTCGACCAACCACCCCGGGCCACGTCCAGCTCGGTGTTCGACGAACTCCAGTTCGCACGCCGCCCGGCTGCACCCCGGCAGCATCGTGACAGACTTGGCGCGGTTCCTCAGCCCGGACGAGCTCCGCACCATGGGAGTGCCGGACGACGCCGGCGAACCGATCCTGGACCCGGCGCGCGGCATGAAAACCCCGGAGCAGGGCGCCGCGACGCAGGTCTGGTGCGCGACGAGCCCTCAGCTGGCCGGCCTCGGCGGCGTGTACTGCGAGAACGTCGACATGGCCCCGTTGTCCTCGGAGGCCGGCAGCGCGGCGACGACCCACGGCGTGATGCCGTACGCGGTGGACAGCGAGGCGGCGGCCCACCTGTGGGATGCCAGCGAACGCCTCGTGTCCGGCTGCCGCCCCACCCCCCGGACCCGGACATTCCGGACATCACGGTGCATCGACGTCGGTACATGTAGCACGCTTCTCATGATCCCGAAGACTTGTGGCACCCATGGCAGCACAGAGTCTTCGGGATCATGAGAAGTCACCGACAATCTGATCGACAATTGACGATGTAGTCCTGCATTGTGGAACGGGCTCGGCACTGCGCGCCGAGACACCAGGCCAGGTCACACCACACGAATCCGGCGCCCGGCGGACCCGCTCTTGGTACGTTGGCCGGTCGGCGGGACGGGCTCATACCCATACCGAGCACCGGGCCGAGCACCGGGCCGGGCACCGGGCCGGGCACCGCACCGAGCCGGGCCGCGCGCCGGGCAGGGTGGGCTCAGAGCCAGCCGTTCGACTGGGCCACGCCGACCGCCTCGATGCGGTTCCTCGTGCCGGTCTTGGTGATGGCGGCCGACAGGTAGTTGCGCACCGTGCTCTCCGAGAGGTGCAGCCGCGCGGCTATGTCGGCCACCGTCGAGCCGTCCGCCGCTTCGCGGAGGACGTCGCGCTCGCGGTCGGTCAGCGGGTCGGGGCCGGCCGCCAGTGCTGCGGCGGCCAGCGCCGGGTCGACCACACGCTCGCCGGACAGCACGCGGCGGATCGCCGCGGCCAGGGCCTCGACCGGGCCGTCCTTCACCAGGAACCCGCTCGCGCCCGCCTCCATCGCCCTGCGGAGGTAGCCGGGACGGCCGAACGTGGTCAGGATGAGCACCCGGCAGCCGGGCAGCTTGCGGCGCAGCTCGGCGGTCGCGGTGAGGCCGTCGCCGCCGGGCATCTCGATGTCGAGCAGCGCCACGTCGGGGCGGGCCTCGAGCGCCGCCGGGACGATCGCGTCGCCGGTGGCGACCTGCGCCACCACCTCGAGATCCGACTCCAGGCCCAGCAGCAGCGCCAGCGCGCCGCGCATCATGCCCTGGTCCTCGGCGAGGAGGATCCGGATCGTCACAACGACCTGCCTACCGGCACCCGCGCCACGAGCGCAAATCCGCCGCCGTCGCGGGGGCCGGTCTCCAGCGATCCGCCCACCGACCGCAGCCGCTCGGTGAGCCCGCGCAGGCCGTTGCCCGGCGCGAACCCGGAGCCGGCGGCGAACCGGCCGTCGTCGCGGACGGCGAGGCTGGCGGCGCCGTCCACCATCGACAGGGAGATCTCGCAGCGCCGGGCGCCGCTGTGCCGGACCACGTTGGTCGTCGCCTCGCGGACCACCCAGGCGAGCAGCCGGTCGGCGTCGTCGGGCAGCGGGTCGGCGGTGCGCTGGACGTCGGCGGTGATGCCGGCGCTGGACAGGGTGCCCTTGGCCCGGGTCAGCTCGGCGGTCAGCCCGCTCCCCTCCCGGTATCCGGTCACGGCCTCCCGGATCTCGACGAGCGCGCGACGGCCCACCTCCTCGATGTCGGCCGCCTGGGCGGCGGCCGCCGCCGGGTCGCGCTCGGACAGGCGCCGCACCACCTCGGCCTTGACCACGATGACCGAGAGCGTGTGGCCGAGCAGGTCGTGCAGGTCGCGGGAGAACCGCAGCCGCTCCTCGGCGACGGCGGCGACGGCGAGCGCCTCGCGGGTCTCGCGCAGCTCCGCCACCAGCCGGCTCATCCGCCGTGCCGACGCGACGAGCAGCGAGGCGAGGACGGTGCCGACCATGGTGGTGACGACGACGATCCGCTCGACGTGATGGGCGGACCCGACGACAGCGGTGGCGGCGAGCGTGCCGGCGAGGATCGCGCCGGCGGCGACGGGCTTCGGCGTGCTCGCGTAGAGCGCCATGCCGCACGTGGACACGAACAGCAGCAGGATCAGCCAGCGCGGGCCGTAGGCGATCGCGAGGCCGAGCCCCAGCGCGGCCACGACGGCGAACGTGATGAGCCTGGCCCGGGAACTCAACTGGGGCAGGTCGAAGCCGCGCGCGGTGGCGTAGACGTAGACCAGCCAGAACAGGCCGAGCCCGAGGCCTGCGACCGGACCGGTGATCGTGGCCGCCGGGTCGAGGAGCGGAAACGTCCAGACGGCGGTCCAGACCGTCCCCGCGATCGAGGGGCGCCGCCAGGTGCTCGTCACGCCGTCCACCCTGTCACAGCGCCGCGACGCTGCGCCCGGACCGGCGGTATCCGGCGACCGCGAGGGCGCCGAACACGACCAGCCACACGGCGAGCGTCACCACGTCGGTGAGCGACGGAGCGGCGCCGAACGCCACCCGCCACGACAGGTCCGCGTAGGCATACGTCGGCAGCCACTGCCCGACCGACGCGAGCCATCCCGGCAGCAGGTCGAGCGGGAGCCACAGGCCACCGGTGATGGAGAACCCGAGATACACCAGGAGACTCAGCGGTTGTACGGTCTGTGCCGTCGCCAGGTATCCGAGGCCGATGCCGAGCAGGGCGAAGGGCAGCGCACCCAGCCACAGCAGCGGCACGATCGTGAGCCACTGCCCGGTGCGCAACTGCACGCCGTTGATCACGACGGCGGCGGCGCACAGGGCGATGACCGGGAAGATGCCGGTGGCCAGCGCGGTGATGCCCTTGCCGAGCACCACCTTGACCGGCGACAGCGGGGTCAGCCGCAGCTGCCGCAGCCAGCCGATCGAGCGGTCGACGACGAGCCCCGACGAGTAGTTGAGCAGGGCGCCGATCGCGCCGTAGCCCGCCATGGACACCATCGTGTAGGTCGCGGCGGCCGCCTTGTCCTGGCCGGTGATCGAGGTGATGTTGGTGAAGATCAGGTAGCTCAGCAACGGCATCACGACGGAGTAGACGAGCATCCCCGGCGTCCGGGCGAGCCGGCGCAACTCGAGCCGGACATACGGCAGCATCACGCCTCCCGGTGCGTGAGCGCGAGAAAGGCCTCTTCCAGATCCGCGCCGGTGACCTCCACGTCGCGCAGCAGCCCGGCCTCGGCGAGGGCGAGCACGGTGGCGTCGGCGTCGGTGGTGGTGAGCACCGCCCGGCCGTGCCGCTCGGCGACGGCGACGACCCCGGGCAGTACCGAATAATCCTGCTCTTCGAGACGGACGCTCACGGTCCGCACGTCGACCCGCCGTTTGACCTCGGCGGCGGTCCCGTCGGCGATGACCCGGCCGCGGTCGAGGACCACGATGCGGTCGGCGTTGTCGTCGGCCTCCTCCAGGTAGTGCGTGGAGAACAGCACGGTGCGGCCGTGCGACACGTAACCGCGCATCGCGGCCCAGAACGCCCGCCGCGCCGCGACGTCGAGCGCCGCCGTCGGCTCGTCGAGCACCAGCAGGTCGGGCCGGCCGACGACGGCCATCGCGAAGCGGAGCCGCTGCGCCTGCCCGCCGGAGAGCTTCTCCACCGTCCGCCCGGCGAGCCCGGTCAGGTCGGCGAGGTCCAGCGCCTCGTCGACCGGCATCGGATGGGGATACACATCGTGGAGGAACCTCAGCAGGTCACCGATCGTGGACCTGGGCAGCAGCCCGCCGACCTGCGGCATGGCGCCGACCCGGCCGGCGGCGACCGCCCGCTGCGGCGCGTCGCCGAAGAGCCGGACGCTGCCGGTGCGCGGCGGCAGGAGCCCGAGCAGCATGAGCAGCGTCGTCGACTTCCCGGCGCCGTTGGGCCCGAGGACTGCGACGACCTCACCGGCGGCGACCCGCAACGTGACGTCCTCCACGGCCGTCACTGTGCCGTAGGCGTATGACAATTTCTCGAGCGCGACCGCGTCCATGCCGGAAACCGTAGGTCCGGCGGAAGCGCCCGGGCAGAGTTGTCCGTCTCCGGCCGGCCGTGACAAATGTCCTGTGACGCCGGTCGACGTCGACGGATGCCGCGCTAGCCGCGTTCGGCGAGGGGCCGGCCGTCCCAGCGCCACGACGCGAGGGCCGGGTGCCCGGGCAGCTCGCCGCGGCCGGTGGCCCACAGCAGTGCCTCCCACGGGTCCGCGTGGTCGGGCACGTCGACGAACAGCCGGTCGAGCACCGCCCGGCAGAGATCCGCGGGCGGCTTCCAGGACCGGCCGACGGTGTCGGCCACGTCCCAGGCGTGGACCAGCACCTCGATGACCCCCATCGCGGCGAAGCCCGCGGGGTCGCTGATGCCGTAGGTGTGCCAGCCGCGCCGGGTCGGTGGTGCCGCGTCGACGACCCCGGCCAGCATGGCCCCGCACGCCTCGAGGGAGCGCAGCAGGCCGGGTGTGCCGGCGGAGCGCTCGACGAAGATCGTGCTCGACGGACCGCCGTCGCGCATCGACTGCCACACGAACGGCAGGTAGCCCTCCTGGGGCGGGTCACCGGGCGCGATCTGCCCGGCGTAGGCGAACAGGTCGTCGGCCATATGCTCGACCGTCTCCCAGCACGTCCACGACAGCGTGCCGGCCGGCCGGTCCCAGCCGTCGTCCGGCACGTCGCCGAACGCCTCCCGCACGAGCGCCACTGCTCGCAGCACGTCCGCACCGTTCATCGTCACGGCGCCGACCGTAGCAGCCCCCGGCCGACCACGTACGCGACCCGCAGGCATCGGATCGCGAGCGCCAAGCCGCGCGTGTCGAGCCCCTCCGCGCTGCGCTCCGGAGCGGTCACGATCGGGGCTCGCGGCTCAGGTACAGGCGGCGGACGACCGCCTCGATGTCCGGCTCCTCGATCGTCAGGTCGTGCACCTGGGCCCGGGCCGCCACGGCGGTGAGGATCGCCGCGACCGTGGTCTCGCCGGGCCTGAACGACAGTCGCTGCCGCAGCCCGCCGCCCTCGACCCCGGCCAGCCGCGCGCCGGGCACGCCGTCGAGCGGACCGGCGGGCTCGGTGAGGTCGAGCACCACGATCCGTTCGGCGCCGACCTGCTCGGTCAGGCCGGCGAGCGTGCCGTCGAAGGCGAGGCGGCCGTGGTCGACGACGAGGACGCGCTCGGTGAGCCGGTGCACGTCGTCCATGTCGTGGGTGGCGAGGAACAGGCTGGTGCCGTGCAGGGCGCGCTGTTCGATGAGGAAGACGCGCAGCCGCTCCTTGCTCAGCACGTCGAGCCCGATGGTCGGCTCGTCGAGGATCAGCAGCTCCGGTGAGTGCAGCAGCGCGGCGGCGACCTCGCCGCGGATGCGCTGCCCCAGCGAGAGTTGCCGGACCGGGGTGTCGAGGAACTCGCCGAGATCGAGTCGCTCGGCCAGCTCGGCCAGCCGGCTCGCGGCGGCCGGCCGGGCCAGCCGGTGGATCGCCGCGAGGGCGCGGAACGAGTCGCGCAGCGGCAGGTCCCACCACAGCTGGCTGCGCTGCCCGAAGACCACGCCGATCCGCCGGGCCAGCTGCCGGCGGTGCCGCAGCGGCTCGAGCCCGCAGGTCCGCGCGACGCCCTCGGTGGGCTTGAGGATGCCGGTCAGCATCTTGATCGTCGTGGATTTTCCGGCGCCGTTCGCGCCGATGTAGCCGACCGCGGCCCCGGCCGGGATCGTGAACGTGAGCCCGTCGACGGCCGTGACCGCCTTGAACCGGCGGCGCAGCCCTTCCACCTCGATGATCATGACCCCGTCCCCGTGTAATGCCGCAGCCCCGCCCGCCAGCCCAGCAGCGCGACCACCCAGACCGCCGCGGCGGCCACCGGCGTGCACCAGCCGATCCACGGCGGCAGCCCACCCGGCGCCGGCAGGCCGAGCAGTGTGAGCACCGGCAGGTAGGCGGCGAACGCCGCTGGCACCACAAACGTGAACAGCGTCCGCAACGGCACACCGTAGACGCTCGCCGGGAACTGTGCCGCATAGTTCCCGCCGTAGGTGAACGACGACGTGAACTCGGTGCCGTCGACGAGCCAGAACTGGACCGCGGCGGCGCACACGAACAGCGCCGCGAAGATGGCGGTGCCGGAGCACACCGTCAGCGCGACGAGGGCCACGTCCGCCGCGTCCCACCGGATGTCGGACCGGGCCAGCGCCACCGCCGCGAGGACGGACCCGGCGGCGGTACGGCCGAGCCGGCGCAGCGACAGGTCCGCGGTGACGAGCTGGACGAGCACCGGCAGCGGCCGCAGCAGGAACGCGTCGAGCGTCCCGGTCCGCAGGTACGACGGCAGCGTGTCGAGGTGCCCCACGACGAGGTCGGCGAGGCTGAACGCGATGTGCCCCAGCGCGAACACGAGCAGCGCCGCCTCGAACGTGAGGCCGCCGAGCACCGGCACGTTGGCGAAGATGACGTAGATCTCCAGCAGGCCGCTCACCGTGGCGCCGACGCTCGCCACCACCTCGATGGCGAACGATCCGCGATACGTGGTCTGCGCCCGCATCCGCAGGGCGACGAGCGTCAGGTACGGGTCAGCCACCCTGCACCACCAGCTTACGGGTGCCGATGCCGAAGACGAGCCGGCCCGCGCCGAGCAGCCCGCCGACCCACGCCGCCTGGACCGCGACGGCGAGCAGCGCGGCGGTGCCGGTGAGCCGGCCGGTGAGCACGTCGACGGGGACCTGCAGCATCGACGGGAACGGCGTGACCTCGGCGATCGCGGCGAGCCACGGCGGGAACCAGTGCACCGGCACGGCGAGCCCGGACATGACGCCGGTCAGCAGCAGGTACAGCGTCATCGGGCCGCGCAGGTCCAGCAGCCAGAACGCGGTGAGGTTGACCAGCCACCGGCAGGCGAACGACACCCCGATGGCGAGCACGACGCTGAGCAGCCCGAGGACGTACGGCAGCGGCGTGCCCGGCAGCGCCAGGCCGGTCACGACGGCACCGACCAGCAGCGGCGGCAGCCCGCGCGGCAGGAGCACGAAGGCCGCCCGGCCGAGGTCGGCGGCGAGATACGCGAGCATCGGGTCGACCGGGCGCGCCAGGTCGACGGCGACGTCCCCGGTGCGGATCCGCTCGGCGAGCTCCGTCCAGGCGAAGAAGTAGATCGGGCCGATGAGCGCCTGGCCGAGCCACACGTAGGTGGCGCCGGTCATCGCGTCGTAGCCGCCGAGCGTGCCGCCCGCCACGCCGACGGCGGCCCCGATCACCGCGGCGCGGATGAGCCCGAAGACGGTGTTGGTGAACGCCCCGGCGAACGCCGCCAGCCGGTAGGTCGACCACCGCCGGAACCCGAGCCCGACGAGCGTCACCCATGCCGACACGACGAGCGACGCTACCCGATGCCGGTCCGGAACGCCTGCCGATATGCGGACGGGGAGGTACGCATGGTGTTCGCGAAATGGTGGCGGAACGTCACCGGCGTCTCGAAGCCCACCGTGGCGGCGATCCGCTCGATCGGGGCGTCGGTCGTCTCATGCGACTGTCAGGAGCGTCTTGCCGACGGCGGTGCGGTCCTCGATCGCGCGGTGCGCGTCGGCGGCCCGCTCCAGCGGGAACTCCTGCCCGACCACGGGCCTGATCCGGCCGGCCGCCACCTCGGCGAGTGCCCGGCCGAGGTAGGCGCGGAACCGCTCGGGACGCAGCTGCACCGCCTCGATGCCGGTGGCGGTGATCCCGCGCGCCCGCGCCACCTCGGCGTCGGCCACCGCGAACCCGCCCGCGGGCGTGCCGTGTGCCGAGAACCGGCCGCCCTCGACGACCAGGTCGAACGCGGCCCGGCCGTAGTCGCCGCCGGCCCCGTCGAGCACCACGTCGAGGCCGCCGGTGGCCTCCCACACCTTGTCGACCCAGTCCGGCTCCGAGTAGTCGACGACGACGTCGGCGCCGAGTGCCCGGACACGGTCGAGTTTGGCGGTACCGCGGGCAGCCCCGACCACCGTCGCGCCGCTCGCGCGCGCCAGCTGCACCAGCAGCGTTCCCATGCCGCCACCGGCGGCGGTCACCAGCACCCGGTCCCCCGCCACGATCTTCACCACGTCGACGAGCGCCAGGGCGGTCGCGCCGTCGTGGATCACCGCCGCCGCGTCGTACAGGTCGACGGCGTCGGGCACCGGGACCAGGTCGGCGGCGGGCACCGCGGCCTTCGCGGCGTAGCCGCCCGTGTGGCCGGTCCGCACGATCACCCGCCGCCCGATCCACTGCGGATCGACCCCGCCGCCGCCCACCGTCGACACCGTCCCCGCGACGCCGACACCCGGCACGTACGGCAACTCGACCGGGAACACGGCGCCGCCGCCCCCGGCGCGGACCATCGTCTCCAGCCACAGGGTGTCGGCGACCGCGACGTCGACGATCGCCTCGCCCAGCCCCGGGAAGGGGTCGGGAACCTCCTTCGGGACGAGCACCTCCGGCCCGCCGAACCGGGCCACCTCGATCACACGCATGCGCCCAGCGTCCGACCTGAAGCGCACTTGAGGTCAACAGGACGGCCGGGGTGATCTCGCGGGTGACACCGGCATGGTCGCGGTCGCGCCGGGCAGCACCCCCGTCGTGGGTGACACACGACTGACGAGCGACCTGATCCTCCACGTCAACGGCCACGAGCACGAGCTGTCCGTGGACAACCGGGCCACCCTGCTCGACGTGCTGCGCGAGGATCTCGGTCTGCCGGGCACGAAGAAGGGCTGCGACCACGGGCAGTGCGGGGCCTGCACGGTGCTGCTGAACGGCCGGCGGGTCAACAGCTGCCTCATCCTCGCGGCCGGCGTCCGCGACGCCGAGGTGACCACCGTCGAAGGGCTCAGCGTCGGCGACGGCTTCCACCCGGTGCAGGAGGCGTTCGTGGCGCACGACGCGCTGCAGTGCGGCTATTGCACACCCGGGCAGGTGTGCTCGGTGGTCGGGATGCTCGACGAGGTCGAGCGCGGCTGGCCCAGCATCCTCACCGCCGACGTGACCGAGGAGTCCGTGAAGCTCGACGAGGCGGAGATCCGGGAACGGATGAGCGGCAACCTGTGCCGCTGCGGTGCCTACGTGAACATCGTCGCGGCCGTCGAGGAGGTGGCGGGCCGGTGAAACCGTTCGCCTACGAACGGGTCGGCGAACCGGCCGCCGCCCTCGCCACCATGGTCCGGCCGGGCACCGTGTACCTCGCCGGCGGCACCAATCTCGTCGACCTCATGAAGCTCGGGGTGGCCTGCCCGGACCTCGTGGTGGACGTGAACGACCTGCCGTACCGCGACATCGAGGCGCTGCCGGACGGCGGTATGCGCATCGGCGCCCTGGTGTCCAACAGCGACCTGGCGGCCGACCGCGACCTGCGGACCAGGTTCCCCGCGGTGTCGCTGGCGCTGCTGTCCGGCGCGTCCGGGCAACTGCGCAACCGCGCGACGGTCGGCGGGAACCTGCTCCAGCGCACCCGGTGCCGGTACTTCCAGGACGTCACCAAGGCGTGCAACAAGCGCGACCCCGGCGCGGGCTGCGCGGCCCGCGAGGGCGATCACCGGGACCTCGCGATCCTGGGCTCGTCGCCGCAGTGCATCGCCACGAACCCGTCGGACCTCGCGGTCGCACTGTCCATTATGGACGCCTCGATCGAGACCTACGGCCCGCACGGTCCGGACAGCTTCAGCATCCACGACTTCTACCGCCGCCCGGGCGAACGACCGGAACGGGACACGAACCTGCCGCACGGCTCGTTAGTGACGGGAGTCGTACTGCCACCGCTGCCGATGGCGGCCACGTCGACCTACCGCAAGGTCCGGGACCGGGCGTCGTTCGCGTTCGCCACCGCGTCGGTCGCCGCCGCCCTCGACGTGCGCGACGGCATCGTCCACGACGTGCGGCTGGCCTACGGCGCCGTCGCCCACCTGCCGTGGCGTGCGTGGGCCGCGGAGCGGGCGATGCGCGGCGCACCGGCCACCGTGGACACCTTCGAGCGCGCCGCCGACGAGGAACTGGCCGGCGCGCGTCCGTTGCGGGACAACGCCTTCAAGGTACCGCTGGTGCGGAACCTCACCGTGGCGGTCCTGCGCAAGATGACGGAGGCGAACTGGTGAGCGTCGCACAGGTCGGCCCGGTCCGGACGCGCGGCATCGGCGAGCCGATGCCGCGGGTCGAGGCGCGGGACAAGGTGACCGGGCACGCACCGTACGCCGTCGACCATCCGGTGCCGGGCGCCGTGTACGCCTGGCCGGTGCAGGCCGCCTTCGCCAAGGGCCGGGTGACCTCCGTGGACACCTCACCGGCGCTCGCCGTCGACGGCGTCCTCACCGTGCTGTGGCACGCCAACGCGCCCCGGCTCCAACCGGCCGGCGACCCGGGGATGCTGGTCCTGCAGGGACCCGAGATCCGGTTCCACGGCCAGATCGTCGCGCTGGTCGTCGCCACGTCGCTGGAGAGCGCCCGTGAGGGCGCCGACGCGGTGGTGGTCCACGCCAGGATCGAACCCGCCGACACCGTCCTGCGTACCGACCACCCCGGCCTGTACCACCCGGAGGTGGTCAACGCCGGCTACGTCGGCAGCACCGCGGTCGGCGACTTCGACGCCGGGTTCGAGGACGCCCCGGTGCGGGTCGACGCGACCTACCGCACCCCGGCCGAGCACCACAACCCGATGGAGCCGCACGCCACGACCGCGTTCTGGGAGCGCGGGCACCTGGTCGTCTTCGACTCCTCACAGTCCTCCTCGACCGTCAAGGACACCCTCGCCGGCCTGTTCGAGCTGCCGCCGCAGCTGGTGCGGGTGGTCAACGAGCACGTCGGCGGCGGGTTCGGCAGCAAGGGCACCGCACGTGTCAACGCGGTGCTCGCCGCGATGGCGTCGCGGCAGGTGGGCCGGCCGGTGAAGCTCGCCATGACCCGGAAGATGCTGTTCTCCACGGTCGGCTACCGCACACCGACCATCCAGCGGATCCGGCTCGGCGCCGACCTGGACGGGCGGCTGGTCGCGATCGCCCACGACGCGGTGAGCCAGACGTCGAAGATCGCCGAGTTCGTCGAGCAGAGCGCCGTCATCAGCCGGATCATGTACGCGGCGCCGAACCGCGCCACCTCGCATCGCGTCGTCGCCCTCGACGTGCCGCCACCGATCTGGATGCGCGCACCCGGCGAGTCCCCCGGGTCGTTCGCCCTCGAGTCGGCGATCGACGAGCTGGCCGTGGCCGGCGGCTGGGACCCGGTGCGGCTGCGCATCGACAACGACACGCGGACCGACCCGGAGGAGGGCATGCCGTTCAGCAGCCGGCACCTCGTCGAGTGCCTGCGCGAGGGCGCCGAGCGGTTCGGCTGGGAGGGCCGGGACCCGCGCCCCGCCATTCGCCGCGAGGGACAGTGGCTGATCGGCACCGGCGTCGCGGCGTCGACGTTCCCGGCGATCACGTGGCCGTCGACGGCGACCGTCCGGGCCACCGCCGACGACCACTTCGACGTCGAGGTCAACGGGGCGGACATCGGCACGGGCGCCCGCACGGTCCTGCGCCAGATCGCCGCCGACGCGCTCGGCGTGGCCTTGCCGTGCGTGGAGATCACGGTCGGCGACAGCGACATCGGCCCGGCACCGGTCGCCGGCGGCTCCATGGGCACGTCGTCGTGGGGCTGGGCGGTGACGAAGGCGTGCCGTCTCGTACGGGAACGGATCGACCGGGACTTCCACGGGCGTGTCCCGTCGGAGGGCGTCGCCGTCCGGGCCGACACCACGCCGGAGGTGTCGTCGCGGGAGCCCTACGCCCGGCATGCGTTCGGGGCACAGTTCTGCGAGGTCAGGGTGGACGCCTACACGGGCGAGATCCGCGTCGGCCGCCTGCTGGGCATGTTCGCGGCGGGCCGGATCGTCAACCCGACGACGGCCCGGTCACAGCTCCTGGGCGGCATGACGATGGGCCTCTCGATGGCGCTGCTCGAGCAGAGCATCATGGACTCCCGCACGGGCGACTACGTCACCGACGACCTGGCGAGCTATCACGTGGCCGTCAACGCCGACGTGCCGCGGATCGAGGTCGGTTGGCTGGACGAGGACGATCCGCACCTGAATCCGATGGGCTCGAAGGGCATCGGCGAGCTCGGCATCGTGGGCACGGCGGCCGCCGTGGCCAACGCGGTGTACCACGCCACCGGCATCCGCGTCCGCAAGCTCCCGATCACGATTGCCGACCTGCTGCAGTAGCCCACGCAGCCCGACCCGGCTGTCCACAACGCCGGGTGGCACACGTCACGTGTCATGACGGAAGGTCTCGGAAACGTCCCCGGTTGTAAGGGTTGAGCGACAGGGGCTCAACCTTGGAGGGACACATCATGTTGCTGCGCACCGCACCGTTCCGGGACTTCGACACCTTCGCCGGCCAGTTCTTCGACTCCACCCGCCGCGGCGCGAGCGCACCGCTCGACGCGTACCGCGACGGCGACACCTTCTACGTGGAGATCGACCTGCCCGGCGTCGACCCGGCCAGCATCGACGCGACCGTCGACCGCAACGTGCTCACGGTCCGCGCCGAGCGCACCCGCGCCCAGCGCGAGGGCCTGCGCCGCGTGATCACCGAGCGTGCGACCGGCACCGTCACCCGCCGGCTCGTCCTGGGCGACAGCCTCGACACCGACCGGCTCGAGGCGAACTACGACAACGGCGTGCTCACGCTGAGCATCCCGGTGGCCGAGAAGGCCCGGCCGCGCAAGATCGAAATCGGCACCGCGAACCGGGAGCTGGCCTCCGCCTAGTAGCCCCACCCCGAAATACGCGACGGGCCGCGACCCTGGCAGGGTCGCGGCCCGTCGCGTTTCGACGCGGATTTGCGAATCGATCGGCGTCGGCACCACCGGTAATTCCAGGGACGCCGGCGGTGATCATCGGCGGCATTCCCGGCGTTGCATTCCGGCGGCGAGGTTCCGTGCGTCGACAAAGCGATCGGCGCGACCGGCCGCCGGGCGTGGGAACGGGCCACGACCACGACGGCACGACCGCGCCGACGGTTGCTTGCCGTTGCGGCTAACGACCGGCCTCGGCGTGGTAGCGATCGACGATGTCCTGCTTGATCCGGCCCCGGTCGGAAACCTCGATCCCCTTCGCCTGCGCCCATTCCCGAATCGCACGGTTCTGGTCGCGGTCGCCGCGGGTGACGCTGCGACCGCGGACCTCCCGGCCGCGCGAGGTGGCCACGACGCCACCCCGTCCGATTTTCGTCGCGGCGGCGACGAACGGCGCCACCGCGTCACGCAGCTTCGCGGCGTTGGCGGCGGACAGGTCGATCTCGTACTGCACGCCGTCGAGCGCGAAGACGATACTCTCGGCGGCGGGCTTGCCGTCGATGTCGTCGATCAGCTCGTGGATGACGCGTTTTGCCATGAGTGGCCTTTCCTCGGGTGGTACCCATGTGTACAGAACCGATGTGTACAGAATCGATCCGGACCTCGGCACCGAGTGCACCGGCCGCATCATTCGGACACAAACAAGATACTTGGCGACATGCTACGCCTGGTTCCGGGCGAGATTACTCCCACCGTAGCCTTCTCGCGCGCTGGGTGTCGAAATCAGCCCGTCACGAAACGCATACAACACAAACGCGCACGATCGGTAAAGGCGACACGCGATAACCCGACGGACAGACCGCCGGGATGGAACCAGTGGCATCCACCCCGGCAGGATGGCCACGACTCACCCCGCAGCGCTGACGATCGCAGATGTGGAGTCAGGCGAGCATCCTCAGCGACAGCAGCAACGCCCCACCGACCACCAGGAGCAGGCCGCCCACGGAGACGATCCGTACCAGCCAGGAACCCTCCCGGACCAACCGGGTCCAGCGCAACAACTGTTCGCGCGTGAAATGCAACAGGCGCTTGGCCCAGTGGAACTCCAGCGCCAGGATGGCCAGGCCACCCAGGATGATCACCCAGCCCGGGCCCGGCAACGGCAGCAGCACCACACCGACGGCGATGACGAGGGTGCCGATCAGGGCAACGGCGATCTTCACCCCGAAACGGCCCACCCTGGTGGAGTGCAATCGGCGGCGCCAGCGCAGCACATGGGCCCGTATGCGAGCGGTCCGCAACCGCCAGGCAGCAGGAGAGTTCACACCGGGGCCTTTACCGCCAGGATCGGGAACACCGCCGACAGCGACACGCCGGAAGTCACCCTCGCGTGCGGCAGACGGCCCGGAATCAGGCGTAACGCCCGACCCGTCCACCTCACTGTCGCGCATTTATCGTTCCCTTCACTCCTTAACCCGTCACTCCCACGGACCACTGGACGTTACCGGAATGAATTGACGAACGGCCCATGGGCCACGTCAAGGACCCCGGTCACGCCCACGAAACCCGACATCGGTCGCATGATGTTCGGTTCACGGCAAATCGGGCCCAGAAACACTACAGAGTGAGATCGTAGAATCACTACCCGTAACACTGGGAATCGCCTCAACATAGGAGAGGCGGGGCACGGCATGCTCCGCAGCGGTGCCGGGGGGAGTACGACATGAGCGCTATCCGACCGTCGACCGTCGAGGTCGAAACATCCCTACGACTCGTCGCGCCCGACGCGACCGCGCTGCCGGTGCGAGCCAGCCTGCGCTACGACCCGAACGACCCGTACGCGGTGCACGTGCTCTTCCACGCGGAATCCGCGGGCGGCGAGCCGGTCAGCTGGTCGTTCGCACGTGAACTGCTGTTCACCGGGCTGGACGAGCCGGCGGGCATCGGGGACGTGCGGGTCTGGCCGTGGAACGGGCCGCGTGGCGACTTCGTCGCTCTCGCGCTGTCCTCGCCGGACGGCAACGCACTGTTCGAGGTGCCGCGCAGTGTCCTGGTCAGGTTCCTGCGCCGCACGTACAGTGTCGTGCCTCGCGGCCACGAGACCGACCACCTGGACGTCGACATGGCCGTGAACCGGCTCCTCGCCGGTCGCTGACCCGGCGCCCTCCTCGGCGTCCGATCAGCCCGCCAGCGGCAGCGCGGTGGCCAGCGGCCACGCCAGGACCACCGCGCCGACCACGGCCACCAGCCAGGCAGGCGCATCCCGCCGGCGCAGCACCACGACCCAGACCGCCTGTCAGGCGAGCAGGACCAGCAGCAGAGGCACCACCAGGACCACAGAACCGGGCGCCACGCCGACCGTCGCCGCAGCCAGCAGCCCGCCAGCTGCCAGCGCGAGGATCAGGACGTGGCGCCCGACGCGGTCTGCGCTCCGGCGCCGCATCCAGTCGTCGCCCGCGCACGGGAGCCGGCGCGGGTTCGTCCCCGTGGCCCGGGCCGCGGCTTTGCTGTAGTCACCGCGGCTAATCCCGAATCCAGGAGAAACTCCTGTGATTTCTCCCATCCTCGGTTCCCGGGACGGCGGGTGGTGAGCGCGCTACTGTTGCTCAAGTCGGTGTGCTGTGTGTCCCCGGGCCTCACCACACTGCCTTCACGGAATACCGTTCGGCTGGAGCCGTGTCGCGCCTATCGCCGCGAGGCGACCTGGCACACCGACCCAAAACTTTCCCTCACTGCAGCACCGCGTAGACCACGATGTTGTCGCGGTAGGAGTGGCGACCGGCGTCGAACTCACCACCGCAGGTGATGAGCCGCAGTTCCGGCACCGGCGTCGGGCCGTAGACCCGGCTGCTGGGAAACTTCGCCTTCGCGTAGTGCTCGCTCGCCGTCACGGAGAACGTCAGCCAGGTCCCGCCCCGGCGCACCTCGACCTTGTCGCCGGCCTTGAGCTGGTGCAGCTTGTAGAACACCGCCGGGCCGGTCTTCGAGTCGACGTGACCGGCGAACACCGCCGGTCCGGGATCACCCGGGACCGTCCCCTGCGCGAACCACCCCGCCTCGCCGTAGGCCTTCGGGCTGGCCAGCACGCCCGCCGCGTCCATGTTCAGCGACTCCAGGGCGGTGTCGACCCTCAGCGACGGGATCCGCAGCCGGCTCGGTGGGGTGCCGTCGTCAGCCACCTCGGACGAGAGATCGATGCTGTTCGGCACGATCCACGTCGACTCGCCGGCGTCGAGATCAACCCGCCGGCCGACGAGGGTCGCGGCACCGACGTAGACCGGCGCGGCGAGGGCCAGCACACACAGGATCAGGGTGACCGTGCGCCGGCGGGCGGAGGTCAGGCGAAACGCTCGATGCCTGACGACCCGCCCGTTCGACGTACGCATGACCGCAGCTTACGAACGGGCGCGCATCCGGGCCCGCCGCAGGAACAGGCCGCCGGCGACCGCGAGCAGCAGCGCCGCGGCGGCGCCGATCGGCAGCCAGGCGCCCGCGCCCCGGTCCTCGTCCGCCGTGCCGCCACCACCGGTGTCGACGCCGCCCGCCGGGACACCGCCGCTCGACGCGTCGGTGCGCAACTGCGCGGTCAGGCCGTTCTTGCCGTCGAGGACGATCAGCGAGTACACACTGCCGGCCTTGAGCGGCGCGGTGACGGTCGTCGCCGAGGCCGACGCGTCAGGCGCGGACAGCCGCAGCGTCCACCGGCCCGGGTCGACCGTCTGGTACGAGGTCGTGGTGGCGAACTGCACGCCGTCGGCGATCTTCGTCCCGTTGGAGACGGCGACGTCGAGGACCGGCTGCCGCACGGACGCCTGGACGACCCGAACCTTGGCCTTGCCCGCGTCGGGCAGGCCCAGGTCGTCGACGATCACCCGCAGGCCGAGGTCGGCGAACCTGCCGACGCCGGCCACGGTGTAGGCCTTGCCTTCCTCGACCGTGGCCTGGGCGCTGAGGATCGGAGCGCTGTCCGCGGCGGCGCCGGGCGAGCGCATCGCCACGGCATAGGTCCCGGGCGGCAGCGGCAGGTACTTCGACACCACGCCGTAACCGACCGCCGGGAACTTCTGCTGCGGCACAGCCCCCGAGACCGAGCTCAGGTAGACGTCGACGGCGGGAGTGTCGGGCGACAGGTGCGCGAGCCGGACGTAGCCGACGCCGGCGGCAGCCGCCGGGGAGGCGTCGACCACCGCCAGTCCGATGCCCACGAGTGCCATCGCGGCGAACGCCGCGAGCCGCCGGCGGGGAGGTGCAACGGTCACGTTTCTCTTCCCCTTGCTCGAACCGCGAAGATCACATCGAGTTGCGGGTGGAGCGCGCCCGTCGGAGAGGAACGTGAGTAATCCGCACGGGCACCATAGGTACTGATCGCGGTGAGTCTGGCATGTCCGTGAGCAATTCGCCACCCGCCGCGACAACCACGTGTACGGTGCCCGCCGTCCGCCCGGCACGCAACCGCCGGACGGACGAGTCAACCTACCGAGTGGTACGAATCAATGAATGATCATCGAGGAGTGCCGAAGTCCTGGGTCCAGATCGCGGTCTTGCCCTGGTACGCCAGGCCGACGCCGAGATCCTTGAGGTTGCAGTTGAGGATGTTGGCCCGGTGCCCGGAGCTGTTCATCCACGCCTTCATGACCTCTTCGGGCGTGCGCTGGCCCTTGGCGATGTTCTCCGCGGCGCCCGACCAGCGGTAACCCTCGTTGCTGATCCGGGTGGCGAAGTCGACGCCCTCGGGGGTGTCGTGGGAGAAGTAGTCGCGGGCGGCCATGTCGGCGGAGTGCTTGCGGGCCGCGGTGGCGAGCTTGGTGTTGGCGGCGAGCGGCTTGCAGCCCGCCTTCGCGCGCTCGTTGTTCGCGATCGCGAGGACCTGCGCCTCATAGCTCGCGTTGGCCGGGACCGCGGCGGTCGTCTTCGGCTTCGCCGGCGGCGTGGTCTGCGTCTTCGCCGGCGCCGAAGACGTCGTCGGGCCGGGTGCCGGGGAGGCGGTCGTGGCCTCGGCCGGGCTGGGCGCGGCGCCCAGGGCGTCCGGTTCGGCGAACGCGTCGGCCGACGGGTCACCGGCGGACTCCGACGACGCGGCACCCGCGACGGTGGCGGTATCCGCGGACGAGGACGAGAAGCGGCCCAGCAGCAGCGAGCCGCCGACCGTGGCGGCACCGACGACGAGCAGGGCGGCCACGCCGACGCCGACGGCGAGCACCAGGCGCGAGCCGCGCCGGTGCTGCGGCACGTGCTCCTCCCCGGCGGGAGCGTAGGGCTCATTGGGCTCGTGCGGCTCGTAGGGGTGATACGAGTCCGGACGACCGTCGCCGAACGCTGACACCAGGAGCCTCCAAGGCACAGACGGAACCAACTCTTGCGAAGCCTAGGCAGCCGTACCGTGTCCGAGTCGTGCACCGATGCCGATTTAACAGCGGTCTAAGGCAAACTTATGCCGTCGATGCGTCGGGTAACAGCGCACTCACGACCCGCCGCAGCACCGCCGTGGCGGACGGCACGTCGAGGTGCAGATCGTCACGCCACATCGACCAGCCGGTGAACGTCACCGCCACCGTCAGCGCGTCGAGCACCTCGGACCGCGCGTCACCGGCGGCGGCGAGCTCGGCGGCGAAGAGCGTCTCGACCTCCTCGCGGGCGGTGTTGATGTACCACTCGCGGTTTCGCCGCAGCTGCGCCGAGAACGGCTCCCGGATCCGCGCGGCACGCGCGGCCGGCGCGATCAGCTCCAGCAGGCGGGCACGCTGCTCGCAGTACAACTCGATCCGGCGCGGCAGCGGGAGCTCCGGCGGCACCGGGCGGAACTCCGCGACCTGGCGCTCCATCAGGCGTTCGCCGGCCGCGGCGAACAGCCGCTCCATGTCCTTGAAGTTGGTCCACAGTGCACGCAGGGACACCCCCGCCCGCTCGGCGATCCGCTCGGCCGTCGGCTTGAGCTCGCCCTCTTCCAGCAGCGCGAGGTGCGCGTCGGTGATCGCGCGCCGGGTGCGCTCGGCACGCAGGGTCCGCCCGTCGACTCGCTGCCGCAGCCCCTGATCGCTCATGACCAGTCAGCCTACGTGCCGCCGCGGCGCGGGACCCTCTACGGTGAGGTACGTGGCATTGCGCACCGTGCACGACATCGACATCGAGCTACCCACCCTCGACCCGGGGGAACTCGAGCCGGTCACCGCGCCGTGGGGCGGCAACCTCAACGACGCACATGTGCAGACCGGCCGCGCCATCCGCACCACGCTCATCGACGCCCGGCTCCGCCGCGCCCACCTGGAGAACCTGGACCTCAACGGAGTGGTCTGGGAGGACGTCACGGTGAGCGGCTGCCGGTTCGACAAGGTCGACTTCACCGCCGCGCGGCTCACCGGGCTCTCGCTGGAACGGGTCCACTTCGTCAACTGCAAGCTCACCTGGGCCCACCTGGCGGAGTCGAAGCTGAGCAACGTGCTGTTCGAGGGCTGCCGCCTCGACGCCGCGACGCTCGACGACGTGACGACGGCCGGTCCGACCGGGTTCGTCGGCTGCGTGCTGGTCAACACGGTCCTGCGCGACTGCGTGCTCGACCGGGCCGCCATGCAGGGCTGCCGGCTGCGGCAGATGTCGTTTGAGAGCTGCGACCTGCGCGGCGCCGACCTGCGCGGCAACCAGCTGTCGGAGGTGAGCGGGATGAGCAGCCTGCGGGGGGTGACGATCGAGCCGGCCCAGTTGCCGGGCCTCACCGACGCGGTGATGCGGGACCTCGGCGTGATCGTGCGCGGCCCGAAAGGCTGACCCGCCGGCGGGACCGCTGGGGGCGCAGCGCGGGCCGCTCGTCGACGCAGTTGGCGGTCGCGGCGGGCAGCGCGTCGATCAGGTCACGCGGGTCGGCGTCGACGGCGCCGTCGACGCTGCCGAACACGGCGATCCCGCTCATCCCGGCCGCGACGCCGAGCCACGAGCGGATCGCCGGCGACGGGGCGGCGAGGCGGACCTCGCCACCCCGGTCACGGGCCGTGTCTGCGACGCTCACGAGCAGGGCGGCCCCCACGGTGTCGCAGACCGTCACCTGCGAGACGTCGAGCACCAGCCGGGGTTCGTGCGCGGCGAGGCACCCGGCCAGCACCGGCTCCACCGTCGCGACGGTCCCGTCCACCAGCAGCCCGTGCAGGGCCAGCACGACAGCACTCATCGTCTCCGACGGTACTGGCACCGGCCACCGGTGTCAGCGGACACACGGTGGACCCCGCACGGGTCACTCGTGCACCGGCGACGGCTCGAAGGGTCAGGCGCGGATGGCGTCGAGGGCCTTCTTCAGCGCCTTCGGCTCGGTCGGCCTCGTCGGTGCGGACGGGCGCAGCTCCAACATCCTGGCGCCGAGCTCCTGGAGCTCGTCACGGCCGAGGGCCTCGCGGACCTTCGGGAACCACTCCTGTTCCTCCTCCTCGACGTGGTGGGTCACGTTCTCGATGAGGACCGTGACCTTGGCGTCGAAGTGCTCGTCCTCGGGTCCCATCGTGGCGAGCTCCATGCAGAGCACATCGGCCACGTGGTGTTCCTCATAGGACTCGAGGACGTCGTCCTCCAGGTCGGGCACGAGCCGCCGGACCTCCGGGTACATGACCTCGTTCTCGAGGTACGTGTGCACCGTCAGCCCTTCGAGGATCTGCTCGACGATCTTCGCCTTCCGGGTCGCCGGGCCGTCCTCGTTCGCCTGGAACTCCTTGAACAACCGCCTCATGTTCTTGTGGTCCTCTTTGAGGAGCACGATCGCGTCAGTCGACATGACCATCGGGTTACCCCTGGGCTAGCGCCTCACACTCACGACCACCCCGGATCCGTGGTCGAGCTCGACCGTCACCAGATCGGGGTGCTCGACGAGGGCCCGGCGGACCCCCCGCTGCACGGCCTTGAAGTCCTCCGGCCACCCGTCGATCTCGGTCATGTCGTCGACCACGAGCGTCCCCCTGGAGTTGATCTTCGCGACGGTACGGTCCAGCCCCTCGGTCTTCCCGCCACGCGCGTCCGCGAAGACGAGGTCGAAGCCGCCCTCGACCGCCGCCAGGAACTCCAGCGCGTCGCCGACCCGCAGCTCCACAAAGGACGGCCAGTCCTCCCGGGCGGCGACGGCCGCGGTCGCCGGGTCGACCTCGACGGTGGTCACGGTGACGTCGGTGCGGGGCAGCAGGCCCGAGACCAGCCAGGCGGTCCCGACGCCGGCGCCCGTGCCGATCTCCAGCACCCGCGCGCCGGGCGGCAGGGCCGCGGCCAGGACGGCGAGGAGCCGGCCGACCGGCGGCTCGCAGGACAGGCCGAATCCGTTGGCCTCGGCCCGGGCGTAGGCGGCATCGACAAGATTCATGGGTGCATACCCTAGCGAGGATCCCGTCACGGCGCGTGCAAAGCTTGTCCCCCGTGAAGTCACTGCGGATCATCACGATCACCGCCGCCTTGCTCGCCCTCGGCGCCTGCGGTGAGTCCGGCACTCCCCCGCCGTCGGCCGACAAGGACGCGGCGGAGCAGAGTGCCACGAACACGTACGAGGTCAAGGAAGACGTCAGCGTCGTCGAGGTGAACAGCCTGGGCGGCACCATCAAGGTGAGCGTCGGCAACGGTCCGACGATCAAGGTGACGGAGACCCAGCAGTACCGCAGCGACAAGCCGGGCCGCAAGCAGACCGTGGAGGGCGGGGAGCTGGTGCTCGCCTCGACCGGCTGCCCGAAGAACAACTGCTCGATCTCCTACGAGCTGCAGATCCCGTCGACGCTCTCACTGCGGCTCGACAGCTCGGGCGGCGCGGTCACGCTCAACGGCATGACCGGCCTCATCGACGTGGCGACGGACGGCGGCCCTCTCAACGGCGAGGCGCTCGCGCCGCCGGAGCTCAACGCACGCACCGGCGGCGGCCCGATCGAGCTGCGGGTCACCCAGGCGCCCGACCGGATCAGGGTCGACAGCGGCGGCGCGAACGTCAACATGCGGCTGACCTCGGACGCCTACGCCCTGCAGACCGAGCTCGACGGCGGCAAGCAGAGCGGGTCGATCAAGACCGACGCCGGCTCGGCCCACAAGGTGCACATCGCCACCGGCGGCGGCGACCTGCTGTTCGTCTAGAGCAGCGTTTCGTGATCCGGCTGATGGGATCACGAGGCGGTTGGCCAGGTCGTGGCCCGTGCCTCGTTCCACCGGATCAAGGTCGGGGCGTAGCCGGGCAGGCGGACGGCGTGCAGCCACGAGGCCTGCCCGGCCGGCCGGTCGGTCATCCGCCGGCTGCGGTGGGTGTTGCCCGGACCTGAATGGCCCGGCGGTGCCAGCCGCGCCGGGGACCGAACCCCTTTCCGCCCGGCCCGGCGGCCGCCCGCCCGGACCGCCGGCAACCGCACCGGATCTCCCCAGCCACGGCCGGCTCAGCAACCACGGCCGGGCTCGACGACTCGCGACCGGACTTGACGGCTCGCGGCCGGGCTTGGCGGCCCGCGACCAGGCTCCACAGCTCGCAGCCGGGCTTGGCGGCTTCGCGAGGCGGTGCATGGGTCGCCGATCCGGCCGACGCGCCGGCGCCGATCGCTCATGCGCACCAGCTCAGCGATCTTGTCCGGCTTCTTCATGATCCGGAAGACTTCGCGCCCAATAGCAGCGTCAAGTCTTCCAGATCATGAGCATGTCCGAAACCCGCTATCCGGATGGGTCGATGTGGAGGCCGCCTCTCCAGCTTGTCCACAACAAGGGGTGCAGAGCGACGCCGTCGACGCCCAACCAGCCGGCGCGCTCCCACTGTTTGCCCGACGCGACCAAACCGGACGTCCTCATGATCCCGAAGGGCTTGTGCAGCCAGGGAGCCTGTCGCGCAATTCGGATCCCTCGCGCGTCAACCCCGACAACCGCGCCGATCTTGGAGTTGTGGTCCTTGACAAACCCGGACAAATTCGGAGGTTCATGGCGCCACAACTCCAAGATCGGCGCGTAGTTGGGCCGCCAACGCTGTCCCAGCGAATTACGCAACAGGCTCCCAGGGGTGCACCAAGTCTCCGTGATCATGAAACAGCGGCCACCGTGCCGGCGTGATCGCGAACGCATCGTGATCACGAGCCACAAGCCGGCCGGAACCCACGCGGCAACGCCGAGCCTCCGCGATCACCGATCCGGCCGGCGACCGGCCCGAGCAGGACGCCGACCGTGCTGGAGTCCGGCGGTCCGACGACCGGATCCGCCCATTGGTCAATGATCGTTAGTCGATGAGCGCGCTGTAGACGAGCTGGCGGAGCTGGGGGCGCAGCGGATACGTGCTGGACGGCATCAGCTGGGTGTAGAGGCCGACGGTGAGCCGCTCGACAGGATCCACCCAGAAGGCCGTGCTCGCCGCGCCGCCCCAGTAGTACGTGCCGGGGCTGCTCCACACACGCGCCGGCACCGGATCGCGGACCACCGCGAAGCCGAGGCCGAAGCCGATGCCCTCGAACGTCGTCTCGGCGAACCCGCCGGTCTGGAGGGTGTCGAGGTCCACGCCGCCGGGCAGGTGGTTGCGGGTCATGAACCCGATCGTGCGGCTGCTGAGCAGGCGCTCCCCCGCCAGGGTGCCGCCCTGCAGGAGCATCTGCATGAACCGCTGGTAGTCGGCGGCGGTCGAGATGAGGCCGCCGCCGCCCGACGGGACGGTCGGCTCCTCGAAGGCGGCCTTGCCGATCGGGTCGAACCGCGTCGCCCTGCCGTCGGGGCCCGGCACGTACAGCGCCGCCATCCGCTTCGAACCGGCCTCGACCGACCAGCAGGTGTCGACCATGCCCAGCGGCTCGAAGATCCGGGTCCGCAGGAAGCCGGGCAGCGACTGGCCGGAGACTACCTCGACGAGCCGGCCGAGCACGTCGGTCGAGACGCCGTAGCCCCACGCCGTGCCGGGCTGGAACAGCAGCGGCAGCGCCGCCCAGTCGCGGGACGCCTGGGCGAGGTCGACGCCGGTCTTGGGCAGCACGTCGTAACCGGCCTTGCGGTAGAGGGCGTCGACGACCGAGGTCTGCAGGAAGCCGTACGTGAGGCCGGACGTGTGGGTGAGCAGGTGCCAGACGCGGATCGGCTCGACGGCCGGCACGGTGAACGGCTGGCTCGCCGAGCCCTTGTCGTAGACCCTGACGTCGGCGAACTCAGGCAGCCACCGGCTGATCGGGTCGGTCAGCTCGAAGCGGCCCTCCTCCCACAGCATCATCGCGGCGACCGAGGTGATGGGCTTGGTCATCGAGTAGATGCGCCACTGGGTGTCCGGCTCGACCGGCAGGCCGGCCTCGGCGTCACGCGCGCCGTAGGTGCTGCTGTGTGCCACCTTGCCGTCACGCGCGACGACGATCTGCCATCCGGCCAGCCGGCCGTCGTCGACATACCCGGCGAAGTGGGCGTCCAGGCGGGCCAGCCGCCGCGCGTCGAATCCGGCCTGCTCGGGCGCCACCTCGCGGTCGATGTTCACATCGCGGACTCTATGCTCGCCCGCTCCGGGAGATCAAGAAATCGCGAGCTGCTCGGCCCCTTGCACCACCCTGTCCACGAACCCGTACTCCACCGCCTCCTGCGCGGTGAACCAGCGGTCGCGGTCGGAGTCGGCCTCGATCTGTTCCGGGATCTGGCCGGTGTGCTCGGCGATGAGCCGCTGCACGATCTGCTTGGTCAGCAACAACTGCTCCGCCTGGATCGCGATGTCGGCCGTCGTGCCGCCGATACCGCCGGACGGCTGGTGCATGACGACCCGCGAGTGCGGCAGCGCGAACCGCTTGCCGGGGGTGCCTGCGCTGAGCAGGAACTGCCCCATCGACGCAGCAATGCCCATGACCACCGTCGACACGTCGTTGCGGATGAAGCGCATCGTGTCGTAGATGGCCATCCCGGCGTGCACGGCGCCGCCGGGTGAGTTGATCCAGAGGCTGATGTCCTTCTCGGAGTCCTCGGCGGCCAGGAGGATCAGCTGGCCGCAGATGCGGTTGGCACTCTCGTCGTTGACCTCGGTGCCGAGCACGATGATGCGCTTGGCGAGTAGCCGCTCGAAGACGGCACTGTCGAAGGGGATCTCAAGGTCGGCCATGCGGTGGGCTCCTTCCCGGGCCTGGCTTGCTCCTTCCCGACGGTATGGACGATCGGCGCCCTTGAGATCCCCGGTTCGCTGTGAGCGTGTTCGCTGTCAGCGTGGCTCTTGCAGGATCGGTCTCAGGGCATCGATGACCGCCGCGTCCTCGATTGTCGACGGCACCGGCTCGTCACGGCCGGCCGCGATGCCGCGCATGGTCTTGCGCAGGATCTTGCCCGAGCGCGTCTTCGGCAACGCCGGGACGACCTGCACGCTCTTCAGGGCGGCGACCGCGCCGATGCGTTCGCGGACCAGGGCGACCAACTCGTCGACCAGCCCGTCGGTTGCCGGGGCGTTGGCCTTCAGTACGACAAACCCTCGCGGCACCTGCCCCTTCAACTCGTCGTCGACACCGATCACGGCACATTCGGCGACCGCCGGGTGGGAGGCCAGGACCTCTTCCATCGACCCCGTCGACAGCCGGTGCCCGGCGACGTTGATGACGTCGTCGGTGCGGCCCATGACATACAGGTAGCCGTCCTCGTCGAAGCGGCCGCCGTCGCCGGTCAGATACGCGCCGGGGTACGCGCTGAGATACGACGCCACGAACCGCTCGTCGTCGTCCCACAGCGTCGGCAGGCAGCCCGGCGGCAGCGGCAGCCGGATCACGATCGCGCCGTCCTCGCCGGCGGGCGCGTCGGTGCCGTCGGGCCGCAGGACCCGCACGTCGTATCCGGGCACCGGCACCGACGGCGAGCCGGCCTTCGTCGGCATCGGCTCCAGGCCGCGCGGGCTGGCGACGATCGGCCAGCCGGTCTCGGTCTGCCACCAGTGGTCGACGACGGGCACCCCGAGCTTCTCGCCGGCCCACCCATACGTCTGCGGGTCGAGCCGCTCGCCGGCGAGGAAGAGGGTGCGCAGGCTGGGCATCGGGCGGATGTGCCGGCCGTCCGGGTCCTCCTTGCGGATCGCGCGGATCGCGGTCGGCGCCGTGAACAGCACGTTGACGCCGTGCTCCTCGACCACCCGCCAGAACGCCCCGGCGTCGGGCGTGCCGACGGGCTTGCCCTCATACATGATCGTGGTGGCGCCGACCAGCAGCGGGGCATACACGATGTACGAGTGGCCGACCACCCAGCCGACGTCGGAGGCGGCCCAGAACACGTCGCCGGGGCCGACCGCGTAGACGTTGGTCATCGACCAGGCGAGCGCGACGGCATGGCCGCCGTTGTCGCGGACGATGCCCTTCGGCCGGCCGGTCGTGCCGGAGGTGTAGAGGACGTAGAGCGGGTCGGTCGCCGCGACCGGCACGCACTCCGCGGCGGTGCCGCCCTTGACCGCGTCCGCCCAGGTCAGGTCCGTGCCGGACAGGTCGGCGGGCGCCTGCTCGCGCTGGAGGACGATCGTGTGGTCGGGCCGGTGCGTGGCCTCGGCGAGCGCGGCGTCGAGCAGCGGCTTGTACCTGACGATCCGGCTCGCCTCGATGCCGCACGAGGTGGCGACGACGACCTTCGGCCGCGCGTCGTCGATGCGGGCGGCGAGCTCCTTCGGCCCGAAGCCGCCGAAGACGACGGAGTGCACGGCCCCGAGCCGCGCACACGCGAGCATGGCGATCACGGCCTCGGGCACCATGGCCATGTAGATGACGACGCGGTCACCCCGGCCCACGCCGAGCCGCCGGAGCGCCCCGGCGAAGATCGCCACCTCGTCGCGCAGCTCCCGGAAGGTGTACTTGCTGACGGTCCCGGTGACGGGACTGTCGTGGATGAGGGCGGTCCGGTCGGCGTGTCCGGCGGCGACATGCCGATCCAGGGCGTTGTGGCAGGTGTTGAGTTCGGCGTCGGGGAACCAGCGGTAGAACGGCGGGCGGTCGCCGTCCAGCACCCGGATCGGCATCCGGTTCCAGTCCACAGCGGCGGCGGCGTCGCGCCAGAATCCTTGAGGGTCGGCAAGGCTCCGCTCGTAGGTTTCGCGATAAGCGCCCATGCCGTCGATCCTGCTCCCTCCCCCGCGGTTCCGTCTCTCCCGACCGGCCGATTTCTCCCGCCGTTGTGCCCGGTCGCGCCCTGGGTTCGGACATCTCCATGATCCGGAAGACTTGACGCCGCCATTCGGCGCGAAGTCTTCCGGATCATGCAGAATCCCGGATTCGGCTGCGTCAGTGGCCCGGGGCAGTGGCGCTCGCCAGGCCGGCCGGGGCGTTCGACAGGGCCGTCCGGATGGCCGCCACCAGCGCCAGCGCCGCCTCCTCGGTCAGCTCCACCGCGACCCGGGCCGCCGGGCCGAGGGCCGGGTTGGCGAAGTCGATGTTCAAGGTGTGGCCGAACGGCGCGTGCTGCGGATGATCAACGTAGACCGCCGCCCGCGTCACCTCGAACCAGCCGTCCGCGCCCTTGCCGCTGCCCTCCAGGTCGACCGTCTCGGTGTCGTACGTACACACAGCTCAGCCCTCCAGGTGCCGGCCGAAGAACGCGAAGATCCGCTGCCAGCCGTCGACCGCGGCCTGGGGGCGGTAGCTGGGCCGGTCCACGGAGAAGAACGCGTGGCCGGCGCCCGGGTAGCTGTGGTGCTCGAAGCTCTTGCCGAGCGCCTGCAGCGCCTCGGCCAGCCGCGCCACCTCGGCCGGGGCCGGGAACTGGTCGTCGTCGCCGAAGAGCCCCAGCACCGGGCAGCGCAGGTCACCCAGCCGGTCCTTGATCGGCTGCATCTTCAACCCGGAGCTCGCCGGCGGCGGCTCCAGCGCGAACGCGCCGTAGCAGTCCACGGCGGCGTCGACCGGCAGCGCCGTCGCGACCAGCAGCGCCTGCCGGCCGCCCGAGCAGTGCCCGATGACGCCGACCTTGCCGTTGCTGTTGTCGAGCGCCCGCAGTGCTTCGACGGCCGTGCCGACGTCCCGGATGATCTGCTCGTCGGCGATCCCGCCCTGCCCGCGCACGAACGCGGAGGCGTCGTCGGGCGACGCGTCCGGCGCCTCGCGCCAGTAGAGGTTGGGACAGATCGCGGCATACCCGTTCACGGCGAACCTGCGGACCATCTCCTTGGTGGCCTCGTCGTAGCCGGGCAGGTGGTGGATCACCACCACACCGGGGAACGGCCCGGGGCCGAGCGGCCGGGCGAGGTACGCCTGGATCTGCTCGTCCCCGATGAGCACCGTCTCGGCGCGGATCGCATCAGACATGTTCTTTTCTCCGTGCTCGCACGAAAGTTGCTTAGCCAGGCAAACGATATACACGCCGGGACGGGCCGCCAAACACGGAAGGCCGCAGCCGGGGACGGCTACGGCCTTCTCGGGGCGACGGTCACTGCCGGCCGGGCTCCAGCCGGCGCAGGGCCAGGCGGGCCACGCCGATCAGGGCGGCGAACTGCACGACCAGCAACAGGGCCGAACGCCACCAGGCACCCGTCGTGTGCTCCCAGAGCGAATCCTTGAACGGGATCATCGACTGCAGGTCGACCGTCGAGGCGCCGGCGGCCAGGCCCCAGCGCGTCGGGAACAGCCATGAGATCTGCTCGAGCACCGACTGGCCATCGAGCTCGAAGAGGCCGCCGGACAGTACCAGCTGGGCCATCACGACGACGACCAGCACCGGGGTCGTCTGTTCGGTCGTCTTGGCCAGGGCGCTCACCAACAGGCCGAACGCCATCGAGGCGAGCGCCACCAGCGCCACGGGAATCATGATCTCCACCAGCCAGTGCGACGGGAAGATCAACGGGTCCTTCGGCGGCTTCTTGCCGAGCAGCGCCAGCCAGGTGAACAGCGCCGTCTGCACGATGATGATGATCGAGAAGACGAAGACCTTGGAGGCCAGGTACGCACCGGCGGACAGGCCGACGGCCCGCTCCCGCCGGTAGATGGTCGACTCGTTGACGATCTCGCGGATCGCCGCGGCGGTGCCGAGGAACGCCGCGCCGACGGCCAGCACCACGAGGAGCCGCTGTGCCTCCAGGCTGAACCGGGTGGGGCCCGGCGCGAGGCCGTTGTCGCCCGGGACGGTGCGGGTGAGCAGCGCGAGCGCCAGCGGCAGCCCGACCATGAACAGGGTCAGGCCGCGGTCGGCGCCGATGACCCAGAACATCCGCAGGCACAGCGTCAGGAACTGCCGGAGCGGCGCCGCGGGGTGGAGGGCACGGCTGCGCAGCGAGGCGCCGCCCAGCTTGACGCGGGCCCGCCCGACCGCGGCCCCGGACCGGCCGGCGGCGCCGGGAAGCGGGGACTGGGCCGGCGCCGGTGGTGATTCGGACGGAGCCGAGGACGCCGGCCGCGCGGGCATGGCCTGCTCGGCGGTGGGCGAGTCGGCCACCCCGGCGGCGCCCGCAGCGGCGTCCGGGGCGGCGCCTTCCGACGACTCCGGGGAGCGCGGCAGCGGCACCGTCACCCGCTCGATCACCTCGGGCTTCGGCGGCGGTGCCTCGGCCATCGGCTCGATGACGTAGCGCGTGTGGAGCTCGGACGACCGGTACGTCCGCACCCAGTGCTCGGCGTTGTTCGTCACCTCGCGGAAGACCTCCGCGTAGTCCTCGGCGCCGAAGAAGCCGAGCAGCTCGGCCGGCGGCCCGAAGTAGCCCATCCGGCCGCCGACCGTCAGCACCAGGACACGGTGGCACAGGTCGAGGTGCATGACGTTGTGCGTCACGACCGCCACGGTGCGGCCCTTGTCGGCCAGTTCGCGCAGTTCCTCCATGACCTCCTTGTCGAGGGCCGGGTCGAGGCCGGAGGTGGGCTCGTCGAGGAAGAGCAGCGACGGCTCGGTCAGCAGCTCCAGGGCGACCGAGACGCGCTTGCGCTGCCCGCCGGAGAGGTTGTCGATGCGCTGCTTGGCCCGCTCGGTGAGGTTGAGCGTCTTGAGGACGTCGGCGACCCGGGTCCGGCGCTCCTTGCGCGGCACGTCGTCGGCGAAGCGCAGGGCGGCGGCGAACCGCAGCGCCCTGCGCACGGTGAGCTGGCGGTGCAGGACGTCGTCCTGCGGGACCATGCCGATGCGGTAGCGCAGCTCGGCGTAGTCGGCGTAGAGATCGCGGCCGTCGTAACGGACCGTGCCCTGGGTGGCGGGGCGCAGCCCGGCGACGGCCTTGACGAGGGTGGACTTGCCGCAGCCGGAGGGGCCGATGATGCCGAGCAGGCTGCCCTCGGACAGAGCGAAGCTGACGTCGTCGAGCAGCGTCGCGTCCTTGATCCGCACGGTGAGGTCGTCGGCGATGAGCGACGACGGTCCGGCGTCCTCGAACTCGTGGAGCCGGGCGCCGTCGAAGATGAACTCGTGCCGGCCGATGGAGATCATGTCGCCGGGCCGCATGGCCTGGCGGGTGATCTGCCGGCCGTTGTGGAAGGTGCCGTTGCGGCTGCCGAGGTCGACCACCTCGTAGCCGGTCGGCGTCCGGCGCAGCTCGGCGTGGTTGCGCGAGGTGCGCAGGTCGGTCAGCACGATGTCGTTGTCCGGGCCGCGGCCGAGCCGCACGCGGGCGCCCGCCTCGTACTGCGTGACCTCCCGCGCCGGGGGCACCGGCGCGGACTCGGTGATCGTCGTCACTCTGAAGGTGACGGCGGGCCCGTCGGCCGCGCCGAGGTTGACCTTGCCGCCGTCGGTGGCCGCGGCATAGGCGGCCTTCTCGCCGTTGACGAACGTGCCGTTGCGGCTCTCCAGGTCACGCAGGAACCAGCCGTCGTTGTTCCAGATCACCTCGGCGTGCCGGCGTGAGATCAGGTTGCCCTCGACGACGAGGTCGTTGGCGGCGTCGCGGCCGATGGTCACCGTGTCGTCCGGCCGGACCAGTGCCTTGGCCGCGCCGCTGGACACCTCGAGCACGGTGAGCTCGCGGGTCGCTGTCTGCTGGTCGATGCTCGCCACCGGCCCATCATGCCGCCCGCGGACGACCGGGAACACCCGGGGTGGGCAACGAAACCACTCAATCCCAGGCGTGCTCGATCTCCGCGCTCATCGCCGCCATGAACTGCGGCAACACGCCCGGCTCGAGGCCGTCGGGGACGACCCGCCCGGCGACGAGCACCTTGGCCGCGGCCGACCACGGCATCAGGTGCCCGGCCTCGACGAGAGCGCCGAGGAACGCGCACGGGCCGGCGGCCGGCTCGCCGAGGTCTCCGGCAGGCCGGGCGAGCGAAATCACAAACCAGAATTCCGTGTATCACGAACGCGACCCGCTTCCTCTAGTTCGCAGACCCACGTGAGGAGGCAGCGATGGCACCAGCTGAGGGGTGGCGGACCCGCCGCGCCCGGCGCCTGGCCGGCCTGCCGTGGGTGCGCCGTGAGGACCGGGCGGACGGCAGTCCGGTCCGGTTCGTCGCCGACGAGCTGCTGGTGCTCGACGAGCACTTCGCGACCGCCCGGCAGGCGTTCGCGGAGCAGGGCTTCGCCGCGCGGGACATCGTTGAGGAGGGGGATGTCCCGAGTGGCTTCCGGCGGGTCCGGCTGCCGGGCCTCGACGTGGCACGCGCGGCCCGCCGCGTGCGTGTCCAGGCCGAGGCGGCCGGGGACACCCGGGTGGCGGCCGGGCCGAACCACGTGTTCGTCTCCACGCCGTTCGAGCACGCCGGGGCGTACGGGCCGCCGTGCCCCGCGCCGCCCGGCACGCTCCCGGCGCGGACGGACGGCACGGAAGAGGTCGGGGTGCTGGTGCTCGACACCGGCGTGTGGCTGAACAGCCCCCTGCCGAAGGACCGGTACGTGGCCGAGGAGCAACGAGACTTCGAGTCCGATGTGGACATCGATGAGGACGGGATCACGGCCGGTGACGCGGGTCATGCCAACTTCGTCGCCGGTGTCCTGCTGACCCGGTCGCCGCGGGTCCAGCCACGGTTGATGAAGATCGTCGACACGTTCGGGGTGTGCCGGGAGACCGACCTCGTCGCGGGACTCCGGCAGGCGGACGGCTATCGGATCATCAATCTGTCACTGGGCGGATACACGCTCGACGACCGGCCGCCCGTCCTGCTCACGGCGGCGCTGGCCGGGCTGCTGACCAGCGGCGACCGGGTCGTCGTCGCGGCGGCCGGCAACGACGGGCAGCACGACCGCCCGTTCTGGCCGGCCGCCTACGCCGGGACCAGCGCGCCGTGGCGGCGGCGCGTTGTCGCGGTGGCCGCGCACGACGGGCTGCGGATCGCCGAGTGGAGCAACACTGGGACGTGGATCACTGTGGCGGCCCCGGGAGCGAACGTGACCAGCACGTTCGTCAACCACGAGCGGTTCCCGGACGGCTGGGCGCGGTGGAGCGGCACGTCGTTCGCGACGCCGTACGTCGCCGCGGCGATCGCCGACGCCCTGCCGGGGGCCGGGTCGGTCCGCCTGGCCGCCGAGGCGGTCGTCGGGGGCGCGAACCGCAGGTACGGCCGCTATGCGGGCCTGGACTAGTGCCATGTGCCACACCGGGGGGAGGAGGGTGACGGGGTGCGGCGCGCTGGTCGCCGCGCCCCGTCACCCGGGGGCCTCGGTGCTACCCTTCGAGACCATGGCTGAGCCTGACAACGCCCATGTCCTGCGGGCGGCTGCCGACGGCGACCAGAAGGCCTGGGAGTCCATTGTGGACAGATACGCCAACCTGGTCTGGTCGGTCGCCCGCAGTTTCCAGCTCGGCCAGTCCGACGCCGCCGATGTGAGCCAGGCCACCTGGCTGCGCCTGGTCGAACACATCGACGACGTGCGTGACGCCGACAAGCTCGGCTCGTGGCTCGCCACCACGGCCCGCCGCGAGGCGATCGCCCTGCTCCGCAAGGGCGGCCGCGACGTGCCCGCGGGAGCCGCCGCCGACTTCGTCGAGCACCTCGGAGTCCAGGTGGGCTTCGACGCCGCCGACGAGCCCGACGCGGGGGTGCTGCGCGACGAGCGCGACGCCGCGTTGTGGCACGAATTCCGCGCGCTGTCCGGCCAGTGCCAGCAGTTGCTGCGAGTGCTCATCGCCGACCCGCAGCCGAGCTACGCCGAGGTGTCGGCCGCGCTTGACGTGCCGATCGGCAGCATCGGTCCGACCCGGCAGCGCTGCCTCGGCACGCTGCGTCGACGATTGGCGGCTTCGATATGACGCGCTGCTCCTGGGCAGGGCCGACCCGATGATCGGGGAGGAAGAGGTGCTGAGCTCTCATCGCGTGAGTTCGCCGGCCGGCACGACCCCGTGCCACCAACGGTCCCGGCCGCCACACGGGCAAGCCTGGCCTGGCGCGACCTGGACGCGGCGCCGGCCGAACCGGTCCAGGACTCGGTCGCGAGCAGGCTGATCGCCGTGCGCGGCGGCGGCCCGCGGCTGCTGACCTTCCTGGGCGGTTCGCTGACCATCGACGTCCAGGTGACGACCAGGGCCGGCATGGTGGAGGTGGTCGGCGAGCTCGCCCCGGCCCTGTCGGCGCGGGTGGTCGTCGAGTCCCCGGACGGCACCCACGAGACCGCGGCGGATCCGCAGGGCCGGTTCAAGATCACAGGTGTGACGCCAGGGCCGGTCCGGCTGCGCTGCGAGCCGCAGGACGAAGGCGGCTTCGCACCGGTCCGGACAGAATGGGTGCAGTTGTAGATTCTCGCCACGACACGGACACTTCCGGCGGTACCGTGCGGGGAAGTGCCGCATCGTCGCGAGGGAGCCGGCCATGCCCATCGACCACGTGCAGATCGTGTCCATCCCGGTGAGCGACCAGGACCGCGCGCGGGACTTCTACGTCAACGCGCTCGACTGGGAGCTCGTCAGCGACAACGACGAGGGCGAGCGCCGCTGGGTCGAGGTCGCGCCGAAGCACGGCCAGACCTCCTTCACACTCGTCACCTGGTTCGAGTCGATGCCGGCGGGCTCGATGCGCGGCATCGTCCTCGACACCGACGACATCGAGAAGACCTACGACGAGCTGTCCGAGCGGGGCATCCTCTTCGAGGGGCCGATCGAGGAAGGACCGTTCTCCCGGGTCACGAGCTTCGCCGACCCCGACGGCAACTCCTTCGTCCTGCACCAGCTCTACCAGCCGCGCACGCGGGTACTAAGCTACCCGCCGGCGAGGTCGTAGCGCAGAGGTCGTCGCGCCGGCGCAGCAGGCTGGAGGACGCCGGTTCGATTCCGGCCGGCCTCGCCCCATGGGTCCGCGCGCGGCGGGCCGCGGCGGGCAGGTCGCCACGGCCGGTCCACCACCACCGGCCGACACCATTAGGCTGCGGCGGTGCCCCGCCTGGACCCCGCCGACGTCGAGACGTGCCTGCGCGTGCTGGCCGCCATCGACGACGCCGACGACACCGGTGACACCGACCGCGACGACCCGGACGCGCTGCGGGTGCGCGAGGCGGTCGCCAGGTCGTACAAACTCCGCAAGAAACAGCAGAAGACCCGGCGCCGGCAGGCCTCCGCCGCGCACGACCGGCGGCTGATCACCGCTCCCGGCACCGAGGCCGCCGAGTTGGTACGGGCCCGTGCCTGCTACATCTGCAAATCGCCCTACCGCCGGGTGCTCCAGGCGTACCCGCAGATGTGCGCGACCTGCGCGGACGACAACACCGTCCGCCGGAACGCCCGGTGCGACCTGCGCGGCCGGCGGGCGCTCGTCACCGGCGGGCGGATCAAGATCGGCTTCCACACGGCGCTGAAGCTGCTGCGCGACGGGGCCGAGGTCGTGGTCACCACCAGGTTCCCGCGGGACGCCGTGCGCCGCTTCGCCGACCAGTCCGACGCCGCCGAGTGGCTGGACCGACTGCACGTCCACGGCGTCGACTTCCTCGACCTGCCCGCCGTGGTCGGGCTCGTCGACGCGGTCAAGGCCCGCTGGGACCACCTCGACATCCTCGTCAACAACGCGGCGCAGACCATCCAGCGGCCGGCGGAGTACCATCGCGAGCTGCGCCGTGCCGAAGGGCTGGAGCTCACCGGCCCCGCGTCCACAGTGGACTTCTTCCCGGCCGGGCTGGTGGACGAGACGGGCGAGCCGCTCGACCTGCGGCCGGTCAACAGCTGGACGCTGCGCCTGCACGAGGTCACCCCGCGGGAATGGATGGAGGTGCAGGTCATCAACGCCTTCGTGCCGTTCATGCTCATCGCGCAGCTGCGGCCGCTGCTGCGGGCGTCGCCGCACCCCGACCGGTACGTCGTCAACGTCTCGGCGATGGAGGGCAGCTTCAGCCGCCCGCACAAGACCAGCCGGCACCCGCACACCAACATGGCCAAGGCCGGCCTCAACATGCTGACCCGCACCATCGCCGGCGAATACGCGCTCGACGGCATCCACGTCACGAGCGTCGACACCGGCTGGGTCACCGACGAGCGGCCGCAGGCGACCAAGGAGGCGTTGCATGAGGCCGGATTCCGGGTGCCGCTCGACGTGGTCGACGGTGCGGCCCGGGTCTACGATCCGATCGTCCGCGGGGTCCACGGCGACCGGATCTCCGGTGCCTTCCTGAAGGACTATCGGGTGGTGCAGTGGTAGAGATCGCGTGTCCCGTGCTCGACGCGCCTGCGGTGCCGCGGGCGGATCCGGCTACTCTGACGCCGCTGCTGGAGCGCCTCGGCGATCCGGCGCCGGTCTGCGGCACCGAGCGGTTCCCGCTCGGCACGCTCCAGCCGGACGGGCGCCTCGACCTGTGCAAACAGGGCCTGGGGCCGGAGGGGGTGACGCGCGTGCTCGACCGCGTGGTCGGCTCGCCGCACGCGGTCCACCTGCTGCTCGGCACCAACAGCCTCGGCACCGAGGGCACGCACGCGCTCGCCGCGGCGCTCGGCGGGGACCATCACCTGCAGACCCTCTACCTCGGCTGCAACGCGATCGACGCGGCCGGCGCCGCGCCGCTGTTCGAGCGGCTGGCCACCGACGGCAGCGTGCGGGCGCTGTGGCTGAAGCGCAACCCGCTCGGCGACGCGGGCGTCACCGCGCTCGCGACGATGCTGCGGCGCAACACCGCCATCGAGACGCTCGACCTGGTGAACACCGGCCTGACGGCCGACGGGCTGGCGACGCTGGTCGACGCACTGGCCGCCCGGTCACGGCCGGTCACGCGGGTGTTCCTCGGCGGCAACGGGCTCGGCCCCTCCGCTGCTCCCCTGCTGGCCGCGCTGCTGCGCGACTGCGGCGTCACCGGGCTGTTCCTCGCCGCCAACCGGCTGACCGACGAGGGCGCCGAGCCGGTCGTCGCCGCCGTCCACCGGCCGGGGACCACACTCGGGCTGGGCGGCAACGGCCTGTCCACCGAGACCGTGCGGACGCTCGCCGCACGGCTGTCCATGATGGACAGCCTGGATCTCAGCCGGCCGCAGTCGCTGCGGATCCTCGGCGCCTCCGACAACGTGGTGGGCGACGAAGGCGCCGCGGCGCTGGCGGAGGCGCTGCCGGGCAGCCCGCTGCGCCGGCTCGACCTGCGGCACACCGGCGTCGGCGGGCGCGGCGCCAAACAGCTGCTGGCGGCCGTGGAGAGCGGCCGCACCGCGCTGCGCCGCCTGGCGCTCGGCCCCGACGTGCCGCGCCGCGTCAAGCGGGCCGTCGCCGCGCTGCTGCCCGCCGACGACGCCCCACCCGGCAGCGAGATCGTGAGCGTGTACCGGTGAGCGCGCTGATCCCCGCCGCCGAGCTGGGCGCCTGGCGGCGCGTCCGGCAGTATGCGGTGCCCGCCACGATGATCCGCGCGGCGACCGCGGCCCGCCTCGCCGGCGACTGGCGCGGGGCGTGCGCGGCGGCGAACATCGACGTGGGCCGCGACGACTTCGGACTCTTCGCCGACGACCTGCGGCACTTCGCGCCCGACCTGCTGCGCTGGCACCTGCCCCGCCGCCCGTCCCGCGGCGACACGACCCTGACACCGCGGCAGCTCGTCGTGCTGGCCAGGTCCGGCAGCTCCGCGCTCTACGTGGCCCTCCCCCGCCTCGGCTTCGGCTCGCAACGGCTGCGGCTGCTGGTGGCGGGCGAGGCCGCGGCCGAGGCCGACGAGGAGTACCACGGGGTCCTCGACCTCACCGCGCAGCGCCACCTCTGGGACGTGCGGGAGGCGCCGGAGCTGCTGCGGCGCACCTGCGGCGCGGACACGTTCGAACCACTGCGCGAGTCGCCGGTCCTGGCGCTGCAGGACGCCGGCCGCACCGCGGACGCGTGGGTCGCGGCCGGGATCGACCTGCCGCCACCGCCGGAGGCCGACGAACGGTCCTGGCGGCGGCGGTACCTCGGGCTGGCCTTCACCGAGCTCGACGTGGACCCGGCGGTCGTGCTCGGCGCGGCCCGGCGCCTGGCCGCCGAAGAGGGGCTCGACCACGTCGGCGTGAAGGTCGGCTGGTATCACGAGGTGCGGCTCACCGGCCTCGACGGGCCCCGCCCGCGCGGGGAGTGGGTGGAGCTGGACTACCACCGCGAGGGAACCCCCGGCCGGCTGGAGCCGTCGACGCTGCGCCGCCCGATCGACGTGCACCTCGTGCGCCTCGGCGTCCTGCCACCGCACGAGCTGCACCCGCTCGTGTTCGCCGCCTTCTTCCCGTCGTCTCCGGTGCCCTCGCCGGCCGCGGACGACCTGGCGCCGGGACCGGTGCGGGTGCGGTGCAACGGCGCCTGGCACACGGTACGCATGACCGGCGGCCGGTTCGAGATCCCGCACAGCGACGAGGAACGGCAGCGGGAGCACACGCTGCGGGCCCTCGGCGGGCAGCTCCACGGCTGCTTCGCCGCCGAGCACGCGTGGCGGGACCGGGCCGGCCGGCTGCCACGCCACCTCGACGACCAGCGGCGCGACCTGATGCTGCGGGCCCAGCACGGCGACCTCACCGGCGTGACCGCCCTGCTCGACGCGGGTGTCGACCCGCACGCCCGGGACCTACACGGGCGCACCCTCCTGCACCTGCTGCCCGGACTGATGACCGCGCCCGGCGACCTGGCGCTGCCGCACCGGCTGCTGGCGGCCGGGCTCGACGTGGAGGCCCGGGACGCGCGCGGCCGTACGCCGCTGCACACCGCCGTGCACGGCGGCGGCTCGCCGGAGCTGGTGCGGGCGCTGCTCGCGGCGGGCGCCCGGCCGGACACCCAGGACCACGTCGGCGACTCGCTGCGGGACTCGCTGCACCGCCACCGCGAGGACGATCTGGGCTTCCTGGCGGAGCTGCTCGCGTGACCGGTCCGGAGCGAAGCGGAGGGGCCGGTCACCATGAGCACAGCCTGACCGGTCCGGAGCGAAGCGGAGGGCCGGTCACCATGGTCTCAGGGCATAGACCAGGCGGCCGGAGCGCAGCGGAGGGCGCATGACCGACTACCGGGCCTGGGTCCGGGTCCGGCGGTTCGCGGTGCCGCCGTGGATGATCGAGCGGGCCACCGAGTGCCGCCTCGCCGGGGACTGGCGGGGCGCCTGCGAGGCGGCGAACATCGAGGTCGGCGTCGACCCCGCCGCCGTCACCCGCCTCGCCGGTGCCGAGGTCGCCGAGCGGGTCGACGACGACCTGCGCCATCTCGTCCCCGACCTCCTGCGCTGGCACTTCCCGCGCTGGCCCGAGGTGCTCGCCCTGCCCCACACGCAGGCGCCGCTCGCGCTGTACCCGGGCGGATACAACCTGCTCGTGGAGCGGCGCCATCCGGTCGGCGAGCACCAGCGGCTGGTGCTGCGGTTCACCCGGATCGACCGGCACGAGCTCGACAACGGTCTGCACCTGAGCCGGGAGCGGTGGGACAGCCGCCGCACGGCGGACCTGCGGATGCCGGTCGACGAGGAACTCCTGCGGCTCCAGGACGCGGGCGAGTGGCGGGCGGCCTGGACCCACGCGGGCTTCGACGTCAGCGGTTTCGACGACCACACCGTGCCGTCGTACGCCCTGACCGTCGCCGGGCACTGCCTGCGCGCCGGCCGGCACGACCTGGTCCGGCTGCCGGGTGTGATCCGCGCGACGGCCGCCCGCCACGGCACGCCCGCCGTGCTGGTCCCGCTCCGCTGGGGGCACGCGGTCCGGGTCGACGCGGAGACGCTACGCGCCGTTCCCGAGGGGTCGTGGTCCGGCCGGAACGAAAGGCTGCCGACGGTGCCGATCGCGCGGGCCGAGCGGTCGATCGACATCGACCTGGTCCGGCTCGGCCACCTGCCGGCCGCGGCGCTGCACCCGCTGGTCGCCGCGGCCATGTTCCCCGACGCGCCGCCCGTCCGCCGTCCGGGACCGGCCCGGGAGCTCGCCACCATCCGGGTGCGCTGCCACGGCGACTGGCATCCGGTCGTCATGACCGACGGGAGGACGGCGGTCCCGCACACCACCGAGGAGCTCCGCCGGGAACAGGCGCTCCGCGCCCTCGGCGGCGCGCCGCTCACCGGCTGCTTCGCCGCGGTCACGGGCTGGACCGATCCGCGCGGGCGGACCCTGCTGCACATGCTCAGCTGGGTGCCGTCGCCAGTACCGTTGCTGCACAAGCTTCTCGCGGCCGGCCTGGACCCGGAGGCCCGCGACGCCGAGGGGCACACGCCGCTGCTGCACGCGGTCGCGCGGGGCGGCTCGGCCGAGCTGATCCGCGCGCTCGTGGCGGCCGGCGCCCGCCGCGACGCGGCCCTGCCCGACGGCACGGACGCCGCGGCGCTGGCCCGGCAGCACCGCCGGTACGACGAACTTTTCTGTCGCACCGGGGCGTTAGCCTCTCGGGCATGATGCAGGGTTCCGCCTACTCGCTGCTCGCCGCCGCCGACGATTTGCTCGCCGTCACCCGCCAGACACGCGTGGAGCTGCGGCCGAACACGCAGCTGGAGGCGCTTGCGCTCGCCGTGTCGGCCAACCTGCCGGTGCTGCTGTGGGGCGAGCCCGGCATCGGCAAGTCGTCGGCACTGCAACAGCTCGCCGACCGCCTCGCCGTGCCGATGGAGACGGTCATCGCGAGCATCCACGAGCCGTCCGACTTCGCCGGGCTGCCGGTCGTCGGCGACGACCCGGCGACGCAGGGTGTGCCGATGGCCCCGCCGGACTGGGCGGTGCGGCTGGCACGCCAGGGGTTCGGCCTCGTCTTCTTCGACGAGCTGTCCTCGGCGCCGCCGGCCGTCCAGGCCGCGCTGTTGCGGGTGGTGCTGGAGCGGCGGGTCGGCAGCCTGGAGCTGCCCCCGGCGATCCGCGTGGTCGCCGCCGCCAACCCGCCGTCCAGCGCCGCTGACGGCTGGCACCTGAGCCCGCCGCTGGCCAACCGGTTCGTGCACCTGCACTGGACCCACGACCCGGCGGTCGTCGCCCGCGGGCTGGCCGGCACCTGGCCGACCGCCGACATCCCGCGCGTCGACCCCAAGCGCACCGTCTCGGCGCTGGCCCGCGCGCGGGGCACCCTGTCCGGCTTCCTGACCGCCCGGCCCGGCCTGGCCCACCATCTCCCCGCCGACGCCGAGTCCCGCGGCGGTGCCTGGCCGTCCCCGCGCACCTGGGACATGGCGCTGCGGCTGCTGACGTTCGGCATGGCGAGCGACGCCAGCCGTGCGGCGCTGTCGACGGCCCTGGTCGGCGCGATCGGCGACGGCGCGGGCCTGGAGCTGGTCAACTACCTCGACGAGCTCGACCTGCCCGACCCCAACCGGGTGCTGGCCAACCCCGACGCCTTCCAGCTGCCGTCCCGCGGCGACCGCCAGCTGGCCTTCCTGACCGCAATCGTCGCGGCCGTCCAGTCGGACACCACCCAGTCCCGCTGGAACGCGGCCTGGACCGTCCTGGCGAAGGCCGTCGACGCCGGCGTGCCGGACGTGGCGGCCCGCGCGGCGACGGACCTCGCCATGATGCGCCAGCCGGCCTGGCCGGTGCCGCCGACGATCGACGCGTTCGTCGACATCCTGCGCCTGTCGGGAGCGCTGCGCTGACCGCCGGGACGGAGCCCACCGCGGCGGCCGGGGCGGAGCCGGGCCCGGCGGCCGGGGCGGAGCCGACCGCGGCCGCCGAGCTCGACCGGACGAAGTTGCTCGCCGCCCGCTACCGGGCCGCGAACCAGCGGCCCTATCTCGCGTCGGCGCTGTATGCGCTGTCGGTGGTCGCCAGCCGGCATCTGGCTACCATGGGCGTCGACCGGCGCTGGCGGCTCTACGTCAATCCGGCGTTCGTCGCCGCGCACGACGTGGAGGAGCTGACCGGGGTGTGGATCCACGAGGTGGCCCACCTGCTGCGCGACCACCACGGGCGGGCCGACCGGCTGCCCACCGCCGACCGGGTCGACCACCACCGGGTCAATCTCGCCCAGGACTGCGAGATCAACGACGACCTGGTGGCCGACGGGCTGGCGCTGCCGGCGGACCGGGTGGAGCCGAAAACGTTCAGCCTTCCGGCCGGGAAGCTCTTCGAAGAATACCTCACGGGCATCCCGCACTCGCACGTCGTCCACGTCCAGTGCGGCTCCGGGGCGCACGGGATCGGTGTGCCGGGAGAGCTCGGTGAGACCGGTGCGCCGTCGGTGCGGCCGGTGGAGGCCGACGCGATCCGGCGGCAGACCGCCGACGCGATCCGCGCCCGCGTGCGCTCCCGCGGCACGGTGCCCGGCGGCTGGCAGCGGTGGGCCGACCGGATCGCCGAGCCGGTCGTCGACTGGCGGCGGCTGCTGACCGGCGCGCTGCGCCAGGCCGTGGCGTGGGCGAGCGGTGCTGTCGACTACACGTATGCGCGGCCGGGGCGGCGGACCGCGGCGCTGCGCGGGGTGGTGCTCCCGAGCCTGCGGCAGCCGCTGCCCCGGGTCGCGATCGTCGTCGACACGTCCGGCTCGATGGGCCCCGACGACCTGGCCTCGGCGCTCGGCGAGGTGACCGGGGTGCTGCGCGCGGTCGGCATCCGCGGCAACCGGGTCACGGTCCTGGCCTGTGATGCCGACGTGCACGCGGTGACCCGGGTGACCAAGGCGGAGCAGGTCCGGCTCGGCGGGGGCGGCGGCACCGACATGCGGGTCGGCATCGCCGCGGCCCGGGCCGTGCCGGACCCGCCGCAGATCATCGTGGTGCTCACCGACGGCGCGACGCCGTGGCCCGCGGAGCCGACCGGCTGCCGGCTCATCGCCGGACTCATCGGCGAACACCCGACGATGCCGCCGAACTGGGTCGAGGCGATCCACATCACGGATACAACTTCGGTATGACGGTGACGACTTTTGGCGACTGTCGGCCGGCCGGATGCCTGCCTACCGTGAGCGGTATGCCTGATCACGTCCTGGGTCTTTCGCGGTTCGACCGGATGCTGCTCGTCCTGGGCCTGCCCGTGCTCGGCGCCGGGGTGGGATACGGGCTGCCGGCCGCCGCCCGGTGGCTGCTGTCGCTGCCGTGGACGCCGTTCGCCGGGCCGCTGCGGCTGATCTCGGAGCTCGACGAGGGCTGGGGCCGCATCCCGACGATAGCCGCCGGCGTGCTGCTGGGTGCGGCACTGGCGTTCCTGGCCGTCCACGAGACGCTGAGGGTCACCATCACCGACGCCGAGCTGCGGCTGGCGGAGGGCGATAAGACCAGGAGCGTCGCCCGCCACGACGTCGACGCGGTGTTTGTCGACGGCAACCTCCTCGTGGTCCTCGACCGTGAGTCCCGGCAGGTCGTCCGGGACAAACTGGAGCACGCCGACCGGCCCGAGGTGGAGCAGGCGTTCCGCGCGCACGGCTACCCATGGGTCACCGCGGACCCGTATGAGCAGCTGTTCCGCCGCTGGGTGCCCGACCTGCCCGACCTGCCGCCGGCGGTCAACGCGGTCCTGGCCGCCCGTGCGGTGGCGCTGAGCAAGAAGAGCGCCACCGACGCCGCCGAGTTGCGCGACGAGGTGCAGAAGCTCGGCTACACGGTCCGTGACGTCGGCACCGCCCAGCACTGGCGGCCCCTGGTGCGGTCATGAGGGCCCGCAACCTCTTCGTCGACCTGACCGCGACCGTCATCGCGTTGCTGATCGCCCTGATGGCGGCGGCCACCGCGCTGGACAACGGCCTCATGTCCGACGAGCGGTTCCTGCTGTCGACCGCGGTCACGATCCCGGCGATCGTCCTGCTGTGGTGGCGGCGGAAGTGGCCGGTGCACGTCGCGCTGCTGATGCTGATCCCGGCCGCCGTCACCGATATGGCCGGCGGCGCGGCGCTGATCGCGGTGTTCGGCGTGACCGTCCACCGGCCGCTCCGCGTGGCGCTGTGGGTGGCGGCCGCCCACCTCGTGGCACCGATTCCGTTCACCATCATCTATCCCGACCCGGACCTGCAGTTGGTCGGCGCCACCACAGTCGCGTTCGCGCTCTTCGCGGTGGCCATCGCGTGGGGCGTCACGGTGCGCAGCCGGCGGGAGCTGATCGCGTCGCTGCGCGACCGGGCCGCGCGGGCCGAGGCCGAGGCGGCGCAGCGCGCCGACCTGCTGCGCGGCCTGGAACGCGAGCGGATCGCCCGGGAGATGCACGACGTGCTCGCCCACCGGATCTCGCTGATCAGCCTGCACGCCGGGGCGCTGGAGATCCGGCGGGACCTGTCGCGGGATCAGGTCGCCGAGGCGGGCACGACGATCCGGGCCAGCGCGCACCAGGCCATGGAGGAGTTGCGGGAGATCCTCGGCGTCCTGCGCACGAGCGACGACGAGGCACTGCGCCCCCGGCAGGACCTCGACGACCTCGACGAGCTGGTCGAGGAGGCACGCCGGGCCGGCACGCCGGTCGACCTCGACAACCGGCTGACGGAGCCGGAGACCCTGCCCGCGGCGGTGACGAGGACGGCGTTCCGGCTGGTCCAGGAGGGGCTCACCAACGCGCGCAAGCATGCTCCCGGCACCGAGGTGACCGTCCACCTCGACCGCACGGAGCAGGGCGAGCTGCACGTCTGGCTGCGCAACCCGCTCCCGCCGGCACCCGTGACGCCGACGCTGCCCGGGTCGCGGTCCGGGCTGGTCGGCCTGGCGGAGCGGGTCAGCCTGGCCGGCGGCCGGCTGGAGCACGGCCCCCGCCGGACCGTCGGCGGATGCCCCGAGGACGGGCTCGGGTTCCACCTGGAGGCGTGGTTGCCGTGGCGGACGTGATCCGGGTCCTCATCGTCGACGACGACGCGCTGGTGCGCGCCGGTCTCGGCATGGTGCTCGGCGGCGATCCCGACATCGAGCTGGTCGGGGAGGCCGGCGACGGCGCCGCGGCCGTGCAGGCGGTGCGGGCACTGCGGCCCGACGTGGTCCTGATGGACATCCGCATGCCGCGCATGGACGGCCTCGCCGCCCTGGAGGCGCTGCAGGCGGCCGGTTCGGCGCCGGCGGTGGTCGTGCTGACCACGTTCGACACCGACGACCACGTGCTGCGGGCGTTGCGCCTCGGAGCACACGGCTTCCTGCTGAAGGACACCCCGCCGCTGGCCATCCTGGACGCGGTGCGGCGTGTGGCGGCCGGCGAACAGATGCTGTCACCCTCGGTCGTCAAGCAGCTCATCGCCCGGATCGTCCACGACGAGAGCGACGAGCGGCGGCGTAACGCGGCCAGGACCCTCGACACGCTGACCCCGCGCGAGCGTGACGTCGCCGAGGCGGTCGCCGAGGGCCGGTCCAACGCCGAGATCAGCGGCGCCCTGCACATGAGCGTGGCGACCGTGAAGACCTACGTGTCCCGGATCCTCGCGAAGCTCGGCTGCGCCAACCGCGTCCAGGTCGCGATCCTGGTCCACGAGGCCCGCCAGGCCTGACCCGGCTCGCGGTGAGGGCCGGTGGCGGCCGGCCCGGTCAGCGGTGGTGGTAGCGGTCGGCGATGAATCCCGCCGACGGGGGTTCCTCGACCGGCGGCCGGAGCGCAGCGGCGGTGGTCGTGCCGAAGCCCCGGCCGAGGGACCGCACCTGGGCCTCCATCACCGGCACGCTGCGGCGCGCCTGCCGCTCGACCAGCAGCTCGGCCGGGCGGCTGTTGACCAGCGTCCGCAGCCAGTACACCAGGGCCACACCGCGCGGGACGAAGACCTTGCGGCGGCGGCGTTCCAGCGCGTCGACGAACAGCTCCGCGCAGCGCTCCACCGACGTCGTCGAGCCCAGCGGCGGTGGCAGGCGGTGCAGCGTCTCCCGGAACGACGGCAGGTCGTCCTTGGCGTCGCGGACCAGGTCGGTGTCGATCCACGACGGGTGCGCGGTGCCGACCCGCACGCCGTGATGAGCGACCTCGAGCCGCACCGCGTTGGCGAAGTGCTCGACGCCCGCCTTCGACGCGCAGTACGGGGCCATGCCGGGCAGCGCCGCGAACGAGGCCGCCGAGGCGACGATCAGCAGGTACCCCTTGGTGGTGATGAGGTGCGGCAGGCAGGCGGCGGCGGTGCGCATGACGCCCACCAGGTTGACCTCGACCGTGCGCACCAGGGCCTCGACGTCGCCGGTGGCGACCGTGCCGCGGCTCGCCACGCCCGCGTTGGCGACGACGGCGTCGATCCGGCCGTACGCGGCGATCGTGCCCTCGACAGCGGCGTCCATACTGGCCTGGTCGGTCACGTCGCACGCGAACCACACCGCACCCAGCTCGCCGGCGAGCGTGGCGAGCCGGTCGGGTTCGAGGCCGGCGAGGGAGAGCCGGGCGCCACGGGCGGCGGCGAGCCTGGCGGTATGTTCACCGATGCCCCGGGCGGCCCCGGTGACGAGCACCACCCGGCCGGACAGACTGCGCTTCACAGCGGCGCCTCCCATCGGCGGTACCGTTCAGTACCAGGCAAAATAGCACCCGGGAGCATTGTGACGGAAGGCCGAGGAACGGGGAGCGCATGACGACCACCAGGACCGCCGAGGCGCTCCGGGAAGACCTCACCGGCGGACTGGCCGCGTCGATCGCCGCGAAAGGTTACGCGGCGACGACGATCGCCGACATCGTCATGCACGCCCGTGTGTCGAAGCGCACCTTCTACGAGCACTTCACCGACAAGGAAGCCTGCCTCATGGCCCTCTACGAGCAGGGCTGCGAGCACCTCCTGGCCGTCGTGCGCAGCGCCGCGGTCGGCGGGCAGAAGTCGTGGAAAGCGCTCGTCAACGACGGTGTCACCGCATACCTCAACGCGCTGGAGAGCATGCCGGCGGTCACCCGGACGCTGCTGGTGGAGATCCAGGCCGCCGGGCCGAAGGCCTACCGGTTGCGCCAGCAGATGCAGCGCCGGTTCGCCGATACGCTGGTCGAGATGGTCGACACGGCCCGGGCCGTCGACCCGGCCATCCCGACGCTGTCGCAACTGCTGGCGATCGCCCTGGTCGGAGGGGTGCACGAGATGATGTTGCAGGTCTCCGACCCCTACACCGGCGCCGGGCCGTCGTTCACCTCGCTCGCGCCCGCGGTCGGCGAGCTCGTCTACGCGATCCTCACGAATCCCTGGGCGACCGGGATGGAATGATCCTCCGGACGGACGGGTTACACGCAGAAAGATACGAGGAGGCTGTGCTCCGGTGCTCAACCCCAGCGAGCTGTACGCGCTCAGCGACGACCTGCCGGCACTCGACCGGCCGGTGCTCGTCCACGCGCTGACGGGCTTCGTCGACGCCGGCAACGCCAGCCGACTCGCCCGCGAACACCTGCTCACCATCGGCTCACCCCGAACCGTCGCCACGTTCGACCTCGACCAGCTCTACGACTACCGCAGCCGCCGCCCGGCGATGCTGTTCGTCGAGGACCACTGGGAGCACTACGAGCGGCCCCAACTGCTGCTGCGGGCGCTGCGCGACGCGGACGGCACGGAGTTCCTGCTGCTCGACGGCCCCGAGCCCGACCTGCAGTGGGAGCGGTTCACCGCGGCCGTTCTCGAGCTGATCGAGCGCTTCGACGTGCGGGCCACGGTCGGGCTCAACGCGATCCCGATGGCGGTGCCGCACACCCGGCCGACCGGGGTGACCGCGCACGGCACCAGCCGCGACCTGATCTCCGGCTTCGAGCCGTGGCTCCAGCGCGTGCAGGTGCCGGCGAGCGTCGGCAACCTGCTCGAGTTCCGCATCGGTCAGGACGACCGTGACGCGTTCGGCTTCGCGGTGCACGTGCCGCACTACGTCGCGCAGGCCGAGTTTCCGGCCGCCGCGGAAAAGCTGCTGAGCTGCGTGTCCGAGGCGACCGGCCTGCGGCTGCCGACCGACGAGCTGCACCGGGCCGCCGAGTCGGTCCGGGCCGAGATCGACCTGCAGATCGCCCAGGCCGACGAGGCCGCCTCGCTGGTGCGGGCGCTCGAGGAGCAGTACGACGCCTACACCCGCGGCCGGCAGAACAACCTGCTCGCCGAGTCCCCGGCGCCGCTGCCGACGGCCGACGAGATCGGCGCCGAGCTGGAGCGCTTCCTCGCGGAGCACACCCGCAACGGCGACGACCCGCCGCTGGGCTAGGCCCTGTCCCGGGCCTGCCTACCAGCTGGTGCCGGTGAGCCGCTCGTACACCTCGACGTAACGGGACCGCGCCAGCGCCACGACGTCCTCCGGGATCTCGGGGCCCGGCGCGGTCTGGTCCCAGCCGGTCCCGCGGGACCAGTCGCGCACGGCCTGCTTGTCGAAGGAGAACTGCGTCCGGCCCGGCTCCCACTGGTCCAGCGGCCAGAAACGGGACGAGTCCGGGGTGAGCACCTCGTCGGCGAGCACGACCGTGCCGTCGGGCGCCCGGCCGAACTCCAGCTTGGTGTCCGCCACGACGATGCCGCGCTCCGCCGCGATCTCCGCGCCCCGCGAGTAGATCCGCAGGGTGAGGTCGCGTAGCTCGTCGGCCAGATCCTTGCCGATCTGGGTCCGCACCTCGTCGAGGGTGATGAACTCGTCGTGCTCCCCCACCGCCGCCTTGGTCGTCGGGGTGAAGACCGGCGACGGCAGTCGCGACCCCTCCACCAGACCGGCGGGCAGCGGCACACCGGAGACCTCGCCTTTCGCCCTGTACTCGCTGAGGCCGAGCCCGGCGAGATAGCCCCGTGCGATGCACTCCACCGGCAGCATGTCCAGCCGGCGGCACCGGATGGCCCGGCCGGCGAACTCGGCCGGCACGTCGTCGCCGGAGATCACATGGTTGGGCACGATGTCGGCGAGTTGCTCGAACCACCACAGCGACAGCCGGGTGAGCACCTTGCCCTTGTCCGGAATCGGGGTCGGCAGAACCACGTCGTAGACCGAGATGCGGTCGGACGCCACCAGGAGCAGGTCGTCGCCGTCGGCGTAGACGTCGCGGACCTTGCCGGAGTGCAGCAGCTTCACGCCAGTCAGCCTAACGTTTAGACCCCCTTCTATCTTCGGGGTGCGGTGGCGCGCTCCCACCACCCCCGGTGGCGCAGCGGCGGCACCGGGATCCACGTCGGCGGCATGACCACCACCGGGCCGGGCGCCGCCGGCAACGTGCCGATCGACATCGTCGCTTTCGGTGGATCAGCGCGTGCGGGGCGGGCAGTGGGTAGCGTTGGGGACGTTCCAGTTCACGGCCGGGAGCGCGGGTTCGCTGCTGATCCGCACGGAGCAGACGGACGGCTACGTGATCGCGGACGCCGCGCGGTTCGTTCGTTCTTAGGAGTGTGTATGGCCATCGACCCCGCCAAGACCGCCATCGTCCTCATCGAGTACCAGAACGACTTCGTGTCCGAGGGCGGCGCCTTTCACGGCGCCGTGCGGGCCGTCATGGACAAGACCGACATGATGACCAACACCCGCAAGGCCGTCGCGGCCGCCCGCGCCGCCGGGGTCACGATCATCCACGCCCCGATCACGTTCGCCCCCGGCTACAACGAGATCACCTCCCACCCGTACGGCATCCTCAAGGGCGTCGTCGACGGCAACGCGTTCGTGAAGGGCGGGTGGGGCGCCGAGATCGTGGACGAGCTGGCACCGCAGCCGGGTGACATCGTGGTCGAGGGCAAGCGCGGGCTGGACACGTTCGCCAGCACCAATCTCGACTTCATCCTGCGCAGCAAGGGGATCACCACGATCGCCCTCGGTGGGTTCCTGACCAACTGCTGTGTCGAGTCGACGATGCGCACCGGCTACGAGCACGGCTACCAGGTGATCACGCTGCAGGACTGCGTCGCCGCGACCTCCGTCGAGGAGCACGACAACGCGTTGAAGTACGACTTCCCGATGTTCTCGACCCCGATGTCCTCCACCGACTTCGTGTCGCAGCTCTAGCGTTCTTGTTGCTCAGCTGCCGATGGCCGGCTTGGGCGTCCGCGCGAGCGCCGTCCGGATGAGGACGTCGCAGAGCGCGGGGTAGTCCAGGCCGGCCACCCGGAACATCTGCGGATACTGCGAAACCGCGGTGAACCCGGGGAACGTGTTGACCTCATTGATGACGGGCTCGGTGCCGTAGCGCAGGAAGAAGTCCACCCGCAGCAGGCCGCGGCACTCCAGCGCGCGGAAGGCACGCACCGACAGGTCCTGCAGGCGCTCGATGGTCGCCGGCTCGAGGCGGGCGGGGATGTCGAAGATCGTCGACGGGTCGAGGTACTTCGCCTCGTAGTCGAAGAACGTGTGCTTGTCCGGGAAGCGGATCTCCAGCGGCGGCCCGACCTGCAGCGAGCCGTCGGGGTGCTCCAGCACACCGAGGTCGACCTCACGGCCGTGCACCATCTCCTCGACGAGCACCTTGGCGTCGCTGTCGCGCGCCTCGGCGAGGGCCGCGTCGAGCCCGCTCCAGTCGTTGACCTTCGACACGCCGAGGCTGGAGCCGGCGCGCGAGGGCTTGACGAAGACGGGCAGGCCGAGCCGCTCCTTCTCCTCGGCCGTGAGCGTGCCCTTGCCGCCGCGCAGCACGACCCCGTCGGCGACCGGCAGCCCCTCGGCGACGAGGAGTTTCTTGGTGAACTCCTTGTCCATGCCGGCCGCGCTGGCGAAGACCCCGCTGCCGACATACGGCAACCGGACCATCTCCAGGACCGACTGGATCGTGCCGTCCTCACCGTAGGGCCCGTGGATGGCGGGGAAGATCACGTCGGACTCGCGCATCGTGCCGATCGCGTCGGCGAGGCTGGTCAGCGCGACCTCGCCGGTCTCCTTCGTGAGGTCGAGCAGGCCTTCCAGGTCGAGCTCCTCCGGCGTGTCGGCGTCGGCGCCGAAGACCCAGGTGCCGTTGGGCGTGATCCGCACCGGCACGACCTCGTAGCGGGAGCGGTCGAGATACCGCACGATGCTCAACGCCGACTTGCACGAGACCTCGTGCTCGCCGCTGCGCCCCCCGAAGACGACGGCGACGCGCTTGCGTGCTTCAGCCATGCGGATGCTCCTGTCCTACGTATGTTCGTGGGACCCGGGCCCCGATACCTGTCAAGATCTCATGCGGGTTGGTCTGGGCCCACGCCGCCCACTCTTCCACGGTCGGCGCCGCGGCGGGGTCCGCGCCGAAGAGCACGATCTCGTCGCCGAGCGCGACCGGGAGGTCACCGGCGTCGACCACGAACTGATCCATGGCGACCCGGCCGGCGATCGGCCGCCGCTCGCCGTGGAGTGCTACCTCGCCGCGGTTGCTGAGCAGGCGCGGGACGCCGTCGGCGTAGCCCACCGGGACGAGGACCATGGTCGTCTCGCGGTCGGTGACGTATTGATGCAGGTAGGAGACACCGATCCCGCTGGGCACCCGCTTGACGTTGATCGCTCGGGCGCGCAGGGTCATCGCCCGGCGCAGCCCGGCGATGACACCGTCGACGGGCTCGACGCCGTAGAGCGCCAGGCCGGCGCGGACGAGGTCGTAGTGCGCACCGGGGACGTCGACGATGCCGGCGGAGTTGGCGAGGTGCCGCACCTCCGGCGTGATCCCGCTCTTCCCCGCGATCGCGAGCGCCTCCTCGAACCGGTCGACCTGCCGCATGATCGACGGATTGCCGGGGTCGTCGGCGGAGGCGAGGTGCGACCAGATCCCGCGGACGTTGACCCTCAGCGCGGCGGCGGCCTCGACCAGGGCCGGCCACTCCGCCCAGTTGACACCGTTGCGGGTCAGGCCGGTGTCGACCTTGAGATGCACGTTGGCGGGCCCGGCCGCGGCGATGGCCGCCAGGTGCTCGGCGGTCGAGACGGACAGGTCGACGCCGGCCCGGATCGCACCGGCGAAGTCGTCGTCGTGCGCATAGAGCCAGGCGAGAACCGGCGCGTCGATGCCCGCGGCGCGCAGTTCCAGCGCCTCGGCGATCGAGGTGACCCCGAGCCAGCTGGCCCCGTTCGCGAGCGCGGTCCGAGCGACGGGTAACACTCCGTGACCGAACGCGTTCGCCTTGACCACCACCATGGTGCCCGCCCGGGGCGCCGCGAGCCCGGCGAGAAGCCGGGTGTTGTGCGCGATCGCGTCGAGGTCGACGACGGCCTCGGCAACGATTCCCACGTCTTTCACCCCTTTCCGACCGGAACCCGCCCGGGCCGATCATAGTGACAGGACGCGTCACCGTCGGTCACAGGTTGCCAAGCCGACAGAGCGTCGACAGCCATTCATGATCGCGGACGTTCCGGTGGGTCCAGGGCCATCGGAAGGTCCGCGATCATGCAATCGGCCCGTCCGCAGCGACGGGGCCGGCCCGACCAGCCCGCAGCGCGCAGCAGCCGGGCGACCTGTGCCGCCACTTCGCAGGGCCTTGCCACGACCTCGATCCAGCCGTATCGCACAGTCCGCTCGCCGCGCTCCACGGTCGCGTTGTCCCGCCGACGGTCGCGGACACGCAGCTCGTCGGGGTGCGACAGCCGGCCGTCAAGCTCCACGACGAGGCCGAACCCGCCGTATACGACGTCCTGGTAGGACCTTCCTGGTAGGACCTGGCCGCGCCGTCCGCGACGGGCTGCTGGCGCCGCCCTGCCGGCAGTCCGTGCGACCGCTCGACGTCGCGGAGAAAGCGGATCTCGAGCACCGAATGGCAACCGTCCTCGACGTCGGCAAGCACCAGTCCGAGTTCCCGCCGCCAGCGCACCTTCCGGCGGGACGAGAGTGCCGCCCGCAGCCGGTCCGGCGTGGTCAGCCGGCGGCCGCACGCCCTCGTGATCCAGCCGATCGCCCGGTCGAGGTTTGCCGAGCTCTGCGTCAGATCGAGCACAGTGTCCTCGATCCGCGTGCGTGGCGGCCATTGCGCCGGGTGGGCCGCCGATGCCAGCCGGTTGGACCGGTGCACGACGATGCCGGGTGCCCGGCGAGGCCGCCGCCCGGCCGGCACGGTGACATGGACCACCGGCGACGGATCGTCGACGAGTCCGTGCAGTTCGGCGGCCGTCTGATGGCTCAGCACGGCTCCCGCACCGGCATGCAGGACCAGCGCGCTCAGGTAGGCGTCACGCGGAATCGGGCCGCTGAAGGTGACGAAGCTGCCGGGAAGCACTCGTTGCGATCGCCCGCTGAGCACACGCGCACGGATGCCGTCCACCGTGATGCCCGACCGCATCGCCTGGTCCCGGCTGATCGCTCCGCGCTGCTCGTCCCCCATGCCGGAGAAGCCTGGCGAATGTTCCCGTCGAACGCCAGCCGCACCCTGCGGTCCTGTGGACAACCGTCGCGCTCGTCCACAGACAGCATGATCGCGGACGTTCCGGTGGGTCCGAGGCCATCGGAACGTCCGCGATCATGGAAGCGGTCAGGCGGAGCGAAACAGGCGTACCGCCAGGTAGGTCGCGGCCAGGAAGCTCACCGCCAGCACCACCAGGTGGAGCGGCTGCGGGACGTCGCCGGCCCAGGCCGCCTGGATCGCCTGGCGGAAGGCGCCCAGCGGGGTGAAGTCGCCGATCCGGCGCAGGACCGACGGCATGTACTCCACCGGAACGTACAGGCCGGCGAAGAACGCCGACGGGAACCACATCCCCAGCGCGTAGCCGGTCGCCGCCTTCGCCGACGACGCGACCGCCGCCACCAGCAGGCCGATCGGGAACAGGCCGAGCACCCCGAGGACGAGCGTCGGCAGGACCAGCAGCAGGTTGGGCAGCCGCATGTCCAGCGCCGCCACGCCGATGACCAGCGTGAGCAGCGTCGCCACCAGGACGACCCCGCCGTTCATGATGAGCTGCGCGCCGAGCAGGGCCGACGGCTTCACCGGCGTCGTGGCGAAGCGGCGCAGGACGCCCTTCTCGCGGTACGTGGCGAGGACGACCGGCAGCATGAAGAAGGCCACCATCGCCATGGCCACCATGACGGACATCGACGGGATGATCGTGTCGATGCTGCGGTGACCGCCCAGGGCCGGGTCCGGCTTCCGGGTGCTGGACGCGGCGCCGAAGATGACCAGCAACGCGACCGGCAGGAGCACGGTGAACAGCGGTGGGGAGATCTCGCGGAGCATGAGCCGGGTCTCGATGACGGTGAGACGGGTGAGGGCGCGCATCACGACTCCTGCGAGATGAGGGAAACGAACGCGGATTCGAGGTCGGCCTGGAGCACGTTGAGGGAGAGGGGCACCACGGACAGGGCGGCGAGCGCGGAGCTGACCTCGTGGGCGAGGTTGCCGGCGCCGGTGACGGTCCACGTGTGGTCGTCGACGCTGACCGCCGTGACGCCGGTGACCCGGTCCAGGGCGTCCGGAGCGAGCGGCGCGGACGGCTGGAAGGTGACCCGCACGCCCGACGACACGCGGCGGACGAGGCCCGAGGGCGAGTCGACGGCGACGGTACGGCCCTGGTCGATCACGGCGATCCGGTCGCACAGCCGCTCGGCCTCGTCCATGAAGTGCGTCACCAGCAGGACGGTGACGCCCCGGTCACGGATGTCCGAGATGAGCTGCCAGGTGTCGCGGCGCGCCTGCGGGTCGAGGCCGGTGGTGAGCTCGTCGAGGACCGCCACCTCCGGCGAGCCGACGAGCGAGAGCGCGATCGACAGCCGCTGCTTCTGGCCGCCGGAGAGCTTCTTGTACTGCTGGTTCACGGATCCGCCGAGTCCCAGCCGGCCGAGCAGCGCCTCGGGGTCGGCCGGGTTGCGGTAGAAGGAGGCGAACAGCGACAGCGCCTCGCCGACCCGCATCCGGTCCGGCAGCTGCGACTCCTGGAGCTGCACCCCGAGCCGCTCACGCACCGCGGGGTCGGTCGGATCGAGGCCGAGCACCCGCGCCGTGCCGCCGTCGGCCTTGCGCAGTCCCTCGACGATCTCGACCGTGGTGGTCTTGCCCGCGCCGTTGCGCCCGATGATGCCGAAGATCTCGCCACGCTCGACGGAGAAGGACACGTCCCGCACGGCGACGCGGTCGCCGTACCGCTTCTGCAACTGCTGAACGTCGATGACTGTCATGCCGACAACTCTGCTGGCCGGCGGGGCACGGCAGAATGTGGCTGGACGCCGAGGTGGGGTGTACCTAGCTATACCCCACGATGTAGAGCCCGCGCCAATGTGCCGGGCAGGACAGCGGGGAAGGCTGTAGCGCATGACCTACGTGAGGGCGCTCTACCGCGGCATCGTGCTGGCCGGTCTGGCCGTCGTCGTGCTGGTGCAGTTCGTCGTGTCGCTGGCGCTGCTGGGGCCGGGCGTGATCCTCGGCATGGTCTTTCTACTGCCGCCGCAGTTCAAGCTGGTCCGCTGGCTCACGAACCGCTGGCGGCGGCTCTTCGCGGACTGGACCGGCCGCGAGATCCCGGTCCCCTACCAGCCGCCGCCGCCTCCGCCGGAGCCGGACAAGGAGGGGCTCTACCGGCACGACTCGACGCTGTACAAGACGCCGCGGTTCCCGGCCTTCTTCCGCAAGCTCGACTGGCTGGTGAAGGACCCGGCCACCAACCGGGACATGGCCTGGCAGTTCTGGTTCCCGTTCGTGGCGCTCCTGCCGCTGGGACTCGTCGTCGTGCCGCTGCTGCGTCTCTGGGGTCCACTGTGGACGGTTGTGGTCACCCCGGTCGCCCTGGCCGCCCTGCCGTGGACGGTCGGCGCGGTCACCCGGTGGAGCGCATGGCTGCTGGCGCCGCGGACCCGGCCACCGGTGAGCAAGGCGATCGACCGGGTGCTGCTGGCCTGGGCGCGCTGCGGTCTGCTCGTGGTGAGCGCCGCGACCCAGGTCGTGCTGTTCGCCTTCAGCATGGCCTGCTTCGGGCTCGGATTCGGGCTCGGCATCATCTTCCTGATCCCGGTCGGCGTGTCACACTTCCGCTGGCTGGCCAACCTGCGCCGGCAGTTCGCCGCGTGGAGCGGCGCGCGCATCCCCTCGCCCTACACCCCGGAGCTGCGCCCCGAGCTCCGGCCGGACGGGCTCTACCGGGTGCGGAACAACCTGTACAAGACGGAGGCCATGGCGGCGTTCAACGCCCGCTGGCAGTGGACCTGGAACGACGTCGCCTCGTGGCGCGACCTGGTCTGGCTCGGCGTCGACCCGGTCGTCACGGTGGCGACCGTCGGCCTGCCGGTGCTGGGCGGGATCTACGGCGGCTGGGGCCTGGTGTTCCCCTGGCTGTGGACGGAGTTCTTCGACGCCGAGTGGTCAGCGTGGTATGGCGCAGTGGCCGGCAACCGCACCCTCGGCCTGGTCACCGGGATCGTGTTGATCGCCGTCTCGCTCGCCGTCACGAGCCCGCTGCTGCGGGTGCACTCGCGCTGGACCGCCGTCCTGCTGCGCCCGACGAAGGCGGCCGCCAAAGAGGCCGAGCTGCGGGAGCGGGTCGAGCGGCTCACCCAGACCCGCAACGACGCGCTCGACACGCAGGCCGCCGAGATCCGCCGCATCGAGCGCGACCTGCACGACGGCGCGCAGGCCCGGCTGATCGCCGTCGGACTGACACTGGGCGCGATCGAACGGCTCATGGACACCGACCCCGACGCCGCCCGCAAACTCGTCGCCCAGGCGAAGGAGACATCGGCGACGGCGCTCACCGAGCTGCGTGACCTGGTGCGCGGCATCCACCCGCCGGTGCTGTCGGAGCGCGGCCTGCCCGACGCGGTCCGGGCTCTGGCGCTCGACACCGCGGCCGAAGTCACCGTCGCCGGAACGTTCGACGGCCGGCCGGCGGCACCGGTCGAGTCCGCCGCCTACTTCGCCGTCAGCGAGTTGCTCGCCAACGCCACCCGGCACGGCGGCGCCGAGCGGATCAGCATCGACCTGCGCCACCGCGACGGCATCCTGCGGATCACGGTCACCGACGACGGCCGTGGCGGCGCCGACCCGTCGCGCGGGACGGGCCTGCGCGGCATCGAACGAAGATTGGGTACCTTCGACGGGACGCTCGCCATCCACAGTCCATCGGGCGGGCCGACCGTCGCGACGCTGGAGCTGCCGTGCGTGTTGTCCTCGCCGAAGACCTCTACCTCCTGAGGGACGGGCTGGTGCTGCTGCTGCAGAGCCACGGGTTCAAAATCGTCGCCGCCGTCGACAACGGCCCGGCCCTCCTCGCGGCGCTGCTCGAGCACCGGCCCGACGTCGCGGTGGTCGACGTGCGACTCCCGCCGAGCCACACCGACGAGGGCCTGCAGGCCGCGTTGGCCGCCCGCCGTGAGGTGCCCGGCCTGCCGGTGCTGGTCCTGTCGCAGCACGTCGAGCAGTTGTACGCGCGGGAACTGCTCGCCGACGGCACCGGCGCCGTCGGCTACCTGCTCAAGGACCGGGTCTTCAACGCCGACCAGTTCATCGACGCGGTCCGCCGGGTCGCCGGGGGCGGCACCGTGATGGACCCGTCGGTGATCGCCAAGCTCGTGTCCCGCCCGTCGGCCAGCACCGGCGACCTCACCCCGCGCGAGCGCGAGGTGCTGACCCTGATGGCCGAGGGCCGTTCCAACGCGGCGATCGCGAAGCAGCTGTACCTCAGCGAAAGCGCCGTCGGCAAACACATCGCCAGCATCTTCGCCAAGCTCAACCTGCCCGTGTCGGACGACGACAACCGCCGCGTCCTGGCGGTGCTGGCCCACCTGCAACGCTGACGAACGGAGGCATCCACAACCGCGCCCACCCGAAGCCACCCCGCACCGGCGGAGCCCGGCGGAGCTAGCCGAGGCCCTTGAACGCCACGAACTCGGCGTAGTCGCGGATGTAGTCGTCCGCCTCGTAATAATGCGACGCGAACACCAGCAGCGTGGCGTCCGAGGAATAGTGGTACTGCGTCGCCCACGTCAACGGGGGAAGGTAGAGGCCCGTCGCCGGGTTGTCCAGCGCGAACTCCTGCCTCGACACGCCGTCGTCGGCCACCACGCTGCAGCGGCCCTTCACACAGACCAGGAACTGGTGGCACTCCTTGTGCGCGTGTTGGCCGCGCACCTTCTCGCTCGGCACGTCCAGGATCACAAAGTACCGCCGGACCTTGAACGGGACGTCGCGCTCGAACTCGCCGACCGACAGGTCGCCGCGCAGGTCGCGCACGAAGTCGAGTCTGTGCAGCGTGACGCCCTGCACCTTGGTGCTGCTGATCCGCTCGCCCGGGCCGGTGACCGCCTCGTCCGTCGCCGACGGTGGGACCGGGCCCGAGTCGACGTAGCCGGTGAGCCGGGCCGGGTTGCCGACCACGATCGCATACGGCGGGACGGAGCGGGTGACGACCGCGCCCGCGCCGATCATCGCGGAACGGCCGATGGTGACACCCGGCAGGATCGTCGCGTTGGCGCCGATCGACGCGCCGGCCTCCACCGTCGTCCGCAGGAACACCGATGGGTACTGCCTGCTGCGCGGCATCCGGTCGTTGGTGAACGTGACGTTGGGGCCGACGAACACGTCGTCCTCCAGCGTCACGCCGTCCCACAGTTGCACGCCGCACTTGACGGTGACCCGGTCGCCGAGGGTGACGTCGTTCTCGACGAAAACCCCGTCGCAGATGTTGCAGTCGGCGCCGATCCTCGCGCCCGGCAGCACGTGGGCGAAGGCCCAGACGCGGGTGCCGTCGCCGACGTCGGCACTCTCGCAGAGGGCGTTGGGATGCACAAAACAGGACATGGATCAGCCGTCCTCTCGCCGAGGGCTGTAGGAGAGCGAACGCATGGCGACCGCGAGCGGGCGGCGCTTGGTGTTCTCGTAGCCGCGCCAGGCGTACGAGCCGACCACCCCGAGGCCGAGGGCGTTGATCCCGCCGAAGAAGAGCACCACGAGGATCGTCGCGGCGTAGCCGGGGACGTCGAACAGGCCGGCGAGCCGCGCGGCGAGGACCACCAGGCCGAAGACGACCGACACGGCCAGCCCGATCGCGCCGAACGTCATCAGCACCCGCACCGGCAGGTCGGTGAACGAGAAGACGCTGTCGAGGAAGTAGGTGACCTTCTTCTTGAGGGTCCAGCCGGAGGAGCCGTGCGCGCGGGGGCGGCGCGTGTAGGCCACCTGCTTGCGCCGGAACCCCAGCCAGTACAGGAGCGCGACCAGCGAGGTGTTGGCCTCCTCGCACGCGAGCAGGGTGTCCCGGAACGCCGTGTTGCAGCCGAAGATGTCGACCCCGCCGCGGGGCATGCCGGGCATGACGAACCGGCGGTACGCGCCCCAGAACAGGTTCGCGGACAGCCGGCTGCCCAGCGGGTCGGCGCGCCCCTCGCGGGTGCCGACCACCACGTCGTACTCCCCCTGCTCCAGGGTGCGGAAGAACCCCAGCGCGAGGTCCGGCGGTTCCTGCAGGTCCGCGGCCATGACCGCGAAGTACGGCCCGGCCGCCTGCTCCAGCCCGACCCGGATCGCGGCGAACGACCCGAAGTTGCGCGACAGCAGGACGAGCCGCGCGGCGAAGCGCTGCTCGGGCAGCAGCAGGGCGAGCAGGTCCGCGGACTTGTCCGGGCTGCCGTCGACGACGAACACCGCCTCGAGCCGGTCGCCGAGGTCGGTGTTCATGCGGTCGACGGTGGCGAGCAGGTCGTGGATCGAGTCCTCGTTGCGGTACACCGGGACGATCAGCGAGTACATCCGCTCACACCTCCCATCGGTTGACCGCGTCCGCGACCAGGTCCGCGTCCGCGTCGGACAGCTCGGGATAGCAGGGCAGCGACAGCGTCTCGGCGCACAGCTGCTCGGTGACCGGCAGCGACACGTCCGCGAAGCGATCGCCGAACCCGGGTTGCCGGTGGTCCGGGATCGGGTAGTGCGTCTCGCTGGGCACGCCGTGGGCGCGCAGGTGGGCGGCGAGCCCGTCGCGGTCCGCGGTGCGCACGACAAAGAGGTGCGCCACGTGCCCGGGCGCCTCGATCGCCGGCAGGGCGACCTTCGGATGCGTGATGGAGGTGGTGTACCGGCGGGCGAGCTCGACCCGCCGCGCGTTCCACGCGTCGAGGTGCGGCAGCTTGACCCTCAGCGCCGCGGCCTGGATCTCGTCGAGCCGGCTGTTGCGCCCGGGCCCGGTGGCCATGCGGTACTTGCGGTCCCAGCCGTATTGCCGCAGGCGCGTGACCCGCTCGGCGACGGCCGGGTCGGCGGTGACGACGATGCCGGCGTCGCCGAGCGCGCCGAGGTTCTTCGTCGGGTAGAAGCTGAACGCCGCGGCGTCGCCGAACGAGCCGGCCCGGCGGCCGTCACGTGCCGCGCCGTGGGCCTGCGCGCAGTCCTCGACGATCCTGACGCCGTGGCGGGCGGCGACGGCCGACAGCGCCACCATGTCGGCGAGCCGGCCGTAGAGGTGGGTGACGATCACGGCGCTGACGCCGCCGCCGGTCAGCGCGCGGTCCAGCGCGACCGGGTCGAGCAGCCACGTCTCCGGCGACACGTCGACGTACACCGGGATCGCGCCCAGCGCGTGGACCGCCGCGGTGCCGTAGCCGCCGGCGTTGGCCACCAGCGCGACCCGGTCGCCGCGGCCGGCGCCCACGCCCGCGAGGGCGAGTTCCAGCGCGTCGGTGCCGTTGCCGACGCCGATCGCGTGCGGCACGCCGCAGTGGGCCGCGAACGCCTCCTCGAAGGCGGCGACTTCACGGCCGAGGACGTACCAGCCGCTGTCGAGGACACGCGTCACCGCGGCCGACAGTTCGCCGGCCAGGCTCGCGTTGTGCGCGGTGAGGTCGTTCATCGCGCGCAGGGGCATGCGACTCGCCTTTCAACGGGGGAGTTCATAGACCGTGCAGAGTCCGGAGGTGTACCGCGGGACCGCGAAGCCGCCCAGGTCCGCCGAGCCCGTCACCGAGGCGTCGACGACCAGCCAGCGCACGCCGTAGCGGTCGCGCAGCAGCCCGACCGTCTCCGGGGACGGATTCGTGAACGCGGCGTCGTTGTCGGCGAGGCGCTGCCGGTCCCAGAACTCGGCGAACCAGGGCGGGACGTTGTCCTCGGCGGCCCGGAGGTACGTGGAGTTGGTGAAGCCCCACCCTTCGACGAGCACACGGCGCTGACTGGCGGCGGAGAGCCCGAAGCGGCGGTTGTCGCACGGGCCGCCGGGCCGGTGCACGCCGAAACAGTGGGCGTTGGTGGCCAGCAGGTCGTCCGGGTCGGCGTGGTCCCGCAGCCAGCGGCCGACCGCGTACGTGTCGCGGTCGACGGCCGACGCGCGGCCGTCCGGCCCGAGCTGCTTCGCCGGGTCCACGGCGTGCCACGTGCCGGAGCCGTACGTGCCGACGACGTCGTCGGCGACCGCGCGGACACCGTCGCCGGCGGAGGCGAGGCCGAACCCGGCACACCAGCAGACGAGCAGGGCGACGGCCCCGCTCCGCAGCCACCCCAGCCGCCGCAAGGTGAAGAGGGCCGCCGCGGCCGCCGCGGCCCCGCCGGCGAGCGCGAGGTAGGGCCGGGCCAGCTCCCAGCCGAGATTCCCGGCGGGCAGCGCCGGACCGTCGGCGAGCCGCACCAGCCACACCGCCCCGACGCCGGCGGCGACCGCCGCGACGAGGGACCAGGCGCGTCCGGCGCGCACCGGCCCGCTGCCCAGCGCGACGGAGAGGCCGACGACCGAGACGATCGCGAGGTACGGCCGGCCGGACACGATGAGGTAACCCTGGGAGCCGCCCGGGTGACCGAAGACCAGGACGCCGGCCAGGCCGACCAGCCCGACGCAGAGCAGCAGCAGGACCGCCGGGTCGAGCAGCCGCCCGCGCGCCGCCAGCACGCCGCCCCACATCAGCAGCCAGCTCAGGACGGTCAGCCCGCCGATCACGGCGAGCCGCCCGAACGGGGCACCGGGGCCGGTGTATCCGGTCATCGCGGCTGCCATGCTCTCGTACGTCGACATGATCGCCAGCGGCTCGACGACGAGTCCCTGGCCGGCGCCGCCGTAGAGCACGAGCTGCGATCCGGCGGTGAACAGGGCGACCAGGCCGGCGAGGACGAGCATCGGCCGGCACAGCCCGCGCCGGGTCAGCACCAGCAGGGCCACGGCGGCCAGGAGCGCGCCGGTCAGCATCGGCAGGTACGGCGACTTCGCCCCGGACACCCCGGCGAGCAGCAGGCACACCAGCACCCACCGGCCGGCACCGCCCCGCGGGCCGGGACCGTCCGGTGCGGGTTCCAGGATGTCGACCAGCACCAGCATCAGCGCCGCGAAGAGCAGCGCACCGAACGTCTGGGTGGGGCTGGTCCAGGCGGTCAGCCGGAAAATCGAGCCGTCCTCGACCGGGCCGAAGCCGAACCAGGCGTCGGAGAGCCGCCAGCCGTACGGGTTGGGCGCGAGCACGAGCAACGCGGCGACGACGGCGGCGGGTCCGGTCCACCAGCGGCCGGTGAGCCGGCCGGCGAGCACGGCGACGAGCACGAGGAACGCGACGACCATCGGCAACGGCGAGAGGCGCACCAGCAGCGTCAGCGGGTCGATGCCGGTCACCCAGCTGGTCGCGGCCATCTCCGGGTAGGCGAACCAGTGGTACACCAGGCGTTCGCCGGACACCCACGGCGCCTGCATCGGCATGTGGTGCTTCGCCTCGCCGATCAGCGCCCAGTGGAACGGCGTGTCGGCGTCGGTCGACGCGCTGACCGGCCAGCCGAGGCCGTGCCCGCGGAAGTGCCGGACGCTGCGGAAGACGAAGACGGCCAGCACGGCGACCAGGGACCAGGCCCACGCCGCCGGGGTGCGCCGGCCGGGCGCGCTCCGCCAGTACCGCCGGAAGCGCGGGACCGCGAGTGCGACCGTGACCATGCCGATCGGCCAGGCCAGGACGAGCAGCGGCGCGCCGGCCCAGCGGGCGGCGACGTAGGCGAGCACCTCGACCGTGTAGCCGAGCGCGGCGCCGGCGGCGGCGTCCGCGACGAGCCGGTCCGAGCGGCCGCGCAGGACGCGCCACAGCAGGGTGCCGGGCAGAACCACACCGAGGCCGAGGTACGCGACGAACCGCACCGTCGTCGGCAGCGGCACGTTGTAGTAGCGGAGGACAACCGCGGTCGCCACGGCGAAGGCGACCGCCGGGAGCCAGGCATTCAGTTGCGACAGAAGGCTGGATAACCGGACAAATCGCCCCGACGGCGGTAGACTCGCCGCTCGCCCCGTCAGCCGCCGCAAGAGGGAGCCGTCCACGTGACCAGCACGCGTCGAGCGGTCCCGGGTGTCGTCCGGCGCGTGCTGCGTGACCAGCGCCTCCGGTACCTCCTGACCGGCGGTGTCGCCGCGGGCGTGTTCTACGGCATCTTCCTGACCCTGTGGCTGATGGCCGGCGATCGGGTGCCGTACGTGGCGCTGGTGCTGATCGCCAACACGGCGTGCGCGTTCGTCACGTTCCGCATGTACCGCGACGGCGTGTTCCGCAGCGACGCCGCGATCGTCCCCGGCTTCCTGCGCTTCTACGCGCTGGGGCTGGCGAGCCTGGTGGGGTCGGCCACGGTCGTCTCGCTGCTGGTCGAGTGGCTCGCAGTGCCGGTCGCGATCGCGCCGGTCCTCTACATCGCGATGCAACCGCTGCTCTTCTACCCCGTCAACAAGTTCTGGGTCTTCCGGGCGCGCCGGCGCTAGGGTGCGCAACAAAGTGGGGGCCGGTCCAGGCGTCGGCTGGGGCCACTTTGATACGCCCCCTGGGTCCGTCACGGCTGGTCCAACGACGGCTCCCGCGGCCGGTTACTGCGACGGACCGGACGCCACTCCCGCGCGGATGCCTTACCGCGCCGCGCAAAGGGCGGCCGTCGCCGGGCCCGCAGGCAGGGGTGCGGCCAGGCCCCAGACGGCGAACACCAGCACCAGCAGCACCACCGCCGCCGCGCCGGCGAGCAGCCGCGGCGACCGCAGCCGGGCCGCGGGCAGCCGGGTCAGCAGGGCACACCCGGCGATGCCGAGCAGGACCAGCGGCAGCGCGAACCGGGTCTCGGTCGCCGACGTCATCAGCGACAGGCAGGCGGCCGACCCGGCGCCGGCCAGCATCAGGCCCACGCCCCGGCGGGGCGCCAGCACCAGGCCGAACCCGCCGACGACGGTAATCAGGACGATCGGCAGCGTCAGGTCGTACCGTTCGGCGGCGGCCCCCACGCTGTAGGGCGTCTCCGCCGACCAGGCCAGCGCCGCCCCGACCTTTTTGAGCAGGAACAGGGCCGACTCCGGCAGGTTCGTCAGCAGCGCCTCCGCCAGGCCGCCGACGGAGGTGACCGGATGCCCGGCGACCGCGCGGGCCATCGCCGGGTCGCAGTAGAACTGCTGCGGCGGGCCCGCCGACCCGGTGATGGTGTCGTAGCGGACCGCGTATGCGGCGTAGCCGGCCTGGAAGCCGGCCAGCCCCGAGGTCCCCGGCGGGGTCAGCCCGGGCGCGGCGCCGCGGGACAGGTTGAAGACCACCTGCGGCAGGGCGCCGACGACCGCCCCCGCCGGCACGAGCAGGCCCCGGAAGCGGTGCAGCACGACGGCACCGGCGGTGACGGCGCCGATCGCCAGCAGATAGGCGGGGCGAAGATTGAGCGTGACGCCGGCCGCGACACCGGCGGCCGGCAGTGCCCACCACCGGGCACTCCCGGCCACCAGCCACAGGACGGTGACGAACAGCAGCGCGGCCGGCACGTCCATGAGGGGGTACGGCGCGAACCCGCCGAGCACCACCCAGGTCAGCCCGGCGCAGACCCAGACGGTGAGCGGGGCCGGTGCGCGGCCGCCGGTCGCGGCGCGGACGATGCCGGGCAGCACGACGGCCCCGATGACCGCGATCATCATCCCGTTCTCGGCGAGGACGAACCAGCGGCCGGAGCCGTGGACGAACCGCTCGGCAAGGGCCGGCGGGGCATAAACGAACGGGGTCAGCACGCCCCGCAGCTCGAGATCGCCCCAGACGACCGCCGACTCGCGGGTGAACAGCGCGAGGGAGCCGAGCCAGTAGCGCGCCGCGTCGTAGACGAACTCGCGGGGCGGCCGCTGCACCAGGCTGAGCAGCAGCAGCGCCGCCCCGGCGAGCAGGGTCGTCCGGCGCGGGAGACGGGCCGGCGGCGCGATGGCTGGTGGCGTGGACCGAGGGCTGGTCGCATCCACGGCGGTGACACTGACCGACACGCGCGTCACGCTACGCCGCCACCCGGCGACGCAGCGGTCACTTGCTACACGGCCAGCACGATCTTCCCCCGTCCGTGGCCGGTTTCGATCTCGCGGTGCGCCTCGGCGGCCTCGGCCAGCGGGTACACCCGCCGCACGTGCCAGGCGGTCCGGCCGGCGGCGTAGAGACCGATCAACTCGGCCAGGGCGGCCGCGCTGCGCTGCCCCTGGATGCTGCCGAGGCCGAGCTCCTCGATGCGGGCGTGCTCGACCAGCGTGATGATCCGCTTCCGGTCCTCGACCAGTTCCAGGGACGTCTCCAGCGCCGCTCCCCCGGCGCCGTCGATCGCCGCGTCGACCCCGCCCGGCGCCAGCGCGCGGACGCGGTCGGTGAGCCCGTCGCCGTACACGACCGGGATCGCGCCCAGCGACCGCACGTACTCCTGGTTCTCCCGGCTCGCGGTACCTATGACGGTGGCGCCGAGGAGCCCGGCCAGTTGCACACCGGCGGTGCCGGTCGATCCGGCGGCGGCGTTGACGAGCACGGTGTCGCCGGGCCCGACGCCGATCGCGGACAGCGCGAGGCGGGCGGTCTGCCAACCGGCGGTGAACCCGCCGGCGACCTCCCACGGCACGCCGGCCGGCTTCGGGGTCACCTGGTCGGCGGGGACCACGATGTACTCGGCATAGGAGTTGAACACGCTGAACCCGAGCACCTCGGTGCCCACCGGCACCTCCGGTGTGCCCTGGTCGACAACCCCCGCGAACTCGTTGCCCGGGATCTGCGGCAGCGTGATCTCCGCGTAGGCCGGTCGCCAGCCGCCGCGCAGCGCGGCGTCGAACGGCTGGACCCCCGCGAACTTCACCCGCACCCGCACCTGACCCGGGCCGGCCTGGGGTTCGGGCAGGTCGAGCAGGCGCAGGACGTCGGGCGGACCGGGGTGCTCGAATGCGGCAGCTCTCATGGTCATCTACTCTGCGACCTGAAGCGCACTTGAGGTCAACGGAATGCGGTACGGTGCATGCCGCGCGTCCCGAAGGAGAGTGCTGGAGATGGTGGTGCCGAAGGTTGCCGCGACCGGGGACTGGGTCGTGGTCGGGCTCGACAACGGCGGCACGGCGAACAATGCCACAGTGCTCGACCGCACCGGCACTTTCCTGGTCGACGGGCTGGTGGAGGTGCCCAGCCGGGTCCTCGAAGGCCCGGAGATCGCCGTCGAGTCGCTCGCCGACGCGTTCGACAACATCCTCGCCGTGACCAAGGTGGACCGCTCCCGGGTCGTCGCGGTGGGCCTCGACACACCGGGCCCGGCCAGCGCCAACGGCGTCATCTCGTCCAAGGGCGCGACGAACTTCTCCCAGCCCGCCTGGTGGGGCTTCGACTTCCGCGGCGCGCTGGAGGCCCGGCTCGACCTGCCCGTGGTCTACAACAACGACGGCAACGCGGCCGCGCTCTACGCGCACCACGTCCACTTCGGCGCCGAGGCGCACACCAAGTCGTCGGTCTCCGCGATCGTCGGCACCGGCCTCGGCGGCGGCGTCGTCGAGCAGGGCAAGGTCGTCCGGGGCGCGGCCGGCATGGCCGGCGAGCTGGGCCACGTCCACATCCCGATGCACGGCCTGCTGGAGGAGGGGCAGCCGTTGCCCTCGTGCGGCTGCGGGTTCCTCGGTGACGTGGAGAGCGTCAGCTCCCTCACCGGCATCGTGCGCAACCTCCTGCCGTACTGGCTGACCCGGCACCCCGACCACCCGCTGCACGGCGTCGAGAGCCTCAAGGCCGCGGCGAAGCAGGTCCGCTCGTTCGCCGAGCAGGGCGACGAGCTGGCGCTGCGGATCTTCGAGCAGCAGGCGATGGGCCTGGGCCGGCTGTTCACCATCTCGGCCAACTTCACCGACCCCGACTGCTACTTCGTCGGCGGCGGTGTGGTCGAGGCGGCGCCGCACTTCCGCGACTGGTTCCTGGAGCGGGTCCGCCACCACACGCTGCTGCGCGAGGAGCAGGTGGCCGTGTCCGCGTTCGCCCTGGTCCCCGACCGCGACATGGCCGGCGCCCGCGGCGCCGCGATCGCCGCCGCCGAGACGGTCGCCTTCGCGCTTTCCTGAGACTCGTTCCTAGGGCTCGACGGGCGCGGGCCGGCGGGCGACGTTCTCGCCGACCTGGTTGAGCACCCCCGTGTCGTCGCGCTGCCACCGCCGTCCCCTGCCGTCGGTGAACCGCAACTCGACGTGCATGTCCGCCGACGGCGCGAGCCTGATGGTCCCGTCCTCGTTGATCCGGTCGCGGTCGACGGGGCCTTCGGTCTTCTCCTCGTCGAAGCCGGCGTAGACCTCGGGCTGCTCCGACGGCGGCACGATCCGCACCCGCCGGATCGCGGTCCAGGCCGCCGGCGGGTCGCGGAAGACGATCTCCAGGTCGTACACGGGGGTCTGTCCGGCGTTGCGGACGGCCGCCCCGACGACCCCGCGCGTGATGATCTTCTCGAACGTCTCGCGCTCGCTGACCGCCCAGGCGCAGACCCGCTCGGCGTCGGCGCGCGCCTCCGCCAGCCGGTGCGCGGCGACGAGCCGGACGACGTCCGCGGCACCCTGCCGGACCGCCCGCAGCACCTGGTACGCCAGAACCACCGCGCCGCCCGCGACGGCAACGGCGACCAGCGCCACGGCAAGTGCTAACACATCGGACAAAATACCCGCCCCGGGTGCCGGGTGTCCCCGGAAGCGAGGGCCGTGGTCGCCGGCGGGCCCGGCGGGCAGAATCGGAGCCGTGAGCAACCTGGAGAGCCTGCCCGCCGAGGTCGGCCTGCCCGTCGAGACCGGCACCGCACCCTGCGCGGAACTGCTCGAGGGCCGCGACGTGCCGCTCGGGCGCTACACGGTCGTGCGGCGCAGCCTGCCCAACAAGACCCGGCGGACGGTGGGCGCCTGGTGCTTCCTCGACCACTTCGGCCCGGAGGACATCACCGGCGGCCCCGGCATGCGCGTGCCGCCGCACCCGCACATCGGCCTGCAGACGGTGACCTGGCTGCTCGGCGGCGAGGTGCGCCACCGCGACAGCCTGGGCTCGGACCAGCTGATCCGCCCCGGCCAGCTGAACATCATGACGGCCGGCCGCGGCATCGCCCACTCGGAGAACTCACCGACCGAACACCCACCGCTGCTCCACGGCCTGCAGCTCTGGGTCGCCCTACCCGACGGCAGCCGGCACATCGACCCGTCGTTCCAGCACCTGCCGGACCTGCCCGTCGTCGAGACCGGCGGCGCGCGGGTCACGGTCGCCGTCGGCGAACTGGGCGGAGCATCCTCGCCGGCGGTCGTCCACTCCGAGCTGCTGGGCGCCGACCTGACCCTCACCGCCGGCGCCTCGGCGACGCTCGGGGTGCGGCACGATTTTGAGCACGCCGTGGTGGTGACCGAGGGCACGGTCAGCGTCGAGGGCGTCCCCGTGTCGCCCGGATCGCTGCTGTACCTCGGTGCGCTGCGCGACACGCTACGGTTCGAGACCGACGGCGAGGCACGGTGTTTCCTGCTGGGCGGCGTGCCGTTCGAGGAGGAACTCGTGATGTGGTGGAACTTCGTCGCACGCTCCCACGAGGAGATCGTCGAGGCCCGCACGGCGTGGATGGCCGCCGACACGTCGAGGTTCATCCCGGTGCCCGGCGGCGAGGACCCCCTGCCGGCGCCAGCCCTCCCGACGACCCGCCTGCTCCCCCGCCCCCGCTATCGCCACTCCTGACCCACGCCCTCGGCACTTTTCCTGCGCGGAACGGCGCCGGGACCGAACCCCTTTACGCCCGGCCCGGCGGCCGCCCGCCCGGACCGCCGGCAACCGCACCGGATCTCCCCAGCCACGGCCGGCTCAGCAACCACGGCCGGGCTCGACGACTCGCGACCGGGCTCGACGGCTCGCGACCAGGCTTGACGGCTTCGCGACCAGGCTCCACAGCTCGCAGCCGGGCTTGGCGGCCCGCGACCGGGCTCGACAGCTCGCGACCGGGCTTGGCGGCTTCGCGAGGCGGTGCATGGGTCGCCGATCCGGCCGACGCGCCGGCGCCGATCGCTCATGCGCACCAGCTCAGCGATCTTGTCCGGCTTCTTCATGATCCGGAAGACTTCGCGCCCAATAGCAGCGTCAAGCCTTCCGGATCATGAGCATGTCCGAAACCCGCTATCCGGATGGGTCGATGTGGAGGCCGCCTCTCCAGCTTGTCCACAACAAGGGGTGCAGAGCGACGTCGTCGACGCCCAACCAGCCGGCGCGCTCCCACTGTTTGCCCGACGCGACCAAACCGGACGTCCTCATGATCCCGAAGGGTTTGTGCAGCCAGGGAGCCTGTTGCGCAATTCGGATCCCTCGCGCGTCAACCCCGACAACCGCGCCGATCTTGGAGTTGTGGTCCTTGACAAATCCGGACAAATTCGGAGGTTCATGGCGCCACAACTCCAAGATCGGCGCGCAGTTGGGCCGCCAACGCTGTCGGCCGTGCCGTTGTTGTTCAGTTGTCGTCGCCCATTGTGCGGTACCACCGCACACCACCGGCGACGAGGAGTCCGAGCCCGGCGGCCAGCGCGGTCGCCACGGCCCAGCGCCCCCAGGATGGCCCGGCGAGGACGCCGTAGCGGAACGCCCCGGAGTCCGCGAACCCCACCATGACGGCCAGGCACGCCCCCGCGATGGCCGCGACGATGTCGACCCGCCGGGCGGCGAGCGCGAGCCCGGCCACCACGACGCCGACGCCGGTGAGCAGCGGCCAGAGCCGGGCCACCAACTGGGTGGTGAGGCTCTCCGACGGCGAGACGGCGAGCCAGGCGCTGCCGACGATCCAGGTGACGGTGAGCCCGCCGCCGATGACGGCCACCGCGACCAGCGCCCACTTCCAGCGGTACAGGATCGCGACGACCGCCGCGCCGACGATCGCGCCCGCCCACCACCAGCCGGTCGCCGGCGCCGGCGCGGCGGCGATCATGCCGCGGACGATGCCGGGGTCCTGCCGGTCGACGAGCAGCGGCACGCTCCACTCGCGGGCCGGCAGTTCCCGGGCGCGCTCGTCGTGCCACCGCACGACCGGATCCATGGAGATCGTGTGCCACTCCGGCATCGCCCCGGCGTCGCCGCCCTTGCCCGAACCGCCCAGCGAACGGCTGGCGAACCACGTCGGGGACCTGCGGTTCTCGTCGACGCCGTCGGGCCGCACACGCAGGAACTCCTCGCCCTGCAGCCCGAGGATGACGACCTCGCGCCCGGAGGCGTTCTTGAGCTCCAGCCGGGCGCCGCCCTCGACGGGACGCACGACCACGCCGGGCACCGAGACCGAGGCGACCTCGACCCGGTAGTCGACGGCCACGGGCGCGTCGGCGCCGTGCGCGTGGGCCGGGGTGGCGTACCCGAGGGCGAGCACGACCCCGAAGACGACCGCCACAAGAGCGCCGCCCCACGACCACCCTCGACCCGCGGCACCGGCGGCACCGCCCGGCCACCCATCACCCCGAGTCGATCTTGCACTTGTGGCTGCTGACAGAATTGGACAAAAACGGAGCATCACGGCACCACAATTGCAAGATCGACGCGAGAAAAGCGGTAGGGGCGGCGGCGGAGCGCGATCATCCGGCTCGGGCGGCGGCGATGGCGGCGACGAGGTCGGCGCGGGCCCGAGCCACCCGGGAGCGGATCGTGCCGACGGGCACGTCCTCGATCTCGGCGGCCTCGGCGTAGGACAGGCCGAGCACCTGCGTCAGCACGAACGCGACCCGGCGCTCGGCGGGCAGGGCGGCGACGAGGTCGCCGGTGGCGTGCAGGCCGGCGTGGTCACTGTCGGCGAACCGCTCCGGCTCGGCGACGACCCTGGCCTTCAGCCGGCGGGACCGGACCGCGGCCCGCACATGGTCGGCGCAGGCCCGCCGGGCGATGGCGAGCACCCACGTGCGCGCGGTCGACCGGCCGGCGAAGTCGGGCAACGACCGGAAGGCGCGCAGGTAGGTGTCCTGTGTCACGTCGTCGGCGTGGGCGACGCCGACGAGCGCGGCCACGAACCGCCAGACCTCCGGCTGCGTCGACCGCACGAACGCGGCCGCGGCGCGCTCGTCACCCTGTTTGGCGGCGAGCAGCGCCTCCGTGGCCGGGTCCGTCCCCCCGCCGAGTCCCCCGTCAGGCGCACCAGTCACGGCAGCGACTCTAGCGCTCCTGGCTTGGAATGCCCTGTTCGCCCCGCGCCATCCGGCGGCGTGCCACGAACCACCCCAGCGCCGCACCGGCCACGGCCAGACCGCCCAGGGTGAACCACAGGGGGGTGAGGCTGCCGCCGGCGGTGCCGGGCGGCGGCTCGGCGGCCGAGGTCTGCGTCGCCGGGATCAGGCAGGCCACCTCCACGGGTGCCGGGGAGGCGTCGGCCGCCGCCACCGGGACCCGCGCCCGGCAGTGCCCGTCGACCGGGGCGCCCAGATCCACCGCGACCTGCCAGAGGCCGGGTGCCAGCGCGCCACCGTACGTCTGGGTGCCCCGCTCGTCGCCGGTCTGCCGCAGCGTCGACGGGCCCACCGACGGGCCGCCACCGGACACCGGCACGGCGGTCAGGGTGACCGGGGTCGGCTCGTTGATCGGATGCCCGTCCTGCCACTGGGCGGTGATCCACACCGACCCGCGGCCGTCGGAGTGGACGGTGACCGTGGCGCCGCCGTGCGCGTATCCCGGCGCGCCCCACAGCACCACGAGCACCACGATCGCCAGCAGGATCCCGACGCGCGACCTCACGCGAAGGACCCTACGGCATGGCCGGGACCGTCTCGGGCCGGTCGTCGCGGACGTAGACCACCATGTCGCCGGTCTGGATCGTGGTGCCCTCCGGGTCGGCGAGCGACAGCACCTTGCCGCGGCGGAACAGCGCGATGACGAGCTCGTTCAGCTCGCGCGGTGCCAGGCCGACCTCGTCGCGGCGGGCCGAGCGCATCGCCAGCGCCATGCCCTGGCCGGGGGTGAGCAGGTCCTCGACCACCTCGATGAGCGGCGGCGCGGTCGTCGACAGGCCCAGCAGCCGGCCGGCGGTCGCGGACGACACGATGACGTGGTGGGCGCCGGACTGGCGCAGCAGCGGACCGTTCTCCGCTTCGCGCGCCGCCGCGATGATCGACACCTTACCGGCGGTCATCTGCCGGACGGTCAACGTGACCAGCACGGAGGCGTCGTCGCTGTCGGTGGCGATGATCACGGCGCGGGCGTCCTGGACGGCGGCCTCCTTGAGGACCGTGGAGCGGGTCGCCGAGCCCTCGATGGCGACGAGCCCGTCGGAGGTGGCCTGCCGCAGGGCGGTCGGGTTTCGCTCCACGACCACGACCTGCGACTTGTCCATCCCGTTCTCCAGCAGGGTGGAGACGGCAGCGCGGCCCTTCGTGCCGTAGCCGCAGATGATGACGTGGTTCTTCACGCGCCTCCTCCACCGCTCCAACCGGAGGCTGGTGCGGTACTGCTCGGTCAGCACCTCGAGCGTGGTGCCGACCAGGATGATCAGGAACAGGACGCGGGCCGGAGTGATGATCAGAACGTTGACCAGCCGGGCCGTCTCCGAGACCGGCGTGATGTCGCCGTAGCCTGTCGTGGAGAGGGTCACAACCGCGTAGTAGAAGCTGTCGAGCAGCGACAGGCCGTCCTCGTTGACGTCGCGGTAGCCGTCGCGGTCGACGTAGATCACGACGACGATCAGCACGACGAGCCCCACCGCGAGGCCGAGCCGCACGCTGATCGCCCGCAGCGGTCCCCGCCGCACAGCCGGGAAGTGGATCACAGGTGGTCCCCTGCCGCCTCTGCTCGATGACGCTTGACGAAATCCACCATAAGGGTCGGGTGTGACTCTCCGCCCGCTGGGTAGATCGGACGACCCCCCGCGGCGGAAGGAGGCGCGCGATGACGGAACACGGCCCCAGAGTGGGCGTCCTCGGCTCGTACGGCGGCTACAACCTCGGCGATGAAGCCATCCTGACCAGTTTGCTGACCGACCTGCGAGCACGGCGGCCCGACACGGACGTCCTGGTGCTTTCGCGCGACCCCGAACACACCGCACGGGCACATCCGGACGTCACCGTCGCGCCGTGGGAGGGCGTGAGCCGCGACCGGACCGCGGAGGCCCTGGCCCGGCTCGACCTGCTCGTCCTCGGCGGCGGCGGGATTCTGTACGACACAGAGGCCCGGCGATACCTCCGCGTCGTACGCACCGCGCAGGAGCAACGGGTGCCGGTGTTCACGTACGCGCTGGGCGCCGGCCCGCTCACCGAGGACCTCGACTGCACCCTGACCCGCGAGACGCTGTCCGCCGCGATGGAGGTGACGGTCCGGGACGAAGAGTCCAAGGTCGCCCTCGAGGAGGCGGGGGTGACCAGCCGGGTGACCGTGACCGCGGACCCGGCGCTACTGCTGCAACCGGAGGAGTTCAACGTCGGCCTCCTCCACGACTCCCTGCCGCCGGGCCGGCGGGTCGTCGGGATGAGCGTCCGCGAACCGGGGCGCGCCGCCCAGCACTTGGCTGCTGACGAATACCACCAGCTGCTCGCCCACGTCGGGGACTTCATCGTGCACCGGCTCGACGCGGCGCTGCTGTTCGTGCCCATGGAGCGCTCCGACATACGGCACGCGCACGCGGTGCTGTCCCGCATGACGGCGGCGGAGCACTGCCGGGTGCTGCACGGTGAGTTCCGGCCCGGACAGATTCTCGACCTCATGCGGCACCTCGACCTGGCGGTCGGCATGCGGCTGCACTTCCTGATCTTCGCGGCACTCTCCGGAGTGCCGTTGCTCGCGCTGCCGTACGCCGGGAAGGTGTTCGACTTCGCCCAGCGCATCGGCGCGCCCGTTCCCCGGGGTGTGGTACGGGAGGCGGCGGGGCCGCTGCTCGCGCAGGTCGACCGGCTGTGGGACGAGCGCCCGGAGCGGATGGAGGACATCGCGGCACGCGTGGCGGCGCTGCGGCAACGCGCGACGGAGACCGGCCGGCGCCTCGGTGCGCAGCTCGACCGGATCGCGCCGCAACTGTCGACCTTCAACGGCCACAAGACCACGCCGGCGCCGGAACGGGTGGCGATGTGACCGGTCTGCGCGCTCCGGCCGGGCTGCCGAAGGTACAGCTGCCGCCGCGGTCCGCCGTGCACGGCGGGCACACCGAAGTGCTGGTGGTGGGTGGCGGTCCGGCTGGCTTCGGAGCCGCCATGGGAGCGGCCGCGGCAGGCGCCGAGGTCGTGCTCGTCGAGCGGTACGGCTTTCTCGGCGGCAACGCGACCGCGGCGCTCGTCATGCCGCTGATGAGTTTCCACAACGAGATCAAGCAGGCGGTCGCCGGCGAGGACAACCGGCTGCTGCCGACCGACCACGGTGAGGGCGAGCCGGTCGTGGCCGGGGTGCTGTGGATGCTGCTCGACCGGCTCGTCCGGGCCGGCGGCGCGATCCAGCCGAGCAGGGACACCGGCTACACCGTGCCGTTCGATCCGGAGCTGTTCAAGCTCGTCACGTACGACATGCTGGAGGGCTGCGGGGTGCGGCTGCTGCTGCACTCGTTCGCGTCCGACTTCATGACGCTGCCCGACGGCGGGTCGCGGTGCGTGTTCGAGACCAAGTCCGGCCCGGTCGTGCTCGACGCCGACGTCGTCGTCGACTGCACCGGCGACGGCGACCTGGCCGCGGCGGCCGGCGCGCCCTACGAGATCGGGCGCCCGGAGGACGGGCTGACCCAGCCGATGACGCTGATGTTCCGCGTCGGCAACTTCCACCGCGAGGATTTCCTGGAGTACGTCCGGGAGCACCCCGACCAGTGGCGGGGCGTGCACGGGCTGTGGGACCTGATCCGGATCGCCCGCGACGCCGGTGAGCTGGATCTGCCGCGCGAGGACATCCTGTTCTTCGCCACGCCGCACCCGGACGAGGTCTCGGTCAACTCCACGCGCTTCGGCGGCCTGGGGATCAGCGTCTGGGACCTGACGCGGGCCGAACTGGTCACCCATCACCAGATGGCGCAGATCGCCCGTTTCCTGCGCAACCGGGTGCCGGGCTTCGGCGACTCCTACGTCATCCAGAGCGGCGTGCAGGTCGGCGTGCGGGAGACCCGCCGCGTCCTCGGCGACTACCAGCTGACCGGCGAGGACGTGCTGACCGCGCGGAACTTCGACGACGTGATCGCGCGCGGCGCGTATCCGGTCGACATCCACAACCCCAACGGACGGGGCACGATACTGCGCCGGCTGCCGCAGGGCGCCTCCTACGACATCCCGCTGCGGAGCCTGCTCCCGCGCGACGTCGACGGCCTGCTGGTCGCCGGGCGGTGCATCTCCGGCGACCACGTGGCGCACAGCTCGTACCGCATCATGCCGATCTCGATGGCCACAGGTCAGGCGGCCGGTGTGTGCGCCGCGCTCGCCTCCCGCACCGGCAAGGCGCCCCGCGAGATCTCGGCGGAGCAGGTACAGCGGGTGCTGCGGGCCCAGGGGGCGAGCCTGCCCGGGCCGTAGACTCCGGATGTGCTCGTACACCCTTGGGACGCCGCCGGGCCGGACGAGTGGCGGCAGTGGCTGGCCGACCAGGACTTCGGTCAGCTCGTCGCGCCCGGCCGCGCGCGTGACCTGCCCGTCGTCGTGCCGACGCACTTCCTCTTCGACGGCGCCTCGACCGTCTGGCTGCACCTGGCCCGGCCCAATCCGGTGTGGCCCCTGCTGGAGGAGCACCCGCGGGCGCTGCTCACGGTGATCGGCGACTACGTCTACGTGCCCTCGGACTGGAACGCCGGGCCCGGCACCGACCCGCGACGCGGCGTGCCGACCTCGTACTACGCCTCGGTGCAGCTGTCCTGCGACGTCCGCGTCATCGACGACCGCGACGAGAAGGCACAGCTGCTGGGCCGGCAGCTCGCGCACTTCCAGCCGGGGGTCGACCGCGACCCCGTGACCGCGGACGACCGGCTGCTGCCCGGCATCCGCGGCGTCGAGCTGACCGTGACGTCGGTCACGGCGAAATTCAAGTACGGCGGCAACAAGGCGGCCGACCACCGCGGGATCCTGGCCGGCCGACTGGCCGACCGGTCCGGCCCGATGGACCTGGCGGCCCGCGCCCACCTCCTGCGCCGCATCGATATCTGAAACGGGGCTGTGTGAATCGTCCCGATGCGTCAGGATCGATGGATGGCGACCACCGTCACCGACCGCACCATCGCGACCCGGCCGGTCTCCACACACCGGCGTGAGCTGCTCGTGGCGCTCGCCACGCTGTGGCTGACCGGCGGCCTCTACCTCGACGGCTGGGCCCACTCCCACGTGCCGGAGCTGGAGACTTTCTTCACGCCGTGGCACGGGGTGCTCTACAGCGGTTATACGGTGCTGACGCTGACCCTGGTCCCGCCGGCGCTCTGGCGCGGCCGGCCGATGGGCCCGGTGCGCGACTGGTTCCCGGCCGGCTACGGCCTCGGCGTCCTGGGCGCCGTGCTCTTCGCCGTCGGCGGCGCCGTCGACATGACGTGGCACACGCTGCTCGGCATCGAGGTCAACATCGAGGCGCTGCTCAGCCCGCCGCACCTGCTGCTGCTCACCGCCGGCTCGCTGATGATCGCCACCCCGATCCGCGCGGCGGCCGCGAAGCGGTCCGGCCCGGGCCTGGCCGGTGACGTGCCGGTGCTCATCTGCATGATCAGCGCGACCGCGGTGGCCGCCTTCTTCCTCAACTACCTGTCGCCGTTCACCGACGCGCCGGCCGGCTCCAGCGGGTTCCGCGACGCCCAGGTGCTCGGCCTGGCGCAGTACCTCACCTACTCCGTCCTCATGGTCGGCGCGACGCTCTTCGTGTGGAGCCGCCTGGGCCGTGTCCCGGTGGGCCTGATCACGCTGGTGGTGACGGCGGCGGCGGTGCCCAACGGCGTGCTCCGCGACTTCGAGCACCTCTCCGCCCAGCTGTACCCCCTGATCGGCGCCGTCCTGGCCGACGTCGCCGTCCAGTGGGTCGCGGCAAGGCGCGGACGGCTGGTGCCGCCGGCCGTCGGCGTGCTGATCCCGCTGCTGGTCTGGCCGACCCACCTGATCGGTGTCCAGGTTTCGCTGGGCGTGACCTGGACGGAGGAGCTGTGGAGCGGCGTGGTCGTGCTGACGGCGCTGGCCGGCGCGGTCCTGGGCGGCCTGTTCCTGCCCCGCGCAGCGCCGGACGCCGAGTGAACCTCGGATACGGTCGGCGCTGTGCGTGATCTGCTCCCCGACTTCGTCGCCGTCGAGACGGCGTCCGAGGCCGACTACAACGGCGAGTTACTGCCGGCGGAGGCCGCAGGGCTGAGCGCCCGCGCGGTCGAGAGCCGCCGCCGCGAGTTCACCGCCGGCCGGGTCTGCGCGCGGCGCGCCCTGCGCCGCCTGGGCATCGACGGCCACTCATTGCCCGCTTCGGACAGCCGGGCGCCGATCTGGCCGCCGGGCACGACCGGCAGCATCACCCACACCGCCGGCTACTGCGCGGCGGCCGTTGCTCGCGACCCCGACGTCCGGGCGGTCGGTATCGACGCCGAACGCCGGACGATCCTGCCCGTCAACGTGCGCCGGGCCATCTGCCTGCCCGAGGAACTCGCCTGGTGCGCCGAGCGGCCCGGTGAGGACTGGTGGCCGGCCGTGCACTTCAGCGCCAAGGAGGTCGTGTACAAGCTGTGGTCGCCGATCGTGGGCACCTGGCTCGACTTCCACGACGCCCACCTGACGATCGACGTGGCGGCCGGCACCTTCGAGGCGCGCATCCTGCCGTCCCGCCTGGTGAAGACGCCGGGCGCCCCGTCCCGCTTCGAGGGCCGCTTCCACGTGACCCCGGACCTCATCCGCAGCGCCGGCGTGGTGGTCCGATGACGCTGGACCGGGCGCGCATCGCGTCGAGATCCGGTCCCACCACGCCGAGGGCCCGGGCCTGGACGAGCTGCTGGCACTCGGCGTGCTGCAGGAGATGACCCAGGCGGGGCAGCCGGGTGTCGCAGGACGTGGCGATCGTGGGATACGACGACATCGGGTTCGCCGCCGTGGCCGCCGTGCCGTTATCCTCCGTGCGTCAGCCCCGCGAGCAGCTCGGCCGCACCGCCGCTGCCCTGCTGCTCGAGGAGATCGAGGATGGCGGCCGCCACGGGCACCGGCACGTCGTCTTCCAGCCTGATCTGATCGTCCAGTCCGGAAAGGGCGGTGACCGATGCGCGTGGCGCTGTTCGTCACGTGCCTCGCCGACGCGATGTTCCCGCAGGTCGGCAAGGCCACCGTCGAGCTGCTCGAGCGGCTCGGGCACGAGGTGGTGTTCCCCGAGGCGCAGACGTGCTGCGGGCAGATGCACATCAACACGGGGTACCGTCGCGAGGCCGTCCGCCTCGTGGAGCACCACGTCCGCACCTTCGACCCGTTCGACGCGATCGTCGCACCCTCCGGCTCCTGCGTCGGCTCGGTCCGCCACCAGCACGCCGAGGTCGCCCGCCGGGCCGGGAAAGCGCAGCTCACCTCGCGTGCCGAGGACGTGGCCGCGCGCACCTACGAGCTGTCCGAGTTCCTGGTCGACGTCCTCGGGGTCACCGACGTCGGCGCGCGCTACCCGCACCGGGTCACCTACCACCCGACCTGCCATTCGCTGCGCATGCTGCGCGTCGGTGACCGGCCGCTGCGACTGCTGCGCGAGGTCCGCGGCATCGACCTGGTCGAGCTGCCCGAGGCCGAGCAGTGCTGCGGCTTCGGCGGCACGTTCGCGCTGAAGAACGCCGACACGTCCGCGGCGATGCTCGCCGACAAGCTGCGCAACGTGCTGTCCACCTCGGCCGAGTTCGTGTCGGCGGGTGACTCGTCCTGCCTCATGCACATCGGTGGCGGGCTCTCCCGGCTGTCGGTGGAGACACGTCCCGTACATCTCGCGGAGATCCTGGCGGCGACATGACGACCTTCCTCGGTATGCCCACGGTCGCCCCACGCGGCGTCGGACACCTGCGCGGCGACGAGCCGTTCCCGGTCGCGGCCCGCAAGGCACTGGCCGACGACCAGCTGCGGCGCAATCTCGGCCACGCCACCCGCACGATCCGCGGCAAGCGCGCCGCGGTCGTGGGTGAGGTGCCCGACTGGGAGGAGCTGCGTCGCGCCGGCGAGGCGATCAAGGCACACACGATGGCCACCCTGGACACCCAGCTGGAGCGGCTGGAGCGGGAGGTCACGGCCCGCGGCGGCACGGTCCATTGGGCCCGCGACGCCAACGAGGCCAACCGGATCGTGCTCGACCTGGTCCGGGCCACCGGCGCCGACGAGGTCGTCAAGGTCAAGTCGATGGCGACCCAGGAGATCGGGCTCAACGAGGCCCTCGAAGCCGGCGGCGTCGCGGCCTGGGAGACCGACCTCGCGGAGCTGATCGTCCAGCTCGGCCACGACAAGCCCTCGCACATCCTGGTGCCGGCCATCCACCGCAACCGCGCGGAGATCCGCGAGATCTTCCTGCGCGAGATGCCGGGGGTCGACCCGGACCTGACGGACGAGCCGCGCCAGCTTGCCATGGCCGCCCGCGCCCACCTGCGGCGGAAGTTCCTGACGGCGCGGGTGGCCGTGTCGGGCGCCAACTTCGCCGTCGCCGAGACCGGGACGCTCGCCGTCGTCGAGTCCGAGGGCAACGGCCGGATGTGCCTGACCCTGCCGCAGACGCTCATCACGGTGATGGGCATCGAGAAGGTCGTCCCGACGTGGACCGACCTCGAGGTGTTCCTCCAGCTGCTCCCCCGCTCGTCGACGGGCGAGCGGATGAACCCGTACACGTCGCTGTGGACCGGCGTCACGCCCGGCGACGGCCCGCAGGACTTCCACCTCGTCCTGCTTGACAACGGCCGGACCGCGGTCCTCGCCGACGAGACCGGCCGCTCCGCGCTGCACTGCATCCGGTGCAGCGCCTGCCTCAACGTCTGCCCGGTGTACGAGCGCACCGGCGGCCACGCCTACGGCTCCGTCTACCCCGGCCCGATCGGCGCGGTGCTGAGCCCCCAGCTGACCGGCGTCGAGGACAACGCGTCGCTGCCCTACGCCTCCAGCCTCTGCGGCGCCTGCTTCGACGCCTGCCCGGTGCGGATCGACATCCCGAGCCTGCTCGTCCACCTGCGGGCCGAGCACGTCGAGGAGCGTGCCAAGCGGGCGGTACCGTCACCCGAGGCCATCGGCATGGCCGCCATGTCCTGGGTGATGGCCCGGCCGGGCCGGTTCCGCGGCGGCGAGCGGCTGATGCGGCTGGGGCGGGTCCTGGGCCGCCGCCGCGACCGGATCTCGGCGCTGCCGCCGCCGCTGTCGGCGTGGACCGCGAGCCGCGACCTGCCCCGCCCACCGGCCCAGACGTTCCGCGAGTGGTGGAAGTCCCGCGCCGCCAGGAGCGCGTCGTGACCGCGCGGGACGACGTGCTGGCCCGCATCCGCACGGCGCTCGGGCCCGCCCCGGTCGTTCCGGAGACCCCGCGGGACTACCGCCGTGCCGGCTCGCTGCCCCCTGGCGACCCGGCACTCCTCGAGCAGCTGGTCGACCGGCTGGAGGACTACAAGGCGACGGTGATCCGCACCTCCCCCGCCGCTCTGCCGGCCGACCTCCGCTCGACGCTGGCCGGGGCGCTGCCGGCCGGCGGGCGGCTGATCGTGCCTCCGGGCCTGCCGCCCGAGTGGGGTGTCGAGGGCGCGGTGGTCGACGACGGCACGCTCGACGCGGCGGCCCTCGACGGGATCGCGGGTGTCCTGACCGCGTGCGCGGCGGCGGTGGCGGAGACCGGGACGATCGCCCTCGACGGCGGCCCGGACCAGGGCCGCCGGGCGATCACGCTGGTCCCCGACCGGCACTTCTGCGTGGTCCGGGCGGACCAGGTCGTCCAGACCGTGCCGGACCTCCTGGCCCGCCTGACCCCGACCAACCCGCTGACCCTGATCAGCGGCCCGTCGGCGACGAGCGACATCGAGCTCAACCGCGTCGAGGGCGTCCACGGCCCGCGCACCCTGGTCGTCCTGCTGGTCCACCCCGAGTAGCACCGGCCCGGCACCCCGGCCCAGCGCAGCGCTCGCTGCGGTTGCCGCGAGTGCCGGGACGGAGCGACCGGACAAATCGATCGCTCGCGGGCGATGCCGTGGCCTATCCTGGTCGCCGACCTCGCGGCTGCTGAACCGTCAGGCACATCACCAAACGCATCGCGTGGCACCCACCGTGCCGCGTGCCGGTGCCGCGTTCCCTCAGACAGCCACGAAAGGTCCCTGCATGCCCTTGTCCAAGACCACCAGACGACCCGACCCCCGCCTCACCCGGCTCGACGACGCCTGGGCCGCGCTGCCCAACCCGCTCGGCGTGCCGGTGGAGATCTGCGCCGGCGCCGACGTGCCGATCGAGTCCGCCGCGATCGACGAGCTGCTCACCGTGCTCGACACCGCCCGCACCCTGGAGGCGCTCGCCGCCGCCACGCCCGGGCTCGACCGGGAGCCGCGCATCGACCGGGTGGTGTGCACGCCCGACTTCCACAAGGGCGCCGGCATCCCGATCGGCACCGTGCTGCAGACGAGCGGCGCGCTGATCCCGCAGGCGGTCGGCAACGACGTCAACTGCGGGATGCGGGTGGAGGTCACCTCGCTCACCGTCGACCGGGTCCGCCCGCACCTCGACGCGCTCGAACGGAAGCTCCGCCACCTGTTCTTCGAGGGCGGCCGGCGCATCGGGCTCACCGCCGCCCACCGGGAAGGCCTGCTGCGCCACGGCCTGCCCGGCCTGCTCGCCGAGCCGGTGCCGGCCGAGCCCGAAGGGGCCTGGTCCCAGCTCGGCGACGAGGACGTCGCCGCCATGCACGCCGCCGGGTGGCCGGCCCGGTCCGCGGAGGGGTTCCGCGACTGGATCACGAGCGGCGGCGGTACGAGCTACGACAGCATCATCGGCAGCGTCGGCGGCGGGAACCACTTCGCCGAGCTGCAGTATGTCTCGGCGGTCCACGACGGGCCGGCCGCCTACGCCTGGGGCCTCGCGCCGGGCCGGGTGGTCCTGATGGTGCACAGCGGCTCGCTGTCGCTGGGTCACCAGGCCAACGCGACCGGGCAGGACCAGGCGCGGGCGGCGTGGCCGCGTTCGGTACCGCTGCCGGCGAACCGGATCCTGCCGATGCTCCTCGACGAGGCGACCACGGCGCGGCGGGAGCGCTACCTGACCGCGTTCGCCAACGCGGCGAACTTCGCCATCGGCAACCGGTTCTTCCTCGCGCTGATGCTGCGGGCCGGGCTCGCGAGCGTGGCGGGCGAGCTGGAGTCGCGGCTGGTCTACGAGGCGCCGCACAACCTGCTGTGGCCCGGCCCGGACGGCACCGTGGTGCATCGCAAGGGTGCGACGCCCGCGGACGGTCCGAGCCCGGCCGCGCCGTGGGGCGAGCCGGTCATCGTGCCCGGCTCGATGGGCGCGCCGAGCCACCTGCTGCGCGGCCTCGGCAACACCCGGGCCCTCGGCAGCGCCTGTCACGGTGCCGGGCGCAGCATCCCGCGGGGTGCGGCGTCGCGCGGCGGCGACGCGGAGCTCGACGCGTTCCTGCGCGAGTTCCGGGTGGTCACGCCGCTCGACCACCGGGATCCGGCGGTCGCCGCGCGCCGGGACGTCGTCGACGCCTGGCGGCGCGACCTCAAGCAGGAGGCGCCGTGGGCGTACAAGGACGTCGGCCCGGTGGTCGAGAGCCTGCACCGCGCGGAGGTCGCCCTGCCGGTCGCCGAGCTTCGCCCGATCCTCACGGTGAAGGGCTGACCGTGCGCCGGCCGAGGTCGTGGAGCAGCGCGTCCAGCGTGTCGTCGTCGGCCCAGCCGTTCACCGACACGAGGCCGTCGGCCGCCACGGTGATCTCCAGGCGGTCCGGGGTCGACCGCGCCGCGGCCAGCAGGTCCGGAAAGCGGTCGTTGAGCAGCACGAACTCCTGGTTGGTGGAGCCGGCCCACGGGCGGGCGCGGTCCACGAGCCCGGCCACGTACGGGCCGGCGATCAGCAGGTCGGTGGCCGCCAGCAGCGCTGCCACACCGGTCCGTCCGCCGCGGACGGCCGCGTCGAGCTGCGCCGTGGTGTAGCCCGAGAAGGTCATGACGGAGCGGCCGGCGTCCCGGACGCCGGCCGCCACCGCGGCGAGCGGGGCAGCGTGGTCGAACGGTTCCCCGCCGAGCAGCGTCAGGCCGCCGGTCTCCTCGGCCAGGATGCGCTCCAGCAGGGCCGTGGCCGTCCACTCCGCGCCGCCGCGAAACGTCCACAGGTGCGGGTTGAAGCAGCCCGCGCAGCGGATCGTGCAGCCCTGCACCCACACTGCTGTCCGCTCACCCGGCCCCTCAGCGCGGGTCCGTGCGAGATACCTCCCGATCCGGACGCGGTCCTCAGACGTCGAGGACACGGCCGGCGGACGGGTTGTCGGGGCGGGGGCCGCAGCGCACCTGGTGCCGCAGCCGGGCGAACTGGTGCGGGGCCAGCTGCGCGACGACGGCGAACTCCTCGATCGACCCGAAGCCGCCACGGGCCGTGCGCTCGGCGACGATCCGCTCGGCGCGGGCCAGGTCGAACTCGCCGAACCCGGCCAGCTGGGCCGCCGTGGCGGTGTTGACGTCGACCGGCCCGAACACCGGCGCCGCGCCCGCGCCCGGGAGGCCAGACGCCGGATCCGGGAAGCCGGACCCGACCGGCGTGCTCGGGAACGGGGACGGCACGGGCGTGCTCGGGAACGGGGACGGCACGGGCGTGCTCGGGAACGGGGACGACGGCCCGGCCTGGACCGGCGCGGGCGTGGCCGGGAACGCGGCCTGGGCCGGCAGCGGCGTGACCTGGAACGCGGCCTGGGCCGGCGCCGGCGTGGCCGGGAACGCGGGCGGCGGCGCGACCTGGGCCGGCGCACCGGGGACCGCCGTGGCCGGAGCCGAACCGAACGGGGCCGGGCCGAAACCCGCCGGAGCCGGTGGGAACGACGGGGGCGGCGCCAGCCGCCGGGCCGCCGCGGCCTGCCGCGCCTCCTGCCAGCGCAGCCACCCCGGGTTCACGATCAGGGAGTGGATGATGCTCGCCAGCCAGAGCCCGAAGAACGTGAGCGCGAGGTTCCCGCTGGCCGCCGAGTCGCGGTCCACCCGCTCGAAGGCGATGAACACGGCCCACGTCGCCAGCATGTAGCCCAGGCCGCTCACCGACCACGCTGGGCGCCGGGCGCGCAGGCCGATGACCAGGAGACCGAGGCCGCTCAGGCAGCCCAGGCCGAGCAGCGACAGCAGGACCCACCAGCTGTTCAGCAGTTTCCGGCTAAAGGACATCGTGGTCTTCCTGTCTGGCGCGGTGGGTGGCGGTCGTGGTGCCGCTCGCGGTGTGGTCGGCCGTGAAGGCGCTCTGCACGGCCCGGGCCTCCAGCAGGTCCTCCAGCACGGTGACGTAGTCGAGGCAGGCCGGGCCGAGGATGCCCAGCGTCTCCGCGGTCACGGTGCCGTCCGCGGCGACGGTCACGACGATACGTTTCACACCTGCTCCACGGCGAACACCAGGCGCACGGCCGCGTCCGGGGTCACGGTGCGCGACTCGAGCCGCAGGCCGGCCGCCGGGGCCCGCTCCTGCAGCCGGGCGAGGACCGCCTGCTGCACCTGACGGCCGTAGGCGGCGTCGACCGCTCGTACGATCTCCACCGCCCGGGCCTCGTCGACGTCACCGGTGAAATGGGCGGTCCAGATGCCCTCGGCGTCCCGGCCGAACCGGGTCCGCACGCCGGCCCAGTCGGCCACCAGGTCGTCGCCGTCGCGGGAGACCTCCGCCGCGCACGCGCGCAGCGCCTCGGCCAGCAGGGAGGTGTCGCGCATGCGGGTCTGCACCCGGCACACGGTCCTGGAGTCCGCGCTGACGGCTGCGGCGCGAGCCGAGACGGCCGCCACCGCCAAGGGGATCAGCAGCAGGGAGATGCTCATGCGGTACCCCTAGATCTCCAGCGTCCGGCCGTGGCGCGGGACGACCGGTATGGGAGCGGTCGGCGGCTCCTCGCCCGGATCCCAGTCCTCGGCCGCGGTCGCGGCGACCGCGCGGGTCTTCGCCCAGAGCCGGATCTCGTCAAGCTTCTCGGCCTGGGTCACGCTCAGCGGCACCATCGCGCTCACGGCCCGCACCAGGTCGTCCCGGCGCAGCGGGCGGCGCTCCGAGAACGCGTCGAACAGCCCGGCGACGACCGCCTGCTCGATCTCGGCGCCGGAGTATCCGGCGGTCAGGTCGCCGACCTCACGCAGCAGCGCGTCGTCGAGGGTGAGCCCGCCGGCGACCGCGGGCTTGCGGAGGCGGCGGCTCAGGTGGACGTTCCAGATCGAGGTGCGCTCGGCGCGGGTGGGCAGGTCGACGAAGAAGATCTCGTCGAAGCGGCCCTTGCGCAGCAGTTCCGGCGGCAGCCGCTCGATGTCGTTGGCGGTGGCGATGACGAAGACCGGCTTGGTCTTCTCCTGCATCCAGGTGAGGAACGTGCCGAAGACACGCGACGACGTGCCGCTGTCGTTGCCCGTACCGCTGGAGAAGCCCTTCTCGATCTCGTCGACCCACAGGACGCAGGGCGAACTGGCCTCGGCCGTGCGGATCGCGGCGCGCATGTTGTGCTCGCTGGAGCCGATGAGCCCGGAGAAGACCCGGCCGATGTCCAGCCGGAGCAGCGGCAGTCCCCATGCGGCGGCGACCGCCTTGGCCGTCAGCGACTTGCCGCAGCCGGGCACGCCGGTGATGAGCACGCCCTTGGGCGCCGGCAGGCCGTAGTCGGCGGCGGCCGCGAGCCATGAGTTGTCCCGCTTGGCGAGCCAGCGCTTGAGGTTCTCCAGGCCGCCGACGTCGGCGAGGCGCACGTCGGCGGCGACGAACTCCAGCAGCCCGGACTTGCGGACGGTCTGGCGCTTCTCCTCGTGCACGACGCCGAGGTCGTGGACGTCGAGGATCCCGTCGTTGACCATCGCGCGGGCGAAGGCGTTCTCCGCCTCGTGGAGCGTGAGCCCGACGGCGGCCTTGGCGAACTTCTCGCGGCCGACCGCGTCGAGGTCGATGCGGATCCGCCCGCCCGCCGCATTGTTCGCGATCATCGACTCCAGCACGCCGCGGATCTCCGCCTCGGTCGGCAGCGGGAAGTCGACGATGGTCACGTCCTTGTCGAGGTCGGGCGGGATGCGCAGCATCGGCGCGACGACAACGAGGGTGCGCGGCACGGCGCCGCTCTTGAAGGCGGTGGCGATGTCCCGCAGCCGCCGCACGACCGTGGGCAGGGCGGGGATGTCACCGCCGAGCGAGTTGTGCAGGTCGCGGAAGACGAAGAGGCCGGGCTCCTGGATGCGCAGGACCGCGTCGAGGGCGTTGTCGGGCTCCATGGTGTGCTGGCGGGCCGCCCCGTCAGGCTGCAGCAGCCCGGTCGTCGCCGACCAGGTCCACATCGGCCGCGGGGTGCGGATGAGCGCCGCGTCGCCGGCGACGGCGGCGAGCTCGGCGAGCACCCGGTGCTCCTCGAAGGACTCCACGTAGAGGACCGGGAACCTGGCCTTCAACAGCTGGGCCAGGTCGTTGCGGAAACCGGTCATGCGTCCTCCGCTTCGCTCCGGGCCGGTTATGCCCCGACTCTAAGATCGCTTTGCGGTCAGAGAAGTCCGGTGCTTGTCGCGAGCCCTGTCAGGAAGGCGGCACCGGCGAGGACGGTCATCGCCCAGGCCTGGCGGCGCAGGCTGCGGCGAAACGCCGGGCGCTCGGCCGGCAGCGCGAAGACCCGCGCGGGCCAGTGCCGCCAGGAGACGTTCGCGAAGATGGCGGCGGCACACAGGTACAGCGGCAGGAGCACGAGGACCGGGAGCCGGTCGTGCGCGGCCACGGCGGTCAGGATCAGGGCCGCGAGCAGGGCGACCACCCGCCACCGGTTGCCGTGTGCGAGCGTCATGAGGAACTCTTCGAGCTGGTCGTCGTCGGTGAAGAAGCGGGCCGCCTTCGGCTGGACGACAAGCAGGCTGTAGCCCATCGCACCGGCCCACACCGCCACCAGGGCGAGATGGACGGTCACCAGCAGGGCCACCCCGCGACTTTAGCGGTACTTCCAGTGCCAGGGCTCCCGCGGCGTGTCCTCGACGAAGCCGAAGCGCCCGGCGTTGGCGCGCATCCAGGACTGGGCCCCGGCGTCGAGGTCGAGGTCGACGGCCATGCCCCAGCCGTGGTCGCTGGTACCCGGCTTGGCGGCCAGGCCGCCCTGCGAGTAGAGGCCCTTGCGGTGGGCCAGGTCGACCTGCTCGGCGTACGAGCGGTAGGAGTCGGTGATGCCGATCGTCACGCCGTCGGCCCGGGCGGCCCGCATGAGCGCCTCGAGCGACGCGGCCGCGGGCGCCCACAGCCGGTGGCCGGTGTCACCGACCCGCTGGAGGGCCGACTCGGGAATCCGGCCGTTGCCGTAGCGGGCCAGGTCGGCCGGCACCCCCTCGGGAGTGCGGAGGGCCCGGCCCGCCTCCGTGACCGCGGTGGCGAAGGAGGCCGCGGTGGCGAAGGAGGCCGTGCTCGCGGAGGCGGCGGCGGTCGCGGCGGTGTTCGCCGGTGGCGGGTGGACGGCGGCGATCTGGGTGCGGATCTCGGCCACCCGGGTGGCGATGCTGGCGATGCCTTCCACGCCGCCACCATCGGCCACCCGAACGGCAACCTGAGGGTTACGTTCGCCGACCCCTCAGGCGATCCTGATGACGTGCCGCACGCCCTGCACACCCTCGCCGAGGTTCAGACGGCCTTCGCCGTGCCCAGCAGGTGCCCGTCGTGATCGGAGATCGTCACCATGTCGACGTTGCCGAGCTGGATGGAGCTGGCCCCGGTGACCCGGGCGGACGCGGTCCGGGTGCGGCCCCAGCACGCGGCCTGCTCGGCCTGGCCGCCGCGGTCCACCACGTGCATCGCGAACGGCCCCTCGCCCGGTAACCCGGACAGCTCGACCGCGACGGACACGCCCCACTGCCGCGGGGTCAGCGTGGCCTGGCCGGCCAGGCCACTGCCGGCCGCGGCGACGAACCGCACGACGGTGCCGGCGGTCGCGGAGGCGGAGACGGCGACGTGCGGGGTCTGCGCGCTGCCCGGCCAGAGCGCGAGCGCGGCGACGGCCAGCACCACCGCGACCGCCGCGGCGACGCCGATGAGCCGGCCCAGCGGCAGCCGCTGCGGACGCGAGCGGCGGAGGAAGGCGTCCAGCCCGTCACGTGTCGGCGACTCGAGCGGCGTGGCGGCCGGGTCGAACGGCAGACGCTGGAGCAGCTCCGGCACCGGGGCCAGCCGGTCGGCCTCGGCCCGGCACCCGGCGCAGGTGCTCAGGTGCGCGTCGACGCGGAACTGGTCGGCGTCGTCGAGGCCGCCCAGGACGTATCCGCCCAGCAGCGGACGGACCTCCTCGTGGTCGGCGCTCACCGCAGTACCCCCATCTCCTCGAACGCCGCCCGCAGCGCCCGGACCGCATAGTAGGTCCGCGACTTGACCGTGCCCTCGGGGACGGACAGCCGGCGGGCCGTGTCCGCGACGGTCTGGCCGTCGTAGTAGACCGCCTGCACGACCTCGCGGTGCTCGACGGACAGCCGGTCCAGCGCGGCGCGGATCAGCCAGCCCTCGACGAGCTGGTCGACGTTGTCGGCGGCGGCGACGGCGGCGACCGCGTCGGGGTCGGACACCAGCCGGGGGCGGCGCTGCTCGGCCCGCCAGGCGTTGCTCACCACGTTGCGCGCGATGGTCAGCAGGTACGACCTGGTGGTGTCCCGGCCGACGTCGATGCGCTCGATGTGTTTCCAGGCGCGCAGGAGGGTCTCCTGGACGAGGTCCTCGGCGCGATGGCGGTCGCGTTCGTACCGCGAGACGAAGGCGAGCAGCACGCCGTAGTGCTCGGTGTACAGCGCGGTCATCAGCTCCTCGTCGCGCGTCACCCGGTCCCCTTCCGCAGCCGCCTCCGTCGGGTCTACACCCACAGACCGTTGCGGGTTCAACTTCTTTGCCTTGAATGTTTTTACGTAATTACGTACCGTCGGAACCATGGCCGGCATCGAGGAGCGCCTCGCCGCGCTGGAGGCCAGGGTCTTCGGGGCGCACGCCGCCCCCGAGCCCTCGGCCTTCTGGGCGCTCGACCAGCTCCGCGAGCGGGTGGAGGCGCCCGGCGCCGTGCTGTTCACCGGCGCGGTCGACGTGCCGACCGGCGAGCACTACGAGTGGCAGCACGGCACGCCGGTCGCCCGGCTGCTCGACGAGGACTGGACCGACCTCGCGCCCGCGATCGCCGCCCTGGGCCACCCGATGCGGCTGCGGCTGCTGCGCGAGGTGCTCGGCGGGCGGCGGACGACCGCCGAGCTCGCCGACGTCGAAGGGCTCGGCACCAGCGGCCAGCTCTACCACCACCTGCGGCAGCTCACCGCCGCCGGCTGGTTGCGCCCGGCCGCCTCCCGCGGCCACTACGGCATCCCGCCCGAGCGGATCGTCCCGCTCCTGGTGATCCTGGCGGCCGCGCGCCGCTGAAGGGGGTTCGACCGTGCGTGTCGTTGTTCTCGTCACCGTCACCCTGCTCGCCGGAGCCGTCGCGCTCCTCGTCCGGCCGCGCCCGCCCCACCTGGCCGGCCCGGTCACCGGCGATCCGGCGCTCGCCGCCGACCTGCGCCGGGCCGTCGGCGACCCGGACGGACACCGCGCACTGGCCGTGGCCGCGATCGACCCCTCCGGCGTGCGGTTCGCCGGCATCGGCGACCGGGGCGACGGCGGGCCGGTCACGCAGGACACCCCGTTCGAGATCGGCTCGGTGACCAAGGGCCTGACCGGCATGCTGCTCGCCGACCGGATCGCGGCCGGCACCGTCGCCCCCGGCGACCCGCTGCGCGCGGCCCTGCCGGCGGTCTCCGGCCCCGTCGGCGACGTCACGCTCGCCGAGCTGGCCAGCCACCGCGCCGGCCTGCCGAGCGTGCCGCCGGGCTTCGGGAGCTACCTGGGCAGCATCCGCGGCGCCGACCCGTATGCGGGACAGGACCTCGACTGGCTCCTGCGGGCCGTCGGCGGGACCAGCCCCGGCGGCACCCGCGGCACGATGCACTACTCGAACATCGGCGCGGCCCTGCTCGGCCAGGCGCTCGCCGCGAAGGCCGGGGTGTCCTACGAGCAACTGCTGCGCGAGCGCGTCCTGACCCCGATCGGCATGACCGCCACGACGATCACGCCGGACGGCGCCGCGCTGCCCGCCGGCCACGCCTCGGGCTCGACCGCGGCCGGCCGACGGACCGATGCCTGGCAGGGCTCCGGTTGGGCACCGGCCGGCGTCGGCGTCTGGTCCACTGCCGCGGACCTGGCCCGGCTGGTCGTCGCACTGCGGGACGGCACCGCTCCGGGCGCCGACGCCGCGGAGCCCCGCTTCGACGCCGGCGAGCAGGATCGGATCGGCTACGGCTGGTTCACGACCCGGTTCGACAACATGACGCTGACCTGGCACAACGGCGGCACGGGCGGCTTCCGGGCCTACGTCGGCCTGGACCGCGCGAGCGGACGCGGGGTCGTGGTCCTCGGCAACACCGACCGCAGCGTCACCGCGCTCGGCCAGCGACTCCTCGGCGCCACCCCGACCACCGGGGAGCCGGGCCCCGACGGCCTGGGTGCGCTGCGGGGCCCGCTGGCGGTCGTCCTGGCGTTCGCGGGCGCGCTGGGCCTGCTGGCGACGGTGTTCCTGGCCGCGCACGGCCGGTCGGACCGCGTGCGTCTCGCCTCGTCGGCGGTGTGGTCGCTGGTGCTGCTGTTCGCCGCGTACCGGGTCGGCGACTGGCTGACGGCCCCGGGCTGGCTGTGGTCGGCCGGCGCCACGGTGACCGCCCTGGCCCTGTGCCTGGCGGCGCTGCGCTGGCACTCGCTGCCCCTGGTGGCAGGCCGCCCCTGGTGGCGCTGGACAGCGGCGGCGGTATCGGCGGCGTGCGCAGCCCTGGCGGCCTGGGCCGTGGCCTGACGCGTTGGTCATGCAGTTGTGGTGCCTGACAAACCGAACATTGCGGGAGTGTCGAGGCACCACGACTGCATGATCAACGCAGTACAGGGTCAGGCGCTCCGAGATGCTGCCCGGCGGTAGGCGAGCAGGCCCACCACCAGGCCGGCCAGGCCCAGGACCAGGCCGGCGACACCCAGCCCGACGGCGGCGCCGTTGCCGTCACCGCCGTCGTCCGACGCGGTGCCGGCGGGAGCGGCCGTCGCGGAGGCCGGCGCGCCGCTCGCGGCGGCCTTCGGGGTCAGCTTGAGCGTCGGGGCCGGGTGCTCGGCCTCGGCGCCGGCGGAGGGCTCGTCGATCCAGCGGACGACCTCGCCGCTGGAGTACGTCTGCAGGGCCTTGAAGACGAGCTGGTCGGTCTCCGGCAGCGGGCCCAACGACACGTCGAACTCCTGGAACTGGTGCGGCTTGATCGCCGAGTTGGCGTCCGCGGTCCAGGTGATCTTGGAGACGGCCTCGACGAGCTCGCCGTCCGCGGTCTTGATCGGGGTGGTGAGCTTGGTGGTCTCGCTCACCGCCGTCCAGCCCTGGATCGGCTTCAGCGACACCGACGCGACGGGCTTGTCGGTCGGCAGCGCGATCTCCAGCTTCACCGTGCTGGCGTCGTCGCGCTCGTTCGGCACGCGGAACGTCACCTTCGTGTACCCGCCCTGCGTGGCGGTGCTCGGGTTGACGGTCACGTGCGCGGAGGCGACGGCGGGGAAGGCGAGTGCCGCGGTGGCGGCCGCGGCGACGGCGACACCCGCGCGGACCACGTGGGCCAGGCGCATGATGTGGGGGGTCCTCTCTGGGAACAGCGGACGAACGATGTCCGCGGGTAGTCGCCGGACCCCACCGGAAAGTTCCCGCGCTACCGCCGCAGATCACCCGGATCGGCGTGGGCGGTGCCGAGCGCCACCACGGCGAACAGCCCGACCGCCAGCACGTGGACCGCCGTGCACCACAGGCAGATCGCGTCGAGCGTGAACAGCTCCGCGAACACCAGGTAGAAGACGAAGAGGACGCCGACGGCGGCGAACGCGAGCCGGCCCATCCGGATCTCGGGCCGGCGCGACCGCCAGAGCGCCGGCAGCGACGCGACCAGCATGATCACGAAGTACACCAGGCCGAGCACCGCGACCGGGATGCCCAGGAACGCCGACTGCTCGCTCGTGGTGACCTTCACGCAGTTCAGCGCGCCGGTGTCGGGGCAGGCGAGGGTCGTCGCCGCGGTGAAGTGCTCGTAGGTGAGGTACACCGAGACGGCCAGCCCGACGGCGGAGAGCACCAGCGAGACGACCGGCACCCAGGACTGGACGAGCCGCCGGTCGATCTCGGGAAGGCTGACCGCGCTACTTGACGCTGACATTGGCGAACTCCCCCTGGAAGGCCGAGACGGCGGGGCTGGTGCAGACGTCCCCGGGCTGGCCGTTGGTCAGCTTGCACAACAACGCGGTCATCGCGTTCGCGTTGGCGTCGATCGTACGGCCGAGCTGGCTCTGCGGATCGTTGACCGCGGCGGCGACCTGCTCGTGCGTCTTGCCCTGGAGCAGCTGCGGGCTGTACGACGAGCCGGTGGCGATCGCCTGGTTGGCGAAGTCGATGAACGGGATGGCGCCGGCCGAGGCCGCGTCGACGTACGGCGGGGCGTTGTACTTCTGGAGGATCTGCTGCTGCTGCGGGGTCAGCGTGTCCAGCGGCGCGTAGCTGCCGCCCTTGCGCTTGTTGGTGGCCGTCTCGACGCCCTGGAAGGCGAGGTACTGGCTGGTGTACTTCGAGCCGTGGAACGACAGCGTCGGCGTGTTCGGATACACGTCGTCGGACGCCGACCGGCTCAGCGACAGACCCTCGAACGTGCCGAACCTGGACAGCGCGATGACCACCGGCCAGCGCTGCGAGGCACAGAACGGGCAGTATTCCGCGCCGACGTAGAGGACCAGCGGCTTGCCGTCCTGGGTGAGCGCGGGCTGCCCGGTGATCACCTTCGGCGGCACGGTGTTGTTCCCGCCGTCGACCGCGTTGAGCGTCGCCGCCGGCACCGTGGTGACAGCGGTGATCACCGCCGTGGCGGCCGCGCCCGACGGCAGCGCCTGCGGCGCCGGCCCACCGCCCGAGCCCGCGCCGCCCAGCTTCGCCACGACCATGACGGCGAAGGCCACGATCACGACCACGATCGCCGTGGTGGCCTGCCGCATGCGGCCCTGCCGGGCCGTGGCCCGCTCCTGGATCATCCGCATGCGCCGCGCGTAGTCGCGCGAGTCACGCTGCCGTTTCGACACCCGGCCACCCTCCGTCTGGTCTCGGACATCGGTTAGACGTCGACGACCCGGCATAGGTTCCCCGAACCGGCCACGGAACACCCGCCGATGCCAGACTCCCGGGCCCGAGCACCGTTCACCCGGGTCGAAGGTCCCGTCCCGAGGGGCCGGACGCCATCCGATCGTAGATCTTGCGCAACGCTGCGTAGGCGGGCAATGTGCAATCCGGCACCTCGCACATCGTCGAGCACGGATGCGAAAGGCGATTCCAGTTATGCAGAGACGACACCTGCTCGCGGCCGCCGGTGGCGCCGTCGCGGGCGCGGCCGGCCTGGCGGGCACCGCCGCGGCCGGCACGGCCGGCGGCGAGACGCTGAAGCCCGGCAGGACCCGGCTGATCAGCCTCTCCCACGTCAACGACCCGGCGACGACCAACGTCTATCCGGGCGACCCACCCTTCGAGCTCGAGGTCATCGCCACGATCGAGAACGAGGGCTACTACCTGCAGTACGTCCGGGAGGGCGAGGCGACCGGCACGCATTGGGGCGCGCCGGGCCACTTCAACGCGGGCGAGCCGCTCGCCGACGACCTCGACCCGAACGACCTCTTCCTGCCCGCGGTGAAGATCGACGTGCGGGACAAGTGTGCGCGCAACGCCGACTACGCGCTGACGATCGATGACGTGCGGCAGTGGGAGCGGCGGCACGGGCGCATCCCGAACGAGTCCATGATCATCATGTGGACCGGCTGGGAGTACAAGTGGGGAACCCCGGCCTTCCCGAACCTCGACGCCGACGGGGTGCTCCACCAGCCGGGCTTCGCTCCCGAGACCGTCCAGTGGTTCATCGACACCGGCCGGATCGGTCGCAACGGCGGCACCGGCATCGACACGTTCGGCCCGGACCTCGGCACCGACGCGGAGTTCCGCGCCTCGCTGCTGGTCTACCGACGGCACCGGATCAGCCTGGAGATCCTCGCGAACCTCGCGCAGTTCCCGGCGACCGGCGCCTCGGTGCTGTGCGGCGGCATGATCAACGCGAAGGGCTCCGGATCGACCGCCCTCATTTACGGGGTGATCCCGCCGGGCGTGCGGGTGTGAACCACCTCGGGCCGGTGCCGCCGGGCACCGGCCCGATTGACGCGGGAGAGGGCAACTCATAGTGTCTGAGGTGTGACGGTGTGAGGGAAGCCTGAAGGAGGCCGTTCATGAGCACCATTTCCGCCCCTGAGGCGACCCCGAAGCCGCTGGTCCTGCCCGTCTCCCGCTCGTTCTTCTGGCTGGGCGGCACCGCGCTGCTCGCCCTGCTCGTCTACTACTTCGTCGGCATCGAGCAGGGCGCCGTGGCGATCTTCGGCAACGACACCCACGTGCACGAGCTCCTGCACGACGGGCGTCACTTCCTCGGTTTCCCCTGCCACTGAGCGCATGGAGAAGCGACTCATCCTGCGCGGCGTGATCGCCGGCGCAGTCGGTGGCGTGCTCGCGTTCGTCTTCGCCCGCATCTTCGCGGAGCCGCTGGTCCAGAAGGCGATCGACTACGAAGAGGGCCGCGGCGCGGCCGAGGAGCGGCTCGCGGGCGTCGGGGCACACGAGCACGGCGAGGTCTTCAGCCGCACGGTGCAGGAGAACCTCGGCATCGGCCTGGCGCTGGTCCTGTTCGGAATCGCGATGGGCGCCCTGTTCGCCGTGGCTTATGCGATCTGCCTCGGCCGTGTCGGGCGGGTCCGGGCGCGGCCGCTCGCCCTGCTGGTGGCCGGTGCGGCGTTCGTGAGCGTCTACCTGGTGCCGTTCCTGAAGTATCCGACCAACCCGCCGGCCGTCGGCAACGACGACACCATCCGCATGCGCAGCGCACTGTACCTCGTGCTGACCGGCGCCTCGGTGATCCTGCTGGTCCTGGCCGCGTGGCTGGGCCGGCGGCTCCAGGCCCGGTTCGGCAACTGGAACGCGAGCCTGCTCGCCGGCGGGGCGTACGTGGCGGCGGTCGCGGTGCTGTTCCTGCTGCTGCCGTCGCTGGGTGACCTGGCCGCCAACAAGGACCTGCACCAGTCGACGGAGACGCCGCCGCCGCTCACCGACGCCGACGGGACGATCGTGTTCCCCGGCTTCCCGGCCGACGTCCTGTACGGGTTCCGGCTCTACGCGATCGGCGGGCAGCTGCTCATGTGGACCGCGATCGGCCTGGTCTTCGGGCCCATGGCGGAGAAGCTGCTGGAACGGCCGCCGGCGGTCGCCGAGCAGAGCGTCACCGCCTGAGGACGCAGTCCCCGCACGTGCCGCCGCCGGGAATTCGGTAGTACAGGCAGCAGTTCCGCCGGGTCAGCGCGCGGTTCCCGACCACCGCCATGCCGGCGAGCGGCGGTCGCTCCAGCAGCGCCGCCACCACCGGCCAGCCATCGGCCGGCAGCTGCCCCGCGGCTCCGCCGAGCGCCGACGCCACGTTGCCCCACAACACCTGCGGCGAGAGCCGGAACCGCGCCCGGAAGACCTCCAGCAGCGGCGCGACCAGCCCCTCGACGCCGATCTCGAACAGCTTCGACGCCGGCGCCGACGGCACCGGTCCGCACGCGACGGGCCACGGGCCGCCCGGCACCGGCTTCCACCACAGATCCGCCGGCCGCGCCGCGCGCACCTCCCCGGCGAGCACCGCGTCCGCGAGCAGCGGCGACACGAGCCGCGCCGCCAGCCCGAGGAACAACACCGACGCGACCACCCGCTCCGGCACCACGTCGCCGTCAAGCCCGAACATGGTCAGCAGCGCCTGCCGCGAGACCGCCACCCGTTCCGCCGCCACGTCCGGGTCGAGCAGGTCGGTGAACGGCCGCCAGTCCTCCCCCCGCGCGTAAGACTCCCAGACGAAGTACGGCCCCAGCGACTCGCTCATAGCGCTATTCTGGCTGCTCGCCGGTTCGCCGGACTGCCCGGAGGTGATCCCCTGCCCACCGACAGCGCCGAGCGGTCGCGGATCATCGAGGCCGCCTATCGTTGCCTCGCCGACAGCAACGGCGGCGGGGTCTCCGTCAACGGAATCCTCGCCGCGGCCGGCCTGTCGACCCGCGCCTTCTACCGCCACTTCGACTCCAAGGACGCGCTGCTGGTGGCGATGTTCCGGCGCGACAGCAGACTGGTCCACGACGAGCTGACCGCCCTGGCCGCCACGGCGCCGGACGCGCGCGAGGCGCTGCGCCGCTGGATCGAGAGGTATCTCGGCCTGACCGCGGAGCCGCACAGGTGCCGGATCCTGACGATGGTGTCGGACGAGCTGCTGCGCACGAGCGGCTACATCGTGGAGCGCGCCCGCGCGGCGCACGACCACCGGACCGCGATCGCGGAGATCCTGGCACGCGGCCGCCAGGACGGCACGCTGCCGTGGGCCGACCCGGAGCCGGACGCGAGGACGATCCTGGCAGCGCTGTCAGGATCGTTCCAGTCGTTGATGCTGGGCACGTTCGAGCTGACAGCGGAGTCAGCAGCCGCCCAACTGACGGCGTTCACCTTCCGGGCGCTGGGCGCCCGCACCTGACGCGGGTCCGCCCGATCCACCACGTGTGGCCAGAAGGCTATAGAAAGCGCTAACATTTGCGGGCGTGACGGCTCGGTACAAGATGTTGGCCGATGTCCTGCGGCAACGGATCGGCTCCGGCGCGCTCGCGCCCGGCCGGCGGTTGCCCAGCGCTGCCGAGCTGGCCTGGGAGCACGACGTCAGCCGGGACACCGCACTGCGGGCCATGGCGACCCTCCGGGCCGAAGGGCTGCTCTTCATCGCCCCCGACAACTCCATCCGCGTCGGGCCGTGCCACACCCGGCCCATCCGCGATCGGACCACGCCCACCGCAAATGTCGTCGACGTGCCGGCGCATGCGGTCATCAGCGCCAGGATGCCGACACCCGGCGAGCGCGAGACACTCGCGCTCGCCGAAGGCACGCCCGTGCTGGTCGTCCGCACCGGCGACGTCGAGGAGGTGCACCCGGCCGACCGCACGACCCTTCGCAGGGTGTAGCCGTCAGGCTGCCACGTGGTCGACGACGACCACCGTCACGTTGTCGCGGCCGCCGGCGACGACCGCACGCCGTACCAACTCCTCGGCCGCCTGAACGGGGTCCGCCTGTTCGGCGAGGACCGCCGCGATGTCCCGGTCGCCGAGCTCCAGCGACAGGCCGTCGGAGCAGATGAGGTACCGCACCCCGGGCACCGCCGGCAGGACCCACAGATCCGGCTTCGGGCCGGGGATCGTGCCGAGCGCGCGGGTGATCACACCCCGGCGCTGGGTCAGGGCCTCGGGCGCCACATGGTCGACGGTGAGCTGTTCGAGATCGCCGCCCACGAAGCGGTACACGCGGGAGTCGCCGATGTTGAAGACGACCCAGCGCTCCTCCCCCTCGACCGTCACGAGGCTCAGCCCGGTGACGGTGGTGCCCATGCCGCCGAGCGAGGGATCCTCGACCGCGGCGGCGAGGATGTCGTCGTTGGCGCGGGTGAGGGCGTCGCGCACGTCGAACGGGTCCCTGTCGCGCACCTCGTCGAGGCGGCGCAGCGCGGTGACGGCGAGGTCGCTCGCCACGTCGCCGGCCGCGTGGCCGCCCATGCCGTCGGCGACGGCCCAGACACCTTCGCCGACGAGCGCGCTGTCCTCGTTGCGCCGGCGAATCTTACCGACGTCGGTGGCCGCTCCGGCCCGGATGGTCGCCATCACACCCCTACCGGTTGGGCGAGCAGTTCGATGATGCGGGCGACGAGCGCCTCGCGGGTGACCCGGCGGGTGGCCTCCGGGCGGTCCAGATGGTCGCGGACGTCGGACACGAACCAGACGCCGCCGCGGCCGCGGGCGACGGCGAGGCCGCCGGTGGCCGTCCGCACGAGGACGGTCCCCGTGCACAGGTCGAGAAAGCGCAGGACCGGCGCGGAGACCGGCTCGGCGGCGTCGATCAGCTCGACGTTGAACAGCCCGTAGGAACCCGGGTAGACCGCCAGGCGGGTGTCGGCGCCGCTGAACAGGTGCACCACGACCGGCCGGTCGCCGATCCAGCCGGCGGCCTCGGTGGTGGTGCTGCACCGGGCCAGCGCGTCCGCGGCGGTGGAGACCAGCTCGCCGGGGACGACCTGCTGCCCGTCGAGCCGGCACAGGCCGCGGGCCAGCAGCGAGGCCATCCCGGCGGCGACCACGATGTCGGTGGCCACACCGGGCTGGAAGTTGAGCCGGCGACGCACCGGGTCGAGCTCGGGTGCGCGCCGGTCCGCGCCACCGGCGGCGGTGCGGAGGACGAACTCCAGCTCCGCGAACGTCAGCGTCGTCAGATGGTCGGCCATGGCCGCAGGTTGCTCCTTCAAACCGCTGAGACTACCGGGAACTCGAACGACCTTTCAGGGCGGGGCCACCGCCTCATATCGGGCAGATCGGCAGGTTTCCGTCGTACTTCAGTTTCGCAAAGGTCCGGCGTCCACCGGCCGATCGGTCGGTCGTGCGGACCGACGCTGGTGGCCGGGCCCGGCGACGACGCTGGGCGGGTGCGGCGCTGGTGCTCACCGTCCTGTTCGCCGGCCTCGGCCTGTCGGGGGGTGGCGCCGTCGTCGTGAACCGGGTCGAGCAGCGCTACGCCGCGCAGCTCATGAACCGCTACACCGAGGACGTCAGTGCGGCGGTCGTCCAGCAGGTGGACCGGTACGGCGACACACTGGCGGATCTCGCCGCCGCCATCGGGGCGCGGCCGGACGTCACCGCGACCGACTTCGCGGCGACCTCGGCGGGGCTCAACTGGGACCGGCTGCCGGGTGCCAGCGGCGTGGCGTTCGCCGTGCCGGCGACCGACGCCGAACTGCCGTCCGTGGAGTCGTACTGGCGGGGCAAGGGCGTCCCGACGCTCACGCTCGCCCCGGTCGGCACGGGCGTCGAGCACGCGTTCGTGATCTTCTCGCGGCCGTTCGACGGGATCGCCGCGGTGCCGGGCCGCGACCTGAGCCAGGTGCCCGAGGCCGCCGACGCGCTGCGCATGTCGCGCGACAGCGGGAAGTTCACGATCAGCCGCACGTACGTGCTGCTGAAGGACCGCACGCTCCCCGCCGACCGGCAACAGATGTCCTTCACGCTCGTCGTGCCGGTCCACGACCACGCGAGCGGGCGGTTCCGCGGCTGGATCGTCATGGGCCTGCGCGGCGGCGACTTCCTCAACGAGACGCTGCGGACCCACGCGCGGGGCGCGGTACGCATCCTGCTCACCGACCGCTCGACGGGGACGGCCCGGGTCGTGGCGAGCGTGTCGGCGGGCACCATCGCCGGCGACGACCCGCGCAACCGGCAGCGGGTCGTGACCGTCGGGCAGCGGCACTGGGAGCTGTCCCTGTACCCGACGGACCGGCTCCTCAACGGCGCCGACCGGCGGATGGCCATGCTCACGCTGAGCGCCGGGGTCGTCATCACCCTGCTGCTCACCGCGCTCGTCGCGATCCTCAACGGTGCGCGGAACCGGGCGATGGCGCAGGTCGACGACGCCACCGCCGCGCTGCGCATGGACATCGAGCGGCGGCAGGAGACCGAGGCGCGGCTGCGGGAGCGCGAGCACGAACTGCAGCACCTGGCCTTCCACGATCCGCTGACCGGGCTGGCCAACCGCATCCTGTTCTACGAGCGGGTCCAGCACGCCCTGCTCACACACGCCCGCGAGCGGCACACGTTCGCCGTGCTGTTCGTCGACCTCGACGGGTTCAAGCAGGTCAACGACAGCCTCGGCCACGCCGCCGGGGACGACGTCCTGCGCGAGGTCGCCACGCGGCTGCGCAACTGCGTCCGGGCCAGCGACACGGTGGCGCGCTTCGGCGGCGACGAGTTCGCGGTGATCGCCGAGCACCTCGCCACGGAGACGGACGCACAGATGACCGCGAACCGGATCGTGAAGGCCCTGGCGAAGCCGTTCGACCTGTACGGCACGCCGGCCCACATCTCGGCGAGCGTCGGGGTCGCGCTGAGCGGCGCGGGCGACGCCGACGAGATCCTGCGCGAGGCGGACGAGGCGATGTACCGGGCGAAAACCACCGGCAAGGGCCGCTACGTCCTCGCCGACGCCCGCTCGTGTTGACCCCGGTGGATTGCGGTGGCCACGACGGGCGTATCCCGAGGTACGCAGCCGGGCGCAGGGTACCGTCTCGGGCGTGCTCATCCTGTTGCCGCCGTCCGAGGGCAAGGCCGCCGCCCCGCGGCGCGGCAGCCCCGTGGACCTCGACCAGCTCACCGTGCCCGGGTTGCGCGCCGCCCGCGAGGCGGTCCTCGACGACCTCGTCAAGATCAGCGTCGACCCCGCCGCCGCGCTCGAGACGCTGGGGCTCAGCCCGGGGCAGGTCGCCGAGGTCGAGCGCAACACGCGCCTCCGCGACGCACCGGCCCTGCCGGCCGGGAAGCTCTACACCGGGGTCCTCTACGACGCGCTGGACCTCGCCTCGCTGCCCGCGCCCGCCAAGCGCCGCGCCGGCAAGCAGCTGCTGATCTTCTCCGGGCTGTGGGGCGTGGTGGGCCTGGGCGACCGGATTCCGCCGTACCGCTGCTCCGTCGGCGTCCGCCTGCCAACCGTCGGCCCGCTGGCCGGCCACTGGAAGACGGCGCTGGCCGAGCCGCTGCGTGAGCTGGACGAGTCGCTGGTCCTCGACCTGCGCTCGTCCGCGTACACCCCGATGTGGGCGCCGAGCAACGCGGTCACGGTGCGGGTCCTGCACGGCGGCAAGGTCGTGAGCCACTTCAACAAGGCCACCAAGGGCCGGATCGTGCGCGCCCTGCTGCTCGCCGGCGCGCGCCCGAAGACCCCGGCGAAGCTCGCCGACACGCTGCGTGAGCTCGGGTACCGCGTGGAGGTGCACCGGCCGCACCAGCTCGACGTCGTGGTCGAAGCGTTGTAGGTCCGCCGTTTTCGCTGCGCCCCGGCCGCACCGTCTCGAGGGCCCGTCGGTCACCGTCCGGCCGGGACACTACGCGCGGGTGCAGGTGCGCCTGCCGACCGGCGAGATCGTCGGGGCGTCGAACCCGCTGTGGGTGCTGGCGAAAAACCGAAACGCCCGGTCCCAGCGGTGCGGGAACGGGCGTGATCTGCAAGAGCGGACGACGGGATTCGAACCCGCGACCCTCACCTTGGCAAGGTGATGCGCTACCAGCTGCGCTACGTCCGCACTGAATGAGCACTCTAGCGCATCGAGCACGCGCCCCCCGCACCGGGCGGCCACCCGTTAGCGTGACATTTCGTGAGGCTAGGTCTCCTTGTGCTGATACTCGGGCTGGCGGGCTGCTCCGCCACGCCTGCTGTTCCGTCCCCCGCGCCCTCGTCGATCGCGCCGCCGGCCTCCCCGGCCGCCCCGCCGTCGGCACCGGCCCCGGTCGACCTGCGGCTCACGTTCGCCGGCGACGTGCACTTCATGGATCGCACCGCGGCCCTGCTCAAGAACCCGGCGACCGCCTTCGGCCCGATCGCACCCACGCTGGCCGACGCGGACCTCACGATCGTCAACCTGGAGACCGCGATCACATCACGCGGCGAGCCGGAGCCGAAGACGTACCACTTCCGGACCACGCCGGCCGCGATCGACGCCCTGAAGGCGGCCGGGATCGACGCCGTGAGCATCGCGAACAACCACACCCTCGACTACGGCCGTGCGGGGCTCCTGGACACGCTGGACGCGCTTTCCGCGGCCTCCTATCCGGCGTTCGGGGCCGGCCGGAACGCCGACCAGGCGTACGCACCCTGGATCACCACCGTCCGCGGCGTCCGCATCGCGGTCCTCGGCTTCAGCCAGGTCAACGAGCTGGCGTCGAGCTGGGCCCCCGGCCCGGACCGGCCGGGCGTGGCCATGGCGTTCGACACCACCCGGGCGGTCGCCGCCGTCACCGCCGCCCGCCGCCAGGCCGACCTGGTGATCGTGTTCAACCACTGGGGCGACGAGGCCAGCAGCTGCGCCAACAGCGCCCAGAAGAATTTCGCCGGCAAACTGGCCGCGGCCGGCGCGGACGTGATCGTCGGCGCCCACGCGCACACCCTGCAGGGCTCCGGCTGGCTGGGCAGCACGTTCGTGGCGTACGGGATGGCAAACTTCCTCTGGTACGGCACGTCGAAGAGCACCGAGACCGGCGTCCTCCGCCTGACGGTCCGCGGCCGCTCGGTCGTCGACACCGAGTTCCTGCCCGCCGTGGTCTCGGACACAGGCCAGCCCAAACTCCTGACCGGCCCCGCCGCGACCAGGCTCAGTCAGCGATACGCCAGCCTGCGCACCTGCACGGACCTCTCCCCAGCCCCTTCCGGATCTCCAGCTCAGACCCCATGACGCGCCGAAATCCGGATACCGGTTTGGCAGGGGGCTAGGGGGTCGGCTAAAGTTTGCATCCGTCGCCGGGAGTGGTTCGGCCCGGCGGTGCGGACGTAGCGCAGCTGGTAGCGCATCACCTTGCCAAGGTGAGGGTCGCGGGTTCGAATCCCGTCGTCCGCTCGGGATAGTCACCACGGTGGGGTGGCCGAGAGGCGAGGCAACGGCCTGCAAAGCCGTGTACACGGGTTCAAATCCCGTTCCCACCTCGAGACGCCGCACCACCCGTGGGGCACTCAGTAAGGGCGATTGGCGCAGTGGGAGCGCGCTTCCTTGACACGGAAGAGGTCACTGGTTCAAACCCAGTATCGCCCACGCAGGTCAGAGGCCCGGTCGACACAGTCGACCGGGCCTCTGCTTATGTCTGAGTGCCCAACTGAGTGCCTACGCTCCGAAGATCTTGTCCATCGCCACCGCCCCGTTCAGTAGGACCGGGCGGAGCTCGTGGCGGTAGACCGCCTCCGTGACCCGCGTGCCGGCGTGACCCATGAGATCGGCGATCTCCTCGATCCGCATTCCCCCGCTGGACAGCAGCGACACGAAGCTGTGCCGTAGCTCGCGCGGCGTCCAGTTGTGATCCGTCAGTCCGGCCTTCCTGGCGACCGCCCGGAAGGCGCGCCGGACGTTGGCCGCGTCCAGTGCCGCGCCGCTCGACGTCGAGAACACCAGGTCGGTCTCCTGCCAGTCCGGGCGGTCCTTGCGCTGCTTCGCCTGGTGCGCGGTGAGCGCCACGACGCACCGGGCCGGGATGGCAAGGGTGCGCCGAGACTTCTTGGTCTTGGTGTCCCCACCGGCCCGGACCGACCGCCACACCTGGATGGATGGCGGGATCGGCGGGTCGACGTCGTCCAGGCCGACGAGGTCGACGTGCGCCCACGTGAGCGCCCGCAGCTCCTCGGTTCGCGCGCCGGTCAGCAGGGACGTCACGATGTACGCCTCTGCCGGCGCACCCTTGGCCGCGTCGAGCAGCGCGCTTGCCTGCGCGAGCGTGAGCGACCTCGACGGGCGGCCCGGTTGCCCGGTCGGCACGCCACATAGCGCCACGACGTTGCGCTTCACTTTGTCCCGGGCCATGGCGCGGGTGACCGCCCGGTTGAGGTAGTTGTGCAGGTTCTGCAGGGTCGCCGTGCTGAGCGTCTTGGCCTTCGCGGCGAGCCACTTGTCGACGTCACTCGCGCTCAGGACGCGCAGCTTCCGGGCGCCCAGGTCGGGGATGATGTGGGTGTTGCACATCCCCGTGCACTTCGTCACGGTCGCCGCTGACCGCCCGTTGAGGCCGTAGGCCAGCCAGTCCCGGACCGCGTCGGCAACGGTGTAGTTCTGCGGCGCGATGGCGAGGCCGTCTTCGTGGTCGCGGAGCACCTCCTTCAGCTTGGCTCGCGCTTCCGTCTTGGTCTTTCCGCTCCCCCGGCGCATGATGCGCTTCCCTGCCGGCGTGTAGCCGACCACGACGGCGGCGATGAACCGCTGTCGGTCTTCGTCCCAGTAGAGGCTTCCCTCGCCTCTACCTCTGCGCGCGGTCACGCGGCCTCCCGTTCGAGCAGCGCGACGTACTCGGAGATCGCGCTGTCCGGCACGAGCCGGGCGCGGCCCTGCTTGACGGTGCGGAGACGACCGGCCCGGATCTGCTCGTAGATGACGGTCCGGCTGATGCTGAGCTGCTCCATCGCCTCGGGGATCTTCCAGAGCGCTTTGCGGGTGGCGACGGTGGTCACGCGACACCTCCGATGCGTCGGACGGCGGGGGTACCCGTCCCATCCGTCCCAGGCTCGTTTTCGCTGCTTACGGCCGGTACGGATGGTTTGGCCGGTACGGCTTGACCCGTACCGGGGTCGGCATCCGTACCGTCGCTGACCTGCGAAGACGATGCTGGTACGGGTGGGACGGTTCGGTCTGGGCAGTAGCGCTTCCACGCGTCGGTGAACGCCTCGCGGTGGTAGCCCTTGGCCTGCCCGACGGGGAACCGGATGGTCGCCGAACTGATGCCGAACTCCCGCAGCAGGTCACCGAGGCGCTTGCCGGTCATCCCGGCCGGACCGAAGCCCTGCCACGGGCCTTCCGGGTCGTCGTTGAGCGTGGCGAGCAGCTCGGCCGTGGTCGCGGCGCCCGGGTCGCCGAGCGTCGTGAACGCGGTCCGGATGTCGGCCAGGAGCCGCACGCGGGTCGAGACGTGGCCGGTGTCCTCGGCCTCGGCGGTGAGGACGGTCGCGGCGGCCCTGCCACGCGCCGGCCAGCTGCCGCCCGCGAGGTCTGCGACGGCGATCAGCGGCTCCCACGTGTCGGCGGCGCGGTCCTCCAGGGGCATCGCGGGCTCCGCGCGCTCCAGCTCGGTGAGATGCCCCCGGAGCCACTGGAACAGTTCGCCGGCCACCTTCCGCAGCACCGGCCCGTCGCGGCGGTGCCGGTACGGCGCTACGAACTCGCCGGCCATCCGCCGGCGCATCCGCACGACCACGGCGCGGTCTTCGATGGTGTCGGGCATGGCGCCGATCCCGGCGAGTGCCGCCATGGCGAACGTGGGGATCTTCTCCAGCCGGTGCGCGTTGCTGTCCCAGCGGATCGCGGGCCGGTTGCGCTGGTGTCCGGCGTTGAGCAGCCCGCGGAGGTCCTCGTTCGCCTCGGCGTTCTTCCCGCCGAAGATGGTGTCGGCCTCGTCCACCAGGAGCGTGGGCGGCTCATCGGTACCGATGGCGCGGTACACGGCGGCCGATGAGGCGTTCACGGTCATGAGCGGGTTGCAGCACATGCCCTCGACCACGTCGAGGAGCCGGGATTTGCCGCAGCGCTTCTCCGGCGCGCGGATGACCAGCCGGGGCGCGTGCGCCCATGCGGGCATGGCGTGGGTCGCGGCGATCCACAGCACGACCGCGTCGATGGCCTCGGGCGACGGGAGCACGACGTAGCGGGTGATGACGGCGTGCAGGCGGTCGAGGATCGCGGCGCCGTCAACGGGTTCGGTGGTCACGCTGCCACTCCTTCGTCTCGGAAGCCGCCGGTGATGGCGGCGCGGGTCTCGCGGTCGGTCTGTCCGGCGCTGATTCCGGCGTCGTACAAGGCGTTCAGCGCGTCGCGGGTGCTGATGGCGTTGGCCGCGACCATGCGGGCGACGCCTCGGGCGGAGCCGTAGAGGGTGGCGCGGCGGCGGCCCTTGGGTGCGCGGCGGATGGTGTCGAGCAGGGAGCGCAGCAGCGCGTCGGGGGATGAGATGCCCCCGGCCGGCGTCGAGCTCGGCGCCCTGGTCGTGCTCGCCGACGCCTCGGCGGCCGGCGCGGGTCGGCAGGCGGTGACGAGGGCCGGGGGCATCTCGACCACCGGCCGGTCGCCGATCCACCGGTACGGGCGGCCGGTGCGCGGGTGGATCGACGGCGGCGCCACGACGTAACCGCCGTCGCCCCGCACGTCGATGCCCTCGCCGAGGCGCCCCTGACTGTTCAGGACGGCCGTTCCCGGGTGGCGGTAGTACAGGTGCCAGCCGCCGCTTCCTGTGACGACACAGGCCGTTTCCGGCATGAGCGCCGCGTCGAGGGCGCCGCCGTGGCCCGGGTCGATGTCGACGACCACCAGACCGGCGACCGCGCCGGTGCGGACCGCGAGCAGCCCGTCGGACTGCGCGGCGACCATCGCGGTGACGCGCTGCGGGTCGAGCGTCGCGGCGTAGAGGCCGTGGCAGAACATGCAGGGGCACGCGTCGCGGTCGTGGTCCGGCCCGGCGGTCCGGCAGCCGTCGCAGTTGGCGATGGGGCGCTTGCTGCGGCCGAGCAGGAAGACCGGCCAGCCGCGCTCGATGTAGTCGATCGCGTTGCGCAGCAACGCTTGTGAGTCAGCCATTGCGGATGCCTCCCTTGGGTCGGGCGCTGGCACGGGTCGCCCGCTCCAGCACACGCGTGAGGTCGGTGGTCAGGTCGAGGAGCTGGCGGCGCGCGTACGGCTCAGCGGCGGCGAGCGCGACCGTGAGGGTCACCTCGGCGTGCTCCCGGCCGTCGGCGGCGCGTACGCGGATGAGCAGCGCCCGGCCGAGGCCGGGGACGTCGACGGCGAGCGGGTCGGCGCGGTGCTCGCCGAGGCCGCACCGGTGTCCGCCGGCGCACCAGTCGGGGTGCCAGCGGTTCATCGGGTGCCCTTGCGGCGCTCGTTGCTGAGGTACGTGTAGATGCGGCGGCCGATGCGGACACGGCGGCCGGTGCCGTCGCAGCGGGGGCAGAGCCGGAACATGCGGCGGGAGAGCGGGTTGCGGAGCTTGCCGTCGCCCTTGCAGCGGCGGCAGGCGCCGAACGGGAAGATCGCGCAGGCGAGCAGGTAGTACGCTGCGTAACCGGCCGTGGCGAGGCTAGCGAGCGTGACGAGGGACCCCACGGAATGCCTCCTGAAGGCGTTTTGAGGGTGCAAGAGGTCGGCGCAGCTAGGGACTAGTGCGCTGATCAGGTATGAGATGTGGTGCTAGCGGGGGTGCTAGGTCTAGCGGAGGGTGCCGCTAGACCTAGCGGCCCGTTCGGGGTGGTTCAGGCGGCGCTGTCATCCTTGCGTCGGTTACGCTCCGCGACCGCATCGGCCACGGCAGTGCGGTCGATGCCGCGCCGGTTGGCGCCCTTGCCGGTGACCGGGTCGGTGCCCCACACCTGCGTCGTGGTGATGCCGTACGGCTTGAGCGCGGCGCCGAGCTGGTCGCGGGTGAGGTCGGCGTACACCTCCGGCCGTAGCGCGGTGAGCCGCTCCACGAGCGTCTCGGCCCACAGCTTCGGCTCGTCCGCGCGGAACAGCCCGAGCAGGTCTTCGAGCAGCGTTTCGCGGCGGGCCGAGGGCGCCTCGGTGGTCTGGCCGGCGGCGTGACCGGTGAGCGTGCCGGCGGTCTGCCGGGCGGCGTAGGCGCGGGCGGCGAGCTTCTCCACGGTCGGGCCGTCGAGGTAGAACGTCCGCACGATCTGCGCCTCATCGGCGGCGCCGACCAGGTACCCGACGCCCTTGTCCTTCTTGGCGAACATCGTCGCGCGGATGCCGTTGCGGTACGCCGACGTGCCGAGCACCATGTCGTTTTCGAGCTGGCCCATGACCCGCAGGCAGTACCGCGTGCCGACGTTCGCCGAGACGCCGGTCGGCAGGCTCTTGGCGTCGGGGCGCTGGGTGGCGAGCAGCAGGATCACGCCCAGGGCGCGGCCAAGCTTGATGATCTTCTCCGCCAGCTCGCCGGCTTCCTTGCCGAACTCCGGGTGGGAGAACAGCTCCTGGCACTCGTCCAGGCCGGTGACCAGCCAGTGCAGGCCCTTGACGCGCCGGGCGAGGTCGGGCGTGACCTTGTTGTCGGGGCAGACGTCCTTCGGCAGACCCTTGATGAGCGCGGCCCGCTTCTGGCACTCGGCGCGCAGGTCCCGCAGCGCGAGCAGCGCGGCCTCCACGGTGTCGTCGTCGGCGCCGGACCCGTAGCGGGCGCAGACCTTGGCAAGCGGGTCGAGTCCGCCGGTGCCCTTCAGCTCGTACGCCCACACTTCGGCGTGCGGGTCGAGCGCGGCGACCAGCATGGGCAGCTGGATGGCGGCGGTCTTGCCGTAGCCGGGGATCGAGCCGATGAGCAGGTTCGTGTACGGCAGCTCCATGTCGACGGTCCGGCCGCGCGGGTCGGTGCCGAACGGGAACGGCTTCGCCATGTCCACCGTGCTCGCCTTGAGCAGCGGCCACGCGACCTGACGGGCGGCGGCCATCGGCTGGTCACCGACCCACAGCACGAGCCGGGACGGGCTGATGTCGGCGTTGCCCTCCGGCCACACGCACCCGAGCGGGCGGCCGAGGCCGGACGCGAGCTTGTCGCGGCGGTCCATCACCTCGCCGATCGTGACGCCGGGCGGCAGGTCGACGTCGGCGCGCCAGCCGGGACCGTCCCGGGTGATCGGCGCCGGGAAGCTGATCGCGCGGTCGCCCTGCTTGGCGATGGCCTGGTTGATCCCGGCGACGCCGAGCACGCCCAGCGCCCGCACCACGATGTCGGAGGTCAGCTTCGCCACCTGCGTGCCGACCACGGCCCGGTCGATCAGCGGCCGATCCGCCGGCGCACCCGCGAGGCCGAACACGACCACGGCCGCGGCGAGGGTCGCCCACCGTACCCACGACGGCGCCAACGCCAGGCCAATGCCCCCGATCACGACGGCGATGAAGACGACCAGGGCGACGATGCCCCGCCACCGCACCCGCCGGTCACGCTGCCGCGACAGGTGCAGGTACTGCTCCGCGTTCTCGGTGCGGACCGTGGCCTGCCGGACCGGTTCGGCCTCCAGGTCGAACAGCCATCGGAACGCCCCGCCGAGCGTGCGGAACAGCCCGACCGGCGCGCGCAGCGCCAGCTTCCCGGCGTACTTCGGCAGCCTGAGCGCGTGGTACGCGGTGACGTGCGCGGCGTACCCGGCGGCCCACATGACCACGTCGCGCAGCTCGGCGCGGGAGCGCAGCCATGCGGGCAGCAGCGGCCGGCGCTGCGCACCGCGCCGGTCGAGCTTCGGCGTGCGCTGCGCCTGCGGCGAGTCGACCAGCACCGGGCCGGTGTCGTCGTCCAGGTCGGCGCTGTCGTCGGTGCGGTTGCGGCGGTCGCGCGCCGCGTCGAGGTCGACCACGTTCGCCACGTCGGCGACCTCGTCCTCGTACTTGGACCAGTTGAACCCCTCGGGGTGCTCGCGGTCCGGTTCGTTGCTCGTCATGCTGGAGGTCTCCTGACTTCCTGATGGAGGGACGGGGACCGGTGCGCGGCCGAGGGTTCCTAGGCCACGGAGGCCGCGCACCGGGCAGAGCTAGTCGAGCGGCCCGCAGGTGTGCTCCGGCTGGGAGCCGTGGCAGCCGCAGGAGAGGTAGCCGCCCACGTCGGTCAGCGGGTCGGTCGTGTCGACGTCGTCGGTGTTTTCGGGGGCGGGGATGTCGGCGGCGGCCCACAGGAGCAGCAGCGCGGCTTCGGCGTCCATGTCGGTCTCCTTGTCGTCAGGCGGCGTGCAGGACGGGGACGGACGTTGTCGACAGGATGTGTCGACATCTGGTGTCGACGGAAGTGGTGCGCGTGGTGCGTTTGGTGCGCTTGCCGTGCTACTGGTGCGTACAGGTGCGCGGTGGTGCGAAGGCGCGGCGGCGACCCACCGTGCGGCGCTACTGGTGGTTGGCGTGGATGAGGTGTGCGAGGGCGGCGCCCATGCCGAGCACGGCGACGGGCAGGCACGCGACGGCTGTGGTGATCCACCAGGGGGCGTGCGTGACCCCGGCGGCGGTCAGCAGGTGGTAGGCGACCTGGCCGGCGCCGCCGAAGATGAGCGATCCGATCGCGGACCAGCGGGCGAACCGCCGCACCGACGGCGTGTAGGCGCCGGACAGCCAGACCGCGAGTGCGTACGCGGCGTACGTCTCGACGCCGATCGGCAGCGTGATCGCGGTGTTGATGCTGAACCCGTCGGCGATGCCGGGCAGCGGGTGCACGACGCCGAACCCGGTGAGGGTGCCGAGGCCGACCCACCCGGACCAGATGGCCACGAACGCGGGCAGGGCCAGGACCCAGACCGGCCACGAGCGCGGCCGACGTACCCGGCGCGGCTCCACGCCCACCCGCTCGGCCAGCTGGTCGACCGTCGGCACGGCCGGGGGCATCTCGTCCGGGGTGGGTATGTTCCGGCCGCTCTTGAGCAGCGCGGCGCGCAGCCCGTCGGCGTCGGTCAGCGTGATGTTGGTGCCCGGGTGTCCGTCACCCGTGGCCTGCGGCGCCGTCTCGACCGCCTCGGCGACCGGCGGCGCCTCGATCGGCGCGGTCGGGTCGGGGGTGTCGGTGTCCGGCTCCAGGTCCGGCACGACGTGCAGCGTGCGCGGCGCGGACAGGTCCATGTCCCGCGTGCGGAGCCGCACGCCCTCTTCGGTGAGGGCCTCGCGGATCGCGTTGGCCTTCGGCGCGCCGATCTTGAATTCCTTCATGAGGGCGTTGCGGGAGGGGATGTCGCCGAGCTGGTCGGCGAGCTTGCGGGCGTCGGGCATGAGCGCCTCGATCGGGGCGGGGTAGGCGCTGGGCGCGGTGGCCGTGGTCATGTCAGACCTCCGAGGGGTCGGTGTTGAGGACGTCGGCGAGCAGGGCGCGGTGCGCGGCGAAGACGGTGCCGCGGTACACGGAGGCGAGGTAGCTGGTCAGGGCGTCGTAGCGGTCGGCGTGGACCCACGCGGCGCGGGCCGCGTCGTCCGCGCCGGCCACCGCGAACAGCTCGGCGCGGTCGTCGCGGTGGTAGGTGCCGAGGTAGCAGCGCGACAGCACGGAGACGATCCACGCCTCGTCGCTGGCCCGGGGGTCGGGCACGTAGCGGGGGGTGGTGGTGTGCCAGTCGGCCCACGACAGGTCGAGGGTCGTTTCCTCGGCCAGCTCCCGCACAGCGGCGGCGCCCGGGGACTCGCCCGGCTCGACCATCCCGCCGGGCAGTGCCCAGCCGTGCCCGTCTTCGCGTTCGACCATCACGATCCACCGGCAGCCGTCCGGGTCGAGCGTGACGACCAGGGCGTCAGCGGCGACCGCCTCACCCCAGTGCCCCAGCTCGTTGCGGCCGTGCTCGATCCCGGTCGGCGCGAACGGGTTGACCGGCCGACCAGCGGCGACGGTGAACGGGATCAGCGCGGCGGCCTGCCGGGCGGGCCAGTCGATGCGCCTCGGGTCGGTGACCGGATCGGCCCAGCCGTCACGGACGCCGACAGTGAGCACGTCAGGATGGGTGTAGGTCGTGGTCTTCGAGGCGTTCATGCCGCCGCCACCTCGTTGCTCGTCTCGCGGACGATCCGGACGACCGCCGCGTGGGCGACGTGCAGGCGAAGTGCGATGCGGGAGAGGCTCACCGATCGGCGCCGCAGGCGGTTGACCGCGACGACCAGCTCAGCCGGCGTCAGCGCCACCCGCTCGCCGCTGCACGCGAGGCCGACGGCGATCTCATCGATGTAGTCCGGGTCCGGCTCCAACTCGCGCGGCAGGTCGAACTCGACCGCGAACCGCTCGTCGTCGCGGATCGCCAGCTCCCAGCACGCGCCGCACGCCACGCTCCGCGTGAACGGCGAGCGGTGCGCGTCGCAGTGCCGCGCGGCGACTTCGGCCAGGACGTGCCCCGGGCCGAAGTAGCCGGCGATGCCCGGCGTCGTGGTCAGCGGCAGGACGTCGGCGCCCCGCTCCGTCTGTGTGATCACTCCGAAACCTCCAGATCGTGCCGGCGTCTGCCGGTCAGTCGAATACAGCACCAATGCTGTATTCGTGTCCGCGACCGTACAGCGCCAGTGCTGTATTCGCAACCGCGTGGCGTGCCATTGAGCTGGGACTTGATCGATTGGCGCCCCGGTCGATCAGCGCCTGACACAAGAGAACCGCAGCGGCGACCTGGTCGACAGGGTGTGCGCCGCCCGCCACGTGGCACTCATCTCACACCCCGTGTGAATCGATCGACGGGGTTCCCTGAGCGTCATGGATTCCCTACGCTCCGGAGCATGGCCGAAGCGAATCTCCTGCTCGCAGCGCTCATCGAGCGCGCCGGCCTCTCCAACGCGGGCCTCGCGCGCCGCGTCAACCTGCTCGGCGCCGCGCATGGCCTCCGGTACGACCACGCCTCCGTCGCCCGCTGGATCCGCGACGGCGCCGTGCCCCGCGACCCCGGCCCAGAGCTGATCTGCCGCGTCATCGGTCAAGCCCTGAACGCGCCGGTCGCGTTGGCCGACATCGGCATGGAGCGACGGAAGGCCACGCCGGTTGGGATGCCCCTCGCGCAGGCGGTCGAGCGTGCGTCGGCGCTGTGGCGGGGCGACCAGCGGGAGAAGGCCGGCGGATCACCGGCCACGGGCACGGACGCGATCGCGCCGGTGTGGGAGTGGGAGAACCCACCCGACGACCTCGACGTCTCCCGCGACGGTCACGCCCAGGTCGGCGCCGCCGATGTGCAGCGCCTGCGCCAGCTGCGCGCCCGCTATCAGGAGATGTACCGCCGGGTCGGTGGCGTGCCGGTTCGGCCGCGCCTTGTGGCGGCGCTGAACGAGCATGCGGCGCCGCTGCTGCGCAACGCCTACGACAACCGCACCGGCCGGGAGCTGCTCCGCGCGGCCGGCGGACTCGCCGCACTCGCCGGCGTCTGCGCGTACGACGCCGACCAGCAGGGCCTCGCCCAGCGATACCTCTTCGGCGCCCTACGCATGGCGAAAGCCAGCGGCGACAAGGCATTCGGCGCGTACGTCGTGGCGCTGATGAGCACCCACGCGCTGCACAACAACCAACCGCGGCTCGTCGTGCAGTACGCAGAGTCAGCGCTGCGCGCGGCACGGGGGCATCTCAGCCACGCCCTCGCCGCCGACTTGCACTCCCTGGCGGGCAAGGCATACGCCCGGATGGGGCAGAGCGCCGACTGTCAACGGCACATGGCCGAGTCGGAGTGGACCGCCGGACGCATCAAGCCGACCGACGAACCGGCCGAAGCGTCCTACGTCCAACCGGGCCTCATCGAGACGCAGGTCGCCGAGGCGCTGCGCCGCCTGGGTGACCTCAGCGCCGCCCAGCCATTCGCGGAAGAGTCCGTCCGAACGGCCGGCGGGACGCACCTTCGCGGCCGCGTCCACCGCTTCGCGGGCCTCGCGCTCATCGTCGCCCAGCGCGGCGACGTCGACCAGGCCGTGCACGTCGGCACGCAGATGCTCGACTACGCCGAGGGCATGGAGTCCGGCCGCATCCGCGACCGCGTCGCGCAGGTGACGACCGCGCTCAGGCCACACGCTAGGGTGCCAGCGGTGGCGGAGTTTCTCGACCGGGCCGACACCGACGCCCAGCTGAGGGGGTTCTGATGCGCTGGCAGGTCAACTCCGAACGCACGCTCTACCAAGACCAGTGGGTCCACCTGCTGACCGCCGACGTCGAACTGCCCGACGGCCGCCACCTGGACCACCGCCTCATCCGCACCGAACCCGGCGCCGGCGCCGTCGTCATGGTCGACGGCAAGGTGCTCCTGCTCTGGCGCCACCGCTTCATCACCGACACCTGGACATACGAGATCCCGGTCGGCGCCATCGGCAACGACGAACCGGCCGTCGCAGCAGCACGCGAGGTCGAGGAAGAGACGGGGTGGCGACCCGGGCCTCTCCGCCCGCTCATCTACACGCAGCCCACGCCCGGCCTCATGAACTCCGAGCATCACATCTTCCGCGCCGACTCAGCCGATTACATCGGCCCACCAGTCGACGGCTTCGAGTCCGAGCGCGTCGAATGGGTACCGCTCGACGAAGTCCGACGCCTAGTCGACAAGCGGGACATCGTGACCGGAACGACGCTTATCGCGCTGCTGTACATGCTGGTCGATTTAGGCCGGTAGGCGCCATTACGCCGTCGGTCGGCGCGGCCTGGTTTCTGCCCATGCCTTGACCGTGGCCGGCCGCCACACCGGTGAACGCCCAAACTTTCGCTCAGGCAGTGGCGCTTGCTGTCGAGCAACGTAGGCGGCCCACGTGCTGCGCGTAATCCCAAGAAACTGAGCGCAGTCTTCGGCCGTCCACCAATCTGTTGGCAACTCTTCCCGTTTACTTGCCATCAGAACCATCGTTTCGACCTAGGATGCTACCGAATGCGACTAAGCCAGCCGAGATTGCGATACCTGCCATATTATTGAACTTCATACCGCCGCCTGGAGTCCCCTGCGACGCGTTTGAGTCTGCCAGCCATCCAGCCGGACAGTCGCGGTTGATGAAAAAGAAGTGGCGTAGAGTTGGAATATCGCAGTTAGTTCCAAGCGCAACTTGCGAACCCTGGTGAGAGCGAATGCTTTGCACATCTCCCGATTCGGTCCTTATCGTTTCGATTCTTCCCAACTCATAGCCTGACGGCTTACTCACATCCACGGCCACCGGATCGCCCACTTGTATAAGAGTGCCCTCAGGAAGATCACCAAGCTCGATGATCAAGACTCGCTTATAGTGGACCGTGGCTTGCCCTTGGAATCGGTTGCCGTGATGTTGAACGAGGAATCGCGCAAGGTGTCGCCTTAGAACTGCGTAAGCAGCTCGACCAAAAGCATTGAAGAACACGATGTACGATCTGATCTCATCGCGCGTCAGTAGTTCCATTGAACTGCCGTGAGCAATGTCGTTCCGCCTCTCGGCCAAATCGTCGATTGCGCCGAGATCCTTGCCGAGCAACGTCGAATCGTGCCCTAGTGCAGCTAGGTACTCTCCGAACTCCCTACTTTCAACGACCAACTTCAAGAAGTCGTCTATCCCGATATCGCGGAAGAGTTCATCGATGGATTTTCTTCGGAAGTTGCCGCCATGTCGCGTGTACGCCAGAGCGTTAAGTCGATAATTGCCCGCACCAGACTCGCACGAATGGAGATTCTCGATTAGGCGAACGGGGAGCAGCGGGTCTTTCCGCCGCGCGAGCCAAACCTCATCACGCAAAGCATCGAGCGACTTTCGTCGATGATTCTCTCTGACTTTCTCTGGAAGGTCGCTCGTTGAGGAGATGACCTCATTGAGTGTTGCTACGACGCCAGAAAGAACGCCTTCAATCAGACGTTCGAATGCCCCGTACAGAAGTACCAACTGCATCGCGTATTGCGACATCTTGACAGCAAAAGGCTCGGCGGACTGGCGGAAGCGAGTCAAGGAATCGCGAATTTCCACAGACTGAATATCGTCGAGCTTAATCGACAGAAGTTTCTCTTCGGCATCCCCTCTTGCGAGCAGCCGAGAAAGGTCTTCAGTTAGCCGTTCAAATTCGAGAAATGCTGGCTTCATTTAACCGGTCACCTGCCGATCACTTCATCAACGAAGCCTCCGAACAGCCTACGCCTTGAGATGATGTTGGCAGGATTGGTGTACCGCCCCGCAAAGCTACTGTAGTTTGCTTCGTAAAACCTCGGCAAACTTGCGGACAGCTCTTCTTTTCGCTGAAGGATCAACTCTTTATCGTCGATACGCTGGCTGAACGTGTACATGATCGTGTCGTATGCGACAGTTGTCGGACGACTTAGCCAGTTCCATCGACCATTTCGAGTGCGCCAGAGCCAAAAGGCTCGCTCACCAAAGACTTCGTAGACGAGATCAATAGTTTCCCTGAATAGATTTCCGAGTTGTTCAAGAAGGGCGGAATTAAAACGATTTGCCCGCCTTAAATACTCATCAAAGTAGTCGCGAAAGCTCCTGGCGAAGTATTGCGGGTCTTGCCTAAAAGCAAAGAATCTCAGCACTAGTTCTACATCGAACATTTCCCGGTAGGCGTCGTTTTCCAGAAGTTCTAGATCCTCTTCCTCGCTCTCGGTGCCTAGCGTCCCGACTGGAATTCCCCACGTGAGGCAAAGCGCGGGGTGTCGCGACAATCCTAGACAAAGTTCATTCATCGGGCCGCCATGGACCGCATTGCGTGTTTCCTGTGGAGTTAGCTTTTCTCCGCCGCTGTTAATCCGTTCAAATACAAGCTGCTTTAGGACCCTTGCCTCGGCCTCATTTCGCGCAGTTTCCTGCAAGAGGATAATTGAAGAAAGGTACCGCCTGTCGATTCCAGCACGGACGCTCGTTGGGAGAGTGGAGTAGGTGCGCGAGTTCAATTCTGCCCACTCTACCAGGCCTTGAAGTCGAAAGCCGTCCGAGTAGAACTCACGGATTGTCGAAAGTCGCTGAAGGCCGTCCATCACCTCGTACTTTGAGTAGTCATACTCATACAGGAATATGGGAGGGATCGGGACGTTCATGACAAGGGATTCGATTAGACGCGACTTTTTCTCCGAAGACCAGCGCCTGCGCCGCTGATATTCTGGACGTAGGAGGTAATCTCCGCTTCCTAGCAGTTGCGGTATAGAGCTAAGCGGGTAGCGCGCCTGCTCCGTGACGATGCGAACCTCGCCGCGAACGTATTTTTCGTTTATGAGGTCGTCGGTCAATTCGGGGACGATTGCCCGCTGCACCTGAAGGTCGATTTCTTCACCGTGAAGCATCTGTTCTCCCATGTGCCGGGCCTGTGGTCATCATGGAAGGTTACTGCTTGGAGCTTCCTGGGCGAAGCCACCAAACATCCAGGCTCGGCGCGCCGACTGGAAGGGATGACCCAAGCTCAAGGCGCAACGCTTCCGACGGTCGCCGTCGCACATCAGTCGCAGGGTGACAATTTGAGTGACAACAGGTCGGAACGGCGGCGGACGACCACGGACGCTTGCGGAGCGTTCACCCAGCTCGGTAGCCATGCAGATGCTGGTCGACCGGCTTCGTCCATGCGTTCACACCGAAGAAGTCAGCAGCTGTCGCGGTGACGCTGCTACGCACGAGACGACGTCGACGAGGTCCTGTCCGTGAGGAACTCAATCACTCGGCTCACTACGCTGCGTCGCCGCCATGCCTCCCACACGGCTGGGAGCGCTGCGATTCCTGCCAACCCGCCGAGTCCAGCGCTCACGATCGCAGAGATCGGCGCGGTGGCTGCGGCGCTGGCGCCCGCCGCCACGCCCAGGCCGGTAAGCAAGGTGCCTTGGTGACGGTTGGCTGGCTCGATGGCTCGAAGCAGGGGATCTACGACCCGGCGCGCCTCATCGGGGCCACCGCCTGCCCAGAGACGAGCCAGGGCCTCATCGTGTTCGTAGCTGAATCGACCAAACTCGCTACCTTCCATCGCGACGAGGCCTGACATGAGATCGTCAGGCACGACGAGGTCGGTGCCGATGCCCTCCGCAGCAAGCCGGCGAGTGGCCTGTTCGGTGTAACTGGTCGGCGTCCGGCCAGGTTGGAAGGACGAGGCGATGGCACGGATCCCATGCTGGCGCGCCAACGCGACGTGCCGTCCCGCGGAGTACCACCGGTCGATGGTCTCCAGATCAATAGCCTCATCGACCGACAGACCCGGCCGATCACTGCGGACTTTTTCCAGGAGCGCGGTCAGATCAGACCGGTGTCGCGAGAGCTGCACCATCTGCACCACGCTGTCGTATGTGCTGCGGCCAACACCCGTCGTAAGTGTGTCTGGAGGCAACGGCCGGTAGTGCAGCAGAGCGGTGGCGAGGTCGAACCCATCACCCCAGGCTGCGGTCGTGAGTAGACCGCCGCGTTCCGCCTCGATCCATCTCCGCCAGCCTTCCGCCAACCGATCGATGTCATCATGCGCCGTCGTTGGTGCACGGTCGGTAAGAAACCGGGCCAGGCGGTCCGGGACTTCGGCGTCATCGCTGCCGGCAAGACATGCACTCAGCATCTGCTCGGGAGTCTGCCCGAGCGCTGAGGCGAGGTGTGACCGGTCGGCGTCTGCTCCGACCGCGTTGAAGGTGAAGCCGTTGAGGGTCCCCGCGCCGTCCCCTCGTAGAAGGAAGGTTCGGAGTGCAGCTGCGAAGCGGCGCCGCGGGGCACCGTGACCGCGGGTGCGCACCTCGATGGGCAGAATACGGTTGTGTACGCCTCGTCCCACCAGGTCGCTCAGTTGCGGCGGCGCTATGTCGATGAAGAAACGACCGTCGAGGAAGTGCGTGTCAGGGATGACGAGGGTGCGCGACAGCAGGAGATCGAGCCGAAGCTGTCCGACGTACCGCTCGTGCAGATAGCCGGCCGCTGCGTTCATGCGCTGGCTGCTCGCGCTGTAAGCATCGACGAGAAGGCGGTCGGTGCCGAGTCGCTTGCCGGACGCTGCCATGCAGCAAATCCTAATGTTGCAGGGCCAGATCGAGGTGACGCAGTGGCGTCGGCTGCTCTCAGAGGCCCTGGACGCCGCAGGCCGGCGGGGCTCGATGAGTGCCCAACTGAGTGCCGATCGCCGCGCACGCGGCCGGACGGCGGCGGACGCCGACAGTCACTCACGTAAGGCAGATCGCCTGTCTGTGCAGGCGAGATGGGCTCTGGGAAGCCTTGACACGGAAGAGGTCACTGGTTCAAACCCAGTATCGTCCACGCAGCTCAGAGGGCTTGTCGACATGATCGACAAGCCCTCTTTTGTGTCCTGAGCGCCTACGGCACTCTGGTGCCTTCGCCCTCTTGAGGACCCGTCCGGCGTAACCGCCTCGGCCGGGCCGGACGGTTGCAGTCCTTGCTGCACCCCTCCGCGACATGTCGTTCTACTCGCCCCGGTCGATGAGTGGTTCCTGAACCTGTGCGAGACCGATCCGACCACGGCCGACCGGGTCATGGAGGTGATTGACCACCTGGTGCAGGCCGGTCCGGGCCTCGGGCGACCCATGGTCGACCGGGTCCATGGCAGCCACCTCCATAACCTCAAAGAACTTCGGCCGGGCTCGACAGGCCGCTCCGAGATCCGCCTATTGTTCATCTTCGACGCTGAACGCGAAGCGGTGATCCTGGTTGCCGGTGCTGGTGTGGGTGGGGTTGGTGGTGCTCGTGCTGCCCGTCCGTTCGCCGTCGGTGGTGATGAGTTCGGCGAACTCGCGGTCACGTAGAGCCATCTGCAAGGCGGTGGTCATCATGTCCGCGGCGAGGGGAGGCGGGGTCGGCGGTTATGCGGAGGGGCGTGGTCCTGGCCGTGATCCTGGCTGCGGTCGCGGCGTTGGGCTGTGGGAGGTTGGGGGCTGTGTCGGGTGGTGTGGGGGGTGGAAAAGTTTTTTGGTTTTGGTGTCGAAGCGGTGGGTTGTTGTGCGAAGGATGGGTGCGGGCCGGGAGTGCTGGCCCACTCACTAGGGGAGATCTGATGCGACGGATTATTGCTTCGACTTACACCACTGTTGATGGTTTCATCGACAACCCGCACGAGTGGTCACTGTCATACAACGCCCCGGCGGCCATGCAGTACGCCCTGGACCTGACGCTCAGCGCCGACACGCTGCTCCTGGGCCGTATCACCTACGAGGGCATGGCGCAGGCGTGGCCGAACATGGGTGGGAACCCGTACGCCGACCACGTCAACGCCATGCACAAGTATGTTGTGGCTTCCCAGCCGGTCGACACCAGCGCCTGGAACCCGACGACCGTCATCGCCGGCGACGAGCTGCTGACCGCTGTGAAGGCACTCAAGGAGACCGATGGCACCAATATTCTGATCTGGGGCAACGGCCGGTTGACCGATGCGCTCGCGACGGCCGGCCTGCTCGACGAGTACAAGATTTGGACCTATCCGGTTCTGAAGGGCAGTGGTGAGCCGCTGTTCCGCACTGAGAGCCCGACCGGCCTGCAGCACTTCGAGACCACCACCTTCGAGTCCGGGGTGGTCGTGTCGACCTACCGGGTCACCACCGCCTGAACACAAGCACCCAGAGGAGCACGGGTTTGCCGGTTACGGGACAGGCAAACCCGGGGTCGACAAAGCAGATCAGCCTGTTGCGGGTGTGGGTTGGTCTTGCGGTCCGTTCGGGTGGCTACTGCTGTTGGAGGTTCGGCGGGACAACAGACTGCCGATCGCGCCGAGCAGAGCGACGACGATGGTGACCGACGGCAGCCCGCCGTACTCGAAGGGGGTGCCCGCCGCCGCGATAAGCGTCCACAGCAGCATCGCGAGCGGAATCGTTGCCAGCAGCACGACACGCGGCCGCGGCGCCGGCCACCGCAACGCCACAGCGGCTCCCAGCACCACAAGAGCCACGACGTCGAACCGGAAGAGACCGCCGAGCCCCCCGGTGGACAGCGAGTAGACGAGCAGGGCGGCGAAGACGGCCACCGCCGTGCGGCGGGCTCCGACGATCCAGGCCACTGCGAGGCCGAGCCGGAGCACGGTAGGGATCAGCAGCACAAGGGTCACGTTGTGGATGGGGAACCGGCTGTCGACACTGACCTTATGGCGCCGGTGTTGATGCGGTAAACGGTCTCGAGTACTGCGGTGCTGTACGCGACGAGGAACGCGGCGAGCAGTAGGGATGCCGCACGGGGCAGGCGAAGCCGAAGCGCGAGGCCGAACACCCCGACGGCCTGACGGAGGCTGGGCCGGGTGCGACCCTCGTCAAGGTCGATCAGCAGCCCGAGCAGCTCCTCACCGCGGGCGGCCCGGTGGTCGGCAGGCAGCAGCCGCAGCAGTCGGCGGTAGCGCCGTTCCAGAGACCCCGTCCGGTCCGAGGGGTTCATCCGGTCAGTCCGAGCCGAGGCGCCGATTGCTGGGCACGCCGGGCGAGGCGGCGCTTCGCCGCACGAGCCTGGGCGGTCATCCGCTGCGTCTCAGCCTCCACTGCAGCCGCACCCGCGTCCGTCAAACGGTAGTAACGGCGCAGCCGGCCGTTCTCCACCTCGTCACGCTCGGGCTCGACGAGCCCGCGGGCGACGAGACGCTCCAGAGCCGCATAGAGCGTGCTCGCCCGGAGCTGGATTCGGTTCTCAGACATCGCGGCGACCTCCGACACCAACCCGTAGCCGTGCCGGGGCTGATCGGCGAGCGCCGCGAGGATCAGGAACGCCTGTTCACTCATAGAGTCCACCGCGGCAGCATATACCGTCTCGCGGTATATGCTCTACCCGCCGCAGCAAGCTGTCGCGAGGCCGCCCTCTGTTTCAGCCATCCCGGAGGCCGGACAGGGGCCACGGCATTAACAGCCACGTACGGCGTACTGCCAGGCGATCTCATGTCGGCAGCTGGGCCGGTAGTTCGCATCGAGAGGATCGAGAGCGATCCACCGTCGGCTGGCGACAGTCGTTGGTGGAACATCCTCTGTGTGCAACCAGAAAACGGCCCGGATCACGCGAGCCCCTCCATGTCGCGGGTCAAGTTCGCCCGGGAGATCTTGCTGTGGCTCGCCTTGGGCATCCCGGTGGCGGTGTTCGTCATTCTCTGCTGCATCTGCGGGATGTTCCGTCTCATCGATCATGAGTACTGGAATCCGCCGGCCACTCCGTAGCCGGGCTGTCCGGAGATAACCACTCGTCGGGATGGTCACGTCGCCGCGACGATTTCCTCATCCCGCTCGAGAACGGGCAGGTCGGCAACCTGCGAGCAGCGCAGCACACGCATGTCGACCGGGCCTCGCCGTCGTCGGCCGCTTCCGCACTGACGCTGCACCTTGCCTCGTGGCCTGCTTCCCGGACCTGACGCCCTACGCGTACATCGACCACGACACCGTCGGGCACGAATGGGGCAGGCTGCAGTACCACCCGCAGTACGAGCGGCGCAACGTCGGCTGGCTGGACGCGTCGCAGCCGTTCGACAGGGGCCCGGTCCCGGACTGGTTCGCCGGCGCGCTGCTCGACGTCATCGGCGACCCACCCGTCAACGAGACACGCGGCCTCCACGACTGCGAGTTCTGCCCGCCGGACACGAACCCCCGTCGCCGATCCGCGACAGGTGTGGGCGGCGCCGCGCAGCCGGGCGCGCGAGGTCCTCGCAGACGCTCCGTCAGTTCCCGGGAGGTCTGCCCCCGAAACGGTACGCCACCTCGGCATAGGCGTGGTTGTCCGCCTCGTAGCGGGCATGGAGAAAACTCCAGCAGAGCGTCCACCCGTTGATTCTCCGGGCTTCTGCTCCGTGGATGAGAAAACGAATGACAACACGGTCCGCTGCCGGCATACCGCGACCAGGTGCACGCCAACCGCGGCGGGCCGGGACACGTCCGCACCCGGCCGTGGCGTGCGTCCCACGTGCCGCGGCCTCCCGGCACCCCGGCATCAAACGGCGATGCCGCCCAGACCCGGACAGCCGGCACACGGAGCACCGGGCAGCCGGGTCACGTACAAATCCGGCCACAGCCTCGATCAGTACCCTTTCGGCGTGCGAGCCTTTTGGGATGCGCTGTGGGCCGGCACGCATCGCCTGACGCTGGCCGAATGGATCCAGATCGTCTCGGCCGTCGGCGCCGTCGCCGCAGCGATCGCCGGCGCCGCGGCCGCCCGGTCGGCGCGCAGGGCGGCCCGGACCGCCGCCCAGCAACTGCCGGAGTTTCAGAAGCAGGTCGAGGTCAGTGCGGCGCAGTCGAGAGCCGCCGACGAGCAGGTCGCCCTTGCTCAGGAAGCCCTGAAAGCCGCCACGACGGCGGTCCGGGAAGCCGCACGTGCCAGGACCGACGAGCGGGCTCCCCTCGTCGTCGCGCTGCTCGAGGCACCGCAATGGCCCCCGCTGGTCGACACGACGCGCAATCGGATGCCGTACGGGAACGAGGCCCGACTGCTCGACCATCGTTCTGTGTCGCAGGCCGAACCGGCTTCGCCGGCGCGATCGTTCTTGCGAGGCGGAGAGCGAAACCAGTTCATGTGGTTTCGGACCCGGGGAGTGCTCGTCAACGAAGGCACTACCACCGCCCGCGTGCGACTCGACAACGAGGCCCAGTTCGTGGAGGGCGACAGTCCACTGGTCCGGAACTCGAGCATCGTGGTGCCGCCGGCCGTGGGAATGCCGACGAAGCGGGAGCATCTCTTGCGGCCGGGTGAGATGGCGCTGTTCGAGTGGGGCGCCGGGCACACGATCGCAGAGTGGGCGGATGCGTGCGAGAATCCCGAACCGCCCAACCCACGCGGCGCATGCTTCTTCACGATCACCGTGTTCGACCCGTTCGAGCACGGCACCTTCGATCACATCCACGTTGTCATGGCAGGCCGGCCGATCATCCCCGTGGACGGTTCCTTCGACGAAGTGGGGCTCGCTACCGAGGAGTCCGAGGCGGCGATGGGAGTCACGATCTTTCCCACTCGGCGCACGTACCGCTCCGACGGTCCGCGAAAAGAGCCTCTTCCCTGGGAGGAAACGTACGCAGCCTGGTGGAGACAGAACGGAAGGCGCGCCACGGAGGTTGCGTAGGGTGTCATCGGAGCGGCTGGACGACCTCGATCCGGTCGGCACCGAAGCGTTCCACCGTGCCGTCGGGCTGGCGGATCTCCACCAGCGGGACGCCGCGGTCCAGGCCGAGCGCCAACCGTTCCGGGGTCGATGGCATCCGGCTGACCAGCCGGCAACCCGCGCCCAGGGAGACCCGCCGCCGACGCGGCTGCTGGCGCACGAACGACGGTATCCCCCGCCGCGTCACGATCAGGCCCTCCTCACGCAGGACCGCCAGCGCCCGGCGCAGCGTCATCAGGCTGACCGCGTGCTCCACCACCAGTTCCGATTCCTTCGGCAGGAACTGCCCCGGCTGATACGTGCCCTGCCGGATCTGCTCGCGTAGCGCGTCCGCCACCCGCTGGTACAACGCCTGCCCCACCCGTTCGACCGTCATGGCCCAGCATTCTAGCCAGTCGTGTGGCCATATGGCCAACCCAGACGGCATGGTCGGCGACGGGTTTCCACGGGTGCTGGTGGGTAACTGCGCGAGCGACCGTTGCCCGGTTGTCCGATCTGCCGGCAGGCAGGGAAGCGGAGTTGCCATCGTGGACTTGAAACTCGAGGTCGTCGTCATACCCGTCGCGGACGTCGACCGGGCCAAGGACTTCTACGGCGGGCTGGGCTTCCGCCTGGACGCCGACTTCGTCGGGCCCGACGGCCTGCGGGTGGTGCAGCTGACCCCGCCGGGATCCGAGTGCGCCGTCATCTTCGGCGACAAGGTCAGCTCGGCGGTGCCGGGCTCGGTGCAGGGGCTGCACCTCGTCGTGTCCGACATCGAGAAGGCCCGGGCCGAGCTCGTCGGTCGCGGGCTCGACGTGAGCGAGGTGTTCCACGACGCCGGCGGCGTGTTCCACCATGCCGGAACGGACGCCCGGGTCCCCGGCCCGCATCCGGACCGGAGTGACTACGGCTCGTTCGCGTCGTTCACCGATCCGGACGGCAACGGCTGGGTGCTGCAAGAGGTGAAGCAGCGGGCCCCGGGCCGGTGAGCGGGCGGGCGGAGGAGCGACGATGCGGGTGACGTTCACCTCGGTGGATGACCTGGCGGGAGTGACGCCGCCCGCGGAGAGCGGATCCGAGGTCCGTTCCCCGCGGGCGAGCCGGCTTCAGGAGTGGCGGGCCGCGTGGACGAACGGCATGCCGTGGTAGTTGGTCTGGGCCAGGCGGCTGTTCAGGTTGCCGGCGTTGGCGATCTTGTCCTGGTACGCCTCGCGGCGGCGGGCGACGCACCCGGTCGGCTTGTCGCTGGCGGAGACCAGGTCCGGGTCCAGGTGGGTGTTGAGGCCGTCGCGCAGCAGCATGAGCGCCTCGGCCCGCAGCTGGGAGACGCGCGACTCGGTGACACCGAGGTCGCGGGCAATCTCCATCATCGGGCGCTCCTGGAAGAAGTAGCCCTTGACGACCAGGCCGAGCCGCTCCGGCAGCGCCTCGACGGCGTTGTGGAGGTAGCCGATCCGCTCGCGGTGCAGGATCAGGTCCTCGGGGCCGGCGGCGCGCTCCGGCACCATGTCCTCGGCACTGCCGGCGGCGAAGCCCTGCAGTGACAGTACGGCCGCCCGCTGGACGTCGTCGTCGATCGACTGCAGTTCGTCGACGCTCACGCCGAGCGCCTCCGCCAGCTCCTGGTTGGTCGGGGTACGCCCGAGCGCCGCGGTGAGCTCCTGTTGCATCGTGTCGACCTGCCGCGCCCTCGCCCGTACGGAACGGCTCGCCCAGTCCAGCCCGCGCAGTTCGTCGAGGATCGCGCCGCGGATGCGGGTCGTGGCGAAGCTGCCGAACGGGATGCCCCGGCTCGGGTCGTACGCCTTCGCGGCGCCGGCCAGGGCTGCCATGCCGGCGGAGACCAGGTCTTCGCGGCTGACGTGGGCGGGTAGGCGGCCGAGCGTCTGACGGACCAGATGCCCGACGAGCGGCAGGTGCTCTCGGATGAGATCTTCGAGCTCGCGGCCTTCCAACTGGACCTTGAGCGTGGCACCCTCAAGGGTCGTTGTCATCGGTTCCCCCTCGTGTCCGGAGCGGACCCCGTGCAGGCGGTCCACCTGCTGACACGAAGAACTTTCGACTACGAAGGGTGCTGCGACCGTCACTCTCGGGTGCATTTTGGTTGCGGGACGGGAAGAGTGCTCAAGACTCGGCGTGTCGTTCAGCGCGCCGAAGCATTCGAACATCGGTACCATCGCGCTCGATGAATCTTGTGCCTCTCGCGCCCCGCCTGCGTCGCGCCGCCCGCCACCATTTCGGCTGGGACCAGTTGCGCCCCGGACAGTTGCCCCCGATGCGCGCCCTGCTCAAGAAGCATGATGCCCTGGTCGTGTTACCCACCGGCGGCGGAAAATCCGCCATCTACCAGGTTCCGGCCACACTGCTTCCCGGCCCCACAATCGTCATCTCACCACTGCTGGCCCTTCAGCAGGACCAGATCGCCGGACTCAACGGCCGCGGCGACGAGCGGCTCGCCGCCGTCCGGGTCAGCTCCGCGGAGACGCCGAACCAGCAGAAGGCGGCGCTCACGGCGCTACGCGAGGGCCGGGCCAGGTTCCTGTTCATCACGCCGGAGCAGCTCGGCAATCCGGAGCGCCTCGCCGAGGTGCGCGCGCTGCGCCCCAGCCTGGTCGCCGTGGACGAGGCGCACTGCGTCAGCGCCTGGGGGTACGACTTCCGCCCCGACTATCTCCAGCTGGGCCACCTGATCCGGGAGCTCGGGCGGCCTCCGGTCGTGGCGCTGACGGCCACCGCCTCGCCGCCGGTGCGCGCCGACATCACCGCCGCGCTCGGGCTGCGCGACCCGTTCACGCTCGTCGCCGGGCTCGACCGCGCCAACCTGGAGCTCGCCGCCGTGCACTGCACCAGCGACGAGCAGCGCTGGCAGCGGCTCCTGGCGCAGGTCCGCAAAGAGCCCAGCCCCGGGATCGTGTACGCGCCGACACGCGCGATCGCCGAGCAGTACGCGGAACGCCTCACCGACAACGGCATCGAGGCGGTTGCCTTCCACGCGGGCCTGGCCGCGGGCGAGCGCAACCGCCGCTACGCCGACTTCATGGCCGACAGGATTCCGGTCATGGTCGCGACCAGCGCCTTCGGCATGGGGGTCGACAAGCCCAACATCCGCTGGGTGCACCACGTCGCGCTGCCCGACTCCCCCGACAGCTACCTGCAGGAGATCGGCCGTGCGGGCCGGGACGGCGCACCGGCCCGGACGATCCTCTACTTCCGGCCGGAGGACGTGGCGCTGCAACGGTTCTTCGCAACCGGCGCACCCGACGGCAAGGAGCTCACCCAGCTCGCCGCCGCGCTACGGGAAGGGCCCGTGACGAAGACGGCGCTCGCCACCCGCAGCGGGCTGCCGGCCCGGCGGATCACGTCGCTGCTGAGCCTGCTCGAACAGATCGGCGCCGTCGAGGTGGGCACCGGCAACAAGCTCACCGCACCGCGGTACGCCCCCACCCCCGCCGAGGCGGCACGGCTGGCGCTCGCGCAGTTCGAGCGGCACCAGACGCTGCGCCGGTCGCGGATCGACATGATGCGCCAGTACGCGGAGAGCGCCAACTGCCGCGGCAACGCGCTGCTGGCCTACTTCGGCGAGCAGGCCGACCGCGCGTGCGAGCACTGCGACAACTGCGCCAACGGCACCGTCGTCGTCGATCCGGTCGTGCCGGCCGTGAAGGTCCCGTGGTACCGCAGGATCTTCCGGCGCGAAGCACCGCTGGCGACGGCGGCCACCGTGCCCACGCAGGCGGCCACGCCCCAGGTCGACTCCGCCCGGCCGTTCCCGGTCTCCAGCGAGGTGCGGCACACCGAGTGGGGCACCGGCACGGTGATGGCCTACGAGCGGGACCGGGTGGTCGTGCTGTTCGAGGAGGTCGGCTACAAGACGCTGTCGGTGCCGATCGTGCAGAAGTCGAAGCTGCTGGAGCCGGTATAGGCGGTGGGGGTGCTCCGCATCCGCCTAGAGTCCATCTCATGAGTCAGTTGCCGAACGACCAGCACGAATACAACCGCAAGCTCATCGCCGAGTTCCGGGAGAACGGGCGCCGGCTCGAAGAGCGCCCGTTGCTGCTGCTCACCGCCACCGGGCGCCGGAGCGGCATTCGCCGCACGACCCCGATGATGTACGTCCGGCTCGACGACCGCCTGCTCGTCATCGCCTCCAACGCCGGAGCGCCGAAGCACCCGGCCTGGTACCACAACCTGGTCGCCGACCCCGCCGTCACCGTCGAGGTCGACGGCGACGAGTACGCGGCCACGGCCCGCCCGACCACCGGCGCGGACCGCGACGCGCTGTTCGCCCGCATCAGCGAGCAGTACCCGTTTTTCGTCGACCACCAGAAAGGCGTCTCCCGCACCATCCCGGTTGTCGAACTGATCAAATCGGGGCGCTGACCTCGGCGGGGAATGCAGGGGCGACCACTGTCGGGTATCCGCCGACCGGTCCCGTGCTCGTACGGCGAAAGGCCCGAATTGTGACTGATCGGCTGTCGTCTCGGGGATAGCTCGGGCCGTTGACCACGCGATACGCTCCGCGTCACCAGTTCAACAACGCGTTCGAACCGGGGTCGAAAACGGTGGCACATTTCCGGGATTCCGCACCTACACAGAATTCGTAGTGTGATCGTCAACGGCCGGACGGACACCACAAAAATCCAAACCCCTGCAACGCCCCGAAAGGACCCATCATGAGCGACTACGACACCGGCGACACCGGCTACGACGGCGGCAGCGACGTGGACTTCGGCCACTACGAGGCCGGGCAGGAAAGCGCCGAGCTCGACCAGCTGCACCAGGTCGACGCCAGCAACTCGTCCTACAACAGCGACTTCAACGTCTACGAGCAGGACAGCGCCTCGGCCGAGTCGACCGACTTCCAGCAGGGCCACAGCGTCCAATGGACCGACGGCAACGGCGCCAGCTACTCCGAGACCGAGTTCACCAACTACAGCCACGACGAGGCCTCCACCGACCACATCTTCGCCGCCGACGGCAGCGTCTCGGCCAGCGACTCGCAGTTCTCGCAGATCGACGCCCTGCGCCAGCAGATCAACTCCTCGTTCGCCGCGGGCACCGAATTCCACGGCAACGCCGGCGAGCTGGGCCCCGCCAACTGAATCTCCGTGGTGACGTCCGACCGGTAAGACGGCAAGACAACACGTCAGCACCATCGCACGACCGAAGAGTGCCGGCCAGTGGATCAGCCCCGCTGGCCGGCACTGCTGTTCGCCCGTACCAACGCCTCGGCCACCAGCGTGCGGGTGTTGGGCGCGCACCGGGCTGCCGGGAGACTGTGGTGCATGACCGATCAGCAGACCCGCGCCGCGCGGTTCCGTTCCCTGCACACCTCCGCCGACCCGATCGTGCTGGCCAACACCTGGGATCCCGCGTCCGCCCGCATCGTCGCGGCGACCGGCGCCAAGGCTGTGGCGACGACTTCGGCGGGGGTCGCGTGGACGCTCGGCGTGCCCGACGGTGACGTGCTCTCCCGCGACGCCGCGCTGGAGCACCTGGCGCGGATCGTGGCCGCGGTCCCGGCCGGCCTCCCGGTCACCGCCGACATCGAGTCGGGCTTCGGGGCGACCCCGGCCGAGGTCGCCGTCACGATCCGCGGGGTGCTGGCCGCCGGCGCGGTCGGCGTCAACCTGGAGGACACCGTCCGCGCCGGCGGCGCCCGGCTGCGCGACATCCCCGGCCAGGCCGAGCGCATCGCCGCCGCACGGGCCGCCGCCGACGACGCGGGCGTCGACCTCTACATCAACGCCCGCGTCGACACCTACCTCCGCGGCGGCGGTACGGTCGAAGCCACCGCCGAGCGGGCCGCCGCGTTCCTGGCGGCCGGCGCGACCGGCATCTTCGTCCCCGGCGTCGCCGACGCCGCCACGATCGCGGCGCTGACCGCGGCGATCCCCGCCCCGCTCAACGTGCTCGCCGAGCCGGAGACCCCGTCCGTCGCGGAGTTGGCGAAGCTCGGCGTCGCGCGGGTCAGCCTGGGCTCGTGGGTCGCCGAGGCCGCCTACGCCGTCGTCCGGCGGGCCGCCGAGGAGGCGCAGTCGAAGGGCACCTACGGCGCGCTGGCCGGGTCGATCGACTTCGGCGAGCTCAACGGAATGATGTCGAACGGCTGAGCTTCTCCCATGCGTCGAGCTCGGCACGCACCCGGTCCTGGTGCGCGCGGATGTTGTCGACCGCGTCGGCGCCGAGGGCCAGGCGCAACGGGGGTTCTCGGCGTCGACGATCGACAGGATCGCCTGGGCGGCCTTCGCCGGATCACCCGACTCGTTGAACCGGGTCGGGCCGGGCGCCAGAATGCTCTTGTGACGTTGCCCATCCCCTACAGCGGGGCACCCGCGTACAACGGCCCGGACGTGCGGATCGGCGACGTCCGCGTCGACGGGACGGCGATCTACACGCCGGTCGGGGTGTGGCCGATCCACGGCAGCCGCTGGATGGTCGTCTCCCAGCCGATCCCGCTGACCACAACCGCGGGCTGGGGCATCGCGCTCGGCGTCGTCTTCGCGGTTCTCGGTGTCGTTCTCGTCCCGTTCACCTGCGGGCTCAGCCTGCTGCTCCTGCTGGGCCTGCTGTTCCTGACCGCGAAGACGCGCAGCATGTCGGGGCCGCTGATCGTCTCGATCCAGTCGGGGCCGCACCACTACCTCGCGCAAGAGGTCGTGTACTCACCGCAGCACGCCGCCGAGGCCGTCCAGCGGGTCAACTTCGCGCAGGCGCTGGCCACCCGCTACTGATCCGGTTTCGTCACGCGCCGTTCCGTGCCGCTACGGACGGCCCGGCCGGTGGTCCGCTAATCGGCGCCGTAGGCGTCGTAGCCGGCCAGCAGGTGGGCGCGGGTGCCGACCAGGTGCGGCTCGGGGTCGCCGACCCGGGCCAGGCTGATCTCCGCCGGGGTCAGCCCGGACACCCGCAGCAGCAGCCCCGGCACCTCGTCGAGGGTGGCGAGCCAGCCGGTGCCGAGCGACGGGCCGAGCGAGTGGTCGGGCCAGCGGTGGAACGGCTTCGGCGCCCCGTCGACGGCGATGCCGACCCGCTCCGGCGCTGGGCTCGACGCGGCCCGCAGCATCCGCTCCGCGGCCCGGCGGTCCGCCGGCGCGCCGGTCGCGTTCGCCGCCATCCGCACGTCGATGAGCAGCGGCATCGGCGGCCCGGCGGTCGTGATGACCTCGATCCAGGCGCCGCCGGCAACAGTCTCGCCGAACTGGAGCCCGGCGTGCATGAGCCGGTCGTCCTCCCAGCTCCAGGCCCCGATCCGGCACGGCCCGGTCCAGCCCGTGGGCCCGTACAGCGGCAGCGCGGTGGCGCTCGCGCGGATGCGGTTCGCCTGCTGGTCGATCAGCGCGGTGAACTCGAGGCGGTTGAGTCGGCCCCCGTATCGCATGGTTCCGATCGTGCCGCATCAACCACCCCATCGGCGCCCTCAGCCGCCCTCGGCGGAACCCCCGTCGTACGCCTTCCGCGCCGCGAGGACCGTCTCCTGATGCCGGACGGACCAGTGCAGAAGCCCGGTCAGCGGCTCGGTCAGCGCGTGCCCGGCCGGGGTCAGCTCGTACTCCACCTTCGGCGGCACACTCGCGTGCACCGTCCGCGTGACAAGACCGTCACGCTCCAGGTTTCGGAGCGTATGGGTCAGCATTCGCCGGCTGACCCCCTCGGCGGCCCGCTGAAGCGCGGTGAACCGCATCGGGCCGTTGCGCAGCAGAACGACCACGATGACCGTCCAGCGGTCGCCGATCCGGTCCAGGGTGTCGCGCAGCGGGCAGCGCTCCTTCATCGCGGCGGTGACGGTGACGCCGGGCGGTAGCAGCAGAGCGAGGTCCATGGTTACTCCCGTGTGCCTGAGGCAGTTCGAAGTGCCGTCTTCCGGCCGCCGGGATGCTCGCCGAGGATCATCAGGTGAGCAATCGAATTCCAGCCGTCGCGGTGACCGGCGGCGCCGGCGCGCTCGGTTCCGCGGTCGTCCGGCACCTGTACGGCAAGGCGACGCCGATCGTCGTCACGCGCCGGCCCGAGGACGTCGTGGATGGCGCCGAGGTACGCCGGGCCGACTTCGACGACATCGACCCGTCCGCGTTCGCCGGCGCCGAGCGCGCGCTGATCATCAGCACCGACCATCCCGACAACGTCCGCCGCGCCGCCCAGCACCGCGCGGCGATCGACGCGGCCGTGGCCGCCGGGGTGCGGCACCTGGTCTACACGTCGCTGGTCGGCTGCGACGGCCCGCCCGACCTGCTCAACGCCGCGCACCGCGAGACAGAGGCCCACCTGCGGGCGAGCGGCGTGCCGTGGACGGCGGTCCGCAACAACCTCTACGCCGAGGGCCTGGCCGGCATGCAGGCGGCGGCCGCGGCGACGGGCCGGCACGTCACCAACACGGGTGACGGCGCCGTCGCCTACGTGGACCGGGACCACTGCGCGCAGGTCGCGGCGACGGTACTGCTGGGCGAGCCGCAGGGCGTGGTCGAGGTGCACGGGCCGCGGCCCCTCGACGCCGTGGCCCTGGCGGCGCTGTTCTCCCGGCGGTTGGGCCGTCCGATCGAGCCGGTCCTGCTCGACGACGACGCCTACCGTGCGCACCTGCTCGGCGCCGGTACCCCGCCGCCGCTGGTCACCGCCCTGATCGCCCTGGGGCAGGCGGTCCGGGCGGGCGTCTACGCCGGACACCGCTAACACGCTTCCGGGTCGGCGCCCGTCACGTCACCTCTTCGATCTTGGCGGTCGCCACGTCGAAGATGAAGCCGCGCACGTCCTCGCGGTGCGGCAGCCACGCGCAGTCGCGCACCGTCTGGATCGACGTGCGCATCGTCGCGTGCAGGTCGGTGAAGCCCGGCACGTCCCAGCTCGGCGCCCGGCCGCTCTCCCCCTTCAGTTCGGCGCGGAAGGCCGGGTCGTCGAAGCCCTCCATGCCGCATTCGGTGTGGTGGATGAGCACCACCTCGCGCGTGCCGAGCTTGCGCTGGCTGATCGCGAGCGATCGCAGCACCTCCTCGGTCGGCAGGCCGCCGGCGTTGCGGATCAGATGTGCGTCGCCGATCTCCAGGCCCAGCGCCCCGAAGAGGTCCAGCCGGGAGTCCATGCAGGACACCACGGCAAGGCGCAGCTTCGGCCGCAGCGGCCGCGGTCCGGGGAACGTCTCGGTGTACCGCGCGTTCGCGTGGATGAGGTGGTCGATCGCGGACATAACCGAAGTGAATCAGATCCGTCACCCGAACGGTTGATGTCTGCGTCACAGGAGGGCAATGTCACCTGCCCACTAGTCTCCTCCCCGTGACGGTGAACGAATGGGACGTGGCGGTCATCGGGGGCGGGCCGGCGGGACTCTCCGCCGCCCACGAGTCGGCGCGGCGCGGGGCGCGGACGCTGGTCCTGGAGAAGGCGGTGCACCCGCGGTACAAAACCTGCGGTGGGGGTCTGATCGGGTTCACCGTCGCGGCGGTCGCCGACCGGATCACGATCCCGGCGAGCGACCACATCGATCGTGCCGAGTTCACGCACGACGGGCGGCGCCGCTTCACGCGCACGACACGCCGCGCGCCGCTGCTGGCGATGGTCCGCCGGCCCGAGTTCGACGACGCGCTGCGGCTCGCCGCGGAGAAGGCGGGTGCGACGGTACGGCAGGCGACCGCCGCCCGCGCGATCGAGCAGACCGGCGCCGGGGTCCGGGTCCGGCTGGCCGGCGGCGACGAGGTGACGGCCGCCACGGTCGTCGGCGCCGACGGCTCGTCGGGGATCACCTCCCGGCACGTCGGCGTCGAGTACGGCCAGGTGGACCTGGGCCTGGAGGTCGAACTGCCGGTGGACGGGCCGACGCAGCGCGAGTGGCAGGGACGCCTGCTGATCGACTGGGGGCCGCTGCCCGGGTCGTACGCGTGGGTGTTCCCGAAGGGTGACGTGCTGACCGTCGGGGTCATCTCCGCCCGGGGCGACGGCGAACGGACCAAGGCGTATCTGCGCGCGTTCGTCGACCGCCTCGGGCTCACCGGCATCGAGCCGATCCACGACTCCGGGCACCTGACCCGGTGCCGCACCGAGACGTCGCCGCTGCGCGCCGGCAACGTCATCGTCGCCGGTGACGCGGGCGGGCTGCTGGAGCCCTGGACCCGGGAGGGGATCAGCTTCGCGGTGCGGTCGGGGGCGCTGGCCGGCGCGGCGGCCGCGACCGGCGACCTCGACGGCTACGCCCGGGCGGTCGAGACGCAGCTCGTCCCGGCGATGCGGGCCGGGCGCCGGCTGCTCGACACGTTCTCCCGCCGGCCGGGCCTGTTCCACACGATGCTGCGCACGCCGCCGGGGTGGCGGATGTTCGAGCGGTTCTGCCGGGGCGAGACCTCGTTCGAGGGCACCGTCGAACGGTTTCCGGTCCGCACGGCGCTGCGACTGCTGCGATGAGCTTTTCCGGGGCTGCCGTCGTCGGCATGAGATTTCGGACGAACCTGGTCCTCGGCGCTACTTGACCTCGATGCCGAGCGAGGCGGCCAGCACCGGGGCCAGTTCGAGGAGCTGGCGGTCGTCGACGATCGCGCCGCGCAGGGATTCGGCACCGGCGGCGACGTCGAGCTCCCGCGCGCCGCGGAAGTCGACCTTCTTCAGCTTGGCGCCGGTGAACCGGGCCCGGCGGAGGGTCGAGCCGGCGAAGGTGACGTTGGTGAGCGTGGCGCCGCCGCAGTCGAGCTCGGTGAGGTCGCAGCCGTCGAACTCGACGTCGGCGATCGTCGAGCCGCGGAGGTTCAGTGTGTCGATCTTGCACCGCTGGAAGACCACCCGGCGCAGCCGCGAACCGTAGGCCTCGATCCCGGCGAGCGAGCTGTCGAGGACGGAGACGTCGAGCCACTCGGTGTCGGCGAGGCGGAGGCCGACCCAGCGGTTGCGGCTGATCCAGACGTCGCTGAACCGGCTGCGCTCCAGCGAGCCTCCGCCGAGGACGACACCGGAGAATGCCGACTCGATGAACGTGGCGTGACCGGCGCGGACGTCCTCGAGTTCCACGTCCGAGAGGTGTACCTCGGTGTAGTTGCCGTCCGGTTCGAGCGGTTCGCCGTGCTCCTGCAGATAGGCGGCGTAGGCCAGGTCTTCGAGCGACTGCGCTGCGGGCATACGGCAGACGCTACGCCTCCCGCCGGTGTGTTCGGCGGGAGGCGTAGCGGTCCTGCGTGCCTCAGGCGTTCACCGGCGCCCTGTCCGCGGCCGCGGCTCCCGGCTCCGGTGCGATCGCGGTCTCCGGCTGTTGTCGTGCCGGCGGCTGCTTTTGTCGGCGGCTGCTTTTGTCGGCGGCTCAGGCCATGGCCTTCGCGAGCCACTCGCTCCAGGCCTGCTCGGCCTCGGCCGGGTCGACGTCGGCGAAGACGTGGTGGCCGGTCACGATGACCCCGCCACGGCCGACGAACCGCAGCAGCGCGTCGTCGGTGCGCACGCCGAGGAAGCTCGGCTCCAGCACCGTGTCGACCACACCGTCGACCCGCTCGCCGCCGAGGGTGAAGTGCACCTTGTCGCCCTCGCCGACGTCCTTGGCCAGCCCGACGGCGGTGGTGAGCTTCGCCCAGACGGTCTCCTGGTCGGGCAGCTGCCCGCCGAACACCGTGACCGGCACGGCGGTGCGGCCGGGGAAGTGCTCCAGGTACTGCGCCAGGGACCGCAGGTAGAGCGGGTTGCCCTTCTTCAGCGCGTCGTACTCGGACTCCCAGTCCCCGGTCAGGATGCCGCTGTGCACGAGACGCAGCGCGGTGGAGCCGCCGTCGCGGCCCTCGATGAGGTATTCGAACGCCATGTAAGCGCCGTCCTCGCCGGGCGTGCCGCGGTAGGCGAAGCGGCGGCCCGGCTCCCAGCCGGTGATCGTGGCGCCCGAGGTGCCGCCGAACATCGTCATGCTGGCCGTGCCGCCCTCGCGGGGCTCGACCTCGTTGCGGCCCATGAACCAGGAGTCGATGCCGGGGCCGGTGGCGATGGCGTCCCAGACCTGCTCCGGGGTGGCCTCGAGGGTGATGTCGTGGGTCAGCTCGAACTCGTGCGCGGTCATCTCAGGACTCCCTGGTCTCGGTCTGTGCTGCGATCTCGGTCTGGGCCTGGTCGGCTCGGGGCTTGATGCTCGGATGGACGGCGACGATGACCCGGTGGTCGCGGCCGCCTGGGGCGCTCTCGTCGTGGTAGCGGCTCACCAGTGCGGTGACGGCCGCGGTCAGCTCCTGGGCGAAGGCGGCCCGGTCGGCGGCGGAGGCGAACCGCACCGTCCCGTCGAGCGTGAACGTGGCGACCGGCTTGCCGGCGCGGGCGGCGCCGGTGATGAGCTGGCCGACCTCCTTGACGAGCCGTGCGGCGACGGCGAGCAGCCAGCGCGCGGACAGCTTGTCGGGTGACCGGCTCGGGTCGGGCTGGACGGCGGCGAGCGCGGCGGGCGAGATCACGAACGAGGCGGCGGTCGCCCGCAGCACCCGCTCGGTGACGTTGCCCTTGCGCCGCTCCTCGACCAGCTCGACGAGGCCGTGCGACTCGAGGGTCTTCAGGTGGTAGTTCACCTTCTGCCTGGGCAGACCGACGATCGCCGCGAGGCTCGTCGCCGAGTGCGGCTCCGCCAGCAACGCCAGCAGTCGCGCCCGGATCGGGTCGAGCGCGACTTCCGCCGCCCCGGCCTCTTCGATGACTCCCACTTCGAACATGCCCATACGCTACGTACCGACAACTCAGTTTGTCAAGACAAAAAAAGTTGTCGGTGCAGGCGACCGGGGCCGGGCAGCGAACAGCGTCGAGCCGGAAGACCCGGGCGGGAGGTCTTCCGGCTCGACGTTCTTTCAGGGGTGTCGCGTGTGGGTTACGGCCCGCTCACCACGTACTGGATCTGGTTCGCGGTGTTCGCCGGGCCGCCGGTGTTGTTGATGACGCGGTTGATCGTGCCCACGCCGCCGAGCGAGACGCTCACCATGTTGCGGAACTGGATGCCGGGCTTCACCGGTACCTCGAACGAGCGCTCCCCCACGACCGCGGGGTTCACGTTGAAGTAGCAGTAGCTGCCCAGGCCCCAGGCCTCGTGCGTGGTGACCGAGTCGGCGACCTTGTAGGCGGCGTAGCCACGGGTCGACCCGTTCATCCAGGCCGCCTGGTTCGGCGGGTCGTACGGCATCTCGTTCTGGAAGAAGTACGTCCGGCCGCCGTTGCCGTTCCAGACGACCTGGTACTTCTGGTAGTGCTCGACGAACAGGCCCTCCATGAGGACGTTGTTGCCGTTGACCACCATGCCGACGTCGCCCGGGTTGACGGTCCAGCCGACGGTGCCGGCGTTGCCGTGGTCGGCGCGCCAGATCCACATGTGGTCGCCCAACACGTTGTTGCTGTTGATCTGCAGGCTGACCGTGGCCTTGCCGGCGATGTAGCCGCCGACACGGAAGAACACGTCGTGGAGCGAGGTCGGGTTCGCCGCGTGGTTCGCCGCGGAGCCGGGCGGGCCGACCTCGACGAGGGTGGGCGAGTTGACCGTACCGGCGTCGATGAGCACACCGGCGAGCTTCACGCCGTCGACGTCCGCCACCTTGATCGCGGTGATGCCGTTGTCCGGGATCAGCGTCGCGAGGCCGAGGCCCAGGATCACGGTGTTGGGGTTGTTGACCTGCAGGGTCTGGTTCAGGTGGTACACACCCGGGGTGACCAGCAGGTGCCGGCCGGCCGCGAGGGCCGCGTTCATCTGGGCCGCGGTGGCGCCGGGGCGCACGACGTAGAACTGGTCGAGCGAGATCGACTGTCCCTGCGGGGTCTTGTTGTACCAGCTCGTCCCCGACGAGTTCGTCTGCAGTGCCGGGACGAAGACCCGGTACGTGCCGGTGCCGTCGATATACAGGAACGGCTTCTCGCGGGAGATCGGCGTGGTGCCGATGACGGTGTGCGAGGGGTTCGGGAAGTTCGCCGGCGGTGCGCCGGTCACGCCCTGGAACACCATGTTCCACACCGAGCCGGCCCAGCTGCCGAACTCACTGTTCCGCGAGTACCACTGCTGCTGTGATCCCGAGACGACCTGGCCGTCGACCTTGGTGTCGGCCATGAGGCCGCCGCTGGCCCAGCCGTCGCCGCCGTTCCAGAGCTGGATCTGGTTGTTGGCGCCCTTGAGGTGCATGCGGCGGTACGGCACCGCCTGTGCGACGGCCCACCGCTCGACCTGGATGCCGTTGCCCGTGCCGGGCAGGGTGACCGCCAGGTTCTCCGCGCCCCGCCAGAAGTTCTGCGTGGCGTTGCCGTCGAACCAGGTGGCCTCGACCCGGACGTGGCCGTTGAGGTTCACGTCGTCGGGCGAGAGGCCGAGACCGTGGACGGTCGTGTAGAAGCCGAGGTTGACGTCCTGCGTGTACGTGCCCGGCTTGTACAGCACCGCGTAGCGGTTGGTGCCGAACTGGTTCGTCTCCTGGGCGGTGAAAATCTGGTTCAGCCTGCTCTGCGCCGCGGCCGCCTGCGAGGGGTCGAAGACGAAGACGTTGGGGCCGAAGTTGGGGTTCTTCGGGTCGGTCGGCTCGACCGGCGGGTTGCTCGTCGGGGGGCTGCTGCTCGGCGGGTTCGACGTGCCGCTCTGCGTCGTGTACACCTCAAATTCCCACAACGAGTCGCCCCACTGCGTGGCGCGCGCGGTGGCGTAGACGCGCACGTACCGTCCGCTGCCCGTCACGTCGACGGTCTGGACGCCGCCGGTGCCGGTGGTGGTCGAGTAGATGTTCGCCCAGCTGGTGTTGTCGCCGGACGTCTGGATCTGGAACGCCCGCGCGTACGCGGCCTCCCACCGCAGGACCACGCGGCAGATCTGGTAGCTCGCGCCGAGGTCGACGCTGATCCACTGCGGGTCGCTCGCGGCGCTCGACCAGCGGGTGCCGGGGTCGCCGTCGACGGCCGCACTCGCCGGGGTGCCGGCGTTCTCGGTCGAGGACGCGGTGACGGGCCGGCTGATCGCGCGGTTCACCGGTCCGCAGGTGCCGGACGGGCCGAACTCGCCGAAGATCTGGAACTCCCAGAGCGAGTAGCCGTAGGCGGTGTTGCGCTGGGTGCCGTACATACGGACGTACCGGCCGGAGCCGGAGACGTTGAGCGTCTGCACGCCACCGGTGCCGGTGGTGGTGTTGTAGATCGAGGTCCAGGTGCTGGCGTTGTCGGAGACCTGGATCTGGAACGCCTTGCCGGAGGCGGCCTCCCAGTTCAGGACGACCTGGGACAGCGTGGCGGTGGCGCCCAGGTCGACCTGGATCCACTGCGGGTCACTGAAGGCGCTGGCCCAACGGGTGCCGGTGTTGCCGTCGGTGGCGGCGGAGGCGGAGGTACCGGCATTCTCGGCCGAGGAGGCGGTGGTGGGCTTGCCTTGCGAGAGCAGTGTCGGCGCGGCGCTGGCGTTCGGCAGTGCGACGGCGGCGACGACGGTCGAGAGCATGAGCGTCGCGGCACCGCCGATCAGCCAGCGGCGCAGTCCTGCACGGCGCCGGGCGGACGGCGCCACCGGCTCGGCGTGGGCCGAGGGATAGCGCGACATACGCGGAAATTTCATGATCCTGCCTGTCAGTCGGGGGACCTGGCGGGGATCCCGTCCGGGCTCGGGGTTGGTGATCCCGGTTCGCGATCTGGGCGTTACAGGGTGCGGGTGCGGGGTTGCGCGGCGGTGCGATGGGGTGCGCTGATTCGCTGGTGGGTGTTGAGCTGGGACAATGCCGCTTCGGCGGGTGGACGGCGGTGGCGTGATGCGGTGGCGGTGGCATCGATGACCATAGGCGTGCGAGAGAGCGCTCTCTCAGGTAGACGAGTGTTACGCCGACGTTGCGCCGCCGTCAAGACATCAATCATTTACGACGTAAATTATCCCGAATGTCCATGTCACAGAGATCACGCTCTCCCGGCACCTCCGGCGACATCAACACCGGACCCGCCGGGGGCACCGGGGCCGCGCAACGCCATTCGGAGCAAGGACCACGCCAGCACCACAGCCACCCACCGACAACCCCCGCCACACCGACACCGCATCCACCCACCGACAACCCCCGCCACACCGACACCGCAGCCACCCCGCCAACAACCCCCGCCAGCAACCCCCGCCACACGCCAACAGCACAGCCACCCACGGACGACCCCGGCCGTATCGGCGTCATAGCCACCCGACAACGGCCCGGCCGCGCCGACGACTGCCGAATCGGCCCTGAGGGCAACCCACCTCGCCGCCGGAGTCCGCCCGCAACTCGCACTCCGCCAGGGTCACCCGCCTGGGCCGTTCACAGCGGACATTCCGGACAACACGGTGCATCGACAATCATCGAACAATCGGATTGCCCATGATCCCGAAGACTTCGCGTCGCCCGGGCAGCGCAAAGTCTTCAGGATCATGAAAAGTCGAGTTTCATCGAATCTAGGCAGGTCGATTTCATCTCGAATAATGGGCAGATCGTCGACGAGAGGGCGGGATGATTCGAACAATATGCACAGAACCAGACAATCAACCCAGCCGGTCTGCGGCGGAAGGGGTGCGGACTACGCGGCGGGGCGGGCGCCGCCCTCCAAGAGCAGTTTCGCCACCGGCAGGGTCGCGGCGCCCAGCGCCACCGCGTCCACTCCCAGCTGGCCCAACTCGATGCTCACCTGCTCGAACGGCTGCCGCAGCGCATGGCGGCCCGCCGACTCGCGGATCCGCGGCAACAGTGATCCCAGCGCCACCGCTGTCCAGCCGCCCAGCACCACGCGCTCCGGGTTGAACAAGTTGATCAAGTTGGCCACGCCCGCGCCGAGGTAGCCTGCCGTCTCGTCCAGCACCGCGCCGGCCGTCGTCGACGTCGCGGCGGCAGCCACCAGGGCGTTGATCTGCGACTCCTCGTCGTCGCCGGGGATCGGGCGGCCGCGGCGGGCCTGGTGGTAGCGGTCCAGGATGCCCTCCGCGCCGACGTAGGCCTCCAGGCAGCCCCGCGAGCCGCAGCGGCACGGCCGGCCGCCGTACATCAGCGTCGTGTGGCCCCACTCCCCCGCGCTGCTCGACGCGCCGCGGTAGGTGGCGCCGTTGGTCACCACCGCCGCGCCGACGCCCGAGCCGACCAGGGCGAACACCGCGTGCCGGCTGCCCCGGCCGGCGCCGAACCACATCTCGGCCTGGCCGAGGGTCTTGGCGCCGTTGTCGATGTGCAGCGGCAGGTCGACGTCCTCGCGCGACAGCGACTCACGCAGCAACGAGCCGAGCGGCACGCCGTCCCAGCCGAGCGTCTGCGCGTACACGAGCGACGACGGCCCCTGCTGCACGACCCCGGAGACGCCGATCCCGACGCCGAGGACGTCGGCGGTCGCGAACGGGGCGGTGACCTCGCGCAGGCCGGTGTGGATGTGCCGCACGACGGTCTCCGGCGAGGACCGCCCGGGTGAGATCGGGTAGTCGACGCTGGCGAGCTGGCTCATCGCGAGGTCGAAGAGCTCGACACGCACGCGGGTCTCGCCGACGTCGACGCCCGCCACGACCGCGTACCGCGGTGCGACCCGCAGCATCATGCTGGGCCGGCCGCCGTCGGACTCCAGCGCGCCGGCCTCGACGACGATCCCGTCGTCGATGAGGTCGCCGACGACGTTACTCACGGCGGGCTGGCTCAGGCCGGTGTGCCGGGCGAGATCCTGACGGGTCAGCGGACCGTCCAGAAACAGCTTGGTGAGCAACGCGGACCGGTTCTGTTGCCGGATCGTGCGGTTCGTCGCCCGCTCCACTTCCACTTTCGACCCCGTTCCATGTCGCGCCCGCCACTGTAGAGGCCGCCCTTGACGCATTCCGGGCGCCCGCCTTTAATGGCGACATTAATTAAGTCTCGATAGAAACGGCCACGGTCACACCCCAGGAACCCGCGCCCGGCGGCCGAAACACCCCCACCTGTCGAGCGCGCGCGTCCGCCCAGCCGCAGCCCCAACCCCTGCGGTCGCTCCGACACGCCGGTCGGCACCCCATAGAAGGGCAGAGACACGTGTCGGTGCTCTCGACCATCGGTCGGCGCCTGCGGCACCCGACCCGCAGGCGACGACGGATCGCCGTACTCGTGGTGGCCTCGCTCGCCGCCGGATCACTGGCGGCGTGCGGCTACATGGCCGCGAAACCGGATCCCAAATCGCTCACCTACTGGGCCAGCAACCAGGGCAGCAGCCTCGAGTTCGACAAGCGGACCCTGCAGCCGGAGCTGGACAAGTTCGAGCAGCAGACCGGCATCAAGGTCAACGTCGAGGTCGTACCGTGGTCCGACCTCCTCAACCGGCTGCTCGCCGCGGCCACCTCCGGCAAGGGCCCGGACGTGGTCAACATCGGCAACACCTGGTCGGCGTCGCTACAGGCGACCAACGCACTCGTCGCGTTCGACGAGGCCGCCCTCGAGCGGATCGGGGGCCGGGACCGGTTCGTGCCGGCCGCACTCGCCGCCACGGGCGCGCCCGGCAAGCCGCCGACAGCCGTGCCGCTGTACTCGCTGTCGTACGCGCTCTATTACAACAAGCAGATGTTCGCCGATGCGGGCATCACGAAGCCCCCGACCACGTGGGAGGAGCTGGTCGCCGTCGGCAAGCGGCTGACCAAGGACAAGCAGTGGGGCCTCGCGATCGAGGGCGCGAACCCGACGGAGAACGCGCACCACGCCTTCACGTTCGGCCAGCAGTACGGCGGCGAGTGGTTCGACCACAGCGGCAAGCCGACGTTCGACACCGACGAGAACGTCAAGGCGATCAAGCGGTACATCGATCTCATGGCGGTCGACAAGATCGTCAACCCGAGCAACGCGGAGTACGCCAAGAACGAGTCGCAGTCCGACTTCGCCAACCGCAAGGCCGCGATGCTGCTGTGGCAGGCGGCCGGCTCGGCGTTCCAGGCGCAGGGCATGAACCCCAAGGAGTACGGCGTGGCGCCGGTGCCCTTCCTCGAACAGCCGCCGACCGGCGGCCGGAAGGTCAACAGCATGGTCGCCGGCATCAACATCGCCGTCTTCCGGCGCAGCAAGAACCTCGACGGGGCGATGCGGTTCGTGAAGTTCATGACCAGCGACGAGGAGCAGGTCACGCTCAACCGGACCTACGGCTCGCTGCCGTCGGTGAAGGCGGCCGCAGCGGATCCGGCGTTCCAGGCGCCGGAGCAGAAGGTGCTCGCCGAGGTGCTCAACCAGACGGCCGCGCCGCTGCCGCAGGTGCCGGCGGAGAGCCAGTTCGAGACGCTGGTCGGCACGGTGATGAAGGACCTGTTCGCCCTGGCGGCGAACAACAAACCGGTCACCGAGGCCAACATCCGGTCGCGGCTGAGAGCCGCCGAACAGCGGATGAAGGGCTAGCGCGGCCATGACCACGTACATGAGCCGGCGATCGGCACACACGCGTACCCCTTCGCACGACGTCCGGCCGCACAGCCGCCAACGGCGCCGGCGCCGCCGGTTCCGCAGCAAGCACCTCCCCTATCTGCTGGTCGTCCCGGCGGTGGTGCTGGAGATCGCCATCCACGTGATCCCGATGCTCGTCGGGGTGTGGATGAGCCTGCTGGAGCTGACCCAGTTCCACATCCAGGACTGGTCGACCGCGCCGTTCGTCGGGCTGGGCAACTACCGGGCGACGCTCGACGTCAACACCGAGACCGGCAAGGCGCTGCTGCACTCGTTCTGGATCACCGTGGTCTACACCACGCTGTCGGTGTTCCTGTCGTGGCTGTTGGGTATCTCGGCCGCGGTGTTCCTCCAGCGCCCGTTCCGGGGCCGCGCCCTGCTGCGGACGCTGTTCCTCACCCCGTACGCGCTGCCGGTCTACGCCGCCGTCATCACCTGGGGCTTCCTGTTCCAACGGGACACCGGCCTGATCAACCACGTGCTCGTCGACCAGCTCGGGCTCGTCGGCGGCGACCGGCCGTTCTGGCTGATCGGCGAGAACAGCTTCTTCGCCCTGCTGACCGTGTCGGTGTGGCGGATGTGGCCGTTCGCGTTCCTGTGCCTGACGGCCGGGCTGCAGAACGTGCCGCCGGACCTGTACGAGGCGGCGGCGATCGACGGCGCCGGCTTCTGGTGGCGGCTGCGGTCGGTGACCCTGCCCACGCTGCGCCCGATCAACCAGGTGCTGCTGCTGGTGCTGTTCCTGTGGACGTTCAACGACTTCAACACGCCGTACGTGCTGTTCGGCGGCTCGGCGCCGCAGGAGGCCGATCTCATCTCCATCCACATCTACGACAGCTCGTTCAGCACCTGGGACTTCGGCGCCGGCTCCGCGATGTCCGTGGCCCTGCTGCTGTTCCTGCTGCTCGTGACGGCCGTGTACCTGATCTTCACCAACCGCAGGAGGCACCATGCGTGAGGGCAGGGTGGAGCGGCTCGCCCGCTGGATCGTGCTGACGTTCCTCGCCGTCTTCGTGCTCACCCCGCTGTTCGTGATGGTGAGCTCGGCGCTGAAACCGCTCAAGGACGTCCAGGACGACTTCACGTGGATCCCGACGGCGCCGACGGTCCAGGCGTTCGTCGACATGTGGACCACGGTCCCGCTCGGCAAGTACCTGCTGAACAGCCTCGCCGTGTCGAGCGTCGCGGCCGTGTTCTCGGTCGCCATCGCCGTCTTCGCGGCGTTCGCCGTCAGCAGGTACCGCTTCCGGGGCCGCGGGTTGTTCTCCGTGGCGGTGCTGTCGACGCAGATGTTCCCCGGCATCCTGTTCCTGCTGCCGCTGTTCCTGATCTACGTCAACCTCGGCACCGCGACCGGGATCGAGCTGTACCAGACGCGGCTCGGCCTGGTCATCACGTATCTGACCTTCTCGCTGCCGTTCTCGATCTGGATGCTCGTCGGCTACTTCGAGTCGATCCCCCGCGGGCTCGACGAGGCCGCCCAGATCGACGGCGCCGGCCCGATGCGCACCCTGTTCAAGGTCATCCTGCCGACCGCGGTGCCGGGCATCGTCGCGGTGACCGTCTACGCGTTCATGACCGCGTGGGGCGAGGTGCTGTTCGCGTCGATCATGACCGACGAGAACAGCCGTACGCTCGCCGTCGGTCTGCAGAACTACTCCACGCAGTTCCAGGTGTACTGGAACCAGGTGATGGCCGCGTCACTGGTGGTGAGTGTGCCGGTCGTCGCCGGCTTCCTCGCCCTGCAGCGGTATTTTGTGGCCGGCTTGACCGCTGGCGCCGTCAAGTAGCAGTACCACCGTCAAGAGGAGAACCGTCCCGTGCTGGATCTGTCCGCCCTTCCCCCCGACTTCATCTGGGGCGCCGCCACCGCGGCCTACCAGATCGAGGGCGCCGTCGCCGAGGACGGCCGGAAACCGTCCATCTGGGACACCTTCTCCCGCATCCCCGGTGCCGTCGACAACGGCGACACCGGGGACGTGGCCTGTGACCACTACCACCGCTGGCCCGAGGACATCGGGCTGATGCGCCGTCTCAACCTCGACGCGTACCGCTTCTCTGTGGCCTGGCCGCGGATCTTCCCCGACGGCGTCGGGCAGCTCAACCAGGCCGGGCTGGACTTCTACGACCGGCTCGTCGACGGGCTGCTCGCCGAGGGCATCCGGCCGTTCGCCACCATGTACCACTGGGACCTGCCACAGGCGCTGCAGGACGCCGGCGGCTGGCCGAACCGCGCCACGGCCGAGGCGTTCGCCGACTATGCGGCGGTGGTCGCCGCCCGGCTCGGCGACCGCGTCGCCGACTGGAACACGGTCAACGAGCCGCTCTGCGTCTCGTGGATCGGGCACCTGGAGGGCCGGATGGCGCCCGGGGAGCGCAACCTCGCCCGCGCCGTGCACACCTCGCACCACGTGCTGCTCGGCCACGGCCTCGTCAACCAGGCGATCCGCGCCTCGGCGAAGCTGGCGCCCTCGGTCGGCATCGTGTTCAACCTCAGCCCGATCGAGCCGGGCAGCGACCGGCCCGAGGACGTCGCCGCCGCGACCCGAGCGGACGGGCACGTCAACCGCTGGTGGCTCGACCCGGTCTTCGGCCGCGGCTACCCGGCCGACATGATCGAGTGCTACGGCGTGGAGCCGCCGGTCCGCGACGGCGACCTGGACCTGATCGGCGCGCCGACCGAGTTCCTCGGGATCAACTACTACTTCCGGCAGATCGTCGTCGACGACCCGCTGGGCGCGGTGCCGTTCGTCAAGCAGATCCCGGTGCCCGGCTCGATCGAGACGGCGATGCCGTGGGAGGTCTACGCGAAGGGCCTCGAGGACATCCTCGTGTCCGTCGCCAAGACCTACGGCCCGCGCAGCATCATCGTCACCGAGAACGGCTCCGCCTGGGACGACACCGTCGAGCCGACCGGCGAGATCCAGGACAAGGAGCGCACCGACTACCTGGAGCAACACCTCGACGCAGTGCGCAACGCGGTCCTGCGCGGCGCGCCCGTCGACGGGTACTTCGCCTGGTCGCTGCTCGACAACTTCGAATGGGCGTACGGCTACGACAAGCGTTTCGGCCTGGTCCACGTGGACTACGAGACGCAGGAGCGCACGATCAAGGCGAGCGGGCACCGGTACGCCGACCTCGTCACCACGCACAAGCGGTCCCGCGAATCGGCGTGATCTAGGCTCGGTTGGGGCGCTACCGGGGTATAGAGGACGGCAGCGCCACAACCGAGCACCGAGGAGATGCGCATGACGCAGGAGACCGACAGCTGGGACCCGGATCCGGACGACGAGGGCCAGCTGTCCGCCCAGGACACGCTGTCCGACCGCGGGCTCGAAGACTCCCTCGACGAGGGTTACTCGCCGCCGGAGAAGCCGCGTGGTCTCAACGCGTTCGGTGTCACGCAGGCGGAGGCTCAGCAGGGCGAGTCGCTGGACCAGCGGATCGCCCAGGAGGAGCCGGACCCGGCCAGCCGGCCCGACCTCGACGACTACGGGGCCACCACCGAGGCAGGCGAGTTCTTCGACGCGGACCAGGTCGGCGACCGGCGTGCCGGTCGGCTCGTGGCACCCGACGAGGGCTACGGCGACGACGCGGAGAAGGACGAGATCGGCTCGGACGTGGGCATCGACGGCGGCGCCGCCTCGGCCGAGGAGGCCGCCATGCACATCGTGGACGACCGCTCCCTCTGAGCCCGTCGCGCGGCGGCCCGCTGGAAGATCAGTGCGGCCGCCGCGACCACGGCCGACGGCCGCTCGGCCTGCTGGCGGACGCGTTCGCCTGATCCGCCGCCTCGTCCGCTCCGCGCTCGCCCATGGTCCGGACGCCGGACAGCGGATCGCGACCGGTCCCCGCTACGGTTGGCGCATGCTCGTCCGCCGCGCCGTCGTCCTCGCCGCGCTCGCGGCCTCGCTCACCGCCTGCGGGTCGAAGCCCGCCGCCAAGCCGCAGGCCGCCCCGTCGGCGCCGGCCGCGTCCGAGGCGGCGTCGCCGTCGGCACCCGCTGCCGAGGAGTCCACCCCGCCCGCCGCGCCCGCGGCCACCGGCCTGCCGACGATCACGTACACGAAGGCCGCGACCGGCTTCCCCGCCGATCCTGAGCAGTCCTCGACGGCCCAGCTCACCGAGGGCCTGCAGCTCACGGTCAAGAGCCCGGTCTACGACGCGCCCGGCGGGCAGGCGCGGGCCTACCTGACCCCGCAGATCAGCGGCGTCGACCTGGTCATGCCGATCGTGGCGCGGCGCAACGGCTGGGTCGCGGTCCTCCTGCCCTCGATCAACCGCAGCATCGGCTGGCTCCCCACCGGCAACTGGACCACCCGCCCCCTGCGCGACCAGCTGGTCGTGCGCCGCGGCGCGTTCACGCTGACCTGGCTCCGCGACGGCGCCCCGCAGCAGACCTGGACGGTCGCGATCGGCACCGACCGCACCCCGACCCCGCTCGGCCGCACGTTTGTGATCGCCCGGTCGTCGCTGCCGAGCAAGGTCTACGCCGGCCTCGACGTGCTGGCCCTCGGCGCGGTGCCCGACGACAAGGAGGCCGTGGCCGAGGGCCTGGCGGACGCTCACACCGGCATCCACGCCTGGCACCGCAACGAGTTCGGCATCCGCAGCTCCAACGGCTGTGTCCGCATGCCCCCGCCCGCCCAGAAGATCCTGCTGGAGCAGATCCCACCCGGCACCAGCGTCGTCGTCCTCCCCTGACCACCGTTCACCCGAGGGAGTGGCGCGACTGTTCACACGCGCTTCACGTGGCCCGGCTTATCGTTGGGTGGGTGATCCGTACAGTTGCACTGATTGGTATCGACGGCGCCGGCAAGAGCACCCAGGCGCGGTGGCTCGCCGACTGGCTGGCCGTGACGGGGACCCCGGCGCGGTACCACCGCAATGCGGCCGGCCGGGTCTTCTTCGGCCGGGTGGCGCAGCGGCTGGGCCGCCGTGACGCCGAGGACCTGCTCGGCATGCGGCTCTTCCTGGTCGTCGAGACGCTGCTGCGGTGGCTGGTCATCGCCCGGGCACTGCTCATCTCCCGACTCACCGGCACGGTCGCGGTGATGGACCGGTACACCTACTGCCAGTACACGAGCATCACCGTGCGCGGTGGGCGCCTGCACTGGGCGAGAGCGCTGTTCTCGGTGTTCCCCCAGCCGGATCTCGTCTGCTTCCTGGCGGTGTCGCCCCAGGTGGCCCAGGCGCGGGTCGACGCGCGCGGCAAGGACCACGAGGAGCTCGACTATCTGGCCGCGTGCGATGCGGCGTACCGCGCGTTGCCCGAGGCCACCCGGTTCACCGTGATCGACGCGGCGGCCGAGCCCACGGCGGTGCAGGCGGACCTGCGCCGAGCGGTGCTGCACCAGCCGGTCCGGCACACCCCGCGCGCGGCACGGCACCTGCTCCCGATCGGGTGACCCGGCACACCTTCGGGCCCCTGATTGCGGTTAGCGAACAGACAGGATCGAAAGGACCCGGCTCTTGTTCGCCACCGGTGATGATCTCGCGGCCAGGATGCGGCACGAGCTGCACACGCCGCTGACCTCGATCCTGGCCTGCACGCGCCTGTTGCGCGACGACCAGCCCGGCGACCTGTCGAGCGAGGGCGTGGCGTGCCTCGACGCGATCGACAGAAACGCGATGAGACTGGAGCGGTACGTCGACAGCGTCGTCCTGCCACTCGCCTCCACCGGCACCGCCGCGCCGCGGGACGACGCCACGGATCTCGTGGTGGTGCTCCGCGACGTGGTCGACCTGGCGCGCCGGGTGGCGGTCGCGGGTGCCGTGAGCATCCACGCCGACGCGCCGGAGGCCGTGCCGGTCGCCGTCGACGAGACGGTCTGCCGGCACCTGGTCGGACAACTCGTCCTCTGGCTGGTCACGGTCGCGTCGTCCCACGCGCACATCGAGATCACCCTGCGCCGGGACCCGCTGCCGACGATCACGGCCCGCACCGTCCCGCGCAGCGAACTGACCGCCGCCCCGCGCCGCCGTCAAGGCGACGGGGCACGCGACCTGCCGGTGGTGCCCCGCCGACCGGGCGAGGAGCACCGCGAGCTGACGACCGTCCCACGCCGGCCCGGCGAGGAACACCGCGAGCTGACGACCGTCCCACGCCGCCACGGTGAGGAGCAGCATGCGGCGGCCGGGAACCAGCGGCGCGGCGGTGACGAGCACCGGCCGGCGGATCTGCGGGTCGCGCGGGCGATGGCCGGCCTGTGCGGCGGTGACATGCGGGTCGACGACGCCTCGTTCCGTCTCACCCTGCCCGCGACCGTCCTGGCGTCGCTGCCGCGCTGAGCGCCGAAACGAGTCGGCGGGTCACAGGTCGACGATGCCGTCGAGCTCGCCGATGTTCCTGCGCACCGTGCCGCCGTGGGCCGTCAGCAGCCTCGCCTCGTGGCGCTGGGCCTCGGCCACCGCGTGTGCGAGGCCGATGCTGCCGTTGAGGCGCGCCGCGAGCCGGCCCAGGCCGACCGCGTCGGCGCCGTCGAGGGACAACACGGCCACCTGCGCCTCGCCCAGCAGCTCGTCGAGGCGGCGCAGCTCCTCGCTGTAGGCGAGCTCACTGCGCGTCTCGGCCAGCGCGACCGCCGGCACGAGGACCTTGCCGCCGTCCGCGACGACGGTCGCGACGAGCTCGTCGACGTCCGCCTTGCCCTGCGTGTACGCCAGGATCGCCGACGCGTCGAGCACCAGCCCCACCGTCGACACGGTCATGCCCAGCCCATGATCTCGCGGACCTGCTCCCGCGACTCCAAGCGGGACTCTGCGGTGACGCGGGCGGAGGCGTCGTTGAGCCGTTTGCGGGCCCGGAGCCGACGCTGGTCGGCCTCGGCGTCAGGGGTGATCTCGGGCGGGGTGTCGGCCCGGCTCTCGTTCATGGCGCGACCGTACCCCGTTCCATCGATCTACGCGGTCCCTCGTAGCGACATCGCAACACGCCGTCCCGAAGCGTGGACCGCAGTTCACTTGCTGTGCGAGCGGAACGCCACCGGGTCGAAGCGGCCGTGCAGCCGCGGGGCGAGCCAGTGCGCGGCCTCGCGGCGGAACAGCGGCGGGGCCAGGGCGCCGGCCCCGTCGGGCACCGCGCCGGCCAGATCGCCGGGGAGGTCGTGCAGGTTGGTGCGGTGAACCAGCTCCGGCTCGGCCGGCCACGCGCCGAAGACGACCAGCGCGGGGAGGTCCCGGCGGGCCAGCGCCTCCAGGGTGAGCGCCGTGTGGTTCAGCGTGCCCAGCCCCGCTCGGGCGACCACCACGACCGTGGCGCCGAGGGCCGCAGCGAGGTCGAGGACGGTCCAGCCGCCCTCACCCAGCGGTACGAGCAGACCACCCGCCCCCTCGATCAACGTCAGGTCGTGGTGTTCGTCGATCGTGCGCAGCGCCAGCTGGGCCATGACCGCGGTCAGCGGGTCCTCCCCCGCCACCCGGGCGGCGGCGAGCGGGGCGAGCGGGTCGGGGAAGCTGGCGAGCGTGCGCACCGTGGCCGGCTCGGCCAGCCGGGCGACGGTCACGGCGTCGGGCTCGTCACCCTCGACGGTGCCGGTCTGCGCCGGTTTGACGACGGCGACACGGTGGCCGGCGGCGGTCGCGGCGGCGGCGATGGCCGCGGTGACGATCGTCTTGCCGACGCCGGTGTCGGTGCCGGTGACGACAACGGGCCCGGTGATCGGCACGTCGATGACGTCCGCGTTCTCGAAAAGATCCGCGTTCTCAAACAGTTCCGTCATGGGCGCTCCTTGACGATGATGTCCAGCGCGTGGTCGAACGCGCCGGCCGGCACCCCGACGTTGATCGTGAGCCGCAGCCGTGACCGACCGTCCGGTGTGGACGGTGGGCGGAAGCAGCCTACCGCCACGCCCCGCTCGCGGCAGGCGGCCGCCCAGGCGAACGCCTCGTCGGCGCTCGGCGCGGCGACCGAGACGACGCCGCCGTCGGGTGCGGACACCTCGAGCCCTTCGGCGCGCAGCCGCGACACGATCCTCTCGGCCCGGGCCCGCAGCTCGGCACGCAACGCGTCGCCGTCGACCAGCAGGCCGAGCGCGGCGAGCGCGCCGGCGGCGACGGCGGGCGGGAGCGCGGTGTCGTAGATGAAGGTGCGGCCGGTGTCGACGAGCTGGCGGTGCAGCTGGCGCGGGCCGGCGACGACCCCGCCCGCGGCGCCGAGCGACTTCGACAGCGTGGCGGTGACCACGACGTCGGGCCGGCCGGACAGGCCGGCGGCGGCGACCCCGCCGGCGCCGCGAGGGCCGAGGACGCCGAGCGCGTGCGCGTCGTCGACGAGGAGCAGCGCGCCGTGCGCACGGGTCACCTCGTACAGCTCGGCGAGCGGGGCCAGGTCGCCGTCGACGGAGAAGATGCTCTCGGTGACGACGACGGCCGGGCGGCCGGGGTGGGCGGCGAGAATCCCGCGGACGGCGTCGGGGTCGGCGTGCGGCGCGACGACGGTGGCGGCCCCCTCGCGCGCGGCCTTCCCGGCGCAGGCGAGCCGGCAACCGTCCACGATGGACGCGTGGTTGTGCGCGTCGGACACGACCAGCGTGCCGCCGCGCACGAGCGCCCGGACGGCGCCCAGGTTGGCGAGATATCCGGAGGAGTACACCAGTGCGGTCTCCGCCCCGAGCAGGCCCGCCAGGCCGTCCTCCAGCGCCCGGTGCATCTCGGTGGAGCCGCGGACCAGCCGCGAGCCGGTCGCGCCGAGGCCGAATTCGGCGAGCGCCCGGGACGCGGCGGCGAGCACCTCGGGGTGGCGGGACAGGCCGAGGTAGTCGTTGCCGGCGAGATCGATCACCGGATCGTCCGCGCCGGCGCCGCGTGGCCGCAGCTCACGGCGCAGTCCCGCGGCTTGCCGCGCCGCGGCCTCGTCGTCGAGTGCCGACAGCCACTCCACGGTGACCTCCCGAAGCTGTTGTAGAACCTCTACGATGCTGATTGTGTGATGTGCACAACCTAGCCGACCCTCCCGTGGCCGGACAGGCGACCCGAACGCTTTGTAAGGTACGACCATGCTTGATGCTGCCAAGGCGGTTCTGGACACCGGCGTAGGGCTCGACGAAGAGGGCGTCCTCGCGGTCCTGCGCTGCACCGACGAGGAGCTGACCGAATACCTCGCCATCGCGCACGACGTGCGTATGCGCTGGTGCGGCCCGGAGGTCGAGGTCGAGGGCATCGTGTCGCTCAAGACCGGCGGCTGCCCCGAGGACTGCCACTTCTGCTCGCAGTCCGGACTGTTCACCTCCCCGGTCCGCGCGGTGTGGCTCGACATCCCGTCGCTCGTGGAGGCGGCGAAGCAGACCGCCGCGACCGGGGCCACCGAGTTCTGCATCGTGGCCGCCGTCCGGGGCCCGGACCAGCGGCTCATGGCGCAGCTCGCCGACGGGGTCGCCGCGATCCGCGAGGCCGTGGACATCAACATCGCCGCCTCGCTGGGCATGCTCACCCAGGAGCAGGTCGACCAGCTGTCGGCGCTGAAGATCCACCGGTACAACCACAATCTCGAGACCGCCCGCTCCCACTTCCCGCAGGTCGTCACGACGCACTCGTGGGAGGAGCGGTGGGAGACGCTGCGCATGGTGCGCGACGCCGGCATGGAGGTCTGCTGCGGCGGCATCCTGGGCCTGGGCGAGACCGTCGAGCAGCGTGCCGAGTTCGCCGTCCAGCTGCAGCAGCTCGACCCGCACGAGGTGCCGCTCAACTTCCTCAACCCGCGGCCCGGCACCCCGCTGGCCGAGCAGCCGGTGCTCGACCCGAAGGACGCGCTGCGGGCGATCGCCGCGTTCCGGCTGGCGCTGCCGAGGACGCTGCTGCGGTATGCAGGCGGGCGCGAGATCACGCTCGGGGACCTCGGCACGCGTGACGGCCTGCTCGGCGGGGTCAACGCCGTGATCGTCGGCAACTACCTCACGACGCTCGGTCGCTCCCCGGCGGAGGACCTGGCGCTGCTCGACGAGCTGAGCATGCCGGTCAAGGCGCTGTCGGCGACACTGTGAGCGCCGTCTACTGCGACCGGTGCGGGGAGCCGCTGGAGGGCGGCTCCCACGCGGCGTGCGCGGCCGCCCGCACCCTGGAGCCGCCGCGGTTCTGCCCGCGGTGCCGCCGCCGGATGAAGGTGCAGGTGCTGCCGCAGGGCTGGTCCGCGGCCTGCGTGGAGCACGGCGTCCTCACCCGGTAGGGCCGGCCCACTCCGTCGCCGCGACGGCGGCCTTGTCGAAGACGCCGGGTCTGGCCCGGCCGAGACCGGCCAGGCGGCTCTTCGGCTGGAGCGCCGCGCCGACCTTGCGCGACTGGACCAGCACGCGTGACACCCGGCCCCGGCGCCGCCGGTTGTACTCCTGGAGCGCCGGACCGAGCGGGCCGTTGACGAGCACCGCCTGGAGGGTCGCCACGTCCTCGAGGGCCAGGCAGGCACCCTGCGCGAGGTGGTGCGGCATGGCGTGGGCGGCGTCGCCGACGAGGGCGTAGCCGCCCGGACCGGCCGGCACGCCGAACGTCTCCGGCAGCGGTGCCAGCTCCCCCACCGGCTCCTGCACGAGGTCGTCGGGCTCGGTCTCGGCGAGCAGCTGCGGCACGGGTGCGTGCCAGCCGGCGAACCAGCGCCGCAGCAGGGCGAGCTGCCCCGCCGGCGGCTCGGGCCGCAGTGCGCCGGGCACGGTCGCCACCCACGAGATCCCGCCCCGGGTGGAGCCGCCCTGCTCGCCCAGCGATGTGTAGACGAACCGGTGGCCGGCGCCGAGGGTCTCACCGTGCGGCGGCAGGTCGGGCGGCAGCTGCGGCGCGCGGTACCACGGGATGACCGCACGCCAGGCGGCGAACCCGGCGCTGGCGAAGGTCGTGGCGGCGAGGATGCGGCGGCGGACCGCGCTGTCGGCCCCGTCGGCGGCGACCACCAGGTCGGCCTCGAAGGTGACCCGGCCGTCGCCGACCGCGGGGCGCTCTCGGGTGACGCGGGCGCTCTGCACCTCGACACCGCCGCGGACGTCGACCTGGTCGCCGAGGCCGGCGATGAACGCGTCGTGCAGGTCCTCGCCGTGCACGACCACCGGCGGCGACTCGAGGTCGGAGGCTCCCGGCCGCACCAGCCACTGGCCGTCGGGGCGGCGGATGCCGGCCGGCGGGACAGGCGTGGAGATGCTGTCGAGGCCGCCGGCGAGGCCGAGGGCGCGCAGGGCGCGCACCCCGTTGGGCCACAGCACGAGCGCGGCGCGGCTCGCGCGGAGCCGGTCGTCGCGCTCGAGCAGGGTGACCTTCCAGCCGGTCCGGGCGAGGGCACCGGCCGTGGCGAGCCCGGCGATGCCGGCGCCCACCACGACTGCGGTCCGCATCAGGCCTTACCGCTGGCGCTCGGCGAGTCCTCTTCCGTCTTCTTCTCGTCGGGTGTCTCCCCCGGCTCGGGTGCCTCCTCCGGCTTCTCCTCCGTGGCGGCGGCCGGCTCCTTGGTCACGGCGGTCTCGCCGGCCGGCGGGACCTCACCCGGGGCGACGACCGTGACGCGGCCCTGCTCGTCGTACGTCACGTGCTCCTGCGGGCCGTGGACGCGCAGGAAGTACACGAGCGCGGCGGCGAACACGATGATCGACGTCCAGTTGTTGAGACGCATGCCCAGGATGTGCTGCGCGTCGTCGATCCGCAGCAGCTCGACCCAGAAGCGGCCGACGGTGTAGAGCATGACGTAGAGCGCGAAGGCCCGACCCCGGCCGAACCGGTACTTGCGGTCGAGCAGCCAGACGGCGAGCGCGACGCCGATGCACCACAGCGACTCGTAGAGGAACGCCGGGTGGAAGACGCCCAGGACGATCGGCTCGCCGGCCACCTCCTGCGCCCGGCCGGCACCGGCGTCCCAGTTGTAGACCTTGAGGCCCCACGGCAGGCTGGTCTCCTTGCCGTAGAGCTCGTTGTTGAACCAGTTGCCCCAGCGGCCGATGGCCTGCGCGACGGGCAGGCCGACGGCGAGGCTGTCGGCGGCCATCGCGAACGGCAGGTTGAGGCGCCGGCACGCGAAGTAGGCACCGAGGGCGCCACCGGCGATGCCGCCCCAGATGCCGAGACCGCCCTCCCAGATCTTGAACGCCCGGATCAGCGATCCGCCCTCGCCGAAGTACGCATCCGGGGAGGTGATCACGTGATACAGCCGGGCGCCGATGATGCCGGCCGGCACCGCCCAGATGGCGACGTCGAGGATCACCCACGGTGGCGCGCCGCGCGAGCGCAGGCGGCGGTCGGCGATGAAGCACGCGGCGATGATGCCGAGCACGATGCACAGCGCATAGGCGCGCAAGGGAATCGGACCGATGTCCCAGACACCACGGGTCGGGCTGGGGATCTCGGCCAGCGGGAGAAGGGCAGCATCCACGGGTGCACACGCTACCGCCGATCTGGCCGAACGTGATGCCCAGCCCTCCCCGATTTAGGCTGATCTTCGCTGGAGGGGACCTGGTCCGCCGGCCTCCTGACCGGTGAAGATCACCAGGAGCGAAGCTCTCGCGACGGTCCGCGCAGGCGCCTAAAGTGCGATTATGAGCTACTCAGAGCTGAGTAACGGCAGCAAGGTGACGTCAGCGGTCGCCGCGATCATCGAGGACGCGGCCGGCCGCGTGTTGTTGTGCCAGCAGGCCGGCGGTCATCAGTTGTGGGGCCTGCCCGGCGGCAAGATCCGGGCGGCGGAGAGCCCGGTGCACGCGGTCATCCGCGACATCCGCGAGGAGACCGGCATGGAGACCGAGATCGTCGAGATCATCGGGATGTACCAGGTGACCGGCGACGGCTGCGGCGAGGCGATGCCCGACCTGTTCGTCCACGTGTTCCGCGGCCGCCTGGACGGCGGCGGTCCGGCGCTCAACGCGCCCGGCCGTATCAGCCGCCTGGCGTGGCACGACCCGGACGCACTGCCCCAGCCGCTGACCGCCACGACGCGGACCGCGATCGCGGACGCGACGGCCGGCCGGACCGGCGTGATCCGCCAGATCGAACGCGACAAGGAACCTGAGGTCGTCGACGCGGCCTGAAAATTCGTCTTTGGTCACCGCGGCCCGCATCCGCGATGATCTCCGCATGCCTTCCGGGTACTTCGCGCTCGGCGACTCGATGTCGATCGACGACTACGCCGGCGGCCCCGGGCTGGGTGCCGCCTCGCTGCTCGCCGACGATCTCGGCATCGAGCTGACGATGCTGGCCGCCGACGGTGCGACGAGCGACGATGTGGTGCGTCGCCAGCTCGGCCGGGTGACCGGCCGCCCCGCGTTGATCACCGTGACCATGGGCGGCAACGACCTGCTGACCGCCCTCATGCAGACACCCGACGCCGCCGCGCTGGCGGGCGCGATCGGGCGGATCGGTGAAAATTACGAGACCGTCCTGGCGAGCCTGGCCGCGACGGGCGCCCGTGTGGTGGCCACGACGGTGTACGACCCGACCGACGGCACCGGCGACCTGTCCTGGATCGGCCTGCCCGAGATCGCCGGCGGCCCGGCCGTGCTCGACACGCTGAACGACGCGATCCGCGCGGCGGCCGCCCGCCACGGCGCGGCCCTCGCCGACGTGCACGCCGCGTTCCTGGGCCACGGCGCCAAGGCCGGCGACATCACCCGGGCCGAGTCCCGCCCGGCCAACCGCGACCTGTGGTTCTGCGGCCACATCGAGCCCAACGCCTGGGGCGCCCGAGCCATCCGCGACGCCTGGCGCCAGGCCCTGTTCACCCCCGCCCCCTAGAGCATTGATCTTGCACTGTGGTGCCAGGACACTCCCGCGACGTCCGGGTTTGCCAGGCACCACAAGTGCATGATCAACGCAGGTCCGGGGCGAGGGCGAACAGGGCCTCCAGCGCGGCGAAGTACACGTGGTCGGCCGAGAGCAGCAGCGGCTCGGCGCCGTGGAGGGCGCTGAAGTCCAGGTCGAGCCGCGTCACGAGCGCGCCTGTGCGCGCGTCGGCGGCGACGAGCTCGGTGCGGTGCCGCGGATCGCCGTCGCGGACATCGAAGTGGTACGCCATGAGGTACACGACGCCGCCGCCGTTCACCGGCGACCAGTAGCTCGTGCTGGTCTCCCACCCGAGCCCGTAGCCGGACCGCCACCGGACGGCGCCGTCGGCGACCCCGAACGCGGCCAGGTCCCCCGTGCCGCCGACCACGAAGAGCGCCTCGTCGGACACGGTGGCGCGGGACGGGCGCTCCACCGTGGTCGTGTCGCACCAACGTTGCGCACCGTCGGTGACGGCGTAGGCACAGACGCCCGCCGGCCCGAGGGTGTACACGGTGCCGGACCGCGCGGCGAGCTCCGCGCCGCTGGCCTTCCGCTGCCAGGCGGGTGCGCCGGTGGCCGCGTCGAACGCGAGCAGCGCCGGGCCGTCCTCGGTGGCCTGGAGGACCAGGCCGCCGGCGAGGACCGGCGGATGGTAGCCGGGCTCGCCGCCGAGCGGCGCGGTCCAGACCTGGGCACCGTCGGTCAGGCGGTGGGCGCTCAGCGTCGCCCCCGCGCTGCGCACGACGAGGCCGTCACCGATCGTGAAGCCGCCGGACACCGCGTCGGCGAGGACGAGTTCCCAGCGGGTCTCTCCGCTCGAGGTGTACGCGCTGAGGTGGCGCCCGGCGGGCACGGCGCCGTGCCCCGGGACGTCGAACGGCACGATGTCCGCGGACTCGACGACCACCGTGCCGTCGACGACGGCGAGCTGGCCGAAGCGCCGTCCCGGGACGTCGACGATCGCGCCGAGGTCACGACCGGTGACCGCGTCGTAGCGGCGGATCTGGCCGGTGCGCCCGCCGGAGGAGCGGAACAGGGTGCCGTCGACGACGACTGCGCCGCCGATCTGCTCGTCCGCCCGGGTCGCCGGCGCGGCCCACCGCTGCTCGAGGCGGGTGGCCGCGGCGGCGTCGAGGTCACGGGTGACCGGCTGGTGGCCGGAGCGGCCGGGGTCACCGCCGTCCTGTCGCCAGCTCGCGTCGGCCGTGGCCGCCCGCACCGACCCCACGGGCGACGGCGCCGGTTGTGGTGCCGTCTGCGGGACGGTGTCGGCGAGCAGCACCAGAAGTACCAAATGGGAAAAACGCCGCACGGGGACTCAACGAGGCCGCCGCACCGGGGTGACTCAGCGGCGGCGCACACCCTTGGCGAGGTCGGCGCTGAGGGCGGCCACCGCCGCGATGCCGTCGGCCTGCGTCGGCGCGTCCAGGAGGCACCGGACCAGTGCGCTGCCGACGATGACGCCATCGGCGAAGGCGCCGACCTCGGCTGCCTGATCACCGGTGGAGACCCCCAGCCCGACGGCGACCGGCTGGTCGGAGACCTGCCGGACGCGCTCGACGAGAGCGGGCGCGGCGCTGCTGGTCTGGCTGCGCGCACCGGTGACGCCCATGACGCTGGTGGCGTAGACGAAACCGCGGCAGCTGGCGGCGGTCATGGCGATGCGCGCGTCGGTCGACGACGGCGACACCAGGAACACGCGGTCGAGGTCGTGCGCGTCGGAGGCCGTGATCCACGGCTCGGCCTCGTCGGGGATGAGATCCGGGGTGATCAGCCCGGCACCACCGGCCGCAGCCAGATCGCGGGCGAAGCGGTCGACGCCGTAGCGCTCGACCAGGTTCCAGTAGGTCATGGTGAGGATCGGCGCACCGGTCGCGGCGGCCGCCTCGACGGTGCGCAGCCCGTCGGCGACGCGGAACCCGCCGCGCAGCGCGGCCTCGGTGGCCCGCTGGATGACGGGGCCGTCCATCACCGGGTCGGAATACGGCAGGCCGACCTCGACGACGTCCACGCCGTTGTCGATCATCGCCTTGATCGCGTCGATCGCGCCGTCGACCGTCGGGAACCCGGCGGGCAGGTAGCCGACCAGCGCGCTACGGCCCTCGGCACGGGCCTTCTCGAACGCCGTTCTCACGCTCATACGCTGAACCATTCGCGCGCGGTGTCCATGTCCTTGTCGCCCCGGCCGGAGAGGCAGATGACGACGAGCGGCTCGCGGCCGAGCTCGGCGGCGAGCTTCGGGATCACCCGCAGCCCGCCCGCGACCGCGTGAGCGCTCTCGATCGCCGGGATGATGCCCTCGAGCCGGCAGAGCAGCTTGAACGCATCCATCGCCTCGGCGTCGGTCACGGGCTCGTAGGTCGCCCGGCCGGTGTCGTGCAGGTAGGCGTGCTCGGGGCCGACGGCCGGGTAGTCGAGGCCGGCCGAGATCGAGTGCGACTCGACGGTCTGGCCATCCTCGTCCTGGAGCAGGTACGTGCGGGCGCCGTGCAGCACGCCGGTCGCACCGCCGGTGATGCTCGCGGCGTGGCGGCCGGTCTCGACGCCGTCGCCGCCGGCCTCGAAGCCGTAGAGCCGGACGCCCTCGTCGGGCACGAACGCGTGGAACGCGCCGATCGCGTTGGAGCCGCCGCCCACGCAGGCGGCGACCGCGTCGGGCAACCGGCCGGCCTGGGCGAGGATCTGCCGGCGGGCCTCGACGCTGATGCCGCTGACGAAGTCGCGGACCATCGCCGGGAACGGGTGCGGGCCCGCGGCGGTGCCGAGCAGGTAGTGGGTGGTGTCGACGTTGGTCACCCAGTCGCGCAGCGCCTCGTTGATGGCGTCCTTGAGCGTCCGGGAGCCGGTGGTGACGGGCACGACGGTGGCGCCGAGCATGCGCATGCGGGCCACGTTGAGCGCCTGCCGCCGGGTGTCCTCCTCACCCATGTAGACGACACACTCGAGGTCGAGCAGCGCGCAGGCGGTGGCGCTGGCGACGCCGTGCTGGCCGGCACCGGTCTCGGCGATCACCCGGGACTTGCCCATCCGCTTGGTGAGCAGCGCCTGGCCGAGGACATTGCGGACCTTGTGGGCGCCGGTGTGGTTGAGGTCCTCGCGCTTGAGGAAGACCTGCGCTCCGGCGTGGGCGGAGAGCCGGTCGGCGCGGTAGAGCGGGCTGGGCGTGTTGGCGTAGTCGCGCAGCAGCCGGCCGAACTCGGCCTGGAATGCCTCGTCGGCCTGGGCGTGCCGATACGCGGCGTCGAGCCCGTCGAGCGCCGCGATGAGGGCCTCGGGGACGAACCGGCCGCCGTAGGTGCCGAAGTGCCCGGAGTGATCGGGCAGCAGGCCGGCGGCGGACAGGAACGCATTCATCGTGCGGTCCTCGGCGTGGCCGGGTGGCTGCCGGCGGTCACGAGCTCGGCCACGGCCTCGCGGGGGCTCTTCTGGGTGACAAGACCCTCGCCCACCAGCACCGCGTCGGCACCGGCGGATGCGTAGCGGATCAGGTCGTGCGGCCCGCGGACGCCGGACTCGGCGATCTTCACGACCTCGGCCGGCAGGCCGGGCGCGATGCGCTCGAACACGGTGCGGTCCACCTCGAGCGTGCGCAGGTTGCGCGCGTTGACACCGATGACGCGGGCGCCCGCCTCCAGCGCGCGGTCCGTCTCCTCCTCGTCGTGCACCTCGACGAGCGCCGTCATGCCGAGGCTCTCGATGCGGTCGAGCAGGCCGGACAACGTGTTCTGGTCGAGTGCGGCGACGATGAGCAGGACGAGGTCGGCGCCGAACGCCCGGGCCTCGTGCACCTGGTAGGACGAGACGACGAAGTCCTTGCGGAGCAGCGGCACGTCGACGGCCGCGCGGACGGCGGCGAAGTCGTCGAGGCTGCCGCCGAACCAGCGGCCCTCGGTGAGCACGCTGACGCAGCGGGCACCGCCGGCCGCGTACTCCTTGGCGAGCTCCGCGGGGTCCGGGATCTCGGCCAGCTGCCCCTTGGACGGCGAAGCGCGCTTGACCTCGGCGATCACCCCGACGCCGGGGTCGCGGAGCTTGGCGTAGGCGTCCTTCGGCGGCGGCGCCTGCGCGGCTCGCTGCTTGATCTCTTCCAGGGGCACCTGTGCCTCGCGGATGGCCAGGTCCTCACGCACGCCGGCGAGGATCTCGTCGAGCACACGGCCGCTCTCCGCGTTGATCAAGGAGCTCCCCTCTCCGGTGGTCATGCGACCGATGCTAGGAGGCCCCCGGTCAGTGGACGGTCGCGGGGGTATGGCCGACGTCACCTGATGGGCTAGGGCATAATGCGTCGCCGCCGGGTTTTGTCGTACCCCGTATCTACGGTGACGGACATGAGCGTTTCGGCGTGCAACGCATTGACGGCGCGGTGGGCCGCCTCGGCACCGGCGCCGGTTTTCGCCGCAGCCGGTGTCTATCCGCTGCTGGCGCTGCTGGCGTCGGTCGCCGACGGGCCGGCCCGCGCCGAGCTCCTCCGGGTGGCGCCCACGCCGCTGACGCTCCCGGTGCGCGGCGCCCTCGGCATCTGGACGCGCGACCGCATCCCGCTGACGCTGGAGTGGGCGTCACGCTCCGATCCGCGGCTCACCGGCGACCAGGCCGTCGACGGACCGCTCCTCGACGCGTGGGCGGCCACCCACACGGGCGGGCTGGTCCCGGCGATGCCGGTGACCGTCGGCCCCGACACCGGCCTCGTCCTGGCCTCCGCGCTGACGGTGGTCACCGGGTGGCCCCAGCCGTTCAGCGACGGGGTCATGCGCCCGCTGAGCGGCCCGTGGGCGGGCCGGCGGCTCGCGTCGCTGCACCGGCGCACCACCGACCTCGGTGCGCTGCGGGTCGCGGCCGGCCGGCTCACACTCCTCACCGTGACCGGCTCCGACGACATCGACGTCGTGCTGTGCGCCGGTGAGGGCGTCCCCGGCGACGTGCTGTCCTCGGCCGTCGGGGCGCTGGCCTCCGCCGAGCCGGCGGCCGGTGCCGACGTGACCGGCCCCGGCGTCGTGGCGGCCGAGGTCGACGCCGACGACGACGTTCCCGAGCTGGTGGTCAAGGTGCCCCGGTTCACCGCCTCGGCCACCCACGACCTGCTCGCGACGCCCGACGTGTTCGGGCTGGCCGCGGCCGCCACGGTCGGCACGTTCCCCGGCATCAGCCCGGTGGACCTGCGCGTCGACGGGGCCCGCCAGCAGGCGGTGGCCGCGTTCAGCGCGGAGGGCTTCCGGGCCGCCGCGGTCACGGCGACGGAGATGGTGCCGGTGGCGTTCCGCCCGCCGCGGGCCCGCAAGCTGCGGCTGACGGCGACCTTCGACCGGCCGTTCGGCTACCTGGCCGTGCACCGCCCGACGGGCCTGGTCCTCGTCGCCGGCTGGATCACCGACCCCGAGCCGGCCCGGGCGCGGTAGGACCCGGTGTCAGGCTTCCTCGGCGGGCGCTTCCTCCGCGGGGCGGCGCCAGCGCTCCGGGGTCTCGCCGCGCGCCTGCATCTCCTTCCACTTCGCGAAGGGGTCGAAGTCGTGCTCCAGCGGCTCCTGCGGCGGCTGGTCGGCCTCCGGCACGTGCCGCAGGTTGAGCCGGATGCGGAACCACACCGAGTTGATCCCGCGCATCGAGTCGACGAGCACGTCGGCCGGCTCCAGCAGCGGCCACACGGTGGGGTGCCGGGCCTTCCAGCGCTCGAGATCCTCCATCGCCTCTTCCTTGGTGGCGGTGCGCGTGATCTCGATGAGCGGCATCGTCGGCTCGCGCCGTCCGGAGCCCTTCTTCGCCGGGGCCTTCTTCTTGAACGTGGCGGCCAGTTCCAGCAGCGAGTCGAGCGAGCCGCGCGAGTCCTCGACGCCCGCCCAGGCGTCGGGGCGGCCCGCCACGCTGTCCACGGTGTAGGCGGCCGGGTCGCAGCCGGGCACCTCGTCCCAGGTCAGTGGCATCGAGACGCGGGCCTCGTCGGTGGGGCGCACGGAGTAGCCGGAGGCGGTGGTGTGGTCCTTGGCGTTCTGGTTGTAGTCGACGAAGACGCCGTGCCGCTCCTCCTTCCACCAGGCGCCGGTGGCCAGATCGGGCGCCCGGCGGGCAACCTCGCGCGCGAAGCCCTCCGCGGCGCGGCGGACCTCGGCGAAGGTCCAGCGCGGCTCGATCCGGGCATAAACGTGGAAGCCGCGCGAGCCGGAGGTCTTCGGCCAGCCCCGCAGGCCGTGCTCCGCCAGCACCTCGCGGGCGACGAGCGCGACGTCGACGACCTGCGACCACGGCACCCCCGGCACCGGATCGAGGTCGATACGCAGCTCGTCGGGGTGGTCGATGTCCTCGGCGAGCACCGAGTGGGTGTGCAGCTCGAGGCAGCCGAGGTTGACCACCCAGGCGAGCTGGGCGGCGTCGCGGAGCACGATCTCCTCGGCGGTGCGGCCCGACGGGTAGCGCAGCGCGACCGTCTCGATCCAGTCGGGGCGCTTCTCCGGGGCGCGCTTCTGGAAGAACGCCTCGCCGTCGATGCCGTTGACGTAGCGCTTCAGCGCCATCGGACGGCCACCGGCCCCGCGCAGGGCGCCGTCGGCGACCGCCAGGTAGTAGCGGACCACGTCCATCTTGGTGCGGCCGGACTTGGGGAAGTACACCTTGTCGGGGTTGGTGATCGTCACCTCGCGCCCGGCGACCTCGATCACTTCCTTGGTGCTCGCCATGGCCAGACCCTACGCGCCGCCGTCCCGCGTGGTGGGGTCTTCACCCCGGTCAAGCGCGTCCCACAGCTCCGCCTGCGACGCCGGCCGCTTCGGTGCGCCCTGCTCAGTGGTGGTCTTCGGCCGCTCGTAGCGCGCGCCCATCTCCGGCCACGTGCGGCCGAAGCGGATCGTGACCACGCCCGCCGCGGCGACGACAACCGCGGCGACCGCGCACAGCAGCGGCCAGACCACGATCACGTCCTGACCGAGCGTCACCAGGGCGGCGACCGCGATGCCGACACCCGAGAGGGCCAGCAGCGCGCCGACCACCGCCCGCACGACGCCCCGCGTGGCCAGCAGCGCCCCGGCGCCGGCGAGCGAGACGGCGCCGAGCGCCGGCAGCCACGGCGCCAGGTCGGCGCCGCTGCGGTGGCTCGTGATCGGCGGCAGCGGCGCGACGCGCTGCGTCAGCACCTCCTGCCAGCCCCTGGTCGCCGCGAACAGCACCACGGCCGCGCCGGCCGCGCAGGCCAGTGCGGTGACGGTCAGGCCGCGGCGCCCCTCGAACTTCATCGTGCCGGCCTCAGCGTCTCGGCGGTCGCGATCGCGGCGAGCACGGCCGCGGCCTTGTTGCGGGTCTCGGTCTCCTCGGCGGCCGGGTCGGAGTCGGCGACGATCCCGGCGCCGGCCTGCACGTATGCCGTCCGGTCACGGATCAGGGCGGTGCGGATCGCGATGGCGGTGTCCATGTCGCCGCCGAAGCCGAAGTAGCCGACCACACCGCCGTAGAGGCCCCGCCGGGTCGGCTCCAGCTCCTCGATGATCTCCATGGCGCGCACCTTCGGGGCGCCCGACAGCGTGCCGGCCGGGAACGTCGCGGCCAGCGTGTCGAAGGCGGTGCGGTCGTCGTTCAGCTCGCCGACGACCGTCGAGACGATGTGCATGACATGGCTGTACCGCTCGACGGTCATGAACTCGGGCACCTCGACCGTGCCGGGTTTGCACACCCGCCCCAGGTCGTTGCGGGCCAGGTCGACGAGCATGACGTGCTCGGCCCGCTCCTTCGGGTCGGCGAGCAGGTCGGCGGCGAGTGCCGCGTCCTCCTCCGGGGTCGCGCCGCGCCAGCGGGTGCCGGCGATCGGGTGCAGCAGCGCCCGGCGGCCGTCGACCTTGACGTGCACCTCCGGTGACGAGCCGACCACGTCGAAGCCGTCAAAGCGCAGCAGGTACATGTACGGGCTGGGGTTGGTCGTCCGCAGCACGCGGTACACGTCGAGCGGGTCGGCGTCGGTCGCACGCTCGAAGCGCTGGGCGACGACGATCTGGAAGCACTCGCCCGCGCGGATGGCCTCCTTGGCGACCTCGACCGCCTTCGGGTACTCCCCCGCCGGCGTCCGGCTGACCACGTCGCCGAGCGGCACACGGTCCACTGTGGACACCAGGGGCGGGGTCGGGCGGGACAGCGCCGTGGTCATCGCGTCCAGGCGGCCGATCGCCTGGTGATACGCCGCCCGGACCGTGGCGTCGTCGGCGCCCGCGGCGGGCAGCACCGCGTTGGCGATCAGCAGCGCCGCGCCCTCGAAGTGGTCCAGTGCGACCAGGTCGGTCGCGAGCATCATGCCCAGCTCGGGGTGGCGCAGGTCGTCGATCGCGAACTCGGGCAGCTTCTCGAAGCGGCGCACCGCGTCGTACGACAGGAAGCCGACCAGCCCGCCCGACAGCGGCGGCAGGTTGAGCTCACGCAGGTCGGCGTCGTCGGCGGTCAGCGCCGCGACGGTCGCCGCGAGCACCTCGGTCGGCGAGCCCGCGGTGGGCAGGTTCGCCGGCGGGGCGCCGAGCCAGTGCGCCCGCCCCTCGCGCTCGACCAGCGTCGCCAGGCTGCGCACACCGATGAAGCTGTACCTCGACCAGACCGCACCGGCGGCTCCGGCGCCCTGCTCGGCGGACTCCAGCAGGAAGGTGCCCGGGCCGCCGGCGAGCTTACGGTAGACGCCGACGGGGGTCTCGCCGTCGGCCAGCAGGCGCCGGGTGACGGGCACGACACGGCGGGTGCGCGCCAGTTCACGGAAGGTCGCCTCGTCGGGCGCGACGGCGCCGGTGGTCATGGGGTCGTCTCCAGCGGGGTGTAGAAGCAGCTGTGCTCGCCGGTGTGGCAGGCGGCGCCGGTCTGCTCGACGGTCACCAGCAGCGTGTCGCCGTCACAGTCGATCGCGACCGACCTGACATGCTGCGCGTGACCGGACGTCTCACCCTTGATCCAAAGCTTGTCGCGGCTACGCGACCAGTAGGTAGCCCGCCCGGTCGTCAGCGTCCGGTGCAGCGCCTCGTCGTTCATCCACGCCAACATGAGCACCTGCCCGGTGCCGTGTTCCTGCACGATCGCGGGCACGAGCCCGGCATCGTTCCGGCGGAGGCGCTTCGCGACTTCTGGGTCAAGATTCGATGACACAGCCGCAATTCTCCCGCACCGCGGACAACCGGCGGTTTGGGGTCTATGGCTGGTGGTGTTGGAGGAGTACCTTGACGGTGCGCCGCACGGAAGATCTGCGCGGTCGCCCACCCTTCCCCGCCTGCCGCCGGCTGACCCTACCCGCCCGCATCTTGCTCGGGGGTTCCGCCCGCCGTCGGTTCAGCGGCGTCGGACGGGCGCCGTTCGGCCTCCCGGCGTCCGCGACCCCAGCGCTGAGCGAGCAGTCTGAACGGGTGGCAGCCCCGTTCGGACCGAGCGGACGGAGGACCCACCGTTGTCTCCCAACTTCACCCCGCCGAACAACCAGTCGAGCCCATCCCCTGAAGCCACCGCCCCCGAGGCCAACCCCGCCGAGGTGGTCATCCCCGAGCAGCGCCAGCCGGTGGAGGACACCACCCCGCAGGCCGAGGCGACCGAGACGCCCGCTGCGGCAGCCCCGTCCCCCGACGAGCCCCTGGCCGACGCCGAGGCCATCTCGGTCGCCGTGCCGGACGACATCTCCGGCATCGTCGGCCCAGCCTCGGACTCCGAGGCCGTCGCGGTCGTGGATACTCCGGAGGCCGAGGCGGTCGTCGTGGAGCCCGCGCCGGCCGAGACCGCCTCGTCGGACGCGGCCCCGGCCGAAGCCGATGCCGCCACGGACGGCGAGCCGGCGGCCACCGACGAGGCCGAGCCCGCCGCGGAGGCTTCGCCGGTCGCCGCTGCCGACGAGACTGAGTCCGGCGCGGAGGCTGAGCCGGTCGCCGCCGCCGACGAAGCCGAAGCTGCCACGGAGGCGGAGCCGGTCGCCGCCTCCGACGAGGGCGAGGCCGACGCGGAGGCCGAACCGGTGGCCGCTGCCGACGAGGCCGAGGCTGCCACGGAGGCCGAACCGGTCGCCGCTGCCGACGAAGCCGAAGCTGCCACGGAGGCGGAGCCCGTCACTGCCTCCGACGAGGGCGAGACCGACGCGGAGGCCGAACCGGTGGCTGCCTCCGAAGAGGCCGAGGCTGCCGCGGAGGCTTCGCCGGTCGCCGCTGCCGACGAGACCGAAGCTGGCGCGGAGGCTGAGCCGGTCGCTGCTGCTGACGAAGCCGAAGCTGCCACGGAGGCCGAACCGGTGGCCGCTGCCGACGAGACCGAAGCTGGCGCGGAGGCTGAGCCGGTCGCCGCCGAGGATGCAGAGGTTGCCGCGGAGGCCGAGCCCGTCGCTGCCGACGAGACCGAGCCGGTCGCCGCCGAAGAGGTGGAGGCCGAGCCGGTCGCCGAGGCCGAGGCTGCCACGGACGCCGAGGAGGTCGCGGACGCGGAGCCGGCAGCCGAGGACGCGGAACCGGCCGCGGAGACGACCGGGGACGCCGAGCCGGCTGCCGAGGAGGCCGAGGCCGTCGCGGACGCCGAACCCGTCGCTGCCGACGAGGAAGCCACCGCGGAGCCCGTGGCCGCGGACGCCGAAGCCGCCGAGGTGAGCGCAACGGCGGACGAGGAGCCGGCCGCGGAGGCGGAGTCCGGCGAGGACGCTGGGGAAAAGCCGGTCGTCGAGGACGAAACGGACGCCGAGCCTGTTGCCGAGGCTACGGAGGACACTGTCGACGAGGCCGAGCCCGCCGCCGAAGCCGACGCGGAGCCGGCTGCGGAGGACGAGGCGGAGGTGGAACCGGTCGCCGAGGCCGAGGCGGAGACAGTTGCGGAGGTCGAGGCCGAGGCTGCCGAGGACGGCGCCGAAGCGGAGGCCGTGGTCGAAGAAACCGCTGCCGAGGAAGCCGCCGCCGAGGAGCCCGCCGCCGAGGCCGACGCTGAGGAAGCCAGCGTTGACGAGGAGCCGGCGGCCGAAGCTGACGCCGAGGCCGCAGAGCCGGCCGCTGCCGACGCTGAGGAGCCGGCCGCGGAAGCCGACGACATTGCGGAGGAAGAGCCCGCCGCCGAGACCGCAGAGCCAGCCGCTGCCGACGCCGAGGAGCCGGCCGCGGAAGCCGACGACGACAGCGACGCCGAGCCGGCCGCCGAAGCCGACGACGTTACGGAGGAAGAGCCGGCCGCCGAGGCCGAGGCGGAGCCGGCTGCGGAGGACGAGGCGGAGGCAGAGCCCGCCGCCGAGGCGGAGGAAGCTGCCGAAGAGGAGCCCGCCGCCGAGGATGAGCCTGCGGCCGAGGCCGAAGAGGCAGCCACCGAAGCCGAAGAGGCCGGTTCGGAGGACGCCGAAGCAGCGGACGAGGAGCCGGTGGCCGAGGCCGAAGAGGCCGAGGCCGAAGAGGCCGAGGCCGATGAGGACGCCGCCGACGAGCCGGTTGCGGAAGCGGAAGAGGCGGCGGAGGAAGAGGCTGGCGAGACGCCGGCCGACGCGCTTGTCGAGGCCGTCGACGCTGGGGTCGACAACACCGAGGACGAAGGCGCCGCCGAAGAGGTCAACCTCGTCGCCGACATCGAGGAAGTCACCGGAGAAGCCGACACCGAGGAAGAGGGCGAAGCCGAGGAGCCTGCGGCCGAAGCCGAGGACGAGGAGCCGACCGCCGAAGCTGACAGCGACGGCGAAGACGAAGAAGACGAAGACGAAGACGAGCCTGTCGCCGAGGCTGACGACGAAGACGAGGGCGACGAAGACGACGAGGAGCCCGTCGCCGAAGCGGACGACGCCGAGGACGACGAAGACGAAGAGGACGAGGAGACCGAGCTCGCTGCCGCAGCCGCTGTCGCGCCGCTTCGGCCCGGCGACATCGTCGAGGAGCGGATCGTGCTCTGGAAGCCGAAGCGGGCAAACAAGTTCCGGTCGCGGCTGGCGAAGGCCGAGTCGAAGTTCGTCGAAGACCCGGTCAAGGCCGTCGCCAAGGCGTCCGCGGTCGTGAGCGACGCGATCGAGACACTCGCCGAGAAGTTGCAGGACCAGCAGCACGCGATCGACCCGCACAAGACGTCGAAGCGCCCCGACACCGAGTCCCTGCGGGTCGCGCTCCGGCAGTACAAGGACTTCCTGGAGCGCGTCCTCAAGCTCTAGGCATCCATAGCAGCACCCCGGACAGGGGGCGGACCGGTGACGGTCCGCCCCCTGTCGCATGTAGCGCGTTGACGGCCGGCAAGGATTTCATCTACCGTTGAGTTCAACAGGCGTTGAGTTCTGCACAGGTCCGACGAACCCCGGAAGGGGGAACCCAGATGAGCAACGCGATCGAGGTCGAACACCTCGTCATCGCGCGTGGCAAGAGGCGGGTGCTGCACGACCTCACCTGCACCGTGCCCAGCGGCGCCGTCACCGGACTGCTCGGCCCGAGCGGCAGCGGCAAGACCACGTTCATGCGCGCCGTCGTCGGCGTGCAGAAGATCGTCAGCGGCACCGTCACCGTGCTCGGCCACCCCGCCGGCGCCAAGCCCCTGCGCAACAAGGTCGGCTACCTCACGCAGGCCCCGAGCGTCTACGCGGACCTCACCGTGCGCGAGAACGCCCGCTACTTCGCCGCGCTGTACGGGCTGAGCGCCAAAGAGGCCGACGCGGCGATCTCCGACGTCGGGCTCAGCCAGGCCAAGGACCAGCTCGTCGGGCAGCTCTCCGGCGGCCAGCACGCCCGGGCCTCCCTCGCGTGCGCGATCGTCGGCCGGCCCCAGCTGCTGGTCCTCGACGAGCCGACCGTCGGGCAGGACCCCGTCCTGCGCAACGAGCTCTGGCAGCGGTTCCACGCCATGGCGAAGGCCGGGTCGACGCTGCTGGTCTCCAGCCACGTGATGGACGAGGCCGGCCGTTGCGACCGCCTCCTGCTGATCCGCGAGGGCCTGCTCATCGCGGACGCGACTCCGGCAGCGGTACGGGAACGTGCCGGCACCGACGACCTCGACACAGCGTTCCTCCGTCTGGTCCAGGCGCAGGAGACCGACAAGGAAAAGGTGGCCTGACGATGTCTCCCCGCCTGACGTTCACGACCGCCGGCCGGATCCTCCGCCAGTTGCGCCACGACCGCCGGACCATCGCGATGATCCTGGTCGTGCCGACGGTGCTGCTGACACTCCTGCGGTACCTCTACGACAACAACCCCCTGCTGTTCGACCGCATCGGCCTGATCATGCTCGGTGTGTTCCCGCTGGTGATCATGTTCCTGCTGACCAGCGTCGCGATGCTGCGCGAGCGGACCAGCGGCACTCTGGAGCGGCTCCTCACCACCCCGATCGGCAAGGTCGACATCCTGCTCGGGTACGGCATCGCGTTCGCCATCGCCGCCGCCGTCCAGGCCGGCGTGGTCTCGGCGATCGCGTTCTGGCTGCTCGGCCTCGACACGCTCGGCCCGGCCTGGCTCGCCGGCGTGCTCGCGGTCGGCAACGCCGTGCTCGGCATGGCGCTCGGCCTGTTCGTGAGCGCGTTCGCGAACAGCGAGTTCCAGGCGGTGCAGTTCATGCCGGCCGTGGTTCTGCCGCAGGTCCTGCTGTGCGGCCTCCTGCAGCCCCGCGACCAGATGGCCGGCTGGATGCAGGCGATCAGCGACGTCCTGCCGATGTCGTACGCCGTGCAGGCCCTCACCGAACTCGGCAGCAACACCGAGCCGACCGGCATCATGTGGCGAGACCTCGCGATCATCATCGGCTGCGTGGTCGTGGCACTCTTGCTCGGAGCGGCGACACTGCGCCGCCGTACCGCTTGATCGGCAGCAGAAAGAGACTCATGGCCCGCACCGGACGACGCCCCGGCAACCAGGACACGCGAAAGGCCATCCTGGCCGCTGCCCGTGACGCCTTCGCCGAGCGCGGTTTCGACGGAGCCTCCATCCGCCAGATCGCGACCAGCGCCGGGGTCGACCCGGCGCTGGTGCATCACTATTTCGGAGCGAAGGACAAGCTGTTCCTGGCCACGATGGACGTGCCGATCGATCCGGGCGAGCTGCTGCCGAAGGTGTTCGAGCCCGGCATCGACGGCGTCGGCGAGCGGCTGGTGCACACGTTTCTCAGTGTGTGGGACTCTCCCGCCGGTTCGCCGGCCGTGGCCCTGTTCCGCAGCGCGCTGCAGCACGAGTGGTCCGCGCGCATGCTGCGGGATTTCCTGATCACGCAGATCCTCCGCCGCGCGATGAGCCAGCTCGATCTCGACCCCGAGGAGGCACCCAAGCGGTCCTCCCTCGTCGCCTCCCAGATGGCGGGAATCGTCATGGTGCGGTACATCCTGAAGATCGAACCGCTGGCCTCGATGCCCGCCGACGAGGTAGTGCGCAACGTGGCGCCGACGATTCAGCGGTACATCGCGGAGCCGCTGCCCAAGGACGTTTAGTCCTCGTCGTTGGTGTCCGCACAGTGTGTACGGGCCTGAGGCGTCAACAGCAGACCCAGCAGCGCGACCGCGCAGAAGGTGGGAACGACCGCGAACGGCAGCGGCGCCGGCAGCAGCCACGTGAGCAGTGGCGCCATCGTGCCGATAAACCCCCAGAACACGAGGCTCGCCAGCCACGCCCAGTGCTCGCCCCGCTTGATCCGCACCCCGAGGAAGACCAACACGACGGCGAGCGGGAACAGGAACATCACGGCGTTGAAGAACAGGACAAAGTCGAGGTAGCCAGTGCCGCCCTGCTGGGCGGGGTCGACCTGCATGCCCGAGAGCAGAACCCCGAGCGCAGCAAGGGCGAGCGCCAGCATGACCAGCCCGATAGCGTTGAACCCCGTCACCGCGACCCGCACCTGCACCGGCACGTATCGGCGCCCCCCGGCTACCATGCGACCAGGGTAAGCCATCGAAGCCGCTGAACCACCCGCTCGACGCGTCGCCCCACTTCCGACACCAACTTAACCTTGGTCGATTTCCGTGCCCAGGACCACGGTTTTCCACCAAGGTCAACAGTGTCCGGCTCGGCGACCCGCGTGCGGGAATCCCCCCGGACCGCAGTCCCGGCCGGCTGTCGAGAAACCTGGTCGACTACAGACCCGATCGGCGTCGAGGAACTGGTCGGCCGCGGTCCCGGCCGGCCAGGCGACAACGGCCGTCCAGCGGCGATTGCCACGAGCAGCCGCCACGCGGCATCCGGGTCCCCCGAACGGGACAGTCCTGGACCGGCTCCCAGCAACACATGGCCCGCCCCGGCACCACGCCAGCCCGGGCACGCCCAGCCATCGACGCAGAGCCAGCCCGAAGCGGCACCCCACCCCCAGCGCCACGCCCTGGCTCGGCCCGGCACGACCCGGCACCCCAGCCGGCCGAGCACCTCAGCCGGGCCCGACATCCCAGCCCAGTCCAGCCCGGCACGACGAAGCACCCCAGCCGGCCGAGCACCTCAGCCCGGCCCGACCCAGCCCAACCCAGCCCGGCACGGCCCGACATCCCAGCCCAGCCCGACCCAGCCCAGCCCAGCCCAGCCCAGAACGGCCCGGCCCGGCCCGGCGCCCCAGCCCAGCAACCCCAGCCCAGCCCAGCCCAGCCCGGCACGGCACGGCACGGCACGGCACGGCACGGCACGGCTCGAGCAGTGAACCGCGTCGGACCGGACGAGGGCTGTGTCGGTGTCGGGCGTTGCCGGCGTCAGCGGGTTTGTTCGAGCCAGGAGGCGTAGAGGCGGGCGTAGATGGAGTCGGGGTCGGTCACGAGGTCGGTGTGGGGGCCGCGCTGGACGACTCGGCCCTTGTCGACCACGATCACCTCGTCGGCGCTCTGCGCGGTCGACAGACGGTGGGCGATGGCGATCGTTGTGCGGCCCCGCGTCACCGCGTCGAGGGTGCGCTGGAGCCGGACCTCGGTCGCCGGGTCGACGGCGCTGGTGGCCTCGTCGAGGACCAGCAGGTCGGGGTCGGCCACATACGCCCGGGCGAGGGCCACCAACTGCCGCTCCCCCACCGACAGCGCCTCGCCCCGCTCGCCGACCTGCGTCTGCAGCCCGTCGCTCAGGCTCTCGACCCAGTCGATCAGCCCCAGCTCGGTGAAGGCCAGCTCGAGATCGACGTCGCTGAGGTCGGGCCGGCCGAAGCGGACGTTGTCGGCGACGGTCGAGTCGAACAGGAACCCGTCCTGCGGCACCATGACCACCCGGCTGCGCAGCGAGTCGAAGCGCACGTCGGACAGCGGCACCCCGGACAGCAGGACACGACCGTTCGCCGGGTCCATCAGCCGGGTCAGCAGCTTGGCGAACGTCGTCTTGCCGCTGCCGGTCTCGCCGACGACCGCGACCCTGGTCCGCGCGGCGACGGTGAGGTCGACGTCGGTGAGTACCTCGGGGCCGCCCGGATAGGCGAAGTGGACGTGCTCGAAGGTCACGTCGATCGGCCCCTCGGGCAGTGCCCGGCCCGCGGCACCCGGGTCGGCGACGTCCGGCTCGGTCTCGATGATGTCGAGGACCCGCCGCCAGCCGGCGATCGCATTCTGCGCCTCGTTGAGGACCTCGGTGGCGACCTGGACCGGCTGCACGAACAGGGTCGCCAGGAACAGGAACGCGGTGAGCTGGCCGACGGTGAGCTGCCGGTCGGCGCCGAGCAGCGTGCCGACGACCACGACCCCGGCGAGCGCGAGCCCGGCGGCGAGCTCGCCGAAGCTCATGCTGACGACATTGTTCTTCTGCGCGCGGAACTGGCTGCGCCGGTTGCGCTCGATAGCCTTGTCGAGCCGCTCGCTGGTGCGCCGCTGAATGCCGTAGGCTCGCACGACCGGCGCGCCGACCACGCTCTCGGCGATGACACCGAGCAGCGCGCCGACGCTCTCGCGGACCTCCAGGTAGAGCACGCTGAGCCGGCGCTGGAAGTGCCGGACGACGAAGACCAGCGGCGCGAACGCGGCGAAGACCACGAGCGTGAGCTGCCAGGAGTAGACCAGCATGACGACCGTCGTGACGGTGAGCTGGCCCAGGCTGAGGATGAACAGCAGACCGCCGAACTGCAGGAACTGGCTGATCTGGTCGACGTCGCCGGTGACCCGCGAGACCAGCGCGCCGCGCCGCTCGGACTGCTGGTGCAGCATGGAAAGGTCGTGGATGTGCCGGAAGGTACGCACCCGGATGCCGGCCAGCGCCGTCTCGCTGACGGTGAACAGCCGGACGTTCATCAGGTAGGCACTGACCATCGTCGTGAACAGCACCGCGGCGGTGATCGTCACGATGAGCGTCAGGACACCGAGGTCGGGGCCGCTCGCGGCCCGGATGCCGCGGTCGATGCCCTGCTGGATGGCGACCGGAACGGCGACCCGGCCGATGGTGGCCACCATGGCCAGGCCCAGGGTGCCGGCGAGCCCGGTGAACAGCTCCGGGGACAGCGCGAGGCCGCGCCGCAGCACACCGAGCCGCTCGGCACCGGCGTCGGGCGCCGTCCCGGTCACGGCGCTGGTCACGCGGTCACTCCCCCTTCGTCGAACACGTGCTCGCGCTCCCGCTCGGCCTCGGCCTTCTCGTATGCGGTCACCAGGTCGGCGTAGCCGGGTGCGGTCTCCAGCAGCTCCTGGTGCGTGCCGCGGGCGATCACCCGGCCGCGCTCGAGGTAAACGACCTCGTCCGCGAGAGCGATGGTCGCCCGCCGGTAGGCGACGACGAGGATCGACGCCTGCTGGGCGTCGTCCCGCCGCAGCGCGGCGAGGATCGCCGCCTCGACCCGCGGGTCGACCGCGCTGGTCGCGTCGTCGAGCACCAGCAGGCGGGGCGCGCCGGCGAGGGCCCGGGCGATGGTGAGCCGCTGCCGCTGCCCGCCGGACAGCGACGTGCCGCGCTCGCCGACCGTCGTGTCGAGGCCGTCGGCGAGCCGCTCGACGAACCCGTCGGCCTGCGCGAGCCGCAGCGCCGCCCACACCGCCTCGTCGCTCACGCCCCGGTCGAGGGTGATGTTGCCCCGGATGGTGTCGTCGAAGACGAACGGCACCTGGGCGACCAGCGCGGCCGTGCGCACGAGCGACTCCTGGGTCAGCTCGCGGACGTCGACGTCGTCGAGGGCCACCGTGCCGGCACGCGGGTCGGCGAGGCGGGCCGCGAGCGCGGCGACCGTCGACTTGCCCGAGCCGGTCGGCCCGACCAGCGCGACCGTCCGCCCGGCCGGCACGTCGAACGAGACCCCGGTGAGCACGTCGCTGCCCGGCCGCGCGTCGGCGTCGCCCGGTTGATATGCGAAGTGCACGTCGTCGAAGCGCAGGGCGGCCGGCTTCTGCTCGTCGCGGAGCTCGGTCGTGCCATAGGCCATGTCGCCCTCGGCGTCGAGCACATGGCGGATCCGCTCCCAGCCGACGACGCTGCGGGGCAGCTCGGCGAGGACCCAGCCGATCGCGCGGACCGGGAACGCCAGCACGGTGAACAGGAACGCGACGCTGACGACCTCGGACACCTCGACGGCGCCCTGCCGGAAGCGCCAGCCGCCGACGACGAGCACCGCGAGCGTGCCGATGCTCGGCAGCGCGTCGAGCACCGGGTCGAACAGTGCCCGGATCCGGCCGACCCGGATGGTGGCGTCGCGCAGCTCGGTCGCCTTCGCGGCGAACCGCTCCGTCTCCGCCGCCTCGCGGCCCATCGTCTTGACGACGAGCGCGCCGTCGAAGCTTTCGTGCGCGACCGCGCTGACCTCGGCGCGCAGCTGCTGCGACCGGGCGACGCGGGGCGCCATGCGCCGCGAATAGGCGACGTTGACCCCGAGCAGCGTCGGGAAGATCGCGACGCCGACGAGGGCCATCACCCAGTCGGTGACGAAGAGCGAGACGACCGCGGCGACGAGCATCACGACCGTGCCGACCGCGAACGGGAAGGGCGCGATCGGATACCACGCGGACTCGACGTCCGCGTTGGCGTTGGACAGCAGCGTGCCGGTGGCGTGGCGCTGGTGCCACTCCAGCGGCAGGCGCAGGTATCGGCGGGTCACCGCCTGCCGGTAACGCGCCTGGAGGTTGAACTGCATGGCACCGGCGCCGAGGCGGCGGCCGAAGATGCCGAGGATCTTGCCGAGGCTGACGGCGAGGATGGCGAGCCCGCCGAGCGCCAACGCGCCGGCACCGACGTGACGGTTGTCGATCGCCGGGACGACGACGCTCCCGACGACCTCGCCGGAGACGAAGGCGGTGGCGATGGTGAGCAGGCTGAACAGCACACTGCCGGCGGCGGAGACGGCGAACATGTGAGGCTCGTCACGGATGGCTCTGCCCAGCACCCTGAGGCCCTTCAAGAGCACCTTGCCGCTGGTCACCTTCCGCCCCCTCGGGTCCGCGCCGGTAAGTCGCCCCGACCGCACCGCAACCTTACAGAGGACCCCCGACAAAAACGGGGCTAGCGTTACGCCCATGAGTTCGTTCGCCCGCGGCGAGCGCGCGGCGCTCGCCGACACGCTCCTCGCCGCCGGCCCCGACGCGCCCACGCTCTGCACCGGCTGGGCCACCCGTGATCTCGCCGCGCACCTGGTGCTGCGCGAGCGCCGCCCCGACGCGGCGCCCGGCATCCTGCTCAAGGCCGTCGCCGGGCACGCGAAGAAGGTCCAGGACGGTCTGGCCGCCGGTGACTACGCCGGGCTCGTCGGCAAGGTCCGCACGCCGCCGGTGTGGCTGCGGCCCGGGTTCGCCGAGGAGGCGGTGAACCTGATCGAGTTCTTCATCCACCACGAGGACGTCCGGCGGGCGACGGCCGGCTGGACGCCGCGGCAGCTCGATCCCGGCTACGAGGCGGCACTGTCCGCCCGCGTCAAGGGATCGGCAAAGCTGTCCACCCGGCGGTTCCCGGCCCGCATCGTCGTGAAGGTGCCCGGCGCCGAGCCGTTCACCGTCGGTAGGGGCGGCGACGCCGAGCTGGTGGTCGAGGGCGCACCGGGTGAGCTGCTGCTGTTCTTCACCGGACGGCAGCGCGCCGCCCACGTCGACGTCACGGGCCCGGACGAGCTCGCCGACAAGCTCCGGGGCGCCCGCCTGGGGCTGTGAGATCCCGCCCTGAGTCTCGAATCTGGTTCCAGACAAGGGATTCAGCGTCTACTACGTTTCGGTTGCGGGTCTAGCCGGTAACGGGATCGACGGTTTACCCTCCGGTAACCGACGGGACGTGACGCCAATCACGCACACGTCCACGCCTGCTGCCGGAGGCCGACTCCATGACCCAGACCCAGCCGCTCGAACTGCCCTACCGCTCGATCCCGGACATGTTCCTGCACCGGGTGGCGGAGACCCCGGACAAGCCGGCGTTCGCCGGTCCGGCGCCCGACGACGCCGGCGACCCGGTCTGGCTGACCTGGCGCCAGATCGACGAGCGCGCCCGCGCCATCGGCGCCGGCCTCACCACACTCGGCGTCCAGCCCGAGGACCGGGTCGGCGTCCTGGCCAACACCCGGCTCGACTGGATCCTCGCCGACCTCGGCATCATGCTGGCCGGCGCCGCCACGACGACGGTCTATCCCACGACGGAGCCGGAAGAGGCCGTCTACATCGTCAAGGACTCCGGCTCGAAGGTACTGATCGCGGAGAACCCCGGCCAGGCGGCCAAGCTCCAGGGCGCCGAGCTGCCCAACCTGGTCGCGGTCGTGCTCATCGACGGTGAGCCCACCGGCGACGAGCCCGTCAAGACGCTGTCGCTGGCCCAGCTGGAGGCGGCCGGACGGGCGGCGATCGAGCAGGACCCGCAGCTCATCGACCGGATCGTCGAGGGCATCACCGGCGACCAGCTGGCCACGCTGATCTACACGTCCGGCACCACCGGCAAGCCGAAGGGCGTCGAGCTGCTGCACGCCGGCTGGGTCTGGCAGGGCCGCACCCAGTCTGACATCGGGCTGCTCAGCCCCGACGACCTCCAGTACCTCTGGCTGCCCCTCGCCCACTCGTTCGGCAAGACGCTGCTGTGCGGCATCGTCTACGTCGGCCTGCCCACCTACGTCGACGGCCGCGTCGACAAGCTGATCGACAACCTGGGCAAGATCCAGCCCACGCTCATGTGCGCCGCGCCGCGTGTCTTCGAAAAGGTCTACAACCGCGTCGTCACCGGCGCGCAGGCCGACGGCGGCGCCAAGTGGAAGATCTTCACCTGGGCGATGGCGGTCGGCAAGAGGGCCTCCGCCGAGCGCCTGGCGGGGCGCCGGCCCGGCGGCATGCTGAAGGCCCAGGCGGCCATCGCCGACAAGCTCGTGTTCAGCAAGCTGCGGGCCCGCCTCGGCGGCCGGATGCAGGTGATGGTCTCCGGCTCCGCGCCGCTGTCGAAGGAGATCGGCGAGTTCTTCTTCGCCGCCGGCCTGCCGATCCTGGAGGGGTACGGTCTGACCGAGACCTCGGCCGGCTCCTACGTCAACCGCAAGGACGCCCCCCGCATCGGCACGGTCGGGCAGGCCCTCGGCGATCTGCGGACGAAGCTCGACACCGACGGCGAGGTGCTGCTCAAGGGCACGCCGGTCATGCGCGGCTACCACAACCTGCCCGACGAGACCGCCGCCGCCTTCACGGAGGACGGCTGGTTCCGCACGGGCGACATCGGCGAGATCGACGCCGACGGCTACCTGCGCATCACCGACCGCAAGAAGGACCTCATCAAGACGTCCGGCGGCAAGTACGTCGCGCCCAGCTACATCGAGGGCCTGTTCAAGTCCGTCTGCCCGTACACGTCGCAGGCGGTCGTGGTGGGCCAGGCACGCAACTACGTGACCATGCTCGTGACACTCGACCCCGACGCGATCAAGGGCTGGGCCGAGGGCACGCCGCTGGCCGGCAGGTCGTACGAGGAGATCGCCTCGTCCAAGGAGGCGGAGGAGCTGATCGAGGGCTACGTCAAGGAGCTCAACACCAAGCTCAACCGCTGGGAGACGGTCAAGAAGTTCACCATTCTCGGCCGCGACCTGTCGATCGAGGACGGCGAGCTGACGCCGTCGCTGAAGGTCAAGCGCCGCGCGGTCGAGAAGTCCTTCGCGCAGGACATCGACAGGATGTACGCCGGGTCACTCGCAGAGCTCTAATCACACCCCACAGTGTCGTGGTCCCCGGGAGCCGCCACTTCCGGGGGCCACGACGCTTGTCCGGGCCGAACAGGCCGCAACGTCAGGCGACGACCGCGGGCGCCGACCACGCGTGACGGCGCGGCCGGTCGAGGTCGGCGCGGGCCGACGCCAGCCGGCGCACCGCTTCGACGAGCGTGTCCTCGGGCAGCGTGTACGGCATTCGCAGGAACCGTTCCATCGTGCCGTCGGCGCCGAAGCGCGGCCCGGGCGCGATCCGCACGCCGAGCTCCTCCGCCGACCGGGCCAGGGCGCTGGAGACCGGGGCGTCGAGCTCCACCCACATGACCATCCCGCCGCGCGGCAGCACGAACCGCCACTCGGGCAGCTCGGCCCGCAGTGCCGCGGCGAGCGTGTCGCGCTGGACCAGCAGCTGCTTGCGACGGGCGGCGACGATCGCCTCGCGGCGCTCGAGGAGCCGCACGGCCACGAGCTGGTCCAGCACCGGCGAGGCCATGTCGACGCCGACCCGGGCGGCGGCGAGCCGGGCGATCAGCGGCGCCGCGCCGCGCACCCAGCCGATCCGCAGGCCGCCCCAGTACGGCTTGCTCATGCCGCCGATGGTGAGCACCCGCGCGGTCCGGTCGAAGGCGGCCACCGACGGCGGCAGCTCCGGCGCGTCGAGCGCCAGGTCGACGAACGACTCGTCGATCACCAGGTCGGTGCCGGCGGCGTGCGCGGCGGACGGCAGCCGCTCGCGCAGCGACGCCTGCATCAGGTGGCCGGTCGGGTTGTGGAAGTCGGGGATCAGGTAGGCCAGGCGAGCCTGCGCGGCCCGTACCGTCGAGAGCACCAGGTCCTCGTCCCACCCGTCGGGGCCGATCGCGTAGGCGCTGACCCGGGCACGGCTCGCGGTGAAGGCGCTCAGGGCGTTGGGATAGGTGGGCGTCTCCACCAGTGCCCGCTGGCCCGGCGCGACGAGCAGTCGCAGGAGCAGGTCGAGCGCCTGCTGCACACCGCCGGTCACCATCACCTGGTCAGGATCGGTGGGCAGGCCGCGCTCGCTGTAACAGCGGGCGATCGCCTCCCGCAGCACGAGCAGGCCCATCGGCTGGTAGCCGGCGCCGCAGGCGTAAGGCCCCAGGTCGGCGACGGCCTCGGTGGCCGCCTCGGTCAGCTCCGGCGGCGCGGGCATCGCGGCGCAGCCGAGGTCGATGAGGTCGGTGTCGTCGCTCGGTGTCCACAGCCCCGACGTGCCGACCCGATGGCCGGTCGGCAGCGCGGTCCAGCTGCCGGCGCCGCGGCGGCTGCTGAGGTGGCCGCTCTCGCGCAGCTCGCGATAGGCGGCGGTGACGGTGGTGCGGCTGATGCCGAGGGCCGCGGCCAGTTCACGCTCGGCGGGCAGCCGCACGCCGAGGGCCAGCCGGCCGTCGATGAGCAGGCCACGGACCGCGTTGGCGAGCACGACGTATTCGGGCCGGCGCCCGTTGGGGCCACGCACCCCGACCGCGACCTGCCACGCGTTGAGCATGCGGGCCAGTTGCGCGCCACGGACGATCGCTGACAAGGCCAGTCCCCCTCAATTGGCTCTTTTGGCTCGATAGATTGGCCCTAGGGTGGCATGCATGCACGTCGCAGGCAAGACCAATCCCATCCCTCTGACCCATCGCTTCGGTCGCCGCTTCGTCCAGTTGCAGCTTGGATTGATCGCGTACGGGCTGAGCATGGCGATGCTGATCCGCGCCCGGCTGGGCCTGGACCCCTGGGACGTCTTCCACCAGGGCGTCGCCCGCCGCACCGGCCTGAGCTTCGGCACCGTGGTCATCATCACCGGCGCCGCCGTCCTGCTGCTCTGGCTGCCGTTGCGGCAGCGTCCGGGCCTCGGCACGGTCAGCAACGTCGTGGTCATCGGCCTGGCCGCCGACCTCGCGCTGCGCCTGCTGCCCGACGCGGAGGGCTGGTGGCTGCGCGGCGCGCTGGTCGTCGGCGGGATCCTGCTCAACGCGTTCGCGACCGCGCTGTACATCGGCGCGGGCATGGGACCGGGGCCGCGCGACGGCCTGATGACCGGCCTGGCCGGCCGCTTCCCGCGGCTGTCACTGCGGCTGGCCCGCACCGGGGTCGAGGTGACCGTGCTCGCCGTCGGCTGGCTGCTCGGCGGGGCGGTCGGCGTCGCCACGGTGCTGTACGCGCTGGGCATCGGCCCGCTCACGCAGCTGTTCCTGCCGTGGCTCTCGGTGCCTCGACCTGCGCCGGATCCAGCTCCGGTTCCGGCCTGATCTTCGCGGCTCCCAGCAGCACACCGCCGAGGACGGCCGCTCCGCCGATCAGGTCGAGGTCGTGAGGCTTCATGCCTCAGATCGTTCGCGCACCGACCGTGAAGCACCATCAAAAAGTTCTGCAGAATTGCTTTAGTATTCCTTCATGCTTGACCTGACCCGGCTCCAGGCGCTGCACGCGGTGGCCACGTTCGGCACGGTCACGGCCGCCGCCGGGGCGCTGCACTGCACGCCGTCGGCGATCTCCCAGCACCTCGCCAAGCTCGAGCGGGAGACCAAGGCCACACTCGTCGAGAAGGACGGTCGCACGCTGCGGCTCACCGAGGCGGGCCGGGTGCTGGTCGAGCACGCCGGCCGGGTGCTCGACGCCGTCGAGGAGGCGGAGGCGGCCCTGGCCGCACACCGCGAGACCGTCTCGGGTCACCTGACCATCGCGTCGTTCCCGACCGCGTGCCGCGGGCTGCTGCCGTATGCGCTTCGCGCCCTCGCGGTCGACCATCCCGGCCTGGAGCCGACGCTGCAGGAGTCGGACCGGCAGGTCAGCCTCGACGGGATCGTGCGCGGCACGATCGACGTGGCCCTCATCGACGAGTGGCTGGAGATCCCGGTGAACGTGCCGCCGGGCGTGGCGGTCTCCGAGCTGGGGCTCGACGTCGGCGATCTCATCCTGCCCGCCGGCCACCGGCTCGCGGAGTCCGCCGGGCCGGTGACGCTGGAGGAGGTCCACGAGGAGCGGTGGATCGGCTCGAAGCCGGGCACCGTCTGCCACGAGTGGCTGCGGCGCATGCTGCCCGGAGTGCACCCGACGATCATGGTCAACGAGTTCGAGACGCAGCTGACGTTCGTCGCCGAGGGCCTCGGGGTCGCCTTCGTCCCGAGGCTGGCCCGCACGGCGCTCCCCGTCGGCGTGACAGCCCGGCCGATCACGCCCGAGGCGGCCCGGCGGGTGTCGGTGGCGTGGCGCGCCTCAGCCGCCGGGCGGCCGGCGATCGGGGCCACCGTCGCGGCACTGCGCGACGCCTGGCGACACCGGGCGATCTTCACTCTTCCGAGCGTGTGGGACGCCGGCCAGGGAGCCGTTCACGTCGTGTAATCCCAGGTCAGCTCCACGACCAAGGAGCCACGTTCATTCATCGGATTCACGTCAGCGAGTTTTCGCGCCGCCCCTTACATTCATTAGCATGGCTCTCTTCGGACGCTCCCGAACGGCTACCGGCGCCGGCGTCCTGGCGACGCTGCTCCTGGTGCTCATCTTCGGCAATCAGATCTTCACCGAATGGGTCGACCGGCATACCACGGACACCACCGTCCGCGGGTATTTCCTGCGCACCCTGACCTGGCCGCGCTGGTGGGTGACACCACGGGACGACTCGGGCGCGGCCGCCCGGGAACTGCTGGCCAACGACCTGCGTGCGCTCCTGCTGGTGTTGTTCGTGGCATTGGTACTGGCGGTCGCCGCGCGATCCCTGGTCGCCGGCGCCGGCGCGTTCATCATCGGCTGGGCGGCGCTGATCTTCGGCGCCGCGCTGGCCGCGTTCGCCACCGAGTTCATCGTCTCCAACCCGACGATGCTGCGGGCCCTGACCTCGGCCGCCTTCGCCGCCGGCTACGGCCTGTGGGTCGGCTGGATCGTCGGCATAGCCGTGGCCTCCGGCAAACGCGGCGACTGAACCCCCTCCGGCCCGCCCGACCCACCCGCCCACGGCACCCTTCTCGTTCGCGATCTTGGAGTTGTGGTCCCTAACTTGTCCGAAATATGCGGATAAAGTCGGGACCACAACTCCAAGATCGCCGGGACGGGCGGGCCGGGCGGGCCGGGGGCGGTCAGCGGATCGGGTAGCCGGCGCCGCGCAAGGCGGTCTTGACGTCGCCGATGGCGAAGTCGCCGAAGTGGAAGACACTCGCGGCGAGGACCGCGTCCGCGCCGGCCGCCACCGCTGGGGCGAAGTGCTCCACCGCACCCGCGCCGCCGCTGGCGATGACCGGCACCGTCACGACCTCGCGAACCGCCTTGATCAGGTCCAGGTCGAAGCCGTCCTTCGTGCCATCGGCGTCCATCGAGTTGAGCAGGATCTCCCCCGCGCCCAGCTCGGCCACCTTGGCCGCCCACTCCACGGCGTCGAGGCCGGCGCCGCGGCGACCGCCGTGGGTCGTCACCTCGAAGCCGCTCGGCTGGCCGGCCGCCCGGCGCACGTCGAGCGACAGGGTCAGCACCTGGTTGCCGAACCGCTCCGCGATCTCGGCGATCAGGTCGGGCCGGGCGATCGCGGCGGTGTTGACGCCGACCTTGTCCGCGCCCGCCCGCAGCAGGGTGTCGACGTCGGCCACGCTGCGGACGCCGCCGCCGACGGTCAGCGGGATGAAAACCGTCTCGGCGGTGCGGCGGACCACGTCGAGCATCGTGGCGCGGCCGTCCGACGACGCGGTCACGTCGAGGAACACCAGCTCGTCGGCGCCCGCCGCGTCGTAGGCGGCGCCCAGCTCGACCGGGTCACCGGCGTCACGGAGGTTGACGAAGTTGACGCCCTTCACCACCCGGCCCGCGTCGACGTCGAGGCAGGGGATGACACGCACCGCGACCGTCATGCCGACTCTTCCAGCACCTTGAGCGCCTCGGTGACGTCGAACGCACCCGCGTAGAGCGCCTTGCCGACGATCACGCCCTCGACGCCGGCCGGCTCCAGCGCCGCGAGCTGGCGCAGGTCGTCGAGCTTCGACACGCCGCCGCTGGCGATGACCGGCTTCTTGGTGCGGCCCGTGACCTCCAGCAGCAGGGTCAGGTTGGGGCCGGTGAGCGTACCGTCGCGCATGACGTCCGTGACGACGTATCGCGCGCAGCCGGCCCGCTCGAGACGGTCGAGCACCTCGAAGAGATCGCCGCCCTCCCTGGTCCAGCCGCGGGCGGCGAGCTGGTGGCCACGCACGTCGAGGCCGACGGCGACCTGCTCGCCGTAGGTGGCGCAGACGTGGTCGCACCAGTCCGGGTTCTCCAGCGCCGCGGTGCCGAGGTTGACCCGGGTCGCGCCGGTGGACAGGGCGGCCTTCAGCGAGACCTCGTCGCGGATGCCGCCGGACAGCTCGACCTGCACGTCGAGGCGGCGGACCACGTCGGCGAGCAGCTCGGCGTTGGACCCGCGGCCGAAGGCGGCGTCGAGGTCGACGAGATGGATCCACTCGGCGCCCTGCCGCTGCCAGGCCAGGGCGGCCTCCAGCGGGTCGCCGTAGGTCGTTTCGCTGCCGGCGGCGCCCTGGACGAGACGGACCGCCTGGCCGTCGGCGACGTCAACGGCGGGCAGGAGCTGCAGTGCCATGGTTCAGATCCTTCGGTCCAGGACGAGCACGGTGAGCGCCGGAGTGGCGACGATGATGAGTGCGCTGATGCCGATCCTCGCGGCCACGGAGTCGATCAGCAGCCAGACGAGGGCGAGCGCCACCAGCACCAGGGTGATGATGACCGACCGCTGGGCGCGCGACCGGCGCGCGAAGAGCTTACCCGTCCGGCCGACCTTGACCTTCGGCACCAGCCGCCGGACCGCGGCGCGGCGTTGCCGTTTGCGCTCGGCGCGGCGCATCCGCTCGGCGCGCTCGGCCTCCAGCAAGGCCCGCCGGCGGGCCCGCTCCTTGCTCATCCGAGGACGCGCCGCATCACAGGGTGCCCAGCCAGTTGGCGAGCAGGGTCGCTCCGGCGTCACCGGACTTCTCCGGGTGGAACTGCGTCGCCCGCAGTACACCCGCCTCGAACGCCGCCACGAAGGGCTCGCCGTGGATCGTGGTCGCGACCTTGACCCCGGCGGCGGCCTGCGCGTCGACGACGGTCGACGCGTAGGAGTGCACGAAGTAGAAGCGTGTGTCCGCCGGCAGGCCGGCGCCCAGCACCGTGTCCGCCGGCCACTCGACCGTGTTCCAGCCCATGTGCGGCACGACCGGCGCGCGCAGGATGCTCACCGTGCCGGGCGCCAGGCCGAGGCCCTTGGTGACCACACCGTGCTCCTCGCCGGCGTCGAACAGCACCTGCATGCCCACGCAGATGCCGAGCACCGGTGCACCGGCACGGACCCGCTCGGCGATCGTCGGGCCGGCGCCGATCTCGTCGATGCCGGCCATGCACGCCGCATAGGCACCGACGCCGGGCACGACCAGCCCGTCGGCGCGGGCGGCCTTCGCCAGGTCGGACGTGACCTCGACGTCGGCCCCGACCCGGGCGACGGCGCGCTCGGCCGAGCGTAGGTTGCCCGAGCCGTAGTCCAGGATGACTACCGACTTCGCCACGTCAATCCTTCCCGTACAGCCAGAGCAGTCCCCCGGCGGCCGCGAGCACGGCCAGCACCAGGGTGATCCCGAAACCGACCCGGTTGCCTTGCTGCCGGAACGACAGCGCGCCGCCGAGCAGGAGCCCGGCGAGTGCGAGCAGAGCGATGCTCATAGGGCACCTTTGGTACTGGGCACCGCACCGGCGTTGCGGGGATCGATGGCGCATGCCTGGCGCAACGCCCGGGCGACCGCCTTGAACTGGGCCTCGACGATGTGGTGCGCGTCGGGCTGGGCGCCGTGCCGGCCGGCCCGCAGGATGCTCACGTGCAGCGTCACCTTGGCGGAGTGCCCGAACGACTCCCAGATGTGCCGGGTGAGGCTGGTCGGGTAGTTGCCGCCGATGTGCGGCGCGATGTTCGCGGGCTCGTCGTGCACCACATACGGCCGGCCGGACAGGTCGACGACCGCCGAGGCGAGCACCTCGTCGAGCGGGACCTGCGCGTGCCCGTACCGCGTCACACCGGCCTTGTCCCCGAGCGCTTCCGCGAACGCGGCACCGAGCGCGAGCGCAGTGTCCTCGACGGTGTGGTGCGCGTCGATCTCCAGGTCACCGACGGTGTGCACGCGCAGGTCGAACCCGCCGTGCTTGGCGATCTGGTTGAGCATGTGGTCGTAGAAGCCCACGCCGGTGGAGATCTCCCCGACCCCGGTGCCGTCGAGGTCGAGCTCGACGGAGACCTTGGTCTCCTTGGTCACCCGCTCGATCCTGGCGGTACGGCTCACAACAGCTCCTCGAGTGCGTTCAGGAAGGCGGTCGTCTCTTCGGGTGTGCCGGCGGTCACGCGCAGCCACCCGGGGAGCCCGACGTCACGGATCAGCACGCCCCGGTCGAGCAGGGCCTGCCAGGTGCTCTTGCTGTCGCCGCGCGGCGCGCCGAAGAGCACGAAGTTGGCGTCGCTGTCGGCGACCGGGAGTGCCCAGCCGCGCAGCGTGTCGACGATGCGGTCGCGCTGGGCCTTGACGGCGTCGACAGTGGACAACAGCGCCGCCGTGTGTGCGAGCGCTGCCCGCGCCGCCGCTTGAGTCAGCGCGCTCAGGTGGTACGGCAGCCGGACGAGCTGCACCGCGTCGACCACGGCGGGATCCGCGGCGAGGTAGCCGACCCGCCCGCCGGCGAGCGCGAACGCCTTGCTCATCGTGCGGGTGACGACGAGCCGCGGGTTTCGCTCGATGAGGCTCAGCGCGAAGACCGTGCCCGGCCGGGCGAACTCCGCGTAGGCCTCGTCGACGATGACCATGCCCCGCGTGGCCTCCGCGACCGCCTCGACGACCTCCAGCGGCAGCGCCGTGCCGGTGGGGTTGTTCGGCGAGCAGAGGAACACCAGGTCGGGATCGTGGCGGCGCACCATCTCCACGGCGTGCTCGGCGGTCAGGCCGAAGTCGGCGCCGCGGCGCCCGTCGACCCAGGCGGTGCCGGTGCCGGCCGCGAGCAGGGGGTGCATCGAATACGACGGGGTGAAGCCGAGCGCGGTCCGGCCCGGCCCGCCGAACGTCTGCAACAGCTGCTGCTGGATCTCGTTGGAGCCGTTGGCCGCCCACACGTTGGCCTGGTCGAGGCCGTGGCCCAGATAGGCGGCCAGGTCGGTGCGCAGCGCGACCGCGTCGCGGTCGGGGTAGCGGTTGAGGTCGCGCAGGACCGCGGAGAGCGCCTTCTCCATCGCCGCGACCGCCTCGTCGGGCAGCGGGTAGGAGTTCTCGTTGGTGTTGAGGCGCACGGCGACGTCGAGCTGGGGTGCGCCGTACGGCGTCAGGCCCCGCAACTCGTCCCGCAGCGGCAGGTCGTCGAGCGAGGTCATGCGCTGAACCTCACCTTCACCGCCGCACCGTGGGCCGGCAGGTCCTCGGCGTCGGAGAGCGCGACGACGTGGTCGGCGACCTCGCGCAACGCGTCGTGCGAATATTCGATGAGCTGGACGCCGCGCAGGAACGTCTGCGTCGACAGGCCGGACGAGTGCCGGGCGCAGCCGCCGGTGGGCAGCACGTGGTTGGAACCGGCGCAGTAGTCGCCGAGCGACACCGGCGACCAGGCGCCGACGAAGATCGCCCCGGCGCTGCGCACCCGCTCGGCCACGGCGCGCGGGTCGCGGGTCTGGATCTCGAGGTGCTCGGCACCGTAGGCGTCCACGACCTTCAGGCCCTGCTCCAGGTCGTCCACGATCACGATCGCCGACTGCGGGCCGGTCAGCGCCTCGGTGACCCGCTGATTGTGCCGGGTCTCGGCGACCTGCTTGGCGACCTCGACCTCGACCGCCTCGATCAGCTCCGGCGACGGCGTGACCAGGACGCTCGCGGCGAGCGGGTCGTGCTCGGCCTGGCTGATCAGGTCGGCGGCGACGTGACGCGGGTCGGCGCTGTCGTCGGCGAGGATCGCGATCTCGGTCGGGCCGGCCTCGGCGTCGATGCCGACGACCCCGCGCAGGAGCCGCTTGGCGGCGGTGACCCAGACGTTGCCCGGCCCGGTGATCATGTCGACGGGCGCGCAGCCGGGCGCCTCGTCACCGTACCCGTACCCGAACATGGCGATCGCCTGCGCGCCGCCCACCGCATACACCTCGTCGATCCCGAGCAGCGCGCAGGCGGCCAGGATGTTGCGGTTGGGCAGGCCGGTGTCCTTCTGCGGCGGGCTGGTGACCGCGATCGACTCGACCCCGGCGACCTGTGCCGGCACGACGTTCATGACCACGCTCGACGGGTAGACGGCCAGGCCGCCGGGCACGTAGAGCCCGACCCGGCCGACGGGCAACCACCGCTGGGTGACCGTGCCACCGTCGCTGAGGACCGTGGTGACCTCGGTGCGCCGTTGATCGAGGTGTACCTTCCGGGCGCGCGCGATCGACTCCAGCAGCGCGGCACGCACCGCGGGGTCGAGCGCCTCCTCCGCCGCCGCGATGGCCTCGGCGGGCACGCGCAGCCGCTCGACCTGCACCCCGTCGAACCGATGTGTCGCCTCGCGGATCGCGGCGGCCCCATGCTCACGGACCGCCTCGACGGTCGGGCGCACCTGCTCGGTGGCGGCGGAGACGTCGAGGGCGGCTCGGGGCAGCAGACGGCGCGGGTCCTCGACGGAGCCGCGCAGGTCGATCCGGTTCAACACCTGACCGAGTCTATTCGGTCGGGCGAGCGCGTTTCCTCGTCCGTCCCGCCAGTCGGGCTGTCATGATCCCTCACTGTGACCTGGCCCATCGCCAGTTCAGCTCGCCCTGCCACGGCGCCGGTCCGGGCAGTGTCCCGGCGTCGTCGCGGTCCATGCCGTCGAGGGTGAGGGCGAGGTACCGTCGGCGCAGCTGGGCGGTCCGCTCCCGGTCGGGCAGCCGGATCGCGGCACACGCTTCGAGCAGCAGCCCGACGTCGGCGACCGCGAAGTCCCGCCGCAGGCGACCGCTGGCATGCGCCCGTTCCACGAGTCCGCCGGCGAGTTCGTTCGCCCGCACGGCGTCGACCATCATGTCCGCGGTGGGCTCGAAGGTGCCGGCCAGATGGACTGTGAGCGAGTGGACGTCGGCGTCCACGATCCCGCGCAGAAACGTGGTAAACGCCTCCCACCCGTCGTTCACCCCTCCGGCGTCCTCTGCCTCCTGGATGAACGTCCTCAGCCCGTCGTGGCAGAGTTTGCGCAGGAGATCCTCCTTGCCGGCGTACCTCCTGTAGAGCGCACTGATCCCGACCCCGGCCCGCTCGGCGACGGCGGCGACCGGCGCCTTGGGATCTTCGAGAAAAACGTCCCGAGCCGCGGCGAGGATGAGCCCGTCGTTCCGAGCGGCCTGCCCCTTCCGCCCCGGCAGTTTCACCCCACCACGCGTGTCCACTCCACTCATGCCGTCCCCTTCAGATCCACTTCCTGGGCCCGCTCATGATCGAGGGAAGAATCGGGTCGCCGGGGCAGCCAGATCTTTCCCTCGATCATGAAACCGTCCGTTCCGCCCCACGCCGCCCCGGTCCCGAAGCACACCGGCGACCAGATCCGCGGGCGCGGGCCACCGGGCGGGCCGTCCACACGCCGAAACACCGCGGACCACTGCGGGCGCCCCGCCCACCGCGGACTCTGCCGGGCACGGCACACCACGGACCGCCCGGCCACCGCCGACACCACAGCCACCGCGGACGCTGCCGGGCGCTGCCACCAGGGCACGCCGTGAACCGCCCGGACGCCGCCAGACACAAACGCCGCAGACGCCGTCGGCGTGACTGACGATGCAGACAGCGCACAGCCCGCCTTCCTGGTGACCGCTCGCCCGGGCACCGCCGAAACCGCCTGGCTCAGCACCTTGACCCGCACTTTTCTGCGCGTCCACCGACCAACGGACGCGGTCGCACTCGGAGACCGTCTGACGCCTCGGCGAATTCGGGCGGCTCGAACGGCTCGGGCACGCCGCTCACTGTCCTCGCCGTCACATCACCATCCTAACAGTGGAACGGATCGTTCCGCTCTGATAGTCTCGACTCAACGGAATGAAGTATTCCGTTCCGAAATGCAGGAGGGGCTGTGACTGAGATCGGCAAGGGCAGCAAAGACGCCATCGCAGGGATCCGTGAGGTCGAAGGAGGAGGCGTGGCGCAGGTTCGAGCCGGCGGCCCGGAAGAGATTCGTCCGTTCCGGGTCTCGGTGCCACAGGAGGCCGTCGACGAGCTGCACTTTCGGCTGCGACGAGCGCTCTGGCCGAACGAGCTTTCCGGCGTCGGCGACTCGTACGGGGTGCCGCGGAGCAGGGTCGAAGAGCTTGCCGCCTACTGGCTCGAGCAGTTCGACTGGCGCGCCGTCGAGGAACGCCTCAACAGCCACCCGCAGTTTGTCACCGAGATCGACGGCGAACAGATCCACTTCCTGCACGTCCGCTCACCCAAGCTTGACGCCACGCCCCTGATGCTCACCCACGGCTGGCCCGGCTCCGTCGTCGAGTATCTCGACGTCATCGAGCCGCTCTCGAAGGAGTTTCACCTGGTCATCCCGTCGTTGCCGGGCTTCGGGTTCTCCGGCCCGACCCGCGGCACGGGCTGGAACAGGTACCGCACCGCCCGGGCCTGGAACGAGCTGATGCGCCGCCTCGGGTACGAGCGGTTCGGCGCCGTCGGCAACGACGCCGGCTCGATGATCGCCCCCGAACAGGGCCGCGACGCCCCGGACCGGGTGATCGGCGTCCACGTCACGCAGCTGTTCTCGTTCCCCAGCGGTGACCCCGCCGAGTTCGCGAAGCTCACCGAGACCGACCACAAGGCCCTGGCCAAGCTCCAGTGGTTCCACGAAAACCTGATGTCGTTCAACACGCTGCACAGCCAGCAGCCGCAGACCCTGGCCTTCGCGCTCGCCGACTCCCCCACCGGCCTGCTGGCGTGGAACTCGCAGCTGTTCGGCGGCAGCCTCGACCCCGACTTCATCCTCGCCAACGTGTCGATCTACTGGTTCACCGGCACCGCCGCCTCGGCGGCCCGGTTCTACTACGAGGACGCGCACGCCGACGAGCCGCCGGTGGGCCCGACCACCGTCCCGACGGGGCTCGCGATGTTCGCCGGCGACTTCGAGTCGATCCGCCCGTTCGCGGAGCGGGACCACGCGAACATCGTCCAGTGGCACACGTACGACCCGGGCGCCCCCGCCTTCGGCGGCCGTGACGCGGGTGGCCACTACGCCGCGCACGAGGCGACGAACCTGCTCGTCGATGACATCCACGGCTTCTTCAGCGGCCTGAGCACGAGCTCGCCGCGGGTCTGAATGGAACTCGTCGTGCCACGGCCCCGCTCTGCTCGGCTACGCTTCGCCCGTGGAGGCAGCGAACGAACCGGAGCCCGACGGACCGGAATCGAACGGGCCCGAATCGCACGACCCTCGATCGAACCAGCCGGGGTCGGACGGGCCGGCGTCCGACCGCCCGGAGGGCCCGGAACAGGACGGACGCACCCTCCTACCCCTCTTCCCGCTCGGCACGGTGCTGTTCCCCGGGCTGGTCCTGCCGCTGCACGTGTTCGAGCCCCGGTACCGCACGCTGGTGCAGCACCTCACCGACCTGCCCGCGAACTTGCCGCGCGAGTTCGGTGTGGTGGCGATCCGGCGCGGCTGGGAGGTGGGACGCCAGACCGAGTCGGCGGACGCCTCGATCACGGCGGGCGAGTCGCTCTCGCTCTACGAGATCGGGTGCGCCGCCGAGGTCCGGCAGATCACCGAGCTGCCCGACGGCCGGTTCGACCTGATGACCGTCGGGCGCCGCCGGTTCCGGCTGCTCGGCCTGGCCCGCAACGACGCGCCGTACCTGACCGGCGAGATCGAGTGGCTGCCGGAGCCGAAGGGCGAGCCGGAGCGTGAGGGCGAGCTGGCCGCGGGGGTGCTGGCCGCTTTCCAGCAGTACCTCCGGGTCATCCGCCGCACCGACGAGGACGACGACGGCGAGCAGATGCCCGACGACCCGACGGTGCTGTCCCACCTCGTCGCGGCGACGGCCTCGCTGACGCTGGAGGACCGGCAGGCCCTGCTGGCGGAGCCGGACACGATCAGCCGGCTCAAGGCCGAGCGCTCCCTGCTGCGCCGGGAGGCCGCCCTGCTCGGCCAGGTCCGCGCCGTCCCGGTCGCGCTGACGGAACTCGCGGTCCCGGCCAGCCCCAACTGAAGGCCCCGATCAGAGGCCCAACTGACAGGTCCCGGCTGACAGGCGCGAGCCGACGGCCTACGACAGCGTCAGCGCGGGCAGGTCACGCTGCACGAACGCGTCGAGCACCGTGGACGGGCCGGCGACGGTTGCCTCGACCCGCACCATCCGGCCGGTCGCCGTCACGTCGACGTCCCGGAACAGTTCGGCGTACGGGGTGTCGGGCGCACTCCGGGACCTGCCGGACGAATACGCCGTGCGCTGCCGCTGCGCCGCCGCGGTGGCCGAGGCGTCGGAGTCCCACGACGAGCACACGACCGCCCGGATCTTCCCGCCGGCGGACGGGCGGGGCACACCCACGGCGACCGGGCCCGCCAGCTCTGCCAGCACGACGTCACCCAGGCAGTCGGCGAGACTCCGGACGGCCGGGTCCGCCGCGAGCGACTTCCCGGGATCCGTGACGACGTCGGTCAGCGGCGCCGTGTCACTGCCGACGAGCATCTCGTCGCCCGCCAGCCGGACCTGCGGCAGCAGGCTCTTCGCGCCGATCACCTCGGCGTCGGCGGACTGCTTCGGGGCGACCAGCCGGTCCCCGTCGGCCGTCCAGCCCTTCGCCGTCAGCGCGGACCGGATCTTCGACGCGTCCTGGCCGCCCGCGAGGACCACCAGCCGGCCCGGGCTCTCGCCCGCGGTGACGGCGTAGCGGGCCTGGCCGTTGCGGAGCCCGAACTCGCCCTGCAGTTCGAGCATGACGAGGTCCTGGGATCCGTACCCGGCCATCTCCTCCCACATGTTGCCGATCTTCCGAATGGCGTCGTTGTCGGAGAACCGCACGTGCCGGCGGCTGTACTCGGTGGCGGCGATCCGGCCGAGTGCGGTGACGAGCGTGGTACCCGCCGCGGAGGAGGCGGCCGGCGGCGCCCCGGTCGACGACCCGGCCTGCGGGGCGGACGGTGACGACGAGCAGGCCGTCAGCGAGAGGCCCAGAGCAGCGACAACAACGGCGCGGAAGCGGATCACGGGCGAGAAGCCTAAAGGCAACCGCCGCATCCGGCACAATGTCAGCGCTGCTCCGGGTCACGGGTGGGCGGCGGCGGACCGAAGATCGGGTCGGGCGGCGCCGACGGCAGACCGAAAGCCGAGCCGGACGCCGACGGGCCAAAAGCCGGACCGGACGGCGGCGGACCGAAACCCGAGCCGGACGGCGGCGGACCGAAAACCGGACCGGACGGCCCGGTGAACCCCTGCGGATGCGGCTGGGCGGCGGCGTCGGGGGCCGGGTCGAGATACTCCGGCGGCATCGTCTCGTAGCGGAGCGTCGGCGAGGCGTGGAAGCCGGCGAGTCCGGTGTAGACGGCGGCGGCGGCCAGCGCCTGGATGAGCATCGTGCCGCGGGCCCACGGAATGAAGCCGAGCAGCAGGCCCGACTCGCCGGTGCGCAACTTGACCGGGCGGAGGATGCGGGTGTCCTTGGGGGCGTGCTCGACCAGGTCGAGGTAGTGGGCGTAGCCGATCTTGTTGCCGAGCCAGGCGGCCAGGACCGAGGCGGCGGCCGACCCGATCACCAGGCCACCCAGCATGATCGGCCCGCGCTGGCGGCGGAAGACCAGCCAGGCGACGACCGCGACCACGGCACCCATCACGAGCGCGATGATGATGAACCAGCCGTCGTCGGCCCAGTATCCCTCCGGTTCACCCTCCACCGGGTAGGGGCCGAAGTCGGTCTGCACCAGCTCGACCTTGGGCGCGACGACCGACCAGAGCAGACCGACGGGTGCGCCGAGGGCGGCGACGGCCGCGGCGGCGATGAGCGCGAACAGCAACTCGTTGCCCAGCGAGGTGCGCCTGGCCGGCGGGGGTCCGCCGAGCGCCGGGTCGCCGATCGGCTCAATCGGGGCGATGCTCACGAACCCCATCCTGCCAGCGCCCGCCGTCAGCCCGCCAAGGAGCCCGGGCCGAGGAGTCCTTCGACGCGGTCAGGTCGGGCAGCCGCAGGTCCGTCGCCATCAGGCGGGGCGATTCCTCGCGGCGGTCCACCCGGCCCTTGACGGCGACGACGGCGTCCTCGGTGACGTATTGGCCGACCAACTCGTACGTGTCGGGGAAGAACATCACCTCGATCGACCCGTCGAGGTCCTCCAGCGCGGCCGACGCCCACGGGCGCCCCTGCCTGGTGACCCGGCGCTGGACGCCGGAGAGGATGCCGGCGACGGTGACGACCGTGCCGTCGGGGACGGTGCCTTCCTCGGCGAGCGCGGCGACCGAGCGGTCGGCGGCCCGCCGCAGGACGTGCTCCAGGCCGCGCAGCGGATGGTCCGAGACATACAGGCCGAGCATCTCCCGCTCGAACGCCAGCCGCTCCGCCTTGTCCCAGTCGGCGGCCGGGATCGGCGGGTCGACCGCGAGCCCGGACCCGACGGCGTCGCCGCCGAAGAGGTCGAACTGGCCGGCGGCCTCGTTGCGCTTGGTCTCCAGGACCGCGTCGATCGCGTCGGCGTGGACGGTGAGCAGGCCGCGGCGGGAGTGGCCGAACGAGTCGAAGGCGCCCGCCTTGATCAGCGACTCGATCGTCTTCCTGTTGCAGACGACCTGGTCGACCTTGCGCAGAAAGTCGAAGAAGTCGGTGTAGGCGCCCTTCTCGCGGCGCGACCGGATGATCGACCCGACGACGTTGGCGCCGACGTTGCGCACCGCGCCGAGGCCGAAGCGGATGTCGGCGCCGACGGCCGAGAACCGGCCCTGCGACTCGTTGACGTCGGGCGGCAGGACCCGGATCCCCATGTGCCGGCTCTCCGCGAGGTAGACCGCCGACCGGTCCTTGTCGTCGGCGACCGAGGTGAGCAGGGCGCTCATGTACTCGGCCGGGTAGTTGGCCTTGAGGTAGGCCGTCCAGTACGACACCAGGCCGTATGCCGCGCTGTGCGCCTTGTTGAACGCGTAGTCGGAGAACGGGACCAGGATGTCCCACAGCGTGCGGATCGCGTCGGCGGAGTAGCCGCGCTCGCGCATGCCGGCCGAGAACGGGCCGAACTCCTTGTCGAGGATCTCCTTCTTCTTCTTGCCCATCGCCCGGCGCAGCAGGTCGGCGGCGCCGAGCGAGTAGCCGGCGACCCGCTGCGCGATCGCCATGACCTGCTCCTGGTAGACGATCAGGCCGTAGGTCTCGTCGAGGATGTCGGCGAGCGGCTCCGCCAGCTCCGGGTGGATCGGCACGACCGGGCGCCGGCCGTTTTTGCGGTCGGCGTATTCGTGGTGCGCGTCGGCACCCATCGGGCCCGGCCGGTAGAGCGCGCCGACGGCGGAGATGTCCGCGAAGGTGTCCGGCGCCATCGAGCGGAGCAGGGCGCGCATCGGCCCGCCGTCGAACTGGAACACGCCGAGTGTGTCGCCGCGCGACAGCAGCTCATACGTCGGCTTGTCGTCGAGGGGCAGGTCCTCCAGCACGAGGCCGACGCCCCGGTTGAGCCGGACGGCCTCGACGGCGTCGTCCAGGATCGTGAGGTTGCGCAGGCCGAGGAAGTCCATCTTCAGCAGGCCCATGGCCTCGCAGGCGCCCATGTCCCACTGGGTGATGATCGCGCCGTCCTGTTCACGCTTCTGGATCGGCAGCACGTCGATCAGCGGCTCCCGGGACAGGATCACTCCGGCGGCGTGCACGCCCCACTGCCGCTTGAGCCCTTCGAGCCCTCTGGCGGTGTCGACGACCGACCGCACGTCGGGCTCCGTCTCGTAGAGCCGACGGAACTCCGCCGCCTCCGGATATCGCGGGTGGGCAGGGTCGAAGATGCCGGTCAGCGGCATGTCCCGGCCCAGGACGGCGGGCGGCGTCACCTTGGTGATCCGGTCGCCGAGCGCGAAGGGGTGGCCGAGCACCCGTGCGGCGTCCTTGATCGCCGCCTTGGCCTTGATCGTGCTGTACGTGATGATCTGCGAGACCCGGTCGTCGCCGTATTTCTCGGTGGCATACCTGATCATTTCGCCGCGCCGGCGCTCGTCGAAGTCCATGTCGATGTCCGGCAAGGAGACCCGCTCCGGGTTGAGGAACCGCTCGAACAGCAGCCCGTGCGCGAGCGGGTCGAGGTCGGTGATGCCGAGCGCGTAGGCGATCAGCGCGCCGGCGGCCGAGCCACGGCCCGGCCCGACCCGGATGCCCTCCCGCCTGGCGTGGGCGACGAGGTCGGCGACGACGAGGAAGTATCCCGGGAAGCCCATCTGGCCGACCACCGAGAGCTCGTATTCGGCCTGGCGGGCGTGGTCGGCCGGCACCCCGGCGGGGAACCGGCGGGCCAGCCCGCTCCGGACCTCGGCCCGCAGGTGGGAGTCCTCGGTCTCGCCCTCCGGGACCGGGAACCGGGGCATGAGGTTGCGCCGGGCGAACACCTCGCCGTAGTCGCCGACCCGCTCGGCGATCAGCAACGTCGCGTCGCAGGCGCCGGGCACCTCGGCGTCCCAGATCCGGCGCATCTCGGCGGCGGACTTCAGGTAGAAGTCCTTGGCGTCGAGCTTGAACCGCTTGGGGTCGGCGAGCGTCGTGCCGGACTGCACGCACAGCAGCGCCTCGTGGGCGTCGGCGTCGGACGCGAACGTGTAGTGCAGGTCGTTGGTCGCCACGGCGGTCAGGCCCAGCCGCTTGCCGAGCCGCAGCAGGTCGTGCCGGACCCTGGCCTCGATCTCCAGTCCGTGGTCCATGAGCTCCAGGAAGAAGTTGTCCGGGCCGAAGACGTCCCGCAGCTCGGCGGCCACCGCGCAGGCCCGCTCGAAGTCGCCGATCCGCAGCCAGGTCTGCACCTCACCCGACGGGCAGCCGGTCGTGGCGATCAGTCCCTGCCCATATCGCTGCAAGAGATCGCGATCGGCCCGCGGCTTGTAGAAGAAGCCCTCGATGCTCGCCAGCGACGACAGGCGGAAGAGGTTGCGCAGGCCGGCGGCGTCGGCGGCGAGCAGCGTGAGGTGTGTGTAGGCCCCGCCGCCGGAGACGTCGTTCTCCCCGCCGGCGGCCCAGCGCACGCGTGTGCGGTCGCGCCGGTCGGTGCCGGGTGTCAGGTAGGCCTCCAGGCCCAGGATCGGCTTGATCCCGGCGCTCGTCGCCTGGTGGAAGAAGTCGAACGCGCCGAACAGGTTGCCGTGGTCGGTCATCGCCAGCGCCGGCTGACCGAGCCGGGCGGCCGCACCGAACAGCGGCTTCAGCCGCGCCGCACCGTCGAGCATCGAATACTCGGTGTGCACGTGCAGATGTACGAACGATTCCCCCACGCGGTCGAACCTATCGCCGGAGTACGACAGTTTGCGAGACTCCTCACCATGGTCGACCGTGATCGTCTCCACGCGCTGCTGGCCCGCGAGCGCGCCGCGTTCGAGGCGCGAAACCCGCGCTCCGAAGACGCATATGCGCAGGCCGCGCACCTGTTCGGCAAGGTGCCGATGACCTGGATGAACAAAACCGCCGCAGGCTTCCCGCTCTACCTGGCCCACGCCCGCGGCGCGACGGTCACCGACCTCGACGGCCACGAGTACACCGACTTCTGCCTCGGGGACACGGCCGCGATGGCCGGTCACTCACCGTCACCGGTGACCCGGGCCGTGCACGAGCGGTTCATCACGAGCGGCGGCGCCTGCGCCATGCTCCCCACGACCGACGCCACCTGGGTCGGCGCGGAGCTCACCCGCCGTTTCGGCGTCTCCGAGTGGAGCTTCGCGCTGACCGCCACCGACGCCAACCGCTGGGCGATCCGCCTGCTCCGCGCGCTCACCGGCCGGCCCAAGATCCTCTTCAACAGCTACTGCTACCACGGCTCCGTCGACGAGTCGCTGATCGTGCTGGAGGCCGGCCGGCCGCAGAGCCGCGCGGGCAATGTCGGCGCGCCGGTCGACGTGACGCTCACCAGCCGGGTCGCCGAGTACAACGACCTCGACGGGCTGGAGCGGGAGCTCGCACACGGCGACGTCGCTGCCGTCGTCATGGAACCGGCGCTGACCAACATCGGCATCGTCCTGCCGGAGCCCGGCTACCTCGCCGGCGTGCGGGAGCTGACCCGCCGCTACGGCACCTACCTGGTCAACGACGAGACGCACACCTTCTCCGCCGGCCCGGGCGGCGCGACCGGGGCCTGGGGCCTCGAGCCCGACGTCGTAACCATCGGCAAGGCGATCGGCGGCGGCATCCCCGCGGCCGCGTACGGGCTTTCCGCGGAGATCGCGAGCACGGTCGGTACCATCGAAGATCTTGATCTTGTCGACATGGGCGGCGTCGGCGGCACCCTGGCCGGCAACGCCCTGTCGGTCGCCGCGACCCGGGCCACGCTGGAGCACGTGCTGACCGACGCGGCGTTCGCCACGATGTCGGCACTCGCGTCACGGTTCGCCGACGGCGTGCAACGGGTGATCGACGCGCACGGCCTGCCGTGGTCGGTGAGCCGGCTGGGTGCGCGGGTCGAATACCGGTTCGCCGCGCCGGCGCCGCGGACGGGCACCGGATCGGCCGCCGCCGCGGACGCCGACCTGGAGGACTACCTGCACGTGTTCCTGGCGAACCGGGGCATCCTGCTCACGCCGTTCCACAACATGGCGCTGATGTCACCGGTCACGACCGAGGAGCAGGTCGACCACCACGAGCAGGTCTTCGCGGAGGCCGTCGCTCAACTGCGGGCGTAGGGATCCATCATCACGGCGGTGGCGCGGAGCCAGGCGCGCTTGGTGGCGGGGGCCAGCATCGGATATTCGATGTTGGACCCGCTCTCCAGCGCCGGGTCGTAGGGCACCACGACGACGGCCCGCGTGCGGCTGCGGAAGTGGCCGGCGAGGTCGTCGATGAGCGGCGTCGGGTTGGGCGTCGGGCAGGACAGCAGCGTGACCGCGTTGGCGACCAGTTCCTCCATCCCGGCCTCGTCGAGCAGGTCGAGCATCCAGTCGGCGGTGAACGCGGCGTCCTCGCGCGGCACGCTGGTGACGACCAGCTGGTCGGCGGTCTGCAGGACGGTCTGCCAGTTGGGGCTCTCGACGTTGTTGCCCGTGTCGACGCAGATCACGTCGTGGGTGCGGCGCAGCAGTTCGAGAACCCGCCGGACGGTGTGCGGGTCGAGGCGCTGCGCGAAGCGCGGGTTCTCCTCACCGGCGAGCACGTCGTAGGAGCCGTCGGAGGCGTGCCGCAGGTAGTCGTCGAGAATGTCGTAGAGGTCGTAGCCGGACACGTTCTCGACCCGCACCAGATCGGCGATGAGGTGCCGGATCGTGCGGGCGTGCCGGGCGCTGCCTGCGCGCAGGCCGAGCGTGCCGCGCAGCTCGTTGTCGTCCCAGGCGATGACACCCTTGCCGCGCACGCTGCCGATCGTCGCGGCGGTCAGCACCGTCGCGGTCGTCTTGTGCACCCCGCCCTTCGGATTGGCGAACGCGAACACCTTCGGCGTCGGGATCTCCTGCCGGAGCACCTGCACCATCTGCTCGGTCGGGTCGGGCGGCCGCTGCTGGTACTCGAACCGTGGCGCGTCGACTCGACGCTGCGCACCGGCGGACCGGGGCGGCGGGTCATACGGGCGGGTGCCGTTGGGATGCATTGGCTCGTCATCGTAGGGCCGCGACGGCGGATGCGGCGCTGCGGGGCGCTCGAACCTGCCGTCATAGTCGAGATCACCCGGATCCGCTCGGCCGGACAGGGCCCGGTCGAGCAGGGAGCGCCACCTGGGAGCCGGCTCCGCCGAGCTGTCCCACCTGGCATCGGCCCGCTCTGCCACCCTGGCCCTCCCTCTCACCCGTGGCGTCACCCGTACCCCAGGCTACGGATCGAACAGTATTCGGACCACTCCTGCGGGCCCATCCCCTGCATCAACTGCACGACACCCCGAAGGGATATCGCCTTACGACGGAGTGGGGGACGCGGTGGTACCCGCTGTGGCCTCGACGATCGGCCCGGCGACCGTCGTCTGCTCCGGAAGCGGTGGCAGGAACACTGTGCGATCGAGTCGTCGCAGATCGGTGATCGGATCGACGACTCTCGTCTCGGGGCGACCGCCGACGGCCCGCAGGACGGCCGGCGAGCCGTAGACGACGGCGGCGTAGACGCACGAGCAATGCTCGCGGTACGCGGTGGCCTCGTTGTCGGCGACGATCGCGCCCGTCGCGTAGATCGACCGGACGTCGGCGGGCTTGTCGTCGGCTTTCTCCAGCAGGCCGCGGTAGTGCTGCGCCTCCTGGACCTTTCGCTGGGCGGTCGCGTCCATCGCGGTGATCACGTCGTCGGGCACCCGGTACGCGCCGAGCCGCACCAACTCGGTCTGCGTGGCCGGCAACGGCACCCGGGCGAACACGCTGGACGGGGCGGCATCGCCGAGCACCGGGGCCAGCCGGTCCGGCGCCAGGTAGGCGGTGAACGACACCAGCGCGTACACGGAGTCGTCGCCGGTCAGCGCGGCGAGCTCGTCCCTGCTGCTCTGCACGTACGCCGGGATGGACGCGCCCTCGGGCACCCCGACCCGCAGGACGTCACCCAGGGACGGGTCGCTGCGACTGTGCTGGTTCGCGTCGTGGAGCACGATGAGCGTGGCCGTGACCGCGACCACGGCGACGACGGTCGTGAAGACACGCAGGCGCACCGCACCCCGGAAGATGCGGGCGAGGACGTTGCCGACCGGCGGGAGGAGGCGCTGGTCGAGATGCTGAAGGAGCTTCATCGCCCCGCCAGGGTCGCACAGCGTGCTCGGAGCATCACCGACGGGGTCTATACCGCACTTTGCAGGGTCGCGAGCGCGTCGGCGAGATCCGCCGGGTATTCGCTGACAAACGAGACGTACTCCCCCGTCCGCGGGTGGATGAAGCCCAGCTCGCGGGCGTGCAGCCACTGCCGGTCGAGGTGCAGCCGGGCCGCCAGGGTCGGATCGGCGCCGTACGTCAGGTCGCCCACGCACGGGTGGCGCAGGGCCGAGAAGTGGACCCGGATCTGGTGTGTCCGCCCGGTCTCCAGCTTGATGTCGAGCAGGCTGGCCGCGGGGAACGCCTCGAGCGTGTCGTAGTGCGTGATGCTCGGCCGGCCCCCGGACACGACCGCGAACTTGTAGTCGTGGGTCGGGTGCCGGTCGATGGGTGCGTCGATCGTGCCGCGCAGGGGATCGGGGTGGCCCTGGACCACGGCGTGATACCGCTTCTCCACCTCACGGGCCTTGAACGCCCGCTTGAGCGCGCTGTAGGCCGACTCGCTCTTCGCCACGACCATGAGACCGGTCGTGCCGACGTCGAGCCGGTGCACGACACCCTGCCGCTCGGCCGCGCCGCTGGTGGCCACCGTGTGGCCCATCGCGGCGAGCCCGCCGATCACGGTCGGGCCGGTCCAGCCGGGGCTCGGGTGGGCGGCGACGCCGACCGGCTTGTCGACCACGACGAAGTCGTCGTCGCTGTAGACGACGGTGAGCCCGGCGACCGGGACCGCCTCGACCGCCACGGCGCTCGGCGGGGCGGGCAGCGTGACCTCCAGCCACGCGCCCGCGCTCACCTTGTCCGATTTGGGGCGGACCGCGCCGTCGACGGCCACGTCGCCGGCCTCGACCAACGCCGCGGCGACCGTGCGGCTGAACCCGAACAGCCTGGTCAGCGCCTGGTCGAGCCGCGTGCCGTCGAGCCCGTCGGGCACGGGTAACGAACGGACCTCACGCATGCTCTTCCTTCGCCGTGGGGGTCGCCTCCTGCTCCTTCGACACGCGCGTCCCGTCGCGGCGCCGTCCGGTGAACTCGAGCAGCACCGCGAGCACCACCCCCACAGTCAGGGCGGAGTCGGCGATGTTGAACACCGGGAAGTGGCCCGCGTGGTCGTCGAGGAAGCTGAACATGTCGACCACGTGCCCGTGGAACGGCGCGGGCGCCCGGAAGATCCGGTCGGTGAGGTTGCCCGCGGCGCCGCCGAGCACCAGCCCGAGGGCCACCGCCCAGGCGACCGAGACCGTGCCCTTGATCATCCAGATGAGCCACCCGACCACGCCGATCGCGATGATCGGGAAGATCCACGTGTGATCCTCCAGCATGCTGAACGCCGCACCGCTGTTGCGCGCATAGATCACATAGATCAGTCCGCCGAACAGCTTGAGCGGCTCGCCGTGGGCGATCGTGGACGTCGTCCACTCTTTCACGATCTGGTCGATCGCGATCACCGCGGCCGCGATCACGCCGAACAGCGCCCAAGCGCGGCCGCGCCGAGCGCGCGGGGTGGTCGAGGTGAGATCGTCCTGGGTGGTCAGCGCCGCTCCTCCAACTGCTTGCAGGTGACGCAGAGCGTAGCGGACGGGAACGCGGCGAGCCGCTCCACGGGGATGGCGTTACCGCACTTCTCACACCAGCCGTAGCCGCCCTCGTCGAGCCGCTCCAGGGCCCGCTCGACCTGGGTGATCCGCTCCAGGATGTTGTTGGCGAGCGTGATCTCCTGCTCGCGCTCGAACGTCTTGGTGCCGGTGTCGGCCTGGTCGTCGCCGGCGGAGTCGGTCAGCCGGTGCTGCTGCAACTCGGCGATCTCCACGAGCGTCTGGTCGTGCTCGGCCTTCAACTCGTCGCGCCGCTCCATCAGCGCGACACGGATCTTCTCGGTCTCGGCTGCGGACCGCGTGCCACGGGCAGGCTTCGCCCCAGCGGTCTTGGCCGCGGCGGTCTTCGGTTCTGCGGTCTTGGCCATCGTGGCTCCCTCGGCCGCAGTTGCGGCAATCGGCGTGGTGTTATTCGTTTCGGTACGAGCTGTGCCCCGCCCGGCGGGTCCAGCCTTCTTCGCAATCGTGTTCTTCTTCGCCGGCGCGCTCTTCTTCGCCGGCGCAGTCTTCTTCGCCGTGGCGGCCGGGGCCGCCTTCCTGGTCGCCACCTTGGCGGTCTTCGTGGCGGGCTTCTTGGCCGGTGGCGCTGCCGACGCCTTGGCCGGCCGCGACTCGGTGGCGGCCTTGGAGGGCGGCGCCGCCGAGGCCTTGGCGCGCGGCGCGGAGGCTGCCTTCTGCGCGGGCGCCGCCCGCTTGGTGGGCGTCGCGCTCGCGGCTTTTGTCGTCTTGCTCCCCACAGAACTCCCCCGCGGGTTCGCCTTCTTCACCCCAGCGGTCGTCCCGGCTTGCCGAGTGGCGGGTTTTTGTGCTGTTGTCACACTGGTCACTCGCGTCACATCGGCGGCCGCACCGTGCCCGGCACCGCTCGCTGCCCGGCCTTTCGGCACGGCATCAGCCCGCTCGGCCATGGCTCCCCCAGATGCAAAATGGGCGCGCGACGCGCCGTCGCGCACTCCAGTGGCTGGCAAGAATACGGAATGTACACGCGTCCGACAAACATGCCACACGCATTCCGACAATTGGATCAGTTATTGGCGCCGGTCCTCGCCGTGTTCGGCAAACCAACGGGCGAGTCTTCCGCGCCTGCTCACGGCCCGCAGCCGTCGCTCCGCCACGTCGCGCACCTGCTCGGTTGTCACGATCAGGAGGCTGTCGCGGATCTTCAGGCGGGTCTCGGGTGCCGGGACGAACGCACCGCCGTCGCGCAGCACGAGCGTCACGACCGCACCGACAGGCAATCGTAACTCGTCCACATGCACCCCGTTGAGCTTCGAGCCGGGTGGTACCTCGACCTGCAGCAGATCGGCACCCATGCGCTCGAGCGGGGCCGCCTCGACCTGCAGATCCGTCGGCTCGGCGGGTGCGGTGACGCCGAGGCGTCTGGCGGCGGGCGGCAACGTCATCCCCTGCGCCGCCGTGTAGATCACCACCAGCGCGAACACCACGTTGAACAGAACCTGGGCGCCCGGCACGCCGGCCGACAGCGGGATGGTGGCCAGGACGACCGGCACGGCGCCCCGTAGCCCGGCCCAGGACAGGAACCCCTGTTCGCGCAGGGTGAAGCCATTCGGCTCCAGGCTGAAGGGGGTGACGCTCACCAGTACCGACAGCGGCCGGGCCAGCAGGACGAGAACCAGGCCGACGACCACCGCCGGTAGGACCGCCGCCCCGAACTCGCCCGGCGAGACCAGCAGGCCGAGCAGCACGAACAGCCCGATCTGGGCGAGCCACGCCAGCCCGTCGGCAAAGCCGAGCATCGCCCGGCGGTGCGGGAGGCGGGCATTGCCGAGGACCACCCCGGCGACGTACACGGCCAGGAAGCCGGAGGCGTGAACGACGGCGCCGCCCGCGTACGCGAGCACGGTCAGGCCGATCGCGGCGAGCGGGTAGAGCCCGGCGGACGGCAGCGCGGCCCGGCGCAGCGCCCACGCACCGCCGAAGCCCGCGACCAGCCCGACGGCGGCGCCGGCGATCAGCTCGTAGACGACCAGGCCGACCTGCTCGTACCATGACCCGCTCGCCGCCAGCGGCGCCGACAGCAGCACCACCAGGATGACCACTGGCGCGTCGTTGATGCCGGACTCGGCCTCCAGCAGCGCGGCGAGCCGCGGGCGGACCGGCACCCGGCGCAGGGTGGAGAACACGGCGGCGGCGTCGGTCGAGGAGAGCACCGCGCCGTAGAGCAGGGCCAGCTGCCAGTCGATGCCGAGGGCGTAGTGGACGACCACCCCGACGACCGCGACGCTGACCCCCACGCCGACGGTCGACAGCGCGATCGCCGGGCCGAGCACCGGACGCAGGGTCGACCAGCGGGCGGTGAGGCCGCCCTCGGCGATGATCACGACAAGGGCACAGATGCCCAGCGTGCGGGTGAGCTCGGCGTTTTCGAACTGGATCCCGACGCCGGCCTCGCCGAGGATCACCCCGAGCATGAGGTAGACCAGCAGGCTCGGCAGGCCGAGGCGGACCGAGAGCCGGACGGCGCCGACGCAGATCAGCAGGACTGCCGCGCCGATGAGCAGCGCGACGTTGAGCTCGTGATTCAACGCGTGGTCTCCAGCAGCGCCGCGAGGCGCTCCTGGAGTCCCGCCGGCGCGTCGTCGAGCTCGACGAGCTTGTCACGGCTGGTGGCGCCGGCCTTGAGCCGGAGGGCGGACGGGCGGACCTTGATCGCGTCGGCGAGAGCCCGCAGCGCGGCCTCGTTGGCCTGCCCCTCAACCGGGCGGGCACCTACCGCGACAACGAGCGCCGGACCATACGGCCCCGGGTAGCTCCCGCCGACCGCGGTGCGCGACGCACCGGGCCTGACACGGATCGCGATGGTGACCACGCCTCATTGTGAAGGTTCACTCGATCGAGGACTATCCACCCCCCGGACCGTCCCACGTTCCGGCATTCGCCCCGGCACGGGTCACGGACGGCGGCCCAGCAACACGTCGTTCGGCGCGCAGACACTGCACGGGGTGAAGCCGAGCTCAACCGCCTCGTGCGCGGGCAGCGGCTCGTGCTCCCGGCCGAGCAGGTGCGGGCAGCCCGGGGCGTGGTACCGCGGGCGGCCGTCGATGACGAACACGTCGGTCTCCAGCGCGGCGACCCGGGCGGCGTCGGCGGCCGACGACTGCTGGATCGGCGGCTCGTCCGCCGGGTCCTCGTCGTCGTAGTCGTCGTCATCGTCGTCGTCGTAGTCGGGCGTGGACGGCCCGGCGCCGTACCCGGCCGCGGCCGGGTACTCGTCGTGGCGGCCCCAGTCGGTCTCACCCTGCTGGGGGATCGTCGGCGCCGTGTCTTGTTCATCCCGAATCGGTGCGATCATGGCGGTTTCATCCGTATGGGAGCCGCCGCCGTACGCGGCGCCGGTCCGCGCGCCCGCACCCACCGGCTGCCGCTCGCCGCCCCGTGCCCGACGGACGCCGGCGAAGTCGTCGGCGGAGTGCCCGCCGGTCGTCTGCAGGTCGTCGTGGGTCAGCCGCGACTCCAGCGGGTCGTAGCGCTCCGACGGCACCTGGCGACCGGTCCGGGTCGCGCGCGCCGCACGCGCGGCGGCGGCCTGGCGGCCTCCGACGATGAGTGCGACCGCGGCCAGCAGGCTCGCCGCGATCGACGCCACCAGCAGGCCGTCGGAGCCCTGCAACAGGCCCAGCACGAGCAGGCCGACGGCAACCACGATCAGCAGCAGACTTCCGACGATCACGGCCCTGTCCCTCCGCATGACGGTCCCGGCGCGAGTTCCGGGCGAGTGTCTCTCAGCCGGTACAACGACCGAGACCCCCGGAAGCGACCGGCGCCCCAGCCGAAATCGACTGGGGCGCCGCGTGTCGCATTTGACCAGGTGTGCCGGTCGCGCTGTGCTGACAACTCACGTTGCGGTGCTGGTGTGCCGCCTGTCCAGTGGGGCGTCAGCGCCTCGGCGGGGGCACTGTCAGTGCCGGTGCGCCTTCGCTGCCGCCTCTGCTTCGCCTGCTTCGCTGAGCCTCAGTGGCCGGCGCCGTCGCGACCGTAGGCACCCGACAGGCCGGCCGTGGCCAGGCCACCGCCACCGGCCGCGGCGGCGCGGGTCGCGCCCTCGTTGCGGGCGGCCATCTCGGCCTCGAGGCTCTGCTCGCGGCCGGTCAGGTCGCGCAGCTGGCTCTCCAGGTAGGCCTTGAGGCGCGTGCGGTATTCCCGCTCGAACTGCTTGAGCTCCTCGATGTGCTTCTGCAGCGCGGTGCGCTTGGCGTCGAGGCCGCCCATGGCCTCCTGGTGCCGCTGGCGGGCGTCCCGCTCCAGCGCGTCGGCCTTGGTGCGCGCGTCACGGGTGACCTCCTCGGCCTTGGTGCGGGCCTCGGAGAGCAGCTTGTCGGCCTCGCGGCGCGCGTCGGACACGTGGTCGTCCGCGGTGCGCTGGGCCATCATGAGCACGCGGAGGGCCTGCTGCTCACCGTCACCGCCGCCGGCACCACCACCGCCGCCGCCCTGCGTGCGGATCTGGTCGAGCTCCTGCTGCATGCCGCGGGCCGCCTGCTCGGCGGACGACTTCTCCCGCTGCAGGCGCTCCAGCTGCGACTTGAGGTCGGTGAGCTCCGCCGTGAGGCGCGGGTCACCACCGACACCGGCGGGGGCACGACCGCCTCCACCGCGCTCGAGCTGCGCACGCAGCTCGTTGTTCTCCTCGATGAGCCGGGCGAGCTCACGCTCGACCTCGTCAAGGAAGGCGTCGACCTCCTCCTCGTCGTAGCCCCGTTTGCCGATAGGGGGCTTCTTGAAGGCGACGTTGTGGACGTCGGCCGGGGTCAGCGGCATCGAAACTCCTCAGGTCAGTTGCGGCCGCGTGGCCGCCGAGCGGCGCTGGTCACGAGAACCACACGATCAGGCGGCTTACCACGACGTTCATCAGCACGAACAGGATAACCAGCAGCACAAGCGAGGACAGGTCCACGGCCACGGTACCAATACGCAGCGGACGAATCACCCGCCTCAACGCTTTGAGCGGCGGATCGGTGACGCTCCACACCACTTCAAGCGTCGCCGCGGCACCCCGGCCCGGTTGCCAGCGGCGGCCGAACTGCATGACGTATCCCATGACGAAGCGCGCGAGCAGTGCCACCAGGAAGAGGAAGAGCAGCAGATGCACGATCTGCAAGGTGATGGACACCACGGCCGTTGAGTCCTCGCATCAGCTTTGGTTGAAGAACCCGCCCTCGGCGATCTTAGCTTTGTCCTCCGCGGTGACCTGGACATTCGCAGGCGAGAGCAGGAAGACTCGGTTGGTCACCCGCTCGAAGTTACCACGCAGGCCGAATACCAGCCCGGCTGCGAAGTCGACCAAACGTTTGGCGTCCGCCTCGTCCATTTCGGTGAGGTTCATGATCACGGGAACGCCGTCCCGGAAGTGCTCACCGATCGTGCGCGCCTCGTTGTACGTCGTCGGGTGCAGCGTGGTGATCGCGTAACGGCGATCGTCGCTTTCCTCTTCCACCACTGGCGTCCGCTCCCGCTCCCGGACGGTCGTCTGCGGCGCGAGCGCGAGATTGTCGCGTGTCGGGTAGCTGACCGTCGACGTGGGCCGAGTGATCGAGCGCACGGTGCTCGTCCGGCTCGCCGCGCTCGCCTCCAGGCGCTCGGCAGCCGTGAGCCGCTCCGAGACCGTCCGGGCACGCGGCGCCGGCACCTCGTCGACCTCGTCCTCGTCGTCGGCGAAGTCGTCGCCGTAGCCCCGGTAGTGACGATCGTCGTAGCCACGCTCGTCCTCGTCCTCGACGAGTCCGAGCCAGACGCCCGCCCTGCGCAGAGCACCCATACGCGCTCCTCCGTCCACCGCCATGCGGCACTTCCCCCCGTTGGTGCCACCGATCACGTTGTGCGACACCGCCCCGCCGGCGCAGAACCACACCCGTGTAGTTTTTCCGTTCCCGCGGCCAGGCTACCCCAGTGGAGTTCGATTTCCGAGCAATGCGCTACCGACACGAACATGTGTCGAGCCATGCAGAATCGCCGTTTCGAGATCGTTGCTCATGCCTGCGGAAATCCAGTCCGCACCGGGAAACCGCTGCCGAATCCTGGCCGCGATCGCGGCCAACCGGGCGAACGCCTCGCCCGGTTCCCAGTCCAGCGGCGCCACCGCCATGACGCCGCGCAGCCGCAGCGCCGGGCTCGCCGCGATCGCCTCGGCGACCTGTTCGACCATGCCGGTGACCGCACCGCCGCGGTGCTCGTCGTCGTCCAGGCTCACCTGGACGAGGGCACCCAGCGGCTCGGTCCGCTCCGCCTGCCCGGCGGCCGCCACCAGCGCGTCGACCAGCCTCAGGCTGTCCACGGAGTGCACCACCGACGCGTACCGCACCACCGACCGGCACTTGTTGCGCTGGAGCTGCCCGACGAAGTGCCAGCGCAGGTCCTTGGCGCCGACGGCGGCCGCCTTGGGCGCGGCCTCCTGGTCACGGTTCTCCCCCACGTCGTGGACCCCGAGCGCGCCCAGCCGGGCGACGTCCTCGGCGGGATATGTTTTGGTGATCGCGACGAGTGTCACCTCGTCGGGCTCGCGACCGGCGGCCCGGCAGGCAGCGGCGATCCGCTCCCGCACTCGGGCAAGGTTCCGGCCGATCTCCTCGGTCCGCGCGTCGTCCACGATGGATCAGCCTCTCAGAAGACCGAGGCGGCCACTCGGAGCGGGTGCCCCACAGCGTCCCTCTGCGCGGCCCGCCCAGGCGGCGTGGCGGCCTGCAGCAAAACCGGCAAATCGGAGCAATACCGGTGGATTCTCCGCGGCCTGGGCGGTGCGAGACGGCCGGCTGGCGCGGACCCGACCTTGTGCGGACCCGGCGCGGACAAGCCCCGGCACCGGCCGCCGACCGCAGCCGACATGTCCCGCCGGGACACGAGCCCGCCGGGACAGCACAATTCGTCCCTCGATCATGACAAACCCGAGGACGGACCTGCAAAAACACGATCACGGAGCCCCATTGGGAGCTCCGTGATCGTGAACACACCACGACGCGGCCCGGTTCGGGGCCGCGATCTGCTTATGCGCCGTTCTTCAGGAAGTCCGGCACGTCCACGTCGTCGAACAGGACCCGCCTCGGCGGCGGCGGGGCCTGGCGCTCCTGCGGAGCGGGCTCCTTCGGCTGGGGGTGCGGGGTGCTGTGCTGGGGCCGGGGAGCGCGGGCCTCGATCGGGCGGTACGCCGGGGCGCCGCCGTCGAAGCCGGCCGCGATGACCGTGACCCGGACCTCGTCGCCCAGGGCGTCGTCGATCACGGCGCCGAAGATGATGTTGGCGTCCGGGTGAGCGGCGTCGGTGACCAGTTGGGCGGCGTCGTTGATCTCGAACAGGCCCAGGTCGGAGCCGCCGGCGATGGACAGCAGCACACCGCGGGCACCGTCCATGCTCTGCTCCAGCAGCGGGCTGGAGATCGCCGACTCGGCGGCTTCGACCGCGCGGTTGTCGCCGCGGGCGCTGCCGATGCCCATGAGCGCGCTGCCCGCGCCGCTCATGACGCTCTTCACGTCGGCGAAGTCGAGGTTGATCAGGCCGGGCGTGGTGATCAGGTCGGTGATGCCCTGCACACCGGAGAGCAGCACCTGGTCGGCCTGGCGGAACGCGTCCATCATGCTGATGCCGCGGTCACCGAGGGCCAGGAGCCGGTCGTTCGGAATCACGATGAGCGTGTCGCACTGGTTGCGCAGCTCCTCTATGCCCGCCTCGGCCTGCACCTGACGGCGCTTGCCCTCGAAGGAGAACGGCCGGGTGACCACGCCGATGGTGAGCGCGCCGAGCTTCCGCGCGATGTTCGCCACCACGGGCGCGCCGCCGGTGCCGGTGCCGCCGCCCTCGCCACAGGTGACGAAGACCATGTCGGCGCCCTTGAGCACCTCTTCGATCTCGTCCCGGTGGTCCTCGGCCGCATTCTTGCCGACATCCGGATTGGCCCCCGCACCCAGCCCGCGGGTCAGCTCCCGACCGACGTCGAGTTTGACGTCGGCGTCGCTCATCAGCAGCGCCTGTGCATCGGTGTTGATCGCGATGAACTCGACGCCTTTGAGGCCAACCTCGATCATGCGATTGACGGCATTCACCCCGCCGCCGCCGATGCCGACGACCTTGATGACCGCGAGATAGTTGTGCGGATGAGTCATCGGACCACCTTTCCTTTCGAGGTTGGCGAGCGCCGATCCTTCCCGGAGCCGTCGAACTGGTCGCACCAGACCCGAACCCGACCCCGCGACGGGCGGCGTCCGCCAATGCGAACGCAGAGGGTGGAGGTCCCGCAAACCCTCACCCTTTACTAGAGGCTTATAGTTATGTCAACTAATGCCTTATCGCAAGGTAAGGGCCCGACTGTCGTGATCCAAGGACCGCCACCCGGCGTGTCGGCTATTCGCCCATGATGCCGTCGACCAATTCCCTAACGGCGTCGAGGTGTCCGTTGTGACGGGCGGTCTCCTCGATCATGTGCAGGAGCATCCACCGGACGGAGACGTTCCTGCCGTTGCGCAGGCCGGCGCAGAGCCCGTCGAGGTCCAGACCCTCCGTGAGCTTGCGGGAAAGGTCACACTGCTGCCGGCAGGTCGGGACGGCTCACCGCTCCACCACGACGCCCGGCGCGCTCACGTCGAGCGTGCGGCCGGGCGCGACCTCGGTGAACTGCAGCACGCGCACCTTGGCCTCGTTCTCCGTGGCGTCGCCCCAGACGATCACGCGGTCGTCGGTGAGCTCGAGCCGGATCCGCGTCGGCGACTCGGCGACGAGCGCGGTCATCGACACCCGCAGCACAGGTGGGAGCGCGGCGAGGACCGTCAGCGCGGCCCTGGTGGTCGAGTCGCCCGGCTCCGGATCGGCGATCCGCACGACCGGGAGCCCGACCGGCGCCGACTCGACCGGCAGGTAGGCGACGCCGTCCGCGGCGAGCAGCGTGAACCCGCCGACCTTCGGCACCACGGCCACGGCGGTGCGCTCCTCCACCGTGAGCACCAGCGTGTCCGGGAAGTCGGCCCGGGCGGTCACGGTGCGCACCGGCTTGAGCTCACGCACCCGGCGCTCGACCACGCGACGGTCCAGCCGGGCCAGTGGCGTGCCGGGGCGGACGGCGGCCGCGGCACGTACCGCATCCGGGGAGAGCACCGACACGCCGACGACCCGGATCCGCTCGACGCCCAGTGCCGGCGAGGCGAACACGACGGCCGCCGCCGCGCCGAGGACCATGACGACCCCCAACGCGATCAGCCACGGCCGTGCCGCGCGGAGGCGCTCCCGCCTCGCCCGCTTCGCGAACCGCCGCACCGACTGGGGTGCGTCGCGAGGAGCGAGGACGAGGCGCCATCCGCGCGTCTGGGTCAACGGCGATCAGTCCCCGCGCGAGTGGCGGCCGACGTATCCGTTCGAGGCGCTCTTGAGCGCGGCGAGCAGTTCGTCGCCCATCAGCGAGATCGGCGGGGCGCCCATGGTGACGACCACGTCGCCCTCCTGCGCGCGTGCGACGACCTCGCCGGGCACGTCCTCCCACGAGGGCACGAACACCTTGCGGTCCGCGGGCAGGTCGATGGCGGCGGTCAGCGCCACCCCGCCCTCCCCCGGCTCGCGGAGCTCACCCGGCCCGAAGACCTCCATCACGATCGCTTCATCGGCGAGCGACAGCGCCTCGGCGATCTCCGTCTGAAAATCCCGGGTTCGGTACATCCTGTAGGGCTGGAAGACCACGACGAGCCGGCCGCCCGCGGCGACCTCGCGCAGCGTCCGCAGCGCGGCGGCCATCGGGACCGGGTGGTAGGCGTACTCGTCGTAGATCTTCACGCCCGACTCGGCGCCCTTGAACTCGAACCGCCGCCGGACGCCCGGGAACGCGGCGAGCGCCTCGATCGCGGTCTCGGCCGGGATGCCCAGCCGCACCGCGGTGAGGATCGCGCCGGCCGAGTTGAGCCCGAGGTGGGCGCCCGGGACCGGCAGGAAGACCTCGCCGAGCGGGACGCCGTCGTGGTGGGCGACGTACCGCACGCCGTTGACCGACGAGCGGACCTCGCTGATCTGCAGGTCGGCGTCGGGCGCGGTGCCGTAGGTGACCACGTCGGCGCCGTCGGCCCGGGCCCGCACCGCCATGCGCATCGCCCTGGCGTCGTCGGCGCAGGTCACCACGAAGCCGCCCGGCTCGACCCGGCCGCAGAACTCCACGAAGGCGTCCTCGAGACCCTGCAGGTCGCCGTAGGTGTTGAGGTGGTCGGCGTCGATGTTCGTGACGACCGCGACGTGCGGGTTGTAGAGCAGGAACGACCGGTCGCTCTCGTCGGCCTCGGCCACGAACAGGTCGCCGCTGCCGTGGTGGGCGTTGGAGCCGGCCTCGGAGATCTCGCCGCCGATCACGAACGACGGGTCGGCCCCGCCGTGCTGGAGGATCAACGTGATCATCGACGTCGTCGTGGTCTTGCCGTGCGTGCCGGCGACGGCGATGCTGCGCCGGCCGACCATCGTCGCGGCCAGGGCCTCCGAGCGGTGCATCAGCCGCAGGCCGCGCTCGCGCGCCGTGACCAGCTCGATGTGGTCCTGCGGGATCGCCGTCGAGTAGACGACCGTGTCGACCCCGTCGAGGTTGGCCGGCTCGTGGGTGCGGTAGATCGTGCCGCCGAGCGCCTTGAGGGCCGCCAGCTGCGGCCACTCGCGCAGCTCACTGCCGGACAACGGGATGCCCCTGGTCAGCAGCAGCCGGGCGAGGCCGCTCATGCCGACCCCGCCGACACCGACGAGGTGGACCCGGCCGAGGTCCTCAGCGGTCAGCGGAGTGCTCATGCTCCCACCACCTTCAGCAGGTACCGCCGGAGCGCCTCGTCGCCGTCGCGACGCCCGTAGCCGGCGGCCGCGCGGCTCATCGACTCCAGCCGGGCGCGGTCACGCACCAGCGGTACCACCGTCTCCATGACCCACTCGGGCGACAGGTCGCCGTCCTCGACGATCAGGCCGCCCCCTGCCTCGACCACCGGCAGTGCGTTGCGGCGCTGCTCGCCGTTGCCCCAGGGCAGCGGCACGTAGATCGCCGGCATGCCCACGGCCGCCGTCTCCGCGCAGGTCATCGCCCCGCCGCGGCAGAGTGCCAGGTCGCCGGCCGCATAACCGAGCTCCATCTCGGAGAGGAACTTGATCTTCACGTAAGGCGCGGGGAGGCCGGTCGGCACCTCGACGTCGTCGTTGCGCGCACCGATGATGTGCAGGACCTGCACGCCCGACGCGGTGATGTGCTTGGCCGCGCCGGACACCGCCAGGTTGATCGACCGGGCGCCGGCCGACGCGCCGAACACGAACAGCGTCGGCAGGTAGGGGTCGAGCCCGAAGTGCGCCCGCGCCCGCGCCCGCAGCGCCGCCCGGTCGAGCGTGGCGATGCCCTGCCGCAGCGGGACGCCCACCACCGCGGCGTTCGCCACGGCGGGCATCTGCCGCGCCTGGTGCGGGAAGCCGAGCACGAGGTGCTTGGTGAACCGCATGCCCATCTTGTTGGCCACGCCGATCGGCACGTTGACCTCGTGGATGATCGTGGGTGTCTTGCGCCGCCAGGCGGCGAGGTAGGCGGGGACGGAGACGTAGCCGCCGAAGCCGACCACCGCGTCGGCGTCGACCTCGTCGAGGATCTCGCGGGTCGCCTTCGCCGCCTTCCACATCCGGTCGGGCGTGCGGACCAGGTTCATGTTCACCGACCGCGGCAGTTGGTAGGCCGGGACGTGGCGCAGCTCGTAGCCGCGCTGCGGGATGATCTCCGACTCCATGCCCCGCGGCGATCCGATGCAGGTGATGCGCAGACCGGGGTCGTGCCTGCGCAGGCAGTCGGCGAAGGCGAGCAGCGGGTAGATGTGTCCGCCGGTGCCTCCGCCGGCCAGCACCACCGAGCGCAGCGCTGCCATCAGGTGCTCCTTCCGCGGGTCGACCCCGAGAGCGTCGTGGGCCGGCCCGTCGCGCGTGTCGAGGGGGCCTCACCGTCGTCGTCCGCGCGGGCGCGCGGCAACGGCGGCAACGGCGCCCAGAGTAGTCGCACCCATTTCCGCGGCGGACGGGCATGCATGGCTCGCGCGCAGTCCGGCTCGGCGCGGGCCGCCGACGTGAGCATCCCGGCCGCGCCGAGCGCCACCACCAGCGCGCTGCCGCCGTCGGAGATGAACGGCAGGGGCAGGCCCGTGATCGGCATGAGGCCGACGACACCGCCGATGTTGATGATCGCCTGGCCGACGAACCAGATCGTGATCGACGCGGCGACGAGCCGGCGGAAGGGGTCGTCGACCCTCCTGGCGATGCGTAGCCCGGTGTACGTCAGCATGCCGAAGAGCAGCAGCACCACCAGGCACCCGACGACACCGAGCTCCTCGGCGACGATCGCGAAGATGAAGTCGTTGTGCGCGTTGGGCAGGCGGCCCCACTTCAGGTGCCCCTCGCCGAGGCCGACGCCGAACCAACCACCGTTGGCGACCGCCCAGAGGCCGCGCAGGTACTGGTACCGCCCGTGCTCGGCTTTGGGGTCGATGCTCGGGTCGAAGAAGACCTTGATCCGGTCGAGCCGGTAGTCCTTGCCGGACGGCAGCAGGATGAGCGCCACGATGCCGGCGAGCGCGAGCCCGCCCAGCCAGGCGAAGACGGGCAGCCGCGCCCCGGCCGCCCAGAGCAGCCCGGTGAAGAGCACGACCATGCAGATCATCGACCCGAGGTCGTTGTAGCCGACGAGGACGAGCAGCCCGACGGCCACCGGGAACAGCGGCATGAACAGCTGGCGCCACGCCAGGATGCTGCGTCCCTTGCGCACCAGCAGGTCGGCACCCCACACCACGAGCGCGATCTTGGCCAGCTCGGCGGGCTGGAGCTGCAACCCTCCGACGTGCAGCCACAGGTCGTCGACCCAGATCGGCCCGAGGTGGATGGGCTGCACTTTCTCGTCGGGCGGGGTGCGCCGGGCGGCCAGCCAGCCCATGAGGTCGACGAACCCCATGAGGACGAAGGCACCGATCATCAGCGGTGCCGCCACCGCGCGGAACGTCCGGACCGGCAGCCGCTGGCAGACCCAGAAGGCGATCAGGCCGACGACCGCGGACAGGATCTGCTTGGCGATCGAGGTGAAGGGGCTGCCCGTGGTGGCGTAGTTGTCGATGCTGGTGACGGAGAAGACCATGACGAGGCCGATGAAGACCAAGAGGCCGACGCTGGAGAGCAGCAGGTAGTACGAGGCGAGCGGCCGGTCGAGGAGCCCCCGCAGCGTGTCGAGCCACGCGGTCGGCCACCCGCCGCCGGTTGCCGTCTCCTGATCCCCCTCACCGCGCATGGGGACCATCATCCGGGGTCCGACCCGTCACGTTCCCGACCCGGCGCTCCGCGTGTCGCCCGGCGCTGTCGCGCCGCGCCGCCTATGCACCGACTTGTCGGATATTTCCGTTGCTCCCGATCAACATCCGATGAGGATCACCCGCCCGCGGGGCCAAGCACCGGAAGGCACCGCATCAGGGCCGGGCGCCATCACCGGCCCGCATCGCGGCGCCTCGGCCGGACAGATCCGCCCGGCCGACCCCGATGGTCGACTCGCACGGCTGGACCCAATGGCACGTCGTGGGTGGCCGGGCGGGATGCGTCACCGAGCGCGCGAACGGGTATCCACGCCGGCGAACGCCCGCCGGCATGGATACATCGTTCAACTGCCCACCGTCTCGCGACGCAGGTCAGTCGCACCCCGGGCGCCTCGTCGCGCAGGTCAGCCGGAGCCGCTCATCACCCGCAGGAAGTCGGCCGCGAACAGGCCCAGGGAGGCGGCCATGCCCAAGCCGGCGATGATCCAGAACCGGACCACGATGTTGACCTCGCTCCAGCCGGCCAGCTCGAAGTGGTGCTGGAGGGGCACCATGCGGAAGATGCGCTTGCCGGTCGTGCGATAGGAGCCGATCTGCATGATCCAGGTCACCACGATGATGAAGAACAGCAGGCCCATCAGCGGCAGCAGCAGAATCGTCTTCGTGGCCACCGCCAGGCCGGCGATCAGCGAGCCCAGGGCCATCGAGCCGGTGTCGCCCATGAAGATCCGCGCGGGCGAGGTGTTCCACCACAGGAAGCCGACCAGGGCGCCCACCGCGGCGCCGGCGATGAGGGCCATCTCCAACGGGTCGCGCACGTCGTAGCAGTAGCCGGCCGTGTACGACTCGTCGGCGCACCAGTGGCGGTACTGCCAGAAGGCGATCGCCATGTAGCTGCCGATGACCAGGATCGAGGTGCCCGTCGCGAGACCGTCGAGGCCGTCGGTCAGGTTCACCGCGTTCGACATCGACATGACGACGAACACGAAGAAGATGACCGCGCCGATCTTGGTGATGTTGAACCAGTCGATGTCGTGCACCCACGACAGCTTCGGACTGGCCACCGTCGTGACGACCTGCCGGCCGGTCTGCGTCGCCGGCACGTACAGCGCGATGGCCCCGAAGATCGCGCCGATCAGCGCCTGGCCGATGAGCTTGCCGCGCTTGTTGAGCCCGTCGCTGTTGCGCTTGGCGACCTTGAGGTAGTCGTCGAGGAAGCCGAGGAGTCCGGTGAAGACGAAGAGGCCGAGCAGCACCACGGCGGTGGCGGTCGGGCCGCTCGGGCGCAGCTGCTTCTCCGGCAGGGTGGTCAGCGCGATGTGCCCGCCGGTGTAGGCGACGAGCGTGGCGAAGATGAACACCACGCCGCCCATGGTGGGCGTGCCCTTCTTGCCGAGGTGGGTCTGCGGGCCCTCGGAGCGGATGGGCTGGTCCGCCTTGAGGCGGGTGAAGTACCTGATCGCGATCGGCGTGCCGAACAGCGAGATGAGAAATGCCACGAAGGCCGCGACGAAGACGGCCCTCACTTGGCGGACACCCCGCCCGGCTCATTGTGGGAACGCAGGGCGTCGGCGACGTCCCAGGTCCGGTACCGCGATCCCTTGACGAGGACCACGTCGCGAGGAAGCAGCGAGCCACGCAGCAGCGCGACGGCGGCCTCCTGATCGGTCACGAGCACCGAGTCTCCTCCCCAACTCGCCACGGCGGCCGCCCCGTCCAGGATCGGCGCGGCCTGCTCGCCCACGGCGATGAGGCGGTCGACGCCGAGTTCCGCGGCGAGGCGACCGACCTCCTCATGGCCGGCTCGCTCGTACTCGCCCAGCTCCGCCATGGAGCCGAGCACTGCGATCTTGCGCCGCCCGCCGGCCACCGCGGCGAGCGCGTGCAGCGCCGCCGCCATGGACGCCGGGTTGGCGTTGTACGAGTCGTCGATGACCGTGACATCGTCGGCACGGTCGAAGACATCCATCCTTCGGGTCGACAAGCCCTCGCGGTCACCGAGGGCGGCGACGATCGCGGCCGGTTCCACCCCGGCGTGCGACGCCACGGCGGCGGCGAGGAGCGCGTTGCCGACCTGGTGCCGTCCCGCGGTCGCCAGCCGGACCGGAACCGGCGAGGCGCCCGGGACGTGGAGCGTGAAGCCGAACCGGCCGCGCTCCAGCGCGACCACGTCGGTGCCGCGTATCTCGGCGGCCTCCGACTCGCCCGCCAGCACCACGCGGGCGGACGTCCGGGCGGCCATCGCGCGCACCCGGTCGTCGTCGGCGTTGAGGACCGCGAGTCCGGCCGGCTCGAGCGCCTCGACCAGCTCGCCCTTCGCCAGCGCGATGCCCTCGACGGAGCCGAACTCGGCGAGGTGCGAGTTGCCGACGTTGGTCACGACGGAGACGTCGGGCCGGGCGATGCCGCAGAGGTACCGCAGATGCCCGACCCCGCGCGAGCCCATCTCCAGCACCAGGAAACGGGTCTCCGCGGTGATCTTGAGGACCGTGTACGGCGTGCCGAGCTCGTTGTTCTCGGAGCCGGTCGTGGCGACCGTGGGCGCCTGGACCGCCAGCAGCTTGGCGATGAGGTCCTTGGTGCTGGTCTTGCCGGAGGAGCCGGTGATCGCGACGATGGTGAGCTCCGGCAGCCGCTCCAGCACGGCGTGTGCGAGCAGGCCCAGCGCGTGCCGGGGGTCCTCGACCACGATCGTCGGCACGTCGGGGACGGGCCGGCTGCCCAGGACGCCGACGGCGCCGTCGGTGACGGCCTTGGCGGCGAAGTCGTGGGCGTCGACCTTCTCGCCGACGAACGCGACGAACAGTCCGCCGGGCCTGACCTTGCGGGAGTCGTACTCGACCGGGCCGTCGACCACCGGTGAGCCGTCGGAGCCGTGCAGCGCGCCGCCGGTGATCGACGCGATGTCCGCCAACGTCAGAGGGATCACGAGGCCGCCGCCGTCCGGAGTGCGGCCGCCAGCTCGACCCGGTCGTCGAACGGCAGGACCTCGCCGTTGACCTCCTGGCCGCGCTCGTGCCCCTTGCCCAGCAGGGTCACCACGTCGCCGGGCTTGGCCTGCTCGACGGCGTAGGCGATGGCGGCCCGACGCCCGTCGACCTCGACGACCGTGGCGGTGCCCTCGTGGGTCCCGGCGAGGATCTCGGCGCGGATCGCGGCCGGGTCCTCGGTGCGCGGGTTGTCGTCGGTGACGACGACCAGGTCGGCACCCTGGGCGGCGGCCCGGCCCATCAGCGGGCGCTTGCCGCGGTCGCGGTCCCCGCCGGCGCCGACGACGCAGATGACCCGCCCTCCGCGCGCGGCGGCGAGGGTGCGCAGGGCGGCGAGCACCTCGACCATGGCGTCGGGCTTGTGCGCGTAGTCGACGACCCCGACGACGTCGCCCGGCGCGTCGACCCGCTCCATCCGCCCCGGCGAGCCGGGCGCGGCGGCCACGGCCGGGGCCGCGACCTCCAGCTCCACGCCGACGGCGACGAGAGAGGCGATGGCGAGCAGGGCGTTGGCGACGTTGTGCCGGCCGGGCAGCTGGACGCCGGAGCGCACCGAGCGCCCCTGGTGGAGCACCGTGAACGACTGGGTGTAGCCGTCGACGGCGAAGTCGGTCGCCCGGAAGTCGGCCCCTTCGGTGCCGGCCGCCGAATACGTCCACGTGTCGGGCTTGCGCAGCTTCATGACGTTGGCGTCGTCGAGGTTGAGGATCTCGATCGCGGCCCGGCCGTCGAAAAGCCGTGCCTTGGCCGCGTAGTAGGCGTCCACGTCCGGGTGGAAGTCGAGGTGGTCCAGGCCGAAGTTGGTGTAGCCGGCGGCGGCGAACCGCACCCCGCCGACCCGGCCGAGCTCCAGCGCGTGGCTGGACACCTCCATCACCATCGACCGCACGCCGTGCTCCAGCGCCGTGGCGAACAGCGCGTGCAGGTCCGTCGCCTCGGGTGTGGTGCGGGCGCTCTCGACGACCAGGTCGCCCAGCCGGGTCTCGACGGTGCCGATGAGCCCGGTGACGTGCCCGGCGGCCCGCAGACCGGCCTCGACGAGATACGTGGTGGAGGTCTTGCCCGCTGTCCCGGTGATGCCGACGGTGGTCAGGCGGCGGCTCGGCTCGCCGTACACTTTCGAGGCGATGTCCCCGAGCGCGGCCCGTGGGTCGTCGACCACGACGGCGGGCAGGCCCTGCGCCCTGGCGGCACCGGCGCTGTCGGTGAGCACCGCCACCGCCCCGTTGGCCACCGCCTCCGGGATGAACTGTGCGCCGTGGACGCGCGCACCGGGCAGCGCGGCATAAAGATCACCCTGGCGAACCGAAGAGCTACTGTGCGTCACTCCGGTGACAGCGACATCGCCCACGCCCCCCAGCTCGGCGATGAGCACGGGGCGGACATTCCTCGGACGGGGATAGCCGGGCACGGGGTCAGACCCTACCCGCCCCACCGCTGGACGCCAGACCCGGTGTCACGGGTAGATCGTCAACTTCGGAGCCTGGGTGCCGGTGGGCACGACACCGAAGTTGCTCAAGGTGACCGCCATCATCTCCTTGAACACCGGCGCCGCCACCGAGCCACCACCGCCGCCGGGCACGTGGGCGTTCACCGCCACGATGTACCGCGGCGCCTCCGCCGGGGCCATGCCGATGAACGACACCACGTCACCGGACGCGTACCCGCCATTCTCCGCCAGCTTCGACGTGCCGGTCTTGCCCGCGATCCGGTACCCCGGGATCGACGCCTGGCGGCCGGTCGCCTCGTCGAGCGTGGTGACACCTTCCAGCATGACGCGCAGTTCCTGGGCGTGCTGCGGGTCGAGCACCCGGCGGGTCTGCTGGGCCGGCGGCTTCGTCGCCGAGCCGTCCGGAGTGATGATCTTGCGGACCAGGGTGGGCTGCACCCAGAGGCCGTCGTTGGCGATCGCGCCGTACGCGGCGGCCATCTGGATCGCCGTCGTGGCGAAGCCGTTGCCGATCGGGATCGAGCCCGGGTCGGAGCCGCTCCACTTCTCCGGCGGCTGCAGCAGGCCGGCCGACTCGTTGGGCAGGCCGACGCCGGTCCGCTCACCGAGGCCGAACTTCCGCTGGTACTCGAACACCTTGTCCTTGCCGAGCCGATCGGCGACGGCGATCGTGCCGACGTTCGACGACAGCGCCAGGATGCCCGGGATGGTCATCTGCGTGCCGTTCTTCTGCGGCGGGTGGTCCTTGTAGCTGACGCCGCCCTTCCTCACCTCGGAGTTGACGGTGACCGTGCTGGAGGGAGTGATGATGCCCTCCTGCAGCGCGGCACCCATGATGATCGCCTTGTGGATCGAGCCGGGGTCGAAGACCGTCGCCGTGCACTGGTCCTTGAGCTGGCCGGGCGGCGACTTGCCGGGGTCCGCCGCGGCGAACGACGGGTAGCTCGCCATCGCCATGACCTCCATCGTCCTGGCGTCCAGCACGATGGCCGTGGCGAAACTGGCGTTCAGCGGCTGCATGCGCTCGAAGAGCGTGTTCTGGATCGAGTACTGCAGGTCGGCGTCGACCGTCAGCTCGACCGAGCTGCCCGGGTGGGCCGGCTTCAGCTCGTCGTACCCCCGCGGCAGCGGCTTGTCCAGGTCGCCCCCGCCCCGCTCGTACACGTGGAGGCCGTCGATGCCACGCAGTTGGGCGTCGAACTGCTGCTCGATGCCGAGCTGGCCGGACATGTCGCTCTTCCTGGTGAACCCGATGATGTTGGACGCCAGGTCGTTGCCGGGGATCTCGCGGCGCTCGTCGCGGGAGACCCGCAGCGCGCCGACGCCGAGCGCCTTGATGCGGTCGCCGTCGGCGACGTCGATCTGGTGCACGAGATACTCGAAGCGCACGTTGGTCTTGCCGTCCGCGGCTTTGTGCGGCGTCATCTTGCGGACCAGGTCGGAGCGCAGGACGCCGTACTTGGCGAGGATCGTGAACAGCTTGTCGGCGAGTTCCTCGGGATCCTTGACGGCCATCGGGTCCGCGGCGACGAACCGGGTCTCGACCGAGTGCACGAGGATCTTGCCGTTGCGGTCCAGGATCGCGCCGCGCGACGCGGGCAGCACCTCTTTGACGAGGCGGTCCTTGAGTCCCGCGGCGGCGTAGGCGCTGGCGTCGGTCAGTTGCAACTGGATCAGCCGCACCCCGATCGCGCCGAACATCAGCAGCGCGAGCACGGTGGCCAGGCGCAGCCGGCGGCGCGGCTCGGCGAGCTTCGGCAGCTTGGGCCGCCGGGCCAGCCGCGGGACCTTGACCCGGCTCCGCTTGCGGGGCTTCCGGACGGGCGTGGTTCCCCGGGTCGCTGTCCGTTTCGCCGCGGCGGTACGGGCCGTGCCACCCTTCACGGGCGTGGCGGCGACGGTCCGCTCGGCCGTCCTCGTGGTCCGGCGCTGCGCCGTCTTCTGGGGTGCCGCCTTCTGGGGTGTCGCCTGCTGCGGGTTCGCCTGGCGTGCGGTCTTCTGCGGGTTCGTCCGGCGCGGCTGGCCCGAACGGCCGCCCTGGAGGACCTCCAGCGCCGGGCGGAAGGGGTCGCCGCGGCCGCCGGCCTCCACCGACGCGTCGCGGACCGACCGGCCCCGCGGTGTGAACCGCCGGGCCTCGGACATGGTGCCGCGCACCGGCGGCTCGCCCGTGCCGCCGCCGCTGCGGTTCCTTTCGCCCCCCGTGCGGGAACGGGCGGTCGCGCCGGCACCCCCCGCGCCCGCGCGACCGCCCGTCCTCTGACGCCCGTCCACTCCACGATCGGCCGCGTCCCGGCGTTCCGTGCTGCTCCGCCGATCAGGAGTGTCGCCCGCCATCGTCCTGAACTTCCCGTCGTCTGTCCACTATGGACTTGGAAACCGCCTGACTACTTGCCCGGACCGGGCATCTCCAACTTGGTGCCGTCGGGCAGCAGCAGGAAGGCCGGGGTGCGCGAGGGCACCAGACCCAGCTGCTTCGCCCGCGACGCGAGGGTCACCGGCGACTCCTTGTTGGCCAGGTCGCTGCGCAGCCGCTGCTCGTCCTGGTCGAGGCTGGACTGCTTGGTCTTCAACGCGTCGAGCTTGAAGGCGTTCTCGGCGATCCTGGTGTTGAGCACCAGGATGCCGATGACGCCGGCGAGCACCAGCACCAGCACGAGCGCCACGAAGGGCGCCCGCGGCGCACTGACCGGCGCCGGCGGCGCCACCCGCAACCGGGTGGACGTCTTCTTGGCGGGCGTGCCGACCGGCGTCGTGGTCTCGCGCGCCGGCTGAAGCGCCGTCGCGCCGTCGGTCAGGTTGTTCTGGAGCCTCGGCTCAGCCGCACGCGCCGTGGTCCGGCCCCCCGACCGCGGTGCTGCCTGCTGAGTGCTGCGCTGCCGGTCGGCCGGCAGTGTCGTCACGTTCATCACACCTCCCCCAATGTGTCTGTCCTGTTCGGACGGTCCTGTCGCGCCACGGCGCGGAGTCGCACGGACGCCGCCCGCGGGTTGGCCGCGATTTCGGCCGCGTCGGGAAGCTCGGCCCCCCGGGTGAGCGCCCGCAGCTCGGGTTCACTGCCGGGCGGCTCGAACGGCAACTCGACCGGCACGGTCGAGCGGGTCCGCTCGGCGATCGCCTGCTTGACCAGGCGGTCCTCGAGCGACTGGTACGACATCACCACCAGACGCCCGCCCGGCTTCAGCGCGTCGAGCGCCGCCGGAACGGCCCGCCCGAGGGCGGCGAGCTCGCCGTTGACCTCGATGCGGAGCGCCTGGAACGTGCGCTTGGCCGGGTGACCGCCGGTCCGTCGTGCCGGTGCGGGGATGGCCTCGCGGACAAGCTCGGCAAGGCGGGCCGAACTCGTGAGCGGGGCCTTGGCCCGTTCCCGGACGACGAACTGGGCGATACGGGAGGCGAACTTCTCCTCTCCGTACACCCGGAGGACCCGGGCCAGGTCACCATGGCTGTAGGTGTTGACCACCTCGGCCGCGGTGATGCCGCGGGTCTGGTCCATGCGCATGTCCAGCGGTGCGTCCTGGGCGTAGGCGAACCCGCGGGTGGCGTCGTCCAACTGCATCGACGAGACGCCCAGGTCGAACAGGCCCCCGTCGATCTGCTCGCCGTCCAGCACCTCGGGCAGCTCGTCGTAAACGGCGTGCACAAGGCGGATCCGGTCGGCGAACGGCGCCAACCGCTGACCCGCAAGGCCCAGCGCCTGCGGGTCACGGTCCAGGCCGAGCAGGCGCACCTGCGGGTGCGCGCGCAGCACGGCCTCGGCGTGACCTCCGAGGCCGAGCGTGGCGTCGAGGTACAACGCGCCCGGCCGGGCCAGCGCTGGGGAGAGCAGCTCGAGGCAGCGCTCGAGCAGCACGGGAACATGAATGTCCCGCTCCCCCATCGTCGACCCCCTACCGCGGCGGGTTCGCGGCCCGCCGATACTGCTGATCCTGCATGCCCAGCGCGCTCGTTCCTCAATCCCGATCACGCGCACAGGTGCGGTAGTGCACGAGCGCCGTACCGCCAGCTCCCCATCCGCTCACTCCGCCCTGGCGCCGGGGAAGTGGCGTCAGGACATTGGAGCGGCTGGAGAACTCGCGGTACGGCGATCTCGGTGTCTGCAGATGGACCTCACAGCCCGCCCGGCAGCACCCCCTCCTCGATTCCAGCGAAGTCCTCTTCGCTTTCGGCGAGGTAGGTGTCCCACGACTGCCGGTCCCAGATCTCCACCCGGGTGCTCGCACCGATCACGACAAGCTCGCGGTCCAGCCCGGCATACTCGCGGAGATGCTGCGGGATGGTGACCCGACCCTGCCGGTCGGGAACCTCGTCGTGAGCGCTGGCGAAAAACACCCGGCTGTAGGCCCGGGCGGCTTTGTGGGTCATCGGCTGTGCGTGAAGCTGCTCGGCGATCCGGCCGAACTCGGCGGTCGGGAACACGTAGAGGCAGCGCTCCTGTCCCTTGGTGATCACGACACCTCCCGCCAGCTCATCCCGGAACTTGGCCGGCAGGATCAACCGGCCCTTTTCGTCGAGGCGGGGAGTGTGGGTGCCGAGAAACATCGACAACCACCCCTTCCCACCGCAAGCGGTCCCCCCGGGGCCGGCCGAGCCCCCCGGCTCCGCCATCGCGCTCCACTGTACTCCACTTCCCTCCACCGTCAACGGAAAACCGCCCGACGCGACACCGGGGTCCGTGAAGAATTCCCACGTCAAACAGGGTGAGGCCGGGTGGAGGACGGTGGAGCTGACCGTTCCGCCGATGGGTGATTCCAGCGGTTCGGTCAGGCCGCAAATCGGGCGAAACACCCCACGAGGGCCGACTTCGCCGAGGTCGTCCACTCGCGCCGCGCCGCGGTGGAGGAAAGTGGAGCAATTCCGGGCTCGACGGTGGGGTCAAGTGGGGGGCTCCCCGGGACTGCCGCGGGAGCGCTCGGGAGGGTCGGCTGATTGGGAGTGTCGCGGCGGCCGGGTAGGGTCAGCGCATCCCGAACACCGTGGAAGCGAGATGACGGACAACAAGCTGCCGATGCGGGCCAAGCTCGCCACCTCGATATCGCGCGGTGCCGCCGCGCTGTCCCGCGCCACCGGCCGGGGGGACGGTTCGGTCATCGGTGGCCGGATCGGCCTGATGATCGACCCCAACCTGCTCGCCGAACTCGCCGCGGGCCGCCAGATCGCCCTGATCTCCGGCACCAACGGCAAGACCACCACGACACGGCTCACCGCGGCGGCGATGGGCGTGCTCGGCCCGGTCGCCACCAACAGCCTCGGTGCCAACATGCCGACCGGGCACACGTCGGCCCTGGCGAAGGCCGGCGCCACGCCCTACGCGGTGCTGGAGGTCGACGAGCACTACCTCAAGCAGGTGCTCGACCAGACCGGGCCGAAGGTCGTCGCACTGCTCAACCTGAGCCGCGACCAGCTCGACCGGGCCAAGGAGGTCGCCATGATGGCGGCCCTGTGGCGCGACGCGCTCCCCGGCCGCGGGCTGCACCTCGTCGCCAACGCCGACGACCCGATGGTGGTCTGGGCGGCCGGCAAGGCCGTCGCCGAGGGCACCCCGGTCACCTGGGTCGCCGCCGGCCAGCGGTTCCACGACGACTCGTGGGTGTGCCCGGAGTGCGGCGCGTCCATCGAGCGCAACGGCGAGCAGTGGTCCTGCGTGCAGGGCAACCTGACGCGCCCGATCCCCCACTGGACGGTCAGCGGCGACGGCGTCGTCGACAACACCGGGACGTATCACCACATCGAGCTCCAGCTCCCCGGCCGGGTCAACCGCGCGAACGCCGCGACCGCCCTGGCCGTGGCCGCGCAGTTCGGCGTCCCGCCGGCCAAGGGCGTCCCCGAGCTGTCGAAGGTCGCCTCCATCGCCGGCCGCTACGCCACGGTGGTCCGCGACGGGCGCACCATCCGGCTGCTGCTGTCGAAGAACCCGGCCGGCTGGCTGGAGGCGTTCGACATGGCCGAGGACGTGCCGACCCTGCTGTCGATCAACGCCCGCGACCCTGACGGCCTCGACACGTCGTGGCTCTACGACGTCGACTTCTCCCCGCTGCGCGGCCGGCGGGTCCTGGTGACCGGCGACCGGGCGATGGACCTGGCCGTGCGCCTGGAGGTCAACGAGGTGCCGTTCGAGCACGTGAAGTCGTTCGGGCAGGCACTGTCCCTGGTGCCTCCGGGCCGCCTGGAGGTCATCGCCAACTACACCGCATTCCAGGACATCCGAGCGGAGCTGGACCGTGTCAACTGAGTCGCACCTTCGCCTCATCTGGCTGTACCCCGACCTGCTGTCGACCTATGGCGACCGGGGCAACCTGCTGATCCTCGCCCGGCGCGCCGACCTGCGGGGCCTGCCGGTCGAGTGCGCCGAGGTCCGGGCCGACCACCCGGTCCCGTCGGACGGCGACGTCTACCTGATCGGCGGCGGCGAGGACGGCCCGCAGGCGCTGGCCGCGCAGCGCCTCATCAGCGACGGCGGCCTGCACAGGGCGATCGACCGCGGCGCGACGGTGTTCTCGGTCTGCGCCGGCTACCAGCTGATGGGCCATTCCTTTTTCGCCAAGGGCACCCAGTGCGCCGGCCTCGGCCTGCTCGACATCACGTCGGACCGCGGCGAGACCCGGGCGGTCGGCGAGCTGACCGGCGAGTGCGACCCGATGCTGGGACTGCCGACGCTGACCGGCTTCGAGAACCACGGTGGCCGCACCCACCTGGGCCAGGGCGTCCGCCCGGTGGCCCGGGTGGCGTCGGGCATCGGCAACGACGGCACGTCCGAGGGCGCCTGGCACGGCAAGATCCTGGGCACGTATTCGCACGGCCCCGCCCTGGCCCGCAACCCCGCACTCGCCGACCTGCTGCTGCGCTGGGCGACCGGCCTGACGCTGGAGCCGATCGACGACCGCTGGCCGACCCGCCTGCGCGAGGAGCGCCTGTCCGCGGTCCGCTGACCCCGCTCGCCGCCGTCGGGAGTGTCCGCTCCCGACGGCTTCGGCGCCGCGCGACTCAGTCCGGCCAGCCGTCGGACCCCGAACGGTGCCGCGAACCACATATCGGGACACAATCGATGGACGTCGAGGCGATGGCGGGCATCGTTTCATGATCCCGAAGACTTTGCGCTGGCTGAGCGACCAAAAGTCTCCGGGATCATGAGGAACCGAACGCATCGCCCGACGTCGATGCACCAAGATGTCTGGAATGTCCCCGGGCAGCGCGTCATGGGGGCGGGAAGCGGCCACAGATCGCAGCAGCCAGTGCGTCGCGGCTGACCAAGGGCGCAGGACGCGGATCGGCCTCCGGCCACTGGGCGGCACCGCCTACGCAAGGCGCCCGACCACCGCCCGACACCGCCTGAGCAAGGCACTCGGCCTCTGGCACCACCTGCGAGACGCGCCCCCGCTGGCCACCGCCCGCTGCCCTGCCCGAGGCGCTCGACCTCCAGCACCACCCGGGTCGCCGTGCTCACCACACTCGGACGCCGTGACCCACCGCAGCCCGCCAGCGAGCTACCCGAGCGAGACGCGCCCCCTCTGGCCACCGCCCACTCCCTGCACGAGGCGCTCGACCTCCAGCACCACCAGCCCGAGACGCTCGACCTCCAGCACCGCCCGGGTCGCTGTGCTCACCACGGCCGGCGCCGTGACCTGCGGCCGCCGTAACCCACCACCGGCGCGTCAGGCCGCTGCGCTCGCCACACTCGGACGCCGTGACCCACCGCAGCCCGCCAGCGAGCCACCCGAGCGGGTCGCCCTCGACCCCCACCCGGATGAGTGGCACAACCCGGACACGCAAAGACGCACGACGTGCGACGGCTGCGGGGGCCGGCAACTACGAACGCCGCGGCCCGGCACCTGCGAGGACTTCGCGGGTGCCGGGCCACGAGCGTTTTGCCGAACCCGGGATCAGACCACCACGGAGACCATGCGGCCCGCCACGACGATGACCTTCCTGGGCTGCTTGCCGGCCAGGTGGGACTCGACCGCGGTCAGGGCTGCCTCGCGTACGGCATCCTCGGGCGCGTCGGCGGCGATCTCGATCTTGCCGCGGACCTTGCCGTTGACCTGGACCGGGTAGGTCACCGACTCGGCGACCAGGAACGCGGGCTCTGCGGCCGGGAAGTCGGCGTATGCGATCGAGGACTCGTTGCCCAGCCGCTGCCACAGCTCCTCGGCCAGGTGCGGGGCGAAGGGCGCGATCATCCGCGCCAGCGGGTCGGCCACCTCGCGCGCCGTGCCCGCCGAGGACACCTGCGTGACCCGGTTGGTCAGCTCGATCAGCTTGGCGATGGCCGTGTTGAAGCGCATCTCCTCGATGTCGACCCGCACGCCGTCGATCACACGGTGCAGCAGCCGCCGGGTCTCGTCGTCCACCGCGCCGTCGACCACCCGCGGAGCGTCGGTCTGCTCGTCGACGAACAGGCGCCAGACGCGCTGCAGGAAGCGGTGTGCGCCGACGACCGCCCGGGTCTCCCACGGACGCGACACGTCCAGCGGGCCCATCGACATCTCGTAGACGCGGAAGGTGTCGGCGCCGTACCGCTCGCACATCTCGTCGGGCGTGACGACGTTCTTCAGCGACTTGCCCATCTTGCCGTACTCGCGCTCCACCGGGGTGGAGCCGTAGAAGTACTTGCCGGGCTCCCGCTCCTCGACCTTCTCGGCCTCCACGTAGACGCCGCGCGGATCCTTGTACGCGTACGCCTGGATGTACCCCTGGTTGAACAGCCGGCGGAACGGCTCCTCCGACGACACGTAACCCAGGTCGAACAGGACCTTGTGCCAGAACCGCGCGTACAGCAGGTGCAGCACCGCGTGCTCGACCCCGCCGACGTACAGGTCGACGCCGCCGACGTCGCCGTCACGCTGCGGGCCCATCCAGTACCGCTCGTTGGCCGGGTCGACCAGCGCGGAGGGGTTCGCCGGGTCCAGGTAGCGCAGCTCGTACCACGACGAGCCGGCCCACTGCGGCATGACGTTGGTCTCGCGGGTGTACGTCTTCGGGCCGTCGCCCAGGTCCAGCGTGACCTCGACCCACTCCTTGGCCCGGGACAGCGGCGTCTCCGGCATCGAGTCGGCGTCGTCGATGTCGAACGTGCGCGGCGAGAAGTCCTCGACGTCCGGCAGGGTCACCGGCAGCATCGACTCGGGCAGCGCGACAGGCATGCCGGTCGCGTCGTAGACGATCGGGAACGGCTCGCCCCAGTACCGCTGGCGGCTGAACAGCCAGTCGCGCAGCCGGTACGTGATCGCGCCCTGCCCGTGGCCGTTGGCCTCCAGCCACTCGATGATCTTCGCCTTGGCGTCGGCGATGTCCAGCCCGTCCAGGAAGCCGGAGTTGATCGCCGGGCCCTCGCCGTGGAACGCCTTGCCGTCGAAGCCCTCGCTGGGCTGTACCGTCCGGATGATCGGCAGCTCGTAGACCTCGGCGAACTCCCAGTCCCGCTCGTCCTGGCCGGGCACCGCCATGATCGCGCCCGTGCCGTAGCCGGCCAGCACGTAGTCGGCGATGAAGATCGGGATCTTCGCGCCGTTGACCGGGTTGGTGGCATACGCACCCGTGAAGACGCCGGTCTTCTCCTTCGCGTCGGCCTGCCGCTCGACGTCGGTCTTGCCCGCCGCGAAGGCGCGGTAGTCGGCGACCGCCTCGGCGGGCGTGGCCTTGCCGCCGGTCCACTTCTCGTTGGCCGTACCGCCCGGCCACGCCGCCGGCACGATCGCGTCGACCAGCTCGTGCTCGGGGGCCAGCACCATGTACGTCGCGCCGAACAGGGTGTCGGGGCGCGTGGTGAAGGCCCGGATCGGCGTGCCGGCCTCGGTCGGGAACTCGATGTGCGCGCCGCGCGACCGGCCGATCCAGTTGCGCTGCATCGTCTTGACCTTGTCCGGCCAGTCCAGCCGGTCCAGGTCGTCCAGCAGCCGGTCACCGTACGCGGTGATGCGCATCATCCACTGGCGCAGGCTGCGCTTGAAGACCGGGAAGTTGCCCCGCTCGCTGCGTCCGTCGGGCGTGACCTCCTCGTTGGCCAGCACCGTGCCCAGCCCCGGGCACCAGTTGACCGGCGCCTCGGAGATGTAGGCCAGCCGGTGGTCGTCGACGATCTGCCGCCGCTCGACCGCGGACAGGCCGGCCCAGGCCCGCCCGTCCGGCGTCGCCCGGGTGCCCGCCTCGAACTGCTCGATCAGCTCCGCGATCGGCCGCGCCTTGCGCAGGTCGGTGTCGAACCACGAGTTGAAGATCTGCAGGAAGATCCACTGGGTCCAGTGGTAGAACTCGGTGTCGGTCGTCGCGACACTGCGCCGGTCGTCGTAGGCCAGGCCCAAGCGGCGCAGCTGGCTGCGGTACCGCTCGATGTTGGCCTCGGTCGTGGTGCGCGGGTGTGTGCCGGTCTGCACGGCGTACTGCTCGGCGGGCAGGCCGAACGCGTCGAAGCCCATCGGATGCAGGACGTTGTAGCCGACCATGCGGAAGTACCGCGTGTAGCAGTCGGTGCCGATGTACCCCAACGGGTGACCGACGTGCAGGCCCGCGCCCGACGGATAGGGGAACATGTCGATCACGTACAGCTTCGGCGCCCCGGCACGGGGGTGGTTCGGATCGCTGAACGGGCCGGTCGGGTTCGGGGCCTGGAACGTGCCCTGCTCGGACCAGTAGTCCTGCCAGCATGCCTCGATGTCGCCCGCCATCGCCGCGGTATAGCGGTACGGCGGGATGTCGACCGCTCCGTCGGTCACTGCCTCGCTCATGACTGTCCCCACCTCAGTTCTCGGGATTCCCCAGCATTGTCCGGGCATGAAAAAACCCCTCACGCAGGAGGGGTCGCCGTGCCGTCGCAGCTAGTGCGTCAGCACGGCTCGCTAAGAAGCCGGACCGCCCGGGTCATACCACGGAGTGTAGCGCAGCGTGCGGGAACCCACGGACCGCGTTTCCGCCGGGTGCCCGTGGGCGGGGTGGCCCGCGGGCACCCGGCGCGGGTCAGAGCGGGGTGGCGACCGGCAGGCCGGCCGCGCAGGTCACGGTGAACCGCAGGCGCACGCCGGCCAGGTCGATCTCGACCCGCGCGGCGTCACGGGCGCCGGACTGCGCGCTGATCAGCCGGGCGCCGAGCACCGGCACCACCTCGAGGACGGTCACCTTGCCGGCGTTGCACACGGCGACGATCACACCACCGAGCGTCGGCAGGTGCAGTTGCTTCGCCGGCGCCGGGGTGGTGGGGTTCGCACCGGGCGTGGGTCCGGCCGTGGCCCCGCCGCCGCTGCCCGCCGAGCCGCCGCCTGCCTGTTCGCCGCTGTCGACCACGGCCCGGCCGGTGCCGGCGCGGTTGACGAGCCGACTGGTGGCGGCGCCCGCCTCGGTGCCGCCGCCCTGCGCCCCGCCGCCGGTCGTCCGGCCCGTCGACTGGTCCGTCGACTGGTCGGTCGTCTGGTCGGTCGTCTGGTCGGTCGTCTGGTCCCCGGGCTGGCCGGGCTGGCCGGTGTCCGTGCCCGGCGGCACCGCGGGGCCGGTCGGCCGGTCCGGCACCACCGGTCCGACCACGCCGGGCATCCCGGGCACCGCCTCGACCGTGCCGTCCGGCGCGCTCGCGGCGCGGGTCAGGACGAACGACGCCAGCAGCAGTGCGGCCGCGGCGGTCATCGCCGCGGCGAGCCGCATGCGCCGCCGATCGTGGAAGGTGTCGAGGTCGTAGGCCGGCGGGCCGGCCCAGATCCCGACCGCACGGGCCGTCCTGCCCGTCCCACCGGTGGACCGTACCGGCGCCGGGGCCAACGCGGCACCGGGAACGCGGGCCGGCAGGGGACGCACCGGCAGTACCGTCAACCCGGCGGCCCCGGCGAGGACGGTCACCACCTCGGCGGCGGCCGGGCGGTCCGCGGGGTCGTCGGCGAGGCAGCGCTGGTACAACTCCTGGATCTCCGGCGCCGTTCCGCCTTCGCCGAGGCCGGGCAGGCATTGGCGCAGCAACGCGCCGAGGGCGTGGACGTCATCGGCCGGGCCGGAACCGGCGGCGCCGGGCCCGTCGGCGGATGCGGATCCGGTGAATCCGGTGATACCGAATCCGATGACCTTGGCCGTTTCGCCCGCGAGGACGACATTGTCCGGCGTGACATCGCCGTGCACGAGATGTTGGGCGTGTGCGGCGGCCAGACCGGCCGCCACCTGGGCGCAGAAGCGGAGCGCGGTCGCGGCCGGCAGCGGTCCGGCGGCGAGGCGTTCCGCGAGGGTCGGGCCGCGCAGCAGTTCCATCACGACGAAGGGGCTGCCGTCCGGGGTCCGGCCGTCGTCGTGGACACCGATGATGTTCGGGTGCGAAAGACGCGCGGCGGCCCGCGCTTCGCTGCGGATGCGGCGGCGCCGCTCGTCGTCGGCGGTGGCCAGGATCCTGACCGTGACCTCCCGGCCGAGGACCTCGTCGTGCGCCCGCCAGTCCACCGGGTCGCCGTGCTCGCCGAGTTGCCGGGCGAGCCGATACCGGCCGTTGAGGAGCTGCCCGTCATTCACCGCAACAGTCTGCACGAATCGACCGCAACCGACATACCCGCAGATCCGTTTGTGGGGCATTTGCGAGGGTACGTACGACCCGCTTCATCGCCGCTTCACGGCCGCGCTAAATTCGCCTGACGCGTCCGGGGCAGGATGTCCGCAATGACGGAATCCCGTCCGGCGCGGTGTCAATTCCCCGGCTAGCCTGAGGGGATACCACCGGCGCTGGTTGCGTTCCGATGACAACGATTCGGCGCAACCGGGCGGTTCACCTATGGGTCTAACACCTGACGGTGGCCACGGCACGACCATGAGGAGGCCAGTTGACCAGGCACCGCACGTTCGAGGAACTCGGAGCCCCGCTCCCCACCCCCGAGTTCCGCGCCGCGACCGATGCGATCGTTGCCAACATCGAGCAAGTCATCGAGGGCAAGACCGCCACCGTGCGGCTGGCTCTGGCCGTGCTGCTCGCTGAGGGCCACCTCCTCATCGAGGACGTTCCCGGCGTCGGCAAGACCAAACTCGCCAAGGCGCTCGCCCGGTCCATCGACTGTTCGGTGCGCCGCATCCAGTTCACCCCCGACCTGCTGCCCAGCGACGTCACCGGGGTGAGCGTCTACAACCAGGAGACGCACGACTTCGAGTTCAAGCCGGGTGCGGTGTTCGCCAACATCGTCGTCGGCGACGAGATCAACCGCGCCTCGCCGAAGACGCAGTCGGCGCTGCTGGAGAGCATGGAGGAGCGGCAGGTCACGGTCGACAGCGCGACCTATCCGCTGCAGGTGCCCTTCATGGTCATCGCGACGCAGAACCCGATCGAGATGGAAGGCACCTACCCGCTGCCGGAGGCGCAGCGCGACCGGTTCACCGCCCGGATCGCGATGGGCTACCCCGACATGGGCGCCGAGCTCGCCATGCTCGACGTGCACGGCCGCCACGACGCGCTCGACGACCTGATGCCGGTCTCCGACGCCATCATGATGCGGCGGATGATCGCCACCGTCCGTGACGTGCACGTCGCCGACACCGTGAAGCAGTACGCAGTCAACATCGTCACCGCCACGCGCGAGTCCGGCGAGCTGCGCCTCGGCGCGTCGCCCCGCGCCACGCTGCAGCTGCTGCGCACCGCCCGCGCCGTCGCCGCCCTGGAAGGCCGCGAGTTCGTGCTCCCCGACGACCTGCAGGCCCTGGCCGTGCCGGTCCTCGCCCACCGCGTCATCCCGACCGCCGAGGCCCAGCTGTCCCGCCGGACCACCGACGCGATCATCGCCGAGCTCGTGCACCGCCTGCCGCTGCCGTCCGACCGGCAACCCCGGTCGCCGTACGACACGCGTTCGCGCGGACAGCAGTACGGAGGCCGCTGAACATGCGCGAGGCGCTGCGGGGGCTCACCACACGGGGTCGCAGTTTCCTGGCCGCCGCCGCAGCGGCCCTCATCGCCTCGCTGATCCTCGGCGAGCGTGATCTGCTCCGGGTCGCGGTGCTGCTCGCCGCGCTGCCACTGTTGTCGGCGGCGTATGTCGGGCGCACCCGCTACCGCCTGTCGTGCAGCCGGACGCTCGACCCCCACCGCGTGCAGGTCGGCGCCAGTGCGCGGGTCATCCTGCGGCTGCAGAACCTGTCCCGCCTGCCCACGGGCACGATGCTGCTCGAGGACCGGCTGCCGTATGCACTGGGCAGCCGCCCCCGCCTGGTGCTCGAGAAGCTCGGCGCGCACCAGGCCAGTTCGGTGGCCTACACGGTCCGCGCCGACGTCCGCGGGCGCTACGAGGTCGGCCCGCTCGTCGTGCGGCTCACCGACCCGTTCGGGCTGTGCGAGTTGACCAGGGCGTTTCCGTCCGTCGACCGGCTCACCGTCATCCCGCAGGTCGTGCCGCTGCCCTCCGTGCGCCTGGCCGGCGAGTTCGCCGGATCCGGCGAGAGCCGTGCCCGGTCGGTGGCCGTGCACGGCGAGGACGACGCCGCCACCCGGGAGTACCGCTACGGCGACGACCTGCGCCGGGTGCACTGGCGCTCGACGGCGCGCACCGGCGAGCTCATGGTCCGCCGGGAGGAGCAGCCCTGGGAGAGCCGGGCGACCGTCGTGCTCGACACCCGGGCGGGCGCGCACCGCGGCGAGGGGCCGACGGCGAGCTTCGAGTGGGCGGTGTCCGCGGCGGCGAGCATCGCGGTGCACCTGCGTCACGCGGGCTACAAGATGCGCCTGGTCACCGACGCTGGTGTGGACGTCGACGCGACCGAGATCGACGGCGACGGCCCGCTGCTCGACCAGCTCGCCGACGTGCGGCCGGCCCAGCGCGGCGACATCGGCACGCTGATCGAGCGGGTCCGCCGGCGCAACGACGGCGGGCTCATCATCGGCATCTTCGGCCTGCTGTCGTCGGCCGAAGCGGAGCTGCTGGCCGGGTTTCGGGCCAACAACGCGACCTGCGTCGCGCTGTTCGTCGACTCGTCGACGTGGCTCAACCTGCCGACCGCGGCGCGGGAGGAGGCCGACCGGTCGTACGGTGTGGCGGCGCTCGCCCTGCTGCGCAGCGGATGGCGGGTCGTCGAGGTACCGCACGGGGCCAAGCTGCCCGCGCTGTGGCCGCAGGCAGGACGGGGGTCGCAGGGCTTCGCCTGGCGGGCCGCGTCCGCGGAGAGCGTCGCGGGAGGCGTTCGGTGAACCAACGCAAGCACCTCACCCTGATCGCCGCCGGCTCGGCGTTCCTCGCCGCGCTGCCGCTGATCAACGTCTTCGACAAGTACACGTGGGCGTTCCGCTCGTTCCTGGTGCTCGCCGTCATGTGCGGGGTGGCCGTGCTGGTGCGCAGCCTGCGCGCGCCGAACTGGGCGCCGACCCTGGCGATGGCGGTCTCCGGGCTGTTCGCACTGACCTGGCTCTTCTCCAGCGGGGAGGAGTTCCTCGGCATCCTGCCGTCGCCCGGCACGATCGCCCACTTCGGCTCACTGCTGAAGACCGCGTCGGTCGAGATGAGCGAGTTCGCCACACCGGTCGGCAACCGGGAAGGCTTCCTGTTCCTGGCCGCGCTCGGCGTCGCCGTGGTCGCGCTCATGGTCGACCTGTTCGCGGTCGTACTGCGCCGGCCGGCACTCGCCGGCCTGCCGATGCTCGCGATCTACTCGGTGCCGGTCACCGTCACCACCGAGAGCACCAGCTGGTTCCCGTTCGCGCTCGGCGCGATCGGCTTCCTGTGGCTGCTCGTCACCGACAACGTCGACCGGGTGCGCCGCTTCGGGCGCCGGTTCACCGGCGACGGGCGCGACGTCGACCTGTGGGAGCCGTCGCCGCTCGCCGCCGCCGGTCAGCGCCTCGGCGCGATCGGTGTGCTCGCCGCGGTAACGCTGCCGCTCCTGCCGTTCGCCATGCCGGCCGGCATCCTCAGCCAGTTCGGCAGCGGGGCCGGCGGCGGTCCGGGCATCGGCGGGCACGGCGGTGGCGGCCGCTCGGTGAGCATGTTCGCCCTGCTCGAAGGGCAGCTCAACCGGAACAAGGCGTTCGACATGGTCAAGGTGACCAACGTCAACGACAAGAGTCCGGAGTACCTGCGCTTCAACGTGCTGGAAACGCTGACCAACCAGGGCTTCAGCGCCAGGCCGATCAGCGGCGGCAAGCCCGTCGGCTCCGGACTGGCCGGCCCGGCCTGGAACTCGTCGGTCAAGACCAACACGTACAAGGCCAACATCGAGGTCACCAACGAGCTGGCCATCTACTTCCTGCCCATCTACACCTGGCCGACCAAGATCGAGCGGGTCGACAACAACTGGTCGTTCGACAGCAAGACCACGGTGGTGTACTCCAACAAGCAGTCGACGGCGAAGAAGAAGTACACGGTCGAATACGTCCGGCCGGACATCCTCCCCGACGATCTGCGCGGCGCCGAGCCGCTGAACGCCAACGCCGCGGAGCTGCGGGACGTGCTCACCGCACCCGCGAACAACTACGTCAAGAACCTGGTCGCCGACCTGACCAAGGGCAAGACGACGCAGTACGACAAAGTCATGACGATCATGAACTTCTTCTCGCCGTCCAACGGTTTCACGTACGACACGACAACCGGCGCGGACACCAGCGGGAGCAAGATCGTCGACTTCCTGCAGAACAAGAGGGGCTACTGCGCGCAGTACGCCGCCGCGTTCGGCTGGATGCTGCGCGAGGCGAAGATCCCGTCGCGGGTCGCGTTCGGCTTCGCTCGGGGCGGCACCCGGCAGGGCGACACGATGACGCTGACGAACTTCAACCTGCACGCCTGGACCGAGGTGTACTTCCCCGGCTACGGCTGGCTGCCGTTCGACGCGACCCCGCCGGCGTCGATCGGCGGCTCGGTCGTCCCGTCGTACGTGCCGCGGGCAGCCAACGACGTCACCGGCGACGACCTGCCGAACCGGCCGGGCGGCCTCCCCGGCCCGAACGCGTCCGAGACCGCGGCCGCTCCCGGCACCGACCATGGCAACAACCCGGGCACGGTCGACACCACCCCCAAGGCGCAGGGCGTCAACGTGCGGGACCTGGTCAAGGCCGCGCTCTGGGTAGGCGGCGGCCTGCTGCTGCTTCTGCTGCTGCTGAGCCCGGCGATCGCCCGCAGCCGCACCCGGACAAGGCGCCTGGCGTTCGCCTCGACCGGTCCGTCCACGCCCGTCTCGTACGGTTCGTCGGGCGGGATGGAAGTGGTGCCGTTGCCGCCCGACGATCCGTCGTACGCTCGGGCCCGCACCGAAGCGCACAAGGCGTGGGACGAGCTGGTCGACCTGATGTTCGACTACCACGTCCCGACCGACGAGGCGGAGACGCCCCGCGCGACGGTCGAGCGCCTGGTCACCAAGGAGCGGCTCCGGGACAAGGCGCAGGCCGGTGTGAACCTGCTCAGCACGGTCGAGGAGCACGCCCGATACGCAAAGCACCCGCTCACCGGCCAGGAACTGCGCGGAGCGGTGAGCGCGGTGCAGACGGCGCTCGCCGAGCGATCACCGCGGGGAACAAGAATCCGGGCGGTCCTGCTGCCCCCGTCGGTGTTGCGCAGATGGCGCGTGAACGTCGGCACCCGCTTGAGCACGGTGGCACTGGCCGTCGGCCGGAGCTGGGACCAGCTGATGCGAGCCTTGAGCGTCCGCCGCTTCGTCGCCAGACGCTCCGACCGCTGATCCCCCGTTCGTCGCGGCCCCGCCTGCTGTTGCAGGCGGGGCCGCCTTCTGCGCCGGGACCACCGCCGGCGTCCAGCACGCCGACGACCGCGTCCGGCCCGGGAAGCCCCACCGCATCCCGGTTCGTCGGGCAGGCTTTTCTCCTCGCCGCCCCTCCCACCCGTCGCGTTCTCCGCCGACCCCGCATGCTCTTCCCGCAACCCTGCGCGTCCACCGCGGGCCGTTCTGCTCGCATGCCGCTCCGCAGCCCGTAGCTGCCCGCCCCGGACTCCCTTGTCTTGGGTGAGTTCCTCGCCGACTCCTCGGACAGCTGGACAGCTTCTTGGCCGAGGCTCCTCGGGCAGGGCTCCTCGGGCAGGGCTCCTCGCGCTCCCCCAACGGCTCCTCGGACGGGTTTGGACTGGTTCGGACTGGTTCAGACGGGTTCGGACGAGGGCTCCTCGGAGGATTCCTCGCTGATGCCTCGCGGGCCCTCCTCGCGGGCGCGTGAGGACTCGTCGGACGGGGCTCGAGGAGCTCGAACGGAGCTCGGATGGGGCTCGGATGGGGGCTCTCCGGAAGACTCCTCGCTAATGCCTCGCGCGCACTCCTCGCGGGCGAGCGTGAGGGCTCCTCGCCCAGATCCCCGAGCGTGCCCCTTCGGAGCCTGGCAAGCACTCTGGGTTTGGCGCCGCTTTACCTGGTGAAATTTCCGAAATGTCGCCCACGAATGCGAGTCACCTCAGTCGCCGCTCATCTCCGATCGCCGCTCGTCCATGATCGTGGGAAACTTCCGGTCGCCGGGACGACCAGAAGTTTCCCACGATCATGAGCCAGTCGGCTCGCGTCGACCCCGGCCACCGGGCGCCGCACCGCCAGCACCAACCAAAGACTAGGTTCGCCCGTTAAACCCATTTTGCCGGAATTGCCGCTCGCCCATCCGCGACGCTCCGGGCGGTCCGGCGCCCTCCTCCTCGGCATGTTTCATGACCACGGAGCTGTTGCGAGCCCAGAGAGCCTGTTGCGCAATTCGGATCCCTCGCGCGTCAACCCCGACAACCGCGCCGATCTTGGAGTTGTGGCGCTGACAAATCCGGACAAATTCGGAGGTTCATGGCGCCACAACTCCAAGATCGGCGCGTAGTTGGGCCGCCGACGCTGTCCCAGTGAATTACGCAACAGGCTCCAGAACCCCGCAAAAGCTCCGTGATCATGAAACCGGCTCCCCACCCGCAGACTGCGACAGGTCGAAAGCCGGCAACCGTGCATGCGGATGTCGCCGATTTTTGAAATTTGACCCCTTTTGGGTTCCGGAATTTTGACCCCTCCGGTGGTTGGTCAGTTGTGGTTGGTGCGGTTGTCTTTGTTGAGGAGTTCGCGGCGTTGGCGGGTGCGGTAGGAGTCGCCGGTGAGGGTGAGGACCTCGGCGTGGTGGACGAGTCGGTCGATCATGGCTGCGGCGACGACGTCGTCGGAGAAGGTCTCGCCCCAGCGTCCGAACGGCAGGTTCGAGGTGACCATGACGGAGCCTTGCTCGTAGCGGGATGCGATGAGTTGGAAGAACAGGTTCGCGGCGTCCTGGTCGAACGGGATGTAGCCGACTTCATCGATGATGATCAGTTTGTAGCGGCGGATCTTCTTCAGTTCGGCTTCGAGACGTCCGGCGTGGTGGGCCTCGGCGAGGCGGGTGATCCAGTTGCTGGCGGTGTCGAACAGGACGGAGTGCCCGGCCTGGGTGGCTTTGACGCCGAGGGCGATGGCGAGGTGCGTTTTGCCGAGGCCGGGTGGTCCGAGCAGGATCACGTTCTCGGCTTTCGCGACGTAGGTGCTGGTGGCGAGGTGGGCGAGGACGTCGCGGCGCAGTGAGGGCAGGTGGTCGAGGTTGAAGTCCTCGAGGGTTTTCACGGTTGGGAAGTGCGCGGTGCGGATGCGCATGACGGTGCCTTTGGACTCGCGGTCGGCGACCTGGCGTTGCAGCAGCGCGGCCAGATATTCTTCGTGGGACCAGTTCTCGTCCCGGGCCTGACCGGCGAGTTCTTCCCAGAACGCGCCGATGGTGGGGGTCTTCAGGACCCGGGTGAGGTAGGCGATCATCGACGGCATCCCGTCCTTGATCCCGCCGCCGGGCCCGTTTCTGGGGCCGGTGGGCTGGGCTTGCTGGGATTTCGTCTTGGTGGTGGTCATTCGCTGCTCGCTCTCGTTGCTGTGCTGGTGGTTGGGTTGAAGTCGACGCCGAACAGGGCGTCGTAGTCGTGCAGGGCCCGCAGGGTGACCGGATGCCCGTCGCCGTGGTGGCGGGTGGCCGCGAGGCGTCGTTGGCGGTCTTCGGCGAGGGCGTGGCGCATCAGCTTCGCGGTCGCGGCGTGGCCCGGGTCGGTGATCACGCCGTGTTTGGCCCAGGACCGGTCGTGCCGGGCCACGACGGTGCCGTCGCAGGACACCGTCACCAGATGCGCCGTGGCGGTGACCTCGACGAACCGGCCGATGAAACGCGGGTCGACGGAGTAGTCGACGGTGTCGACCCGCACGTAGTAGTCCCGGCCCAGCCGGATCCGTTGCTGCAAACCGACTTGCGGCCCGACCGGTGGCAGCGGCAGCATCGCCGGGCGGTCCGTTTCGAGGAGGTCCACGGGCCGGCCATGGATCGAGCGGACCGTGCGGGTGTTCGCCGTGCTCCCCAGCCAGTCACCGAGCTGGGTGTTGAAGTCGGTGGGTGAGGTGAACCGCCTGCCGGGCAGGAACGACGTCTCCAGATAGCCGTTGGCGCGTTCCACCATGCCCTTGTATTCCGGGTCGCGGGGCGGGGCCAACTGGATGCGGGTGGCGAGGGTCCCGGCGAACGCCGCCGCCGGGGCGCTGACCCTGCCGGTCCCGCCGATCGCGGACTCCCGATCCCAGACCAGGGTCCGGGTGACGCGCCCGATCCCGCAGATCAGCAGCCACATCCCGGACAGGATGTCCCCGGCCTGCCGGGTCGGGATCATCGTCGCGGTCATGAACCGGGAGAACCCGAGCGTCATCACCAGCACCGGCAACACCCGGTCCTGACCCGCAGCGACCGGGATCCGCGGCTGCGGGAACCACAGATCGCACTGCGTGATCTGCCCCGGCTCATAGACGACCCGGTCGACCGGGTCGATCCCCACGTACTCCGGCCGGATCTGCGCCAGCCGCTTCTTCAACGGCGACAACGAATACGGCCAGCCGATCCGCTGCGCGATCACCGGAACCGGCATCCGCGGCCACTCACCCAGCAACACCCGGATCCGCGGCTCGAACGCATCCACCACCGACCCACGCGCCGGCCGCTCATACCGCGGCGGCCGATCCGACGCCAACGCCGCCCGCACCGTGTTCCGAGCCACCCCCAACCGCCGGACGATCTCCTTGATCGGCACCCCCTCCGCCCGGTGCAAACGACGGATCTCTGCCCAGTCCTCCACGCTCAACACCCTCCAAGATCATCAGAACGGAGGGGTCAAAATTCAAAGATCCACCGGGGGTCAGTCTTCCGGAAGCTGCGACAGCGGAGCGCCGGGTCCGAGAAATGAAGGACCAAGGGCCGAAAGCCCGAGGGAGTACAGGAGCTTCCAGCTCGACGAACCAGCGAGCGAGCCGGAAAAGGAGAAGAAGAGGAAGGAGGAGGAGAGGGGTGAGCGGCCGACGCCCCAGCCGGAGACAGCGAGCCACCGAACCACGGCCTGGTCAGCGCTGCGGGACGAGCCCGCCACCGAACGGAAGCCGAAAGGGAGTCAGCCGGCGACAACAGCGGCAGGGGGAGGCATCGGGCGACAGACGACAGCCGGAAAGGAGCGACCGGCGAAGGAAGCCGGGTCGGCAAAGAGACCGGACGCGTCGAGAACGTGGCTCGACGCGTCCGTTGCGTGCGCGGCGGGAGTCCTAGAGGTCACCCTCGGGACGACGGCGCCAGCGTTCCTCCAGGCGGTCGACCAGGCCCGCGCGGCGCTGGCGCGTGCGCCGGCTGGCGGTGCCGCCGACGACGTGCAGGTCGGTGCTCTGCCCGCGCCGGTATGCCTGCATGCCGAACGCCAGGGCGCCCAGCATGACCACGAACCCGCCGACACCGAGTGGCGGGACTGAGATTGCGACGCCGTAGACGAGCAGCGCCATGCCGGCGAGCAGGAGCACCGCAGCCGCGATTATCCGGCGCTTGGCATGGAACCGCGGGTCGGTGGCGCGCACCGCTGAGGCGAACTTGGGATCCTCGGCTAGCGACCGCTCGATCTGCTCGAACAGCCGCTGCTCGTGCTCCGAGAGCGGCACGGCACTCCTCCCCGGTCGCGAAGGCCGGCCCTGATGGACCGGCTGTCCGGCACAGCCGGACGGCTGCGTACTGGCAAGTTTACGAGGGGGTCAACCCGTCGGAAAGCGGGACGATGGTCCGGCTGTGCCGATTTTTCGTCGAGTGTGACTCCTATGTCCTTCCATTGTGTCGCGTCCCGGACTCGGCGGCCCCTCCCCCGGCGGGCGCGGCACCGTTTCCGTCGGGTCGCGTGCCGTCGCCGCGCAGCAGGCTGGCGGGCCTGACGAGCCCCGAACCGAACCGCGCGGCGACCGCGTCGGCGGCCCGCTCGGCGTCACGCCAGCCGTGATCCCGCTCACCGAGCGTCATCTGCCGGGGTGCGCCCTCGGCGTGGACAAGACCTTCGACCCGTACTCCGATCAGGCGAATTCGCTCCCCCGGTCGGGCCGACCGGAACAACGTCCAGCCGATCTCGAAGATCTCCCGGCTGACGTCGGTGGGGACGTCGACGGTGCGTGAACGGCTGAGCGTCTGGAAGTCGGCCAGCCGGATCTTGACCGAAACGGTGCGGCCGGCCTGGCCGGCGTGGCGAAGGCGCTGGGCGACCTTGTTGGCGAGGGCGAGGATCGTGCGTCGGATGAGTGACAGGTCGCTCACATCGACGTCGAAGGTCGTCTCGGCGCCGATCGACTTCTCGACGTGCTCGGGGGTGACACGGCGGGGGTCGCGGCCCTGGGACAGCTCGTGGAGGTGCACGGCGGCCGCGTCGCCGACGGCGGAGCGGAGCATGCCGATCGGGGCGGCGGCGAGGTCGCCGACCGTCTTCAGGCCGAGCCGCTGCAGGGTCTCGGCGGTCCGCTCGCCGACGCCCCAGACCGCCGACACCGGCAGGGGATGCAGGTAGTCGAGGACGCGGTCCGCGGGGATGACGACCATGCCGTCGGGCTTGGCCCGGGTGGAACCGAGCTTGGCCATGAACTTGGTCGGCGCCACCCCGACGGAGCAGGTGAGCCGCTGCTCCTCGGCGACCCGCCGGCGGATGAGGGCGGCGATCTCGACGGGGCGGCCGAGCAGCTTGCGGGCGCCGGCGACGTCGAGGAACGCCTCGTCGAGCGAGAGCGGCTCGACCAGCGGCGTCACGTCCCGGAAGATCGCCATGACGGCGCGCGACGCCTCCGTGTAGGCGGTGAAGTCGGGCGGCAGGAAGACGGCGTGGGGGCAGAGCCGCTGGGCGCGGCTGCCCGGCATCGCGCTGCGCACGCCGAACTTGCGGGCCTCGTAACTCGCCGCGGACACCACGCCCCGCGGGCCGGCGCCGCCGACGATCACCGGCTTGCCGCGCAACTCCGGCCGGCGGCGGATCTCGACCGACGCGTAGAAGGCGTCCATGTCGACGTGCAGCACCGTGCAGCCGGTGTCGTCGGCGCCAGGCCCGAACTCCTCCGACCCCGAGCCGTCCCGCGGCACCGCCTGACTTCGTCCCACACCGCGCACCCTAGCCCCACCCCCCGACAAAATTGACGAGAAGTTAGGCATGCCTTACCTTCCTGGAATGGCCCACCTCGCGATGTCGTCGCCGCTGGCGCCGGTTGTCGCCGCCCTGGAGGGCCTCCGGCGGCGTCACCCGGACGTGTTGGCGTGCATCGTTCCCGGCTTGCTCCTCGGGCCGGACGAGATCGGGCCGGGCGGGACGGCGATGCGAGCCACCGACCTGCGGGCGCTGGCGGTGCTCGTCGTGGCCGGCTGGACGAGAGCCCGTCGCGTGCCGCTGCTGTTCCCCGACGCGACGTTCCTCAACCGGGCGGGTCAGCTCGGCATCAGGCGCGCGGACGTGGCCGTGCTCGAGGGTGACCCCGCGGCCGGGCGCCACGGCGTGGTCGTGGCACGCGACAAGGGCGAACTGCTCGCGGTCGTCCAGGACAACCTGTGCGCCCTGGCCGCCGGCCCGGGGCTCGCGAGCAAGATCCGCGAGCTCACCGAGGAATGGTCAACGCCGCACCACGAGCAGCGGGATCTGCATCTCAGCGGCCGTGCTGGAGCCGTGGAACGCCACCATCCGTGACACCTTGGCCGGCTCGTGCGCGCTGGCCAGGACCACCCACCGCTCGCGGCAGGCCACCACGACGTCGCCGACCCGCGCGAGGTGCTGCTGCGGGATCGGGCCGAACCAGCCCGACGCCACCGCCTCCTCGCGGGTCACCACCCACGCCCTGTCGCCCAGCACGCCGCGCCACGTGTCCATCACGTCGGCCGTCGCACCGGGGATCGTGTGCAGATACCGCACCCGGGGCTCCCCGGCGACGACGGCGACGCCCTCCCGCAGCCGGGTGTCCCGGTCCAGGTCGAGGCGGCGGTCGGCGGGGATGTCCAGCTGGCCGTGGTCCGCGGTGACGATGAGCGCCGAGTCCGGCGGCAGGCCGTCGATCAGCCGGGTGAGCAGCCGGTCGGCCTCCGCGACGGCGGTGCGCCACTCGCCCGTGCCGATGCCGAAGTCGTGCCCGGCCCGGTCCACGTCCGGCAGATAGCCGTAGACCAGCGCGGACGACGGCAGCGCGGCGAGCATCGACGAGGCGACGGCGTCGGCGACGCCCCCCGCGCCGAACTGCGCGCCGCGGTAGGCGGACAGCGACAGGCCGCTGTTCTGGAACGCCGGGTTGCTCACCACCGTCGTCGCGATGCCCGCGTTCGCGGCGCGGGTGAACGCCGTCGGCAGCGGCTGCCACGAGGCGGGGTCCGGCTGGTCCTGCCAGCGCAGGTGGTTGACGAGCTTGTCGGTGCCCGGCTGGTTGAGCACGATCCCGACGATCCCGTGCGCCCCGGGCGGCGCGCCGGTGCCGAGGGTGACCAGGCTGACCGGGGTCGTCGACGGGAAGCCCGAAGTGATCGAGCGGGCGGTTCCGAGCCGGCCGCCGATCATGTCGGTCAGGGTCGGCGCGTGCGGCGACGCGATGCCGAGCTGGTGCCAGCCGAGCCCGTCGAGCAGGACGACGGCGACGCGCCGGACACCGGCCAATGTGGCCGAGAGCCCGAGTGCGTCGCGCTCATACGGCATGCCCAGCACGTTGAGCACGCTGGGCATCACCTCGGCCAGGCTCGCCTGTCCGTATCGGGGCGCGACCGCGTCGAGCTGGCCCATCAGGACTTCCGGGCCAGCAGGTGCAGCTGGGTGGCGATATCGCGATACGGCGACGTGCCGGCCAGCGCGAGCTCGAACGCCTGGAGGGCCTCCGGCTCGCTCTCCGCGACCGTCCCGGGCACGAGGTCGGCGACGACCCGCACCCCGTGGATCTGCTCCACCGCCAGGCCGCACTCGCTGAGCAGGGCGGTGGCGCTCTCCGCGGAATAGCGCCGGCGCAACCGGTCGCGGGAGTCGCCGCGCCCGTCCGGGCTCGCCACGAGCAGCGACGCGGCGGCCAGGTGTCCCCCGATCGCCTTGGCGAGCACGGCCGCCGCCCGGTTGGCGACGACGACACTCGCCGCGCCGCCGGGGCGCAGCGTCGCGGCGAGCGCGGCGACAACCTTGTGCGGGTCTTCGACGACCTCGAGGAGGCTGTGGCCGAGCACCAGGTCGACACTCTCCGGCGGCACCAGATCGGCGAGCCCGTCACCGTCGCCCTGCACGGCGACGATCCGGTCGGCGACCCCGGCCTCGTCCGCGCGGCGCGTGAGCGCGGCCAGCGCGTCCGGGCTGGGGTCGACGACGGTGACGGCGTGGCCGGCCTTGGCCAGCGGCACCGCGAACCCGCCGGTGCCGCCGCCGACGTCGAGGGCGGTCAGCGGCCGGCCGGCACGCGCCAGCTCACGCCGCAGGACCTGCCAGACGACAGCGGTGCGGGGGGCTGAGGACTCCACCCGATAGACCCTAGACCACCTCAGGAGTACAGTTGCGCCCCGCTCTCGATGAACTCGAGGGACTTCTGGCGCAGGCCGATCTCGTGGCTGATCCGCATCGAACAGAACTTCGGGCCGCACATCGAGCAGAAGTGCGCGGTCTTCGCCGGGGCGGCCGGCAGGGTCTCGTCGTGGTAGGCGCGCGCCGTCTCCGGATCCATGGCCAGGTTGAACTGGTCCTCCCAGCGGAACTCGAACCGCGCCTTCGACAGCGCGTCGTCCCACTCCTGCGCTCCGGGGTGGCCCTTCGCCAGGTCGGCCGCGTGCGCCGCGATCTTGTAGGCGATCACCCCGGCCTTGACGTCGTCCCGGTCGGGCAGCCCCAGGTGCTCCTTCGGGGTGACGTAACAGAGCATCGCGGTGCCGTACATGGCGATCATCGCCGCGCCGATGGCGGAGGTGATGTGGTCGTACGCCGGCGCGACGTCCGTGGTCAGGGGGCCGAGCGTGTAGAAGGGCGCCTCGTGGCACCACTCCTTCTGCAGGTCGACGTTCTCCTTGATCTTGTGCATCGGCACGTGGCCGGGGCCCTCGATCATGACCTGCACGTCGTGGTCCCAGGCGATCCGCGTCAACTCGCCGAGGGTGCGCAGTTCCGCGAGTTGGGCCTCGTCGTTCGCGTCGGCGATCGAGCCGGGGCGCAGGCCGTCGCCGAGGGAGAACGAGACGTCGTACCGCGCGAAGATCGCACAGAGCTCCGCGAAGTTCGTGTAGAGGAAGTTCTCCTCGTGGTGTGCCAGGCACCAGGCGGCCATGATCGAGCCGCCCCGCGACACGATGCCGGTCACCCGGCCGACCGTCATGGGGACGTACCGCAGCAGCACGCCCGCGTGCACCGTCATGTAGTCGACACCCTGCTCGGCCTGCTCGACGATCGTGTCGCGGTAGACCTCCCAGGACAGTTTGGCCGGGTCACCGTCGACCTTCTCCAGCGCCTGGTAGAGCGGCACCGTCCCGATCGGCACCGGCGAGTTGCGGATGATCGCCTCGCGGGTGGCGTGGATGTGCTTGCCGGTGGACAGGTCCATGACCGTGTCCGCGCCCCACTTCGTGGCCCAGGTGAGCTTGGCGACCTCCTCCTCGACGCCGGACGTGACCGCGGAGGTGCCGATGTTGGCGTTGACCTTGACCAGGAACCGGCTGCCGATGATCATCGGCTCGCTCTCCGGGTGGTTGACGTTGTTCGGCAGGATGGCCCGCCCGGCGGCGATCTCGTCCCGCACCAGCGTGGCGTCGACACCCTCACGGATCGCGACGAACTCCATCTCCGGCGTGACGATCCCCTGCCGCGCGTAGTAGAGCTGGGTTCGTTCGACGCCACGCTCCGCGATCCACGGCGCCCGCATCGCCGGCAGCCCGGCCGGCGGGTCGTTCAGCGGCCCGGACGTGTCGTAGAGCCGCACCGGCGGATTGCCGCCGCTGAGCTCCACCTCGGCGAACGGCACCCGGATGTCGGGCCTGGATCCCTGGACGTAGACCTTGCGCTTCATGTGTGCGTCCCCTCTTTCGGGCAGGCTGCATCAGCCCCCGAATCGCATTGATTTGGGAGTCGTACCGGCTGTGTTCGGCGAGATCCGCCTAGTCGAACGGTCCCCAGGACAGCGGCCCGTGCCCGGCCCCGAGGGACCAGCCGGCCGATCGCGACAGTGCCTCGTGCACGTACTGCTTCGCCCCGCGCAGCGCGTCGGCGAGGGGCTGCCCGAGCGCAAGCCGCGCGGCGGTCGCCGCCGCGAAGGTGCACCCGGTGCCGTGGTTGTTCGCCGTGTCGATCCACGGCGCGGTGAGCACTTCCACCTGCCCGTCGTGCCAGACGACGTCGACGGCCTCCGCGCTGCCGCGCAGGTGGCCACCCTTGACGACCACACAGCGCGAGCCGTACACGGCCAGGTCGGTGGCCGCCTTGATCGCGTCGTCGACGTCGACGACCTCGCGGCCGAGCAGGACCGACGCCTCACGCAGGTTCGGCGTGACCACCGCGGCGTGCGGGAAGAGCAGGTCGAGGTACGCGCGCTCGGCGTCACGGGTGAAGAGACGGTCGCCGGACGACGCCACCAGCACCGGGTCGACGACGAGGCCGGGCAGCCGCGGCGCGTACGTCGCCACCAGCGCCACCGTCTCCGGCGTGGCGAGCATGCCGGTCTTGACCGCGGCCACCGGCAGGTCGCCGAGGACCGCGTCGAGCTGCGCGCCGACGAACGCCGGCCCGACGGCCGAGATGCCCCGCACGCCGATCGTGTTCTGCGCGGTCAGCGCCGTGATCACGCTGGTGCCGAACACCCGGTGCGCGGCGAACGTCTTCAGGTCGGCCTGAATCCCGGCCCCGCCGCCGGAGTCGGACCCGGCGATCGTGAGCGCGACGGCAGGGTTCGTCATGCGGTCAGCAGCTCCTTCACGAACCGGGCCGGGTCCTCGGCGCGCATCACGGCGCCCATCACCGCCACCCCCGCGGCGCCCTCGTCGAGGCAGTCACGGACGCGGGCCGGCGAGTCGACACCGCCCAGCGCGTACACGGGAATCGGCACCGCGAGCGCCATCCGGGCCAGGCCGGCGAGGCCGAGCGGCGGCCCGTACCCCGGCTTGGAACGCGTCGGGAAGATCGGCGACAGCGTGGCGAACTCGACGCCGGCCTCGTCCGCCGCGCAGAGGTCCTCCAGGTTGTGGCACTTGCGCAGCTCCGGACCCTCCTCCAGGAGCAGCCGCCCGCCGGCGCCCTCGACCATGGCCCGCAGCCGCTCTGCGAGGTCCTCGCGCTCGGCCGGCGGCAGGTCGTCCTCACGCAGCACGAACACCCGCGCCCCGCCGTCGAGCGCGCCGTTGACGACCTCGTCCAGCGGCCGGTTCGCTCGGCGGCGGTCGGTGAACACGATGAGGCCCGGCGCTACCACGGCATACCCCCGGTGGGGCTGGACGCGGTCGCGTGCAGGCGGCGCGGGATGCGGCCGGCCGTGTACGCGAGCCGGCCCGCCCCGACCGCGAGGCGCATCGCCTCGGCCATCCGCGCCGGGTGCTCGGCCCGGGTGACCGCGGAGGCGAGCAGCACCCCGTCGCAGCCCAGCTCCATGGCGAGGGCCGCGTCGGAGGCGGTGCCGATCCCGGCGTCGAGGATGACCGGGACGGTGACCTTCTGCCGGATCAGCGCGATGTTGTGCGGGTTGCGGATGCCCATCCCGGAGCCGATCGGGGCGCCGAGCGGCATGACCGCAGCGCATCCGACGTCGGCGAGGCGCTGGGCGAGGACCGGGTCGTCGGTCGTATACGGCAGGACGACGAACCCGTCGTCGACCAGCCGCTCCGCGGCGACGGCGAGCTCGACCCCGTCGGGCAGCAGCGTGTCCTCGTCGCCGATCACCTCGAGTTTCACCCACGCGGTGCCGAACGCCTCGCGCGCCAGATGGGCGAGCTTCACGGCCTCGGTCGCGGTGTAGCACCCGGCGGTGTTCGGCAGCACCCGCACCCCGCACCGCTCGATCACGTCGAGCAGCGACGGCGCGGCCGGGTCGAGCCGGCGCAGGGCCACGGTGACGAGCGCGGTGCCGCTGGCCCGGATCGCGGCCTCGAGCGCGGCGTGGCTGGCGGCCCCGCCGGTGCCCAGGATGAGCCGCGAACCGAGGGACTCCCCGGCGATCTGCAGTTGGTCACCCACCCTGGACCGCCGTGAGCACCTCGATGTGGTCACCGTCGGAGGGGCGGGTGTCGTCCCACTTCGTGCGCGGAATGACGTCGCCGTTGAGCGCGACCGCGATCCCGCGTGGGTCGGGCCCGGCGAGCTGGCGCACGACGTCGGCGACGGTGATGTCGTCGTCGACGGTTGACGCGACGGCGTTAACCACGAGCTGCATACGGCTCACTCCTGCCTCCCTGCGCCGGCATGACCCGGATCAGGTTCGACGGTCGGGGGCTGACAGCCCCCCTCTCAGCCCGGTCACACCGGACTCCCGTGGGGTACCCGCTGACCATAACCCCTGGCAGGGCTCAGGTAAAGCGCGCCGTTGCGAACGCCTCAACATCGACATTGGTCGCCCCGGTGGTGGCCAGGTCGGCGATGACCTGCGCCGTCACCGGCGCGAGCAGCACCCCGTTGCGGTAGTGGCCGGTGGCCACGAGCACGCGCCGCCCCCTCTCGCCGCGTTGATCATGCAGTTGTGGTGCCACGACACTCCCTGAATGTCCAGGTTTGCCAGGCACCACAACTGCATGATCAACGCCGGAGGGGAGCGGGAGGGGGCCGAGGACCGGGGCGTTGTCCGGGGTGCCGGGGCGCAGGCCGGCGAGCGTCTCGGCGAGGGCCAGCTCGACCACGCCGGGCAGCAGGTCGGCGGCCGGACGGAGCAGGTCGAGCACCCCGCCGGCGGTCACGGTGGTGTCGGCGCCGCGCTCCTCCTCGGTGGCACCGACAACCAGTTCACCGTCGGCGCGCGGCACGAGGTACACGTGACGGCCCAGCGCCACGCCGCGGATCACGTGCCGGACCAGCGACTCGGCGCCACGCAGCCGCAGCAGCTGACCCTTCACCGGCCGGACCGGCAGCCCGGTGAGCCGTGCGGCGCCGACGCCGTTGGCGACGATGATCACATCGTCCCGTACCGCGGAAAGGTCATCGATGCTCGTGGACTCGAAGCGGATCGGCAGGCTCCGCAGGGCCCGCAGCACCAGCCGCGGGTCGACCTGGTGGTCGCCGGGGGCGAACGCACCGCCCCGGACCCGCGGCGAGAGCATCGGCTCCAGCTCACGCAGCTGCCGCCCGGTCAGCGGCTCGATCGGCGTGCCCGCCCGCCGGTAGTAGTCGACGAGCCGCAGCACCTCGGCGTGGTCGTCGTCGGTAAGGGCCACGAGCAGGCTGCCCTCGGTGCGGTAGCCGATCCGCATGCCGCTCGCCGCCTCCAGCTCGGCCGCGAACGCCGGCCAGCGGCGCATCGACTCGAGCATGAGCGCCTGCAGGGCCTCCTCGCCGTAGTTCGCCTCGGCCGTCGGGGCGAGCATGCCGGCGGCAACCAGGCCGGCGCTCCGGCCCGGGTCGGGGTCGTGAACGGTGACCCGCTCGCCCCGGCGCAGCAGCTCCCAGGCGCACGCAAGCCCGATGACCCCGCCCCCGACGATCCCCACGCTCATGCTGCCTCCGCTTCGCTCCGGCCGCCCGAGCTCACACCGAACCCACGGTGAACGGCCCCTCCACTTCGCTCCGGCCGCCCGAGCTCCGCGCTGAGCCCATGGTGAACGGCCCCTCCGCTTCGCTCCGGGCCGCTCATGCGCCCTCCGCTACGCTCCGGCCGCCCGAGCTCCGCGCTGAGCCCATGGTGAACGGCCCCTCCGCTTCGCTCCGGGCCGCTCACGGGCTCACCAGCCCCGCGAACTCGGCGGCGGCCGCGCCCGGGTCCACGGCGCTGTTCACCGCGCTGACGACGGCCACCGCGTGCGCGCCGACCGCGAACAGCTCGGCGGCCCGCGCCGCGGTCACCCCGCCGATCGCCACCACGGGCACGTCGACGGCCTGCACCACCGCCCGCACCCCGGCGGGGCCGATCGCGTCGGGCAGCCCGGCCTTCGTCGTCGTGGCGAACGCCGGCCCGACGCCGAGGTAGGAGGCGCCGTCGGCGACCGCCTGGCGCGCGGCCTGCGGGTTCCGTGCGGTCGCGCCGAGGATCGCGTCGGGGCCGAGGATCCGCCGCGCGGCGGCCACCGGCAGGTCGTCGGCGCCGACGTGGCCACCGTCCGCGCCGGCCGCGAGCGCGACGTGCAGCCGGTCGTTGACCAGGCAGGTGGCGCCGCCGGCCCGGCACAGCTCCAGCACGCGGACGGTCAGGTCGTACGCCTCCCGGTCCGTCATGTCGTCCTCCGGCCGCACCTGCACGGTGTCGAAGCCGGCCCGGAGCGCGGCCGCCACGACCGTCAGCGTGTCGCGGCCGGGGCGGGTGTCGGTGATCAGATGCAGTCGTCCGAGGGTGTGCACCGCGCTAGCTTTTCAGACATGCAACAGGTGCGATTGGGCCGGACCGGCCTCAAGGTCTCCGAAATCTGTCTCGGCATGATGAGCTACGGCGATTCCGCCTGGCGCGACTGGATCCTCGACGAGGAGGCCGCCGACCCGTTCGTGCGGCGCGCCGTCGAGGCGGGAATCACGTTCTTCGACACCGCCGACGTCTACTCGCTGGGTGAGAGCGAGCGGGTCACCGGGCGACTCCTGACGAAGTATTTCGCGCGCCGCGAGGACTACGTCCTGGCCACCAAGGTCCATGGCGCGATGAGCGACCGGCCCAACGACGCCGGCCTGTCCCGCAAGCACATCCTGGCCGGCATCGACAATTCGCTCAGCCGCCTCGGCACCGACCACGTCGACCTCTACCAGATCCACCGATGGGATCCGCAGACCCCGATCGAGGAGACGATGGAGGCGCTCCACGACGTCGTCCGGGCGGGCAAGGCCCGCTACATCGGCGCGTCGAGCATGTACGCCTGGCAGTTCGCGAAGGCGCAACACACGGCCCGCGACAACGGCTGGACCGAGTTCGTGTCGATGCAGAATCACTACAACCTGGCGTACCGTGAGGAGGAGCGCGAGATGCTGCCGCTCTGCCTGGACCAGGGCGTCGGGGTGATCCCGTGGAGCCCGCTCGCGCGGGGTCTGCTCGCCGGCAACCGCGGCCGGGGCGGCGAGAAGCGCACGACCCGCGCCAACAGCGACACGTTCAACTCGATGTACACCGACGACGACTTCGCCGTGGTCGACGTCAACGCCGAGGTGGCCGCCGAGCGCGGCGTGTCCCCGGCCCGGGTGGCGCTGGCCTGGCTGCTGTCGCGACCCGCGGTGACGGCCCCGATCGTCGGCGCCACCAAGCTCGCCCACCTGGAGGACGCGATCGCCGCGACCGACCTGACCCTCGACGAGAAGGAGATCGAGCGCCTCGAGGCCCCGTACGTGCCGCATCCGGTGCTCGGCCACTGACGCTTGCCCGCGAAAGGGCCGGTCACCTCGGGTGACCGGCCCTTTGTCATGCGTTGCGTCAGTCGGGGGCCACGCCCAGCTCGCCGGTGGCCGCGGAATTGGTTGTAAACACCGCGGGTCGACCGGACACATATGGGGTGGGAGGGTCGATGGCAGACGAAGTGCAACGGTTCGACGAACTCTATCGAGAGCATTACGAGTCGATAGAACGCTACGCACGGCGCCGGGTTGACGATGCGACCGCCGGTGACCTGGTAGCGGAGATCTTCACCGTCGCCTGGCGGCGGATCCACGAGGTGCCGGAGGCCGACGCCAAGCTGTGGCTGTTCGGCGTCGGGCGCAACGTGGTGGCCAACCATGTGCGCGGCTCCGGCCGGGCGTACCGGCTGATCGAGAAAGTCGCCGCGAACACGGCGGCGCACGAGGACGACCACGCCGACGGGGTGGTCGAACGGCTCAGCGTCGGCGCCGCGTTCGACCGGCTGCGGCCGGCCGACCAGGAGGTGTTGCGCCTGGTCGTCTGGGAGGGGCTCACGCTGCGCCAGGCAGCCGCGGTCCTGGGCTGCGGCATCACCACGGCCGCTGTGCGACTCAGCCGGCGCGTCGCCGGCTGCGGCGCGATCTCCAGCAGACAAACAACCATGTCACCGCGAACGGACAGGGCAGATGAAGTACACCGACGATGAGATCCAGCGAGTGTTGCGGACGTTGGACCCGGCAGGCGACGGACGTCCGCTGGCCACGGCGCAGCGCGTAGCGCGGGACCGGGCCGCGATCATGTCCGGCGGCAGGCCCGTGCCACACCGGAACCCGGTGCGGCAACGGCGACTTGTGCTGGCCGGGGCCGGTGTCACCGCGGTCGGGGTGGTGGCCGCGGTTGTGGCCGGCAGTTTGTTCGTCGAGTCGGCCGTCCCTGACGGATCCGCTGCGTTCGCCGCGACACCGGATCCGCTCGTCTACACCGCGCCGGCGAGCAACGCCTCGGCTGCCGGGCAGCTCGAGCAGATCGCGGCACGTACCGAGCGGCTGCCGGCCGAACGGACCACCGGCTTCGAGCACATCAAGATGTCCGCGTGGTACCTGGACATCGCAGTCGCCGGGAACCAGGTGTCCTCGCTCGTCGTGCCGATGTGGACCGAGACGTGGCGCGCGCCGGACGGCACCGGCACGATGACCACCGGTTTCTCCAAGCCGAAGCTGCGGACCCCCGAGGAACACGCGAAGTGGGAGCGGCTGGACCGGCCGGGTGAGAACAGCACGCCGACGACCGAGGCGCTGCAGCCGACCCCACGAGTCTTCAACGGCCCGGCTCCGGCGGACCGCGATGCGCTGGCGCGCTACCTGACCCAGGGCCATCCCCCGGAGAACGGGCCAGGCGAGACCGTCGTCGCCATCGCCGACCTGGTCTGCGACCGGGTGCTCGGTCCGGCGCAGCGGGCGGCCCTGCTGCGGGTGCTCGCGACCGTGCCCGGCCTGACCTACGCGGGCGAGACGACCGACCGCGCCGGCCGGAAGGGCGCGGCGTTCACCCTGCGCAACAGGCACGGTGGCCTGCTCAACGACCACACATTGGTCGTTGACCCGGCATCCGGGCGACTGCTCGACTCCGAAGTGCTACTGCTGGAGCAGGGCAAGCTCGACGTGCGGGTGCCCGGCATCGTCCGGTATGAGCTCTACCTGACGTCCGAGTTCACCGACCGGTGACACGACGAACGCCGGCGGGTGAGTCCCTCTGTGCTGACGGATTGTCGCGGAGTCCGAAGCTCCGACACGCCAGGGCGGCTGGGCTGTGGTTGGCGGCGGCCCTCGTCTTCTGGGTTGCCGGATGCGCTCCGGAACCGCCGGCGACGGTCCAGCCGTGCGCGTTGTCCTCGCCGACGGCGGTTCCGGGCAGCGACGACCCCCGGGTACACAAGGCTCAGCTCGACCATCACCTCAACCGGTCCGAGGCCGAATATCGGGTGACGTTGGAAAGCGTGATGGGAATCATCGACGACTGCCTCTACGAACGAACTCCCACCACGTATGCGGGCTCGTTCCTCGACCAGGAACGAGGTGTCGTGGTGGTGCTGTCGGCTGACACCGACAGCACCCGTGTCGCCGTCAGCCGGTTCTTCGACCCCGACCGGATCGACGTCAGGGCGGCTCGTTGGAGCCTCGGCGTCCTTCAGGACGCACGGGGAATGGTCGACCGATCACTGCGAGGCAAGGCCGGATACATCGCGACCCGGGTCGACGTGCCGGACAACGGGCTGGTGGTCGAACTTCACGACAGCCCGGACGGTCATACGCTGGCAAGCCAGGAGCCGCTCCACAGCCGGGAGATCCCGGTCGAAGACGGATTGGCTCTCGACGTTCGTTTCTCGCGATAGCACCACCCGCGGCCACTGACGCTCACATGCAAGACGGCCGGCCACCCGGGAGGGTGACCGGCCGTCCGCGCTGCGCTCAGTTGGAGGCCACGCCCAGTTCGCCGGCGTTGCCGTGGAACTCGGTGCCCGTGGCGAACGAGGAGTTGATCTGCTGGCGCAGGGCGTCGATCTGTGAGAACTGGGAGTCGTTGGCCGAGACGCTGCCGTCGGCGGCGAAGATGTGGTCGGTGGAGGCCTCGTCGTGGCTGTAGTTGGTGAAGTCGGTCTCGGAGTAGCTGGCGCCGTTGCCGTCGGTCCACTGGACGCTGTGGCCCTGCTGGAAGTCGGTCGACTCGGCGTTGGCGCTGTCCTGCTCGTAGACGTTGAAGTCACTGTTGTAGGACGAGTCGCTGGCGTCGACCTGGTGCAGCTGGTCGAGCTCGCCGTGCTGCTGCCCGGCCTCGTAGTGGCCGAAGTCCACGTCGCTGCCGCCGTCGTAGCCGGTGTCGCCGGTGTCCCAGTCGCTCATGATGTCTTCCTTCGAGAATGTCGCGTTGGTGTGTTGCCAAGAACGTTAGGCGGACCGGCGACCACTCGAATCCCGGAAACGTGCCACAGGCGCGTCAGGCCGCCGGGGTGCGCGCCCAGTCCGCGGCGAACTTCGCCGGGTCGTACGGGTCGGCCTTGATCGGGATCGTCCCACCGGGCTGCATCAGCGACACGTGTTCGACCGGGACGCCCACCTGGGCCGCGCCGGCGATCGGCTCCCGGCCCTCGATCTGCACGTGCAGCTGGATGCTGTAGACCGGCCGGCCCTGCTGGTCGAGGGCGCCGGTGAAGGTCGCCGACAGCACCCGCGCCACCCCCGGCACACCGGTGGCGAGGATCTGCTGTTTCGCCCGCTCGGCCTCGGCCGGGTCCATCTGCGGCACAGGCGGCGCCGTCATCCGGGGCATCCCGAAGGGCACCTGCACCGGAGCGTCCCCGGACCAGTCGATGAGTACCTTCTGCCGGTCCTTGGCGTCGACGATGACCGCCAGCGGTACGGGCAGGCTCAGCCGCCCGATGACCAGCAGCGGGACGAACTCCTTGCGGGTCACGTCGTAGGTGCCGTGGCCGGGGCAGGTCACCCGCAGGTCCAGCTCCACCTGTGGCTGGTCGTTCATGCTGACGCCCGTCTGGCGGGCTCGTAGCACCTGGGCGGTCCCGGCGACGCCGGTCTCCCGCAGGCGCTTCGCCTCGGCGTACCGCTTCAGGAGCCGCATGCCGATGAGCACCATGACCACGGCGGACACCATCATCAGGGCACCCACGATGATCAGCGTCGTCGCCGCGGACGCCAGCGACTCCATGGTCGACAGCACGATCAGCAGCGCACCGACGAAGCACTCGACAGCGGCTACGAAGAACATCACGTATGCCGAAAAACGGGATGGCGTCATGCCGTGATGGTCAGGGAACCCGTCGATGTCCGCAGTCGGCTGGGCGACCGGCCGGCATCAACCTTCAGGACGCCGGGCGCCGGGACGTGCGCCACAGCCAGAACAGGCCGACGACCGGGAGCACGAGCGGCACGTAGCCGTAGCCCTGGCCGTAGTCGGACCAGACGGTGGCGTCCGGGAACGCCTCGGGGTCGAAGACGCTCAGCGTGCCGACGGTGAGGACGCCGAGGAGCTCGAAGCCGACCGCGGCGAACGCGACCCGCCGGGCCGTCTCGCCGGAGCGGGCCAGGGCGACGGTCGCGACGAGGTACACCACCGCGGCCAGCGCGGACAGGCTGTACGCCAGCGGTGCCTCGTGGAACTTGGCGGCGATCTGGACGCTCGCGCGGGCGCCCGCGGACAGGGCGAAGACGCCGTAGATCGCGACGAGGACGCGGCCGGGACCCTTGTTGCGCTGTTCAGCCATTCCAGATCTGCCCGAGTCGCAGGATCAGCACCGGGACGATGACCGCGGCCGCGCCGATGATCAGCGACCCCCAGCGGGTCGGCTCCATCCGGGCGAGCACGCCGCCGGCCGGTGGGAGCAGGGCCGCGGTCAGCAGGTATCCGATCAGGGTGACCTGCTCGCCGCCCTCGGACGGCCCGCTGCCCCCGGCGAGGCGGACCACCAGCACGACCACCTGGACGAGCACGAGCACCTCGACCACCCCGAGGCCGTAGAACAGCGGGCGGGAGGGCTCGCGCTGCCGCGCGAACTCGAAAAACGCCCAGGCGGCCAGCGCCAGCGACAGCACATGGATGGCGACTGCCAACGGCCCGATCACGGCGCACAGCGTAACCGGCCGGTCCTGGCCCGCTGTCCGGGGCCGCCCCCGAACTGTCGCCTACTCGGCTCCGTCCCGGTGGCACGAATCGGGGATTCGCGTGGTCCACTATGCACGTAACGTTCTGTGTAACGCAGACAGCGACCAGACCTGGGGGAATCACCGAATGAGCGACTTCGACACCGGCAGCGACGTGGACTTCGGCCACTACGAGGCCGGTCAGCAGCACGGCGAGCTCGACCAGCTGCACCAGGTCGACGCCAGCGACTCGTCCTACAACAGTGACTTCAACGTCTACGAGCAGGACAGCGCCAACGCCGAGTCGACCGACTTCCAGCAGGGCCACAGCGTCCAGTGGACCGACGGCAACGGCGCCAGCTACTCCGAGACCGACTTCACCAACTACAGCCACGACGAGGCCTCCACCGACCACATCTTCGCCGCCGACGGCAGCGTCTCGGCCAACGACTCCCAGTTCTCACAGATCGACGCCCTGCGCCAGCAGATCAACTCCTCGTTCGCCACGGGCACCGAGTTCCACGGCAACGCCGGCGAACTGGGCGTGGCCTCCAACTAACGCAACACATACAAGATGGCCGGTCACCCTGGGCGACCGGCCATCGACCGTCTTCGCGCTGCGGGGAACCGAGGAGAGCCGCACGCGTTCAGCGGAAGTCGCGAGACGTGGAGCGGATCGGCAGGCTCAGCGGGGCCAGGTGGTCGGCGCGCAGGTTGAGGACGCCCTCGACCTTCTCCAGGATGCCGCGCACCACCATCGCGTTCGCCGTGCGCGCGACCCGGCGGTACCGCTGCCAGAGCCCGGGCGTGCAGGTGACGTTGAGCATGCCCGTCTCGTCCTCCAGGTTGATGAACGTCACCCCACCCGCGGTCGCCGGCCGCTGACGGTGCGTAACGATGCCGCCGACCGAGACACGCCGGCCGTGTTCGACGGCGTGCAGGCCGGCGACGGAGACGGCGCCGATCCGATCGAGGTGATCCCGGGCGAACTGTGCCGGGTGCGCGTCCGGGGCCAGCCCGGTCGCCCACACGTCGGCCACCATGCGCTCGACGGCGTCCATGCCCGGCAGCATCGGCGCGTCGACGCCGCCGGTCGTGCCCGGCAGGCGGCCGGCCGTCTCCTGGGCCGCCGCACCCGCCGCCCAGAGCGCCTCCCGGCGGCTCAGCCCCAGGCAGGCGAAGGCGTCGGCGGTCGCCAGGGCCTCCAGGTGGGCCGTCGTCAGCCCGGCGCGCCGCGCGAGATCGCTCATCGAGGTGTACGGACCGCCGGCCGCCCGGCAGGCCTCGATCCGCTCGGCCACGGTGTCACCGAGGGAGCGGACCGACGACAGCCCGAGCCGGACCACCGGGCCGCCGCGTCCCCACTCCCCCGGCGCGTCGCCGCCGGGGGTCTCGTCCGGCAGCGGGGGCTCCAGTCGGGCCATGGCGTTGCTGGCGTTGATGTCCGGCCGGCGGACCGTCACGCCGTGCCGGCGGGCGTCGTCGACGAGGGACTGCGGCGAGTAGAAGCCCATCGGCTGCGCGTTGATCAGCGCCGCGCAGAACGCCGCCGGGTGGTAGCGCTTGAGCCAGGCACTCGCGTACACCAGGTAGGCGAAGCTCATCGCGTGGCTCTCCGGGAAGCCGTAGTTGGCGAAGGCGGCGAGCTTGTCGAACAGCTCGTCGGCCAGCGCGCCGGTGATGCCGTTGGTGGCCATCCCCTCATACAGCCTGGACCGGATCCTCCCCATCCGCTCCATCGACCGCTTCGAGCCCATCGCCCGGCGCAGTTCGTCGGACTCGGCGGGGCTGAACCCGGCGACGTCGATCGCCATCTGCATGAGCTGTTCCTGGAACAGCGGGACGCCCAGGGTCTTCTTCAGCGACGCCTCGAGCAGTGGATGCGGGTAGGTGGCCTCTTCCAGGCCGTTCTTGCGGCGGATGTAGGGGTGCACCGAGCCGCCCTGGATCGGGCCCGGCCGGATCAGCGCCACCTCGACGACGAGGTCGTAGAACTCGCGCGGCTTGAGCCGTGGCAGCGTGGCCATCTGCGCCCGGCTCTCCACCTGGAAGACCCCGACCGAGTCGGCGCGGCACAGCATCTCGTAGACCTCGGGGTCGTCGAGCGGCATGTGGGCGATGTCGAGCGTCGAGTCGATCATCTCGAACGCGTACCGCAGCGCTGCGAGCATGCCGAGCCCGAGCAGGTCGAACTTCACGAGCCCGACCGACGCGCAGTCGTCCTTGTCCCACTGCAGGACGGTCCGGTGCTCCATCCGCGCGTGCTCGACCGGGCACACCTCGATGACCGGGCGGTCGCAGATGACCATGCCGCCGGAGTGGATGCCGAGGTGCCGCGGGAACGAGAGCAGCTCGTTGGCGAAGTCGACGACCTGGCCGGGGATCTCCTGCAGGTCCGCGGTGGTGATGCTGCCCCAGCGCTCGACCTGCTTGCTCCAGGCGTCCTGCTGACCGGGCGAGTGGCCGAAGGCCTTCGCCATGTCCCGGACCGCTGATTTCGGCCGGTACGAGATGACGTTGGCGACCTGTGCCGTGTACGTCCGCCCGTACTTCTCGTAGACGTGCTGGATGACCTTCTCCCGCTGGTCGGACTCGATGTCGATGTCGATGTCCGGCGGGCCGTCCCGCTCGGGCGAGAGGAACCGCTCGAACAGCAGGCCCCACTTGACCGCGTCGACGTTGGTGATGCCCAGCGCGTAGCAGACCGCGGAGTTGGCCGCCGAGCCACGGCCCTGGCAGTAGATGTTGTTCGCGCGGCAGAACGCCACGATGTCGTGGACGACGAGGAAGTACCCGGGGAAGTCCAGCTCCTCGATCAGCGCCAGCTCGTGTTCCAGCTGTTCGTGGGCCTTGGGATTCCCGCGGTACCGCACGGAGGCGCCCTGCATGGTGAGGTGCCGCAGCCAGGCCATCTCCGACATCCCCGGCTCGGGCACCGGGTAGGCCGGCAGGTTCGGCGCCACGAGCTGCAGGTCGAAGGCCAGCTCGGCGCCGAACGCGGCGGCCCTGGGCACCGCGTCGGGCCAGGCGGCGAACCGGGCCGCCATCTCCGCGCCGCTGCGCAGGTGGGCGGCTCCGGCGGGGGGAAGCCATCCGTCGATCTCGTCGAGGCTGCGGCGGGCCCGGACGGCGGCGAGCGCGGTCGCCAGGCGGCGCCGCCCCGGCGCGGCGTAGTGCACGTTGTTGGTGGCCACGACAGGGAGCCGGCACTCCGTCGCGAGCTCGGACAGGGCGTCGTTGCGCTCGTCGTCGAGCGGGTCGCCGTGCGTGGTGAGCTCGACCGCCACCGACTCCGGCCCGAACAGCGCGACCAGCCGGTCGAGCTCGCGCCGCGCCGCGTCGACCCCGTCGCGCAGCAGCGCGGCCGGCACGTGGCCCTTCCGGCAGCCGGTCAGCAGCAGCACGTGGTCGCGCAGCGCCGCCGCGGTCTCCTCCAGGTCGTAGACGGGCCGGCCCTTCTCCCCGCCGCGCAGGTGCGCCTCGCTGATGGTCCGCGACAGCCGCGCGTATCCCTCGGGGCCGCGGGCGAGCAGCAGGAGGTGCCGGCCGAGCGGGTCGGGTGCACCGTTCTGCGGACCCGGCAGGCCCAGCGACAGCTCCGCGCCGAACACCGTGCGGATCTCCAGCGCGCGGGCCGCCTCGGCGAAGCGGACGACACCGTAGAAGCCGTCGTGGTCGGTGATCGCCACCGCCTCCAGGCCCAGCCGGGCAGCGGTCTCCGCCAGTTCCTCGGGGTGGCTCGCCCCGTCGAGGAAGCTGAAGTTGCTGTGACAGTGCAGCTCCGCATACGGCACGGTGTCGGCGGGCCGCTCGACCGGCGGTGCGTGGTACTCCTGGCGCTTGCGGGTCCACGCCGGTGAGTCCCCGCCGTCGCCGTGGTCGGCGGAGAGCACGTCGGGGTGGTAGTCCGCGCCGGGGTGCTCCCAGCTCTTCGCGTCGCGCTTGCGCCCCGAGAGCCGCCGCTCCAGCTCCGACCAGGGCACGTCCGGGTTGTTGAAGCCCATCAGTCGTACAGCGCTTCCACTCGCCAGGCTCCGTTCTCCAGGACCGCCAGCAGCGCGCGGTCGTCGGCCAGTTGCAGCTGGAACCGCGCATACCGGCGCGACTCCCCCTCCGCCCACCAGCGCTCGTCGACCGGCCACGGTCCCGCCCAGGCCACGATCTCGACGGGCTGAGGTTCTTCGCCGAGCCGGATCTTCGCCGGTACGGCCGTGAGCGTGAGCCTCCCGCTGACGCCCACGGGCGCGCCGTCCGCGGCGAGGACCTCGGCCGGCAGCGGTTCGACGTAGACGGTGGCCGGCGCGGGCGGAGGCAGCCGGCCGGGCCACGGCGCCTCGACACTCTGGGCGACCCGCTCGCCGCCCCAGGCCACGAGCCGGATCCGGCGGCTGTCGGCCCGTCCTCCGTCGAGGACCGCGGTGAGCACGGCGTCGGGCCCGAGGAGCCCTTGGACCCGGGTGAGCGCCCGGTGCGCGCGGTCGCGCTCCTCCCCCGCCTCGCCCCACAGGCCCGGCTGCAGGCCGAGGTGCTCGACGACCCCTTCGGGGACGAGCCGCAGCCGGATGATCCCCGATCCCGGCCCGGCCTTCTCGGTTCGGCGGGTGCGGAGCCAGCCGTCCAGCTGCCAGCGGAGCCGGTCGGCGATCTGGCCCACACCGAGCAGGCCGTCGTGACGCCAGGTGCGCACGAGTTCCGCACCGGTCTCGGTGGTGGCCTCGATCGCCAGCCGGGTGCAGGCGAGCCCGTGCGAGCCGAGCCGGTCGTGCAGCCGCTCGGCGAGCGCCCGGGCGGCGAACGCGGCCGCGTCGACCCGGTCGACCGGGTCGTCGAACGTCTCTGTCACGTCGAGGTCCGGCGGCGGCTGCCGGGGCGCGAGCGGCCGCTCGTCCCGCCCGCCGGCCAGCCGGTGGGCGAGCGCGGCGTCGAACCCGAAGCGGGCCAGCACATCACCGCCCGGCAGCGCCGCGAACTCGGCGAGCGTGTGGATCCCGAGCCGTCGCAGCAGGTCGACGAGGGCCGGCCGGCCGAGGGCCGTGATGCTGAGATCGGCGAGAAACCCGGCCGTCTCCCCCGGTGACACGATGGTCCCGGCCCGGGCGGCGAGCCCCGCGGCGAAGGTGCCGTCGGCGATGCCGACCTGGGCCTCGACGTCACACTGCTGGGCGATCTGTTCGACGAGCCGCTCGGCCGCGGCCTCCTCACCGCCGTAGTAGCGTGCGGGCCCGCGGGCCGCCAGCGCGCAGGCCCCCGGCCGGAGCGTCTCCACCCCGGGTGCGAGCGCCTCGACGGCCGTGAGCACCGGCTCGAACGCCCGCATGTCCCGCCCCGGGTCGTGCTCGAGGACGATGAGATGCGGGCAACGCCCCTGGGCCTCCCGTTTCCGCAGCCCCCGCCGGACCCCTTCGGCCCGCGCCGCGGGCGACGCCGAGAGGACGCGGTTGGCGTGCAGGACCGCGACCGGCTCGTGGGAAGGGTATCCGTCCACGATCTCGGCCGCGATCACCGGCCAGTCCGGGCACCAGATCACCATCGTCCGCACCCCGGTCACCGTCCCCGCCGCAGCGGCACGACGTTGCCGTGCTCCTCCCTGCCGCCGGCCTCCTCTCCGTCACCGGCCACGGCGCGATCACCGCGCGGCGCGAAAGCCGCCACATCGCCGCGGTCGCTGCCGGGTCGCGCGGCCATGGCGCGAGGAGCTGGGTGGTCGTGGCGGTCACCGCCGGGAACCGCGACCAGGGGGCGGTCCGCGGTGGGCAGGGGGCGGGTGATCGGGGGCAGCACACCCTCGAGGGACGGCAGCCAGAGGGTCACCTCGCGCGGGGCGGCCGCCGCGCCGCGGCCACGAGCCTGGATCGTCATCTCGCGGCAGCGCAGCCGGCCGCGGCCGGCGCCCAACCCGTCCCACGCGCCGCGGACCGGGGCCACGGTGAGGTCGGCGCCGGCCCAGGTGCCGGCGGGCATGAGCACACTGCCGCGCTGGCGGGCGCGTGCTGCCAGCCGGCCGGCGACCGGCGGGGCGATCGAGCCGGGCGGCGCGGCGACGACGATGTCGAGGCCGTCGAGCAGCGCCGCCACCGTTGTGGTCCACTCGGTGCCGGGGTCGGGGATGAGGGCCAGCCGGTCGAGGGCGATGCCCATCTCGGCGGCGGCGATCGGGCTCAGCGCGGGCAGGCCCACCACCGCGCACCACGAGCCGGCCTTCGACGCCGCGACCAGCAGGGCGAGCAGCACCGACGAGGTGTGCACCGCGATCGTGGCACCTCGGCGCAGCCCACCGCCCGGCAGCAGGGCGCGCAGCTCGGACAGCACCGGCAACATCCGGGTGGCACCGACGACCTCGGTGGTGTGCTCGCTGGCCGGGCGCACCACGCCGCTCAGGCCAGCGGCCTGCACCACCTGGAGCCCGGGCGGCAGTGCATCCGCGACCCGCCCCGCCAACCGGTCGATCCGCCGTGGCGTCCGCGCCGGCTGGACCCCGGAAGCAGCGTCCTCGGCGGGACGGCCGTAGACGCGGCCGAAGTATCCGTCGTCCGGATCGTCGTAAGCGTCGTCGAACTCTGCGGCCACCGAAGCCGACGTGCCAGCCACGGCACCTGCTCCCCCACTGTCGTGCTGTCGCACCGCCGCCGTCCCACGACGTGCGCACAGCCCTGTTCACCGCAGCACTGACCACTCCTTTGGCGCCGCGGCCCGGCAGGACGACGACCCCTCCGGGGTGGAACGGCAGGCTCCGCCCCGGAGGGGTCGGCTCAACTGGCCAGGCCCTCGAGCCGAGGCTGGTAGGAGAAGCCGAGACTCACCTCGACCACGGCGATGAACTGCTCGGCGGCCCGCATGAGATCGTCGGCCTCACGTGCGCTGACCACCCGGGGGATGCCGGCCTCGGCGGCCGAACGCTTGCTCGCGCCCGCGGCGAAGAACGCCGCCCACTCGGTCAGCTCCGGCGCGACGAGCACCAGCAGCGACCAGACGCTCATCACCCGGCTGCGCCGGCCGGGCGCGGCGGGGACGGCACGGGCCGCGAGCACGGCGGCCGCCGCACGCAGGGCGGCCAGGTGCGCGGTCGCATACCGCATGCCGTCGGTGCGGATCTCCGCCGCCTCCTCGAGGCCGTGGCGGGCGAGGGTCAGCAGTTCCCGCGGCGTGCGGTGGGGAAGCGCATGCGCGGGGACCGGGAGCTGCTGCCGGGGAGCACCGCTGGCCGGCGCGACGGCCGGAAAGCGACTGACGTTGGACGAGCTGGTCGAACGGTTCGCCGGCATATTGCTCTCCCTCGGTGGCGCGTCGGCAGGTCTGTGCCAAAAACGTGCGTGTCACCGCGGGGGGAGTCGCAGTGCCACGCGGGTCGATCGATATCGAACGGCGACGGCGTCGCCGGCCGGGCGTGGAGCTTCCCCACACCACACCCGGCCGGCTGGGTCGCGCCCGCCGCCCGGGGGTCGTGGGCGGCGGGCAACGACCCCGCCTGAGGCCAGACCCGCGAAAATCCGGCCTCCGCGGTGTCGCGGACCGCGCTCGGGATCGGCGCCGCGAATCGCCTCCCCGAAGCAGTTCGAACACTCGTTCGATACGGATAAGACTACACCCGGGAGCCGCCAAACCCGCAACACTGACGGCAGAATTTTCGTACACCCGTTCGCATGATCTCTCCACCACCCACGCCGGGGTGAGCGTCGGCCACCTCGTCGTCCAACCGGGCCGTGGGCATCGACCGCGCCCGCACCCCGACGACCCGCGAGACCGCGGCCGGCGCGCTCGTCGCCGGCGCACCGGCGAGCAGCTGCGCTCCGCGCCGCGCCGACCCGTTCATCATGGTGAAGACCCTAGCCAGAGGGTATGACAAAACCGCCCGGGGTAAGGAGTGGAAAAGCCGATACTCCTGACCGCTACCCTCATCGGGTGACCCACCAGCCCCGCCCCGCCGTCGGTGTCGCGATGGTCCTCGCCGGCAGCGTCCTGTTCGCCGTCAACGGCACCGTCTCCAAGCTGGCCGGCGAGACCGGCATCGATGCTCCGCAGCTCACCACCCTGCGCGCCACCGGCGCGGCGCTGGGCCTGTTCGCACTCGCGCTGGTGCTGCGACCGGCCTCGCTGAAGGTCACCCGGCGGGCCGTGCCGATGCTGGTCGTCTACGGCCTGGCGGGCTTCTTCCTGGTTCCCATGCTCTACTTCGTCGCGATCAGCCGGATGCCGGTCGGCATCGGCCTGCTGTTCGAATACACCGCACCTGTGCTCGTCGCCCTCTGGGCGCGGTTCGTCCAGGGCCACGCCGTCCGGCCCCGGCTCTGGGCGGGGCTGGCCGCCAGCCTCGTCGGGCTCGCCTGCGTGGCGGAGGTCTGGGGCAAGCTGCGCCTCGACGGGCTCGGGCTGGCCGCCGCGCTCGGCGCGGCCGTGCTGCTCGCCGCCTACTACCTGCTCAGCGCCCGCGGCGTCGCCGACCGCGACACGCTGTCGCTGACCGCCTACGCGTTCGGGGTGTCCGCGATCGCCGGGGCCGTGGTGCGCCCGTGGTGGCGGTTCGACCCGGGCCAGCTGACCACCACCAGCGAAATCGGTGTGCAGACGTGGCTGCTCATGGTGTACATCGTGATCGGCGGTTCCATCGCTCCCTATCTGCTGCTCGCCGGGGCGATGCGACACCTCCCCCCGACGAGCGTCGGCATCATCGGCATGTCGGAGCCGGTCGTCGCCACCGCGGTCGCCTGGCTCGTCCTGCACGAGCACCTCAACGCGGCGCAGATCGCCGGAGGTGCGCTGATCCTCGTCGGCGTCGCTCTGGCCGAGACCGCCCGGGTGAAGCCCGAGCCGTCGGCCCCGAGCCACGTCCCTCCCAGCTGAACCAGGAAGAATGTGGACATGCAGTCGCATCCCAACGTCCAGGCCATCCAGGACGCACTGGACGCCGCCGGTGCGCGCAACGCCGCCGGCGAGCCCTGCCAGGTCAAGGTGCTCACCGAGCCCGTGCACACCGCCGCGGCGGCCGCCGCCGCGATCGGCATCGAGGTCGGCCAGATCGCCAACTCGCTGATCTTCGACGCCGACGGCGAGCCGCTGCTCGTGCTCACGTCCGGCGCGCACCGGGTCGACACGGCCAAGGTCGCCGCCCTGATCGGCGTCGGCGCCCTGAAGCGGGCCGGCGCCGGCTTCGTCCGTGAGCACACCGGCCAGGTCATCGGCGGCGTCTCCCCGCTCGCCCACCCCAAGCCGCTCCGGACGCTGGTTGACGTCGACCTGGAGCAGTACGACGAGATCTGGGCGGCCGGCGGCATCCCCCAGGCGGTCTTCCCGATCACGTTCGCCGAACTCGTGCGCATCACCGCCGGTACCACCGCCGAAGTAGCGTGACCGGTCCGGAGCGAAGCGGAGGACGCGTGACCGTCCGGCTTTTTGTCTGGCGGGTGCGGCCCGCCGCCGTCCCGGCCGCGTTCTGGTCGATGGCGGTGGACCGCCGCAGGGTCCGCAGGACCGCCACGTTCGCGAAGCTGCTCGGCACCGGGCGGGGCAGCGAGTTCGGCGTGGGCGCGGCCGATCTGACCCGGTGGGCGGCATTGATCGTGACAAAGGACGACATGCCGCCCCCGCCGCCGATGCGCGGCGCGGTCCAGCGGTGCACGCTCACGCTGGAGCCGATCGCCAGCCGCGGCACGTGGTCCGGCCGCACGCCGTTCGAGGTGGATCCCCGGCAGACGAAGGGTGCGGGACCGATCGCCGTCCTGACCAGGGCCCGGCTGAAAGCGGCCCAGGCCACGGCGTTCTGGCGGGCCGTCGACCCGGTCGCCAGGAGCCTCGCCGGCGCCGACGGACTGCTCTGTGCCTTCGGTGTCGGCGAGGCCCCCGTAGGATTTCAGGGCACGGTGAGCGTCTGGCGCTCGGCGGCGGACATCGTGCGGTTCGCGTACCGTCGGCCCGAGCACGCCGCGGTGGTGGAGCGCACGGCCCGGCAGGGTTGGTATGCGGAGGAGTTGTTCGCCCGGTTCCGGGTGCTCGACATCGACGGCGATCGGCAGGTGCTCGGTTGGAGGGACAGCCCGTGAGGCTCGTGCGGTGGCACGGTGAGGACCTGCTGGAGCGCCTCGACGACGTCATCGCCGTCTACGGCGAGGCGATGGGCTATTCCGTGCAGCTGCTGCAGACCCGCCGCGGCTACGTCGCCGGGCACACCCGCCGCGAGGCGTTCCAGGCGGTCGCCACGCTGGACGACGACAACGGCCTGCTCGGCTTCGGTTACGGCTACCGCGGCACCTCCGGGCAATGGTGGCACGACCAGGTCCGCAACGCGCTGCGCCGCGACCACCGCAAGTTCTGGCTGAGCAACTGCTTCGAGCTCGTCGAGCTGCACGTGCGCCCCCACGCTCAGGGTCACGGCATCGGCGCCCACCAGCTGCACGAGCTGCTCAGCCACGCGCAGCAGCAGACCGTGCTGCTGTCCACGCCCGAGGCGCCCGAGGCCACGTCGCGGGCCTGGCGGCTGTATCGGCGGTTCGGCTTCGTCGACGTGCTGCGCCACTTCAACTTCCCGGGCGACGACCGCCCGTTCGCCGTCCTGGGCCGGCAACTCCCGCTGTGAGGCTCTGGTTCCTCTTCGGAGCGCTCGTTCTCGCCGAGATCGCCTATCCGCTCGTGCACGGCCGCACCCGCGCGGTGCTCGTCGTCGCGACGGTCGTCGCCGGCTACCTCCTCTCGGTGACGCACGCCTACGTCACCCGGGGCGCCCGCACCGCCGCCGCCCTGGTGGTCGTGACGACCGGCGGCGGGCTGGCGATCGAGGCGGCCGGCCGGACGACGGGCTTCCCGTTCGGCGACTACGACTACACCGGCGCCCTGGGGCCCCGCCTGCTGGGCGTGCCCCTGGTGGTCCCCCTCGCCTGGACCTGGATGGCCTGGCCGGCGTGGCTGGCCGCGGGCCGCCTCGTCCGCCGGACGCTGCCCCGCATCGGGCTCGCGGGCGTGGGGCTGGCCGCCTGGGACCTGTTCCTCGATCCGCAGATGGTCTCCGAGCGGTACTGGCTGTGGTCCGACCCGGCGACCGCACTGCCGGGCGTCCCGGGCGTCCCGGTGAGCAACTACCTGGGCTGGCTGGTCGTGGCGATCGCCATGACGGCCCTGCTGCGCGTCGCCGCCGGGCCGGACCCGGACGGGCCGCGGGCCGACGCGCCGATGTACGCGCTCTACCTCTGGACGTACGCGTCGAGCATCCTCGCCCACGCGGTCTTCCTCGGCCTGCCGGCCTCGGCGGCCTGGGGAGCCCTGGGCATGGGGCTGGTCGCGGTCCCGTTGGCGGTGCGGCTGTGGCGGCGCTGATCGTCGCGGCCGGCGGTGTCGTCCTGCTGGCGCTCACCGCCCACACGCTGGTCAACGCGGTGCTCCTGCGCCGGCCGGGGCCGGCAGGCCCCCGGACCGCGCGCATCGCGGTCCTGCTGCCGCTGCGTGACGAGGCCGGCCGGGTCGAGCCGTGCCTGCGGGCGCTGCTCGCGCTCGACGGCGCGCCCGACCTGATCGTGCTGGACGACGGCTCCACCGACGGCACCGCCGAGCTGGTGCGGCGGATCGGCGGCGACCGGATCCGGCTGCTCGAGGGCAGGCCGCTGCCCGGCGGCTGGCTCGGCAAGCCGCACGCCTGCCGGCAGCTGGCCGACGCGGCCGGTGACGCCGACGTCCTGGTGTTCGTGGACGCCGACGTCGTGCTCGCGCCGGACGCGGTCGAGCGGGCGGTCGCCCTCCTGCGACGGTCCGGTGTGGACCTGCTCAGCCCGTATCCGCGGATCGACGCGGTGACGGCCGGGGAGCGCCTGGTGCAGCCGCTGCTGCAGTGGTCGTGGCTGACGTTCCTGCCGCTGCGGGCGATGGAGCGCTCGCCGCGGGCGTCGCTGGCCGCGGCCGGCGGGCAGTTCCTCGTGGTGCGGCGGGAGGCGTACGTCCGGGCCGGCGGCCACGCGGCGGTGCGGGACAAGGTGCTGGAGGACATCGAGCTGGCCCGGGCGGTGAAGCGCGCCGGCGGGCGGATCGCCCTGGCCGACGGCTCCCGGCTGGCGCATTGCCGCATGTACACCTCATGGCGCGAGCTCGCCGACGGCTACAGCAAGTCGCTGTGGGCGTCCTTCGGCTCCCCGGCCGGTGCGGCGGCCGTCGTCGGCCTGCTGCTCGCGCTCTACGTCGCGCTGCCGCTGACCGTCCTCTCCGGACAGTGGCTCGGCCTCGCCGCATATGCGCTCGGCGTCACCGGCCGGGTGGTCAGCGCCCGGTCGACCGGCGGCCGTGCGTTCCCGGACGCGCTGGCGCACCCTGTCTCCGTGCTGCTGTTCGCCTGGCTCGTCGCCCGCTCGTACGCGCGCCGCGGCCGTACCACCTGGAAGGGCCGCCCGACATGGCTTCCGTGATCGTCGTCGGGGCCGGCGTGGGTGGGCTGGCGGTCGCCGCGCGCCTGGCCGCCGCCGGGCACCGGGTGACCGTCTTCGAGCAGGCACCGGTCGTCGGCGGGAAGCTCGGCCGGCACGAGCGGCGCACCGCCGGTGGGACGTTCCGCTTCGACACCGGCCCGAGCCTGTTCACGCTGCCGCAGGTGGCGGCCGAGCTGTTCGCCGCGACCGGCGGGCCGTCACCGCTCGACCTGGTGCCGCTGGACCCGATCGTCCGGCACCGCTTCCCTGACGGGTCGGTCCTCGACTCCACGCAGGGCGACGGCTTCGCGGAGCGGATCGACGAGGCCTTCGGCGCGGAAGCCGCCGCGGACTGGCGACGGCTGTGGCGGCGGGCCGGCCGGGTCTGGGCGGCGTCGTGGCAGCACGTGCTGACGTCCCCTGTGGACAGTCCACTGCGGATGGCCGGGCTCGCCTGGCGGCTGCGCGACCTGGCCGCCATCGCGCCCGGCCGGACGCTGCAGGGTCTGGGCCGCCGGCACCTGCGCGACCCGCGGCTGCGGATGCTGCTGGCGCGGTACGCGACCTACACCGGCGCCGACCCGCGCCGCGCACCGGCGGCCCTGCTCGCGATCCCGTACGCGGAGCTGGAGTTCGGCGGCTGGTACCTGCGCGGCGGCCTCGGCACGCTGGCGACCGCGCTGCTCGACCGCTGCGTCGCGGCGGGCGTGCGGGTGCACACCGGGACCGCGGTCGGCGGGATCACCGTCACCGGCACGCGGGCGTCCGGGGTGATGCTGGAGGACGGGACCGAGGTCGCCGCGGACGTGGTCGTGGCCAACGCCGACGCCCTCCACGTGTACCGCGACCTGTTGCCCACCCCCGGCCGCGCGCGGCGGCTGGAGGCACGCAGCCTGGGCGGGTTCGTGCTGCTGCTCGGGGTGCACGGCCGGACGCCGGGGCTCGCGCACCACACGGTGCTGTTCCCGCGGGACTACGACGCGGAGTTCGACGCGATCTTCGGCGCACCGGCCCGGCCGATCGACGACCCCGCGGTCTTCGTGACGTCTCCGGACGATCCGACGGTCCGGCCTGAGGGCCACGAGGCCTGGTTCGTGCTGGTCAACGCGGCGCCGAACGGCACCGGACCGGCCGAGGTGGACTGGACCGCGGTCCGCGACGGCTACGCCGACCGGGTGCTCGGCACGCTCGCCGCGCGCGGCCTCGACGTGCGGGACCGGCTGCTGTTCCGCGACGTGCTCACCCCGGCGGACCTGGCGGCGGCGACCCGCTCCCCCGGCGGCGCGATCTACGGCACGGCGAGCCACGGCCTGACCGGACTGCTCCGCCCGCCGAACCGTGGCCCGGTGCGCAACCTCTTCCTGGTCGGCGGATCGGTGCACCCGGGCGGCGGGCTGCCGCTGGTCATGCTGTCCGCGAAGATCGTCGCCGACCTCGTCGGGCCCGCGTCATGAGAGCTTGTCCAGCACCGGCGTGAGGTGCTCCTCCTCGAAGGCGAAGTGGGCCTCCAGGTCGGCCGCGAGCCGGTCGAGCACCGCATCGTCGGGCGCGTCCTCCAGCTCCGCGATCCGGCGCGCGATCGCGGTGTGCTCCCGGCGCAGGCGCTCGATCGCCGGGCGCAACTCGGGGAACCGCGCCTCGATCCGCGGGAACACGCGGTCCTCGTTGGTGTGGTGGGCGCGCAGGGCGCCGCAGAACGCGAGGCAGTGTGCGCGCAGGTCGTGGCGGTCGGCGCGGACCGCGGCGAGGTCGGCGCGGAGCCGCTGGTGGATCTCCGCCAGGCCGGGTGTCCGGACGCGGTGGAGCGCGACGACCGGGATGACCCGGGCCGTGCGCTCCTGGTAGGCCGCATAGGCCGGGATCCGCCGGCCCTGTTCCGCATAGAGCCGGTCGCGCTCCGGGCCGGTGACGGGCACGGCACGGGCCTCGAAGGTCTCGGTGCCGAGCTCGACGGTGACCCGCGGGTCGGCGAGCAGGTTGTGGAACCAGGCCGGATGGGCGGGCAGGCCGGCGTTGCTGCCGAAGATCAGGAGCCGGTCGCCGTCGTGGGCGTAGCCCACCGGGCTGGTGCGGGGCCGGCCGGAGCGGGCCCCGGTCGTGGTGAGCAGGAGCAGGTCGGTGCCCTCGAACATGCCGCCCATCCGGCCGCCGTTGGCGCGGAACTCGTCGATGACCTGCTGGTTGCCGTCGGTCATGGCTATCCTCGCTGTGCTTTTCTGGTTGGGTTCCGGATCCATTTGCTTTGCATGCAAAGCTACTTTGAGGAGAAAGCAGTGTCAACGGAGCCTTCGGTCGACAACGCCATCCGCACGCTGCTGCTGCTCATGCCGCGACTGGTCGGCCGGGCCAAGCGGATGCGGGTGCCGGACGAGCTGCGGTCCTTCACGCTGGCACCGCGGCACCTGTCGCTGCTGGCCTACCTGCTGTTCGAGGGGCCGCTGGGCGTGAACGAGCTCGCCGCGCGGCTGGAGATCGCGCCGGCCACGGTGAGCCTGATGGTGGGCGACCTGAACCGCCAGGGCATCCTGCACCGGCAGGAGGACGACGCGGACCGCCGCCGGACGATCGTGAGCATCGCGCCGGAGCACTACGACGCGATCAACGCCTGGCTGGGCCGCGGCGCGGAGGCGTGGCGCACGGCGCTGGGCCCGCTGACGCCCGACGAGCGGCGCCTGTTCATCCGGACGCTGGAGGCCTACGAGCGCGCCGTCAGCGACTGAGCGCCCGGCGGACGGCGACGACCAGCTGCGCGAAACCGGCGATCGCCAGCGCGGCCGTGACCGCCAGGACGACCGTCGCGGCGTGCGGGATCAGGGCCACCGCGAGCAGGCCGAAGACGGCGAGCAGCACGCGGGTCGGGCGCTCGGCGACCGTGACCGCGCCGATGTCCGTCATGCCGGCGACGGTGGCGCGCGCCCGGACGTACTCGTGCAGCCACATCACCGCGCCGCACCCCACCGCCAGCCAGACCGGCCCGCCCAGCAGGACGAACGCGACCAGCCAGCAGGCCTCGGCGACCCGGTCGGCGGCCGAGTCGTAGACCTGGCCGAGGCGGCTGGCCCGGTCGGCGACCACGGCGAGGACACCGTCGACGGTGTCGGCGACGGCAGAAAGCAGGACGAGTGCCGCACCGGCGAACGCCCACGGGCGGCCCGCGGTGACGACCGCCGGCACGGCGATCGACAGCAGCAGCCCGGCCACGGTGACGGCGTCCGGGTTGCGGACGCCGCGCCGGACGAGGGTGGCGCCGATGCCATACGCCATGTGCATCCACCCACGCACCAGCGGTGAGGCCGTGCGCAGGTCATAGCCGCCATGGGCCGACGACCAGCCCGCGGCGTAGCCGTCCCAGCCGGGGACCTCAGACGCGGGCACCGTCGCCGAGCTGCTGCCAGACCTCGCGCGTGGCCGTGGAGCGGTTGAACGTGATGAAGTGGATGCCGGGCACGCCCTCGTCCAGCAGCCGCTGGCACATCTCGCCGGCGTGGTCGATGCCGAGGCGCCGCACGGCCTGCGGGTCGTCGGCGATGCGCTCGAACCGCGCGGCGAGCGCCGGCGGGAACGGGGCACCGGACAGCTGCTGCGAGCGCGCGATCGTGCCGATGTTGGTCACCGGCATGATGCCGGCGACGATCGGGGTGTCGCAGCCCGCCGCCGCGACCCGGTCCCGCAGCCGCAGGTAGTCGTCGACGTCGAAGAACATCTGCGTGATGGCGAAGTCGGCCCCGGCCCGGCACTTCTTGACGAAGTTGGCGGTGTCGGACTCGATGTCGAGCGAGCGCGGGTGCTTGTACGGGAACGCCGCCACCCCGATGCTGAAGTCACCGGCCTCCTTGACCAGCCGCACCAGCTCCTCGGCGTAGAGCACACCCCGCGGGTGCTGCACCCACTCGCCGTTGGGGTCGCCCGGCGGGTCGCCGCGCACGAGCAGGAAGTTGCGGATGCCGGCCCCGGCGAGCTGGCCGATGACGTTGCGCAGCTCCGCGACGGAGTGGTTGACCGCGGTGAGGTGTGCCATCGGCAGCAGCGTGGTCTCGGTCGCGACCCGCTCGGTGACCGCGACCGTGGTGTCGCGTGTGGTGCCACCGGCACCATACGTGATCGACACGAACGAGGGCTGCAACGACTCCAGCTCCCGGATCGCCTGCCACAGCTGGCGCTCGCCCTCCGGCGTCTTCGGCGGGGAGAACTCGAAGGAGAAGGTGGGCGCCTGCTCGGCGATCAGCTGACCGATCGCGGCGGGTCCACCACCCATGACAGAAGGAAGTCCGAGAGCCACCCTTGTGACTGTAATGCCCACCCCACCGGCGCCGGCACTGCCGGGCAGCCAAATCCTGTCGTACCCCCGCGGTACAACAACACCGGACACTCCCCCGCCCGCGGTCACCGCGTCGGCCGGGCGGCCGGGGTGCCCACTGGCACCGCGAGCGGACGGGGGTCGCTGGTTCCAGGGAGGTTCGTGCATGTTGTCGACGGAGAGCGGCTCGTCCGTTGCGGAGGGTGAGCCGCTGGGAGTGCTGCTGACCCAGCTGCGCATGGCGCAGGGCAAGTCCCAGTTGCGCCTGGCGGAGCTGTTGTGCGCCGCTTCCGGTGTGCCTACCGTCACGCGGCACGAGATCTCGCGGTGGGAGCGCGAGGAGCGCATCCCGAGCCGCACGTGGCTGGGCTGGCTGGCGCTCGTCCTCGACGTGCCCCTCGACGACCTCGAGCGTGCTGCCGCGCTCACCCGCCGCCGGCGCGAGGTCGTCCCGCCCCGGCCGGCGACGACACCGGTCGGCTCACGGCCGCCGACGAGCTCGACCGGCGGACGGTCCGGGGACAGGTCCGCACCGGCCACGGCAGCCGGCCGGCCGGCGGGGCACACGACCGTGAGCGGGATCAGCGACGAGCGGATCGCCGAGCTGCGGCGCATGGACGACCTGCTCACCGGACCGGAGCTGGCCGCGCTCGTCGGTGCCGGGCTCCGCGCGGCGGTGCGCCGGGTGGCGGGCCGGTCGCGAGGACACGGCGCGGACGCCACCGATCTCGCCCGCGTCGCCGAGCTGGCACAGCTGCGCGCCTGGGTCGCCGCCGACACCGGGGCCGGGCCGCGCGCGCCGGTGGTCGCGCCGGCCGTCCGGCACGGGCTGCGGGTGGCGCTCGCCGGCGGGCACCGGCCGCTCGCCGGCCATCTGCTCGGTTGCCTCGCGCAGACCGCCGCCGAGGACGGATCCGGGCCGGCGGCGCTGCGACTGGCCCGGGCCGCCCGCCGGACCGCCGCGCCGGCCGACGCGGCGACCGGGGCGCTGCTGTGGCTGCGGGAGGCCTACGCGGCAGCGGTCTGCGGGGACCGGCGCGCCTGCGACGCGGCGCTGGCGGCGGCGGAGCGGGCACACGCCCGCCGGGAGCCGGAGCTCGACCCGCCGTGGCTCTATTGGCTCGACGACGCGCACCTGACCGCCTCGGCCGGGCGGTGCCACGCGGCGCTCGGCCGTCCCCGGCTCGCCCTGCCGCTGCTGTCCACGGCGCTGGCGGCGCCGGGCCTGCGGTTCCGCGCGGCCGGGCTGGTGTCGGTCGCCGCCGCCCGGGCGCATGCCGACGCCGGCGACCTCGACGCGGCGTGCGCGGCCGCCGGGGAGGCGCTGCTGGCCTGCGTCCGCTCCGGGTCCGTGCGGGTGCTGCGCGAGTTGCGCCGGGTCGAGCCGGCACTGGGCCGGGCGCGGGCGTTCCGGGACTATGCCGGGATGTCCGAATCCGCGCGGTCGTATCTTCCCGGTGCACAGGACGGCCACCGGGTCGGATCGGCAACCGCACGCGTTTCGGGCTAGCGTCGTCGCCGTGACGCACGCCTTCCTCGACCGGGTCGACCTTCGCACGCGTGTGCAGTGCGCCCTCGACGACTTCCTACGCGGTCGCCGGGCGCGCCTGTCCGAGATCGATCTGGAGGCGCTCGCGCCGGTGTCCGACGCCATCGAGGCGTTTGTGCTCGGCGGCGGCAAGCGCCTCCGCCCCGCCTTCGCCTACTGGGGCTACCGCGGCGCGGGCGGCGCGGACGACGACGCCGTCGTCGCGGCGGTCGCGTCCCTGGAGCTGGTGCAGGCCAGCGCCCTCATCCACGACGACGTGATGGACGGCTCGGAGACCCGCCGCGGTGAGCCCGCCACCCACCGCAGGTTCGCCAAGCTGCACGCGGAGGCCGGCTGGCGCGGCGAGGCCGACGGCTTCGGCACGGCCTCGGCGATCCTCCTCGGCGACCTGTGCCTGGTCTGGTCCGACGAGCTGCTGCACACCAGCGGCGTCGACCCGGTGACGCTCGCCCGGGCCCGGCCGGTCTTCGACGAGATGCGGACCGAGGTCACGATCGGGCAGTATCTCGACATGCAGACCCAGGCGACCGGCGACACGTCGACCGCCCGGGCCGGCCTGGTCGCCCGGTACAAGTCCGCGAAATATACGATCGAGCGCCCCCTGCTCTTCGGCGCGGCCCTTGCCGGCGCACCGGCCGGGCTGGCCGCGTCGTATTCGGCGTTCGGCCTGCCGCTCGGCGAGGCGTTCCAGCTGCGCGACGACGTGCTCGGCGTGTTCGGCGACCCGGCGGTCACCGGCAAGCCGGCGGGTGACGATCTGCGCGAGGGCAAGCGGACCTATCTCGTGGCGGCCGCGATGGAGCACCCCGACGGGCGGGTGCTCGACGAGCGGCTCGGCGACCCCGACCTCGACGCGGACGGGGTGGCCCGGCTGCGCGAGGTGATCGTCTCGACCGGCGCGCTGGAGCGCACCGAGGAGCGGATCGCCGCCCTGACCGCGGCGGCGCTCGAGGCGCTGCGGGCCGCCGACGTGACCGCGGAGGCCCGGGAGGTGCTGGAGGGCCTGGCCCAGGCGGCGACCCAACGCGCCGGCTGAGCCCGGAGCCGGCCGCGGCTCAGTCGCGGGTGGAGTCCGCCTCCACGGTGTCCGCCGAGCCGGCGGACCGGCTCGGCAGCCACAGCCACACCGACAGCGTCGTCAGGATCAGCGCGAAGCCGAACACGAGGTCCTCCACCGGCGCGTGGACGAGACGGGTGCCGAGGATCGCCGCGGGGTCGTACAGCACGACCCCGCGGCCGGTCAGGATCCCGTTCGACAGCAGCTGGAACCCGAGGATGATCGGATACGTGCACCAGAACACCCGGCCCAGCACGAGCCGGGTGCGCAGCACGAAGAGGTCGACCACCACGGCGGCCACCAGCCCGATGACCGCCGCCACCGTGTAGGTCATCGGCGCGACCAACGCAGCAGCGTCTGCCGCGTCGCCTCGAAGCCGAGGATCGCGCAGAGCGGCACCACGAGGAAGAACAGCACCTCTTCCAGGGGCAGTCCGCCCGGGAACACGACACCGACCACCTGCCGCGGGTCGAACGTCCAGTGACCCGCCCGGATGGCGAGCAGGTCCCAGACGACGAACACCGCGGCGACCGGCGCGATGGTGAGCACCAGGCGGCGGACCTGCCGCAGGACGCCGACCTTGAGCAGCGGTTCCAGCCAGAGCGCGCCGACGAGGCAGCCGGCGAGGACCAGCAGGTACGTCGCGTGCACCGTCAGAAGCCCAGCGCCTGCGCCCGGCGCTTGACCTCGGTCGCGCGGTTGCCGCGCAGCGCCTCCGCCGGGGTGCCGGGCAGTGACTCGTCCGGGGTGTAGAGCCACCGCAGCGCCTCAGCCTCGTTGTACCCAGCGTCGGACAACACCGTGAGCACGCCGGGGAGGTGCTTCAGCACACCGGCCTCGGTGACGAAGTCGGCCGGGACACGCAACACGCCCCCTTCCCGGACGGCGATCAGCGAGCGCTCACGGACGAGTTGATGGACCCGGTTGACCGGGATGCCGAGCCGCTCGGCGACGTCCGGCATGGTCAGCCACTCGGTGGGTCCTACAGGTTGTTCGGTCACCTCATCACAGTGCCATGTCCCAGGGCGCGGCACGACGACGAGGCACCGGCAGACGACAGAAGGGAGCGGCAAGTGAGGCTCTGGCTGAAGGTCCACCGTGAGGTCGCCGGCGCCTGGCGTTCCGCGTGCTACGACGTCAACCGGCGCCGCATGCGCCAGCTGAACAGGGCGGAGACGGCCGAGTTCGGCCCCTGGCACCATCGCGGCCTGCACCGGCCGCCCCGGCGCGTCGCGGCTGCCACCGGCGTGGCGCTGCTGGTCGCCGGGGGCGCGGCGGGGACGTATCTCGCGGTCGCCGGCAGTCTCTCCGCCCTGACCACGCAGCCGGCGGAGCCACCGCTCGCCGCACCCGCGTCGCCGGCCGCGGCGGCGACGGCGCCCCTCGCCGGCCCGGCGCCGCAGCTGACGCAGCCGCGCCCGCAGGTGCGGCGGTCGACGCCCCCGCAGGTGATCGCGCTGCCGCCCGTCCAGGCCCCATCGGTCGTACCGACGACCAAGAAACCCGAAAGCACACCGACGCCGTCGGAGAGCCCGAGTGCCAGCGATTCCGCCAGCCCGTCACCCTCAGCAACCATACCGTCGCCGAGCAGCCCAGCCTCAAAACCCCAGAAATCTGGACGATACGGTGACGAGAACGCCGCGACGGGGCAAATCAGCGCCGGGCGATGAGGTTTCGGCTTCACCAGCCGTACACTCGCAGCCAATGGATACCACGGTCGCCGATCCACTGCTCGGTGCGCTTGTCGACGGGCGCTACCGCGTTCGCGCACGTGTCGCCAAGGGCGGCATGGCGACGGTCTACACCGCGCTCGACGAGCGGCTCGAGCGCACGGTCGCGTTGAAGATCATTCATCCGGCACACTCGCAGGATCCGCAGTTCGTCGATCGGTTCACCGACGAGGCGAAGACGATCGCGCGGCTCACCCACCCCAACGTGGTCGCCGTCTACGACCAGGGCATCTACCAGGGCCTGCCCTATCTGGTGATGGAGTACGTGCGCGGCCGCACGCTGCGCGAGGTGCTCGCCGAGCGCCGCCGCCTGCAGCCGCAGGAAGCGCTCGCGATCATGGAGCAGATGCTCGCCGCGATCGCCGCCGCACACCGCGCCGGCCTCGTGCACCGCGACGTCAAGCCGGAGAACGTGCTGGTCGCCGAGCCGCCCGGCGGCACGCACGACCTGATCGACGGTGTGGTCAAGGTCGCCGACTTCGGGCTCGCCCGCGCCGTCGAGGCGAGCGCCGACGAGACCGGCTCGCACCTGATGGCCACCGTCGCCTACGTGGCGCCCGAGCTGGTCACCGACGGCCACGCCGACCCGCGCACCGACGTCTACTCGGCCGGCATCGTGCTCTTCGAGATGCTGACCGGCCGGGTGCCCTACGAGGCCGATCGTCCGGTCGAGGTGGCATGGCAGCACGTCGACCGCGACGTGCCGTTCCCGTCGCACTACGTGCCGGGCCTGCCGCCCGCGATCGACGACCTGGTGGCCCGCGCGACCCGCCGCGACCCGGGCGCCCGCCCGACCGACGCCGGCGCGCTGCTCGCCGAGGTCCAGTCGACCCGCGACGACATCGGCGTCGACCTGACCGGCCGGTCCCGGCCGGTGGCGCAGCCGACGGTCATCGTGCCACGGGTCGAGTCGGTGCCGCAGACCTACCAGTCGCAGCCCCAGCGGCCGTCGTGGGCGCGGCTGCCCGGCCCGGCCTCGGCCCCGGCGCCCGCCCGGCGCCGGCGCGCCTCCCCGGTCGCCGCCGGTCCCGGCGGCCGCCTGGGTGAGCTGCTCGCCCAGATCAACGCCAACCCGCGCACCCGCCTGACGGTGATCGCGGCGATGCTGACGCTCGGCCTGCTGGTCGCGATCGGCGGTTACTGGTTCGGCGTCGGGCGCTACACAGCCGCTCCGAACCTCACGCAGTACAACCGCGAACAAGCGATCCAGCAGGCGCAGAACAGCGGCTTCAAGGTCAAGTTCGCCCCGGCGAAGTTCGACGCGCGGGTCCCGAAGGACAAGGTGCTGTCCCAGGACCCGGGCCCGGGCGCCCGCATCCTGGACGGCGGCACGATCACGATCACGCTGTCGCTCGGCCCCGAGATCTACAAGGTGCCGGACATCGCCGGCAAGGAATACGACCTGGCGGTCGTCGACATCCAGGCGATGAAGCTCGCCGCCAACCGCGCCGAGAAGTTCGACGACGCGGTGCCGGTCGGCTACGTCGTCGACACCGACCCGGACATCGGCACGCAGGTCCAGCCCGGCCAGACGATCACCGTGTTCGTCAGCAAGGGCCCCAACCCGATCAAGGTGCCGCTCGTCATCGGCAAGCAGCTCGATCAGGCCAAGCAGGACCTCGACAAGGTGAAAATTAAGATCAACAATATCGAAGAGGTCGAGAGCGACAAACCGAAGAACGAGGTGGTGTCGCAGAGCATCGGCGACGGCAACAGCGTCACCGACGGCATGACCATCGACCTGCGGATCTCCAAGGGCCCGGCCCTGGTCGCCGTGCCCGAGGTGCGCAACATGCAGCTCGACCAGGCCCGGCAGACCCTGGAGGGCATGGGCCTCAAGGTCGACGCGCAGGGCTTCGGCACCGTCCGGCAGCAGGACCCGGCACCCGGCACGCAGGTCCCGCCCGGCACGACGATCCGCTTGTTCGCGTTCTTCTGATGACCGTGACCACCGATCCTCCGACGACGGTCACGACCCCGGTCGGCGGGCACGCGCCCGCCGCCGGAGGTCTGGCCAAGGCCGCGCTCCGCTACGTCGAGCAGACCGGCGCGACGGCCGTGCAGGTCTACGTCTCCAACCCGCGTGGCTGGACCCTCACGCCCGGCGACCCGGAGCAGGACGAGGCGTTCGTGGCCGGCTGCGCCGATCACGGCGTGACCGCCTACGTCCACGCCGCGCTCCTGGTCAACCTGGGCTCGCCGACCGAGACGACGGTCGAGCGCTCGGTGGCGACGCTGGAGCACGCCCTTCAGCGCGGCAAGGCGATCGGCGCCCAGGGCGTCGTCTTCCACGCCGGTTCCGCCGTCGACGCGGCACATGCCGAAAAGGCCCTGGGTGTCGTACGAGCCGTGCTCTCCCCATTGCTGGACCGCGCCGAACGGGAAGGCTGGCCCCCGCTGCTGGTGGAGCCGAGCGCCGGCGGCGGCCGCTCACTGGCGTCCAGGGTCGAGCACCTGGCGGACTACCTGGCGGCGGTCGATCACCACCCGCACCTGGGCGTCTGCTTCGACACCTGCCACGCCTGGGCGGCCGGCCACGACCTGGCCGAGCCGGGCGGCATGACAACGACGCTGGACACGCTGGTGGAGGCGGTGGGCCAGAACCGTCTGCGGCTGATCCACGCCAACGACTCGAAGGACGCGTGCGGCTCGATCCGCGACCGCCACGAGTCCCTCGGCAAAGGCACGATCGGCGCGGCCCCGTTCGCCGAGCTCTTGGCCCATCCCGCAGCCGCCGGCGTCCCCGTTGTCGTCGAGACCCCCAGCGGCGACAACGCCGCCGGCCACGCGAGCGACATCGCCCTGCTCCGCGCGTCGCTCTGACCCTTCGGCTGTGCGAGCGGTCCGCGCTCTTCCCGTCTCAGAGCAGGGTGGGCAGGATCTTCGCCGCGTGGTCCACGCCCTCGTCGGTGAGGTCCAGGTGCGTCACCAGGCGAACCAGCCGCGGGCCGAGCACCGACACCAGAATGCCGTGCTCCCGCGCCGCCGCCGCGAACTGCGTGCCGTCCAGCCGGGCCTTCGTCAGGTCGAGCGGCAGGATGTTCGTCCGGATCTGCTCCGGGTCGACCACGCCGGTCGGGGCCATGGCCTCGGCCAGCAGCCGGGCCCGGGCGTGGTCCTCGGCGAGCCGGTCGATGTTGTTGCGCAGCGCGTAGAGGCCGGCCGCCGCCAGGATGCCGGCCTGCCGCATGCCGCCGCCCATCCGCTTGCGCAGCTTGCGGGCGGTCGCGATCGCCGCCGCGGAGCCGACGACCAGCGAGCCGACCGGCGCGCCCAGGCCCTTCGACAGGCAGACCGAGAGCGTGTCGAACAGCGCACCGTACTCCGCCAGCGGCACCCCGTCGGCCACGTGCGCGTGCCAGATGCGGGCGCCGTCGCAGTGCAGACGCACACCGTACCGATCGGTGAGCGAACGCAGGTCCTGGAGTGTCGACAGCGGGATCACCCCGCCGCCGCCCCGGTTGTGGGTCTGCTCCACCGCGATCGCCCGGGTCGGCACCGCCACGAAGCCCTCCGGGCGGATCATCGACTCGACCGCGGCCACGTCGACGGCGGCGCCGACGGCGGGCCAGGTGCGGGTCGAGATGCCGCTGAGCGCGGCCGCCGCGCCGATCTCGTCGCTGACGATGTGCGCGGCGGCGTCGCAGAGCAGCTCGTCACCGCGCGGGACGGCGAGCTGGAGCGCCAGCTGGTTGGCCATCGTGCCGCTGGGCGTGAACAGGGCGGCCTCGTGGCCGAACATGGCCGCGACCGTCGCCTGCAGCTCGTGCAGGGTCGGGTCCTCGTCGAAGACGTCGTCCCCGACCTCCGCCGAGGCCATCGCCTCCCGCATGGGCGGCGACGGCTTCGTCAGCGTGTCGGACCGGAAGTCGACGACGAGGTCAGCCACGCAGCATCTCCGCGACCAGGAACGCGAGCTCCAGCGACTGCTGCGTGTTGAGGCGCGGGTCGCAAGCGGTCTCGTACCGTCCCGGCAGGTCCTCGTCGACGATGGCCTGCGCGCCGCCGAGGCACTCGGTGACGTCCTCGCCGGTCAGCTCCACGTGCAGGCCGCCCGGGTGGGTGCCCAGCTCGCGGTGCACCTCGAAGTAGCCGAGCACCTCGTCGACGATGCGGTCGAAGTGCCGCGTCTTGTAGCCGTTGGACGACTCGTGGGTGTTGCCGTGCATCGGGTCGCACTGCCAGACCACACGGCACCCGGCGGCGGTGACCTTCTCCACGATGGGCGGGAGCGTGTCCCGCACCTTCGTCGAGCCCATCCGCGCGACGAACGTGAGCCGACCGGGCACGTTGTCCGGGTTGAGCTTCTCGAACAGCTCGATGGCCTGCTCGGGCGTCGTGGTCGGGCCGAGCTTGACGCCGATCGGGTTGGCGATGCGGGACATGAAGTCGACGTGCGCGCCGTCGATCTGACGGGTGCGCTCGCCGATCCACAGGAAGTGCCCGGACAGCCCGTACGGCTTGCCGCCGGCGATGCGCGCGAGCGGCCGCTCGTATTCGAGCGCGAGCGCCTCGTGCGAGCAGTACAGCGTCACGGTGCGCAGCGCCTCGTCGTCGTTGACCCCGCAGGCCTGCATGAACCGCAGCGCCCGGTCGATCTCACGGGCGATCGCCTCGTATCGCTGCCCGGCCGGCGACGTCACGACAAAACCCTTGTTCCAGTCGTGTACCGCATGCAGGTCGGCCATGCCGCCGCCGAGATACGCCCGCAGCATGTTCATCGCGCTGGACGAGTTGGCGTAGGCACGGACCATGCGCTGCGGGTCGGCGACCCGGGCGGCAGGGTCCTGGTCAAGCGAGTTGATCATATCGCCGCGGTAGGCCGGCAGGCCGAGCGAGTCGAGCGGCGCGGAACGCGGCTTGGTGAACTGCCCGGCGACCCGACCGATCTTGATGACCGGCAGCGAGGCGCCATAGGTCAGGACGACCGCCATCTGCAGCAGCGTGCGAGCGTTGGCCAGGACGTGGGCCTCGGTGTTGTCGGCGAACGTCTCGGCGCAGTCGCCACCCTGCAGCATGAAGGCCTTGCCGTCAGCGACGAGCGCGAGCCGCTCTCGCAACTGGTCCACTTCATAGGGTGCGACAATGGGCGGCACCGAGGAGAGCAACGACCCGACCTCGTCGACAGCGTCCTGGTCCGGCCACGGCGGAACCTGCGCCCGGGGCATGGTCCGCCACCGGTCGAGCCCGAACTCGTCGTCGTCCTGGTTACCCGGGACGGCGACGCGGGAGATCTCCGGTCCGGGGTATGTGAAGTGGTGCCACTCCTGCCGCATGAGCCAAAGCGTAGCGACTCGGACCGCCGGGGTGACTGTCGCCATACCGCCGATCCCACGCCCCGAGACTATGCCTAGGACGACCCCTAGCCGGGATCCCTCATCCGCCCCGCAGGCCCCGTTCCAGCCGGTCACCCCCCGTCCGGCCGCGCCTCCACCCGCACCCGGGCGACCGGCCCGGTTGACCCCTCAGAGCCCCCGCCGCACAGCCCTGCCACGACGCCCTCCCCCAGCAGCCATACCACTCCGCCCGTCCACAGCCCAGCCCACGACGCTCCAGCCCCACGACGGCGCAGCCCCACGGAGCCTGTTGCGCAATTCGGATCCCTCGCGCGTCAACCTCGACAACCGCGCTGATCTTGGAGTTGTGGTGCTTGACAAATCCGGACAAATTCGGAGGTTCATGACGCCACAACTCCAAGATCGGCGCGTAGTTGGGCCGCCAACGCTGTCCCAGCGAATTACGCAACAGGCTCCACGTCAGCCAGAGCCCACGGCGGCGCAGCCCCACGACAGCCAGCCCCACGGCGGTCCAGCCCCACGCTGGCGCAAGCCCCACGACAGCCAGCCCCACGGCGATCCAGCCCCACAACAGCTAGCCCCACGGCGATCCGCCCGTGCGGCAGCCCACCCCGCCAAGGCAGCCCATGCACCGCAGGGGTCTACAGTCAGCAGCCGCCTGCAGACTGCGATCTGCGGTCGGCAGCGGCCTGTGGACGACGCAATTCGCGGACTGCGGCAACTTGCGGCGGACTGCGGTCTGCAGCGATCCACCTCCCCTGCGATCCGGCCCAGGGGTCCAGCCGCCCCGGCGATCCGCCAGGCAGCCACTTCTACACCGCCGCCGCACGTCCACTGGCGCCTCGGTACAGCTGGCAACATCTGTGCGACGCGCTATCGCACCCTGGCGCGCAAGCCACCGGCACTGCACCCTCCCGCCTTGGGACCACTTCCCACAATATAGGAAAGAATAGATGAGTGGCGATTAGTGTCCGAGGACTTTTTCATGATCCCGAAGACTCTGCGCACCCCTGGCGACATAAAGTCTTCGGGATCATGAAAAGCGTGGACATGCAAGACTGTCGATGCACCAAGATGTCCGGAATGTCTGCCGACCTGGCGGATAATCGCGGTTCAGGAGCACAACAACGGCTCACCGCCACGAGCGAGCCGGTGCCGGAAGGCGGCGCCATGGCAGTCGGCGTCGAAGAGTCGGCGGCGTGGGCTCGGACCAACCTGCATGAGATCTTGACAGGCCGCATGTGGCACCCACTCAAGAAGACGCTGCCCGAGCCGGCGCTCCACCGAGAAGCGATCCGTCCCGAAACGCCGATCACGTGAAGCCCTGAACCCACGAGCGCCCAGCCCCCAGCACGGCCAGCCCACACACCAGCCCACACACCAGCCCACACCCGGTCAGCCCTCACGCCTGGCCAGCCAACACGCCGCCAGCCAAACACGCGGTCGGCCAACACCCGACCCACAGGCCCAGCCATCGCTTGGTCTCTCCTTCGGTACTTCGACAGTTCGAAGGATCAAGCGGTGGCCGTTCCCATTCCGGCATCCCCACTCAAAGTGGGCGAGTCGTACACCACCTCAGAGGACGCAGCCCGGCGGACGGGCGGCCCGCGGCCTCCCAGCTCACGAGCACCCACCCACCCACCCAGCCGCGCAGGCAACCCACAGAGCGCCCACGCCAGAACCACAGACCCCGGAGGAACAAACCACCGCCCGGGAGCGGCAGGCCACCGAGCAGGCGCCCCGCCGCGAGGCGCCTGCCAACGAGCTGGGCAGCCTACATGTTGATCATGTGGCCGGACAGGCCGTGCACCGCTTCCTTCACCGCCTCGCCCAGGGTCGGGTGGGCGTGGACGTTGCGGGCGACCTCGTGCACCGTCAGGTCCCACTGCTGGGCCAGGGTCAGTTCCGGCAGCAACTCTGTCACCTCCGGGCCGATGAGGTGGCCGCCGAGCAGTTCGCCGTACTTCGCGTCGCTGATCAGCTTCACGAAGCCCGTCGTGTCGCCCAGGCCGTGCGCCTTGCCGTTGGCCGTGAAGGGGAACTTCGCGACCTTCACGTCGAAGCCCTTCTCCCGGGCCTGCGCCTCGGTCCAGCCGAAGCTCGCGATCTGCGGCTGACAGTACGTCGCCCGCGGGATCATGACGTAGTCCAGCTCCATCGTCTCCGCGCCCGCGATCGTCTCGGCCGCGATGATGCCCATCGACTCGGCGGCGTGGGCGAGCATCAGCTTCGCGGTGACGTCGCCGATCGCGTAGATGTGCGGAACGTTCGTGCGCAACCGGCCGTCGACCGCGATCGCGCCGCGATCGGTCAGCGCCACGCCGGTCTTCTCCAGGCCGTAGCCGTCGACCCGCGGCTGGAAGCCGATCGCCTGCAGGAGCTTGTCGGCCTCCAGGACCTGCGTCGAACCGCCCGACGAGACCGTCACCCGCACGCCGGAGGGGGTCTCGTTCACCGACTCGACGCGGGTCGAGGTCAGGACCGTGATGCCCAGGCGCTTGTACCGCTTGGCCAGTTCCGCCGACACCTCGGCGTCCTCGAGCGGCACGATCCGGTCGAGGAACTCCACGACGGTGACCTTGACGCCGTAGTTGTGCAACACGTACGCGAACTCGACGCCGATCGCGCCGGCGCCGGCGATGATGATCGAGGACGGCAGGTCCTCGGTCATGATCTGCTCCTCGTACGTCACCACGCGGTCGGACAGCGTGGTGCCGGGGAGCAACCGGGTGGTCGCGCCGGTGGCGATGATGCAGTTGGCGAACGTGATCGTCTCGTCGCCCACCTGCAGGGTGTGGTCGTCGAGGAACGAGCCGCGCACGCTGTACTGCTTGATCTCGTTCTTCTTCATCAGGTAGTGCACGCCCTTGACCCGGCCGTCCGCCACCTTGCGGCTGCGCTGGAAGGCCGCCGAGTAGTCGAACGTCACCGAGCCCTGGATGCCGAAGGTCTTCGCCTCGGCGGTGAAGATGTGCGCCAGCTCAGCGTTGCGCAGCAGCGCCTTCGACGGGATGCAGCCGACGTTGAGACAGACGCCACCCCAGTACTTCTCCTCGACGATGGCGGTGCGCAGGCCCAGCTGCGCGGCCCGGACCGCGGCGGTGTACCCGCCCGGACCGGCGCCGAGGACGACGACGTCGAAGTGTTCAGTCATAGCCAATCCTTGCGTTTGAAGGTGACATACAGTCCCACGGACAACACCACGATCAGCACCGTCGAGCTGACGAGGCCGGCGTGCTTCTCGAAACCTGGAAAAGGCAGATTCTGCCCGTAGTAACCAGTAACAGCCGTCGGTACCGCGACGATGGCCGCCCAACTGGTGACCTTCTTCATGATGTTGTTCATCCGGTTGCCCTGGACGCTGAGGTTCGACTCCAGGATGGTCCCGACGAAGTCGCGCAGCGACTCGGTGAACTCCGCCACACGCAGCACGTGGTCGTAGAGGTCGTGGTAGTACGGCATCATCTCGTCGTCGATGACGCACACGCGGGACCGCATGAGGCCGTTGACCAGCTCCCGCATCGGCAATCCGACCTTGCGCAACCGGCCCAGACTCTTGCGGAGCCGGAAGCTGCGCTGCTGCACCTGGCGGATCGCCTGCGGCGTCTCCTCGAACAGCGTGTCCTCGAGCGCCTCGAGCGCCTCGTCGAGCGCCTGCACGGCGTCGAACTGCTGGTCGACGATCACGTCCAGCAGGCCGTGTGCCAGGTACGGCACGCCGTGCCCGGCGAGCTCCGCGGTCTCATCCCAGCGCGCGACGACCGCGCCCATGTCGAAGTCACCCGCGTGCACGGTGATCAGCGCCTGCTTCATCACGAAGGCCGCCACCTCGTGGACGGCGAGGTCCCCGTCCTCGGGGTCGAAGTCCGTCGCGTACGCGTTGAAGTACTGGTGAGCGACATAGTGACTCAGCTTGGGCCGCTCGTGCGGCGACGACGCGTCCTCGATCGCCAGCCGGTGCAGTCCGAACTCCTCCTGCACCCGGTCGAAGTCGGCTTCGTCCGGGTCGGTGAGGTCGAGCCAGACGACCGCGCCGGTGTCCCGGAGATGCTCGGATATATCGTCGAGCGGGAAGTCCTCCGCTTCCAGACGACCGTTGCGGTAGAGCCGCGTGCGCGCCATACCGCCCATCAAAGCAGAAGGAGGCGGCGGTGGCGGGTTTCGCCGAGGCGACGACGGTCCGCGACGGAGAGGCCGATCTGGATCCACAGTGGACGGTGGGGAGCAGACCGCACGGTGGCTACCTGCTGGCCGTCCTCGCCAGGGCCGCCCGATCGGAGCGCCACCCCGACCCACTGTCGGCCAGCGCCCTGTACCTCTCCCCGCCCGACGTCGGACCGGCCGCGGTGACCGTCGAGCCGCTGCGGGAGGGCCGCACCGCGAGCCAGGTGCGGGCCCGGCTGACCCAGAAGGACCGCACCTGTGTCGAGGCGCTGTTCACGCTCGGCCACCTCGGCGCCGACCAACGGGAACAGCGCTGGGTCGACACCCCTCCCCCGCCCGTGACCGACCGGGAGTCGCTGGCCCGGACGCCGGTGCGGCCGGAGGGCTCCGCGGTGAGCGTCAACATGCTCGACCTTGTCGACCAGCGCATCGACTGGCGTGCCGCCGGCGAGGCGCCGGGTGACCTGCGCGGCTGGCTGAGCCTCCCGGACGGGCAGGACTGGGATCCGATCTCGCTGCTCTTCGCCGCCGACGCGTTCCCGCCGGCCACCTTCACGCTCGGCAGCAACGGCTGGACGCCGACGCTGGAGCTGACCGCATACGTGCGCGGGATGCCGGCGCCCGGTCCCGTCCGGGTCCGCCAGCGGGCGCGGGTGCTGTCGGACAGCCTGGTCGACCAGGTCTGCGAGATCTGGGACAGCGCCGGCCGCGTGGTGGTGCAGGCCAGCCAGCTCGCGGCCTACCGGATGGCCACGCGATGAAGCCGCGCCCCGCACCGGAGTGCGGGGCGCGGGCCGGGAGAGGAGGTTACCGCTTGACTCGTTTCCTCACGCTCTTGCTGGTGCGCCGCCACGCGTCGACGGCCCGCTGACGCGGCGTCATCGGGCGGGCCCGACGACGACGTACGACCGTCACGACCGCCACCACGACGGTGGCGAGGCCGGCGGCTGCGGTGGCCAGCGGAACGGGCCGACGGCGTGCCACGCCCTTGCCCTGCTCGGCCAGTTCGGCCGCGCGGTCCTTGGTCGCGGCGACCGTGCTGCCGAGATCACCGCGCTTCTCGGTCACGGTGTCGTCGATCTTGGTGCCGTTCGCATGCGTCACGCTCATCGCTGCCCCTTTCTCTCTTGAGGAAGGGATGCCCATTCGTCGCTCGGTCGAACCGCGGTGCGGCTCACACGGCCGCGCTGAGCACCGCCGACACCGGGGCGTGGTCGGAGGTCACGGCCGTGCCGACGACAACGTTCGAGCAGGTCAGACCGCGGACGAGCACGTGGTCGATCTCCTTGACCGGCGCGTCGGCGGGAAACGTGCGCACCGGCCGGAACGCGGCGAAACCGTCCACGTACCCGGCGTCGGCGAAGGCCCGCATCGACGGGCTGCCCGGCTCGATGTTGAGGTCTCCGGCGATCAGCGTGGGCCGGTCGCCGCCGAAGCGGGTGGCGAACGCCGCGATCTCCCGCACCTGCACGAGCGGCTCGGCGTCCGGCGGTGGCTGGATGTGCGTCGACACGACCGCGATCTCGCGGCCGCCGAACACCACCACGACGCCGAGCGCCTGCGCGCCGGTCGGCGCCCCCACCGCGGACAGCCGCACGGACTCCGACCGCCGGACCGGCAGGTTCGTCAGCACCGCGTCACCCCACACCGCGTCGGCGGCCGGGGCGAACGTGTACCGCATGCCGAGCTTCCGGGCGAGCACGTGCAGATCGTCGTGGCCGCCGTTGAGCAGCCAGGCCCGGTCGACCTCGGACAGCACCACGACGTCGGGTCGCTCCCGCGTGATGGCCGCCGCCGTCTCGGCCGGACGGAAGGTCCCGTCAAGACCAAAACCCATCCGGATGTTGTACGCCGTGAGCCGCAACTCCCGCCCGGCCTCCTCGACAGGCTGGACCGACGGCCGGAACGACACCCCGACCAGCGGGACGAGCAGGCACACGGCGAGCGCGGCGCCGAACGCGGGCAGCGCGTCGGGGCCCGGCGGTTCGGGCCACGAGGGAGGCCGCACGAGGATCCAGACCGGCACGAGCGCGACCGCAAGCGGCACCCACCAGTTCGGATAGCCGATGTCGTAGGCCGCGTAGTAGGCGACCGCCCCGACCGCGAAGATCACCATCCCGCCGACGGCGGCGTGGCCCTCAGGCCGCGGCGAGGGCCGACGCGAGACCGAGAAGGCGATGCCGAGGACGAGCGCACCCATCACCGGCCCGACGATGCGCCCCGTCCAGCTCGGCGTGAACGAGATCGGCCAGACGAACAGCGCCGTGCTGAGGACCAGGAAGCAGGCCGCCCACCAACCCCGCCATCTCGCATGGGCGCCGGGTGCGCGCAGGACCGGGACGAGGAACACGAAGACGGCCAGGCCGAGGACCAGCTGGGGCAGGAAGGGCAGTGGCTGCTCGACGACGTTGTTCTTGTGCGCGGACACCGCGATCGTCGCCATCGGGGGCGACAGCACGAACATCCCGGTGAGCAGCACGGCCGGGCCGACGAGCAGCCAGCCGCCGCCGTGGACGGGCTCGGGCGCGGGCCTCAGCTGGTACCACAGGAAAACACCGGCCTCGGCGAGGACCAGTGGGCCGGCCCACCACCACGCCTGCCACGACAGGTCGACCGTGGACAGCGCGGCGTGCTGGAGCGCGGCGGCGGCCAGGCCGATCGGGACGCCCGGGCTCGCCGGTCCGCCGCGCACGGCCGTGGCCGCCAGCCAGACGAGGCCGGCGAGCAGGCCGAGGGACGCGACGTACAGCTGAGGCTGTCCGCCGTGAACAACAACGAGCGCGAGCCGGGCGGCCGCGAGCCCGGCCGCCCCGACGGCGACCAGCGGCAGGCGGCGGGCGAGCGGGACCGCGGCGAAGGCCGCCACGAACCACACCAGGGCGAACGCGCCCATGAGCTCGGCCGGTGTGGACGCCGCCTGCCCGAAGATCGTGATGATCGACGGCAGCCAGACCCGCAGGAGGTCGACCAGCAGGAGCGTGCCCGCGGCGAGCGCGAGCGTGTCAGTCCTCGCGAACGACAACCTGGACGGCGGCGTCATCGTCGAGACGATAGCCGACGCCGCGCACGGTGGCGATGATCCGTGCGGCGTCACCGAGCTTGACCCGCAACCGGCGGACGTGGACGTCGACGGTGCGCTCGGTGCCGACCATGTCGTAGCCCCAGACCTGGCGCAGCAACTGTGCGCGGCTGAACACGCGGCGCGGGTGCTCGCAGAGGAAGAGGAAGAGATCGTACTCGCGACGGGTCAGCGGCACCGGGACGCCGTCCTGGAGGACGAGGCGGGAGCCGGTGCACAGGTAGAGCCGCGGCGCGTCGGCGGTCGCACGGCCGATCCGCTTGATCTTCGGGTCCGCGTCGGTGCCGGGATCGGCCCCGGCCGGCTCGGCCGCGGTCTCGACGAGACGCAGCGTGCGGGTGGGTGCCTGGGCCGGGGTGCGCTGAGCCGGCGCGGTGCGCTGGATCTGCTGGGTGGCCTGGGCGGCGGCGAGCGCTTCAAGGTCGCTGAGCAGGCGCGACGCCTCCGGAGGGAGTTCGTCGCCGTTGAGTGTGATGTGGACGGTGATGGTGACCACGGACGACACGGTCTCGGGCGCACCGACAACCGAAACAGCCATTTTCATTTCCTCTCGAAGGCCTTTGGAATTCACGCCGAATCAACGGGGAGTCATTCGACAAAGGCCGTCGAAATGGTGCTCACGGCGGGATGCCCACATGGGATCTAGCAGCACCTCAGGGCACATGGCTCCGACCTTACCAGCATCGTCACTCGGTGCGACAGACGTGTAACGTGCCGCACAGAATAGAGCAACACGAATAGGTCTGACGTTTTCGGACTCTATTCACCGGCAATTCACGGACACCGGTACTCATCCAGCGTTGCCGGGCCCGCGCGGCGGGTCAACGGGTTCCCATACAGCGAGACAACGCTGATTACCAGCATCTGCAAACACGTCGCGACATGCTGATACGTTGGCGACAAATCCTATCCGCTAGGTAGAGTCAGTCGCACCACCATATGGGATCGAGGCCCGCAGCCGGCCGGGGCCAACAATACTCGCACCCTGACCCTCGACCCGCCGCCGGAGCCCCCGGTCGGATGTCACGACGATCACCGGCCTGTGCCACACATTGGCCCGGACGAGCGCAACAATGTGATCGTCACCGGATTGCGGCGCGGCTTCCACACCCACACCGGCGACCGGATCGATCCCCCGCGCCGCGCCCTCCACGACCAACACGATCTCACCGGGAAGCGCCGATTCGTCACGCGCTGCCAACGCATCACGCAACCGGGTCGCCGCTCCGGCGCGGTCGCGCCACCAGCCGTCGGGCACCGACCCCACGACGTTCGCACCGTCGACGATGATGAGCGGTTCCATGCCGGAAGTGTTACCTACCGGTGCCCCTTGAACCCTCAGCACCGTTGCGGGCGCGCCGATGTCCAGCCGCAGAGACAGCCCGGAGGCGGCTCGGAGGGCACATGGAACAGATTCGCGAGACGGCCGGCGTCACCCTGCGCGCCATCTTGCGATACGTGCGCGCCCGCGGTGGTGACACCGCCGTCGCCCGCACCCTCGAGCTGGCCGGCGAGCACGAGACACCGGAGGTGTACGACGACCCGCGCCGCTGGTGGTCGTACGAGACGAAGATCAACGTTTTCAGCGCCGCCGCGACGGTGCTCTCCGACGAGACGATCGGCCTGCAGGTCGGGCAGAGCATCCTCTCGTACACCGTGAACACCCCGCTGCGGCTCGGCCTGCTCCTGCTGGGCGGCCCGGCGCAGCTGATCCGCCTGATCGCGACCGCGAGCGCCAAGTTCAACGCCGCGGCCGACATGTCGACGCTGTCCACCGGCCGCGGGCGCGCCACGGTGCGGTACCGGCTGCGCGGCGGATACCGGCCCAGCCACTACGACTGCGACTACACCCGGGGGCTGCTCACCCAACTTCCCGTGCTCTTCGGCCGCCCACCGGCGACCGTGGCCCACGAGGTCTGCCAGGTCAAGGGCGCCGACGCGTGCGTCTACACCGTCCGCTGGCGGCAGCGCCGGCCGTTCTGGCGCCGCTCGACGGAGCCTGACGACACCGCCGACGTGCTGGCCGGCCGCATGGAACTGCTGCAGCGCACGGTCGCGGAACTCGTCGCCGCGCAGCAGCCGGAGCGCGCTCTCGCGGTCGTCGCCGAGCGGGCCGGCTACGCGGTCAACGCCCAAGCGTTCCTGCTCGTCGCGCGGACCGGGCCCGAGCAGCCGCGCCAGGTGCACGGCTACGGCCTGGCCGAGGCGGAGATCGAGGTGCTCACCGCCGCACCGCCGACCAGTTTCGCCGGCACGCTCGTCGCCGACATCGCCTCGCCGAACCGCTACTACGGCTACCTCGTCGCGTACTGCGAGGACTTCTTCGACACCGAACGGCGCATGCTCGACGCGTACGCCAACCTGGCCGCCGTCGCGCTCGACGCGCTGTCGGCGCTGGAGACGGCGGCGGAGCGGCAACGCACCGCGGAGCATCTGCTGACGCTGGCCCGGCAGCTGACGACCGCGCGGACCGCCGACGAGGTCGCGGCGGTCACCGCCACGGCGGTCCGGCCGGTGACGGGCGCGGACTCCGCGACGATCCTGCTGCACCGCAACGGCCGGCTGCACATGGTGGCCAACGCCGGCGCCGACGACGGCAACGTGCGCAAGGCCCGGCAGCTGACCGTCTCGCGGCAGGACACCGCGTTGTTCGACCGGTGCCTGACCTACTCCGGCGAGGCGCGCGTCTACGACCGGGAGACCGACGACCCGTGCATCGTGGGCCTGCTCGACGCGTTCGGCCGCGACATGCTGATCATCGTCGACATCGCGCTGCCCGAGCACCCGTACGGCATCCTGGTCGCCGCCTACGACCACCGGCAGGGCGCCACCCGATCCCGAGAGGTCGTGGACCGGATGACCGGCGTCGCCGACCAGGCCGCCACCGCGCTGCGCACGTGCGAGCTGCTGGAGCAGACCTGGCGCCTGGCCCACGTCGACGCCCTGACCGGCCTGGCCAACCGCCGCGCCTTCATGACCGCCCTCGACGCCGCCGTTTCCGCCGGCGAGGGCGCCGTGCTGTTCATCGACCTCGACGGCTTCAAGGCCCTCAACGACTCCCTCGGCCACAACGCCGGTGACGAGCTCCTGTCCGCGGTCGCGGGCCGGCTGACCGCCTGCGTCCGCACCGGTGACCTGGTGGCCCGCCTGGGCGGCGACGAGTTCGTGGTGCTCACGCACGGCGCTCCCGGCGCCGACGGGGTGCCGCGACTGGCGGCCCGCGTCGAGGACGCGTTCCGCTCCCCGGTCGCGCTGCTCGACGGTTCGCACGTCGAGGCGCGGGCGAGCGTGGGCGCCACGCGGTTCCGCGCCGGCGAGGAGAGCCGGGCCGTCCTGCACCGCGCCGACATCGCGATGTACGAGGCCAAACAGGCGCTGGGCCTCAGGCCCTGACCGTGGACCGGGACAGGTGCGCGAGGACCGCCTGGTTGGCCTCCCAGCCGTCCGGGAAGCGGACCGGGACGTTGAGGTGCACCGGCTCCGCCGACGGGTGGTTGTCCAGCAGCTCCGCGATCCCGGCCCGCGCGACGACGATGCAGGCGTGCCGGTGGCGGGACGCGAGCACGCACAGCCGCCCGGCCTCCAGGTGGAACGCGCCGGCGTCCCGGCGGCCGGAGAGCGGGTGCAGCACGACCGTGACGTCGTACTCGCGGCCCTGGAGCCGGTTCGCGGTGTCGACCGTGACGTCCGCGGCGACGCTGTCGGCGAGGGCCTGCCGGATGGCGGCCACCTGGTCGCGGTGCGCGGCACCGACCGCGACGCGCTCGGCGGTGACCGGGCGGCCGTCGGGGGCGTGCTCGGAGTACGCGACCGGTCCCCGCTGGAGCAGGCGGGTCACCAGCGCGGCGATCGCCGCCACCACCTCCCGGTCGGTGCGCACGGTGTGGCGGGCGGGCAGTTCGTGGAGCGCCCAGCCGGTGCGCCGGGCGATCTCCAGCGTGCTGTCGACCCCCTGGTCGCCACCGATCGCACGGGTGGAGAACTCCAGCCGCCGGTCTCCCTCCGCGGTACCCGCGCGGAACGGGGTGAACGGGTAGAAGGCCGCCGACACCACGTCGGCCGCCGACGGCGGCAGCCGCCAGGACACCGGCAGCCGGTGCACCGGCAGGTCGGGGTTGTGGCGCAGCAGCACCGCCACGGCGCTCAGCATCGGATCCCACGACAGGCCGGCCCACCGCTCGACCGCCACCACGGAGAACGGGTCGAGCTGGCCCGGGTCACCCACGAACAGGCCTCGGGAGAACCGGCCGGCGACCCGCAGCAGCATGTCGGAGCGCATCTGATACGCCTCGTCGACGATCGCCCGCTCCCAGGTGCCGTCGCTCACCGTGGCCCACTTCGCCGCGGTGCCGATGACAACGGCGCTGTTCTGCACATCGGACACCGCGCCGCTGACGGTGACGGTCCCGTGCTTGATCACCCGCTGGGCGGGCACGTAGGTCGACGCGGACAGCCGCCCGATCTCCAGCTGCGGCGCGGCGGTGGCGAGCCGGTCGATCAGGTCGTCGACCTGCTCGTTGGTCTGCGCGATCACCATCAGCCGTTCGCCGCTCTCGGCCATGGTACGGGCGGCGCGGACGACCAGCGTCGACTTGCCCGCGCCGGGCGGCGAGTCGACGACCACGCCGCGCCCCTGTGAGCTGCCGAAATCGCGCAGGATCGTCTCGATCACGACCAGTCCTCCACGGCGTCGAGGTCGGTTGGCGGGAGCTCCGGCGGCGGCCCGCCGTGCGTCCACGGTGTGTCCTCCCGGCTCGGGAACTTCCCGGGCGGCTGGTAGGAGTCCGTGACGGGTCCGTAGGTGACCCGATCACCTACCTCAGGCACGGAGCCCGGTGCCGGGTTCTTGACCGAGCGGCCCATGCCCTTGCTGAGCTCGAGAACCACGTCCACATCGGACACCGAGACCACGACGGCCTGCTGGGCGAGGCGCGCGGGCGAGACGAGCTGCGCGCCGGGCTCGAGGCGCACCGGGTCGTCGGTCTGCACAGTGATGTGCGGGCGCAGCGCGGCCTTCTTGCCCGAGGTGTCGACGCGGTTGGGCGAGGCGGCCACGACGGTGCCGGTGAACGCCTCACCGGCCAGCCGGAACTCGGCCATGACAAGCGGGTCGTCGAGCGCGCGCTGCGCGTCGTAGCGGGCCTGCTCACGCTCCAGCCGGTCGAGCCGGCCGGCCGCGGCGACGGCGCTGTCCCGCCGCGGCTGGGGCAGCGCGGTGCCCTCGGCCAGCGACATGTGGTACACCGTGAACACATCGCGGTCGACGGCCCAGCGGGCCTCGACGGACGCGCCAGGCGGCCGGGTCCGCAGCAGGCCGACCGCCTGCCAGACCAGCTCCCAGGTGGGTTGCAGCTGGTCGGACACGGCCGCGGCGAGCGCGGCGACGGCACGCTCGTGGGCATGGTCGTCGGCGGCCCGGGCCACGGTGGCCAGCGCGGGCGCCAGGATCTCGTTGTCGAACGTCGGGTCGGTGCTCGGCCCGGCGGGCGGCCAGCGCAGCGGGTCCTCGGCCAGGGCGGCGGCGGTCGCGCCGTCGAGGCCGTCGGGCGGGTCGATCCAGCCGATCAGCGCGGCGAGGTTGGCGTCCTCCAGGCCGCTCTGACCGGTGGCCCAGTGCGCGCCGAGCACCTCGGTCATCGCCAGCAGCGTCGCCGATCCGGGGTGGTCGGCGCGTTCCCGCAGGAACGTCAGCCACTGCCCGAGCAGCGGGACGCTGCGGTGCACCGGGTACGGGCCGAAGGTGCGGCGGAACCTGGTCGAGCGGCCGAGCAGCCGCACGAACTCCACACCGCCGCGGTTGGGCACCAGCACCTGCGGCGCCTCGGCGTAACGCACCTTCGACGGCTGAGCGGTGTCGACGGCACGGGCGCAGCTGTCCACGTAGGACAGCAGGACCCGGGCCAGCTGCGCGACGAAGTCGAACCGCTGTGTACGGTCGCGCGGGTTCGCCACGACGAGCAGCCGGGGCGCCGCCGGATCGGTGCCGACCATCGCGGCCAGCGGGGCGGCGGCCTCGCCGGCGAGGCTGAGCGGCACGAGCACCAGCGGCCGGGCGGCGATGTGCGTGTGCCGGACGGTGGTGAGCGGCTGCGCCCGCCCCGACTCGACCGCCTCCGCCCTGGCAAGTGCGGTGAGGATGCTCACGCGATCCCTTCGAGGCACTCGGTGCGCAGCCGGTGGGCGAAGCGCAGCAGCCCGGCGATCTCCTCCTGGCCCGCGCCCGGGGTGAGCGTGCCGCGGGCCAGGCCGAGTACCGTGCCGATGCTCTCCACACCGCCGAGATCGTCGCGGACCGAACGGCCCAGCGCCGCCGTCGAGCCGGCCGACTCCTCCCGGCAGAAGAACGCCATCTCGCAGGTGCCGAGGCAGTCCGGGCTGTACCTCGCGTCGATCGTGCTCACCGCCTTGCGCAGCTCGTCGGCCGGGCGGGTGGGCAGGTGGTCGGCGTCGTAGGCGAGGTCGAACGACAGCCCGGCGGGCAGCGAGTCGAGGATGTCGTCCAGCCGGGTGAGCCGCGAGAGCTGCCGCTGCAGCACCGACAGCTGCTTGCGCACGTCGACGAGCGTCGCCGTGGGCCGGTTCGCGAAGTTCTCCGGGCAGACGAGCACCACGTCGTGCGAGACCGTCTCCGGCGGGTAGCCGAGCTCGCCGAGCAGCTCGCGCATCGCCAGCACGTAGACCGCCGACTGCCGAGCGGCCGCGGCCGTCTTGCCCGCGTCGGCCTGCCCGTCGATGACGGCGAACGACTTGATCTCGACGACGTGGAACCTACCGCCGGCCCGGAACGCGATGAGGTCGGGCTCCAGGTAGGCGTAGTAGCCCGCGATGTCGAGCCGCAGCATCGGGTGGTCGAAGAGCGTGCCGGCGTCGTCGCGCTCCCCCGCGGCGCGGGCCAGCAGGCTCTTCGTGCGGGCGTAGCGCACCTCGCGGCTGGCGTTGCCGCCGACGTTGGACAGGTCGTCGTACGCCACCTCGGGGATGGCCAGCTCCAGCCGCTCGCGCAGCAGCTGGAGCAGCTCGGCCGCGCCGTCGGCCTTGACCTGCGCCTCGAAGGCGTTGCCCCGGGCGATCGCAAACCGGGACTGGCCGAAGCCGGCCGGGTAGCCGAGGTGCCCGACCACGGCACCCTTGTTGACCCCGGCGGCGTCCATCAGCCCCCGGCGGCCGCAGCCCGGGTTGCTGGTGAGGGCCGAGATCGTGCGCGCGTTGTGGTTGCGCGGTGCAACCGTGCCGCGGATGCGGTCCAGCCGGTCGACCAGTGCGTCCATGGGCGTCTCATTTCGGGGAAGGCGTGCATCAGTTCGCGGTCCTGCGCAATTTCTGCAGCCGGGCGCCGAAGAGCGCCTCGGCGCCGTCGAGCCGTTCCTGCGCCCGGGACGCCGCCGCGGCGCGGTCCGCGGCGTCGGCCTCGAGGTGGACGTCGAGCTCGGCCCTGGCCTGTTCGGCCACGATCACGGGGTCGACCACCCCGCCGGCGGCGCCCGGGATGCTCGCGGCGAAGCGCCACAGCAGGCGGCGGGCGTCGTGGGCGTCCTCGGGCAGCTGCGCCACCCGCTGGGCCACCCTGATCGCGCCGGTGAGGAAGTCGACACGGGCGCTCAGCGGCCCGACCACCCGGGTCTCGAGCGGCCAGGTCGACAGTGCGAGCAGGCCCCGCGCCGGCGAGAGGAGGTCGGCGGTGAGGGCGGGGCACAGATAGTACGGCCGGGCGAACGGAGCGATCTTGAAGGAGCGCTCCTCGTCGCGGCGCAGGCTGGTGAGCCGCGCGGCGACCAACTCTCCCGGGAAGAAGGCGTCGTGCACCGCGATGATCAGCTTGGGCGCCGCCGGGACGCCCAGGAGCGTGAGCGCGTGGTGCACCTGCTCGCGGATGGAGAGCATCGGCGGCGCCTTGCGGCCGAGCGCTTCGGGCTGCGCCGGGACGGCCCGGTCCTCCAGGTCGGCCAGGGCGTCGTCCCAGGCGTGCTCCGCACGGCGCAGTTCGGCCCGCAGTGTGCGGGCGTGCGTCCGGTCACCGGCGGTGGCGGCGCGCCGCAGCTCGCCCCGCAGCCGGTCGATCCTCCGCTCGAGGGCCTCGATGGAGGCCGAGGTCGGTTCGGACACGAACGGCACGGTAGCCGGTTCCAGCAAACTCCAGCAAAGACCAGTGTCGGCGTGTCGCTGCGTTCGCTAACTCACGTGCCGCCGCGTTCGCTGTGTTACGCCGGGACTGGCGTCGCATGCTCCGGCACGGCCGCAGGGTTGCGCTTCGGCATCGGGATGAGCTGCGGTTTGCGCTTGGCCGCGAGGTCCTCGACCCAGCCGAGACTGAGCACCACCACCGCCACCAGCAGGAACACGGCACTCAGCTGGATCAGCCCACCGGTCGCGCCGAGCAGCGAGACGCCGAGCCACAGCGCGGCGTTGCGCACGAAGATGATGATGGCCTCGTGCCAGAGGTAGATGGTGAGCGCACGCCGGTTGACCGCCTCGACGACCGGCTCCGCGGTGCCGAGGGACATCACCGCCGGCGCGGCGTTGAGCATCACCAGCAGGAACGCGGTCGACCACAGCGTGTCGGCGACCGGCGCGTCGTTGAGGTCGTAGCCGCGCGGGCCGGGGTTGCTGTAGAGCAGGGTGAGCCCGATGCCGCCCATCACCGCCGCGAGCGGCCAGAGCACCTTCTTCGAGATGCGCTGGAGGGTGCCGTCGTGGTGCGCGAAGCCGAGCATCCAGGCCGGCGCGTACAAGAAGAAGTCACGCACGATGCCGCCGCTGCCGTGGCCGGTCTCCCACAGCACGACCAGCACCGTGAACGGCACCAGCAGCGACGGGATCGGCCAGCGGCGAAACGCCCACAGCAGCGCCGGGGACAGGATGATGAACCAGAGGTACGAGCGGATGTACCAGATCTGGCCGAACATCGGCGCGCCCCAGTCGCTCGCCGGCGGGTCGGTGAACGGGAAGAACCACAGCAGGAGCCGCCACGTGTGTTCCAGGCCACCCATGATGCTCATGATCACCACGGCGAAGGTGCCCAGGACCCAGAACGGCGGCAGGATGCGGCGCATCCGCCTGGCGAGGGACTGGACGCCGGAGCGATCCAGTGAGGCGGCCATCAGGGAACCGCCGAGCGCGAACATCAGACCCATGGCAGGGAAGGCCACGGTCAGCCACGCGAATCCGAGGGTGTGGTAGGTGACCACGCGGATGATCGCGACGGCTCGCAGGAGGTCTACGTACCGGTTCCGCATCCCCTACAGGTTGCCCTGTGCGCCTTAGCGGCAACCTTCGTTAAGCTCAAAATTAGCTGTGTTTCTTCTCAAAAATCGTAGAGTCCGCAAGCCGTAACCGATCGGGCAATCGGCCTGGTTCACCTTTTTCTCACCTGTTGGACACTGATCTCACCCTGCGGTCGGCGCCGGCGGGTGCGGGCCCGTCGATTTCGGCCGAGACGTCCGGTTCACGCTCCCGACATCCGATCGAGGGTCGCGGCAAGCGAGTCGTAGTCGTACGCCCCGTCGTGGAGGACCCCGTTGACGTAGAACGCCGGGACGTCGCCGACGCCGCTGTCCCGGCCACTGCCCAGGTCGCGGTCGATCCGTTCGTAGTGCGCACGGGTCCCCCCGGTGTCGGACAGCCCGAACTGGTCGGCGTACCGCGCGAGGTCCGCGTCCTCGAGGCGGTCCTGATGGGCGAGGAGCAGCGCGTGCATGCCCCAGAACGCGCCGGCGTCGGCGGCCGCCTCGGCGAGCAGGGCGGCGGGCATCGCCCGGGGGTGGGCGTCGACGAGGGGAAAGTGGCGGAATGCGAAGCGCAGCCGGTCACCGAAGCGCAACTGCAGGCGTTCGACGACGCCGAAGGCCCGCCCGGTCCCAGGAGAGACGTAGTCGCCGTACTCCACCAGGGTCAGCGGCGCGGTCGCGTGGCCCTGGACGTGGTCGCCGCCGGCCAGCGGGAGGCTCAACCTGGTACCCATGCGGTCATCCTGCCCATAACGGGCAGGATGACGCATGTGTGCGGTACTAGTCCAGCAGCTCGGTCACCGTGCCGGCGCCGACGGTACGGCCACCCTCACGGATGGCGAACCCGAGGCCGACGTCCATCGCGATCGGCTTGCCGAGCTCGACCGTCAGGTCGACGGTGTCACCCGGCATCACCATCGTGACCTCGCCGAGGTCTACCGAGCCCACCACGTCCGTGGTGCGGAAGTAGAACTGCGGCCGGTAGTTGGCGAAGAACGGCGTGTGCCGGCCACCCTCCTTCGTGGTGAGCGCGTAGACGTGCGCCCGGAACCGCCGGTGCGGCGCAACCGTGCCGGGCAGGGCGACCACCTGGCCGCGCTGCACCTCGCCACGGCGGACACCCCGCAGCAGCAGCGCCGCGTTGTCACCCGCCTCGGCCTGGTCGAGCTGCTTGCCGAACATCTCCAGGCCGGTCACCACGCTGGGCTGGGTGGGCCCCAGCCCGACGATCTCGACCGGCGTGTTCAGCACCAGCTTGCCCCGCTCGACGGCGCCGGTGACGACGGTGCCCCGCCCGGTGATGGTGAGGACGTTCTCGATCGGCATCAGGAACGGCTCGCCCAGCACCCGCTCGGGCAGCGGCACGTACTCGTCGACCGCGTCGAGCAGGTCGGCGACCGCCTGCACCCACACCGGGTCGCCCTCCAGGGCCTTGAGCGCCGAGACGCGGATCACCGGGATGTCGTCCCCGGGGAACCCGTACTCGCTCAGCAGCTCGCGGACCTCGAGCTCGACCAGGTCGAGCAGCTCGGTGTCGTCGACCGCGTCGGCCTTGTTCATCGCCACGACGAGGTAGGGCACGCCGATCCGGCGGGCGAGCAGCACGTGCTCGCGCGTCTGCGGCATGACCCCGTCGACGGCGCTGACGACCAGGATCGCGCCGTCGACCTGGGCCGCGCCGGTGATCATGTTCTTCACGTAGTCGGCGTGACCGGGCATGTCGACGTGCGCGTAGTGGCGCGTCGCCGTCTCGTACTCGACGTGGGCGATGTTGATGGTGATACCCCGGGTGATCTCCTCCGGCGCCCGGTCGATCCCCTCGAACGAGGTGTACCGGTTGACCGTCGGGTACCGCTCCGCGAGCACCTTGGTGATGGCGGCGGTCAGGGTCGTCTTGCCGTGGTCGACGTGACCCATCGTGCCGATGTTGAGATGAGGCTTGGTCCTCGTGTACGCCTGCTTGGCCATCTGACACTCCACAGTGGATTTGTGGTCTGGTGTGCAGAACCCTGGGCCGAGGCCGGGAATCCTCTTGCGAAAGGGGCGTCCGGCTCGGCCGGCTCACCCTCCTCCGTCGGTTCCGCAGGAAGCTGCGGGAGGAGGGTCAGCGTCGCAGGCCGGCCTCTAGCGCCGCGTCTAGCGCTGAAGGCGCCCAGGCGACCGCCGAGCCGGCCGGCAGGCCCAGCTCCAGGAAGGCGGTCGTCACGATCACGGGACGAACCGTAGCGCGTCGCCGCACCGAGCGGCAACGTATTTAGCTATGGCGTTGGACACATACCCCCAGGGGGTACGCCTACTTGGGGAGACGCAGCGCGATCGTCGGCGCGTCGGCCATCACCGAGTTGGGCGCGCCGCCCTTGGCGACGTCGGCCGGCGGCCGGTCGGCCCGGCCGACGGTCACCTCGGGATAGAGCTCGACCTCGTCCCATTCCCCCATTGCCTGGGCCTCGTGCCGGTTGAGCTCCACCTCCCGCGGTGCCGCGGCCGCCGAGGTGCGGGCCAGCACCGCGGCACCGTTGGTGCTCACGTCGGTCACCAGCACCATGCCGTCACGCAACTCCAGGCGGACGTGGTTGCGGCTCACCCGGCGGCTCGCCTCGTCGTCGAGCCAGTTGCCGATCGTGATGCCCTCCTCCGGGGCGCGGCCGACGACAACCGGCCGGGCCGCGGTCAGCGGGAACCGGGTGCGGACCGTGCCGTTGATCCGCACCACCATCGGCACCGCGGGCGGGCGCACCCCGGCGTCGATGAGCCGCTCGCCGTGCCGCGGGCAGATCGGCGCGCCGCTGGGCAGTGCCGGCGGAGCCTGACCCGCGCCGGCGGCCGGCGGGCGGCCGAACACCGGACAGTCCCCCGCGGGGCACCGCCAGAACCGGCTCAGCACCGGATGCGGCCGGGGCGTCGACCCGGCCGACGGCGCCATCGTGAGGTCCATGCCGCCACGGGCGCCGATCGTCACGTACACCGGGCCGGGGTGGCCGGGCAGCGGCACCCGGCTGATCACCGGCAGGCCGGTGAGCGCCGCGACCTCCCGCACACGGCCGCCGGGCCGCGCGCCGGGTGGCAGCATCTCGATCAGCCCGTCGTCGGACCAGCGGCGCAGCACCATCCGCTCGTTGGAGGTGAAGTCGGTGTCGGACATCGCGCCGCGCTCCGCGACGGCATAGAGCCCGACCCCGCCGTCACCCAGCTGACGGCTGAGCGCGTCGACGAAGAGCCCGAGGCGAAGCAGCGCGGCCGGACGGCCACTGTCGAGGTCGACGCTGCGGGCCGCCTCCACCAGGTCGATGACGCCACCCGCGGCCAGCGGGTCGACGCTCAGTCTCCGCTCGATCGCGTCAAGTGCACGGCTGGTTTCGAATCGCACCCCGATATCATGCATCAATCCGGTGTCCGCAAAGCCGCCGCCGACCACCTCGGCAACCGACGGCGGGCCTTGCGTCGCGCATCGGCGTCACCTCGGGGGGAGAGGCAGGGGAAGGCACCGGCACGCGGTATTCATGTCGTGACTGTTGGTAACCAACGGTAGATCACCGTTCGGCGTGAAGACAGCGGTGAATGGCTGAATGAACTGCGGCCTCAGCCGCCGCAGACCTTGGCGACCTCGGCCAGCCGGTGCGCGTCGATGCCGTCGCGCTGCTCGACAGCGAGCGGATGGTCGGTCGGCTCCAGCTCGACGCACGGCCGGCGCCCCGGCTCACGGGTGTGCACCCGACTCTTCAGCTGCAGCGTCTCCGGGTAGCCGGGGATGTTGTTCGAGAGCCAGCCGAAGTACGGCTTCTCCTCGACGCGGCCGGGGTCCTCCCAGCGCTCGACGGCCCGCTCGAAGTTCGCCGGGCTCAGGCTGACCCAGACGTTGTAGGTGAGCTGCTCCTCGGTGCCCTTCACCGGGATCTCGATCAGGCCCCGGATGAAAAAGTGCCGCTCCTCCACCTCGGGGGCGTCGATGCAGCACAGCTCTTCTTCCAGGAACGACTCGCCGCCGACGCCCGGCGCGCCCCAGTAGTCCGGTGCGGAGAACGCCCAGACGCTGGGCACGTCGCCGAGGTCGAGGCCGCAACACTCGCAGACGAAAGTCACCGCGGCATCCTTCCAGACGACCGGCGGCGGCCACCCGCGGGCCGGAAGCGCGGCCGGCTCGGTTTCAGCTCTGGGACGCGATCTCACGGGCGCGGTCGCGGGCCGCCTCCAGCGCGGCCAGGAACGCCGCACGGACGCCGTGGTTCTCCAACTCCCGGATGGCGTTGATGGTGGTACCGGCGGGTGACGTCACCGCCTCGCGGAGCTTGACCGGGTGCTCGCCGGACTCGCGCAGCATCACGGCCGAGCCGATGGCCGACTGGACGATGAGGTCGTGCGCCACCTGGCGGGGCAGGCCGAGCAGGATGCCGGCGTCGGTCATCGCCTCGACCAGGAAGTAGAAGTAGGCCGGGCCGGAGCCGGAAAGGGCGGTCACCGCGTCCTGCTGCGACTCGGGGACGCGGATCGTGCGCCCGAGCGGCCGGAACATCTCCTCGGTCTGGGCCAGGTGGTCGGCGGTCGCGTGCGAGCCGGCCGAGATCGCGGTCATGGCCTCGTCGACGAGCGCCGGGGTGTTCGTCATGACGCGGACGACGGGTGTCCCCTCGGGGAGGTACTTCGCGAAGAAGGCGGTGGGCAGGCCGGCGCAGAGCGACACCACGAGCTTGTCCTCGGGCACCTTGGGCCCGATGTCCTCGAGCAGCGTCCCGGCGTCCTGCGGCTTGACCGCGATCGTGAGCACGTCCGCCTCACGCAGGGCGGTCTCGTTGTCGACGACGCGGATGCCGTAGCGCTCGGTGAGCTCCTGGGCCCGCTCCGGCCGCCGCGCCGTGGCGATGAGCCGGTCGGCCGACCAGCCGGCGCGCAGCAGCCCGGACAGCAGCACCTCGCCCAGCTTCCCGGCGCCGAGGACCGCAACGATCCGCACGTCGAACCTCCTCCGTTCGAGCCTGCCCGGGGCACCGCACGAGGCGGACCCGGCGCGGCTCCCAGACCTCAATCTTGCCGGCCGCCGGGCGGCCGCGGACAGCGCCGTGACCGGCAGCGGCCCGCGGCACAGTGGTCGCGGGCCCTGCCGGTCACGGACTCCGTCAGGAGCCGAAGAAGACCTCGGCCTCGGTGTACCGCTCGACGGGCACCGTCTTCAACTCACGCGTGGCCTCGGCCAGCGGAACGCGGACGATGTCCACGCCCTGGAGGGCCACCATCTTGCCGAAGTCACCCTCGTGGACCGCGTCGATCGCGTGCAGGCCGAAACGGGTGGCCAGAACGCGGTCGAACGCGGTCGGGGTGCCGCCGCGCTGGATGTGACCGAGGACGACCGTGCGGGCCTCCTTGCCGGTCTTCTCCTCCAGCTGCTCGGCCAGCCACTGGCCGATGCCGCCCAGCCGGACGTGGCCGAACGCGTCGAGCTCCTGGTTGTGCAGCACCATCTGGCCGTCGAGCGGCTGGGCGCCCTCGGCGACGACGACGATCGGCGAATACTGCGTCTGGAACCGCTTCTCGACGTAGCCCGCGACCTGCTCGACGTCGAACTGCCGCTCCGGCAGCAGGATGACGTTGGCGCCACCGGCGAGGCCGGCGTGCAGCGCGATCCAGCCGGCGTGGCGGCCCATGACCTCGACGACGAGGGTGCGGTGGTGCGACTCGGCGGTGGTGTGCAGCCGGTCGATCGCCTCCATGGCGATGTTGACCGCGGTGTCGAAGCCGAACGTGTAGTCGGTGGCGCCCAGGTCGTTGTCGATCGTCTTCGGCACGCCGACGACGTTGACCCCCAGGTCGGTCAGCTTCGCGGCGACGCCGAGGGTGTCCTCGCCACCGATCGCGACGAGCGCGTCGATGCCCAGGTCGGCCAGGTTGGACTTGATCTTCTCGACGCCGCCGTCGATCTTGAACGGGTTGGTGCGCGAGGAGCCGAGGATGGTGCCACCGCGCGGGAGGATGCCGCGCACCTGCGCGATGCCCAGCTCACGGGTGACGCCTTCGAGGGGTCCGCGCCAACCGTCACGGAAGCCCACGAACTCGTGGCCGTAGGTGGAGATCCCCTTGCGGACCACGGCACGGATGACCGCGTTGAGACCGGGGCAGTCGCCGCCGCCGGTCAGTACGCCGATACGCATGCTTGATCTTGCCTTCCTGGTTGCGTTGCTCGCTCGATCCGTGCGGACGGGCGCGGTCGAGCCGGAGTTACCCGCCCATGGCGACGCTGCCGATTCACAGCGCACTGTAGTCGCTCCGCCTGAACGTTCAGCAGTCGTCCCTCCGGATTCCGAACATCTTCGCCGACTCGTGTTCCTGCGCGAGGCGTCGCAGCGCGGCCAGCAGCGAGTCACCGAGGATCGAGCCGACGACCGCGGCGTGCAGCTTTCCCTCGGCGTCCGAGGCCCGCCCGACGAAGTGCAGGTCGTGCACCGCGATTTGCTCCGCCACGTCGGCGTACTGCTCCAGCAGATCCGCGACATCGGCTCCGACCTGCTCAAACGCGGCGAGCACCTCGGCGGTGGCCTGCCGGGCGGGCGCACCGGACCTGACGAGCCAGCCGCGGCGTGCCACGAGGCCGTCCACCCGGACCTTCGCCGCCACGACGGACGCCGGATCGACGGCGTCCCGCGTGGTCACGGTCGTCGGCAGCGCCGAGCCGAGCACCGAATGCACGTCCGGATCCGGCTGGTCCAGCGCAGTCAGCAGTTCACGAATCGTGGCGATGGGCAGTCGACCGATGTCCAGCAGGACCCGCACGAGCCGCAGCCGCTGGACGTGACGGTCGTCATACCGAGCCTGATTGGGGCTGGTCAGCTCGCCGGACGGCAGGAGGCCTTCGCGCAGGTAGTACTTGATCGTCGGCACCGGCACGCCCGTCTTCTGGCTCAGCTCTGCGATGCGCATGAAACTCCTTCCGACCTTGATATGGATAGTGTAGCTTTCCAATAGCAGACAGCACCGCTATCCATTCTTGGGAGCCTCCGATGCGTGTCGCTCAACTTCACCGCCCTCTCATCGTCGTCGCGGCTCTCATGGCCGCCCTCGCCGTCCTGGCGGCCGCCGGCATCGCCGTCGACGACCGCATGCTGGTCGGCGCGCCGATCTGGCTCAAGCCGCTCAAGTTCGCAGTGTCGATCACCGTCTACGCCGTGACCATCGCCTGGATGGTGTCGCTTCTCGACCGCCACCGGCGCTTCGGCTGGTGGCTCGGCACCGTGATCGCCGCCACGATGCTGATCGAGATGGTGGTCATCGTGGGCCAGGCGGCGCGCGGGCACCAGAGCCACTTCAACAATCAAACCCCGCTCGACGCCACGTTGTTCAGCATCATGGGCGCCACGATCGCGATTGCCTGGCTCGCCACGCTCGGGCTCGCGATCCTGCTGCTCATCCAGCGGCTGCCGGACCGCGCCGACACGCTCGCGGTGCGCTTCGGCCTGCTGGTCGGGCTCGGCGGCATGGCGGTCGGCTTCCTGATGACCATGCCGACCAAGGCGCAGCTCGCCGAGGAATCCCCCGGCATCGTCGGCGCGCACAGCGTCGGCGTCGCGGACGGCGGACCCGGTCTGCCACTGGTCAACTGGAGCACGACCGGCGGGGACCTGCGCGCCGGGCACTTCATCGGCATGCACGCGCTGCAGGCGCTGCCGCTGCTCGCCTTCAGCCTGACGCTGCTGTCACGGCGGCTGCCCCGCCTGCGCGCCGGGCGGGTCCGCACCCGGCTCGTCGTGGTCGCCGGCCTCGCCTACGCCGGGCTCACCGTCCTCGTCACCTGGCAGGCGCTGCGCGGCCAGCCGCTGATCCACCCCGACGCGCTCACGCTCGCCGTCGCGGGCGGACTGCTGCTCGCGACGGCCGGCGGGGTCGTCCGGGCGGTCGCGCCGACCGGCGACACCGAGGACATCGAGGACACCGCGGCACCGGCGCCGGTCCCGGCCGAGGTGGCGTGATGGCGTCGACGCTCTTCCAGCTGGCGTTTCTGGCGGCGGTACCGTTCTGGGCGCTCATGATCCTCACCCCCACCTGGCGGTGGACGCACCGGATCGTCTCGTCACCGCTGATCGTCCTGCCCGCGCCGGCCGTGTGGGTGGTCGCGATCCGGCCGGTGTTCGGGGACTTCGCGGCGGAGATGCTCAACCCCTCCCTCGACGGCGTCCGGACTCTCTTCACCGACGACATGGTGATCGCCGCCGTGTGGGCCCAGGTGCTGGCGTGGGACCTGTTCGTCGGCCGCTGGATCTACCTGGACAGCCGGGAGCGGCGGATCCACCCGCTGATCATGGCCCCGGTGCTGGTGCTGACGATCCTGCTGTCGCCGATCGCCGTGCCGCTCTACCTGCTGCTGCGCTCGGCCCGCCCGGCACCCGCCGCACGACCGGCTACGCAGGACGCATGACCCGCCAGCGGGCGAGGTTGTGCCGGGCGTCCACCAGCGCGTCGTGCCGCCCCTCGGCGACCGGCAGCGGTGGGCGACCGGACTCGTCCCAGAGCTGGCGCAGGTCCTTGGTGAACCGGGGGATCTCCCGCGGCAGCGTGGGCATCGGCCCCCACAGCTGCGCCAGGGCGACGTGGTCATAGGCGGCGTACCAGGCCCAGAGCTCGAGCTCGTCCGCCTCCCCGCTGCGCAGCGGCTCGGTGAGGAACTCGAGCAGCTCGCCGCGGATCCGGTCGCGGGAACGCCACGCCCGGTCGGCCGGCGAGGGGAGCTTGTCGAGGACGTTGCGCCGCACCCACGGCACCGCGCGGGACTCGTCGAACTCGGTCGAGACGGCGTAATACTCCCGTCCGTGCTCGTCGACGACGCCGATCGAGACCAGATCGATCAGCCGTCCGTCCTCGATGAACTCACAGTCGTAGAAGTACCGGTGCACCACCATCCGCTTCATCCTGCCCGTGTCGCCGCGACGGCGGGTCGGCGGGGGTGGCCGGATCACGCAACGTAGTCGGGAATGGGATCATCCGGCCTTCCGGCGCGATGTGCCGGATATCACCCGGTGGATTCGAAAGGTCAACGAACCGGGCGCCTGCGGATCGACCACGGACGAGCGGCCGGGCCGCGGGTGCTCGCACCACCCGCGGCCCGGCCGCATCCCTCTCCACCGCCCCCGCCCCCCAGCGGTTCGCGTGGTGGCACTAGCCTGCCTGCGTGCTCATGCACGGGCTGTCGGTGAGCCGATGCGGGGGATGTACAGACTCCGACACGCGCGTCATGATCTGGTAGAAGTTCATTACTGTGCTCGTGATCACCTAATGTTGATCACGAGTCCGTTCAAAGCTGAACCGGGAGGGGTTTGACCGTGGAGGGTCGACTGCCAGATCCCGGCGACGCACTGACCGGTGTGGACATGTTCAGTGGTCTGGATCCCGACGCGCGTCAGCGGGTCATCCAGGCGGCGGTGCCACGGACATACCGCAAAGGCCAGCTGCTGTTCGTCGAAAACGATCCGGGCGAGTCACTCATCGTGCTCAAGCGCGGTGCCGTGATGGTGTTCCGGACCGCTCCGACCGGCGAGCGCGCGGTGCTTTCGGTGGTCCGGCCGCCCGATGCGCTCGGCGAGGTGTCCCTGCTCGACGGCGCCGGCCGGTCGGCGTCGGCCGAGGCGATCGAGGACTGCCAGGCGCTCGCGCTCTCTCGGCACGCGTTCATCGAGCTGGTCCACGCCAACCCACGGATCCTCGACGCCGTCATGCGGTCGCTGGGCGGGCTCATCCGGCGGCTCACCGAGCAGAACGCCGACCATGTCTTCCTCGACCTGCCCGGCCGGGTCGCCAAGACCCTGGTCCGCCTCGCCGGCGAGACCAACGCGCCGATGGTCACCATCGAGCTCAACCAGAGCCAGCTCGCCGAGATGGCGGGCGGCTCGCGGCAGAGCGTCAACCAGGCGATCGGCTCGTTCGCCAGCCGCGGCTGGCTGCGCACCGAGGGCCGCCGGATCGTGGTGACCGACCTCAGCGCGCTGCGCCGCCGGGCCGGCATGGTCGACCGCTAGCGCCGGTAAACCTTTCAGGCATCGTCGTCCGGACGGGCGGTTGGGTCGACCCAGCCGTCCGTCCCGTTTTTCCTGTATGCACGACGTCGGTCGCCTCCAGCTCGGCGAGCGTGGTCGCGTCGACCTCGACCGGGTCACCGGCGGAATGCGGCGTGCCTGTCGCATCCGTCCAGTCCCGGTCGAGTTGTGCCGCTGGCATCGTTCGCCTCCCCTGCGTCGAACGTGAATGTGCTCAACATTCCGCGTTCACGCGCTCTCTCTGTGTACACCTGGCCGGTGCGGTCGCCGACATGTGAGGATGTGTTTCTCAGCGAGGTTCGGGAGTGTCGGCGATTTCCAGTCAGTGCGCACGCTGCGGCCGCCAGGCAGGCGAGGGCGACCGGTTCTGTGGCGGATGCGGCGCCGAACTGAGCCCGGCCTGTGTCGCATGCGGTCGCACTCTGAGCCCTGACGCCGCGTTCTGCACCGGCTGCGGCACCCCGCGCGACGCTGCCGCCGCGGCCCGCAACCTCTCCCGCGCCGAGCGCCCGATGGGCCGCGCGACGGTGCCGATCCCGGTGCCCCGCAGCGAGGACCGCCGGCGCATCAGCGTGCTGTTCGTCGACCTCATCGACTTCACGCCGTATGTCGAGCGCGCCGACCCCGAGCTGGTCCGTGAGCTGCAACAGAGCTTCTTCTCCACCGCCCGGGAGGTCATCGGGCAGTACGGCGGCGTGGTCGAGAAGTACATCGGCGACGCCGTCATGGCGCTCTTCGGCGCCCCGGTCGCGACCGAGACCGACGCGGTGCGCTGCGTGCGGGCCGGCCTGGAACTGCAGCGCGTCCTGGCCCGCTACGCCAACACCGCCGAGGGTTCCACCGACCGGGCGCTGCGCTTCCGGGTCGGTGTGGCCACCGGCGAGGCGCTCGTCGACGTCGCCGCGGCCCGTGACGGCGGGCAGGCCATCGTCGCCGGCGACGTGGTCAACACCGCCTCCCGGCTGCAGTCCCTCGCACCGCCCGGCGGCGTGCTCGTCTGCGGCAGCACCTATGCGCTGACCAAGTCCTCGATCCGCTACGAGGCCCAGCCGCCGGCCGTGCTGCGCGGCCGGTCCACGCCGACCGAGGTCTGGCTCGCGCTCGCCCCGCTGCGGCGCAACCACCCGGACCGCGAGGCCGGCTCGACCCCGCTGGTCAACCGCACCCACGAGCTCAGCCTGCTGGTCAACGCGCTGCACCGCGGCCTGCGTGAGCGCACCCCGCAACTGGTCACCGTGCTCGGCCACGCCGGCATCGGCAAGAGCCGGCTGGTCCACGAGCTGTTCCTGCACGCCGAGCGGCTCTTCGACGCGCCGGTCGCCTGGCGCACCGGCCGCTGCCCGCCGTTCGGGGAGAACGTCACGTATGCCGCCCTCGCCGACATCGTCAAGGCGCAGGCGGGCATCCTCGACACCGACAGTGCGGAGACCACCCGGGGGCGGCTCGACACGGCCCTGGCGACGATCGTGGGCCCGTCGGAGGCCGAGCGGCTCGCCGAGGCACTCAGCCCGCTCGTCGGCCTCGACGGGCCGAAGATGCCCGCCGACGAGACCGAGTCGGCGTGGCGGCGGTTCGTCGTGGCGCTGGCCGCGCACCGCCCGACCGTGCTCGTCTTCGAGGACCTGCACTGGGCCGACGAGTCGATGATCAGGTTCGTCGAGCGGCTCGCCGCCTCCGTGCGCGACGTGCCGCTGCTGCTGCTGTGCACGGCGCGTCCGGAGTTCCTGGAGCACAACCCGAGCTGGGCCGGCGCGGTCGCCGGGTCGGTGACCATCACGCTGCCCCCGCTGCGGGACACCGAGATCGCGACCATGTATGCGCACCTGCTCGGCCAGGCCGCGTTCCCGACCGGCTCGCTCAGCTCGCTGGTGGAGCTCGCCGACGGCAATCCGCTGTACGCGCTGGAATACACACGCATGCTCGCCGAGCAGGGCAACCTGCGGGCCACCGACGCGCTCGGCCGGACCCTGCCCATGCCCGACAGCGTCCACGCCGTCATCGCCAACCGGGTCGACCTGCTCGACGCCGCCGACCGGGCCGTCCTGCAGGCCGCCGCCGTCGTCGGCATGAACTTCTGGCCCGGCGCGGTCGGCGCCGCGATGAGCCGCCCCGCCGACAGCATCGAGCGCTCGCTGCGCCGGCTCGAGCAGCGTGACCTCATCCATGAGCAGGCGGCCTCGACGATGGCCGGCCAGACGGAGTACCGCTTCGGCCACGTCCTGGTGCGTGACGTCTGCTACCAGCGGCTCCCCCGCACCGAGCGGGTCGCGCGGCACGAGCTGACCGCCGAGTGGCTCGACAGCGTGGCCGCCGACCGGGACACCGACCTGGCCGAGGTGGTGGCCAACCACCGGTACACGGCCTACGAGATCGCGCAGTCGCTCGGGCTCGACGCCAAGCGGTACAGCGTGCCCGCCCGCGACGCGCTGCACCGTGCCGCCCGGCGCGCGTATGCGTTGCACGCGCTCGACGCCGCCACCGCGCACGTCGGCAAGGCCCTGGCGCTGTGCGACGGCGACGCCGATCGCCCGGAGCGGCTGCGCATCGAGCAGCTGGCCACCGAGATCAGGTTCTACGCCGACCCGCAGGGCTTCCTCGACACGGGCGGCGCCGACCAGCTCGCCGGGCTCGCCGAGCGGCTCTACGCGGCCGGCGACCAGGCGGGGGCGGCCCGCGCGTGGACGGTCCGCGGCCAGGCCGCCTGGCTGCGCGCCGACCGGCTCGACGCGCTGTCCTGCCTCGACCGGGCGGTCGAACTCTTCGACGAGCTGCCCGATGGCCCGCAGAAGGCCGACGCGTACGCCGAGCTGGGTCGCCTGCACATGTCGAACTTCGAGGTCGAGCCGGCCGTCGCCGCGGCCAGCGTGGCCGCCGAGATCGCCGACCGCCTCGGCCTGATCGAGGTCGCCACCGGCGCCCGGATCACGATCGGCACGGCACTGTTCCAGGCCGGCGACCGGTCCGGGCTGGTCGAACTGCAGTCGGCGCTGGAGGTGTGCCGCGAGCGGCGGCTGCTGTCCGAGCACCGGGCGCTGCGCAACGTCGCCTGGGCGCTGCTGGAGGACGGCGACTGGACCGCCTCGCAGGCGCTGCTGGAGGACAGCGGCGACGTGGTCCCCGGCAGCCACACCCTCGCCACCGGCTACTCCGAGGCGGCGCAGACGGCGTATTTCACCGGCGACTGGCCGACCCTGATCCGCGCCGCCGAGGCCGCACTGGCCGAGTCGGGCCTGGAGTGGGATCTGCAGATCGTCGGCGTGCACGCCTGGATGAAGATCCTGTCGTCGCTGGAGCCCGTCGGCGACGGCGTCGAGGACCTCCTCGCGGCCGGTCGCCGCAGCGGGTTCTACCGGCTGCAGTGGACGGTCCTCGGCCAGGGCGCGCTGTGCCGGGCGCTGCAGGGCCGCGAGCAGGAGGCGGAGGCGCTCATCGTCGAGCTCGCCAAGAGCTGGCGCGAGGTCCGGGCCATCGCCAGCGGCGAGTGGATCGACGCGACGGCACACGCGGCCGTCCTGTCCGGCCGCCCCGCGATGGTGGCGATCCGTGACATGCTGGCCGACGTCCCCCATCGCACCCCCTGGGTCGAGGCGGCGATGCGGACCATCACGGGCGGCATGGCCTGTCTGGACGGGGACTACGCCAGGGCGGCCGACATGCACCTGGCCGCGGCCGAGATCTACTGCGAGATCCCGAACGCGTCGGCCCGCACGCTGTCACTGACCTGGGCCGTGCAGGCCCTGGGCCACCTGGGCGACGAGGACCGCCTGGAGCCGTGGCGCAGTGAGCTGGTCGCGTTCGCCACCCAGGCCGGCGCCCCCCGCCTGCTGGTGCTGGCCGGCCTGCCGCCGATCTAGTCACACCGCGACCGGCTCGGCGGGCTTGGGGTCCGCGGCGCTCTTGACCTTCTGCGCGTACATGTCGATGTACTCGCGGCCGGAGAGGACCATCAGCTCGTACATGATCTCGTCCGTCACCGCGCGCTCGATGAACCGGTCGCCCGACATTCCGGCATACCGGGAGAAGCCGAGCGGCGGGCCGAACTTGATGTGCACCCGCTTGAGGTTCGGCAGCCTCTGGCCGATCGGTTGCACTTTGTCCATGTTCATCATCGCCACGGGCACCACCGGAGCGCCCGACTCCAGCGCGAGCCTTGCCACGCCGGTCTTGCCCCGGTAGAGCCGCCCGTCGGGTGAGCGCGTGCCTTCGGGGTAAATGCCGAAGATGCCGCCCTCACGCAGGATCTTCAGCCCGACCTCGAGGGCGGCGCGCGCCGCCTTGCCGCCGGAGCGGTCGATGGGGACCTGGCCGGTGCCCGCGAAGAAGAGCTTGGTGAGCCAGCCCTTCAGCCCCTTTCCGGTGAAGTACTCCGACTTGGCCGGGAAGGTGACCCGGCGCCGGACACTCAGGGGCATGAAGATCGAGTCGGCGAACGAGAGGTGGTTGCTGGCGATGATCACCGGACCCTCGGCAGGGACGTGCTCCAGCCCTTCGACCTTCGGACGGAAGATGAGCTTCAACCAAGGCCCGAGGACGATGTACTTCAGGACCCAATAGAGCACGGCCAGCCTTTCAAGATCGCGCGACAATCGGTGATGACCGTCGCAATGAGCGTACGAAGCAGTACGGCACACCACAACGCACTCCCGGAAGCACGCCCGGGCATGTCAGGATTTCGGTCAGCGGTAAGTTCGCGGCGCACCCGGAGTCGCGAGGGCCACCGCGGGGAGGGGCGAGCTGTGCCAGGGGGTGGGGCGCGGCGCGGCCGGCGGGACAACGGCCTGGTAGCGCAGGAATACGCAGTGGTCGGCGACGTCGATCCCCGGGTCGGGGAGCACCTCCTCGACGTGTTGGCGGCCGGCGGGATCGCCGCATACCTTCAGCCTGCCACCGATCTGCATCCGGTGACCCGCACCACCACACTGCCCGCCCGGCCCACCGACCGGCTCTACGCTGATCGGGAGCACCTCGCAACGGCACGGGACTATCTGGCCCAGCTCACCTCCGTGCCCGAGCAGCACACCCCGCCCGCCGAGGCCGCCCAGCCGGCCACGGCGTCACCCACCCCGCCGACCTCCCGTGACATGCCGCCGTCCCGCGAGAAGCCCTCGCCGGAGGTGTCCAACCAGGAGGCGTCCTCGCAGGAGGCCAAGACGAGCCGCAAGTCCGACGACGAGACGTTCGCCAGCATCATCGCGGGCTTCCACACCACCGTCGACCCCACCTCCGCCCCTTGGCCCGCCGCCGAGGACCTCGACTCGTCGAGCAGCACCGTCCCCGACATGGACACCGAGCCGGCCCCCCGCACGCCGCTGCGCCGGCCCTCGGACGCGGTGGACCGGTCGCTGCTGGACAGCCTCGACACGTTCGGCGCGGACCTGCCGGATGAGGAAGAGGAGGGGTATACGCCGCCGCCCCCGCCCCCGCTGCCCAAGATCGCGCCGTCGACCATGCTGGCGGTGGTGGCCCTGATCGCCGGCCTGCTGCTGCTCTTCTGGCCGGACCTGCTCCCGCTCGGCGCGCAGACGACCCTGTTCCTGGGTTTCGCGGCGGTGCTGGCCGGGTTCGTCACGCTGATCCTCCGGCTGCGCCCGGGCGACGAGGAGGACGACGACCCGGACAACGGCGCCAAGGTCTGAGCACTCCCCCGGGCGCTCAGCGGGACTTTTCCAGCCAATCCAGGATCGCGTCGATGGGCTCCTGCCAACGCGCGTCCAGCATCAGGTCGTGGCCCATGCCCGGGAACAGCAGCGGGGAGCCGCCGTAGCGGCGGGCCACCCACTCCAGCGCCGAGCCGGACACCACCCTGTCGTCCGGACTGCCCACCACCAGGACCGGCGGGTCGCCCACCGGCGGCTCCGGCTGGCGGCGGCGGATGAGCTGCCGCTGGGTGGCGGCCGGCACGCGTTGGAGGCGCTTCGCGTACGACTGCGCGAGGTTTGCCGGCAGACCGCGGCTGAACAGCTGGGAGGACCGCAGCGACACCCGGCCGCCGAACAGGCCCGGCAGCGTGCCGGCCGGGTTGCGGCGCAGCATGCCGAATGCCGTGCCCATGCCGCCGAAGACGGGCGACACCAGGACGCCGGCCCGGGCCGGGTAGCGGGCGAGCGCCTGCGCCACGACCAGCGCGCCGGCGCCGTGTCCCACCAGCACCGCCTGCTTCGGCAGCGAGGCGGCGACCTGCGTGACGTCGTGGACGTAGTCGCGCAGCCGTGCCTGCGGGAAGGGCCCGCTGCCGCCGTGACCGCGCAGGCTCATCGCATAGGCCGGGAACCCGCGCCCGGCGGTGTGCTCCAGCCAGTGCTGGGCGAACGCCCAGGCGGCGTGGCCGTAGCCGGGGACGAACAGGACCGGCGGGCCCTGCTCACCGGCGTCGGGAACGGCGTCGAGGACCTCACGCCGCACCGGCACCGGGGGGTTCGACCACTCGTCCGAGCGCATCACGCGCGTGCTCAACGGACCGCCTCCAGCTCGTGCAGGGCCTTCTCCAGCTCACGCAGGTACACGAAATGGCTCACCTCGAACCAGTGCCGCGTGGAGTCGGTGACCTTGCCCTGGGTGTACCGCCGGTCGCCCTCCTGCCGCAGCCTGGCCCAGATCGCCCTCGACCGGTCCGGCGCGGCGTCGAGGACGCGGAGCCACTGCGCGATGAACACCGTCTGCCAGTGCGACAGCGTGAACAGTGCCGAGTCGGGCTGCAGGAGCCCCGTGACGGCGAGGGTCGGGTGGCTGCGCGACAGCATCTGCAGCGCGAGCCGCGGCCGGCCGGCGGCGTCCATCGACAGCAGTTCCGGGGCGAGAAACTCGAACTTCGGCAGGTAGCCGGTCGCGAAGACCACCAGATCCGGGTCGACCACCCGCCCGTCGGCGAGGGTCACCTCCATCCGGTCGAAGTGCTTCACGTCCGGCACGGAGGTGATGCCGCCGTGCCCGAGGTAATACGGCAGCTGGCTGTTGACCAGCGGATGCATCTCGAGGATGCCGTGGTCCGGCTTCGGCAGGCCGAACCGGGTGAGGTCGCCGACCGTCATCTTGATCGTGCGGTGCAGCAGCCACTGGCGCAGCTTGAACGGCAGGCGCATCGCCAGGATCCGGTCGTTGACCTGGTCGGCGGGGCGGCCGAGCGCGAACTTCGGCGCGTACCAGTAGCCGCGCCGGGTCGAGTGCCAGCACTTCGCCGCCTGCTGGGCCGCCTCGACGGCGATGTCACAGCCGGTGTTGCCGGCCCCGACGACGAGCACCTTCTTGCCGCGCAGCTGTGCGGCGTCCTTGTACTGGCTGGCGTGGATCACCTTGCCGCGGAAGTCAGCCAGCCCTTCGTACTCCGGCATCTTCGGCGACCAGTTGTGGCCGTTGGCGGCGACCACGGCCGCGTAGCGCATGGTGCGCGGCGCGCCGCCCCGCGAGCCCCGGACGGTGACGTCCCACCGCGGCGGGCCGCCGCCGGCGTCCTCGGCCGGCTCCACCCGGGCCACCTCGGTGCCGAACCAGATGTGGTCGCGCAGCGAGAAGTGGTCGGCGTAGCGCTCGAAGTAGGCGAGCAGCTGCGAGTGGTGCGGGTAGTCCGGCCAGTCGTCCGGCATCGGGAAGTCGGGGAACTGCGTGAAGGGCTTCGATGAGATGAGGTGCGTGCTGGCGTAGACCGGGCTGCGGTCGTGCCGCCAGTTCCACCCGCCGCCGACGCCCGTCTCCCGCTCGTAGCAGTCGACGCCGAACCCTGCCTCGCGGAGGTTCTTGATCGCGGTCAACCCGGTCCCGCCTGCGCCGATGACGCAGACGGTGTCGCCGCGGTCGTAGACCGGCTCCCCGTCGCGCCAATGGGTCGCGTTGCCGGCGGGCTCCTCGGCGAAGCCGTCGAATCCGCTGTCGGAACTCACCCGTCGTCTCCCCACTGCACCGGTATGCGCGCAGATCCTCGTCCGGTGGAGGGGGGTTTGTCCAGTCCGACTAGTCGATCTCCAGGTCGACCACGACGGGGAAGTGGTCGCTCGCGGCATGGGCCTGCGGGGTGTCGACGACGTCGTACTGCAGCACACGCATCCGCGGATCGGCGAACACCGCGTCGATGCGGTCCCGGGGAGCCGTGCACGGGAACGTGTGCCGCTCGTCCTCGCCGGCGGCGTCGGCGAGGCCGTCGGCGATCATCCGCCAGGCGGCCCCGCCCGAGTTCTCGTTGAGGTCGCCGCCGAACACCACCGGCTCGGCGACCTCGTTGAGGTACTTCTTCAGCAGCGCCGCCTGATGCGGGCGCTCGTTGGCGTCGGTGGACAGGTGCGAGCCGACCGCCACGAAGGTCGAGCGGCCGACGCGGCAGCGCACGAACGCCGCGCCGCGCATGTGGCGGCCCGGCGTCAGCGGATACTGCACGTTCCAGTTCTCGACGGCCCGCACCCGCAGGTTGGTGAGGATCAGGTTGCCCAGCGACGGCAGCCCTCCCCCGCCGATCACCAGGTCGAAGTCGCGCGCCAGGTCGGCCGACTTCTGCCGCCAGCGGAACCGGCGGGGCGCCTCCTGCAGGATCGCGACGTCGGGCGCGACCTCCCGGACGACCGACGCGAGCGCGCGCCGGTCGTCCCGAAGCGAGTGCAGGTTGTACGAGAGCACGCGCACCTTCGTCATGGCGTCAGCTTCCTCCTTGCCGGTCGACGCCTTCGGCGCTGGACCTCTTACACCCGGGCGAGGTCCGCCGCCCCGACGACACCGGCCAGGTTGCCCATCAGCGCGGGGCGCACCTCGGCGACCGGCAGCCGGCCGCGCTGGGCGAGTTGCTCCTCGTAGCTGGCCCGCGCCGGCTTCATCAGCAGGTCGCCGGCGTCGATCACGCCGCCGCCGACCACGATGACCTGCGAGTCCAGGACCTGCACGATGTCGGCGAACGCGACACCCAGCCAGCGGCCGACCTGCTCGAACGCGGCGATCGCGACCGGGTCGCCGGCCCGCGCCGCCTGGGTGATCGCCGGGCCGTCGATCTTGTCGACCTCGCCGCCGACCAGGTTGAGCAGCTGCTCGGCGGCCTCGGGCCGCTCGCGGGCGTCGGCGCGGGCGAAACGGACGAGGGCCCGGCCGCTCGCGTACTGCTCCAGGCAGCCGTGCCGGCCGCAGCCGCACGGGTGGCCGTTGGGGACCATCAGCGCGTGACCGAGCTCGCCGGCGATGCCGTGTGCGCCGCGGATGAGGTTGCCACCGATGACGATGCCGCCGCCGATGCCGGTGCCGACGGTGAACAGGACCATCGAGTCGTCGGCGTCGTGCGCGGCGCCGAACCGGAACTCCGCCCAGGCCGCGACGTTGCCGTCGTTCTCGACCACGCAGGGCAGCCCGACGGCGGCGACGATCTTGTCGCGCAGCGGCTCGTTGCGCCAGGCGAGGTTGGGCGCGAACTGCACGATCGACCGCGTGGCGTCGATCCAGCCGGCCGCGCCGATACCGACGGCGTCGACCGGGTGCGACGCGGCCAGCTCCTTGATCACGTCGATGATCCGGTCGGCCGTCTCACCCGGGTCCTGCGCGGGCGTGTCGCGCCGCGTCTGCGCGAGCACGTCACCCGCGGAGTCGACGACACCGCCGAGCACCTTGGTTCCGCCGATGTCGACGCCGATGGTCAGCCCCACTGCGGCAGGCTCCTCTCGTTCTGGCTCAGGTTTCCGAGGTGGCCGATCGCCAGACGTCGTCGTCTTCGTCGGAGTTCGAGGCTTCAGCGCTACGGGCTGAGCCTGTTGATTCTGCACGTCCGGACGTGCTTGTCGATTCTGCACGTGCAGTTGCGCCGAAGGAACGCAGGACCCCCGCCAGCCCGACGGCGATGTCACCGACCCCGGTCGCGACGCGCTCGGCAAGGTCCGGATCGGGGTTGCGCGCGGCGGCGATGGCCTTGCAGACGGGGCAGGCGCAGCACTCACCGGAGCCGGTCGCGAAGCCGGCGGCCCGGTCGGCGGCGACGGACAGCGCGGCGAACGCCGTGGCGACCAGCCGCTCGGCCTCCTCCCGCGGGTCACGGTGGGTCATGATGTCGCCTCGACGCGGCGCTTGAGCTCTTTGAGTGCGGTGTCCATGATCATCTTCTCAGCCTTGCGCTTGAACATGCCGATCATGCCGATCGCCAGCTCCACGGCCAGCGAATAGGTGACCGTGGAGGTGCCGTCGGCGTTGGCGGTAATGTCATACGAGCCGTCCTGCTGCTTCTGCATCTTCGACGGCGCCACCAGGCTCCACTCGATGCGGCTCAGATCCTCGGCGTATTCGTACTGCAAAGTGTATTCGTCGGTGAACGGGCCAGAGTCCAGCACGAAGCGAACCTGACTGGCATACCCGTCCTCGTATTCCTCGACCACCTCGATCGACTTCACCGCGGCCACCCATTCCGGGTAGCGCGCGAAGTCGGCGATGACCGCGGCGACCCGCTCCGGGGTCGCGTCAATGACGATCGACTGCGTCGAAGTGTCGGCCATGCGTGGCAGGCTACCTCTGTCCCGGCGGGAGCGGCCCGTCGGCTCGCCGCTGGTCGACGCGGTGGGAGCACGAGGACGGCGAACAGGTAGGTTCCGGATACGGAAACAGAGCTGACATGAGGAGCCGGACGTGCGCGAGTTCTCCGTCCCCGCCGCGGTGATCGTTGCCGACACGGCCACGCTGACCGACCCGGTCTGGGACAACGCGGCCACGGCGCCCGACGCCGTGCAGTTCCAGCGGCGGGTGGGCTCCACGTGGCAGGACGTCACCTGCGCGGAGTTCCTCGACCAGGTCGTGGCGCTGGCCAGGGGCCTGCTGGCGGCCGGCATCGAGCCGGGCGAGCGGGTCGGGCTGATGAGCAAGACGCGATACGAGTGGACGCTCATCGACTACGCCATCTGGACCTGTGGCGCGGTGACGGTCCCCATCTACGAGACCTCCAGCGCCGAGCAGGTCGCCTGGATCCTGGAGGACTCGGGCGCGGTCGCCTGCTTCATCGAGACCGACGCGCACCGGGAGATCCTCGCCGAGGCCCGTGACCGCACGCCGGCGCTGGCCCACGTCTGGCAGATCGAGGGCGTCCGGAGCGCGCTCGACGAGCTGGTCGCCGACGGCGCCGCGGTGCCACGGGAGGACGTCGACCGGCGCCGGACCGGCACCAAGGCCGACGACCTGGCGACGATCATCTACACCAGCGGCACGACCGGCCGCCCCAAGGGCTGCATGATCACCCACCGCAACATGCTGTCCGACATCGTCAACGCCGTCCCGGAGCTGCGCTCGCTGTTCAACGAGGGCGCCCGGACGCTGCTGTTCCTCCCGCTCGCCCACTCCTTCGCACGGCTCATCCAGATCGGCGTGGTGCAGGCGCGGGCGACCATGGGCCACACCGCCGACACCAAGAACCTCGCCGAGGTGCTCAAGAGCTTCCAGCCGACGTTCGTGCTGTCGGTGCCGCGGGTGTTCGAGAAGGTCTACAACACCGCCAAGCAGCGTGCCCACGCCGACGGCAAGGGCGCGATCTTCGACCGGGCTGAGCGCGTCGCGATCGCGTACAGCCAGGCCGAGAAGCCCGGCATGGCGCTCAAGCTGCAGCACACGCTCTTCGACCGCCTCGTCTACAGCAAGCTGCGGGCAGCGCTCGGCGGCCGGTGCGAGCGGGCCATCTCCGGCGGTGCCCCGCTCGGCGAGCGGCTGGCGCACTTCTTCCGGGGCATCGGCGTGACGATCTACGAGGGGTACGGGCTGACCGAGACGTCCCCGGCCACCAACGCCAACCGGGACACCGGCGACCGGATCGGCACCGTCGGGCGGCCCCTGCCGGGCGTGACGATCCGCATCGCCGACGACGGCGAGGTCCTCGTGCAGGGCGACATCGTCTTCAAGGGGTACTGGAACAACCCCGAGGCCACGGCCGAGGCGATCGACGACGACGGCTGGTTCCGCACCGGCGACCTCGGCGATCTTGACGAGGACGGCTACCTGCGCATCACGGGCCGCAAGAAGGAGATCATCGTGACGGCCGGCGGCAAGAACGTCGCCCCCGCCGTCCTGGAGGACCGGGTGCGGGCCCACGCCCTGGTCAGCCAGTGCATGGTCATCGGCGACCGCCAGCCGTTCATCGCCGCGCTGGTCACCATCGACCCGGACGCGCTGCCGGCCTGGAACAAGGCCAACGGCAAGCCTGACGGGGCGACCGCGGCGGACCTGGCCGACGACGAGCAGTTGCGCGCCGAGATCCAGCAGGCGATCGACGAGGCCAACCGGGCCGTGTCGAAGGCCGAGGCGATCAAGGTCTTCCGCATCCTGCCGCGGGACTTCACCGAGGCGACCGGCGAGCTGACGCCGTCGTTGAAGGTCAAGCGAAACGTCGTGATGAAGGAGTACGCGGGCGACATCGCCGCCGTCTATGAGCGCTGATCGATCCATGCCCTCCGGTTCCGCCCCCATCTGGAAAGGGATCGCTCTTGACCGAGCTGCCGGTGCCTGGTGAACGCCCCAGGAGCGCCGTGATCGCGGTTCGTGTCCTGATGCTCACGCTCGTCGCGACACTGTTGCTGATCGACGGGGTGCGCGCAGTCGAGCTGCTGTGGCTCGCGCTGCTGCTCGCCTCGGCGTCGATCGCGACGGTCGCGCCGCCCGCGCACCGGGTCGCCCAGCTCGGCCGCATGGCCGAGGTGCTGATCACGGCGTTCGCCGCGTCGACGCTCAACTCCGACGCCGGGGTGCTGCTGGTGTACCTGCCGGTGCCGATCATCGGCGCGGCGCTGTCCGACGGCCGCCGGATCGCCGGGCTGTTCCTCGGCGCCGCCGCGGCACTGCTCGCCGTCGGGGGCGCGGTCGAGGGTGTGCTCAACGAGCGGGCGTACCTCGTCTCCGCCGTCCAGTGGCTGCTCATCGCCGGCATAGGCGCCTTCCAGGCAGGCATCCTGCAGCGCGTGCTGGCCCGCCGCCCCGACGACACGCCACAGCCCTACGCCGAGGCGACCCGCCTGCTCACCCAGCTGCGCAGCGTCGCCCGGCAGCTGCCCGGCGCCACCCTCGACCCGGGTGGTCTCGCCGAGCACCTCCTCGACGAGGTCCGGGCCATGGTCCCCGCCGTCCGGGGCGCCGTGCTGTCCGGCAGCGGCGGCGGCCGGCTCGTCGTGCTGGCCCAGGCCGGTGTCGAGCGGCTCGACTGGGAGACCGCCCTGGACACCGAGAGCGCCGTCGCGGACGCCTGGGCCACCCAGCAGCCGGTCACCTCGGCCCGCTCGCAGGCCCGGTCGGTGGCCGGCCGCCGGGACCTCACGTCGCTGGTCGTGCCGCTGATCGCCGGGGTGCGCACGGTCGGGCTCATCGTCCTGGAGAGCGACAGCGCCGGCGCGTACCCGCCCTCGCTCATCTCGCGGGTCACCGCGATCACCGGCCCGGCGGCGCTGCGGTTGGAGGCCGCGCTGCTCTTCGACGAGGTCCGCTCGCTCGCGACCACCGAGGAGCGGCAGCGGCTCGCCCGCGAGATCCACGACGGCGTGGCCCAGGAACTGGTCATGGTCGGCTACGGCATCGACAACGCCGTGGCCGCCCTGCCCGACGCGACCGCCGCCGAGGAGGAGCTGCGTATCCTGCGCGCCGAGGTCACGCGGGTGATCACCGAACTGCGACTCTCGCTCTTCGAGCTGCGCAGCGAGGTCGACCGCTACGGGGGATTGACGGCCGCGATCGCGGACTATGCACGTACCGTCGGCGCGTCGGCGGGCCTCCGGGTCCACCTCTCGCTCGACGAATCAACCGCCCGCTTGCCCGCGGCGGTTGAGGCGGAACTGCTGCGCATTGCCCAGGAAGCCATCACAAACGCGCGGAAACATGCCGGCGCGGAGAATCTTTGGGTAACGTGCGCGGTCGATCCACCGTTCGCACAGGTAGAAATCTCCGACGATGGCAGCGGCATCGGTGAAAACCGCCCGGATGGGCGCTATGGTCTTGCGATCATGGCCGAGAGGGCGGAACGTATCCGGGGCCGGTTGGAGATCACACCACGTGTGCCGAATGGGACCACAGTGGCGGTTGTGCTCGGAACCGCACCGCGTGCGCGGTAGCGTGAAGGCACCAGAGGGAGAGAGCACCGGGAATGTCGACTACCGCGACGCCGACGACTCGCACCAAAGTGCTGCTCGTCGACGACCACGATCTCATCCGCAGAGGACTCCGGCACGCGTTCGAGCGTGACCGCCAGTTCGAGGTGGTGGGCGAGGCCGCCACGGCCGCCGAGGCCATCCGGCAGGCCGGTGCCTTGCAGCCCGACGTCGTGATCATGGACCTCCGCCTGCCCGACGGCAGCGGCCTGGAGGCGACCCGAGCACTGCGGAAGACCAGCAACACCATGGGCATCGTCGTCCTGACCATGTATGCCGGCGACGACCAGCTCTTCGGCGCCTTGGAGGCCGGCGCGTCGGCGTTCGTGCCGAAGACCGCCCCCGCCGACGAGGTGGTGGCCGCGGCCCGGCACGCGGCCTCGGCACCGAGCGCGTTCACGGCCGCCGACCTGGCCGAGGCGATGAAGCGCCGGCTGGCCCCGAGCGGCCCGCAGCTGTCCCCCCGCGAGGGCCAGGTGCTGCGCCTGCTCGCCGACGGCATGAGCGTGGCCGGCATCGCCAAGCAGCTGTTCGTCTCCGAGTCCACGGCGAAGACGCACATCTCGAAGCTGTACGAGAAGCTCGGCGCCGCCAACCGCGCCCAGGCTCTCATGACGGCCCTTCGCCTGGGCCTCCTGGAAGCTCCGGACGCCCCGAAATTCTGATTCCGGGTCCTCAACCCGCTGCCGCCTCGGCCGCGCCGCAGTTTCTGCGGCGCGGCCGGCGCTATTCAGAATGGCCAGCGGTTCGGCCGCATTATGGTCGCAATCAGATAACACATTGACGACAACTGATCGCCAAAATTGCCCCGCTCTGATTCCGGCGCCGCCGGCGAGCGACACAATCCCCGCGGCCGCCCGGCCCGTTTCCGCTCGCAGCCAACGGCCCGGATGAACAGTTCCGCCACCCGCGATTCCGACCGGTACCACCGACATGGCGCCCCGGAGCATGCGACGGGTGTCCCAGCAGCGGCGAAGGCGGGGTCGCCGACGGCGTCCACCGGCCACCCCGCCTTCGCCACCAAATCGCGGGCCCATCCCCCACCAACCGAGGTCCTCGGCCTGGACGTCACCTCCGACGCCACCGGCCACCTCGACGAAGCCCGCGAAGAACTCCTGGCGTTCACCGCGTTCCCCCGCGCCATCCGGCGCGGTGCCCACCAACGTTGACCACGCGGGCGCGACCCTGGCAGAGCGGCCGTCGGCGACGGTCGAGGATGGGGCCGCATGCGTGGGCAGATGCTGTCTCGGGGTGGCTCGTCCAGTAGGACGAGCCACCCCGCCGGGACGGCTACCCGATCAGCTTCCAGGGACCCTTCGGATCACCCGGCACCTGACCACGCGCCCACCCCTTCCGGTTATCCGCCTTGCCTACTTGCGCACGGCGAGAGCCGGGGCCTGAACAGCCCCGTCCGGCAGTGAAGCCACCGAAACCGACACCTGGTAGGTCCCCGTCTTCAGCGACCGCGGAACCGTGATGTTGCCGGAGACGGCGCCGAACGCGTCCGCCACGAGCACGACATTCGCCTTGTCGAGCGAGACGGTCACCGGCTCGCCGGGGGTGAAGCCGGACCCGGTCACAGCGACCACGTCACCGGCGTTGGCCTCGTTGGCCGCCAGGTGCACGGCCGGGGCGTCGCCCGCGACCGCGAAGATCCGCTGGCCGGTGGCGGCCGTCGGGAACGTGATCGAGGTGACCTTCCAACCCGCGGGGGCGACGTACGGCTTGGTCGCGAAGATGTACGCGCCCGCGTCGTTGGCCGTCTCGACGGCGAGGCGGTGCGGCATCCACGCGACGACGCTGTTGTCGTACTGCGGCTGCAGCGTCCCGTTGCGAACGTCGCCGGTCGTCGACGGCAGGACCCAGTTCGAGAAGGCCACGGGGTAGGTGGCCTCGGCGACATTGGTGCCGTCGGTGATCTGCAGCGTCGCCTGGACGGTCGTGTTCCCGGTGTAGGCCGCGCCGACGAGCGAGAACGTCGAGGTGGGACGCTCGAGCTGGATGGTCTGGTTCGCTGCCGGCTGGTAGGCCTCGGCGTACCCGACGGGCGCGTTGGGCCACACGACGGTCAGGGGCACGCCACTGGCGGTGAAGTGCTTGACCGCGCCGGGGGCGAGACCCACGGCGGCGAGCTCCTTGCGGTCGTAGGTGTTGGTGGTGGTGTTGTTCCCCATGTTGGTGCCGTTGCTACCGGACCACGTGATGCCGCTGCCGCCGTCGAACGAGCCCTTGAGGGCGTCATAGAGGGCGGTGCCCGTGACGGTCTTGCCGGCCTCGAGCGACCCTGGCTTGGTGACCCGGAGAATGGCCTTCTCAGAGGTCGACGATCCGTTCGAGGTGACGGTCACGGTCGCCTGGTAGTAGCCCGAAGGCACGTGGGGAGCGACCGTGAAGGACAGGGGCACGCTGACGCGGCCCTGAGCGTCGAAGTGCTGGGTAGGAACTGAGGCGGCAACGATGCCCGGGTTTGAGGTGGTGACGGCGACGTGGAGCGCCTGGGCCTTCGAGCCGATGCGCTGGATGTCGACCTGGGCGGTGCCTGACGCGCCGGGCTGCAGCTCGACGGCGCCGAACGTCGGCGAGCCGACGGTGTTGACGTTGAGCGAGACGGGCTTGGATCCGGCCTGCCACGACGGCGGGAGGTCGGAGTTGCCGGTGCCCCACCCGTTGGGCGTGGAACCGACGGTGAAGTCGATCGTGGTGTCCTTGGACACGGTCTTCCAGTCGAACCAGGACTTGCTCGACGTCGCACCGTTGATCTTGACGTTGTTGATGTACCGCTTGCCCGACTGGGCGCCGGGGGCGTTGATGGTCAGCGTGCGACCGTTGCCGAGCTTGATGACCGACTTGTCGAACAGCGGGGTGTTGAAGTTCACGGCCGACGCGCCGGAGGTCTCGGGGTACATACCCAGCGCCGCCCAGACGTAGAGGTTGGCGAGGGCACCGAGGTCGTCGTTGCCGGGCTCGGAACCAGCCGGCTTGTAGCCGAACAGGGTCCCGGTGATCTGGTCGACCACTTCGGACGTCCGGTCGGGACGGCCCAGGTAGTTGTAGACCCACGGCACACCGAAGTTCGGCTCGTTGTCGAGGTTCATGTAGGGCACGTTGGCGCCGGCACCGCGCACCAGGCCGGTCGACAGGAACTTGTCGAGCCGCGCGGTCGCGGCCTCCTTACCGCCCATGGCGGTGATCAGGTCGGCGAGGTTGTGCGGCACCATCCACAGGTACTGCTCGGCGTTACCCTCCTCGAAGCCCTGCTGGCCGAGGTCGTAGACGTTACCGCGGTAACCGAACGAGGCCGGGTACTGCAGGCGCGGGTCGGACTCGGGGTAGCGGCCGTTGACGTCGCGCGGCTGGATGCCGTCCGCCGTCGGGTTCCACAGGTTCTGCCACCACTGGGCCCGCTCGTAGAACTGCTTGGCGGTGGCGGTGCGGCCCCTGGCCTGGGCGAGCTCGGCGACGGAGAAGTCGGCGATCGCGTATTCGAGCGTGTAGGACGCGCCCGTGACCACGTGGTCCGCCTGGAAAGGCCGCAACTGCGGGGCGTACTTGTACTCGTTGTAGTAGTCGGCCCCGGGCCGCTGCATGATGGGCCAGCGGGTGTTCGTCATGCCGTTGGTGCCACCGGCGCCGGTGTTGGTGCCACCGGTGAACTTGCCGGCCTTACTGCCGATCGAGTTCTCGAGCATGATGTCGATCGCGCGGTCGACATTCCAGTCGCGCGCACCGAAGTGCCACGTGAACGCCAGCAGCGGTGCGACGCTGTCCCCGTTCATCTGGTTGGTCGAGGTGTTGGCAACCGCCCACCTGGGGAAGGAACCCATCTGTTCGGCCGCATTGACCAGGGACTGGGCCTGGTCGGAGGCGACCTCGGGCCAGATGGCTGCCTGGAACGGGGTCAGGGCGCGATAGGTGTCCCAGTCGGAGATCATCGTGTACTGGCGCCGGGTCCGCCCGTTCGCCCCGGGGCTCTCCGAGACGTTGTGAATCTTCGGCGTCGACTCGAAGCCGAGGTACTCGCCGTTGACGTCACTGTGGGTGGCCGGGTGAGTGATCGAGTGGTAGAGCTGGGTGTAGAAGGTACGCAGGTTGTCGTCCGACTGGCCGTCAAGCGGCGCGGAGACCTGGACCTTGCTCAACTCGGTGTTCCACGCCGCACGGTTGGCCGTCCTGACATCGTCGAACGTCCGCGTGTTGGGCATCTCGGTGTTCAGGTTGAGCACGGCGTTCGCCGTCGAGGTGTAGGAGATCGCCATGCGGGCGCGGATGACCTGCGTCCCGTCCGGGAAGGTGAAGTAGCCACCGGTCTGGGTGTTCGCGTTGGTGGAGACATGCGTACGCCCGGCCTGAGCGGCCTGCCCGTTGACCCAGGTGCCGAAGCCGGCCCACGGCTGCTCGAAACGCAGCGCGTAGTAGAGGTTGTGCTGCTGGCCCTTGCGGCAGAAGTTCCCGACCAGGGCCCGAGCCGTGACCAGCCCGGTCTCCGGGTCGACCGTCATCTCCGAGTTGAAGGAGGACGTCGACCAGGCGGTCTGGTTGGTCCGGAGGAACACCTTCGGCGCCGGCGTGTCCGCCGGGAAGGTGAACTGCGCGATACCGGCACGGGTGGAGGCGCTCAGCTCGGTGGTGATCAACCGGCCGGCGGCAACCGTCCCGTTCATGGTCGAGGTGTCGCGGGCAGTCGCCTTGTAGTAGCCCGTCTCCCCGGTTTCCGGGAATTCGGTGCGGTTCAGCGAGATCTTCTGGGCCCACGGTGCCGCGGTGTTCGACGTGGCCGTGAGGTTGTCGTAGCTGGTGGGAAGGATCGGGAAGTCACCGCCCATGCCACAGCCCTGCGAGGCGTGGGTCATGCCGAACCCGATGATGTGGTTCTGGTTGTACTTGTAACCGGCGCCGCTCGGTCCGTTGGTGCTCTGAACGTTGCCCCCGCTGGCCGTGTCCGGTGAGAACTGCACCATGCCGAAGGGCATGGCCGGGCCCGGGAACGAGTTGGTGGAGCCCTGCGTGCCGGCGAGCGTGTGGACGTACTGAGCGGGGTCGGTGACGAGGGGTTCGGCCGCCATCGCCGACGGCACCGCCACGAGTCCCGAGGTGGCGACCAGCGCCACGATGCTTGGTATGGCAAGACGCGGAATGCGCCTGCCTATCCCTGGACTGACGAACTTCATTTGTTGCCGGTCTCCTGATCTGTGAAGCCGAGCAGGGGTGTTAGCTCGGTTCGTTGACATCGCCCCGGCCGAGGTACGGACCATCCCGCTCGACGAGGGGGCGTACACCATGGCTCGGTGTCGGCGTTCTACTGGCTGCCGCACCGGGCGGCGAGACCCGGGAGCGCAGCCGCCAGGCCGTTCATCCGGCCACGGCCGAGCCAGAGCCGCTCGCCGATCGCCCCGAACCAGGCTGGTTGTGGGCATCGCCAAGCCGCACGGACCGCAGAAGTGGACCCGACACCACCTCTACGTGATCATCAATGTCTTCTCGCAGAATGCCGGCGCCCGTACGGGCGCCGGCATTTCGGGCTGGGAATGGATACACCCGCCGACGTGGGCCGTCCTGGCATGGCCGACGGCGGTCCGGTGGCCGCTGGCCACCACTGGGCCACACGGCCGGTCGGCCCACCCTGAGGCGCACGCGCACCATGAGGACTGCCCCCTTGTTTATGACAGCGCTGTCATTTGCTTTAGTAAGAAAGCTTCGCAGGCTGCGCCTATACCGTCAAGGGGTCTGCGCCCGAGTGCTTCACGCCACGCCGCCGCGAACCTCGTCGCCGGCCGCCGGGACGTTCGGCCCCGTCCGCACATTCCGCGCGCCGAATGCCGGTTTCAACATCGACGACCGCTATTGCGTCCAAGGCAGGGGTACACACCCGGAGCGCGACGTCGCCCGGCACGACCGCCCCGCCCGACCAAAGACCGTTGCGGCGCGTGAAGCCCGGTCGAAAGTTGCGACGTGTCAGGCCCTCATCAGGCCGGGGCCGGTGCGCGCCGTTCGCCCGACCCGTGCGAGACGAGGGTCGTGGGCAGCACGATGGTCTCAGTCGGCCGGTCCCGGTCCGTGAGCCGGGCCAGGGCCAGCCGGCCCGCCTGCCGCCCCATCTCCTCGGGATCGTCGGCCACGACCGTCACGCCGAGCACCCTGGCCCATTCAACATTGTCGAATCCGACGACGGCGGGTAGCGGGTCCGGGGCGCGGTAGATGAGTTCCTCGACGACGCCGAGCAACGCCCTGTTGTTGCCCGCGAAGAAGGCCGTCGGTGCGTCCTGGGCATCGAGGAGCTCGGCTACGCGCGCCCGAGCGGCGGCCACGTCGTGCGCGCCGGTACGCACCCACCGACGCCAGTCGGTCACCCCAGCCGACTCGAGCGCGTCGGCCATTCCGGCGAGGCGGTCGCGATGGGTCGGCAGCCAGTCGTAGTCACCGATGAAGGAGATACGTCGGTGCCCCGCAGAGAGCAGGTGCAGAGCGGCGGCACGTCCGCCACCGATATTGTCGAACACCACAGCGTCGGCATCGAGTTGCTGCGCCGGGCGGTCGACGAAGACCACCGGCATGCCGCGATCCTGGAGCTCCCGGTAGACCGTGTGGTCAGCCATCGCCGACGCGACGATCAGCGCCTTCGTCTGGCGGTCGGCGAGATTGCGCGCCAGCGACCACTCGATCTCCGGCGACTCGCCCGAGTTGGCCACCGTGAGCAGCAGGTCGCCCGTGCGCAGCTCGTCTTCGAGCCCCTTCGCCAGGGCGGGGTAGAACGGGTTGGCCAGGTCGCTGGTGATCAAACCGACGGAGTCGAACAACTGCCCGCGGGCGAGCAGGCTCGCCGCGGCGTTGCGCTGGTAGCCGAGCTGCTGGGCCGCGGCGAACACCCGCTCGCGCTTGGCGGCGCTGACATAGGGCTCACCTCCTAGCGCCCGGGAGGCGGTCTTCAGACTGACCCCCGCGAGCTCAGCGACGTGCGTGAGCGTCGGGCGTCGGGTCACATCTGCCTGTCCGGCAGGTTGGTTCGTCACACCACTGATTGTCCTCGGACGTGCCACTGCGTGGGGCCAACCCAACGCCGCGCGATCAGGCGCCCCACGCAGCCGGCGAGACAGCCCCTACCAGGAACTTCGCTTGGTCGATCAGGCTGCGGTAACCCGTGCGGTGATGGTGGCCGCGGGTGTGTTCTCGGCGAGTCGACCGGCTCATCCCGGTTGAGATTGTCGATGAGGTCCTTGCCGCGGCCGGCCGCGGTCAGCCGGCCAGCAGCGAGCGGAGGCGGGCGGCCTGGGTGTCCCAGCGCCAGTCGGACTCGACCCAGGAGCGGCCGGCGGCGCCCATGCGTGCGGCCAGCGCCGGCTCGACGAGGAGCTGGGTGAGACGGTCGGCCACGGCTTGGACGTCGCGGCCGTTGACGACAAAGCCGGTCTCGCCGTCGCGGACCGCGTCGGGGGCGCCGCCCGAGTCGCCGGCGACGACCGGGAGGCCGGTCGCGGAGGCCTCCAGGTAGACGATGCCCAGGCCCTCGACGTCGAGGCCGGCGCGGCGGGTGCGGCAGGGCATCGCGAAGACGTCGCCGGCCGCGTAGTGCGCCGGCAGCTCGGCCCAGGACACCGAGCCGGTGAAGACGACGTGGCGATCGAGGCCGGCGTCCCGGGCGAGCCGTTCGAGCTTCTTGCGATACGGCCCGCCGCTCACCACCAGCAACGCGGCGTCGGGCACGGTGCGGCGGACCCGCGTCAGGGCCTGGATGAGCACGTCCTGGCCCTTGCGTGGCACCAGGCGGGACACGCAGACGATCACCGGGCGGTCGGTCAGCCCGTGCCGCCGCCGGACGATGCTGCCGTCGACCGACGGCGTGTAGGCGTCGACGTCGACGCCCGGTGCGAGCCGCTCCAGCGACGTGCGGCCGTCGAGGACGCGGGCGAGGCGGACGCGGGTGTACTCCCCCAGGTAGGTCACCACGTCGGCGCCCCGGCCGATGCGGCGCAGGAGGGAGCGGGCGCCGGGCAGGGCGGCCCAGCCGACCTCGTGGCCGTGCGTGAGGGCGACCGCCCGCTGGATCCCGGCGCGGCGGCGCAGGCCCTCGGCGAGCAGTCCCAGCGGGGCCGCGGCACCGAACCAGACCGTGTCGCAGCCGTGTGCCCGGGCCAGCTCGGCCGCCCGGCGCGCGACGGACGGGGTGGGCAGCAGCATGCCGGTGGACTCGCGGACCACCTCGAACGGCTGCTCGGCGTCGAACTTGTCGGCGCCTTCCCAGGTCGAGGCGTAGACGACCACCTCGTCCCGCGGCTGGCGGACCGCCAGGTTGTGCACGAACTGCTGGATGCCGCCCGGCCGCGGCGGGAAGTCGTTGGTGACCAGCAACGACCTCATCGCTCGCCCCTCGCGAAGGCCCGGGCCGCGGCCATGCGCTCGACCGCCGTCGGGTGCGAGCCGAACAGGAACTGCTCGACCGGGTTGGGGTCGGGGTCACCCAGGTTGACCAGGGACAGCCGGCCCTGCATGGCCTCGAACTGGGCCGGGTCGCCGGTCAGCTGCAACGCGTGCCGGTCGGCACGCGCCTCGACCCGCCGCGACACGAACGCCTGGGCCGGCCCGGCGAACAGCCCGGCGACGGCGGCCACGGCGAGCAGCAGCGCGACGGCCCGCGGCTCGGCGATCGAGTCGACGCGGGCCAGGCGTAACAGGCCGGACCACGAGCCGAGCAGGTAGAGCGCGCAGACCGCCGCCGCGGCGCCGAGCGCGCCCAGCAGGGTGCCGGTGAGCACGTCGTTGTCCTTGGCGTGGCCGAGCTCGTGCGCGACCACGGCCTCGACCTCGGCGGGCGGCGCCTTCTCGAGCAGGGTGTCGTAGACGACGATCCGGCGGGTGGGGCCGAGCCCGGACACGTAGGCGTTGACCGCCCGGGTCCGGCGGGAGGCGTCGGCGATCAGCACGTCACGCACGGGCACGCCGTCGCGGTCGGCCATCGCCATCAGCCGGGTGCGCTGCTCACCCTCGGGCATGGGGGTGAACTTGTTGAACACCGGCTCGACGAGGACCGGGAAGACGAACGTCAGCAGGACGGTCAGAACCGCCGCGCCGGCCGCGCCCCAGGCCCACCACCAGCGCGGGGCGAAGTGGGTGACGGTGAAGAAGCCGACCAGCACGATCGCGCCGATCACGGCGCCGACCGCGTAACCCTTGAGGACGTCGACGGTCCAGGCACCCCAGTCCTGGGTCGAGAGCCCGTATCGCTTGAGGATGATGTGGCGCCAGGCCGCCAGCGGAAGGAGGACCACCTCGCCGATGAACACGATCGCCAGGCCACCGAGCAGCGCCCGGGCGAGCCAGTGGCCGTTGAACGGGCGGCCGACCTGCTCGACGATCCAGGACCCCGCCGGCGTGAGGCCGAGCAGCAGGGCGGCCACCAGGCCGACGGCCATCGACAGATACATGCCGGGGCGCAGCGCCCCACGGAACTCCCTGCCCTTGGCGACGGCGTCGGCGGGCAGGGTCTCGAGCGCGGCCAGCTGATCGGCGCGCGGCGCGGGCGGCGCCGCCCACGGCACCCGTAGCAGCGCGACCACGGCCGTGGCGATGACGAGCACGACCAGGGTGATCGCGGCCCACTGCCGAGAAGTCATCGCGCAAGTTTATGCGGCGCGGCGCCGCCTGTTCCTCCGTGGTGAACGCTCGGGGGCCAGCTCCAGACGGGTGGGCTCATGGTGGGTGGGCTCGAGCACGGTCACCTCGAAACCGGCCAGCTCGAACACCTCGATGGCGCGGATCTCGGCGGGGCCGAGCTGGTGGATCACGGGCGGGGTGTCGAGCAGCAGGGTCACCACGCAACCGCCGCAGGCGGTGCCGCGCACCGAGCAGCTCTCGCAGTCGACGAGCATCGCTCCTCCTCCGTATGTCAAGGCAATACACACGGTAGAGGCGGGGTACGACAAAAACCGCGTCTCCGCAGGTCAGGAGCGTGACAGCCGTCTCAGCAGGGTGTCGGAGGACAGAGGGTACGCCCCGTGGCGCCGGACACCGTCGACGACCTCCTTGTCGGAAGAGATCACCACGATCGGCCGGCCGGCGGGCTCGGCGCGGACCAGCCGGCGGATCAGCTCGTCGGCGGTCTCGCCCTTGCGGGAGAACAGCACGCGGACCCCTCGCGGCGCGGGCGGCAGCCCGTGGACCCGCTCGGCGCCGTCGAAGACGACGGTGACCTCGGCCCGGGTCTGCGCCACGAGGCCGCCGACCCCGGCGATCAGCCGGTTGCGCTGCTGTTCGAGGGAGATCTCGGCGTATCCCTTCTTCGTGACGTTGTACCCGTCGACGATCATGTGCGCCTTCGGCAGGCTCAGCAGCTGGTCGAGCCGGGCGGGGTCGTCGGCGTCGAGCGCGCGGGCGGCGCCGGCGCCGGACGCGTTCTCCGGGCGGTCGGCGGAGGTGTCGGCGACGAAGTCGGCCGGGAGTTTGTCGGTCGGGTCGAGGGCCAGCTCGCGGCGCAGCCCGACGGCGGCCTGGCCGATCGTCTCCAGCAGCAGCCAGAGCCGCGCGTCGTCGACGGCGCGGGCGTCCTTGGCACTCTGCCGCTGCGCACCGGCGGCGGACTCGGCCTCGGCGAGCTTGGCGCGCAGCCGGCGCACCTCGGCGTCGTGGTCGGCCGCGGCGCGGACGGCCCGGCCCTTCTCGGCGGAGAGCATGTCGGTGGCCTTGCGCTCGCGGGCCTGGGACTCCCGCAGCGACTTGCCCAGGGACCGGACCTCTTCACGCAGCCCGGTGGTCTCGTCACGGAGCCGGGCGAGCTCGTCGCGCAGCTTGTCGGCCTCGACGCGCGCGACGGCGCGGTCGTGCTCGGCCCGGGCGAGCCGCTGCTCGACGTCGCGGATCCGCTCGGCGGCCACGGAGCCCTCGGCCTCCGCCCGCACCGCCTCCGTGGACTCGTCGACCATGGAACGCCAGCCGTCGGGACGGGCGAGATAGGCCAGTGCCGCCACCTCGACCGGGTCGGCGGCGGCGGGGGCGACACCCTCCAGGATCGCCGCGCCCAGGTCACCGGCGTCGTTGACGATCCGGGTGGCCAGCCGCTGGCGCAGCAGCGGATCGCCGGACAGCTGCATGGCGATGACCGGGCCGCCGAGCCGGGCACGCCGGTTGGGCGCGAACTTCGCCACCCGCCGCAGCGGCATCGGCAGCTCGTCGAGGGGCACACCGGTCATGGCCCCGGCGGCGAGGGAGATCACCCGCTGGCGGACGACCTCGGGCAGCACCGGCTCGACGTGGTCGTCCCCGCTCTGCGCAGACGCCACCGCGGCCTCGGGGGTGAGGTCGTCGGGAGCGTCGGACAGAGGCATCAGTCCAGTGTCGCATTGTCGACCAGATTCGCCCGGGATGGAGTCGAGGACCGGAGGCTTACCTCGAACGGCTAAAAGCTGACATATCCTGGTTTAGCCCGATCGGGGGATGCTGTGGGAGGCAGGGATGACGGCACCGGTACCTCAGAACGAAGCCGAGCGACTGTCGGCACTCCACTCCATGGCGGTCCTCGACACACCGCCCGAGTCCGATTTCGACGACATGGTCCGGATCGCCTCCGAGATCTGCTGCGCCCCGATCTCACTGGTCACACTCGTCGACGCCGAGCGGCAGTGGTTCAAGGCGAAGATCGGTGACGTCCCGCACCACGAGACGCCACGCGAGGTGGCGTTCTGCGCGCACGCGATCATGGGTAGGGACCTGATGGTCGTACCGGATGCGGCCGCCGACGCCAGGTTCGCCGACAACCCGTTCGTCCGCGGCGACGACGGCATCCGCTTCTACGCCGGCGCCCCGCTGATGACCAGTGAAGGCGCCGCACTCGGCACGCTCTGCGTCGTCGACCACGCGCCGCACCGGCTGAATCTCGACCAGATGCGGGCCCTGCGGGCGCTGGCGCGCCAGGTCACCGAGCTGCTGGAGCTGCGCCGGCTGGTCGTGACGACCGCGCTGGACGGCCGGGCGAAGCCCAGATCGGTCGACCTCGCGTACCTGACCGAGGCCCGCATCCGGGAGCTGCGCGGCATCGCCGACGCCCGCAACATCGCGATCACGCTGGCGTTGCGCGATGAGGCGTTCGTCCATGCGGATCCGGCGAGGCTGTCGCGGGCGCTGGACTACGTCATCTTCACCGCGTTGAAGGTCGCGCCCGCGGGCGGCCGGGTCGCCGTGCGGGTGCTCGGCTCACCGGCGCCGACGTTCGAGCTCGCCCACGCCGGCGGGTCGATCCCGCCGGAATGGCAGCTGGACCTGGGCGAGCTCCGCGCCGCCGACGAGCCGGTGCCGCACGCGGTCGCCGAGATCCTCCGGGCACACGGCGCCACCGTGGCCAGCACGTCGACCATCGTCGGTTCGCCGGACGTGCGATTCGAGCTGCGCTTCCCCACCCACTGACACGCTTTTTGTCGGACCCCGTGCGTAGTGTGCGGCCGTGCCCGACTACCACCAGGAAACGCTCGACGCCCTGTTCGACGATCCACGCGCCGCCACCCTCTTCGCCACCACGTTCGTCGTGGTCGACCTCGAGACCACGGGCGGCGCGCCGGACGGCGGCGGGATCACCGAGATCGGCGCGGTCAAGGTGCGCGGCGGCGAGATCCTCGGCGAGTTCGGCACACTGGTCAACCCCGAGGAGCGGCTGCCCGCGTTCATCACGGTGCTCACCGGCATCACCGAGATGATGCTGCTCGAGGCGCCGAAGCTCGACACGGTGCTGCCCGCGTTCCTGGAGTTCGCCGCGGGAGCCGTGTGGGTGGCCCACAACGCGCCCTATGACGTCGGGTTCCTCAAGGCGGCCTGCGCCAAGCTCGGCTATCCGTGGCCCAAGCCGATCGTGCTGGACACCGCCGCCATCGCCCGCCGGGCGATGATCGCCGACGAGGTGCCCAACCACAAGCTGTCCACGCTGGCCCGCCACTTCAAGGCCGCCCACCAGCCGATCCACCGCGCCCTCGACGACGCCCGCGCCACCGTCGACGTGCTGCACGGGCTGTTCGCCCGCCTGGGCAGCCTCAAGGTGCACACCGTCGGCGACACCCTGGAGTTCGTCAAGGCGGTCAGCCCGGCGCAGCGGCGCAAGCGGCACCTCGCCGACGGGCTGCCCGACAAGCCCGGCGTCTACGTCTTCCGCGGGCACAAGGACCGGCCGCTCTACATCGGCACCAGCTCGTCGATCGCGACCCGGGTGCGCAGCTACTTCACCGCCGCCGAGAAGCGCGCCCGCATCGACGAGATGCTCAACGCCGCGCAGCGGGTGGAGGCCATCCCCTGCGCCCATTCGCTCGAGGCGGAGGTGCGGGAGCTGCGGCTGATCGCCGCGCACAAGCCGCCGTACAACCGCCGCTCGAAGTTCCCGGAGCGCGTCCTGTGGCTCAAGCTCACCGCGGAGGCCTATCCGCGCTTGTCCGTCGTGCGGGACCTGCACGACGACGGCGCCGCCTACCTGGGGCCGTTCAGCTCGCGGCGGGGCGCCGAGCTCGCCGCGGCGGGCATCTACGACGCGCTGCCGATCCGGCAGTGCACCCACAAGCTCTCCCTACGCACCATCACCCCGGCCTGCGCGCTCGCCGAGCTGGGCCGCTGCCCCGCGCCGTGCGAGCACCGCGTCTCCGCCGCGGACTACGAGGTGGCGGCCGCCGCGCCGTTCCGGACCGCGACGGTCGGCGACCCGGGGCCGGTCGTGCGCGGGCTGATGGCGCGGATCGAGACCCTCTCGGCGGCCGAGCGGTTCGAGGACGCGGCGGTCATCCGCAGCCGGCTCGTCGCGTTTCTGCGCGCCGCGATCCGCATGCAGCGGCTGGCCTCGCTCACCGCGCTGCCGGAGCTGATCGCCGCGCGCCCGGCCGCCGCGGGCGGCTGGGAGCTCGCCGTGGTGCGACACGGCCGCCTCGCCGCCGCGGGCGTTTCACCCCCTCGGGTACATCCACAGGCGACACTGGATGTGGTGATCGCCACAGCCGAGACGGTGCAGCCCGGTCCCGGGCCGACGCCGCGCGCCTCGCCCGAGGAGACCGAGCGCATCCTCGCCTGGCTGGAGCGGCCGGAAACACGGCTGGTCAAGGCCGACATCGGGTGGTCGTCACCGGCCACCGGAGCGGGTCGGTGGCGTCCGTTCCTGGCCCGCGCGGAGGCCGCCGCCACGGTTCGGATCGATCTGGACGGGTAAGCACATCGGACGTTCGCACATACTCAAATGACCGATCGGATACCGCAGAGCAAACTAGGCTGGAACCTACCCAAACCCAGGCCCGTCAGGCCCGTCGGTGAGGAGGTGCCGCATGGAGCCCGGTCTGCATCAGTCCGGCGCGCCCCTTGATGCTGGCCCCTCCGTGGTCACCGGGCACGCCGCGGCGCACAGCGAGTTCATGGTGGACCCAGCGGCGCCGGACGGCAACCCCTCGGAGTTGCCCGGATTTCCCAACGGTCTGACCACCGGGTTCGCGCCCGCGCCGACCGCCCGCGACGCCCATCATCTGCTCGACGAGGTGGCTGAGGTCCTCGCCGCCGAGCCGCGCGACACCGACACTCCCGGCACCCGGCCACCGGGATCGAGCAGCCCGCCACCGGGCGCTCCGGGATCGGGGGCCTTCGGCTCCGGCGCACTAGGGTCCGGCACGCCCGGAGTGAACCCCCTCGGGTCGGGCGCGATCGGCGCCGGGCTGGCGGGCTCCGGGCCGCTCGGGTCCGGGCTGCTCCGGACCGACAACGTGGGCTCCGGCGGGCTCGGCGCCGACGGGCTCCGGGCCGGCGAGCTGTTCCTCGGGCCGAAGGGGCTGCCCACCGCGGCCATCAGCGTGCCGGAGGCGCCGCCCGGCCGCAGGCACCGCCCGGCGGCACCGCCGGGCACCGACCGGCCCACCGGGGAGCGGCACGCGACGTGGCCGGCCAACGATCGCCCCGCAGCGGCGCGGTCCAGGCAGGGCGACGGCGCACAGGCAGCGGTTGAGCGTCCCGAGGAAGTCTCCGCGCATGGGCGCGTCGAGCGCCGGACGCAGGAAGAGCCGCAAGGCCGTGACGGGGCCGGCACCAAGATCCGCGACAAGGCGGCGAGGCCGGAGAACGAGCGGGCCGGGTCCGACCGGGAGCTGGGAACGGCCGACGAGGACCGGAAACCACCGGCATCCGCCACGAAGGAAGGCGACCGGCCGCAGGACGCCGGGACAGCACAGGACGAAGCCGCCAGGGCCGGGACCGGGCACAAGCCCGCGGAGCCGCGCGACCAGCCGCAGACCGAGCGGGCCGAGCCGGGCGCGGAAACTGCGAAGAAGCGGCCCGTGCCGCGACCCAAGTTACGTGAACCCGAGGACGACCGGTTCGCCACGCCGCGGAGGCTGTTGACCGCGCCGCCCAGTGACGACTCCCCAGCAGTGCCGCCGCCGCCCAGTTACTCAGCACTGGTCGGCGGCGTTGTTCCCGGTGACCCCACCTCGACCTACTCCGCCATCATCGGTTCACGGCTGCGGGCCATGCTGCCGTGGCAGTCCACCGAGGACCCGCTGGCCCCGATCCTCCGGGCGCACCGCCAGATCCACCCGAGCGCCGACGTCGCGGTGATCCGCCGGGCATACGCGACGGCCGAGCAGATGCACCGCGGCCAGATGCGCAAGAGCGGCGAACCGTTCATCACCCACCCGATCGAGGTCACCGAGATCCTCGCCGACCTGGGCATGGACACCACCACGCTGGTCGCGTCGCTGCTGCACGACACCGTCGAGGACACCGACTACACGCTCGGCGCGCTGGAGCGCGACTTCGGCGGTGAGGTCGCGCTGCTGGTCGACGGCGTGACGAAGTTCGACAAGATGTTCTACGGCGCCGACGCCGAGGCCGAGACGATCCGCAAGATGATCGTCGCCGCCGGGCGCGACGTGCGGGTGCTCGTCATCAAGCTCGCCGACCGGCTGCACAACATGCGCACGCTCGACGCCCGGTCGCGCTCGTCGCAGGTCCGCATCGCGACCGCGACCAAGGAGGTGCTGATCCCGCTGTGCGAGCGGCTCGGCATCCAGGCGTTGAAGCGCGAGCTCGAGGACTGGGTATTGCGGGCGATCAGCCCGAGCGGCTATGCGCTGATCGCCGACTACGTCAACCAGCGCATCGGCTGGGACGGCTACCTCGACCGGGTCATCTCCTCCATCACCGGCGACCTGCGCCGGTTCGGTCTCGACGCGACCATCTCGCCGCGGCCCCGCCACCTGTATTCCATCTGGAAGGACACGGTCGACGGCAACTACGTCGAGCCGCACGACCTGCCCCGCGTGGTCATCATCGTCGACGGGCCGGACACCGACTGCTACGCGGCGCTGGGCGCGGTCCACGGCAAGTGGCGCCCGGTGCCGGGCCGGTTCAAGGACTTCATCGCGACGCCGAAGAACAACAACTACCGGTCGTTGCACACCACGGTGCTCGGGCCCGAGGGACGCTCACTCGAGGTGCTCATCCGCACCGTCGAGATGCACCAGGCCGCCGAGTTCGGCATCATCGCCAACTTCCGCTACCCGCTCGCCGCGGCGAAGTTCGGGCCGGCCACCAAGGCCGAGCAGCTCGACTGGCTGCGCCGGCTGCTCGACTGGGAAGCGGCGGCGTCCGACCCGTCGCAGTTCATCGCGTCGCTGCGTTGTGACCTCGCCGAGGACCAGATCCTGGTGCTGACGGCGGGCGGCGGGCGCCCGGTGCTCCTGCCGGCGGACGCGACGCCGGTCGACCTGGCGTACATCCTCGGCGCCGACGTCGGCAACCGATGTATCGGCGCGCGGGTCAACGGCCGGCTCTCCGCCGTCTCCTCGCCGCTCGCCGACGGCGACACCGTCGAGATCATCACGCGGGCCGGCGGGCGCGGCGAGTTCGACTTCGACCCCGACGCCCCGGCGCGCGGTCCGTCGCCGGAGTGGCTGGAATTCGTGAAGACCCCGCACGCCCGGCTGCACATCAGCCGCTGGTTCGAGGCACACGAGGCACCCGCCATCACGGTGGCGAACAAGGTCCGGCTCGGACGGCTCGCGATCGGCCTCGCACTGCGCCAGCAGGGCCGCGGCCTGGCCAGTGACCTGCCACTGGTGCGGCTGGCGCCCCGGCTCGGCTACCCCGACCTGGAGACGCTGCTGGTGGCGGTCGCCGACCACACGCGCACCGCCGAAGAGGTCGTGACGGAGTTGATCGCCCTCGTCGACCACTCCCCCGGATAGGTCGTTAGCCTTCTCGGATGAGCAGTCTTCGTGGCCGGCTGCGCGCTACCGCGTATCGAACGTTCTACCGCCTCCCCGGCCGCTGGAAGCGCCGGATCGTGCGGACGGTCCAGCCGACCTACACGATCGGCGCCGTCGTCCTCGTCCGCGACCCGGAGGTGAGCCGCATCCTGCTCCTGCGCCAGCCGCCGGGCGCCGGCTGGTCGCTGCCGGCCGGGCTGATGGACCGCGGCGAGACGCCGATCGAGTGCGCGGCCCGCGAGCTCGGCGAGGAGACCGGCATCAAGCTGCCGACCGAGCGGCTGCGCCCCGCCAACCCGAACGCGGTCGTCCACACCCGCGGCCAGTGGGTCGACATGGTGTTCGAGACCGAGGTCGAGCCCGAGGACGAGTACACCGTCGACGCCGCCGAGGTGCTCGAGGCCGCCTGGCACCGGCTCGACAACCTGCCGCCGTTGACCGTGTCGACGTCGAACCTGCTGGCGCACTACGGCATCGGCCCGTACCGGGACTATCCAGAGGTACTTTCGCGATGACCGAGGTCTGTGCGGTCATCCTCGCCGCCGGGGAGGGGCGCCGGCTGCGACCGCTCACCGAGCACCTGCCGAAGGCGCTGTGCCCCGTCGGCAATGTCGCGCTCCTGGACCGCGCACTGCTGCGGGTCGGCGCGCTCGGTCTCACCGGTCCGGACCGTCTCGCGGTCAACGCCTGTTACCTCGGCGACCAGGTGGTCGAGCACGTCGGTGGGCGGGCCCACCTCTCCGTGGAGCCGGGGGATCCGCTCGGTACCGCGGGTGGGCTCGGCAACCTGCGGGACTGGATCGCCGGGCGGGGTGTGCTCGTCGGCAACGCCGACGCGTACCTGGCCTCTCCCGACCACGGCTCCGGCCCGGACATCGCCGCGCTGCTCGACGGCTGGGACGGCCACACCGTGCGGCTGCTCGGCGTCCCGGGCCCGCCGAAGGAGTTCGGCGCGCACCGCTTCGCCGGGTTCTCCCTGCTGCCGTGGGCCCTCGTCGCCGAGTTGCAACCGATCCCGTCCGACCTGGTCCGCACGACCTGGCGGCCGGCCGAGCGGGAGGGCCGGCTGGAGGTGGTCGAGTATGCCGGGACGTACCTCGACACCGGAACGCCGGCGGATTACCTGAAGGCCAACCTGCACGCCGTACACCTCGGAAATCTCGTGGCGGAGGACGCCGTGGTGACCGGGGCCCTCGACCGGGCGGTCGTCGGCGCCGGCGCCGTCGTGGCCGGAAACGTGACCCGCGGCGTGGTGTGGCCGGGCGGGGTGGTCGGCGCGGATGAAACGCTGACCGACGCGATCCGGGTCGGACGAGAGCTCACCGTCGACGCGCACTAGCATGACCTTTGTCCACATGCTGGAAGGGAGCCTCCAAGGTGATCACGGCGATCGTCCTCATCGACTGCGCTACCGACTCGATCCCCGAGGTGGCCGAGAACATCGCCAACCTCGACGGGGTCAGCGAGGTCTACTCCGTCGCCGGCAACACCGACCTGATCGCCATGGTGCGCGTGCGGCAGTTCGAGGACATCGCCGAGGTGATCGCCAACAAGATCTCGAAGGTGCCCGGCGTCGTGGACACCGACACGCACATCGCGTTTCGGGCCTACTCGCAGCACGACCTCGAAGCGGCGTTCGCGATCGGGCTGCCCGACGCGGATTGATTTCCTGCGTATTTCCGGCGGTGGGGCCAGAAGGCTTCGCCGCCGTCCGGCGCCGGGCCGCAAGAAGGCCCCGTTTGCCCTGGTAACAGCGTCGGCAGTGCGCCAAATCGCATCGAAAGCGCGGTTCGCACCGGGTACCCTCGCCGCCATGAGGATCGGCATCGTAGGAGCCACCGGGCAGGTCGGCAGCGTCATGCGCCACATCCTGGCCGAGCGGCAGTTCCCCGTAGACGAGTTGCGCCTGTTCGCGTCCGCCCGCTCCGCCGGACGGCCGATCGACTGGCAGGACAAGCAGATCACGGTGGAGGACGCGGCGACCGCGGACTACACCGGGCTCGACATCGTCCTGTTCTCCGCGGGCAAGGGCACGTCGAAGGAGCTGGCGCCGAAGGTGGCCGCCGCCGGCGCCGTCGTCATCGACAACTCCTCGGCCTGGCGCATGGACCCCGACGTGCCGCTGGTCGTCGCCGAGGTCAACCCGCACGCCGCGGCCAACCGGCCGAAGGGCATCATCGCCAACCCCAACTGCACCACCATGGCCGCCATGCCGGTCCTGCGCCCGCTGCACGACGAGGCCCAGCTCGTGGCGCTCGTCACGGCGACCTACCAGGCGGTGTCGGGCGCCGGCCTGAGCGGCGTCGCCGAGCTGGACGAGCAGGTCCGCAAGGTCGCCGACGGCGCCACGGCGCTCACGTTCGACGGCTCGGCGGTCGAGTTCCCGGCGCCGAAGCAGTTCGCCCGGCCGATCGCGTTCAACGTGCTGCCGCTGGCCGGCTCGATCGTCGACGACGGCTCCTTCGAGACCGACGAGGAGCAGAAGCTGCGCAACGAGAGCCGCAAGATCCTGGAGATCCCGGACCTTCGCGTCTCCGGCACCTGCGTGCGGGTGCCGGTCTTCACCGGCCACTCGTTGCAGATCAACGCGCGGTTCGCCCGGCCGCTCCCCGTGGAGCGGGCGCGTGAGCTGCTGTCGACCGCTCCGGGTGTCGTGCTGACCGATGTGCCGACCCCGCTGCAGGCCGCGGGCGCCGACCCGTCGTTCGTGGGCCGGATCCGCGTGGACGAGACGGTCGAGCACGGCCTGTCCCTGTTCGTCTCGAACGACAACCTCCGCAAGGGCGCGGCGCTGAACGCGGTCCAGATCGCCGAGCTGCTCGCCGCGTAGCGCGTCCTTCTCCGCGCTCGGCGGCCGCGGGCACACACCGGCTGAACGATATTCCGGTCAGGAATCAAACATTCCTGACCGGAATATCGTTTGGAGGCACCATGTGTTCCGGGGCACGGCCCACGGGCCGCACCTGCCGGCGGCGCGGGCCGGTCACAGGAAGCGGGCGAACCACTCCAGGATCGCGTCGAAGCGGGCCACCCTGTGGGACGGGCGGCCGGTCCTCGACAGTTCGTGGCCCTCACCCGGGAAGAGCAGGAACTCCACCGTCCTGCCGCGGCGCTTCAGGGCCACGAACAGGCGCTGGGCCTGCTCCACGGGGCAGCGCCAGTCCTGTTCGGAGTGGATGATGAGCATCGGGATCTCTATCTTGTCCACGTGCGTCAGCGGGCTCTGCGCCACGAGCGAGCCGCCCTCCGCGCCGTACAGTGAGTCGGCGAAGAACCAGCCGATGTCGGACGAGCCGGTGAAGCTGTCGATCGCGTTGACCGCACGCTCCGAGATCGCCGCCTTGAAGCGGTCGCCGTGGTGCGCCGCCAGCCATGTTGTCATGAACCCGCCGTGCGAGCCGCCCAGGACGCCGACCCGCGAGCCGTCGAGGTCCGACGACTTCAGGGCGGCGTCGAGCAGCGCGATCAGGTCGACGGCCGACACCTCGCCGACGTTGCCGCGCACCGCCCGGCCGTGCGCCTCGCCGTAGCCCGACGAGCCGCGCGGGTTGCCGTACACCACGGCGTAACCGGCGCCGGCGTAGACCTGGGCCTCGTCGAAGAGCCGCCAGCCGTACTGCGTGAAGGGTCCACCGTGGATCATCAGCAGGACCGGGTGCGGGCCCTCACCCTCGGGACGGACGACCCAGCCGTGGACCGGATACCCGTCGGGGGCGGTCGCCGTCAGCTCCACCTGCTCCAGCACCGGGAAGCCGGCGCTGAAATCCGTCAGGCGACGCTCCCCCGTATACACCTCACCCCAGTCCGCCGGCCCGGCGACCGTCGTCACCAGGGTGCCGGCCGCCGACGCGAACCCGGTGACCTGCCGTTCCCCGTCGACGAGGATCTCGGGCGTCCCGCCCTCGAAGGGCACGAGCAGGAGTTGTACGGCCCCGCGGTGCTCGTTCGGGAACAGCACCCCGGCGTCGGTGACGTCGATGTACCCGCCCGGCGAGGAAAGCTGGTACGTCTCGTTGTCGAGCAGCTGGGTGATCGCGCCGCCGTCGACCGGGACCGACCACAGCGACTCGTGCCGGATCACCGAGTCGACCCGGCCCTCCCCGGCCGGGTTGCCGGTGAACACGACGCTCCTGCCGTCGGGCGTGAAGTGCGGCATCCCGGGCGAGAGGGTGGTGTCGGTGAGCACACGCAGGCCGGTGCCGTCGGCGCGGATGACGCACACGTCCGCCGCGACGTCGTCGGACCAGGTCTCGTGCTGCTCGGAGACGAACGTGAGCCACTCCCCGTCCGGGCTCCACCGCGGGTCGCCGTGGCTGCGCTCGCCGTCGGTGAGCTGCTCGGTCGTGCCGTCGAGCGTGGTGACGAACAGGTGCGCCGGCCGGTCGTGCAGGAAGCCCAGCCCGTCGATCCGGTGGAACAGCTTGGTGATCCGCCGGGGCGGCTCGCCGTCGGGCCCGATCTTCTCGCCGTCCTCGGTCTTGCCGGTGCCGTAGCGCCCCTCAGCCGGTACCCGCGCGGAAAACGCCAGCCGGGAAGCGTCGGGCGACCAGACGGGCGCTCCCACACCGAGCGGCCGGTCGGTGAGCCGGCGGGCCTCGCCCCCGCCGAGCGGCATGACGCACAACTGTGACGCGCTGTCGTGCTCGGCCTTGTCCCCGCCGGCGCGGCTGCCCCTGTCCTTCGTCGCCCGCAGGAACGCGAGCCAGCGCCCGTCCGGCGAGATACGCGGCGCGCTGTCGCGCCACCCGTAGGTGAGCTGGACCGGCTCCCGAGAGCCGTCGGTCGTGAGGAGCCAGAGCTGGGAGGTGTACGCGTCAGCCGCGAACTCGAGGCGCGTGACCGAGACGACGGCGATCCTGCCGTCGGGGCTGATGGTGGGGGCACCGGGTAGGCGCATTTGCGACAGATCGATTGGCTTCACGGTCTGCACAGTAGCGGGGGTCACACTTCTTACCAGTGGGTAACCTCCTACCTCTACCCTACGGTCATATGGAGCCGTCGCAGGAATATCTGGACCGTGGGACCGATCAGCTGGCACTGTTCCACTATCCGTTCCCGGACTCCGCCCCGACGATGGCCGTCCTCTGGCCCGCGATGGGTGTCCCGGCGCGGTACTACCGCCGGTTCGCGGCCCAGCTGACGGCGGCCGGCCTCGCGGTGACGGTCGTCGACCTGCGCGGCACCGGCGCCAGCAGCCCGCGCCCGTCCCGCGCGTCGCGCTACGGCCTCGCGGAGCTGACCGACGACGTCGACGCGGTGCTCGAGCACCTGAAACCGGTTCGCGCCGGCCGGCGGACGCTCCTCGTCGGCCACTCCCTCGGCGGCCAGGCGTGTGCCCTGCACCTGGCGGCCCGCGGCGCGACCTCCGACGTCGCCGGCCTCGCACTGCTCGCGGTGGGGCTGCCGTACTGGCGGAGCTACGCCCGCGGGCGACAGACCCGGATCCTGGCGATGACGCAGACGCTGGCCGCGGGCTCGGCGCTGCTGGGCGTCTGGCCGGGCTGGGCGTTCGGTGGCCGCCAGGCGCGGGGGGTGATCCGTGACTGGGCGTTCACGGCGCGCGTGGGCAGGTATCCCCGGCTGGACGGCGTGGACGTCGAGGCCGCGCTGGCCCGGGTCACGACGCCGGTGCTGGCCGTGGACATGGAGGGCGACCAGTACACCCCACCCGGGACGGTGGACAAGCTGACGTCGAAGCTGACCTCGGCGAAGGTGCTGCGGGAGCGCTACTCGGCGGCCGAGGCGGGCGGCCCGATCGACCACTTCACCTGGGCGAAGTCCGGCGCCGCGCTGGCCGGCCGCGTGGCGGCCTGGTCAGCAACCCTCTGACCGTCCGCTCATCTGCCGGCACGCCGCTGGCACACGGCGGCGGCCCGGTCGCGGCCGACGAGACCCGCCGCACGGCCCAGCTCATGATCGAGGGAACCATTCGGCTGTCCCAGCGACCAGGAGTTCCCTCGATCATGGTTGCGCTGGGCCCACGGCCCGGATGACACGAAGAGGCCCCCGGGGTTCACCCCGGGGGCCTCTGCAACACATGGGTCTAGTGACCCGTCGTGATCTCCTCGCGGTCCGACGGCTCCTCGACCTGCCGCTTGGCGGGCCTCGGCGCCGGGGCCGGCTTCTCGATCGGGTAGAAGAAGCCCTTCACCGTCGGGGCCAGGGCACCCAGGCGGTTCATCTTCTTCGGGACGACCCAGCCCCCGTATTCCAGGCCGTGGTGGCCGTCCTCGCCGTGGCCGTTGCCCGACGGCAGCGGCAGCGGCTGGTGGATCTCGACGAAACGGCCGTCCGGCATACGGCGGATGATGCCCGTCTCCACGCCGTGGGCCAGCACCTCACGGTCGTGCTGCTGGAGGCCGAGTGCGACCCGGTACGCCACGTAGTAGGCCAGCGGCGGCAGCACCAGGATGCCGATGCGGCCCGCCCACGTCATCGCGTTGAGGCTGATGTGGAACTTGTCGGCGAGGACGTCGTTGCCGCCCGAGACCAGCAGGACCACGTAGAACGCGATCGCCATCGCGCCGAGGGCCGTGCGGAACGGGTTGTCCCGCGGGCGCTCGAGCAGGTTGTGGATCGCCCGGTCCTTCGAGAATCTCGCCTCGATGAACGGATAGAAGATCGGCAACATCGTCAGGATGCCGGGCAGCACCACCGTTGGCCAGAAGATCGCCGGGATGGTGTAGCCGTCACCGTAGAAGAAGTCGAACCTGATCTCCCAGGCCGGGAAGAGGCGGGTCGAGCCGTCGAGGAACATGACGTACCAGTCGGGCTGGCTCGCCGCCGAGACGACCGCGGCCTTGTAGGGGCCGAACAGCCAGATCGGGTTGATCTGGAACAGACCCGCCAGCAAGGCGATCATCGCGAACACGATCATGAAGAAGCCGCCGGCCTTGGCCGCGAAGCCCGGGAACATGCGCACGCCGACCACGTTGTTGTTGGTCCGGCCGGGGCCGGGCCACTGCGTGTGCTTCTGCTTCACCAGCAGGCCCATGTGGACGCTGATGAGCGCGAGCAGCGCGGCGGGGACGAGCAGCACGTGCACGATGTAGAGCCGGTCCAGGATCACCTCACCCGGGAACTCCCCGCCGAAGAGCGAGGTGGTCACCCAGGTGCCGACGACCGGGATCGACAGCATGATGGCGCTCGCGATCCGCAGGCCGGTGCCGGACAGCGCGTCGTCGGGCAGCGAGTAACCGCCGAAGCCCTCGAGGAAGCCCATCCAGAACAGCAGCACACCGACGATCCAGTTGGCCTCACGCGGCTTGCGGAACGCGCCGGTGAAGAACACCCGGAACATGTGCACCACGATCGCGGCCATGAACAGCAGGGCCGCCCAGTGGTGCATCTGCCGCATGAACAGACCACCGCGGACGTCGAACGAGATGTGCAGCGCGGTGTTGTACGCGTTGGACATCTCCACGCCGCGCAACGGCGTGTAGCTGCCGTTGTAGACGGTCTCCTTCAGCGACGGGTCGAAGAACAACGCCAGGAAGATGCCGCTGAGCAGCAGGACGATGAACGAGTAGAGCGCGATCTCACCCAGCAGGAACGACCAGTGGTCCGGGAAGACCTTGTTGAGCAGGCGGCGCAGCGGGGTCGACGCCTGGAACCGCTCGTCAAGGGCCTTCGCGGAGTTGGCCGGCATGGCCCGAAGGTCGATCTTCCGCCGTTTCATGGCCGCTCCCAAAATGCCGGTCCGACCGCAACTTTGTAGTCCGAGGTCGCCACGAAGTAACCCTCATCGTCCACGGTGATGGGCAGCTGAGGCAATGCCCGGCTGGCCGGGCCGAAGATCGGTCGCGCGTTGTCGGTGATCTGGAACTGCGACTGGTGACACGGGCACAGCAGGCGGTTGGTCTGCTGCTCGTAGAGGCTCGCCGGGCAGCCGGCGTGGGTGCAGATCTTCGAGTAGGCGACGAAGTTCTCCCACTGCGAGCCCTTGTTGACCTCCTTGGCGTTCGCCAGCGTCGCGGCGGCGTCCGCTTCGCGGAGGTGGATGAGCAGCGTCGGCGAGTCGGCCCACTTGTTGGAGGCGCCGTGCGGGATGCCCGGGTAGACGGTGATCTGGCCGCCGACGCTGACGTCGGCCGGGCGGATCGGGGTGCCGTCCTCGTGCGTCAGCCGGACCGGCTTGCCGTCGTTGTTCTTCGGGTCGAAGCCGGTGGTGAAGAAGACGTTCTCACCGTTCTGCGTCGGCGCCTTGATCAACGAGCCGACCAGCAGACCGCCGGCGACCGCGCCGAGCGGCGCCGCACCGGCGAGGAACGCCAGGCCGACGAACTTGCGCCGCTTGAGGCCCAGCTCGTCGCCCATGTTGATGATCGTCGCGGCGGTGAGCTTCTGCTCGACCGCGTCGGACGGGCCGTCGTGGCGCTCCTGGACCGAGACCTCCTCGGGGAGGAGCTTCTTCGCCCAGACGATGATGCCGAGTCCGAGCGTCAGCAGGGCCACGCCGAGCGTGGCGCCGAGGACCGGGGTGTAGTACGGGTAGAGCGCGCGATACGTCGAGTCGCCGTGCCCGTACCGCCACGGCCAGGCGATGTACGCGACCACAAACGCGGTCGCCATCAGGCCGGTGAGCAGGAACAGGAACGCCAGGAGGCGCTCGATGCGCCGCTCCGCGCGGGTGCCCGGGACCGGGAACCGCGGCGCGTAGTGGACGATCTCCACACCGTCCCGGCGGGCGCCCTCCCTGACCAGGTCGAACCGGGTCAGGGACGGGTCGCTCGCGTCGAACTCTTCCCCAGTAGCAGAGTGAGAAGTTTGGGTGCTCATGACTTCCCTGCAATCCACAGCGTGGCGAACACGAGCGCCGCGATACCGACGAGGAAGATGACGAGTCCCTCGGTAACGGGGCCGTAACGACCGATGCCCCAGCCACCCGGGGTGGCCGCCTCGTTCTTGTTCACGTCCTGGATGTACGCGATGATCGCGGCCTTGTCGTCGGGGCTCAGCTGGTTGTTGCCGAACACCGGCATGTTCTGCGGGCCGGTGAGCATCGCCGCGTAGATGTCCCGGTTGGTCGAGTGCTGCAGCGTCGGGGCGAACTTGCCCGACGAGAGCGCGCCGCCGCCGGTGGAGAACGCGTGGCAGGACGAGCAGTTGACCCGGTAGAGCTCACCGCCGTGGGCGAGGGTCTTGCTGTCCGCGGTGGCCTTCTTCACATCCTCGTCGAGGCTGCGGGCGTCCGGCAGCTGCGGGCCGCCACCGAGCTCCTGGATGTAGGCGCCGAGGTCGGCCGCCTCCTGCTCGGTGAACTGCGGCTGCTTGCGCTCGGCCTGCGCCTCCTGGCGGGCCAGCGGCATGCGGCCGGTGTTGACCTGGAACTCGACCGCGGCGGAACCGACGCCGATCAGGCTCGGGCCGCGGTCCTGCACACCCTGCGCGTTGCGGCCGTGGCAGGTGATGCAGCTCTGTTCGTAGATCGCCTTGCCCCGGGCCGCCGACTCCGACAGCGCCGGCTGCTCCTCGGCCCGGCCGACGCCTGGGGCGTATGCGCTGTAGAGGCCGCCGACGAGGGTGAGCGCGGCGACCAGGCGCACGGCCGCCGACAACCGCCGGCGCAGCTTGCTCCTCGCCGCGCGCGCGCCACCCGGCACCAGCCGGGCAAGCGGCCGCTTGCTCTGCTCAGAAGTCATGGCCTCACCTTTGTCGTCATCACCTATGTCGTCTCAGAAGTGGTGGTCCCGGAAGCGTGACGCGCGGCCCGAGCCTCTACTGCAGGAAGTAGATCATCGCGAACAGTGCGATCCAGACCACGTCGACGAAGTGCCAGTAGTACGACACGACGATCGCCGCGGTCGCCTGGGCGGGTGTGAACCGGCCCATGGTCGTGCGGATGAGGTAGATGATGAAGGCGATCAGACCGCCGGCGACGTGCAGGCCGTGGAAGCCCGTCGTCAGGTAGAACATCGACCCGTAGCCGTCGCTGTTGATCTTGATGCCATCGTGCGTCACCAGGGTCCGGTACTCGTTGACCTGGCCGAGGACGAAGATCAGGCCCATGACGAAGGTCAGCGCGAACCACCGCCGCAGGCCGTGCACGTCACCGCGCTCGGCGCGGAACACGCCGATCTGGCAGGTGATGGACGAGAGCACGAGGATGATCGTGAACGTCAGGGCATAGGGGATGTTCAGCGCCTCGGTGTGCTTCTCCCAGAGCTCCGGCGCGGCGGCGCGGATGGAGAAGTACATCGCAAACAGCGCCGCGAAGAACATCAGTTCGCTAGAGAGCCACACGATCGTTCCGACACTGACCATGTTGGGCCTGGTCAGTGAATGGATCTGGCTCTTGGCAATCGCTGGGGCCGCAGTCACGCCGCCATTATTGCCCCCCGATCATCACCACTCGTGCACGGGGTCCACCAGACACGGACGATTCGTGCGTCGGCATAGTCTGGAGACGTGCTCCACGCTGCTGAACCAGGCCCTCCGTCGGCGTCGACGATCCTCGGATCGTTCCATGTCTCGTGGCTGACGCTGGCACTCCTCACCGCCGCCGGCCTCTACCTCGCCGGGGTGCTCAAGCTGCGCAAACGCGGCGACACGTGGCCGGTGGCACGGACCGCGCTCTTCCTTTTCCCGGGCCTCGGATCCATCGCCGCGGTCACCATGACCGGCATCGAGCGATACGACACGACGCTGCTGTCGGTCCACATGATCCAGCACATGATGCTGTCCATGATCGCGCCGATCTTCCTGGCCCTGGGCGCGCCGGTCACGCTGGCCCTGCGCACCCTGCCCGGACGCGGCCGCCGGACGCTGCTGGCCGTCGTGCACTCACGCGTGGCGCGCGTGATGGCCTTCCCCCTGGTGGCGTTCGGCATGTTCGTGGTCACGCCGTTCGTGCTCTATTTCACGAACCTGTACGAGCTGACCATGCGCCACACGTGGATCCACGAGCTGACCCACGCGCACTTCATCGCCGTCGGCTGCCTGTTCTTCTGGCCGCTGATCGGCCTCGACCCGCTGCCCGGCCGGTGGCCGTACCCGGCCCGTGCGCTGCTGATGTTCCTGTCGACGCCGTTCCACACGGTGCTCGGCCTGACGATCATGCAGAGCAAGGACCTGCTCGGCGGCGACTGGTACCCGTCGCTGAACCTGAGCTGGACCGACCCGGCCGGCGACCAGGTCGTGGCCGGCGGCATCCTGTGGGCCGGCGGCGAGATCGTCTCCGTGACCATGCTCGCGGTCCTGGTCGTGCAGTGGATGCGCCAGTCCGACCGCGAGGCGAAGCGCGTCGACCGGCGGCTCGACCGCGAGGAGCAGCAGCGGCGTGAGGAGGCGGAGTGGTCCGCCCGCACCGGAATCCCGATTACGGCGGACGGTACGATCCCGGAGGCACCCGCCACACGAGGAGCAGCGCGCACATGACCCAGCACACCGTCCTGCTGTACAGCGACGATCCCGAGGTCCGCGACCGGATGCGGCTGGCCATCGGCACCCGCCCGGCGGTCGACCTGTCGGTGAAGTTCGTCGACGCCTCCACCTACGCCGAGGTCGTCAAGCTGGTCGACGACACCGACATCGACCTGCTGGTGCTCGACGGTGAGGCCACCCCCGGCGGCGGCCTGGGCATCGCCCGGCAGCTCAAGGACGAGATCGCGGACGCGCCGCCGGTCGTGCTGGCGATCGCCCGTGCGGCCGACCGCTGGCTGGCGTCCTACGCCCGCGTCGAGGGCACGATCATGTATCCGCTGGACCCCGTGACCACCGGCGAGACCGTCGCCGGCCTGCTCCGCGCATACCCCGCCATCCGCCAGTAGACCCTCTCCCCCTCACTGGAGGCCGCCATGGGCGACCGCACCTGGCCACAGCTGCTCAGCGCCCTGCTCCGCGGCGAGGACCTGTCCGCCGAGGACACGCGGTGGGCGATGAGCGAGATCATGGCCGGTGAGTCCACCCCCGTGCAGACGGCGGCCTTCGTGATCGCGCTGCGGGCCAAGGGTGAGACCCCCGCCGAGGTGGCCGGGTGCGCGGACCTGATGCTGGCCAACGCGCCGCGGGTGCCGTTGTCCGACGAGCAGCGGCACGCCGCCGTGGACATCGTCGGCACCGGTGGCGACCGGGCCAACACGGTCAACATCTCGACGATGGCGGCCGTGGTGACCGCCGCTGCCGGCGTGCCGGTCGTCAAGCACGGCAACCGGGCCGCCTCCTCCTCGGCCGGCGCCGCCGACGTGCTGGAGAGCCTCGGCGTCACGATCGACCTGGGCCCGGAGGACGTCGCCCGGTGCGTCACCGAGGTGGGCATCGGCTTCTGTTTCGCCGCCCGGTTCCACCCGGGCATGCGGCACGCCGGCGTGCCGCGCCGTGAGATGGGCGTGCCGACGGTGTTCAACTTCCTGGGCCCGCTGACCAACCCGGCGCAGCCCAGCGCGGCCACGATCGGCTGCTTCGACCCCCGCATGGCTCCGGTGATGGCGGGTGTACTGGCCGAGCGCGGCTTCTCGGTGCTCCTCGTGCGCGGCGAGGACGGCCTCGACGAGTTCACGACGGCGGCACCGTCGCGCGTCTGGGCCGTGACCGGCAACACGGTCACCGAGACCGTGATCGATGCCGTAGACCTCGGCCTGCCCCGCTCCGCACCCGGCGACCTGCGCGGCGGCGACGCGGCACACAACGCCGACGTGGCCCGGCGGATGTTCGCCGGCGAGCGCGGGCCGGTGCGCGACGCGGTGCTGCTCAACGCGGGCGCGGCCATCGCCGCCCGCGCGGGGTTTTCGCTGGACGGCCTGCACGACCAGCTGCGCGCCGGCGTCGAGAAGGCCGCCGCGGCCGTCGACTCCGGCGCGGCCACGGCCGTGGTCGAGCGCTGGGCCGCCTTCAAGGCCGCGTAGCGCGGCACCGCGGACCGCATAACCACCGGCGCCCCAACGCCGTTGGTTCAGCGTGTCCGAAATGCCGCGCAACAACTCCAAGAAGGCGCTGCTCTCCGCGATCGTCGCCGGCGCGCTGACGCTCGGCTTCGCCGGCATGATGGCGAAGTCGTGCGACACGCCGCCGAAGCACCAGGCCCAGCCGGCCAACCCGGCGCTCGAACTGGTCGACCAGCTCGCCTCCCGGCTGGTGCTGGGGCTGGAGTCGGACGCCACGATGCAGTACACCACCGCCTCCGGCGCGATCGTGATCGTGTCCCAGTCGTCACCCCGCCGGGCGTACCGGGGCGGCGGGGTGACGTACATCGCGACTCCCGACGGCACGTTTCTGTGCCACGCGGCACCGGCCCCGTCGCCCGCCAAGGGCAAGAAGGCCGCTCAACCGTCCGTGAGCTGCCAGGAAGGGCCGGGGGTGGACACCATGTCCCCCTCGCAGGCAAAGGCGATCAGCGAGGCTTTCGGGGGTGAATTCCTGGCCCCCGAGGCGGCACTGGGGCGGCTGGCGACCATCGCGAACGGCGAGGGGGTGCGGACCGACACCTCGAAGCGCGGCGACGCCCAGTGCGTGTCGGTGTCGGCGACCGGGCTGCGCACCGAGACCGCCTGCATCAACCCGGCGGGCCTGCTCGCCTACTTCGAGGGCACGACGGACGCCGGGAAGGCCACCCGGCTCGTCCTGGAGTACACAACCCCGAGCGTGACCGCCGAGGCCTTCGTGCCGCCGAAAACGACGGTCAAACCGTGACACGACACGCCGTCGGCAAATCCTCCGCGCCGGAGACGGCGGTGGCACGGTGACAGTCATGGAGCTCCACTGCGACACCTGCGCCCGGCTGCGGCTCTTCGAGAAGCCCGCCTGCACCGACCACCCCCGCGCGACGTGCCCGGACTGGGCCTGCACGGCGTGCGGCGAGGCGACCCTGGTCGCGCCGGTGATCCTGCTGATGGACCGGCGCCCCCGGGTGCTCCTGCGCCGAGCGGCCTGAACGCCCGCTCAGCCACCGGCCAGTACCGCTCAGCGCAAAGCACCCCGGCAGTTGCAGCGCGCCGCCGACCTCAAGGAACGCGGCGAGCTCGCCGCCGCCAAGGCGGCCCGCACCGGTCGATGTGAACATGGGAAAAGGGGGCCCCGAGAGGCCCCCTTTTCCAGGTCACGCGGTCTGCGCGGCGCCCTCAGTGCTCGGCGCTGCGGCGGGAACCGGTGTAGTACTCGAACATCAGGCCGCTCGTGGCGACCAGCACCGCCACCAGGCCGACCGCCACCAGCCACCACTGGTTGAAGCCGAGGCCCAGGCTCGCGATCATCGCGGAGAACGCCAGGCCGAACGGCCAGTAGCTGCCCGGGCTGAAGAAGCCCAGGTCACCAGCGCCCTCGGCGATCTCCGCATCGGCCCGGTCCTCCGGACGCGGCTCGATGCGCCGCGAGATCATCCACAGCGCGCTGCCGACCATCGTCAGCAGCAGGCCCGACAGGATCAGCGCGACGACGCCGATCCACTCGATGCCGCGGTGCCCGGCCTGCTCGGGCGACGCCACGTCGGTCCACCAAGCGTAAAGGGCCGCCATCGCGAACAGGAACAACGCGAGGACGAAGAAAAGACGCCCTTCAGACTTCATCGCCGTTCGCCCTTTCTCAGCTCGAGGACCGCTTGGTGCGGTCGGTGTCGAACGGGTGGGTCGTCGTCGCGTAGCCGTTGTTCGGGAAGCCCAGCTGCGCGAGCGCCTCGGGCGTGCTCCGACCGGCCGTGCGCAGGTCCAGGTACTGCTGGTACTGCGCCGGCGTGACGACCCGCATCTCGAAGTTCATCATCGAGTGATACGTGCCGCACAGCTCCGCGCACCGGCCGACGTACGCGCCCTCCGCGTTGTCCTTGAGCCGGATCTCGAACTTGTTCTCCACACCGGGGATGACGTCCCGCTTGAACAGGATGTCCGGCACCCAGAACGAGTGGATGACGTCCTTCGAGTTCTCCCTGAACTGCACCGACTTGCCCGCCGGCAGCACCAGGATCGGGATGTAGTCGTCGGCGCCGACCTCGGTGACCGGGTTGCCGGCCGGCCCCTTGCTGTCGCTGTAGACGAACTGCCAGTTCCACTTCGAGGCGATCACCTCGACGCTGACGTCCGGGTTCTTCGACAGCCGGTCGACGTCGGTCTGGATGATCGCGGTGTAGAAGAACAACACGGCGATGACCACGAACGGCGCCACCGTGTAGAGGATCTCGAACGGCATGTTGTAGCGCGTCTGCGGCGGGAGCTCGTCGCCCCGCTTCCGGTAGCGCACCACGCACCAGAAGATCAGGCCCCAGACGAAGACGCCGACGGCGAGCGCCGCGACGACCGACCCGATCCACAGGTCATACATCCGGTCACCCTGCTCGGTGATGCCCTTCGGCCATCCGAACCCGTGGAACGTGTCCTCGATGGAGCAACCGGCGAGCAGGGTCGTCACCCCGACGGCCGAGACGGCGAGCCCGATGGCGCGCGCGGGGCTCAAACCTCTTGAGACCACCTGCTCCTGCCTCCTTAGCAGCGCCGTGCAGCGGGTCCCGGTAGCTTCTTCCGGTAGCTTCGCACGGCAAGCCTCACCAACGCTGGCGAGCGTACTCGACCATGCACGGTCCGCCCGGCTTGGGGTGGCCGTGTCCGGCTCGCGATACCGTTGCGCGCGTGGGCGTCTACTTCGACTCGGCCACCGCCACACCCCTGCATCCCGTTGCGCGGCAAGCGTTTCTGGCCGCGGTGGACGAGGGATGGGCCGATCCGGGCAAGCTCTACACCCAGGCCCGGCGGGCACGGCAACTGCTCGACGCCGCCCGGGAGGCGACCGCCGCGACGCTGGCCGTGCGCCCTGATGAGCTGCATTTCACGGCCGGCGGCGCCGACGCGGTGCGGCACGCCGTCACCGGCACCCGCCGGGCCCGCGGGCGGCGGCTCGTCGTGCACTCCGCCGTGGAGCACTCCGCCCTCATCAAGGCCGCCGGCGACGACGCCGTCAGCGTGCCGGTGTCGGTGACCGGACGCGTCGACCTCGACGCCCTGCGAGTTGCGGTGAATCCGCCGGAAGTGGCCATGGCGGCGGTCCAGAGCGCGAATCATGAGGTTGGGACGGTCCAGCCCGTCGAGGCCGCCGCCGAACTGTGCGCCGAGGCGGGGGTGCCGCTGCTGGTCGACGCCGCCCAGTCGATCGGCCGTATGGCGCTGCCCACGGGCTGGTCCCTCCTGGCCGGCAGCGCCCGCAAATGGGGCGGGCCGGCCGGCGTCGGTGTGCTCGCCGTGCGCAAGGGCACACGCTGGGAGCCGGCGTGGGAGGGCCCTGTCGACGTGCCGGCGATCGTGGCCGCGGCCGCGTCGCTGCGCGCGGTCGTCGACGAGGCGGCGGTCGAGTCGGCCCGGCAGAGCGCCCTGGTCGACGAGATCCGCCGGACCGTGGCGTCGACCGTGCCCGACGTGGAGGTGGTCGGCGAGCCGGACGAGCGGCTGCCGCACATCGTCACGTTCTCCTGTCTCTACGTCGACGGCGAGGTGCTGCTGCACGCCCTCGACCGGGCCGGCTTCGCCGTGTCGTCGGGCTCGGCGTGCACCGCCGACACGCTGCTGCCCTCGCACGTGCTGGCCGCGATGGGCGTCCTCACCCACGGCAACGTCCGGGTGTCCCTGCACCGCGACGTGTCGGCCGAGGACGTGCGCCGGTTCCTGGCCGTGCTGCCGTCGGTCGTCGGATCGGCGCGGGCGGAGGCGGGGGTGGCGGGCCTGTGAGCCTCGTCGTCGACGCACGCGGCAAGCGCTGCCCGCTGCCGGTCATCATGCTGGCGAAGCTGGCCGGCGGACAGCCACCCGGCACAGTGATCGAGGTGCTGGCCGACGACCCGGCGGCGGCCGTCGACATCCCGGCGTGGTGCCGCATGCGCGGCCACACGTTCGTCTCGACCGAGGGCGACAGCCACACCGTCAGGCTCTGAACGGCGCTGGACTCCGTGAAACGATATGGATCAACCGATCCGGCCGACCCGCTGCATATCGACGACCGCTGCCAGCCGTTCTCTGGAGGCGCCCGTGTCCGGGTGGTCCTCGCCGAGAATCCGGCGACGGTTGAAGAGCACATCTGCATGCAGCCGGTGCGCTTCGGCCAGATCGCCGACCACGCAACAGGCGTCGGCCAGCAGGCTTTGGGTGACCAGGGTGGTGGGGTCGGTCGGGCCGAAGATACGGCTCCTGGCCTCCAGACAGCTTCGGAGAAGTTCCACCGCGGCCGACGTCCGGTCGTCACGCACCAGCGCCCTCGCCAGGCCTTCGGCCGCGGCGAGCGTGGACTGATCTTCTGCGCCGAAGCGCCGGTCACAGATGTCGTGGACCAACTGGTGCAGGCGCACCCCGACAGCCGAGTCCGCGTCGACCAGAGCAGTCGCGAACTCGTACACCTCAACAAGCGTCTTGCGGTGCGCGGCCACCGCGGCGCCCACTTCGGCCTTCAACTCCGCTACCTCGGTCCGCCGACGCCGCTGAGTCTCACGCTTCTCGATCGAGGCCACTTGGCGCCAAGCCTTGAGCCACGGCTCATCGAACGGCGGACGGACCTCGCACACCGCCAGCAGCGCGCGCAGTCCCTCCATCGAGGGGAAGCGCTTGCCGCGCAGCCATTCCGAGATCGTGGTCCGAGCAATCGAAGTGCCGTTTGCCGAGCGAGCCGACAATGTGCGGTACGAAGGCCTGCCGATGAACACGTGCAGGCGGTCCAGGAGCTCGGCGAATTCTTCCTTGGATTCCGCAGCGTCCAGCGCTCTTTGGTTCACGTCAATGTCCAGGAAGGCTCGACCGGACTCGTCCGCAATGACCGGCGAGTTCAGTGCGACTCCCCCGCCGGCTCCGCGACAATGCCGTGCCCCAACCCGGTCAGGAATCTGATCCATTCATCAGCGCCGAACCGCAGCACCGGACCGTCGATGTCCTTGGAGTCGCGCACCAGCACAGATGCGCCGTCGATCGCAACCTCGACACAGTTGCCGGAGTTGCTTCTCGAACTCTTGTGCCAGTTGCGTTCCGGCGGCTCAACCGTCACCACGTCTCCCTCATATGGCCACGCCGTCGTCGCCCGGTTCGCCATGCGGCCAACACAACCATCCGCGATCAAGAACGGTCAGCGTTGGTCAAGTGTAGATATTCCTCAATGCGGAAACTACGGTACGGTACGCCGATTGTCCGCCTCAACCACGGCAAGCGCATCGTACGAGCACATTTACCTGAAGGTATGAGGCGTTCCGCAACATTGGTCAGCAGCGCACCCGCGAACTTCAGCACCGCGGTGGCGGATTCGAGAATGCCCGCCAGGTCCACGGGCATCAGGTAGCACAGCAGCAGCAGCACGCGTCCTCCTCCGGTCGCTCGACCACCCGGCCGCCGGGTGGCGATGGGACCAGTAGGGCGGCGGCTCGCGGCCGGTCCCAAAAGATCACGGCAAGGTCGGCCACAGGTCCGTCGGGGCCGGACGGCAGCCGAGCCGGCCTGGACACCCGGCGCCCAAGCCCGACCGCCGGCGTGCAATGCCGGACAAGGGACGACAACGACCGGACAATGCCGGACAGACCCGCCGAGGATCAGTGGCGGCAAATCCGATCAAATGGCGCGCTTGACCTGGGCCGGTGTCTCGGCCCGCCATGCAAACCCGCAGCGCTGGTGGCCGGCGGTGGCAACCCACCGAGCCAATGCCGGTTGCCGCTGTGGCCGGGCGGCGCGAGGTCAGGCGGCGCGCAGGCGGCGCAGCAGCAGGTATGCCTCGCAGCCCAGGCACAGACCGAAGACCGCGTTGAGGAAGGCCGCGACCAGGGCGAACAAGGCGCCGACGATGCCGAGGACGGTCAGGCCGGACAGGTAGCCGGCCACCGTGAGCAGGGCGAAGATGAGCCCGACCGCCTGCGCGAAACGGACCGGGGCGCCGTCCTCGCGCTCGGCCGGCGGGGCCAGCCGCGGCGCGATCAGGTAGCGGTAGAGCAGGCCGTAGGGCGTCAGGCGGGGGTCGTACGCACCGACGGCGAACACCACCGCCTGCGCCAACGCCAGCCAGCCGCTGCCGGTCAGCAGCACGATCACGAAGACGATCGTGGTCAGGGCCGCCGAGAAACGGGGTCCTCGTGGGTCGAGCGTCATGTGTCCTCCGCTCCGCTGCGGACCGGTCATGTCGCCAGCACCTCCGTCACCGTGGCCCGCAGGGCCGCCTGGTCGGGCACGCCGACCGTGCGCGTGGCGACACGGCCGGACCGGTCGACGACGAGGAGGGTCGGCAGGCGCCAGATGCCCAGCTCACGGACTGCGTCGAGGTGCTCGTCGGCATCGAGCTCGACGTGCCGGACACCGTCGAGGCCACCGGCGAGGTCGGCGCACACCGCCCGGACCCGGCGGCAGGGCGCGCAGGTCGCGGACGAGAACTGCAACAGGGTGACCGTGTCGCGGGCCGGCGGGAGCAGGCCCGGCGGCAGGTCGCCCTGGGCCGCACGCAGGCGGCCGTAGCGGGCCCGGTAAACGAGCCCGGCCACGGTCGCCGCGGCGAGCACCGCCAGGACCACGATCGTCACGGCGGCTACGATACTCCGATCCCTACCAAGCCGGTAGGGATAGTGAGCCGGTCGTCAGGCGGGCAGGTGGGCCCGGATCTCCTCGGCGGCCAGGTCACCGTACGACTCGGCGATGCGCTTGGTGAACTCGTCGGCCACGACGGAATACTCCTGGGGGCCGACCGTCTCCAGGACGAGCGCCGCGATCATCGAGCCGACCTGGGCGGCCCGCTCCAGGCTCAGGCCCCACGACAGGGCGGCGAAGAAGCCGGCGCGGAAGCCGTCGCCGACGCCGGTCGGGTCGTAGGCCTGGACACCCTTGATCACCGGCACGGTGATCTCGCCGTCGATCTCCCGGCCCCGGATGACGACGCCGTCCTTGCCCAGCGTGGTGACCAGGATGCCGACCTGGTCGAGCAGCGTCTCGGTGGTGAGACCGGCCTTCGACTCGAGCAGCTCCTTCTCGTAGTCGTTGGTGAGCAGGTAGGCCGCGCCGCCGACGAGCTTGCGGATCTCCTCGCCGGACATGCGGGCGATCTGCTGGGAGAAGTCGGCGGCGAACGGGATGCCCAGCTCACGGGCCTCCTCGGTGTGCCGGACCATGGCGACCGGGTCGTTGGCGCTGACCAGCAGCAGGTCGATGCCGCCGGCCCGCTCGTGGACGGGGTGCAACTCGATGTTGCGGGACTCGGACATGGCGCCCGCGTAGAAGGAGGCGATCTGGTTCATGTCGTCGTCGGTGGTGCACACGAACCGGGCGGTGTGGGCGATCTCGCTCACGTAGACCGAGTCGCAGTCGACCCCGTGCCGGGTCAGCCAGCTGCGGTAGTCGCTGAAGTCCGCGCCGACCGCGCCGACCAGGATCGGGCGCAGGCCCAGCAGACCCATGCCGAAGGCGATGTTTCCAGCAACGCCGCCCCGTCGGACGGTGAGGTCGTCGACCAGGAACGACAGTGACACCTTGTGCAGCTGGTCGGCCAGGAGCTGCTCGGCGAAGCGGCCCGGGAAGTGCATCAGGTGATCGGTCGCGATCGAGCCGGTGACGACGATCTTCATGAAAACCTCTGGGAGTCGGGGCGACAGGAACGACAGCCCAGACAGCCTACCGATCCCCGACACACAAAAGCCGCCCCCCGTTCATCCCGGGGAGCGGCTCACGTGATGAGTTCTGGTCGAATTCCCAGTTCTAGTGGAACGAGTCGCCGCAGGCGCACGAGCCCTGCGCGTTGGGGTTGTCGATGGTGAAGCCCTGGGCGTCGATGCGGTCGGCGAAGTCGATCGTCGCACCGGTGAGGTAGGGCACGCTCATGCGGTCGACGACGACCTCGAAGCCGTCGTAGGTGCTGACCTTGTCCCCGTCGAGCGAACGCTCGTCGAAGAACAGCTGGTAGCGCAGGCCGGAACAACCGCCGGGCTGCACCGCGACGCGCAGCCGGAGGTCGTCGCGGCCCTCCTGCTCGAGCAGGCCCTTCACCTTGAGGGCGGCATCCGTGGTGAGGCCGATGCCGGCCGGGTTGTCCGTCTGAGCGGGCTCGGCAAGCTGCGAAGCGGTCACGATCAAAGCTCCCTGCGGTGATGTCTACAGTTCCACCGGTGCCAACACCGCGACTCCCGATGGCATTCCCTTCTCATAGTGACACGGTTTCTGCTAGTGGCTCCACTGCCTGGCCAGGCGTCCTCCGAGTGCACGCAGGCCGTCCGCCGGGCGGGAGAGCGCTTCCTCGACGCTCTGGAAGTGCTCGACCAGCGAGTGGGCCTCGGTGACGCCGATCGAGGCGGCCTCCCGGCGGCCCGCGGCGATCCGGCCGGCGACGACCACGCAGGGCACGCCGCGGTCACGTGCGGCGTTCGCCACACCCGCCACGACCTTCCCGCGCAGCGACTGCTCGTCGAACGAGCCCTCGCCGGTGACGACCAGGCCGGCCTCATCCAGTTCCCCGTCCAGGCGGGTGAGCTGCCGGACCAGCCCGATGCCCGACTCGATCCGCCCGCCCATCGCCAGCAGCGCGGCGCCCAGCCCGCCGGCCGCACCCGCGCCGGGCAGGTCGGCGAGGCCCTCGGGGGCGGTCGGCAGCGTGGCCAGCACACCCGCGAAGCGGCTCAGCGCGCCGTCGAGCAGGAACACGTCCTCCCTGCCGGCGCCCTTCTGCGGGCCGAAGACGGCGCTGGCGCCGTGCAGGCCGAGCAGCGGGTTGTCGACGTCGGTCGCGGCGACCAGCACGGCGTCACGCAGCCGGGGCACGCCGCCCAGCGACGCGCAGGCGGCAAGCGCCGCACCGCCGTAGGGCAGGGCGTAGCCGGTCCCGTCCAGCGGCGCCGCGCCGAGTGCGGCCAGCAGGCCGGCGCCGGCGTCGTTCGTACCGCTGCCGCCGAGACCGACCACGACGGTGCGCGCGCCGGCCTCCACCGCCGCGAGCAGCAGCGTGCCCAGGCCGAAGCTTGTGGTGTGTTTCGGATCACGTTCGCCCGGGGCGAGCAGGTGCAGGCCGCACGCCTCCGCGCTCTCCACGTAGGCGGTGTCGTCGTCGAGCAGCACGTGGCCCTCGACCGGCCGGCCCAGCGGGTCGGTCGTCGGGACGGTGAGCAGCTTGGCCGACGGCGATGCGGCGGCGAGCACCGCCAGAAACCCCGGCCCGCCGTCCGACAGCGGCCGCAGTACCACCGAATCGTCCGGCTTCACGGCGCGCCACCCCTCGGCGAAAGCCTCCGCGGCCGAGACGGCTGAAATGGTGCCGGCGAATTTGTCGGGACAGACCAGGACGCGCATCCGGCCATTGTGCACGTCACACTCCTCGCCGTGACCGGGCATGGGACGATCGAGGGGTGACCTGGGTCGAACCTTCGCCAACCGCCACCGCGTTGCTGCTGCTCGGCCGCGGCGCCGACCCCGACACCGAGAAGGGTGTCGAGTGCCCCGGCGACCTGCCCGCACCGAGCGACCCCGGCCTGGTCGAGCGCGCCGCGCGCGCCAAGGCCGCCCTCGGTGACCGCGTCTTCGTGCTGGGCCACCACTACCAGCGCGACGAGGTCATCCAGTTCGCCGACGTGACCGGCGACTCCTTCAAGCTCGCACGCGAGGCCGCCGCCCGGCCCGACGCCGAATACATCGTGTTCTGCGGCGTGCACTTCATGGCCGAGAGCGCCGACATCCTGACCTCCGACAGCCAGCGGGTCGTGCTGCCCGACCTGGCCGCCGGCTGCTCCATGGCCGACATGGCCGCCCTGGTCCAGGTGGAGAAGGCCTGGGACCGGTTCGCGGAGCTCGGGATCGCCGGCGAGATCGTGCCGGTGACCTACATGAACTCGTCCGCCGACATCAAGGGCTTCGTCGGGCGCAACAACGGTGTGGTCTGCACCTCGTCCAACGCGGAGACCGCCCTGCGCTGGTCGTTCGAGCAGGGCACCAAGGTCTTCTTCCTGCCCGACCAGCACCTCGGGCGCAACACCGCGGTGCTCAAGATGGGCATGTCGCTCGACGACTGTGTGCTCTACGACCCGCACAAGCCGGGCGGCGGCCTCACCGACGAGCAGCTGCGCGGGGCGAAGATGATCCTCTGGCGCGGGCACTGCTCGGTCCACGGCCGGTTCACCCTCGACAGCGTCCACGACGTGCGCGAACGGGTGCCCGGAGTCAACGTGCTGGTCCACCCCGAGTGCAAACACGAGGTCGTCACGGCCGCCGACTACGTGGGCTCCACGGAGTACATCATCAAGACGATCGAGGCGGCCCCGGCCGGCAGCGCGTGGGCCGTCGGCACCGAGCTCAACCTGGTCCGCCGCCTGGCGAACGCCCACCCCGACAAGCAGATCATGTTCCTGGACCGCAACATCTGCTACTGCTCGACGATGAACCGCATCGACCTGCCCCACCTGGTGTGGGCGCTCGAGGAGCTCGTCGCCGGCCGGGTGCCGAACCAGATCACGGTCGACGCGGAGACCGCCCACCACGCGCGGGTGGCGCTCGACCGGATGCTCGCCCTGCCGTAAGCACCGTCACGTCGTGATCCGCCCGCGTGAGCCTCGTCGCTTTCGCGGGCGGTTCACTTTGCGGACCACACTGCCTTGAGGAGACGCTCCGTCACCCTGTGTGGTGATCCCTGTCGGAGTCCTGTCTTCGTGCCATCTGCGGCGTGCGGAGCGCTTCGCCATGCAGTACATGTGGATATGCTGCGCGGGCGATGCAGTGCGTCCAGCGCTTCAGCTTCACGCTGCGTCAGCATCAGCTTCCTACGTTCCTGCCTGCAGGAGGGGTTCCGTGACCAACTACGACGCCGGCGATGTCCTCACCGTCCACGGCGGCACGCCGCTGAACGGTGAGCTGCGCGTGCGCGGTGCCAAGAACCTCGTCTCCAAGGCGATGGTCGCCGCGCTGCTCGGCGAGACGCCGAGCCGGCTCTACGACGTCCCCGCGATCCGCGACGTCGAGGTGGTCACCGGCCTGCTCGAGCTCCACGGCGTGCGGGTCACCCGCGGCGCCCTCGACGGCGAGCTCGTCTTCGACCCGTCCAACGTCGAGTCGGCCAACGTCGACGAGATCAACGTCCACGCCGGCTCCAGCCGCATCCCGATCCTGTTCTGCGGCCCGCTGCTGCACCGGCTCGGCCACGCGTTCATCCCCGACCTGGGCGGCTGCAACATCGGCGGCCGGCCGATCGACTTCCACATCCAGGCGCTGCGCGAGTTCGGCGCCGTGGTGGACAAGTCCGAGAAGGGCATGGACATCACCGCCCCCGACGGGCTGCACGGGGCCAAACTGGAGCTGCCCTACCCCAGCGTGGGTGCCACCGAGCAGATCCTCCTGACGGCGGTGCGGGCCGAGGGCGTCACCGAGCTGCGCAACGCGGCCGTCGAGCCGGAGATCATCGACCTGATCTGCGTGCTGCAGAAGATGGGCGCGATCATCAAGGTGCACACCGACCGGGTCATCGAGATCCAGGGCGTGCCCCGCCTGACGGGCTACAACCACCGCCCGATCCCCGACCGGATCGAGGCGGCGAGCTGGGCCGCCGCGGCTCTCGCGACCCGGGGCGACGTGTTCGTCAAGGGCGCCCGGCAGGCCGACATGATGACGTTCCTCAACCTGTTCACCTCGGTCGGCGGCGCGTTCGAGATCGACGACACGCCGGGCGAGGGCGGCATCCGCTTCTGGCACCCGGGCGGCGAGCTCAACGCCGTCGCCATGGAGACCGACGTGCACCCCGGCTTCATGACCGACTGGCAGCAGCCGATGGTCGTGGCGCTGACCCAGGCCCGCGGCCTGTCGATCGTCCACGAGACGGTCTACGAGCGGCGGCTCGGCTACACCGCCGCGCTCAACCAGATGGGCGCCACCATCCAGACGTACCGTGAGTGCCTGGGCGGCACCCCCTGTCGCTTCGGCCGGCGCAACTTCATGCATTCCGCCGTGATCGCCGGCCCGTCGAAGCTGCACGCCGCCGACCTGGTGATCCCCGACCTGCGGGCCGGGTTCAGCCACCTGATCGCGGCGCTCGCCGCCGAGGGCACCTCCCGGGTCTACGGCGTGAAGCTCATCCAGCGCGGCTACGAGGACTTCGAGGGCAAGCTCAACGGCCTCGGCGCCCACGTCGAGCTCGGCTGACACCCGCCCGCAGCGGCGCCGCCGTCGATCGGCGGCGCCGCTGCGGGCGGGCTGCGCTGCTGTTCCTGCCCCGCGTGGGCTACCCTTCACGGCGTGCCGTCGCTGTTTCGCCGAAAGTCGGAAGACCCCGACACCGTTGCCGTGCCCGATGTCGAGGACACCGAGCCCGATGCCGCTTCGAAGGGACACACCCCGTCGAAGCGCGAGCTCGGCAAGGTCACCCCGAAGCGGATCGTCGCCGGTCGCCGGGTCGTCGAGCCGCCCGCGGCCAACCGGCGCGAGGCGGCCAAGCGCATGCGCGAGCGGATGCGTGCCGAGCGAGTCGAGGCGCGCGAGGGCATGGCCAACGGCGACGAGCGCTATCTGCTGCCCCGCGACAAGGGCCCGGTCCGGCGGCTCGTGCGCGACATCGTCGACTCCCGGCGCACGATCGGCACCTGGTTCTTCGGCACCACCTTCCTCGTGATGCTCGTGGGCTTCAACCGCAACCTCAACCCGAGCATCTACTTCGCGGCCAACGCGCTCTTCGGCGTCATGTTCATCGCCACCGCGATCGACAGCCTCCTGATCTCCCGCACCGTGAAGCGGCTGGTCAAGGAGCGGTTCCCGGACACCAACGAAAAGCTCGGCCGGCTGTACTTCTACGCGATCATGCGGGCCATCTCCTTCCGCTTCATCCGCAACCCCAAGCCTCAGGTCAAGGTCGGCGCCGCCATCTGAGACACGATTCGGCGGCGCCACGCCCCGCGACGGTGGCGTCGGGAGGGTCGGAGGCCGTACCCTCCCTTCGCGACCGGTCCACGGTGCATCGAGCGCGCTCGCGGCGAGCGCCGGTGCATGATGGGTGCCGGAGTGGGGCGAGGAGAGCGAAGCTGTGAGCGACGAGTACCCGGGAGCAGAGCCGGGAACCGCCGCGCCCACCTGGGCGGCCATGCCTACCGTGTCGTGGAACCGCATCCCGGAACAACGTCGCGACGAGCCGGATCCGTCCGCCGGCCGACGGCCCCGCGGGCCACAGCAGCCCCATCCGCACGGCGAGCAGCACCCGCCGCAGGACCACCTGCAGGGCGGCCGTCGCGCGCCGTATCAGCGCGGTCACGAGGAGCAGGGCCGTCCCGGTTACGGCGGTCCTCAGCAGGGCTACCCGCAGGGCGGTCCTGCTCGGCAGGGCGGCTATCCGGCGCAGGGCCACCCTCAGCAGGGCCACCCTCAGCAGGATCGCCCCCAGCAGGGTCACCCACAGGGCGGCCGCCCGCCGCAGGGTGCCGCCTACGGCCGCCCGCAGAGCCGCGCCCTGGACGGCCCGACCGACGAGGTGCCCCGGGTGCCGCGCGCCATGCGTGGCGCCGCCGGCAGCCCTCCGCCGCCCCAGGCACGACCGGCGGGCCGCGCCTCCGTTGGCGCGCCGCCGCCCGGCCGCAATCCGAACGTCCACAGTGGCCCGGCCGGCCACGGCGATCTGTCGCCCGGCCATGGCCCGGCGACATACGGCAGCCCCGCCGTCCACGGCGGCCGCGGCGCCCCCGGCCAGACCGATCCGGCCGTCCACGGCGGACGCGGCGGCCAGCCGTACGGCGGCCCACGCGGTGGCCAGCCCCACGGCGACCCGCGTGGTGGCCAGTCCTACGGCGACCCGCGTGGTGGCCAGTCCTACGGCGACCCGCGTGGTGGCCAGCCATATGGCGACGGACGCGGTGACCAGCCCTTCCGCAACCCACGCGGCGGTCAACCGCACGGCGACGGACGCGGTGACCAGCCCTTCGGCGACCCGCGCGGCGGTCAACCACCCGTCGAAGCGCGGGGCGGCCAGCAGGTTGCCGACCCGGCGCTCAACACCTGGGGTCCGACCCGGCCGGCCGCGCCCGCGACCCCGGCGGAAGCCCCCGTGAGCAGCGCACCTGCGGCGGAACCGTTCAGCACCTGGCGCCCGAACCGGCCGGCCGAGCCCACCACGCCCGCGGAAGCCCCTGTCTCCGCCGCACCCGTCTCGTCCGCACCTGTGTCGTCCGCGCCTGTGTCGTCCGCGCCTGTGTCGGCAGCCCCCGTCTCGGCAGCGCCTGTGTCGTCAGCGCCCGTCTCCGCGGCGCCGGTCTCCGCGGCGCCAGTCTCGTCCGCGCCAGTCTCGTCCGCCCCGGTTTCCGCGGCGCCGGTCTCCGCCGCGCCAGTCTCATCCGTCCCGGTCTCCGCCGCGCCGGTCTCCGCCGCGCCGGTCTCCGCCGCGCCGGTCTCCGCGGCGCCGGTCTCATCCGTCCCGGTCTCCGCCGCACCCGCCGGCCCCGCGCCCGGTGATCATGCGCCCGCCGAGCTCCTGTCCGCCGCGGCGGACACGTCAGCCGTCGCGCAGGGCACAGCCATGGGGAACTACCGCTCGGCGGCGCTCACCGGTGCGGGCATCGACGGGCTCCAGGCGACCGGATACCTGCCGATCGTCCGGCCCGGCGCCGACGGGTTCCCGCCCGAGCTGGCCGCGATCGCACCGCAGTCGCCGCCCGGGCCCCGCGCAGCCGAGCCGGCCGGACCCGACCCGGAGCAGATTCTGGCCTCGTACGTCTGGCGCTTCGACCCCGACACCCTCCGCGAGCAGATCGAGGGCGAGGAGATCGACAACCTCAACGAGGTCCGCGACCAGCTGACCGCCAAGCTCAACGGCGTCGCCGACAACCCGACCCGCGCCCGGCTGCTCAGCCTGCGCGCCGTCGTCTCGCGGATCCTCAACGATCTCCCCAAGGCGTTCGCCGACGGCAAGCTCGCGCTCGCGCACGCCGAGGCGACCGGCGAGCTGCGGCGGATCGCGATCGCCCAGGCCCGGCTCGCGCACGTGCTGCAGTGGCGGGAGGAGTTCGAGGAGGCCGACCGGCTGTTCACGCTGGCGAACTCGTCCGAGCTGCCCGACCGGCTGCGCGCCACGATGCACCAGCACGCCGGCAAATGCGCGTACGACCAGGGCCGCTACATGGAGGCGTGCAACCACTTCGAGCGGGCCCTCGACCTGCGCAAGGAGGAGGACCCGGAGCTCATCGCGCAGACCGAGCTGGCACTCGACGCGGTGTTCCGGCGGGTCGCCGAGAAGGGCTGGGGCCCGTACCCGCGGGCCCGCGAGGAGATCCTCCAGATCCGCAAGCCACCCTCCCCCGCGTTCGACGAGCAGACCCAGCGGTGGGGCTACATCGAGCCCGACGGTAACTTCGTCATCGGCCCCGGGTACCTCGACGTGCAGCCGTTCCGCGACGGCGTCGCCTGGGTGCAGCGGCAGGGGTCGGAGAACTGGGAGCTGATCGACGACACCGGCCGGGTGCTCATCGAGCCGCCCGCCGGCTACATCGGCGTCGGCAGCTTCTCCGACGGCATCGCCTGGGTGTCACGCGACGGTACGACCCGGTGGATCGCCATCGACAAGACCAACACGGTCCTGATCTCGACCGGCTACGACGACGTGCGGCCGTTCCGCCGGGGCGTCGCGGCGGTGCGGCGCGGCCCGCACTGGGGTGCCGTGGACGGGGTCGGGCGGGTCGTTGTCTCGTTCCAGTACGACGGCTTCGCGACCGCGCTGCTCGACGGCAGATACATCGACGGCTTCAGTGACGAAGGTCTCGCCGTCGTGTCGCTGGACGGCCGGAAGGGTGTGGTCGACCGGTCCGGGCGGGTGCTCGTACCGCCGATCCATCACACGCTGATGATCCACCCGGTGGCGTTCCTGATCGCCGACGACGCCCAGCGCTGGGGTGCGCTGGACCGGCGGGGACGGACGGTCATCGAGGCGACGTTCTCCAGCCGCACCGGGGTCACCGACGAGATCGACCGGCTGTTGGCCGACACCCGCCCGGTGATGTAAGGAGCGGCGATAGGGTCTGGGCCATGGAATATCGACACCTCGGCCGTTCCGGACTGCTCGTCAGCGAGATCTCCTACGGCAACTGGATCACCCACGGTTCGCAGGTCGAGGCCGACCAGGCCACCGCCTGCGTGCACGCGGCCCTCGACCTCGGGATCACCACGTTCGACACCGCCGACGTCTACGCCGGCACCAAGGCCGAGGTGGTGCTCGGCGAGGCCCTGAAGGGGCAACGCCGCGAGGGCCTGGAGATCTTCACCAAGGTGTTCTGGCCGACCGGCCCGGGCCGCAACGACCGCGGCCTGTCCCGCAAGCACATCATGGAGTCGATCAACGGGTCGCTGCGCCGCCTGCAGACCGACTACGTCGACCTCTACCAGGCCCACCGGTACGACTACGCCACCCCGCTCGAGGAGACGATGGAGGCGTTCGCCGACGTCGTGCACAGCGGCAAGGCGCACTACATCGGCGTGTCCGAGTGGAAGGCGGAGGAGATCCGCGCGGCCCACGCGCTGGCCCGTGAGCTGAAGATCCAGCTGGTCTCCAACCAGCCGCAGTACTCGGCGCTCTACCGGGTCATCGAGGCCGAGGTCGTGCCCGCGTCGGAGGAGCTCGGCATCGGCCAGATCGTCTGGTCGCCGCTCGCCCAGGGTGTGCTGACCGGCAAGTATCTGCCGGGCCAGCCGCCGCCGGCGGGTTCCCGCGCGACGGACGAGAAGTCGGGCGCCAACTTCATCGCGCGGCTGCTGAGCGACGAGGTGCTCACCGCGGTACAGCAGCTGAAGCCCCTCGCGGAGCAGGCCGGTCTGACGATGGCCCAGCTCGGCGTGGCGTGGGTGCTGCAGAACCCCAACGTGTCGTCGGCGATCGTCGGCGCGACGCGCCCCGAGCAGCTGCAGGACAACGTGAAGGCGTCCGGCGTGAAGCTCGACGCCGAGCTGATGAAGCGGATCGACGAGGCGCTGGCCCCGGTCGTGGTGAGCGACCCGGCACTCACCACGAGCCCGGCGCAGCGGCCGTAACGCTGGTGGAAGGGGCCGGCGCGGGCCGGCCCCTTCTCAGAAGGACCAGAACTTGAAGAGGCCGTAACCCATGCTGACATAGTTCGAGGGCATGCCCAGCACATCACCGATCCACTGGACCCCGCCGAAGAACCAGGCGTTGATCACCGGCGACCAGAGCAGCGCGATGAGCAGAAGCATGCCGTAGGGCGCCACGTGGTTGAAGCCGCGCTGCCACTGCGGGGACAGCCACGGGTAGAGCAGGTTGCCGCCGTCGACGCCCGGCATCGGCACGAAGTTGAGCACGCTCGCGGTCAGCTGGAGGAACGCCAGGAACGCCAGCGCCGCCCAGAACTCGAGGTGGCTGCTCTCGGCCACGCCCAGGCTGAACGGCAGGACCAGCACGACGGCCAGGAGCAGGTTCGTCGCCGGGCCGGCGAAGCTGATCAGGCTGTCGACGAACCGGCTGCGCACCGCCGCGTGGTTGACCCACACCGCGCCGCCGGGCAGGCCGATGCCGCCGAGGAGCACGAACACCAGCGGCAGAACGATCGACAGCAGTGGATGAGTGTATTTGAGCGGGTCGAGCGTCAGGTAGCCGCGGTGGGCGATGTCGTGGTCGCCGCCCTTGAACGCGACGACCGCGTGGGCGTATTCGTGCAGGCACAGCGAGATGGTCCAGCCGGCCGCGACGAACATGAACACGTTGATCTTGAGATTGCCGAACCCGGCCCAGGTCATCCAGCCGGTGACGACGAACAGCACGACCAGCCCGAGGAAGATCGGGCTGGGGCGGAACGCCTCACGCGGCAGCCTTGCGACCCGGTCGGTGTATCGACCGTACGACACGTGTCAGCCCCCCGCGGGTAGCAGGCTCATCTTGTACTCCGTGCGGTCGTCCTCCGTGAGGATCGCCGTCGTCGCGCCCTTGGCCACCAGCTCCCGCCAGGTCTGACCGAGCCACGACTCCGCGTCGGACTGGCTGGAAAACGCCTCGTTCGGACCATCGATCGGCCGCCGCTCGGCGTCTTCGAACTGCCACGTCCACGCCATTGGTCACACTCCCGTCCCAGGTAGATGACTTCGAGCGTATCGGCCTCACGGCCGTCAGCGGACTCCGGCCACCGGAAAGTACACGGAGGGCCTCTAGAGTGGCGGCATGCGGTTGCTGGTGCTCGGAGGAATCCGGTCCGGGAAGTCGGAAGTGGCGGAGGCGCTCGTCGCCGACGCCGAGCGGGTGCGGTATGTCGCGACGGCGCCCGAGGTGCACGGCGAGACTCCCGACGAGGGCTGGTCGGCGCGGATCGCCGCGCATCGCGCCCGGCGCCCGGAGCACTGGCGGACCGAGGAGGTGGGCACCGAGCCGGACCTGCTGGCGGATCTGCTCACCGGCGCGAAGCCGGAGGACGTCGTCCTGGTCGACGACCTGGGCGGCTGGCTGAGTGCGGTCTACGACGCGGCCGGCGACTGGTCGGACCCGTCCGCGGGCGACACCCGGATCGGCGCGCTCGCCGACGCGGTCCGCGCCTGCCCGGCGGCCCTGCTGGTGCTGGTCGGCACCGAGGTGGGCCTGACCGTCATGCCGATGACGGAGTCCGGCCGCACCTTCGCCGACGCCAACGGACTGCTCAACCAACGCGTCGCGGCGGCCTGCGACGGCGTCGCCATGGTCGTGGCCGGTGAGGTCAACTGGCTGCGCGGCGGCGAGCTGGTCGGCCACGCGGGCGGGCGGGAGCAGGCACCCGTTCCGGTGGCCGCCGCACCGGTACGTGACGAGACCCCGTTCGTCTTCGAGGGCGCGACCGCGGGGGCGGTGCTGTCCACCGCCGACAGCGGCGACATGCTGTCCTTCTCCCCCGGCCTGGAGCTGCCGCTGCCGGACGAGTCGACCGCGGCCGAGGCGGTGGAGCGGCTGCTGACGCTCCGGCTCAACGGCGCCGGCCTCGGCGGCCTGCTGCCGGTCGTTCGGTTCGCCGGCGGCGCGCAGGGCCGGCCCGACCCGCGGCCCTGGCAGCAGCCCCGGGTCCTGGTGCTGCGCGGCGACCGTGCGGGCGCGTTCGCGGCCGGCGACTCGGCGGCCGCCGCCGACCAGCGGCTCGAGGACGTCGTCGAGGGCACCGGCACGCTCGCGATGCTCGCCGCGACCGCCGGCGCCAGCGTCCAGGCCATCGACTGCCCCGAGAGCGGCCCGGCCGAGCTCCACGACGCGCTCGACGACAACAGCGTCGACGCCGCGCTGACGCTCGGCTGGCGGCTCGCCGACGCGGCCGCCAACGAGGGTGTCGACCTGCTGATCGTGGGCTCCTGCGGCGCCGGCTCCGACGCGGCGGCCGCGGCCCTCGTGGCGGTGCTCACCGGCGGCGAGCCGGCCGCCCTGCTCGGGCGGGTCGTCAACGCGGCCGGGTTCGTCGACGACGAGGCCTGGATGCGCAAGGTCGCCGCGATCCGCGATGCCCGGCACCGGATCCGGGCCCGCAGCCGCGACCCGCACGCCATCCTGTCGATGCTCGGCGGCGGCGACATCGCGGTGGCGACCGGCATCCTCATCGGCGCCGCGTCCCGGCGGCTGCCGGTCATGGTCGACGGGCCGGTCGGGATCGCGGCCGGCCTGGTGGCCCGGGACTACGGCGCGCAGACCCGCCACTGGCTGCTGATGCCCGACCACGGCGACAACCCGACCGTGAAACTCGCCGCCGACGTGCTCGGCATCACCCCGTTCCTGCAGCTCAAGCTCGGTCTGGGTGAGGGCGCGACGGCCCTGGCCACGCTGCCGCTGGTCAACACCGCCCTGACCATCGCCGCGGCCACCCCGCGCGCCCAGGCGGCCACGCCCGCCGACGAGGGGCTGACCGAGCAGGAGCGGATCGAGGCGGAGATCCAGCGGGTCGTGGCCGATTCGCCGACCGCGGAGATGCCGTACGTGAAGCCGTCGTGGGAGGACTGAGACTCGCCCTCACGCTGTTCACGGTCGCGCCGCTGCGGGCCGACCGGTTCGACCGTCCCACGGCCCGCACGGCGATGGCCCTGGCCCCGCTGGTGGGCGCCCTCCTCGGCGCCCTCCTGGGCCTGATCGGCTGGGCCGCGCGGGCGGCGGGTGCGACGCCGCTGCTGGCGGCCGCGATCGTGGTGGCCCTGGCCGTCCTGCTCACCCGAGGCCTGCATGTCGACGGCCTGGCCGACACGGCTGACGGCCTGGGCTCGTACGGTACCGCGGAAAAAGCCCTGGCAATCATGAAAAAATCGGACATCGGCCCCTTCGGCGTGGCCGCGATCGCGATGGTGCTCCTGATCGAGGCGGCCGCGGTCACCTCGTTGCTGGGCCCGGCAGGCGGTCCGACAGATGGCGGTTCGGGCCGGCTCGGCGGCTGGTCCGAGGGCCTTCCGGCCGGGGTGCACGGGCTCGTGGCGGTGGCGGCGGCCTTCGCCGCCGGCCGGCTGGCCGCCACGGTGGCCTGCCGCCGGGGCCTGCCGGCCGCCCGCCCGGACGGCCTCGGCGCCCTGGTCGCCGGGACGATCGGCGGCCCGCTGCTGGCGGTGACGGTCCTGGCCACGGCCGCCCTGGCCGCTCTGGCCCACCCGTGGCTCGGCCCGCTCGCCGTGGCCGGCGCGGTGGCCGTCGCGTGGCTGCTGACCGCCCACGCCCGCCGCCGTCTGGGCGGCGTGACGGGCGACATCATGGGCGGCGCGATCGAGCTGTCGACGATGACCGCCCTGGTGGTGCTGGCCATCGGCCACCAGGCGTGACGGGCCTCCGTGCGGCCGGCCGTCCCGGCATCCGGGCCCGCTGACAACCGCAGCGGGCAGCCGGGCCGGGCGAGGTCAGCGGACCGAGGACTTCACGAACGGGGGCTTCACCACGCGGACCTGGGAGCGGCGGCCCCGGACGTCCAGTGCGACCTCGTCGCCCTCGGTCACACCCGACGCGGTGTCGATCAGGGCCAGCCCGATGCCCACCTTGCGGGTGGGGGAGAACGTGCCGCTCGTCACCTCGCCGATCGTGTCGTCGCCCGAGGCCGCCAGGACCCGCATGTGGGCCCGCGGGATGCCGCGGTCCATGGCCTCGATGCCCCACAGGAGGCGGCGGGGGCCTTCGGCCTTCTCCGCCAGGAGCGCCTCGCGGCCCCAGAAGGCCGGCTTCGACCACCCCACGGCCCACCCGGCCCGCGCCTGGACCGGCGTGATGTCGAGGGACAGGTCCTGGCCGTGCAGGGGGTAGCCCATCTCCGTCCGGAGGGTGTCCCGGGCCGCCAGGCCGCAGGGGCGGACCCCGCCTTCGACGAGGGCGTCCCACAGCGTGTGCGCGTCGTGTGACGGTACGACCAGCTCGTATCCGTGCTCGCCGGTGTACCCGGTGCGGCAGACGACGACGTCGGTGCCCCGGTAGGCGGAGACGGTGAAGCTCATGTAGTCGTGGTCGGTCGGCAGGCCGAGGGACGCCAGCAGCTCCGCCGAGCGCGGGCCCTGCACCGCGAGCACCGCGAAGAGCTCGTGCTGGTCGACGACCGAGATGCCGTTGGGCGCGGCCGCGGTGAGCCGGCGGACCACCTCGGCGGTGTTGGCCGCGTTCGGGATGAGGAACACGTCGTCGTCGCCGAACCGGTACGCGATGAGATCGTCCACCACGCCCCCGGCATCGTCGAGGCACAGGGTGTACTGCGCCTGGCCGGCCGCGATGCGGTCCAGGTCGTTGCTGAGGCACCGGTTGACGAACGCCGCGGCGCCGCGACCGCGCACCCGGGCCTTACCCAGGTGCGACACGTCGAACACGCCGACGTCCTCCCGGACCGCGGCGTGCTCCTTGAGCACGCCGCCGCCGGCGTATTCCAACGGCATCTCCCAGCCACCGAACGCCGCGAATTTGGCACCGAGCGCCGCATGGCGGTGATACAACGCGGGGTGCCGCAAGGGTTGCGTCATGCCCGCAACCTATCGCGTTGGTTATCGTGTCCAGCACCCGATTCGGCGGCATGCTGGAGCTGCGGTCAACGCCGCGGTCGAAATGCCGTGAACGACACCATCAGCGATGTGGAGCCCGAGTGACCTCCCTGACCCTCGTCGACACCGACCCTGCCGAGCTCGCCGTCGACGCCGTTGTCGTCGGCGTCTATGCGCATGAGGGGGGTGACGCCAAGTTGCTGCTCGCCTCAGGCGCGGAGAGCGTCGCCGCCGCGTTCAGCGACCGACCGGGCGGCGGGCTGGCCGAGACCCTACGTGTGCTCGGCGCGACCGGCGCGGTGGGCGAGGTGACGAAGGTCGCCGCGTTCGGTGCCGTCACCGCGCCGCTGGTGGTCGCGGTCGGGCTCGGCCCGGAGCCGGCGGGCGCCGCGCCGGCGGCGGAGACGCTGCGCCGCGCGGCCGGGTCGGCGGCCCGGGCCCTCGCGGGGTCGGCCTCGATGGCCCTCGTGCTGCCACTGTCGGACCGCGACACGCCCACCGACGAGGAACTGACCGCGGGCGTCCGCGCGGTCGCCGAGGGCGCCGTGCTCGGCGCCTACCGCTTCGCGGGCTACAAGACGAAGCCCGCGGCCGGCCGGCGCGACCCGGTGCGTAAGGCTGTGATCCACGTCCCCGACGCCGGCGCCAAGGCGGCGAAGGCGGCCCTGAAGCGCTCCACGACGGTCGCCGCCGCCGTGGCCCGCACCCGTGACTGGATCAACACCGCCCCCAACGAGCTCCGCCCGCCCCAGTTCGCCGACTCGGTGGCCGCGGCCGCCGCGGAGGCCTCGCTCGAGGTGTCGGTGCTGGACGAGAAGGCGCTGGCGAAGCAGGGGTACGGCGGCATCCTCGCGGTCGGCCTGGGCTCGGCCGCCGCGCCGCGGCTGGTGCGGATCGCCTACGAGCCGGCCGGGGCGACCCGGCGGGTGGCGCTGGTCGGCAAGGGCATCACGTTCGACACCGGCGGCGTCTCGATCAAGCCCGCCGCGGGCATGTGGGAGATGAAGTCCGACATGTCCGGCGCCGCGGCCGTCGCCGCCGCCATGATCGCGATCGCACAGCTCAAGCCGAAGGTCGCCGTGGTCGGCTACGCGCCGATGGCGGAGAACATGGCCTCCGGCAGTGCGTACCGGCCGGGCGACGTCGTCTCGATGTACAACGGCAAGCAGGTCGAGGTGCTCAACACCGACGCCGAGGGCCGCATGGTCCTCGGCGACGCGATCGCCCGGGCGTGCGAGGACGAGCCCGACTACCTGTTCGAGGTCTCGACGCTCACCGGCGGCCAGGTCATCGCCCTCGGCAAGCGGATCTCCGGGGTCATGGGCACGCCGGAGCTGTGCGAGCGGGTCCGCGGCGCCGGCGAGCGGACCGGCGAGCCGGTGTGGCCGATGCCGCTGCCCGAGGACGTGCGCAAGGGCATGGAGTCGGACGTGGCCGACATCTCACAGGTCAACTCGGGCATGGACCGGGCCGGTCACATGCTCCAGGGCGGCGTGTTCCTGTCCGAGTTCGTGACCGAGGGTGTCCAGTGGGCGCACATCGACATCGCCGGGCCGAGCTACCACTCCGGTGAGCCCTTCGGCTACTGGTCCAAGGGCGGCACGGGCGTGCCGGTGCGCACGCTCGTCGAACTGGTGGAGGAGATCGCCGCCGAGCGGTAGGCGGCCGGCCGCGTCAGGTGGTGGAGCGCTTGTTGCGGGCGTTGTAGTCCCGCATCCGCTGCGGATAGCCCACCAGCGCGACATCGTAGATCGGCATGCTCAGGCGGTGCGCGAACTGGCGCGCCGCCTGAGGGCTTTCCATGCGCCGGCGGGTCCACTCCCCGTCGTGCGCGATCAGCAGGAGTGTCGTCTCCGTCACGGTCGTGCGGGGCTCGATGAAGCCCTCGACGCCGCGGCGCGAGCGGACGAACTCCTCGAGATGGGCAAGATCCTCACGGCTCGCGGTGCGCCCACCGGCTGCCGGCCTGCGTCGGCGAAACCACGCCACGATCCGCTCCTCCCCTGTCAGTTCGCCGCCCAGCGTACGACGGGAGGGCACGTTTGCAGTGCCCCCGTCACGCTGGTAGGGCACCTACCGTCGCAGGCGGGCAGTACAAGTGACAAGATGGCCAAGGATCGTCATGCGAAGGGCGAACCCCGCATTCGCACCGCCACGGGCCGCCGGGGCCCGTGCATCACCTGGGAGAATCCGTGAGCGACCCACACGCCAACTCCTTCGACGTCCTGATCCTGGGCGGGGGCAGCGGCGGCTACGCGGCAGCGTTCCGTGCCGCGCAGCTCGGCCTGTCCGTCGCGCTGGTCGAGAAGGACAAGCTCGGCGGCACCTGCCTGCACCGCGGCTGCATCCCCACCAAGGCCCTGCTGCACGCCGGCGAGGTCGCCGACGCGGCCCGTGAGGCGGAGCAGTTCGGCGTCCAGGCCACGTTCAGCGGCGTCGACATGAAGGCGGTCAACGCCTACAAGGACGGCGTGGTCACGAAGCTGTACAAGGGCCTGCAGGGCCTGGCCAAGGCCCGCAAGGTCCAGCTGATCGAGGGCGAGGGCCGCCTCGTCGCGGCGGACGCCGTCGAGGTCGGCGGCACGCGGTACACGGCGAAGAACATCGTGCTCGCCACGGGCTCCTACTCGAAGACGCTCCCGGGCCTGGTGGTCGACGGCGAGCGGGTCATCACCAGCGAGCACGCGCTCGGCCTCGACCACGTGCCCGCGTCGGCCGTGGTTCTCGGCGGCGGCGTCATCGGCTGCGAGTTCGCCAGCGCGTGGAAGTCGTTCGGCGTCGACGTGACGATCGTCGAGGCGCTCCCGCGGCTGCTCGCGGTCGAGGACGAGGCCAGCTCCAAGGCGCTGGAGCGCGCGTTCCGCAAGCGCGGCATCGCGTTCAAGGTGGGCAAGCCCTTCGAGGGCGTCGAGCGCACCGACAGCGGCGTGAAGGTGTCCATCCAGGGCGGCGACACGATCGAGGCGGAGCTGCTGCTCGTCGCCGTCGGCCGCGGCCCGACGACCGCCAACCTCGGCTACGAGGAGCAGGGCGTCAAAATGGAGCGCGGCTTCGTCCTCACGGACGAGCGCCTGCGCACCTCGGTGCCCAACGTCTACGCCGTCGGCGACATCGTGCCGGGCGTCCAGCTCGCGCACCGCGGCTTCCAGCAGGGCATCTTCGTCGCCGAGGAGATCGCCGGCCTGCACCCGCAGGTCATCGACGAGGCCGGCATCCCCCGGGTGACGTATTCCGAGCCCGAGGTCGCGTCGGTCGGGCTCAACGAGTCCAAGGCCCGCGAGCTGCACGGCGACAAGATCGAGACGGTGCAGTACGACCTCACCGGCAACGGCAAGAGCCAGATCCTCAAGACGGCCGGCTTCGTGAAGCTGGTCCGGGTCCAGGACGGCCCGGTCGTGGGTGTCCACATGGTGGGCAGCCGGGTGAGCGAACTGATCGGTGAAGCCCAGTTGATCTACAACTGGGAGGCGTTCCCGGGCGACGTCGCCCCGCTCGTGCACATGCACCCCACGCAGAACGAGGCACTCGGCGAAGCGCATCTGGCGCTGGCCGGCAAGCCGCTGCACGTTCACTGATCACTGGCACCCGACCGCCCACTGTCAGCACATTTTCAGAGCAACAGTTTCGAGGAGTCGTTTCACATGCCGGTATCGGTAACCATGCCCCGGCTGGGCGAGAGCGTCACCGAGGGCACCGTCACCCGTTGGCTCAAGCAGGAAGGCGACCAGGTCGAGGCCGACGAGCCGCTGCTCGAGGTCTCCACCGACAAGGTCGACACGGAGATCCCGTCACCGGCCGCCGGCGTGCTGACGCGCATCGTCGTGCAGGAGGACGAGACCGCTGAGGTCGGCGCCGAGCTCGCGGTGATCGGCGACAGCGCCGGCGGCGGCGAGGCCGCCCCGGCCGCGGCCGCACCCGCCCAGGAGGCGGAAGAGGCGCCGCAGGAGGAGGCCCCGCAGGAGGCCGAGCCGGAGCCGCAGGCCGCCGCCCCGGCCGCGGAGCCGCCCGCCGCGGGCGGTGGCGAGACCACGCCGGTGAAGATGCCGGCGCTGGGCGAGAGCGTCACCGAGGGCACCGTCACCCGCTGGCTCAAGCAGGTCGGCGACCAGGTCGAGGCCGACGAGCCGCTGCTCGAGGTCTCCACCGACAAGGTCGACACGGAGATCCCGTCGCCGGTCTCCGGCACCCTGCTCGAGATCAAGGTCCCGGAGGACGAGACGGTCGAGGTCGGCGCCGAGCTGGCCACGATCGGCGCCGCGGGTGCGGCCCCGGCCGCGAAGGCCGAGCCGGCCCCGGCCAAGGCGGAGCCCGCGAAGGCGGAGCAGCCGGCCCAGCACGCGCCGGCTGCGGAGGCCCGGCCCGTACAGCAGCCGGCCGAGCCGCAGCCCGCGGCCAAGGCGCCGGTGCAGGCCGGCCCGCCCACCAGCGTGACGGCGGCCCCCAGCGGCAACGGCAAGGTCGAGGGCGACGAGGCCGGTTACGTCACGCCGCTGGTGCGCAAGCTCGCCGCCGAGCACGGCGTGAGCCTCTCGACGCTGTCCGGCACAGGCGTCGGCGGGCGGATCCGCAAGCAGGACGTCCTCGACGCCGCGGCCAAGGCGAAGGAGGCCGCGGCCAAGCCGGCCGAGGCTCCGGCGGCCGTCCAGGCGCCCGCCCCGGCCAAGGCGGCCCCGAAGGCGGCGCCGAGCCCGCTGCGCGGCCAGACGCAGAAGCTGACCCGCATGCGGGCGCTGATCGCGCGGCGGATGGTGGAGTCGCTGCAGATCTCGGCGCAGCTCACCACCGTCGTCGAGGTCGACGTCACCAAGGTGGCGAAGCTGCGGGAGAAGGCCAAGCAGCAGTTCCTCGAGACGCACGGCGTGAAGCTGTCGTTCCTGCCGTTCTTCGCGCTGGCGGCGGTCGAGGCCCTGCGGGTGCACCCGTCGGTGAACTCCTCGATCGACCTGGAGGCGGGCACCGTCACGTACCACGACGCCGAGCACCTCGGCATGGCGGTCGACACCGAGAAGGGCCTGATCGTCCCGGTCATCAAGAACGCCGGCGACCTCAACCTCGGCGGCCTGGCCAAGCGCATCGCCGACGTGGCGGACCGCACCCGCAACAACAAGCTCAACCCCGACGACATCACCGGCGGCACGTTCACGCTGACCAACACCGGCAGCCGGGGCGCGCTGTTCGACACGCCGATCATCAACCAGCCGCAGGTCGCGATCCTCGGCACCGGCGCGGTCGTCAAGCGGGCCGTCGTGGTCAAGGACCCGGAGCTCGGCGAGGTCATCGTGCCGCGGTCGATGGTCTACCTGGCCCTGTCGTACGACCACCGGATCGTCGACGGCGCCGACGCCGCGCGCTTCCTCACCACCGTGAAGGAGCGCCTGGAGGCCGGCAACTTCGAGGCCGACCTGGGCCTGTAGCACACGACGGCGCCGCGGCGGGAGGGGTCACCCCATCCCGCCGCCGCGTCGTTTTTGTGGTACCCGGGTGGTGATTGGGCAAGATGACCATATGCAGATCCTGATCGCGGGAGCGTCCGGGTTCCTCGGCCAGCGGCTCATCCCGCACCTGCGCTCGTCCGGGCACCAGGTCACCCAGCTGGTCCGCCGACCGGCCCGCAACGCGGGTGAGGTGTGGTGGGACCCGATGGCCGGGATGGTCGACACGGCCGTGGTGTCGGCCGCCGACGCGGTGATCAACCTGGCCGGTGCCGGGGTCGGCGACAAGCGCTGGACCGCGGCGTACAAGAAGGTGCTCGTCGACAGCCGGATCGACACCACGACCACCCTGGCCAGGGCGATCGCCGCGGCCGAGCCACGCCCACGGGTGCTGCTCAACTCCTCCGCCGTCGGCTACTACGGCGACACGGGCGACCGGGCCGTCGACGAGCAGTCACCCGCGGGTGACGGGTTCCTGGCCGACCTGTGCAAGGTGTGGGAGGCCGCGACCGTGCCGGCGGAGGACGCCGGGACGCGGGTCGTCCTGCTGCGCACGGGCCTGCCGCTGGCCCGCGACGGCGGCCTGCTCAAGCCGCTGTACCTGCAGTTCAAGCTCTTCGCCGGGGGCCGGATGGGCAGCGGCCGGCAGTACCTGCCGTGGATCTCCGTCCCGGACTGGCTGGCCGCCGTGACGTATCTGCTCGACGCCGACGTGTCGGGGCCGGTGAACCTCACCGGTCCCGATCCGGTCACCAACGCCGAGTTCTCCGCCGCGCTGGCCCGGCAGCTGCACCGCCCGAACCTGTTCCCCGTGCCGGGGTTCGCGCTCCAGGCGGTGCTGGGCGAGTTCGCCGGTGAGGCGCTGGTCAGTCAGCGGGTGCTGCCGGGCGTGCTGACCCGGGAGGGCTTCCCGTTCCGGCACCGGACGATCGACGAGGCCATGGCCGTGGCGGTGAACGCCTAGTCCCGGGGATCCAGCGCAACTTCCGGGGCATGGCGGTGCCCTTCCTGACGGTTTGTGGGGAGCACCACGCCAGGTGTGAACTTCGACGCACCACTATGTCCGGAAACCACACATTCCGGCGCTGGCGTGTTGGCCGGCCTGCGGGGTTACGCTGCATTCGTGACGAGCGTTCTCGACCTTCACGTCGTCCGGGCCGGCGTCGTCGACTACGAGGTGGCCCTGGCGGAACAGCGACGGATCCATGAGGCCGTCGCCAACGGCGAAGCACCCGACACGGTGCTGCTGCTGGAGCATCCGAGCGTCTACACGGCCGGCAAGCGGACCGAGCCGGAGGACCGCCCGTTCGACGGGACGCCGGTGATCGACGTCGACCGTGGCGGGAAGATCACCTGGCACGGGCCCGGCCAGTTGGTGGGCTACCCGATCGTCAAGCTGCCCGACCCGATCGACGTGGTCGCCTACGTGCGGCGCATGGAGCAGGTGCTCATCGACGTGTGCGCCGAGCTGGGCCTGGCCACGGTGCGGGTCGAGGGGCGCAGCGGCGTCTGGGTCGCCGCGGACGAGCGCGGGCCCGACCGCAAGGTCGCCGCGATCGGCATCCGGGTCGCGCGCGGGGTGACGCTGCACGGCTTCGCCATCAACGCCGACTGCGACCTCTCGCGGTACGACATCTTCGTGCCGTGCGGCATCCGGGACGCGGGCGTGACGTCGCTCTCGGCGGAACTCGGCCGCGACGTGACGGTCGAGGAGATCCTGCCGATCGTCGAGCGGCACATCAGGAAGCTGTACTGACCCGGTAGGCGACCACCGGGATGAGCTCCGGGTCGACGTCGTCGATCCGGCCCTCGTCCGCGCACCGGAAGCCGAAGAGCCCCAGCAGCGACCGGCAGCACAGTTCCTCGTCGCCGCCGTCGCCCTCGAAGGGCAGGCGCTCACCCTCGTCCTCGCAGACGCCGGGGTCGCCGCAGCGGCTCAGCGCGCGCACCCGGGTGCCGTCGCGCCAGAGGCCGTAGCTGCACCAGCCGGCCGCGCAGTGTGCGGTGTGCAACAGCACGTTGCGGCGCTCGGAGGCCGACAGCACCACGGGGTCGAGCTCGGAGGGACGCCTGGGCGTCAGCCGCCAGCTGCAGACCAGGTCGACGGTGCCGAAACAGCCCACGTGGACCACGTCCTCGGGCGGGTCCATCGCGTCGACGAGCAGCACGTCGCCGATCTCATCCACCGTCGCACCCGGGAACAGGCGCTCGGCGAGCGCGCGGGTGGCGGGTTTGTCCAGCACCGGGCAGGCCCGCAGGACGTCGATGGGGTTGCCGTCGGCGAACGCCAGCAGCGTGTCGTTGAGCGCCACGCTTCGGTGGTTACCGATCAGCGGTATTCAGAAACCTCACGGTCCGCTCCATTCGCAGCCGGCGCGAACGTGACGTCAATCGCGTTCCCAGCACTCGGGCAACTGCGCGGCGTAGTCTTCGGGTTGTGACCGCCGTTGTTCCAGAAGGGCGCCGTCTGTTGCGCATCGAAGCGCGAAACGCGGAGACGCCGATCGAGCGCAAACCGCCGTGGATCAAGGTCTCGGCGAAGATGGGCCCTGAATACACGCACCTGCGGGGCCTCGTCCAGCGCGAGGGCCTCCACACGGTCTGCCAGGAAGCCGGCTGTCCCAACATCTACGAATGCTGGGAAGACCGCGAGGCGACGTTCCTCATCGGTGGCGACCAGTGCACCCGCCGCTGCGACTTCTGCCAGATCGACACCGGCAAGCCGGCCGAGTTCGACGCGGACGAGCCGCGCCGGGTCGCCGAGTCGGTGGCGACGATGGGGCTGAGGTATGCGACCGTGACCGGTGTCGCCCGCGACGACCTGCCCGACGGCGGCGCGTGGCTCTACGCCGAGACCGTCCGGCAGATCCACGGCCTGGTCGAGGGCTGCGGCGTCGAGCTGCTGATCCCCGACTTCAACGGCGAGCCCGCGCTGCTCGACGAGGTCTTCGCCGCCCGGCCCGAGGTGCTCGCGCACAACGTCGAGACCGTGCCGCGGATCTTCAAGCGGATCCGGCCCGCGTTCCGCTACGACCGCTCGCTCGACGTGCTGACCCAGGCCCGCGCGGCCGGCCTGGTCACCAAGTCGAACCTGATCCTCGGCATGGGCGAGGAGCGCGGCGAGGTCACGCAGGCGCTGAAGGACCTGCACGCGGCCGGTTGCGAGCTGGTGACGATCACGCAGTACCTGCGGCCGTCGCCCCGGCACCATCCGGTGGAGCGGTGGGTCAAGCCGGAGGAGTTCGTTGAGCTGCGCGAAGAGGCCGAGCAGATCGGCTTCGCCGGCGTGCTCAGCGGCCCGCTGGTCCGCTCCTCGTACCGGGCCGGCCGCCTGTACCGTCAGGCGCTGGACAGCCGGGCGCTGAAGGCTTGATGTCCTCCCACTAGACTCTTCAGGTATGGCAAAGGCCCAGGAGCCGGAGAAGGTCGGGTTCTTCACCCGCCTGAAGCAGATCGGCATGGTGTTCTCGTTCACCGCGAAGCGCGACAAGCTGTTCGTGCCCCTCGTGGTGGCGGTGGTGCTCGTGCCGCTGGTCGCGGTCGGGCTCCTCTTCGGCTTCGGCGTCATCTCCTGGATCTGGCTGCCGCTGGGCATCCTGCTGGCGCTGCTGGGCACGGTCATCGTGCTCAACCTCCGCTCGCAGAAGGCGATGATGAAGGAGGCCGAGGGCCAGCCCGGTGCGGCCGCCTCGATCATCGAGAACATGCGCGGTGACTGGCGGGTGACCCCCGCCGTGGCGTCCACCACCCAGTTCGACATGGTGCACCTGGTCATCGGGCGGCCCGGCGTGATCCTGCTCGGCGAGGGCAACCCCAGCCGGGTCCGCGGCCTGATCAACCAGGAGCGCCGCCGGCTGATCAAGGTCATCGGCAACGCCGACCTGCGCGACTACGTCATCGGCAACGACGAGGGGCAGCTGCCGCTCGCCAAGGTGCGCAGCACGCTCATCCGGCTGCCGCGCACCATCACCGGCAAGGACGTCAACTCCCTCGACAAGCGGCTCAAGGCCCTGTCGGCCCGCCCGCAGATGCCGCGGGGCGCCATGCCGAAGAACATGAAGCCGCCGAAGGGCGCGTTCAAGGCGATGCGCGGCCGCTGAGCCCGCACGGCCGCCGCTCGTTGAGCTATTGAGCGGTCGGCTCGGTCGACACCACGATCGAGCCGGCCGCTTTGTCGTGCAGGCCGCGCTGCTGCCGGTCCAGGATCAGCGCGGTGACGAGCGGAAGCAGGACGACTCCGCGCAGAAGGGCGCGTGGCACGCCGATCACGCCGCCTGTGACGATTGACACGACGCGGATCCGCATGAGTTTCATGCCGACGGTCTGCCCGAAGAATCCAAGAAACAGCGCATATTCAACGACGAGGATCCCTGGGGCGATCCACGGCTCTCGAACCGGATCCGCGATCGCACCCGCGATGAGCAGGCACAGCAGCCAGTCGATGACGAGCGCGCCGAAACGTCGCGCGAGCGGGGCCGGAGTGAGTTCCACGGAGGCCCAGACTACCCAACTGAACAGCATCGATGATCGGCTGAATCACGATCCGCGAAACACAGCGGAAACAGTCGGGACATGCCGGGGCAATCGCACGGTTCTACGGTCGCGACCAACCAGCCACCTTCACACTGAAGTGATCATCAGACTGGTTATGCCTGCGACCTGGAGGACGAGTGTTCGCCAATTCTGACGAGCTGCTGCGATACGTGAAGGACGAAGGCGTCCGCTTCGTCGACGTGCGCTTCTGTGACCTGCCGGGCGTGATGCAGCACTTCAACGTCCCGGTGGAGTCGTTCGACGAGAAGGTGTTCAGCGAGGGGCTGGCCTTCGACGGCTCGTCCATCCGTGGCTTCCAGGCGATCCACGAGTCGGACATGTTGCTGCTCCCGGACCCGACGTCGGCCTTCATCGACCCGTTCCGGATCGAGAAGACCCTCGCGCTGAACTTCTTCATCCACGACCCGTTCACCCGCGAGGCCTACTCGCGTGACCCGCGCAACGTGGCGAAGAAGGCGGAGGCCTACCTCAAGTCGAGCGGGATCGCCGACACGGCCTACTTCGGCCCCGAGGCGGAGTTCTACATCTTCGACTCGATCCGCCACGAGACCTCGGCGAACCAGGCCTACTACTACATCGACTCGATCGAGGGCTGGTGGAACTCCGGCAAGGACGAGCCGGGCGGCAACCGCGGCTACAAGACCGCCTACAAGGGCGGCTACTTCCCGGTCCCGCCGGTCGACCACTACGCCGACCTGCGTGACCAGATCGTCCAGCGGCTGCTGAGCGCGGGCTTCGAGGTCGAGCGGTCGCACCACGAGGTCGGCACCGCCGGCCAGGCCGAGATCAACTACAAGTTCTCGACGCTGCTGCACTCCGGTGACCAGCTCCAGCTGTTCAAGTACATCGTGAAGAACACCGCCTGGGCCGCCGGCAAGACGGCGACGTTCATGCCCAAGCCGCTGTTCGGCGACAACGGGTCCGGCATGCACACGCACCAGTCGCTGTGGCTGGGCGGCGAGCCGCTGTTCTACGACGAGGCCGGCTACGGCGGCCTGTCGGACACCGCCCGCTGGTACATCGGCGGTCTGCTGCACCACGCGCCGTCGCTGCTGGCCTTCACCAACCCGACGGTCAACTCGTACCGCCGCCTGGTTCCCGGCTACGAGGCCCCGGTCAACCTGGTGTACTCGCAGCGCAACCGCTCCGCCTGCACCCGTATCCCGGTGACGGGCACCAACGCGAAGGCCAAGCGCGTCGAGTTCCGCGTGCCGGACCCGTCGGCCAACGTGTACCTCGCCTTCTCGGCGATGCTCATGGCCGGCCTCGACGGCATCAAGAACAAGATCGAGCCGCCGGCGCCGATCGACAAGGACCTGTACGACCTTCCGCCGGAGGAGGTCGCCAACGTCAAGCAGGTCCCCGGCTCCCTGCCGGAGGTGCTCGACTCGCTGGAGGCCGACCACGGCTTCCTGCTCGAGGGCGGCGTCTTCACGCAGGACCTGGTGGACACCTGGATCTCGTACAAGCGCATCAACGAGGTCGACCCGGTCCGCCTGCGCCCGACCCCGCACGAGTTCGCGATGTACTACGACGTGTGACCCTGTCACAGGTCTGCGAACGGCCCGTCCCCGGTTCGGGGGCGGGCCGTTCCGCTGTGGTCGCCCCAGCCGCGTTCACCACGTCGCGTGGCGCTTGGATGCCGATCGGTTTGTGGCCGTGATCGCGGCAAGTTCGCGATCACGGGTGCGGCGGTCGGGCCTGGCTGGGCGGTGCGGCTGCGGTTCGTAGATCAAGGGAAACTTCGGGTTGCCTGGACAGCCGGATGTTTCCGATGCTCAAGGAGCCCGGGTCAGGCCAAGCGCGGAGCCCGGCTGCCCCGCACGACGCCGCTGCCCGGCACCGCCAGGGCACGGCTGGGCGCGCGGCGCGGCACCGCTTGACAGAAGGACCCGCACCGCCACGGCGCCGTCCGAGCCGGACGGCACGGCGCTGAGGTGGGGCAGGGTCAGATGGCGTTGAACACTCGCTCCGTGGACTGGCGGCCGTGGCGGGCCACTCGGAGGTACTCGTCCAGGAACTCCTGCGGCTCCATCCCCCGGCCCAGCACCCGGGCCGCGGCGGCCAGGTCGGGGCCCTGCCGCGGGAGCTGGTCGGTGGCCCGGCCGCGGACCAGGGTCAGCAGGTTGCGCACCGTCGACGCCTGGCGCCAGGCCGCCTTCAGGGCCGCCGCGTCCGCCGGGTCCACCAGGCCCGCCGCCTCGGCCGCCGACAGTGCCTCCAGCGTCCGCGGGGTGCGCAGCGCCGGCACCGCCGCGCCGTGGTGCAGCTGGAGCAGCTGCACCGTCCACTCCACATCGGCCAGGCCGCCGCGGCCCAGCTTCGTGTGGGTGGTCGGGTCGGCGCCGCGCGGGAGGCGCTCGCTGTCGACCCGGGCCTTCAGGCGGCGGATCTCCTGGATCTGGTCCCGGGTCAGGCCGCCCGCCGGGTAGCGCTTGGCGTCCGCCAACTCCAGGAACCGCGCCGCCAGGCCGGCGTCACCGGCCACGAACCGGGCCCGCAGCAGGGCCTGCGCCTCCCAGACCTTCGACCAGCGGGCGTAGTACTGCTGATAGGCGCCCAGGCTGCGCACCAGCGGGCCCTGGCGGCCCTCCGGTCGCAGGTCCGCGTCCACGCCGAGCGGCGGGTCGGGTGCCGGGCGGGCCAGCAGCCGGCGGAGCTCCTCGGCCACCGTCAGGGCCACGCCGCTGGCGGCGTCGTCGGCCATGCCGGGCGGGGCCTCGTAGACGAAAAGGACGTCGGCGTCGGAGGGATAGCTGGTCTCGTGACCGCCGAGGCGGCCCATGCCGATGATGGCGAACGGCAGCGGCGCGACCGCGGACGACGTCACGCCCAGCGTGGCGCGCAGAGTCGCGTCGATGACGGCGGACAGGGCCGTGCCGACCTCCTCCACGTCGAGGAGGCCGAGCAGGTCGGCGCAGGCGATGCGGAACAGCTCCCGCCGGCGCAGCGCACGCACCGCGTTGATCGCCGTCTCGGGATCGTCGTGCCGGTCGGCGGCCGCTGCGAAGCCCTCGGTGAGCACTTCGGCGCTGCGCGGCACGAGCTCCGTGTCGTCGGCGAGGAGCCGCAGGGCCTCAGGGTCGTGGACGAGCAGCTCGGTGACGTATCGCGACAGGGCGAGCAGGCGGGCCAGCCGGAACGCGATCGGGCCCTCGTCGCGCAGCAGCCGCAGGTACCACGGGGTGTTGCCGGCCTTCTCCGACACCTGCCGGTAGGCCAGCAGGCCGCGGTCCGGCTCGGGTGCGTCGGCGAACTCGCTGAGCAGCGCCGGCAGCAGCTGCCGCTGGATGGCCGCGGTGCGGGACACGCCGCCGGTGAGGGACTGCAGGTGGCGCAGCGCGCCGGCCGGGTCGGCGAAGCCGAGCGCGGCCAGGCGGGCACGGGCCGCGTCCGGGGTGAGCCGGAGCTGTTCGCTGGGCACGCGGGCGACGGCCTCCAGCAGCGGCCGGTAGAACAGCTTGGCGTGCAGCCGCCGCACCTCGCCGGAGTGGCGGACCCACTCGGTGCGAAACGACTCGACCGCGTCCCGGGCGGCGCTCGGGCGGTAGCCGAGGGCGTGCGCGAGCCAACGCAGGGCCGACGTGTCGTCGGGGACGGTGTGGGTGCGGCGCAGCCGTTGCAGCTGGAGGCGGTGTTCGACGACCCGGAGGAAGCGGTACGCCCGGAGCAGCGCCTCGCCGTCCGCGAGCCCGACGTACCCGCCCTCGATGAGCGCGCGCAGCCCGGCGAGTGTCGTGGGTGTCCGCAGCGACTCGTCGGCCCGGCCGTGGACGAGCTGGAGCAGTTGCACGGCGAACTCGATGTCACGCAGCCCGCCCGGGCCGCGCTTGATCTCGCGCTCGACCTCGTCCCGCGGGATGGCCTCGATGATGCGCCGCCGCATGGCACGCACCTCGTCGACGGCCTCGGGACGCTCGGCGGCCGACCAGATCAGCGGCTGGAGCGCGGCGAGCCACTCCTCGCCGAGGGTCAGGTCGCCGGCGGCCGGACGGGCCTTCAGCAGCGCCTGGAACTCCCAGGTCTTCGCCCACTTGTGGTAGTACGCGAGGTGCGAGGCGACCGTCCGCACGAGTGCGCCGCGGCTGCCCTCGGGGCGCAGGGCCGCGTCGACGGGCCAGGCGACGACACCGCAGATCTCCATCATGCGGGCGGCCAGGGCACTGCCGGCCCGCATCGCGGTCTCGGTGTCGACGCCCTCCGCCGCCGGCTCGGCGACGAACACGACGTCGACGTCGCTGACGTAGTTGAGCTCCCGGCCGCCGCACTTGCCCATCGCGATGACGGCGAGCCGGCACACCCCGGAAACGTCCTTCTCGCCCGTGGCGATGCCGAGCGCGGCCACCAGGGTCGCGTCCGCCAGTTCGGTCAGGCGCTGCATGGTGACCTCGACGTCCGCCGCGCCCGTCAGGTCGGCGGCGACGATCCGCAGCAACTCCCGCCGGTACGCACTGCGCAGCAACGGCACCGTCGACACGTCGCGGGTCGCGTAGCCGGCCGGCCGCTTGTTCTGCTCGCCCTGCAGTTCGCGCCACTCGTCAGGGTTGGCGACGAGGAGGTCGCCGAGGGTCGCGGAGACGCCGAGCACGCCGATGAGGCGGCGGCGCACCGCCTTGTCCTCGATGATCGCGGTGCGCACCTCCTCCCCCGCCGCCTCGAACAGCCGGTGCAGCTGGAACAGCGCGAGGTCGGGGTCGGCGGCGAAGTACAGGCTGTCGAGCACGGCCACGGCGTCGTCGTCGACCGGCTTGCGTGCCGCGGCGTCCCACAGGCGCAGGCCGTCGGGGCCGGTCATCGCCTCGGTGCGCGCGTTGTCGGTGAACCCGAACCGCGCGAGGTGGCTCGGCATCAGCGCGGTCCCAGCAGGGGCAGTGAGCGCTGGCCGCCCTCACCGTGCGGGGTGCGGCCGAGCGCGACGGCCGCGAACCGTTCCGCGAACGGCCGCCAGACCTCCGCGACGTCGTCCTGGGCGGCGTCGACCTGCTCCAGCATCTCGATCGGGTCGATGCCGAGGTCCGCGAGCGTCGCCACGCCGTCCATCGCCCAGGCGGCGAACATCTCGGTGTCGCACTCGATGTGGAACTGCAGGCCCCAGGCGGAGCCGCCGACCCGGAACGCCTGCACCGGATAGTGCGTGGAGGCGGCGAGCAGCACCGCGTTGACCGGCAGCTCGACGATCGTGTCGCGATGCCACTGGAGCACGTCGGGCGCGAACGGGACGGCGGCGAAGATCGGGTCGTTGTCGGCGACGTCGCGGCGGGCGACCAGTTTGACGCCGATCTCCGGCCCCTCGGTGCTCCGCTCGACCGTACCGCCGTGCGCCTGTGCGAGCAGCTGCGCGCCGAGACAGACGGCCAGCGTCGGTACCTTGTGCCGGACCGCCTTGCGCAGCAGCCCTTCGAGGGCGTCGAACCAGGGCGAGGCGCGCTCGCCGGACTCGCCGGGGAAGGCGTCCTGCTCGCCGCCCATCACCACGAGCGCGGCATAACCGTCCAGGTCGGCGGGGAGCGGGTCACCGGCGTGCGGCCGCACCACGTCGAGGGTGAGTCCGCCGCCGGTCAGCCAGTCGCCGAGCCGCCGCGCGTCGTCGGTCGGGTCGTTCTCGACGACCAGCGCCACGTTCCCCCGGGGAGTACCTTCGATCGTCACCCACCGACAATAACGACCGTGCGTCCACTCGAACCCGGTGACGTCGTCCGGCTCGTGTCGCCGTCCGGCCCGACGCGGCCCGACCGCGTGGCCCGCGGCATCGAGCTCCTGGAGGGCTGGGGTCTGCGGGTCGAACTCGGCAAGCACGTCTTCGCCGAGGCCGGTTACCTCGCCGGCAGCGACCGGGACCGGCTCGACGACCTCAACAACGCCCTCGCCGACCCCCGGGTCAGTGCCGTCGTCTGTACGCGCGGCGGCTACGGCATGCAGCGCATCGTCGACGGTGTGCGGCTCCGCGAGCCGAAACACGTCGTCGGCTTCTCCGACATCACCGCGCTCCAGCTCGCCCTGTGGCGGACCGCCCGCCTGCCGTCGATCCACGGGCCGGGGGCGGCGTGGTTCGACGACCGGCTGCCCGAGGCGTCCGCGCTGTCGCTCCGGTCCGCGCTGATGACCGCGGACGAGCTGATCGTCCGGCAGGAGACCGACGAGGCCACCATCCACGGCGAGCCGGTGCGCGGGACGCTGCTCGGCGGCAACCTCACCATGCTGGCCACCACGCTGGGCACCCCGGACATGCCCGACCTGTCCGGCGCGATCCTGCTCCTCGAGGACGTCGGCGAGGCGCCGTACCGCATCGACCGCATGCTCACACAGCTCCTGCGCGCCGGGGTGCTGGCCGGCGTGAGGGGTGTCGCCCTGGGCCAGTTCACCGGGTGCGCCGACCACCGCCCGGTCACGGCACAGGAGGTACTGCTGGAACGCCTGGCAAGCCTGGACCGGCCGGTCCTCGGCGGGCTGCCCATCGGCCACGGCTTCGGGCAGCGGACCGTGGTGGTCGGCACACCCGCGATCCTCGACACCCGGCAAGGTGTGCTGCGAAGTCGCGAGCAGCGGTACCAGGGCGACTGACGTGGCTACGGCTGACGTCCTACATGATGCCGAGGTACCGCTCGCGCTCGAACGGGGTGACGACGCGGCGGTACTCCTCCCACTCCGTGCGCTTGTTCTTCAGGAAGAAGTCGAAGACGTGCTCGCCGAGCACCTCGGCGACCAGCTCCGAGCCCGCCATGACGTCGAGCGCCTGGGAGAGGTTCTCCGGCAGCGACTCGTAGCCGGCGGCGCGCCGCTCGCCGTCGGTGAGCGCCCAGACGTCGTCCTCGGCGCCGGACGGCAGCTCGTAGCCCTGCTCGATGCCCCGCAGCCCGGCGCCCAGCATGACCGCGAACGCGAGATACGGGTTGCAGGCCGAGTCGAGCGAGCGCACCTCGACGCGGGCCGAGTTCGGCTTGCCGTAGGCGGGGACGCGGACCAGGGCGGACCGGTTGGTGTGGCCCCAGCACACATACGCCGGCGACTCGGTGATCCGGTTCGGCACCGTCTGCGGGAAGAGCCGCTTGTAGGAGTTCACCCACTGGTTGGTGATCGCCGTGTACTCCCGGGCGTGCACCAGCAGCCCCGCGATGAACGCCTGCCCGACCTTGGAGAGCTTCATCGGGTCGCTCGCGTCGTGGAACGCGTTGCGCTCGCCCTCGAACAGCGACAGATGCGTGTGCATGCCGCTGCCCGGCTGCTCGGTGAACGGCTTCGGCATGAAGGTGGCGTGCACCCCGTGTGAGAGCGCGACCTCCTTGATGACGTGCCGGAACGTCATGATGTTGTCCGCCGTGGTCAGCGCGTCCGCATACCGCAGGTCGATCTCCTGCTGGCCGGGCGCGACCTCGTGGTGGCTGAACTCGACCGAGATGCCGATCCGCTCCAGGGCCAGCACGGCCTGGCGGCGGAAGTCACGGGCGACGGCGTGCGTGGTGTGGTCGAAGTAACCGCCGGTGTCGACCGGGGTCGGCACGGAGCCCTTGTCCCCCATCGACTCGAGCAGGAAGAACTCGATCTCGGGGTGGGTGTAGAAAGTGAAGCCCTTCTCGGCGGCCCGCGACAGCGCCCGGCGCAGCACGTGGCGCGGGTCGGCCCAGGACGGGGAGCCGTCGGGCAGCGTGATGTCGCAGAACATGCGGGCACTTTCACCCGACATGCCACCCTCGAAGGGGAAGACCTGGAAGGTCGTCGGGTCGGGCATGGCGACCATGTCCGACTCGTAGACCCGGGCGAAGCCCTGGATCGCCGAGCCGTCGAAGCCGATGCCCTCCTCGAAGGCCGACTCGAGCTCGGCCGGGGCGACCGAGACGCTCTTCAGCGTGCCGAGCACGTCTGTGAACCACAGCCGGACAAAACGGATGTCCCGCTCTTCGAGCGTGCGGAGCACGAACTCCTGCTGACGATCCACGGTGGTTCCCCCACGAGCTGCGATGTCATGGCCAATCCGGGCAAGTCTCGCCCGGTGGTGTTACGCACAAGTTACCGGACCTGCCCATCCGGCCCGGCACTGGAGTGAACGTCACAGCGGCAGTGCCCGGCGGCGTGGTCCACACTTGGTACATGCCCCGGTTGCGACTCGCGCTCGCCCAGATCGACCCGACAGTAGGCGACATCGCCGGAAACGCGGCCCTGGTGCTCGGCTGGACCAGCAAGGCCGCCGGTGCCGGTGCCCACGTGGTCGCCTTCCCGGAGATGATGCTCACCGGATACCCGGTCGAGGACCTGGTGTTCCGGGAGTCGTTCGTCGCCGCCTCCAAGCGCGCCGTCGCCGAGCTGGCCGAGCGGCTGCAGGCGGACGGTCTCGGCGAGACGGTCGTCCTGGTGGGCTACCTCGACGCCGACGAGGTGGGCCCCCGCAACGCGATGGCCGTGCTGCACCGCGGCGGCCAGGTCGCCACGTACTTCAAGCACCACCTGCCCAACTACGGCGTCTTCGACGAGGACCGGTACTTCGAGCCCGGTGACACGCTGACCGTGATCCGGGTCGGCGGGATCGACATCGCGCTCACCATCTGCGAGGACCTGTGGCAGGAGGGCGGCCCGTTCGCGATCGCCGCCGCCGCGCACGTCGGGCTGGTGGTGAACATCAACGGCTCGCCGTACGAGCTGAACAAGGACGACACCCGTCTGGCCCTGGTCGCCCGCCGGGCGGCCGAGGCACAGGCGATCGTGGTGTACGTCAACACCGTCGGCGCGCAGGACGAGCTGGTCTTCGACGGCGATTCGATGGTCGTACGGCCGGACGGCTCGCTCATCGCCCGCGCCCCGCAGTTCGCCGAGCACCTGATGGTCCTCGACCTGGACCTGCCGGCCGCCGCACCGACTCCGCCCGCGGTGCCGGTAACGGAGATGCGGGTCGTCAACGTCCACATCTCGGACAGCGTCCCGTCGAGCGAGCAGCCCGCACCGCCGCCGGAGATCGCCGCCCGCATCACCGACGAGGCCGAGATCTGGCAGGCGCTCGTGCTGGGCCTGCGCGACTACGTGCGCAAGAACGGCTTCCGCAGCGTCGCCCTGGGCCTGTCGGGCGGCATCGACTCGTCGGTGGTCGCCGCGATCGCCTGCGACGCGATCGGCCCGTCCAACGTGGTCGGCGTCTCGATGCCCAGCGGCCACTCGTCGGAGCACTCCCGCGACGACGCGGCCGACCTGGCCCGGCGCACCGGCCTGGACTACCGCGTGGAGCCGATCCAGCCCATGGTCGACGGCTTCCTGGCCAACATGTCCCTGTCCGGGATCGCGGTGGAGAACCTGCAGGCGCGCGTCCGCGGCGTGATCCTCATGGCCCTGTCGAACCAGGAGGGTCACCTGGTGCTGACGACGGGCAACAAGAGCGAGCTCGCGGTCGGCTACTCGACGCTCTACGGCGACTCGGTCGGCGGCTTCAACCCGATCAAGGACGTGCCGAAGACGCTGGTCTGGCGGCTGGCGACCTGGCGCAACGAGGAGGCCGAGCGCCGCGGCGACGTGCCGCCGATCCCGGAGAACTCGATCGTGAAACCGCCGAGCGCCGAGCTGCGCCCGGGCCAGCTCGACACCGACTCGCTGCCCGACTACGCGGTGCTCGACGCGATCCTGGCCGGCTACGTCGACGGCGACCTGGGCCGCGACGACCTGGTGGCGGCGGGCCACGACCCGGTGGTGGTGGACCGCACGCTGCGGATGGTCGACTTGGCGGAGTACAAACGCCGGCAGAGCGCCCCGGGCACGAAAATCTCGATCAAGGCGTTCGGCCGCGACCGCCGCCTGCCGATCACGAACCGCTTCCGCGAGCCCTCCCACTGAGCCCCGTTCGCTCCGCCCCCTGCGCGACCAGGCCCTGCGGCCGGCTCCCGACTTCGAAGATCGCGAACTAACCGCGATCACGTCCCAACCAGCTTGACCTTGGTGGGAATCCGTGCCCCTGGCCACGGATTCCCACCAAGGTCAACATTCTCGACCACGGCCGAGCCCGACACTTCGCCCTCTGGAGCGCCAAACGCCCATAATCGCGAACCTATCGCGATCATGGACGACGACGGCGGCGAGCGAACGTGAGCGCCACCGTCGAGCCGCCCCGCACCCGTGACGCCGGCGAACACGCCACCCACCCTCGCCCCTAACCTCCATGATCGCGGACTTATCGCAATCATGAGCGAGCAACAAGCGGGCCGAACCCGAACACGCGCCCGCCAAGAACCCACGCCTCCATGATTGCGAACCAATCGCAATCATGAGCGAGTGACGGGCGGGCCGAACCAGCGAGTAACGGGCGGGGCGAACCCGAGCACGCACACGCCGCAGTCCCGGTCCCCGGATTCGAAGATTGTGAACTTACCGCGATCACGGCCAGAGCAAGCCACGACAGGTGAGCGTTGCATTCGGACAAACTGCCATATAATCGACCATCCCACCGGGCGCGAGACCGGGGCGCCGCAGACCGGCCCGAGGTCGGAACGGGCTGCCGACAAAAGGAGCAAACCCACCGCGCAGGCCCTGACGCGCACCAGCGGATCCGAGCTGTGAAATATCGCATCCGGCCCTGCGGGTCCGGCGATCGCGGTGCGACGATCAGGGAAGACAGCCCGGGGACCCCAGCATGGGGCCTCGAGGACCAACAAGGAGGACATCGATGTCCGAAGTCCAGTCCCTCTATGGTGGCGCCGTCAATCGCCGCATTCGCACGAGGGATCTGATCGCCGCCAAGGAGCGCGGCGAACGGTGGCCCATGCTCACGTCCTACGACCAGTACACGGCAGGCATCTTCGATGCTGCCGGCATCCCCGTCCTGCTCGTCGGCGACTCCGCGGCCAACAACGTCTACGGCTACGCCTCCACGGTTCAGATCACCGTGGAAGAACTGCTACCGCTGGTCCGCGCCGTCGTCCGGTCGACGAGCCGGGCACTGGTCGTCGGGGACCTGCCCTTCGGCTCCTACGAGGAGGGGCCGGCCCAAGCCTTGCGCACCGGGGTCCGGTTCATGAAGGAGGGCGGCTGCCACGCCGTGAAGCTCGAAGGAGGCGTACGGGTCGCGCCGCAGATCGCCGCGCTCACGAACGCGGGGGTCCCCGTCATGGCGCACATCGGCTTCACCCCGCAGAGCGAGCACACGATCGGCGGCTACCGCGTCCAGGGCCGTGGCGACGCGGCCGAGAGCGTCATCGAGGACGCCCACGCGGTCGCCGAGGCGGGCGCGTTCGCGGTGGTGCTGGAGATGGTGCCCGGCGATGTCGCCAAGCGTGTCACCCACGAGCTGCGGATCCCGATTATCGGCATCGGCGCCGGTGCGGAAACCGACGCCCAGGTCCTCGTCTGGCAGGACATGGCCGGACTGCGCGCCGGCAAGACACCGCGGTTCGTCAAGCAGTACGCCGACCTGGCCGGCGCGCTGGCCGAGGCGACCCGGACGTTCGCCGACGAGGTCCGCTCCGGCGCGTTCCCGGCACAGGAGCACACGTTCTGAGGACGCGGAACAGAAGGAAGTAGGCCCGCAACAGCAAAGAAGACCCCTGGCTAGAACCTGAAGTGCGAGACCAGCTGGCGCAGGTCCTGCGACATCTGCGCCAGCTCGGCCGCCGCACCCTGCGCGCGCCCGACGCCCTGCGTGGTCGTCGTCTGGGCGTCCGCGACCCCGGCGAGGTTGCCCGCGATCCGCTCGGCGCCGACCGCCGCCTCCGAGACCGACCGGCTCATCTCGGCGGTCGTCGCCGACTGCTCCTCGACCGCCGAGGCGATCGTCGCCTGGTACTGGTTGATCTCCTCCACGACCGCACCCATGCGCCGGATCGCCTCGGCCGCGGCGCCGGTGTCGGCCTGGATCGCGGTGACCTGCTGGCGGATGTCCTCGGTGGCCTTCGCGGTCTCCTGCGCGAGGTCCTTCACCTCGTTGGCGACGACGGCGAAGCCCTTGCCGGCCTCGCCCGCCCGGGCCGCCTCGATCGTCGCGTTGAGCGCGAGCAGGTTCGTCTGCTCGGCGATCGACGTGATGAGCTTCAGCACCGCGCCGATCTCGGTCGAGGAGCCGGCGAGCCGGTCCACCTTCTCGTTCGCGGCGCCGGCCTCCCGGACCGCGCCGGAGGCGACCCCCGCGGCCTCGGCGGCGTTGCGGGCGATCTCCTGGATCGACACGCCCATCTCCTCCGCGCCGGTGGCGATCATGCCGACGTGCCGGGACACCTCGTTCGAAGCGTTCGAGGCGTCGGTCATCTGCCGGCTCGTGGTCAGCGCGGCGCCGGAGATGCCGTCGCTGACCTCGGACAGCCGGCGTGAGGCGTCGGCGAGGGCGTCCGAGCTGGTGCTGACCGCGGCCAGGGAACGGCGGATGCTCTCCGTCGCATCGTCGAGGCTGGCCGCCATCCGACCGATCTCGTCGCGGCCCCTGACCCCGGCCTTCCTGGTCAGGTCGCCGCGGGCCAGCCCCTCCAGAACGGTGCGGACGCGGCGCACCGGGCCGCTGATCGCGCGGATGACCGGGATCGACAGCAGCAGGAAGAAGACGATGCCGACGACGATCACGCCGATGGTCGCCCACCGCGCCGTGGCCCGGGTGGTGGCCATGGCGTCGCGTTCCGCGGCGACCCGGGCGTCGATCAGATCCTGCAGAGCGCCGAGCTTGTCGTCCACGGCGTGGTTGCGCTCGGCGATCTCCGGCTCGCGTGACCGTACCGACGCCTGATCCCGCTGCGCGTCCCGCACGAACGTGTCGATGAAGGTGTTGAACGCCAGGGCGTCGGCCTTGATGTCGTCGAGCGCCGCCCGCACGTCGCCGGGCAGCGTGAGGGCGTCGAGCTCGGCGAGCACGTCGGTGACCGAGGCCAGGTCGTCGGGGAGGTCCTGGATGATCGGCCCGACATCCGGCTCGGCAACCGACCGGTAGGCGTCGACCTTCAGCTCCGCCTCACGGGTGTCGAGGTGGTGCACCATGCCGCTGGCGGCTGCCAGTGTCCGCACGACCTCGGCCTGGTCGCTCAGCCTGATCTGCGCGTAGACGCCGGTGCCGCCGGTGGCCACCGAGACCACCACACCGGCAACACAGAGCACACCGATCTTCTGGACGATGCCGAGGTTGGCGAAAACGGCCATGCTGACCCCATTCACGCGATATGTGCGGATGTATCCGTGACATCGGCCACTCGCGTGCGGGGTTGAAGGATTGCCGAGCGCCTACAGCGACACCTCGAGCCTTTCGAGGCCCCTGATGACGTAGCCGGGCTTCCACTCGGGCTCCTGCGCCAGCCGCAGGCCGGGCGCCTTGTCCAGCATCGCGCCGAACGACGCGGCCAGCTCGATACGGGCCAACGGCGCGCCCAGGCAGTAGTGGATGCCCGCGCCGAACGAGATGTGCGGATTCTCCTTGCGGCGCAGGTCGAGCCGCTCCGGATCGCCGAACACCGCCGGGTCGTGGTTGGCGGAGCCGAACAGCAGCGCGACCTCACTGCCGCGCGGGATCGGCACGCCATGGACCTCGATGTCCTCCAGCACCCACCGCTCGAACATCTGCAGCGGTGTGTCGTACCGCATCAGCTCCTCGATCGCGCCGGGCAGCAGGTCCCGGTTCGCGCGCAGGAGCTCGAGCTGGTCGGGGTTGCGCAGCAGCGCCCACCAGCCGTTGCCGGTGACGTTGACGGTCGCCTCGTGACCGGCGTTGAGCAGCAGCACGCAGGTGCCGATCAGCTCGTCCTCGCTGAGCCCGTCAACGGCGGCGAGCGCGCTGACGAGGTCGTCCTGCGGGTCGGCCTTGCGGGCACGCGCCAACGCGCGCAGGTAGTCGGAGAACTCCTCCGAAGCCCGTACCGCGGCGTCGGCCGCTTCCCGGGACGGATTCAGCTCGTACATCCCGCACATCGCCGCCGACCACGGCCGCAGGTTGTGCCGGTCGGCCTCGGGGATGCCGAGCAACTCGGCGATGACCGTCACCGGCAGGGGCTCGGCCACCTCGGCGATCAGGTCACCGCCGCCGTTCTTGACGAACGCGTCGACGAGCCCGTCCGCGAGCCGCTGCACGACCGGCCGCAGCGCCTCGACGCGGCGCGGCGTGAACGCCTGCGACACCAACCGGCGCAGGCGGGTGTGGTCGGGCGGCTCGCGGTCGAGCATGCCGTTGTTGTTCAGGTGCCAGAACGGCTCCTGGTAGGCCGGTGGCTCCGGCCGGTCCATCTCGGCGTGGGAGAAGACGTGCAGGTAGCTGCGGCCGAGCCGGCGGTCCCGCAGCAGGGCGTTGACGTCCTCGTGGCGCGAGACGAGGTACTGCCGGGAAGGCTCGAACCAGCTGACCGGCTCGTGCTCCCGCAGCCAGGCGTAGGCCGGGTAGGGCCGCGCGACGAACTCCCGCGACCACGGGTCGAACAGTTCGGCGGCGGTCACAGATCGGTCACCCGGATCCCGGCGTGCGCCTTGTACCGCTTGTTGATGGCGATGAGGTTGGCGGTCAGCGCCTCGACCTGACCCGCGTTGCGCAGACGCCCCGCGTACACCCCCCGCATCCCGTTGATCCGTGCGGCGAGCGCCTGCACCTGGGAGGCGGCGTCCCGGTCGTCGCCGAGCACCAGCACGTCGAGGTCGACGACGTCGACGTCGGGGTCGGCCAGCAGCACCGCGCTGACGTGGTGGAACGCGGCGCACACCCGCGCCTCGGGCAGCAGGGTCGCGGCCTGCTCGGCGGCGCTGCCCTCGGGAACCGGCAACGGGAACGGGCCCTGCTTGTCGAAGCCGAGCGGGTTGACGCAGTCGATCACGATCTTGCCGCCCACCAGCAGCGGCGCGAGGTCCGCCACCGTCGACGCGTGCCCCTCCCACGGCACCGCCACGATCACCACGTCGGCCTGGCAGGCGAACGGGTTGTCACCGCCCTCGACGAGCTCGGGCGTCACCCCCGGCATCTCACGCAGCTCCGCGGCCGCGTGGGCGCCGCGCTCGGTGGACCGGGAGCCTACGAAAATCCGCTGACCGGCCCGGGCGAACCGGTAGGCGAGACCGCGGCCCTGCGGGCCCGTGCCGCCGAGAATGCCGACGGACAGCCCGGAAACGTCGGGCAGTTCGATCTGGTCGTAGCTCATGCCTCCAGTTGTACCCTGTCGAACCGCACCCTCCGCCGGGCCGGGTCGGCCTCGGCCAGCCGCACCCGGATCCGCTCCCCCAGCGGCAGTGCCTCACCCACGCAGCGCGCCCGCACGGGCGGCTCGTCGAGCGCGATGGTGCCCCGGTCACCTTTCGGCTCCACGTCGAGGACGGCCGCGTCGAACTCCTCACCCACGCGCCCCGCGAGCAGTACGGCCTCGGTGAGGTCCACGGCACCCCGCTCGGCCGCCCCGGCGACCCGGTCGGTGCGGCGCATCACCTCGGGCAGCTTCGGCAGCGCCTCCCGCGCCCACACGGGGACCTCAGCGCCCGAGAACAGGGCGAGGCACACCTCAGTGACGTACCGGTCGGCCAGGCGCCGCAGCGGGGCCGTCACGTGGGCGTACGGCGCGGCCACGGCGGCGTGCAGCGGCTGCTCCGGCTCCGCGCCGTCGAAGGCCGTGTAGCCGGCGCCGCGCAGCATCTCGCCCGCCTGGTCCAGGAACGCCGCCGCACGGGGCTGCGCCGGGTCCAACACCGCGATCACCTGCCCCGGTGAGGCTCCGTCCGGCCACGGTACGCGCAGTGCCCGCGCCGCCAGCCGCAGCCGATCGACGACATCGTCCGGCGGCGCCGGCATCGTGCGCAGCAGCCCGACCTTGCCGTCGAGCATGACGCGCGCCGCGGCCATGCCGGTCAGCAGCGAGATCTGCGCGTTGTACTCCTCCACCGGCACCGGCGCCCGCAGCGTCAGCCGCCAGCCGTCGCCGTCCGGCTCGACCTCCTGCTCGGGCAGCGGCAGGTCGACCGCGCCGCGCTGCAGGCCGCGCTCCACGAGCAGCTTGCCGACCTCCGGCAGCAACGCGACGGACTCGTGCGCGGTGCCCGCGTCGACGTCGTGCTGGACCTGCTCGTAGTGCAGCTGAGCCCGGCTGCGCACACGTGCCCGCTCGACCGTCACCGCGGTCGTGACGCCCTCGGCGTCGAGGTCGATCGTCCACAGCACGGCGGGCCGATCGGCGCCGGGCAGCAGGCTCGCGGCACCCTCGCTGAGCACCTGCGGGTGCAGCGGCACCTTGCCGTCGGGCAGGTACACGGTCTGGCCGCGCTCCCGCGTCTCCGCCTCCAGCGCACCGCCCGGCGTGACGAACGCGGCGACGTCGGCGATCGCATACCAGACCCGGTAACCGCCGCCGTCGCGGCGCCGCAGCAGCAGCGCCTGGTCGAGGTCCTTCGACGTGGGCGGGTCGATCGTCACGAACGGCAGGTCGGTGCGGTCGGGACGGTCGTCGAAGCTCAGCTTCGCGGCCACCTCGGCTTCCTCGACGGCGGCGGCGGAGAACCCGGTCGGCAGCCCCAGCTCACGGCGGAGCTCGGTGAAGTCGATCCGCGGGGCGAGTACTCGGCGGGAGGTCACCGGTCAGTCATACCAGTCGTCCGGCTGTCCGGACATTGGTCGATCGTCGCGGACGCCGCCCGGAGAACGGCAGAGGCGCGGCCCGTGCCGGGCCGCGCCTCTTGTGTGGTGCTCCGAGCGTGGTGTTACGGGTGGGCCAGGGTGGCCCAGTCGGCGGCCGTCATGCTCGACGCCTCCTCGGGGTTGTTGCCGTTCTCGCGGCCGGGGATGGCCTCGGTCTCGGCACCCGACACCGAGGCGGCCGGAGCGCCCTCGACGTCCCCGACGCTGCCGGCGTCGAGACCGCCCTCGGACACGACCGCCGGCGGTGCCGGATCGGTCGCGGCCGGCTCGCCGCCGGCGGCCACCACGGCGCCGGCCGCGACCGGCTCCGTGATCTCGGCGGCCTTCTTGGCCGGGGCCTTCTTGGCCGCCGTGGACCTCGCGGCGGTCTTCTTCGCCGCCGTCGCCTTGGCCGTGGTGACCTTCGCCGCCGTGGCGGTCTTGGCCGGAGCGTCGGACTTGGCCGGGGTGGCGGACTTGGCCGGAGCGTCGGTCTTGGCCGGGGTGGCGGACTTGGCCGGAGCGTCGGTCTTGGCCGGGGTGGCGGACTTGGCCGGGGTGGCGGACTTGGCCGGGGTGGCCTTGGCGGTCGTGGCCTTCGCCGTCGTGGCCTTCGCCGTCTTGGCCGGGGTCGCCTTCGCCGTCGTCGCCTTCGCCGTCGTCGCCTTCGCCGTCTTGGCCGGGGTCGCCTTCGCGGTCGTGGCCTTCGCCGTCTTCGCCGGCGCCGTCTTGACCGCCGCCTTGGTGGCGGTCGACTTGGTGGCCGCCTTGGTCGCGGCCTTGGTCGCCGTCTTCGCCGGAGTGGCCTTGGCGGTCGTCGACTTCGCCGCCGCGGTCCTGGCCGGAGCCGCCTTGGTGGCCTTGGCGGTAGTGGCCTTCGCCGCCGTCTTGGCCGGGGCCGCCTTGGTGGCGGCCTTCTTCGCCGGCGCGGCCTTCGCCGTGGTCTTCCGGGCCGCAGCCGTCTTGGCGACCGCCTTGGTGGCCGTGGTCTTCTTCGCCGGGGCCGCCTTGGCCGTCGACTTCGCCGCGGTCTTGGCCGGAGCCGCCTTGGTGGCCTTCGCCGCGGTGCTCTTGGCGGCGGTGCTCTTCGCCGCCGTGCTCTTCGCCGCGGTCGTCCTCGTCGCCGTCTTGGCCGGGGCGACCTTCGCCGCCGTCTTCTTCACGGCGGCCGCGGCCTTGGTGGCCGTGGCCTTGGTCACCTTCGCCGCCTTGGTCGCCACCGCCTTGGCCGCCGACTTCGCCGGGGCCGCCTTGGCCGCCGTCGACTTCGCCGCCGTGCGCTTGGCGGCCGCGGTCTTGGCCGGAGCGGCCTTGGCCGTGGTCTTCTTCGCCGCCGCAGCCTTGGTGGCCGCCGTGCTCTTCGCCGCGGTGGTCCTCTTCGCCGCCGTCGCCTTGGCCGTGGTCTTGGCCGGCGCCGCCTTGGCCGTGGTCTTGGCCGCGGTCTTGGCCGGAGCGGCCTTGGCCGTGGTCTTCTTCGCCGCCGCAGCCTTGGTGGCCGCCGTGCTCTTCGCCGCGGTGGTCCTCTTCGCCGCCGCCGTCTTGGCCGGCGCCGCCTTGGCCGCGGCCTTCGCGGTGACCTTCTTCGCCGGGGACGCCTTGGCCGCGGCGGCGGTCGACCGGGTGGTCGCCTTCGCCGGAGCGGCCTTGGCAGCCGCCGTCGTCTTCTTCGCCGCCTTGGCTGCAGGCGTCGCCGTCTTCGCTGCCGTCTTCTTCGCCGCCGGAGCCGCCGCCGTCGTCTTCTTAGCCGCCGCCTTGGCCGCAGGCGTCGCCGTCTTCGCCGTCGTCTTCTTCGCCGCCGGAGCCGCCGCCGTCGTCTTCTTAGCCGCCGCCTTGGCCGCAGGCGTCGCCGTCTTCGCCGTCGTCTTCTTCGCCGCCGGAGCCGCCGCCTTCGTTGCCGACTTCGCCGCCGTGGACTTCGCCGCCGGGGTCGCCGTCTTCGCGGCCGCCGCCGTCGACTTCGCCGCCGGCTTGGCCGCCGTCGACCGGGTGGACGACTTACCGGCCGACGCCGCCTTCGCCGCGGGGGTCGCGGCCGCCTTCGCAGCCGTGGAACGCGCCGCAGTGGACTTGCGGGCGGTGGTCCCGGTCGACGGGGTCACCGTCGAGGTCGCCGTCCGGCGGGACGCCGAAGCGGCGACCGTCTTCGCGGCCCTGGCGGGGGCCGTCGACGTCACAGGGGTCGCCGAGGTGTCGGCGGCCGGGCTCGTTGCGGCCGCGCGCGTTGCGGCCGATCTCGTGGTGGCCTTCTTAGCTGCGGCCATCGTGGTCCTCCTGGAGGAGACTCTCCCGCGTCCTGCGGGATGTTCGCGGTTGGGTTGTGCGGGTGGACGGTTTGCTCTGCCGGTTGTGCCCGGGCGGTTCGCGGTCGCCCCTGCGCCGGCCTTTCGCTAGTGCTTACCTTCCCACCGTTCGTCTTCGGCGTCCCACGCCTCGTTGCGTTCCCGGACTTTGTCGAGCGCTAGTTCGGCCTCTGACGCCGAATCATAAGGGCCCAGTCGATCCCTTCCGGCGCACATGTCGGCCTCGGACTCGACCCGCTGGTGAGAAAGGCACCAGTAGTACCGCTCAGCACCGCTGCTGCTCATGACATCACTGTGCACCGCAAACGAAACATGCGCCACCGAAACCGGCAAATAGCTGGTTGGGATTCCACAGTAGACGCAACCGGCCGACACCGGTCGCAGACACGCAGAGCACGCCGTACCGAGGCCGCGGAGGCCCGAACCGAGTCCGGGAATCCCTTGTGCGACAAGGCTTCCGGCGATCATGACCGACAGCGAAATCCCACCGCGGGCGGGGAAATGGGGTACCGATCCTGTGTCCACCATCACCCGAGGGTGAGCCGAACGGAGGAAGCACATTCGAGTCGTCCGGTCGACCCTCCGGTCCTCGTTCGGAGACGAACGAGGAAGCGTCCACCGTGGACGGCACGCCCTGGGAGCGCCGTCGGGACCGCTACGACCCGGGTGCCCGCCACCGTCCTCGCCATCGGCGACTCCGCGGACACCGACGACGTCGCCGCGCACCTCGAGGGCGGCCGGCTCGTGCGTGCCCGGGACGGGCGACGGCCCCTGCCGGTCCACACCGCACCGGACGCGGCGGTCCGCGACGTGACCCGCCACCTCCGCGCCCGCGCGCTGACGTTCGTCCGGTTCGGCCTGCACGTGGGCGACCTGCCGCACGACGCCGAGCGGCCCGCCGGACCGGTCGTGGACACCGCCCTGCGCCTCGCCGACCGCGGCTCCGCGCGAGCTGTGGGTGTCGCCGGCTGTCCGGGACCTGACGGCCGGCTCGCCGGTCGCCCTGGAGCCGGTCGACGACCTGACGTACCGCGTGCGGCTCGCCTGACGGGACGGTGCGCCGGTGCCGGGGCACCCGCCGCGCCTGATTCGGACTGCGGGAGAATTGCCGTGTGACCTTGCATGCTGACGAGCTGCCCGAAGTCCTCGCCGTCACGCCGCTGACGGCGCCACCCGACGCGTCTCTGCGCCCACCGGGCTCGAAGAGCATCACCAACCGGGCACTGATCTGCGCGGCGCTCGCGCCGGGGCGCAGCACGCTCACCGGGGTGCTGTTCGCCGACGACACCCACGCGATGCTCGACGCCGTCCGCGCGCTGGGTGCCTCGCTGACCGTCGACGAGGCCGCCCGAACCGTCGTCGTCGAAGGGATCGACCCGCGCACCGCGACCGGTGCGGTGGCCGTCAACGCGCGCCAGTCCGGCACGACGTCGCGGTTCATCCTGCCCGCAGCGGCGCTGCGCCCGGCCCGCGGTGTCGTCGACGGCACCCCGCAGCTGCGCGCGCGGCCGTTCGGCCCGCTGGTCGACGCGCTGCGCGAGCTCGGCGCGACCGTCGAGGACCTCGGGGAGCCCGGCTTCCTGCCGGTCGCGGTGACCGGCCCTGTGGCGGGCGGCAAGGTGGCGCTGCCCGGGCACATCTCCAGCCAGTACCTCTCGGGCCTCATGATGGCCGGGCCGCTCATGACCGACGGGCTCTCCGTCGAACTGACCTCCCAGCTCGTCTCGGTCCCCTACGTCGAGGCGACCGCCGCGGTCATGGCCGCGTTCGGGGTGACGGTGGACGGGCTGCGGGTGCAGCCGGGTTCGTACCGGCCGACCGAGTACGACATCGAGCCCGACGCGAGCGCCGCTTCGTACCTCCTGGCGGCCGCGGCGATCGGCAACGGCCGGGTCACCGTCGAAGGGCTCGGTTCGCGGAGCCTCCAGGGCGACGTGCGGTTCGCGGACCTGCTGGAGCAGATGGGCGCCCGCGTCGAACGGACCGAGGACCGGATCACCGTGACGGGCACCGGAGCGCTGCACGGCATCGACGTCGACATGGCCGACATCTCCGACACCGCGCAGACCCTCGCCGCCGTGGCGGTGTTCGCCGACTCCCCGACGCGGGTGCGCGGCATCGGCTTCATCCGCGGCAAGGAGACCGACCGGATCGGGGCGGTCGTGACCGAGCTGCGCCGGGCCGGCATCGACGCGGTCGAGGACGCCGACGGGTTCACGGTCAACCCGGGCACGCCCGCGCCGACAGCCTTCGAGACGTACGAGGACCACCGGATGGCGATGAGCCTGGCGCTGCTCGGTCTCCGGGCTCCTGGCGTCCGCATCAAGGACCCGAAGTGCGTCGCGAAGACCTACCCCGAGTACTTCGTCGATCTGGCCCGGCTCTCTGCGGCGTGAGCTCCGTGCCGGTCGAGCGGTCGGCCAACTGCCGGGCGGCGGCCGGCGATCTGCGGGCGGGTCCCGCCGCTGCCGGCGGCCCGCCCGCGGACCCGATGCTCACACCACCGGGTCGAAGCGCAGCGCTTCCCAGCTGCCGCCGCTCACCCCGCTGGACTTCATCATGCTGTACGAGGCGCCGGTGTAGTCGAGACGGCAGGTCCAGAACGTGCCGCGGGAGACGTTGCGCAGGAAGTAGTTGCCGCCCTCCGACCACACGTCGAACGTCTCCCAGACGTCGACCCACTGACCGCGGCCGCGCAGGACGCCGTAGTTGGCGCCGGAGTAGTTGAACTCGGCGGTCACGAGGTATCCCGACGCCGCCGTGAGGTACACGGTGCGGCCGCCGTCCTGCGAGCAGATGCTGAACTGCTCCCAGCTCCCGCGGGAGCCGAAGGCGGTGCGGGCGCGGAGCATGTTGTGCAGGGAACCGGTGTAACCCTGCTCCTCGGCGATGTACCGGCCCGCGCGGACGCTCCAGATGTAGTACCGGCGGCAGTAGGCCAGCCCGGGCACCGTGGTCGGCGCGATCGCGAGCGCGGTCGCGCCGCCGGCTGCGGGAGCGTTCGCGGGCGTGGCTCCGGTCATGTCGATCCGGGCAGGCTTGAGGCCGCCCATGTCGACGGCGCTCGGCGCCGCGTGCTCTTCGGCCTGCGCGACCGCCAGCGGCGTGGCGATCGCGACGGCCGCGACGACACTGAGGACGATGGCGAGACGCGCCCTGATGCGTGGCACTGCGACTCTCCTGAAGCGTGTCCGGGCGGTCACGACGACCGCGCACTGTGGCCATGCTCCGCATGCTCGTCGATGCGCGTCAAGCGAGGAAAGCCGATCTTAAGAGCAACCTGAGCCACGCTTAGCGGCGCGCCGCGAATGCGTCCTCGGGGCCGTCAGCGTTGTCCTGGTCGACCTTGGCCCGCCACACGGCGGTCGGCCGCTTCACGCCTCGATCCAGCGGTTCACGAGGGACACCACGGCCGCCTTGTGCAGCTCGATGCTCTCGCGGTCCGGGAACGTCACCACGCCGCGGTCGGACGCCGGCCACGTCAGCAGCCCGGCGGGATCGTCGAACGTGAAGCCGGCGGCGTCGGACCGGACCTTGGCGCCGCGGTGGAAGATGAGCTGCACGCGGTCGCCGGGCCGGAGCCGGAAGGTCACGCGGTCCTCCCCGCCGTAGCGAAAACTCGGGGCGTTCCACTTCACCTGCTCCGAGATGGCACCGTTCGACGCCAGGATCGCCGACCGCAACTCCTCGACGCCGGCCTTCATCGGGTGGTCCAGCTTCGCCATGAAGTCGTCGACCGCTCCGGACCTGTTCGACACTTGCCACGTCCTTCCCGAACCGCACTCAGCCGCCTGCTCCCGGCACCGGTCTCCTACCGGCCACCGGCCGCGGAACCATTGTCCACAGCCGATGCGGCCGGGTGGGCACAGTCGGCCGCACGGGGACCGGCGAGGATCTCAGGATGATCCTCTGCCCCAGCCGGACGACCTGACCTCACTGGTCCTGCGCACCGACTTCAGCGACGACGCAGCATGGGACGCGCCGCAGGCGGCGATCGGCGCCGCCCGTCTTTCCCGCTGTCCACGGCTGCGTTGAGGATGCCGCACAGGCGGGTGAGCACGGATGCTGAGCGCCAGGTTGCCGTCATCCACGGCACGGGTCCCACTCCCGAATCGCGCCGGGCTGGATCGCGGCGAGTCGCCGCCGGCCGAAGAACAGCAACAGGTGCCTACGCACCCGGTACTCGACCGCTTCCCGGGTGGAGGCGTCCAGACGCGCCGCTCAACCACTGCTCGACCTAACGATCATTGATCGATGGGCGGTTCCGGTCGTCGCCCTGCCGGACCGGTCGCCGGCCGGACCCATAATCGCGCAGGCTCGGTGTTGCTTCGTGGGTTCCGGCTGGTTGTGTCCGTGATCGCGGAGGCTCGGCGTTGCCGCGAGGGTTCCGGCCGGTTGTAGCTCATGATCGCGATCCGTTCGCAATCACGCCAAGCACGGCGGTCGCAGTTTCATGGTCACGGAGACTTGGTGTAGCCAGGGAGCCTGTTGCGTAATTCGCTGGGACAGCGTCGGCGGCCCAACTACGCGCCGATCTTGGAGTTGTGGCGCCATGAACCTCCGAATTTGTCCGGATTTGTCAAGGACCACAACTCCAAGATCGGCGCGGTTGTCGGGGGTTGACGCGCGAGGGATCCGAATTGCGCGACAGGCTCCAGGGGTGCATCAACTCTCCGTGATCATGTGAAGAATCGCGTCAAGCGGGCGTCGCGCCGAGCCGCAGCGCCGGGCCGCGCCGGGCCGCGCCGCAGAGCCGGGCCGCAGAGCCGGGCCACAGCCGGGCCGCAGAGCCGGGCCGCGGCGCCCGTGGCGCGACACCCGTGGCGCGGGGCCGGCCGCGCTCCGCGCTTGGCCCGACCCGGGTTCCTTGATCATCGGAAACATCTGGCTGCCCAGGCAACCCGAAGTTTCCCTTGATCTACGAACCGCGGCCGCACCACCCCGGCCGGGCCCAACCGCCGCACCCGTGATCGCGAACGCATCGCAATCACGGCCACAAACCGGCCGGAACCCACCACGACAACCCCCATCGATCTGATCGCGGAGGCTCCGCGGGACGGTAAAAAGATCTTGACAGTCCCGGCTCCGCCGCGACCACAATCACGAGCGCCGCGACTGGCGCGGTCGGGCGGTTCGGCCACCAGTTTCATGATCGCGAAGCGTTTGTGCACCCCTGGCTACACAAACGCTCCGCGAGCATGAAACTGGCTGCCCGGTCCCACGCGCTTCGCCCCGGCGCTCGGCCATGATTGCGGCAAGTTCGCGATCACGTGTGCTGAACCCAGGGCGTATCAGAAGAGGGCCGTGGGGCACATGGGCACGGATCGTGCGACCATCCCGGAAACGGCGGCGCCCCACCGACACAGGTGCGGAATGCTCGCGACCGGCTCCCCCTCGGACCGCTGCAGCGATGGACAGTAATAAGGCGGCCACGGCACGTTAAGCTCGGCACCGGACCGCGCCCGTGGCGGCGGACACCGGCGCGAGGATCAGCCGGTCCCCGGCCACCTTCGCCCGCCGTGCACCGATGCGATCAGGGTGTGACGGACGAGTCGACCTGTACGCCGGGTTCTGTCCCTGCCTGCGGCAGGGGGCGGCCATCCATCTCGGCCTGCCGTCGCCGGCAGGCTCCAGCGGTCCACCCGCAGGCTCGGGCGGGCAGCCCTCGAACGCCTGCGCAGGCCCGTGGGCCCTTTTGACCTTGCTCCGGGTGGGGTTTACCGAGCCGCCCCGGTCACCCGGGGCGCTGGTGGGCTCTTACCCCACCGTTTCACCCTTACCCTGCTGGGCGGTTTGTTTTCTGTGGCACTTTCCCGCGGGTCACCCCGGGTTGCCGTTAGCAACCACCCTGCCCTGTGGAGCCCGGACGTTCCTCGGCGGCGCCGCGAAACGCAGCACCGACGCGGCCGCCCGGTCGACTCGTCCGTCGCACTGTCTATCCTATGCCGACCATGGACCTCCCAGACATCGCGCTCCTGTCGGCCGCCGGGCTGGCCGCCGGCGCCGTCAACGCGATCGCCGGCGGCGGGTCGCTCATCACGTTCCCCGCGCTGATCGCGACCGGGTTGGGGTCGGTGCCGGCGAACGTCACCAACTCGATCTCGGTCTTCCCCGGATACGTCGCCGCCGTCTACGGCAGCCGCACCGACCTCGCCGACCTCGCCCGCGACAGTTCGAAACGCACGCTGCTGTCCCTCGTGCCGACGTCGATCGTGGCGGCGAGTCTCGGGTGCGCCCTCCTGCTGGCGACGCCGGAGGCCGCGTTCGACCTCGTCGTCCCGTTTCTGGTACTGGCGGCCGCCGCCGTCCTGGCGTTCCAGGACCGGCTCCGGCGGCTGGTCGGGCACCCCAAGGACCTCTCCCCCGGCCGGCGCAGGCTCAGCCTGCACGCGATGGTCTTCCTCGGCTCGCTCTACGGCGGATACTTCGGTGCGGCCCTCGGCGTCATGCTGGTCGCCGCGCTCGGCCTGGTCCTCGACCAGTCGATGGCACGCATCAGCGCACTCAAGAATGTCATCTCGGCGCTCGGCGGCCTGGTGACGGTGTGCGCCTTCGCCCTGTTCGGTCCGGTCGACTGGGCCGACGTCCTGGTCGTCGCGCCGACCGCGGTGGTCGGCGGTTACCTCGGCGCACGGCTGGCCCGCCGGCTGCCGAGCCGGGTGCTGAAGGCGCTGGTCGTGGTGTTCGGCGTGACGGTCGGCCTGGTGCTGCTCTACCGAGCCTTCTTCTAGGCCAGGTGCGCCGTCTCGTTGACGGTACGCACCGCGACTCCCCCGTCGGGCCACGAGTCCACGACCGACAGCCCGGCGGGGTCGAGGTACAGCCGGTGCAGGAACGAGTCCCCGGCCGCCAGCGCGTCACGCAGCAGCAGCTTGATCGGGGTCACGTGGCTCACGACGGCGATCTGCCGACCGGCGTGCTGCTCCTGGAGGCGCCGCACGGCCCGCCGCACCCGCATGGTGACCTGCTGGAACGACTCGCCTCCGGGCGGCGCCACGGCGGTGGAGGAGAGCCAGCGGTCGAGCTCGGCGGGGAACTTGGCGCGGACCTCGGCGAAGGTCAGCCCCTCCCACTCGCCGAAGTCGCACTCGACCAGGTCGTCGTCGACGACCACCGGCACGTCGCCGAACGTGGCGGCGGTCTGGCGGCAGCGCCGCAACGGCGAGGTGACGACGACCTCGATCGAGGGTGCGACGGCGAGCGCCCGGGCGGCGGCAGCGGCAGCCTGCTCCTGGCCGCGGTCGGAGAGCGGGACGTCCCCGCGGCCGGAATACCGCTTCTCGGCGGTAAACGGCGTCTCCCCGTGCCGGACCAGCACCATCCGCAGCGGCGACTCGGTCGACGGCGGCGCCCAGGACCGGGTCTGCGCCGACGGCGCCGGAGCGGGGATCTCGGGAGCCGGAGCGGCCGCACCGTCCATGGCCGCGTTCGCCAGGCGGTCGGCGTCCTTGTTCTGCTCCCGGGGAATCCACGAGTAGCGGACGGTCCGGAACTGCTTGGCCAGCGCCGCCGCCTCGGCCGCCAGAGGGCGCAGCCCGGGGTGCTTGATCTGCCAGCGCCCCGACATCTGCTCGACGACGAGCTTGGAGTCCATCCGGACGTCGACCTCGTCGGCGCCCAGCTCCGAGGCTGCCCGCAGCCCGGCGACCAGCCCGGTGTACTCCGCGACGTTGTTGGTCGTCACGCCCAGCGCGCCCTGGCGCTCGGCGAGCACCTCGCCGCTCTCGGAGCGCACGACGGCGCCGTAGCCGGCCGGGCCGGGGTTGCCCCGCGACCCGCCGTCCGCCTCGACGATCACGCGCATCCGGTCAGAGCCCCGATTCGGCGGTCCGGACCAGGATGCGGCGGCACTCCTCGCACCGGACGACCTCGTCGGCCGGTGCCGCCTTGACCCGGGCCTTGTCACCGCCGGCCAGCTCGATGCGGCAGCCCTCGCACCGGCCGAGGCGGAGCATCGCGGCGCCGATGCCGCCGCTGCTCTCCCGGATCCGGTCGTAGAGCGAGACCAGGTCGGCGGGCAGGTCGGCGGCGAGCGGCCGGCGGCCGGCCTGGCGGAACTCCTCGTCCTTCGCGATCCCGGCCAGGGTCTCGTTGCGGCGGCGCTCGGTCTCCTCCCGCGTGGTGCGCGCGGCGGTGAGCCGGCCGACAACCTCGTCGAGGGCGGCCTGCGCGGTCTCCCGCTGCTCCATCAGCTCCAGCTCGGCGTCCTCGAGCTCGCTCTGGCGCCGGTTGAGCGTGGCGATCTCGTGCTGGAGCGCCTCCAGCTCGCGGGACGGGCCGGTGCCGGTGTCGAGGCGGGCCTGGTCCTTGTCCTTGCGGGCGCGGACCTGCTCGACGTCGCGCTCGAGGCGGCTGATGTCGCGGTCCAGGTCGTCGACGGCGACCTGGGCGCGGACCCGTTCGTCCTCCAAAGTGGACAGCTCGCGCGCCAGCCGGTCCAGCTCGGCGTGCTCGGGCAGCGCCTTGCGCTTGTGGGCGAGCTGGGTCAACGCGATGTCGATCGCCTGCAGGTCCAGCAGCCGCCGCTGCGCTTCCGGATCAGCTTTCACGAAGGAGTCCTCCACAGAGTCCAAGGAGACGTGTCCACATCGGACACGATCGTCTCCACGCCGGCCTCGGTCCGCAGGAACGCCGCGACGTCGTCGAGCCACGGCCGCTCCGACGCCCAGTGCGTGACGTCGATGAGGGCCGGTCCGCCACCGGCCAGATGTTCCTGCGCCGGATGGTGGCGCAGATCCGCGGTCAAGTATGCGTCAACGCCGGCCCGCACGGCATCGGCCAGGAACGCGTCACCGGATCCGCCGGACACGGCCACCGTGGTGACGGGCGTGGATGGGTCCCCTGATGCCCGTACACCTCCGGGCAGAACGGCGGCGGCGAGCCCGACGAACTCGGCCAGGGTCACCGGCGCGGGCAGCGTGCCGATCCGGCCGTGCCCGCGGGAAGGCTCGTCGGGTGACGGTCGCAGCGGGCGGACGTCGCGCAGGCCGAGGCGGGCCGCCAGGGCGTCGGAGACGCCGGGGTTCGCGACGTCGCCGTTGGTGTGGGCGGTGTAGAGCGCGATGCCGGACCGGATCATCCGGTGGACGATGCGCCCCTTGTAGGTCGTGGGTGCCAGGGTCGAGACACCACGCAACAGCAGCGGGTGGTGGGTGAACATGAGGTCGGCGCCGGCAGTCGCCGCCTCCTCGACGGTGGCCGGATCACAGTCGACGGCCAGGAGGACCTTGGTGACGGGGGCGTCGGGCTCGCCCAGGACGAACCCGACACGGTCCCAGTCCTCGGCCCAGGACACGGGGTAGCGCTGCTCCAGCAGCCGCACCAGTTCGGCGACGCGCACGGCGTGACGTTACTCCACGCCGCCCGAACCGGCGACGCGTTGGGCGTGGATGGCCGGATGCTCGTCGAGTGCCATGAGCGGCAGTTCCCACGGGAACTCCTCCACCAGCCGATCGCCCTGGCCGGGCGCGTGCAGCCGGATGACGTCCTCGCCGTAGAGGACGGTCACGCCCCACGAGCGGAGCCGGTCGATCGACTCGCCGAACGCCGGGTGGGCGGCCATCGCGGCGTTGGTGAACGGCAGGGCCACGATCGGCAGCCCCATGCCGATGCCCTCGACGAGCATGCCCAGCGCCAGGGTGTCGGCGATGCCGGCGGCCCACTTGTTGATGGTGTTGACGGTCGCCGGCGCGACGATCATCGCATCGGCCGCCGGAAGGATGTCGGGGTCACCGGGGTATTTGTACCGGTGCCGGACGGGATGCCCGGTCTGTAGCACGATGCGGGGAACGTCGAGCCACTTCAGTGCGTCGGGTGTGGCGACCACGCAGACGTCCCAGCCCCGCTGTCGAGCGAGCGAGACCAGCTTGCCAACCCCTTGGGTGCTCGGGGAGCCGCACACCACGGCGTAAAGGACAGGTCCGGACATGCCGGCATTGTGCACTGCGTTCAGACGCCGACGCTCATATGTTCGGCAAGTTCGGCGACCGAAGCTGACGGAGTGCCCCGGGTGCGGCGTAGCACGTCGCTGAGCACCTCGTGGGCCAGCGGCCGGCAACGGATCTCGGACGGGGCGAGCCGGTCGCCCTCCAGCAGCATCTCGCTGGCCACGTCGATGTCGCCGATCAGCGCCCGGGCACGGGCCTGGTCGAGGAAGTGGTGCGCCCGGCGCTCCGGCAGCAGCGCGTTGAACCCTTCGAGGTCCAGCCGTTCATGCACTTCCACCGCCATACGGCCCTCGCCGAGCTCGACGGCGGCGGCCGCGCGGTGCAGCTGGACATTTGTCGGGCCGAAGCAGGTCCAGTAGTAGTTGGCGTCGCCGTCGAGACCCCGGGACGCCTCCTCGGCACCGGCCAGCAGGTCGCGGACCGTCGCGCCGTCGCCGATCCGGGCCGCCGCCATGGCACCCTGCAACAGCAACTGGCCATAAACGGAGAGCCGTTCGGGCGAGCTGTCGTTGCCGGCGGTACCGGGTGCGAGCCGGTTGGCGATGTTGACGTTGATCTCCAGGGCCGGGCGGGCCCGCCCCAGGGCGAGCAGCGCCATCGCGACCCGCGTGGTGGCCACACCGGCGAGCAGCTGGTCACCGGCACGCTGGGAGACAGCGATCGAGCGGTCGGCGGCGAGCCAGGACAGCTCGTGCTCGCCGAGCTTGCGCAGCACCGACGACGAGATCTGGTAGACCTGCCCGAGCAGGTGGGCGGCCTCCCTCGCGTGCGGGCCGTCGTTGTAGGCGGTGTCGGCGGCCTGCGCCTCCCGCAGGAGGCGGGGCAGGGTCCGGGCGAGCGCGCCGTACTTCGCGTGCTGAAAGGACAGCCAGGCGTGGGTGACCGCCTTGCGCATCTCGCTCAGCGGCGGCGGCTCCGGCGGGGCGTAGAAGAAGGCGCTGATCTGGTCATACCGCTCCAGCGCCGCGCGGATCTCCTCGACCTCGACCTGGTCGACCCCGTTAGGGTTCTCGGGACGGCGCTCCGGATCCTTGCCGAGCAGCAGCTGCACGTCGAGCTGCAACACATCGGCGATCTCATACACGACGGAGAACTTGTCGAGCCGGCGCACCCCGCGCTCCACCTTGTCGACCCAGCTCTTCGACTTGCCGAGCCGATCGGCGAAGACCTGCTGCGACATCTTGCGCCGGTTCCGCCAGTACGCCACGCGGCGGCCGATGGGCAGCTCATCCACGTCGCTCACCTCCGGAGGTCACCCGCTCGGTCGAAATCGCACGGTTTGTGCGGTTCCACCGGCACACCTGCTCATAAGTTCCGAGATGCAAGTTGCAGCCCCCGTCGCCAAGACCAACGACGCACACAGCGTCCGGTAACGCGACGTGGTGTCGTACGCACTTCCGAGTGATCCCGCCTGGCAGGAGGCGTTCATGCTCGCTTGGGAACGGTTCAAGCTCCGCAAAGCGGCCGTTGAGTACACCGCGCACGGCTGGCCGGTGCGGCCCGGCGCGGCGCTGGTCGGCGGGCACGCCGGACGGCACTCGCGGCGGCGCCGCTTCGACTGCGGCGAGGCCGGCTGCCCGACGGTGGCCTGCCACCCGACGCCCCTGCCGCCGACCGCCTCGCCCGAGGTGGCCGCCGCGCACTGGCGCGCCCGGCCGTACAGCGTGCTGTTCCCGACCGGGCACGCGTTCGACGTGCTGGAGGTGCCGGCCGCACTGGGCCGGGCCGCGCTGCTCGGCGACGGGTTCGTCGCGGCGCGCGGGCCGGTCGCGGTGGCTCCCGGCGGGCGTTGGATGTTTCTGGTACTTCCCGGCCACGGCGTCCTGCCGGAACTGGCCCAGCAGCCCGAGGTCGTGCTGCACGGTCCGGATTCCTGGGTGCCCGCACCGCCGAGCCCGCAGTTCGGCGGGCGGGTGCGCTGGGAGCTGCCGCCCGACGCCCACGGCTGGCGGCCCGCTGAGCCGTATGCCGTGCAGGCGCTCATGCTCGACGCTCTCGGGGCCGGTCCGTCGACCGCCTCCGATCGGCGCACCACATGGCGTGCGGCGGCATAACTGGGCATGCATTGGCTACGCTTCCTGCCGGGGTCCGTACCGAAACCTCGCTCGGCCGATCCTGCACGAATATTCACGTGCAGAATTCAGGCCAATGCCCAAGGTAGCGTCGCTGTAGCCCTAAGTCGACCCTTGTAACTCAACCGATGTACTCAAGAGATAGGCAGTCGCCTACTCATCATTAGGGTGTTGATCTACTCTATTGATCGACTTCCTGAGTGATGGCCCCGCCGATCACTCACGGACCGAGACGTCGACCGTGGCCACGACCCTCCGCAGGCCGTCGGACAGCTTGCGATCCGGGACCTCCATCGGCTCCGCCGCCGGGTCGGCCCGGACGATCCGGCCGCCGTCGGGCAGACGCACGCCACGCGCGGCGAGCAGTGCCGTGAGCGCGCCGCGTGCGATCTGCGCCGCGTCGTCCTGCTCGGCCCACACCTGCAGGCCGAGGTGCCACCGTACCGCACGGGCCCACGGCATCCGAGAGGCCACCGGCTCCCCCACCGCCTCCACGAGCAGCACGGGCGCCGCGTCGACCACGTCGTCCGGGCGGGTCGTCACCAGCGTCACGCCCGCCAGGTGCTCCTGCGCGCCGAGGTACGCCATGACCAGCGCGACAGCGTCGGGTGGCATCTTCCTGCACGGCCCTTCGATGGGATTGTGGTGCAACGTCCAGCACAACGGCCGGCGCGCTGCCGGTCGCGTCGGCACAGATACATTTCATGTTCCCCGAAGAAAGGATTCATCAACCTCGGGAGAAACGGCGTGTCGTGTCGCATGGTCCGGCATTTCTCGGCCGCGGCGCGCCGACGCCTCGACAGCACCGCAACCATGCGCTATAACTCCAGATCCTGCCCCATGATGACATCGGCGATACCCGATCATCGTGCGTTCCCCGAATCGGTAGACAGAATGTCGAGCCGATCAAGGTCGCGGCGGCTCCGTCCGGCCGGGCACATTCCGGCTTGGCACCGCCGTCCTGGCGGATCGTCCGAGCTCCTGCGGCGTGTCGCGCGGGACGGCGGCTTCGGCCGGGCGGCTCCTGGCGCGCAATTGCGCCCTGGCAAATGGACCGCGAGGGCCAATTCGGCGGCGGATCCGGCCGGACCGCACACCCCGACACCGCCTGTTTCATCCGCGGCCCGGACAGCGGCGAAAGGAACCGCCACGGCCGGGGTGAATGAGCACGTCACCCGTCGGTGGCGGCCCGCCGCACGGCACCCGGACGGGTGACGGCAATGAACGAGGGCCGTACCCCGATCGGGGTACGGCCCTCGTCGCGACGACCTTGTTACAAGGTCACGAGTCGCCACCGGTCTCGCCGACCGGCGCGGCGTTGACGTCGTCGATCGCGTACTTCTTCGCCGCCTCCGCCGGGGCCGAGGCCGGGACCTCACCGCGGCGGGCGAGCTGACGCAGCGTGGCGACCACGATCGACTCGGCGTCGACGTGGAAGTGGCGGCGCAGCGCGTGACGCGTGTCGGACAGGCCGAAGCCGTCGGTGCCCAGCGAGGTGTAGTCGTTCGGCACCCAGCGGGCGATCAGGTCCGGCACCGCCCGCATGAAGTCACTGACGGCGACGACCGGGCCGGCGGTGTCCTGGAGGACCTGTGTCACGTACGGCACCCGGGGTTCCTCGGACGGGTGCAGCAGGTTGTGCTCCTCCGCCTGTACCGCATCCCGGCGCAGCTCCGTCCAGGACGTCGCGGACCAGACGTCGGCCGCCACGCCCCATTCCTCGGCGAGGAGCTTCTGCGCCTTGAGCGCCCACTGCATGCCCGTGCCCGAGGCCAGCAGCTGCGCCTTGGGGCCCTCCTGGACCGGCGCCGCCTGGTACCGGTACAGACCCCGCAGCAGACCCTCCACGTCGACGCCCTCGGGCTCGGCGGGCTGGAAGATCGGCTCGTTGTAGATGGTCAGGTAGTAGATGAGGTCCTCGGGGGTCTCACCGTACATACGGTTGACCGCGTTCTCGGTGATGTGCGCGATCTCGTACGCGAACGCGGGGTCGTAGGCCACGACGGCCGGGTTGGTCGCCGCGATGAGCAGCGAGTGGCCGTCCTCGTGCTGCAGGCCCTCACCGTTGAGCGTGGTGCGCCCGGCGGTCGCCCCCAGCAGGAAGCCACGGGCCATCTGGTCGGCGGCCGCCCAGATGCCGTCGGCGGTGCGCTGGAAGCCGAACATCGAGTAGAAGATGTAGACCGGGATGATCGGCTGGCCGTGTGTCGCGTAGCTGGTGGCGGCGGCGGTGAACGAGGCGACCGAGCCGGCCTCGTTGATGCCCTCGTGCAGGATCTGGCCGCCGGTGGACTCGCGGTACGACAGGAACAACTCCCGGTCGACCGGCGTGTAGTTCTGCCCGTGCGGCGAGTAGATCTTCGCCGTCGGGAAGAGCGAGTCCATGCCGAAGGTCCGGGCCTCGTCGGGGATGACCGGCACCCACCGGTTGCCCATGCCCTTGTCGCGCATCAGGTCCTTGAGCATGCGGACGAACGCCATCGTCGTGGCGACCTTCTGCTTGCCGGAGCCGCGCTTGATGTCGCCGTAGACCTTCGAGTCGGGCAGCTGGAGCGGGATGTGGGTGGTGCGCCGCTGCGGCACCGGACCGCCCAGCGTGGCCCGCCGCTCGCGCATGTACTGCATCTCGTCGGAGTTCTCGTCGGGCCGGTAGTAGGGCACCGCATACGGGTTGTCGCCGATCGCGCTGTCCGGGATGTCGAGATACAGCCGGTCGCGGAAGTCCTTGACGTCCTGGAGCGTGAGCTTCTTCATCTGGTGGGTCGCGTTGCGGCCCTCGAAGTGCGAGCCCAGCGTCCAGCCCTTGATCGTCTTGGCGAGGATGACCGTCGGCTGGCCGGTGTGCTCGGTGGCCGCCTTGTACGCCGCGTAGAGCTTGCGGTAGTCGTGGCCACCCCGCTTGAGGTTCCAGATCTGGTCGTCGCTGAGGTGCTCGACCATCTTGCGGGTGCGCGGGTCACGGCCGAAGAAGTGCTCGCGGACGTAGGCACCGGACTCCGCCTTGAACGTCTGGTAGTCGCCGTCGGGCGTGACGTTCATCAGGTTGACCAGCGCACCGTCGGTGTCGGCGGCGAGCAGCGGGTCCCACTCACGGCCCCAGACGACCTTGATCACGTTCCAGCCGGCGCCCCGGAAGAAGGCCTCCAGCTCCTGCATGATCTTGCCGTTGCCGCGGACCGGGCCGTCGAGGCGCTGCAGGTTGCAGTTGATCACGAAGGTGAGGTTGTCGAGCTCCTCGCGGGCCGCGACGCCGATCGCGCCGAGGGTCTCCGGCTCGTCCATCTCGCCGTCGCCCAGGAACGCCCATACGTGCTGGCCGGACGTGTCCTTGAAGCCCCGGTTGTGCAGGTATCGGTTGAAACGCGCCTGGTAGATCGCGTTGATGCCGCCGAGGCCCATGGAGACCGTCGGGAACTCCCAGAAGCTCGGCATGAGCCGCGGGTGCGGGTAGCTGGGCAGACCGCCGCCGAGGCCGCGGTGCGACAACTCCTGGCGGAACCCGTCGAGCTGCTGCTCGCTGAGCCGGCCCTCCATGAACGCCCGCGCATACATGCCCGGGGAGGCGTGACCCTGGAAGAAGACCTGGTCACCGCCGCCCGGGTGGTCCTTGCCGCGGAAGAAGTGGTTGAAGCCGACCTCGTAGAGGCTGGCGGCACTCGCGAAGGTCGAGATGTGACCGCCGACACCCACGTCGGGACGCTGGGCGCGCTGGACGAGCATCGCGGCGTTCCACCGGATGTAGGCGCGGATGCGCCGCTCGACGTGCTCGTCACCCGGGAACCAGGGCTCACGCTCCGGCGGGATGGTGTTGATGTAGTCGGTGGTGGTGAGCGGCGGGACGCCGACCTGTCGCTCCCGGGCACGCTCCAGCAGGCGCAGCATCACGTATCGGGCGCGCTTGGTGCCGCGCTCGTCGATAACTCCATCCAGCGACTCGACCCATTCGGTGGTCTCCTCAGGGTCGATGTCCGGCAGTTGACTCGGCAGGCCGTCGCTGATCACTGGGCGCTTGCGTTCGGTGGACACAGGCGTTCCTTCTAATTGCTCGCGACCGGAGGACGACGGCATGGCGCGCTGCGACCGGTCTGGGTGGCCTCTGGGGTGTGGCTCGCTGGTTCATGGCCGTTGTGTGAGCCCATGTCCCATCCTGCCTGCCCCTCGTGCCGTCCGTCACGTCTACGGGACACCAACTGCGACGCGCGACACGATACCCATGGGTAACTTCTCGCCGAGAACTTCTGTGGTGTTTCGCTATTGACGGGACGGCGACTCATTCAGTATTCCAGCCTCTCACGTCGGTTACGGTGCCGCCCGTGTCCGACAACTCCTCCGGCAACTCCGCCTGGTGGCTCCTGCTCCCCTGCGGCATCGTCACGGTCGCCGTGATCATCGCCGTGGTCGCCGTCGTCGCGGTGATCCGCAAGGCGACCCGGCCGGCGGTCCACCACCTCCGCAGCGGCGCGGGCCCGTCCGTGCACCACGACCACGACCCGCTCGGACCGAACTGGGTTCCCGGCAACCACCCGCCGCCGTCCTCGTCGTCTCACGACTCAGGTCCGTCGTTCCATTCGTATGGCCATACGATCCACCATGACCATCATCACCACGCCGGCTCGGGCTGGTCGTCGAACGACTCGGGATCGAGCTGGAGCGACTCCGGCTCGAGCTCCAGCTCCGGTTCCAGCGACTCGGGCTCCAGCGACTCCGGCTCCAGCTCCAGCGACTGATGGGGCCTGCGACACTGTGCCGATGCACACCGAGGTCATCACCGTCCGGACCGGCTCGCGGCCGGTCGTCCGGGACATCACCGACGAGGCGAACCGCTTCGTGGCGGGGCAGGGCGACGGGCTGCTGCACGTCTTCGTCCCGCACGCGACCGCCGGTGTGGCGATCATCGAGACCGGCGCCGGCAGCGACGACGACCTCCTGCGTGCCCTCGACGACGTGCTGCCGGCCGACGACCGCTGGCGGCACCGGCACGGCTCCCCCGGCCACGGCCGGGACCACGTCATGCCGGCGTTCGTCGCGCCGTATGCGACCCTGCCGGTCGTCGGCGGTCGCCTCGCCCTGGGCACCTGGCAGTCGATCTGCCTGGTGGACCCCAACGGCGACAACACCACCCGCCAGGTCCGCTTCTCGTTCCTGCGGGGATGAAGCCTGAATGAACCGCGTTTCTGCACGGCCTTCGGGCCGTGGCGCGTGAGGATTGATGTCGTGATCGAGCGCCGCGTCGCCGTCGTGTTCCTCGTCGACCCCCAGGGCCGGCTCCTCATGCAACACCGTGATCGGCACGCCAAGGTGTCACCGAACCAGTGGGCCATGCCCGGCGGCAAGATCGAAGACGGCGAAACGCCGATCGACGCGGCCCGCCGGGAGGTGCTGGAGGAGACCGGCCTGACCGCCGACGTGCTGGAGCACTACGACACCCGCACCCGGCCGTCGGTGTCCACCGTGGACGGCCTGGTGGAGATGCACGTGTTCTGCGGGCCGACCGACGCCACCCAGGACGACGTGGTGCTCGGCGAGGGGCAGGCGATGGTGTTCCTCACACCCGAGGAGGCGCTTTCGCGCGACCTGGGCGTGACCGCCGCGGCTCTGGTGCCGGGTTTCCTCGACTCCCCGCAGTACAGAGCCCTTGCGGAGCGCGGGGAGGCGTAGCCGCAAGGCATCGGATCCGCCCGGATGGACGGGTCAGAGTGGCATCCGATGACCGTTTTCGGCCATGCTGTCGAGCGTGACCACCCCTCAGGATCTCGACGAGCGCTTCCGTGCGGAGCTTGCCGGGCTTGTCGCCACCACGGTCATCCGGGACCTCGACGAGCCGGTGCGGGACGACACCGCACTCACCGGCACGCAGGCCCGGGCGCTCTACGACGCCCAATCCACGAGCCGCCACCTCGACCTCGCCGCCCGGTGGCTGCGCAGCTTCGACGCCGGTTACTACACGATCGGCTCGTCCGGTCACGAGGGAAACGCCGCGGTCGCGGCCGCGCTGCGCCCGACCGACCCGGCCCTGCTGCACTACCGCTCCGGCGGCTTCTACTGCATGCGCGCCGGTCAGGTCGCCGGCAGCGACCCGGTCCGTGACGTGCTGCGCGGGGTGGTCGCCTCGTCGCGGGAGCCGATCGCCGGCGGCCGGCACAAGGTCTTCGGCCACGCCGACCTGCACGTCATCCCGACCACGTCGACGATCGCCTCACACCTGCCGCGGGCGGTCGGCGTGGCGTACGCGCTGGGCCGCGGCCGCCGGGTCAACCCGCATGCCAACGGGCACGGCTGGCCCGCGGACGCCGTCGTCGTGTGCTCCTTCGGCGACGCCTCGGTCAACCACGCCGCCGCCACCGCGGCGTTCAACACCGCCGGCTGGTGCGACCACGTCGGCATCAAGCTGCCGCTGCTGTTCGTCTGCGAGGACAACGGCCTCGGGATCAGCGTCCGCTCGCCCGACGGCTGGGTCACCGCCGCCCTGCAGAGCCGGCCCGGCGTGCGGTACTACGCGGCCGACGGCTGTGACAGCGCCGCCACCTACGACCGGGCCGCGGAGGCGGCGGCGTGGGTCCGGCGGTATCGCAGGCCCGCCGTCCTGCACCTGACCACGGTCCGGCTGATGGGCCACGCCGGCGCCGACGCCGAGATGGCCTACCGCTCGCCGGTCGACATCGCCGCCGACCTGGCCCGCGACCCGCTGGTGCGCACCGCAAGGCTGCTCGTCGACGCGGGGGTGGCGACCCCGGCCGAGCTGATGGCCCGCTACGACGAGCTGGGCTGGGAGGTGCGCCGGGTCGCCGAGGAGGTGCTCGGCGAGCCGAAGCTGGCCAGCGCCTCGGAGGTCACCGCCCCGCTGGCGCCCCGCCGGCCGGTGCGGGTGTCGCGGGCGGTCAGCGACGCGGCCACCCAGCTGATCGACGAGGAGGACGGCGACGTCGCCTCGATCGGTGACGACCTGGAGTTCACGCCCGCCGGTGCCGCCGCGCCGCGGATGGCGGGCGGCGAGCCGCTGTGGGCCCTCGGCGAGGCGCCTTCCGCCGGTCAGCCCGGTGCCGCCGCGCCGGACGGCACCGACGAGGTCCCGGACGAGCCCGCGCGCGAGGACGGGGATGGTTCCGGGGATGATTCCCCGGTGCCTTCCGAGGTCGCCGCCGACGACGAGGACGAATGGCCCGAGCCTGCCGGTGAGCCCGCCGCCGAGGAGGTTCCCGAGGGCGTCGACGCCGCCGCTACGGTCCCGAACGGACGGCCCGGCGGCAACGGGCACCCGCCGACCCGCGCCGCCGCCTTCAACGGCCGCCTGCCCGAGCGGGCCGGTCCGCTGACCCTCGCCCAGACCATCAACGCGACCCTGACGGACGCGATGCTGGCATATCCGCAGATGGTCCTCTTCGGCGAGGACATCGCCGCGAAGGGCGGCGTCTACGGGGTCACCAAGGGCCTGCGGGACCGGTTCGGCGGCACCCGGGTCTTCGACACCCTCCTCGACGAGACCAGCATCCTCGGCCTCGGCCTCGGCGCCGGGCTGGCCGGCATGCTGCCGGTGCCCGAGATCCAGTACCTGGCCTACCTCCACAACGCCGAGGACCAGCTGCGCGGCGAGGCCGCCACCATGCAGTTCTTCTCGCAGGGCGCCTTCCACAACCCGATGGTCGTGCGGGTCGCCGGCCTGGCGTACCAGCTCGGCTTCGGCGGGCACTTCCACAACGACAACGCCCTGGCCGTGCTCCGCGACATCCCGGGCCTGGTCGTCGCCGCACCCGCCCGGGCCGAGGACGCCGCGCCGATGCTGCGCACGTGCCTGGCCAGCGCCATCGTCGACGGCAGCGTCTGCGTCTTCCTGGAGCCGATCGCGCTGTACCACACCCGCGACCTGCACTCCGAGAACGACGATTGGTGGCTGTCCGACTACGCACCGCCGAGCGAATGGTCCGCCATCCATGTGCCGATCGGCCGCGCCAGGGCGTACGCCAGCGGGCCCAACGACGACCTGACGATCATCACCTTCGGCAACGGGGTGCGGCTGTCGCTGCGGGCCGCCGCCCGGCTCGCCGGGGAGGGCATCGCCTGCCGGGTCGTCGACCTGCGGTGGCTCGCGCCGCTGCCGGTCGGCGACATCATCAAGCACGCCTCGGACACCGGCCGGGTGCTGGTCGTGGACGAGACCCGCCGCTCGGGCGGCGTCGGCGAGGGGATCATCGCGGCCCTGGTCGACGCCGGATACGTCGGGGTCGCCCGGCGCGTGGCCGCCGTCGACTCGTTCGTGCCGCTCGGACCGGCCGCCAACCACATCCTGGTGTCCGAGGAACAGGTCGTCCAGGGCGCGAGATCCCTGTTGGCCCGGTAACTTGGACCGATAGTTTTTCGATCGCATCGGTGCGCCACTTGCGTTGACGGCCCGTACTGTGTGGACTACGCGCTAACAGTGGTGTTTCGACAGGAGGCAGTGGACAGTGAACGCGACCGCGGGTCAGGCCGAGGTGAAGAGCCTGGCGGACCGGTTCGGAGTCGAACCGGGCATGGTCGTTATGGAGATGGGGTACGACGACGACGTCGACCAGGATCTCCGCGACGTCCTGATCGACCGGTGCGGGGAACTGGTTGACGAGGAGACCGACGAGGTCGTCGACGTGGTGCTGCTCTGGTGGCGCGACGACGACGGCGACCTGGTCGAGACGCTCATCGACGCGCTCGGCCCACTGGCGGACAACGGCGTGGTGTGGCTACTCACGCCCAAGGCCGGCCGCCCGGGACACGTCGAGCCGAGCGAGATCAACGAGTCGGCGCCCACCGCGGGGTTGCAGCAGACCTCCACGGTCAACGCCGGCAAGGACTGGACCGCCGCGCGCCTCGTCGCGCCCCGCGCCGCCAGGTCTCGCCGCTGAGCTAGTCCGCCGTGCTCGTCGGCGTCGGCTTCCAGCTGGGAGACTTCGTTGGCGAGCCCGACGACCAGCCCGATCTCGTCGTCGACGGCGAGCTCTTCGGGCTGCCGCCGCCTGCGTTCGTCGGGGACTGCGGCGTGAAGACCCGCACGTCGGAGAACTCGACGTCGGCCGCGCCGGTGCTCGCGAACGCGCCCAGGTTGGTCCGGCCCTTCAGGATCTCCGCGTCGCTGATCGGCCCGAACTGCATGCCCCCGATGTAGAAGTTCAGCGTCGTGCCGGTGACGACGAATGCCACGTACGCATCCGAATCGGTCTTGTACGTCCACTCCTCGAGCGTGTTGTTCTGGCTCGGGGCGCTGTCGCCGAGGCGGTGGATGCGGGCGGTACCGTCGGCGCAGTACGCGAGCACGTAGCCCTTGTCGCCGGTGCGCAGCCACATGCCGGCACAGCCACTGGTCAGGTGGACCTTCGCCTCGATGGCGGAGTCGGTGAGACTGGTGTCGAGCGGCTGCTTCAGCGTGCAGCCGGTCAGCCCCTTGTCGACCGTCGTCACGCGCAGCGTCTCCGAGGCCGCCTCGCAGCGGCCGCCCTCGGACTCGTCCTGGTTGCGCCAGACGTCGTCGACGTCACCGATCTGCATCTGGCGCCAGCCCTCGGGCACCCAGAAGGGCCGCTGCTCCCGCCTGTAGTCCTGCGGGATGACGCGCGGGCTGCGGCTCGTCTGGGGCGCCGCGCTCGGCGTCGTGGACGAGGGCGTGGCGCCCTGCTGGTCGCCGGCCTTGCGGTCGCGGAACACGACGTATCCGGCCAGCGCCAGCGCCAGCACAAGGAGCCCGACCAGCATCGGCACCGCCAGGTTGCGGCGGGGCCGGGACGGCGGCGGTGGCGTCGGCGGCTCCTCCCGCAACGCCGGCGACGCATACACGGCCGGCATCGCGGCAGGCGAGATGTAGACCGGTGCCGGAGCCTGCGCCGGGATGGGTGTCGCCGGACGGATCGGCTGGGTGGCCTCCGCATCGGCGCCGTACGCCCTCGGCCCGACCGGGCTCACCGGCGCCGAACTGACCGGCCTGGCCTGCCCTGCCTGATACGCGGCCGGGCTGACGGGACTCACCGGGGCGGCGCTGACGGGGGCACCGCTCACCGGCCCGCCGCTCATGGGCACGGCACTGATCGGCGCGGCCCCTCCGGGCGGCGTGGTGGGCCCATGGTGGTACGCGGCGGGGTTGACCTGCTGGAAGCCGGCTCCCGGCTGCCCTGCTCCGGGCTGTCCTGCGCCCGGCTGGGCCACTCCTGGCTGGCCGGGTTGCCCGGCGCCCGGGTAACCGGGCTGGCCGTGGCCTGCTCCGGGCTGCCCGAATTGCCCGGCGCCCGGATAGCCGGACTGGCCCTGGCCGGCTCCCGGCTGGCCGGGTTGCCCGACGCCCGGATAGCCGGACTGACCGGGCTGACCCTGGCCGGTTCCTGGCTGGCCGGGTTGCCCAGCGCCTGGATAGCCGGGCTGGCCCTGGCCTGGGTAGCCGGGCTGCCCCGGTCCTGCCTGGCCCGGCTGCCCCTGACCCGGATATCCAGGCGGACCGGGCTGGGCTCCCGCCTCGCCTGGCTGTCCCGCGCCCGGATAGCCGGGCTGACCCTGCTGTGGCTGGGCACCCTGCTGGAACGCGGCCGGTGCTGGGTGGCCGGGCTGGGCGGACTGCGGGAAGCCGCCGGGCGGTGTCGGGCCCGAAGGTGTCGCCGCCTGGGCCGCGGCCGCTCCGGCCATCGCTGCCCCGGCCCCTGCCGCCGCGCCGGCACCTGCTGCTCCCGCGCCGCCCGGGGCACCGCTGACCGGCTGGGCGGTCGGGGCGCCGATGTTGACCCAGGCGCGGAGGCTGCCCTCGGCCACGACCATCTCGGGCTGCTCGATGATCGTCGGGGCGAGGCCGAGGTCGCGCTCCAGGAGCGTGGCCACCAGCGGGATGCGGCTCGATCCGCCGACGAGGAAGACGCCGGCGAGCCGGGCCTTGTCCAGGCCGGCCCAGCGGACCACCGCAGAAGTCGTACGGACCGTCTGCTCCAGCAGCGGACGGGCACGCTCCTCGAAGGCGTCACGGGTGATGTTGACGTCGGCGGCGAGGATGGGCACGTGCAGGCCGGTCGCGGCGGTCCGGGACAGCATCTCCTTGGCGATGCGGGCGTCGTCCCACAGCAGGCGGCGGTGGCGGCGGTCCTCGGTGGTCTGCGGGCTCTCCAGGCGGCCCCAGACGTCGGGATCGGCGAGCTGCTGCTTCGCGTAGTCGACGATCAGCGCGTCGAGGTCGAGGCCGCCGAGGTCGTCGATGCCGTCTACGGCTCGCACGTCGAAGCCCTCACCGGCACGGGTCACGATGCTCGCGTCGAAGGTGCCGCCACCGAAGTCGTAGACGAGGAGGCCCTGGTCGGCGTCCAGCGGCTTGCGCAGTACACCCGCGAAATAATGCGCGGCGGCGACCGGCTCCGGCATGAGGGCCGGCTGGGGCAGGCCCGCGAGCTTGGCGCCCTCGACCAGGGCAAGACGGCGGGACACGCCCCAGGCCGCCGGGTGCGTCATCGTCACGGCGCTGACCGGCCCGCCCGCGACCCGGGTGGCCTCCTGCGCGACGTGCGAGAGCACGGCCCCGATCAGCGCCGGCACGGTGACCTCCCGGTCGCCGAGCAGCACGGTGCCGTCGTCGATGCGCCGCTTCGGGCTGGCCTCGAACCGCGACGGGTCGACGCGCGCGGCGTGGACGGCGTCGCGGCCGACCAGCACCGCGCCGTCGGTCTGCGCATAGACCGAGGACGGGAGCAGCGGCGATCCGTCGAACAGCAACGGGCGAACCCTCCCGTCCGGCCAAGCGATCAGCGCGACGGTGTGGGAGGTCCCGAAGTCGATGCCCAGACGTGGACCCGCTGCTGCCATGCGGGCGAGTGTAGGCCCCCGGTACGACACCTGGCATGCTCGTGTCGTGACTCTGGAAGTCGGATACGAGGCGCCGGACTTCGTCCTCAAAGACCAGAACAATCAGGAGGTCCAGCTGTCGGCGTTCCGGGGCCGGAAAGCCGTCCTCCTGGTCTTCTACCCGCTCGCGTTCACCGGCACCTGCCAGGGAGAATTGGGGGCAGTACGGGACAATCTCGATGCCTTCCAGAACGAAGGCGTCCAGGTTCTGACAGTCAGCGTCGACTCGCCGTACAGCCACAAGGTGTGGGCCGACCGCGAGGGCTTCGACTTCCCGCTGCTGTCGGATTTCTGGCCGCACGGCGCGGTGGCCCGGTCGTACGGCGTGTTCAACGAGAAGGCGGGCTTCGCGAACCGCGGCACGTTCCTCATAGACTCGGCGGGCGTGGTGCGGTTCGCGGAGGCGACAGGCCCCGGGACCGCCCGCGACCAGGAGGCCTGGCGGACGGCGATCGCGGCCCTGTGAGCCCCTCCGGCCCGCAGGTCAGTAATGCCGGGTGGGGCTGGTGGGGCGCTCGGGTAACATCTGGGTACCCATCTTCGGCGGGTGATCCCGCCGAAGATCCGGGGCGCGTAGCTCAGTGGAAGAGCACCCGCCTTACAAGCGGGGGGTCGTTGGTTCGAACCCAACCGTGCCCACCAGCACAAACACGCCCCGCGTGAGCTGGCCCTTACGGCAACCGTACGACAACGACTCGACTCAGCTGGCGCGGATCGGGTGCGTCCGGTTAGGGCCGGCGCCGATAGGATGGCCACCATGAGCGCAGGAAGCGTCGGTCGGCACATGCCCTCCGTCATCACGCTCGACGACCTCGCCGCGATGATCGCCGAGGACCCACACGGGCATCGGTACGAGATCAGCCCCGAGGGAGCGCTGTCGGTCATGCCGCTGCCCGACTCTGAGCACGCCGCGATCGCCAGCCGTCTGCTGGTCTGGCTCGCCGTCGCCGGTTGGCCTGCCGAGCAGGTCCTTCAGGCGGCCGGCATCCGCATCAGCGGGCCCACCGGCGAAGGCGCCCGCATTCCGGACCTGACCCTCTGGTCAAAGCCGCAACCGCGCAGCGTCTGGCTTGCCCTAACCGATCTGTTGCTGGTCGTCGAGATCGTGTCTCCGGGCTCCGAGGCGATGGACGAGATGGTCAAACGGCACGAGTACGCGGCGGCCGGCATCCCTCGGTACTGGGTAGTCGATCGGGATGCCGCGCCGACCGTCACGCTGCACCAGCTCGGCCGGTCAGGCGAGTACGAGGTGGCCACCAAAATGCCGCTGGCCTGGCTGCTGAACACGGCACCGGCGGATCACCTGGGCTGAAGCCGCCCGCGTCGCCGCCACCAAGTCCGCCCGACACCAGCAACACGTCGACTGCCCCACCTCCTCCGGTAGGCCGTGCCTTCTTGCGGCAACGATTACGGCAACCGCCGCGACCTTCCGAGGACGGCCCGGACCACCGACGAATCGTCTCCGCACATGACGGACCCGAATGGACCGCGACGGACGGATCGGGCAGAACTTACAAGCGGGGGGTCGTTGGTTCGAACCCAACCGTGCCCACAGGTTATTGATCTGGTTTTCGCCCAGCTCAGGGCCGGTTTTCCGCTCCGGTTGTCCGGGTCCGTCCTGCGCCGCCGGCGCCCCTCGTTGACCGTAATTGACCGTGCCATGGGACACGCGGGGCACGACGCTTCGACCGGGAAACGGCCCCTCCCAACGCCGCCGCGCCGGCCGATGCCGGCGCTTGCGCCGCCAGCAGGCCGAGCGCGAGCGGCGTAAAGAAAGCAGCACGCCCCACTCCCCGGTCCGGTAGCGGACCGTCGGCCACCCCACAGGGAACTGGGCGGCGCCGGCCGGGCCAGGCTCGCCGACGGCGACCGCGAAGCGACTCGGCCTGGCGCGGGCGGCGCCGGTCTGCTCGGCTCGACCTGGCCGACGGCGTGCGGGAGCGGAGCGCCCCCGGAGTCCGAGGTCCCGCCGGAGGCAGAGAGCGCGACTACACACGGAGGGCGAGGCCGCGGGAGCGGCGGCTCGGACCACGACGGGCGTCGCGGGAGCCCAAAGAATCAACGGCGTGCCGCGACAGGACGACCAGCCGGCCAACCGCTCCAGCCAGCGACGCGCGCAGCGCGGCACCTTGACTGGATCATCGCAAAGGCTATCCACGCTGTCGCGATCGAACGGTGGTCAGCGATCGGATACACCGAGCAGGCCGGCTTCGGTGTCACACCGCCGGCAGCGGACGGCCCATAGAACCGGAGCAGGCGAGGGGCGCAGCGGCTGGAGACATGTGGATCGGGTTGGCGGATCGGACTAGAATTCGGACTATGACGCAGATCCTCAACGTGACCGACGCCAAGGCCCGGTTGTCCGAACTGGTGGCCGCTGTGGCGACCACGCACGACAACGTCGAGATCACCCGCAACGGTGAGCCGGCGGCGGTGCTGGTGTCGTTCGAGGAACTGCGGGCGTTGCGTGAGACCGTGGCGATCCTGTCCGACGCTGCGGCCGTCGCGGACATCCGCGAGGCGGAAGAGGACATTGCGGCCGGTCGGGTGACCGACGCTGAGGACCTGGGTGACGTGATGCGAGCACGCCGCCGGGGCGCCGCGTGACGCAACCCGCGAGCGAGCCGTGGAGTGTGAAGCTCACCGGTCCGGCGCGACGCGCGCTGGAAACAGGGCTACCGGAAGCGGTGGCGTGGGCGGCTTACACGTTCATCACTGAACGGCTGCCCACGAACCCACATCGGCTCGGCGGCGAACTGGAAGGTCCGTACGAGGGCATGCGCTCGGCCCACTTGGGCACCTACCGCGTCGTGTACCGGATAGATGAGGAGACCCGAACGGTCTACGTGCTGTCGATCCGACTCCGCGGCGATGTCTATGGGATCCGCTGACGTCGCGGCTCCCCGGTGGTTGCGAATTGATGTTGATGATGGAGGCCGGTCGTCCGTGCATCGCTTGGGCGGCCGGCCACGCTGCGCAAGGATGCTGGCTCGTGAACAGAGCCGAAGTGCAAACCCTCCTGGACACCGCCGGCGCGGCGGGTGAGGCGTGCAAGACCGCGCTGCGCCTGGGCGCCGAACTGACGGTCTTTGAGGCTCGGGCGCCAGCGTTCGAGATGCTGTACACCTGGGGCTGGCGGTACGAACTGCTTCGGGAGAACGGGGTTGGCACCGTCGGGTACGAAGTCGGGCTTGAGCAGTTGGCGGAGTACGGCAGCAGGCCGGTTCGGCTGGGCAGAGTCCGTCTGAAGGCGCCGGTGTGCTCGTTCATCCTGTTCTTCGCGGCAGACGAACCGTGTCTCGTCGCCTGCGTAGGGCACGGCGACCTCAACGGTCTCGGTGCGGCTGATGCCAACGGGGGCACGGCCGACACTGAGGCACGCGAGGGGCACAACAGCCCAGGACAGGGGTTCTGAGCTGCGGAAATCCGGCCGCCTTACAGGCGGGGGTCGCTGGTTCGAACCCAACCGTGCCCACCAGTGACAACGACACATGCGGGGCCGGCTGTACAGCAACCGTGCGGGCAACGGTGGGGCCGGCCAGCCGTTACCGACGTTCCACACCGGCCGTGACCGGGTTGAGGTGGGGTTTTGAGTGCGGCGCAACGGTTAGGATGCCGCCCCGAGGACCCTCATGGACATCGGTATGAGATCAGTCCAGAGGGAGCACTGTCGGTCATGCCGCTGCCCGACTCCGAGCACGCCGCAATCGCCAGTCGCCTGGACGAGATGGTCAAGCGGCACGAGTACGCCGCAGCGGGCATTCCGCGCTACTGGGTCGTCGACCGGGATGCCGCCCTGACCGTCACGCTGCATCACCTCGGAAGGTCGGGCGAGTACGAGGTCGCCACCAAGATGCCGCTGGCCTGGCTACTGAACACGGCACCGGCTGATCACCTCGGTTGAAGATCGCCTGGACCTGTTCGCCAACCCCGGTGACGACCGGCGTACGGCAAAGATCACAGCAACCGGCACAGACCCCGCTGGACGCTGGACCCGGTCGACGAGCAGTACGCCGGCCAGGGTCCCGAACTGGGCCGCCACGAAGACCCGGGCGCGGCGGTCGAAAATCGCGGAGCACCCCACCGGCGCCGTCCCGTCGCGGACATCCGTGAGGCGGAAGAAGACATCGCGGCCGGACGGCTCACCGACGCTGAGGACCTGGGCGACGTGATGCGGGCACGCCGCGGCCGGGGCGCCGCGTGACAGAGCCGGAATCCAGGCGATGGCGCGTGAAACTCACCGATCCGGCGCGGCGTACGCTGGAGACCGGGCTACCGGAAGCGGTGGCGTGGGCGGCGTACATCTTTGTCACTGAACGGCTGCCCACGAATCCGCATCGGCTCGGCGGCGAGCTGGAAGGCCCGTCCGAGGGCGTGCGCTCGGCGCATCTGGGCACCTGCCGCGTGGTGTACCGGATCGACGAGGAGACCAGAACCGTCTACGTTCTGTCGATCCGGCTTCGCGGCGACGTCTACGGCATCCGCTGAACATCGGAGTGTCGGCGCAGTTGTGCGACGGCGAATTCGACGCCTCGACTCCGGAGGCGGTCGCCGATCGGGTCCATGCGGTCGTCACGGTGACATCGCAGAAGGCCCGTACCGCACAAGGCAGCGAAAGCAGGTAGTTCACATGCAGGCATACGTATTGACCCGATACGGGGACGCGAGCGCGATGGAACTGCGGGACGTCCCCGAGCCCGCGCCGAGCGACGGCGAGATGCTCATCCGCGTCCGGGCCGCGGGGCTGAACCCCATCGACTACAAGATCCGCGATGGCAAGATGCGGCTGCTGAACCGCCTCGACCTGCCCATGGTGGCGGGCAGTGAACTGTCCGGTGTGGTCGATAGGATCGGCGCTGGTGTCACGCGTTTCGCGGTCGGGGACCGGGTGTTCGCCAGGGTGGACAAGACGAGGCTGGGTGCCTACGCCCCCTTCGTCGTCGTGGACGAGACCCTGGTGGCGAAGATGCCGAAGGCGCTGGACTTCGCCGATGCGGCCGGGCTGCCGCTGGCCGGTTTGACCGCCCTGCAGGCGCTGCGCGACGAACTGGCCGTGACCGCGGGCGACCGGGTGTTCATCTCCGGCGGAGCCGGGGGTGTCGGCACCCTCGCCATTCAGCTCGCCGTCTGGATGGGGGCGAAGGTGGCCACCACCGCGTCACCCCGCGGCGAGGAACTGGTGCGGTCGCTCGGGGCCGAGACGGTCATCGACTACCGGACGCAGAAGTTCGAGGACCTCCTTGTCGACTATGACGGCGCCTTCGACCTGACCGGCGGGCAGGACCTGATGAACAGCTTCGCCATCCTCAAACGGGGAGGCAAAACGGTCTCCATCGCAGGGGTTCCCGATGCGACAACCGCTCGCGTGGACCTGGGCGCCGGCCCCCTGGTGACTGCCGTGCTGTGGGCAGCCAGCGCCAAGATCCGCCGCGAGGCCCGGCGAAGGGGGGCCGGCTACCGGTACATGTTCATGCACCCCAGCGGAGAGGATCTCGGCCTGCTGGCCGACCTGGTAGACAAGGGCAAGCTCAAGACAGTGAGCGACCGAGTCTTCCCGTTCGAGCAGATCGCCGAGGCCTTCGCCTATCTGGAACAGGGCCACGCCAAGGGGAAGGTCGTCGTCCAGATGTGAGCCTCATTCCCCGGCTTTCACCAGATGCCACCAGCGACACATCTCCGACACCCGGTAGGGCACGCGAGGGGAACGGCAGGTTCGGACAGGTCGAGCCGGGTGGCTCCGCGGTGAGCGTCCGCCCGGGTGGGCAGGATGCGCCGGGTCAGGCGTTGCCATAGTGAGCGTTCGGTCCCCAGTGCGGCATGGCGGGCGCGGTGTCGCCGCCACGCGGGCCGAGCGGGTCCCACGGACCCTCTTCCTCCCGCTCGGCGAGATCCCAGGTCTGCAGGTCGAACTTCCCGTCGTAGTCGTAGTCCTCGACGATGAGTTGCGGCCGGTCGTCCTGGTCACCGTCGATCCGCACCTCGTCGATGAGCCCGTCGGCGTTGCGGTCGTAGTCCCACTTGTCGATCCCGCCGTCGCCGTTGATGTCGTATCCGACCGTGTCGATGATCCGGTCGCCGTCGGTGTCGTACTGCCAGGCGTCGTCCACGCCGTCGTGGTCGGTGTCGGCGCCGATCAGGTCCACCACTCCGTCACCGTTCCGGTCGTACTCCCGCACCGTCGGGCTGTAGTGGAACGCGTCGCTTTCAGTGTGCGTGTCGTGTATGCCCGGGTCACCTGGCTGGAAGCCGCTGATCTGGAAGTCGCGGAAGTCGTGGAAGTCCGTCATGGCAGCCCCTCCGGAACGAATTTCCCAAATGCTATGGACATCACCGTCGATGCCTGCTCCCCAGACCGTGCCATGTCTGCGGTCCGGTCCACCATGGCGTTGGGTGGCGTCCGATCGCCTGCGCCGTCGCCGCCCTTCTCGGGCAGACTTCATGATCGCGGAGTTTCCGCGGGGCTCCAGGCCCCAAAAGCTCCGCGATCACGAAGCTACTCAATGCCCATCCCGGCAATTTGGACATCTTGGTGCATCTGTACATGTCTATGTCGATGATCCGGAAGACTTGACGCCGCCAGGCAGCGCGAAGTCTTCCGGATCATGAAAAGGTCCAGACCGACGGGCAACTGCGGGTGCACCCCCAGGGGAGGAGTCGGCGGTCGCTGTGCGAAGCCGGCCCTGGCCGTCGCCAGACTGTGCGCAGACCACAGCCACCACAGCCGCAGCCAGCCGATCCGAGGCAGCCGCCACCGCTTCCCAGCCGAACAGCACCCCGGCCAAGCAGTGCCCCAGCCGAGCGGCGTCCCAGCCGAACAGCACCTCCAGCCGAGCAACATCCCAGCCGAGCAGCACCTCGGGCCCAGCAGCGTCCCGGCCGAGCAGCACCTCCAGCCGAGCAACATCCCGGCCGAGCAACATCCCGGCCGAGCGAGGTCCCAACCGCGCACCGGCCGAGGCACAGCTGCCTCGACCGAGAGCGCCAGCACGCGGCACCGACATCAAAGGCGTCATCGCGCACCTTGAACGGGCCACTTCCCGCCCCGAACCACCGGGCGTCCGGCTCGCGCCCGACGCCGCACTGCACACCGCAGCGCCGAGCGCTCAGGCGCTTCACCGGCAAATAACCGCACTTGGGCGAACCAACGAAGGAGTCCAAGATCATCGAGGGATTGCATAAAGAGGTTTATGGCGTAAAGTTGTTTACATGGCCCCCGCCGACGATGATGCCCCACCCGCGTCACCCGCCGAGTCGCTCGCGCTCATCCAGCGTGAGCAGGACGCGGCCAGCCGGAGCGTCGGGTTCAACCCGCTGGTCTACTACCTGCCCTGGGGCAGCGCCTGGCTGATCGGGTTCGGGCTGCTCTTCCTGCGCTACGGGCCGGACGGCCGCGTCTTCGTCGACCTGCCCGCCTGGCTGCCGCTCGCCAGCCTCTTCGTCCTGATGGCGCTCGCCATGGTCAGTACCGTCACCGTCTCCACCGTCCGGGGACGGCACGTCGAAGGCCGGTCGTCCCGGCGGGGCGCCGCCTACGGGTTCGCCTGGTTCTTCGCGTTCGGCGGCATCGGCTCCACCGTCAGCCGGTTCGACGACTTCCTGCCCCAGTCCGAGCGGGGGCTGCTGTGGGCGTCGGTCTGCGTCGGGACGGTCGGCGTGATGTACATGTGCGGCGCCGCCATCTGGTTCTCGCGGCACATGTTCCTGCTCGGGGCCTGGCTGACGGTGATCAACATCGTGGGCGTGCACGCCGGGCCCGGCTGGCACTCGCTGCTCATCGCGACCGGCGGCGGTGGCGGGCTGATCCTGTTCGGGCTGCTGCTGTGGATCAAGGAAAGACGCCGGTGACGGACCTCGATCCCGTGATCCACGCGCAGGCAAGGCTCCGCATCATGGCCGCGCTGTCCAGCCTCGCCGACGGCGACCGCATGACCTTCCCGCGGCTCCAGCAGATCCTCGACATGACCGCCGGCAACCTGTCGGTCCACCTCACCAAGCTCGAACAGGCCGGATACGTCGAGGTCGTCAAGTCCTTCCGCGGCCGCACGCCGACCACCTCGGCCGGCCTGACCCGACGGGGGCGCGTCGCGTTCGACGACTACACCGCCGCCGTCAGAGCCCTCATCGATCCCCCCAAGGAGGCGTAGGTGCTGCTCGCCCGTACCGTCGACGTCACCCGCCGCTACGGTGACACCGTCGCGCTCGACGGAGTGACGCTCGACATCCCCGAAGGGGGCGTCGTCGGCATGCTGGGGCCCAACGGGGCCGGCAAGTCGACCCTGATCAACCTGCTGGTGGGGCTGCGGCGGCCGACGAGCGGCACCGTGGAGCTGTTCGGCAGAGATCCGCGCGATCCGGCGAGCCGCCAGCGGATCGGCGTGACGCCGCAGGAGACCGGGCTGCCGGGCACGCTGCGGGTGCACGAGTGCGTGGCGTTCGTCGCGGCGCACCACCCCGACCCGGTGCCGCCGGCGGAACTGCTGGAGCGGTTCGGCATCGCGGACCTGGCACGGCGGCAGACCGGCGGCCTGTCCGGCGGGCAGCGCCGCCGGCTGGCCGTGGCGCTGGCGTTCGTCGGCAGGCCGCGGTTGGTCTTCCTCGACGAACCGACGACCGGCCTCGACGTGCAGGCGCGCCGCGCGCTCTGGGACGCGGTCGGCGACTTCGCGAAGCAGGGCGGGACGGTGGTACTGACCAGCCACTACCTCGAAGAGATCGAGGCGCTCGCCGACCGGGTGGTCGTGATCGGCCGCGGGCGGGTCCTCGCCGACGACACCGTGGACGCGATCCGCGGCATGGTCGGCATCCACCGGGTCACGCTGACCGCGACCGACCTGCCGACCCTGCCCAACGTCGTGAGCGTCGAGCAGTCCGAAGGCCGTACCTCTCTCCTCACCCCCGACGCCGACCAGCTGGTCCGCGACCTCGTGCACGCCGGTGTTCCCTTCCACGGCCTGCAGGTCCAGCCGACCACGCTCGAAGAGGCGTTCCTGACCCTGACCGGACGGTAATCGATGTCGCTCGCGCTGACCCACGCCAGGTACCGCATCCTCGAGACCATCCGCATCCCGATCGCCGTGCTCGGCGGGGCGTTCTTCCCCGCCGCGTCGATGCTGTTCTTCGTCGTGCCCTTCGCCGGTGACGATCCGGTCGCGGCCACCTACGCGACCGCGTCGATGGTGATGTTCGCGGTGATGACGAGTTCCCTGTTCACCTACGGCGTCGGCGTCTCCGAGGACCGTGCGCAGCCGTGGGATCCGTACCTGCGGACGCTCCCGGCGGGCCCGGGCGCCGCGTTCGCCGGGCGGATCCTGACCGGTCTCACGTTCATGGCGATCTCACTGGTGCCCGTGGTCGTCATCGGGTGGCTGTTCACCGCCGCCACGGCGACGCCGCTCCAGCTGCTGCTGGCGGTGGGTGCGGTGGTGCTCGGCTCGCTGCCGTTCACGTTCATGGGGCTGGCGATCGGATACTGGCTGCCGACCAAGGCCGCCCTCGCCGTCGCGCAGATCGTCTTCTTCCCGCTGGCGTTCGGCGGGGGCCTCCTCTCGGCGCCGAACAACGCGCCCGGGTTCGTGGAGGCGATCGCGCCGTACCTTCCCACGCGCGGGGCAGTCGAGCTGGTGTGGGCCGCGGTCGGTGACTTCCGGGTGTCGGCGACGTCGATGGCCGCCCTGGTGGCGTGGACGCTGGTGATGGCCGGCCTGGCCGCGTGGGCGTACCGCCGCGACGAGGGTGCGCGCTTCTCCTGACAGCGCTAGTAACGGAAGGTCTGGACGATCGTCCGGAGGTCGCCGGACAGCTCGGCGAGGCTGCCGGCGGCGCGGTTCGCCTCGGCGATGCCGGCCCTGGTCAGCTCCACCGACGAGGCGACCTCCCCGATCGTCGTCGCGACCTCGTTCCCGGTCGACGCCGCGGCCTCCACGCTCCGGCTCATCTCCTCGGTCGTCGCGGACTGTTCCTCGACGGCCGAGGCGATGGTCGTCTGGTACTCGTTGATCTGCCCGATGATGCCGCTGATCTCCTCGATCGCGGCGACCGCGCCGGCCGTGTCCGCCTGGATCGCGGCGACCCGGCGGCCGATGTCGTCGGTGGCGCGGGCGGTCTCCTGCGCCAGGTCCTTGACCTCGCTCGCGACGACGGCGAAGCCCTTGCCCAGCTCGCCGGCGCGGGCCGCCTCGATGGTCGCGTTGAGGGCCAGGAGGTTGGTCTGCTCGGCGATCGACGTGATCACCTTGACGACGTTGCCGATCTCCGCGGACGACTCGCCGAGCTTGCCCATGACCGCGTTGGTGGTACCGGCGACCTCGACGGCCCGGCCGGCGACGGTCACGGCCTGGGTGGCGCTCTGCGAGATCTCCCGGATCGACGCGCCCATCTCGGTGGCGCCGGCCGCGACCGTCGCCACCGTGCTCGACATCTGCGCGGCGAGCCCGGCCACGGCGTTCGCCTGCCGCGCGCCGGTCGTGGCGCCGTCGGCGCTCTGCCGGCTCGTGGTGGCGAGTTCCTCGGCGGCGCTGGCGAGCACCGTGGAGTGCTCGGCGAGCCGGGTGACCGTGCCGCGCAGCGTGGTGGTGGCCTGGCGTAGCGAGTCGGCCATCTCGCCGACCTCGTCGCGCTGGTCGACGTCGGCGTCCTGGGTGAGATCGCCCTCGGCGACGGCCTTGAGCACGTGGGACACGCGGCCGAGCGGCCGGACGATGAGCCGGGCGATGTAGAGGGCCAGCGCGACGGCGAGCGCGAGGGCGACACCCAGCAGCACGATCACCGTGAGCCGGGTCGACCGTGCGGTGTCGGCGAAGTCCCGCCCGGCGACCAGCGCCTGTTCGGCGCGGGTGGTCTCCTGCAGGAGCAGGTCCTCATAGACCTTGCGCAGGTCACGGCTGGGCCCGAAGGCGGCCGTCACCGCCGCGGCGCGGTCCGTCGCGAACGTGGTGAACTCGGCTTCCAGCGCGGTGAACCAGGCGTCGACGGCGGCCTGAATCCGGTCGACGGTGGCCCGCTCGGCGGTGTCGCCGACGGCTCGCGCGTCCTCCAGCGCCTTGTTGACGTCGGCCCGGCGGCCGAGGGCCTCGTCCCGGAACGAGGCTTCGCCGCGGAGGAGGAAGCCGCGCTCGTCGTTCGCGGCGGCCTTGGCGATCAGCCCCGCCCGGTGCAGCGCAGAGATGTACGGCACGGCATTGCCGACCTCGTGGTCACGCGTCTCACGCAGGTCACCGATGCCCATGATGGCGAGGAGCCCGGTGACGGCCGTGCCGGCGATGGCGACGCCGGCGACGATGAGGATCTTGGTAAACACGCGGCGGGATCCCAGCCAGCGGCGCATCAGCGGTTCCTTGTTGTCTCGTCTGTCTGTCCGGATGTTTCCACCGTCCGAACGACCGGGAGCGGCCGAACCTGAGGAAAAGCGTGCGCGAAGATGGGCGCCGTGGAGAAGTGGGTGTCGTTCCGCCGGTCGCGGATCGACCGCGTCGTCGCCCTCGTCCGCGCCGTGGCGGAGTCGGGCGACCCGGGCGAGCACGGCGACGGCGTCGAGGTGGTGGTGGAGGCCCCGCGCAAGAAGTGGTGGCAGGCGCTGTTCAACCGCGACGACACGCTCGCCCAGGCACGGATCGTCGTGACCCGCGAGGGCGGCGCGGTGCGGTACCCGTTCGACATCCAGTTGATCACGGCGTACGGCGCGAATGCCGCACATCGCCTCGGCACCCGTCACGGGTGGGCGACGAGCAACTCCAACGGCATGGCGTTCGTGATCCAGAAGGGGACGCACCGCGACGAGTTCGACTTCGAGGAGTTGACGACGGGCGCGGTGGCGGCCCTGGCGAAACTGCGCCGCCACCCCCAGGAGCGAGGCTGGCGGGCACGGGTCGACAGGGCCGTCAAGCGCGTCTAGGTCTACAGCGCGTCGATGGTCGCGATCTCGTCGGCGGTGAGCTCGAAGGACAGGACCGACAGGTTCTCGCGCATCCGGTTCTCGTGGGTCGACTTCGGGATGACGACGATGTCGTGGTGCAGCTGCCAGCGCAGCACCACCTGAGGCACCGTCACGCCGTGGGCCTCCGCGACCGCCACCAGCCGGGGGTCGGTCAGCGGCGTGTTCTTCAAGGAGCTGTAGCCCTCCACCACGATCCGCCGGTGGCGCATCTCGTCGAGGAACTTCGGCTCGTGCTCCGACGGGCTCCAGGACACCTGGTTGACCACCGGCGTCTCGCCCGTCTCGCGGACCAGTTCGTCGATGAGCTGCGCGTCGTAGTTGCTGACGCCCAGGGACCGGGCCCGGCCGGCGGCGCGCTGCTCCAGGAACGACACCCACGTCGGCAGGGACCGGCCGCGCGACGGCGGCCAGTGGATGAGCCACAGGTCGACGTAGTCCACGCCGAGGGCCTTCAGGCTCGCCTCGATGATCTGCCGCTCGCGGCCCGCCTGCGACGGCGGCAGCTTGGTGGTGATGAAGACGTCGGAGCGGTCCAGCCCGCTGTCGCGCAGGGCCCGGCCGATCTCCGTCTCGTTGCCGTACATGGTCGCCGTGTCGATGTGCCGGTAGCCGACGTCCAGCGCCGTGCGCGTCGCGTCGTAGGCGGACTGCCCGGTGATCTGCCAGGTGCCGAAACCGACGACCGGCAGCGCCACCCCGGGCGCCAGCTCGACGGTTGGGATCTCAAGTGCCATTCCCTCATATTGCCCCGTTGATCCGACCCGGTAGCGTGCGGCTATGTTGGAGTTTCCGCCAGGGTTCCGCTTCGGAGTGTCCACCGCCTCCTACCAGATCGAGGGTGCCGTCGGCGAGGACGGGCGCGGACCGTCCATCTGGGACACCTTCTCCCATACGCCGGGCCGGACGGCCAACGGCGACACCGGTGACGTCGCGTGCGACCACTACCACCGGTGGGAATCGGACCTCGACCTGATCTCTGAGCTGGGGGCCGGCGCCTACCGGTTCTCCGTGGCGTGGCCGCGGATCCAGCCGACCGGCAGCGGCCCGGCGGTGCCGGCCGGCCTCGCCTTCTACGACCGGCTCGTCGACGGGCTGCTGGCACGCGACATCGACCCCGTCGTGACCCTGTTCCACTGGGACCTCCCGCAGGCGCTGCAGGACGAGGGCGGCTGGACCAACCGGGACACCGCGATGCGGTTCGGCGAATACGCCGAACTGGTCGGCGAGAAGCTCGGCGACCGGGTGAAGCTGTGGGTGACGCTCAACGAGCCGTACATCCACTTCGCGCTCGGTCACGTGCAGGGCGTGCACGCCCCCGGCCTGACGCTGGCGCCGGACGCGTACCCACTGGTCGTACACCACCTCCTCCTCGGACACGGGCTCGCGGTGTCCGCACTGCGGCAGCACTCCAGGGCACCGATCACGCTGGCCAACAACTACTCGCCCGTGTGGGTCGCCGGCGACACCGAAGACGACCGCGCCTCGGCGGCCTTCTACGACATGGTGCAGAACCACCTGTTCACCGACCCGGTGCTGCTGGGGGCGTATCCGCCCGGGTTCGAGGCGCTGCTGGGCGGGGTCGACGTCGACAGCATCGTCATGGAGGGCGACCTGGAGGTCATCTCCCAGCCCGTCGCGGCGCTCGGCGTGAACTACTACAACCCGGCGCAGATCAGCGCCCCGGTCCCCGGCGAGAGCCTGCCCTTCAGCCGCGTGCCGATCAAGGGGTACCCGCTGACGGCGTTCGGCTGGCCGGTCGTGCCCGACGGGCTCCGGGAGCTGCTGGTGGGCTTCAAGGAGCGGTACGGCGACAAGCTCCCCCCGATCTGGATCACCGAGAGCGGTTGTTCCTGGCCGGACCTCGACGACCAGTTCCGCATCGACTACCTCTCGGGCCACCTGACGGCGGTGCGGCAGGCGATGGACGCCGGCGTGGAGGTCCACGGCTACTGCAGTTGGTCACTCATGGACAACTTCGAGTGGGCCGAGGGCTACGGCCAGCGGTTCGGCCTGGTCCACGTCGACTTCGAGACGCAGGAGCGCACGAAACGGCGGTCCTTCGAGTGGTACCGCCAGGTTTGCACCGCAGCTGCACCCCGGCCGGACTTGCAGGGGGAACCAACCGGATGACACCGTGGGTGCGGGGCAATCCGTAGCGTTGCGCAGGTCAGTAGTGCGCAGCGTTGGGAGTCGTCGTCGTGACCGAGCAATACGCCGGAGCCCTGCTCTACCTGGTCCCGGTCGTCGTGGCGGCGATCGTCGCGTTCGTGGTGACGCGCCCGGAGAAGCCCGCGGCCGAGCCGGCGCGGGCGGATCGCGCCGGCGTGCCCGGCCCGGTGCCGCGGATCCCCGCCCAGCGGACCTACCCGCCGAACCGCCGCGTGCCCTCCTCCGCGCCGTCGTCGCCGACCCTGCTGCACGCCGCGCTGTCGTCCCACCTGGCGGCGGTGGCGGGATCGGCGACGTCGTCGCAGGCCCCGGCGTCGGCCAGGCAGCCGGCCGTCCGCCCGGCCCGGCTGGTGTCGATACGGCGCCCCGCCCGCATCCCGCGCCGCCCGCTGCACCGCTGCCCGCACAAGCCGTAAATCGACGGTCACAGATCGAGGGAAACTTCGTGTCGCCGAAGCGGCCGGATGTTTCCCTCGATCTGCCCGTAAACCGCTGAGGCCGGCCGTCACGAACGTCGACGGCCGGCCTCTTTCGCGGTGGTACTAGTGGGACGGGGCGGGAGCGAACGGATCGAGCCGGTGGCGGCCCTCGCCGTCGGAGTCGTCCGAGCCCTCGGAGTCCTCGGGCTGGTTCCCCGCCGGGCCGCCCGAGGCGGCGTGCCGGCCCTCGCGCTTGAGGCGGCGGCGCTCCTTCACGCCCTCGACCATCGTGTAGAGCGTCGGGACGAGCACCAGCGTGAGCAGCGTGGAGCTCACCAGACCGCCGATCACCACGATCGCCAGGGGCTGCGAGATGAAGCCACCCTCGCCGGTGAGGCCGATCGCCATGGGCAGCAGGGCGCAGATCGTCGCCACGGCCGTCATGAGGATCGGACGCAGGCGGCGCCGACCGCCCTCGATGACCGCCTCGCGCACCGGCATGCCACTCTCGCGGTACTGGTTGATGAGGTCCATCAACACGATCGCGTTGGTGACCACGATGCCGATGAGCATCAGCACACCGATCATGGCCGGCAGGCCGAGCGGGGTGTTCGTCGCGAGCAGCAGCAGGATCGCGCCGGTCGCGGCGAACGGGATCGACACCAGCAGGATCAGCGGCTGGGCCACGCTGCGGAACGTCGCCACCATGATGATGAAGACGATCGCGATGGCTGCCAGCATGGCGATGCCGAGCTGACCGAACGCCTCCTGCTGGTCCTGCGTGACGCCGCCGAGCGTCACCGTCGCGCCGGCCGGCAGGCTGAGCGCGTCGAGCTTGCGCTGCAGCTTGGTGGAGACCTCGCCGAGGTTGTCGCTGGTGGACCGGCCGGTCACCGAGGCGCTGCGGTGGCCGTCGATCCGGGTGATCGAGACCGGGCCGACGGACTCCTTGACCTCCGCGACCTGGTCGAGCCGGACGAACGGCGGGTTGGCCTGCACCGGGATCTGCAGCGCCTTGAGCTGCTCCAGCGTGGCCGGCGCCGGGCCGGCGCGCAGCACGAGGTCGCGCTGCTGGCCGTCGACGGTCATCTGGGTGAGCGTCTGCCCGCGGTACGCGGCGCTGACGATGCCGCCGATCGCGGCGTCGGACAGGCCGTAGCGCGCGGCGACGTCCCGCTTGACCCGCACGTCGATCCGCGGGTTGCTGGCGGCGAGGTTGCTCTCCACGTCGGCGATGCCGTCGGTCGTGGACATCACCTCCTGCACCTGGGCGGCGGCCTTGTTGAGGTCGTCGATGTTGTTGGCCTTGACGATGACCGCGAGCTGGTCGGCGGACCCGCCGCCGCTGCCGCCGCCGGTGATCTTCACCGTGCCGACGCTGTCGCCCTGCCCGGCGACCTGCGCGCGCAGCTCGTCGATGACCTTTTCGACGTCGGCGCTCTCCTTGGCGGTGACCGAGAAGTTCGCCGTGTTCGTCGACTGGGCACCGGCGAAGCCGAAGCCGGCGGAGGCACCGATCGTGGCCTGGTACGCCTCGATGTCGTTGCGGCTGCTGAGCAGGTCCTCGATCTTCTTCGCCGCGGCGTCGGTGGTCGCCAGGCTGGAGCCGACCGGCAGCTCCTGCGAGATGGAGAACTCGCTCTGCCCGGACTGGTCGATGAAGTTGGTCTTCAGCAGGCTCGCCGAGCCGATCGTGAGCATGAACACGACGAGGCTGACGGCGACGGTGACCCAGCGGGTGAAGCCGGACCGGGTGACCCAGCTGATGATCGGCACGTAGGAACGCTGCAACGGGTTGCGCCGCTCCTTCTCGAGCGCCTTGGCCTCGATGGCTTCCCGCTCCTCGACGCCGAGCCGCTTCGGCGGGCGCAGGAACCAGTACGCCATGACCGGCACGATCGTCAGCGACACGAACAGCGAGGCGACCAGCGCGACGGTGATGGTGATGGCGAACGGCCGGAACAGCTCGCCGGCCAGGCCGCCGACGAGGCCGATCGGCAGGAACACCGCGACCGTGGTCAGTGTCGAGGCGACAACCGCGCTGGTGACCTCGCGGACACCGGTGAGGATCGCGTGGCGCTTCTCCTCGCCGTACTCCAGATGGCGTTTGATGTTTTCGAGGACCACGATCGAGTCGTCGACGACACGGCCGACGGCGATCGTCAGGGCGCCGAGCGTCAGCAGGTTCAGCGAGTAGTCGCCGATCCACAGGCCGATCAGCGCGACGACGACGGAGAGCGGGATCGACACGGCGGTGACGAGGGTCGAGCGGATCGACACCAGGAACACCAGGATCACGATCACCGCGAACAGCAGGCCGAGCGCGCCCTCGGTGGTGAGGCTCTTGATGGACTTCTCGACGAACGGCGCCTGGTCGAAGACCGAGCTGATCTGGGTGTCGCCGCCGAGCTGCGCACGCAGGTCGTCGAGCTTGTCGCGGACCTCGTGGCTGATCTTCACGGCGTTGCCGTCGGGCGACGCGGTGACCGCGATGCCGAGGCTCGGCTTGCCGTTGGTACGGGTGATCGAGGTCGCCTCGACGGTCTTGAGCTCGACGGTCGCCACGTCACCGAGCTTGGTCGTCGGCGTGACGTTGAGCCCCTTGAGGTCGTCGATCGTGGCGAGCGTGCCGCCCACCTGCACCGCGAGGGACCGGTTGCCCTCGGTGAGCGTGCCGGCGGGGAAGGACACTCCGTTGGCCTGCAGCGCGGCGGTCAGCGACTGGGCGTTGACCCCGGCCGGGAGCGCCTTCGCCGGGTTCAGCGTGATCAGCACGTTTTGCGTCTCGGCGCCGGTGACCTCGACCTGCCGCACGCCCTCGATGCTCTGCAGCGCGGGCACGACGATCGCGTTGAGCTGCTGCGCGAAGGCGATCTGGTCGCCCGACTTGGAGGCGGCGAGGACCACGGCGGGCAGGTCGTCGGTGGAGCCCGCGATGACCTGCGGCTCCACGGTCGACGGCAGCTGCGAGCGGATGCGCGTGATCGACGTCTGGATCTTGTTGGTGATCTCGTCGATGGACGTGCCGAAGTCGAATGACACCTGCACCGTGGCGACGCCTTCGCGGCTGGTGGAGGTGATGTCGGTCAGGCCGGGAACGCCCTGCAGCGCGCCCTCGATGGGCTTGGTGACCTGCTCTTCGACGATGTCGGGCGACACGCCCGGATACGTCGCCACGACAAACGCGGCCGGGAAGTCGATCGACGGGATGAGTTGCTGCTTGAGCGACGGAATGGCTACGGCGCCGAAGCCCAGGACGACGATCGCGATGATCGCGACCAGCCCCCGGTTCGCCAAACTGAGCCGGGCGAGGAACGACATGTCAGGGAGTCTTCTTCCGATCGGCTAAGACAGACGTTAGTTCGTGTGATGCTAACCGTTCGCCTCGCGCAAAATTTTTCCAGGGGGTAAAAAGATCCTGTGAAGACTCACAGGGAAGCCCTGCTGCACCGCGTGATGATGGCCGAGCAGCGGATGCGCGCCCTGGTGGCCTACGACCGCACCAACCCGATTTTCTCAGTAAACCTCACGATGCAGCAGCTCAAGGTGCTGTTGCTACTCTCCAGGCACGACGGCATCCCGTCTCAGGAGCTCACCCGGCACCTCGGGGTGACACCGGCCACGATGTCCGGCATCGTGGACCGTCTGGTTACCCATGGTCACGTCGTGCGCGTCGAGGACACCCATGACCGCCGGATCCGCCGCATCCACCTCTCCGCCGTCGGTCGCGGGCTGCTGGAGGAGATCATGGACAGCGGCACGCGGGCGCAGCGGCGGCTGCTGGACCGGCTGGACGACGAGACGCTGGTGATGCTCGCGACGGTCCTCGACCGGATCCTCGAGGCCGGCGCGGCCGAGGCGAGAGAACAGGGGATCGAACTGCCGCCGGAAAACCGGTGTCCGAAGCCAACTAGTCTGGAAGCGTGACTGTTCGCGTTCGCTTCGCTCCCTCGCCGACCGGGATGTTCCACGTCGGCGGCGCCCGCTCCGCGCTGCAGAACTGGATCTACGCCAGGCAGCACGGAGGCGTGTTCGTCCTGCGCATCGAGGACACCGACGCCGCCCGCAACCGTCCGGAGTGGACGGAAGGCATTCTCGACGCGCTCGCCTGGATCGGCATCGCCCGGGACACCTACGAGGGTCCGTATTTCCAGTCCACCAACGCCGAACAGCACTGTGCCACCGCGCACCAGCTCTACACTTCCGGCCGCGCGTACTACTGCGACTGCACCCGCGAGATGATCCAGGAGCGGGCCGGCGCGCAGTTCCGCGGGTACGACGGCTTCTGCCGCGACCGCTCACTCGGTCCGGGTGAGGGGCGGGCGCTGCGTTTCCGCACCCCCGACGAGGGTGAGACGCGGGTCGTCGACCTGGTCCGGGGCGAGCCGACGTTCGACAACCGGCTCATCGAGGACTTCGTCATCGCCCGCGCCGACGGCTCCGCGGTGTTCCTGCTCGCCAACGTCGTCGACGACATGACGATGGGGATCACCCACGTCATCCGGGCGGAGGAGCACCTGCCCAACACCCCGAAGCAGCAGTTGCTGTGGGAGGCGCTGGGCAAGACCCCGCCGATCTGGGCGCACGTGCCGGTCGTCGTCAACGAGAAGCGGCAGAAGCTGTCGAAGCGGCGGGACAAGGTCGCCCTGGAGCAGTACCGCGACGAGGGCTACCTCGCCGACGCGATGCGCAACTACCTGATGCTGCTCGGCTGGGCGCCCTCGAACGACCGGGAGATCGTGCCCTGGTCGGTCATCGAGGACGAATTCCGGCTCGAGGACGTCAACCCGTCGCCGGCGTTCTTCGACGAGAAGAAGCTGCGGGCGTTCAACGGCGAGTACATCCGCGCCCTGTCCCCCGCCGCGTTCGTCGAGGCGTGCACGCCGTGGCTGACCGGCACGCCGGTGGCGCCCGGCACGACCGACGTGCCCGCTCCCCCGTGGCCGGCGGCGAACTTCGACCCGAAGGTCTTCGAGGCGCTCGCCCTGCACGCGCAGACGCGGATCGCCCTGCTGTCGGAGATCGTGCCGAACGTCGACTTCGTGTTTCTCGACGAGCCCCCGACCGACGAGGCGGCCTGGGCGAAGGCCATGAAGGAGGGCTCGGCCGACCTGCTGGACGCCGCGATCGCGGCGTTCGGGAGCGCCTCGTGGGAGGCGGAGGCCTTGAAGTCGGCGCTCGAGGCGGTCGGCGCCGAGCGGGGCCTGAAGCTGGGCAAGGCGCAGGCGCCGGTGCGGGTCGCGGTGACCGGCCGGTCGGTGGGCCTGCCGCTGTTCGAGTCGCTGGAGGTCCTGGGCCGCGAGCGCACACTGTCCCGCCTGCGGGCGGCCCGCGCCCGCCTCTGACCGGCCCGATGCGTGCCGCCCGCCCCGGTTCACCCCGGGCGGGCGGATACGGGACCACCGGGCGGGGTAGCCGCAAAAGCCGTGAGAACCGTGCTGGTGGTCGCGATGCTCCTGACCGGCCTGAGCGTCCTGGCCCCGCGCGACGCACTCGCCGCCGAGCCGCGGGTGGGCATCCACGTGCGTGACGGCCGGGTCGTCGAGGCCAACGGGAGCGACCTGGTCCTGCGTGGCGTGAACCACGACTTCATGTGGTGGCCGAACCGCAACGACGTCTTCGCCGGCATCAAGGCGGCCGGCGCCAACGCGGTGCGGGTGCCCCTCGGCATCGGCCACCAATGGCGGCTGGCCAAGAAGGAGGAGGTCGCGAACCTCGTCGGCCTCTGTGAGAAGAATCGCCTCATCTGCGTCTTCGACGCCCACGACACCACGGGCTTCGGCCAGGACAAGAAGGCCGCGACGATGGCGCAGGCGGTGCAGTTCTGGCTCGGGATGCGCGACGTGCTGGTCGGCCACGAGGACCACATCATCGTCAACATCGCCAACGAGCCGTTCGGCAACGGGACCACGATGCCCTGGATGCAGCAGACGTCCGACGCGATCCGGTCACTGCGCGCCGCCGGCTTCAAGCACGCGCTGATGGTCGACGGCCCCGGCTGGGGCCAGGACGAGTCGTTCGTCATGCGCGACAACGCCGAGCGGGTCGTCGCCGCCGACCCGCTCGGGAACACCCTGTTCGACATCCACATGTACGGGATGTTCAACAACGCCGGGAAGGTCAACTCCTACCTCAGCTCATTCACGCAGCGCCGCCTGCCGATCGTCATCGGCGAGTTCTCCGGCGAGCACCAGTGGGGCGACCCGGACGAGGACGCCATCATGGCCTACGCGGAGGCGCGCGAGCTGGGGTACTTCGGCTGGTCCTGGAGCGGCAACGACGCGCAGTACAGCTATCTCGACCTGGTGAAGAACTTCGACGCCAACAGCCGCACCGCCTGGGGACAGCGGTTCATCAACGGCCCCAACGGCCTGACGACGGACACCCGGGAGGCCACGGTCTTCCGCAACGGCACGGGTGCGGACCGCAAGGGCCCCGCACCGCAGGGGGTGACCGTCGCCGACGTGACCTCGAACAGCGTCCGGCTCAGCTGGCAGCGCCGGCCGGGCGCGGTCGGCACGACGTACCAGGTGGTGGCCGTGAACGGCGCGGCCGAGGTGCGGGTGCTGACGACCAGCCGGACCGACGTGACCCTGAAAGGCCTGAAGGGCTCGACGGAGTACACCTACGCCGTGTACTCCCGGGATCTGCTCGGCAAGCGGTCGCCGCGCTCGGCGATGGTCGCCGCGGTCACTCCCCCGGCGCGCTGACGGCCTCCGGCTTCTTGTCGCGGAGCGCCTTCTCGACGGCCTCCCGCACCCGGACGTCCTCGCGCAGCTTGCGCCGCGCACGGCCGCGGCGTGCGAGCAGGACCGCGCCGGCGATGCCCGCGATCACCACGACGATCAGCAGCAACAACAGCCACGGCACGGCCCAGCCGTGCGTCGTGGCCCGGACCGCCTCGAGTGAGGTGGTGGAGCCCGACGCGTCGACGAGCCGGGGCGTGAGGGTCGCGGTGGCGGTCAGCCTGCCCGCGCGGGCCACGCCGTGGACGGGCACCGTCACCTTCCAGCGCTCACCCGGGAGCAGCTCCGGCGGCGCCGCGATCTCGCCGGCCTCGGTCCGCAGCCAGCCGAACGGGCCCGAGACCGACACCGTCTGCTGGGCCGAGAGGATGGCGTTGCCCGTGTTGTGGATCGTGTACGTGACGCTGGCGTCACCGCCGCCGAACGGGTTGGACGAGCCGGCGAAGTCCACGTGGAGGTCCTCGATCGTGAGGCCCGGCTTGAGGTCGCCGCCGACCCGCAGCTTGACCCGGATGCCGAGGCGCCGTTCCACGTTGATGCTCTGCGCCGAGTCGGGCTGCGTCAGGGAGGTGACGATGCCGCCCGCGTAGTCGCCGGGCGTGGCGTTGCCCGGAACGCTGACGGTGAAGGGGACCTCGACGGCCTGCCCGGGCTGGATCGCGACGGTCTCGTGGTCCGCGCGCAGCCAGGCGCCGATGCCGACGGACTTCTTGTCCCTGGTCAGCAGGTCGAGCTGGCCCGCGCCGGTCGTGAAGCCGTCGCCGGCGTAGACGGCCAGGTCGATCGGGGCCTTGCCGCGGTTGGCGACGACCATGGCGTCCTTGAGCTGCCCGCCCGGGTTGACGGCGTAGCTGAAGCTGGACCGGTCGGCGCCGTAGCTGTTCGAGGCCGTCCGGACGGTCCACGCGACGTCGCCCTCCTCGGCGAGCGCGGGGCCGGCACCCGGCCAGACGATCGCGACGGCGGCGAGCAGGGCCACGGCAGCGGTACGGACGAAGGTGTGCATCTCGGGTCCTCGGACAATCTGGAGCAGGGTGGCGGGGCGGCACCCTGCCGGTGCCGCCCCGCCGGGGTGGAACGGTCAGCTGCTCAGCGCAGTGATCGTGAGGGTGGCGCGGTAGGCGCCCTTGTCGACGCTGCCCGGGATCTTCAGATCCAGGTCAGCACCGAGCCGGGCGGTCCCCTTCGGGTGACCCTGGCCGGCCCAGCCGAGCCCGCGCGAGACGGACAGGCCCTGGCCGTGGTCGTCGTAGGCCGAGGGCACCGCCGCGCTGGCCTGCGCACCGGCACCGTCCTGGACCACGCGCGGCGTCCAGCCGAGGTAGGCGCCGGAGAACGTCTTGTCGGCGTCCCGGAAGTCGCTCACGCTGGCCGAGATCGACCACGGGGCGAGCGAACGCCGGTTGTCCGACACGACGATCGGGTTGATCTGGCCCGTCGCCTCGAAGTAGTCACCGTTGTGGTCCTGCGCGGTGCCGAGGTTCACCAGGCCGTTGTAGCCGTCGATCGTCCAGCCGAACTCGCCGGGCGCCGCGTTGGGCACGTTGACCTGGATGTCCTGGCCGTCGGCGTGGTACGGGTGCACGGTCACCTTGTCGACGACCGAGCCGACCGGCTGGCCCTCGGCGGTGTTGGTGCAGCTGAGGCCCTTCTCCACGGCGGGGTTCGGCGCGGCGCAGGTGCCGCTGCGGACGTTCTGCACGACGAGCTTGTCGCTGCGCACCTCGACCTTGACGTAGCTGCGCACGTGCTCCTGGTTCTGCGCCGAGTTGTACCAGTAGCTGTTCGGGTTGAGCGGGTCCGCGCCGTTGCCGGCGCCGCTCGTGCCGCTGTTGTCCGGAGCCGTGATGTCGTAGTACTTCGAGCCCGAGGCCGAGTTGCCCGTCACGTAGAGCACGCCGCCGGGGCCGGGGTACACGTCGGCGGCGCCGGGCTGCTCGTCCGGGTTCGCCTTCGCGCCGTTCTTGATCAGGTAGCTGCGGGAGTAGCTGTGGTCGTGGCCCTGCAGCACCAGGTCGACGCCGAGGTTGGAGAAGACGGTCGGGAAGTCGACCCGACGTACCTTGTTGTCGGAGTCCTTGGCGTGCGAGGCCGGCGAGTAGATGGCGTGGTGGTAGACCAGCACCTTCCACTTGGCCTCGGCACCGTGCTGGTTGATGACGTCGGTCACGTAGGCGATGTGCGCCTCGTCGCCGCCGCCGCCCGAGGCGGTGCGGTAGCTGTTGCTGTTCAGGTCGATGAACAGCACATCCTTGTAGATGTACCAGTAGTTGCCGCCCGAGGTGTTCGACGCCGGGTTCCCGTTGGCGTACAGCGGGGCCGAGCGGTCCGTGTTCGGGGTGAACAGGTGCTGCTCGTAGGCCTTGCCACCGACGTCGTGGTTGCCGATGGTCGCCGCCCACGGGTACTGCCGCAGCTTGTCCGGCGCGAGGAAGGCGTTCCACTGGGCCTCGGTGTTGGCCGTCTCGACCTGGTCACCGCCGGACACCAGCAGCTCGGCGTTCGGGTTGGCCGCGAGCGAGACGTTCAGGGTGTCCTGCCAACCGGCCTGGTCCTTGGCGACGTCGCCGGACGAGCCGATCTGCGGGTCGCCGTAGAACAGGAAGTCGTAGTCGCCCTCGAAGTCCTGCGTCTTGAAGGCGTACGTCGAGGACCAGTTCCCCTCGGTGCCGACCCGGTAGGAGTACGCCGTGTGCTCCTGCAGGCCGGTGACGGTCGCGTGGCGGTTGAAGCCGCCGCTGGTGGCGATGTTCGCCGCGCCGATGGCGGCGAACGTGGCGGCGCCGGCCGGGAACTCACCGTTGACCAGGGATGCGGTCGGGGCGAGCTGGACCTTCTGCGCCGTGTCGGCCGACGAGTACCACGTGACGATGCGCTGGGACTCGTTGGCGCCCACACCGAGGATGAGCCCGGTGAGGACGGCGGGCTCGTCAGCGGCGGCAGCGGTACCGGGACCGCTGCCCAAGGCCACTGCCAGGCCCAGGAGTGCCGCGGTGGCCCCTACGGCCGCGCGGCGCCGCACAGGCCGGGAGGCCTGCGGGGAGGTGCTGGAGTTCATCGGTTCACTTTTCCTTTGCCCGATGGGAGGTACGGATCAAGCGACCTCACGCTTCCGCTGCCGGGTGAAGCCATCGTGAACTCGGCCCGGCGGCCAGTTGCACGTCGTGCGAGCCTCGGGTCGTTAGGCCCCAAACGTTCTCTGCACGAACCACACCAGACCCATCACAGCCACGCCGGCGGCGATCACGCCCGTCGTCCACACGCCGGCCCTCGGCGAACGGCGACGCAGCACGATCAGCAGCGGGAAGACGACGGCGATGAGCGCCAGCTGCACGACCTCGATGCCGACGTTGAACACCAGCAGGGACCACAGCAGGGTCCACGACCACGCCTCGTCGATCCCCAGTGCGCCCGCGAAGCCCAGGCCGTGCACGAGGCCGAAACAGAACACGACCCCGAGGCGGATCCAGCCGGACCGGTCCAGGCTGAAGTGGCCGCGTCCGGCCGTCTCGAGGTCGGTGGCACGGTCGCCGCGCCGCCGGATCCGCCACAGGTGCCAGCCGGCGACCACGGCGATCGACAGCGCGATGACGGGCTCCACGAGCCGCGCCGGTACGTCCACCAGGCCGAGGGCGGCGAGCATGAACGTCACCGAGTGGGCCAGGGTGAAGCTCGTGGCCGCGAGCACGATCTCACGCAGGCGCCGTGACCCGGCGATGAGCGCGAGCAGGAACAGGATGTGGTCGATGCCGGTGAGCAGGTGCTCGGCGCCCAGGCGGAAGAACTCCCAGAACCGCTCGTACCACGCCTGCGCCGTGGAGAAGGACGGATGCGCGGCGTCGAGTGCGGCACTGCCCGAGCGGCCGTCGATCTCGTAGGTGACGATCGTCTTGGTGCCCTTGACGAAGCCCTCGGCGTCGGGGAACAGCCCGCTGCGCACCTCGTGCGCGTCGCTCCGATCGGGACAGGCCCAGTCGAGCAGCAGGCCGGCGTACGGCACACCCTCCTGCCGGCCCATGGTGAAGTCGCCGACCCGCGCCGGCGTGCACGCCTTGCCGTCCGCGGTGACCGAGAAGCGCTCGGTGACGTACCTGACGGCCGAGTCCGCGTGGGCGTTGAGCACCGTGGCCTGACCAGCGGTGTCGCCCGCCTCGAACGCGGCGGTCCCGTCCCGGAAGAGCGGATCGTCGTGCCCGGCATCGGCCGCGGACACGACAAAGAGGTCGTACTCGAGTTCCAGCCTCGTCCGCACGTGGCCTTCGTCGCCAGCGGTGACGTGGACGTACACGGTTGACGTGAAGCCGTGGGCGAGTGCCGGCCCGGGACTCAGGACGGCGATCACCGCCGCGACGATCCCGGCTGCGGTGACGAGGGCGGTGCGGTACGACATGGTGCTCCTTCGCTGTGGCGAATGCACGGTGCACGCCATGGGTGAACAAGATCCACCGCACCGGCGAACCGATCACGAACAACTCCTCGGAACGGTGCACAAGCCGCCGGGCGGCGGCCGGAACTGCGGTAGGAAGGAGCCCGCACCCGCCACCACCCGGAGGACGATCGCCTTGCGCCCCCCGCTTCGGGCCGTTGCCGCACTCGCCACGGCCGCCGCGCTGCTCGCCGGATGCGGCTCCGGCGACGACTGGTCCGGGCCGCACCCGGCGCCCAGCGCCGTCGGCGCCCTCGGCCCAGGGTTCGTCGACCCGTCAGCCTCACCCACCCCGGAGGCGACCATCACGCCCCGGCCCGGCTCCTGGAACGGGGTCCACCCGTCGAAGGGCTACCGCGTGGTGCTGCTCACCGCGGGTGACGACGACCCGACCAAGGCCCTCGTGACGGCGGTGAAGGACTGGGCCGACGCGGAAGACGTCGCGCTGAAGACGGTCGTCGCCGCCGACGCCCATGACCTCGTCCCCGCCGTCACCAGGGCACTCGAGCTGCACCCGGACCTCATCGTCAGCGCGGGCAACGACCTCGTCGACCCCCTGGCGGTGGTCACCGCGAGCCACCTGTCCCAGCAGTTCCTGGTGGTGGGCGCGGAACTGGCCGAGCCCACCCACAACGTCACCGCGGTCGACTGGTCCGGCGCGTCGTTCCGCGGTGAAGGACTCGGCATGTCCTCGACGTACGACCCCGGCTCGTTCACCGCCGAACGCTGCTCGGCCGCCGTCAGGGCGGGCGTCGCGGCCGTGCTCAACAACCTGACCGGAATCGTGATCTGGCTCGACCAGTTCTAGTTCGCCGGTCTTGTTGCGCGTCGATCCTGCAGTTTGGTGCCGGGACACTCCCCGAATGCCCGGTTTGCATGGCACCACAACTGCAAGATCAACGATGGTGGGCCGGTCGACGTTGGTGGACACCGCATTGGTCGCGCGGCTCGCGGGCCCGAAAATGTCATAGGGGTTCGCTACCGTCTGAAGGGTCATGTGGACCCGGGTTGGCGAGACGGTCATCGGGCGGGAGCACCCCGCCGGTGTGCTGCGCGCCGAAATCGATCGGGTGGCCGAGAGCCACGGCGGCCTGGTGCTGGTGACCGGCGAGCCCGGCATCGGCAAGACGACCCTGGTCACCGGCGCGGCCGAGGCGGCACGCGACCGCGGGGTCACGATCGTCGGCGGCCGCTGCTGGGACTCCGAGAGCGCGCCGGGTTACTGGCCATGGGTCCAGGTGCTGCGCGGCCTGCACCGGCAGGCGACCCCGGACGAGTGGGCGACGATCGAGGAGGCCGGCGGCGGCAGCGTCGCCGCGCTGCTCGGCCGGGCGACCCACCCGGAGGAGCAGGCCGACGCGTTCAGCCTGTATGACGACGTGACGGCGGCCCTGGTGGCGGCGTCACAGCACCACCCGGTGATGGTCGTCCTCGACGACCTGCACTGGGCGGATCCGGCGTCGCTGCGGCTGCTCGAGTTCGCGGTCCAGCACACCTGGTTCGAGCGGCTGCTGCTGGTCGGCACCTACCGCGACGTCGAGGTCGAGTCCGTCACCCACCCGCTGCGCGCGCTGGTGCTGCCGCTCGTGGCCAAGGCGACCACCGTAACGCTCACCGGACTCGAAGCCGCGGAGGTGGCGGCGCTGATCGCCCGCACGGCCGGCCGGGAGCCGTCCGCCGCGGTGGTGGCCGAGGTGCACCGGCGCACCGGCGGCAACCCGTTCTTCGTGGAGCAGACCGCACGGCTGTGGCGGGCCGACGGGTCGGTGTCCGCGATCGCGCCGGGCGTGCGCGACGCCGTCCGGCGCCGGCTCGACCTGCTGCCCGACCCGCTCGTCGAGCTGCTCACCACCGCGTCGGTGCTGGGTCACGAGTTCCACCGCCAGCTCCTTGCGGCCTCGGTCGCGGCGCCGGTGCCCGAGGTCGACCGCCTGCTCGACGGGGCGATGGCGGCCCGCCTGGTGGTCGGCCGGGGCGGCGGGCGGTTCGCGTTCGGCCATGACCTGGTCCGCGAGACGCTCTACGACGCGCTGCCCGACCAGGAGCGACACGACCGGCACGCGGCCGTGGTACGGGCCGTCGGGCGGACGCCCGCGCTGCGCGACCGGCTGTTCCCGAGCGACCTGGCCCGCCATGCGTACGCGGCCGGCACGCAGGTCGAGCCGGCCGTCACGGTCGAGCACCTGCTCGCCGCCGCCCGCGACGCATCCGGCCGGCTGGCGCCCGAGGAGGCGATGGGCCATCTCCGCCGGGCGCTGGAGCGGGCCGAGGATCCGGCCCGGCGGGTGCTGATCCACCTCGACCTGGCGCAGGAGCTGTTGCACGGCGGCGGGCGCCGCGAGTCGTGGGACCACATCGAGGCCGCCGCGTCCCTGGGCCGCGAGGTCGACGACCCGGCGGTGCTGGCCCGGGTGGCGCTGGTGGCCGACCGTCACCGGAGACCGCGCGGCCTCGAGGCGCCGTTGATCGAGCCGCTGCTGCGGGAGGCGCACGCCCGGATCGTCGGCACCGACGGCGGTGACCTGCCACGCGACCGTCTGGTGGGCGAGCTGATCCGGCACACCGAGATGCTGGCGCGCGAGAGTCAGAACGACGAGGCACTCGCGTTCAGCCTGTGGAGCCGCCACGACTCGATCTGGCGGCTCGGCTCGGCCCGCGAGCGGGAGGCGCTGCTGGCCGAGATGGAGACCGTGGCCCGGCGCTCCGGCGACAACCAGACCGCGGCCTTCGCGGCGTCGCTGCGCTGGGTCGCCCTGCTCGAGCTGGGCGACCCGCGCTACTACGCGCAGCTCCAGACGATGCAGGCGCTCACGGAACAGGTCGACATGGCCCAGGTGCGGCTCGCGCTGACGATGGACAGCGCCATCATCGCCACGCTGCGCGGCGAGTTCGCCGACGCCGAGGCGCTGCTGCGCGAGATCCAGCTGCACTTCGACTCGACCCACGACGACTACGCCTACATGGGTCACCACGTCTACTGGGCGCTCCACATGCAGCGCGGCCGGTTCGCCGAGGCGGGCCGCATGCTCGACCACATCTCCGAGACACAGGGCCCCTACCTCGCGCTGGCCGCCGCGTTGACCGCCGCCGCCCAGGGAGATCCCGGACCGGGGACGCAGCACATCGCGGACAGCTCCGGCAGGCCGCACCCGCCGTCGATGGAGCCGCTGTTCCTGCGGCTGCTCGCCGAGGTCGCGGCGCTCACCGGCGACCCGGCGGCCTGCGCGCAGGCCCGCGCGGCGTTCGCGCCGCACCGTGGCCGGTGGCTGGTCTCCATCTACGGCTGCGACGTCAGCGGCCCGGTCGACCTGTGGGTGGCGATGGTCGACGCGGCCGAGGGCCGGTGGCACGACGCGCTCTCCGGGTTCGCGTCCGCGCGGGCGGCGGCCGACCTGCTCGGGGCGCGGCCGTGGTCGCTGACCGCGCGGCTGGGGCTGGTGACGGCGCTCCTGGGCAGCGGCGCGTCGGCGGCGACGCTGCTGGCCGAGGTCGAGCGCGAGGCAGCCGAGATCGGCATGCCCCACCTGGCCGCCAAGGCCGCCGCCCTGGCCGGCGGTGCGGGTCCCCCGGGTCTGACCGCTGCGCCGGCGGGCGGTGCGGAGCCTCCAGACCCGATCGGTCTCTCAAGCCCGACCACCGCGCCGGCCCGCGGTGCGGAACTTCCGGGACCTGCCGCCTCGGCCCGCGGCGCGAAACTCATGGACCCGGCCGGCGATGCAGGACCCTCGAGCTCGCCCACCGGTGTCTCGACGCCGTCGGGCGAGAGTGGGGCCGGCACGGCACGGGTGGGGCCCGGCGGTTCCGCGGCCGAGTTCCGGCGTGAGGGGGACGTGTGGCGGCTGGCCTTCGCCGGGCGGGTCGTGCACCTGCCCGACGCGAAAGGGCTGCGCGACCTCCACGTGCTGCTGAGCCGGCCGGGCGACGACATCGCAGCGGTCGAGCTGCTCGACCCGGCCGCGGGGCCGGAGCTCGCCGCGGCCCGGCGGATGGGCGGCGACCCGATCATCGACGACGAGGCCAAGGCCCGCTACCGGCGGCGGCTCGGTGAGCTCGACGAGGCGATCGACACCGCCTCACTGCGCGGCGACACCGCCAAGGTGGACGCCCTGGACGAGGAGCGCCGCGCGCTGATCGGCGAGCTCCGAGCGGCAGCGGGCCTGGCCGGCCGCACCCGCCGCCTCGGCGACGAGGCCGAGCGTGCCCGCAAGACGGTCACCGCACGCATCCGGGACACGCTACGCAAGATCGACGAGCGCCATCCCGATCTGGGCGTCCACCTCCGTGACGCGGTCTCGACCGGCGCCACCTGCCGATACGCGCCGCCGGCCGAGGTCCGCTGGCGGTTGTGAGCGCTGCCTGAAACTCCGCCGGCCGCGTCGCCGGCGGTCATCAACGCCGCGTGCGTGGCACCGGCCGCCCTGCTGGCAGATGCCAGCGCACGCCGACCCGACGCGTCGGCGGCGCACCGGGCCGGCTGCGCCGCGAACACCGCACACACGCCGAACACGGCGCGGCACGGCGCGCGGCGAGCACTGCACGCGGCGTCGGTTTTCGTCGGCGACAAGAGAGCGGCCCCGTGCGCCGGGTCGCGCACGGGGCCGGGTGTCGTGGCCGAAGAGGGCCGGGTCGTGCTACTTGCGGTTGTAGCGGTACATCGTCAGGGGGCCGAAGACCAGGATGAAGCCGGCGCTCCACACCAGGGTCCACATGATGTTCCGGCTGTCGGGGCTGCCCTCCATGACCGAACGGATCGCGCCGACCAGTTGGGTGATCGGGTTGACCTTGACGAACGCCTGGAGCCAGCCGGGCATCGTCCCCGGGTCGACGAAGACGTTGCTGAGGAACGTCAGCGGGAACAGCACCAGCATGCTGACGCCCATGACCGACTTCTCGCTGCGCAGCACCAGGCCGAACATCGTCCAGACCCACGAGAACGCGAACGAGAACACCACGAGCAGGCCGATGCCGGCGGCCACGCCCGCCACGCCGCCGTCCGGGCGGAATCCCATGACGAGGCCCACGCCGAGGATGACCAGGGCGGCGAGGATGTAGCGCAGCACATCGCCGAAGATCATGCCGACGAGCGCCGCCGGTCGCCACACCGGCAGGGTCCGGAACCGGTCGAACACGCCCTTCTCGATGTCGGTGTTGAGGCCGACCCCGGTGTACATCGTGATCATCACGACGCTCGTCACCATGATGCCGGGCAGGAAGAACTGCAGGTAGGCACCGGTGCTGCCGGCGAGGGCGCCGCCGAACAGGTACGTGAACATCAGCGTCATGATGATCGGGAACGCCGTCACGTCGAAGAGCTGCTCCGGCACGTGCTTGATCTTGAGCATCGCCCGCCAGCCGAACGTCACCGACGCCGCCAGGGCGCTCGGCCTCGGCGGTCGGGCACCGGGTGCGAGGACGGCACCCAGCGTCTCCGGGGACGGCACGTAGACGGTCTGCGCGTCCGACGTCGTGGTGGTGGTCATCGAACAGCCTCCATCTCAGCGGTACCGGCGGGCACTGCCGGGCGGTCGGTCAGGGCCAGGAACACCTCGTCCAGGCTGGGCTGGCCGAGGGAGAAGTTGTCGACGACGACGCCGGCCTCGGCGAGCTCGGACAGCACCCGGGCGGCCTGGTTGCTGGCCTCGAAGTCGGAGCCGTCGACCCGTGCGGTCAGCGCCACCGGGTCGGCCTCGGGCTCGACGGCGGCGCCGAGCGCACGCGACAGCACCTCCTGCGCGAGTGCCCGCGACGAGGCGTCGCGGAGCCGCACGTGGATCGTGCCGGAGCCGATCGACGACTTGAGCTCGCCGGGCGTGCCCTCGGCGATCACCTTGCCGTGGTCGACGACGGCGATCCGCGACGCCAGCCGGTCGGCCTCCTCGAGGTACTGCGTGGTGAGCAGCACCGTCGTGCCCTGTGCCACGACCGCGCGCACGATCTCCCAGACCTGGCTGCGGCTGCGCGGGTCGAGACCGGTCGTCGGCTCGTCGAGGAACAGCAACTCGGGCGTGTTGAGGATGCTCGCCGCGATGTCGATGCGCCGCCGCATACCGCCGGAGTACTTCTTGACCTGGCGCCCGGCGGCGTCGGTCAGCCCGAACGCGGCCAGCAGCCCGTCGGCCCGCTCCCGCGCGGCTGGCTTGCGGTGGCCGAGCAGCCGGCCGAGCAGGACGAGGTTCTCGAAGCCGGACAGATCTTCGTCGACCGACGCGTATTGCCCGGTGAGGCTCACCTTGGCGCGCACGGCGTCGGCGTCGCGCACCACGTCGTGCCCGAACACCTTCGCCGAGCCCCCGTCGGGCCGGGTCAGCGTGGCCAGCACCCGCACGGCCGTGGTCTTGCCGGCACCGTTGGGGCCCAGCAGACCGTAGACACTGCCGGCCGGGATGTGCAGGTCGATGCCGTCCAGCGCACGTGTCTCGCCGAACGTCTTGACCAGCCCCTTCGCCTCGATCGCAGGGCCGGCTGGTCGGTCAGTCATGATCTTTCCTCCGTGGAATCCGTTCGTACTTTTCACGAGACATAGGGACGGGCCGCGCGCCCCTCGCGCAGCGTCAGGCCCCACCAGCAGAGCTGGTCGAGCAGGACGCGGGCGGCCTGGACCGGAGCGTCGCCGCCGAGCAGACGCTCCAGGTCGCCGGCGTCGTCCAGCAGGTCGACGCCGACACCGTCGCGCACGGTGACCATGTGCAGGGCTGTGAACACCGTCCGCAGCTGGTCGACCGCATGCAGTCCTTCCGAGCGGCAGCCGTACGAAACGAACCCGACCGGCTTGGCGTGCCACTCGTCATAAGCAAAGTCGATCGCCTGTTTCAACGAGGCGGGAAAACTGTGGTTGTACTCCGGTGTTACCACCACGAAGGCGTCGGCGCGCTCCACCTCGGCCGCGAACGCCGCCATCTGCGGCGTCGCCTCCGCCGGATAGCCCGGCGGAAACGCGAACCCGGCGATGTCGATCACCGAGACCAGCACCCCGTCCCGGCGCCCGGCCTCAGCGACGATCCAGCGCGCGATCCGGTCGCCGACCCGGCCCTCCCGCGTGCTGCCGATGATCACGGCCAGGTGCAGCGGTCCGTCCCTCATGGCGGCACCTCCCTGTCACATGACAGGCGCGAGATGCCGCCGCCAGGCCCGCCAGATCGGATCTAGCAGGTACCGTTCGCCGGGTTCACCTGCGGAAGAAGGGTGCGGCTGCGGCCCGGACGCGGGTACTCCTGGGCCGCCGCGGCCAGACGGCTCGCGTGCTCGCGCTGCTTCTGCCAGTGGCCGTAGAGCGCGCCCTGCTGGGCGAGGCGGGACACGGCCTTGATGGTCTCCGGGTCGACGTCGCCGGGCGCGGCGTCGCGCCACGGGGTGCCGGGCAGCGGCATGAAGACGTGGGAGTGGATGCGGGCGCCGAGCTCCGCGAGCTCCTTCGCCAGCGTCAGCGACGCCTCGACGTCGGACGGGTCCTCACCCGGCATGCCGAAGATCATGTCAACGTTGATCCGGAAGCCCTCCGCGATGCCCAGCCGGACCGCCCGCCGGACCGACTCGACGTCGTGGCCGCGCTTCGCCCGGTCGAGAACCTCCTCCGAGCCGGACTGGGCGCCGACGATGAGGTTGTCGTTGGCGCAGTACCGCTTGACAAGGCGCAACGCCTCGACCGTCATATGCTCGGGGCGGATCTCGCTCGGGAACGAGCCGAAGAACACCCGCCCGTCCGGCCCGATACCTTCTTTGCAGGACGCGAGCAGCTCCTCGACGGCGGCCAGATCGGGCTCCTCACCGTCGGCGCCGTAGGACAGCGAGGTCGGCGTGATGAACCGGACGTCGCGCTTGCCGAACTCCCGCATCCGGTCGACGTGCCAGCGCACGTTCTCGACACTGCGGTGGCGGAACTTCGCGGAGAACATGAACGGCGTCTGACAGAACCGGCACCGGTTCTGTCGTAGACTACTGCCTATGACGACCGCTGTCTATCTCCGAATCTCGGAGGACCGTCTGGGCGAGGGCCTGGGCGTCGAGCGCCAGCGCGAGGACGCCCGCGCCCTGGCCGAGCGGCACGGCTGGGCCGTGCGGGAGTTCGTCGACAACGACATCTCCGCCACGAGCGGGAAGTTCCGTCCGGGGTACGCGGCGCTGATGGTCGCCGTGAAGGCCGGCGAGGTGGAGCGGATCGTCGTCTTCCACACGTCCCGGCTGTGGCGGAACCGCCGGGAACGCGCGGACGGCATCGAGCTGTTGCGGGAAGCCCGGGTGAGCGTCGTCCCGGTCAAGGGACCGGAGCTGGACATGACCACCGCATATGGGCGGGGCATGGCCGGGATGATCGGCGAGTTCGACACGATGGAAGTCGAGATCAAGTCGGAGCGCCAGCGCCGCGAGGCCCAGCAGCGCGCCGAGCACGGGAAGCCCGCGGGTGGGCGCCGAGCGTTCGGGTACACCGCGGACGGTATGTCGCTGGTCGAAGACGAGGCCGAGGCGCTCCGCGGCGCGTACCAGCGGCTGCTGGCGGGGCGGAGCTTGAGCGGCATCGCTCAGGACCTCAACGCCGCCCGGTTCACGACAACCGTGGGCGGCGTGTGGCGGCACAACGCGGTGCGACTGATGATGGGCAACCTGCGAAACGCCGGCATCCGTACGCATCGCGGCAAGGAGGTCGGTCCAGGGCTCTGGCCCGCCGCCGTCTCCGAGGAGACCGTGCGGGCGGCGATCGCGATGCTCTCCGAGCCGAAGCGCCGGACCAACCACGTGGGCAGCGCACGGCGCTGGCTCGGTACGAGGCTGTACCGGTGCGGCCGGACCGGCTGCGGCGCCCTGGTCGTCTCGACCTACCGGGAGAAGTACGCCGACGGCCGTGTGCGACGCGTCTACCGGTGCCCGGCGTGCGGCCTGTCGCGCCTGGCCGAGCCCGTCGACTCCTGGGTACGGCGGATCGTTGCCGACCGGCTCGGCCGACCCGACGCAAGGGACCTGCTGCATTCCGGCAACGACAACGGGACCGACGTCGAGGCGCTCCGGACTCAGGCGATGACGCTGCGGCAACGGCGCGACGCCGCGGTGAAGATGTGGGCCCGGGGCGTACTCGACGACCAGGAGCTCGAAACCGCGAAACGTGAGATCGCCGCAGAGCTGGCTGAGGTGGAAACGAAGCTCGCGGAGGCCGGAAGGGAGAACGCCCTGGTGCCGTTGCTCACCGCTGAGGATCCGGTTGCCGAGTGGCGCAAGATGGAGGGCCGGATCGACCAGGAGCAGGCCGTCATCCGGGCGCTCACCACCGTGCGGCTACTCCCTCCCCCGCCGGGCCGGCGCAAGTTCGATCCCGACACTGTGGAGCCCGACTGGGAACCGGATCGCTCGGCGCGATGAACCATCTCGGTGGGCGCGGCGGCCGTCGCGCCCGATGAGATCGGTCAGTTGGTTCGCTTCGGGAGTGGTCTCAGCAGCGTCGCTAGACGGTCACGCTGCTCCTGCGTTAGCGGTGGAGTTCGGTCGACGTAACGACCTGCCGATGCGGCAGGTCGGCCCGGTTGATGAGGTACCAGCGGCGCTTTCTCGCTGGATCCCGACGGGGCGGATGATCGCCTCGTTGGTCAGACATTGAGCCTGTAGATTGGTCGCGTCGCAGAGGGGGTACGTCGTTGCGTCCCGTCCCAGAGGATGTCCTTCGCCGACTCGCGTTGGACGACGCTGTCGCGCAGGAGGCGGCCGCCGAGGAGCCCCTGTTCCCACAGATGGCGGGCTGGAAGGACATCGCTGCGGACACGCCGGGCTTCACGCAGTGGTTACGGGGCCAACTCGAGGCTGGCATGCCAACCAGTCGAGGGCTGGTGGTCATGACACCCAAGCCCGTCCACGGCAGTCGGCCGGTCGCGATATGGGGATTCGCGGAACGTGTGACGTACCGCGCCATAACCAATCTTCTGCTAGATGCCATCGGCCGTAGAGCGGATCGGTCGCGCGAGGCGTTTCGCGAGTTTTTGATAGCACCACTTACCTACGCCAAGGAGATTGGCTCGAAGCCATCCACAGCGGTTCTGCGCAAGCCATGGCCGTACGATGCGATCATCGAGCACATCGTAAAGGCCGATCTCGCAAGCTTCTACGAATACGTCGACCATGAGCTACTCGGCCGTGAACTCTTGGTATTGACAGGCGACTACAAGGCCGTGGACTGCCTAGTAGACCTGCTGGGCGACGTGCAAGGTCGCAGGTTTGGCCTGCCGCAGCTTCTCGGACCTTCCGACGAGTTGTCCGACATCTACGGAGACAAGGTTCTACGGGAGACGCGACGACACGGATGGCCCACGTGGCGTTTCAACGACGACTTTCGTATTGCCGTTAAGTCGATGGCGGAGGCAACCGCCGCACTCGGAGACCTCGAGATCGCAGCTCGTGACGTGGGCATGATTCTCAACGAAGGAAAAACACGAACGCCGCTTATCCACAATTACTTCTTCGAAAACATCGCAGACTACGGCGACGGAGACGAGAAGGTCGATCCGGACTGGGCCGTATCAGTGATTGCTAACGCATACAGCGCAAGAGAGTCGAAGGCGAATGCGCCTGAGGACTCGATCGACCTTAACAGTCCAACGTCCGATGACGTCCGTACGTTCCGAGCAGCCCTGACCGGACTCCGCGATAATATCGATTATGTTGATCGCGACCTACTGCATCGAGCAGTCAATATCGTGCGCTACCTGCCATCGGTTACCCCATGGGTGCTACGCATCATTCACAAGATCGCCTCGACGGAGGCACCTATCGCAGGTAGCAGTCTAAGTGAAATGGTAACCAGCGTAAGCCTCAGTACATGGCAGAGCATCTGGCTTGTCCGAACCATCAACGATACCGACATTCTCTCGTCAAATGCAGATGCGACGGCACTCCTGCAGACATGGGTGACCGGGCAATACAACAACAGCTCGCATCCCGTCCTGCGAGCAGAGGCGACGGTGTGCCTAGCGGCACATCTAGCCATGGATCACAAGAAGGTCGTTAGAGCCCTTTACGAGGAGCCGACAGCGCTTTCCGCCTGGTACCTCACAGCTTTGAAGAGCCTGCATGCACGTGGAAGCGTCCCCCAGGACGTCTACGACGCGGTGCGCAATGATGGAGGTATCAATCGATGCCTCCTGCCGTAACGGTGCCATTGCCGCACGCCCCGCGACGCATCACGGAAGAAACATTGTATGCACTCGTCGCGGTGTATACGCAATCGGAACAATCCCAGGAACCGCACAGTAGAAGGGTCAATCGCATATCACCCACGCATCGAGGAACGCCAGCCATGGACCGACAAACGACCGAACGCCACGCTTGCTGGATTCGAATGGCCGGTGCGGTCGAGGTGTATGTAGAGCACGTGCTGGAGCACCTGTTCATTGAGGCGCCCTTGCCAACAGATCCAACCCAACTGGCACAGTTCCAGCGGGCGACGTCACAACCACCGCGCACTTGGGCCGATCTCAAGTCGAGGTACAGCGATTTCCACGGGATTGACCTCTCGACGATCGCGGATTGGTCTAGATTCGAAGCGTGTCTAACTGTACGAAATACCATCGCACACGGGCTCGGGCGATTCACAATGCATCAGCTTGCAAAGGAGCTTTCACAACAGGTGTCCCTCGTCGGAATCTCCGTGCGGGACGGTTGCCCCATTGTCGACCAGCAGGCATTGGGGACATGCTTCACAATCTGCAGAAACGTCGTACGCGACCTTGATCTGCGCGTTTAACCGACCGATCGAGCGCACGCGCGGGAACCGCATGAAGGCTAGATAAGACCATCTCGGTGGGCGCGGCGGCCGTCGCGCCCGATGAGGTGGGTCAGTTGGTTCGGTTCGGGAGTGGTCGCAGCAGCGCCGCCAGGCGAGCGCGCTGCTCCTGTGTCAGCGGTGGAGCTCGGTCGACGACTCTCCGGGCGTGCTCGGCGAGCTCGTCCTCGTCTGTCGAGTCGTCGGCATCAGAGGCAGACTCGCGACGCGGCGAGGTGGCTGCGGTCTCTGTGGGGGCACGTGATGACGCGCCACGGCGTGCGGCCATGTTCCTCCATGGTGTACCGGGCGGCTGGGGTCAAGTGATGGCGTCATGGCGCTCCTTTCGGGTTCAGATGTCGATCAGGCGGGTGAGCGGTCCTTCTCGTCGGTGCCGCCACCAGACGGCACCAGCGGGATCGCCACGGACGGCAGTGGCCACCGGGTATCGGACTCCGTTGGCCGTCAACTGCTGTTGGAGATGTCGCTCGCGCAGCGGCGAGTGGAGGGAGAACAGCACCGGCCAGCGATGGCCGATGATGCTCGCCAGCTTGGCGTAGCCGGCGAGCTTGTCGACGAGCACCGACAGGGGTTCGGTGCCGGTGTCGTACTCAAGAAAAAACGGCAGCTCCCGGTCGGCCTCGACCCAAATGCCGTGACCGTCGGGGCGGATCGGCGATGTGTAGACGTGTTGGTGCATGTCGGTCGTGCCCGGTTCGGCGAACGCGCCGCGCTCTTGGCAGCGCCTCGCCGGCCACCAGCGCTCCAGCACTGCACCGGGATGGGTGCGGGCGTATCCGGCGAGTTGGGTGAAGAAGCCGTTGACACCCAACAGGTGTGGGAGGTTGGCGCGGTTGGTGAGGTACCACCGGCGCTTTCGCGCCTGGTCCCGGCGGGGCGGATCGTCGCCTCGCTGGGCGCTGATGACGTCGGCGCCGAGTTGACCGAGGACGTAGTGGTAGGGGAAAGAGCCGCCGTCCTGGCGTTGGGGCCGGAAGCGGTCGACGAGGTCTTCTTGCAGGAGCGTGCGGAGACGTCGTTGGGCGAAGTTGATGGACGGGAAGAGTGCCTGGGCGATCTGGAAGCTGGTCAGCACGCCGTGATCGGCGAGCCAGCCGAGCAAGGTGAAGTCGCGGGCAGTGAGCGTGGCTTGGACACGCATGATCCTTTCAGTCATAGGCGACCGCCGTATGCGACTTCTCCCCGCCGGGAGACCCCTGGAGAGGGTCTGTCGTAACGCCTCGGGGAACGCCGGTCCGGCGGGTGAGCTGCGGTGTTGGGTAATCAACCGAGTCCGGTTGGGGGTCCGGTTCAAGCAGGACCCCGAACCGACCGGCCGAGCGGCGACCCAAGCGGACACCAAACGGTCGTGGTACCCGTGGCCTGTTGGGTGCTGAGCGGTGCATCGATGCCTCCATAGCGATATCGCGGACAAGCGTCCGGGCCCTTTGGCCTGGGCGATGTTGATGTGACGGCTGCCCGATGCCGGCCAAACGGCCGCGCGCCGACGGTGGACAGCCAGCAGCGGGCCGGGTCTCGCCCGACCGGGCGGGATCAGTGATCCGTCTGCTGTGGGGGTGCATGGTTGGGATGGAGTTGCCAAGCAACGAGCCGGTTCACCGGGCAGCGAGCGGCCAGACGGCACTCACGCGGGCGCCAAAGCTTGGCGATCGTGACTGGCGTCGTTTGCGGCGGCGAGGAGCAGGGCGCCGGCACACGGGACACGCCGCATCGACCGATGGCGTCGCGTGCCCGAGCGGCACGGACGCATCGGAGATGCGCGCATCCACGCGTGCCGGACAGCGGGCTCTACTCACCGGCGTGGGTACCTGATTGGGGGTCTGCCCGATCGCCGGAGCCGCCCGGTGTCAACCGGCCGTTGGTTCCTCAGGTCCGTGAACCGGCTTGCACACTTAAGGCTGCGTAGGCACGAACCCCTGCGGAAGACGACCAGCCGCACAGGATCTAGACCATTGAGCACGATGGAACGATCGAACGCCACCAAATGGGCGGTGTTTTCGGTTGATGAACACTTTTCGATGTCCGCGTTCGTCATCAAGCGCCCCGACCCTCCGGCCGGGGCGCTTGATGAGCTCCGCTCAGACCAGTTCCGCCACCGCGCGCCATGCGGCGTCAGCGGACGCCCGCGGGAGCAGCATCCCCCGGAGTGGCTCCCGAAGGTGCCACGGCTGGCCGGTGCCTCGTTCCAGTTCGGTCATCTCGATGAACTCGTTGGCGCCGTCTGCGTCGGCGACCTTAAAGATGAACAGGTCGACCCATGGGTCGTCGGTCTGAATGACGAACGGCTCGGAGCGGTGGTACTCGTCCGCCGCCGTGCCGTAGGCGGTGCACACCTTGCGGGCGCACCATGCTGGATGAAGCTCTTCGCTCATGATCGCTCCTCGCTCGCCGATACAGTTGATCGGGCACGGCGCCACAAGCTGCGGTTTCGGACCGCCGCGCTCTTGAGCAACCTACATCACATAGTGATGCAGGCACCACCTCGTGATGTAGGTTTTCTGGACTGCGGGCAGGGTGCTCATGTGCCTCTGAAGAACGACGGGACGCCGTACTACCGCCAGGTGGCGGCCGATCTCCGCGCCCAGATCGAGGCGGGCACACTGAAGCCGGGCGACAAACTCCCGAGCATCCAACAGCTTCGCGACATCTACGACGTCAGCGGCACCGTCATCCAGTTCGCTATGGTCGAGCTCAAGGCGCAGGGCCTGGTCGTCGGCCAGCCTGGGCGCGGCGTGTTCGTGACCGAGCGGCCGGCCTGACCAAGCACGGCCTCAACCGCTGACCGACAGGTGGACAGGCAGGATGTCGCTGTGACCAACCCCGACCTTGTCTTGGTACTGCGTTACCGCAAGGCCGTCACCTACGGCTTCCACGTGCTGCTCGGCGCGCTCGAAGAGCACGAAACCGCGACCGCGTACGAGGTCGTCTTCGCCGAGACGCCCGAGGCGACAATCAGCGAGATCGAGGCCGGGCTCAGCCGCGCCAAACGCGTGCTGGTTCTGTGGTCGTTCTACTCCCCCGACGCCGAGGCGCTCGCCGCCGAGCTGACGACAATCAAGGCGGCAGCCCCCGGCGCGTTGCACGTGGCCGGTGGCGTCCACGCCACGGCGGAGCCCGTGCAGACGCTGGACGCCGGGTGGGACGTCGCGGCGATCGGCGAGGGCGAGACCACGCTGCTCAAGCTGGTGGACGCCGGCGGCGATCCGACGGGCGTGACGGGTCTGGCGTACCGCGACGCCGCCGGCCAGGTGGTGAAGACCGGACGACCGGAGCGCCTACCGCTGGACACGTTCCGCGGCTTTTCGCTGCGCTGGCACCGCTTCAACGCCCTCGAGATCACTCGGGGATGTGCGTTTTCGTGCAGATTCTGCCAAACCCCCTTCATGTTCTCGGCGCGGTTCCGGCACCGCAGCGTGGAGAACGTCCGCTGGCACGCCGACCAGATGCGGGAGCGCGGCCTACGCGACATCCGGTTCATCACCCCGACCGCGTTGTCGTACGGCAGCCAGGACGAGTCGCCGAACCTCGACGCGGTTGAGGAACTGCTCGCGTCCTGCAAGGAGGGCATCGGCCCGAACGGGCGCGTCTTCTTCGGCTCCTTCCCGAGCGAGATCCGCCCCGAGCACATCAGCGTCGAGGCACTTCGACTCGTCAAGAAGTACTGCGCGAACAACAACATCATCGTCGGCGCCCAGTCCGGCTCCGACCGCATCCTCGACGCAGCGAAACGCGGCCACGGCGTCGAGGAGGTCAAACGTGCCGTCCACCTCGGCGTGCAGGAAGGCTTCCGGATCAACGTCGACATGATCTTCGGCATGCCAGGCGAAGACCAAACCGACGTCGACGCCTCCCTCGCGTTGGCCCGCGAGCTGGCCGAACTCGGTGCCCGCATCCACGCACACACCTTCATGCCCCTGCCCGGCACCCCCTGGCGCGACGCCCAACCCGGCGATGTCGACCCGGACACCATCACCGCAGTCGACCGCCTCTCTCAGCAAGGCGCCCTGTACGGCCACTGGCAGCGCCAGCGCGAACACGCAGTTCGCCTGGCCGCCGCCGCAGAGGCGTACCCGCGGCCCGGCCGCAGCCGGACACTACCCATCCACCCCCTTTCGGAATAAACGGCCTGGGCCGCCTCGTCGGCCTGACCGTTGGGAGCACCCCCACGCGTGTAGGGACGACGTCGCCAGCACCGTGTCGATCTCGTAGCCCTGGGGAGCACTCCCACCACGCGTGGGGACGGCCCGGCCTCGTACTTCTCGACCGCGTACTCGTACGGAGCACCCCCACGCCAGTGGGGACGGCAACGGCATTTACGTCGAGCCCTACTGCAACGACGGAGCACCCCCACTCGGGTGGGGACGACGAGATCGTCGCATTGGCGGTGATCCGGTGTACGTGGGAGCACCCCCATGCGCGTGAGGGTCGACCGCCGCCGAGTGCGCGTTGTCGGCGTTCCGCTTGGGAGCACCCCACGCGCGTGGGACGACATCCCGCTGGGCAGGCAGCACAACGCAAACTTTGGGAGCACCCCATGCGCTTGGGGACGACCCGGCCACCCACGCCGGCGGGTAGTCGCCGGCCGGAGCACCCCCACGCGCGTAGGGACGACCTAATGCGCCCCGCAGAAGTGGGGCAACGGCCCGGGGGCACCCCCACGCGTGGGGACGACCTCACGACCCTCACCGCCGGCGGCACCCTCGTGGGAGCACCCCCACGCGCGTGGGGACGCCGACAACGCCGACTTCGAGCTGCACGCCGCGTGCGGAGCACCCCCTCGCGCGTGGGGACAACGGACCCGCATACAGACCCTGGAGCACGGAGTCGGGATCACCCCCACGCGTGTGGGGACGACACGATGGGGATGCCGGTGGCGCGGCCGACGCTGAGAGCAACCCCACACGCGTGGGGACGACGAGTCCATCCAGATTTCGATTTTCCAGCCGGGCGGAGCACTGTCAACGACGGTTGAAAACGGAGCAAGTTGCGACGGGGCGCCGACAGAGCACCCCCACGCCTCGGGGGAGACGCACCCTGCCGGTTCATGATCGCCTAGCCCCGGGACCCCCGGCGTGGGGACAACACGACGCCCCAGTCGACGCCCTACCCGGGCCATGGAGCACGCCCACGCGCGTGGGGACGACGGAGATGCCAGCCTCGGTGATGCCGCCCATGTTCGGAGCACCCCCACGCACGCGCATGGGGACAATATGCCCTCTTCGGTAAAGAGCTGCGTGTACTGGGGAGCACCCCCACGCGCGTGAGGACAAACCCACCTAGCGGGGTCACCGCGTACGCCCACTCGGGAGCATCCCCACGCGAGTGGGGACGACAGGGCGATCGGCGGTCCGGAGGCGTGGGAGAACGGAGCACCCCCACGTGTGTGGGGACGACGCCTTGAGCCGGGACATCGCGACGCGGAGGACCGGAGCACCCCACACGCTCGTGGGACGACCTCCACGCATGGCCGCTCATTTCCTGGCGATACGGAGCACCCCACGCGCGTGGGGACGACTGGGTCGTGATGTGCCAGTTGCGGCCGTTTTCCGGAGCACCCCCACGCGCATGGGGACGGCACGGGTGGGACGGCCTCGGAGAGCACGACGACACCGGGAGCGCCCCCTGTGCGCGTGCGGACGGCTCAGTGACATTCGGCCACGGTCCGCACCTCTGTGGAGCACCCCCACGCGCGTGGGGACCACACCATGGTCGTGGACCAGGAGAAGTACTGGGCCGGAGCACCCCCACGCGCGTGGGGACGACGGTCGAATGGTCGTGCGGACCAGGGAATCACAGGAGCACCCCCACGCGCGTGGGGGACGGTGCCCTCGGCGACGACACGACCACCCCGCAGGGGCACCTCACGCGCGTGGGGACAACGACCCTGGTGGTGTGGTCGGTGGTGTTGTTGAGGCAGGGAGCACCCCCACGCGCGAGGGGACGACCGAGCCGCGTGGGTCGGTGAGGGCCACTGGATCGGAGCACCCCCACGTGCGTGGGGGCGACGCGATCTTGTCGTTCGCGGCTATGCATGCGTACGGAGTACCCCCACACGTATGGGGACGACAGGCGGGTGTCGTTGAGCGCGATCGTCACCGTGGCCGCACCCCCACGCGCGTGGGAGGACGCGATGGCGAACTGCAACTCGGCGCAGGCATAGGGAGCACCCCACTTGAGTGGGGACGATTTGATGCGCCCGCACAACTGGGGCAAGGGCCCGGGAGCACCCCCAATGCGTGTGGGGACAATCTCATGACCTCACCGCTGGCGGCACCCTGGTGGGAGCACCCCCATGTGCGTGGGGACGACAACGCGAACGTGCGCGACCAGGTGGTCACGCCGGGAGCACCCCCCACGCGTATGGGGACAACTTCGGGTCGGCGGTCACGTAGTAGCCGCCGTACGGAGCACCTCCACGCGCGTGGGGACGACACGGCCGCGCTGTTCTGGCCGAGCAACGGCGAGGGATCACCCTACGCGTAAAGACGACTACCGGACCGGCCCGTCAGGCGAGCTTTCGTACGGAGCACTCTACGCGCGTGGGGACGACGATCAGCAGGTCCGCGACGACGTGGTGGCGATGGGAGCACCCCTAGCGCGTGGAGACGACACCGTCGACGCGCCGCGGTTACCGCAGGTCAAGGGACACCCCACACGCGTGGGACGACCGCAGCTCGGCGCTCGGGACGAGGGCGAAGCGCGGAGCACCCCCACGCGCGTGGGGACGACGGCACGACGATCGTCGCCAACCCGTCCGGGTTCGGAGCACCCCAACGCGCGTGGGGACGACCGGCTGATCGTCACCAACGGCTACGCCGCTGACGGAGCACCCCCACGCGCGTGGGGACGACAGCGGCGTGACCAGAGACAGTTTGTCTGCCCACGGAGCACCCCCACGCGCGTGGGGACGACGCGGCACGCCGACGTTCAGGCGCGTGGAGGGCGGAGCACCCCCACGCGCGTGGGGACGACGTGGTCAACTGCGTCCACGGCACCCGGATCAGGGGAGCACCCCCACGCGCGTGGGGACGACGACGGCGAGGATCCGGCCGTTGTTGATCCAGGAGCACCCCCACGCGCGTGGGGACGACGTCGCCTTCGACGAGCACGGTGATGCCGTCCCGGGAGCACCCCCACGCGCGTGGGTGTCGCGGCTTCCTGAAGACTGGATTCAAAAATCGGCGACAGTGGGGACGACACTTTGTGAGCTGCGGCTCCAGAGATCAAGTCGTGCGATTTGCATCGGTACACGGTTGCTCGTGCCGTGTGGCCCGTGCGGACAGACAAAGACGTCGCCATGTTGACGCGAAGTGCTGCGCGAACAACAACAGCATCGTCGGCGCCCAGTCCGGCTCCGACCGCATCCTCGACGCAGCGAAACGCGGCCACGGCGTCGAGGAGGTCAAACGTGCCGTCCACCTCGGTGTGCAGGAAGGCTTCCGGATCAACGTCGACATGATCTTCGGCATGCCAGGCGAAGACCAAACCGACGTCGACGCCTCCCTCGCGTTGGCCCGCGAGCTGGCCGAACTCGGTGCCCGCATCCACGCACACACCTTCATGCCCCTGCCCGGCACCCCCTGGCGCGACGCCCAACCCGGCGATGTCGACCCGGACACCATCACCGCAGTCGACCGCCTCTCTCAGCAAGGCGCCCTGTACGGCCACTGGCAGCGCCAGCGCGAACACGCAGTTCGCCTGGCCGCCGCCGCAGAGGCGTACCCGCGGCCCGGCCGCAGCCGGACACTACCCATCCACCCCCTTTCAAAATAAGCGGAAGGCTTCCGCGGCCCGCCAACTGAGTCGGGAGATCCAGCACCGGTGCATTCACAAACTGACCTACTGAACGGCCTGCGCGCTCTCCCGCTCAACGACGACCTTCGAGTCGTCCGTCGTGTACCTCAGGACCCCGGGGGGGTACCTGCACGCGCGTGGGACGACATACGGGCGTCCGACACGTCAGATCTCTGGCTGAGGAGCACCCCCACGCGCGTGGGGACGACACCTTCAATCAGCCGAACTACGTCGGCGAGCTTGGAGCACCCCCACACGGGTGGGGACGACCCGACGGCCTGGAGGTTGCGGATGGTGAACTGGGGAGCACACCCGCACGCGCGGGGACGCGTTCAGCGACGCTGACGCTTCGACGCCGGCCGGAGCACCCCCACGCGCATGGGACGACAGCAGGTACAGCTTCGCGTTGCTGATCGTCGTGGAAACACACCCATGCGTGGGACAACAAGACCGTCTTGGACCAGTACTGAGTGGTGTCCGGAGCACCCCCACGCGCGTGGGGAGGACTCGGCGTCGAACACGCCGTTGGTGAAAGTCTTGGGAGCACTCCCACGCGCGTGAGGACGACGACACGACCGCGCCAGTGTCCATGTTGAACCAGGAAGCACCCCCAACGCTCGTAGGACGACAGCATGTCGTACATGGCGCCGAGCGCTTCCATGGGAGCACCCCCACGCGCGTGGGGCGACACTGGCGAGAGCGGCCTGACGATCGAGGCGGACGGAGCACCCCCACGCGTGGGGGCGACGACACCGGTACCACCGAGCCGTTCGACCACATTGGAGCACACACGTGGGGACGGCCGGATGGCGGAGAACCAGGGCAAGGTCAAGGCGGGAGCACCCCCACGCGCGTGGGACGACCGGCGACAAGGCGGCCAGTACCAGAAACTGACGGGAGCACCCCCACGCGCGTGGGGACGACACCTTGGTCCACACCCGCAGCGGGTCGCCCTCCGGAGCACCCCCACGCGCGCGTGGGGACGACGTCGAAGACGATGAACGTTTCCTTGCCGCCGTCCGGAGCACCCCCACACGCGTGGGGACAACGCCTCGCGGCCTGTGAATTCTTTCATCGCCTCAGGAGCACCCCATAAGCGTAGGGACGAAATCATCGTGCTGATCGCCACCAAAACCACCTGGGGAGCACCCCCACTCGCGTGGGGCGACATGACGACGCCCATCCGCCGCGACCTCACGGCCGGAGCGCCCCCACTCTCGCGTGGGGACGACCCGTTGAAGCGCAGCCAAACCGCCCTGCCGGGAGCACCCCCACTCGCGTGGGGACGACCTGCATGACAGCCTGGCGGCGGCGGCCATATCGGAGGCACCCCCACGGGAGACGACTCCTGCACCGGGTCCGTGTCCGCTTTTGGAGCACCCCCACGCGCCTGGGGGCGACTCACGACACCGTCGGCAATTCGAGCAGGACGACCGGAGCACCCCCATGCGCGTGGGGAGGCCCTCGGAGCTTCGCCGCGGCGTAGGTCTCCAGCGAAGCGCCCACGCGTGTTGGGGCGACGCGCCGGACACCGCGCCGCCCAGGTGCCCGAGCGGAGTACCCCCCACGCATGTGGGGACGACGTCTTGCCCGACAACACCGCGCCGTGCCAGATGGGAGCACTCCCACGCGCGTGGGGACGACATCGCTGGCGCGGTCATGGGCGACCCGGAGGGGGGAGCACCCCCACGCGCGTGGGGACGAAGCGCAGGACGACACCGACGACTACGCGATGAAGGGAGCACCCCCAGGCGCGTGGGGACGACCGGTCGTTGCGGACGCCATCTTGTACTGGACCGGAGCACCCCACGCGCGTGGGGACGACAAGACGCCGTCGATCTCGTGGCGGAACAGGGCCAGAGCACCCCACACGCGTGGGGACGACCTGATGCGGCCGCAGAAAGTGAGGCAAGGGGCCGGGAGCACCCCCACGCACGTGGGGACGACGCGACAACGAACCCGGACAACCCGGCACATTGGGGAGCACCCCCATGCGGGTGGGGACGACAGCTCCCGCATCTCGCCGATCAGCAGCAGGTTGGGAGCACCCCCCGGGAGTGGGGACGCGAAGCGCTACTCGGAGCGCATCGCCTCGGTCGGAGCACCCCCACAAGCGTGGGGGACGATCGCCTAATGGTTGACGGCCTAATGGTTGTGGAATGCCTCGCTGTTCGCGGAGCACCCCACGCGCGTGCGGACGACGTCAGTTTGCCGCAACCGCGGCCGCCGCGTACGGAGCACCACCACGCGCGTGAAGACGACTCGTTGCCTAGCTTCTGCAGGTGATCGCCGTATGTAAAACCCCCCAAGCGCAGGGACAACCGGGCTGCGCCGAACAGGGCGTCCTCAGCGTCTGGAGCACCCCCACGCGACATGGGGACGACGATCGCGCCGAAGCCCGCATACGTGAAGACGGTCGGAGCACCCCCACCCACGTCGGGTCGAACTCGCTCATCGAGCTGCGCCGGATCGCGAACGCCGGAGCACCCCCACGCGCGCGTGAGGGACGACATCTGCGCGGCGACCTCGTCCAACGCGCCCCAGGGAGCACTCCACGTTTATGGGGACACCCCCACGTTTATGGGGACGACGAAGGCGCAACGCAGTTCGTGTCGCAGCTTCCGGAAGACTGACCCCCGGTGGATCTTTGAATTTTGACCCCTCCGTTCTGATGATCTTGGAGGGTGTTGAGCGTGGAGGACTGGGCAGAGATCCGTCGTTTGCACCGGGCGGAGGGGGTGCCGATCAAGGAGATCGTCCGGCGGTTGGGGGTGGCTCGGAACACGGTGCGGGCGGCGTTGGCGTCGGATCGGCCGCCGCGGTATGAGCGGCCGGCGCGTGGGTCGGTGGTGGATGCGTTCGAGCCGCGGATCCGGGTGTTGCTGGGTGAGTGGCCGCGGATGCCGGTTCCGGTGATCGCGCAGCGGATCGGCTGGCCGTATTCGTTGTCGCCGTTGAAGAAGCGGCTGGCGCAGATCCGGCCGGAGTACGTGGGGATCGACCCGGTCGACCGGGTCGTCTATGAGCCGGGGCAGATCACGCAGTGCGATCTGTGGTTCCCGCAGCCGCGGATCCCGGTCGCTGCGGGTCAGGACCGGGTGTTGCCGGTGCTGGTGATGACGCTCGGGTTCTCCCGGTTCATGACCGCGACGATGATCCCGACCCGGCAGGCCGGGGACATCCTGTCCGGGATGTGGCTGCTGATCTGCGGGATCGGGCGCGTCACCCGGACCCTGGTCTGGGATCGGGAGTCCGCGATCGGCGGGACCGGCAGGGTCAGCGCCCCGGCGGCGGCGTTCGCCGGGACCCTCGCCACCCGCATCCAGTTGGCCCCGCCCCGCGACCCGGAATACAAGGGCATGGTGGAACGCGCCAACGGCTATCTGGAGACGTCGTTCCTGCCCGGCAGGCGGTTCACCTCACCCACCGACTTCAACACCCAGCTCGGTGACTGGCTGGGGAGCACGGCGAACACCCGCACGGTCCGCTCGATCCATGGCCGGCCCGTGGACCTCCTCGAAACGGACCGCCCGGCGATGCTGCCGCTGCCACCGGTCGGGCCGCAAGTCGGTTTGCAGCAACGGATCCGGCTGGGCCGGGACTACTACGTGCGGGTCGACACCGTCGACTACTCCGTCGACCCGCGTTTCATCGGCCGGTTCGTCGAGGTCACCGCCACGGCGCATCTGGTGACGGTGTCCTGCGACGGCACCGTCGTGGCCCGGCACGACCGGTCCTGGGCCAAACACGGCGTGATCACCGACCCGGGCCACGCCGCGACCGCGAAGCTGATGCGCCACGCCCTCGCCGAAGACCGCCAACGACGCCTCGCGGCCACCCGCCACCACGGCGACGGGCATCCGGTCACCCTGCGGGCCCTGCACGACTACGACGCCCTGTTCGGCGTCGACTTCAACCCAACCACCAGCACAGCAACGAGAGCGAGCAGCGAATGACCACCACCAAGACGAAATCCCAGCAAGCCCAGCCCACCGGCCCCAGAAACGGGCCCGGCGGCGGGATCAAGGACGGGATGCCGTCGATGATCGCCTACCTCACCCGGGTCCTGAAGACCCCCACCATCGGCGCGTTCTGGGAAGAACTCGCCGGTCAGGCCCGGGACGAGAACTGGTCCCACGAAGAATATCTGGCCGCGCTGCTGCAACGCCAGGTCGCCGACCGCGAGTCCAAAGGCACCGTCATGCGCATCCGCACCGCGCACTTCCCAACCGTGAAAACCCTCGAGGACTTCAACCTCGACCACCTGCCCTCACTGCGCCGCGACGTCCTCGCCCACCTCGCCACCAGCACCTACGTCGCGAAAGCCGAGAACGTGATCCTGCTCGGACCACCCGGCCTCGGCAAAACGCACCTCGCCATCGCCCTCGGCGTCAAAGCCACCCAGGCCGGGCACTCCGTCCTGTTCGACACCGCCAGCAACTGGATCACCCGCCTCGCCGAGGCCCACCACGCCGGACGTCTCGAAGCCGAACTGAAGAAGATCCGCCGCTACAAACTGATCATCATCGATGAAGTCGGCTACATCCCGTTCGACCAGGACGCCGCGAACCTGTTCTTCCAACTCATCGCATCCCGCTACGAGCAAGGCTCCGTCATGGTCACCTCGAACCTGCCGTTCGGACGCTGGGGCGAGACCTTCTCCGACGACGTCGTCGCCGCAGCCATGATCGACCGACTCGTCCACCACGCCGAGGTCCTCACCCTCACCGGCGACTCCTACCGCACCCGCCAACGCCGCGAACTCCTCAACAAAGACAACCGCACCAACCACAACTGACCAACCACCGGAGGGGTCAAAATTCCGGAACCCAAAAGGGGTCAAATTTCAAAAATCGGCGACAGTTCGGAGCGTACCCCCAGGGAGCACCCCATGCGCGTGGGACGACGGCGCGTGCTCGCGCAACGCCTCAACGATCTTCGGGGCACCCCCATGTGCGTGGGGACGACTTGTCGCGGCCCTTTTGGGTTGTGAAATCCCAGGGAGCACCCCCACACGCGTGGGGACGATACCTTGGTCCAGACGCGGACCGGGTCGCCTTCCGGAGCACCCCCGCTCGTATGGGGACGACTCACGCCGACAGCATCTCTCAACGTTCGTATTGGGAGCACCCCACACACGTGGGGACGACAGCTCCTCCGCCTCCGCCCAGGTGCGCTGGGGCATCCCCACGCGCGTGGGACGACGACGTGAACAACAAGCCCATCGTCGGTCCGGGAGCACCCCCACGCGCGTGGGGACGACATGTCGCCCGCGACCTGTGCGGTGCCGCTGGGCAGAGCACGCCCACGTGCGTGGGGACGACGATGCCAACGACGGGCGAATCTGGACCCCCCTGGCGACACCAGAGGGTCAGTTTTCAGCCGGCGCCGACAGGCGGACTTTCTCGCTGAGCATCGGCCGGCGCGTCGACGGAGCACCCCCACGCGCGTAGGGACGACTGCTCCCGGTAGTCCTCAGACTGCCGCCACGCGGGCGCACCCCCTACGCGCGGTGGGGACGACTGGCGGAACCGACCACACCGACCCCGGTCCGAACGGAGCACCCCCACGCGCGTGGGGACGAGCGGCAGCGGCCCGCCACCTCTGGTTCTTGATCGGAGCACCCCCACGCGCATGGGGACGACGTCCGCGACGGGCGGCTCGTCGCCCGGCCCAGCGGAGCACCCCCACAGGCGTGGGGACGCTGACGCGAACGGCGGCTACCTCGTCCCGTTCACGGGAGCACCCCCACGCGCGTGGGGACGACATGCCCACTGCGGCGAACCGCGACCCTGAGGCGGGAGCACCCATACGCGCGTAGTGACGACACCGTCGACGAGGCAACCACCACCATCAAGGCGGGAGCACCCCCACGCACGTGGGGACGACCCCGGCTGCTACCTCGTCGTCGAGGACACGATCGAAGCACCTCCACGCGCGTGGGGACAACGACACCGGTACCACCGAACCGTTCGACCACATCGGAGCACCCCCACGAGCGTAGGGACGACCCGATCACCTGGATCGTTCTCGCGATAATCACTGGAGCACCCCCACGAGCGTAGGGACGACTACTCGCGCCGGTCGGCTTCGTCCAAGCGCCGGGAACATCCCACCCCCGAGGGGACGAAGCCGTCGACGAGGCCACCACCGCCATCAAGGCGGGAGCAGCCCCACGCACATGGGGACGACGGCAAGACCACGGACACGCTCAACCGGAACGTCGGACCCCCGGCGTGGGGACAACCCAGTGACGTTCGGCCACGGTCCGCACCTCTGTGGAGCACCCCTACGCGCGTGGGGATGATGCGTACGCGATGACTTACGGGGAATGGCCGCACGGAGCACCCCCACGTGCGTCGAGGACGACCTGATCCTGACCGACGAGATGTGGCGGTTCCTGGGAGCACCCCCACGCGCGTGGGGACGACTCCTGGACCTGGACGGGGTCGGTGCCGACTTCGGAGCACCGCCACACGCATGGAGACGACAGGTCCTCAATGGTTTGCGCGAGCGTGACCACAGGAGCACCCCACGCGCGTAGGGACGATCCGGACAGCGCCGACGCTGCCCAGGTGGAGTCTGGAGGCCGGAGTACCCCACGCGCGTGGGGACGACGCGACGAACCCGGACAACCCGGCGCACTGGGGAGCACTCCAATGCGCGTGGGGACGACGACTTCGTGAGCTGCGGCTCCAGAGATCAAGTCGTGCGATTTGCATCGGTACATGGTTGCACGTGCCGTTTTGACCGTGCTGGCGAACTTGGACGTCGCCACGTTGACGCAAAGTAGGCGATCTTGGATACCTGTATGATTCGACCTCCTCACCATCAGCCACGCGCAGGATTGATTCGAGAGCGGCGGCATGGTTAGGTTTCCCGGTTGACGGGACCGCTTACTAGGAAAGTAGAGCGAGGAAGCTTCTCGTGTCGAGCACGGAACCGTCTCCCCCACTGCCCGACCTTCGAGCTTTCTGGGGTAAGGCGGGTCGAGCAAAGCATGGCGTCCCAACGGTCCCCCATCCGCTCGTCTGCCATTTAATTGACACTGCGATCGTCGCCGATTTGCTGTACCCGGTCCTGGTTGGTCCACGCTGCCGAGAAGAACTGGAGACGGCTTTCCAGCCCGTGGGCGGCAGTCGCACCTGGACCGCCTTCTTCTGCGGATTGCACGACCTCGGCAAACTGTCACCGGCGTTCCAGTCGCTTCGTTGCGACATCGCCGTCCGTGATCTTCCGGACTACGTGGCAGATGATGTACAGCGAGTCGAAGCGGACAAAACACCAGCGCGGCGCACGGATACTCCGCATGGGGAACTGACCGCGATTCATCTCGACCGGATGCTACAAGCGTGGGGCGCTCCACGGGTAACAGCGTGGACCATCTCCGATGCCATCGGTGGTCACCACGGCATCTTCGCCAGTCCGGCCGTACGGAAGCAGGCCCGAGGAAGAATTCGTCACCACGGCCGCGACCGTTGGGCGGTCTGGGCCGACATTATGGCTGGCGTGGTGGCCGCCGAGCTCGGGCTTCCGGAGCCGGCGAGCCTGTCCTGGGAGCAGGTGCATCTCACGCCAGCCGGGACAGTAGCGCTGGCCGGCCTGACGGTCATCAGCGACTGGCTCGCCTCAGGGATGGTCGCCCCGGATGACTTTGCCGGCACCGACGTTGACCTGCCTACCTACACGGAGCTGAGTCGGGCCCGGGCAGAGGACACAATAGCTCGACTCCGATGGGAGAACTGGCGCCCGCCGTCGGACACCAGTTTCCACGGGTTGTTCGGACGCGAGCCGAGGCACGTCCAGCGTTTGGTCGAACAGGCCGCGAACTCGGTGACGATGCCTGCGATCGTGGCCATCGAGGCGCCGACCGGCGAGGGCAAGACCAAGGCTGCGCTGCAGTACACGGCGACGGTGGTACGCCGCTTCGGGTTGGCCGGGTTCTACCTGGCCATGCCCACGCGAGCCACCAGCAACCAGGCGTTCGCCGAGGTCCAGGACATGGTTGATCCGCAGGTGCAGGTGAAGCTGCTGCACGGTACCGCTGCCGAGTTTCTCGCGGCCGAACGTCGCCGGACCCGGGACGCGGAGGTGGACGAGCTGAGCCCTTCGGGCCTCGGGATCGACGAGCCAGCCGGCGACCAGGATGACCGGGCTCGCGAGTGGTTCACCAACCGCCGTGGATTGGTGGCGCCGATCGCCGTCGGGACCGTCGACCGACTGGAGCAGGTTGCCATCCGCTCGTGGTTCGTCACCCTGCCGATGGTGGGGCTGTCCAACCGTGTTGTGATCGTCGACGAGATTCACTCCTACGACACTTACATGTCGACGGTGCTCGACCGGGCCCTGCGCTGGCTGGGCCGGCTCGGAGTTCCCGTGGTGCTGCTGTCCGCGACGCTCGCGGCAACTCGGCGCGATGAGCTGATTCGGCAATGGCAGTCGGGTGCGCTGAATTGCCTCCCCGAGGAGGTCCCCGCCGGCCACGTGGTCGAGCCGGACGCCTCAACAGCCGCTTATCCTCGGGTCACGTGGGCCGACCCGTCGGGCGCAACCACCCGAAGTTGCGCGCCATCACCGCTCAACAGTGGTCGCACCATTGCGTTGTGCCGCCTCGACGACACCGACCTGGTCGAGCAGGCGCTGGCCTGGGCCGCTGCCGGTCAGAGCGTCGCCGTGATCAGGGGAACCAGACGCCGGGCCGAGAGCGTCCGAGCTGCGTTCGAGCGAGCCATCGCCAACCTGCCAGCGGCTGACCGTCCTGAGCTGCTGTTCCTCATGGGCGATGTCGCTGACCGGCTTGAGGTGGAGCGGCGGCTGTTCGCCCTATTCGGACGGGGAGCGCACCGTCCGGCGAGCGCGATTGTGGTTGGCACCAGCGTCCTCGGCCTGAGCCTTGATCTCGACTTCGACGTGATGGCCAGTGACCTGGCCCCAGTCGACGCCCTCATCCAGCGGGCCGGGCGTCTCCACCGTTTCCGCGCCATCACACGACCGCCGGTGCTGGCGATCACCGGCGTCACGGACACTCGGTCCGGCCCGAACATCGGACCTGGAATTCGCCGAGTCCATGCGGACTGGCTCCTCCTGAGGACGTGGGCGCTGCTGCGTAACAGGACTGAGCTACGCCTGCCCGACGAAGTCCCCGACCTCGTCGACGCCGTCTACGGCGATCCGGACGCCGTCGCCTGCCCACCCGAATGGTCTCCCCGCGTTCGGACTGCTGCGCTGACACTGGCACGGGCCGCGACGGCCGACGAGATGAGGGCGAGAACGATCCACCTTCGGCCGCCTCCGCCACGGGCAAGTACATCGTTTCCGTACGAGTTGACCTTCCATCCGAAGAGCGCGACCCAGACCAGGAAACCGGACGGACGAGCAAAAACCAAGTGAAGCCAACAGGGCCGCGAGCCAACACGATGCACCAAGTCAGTGCAAGGCAAGCCTGAGAAGAGCCGCGACAACACCGGAGACTGCAAGAGTCACCGCCGAGATCTTCGCGATCGACTTCAGACGAAGGCTGAAGGCTAGGGAAAGTCGCATGGAAATCGAAACACCTTCGTGTTCCTCAGCCGGGAGTCGGGGAACACGAAGATCGACCCGAACGGACGACTGGAATTGCCGCCGGCGCCCAGGCCGCGGTGCACGAGCACTTCCCATCACAGCACTCCAACCGTTTCGCAAGCTCCTAACGACAACGGTATGCTTACCGCCGCATCGCCCGGCGCGCGCCGGCGCTGTGATGGGACATACCGAACGTCTTCGATATTTCCTGCTTAGCGGGGTGATCCACTCCTAACGTCGACGGCTTCGGACACTGTTTGTCCCGTCCCCGCGAAGGCGGGGGTGGATGAGTGAAGGGCCACTCAGAAAAACGGCAATCACCCGATCGAGTGATACGCGACATCACGGTCAAGTCCAACTCGGTTTCGAGAGGAAGACGTGATCTTCAACCTGACGACGGAGCCATGGATCCCGGTCACCGACCTCGACGGGAATGCCCGAGAGGTCGGCTTAGCCGAGATCTTTACCCGATCGCACACATTCCGACGGATCGTCGGTGAGACACCGCCGATGACCGCAGCGCTGTACCGGTTGGTTCTCGCGCTTGCGCACCGGATGTACGGACCACGGGACACGGGCGATTGGGCGGGCCTGTGGGAAGGCGGGGTGCTGCCGCCCGCTCCGGTGCAGAACTACTTCGCCCAGTGGAGCCAGCGTTTCGACCTGCTCGATCCGCATCGGCCGTTCTTACAATGCGCTGCGGTATCCACTTGCGGTGCGTCAAGTGCCGCCAAACTCGTGCCGCACCGCTCGACCGGCAACAACACGACACTCTTTGACCACACCACCGCGTCCGACATTGTGGAGTTGACGGCGGCGGAGGCATCCCGCTGGCTGGTGACCGTCCAGGCTTTCGACCCCGGCGGGTTGAAGACGCCGTACCGCCGCGACAAATCCTCCGAAAAGGCCCCGTGTAACCAGTTTGGCGTGGCGCTCGTAGAGGGGGCCACGCTGCGCGAGACACTCCTGCTGAACTTGGTTGACTACGACCCGCGGGACGAACGACCGCACACCACCACGACCCGCGCCGACCGGCCGGACTGGGAGGCGGACACCCCGCAGGATCCGAATCCGGACCAACGACCGCCAGTCGGCTGGACCGATCTGCTGACCTGGCCGGCCCGCCGGATCTGGCTGTCACATCACATCCGCGACGGAGCCCCCGTCATTGACGGTGCTGTGATCACTCCGGGGACGAAAGTCAAGGTTGACGGCCTGGCCGAACACGAGTGGATGGGGGCGTATTGGCGGCCCGAACCACCACGGAAAACCGAAGGCAAACGCGCGATCCGGCGTAAGTCGACACCGGTTGGACCCCTGTTGGCGGTACGACTAATGCCTGGACGGGGACTTTGGCGGCACGCACGGGAACTACTCCTCGCCGCGCCAGAGGGGTCAAACCGCCAGCGGCCGTTGGCGCTGGATCGGATCGCCGAACGCTCCGAGGCAGGCTTTCTGCCGCCTGATGCTATGTACACCCTGCGTGTCTTCGGCCAGCAACTCGACCCTAAGGGCGCGATCGTTCGCGGTGTCTTGGAAGAGTCAGTTGCCGCACCAGTTGCCCTGCTGCGCGCCAAGGAGCCCCGGATCGAACAGATCCTCGGCTACGCCGTGGGACTGGCTGACGACATCGGACGTGGACTGCGCGTCCTGGAACGTGATTACCGGGCTGCGATGCGAGCCGCACCGTCCGAGGACCTGGTGCGGGGGTACTGGCCGCGATTGCCCCAGCCGTTCGACCAGTTCTTGCGGGAACTTGCCGAAGCGATGAGTACCGGCCGCAGCGAGCTGCCCGCGGCGGATACGTGGGCCAGGGCGGTCCGGCGTATCGCGGACACGGCTGCGCAGCGCTGGGCGGAGGGTTCTCCTCGACCGGGCCGGACGCTGATGGCCGTCGGCGAATGCTACGGCCGGTTCCAGGGCCTGGTGGCCCATCTGGTGTCGGTGTACCACAGCGAGGTGGCCGCGTGCGCCACCTGGGAGGAAGCGGCATGACCAGCGACGGCAACTCTTATTTCGACCGGCGCCGACGGTTCGTCCAGGCCCTGTACGGGCTGAACGCCGCGCTGAGCCAGGAAGGCCCCGCGGTGGCTAAGGCGAGACAGAAACTCGCCAAACTCCGGAGAAGCTTCTCCGGACCGCAGCGCGAGGTTGAGGCGTACAGCATCGTCTTCCCCTTCGATCCGCCCGCGGCGGAGCAGCGGGCTTGGCTCCTGGTGGCCGGGCTGTTCGCCCTGCACCCGCAGCCACCGACCGCACGCTGGCGGTCGGTGGGCGGAGCTATGCAGGTGCTGGCCGCCGGCGGGCGGGGCGATCCCGCACGGCGGCGGCTGGAGCAACTGCTGTCGGTCGGCGGGCGGGACCTACCGCACTACCTACGTCAGGTCATGACACTGCTGCGCTCGGCCGAGATCACCCTCGACTTCCACATGTTGCTGGACGACCTGGTTGTGCTGCTCAGCCACGAGTTCACCGCCGATGCGGCGCACACGGTCCGGCTTCGCTGGGCCCGTGACTTCTACCGCCCCCAACGCCCCGCCCGAGGCACCGATCAGTCCGACACGCCCGCGGCTGCCTCCGCCGAACCTGCTACCGCCTGACCTGTCAAGGAGCGTCGTGATCATCGAGTTGCACCTGCTGCAGTCGTTCCCGGTAAGCAACCTGAACCGCGACGACGTCGGCCAGCCCAAGACCGCCACATTCGGCGGCCATCCTCGGGGGCGGATTTCCAGCCAGTGTATGAAGCGCTCGGCTCGGTTGCTGTTTCAGGAGTACGGTCTGGCCCCTGACGAGACTGGGGTGCGCACCAAGCGGCTGCTGCAAGATACGGTACAAATCCTCGTAGCTGCGGGCCGGGACCAGCAGGCCGCGGAAGCCGTCGTCGAGCAGGCCATCGTCGCGTTCGGGTTTCGGTTGGCCGAGAAGAAGCTCACCCAATACCTGCTGTTCGTTGGTCGGCAGGCAAGCGAACTGCTGGCCGAATACTGCGGGCGGGACTGGGACAAGCTCTCCGCAGCAGCGGTGGCCGCTAGCGCCGCGCCGAGAAAAGCCGCTTCGAAGGCGAAGACCGGCGAAACCGATGCCGACGACCGCTCATCGAAGGTTCGGCCGGACAAGGCGACCCTTGCCGAAGCGCGCCGGATCCTCGACGCGGGCCGTGTCGCTGACGTGGCCCTGTTCGGCCGGATGATCGCCGACAACAAGGATTTCAACGTAAACGCTGCATGCCAGGTCGCCCATGCCCTGTCGACTCATGCCGTTGTCAACGAGTACGACTACTACACAGCGGTCGACGACCTGAAGCCCGACGACGAGTCCGGCGCCGACATGATCGGTACCGTCGACTTCAACGCTGCCTGCTACTACCGGTACGCCAATCTCGACCTCGGTCAGCTCGGGAGCAACCTGGCCGGCGACAGCGACCTGGTCGCCCGGACAGCCCAGGCGTGGTTGACCGCGTTTATCAACGCTGTTCCCAGCGGCAAGCAGAACTCCATGGCCGCAAGGACCATGCCTGAAACGCTGCTGACGGTGGTCCGCAACCGTGGTGCGTGGAACCTCGCCAATGCCTTCCTCAAGCCCGTCGACAACGGCGATTTCATGACGAACTCCACGACCCGGATGCTGTCTCATTTCGGCAAGTTGCAGCGGTTCTACGGCGGCGAGGGGGTCCACGCGATCGCCGCGTCGGTCACCACCGACCTCAGTGACGCCGGTGCGGCCGGCGACTTCGACGCCGAGATCGCCGGCACCGTCGATGACCTGATCTCCCGGACGCTGACCGCCGCGCAGGTCCGGCCGTGACCATCCGGTGCCTCGCTCTATGCCTGGATGCACCCATGCAGTCATGGGGGCTGCGCGGACGGGCCACCATCCGCGACACCGCCACCGAGCCCACCAAGTCCGGCGTGGTGGGCCTACTGTGCTGCGCCCTCGGCGTGAGCCGCGACAATGAATCTGGCATAGCCCGGCTCGCGGCGCTACGGATGGGCGTTCGGGTCGACCGCGAGGGCATCCTCGAACGCGATTACCACACCGTGCAGAACGTGCCGACGACCAGCGGCTCCGGGCACCGGACCATCGAGAGCCAGCGGTACTACCTGGCCGACGCGCTGTTCCTTGTTGTTCTTGAGGGAGAGCCGGAGCTGCTCGACACGCTCAACCGAGCGGTGTTACAGCCTCATTGGCCGCTATACCTGGGGCGTAAGGCATTTGTCCCGTCTCGGCCGCTGGTCGTGCCTCCGGTCGACGGAGCGGCTCGGCCGCTGTCCGGCGCCGGGCTCATCGCCGAAGAGCTGGAGGGCGTCCTCGCTGGGCATCCGTGGCTGGAAAATCGGGCCGATGTCCGGGTCAGGGAGCGTCGACGAGCGCAACGCACCCCGCTGAGAACGGTCGTCGACTGCGACCAGGCGCATCCGCTGGCCGAACTGAGCTATGACTACCCTGTCAACTTCGCCCGCGACCGCAGGACGTTCCGCGCCCGGACGTTCCTGCGTGGGCAGGTCCCGCTCACGGATGGCATGATCCCGCAGGAGGCGGACGCGTGTACCTGAGCAAGCTGGTCATCGATCCCACCTCCCGCGAGTTTCGCCGCGACTACGCTGACGTCCGCGAGATGCACCGAACGGTAATGTCCGCCTTCGGGGAAGTCGCCAACGACGAACCCGCGCGGCAGGCGCACGCGGTCCTGTGGCGACTCGACAACGCCCAGCGCGGCTTCACGCAGTACGTCCAGAGCGGCAGCGAGCCTGACTGGAGTCGGCTGCCGTCCGGATACGTCAGCGGTGCGCCTGAAGTCCGCAGCATGCAGCCCGTCCTCGACGCCATCGCCCCGGGCCGGCGATTCGCGTTCCGGCTGGTCGCCAATCCGACGCGCACGATCGCACGGGTCGACGCCCCTCCACGCCTCGACGGCAAACGTCCGCAGGGCCGCAAGGTGCCCCTACGGAAGCCTGACGACCAGGTCTGCTGGCTGGTACGGCAGGCCGAACGCTGCGGCTTCATCATCCCGACAGGCGCCAACGGCCAGCCCGACCTGGCGCCATCGCCATGCCCAACGTCAACGGGGCGGCGCCGCGCCGGCGATGCCGGCTCGATCACGGTCGAACCGGTCCGGTTCGAGGGCCACCTCGTCGTCATCGACACGGCGTTATTCACCACTGCTATCCGCGATGGCATCGGCCGAGCCAAGGCGTACGGATGCGGCATGATCAGCCTTGCCCCCGCCCGGACGCCAACATGACTCCTCAACTCGATCCAGATACCTACTGAACAAAATCGGCTCCTATGGCAGACAAATCTGCAGGTCATGAAGTGACCCCTGAGGCGGGCCCTGGATGTCGATGCGCCGAATGCCGACAGGGTGTCTTCCCCACGCGCGTAGGGGTGCTCCCGTCTGGACCGGCGCGATCCGCTCGGGCAAAACGTCGCCCCCACGTGCGCGGGGGCGACATCCTCGCACTCTCTCCCAAGCACGGGCCGGAGGGAGCACCCCCACGCGGGAAACACCGAGGTCGGCGTCCCGCAGCGTGATCGGAGCGGCCCCCCGCGCGTGGGATAACTCCTGGACCTGGACGGGGTCGGTGTCGACTTTCGGAGCACCCCACACGCGTGGGGACGACGATCGGCCCATGCGCGCGACCTCGGGGATAAGTGGAGCACCCCCACACGCGTGGGGACGACGATCGGCCCATGCGCGCGACCTCGGGGATGAATGGAGCACCCTCACGCGCGTGGGGACGACGGAGGTGACGCGGACGTAGATGCCTTCGCGGCCGGAGCACCCCTCACACGCGTGGGGACGACTACGCACCGGGCACCCTCACGCACGCTCTGAAGGGAGCACCCCCACATGCGTGGGGACGACCTCTCCCATAGGTTCACGTCGGCGAAGAACGCCGGAGCACCCCCACACGCGTGGGGACGACGTGCCGAAGTCGAGGTTGACAGTGGTCGCGGAGGGAGCACCCCCACACGCGTGGGACGACACTTCGTGAGCTGCGGCTCCAGAGATCAAGTCGTGCGATTTGCATCGATACGCGGTTGCGCGTGCCGCGTGAACCGTACCGGCGGACTCGGGCGTGCCACGCCGAAATTGTAGGCGATCTTGAATAGGTTGTTCCAGGAGGAACATCCCCGCGCGTGTGGAGACGACATCGGCTCGGCCGTCTCCTTGACGGGGGACCAGGGAGCACCCCCACGTTTGTGGGACGACCTCCACAGCGACCACTACCCGCACGGAGCGCTCCCACGCGCGTCGGGAAGACAGGTTGAGCACGGTCTGCACGACGGCCCAGACCGAGCACCCCCACGCGCGTGGGAACGACCTCGCCCGTGAGGAGGACCTGGGGAAGGTCCGCGGAGCACACCCGGGATGACGGTAACGCCTTGCTCGATCCGGTCCGGGCCGTAGGAGCACCACTATGCGCGTGGGTATCAATTTCGTCTGGATCCGTCCTGATATTGAATTTCCTCGTCAGGTTCGACTGCCGAAGACTCAATGAGCAGCGCCTTCTGAACCGCCGAAATCCGGGCATTTGATGCTGCATGTCCGTTCGCTCGCAGCTGACGAGCGAGAGCTTCACGTGATGCTGCTCGGCCCGCCGCCGCGAGTTCCGCCCGAGCTTGCCGCGCCGCCGGTAGCAGTGCCACGACGTCCGGTGGCAGCGTTTGGTCGAGGGTGCGGTGCCAGTCAGCAAATTCACTGAAGTCTGGACGTTCCACGAGGGGGCCGTCCTCCTTCACGTCGTTCCCGTCGGCGTCCCGAGCACAGTTGCCACGCCGGCCTTCCCGGAAGGCGTCGCTCCCGTCCGGGACGGGTTCCGGTTCTTCCGGGACGGGCCGGGGAGGGCCGATCTGCGCCGGGACCTGCCTGAGTGGCTGAGGCGGTGCCGGCTGCCCTGCTGGGTGATCGAGCAAACCGAACAGGAGCTTCACTGCGATCAGCAAGGCGAACGCAGGCCAGCCAGACACTGCCCGGCCGATCCAGTCTGCGCCACCTACCGCCACGTTCGCGGCGAAACTCGCGCCGGTACCCGCGATCAGCGCCGCCCACGGCAGCCAGCCCGAACTCCGCGCGGCGCGCTTGTCCGCGAGCAGGACCAGCGACGCCACGATCTCGATGCCGTCGACCGACAGCGGGAACATGTGCGCTCGCCATCCCACCTCGCCGTGGGCGTCCGCGAGTTCGGTCATGTGGCTGTACGAGATCGCACCGGCGATACCGGCGAGCGCCACGACGGTCACGCCCGCCGCTGCGCGGATGGCGCTGTCTACGCGGCTCATCCGCGCACCACCGCAAGATCGGCGAGGGCCAAAAGAGCCGATAGCACCGGGGCAGCGTCCTCTGCCGCCATGGACAGTTCAGTCTCGCCGATCCTGACGTTCAAGTACGGTGCGCACCTCCACGGTGCGACCGCCTCGCTCAACCACGCCGTGCCGGACCGTGCCGACAACCGCAGGCACGTCGTAAGCTCCAGCGAGACCAGGGCCGAGAGGTGTTCGCCACCGGCGCCGAGCCGGTAGCCGTCGATCTGCGTGGTTGGGTCCGCCGTACACCGTGTTGGGTCGCACCAGGTTGGGTGTTCCATGGTCGGAAACCTCCGGATCAGAGTTCCGACCAGCTGTTTCAGCTACCCGGAACCGTCTGTTGGGTTTCCGGTGCTGAGTACGTAGTTGGGGCTAGTACGCGCACGCATAGACACATCCCCGAGTGATCTCGATCGGGTTCATCCGCTTGTACGTCAGCGGAAACGCCCGATACCGGCCCAGCGGCTCGCGGTGGGCCTTGCCGGTTCTGATCAGGGTGCCGTTGTCGTCGCGAAACACCAGGCCCTGGATGCCCTTCGGGTCGCCGGCCTGGTCGACCAGCGCTAGCAGCGCGCTCTCGCCCTCGCCCACCGCGGCGATGTCCCAGCCCGCGTCAAGCGTCCGCACCGGCTCGGCCGTCGCGTGCACGCCGCCCGCCACGTGGATCGCACCGGGCGCCTGCTCCTTGATGGCGGCGAGCTCCTCGGCGAGCGCCAGCGCGTCGGGCGAGTAGAACGACCACAGGACCAGGGTCCGCTCGGCCTTGGCCTGCTGGATCGCCTCGACCGCGGCGGCCGCGGACTCGGCGAAGACGACTCCGTAGGAGGTCGAGGTCCCGTGCTCCTCGAGGGCCGCGAGGAGCACGTGATGGCCGTAGGTGACCGCCTTGCGGTACCGCAGGATCAGGACAAGGTCAAGGCCGCTCACCCGCCCATCCTGTCAGGTGTAGGAAATGGCCGGGGGCCGGCCACCGCGCAGCGCCTGCCCGATGAACTCGAAGAACCGGTCGGCCTCGGAGCCGAAGGGGTTGTCGGCGACCATGTACGTCCACGTGGACGACGGACGTCGCAGGCCGAGGTCGGCGAGGGTGGTGGCGTTCTCGGATGCCGCGTCGAGGGTGTGCCGGGTGGCTGCGGTGGCCGCTTCCGCCAGGGCGCGGAAGTCGTCGATGGCGATGAGGTTGAACTCGTCGAGCGGGTCCTGCCGCCCGAGTACCCGCAGATGGATGCCCTCGCGGACCTCGGCCAGCAGGTTCAAGTGGCGGGTCCAGGCGCGGTCGAGGTGGTAGAGCGCCACCTCGACCGCCAGCCGGCGCCGGTCCGGCCGTGTCCACGCGTGCGGCCGGTCGGAGCCGACGGGCCAGACGCGGGCCAGGTAGTCGTCAAGCGCGGCCGGGTCGGTGAGGAGTCGTTCGCGGATGTCGAGCAGCAGCCGCCGGTGCTGATCGGTGGCCGTGTGATAGCGGCGGGTGGTGCGATGCAGCTGCAGGAGCTTGCCGTCGGCGACACGCTGGGCGTGCTCGTATATTCGGCGAAACCGTTTGTCGTGGATTCGCCCGTCCGCGTCCACCGATCGCGGGTCGTACCCGATGATCAGGTGCTCGGTCACTACGTCATCGTCGAGACTGGTGTAGAACACCGAACGGCCCGGGTCGCCCTGCCGGCCGGCCCGGCCGCGCAGTTGATGGTCGAGTCTGGCGCTGTCGTACCGCCCGAGGCCGAGCACGAGCAGTCCGCCCGCCGCGGCGGCCCGCGATGCGAGCCGGATGTCGACGCCACGGCCGGCCATCTGCGTGGAGACGGTGACCGCTGCGTGCTCCCCGGCGCGGGCGATGATCTCGGCTTCCGCGGCGTCGTTCTTGGCGTTGAGCACGACCGCGCCGATGCCGCGATCGGCCAGGAGCCCGGCGAAGCGCTCGGAGTCCGCCACGCTCGCCGTGCCGATCAGCACGGGCTGACCGGCCGCATGAGCGGCATGCACCCGCTCGGCCGCGGCCGCGTCGCGCTCTTCGGCGGTCAGATACAGCCGGTCGGGCTCGTCGACGCGGATGCCGGGCCGGTTGGTCGGGATCGCGCCGGTGCGCAGGTCCAAGTCCTCCGCCAGACGCTCGGATGCGTCCAGCGCGGTGCCGCTCATCCCGGTGATGTCCCGATAGCCACGAGCCACGGTCTCGACCAGCATCTGGTCGAGCACCTCGGCCCGCGCGGTCACCGCGAGGCCTTCCTTGCGCTCGATCGCGGCGTGCAGACCGTCGGGCCACCGCTGCCGGTCGGCGACCCTTCCGCGGCTGTCGTTAATCAGTCGTACCTGACCGTCGGCCACGATGTAGTGCACATCGCGATCCACGAGCGCGTGCGCGTGCAACGCCACATGCGCCGTCGTCAGCAACGCCACGTAATCCTCGGCGTACAGGTCGTCGACCCCGAGGTGCTCCTCCAGCGCCGTGATCCCCGCCTCATTGAACGACACGTTGCGCCGCTCGCCGTCGACCTCGTACTCCACGCCCGCAGTCATCGCAGCGACCACCTCGGCCAGTGCCGCTTCTTCCGGCCGTGGTTCGGCGTCCCCGGCGATCACCAATGGGACCATCGCATCGTCGAGCAGCACCGCGTCGATCTCATCGATCACCGCCGCGTCCAGTTCCGGCACCAACCGCTGGGCGTCGGTCGACCGTTGCCGGTCCCGAAGCAGATCGAATCCCACTTGATGCACGGTCGCGTAGACCACATCGCTGCGGTACGCCGCCCGCCGGTCAGCATGGTCCATGCCATCGACCACCGCCGCACACGACAGACCGAACGCCGCGAACAAGGCCGCCCCCGCTTGTGCATCCCGACCAGCCAGATAGTCGTTGGCCGAGAGCACGTGCACCCGCCTGCCGGTCACAGCCAGCCCGGCAGCGACAAGGAACCCCACCAGTGTCTTGCCCTCGCCGGTTTCCATGTCCACCACACGGCCGCGGAGCATGCTCACCGCGGCCAGCAACTGCACCTCGAACGGCTCCATCCCCAGCCGGCGCCGCGCAACCTCGCTCGCCACCGCGAGAAATCCCACCAGATCGCCGTCATCGGCAAGATCCGCGTTCGCCGTGAGTCGGGCGCGCTCGGACAACGTCTGGTCGTCAAGCCCATGAAGCGCAGCGCGTTCGCTCAGGACGGCCTCGACCAACGGATCGAACCGGCGCAGATTCGCCGTACCTGGCTCCTGGCGGAACCGTCGCACCAGCACAAGAGCCCGCCGCCACGACGACGGATCACGCAACTGCTCCAATCGCCCCATCATCCGAGGCTAACCCCCGCACGTGCTGATCGCCGGCTTGAACGCCGACCGGCCAACGCGAAGCCGTGCCTTGGCCCCAGGCATCGCCTGAGGACTCAGCTGCCGGAGCCGCCTCGACGTTTCCGGTGCGACTGCGTAGTTGGGGCTAGTACGCGCACGCGTAGACACATCCCCGAGTGATCTCGATCGGGTTCATCCGCTTGTACGTCAGGGGAAAGGCCCGATACCGGCCCAGCGGCTCGCGATGGGCCTTGCCGGTGCGCACCAAGCGGCCGGTCGCATCGCGATAGACGAGGCCCTGGACGCCGGCCGGGTCCCCGGCGCTGTCCACGAGCGCGAGCAGCGTGCTCTCCCCCTCGCCGACCGCGGCGATGTCCCACCCCTGATCGAGCGTCTGCACCGGCTCCGCCGTGGCATGCACACCCCCGGCCACGTGCACCGCTCCGGGCGCGGCCGCCTTGATCCCAGCGAGCTCCTCCGCGAGCGCGGCCGCGTCGGGCGAATAGAACGACCACAACACGAGGACCCGCCCGGCGCACGCTTCCCGGATCGCCGTCACGGTGGCGACGGCCGAGTCAGCGAAAACCACCCGGTAGTCCGTCGCGGTGGAGTGCTCCTCCAGCGCGGCGAGCAGCACGTGATGACCGTAGGTCACCGCCTTGCGGTACCGCAGGATCAACACCAGGTCGCAGCCGCCCACCGCGCCATCCTGCCAGAACTCCCGACCCACGCCGGAGCCTGGCACGCCTGACGTTGCTGTGACTGCTTGTGCGGCGTTTAGAACGGGCTCATCTGATCCAGAACCCGGGCCGCCAGGTCGAGGATCTGCTCGACCTTGGGAACGTCGCGCTCCACTTCGTCCGCGCTGATGCTCGGCGCCGAGGCTGACGGGTACTCGACCTGGTTGCGGCGACGGCGGAGGCGGTCGAACGGGCGCAACACCCCGCCGAGCGGCGGATCGAGCTGCGCCGTGACCGCCTCGCGGACCGCGATGTGGCCGCCTCGGCTCGTCGCCCGCAGGCCCTGGTTCTCCAGCACGGCGGCCAACGACTTGCGCGCAGCGTCGTAGAGCAACTGATACGCGCCGGCCGGGTCGGAGTCCGCGATGGCGTCCGCGGACGCGAGATGCCGGCGGGCTTGGGCCAACAGAACGTCGGCGTGGTCGCGGCTGGCCGGCACGCGCTCCAGCTCACCCCGAGCAATCATGCCGTCCAGGGCCTCTCGACCCTGTTGCCATCTCACGATCGGTCTCCAGGCTCCAGGATCGGGTACGACGGGCGGGAACGCACCGACGCGAGGAAGGGATCGTCGTCCGCCGACCGCCACGCGGCGGCGGAGACACGATGCACGTTGACCTCTCGGCCGAGTCGCCGCTCGGCGGACCGGGCCGCGTCCGCCAGGTCGTCGTCGTCGGCGTCGCCTACCACCAGCACATCGACGTCGCGGGGCGCAGGTCCGGCGGTGCCGGTGTAGCGGGCCGCCCACGAGCCGTAGATATACGCCTCGTCGACACCACCGATCCCCGACAGCAGATCGGCCAGGACGGCGGCTGGGCCATAGGTCAGCGCCAGCAGTTCGGTGAGCGGACGGGCGAGCGGATTGTTGAGATCCGCCCCGACCAGGCGCAACCGCCCCCGCCGTTCCTCGCGCACGAGGCCGGCTGCCGCAAGGTGGCTGACCTCCCGGCTGATGGTCGACTGGGAAACCTTGAACCGGCGGGCCAATTCGACCACTGAACTGCTCGTCTCCGGGTGCAGGAACAGCCAGGCCAGCAGCTCGCCGATCAACGGCGAGCGCAGCAGGGGTAGCAGCCGAGACCTTACTTGCACAACCTGCATCATATCTTGCAGCTAGTGCAAACATGGGCACTCCGGCGCCGACAAGAGCGAGGCGATTCGGGCTCAGACATACGGCCGTTGCGCGCGCCGCCGTCAGCGGGTAGTTGGGGCTAGTACGCGCACGCGTAGACACATCCCCGAGTGATCTCGATCGGGTTCATCCGCTTGCACGTCAGGGGAAAGGCCCGATACCGCCCCAGCGGCTCCCGGTGGGCCTTACCAGTCCTGACCAGGGCACCGGACTCGTCACGGTAGACCAGGCCGGTGATGCCGCGGGGGTCGCCGCCGCCGTCGACCAGCGACAGCAGTGTGCTCTCACCCTCCCCCACGGCGGCGATGTCCCAGCCTGCGTCCAGGGTCCGGACCGGCTCGGCCGTGGCGTGCACCCCGCCGGCGACGTGAACCGCGCCCGGGGCGGCGGCCTTGATTCGCTGGAGCTCCTCGCCCAGCGTGGCGGCGTCCGGCGAGCAGAACGACCACAGGACCAGTGTCTTCGATCGGCCGGCGGCGGCCTGGACGGCCTCGACGGTGGCGCGCTCGGACTCGGCGAAGACGACCTGGTAGCGCGTGGTGGTCTCGTGCTCCTCCAGCGCGGCGAGCAGCACGTGATGACCGTAGGTCACCGCCTTGCGGTACCGCAGGATCAACACCAGGTCGGTCACGGCAAAGAGTCTAGGCGCGCACCTCCGTGCGCAGCTCATGGGCGCCGTCGGGGCGGGTCGCCTCGTAGTAGATGCGGCCCGGCACCGCGGTCAGGTATCGCAGGCCGTGCGGGGCGAACGGGGACTGGCAGGGCCGGCCCGGGGCGGGCTCGAACTCGCCATACGTGCCGTCCGCCCGCAGGGGCGCGGTTGCCGTGCCGGTGCGCTCCTCCCAGTTTTCCTCCGCGGTCGCGCGGCCGTCGTAGGAGGCCAGGAGGCCGCCCTCCACCGGGACGACGGCGCTCACCCGGACGCCTCGCGCGTCCCACTCGCCCGGCCGCGGTGCGAGCGCCACGCCCCGCCAGGTCCAGTCCAGGCCGTCGGGGCTGGTCGCATACCAGGTGGACATCCGGTCGGCGTGCTCCCACGACTCCAGCGGGTGGACCGAGGCCCACAGGTGCCAGCGACGGCCGTCGAAGTGCAGGACCGGATCCTTCACGCCGGCGGTCGCGTCGCCGGGCAGTACCGTCACCGCGGGGGCCTCCGCGAGCTTCTCCGGCTCGTCGGCCTCGAGCAGGTCGACCCGCCAGTGTTTGGTGCCGGGCGTCGCCACGCTGACGTACAGCCGCCAGCGTCCCTCGGGGGTCACCACCAGCGCCGGGCGTTCCAGGGACGCGCCGCCGAAGCGCTCCTTGCCGACCTCCGTGACCGTGGTGAACCGTTCACCGTCGCCGGAGCGGGCCACGACATTGGCATAACCGCGGCCCTCGCCGATGGGGCGGCGCAGACGGTACGCCAGGAAGGTCTCCCCGCCGTGCACGACGGCACTCGGGCCGCCCGCCCAGGTGCCGGGACCGGTCGCGGGAGGCTCGACGACAACGGTTGCGCCGGCCCAGCGGGGCAGCGGAAAGCGTGACACTGGCCAGACTCCTAGTGGTAGTTGCTCGCGTGGTGCAGGCTCTGCCAGTCGGCGTAGGACTCACCGGAGACCTCCTGCAGCAGCTCGATCTCGTCGATGAACCGGGGCAGCAGCGCGGCCCGCTGCTCCGGGGTGACCCTCGGCCGCCGTCCGTGCTCGCGGTGCAGCAGCGCCAGCAGCGGCCCGCGGAAGGCCCGCCGCACCGGCACCGGGAACCGGTGCCCGATCCTGCCACCGTTGCGCAGCAGGAAGCGCAGGACCGCGTTCGACGGCGTGTCGGCGACGTAGCGGCGCACGTTCTCCGGCGGAATCTCGGTCACCTGCCCGGTTTCCACCCCCAGAAAAGCACAGACCCGGTCGACGGTACTGCCGGGATCGTCACGCAGATCGCGGTAGCGCAGCAGCAGGATCTGCTCGCGGGGGAAGTACCGCAGCAGGTGCTGCAACTGGCTGCCGTAGTGCCCGAGCTCGGTGTAGTGCCAGAACGCTGCCCAGCCCTTGCGCTTGCGCTCCGGCTCCCGCTCGACGGCGGCGAGGAAGTCGGCCTCCGGCTCCAGCCCGGCGCCCCACAGGTGCGACCAGTTCGAGTGCGCCCGGTCGACCGGATCCCGCAGTACGATGATCAGCCTCACGCCGGGGATCAGCCTGCTGATGCGGGCGTGCGACGCCAGGTCGTGCAGGTAGAACGGGGTCGCCTCGCCCTTGAGCGCACCCGGCGGAGCCGGGTCGAACAGCGCCTCGTAGTCCGCGCGCCGCCAGACGTGCTCCTGGTAGGTCTGCCGGTCCCCCGGCCCGCCCTCGCGCGGCGGCGGGCCGTCGGTGAGGAAGAACTTCGGCTCCTTGACGTCGGGCAGAAACAGCTGCGGGTGCCGCACGAGGGCGGCGTGCAACGCCGACGTCCCCGCCTTCGGCACGCCGGCCACCAGGAAGTCAGGCAGCATGGAGCTTGGCCCCCTATCCTATCGACATGATAGGAAATTCACCCTAGCGGGGCGACGGGGCGGCGACAAACGCCGTGGGTGAATGGCATGCTGCAGTGATGAGCGTGGTCTCCGTGATCAACTACAAGGGCGGCGTCGGAAAGACCACACTGACCGCGAACATCGGCGCCGAACTGGCCGCGCGGGGCCGCAAGGTGCTGCTGATCGACCTGGACCCGCAGGCCAGCCTGACGTTCTCCTTCTACCGGCCGGCCGAGTTCGAGGAACAGCAGCAGTCGACGATCCTGAACTGGTTCCGGGACTTCATCGCCGGCCGGACCGAGGTGCCGCTGCACCGGTACGTGCTCACGCCGCAGGAGATCAACGCCAAGGTCCAGGGCCAGGTGGACGTCCTCGCCTCCCACCTGGGGCTGATCGAGGTCGACCTCGACCTGGCCGCGGTCCTGGGCGGGTCACGATTCCTGAAACAGCACCCGCGCTACGTGCCCGTCCACCGGGCCCTCGCGGATGCCCTGAACGACCAGATGTTCCACGGCTACGACTCGGTGCTCATCGACTGCCCGCCGAACTTCAACATGGTCACCCGGACCGCGATCGTGGCGAGCGACCACGTCGTTGTGCCCGCCCGGCCCGACTACCTGTCGACGCTCGGCATCGACTACCTGAGGGGCCGCCTCACCCGGCTGGTCGAGGAGTACAACTCGGTCGCGCCGCAGCCGATCAATCCGGAGCTCGTCGGCGTCATCTACACGATGGTGCAGTGGACGGCGACCGGGCCGCTCAACTCACAGCGCACCTCGGTCGAACGAACCGCCGAAATCGAGATCCCCGCCTTCCTGCAGACCGTTCGGGACAGCAAAACGGCGATCACCGAGGCGGGGGTGAGTAGTCTGCCGGTGGTGCTGGCCCCTCCGGGCAACACCACGATCGAGAACCTACGATACGAGCTGCAGCAGCTGACCAGCGAGTTCCTCGCGCGGACCAGGATCTGAGGAGTGCCCGCATGACCGACCCGGCCGACCTCGCGCAGAAGGTCCTCGTCGCCGTCGCCGCCTTCGTCAGGACCTTGCCCGCGGACCAGCTGGAGGACCTGGCCAACGGCGCCGCGAAGCTGGAACTGGTGCCGAAGGGCGGCCGGACGGCGCGGAAGACCGCCGCGGCCGCCAAGCCGCTGCCGGTCCCGGCCGGGGAGGTCGAGTCGATGCTGCGCCAGATCGCCAACCGGCCGGCGGGCGAGCAGTACCTGGCCGATCTCAAGCTCGGCGTCCAGCAGTTGCGCGACCTCGCCAAGGCGCTCGGGGTGACCGTGGCGAGCAAGGCGACCAAGGCCCAGGTCATCACGGCGATCGTCGAGCAGGTCGTCGGCCGCCGCCTGGACTCGGACGCGATCACCCGGATGGCCACGCGCTAGGGGTCGGCCATCGGCGCGACCTGCGCCGTCGCGGCTTCGGCCGTTCGACCGCAGGCGGCCGGCGCCGGAACGGCGCACGCTCCCGCCGGCAAGGTCCTTCCACCCTCGACTTGACCACATCGCGAGATGAAATCGACATCTGTCGACGGGTATTTCGGCAACTTTTCATGATCCCGAAGACTTGGTGTCACTGGAGCAGCATCAAGTCTTCGGGATCATGGAAATTGGTCCAAATGGATGAACGTCGATGCACCATGATGTCTGAAATGCCGGATACGCGGACCGGTGACGTGCGGGACCGGTGACGTGCGGGACCGGTGACGTGCGGGACCGGTGACGTGCGGGACCGGTGACACACGGGACCAGTGATGCGCGGGACGGTGATGCGCGGGACGGTGATGCGCGGGACGGTGATGCGCGGGACGGTGATGCGCGGGACGGTGATGCGCGGGACGGTGATGCGCGGACCGCAGCGCCGGGGGCGGGCGATGCGGAACCCACCGCGGTCGCCGTTGCCGGTGAGCTGCCCGTCGACGGCACCGCCGAATGGCGAGCCGACCCGGGCGGGAGGCGAACCAGCCCGGGACGAGCCACCTGGTGCGTGTCCACCAACGTCGACCGACCCCACCATTGTTGAGGCGCTGGGACACTCCCTGAATGCCCGGTTTGTCGGGCACGGGTGGAAGGTGAAGCGGCCCGCCTCAGGTCGGCTCGCCACGCGGAGTCGGATCGAAGCGGCCCGTTGACGGACAGCCGGCAAGGGACAGCCGGCAAGGGGCCGCGGCATCGACAGGCCCTGGGCACCCGGTCCCTCAGGGGCGGTGGTGGCGGCCCTTCGGGCGGCTGCGGCCCGAGCGCTCGTCGAGCAGCGCCGCCGTGCGCTGGAGGACCTCGTCCCACGCTGTCACCGGGGCGCCGGCGCTGACCAGTGCGGCCAGGTCCTCGGCCAGGCGGTCGAGCGACGACAGCTCCACCGTCGGGTCGGGGTCGGGCTCGATCACCACCCGCTGGCGCGGGATCCGGTCGGTGACGTCGCCCGGCGGGTCGAGCGGGAGTACCTGGCCGGCGCAGACGACGTCGAGGTACCGGATCGTGCGGGTCAGCGCCACGAACAGCAGGCGGTGGCCGCGCGGGTCCTCGGCGACGATCTCCTCCGGCTCGACCACGATCACCGCGTCGAACTCGAGGCCCTTCGCCTCCTGCGGTGACACCAGGTTGATCGAGCGCTCCAGCTCGCCCTGGTCGGCGCGGCCCCACGGCAGGTCGTTGGCGTGCAGGGCGAACTCGATCTCGGCGCGGCAGGCGGCCGGGCAGACGATGCCGACGAAGCGGCCGGCGTCGAGGTGTTCCTTGGCGAGTTGGGCGACCCGGCCGGGCCGCTCGCCGGGCTCCACGACGTGCTCGCCGGGATCGCGCGGTCCGTCGCGGACGACCCGGGTCGGCTGGACGTTCGGGGCGGCGATCGGCAGGAGCCGGGCGGCGAGCTCGAACACCTGGCGGGGGACGCGGTAGCCGTACCGCAGGCCGAGGACCACCATCGGCAGCTCCGACGGCAGGTGCTCGGTGACCTCCTCCCAGTGGTCGCGGGCCCATTCGCCGGTGGACTGGGCCAGGTCGCCGACGATGGTCAGGGAGCCGGTCGACGAGCGGCGGGCCACGGCGCGCAGCTGCATCGGCGACAGGTCCTGCACCTCGTCGACGACGATGTGGCGGAAACGGCGGGAAGCGCCGTTGAGCAGCTCCTCCAGCTCGTCCAGCAGCGGCACGTCCGCCGCGCTCCAGACCTCCGCGGACAGCCGGTCGGCGCCCCGGCGGTGCAGCAGCGCCAGTTCCTCGGCGGTGAATTCGTCGCCGCCGGCGTTGGCGAGGCGGGCGGTCGAGCCGAACAGGCCGCGCAGGAACGCCGGTGCGCTCTGCAGGGGCCAGAGCCGCTCGAGAAGGTTTTCGACCGGGGCCAGCCGCTCCGGCTCGGGCGGGCCGCCGCGCTCGCGGACCAGGTCGGCGAGGCGGGCGCGGAGGCGCTGGCGGCGCTGCGCGTAGGGGCCGCCGGCCTGCCGGGCGTCGGCGACCGCGGCCGCGACCTCCACCCCGGACAGCGTGATGAACCGGCCGTCGAAGAGCATCCGCTCGGCGGACTCCGGCGTGCCGATCCGGGCGTCGAGCGCCCGGGCCAGCAGCCGCGCCATCCGCGCCTCACCCTTGATCCGGCGGGTCTCCGGGCTCTCCGGCCGGCCGCGCTGCACGGGCGGGCCGAGCTGGTCGATGTCGAGCTGCTCGACGTCGGTGTCGCCGAGGCTGGGCAGGACCGACCGGATGTAGCGGGTGAACGCCGGGTGGGGGCCGACGACCAGGACGTCCTGCGGGCGGAGCTGGTCGCGATGGTTGTACAGCAGCCAGGACACCCGGTGCAGGGCGACGGCGGTCTTGCCGGTGCCCGGACCGCCCTCGATGACGAGGAGCCGGTCGAGCGGCGTGCGGATGAGACGGTACTGCGCGGCCTGGATCGTGGCGACGATGTCCCGCATCGAGCCGGTCCGCTCGCGGTCCAGCTCGGCGAGCAGCGCACCGTCGGGCAGCTCGGGCGGCGCCGACTCCAGCGCGGAGACGGCGGCGGCGAGCTGCTGGAAGACGAGGTCCTCGAAGTCGAGGATCCGGTTGCCGTCGCAGCGGAAGGTCCGTTTGCGCCGCAGGCCGCGCGGCTCCTCGACGCTCGCCTCGTAGAACAGGCCGCCGACCGGGGTCTTCCAGCTGACGACCAGGATCTGGTTCTGATCGTCGACGATCCGGTCGCGGCCGACGTAGTAGACCTCGTCGTCGGTGGTGTCGACCCGGCCGACCGCGACGCCCTCGTCGGGCTGGGCGAGCGCCTCCTTGCGGTTGCGGCGGAAGATGGCGAGCCGCCGGCCCGTGCCCGCGTTGGCGGCCGCGTCGGGCGTCTCCCCCAGCTCGGCGCGCAACCGCTCCCGGTGCTTGTGAGCCAGGTCGAAATGCTGTTGTTCGGCGGCGAGCTCCGCTGCCTTGGATTCCAACGGGTTCCGCCTCCCGCGATCTTTACGCACTGTGCGTACTACTTCGACGGTTCGCTCACGTTACCTTGGGTCAGGGAGCCCGGTCGATTCCCACGCCGGGGTGGTTCACCTCATGAAAACGGGTAGGTGGCAGCCCAGGGGGTAGCCCGCGGGCCGTGGTCACGCGACTCGCCGTCAAGATGGCGTTTCCCGCCCTCCTGCTGTCGTTGCTGGGTGTGGCCTACATCTCCCCCTCACCCGCCTACGGGGCGACCGGCATCAAGGCCGTCGGCGGCACGCTCGTCGAGGCCGGCGGCGAGCCGCTCGTCCTGCGCGGGGTGAACCACGGCTACGCGTTCGGCAAGGGACCGGCGTCGGTCTTCGACGACATCAAGGCCGCCGGGGCCAACGCGGTGCGGATCTCGCTGTCCAGCGGCCACAAGTGGGCGGCCACGACGCCGGCCGAGGTGGCCTCGGTGATCGCCCGGTGCAAGGCGGCCCGGCTGATCTGCGTGCTCGACGTGCACGACACGATGGGCTGGGGCACCGAGCCCGGCGCGGCCACGATCGGTGCGGCGGTCGACTACTGGCTCACCCTGAAGAAGGTGCTGCTGCGCCAGGAGTCGTACGTCATCATCAACATCGCCAACGAGCCGTCCGGGCACGCGGTCAACGCGGACTGGGTCGACAACACGAAACTCGCGATCAAGCGGCTCCGCGAGGCCGGCCTGCTGCACGCGATCATGGCCGACGCGCCGAACTGGGGCAACGACTCCTTCCACCTGATGTACGACCACGCCGCGGAGGTGTTCGACAGCGACCCCGAGCGCAACGTGATCTTCGACGTGCACATGTACGGCCCGTTCAACACCGCCGACAAGGTCTCCGCGTATCTCGACGCGTTCGTGCAGCGGCGGCTGCCGATCGTGGTCGGCGAGTTCTCCATGATCCACCAGTACGGCGACCCGGACGAGGACGCGATCATGGCCTACTGCGTGGCGCACAACCTCGGCTACCTGGGCTGGTCGTGGAGCGGCAACAGCCCTGAGTACCACTATCTCGACGTCGTCTCCGGCTACCGCCCGGGCCGGGAGACGGTGTGGGGGCGCCGGCTGATCGACGGGCCGAACGGCCTGCGGGCGACGGCCCGGGAGGCAGGCGTCTACGGCGGCTTCTGGCTCGCCGCCCGGCGCTGAGCCGCGGTGGTACGGCGGACGCCGGCCGGGGGCGGCACAGCCGGTACACGATCAGGCTCTTCGAGGCTCGTGAAAAGCTGTCCGTGTGCCGAACTCCCTCGAGGCCAGCGTGCGGTCCATCGAGCGGGCCGCGGGTGCGCTCGCGACCGCCAGCGTGGCGCGGATGGACGAGACACTGCCCTGGTTCCGCGAGTTGCCTGCGGACCAGCGGGCCTGGGTCATGCTGGTCGCGCAGGCCGGGGTCCGGTCGCTGGTCGAGTGGGTGCGCAGCCGGGAGAAGGGCGCACCGCTGCCGCCGGACATCTCCGACGAGTTCTTCGACACGGCACCGCGGGCGCTGGCCCGGTCGATCAACCTCGGCCAGACGGTACAGCTGATCCGGGTCACCATCGAGGTCGTCGAGGAGCAACTGCCGCACCTGGCCGCACCCGGGGAGCAGGACACGATCCGGGAGGCGGTGCTGCTCTACAGCCGGGAGGTCGCCTTCGGCGCGGCGCGGGTGTACGCGCGCGCGGCGGAGACCCGCGGCGCCTGGGACGCCCGCCTGCAGGCGCTGCTGGTGGACGCGCTGCTGCGCGGCGACTCCTCGGACGTGCTGGCCAGCCGCGCGGCGGCGCTGGGCTGGGCCGACGCGGCCCCGGTGGCGGTGGCGGTCGGCAGGTCCCCGGGCGGGGAGGCGGCGGCGGTGCTGCACACCGTCTACCGCGCCGCGCGCCGGATCGGCGTGGAGATCCTCGGCGGGGTGCACGGCGACCGCCTGGTGGTCGTGCTCGGCGGCGCGGCGGATCCGATGGCGGCGACCGAGCGGCTGCTCGTCGGCTTCGGCGAGGGACCGGTCGTGGTCGGGCCGGCGGTGCCGTCACTGGACGAGGCGACCGAGTCGGCGCGGGCCGCGCTCGCCGGCTATCGGGCCGCGCCCGCCTGGCCGGCCGCGCCCCGCCCGGTCGCGGCGGCCGACCTGCTCCCCGAGCGCGCCCTGGCCGGGGACGCCGAGGCCCGGCGGATCCTGCGGCAGGAGGTCTACGGCGCGCTGGTGCGGGCCGGCGGTGAACTGCTGGAGACGCTGGACGCCTTCTTCGCCGGCGGCGGGGTCCTGGAAAGCGCCGCCCGGGGGCTGTTCGTGCACCCCAACACGGTTCGCTACCGGCTGCGGCGGATCGGTGAGGTGACCGGGTTCACCCCCTTGGTACCACGCGACGCGTTCGCGCTCCGTATCGCGCTCACGATCGGCAGACTGGACCCGTTCGCGCCGGCTCCCGTGCCACCGACGGCGCAGTGAGCCGGGTGTCACCTGGATCACTGCCAACGTCAACGGGAGGTTGCGGCAGGTAACTGCGTGGATCTGTTGGCGCAACGCCACGCTATCTTTTGTAGGGATCCCACAAACGAGGTGGTTCACTTTGGTGCGTAGCGCTACCCGACTGTGTGTCCCGCATCCGGAACAGTCATAGACGTGCTTGCCGTACTCGCCCCCGGGCAGGGCTCCCAGAAGCCAGGTTTCCTGACCCCGTGGCTCACGCTGCCCGGCGCCGAAGCGCGTCTGCGCTGGTGGTCGACCCTGTCCGGGGTGGACCTGGTGCACCTCGGCACCGCGGCCGACGAAGAGGAGATCAAGGACACCGCCAAGACGCAGCCGCTGTTGGTCGCGGCCGCGCTGCTGACCGCCGAGCAGCTGCCGATGTACGACGCCACCGTCGTCGCCGGGCACAGCGTCGGCGAGCTGGCGGCCGCCGCGCTCGCCGGGGTGCTGACCCCGGAGGCCGCGGTCACCCTCGCCGGGGTCCGCGGGCGCGAGATGGCCGCGGCGTGCGCGCTCGAGCCGACCGGCATGAGCGCCGTCCTCGGCGGCGACCAGGACGAGGTCCTGGGTGCGATCGAGGCCGCCGGGCTGTACTCGGCCAACCGCAACGGCGCGGGTCAGATCGTCGCCGCCGGCGCGGTCGCCGGGCTGGAGAAGCTGTCGGCCAGCCCGCCCGCCCGGGCACGCGTCATCACGCTCAAGGTCGCCGGGGCGTTCCACACGCCGTACATGGCACCGGCCGAGGAGGCTCTCGGCAAGGTCGCTGCCGGCATCACACCCGGCACGCCCGGCAAGATCCTGCTGTCCAACCGTGACGGCGCCGCAGTCGACCACGGCCCGACCATGCTGCTGCGCCTGATCCGCCAGGTCACCGCGCCGGTGCGCTGGGACCTGTGCATGGGGACCCTGGCCGACCTCGGCGTGACCGCGGTGATCGAGCTGGCGCCGGCCGGCACGCTGGCCGGCCTGGCCAAGCGGACCCTCAAGGGCATCGAGATCGTCCAGGTCAACACGCCGGAGGATCTGCCCGCCGCGCGGGACGCGATCGCGCGCCACGGCACCGCGCCGACGCATGAGCCGCACCCCGAGTTCAGCGTCGTCGTCGCCGGCACCGCCGGCACGTTCACACCGCTTCCGGACCTGACCGAGGGCTCACAGGTGAGCATCGGCCAAATCATCGGCGCGATCCAGACCCGGCAGGGCCCGGTCGACGTCACCGCGCACGACGGCGGCGTGCTCACCGAATGGCTCGCGAACCTCGACGACCCGGTCGCGCCCGGCCAGCCGCTGGCCCGTATTGGAGGTCAACTGTGAACCTCGGCTCGAAGATCCTCGCATTCGGGCACTACCAACCCTCCCAGGTGGTGACCAACGACGACCTGTCGAAGGTCATCGACACCAACGACGAGTGGATCCGTGACCGGGTCGGCATCGCCCAGCGCCGGGTCGCCGGCGCCGAGACCGTCGCCGACATGGCGATCGCGGCGGCCGGCAAGGCGCTCGCGGCGTCCGGGCTGACCGCCGGTGACATCGACACGGTCGTCGTGGCGACCTGCAGCTCGGTCGACCGGTGCCCCAACGTGGCCACCCGGGTGGCGGCGAAGCTGGGCATCAACGCGCCCGCCGCGTACGACCTCAACACCGCGTGCTCCGGATTCTGCTACGGTCTGGCCAGCGCCGACCACGCGATCCGTGCCGGCGCCGCCCGCAACGCGCTGGTCATCGGCGCGGAGAAGCTGTCCGACGTCATCGACTGGACCGACCGCACGACGGCGGTGCTGTTCGGCGACGGGGCCGGCGCGGCGGTGGTGACCGCGATCGACGAGGGCGAGCAGCCCGGCGTCGGGCCCGTCGTCTGGGGTTCCGCGCCCGAGAAGGGCGACGTGCTGAAGATCGAGGGCTGGCGGCCGTACATCAAGCAGGAAGGCCAGGCGGTCTTCCGCTGGGCGACCACCGCCATCGCGCCCTACGCGCAGGCCGCGCTCGACCGGGCCGGCGTGCAGGGCAAGGACATCGCCGCGTTCGTCGCGCACCAGGCCAACACACGCATCATCGACGGCATCGTCAAGCGCCTCGACATGCCCAACGCGATCGTCCTCAAGGACCTCGTCGAGTCGGGGAACACGTCGGCGGCAAGCATCCCGCTCGCGCTGTCCAAGGCCATCGAGCGGCATGAGGTGCCCTCCGGCGCCCCGGTGCTGCTCTTCGGCTTCGGCGGCGGCCTGACGTACGCGGGACAAGTCATCCGCTGCCCGTAGCCCTCTGTTCACCCTTGTTCCACAAGCGCGTCAACCCAAGGAAGGAAAGCTCTATGTCCACCCGTGAAGAGATCGCCGAAGGTCTCGCCGAGATCCTCGAAGAGGTCGCCGGAGTGAACCCCGACGACGTCGCCGAGGAGAAGTCGTTCACCGACGACCTGGACGTCGACTCGCTGTCGATGGTGGAGGTCGTGGTGGCGGCCGAGGAGAAGTTCGGCGTGAAAATCCCGGACGACGAGGTGCCGAACCTGAAGACCGTCGGCGACGCCGTGTCGTACATCGTCAAATCGCAGGCCTGATAGCCCGCCGTCGCGGTCTTGGGCAAGGATCGGCAACCCCGGACTTGTCCAAGACCGCTCAGAGGAGTGTTGTGCTGTGAGTGTTGAGGTCGTCATCACCGGCATCGGTGCGACCACCCCCCTCGGGGGTGACGCCGCGTCCACCTGGGACGCGATGCTCGCCGGCAAGTCGGGAGTGTCGCCGCTGACCCAGGACTGGGCCGCGCAGCTCACCGTCCGGATCGCCGCGCAGCTCGCCGTCGAGCCGACCGAGAAGATCGACCGCGTGCAGGCCCGCCGCCTGGACCGCTCGGAGATGACCGCGATCGTGGCCGCCCGCGAGGCGTGGGCCGACGCCGGTTCGCCCGAGGTGGAGAAGGAGCGGCTCGCCGTCAGCGTCGGCACCGGCATCGGCGGTGCGCAGACCCTGCTCAACCAGGACGACATCCTGGAGGCGAGCGGCCCGCGCAAGGTCTCGCCCCACACCGTGCCGATGCTCATGCCCAACGGACCCGCCGCCTGGGTCGGCCTGGAGCTGGGCGCGCAGGCCGGCGTCCACTGCGTGGCGAGCGCCTGCGCCACCGGCGCCGAGGCCATCGCGCACGCCCTCGACCTGATCCGGCTCGGTCGGGCCGACGTCGTCGTCGCCGGCGGCACCGAGGCTGTGATCCACCCGCTGCCGATCGCCGGTTTCGCCTCGATGCGCGCGATGTCGATCCGCAACGACGACCCCGAGCGCGCCTCCCGCCCCTGGGACAAGGGCCGTGACGGCTTCGTCCTGGGTGAGGGCGCCGGCGTCATCGTCCTCGAGCGCGCCGACCACGCCCGGGCCCGCGGCGCCCGCATCTACGCCCGGCTCGCCGGGGCCGGTCTGACCTCGGACGGTTACGACATCGTCCAGCCGCATCCCGAGGGTGCGGGCGCTGTGCGTGCGATTGACTTCGCGCTGCGTGACGCTGGTGTTGCCAAGTCGGACGTCATGCACGTCAACGCCCACGCCACCTCGACGCCGGTCGGCGACCTGGCCGAGATCAAGGCCCTGCACCGCGCGCTCGGCGACCATCCGGTGATCACGTCCACCAAGTCGATGACCGGCCATCTGCTCGGTGCCGCCGGCGCGGTGGAGTCGATCGCCACGATCCTCGCGATCTATCACGGGGTCGTGCCGCCGACCATCAACCTCGACGAGCCGGATGACGAGCTCGACCTGGACGTGGCCGCCCACAAGGCGCGTCCCCTCGACATCCCGGCCGCACTGAACAACTCGTTCGGCTTCGGTGGTCACAACGCAGCGCTTGTCTTCGCCCGCGCCTAGGAGTCCTCGTGACGCTCACGTCCGCACCGTCCGACATCGGGACCGTCGACTACCGCGATCCTGAGGTGCGCCTCCGCGCGCTGTTCGACCGGGGCACCCTCCGGCTGCTCCAGGCCCGCGACGACTCCGGCGTGCTGGCCGGGCGCGGCCAGATCGACGGCACGCAGGTGATCGCCTTCGCCAGCGACGCCACGAAGATGGGCGGTGCGATGGGCGACGAGGGCTGCCGCCACATCGTCGACGCGATCGACACCGCGGTCCGCGAGCGGTTGCCGGTCCTCGGGCTGTGGCACTCCGGCGGCGCGCGGCTCGCCGAGGGTGTCGTGGCGCTCGACGCGGTCGGCCAGGTCTTCGCCGCCATGGTCCGCGCCTCCGGGCGCGTGCCGCAGATCTCGGTGGTGCTCGGCCCGGCCGCCGGCGGCGCCGCCTACGGCCCCGCGCTCACCGACATCGTCGTGATGAGCGGTGCCGGCCGTATCTTCGTCACCGGCCCCGAGGTCGTCCGCAGCGTCACCGGCGAGCAGGTCGACATGGAGCGCCTCGGCGGCCCCGAGCCGCACGGCCGTCGCTCCGGTGTCGTGCACGTGACCACCAAGGACGACGAGTCGGCGCTGGCCCGCGCACGCGAGCTCGCCTCACTGCTGGGCAAGCAGGGCCGCATCTGTCCTGACGACGTGGCGGACGTCGACCTCGGCGCGCTGCTGCCGGCCGAGACCAACCGGGCCTACGACGTGAAGCCCCTGGTCAAGAGCCTGCTCGACGCGCCGGGTGTGGAGCTGCACGCGAAGTGGGCGCCGAACATCGTCACGACACTGGGGCGGTTCGGTGGCCGTACCGTCGGCGTCATCGCGAACAACCCGCTCCGCCTCGGCGGCTGCCTCGACGCGGCCAGCGCGGAGAAGTCGGCCCGCTTCGTGCGCATGTGCGACTCGCTCGGTGTGCCGCTGATCGTCCTGGTCGACGTCCCCGGCTACCTGCCCGGTCTCGGCCAGGAGTGGGACGGCGTGGTGCGCCGCGGCGCGAAGCTGCTGCACGCCTTCGCCGAGGCGGTCGTACCGCGGGTGACGCTCGTGACCCGCAAGGCCTACGGCGGGGCGTATATCGCGATGAACTCCCGCTCCCTCGGCGCGACGGCCGTGTTCGCGTGGCCGAACGCGGAGGTCGCGGTCATGGGCGCGAGCGCGGCGGTGAACATCCTGCACCGCAAGAAGCTGGCGGCGGCGCAGCCCGAGGCGCGCGAGGAACTGCGCGCACAGCTCATCAAGGAGCAGATCGAGGTCGCGGGCGGCGTAAACCGGGCACTGGAGATCGGCGTCATCGACGACGTGGTCCAGCCGGAGGAGACCCGCCGCCGCATCGCGGGCGCACTGGCCGGCGCCCCGGCAGCGCGTGGCGCGCACGGCAACATCCCGCTGTAGCGCCGAAACGGTTCGGGCCCGCGGGCGGCGGATCGCGCCGTCCGCGGGCCGTTTTCCTGACTACGTCAGGGCAAGCTCGCCGGCGAGGCTGGTCAGCCCGCCGACGAGGGCCAGGCAGGAGAGCAGGAAGCCGACGACGTTCATGCCCTTGCCCAAGCCGATCGAGCCTTCCAGCTGGGCCCGGTACGGCTCCTCAGGGTCGTAGAGCACCGCCACGTGCATGCCGGGCCGGAACCGGGGCGGATTGGTGCCGACCGGGTCCTTGGCCTGCATCGGGTGCCCCTCGCGGGTGTGGTACTGGAAGACCGGCATCCCGAGATGCGGGCCGTCGCTGGTCCCCCGCTCCCAGCTGAGGTCGACCACCACGCCGGGCACCCGAACCGCCCGGGCCCGGAACCGTCTCCCGCGTTTCCATTCCTTGGTCGTGCTGTATATCCCCGTCACGCCCACGGCGAGCATCACTGTCGTTGCGATCCACCACATGGACGCCGATGATGTCGGCCATGATCCGCCAAGATCGTCGTGGAGTCGACGGCCGGCTGTCGGATTTCCAGACGTGTCCGGGCAACCACCGTCACGCGCAGGCGGTCGCGGGCAGGCCCTGCACCGGGACCGGGGACCTGCCCGGAGCCTTCGCCTTGCCGACCAGGACGTCGGCGAGCGCCTGCATCGAGGCGTTGGACGAGGAGTAGGTCGCCAGCAGGGTGCCCTTCGCCGACCGGAGCACATACGGGGTGTCCAGCGCCACGGTCACCGCCGCCGACTGGGACAGGTCGGACGATCCCTTGCCGTAGCCGATCAGGCGGACCTCCGTGCCGCCTTGCTGCACCACCTCGGTGCCCGCCGCCTTCAGCGCCGCCTCCAGCCAGCCCCGCGCCGTCTCGTTGCCCGCGGAGGTCACCCGGACCGGGCCGGTGACCAGCGCGCCCTTGCACGGGCCGCGGAAGACGGTGATCCCGGCCGCCGCGCCGGCCCGGGCGGCTGCCTTGCCGGCCTCACCGTTGACGACGGACATCTCCGGCTTCGGCGCCTCGGCCAGCCGGAACTTCAGCGCGAGGATGCGGGTCGCCGCCTCGACCATCCGGGTCTTCGGCAGCCGGCCCGAGCGCACGGCGTCGAGCAGGCCCTTGTGGGCCGCCGACAGGCTCGGCGGCATCAGCAGGATGTCGTTGCCGGCGAGGATCGCCCGGACCGCCGCCTCACCCGCCGACCACCGCTCGGCCGGCTCCATGTTCAGGGCATCGGTGACGACGACCCCCGTATATCCCAGCTTCGTCCGCAGCAGGTCGATCAGCACCTTGCTGGAGAACGAGGCCGGCACGCCGGGGTCGATGGACTTGACGTCGAGGTGGCCGGACATGATCAGCCCGACGCCGGCCTCCTTCGCGGCGACGAACGGCGGCAGATCGCCGGCCTCCAGGCTGCGCAGATCCTGGTTGAGCACGGGCAGGCTGTTGTGGCTGTCGACGGTCGTGTGGCCGTGACCCGGGAAGTGCTTCACCGTGGCCGCGACCCCGGCCGACTGCATGCCCCGCACGGCGGCCCCGACCTGGACCGAGACCCGTTGGGGGTCGCTGCCGAACGAGCGGGAGCCGATGACGCCGCCGGGCTGGGTGCCGAGGACGTCGGCGTCGGGGGCGAAGTCGACGTTGATCCCGATGGCGGCCAGCTCGGCGCCGGCCGCCTTCCACGCGGCCTCGGTCACCTTCGGATCGTCACCGGCGCCGAGCGCCATCGCGCTGGGCAGCTGGACCATGCCGTCCTTGATCCGGGTGACCTGGCCGTATTCCTGGTCGGTGCCGATCAGCAGCGGCACCCGGGCGGGCAGGCTCAGCGCCGCCGTCTGTAGGCCGCCCGTGAGCTTCGCCACCTGGGCGGGCGACTCGACGTTGGTGGTCTTGTTGGTGCCGGCGGTCGGGTCGTCAGCGCTGCTGGAGACCAGGATGATCCCGCCCAGATGGTATTTCTTGACGATCTCCGCGGGCGTGGAGGCGCCCGCATACGCCTTGTTGGCCGACACCGAGCCGGACGACACCTTGTCGGCGTCGTTGCCGTAGGCATACGGCATCAGGACCTGGCCGACCAGCTCCTCGTCGGTGAGCTTCGCGGCGAGCTCGGCGGCCTGCCGGGCCGGGTCCGAGCCCGGGACGACAGCGGAAACGGGCGGGCTGCTCGACGGCGCCGGTGCGGGCGATCCGGTGTCGGAGCACCCGCTGACCAGCACGGCGAGCGCCAGGAGAGCGGTCGTCGAGATCTTGCGAAGGGCCGGCACACCCGCCACTCAACCATGCACGGGCAAATTCCCCCAACCCGGGAGCGGCTACCCGACTCGGGTGAGGAGGGTGAGCGGAACACCGTCCCCGGCGTGGCGGTACGGTTCGAGCTCGGCGTCCCACGGCGCGCCGAGCGCCTTCTCCAGGGCGTGGGCGAGCGTCTCGTAGCCGCGGGCGCCCGCGACGAGGCAGCGCAGCCGGTCCTCGGACAGGACGATGTCGCCGTTGGCGCTGGTGGAACCGCGGAACAGCCCGCGGCCGGGCACGTGCATGAACCGCTCGCCGTCGACGCCGGGGCTCGGCTCCTCGGTGACCTCGAAGCGGATCATCGGCCACTGCCGCAGCGCGGCGGCCAGCTCCGCGCCGGTGCCGGTCGCGCCGGTCCACGAGCACTGGGCCCGCCGGGCCGAGGGCTCGACAGGCTGCACCGACCACTCGAGGCGGACCGGCGCGCCGAGGACGCGAGCGATCGCCCACTCGACGTGCGAGGACACGGCGAGCGGAGTCGAGTGAACGTATATGACGCCACGCGTGGGCACGAAGGACCTCCTGGAGACCGAGGTGCGTCTTCCCCTACGACCTCGTGCTCCATGGGTCAAGCCCGGGCAGCGACTTTGCTGTTGGGACTCATGATGACGATGATGCGCGCGGTGCGCCAGAGAATCGCCAACTCAGGTCCTACGAATTGTCCAACGCTCGGTGGCCCGGAAGGTTACCCGGCCGGGGTGTTACAGTTTTGGGCGTCTCTGCACTTCACGCCTCGACAAGGAGTTCCCGCCCGTGGCGAGCAACACCTCGAAGACCGCGCGGGCCTCAGTCCGCGCGGGTCAGGCCGGAGCAGCCGGCGCTCTCAGCGTCCTGGGTGAGTTCAAGTACCTCATCCCGCTCAACAACGGCAAGCACGTCTACGTGCGCAATCTGACCAACGGCAAGACCAACCACCTCAGCACCACCTCCGACACCTTCGTCGAGGAGATCCGCGTGCTTGCCGGTGCCGGTCACGCCATCAAGATCCGCGCCGAGCTGCAGGCGCTCGCCGCCGCCAACCCGAGCCACGGCTGGGACGCGACCGAGAAGCGCCTCATCGAGGCAGGTGTGCTCGAAGCCTCCTGAGCTTCAGCTGAGCGACAGCCGCCGGGGGTGCTCCCCGGCGGCTGTCGCCGTTTCCGGTTCGTAACACTCTCGAAATACCTCTGGTCCGCAACGGAGTAATTCGACGTACCTTCGGGTAACAATTGACCATGGGTTCCGTCGTCTCGCCCCTAGTCAGGCTCAAGGACGGCGCCCGCCTGTACAGCGTGCTCCACCCGGCCGCGCCGTCGGCCTCGGGCGCGCCGCCCGTCACGGTGGTCCTCCTGCACGGCTGGACGCTCGACAACCGCCTCTGGCGCCATCAGGTCGCCGACCTGGCCGGCCGGCTCGGCGCCCCCGTGCGGGTGCTCGCCTTCGACCTGCGCGGCCACGGCCGCTCCTCGGCCACCCGTGGTGCCGACGCCACACTTGAGCAGCTCGGTGACGATCTTTCCGAGGTCATCGAGCAACTGGTCCCCGAAGGCCCGATCGTGCTGGCCGGGCACTCGCTCGGCGGCATGGCGATCATGGAGTACGCGCATCGCCATGCCGCAGCGTTTGCCGACCGGGTGGTCGGGGTGGTGCTGATCTCCACCTCGGCGGAGGGCTCGTCCCGCACCAGCTACGGCCTCAGTCCCCGGCTCGCCCGGGTCATGCGCATCCTGGAGACCCAGGGCGCGGGCCTGCTCGCCCGGTCCGGCGCCTGGCGACCGCACCGCCGGCTGATGCCACTGCTCGCCCCGGGCGTGCGCTGGCTGGTGTTCGGCCAGCGGGTCGACACGAGCTGGGTGGCCCTGACCGCGTCGATGGTCGGCAACGCCCCGCTGTGCGCGATCGGCGGCTTCCGCCCGTCGGTCGACCTGCACCACCGGGTCGAGACGCTGGCCGCGATGCGGGGCCTTCCCGCGGCGGTGCTCGTAGGCTCGCTGGACCGGCTGACCCCGCCGGCCTGCGCGGAGACCATCGCGCGCGAACTGCCCGACGCCGACCTGGTGATCTGCGACCAGGCCGGCCACATGCTGCCGATAGAACGCCCCGACGCGGTGACCGACGCGATCGTCTCCGTCATCCGGCGGGCCTCGGTGGACCCGGCCGTCCGCGAGCGCGCCTCAGCTCAGGTGCACCTCGACCCCGCTCAGCCGCCTGACGAAGTCGGCGCCCAGCGCCTGTGACGGGGTGTGAACGCCGGCGGGGACGGTGCCCGCGCGGACCTCCCGCACGGCCCGCAGTGTCGCGTCAGCGGTGAGTGCATAGGCGTTCGGGCCGGTCAGGGTCGCCGAGCGCGTGTTGCCGGCGGCGTCGCGGACCTCGGCCCAGACCTCGCAGCCGGTCGCCGAGCGGCGCTGCGCCGACGGACCGCCCCGGCGCACGAGGGCCTGGGCGAGCGCGCGCAGCGGGCCGAACCCGAGCACCTTCACCAGCGGGGAGCCGGCGTTGCGCGGGAGGTGCGTGTAGACGGTGATGTTCGGGATGCCTGTCGAGCGGTACGCCGTGACGAGGTCGCCCCAGCGGGTCGCGCCGACGGTCCGCGGGCCGGACGGGAACGGAACCTCGCGGGACGGAGTGCCGAACCGGGTCGGGACCAGGACACCGTCGACCCGGCGCAGGCCACCCGCGGCCGCCTCGCTGAGGGCGGTGCGGGCGGTGCCGCGGCTGAGCCCGCCCGGGGCGTGGAAGGCCAGTTCCAGCGCGACCGCGTCGGGGACCGCGGCGGCCAGCACGGCGGCCAGGCAGTCGGTCGGGACCACGTCGAAGCCCGCACCGGTGATCATCACGACGCCCGCCGCCCGGGCCGCGGCGTCCTGGGCGAACATTCTGTCGAAGACGTCGAGCTCGCCGGTGATGTCGAGATAGTGTTTGCCCTCCGAGAGGCAGCACGCGACCAGGGGCGCGGCGGTGGCGGCAAAGGGGCCGGCACAGTTGGCCACCGTGTCGACGCCGTCCAGAGGTACGGTCGCCGGGTCGCCTATCCGATAGGAGAGCCCTAGTTCGGCCGCCAGGGGGGCCACACTGGACCGGGACCGCCCGGCCAGGACCGGACGTTCCCCACGGTCGACCGCCAGCCGGGCCAGCAGCCGCCCGCTGTAGCCGTTCGCGCCGTACACCATCCACGTCACACCACGAAGTATGAGAGGGTTGCGCCGTGCATTTCATCGAGGAATGGATGGGCACGCTCTCTCCGGTCTGGATCTACCTCCTGGTCGGCGGCGTCATCGGCGTCGAGAGCATGGGCATCCCGCTCCCGGGTGAGGTCACACTCGTGACCGCCTCGCTGCTGTCCATCGGGACCAAGATCAACCCCTGGCTGGTCGCGGGGTCCGCGTCGGTGGGCGCCATCATCGGCGACTCCATCGGCTACTACATCGGCCGCCGGGGTGGCCGGCGCCTCCTGGAGCGCTTCGGCCGGCGGTTCCCGAAGCACTTCGGCCCCGCCCACCTCGCGAAGGCCGAGCGGGCCTTCCAGCGGTGGGGCGTCTGGGCCGTGTTCTTCGGCCGGTTCATCGCGCTGCTGCGCATCCTGGCCGGCCCGCTCGCCGGCGCGCTGCACGTGCCGTATGGCCGGTTTCTCGCCGCCAACGCCCTCGGCGGGCTAACGTGGGCCTTCGGCACCGTGTTCGCGATCTACTCGATCGGCCGGGTCGCGGAGAAGTGGCTCAAGGACTTCTCCTGGATCGCGTTGGTGGCGGCGGTCGTCGCCGGCCTGGCCACGACGTTCTACCTGCGCCGCAAGGCCGCAGCCGAGGCCAAGGCCCTGCGCGAAGAGGCGGAGAAGGAGCCGGCGGCCGCCCACGACTGACGCCGAAGCAACGGTGCCCCGGATGCACGAGTAAGCTTTCGGGGTTGTTTTTCCGGCGGCGGCAGGAGTGGGGCGTTGAGCGACGCGGTTCGCGAGTCGGAGATCGCCGCCGAGCAGGTCTATCTGGACCGGGTCTACACCCGGCTCGACCAGCTGCGTGTCTCCGCCGCCGAGGTGGAGAAGGCCGGCTACAGCCTCGCCCGGGTGGGCAACTTCGGCGCGCTCGTCGAGCGCGACGCCATGGTCTACCACGCCGCCCGGCGTCGCCGGGCCCTGGAGAGCGAGCACGACGGGCTGGTCTTCGGCCGGCTCGACCTGGGGCCCGACGGGGTCTCCGGCGCCGACGCGGCCGCCGTCGAGCCCGCGGTGCCCGACGGTGAGGTGCGCTACATCGGTCGGCTCGGCCTGCGGAACGAGTCCTACGAGTCGCTCGTCGTCGACTGGCGCGCACCCGCCGCCGCGCCGTTCTACCGGGCCACTCCCGCCGACCGGATGGGTGTGGTGCGGCGGCGGAGCATCAGGAGTGCCAACGAGAAGGTCTTGAGCATCGAGGACGACCTCCTCGACCCGGCAGGCGCCCCGGAGTCCATGGCGGTGATCGGGGACGGTGCGCTGCTCGCCAACCTCTCCCGCGCCACCGGCCGCGGCATGAAGGACATCGTCGCCACGATCCAGCGGGAGCAGGACGACGCGATCCGCTCCCCCGCGTCCGGGGTGACCATCGTGCGCGGCGGCCCCGGCACCGGCAAGACCGCGGTCGCCCTGCACCGGGCGGCCTACCTGCTGTATGCGGACCGCAACCGGTACGAGTCGGGCGGCGTGCTCGTCGTCGGGCCGTCGGACGTGTTCGTCGGTTATGTGTCGCGGGTGCTGCCGTCGCTGGGTGAGGACACCGCGACGCTGCGCTCCCTGGGGCAGCTGGTCGAGGGCGTGCAGGCGACCCGCCACGAGCCGCCGGAGGTCGCCGCCGTCAAGGGCACGCTCCGCATGCAGCGGGTCCTGGCCCGCGCCGCCCGCTCCCCCGTGCCGGACTCGCCGGACCGCCTCCGGATCCTGTACCGCGGGGAGTTGCTGAGCCTCGACAAGCCGGCGCTCGACGAGCTGCGCCGCACCGTGCTGAACCTGGGCGTGAAGCGCAACGCCGCCCGGGCCAAGGCGGCCGGCCACGTGCTCGACGCGCTGTGGCGGCAGAGCGTCGAGCTGCTGCCGTCGAGCCGGCAGCAGAAGCGCGAGGAGTTCGCGCCGGACATCGCGGAGCGGCCGGAGTTCATCCAGTTCATGCGCGGCTGGTGGCCGGTGCTGCGCCCGGTCGGCGTGCTCGGCTGGCTGACCGACCGGCGGCGGCTCTCACGCTGGGCCAACGGCGTGCTCAGCAACCGCGAGATCGCCACGCTGTCCGGCTCGATCCGCCCGGACGACCCGTCGGTCGAGGACATCGCGCTGCTCGACGAGCTGCACGAGCTCCTCGGCGACCCGCCGGCCCGCCGCCGGGCGCCGCGTGACCCCTTCCAGGTCGCGGAGGGCGTGCGCGAGGTGACGACGTATGCGGACCGGATGGCGGCGGCCCGCGCGCAGGCGGTCGAGCGACCGGAGGACTACCGCGACTACGCGCACATCATCGTCGACGAGTCGCAGGACGTGTCGCCGATGCAGTGGCGCATGGTCGGGCGCCGCGGTCCGCACGCGACCTGGACGATCGTCGGCGACCCGGCCCAGGCGGCATGGGCCGACCCGGCCGAGGCGGAGCGGGCGATGGACGGCGCGGTGGGCACCCGGCGACGCTCGGGCTTCACGCTGACCACCAACTACCGCAACTCGGCCGAGATCTTCGAGACCGCCGCGCGGGTGATCCGCCAGGCCCAGCCGGACATTGAGCTGCCGACGGCGGTGCGGTCGTCGGGCGTGGCGCCGGTCGAGCGGGTCGTCGAGGACCTGGAGCCGGCGGTCCGCGAGGCGGCGCAGGCCCTGCTGGACCAGGTGGAGGGCACGGTCGGCGTGATCACCGCGACCGCCCGCCGCGACGAGGTCGCGAAGTGGGTCGACGGGCTGGGCGCCGAGCGGCTCCAGACGGTGGGCGCTCTGGACGCGAAGGGCATGGAGTACGACGGTGTGCTGGTCGTCGAGCCGGCCGACATCCGCGAGGAGTCGGCGACGGGCTTCCGGACGCTGTACGTGGCCCTGTCCCGGGCGACCCAACGCCTGACGACGGTGGGCACCCGGCCGTACTGATCCGCCCTTGGAAGCGGCCAGGGCCGGGCCGCGCAGGTTTCCGCAGGCGCAGCCGTGCGATGCCGAAGGCGACGAAGAACAGCGTCACCGACCCCTGACGAGTCGCCGCCGTGACATGGTCCAGCAGGGCACAGAACCAAACGAGAACCTCCAGGAACGCAACACTCCCTCGCAAAACGTTGAATATCAATGGATCGGAATCGCCGATCTGCGATAATTTGTCAACGCCGATGTGATCCACGGCGAGACCCCATCGACACATATCGGCAACGATGCGAGACCTGGGCGCCGCGAGTCTGCGCACATCTCTGTTCGAGTTTGTTGACTTCTGGTCGGCTAGGTTCGAAGCTGTACGCCATGCGAGCGCGCCCAGACTCAGACCGGATCGGCGGGGTACACACCCGTTCCCGCGACGTAACGTCTGCGGTGGAATCCGTTCTGGAAACGGCCATCCGCGCAGCCGCTGCGTCCGCTGCGCCTGCGAAGGGAACGGCGTGATGCTCGCACAGCAACGTCAGGCGGCCATCCTCGACCTTGTCCGCCGCCACGGTGGCGTGCGGGTGAGCCAGCTGGTCCGCCAGTTCGGCGTCTCCGACATGACCATCCGGCGCGACCTCGAGGCGCTCGCCGACCGTGGCCTGGTCGACAAGGTGCACGGTGGCGCCACGATCGCCGGCCCCGGCTCCACCGAGGAGCCCGGCTTCGACGCCAAGTCGGTGCGCCAGCGCAACGAGAAGGCCGCGATCGCCGAGCGGGCCGCGAAGCTCATCGAGCCGCACACCGCGGTCGCCCTCTCGGCGGGCACCACCACCGCCGCGCTCGCCGCACACCTCGTCGACGTCCCTGGACTGACGATCGTCACCAACTCGATCCCGGTCGCCGACACCCTGTACCACGCCGGGCGGCCCGACCAGACGGTCGTGCTCACCGGCGGGATCCGCACGCCCTCCGACGCCCTCGCCGGCCCGGTGGCGGAGGCCGCGATCGGCTCCCTCAACGTCGACGTGCTGTTCCTCGGCGTCCACGGGATGAGCCCGCGTACCGGCTTCACCACCCCCAACCTCATGGAGGCGGGCACCAACCGTCTGCTGGTCGCCGCCGCCCGACGCCTCGTCGTGCTGGCCGACCACACCAAGTGGGAAATGGTCGGTATCGCAACCATCACTCCACTCGACGAGGCGGACATCCTCATCACCGACGTCGGGCTCGCCGCCGAGGCGCGGGTCCAGCTCGCCGAGCGTGTCGGTGAGCTGATCGTCGTCGATCCGAACGGTTAGGACCTGGAAAACGAGTGAAGCGCACGGTCACCCACCTCGCCGACGGCCGGGAACTCATCTACTTCGACGAGCGCGACGACGCGTCCCGGGACGCCGTCGACCAGCGGGACCTCCCCCCGCCCCCGCCCGCCTCGGAGATGCGGTACGACCCGGTGCTCAACGAGTGGGTGACGATCGCCGCGCACCGGCAGACCCGCACGTTCCTCCCGCCGTCCGACCAGTGCCCGTTGTGCCCGTCGACGCCGCAGTGGCAGAGCGAGATCCCCTCCGCCGAGTACGACGTGGTGGTGTTCGAGAACCGCTTCCCGTCCTTCAGCCATCGGGTCGTTCCGTCGCAGGGCGACCTCCTGCCCGGCCTGGTGCCGACCCGCCCGGCCGCCGGCCGGTGCGAGGTCGTCTGCTTCACCTCCGACCACAACGCCTCGTTCGCCTCGCTCTCCCCGGGCCGGGTGCGCACGGTCGTCGAGATGTGGGCCGACCGGACCGCCGACCTGAACACCCGCGACGACATCGAGCAGGTGTTCTGCTTCGAGAACCGCGGCGAGGAGATCGGGGTGACGCTGCACCACCCGCACGGCCAGATCTACGCGTACCCGTTCGTGACCCCGCGGACCCGCCGGATGCTGCAGTCCGCGCGCTCGCACAGTGGCGGCAACCTCTTCGCCGACCTGCTGGCCGCCGAGCGGGCCGACGGCACACGGGTGGTCGCGCTCAACGAGCACTGGACCGCCTTCGTGCCCGCGACCGCGCGCTGGCCGTTCGAGATCCACCTGTACCCGCACCGCCAGGTCCCGGACATCCCGGCCCTGAGCGGCGCGGAGCGCGACGCGTTCGGCCCGCTCTACCTGGAGGTGCTGCGCCGCCTCGACGGGATGTTCGGGCTACCGATGCCGTACATCTCGGCCTGGCACCAGGCACCGGCGCGGGTCGACCGGGACCTCGCATACCTGCACCTGCAGCTGTTCAGCACCCGGCGGGCGCCGGGCAAGCTCAAGTACCTGGCCGGCTCCGAGTCCGGCATGGGTGTGTTCGTCAACGACGTGCGGCCGGAGCAGGCCGCCGAGATGCTGCGGGGGGTCCAGCTGTGACGGCTGTCGCACGGCTTCCGGAGGGCAGCTACGACGCCGTGTGGGCGAGCCCGGGGCGGGTCAACCTCATCGGCGAGCACACCGACTACAACGACGGGTTCGTCCTGCCGTTCGCACTCCCCCACAGCACGGTGGTGGCCGCGACGCGGCGCGATCGTCCGGAGTGGACGGTGTGGTCGGAGACGACCGGCGAGACCGTGCGCTTCGGCGCCGGCGAGCGGGTCGAGGGCTGGGCCGCCTACGTCGCCGGGATCGTGTGGGTGCTGCGCGAGGCCGGCCACGACGTGCCGGGCGCCGACCTCAAGGTGACCTCCGACGTGCCGCTCGGCGCCGGGCTGTCCAGTTCCGCCGCCATCGAGTGCGCGGCCATGGCGGCCCTCGTGGACCTGGCCGGTGCGGACCTGCCGATGCAGCTGCGGCCGCGGCTGGCCCAGCGGGCCGAGAACGAGTACGTCGGCGCGCCGACCGGCATCATGGACCAGGCCGCGTCCACGCTGTGCCGGGCCGGGCACGCGCTGTTCCTCGACTGCCGGTCGCTGGCCACCGAGCACGTGCCGTTCGACCTCGCCGCCGACGGGCTGGCGATGCTGGTCGTCGACAGCAAGGCTCCGCACGCCCACGTGAGCGGCGAGTACGCGGCCCGGCGCCGGTCGTGCGAGGAGGCGGCGAAGATCCTCGGTGTGGCGGCGCTGCGCGACGTCGACGTGGACGGTCTGCCCGACGCCCTCGCCAAGCTCGACGACGAGGTGATGCGCAAGCGGGTCCGGCACGTGGTCACCGAGGACCAGCGGGTCCTCGACACCGTGGCGGCGCTGCGCGCCGGGGACGTGCGGGCGGTCGGCCCGCTGATGACGGCGTCGCACGAGTCGATGCGCGACGACTACGAGATCACCGTGCCACAGGTCGACACGGCGGTGCGGGTGGCGCTGGAGCACGGTGCGTACGGCGCGCGGATGACCGGCGGCGGCTTCGGCGGGTGTGTCCTCGCGCTGGTCGACGAGGAGCACTGCGACGGCGTCGCGGCGGCGGTGCGGGCGGCGTTCGCCGCCAACGGCTTCCCGCCTCCCGACACCTTTGTCGTCGCCCCCGGGGAGGGCACCCGCGACGTCAGCGGATGAGCCGCGCGTCGGCCCGGTCGGCGTGGTCCTGCTGTACCGCAGCCGCTTCGGGCAGTCGGTCTACGCCGTCGGCGGCAGCGAGGACGCGGCCCAGACGTACACATTGTGCGACTCCGGCCGTTACCAGCCCCCCAACATGGGTTCCTCACGACCCCTGGGAACCCCCGCCAGCGTTGGGAGGACAAGCGTGAGCGTGCCTGGATACCGCGACACGCCAGGACCGCAATGGGATCCGCGCGCACCGGTGGACCCCGCAGAAGCCGAGGAGTTCCTCGTGCTGTTCCACCGCGAGAACCCGCAGCACGGCGACGGCCACGAGCGGATCGCCGAGGTCCGGGCGGAGATCGCCGGCACCGGCACATACACCCACACGTACGCGGAACTCCTCTTCGGCGCCCGGGTGGCCTGGCGCAACGCGAGCCGCTGCATCGGCCGCCTGTACTGGCGCAGCCTCGTGATCCGGGACCTGCGCAAGGTCAGCGCGCCGGACGAGGTCTTCGAGGAACTGGTCCGCCACCTGGGCCTCGCCGGCCAGCGGGAACGCAACGTGATCCGGCCGGTCATCTCGATCTTCGCGCCGCACGTGCCGGGCCGCTCCGGCACCCGCGTGTGGAACGAGCAGCTGATCCGCTACGCCGGGCACAGCCACACGGACGGCACGGTCGTCGGCGACCCGCGGTACGTGCCGTTCACCCGGACGCTCCAGCAGTACGGCTGGCGCGGCAAGCCGGACAACCCGTTCGACGTGCTCCCGCTCGCGATCGAGGGCCCCGCCGGGGACGTGAACCTCTACGAACTGCCCGAGCACGCGGTCTGGGAGGTGCCGATCGCGCATCCGGAGTACCGCTGGTTCGCCGAACTCGGCCTGCGCTGGCACGCGATTCCGGCGATCGCGAACATGCGCCTGACCATCGGCGGGGTCGACTACCCGCTCGCGCCCTTCAACGGCTGGTACATGGGCACCGAGATCGGCGCGCGCAACCTCGCCGACCCGGACCGCTACGACCTGCTGCCGGTGATCGCGGAGCGGCTGGGACTGGACACGAGCACCGAGCGGTCGTTGTGGAAGGACCGGGCCCTGGTGGAGCTGAACCGGGCGGTGCTGTGGTCGTTCGACCGGGAGGGCGCGCGGATCAGCGACCACCACACGGAGTCGGAACGGTTCCTGGCGCACGTGGCGAGCGAGGAGCGCGCGGGCCGGGCGACCCCGGCGGACTGGACGTGGATCGTGCCGCCGATGAGCGGGGGTGCGACGGGGGTGTTCCACCGGTACTACGCCGAGGCCGACCAGCGTCCCGGCTTCTATCTCGACAGCAACGCGCGCGAGCTGGGCCGCCGGGGCCACTCGCCGGTCACGCCGGCGGCGGGTGCGGGGCGCTGCCCGTTCCACGAACCCTCGGCCGGGCCGGCCGACGCGGCGCCGGCCGAGACCGTGCCGACTGAGACCGTGCCGACTGAGACCGTGCCAGCCGTGCCCGCTCCGGAGCAATCGGCGGCGGAGAGCCGGGGCCTGCTGGACCGCCTTCTCCACCGCGACACGAGAAGGGCCTGAACCACTTCTTCTGAACCCACTTTTTCTGGACCCACCGGCCGGTGCGGTTGTGGTGCCCGGGGCGCCGCAACCGCACCAGCGTGTCGGGGCGCTCAGGAGCTGAGCACCTCGGTCAGTGCGTCGACGGCCAGGTCGATCTCCTCGCGGGTGACCACCAGCGGCGGGGCCAGCCGGAGGGTCGAGCCGTGGGTGTCCTTGGCCAGCACGCCCCTGGCCATCAGGCGCTCGCTCGCCTCGCGGCCGGTCATGAGCGCCGGGTCGATGTCGATGCCGGCCCAGAGGCCGCGGCCCCGGACCGCGGTCAGGCCCTTGCCGACCAGCGCGCCGAGGCGGGCGTGCAGGTGCGCGCCGACCGCCTTGGCGCGGGCCTGGGGCTTGCCGGTGTTCAGCAGGGCGATGACCGCCCGGGCGACCGCGCACGCCAGCGGGTTGCCGCCGAACGTGGAGCCGTGCTCGCCGGGGCGTAGCACGCCGAGGACCTCGCGGGAGGCGGCGACCGCCGACACCGGGACGATGCCGCCGCCGAGGGCCTTGCCCAGCACGTACATGTCGGGGACGACACCCTCGTCGTCACAGGCGAACGTGTCGCCGGTGCGGCCCAGGCCGGACTGGATCTCGTCGGCCACGAAGAGGACGTTGCGCTCGGTGCACAGCGCCCGGACGCCGGTCAGGTAGCCGGCCGGCGGCACGAGCACACCCGCCTCGCCCTGGATCGGCTCGATGAGCACGGCCACGGTGGTCTCGTCGATCGCCGCGGCGAGGGCCTCGAGGTCGCCGTAGGGCACGATCCGGAAGCCGGGCGTGTAGGGGCCGTAGTCGGCACGGGCCTCGGGGTCGGTGGAGAAACTGACGATCGTCGTGGTGCGGCCGTGGAAGTTACCGTCGGCGACGACGATCGTGGCCCGGCCGTCGGGGACGCCCTTGACCTTGTACCCCCACTTGCGGGACACCTTGATCGCGGTCTCGACGGCCTCGGCGCCGGTGTTCATCGGCAGCACGAGGTCCTTGCCGCACAGTTCGGCGAGCTCGTGGCAGAACGGGCCGAACTGGTCGTGCAGAAACGCGCGGCTGGTCAGCGTCACCCGGTCGAGCTGTTCGCGGGCCGCGGCGACGAGGCCGGGGTGGCGGTGGCCGAAGTTCAGCGCCGAGTAGCCGGCGAGGCAGTCGAGATACCGGCGGCCGTCGACGTCGGTCACCCAGGCACCGTCGGCCTCGGCGATGACCACGGGCAGCGGATGGTAGTTGTGCGCCGTCCAGCGCTCGGCCTCCGCCACCGCAGGGGCGGTGCGGTCGGTCATCGCAGCGGTCATGCCCCCTCCTCGCTTCGCTCCGGACCGGTCATGCCCCGCACCTCCAACGTGCAGCACTTGGGTCCGCCGCCGGCCTTGTGCAGCTCGGACACGTCGACCGGCACCGGCTGGAATCCCTTCGACGCTAGCGCTCCGGCGAGCGCGGTGGCCGCGGACGGCAGCACCACGCGATCTCCGTCACTGACGGCGTTGAGCCCCAGCACGGCGGCGTCCTCGGCGGTGGCGACGACGGCATCGGGGTACAACCGCCGCAGCACTTCCTGACTGCCGGGCGAGAACGCCCCGGGGTAGTAGGCGATGTTGTCATGCGACAGCACCGTCAGCGCGGTGTCGAGGTGGTAGTAGCGGGGATCGACAAGCTGCAGGCTGATCACCGGCCGGCCGAAGAGCTCCTGCGCCTCGAGGTGCGCGGCGTGCTCGGTGCGCAGCCCGGTGCCGGCGAGGATGACCTCACCGGCGAGCAGAAGGTCGCCCTCGCCCTCGTTGACGTTCTTCGCGGCGTGGACGTCGAAGCCGTTGCGCGCGAACCACGACAGATAGGCCGGGCCCTCGTCGGCGCGCTCCGGGTGGCGGAACTGCGCGCCGTAGACCTTGCCGTCGACGACCGTGGCACCGTTGGCGGCGAAGACCATGTCGGGCAGGCCGGGCACCGGGTCGATCAGGTCGACGGTGTGGCCGAGCGACAGGTAGAGCTCGTACAGCGTCGTCCACTGCGCGACGGCCCGCTCGACGTCAACGGGCGCGGTCGGGTCCATCCACGGATTGATCGTGTAGTCCACGGCAAAGTGTGTGGGTCGACACATCAGATAACGACGACTCATAAGAAAAACCTACGGTGCGTCCAGGGCGGCGAACCATTGCGATCCGCTGCTTCTTGGTGCGCGTTTCTTGTCTTGTACGGCCACCGAGCGGCGATTCGTTGCGTCCCCCGTGTCTAGCCGAGTTGCCGCCAGTTGCCGGGCTGCGCCAGCAGGCCGGAGACGCAGTCCATCGCGGCGTCCTCGTCGGTGAACTCGTAGCGCCGGCAGCGCCCGTCGGCGCCGCCCTCGCGGGACTCGGCCCACCAGATGCCCGCGTCCTCGAACAGGTACACGTCGCGTCGGGCCAGCCGGCCCCAGCTGCCGTTCCACCAGTGTTTTCTGCGCTCCACAGGCAGCATTCGAACACACGTACCAACAGTGGCAAAAGGCGACCCGCCCATATCGATCAGGACGGTTAGCCTTCCACCCGTCCGGGTACGCCCTTGGTGCGCTGTCGCTTTCTGCCGAGTGGGGGTTGGCTCATGCCGCCGGACGAGCAGGACCTCATCGACCTGCTCGTGGCCGACCACCGGCGGCTCGAATCGGTGTTCGCCGAGATCGAGACGTCCACCGAGGCGTCCGCCAGGCGGGCGGCGATCACGGCGGCGATCGCGCTCCTCGTCCGGCACACCCGGGCCGAGGAGGAGCACCTGCATCCCGCGCTGCGCGAGTTGTTGCCCGCCGGCACGGAGATCGCCGCCTACGAGACCGGCGAGCACGGGCGGATGGACGAGCTGATCACGCGTCTCGGCGAGCTCGACGACACGGACCCGGCGTTCGACGGGCTGCTCGCCACACTGCTGGACGCCGTGCGCCAGCACATGCAGGAGGAGGAAACCGAACTGTTCCCGCGCCTGCAATCGGCGCGTGTGACGGAATGAGCGGACGGGTAAGCCAGTACGCATGGCAGTTCCCGAGGACAGGCAGCCGCTGATCGCGACACTCAAGAAGGCGGCGTTCCATCTCAAGGAGACCGGCATCCCGTTCTGCCTGGCGGGCAGCTTCGCGGTCTATGCGCGCGGCGGCGAGTCCGTCGACCACGACATCGACTTCCTCATCAAGGAAGAGGACGCCGATCGTGTGATGACCGCCCTCAGCGAGGTCGGCTTCCGCTGCGAGGTGCCGCCCGAGGGCTGGCTGGTCAAGGCCTGGGACCAGACCGATGGCGGGGACCTGCTGATCGACTTCATCTTCTGCCCGGTGCAGCGGCCGGTGACCGACGCGACACTCACGGACACGAATGTCATCGCGGTCAACGCCTGCCACATGCCGGTGCTGTCGGCGACCGAGCTGATGATTCACAAGGTGCTGACCTGGTCGGCACACTACTGCGACTTCGCGCGGGGACTGCCGGTCGCGCGTTCGCTGCGGGAACAGATCGACTGGCCACGGGTCTTCCGGGAAACGGCCCACTCGCCGTACGCGCATGCTTTCCTGTTCCTGATCGATCGCCTCGGCGTCATGTCGTTGTCGGAGGCGAGCGCGCTGTCCGCCGCTGTCTAATACGTGCTGTCCAGCTTGGGGTTTGAGGGGGACGACGATGACCGTCGACCAGTACGTCGAGAGCGAACTGCAGCATCTGCTCGCCGAGGACGAACGCATCGCGGAGCAGGGCATCCGCTTCGTGCGGACCGAAGGTGGGATCAGCCTCGTCGGCGAGGTCGAGAGCGCCGAGCGGCGCGACCTGATCTGCCAGGTGGTGACCGAGGCGTTCCCGGAGCTGCCGGTGCGCTGCAACATCGGGCTCACGCGGGTGCACGAGCCGGAGGAGGTCGAGGAGCTGTGACGGTCGAGGAGAACTGCGTGCGCGTCGCCGCCGTCGGCGACGTGCATCTCGACGCTGACGTGCTGGGCCGGTACCGCCCGGCGCTCGAGCACGTCGGCAAGAAGGCCGACGTGCTGCTGCTGGCCGGCGACCTGACGCGGCACGGCACGACCGACGAGGCGCGGTGCGTGGCGCAGGAGTTCGGCGGGCTGGCGGTGCCGGTGGTCGCGATCCTGGGCAACCACGACTACCACAGCGACCAGGAGCACGAGGTGGCGAAGGTCCTGGAGGACGCCGGCCTCATCGTGCTGGAGTGCACGGGCACCGTGCTCGACCTGGACGGCGTGCGGGTCGGCATCGCCGGCACCAAGGGCTTCGGCGGCGGGTTCGCCGGCGCGTGCGCGAGCGAGTTCGGCGAACCCGAGATGAAGGCGTTCACCCGGCACGGCCGCGCGGTCGCCGAGCGGTTCGGCCACGCGCTCGCCCAACTCGACTGCGACGTGCGGATCGCGCTCACCCACTACTCGCCGGTGCCGGAGACGCTGCAGGGCGAGCCGCTGGAGATCTACCCGTTCCTTGGCTCGTACCAGCTGGCGCAGGCGATCGACGCCGCACCGGCGGTGGGGCTGGCGGTCCACGGGCACGCCCACGCCGGCTCGGAGCGGGGCACGACGCCGGGCGGCGTGCCGGTCCGCAACGTCGCCCACCCGGTGATCAAGCAGGCCTACAACGTCTATCAGCTGTCGTCGGTGCTGGCTCCGGTCTGACAGCCCGGTTCCGGTTCTGGTTCTGGGTCCGGTTCTGGTTCTGGGAGAGCGGGCCGCCCGGAAGCGGCCCGCTTTCGGCGTCTCAGCGCTGCACGGTCTCGGCGAGGTGTTCTCTCAGGAACGTCAGGGCGTGGGCCAGCAGCCGCGAGACGTGCATCTGTGAGATGCCGAGCTTCTCGGCGATCTGCGTCTGGGTCAGGTTGCCGGCGAAGCGCATCGCGAGGATGCGCTGCTCGCGGGCCGGCAGCTGGATGATCAGCGGGCGCAACGTCTGCCGGTCGTCGACCGCCTCGAGGTCGCGGTCGACGCCGCCGAGGAGCTCGGCGAGCTCCATGCCGTTCTCCTCGCCGGTGGCCGGCGCGTTGATGGACAGCGCCCGGTAGGCGTGGCCGGACTCGATGCCCTCGATGATCTCCTCCTCCCCGACGCCGAGCCGCTCGGCGAGGTCGGTCACCGTCGGGGAGCGGCCGAGCTCCTGGGCCAGGTCGTCGGTCACCTTGCTGATCTCCAGCCGCAGCTCCTGGAGCCGCCGCGGCACGCGCACGTCCCAGCCCTTGTCGCGGAAGTGGCGCTTGAGCTCGCCGACGATCATCGGGATCGCGTAGCTGGTGAACGCGGCGCCGCGGGTCGGGTCGTAGCCGTCGACGGACTTGATCAGGCCGAGGTTGGCGACCTGGACGAGGTCGTCGAACTGCTCGCCGCGGTTGCGGAAGCGCCGGGCGAGGTATTCGGCCAGCGGGATGTACAGCTCGATCAGCCGAGCCCGGACGCGTTCGCGGTCGGGGCTGCGCTCGGGCAGGTCGGCGAGCAGGGTGAGGAGCGCCTGTGCGGCGGCCTCCGTCTCCCGGTGGTCGGACCGGCCGGTCCGCTGGGCCGGGATCGACGTGCTGGTCTTCGGGGTCTTCCGGGCGGCGCGATGCGCGGTGACGGTCATGAGGGGGTCCCCCTGCCTGCTGCCACGGCCGGGCGACAGTTCTGGGGAGCGCACCGGCCAGGGCGGAAGAATGCCGGCTGGTGCCCTGGTCTCGAGCACCCGGCAGGAATCCCGCGGCGGCGATCGCGGCTGTTTGACGATCACGCCTCGACAACGACCGGCGGATTGCCCACTAGCCGTTCGGATGATGCGGGTCAGCCAAAGGTACCGCTTTCCGGCCGGACGAGGCAAGGCACGTACACCTTCCGGAGCCGCTCAGCCAGAAACCTCGGTCAACGCCTCGTCGTCCTCCTCGGCGTCCTCACCGGTGTCGTCCGACTGCGCGCCACCGCCGGTCACCGCCGTATAGACCCGCAGCAGGTCGACGGCGGCGCGCTCCCAGGTGTACCGGCTGCGGACCCGGTCGATCGCCGCGCTGGCGTAGCTCATCCGGCGCACCTCGTCACCGAGGAGTCCGCGGAGGGCGCCGGCGAGCGCGTACGTGTCGCGGGGCGGCACCAGCACGCCGGTCACGTTGTCGATGACACTCTCGGCGATCCCGCCCACCTCGTAGGCGACGACCGGCACGCCGCACGACATGGCCTCCAGCGGAGTGAGGCCGAACGGCTCATACCACGGCGCGCAGCCCAGGACGTCGGCCGAGCGGTACCAGCCGGGCAGTTCGTCCAGCGGCACGGCACCGATGAGCCGCACCCGGTCGCCGACACCGCACCGGTCCGCCAGTTCCATGAGCCGCCGGGCCTCCGGGTCCCGGTCCAGCCGGGCCGGGTCGGGACCGCCGACGATCACCAACTCCGCACCGGGGACCCGGCGCAGCGCCTCGACAAGATCGGCGAAGCCCTTGCGCTCGACGAGCGGGCCGACGCTGAGAATCCGGCGCAGCCCGGGCCCCGGGCGGTCGGCGGCCTGGCCCGCGGGTGTGAACCTCTCCCCGTCGACGCCGGACGGGATGATGACCGTGTCAGCGCGGCGGATGCCCATGCGGCCGAGTTCCGTGACCTCGTCCTCGCACTGGGCGACGACCCGGTCGACCAGCGTGCCGAGGGTGCGTTCCAGGCCGACCCGCGGCTCCGGACTGGTGTCGCGGTCCTTGAGGTGGCGGCGCTTGACGGCACCGAGCCCGTGGTACGTCTCGATGACCGGCAGCCGGTGCCCGGCGGTGGCGGTCAGCGCGGCCAGGCCGCTCAGCCAGAAGTGGGCGTGGACCACGTCGGGGGTCTCGCCGTGGCCGTTGTCGCCCCAGCGGGCCGCCAGCGCACGGCCGAAGTCGCCCATGAGGGGAAGCAGATCGTCGACCGGCATCGGCTCGGCCGGGCCGGCGGACACCTGCTCGACGGTCACGCCTTCGGCGTACGGCACCACGTTGTCGACGTCGGGCCGGTCGCGGCGGGTGTACACACGCACCTCGTGGCCCAGCCGGCCGAGCGCCTCCGCGAGCGCCGCCACATGCGTGTGCTGGCCACCGGTGCCCGGGCCGCCGAGGGCGAGCGGGCTCGCCTGGGCTGAGATCAGCGCGACCTTCAACGCGCACCTGCCCACGACGAAGCTGCTCGTAGCACCTGTGCAAACCTCCACGTGGCCGACGCTGCTGACCTGCCAACGCCCCTACCCGAGCGAGTTGGTGGTAAACATCAACGGGCGAGTCGCCACCGACTCGCCGGTGGGCCCGCGCCTTGGGTCCGCTTCGAGGCACGGTAGGAGGCGTCAGCAGGCATGGTGGACAAGGCCCCCGCCGAGGGCGGCAGCGCCGAGCCGGCCGAGGCGCTCGCGGCGCTCGTCGCCAAGCTCCGGGCGGAGCTGACCGGGGTGCGCACCGCCATGCGGAACCGCGCGGTCATCGAACAGGCCAAGGGCGTGCTCGTCGAGCGGCTCGGCATCACTCCCGACCAGGGATTCGACCAGCTCGTGCGGCTCTCCCAGCGCACCAACATCAAGCTCATCGAGGTCGCCGCCGCGATCGTCGGGACCACGTCGCCCGACCCGAACGCGCCGGATGTGGTGAACCTCATCGACGACGAGCTGCGCCAGCACGTCGCGCGCCGGCGGGAGCGCCCGCCCGCGCCGTCCCCGGCCTCCCCTGCCCCCGCGGCCTCCCCGGCCCGCCGCCGGACCAGCCGCACGCCCGAAGTCGAGGCGCTGCAGTCCCAGCACCAGTTGCTCAGCGCCCGGATCGCGGCGGCGCGCAGCTACGACGAGATCAGTGAGGTGCTCGGGACCGCGCCGACCGCCTGGCCGGCGCCGTCGACCGTGCTGCTGACGCTGCTCGACCCGGACGGCGCCCAGCGCGGCGTCGGCGCCCACGGCGTCGCCGGCGAGGTGCGCAGCCGCTGGTCCCGCATCCCGCCGGACCCGGCGCTGCCGCTGGTCGTCGCGGTGCGGGATGCCGAGACGCTCTGGCTGTCCGCCGACGACGAGGTCACCCGGCGCTTCCCGGTGATCGGGCAGCTGCCGTTCAACGGGGCGACCATCCTCGCCTCACCGCTGGTCTCCGGCGAGCGGATCATCGGCGGCATCCTGTTGACCTGGGCCGAGGCGCTCCCGGACGGCGAGGAGCTGCGGCGGTACGTCACGGCGCTGCTCGAGCCGGTGGCGCGGCAGGTCGACACGCTGATCGGCGACGAGATCGCCAGCGCCTGGTTCCACGTCGAAGGCGAGGAGAGCGGTCAGGCGGCGCCGGCGCAGGTGTGGCTGCCGACCGTCGTCGACGCCCTGCACGACCCGGCGGCGCTGCTGTCGCCGGTCACCGAGGACGGGCAGCTGGTCGACTTCCGCGTCGAGTACGCCAACGGCCTCGCCCGGCAGATCTTCGCCGGGGCACGCGTCGACCCGGACGAGGCGACGCTGCTGGCCGCGTACCCGGCGCTGGGCAGCGCGACGCTGCTGCCGGAGTTCGCCCGGCTGCTGCAGGACGGCCAGCCGCGCCGCCTGGAAGGGCTGCGGGCCGATCCGCGCACGGACGGCGTGCCCGGCCCCCAGACGCTCTCGGTGCACGCGGTGCGGCTCTGGGACCGGGTGTTCGCGGTCTGGCGGGTCGCCACCGAGGCCGACCTGATGTACGACCAGCTGCTGCAGGCGGAGCGCATCGCCGGGATCGGCTCCTTCTGCTGGGAGCTGCGCGACCCGGAGCCGCGCTGCTCCCCCGAGCTCATCCGGCTCTTCCACGGCGGGCGCGACGCGGCCCGCGTGCCGGTCGAGGAACTGACCGCCAGCGTCCACCCCGACGACCTGCTCGCGGTGCAGGACGCAGTCCGGCGCACGATCGTGGAGGGCAGGCACCTCCTCGCCGAGGCGCGCGGCGCCGGGCGGGTCAACGGCCGGCGGCTCCGGCTCACCGCCGAGCCGATCTTCGACGACACCGGCACCGTCAGCGCGGTGCGCGGCACCGTGCAGGACGTCACCGAGGAGCGGGCGATCGAGGCCCGGCTGCGCCGCGCCGAGGAGGCGCTCGCGGCGCAGCGGCACCGGCTCGCGGACGAGCGGCGGGCCGCGGAGGCCCTGCAGCGGGCGCTGCTGCCGACCGACCCGGAGCTCGGGCACCTGGACGGCGTCGAGATCTGCGGCCGGTGCCGCTCCCCCGAGCGGGTCGGCACCATCGACGGCGACTGGTACGACGCGACGGCCCTGCCCGACGGCAGCACCGTGCTGGTCCTCGGCGACGTCGACGAACAGGGCCTCTCGTCGATGACAACGGCGGCGCGGCTGCGGTACGCGGTCCGGGCGTACGCGATGCTCGACATGTCACCCGGGGACATCCTGACCGCGGTCAACGGCATGCTCTGCGCGATGGAGGTGGAGCACACCGCCTGCCTGGTGGTGGCCCGTCTCTCCCCCGAGACCCGGGAGCTGCGGTGGGCGGCCGCCGGACAGGTCGCCCCGATCCGGTACACGGCCACGGGCCAGGGCTCGGTGCTGTCCGGGCCGCTCGGGTTGCCGCTGGGTGAGGTCGCCGAGATGCGGTACACCGACACCACGGTCACGCTGGAGCAGGGTGACCGGATGCTGCTCTACACCGGCGGCCAGGCCCGCGTCGACCGGCGCCGCAGCGGTGGCCTCGACCTGGTCCGCCGGGCCGGGGAGCACGTCGACCTGAGCGACTTCGACGCGGTGATGACGCACCTGATCGGCGCGCTCAAGGTGGCCGACGACGAGGACGTCTGCGCGATGCTTATCCACGTGCGCTGATCCACGTGCGCTGATTCCCGCGTCGAGTTTCTGGTTCCGCGGTGCTTCTCAGGCCTGCCGGGTGTCCCAGTCCCACGGCAGGCCGAGACCGTCGAATCGGCCCAGGGCGTCACGGTGGCGGGCGGCCAGGACGACACGGTCCGGGCCGAGATGGCCCAGGAGGTCGTCGTCGCCGTAGTACCGGGTCCGCGGGTCGGGCCAGCGCCACAGGGCGTCGTCGAGCTCGCGGAGCCGGACCTTGACGGCGCGCAGCTCGTCCGGGTCCGGCTCCATGTAGACGAGGCCGTGCAACGGGGCGTACGTCGCCTCGTACACCGCCGCGTAGACGAGGAACCGGGACAGTGACAGGCCGGTGGGGAACTCGTCGTTCTCGTAGACCTCGGGATCACCGGGCACGCCCGCGTCCGGGCTCTGTTCCGGAACCTTCCGTTCCAGATTCCTCCGTTCCGGAACCTTCCATTGCGGGATCGAATACCAGTCGTCCGCGCCCTCCCAGAATCGGACCATTCCGTTCTCGGGTCGCAGGTCGGTCCACGGACGCATGACGTGGTCGCGGCTGAGCGGGAGCGAATAGCGGGCGGCGACGCGGTACCAACCGGCCAGCGGCTCCGGGACGCCGGGGAGCGGCAGGTCGACAGGCGGACGATCGGGCAGACCGTACCAGCGGTGGACGAACCGCCCCAAACTTTCCGGCGTCACCACGTCGAGCTCGTACACGCGGAACATCATGCCGGGTGCGGCAGCGTCCACAGGCGGCGCACCGTTGCTCATTCGCGACCCAACTCTCGATGTTTATGGTTACGAATATTTATGAGTTCGCGTACTCTCCGGGCCGTGCCAGAGATTCAGCCGAACGGGTTAGCGGCCGATACCGAGGCGGACGCCGCCGGCGAGCCGAACGGTGGATCAGCGAGTCCGGACGCTCCGCGGGACACCGCCGCCGGCAACACGCCGGGCGACCGACCGGCCGCGGCGGCAGCCGTCTCCGACGTCGACGCGACGCTCAACGACCAGAGCGTGCGGGAACTCGCCGCGCAGTTCGAGGACGAGAAGCCGGGCCGCCGGCTGAGCGGGCCGGTGCAGATCGGGGTCACCGCCGTCGGGACGGCCGCCGCGCTGCTCGTGCTCTGGCAGGTCTTCCGGCCGCTCTCCCAGGGCAGCCAGTACTACCTGGTCGTCTTCCTCAGCGTGGTGCTGCCGCTGGTGTTCGTGCTGTACCCGTCGGGGGCCCGGTTCCCGTGGCGGCACCGCGAACCGGACGTCGTCCCGGTCGACAAGGGACCGACCGTCGCCGACTGGGTGCTCGCCACGGCCGCGCTGGTCGTCTGCCTCTACCCACTACTGCCGTTCGAGATCGGCGCGGCCGGGGGCGGCTACAACGCGTTCCTGAACCGGCAGGGATTCCTCGAACCGCTCGACGTGGTGATGGGCGCCGTTCTGCTGCTGCTCGTCGTCGAGGCGTGCCGCCGCACGACCGGCTGGGTGCTGCCGATCGTCTGCGCGCTGTTCCTCGCGTACGACTACTACGGCGGCTTCCTGCCGCAGACCTGGTCGATCGCCCACGCCGGGCTGGACTTCGACCAGATCATCGACGCGCTGTACAACTCACCGAGCGGGTTCTACGGCACACCGCTCGACGTCGCCGCGTCGTACATCGTCCTCTTCACGATCTACGGGGCGGTGCTCGACCTGTCCGGCGCCGGCGCGTTTTTCGTCGAACTGTCGGTCGCGGCGTTCCGCCGTTCCAAGAGCGCCGCCGGGCGCACCGCCGTGGCATCCGGTTTCCTCCTCGGTACCGTGTCCGGCTCCGGCGCCGCGACGACGGTGAGCATCGGGACGGTGACCTGGCCGATCCTGCGCCGGGCCGGATATCCGGCGGAGCGGGCCGGCGGCATGCTCGCCGCGTCGGGCGTGGGCGCGATCCTGTCACCGCCGACGCTGGGCGCCGCCGCGTTCATCATCGCCGAGTACCTGGACGTGTCCTACCTGGTCGTCCTCGGCTGGGCGACGATCCCGACGCTGCTGTACTACCTGGGCATCCTGCTGTCGGTCGAGATCGACGCCCGCCGGTTCGGCGCACGGCCGGTCAACCTGCTGGTCCAGTCGCCGTGGCAGTTGCTCGCGCGGTTCGGGTACCACTTCCTCTCCCTCTTCGTGATCATCGTGCTGCTGGCGCTGGGCCAGCCGGCGACGCAGGCGGTCATCTACGCCACGCTGCTCGCGGCGGTGCTGTCGTTCCTGGACCGCCGGCACCGGCTCACCCCGCGCCGGCTCGTCGAGGCGCTCGCCGCCGGCATCCGCGGGGTGCTGCCGGTCGTCGCGGTCTGCGTCGCGGCCGGGGTCATCACCGCCAGCACCACCAAGACGGGCCTCGGACCGCAGATGTCGAGCCTGATGGTCGACTGGGCGCAGTCCCTGGCGACGAACCACACCGCCGTCGTCGCGCTCACCGCCGTGTTCGCCGCGGTCGCGCTCACGCTGCTGGGCCTCGCGGTGCCGGTGACCGCATCGTTCATCATCGGCTGGGTCATCATCGGCCAGGCGCTGATCAACCTGGGCATCTCCGAGCCGGCGACGGCGATGTTCATCTTCTACTTCGCGGTGCTGTCCGAGGCGACGCCACCGACCGCCCTCGCCTCCGTGGCCGCGGCCGCGGTGACCGGCGGCAGGGTGTTCCCGACGATGTGGCAGACGCTGCGGTACGCGCTGCCGGCGTACCTGGTGCCCATCGCGTTCGTGGTCACGCCGACCGGCCGTGCGCTGCTCGGCCTCGCCGGGTGGGGCGACATCGTGTTCGCCGTGGCGGCGTCGGCGCTCGGCGTGCTCGCGCTGTCCATCGCCGCCGGCGGCTGGCTGATCGGTCTCGGCAAGGCCGGTGTCGTACCACGGGTGCTCGCCGGGCTGGCCAGCCTCCTGCTGCTCTGGCTCGACAAGGCGACCGTCGGCGTCGGCGTGGGCCTGCTGCTGGTGGCCGCGGTGCTCGTGTACCTCAGTGCTCGATCTCGTGTTGACGCTCCTAGAGAGGATGTGCCGTGACATCGAAGTCCTGGATCGGAACCTGCGTGGCGGGCGCCCTGGTATTGACCGCGGTGGCCGGATGCGGAGGCCGGCAGACCGACAACACCACGGACAACGCCGGGGCGAACTCGGAGATCGCCTGCACCGTCACCTCCGACACCCGCATCGCGATCGCGACCGGTAATACCACCGGTGTGTACTACGTCGTCGGCAACGCCCTGGCCACCCAGATCACCCAGGCGACCGGCGACAAGGTCAAGGCGAGCGCGGCGGAGACCGGCGCGTCCGTCGGCAACATCAAGGGCCTGGACAAGGGCGACTACCAGGTGGCGTTCTCGCTGTTCGACAGCGCGACCGACGCCGTTCAGGGCAAGGGCTCGTTCGACAAGCCGGTGAAGATCGCCGCGCTCGGCCGGATCTACGACAACGCCACCCACGTCGTGGTGCGCGCCGGCTCCGGGATCAACTCGGTCGCCGACATGAAGGGCAAGCGGATCTCGACCGGCTCGCCGAACTCGGGCACCGAGGTCATCGCGCAGCGCCTGCTCAAGGCCGCCGGGCTGGACCCCGACAAGGACATCCAGCCGCAGCGGCTCGACCTGGCGAAGACCACCGAGGGCGTGAAGGCCGGCACGATCGACGGCTTCTTCTGGTCCGGCGGCCTGCCGACGGCGGGTGTCACCGACCTGTTCACGACCAACGGCGACAAGGTGAAGTTCCTGGACCTGTCCGGCCTGCTGCCGGAGATGCAGAAGCTCGGCCCGGCGTATCAGGAGGGCACGATCCCGGCGGCGACGTACAAGACGCCGGGTGACGTCAAGACCATCGTGGTGCCGAACGTGCTGCTGGTGCGTGAGGACATGAACGCCGACCTGGCGTGCGTGCTGACGAAGACGCTGGTGGAGAAGCGCGAGGAGCTGGCGAAGGCGAACCCGGCGGCGAAGGGCATCACGCTGGAGACGATCCGCAGGACCGACCCGGTGCCGCTGCACCGCGGCGCGGTGGCGGCCCTGGACAAGGCGGGCGCCGCGAAGTAGGGCCCGGGCTCTGGAGGTTGTGGTCCCGGTTCCTACCCCGAGATGCCCGAGATGGCGGTCCGGTCCGGGACCACGACTCCGAGGTCGCGGAGGACGGCGGCCAGGTGCGCCTGCACGGCACGGGCGGCGGCCATCGCCGCGTGCACGGCGTCGCGGTCCGCGGCGTCGTGCGGGAAGAACGTGAGCCGGCCGTCGGCGCGCCACACCACCGGCACGTCCAGCCGCTCGAGGATCGCCGTCAGGGCCGCCTGGCCGCTCTTGAGGGCGGCGCGGACCTCACGGGACGGTGCACCACCTCCACCGATGACGGGCACTCGCCAGACATCGTCGACCGTGCACGCCTCTGCAGCCGCCACATCGATCACCATATGTCGACGGTAGGAACAGCGTGCGGTGTTTCACCAGCAAGATTTTCTTCCTGTGGATAACCGTCACGTCGAGCCGGCGGGCGGTGGACCTGGCCGAGGGCCGGCTGCCGCCCCCTCAGGCAGCCTTCGGGATCACGAGAAACCCACGGCGGCCGCCGCCGGACAGGGGCGGCCGTCGTGGGTTCGGTGCAGCGTTTCGGTGCAGCGTTTCGGTGCAGCGTTTCGGTGCAGCGTGAGGTCAGAGCGTCGTCGTGATGGCCACCGCGACCAGCTCGCTCGAGTGGCTGCCGAACACGCCGACCGTCGGCGGGCGCGGCGTGAATCCCGGTAGGCCGGACAGGCCGTCGCTGCCGTCCACGAGGCGGAGCTTGAACGGGCCAGGGCCGTCGAGGAGCAGGGTCACCTCGATGCCGCCGGGCGGCGGGCCGTGGAAGATGACGCCGAAGCGGTCCTGCTCGTCGAGGTACGTCACGGCGTCGCGGCCCTCCACGGTGGCCTGCACGACCCGGTGGTCGCCGACCTCACCGTAGAACGACACGAACCGGACCTGCCGCTTCGACTCCAGCCGGAAGCGCACGGTGCGCCGGTTGCCCGAGGTGTCGTCGGAGAGCACGGTCACGGTCGGGGCCGGAAGGTCGGCGACGTTCGCCGGGCCCACCGAGAGCATGCCCTCGGGCAGGACCGGGAACTGCCGGCTCTGTTCCTGCTGGTTGCGCACGTATCGCGACGTCCACTCGCCCGGGGACTGTTCCAGGCTGACCCACTTGGCGAAGTTGGTGTCGCGGTCGAGTGCGTACATCAGGTGGGTCGGCTCCGGGTGACGGCTGTCCCACCGGTCGACGACCATGCCGACCGTCGTGCAGAGCACCGCCACGACCAGGGCCGCGACCGCCGGGGCAGAGCCGAGCACACGGTGCCGCGGCTCGCCGGCCGGGCGGAACAGCGGCTCGAGCGCCGGCAGCGCCGCCAGGCCCAGCAGCATGGCGAAGATCGCCGCGGCGGCGCCGGTCGCCAGGCCCAGCGCCGGGAAGAACAGCGCGACGGTGGGCGCCAGGATGAGCGTCGCGACACCCGCACCGGCGACCAGCACAGTGATCTTGATCAGCTGCTGGCGCACGTACAGCACGGCGATGCCGGCGAGCGCACCGACGAGGGCGGGGATCGCCACGAGGTACGACCCGCCGGGGATGGCGGCGGCGAACACCACGCCGAGCACGGCCAGCAGCACCAGCCCGCCCGTCGCCAGCGGGACGGGGCCCAGCCGACGACGGCTCAGCGCATACCACCCCAGGAGGATGCTCGCGGCGAGCGCGACGACACCGAACCGGAACCAGGTCGGCCGGGCCGGGTCGAGCAGCTCTCCGTAACCGGGGCGGATCACCACCAGGAGGGCCCACAGGAGCTGGGCGGCGACGGCGACCACAACGACCGGCACGAGCGCCAGACCGAGTCCGGTCAGCGTGCGGGGCACCGAGGTCAGCCCACGGCGCCGGGCCAGGAACACGAGGGCGGCGACAGCGAGCAGCGCGAGCACCGCGATCGGCCAGGTGAGCGCCGACGGGTAGCGCACCAGGAACCCGGCGAACGGGAAGTAGACCGCGTCGCCGGAGGCCGGACGCATCAGCGGCGCCAGGTCGGCCCGGCCGAGCTCGCGGGTCAGGGCGAGCGCGTTGTCGCCGTGGTGCTGGAGGCTGGCGCGGTCCATCGTGTCAGGTCGGTCGAACGGACTGTGGTAGACGCTGGAGCCGTCGATGTAGGCGGTGTTGAGCCCGGTGAACCGGGACTGGCCCAGGAACGGGGTGAAGTCGGTGTCGTTGGACAGCAGCCGGTAGACCTCGACGGCGAGGCTGGTGCCGACCGGGTGCGGGGTGCGGGCGTAGACGTCGATGAGGTCGGCGTTGCCCTCGGAGGTCTGGAACATGACGGCCGGGCCGCGGCTGCCCCGGGCCTCGAAGTTCAGCACGACGGCCTGGCGCTGGCCGAGCGGGTGGCGGCTGACGAACGCCTCCGCGCCGCACAGGCACGCCTCCTCGGCGTCGGTGAACAGGAAGACGATGTCGTTGCGCGGCCGCTCGCCGGTCGTCAGCGCGCGGGCCACCTCGAGCAGGGTGCCGCTGCCGGCGCCGTCGTCGTTGGCGCCGTAGCTGACCTGGACCGAGTCGTAGTGCGCCAGGAGCACGACCTGGCCGGTCGAAACGGTGCCGGGCAGGACGGCGACGACGTTGCGCACCCGGGCCATGCCGCCGTCGCCGAACTTGCCGGCGTTGACCCCGACGGTGTCCTGGACCTCGGGGCGCAGCCCGAGCCCGGTCAGGGTCTCGACGATGTGCTCCCGGACGCGGTCGGCGGCAGGGCTGCCGGTGACGTGGACCTCCTGCCCGATCCGCTCGACGTGGGTGAACGCGCGACCGGCGGAGAACTCACCGGCGGGGGCCGACGCCGGGCGGGGTGCGAGTGGCTGGACGTCGGCGATACCGAGCGCGGCGAGCAGCGCGAGCACGATCACCGCGGCGGCGGCGACGAGCGGTCGCCGCGGCGGTGCGGCGAAACTGCGGTCGGACAAGGGTCGGTCCTCCTGCTCCGGGGGTGAGCCACATTCTGCACTCCCCCACCGACACTTCCCGCCCGGATCGACGGCACGTCCGGCGGCGACTGCGCAGCGTGACGCCGCCCGGACGGAGCGCTCGAGGTCAAGATCGGGTGCCGCTCGGTTGTTGGGGATCCCGGAGCGCCCCGGGCCGCATAGCGTCTCGACCATGAACAACGAACTGACGCCAGCCGTGCCGGCCCCCTCGTTCGGCACGCCCCCGTTTGACGCCGGCTCGTTCGAGGCGAGCCACCTGGCCACCGCCGAGCTCGCCGCACGCCACCAACTGGACCAGGTGATGGCCATGGTGGGCGTGGACGGGCTGGTGGAGGCACTCGCCCAGCCCTTCCTGCTGGCGAAGGTCGACCAGCACGCCGCCGCGGTGCGGGAGAGCCTGACCGCCGCCGGGAAGCCGGTCGACGCGATCTCGCTCGCCGGCTACGCGCGTTCCGTGATCGCCGTGCACCAGCGTCACGGGCGGCCGCTGCCGACGCCGGACAGCGTCGACTGGACGGCGGCGGACTGGACGGCGCTGCGGCTCGTCGCGGTCTGCCACCTGGCGGACGCCGCCGGCGCCCTCTGAGCGGCCGGGTGGGTCAGCGCCGGCGGCCGGACCGGCCGGAGGACTCGTTCCAGCGGAAGTGCACGAAGAGCCGGCCGAAGTTGTCCGAGTCCTTCTCCACCCGGTGGTAGAGCGCCTTGATCTCACGCTGGTCGAGGAACCGCAGCACCCGCTTCTTGAGCGCGCCCGACCCCTTGCCCGGGATGATCTCGACGAGGGTGGCGCGCTTGGCCACCGCCTCGTCGATGATCCCGCGCAGCGCACGGTCGATGTCGCCGCTGCGGTTGAAGATGTCGTGGAGGTCGAGCTTGAGCTTCACCCCACCAGCCTAATTGCCGCCGTCAGGCGGCGACGGCGGTGACGGTCACCGGATGACCGGCCGCCTTCCACGCCTGGAAGCCGCCGGCGAGGTCGGTCGCGAGGTGCAGACCCAGGTCCTGCAGCGCGGCGGCGGCGAGCGACGACGTGTACCCCTCCGAGCAGAACACCACGATCGGCAGGTCGAAGCGGTCGGCGACGGCCAGCCGCGCATCACTGCGGGGGTCGAACCGCCACTCCAGGACGTTGCGCTCGACGATCAGGGCGCCCGGGATCTCACCCTCCGCGGCGCGCTGCGCGGCGGGGCGGATGTCGACGAGGACGGCGCCCTCGGCGGCGGCGAGCCGGGCCTGGTCCGGGTCGAGCCGGCGCAGCCGGGCACGGGCCTCGTCGAGGATCGCGTCGATGCTCTTTCCGGGCTGTACGGTCACCAGTCCGCTCCCGCCCTCGTGATGGACTCGACGCTGAGCCGGCCGTCGTGCAGCCGGTAGCGGGTCATGGCCTGCAACGCCGGGCCGTAGACGTGCACGGTCACGGCCGGGCGGGTGCCGGCGTTGACGACCCGGTGCACGTGGTGCGGGCCGAACCGCCGGCCCCGCCCGGCCGGCATCCCGGTGCCGACCAGTTCGCCGCCCCTGACGGTCTGCTCGATGATCTCGCCGGAGACGACGGTGAACGCGCCCGCCGAGCCGCCGTGGTCGTGCAGGTCGGTCCCCTGGCCGGGCAGCCAGGTCAGCAGCCAGACCTCGTGGTCGTCGGCGGTGGCGAGCCGCCCGTACCAGCGCTCGTGCGGGTCGAACCGGGGCGCGAACGGCCAGTCGTCCGGCGATTCCGCATAACGGCGCGCGATGTCCAGGAAGTCGACGTTGAGGACGCCGACGCTCGAAGCGACGGCGACCCCCGTGGAGACAGTCATGAGAAAACTCCAGTATCCGTACGTACTAGATAGGAATTAGAGCACACGTCGAGAAGACGGCCGTGGAGCGGAGAACGGGGTGTCGCGAGCGAAGGCTCTAGCGGCTACAGCGCGCGCTGGCGTGTCGAGCGAGGTCGACCACCAGTTCTTGGGTCAGCAACGCGCCTTCGGGCCCCATAGAACCGATGGTGCCGACCCGGACACGCGATCGTCAACCCGCGTCCACAATTCGGGACATGACGTACGACACGGAAATGTCGCGACGATGCCCACCACGGTGTCAGCGAACGGTGCCAGCGGATGACAGGGCAATGTGCGCGGTTTGCCAGCGCGGTCCGGCAGGCTGAGCGTGTCGCGGTCCGTGAACGTCGCGGACCCATCCACAGGGGGAACACGCCATGAGCTTCGCTTTCCAGGCCACCGGCCTGGTCAAGCGCTTCGGCAAGACCACCGCGCTGGCCGGGGTGGATCTCGCCGCCGAGCCGGGCACGGTGCTCGGGGTCCTCGGCCCCAACGGCGCCGGCAAGACCACCGCCGTGCGCATCCTCGCCACGCTCCTGCGCCCCGACGAAGGGCAGGCCGTCGTCGGCGGCTACGACGTGGTCCGCCACCCGGCGGCGGTTCGCCGCATCAGCGGCCTGACCGGCCAGTTCGCGTCGGTGGACGAGGACCTCACCGGCACCGAGAACCTCGTCCTCATCGGCCAGCTGCTCGACCTGCGCCGCGCCGACGCGAAGGCCCGCGCCGCGCAGCTGCTCGCCGACTTCGACCTGACCGAGGCGGCGAACCGCCCGGCCAAGACGTACTCGGGCGGCATGCGGCGCCGCCTCGACCTGGCGGCCAGCCTCGTCGGCCGGCCCGCCGTCGTCTACCTCGACGAGCCGACCACCGGCCTCGACCCGGCCAAGCGCGAGGACGTGTGGAACATGGTCCGCGCCCAGGTGCGGGAGGGCACGACCGTCCTGCTCACCACGCAGTACCTCGAGGAGGCCGACGCGCTCGCCGACAACATCTCGGTCTTCAACCACGGCAAGGTCATCGCGCACGGCACGCCGGCCCAGCTCAAGCACATCGTCGGCGGGCAGACCATCAGTGTGCGCCCGGCCGATCCGGCGCACCTGGAGGCGGTGGCGGCGATCCTGACGGCCGTCTCCGGCAACCAGGTCGAGTCGCACGGGCGCGGGGTGCTGTCGGTGCCGGTCACCGACGACCGGGCGATGACAGCGGTCGTACGGCGGCTCGACGAGGCCGGGATCGGCGTCATCGAACTGTCGCTGCACCTGCCGAGCCTCGACGAGGTGTTCTTCACGTTGACCCGCGGCGAGAACACCGCGGACCCGCAGAAGGTGCAGGTGCCGGCATGACCACCTCTTCCACCGCCACCTCTTCCACTACCGCCTCTTCCGCGGCCACCGCTTCCGCCGCCGGCACGCCGATCCGCGCGGCCGTCCCGGGCCGCCCGTTCGGCCTGGTCCGGCACAGCCTCGTCATGGCCCGGCGCAGCCTCATCAAGACGATGCGGACGCCCGAGCAACTGCTGGACGTCACGCTCCAGCCGATCATCTTCATCGTCATGTTCGTCTACCTGCTGGGCGGCGCCATCTCCGGCTCCCGCCACGAGTACCTGCAGTTCCTGCTGCCCGCGCTGCTGGTGCAGAACGTGCTGTTCGCGTCGGCGCCGACCGGGGTCAGCCTGAACACCGACATCAAGACGGGGGTCTTCGACCGGTTCCGCAGCCTGCCGATCGGGCGGTCCGCGCCGCTGATCGGCGGGGTGCTCGGCGACATGATCCGGTTCGTGGTGGCGATCGTGGTGATGCTCGGCTTCGGCTACATCATCGGTTTCCGGTTCGGGACCGACCCGCTGTCCGTCATCGCCGCCTGCCTGCTGGTGATGTTCATGGCGTTCTGCTTCAGCTGGATGTTCGTGCTGCTCGGCATGGTCGTCCGCGAGCCGGGCGCGGTCCAGGGGCTCGGGTTCGTCATCATGTTCCCGCTCACCTTCGGCACGAACGTGCTCGTACCGACCGACACCCTGCCCGGCTGGTTGCAGGCGTGGGTGAAGATCAACCCCGTCGCCGACGCGATGCAGGCGGCCCGCGCGCTGATGGTCGGCACGGGCCCGACGGCCGGGCCGGTGGTGAAGACGCTCGTGTGGTCGCTCGCGATCCTGGCGGTGTTCGCGCCGCTCGCGGTCCGCGCGTACCGCAGGAAGGCCTAACCCGACCGAAGCAGGTCTACGGCTGTCTCCCGCGGCATCGAGGCACCACGGGAGACAGCCGCCTCGAACGGCTCGTCGCCGAGCTCGGCGCGCAGCCGCGCCGACCGGCGCAGCCAGTCGGCATCGGACAGGTCCGGGCCGTCGGCCAGCTGCTGCGCGACGCCCAGGATCTCGGCGGCGGTGCCGGGCGCGCCGCGGGCATGGGCGAGCGCGGCCCAGCCCACCGCGACCCGTGCCACGACCGGCATGTCCCGCACCGGCAGGGCCATCCGCATCGCCTCGGTCAGCCGTGCCCGGGCGGTGTCGAACTCACCGCGCTCGACGTCGACGTGGGCACGGGCGGCGAGCAGGATCGCCCGGTACTGCGGGGCGACCAGCGACAGGTCCCGCTGCAGGCGCCACGCCTCGGCGTAGAGCCGGTCGGCCTCGTCGAGGTCACCCTCGACGCGGGCCACGTGCCCCAGCTCCAGCATCGCGTGCGACACGTCCCGCGCCGCCACCCCGACGTCCTCGACGAACGCCCGCAGCTCGGCACGCGCCACCGCCGGCCCGTCGGTGTGGACGCGCAGGGCGGCGAGGCTGATCCGCTGGAACGCCTCGTTCGCCTGGATCCCGAGCTGGTGGTACAGCTCGATCGACTCCTCCAGACAGCCGACGGCGGTGGCGAAGTCGCCGCGCCGGGCGTGCCCGCTCGCGGCCGAGGACAGGGTTATCGACAGGCCCCACCGCTCGCCGACCTTGCGGAACTCGACGGCGGACGCGTCGAGGGCGCACAGCATGCCGTCGATGTCGCCGTCGTTCTCCCGCAGGTGGCCGAGGATCGACAGCAGCATCGCCCTGGTCCACGTGTCGACGGGGTCGGCGAGCCGCTCCTCGATGACGGCCGCGCCGCGCTCGCTGTCGTCGCGGAACAGGTTCACCACCGGTTCGACGAGCGCGACGAAGGGATGGGCGTTCTCCCGCGGTACCGTCGCCGCCGACGTGATCAGCTCGTCCAGCAGGTCGTGGTCGAACTGGAAGTCGCCGGCGAACCCGCTGTTGACCAGATACATCGCCAGCACGACGACCCGCAGGTCATGCGGGACGTCGCCCGGCACCCGCCGGATGCGGTCCAGCCAGAGCGCCGCCTCCGCGTGATTGTCCTCGAACGTCCAGAACCAGCCCGCCGAGGCACCCAGCCGGTGCGCGCCGGCCGCGTCGCCGGCGTCGCAGAAGTACGCGACGGCCGCGTGCAGGTTGTCGCGCTCGGGCCGCAGGCGCTCGAGCCGGTCGAGCTGCGTGGCGGTGCGCAGGTGCGGCTCCGCCTCCTCCATCAGCGCGAGGAAGTGGGCGGCGTGCGTGGCGCGGGCCGGGCCCACTCCCCCGCGCCGTGCCAGCTCCTCCAGCGCGAACTCGCGAATCGTCTCGAGCATGCGGTACCGCACCGCGGGACCCTCGACGACCTGCAGCAGCGACCGGTCGACGAGCGCGTCGAGGAGTTCCTCCGGGTCGTCGACGCCGGCGACGGCACCGGTCGCGACCGCGTCGAAGGTGCCGGGGAACACCGCGAGTGCCTCACCGAACCGCCGCTCCCGCTCGCCGAGCAGGTCCCAGCTCCACGCCACGACGGCGTGGAGCGTGCGGTGCCGCGGCAGGGCGGTGCGGCTGCCCCCGGTCAGCAGCCGGAACCGGTCGTCGAGCCGGGCCGCGACCTGCTCCGCGGTGAACGAGCGCATCCGGGCCGCGGCCAGCTCGATCGCCAGCGGCAGGCCGTCGAGCCGGCGGCAGATCTCCGCCACTGATCCCACGTTGTCGCCGGTCACCGCGAACCCGGGACGCGCAGCTGCCGCCCGGTCCCGCAGGAGTTGTACCGCGGGATAGGTGACCGCCTCGTCGGCGGTCACGGCGCCGTCCGGGTGGCGCAGCGGGCCGACCGGGAACAACGACTCACCGAGGATGCCCAGCGGCTCCCGGCTGGTGGCCAGGATCCGCAGCTTCGGGCAGCGGCCGAGCAGTTCCTCGCCGAGCCGGGCGGCGGCGTCGACGACGTGCTCGCAGTTGTCCAGGACGAGCAGCACGCCGGAGACCGTGAGGGCCTCGGTGAGCTGGTCCAGGACGTCGAGACGGCGCGGGCGCCGGGGGCCCTCCGGCTGGCCGAGCCCGCCCGCGTGCAGCGTGCGCAGTACCGTGGCCGGCACCTCCGCCGCCTCCGTCACCGGCGCCAGCTCGACCAGCCATGCCCCGTCGGGCAGTTGTCCGCCGACCTCGGCGGCGACCGAGGTGGCGAGCCGGGTCTTGCCGGCGCCACCGGGGCCGACGAGCGTGACGAGGCGGCTGTCGAGGACCTGCGCGCAGAGTTGCTCGACGTCGCCGGCGCGCCCGACGAAGCTGGTCAGTGCGGCGCGGAGATTGCCGGTGCGGGTCCTCCGCGGCGTCTCCTGCTGCTCGGCCCGCAGCACGGCGAGATGGGCGTCGCGCAGCTGCGGGGAAGGGTCGGCGCCGAGCTCGTCGGCCAGCCTGGCCCGGCACTCCTCGAACACGGTGAGCGCCTCCGCCGGCCGCCCCTCGGCCTGCAGGGCGCGGATCAGCAGTGCGGCGAGCCGTTCACGCAGCGGGTGCTCGGCGGTCAGCTCCCGCAGCCGGGCGACGGTGTCGCCGGGAAACCCGCCGGCCTCGACGAGATCCTCGGTGGCGGCGAGCCGCAGCTCCTCCCACCGGGCCGTGAACGGCGCCGCGAACCCGGCACCGGCCACGTCGGTGAGCGCCGGGCCGCGCCACAGAGCGATCGCCTCACGCAGAAGCCGCCCGGCCGGCTCGGTGTCGTCGGCGCGCAATGCCCGACGGCCGGCGGCGGCGAGGCGCTCGAACCGCAAGGCGTCGACGGCCTCGTCGTCGAGATCGAGGCGATACCCGCCGGTGCCGGACACGAGGGCCGGGTGCCCGTCGAGGGACCTGCGCAGGCGCGACACGAGCGACTGGACGGCGTTGGCGGGATCGGCGGGGCCGCCGCCGGGCCAGAGCGCCTCGGCGAGCCGGTCGACGGCGACGGGACGTCCCGGCTCGACGGCCAGCCGGATCAGCAGGGTGCGCAGTCGTGCGCCGCCGAGCTCGACCGGGCGGCCGCCGACGTCGACGGTGAGTGGTCCGAGCAGGCCGACACGCATGCGTCAACTCTGCCACCGGCGTGGGCCGGACGGTGTCCTGCCGTCCGGCCCCAGTGGACGCGGTGCCGCGATGTTACGGTGTGTCAGTAGATACTCACGCCGTACACGCTCAGCGGTTCGGTGACCGGCTGGAAGTACGTGACGCCGCCGGAGCTGCAGTTGCCGCTGCCGCCGGAGGTCAGGCCGAGGGCGGTCGTACCGGCGAAGAGGGAGCCACCGCTGTCGCCGGGCTCGGCGCAGACCGTCGTACGGATCAGGCCGGTGACACGACCCTGCGCGTAGTTCACCGTGGCGTTGAGCTGGGTGACAGAACCGCTGCGCACGCCGGTGGTCGAGCCGCTGCGGCGGACGGACTGGCCGACGGTGGCGTTACCGGCGGAGGTGATCTCCTGGTACGAGCCGTTGTAGAGGGAGACGTTGCCAGGGTGGGAGACGCCGGCCGCGTAGCGCACGATGCCGTAGTCGTTGCCCGGGAAGCTGGTGCCGGTGCGGGTGCCGAGGACCGAGCCGCTGCTCGTGGTCCAGGTCGAGCCGATGTTGGTGCAGTGCCCGGCGGTCAGGAAGTAGTAGGTGCTGCCGCTGACCACGTTGAAGCCGAGGGAGCAGCGGGAACCGCCGGCGTAGATGGCCTGGCCGCCCGAGATCGTCGGGCGCAGCTCACCGGACATCCGCTCGATGCGCGCACCGCCGCCGAGACCGGCGACGGTCGCCTCCAGGGTCTTGACGTGCTCGGCCGGGACGGTGCTGTCGATCGAGACGACAACCTGGTTGCTCACCGGGTCGACGGCCCAGGCCGTGCCGGGGATGCCGGCCTTCGCGTCGAGGACCGAGGTGACGCGGGCCAGCTCGGCGCCGCTGTGCTTGACCGTGCGGGCCTTGGCGCCCGTGGCCTCGACGCTCTTGGCGGTCGCGGCGTCGGTGACGTTGACGACGAGTTTGCCCTGCGCGTCGAGGTATGAACCGGCGGCACGGGTGCCGAGCTGCCCGACGAGCGCCTCGGCGTTGGCCGCCTTGGTTTCCGTCGCCGCTTGTGCCACGGACGGTGCGAGGATCGAGCCGGCGACGAGCCCGGCGCCCGCGGCGATGACCGCGGCCCGCCGGAACGAGGACCTTGTGAGTCTCACGTGAGCCTCCCCTGAATCGGAGCCGATACATATCGGCAGCGACCGATGTTTCCATCGGAAAGGGACTCACGCAAGATTCAGTGTCAAATTAGGTCATAGCGCTCTTGTCATATCACTACCGACTAGCGGCCCACGCCCTCCAGCAGGAACTCGCTCACCGGGCCGTACAGGTGCGGCTGGACGTTGTCGTCGATCGGCACCGTCACCGACACGCGACCCTCGGCCTCGGCGATGAACAGCGCCGGGTCGTTGCTGTCCGCGAACGCCACCACGTCGAGTCCGGCCGCCGCCGCGGCGCCGGCAAACCCGTGGTCGGCGACCACCAGGTCGGGCAGCCCGGCACCCTGCCGCTCCAACTCGGCCAGCATGATCCGCATGCCGTCCGGCGAATGGGTGTGCCACAGCGCGATGCCACGCTCCGCCGCCACCGCCACACCGCCGACATACCGCACCGCCAGCTGATATTCGCGGCCGTCGTACCGCCCCGGCGACGCGAACACCGCACCCGGCGCCGGCAGCAGCAGCTCACAACCGGCCGCCCGCAGCGCCGCAGCGATCGCGAGATGCACCTCGATCATCCCGGCCGGGTGACCGGTCGCCACCAGCACCCGCTCCCGCCGCTCGGCAGCCAGGCGCAACCGGTCGCGCATCCGCTCCAGCGCACGGACGGTCTTGTGCGGGTCGATCATGTCGGTGCCGGTCGCCCGATCCGCGTCGGCGTCGATGCCGACCCGCTGGGCCATGACCGCCAGCACCTCCGGCAGCGTCCACGTCTTCAACGGGATCAGGCCGAACAGATATCCCTCATGACCTTCGGCGAACGCGGTGGCGTTGCCGTGATTGGAGGAACGGGTGGTCTCGACATCACCGGCGAGCCGCGCTTCACGAAGATAGCTCACAAGCTCAGGCATATGACCCATGGTAGGTACACACACCCCCGGCGCCGAGGAAAGCGGCCTAAGGTCACAGACATGCCGGATGCCGACACACACGTGTATCTCGAGGCCACCCCGAAGAAGGTCTTCGCCGGAAGCCTCGACTGGCCGGGCTGGGGCCGCTTCGCCAAAACCGAGGAAGCGGCGCTCGAAGCCCTGGCCGGCTACGCCGAACGGTACGCCCCCATCGCGGCGGCCGCCGGCTTCAGCTTCCCCACCACACCGCGGTTCACCGTCGTCGAACGGGTGCCGGGCACGTCGACCACCGAGTTCGGTGCGCCCGACGGCCGCCCCGCCGCGGACGGCACACCGGTGACCAAGGCCACCGCCGACCGGCACACCAAACTGCTGCGCGCCGCCTGGGCAGCCTTCGAAGACCGCTCCGCCACCGCGCCGGAGTCGCTGCGCAAGGGGCCCCGCGGCGGCGGACGCGACCGGGACAAGATGATCGATCACCTGATCGACTCCGAGGCCGCCTACGCGCGCAAGATCGGCGTCAAGCACCGCCCGCCGGCCATCGACGACAGTGACGCCATCGAGGCTCTGCGCACCGACGTGCTGGCGGTCCTCGGCCGGCCCAGCGACGGAGGGCCGCTCACGACCAACGGCTGGACCGCGCGGTACGCCGCCCGGCGGTTCGTCTGGCACGTGCTGGATCACTTATGGGAGATGGAGGATCGCAGCGAGTAATCGGGGCGGGGATGTGTCGGTGGGGTGGGTTACGGTGCGGGCATGGGGGAAGAGGCGGGGGTTCCGGGTCCGATCGGACCATTGACGGACGCACTCGCCGCGCTCGTCGACTTCGATCCTTCGACACTCGACGACGCGGCGGTGCGCGAGGCCACCCTGCTCCTGCTCCGCTCCCACAACCAGCTCGACGCGGCCATCACCCGGTTCCTCGGCGTGTTCGACGACCGGCGCCTGTCCCGCCGCGACGCATACGGATCCACCAAGCGCTGGCTCGAAGCATTCGGGCGGCTCTCCGGCCCGGCCGCCAGCAGTCGCATGCGGGCCGTCGAGATCACCCGCCTGCTGCCCGACCTCGAGGAGGCGTTCGAGGCCGGCGAGGTCAGCTCCGAGCACGTCAACCGGATCGGGCTCACCGCCGAAGAGGTCGGCGACGACGTCATCGAGCAGGTCGAGCAGACACTCGTGCCGCTCGCCCGCCAGTTCGACCCGCACACGCTGCACGAGGCCTGCGCCTATCTGCGCGACGCCGCCCTGCGCGACAAGAACACCCCGCCCGACCAGCAGTACCTGCGCCGCGGCGTGACACTCACCCGACTCGGCGACATGTGGAAGCTGCGCGGCATCCTCGACACCGAGACCGGGGCCCTGCTCAGCGCCGGGCTCGACGCGTTCACCAAGGCACCGGCCCCCGACGACGACCGGAACCCGGCCCAGCGACGCCACGACGGCCTCGCCGACCTGCTCACCGCGACCCTCCGGGACGGCCGCGCGCCGGCGGTCGGCGGCGGACTGCGGCCCCACATCGCGCTGCTGATGCCGGTCCGGCGATACGTGCAACTGCACGACCATGGCGACGACCCGGACGGGACCTGGGACGGTTGCGGCGACGACGGCCCTGCCGTGCTCAGCGAGTGGGGTCCGGTCCCCGACGGGCTCGCGTCCCGGCTCAGCTGCGATGCGATGCTCCAGCCGATCTGGCTGCACCCCGACAACGGTGTGCCGCTGAAACTCGGCCGGGCCTACCGCAACACGCCACCGGCGCTGCGCCGGGCGCTGGCGGCCCGCGACCCGCACTGCCGCTGGCCCGGCTGCCGGATGCCGGCCAACTGGTGCGACAGCCACCACCTGCGGGAGTGGATCCGCGACCACGGCGAGACGGACATCGACAACCTCGTGCTGCTGTGCCGCTACCACCACGTGTGCGTGCACGAGCGCGGCTGGTCACTGCGCCGCGACCCCGGCAACGGCTGGATCATCGTCATCCGGCCCGACGGCACGCCGTACGAGCTCGGGCCCAGCCGTCCGCGCAGCAGCGCGGTCCCCTACGGCAGAGGCGGTGGCGGCCCGCCGCCCGACTGACACGTCGTCATTGGACGGGGTCGGGGCCCGCACCGGCGAGGCCCCGCAACAACAACTGCGTCAGCGTCTCGATCGCCTCGTCGTCGGTGAGCCGTGGCTCGGGCGCGGTCAGGTGGGCATAGGCGAAGAACCCCAGCATCGAACCCATCGCATCGGCCACCACGGCCGGGCGGCCCGGGAGCACCCGACCGCCCTCCGCCATGCGTTCCAGGTGCTCGCGCAGCATCGTGGTGTCCTGCGTGAGCCGCTGCCGGGCCGTGCCACTGTAGGGCTCCTCGGCCGTCGACGCCTGGAACAGCGCCACCATCACGGGCAGGTGGTCACGGAAGGCGGTCCAGGCCGCGGCGACGTGTGCGCGCAGCTGGGCCTCGTCGGCGAGGTCATGGTCCGGGTCGTGGTCGGGCAGGGCGGCGTCCGCGGTCGACTCCATGTCGGCCAGCAGTGCTCGGAGCAGTTCCTCCTTGCTGGAGAAGTGGTCGTAGAAGGAACCGACCGCCCGGCCGGCCTCGGCCGTGATGTCACTGATCTTGGTGTTGAGGTAGCCGCGTTCGGCGAACAGCTTGCGGGCCGCATCCTTCAGCGCGGCCTGGGTCTGGGCCGCCTTCTCCTTGCGCGTCACCATTGCCGCCACCGCCTCGCCACTCGGGCACTCCCCGCTCGCACGTCGTCACCACCACACCCCGGAGCGCGGCTCCGGCCCGCCAGGTCGTCCTGTTCCCTCCACCGGTCCATGACCGGCTCGGACGGAACACGTCGCTCCCCCAGCTCCGCACCGTTCAGGACCGGCTCGGGTGGAACAGGTCATTCCGGGTCCGCACGGCTCAGGGCCGGCTCGGACGGAACAGCCCATCCCAAGTTTCCACCGGCTCAGAACCGGCTCGGACAGATGGGCCACCCCGGTTCCTCGCCGCTCATCACCGGCTCGGATGGCCCGATCATCCCCGCTTCCTCACCGTTCCACGAGCGGCTCGGACGACTTCGGACCAACTCGGACCGGCTCGGGCCAGTTCCGGGCCAGCTCCGGACCAACTCGAATCAACTCGTACCGACCCGGACCGACTCAGACCATCTCAGACCGACTTGCACCGTCTTGAACAGGCTTACACCTCCTCAGGACGACTTGCACCGGCCTCACCACCCGAACGGACCCCGACCAACTTTGACCAGCCAACGCCGGCGCGCACCGCATCATGCCCGACCCGGGTCCCGAGACCCAGCGCGCACACGACTACGGGATTTTGCCAACTGCAGGTCTTGCCGGCCGACCGTAGCAGCCGGTATAACCGAACGAGGATTCACTGAATACAAATTCACTTAAGGAGTCGAGCATGGAAGCGATGATCATCGGTGGCGGAGTCGCCGGGCCGGTCACGGCGCTCGCGCTGCGGCGGATCGGATGGAACGTCACGATCCACGAGGCCTACACGGATCCGGCCGGCGACGTCGGCTCGTTCGTCAGCCTCGGCGCCAACGGGCTGCGGGCGCTCGACGCCATCGGCGCCGGCGACGCCGTCACCGCCCGCGGCACCGCGATTCCTCTGCTCCGCCTGTGGAGCGGTCGCGGCAGGCTCCTGGGCGAGGCACCGCGCGGCCGCGTCACACTGATGCGCGGCCACCTGGTCGAAACACTGCGCGACCTCGCGATCGACGCCGGGGCCCGCCTCGTCACCGGCAGGCGGCTGCAGGACGTCCGCAACGGGGTGGCGACGTTCGCCGACAACACCCGCACCGCCGGCGATTCCCGGACAACGAGCCGGGAGACCGGCCAACCCGGCAGCGGCCACCGTCACGTCGGCCAGCCGGCCACCGCCGACCTGATCGTCGGCGCCGACGGCGTGCACTCACGGATGCGCACCATCGTCGACCCCGATGCGCCGGCGCCGGTCTACGCCGGGCTGTGGATCATCAGCGGCAGGTCGACCCACCCGGTCGAACCCGGCGCGTTCAACCTCATGCTCGGATCCAAGGCCACCTTCGTGTACACGGCAACCGCGGCCGGGACGCTGTGGTCGGCCCAGGTGCCGGCCCGCACCCGGCCCGCCGCGTCCCTCGACCACGAGTCGCTGCTCGAGTTGTACCACGGTGACCGCGGTCCGGCGGCGCGGATCATCGAACACACCGACCAGTGGCACCCGTTCACCGTGCTACGGCGCCTTCCGTCGGCACCGCGGAGCCACCGCGACGCCATGGTGCTCCTCGGCGACGCCGCGCACCCGATCGGCGCCGGGCAGGGTGCGTCACTGGCCATCGAGGACGCGGTGGTCCTGGCGAAGTGTCTCCGCGACCGGGCAACCGTGACCGATGCCCTGGCCGCGTTCGACCGCCTGCGCCGGCCGCGCACCGACCGGATGCTGAAGGCTACCGGCGTCAACAGCGACGCGAAGATCGCCGGGCCGCTCGCCGCCCGAGTCCGTGACGTGCTGATGCCGGTGCTCTTCCGGCGGTTCGCCGCCCGCGGCAGCGCCTGGATGTACGACTACGACGTCGAGTGGCAGACCCCGGTCACCACCGCGCCCGCGTGAGGGAGCGGCCCGGGATCAGGCGTGCAGTTCGGTCAGCCGGTCCGCTTCCGCGGCGACCTCCTTGCGGACCGACGCCGGCAGCGGGGTGAACGGCTCCCACGTCACCTCCCCCTTCGCGGGCTTCTTGCCGGCGCGGTACGACCAGACCCCGGCCACCTGCCCATCGACCAGAAACGTCCCGATCGACTGCGGCATCCGGACGTGGAACACCTTCGACCGGTGCTCCTCCGGCAGGATCAGCGTGCGGCGGGCGTGGACGAGCAGCGTCGCGTCGTACGTCGGCAGGAACCGCACCGGCGCCGGGGTTTCGGGGTCCGGCAGCGACCCGTCCGGCAGGTCGACGAGTTCCCGTCCCCGCTCGTCGCTGAACCGGCGCAGTTCGAGCCGGTTCAGAACGGCGGCGACGGTGGCGACCGGCAGGCCGGCCCAGTCCGCGATCTCGGTGCGGTGGGCCGGCCCGAACGCGCCGAGATAGCGCCGGATCAGCAGCTCCTGCGCGTCGTCCTCGGTCACGTCGGGCGGGCCGACCCAGTCCTCGGCGGCGCCGAACAGGTCCGCCCGCCGCCGCGCCCACGTGCCGGACGGCGGGACGCGCACCATGTCGAGGTACATGCCGATGCCGTGCCGGACGCGGGCCCCGAACAGCTCGTCGATCTCGGTCCGGTGGACCGGCCGCTCTCGGAGCAGTTCCCGCAGCCGGGCCACAGCGTCCGCCATCTCGGCGGGGTCGGACCGGTCGCGGGTCAACCGGTCGTACCACTCGCGGCGGGCTCGCCGGACACCGACCGCGAACTGCCAGAAGTCGGCCCGCGACACGAGATGGATGGTGGCCCGCAGGAGCGTCGCCTGGACGACCTCACGGCGCTCCAGCAGGCGGGTGAGTTCGGCCCGGTCGAAGCCTTCGATGCGGGTCCAGAGTCCGATGTACATCGACGGCGCGTACTGCGCCTGGAGGCCACCCATGCGCTCGAGCACGTCGGGCATGGCGTGCGGCACCCTCTCGAGCAGCATTTGGCGGGCGAGCAGCGCCCGGTTGAGATCACGCCAGGTAAGGGTCCGCTCCACGGAGAAACCGTAGATCAGCCGGGGAATCCGGCGGAACGGCACCTCACGCGGCGTTCTTGAGGGCGGTCTGCACCAGTTCCATCGTGCGGTCGTAGCTCATGCCCTGTTCCCGCAGCAGCCGGGCGCCGAGTCCACGCTCTTCCTTGAGCACGCCGAGCAGGATGTGCTCGGTGCCGATGTAGTTGTGCTTCATCGACAGGGCGACGCGGAGCGACAGTTCGAGGGCTTTCTTGGCGCCGTTGTTGAAGCGGGTGGGGATCTTGGTGCGGCGGAAGAGGAACCCGCCGCGTTCGGCCGGCTCGGCGCGTTCCAGCGCTCCCGGGCCGAAGGTCTGCTCGATGCTGGACCGCACCGCGTCGATGTCGATGCCGATCGAGCGCAAGGCGGCCGCGTCGTCCCCGGCGGCGAGCATGGCCCGCCACGAGTCGGGGTCGAGACCGGATGCCCGCAGGACGGTGTGCGCGATGCCGCCGTCGCCGGCGAGCATCGCGAGCACCAGGTGCTCGGTGCCGATCGCGTGGTGGCCGAGCGCGTCGGCCTCGACCTTGGCCGTTGTCACGGTCGTCCGGGCACGGTCGGTGAACCGCTCGAACATACTGCTCCCCTTTCGCTGTTCGGTCGCTCTAGGTCCGGTCGTTCGCCGGATCGGGTTGTGTGGTGGGCCGCACGGGTTTGCGGCCGGCGTGTTTCTTGTGGACCGCCTGTCGTGACACGTCGAGCGCGTCGGCGATCTCCTGCCATGACCAGCCCTGCAGGCGGGCGTTGTCGACCTGGAGCACCTCGAGCGCGTCGGCGAGCCTGCGCAGCGCGACCGCTGCGCGGAGGCCGATGCGCGGGTCCGGGTCGGCCGCTGCCGCGGCGAGGTCGTTTGCCTCCGTCATGCGTCAACTTTAGTTGACAAACAGTCGGGCGTCAACCTTGGTTGACAGGAATTGGCGACAACCCTCTGCTACGTTCCGAGCGTGCACCAGGACGTGAAGCTTTACGCGCATGGCATCACGAAGAAGTTCGGCCGCCGGACCGTCCTCGACAACGTGCACCTCGCCGTGCACGCCGGGGAGATCACCGCGATCGTCGGAGCCAACGGCTGCGGCAAGAGCACCCTGCTGCGCATCTGCGCCGGCCTCACCAGCCCCGACCGCGGCACCGTCCAGGTCCACAGCACGCTGGGCTACTGCCCCCAGGACGGCGGTACCGTCGACTTCCTCCTGCCCGACGAGCACTTCACGCTGATCGGTGCCGGCCGCGGGCTGTCCCGGCGCGCGTCCCGGGCCGCAGGCCACGCACACGCCCGGGCGCTCGACTGGGAGCCGGACCCCGTGCAGGCCCGCCGGCTCTCCGGCGGCACCCGGCAGAAGCTCAACCTGGTCATGGCCAGCATCGGCGAGCCCGACGTGCTGCTGCTCGACGAGCCGTACCAGGGGTTCGACCGCGGCACGTATCTCGACTTCTGGGACCAGCTGCACGCCTGGCGCGACCAGGGCAAGGCCATCGTCGTGGTCACCCACCTGCTCACCCAGCTCGACCGGGTCGACACCGTGCTGGACCTGTCCCGGACGACCACGCCCTGGAGGACCGGACACCGATGAGGAAGATGTTCACCGTCGCCGAGATGGCGTTGCGGGAGATCGGCCGCCGGCGCGGTGTCCTGGCGATCCTGCTGCTCCTGCCGCTGGCGTTCTACCTGACCCGCCGCTCGGACCACATCGGGCAGTCCATCCGGTTCGTGTTCCTGGGTCTGAGCTGGGCGATGAGCACCGCGGCCCTGTTCGCGGCGAGCGCGGCCCGGAGCATGGAGCCCCGGCTGCGGCTCGGCGGCTACCGCGGCTGGCAGCTGGTGCTGGGGCGCCTCGGCGCGCTGTGGGGGCTCGGCGCCGTCATCAGCGTCCCGTACTTCCTGCTCGTCCGCTTCGACCAGCGCGACGTGCGGCACACCTCGATCGCCCTCGTCATGGCGCTGCTGGTGCTGATCGCGCCGCTGTTCGGGGTGCTGCTCGCCGCGGTGCTGCCGCGCGAACTGGAGGGCACGCTCGTGCTGCTGCTCGTCGTCGGGCTGCAGATGATGATGGACCCGTCGGGCGACGCCTCCAAGCTGCTGCCGTTCTGGTTCAGCCGCGAGATCGGCACGTATGCGATCGACCTGACCGACTCCGGCTTCCTGTTCCGGGGCCTGGTCCATGCGGCCGTGACCCTGACGGTGCTGGTCGTGGCGCTCGGGATCGCCTCCGGGATCCGGCTGCGCCGCCGGCGGCACTTCCGGTTCGCCGCGGCCGGGAGCCGCTGATGGCCGGGCTGCCGATCGTCGACGTTTCGCGGCTCGTCCGGGACGGCGAGGACCCGCGCGCCGCGGCCGAGATCGAGACAGCGTGCCGCGTGAGCGGCTTCTTCTCCGTCACGGGTCACGGTGTCCCGGAGGAGCTGATCGCCCGGCTCGACCGCAGCGCCCGAGCCTTCTTCGCGCTGCCGGAGGCCGAGAAGCTGGAGATCGCCATGGCGCGGGGCGGCCGGGCGTGGCGCGGCTTCTTCCCCGTCGGCGCCGAGCTCACGTCCGGGGTGCCGGATCAGAAGGAGGGGCTGTACTTCGGTACCGAGTTGGGCCCGGACGCGCCGCAGGTGCGTGCCGGCCTGCCGCTGCACGGCGCGAACCTCTTCCCGCGTCAGGTGCCCGAGTTGCGGTCCGCCGTGCTCGAGTACCTGGACGCGCTGACCGGCACCGCACAGGCCGTGCTGCGGGGCGTGGCGCAGAGCCTCGGGCTGGCGCCGGGCTATTTCGCCGACGGGTACACCGCGGAACCGACCGTACTGTTCCGCATCTTCCGCTACCCGCCGACGCCGCCGGACAGCGACGCCTGGGGTGTCGGCGAGCACACCGACTACGGCCTGCTGACGCTGCTGCTACAGGACGACAACGGCGGCCTGCAGGTGAAGACGCCCACGGGCTGGCTCGACGCCCCGCCGGTGCCGGGCACGTTCGTGTGCAACATCGGCGACATGCTCGACCGGATGACCGGCGGCTGGTACCGCTCGACCCCGCACCGGGTTCGTAACCTGAGCGGCAACGAGCGGCTGTCGTTCCCCTTCTTCTTCGACCCGGGCTTCACCGCCGAGGTCCCGGCGCTGCCGGGGCGGGCGGCGGCCGGTGCGGACGGCGAGCGGCGGTGGGACGGTCAGGATCTTCGCGCATTCACCGGCACCTACGGTGAATATCTCGTGACGAAGGTGGGCAAGGTGTTTCCTGGGCTCAGCGCGGGCATCGGGGCGAGCACAGGACCGGGTACCGGATCGGCAACGGGGACGGCTCGGGAATCGGTCTGAAGGCGACAACCCGTTACCGGCCGGTGGTGCGGATCGTAGAACCCACGTAAGGGTTCGATGAACCGTTCACGCAGGTCAGGCACGTGGCACGATGACGGGAGCAAACCTGTCCGCGGTGTTCCTACCGTAAGAGTCACCACACCGCGACAGGAGACGGCGATGACCACCCCGACCACCACCACGACCCGTAAGCTCACCAACCTCGACAGCGAGCAGGGCATGCTGGTGCTGCTCGCGGTGATCGTCCTGCTCAGCGTGATCGGCGTGATCGTCGTCGGCGGTTGATATCCCGGGCGACTGAGAGGTCCGGCGCAACTGCAATGTCCGGTGCCGCTCTTACCGTCTTGAGGGTATGACGCCCGACGCTCCACTCGAACCGGGGCTGCTCGAACAGGAGCTGCGCGACGTGTTTCAACGCCACGAGCATCTCGCCGAGGATCTGCACCTCGACCGGCCGGCCGACGTCACGTCGCGCCGGCCGACGTCGTCACCGGCGCAGGCCCGGCGCAAGGGGAGGCCGGGCGGGACGGTGCCGGCGAAGCAGTCCCCGGCGCAGGGGCGCCGGGACCCGAGGTGGGCGCGCACGCTGATGGTGGTCGGCGCGGTCATGATGATGCTGGCGGGCAGCGCCTTCGTCGCGAAGGACGTGGTGATCGGATACGCGACGAGCAGCGTCCGGCAGGAGGACCTGATCGTCCCGGCAGCCGAGCAGCGGGGCAAGCACGTGACGATCAGCGGGGCGAAGAACATCCTGCTGGTCGGCATCGACCCGCGCCCGGACCAGAACCCGTCGGAGGCGATTCGCTCCGACTCGATCATCATCCTGCACATCCCGGCGAGCCACGACTCGGCGTACCTGATCTCGATCCCCCGGGACACCTGGGTGAAGATCCCGCGGTTCGACAACGGCAAGACCAGGTACAACGGCGGGCGCAACAAGATCAACGCCGCGTTCGCCGAGGGTGGTCTGAAGACGACGGGCAAGGATCAGCGCAAGTACGGCATGACGCTGCTCGCCGACACGATCAAGGAGAACTGGGGCATCACCTTCGACGCGGCGGCGATCGTCGACTTCGCCGGCTTCACGAAGGTGGTGAACGTGCTCGGCGGCGTCGACATGTACGTCGACCAGGAGACGAGGTCGGTGCACATCGGCCACGACGCCCAGGGCAACACGAAGGTGCCGTACCTCCAGCGCACCACCGACTCGGGCGGGACCGATCTGATCCCGGTCGCCGGTGTGACGCCCCAGACGTACCACGTCGGCTACCAGCACCTCGAGCCCTGGCAGGCGCTCGACTACGTGCGGCAGCGGGAGACCCTGCCGAACAGCGACTACGACCGCCAGCGCCACCAGCAGCAGTTCATCAAGGCGCTGTTCAAGAAGATCGTCAGCAAGGACGTGCTGACCGACCCGGCGAAGCTCAAGAAGGTGCTGGACGTGGTCGGTGAGGCGATGACGATCGACTCCGGCGGCATCGGGCTGGACGACTGGATCTTCGCGATGAAGGGCATCGGCGGCGACAACCTGCTCACCATCAAGACGAACAACGGCACGTTCTACTCGTCGCAGGAGCAGCCCGGCGCGGAGGCACTCGACGACACCACGCTCGCGCTGCTGGAGTCGGTGCGCACGAACACCCTGGAGTCGTTCGTCGCCAACCACGTCGACCTGGTGAGCAGCAGTTGAGCGGTCACCCCGGAACCGCCCGCCGGGGGCCGTGCGAAGATCGGTTCCATGTCGCGGATCGTCGTCACCGGAGCGAACGGCAAGACCGGCCGGGTTGTCGTCGCCGACCTCCTCGCCCACGGCCACTACGTTGTCGCCACCGACGCGGTCGGCAGGGCCGGCCACCTCAGTGATCTCGGCACCCCGCTGCTGATCGCCGATCTGACCGACTACGGCCAGGCGGTCGAGGTGCTGCAGGGCGCCGACGCGGTGGTCCACCTCGCGAACATCCCGGCACCGGGCATGTATCCGCCGGCGGTGACGTTCAACCGCAACTCGGCCATGAACGCCAACGTCTTCCTCGCCGCACAGGCCGTCGGCCTCGGCAGTGTCGTGTGGTCGTCCAGCGAGACGACGCTCGGCCTGCCGTTCGACACGCCGCCGCGGTACGCGCCGGTGGACGAGGACCACTTCCCGTTCCCGACGACGACGTACGCATTGTCGAAGGTCGTCGGCGAGACCCTCGCGCGGGAGATCGCCGGTTGGAGCGGCATCCCGTTTGTCGGGCTGCGGCTCTCCAACGTGCACGTTCCCGAGGACTACGCCGCCGTGCCCGGCTACTGGCCGGATCCGCACGCGCGGAAGTGGAACCTGTGGGGGTACGTCGACGCGCGTGACGTCGCCGCCGCCTGCCGGCTGGCGCTGGGCGCGGCCGCCGCCGGCACGGTCACCGGGGCGACCTCGTTCGTCGTCGCCGCCGCGGACACGATCATGGACCGCCCGTCCGCGGCACTGCTGCGTGAGGTCTTCCCCGACGTACCGGTGCGGAAGGATCTCGGCGAGTTCGAGACCCTCCTGTCGATCGACCGCGCCCGGGAGGTCCTCGGATACGCGCCGAAACACTCGTGGCGCGATCACGTGGCCCGGTGACACCGGCACGCTAGAGGTCGGGCGAACGGGACAGGAGTTCCAGCAGTACGGCGAGCGCCGCCGGTGAGTCGTGCGCGGCCCGGGCGAGCAGTGTCAGGTTGTGCTGCTCCCCGTCGGGGCTGACGAGAACCCCGGCGGCCGCCGGATGGACCCGCCGCCAGCCGCGGGCGGTCAGCGTCGCCTCCGCGACCACGACCACCGACGGTGTCCCGTCGAGTTCCTCCGGCTCCGCCGGCGGCTCGGGCTGCGCCGGCCAGTTCGCGGCAACCAACTCGTCCAGCCGGGTCAGCAGCACCTCCACGACCTCGGCCGGCCCGATCGGCGGGCGGCGCAGCAGCGTCGCGACCTGTTCGGTGACGGCCCGGGCCTGCCGGCCGAGCCAGCCGGGCCACTCGGCGTCGGAGACGGACCCGAACGTCACCCAGTCGGTGCCTTCCCGTTTGAGGACCTGCCGGGCCAGCGACCGCTCGGTCTCCGGGCTGAGCGGCGTCAGCGGTACCGCCTCCGTGGTCCGGAGCGCGACGTGGATGGCGGTGAGGGCCGCGATGGCCCCGGCGAGGCCGGGATGGCGGGCCATGAGGGTGGTACGGGTGTCGTCGTCGAGTTCGACGACGACCGCGCCGGTACGGACCGCGGCCTGCCAGCCGGCGTGCAGGTCCTGGATGGCGGCGCTGGTCCGCTGCCACACCTGCTCCTCGAGGTCGAACGCCAGGTCGGCGAATTCGAACTCGGCGAGGTCGGCCTTGACCACGGCACGGGCGGCGGTGTGCAGCCCGGAGGCGCTGCTGGCGGCCTGGTCGGCCTTGCGTTCGAGCGCGTCCGCGAAGTGCTGGGTGGCCCGCAGGACCGCCATGGACCGGCCGCGGGGCAGGCCCGGTTCGACGGCGTCGTCGTGCAGCGTGCGGAGCCGGACGACGAGGTGGGCCCGGTGGTGGTCGACGACCGCGAGTTCGTGCGCGACCAGGGCGCGGATCTCGTCGGTGGTCAGGCACTGCAGCAACGGCAGCCCGACCAGGAGCACCCGACGCCGGCGGCTGGCCCAGGACCGGATGACGCCGTGCCCGGTGAGCAGGACGACGTCGGGTTGGGCGACGCCGACCCGCGCCGCGACCTCGGACACGAGCGCCAGCAGATCGACCTGGGCCGTCGCCTCGACGCCGGCCGGTGGGGGTCCCGGTGGTTTCCCGTAGCGCATCAGCAGCCACCGGGCTCGCCAAACGCTGATATTGCCGGGCAATCCGCTTCTGGGTTCTTCCACGACGGCAACCGACACAGCGAAGCATCCTCTTGACGACGCCGCTCACCGTCAACAGACCCGGTCCACGCGCCAGGGGTGAAACCCGAAACTCACCCGGATAGCCGCCGATAAGTCCTCCGGTGACACGGGGGTGAGATGTACCAGACGTTCAGGCCGTTGCTGGACGCGCTGAAACAACGCGGTGCCGACGCGGAAGCGGTCGACCGGGCGGCCGAGGAGGCCGAGCGGACCGGTCGCTCGATCCGTGCCGTCCTCATCAACGACCATGTGGTCACGGAGGAGCAGCTCACCGCGGCGTCCGCCGACGCGTACGGCATAGCGACGCTGGACCTGGTCGGATACCCGATCGACCCGGCGGCGGTCACCAAGATCCCGATGGCGCTGGTGCTGAAGCACCGGGTGCTCGGCATCGCCCTCAACGACCATGAGATCACCGTCGGCATCACCGACCCGGGTGATGTCCTCGCCCTGGATGACGTCCGGGCGGCGACCGGGCTGACGGTGCGCCCGGTGGTCGTGGCCCGCTCCGAGCTACGCAAGATCATCGACCGGTTGAAGCGCGAGGAGAACGACCTCGGCGAGGTCGCGGAAAGCCTGCGCGCGGAGGCGGTGCCGACGGTCTCCAACCTGACGTCGATCAACGAGGACGCGCCGATCGTGCGGTACGTCAACTCGCTGCTCGAACAGGCGATCGTGAACCGGGCCTCGGACCTGCATCTGGAGCCGGGCGAGCACAACATGCGGGTGCGGTACCGCATCGACGGTGTCCTCCACGAGGTGGACACGGTCCCGAAGCACGTGCAGTCGGCGCTGATCTCCCGACTGAAGATCATGTCGAACGTCGACATCACCGAACGCCGCGTGCCGCAGAACGGCCGGATCACGGTGGAGATCAACCAGCGGGCCGTCGACCTGCGCACCGCGACCCTGCCGACGGTCTGGGGCGAGAAGATCGTGCTGCGGGTGCTCGACACCAGCGGCATGGACCTGAAACTGGCGAAACTCGGCTTCAGCAAGTCCAACTACGAACGGTTCGCCAACTCGTTCTCCAAGCCGCACGGCATGCTCCTGGTGACCGGCCCGACCGGCTCCGGCAAGTCCACCACGCTCTACGCGACGCTCGCCGAGATCAGCAAGCCCACCGTCAACATCATCACCGTCGAGGACCCGGTCGAGTACCGCCTGCCCGGCGTCAACCAGGTGCAGGTCGACCACAAGGCCGGGCTGACGTTCGCGGCGGTCCTGCCGGCCATCCTGCGCTCCGACCCCGACGTGGTCCTCATCGGTGAGATCCGCGACCGGACCACGGCCCAACTGGCGGTCGAGGCCGCCCTCACCGGCCACCTGGTCCTGTCGACGCTGCACACCAACGACGCGCCGAGCGCGGTCACCCGCCTGGTCGAGATGGGCATCGAGCCGTTCCTCGTCGGCTCGTCCGTCGACTGCGTGCTCGCCCAGCGGCTCGCCCGGCGGTTGTGTGACTGGTGCAGGACCGAGTACGCGCCGGCCGAGGCGGAACTCGTCGGCGCCCGCTGGCCGATCGACGAGATCGGCGCGCCGGAGACGCTGTGGCGCCCGGTCGGCTGCCGCTCCTGCGCGAACACCGGCTACCGGGGCCGGATCGCGCTGCACGAGGTCATGCCGGTGTCGCCGGAGATCGAGAAACTGGCTGTCGACCGCGCCTCCGCGCACGAGATCCAGCAGGTCGCGTACGAGCAGGGCCTGCGGGACCTGCGCATCGACGGCCTCATCAAGGCGACGGAGGGCCAGACCTCGATCCCGGAAGTGGTCCGGGTGGCGGTGTAGTCCTCACGTTCCCCCGGCCGCTGCCGATATCGACAGCGAAGTGTTCCGCATCGGTACCGCAAGGAGCCTGCGTGACGGCAGCCGGACTGACCACCACCGCCATCAGCGACGAACGCGCCTCGCTCGACGCCATGCTGGTGTCGCTCGTCCGCGCCGGCGGCTCCGACCTGCACCTGACCGTCGGCGCGCCGCCCACGGTCCGCATCAACGGCGGCCTGCGGTACCTGCCCGGGTACGACGAGCTGACGCCCGAGGACACCGCGATGCTCGTCCGGGCGGCGGTGCTGAACGACCTCCAGTGGCACCAGTTCGTGCGGACGCAGGAGCTCGACTTCGCCTACGCCATCGATGGCGTGTCCCGGTTCCGGGTCAACCTGTACCACCAGCGCGGCTCGTTCGGCGCCGCGTTCCGGGCGATCCCGCACAGCATCAAGCCGCTCGACCAGCTCGGCGTCCCCGACCAGGTGGCCCGGTTCGCGTACCTGCACCGCGGCCTCGTGCTGGTGACCGGGCCGACCGGGTCGGGCAAGACGACGACCCTGGCCGCGATCCTCGACCTGGCGAACCGCACCCGCTCGTCGCACATCGTCACGATCGAGGACCCGATCGAGTTCCTCCACCCGCACAAGCGCTGCCTGGTCAACCAGCGGGAGGTCGGCGCCGACACCAGCTCGTTCGCGATGGCGCTGAAGCACGCGCTGCGCCAGGACCCGGACATCATCCTGGTCGGCGAGCTGCGGGACCTGGAGACCACGGCGACGGCGCTGACCGCCGCCGAGACCGGCCACCTGGTCCTGGCAACGCTGCACACGCAGAGCGCGGCGCAGACCGTCGACCGGGTCATCGACATCTTCCCGCCCCACCAGCAACAGCAGATCCGGGCCCAGCTCTCCAACGCGCTGCAGGGCGTCGTCACGCAGGCGCTCGCGCCGCGCGCCGACGGGCAGGGCCGCACGATCGTCTCGGAGGTCATGTTCGCCACGCCGGCGATCCGGAACCTGATCCGCGAGGGCAAGAACCACCAGATCCCGTCGTTCATGCAGTCCAGCGGCAACGACGGGATGCTCTCGTTCGACCAGCACCTGGCCGAACGGGTCCGCCAGCAGCTCATCTCCTACGAGACGGCGCTCGAGCTGAGCCACTCGGCGGAGGAGTTCCGCCGGCTGGCCGGGCGAATGTGACACGCCGCCCATGAGCGCCGCAGACACAGGGCCACACACAAAACCGCCCACAGAGCCGCACGTGACGAGAGCGCGGATGTGACGCCATGACCGCTACGAAGACCTTCGACCACCAGTCGATCGGCCACGACGGGAAACGCACCAAGGGAAAGATCGAGGCGTCGAACGAGCTGGCCGCCGCGCAGCTGCTGCGTCAGCAGGGCCTCACCCCGCTGGCGATCACCGGCGCGGACACGTTGATGCGGCGCGAGATCCGCGTTCCGGGCCTCGGTGACCGTACGACGCTGAAGGACCTGTCGGTGTTCGCCCGGCAGTTCGCGACGATGACCCAGTCGGGCATGTCGCTGCTGCGGTCCCTGGCGGTGCTGGAGGATCAGGCGCCGAAGCCGTCGCTGAAGAAGGCGCTCGCCGAGGTACGGCTGGACATCGAGGGCGGCATGTCGCTGTCCGGCGCGCTCGGCAAGCACCCGAAGGTGTTCCCGGCGCTCATGGTGGCGATGATCCGGGCCGGCGAGACGGGCGGTTTCCTCGACAACGCGCTCGACCGGATCGCGACGAACTTCGAGAAGGACGCCGCCCTCCGCGGAAAGATCAAGAGCGCGCTGACGTATCCGGTCATCGTGCTCATCTTCACCGCCGTGATGATCAGCGCGGTGCTCATCTTCATCGTGCCGATCTTCGAGAAGATGTTCCAGCAGCTCGGCGGCGAACTGCCGCTGCCGACCCGGATCATCGTCAGCGCCAGCCATACGCTCTTCTGGCTGGGCCCGGTGCTCATCGCGGTCGCCGTCGTCGTCACCGTCGTCTTCCGGCAGATGATGGCGAAGAACCCGGCGGTCCGCCTGTGGTTCGACAAGGTGAAGCTGAAATTGCCGGTCTTCGGGCCGCTGTTCACGAAGATCGCGCTGAGCCGGTTCTCGCGGAATCTCGGCACCCTGCTGGCGGTGGGTGTGCCGGTACTGCAGGCGCTCGACGTCGTCGGCGCGACCACCGGCAACAGCGTCATCACGACCGCGATGACGGACCTGCAGACCTCGGTCCGTGAAGGCCGGCCGATGTCGTCGCAGTTGAGCCAGCACAAGGTCTTCCCGCCGATGGTCGTGCAGATGATCGAGGTCGGCGAAGAGAGCGGCCAAATCAGTCAGATGCTGGAGAAGATCGCCGATTTCTACGACCGGGAGGTCGACAGCGCGGCCGAGGCACTGACCGCGTCCATCGAGCCGATCATGGTGCTCGTCATGGGTGGCGTGGTCGGCGGGATGATCGTCTGCCTCTACCTGCCGATGTTCTCGATCTACCAGAACATCCAGAGCAACTGAACCGCCAGTACCAGCAGCACCGCCGCCGTCGCCGAAGACGGCAACTCGGACGCAACCGGACTCCGAACACGGAAGCACCCCACACCACGGTTACTGAGAACCGCACCGAACACCACCCGAACCACCCCTGGCGTCAGGCAGCGGAGCCTCGCCGCCATTCCCCAAGACCAAGGCAGGAGCAGGAGGCTCACCCATGAAGGAAACGCTGCGCAGGATGCAGAAAAAGCGTGCGGCCGGAGACAGCGGCTTCACGCTCGTCGAGCTGCTGGTCGTGGTCGTGATCATCGGCGTGCTCGTCGCGATCGCGGTCCCAATGTACCTGAACTACCGCAAGGGCGCGGCCAACAAGTCGGCGGAGTCCGACGTGCGCGCCGCCGTCAGCGCGGTCGAGCAGTTCTACACCGAGAACGACAACAAGTACCCGGTCTCCGGCGAGAGCGCCGCGGAAAAGCTCATCTTCGGCCTCACCAGCACCAGCGCTACCTCGACGGACACGAACACTCAGGTGGCCACGTTGTCGCCGGGCAACAGCATGCGGTACAAAAACAACGGCGCGACGTACCGCATCTGCGGCATGAACAGCGATGGCGGGACTGTCTACTTCTACGACAGTTCGACCGGTGGCTCCGTCAAGAAGCTGTCGAGCGCGAAGACACTCACCGACTGCACCGGCACCGCCACCCCTTGATGCCCGGCCACCGCTGACACCGACGGCGTTGTGGCGGCTCGCGAGTGCGGGCCGCCACAACGCCCTACCGCCCACCAGAACCCGACCAGCAACCCGGAAGGACCGTCATGACGCTCGCACTCGTCGTCGTCGGCGTGCTCGGGCTCGCGGTCGGGTCGTTCCTCAACGTCGTCATCCACCGCGTCCCCCGCGGCGAGTCGCTGCTGCGCCCCACGTCCCACTGTCCACAGTGCACGGCCCCGGTCCGCCCGTGGCACAACGTCCCGGTCCTCGGCTGGCTGCTGCTGCGTGGCCGCTGCGCCGACTGCGCCGCCCCCGTCAGCGCCCGCTATCCCCTCGTTGAGCTCGGCACCGCCGTGCTCTTCGTCGCGGTCACCGCCCGGTTCGGTCTCTCCGCGAGCCTGCCCGCCTGGCTGTACCTCGCCGCCGTCGCGGTCGCCCTGGCGCTCATCGACCTCGACGTGCTGCGGCTGCCGAACGCGATCGTGCTGCCCTCGTACGTCGTCGCGCCGCTGCTCCTCCTGCCCGCCGTCGTCGTCGAGCGGGACTGGGCGGCAGGACTTCGCGGACTGATCGCGATGGCGGCGCTGTGGGTCTTCTACTTCGTCCTCTCGCTCGTGTACCCCGGGGGCATGGGCTTCGGCGACGTCAAGCTCGCCGGCGTCCTCGGCCTGTACCTCGGCTGGCTCGGCTGGTCATCGGTCGCCGTCGGCACGTTCGCCGCGTTCCTCCTCGGCGGGGTCGTCGGCGCCGTGCTGCTGGCCACCGGCCGCGCCGGACGCCGGACGGCGGTGCCGTTCGGCCCGTCGATGCTCGCCGGCGCGCTGCTGGCGCTGTTCGCCGCCGCGCCGATCACCAGCTGGTACAGCTCCCTCCTCCTGCCCGCGTAGACCCGCCCCCGCGTACAAATCATCGAAGGAGCACGATGGCCGCTGTCAACCTGGTCGGACTGGATATCGGCACGGTGTCCATCCGCGCGGCGGAGACCGGCAACAGCAAGGACGGGCCCGTCATCAACAACTTCGGGCACATCCTGCTGCCGCCGGGGGTCGTGCAGAACGGCGCCGTGCAGGACGTGGCCGCCGTCACCGACGCGCTCAAGCAGCTGTGGGCAACGTTCAAGTTCCGCAGCCGTAAGGTCGCACTCGGCGTCACCCACCAGCAGGTGGTGGTCCGCGAGACGACGGTCGCGAACCTGCCGGCCAAGGAGATGCGCAAGGCGCTGCCGTTCCAGGTCCGTGATGCGCTCCCCCTGCCGCCGGAGCGGTCGCTCATCGACTTCTACCCGCTCGAGGACCCCGGCACCGCCGACACGGTGCGCGGGCTGCTGATCGCCGCCCCGAAGGAGCCGGTACTGGCCGCGATCCGGGCCATCGAGGCCGCGAAGCTCCACGTCGTGCGGGTCGACCTGGCCTCGTTCGCGCTGCTGCGCGCCGCGTCGCGACTCGACGAGCAGGTGGAGGCGCTGGTCGACATCGGCGCCCACGCGACGAGCGTGGTCGTGCATCACGACGGGGAACCGCTGATCGTGCGCACGATCCCACGCGGCGGCAACGAGATCACCAAGACCGTCGCCGATCGGCTCGACATCCCGTTCGAGCAGGCGGAGGAGCTCAAGTGCCGGGTGGGGCTGCGCTCCGACGCCGACACGGCGAGCGTCGCCGCGCTCAAGGACTCCGTGCGTCCGCTCATCAACGAGATCGGCAGCTCCTTCGCGTATCTCACCGCCGGCGGTCGTCAGGCCCGGGTCAGTCGCCTGGCGCTGTCCGGCGGTGGCTCGATGCTGCCCGGCCTGCTGGACGCGCTCCGCAACCAGCTCGGCGTCGAGGTCATCGCCGTCGATCCGGTGATGCGCCTGCGGGCCCTGCGCCGGGTGCGGCACGGCAGCCTCGAACAGGTCCGGGCGTCCGCCGCCGTCTCGGTGGGCCTGACCCTGGGAGCGAACACATGACCGCCCCGAGCGACCCGCACGGCCGGGGAGCCGGCCATTGGCAGGACGAGTCGCAGCGCCGGCTCACCGGCATCGTGCTGCCCTCGTTCGACGACCCCGACGACGACTTCGACGAGCCTGAACACCGGCGCGGCACCCGGCCCGAGGCGACGGACGAGGGCCGCAGGGTGCCGGTCGTACCGTCCGGGCCTCCCCCGGCGTGGCCGCTGCTGCTGGAGCACACCGCCGTGGAGGAGCGCGCCCCGGAGCCGGTGAAGCGCGAGTTCCCCCGGTACATCCACGGCGAGCTCGTCCTCCCGGACGGCACCACGCGGCAGGAACCCGGCCTCGACCCGCTCACCATGCCCCTGGCCGCTCTGACAGCGGAGGAACCACCGGCGGTCGCCGCACCGGCACCGGCAGCACCGCCGCCACCATCACCGGCGCCGTCCCCGACGGCTGTCGTGACCCCGGCGCGCCCCGAGATCGCCGACGCTCCTACCCAGCCCATCCCGGCGGTGCCGCCCGCCTTCGACGGACCCGCGGGCCGGCCCACGGCACCTCCTGTCCACAGCGGACCAGAGCCGGAGACACCGGCACCGTCCTGGCCCACCGCTGAAGCACAGACGCAGCCACAGCCGGCACTCCAGCCGGTCCAGCCCCAGCCGGTCCAACCCCAGCCCACCCGGGCCGAACCCATTCAGCCGCAGCCCTCCCAGCCGCAGAAGGCCGGCCCGTGGAGCGGTGCGCCGCACCCCGCGTTCCCGGATGCGACGGCCCGGACGTTCCGCATCCTGCCCATCGCCGCCGACCTGCTGCCGCTGGAGATCTCCGAGACCCGCCACGTCCGCCGGGTCCGCCGGTTTGTCGTCTCCGGCGTGGTCCTGGTCGCCGCACTGGTGCTGGCCTGGTACGGCTCGGCGGCCTACGAGACCGGCCGGGCCCAGCAGGACCTCGACAGCGCCACGGACACCACGCTCAGCCTGACCCGCCAGCAGAACGCCTACAACGAGCAGGTCAAAACCCGCGCCCGGTCCAGGCAGATCACCAACCAGCTCAAGGTGGTCCTGGCGCAGGACCTGTCCTGGTCGGCGCTGCTCACCTCGTTGCAGCAGGCCGCACCGAAGGGCGTGAAGATCACCGGGGTCACCGGGTCACTGTCGGCGGACAGCGGGACCCGGTCGCCGGGCGGCGCCATCGGCCTGATCACGCTCACCGGCACCGCCCCGACCAAGGCCGCCGTCGCGTCCTACGTGGACACGCTCGGTGGCGTGGAGGGCATCGCGAACCCGTTCCCGACGGACGCGACGCAGGAGGACGACGTGGTGGCGTTCACCGTCCGCATGGACATCACCGGGGCCGCGCTCGGCGGGCGGCACACGACGCCGTCGGCGGCTCCCAGCGCCTCCGGAGGCAACTGATGCGAAGCGATCGCCTCTGGCAGCTCGGCGGCGCGCTGTGCGCGGCCGCGATCGTGGCGTTCGGCTGGTTCTTCTTCATCAACCCGAAGTACCAGGAGGCCGACGACATCCGGGCCCGCGTCGACGACGCCGGCGTCCAGGTCGCCGTCCAGCAGCAGAAGCTGGCCCAGCTGCGCAAGGACAACGAGCACCTCGAGGAGTACAAGGCCCAGCTCGCCGCCGATCTCGCCGCACTGCCGGAGGCGGACTCGGTGTCGTCGCTGCTGCGGGAGCTGCAGGCCGCGGGTGAGCTGACCGGCGTGACGGTGAGCGGTGTGACGGTCGGCAGCGCGGTCGACGTGAAGACGGCCGGCGCGACGGTGCACGCGCTGCCGGTGAGCCTCTCGGTGGTCGGCCCCAGCGGAAAGATCAACCCGTTCCTCGACCAGTTGCAGAAGGTACAGCCGCGGGCGGTGCTCATCAGCAGCGTCAACCTCGCGCCCAGCACCACCGCCGGCGACCGTACCAACGTGACCATCAACCTGCAGGCGTTCTACGCCCCGACCGAGTAGCAGGCCGTCATGACCCCGCGACCCCCGGACGACACAGGCTTCAGCCTGGTCGAGACGCTCACCTCGATCGCGATCATCGGGGTCGTCATGACGGCGCTCACGACCTTCTTCGTGTCCACGACGAACACGCTGAACAAGGAGCGCGGCCGGCAGGTGGCGGTGCGGCTCGCCCACGACGGCGTCGAGCTGGTCAGGTCGCTGCCGGGCGCCGCCGTCGTCGCGGGTCGCAGCCTCAAGGACGTCACGAACCAGCTCAAGAACGCCGCGATCCCGTCGCTCGACCTCGCCGCGCTCAACGCCACGATGCAGCCGGCCTACGACACCACCCTGGCCGAGGCGGCGAACAGCGTGAACCCGGTCCTGCCGATCGTGCCCGAGCAGATGAAGGTCAACGACACGTCGTTCGAGCGGCACTGGTTCGTCGGCGCGTGCACGATGTCGCTCGGCGGCGGGGACTGCGGGATCACGGTGATCGCCAACCCGTTGCGCTACTACCGGGTCGTCGTGGCGGTCACCTGGCAGAACACGCGGGCGTGCGCGGGCGGCAGGTGCTCGTACGTCACCCAGACCCTGGTCTCCACGTCCTCGACGGATCCGGTGTTCAACCCGAGCGTCACGGTGGCGCCGCCGCTGCCTGACAACCCGGGCAACCAGGCCAGCGACGTCGGCGTGGCGATCGACCCGGTGAAGCTCTCCGCGACGACGTCGTACCCGCCGATCACGTGGACGGCGGACAATCTGCCGCCGGGCCTGTCGATGAGCGACGCCGGGGTCATCAGCGGCACCCCGAAGACCCCCGGCTTGTACGTGGTGCGGGTGAGCGTGAAGGACGCGAGCAGCACCAACGACGCCTCGTTCAACTGGGTGGTGAACGCGCTGCCGACGCTCGCGCCGCCGAACCAGACGTGGGACGCGGGCTCGGCGGTGTCCTACCAGGTGCCGGTGGTCGGCGGCACGGCACCGTTCACGTGGACGGCGAAGGGCCTGCCGTCCGGGCTGTCGATCAACCCGGCGACGGGTGTCGTCACCGGGTCGAGCACGGTCAGCGGCCCGGCGGCGGTGGCGACGGTCGAGGTGACGGTCACCGACAAGTACAAGCAGTCCGCGAAGGCGTCGTTCAAGTGGAACGTGAAGGCCGCGGTGCTCTCCCCGAACGGCTCGGTCCCGATCGCGCTGAACCAGGGTGAGGCCTACTCCGGCTCGGCCGTCGGGGGCGGCGGCTCCGGCAGCTACACCTGGTCGGCGACGAACCTGCCGGGCGAGCTCAAGATCTCCAGCGCCGGCCTGGTGACCGGCACGGTGAGCGGTTCGACGCGGTACCTCGTGACGATCAACATCAAGGACAGCCTGGGCGTGACGAACTCGATGCTGGTCCCGGTCAACGTGACGGTGAAGGGCACCGGCCTGCGGGTCACCGCGCCGTCGACGGCGTCCGCGGACCGGACGAACACCAAGGGCACCGCGATCACGACGGTGACGGCGGAGGCCGGCGGCGGCGCCGGGACGTACCGGTGGACGCAGACGGGCCTGCCGCCGGGCATCTCGCTGAACGCGACCACCGGGGCGATGACCGGCACCCCGACCACGGCCGGCACCTACATCGTGACGCTCGTCGTCACCGACAAGGCGAATACCCCTTCCACCTTCATGTTCGTCTGGACGATCACGTGAGCATCCCGAACATCCTGAGCAGGCTGCGGCGGCGGGCCGGAGCCGGTACGAACGACGACCGCGGCGTGACGCTCGCCGAGATGGCCGTCACCACCGGCATCCTGTCGGCCGTCATGGCCATCTTCACCACGGGTGTGGTGCAGCTGTTCCAGGCCGGCAACAAGAACCAGATGGTGGCGCTGACCCAGTCGCAGCTGAACACGGCGTTCCTGCGGCTGGACCGCGAGCTGCGCTACGCCGCGGGGATCGGGCCGGTCCACCCTGTCGGCGGCGGGGGCAGCTCCGTCGAGTACGTCAACACCGAGACGGCGACCGGCACCCCGGAGTGCGCGCAGCTGCACCTGAACGCCGCCGGTGGGACGCTGCGCCGGCAGGTGTGGCCGCAGGGGACGAAGCCGCAGAACCGCTGGACGGTACTGGCGAGCGAGGTCAACGTCGCGAAGAGCTCGTTCACGCTGCTGCCGCTGACCGAGAACACCGGCTTCCAGCGGCTGCGGATCCAGCTGGTGGTGACGACGTCGCCGGGGCCGGGCCGCACCGAGGCGACCACGGACATCACGTTCACCGCCCTGAACAGCACGCGGGGCACCGACCCCACCACCGTCTGCCCGGAAGCGAGGACGTGATGCGGCGCATCATCCGGCTGTTGCGCCGCGACGACCGCGGCTCGCTGCCGCTCGCGATGCTGCTCACGCTGGTGGGGACGTCGTTGAGCACGCTCATGGTGCCGATCGTCATCACGCAGTTGCGGGACACCGCGAAGACGGTCGAGCGGGCGAAGGCGCTGCACGCCGCGCAGGCCGGAATCGACGTCGTCGTCGGCGGCATCCGGGCCTCGGGCGGCTCCATCGCCAACCTGATGTGCTTCCCGGCCGCCGACCCGCTGCTCGGGGTCGTCGGCGGCGGGCTGCCGGGCCGATACCGGGTGTCGGTGCAGTTCCAGGACGTGGCGAAGACGAACCTGCCGTGCGCGACGCGGGCGTCGCACCTGCTGTCGGTGCCGTCGTACGCGGTCATCACGTCGACCGGCACGATCCAGGGCGCCCCCGGTGCCGCGTTCCTGCCGACGGCGTCGCGGACGCTGACCGCGACCTACGTGTTCCGCTTCACCAACGAGAACATCGAGGGCGGGCTGGTGCGGTTCCTCGGCGGCACCTACTGCCTCGACGCGGGCTCCGGCTCTCCGGCGGTCGGCACCATCGTCACCACCCAGCCGTGCGGTGCGGGCAACTCGCGGCAGACCTTCGCGTACACGAAGAGTCTCACCCTGCAGTTGGTGTCGTCGAGGACGGCGGCGAACCCGCTCGGCATGTGCCTCGACTCCGGCCCGGACCCGGTGTCGGGCGCGCTGATCCAGTTCCAGGTGTGCGGCTCCCCGACGATCCCCCACCACCAGCGGTGGAGCATCAACGACAGCTCCAAGTTCCAGGGCACCAAGGCGGACGGAACCACCCTGGGTGATCTGTGCTTCCACGCGAAGGCCGGCAACACCGCGGGGGCGTTCGTCGAACTGTCCGCCTGCAGCGGCGCGTCGGACAACACCCGGGTGTTCGCGCCGGAGGCGTCCGTCGGTGCGGGGGCGGCCGGTCCCCCGGCGCAGCTGGTCAACTTCAAACAGTTCGGCCGCTGTGTCGACGTGACGAACTTCGACGTCACGCTCGGCTTTCTCATCGTGTGGCCGTGCAAGCAGGCGCCGAACCCGGTGAACGTCGGCTGGAACCAGCGCTGGACGGTCCCGTCCAACAGCACCGGGATCGGCACGGTCAGCGGGCGGATCACCACGTCCGACGGCAAGAAGACGTATTGCCTGACGACCGCGGCACCGGGCGCCGCGTCGAAGTTCGTGACGGTGGCGGTGTGCCCGACCGGCACCGACGACGCGACCCGCTGGGCGGTCTCGTACCAGGAGCAGGCCTACGGGACGAGCTACGTCATCAAGGACCACAACGGCCGTTGCCTCAGCCCGACGAACCTCGACGACAGGACCCTGCCCGCGAACGACGTCTTCAAGGGCAGCACCACGGTCAGCAAGCTCATCACGGCGCCGTGTGACGGCTCCAAGCTGCAGAAGTGGAACGCACCGGCGAACATCGAAGATCCCTCGCCCCTGAAGAACATCGGGGAGGACTGACCTTCACCTAGGGGATCTCCTGACCCGGGCGGGGCCGGGAGTTCAGGGTGAAGTCGGTGCATCGCCTGGATGGCGTCAAGGCAGGTCAGGACGAAGCTGAACGCCATGACCATCACCTGGGAGGAGCCGAAGGCCACGACCGCGCCGACACGGGTCGCACTGGGCCGGCAGGTCGCCATCGTGACCGCGGCCGTGGCCGCCTACTTCCTCGTCCGCGGCGCCACCGAGGCGGCGACGGACCGCGCGCTGGACAACGCGCGCTCCATCGTGGACTTCGAGCGTTCCGTCGGGCTGTTCCACGAGTCGTGGCTGCAGCGGACGTTCGCCGGGGCACCCGAAGTGGCGACGTTCTTCAACTGGATCTACATCTGGGGCCACTGGCCGGTCATCGCGGTGACCCTGATCTGGCTGGCACGCAGCCATCCCACGATCTATTACCGCACCCGCAACGCGATGCTGCTCTCCGGCGGCATCGGCCTGTTCGTGTTCACGCTGTTCCCGCTGGCCCCGCCACGCCTCGCCGAGCTGGGCATGGTCGACACGGTGACGGAGACCTCCGACGCCTACCGGGTGCTGCAGCCGGCGATGTTCACCAACCAGTACGCGGCGATGCCGAGCCTGCACGTCGGCTGGGACCTGCTGATCGGCCTGGCCATCGTGGTCGCCGCCCGGCGGCCGCTGCTGAAGGCGGTCGGCGCGGCCCTGCCGGTCCTGATGGTCGCGGCGGTGGTCCTGACCGCCAACCACTACATCGTCGACGCGATCGCCGGCGCCACCCTCACCACGCTGTGCTGGCTGTTCTTCACGGCCCGGCAGCGCACCCCGTCGCCGCGCGGTTATGCCGGCTGGGACGGGCTGCGGCTGCGATAGCCGGACACCGGCAACTCGCGGCGCACACCCTGCTCGAGCGCATACGCTGCACACCATGGAGCATCTCGGCGCGGAACCGCTTGACGTCGAGCACAGGGGGTTCCCGGCGGACGTGATCCCGCTGCAGTACCAGGCGCTGCTGCTCACCGACGAACGCCGGATGGGCGCCTTCCAGCGGGCGATCGCCCACGCCGTCCGGCCCGGCATGCGGGTCCTCGACCTGGGTGCCGGGACCGGCGTGCTGTCGTTCTTCGCCGCGAGTCAGGGCGCGACGGTGACGGCGGTCGAGCGGGAGCCGCGGGTGTTCGCCACGGCCCAGGCCGCGCTGCGGGCCGCCGTCGGCGACGCGGTGCGGATCCTGCACGCCGACGCCCGTGACTATCTGCCGGAGGAGCCGGTCGACGTGGTGCTGTGCGAGATGCTCCACGTCGGCCTGCTCCGCGAACGGCAGATCGAGGTGATCAACAGCTTCAAGCGCCGGTACCTGCGGCACGTCGGCGGCCCACTCCCCCGGTTCGTGCCGGAGGCGTGCGTCCAGGCGGTGCAGCCGGTCGAGCAGGACTTCACGTACTGCGGCTACACCGTGCCGGCGCCGGTCTTCCAGCTGCCGGAGAGCACCCAGCCGCGCACCGTCGAGGCGGCGCCGCCGCAGGTGTTCCAGCAGTTCTTCTACCAGGACCCGCTGCCCGGCCGGTGCGGCGCCGACCTGCGGTTCGTGGCCGAACGCCCGGCGACGGTCAACGCGGCGCGGATCGTCACCAAGAACCTGCTGGCGCTCACATACGAGCCGCCCGGCAGCATCGACTGGACGATGAACTACCTCGTGGTGCCGCTGCGCGAGCCGGTCGAGGTGCTGACCGGCGACGAGGTGCGGCTCCGGTTCGACTACTGCCCCGGCGACGAGATCCCGGTCCTCGCCGACTCGCTGGAGGCCGACGTCCTCGCGCACGCCAGGTAGATTTCCGGGATGCGACGCAGGCTCGCGCTCTTCGGCGTCATCGCCGGGACCCTCCCCTGGATTGTCATGATCCTCATGCCGACGTCGCGGGAGCGCCGGGTCAACCTCGACCCGGTCCAGGGCCTGACGGACGTGCTCACCGGCGACCCGCGGACGGCGGTCATCCAGATGGGCGGCAACCTGGCGGTGTTCGCGGCGTTCGGCGCGCTCGGCCCGCTCCGCTGGCGGCTCAACGCCTGGACGGTCACCGGCCTCGCCGCGCTCGGCTCGCTGATCCTGGAGTCGTTGCAGTACGTGCTGAGCCTCGGCCGTGTCTCCGCCGTCGACGACGTCATCGTCAACGCGCTGGGCGCGGGACTGGCGGCGCTGCTGACCCGCCGCTGGTGGCTGCGGAATGCGGACCACGGCGCACCCAGCCCGTCGCGATCAGCGCCGGCGCGGCCGCATACGTCGCCATGACCACGAGGTCCCGGCGACCCGGACCGGCCCGAGTTGCTGCAGCCTGCGCAGCGCTTCCCGGACGGCGTGCCGACCACCGTGGCAGTTGCGCTCAGTCGGTCAGTTCGTCGACGATGCGCTGCGCCATGGTGGCGTGTTTCGCATAGGCGCTCGCGAACGCGGACCGCTGGACCGCCTGGGCCGCGTTCGTGACGCTCATCCTCTGCCAGCCGTCGACCTTGACCAGCCGGTTGTAGAACTTCGCCGACGCGAACGCCGGGTCCATCAGCTGTTCCGGTGTGCCCCAGATGCTGACCCGTTGCTGGAAGATGCCCACCGAGTCGTAGTCGGTGCCGGTCCCGTCGTGCGGCAGTTTCATCGAGGCCGGCACCTTCGGGTTGGCGAGGTTGCGCAGGTAGGACTCCTGCAACGCGGTCGCGATCGCCACCACCATGGCCCGCTCGGGCAGCTGCATCTGCCGGGCCACCTCGATAACGATGAACGCGTTGTTCGTCTGCGCCTGGTTCAGCCCGGCGACCGGCTTGGGCACCAGCGACGCGCCCGGCGCGGAGGCGACCAGGACTCCCCGGGCCGCGTTGGCCCTGCTGTGGGTTTCGTAGAACTGCGCGGCGTCGAAGGCGGTGTCGTCCGCTAACGGCACTGATTCTTTGGGGAAGATAGCCCAGGAAACACCGACACTGATCAATGAGGCGACCAGGCTGACCACCGCCAGAAGCGCCAGCCTGCTGATGTGCAGGCGGCGTCCAGCGGTGCGCCTGCGCCGAGAGGTGGCGCCACGCACCGCGACAGCTTACGAACGTGGCGCCCGTACCGAAAGACGGGATCCCTCCCTAACCTCAATGCTTGAACAAAACCTAAGGAACGGCGATCAGTCCACGTCGCTTGAGTAGTGGCTCGATCAACGGATCGCGACCACGGAACGCACGATAGACCTGCATCGAATCCGCGCTGCCGCCCTTCGACAACAGCCCCGCACGGAACGTGTCGCCGAGTTCCCGGCGCAGCCCGCCCTCCTCGACGAGCCAGTCGACGGTGTCGGCGTCGAGGACCTCGCTCCAGATGTAGGAGTAGTAGCCGGCGCTGTACGCGGCGCCGCTGAAGATGTGCGCGAAGTACGGCGTGCGGTACCGCGGCGGCACGAACGGCACGGCGACCCCGGCCCGCTCCAGCGCGGCCGCCTCGAACGCGTGCACGTCGATCGGCTGGTCGCCCATCGCGTCGAGGTCGTCGACGGTCAGCGTGTGCCAGGCGAGGTCGAGCAGCGACGCCGCGAGGTACTCGGTGGTCGCGAAGCCCTCGTTGAACTGCTTCGCGGCCTGGAGCCGGTCGACGATCTCCTGCGGCAGGCGGTCACCGGTCTCGTGGTGGACCGCGTAGTTCTCCAACACCTCCGGCCACAGCATCCACACCTCGTTGACCTGCGACGGGTACTCGACGAAGTCCCGCGGCACCCGCGTGCCGGCGAACTTCGGGAAGTACACCTGCGAGAACAGCGTGTGCAGGGCGTGCCCGAACTCGTGGAACAGCGTGCGGACCTCGTCGAGCGTCAGCAGCGTCGGCTCACCCTCCGGGGCCCGGTTGATGTTGAGGTTGTTCACGACGACCGGCGCGGTGCCGAACAGCCGCGACTGGGGCACGAGCGCGTTGGCCCAGGCGCCGCCGCGCTTCGAGGCGCGGGTGAAGAAGTCGCCGATGAAGAGGCCGAGGGGGCTGCCGTCGTGGTCGAGGACCTCGAAGACCCGCGCGTCCGGGTGGTAGGCGGGCAGGTCGGGCCGCTCCTCGAAGCGCAGCCCGTAGAGCTTGCCGGCGGCGAAGAAGACCCCGTCCCGCAGGACACGCTCCAGCTCGAAATACGGCCGCAGCTCGGCCTCGTCGATCGCATACCGCTCCCGGCGCACCCGCTCGGTGTAGTACGCCCAGTCCCACGGCTCGAGCGTGAACTCCGAGCCGATGGCGGCCTGGAGGTCCTCGGCCTCGGCCTGCGCGTTGGCGACCGCCGCCGGGGCGAGCTTGGCCAGCATCTCCTCGACGGCCTGCACGGTCCGCGCCGTGTTGTCGGAGATCTGGTAGGCGGCGTGGTGCTCGAACCCGAGCAGCCGGGCGCGCTCGGCCCGCAGCCGGACGATCCGCCGCACCAGGTCGGTGGTGTCGTGCTCGTCGCCGCGGCCGCCCCTGGTCACGGAGGCGGTGTGCAGGCGTTCCCGCAGGGCCCGGTTGTGCAGCGACGCGAGGGCCGGCTGCGCGGTCGGCAGGATCAGGTTGAGCACGTGGCCCTGCTCCAGGCCGCGGTCGCGGGCCGCCTGCTCGGCGGCGGCGATCGTGTCCTCGGACAGCCCGTCGAGCTCCGCGACGTCGTCGACGACCACCGCGCTGGCCTTCATCTCGTCGCGCACCTTGTTGCCGAAGTCGGTCGCGAGCCCGGCCAGCTCCGCGTTGAGCTCGCGCAGCCGCACGTGCTCCTCGTCGGAGAGCCGGGCACCGGCGCGCACGAACTCGGTGTGATAGCGCTCCAGCAGCCAGCTCGACTCGGCGTCGAGGCCGAGCGACTCACGCTGGTCGTAGAGCGTCTGGATCCGCTGGTACAGGCTGCGGTCGAGCATGATCGCATCGCCGTGCGCGGACAACCGCGGCACGATGGTGCTCTCGATCTCCTGCAGCTCGGGGCTGGTGTCGGAGCTGGTCACGTTGAAGAACGCGGCCGAGACGCGCTGGAGGATCCGCCCGGAGCGCTCGAGGGCCACGAGGGTGTTCTCGAACGTCGGCGGCTCGGGGTCGGCGGCGATCACGTCGACCTCGGCGCGCTGCTCGGCCATGCCCCGCTCGAACGCGGGCAGGTAGTGCCCCGACTCGATGCGGTCGAACGGCGGCAGCTGATAGGGGAGCTCGCTGGGGGCGGCGAACGGATTGTCTGCGGAGAACGGGTTGTCCGTGGTCACCTCACCGACTGTATCGGCCGTGACGCCGCACCACCGGCCCCTACTCGTTCTGGCAGTGTCCCGCGCACTCGCCGGATGGATACCGTGACGCCGTGTACGGGTATGTGATCGCAGACGTGTTCACGGAAACCGCGCTGGCGGGCAACCCGCTCGCCGTCGTGCTCGACGCGACCGGGCTCTCCGCCGGGCGCATGCAGCGCATCGCCCGCGAGATGAACCTGTCGGAGACGACCTTCGTGCTGCCCCCGGCCGCCGGCGGCGACGTCCGGGTGCGGATCTTCACGCCCATCGGCGAGCTGCCGTTCGCCGGCCACCCCACGTTCGGCACGGCGGTGGTCCTCGCCGAGACCGGGCACCCCGGCGCGCGCGGCGAGGAGCTGCGGATGGAGACGGGGATGGGGGTCGTGCCGTTCCGGCTCCGCCGCGGGCAGCACAGCGGCCGGCGGGTCTGGGGCGCGCGGATGCTCCAGCCGATCCCGGTGTGGGAGCCGTACGACCGGGCGGACGAGCTGCTCGACGCGCTCGACGTGCCCGTGTCGACGCTCCCGGTCGAGGTGTACCGCAACGGCCCGCGCCACGTGTTCGTCGGCCTCGACGGCGAGGCGGCGCTGGCGGGCCTGCGGGTCGACCTGCGCGCCCTGGCGACCCACCCGGACCTGGCCGCGAACTGCTTCGCCCCGACCGGCGACCCGGCGGTGTGGCGGACCCGGATGTTCTCGCCGGCCTACGGCGTGACGGAGGACGCGGGCACCGGCTCCGCGGCCGGCCCGCTGGCGCTGCACCTCGCCCGCCACGGCCTGGTGCCGCTCGGCACCCGGATCACGGTCCGCCAGGGCGTCGAGATGGGCCGCCCGTCGACCATCCACGCCCGTGTGGACGGCACCCTCGACCGGGTCGACGGGATCGAGCGGATCGAGGTCTCCGGCACCGCGGTGGTCGTAGCGGCGGGACGGCTCTACGTCTAGGCCGATTTTGTTCTAGGCCATCGGCCCGGTGTACGAGGCCCGCAGGCGGAGCTTCGTCGGCCGCTCGTACTCCTCCATGGCGTGGGCGAGCCAGCCCACGGTCCGCGCGACGCCGAAGATCGCCTCGCCGGCGCCGCGGGGCATGCCGGCGAGATGGGCCAGCAGCCCCAGCGCGAAGTCGACGTTGACGTCGGGCAGGCGGCGTCGGCCGGCCTCCTCGAGGATCGCGTCGGCGACAGCGAGCCGTGGATGCCCGGGCACGGCGGCCCGGATCCGGCCGAGCAGCGCGGTCGCGCGGCCGTCGCCGGAGCGGTAGACGGCGTGCCCGAACCCCGGCACCCGCTCCCCCTGCCGGAGGCGCTGCCCCATCACGGCGGACGCCTGCGCCGGCTCGGACGTCTCGGCGAGCATCGCCTCGGTACCGAGTGAGGCCCCGCCGTGCAGCGCACCGCTGACGACACCGAGACCGGCGGCGACCACCGCGTACGGATCGGCGCGCACGGACGCGGCGACCCGCGCGGCGAGGGTCGAGGAGGCCAGCTCGTGATCGGCGAGGAGCACCGTTGCGTAGCGCAGGACGTCGGCGAGTGCCGGGGCGGCGTCCGGGGCGGCGAGCTTCGCCCACAGCCGCCCGGCGACCGGTCCCCCGGCGACGCGCCGGGGAACGCTGCCGGGAAGCGCGTCGACGAGCCCGGCCACGATGCTCTGGCCGATGAGGGCGACCGCCGCCGGGTCCAGTGTCAGCCGCACGGGATCCGCGGCGGCGAGCGCGGTGACGATCACCTGCAGGCGCTCCAGCGGCAGCACGGACGCCGACAGCCCGGCCTGCGCCGCCCGGGCGGCGGCGACGGCCTCCGGTGCCGCCTCCCAGCGGTCCACATGATCGCGGTCCTTGCCCGTCCACAGCCAGCCGGCGACGTGTTCCAGGTGCCAGGTGCCGGCGAGTACCGTGGCGTCACGGCCCCGGAAGAACGGCCGGTCGCCGCCGAGCAGGGTGACGGCCGACTCGATGACCAGCTCGGGGTGGCTCCCGGAGCGGCGGGGCCGGCCGCGCAGCGCGAGCCGCTCGACCTCCTCGGCGTCGAAGAGGCTGCGCCCGTCCTCGCCGCGGCGCCGCGTGAGCACACCCCGACTGACGTATGCGTAGACGGTGGCGGTCTTCACACCCAGCCGCCGGGCCGCGTCCTCGACGCTCATCCACCTGCTCAACGCCGCTCCCCGGTTATGCATGTTGATTTTCGTCAACATTGACACATAACAAGCACGACAGTCAACCTGGACGCATGCCGCAGATCCATTTCCTCGACGTCACCAACCGTGACGGAGTTCAGACCGCCCGGACCGGGCTGTCCAAGTTCGGCAAGACGATGGTCAACTTCTATCTGGGCCGGCTCGGGGTGGCCCAGTCGGAGATCGGCTTCCCGTTCCTGTTCCACGAGGTGCCATACATCCGCGCCCAGACCGCGCTCGAGCAGGCCGGCGCCTTCGGCGGGCTGCGCCTGTCCGGCTGGTGCCGGGCCGTGGCCGCCGACGTCGAGCGGTCCGCCGCGCTCGGCCTCAAGCACTACAACCTGTCGATCTCCACGTCCGACCAGATGCTGCGGAACAAGTTCCGCGGCCGGCTCGACCGGCCGGCGCTCATCCGCGAGACGGTCGAGGCGGTCCGCACCGCGAAGGCCGCCGGCGCGCAGACCGTCGGCGTCAACGCCGAGGACGGCTCACGCACCGACGACGGGTTCCTCATCGAGTTCGCGATCGCGGCGCGCGAGGCGGGCGCCGACCGCCTGCGGTACTGCGACACGATCGGCGGCGACACCCCGGGACGCATCGGCGAACGGTTCGCGAAGCTCGCCGGCACCGTCGGCATGCCCGTCGAGACGCACTGCCACAACGACCTCGGCATGGCGGTGGCCAACTCGCTCGCCGGCGCGTTCGGCGACCTCGACGCGGGACAGGACGCCTGGATCAACACCTGTGTCAACGGCATCGGCGAGCGGTCCGGCAACGCCGACCTCGTCTCGTGCATCCTGGCCTTGCGGCACGGCTTCGGCGTGCCGGACGGCGCCGAGATCGGCGACCGGCTCGATCTGACGTGGGCGCGGCGGTTCGCCTGGTGGGCGTCGTACGCGTTCGGCCAGCCGCTGCCCAACCACCAGCCGGGTGTCGGGCCCAACGCGTTTGCGCACGAGTCCGGCATCCACGCCGACGGCGCGCTCAAGGACCATCGCAACTACGAGCTGTACGACGACGAGGAACTGGGGCCGTTCCCGCACGACCGGCACACCCGGGCCGGCCGGATCGTCCTCACCGGCGAATACGGCGGGCTGGCGGGTTTCCGGCACGTGTTCGACGACCTGGGGGTCGAGGTGACGGACGAACAGCTGACGTTCAAGCTGGTCCAGCTGTGCAACGCGGCGACCGGCCGCCCGCTCACCGACGACGAGCTGCGGCTGATCGCCGCCTGTCCGAACGAGCTGGCCCTGCTGTATCCGGGACTGCTGACGCGGTAACCCGGGCCGGGGCTACAGCATCCCGTGCTCGACGATCCAGCCGAGCTGCAGCAGTTCCTCGCCGGAGAACTCCAGCGCGACGATGTCGGAGAAGCGGCGCTCGATCTGGACCGGCGTGTAGCGGTGCACGGCGCAGTCCATCCAGATCGGGATGCGCGAGGCCGGGTTGGCCAGGACGACATGCCTGCCGCAGCGATGCTCCATGCCGGATCAAGCTAGCCGCGCGCGAAAGCCCGGGACACCCTGCCACCGGGAATACATCGACCGGGTTGGTGTACACCAAATGGTGTAGGAGCGGGTGTCTCCGCACGGACGACGAACCGACCGGCGTCTCCGCCTAGCGTCGGCGCCATGCTGCGATATCACCTCGCCGGCCTGGTCGCCGGCCTCCTCACCGCCGTCGCCGGTGCGCTGCCGCATCTCCCGGCCGCGCCGCGCACCGTGATGATCATCGAGCATGCGACGGTACAGCAATGCAGCCGCTGAGCCGTCGCACCACCGCCGTCTTCTCGATCCTGACCGTGGTCGGTGTCCTCAGCGGGACCGGGCTGAACGGCGAATCCCTCAGCGGATCCAGCGCGCTGCCCCTCGGCGTCTGGCTCGCCGGCCTGCTGTGGCTGCAGCGCCGCCACCCGGTCACCGGCCTGCTGCTCGGCGCCTGCACCGTTCTCGCGTTCCGGATCACCGGCCTGACCGACGTGGGCTGGCTGTGGCCGGTGACGTTCCTCTACGTGGCCGCGGTGCTGAGCCCGAGGCCGCGCATCAGGACCGTCATCGCCGTCGCGGTGCTGCACGCCCTCTCGGCGTTCAACGTCGACTGGACGGTCCTGACGCACACGGCGAGCCGCGCGACGGCGAACGTCGGCACCGAGGCGCTCTGGCTCAGCGCGGTCATCGCCGCTGCCCTGTCGTACCGCAACTGGCTGCGCTGGCAGAAGGAGATCGTCCAGCGGCTGCGCACCGAACTGGACGAGCAGCGCACCGCCGAACGCCTGCGGGTCGCCCAGGAGGTCCACGACGCCGTGGCGCACACGCTCGCCGTCGTCGGGGTGCACGTCAACGTCGCCGCCGACGCCCTCGACACCGCCCCCGACGAGGCCCGCGACGCGCTGCGCCTGGCGCAGGACGTGCGGCGCAAGGCGATGGCTGACCTGTCGTCGCTGGTCGGTGTGCTGCGGGACGACCGGCTGCCGCCGGCCGAGCCGCTGCCGCTGGACGACCTCGTCGCGCGGGTGCGTGCCACCGGGCTCCGCACGACCCTCGAGGTGACCGGTGACGAGGAAGAGACCCCGTTGGCGGTACGGCTCGTGGCGTCCCGGATCGTGCGCGAGGCACTGACGAACGCCGTCCGGCACGCCGGCGCGACAACCGTCCGGGTGGCGGTCAGCTACGGGGGTTCCGGCGCCGCCGGGCGGCCGACGGAGGTCACCGTCCGCGACGACGGGGCGGGCTCCTCGGCGCCGCCCGGACACGGGCTCACCGGCCTCGCCGAGCGGGTCGCGGCGCTCGCCGGCACCTTCCGCTCCGGTAACGCGGACGGCGGCGGCTTCGAGGTACACGCGAAGATTCCGGCATGAACAGCAACCCGACCGGCAACCCGACCGTCAAGGTCCTGCTCGCCGACGACCAGGCGCTCGTCCGGGCCGGGTTCGGCAGCCTGCTGCGGCGCGCGCGGGACCTCAGTGTGGTGGCCGAGGCGTCGACCGGCGACGAGGCGGTCCGCGAGACCCGCCGCCACCGTCCCGACGTGGTGCTGATGGACATCCGGATGCCCGGCCTCGACGGCATCGCCGCCACCGCGCAGATCGTCGGCGATCCCGCGCTCGTCGGCACGAAGGTTGTCATCCTTACCACCTTCGAGACCGACGAGAACGTGTTCGCCGCGCTGCGGGCCGGCGCCAGCGGCTTCCTCACCAAGGAGGTCGAGCCCGACGACCTGCGCCGCGCGGTGCGGGTCGTCGCCGCCGGCGAGGCGCTGCTCTCCCCCAGCGTCACGGCCCGGGTCATCGGGCAGTTCTCCCGCCGCCCGCTCCGGACCACGGGTCCTGCCGGAGCCACCGGCGACCGGCTGGCCGTCCTGACCCCGCGGGAGGTCGAGGTGGTCCGCCTGGTCGCCGGTGGGCTGTCGAACGACGAGATCGCCCGGGAGCTGTACATCAGCCCGCTCACCGCCAAGACCCACGTGACGCGGGCGATCATGAAGCTCGGCGTGCGGGACCGGGTGCAGCTGGTGATCCTGGCCTACGAGTCGGGGCTCGTACAGCCCGGTTGAGGCTTGTACTGCTGGAGCCGTGGCACGGACGGCCGCGCTGCGGGCCGCCGTCAACGCCCGGCAGGATACGCCGTCCCGGCTCCGGCGAACGACCCGAATCCGCAGCTCACCCGCATCGTGACCGTCACACACCGAAATCGGGTGAGGCCCTCACCCAAGCCGTGATTTCTACGAAACGCACAGTTCACCGGAGGAACGCTGTTCCAACCTGACAGACCGGGCGATGATTTGCCCGTGACAAGCCAACTGCGCGTGATGTCGATCTATGAGGGCTTCTTCTCGGGCGGCGCCCGGGCCCTGCACAGCACCGTCGTGGCCGGGCTGCACACCGGGGGCAGTCATCAGCATTCGGTGCTGAGCATCTACGGCGCGATGCGCCGGGAGACCATCCTGCAGCGGATGGAGGAGGACGCGTCGTACCGCTCGCTGAGCGCGGTCGGCATCCAGGTCACGTCGCTGGGCCGCCGGATCGGCGGCGACACCGCGCCCCGGAAGGCGTTCAGCGCGGCGGAGGTGGCGACCGCCGTCCACCACGCCGAGCACGCGGACATCATCATGTCGCTCAAGGAGCAGCCGCTCCGGCTCGTCAACCGGCCGGACTTCCCGCGCAAGCCGGTCATCGTCTGCCTGCACCGCTCCGACCCGGAAAACCAGGGCAGCGCGCTCGACGAGTTCAAGACCGCGGTCGCCGACGGCCGGGTCGCCGCGGCGATCTGCTGTGCCGAGTCGACGCGCGCGGCGTACCAGGCGGCCGGCATCCCCGGCGGGCTCCTGCGCGTCGTCCCCAACGGGGTGGACCTGACACGGTTCCAGCCGGTGCCGGCCCGCCGCCGGGCGACGCTGCGCCGGTCGCTCGGTGTCCCCCCGAAGGCCGACGTGGTCACGCTCGCGGCCCGCTACGACCCGATGAAAAACGTGCCGCTCTTCCTCCGGGCCGCCCGCCGGTTCCTGGAACGCGATCCCAGCGGCCACGTCCTCATGTGCGGTGCCGGGATGAGCACCGCCAACGTCGAACTCTGCGGCCTGCTCAACGACGTGTTCGCCGACGAGCCGCGCAGCCTCGCCCGCCTGCACCTGCTGGGGATCCGCCGCGACATGGAGACCGTCTACGCCGCCTCCGACGTCGTGGCGCTCACCTCGGCGAGCGGCGAGGCCGCGCCGCTGTGCCTCATCGAGGGCGCGATGTGCGGTGCCGTCCCGGTCTCCACCGACGTCGGCGACACCGCGATCATCGTCGCCGGACACGGGCTGATCACCCCGCCGGACCCCGACGCGATCAGCGCCGCCTGGTCCGAGGCGGTCGCCCGGCGCGCCGAGTTCACGCCGTCGCTGCTCGGCAGCCGCGAGCGCTTCAGCCACACGCGCATGATCGCCTCGTACGCCTCACTGATCGACCACGCCTACCGCGACATGGGCCTGCGGGTCCCTCAGCGACTCTGAGGGCCGGCGCTCTGGACGGCCAGGATCGCCAGGCGCACCCGGTTCGGCGCGCCGGTCTTGGTCATCAGCCCGGTGATGTGGGTCTTCACCGTCGTCACGCCCAGGTGCAGGCGGTCGGCGATCTCCTGGTTCGACAGCCCCTCGCCCACGAGGGCGAGCACGTCGCGCTCACGGGCGGTCAGGCCGGGCAGCGCCACCGCCCCGGGTGGCTGGACCGCCTCCGCCGCACCGTGCGCGGTGACCGCCCGCGACACCAGCCGCCGCAGTACGCCGGCGCTGAACGGGCTCTCCCCCTCGGCGGCCTTGCGGATGCCGTCGAGCAGCTCAGCCGGGGCGGCGTCCTTGACCAGGAAGCCGCACGCGCCGGCGGCCAGCGCCGGGTACAGGTGGTCGTCGTCGTCGAACGTGGTCACCACGAGGATCCGGCACGCGGGGTGGGCGTCCCGGATCCGCGCGGTCGCGGTGGTGCCGTCCATCCCGGGCATGCGCAGGTCCATGACCACGACGTCGGGATGCAGCTCGTCGGCGAGCCGGACGGCGTCGCGGCCGTTGTCGGCCTCGCCGACGACGTCGAGGTCCGGCTCGGCGTCGCACAGCATCCGCAGCCCGGCCCGCACGAGCCGCTGGTCGTCGACGAGCAGGACCCTGATCATGCCGCCGCCGGCAACACGGTGCCCAGCGCCCAGCCACCGCCGACGACCGGACCGGCCTCGAGTCTCCCGCCGAGGACCTGCACCCGCTCGCGCATCCCGACGATGCCGTGGCCGGTGCCGGGCGCCGGCACGACGGGGCCGGACCCTCCGTCGTCCGTCACCGACCACTCCACGGCCCGGTCCCGCATCCGCACGACGAGCCGGGCGTGCGCGGCCGGACCGGCGTGCCGGGCGACGTTCGTCAGGGCCTCCTGGGTCAGTCGGAGCACGGCCAGTCCCCGTACCGCATCCAATGTGGACACCTCCGGATCGATGTCGGCGTCGACCGTCACGCCGGTCTGCCGGGCCCGGTCGGCGGCGGCCTCGAGCGCGGCGGGCAACGACTCCGGCTCGATCGACACGACGGCGGGGGATCCCGCGACGGTGCCGGCCTCGGGGGCACGCAGCACGGTGACGAGCTGCCGCAGGTCGGCGAGCGCGGCGGTGCCGGTGGCGTGCACGTCGTCGAGGACCGCGACGGTGCGCGGGTCGGGCCGGGCGCCGCCGGTCAGCACGTGCCGGGCCACCCCGACCCGCAGCACGATCGAGGCGACGTGGTGCGCGACGACGTCGTGGAGCTCCCGGGCGATGGCGGTGCGCTCGTCGGCCCGCGCCGCCCGGGTCTCGGACAGCCGTCGCCGCTCCTCTTCCGTGGCCCGGGCCTCGGCCTGCCGGGCCAGCTGCCGCGTGGCGCGGATGTTCGCGCCGAACAACACCGGGACGCCGACCAGGATGAGGGTGTTGTACGTGACGCCGAGCGCCTCGCCGGGCAGTTTGTGCCAGTCGTCGGCATAGTTCACGCCGAAGAGCGCGGCGGTGACGATCCACAGCTTCGGGCCGGGGCTGTGCAGCGCGAGCTCCAGCGCGGCCCAGCTCGACCCGACCGTGGGGATGACCGTCTGCCCTTCGCCGCACAGCGAGGCGACCGCGAGGACCGCCGTCTGCGCGAGTGCGCCCGCGAACGGGAGGCGGGCGCACAGCGGGACGAGCGCGAACTCGGTGAGATCGGCGGCCCAGTCGACCCAGTTGCGCGGCTCGGCCGGGTTGCGCAGCAGCAGGAGGTATCCGACGCCGCTCAGCGAGAGCAGGAGCAGCCTGGCTGAGGCGTACCGCTCGTCGAACATCCGGGTGAGCACGGCTCCACGATAGGGCTTCATCGAAGGATCGCGGCGGTCCCGCCCGCGCCGGCCGAGGCGAGGAGTCCGGCGGCGGTCAGGGTGAGCGTGTCCGGGTGGATGAGCGGCTGCCCGCGCAGCGCCTGCCAGGTGACCAGGGCGAGCAGGCCGGTGAAGAGGGCGGCGCCGAGCAGGACGAGCCGGGCCCGCCGGTCGGGCGTGAGCCGCGGCGTCCGCCGGGCCAGCAGCGCCAGCAGCATCGCGAGCACCGGCAGCAGCTGCAGGGCGTGCAGGCCGACGAAGTGCGGGATGCGCAGGTCGCCGCCGGTGGTGCTCCAGCCGGTGAGCAGCATGCCGGACCCGCCGTCCTCGACGCCGACGCTGTGCGCGCCGATGATCGTGTCCTCGCCGGCCGCGAGCTTCTCCCGCTGCGACGCCGACGGCAGCAGCATGAGCGTGCCCAGTGACATGCCGACGATGGACAGGACCACGCCGAGCCGCACCGCCCAGCGGTTCGCGCGGTCAGTGATGCCGGACCGGAAGAGCAGCACGGCGAGGATGAGCGTGCCGACCCACAGGACGGAGATGGTGGCACCCATCGCGGTCCACACGAAGTCGTCGAACGGCGTCGTGGAGTTGAAGTGGCTCGCCCGGCCGCGGGCCGCCTGCCCGGCGATGAGCAGCACCTCGAAGGCGCCGCTGACCGCGACGGCCGTGCCGGCCCAGTGCGCCAGCCGCTTGCGGCGCTCGACCAGCGTGATCATCCAGGCGAGCGTCATGCAGTACAACACGAACGAGACCGCGAACTTGAAGGGCTTGAGCCAGACGGGGACGCCGCCGACCAGGCGGTCGTCGAGGAGCAGGCCGGCGGCGCTCCACACGGCGAGGACAGCCATGACGGCCGCGACGAGCATGAGCGGCCGGTGCCACCGGGCGGCCCGCCGGGCGCTGCCGGCGACGGATGCGACGGATGCGTGCTGGAGTGTTGTCATGCCCTGACGGTGCCGTCTTCCGCCCGGCCGGCTCTTCCTGCCGGACGCCCGACCTCCGGCCTCAGGGATGAGGACGGCTCCTACCAGAGGCCGATCAGAGCCCGACCCTTGCACTGGAGAGCGCTCTCCTCTCCATGCGTAGTGCCGCCCGACTTGTACCGAATGACGGCACCTCGACGGCGTGACGTATTGACGAACAGCCCCACCGGGAGCACCATCTGGGAGAGCGCTCTCCAAGCGTTCGACCCGCCCACCGGCGCTGCGACGCGCCGGTCCGCGGCGTGACCGCCTCACGCCGTCACACACCCCTGGGAGCTCCCCTTGAGAACAGGAACCGCAGGCAGACCCCGGCTCAGAAGAATCCTCGCCCCGCTCGCGGTCAGCACCACCGTCGTCGCGTCGGTCGTGGTCGGCGCCCTCCAGCTCACCGCCGCCGACGCCGCCACCGGCACCCTGCTGTCGCAGGGCCGCCCCGCCCTCGCCTCCTCGACCGAACTCGGCGAGACGCCTGCCACGGCCGCGGTCGACGGCAACAACGCCACCCGCTGGGGCAGCCAGTGGAGCGACCCGCAGTGGCTGCGGGTCGACCTCGGCTCGACCGCCACCATCTCCCAGGTCGTCCTGCAGTGGGAGGCGGCGTACGCGAAGGCGTTCCAGATCCAGACCTCGCCCGACGGCAACGCCTGGACCTCCATCTACAGCACGACCACCGGGACCGGCGGCACGCAGACCCTCGACGTCAACGGCACCGGCCGGTACGTGCGGATGTACGGCACCCAGCGCGGCACCGGCTACGGCTACTCGCTCATCGAGTTCAAGGTCTACGGCACCTCCGGCTCCACGCCCCCGCCGACCGGCGGCCCCGGCTACGTGATGGCCAACCCGCCCGTCACCGGCGTGGTGCCCTCGACGGCGATCCCGCCGCAGACCAACCCGCTCACGACGCACCACGAGTTCCAGGCGAACTGCTCGGTGAGCCGCAGCAACCTGCCCGACGACCCGATCGTGTTCTTCGGCCTGCCCGGCGCCTCGCACTCGCACACGTTCATGGGCAACACCACGACCAACGCCAACACGACGCTGCAGTCGCTGCAGGCCGGCGGCACCGCGTGCGTGACGCCGGGTGACAAGAGTGCGTACTGGATGCCGACGCTCTACAACGGCACCGCCGCCGTCCAGCCGGTCGGCCCACAGGTCATCTACTACAAGAGCGGCGTCATCGACTACCGCAGCGTGCGGCCGTTCCCGGCCGGCCTGCGCTACGTCGTCGGCAGCCCGTCGTCCACGTTGGACGAGTTCAAGAACCACCCCGGCACGGTCGAGGGCTTCGAGTGCGGCGACAGCGTCCGCAACTGGGACATCCCCGCCAACTGCGCCGCGGGCAGCCAGCTCAACGTCCGGTTCCAGGCCCCCAGTTGCTGGGACGGCCTGCACCTGGACACGCCGGACCACAAGTCGCACATGGCCTACCCGGTCGTCGGGGTCTGCCCGTCGTCCCACCCGGTCGCCGTGCCGATGATCGAGTTCAAGATGGCGTGGCCGGTCAGCGGCAACATGGCCGACGTCCACTTCTCCAGCGGACGCGGCTACTCGTTCCACTACGACTTCTACAACGCGTGGGAAGCGCCGATCCTGGCCGCCCTGTCGAACCACTGCATCAACGGTGGCCTGCAGTGCAACCCGCGCGGCTTCGACCAGTACAAGCCGGAGCGCGGCGCGGCGCTGACCGAGAACTACCAGCTGCCGTAATCACCGACCGACCCACGCCGCCACACCGGGTTCATCGACCGGTGTGGCGGCGGCCGGTCGCCACGGGCGAGAGCCGGTCGAGCGTCTCCCGCGGCAGCTGCGCCACGTATTCCCCGACGCCCTGGGCGGGCCTGCCGAGGATCCGCTCGACGTCGCGGGTGTACCGGTCGTAGCGCCCGAGGGCGTGCAGCCGCGCCATGGTCGCCAGGTGCTCGGCCAGGTGCTCCGGCAGGCCGAGCGGCGCGAGGACCTCGTCGACCCACTGGCGGTACGGCATGTCGACGTAGGCGACCGGCCGGCCGAGCGCCTCCGCGAACTGCAGCGCCAGCTCCACCCCGGTCACCGCGCCGGGACCCGTCAGCTCGTACGCCTGGAGCAGGTGCGGCGCCGGATCGGCGAGGACCTCCGCGACGACCGCGGCCACGTCCGCGGCCAGGACGGGCGAGGTACGGGCGGAGCCGAACGGCAGCCGGATCGTGCCGTCCCGCGCGATCGAGTCGACGATCGACGCGGTGAGCATCGGGTTCTCCATGAACACCGTCGGGCGGATCTCGACGACGGGCAGCCCGGACCAGCCGAGGACCCGCTCGCCGAGCCACTGCAGGCGGTGCTGGCGCGACTCGACCGTGCTGATGAGGGTCATCTGCGAGACCGTCATCTGCGACATGTTGACGAACGCCTCGAGGTCCCCGACCTGTCGCGCGGCGACGGCCGCGACGGTGGTCGCCTCCAGGTAGCCGGACGACGGGCTCATCCCGAAGTACACCCGCCCGCAGCCGGTCATCGCGCGGAGCACGTCGTCGCCGCGGGTGAGGTCGCCGACGACGACGTCGGCGCCGGTGGCGCGCAGCGCCTGGGCCCGCTCGTCCTCGTGGTGGACGAAGGCGCGCACGGGAAGGCCGCGGGCACGCAGGGTCTCGACGACCCGGCGGCCGATCGCACCGACCGCCCCGCCCGCGCCGGTGACCAGGATCGGACGCGTCTCGGACATTTCGCCGTACTACCCGCGCACCAGTCGATCATGCCCTGCGCCTTGACACCGTTGGGAAGACTGGGCGCCTCCACGGACAGTCTTCCCCGACGAGGAGCCGGCGATGTCGACCAGCAACGCGTACCTCGACCAGGTGGTCAAGCAGCAGGAGCGCCTGGAGGCGGACCTGCGGTCCAAGCGCGCGCCGGCGCCGGCCAAGGCGAGCGCCCCCGGTCCACCGCCCCGCGGCGGGCGGCAGGGCGGCGACGGCGGGCAGCCCACCTCGAGCGCGGTCGAGGTCCGCATCACCGGGTTCGGCCGGTGGAAGACGGTGCTGGTGCCGCCGAACGCCTTTGTCGTACACACCCGCCGCGGGCGGGGCGAGCCGCTGCACGTCGGCCTCGGCGTGTCCTTCCGGTACAACCCGGCGACCGACTCCTATCTCGTCGTGCCCGGCGCGATGCAGACGATCCTCATCAACGCGTACTGCATCTGCAGTGAGCTGCAGGGTGTGCTCGTCCAGGCCTACGTCCAGTGGATCATCGAGGACTTCGCCACGGCGTACCGCAAGCTCGACTTCGGCGACGCGGAGGACCCGATGCGCGTGGTCAACCTCCAGCTCAAGGAGCAGGCGGAGGCGGCCGTCAAGGACAAGGTCGCCACGCTGAGCGTCAGCGCCGTCCTCAGCGACAAGCAGCCGATCATCGAGGAGCTGACCGCGCGGCTGCGCGCCGTCGCCGAGGGTGTCGGGCTGCGGATCGTCACCGTACAGATCAAGGAGGCGGTGGTCAGCTCGGCGCGCCTGTGGGAGAACCTGCAGAAGCCGTACCGCGCCGAGCAGGGCCGGATCGCCCGCCTCGCCGAACTGGCCGCCGACGAGGCGATCGGCGAACGGGAGCTGGCCGCGGGCCGCCTCCGCGAGACGCAGGTGATCGAGAACGAGCGGGACCTCGCCGACCTGCGCGCCCGCGGCGCGGCCCTCCAGTTCGACCGCGAGGCCGCCGAGCGCCTGCGCCGCGCGCGGCGCGAGCAGGAGGACGCCCGCGCCCTCGCCGACCTCCAGGACGCCACGAACCGCCACGCGCTGGCGCTCGAGCGCGAGCGGGCGGCGGAGGAGGCCGAGATCGGCAGGCTGCGCATCGAGCGCGAGACAGAGCTCGACCGCCTGAAGGTCGAGGGCGAGCTGGCGGTCGCGGCGGCGCGGGCACAGGCCGGGCACGAGCAGGCGCTGCTGGAGCTCGAACGGGTCCGGCAGCGGGCCGCGATCGACAACGCCCAGTCCCCGGAGAGCATCCAGGCCAGGCTGGTCGACTCGCTGCCGGAGATCGTCGGCCGGATGCCCAAGCCGGCGGAGCTCCGGTCGGTGACGATCGGTGGCACCGACCCGACCACGGTGAGCGGCCTGATCGCCGAGCTGGCCGGGGTGGTCAGCGCCCTGCAGACCACCATGGCCCGCAAGCCCTCCTGACCGCGCCGGAGCTCGGCGTATTGACTTTTAGTTAAGTTTATTTATCGTTGTGCCTCAATGGGACTCTCCATCTGGAGGCTGTGATGGCACTACGACTCCGGCTTGTCCTGGCCGCCGCCACGGTCCTCGCGGCGGCCGGTGGCATCGCCGTGATCACCACCCCCGCGCAGGCGGCCGGCTCGCTCACCGCCACACTCACGTACGACGCCGACTGGGGCTCGGGCTACCAGGCGAAGTACACCGTCACCAACGGCACCGCAGCCACCGTCACCTCGTGGAAGGTGGAGTTCGACCTGCCGGGCGGCTCGGCGCTCGGCAGTTACTGGGACGCGCTGATGAGCCAGTCCGGCACGCACGTCACCGCGAACAACCGCACCTACAACGGCACGCTCGCCCCGGGCGCCTCGACGACGTTCGGGTTCCTCGTCTCCGGCTCCGGCAAGCCGGCCAACTGCAAGATCAACGGCGCCGCGTGCACGGGCGGCGGCGGAGGGGGCACCGACACCCAGGCACCGACCGCGCCGGGCAACCTGCGTGTCACCGGCACCACGTCCTCCAGCGTCAGCCTCGCCTGGAACGCGTCCACCGACAACGTCGGCGTCACCGCCTACGACATCTACCGGGGCGCAACGCTCGCGGCGACGGTGACGGGCACCAGCGGTACCGTCGCCGGCCTTTCCGCGTCCACCGCGTACACCTTCACCGTGAAGGCCCGCGACGCCGCCGGCAACACCTCGCCGGCCAGCAACCAGGTCAGCGCCACGACCACGGCCGGCGGAGGGGGCGGTGGCGGCTCCACCATCCCGGTCGCGCCCTACGTCGACATGGGTGCCTGGCCCACCCCGTCCCTGACGGACATGGCCACCGCCGGCAACCTCAAGAGCTTCACGCTCGCGTTCGTCAACAGCGCCGGCTGCAAGGCCTCCTGGTTCAACGCCTACGACCCGCGTGCCGCCTGGGCCAAGGACCAGATCGACGCGATCCGGGCGCGCGGCGGCGACGTCAAGATCTCGTTCGGCGGCGCGAGCGGCATCGAGCTCGCCCAGGCCTGCTCGACCCCGGCCGCCGTGGCCGCCGAGTACCAGGCGGTCGTCGACGCGTACGCGCTGCAGTACATCGACCTCGACATCGAGGGCGCGGCCGTCGCCGACCCGACCTCGGTGAACCGCCGGTCGCAGGCACTGGCCCTGCTCCAGGCCGCCCGGCCGAGCCTGAAGATCTCGCTGACCCTGCCGGTCCTGCCGGAGGGGCTCACCGCCGACGGCCTCAACGTCGTACGGTCGGCGCGGGACGCCGGCGTCAACCTCGACCTGGTCAACGTCATGGCGATGGACTACCAGCGGTCGAGCGGCGACTACGGCAACTTCGCGGTGCAGGCCGCGCAGTCGACGTTCGCTCAGCTCAAGAGCCTGTACCCGGCCAAGACCGACGCCCAGGTCTGGCGGATGGTCGGTGTGACCCCGATGCTCGGCAAGAACGACGACGGCGGCACGTACGACCAGAACGACGCCCGCCAGCTGGTCAGCTTCGCCCAGACGAACCACCTGGGCATGCTGTCCTTCTGGGAGGCGTCCCGCGACCGCAACGCCTGCAACGGGGCGCTCTACATGTGCACGAACATCCCCCAGCAGCCGTACGAGTTCAGCAGGATCTTCGCCGGCTACACCGGCTGACGCCGCGCGGGCCGGCCCGGTTGCACCGGGCCGGCCTTCGCCCGAAGGCTCAGAAAGCGATCGCCTGCGCGTGCTCCACCTCGAACAGCAGCACCACCCGGTCGGTCCGCAGCGGGTAGGGGCCGCCGGTGTACTTGACCGACATCCGGTCGATGATCCCCCAGGCCCGGTCGCCGTCGACGACCTCGGCAAGCCGGCCGCGCACCAGCGCAGTCTCGTTCGGCCGCTGGTGCTGGACGATCGAGATCGCGACGCGCGGCTCCGCCGCCAGGTTCCGGGCCTTGCGCGAGCGGGGCGAGGTCAGCACCGCGAGGCGGTCGCCCTCGCGGTCGATCCAGACCGGCACGGAGTGCGGCGCGCCGTCGGGCAGCACGGTCGCGATGTGGGCGATGTTGACGTCGTCGACCAGGCGCAGGACGTCGTCGGTCAGCGCCGTCATGACCGCTCCTCGCATTCGTCGTGCAGCCGCAGCCACCGCATCGTCGGGGTCTGCGGCCGGCCGGGTGGGAAGTCCTCCCGCTCCTCCTGCGCCGATACGACCTGGGGACGGCTCATGATGTACACCTCCCGATAGAGTTCCCTCAAGGAACTAACCTAGCAGGAAGAGTCTCCTGAGGGAACCCAGTCGGTAGGATCTACGCATGCAACGCACGCAGTTCGGCGACATGGCCTGCTCGATCGCCCGCACGCTGGACGTCATCGGCGAGCCCTGGTCGCCACTGATCCTCCGGGACGTCTACGTGGGCATCAACCGGTTCGACCAGTTGCAGAGCGACCTCGGCATCTCCCGCAAGGTGCTCACGCAGCGCCTCGCCTGGCTGGTCGACCAGGGCATCATGGCGCGCCGCGAATACTCGAGCCGCCCGCCCCGCCACGAATACGTGCTGACCGCGAAGGGGCTGGAGCTCTGCGACCTGCTGCTCGTGATGGCCCGCTGGGGCGACCGCTGGACCGCGGGCGAGGCCGGCCCGCCGGTGCTCTACCGGCACCACGCCTGCGGCGAGATCGGCCACGTCGAGCCGCACTGTTCGGCGTGCGGCAAGCCGATGCACGCCACGGACGTGGACGTGCTTCCCGGTCCGGGGGCCGGTGGAGTGCGGGGACCCGGTGCTACAGGATGAACCGCTCGTCGGCGAGCGGGCCGGTCACCTTGTCGGCTTCCAGGAACAACCACGCCATCGGGTCGTCCTGCTGCTCGGCGGACCTTGCGCCGCCAGGCTCCTCTCGCATCGTTCCGTCCCTGTTCAGCACCGCTTTATCCATGCCGACCTTCCGTTGTACCGATCGTCATCGAATTCCCTCGGTACCCCGGATCTTCACCCCGCAAACGTGCTGAATCTCACCCTCCGAGGCGGCGCACCATGTTCATGGCGGTCTCGACTTGCGCACCGCCCATGCCGAGCCCGTCGGCGTAGCCGTTCACCGCGAACGTGTTCCGGCTGACGCCGGACGGACCCGTAGTTCGACGTCCGGCGATGTGGTGTGTGACCGTCCCGCTCCGCCAACGGCGCATCGCGGGCAAAACCCCTCACCTTGGGTGATTCACCGGGTGAGATATCGACGAGTCCGCTTGCAGGCCGAAAGTTGCAGAACCAAGGTTGACGCCGGCGACCGGCGCGCCCTCCCGTGTGCGCGGTGTCGCTCCCGCCCGCCGCGGCGGGTCGATCAGCCAACACCTGTTTGTGCTCAGCGTCCTGCGGATTCGCGGACGGTGTCCTGTGCGAGGGGCACCGTCCGCACCACGTCATGGAAGGTGCCATGCGCGAGCTCACCGAGGTCGGCTTTTCCGACGACGAACCGACCGTGGTCGTTCCAGCGCAGGCCATGGATCCCGACCTCGATCGCACCGCTGTGGTGCCGCTCGACGTGCTGGGCGCGACGGTCGCCAACCACCAACCTCAGGTAAAGGAGCGTAATGTACGGAAGACTGCCGGTGACCGGCATCGGAGCGATCACGATCGGCGGCGTCGCCTTGGCGCAGCCCGTCGCCGCCCTCGTAGTAGCGGGGGTACTTATCGCCGCGGGTCTCGTGCTGTGGTCCACCGGCCGACGTCGTCGGCTCACCGCACCCGTCGAAACGGATCGATCCTCATAACGGTCACCGCGTTCGTACTCGCCGGCCTCTTCGGCTGGCACCACGTGCTCGAGCTCATCGGCAGCGAGGTGACCAGCCTCGACACCATCGTCGCCGTCGCGTTCGTGGCACTGATCTTCACCGCCGTGGTGCCGTACTTCCACCACGACATCCGCCCCCGGCCGGGCCGCATCGGACGCCTGGCCGGGTTGCGGGTGTGCGTGATCGTGCCGGTCCACAACGAGGACCCGGCGATGTTCCTGGCCATGCTGCGCTCCGTCGCCCGGCAGCAGCGCCTTCCGCAACGCCTGCACGTCGTCGAGAACGGCTACCGCGAGCCGAAGCTCCGCGCCGTGTTCGAGCGGTGGCGTAACTTCGAGTGCCCCGCCTCGCTCGAGGCCCGCTACACCCTGCACCTGCCCGCCGGGAAGCGGGAGGCGCAGGCGATCGCCATCCGCGCCGATCCGAACGCGGACATCTTCATGACCGTCGACTCCGATGTCGAACTCGGCAGCACCGACGCGATCAGCAAGGGCGTCGCGCCGTTCGCCGACCCGCGGGTGACGTCGGTGTGCGGCTTCCTCCTCGGCTCGAACTGGAACAGCAACCTGCTGTCCCGGCTCGTCGACCTGTCGTTCGTGTGCAGCTTCCTCAACGGCCGGGCCTCCCACTCGATGCTGTCGTCGGTGGCCGTCAACACCGGCGGGCTGGCGTTCTACCGCGCCGACGTGGTCCACAAGTACCTGCACCACTACCTGAGCCACCGCATCTTCGGCCGGCAGATGCAGTACGGCGACGACGCCATGCTGACCCGCTACTCCCTGCTGGAGGGCCGGACGCTGTTCCAGCGCTCCTGCTGGGGGTTCACGCTCCACCCGCGGTACCTGCAACACCTCACGAAGCAGCGCGTCCGCTGGCACCGCTCGTTCTTCTGGGGCAACCTGTGGCTGCTGCGGGTGTTCCCGCCGTGGCGGCCGATCTGGTGGCTGACGCTGTGGCTGTTCGTGTCGTTCGTGTGGTTCACCGGCGCGATGCCGATGGTGCTGATCATCCACCCGATCGCCACCGGTCAGGTCGTGTGGCTGTTCCTGGCCGCGTTCGCGTTCGTGTCGTACCTCTCAATGATGCCGTACCTGACGGTGCGCCGGCCCGACCAGACGTTCGCCCAGCAGCTGTCCGTCTGGGCGCTGGCACCGCTCTCCGCGGCGCTGAACCTGTACATCGGCTGGTGGCTGCGGTACGTCGGGCTGTTCACCTGCCTGAAGACCGGCTGGTCGACGCGCCGGCAGGTCGAGGTCGGGCTCAAGCACCCGGTCTGAGACCGCGCATCCACCACCACAAGCTCACGCCGGCGGCGTGCCCCCCACGGCTTCACGCCGTCGGCGTGAACAGCACGGCGAACGACATCCGGCCCGGTTCTCCGGGGCGGCCGCCACAGTTCATGGACAGTAGCCTGGGTGCGTGCGATTCGGGGCGCTGGGGCCGCTGGCCGTGTGGACAGACAAGGGTGAGCCGGTCACGGTTCCCGGACGGAAGGTCCGGGGCCTGCTCGCCGCTCTCCTGGTCCACGAGGGCCGTGCGGTATCCGTCGACGGGCTGGTCGAGTCGCTCTGGGGCGAGGCTGCCCCCGCCGATCCCAGTGCCGCACTGCACGTTCGGGTCTCACAGCTGCGCCGCGCCCTCGAAGGGGCCGAGTCGGGCGGGCGGGACCTCGTGGTGTCCCAGGCCCCCGGCTACGCGCTGCGGACCACGCCCGAGGCCGTCGACGCCACAAGGTTCGCGGCACTGCTGAACGAAGCGGCGCAGACGGCCGACGACCCCCGGACCCGCGCCGGGCTGCTCGCCGAGGCACTGGGCCTGTGGCGCGGGCCGGCCCTGGCCGACTTCGCCGACGAGGAGTTCACCCGCGCGGCCGCGGCCCGGTGGGAGGAGCAGCGGCTGGCCGCCGTCGAGGCGCACGCGGAGGCCCGGCTGGACCTGGGTGAGCACCGCGAGCTGGCCGGCGAGCTGGGCGAGCAGGTGACCCTGCACCCGTACCGGGAGCGGCTGCGGGCCACCCACATGCGCGCCCTGCATCGCGCCGGCCGGACGAGCGAGGCCCTCGACAGCTTCCACCAGATGCGGCAGCAGCTCGCCGACGAGCTCGGCCTCGACCCCGGCCCGGAGCTCGCCGCGCTCCACCGCGCCCTCCTGGCCGGCGACCCCGCTGAGGCCCCGCCGGCACCGGCGGCCCCGGCGAACCAGCGGCCGGTCACCAACCTGCCGGCGCCGGTCACCGACCTGATCGGCCGCGAACCGGCGGTCCAGCGGATCCGGGAGCTGCTGGCGTCCGGCCGGCTCGTCACGCTCACCGGCCCGGGCGGGGTCGGCAAGACCAGCGTGGCCGTGGCGGTCGGCCGGGCCGTCGCCGAGACGTATCCGGGCGGCGCATGGCTCGTCGACCTCACCGCCTGGGACGGGCAGGGCGACCCGGCCGAGCCGGTCCTGGCCGCGCTGTCCATCCCGGATCCGCAGGGCGGTTCGGAACCGGCGGGTGACCGCCTGGCGACCGCGCTGGGGGACCGCCGGGCGCTACTGGTGCTGGACAACTGCGAACACGTGGTCGAGCAGATGGCCGGGCTGCTCGGCGAGCTGCTGCCGGTCGCGCCCGGCCTGCGGGTGCTGGCCACCAGCCGGGAACCGCTGCGGCTGCGCGGTGAGGCCCGCTGGGAGCTGCCGCCGCTGGACGTCCCCGACACCGACGACCCGGGCCGGCTGGCCCGCTCCCCCGCGGTACAACTCTTCCTGGCACGGGCCGGGCTGGCTTCGGCGCCGGAGACCGCGGCCGGCCTTGCGGTCGTGGCCGAGATCTGCCGGCGGCTCGACGGCATCCCGCTGGCGCTGGAGCTGGCCGCGACGCGGGTGCCCGCGCTCGGCGTGTCCGAGCTGGCCACCCGGCTGCGTGTGCCGCAGGACCGGTTCGGGCTGCTGCGCCACGGTCCGCGTGACGCGCCCGAACGGCAGCGCACCCTGGGCGCGGTGATCGACTGGAGCTGGCAGCTGCTGGCCGAGGACGAGCGGGCCGTGCTGCGCCGGCTGGCCGTCCACGCCGGCGGATGCACTCTCGCCGCGGCCGAGGCGGTGTGCGGCGGCGAGGTGCTCGACGTGCTGGCCGGGCTGGTGGACCGCTCGCTGGTGACGCGCACCGAGGGGCCCCGGTTCCGGCTGCTGGAGTCGGTGTCCGCGTATTGCCTGGACCGGCTGCGCGAGGCCGGCGAGGAGGACGAGCAGCGGCGCCGCCACGCCGACCACTACCTGGCCCTGGCGGAGCAGGCCGAGCCGCGGCTGCGCGGGCCCGGCCAGCGGGAGTGGCTGCACCGGCTGGACGCCGAGGCCGCGAACCTGCGGGTGGCCATGGAGACGTTCCGCCGTGCGGGCGCGGCCGTGCCGGCGCTGCGGCTGGCCAAAGCGCTGGTCTGGTACTGGTTCCTCCGCGGCCGCCTGGCCGAGGCGCGCCGGGCGCTGGCCGGCGCGCTGGCCGTGCCGGGGGACGCACCCGCCGCCCTCCGTTCCGCCGTCGAGGCATGGGAGGCCGGCCTGGCGATCCGGCAGGGGCAGGCCGGGCAGGAGCGTGCGTTCGAGGTGCTGCAGCGGTACGACCGGACGGCGGATCCGGCCGGCCGCGCCCGGGCCGAGTGGTTCCTCGCGACCTCGATCATCGACTTCGGCGACGCGACGGCCACCGGCGAGCTGCTGGAGCGGGCGCTGGAGACGTTCCGCGCCACCGGGGACCGCTGGGGTGAGGCTGCGGTGCTAGGCATCCGGGCCATGCTCGCCCACGTTCGGGTCGACCAGGACGCGCTGGAGCACGACGCCCGGCGCAGCGCCGAACTGTTCGGCGAGCTGGGTGACGACTGGGGTGTGCTCCAGGCGACCGACTGGCTGATCGGTCTGGCGGACATGACCGGCGACCACGCGGAGGCGGCCCGGCTGAGCCGCGAGGGCCTGCGCATCGCCGAGGACCTGGGGCTGTGGTCCGACGTGGCCGGCCGGCTGGGCTGGCTGGCGTGGATCTCGGTGCAGGTCGGCGACTACACACACGCCTACGAGTACGGCGAACAGGCGAAGCGGCTCACCGCCGAGCAGGGGCTCCGGGTGATCGAGGTGTTCGCCACGATCAGCCTGGCGTTCGCCGCCCGCCGGTCCGGCCGGCTGGACACGGCCGAGGAACACCTGCGGTGGCTGCTGGCGTCGGCCCGGCAGCAGCAGACCGCCGACAACTACCCGCCCTACCTGTCGATGGTGCTGGCCGAGCTGGGGTTCCTGGCCGGGCTGCGCAACGATCCGGCGGCGGCGCTGACCTGGCACCGGGAGGCCTTCGACGTGTGCACCCCGTCCGGCATGGCGTGGGCGCTGGTGGGCATGGCCGACGCCCTGGTGCTCGACGGGCGCCCCGGCCTGGCCGCGCAGCTGCTCGGGGCCGCCGACGCCACGCGGCAGAAGAACGGTCAGCCGATGTCGGTGTCGGAGCGGGAGGAGGTGGACCGGATCACGGCCGCGGCCCGTGCCGCCGAGCCCGGCTTCGCCGACCTGTTCGCGCGCGGCGGCGAGCACACGCCCGAGGAGGCCCTGTCCCTGCTGGACGGGGACCGGGCCTGAGTGTTCGCGCTTCGGCTACTCCGGGCTCGCTTCGGCTACTCCGGGCTTGCTCCGACTACTTCGGGGCGTAGACGTGGATGACGATCCCGGAGTCGAACCGGTGCAGGTCCGCCAGCTTCAGGTGGGTGGTGTCGAACCCGGCACCCTCGAACAGGTGCTTGCCGGCGCCGACGACGACCGGGAAGTACCAGAAGTGGAACTCGTCGATGAGGCCGTGCTCCACCAGGGTGCGGTCCAGCTCGCCGGTGCCGTACTTCAGGATGTTGCCGCCGGGCTGCTCCTTGAGCTTCGCGACCTCCTCGGCCACGTCCCCCTTGATGAGAGTGGCGTTCCAGGTGGTCTCGGTCAGCGTCCGCGACGCCACGTATTTCGGCATGCTGTTCATGAACTCGGCACCCTCGTGGTCCCGGCCCGACCACGCCTCCGCGAAGCCCTCGTAGGTCACCCGGCCCAGCAGCATGGCGTCCACGCCGGCCATCAGCTTCATGGCGTAGTTGCCGTGGTCCTCGTCCCAGTACGGCTGGCCCCAGTGCTGCGGCTCTGCGCGGGAGGCCGTGGACGGCCGCGTGTCGTCGATGATCCCGTCCAAGGACACGAAGGTCGACTCAATGATCTTGCGCATTGCCGCACTCCCGTCGATCCGCGCCGGCGGCCCGTTTCCGCCTGCCCTGATGACGACAAGCCTGCCGGGCCGCCCTTACGGTTTGCTTCAGGTCCGCCCCGCGGCCCGGCATTCGCCCTGCTCACGCCACTAGTCGCTGCTCCTCCAGCTCCGTCAGCCGCACGGTGCACAGGCCGCCGCGCTCGGCCTTCACGTCGGTCACCTTCAACTGCGTGCCGGGCGGGAGGATGTACTCCTCCTCGCCGGTGAACGCGGAGAACCTGCGAATGCCGACGGCCCGCACGGGGAGCACCTCGAAAAGCGTCCGCTTGCCGCGGCTGCCGAGGAACGCCTGGGCCACGCTGAGCTTCGACGTGCACGACGACACGCCCCACCACGTCACGGTCTGGCCGAGCGGATACTGCGACCGCAGGTCCAGCGACACCCCGCGCCACAGCGGCTCCTTGCGGGCGGGCAGTCGCGACACGGCCGAGAACAGCAGCCGCAGATACGGCAGATACGGCACGATCCTGCTCCGGTCCGGGTTGCGCAGGGTGGCGTTGATCTGCCGATAGAACGCCGACTCGCACGTGTAGATATACAGCGCGGCGACCTCGTCCGCGGACAGGCCGTCAACCGCGTCGACCGCCTTTTCGGCCTGCACCCGGCCGAACTCGTGCGACTGCTCCACGTGCCAGTCGAGACCCGACAAGATCTTGGCCGCCGGGGCGATCGCCTCACGGAAGTCCATGATCGGGGTGTCGAACACGCCGGTGATCGCGGGGAGGACGAGGCCCTCGTCCTTGACGCTGGCGAGCCGCTCCAGATAGAGCTTGTGCAACTCCATCGTGGAAGCGATGAACGCACCCATGCGGTCGGCGGTGCCCCCGTCCCGGCTGTTCCAGCCCTTGCTGGGCAACCAGTCGATCTCCCCGGTGCCGAGCGCGGCGAGCGCCGCGTTGACCACGGCGAAGTGCTCCCCGTCGCAGAAGATGTCGCCCTGCGCCGCCGGGTTGGGGTGGTCGATGTGCCGGACCTCCACCGCGGGGTACTTCTTCTGGAGGCGCAGCACGATGTTCTTCAGGTTGCGGGCGTGCGCGCCCCACCACGCGAACACCACACCTCGGTCCTCCTCGTCGGCGTCCTGCTTCGCCTTGAGGATCTCCTCGACGAGCTTCTCGACGACCGGCCGCCAGAAGGCGGTGTGCTGGTCGGTGGCCATCGCCCCGTCGCCGCTGGCGGTGAGTGACGCGTTCAGCAGCAGCACGCCCTGCGTGAGCATCGCCTGGAACCACTCCGGCGGCTGCACGGTGTCGTGCTGCTTGAGCAGCGCGCGGATGTCGGCGATCGGCGTCTTCTTCGCGATGCCGTATTTCCACATCGCCGCCGCCTTGATGATGCAGCGGATGCTGACGACCCTGCCGAACTGGCTGTCGGCCCAGTCGTGGAAGGTGTTGTCGAACATGGCGATGCCGGTGGCGCTCTCCGGCCGCGGATAGGGATTCTGGCCGAAGACGACGACCTTCCACTTGTGCGGCGGGTTGGGCTTGAGCGCCTGGAAGGTCAACTCCCGGACGGGCACCACCTTCGGGCTGCGTCCCGGACCGATGAACGTGGCCGCGGCCGGCTGCGCCTCGATGACGGGCTTCAGCAACGGCAGCCACGGCTCACCGCCGCCCTTGAAGAGCTCGGCGAGGGCCAGCGGGTCGTCGGGATCGGCGGGCGTCGGGGCGGTGCTGTCGCTCATCGTGGACTCCCGGAATTGGGCGGTGGAGGGTCGACGGCACGGCACAGTAACACCGACCTCCGACAATTTTTCGGCTCGCACGGCCCCGGTATCTTCATGCCGCCGAAGGCCCTCTTCCCCTGGATCGGAGTCAGCCCATGACCGTCAACCACGTCAAGCCGCAGCTCAGGGTGGTGCTGAGCGATGTCAACGCGAAGGTCGTCCAGGCGTGGATGTCGGCGTTCGCCGACACCCCCGAGGTCGAGATCGTCAAGGGCTCGATCGTCAACCAGCACGTCGACGCCTGGGTCAGCCCGACCAACTCCCGCGGTCGCATGGACGGCGGGGTCGACGCGGTTGTCAAGCGCCACCTCGGCGCGGGAATCCAGTTGCGTGTGCAGCGGGCGATCCGCGACGAGTCCGGCGGTTCGCTGCCGATCGGCAGCGCCGTGTGCGTGCCGTCCGGCGCGGCCAACCCGAAATTCCTGATCTCGACGCCGACGATGGAACAGTCGGTGGAGAACGTGCGCGAGACGCTGAACGTGGCCCTGGCCTGTGCCGCCGCGTTCCAGGCGATCCACATGCAGAACTCGCGGGAGCCGGACAGCATCCGGTCCGTGGCGCTGGTCGGCATGGGCGCGGCGACGGGCAAGGTCCCGCCACAGGTCTGCGCCAACCTGATGTGGGCCGGCTACACCCTGTTCAACGACTACTCGTTCCGCGACTACGAGGACCTGCGCCGGACGGTGACCGAACAACTCGCCGACATCGAGGCCCGCCCCGAGACCGAGCGGGTCCGGATCACGCCCCCGACGCAGCCCCACACCCGCGGCTGACCAGGTTCCGGCCGGTGGGGTGTCCCGCTGGCGGCCCGACCGCCGGAGTTCAGGCACCCACCCGGTCGCGCAACGGCCGGCCGACGCATTCCCGGGAGTCGGCACGGCAGGTGGACCGAGCTTCCCGAGCCACTCGCACGAACGCCCCCGGCCACGGACCAGCTTCATGATCGAGGGAAAGATCTGGCCGCCCTGGCAACCAGCTCTTTCCCTCAATCACGAGCACCCGACCGGTGCCCGCATACGTCCCGTCAAACACGGTCGTCGCCGGCGCCCAGGCGACCCGGCCACATCCGCCACAAGCGCACCGCTGTCCAGAGCCGCCTCAACGATCACAGCGCAGCTGCCGATCCGCGGGCAGGAGACCTTCGGATTGCAGCCTCGCGACCACCTCGTGCGGTGCTCGCAACTGTTCGCGCAGTGCGGCGGCCGCGGCCGGCCCCGGCATTACATCGGTCCGGCCGACTTGCGGCTACCGTGGTTGTGGCCCTATGGTGATACGCGAGAACCACAGAGGCCCCGAACACGGAAGCGGCGGCCACCCCGACTCGAAAGCCGGGCGACCGCCGCACCCGTTTCTGCATCCACACCGATCGCGACCCCATAGCTCCAACGCGCCCCGATAAAACGGGCAAGCTGGGACCAATGCGAACGGCCGGCGGAAACTGGAACGCTATTTCACAACCAGATAATCCAGTCACAGTTAGCTAGTGCCGCGTTCAGCAACACAGGAGGGTCCCTTCTCCCAAAAATGAGCAACCAGGATCATGGATCCTGGCGATACGCCGGTCGGCACCGCAATGCTGGTGAGCCATCGTGATCAATTTGTAACGGTCGTAACATATTGTCAGACTTAATGGCGAATTTAGCCTTCTCGCACATGGTGCACAGAATTCCGGTCAGATGCCCCCATTTCGGCCGGTGAAGCTGCCCGCTGCTGCCGGTACAGTCACGTACAGATCGAGCGACGGCACTCCCTGTCACATCGATGTCGCCGGTGTGCGCGTCCTCGCGGGACCGCCACTGGAGGCTGCGATGCCCGACGAAATCGCGCTCGCCATCGCCACCGCGCTCGCCACCAAAGGCACTGAGGCGGCCGTCGCCGAAGGCCGGACCGCCCTCGCCGCGCTTGCGAGGACGATACTCGACCGGTTCCGCCGCGGCAGCCGTGAGGCCGACGCCCTGCAGGAGGCGGCCGCCCGTCCAGGGGACCGGGAGCGACAGCTTGTCCTGGCCGAGCTGCTCAGCCGGGCGCTGGCCGACGACCCGCGGTTCGCCGGTCGCGTGCTCACCCAGTGGCGCGCCGTCCAGGAGGAGCTGACGCTCGACCGCGGTGCGGTGAGCAACCACTTCAGCGGCGCCGCGGACAAGGTCGTCCAGGCCAGGGACATCCACGGCGACATCACCCTCTGACGTGGACGGCGGACCGCCCCCTCCGGTGTCGAACGACCTCTCCGGCACCGTCCTGGGCCCCGCCGTGCAGGCCGGCTCCATCCGCGACGTACACATCCACCAGCCGACGACCTCCGCGCCGGTACCGCGCCAGCTGCCGCCGCCGGCCGCAAACTTCACCAGCCGGGCCGACACGCTCGCGCACCTCGACGCACTGATCGAGGAGGGCCGGACGTTCGTCGTGCTGACCGGGCCGGGCGGCGTGGGCAAGACCGCGCTAGCGCTGCACTGGGCGCACAGCATCCGGCGACGGTTCGTGGACGGTCAGCTCCACGTCGACCTCGAAGGGTTCGGCACCGCCGAGCCGGTCGACGTCGCCGACGCGCTCGGCGCGTTCCTCCGGGCGCTCGGCGTCGCGCCCGGCGGCATTCCCGCCACGGTGGCCGAACAGGCCGCGCTGTATCGGACGCTCACCGCCGAGCAGTCGTTGCTGGTGCTGCTCGACAATGCATTCTCGGCCGCCCAGGTCCGGCAGCTGATTCCCGCGTCGGCGACGAGCGCGGTGGTGGTCACCAGCCGACGCCGGTTGTCGGAGCTGGTTCCTGACGGTGCGCACCTCGTCGAGGTGTCACCGCTGCCGGCACGTGACTCGGTGGAGCTGCTCGCCCGGACCGTGGGGCCGCAACGCGTCGCCCGGGAGCGTCAACAGACTGAGCGGCTGGCCGAGATCTGCGGTGGGCTGCCGCTCGCGCTGTGTGTGGCGGCGGCCCGGCTGGCGGCCCGGCCGATGCTCTCCGTCCGCTACGTGGCCGACGAACTCGCCGACGAGGCGACCCGGCTGACCGGGCTCGGCGTGGCGGAAGGCCGCACGGTACAAGCGGCGTTCGACGTCTCGTACCGCCACCTCGACCCGGGTGCGGCCGCCCTGTACCGGCGGCTGTCCCTGCATCCCGGCACCGAGTTCGGGCCGGGCGTGATCCGCGCCGTCGCCACCGCGATCGACCCGGCGACCGCGCACCGGTCGATCGAGCCGTTGCTCCGAGCCAGCCTCCTGCAGGAGATCGACGAGGAGCGGTTCCGTTACCACGATCTGGTCCGGCTCCACGCCAGGTTGAAGGCCGACATGGACGAGCCGCGCAACGACCTGCGTACGGCGGTCCTGACGCAGGTCGAGTGGTACCACGGGGCGGCGCGACGGGCCGACGAGGTGCTGACCCCGTACCGGCGGCGCCCCGCATACACGCCGGTGACCGGGCCGACCTGCCTGCCGCGCTTCGACGCTCGTGAAGGGGCCCTGACCTGGCTGGAGCGGGAGCGGGTCAACGTGGTGGCGGCAGGGCAGGTCGCGCTGGAACTCCCGCACGCGGAGCTGGCGTGGCACCTGTGCGACGTCCTGTGGCCGCTGCTGCTGTTACTCAAACCGTCGTTACGGGACCGCTTCGAGATCCACCGGCGGGGCGTGACGGCGGCGCGGCTGTGGGGTGACGCCTGGGCCGAGGCCGTGATGCTGAACCGGCTCGGCCGGGTCTGTACGAGGCTGGGCGACGCCGAGGCCGCCGAATCGAACCTGCACGCCGCGATCCGGCTGTACGAAACCGCGGGTGATGTCCGGGGACGGCTCGACGCGCAGGAGGGCCTCGCCTCCGCGTACCTTGCGGCGGGTCGTGCCGGGCCGGCTGTGCACCTGCTGGAGGAGGTTCTCGCCGGAAGCCGTCGGCTCGGCGAGCCGCGCCCCCTCGGCCTGGCGCTGATCACGCTGGGCACGGCGCTGCCGAAGGTCGGCCGGGCGGCGGAGGCCCTCCCGCTGCTCAGAGAGGCCCAGGCCGTGTTCGACGGGTTGATCCACATCGACCCGTACAACGGAGTCCGCGCGACGGCGGGGCTCGCCGGCGCGCTGCTCGCCGGCGGCGAACTGCCCGGCGCGGAGGACGCCGCGAACGAGGCCGCGCAGCGGATGCGTGCCCTCGGCGCGGTGCACGAGGAAGCGGAGGTGACGGTGCTGCTCGGTCGCATTGCGCGACGACGCGGTGACGTCGCCGCGGCCCGGCGCCACTATCTGGCGGCGATCGAACTGTTCGCCGCAGCGGGATCGCCTCGGGCGTCGGCGGTCCGCGACGAACTCCGATGTTCGGAAGAGTCGGGATGAGACGGCGTTCACCGGGTTCCACCTGGATTCGGGCCGCGACCGCTTTCCGGACCACCGCCGTCAGCGGTCCGGGCCGAGGAACCGGGGGGCCGGGACCGGCTCGGGCCGTCGGTGCCGCCCCGGGACACGCAGCCGCAGCAACCGGTACATGGTGCGCCGGATCTGCGGGCCGGCCTGCCCAGGACGGGACGTCAGCGCGGCGGCGACGGCCGGCGCGTCGAGCGGGCGGGCAGCGCGCACCTGCGGCAGGAGCGCCCGGCCCGGGTCGAGCCGGGCGGCCGCCGCGGCAACCAGTTCGTGCGCAGAGCCCGGTGCGGTCGCGGCCCGGCGGCCACCGACGTACAACAGCGGCCGCCCGATCGCCGCGGCGTACACGGTGACCGAACCGTGATCGCCGATCAGGCAGTCGGCCGCGATCACGAGGCCGCGCCAGTCAGCGGTCGGATCCAGCAGGAGCAGACCGGCGTCGCGGCAGTCACGCAGCCATGCCGACACCTGCCGGCGGCCATGGGCACCCCAGACGGCCGGGTGCAGCAAGGCGGCCACGCGGAACCCGGCCGGCAGCTGGTCGAGCAGTCGTGGGAGCAGATCCGGCGTGCCGCCGAAGAGCCCGTCGCCGCCCCAGGTGGAACTGACCACGACCAGCCGATGGGCACCGCCGAGACCCATGGCGTCGCGGTACCGCTGGCGCAGTGGCAGGCTCACGACCAGCCGGTCGAAGCACGGGTCACCGGCGAGCACCGCGACGTCGAGGGCCTCCGGGCACTGCCGGCTCAGCACCTCACGCTCGTCCTCGTGCGCCAGAATGAGCGCAGACGCCAGGACCCGGCCGTCGCGCGTGAGCCGTGCGCCGTCCAGCCCGTACACGACGGGGTCCGCGAGGACCGGACCGCCGGCCCGCCGGGGACGGGAGCGTTTCCCGCGCCCGGCGCCGTGCGCCATGACCACGATCGGAGCATGCAGCTCGTGCAGTCCGCCGTAGGCCGCGGCGACCGCCAGGTCGAAGCGGTGCCGGGTCGCCTGTTCCCACGGCAGTACACAGGCGCCCAGCTCCGCCAAAACCTGCGGCACCGCGTGGTTGAATACGTCGGGCGCGACCGTGAAAACGACTTGAATGCGTGAATCACATTCAATGTGATCGACGATGTCGAGCAGCCGGTGACAGGTGGCGAGCGTGTGCACCACGATGAGTACAGATCGGCAGCCAGACCGAGTAATCCATGCGTCTGAGTCAATACCAGTCGGCACTCTGAGCCAGTCCTGCGCGATCATGGAAACAACCCCCTCAGCGAGCTTCGCGGTAGAGGAAGCGTGCGGCACACCGATTGCCTGACGCATTGGTCAGGACCTTGCAATCCGCTTGCCGACCGACTGGACGGCGCGGTGTCGGTTCTCCGTCTATCTGCACATCGGCTTGGCGCGATCCACCGTGCGGGAACACACTGAAGGCGACCGCAGGGGACGGTTGGGGGGTAGCTGTATGGACTTCGTGATCCTCGGTCCCACGGCACTGCAGGCCGACGGGCGACGCATTCCGCTCGGGGCGGCGAAGCAGCGCGGCATGCTGGCTGTGCTGCTGTATCACGCCGGAGAAAACGTTCGGGTCGACACGATAACCGAATTCCTCTGGTCAGATCATGGCCAGACCGACCACCGGACGAATATGTACGCGCTGGCCAGCAGAATCCGCGCAGCACTGCACCGGGTCGGTCTGGGACATGCGTTGCTGCGGTCGCCGAGCACGAGCGCCTACCGGCTCGACGTCGACCCCGGGATGGTTGATTTTCATCGGTTCCGGCGACTCGTGTCCCAGAGCCGCGCCGTCGCCGAACAGCGCGATTTCAGAACCGCGTCGGAACTGCTCGGCGATGCGGTTCTCCTGTGGCAGGACGAGCCACTCGCAGACCTGCGTACCGCGCCGGCCGAACACCTTCGCGAAACCATGAGCAACGCACTGCTGGAAGCCCGCAAGCTTCTGGTGACGAACCGGTTGCGGCTCGGACAGCATCATCGGGCACTCGTCGAACTCGAGCCGCTCATGGGCGCCGACAACGTCGACGAAACACTCGCCCAGCTCTGGATGGATGCATTGTGCGCGGCCGGCCGGGATCACGACGCGCGCAAGTACTTCCACGCGTTCCGGCGCCGGTTCCGCCGGCTGATGCGCGCGGAGCCCGCCGTCGAACTGCCGCCGGCGACGCCTGGCGCAGGTGACCACGCCACCGTGGTCGTGCGGTCCTCGCCGCCGGCGAGCACCGCCCCGCCCAGACAACTGCCCAAGGACGTCAGCGACTTCACCGGGCGGGAGCCGCTGCTGGCCGCCATTGACACGCTGATCCGACCGGACGGCACCGGCGTGGTGGCGCTCAGCGGCATGCCGGGCGTCGGCAAGACCAGCCTGGCGGTCCACTGGGCGCACCGCCATCGGCATCGCTTCCCGGATGGGCAGCTCTATCTGGACGCGAACGCCTACGGGCCGACCGCGCCGGTCGACCCCGAAGAGGCGCTCGGGCGCTTCCTCGAGGCGCTGGACGTGCCGGCCGATCGGATGCCGGTCGGCCTGGACCGGCGAAGGAACCGGTTCAACCAGTTGCTCGCGGGCCGGCGGCTGCTCGTCGTGCTCGACAACGTCCGCGACTCCCGCCAGGCACGACCACTGATCCCCAGCGCGGCCGAATGCCTCACCGTGATCACAAGCCGGACCCGGCTCCGCGGCCTGACCGTCCGCGAGGGAGTGCCCAGCATCACCGTTCCACCGTTGCCGGACACCGACTCCTTCGCGTTGCTCAGCCGGACCGTCGGTGCCGACCGGGCCGACGCGGAGCCGGGCCCGGTCGGCGCGCTGGCCCGGCTCTCCGGCGGGCTCCCGCTGGCACTGCGCATCATCGGCGAGCATGTCGCCGAGCGTCCCCGGGCGGCCGTCGCCGACATGGTCGACGAGCTCACCGCCCGCCTGCTGGACGCGGACGGGGAAGACGACGAGGAGGCGAGCCTGCGGACCATGTTCGCGTGGTCCTATCAGGCGCTCGTCCCGGAAGCGGCCCGCCTCTTCCGGATGCTCGGCCTGTACCCCGGTACGAGCATCGGACCTGAGGCGTCAGCGGCGCTGCTCGGCACCGGCGTCACGAACGCGGAGGCCCTGCTCGACATCTTGGCGAGAATGTGCCTGATCAACCACGACACGGCACGCAGGTACCGGCTGCACGACCTGCTCCGCCGGTTCGCCGCCGACCGGGCCGACGAGGACGACCCGGACGTCCGCACCGACGCCTTGCGGCGGCTGTTGGACTGGTCGCTGTTGAGCGGCGTCAACGCGGTGGCGGTCCTGGCACCCGACCGGCAACCGGTGCCCGACCTCCCCGCAGCGACCACGGTCCGGCCGCAGACGTTTGCCAGCGACACCGACGCCATGACCTGGTGCGAGGTGGAGCGCGAGAACCTCGCCGCGGCCAGCCTGTGGGCCGGGCGGCACGGCTTCGACCGGCATGCGTGGCAACTGCCCGAGGTGCTGGTGGAGCGGTTCCAGCGGCGGGGGCATCAGGAGGAGGTACTTCCCCTGCTCAAGTCCGCCCTCGCCGCGGCCGAGCGCGACGGGCACCACGTCGCCCAGGTCGGCACGCTGAACAACATCGGCACCGCGTACTTCGCGCTGCACGACCATGCGAACGCGGCGGCCAGCATCGAGCAGGCGCTGCAACTGGCCCGCCGGATCGGCTTCGCCGAGGCGGAGGCGGCTTGCCTGCACAACCTCGCGACAGTGCACCTCAGCGACGGCGACGCCGCGCTCGCCGCTCGTATCCACCGTGACGTGGTCACCGTCTGCCGTGATACCGGCAACCCGATGGGCGAGGCGTCGGCGCTGCACAGACTCGGCGACGCGTTGCGCCAGATGGGTGAGCACCACGAGGCGGCCGCCCACTACCTCGCCGCGCTGGGCCTGCGTGAGCGCACCGGTTCACTGCGCGGGCAGGGCGCGATCCACCGCGCGCTCGCCATGCTGTACCTGGACCTCGACCGCCCCGACCTGGCGCTCGGCCACGGCGAGCGCGCGCTGGACATCCACGGCGGCACCAGGGACGATCCGGGCCTCTGCGATGCGCTCATCACCATGGCCGACATCCATCGCCGGCTTGCGCGGCCCGACGCGGCACTGCGCGACGCCGAGCAAGCGACCGCGCTGAGCCTCGATCTGGCCGACACCCGCCGCAGGTGCCATGCCCTGACCGTCCTGACCGACGCCCTCACCGCGACGGGCGACGAGGCGCTCGCAGCATGCCGCCGCGCGGAGGCGTTGGCGCTCATCGAGGAGGTCGACGATCCGCAGATGCGCCCGATCCGGGAACGGCTCCTCGCGGTGCGGCACGCAGCGACGAACGCACGCCCCTGTCCGTCCGGTGCTCCATGATCTCACCGCGCTCATGGTTGATTCGTCAGGGAAGCATGATCCCGTTTGAGATCCATTTCATGCATCCGCTCCGGGTCTTTAGCAAGTCGGCGCCTACATTGCCGGAACCAACTACGAGCCAAACGATCCAGCCCGGGCACGGAAAGGGGGACAACGGCCAACGGTCCTGGGTTTCGGTCCGCTTCATCGACGGCTACCGTCCGCCCAAACGGGCGAACGTCCCAAAAGTTACCGACCGACAAAAGATATGGCCGGCCATCTGCGACTACGCGAGATCGTGGTTGAGGAGGCGCGGGCAGAGACCTGCGACTTGGCGCAGGCGCGTGTAGCGGCCGGCTCGCCAGGAGGCAGCACGCGTCCCGGCCGGAGCACACCGCCGGACACCGACAGCTGGCATCGCCTGGCGCCCAGTGCACACGACATCCAGTGCACACTGACCCCGTTGAAGACGGCACGCTTCACGGACGTCCACGACCGCCGCCCCCGACCGTGCCCACACACCTCCCGTCAAGCATGGTCGTCGCTCGTGAACAACGCCGCGCTCTTCGGGGGCGTGGGTGGGCGAAGCCCCCACTGGGGGCGAGCGAAGCGAGCGCGAGGAATCCACAGCCCCGCAGGCGAAGCCTGCAAGCAGACTCCACCCAGGGATCCCGAGCGGCGATACCGGAATGTATACGGCGACGTAGACGTTTCCGTCTTCGACTGGATACCATCAGAGTATGGGTAGCGTGATGATTCGGGTGGACGAGTCCACCCGCGACGCCCTGACCCGCGTCGCCACCGAAGATCTCGGTGGCGCATCAGCAGACGAGGCAATTCGTCGGCTGCTGGCCGAGCACTGGCAGATGAAGGCCATCGCCGCTGTGGACGCATACCGGGTGAACGACCCCGAGGGCTGGGCCGAGTACGTCGCCGAGGCCGACCGGGACGACCGAGCCACCGCACCGGCAGCCGACCCATGGGACGAGGCCGCGTGACGGTCATCCGGCCGTGGCAAGTCTGGTGGGCCGATCTCGACCCGACCGAGGGTCGCGAGCAGGCCGGGCGCCGTCCGGTGCTCGTGGTCTCCAGCGCGTTCCACCTCCGGCTGACCGGGGAAACCCTCGTCACCGTGCTCCCGGTGACGACGCGGGAGCGTTCCGGCTGGCTGCACCGCACTGCGATACACCCCGCCAACCGTCCGACCGGGTTCGTCATCACCGAACAGGTGCGGACGATCGCTCGGTCGCGCCTGCAGGGGCAGCGGCCGGCGTGGGTGCTCACCGACGACGAGGCATCAGCAGTGAAGACGGTGCTACGGCAAATGATCGATGCTTAGCCACGTCACCTGCCAAGTATGGCTCCATCGGTACGCGAACCAGGATTACCGGCCGTCTTGCGCCGGCGCGGGCAGCCGCACTATCGGATAGAGCCGGGCGGCCAAAGCGAGTTATGGGAAGCCGTCTACGCCCCGGACGGCACGGCGCATTCCCCTGAGCGGCACAGCTGTGGAGCGGACGACGCACCATGCGACCCGCAAGGCCGCAGGCAGCAACCGCAAGGCCCCCGACCACCGCAAGGCCGCAGGCGGCAACCGCAAGGCCCCGACAACCGCAAGGCCGCAGGCAGCAACCGCAAGGCCCCCGACCACCGCAACCACCGACCACCGCAAGGCCCCCGACCACCGCAACCACCGACCACCGCAAGGCCCCCGACCACCGCAACCACCGACACGGGGGTGTGGGTGGCGGAGCCCCCACTGGGGAGCAGGCGAAGCCTGCGCGAAAAATCCACAGGCTCCGGCGAGCGCAGCCCAAAGGGCGCGCGAGCAGGGTGAACCCAAGCCTGTGGGGCGGGCGGGACTCGAACCCGCGACCAAGGGATTATGAGTCCCCAGCTCTAACCTGCTGAGCTACCGCCCCGAGCGTCGCAAGCTTACCGACCCGTGCAACCCGAATGCTGACCCGAAACGGTGCCAGGTTACCCCGAATATGAAAATGGCCCCGGTAAGGGGCCGTTTGGAGCTCCCGCGATAGGACTCGAACCTATAACCTGCCGGTTAACAGCCGGCTGCTCTGCCAATTGAGCTACGCGGGATCGCACATCTTCCCCTGACGTTGTCCGTCCGAGGGCGACCGGGAAAGAGTACAGCACGAACCGGGGTCCTCCGCCACCGGGTATCCCCTCCGGCGCCGGACTCCACCTCATCGTGTGCCAGATCTCGGCAAAGGGGCCGCAAGATCGATGTGTCGGAACGACGATGGACGGGTAACTCAACACAGGACGGCGCTCAGGCAACCTGGTCGATTCATGCGCCGTCCAGAAGGAGGTCGTCGCATGCGCGGCAAGCTACTGTTCCTCGGCGGCCTGGCCGCGGGCTTTGTGCTCGGCGCCCGGGCGGGCAGGGAGAAGTACGAAGAGCTCAAGGCCACTGCCCTGAAGATCAAGGAGAGCCCGACGGTCCAGGAAGCGGCCGGGGTCGTCCAGGAGCAGGCGACGCGGCTCTACAGCGAGGGCAAGAGCAAGATGACCGACAGGCTGGCCAACAGCCGCTTCGCCGAGACCGACTTCGGCCAGCGGCTGCTGCACACGTCGGACACGCCGGCGATCGAGCGGGACACGCTGGCCACGACCGGCGCACCGAGCGCGGGCGTGGGCTCGAACTCGACGAAGTCGGCGGCCACGCCTGGCCTGTAAGACCAGCACAGCGACAAAGAGGGCCGGCCCCAGCGGGGGCCGGCCCTCTTGCGCAACCAAGATCAGGACGACGAGAACGCCGCGTCGAAGGCCGCCGCCGGGGCGTCGAACGCCAACCGGCGCACGAACTGCAGGGCCTCGGGGGCGCCGACCAGGCGGTCCATGCCGGCGTCCTCCCACTCGATCGAGATCGGGCCGTTGTAGCCGATCGCGTTGAGCGCCCGGAAGCTGTCCTCCCACGGCACGTCGCCGTGGCCGGTGGAGACGAAGTCCCAGCCGCGGCGCATGTCGGCCCACGGCAGGTGCGAGGCGAGCCGGCCGCGCCGGCCGTCGCCGGTGCGGACCTTCGCGTCCTTGCAGTCGACGTGGTAGATCCGGTCGGCGAAGTCGAAGATGAAGTTCACCGGGTCGAGCTCCTGCCACACGAAGTGCGACGGGTCCCAGTTGAGGCCGAAGGCAGGACGGTGCCCGATCGCCTCGAGGGTGCGCTTCGTCGTGTAGTAGTCGTAGGCGATCTCGCTCGGGTGCACCTCGTGGGCGAACTTGACCCCGACCTCGTCGAAGACGTCGAGGATCGGGTTCCACCGGTCGGCGAAGTCCTGGTAGCCGGCCTCGATCATCTCCGGCGGCACGGGCGGGAACATCGCCAGCGTGTGCCACACGGACGAGCCGGTGAAGCCGACCACGACGTCGACACCGAGCTTGCGGGCGGCCCGCGCGGTGTTCTTGATCTCCTCAGCGGCCCGCTGGCGGACGCCCTCGGCCTCGCCGTCGCCCCAGATCCGCGCCGGCAGGATGCCCTGGTGGCGCTGGTCGATGGGGTGGTCGCAGACCGCCTGGCCGACGAGGTGGTTGGAGATCGTCCAGACCTTGAGGTTGTACTTCGCGAGCGTCTCCAGTTTGCGGTCCACGTAGGACTCGTCGGAGAGCGCCTTGTCGACCTCGAAGTGATCGCCCCAGCAGGCGATCTCGAGACCGTCGTAGCCCCATTCGGAAGCCAGCCGGCAGACCTCCTCGAACGGGAGGTCGGCCCACTGGCCGGTGAAGAGCGTGATTGGACGCGCCATGCTGTGTCCTCCGGTGCGCTGCGTGGTGAGCACGTAGGGGTGTCCAGGCGCGAGGGTGACCTGCGGAACCAACACACGACGGACGGGGAGGTCCGAGGCGAGAACCGAGGCGGGCGGGTTGCGCCTCCCGCCCGCACCGGCCGACCGTGAGCCGAAGCGCAAGGCCGAGACCTGAGAAACCTGTCCGGTGCAGCCCAATCCTAAGCTGCCGGGGAAGCCCACAGCCAGTACCAGAGCCGAAAAAGAGGGTTCCCCCGTCCGCCCGGACCACACCGTTCGAGGATGTCGGGTGGAGTCGGCGTCACCACCCGAAATCCGCTCAGGTGCGTGGTATGTCCGAGCGGACGGGGCCCGGAGGCGGGGTCGGTCGGCGTCGCGACCCCGCCATCCGTCTGTCCGGCCGCCGCGAGGGCGGCCGGGGCTTCAGGAGTTGTGCACGGTGAACTCGTCGACGTCGAAGAGGGAGCCGCTGCCGCCGCGGAACACGAGGTAGAGACTGGTGGCTGTGTTCGTGGCGAGCGGGACCGACGCCTCGCGGAAGGTGTCCCAGCCGCCCGTGTTGCCCACGGCGACGGTGCCGAGAAGGGCGCCCGTCTGCGAGCCGGCGCGGAACTCGATCGTGCCGCCGGCGCCGGCCGACGACCACCGGACGCGCACACCGGCCACTGTGGACAGGTTGAGCCCGGTGTAGCCGGCCCAGTCGTTGTTGTCGATGTAGCCGGCGGTCTGCCCGCCGACGGCGGGTCCGTGTCCGGCGACCTGGATGCCGCTCATCGAGGACCAGGCCTCACCCTGGCGGGTGGTGGCGTTACGGGTCAGGGTGAACTGGTCGAGGTCGAACAGGGAGGTGCCGGTCCCCTTGAACACGAGGTACAGCGTGGTGGCGCTGTTGCTCGCGAGCGGGGTGAACACGTCCCGGAACGTCTCCCAGCCGCCGGTGTTGGACACCGCGACGCTGCCGAGCAGCGTGCCGGTCTGCGAACCGGCGCGGAACTCGATCGTGCCGCCGGCGCCGGCCGACGAGACGCGGACGAGCGCGCCCTTGGCGGTCGACAGGTTCACGCCGGTATACGAGATCCAGTCGTTGGGGTCGATGAAACCGGCCGTCTTGCCACCGACGGCGGGCGCGTGGTCGGCGACCTGGACCCCGCTGGCGGCCGACCAGGACTCGCCCTGGTAGACCGACGACGTCGGCGGGGCGGGCGGCGCGCAGTCCGCGTCGACGCGCTTCGCGGTGTACCGGATCGCGCCGAGCAGCTGGCTGGTGAAGGCCGCCTCGGTGTAGGACGCCTCGGTGTGGCCGAGGCCGGTGTAGAACGACCGTCCGCTGTCGATGGTCTTGCACCAGGTGATCGGGTGGTCGCCGTTCATCGTGCCGCCGGAGTACGACGACTCGTTCAGCGACGCGAGCACCCGTGCCGTGCCGCGCGGGTTGGTCCGGTAATTGTACCACTCGTCGGTGCGGACCCAGGTCGTGCCGAGGTGCGCGGTCGCCGGGTGGGTGCGGTCCTCGACGGTGACGGTGGCCTGCTGGATCGCCGGGTGGGAGGAGAACCAGGCCCCGACGAGCGTGCCGTAGAAGGGCCAGTCGTACTCCGTGTCCGCGGCCGCGTGGACGCCGACGTACCCGCCGCCGCCCCGGATGTACGCCTCGAAGGCGGTCTGCTGGGCGGCGTTGAGCACGTCACCGGTCGTGGACATGAACACCACGGTCTGGAACTGGGCCAGGTTGGCGGCGGTGAACGCGTTCGCGTCCTCGGTGGCGGTGACGGTGAAGTTGTTGGCGGCCCCGAGGGACTGGATCGCGGCGATGCCGTTGGGGATCGAGGAGTGGCGGAAGCCTGCGGTTTTGGAGAAGACGAGCACTCGGTACGGGGCGTCGGCGGCGCTGGCGGGCGCCGCGGCGAGCGTAGTCGCTGCGATCAGGCTCACCGTAGCGGCGGCAAGCCACGAGCGAATTCTCATGACAGGTCCTTCACGATGGGTCGGGGCGCGCGCCGCCGCGCTGTCATGGTGTGCGATGCAGTTGTCACGTTGCTCCGGATCCGGTGCGACGCCTGGTGGGCGTCGCACCGGTCTCCGGTCCCCCTGAACCGATACCCCCACCCGCGGGGCGCAACCGCGGGTGGGCCCTCGCTATCGGCCCGGGAAGTCGTTCAGCCGCGGATCCCCAGCAGGTGCTCCATGGCCAGCTGATCGAGCCGTTCGAACGCCATCCCCCGGGCGGCGACCGTCTCGACGTCGATCTCTTCGGCCCGCAGCTCCGCCAGCGACTCCCCCGGCAGCAGCGTTGGCACCGTGAGCTCGTCGACCCGGGCGGCCGCCAGGGCGGCCGACACCTCCGGGTCGTCGCGGAAGGTGCGGACCTTCTCCTTGAGGATCAGGTAGTTGCGCATGCAGGCCGCCGCGGTCACCCAGACGCCCTCGGCGTCCTCGGTGCGGGGCGGCTTGTAGTCGAAGTGGCGCGGGCCGGCGTAGGCGGTCGGGTAGCCCGAGCTGTTCTCCAGCACGTCGACCGTCCAGAACGCGCCTCGCAGGTTGCCGGCGCCGAAGCGCAGGTCCTGGTCGAACCGCGGTCCGTTCTGGCCGTTGAGGTCGACGTGGAAGAGCTTGCCGTGCCACAGCGCCTGGGCGATGCCGTGCGCGAAGTTCAGCCCGGCCATCTCCTCGTGCCCGACCTCCGGATTGAGCCCCACCCGCGACGGCTCATCCAGCGTCGAGATCAGCGCGAGCGCGTGGCCGATCGTCGGCAGCAGGATGTCGCCCCGTGGCTCGTTCGGCTTCGGCTCGATCGCCAGCTTGATGTCGTACCCGCGCTCCCGGATGTACGCGCACAGGGCGTTGATCGCCTCGCGGTAGCGGTCCAGCGCCGCCCGCATCTGCTTGCCCGCGCCCGACTCGGTGCCCTCGCGCCCGCCCCACAGGACGTACGTGGGCGCGCCGAGCTCCGCGGCCAGATCGATGTTGCGCAGCACCTTCTGCAGGGCGAACCGCCGGACGGCACGGTCGTTGGCGGTGAACGCGCCATCCTTGAAGATCGGGTGGCCGAAGAGGTTGGTGGTGGCCATGGAGACCACCAGCCCAGTGCCGTCGAGCGCCTCACGGAAGCGCTTGACCACCTTGTCCCGCACCGTCTCGTCACTGCCGAACGGGATCAGGTCGTCGTCGTGGAAGCTGACCCCGTACGCCCCCAGCTCCGCCAGCCGGTGCACGGACTCGACGGGGTCGAGTGCCGGGCGCGAGGCCGAGCCGAAGACATCCTGGGCCTGCCAGCCCACGGTCCAGAGCCCGAACGAGAACCGGTCGGCGGGCGTGGGGGCGTACGGATCGGTCATGACTCCACCAGTGGCGCGGGAACGCTGATCCAGGAGGCGTCGGCAGAGCCCGAGCGTTCGACGGCGTCGAGCACGAGTTGTACTTGCAGTGCGTCCTCGAACGACGGCGTCGGATCGGTGCCGGTGGTGATGGCCTCGATGAAGTCGCGCATCTCGTGCGTGAACGAGTGCTCGTAGCCGATGATGTGCCCCGGCGGCCACCAGGCGCTGACGTAGGGGTGCTCCCCTTCCGTCACCAGAATCCGGTTGAAGCCCTGCTCCGCCGTCGGCAGCGTGGCGTCGTAGAACTCCAGCTCGTTGAGGCGCTCCAGGTCGAACACCAGCGAGCCGCGCTCGCCGTTGATCTCGACCTTGAGGCCGTTCTTGCGGCCGGTCGCGAACCGGGTCGCCTCGTAGGTGGCCAGGCCGCCGCCGGAGAGCCGGGCGACAAAAACCGCGGCGTCGTCGACGGTGACCTCACCGGTCGTCGCACCCGCCGACGCCGACAGCCCGCTCGACGCCTCCGGCAGCGGCCGCTCCTTGATGAACGTCTCGGTCAGCCCGGCGACGCCGGTGATGGTCTGCCCGGTGACGAACTGGGTCAGGTCGATGATGTGCGCGCCGATGTCGCCGAGCGCGCCCGAGCCGGCCTTGTCCTTCTGGAGCCGCCAGACGAGCGGGAAGTTGGGATCGGTGATCCAGTCCTGCAGGTACACGGCCCGGACGTGACGGATCGCGCCGAGACGGCCTTCGGCGATGAGGTTGCGCATGAGTGTGACGGCCGGCACCCGGCGGTAGTTGAACCCGCAGGCGGACCGGACGCCGAGGGCCCGGGCCTTCGTCGCGGCCGCGACCATGGCACGCGCCTCGTCGACGTTGTTGGCCAGGGGCTTCTCGCACAGGACGTGCTTGCCCGCTTCCAGCGCGGCGATGGCGATCTCGGCGTGGCTGTCGCCCGGGGTGCAGACGTCGATGACGTCGATGTCATCCCGGGCGACGAGCTCGCGCCAGTCGGTCACCGCTTCGGCCCACCCGAGCCTGCCCGCGGCTTCCGCCACCTTCGCCGCATCGCGACCGCAGACGGCGACCATGGTCGCCCGCGTGGGGAGGTCGAAGACCCGGTTCACGGTGCGCCACGCCTGGGAGTGTGCGGCGCCCATGAAGGCGTATCCGACCATCCCGACGCGCAGCTCCCCGCTGCTGCCCTGAGTGGACACTGGCGGTTCCTTTCTGATGGTTGGGTGTGGAGAACCCCTGTCAGGACTTGAAGCCGAGCGGCAGGTACTTGTCGACGTTGTCCTTGGTGATGGTCTCCGACTGCAGCACGATCAGCTTCGGCACCTGCAGTTCGACGAGGTCACCCATGCCCTTCCCCTGGGCCGCGAGGCGGGCCAGGATGATCGCCGACGAGGCCATCGACGGCGGGTAGGTGACGGTCGCCTCCAGCACGGTGCCACCGGCCTTGATGTGGTCCATGGCGTCGCGCGAGCCGGCGCCACCGACCATGAAGAACTCCTTGCGGCCGGACTGCTGGATCGCGGCGAGCACGCCGACACCCTGGTCGTCGTCGTGGTTCCAGACCGCGTCGAGCTTCGGCGCCGCCTGCAGCAGGTTCGCCGCCGCCGACTGGCCGGTCTGCACGGTGAAGCCGGCCGGCACGCGGTGCTTGACGCTCAAGCCGTACGTCTTCAGCGTGTCGGCGAAGCCCTTCGACCGGTCCTTGGTCAGCTGGAGCTCGTCGATGCCGGGGATCTCGCCGATGACCGCGTCGGCCTTGCCCTTGAGCTTGTTGCCGATGTAGTGCCCGGCAGCGACGCCCATGCCGTAGTTGTCGCCCTTGATCAGGCTGAACGACGCGGCGGAGTCGGAGAACTCGCGGTCGAGGTTGATCACGATGATGCCGGCGTCCGTGGCCTTCTTGCCGACCGCGGTGAGCTGCGCGCCGTCCTGCGGCAGCAGCACGATCGCGTCCGGCTTGCTCTGGATCAGCGACTCCAGGGCGGCGATCTGCGCCGGGGCGTCCTTACCGGCGTCGACCACCTTCAGGGTCACGTCGGAGAACTTCTTGGCCTGCGCCTGCGCGTTGGCCGTGATGGCGCCGATCCAGCCGTGGTCGGCGGCCGGTGCGGAGAAGCCGATCGTGACCGGCTTGCCCGGGGCCTCGCTGGCGGCGGTGTTCTCTTTGGTGTTGGTGCCGGAGTCGCTGTCCTTCGTCTCGTTCGAGGTGCAGCCTGCGAGCAGGGCACCGGCGCCGAGCGCCGCCCCGCCGAGGAGGAGCCGGCGACGGGACATGTCACCCGAGGTTGCGCTCATCACGACCTCCTGGTCGTCTGTGGGATGGGGTGTGTTTCAGGGCGTGTTCATCCGAGCTGCCGTCTCGGCGTGACGGCGGCCTGGCTGTTGTTGCGGTGTTGACGTGCCTATGAGGCGCTGGGTTTCCGCCAGAACGACGTGACCCGGAACTGCTGAATGAGGACGGCGGCGACGATGATGCCGCCGTTGATGATGCGCTGGATGTCCAACTGCAGGTTGTTGACGATGAACAGGTTCGTGATCTGGGTGAAGATCAGCACGCCGAGCAGGGAGCCGACGATGGTGCCGCGGCCGCCGGTCAGCGCCGTGCCACCGATGATCGCGGCGGCGATGGCGCTCAGCTCGTAGAGGTCGCCGTGGGTGTTGCTGCCGGAGGTGGTCTGCGACACGACCATCAGGGCGGCGATGCCGCAGCAGATGCCGGACAGCACGTACAGCAGCACGGTCTGGAGCCGCACGTTGATGCCGGCCAGGCGGGCCGCCTCGGTGTTGCCACCGATGGCGATGGTGCGGCGGCCGAACGTCGTGCGGTTGAGCAGGACCCAGCCGATCACGACCACCAGCAGGAAGATGATGACCATGTACGGCACGCCGAGCAACTTGTCACCGGCGAGGCTCTTGATGAACGGGTCGCTGGTGATCTGGGTGCGGGAGCCGGAGATGTTCTGGGCGAGGCCGCGGGCCGAGAGCATCATCGCGAGGGTCGCGATGAACGGCACCAGCTTGCCGTAGGAGATGAGAACGCCGTTGACGAGGCCGGCGCCGGCGCCGACGGCCAGGGCGGTGAAGACCATCGCGCCGGGGCCGTAGCTCTGCGTCGCGACCGTGGTGCACCAGACGCTCGCCAGGGCCAGCAGCGCGCCGACCGAGAGGTCGATGCCGCCGCTGATCATCACGAACGTCATGCCGACCACGATCACGCCGATGCTGGACGCCTGGGTGAGGACGGTCAGCTCGTTGGACCACAGGCGGCTCGGGTCGAGGAAGATGTCCGACCGGGTGATCGCACCGATGATGAGCAACAGCAGCAGCACGCCGATCAGGGCGAGGTTGCGCTTGACGGCGTCGGCGCCGTCGCGCTGCCACCAGCTCTGGCCGGTGGCCCGGGGCTGTTCTGTGTGGAGCTCCACCGGTTCGGTAGCGGTGCTCATGCTGCGGTCCCTTCAGGGGCGGTGCCCGCCAGGTCGGCCCCGTCGAGCAGCGAGCCGGCCATCACCAGGTCGAGCACGGTGTCTTCGTCGAGTTCAGCGGCGGGCGCCTCGCGCACGACCCTGCCCTCCCGCATGACGAGCACACGGTCGGACAGGCCCAGCACCTCGGGCACCTCGCTCGATACGAGCAGCACACCGACGCCTTCGTCGGCGAGCCTGCGGATCACCTGGTACAGCTCGGCGCGGGCGCCGACGTCGACACCGCGGGTCGGCTCGTCGAGCAGCAGCAGCCGCGTGCCGCCGAGCAGCCACCGGCCGACGACGACCTTCTGCTGGTTGCCGCCCGACAGGGTGCGCACCGGCCGCCGGACGTCGCTGGGACGCAGGTCGAGGCCCTGGGTGATCTTCTCGGCCTCCACCCGCTCCCGGCCGGCGTCGGTGAAGCCGACCTTCGCGAACCGTGCGAAGCCGGCCAGCGTGACGTTGCGGTAGATCGGCTCGGCGAGCAGGAGTGCCTGACTCTTGCGCTCCTCCGGGGCCATGCCGATGCCGGCCCGGACCGCGGCGTTCACGCTGCCGCGGCGCAGGGGCTTGCCGTCGAGTTCCACGCGGCCGGTCGTGGCGGTCCGCGCGCCGTAGATCGTCTCGAGCACCTCGGACCGGCCGGAGCCGACCAGCCCGGTGATGCCCACGATCTCGCCGCTGTGCACGTTCAGCGACACGTCGCTGAACCGGCCGGCCAGCGACAGCCCTTCGACCCGCAGCAGCGGCGCGCCGTCCTGCGCGGGCGCGGCGGCCGGCCGCTCGGGGAAGACGTATTCGATGGTGCGGCCGGTCATCCGGCTCACCAGTTCGCGGTTGGGGGTGGTCTTCGCGTCGAGGTTGGCCGCGGTGGTGCGGCCGTCCTTGAGCACCGTCACCCGGTCGCCGATCTCGCGGATCTCCTCGAGCCGGTGCGAGATGTAGATGACCGCGATGCCCTGCGCGGTGAGGCCGCGCACCATACGGAAGAGGTTCTGCACCTCGTCGTGGGCGAGCACGGCGCTCGGCTCGTCCATGATGAGCAGCCGCGCCTCCCGCGACAGCGCCCGGCCCATGCTGACGATCTGCTTGGCGGCGGCGGGGAGCTTGCCGACCTCGCGGCCGGCCGGGATCTCGGGGTGGCCGAGGCGCTGCAGGATCTCGGCCGCGCCCCGGCGCATCGTGCGCCGGGCGACGAAGCCGCCGTTGTTGGGCTCGTGGCCGAGGTACATGTTCTCGGCCACGCTCAGCCCGTCGACGAGGTCGAGCTCCTGGTAGATGGTGGCGATGCCGGCCTTCATGGCCGCCTGGGGACTGCTGAAGTCGGCGGGCTGCCCCTGCCACAGGATCTCTCCCGAGTCGGGGGTGTGCGCGCCGGAAAGCACCTTGATGAGCGTCGACTTCCCGGCACCGTTCTGGCCGAGCAGGCAGTGGACCTCGCCTGCCCGCACCTCCAGCTGGACGCCGTCGAGCGCCCGGACGCCGGGGAAGGTCTTCACCACGTCGGTGAGCCGGAGGACAATGTCTTCCGGAGTGTCTGTCATGATGGCCGTCCATATGCGAGTTCGCTGGCCAGCACGGCGGCGCCCACGACGCCGGCGCGGGGGCCGAGCTCGGACAGGACGACCGGCAGGTTGCCGGTCGCGAGGGGCAGCGAGCGCCGGTACACCACGCTGCGGATCTCGGCGAGCAGAATGTGGCCGAGACCGGCGAGACCACCGCCGATCACGATCATCGACGGGTTGATGAAGCTGACCAGCCCGGCCAGGACTCCACCGACCCGGCGCCCACCGTCACGGATGAGGCGGATGCACGTGACGTCGCCCTCGGCCGCGCCGTCGGCGACGTCCTTGGCGGTCACGATGCTGTTGGCGTTGAGCCGGTCCGCGAGCGCCGGCGACGCGCCGCTGCGGGCCGCCGCGGTCGCGTCGCGGGCGAGCGCACCGCCGCCGAACAGGGCCTCCAGGCAGCCGACGTTGCCGCACGAGCACACCGGCCCGTGGCTGTCGACCTGGATGTGGCCGATGTCGCCGGCACACCCGTCCGTGCCCCGGTAGACCTCGCCGTTGAGGTAGATGCCGCAGCCGATGCCCGTGCCGACCTTGAGGAACAGCAGGTTGTCGACCGAGTGCGCGACGCCGCCGTAGCGCTCGCCGATGCTCATGATGTTGACGTCGTTGTCCACGACGACCGGGCAGTTGTGCTCGCGCCCGAGCGCCTCCCGCACCGGGAACCGGTCCCAGCCGGGCATGATCGGCGGCGACACCGGAACCCCGTCGCGGAAACTGACGGGGCCGGGCACGCCGATGCCGATGGCGTGCAGGCGCTCGAAGGCGCCCTCCGCGTGGAACTTGTGGATGATCTCGTTGACCCGCTGGAGGATCGCCTTGGGGCCGGACCGGATGTCGGCCGGCTCGCCGTAGGCGGCGATCGGCTCCAGCCGGCCGTCGGTGATCTCGACGTCGATCGAGCTCGCGCCGAGGTCCACCGCGGCGAAGCGGAGGTTCGGGTTGAGCTCCACCAGTGTCGAGCGGCGGCCGCCCCGGCTCGCTGCCGGCCCGGCCTCGCGGATCAACCCGGTCGCGACGAGCGCGTCCAGATCGGCGAGCAACCGGGGCCGGGGCACCTCGAGACGGTCGGCCAGCTCCGCGCGTGACAACGCACCGGTGTCCCGCAACAAGCGGAGCAGGCGCGACTGAACAGGACCGTCAACTGCGCTGACCGTGTTCATAAAGGCACCTCCTCATCTGGTCGCAGGCAGGCGTCCGCGACATGCGGCAACACCACCACACTTCGACAAAGGTGCTGGTTGCCGGGTCATGTGCCGTGCGTTACACCCGTGTTGCGTCGAGACTCTAGGCCGTTCGCACCGCCGCGTCTAGAGCTTCTTTCGTCTGTTACCAAACTTTTGCTCGATTGGACGGAAGTTCGTCCATTCTCGAAAATATGCACGTTTCAGCAGGTCAGAGCCGTACTGGATGATCCACTAGGGTGACGCTAATCGGCACAAATCACTTCAGCAGAAGTTTGCCCATGCGGCGGCTCGCCAGCCACAGCCCGCCCGCTGCGAGCGCTCCCAGATAGACCACGTGCCACAGCAGACCCCAGTGCGGCGACGCGGTGGTGACGGCGCGGATGAGCGCCACACCGTGATACAGCGGGGTCAGCTCGACGATCACCCGCAGCACCGGCGGGAAGTCCGACGGCGGCGAGAACGTCCCGCTGAACAGGAACAGCCCGAACTGCGTCACATTGACGTAGTCGAAGTCCTGCCACGATCTCAGCAGCGTGGACAGGCCCATGCCGAGCCCGCCGAACGCGAAGCCGACCAGCAGCGTCACCGGGAACGCGGCGAGCGCCCACATCGGCGTGGTCAGGTCGAGCACGGCCATGATGATCAGGAACGCCGCCGAGTAGACCCCGCCACGCACCATGGCCCAGATCAGCTCACCGCCGGCGATCTGCAGCGGCGTGATCGGCGTGGCCAGCGTCGCGTCGTAGAGCCGCATGTACTTCAACTTGCCGTAGAAGTTCATCGTGGTCTCGGCCAGCGCGCCGTTCATCGCCGACGCGGCGAGCATGGCGGGCGCGACGAACTGCGCATACGTCACCAGGCGCCCGTCGGGCAGCGCGACGTCGCCGACGAGCTTGCCGACCCCGACGCCGATCGAGAGCAGGTAGAGCAGCGGCTCGGCGAAGCCGGACATCAGCACGAGCCAATACGCGGCGTGCCGTGCGGCGGCGAGGTTTCGCCCGGTCACCGACAGCGCGCCGGCCGCGCCGCGGTCCAGCCGCGCCACGCGGGCCGCCACCAGGGTCGTGACCATCAGTCTTCCAGCTTCCGGGTGAAGTAGCGGACCGCGAGCAGGTAACCCGTCGCGCACCACAGCAGCAGCACGCCGATGTGCGCGGGCACGCCCCACGCGGTCGGCCCGCCGAGCGTCGCCGCCCGGCACAGCTCGACGCCGTGCCACAACGGCGAGCCGTAGGCCAGCACCCGCGCGGCGGCGGGCAGGTCCTCGACCGGGAAGAACACCCCGGCGAACAGCATCATCGGCACCACCGCCAGGCGGAACAGCACCGCGAAGTAGCCGTCGTTGCCGACCGCCGCGGCGAACCCGAAGCACGGCGCCGCGCAGGCCAGCCCCACCAGCATCGCCGGCACCGGAGTCGCCAGGGCCCACCACGAGTGCAGCGCCCCGAACGGCAGCAGCACCAGCAGGAACCCGCCGGCCGCCAGCAGGACCCGCAACATGATGTAGAGCAGGTGCCCGCGGACGATGTCGCCACTGGTCAACGGCGAGGCCCGCATCGCGTGATACGTCCGGATCCAGTTGAACGCCGAGAACACGGGCCACGTCGACTCGGCGATCGCCACCTGCAACGTGGTCGATGCCAGCAGGCCCGGCCCGATGTAGTCCAGATAGGGCACGCCGATCGCGGTCGACCGGGCGTCCACGTAGTGCCCGACCGTGATGCCCATCGCCACGAGGAACATCGCCGGCAGCGCGAACGAACTGAGCACGCTGGACCGCCAGGTGCGCCGGTAGGACACCAGGTGGTATTCCAACGCCGCGAGCGTCGCCATCTAGTCCACCAGCGTCCGGCCGGTCAGGTGCAGGAACACGTCCTCCAGGGAGCTGCGGCGCACCAGCACGCTCGACGGGATCAGGCCGCGCGCGGAGATCTCCCCGACCGCCGCGTCGCCGTCGCCGGTGTAGACCAGGATGCGGTCGGGCAGCACCTCGGTGCGCTCGCCGACGCCGTCGAGCTTGTCGGCCAGGTGGTCGAGTGGGTCGAGCCCGAACCGCACCTCGACCACCTCGCGGGTCGAGTGGCGCTCGATCAGCTGCCGCGGCGAGCCCTCCGCCACGATCCGGCCCGCGTCCATCACCACCAGCCGGTCGCACAACTGCTCGGCCTCGTCCATGTAGTGCGTCGTCAGCACGAGCGTCACGCCCCGCTGCTTGAGCCGGAACAGCCGCTCCCACACCAGGTGGCGGGCCTGCGGGTCGAGACCGGTGGTGGGCTCGTCGAGCAGCACGATGTCGGGCTCGTTGACCAGCGCCCGGGCGATGGTGAGCCGGCGCTTCATCCCGCCCGACAGCGGCTCGACCTTGTCATCCGCCCGGTCCGCGAGCTGCACGAAGTCGAGCAGCTCCAGCGCCCGCTCGCGGGCGACCTTGCGGGGCACGCCGAAATAGCGCGCGTAGACGACGAGGTTCTCCACCACGGTCAGCTCGGGGTCGAGCGAGTCCTGCTGCGGGCAGACCCCCAGCCGGGTCCGGATCGCCGGGCCGTCGCGCGTGGCGTCCAAGCCCAGGATGCGCAGGGAGCCACTCGTCGGGCGGGACACACAGCCGATCATCCGCATGGTGGACGACTTGCCGGCGCCGTTGGGCCCGAGGAAGCCGAACGCCTCGCCGGCGGCCACCCGCACGTCGATGCCATCGACCGCGGTGAAGTCACCGAACCGCTTGACCAGCGCACTCGCCGCGATCAACGCCCCGTCATCAACCACGCGCCGACCCTAGCCCAGGGGTACGACACTTTCCGAGGTGTTTACCATGCACGGGTGCGCCTCAACCCGCGCTGGCTGGGGCTGGCCGCGTCCGTCCTGCTGGCAGTCAGCGGTTTTCTCGCCGGCAAGCCCTACCACCACGACGCAGCCTGGGTCACCGGCGTCGCGGTCTGGTTCGTCGCGCTGATCCTGCTGGTCCGCGCCTGGTGGGCGCTGCGTGACGAGCCGTCGCCGGGCAGCCTCCTGCGCACCGCCGCGCTGTGGAGCCTGCCGGTGCTCGTCGCGCCGCCGCTCGGCGCGCAGGACGTCTATGCGTATGGCTGCCAGGGTCAGCTCTTCAACGCCGGCCTCGACCTCTACCGGGTCGGGCCGTCCGCCCTGCCGTGCACCTGGCTGTCGGCCGTGCCGCCGCTGTGGCGCGACACCCCCACGCCGTACGGGCCGCTGTGGCTCGCGATCGAGGGCGGCGTGGCCGGCCTGGCCCACGGCGACATCCTCGTCATGGTCGGCCTGTTCCGCGTCGTGGCCGTGCTCGGGCTGCTGCTGTGCGTCGCCGCCGCGTATCGGCTGTCGCGGGGCAACGCGCTGCTCGCCGCCAGCCCGCTGGTCCTCGTCCACGTCGTCTCCGGCGCCCACAACGACATCCTGCTGGCCGGGTTCGCGCTCGCCGGGTTCGCCCTCGCCGCCCGCCGCCGGCCGATGCTCGCCGGGCTCGTCTTCGGCCTCGCCGTGGCGGTCAAGGTCACGGCCCTGATCGCCGCGCCGTTCGCGGTGCTGCTGATGTGCTTCGGCGGAACGGCCAGGCGCCGCCTCTCCCCCGTGACGTTCACCGCCGCGCTGATCGGCACGTACGCCGTCCTCGCGGCCGTCACGTCCCACGGTCTCGGCTTCCTCGGCGCGCTCGACTCGACGACGACGATGGTGCAATGGCTGTCGATCCCGACCGGGGTCGGCATGGCCGCCGGATACGTCCTGCGCATGCTCGGCGCCCCCGGCTCCTTCGACACCGCGGTAGCGGCCGCGCGGGCCGCCGGGTTCGTCGTGCTCGCCGCCGCGCTGCTGGTCCTGTGGTTGTGGGCCCTGCGCGCCGCCCGGCGGCGGCCCGACTCGGCCGCCCAGCCGGTGCTCACGGCCGCCGGCGTGGCCCTGTTGGTGGCGGCGGTGCTCGGCCCCGTGTTCTACGCCTGGTACGCGATCGCCGGCATCGCCGTCCTGGCCGGGACGACGCTGACGGGCCGGCTGCGGACCGTGGTGCACGCCGCCGCGGCCGGCCTGGTGTTCCTCACCCTGCCGGACAGCCTCGGCCTGGCCACGAAGACCAAGGTGCCGGGCGCCTTCCTCGACGTGGCCCTGGTCGTCGCCGTCGTGGTGTGGGCCTTGCGGAACCGCCCGGCGGTGAAGGCGCTCTGGCAGGCACCGGAGCCCGCCGCCCCGCTCCCCGCGCCCGGCGAGCCCGCTCGCGATCTGCGCTGAGCAGGGTCAGGGCGTCGGGCCGGCGCCCGTCTTCGCCCAGGCCACCAGCTCGGCCGTCTGCTCCGCGACCTCCGGCGCCGCGGGGTCGACACCCTCGTCGTAGCGGACCGTCCAGCGCAGCCCGTTGATCCCCGGGACCCGGCGGCCGACGACGCGGACGCCGACGCGGTCGACCAGCGGGTGGTGCGAGGTGTGGGCGATCGACTTGTTGACCCGCACCCGCACCTGCTCCGGAACCCGGTCCGGGTCCAGCAGCGTGAGGACGAGCGGCGGCAGGTCCTCCATCACCACGTAGTCGCCGCCGTCTTCCGCGGGCAGTTCCCGCGCCGCGATCAGGGAGAGCTGCCGGCCCGACCAGGTCGCCTTGTGGATCTCGTGCCAGCCGAGCCGCGCGTCGGCGCCCGGCAACCAGAGGCCCAGGTTGGTGGCGATCACGACGTTGTCGCCGGTCGTGCCGGCCCACGCCACGATCCGCTCCTCGACGTCGAGCTTCGGACGCTTGTCCGCCGGGAGCCGGCGCTTCTTCAGGAAACCGAACATGCCCTCCGCACCTTCACCAGCGGCTCGCGCCGCGATCACGCAGCGCCCGGGCGTGCTGCTCCAACGACACCAGCTCGCTGAACAGGCGCAGGTGGTCGTCGGCGTTGGTCACCGGGTTGATACGCTGCAGCTTGGACTTGAGCTCGGCGATCGTACGGTTGAGCGCGGGCAGCTGCAGCCGGATGATCGTCGCCTCGACGTATCGCGGGTCGGGCTCGCCGTCGAGCCGCAACGGTTCGACGGCCAGCTCGGTGACGAGCGCGGCGGCGGCCAGGTCGATGCACGCCTCGCGGACCCGCTCGATCCACACCGCGCCGCCGGTGCCCGACGAGGCACCGCCCACTTCGGCGATCGCGGTGCGCAGTGCGACGTAGGTCGGGTGCCCGTAGACCTGCGCGCCGACCGCGTCGAACATCGGGCCGGCCAGCACCGGCTGCTGGAGCGCGAGCTTCAGCGCCTCGCGCTCGACCAGGCCCTCCGGGCTGTCCGGGGCGACCGCGCGCCGCTGCGGCGGGACGACCGGGTCGACGACACCCTTCGCCGCCGCGTTGACCGCCCGCTGGACCGTCTCCAGCTCCATGCCGAGGTCGCCGGAGAGCTTGCGGGCGTATTCCGGGCGCAGCGTGCGGTCCTTGATCTTGGCGACCAGCGGCGCGGTCGCCTTCAGCGCACCGACACGGCCCTCGGCGAGGTCCAGGTCGAACCGCTGGATCACCGACCGCAACGCGAAGTCGAGGAGCGGCTGCCGGTCGGCGACCAGGTCGCGCACGGCCGCCTCGCCCTTGGCCAGGCGCAGGTCGCACGGGTCCATGTTGTCGGGGCCGACCGCGATGAACGTCTGCGCGACGAACCGCTGGTCGTCCTCGAACGCGCGCAGCGCCGCCTTCTGCCCGGCGGCGTCGCCGTCGAACGTGAAAATGATCTCGCCGCCGTAGCCGTCGGCGTCCATGAGCAGCCGGCGCAGCACCGCGATGTGGTCGGCGCCGAACGCCGTGCCGCAGGTGGCGACGGCCACCGACACGCCGGACAGATGGCAGGCCATCACGTCGGTGTACCCCTCGACGATGACCACGCGGCTCTGCTTCGCGATCTCCCGCTTGGCGAGATCGATGCCGTACAGCACATGGGACTTCTTGTAGAGCGGCGTCTCCGGCGTGTTCAGGTATTTCGGGCCGTCGTCGTTGTCGAACAGCTTGCGCGCGCCGAACCCGATCACCTCACCCGAGATGTCCTTGATCGGCCACAGCAGGCGGCGGCGGAACCGGTCGATCAGGCTGCCGGAGCGCGCTTCCCGGGACAGGCCGGCGCCGGTCAGCTCGGCGGCGGTGAACCCCTTCTGCCGCAGGTGCTTCGTCAGCGGATCCCACCCCTCGGGTGCGAAACCGCAGCCGTACCGCTCGGCCGCCTCCCGGGTGAAGCCGCGCTGGGCGAGGAACTCGCGCGCCGCGCGGGCGCCGGGCGTGCCGAGCTGCTCGGCGTAGAACCGGGCGGCCTCCGCGTGCGCGGCGATCAGCCGCTGCTTCTGCCCGGTCTGGCGGATCGGCGCCGGACCCGCCTCGACATAGCGCAACTGCAGGCCGGCGCGCCCGGCGAGCCGCTCCACCGACTCCACGAACGTCAGGTGGTCGTGGTCCATCAGGAACTTGATGGCGTCACCGCCCGCACCGCAGCCGTGACAGAAATACACGTTTCGAGCGGGTGAGACGTTGAAGGACGCGGTCTTCTCGTCGTGGAACGGGCAGAGACCCTTGAGGTTGCCGCCGCCGGCCGACTTGAGCGTCACGTGCTCGGAGATGACATCAGCGATCGCGGTGCGCTCCCGCACCAGGGCGATGTCCTCGTCCCTGATCTTGCCGGCCAATCGCCACCTCCCCAGACCCGACGTCCTACATCCTGCCTCAGTCCCGCCGAGGGCCGGCCGACGCCTGCGGCGCTTGGCCTCGCCGCACCGACAATTTACGACCCGCGGGGCGGCGCCGGCCGGTCACCCCGTGCGATGCTGCCGCCATGCCGAACCCCGCGCCGAGGTTGCGCGACGACCGTCTCGCCTGGCTGGCCGCGCAGGACCGGCTCAGCCGCCGCAGCCGGCGCCTCCGGCCGCCCGGGTGGCTGGTGGTCGTCGCCACATTCGGCATCTGGCTCGTGGTGCGGCCCCGCGGGCGCGGCGCCGGGCGGATGGCCGCCTACTCGGTCGCGGTCGACCACGTCACCGGCTACCTGAACGACGACGAGCGCGCGAAGTTGCGCACCGACGCAACGCTACCGCCGTGGTTCCTCTTCGAGGTCGAGCGCGCCGCACGGCGCGGCCGCCGGGGCCGCACCCTGCCGGAGGGCCGGGAGACCCGCCGGGAGCGCCGTCGCCGCCTGACCGTCCGGTTCGTGCTCGCCGCGGTCGTCTGTGCCGCGTTGGTACTGGCACCGACGGCCTGGATCCGGCTGTCCTCGGCCGGCCGGATCGTCACCGTCGGCGACGCACCCGCCGCGGATGTGGCGATCGTGTTCGGCGCACAGGTGGCGCCGGGCGGCAGTCAGCCGATGCCCTTCCTGAAGGGCCGCCTCGATACCGCGATCGACCTGCTGACCGCGGGCAAGGTGCGGGCGCTGCTGGTCTCCGGCGACGCGCGGGGAGGCTCGGGCGACGAGGTCCGGGTGATGCGTGAGTACCTCGCCGGCCGGGGCGTCGACCCGGCGCGGATGGTCGTCGACCCGTACGGCCTCGACACGTATGACACCTGCCGCAGGGCCCACGATGTGTACGGGGTGAGCCGCGCCCTCCTGGTCAGCCAGGAACTGCACCTGCACCGTGCGATCACGCTGTGTCGCCGGCTGGGTGTGGAGGCGGTCGGGGTGCCGGCCCGCTGCGAGGGCTGCCGGTCGGTGACGATCTGGTACAACACGGCCAGAGACGTCGCCGCCGGGCCGAAGGCGGCATGGGAGGCGTTGCGGCACCGGCCTCCGGCCGTACAGTCGCCACCGGACCCGGCACTCGAGCGGGCAATCCGTCCATAGTAGACCGATTCGGCCCTGTTCCCGCCGGATTCGGAGCTTCGCCGCGACACGCGGGTTTTCGCGCGACATGCACCGGACGGGCGACAACCGTTCCCGCCACGCCCGGACGTGCGTCGCGTTTCCGGCGTGTCCGGCGGACCGCACCGGCATACTTGACCAGGTCCGCGGCGCCGACGGGAGATCGGCGCGATCCGATTTCCCGTGTGATGGGTGGTGCGTGCCCGGTGACGGTCACCAGACGAGACACTGGACGGCACGGCTGATGGTCATCGTGTTGCGCAATGTGGACGACGTCCTCGCCTGGGCCGGCCGGCTCGTCGATCCGGCCCTGCGCGCCGCCGTCGCGCGGCTGCCCGAGCCGTCCCGGCAGATCGCCGACCTGCAGCTCGGGTGGGCCGACGGCCCTCGCTCCTGCGCCGCGCACGAGCGGTCCGCGCTCACGCTGGTCTGCGCCGGCGCCGTGGGCGGCGACCCGCACGACGCGGTGCCCGCCGCGGTCGCCGTCGAGCTGCTGCACCACTGGACCGAGATCCGCCGCGACCTGCACACCGGCGACCTCACCCGCAAGCACCGCCCGACCGCCTGGAGCGTCTTCGGTGCGCGGCCGGCGACACTCGGCGCCGAGGCCCTCCTGGCGCTCGCGTTCGACGTGGCGGCCACCGGCGACCCGACCCGCCCGGCGGTCCCTCCCACGGGCTGCGCCACCCCCGGACCGGTCCGCCCGGTGTCCGGTGCGGTGCGCCAGGCGACCCGCGAACGGACCGGCCCGATCACCGGCAGCACGACGGTCCGCATTCTCGGCGACACCGTCCAGCAACTCCTGCACGGCGATCACACGACGCTGGTCCTGGGCGACCGGGCCACTGGCGATCGGGGCAACCTGCTCCGGGAGTGCCTGTCCGCGGCCGAACGCCACGCCGGTGCCCTGCTCGGCAGCGCCTGCGCGCTGGGTGCCCTGGCCGGCGGCGGCGACCGTGCGCAGGTCGAGCAGCTGCGGCTCTTCGGGGTGCGGCTCGGCCTGGCGGTGCAGTTCACCGACGATCTGCTGGGCATCTGGGGCGATCCGGCACAGACCGGCCGCCCGCCCTACGCCGACCTGCGCCGTCGCCGCCGCTCACTGCCGGTGACCGCGGCGCTGGCGGCCGGGGCGGACGAGCTGGCGGAGTTGCTGGGCCGTGAGGGCCGCCTGGGCGACACCGACCTGGAGCGGGCCGCAAAGTCGATCGAGCAGTCGGGCGCCCGCGCCTGGTGCCGTCAGCAGGCCGACGACCTCCTGGCCCAGGCGCTGCTCGCGCTCGACCTGGCGATCCCGTCCCCCGCCGCGGTGGCCGAGCTGGTGGCCCTGGCGAGGCGCGCGACCCGCCACGCGGCCTGACCAGCGGCGGAATTCAGGTCAGGGCCGCGACGACCTGCTCCGCTCGCGACGCGTGCTTCTGGTAAGCACCCGGGAACGCCGATCGCTGCACGGCCTGGGCCGCGGCCGTCACGCTCATCCGCTCCCAGCCGTTCACCCGCGACAGCGCGTTGTAGAAGAGCATCGCCGAGTGGTCGGGATCCATCAGCTGCGGCACGGTGCCCCAGCCCTGGCTGGCCCGCTGCTGGAACAGGCCGACCGAGTCGTGGTCGGTGGAGACGCCCTGGTGCGGCAGCCGCAACGACGACGGCACCGCCGAGCTGGCCACGTTGTGGAGATCACTCTCCTGCATCGCGGTCGCGACCGCGACGACCAGCGCCCGCCGCGGCATCCCCTGCGCCTTGCCCTGCCGGACGATGATCGCGGCGTTGTCCATCTGGAGCTGGTTGAGCCCCGCGACCGGCTGGGGCCGCGCGGGTGAGGCCGCCACCGGAGGCGCGGGCGGGGCCGCGGGCGCCGACGACTGTGACGGCGAAGGCGCCGGGACCGTCTGGACGAGCGTGACGTCCTGCGCATACGCAGGCGGGGCGCCGAACGCCGGCAGCGAAGTGTCCACACGGGACTGCTGATCGCCGGAACCGGTGGCCAGCAGGGAGAGTGCGAATACGGCGACGGACGCGGTGCCGACCTTGAGCGGCAACAGCACCGACCGCCGGTGATGTGGTTGGAACTGACGTGGCAACGATTTCACAGCAAAGTCCTCAAGCAGGCGGCGCGGAATCAGCGCACGGCGAAGCACGCACCACAACGGCGCGTGAATATGGACGACGCACGGGAGAGGGCGCGCGGAAACGACGCGACACGCGATGTCGCGCTGGCGTCTGGTTCAGCGGTGAAGCGCTACGACCGAGCGCTCACCCGTCTGCGAGGGAGACGGCGGGCGGCCGCTACGGGAGCATCTGCGAAAGCATGCTGATGCAAGACCTGGAACTCCTTCCGAGGCCGCCTACCGGGTTAGCTGACGGGTTCGGGCGGGAGGATTCGCCCTACCACGGCCAGGCCGCGGATGCACCCCAGGACTTCTTGGGTCCCCGGCTCGCGATCGGATCGCGACTCGACGGCGCCTGCCCGGCGGCACCGGAATCGGCGCTCGACGACCGCGGCAGACGACCCGACACTACTGGCCCGATTCCGGCCCGGACAGCCGCAGCAACGGGATCCCACCCGCCGCACCTGAACGCTCACCGTCCGCCGTCACACGTTCGGTCACCCCGGTCCGGTGTCGATGGCCTTTGACGCCGCGGGCCCGCGCGCCACAGCGCGCGGGCCCGCCGGTTTCCGGGTGCTCCGGCAAAAGCATCACGATCGTGCGGTCAGTCGAGCAGCTCCCCCAGCGGCACACCGGGGTCGGCGAGGCGGTCCAGGTCCACCGCCGTGCCGGACCAGCCGGCCCGGACCAGCTTCTGGATGTCGTCCGTCACGTCCCAGACGTTGACGTTCATGCCGGCCAGCACGCGGCCGTCCTTGACCCAGAACACGACGCACTCCGGGGCCTTGCCGTCCACGATCGACGGGTCGCCGCGGAACACCACCCGGTCGTAGCCCTCCGGACCGATGTGACCGCTGTACTCCATGCCCAGGTCGTACTGGTCCGTGAAGAAGTACGGCACCCGGTCGTAGACGACCTCCTCGCCGAGCAGTGCTTTGCCGGCCGCCTTGCCGCCGTTCAGCGCGTTGGCCCAGTGCTCGACCCGCACGCGCCGGCCCAGCAGCGGGTGCTCCTGGTTGACCACGTCGCCGGCGGCGTAGACGTCGGGGTCGGAGGTGCGCAGGCCCGCGTCGACCAGGATGCCGTCGTCCACCGCCAGGCCGCCGTCGACGGCCAGCTCGGTGTTGGGCTGGATGCCGACGCCGACGATGGCGACGTCCGCGGGGAGCTCGGTGCCGTCGGTGAGGACCACCGACGACAGCGCGCCGTCGCCGCTGAAGGAGGCGACGGACGTACCGAAGCGGAACTCCACGCCGTTGGCGCGGTGCAGATCGGCGTAGACCGTCGCGACCTCGTCGCCGAGCACCCGTTGCAGCGGCAGGGCGGCCTGCTCGACCACGGTGACGTTGGCGCCGTGCTTGCGGGCCGCGGCGGCGGTCTCGAGACCGATCCAGCCGGCGCCGACGACCACGACGTTGTCCGCGGCGCGCAGGTGCTCGAGCAGGGCGTCGGCCTCGTCGACGGTGCGCAGGTAGCGCACCCCGTGCAGGTCGGCGCCGGGGACGGAGAGCGTGCGGACCCGGGATCCGGTGGTGAGGAGCAGCTTGTCGTACGGCAGCACGTCGACGCCGTCGAGGGTGACCGTGTGCGCGGCGGGGTCGAGGTGGGTGACCCGGGTGGCGAGGCGCAGGTCGATGCCCTGCTCGTCGTACCACGACGGCGGGTGGACGAACGCTTTCTCCCGCGCCTCCTCCTTGCCCAGGAGGTAGCCCTTCGACAGCGGCGGCCGCTCGTACGGCCGCTCGCCCTCCTCGCCGATCAGCACGATCCGGCCGGTGAAGCCCTCGGCGCGCAGCGTCTCCGCCGCCTTCGCACCCGCGAGGCTCGCACCCACGATCACAAATGTCCGCTCGTCAGCCATGCCCATCAGCCTTCCGCAATCGCTCGTGCCATGCCAGCACCGACAGGTCCGTCAGGCTGGCGACCTGGTCGACGACCACCCGAAGGCGGGCGGCGTCGTCGGGGGCCGCCCGCCACATCGGCGCGAAAACCGGGTCGAGGCCGTCGGGCGCGCGGTCCAGCAGCCCGGCGACCAGCTCCTGCAGGACGGTGACCTCGTGGGCGTACCGCTGCGAGGATCCCGGGCGGCGCATCACGTACCGCAGGGCGATGCCCTTCAGCAACGCGCACTGCGCGCGCACCAGCGGCGGCACGACCAGGTCGGCGTCGTAGCGCCGGACGGGTCCGTCACCGTGGACCGTCCGGGTGGCGGTGACCGCCGTGGCGGCGAACCGGCCGGTGAGCACGCTGGTCATCCGCTTGAGCGCGACCTGCGCGGCGTGGCTGCCGTCGTAGTCGTCGAGCGGCGCGAACACCGGGTCGGCGAGCAGGTCGAGCAGGATCAGGTCCAGGTCGGCGGCGGACTCCTGCGAGTAGGCCGCGGCGACGTCGGCGCACAGCGCGGCCCGCTCGCCGGCGTCGACACGCAGCGGGGCGAGGTGGACGTAGCCGCCGTGGATGCCGTCCTCCAGGTCGTGGACCGAGTAGGCGACGTCGTCGGCCCAGTCCATCACCTGCGCCTCGAGGCAGCGGCGGCCGTCCGGCGCGCCGGCCCGCAGCCACTCGAAGATCGGCAGGTCGTCGGGGTACACGCCGAACTTGCGGCTGCCGGGCCGGCGCGGCCAGGGGTACTTCGAGACGGCGTCGAGCGCGGCCCGGGTGAGGTTGAGCCCGGCCGAGCCGCCGTCGGGCGCCATCACCTTCGCCTCCAGGCGGGTGAGCACCCGCAGCGTCTGCGCGTTGCCCTCGAACCCGCCACAGGCCGCGGCGACCGCGTCGAGCGCGTCCTCGCCGTTGTGCCCGAACGGCGGGTGGCCGAGATCATGCGCGAGTCCCGCGGTGTCCACGACGTCGGGGTCGCAGCCCAGCCGGGCGCCCATCTCCCGGGCGATCTGGGCGACCTCCAGCGAGTGGGTGAGCCGGGTGCGCAGGAACGCGTCGGCGCCGGCCGTGTGCACCTGGGTCTTCGCGGCGAGCCGGCGGAACCCTGCCGAGTGCAGGACACGGGCCCGGTCGCGCTGGAACGGTCCCCGCCCGTTGTCGGCGGAGGTCGTGCTGACGTCCTTCAACGGCTCCTCGACAAAGCGCTGGGTGTCTCTCAGCGGCTCTTCGACACAGCGTTGCGCGTCAGGCGTCACGGTTCGAGCTTAGAGCCGTCCTCATCGCGTGGCGCCGGGATCGGTACGGGCGGTGCCGCCGCCGGTTCGCGCTCCGCCGGCGGCTCGTTGAGCGCCTCGACCATCGGGGTCATCAGCACCTTCACGGCCGCGACGATCGGGATGGCCATGAGCGCGCCGACCACGCCCAGGACGGCCGCGCCGACGAGCGCCGCCAGCAGCACCGCGATCGAGGACAGGTCGACGGTGTTGCGCAACACGCGCGGCGCGATGAGGTAGTTCTCCAGCTGCTGGTAGGCGACGAAGAAGACCGCCAGCACGATGGTCGCGGGCCAGAGATCCGTGGTCACCAGCGCGACCACGGCGCAGCCGACGGCGCCGATGGTCGCGCCGACGAGCGGGATGAGGTCGGTGATCGCGACGAAGAACGCCAGCGGCAGCGCGAACGGCACGTCGAGCGCGAACATGCAGACGAACGCCGAGACGCCGGCGAACAGCGAGATGATCAGATTGCCGATCATGTAGCCGCCGACCTTGTCGACGACCACGTTGATCGCCTGCGCGGCGCGGGGGCGGCCGGCCCGGGGCACCAGGCGCACGATCCCCCGCCGCAGCCGGGGCAGGTCGGCCATGAAGTAGATGGTGAGCACGACCACGAGCAACACGTTGACGAGCGCGCTGAAGATGCCGGTGACGACGCCGACGGCGCCGCCGCCGACCTTCTCCGGCAGCGTCCGGGCGAGCTCGGTCAGGCGCTGGGTGAGCCCGTACCGGTCGGCGATCTCACGGTAGGCCTGGGAGCGCTCGGGCAACTCCTGGAGGTACTGCGGCACGTTGCGTAGCAGATCGCCGGCCTGCCCGACCAGCGGCGGCACCAGCGACCAGACGAAGACGGACAGCAACGCCAGGGCGAGCACGAGGATCACCGCCACAGCGACCGAGCGGCGCACCCCGTGGCGGATCAGCACGCGAACCGCCGGGTCCAGGCTGATCGCCACGAACAGCGCGATGATCACCTGAACGAGCACCTGGCGCACCGTGTAGAGCGCGTAGGCGCTCAACCCGACCGTGAGCAGGCCCAGGCCGGCGGCGATGCTCAGGCGGTACACCTTGGTGAAGGTCATCTGTCCGGCCGGATGATGCAGAATTCGTTGCCTTCCGGATCGGCGAGCACGGTCAGCGCCGCGTCGTCGGACTGGCCGACGTCCACGTGGCGCGCGCCCATGTTGACGAGGCGTTCGACCTCGGCGTCGAGGTCGTCGGGGCGCAGGTCGAGGTGCAGCCGGTTCTTCGCGTGCTTCGCCTCGTCGTGGCGCAGGAAGACCAGACGGGGATGCCCGTCGACGGCCGGCCCGACCACGACCTCGTCGGGTGACACGCTTTCGACCCTGTGGTCGAGCACCTCGGCCCACCAGCGGCCCAGCCGTTCGGGGTCGATCGCATCGACGATCAAGGCATACCACCGGCTCCCCATGCACACCTCCGTGGTCGGCGTGGGGACACACCTTACGCCCAGCCGGCGGTCGTCGCAGCCGAGCCGCCGTGACCTGGGAGGGAGCGCGGAGCGCGGCACTGTAGCGGATTTTCACCCGGTCTGTCAGCCAAACGTGTGTATTGCAAAATTCAAAGACCGATTGGGTTTGTGTTCATGGACGAACGCATGGCGTAGGTCACCGACGAGCGCACGGTAACTTGCCGGTGTGCACGCTTCCGGCCGCCGCCGGGACCCGACGCACCCCCCGAGTCAGCAGAACGGAAAGACCCCGCCTGTGCCTGCGATCGATGACTGCCTGCGACGTGCCATGACCATCCGCGGGGCCATCGGAGCGAGCCTCATCGACTACACCACCGGGCAGACGCTCGGCCTGGAGGGTGGCCGGGGCGACGTCGCGCCGCACGCCGACCCGTCCGCCGCGGCGCTCGGCACGGCCAGCGTCATCCACGCCGCGATGCAGACCGCCGCGTACGCACCGGCCATGCCCGGCGACGCCGTGGAGGACGTCATCATCAGCACCTCCGCCGCCTACCACCTCATCCGGCCGGTGCGCACGAGCTTCGACTCACGCCTGGTCCTGTACGTCTGGCTCGACCGGGCCGAAGGCAACCTGGCGATCGCCCGGCGCCGGGTCCGCTCGCTCGCCGACGACCTCGCGTGAACGCCGGCGGAGCGGAGACGCGGGGAACCGCGCCGGGATCGCCGCGGTTCGCCAAGGGCACCACCCCGGCGAAGGCACTCGGCCAGTTGACCGAAGCCGGCGCCACCGGTGCGCTCACCGTCATCGGCGCGCCCGGCGGCGTGGTGTTCCTGCGGGACGGGCGGGTCAACGCGGTCGACTCACCGGCCGCGCCGGGCGCCGACCGGTTGCTGATCGCTTGTGACAAGGTGCCCGAGGCGGTGTGGGAGACCATCCCGTCCCAGCCCGCCCGCGCGCTGGTCGAAGGCGGCCACGTCACCGCGGCGGAGATGGAGCTGTGTGCCCTCCAGGCATTGTGCGATGCGGCGTTTTTCGTCCTGGCGACACCGCGGCCCGAGCTGCGGTTCGCACCCGGCGTCGAGCACTGGCTCGGCGCGGACGGCACCGTGGCGACGGACTGGTTGTGCGACCAGGTCGAGCGTCAGCACCGCATGCTCAACGAGGTGCACCCCTCGGAAGTGATGGACTATGCCCCGGTCGTGCCGGTCCTCCGGCCCGGATTCGACCAGGTGCTGCTGTCCGGCCTGCAGTGGGAGATCGTGCTGCACGCTGACGGTCAGCGCACCCCGCAGGATCTGGCCGGCCTGCTGGGACGCTCGGCCTACGCCGTGACGCTCGACGTGCGCCGGCTCGCGGCGGCGGGACTCGTTGAGATCCCGGCGGCCGAGGCCCCGGCGCCCGTCATCGACGAACCCACAGCATCCGCGAAACCCGCGGAGCGCGCAGTGCTGCCGAAGCGGGTGCCCGGCACGTACACGTTCGACGACCCGCCTGCCGGGACGCGGCGTCAGCTCCCGGCCGGGGTGAGTGCCCTCGCGGTGCTTCCCGGTGCGATCGACAAGGCGCCGGACGACACGCTGCTCAAGCGGATCCGTTCGGCGCTGCAGTCGCTGCGTTGACCTCGCGAACCGGCCGCCCCGGAAGGGGTGTCCCGAAGGAGGAACCAACCGGATGAGAACCGACGCGGAGCTGCGCGGGGAACTGCTCGCGGAGCTGCGCCGGCTGCGACAGGTGGTGCCGGAGATCACCGGCTGCCTGATCGCCAGCACCGACGGGCTGCTCATCGTCGACGACGCTCAGGCGGTGGTGGTCGAGGGCGTCGCGGCGCTCGCGGCGGCCTGCCTCGGCGTGAGCCAGCGGATCGCCGACAGCGCGGGGCACGGCGAGTTCCAGGAAGTGGTCATTCGCAGCGGCGGCGGGCACGTCGCGATGTACATGGCCGGCAACGGCGCGGTCCTGGTGCTGCTCGCCGATGCCGACGCCAACGTCGGCCGGCTGCATCACGAGGCCCGCCGGGCGACCCAGGTGGTGTCCCAGGTCGTGGCGGCGGCAGCGCTGAGCTTCGCGCAGTCACTGCCGGAGGCGCAGTTGCGGCAGGAGACTTACAGGCTGCCGGAACCCGAGCCGATGCCGTGGTGAGCCGCGGCGGCGGCGCGCACCGCCGGCCCCGGCGCACGACGGTGGAAGCCGAACTACTTACTCCCCCACCCGGAAATGATTTCGATCGGTCGGCGCCCCTGGCGCCCGGCCAGGCACAACTCACGGAGGTAGCAATGGCGGACATGGAGACGGCCCTCAAGGAACTGATGACCATTGACGGCGCCATCGGTGTCGCGCTGGTGGACTACAACAGCGGCATGGCCCTGGGGGTGCTCGGCGGTTCGAAGGACCTGGACCTGACCGTTGCCGCCGCCGGCAACACCGACGTGGTGCGGGCCAAGATGCGCACGATCGAGATGCTCAACCTCAAGGACGGCATCGAGGACGTCCTGATCACGCTGAACAACCAGTACCACCTGATCCGGCCGCTGACCGGCCGGTCCGGCAAGGGTCTCTTCCTCTACCTGGCGCTGCTGCGCTCGCGTGCCAACCTGGCCCTCGCCCGGCACCAGCTGAGCCGGGTCGAGGAGGATCTGGAGATCTAGGAAACTGGCACAGAAGAGGCCGGGGCGCCATTGCCCCGGCCTCTTCTGCGGTCACCGGGAATCAGACCCGGTGGACTCGATGGCCGCGCGGCCGGCCTCCAGACGGGCCACCGGCACCCGGAACGGCGAGCAGGACACGTAGTCGAGGCCCACCTCGTCGAAGAAGTGCACGGAGTCGGGGTCGCCGCCGTGCTCGCCGCAGACGCCGAAGTGCAGGTCCGGCCGGGCGGCGCGGCCCTCCTCGACGGCGATGCGGACCAGCCGGCCGACCCCGTCGCGGTCGATCGACTCGAACGGCGAGACGCCGAAGATGCCGAGTTCGAGGTACCGCCAGAAGAACGCCCCCTCGACGTCGTCCCGCGAGAACCCCCAGCCCATCTGCGTGAGGTCGTTGGTGCCGAACGAGAAGAAGTCGGCCGCCTGCGCGATGTCACCGGCGGTCAGCGCCGCCCGCGGCACCTCGATCATCGTGCCGATCTTTACCTCGACGTCGAACTCGTGGATGATCTTCTCCGCCTCGGCGCGGATCGTCTCGAGCTCCTGCACGGCGCCGACGAGCGGCACCATGATCTCCGGGCGCGCGTCCGGCACCTGCGCCGCCGCCTCGACGATCGCCCGCACCTGCATGGCGAACAGGCCCGGGATCACCAGGCCGAGGCGCACGCCGCGCAGGCCCAGCATCGGGTTCTCCTCGTGCATGCGGCGCACCGCGTCGAGCAGGTCCTTGTCGTGACCCGGGTCCTGACCGCGCTCCTCGGCGACGGCGACCTTCACCGCGAGGTCCTCCAGCGGCGGCAGGAACTCGTGCAGGGGCGGATCGATGAGTCGTACGGTCACCGGCAGCCCCGCCATCGCGCGGAACAACTCGATGAAGTCCGACCGCTGCAGCGGCAGCAGCTCATCGAGCGCCGCGTCCCGCTCGACGGCGGTGCGGGCCAGGATGAGCCGCTCCACGAGGGCACGGCGCTCACCGAGGAACATGTGCTCGGTCCGGCACAGACCGATGCCCTGCGCACCGAAGCGCCGGGCCCGGGCCGCGTCCTCGCCGGTGTCGGCGTTGGTGCGCACGCGCAGGCGGCGCCGCTCGTCGGCGTGGGCGAGGATCCGGTGCACCGCCGAGACGAGCGGGTCGGCCTGCGGGTCGAGCGTGCCTTCGAAGTACTGCACCACCGGGGACGGCTGGACGGACACCTCGCCGAGGTAGACGCGTCCGGTCGTACCGTCGATGGAGATGACGTCGCCCTCGGAGACGACGTGGCCGTTGACCGTGAACTGTCCCTTGTGGACGTTGACCTCGAGCTCGTCCGCGCCGCAGACGCAGGTCTTGCCCATGCCCCGGGCGACCACGGCGGCGTGTGAGGTCTTGCCGCCCCGGCTGGTGAGGATGCCCTGCGCGGCGATCATCCCCGGCAGGTCGTCGGGGTTGGTCTCCCGGCGGACCAGGATGACCTGCTCACCCTCCTTCGCCATCGCGACCGCGTGCTGCGCGTCGAAGACCGCCTTGCCGGACGCCGCGCCCGGCGAGGCACCGACGCCGCGGGTCAGTTGCTCCGGCTCCTCCGACAGGTCGAACGTCGGGAACATCAGCTGGGCCAGCTGGTTGCCGTTGACCCGCTTCGTGGCCTCGTCGAGGTCGATCACGCCCTCGTCGACGAGGTGGGTGGCGATGACAAACGCGGCCGCGGCGGTGCGCTTGCCGACGCGGGTCTGCAGCATCCACAGCTTGCCGCGCTCGATGGTGAACTCGATGTCGCACAGGTCGAGGTAGTGCTCCTCGAGCTTGGCCATGATGGCCATCAGCTCGTCGTACGACCTCTTGTCCAGCTGCTCCAGCTCCTGCAGCGGCATGGTGTTGCGGATGCCGGCGACGACGTCCTCCCCCTGGGCGTTGGGGAGATAGTCGCCGTACACCCCCTTCTCACCCGTCGCGGGGTCGCGCGTGAACGCCACGCCGGTGCCGGAGTCCGAGCCGAGGTTGCCGAAGACCATCGCGACGACGTTGACCGCGGTGCCGAGGTCGGCCGGGATACGCTCCTGCCGGCGGTACAGCACGGCCCGCTCCGCGTTCCACGAGCCGAAGACCGCGCCGATGGCGAGGTCGAGCTGCTCACGCGGGTCCTGCGGGAAGGCTCTTCCGGTGTGCCGCCGGAAAATTTCCTTGTACGTCCCGACGAGGCCCTTCAGTGCGTCGGCGTCGAGGCCGACGTCGTCGCGGGTCCCCCGGGCGTGCTTCGCGTCGTCGAGCGCGTGGTCGAACTCCTCGCCGGGCACGCCGCAGACGGTCTTGCCGAACATCTGGATGAGCCTGCGGTACGAGTCCCAGGCGAACCGCTCGTCGCCGCCGGCCTGGGCGGCCAGCCCGGCGACGCTCTCGTCGGTCAGGCCGACGTTGAGAACGGTCTCCATCATTCCGGGCATCGAGAACTTGGCCCCGGAGCGGACGGACACCAGCAGCGGATCGGACGGGTTGCCGAGCTTGCGGCCCATCTTGCCTTCCAGGGTGGCGAGATGCTGTTCGATCTCGTCCCTGGCCGACACCTCGCCGGTCCGGAGATACTCGCGGCAGGCGTCCGTGGTGATCGTGAAGCCGGGCGGGACCGGCAGGCCGAGATTGGTCATCTCGGCCAGGTTGGCTCCCTTGCCCCCGAGGAGGTCCTTGAGGCCTCGGTTGCCTTCTTCGAAGTCGTAGACGAACTTCTCCACAACGCCTCCATACCCTCGCCGCTGCGGCCCAAGTCATCGTTAGGTCCGGGGTGTGCGGCACACCGTAAGGCGTCGTTCCGGCATTCGGCACTGCCGCGTGACGAGTAGCACAACGATTGGTATTTCCGTCGATTGACGGAGCATTTGGGAGCGATTCCACGCGCATGTTTGCGCACGAGAGCGCTCTCTGAGACTTGGGCCACTCAGCGCGTTTCCACACTTCGGGATGCGTATAGCTGCACCCTGCAGCACTTTTTCGCGCACAACCAATCATCACTTCCGCGCACTACCCGCAACCCCTTGCCGAGGGGTGAAACCCGGGGTGGAGCCGCGAGAACACGCTTACCGCCATCTTGGTTCACCATTTCCGGTGGCCAACTTTCCCCGGAGTCCGGATTCAGATCATGAGGACACTTCTCGACCCGGTCCGCTCTTCTCAACCGGGCCACCCTTCTCGACCTGGCCGCTCTTCACGACCATGCCGCTCTTCACGACCGTGCCGCGACCGACCGCGGCCGGGACCGGTAAGCCGCCGGCCTCATCCACCCCCTTGCCCGCCAAGCCACCCCACCAACCGCTTCCCGCCACCTCAGCACCCCCGCACTCGCAACCCAATGCCCGCAGCATCACCCAGCCGCAACTGCCCCCAGCACCGCCCGCACTCTCAAACACCGCCAACCGCAACACCGCCAACCGCGGCCCGCGCCCCCGCCGCCAACCGCAACACCGCCAACCGCGGCCCGCGCCCCCGCCGCCCACCGCCCCGCAGGTCACGGCTCCGCAGGTCACGGCCCCGCCAGCCACCACCCCACAGTTCACTGCCCCGCCAGCCAGCGCCCACAAGCCACAGCCCCCAACACTGCCCCCAGCCCAGCCAGCCACTGCCCGCGTACTCCCCCACCGGCCCGCCGCCCCGTCGCTGCAACCCCCCAGCACCGCCACCCACCGCCCGTCACCCCGGCAGGCGGTGCCCGTCGGTGCCTGACTCGCGCCACCCGCGAACAGCGATGCCCAGCCGGCTTCCCACCCGCCGGCGCCGCCGTCTTCGCCGCGTCCCGCCCGTCGCTTTCATGATCACGGAGCTTTTGCGGTGCTCCAGAGCCTGTCGCGCAATTCGGATCCCTCGCGCGTCAACCCCGACAACCGCGCCGATCTTGGAGTTGTGGTCCTTGACAAACCCGGACAAATTCGGAGGTTCATGGCGCCACAACTCCAAGATCGGCGCGCAGTTGGGGCGCCGACGCTGTCCCAGCGAATTACGCAACAGGCTCCCAGGCAGCCCGAAGTTTCCCTTGATCTACCAACCGCAGCCGTACCACCCGGCCAGGCTCAACCATCGCGCCCATGATCGCGAGATGTTCGCGATCATGGGCGCGGCGGCCGGGGCTGGCCGCAGTTGCGGCCGGCCTCCGCAGCAGCTGCGGCCGGCGGGGCGGCCCTGGCCGAATGCTGTGACCCGGGATGAGCCGCCGGCCTGCTTCATGACCACGGAAAACCGAGTCTCCGTGATCATGAAGGGCGTCACCCGTCGACGGGTCGATCGCAAGTCGTTTGGGGCGGTCGGTGCGGGCATGCCATGCTCAGAAGCGTGCCGCTGCAGCTCGGAACCTTCACGGTCGATCCGCCCGTGGTGCTCGCACCCATGGCCGGGATCACCAACGTCGCGTTTCGACAGCTGTGCCGTGAGCAGGGGGCCGGGCTCTACGTCTGCGAGATGATCACGACCCGCGCCCTCGTCGAGCGCAACCCCAAGACGATGGGCATGATCACGTTCGGGGTCGAGGAGCGGCCCCGCAGCGTCCAGCTCTACGGCGTCGATCCTGCCACCATCCGCAAGGCCGTGGAAATGATCGTCGATCAGGACCTGGCCGATCACATCGACATGAACTTCGGCTGCTCCGTGCCGAAGGTGACCCGCCGCGGCGGCGGCTCCGCACTGCCGTGGAAGCGGCGGCTGTTCGAGTCGATCGTGCGCTCCGCGGTCGAGGCCGCCGAGGGGCTGCCGGTCACCGTGAAGATGCGCATCGGCATCGACGACGACCACCATACCTTCGTTGACGCCGGGCGCATCGCCCAGGACGCCGGCGTCGCCTGGGTCGCCCTGCACGCCCGGACGGCGGCGCAGCGCTACTCCGGCCAGGCCGACTGGGACGCCATCGCCGCCCTCAAGGCCGCGCTCGACATTCCGGTCCTCGGCAACGGCGACATCTGGGAGGCGTCCGACGCCCTGCGGATGATGGCCGAGACCGGCTGCGACGGCGTGGTCATCGGCCGTGGCTGCCTCGGCCGCCCGTGGCTCTTCGCCGATCTGGCCAACGCCTTCGCCGGCCGCCCCGAGCGGGCGCTGCCGTCACTCGGCGAGGTGGCACGGTTGATGCACCGCCACTCGCAGCTGCTGACCGAGTGGCTGGGCTCCGAGCGCGAAGGCGTGACCGACTTCCGCAAGCACGTCGCCTGGTACCTCAAAGGCTTCCCCGTCGGCGGCGAGCTCCGCCGTGCCATGGCCATGTCGTCATCGCTCGACGAACTGGCCGGCCTCCTGGCCCAGCTCGACCACGCCGCGCCGTTCCCGCGCGAGATCCTCGGCCAGCCGCGGGGCCGCACCGGCACCCCGGGCAGGGTCGTCCTGCCCGACGGCTGGCTCGCCGACCGCGACTCGGACATGATCCCCGAGGGCGCCGAGCTCGACGACAGCGGCGGCTGATCCGGTCCCACGGCGTGGAACTTTGGGCGCTGTACCGGCGACAATCCAACCGTGGAGTGTGAGCGGTACCGAGAGGCACTGTCGGCGAGGCTCGACGGCGAGGACGAACCGATCGAACCCGGGCTCGTCGACGCCCACCTGGCAGGATGCGCCGCATGCCGGCAGTGGGAGCGGGACGCACAGGCCGTGACCCGGCTGGTGCGGCTCCAACCCGTCGTCGCCACCCCGCTGCCTGCCGAGCGGCTGCTCGCCGGATTCACCGCGTCACAGCAAAAGCAGGACCAGCAGGACCAGCAGCAGAACCGCAACCGGCGGCAGCTGGTACAGGTGCTCCGTGTCCTACTGGGAGTGTTCGGCGCCGCACAGTTCGTGCTTGGCATCGCCCAGGCCGCGACCGCCGCGACCACGACCCACGTGCACGACGCCGGGCACGTCTTCCACGAGTCCGCCGCCTGGAACGTGGCGATCGGCGCCGGCTTCGCCTGGATCGCCACCCGGCGGGCCACCCCGGCGGGCGCACTGCCGATGCTCACCGCGTTTGTGGCCCTGCTCGCGCTGCTGAGCACCAACGACCTGCTCGCCGGCCGGGTCGAGACGAGCCGGATCGTCAGCCACGCCTTTGTGCTCGCGGGCTACGTGATCGTGCTGGCGTTGTCGCGCCCCGGCCTCGACCCCGGGCGCCCGCCCGCCGGTCGGCAGGGACCGCCCTGGCGCTGGCGCCGCCCGGCGGCGCTGGACGAGGAGCCCGCCCCGGCCCCGGCCCCCGCCCGGCTGCGCGTGATCCAGGGCCAGGCCATGGCGCCGAGCAGCGACCGCAAGGCCGCATAGGGCCTGTTTCGTAACTGAGGCCGGGCTGCGGCGGGCCCAGATTTCGTCTGGCGCCACCCCGCGAAAGCCCGGTTACAACACCGGTAGCCGGACTTCCGCGGGGCGACGCCAGACGAAATCTGGACCCCGCCTCGCTCCGACCCCAGTTACGAAACAGGCCCTAGACCCGCCGCAGCAGATACGTGTCCATGATCCATCCCTTGCCGGCGCGCGCCTCACGCCGTACCGACTCGATCTGGTCTATCACCTTGTCCAGACGGCCGGCGATGAGCAACTCGTCGGGCGTGCCCAGGTAGGCACCCCAGTAGATGTCGATGTCCTGGTCGCGGTACGCGCGGCAGGCGAGGTCGGCGTCCAGCATGATCACGACGTCGTCGCAGCCCTCGGGCCAGCCCGCGGCGAGACGGCGCCCGGTGGTGATGTGGATCGGGCCGGCGACCCGGTTGAGGGCCACCCGATGACGGGCGGCCAACGCCTGGACGCTGCTGATGCCGGGGATCACCTCGTAGTCGAGCTCGCCGTGCGCGGTGATCGTCTCGAGGATGCGGATCGTCCCGTCGTACAGTGCCGGATCGCCCCACGCGAGAATCCCGCCGACGCCGTCCTCGCCGAGCTCGGCCATGATGGCCTCCTCGAGGATGCGGGCCCGCTCGTCCCGCCAGTCCCGCACGGCCCCCTGGTAGTCGGCGGCGACTCGGTCGCGGGGCGGGTCGGCGAGCGTCACGGTGCGGTACTCGCGCCCGGTGACGTATCGCTCGCAGATCGCCCGCCGCGCCTCGGTGAGGTCGGCCGTCGTGGCCCCCTTGTCGAGGACGAAAAACACGTCGACGGCGTTCATCGCGGTGACCGCCTGCATGGTGACGTGCTCCGGATCCCCGGCTCCGATCCCGATGACCAACACCTTGCGCATGCGGTGACGCTACCCGACCAGGTCAGGCCGGATGCTCCCGCGTCTCGGTCGTCGTCGCGGTGGCGCATCTGCATGATGGAGTCATGAACGAGCGGTGGACCGAGGTGCTCCAGTTTCTGGCCGGCGTGGTCCCGCCCGGACCGGCCACCGTGGTCGTGGACGGCACCGACGCACAGACCACCGCCGTCGCCGACCGCCTCACCGACGCGCTCCGCGCCGCGGGCCGCCCGTGTCACCGCGTGCCCGGCAGCACTTCCGGCGGTGCGCTGGACGCCGCCTCGTCGTCTGGCGGCGCGGTGGCGGTCGCGGATGGTCCCGAGTGGCGGGCGCGTCCTCCCCGCGGCGGCTGGCGGGTGGTGGTCTGGCTGCGGACCTCGCGGCACCGGCACGCGGCCGACGGGAGCCGTGGCGAGAGTGCGGACGTCGTCGTCGACCTGCAGGATCCCGAGTGGCCGGTGGTGCGGCACGTGGACACCCGGCTCGCCGACGTCCACCGGTGGTACGTCACGGAGTCGCGGGCGTTCTTCGGCGCGAAGGCCGCGACCTGGGACGCCAAGTTCGGCGCCGACCTGCCCGCCTATGCGGCCGCGGTCGAGCGGGCCGGGCTGCCCGAGGGCGGCACGGTCGCCGACGTCGGCTGCGGCACGGGCCGTGCCCTCCCGGCACTGCGTGCGGCTGTCGGCCCGGCCGGCGCGGTCCTCGGCATCGACCTGACGCCACAGATGCTGGCGGTCGCCCGGGAGCCTGCCCGCGCCGCGGGTGCCGCCCTGGTCCTCGGCGATGCGCGCCGGCTCCCGCTCGCCGCGGCGACGGTCGACGCCGTCTTCGCGGCCGGGCTCGTCATGCACCTGCCCGACCCCGACGCCGGCCTGCGCGAGTTGGCCCGCGTGACCCGCCCGGCGGGCCGCCTGGTGCTGTTCCACCCGTCGGGCCGCGCCGCGCTGGCCGCCCGTCAGGGTCGTGTCCTGCGTCCCGATGAGCCGCTGGCCGAGGGGCCGCTGGCCGGGGCGACGGGCCGTGCCGGTTGGGAGCTCATCCGCTATGAGGACGCTCCCGGCCACTTCTTCGCCCTGGCTACCCGCCGCTGATCCGCTACCTCGCGTTTCGGACGGGGACCTCCGCCTTGAGCAGGCCACGGGCGACGAGGAACGCCCGCGCCCGGTCGCGGTCCGCCTCGGGCAGCAGCTTCCAGGGCAGGGCCAGAGCGCCGGCGCCGTTGCCGACGACGACCACCCAGAACCCGTCGGTGTCGTCGACCCGCTTCACCGCCTCCCAGCCGTAGCCGATGCCGAAGCTGGGTGTCCTGGCGCGCACCTCGTCGTCGGTGAGCTCATACGTCGCGGTCTCGGCGAACAGGCCGGTCCGCGCCTTGGCGACGGCCCGTGGGAGCAGCCACGGCAACCCGAGCACCGCGGCGCCGGCCGCCAGCGGGGCATAACCGGAGGGGTGGCCCCCGACGAGCAGGACGACACCGGCGATCACAAGCAGCGTGCCCAGAACGTACAGCTTGCGGAACTTGCTCCGCAGCGTCGCGCGCACCTGCCGTCGCGCTCGCACCGGGTCCGGCGGGACCGTGAATCTGATTTCCATCGCGCCCCGATCATCGACGTCTGCCGAGACAGTACGGCACGTCGAGGACGGCCGACCAACAGCCCGCGCCCGACACATCCGACGGTATGAACCGCCGCGATGACCAGCAAACGGACGCCGGCCGCGGCGGGGGTCAGATGCCGTCGGTGGCCGACCCGACCGTCCAGTAGACCTGGTTGTAGTCCACCAACTCCAGCGGCTGTCCGGCACCCGCCGACCGGTACGTCGTGACGCCGCAGTTGGCCGGCGACTGCCCGTCGGGCCACTTGTGCGCCTGCGAGTAGCTCCAGCCCTCCAGCAGGAACCGGAAGCAGCGCAGCGTGCCGGCGTGCGTCACGATCATGACCTTTTGCCCGGCCCGCTCGCGGAACAGGTCACTGAGGAACGTGTGCACCCGCCCGGTCACGTCGGCGAGGCTCTCCCCGCCCGGTGGCCGGGCCATGAACCCGCCGAACGTCTGCCAGTACTCGTTCAGCCACGGGAACGCGGCCTCCGCCTCCGCGGTTGTCATGTCATACGCGAAGCCGGGGTCGCGCTCACGGATGAACAGGTCGGCCTTGACCTTCATCTGCTGTCGTTCATCCGAGCCGTACGCACTGAGGATGTCCTCGGCGGTCTGCTCCGTCCGCGCGTATCCGCTCGTGTAGACGTAGTCGAACGTGCCGAACCGCTCCCGGATCCCGTGTCCGGTCTGGGTGGCCTGCTTGCGCCCGTCGGGCGTCAACTCGATCAGGTGGTCGGGCACTCCGCGGACGACCTGCCGCGCCGCGTCGTCGGCGAAGTACACACTGCCCTTCTTCGCCTGATTCCGGGCTGATTCGGCGTGCCGGATGAGCACCAGGAGGGAGGGGCTGACAAGGTCCATCTAAGACTCGTACTGCTCTGCCGGCACCGGGATCAAGGTGACCTCCGACACCTCGATGAACGGGATCGTCTCCCCATTGACGGTGTCCTTGATCTCACGGCCGCTGTACTTGCCCGTGACCTGCAACCACTGCTCCTCGGCCAGCCCGCCGGGCAGCTCACCGCCGAGCGCGACCTTGACCGGCCGGGCGTCGGCGGCGCAGCAGCTCACCATCATGCGGGCCAGCAGCCACGAGCTCTCGGGCCCGTGCATGGCGAACCCGGACAGTTGCACCCGCCGCTCCCCCAGCGACACCCCTTGGTCGAACACCGCCCGCGACGCATAGTCGAGCATCGTCAGCTTGACCGGATCTCCCGCCGGCAGCGGCGCGAAGTCGGACTTCGCGACGAGCGCCGACCCGGATCGGCCCGCCGCATACGACCCGAGTGCCGGCGGGGCCACCAGCAACAGGCCGATCACCGGCGCGAGCAGCAGCCAGGCGACTCTCGGCCCGCCCACTCCGTGCCCGTGCCCGTCGTCGTCGCTGTGACCGGCGTGCGGGTCGTGGCCGTGCCCGTCGCCGTCGGCCTTGCCGGCGGGGGCCGGGCGGGGCCTCAACTCAAACCACAACGTGAAGATCCCGGCGAGGACCAATATCGCGCCGGAGAGCACGAGATAGGGCTGGAGGCTGGGCTTGACGTAGTTGAGGTACTGGCCCGTGAGGCTGGCGCGCAGCACCGCTCCCCCGACCAGCAGCAGGACGACCGCCTGCGCCTGCCGGTTCACAACAGCACCGTTCCGACCACGGCCGACACTCCGATCGCGAGCACGAAGGTGGCCGGCGCGAACCGCAGGGCGAAGGATCTGCCGAAGATGCCGGCCTGCATGGCGAAGAGCTTGAGGTCGATCATCGGACCGACCACCATGAACGCCAGCCGGGCCGTCATCGAGAACTGGGTGAGCGACGCCGCCACGAAGGCGTCGGCCTCCGAACAGATCGACAGCAGCACCGCCAGCAGCCCGAGCACCAGGATCGCGACCGCCGGGTTGGCGGCGAGCTGCGCCAGCCACTCCTTCGGCACCACCACCGCGATGACCGCCGCGCACGCCGCGCCGATGACCAGGAACCCGCCCGCGTGCAGCACGTCATGGCGCACCGAGGCCCAGAAGGCCGGCCACTTCGCCATGCCGTCGAGGTGCGGCCGCTGCGGCATGCGCAGCCAGCTGCCCTTGCCGAACGCCTGCCACAGCCAGCCCATCAGGCAGGCGACCGCCAGGCTGGCGACGGCCCGGGCGACGACGACCTTGGGCTGGCCGGGGAACGCCACCGCGGTGGAGACCAGCACGATCGGGTTGACCGCCGGCGAGGCCAGCAGGAACGCGAACGCCGCCGCCGGCGTGACCCCGCGCCGGACCAGCGCCCCGGCGACCGGCACCGACGCGCACTCGCAGCCCGGCAGCACCACACCCGCGGCGCTCGCGGTGGGCACGGCGAGCGCCGGATGCCTGGGCAGCGCCTTGGCGAAGAACGAGGGCGGGACGAAGACCGCGATGACGGCTGACAGCACGACCCCGAAGACCAGGAACGGGATCGCCTGCGTCATCACCGAGACGAAGACGGTCAGCCAGGTCTGCAACGCCGGAGCGGCGAGTGCGTCGGTGATCGGCCCCCGCAGCAGCACGACGACCACCAGCAGTGCCGCGAGCACCTCGACGGAGCCGACCCGCCGCGCCCGTTTGGGAGGAGCGGCGGGTGGTTCGGTCTGCTGGGTGAGCGTCACGGGGAGGAGGCTACCGCGTCGATTGGTACCTTCGGCATGAAGCGCTGGCGAATACTTCGGAGAGTGACAAAATGGTGGCGGAGTTCGATTCCATCGGCTGCGCTCTCGCGCACGGCGCGGTCGAGCCGGCCCCGGACGGCCGGTCCCTCGTGGCGGTCTTCGACTCCCCGGTGGCGACGCACCTGATGCACTTCGCGGCCACGTTGGGATATCGGGTCGCGCTCGCCGAGCCGGGCCTGGACAAGGTCACGATCGACGCCAACACCGACGTGGTCGTCACCGATCACGACCGTCCGGAGCTGGGCGTGGTGCTGCGGGACGCCCTCGCCTCACCGGCCCGCTGGGTCGGCGTGATGGGCAGCCCGAGGCACACGGCCCCGCACATCGAGGCCTTGCGCGGGCTGGGCGTGCCGGACGCGGACATCAAACGGGTACACCGCCCGATCGGCCTCAACATCGGCTCGAAGACTCCGGCGGAGATCGCGTTGGCGACGCTGGCCGGCCTGCTGGCGGACCGCAACGCCCGCCCGGGCGGCTTCACGTTCTGAGCCGCTCCCGCGCCCGGCACCTCAGGCGCACCTTGTCATGATCGCGATCACGAAGCCGCGACCTGAACGAAAAGTTGACCTTGGTCGACTTCCGTGGTCAGGGGCACGGAAATCGACCAAGGTCAACCGGGCTACGTGGGCCTCAGCAGCCGGGCAGGCGCTCGATCAGGTACGACTCGACCTGGTCGAGGGTGATGCGTTCCTGGGCCATCGTGTCGCGGTCCCGGATGGTGACCGCATTGTCGTTGAGGGTCTCGAAGTCGACCGTGATGCAGTACGGCGTGCCGATCTCGTCCTGGCGACGGTACCGGCGGCCGATGCCCTGGGCGTCGTCGAAGTCGACCGTCCACCGCTTGCGCAGCTGGGCGGCCAGGTCGCGGGCCTTCGGGGACAGGTCGGCGTTGCGGGACAGCGGCAGGACGGCGGCCTTGACCGGGGCCAGCCGCTTGTCGAACCGCATGACCGTGCGCCGGTCGACGCCGCCGCTGGTGTTCGGCGCCTCGTCCTCGTCATACGCCTCGAGCAGGAACGCCAGCACGGCGCGGGTCAGGCCGGCTGCGGGCTCGATGACATACGGCACCCAGCGTTCCTTCTTCTCCTGGTCGAAGTAGGAGAGGTCGACGCCGGAGTGCTTCGAGTGCGTGGTCAGGTCGAAGTCGGTCCGGTTGGCGATGCCCTCGAGCTCGGAGAACTCGGTGCCGCCGAAGCGGAAACGGTACTCGATGTCGACCGTGCGCTTCGAGTAGTGGGAGAGCTTCTCCTTGGGGTGCTCGTAGAAGCGCATGTTGTCGGGCGAGATGCCGAGGTCGATGTACCAGTTCCAGCGCTCCTGCAACCAGTACTCGTGCCACTGCTCGTCGGAGCCCGGCTCGACGAAGAACTCCATCTCCATCTGCTCGAACTCGCGCGTGCGGAAGATGAAGTTGCCCGGGGTGATCTCGTTGCGGAAGCTCTTGCCGACCTGCGCGATGCCGAACGGCGGCTTCTTGCGCGCGGCGCCCGCGACGTTGTTGAAGTTGATGAAGATGCCCTGGGCGGTCTCCGGCCGCAGGTAGTGCAGGCCCTCGTCGTTCTCGACGGCGCCGAGGTAGGTCTTCATCAGGCCGTTGAACATGCGCGGCTCGCTGAAGGTGCCCTTGTTGCCGCAGTTGGGGCAGTTGAGCTCGCTGAGCACGAACGGCTTGTCGGCGTGCTTCTCGACCCACGCCTCCTCGAGGTGGTCGGCCCGGAAACGCTTGTGGCAGGACGCACACTCGGTGAGCGGGTCGACGAACGCCTCGACGTGACCGGAGGCGACCCAGACGTCACGGGCGAGGATGACCGCCGAGTCCAGGCCGACGATGTCGTCACGCTGCTGGACCATCGTCTTCCACCATTGGCGGCGAACGTTGTCCTTGAGCTCTACGCCCAGCGGACCGTAGTCCCAGGCGGAGCGGGTGCCACCGTAGATCTCGCTCGACGGAAAGACAAAGCCACGGCGCTTCGCGAGGCTGACGACGGAATCGATGCGATCGGCGGCCACGGTTTTCCTCCTAGGCCTCACGGCGACTGGCTGTCGGCAAGGCGGTTGTGTGTGAAAAGACGGTCAGAACGGGCAAACCGTCAACGTCACCATTGACGGTACGGTTACGCCGGAACAGGCCGCACCAGATTATTCGACGCCTCCGCAGATGACGTATCGGGTGCCCTCCTGGCTCATGGTGAACTCCATGAGCCGCTCACCCCGGCCCCTCTGCTGGACGTGCGCCGGCACGACGATGTCCTGCTGGATGACGACCTCGTCCTCGTCGACCGAGAACGCGACCACCGGTGACGATCCGTAGCGGTCCTTGAACCAACCGACGGAGTGGCTGCGCTGTTCCGCCGCACAAAGATACTCGTCGCGGGCGGTCTGGAAGTTCTGCGTCTGCAGCGCCCCGAGGTAGCCCCGCACGACGTCGGTGACCTGCGTGCGGGTGAGGTTGTCGGCGAACGCGACGAGGAAGCCGCCGCCGAAGACACCACCCACGCAGCAGATCGCGAGGACGAGCCCGCCGACACCGAGGCCGATCCAGAGGCCCTTCATGTCGCGGTCGCGCGGCGGCGCGGCGAACGGCGCGACGACACCCGGCCCCGGCGGCGGCGCGGGCACCTCGTCGACCTGCGGCGGCGTCATGTCGAGAAGCCTAGAAGCATGCCCAGCAGCATGCTCAAAAGCCTAGCCAACCTCAGGCCCGATCACTCGCCGTCACCGTGAGCTCGCCGCCGGGCGCCACCGAGGCCAGCACCTCGAACGCCGACGGCTCGTCGAGCGACTGGGCGAGCAGTGGCGTGGCGTACATCTTCACGTCGAAGTTCGACAGCGCCCGCCGGTACGCGCCGACGGACTCCCATTCGGTGACGATGTTCCAGTGCGCCGGGTCGTCGAACGCACGTCCCAGCCGGCCGCGGAGATACCCTGGGCAGGCCGCGAGCGCGCCGAGCGCGGCGTGCGCCCGCTCCACGAACCCCGACGCGTCGGATTCCACCACGAACCTGGTCACCACGAGCATGTTGCGAAGCATACGGACCCGAGGAGTCACATGAGCCAGCGTGTCCTGAGCCGGCTGGGCCGGCTCAATCCGACCGTGGTGTTCCTCGGCGTGGGCGCCTACGTGTTCGTCGCGCTGGTGCTGCCCGGGATCATCGGCGCCGCGCTGCTGGTCCTGCTCGCCGCAGGAGTCGGCTGGCTGCTGACGAGGACCTGGTCGGTGCAGCCGCCCGCGATCCGGATCGCCCGTCTCGTCATTCTCACGCTGGTCGTCGCCCTCGCGGTGGTCAAGGCCACGTAGTTTGACAACGATTCTCATTATCAGGCAGGCTCGACGCCGTGGTGCTAGAGGTGGAGCAGGCCGTGGTCGCCTACGACGGCCGGCCCGTGCTCGACGGTGTCTCCCTCAAGGTCGCCCCATCCGAGGTGGTCGCGATCCTGGGCGCCAACGGCTCGGGAAAATCGACGCTGGTCAAGGCCGCGCTCGGGCTCGCACCGCTGGTCGGCGGCGAGGTGCGCCTGTTCGGCACCCCGCTGCGCCGCTTCCGTGAGTGGCACCGGCTGGGCTACGTGCCGCAGCGGATCGGCGCCGGCAGCGGCGTCCCCGCCACCGTCCGCGAGGTCGTCGCCGAGGGGCGGCTCGCCCGCCGGGGCTTCCTCCGCCTGCCGAAGCCGGCGGACCGCCGCGCGGTCGGCGAGGCGCTCGCCGCGGTCGGCCTCGCCGACCGGGCTCGGGAGCCGGTCTCCGTGCTCTCCGGCGGCCAGCAGCAGCGGGTGCTCATAGCCCGGGCTCTCGCCGGCGCCCCCGAGCTGCTCGTGCTCGACGAGCCGACGGCCGGGGTCGACGCGGCCAGCCAGGAGGCGTTCGCCGTGTGCCTGCACCGGTTCGTCGACCAGGGCGGCACGGTCGTGTTCGTCGCGCACGAACTGGGGCCGCTGCGGCCGCTGATCACCCGCGCGGTCGTCGTCCACCACGGCGAGATCGTGCACGACGGCGCGCCGCCGGAGACCGACAACGACCACGTGCACCCGCATGCGGGTGCCGCATGAACGACCAGGCCCGTGAGCAACGCCGGCGCCGCACGAAACACGACGGTGCCGCATGAACCTCTTCGCGTACGATTTCATGGTCCGCGCCCTGGTGGGAGCCCTCATCACCGGCGCCGCCGCCCCGGCCATCGGGATCTACCTCGTCCAGCGCCGCCTGTCGCTGATCGGCGACGGCATCGGCCACATCGCGCTCACCGGTGTCGGCTTCGGCCTGCTGTTCCACCAGTCGCCGGTGTTCATGGCGGTGATCGCCGCCGCGCTCGGCGCCGTCGTCATCGAGCTGGTCCGCGAGCGGGGCAAAACCTCCGGGGACGTCGCCCTGGCGATGCTGTTCTACGGCGGCATCTCCGGAGGGGTCGTGCTGGTGAACCTCTCCGACACGCAGAGCAACCGCAGCCTCGTCTCGTACCTGTTCGGCTCGCCCCTGACGACCAGCCATCAGGACCTGCAGGTGATGCTCGTCCTGGGCTGCGCCGTGCTGGCCGTGGCGGTGCTGCTGCGGCCCTGGCTGTTCGCGGTCTGCCACGACGAGGAGTACGCCAAGGTCTCCGGCCTGCCGGTCCGCACGCTCAACCTGCTGCTCGCCGTCACCACCGCCGTCACCGTCACCGTCGCCATGCGGGCCGTCGGCCTGCTGCTGGTGAGCGCGCTGATGGTCGTACCGGTGGCGACCGCGCAGCAGATCACCCGCGGGTTCAAGGTCACCATGCTGGCCGCCGTCGTCCTCGGACTGGTCGTGTCCGGTGGCGGCATATGGCTGTCCACGGTCATCAACACCGGGCCGGGCGCCACGGTGGTCCTGCTCGCGGTGGCCGGGTTCTTCGTGGTCACCGTCGCGGCCTCGGCCGTGCGGGCGGTGCGGCGCCGAACTCGTTCCCAGCCGCAGGAGAAACCTGAGAACGGTTACCGTTACGCATATGTCGACGAGTGACGGCTACGAGGCGGCGGGCGAGCTGCTGCGGGCACTGTCGGCCCCGCTGCGGATCCGGATCGTGACGGAGCTCGCCGCAGGCCCCCGATGCGTGCACGAGCTGGTCGACACGCTGGGCGCGGCGCAGCCGCTGGTGTCGCAGCACCTGCGCGTCCTGCGCGGCGCCGGGGTGGTGCGCGGCGCCCGGCGCGGCCGGGAGATCGCCTACTCCCTGACCGACGAGCACATCGCGCACATCGTCGCCGACGCCGTGAGCCACGCCCGCGAAGCGAGCTAGCCACAAATACCGCAGCATGAAGTCGTGAAGCTCTATGCCGACCGTGCCCCCACCGCCATCCGGCAGCTCGTCACCGACGTCTTCGTCGCCGTATGGGTCTATGCCTGGATCAAGCTGGGGATGATGCTGTTCGACCTCGTCCAGAAGCTGGCCGTGCCCGGGCAGAAGCTCGAAGGCGCCGGCAACGGGCTCGCCGAGAACCTCAACTCGGCCGGAGAGAGGATCAAGGACGTGCCCGTCCTGCCGGACTCGCTGGCGGCGCCGTTCACCAGCGCCGCCGGCGCCGCCGGCTCGCTGGCCAACGCGGGGCGGGAACAGCAGGCCGTCGTCGACGACCTGGCGTGGGTGCTGTCGGTCGTACTGGTCGTGCTGCCCTTGGCGCTCGTCCTGTTCGTCTGGCTGCCGCTGCGCATCCGCTGGATCCGCCGGGCCACCTCGGCCGCGCGGCTGCGCGACGCCACCACGGGTCGTGACCTGCTGGCGCTGCGCGCCCTGGCCACCCAGCCGCTGGGCAAGCTGGTCAAGCTGGACCCGGAGATCGCCGCGCTGTGGCGCAAGGGCGACACGACCGCGGTCGAGTCCCTGGCCCGGCTGGAGCTGCGCTCGTTGGGTCTCCGCTGACCCTTTCCGCGCCGGTCTTGCAGGTGTGGTGCCTGACAAACCCGGACATCACGGGAGTGTCGAGGCACCACACCTGCAAGATCACGCCGTAGCGGGGTGCCGTCCAGGGTCAGAATCGGCGGCGGACGTCCTCCGCCGCCGACGGGCCCGGCTCCCAGTCCGCGGTCCAGGCGCCCTCGGCCGGGGGCGGGATCACGCCCTCCTCCAGCGACATGTAGCGGCCCTGCAGGACCCGCTTCGCCGCGGCCACCTCGATCGAGTCGGCGTTGTCCCACAGGTCGCGGAACAGGGCCTCGACGCGCAGGGTCGCCTGGCGGCAGAACAGGTCGGCGAGCTCGACACCCTCCGGCCGCTCGGTGCGCTCGGTGCGGGCCTTCACGCACGCGGCCGACATGGCGAACAGCTCCGCGCCGATGTCGACGATCCGCCCGAGGAAGCCCTGCTTGTGCTCGAGCCTGCCCTGCCAGCGGGCCATGCCGTAGAACGTCTCGCGGGCCAGTTTGCGCGAAGCGCGCTCGACGTACCGCAGATGCGCCGCCAGCGGCCCGAACCCGCCGAACCCGCCGGGCAGCTGGCCCTTGCCCGCGACCAGGGTCGGCAGCCACTTGGCGTAGAAGCCGCCGGCCTTGCCGGCCGCCTTCGCCTTGCGGCCCAGGTCCGCGTCCGGGTCGATGATGTCGCCGGCGACCGAGAGGTGCGCGTCGACAGCCTCGCGGGCGATCGCCAGGTGCATGATCTCCGTCGAGCCCTCGAAGATGCGGTTGATCCGCAGGTCGCGCAGGATCTGCTCGGCCGGGATCGGCCGCTCGCCGCGGGCGGCGAGGGAGTCGGCGGTCTCGTAGCCGCGGCCGCCGCGGATCTGCACCAGCTCGTCGGCGACCTTCCAGGCCAGCTCGCTGGCGTAGAGCTTGACCAGGGCCGCCTCGATGCGGATGTCGCTGCGGTCGTCGTCGGCGAGGCGGCAGGACACCTCGAGCATGGCCTCCATGCCGTAGGTCGAGCCGGCGATGAACGCGATCTTCTTCGCGATCGCCTCGTAGTTGCCGATGGGGCGGCCCATCTGGACCCGCTCGTCGGCCCACTCGCGCGCCACGCCGAGGCACCACTTGCCGGCGCCGACACACATGGCCGGCAATGACAGCCGGCCGGTGTTCAACGTGCTCAGCGCGATGCGCAGGCCCTGGCCCTCGCCGCCGATGACGTTCTCGGCCGGCACTCGGACGTCGTGGAAGCGGGTCACGCTGTTCTCCAGGCCGCGCAGGCCCATGAACGCGTTGCGCCGCTCGATCGTCACGCCCGGCGCGTCGGCCTCGACGACAAACGCGGTGATCCCGCCGCGATGCCCCTCGCTCTTCGGCACGAGCGCCATGACCACGTAGAGGGTGGCGAGGGTGCCGTTGGTCGCCCACAGCTTCACCCCGTTGAGCAGGTAGTCACCCTCCGGTGTCGGTACGGCCGAGGTCCGCAGGTTCGCCGGGTAGGAGCCGACCTCCGGCTCGGTCAGCAGGAACGCCGACACCTCACCGGCGGCCAGCCGGGGCAGGAACCGCTGCTTCTGCTCGTCGGTGCCGACGAGCTTGAGCGGCTGCGGCACCCCGATGGACTGGTGCGCCGACAGCAGCGCGCCGATCGCCGGGCTCACGGATCCGGCGAGCATCAGGGCGCGGCAGTAGTCCAGGTTGGTGAGGCCGAGCCCGCCGTACTTCTCGTCGATCTTCATGCCGTACGCGCCGAGCTCCCCCAGGGAGCGCAGCACCTCGTCCGGGATGCGGGCGTCGCGCTCGATCTGCTGTCCGTCGACCTCCGCGGACAGGAACGCGTCGAGCTTGGACCGGAACTCCGCACCCTGCGCCAGGCGGTCGGCGTCGAGGGCGGGCAGCGGGTCGATCAGGTCGAGACGGAAGCGCCCGAGGAACAGCTCCTTGCCGAAGCTGGGCTTGCGCCACTCGGACTCGCGGTTGGCCTCGATCACCTTGCGGGCCTCGCGCTCGGTGTGGACTGCGTGGGTCGGAACCTGCGTAGCGTCGGTGGTCGCCATGCCAACCCCCCAGGTAGACGGGCTATACGAGTCAGGTTATTACCCGTCGGTAGCCTGCGCTATGCATCGAGCCACGATGGCATCGGCCACAGCCTGCGGAGCCTGGTCGGGGATCCAGTGGCTGATCCCCGCAAGTGGTACGAACCGGTAGTCGGCCGCCACGTGGGACGCGCACGCGCGGGCCGCCGTCGAGCCGATCGCCAGGTCGCCGTCGCTCCAGACGTACGTCGTCGGTACCCGCACCGAACCGAGCCCCAGCAGGTCGAGTTTGTTCATCGCGCGGTACCAGTTCAGCGCCGCGGTCAGGGCGCCCGGCTCCAGCAGCGGCCGGACGTAGGTGTCGACACCCTCGTCGGTGAGCCCGGACCCGGCGAAGACCGCCCGCAGCCGCCGCGCGTCGTCCTCCAGCAGGAGGGTCTCGGCCTTGCCCACCTGCCGGAACAGCTTGATGTAGGCAGACCGCTCGCGCTGGTCGGGATCGGTCGCGTAGGCGCGTGCGGTCGCATGCGGATGCGGCACGGACACCGCGGTCAACGTGCGCACGCGGGCGGGATGCCGCAGCGCAACGTGCCAGGCGCAGATGGCGCCCCAGTCGTGTCCCACAAGATGTACCGAATCAAGCTCCAAGGCATCGAGAACAGCCACGACGTCGAGGGCGCACTCGGTGATCCGGTAGGCGTCGACCGGCTCCGGACGGGCGCCGGGCGAGGTGCCCCGCTGGTCGAGGGCGTACGTGCGCAGGCCGGCCCGGTGCAGCAGCGGCGCGACCGCCGACCACTCACCGCTGTGCTGCGGGAAGCCGTGCAGCAGCAGCACGGGCGGGCCGTCCTCAGGTCCGCCGGGGAACACGTCGAACACGAGCGAGCGCGCCGTGATTTTCATGACCTGAGACTACGAGGGCCGGACATTCACTGTTACCGTCAGAAAACAACTTCACATCCGACAGGGGAGCGCACAGCGCTGAGAGTGCGGCGGCCGCCGGGAGCGGCGTCGCAGACCCTCGAACCTGATCTGGGTAATGCCAGCGCAGGGAGCTCGGTCACCTCCAGCCGCCACGTCCGTCTACGGGCGTGGCGTCGCGTCTCCTTCTGGTTCACCTGCGAACTGGGAGGCATCGTCCAATGCAGACCGCAACACCGACCCGTTGGCGCACCGTCGACATCGTCGTCGCGTCGATCATCGCCGTGGCGTTCGCCGCCGTGTTCTACGCCTGGAACAACCTCTGGAACGCCCTCGACGGCTGGGCGCTGCCCTGGCGCGCCGTCATCTACGGCATCTGGCTGGTGCCGGGCGTCCTCGGGCCGCTGGTCATCCGCAAGCCCGGCGCCGGCCTCTACACCGAGGTCGTCGCGGCCTCGGTCTCCGCACTGTTCGGCTCCGCGTGGGGACTCACCGTCGTGGTGTCCGGCCTGGTCCAGGGCATCGGCGGCGAGTTCGGCTTCGCACTGACCGGCTACCGCAGCTACCGCCTCGGCAACGCGCTGCTCGCCGGCGCGCTGGCCGGCGGCGGCGCCGCGCTGTTCGACCTCGCGGTCTACTACGGCGACACGTTCACCGCCGCCCAGAAGTGGACCTACGCCGGGCTCGTCGTGGCCAGCGGCGCGATCGTGGCCGGCGCGGGCAGCTGGGCCCTCCAGCGCTCGCTGACCGCGACCGGTGTGCTGGACCGGTTCCCGTCGGGCCGGGAGCGAGTGGCCGTCTGAGCACCGTCGAGTTCCAGGACTTCGGCTGGCGGCACGCCGGGCGCAAGGCCTGGGCCGTTCGCCACGTCGACCTGCGGATCGAGCACGGCGAGCGGGTGTTGCTGCTCGGCGCCTCCGGCGCCGGGAAGAGCACCCTGCTCGCCGCGCTGGCCGGCCTGCTCGCCGAGGACTCCGGCGAGCAGGAGGGCCGCGTCCTGATCGACGGCCGTCCCGCGCGGGAGATGCGCGGTGACATCGGCATCGTGTTCCAGGATCCGCAGACGCAGCTGGTGATGAGCCGCGCCGGTGACGACGTCGCCTTCGGCCTGGAGAACCGCGGTGTGCCGCCCGCGGAGATCTGGCCGCGGGTCGACGCGGCGCTGGCGGCCGTCGGCTTCCCGTACGGCCGGGACCGCGACACGTCGGCCCTCTCCGGCGGCGAGCAGCAGCGGCTCGCGATCGCCGGCGTCCTCGCGCTGCGCCCCGGCCTGCTGCTGCTCGACGAGCCGACCGCCAACCTCGACCCGGACGGCGCGCAGCTCGTGCGGACCGCGCTCGCCAAGGCGCTGCAGGACGTCGACGCCACGCTCGTGCTCGTCGAGCACCGCGTGGACGAGGCCCTCCCGCTGGTCGACCGGACCGTCGTGGTCGGCGACGAGTCCGACGCGGTGTGGGTGCCGGGCGCGTCCCTGCCCGACCGCAGGGCGACCGCCCCGGCCGGCGACGCGCTCCTCACGACCGAGCGGCTCGCCCTCCCCCACGACGTCCTCGACACGACCGTGCACGCCGGCCAGGCCCTGGTCGTCGAAGGGCCGAACGGCGCCGGCAAGTCGACCCTGGCCCAGCTGCTCGGCGGCCTTACGAGGCCGAAGTCCGGACGTGTCGTCGCCAGTCGTACGCTGGCCGGCCCCGACGCCGCCGAACCGCCGCACCGGTGGCGGGCCGCGAAGCTCGCGGGCCGGATCGGCTCGGTGTTCCAGAATCCGGAGCACCAGTTCGTCACCGACACCGTCCGCGGCGAACTGGCTCTGGGCGGCGCCTCGCAGTCCACTGTGGACGAGCTACTCACCCGGCTGCGGCTCGACCGGCTGGCCCCGGCCAACCCCTACACGCTCTCCGGCGGCGAGCAGCGCCGGCTCAGCGTCGCGACCGCCCTGGCCAGCGCCCCGGCGCTGCTGATCCTCGACGAGCCGACGTTCGGCCAGGACCTGCGCACCTGGCGCGAGCTGGTCGACCTGCTCGCCGACCTGCGTGACGAGGGCCGCGGCCTGGTCCTGGTCACCCACGACCCACAACTCGTCGAGGCGATCGGCGACCGGCGGCTGGTGCTGCGGAAATGACCACCTGGCTTGCCAAGCGGAACGCGACCGCGAAGCTGCTCGCCGCGACGCTGCTGACCGCGGCCGTGCTGACCACGGTCGACCCGCTCGTCACCGCGGTCGCGATCGCGGCCGAGCTCGCGCTGCTGCCGTTCACCGGCGTGCCCGCCGGGGTGCTGTGGCGCCGCGGCTGGCCGATCCTGGCCTCGGCCACGGGCATCTTCCTGTTCACGGTGCTGCTCGGCGCGAAGGACAGCCCGGTGCTCGCCCACGTCGCCGGGCTCGACGTCCGGGAGAACGCGGCCGGCTACGCACTGCGGCTCGTCGCCGTCGGCCTCCCCGGGTTCATCGTGTTCGCGACGATCGACCCGACCGACCTCGCCGACTCCCTCATCGCCCACCTGAAGGTGTCGCCCCGGTTCGCCATCGGCGCGCTCGCCGCATTTCGGCTGGTGCCGCTGCTCGCCGACGAGTACCGCCTGCTCGGCCTCGCCCGCAGGGCGCGCGGCATCGACGCGGGCTGGCATCCCGTACGACGGCTGCGGTTGTTCTTCTCCACCCTGTTCGGCCTGCTCGTGGCGGCGATCCGGCGCGGGATCCGGCTGGCGACGGCGATGGAGGCGCGCGGCTTCGACCGGGACACCCCGCGCACTACCGCCCGGCCGACGCGTTTCGGCTGGTCGGACGCATTGGTGGTGGTCGTTGGCGTGATCCTCGCCGCCGTCGTGATCATGCTGAAGTTCGTGCACACATAGGCAGACGGCTACCTGTTGTTCGCCCGGAAGGTCGAGATTCCCCGGTGAGGACCATCGACTCTGAACGGAGCGGCTTCATGGGCCACGGCCATCACCACCATCACCACGAGGACATGCCGCAGGCTGCCGGCGACGTCCCCGCGGTGCTCGACGCCTCGATCCCCGACAGCGAACTCTCCCCGGGCGACGTCTCCCGCCGCGGCTTCCTGCGCCGCGCCGGCCTGCTCGGTGCGGCCGCTGCCGCGGGCGGGGCGCTGGCCAACGCCGGTGTCGCGCACGCGCACGGCAACGACCACGGCGACTTCGACGGCTTCGACCGCCACGGCCACGGCCGGCCGGTCACCAACAACTACAAGTGGCTGGCCGGCGACCACCACATCCACACGCAGTACAGCAGCGACGGCATGTACCGGGTCGCCGACAACGTCCGGCACGCGTCCGCATTCGGCCTGGACTGGCTGGTCATCACCGACCACGGCAGCGTGAACCACGCCAAGATCGGTGTCGAGCGGGTCAACCCGCAGATCCGCGAGGCCCGCCAGGACTTCAAGGACATGCTGGTCTTCCAGGGCCTGGAGTGGAACATCCCGGCGGCCGAGCACGGCACCGTGTTCGTGCACCCGGGCTCCAACGAGGTCGCCGTCCTGAAGGAGTTCGAGAACACCTTCGACGGCTCGGTCGTCGGCTCGGTCAACCCGGCCAACGTCACCGAGGCGCTCGCGATCGCCGGCATCAAGTTCCTCGGCGACCAGGTCACCAAGCGCCGCGTGCAGGACGCGCTGTTCCTGGCCAACCACCCGGCCCGCAACGGCATCGACTCGCCGCACGAGATCCGCGGCTGGCGCGACGCCAACCCGAAGATCGCGATCGGCTTCGAGGGCGCCCCCGGCCACCAGGCCGCCGGCATCCCGAAGCCCAGCGGCCAGGGCGACGCCCGCGGCTACTACGGCAACTCCCCCAACGCCAACTCGTTCCCCGGCTACCCGCTGGAGAGCTACCGCACGTGGGGCGGCTTCGACTGGATGACCGCCACGGTCGGCGGCCTCTGGGACAGCCTCCTCGCCGAGGGCAAGGCGTGGTGGATCACCGCGAACTCCGACTCGCACGTGGTGTTCCAGGAGACGGCGAAGCGGCCGGCGAACACCGACTTCAACGCCAACGGCTACCACTTCGACCCGGTGTACGGCCAGCCGTCGAACACCAGCGCCGGCGACTTCTGGCCGGGCTTCTACAGCCGCACCCACGTCGGCTCGAAGAACTTCAGCTACGCCGCCGTCATGGAGGGCCTGCGGGCCGGCCGCGTCTGGGTCGACCACGGCGGCCTGATCAGCGGCCTCGACGTGCAGGTCCGCACCAAGGGCAGCCCGGTAGGCGTCACGCTCGGCGACTCGCTGGTCGTGCGCCGCGGCCAGCGCGCCGAGCTGGTCATCAAGATCAACCTGGCGAACACGCCGAACTGGGCGAACTTCGTGCCGACCCTGGCCCGCGTGGACGTCATCCGGGGCGAGGTCCAGCCCGCCTCCGCCGACAAGGACAACTTCAAGGCCCCGAACACCAAGGTCGTAAAGTCGTTCGAGGTCAACAAGTCGACCGGCACCGTGTCGTTCACCTACGACCTCGGCGTCGTCGACCAGTCCTTCTACGTGCGCCTCCGCGGTACCGACGGCAACCGCACCGCGCCCGGCTACCTCGGCGCCGCGATCGACCCGACCGGCCCGGCGATCGACGTCCTCGGCGACGCCGACCCGTGGAAGGACCTCTGGTTCTACGCGAACCCGATCTGGGTCTTCGCCCGGTAATGCTGTTCGACGACGTGCAGGCGGCCGACCACCACATCCTGGTGGGCGGCCGCCCCGCCTTCACATACTTCTCCGAGGGCAAGGTGGCCGTAGGCTTCGAAAAGCCCCCGGAGGGCGCCCGGGCCGTCCTCTTCCCCGGTTCGGAGAAGCTGACCGGCACGATTCCGGTTTCGGCGGTACTTTCCGAGTCCGCGATCGAGCGGGTACAAATCCTCGGCGGGACGCCGGCCGTCCCGGAGATGCTGATCGACACCCGCAACTTCGTCCGCCCCCTCTGGCGCGACGGAGCACTGACGCTGATCACCCAGTTCGCGAGGAACGGCGTCCTGGTACCGTTCGAACCTCCGAACCAGACCCCGTGTTGCCACGACCACTGATCGAGACAGGCGCCGGCCCGGGACGGCGCCTGACAGTGGACCTTTTGCGGCCGCCACTCCTCGCCGACCCCTGGGCCGCAAACCTGACAGCGGACTGCCGGACCGCGAGCAGACCGGACGGGCCGCCGCTTCCTCCAGAGCCGGGGCGAGCCGCAAGCTTGACGGCGGCCCAGCCGACGCGGGTGCCGATCCGACCGGGCCCGGGGACGAACCGCACACCTAACCGCGGACCAGCCAGCGCGGGTGCCGATCCAGCCAGACCCGAGGACGAACCGCACACCTAACCGCGGACCGACCGGCGCGACCGCCGATCCAGCCGAACCCGGAACGAACCGCAAGCTTGACGGCGGACCAGCCGACGCAACCGCCGGCCCAGCCGGACCCGGGGACGAGCCGCGCACCTGACCCGCGGGCTAGCCGATGTGGTTGTCGGTCCCGACCGGACCAGGGACGAGCCGCACATCTGACCGCAGGCCAGCCGGCGCGGCCGTTCCCGCCGGAGCAGGGACAAGCCGCAGGCCTGATTGGCGAGCCTAGAAAAGACGGGCAGTCAATTGCCTCCCGGGATGCCCGCCGTACGGGTTGCCGCTGGTCAGCCATTCGCGCTGCCACTCCGGCGGTCACCTGATGCGGACATTTCCGGCATCACGGTGCATCGACAAACGGGAATATATGCCGTTTTTCATGATCCCGAAGACTTGATGCTTGCCGGGCGACACAAAGTCTTCGGGATCATGAAAAAGTCATGCCGAAGGTTCGACAATCATCGATGCGATCCCACATCGTGGGGCACTACGCAGTCGCGTGACAGCAAGCGCACGCACGGTGAGATTCACAAATGCATTCCGCCGGGAGGAGGACGCTAGGAGGAAAGCCGCTAGGAGGAAAGCCGCCAGAAGGAAAGCCGCCAGCTTGCAAGCCTCTATCTGGCCCGATATCGAGCAGGACCCGACGGCCCGACGACCGGTGCAGCCGCCCGCCCGACCCGAACCGGCCACCCGACTCGAGCCAGTCGACCTGAACCGCCCGCCCGAACCGGCCGACCCGAACCGGCCGACCGACCCGAACCAGTCGACCTGAACCGCCCGCCCGAACCGGCCGACCCGAACCGGCCGACCGACCCGAACCAGTCAACCTGAACCGCCCGCCCGAACCGGCCGGCCCGAACCGGCCGACCGAAACGCCTGGGCCACACCGAACCAGTCGATCCGAACTGACCGATCCGAACTGACCGACCCGAACCGGCCGACCTGAACCAGCCTGGGGCCACGCCGGCCCCGACCGCGCCGGCGCCGGCTGCCGGACGAGGGCTACGTCGTCAGGGTCGGGACCACCGGGTTGGGGATGGCGCCGCCGAAGCGGCGGTCGCGCTTGGCGAACACCTCGCAGGCGTACCACAGGTGGCGGCGGTCGAAGTCGGGCCACAACGTGTCCACCGACACGAACTCGGCGTACGCCGCCTGCCAGATCATGAAGTTTGACGTCCGCATCTCGCCGGAGCTGCGGACCATCAAGTCGACGTCCGGCAGGTCGGGCTCATCGAGGTACCGCGCGAAGGTCTTCTCCGAGATCCGATCCGCCTTCAGCCTGCCGGCCGCGACGTCCTCGGCGATGCGGGCCGCCGCGTCCGCGATCTCGGCCCGCCCGCCGTAGTTCACGCACATCGTGAACGTGAGCTTGTCGTTGTGGCGGGTGAGCTGCTCCGCGTATTCGAGCTCGCTAATGACCGAGCGCCACAGCCTGGGGCGACGGCCCGCCCAGCGGACACGGATGCCCATCTCGTGGAACTCGTCGCGGCGCCGGTGGATGACCTCGCGGTTGAAGTTCATCAGGAAGCGGACCTCGTCGGGCGAGCGCTTCCAGTTCTCGGTCGAGAACGCGTACGCGCTGATGTACTTCACGCCGAGCTCCAGCGCCCCCTCGATCACGTCGAACAGGGCCGCCTCGCCGGCGGTGTGCCCGGCGGTGCGGGGCAGGCCGCGCTGCTTCGCCCAGCGGCCGTTGCCGTCCATGATGATCGCCACGTGCTGCGGCACGGCCTCCTTGGGCAGCGCCGGCGGACGCGCGCCGGTCGGGTGCGGCGACGGTGGACGGAAGTCCCTGGCTCTGCTCACGAAGCGTTGTCCTTTCCGTGGTGACGATCCGCGCCGCGTTCACCGTGGAGGTCACGCGCCGCAGGCGTCGGCCGGCCACGGTCGTCCCTGTCGACCAGCGGAAGCGAGCGTAGCGCGCGCTCCAAATGCCACTGCAGGTGCGCGGCGACGAGCCCGCTGGCCTCGCGCCGGAAGACGGCTTCGCTCGCGTCGGCGGTCGCCCAGTCACCGTCCGCGAGGGCCACCATGAGGTCGATCGTCGCAGGCGCGGGGTGGCCGGCACCGGGCGGGCGGCAGTCGGGACAGACGGCGCCGCCGGCCGGCACCGAGAAGCCACGGTGCGGCCCCGCCGTGCCGCACACCGCGCACTCGCGCAGCGCCGGGGCCCACCCGGCGACGCTCATCGAGCGCAGCAGGTAGGCGTCGAGGACGAGGCTGCTGGCGTGGTCGCCGAGGGCCAGGGCGCGCATCGCCCCGAGCGTCAGCAGGTACAACCGAAGCGACGGCTCCTGCTCGACCGGCGTGAGGCGCTCGGCCGTCTCGGCGATGGCGCTGGCGACCGTGTACCTCGGGTAGTCGTCCAGGAACCGGCGGCCGAACAGGTCGACGCCCTCGACCTGGCTGATGACGTCGAGCGTGCGCCCCTCCAGCAGTTGTACGTCGACGTGCCCGAACGGCTCCAGCCGGCCGCCGAACTTCGACGTGGTGCGGCGCACCCCCTTGGCGACGGCCCGGATGCGCCCGTGCCGCCGGGTGAACAGGGTCACGATGCGATCCGACTCGCCGAGCTTCTGTAGGCGCAGCACCACCGCGTCGTCCCGATAGAGCTTGCCCCGGAAGCTCATCAGAACCCCAGGCGACGCAACTGCTTGGGATCGCGCTGCCAGTCCTTGGCGACCCGCACGTGCAGGTCGAGGTACACGCGGACGCCGAGGAGGTCCTCGATCTCGCGCCGCGCGCGGATGCCGACGTCCTTGAGGCGGCTCGCGCGGTGCCCGATGACGATCGCCTTCTGGCTGGACCGCTCGACGTAGATGTCGGCGAAGACCTTGGTCGCGGCGCCGTCCTCGCCCGGGATGACCTCCTCGACCAGCACCGCGATCGAGTGCGGCAGCTCGTCGCGCACGCCTTCGAGGGCCGCCTCGCGGATGAGCTCGGCCATCAGCACGTGCTCGGGCTCGTCGGTGATCATGCCCTCGGGGTACAGCTGCGGCGAGCTCGGCAGGTGCCCGATCATCACGTCGACGAGCGTCTCGACCTGCTCACCCGAGACGGCGCTGACCGGCACGATGTCGGCGAAGTCGCCGAGGTCCTGCACGGCGAGCAACCGCTCGGCCAGCTGTCCCTTGTCGACCAGGTCGGTCTTGGTGACCACGGCGATCAGCTTCGCCTTGAGCGCGGCGATCTCGCTGCTGATGAACCGGTCGCCGGGGCCGATCGCCTCGTCGGCCGGCAGGCACAGCCCGATGACGTCGGTCTCGCTCCAGGTGGCCCGGACCAGGTCGTTGAGCCGCTCACCGAGCAGCGTGCGCGGCCGGTGCAGCCCGGGGGTGTCGACCAGCACGAGCTGCGCGTCGGGCCGGTGGACGACGCCGCGCACGGTATGCCGGGTGGTCTGCGGCTTCGCCGAAGTAATCGCGATCTTCTGCCCGACGATCGCGTTGGTGAGCGTCGACTTGCCGGCGTTGGGACGTCCGACGAAGCAGGCGAAGCCCGCGTGGTAGTCCTCGGAGGTGTGCTGCACGATGCTTCAGCGTACTCAGACTTCCAGCTGCAACTGGCGGGGGCGTTGTGCAGGTGTTGTGACGGTCGTTCCCGGGAGGGCCACCTGCAGCTCAACGGTGCCTTCCACGAGCCCCCGGCCGACGGAGCGGAGCACGATCCGGCCGGGCATGAGGCGTGCGAGTGAGGTCGGTACCGCGCTGCGCTGCTCGGTGGCGAGCACGAGGTGGACACCGACCGCCTTGCCGTCCGCCGCCACCCTCGTGAGTGCGTCGTTGAGCAGCACGTCGTGGCCGTCGACGAGCACCAGCACGCGGGCGCCGTGGTGCTCGGCGAGCGCGGCCCGCTCCACGACGAGGTTCTCGATGGTGCGCAGCAGCTCCAGGGCGGCGGCGCCGCTGACCCGGTACACGCGCAGGGCGGTGCCGTCGTAGCGGCGGGCGAAGGTGGCCGCGATCGTGTCGAGCAGCGTGGTCTTCCCCGCGCCGGCCGGGCCGTAGATCAGCAGGTGGCCGAGCTCGTCGAGGTCGAGCTGCCAGACCTGGCGGGTCTGCGAGTTCGGCAGGTCGACCATGCCGATCGGCGCCGCGAACGCCGGGCCGTCGGGGAGGTCCAGCTCGTCGAGCGTGTACGTGGCGGCGAGCGGCGGTTGCCAGGCCCGCGGCTGGTCCGGCACACGGGCCTCCCGGTGCGCGGCGTCGATCGCCTCGACCAGCCGCTGCAGGTCGGTCTGGTCGCCGTCCTCGGTCACCGGGTCGGCGGCGTCGGCGTCGAGGCCGGACTCGAAACGGACCTCGGTGATCGTCGTCGGCAGGGCGCGCCGGCCGTTCGGCGAGCGGACGCCGCCGTAGGCGACCTGCACCGGCTCCGGCTCCCCACCGCCGGCACGCACGAACGCCCGGCCGGGCAGCAGCGGGGACAGGTGGGCGGCGTCCGGCCGTTCGAGCACCTCGAGGCTGTCGACCTCCTCCTCGACCCGCAGCGCGATCCGCAGCGACGCCTCGGCGCGCAGGTCGTCGTCGACCACACCGTGTGGCGCCGCCGTGGCGAGCAGGAGGTGTACGCCCGAGTTCCGCCCCCTGCGGGCCACCTCGCGCAGGCCGGTCACGAACTCGGCCGCCACGGCGGCGAACTCGGCGACCACGATGAGCAGGTTGGCCGGGGCGGCCGCCGGGTGCTTACGCTCCATCTCGGTGATGTCCTTGACGCCGTGGCGGCGCAGGATCGCCTCCCGGCGCCGGACCTCCGCGTTGAGCGAGATCAGGACCCGGCGGGCCTGGTGCTGGTCGTCGTCGGCGAACAGCCCGACCGTGTGCGGCAGCGCGACGCACCCGGCGAACGTGCCGGCCCCCGGCTCGTCCACGAGCACGAAGGTGAGCCGGTTCGCCGGGTAGGTCGCGGCGAGCGCGGCGAGGTACGACCGCAGCAGCCAGGAGCGGCCCGAGCCGGCGACCCCGGTGACAAGGCCGTGCGGGCCGTCGCGGCGCAGGTCGACGGTGACCGGCCCGGTGCCGCCGAGGCCGACGGGCGCGCCCAGGCCGCGGTCGCGGGTCGCCGGCACCCACCGCTTGACGATCGCGCTCGGGGTGACCTCCCCGAGGTTCAGCACTTCGGCGAGCGGCGCGATGCGCGGTGCCGCGCCGCCGGCCGCGTCCCGGGTGGCGGCGAGGGCGCGGGCGACCCGGTCGGCGACGGTCGGGCTCAGCCCGTCCGCCTGCTGCCTGACCACCCCGGCGGGGAGGTCCTCGGCCCGCTCGGCGCCCACCAGCAGGCTGATGCCGCCCCGCGGGCCGTCTTCGACCAGCCGGGCCAGCGCCTCAGGCCGTACCAGATCCGGATCCGGAAGCACGACCACCACGTGCGGCGTGAACGCCTCCGCGATCGCGTGCCGTCCCCGCCGGCGCTGGCGCAGGAGCGCCTCCACGAGCGCGATGATGCGGTCCCGGTCGTCCTCGTCGGCGGCGATGGTCCGCGCGCCGGGCGCGATCGCGGCGGTCAGCGTGCGGGTGTGCGGCAGCCAGCCGGTCCAGGTCCACCGCGCCACGTCGTCGGGGTGGCACAGGACGACCAGCCCCAGGTCGTTGGGGCGGACGAGGGTGGCCAGCTGGACGGCCCACGAGCGCAGCACGGCCTCGCGGGTGTCGCCTGTGACACCGAGCGCGCCGAGCGTGCGCAGGTCCGCCTCGACCGGCACGTCGAGGTCGACGGCGTGCTTCTCACGCAGGGCGGTGATCCGGTCGGTGTGCGCGGGGTCGAAGTCGCCGGTCGTCGCCGCCTGCTCGAACCGCAGCCGGCTCGGCTGGTCCGCGGTGCCGGTGCGCAGCACGAGGAAGTCCCGGTCGTCGGGGCGGCGGGTGGGCTGTTCGTGGCGCTCGGCGGCCCGTGCCAGATGCGCCAGGCTCGGTACCTCGGCCCGCCGGCTGCGCATGACGGACCGGTGCTTGACGGCCGCGTCGACCTCGGCCCGGTCCATGGCCGCGGCGAACTCGGCGGCCGGATCGGCCGGGTTCCGCCGGAACCGGCGCTTCTTGAGCGGTTGCGGTACCGCTGGAAGCCACACGGCCGGCGGCGGCCCCTTCGGCGCGGGCTGCTCCCCGGGCACCTCCTCGACGGTGATCAGGGTGGCGCCGAGGCGCAGCAGCTGGCCGTTCGTCAGGGTGACGGTGCCCTGGAGCGGCTCCCCGTCCAGCTTCGTGCCGACCGGCGAGCGCAGGTCGGTCGCGGCGACCTCGTGGCTGCCGATGCCGAGATGCAGGTGCCGCCGGCCCGCGGTCGGGTCGTTGAGCACCAGGTCACCGGCGGGATCGGTGCCGATGACAAACTCGCCCTGCCGCAGCGGTAGCCAGGTCCCGGCGTCCGGGCCGGCGACGACGAGCAGCTCGAACCGGTGGTCCCCGTCGTCCTTCGGCAGCGGCGGCTGCTCGGGCGGGCCGAGCAGGAGGATGTCGCCACAGCGCAGGCCTTGCTCGCCGACGGGCTTGGCCGGGTCGAGCCGATTGCCGGTGCGCTCCAGCCAGGCCCAGGTGGTCTGCTGGGGGCGGTCCGCCGGGTCGAGGGTGGCGAGGTACGCGGTGATCAGCTGGGTGACGCTGCCACCGGGGTCGGCACGCAGGCGGACCGTCCGGTCCATGGTCGCCGTCGAATCCCGGCGCGCCACCCGCACGTCGATCAGCAGGTCCATGGACCGGCACCTTCCTTCCCGCGCAGCGTTATCCGTCGTCGGTCTCCAGAAAGCCTGGTGGCGGGGCGGACGCACTGCAGGGCTCTGCCCTCGACAGTAAGCGCCGCGACGCCGAGTGGATCGCATCGACGCGCGCCAGGATTTCGCGTTATACGCTCCTAAAACGGGCGAAATGCCGCGCGGGTTACCCTCGTGGACCATGACAGTCCACGTCGCGATGTGGTCCGGCCCCCGCAACATCTCGACGGCGATGATGCGCAGCTTCGGCACGCGCGCCGACACGACCGTCGTCGACGAGCCGCTCGACGCCCACTACGTGGCGGTCACCGGCATCAAGTGGCTCGGGTCGGTGACCAACGCGACCTCGGCTATCCGCAGCAGATGTCGATCTTCCGGCGGTGGTGCCGCAGCGCGCCGCCGACCCAGTAGCGGAGGTCGGCGTTGCGTTGGTCGTACCGCTGGAGCGTCTCAATCTTCCTTCGCCTGATCGCCGATCGCGATCAGGATCTCACGCAGCCGGTCGGCCGCCTCGATGACCATGGCCTCAGGTGCGGCGGCGAAGAGCCGGGCCTGTGCGCCCGTGACCGCGCGGACGACCCGCTCGGCCATCCGGACCCCGTCGGGGCTGAGCCTGACCCAGGCGACCCGCGCGTCGGCGGCGTCGGCCTCCCGCTCGATGAGCCCGTCCTGCTGGAGACGCCGGAGCACGTTGCTGATGCCGCCGGAGGTGAGCAGCAATCCGGCGGCGAGCTCGGAGGGCTTCATCGCATACGGCTCGCCGGCCCTGCGCAGGGCGGACAGCACGTCGAACTCGGCCGGGGTGAGCCCGAGCGCGCCGGTCTCGTTGCGGACCGCTTCCTGGAGCCGCCCGGCCAGCCGGTGGATGCGCTTCCCGAGGTCCATGGCCGGTGAGACCGTGTCGGGCAGTTGCTGCCGCCACTCCTCGACGATGACGTCGACCTGGTCCCTGCGCATGCCTTGCAGCGTATCGCCCGCCATCAGCGCCGGCTCCGTTCTCCGCCCGCGGCGGTGCCCGCCTTGATCGAGGGAACCTCGATCTTGAGCAGCGCCGGAACAGGGCTAGTCGGTCACCGTGGCGAAGACGGTCGCGTCCGGGGCGGCCAGGTGGATCGGGGCCGACGGGGACACCGCGCGGACGGCGGACCGGCCCGCGGTGTCCAGAGCGGAGGCCTCCGTCACGACGGCAGCCGCCTCCAGCTTCGTCGCGCCCGACGACACAGCCGACGCCACGGCGAGCTGGAGCGCCGTCAGCGACAGCGACGGCAGCGTCACCGACGCCGCGTTGTACGTCCGGCCGTCGCCGTCGCGAACGGCCGCACCCTCGGCGGCGCCGATCCTGGCACGGGCCGCGCGCGCGAGCGTGACCAGCTTGGCGTCCTCGGCGGAAAGCTCAGGCATCGGCGTGCTGCCTCTCGGTCTCGGGGGTCGCCTGCTCCTCGTCCTCGGGTTCGGCCCGGCGGACGAGCAGGGTGTCGATGCGGTTGCGCCGGCCGGTCGTGCCCTCGGCGACGAGGACCAGGCCGCCGACGACCGCGGTCGCGCCGGGGATCGGCACGCGGCCGAGGGCCTGCGCCAGCAGGCCCGCCACCGTCTCGACCTCGTCGGCGGGCAGTTCGACGCCGAACAGCTCGCCGAGGTCCTCGATCGGCAGGCGGCTGGTGACCCGGACCGCGCCGTCGGGCAGCTCCTCGACCGGCGGGCGCTCCGCCACGTCATACTCGTCGGTGATCTCGCCGACGATCTCTTCGAGGATGTCCTCGATGGTGACGAGGCCGGCCGTTCCGCCGTACTCGTCGATGATGATCGCCATGTGGGTGCGCGCCGCCTGCATCTCGCGGAGCAGGTCGTCGACCGGCTTGGACTCCGGCACGAACGTGGCGTCGCGCATCACCTGGGCGACCGGCATCTCGGTCGCGCCCTTGTCGTCGCCGGCGGTGCGGCGGACGAGGTCCTTGAGATAAACGATGCCGAGGACGTCGTCGACGTTCTCGCCGACGACCGGGATGCGGGAGAAGCCGCTGCGCATCGCGAGCATCATCGCCTGGCGGACGGTCTTGTGCGCCTCGATCCAGAGCATCTCGGTGCGCGGGACCATGACCTCGCGGGCGATGGTCGTGCCCAGCGCGAAGACCGAGTGGATCATCTCGCGCTCGCCGTGCTCCACCACGCCGCGCTGCTCGGCCAGGTCGACGAGCTCACGCAGCTCGATCGTGGTCGCGAAGGGACCTTCGCGGTACCCCTTGCCGGGCGTGACGGCGTTACCGATGAGGATCAGCAGGCGGGCGAGCGGCCCGAGGGCCGTGCCGAGCCAGCGCACGAGGGGCGCGGCGATCCGGGCCACGTTGTACGCGTGCTGGCGGCCCATCGTGCGCGGGGCGACCCCGACCACGACGAAGCTGACGACGGTCATCGAGCCGGCGGTGATCAGCGCCGCCAGCCAGTCGCGGTCTCCCCCGACCGCGGCCGCGGTGACCAGTGCGACGAGTGTCGTCGCGGTCAGCTCGCAGAGCAGTCGCAGGAGCAGGAGCAGGTTGATGTACCGGGCCGGGTCGGCCGCGACGACCTGCAGTGCGCGGGCGCCGGGGCGGCCCTCACGGGCGAGCTCGTGCGCGCGGGCCGGCGACACCACGTTGAGGGCTGCGTCGGTCATCGCGAACAGACCCGCGAGCACGACCAGCCCGGCGGCCGTGGTCAGCAGGGTGGCGTCGTTCAACGCGTCACGACTTTCGCCAGCTCTCGAGCAGGCGCGCCTGGAGGCCGAACATCTCGGCCTCCTCCTCCGGCTCGGCGTGGTCGTAGCCGAGCAGGTGGAGCGTGCCGTGCACGGTGAGTAGCGCCAGCTCGTCGATCGTCGAGTGCCCGGCGGCGGCGGCCTGCTTGGCGGCCACCTCCGGGCACAACACGATGTCGCCGAGCAGGGCCGGCTCGCCGCTGCCCTCCCCGGGGCCGTGGTCGACGCTGCCCTCGTCCATCGGGAAGGCCAGGACGTCGGTCGGGCCGTCGCCGTCCATCCACCGGTGGTTGAGCTCGGTCATGTATTCCACGTCGACGAGCAGGATCGACAGCTCGGCGAGCGGGTTGACCCCCATCTCGTCGAGAGCGTGCCGCGCCACGGCGAGAATGGTGTCGGAGTTGACGTCGACGCCGGACTCGTTGGCGATCTCGATGGACAACAGGGCTCCTGACTCGGTCAGCGTCGTCGCCCGTGCCGGCCGCCCTGTGCGGCGCGGTCCGGGACGGCGCGCACCGGCTGCTCAGCCTCCTGCGCTTCGTCCCACCGGGCGTAGGCGTCGACGATCTCACTCACCAGCCGGTGGCGCACGACGTCGGCGCTGCCGAGCAGGGCGAAGTGCACGTCCTCGACGCCGTCGAGGATCTCACGGACCACTCGCAGGCCGCTGCGTGTCCCCCCGGGCAGGTCGACCTGCGTCACGTCACCGGTGACGACGATCTTCGACCCGAAGCCGAGCCGCGTCAGGAACATCTTCATCTGCTCGGGCGTGGTGTTCTGCGCCTCGTCCAGGATGATGAAGGCGTCGTTGAGGGTGCGGCCACGCATGTAGGCCAGCGGCGCGACCTCGATCGTCCCGGCGGCCATCAGCTTCGGGATGGACTCCGGGTCGATCATGTCGTGCAGCGCGTCGTAGAGCGGGCGCAAGTAGGGGTCGATCTTGTCGTAGAGCGTGCCGGGCAGGAAGCCCAGCCGCTCGCCGGCCTCGACCGCCGGCCGGGTCAGGATGATCCGGTTGACCTGCTTGGCCTGCAGCGCCTGGACGGCCTTCGCCATGGCGAGATACGTCTTGCCGGTGCCCGCCGGCCCGATGCCGAACACGACGGTGTGCTGGTCGATCGAGTCGACGTAGCGCTTCTGGCCCAGCGTCTTCGGCCGGATCGTGCGGCCCCGCCGGGAGAGGATGTTGAGCGTCAGCACCTCGGCCGGGCGCTCGGTGGTGTTCTGCTCCAGCATGCCGACGGTGCGCCGGACGGTGTCCGTGGTGAGGGTCTCACCCTTGCGCACCAGCTCGATCAGCTCGCTGAAGATGCGTTCGGCCAGCGCATTGTCCGCGGCCGCGCCGGTGATGGTGATCTCGTTTCCCCGAACGTGCACGTCGCTCCGCACGGACCGCTCGACGAGCTTGAGAATCTCGTCTCCGGCGCCGAGCAGTCTGACCATCGTGTGCGGATCGGGAACCGTGATCTTGCTGATGGCCCGCACGGGCTGCTCCGACGACGCTGCCGGCGTGGGGGTTGGGGTCTCGGTCATACCTTGGCCGCGTTGGGCCTCAAGCACCTGCTTCCGGGCTCGCTCCTGTCCTGGCCTCTCATGGTATCGGCTGACCGCCAGGACGGCCGTTCCCATTTCTCCCCCGAATCGGTTCAGCCGAACATGTCAACTCCCGGGGAATCCCGTCAAACGTCCCCGGCGTGCCGCTGCGGGCTGGTAAGGAGGCAGATGACCGATTTTCTGGGAGGTCCCCCGCAATGGTCGTACGCAGCGGATACATCGACGGCGAGCCGTGCTGGGCCGACGTGGTCGCGCCCGACCTGCCGGCGGCGCAGCACTTCTACGCGGCGCTATTCGGCTGGACGTACGTCGATACGGGAGCCGACTTCGGCAACTACGTCATGTGCTGCAAGGACGACCGGATCGTCGCCGGGATGAGCCCGCCGATGCCGGGCTCCGAGCAACTGCCGGCGGCCTGGAGCCTGTACCTCATGTCGCACGACCTGGCGGACACCGCCCGCCGGATCGACGAGCACGGCGGCAAGCTGCTCGTCGCACCCATGGAGATCCCGCACAACGGCCGGATGCTGTTCGCCACGGACCCGTCGGGCGCGGCGTTCGGCGCGTGGGAGCCCGGCCGGCACACCGGATCGCAGCTGTTCGACGAGAACGGCGCCCTGTGCTGGGCGGAGGTGAACACCCGGGAACCGACCGTGACGGACTTCTTCTACCACGGCCTGTTCGGCTACCGGCAGACCCGCATCAACGGCGGCGGCAAGCGGTTCGACTACTCCGCGTGGAGCCTCGGTGACGCCGACCCGGTCGCGGGCCGGCTGACGATGACCGAGGCGTGGGAGGGCGTGCCGCCGCACTGGATGGTCTACTTCGCCACCGACGACACCGACCGGGCGGTGGCCCGGATCGCCGCGGCCGGCGGTGAGGTGCAGCACGGCCCGTTCGACTCGCCACACGGTCGCATCGCCGTGGTCGTCGACCCGAACGGGGCCGTGTTCACCCTGATCAGCCGTTAGAAGGCATGGCCGTCGAAGGCCTCCTGACCCCTCGTGAACCGGTACGTCGCCCAGTGCATCCGCACGACCCGGCCCTCGTCGTCGCGGGTCAGGCGGAGCAGCTCGCCGGCCTCACGCCCGGACACCGTCCGGAACACGTCGGGCTCGCCCTCGACCGGCGCGAAGACCGCCGGCGGCCGCTTGGCGGGCTGGTCCACGCTCCGCGTGTGCAGCGACCCGTCGCGCCAGGTGAAGACGTACTCGAAGCCCTCACCCCACCAGCGGCCGAGCACCGAGCGGTACCGCTCGGGCGCCGGCGGGCCGGGTGTCCACGGCGTGATGTCGGCCGGGTCGTGCTCGACAACGGCGGCCAGCAGCTGGTGCGGGAGTTCGATGACCTCGCCGGCGGTACCTGACGAGCCGAGCGACGCCACCGCGAGCGCACCCGGGGTACCGCCGCCGCCGGCCCTTCCGTAGACACCCGCCAGGAAGCCCGGCATGGCGCCGTCGTGGCCGACGTGCAGGATCCGCTCGCCGCCCGGCTGCGGCTGGAGGACCAGCCCGAGGCCGAACCCGCGCGCCCACAGCACGTCTTCGGTCACGACCTGCGGCGTGCGCATCTCCTCCACGGTCGACGCGGCCAGCACCGAGCCGGCGGGGTCCATCTCCCACGGGTCGGCCAGGAACGCGGCCCAGCGCGCCATGTCGGCCGCGGTGCTCCACAGCTGGGCAGCCGGGCCGATCGCGCCGAAGTCGTCCGGCCGCTCCGGGTGCGCGTAGTCGGACCAGGCGTCGACCATGTACCCGACCACGGGTCGCCGCGGGGTGACCGTCGTGTCGTGCAGGCCGAGCGGCTCGAGGATGCGGTCGCGCAGCACCTCCTCCCAGGTGCCGCCGCGCAGCCGGCCGACGACGTGGCCGAGCAGCGCGAACGCCAGGTTGGAGTAATGGAAGCGCAGCCCGGGCCGCAGCACCTGCTCCGCGCGGTCGAGCTGGGCGAGCAGCGTCTCGACGTCGACGGCGGTCATGCTGTCCCACACGTCGCCGTACGGCTCGCGCTGGAGCCCCGACAGGTGCGAGAGCATTCGCCCGACGGTCAGCTCACCGTGGGCCTTGACCGGCAGGTGCCTGGCGAGCTGGTCGTCGAGGTCGAGCAGCCCGTCGTCGCGGCACTGCATGACGAGGGCCGCGGTGAACGTCTTCGTGACGGACCCGATCCGCAGCTGGCTGTCGGCGCCGATGTCCGCGCCCACCTGGAACGTCCACAGAGGACGATCGGCCCGGTGCACCGCGACGCTGAGGGCCGGCACCCGGGCGTCCGCCTGCACCTGGCGGACCATCCGCTCGTACCGCTGCGTCGGCTTCATACCGTCCACCTCGAAGGCCGACCGGCGGTCACGGCGCGACCATCGGGCCGAGCGGCTTGCCGCCCAGGATGTGCGCGTGGACGTGGAAGACCTCCTGGCCACCGTGCTCGCCGACGTTGAAGAGCACGCGGTAGCCCCGCTCCGGCAGGCCCTCGGCCTCGGCCACGACCGCGCAGATCCTCAGCACCTCCCCGGCGAGGGCCGGGTCGGCGGTCGCGAGCTCGGCGACGTCGCGGTGGTGCGCCTTGGGGATCACCAGGATGTGGACCGGGGCCTTGGGCCCGATGTCACGGAACGCGAGCGTCCGGTCGGTCTCGTGGACCACCGTCGCCGGGATCTCTCCCGCGACGATGCGACAGAACAGGCAGTCATTCGTCACGTTCGCATCTTAGGGTCCTCCATGCGCTGATCATGGACGACAGGCTGCGCGGCATGGCTGCACGCAGAGTGTTGGTGACGGGCGCTTCACGCGGTATCGGTACGGCCGTCGCCCATGCCTTCGCCGCACAGGCGACCGGGTCGCGCTGCACCACCGCAAATCGGCCGAACTGGCCGAGCAGGTGCGCGCCTCCCTGCCGGGCGAGAGACACGTCGTCGTCTCCGGCGACCTGGCCGACCCGCTTGCGGTCCGCTCCTTCGTCGACGGCGCGGTGCTGACCCAGTCCCTGGCCCTGGCCCTCGGCCCGCACGGGATCGCGGTCTCGGCGGTGGCCCGGGCTTCGTCGCCACCGACATGGGCCAGACGATCATGGATGCCGGCGACGGTGCCGCGATCCGGGCGCAGAGCCCGTTCAACCGGGTGGCCCGCCCGGCGGAGGTCGCCGGCGCGGTCCTGTTCCTGGCGTCGTCGGAGTGGTCGTCGGGCACGGTGCTGGACCTCAACGGCGCCAGCTACTTCCGCTGAGCGCCCTTCACGGTTGACCTCGGTCGTCCTTGCGAGCCGCGCTACCAGCGGCCCAGCCGGACGGACAGCGCCGACAGGGCGGCCGCGCCGGCCGTCGACGTGCGCAGCACCTCGCGGCCGAGGCGGACCGGGGTGGCGTCGCCGAAGGACGCCAGCTCCTCGGGGGCGATGCCGCCCTCCGGCCCGACGACCAGCGTGATCTCGCCGGAAGAGGGGAGGTCGACGGCCGACAGCGGTGCCGTCGCCTCCTCGTGCAACACGAGCACCGTCCCGGACAGGGAGAGTTGCCTGGTCGTCCGGGCCTCGGTGACCTCCGGCAGCCACGGCCGGCGGGACTGTTTCACCGCCTCGCGGACCGTGGACCGCCAGCGCTCGAGCGGCTTGGCGTCCTTCCAGCGGGCGATCGACCGCGCCGCCTGCCACGGCACGATCCGGTCCGCGCCGACCTCGGTCAGCAGCTGTACGGCCAGTTCGCCCCGCTCCCCCTTCGCGATCCCCTGCACGACGGTGATCGAGGGGTCAGCGGGCGGCACGTGCTCGACGTCACCGAGGAAGAGATCGAGGGCACCCTTGCGCGCGGCGGTCACCTCGGCCCGGACCAGGCCGCCCCGCCCGTCGGACAGGAGCAGCGCCTCGCCGGCGGTGAGGCGCTGCACGTCGGCCGCGTGGTGCCCCTCCGGCCCGTCGAGCCGGAAGTCAGGTCCCGCCGGCAGCGACGGGACCAGAAAGAGCGGCAGGCTCACGCCGCCTCCGCCCCGCTCCGGCAGCGCAAGCCAGAACCGAGCCCATGGTGAGCGGCCCCTCCGCTCCGCTCCGGCAGCGCGAGCCAAAAACTGAACCCATGGTGAGCGGCCCCTCCGCTCCGCTCCGGACCGCTCACGCGTGCCCGTTGAAGGCGTCGCGCATCCGGGAGAAGAAGCCGCCCTGCTTGGACAGCTCGGCGACCTCCTCGCCGCGGGACCGGGCGAACTCGCGCAGCAGGCGCTCCTGCTCCGGCTCGAGGCGCATAGGGGTGCGGACGTCGAGGTGCACGTAGAGGTCGCCGCGGCCGGTGCCGCGCAGGTGCGGCACGCCCTTGCCGCGGATGCGCAGCGTCGACGACGGCTGGGTGCCCGCCTTGACGTCGACCGTCTCCTCGCCGTCGAGGGTCTTGATGGTCAGCCGCGTGCCGAGGGCGGCGGCCGTCATCGGGACCGTGACCCGGCAGTGCAGGTCGTCGTCCTTGCGGGAGTACACGTCGTGGGGACGCTCGTGGATCTCGACGTAGAGGTCGCCGGGCGGGCCACCGCCGGGGCCGACCTCACCCTGCTGGGCCAGCCGGATCCGCATGCCGTCCTCGACCCCGGAGGGGATCTTCACGGTGAGCGTGCGGCGCGTGCGGACCCGTCCGTCGCCGCCGCAGGTCCCGCACGGGTGCGGGATGACCGTGCCGAAGCCCTGGCAGGCCGAGCACGGCCGGGCCGACACGACCTGGCCGAGGAACGTGCGCTGCACCGACTGGACCTCGCCCCGGCCGCCGCAGATCTCACAGGTCTGCGGGTGGGTGCCGGGCGCGGTGCCGGCGCCGGAGCAGGTGCCGCAGACGACCGCGGTGTCGACCGTGATCGGCGCCTCGACGCCGAACGCCGTCTCGTGCAGGTCGAGATCAAGCCGCAGGATCGCGTCGGCGCCGGGCCGGGTGCGCGGGCGCGGCCCGCGACTCGACGTCGTGCCGAAGAAGGCGTCCATGATGTCCTGGAAACCGACGAACGCGCCACCGGCCGGTCCGCCACCACCACCGGCGGGCGCCAGCGGATCGCCACCCAGGTCGACCATCTCCCGCTTGCGCGGGTCGGACAGGACCTCGTAGGCGGCGTTGATCTCCTTGAACTTCTCCTGCGCCGCGGGGTCGGGATTGACGTCCGGGTGGAATTCGCGGGCCAACCGACGGTAGGCCCGCTTGATCTCATCGGCTGTGGAGTCCCGTTTGACGCCGAGAATCCCGTAATAATCCTTCGCCACTGAGTCCTATGCCCCTGACTCGTCCATGAGTTTCAACTTTGCGCCAGCAGATCGCCCACGTAGCGTGCCACGGCGCGCACGGTCGCGATGTTGCCGGGGTAGTCCATGCGGGTCGGCCCCAGCACGCCCATGCCGCCCACGACCATCGCGCCCGGCCCGTAGCCCGTCGCCACGATCGATGTCCCGCGCAGGTCCTCGATCTCGTTCTCGTCGCCGATCCGGACCCGGGTCATGCTCGGCTCCACCTCACCGAAGAGCTTGAGCAGGATGACCTCCTCCTCGAGCGCCTCGAGGATCGGCCGGAGCGAGCCCTGGAAGTCGAGCAGGCCGCCGCGGGCGAGGTTGGCCGTGCCGGCGAGCGCGATGCGCTCCTCCGTACGCTCGACCAGCGTCTCCAGCAGCACCGTCGACAGGGCGGTCATCGGCGGGCGCAGGCTCGACGAGCACTCCTCGACGAGCCTCTGCACCAGCGGCGGGCTGTCGACCAGCCGCTTGCCGACGAGCTTCTCGTTGATCATGCGGCGTAGCTCGGTGACGTCGTCCGCCAGGATCGGACCGGGCAGGTCGACGAGACGCTGCTCCACCCGGCCCGTCTCGGCGATCATCACGACCATGAGCCGGGTGGTGGAGATCGGCACGAGCTCGAAGTGCCGGACGCTCGCACGGGACAGGCTCGGATACTGCACCACGGCGACCTGCCGGGTCAGCTGCGCGAGCAGACGGACGGTGCGGTGGACCACGTCGTCGAGGTCGACCGCGCCGATCAGGAAGCGCTCGATGGCCCGCCGCTCCGCCTGGCTGAGCGGCTTGACCCGGGACAGCTTGTCGACGAACAGCCGATATCCGGCGTCGGTGGGCACCCGGCCGGCACTGGTGTGCGGCTGCCGGATATACCCTTCCTCCTCCAGCACGGCCATGTCGTTGCGGACCGTCGCCGGTGAGACCCGCAGGTTGTGCCGCTCGACCAGCGCTTTGCTGCCGACCGGCTCCTGGGTGGCGACGTAGTCCTCGACGATTGCGCGCAGCACCTCCAGCTTGCGCTCGTCAAGGGCCATGGCACCTCCTCGAAGACTGGCACTCCCGCGTAGTGAGTGCCAGTCTACGTCGCCGCGGCGACCCACGCGATGATCGTTATGTGCACAATGGGTCTCTTGGGGCATGGTCTGGGCAAAGTTTGTCGAGAACAAGTCATGCCGTGTCGCTGGCGTGACTTGATCGGGCCACCTACCGTGACCCCCATGAGTGAACCACCTCGCCCGGGGGACTACGGCTCTCCGTCGGACCCCAACTCCACGCCTCCCTCGTACTCGGTGCCGGGCGAGGCCCCCGGAACCGCGTACCCGCCGCCCACCTCCGGTGCCGGCTACGGCCCGCCGCCCACCTCCGGCGCGGGCTACCAACAGCCGGGCTACCAGCAGCCGGGCAACGCCTACGGCGCGGGTTACCAGCCGGGCGCCTACGGTGCCCCGGGTGGCGCGCCGGCCGGCTACGCCAACAGCGACGAGAAGACCTGGGCGCTCATCGCGCACTTCGGCGGCATCGTGGTCGGCTTCATCGCCCCGCTCGTCGCGCTGCTCGTGAAGGGCAACGAGTCGCCCACGGTGAAAGCGCACGCCAACGAGTCCCTGAACTTCCAGCTCACCTGGGGCGTCGGCGCCATGATCATCGCCGTGATCCTCGGGGTCTGCTCGTTCGGCATCCTGATCTTCCTGCCGTTCCTCGTGTGGATCTTCATCCTCGTCTTCGCGATCATCGCCGGCATGAAGGCCAACAACGGCGAGCTGTACCGCTACCCGGCCACCTTCCGTTTCCTCAAGTAATCCGTCCGATCGTGGCGCGCGCCCGCCGATCACCCTAAGTGATAGCGCGCGCCACGAGGTCGGCCAGCAGCCGGCCCCGCAGCGTCAGCACCGCCCGGCCCGCCTCGAAGGCGGCGGCGTCGAGCTGACCGTCCGCCAGGCAGTCCCGCGCACCGGCCAGCCCCTCCGGGGAGAGCACCGGCAGCGGCAGCCCGTCCGAGAGCCTGATCCGCAGCAGCACGTCCTCCATGTGACGTTCTTCCGGCGTCAGTACCTCACGTGCCTGCCCCGGCGACACCCCGTCCGCGAGCCGCGCCGCATACGTGTGCGGGTGTTTCACGTTCCACCAGCGCACACCGCCGATGTGGCTGTGCGCGCCGGGCCCGAGCCCCCACCAGTCGCCGCCCCGCCAGTACAGCTCGTTGTGCCGGCAGGGCGACTCCCGTGACCAGTTGGACACCTCGTACCAGCCGAAGCCGGCGGCCGTGAGCGTCTCCTCCGCCGCCAGGTATCGGTCGGCGGCCACGTCGTCGTCGGGATAGGGCAGCTCACCGCGGCGCATCCGGGCGGCCATGCGGGTGCCGTCCTCGACGATGAGCGCGTATGCGCTGACGTGGTCCACGCCGGCGTCGATCGCCGTGCGCAGCGAGGACGCGAAGTCCTCGGCACGCTCCCCGGGTGTGCCGTAGATGAGATCGAGATTCACGCGGGAGAATCCGGCGGCGTGCGCCTCGGCGACCGCGGCCGCCGGCCGTCCCGGCGTGTGGCGCCGGTCCAGGACGGCGAGCACCTGCGACGCGACCGACTGCATGCCGAGCGAGATCCGGTTGAACCCGGCCGCCCGCAGCTCGCGCAGCGCCGCGAGGTCGACCGACTCGGGATTGGCCTCGGTGGTGACCTCAGCGTCGGCCGCGAGGCCCCAGGTCCGGTCGATGCCCTCGAGGATGCGGCCCAGCTCGGCCGGCGGCAGCAGCGTGGGCGTGCCGCCGCCGAAGAACACCGTGTCGACGCGCGGCGGCCGGACCACCTTGGCCGCCAGGGCCAGCTCGTCGAGGACCTGCTCGACGTAGCCGGTGCTCACCACGCCCTCGCTCGCCGTATAGGTGTTGAAGTCGCAGTAGCCGCAGCGCGTGGCGCAGAACGGAACGTGGACGTAGACGCCGAAGCCGCTCGCGCCGGCGACGTCGGCGACACCGTCGGGCAACGAACCGTCGGGTGGGATCGGCTCGCCTTCTGGCAGTGCTCCGGGCATTTCACTAGTGTGCCCGCATGTCTCTCGTGCGGTCACAAACCGAGCGGGGCGTGGCGACGCTCACCCTCGACAGCCCGTCCAACCGAAACGCGCTGTCGACGGCCCTGATCGAGGAGCTGCTCGCGGCGCTCGCGGCCGCGGAGGCCGACGGCACCGTGCGGGTCGTCGTGCTCTCCCACACCGGTCCCGTCTTCTGCTCCGGCGCCGATCTCAAGGAGACGGCGGCCGCCTTCGGCACCGGAAAGCCGCCGATCAACCGGCTCGGCGAGGTCCTGACGGCCATCTGGGAGGGCCGCAAGCCGGTGGTCGCACGGGTGGCCGGCCCGGCGCGCGCCGGCGGCCTGGGCCTCATCGCGGCCGCGGACCTGGCGGTCTGCACCCTGGACGCCACGTTCGCGTTCTCGGAGGTCCGCATCGGCGTCATCCCCGCAGTGATCTCCGCCACAGTGCTGCCCCGGCTGTCACCGCGGGCGGCCGCCGAGTTGTTCCTCACCGGGGACACCTTCGACGGCGCACGGGCTGCCGAGGTGGGCCTGGTGACCGCCGCGGTGGACGCGGCCTCGCTCGACGCGGCGGTCGCCGGCTACGTCGCGGCGCTGGTCCGCGGAGCGCCCGGCGCCCTCGCGGGCACCAGACAGCTCCTGCGCCGACGGAAATCGGACACGTTCCGTGACGACGTGGCGGAACTGACCGAACTGTCCGTCCAATACTTCGGATCGAGCGAAGGGGTCGAGGGAATCCTCGCCTTTCGGGAGAAACGAGACCCGAATTGGATCCCGGATGGGGCGTGACGTCCGAATCTGGTAGCGGCGGGAACGTACGCTGGTCGAGTTCTCTTGGCGGGAGGTGACGATGCGTGTCCGGCGGGCGGTCACGGTGACGGCGGTGGTCGCCGTCGCCATGGTCATCGGCGCCTATTTCGTCCTGCGGCACATCGGCGAAAATCTGCCGTTGCGCATCCCGATGGGCAGGGCGTGTGTCGTCAATGCCGGCGACGCCTCGGCCAACGCCGCCTCCGGCTCGGCCGCGAGTTCCGGCGCGGTGGCGCTGGACGCCGAGCAGATCGCCAACGCCGCGACGATCACCGCCGTGGGCATCACACGCAAGATCCCGCACCGCGGGCTGGTCGTCGCGCTGGCGACCGCCTGGCAGGAGTCCAAGCTGGAGAACCTCTCCGGCGGCGACCGCGACTCCATCGGCCTCTTCCAGCAGCGCCCCAGTCAGGGCTGGGGCAAACCGGAGCAGATCGCCGACCCGCGCTATGCGGCGAACGCCTTCTACACCGGCCTGCTCAAGGTCAAGGGCTGGGAGCAGATGCGGGTCACCGACGCCGCCCAGGCGGTGCAGCGCAGCGCCCACCCGGAGGCCTACGAGAAGTGGGCCGACGAGTCGGAGATCATGGTGCGCGCGCTGACCGGCGAGGTCACCGGCGCGGTGGCGTGCAGCGTCACCGAGGACGGCAGCCACGGCCCCGAGGCCGCCAAGGCACTCGGCGCGAGCCTGAAGCTCGACTGGGGCAACATCGGCACCGCCGACGTCGCCGACCTCGTCGGCGTGGCGCTGAAGGTCCGCGAGCCGAAGACCGGCTGGCAGTATGCACACTGGCTGGTCGCTCATGCCCAGGAGCACGGCGTCAAGCGGGTCGTCTTCAACGACATGCAGTGGACGGCCGACAGCGGTGAGTGGGCGCGGGTCACGGAGCGTGGTGGCATCAATGCCGGTCCGGCGGGCGAGCGGGTCGTCGCCGAGGTCTACTGAAAGGCCTTGACGTTCCGCGCGACCAGCGGGTTGTCGCCCGTTCGTACATTGTCAGGTGGCCAACTCCCGAGTCGGACGGATATGCACCTCGCGTTACGATCGGTCGTTCCCTCGTTGGCAAAAGTAAGGGGAGGACATGACGTCCGCTGCACCCGATTACGACGGTCTCACCGGCTATGAGCCGATCAGCGAGGCCGACCGTAAGGAGTTCCTGGATCAGGGCTTCCTGCTGGTCCGCAACGTCCTGAAGGAAGACCACCGCGCGCAGCTCGAAGCCGCGATGGACCGGGTCTACGCCGAGGAGAAAGCGGCCGGCTCCAGCAGCATGAAGAAGGACGGCACGCTGCACCTGCTGGGCTTCCTGACGCGTGACGACCTCTTCGGGCACCTGCTGACCCAGCCGACCCTCTTCCCCTACATGTGGGGCCTGGCCGGCTGGAACATCTACACGCACCACAACCACCTCGACGTCACGCCTCCGACGTCCGAGGAGGAGCCGCCCTCGTGGGGCTGGCACCAGGACGGGTACCGGCAGAACTCCGACCCGGAGACCATGGACCCGAACCTGCCTCGGCCGATGTTCTCGCTGAAGATCGCCTACGTCATCTCCGACCTGTCGGAGACGGGCCGGGGCGCCACCAAGGTCATCCCGGGCAGCCACCTCTGGAACTCACTGCCCCGTCCGGCCGACACCACGGTGCACAACCCCGACCCCGAGGGCACCGTCGAGATCACGGCCAACCCGGGTGACTGCTTCATCTTCGACCGGCGCCTCTGGCACTCCCGGTCGCCGAACTACTCGGACGTCACCCGCAAGATGCTGTTCATCGGCTACACCTACCGGTGGATCCGCAACCTGGACGACATGCCGATCGACTACAACAGCGAGTGGTGGGCCAACCGCACGCCGGTCCAGCGCCAGCTCTGCGGCGAGGCGACGCACACGGCGAACCACTGGGGCATCAACTGGAACGGGTACATCGACGAGGAGATCCCGCTCCGCAAGGAACTCAAGACGCGCGGCCTCCTCGACCGCTCCGTCCCCTGGCTCCGCTAGTCCCCTGCTGCTGACCCGCGCGGCCCGACCTGACGGGCGCCGCGTCGGAGTCGGGCCATGATCGAGGGAAAGATTCGGCTGCCTCAGCGACCGAATCCTTCCCTCGATCATGGTGCAAGGAAACTCGAGCGACACGGAGCCGAGCGCAGACAGCGCAAGGCCCCCGAACCCGAAAGGGCCGGGGGCCGGACGCTTTGTAGCGCTACGTTACGGCAGCGTACGGCGACCGCGGCCGGAAACACCGACCACCAGGGCCACGCCGACGGCGGCCAGGATGACCTGGACCAGCAGCTCGCCCCAGTCGACACCCGGGGTGTCGGTGGCGATGCCGATCGCGTTGGCGATCACGGTGCCCAGCAGCGCGGCGACGACGCCGATGACCATCGTCAGCCAGATCGGAATGCTCTGCCGGCCGGGGACGACCAGCCGCCCGAGCGCACCGATGATCAGACCGATAATCAGCGCGGTGATGATTCCGGTGACAGTCACGGTCTCCTCCTCAGAACCTCAACCAGGGGGTTGTGCTTTGCGGTTGAGCTTCTATTGCCCACCGGCTCAGGGGACCAAACGGACAGACGATCGGCTCGTCATCACATCGCGCAACACCGCATCCATGGTTCGAAATGCCATCTCGGGCGGGCTGTCCAGGCGGAACCAGGCATACTCGCTGGCCTCGGCCGGATCAAGGGTGATCTCGCCGGTCGCGATCGTGGCGAGCCAGAAACAGTCGAGCACGGGCAGCGATTCACCCTGAAACTCGTACGCGCCAATATACATACCGGCAAAATCGCCCAATTCGATCTCGACGCCCAGTTCCTCGCGGGCCTCCCGGACCGCCGCCGAGGCCGGGTGCTCGAAGCTGTCGCAGAACCCGCTCGGCAGGTCCCAGTGCCCCTCCCGCGGCGGCCGCACGCGCCGGATCGCGAGGAACTCGTCGCCGCGGAGCAGCACCACCCCGCCGGAAGGACGGGGATTGACGTAGGTGGCGTACGAGCAGGCGCCGCACACGACCGGCGGCGCCTGCGTCAGCACCCCGCCGCAGCGGGGACAGTGCCTCATTTCTTCGGCTTGTCCCCGCTCGGCGCGTCGGAGGTCGACAGGGCGGCGATAAAGGCCTCCTGCGGCACCTCGACCCGGCCGACCATCTTCATCCGCTTCTTGCCTTCCTTCTGCTTCTCCAGCAGCTTGCGCTTCCGGCTGATGTCACCGCCGTAGCACTTGGCGAGCACGTCCTTGCGGATCGCCCGGATCGTCTCGCGAGCGATGATGCGGCTGCCGATGGCGGCCTGGATCGGCACCTCGAACTGCTGCCGCGGGATCAGCTTCTGCAGCTTCGAGGCGATCGTGACGCCGTAGTTGTACGCCTTGTCCTTGTGCACGATCGAGCTGAACGCGTCGACGGGCTCGCCGTGCAGCAGGATGTCGACCTTCACCAGATCGGCCTGCTGCTCCCCGCTCGGCTCGTAGTCGAGGCTCGCGTAGCCCTTCGTACGGCTCTTGAGCTGGTCGAAGAAGTCGTAGATGATCTCGCCGAGCGGCAGCGTGTACCGCAACTCGACCCGGTCGGCCGACAGATAGTCCATGCCGAGCAGCGACCCGCGCCGCCCCTGGCAGAGCTCCATGACCGCGCCGACGTAGTCGTTGGGCGTCAGCACCGTCGCACGGACCGTCGGCTCGTAGATCTGGCCGGCCTTGCCCTCGGGGAACTCGCTCGGGTTCGTGACGGCGTGCTCCTTGCCGTCTTCCATGATCACGCGGTAGACCACGTTGGGCGCCGTCGAGATCAGGTCGAGGTTGAACTCCCGCTCCAGTCGCTCCTGGATGATCTCCAGGTGCAGCAGGCCGAGGAAGCCGCAGCGGAATCCGAAGCCGAGCGCGGCGCTCGTCTCCGGCTCGTAGACCAGTGCGGCGTCGTTGAGCTTGAGCTTGTCGAGTGCGTCACGCAGCAGCGGGTAGTCGGAGCCGTCGATCGGGTAGAGCCCGGAGTAGACCATCGGCTTGGGGTCCTTGTAGCCCCCCAGCGGCTCGGTGGCCGGCTTGGCGTTGATGGTCACCGTGTCACCGACCCGGGACTGCCGGACGTCCTTCACGCCGGTGATGAGGTATCCCACCTCGCCGACGCCCAGGCCGCCGCTCTTGACCGGCTCGGGCGAGATGACGCCCAGCTCCAGCAGCTCGTGGACGGCGCCGGTCGACATCATGCGGATGCGGTCCCGGGCCTCGATCCGGCCGTCGATGACCCGCACGTACGTGACGACGCCACGGTAGACGTCGTACACCGAGTCGAAGATCATCGCGCGGGCGGCGCCGTCGGACTCGCCCTTCGGCGCGGGGAACTGCCGGACGATCTCGTCGAGCAGGTGCGCCACGCCCACGCCCGTCTTCCCGGAGACCCGGAGACAGTCATCGGGCTCACAGCCGATGAGGTGGGCGAGCTCCTCCGCGTACTTCTCCGGCTGCGCGGCCGGCAGGTCGATCTTGTTGAGCACCGGGATGATGTGCATGTCGTTCTCGAGCGCGAGATACAGGTTGGCGAGCGTCTGCGCCTCGATACCCTGCGCGGCGTCGACGAGCAGCACCGCCCCTTCGCACGCGGCCAGGCTTCTCGACACCTCGTACGTGAAGTCCACGTGGCCCGGGGTGTCGATCATGTTCAGCACATAGGAGCCGCCGGCCAGGTCTCCCTCGCGGACCGCCCACGGCATCCGGACGGCCTGGCTCTTGATCGTGATGCCGCGCTCACGCTCGATGTCCATGCGGTCGAGGTATTGCGCGCGCATCTGCCGCGCCTCGACCACCTCGGTGAGCTGCAGCATCCGGTCGGCCAGCGTCGACTTGCCGTGGTCGATGTGGGCGATGATGCAGAAATTGCGAATCCGGTCCGGTGCGGTGGCACCGGGCAGGTTCGCGCCGGGGTCGATCGTCGGTGGCACAGGCGTCCGTTCTCCGTACGGGCTTGGGGATCTCGTACATCGTCCCACGCCCGCGCCGTTCCTCCACGCCCCCGGCCACCCTGAGCCTCGACGGCCTGCTCACGCCGGTCGGGCGGCCTGCTGGCAGGCCGCCCGCCGACAGCGGCGCTAGAGCAGCGCGCCCTCGTCGTGGAGCCAGTCGACGAAGCCCATGGCGACCACGGCGGCGCAGTCGACCAGCTCGGCGATCAGGGCGTCGTGGACGCCGGAGAGCAGCGGGACCTGCATCTCGGCGTAGATCGGCAGCTGGCCGCGGTCCGTCGGGTCGCCGACGTAGGCCTTGTAGAAGCGCCGTGTGTGGTTCCACTCGTTGACCACACGGTAGGACCGGTCGGCCCAGTCCGGCGGGACCGTCGCGTGCGGCCGCGCCCGGATGACCAGGATCTCGTCGGACGGCCCCTCGAGCGCGAACAGCACCGCGTGGCGCTCCCAGAGCGCGAGCAGGCTGCCGTCACCGTCGGTCAGGTATCGGATCTCGAGCTGCTCGAGAGCCTGCGCCACCCGCTGCAGCGTCACCGGCGCGATCCGGGCGACGTCGTCGTGGGCTCCGTCGCACGCTCCGACGGCCTTCGGGGTCTCGTCCTCCCGCGGCAACTGAGCGACGTTGGTCCGCGTCTGCTCGACTCGCCATGGCCACCTTGGCATCGTTCCGCGCTCCCTGCTCCCCCGTGCGCCTCCACCCGCATGTGCGGTCCGTCGCCGCTTGTGTTCGCTCGGCGGTAGACCCGAAAGAGGACGGTACCCGTTCGGTCGAGTTTCGGCAGCCCCCAATTTCACCCTTGCACCACCCGTTCGGGTGAGGGTCTTACAGCCGTCTATCCGATGAGGCCATTTCCGGCGGCACGATGCCAGGCAGAGCCATATGCGCAGGCCAGAGCCGTCCATGGACCGGAAATTCGGACATCGACAAAGTCTCCGGCTGCCTCACCCACGAAGCCCATCCGGACGACACCCTGGACGAGACGCTGCGAGACGGGTATGTGCCTGCCGTCGTCCGTGGTGACCACGATCGGCACATGGTCGAGAAGGGCGTCCCGGAGCATCCGCGAGCCGACGGCCCGCCCGCCGACCCCCTCGGCCGCGGCGGTCCGGACGGTCTGCGCGGCGGCCGCGCCGACCCGGCGGACGTCGGCGGCGGGGATCCGCTCGACGACCTCACCGGCGCCGAACGGAATCGACCAACGCCAATCAGTGTCCCGCGATGCGGGAAGCTCGCCGTCAAGACGGGTGAGCAGGTCGGCGCCGAGCACGGTCCGGTCCTGACGCAGTGTGCCCCGGACGCCGCGGCTCACCAGTACACCCCACGGAAGACGGGACCACAGCGCCACCGCGCCCTCCTCCGCGGGCCGCAACCGGACGAGCGCACCGGGGTCCAGCCGGACCGCCCGGGTGACGAACGCCCGGGCGTCGGAGAGGCTGGAGCCGGCTAGCCAAGCCACGGCGAGAGGAACTCCCGCTCGATGTCCTTGACCCGGCGGGGCCGGCCGGCCTGCAGGTCGAAGGGCACGCACACAGTGCGCGCGCGGGACGCGATCTCGTCGCCGTCGAAAAGCTCGTAGGCGACGACGAGCCGGCTCGCCTTGATCTCCTCGATCCACAGCTCGATGCGGACCGGATCGCCGTAGTCGATCGGACGCAGATAGTCGATCTCATGACGTGAGATGACGATGCCGCCCTCGAACGACGACAACCCGGCCGCCTTCGCCGCGGTGAACATCAAGGCAACGCGCGCCTCCTCGTAGAGCGTGAGGAAGCGCGCGTTGTTGACGTGCCCATACGCGTCCAGGTCGGACCAGCGCAGGGCGCAGTGGTAGACGAAGCGGGCCACAATCAGTCGCGGGTGAGCTTGCGGTAGGTGACGCTGTGCGGACGCGCCGCCTCCTGGCCCAGCCGGTCGATCTTGTTCTTCTCATACGACTCGAAGTTGCCCTCGAACCAGAACCACTTGGCCGGGTTCCCGTCGTCGCCTTCCCACGCCAGGATGTGGGTCGCGACCCGGTCGAGGAACATCCGGTCGTGGGAGATGACCACGGCGCAGCCGGGGAACTCCAGCAATGCGTTTTCCAGCGAGGAGAGCGTCTCGACGTCGAGGTCGTTGGTCGGCTCGTCGAGCAGGATCACATTGCCGCCGATCTTCAGCGTCAGTGCGAGGTTGAGCCGGTTGCGCTCGCCACCGGAGAGCACCTTGGTCGGCTTCTGCTGGTCGGGGCCCTTGAAGCCGAACGCGGCGACATAGGCCCGCGAGGGCATCTCGACCTTGCCGACCATCAGGTGGTCGAGGCCGTCCGAGACGACCTCCCAGACGGTCTTGTCACCGTCGAGGCCGGAGCGGTTCTGGTCGACATACGACAACTGGACCGTGTCACCGACCCGGACCATGCCGGCGTCCGGCTTCTCCAGCCCGACGATCGTCTTGAACAGCGTGGTCTTGCCGACGCCGTTGGGGCCGATGATGCCGACGATGCCGTTGCGCGGCAGCGTGAACGACAGGTCGTCGATCAGCGTGCCCCGCTCGTCGAAGCCCTTGACCAGGCCGTTGGCCTCGATGACCACGTTGCCCAGGCGGGGGCCCGGCGGGATCTGGATCTCCTCGAAGTCGAGCTTGCGGGTCTTCTCCGCCTCGTTGGCCATCTCCTCGTACCGCCCGAGGCGGGCCTTCGACTTCGTCTGGCGGGCCTTCGCGTTGGAGCGGACCCACTCCAGCTCCTCGCTGAGCCGCCTCTGCAGCTTGGCGTCCTTACGGCCCTGCACGGCCAGGCGCTGGGCCTTCTTCTCCAGGTAGGTGGAGTAGTTGCCCTGGTAGCCGTGGACGTGGCCGCGGTCGACCTCGGCGATCCACTCGGCGACGTGGTCGAGGAAGTAGCGATCGTGGGTGACGGCGAGGACGGCGCCCGCGTATTTCTGCAGGTGCTGCTCCAGCCACTGGACGCTCTCCGCGTCGAGGTGGTTGGTGGGCTCGTCGAGCAGCAGCAGGTCGGGCGCCTCGAGCAGCAGCTTGCACAGCGCCACCCGGCGGCGCTCACCACCGGAGAGCTGGGAGACCTCGGCGTCCGGCGGCGGGCAGCGCAGCGCGTCCATGGCGAGCTGCAGCTTGGAGTCGATGTCCCACGCGTCGGCGTGGTCGAGCTCCTCCTGGAGCCGGCCCATCTCCTCCATGAGCTCGTCGCTGTACTCGGTCGCCATCAGCTCGGCCACCTCGTTGAAGCGGGCGAGCTTCGCCTTGGTCTCGGCGACGGCCTCCTCGATGTTGCCGAGGACGGTCTTGCTCTCGTTGAGCGGCGGCTCCTGCTGGAGCATGCCGACGGTGAAACCGGGCATGAGCCGGGCCTCGCCGTTGCTGGGCCTGTCCAGCCCCGCCATGATCTTGAGCAGGCTCGACTTGCCGGCGCCGTTCGGGCCGACAACACCGATCTTCGCGCCGGGCAGGAACGACAGCGTGACGTTGTCGAGCACGACCTTGTCGCCGTGTGCCTTGCGCGCCTTCTCGAGCACGTAGATGTACTGCGCCACGGTGCGCCCCTACCTCCGGTCACGATTGCTTGATGTCGGGTCAATCTTTCCAGGCCCGCCGCCGGACGCCCAATCCGGGCTACGGCCGCGCCTCGACGGCGGCGGCGGTGAAGTTCTGGCCCCCACTGACCTTGAGCTCCTTGCGGGAGACCTGGTACGTGGTGCCGTTGTTCCGCGCGACGAACGTCTCACCGTTCTGCGTCACGCCCGAAAGGAGCAGGCCGTTGACATCGGACACAGGGATCTCACCGTCGGTGTAGTAGAAGCCCCGCTGCTTGTCGTGGCCCTGATACCACAGCCCGGTGCCGTCGTCCTCGCGGCAGATCCACACCTCACTCTTGTCGGTGCGGATGTACAGCACAACACGCAGTGGCAACGCCGCATTCCGGTCTTTCGCCTGCACACCCACCCCGATGAAACCCGGGCACTCCTCGGCCTCGGCGGCGCGGGAGCTGGTGGCCACCTTCGTGGGAGACTTTCCGTCACCGACCGATGACTTATCGTCTTCAATATCGCGCTTTCCGAGGATATAGCCCATAAGGGCACCGATGATCGTGAGGATAAGCAATGACAGCAGGACGACCACAACCGTCCGGCTCGATTCCCGCTCGGGCGCGGCCTCGTAGCGCGACATGCCCAGCAGGATCGCACCTGTGAGCCAGCCCGCTGCATGCTGCCAGGCGACCACGAGGATCAGTAGGCTGAAAGTACGAGGGTGGATCACCCAGGGGGAGGACACGACACGTGGCTGGAAACAGTTCATTCGTGGTGGTCGCCAACCGGCTGCCGGTCGACAAGGTCGTCGGACCGGACGGCGAGGTGAGCTTTCGCAGGAGTCCCGGCGGGCTGGTGACCGCGCTCGAGCCGGTGCTTCAGCAACGCAACGGCACCTGGGTCGGATGGCCGGGCGGGGTCGGCGACTCGGAACTGCCGGAGGAATCCTTTGAGACCGGGGGCGTGCGACTGCACCCGGTCTCGCTCAGTGCGGCGGAGGTCGAGCGCTACTACGAGGGCTTCTCCAACTCCAGCCTGTGGCCGCTCTACCACGACGCGGTCGAGACCCCCATCTTCAAGCGCCGCTGGTGGGAGACCTACCGGCTGGTCAACGAGCGCTTCGCGAAGGCGGTGGCCGACGACGCCGCCCCGGGCGCCACCGTGTGGGTGCAGGACTACCAGCTCCAGCTCGTGCCGGCGCTGCTGCGGGAGACGCGGCCCGATCTGAAGATCGGCTTCTTCCTGCACATCCCGTTTCCCCCGGTCGAACTCTTCATGCAGCTACCCCGCCGGGCCGAACTTCTCAAGGGTCTGCTCGGTGCCGATCTGGTCGGTTTCCAACGGCCGCTCGGCGCACAGAACTTCGTCCAGTTGGCCCGACATCTGCTCGGCACCCGCGTGCGGCGCGGCATCGTCGAGTGGGAGGGCCGGACCGTCCGCGCGGAGGCGTTCCCCATCTCGATCGACGTGGAAGAGATGGAGCGCCTCGCCGGGGCGGCGGATGTGCAGGCCAGGGCCAAGGCGATCCGCACCGAGCTGGGTGAGCCGAAGACGATCATCCTCGGCGTCGACCGGCTCGACTACACCAAAGGAATTGAGAGAAGGCTTAAAGCATTCCGGGAGCTGCTGTCGGAAGGACGACTCACGGCGCCGGAGACGGTGATGGTACAAGTGGCTACGCCGAGTCGGGAGCGGGTGGAGCACTACCAGACCCTCCGGGTGAACGTCGAACGTGAGGTCGGGCGTATCAATGGCGAGTACGGACGAGTTGGCCAACCGGCCGTGCACTATCTCCATCAGTCGTACAGTCGGGCTGAGTTGGCCGCTTTGTACGTCGCGGCCGACGCCATGATGGTGACTCCGCTGAGGGACGGCATGAATCTGGTGGCCAAGGAGTATGTCGGCGCGCGCGCCGACGGCGGAGGCGCCCTCGTGCTGTCCGAGTTCGCCGGCGCAGCGGCCGAGCTGCGTCAGGCGTTCCTGTGCAACCCGCACGACCTCGACGGGGTGAAGGACGCGCTCATGCGCGCGATTCACGTCGACCCGGTCGAAGGGCGCAAACGGATGCATGCTATGCATTCCCACCTGCGCTCGCACGATGTCCGCGCCTGGGCGGACGCGTTCCTGGAAGCACTCGGCGCAGCGTCATGACACATCCGCCATCGACCCACCTAGGGTCTGTTGCGAAGTAGAGGTCGGAGCGAGGCGGAGCCCAGGCGCCGCCCGGGCCGCACCCGGCACGGCCGGACACCGGTGTGGTGTCCGGCCGTGGCCGGCGCGGTTCCGGGCGGCGCCTGGGCCCGCCTCGACCCGGGCACTGCTTCGCGCAGGCCCTTGCACACCTCCGATGTACAAACGACCTCCATCGCTCCCACGGACAGGCCGGACATGAACCAGACCTCGGCGACAGGTAACGTCCTCTCGCTCGACCCGGACCTCCGCGCGGCGGTGCTGCGCGTCGCACGCGTGCCGAACCTTCTGGTCGCGTGTGACTACGACGGCACTCTCGCGCCGATCGTCGCCGACCCCACCAAGGCGACTCCCACCGCCGAATCCGTAGCCGCGGTCCGCGCGCTGTCGTCGCTGCCGCAGACGACGGTGGGCGTGATCAGCGGTCGCGCCCTGCGTGACCTCGCCGCCCTGTCGCGCCTCCCCGCCGAGGTGCGACTGGTCGGCAGCCACGGCTCGGAATTCGACGTCGGCTTCATCGACGAGTTGCCGCTCGAGCGCCAGCAGCGCCGGGCCGAGCTCCAAGCCGCCCTCAACGCCATCTGCAAGGACCAGCCGGGCGTGCGCCTGGAGGTCAAGCCGGCCAGCATCGCCGTGCACACCCGGGCCGCGCCGCGGGACGTGGCCCAGCGCGTGTTCGACGCGGTGCGCAGCGGTGCGGCGCTGTGGCCGGACATCGAGGTGACCACCGGCAAGGAGGTCATCGAACTGTCGGTGGTGCCGACCGACAAGGGCCTGGCCGTCGACGCCCTGCGCATGCAGGTCTCGGCGAGCGCGATCGTCTACCTGGGCGACGACGCGACCGACGAGAAGGCGTTCGCCCATCTGCACGGGCCCGACCTGGGCATCAAGGTCGGCGTCGGCGACGAGACGCAGGCCCGGTTCAGTGTGAGCGACGCGGACGCCGCGGTCGCGATCCTCGAGCTGCTGTTACAGACCCGCCGGCGCTGGCTCTTCGGCGAGCAGGCGGTGCCGATCGAGCGGCACTCGATGCTGTCCAACACCCACACGGTCGCGCTGCTCACCCCCGCGGCGCGGGTCACCTGGCTGTGCCACCCGAAGCCGGACTCCGGCGCGGTCTTCGCCGACCTGCTCGGCGACACGGCGGCCGGGCACTTCACGGTCCAGCCGGAGCGCGGCGGGATCCCGCTCGGCCAGCGGTACCGTCCCGGCACGATGACGGTGGAGACCCGCTGGTCCGGGCTCACCGTCACGGACTGGCTCGACCACCACCGCACCGGCAACTCGCTCATCCGCGTGTTGTCGGGCAGCGCGCGGACCCGGATCGACTTCGTGCCGCGGCCGGACTTCGGCCAGGTGCACATCCGCCTGCAGCCGATCGGCGACGACGGCCTGCTGGTGCTGGGTTCCAACGAGCCGATGGTGCTCTACTCCCCCGGCATCGAGTGGGACATCACCTCCGACGGCCACAGCGACCTCGCCCGCGCCACGGTCGACCTCAACGCTGTCGGCGGCACCGCGATGCTCGAGCTGCGGCTCGGCACCGACTCCATCGAGCCGCCGCGGGTGCCGCTCGACGAGCGGCAGATCGCGGCAGAGGCCACGTGGCGCGACTGGTCCGAGTCGCTCAAGCTGCCCTCGGTCGCGCGTGACCTGGTGAAACGCAGCGCGCTGACGCTGCGCGGCCTGTGGCACAAGCCGACCGGCGCGATCCTCGCCGCGGCGACGTCGTCGCTGCCGGAGGAGATCGGCGGCTCGCGCAACTGGGACTACCGGTACTGCTGGCTTCGTGACGCCTCGCTGACGGCCAAGGCGCTGGTCGACCTCGGCTCGATCGAGGAGGCGGAGTCGCTGGTGCGCTGGACGCTGCGGGTCGCCGAACACACCGACGGCCATCCGGAGCGGCTCCACCCGCTGTACACGCTCGACGGCACCGAGCTCGGCCCGGAGGCGGTCATCGAGGCGCTGCCCGGCTACGCCGGTTCCCGCCCGGTCCGCGTCGGCAACGCCGCCAACGGCCAGGTGCAGCTCGACGTGTTCGGCCCGGTCGCCGACCTGATCTGCGCGCTCGCCGACGTCCGCCCGCCGGACGAGGGTGACTTCGCCCTCATGAACGCGATGGTCGAGGCGGTCGAACGGCGCTGGCACGAGCCGGACCACGGCATCTGGGAAGCCCGCCGCCGGCCCCGCCACTACGTGTACTCGAAGGTCATGTGCTGGATGACCGTCGACCGCGGCATCCAGCTGCTCGAGCGCCAGGGCCGCCCGGTGCCGGACGTGTGGCGCACCCTGCGGGACACCATCGCCGAGAACGTCCTCGACAAGGGCTGGAACGAGAAGATCGGCGCCTACACGGTCGCCTACGGCTACGAGGAGATGGACGCGTCGGTGCTCTGGATCGGCCTTTCCGGCCTGCTCCAGGACGACGATCCGCGGTTCCTGGCGACGGTACTGGCCGTGGAGGCCGACCTCCGCGAGGGCCCGACGGTCTACCGGTACCGCTGGGACGACGGCCTGCCGGGCGTCGAGGGCGGCTTCCACCTCTGCACGACGTGGATGATCGAGGCCTACCTGCGCACCGGACGGCGGGCGGACGCCGAGGAACTGTTCGCGCAGTTCATCGAGTGCGCCGGCCCGACGGGCCTGCTCCCCGAGGAGTACGACCCGCTGACCGAGCGCGCACTGGGCAACCACCCGCAGGCCTACTCGCACCTGGGCCTGATCCGCTGCGCGCTGGAGCTCGACCGCTCCTGACCGGGACGGGTGCCGGGCGCCGCGTCATTGCGCGGCGCCCGGCACCCCCGCACTGCTCGGGTCAGCCGAGCGCGTCGACCACCGGGCCCACCACGATCACCACCGGCGGGCGCAGCGCCGCCTCCTTGACCGCGTCGGCGACCGTCGACAGCGTGGCGCGGACCGTGCGCTGGTCGCGCATGGTGCCCTCCTGGACCACCGCGACCGGGGTGTCCGGCGCCCGGCCGTGCTCCTGGAGGACGGCGGCGATCGCCGGAAGGTTCTTCAGGCCCATCAGCACGCACAGCGTGCCCCGCAGCCGGGCCAGGGCGGGCCAGTCGACGAGCGACTCAGGGTGACCGGGCGGCAGATGGCCGGAGACGACCGTGAACTCGTGGGCGACGCCGCGATGGGTGACCGGGATGCCGGCCGCCGACGGCACGGCGATCGAGCTGGAGATGCCCGGCACCACCACGACCGGCACCCCGGCCTCGGCGCAGGCCTGGACCTCCTCGCCGCCCCGGCCGAACACGAACGGGTCGCCGCCCTTCAGGCGAACCACGAACTTGCCCGCACGCGCCCGGTCCACGAGCACGCGGTTGATCTCCTCCTGCGCGACCGACCGACCGTACGGGATCTTGGAGGCGTCGACCAGCTCCACGCCGGGCCGCAACTCGTCGAGCAGCAACCCGGCGGCGAGCCGGTCGACCACCACCACGTCGGCGGCGGCCAGCAGCCGGCGGCCGCGAACCGTGATCAGCTCGGGGTCGCCGGGCCCGGAGCCGACCAGCGCCACCCGGCCGGGGCCGGCGTCGTCCGGGACGGCCACGGCGTCGACGGCGCCGCCGGCGAGCTCCTCGGCGATCGTGTCGCGGACGGCCACGGCGCGGACCGGGTCGCCGCCGCCCAGCACGGCGACCGTCACCGGGCCGTGCCGGGTGACGGCAGGGGTCCAGGCCGTGGCGGCGTGGCGGTCGTCGGCGCGGACGCAGAAGATGCGCCGCTCGGCGGCGGCCTGGCTGACCCGGGCCGCGGCCTCGGGGTCGTCGACCGCGACGTGGACCAGCCAGGCACCGTCGAGGTCGCCGGGCTCGAACCGGCGGGCCAGCCAGGTGAGGCGGCCGGCGTCGACGTGGGACTGCAGGGCGGGGGTGATGTGGGGGGAGACGAGGACGAGGTCCGCGCCCGCGTCGAGCAGGGCGGGCACGCGCCTGGTGGCGACGGTGCCGCCGCCGACCACCAGGACGCGTAGCCCGTCCAGCTGTAAACCGAGGGGATATGGGGTCACTTGTGGGCTACTCCAGCTGAATCGAAAGTGGCAACCTCGTGCAGCACGCGGACAGCACTGGCCACGATCGGCAGCGCCAGGACGGCGCCGGTGCCCTCGCCCAGGCGCAGACCCAGGTCGACGAGCGGTTCGAGCTCAAGATAGCCCAGCGCGACGGAGGCGCCCGGCTCGGCCGACCGGTGGCCGGCGACCATGGCGGCCACGCTGCCCGGGGCGAGGGCGTGCGCGGCGAGCGCGGCGGAGGCCGCGATGACCCCGTCGAGGAGCACGGGAACGCGCAGCGCGGCGGCCCGCAGGATGTAGCCGGTGAGCGCGGCGTGCTCCAGCCCGCCGACGGCGGCGAGGATGTCGATCGGGTCCTCGGCGTGCAGCCCGACGACAGCGGATGTGACGACCGCCACTTTTCGAGCGTGCGTCTCACTGTCGATGCCGGTGCCGAGGCCCGTGACGGCGGCCGGGTCGACGTGCGTGAACGCCGCGATGAGCGCCGCCGACGGGGTGGTGTTGGCGATGCCCATGTCGCCGGTCAGCAGCGCCCGGGCGCCCTGCCGCACCAGGTCCTCGGCGACCCGCATGCCGACCTCGATCGCCTGTAGCGTCTCCGCACGGGTCATCGCGGGCTCGACGCTCAGGTCGCGGGTGCCGGCGCGCACCTTGCGGTCCAGCAGCCCGTCCGCGGGATCGAGGCCGGCCTTCACGCCGACGTCGACGACCGTCACGCCGACCCCGGCCTGCCGCGCGAACGCGTTGACGACCGCTCCCCCGGCGACGAAGTTGGCCACCATCTGTGCGGTGACCTCCTGTGGCCAGGGCGTGACCCCCTGCTCGTGCACGCCGTGGTCGCCCGCGAAGATCGCCAGGGCGGCCGGCTGCGGGATCGGCGGCGGGCAGGCGCCGGCGAGCCCGGCGAGCCGCACGGCGAGTGTCTCCAGCGCGCCGAGCGAGCCCATCGGCTTGGTCAGGCGGGCCTGCAACGCCCGAGCGGCGGCGATCGCCTCGTCGTCCAGCGGCCGGATCGCCGCGAGGGTCTCGTTGAGCATGTTCAGCCTCCCAATACGTCGGACAACACGGCGACGAAGGCGTCACTCGTGGCAGTGTCCCGCACGGCAATACGTAACCAGTCCGGGCCGAGTCCCGGGAAGGTTTCGCCACGTCGCACCGCAAAGCCTCGGGTGCGCAGGGCCGAACGGACCCGCGCACCGTCCGGCACGCGGATGAGCACGAATGCGCTCGCCGGATGCCCGGCGACCGGGATCCCGGCCTTGTCCAGCGCGGCGACCAGGTGCGCGCGGTCGCCGACGAGCCGCACGGCGATCTCCCGCTCGGTCACCACGGCACGCTCGGACGAGCAGGCGATCGCGGCGGCGAGCGCGGGGGTCGACACACTCCACAGTGGAGCGTGCTCGGCCAGCCGGGCGATGAGGTCGGCGGGGCCGAGCACGTAGCCGATCCGCAGTCCGGCGAGGCCCCAGGTCTTCGTGAGGCTGCGGATGACGAGGAGTCCCGGCAGGTCCCGCCGCTCGCTGAGCGACTCCGGCTCGCCGGGCACGGTGTCCGCGAACGCCTCGTCGACGACCAGGATCCGGCCCTCCCTGGCGAGGCCGGCGACCGCTGTGGCCGGATGCAGGACCGATGTCGGGTTTGTCGGGTTGCCGATGACGACCAGGTCGGCCTCCGGAGGTACCGCCGCCAACCGGAACCCGTCGTCCTCCGTCAGGACCAGCCGGTCCACGCGGTGCCCGGCCGTCAGCAGGGCGCTCTCGGGCTCGGTGAACTGTGGATGTACGACCAGAGCCCGCGCCGGCCGGAACGCCTGCGCCAGCAACGTGAACGCCTGCGCCGCCCCGGCGGTGAGCAGCACCTCGTCGGCGGGCCGGCGGTGCCGCCGGGCGACGGCGGCCGTGGCCTCCGCCGGGTCCGGATACCGCGCCAGGTGCGCCAGCGATGCCGCGATCGGCCCGCTCAGCCAGGAGGGCGGCGCCTCCTGGCGCACGTTGACGGCGAGGTCGACGAGACCGGGTGCGACCTCCTCGTCGCCGTGGAACCGCAGCAGCATCAGGCGATCGTCGCGTATCCGGAGTCGATTTGTCCTAGCTTAAGAATGTGATCGCGCGCACGCTGCGAGTGACCGGCGGTTTTGTCGTCCTCGTCCGGACCGGGCTCGTCGTCGGCCTTGCGGTCGCCGCACTCGTCTACCCGCTCGTCGCCGTGACGGGCATCGGGGCAAAACGGGGCGCCGACTCGCTGGCCATGCCGGTCGGCATGCTGCAGACGGCGCTGTCGGCCCAGACGACACACGTCTACGCCGCCGACGGCACCACGCTCCTCGCCCAGTTCTATGAGGAATACCGCACATACGTGCCGCTGTCGTCGATGTCCGACACGATCCGCAACGCCATCGTCGCCGCCGAGGACGCGCGGTTCTGGGAGCACCACGGCGTCGACTACAAGGGTGTCGCGCGTGCGTTCGTCGCCAACCAGCAGGCCGGCAGCGTGTCGCAGGGCGCGTCGACGCTGACGATGCAGTACGTCCGCAATGCCCTGCGCGACTCCGCCGAGACACCGGCCGAGGTCAACGCGGCCACCGAACAGACCGGGGCGCGCAAGCTGCGCGAGATGAAGCTCGCGATCGAGCTCGAGAAACACATGAGCAAGGAAGAGATCCTGGAGCGGTACCTGAACGTGGCCTACTTCGGCCACCGCGCCTACGGCGTGCAGGCCGCCGCCGAGGTGTACTTCTCGAAGCGGCCGGCCGACCTGACGGTCCCCGAGGCGGCGCTCCTCGCGGGGCTGGTGCAGGCGCCGTCGGCGTACGACCCGGCGAACGCCGACCGGAAGGCCGCCACCGAGCGCCGGGACTACGTCATCGGCCGCATGGCCGACCTCCGGTACCTGACCCCGGAGGAGGCCGACGCGGCGCGGAAGACGCCGATCGCGCTCAAGCTCACCGAGCCCCCGAACGACTGCCTGGCGACCCGGCCCGGCTGGGGCTTCTTCTGCGCCATGTTCCGCTCGTGGTGGGGCGAACAGGCCGCGTTCGGCAGCAGCCCGCGCGAGCGGATCGACAAGCTCCGCCGCGGCGGCTACCGGGTGGTGACGTCGCTCGACCCGCGGATCCAGGAGATCGCGCAGCAGAAGGTGTTGCAGCGGGAGAAGGCGCGCAGCCCGTACGCGCTGGGTCAGGTCGCCGTCGAGCCGGGCACCGGCCTGGTCCGCGCGATGGCGGTGAACCGGGTCTACTCGCTCGACCGCGCCAGCAACGGCCCGCACTCCGACCCGCGTCAGCGCAAGCGGCTACGCGGCAACTACCCGAACACGGTCAACCCGTTGCTCGGCGGCGGTGACATGGCCGGGTACCAGGCCGGGTCGACGTTCAAGATGTTCACGATGCTGGCGGCGCTGGAGCAGGGCATGCCGCTGTCGACGTCCATCTACGCGCCGAAGACGTTCGTGTCGAAGTACAAGACCGGCCGGGACAGCCCCGCGCACTGCGGCGCCGACTTCTGGTGCCCGTCGAACGCCTCGGACTCGATGACCGGGCGGCACACGATGTACTCGGGCTTCGGCAAGTCGGTGAACACCTACTTCGTGCAGCTCGAACAGCGTGTCGGGGCCGAGTCCGCGGTCCGCATGGCCGAGCGGCTGGGGCTGCGCTGGCGGACCAGCATCGACAAGCTGCAGGCGTCGGAGGCGAAGGCGAAGACCTGGGGCGCGTTCACGCTGGGCGTCGCCGACACCACACCGCTGGAGATGGCGGGCGCGTTCGCCACGGTCGTCGCCGACGGACGGAAGTGCGAGCCGATCCCGGTGACCTCGATCGTCGACCCGGCCGGTGCCGAGGTCGTCGACGACAAGGGCGTGCCGGTGGCGAAGCCGCGGTGTGCGCAGGTGCTGTCGGCGGACGTGGCGCGGGGCGCGGTCGACGCGGCCCGGTGTGTGACCGGGTATCGCGCGGTGACGGGCGACTGCGGCGGCTCGGGCACCGCCGCACGGGTCTCCTCGACGGTCCGCCGCCCGGTGGCGGGCAAGTCCGGTACGACCGACGACAACCGGGCCGCCTGGTTCATCGGCATGACACCCGGCCTGACGATCGCCGGTTTCATCGCCGACCCGGACAACCCGCTGCACCGCGTCGGCTCGGGCAACGCCGGCAAGCCGCGGGAAACGGTGGCCGAGACGCTGCACGACGCGCTGGTCGGCACGCCGTGGCGGGACTTCACGCCGCCGGGCCCGGCCGTCTCGGGCAAGCGCGCCGCCCGCCACTGACCGTCAGCGGATGTCGGCCGGGACGAGCGACCAGCTCTCCAGGTCGACCCGTCCGCTGTGCAGCGAGCCGGCGTTGCGCAGCAGCCCTTCATACGTGAAGCCGGCCTTCTCCGCGACCCGGCGCGAGGCCACGTTGCCGGGTGCGACCCGCAGCTCGATCCGCTGGAACCGGTGCTCCAGCAACAGCGACAGCGCCACGACGGCCACGGCCTCGGGCGCGACGCCGTACCCCCGCGCGTCGGCGGCCACCGCGAACGCGATCTCCGTCGACCGGGTCAGCCAGTCGGTGTTCTTCGTCCAGAGACACCCGACGAGCCGCTCGTCCTCCCGGCGCACGACGCCGTAGTGGTCACCGGCCCCGCTGTCGCGCCGCTCCACGGCGAGCTCGGTGCACCAGGCATACCCGTCGAACTCGGTCACGTCGTCCTGCGCGATCGGCAGCCACCGCCGGACGAGCCGGTCGGTGAAGATCTCACCGACCCGTTTGTCGTCGTCGGCACACAGTGGCCGGACCAACAACCGCGGTGTCTCGACCAGCAGCGAGGGAAAGCGGCGCAGGGCCACCGACCAGGTCGACACTAGGCAGCCTCGCTCGACCCGCCGGCCGGCACCGGCCCGGCGCCCTTCTCGGGCCCGTTCTCGGACTCGTCGGCACCCGCGGACGCGGCAGCGTTGTCAGCGCCGGTCGCCGCGCCCTCGGCGATGCTGTCCTCCTGCGGGCCGGACAGTTGCGGCTCAGGGCTCGGAGGCTGCTGCTGGGGCGGCGCGAACACGGGTGGTGCGGAGATCGGCGACGCCGTGGGAACCGACAGCGACGGCGAGGCGACGTCGTCGACCGGTGCCACCAGGTCGGATCCGGCGGCGGGCATCGCGGTCACGCCGGCCGGCGCCGCGGACACCGGCGCCGGCACCTGCGACATGGGTGCCGACGAGACCGGCACCGCGGCCGAGGTCGCCGGGGTGGCCGACCGTGGCTGGTCGTCCTCCGACGATGCGGGCGGGGTCGACACGGGCGCGGTCACGCTCGAGGAGAGCCCCGTCAACGGCTGCGGCCCGCCCGAGACCAGGCCGGACGCCTGCTCGGCAACGCCGCCGGCCGGGGCATCGGAAACGTTCACGGATCGGGTGGTCGGCGGCGAGGGCACGGTCGCGGTCGTCGGCACAACCCCAGACAATGGCAGCCCGGCGGCCTCCGCGGGCCCGTTCGCCGAGGAAGGCACCCCAACGCTCGCCCCACCAGCCCCGGTGGACGGGCTGTCCCCGGGCGCCTCGGTGGTGCCGGCCGCCGGCGCGCCGACGGCTTCGCCGCCCCGGGACCCGGCCTCGCCGGCGACCGGAACCTCGGCACCGGGCAGGCCCGCTCCTCCCGAGACAGGCACCGCCGCGACGGACGGCGACCCGGCGGGCGAGAAGGCGGCAGCCGACGTGTACGTGGTCGGCGAGGACGTGGGCGAGGCAGCAGGCGGGACCGAGTCCGCAGATGCCCCGAAGGCCTCGGCCGACGTCCACGGGGTCGGCATCACCGACCCGACACCCGGCCCGAACGGCGAGGACGCCCCGGGCGACGTGGGAGCACTGGCCGGCCGGCCCGAACCGGCACCGAAGGCCGCCGCGGATGACACCGGCCCGGCAGACGGCACGGACCCGGCGGCGAACGCGGCAGGAGACGACACCGGCCCGGCAGACGGCACGGAATCCGCGGCAAAGGCGGCAGAAGACACCGCCGCCTCGGACGGCACGGACCCGGCGGCGAACGCGGCAGGAGACGACACCGGCCCGGCGGAGGGCGCGGAGCCCGCGGCGAAGGGCGCGGGAGACGACACCGGCCCGGCGGAGGACACAGGCCCGGCGGAGGACACCGGCCCGGCGGACGGCGCGGCCCAGAGCGAGCGCACGGTCCCGGCGGCGGGCGGCGCGGCCTCGGCGGAGGGGGCGCCGGCCGGGGGCTCGGCGTCGCCCGGGAGCGACAGGGTCGAGGCGACGCCGACCGGGCGCACCTGGCCGACGGGCGGGATCTGGGCGGTCGGGGCCGGGCCGGCCGAGACCTGGCCGGCGGGGACGGTGGTGGGCGGCGGCGGAACCGCCGGAACCTGGGCCGTCGGCACGGCCCGTGCGGCGGAGACGTGACCGGCCGGGACCTGGGCGGTGGGGACCGTGGAGGACGGGCGGCCGTAGGGGTTGGCGGACGGGGTGGTCCACCGGCCCGGGGCCGGGGCGGCGGTCGCACTCGCGCCGGCGACGAAGCGGCTGGCGATGCTCGGGTGGCCGGCCCAGTGCAGGCCGAGATAGGAGGCGTGGACGCCGCGCTGGACGAAGCCCTCCGCCGGGCCGCCGGCCCACGTCCACGCGGGCTGCAGGCCGGCCCGCGGAGTGATGGTCGTGCGGTGCATCTTGTGGCCCACGACCTGCGTGCCGATCGGCAGCAGGACGGACGAGCTGCGGGCCGTCGCCTCGCGGTAGCCGAGGACCACCAGGTCGGTCTCGCGCGCCGAGGCGTCGACGACCCCGCACATCGGGCGGCCGTTGAAGTCGCGGCAGAGCCAGACCAGGCCGGTGCCCTCGGCCGCGATCGGCTTGCCGGCCGCGGCGTGGGCGGCGACGGCGGCGCGCAGGCGGCCGTTGAAGGTCAGCTCCTCCGCATACGACTCCGGCAGGGCGGCGCCGATGACCAGGCCGTCGACACCATCGGGCAGGGTTTCGTCGCGCAACGGGTCGAACGGCACCACGTCGGCACCGGCGGCCTGCAGCAGCTCCGCGGTCTCCGGGTAGGCGAACGCCACCCCGACGACCGGGCGGCGCCCGATGCGCATGGCGGCGATGGACGCGATCGCGGCGTCGGACGTGCCGGCGGCGACGATCTCCGCCTCGGCGTTCCACGGGTCGGCGGTGAGCCGGGGCGCCGAGCGGGCCAGCGCCATGGTGCGGTCGATGTCGACGGCGCCGCCGATCACCTCGCCGAGCCGGCGAACGGCGCGCATCGCGTCGAGGTTGTGGTGGACGACCGGGGCGACGCCGTGGTGGCGCGACGGCAGCGGCGCGCCGGCGTCACCGATGTCGGTGAGCGCGTGCCGGCGCAGTGCGCCGAGGACCGGGACCCCGATGTCGTCCAGCGCCTCGCGGAGCAGCTGCTCGTGCCGGGTGGAGGCGACCCGGTTGAGGATCACGCCGCCGAGCCAGAGCAGCTCGTCGTAGGCCCGGAAGCCGTGCACGAGCGCCGCGACCGACTGCCCCATCGCGCCCACGTCGACGACCAGGATCACCGGGGCACGCAGCAGCCCGGAGATCTGCGCGGTGGACTCGCTGTCGGTGCGCCCCGCGAGCCCGTCGAACAGGCCCATCGTGCCCTCGACCACGGCGATGTCGAGCGACCCGGCCCCGTGCGCGAACAGCGGCCCCATGCGCTTGGCCCCGACCATGCGCGGGTCGAGGTTGCGCCCCGGCCGGCCGGCCGCGAGGCCGAGATAGGCCGCGTCGACATGGTCCGGCCCGATCTTGAAGCCGGCCGCGCGATATCCCCGCGCGGAGAGCGCCGCCAGCAGGCCGACGGACACCGCCGTCTTGCCGTGTCCAGACGACGGTGCGCTGATCACAAGCCGTGGGATCGTGCTCATCTGTGTTCCTCCGGCGCCTGGGCAGACGTGTGTTCCGGACGATACCGGGTGGGCGCCACTGCGATGGTCCGGAAACGCACGGGATACCGTGCACGGTGTGTACCGGTTTCTCGCGACGCCCCGATGGCTCGGCTATGCCGCGCTGACGGCGGCCGCGGCGGCCGTCATGGTCCTGCTCGGTTTCTGGCAGCTCGACCGATATCATCAGCGTGCGTCGATCAACGAGCGCATCTCGGCGGGCGCCACGGCGACGCCGGCCTCGCTCACCGACATTGTCGGCAAGCCGACGCAAGGCCCCGGCTCGGTCGGCCCGGCCCCGCCGGGCGACATCGAGTGGACGCGGGTCCGCGTCACCGGGCACTACGACCCCACACGGGAGATCCTCGTGCGCGGCCGGACCGTCGACGGCCGGGTGGGGTTCGAGGTGATCACCCCGCTGGTGCTGTCCGACGGGACGGCGGTGCTGGTGGACCGCGGCTGGGTGCCGCCGGCACCCGGGGGTGCGCTCGCGGCGCCGAACGTGCCGCCGGCGCCGACCGGCGACACCACGGTGGTCGGGCGGCTGCGCCCGCCGGAGAGCCGCGGTGGGGCCCCGCAGGAGGTCAACGGCCGCTCGGAGATCCGCCGGATCACGCCGGCCGCGATCGCACCGGCGCTGCCCTACCCGATCTTCGACGCCTATGTGACCGCGGACGAGCCCCCCGCCGGGCTGACCGCGGTGCGGCCGGCGAAGGAGAACGCACTCCAGAACGCCGGCTATGTGCTGCAATGGTGGCTCTTCGCCGCGCTGACCGTCTTCGGCTTCGCCTACCTGGCACGGCGCGAGGCGCGCGGCCCGGCGTCCGACGACCTCCTCGCCGACGAGGACGAGGAGGAGGGCGAGGCGGACGGCGAGGACGGCGACGCGGCCGGGACCGACGCGACCAGCGGGGGCGTGCCTCATCGCGCTCCGCGGTGAATCGCTCGCACCGCCGCGATCGTGTCGGCCTCCTCCGGACGCTTGTCCTCGCGATACCGCAACACGCGCGCGAACCGCAGCGCCACGCCGCCCGGATAGCGCGGTGACGTCTGCACCCCGTCGAAGGCGACCTCCACGACCAGCTCGGGCCGCACCTTGACGACCCATTCCGACTCCTCGACCGCCAGCTCGCGCAGCCGCTCGGTCTGCCAGCGCAGCATCGCGTCGGTCATGCCCTTGAACGTCTTGCCGAGCATGACAAAACCGCCGGTCTCCGGGTCGCGAGCCCCCAGGTGGAGGTTGGACAGCCAGCCCTTGCGGCGGCCGTGGCCCCACTCGACGGCGAGCACCACCAGGTCGAGCGTGTGCCGGGGCTTGACCTTGACCCAGGCGGCGCCACGGCGGCCGACGTCATAGGGCGCTGACGCCGACTTGATCACCAGGCCCTCGTGGCCCTCCCGCACCGCGCGCGCGAACGCGGCGTCGGCGTCCTCCGGCGAGGTCAGGATGGTGCGCCCGACCCGCAGGTCCGGCGGGACGGCCTGCTCGAGGGCCGTCCACCGCGCGGAGGCCGGCTCGTCGAGAAGGTCGACGCCGTCGAGGTGCAGGATGTCGAAGAAGAACGGCCGCAGCACCGACACGCCGTCGCGGCGGGCCGCCCGGCTGGACGTCTCCTGGAACGGGATGGCGCGCCCGGTCTCCTCGTCGACGCCGACCGCCTCGCCGTCGAGCACGACCGACTCCACCGGCAGCGCCCGCACCGCCTCGACGACACCCGGCACGCGGGCGGTGAGGTCGTCGAGGCTGCGGCTGAACACGCGCACGTCGGCGCCGTCGCGGTGGACCTGGATGCGCACCCCGTCGATCTTGATGTCGGCCGCCGCCGGGACGCCCGTGGCGGCGAGGGCCTCCGACGCGCTCTGCGCGCTCTGCGCGAGCATCGGCGCGAGGGGGCGGCCGACCGTCAGCTGATACCGCTCAAGGGCGGGCGCCCCGCCGATCAGCGCGGAGACGGCGACGGCCTTCAGGTCGCCGGCCAGGAGCAGGGCGCGGCGAATGGTCGCGGGTGGGAGGCCGGCCGCTCTGGCGAGCGCCTCACCCAGGAGCCCGGCCTGTGCACCCTGGCGCAGCTCGCCGCTGAGGACGCCGATCAGGAACCGGCGCTCGGGCCCGGTGGCGGCGCCGAACAGCTCCCGGACGAGCTGCTTGCGGGACGCCTGCGATCCTTTGCCGGAGAGTGCGGACATCCGCTCGAACGCCAGGTCGACGTCGGCGACGGTGAGGGTGGGCTCGGCCGCGGGCGGGGGCAGGTCACGGAGGCCGGCATAGCCGACGCCGGTGGTGCGCTGGCGCAGCTCGCCGGAGAGATGAGCGGCACCGGCGGCGATCGTGCGCTCGTCAGCGGTGGCGCCGAGATCACGCAGCGCCGTGGCGAGAAGGTCGATCTTGACGTTGCGCGCCGAGGCCGCGGCGACTGCATCGGACACCTGCGCCAACTCCAGAAACCGCATACCCGGATTCTGGACCAGGGGTCCGACAAAAACCGGCCGGGAATCGATCAGCGGTACGCCAGACGTACCTGATCGAGGACCCAACCCATCCGGCTGACCGCCGTCTCGGGGTGTTCGCCGAACTCGTGGGCGACGAGGGCCGCGCAGCCGCGGGGGCCGTGACGCCGGACGCTGATCATGACCGCACGGCGGATGCGGTCCACGCTGACATGCTCGGAGGACTGTACGTCGGATACGAAGAGCGCCTCGGCACGGACGTGTTCGAGCAGCTGTGGCGTCATGACAATGCTCCTTTCGCCTGTCATCAGCACACGCTCCGGCCGGAGCATCACGATGTCCGCCGGGTTGCGGACAGGGTGAGATCAGACGGGTGACGGCCGAACGACACGGGGTGAGACGACGGGTGGAGTGACCCCGGACGCACGACAAAAGCCCGACTGGAGGACGGCAAACGCGACTTCATGACGGAAAATAGAACATGTGACTACAGCGAGTGAGAATCGATGGGCGACCTTCGTCGCACTCGGGCTGCTCACTGCCACCGGCTTCGCGATCATGCAGGTCACCGGCGCCGTGCCGGCGCTGGCCGGTGCCCTCTACACCGGCCTGTCCGCGCTCACCGCGGCGACCGTGCTCGTCGTCACGCACCGCCGGCGACCGCCCGGCCGGCTCGGCTGGTACCTGCTCGGCGCCGGCCAGATCGCCTACACGATCGGTGACGCGCTCCACGCCGTCTCGCGCCCGCCGCACGACGGCCCGGCGTTCCCGAGCGTCGCCGACGCCTTCTACCTCGTGCAGTACCCCCTCCTCGTCGGTGCCCTCGTGGCCTTCGTGCGGCGCCGGACCCCGGGCCGGCACACCCCGACGCTGATCGACGCCGGCATCATCGCGGTCAGCGTCGGCCTCGTGTCGTGGGTGTACCTCATCGGCCCGCTGACGGCGGACGAGGGCCTGAGCCCGGCGGCGCGGCTCGTGACCGTCGCCTATCCGGTCGGCGACCTGCTCGTCCTCGTTCTCGGCCTGCGCATGCTGCTCGGCGGCGGTGCCCGTACACCCTCGTATCTCCTGCTCCTGACGAGCCTCCTGACGATGCTGGGCGCCGACGTCGCCGCCACCCTCTCGAGGGCGAACGCATGGTCGTGCTTCCTGTGGCTCGCGACCTACGCGCTGCTCGGCGGCGCCGCGCTGCACCCGTCGATGGACCGGATCGACGCGCCGGCGTCGGCACACACCACCCGCACGACCGCGGCACGGCTCGCCGTCCTCGCCGGGGCCTCGCTGCTCGCGCCCGCCGTCCTGCTGCTGCGGTACCTCCAGGGCGACGTCAGCGACGTGCCGGTGATCGCGATCGCCTGCGCCCTGCTGTTCCTGCTCGTCCTGGGGCGGATGGCCGGCATGGTCGCGGCGCAGCACCGCATCGCGGTGACCGACGGGCTGACCGGTCTGTCGACGCGCCGCGCGTTCGAGGAGCAGCTGCGCGCCGAGACCGGCCGCCGGCGGCACCGGGGCTTCGGCGTGGTGCTGCTCGACATCGACCACTTCAAGGCGATCAACGACGAGCACGGGCACGCCGCCGGCGACCGGGTGCTGCGCGACGTGGCCCGCCGCCTGCGTGCGGCCGCACGGGCGGACGACACGGTGGCGCGATACGGCGGTGAGGAGTTCGCCGTGCTCGCGCCCGACGCCGGGGAGGCGGAGGTGGCCGCCCTGGCCGAGCGGGTGCGCCGCGTCGTGGCGGGCGGCACGGTCGACGTCGGCGACGGCGTCCACCGCTGCGTCACGGTTTCCGTCGGTACCGCGGTGCTGCCGGACGACACGACGGAGCCCGACGAGCTGGTCCAGCTCGCCGACCGGGCGCTCTACGCGGCGAAGCGGGACGGCCGCGACCGGGTCGTCGCCGCGCGGCGCGCCCCGGCCCGCCCGGTCCACCTACCCCGCTCGCGCCGCTCCGAGTTCGAGGCGGCCTAGCATGGCGGCCAGGTCGGCCGGCGGCACCGGACGGGAGAACAGGTAGCCCTGCGCGTAGGAGCAGCCCAGCGTGCGCAGCGTCGCGGCCTGCGCCTCGGTCTCCACGCCCTCGGCGACGGTCTGGAGCTCCAGGCCGTCGGCGAGCTGGAGGATCGCCCGCATGAGCGGGGTGTCGACGGCGGTCGCGAGAAACGTCCGGTCGATCTTCAGCACGTCGACCGGCAGGTGGACGAGGTAGGCCAGCGACGAGTATCCGGTCCCGAAGTCGTCGATCGCGATCCGCACGCCCTGCCCGCGCAGCACGTCGAGCCGCGCCGTCGACTCGGCGTCGGCGACCAGTGTCGACTCGGTGAGCTCGAGCACCAGCGCCGACGGCGGCAGGCCGCTGTCGGCCAGCGCCGCCCGCACCCGGTCGACGAAGTCCGGCTCGCGCAGCTGGTGCGCGGCCACGTTGACGGTGACGCTGACGCCCTCGCGCTCGTGCCACTCCCGAGCCTCCGCGCACGCGCGGCCCAGGACCCACCAGCCGATCGGCACGATCAGGCCGGTCGCCTCCGCGACCGGGACGAAGACGCCCGGCGGCACCGGGTCGCCGTCCGGCGGGTTCCAGCGCAGCAGCGCCTCGGCGGCGGTGATCCGGCCGTCGGCCAGCCGGACCACGGGCTGGTAGTGCAGCGTGAACTCGCCGTCACGCAGCGCCCGGCGCAGGCCGGCGGCCAGTTCCCGGTACCGGTCGGCGGCGGTGCGCAGCGGCGCGTCGAACCGGACGATCCGGTCCTTCCCGCCGTGTTTCGCCGCGTCGAGTGCCAGGTCCGCGTCGCGCAGCACCTCGGCGGAGGTGCGCTGCTCCGTGACCGTCACGAGGCCCACGCTGGCGGTGAGATGCACCTGACGGCCGGCCACCTGGTACGCCGGGCGCAGTTGCCCCGCGGCTCGCTCGGCCGCGCCTTCCGGGGCACCGGCGCGCCAGACCACCGCGAACTCGTCGTCGCCGAGCCGGGCGATGAGGTCGGCGTCCGGCAGCGCGGCCCGCAGCCGGTCCGCCACCTGGACCAGCAACGCGTCCCCGGCGGGATGCCCGAGCGCGTCGTTGACCTCCTTGAACCCGTCGAGATCGAGCAGCGCGACGGTGACGCCGGGCCGCAGGTCGTGCAGATGGGCGGTGAGCAGGGCCCGGTTCGCCAGACCCGTCACCGGATCCCGCGTGGCGCGGTGGCGTAGCTCCTGCTCCAGGCCCTTGCGTCGGGCGGACGAACGGGCCAGGGAGCGGGCCAGGCGCTGCGACCGGCGCCGGGCGAGGACCACGGCGAGGGCCGCCGCACCGAGTGCCACGGCGCCGGCGTGCAACGACGAGAACTGCCGGAGCATTGCCGGTACCGCCGCGAAGACTCCCACCGCGAGCACGGCGACGGCGTCGATCAGCAGGCTCGGCCCACCCAGCAGGGTTGATCTGCGCGGACTGGGGCTCGGCTTGCGACGCACGCCATGATGCTATCTACCGAATATCCAATTTTCGGTACTTAACGGACAACACGCGAAAGGCGGACTCCCCGGTGGGGAACCCGCCTTTCGGCACCGTCTCAGGGCACTCAGCCCTCTGCGCCGCCCCGCCAGTCGAAGCCGGCCTCGACCACGACCTTGTCGGCGGTCGCCGCGATGCGGTCGGCGTAGCGGTTTGCGTGGTGGCCACAGAAGGACAGCTCACCGGAGGTACCGAAGGTCACCGTCGCCTTGGCGGCGGCGCCGCAGCTGTCGCACCGCTCCCCCGCCAGCTCGGGGACGACATGAACGGCCGGGCGCGAGATCAGCATCGGGGTCATCACAGTCTCCTCGAGTCGAATTGGAGGGGTGCTCGTTGAAATATGGCATTTCCGGGTGTTGCGGCTTACCTGGCTAACACTACGTTCGCCTGATTTGAGCGCCTAGTTCGGAAGCGTTGGGTTTGGGTCACACTTGGGTTGCCGAGTCTGTCCGTTCGCCTGATGCGTCACCGGGGCACTTCACATACCCGCTCGGCAACGTTTCGACACCAGCCTTCCGGCGGACAGCCACTGAGCGCCGGCCGAGCGTGGCGAATCCACTGTGGACAGTCTTTCCGGGACGCGGGCACCCTAACGGCAACTTGCGGCGAACCGCGGGTGTAACCCCGGCTGCCGAATCTTGTGGAGGTCCGGATGACACCGCCGGACGAAAAAACCGCTCCACGAGGATTTCGCCGCCACGGAAGGGCCCGTATCGATGATTCGCCGCCATGCCCGTACATTGATGCCGATCGCCGCACTCGCCATTGGAGCCGGAGTCGGCACCGCCGTCTTCACCGGCAACGCCGGCGCTGAGACGACCGACGTCGTCCGCACGGGTGCGGCGGAGGACAGCTACAGCTCGAGCAGCCGCCCGACCTACAACTTCGGCGCCTCGGACACGCTGGTCGCCGGCCGCCAGGGCGGCGACACGATGGTGACCTACCTGAAGTTCAAGGTCGCCAACCCGGGCACCGGGGTCAAGGTCAAGGGCGCCCAGGTGACCCTGAACCGCGAGTCCCGCGCCTTCCCCACCTCGATCTCGCTGAGCAAGGTCGCCGACACGGCGTGGACCCAGAAGGGCCTGACCGGCAAGAACAAGCCGAAGGTCGGCGCGGTCGTCACCACCGTGAAGCCGAAGAGCGGCGCCACCTCGGTGACGTTCGACGTCAGCTCGGTGGTCAAGGGCGCCGGGACGTACACCTTCGCGGTCACCTCGACCGTCGCCAACAGCCCGGCCCGGTTCCGCTCCGCGGAGGCGGCCGCCGGCCAGCCGACGCTCGCGCTGACCGTGCTGCGACCGACCTCGACCAAGCCGACCACACCGGCGACCAACCCGACGACCACGACCCCGGCGACCCCGACCACGCCGGCGAACCCGTCGACCCCGGCGACCGAGCCGGTCGAGACCACGCCGGCCGACCCGGGCAACTGCACCGTCGACGCCAAACTGGTGCCGAGCTGCGGCGTGCTGTGGGGCGCGGCCGCCGGCGGCTTCTCCGACGTGCCGCGGGACCAGGCGCTGAAGACGTTCGAGAGCAAGACCGGCCGGACGTCGACCATCTACCACACATACCACAAGGGTGACGAGCTCTTCCCGACCAAGAGCGAGATCGCCATGACCAACGACCCGGCCAACCCGCGCGTGCTGATGCTGAACTGGAAGGTCGCCTACGGAACGAAGTGGGCCAATGTCGCCGCCGGCGACCAGGACGCCCGCATCGACCGGCTCTCCAACTACCTGAAGACCAACTACACCAAGAAGTTCTTCATGGTGCTGCACCACGAGCCCGAGAACGACGTGAACCCGGCCGCCGGATCCGGTATGACCGCCAAGGACTACGCCGCGATGTTCCGTCACACCGTGCTGCGGATGAAGGCCAACGGAGTGAACAACGCCGTTTTTGTGATCGCCTACATGAACTACGAGAAGTGGAACAACACAACGTGGTGGGGCGACCTCTACCCGGGTGACGACGTCGTGGACTGGGTCGGCGTCGACACCTACAACAACGCGCAGCCCGGCGGTTTCCACTACGGCGACTTCAACTACATGATGAACCGCACCAATGACAAGGCGAAGTTCCCGGGCTGGTACACCTGGGCCACCACCAACCACCCGAGCAAGCCGATCATGGTCGCCGAGTGGGGCGTGTACGACTCGTCGACGACGGTCGTGGGCAAGAACAAGGCCGACGTGTACGCCACCGTGCTGCCGCAGCTGGCCAAGATGCCGCAGATCAAGGGCATGGTGTACTTCGAGACCGCACGCGACCAGGCCGGGCGTGACATCCGCATGGACGACACCCCGGAGGCATTCGCCGGCTTCAAGAAGATCGCCGCCGACCCACGGTTCAACGTCAAGATCTGAACACCCGGTTCCCCCCGGTGAGTGAAGGCCGTCTGGGCAAGTCCCAGGCGGCCTTCGCCATTCCCTCTTCCGCCACCCCCGCCCCTTATTGCCGCGATCTTGGAGTTGTGGTCCCGTCTTTATCCGTATAAATCCGACAAATTAGGGACCACAACTCCAAGATCGCGCGAGTAGGGGGCGGGTGGGCGCGGCAACTGCGCTGCTACCGCACGAGTCCTGGGGCAGCCACCCACGGGCCGGAACCTTATTCGTGCAAGGCAAGCACGCAATCAGAATGCCAGCTACCGCAAGGGATGCAGACATAATGATCAAGAACACCGCCCGTCTCGCCGTCACCGGCCTCGTCTTCACCACCGCCGCTGCCGCGGCCGCCACCTTCTCCTTCGCCGCCGCCGGTTCCGCCGCCCCGGCCGAGGGCGTCGTGCAGGGCGCCGGCGCCGCGGGTGCGCTGCAGGACCGGTACATCGTCGTGCTCAAGGACGGATCGTCGGTCAGCTCGGACGCGCTCGCCGGCAAGGTCGGCGGCAAGGTCCGCGCCCGGTACGACAGCGCGGTGCGCGGGTTCTCCGGTCAGATGAGCGCCGCTGCCGCCCGCCGGCTCGCCGCCGACCCGGCCGTCGCCTACGTCGAGCAGGACCGCGTGGTCTCCGTCGAGGCGACGCAGGCGAACGCGACCTGGGGCCTGGACCGCATCGACCAGCAGGCGCTGCCGCTCAACGGCTCGTACACGTACGGCCCGGCGAGCAACGTGACGGCGTACGTCATCGACACCGGCATCCGCTTCACGCACACCGAGTTCGGCGGCCGCGCCAAGTCCGGCTACGACTTCGTCGACAACGACGCCGACGCGTCCGACTGCCAGGGCCACGGCACCCACGTCGCCGGCACCGTCGGCGGCGCCACGTACGGCGTCGCCAAGGACGTGAAGCTCGTCGGCGTGCGGGTGCTCGACTGCAAAGGCAACGGCTCGTACTCGCAGATCATCGCCGGCGTCGACTGGGTCACCAAGAACGCCGTCAAGCCCGCGGTCGCCAACATGAGCCTCGGCGGCTCGGCCGGCACCACCCTGGACAACGCCGTCAAGCGCTCGATCACGGCCGGCATCACGTATGCGGTGGCCGGTGGCAACGACTCCGCCAACGCCTGCAGCAAGTCCCCGGCCCGCCTGCCGGAGGCGATCACCGTCGGCGCGACCGACACCAAGGACACCCGCGCCGGCTTCTCGAACTTCGGCAGCTGCCTCGACATCTTCGCCCCGGGCGTGAACATCACGTCCAGCGCCAACAGCTCCAACACCGGCACGCAGAAGATGTCCGGCACCTCGATGGCAACCCCGCACGTCGCCGGCGCCGCCGCGCTGTACCTCGCCGCGCACCCGGACGCCACCCCGGCCGAGGTCCGTGACGCCCTCGTCAACGGCGCGGTCACCGGCGCGGTGAAGAGCCCCGGCTCCGGCTCGCCGAACAAGCTGCTCTACACCGGCTCGTTCGACTCCGGCACCGAGACCCCGACCACGCCTGACCCCACCACGCCTGACCCCACCACGCCGGCCCCGACCACGCCGGCCCCGACCACGCCGGCCGCCTGTGCCCCGGTCACCAACGGCTCCGCGATCTTCATCGCCGACCGTGCCACCGTCACCAGCAAGATTGTCGTCGCCAACTGCACCGGCAACGCCGCGAAGACCTCGACCGTGAAGGTCTCCGTGCGCCACACCGACCGTGGTGATCTCCGCGTCGACCTGATCGCCCCGGACGGCACCGCGTACAAGCTCAAGAGCTCGACCTCCGGCGACAACGTGGCGAACCTCGACGCGACCTACACCGTCGACCTGTCGACCAAGGCCCGCAACGGCACCTGGACCCTGCAGGTGAAGGACGTCTTCGCCGGTGACACCGGCACCCTGAAGAACTGGACCCTGACCGTCTGACCGTCTGACCGGCCGTTCCACCGCTACAGCGCTCCGAGCCGCCGGCCCGGAGCGCTGTAGCGTGGAAAGCAACCGACCAAAACCGCGAATCGGTCTCAACCCGGATGTACCCGTCGGTACGGTGTGGGTCATCATCGAGCTGACCTTGCAAGGGGGACGACCATGAGCACTGCCAGAGAGTCCATCGAGGTGGCGGTCCCCGCACGGGTCGCCTACGAGCAGCTCGCCCACTTCGAGAACTACCCGCGGTTCATGTCCGGCGTGATGAGCATGGCCCCGATCGACGAGTCGACCGCCCACATGGTGCTCGACCTCGGCGGCAGCCGGGCCGAGTTCGACGCGCGGATCACCGAGGCCCGCCCCGGCGAGTTCCTCTGCTGGGAGGCGATGGACGGCCCGCAGGTGAGCGAGGCGCTCCGGCTGGAGCCGATGGCCGACGACATGACCCGGATCATCGCGGAGCTGCAGATCGACGCCCGGGAGCTCATGCCGGCGGAGGAGCATGCGGCGGAGGTACTGAACCGCCGCCTGAAGGCGGACCTGAAGAGCTTCAAGCGCTTCTGCGAAGAGGGTGCGACGCGCATGAGCGACGCGCCGACCAAGGACATCCCGACGGCCGCGTCCATCGCGCGCGGCATCGCGTCCTCGTCCGGGCTGACCCACGCGACGAACGAGCGGCCCAACCCGGGCATGCCGGCCGGCGGCAACCTCGGCCCGATGCACCACAGCATGGAGCGCAACGCCCGCACCCGCCAGGCGCAGCAGCACGACACCTACTGAGTCCGCACCGCCGCACGCTTCGGCCCGCACGGAGTCGTCGCCGGCGGCAATGGTCAGCAGCAGTTGCCGGGCGGGTTTGGCCAGCCGGGCGCGGCGCGCCTCGCGGGTCCGGCGGACACCGCGACCGGCGATGAGGCACCACGGGACGGCGGGGGTCACTGCACCCGCGGGAACCATTGCCACCAACGGCGTGAGGCCGGGAATGCCCGGAAATATTCGCTTCCGTACACATATCATGATGGCCTGAGTGGCCTAGACGAGCGAGGGACGATGACCGCGATCCTGGTCGCCGACGACGACATGGACATCAGGGACCTCGTCGCCTTCAAGCTTGAGCAGTCGGGCTACGACGTGGTGGCGGTCGACAACGGGCTCGCCGCACTCACCGCCGCCGCCGAGAACCCGCCGGACCTCGTGGTCCTCGACGTCATGATGCCCGGCATGTCGGGGATCGACGTCTGCCGGCAGCTCCGGCAGGACCACGCCACCAAGGGCCTGCCCATCATCCTGCTCACCGCCCGCGCCCAGGAGGGCGACGTCGAGGTCGGCTTCGGTGCCGGCGCCGACGACTACATCGTCAAACCCTTCAGCCCGCGGGAGTTGGTGAGCCGGGTCGAGGCGGTCCTGGCCCGCATGCGCACGTGACCCTCGCCGGCGCCGCGTTCGTGGCGCTGATCGTCATGCTTGTCGCCGTCGTCGTGCTGGGTGGGCTCATCGCCGGCGGTCGCGGTGTCCGCCGGACCCGCGAGGCGCGCCGCGCCCGGCTGGCCAAACCCGCCCGGCAACTGCTGCTGGCCATCGCCGCCGGCGACGACGACCCCGAGCGGATCGAGGAACTGGTGCGCCTGCCCGACGACGTCTGGGTCGCGGTGGAGCCGAACGCGGTGGCCCTGCTGGGCAAGGTCCGCGGCGAGGCCCACGCCACGCTGGTCGACGTGTTCGAGCGTCGCGGCGCCGCCTGGCGGGCCCGGAGCCAGCTGCGCCGCCGCGACCCCGTCGCCCGGGCGCAGGCCGCCGAGGTGCTCGGCAACCTGGGCCGCAAGGACGCGTTGCTGCCGCTGTGCGACCTGCTCGCCGACCCCGATCCCGACGTGCGGGTGGTCGCGGCACGGTCCCTCGGCCGGATCGGTGATCCGGGCGCCACCCAGCCGCTGCTCGCCGCGCTCGCCAGCCGCCGGACGGTGCCCGCGCAGGTGGTGGCGACCGCCCTGACCCGCCTCGGCTCGGGCGCGCAGACCGCGTTGCTGGCCGCGCTCGACGACCCGCGCGCGCCGGTCCGCGCGACCGCCGCCGAGGTGCTCGGCCTGGTCGGTGCGGTCGGTGCGACGGTCCGGGTGGAGAGCGCGCTGCGTGCCGACCCGTCGATCGAGGTGCGGGTCCGCGCGGCACGCACGCTGGGCCGCCTGGGCACCCGCACGGCGCTGTCCCCGCTGCTCGACTCGCTCGAGCCGGACCGCCCGGCGGTGCTGCGGGCGGAGGCCGCCAGGGCGCTCGGCGAGCTCGGCGCGGTCACCGCCGCCCAGGCGCTGACGGCGCTGCTGGCCGACCCGGACTACGCCGTCGCGCACAACGCCGCCCAGTCCCTGCTGCGTCTGGGCAACGCCGGGCGGGCGGCCCTGGTCGCCGCCGAGCACCGCTCGCATGTCCGCCCGCGGCACAGCGCCGAGGAGCACGAGACCGATCCCGAGGTGATACTCAGCGCCGCGCACGCCCGCGAGGCGCTCGCCGCGGCCGAGCTCGACGACCACCGCAGGCAGACAACGCCATGATCGCCGACTGGATCCGCGAGCTGCTGCGGCTGGCCGACATCTTCATCCTGACGTACTTCCTCGTCATCAACTCGAGCTACCTCGTGCTGATCGGGCTCGCCGGCGCGGAGTTCGTGCACCATCTGCGCCGGGTGCCCTTCGCCGGCCACGAGGAGACGTACCGCAGCCCGCTCACCGAGCCGGTCTCGGTCCTTGTGCCCGCGTACAACGAGTCCGCCGGCATCGTCCAGTCGGTCCAGGCGATGCTCGCCCTGCGGTACCCCGTCTTCGAGGTCATCGTCGTCGACGACGGCTCGTCCGACGACACCTTCGAGCGGCTGCGGGAGGAGTTCGGTCTTGTCGAGGTGCCGCGGGTCGTACCCGACGCGACCCCGACCCGCGGCCGGATCCTCTCGGTGCACGTGCCGAAGGACCGCCCCGACCCGCTCGTGGTCGTGCGCAAGGAGAACGGCGGCAAGACCGACGCGGTCAACACCGGCATCAACGTCGCCCGGTACCCACTCGTGTGCATGGTCGACGCCGACTCGGTCCTCGATCCACAGGCACTGCTGTCGGTGGCGAAGCCCTTCTCGGACGACCCCGTCCGCACCGTCGCGTCCGGCGGGGTCGTCCGCGTCGCGAACGGCTGCACGGTGGTCGCCGGCCGCATCGTCGACGTGCGGATGCCCCGCAACTGGCTGGTCCGGGTGCAGGTCGTCGAATACCTGCGGGCGTTCCTGCTCGGCCGCACCGGCTGGTCGCGCCTCGGCGGGCTGCTCATCATCTCCGGCGCCTTCGGCATCTTCCGCCGAGACCTGCTCGTCGAGATCGGCGGCCTCGACCACGACTGCATCGGCGAGGACGCGGAGCTTGTCGTGCGGCTGCACCGGCACCTGCGCCGGCAGAAGCGCGACTACCGCATCGTCTTCGTCGCCGAGCCGGTGTCGTGGAGCGAGGCGCCGAGCACGCTGAAGGTGCTGAGCAAGCAGCGCCGCCGCTGGCACCGGGGCATCACCGAGATCCTGACCAAGCACCGCGGCATGATCCTGAACCCGCGGTACGGGCGGATCGGCCTCGTCGCCCTGCCCTACTACGTGCTCTTCGAGCTGCTCGCCCCGGTCATCGAGCTGGCCGGCGTGATCCTGGTGCCGCTCGGGCTGTACTTCGGGGCGATCGACGCCGGCTTCGCGCTCGTCTTCGTCGCGGTGGCCTACGGCTACGCGCTCGTGCTCAACCTCGTCGCGCTGGCCGTGGAGGAGTACTCGTTCCACCGGTACCACCGGTGGACGGACCTGGTCGCGTCGGTGCTCGCCGCCGTGCTGGAGAACGTCGGCTACCGGCAGCTGACCGCGGTCTGGCGGACCATGGGCATGTGGGCGGCGATCCGCGGCGGCCGCCACGACTGGGGCACGATGACGCGGACGGGCTTCCAGACCGTACTGACGCCGGAGCCGCCGAAGCAGGAGGAGCCGGTCACAGCCAGAGAGGGCGCTCGCGCGGAATCCGGATCGTGAACGTCGTGCCCGCGCCGGGCGTGCTGTCGACCGAGATCTCGCCGCCGTGGCCCTCGACGATCGTCTTGGTGATGGCCAGGCCGAGTCCGGCGCCCTGCACGGCCTCGCGCACCGCGAACGTGCCGCGGAAGAACCGGGTGAACAGCTGAGGCTGCTCCTCGGGGTCGATGCCGACGCCGTTGTCCCGCACGATGATCTCGACGTGGTCGCCGGCGGCACGGGCGATCAGCTCGACGAGACCGCCCTCGGGCGTGAAGTTGACGCCGTTGACCAGCAGGTTGACCAGCGCCCGTGCCAGCTGCTCGGGGTCGGCCTCGACGGCGCCGAGCCGCCCCTCGACGGCCAGCACCAGACGGTGGCCGCGGCGCTTGGCACGCGGCTCGACGGCGGCGTATGCGGCGGACAGCACCTCGTGCACGTCGGTCTCGCGCGGCTCCAGGTCGAAGACACCGGCCTCCACCTTCGAGATGGTCAACAGGTCCTCGATCAGCGCACGCAGCCGGTCGGCGTTGCGGCCGACGACCTCGAGCATGCGCGACTGCGCCGCGTTGAGCTCGCCGGCGTCGCCGGACGTGAGGACCTCCAGGTGCCCGATGACGTTGGTCAGCGGCGTGCGGAACTCGTGCGACACGGTCGCCACGAAGTCGCTCTTCGCCACGTCGAGCTCACGCAGCCGGGACACCGCCTCGCGCTCGTGCTCGTACGCCTGGCGCATCGCGTCCTCGGTGCGCCTGCGGTCGGTGATGTCGTGCACGAAGGCGTTGAACGTCCAGCCGAGCACCGGGTCGCGCACGGCCCAGGTGGCGAGCTCCACCGGGAACTCGTAGCCGTTGGCGTGCCAGGCGGAGATCTCGATGCGGTTGTCGAGGACCCGCTTCTCACCCGTCGTCAGGAAGCGGCCGACGCCGAGGTGGTGGGCCTCGCGGAAGCGCGGGGGCACGATCGTGTCGGCGAGCGGCCGGCCGATCGCCTCCTCCCTGGACAGGCCGAAGACCTTCTCCGCCGCGGCGTTCCAGCCGGTGATCCGGCCGCCGTCGTCCATCGCGACGAACGCCTCGACGCAACTGTCGAGGATCCGTTCGAGCCGCTGCGCGCCGAACTGCAGTGCCTGCCAGGCGGTCATGCGGTCGGCGACGCGGCCGAGCTGCGTGCCGACGTCCGCCATGATCTCCAGTAGGCCGGGGTCGGGGTCGACCGGCTCACGCGTGAAGAACTCGAGGACCGCGACCGTGAGCCCGCCGGCGGTGATGGGGAAGGCGACGGCCGCGCCGACGCCCTCGACCGGGCCGCGCAGGAACCGTGGGCCGGTGGCGACGTCGGGGATCCAGACCGGCCGCCCGGTGCGGGCCGCCTCGCCGACGATGCCCTCGCCCTGGGCGAAGACGTGGTTGTCGCTGACCTCGCGCAGCGCGGCGAACTCGCCGGGCCGGTCCTCGTGCCACACGTCGGTGGAGACGAAGACCCGCGGGTCGTTCTCGTGCGGAAGCCACATGTGCCCGGCCTGCCAGCCGGTCGCCTCGCACACCGCCCGGATCACCGGGAGTCCGGCGTCGATGATGTGGTCGACCTCGTTCGCGATCCGGGTCGCCTCCTGCAACAGCGAGACGGGGACGAGCTCGCGATCCTTCGGCACAACATTGATGCTAAAGGTCCGACCCGCCGCCTTTACCCCGTTTCGGGGGAACGACGGCGGGTCGGGCAGCACGGCGGTTACGCGGCTGCAGGAGTGTTGTCCGCGGCGGCGGCGATCTCCCGCACGTACCGGTAGACGCCGACCTCGCCGGCGCGGACCGCGTCACTGGCGGGGACGAGCCGCACGCCACCTTCGACGCAGGCCTGAACCAGTCGCCGGCCGGGCAGGCGGTGCCGCTCGCTGATCTCGATGACGGTGCCGTTGACGCGGCACGCCTCGACCAGCTCGGCGATCGACGCGTCCGGCACGGCCGACTCGTCGATGCCGGCGCGGGCCAGAAAGTCCAGTGGCCGGGCGAGACGGGTCGGCGCGTAGCGGGAGACGCGCTCGACGGCGAGCCCGGTGACGGCGACGACCTGGTCGATCACGTCGAGGGCACGCATCGTGCCGTTGTCGATGAGACCGCGGACCGCGTCCGGGCTGAGCAGCCCGGCGGGCAGCGGCAGGCGGTCGATGCCGACGGAGATGACCTCGAGCCCGTTGAGGTCGGACGGGAAGGCGAGCCAGCCGTCGATGCCGATCGCCTCCACCTCGACGCCGCGGCGCAGCACCACGTCGGTGCGCTGCTGCGCCCGCTGGATCGAGGCGAGGTACGGCGGGAGCCAGCTGGTGTCCGGGCCGACGCGATCCGCGAACGTGACCTCCGTCAGGCCGGCCTGCTCGGCGGCGGCGACGAGGACGCTGACGCTGTCACGGCCCGACGAGAACGCGGTGTGGACGTGACCGTCGACGGAGAGGTCGATCATCTGGCACTCATTTCTGGTACTGGTGGGCGGGACGCGTTTCAGAGTGCCGAGCGTCGGTCCTCCTCGGCGGTCCCGCCTGGGTGCCAGTTGGTTTATTCGGCGCGGTCCATGACCGGGCGGCGGTAGCGGTAGCCGAAGCCGCGCACCGACTCGATCGGCGACGCGTCCGGGTCGGTCCACCCGAGCTTGCGCCGCAGCCGCAGCACCGCGAACTTGACCCGCTCCGGGCCGATCCCGGTCGGGTCGTCCCACGCCTGCGCGAGCAGCTGGTTGGGCGACAGCACCGCGCCGGCGTGCCGCACGAGGACGTTGAGCAGCCGGAACTCGGTGGGCGTCAGCCGCACCTCGTCGCCGGTGACAAACGTGCGCCGCGCTGCCGGGTCGATGCGCAGCACGCCGTCGTCGTAGACCTCGTCGGCCCACGACGCCGGGCCCGCGCTGCGCCGCAGCAGTGCCTCGACCCGCGCCACCAGCTCGGCGTTGGTGAACGGCTTGGTGAGGTAGTCGTCGGCGCCGCCCCGCAGTCCCCGCACCTTGTCCGACTCCTGCCCGTGCGCGGTGAGCAGCAGCACCGGGACGTCACTGACGTCGCGGAGCCGCTCCAGGACCTGCCAGCCGTCCATCCCCGGCAGGCCGATGTCGAGGATCACCAACTCCGGGCGCTCGGTGTACGCGTCGCGCAAGCCGCTGCGGCCGTCCTTCGCGTGCGCGACCTGATGGCCGGCCCGTGTGAGCAGCAGACGCAGTGCCATGGCGATATCCGGATCGTCTTCGACGACAAGAAGTCGGCTCACGATCATCCCCCATTCCGTGCCGTTCGCGTGGGCAACGACAGCGTGACCGTCGTGCCGACCCCTTCAGTACTGGCGACGCTGATGCTGCCGCCGTGCAGTTCGACGATGGCCCGGCTCACGACCAGACCCAGCCCGGTGCCGGGCATCACCTGCCGCCCGACCGCGGCCGTCACGTTCGAGCCGCGGAAGAACGAGCTGAAGAGCCGCGGCAGGTCGGCGGCGGGGATCCCGACACCCGAGTCGGCCACGGCGATCGTCCAGCCGTCGTCGGCCGGACCGGCCCGCACGGTCACCCGGCCGCCGCTCGGCGTGAACTTGACCGCGTTGCTCACCAGGTTGTCGACGACCTGGTGGACGCGGGTGTCGTCGCAGACGAGGTCCGGCCCGTCGGCGCAGTCGAGGGTCAGCTCGATGCCGGCCGCCAGCGCCGCCGGGATGCGCTCGGCGACGGCCGCCGCCAGCAGCTCCGGCAGCCGGGTCGGCACCGGCTTGAGCTGCAGCGTGCGCGCCTCCAGCCGGGACAGCAGCAACAGGTCCTCGATGAGCCGCAGCAGGCGGTTGGCATTGCGGTCGATCACGTCGAGGTAGGTGCGCTGGTCCTCGGAGAGGGCGCCGCTGGTGGCGTCGCCGAGCAGGTGCGAGAACGCCACCACCGACGACAGCGGGCCGCGCAGCTCGTGTGCAACCGTCGCGACGAACTCGTTGTTCATGGCGGTCGCCTCGGCCAGCGCCTGGTTGCGCGCCTCGAGCCCGCGGCTGCGCTCCTCCAGCCCGCGCCGCACCGCCACCCGAGCGGTGACGTCCCGCAGGTGGATGAGCGTGCCGCCGTCCGCCTCGCCGGGGCAGGTGACCGGGACCAGGTCGAGCTCCAGGACACGGCCGTCCTCGAAGGCGAGTTCCTCCCCCACGACCGCGCGGCGGCTGCGGAAGCCTTCGCGCAACCGGTCCACGCGGACCGCGTCGGGGCCGAGCCGCGCGATGGAGCGGGCGATGACCGCCGACCAGTCGAGCGGCGCCGGGTCGTCGGGGTCGTGCTCCGGGCTGACGTCGAGCATCCCGGTGTCGAGCAGGCGGTGCGCGGCGCGGTTGGCGAGGCTGACCCGGCCGTCGGCGTCGAGCAGCAGCAGCCCGTCGCCCATCGTCTCGACCAACCGTGCCAGACGCTGCTGCTCGACCCGGGCGGCGCGCTCGGTCTCCCGCTGCTGCGTGACGTCGAGCCCGAAGAAGACGACGGCGCCGACCTGGGCGTCCTCGACGAAGCTGCGGGCGGCGACCTCGATCGTGCGCCACCGGCCGTGGACCGTGCAGACCCGCAGATCCACGGTCTGCTCCGGGTGGCGGCCGGTGCAGCAGGTGAGGAACATGGCGACGGCCGCGGGCCGGTCGTCGGGGTGGATCAGGTCGAGGATGCGGTAGTCGGGGGGTCTGTGCCGGTCGTAGCCCAGCACGGTGGTGAACGAGTCGGACAGCGCGCTCCAGCCCCGGGCCGGGTCGACGAGGAGGATCATCGCCCGCGCGCCGGTGGTGATCGCCCACGCCAGCGGAGAGCCGAGCATCGGCGGTGGCGGCACCGGGTGGCACGGCTGCGCGAGCGCCCGGTCGGCGGCGGCGGCGATCTCGCTCGCGGCGGGGAGCAGCTCCGCACGGGCGGGTGCGGCACTGAACTCGACCCGCAGCTCCTGGCCCCATTGCGCGGGACCGACCGGCAGCCGCTCCAGAAGGTCGAGGTCGCCGACGACCGGGGAGAGCGCGGGGACGATGCCGGCGGTGCGGACCCCGGAGAAGCCACGCAACTCGGCAACGAGCCGCTGCGCGTCCACCACGGTGGCCGCGTTCGCCGCACGGACCACCAGGTCGACCACGGCACCTTCGATCAGGCCGGTGTCGACCAGGCGGTCGGTCTCTCCACGCAAAGCTCTCCTCGCCGGCAGCCTTCGCGACATTTGACGCTTACTGTCGGTACACACATATCCTACGCAATGTAATGACATGTCCTGTAACGTTTCCGGAGGACCGAGCGGGTGCTCATCAGTGGCGGACCGGTCGACATAACGATCGACGATCGCGGCATCGTCTGCTCGTGGCCGCCGGAGGCGGCGAAGCTGTTCGGCTACGAACGACAGCACGCCCTCGGCAGCCGGCTCACCGAGCTGATCCTCCCCGCGCGCCTGCGCGACGTCGCGGTCCCGCCCGGCACCGCGTTCGACGTGCCGGCCGTGCACCGGGACGGGCACGAGCTGCGGATCTCGCTCACGCTCCAGGGCGGGCACGGCCTGGTCCAGGAGCTCGCCGAGCGGACACCGCCCGACCTCGAGCTGTTCCTGCGCGCGGAGCGGGCCACCGCGGACCACGACCTCCAGGAGCGCCACCGGCTGCTGACCGAGCTGTCGGACCTGCGCACCGAGTTCATCCGGGTCGCCTCCCACGAGCTGCGCACGCCGCTGACGTCGATCATCACGTTCGCCACGATGCTCGAGGCCGGCGACGACGTGGTCGCGCTCGACCCGGCCGACCGGCAGTCCGCGCTCGGCGTCATCCGCCGCAACGCCGAGCGCATGCAACTGCTCGTCGCCGACCTGATGCTGCTCACCCAGCTGGAGACCGCCGAGACGCCGCTGGAGCGGGCGCCGGTCGACCTGACCACGCTGCTGACCACGCTGAGCACGGCGGCCGTGGTCGGCCCGGGCCCGGAACTGCGCGGTGACGAGTCCCTGCTGCACCAGCTGTTCCACACCGCCGTCGCGGTCGCGGCGATCGCCGACGACACCGACCGTCCGGTGCCCGTCGAGGCGCGCCACGAGCCGGGGCGGTGGACGGTCCGGGTCACCGCCCGGACGGCGGCCGCGCTCACCGCCGAGCGCCTGCTGTCGATGCGCATCCCGCACCCCGAGCACCCCGGCGAGCACCGCACCGGCGCGCTCGCGCTCATGCTCGGCCGTGAGATCGCCGCCCGCCACGGCGGCGCCATGGCCACGACGGTCGACCGGCACGGCGTCACAGTTCGCGTCACGCTGCCCGACGCGTGAGGGCCGAACCGGCCCGGCTGGCAACCTGCGCCGCCTATCGTCGGCCGCATGACGACGTCCACGCGGGACCGCGCCTTCCCCGTCCCGGCCGACGAACAAGAGCGACTGCGTTCCCTGGCGGAGTACGGGATCGTCGGCGCCCCGGAGCTGCCCGACCTGCCCTCGGTGGTGGCGCTCGCGGCCTACGTCTGCGGCGTGCCCAACGCCGTCGTCAACATCATCGGAGCGACACAGCAGCACCAGCTGGGGGCCTACGGCTTCGAGGGCGGCGCCTGCGCGCGCGAGGACTCGATGTGCGCGATCAGCATGGTCGAGCCGGAGATGGTCGTGGTCCGTGACGCGACGCTCGATCCGCGGTTCGAACAGAACCCGTTCGTCACCGGCGAGATCAACCACGTGCGGTTCTACGCCTCGGCGCAGCTGCGCGACCGGGACGGGCACGTGCTGGGCGCCCTGTGCGTGTTCGACCAGAAGCCGCACGACCTCACGCCGCAGCAGCGCGAGGGCCTCGACAAGCTGGCCCGCATGGTGATGGACGTGATCGACCTGCACCGGCACAGCCGGCTGCTGGAGCAGGCACTCGACCAGGTCCACCGGACCGGCCGGGAACTGCAGCGCTCCAACGCCTCGCTCCAGCACTTCGCCGGACAGGTCAGCCACGACCTGAAGAACCCGCTCACCGGCGTGCTCGGCTTCGTCGCCATGCTCGCCGACGTGCCGGCCGTGGCGGCGGACCCGATCGCGAAGCGCTCCGTCGACAAGGCCCTGTCGTCGGCGACCCGCATGTGGCGGATGATCGAAGACGTCCTGTCACACGCCTCGGTGGGCGGCCGGCCGTCCTTCACCGACGTCTCGCTCGACTCCGTCGCCCATCAGGTGGTCGACGACCTCGCCACCTCCATCGCGGCGGCCCGGGCGACCGTCGAGATCGAGCCGCTGCCCACGGTGCACGGCGACGTGACCCAGCTGCGCGTGCTGATCCAGAACCTCGTGAGCAACGCGGTGAAGTTCCGCGACCCCGGCCGGCCCTGCCGCATCCGCCTCACCGGCGAGGAGACGCCGGCCGGCTGGACGCTGAGCATCGCCGACAACGGCATCGGCATCCCGGCCGAGGACCGGCCGCGCGTGCTGGAGATGTTCACCCGGCTCAACACCGACGTCGAGGGCTCCGGCATCGGCCTGGCCACCTGTCAGCGGATCGTCGAGGCGCACGACGCCGCGCTGGTGATCGACGAGACCCCCGGCGGCGGCACCACGATGCGGATCACGCTGCCGAAGCCGTTCGACCGGCTCAGCCTCGTGCCGCTGGGGTGACCGTGCGGTAGGCGAGCTCGCACAGCTCCTCGACGTCGTCCCAGTCGAGATCGCCGTCCAGGCGCATGCCGACCCAGCCCCGGTGTCCGACGTAGGGCGGCCGGAAGTACCGCCGCGAATCCCGGCCGATGAGGGACTCCTGCACGCCGGGCGGGGCCGCGCACCACAGGTGCGGGAACGTGTTGTCGTGATGCCCGTCGGGCCAGATCTGCACAAAACCCTTGCGCGCGGACCACAGCGGTGTGCCGTGGCTGAGCTTCTCGGTCACGCCGGGGAACGCCGTGCAGATCGCCCGCACCCGGGACACCAGATCAGCCATGCGGACCAGCGTAACGGCGGACGGTGCCGGCCGCTGTCCACCGCTGTCCACCGGTGTCCACCGGTGTCCACCGGTGTCCGGTTGTCCTCCGGTGCAGCTCGGGTGCCGACGAGCGCAGCTCCATTGCAGCATCTGGCTGCTCCGCCGGCCCGGCTGCAACGCTTACCGGGCAACGATTTCCCCGTAAACGTGCAGGTCACGGCACACCCCCATCGGCAAGGAGCCCCAGATGACGATCCGGCTGGTCGCCGTCGACGAACACGTACTACTCCGGCTCGGCCTCAACCGTGTCGTGGCCACCGTCCCCGACATCACGCTCGTCGGCGAGGCGGGCAGCGCCGCCGACGCCGAGCGTGTCGTCGCCGAGACGAGGGCCGACGTGGTCACCATCGACGCGTCACTGGCCGACACCGACGGCATCAGCCTGGCCCGCCGGCTCCGCGCCGGCAGCCCGGACCTCGGCGTCGTGCTGCTGAGCGCGGTCAGCGACGACAATCTGCTCTACCGGGCGCTCGACGCCGGCCTGTCCGCCTACGTCACCAAGGCGGCGCCGATCTCGTCCGTCCTCGCCGCGATCCGGCACGCCGCCGTCGCGCCCCACTCGTTCACCGCACCCGGCCTGTCCTCGGCGCTGTCCCGCCGGCGCGGGCAGTCCGGCCTGCTGAGCCAGCGCGAGCAGGAGGTGCTGTCACTCATGCGCGACGGGCTCAGCCTGCCGGCCATCGCCCAGCGCCTGACCGTCTCCGAGGCCACGGTCAAGACGTACGTCTCCCGCCTGTACAGCAAGCTGCGCGTGAACAACCGCTCGCAGGCGCTGATGGCCGCCGTCAACCAGGGGCTGCTGGTCTCGGTGGACGCCGCCTGAGAGGGCGCTCGACCTCGGCGCGGCCCGGCGACTTCCGCCGGGCCGCGCTGTTGCGTGCGGTACCGACGAAAGCGCCGGCCAGGCGATCAACGCCTGGCCGGAGCAGGTTCGTCATCGGGGATGCTCCTTCAGGGGCGAGTGACTTCTTGCATTCGAATCATGACTTGAAGTAGCTGCCAGGTATGTCGCGCACGGGTGTCGACCCGGCGGATGATCACCCGACAGGCGGTTGCGGTACAGGTGTCGACTGTCCGCTCGGGGGAATCCTGCGCACCATGGCGTCTCGGGCGCATTTGCGGAAAGTCACCCCTTCGGGGGGTACCGCGGACAAGAATGAATGGATGCCAAAGATCGACAGTGGTCTGGCGGCAACCCGACGGGCACTGATCCCGCTGCTCGTCTGTGCGCTCGTGCTGGTGACCGGACCATCAACGTCCTTCCGGGACGCGGCCGCACCGCTGCACGTCTCGCGTTCCGCGACGGCGCGCGGCTGGCTCCCGGTGATCCCCGCACCGCCGACGGGTGAAATCACCGAGGCCGCGCAGGAGAGCGGCCGGTGCGCCGACCCGACCGGCACCTGGCTCGGCATGCGCTGGCGCAACGAACTGCGCTGGCGGGTCAACGAGCGCACCATCCCCGCCTACCTGGGCGACCGCACCGCCGTCGTCGACACGCTGCGCAGCGCCGCAACCACCGTCGACACCGGGCGCAACGACTGCGGCCTGCCCGAGAACCTCGGGATCCAGGAGTCGTACGCCGGGAAGACCGACCACCGGGCCGGCGTGACCGCCGACGGCGGCTGCGGCGAGCGCGACGGCCACAACGCGGTCTCCTTCGGCCGGCTCAACCAGGGGCTGCTCGCCGTCACCTGCATCTGGTGGTACGGCGGCAAGGAGAACGGCCGCAGCGTCGAGGCCGACATCCTCATCGACGACACCGAGGGCCTGTTCTTCCTGTCGACCCCGCCCGGCTGCGGCTCGCGGTGGGACCTGGAGGGCACCATCACCCACGAGTTCGGGCACGCCTTCGGCCTCGGGCACGTGGCGTTCGCCGAGCACGGCTCGCTGACCATGACCGACGGCCTGCCGGACTGCTCGACGGCCTACCGCGGGCTCGGCCTCGGCGACTACCTGACGCTCAAGCAGCAGTACGGGACCAACTGAGCCGCGTCCTGTCCGGCCGGGACCGGTGTCCGTCGTGGACGGTGACCTGGCAACGCTCCGGCACCCGGCGCGGAACGAGGCACGCAACCTGAACTGACGACCTTTGAGGGGACCACCCACCCCTCATGGGAGATCAGTTCATGTTGCGCACCCTCAGGAAGTACGTCCTCGCTCCGGCACTCACCCTCGCCGCGACCGCATCGACGCTCGTCGTGGCCACCGCCCCGGCCGACGCGGCCGTCGTCAGCGTCCAGGTCAAGGGATCACTGCCGGCCCGCACCGGCGCCGCCAACTGGTGGCCGCAGACCCGCACGATCAAGAACAAGCAGAAGGTGACCGTCACCTGCAAGTTCACCGGCCAGTACCTGCGCGGCAACGTCCGCCGCACGGCGCAGTGGGACCGCACCCTGCTCGGCGACTACATCTCGCACGCCTACGTCTCCGGCAACCCGAACCTGCCCACGTGTGCCGTCACGCCGCCCCCGCCGGCGCCGGCCCCCACCGCCCCGGCCCCCGCCCCCGCCGTGCCTGCGGGTCCCACCGGGACGATGACCAACGAGCAGTTCCTGGCCGCCTCGATCGGTCCGGCCCAGCAGAGCCAGCGCGACACCCGCGTGCCGGCCTCGGTGACCCTCGCCCAGGCGATCCTGGAGTCCGGCTGGGGCCGCAGCTCACTGTCGGCGAACGACCGGAACTTCTTCGGGATGAAATGCGTCAACAACAATCCAGGGCAGTACGCTGCGGGCTGCAAGTCCTACAGCACCCAGGAGTGCAACGCGACGGGCGCCTGCTGGACCACGGTGGCGACGTTCCGGACGTACAACTCCCCGCTGGACTCGTTCCGTGACCACGGCATGCAGCTGAAGTCGTTGAGCCGCTACGCCGCGGCGTTCAACTACACGAACGACCCGAACCAGTTCATCGCCGAGGTCCACAAGGGCGGCTACGCCACGGACCCCAACTACACGACGAAGCTGGTCACCCTGATGACGAAGTACAACCTCTACCAGTACGACGTGGCCGTTTAGGCCCTCTGACCAGGACCGGAACAGCCTCGGCGACGGCGGTCATGCTCGGTTCACCCCGGGCGTGGCCGCCGTCGCGCGCTGTCCGAACGCCAGTTGCACCATGTCGGCGTTTTGACTGGCTCGTTGGCGTTGCTGGTGAAGACGAGCAGCGCCGACCGGCGGGCCGGATTGCGGGGGTCGGTTTCGTCGTCGACTTGCCGCCGGACATGGAACTCCCGGCCCTCCAGGTCGATGTCGTCGACCTCCAGGCCCGGAGTCTCGCCGATCCTCAGGCCGCACCCAGCGGCAACGTAGACCATCGCACGGAACCGGACCGGAGTCAGCGACACCTAGCGGCTCATCGCTGAGGTTCGCCTGGGTAATCCGGCGATCGGATCTTGGAGTCGATCGCGAAGTTACGTTCGAAACCTCTTTAGGCTGGCCGGATGCACCCCCTCATCGCACGGCTCGACCAGTGGCTCCAGGCCAACCGGCCTGCTTACCACGCCCACCTGCAACCCGGTGCATCCTCTGACGTCATCGACGAGATCGCGCGCCGCGCTGGCGGCGAACTCCCCGCCCTGCTGCGGGAACTGCTGGCCTGGCGGGACGGCCAGCCCGACGACAGCGACGACCACCTGGAGTACCTGTGGTCGCTGATGTCCACCCGGGCCGTTCTCGGCGCCCTGGACGACATGGCCTGGCTGGTTGAGAACGACGACTTCGGCGATCTGTGGGGCGACGGCTGGGTTCCATTCCTGGGCAACATCTACGGCGACCATCTGTGCGTCGACACCGTCGGCGGCTTCGGCGGCGAACCCGGGCAGATCATAGAGTTCAAGGCCGATGACCATTACCGCTACATCCGTTACCCCAGTATCGAGGCGTGGCTGGAGACCCTGGTCTCCGCCTTCGAGGCCGGCCTGTTCGGCGACGATTCCAAACCGGACGATCGGGAGGCGCGCGAGGCGTTCGTCACGCGACGCCATCCCGGATATCCCATCGCGAAGAGCTACTAGACCGAACAGGCACAACAACGCCCGGCCACCGGCGAGACCGAGGAGCAGGGCGCGAACGTCGACTACCCAGAACAACTTGCTGTTGGAGCGCTACTTGCGGTGCGGTGACACCCTCCCCGCCGCGTCCGCACCAAACACAGCCGCGCTTGACACGTACGTGTCAAGTTGAGCGGGACCAGACCGCCGCCGTTACATCGGTACGAGCATCAGGCGTGGCTGTTACGCGCCAGATGCCATGCCACGAACGCCAGCAAGCCCGGAATGACGCCGGTGAAGAGGCCGACGACGGCCATAACCCGCAACAACTGCTGAGTCAGCACGAACCTGCGCTTCAGATACGTGACGGCAGACGCTACCGCGAGTAGTGCGGTGACCAGGAACCTCCAGCGTATGACAGGTGTATACACCTGTGCCATCGGACCGCCGTTACTTACGCGATGCGGGTGGCACCAAAGACGGCGACGACCAGGAGTGCGACTCCGCCGAGACCCACCGGCCAAAAGGCGCCCGCGCCGCCGTTCGCGTCTTCCACCCGGCCGGTCGGGTCCTTCGGGTCGTACCGGATTTGCATCCGCGCGCCCACCTTGACCTCGGTTTCATCGCCCGGGTTGGACACGTTGGCCTGGACGGTCTTTCCGTCGGCGGTGGTGAACCGAACCGCTGCGCTAGGACCGCTCTTGCCGTAAGACACCGCCACGACGTCGCCCGTGGTGACCAGTCCACGTTCTTGCAAGGTCCGACGGTCGTAGTACATCTGGAGCGCGATGAATACGAACGCCAACCCGGCGATGGCGGCGCAGGCGACGCCAGCCCACCCTTTCGTGTTGGCGTATGGCGCGCTATGCCGTGGGCGCCTTCGGCTGCGCAGCGTAGGACGGCGCAGTGACGATCGGGCCGGCCCCTTTGCCTGATCGCCCGACCGCAATTGTTGTTGCCGTTCCCGCTTCCCTGACATGCGATCATTATGTGCGTAGAGCGCCGTCGCGGAGTGTTACAGCCACGGCTGTGCGGATCTGGCTCGCAACCTCCTTCGGAGCGTCGGCTGATCGGCTGCAGGTACCACCGGATCACCAGCGAGATCACAGCGAGTGGGAACCGAAACCCGGCGAACGTTGAGGCATTGGATACGGCGTGTTGGTGCGCGATCCCGTTGATGAGACTCCATTGGACAGTGTCATCGACCTCGATGTAGCCGAGGATCGGACGACGAAGTCGGTTGCCGCGCCGTGGCGTCGCTTGCGTCGCGTGGCGTCGATGAAGGTTTCTGTACGTGGTGTGGTCGTATTCATGGTGCTCAGCGGCCTGGTGGGTGGAGTGGCCGGGCAGCGTTGGGAGGCCGCCCGGGCAACGGCGCCTCCAGGCTTCGGAGTTGTCGCTGTTCCTCGCCGTCGCGGGGCTCGAATCCGTCACGGGCGCGGACGGCCGGGTGACCGTCGAGGGAAGCATTGCGGTTGTCAATGGTGCCCCCAGGCCGGTCGAAGTGGCCGGCGCGGGCAAGGTGGCCGACGTCATGGTCTGGGGGCAGCAGCGAATCGCGCCGGCCGCGACCGGCCGATTCCCAGTGAGCGTGGCCGTCACCTGCTCGGATGACGCTGGAACCAGACCCTTGCCGGTCGAGATGTCGGTGCTCACCGCGGACGGCATGCGCCGCACGGTGACGATGGAGCTTGACCTGGTCGGCAGCCGTTGGTTCGAGTTCGTCGAGCGAGGTTGAGCGTCCTTCTCCTGGATTCAGGCCGCTTCAGAACCTAAAGACACGTAGCTGTCAGCGTCAGACTGAGTCCGAACCCACGGCCGAAGACGTCCGGCGAAGTTCTTGAACACAGCGCCGACCGAGGTACGCCGTAGCCAGGCCGCTGATCACACCGAACGCCGCGAGGCTGGCCACGACCACCCAGGCGTGGCCGTACAGCTCGTAATCAGCCGCGAAGAGGACCGCAACATAGATCGCACTGGCGAAGACCAGCAGCGTGACGCACGCACTGACGATCGCCACCACGATGGCCACTGCAACACCGATCCGCGACGGCCGGCTTGTAGCCAAGGGTTCTACGGTCATGGCGGGCATGCTAACTCGTCCCCAGGCCGCCGGACATCAACCGATGTTGACCAACACTACTCGCCTTCGCTTGCGTGGCCGCCGTCGCGCGCTGGGCCGAAGGGGGTCAGCACGGCGGTCGCCAGCAGTACCACCAGCAGGCCGATCGCCGAACCGAGGGCTACCGGGTCGACCCGGGGCGGCAGCCAGGCGACCGCCACCGCGAGGACGGCGACCGACAGGAACGGCGGGAGGCGCAGCCACCGGCCGGATGCGCTCAGCGGGCGCGGTTCGGCGTCGCCGGACAACATCGGTGTCCAATCCGAACCGTCAGAACCGGAACCGGGCGACCAGGCCGTTCATCTCCTCGGCCATGCCGGCGAGCCGCCGGGCCGCGGTCAGCGAGGTGCCGGCCTCAGCTGTGTTCCGTGCCGCGACGTCGGCGATGTCCGCGACCGTCGTGGCGATCTCGTTGGTACGTGCGGCGACGTCGGTGACGGTCCGGCTGCTCTCGCGGGTCGAGGCGGTCTGCTCCTCGACCGCGCCGGCGATGGTCACCTGGAAGTCGTTGATGCGGGCGATGATCGAGCCGATCTCGCCGATCGCCTCGATGGCGCGCCCTGTTTCGGCCTGGATGGCGTCGACCCGGCCGCTGATGTCCTCGGTGGCGTGGGCGGTCTCCTGCGCCAGCTCCTTCACCTCGCCGGCGACGACCGCGAAGCCCTTGCCCAGCTCGCCGGCGCGGGCCGCCTCGATCGTCGCGTTGAGCGCGAGGAGGTTCGTCTGTTCGGCGATCGACGTGATGAGCTTGACCACGTTGCCGATCTCGACCGACGACGCCCCGAGCCGGGACATCATCGCGTTGGTCCGGTCGGCCATGGTGACCGCGTCGCTCGCCACACGCAGTGCCTCGCCGGCGTTGCGGGAGATCTCGGCGATCGATCCGCCCATCTCCTCGCTCGCCGAGGCGAGGGTGTCGACGTTGTGCGAGACCTGCGCGGCGGCGTCACGGGCGGCGCCGGCCCGCTGGCTGGCCTGCTCGGCCGAGGCCGCGATCCGGTGCGAGGAGCCGGACAGTTCCTCCGCCGAGGCGGCGACGGTGCCGGCCGAGGCCGACAACGACGCGACCGTGCCCCGGACGCTCTCGATGGCCCGGTTGAGGTCCCGGGCCATCCGGCCGACCTCGTCGGCGGAGTCGACCTGCGACGTGCGCGACAGGTCTCCCCCGGCCACGCCGGTGAGCACCCCGGAGACCTCCCGCAGCGGGACGATGACGCCTCGTGCGACGAGCCGGCTGATCACGACGGTGAGCAGCATGCCGGCCGCACCGGCCAGCGAGAGCTCCAGGAGTGCCCGGTCGCGTTCCTCGCCGACGGCGCGGGAGGCCGCGGTGACCAGTTCGGCGAGGGCGTCGCCCACCGCCGGCAGTTGCTCCTCCACCTCCTCGAAGGCGGCCTGGAACTCGGGGTACGCCGCCGGGTCGGTGGCGGCGGCGGCCGTCCGGGTGGCGAGGTCGAGGTACCGCTGCACGGCGGGACGGACGCTCTCGGCGGCGGACCGGACCCGCGGGTCCATGGCCGTGCCGGTGAACAGGGTCATCGCGTCGGCGAGGATCGAGCTGTGCGCGGCGAGGTCGGTTCGGGCACCGGTCGTCTCGGCGCTTCCGGCGGCCCCGCCGCGGGACGTCGCGAGCAGGATCCGCAGCACATCGCCGCGGATGGCGTCGTGCGCCATGTCCGCCTCGAGACTGGTGCGGGTGAACTGGTTGAGCTGTTCGAGCTCGCGAACGCGCTCGGCACCGGAGAAGAGCGCCCGGGCGCCGAACGCGACCAGGGCCACCACGGTGAGCAGGGCGACCGCGAAGATCGCGCCGAGCTTGACGGCGACCGACCGGTTTCGCGACCATCCACGCAGAGCGCCCACTGCCGTGCCCTTCTCAAGCCTTGTCGACCGGCCTATCGGCATCGGTGCGGACGTCCTGAGAAGTCGGGTTTGCCAGGGTTGCCGTTCGGTGGCTACTTGGCGTCGGAGCGCAGCATGCGGCTCAGCGCGCGGACGGCGACGTCACTCGGCGACGCGGCCTCGCGGTTGACCTTCTGCAGTTCCTTGTAGACCTCTTCGCGATGGACCTGGATGCTCCGCGGCGCCTTGATGCCCAGCCGCACCACGTCGCCGCGCACGTCGAGCACGGTGACGACAACGTCGTCACCGACCATCACGCTTTCACCGGGACGTCGGGTCAGGACGAGCACGAGCCGCTCCTTCGCTGGGCGATAGGCGAACAGTACCCGATTTGTCAGATCACCCGTGCGGAAAGACCGGGCGCCGCCCCGATCAGGCGACCAGGAGCCTCTGCCGGACCGGCAGCCCACTGTGGCTGAGCACCAGCTGGACCGCCCGGCGGCTGCGCTGGTCGAGCACGATCGGCGCCATCAGGTTGACGGTCGCGTCCTGCGCACCGTCGCCGGCCGTGACGACGAGTAGCACCAGCAGATCGGACTGGTCGGTCACGCCGAGGACGGCGAGCGTGTCGTCGTCGACCTCGGCCTCGTAGTCCGGGAAGAACTGCGCGGGCGGCACGACCAGGAACCGCAACCCCGCCGAGTCGACCGAGGTCAGCGCATAGAGCAGGCCGACCTCGTCGAGGCGGACCAGGACGAACCGCCGGTCGTCGGGGAACCCGGGAATCGGCGAGACGAAGTCGATCACCGGCAACGCGGCGGTCTCCGGTCCCACGGTGGCGACGCTCATAGGTTCCTCACGGTGTGGTTCGAACCGCCCGCCTAACGCAGGAAGTCCACCAGCGACGGCTGGACGACCCTCGCGGTCGCGGCCAGCGCGGCCTGGTAGGCGGCCTGCTGCAGGGACAGCTCGGTGATGGTTTTCGGCAGGTCGATGTCCTCGACATCGGACAGCTGGGCCCTCAGGTCGAGCACCCGGTTCTCCGCGGTCTGCTGCATCTGCGAAACCTGATTATATCGGGATCCAACACCCGAAAGCGCTGCTTGCAGGCGTTTCTGCGCCGTGTCGATGTCGGCGAGGTCGGCCTGCAGTCCCGACGGGTTGTTCCGCAGGTTGTCCGAGATACGGCCGAGGATGGCGAAGACGGTGTTCGGGCCGGACCCGAAGACCTGGTCGCCGCCGGTGTCGACGCGGACCGTGGCGTTGGCGCTGATCGTGCGGTTGACCTGGCCGTCGTCGCCCTGATAGACGCCGTTGTTGTCGTAGGCGAGGCTGCCGGCCGTCGTGCCGCCGAAGACCGGCCGGTCGAGGTAGGTGGTGTTGGCCAGGCCGATCAGCGACTGGCGCAGGTTGTCGACCTCCAGCGCGATCGCCTCACGGGCCTCGGCGCTGCCGGCCGATCCGCTGGACAGGCCGGTGAGCACCAGCTCACGGGCACGGGTGATCTGCGTCGAGGCGCTCGTCAGCGCGGTGTCGGCCATGCTCAGCCAGCCCATTCCGTCGTCGGCGTTGCGGGAGTACTGGTTGAGCGCCGCCATGTCGCTGCGGTGCTGCATGGCGATGACGGCACCACCGGGCGAGTCCGACGCCTTCGTGACGAGCTTGCCGCTGGACAGCTGGTCCTGCAGCTGCTGGTTGCGGGCGAGATTGACCTGAAGATTGGACAGCGTGCTGGTGGCCATCGACCGTTCCGTGACGCGGAAGCCGGGCATCCGTTCCCCCTCCTCGTGCTATCGCTTCATGTTGATCAGCGTTTCCAGCGTGGAGTCGACGGTGCTGATCACCCTCGCCGCCGCCTCGTAGGCGCGCTGGAACTGGATCATGTTGGTCATCTCCTCGTCGAGGCTCACGCCCGACTCCGCCTGCTCGGCGGCGGTCACGTCGTCGGAGATGACCTGCTGGGCCTCGGCGCGCCGATTGATCGTCTGCGCCTGGATGCCGACGTCGACCACGAAGTTGCGGTAGACGCTGTCCGCGCCGGTGGGGTTCTTCGCGACGTCGGCCATCAGGTTCGCGTTGTCACCCTGGAACGGGTTGGTGGCCGTGCTCGACGCGGCGATCTTCGTCGGGTCGGTGATCGCGACCCTGATGTCCTTGGCGTTGGTACCGCTGAAGAAGTCCCCGCCGGGCTGCGGGCTCGGGGTCGTCGCCGGCGGCACGGTGGTGATGTCGTAACCCTGGTGGTGCTGGTCGTTGACGGTCTGGATGAGCACCGCCGCCACGTTGTCCAACCCGTCCACGGCGTCCGGCACCGTCTTCGTCAACGCTTCCAGGTGCGAGGCGACCCGGCCGGTCGTGATGGACGCGACCCTGTTGTCGTCGGCGAACCGGACCTGCACCGGCGCCATCGTCCGCCCGTCCACCGCAGTGGTGCCGACCGCCCGCAGCTCCCGGGTGACGTTGCCCTGCACGATCATCGCGCCGGACAGCATCACGTCGACCGTGCCGTCCTGCTTGAGCCGCGCGGTCGCCCCCGTCATCTCGGACAGCTTCAGCACAAGCTGATCCCGCTTGTCGGACAGCTCGTTGACGGACATTCCCGCCGTCTTGGCCAGCGCGATGCGCGCGTTGAGGTCAGCGACGCCGGCGCTGGTCTGGTTCACCACCGAGAGGTCCGCGTTGAGCGCCTCGCGGGTCGCGCCGAAGAGGTTGTCGAGGTTCTGGCGGGTGGTGCTCATCGTCGCGGTGACGGTGCTGGCGCGGGACAGCAGTGCGGTACGGGCCGAGGTGTCCCCGGGCCGGTTCGCCACGTCCGACCACGCCGCCCAGTACTCCGACAGCTGTGACTGCAGGCTGGTGTCCGACGGCTCACCGAGCGCCTGCTCCACGTTGGCGAACACCGTGCGGTGCGCCTGGAGGTACTCGTTGAGCCCGTGCTCGGCGCGGGTCCGGTTGGTCATGAACTCGTTGTGCAGCCGCGTGACGGCGGTGACCTCCACACCGTCGCCGACGCCGGTGCTCGTCGACCAGCGGGCCGGGTCGCTGACCGCCTCGCGCGGTGACAACTCCACGCGCTGGCGCGAGTAGCCCTCGGTGTTGACGTTCGCGATGTTCTGGCCGGTGAGGTCCAGGGCGCGCCGGTGCGCGTACAGCGAGGACAGCGCGGCGCTCAGGCCGGAAAACGTACTCATCTACATCGCCTCATCAATCAGCCGGGTGCGGCCGGCGGCGGCCACCGTCTGCCCCTTCGGCCCGTACGTCTCGACGGAGCCGGCGACGGCGAGCATGGTCTCGCGGGCCGCCCGGGCGCCGGTGGTCAACAGGTCGCGGTTGGCCTCCGCGAGTGCGCTGACCTCGGCGGTCAGCGTCAGGAACGCCTTGCGGTGCTGATTGAGCAGTTCCGACCAGGGCGCCGGGGCCGCCTCGGCGAGCTGGGAGAGGCTCGGGTTGGGGCCGAGGCCGAGCGAGGCGCCGATGGCCTCGACCTCGGCGGCGCGGATCACCTCGGTACGCCGGATCTCCTCGAGGACCACCTCGACCTCGCGCGTGGCGTGCGCGAGCCAGCGGGTCCGCCCACCGGCGAGGACGAGCTGCTCCTCCTCCAGCTTGAACAGCAGCAGCTCGAGCATCTCGCGTTCGCGCCAGAGGATGCTCGCGAGGTCCGCCAACCCCATGCGTTCCGCCCTTCTGCCGCCGCCGCATTCGTGGTTACACGTCGGCAGGTCGATACAAGGGTTGAGCACAACCTCCTTGCAACTTTGCGCTACCCGGGCACGCACCCACGGCTTCCGAGGCTGGTCCTCGACCAACCACCTCCTGCCACGAAGAGGTTGCCGTGACCACCACCGCCACACCGTCCGCCACATCGCCGCTGACCGCCTCGGACCTCGACGCCATGGTCCGCAGCCACCTGCCGCTGGTGGGCCACCTCGTCCGGGAGATGCTGGGCCGGCTGCCCGCACACGTCTCCCGCGAGGACCTCGTGTCGGCCGGCATGGCCGCACTCGCCGCCGCGGCCAAATCCTTCGACCCCGAACGCGGCATCCCGTTCGGCAGCTTCGCCACCACCCGCATCCGCGGCGCACTCCTCGACGAACTCCGCGGCCTCGACTGGGCCAGCCGCTCCGTACGCTCCCGCGCCCGCCGCGTCGAAACCACCCAACAGGAACTCACCGCCACCCTCGGCCGCACACCCACCCAAACCGAACTCGCCAAAGCACTCGGCATCGCCACCGACGAACTCAAAACCATCGACAACGACGTCCAACGCGCCGTCGTCCTGTCCCTGCAAGGCTTCACCGCCGGCACCGCCGAAGACCTCGTACCCGAACGCACCGCCGGCCCCGAGGACCTCATCCTGCACCGCGAGCGGATCGGCTACCTGCACGACGCCATCAACGCCCTGCCGGACCGGCTGCGCCAGGTCGTCACCGCGTACTTCTTCGACGAACGCCCGATGAACGACATCGCCACCGAGCTCGGCGTCACCGAATCACGGATCAGCCAACTGCGCGCCGAAGCACTCGTCCTCCTTCGCGACGGCCTCAACAACCACCTCGACCCCGACCTGCTCAACGGCCCCGCACGCGCCGACGGCTGCGTCGCCCGCCGCCGCGAGGCGTACTACGCGCAGATCGCCGCCAGGGGCAACCTCACCAGCCGCCTCGCCGTCACCACCGCGATGGGCCTGCCTCACTCCGCCTGACCCCGCATCGCAAAAAAGGTGCCGGCCGAGTTCTAACGAGTTGCAGAAAATATCTGAACCAAAAGACTTACCCATGACCGGGGTGCGTCGATGTTGACGGCGAACGAGCCAGGGACGGCTCGTCGAGCCTGACCCAATGTCAAGGAGGATTCGTCATGGGTCTTCGGATCAACAACAACATCGCCGCCCAGAACGCCTACCGGAACCTGTCGGTGACGGACAGCCAGATGAGCAAGTCGCTGGAGAAGCTGTCCTCGGGTTTCCGGATCAACCGCGCCGCCGACGACGCGGCCGGCCTGTCCATCTCCGAGGGCCTGCGGTCGCAGATCGGCGGCCTCAAGGTCGCCGTGCGCAACGCGCAGGACGGCATCTCGGTCGTGCAGACCGCTGAAGGTGCGCTCACCGAGACGCACTCCATCCTGCAGCGCATGCGCGACCTGTCCGTCCAGGCCGCCTCCACCGGTTCCCAGGACTCCGACGCCCGGTCCGCGGCACAGACCGAGTTCTCACAGCTGACGCAGGAGCTCGACCGCATCGCCACCACCACCAGCTTCGGTGGTCAGAAGCTGCTCGACGTCAGCAGCGCCTACACCGGCACCTTCCAGGTGGGCGCCAACACCAGCAGCGCCGACCAGATCGCTGTTGACCTCAGCACCGCCGCCTTCGGCAGCGGCTCGTCCGTCTCCGGCTTCGACTCGGCCGGTCTCGGTGTGGGCAGCCTCGACCTGACCACGTCGGGCACGGCAGCGATCGAGGCGATCGACGCGGCGATCAAGGGCGTCTCGACCGCCCGAGCCACCCTCGGTGCATACCAGAACCGCTTCGAACACACCATCAACAACCTCAACGTCGCCGTTGAGAACCTCTCCGCATCGGAGTCCCGCATCCGGGACACCGACATGGCCCAGGAGATGGTCTCCTTCACCCGCTCACAGATCCTCACCCAGGCCGGCACCAGCATGCTCGCCCAGGCCAACCAGGCACCACAGAGCGTCCTGTCGCTCCTGCGGTAGGCCGGTGGCACTCCCTCCTCCACAGTGATGACACGCAACGGCGCCTCCGCGGGGGCGCCGTTGCCGTTTTCCACCGAGGATTTTTCCGCCGAATCCTTCAGTGGCGGCCGGCCGGGCCGATGAGCAGTCCGAACGGGCCACGGATGGCCCGGGAAACGGCCCAACTCAAGGAGGAACTGTCGTGGGTCTTCGTATCAACAACAACATCGCTGCCCAGAACGCCTACCGGAACCTGTCGGTGACGGACGGCCAGATGGGCAAGTCGCTGGAGAAGCTGTCGTCGGGTTTCCGGATCAACCGCGCGGCCGACGACGCCGCGGGCCTCTCGATCAGCGAGGGTCTCCGGTCCCAGATCGGCGGCCTGAAGGTCGCGGTGCGCAACGCGCAGGACGGCATCTCGGTCGTGCAGACCGCTGAAGGTGCTCTCACCGAGACGCACTCGATCCTGCAGCGTATGCGTGACCTGGCCGTTCAGGCGTCGTCCACGGGTTCGCAGGACTCCGATGCACGGGCGGCGGCGCACACCGAGTTCTCGCAGCTGACGCAGGAGCTCGACCGCATCGCCACCACCACCGCCTTTGGCGGGCAGAAGCTGCTCGACATCGGCGGCGCGGGTGCCTACATGGGCACCTTCCAGGTCGGCGCCAACACCGCCGACGCGGATCAGATCGCTGTCGACCTCGGAGCCACCGCCTTCGGCAGCGGCTCCACGGTGACCGGTTTCGACTCGTCCGGGCTCGGCGTGAACACGCTGGACCTCACCACGGCCGGGACGGCCGCCATCGAAGCGATCGACAACGCCATCAAGGGTGTTTCGACCGCTCGGGCCACCCTGGGTGCGTACCAGAACCGGTTCGAGCACACCATCAACAACCTCAACGTCGCCGTTGAGAACCTGTCCGCGTCGGAGTCGCGAATCCGGGACACCGACATGGCCTCGGAGATGGTGTCGTTCACCCGCTCACAGATCCTGACCCAGGCCGGCACCAGCATGCTGGCCCAGGCCAACCAGGCGCCGCAGAACGTCCTCTCGCTGCTGCGCTAGGACTGAAGGGCAAACCTGACGAGGACACGACAGGGCACGGCACCCAGCCAGGGCGCCGTGCCCTGCCACATATCCGGGCGGCAGAAACCTCAAGGGTCCGCAGCGCGGGCCGATGACATGAGCGAACTGACGACACGGCCACGGACGGCCCGACCCGGTCCCAGGGAGAAACGGCATGGGTCTTCGGATCAACACCAACATCGCCGCACAGAACTCCTATCGGAACCTGTCCGTGACGGACAGCCAGATGAGCAAGTCGCTGGAGAAGCTGTCATCGGGTTTCCGGATCAACCGCGCCGCCGACGACGCCGCGGGCCTCTCGATCAGCGAGGGTCTCCGGTCCCAGATCGGCGGCCTGAAAGTGGCCGTGCGCAACGCGCAGGACGGCATCTCGGTCGTGCAGACCGCTGAAGGCGCGCTCACCGAGACGCACTCCATCCTGCAGCGCATGCGCGACCTGTCGGTGCAGGCCGCCTCCACCGGTTCCCAGGACTCCGACGCCCGGTCCGCGGCACAGACCGAGTTCTCACAGCTGACGCAGGAGCTCGACCGCATCGCCACCACCACCAGCTTCGGTGGTCAGAAGCTGCTGGACGTGGGCAACGCGGCATACGTCGGCACGTTCCAGGTGGGCGCCAACACCACGGACGCGGACGCGATCACGGTCAGCCTCGGCACGCCGGCCTTCGGCAGCGACTCGACGATGACCGGCTTCGACTCGGCCGGGCTCGGTGTGGACAGCCTCGACCTGACCACGTCGGGCACGGCAGCGATCGAGGCGATCGACGCGGCGATCAAGGGCGTCTCGACCGCCCGAGCCACCCTCGGTGCATACCAGAACCGCTTCGAACACACCATCAACAACCTCAACGTCGCCGTTGAGAACCTCTCCGCATCGGAGTCCCGCATCCGGGACACCGACATGGCCCAGGAAATGGTCTCCTTCACCCGCTCACAGATCCTCACCCAGGCCGGCACCAGCATGCTCGCCCAGGCCAACCAGGCACCGCAGAACGTCCTGTCCCTGCTGCGCTAGCGCGCCGCCCGGACGGGTCTTGCGACGGGGAGGGATCTCGGTTTCCTCCCCGCCATTCATGAAGGAGGTACCGCATGGTCACCGGCGGCAGCGTCGACGGCCTGATCTCGGGGATGAGCACCTCCACCGTCATCAGCCAGCTGATGCAGGTGGAGGCGGCCCCGCAGACGGCACTGAAGTCGAAGGTCAGCGCACAGCAGAAGGTCGTCACCTCGTACCAGAGCATCAACACGAAGATGTCGGCGCTGCTGACCGCGGCGAAGGCGCTCAACGACCCGGTCGCCTGGAAGGGCGCGACGGCGACGTCCAGCTCCGACGCGGTCGTGGCGACCACGACCGCCAGCGGGTCCTCCCAGAGCGGCTCGTTGACCTTCTCGGTGAAGAAGCTCGCCTCCGCGCACTCGCTGGTCTACGGCGGCCGCGTGGCGGACACCACCGACAGCGTCATGAACGGTTCCTCGTTCGACATCACGATCAACGGGCAGACGAAGACGGTGACCCCCGCCGACACGTCGCTCAAGGGCGTCGTCGACGCCATCAACAAGACCGCCGACCTCGGCGTGAAGGCGACGGCGATCCAGGCCGCCCCGGGCCAGTACACGCTGCAGCTCACCGCGACCACCACCGGCACCGACTCGGTGTTCACCGTCAGCGGCCTCGACGGCCTGGGCGCGGACACGATCGCGACCCAGGGCGACAACGCCGTGCTCAGCGTGGGCACCACCAACCCGTTCGAGGTGTCGTCGTCGACGAACACGTTCAAGGGCCTGCTCGACGGCCTCACCGTGACCGCGTCGAAGGTCCAGGCGCCGACCGACCCGCCGATCACCGTCACGGTGGCCAGCGACACGGAGGGCATCGCGGCGAAGGTACAGGCGATGGTCGACGCGGCGAACGCGACGCTGTCGGAGATCGCGACCCAGACCAAATCCAAAAGCGGCGGCATCGCCGGCGGTCCCCTCTCCGGCAACTCGTCGATGCAGTCGCTCGCCACCACCGTGCTCGGCACCGTGTCCGGTGGCGCCGGCACACTGGGCAGTCTCAAGGACGTCGGCGTCGAACTGACCCGCGACGGACGGCTGTCGTTCAACAAGACGACGTTCCTCGCCGCGCTCAACGCCGATCCGGTGAAGACCCAGTCGTACTTCATCGGCACCACCGACATCGACGGCGACGGCGTCAAGGACGGCTTCGCCGACAAGATGGTCAGCGTCGCGAACAAGGCCACGCAGACCAACACGGGCACCCTCGCCCGCTTCATCGCCAGTGGCAACGACGCGATCACCGAGCTCAACAACCGGATCAGCGACTGGGACGTCCGCCTGGCGGCCCGCCAGGAAACACTGCAGCGGCAGTTCACCGCGATGGAAACCGCGCTCGGCAAGCTCCGCAACCAGTCGAGCTGGCTCGCGGGCCAACTGTCGTCGCTGGGCTAGGGCCTGTTTCGTAACTGGGGTCGGAGCGAGGCGGAGTCCAGATTTCGTCTGGCGTCGCCCCGCGGAAGTCTGGCTACCGGTGTTGTAACCGGGCTTTCGCGGGGTGGCGCCAGGCGGAATCTGGGCCCGCCGCAGCCCGGCCTCAGTGACGAAACAGGCCCTAGTTCCCCTCGGCCCTTGGAGAAACGCATGACCACCCAAGCCCTCCGTAACCGGTACGTGAGCGACAGCGTCGCGACCGCTCCTCCGGCGCGTCTGCTCGTGATGCTGTACGACCGGCTCGTCCTCGACCTGATGATCGCCGGCCAGGCGCTGGAGGGCGCCGACCGGTCCACCGCGTCGACCCGGATCCACCACGCGCAGGAGATCGTCATGGAGCTCCGCGCGACGCTGGACACCTCCGTCTGGAGCGGCGGCCCGGGGCTCGCCGCGCTGTACAGCTACCTGCTCAACGAGCTGGTCCAGGCCAACGTCACCGGGGACCGGGCGCGCGTCGAGACCGTCCAGGGCTTCGCGGAGCAACTGCGCGACGCGTGGCGCGAGGCGGCCGCACAGGTGACCGGGACAGGACCATGACCGACGACGGTCACTGGGACTCCGCGTGGAGTTCGGCGCTCGACGCCATGGAGCTGGAGGCCGACGAGGTCGAGCAGATGCTGCGCCACCGCGAGCTGCTGGAGCGGCTGCCCGCGGACGCGGCGACGTTCACGCCGCCGGACCTCGGGCCGCTGCCGCTCGCCCTGGAGGATCGGGCGCGCCGGCTGATGCAGCGGCAGCTCGACCTGTCGCGGGAGCTGTCGATCGCCGTCGCCGGCAACCGGCAGCAGGCCCGCCTCGTCTCCCGGCTGCACCGTGAGGTCGACCAGAGCATCCCGGTGTTCCTCGACAACCGCACCTGAGAAACCCTCGAAATGCACTTGTCCGCGCCGATACGGGCAGCATGAGTCACATCCCGGTGTCCGTGATCATCGCCGCCGGGGGCAGCCCCGACGACTTCCACGCCTGTCTCGAGTCGCTCCGGCCCACCCTGGGCATGCGCGACGAGGTCGTCTGCGTCCTGCCCGCCGGGCGCCCCGAGCTGCGCACCGAACTGCGGGGACAGTCCTGGCTCCGCGTCGTGGAGACCGACGAGCCGGACCCCGGCCGGCGGTGGGCCGTCGGCCTCGAGGCCACCCGGCACCCGATCGTGGTCCTCGTCGACGGCGACGTCGTGCTGTCGGCGCACTGGCTGGACCCGGTGGTCGAGTCGTTCGCCGACCCGGCGGTGGTCGCCGCCGGGCCCCGCTGCCAGCACAGCTACGGCCCGCAGCAGGCGGACCTGCCGGACTCGGCGCTGACGAGCGCGGCGGCGTTCAAGGCGTACGCGCGGGAGTGGCGCCAGGAGCACCGCGAGGAGTTCAGCGACGTGGACCGGCTGGGGCCGGTGTGCGTGGCGATCCGCCGGGACGCGCTCGCGATCGCCGGCGGGCCGACGGCGGACCTGCCGTACGACCGGCTGGCCGTACAGGGGCGGCTGGTCGTCGCCCACACCGCGCTGGTGGCCCACGTCGGCTCGCCGGCGTGCGGGCTCCGCCCGGACGTCCCGGAGCCGCCCGGCGAGCCCCTGCTCTCCGCGAGCCTCATCGTGAAGGACGAGGAGGACGTCCTCGGCCGGTCGCTCGACGCGGTGCGCGAGCTCGTGGACGAGATCGTCGTCTACGACACCGGCTCCGGCGACCGTACGATCGAGGTCGCCCGCGCACACGGCGCCCGGGTCGTCGAGGGCTTCTGGAGCGACCACTTCGGCGACGCCCGCGACCGCTCCCTGGAGCACTGCAAGGGCCGCTGGGTGCTGTGGATCGACGCCGACGAGGTGTTCACCGGCAACCCGAAGGCGGTCCGCGACACGCTGCGGTACGCCGAGTGCGACGCCTTCTTCGCCACCATCGACAACCAGGAGGGTCACGAGGGCGGCGCCGGCACGAGCACCATCTACTACCCGCGCATGTTCCGCCGGGCGCATGCCCGCATCTACGGCCGTCTCCACGAGCAGGTCGTCGACCGGATCACCGGCCGGGCACTCGACGGCTCGCTGCTGCCGGACCTCGTGCTCGACCACTGGGGGTACACCCGCCTCCGCGGCCTGGTGAAGAACAAGGCGCAGCGGAACCTCCGGCTGGCCGAGCTGGCCGCCGAGGACATCAGCGGGCTCACCGCGGTGGGCAACCTGGCCCGTTCGCAGCTCGGCTCGGGCCACATCGACGAGTGCATCGAGACCGGCAAGCGGGGACTCGCCCAGGCCAAGGAGCACACGCACCACGTGCTGTTCCTCAAGATCCTTGCCGACGCGTACCTCACGGTCGGCCGCCTCGCCGAGGCCAACGAGACGATCGAGAAGCTCCGCGGGATCGCCAACACGCCGTTCACGGTCAGCGAGCACGAGGTCAAGCTGCGGTTCGCCGAGGGCGACTACGAGCGCACGCTGGAGCTCATCGAGGAGCTGCCCGAGTCGGGCGCCAACGACCTGCTCTACGGCGTCGGCAAGGGACGCTTCGCCGGCCTGCACATCAACGCGCTGAGCTGCCTCGACCGCCACCAGGAGGCCGCCTCCCAGTTGCGGCAGGCGTTGCGCGACGGCCGCGTGCCGGTGCCGGTGGCCCGCATGGCGCAGGTCCTCGGCGCCGCGGACGGCAGCCTCGCCGAGGTCGCCGAGCTGCTGCCCCGGGAGGCCCTGCGCGGCCTGCTGTTCAGCATCGCGGAGGCGCCGCCGGAGGCGGCTGACGAACTGCTGGAGGCGTTGTGGCGACGGTATCCCGGGGAGCCGACTGTGTTGACGCTGGCCGCCCGGGTCGGCCGTCAGGTCCCCCTCATCCGCGCGATGGAGTGGTCCGCCCGCCTGCGCCAGCACGGCTTCCCGGCGCAGTGCACGCTGCTGGCGCTGTCCGCCGACGAGCGCCGGACCCCGCGGGAGCGCACGCTGGCGGCGGCCATCGCGCTGGAGATGTTCCACGACGAGGCCGCGCTGCCCCTCCTCCACGAGGCGCTGTCCTCGGTGCCGGACGCGGAGAGCGAAGCAGTCCTGCACGAGATGCGCATCCTGGCACCGCAGGTGTCCGCGAACATCGAGCTGGCCGACGCCTGAGACCATCGTGCGGGCCCAGGCGCACCACTCGCTGCGGGATGTGCGCCGGGCCGTCGCCGTCAGCGGAGCAGGGCCACGTTGTCGAACCAGCCGACCTCGAGCACCAGGGACAGGTCGACCGGGGCCGGCGAGCCGTCCTGCTGGATCACGGCCAGGCGCCAGCCGTCGGCGACGAGCCCGGCGAGCTGTTCGGCGAACGCCGGCCAGCGCTCGCCCATCCGGTTGCGCACCACCTCGACCGCGATCGCGACATCCTGCGCCCCCGCCAGCCAGCCGGCCATCCCGGCCAGCACATCGGCCTCGGCGCCCTCCACGTCGATCTTCACCAGCCGTGGGCGGTGCTCCAGCAGCACGGGATCCAGCGGTACGGCGTCGACCGCCACCTCGTCGTGACGGTCGACCCTGAAATGTCCCGCGTACCAGTCGTCGTGCCGCAGCAGGGAACCGTTGCCCTGGAAGCGTTCGCTCAGGTGGAACGTCAGGGTCTCGGCGCGGGACCAGGCGGCCTGCTCACGGACCTCGACCCAGTCGTTGTAGTAGTTGACGGCCACGTTGTCGCGCAGCAGGGCCGCCTGGCGGGGGCTCGCCTCGTAGGCGACGACCCGGCCCCGCCGGCCGACGGTGCGGGCCATGAAGACCGTGAGCGCCCCGATGTTGGCGCCGACGTCGAAGGCGGTGTCGCCGGGGCGCAGCCAGCTCCTGACGAAGCCGCAGAGGGCCGGGTCGAAGACGCCGTTGAGGACCAGGTCCGGGGTGAGGCTCATGTCGGCGCCGTCGCAGTAGAGCTTGTCGCCCCACACGGTGCGCACGAGCACCCGACCGCCGCCGACGTACACGGCGGTGTGCGTCGACGGCGGCGGCGGCGGCGCGGAGGGTGCCGGAACCTGGGCGGCGGGACGGCCCAGCGCCTGCAGGGAGCGGGCGTTCTCGGCCGGGTCCGCGCTCAGCTCGACCCGGACCTTCGCGGGCAGGGAGCTGCCCTCCGGCTCGCCGTAGACCACGATGTCGGGCAGGTCGCGCCCGTCGGCCAGCTGTTGCATCACGCCGGCGACGGCGTCGCCCACCGCCTCCGTCACCTCGGGCACGCCCTTCACGACGAGGGCCAGTTCCGCGCCGGGGACGGCCGACGCGGCGTCCAGCGCGCCCGACAGCACGGCCACGCCGGGCTCCACGAGGTCGGGGTCGACGGTGACGAGGATCCGCTCGACGGTCCGGCTCAGGGGTACCACCTCCTCCGCTTTCGGCTTTTCGACGTGCCACGACTTCGCCCAGTGGTGGGCGGCGTACGCGTCCGGGAACTCCTCGCCCGCGCGGTGCGGCTCGGTCCAGTGGTACGGGTAGAAGAGCTCCGGCCCGAAGACGCTCGGGACCGGGTGACCGAGGGCGTCCTGCTCGATCAGGGTCCGGGTGAGCAGCTCCGGCCCGGTCTGCTCGTTGGGCGGACGTCCGGGCAGCCACGCCATCGAGTCGGCCAGGGCCGCCACCACGGCGGCGAAGAAGGGATGGCCGGGTTCGCAGCCGAGCAGCCCGATGCTCGCCCGGAAGCCGTCCTCGCGGGCGCAGAACGCGTCGACCCCGCCGAGGAGCGGTTCGATGTTGCGGAAGCACTCGAAGTCGGTGTCGAGATAGACGCCGCCGTGGGCGAGCAGCAGCTCGTACCGGAAGATGTCGGCCTTCTGCGCCATCGTCGTGGCGGCGTCGAAGGCGGCCTGGTTGACCAGCGGCGGGACGTCCTCCTCCCGCCACAGCCGCAGCGCCCAGTCCGGGTGGTGCCGCGCCCACGTCTCGCCGAACGCCTGCTCGCGGGCGGGTATCGGACCGCCGAACCAGATGCGGTGGAAGACCCTGGGGATGCGCAACTGCTGGAGCACGGCCGTCATCGGAAGCTCCCGACCAGGTCACGGGTATGCAGCAGGCGGCGCAGGGAGTCGCTGATCGTGCCGCGCGGCAGCGGGAGGGCGTGCCGGGCCGGGTCGTGGCCGTCGACCGGGGTGAACGAGGCGACCACGTCGCACGCCCGCCACAGGTCGTCGGCGTCGTCGCAGGCGAGCACCTCGACGTTGCCGCTGCCGGTGAACGTGTGGCCCGGGGGCACGCCCACGACCAGTACCGCCGCATCCTCCGGCGCGTCGGCCAACTCCTGCGCCACCTCGCCCAGCAGCGGCGACAACGCGCTGATGCCGACCCGCAACGGCCGGCCCTCCTCCCGGGCGGCCGCCCGGCGGGCGACCAGCAGCCAGCCGAGGCTCGCCTCGATCGAGCTGATCGTCACGAGGTCGGAGTGCAGCCGGTCGAGCAGCGTGCCCTTGCCGTGCGGGTCCGGTAGCTTCCGCAGCGCCTCCAGGGTCGTCGGCCAGTTCGCGGTGAGCAGCCGCAGCCGGGCGTCGGCCCGGCGGGCGAGCTTGCGCGCCGTGGCCTCATACGTGCTGCTGCGGAACACCGGGTGGGTGCGCAGCGCCGGGTGCCGCTCGGCGAGGTGCGCCCGGGCCTGGCCGACGCGCCCGGCCCGGCGCATCAGCGACAGCGCGTCGAGCCCGATCCGGACCCGCTGCACGGCGTGCCGGTTGTGCACGACCCGCAGGCCGCGGGGTTTGCCGGCGAGACGGTACGCGAGGTCCGCGTCCTCGGCGAACGAGACCTCGAAGCGGGTGTCGCCGAGCACCGACCGGCGGATCGTCGAGCGGCCGCCCCAGAACTGGTACCAGTCGCCGACGCTCAGGTGCCGCAGGCCCTCGTGGCTCATGTAGACCATCCCGCGGAACGCCAGCCAGGCCTCGACGCTGGTGGCGCGGTCGGCGGTCGGGCCGGTCCAGCCGAGGACGGCGTCGACCTCGTCGCCGTGTTCGAGGTATGTGCGCAGGTGCTCGGCGAGGCAGCGCGGCGCGGGTTCGTCGTCGTCGTCGAGGAAGAACAGGATGTCGCCGCGGCTCGCCTCGATGCCGGCGTTGCGGGCCTCGCCGAGGCCGACGTTCTGGTCGAGCCGGATGAAGGTGAGGTCGAGCCGGTCCAGGAACGGCAGCACGATCGGCTCGGCGCTCTCCGCGGACCCGTCGTCGACCACCACCACGTGGAACCGCTCGCGGGGCAGCGTCTGCCGGCACAGCGCGGCGAGACACTCGTGCAACGGCCCCGGCCGCTGGTACGTGGTGACGACGACGCTCATCGTCAGGTCGGTCTCCGGCGGTTCCAGCTCGCCGGCGAGCTCGCGGTACACGTCGGCCCACCCCTTGCCGGCCCGCGGGCTGGAGTGGTCGAGGACCGGGCTGCCCGGATCGAGCCAGTCCGCCTGGAGGCCGCGGTGGTCGGCGACACAGACGAGGTCGGCGCGGGTGAACTGGTCCGCGAGGAAGGCCCGGGCGGACTCCCCGCGCGGCGGCAGCCAGCCGGTGTGGACGCTGGTGACGAGCGGGATGCCGAGCAGCCACACGCGTTCCAGCATCGCGGCGTCGGCGAGCTCCCCGGCGAGGTGCACGTGGACGGCGTCGACGGGCCGGTCGACGAACAGCTCGGCGAGCAGCCTTTCGGTGGGCGTGTCACCGTGGAACGGCTCCGGGTCGGCGACGTCGAGCCGGAACTGGCGGACCCCGTGCTCCAGCCCGGTTTCCCGCAGGCCGGGCCGCTCGGCCCGCACCGGCTCGACGGTGAGCACGTCCCACCCGCGGGCGGCCACGTGCCGGGCGAGATCGGCGCAGCGACGGAACGCGATGGCGTCGCGGGACGGCAGGATGACAGCGACCGTCGGTCGGCGTGTGTTGGTCCGCACACGGTCCCCATCGGCACCCGTCCGGCATCGTTGAGGAAACCGCGTCACACCCCCGCCGAGGCTGCCGCGTCGGTCACGGCGAGCGCCGCCCGGTGGGGTTTTTCGGGGTTTCTCCCTGACACCCGTGACGGGTGAGGCGAAAGCCCGGAACTGCCACCGACCTGCCCCCGACCGGCAACCAAGCGGCAACCAAGCGGCACACCGAACTGCCTCAACATGCGGCCCCGGGCGCCGATGTGCCCGACGAGCAAGGATCGCTCATCAGTTGCGCCATGGACCGGCGACACACCGACGGGAGTCCGGTCTGTGTTCGAAGACGTCACGTCGGTCACCCTGCACAGCGCCCTCACCGGGCTGGCCAGGCGGCAGCGGGTGATCGCCGACAACATCGCCAACATCGAGACGCCGGGGTTCCTCGCCGGCAGGGTCCAGTTCGAGGACGCGTTGCGCACCGCGGTCGAGGCGGGTGAGCCCGGCAGCGCGCCCGTCAGGGTGGCCAGATCGCTGGAGCCGACCCGCGAGAACGGCAACAACGTGAACCTCGACCGCGAGGTGCTCTCGAACGTCGACACGGGCCTGCGGTACCAGACGATGCTGCGCGCCACCGACGACAAGTTCGTCCTGCTGCGCACCGCGATCAGGGGTTGATCATGACCATCTTCAGCGCGATCGGCATCGCCGGCACCGGCGTGACCGTCTACCGAAAGTGGCTGGACGCCGTCGCGGACAACGTCGCGAACATCAACGACGCGGTGTCCACGAACGGCGACGTGTTCCGGGCACGGTACGTGCAGGCGCAGGCCGTCGGCTACGGATCGGGCGAGGGCGGGGCGGTCGTGGCCGGCACCGCGCTCGGCGACGCCAAGGGCCGGCTGGTGTACGAGCCGGAGAACCCCCTCGCCGACCGCGAGGGCTACGTGAAGTACCCCAGCATCGACCTCGGCTCGCAGATGACCCAAATGATCATGGCGCAGCGGGCCTACCAGGCGAACCTGACCGTCGTGGACCGCGCCAAGGACGCGTACCAGGCGGCGATCCAGATCGGGAAGGGCTGATCCCCGTGTCCATCGACGCGATCGCTCCCATCGGGGCCGTCTCCGGCCTGTCCCCCGTCACCGCCTCGTCCGGCAGCAACGGCGAGACCGGCGGCACCGCCGGCGGCGCGGACTTCGGCGCGATGGTGGCGCAGGGCCTGCAGCGGCTCCAGCAGGTCCAGGACACCGCCGACGGGCTGGCCGTCCAGGCCGCCACCGGCCGGCTCACCGACGTGCACGACTACATGATCGCGGCGACCCAGGCGAGCCTCGCGACGAGCCTCGCCGCCGCCGTGCGCAACCGCGCCCTCGAGTCGTTCAACGAGATCATGAGGATGCAGGCCTGATGCGCGAACGGCTCACCGCGCTCGGCCGCCGTGGCGCCGACGGCTGGAAGTCGTTCACGCCGGGACAGAAGGCGGTCACCGTCGTCGCCGTGCTGGCGCTGGCCATCGGCGGGTACTTCTTCGCGACGTGGGCGGGCAAGCCCCCGATGACCCCGCTGTTCTCGAACCTGCAGGCCGCGGACGCGAGTGCGATCGTCGACCGGCTCAACGCCGAGGGCGTGACGTACTCCATCACCGACGGCGGCAGCACCATCATGGTGCCCAACGACCAGGTCTATGCCCTGCGCATCTCGATGAGCGGCGCCGGCCTGCCCGCCGCGGGCGACGCCGGCTACTCCCTGCTCGACAAGCAGGGCGTCATGACGAGCGAGTTCATGCAGCAGGTGACCTACCGGCGGGCGCTGGAAGGCGAGCTGGGCAAGACGATCCAGTCGATCGACGGCGTCAACGCGGCGACGGTACATCTGGCGATCCCGCAGAAGGACGTCTTCACCGACGAGCAGCAGCCGCCGACCGCGTCGGTGCTCGTGGACACCGGCACCAAGCCGCTCTCCGGCGACAAGGTGACCTCGATCGTCCACCTCGTGTCCTCCAGCGTCGAAGGGATGGAGCCGAACGCGGTCACCGTCGTCGGCGCCAACGGCAAGGTCCTGTCGAGCTCCGGCGACAGCGGCGGCGCAACGGGAGCGGACGGCGCCGCCGGTCTGACCACCGCGTACGAGCAACGGCTCAACAACGCGCTGCAGAACATGCTCGACACCGTCGTCGGGCCGGGGCACTCGGTCGTCAACGTCACCGCCGACCTGGACTTCGACAACACCGAGACGAAGACGCAGCGGTACGTCGCGGATCCGGCCGTACCGCCGCTGTCGGAGTCGAAGAAGTCGGAGCAGTACACGGGCGGCAACGGCACCCCGGTCGGGGGTGTGCTCGGGCCGGACAACATCCAGGTCCCCAACGGCACCGGTGCCGGCGGCGACGGGCAGTACCAGCAGACGACGGAGACCCGCAACAACGCGGTCGGCATGGTCACCGAGACCCGCAAGTCGGCCCCGGGCGCGGTGAAGAAGCTCGCCGTGGCGGTCATCGTCGACAGCTCGAAGGCGCGGATCGACGAGGCGCAGTTGCAGCAACTGGTGTCCTCGGCGGTCGGGCTCGACGCGACCCGCGGAGACCAGATCGCGGTCAGCTCGATGGCCTTCGACACCAGCGCCGCCGAGGCCGAGCAGAACGCGCAGGCGGAGGCCGCCAAGCAGCAGCAGGCGGAGGTGCGGCAGCAGTACGTCCAGATGGGCGCGATCGTCCTCGCGCTGCTGATCCTGCTGATCGTGGCCGCGCTCCGGCAGCGCAAGAAGCGCAAGGCGGAGAAGCTGAAGCTCACCGAGGAGCAGAACGCCGCGCTGGAGGAGATGCAGGCCGCGATCGAGGCGGCCCGCGCGAAGCTCGCGCTGGAAGGCGGCGGCGGCCCGGGCGGGGCCCCCGCGCTGGAGGGCGGCGGCGCGCCGGGCGACGAGTTCGACCGCGACGGCCGCTTCCGCGACCTGACGACCATGGTCGAGAAGCAGCCCGACGAGGTGGCGCAACTGCTGCGCGGCTGGCTCGCGGACCGGCGTGGGTAGGGCGGTGATTCATGACCACGGGTGAGATGACGGGTCTGCGCAAGGCCGCCATCCTGCTCGTGCAGATGGGCAAGGACGACGCCGCCAAGATCATGGCGCACCTCCGGGAGGCCGAGGTCGAGGAGCTCACCGCCGAGATCGTGCGCCTGGGCCAGATCGAGGTCGACGTCGCCGACACGGTGCTCGCGGAGTTCCACGACATGGCGACCGGCCACAAGTACGTGGGCCAGGGCGGCATGGACTTCGCCCGGGATCTGCTGGAGGCGTCGCTCGGCCGGGAGCGGGCCGGCGAGATCGTCGACCGGCTGAACACCGTCTTCCTGGACGTGCCGTTCGGGTTCCTGACCCAGGCGGATCCGCGGCAGCTGCTGTCGTTCCTCCAGGACGAGCACCCGCAGACGATCGCCCTCGTGCTCGCGCACATGACCGCGACCCAGGCGTCGCAGATCCTCTCCGGCCTCTCGCCGGAGCTCCAGGCCGACGTGGCGCACCGGATCGCGGTCATGGACCGCACCTCGCCCGACATCATCCGCCAGGTCGAGGCGACGCTGGAGCGCAAGATGTCGTCGGTGCTCCAGCCCAACGACCTGTCCAACGTCGGCGGCCTGGAGCCGCTGGTCGAGATCATCAACCGGACCGACCGGGCCACCGAGCGGCTCATCCTGGAGGGCCTCGCCGGGCGCAATCCGGAGCTCGCCGAGGAGATCCGGTCGAAGATGTTCATGTTCGAGGACATCGTGTCCCTCGACGACCGCTCCATCCAGCTCGTGCTGCGCCAGGTCGAGACCAACGACCTCGCCACCGCGCTCAAGGGCGTGCGCGAGGAGGTCCGCCAGAAGGTCATGAAGAACCTCTCGGAGCGGGCCTCGGAGAACCTCGCCGACGAGATCGAGATGCTCGGCCCGGTGCGCCTGCGCACCGTCGAGGAGTCGCAGGCCAAGATCGTCCAGGCCATCCGCACCCTGGAGGAGTCCGGACAGATCGTGATCCGCAGGGGCGATGACGATGAGTTCGTCGGCTGACTACGAGCCGGCCTTCCCACCGCCGCCGCAGAAGCGGCCGGGCAAGCCGCGGCCGGCCTTCCCGCCGCCGCCACCGCCGCCCGTGACCCCGGCGACGCGGGCGTTCCCGCCACCGGAGCAGCCGGCGACGGTACGGTTCGGCGAGCACGTCCTGCGCGACGACCGCGCCGGTGCGGCCCCGTCGGCCCGGTTCGACGTCGACCTCAGCGAGCGGGAGACGCTGCCGCCCGACCTCGTCGCCCGGATGCGCGCCGAGGCGGAGGCCGTCGGATACGCCGCGGGCTGGGCGCAGGGCCGCCGGGAGGCGCAGGCCAGCGCCGCCGCCGAGGCCGAACGGATGGCCACCGAGGCGGCGGAGGTCGCCGAGATGCACCGCCGCCGGGTCGACCGGGCCCTGAAGGCGCTCGGCGCCGCCGCCGAAGCCCTCGAGCACCGCGCCGTGCCCGCCGCGCACGACATCGAGGCGCAGATCGTCGAGTCCGCGTTCGCGCTCGCCGAGGCGGTGCTCGGCCGCGAACTGCGCACCGCCGCCGAGCCGGGCCGGGAGGCGCTCACGCGGGCCCTCGCGCTCGCGCCGGCGGCAAGTCCGGTGACCGTACGGCTCAACCCGGCCGACCGGCTGACGATTGGCCGTACGGAACTGGTCATGGACGGCCGCACGGTGACCCTCGTGGAGGACCCGGCCCTCCAGCCGGGCGACGCCGTGGCGGTGTGCGAGGCCACGACGATCGACGCGCGGCTGGGGCCGGCGCTCGAGCGGGTGCGGGAGGTACTCGAGCAGTGACACTGACATCGGCGCTGCAACAACGACTCGCGGCGGCCCGGCAGGCCGCACATCCCCGCGTGACCGGCCGGGTCAGCTCGATCGTCGGCCTGTCCGTCACCGTGACCGGGGTCGAGGGCCGCGTCGGCGACCTGGTCGAGATCGGCGACCCCGAGCGGATGCCGCCGGTGCCCGCCGAGGTCGTGTCCATCGAGGGCGACCGGCTCGCCTGCCTGCCGCTCGGCCCGCTCACCGGGATCGGGGCCGGCAGCCCGGTGCGAAGCACCGGCGGGCCGCTGCGGATCGCCGTCGGCGAACAGCTGCGCGGCCGCGTGCTCGACGGGCTCGGCCGACCGATGGACGGCGGGCCCGCGCTCTTCGGCCTCGAACAGGTCTCCGTCGAGAACGATGCGCCCGACGCCCTCGCCCGCGGCCGGGTCCAGGAGCCGCTGTCGCTCGGCGTACGCGCCCTCGACACCCTCGTGCCGTGCGGCCGGGGCCAGCGCGTCGGCATCTTCGCCGGCAGCGGTGTCGGCAAGAGCAGCCTGATGTCGATGATCACCCGTGGTACCGACGCCGAGATCTCGGTGATCGGGCTGGTCGGCGAACGCGGCCGCGAGGTCCGCGAGTTCATCGAGAACGACCTCGGCCCCGAGGGCCTGGCCCGCTCGGTCGTGGTGATCGCGACCTCCGACCAGCCGCCGCTCGTCCGCCTGCGGGCGGGCTTCGTCGCGACCCGCATCGCGGAGTTCTTCCGCGACGGCGGCGCCGACGTGCTACTGCTCATGGACAGCCTCACGCGGACCGCGATGGCGCAGCGCGAGGTCGGCCTGTCCGCCGGCGAGCCGCCCGCGACACGCGGCTATCCGCCGAGCGTCTTCGCACTGCTGCCGCGCCTCCTCGAGCGCGCGGGACCGGCGCCGGTCGGCAGCATCACCGGCCTCTACACGGTGCTCGTCGAGGGCGACGACCACAACGAGCCGATCGCCGACGCGGCCCGGTCCATCCTGGACGGTCACATCACCCTCGACCGGCGGCTGGCCACATCCGGCCACTTCCCCAGCATCGACGTGCTGGAGTCGGTGTCCCGGGTCGCCAACGCGGTCACGACCCGCGAGCAGCGCGCGAACGCGACCGCGCTGCGGCGCATGCTGGCCGCCCACCGCGACGTGCGCGAACTGGTCGAGATCGGCGCGTACGTCCCGGGCACCAACCCCGACGCGGACCGCGCGCGCCAGCTGTGGCCGCAGATCAACGACTTCCTCCGGCAGGACATGGACGACACCACCCCGGCGCCCCGGGCGTGGGAGATGCTCGACGCACTGGTGGCGGGTGGCTGATGGCCAAAAGTGGATTCCGGCTGGCCGCGGTCCTTCGGGCCCGCAAGGCACAGGAAGATGCCGCAAAAGCAGCGGTGGTACGCGCACGTGCCGACGCCACCACGGCGGTGGAGAAGGTTCGCGCGCGGGAACGTGACCTCGACGGGCGCAGGGTGCCCGACGCGGCCACCTCGGCGGCGTTCGCGGCCACGCTGACCGCCCGCCAAGCGGTCGCGGGCGAGCTCGCCGCCGCGATCGGCGTGCGCCGGCTCGCCGAGGAGGCCGTCGAGGACCGCCTGCGCGACCTGACCGAGGCGGCCGTGCAGCGGCGCACGATCGAGAAGCTCCAGGAGCGGCACGACGCGACCCGCAAGCGCACCCGGCAGGCCGCCGAGGAGAAGGCCGTCGACGACCTGACCACCGCCGCCGCGCACAAGGAGCCACGCTCGTGACGGTACTGAACATGCAGACGCGGATCGCTGAGATTCGCGGCATGATGGGCCTCTCTCGGCCCCCGGCGGCGGCGTCGGGCGACGCGTTCGCGGCGGCGCTCGAGTCCACGACGGCCACGCCCGAGAGCGGCGCGGTCACCGGCGCCGACGTGGTCTCGGCCGCGCGGAAGTACCTCGGCACGCCGTACGTCTTCGGCGGCAACACGCCGGAGCGCGGCCTCGACTGCTCGGGACTGGTCCAGCGGGTCTACGCCGACCTGGGGGTCGGCCTTCCGCGGGTGGCCCGGGACCAGGCTCGCGCGGGCACGGCCGTGGCGTCGCTCGCCCAGGCCCGCCCGGGCGACCTGCTCGCGTTCGGCAGCCCGGTCGACCACATCGGCATCTACGCGGGCGACGGCAGGATGATCGTCGCACCGCACTCGGGCGACGTCGTGAAGGTCCAGGAGGTGACCACGACGCCGACCGCGATCCGGCGCATCCTGCCGTCGGCCACGGAGCCGCTCGTGCCCACCTCGGTGGCCGCGTCGGCGATGCGCCCGGCGGCGCTGACCGGCAACGTCCCGTACGCCGACCTGTTCCAGCAGGCGGCCGCGCAGTACAACCTGTCACCGGCGCTGCTCGCCGCCGTGGCGAAGGTGGAGTCCGGCTTCAACCCGTCAGCGGTCAGCCGCGCCGGCGCCCAGGGCCTGATGCAGATCATGCCGGCGACCGCGCGCGGCCTCGGCGTCGACGCGCTGGACCCGCGGCAGGCCGTGGACGGCGCGGCCCGGCTCCTGTCGGGCAACCTGCGCCGGTTCGGCGACCTCGACCTGGCCCTGGCCGCGTACAACGCCGGCGGCGGCGCGGTGAGCCGGTACGGCGGCATTCCCCCGTTCCCCGAGACCCAGGCGTACGTGCCGAAGGTGAAGGCAGCGATGGCACAGTTGACGTCGAGGGGGTTCGCGTGACAACCGCTCCCCTGCCCGCGACCCGGCCCGGCACCGCACCACAGTCCCGCGGCGCCGAACCGCCCCCGCCCCAGGACGACGCCTTCGCGGCAGCCTTGGCCGCGGCCGTCCACGGCCGCCTCTCGGAGGGTGCTCCGGTGCACGGCGCCCGCGACGGCCGGGACCGCGGCTCGCCGCCCTCCCGCGGCTTCGCGGCGGACCGCGGACCGGCGCGGCGCCCCGACGAACGCCGAGATCTCGACCACCAGCGTGCGGCGGAGGCGGCGTCCGACCGCCGCTCGGCACAGGTGTCTGCGGACCGCCGCTCGGCAGAGGCGGCCGCGGACCGCCGCTCGGCAGAGGCGGCGTCCGACCGCCGGGCCACCGAGGACCGCCGGGCCACCGAGGCGGCGTCCGACCGCCGCGCCCGGGAGGAGGCGCTCCGGAGGTCGGCGGCGGAGGCGTTCCAGGCCGGCGGCTGGCGGCAGCCGGAAAGCATGCAGCAGACAGCACGGCCCGAATCAGCACGGATCGAGTCGGCACGGATCGAGTCGGCGCAGGCCGGCTGGTCGAGCCGGATCGACCGGAACGTTCCCGGCCACGCAGAGCCGGCGCGGTCCAGGTACGACTCGCCCACTGACGCGCCGTCCGCCGGTGGTGCGGGTCCGGCCACCGGCAGAGCGGATGTCCCGCCCGGCACCCAGCAACCGAACGGCGCACGGTCGGCTGCCCCGAACACGGCCCCGAACGGCACCGAGACCAACGGTCCGGCGCCCGAGGGAACAACCGTCACCGGGACCTCGGCCACCGGAAATACAACCGCGGGCACCTCGGCCGCCGGAACCTCGGCCGCAGGAGCCACGACTGCCGGAAACACGGCCACCGGCACCTCAACCGCGGGCACCTCAACCGCGGGCACCTCGACCGCAGGCACCTCGACCGCAGGCACCTCAACCGCAGGCACCTCGACCGCAGGCACCTCAACCGCCGGAACCTCGACCGCCGGAACCTCGGCCGCCGGAACCTCGACCGCCGGAACCTCGGCCGCGGGCACCTCAACCGCGGGGACCCCGGCCGCGGGCACCTCGGCCGCAGGAGCCACGACTGCCGGAAACACGGCCGCCGGGGCCACGACCGCCGGAAGCGCAACCGCTGGAAGCGCGACCACCGGAACGGCGGCGGCCGGGACCGCGATCGCCGCATCCGCCACCAGGGGCATGACCACCGACAGCATGACCGCTGGAGGCACGGCCACCGGAACCACAGGCATCGGCCGGCCGAACGGCACCGGCGCCGCGCCGGGCGGCACGGCTGCCGTGTCGTCCCAGCCGGGCGCCGCCGCTGCCGGAACCCCGGGCGGCGCGGCGACCGCACTCGGGCCGAACGCTCCTGCCGCACCCGGCACCGGGACAACCGGACGGACGGACGGCACCAACGGCGCCGGCGTGCGTCCGACGGGCCTGTACGACAGCAGCCCGGCAGGTGCCGGAGCCTCGGTAGCCGGGCCGGGCGGCACCATGGCCGGCACACCAACCGCAACAGGTGCACCGGGCGCCGACACGACAGCCGCGGAAGTCGCCGCGACCGCGGTGGCAGGCACCTCCGTTGCGGGGACACCGAACGCCACCACCGACGCGCCGGCCACCACCACAACCAAGGCGCCGGGCACTGCCACGATCGGCGCACCGGATGGTGCTCCGGACGGCACCGCGACCGGCACACCGGACGGCACCGCGACGGATGCACCGAACAGCGGTGTCACGGGCGCACCGAACGGCGCCATGACCAGCACGCCGGGCGGCGGCGGCACGGCCGCACCAAACGGCAGCGTCACGGGCGCATCGGACGGCGCCGTGACCAACACGCCGGGCAGCGGCGGCACAGACGCACCGAACGGCGTCGTCACGGGCGCGCCGGACGACAGCTCGACGAGCGCACCGGGCGGCGGCGGGACGGGCGCACCGGGCGGCGGTGTGACGGGCGCACCGAACAGCGGCGCGGCCGGGTCACCGGCTGACACCGGCGCGGTCCGTTCGATCGGCACCGGTGGCACCGAGCAGGCGAACACCGCCGACCCCGCCGGCCCGGCGGGCCAACCGGCCGCCGTCGCCGGGGAACGGCTCGCCGGTGGGGAGCCGCAGCGCGCCGGAGCGGGTGGCGACACCGGCAGCGGTGGGACGCAGGCCGCGGGGCCGGGCGTCACCGGTGCGGCAGCGACCGACGGCGGCCAGGGCAGCGACGCGCAGAACAACACCGCCCAGAACAACACCGCCCAGAACAACACCGCCCAGAACAGCGGCACCCAGAACAGCAGCGCCCAGAGCAACACCGCTCAGGACAACAGCGCCCAGGGCAGCGGGTACCCGGCCGGCGGGGTCGTCCAGGTCGGCACCCACGGGGTCTCCGGGCAGAACGGCCCCACCGGTGATGAGCAGACGGCCGCGCCCGTGGCGGGCCCCCGTGGTGAGAGCGTCGCCGCCTGGAGCGGGCCCGCCGTTCCGGAACCGGCCCAGGACAAGGCTGCCGCGACCGGCGGCCGGCAGGAGACGACGGACGTGGCCCAGCCGGGACGGCCCGCGGCCGACGCCGCCGTCGGTGCCGCCCTCGCCGGGGACCGCGTGGGCGTGGCGCCGGGCCAGCAGGTGACGGCGGCGGGCGGGGCGGGGGCTCAGCAGGTACCGCTGCCTCAGGCGGCCATCGCGGGGCAGGTCGCGATGGTCCTGACGCCCCTTCGGAAGGGGCCCGACGGGGTGCACCGGATGACCATCCATCTCAACCCCGAGGAGCTCGGGGCGGTGAGCATCGTCGCGGAGGTGCGTGGCGGCGCGATCACCGTGCAACTGCAGGCCGGCAGTGACGCCGGGCGAGCGGCGTTGCAGGCCGCGCTGCCCGAGCTCCGGCAGGACCTCCAGCAGGCCGGGTTCGGCGGCTGCGAGCTGGACCTGCACCAGCAATCGTCCCCAAACGGCAACCCGCCGCAACAATTCTCAGGTTGGCACCCCGGGGGTCGATCTGACCAACGTGCGCCCGAACGTCGCGCGGAAACCCCCGATCGGGGGACGCAGCCGGTGACGGAGGACGCGACCGGCGCGCTGGATCTGCGCGTCTGAGCGAAGGAGATACTGCCATCACCACGCCGACTCCGGTCAGCGGGAACGTCAGCGACTACGTGCCGAAGACGAACGCGCCGGCCAAGAAGCAGGACAGCGACGATCCCGACAAGCCCGCCAAGCCCGGCGGTGACCTCGGCAGGGACGCGTTCCTCAAGCTGCTCGTCGCGCAGCTGCGGAACCAGGACCCGACCGCGCCGATGAAGAACACCGAGTTTCTGGCCCAGACGGCACAGTTCACCGTGGTCGAGAAGCTCACCGACATGGCGACCATGGAGCAGAACCTGCTCAACGCGCAGCTGCAGCTCGGCGCCAGCAACCTCATCGGCAGGATGATCACGTACACCGATGCGGAGGGCAAGGAGCACTCGGGCGTGGTGTCGTCGGCCAAGTTCGCGGGCGGCAGCCCCACCCTTCGGGTCGGCGACACGGACGTCGCGCTCTCGGCGGTCAAGGAAGTCCGCCAAACCCCGGCAACCCCGGCGTCCTGACAACCCGCTGTCGAAAGGAACCCCACCCCGATGCTTCGCTCACTCTTCTCCGGCATCAGCGGCCTGCGCGCGCACCAGCAGATGATGGACGTCACCAGCAACAACATCGCCAACGTCAACACCGTCGGCTTCAAGTCGTCGCAGACGGTCTTCCAGGACACCCTGAGCCAGATGATGCGCGCCGCGGGCGCGCCGCAGCAGGGGCAGGGCGGCACCAACCCGGCGCAGGTCGGCCTCGGTGTGCGGCTCGGCGCGATCAACACCAGCTTCGTACAGGGCTCCGCGCAGACGACCGGCCGCGCGACCGACGTGATGATCTCCGGTGACGGCTTCTTCGTGGTCAACTCGGTCAACGAGCAGCTGTACACCCGGGCCGGCGCGTTCAACTTCGACGCCGAGGGCAAGCTGGTCACCCCGACCGGCGCCGCCGTGCAGGGCTGGCCCGCCGTCAACGGCGTGGTCAACACCAACGCGCCGATCGGCGACATCCGGCTGCCGATGGGCACGCTGATCGCGCCGCGGGCCACCAACACCATGGTGATCGCGGGCAACGTGCCGGCGAACGCGCCGGTGAACACCACGATCCCGCGGTCGATCCAGACGTACGACGTGCAGGGCAACACGGTGACGCTGACGACCACCTTCGAGCGGACGGCGGCGGGCTGGGAGGTCAGCGTCTCCGACGGCACCACGCCGTCGGCACCGGTCAGCGTCACGTTCGGGCCGGACGGCCTGGTCACCGGCCCGACCTACACGGACTCGGAAGGTAACACCAAGGTCGGCCTGGTCTACGACCCGGACAGCGACGGCAACGGCGTGACGGTCGACCTGGCCGGGCTCACCGAGTACACCGGCGACACGACCGTCAACGTGCTGAGCCAGAACGGCGCACCGGCCGCGACGCTGCAGTCGTTCACCATCAACCCCGACGGGCAGCTGGTCGGCATCTTCTCCAACGGCAACAAGCAGACCGTCGCGCAGCTCGCCCTGGCCAACTTCAACAACCCGCCCGGCCTGGAGAAGGCCGGCGACTCGCTCTACCGGTTCACCGTGAACTCCGGCCTCGCCCAGGTCGGCGCGCCCGGCACCGTCGGCCTCGGCACGCTGCAGAGCGGCGCGGTCGAGATGTCCAACGTCGACCTGGCGCAGGAGTTCACCAACCTGATCGTCGCGCAGCGCGGCTTCCAGGCGAACTCGAAGGTGATCAGCACGTCGGACGAGGTGCTGCAGGAGCTGGTCAACCTCAAGCGGTAGTTCCTAGGAGGGCTCCTTGATCCTGCTCACCCGCCTCAACGGCCCGGTGTTCGCGCTCAACCCAGACCTGGTCGAGCGGGCCGACTGCACTCCGGACACCGTGATCACGCTCGTCGACGGAACCAAGTACATCGTCGCCGAGTCGTTGCCGGAGCTGGTCTCGCTCATCCGGCAGTACCGGGCCTCGGTCGTCGCCGACGCCCAGCACCTGGCCGGGCAGACCCCGGGCGAGCGTGCGGACGCGGCCGCCGAGCGGGTCAAGGAGACCAACGTCGTCCGTCTGCACCGTCGGGAGCGCTGAGCAGCATGGATCCGGCAACCATCGTCGGCATCGCGCTGGCCTTCGTCGCGGTCTTCACCGCGCTGATCCTCGAGGGCGGCCATCCCGGCAGCATCTTCCTCCTGCCGCCGCTCATCCTGGTGTTCATCGGGACGCTGGGCGCCGCGATGGCGGGCGGGACGCTCAAGGACACCATCGGTCTGGTCGACTCGTTCAAGCGGGTGCTGCTCAGCAAGGCCGCGGCGCCCGACGCGCTGGTCGAGGACATCGTGAAGCTCGCCGAGAAGGCCCGCCGGGAGGGCCTGCTGGCGCTGGAGGACGCGATGAAGGAGGTGCAGGATCCCTTCCTCAAGAAGGGCCTGCAACTCGCGATCGACGGCACCGACTCCGAGGAACTGGCCGCCATCCTCGAGGCCGAGGTGGACGCGAAGAAGAAGGCCGACAAGCAGTCCGCGACGTACTTCACCGCGATGGGCGGCTACGCGCCGACGATCGGCATCGTCGGCACGGTGCTCGGCCTGATCCACGTGCTGGAGAACCTGAGCCAGCCCGACAAGCTCGGTCACCTGATCGCCGGCGCGTTTGTGGCGACCCTGTGGGGCGTGATGTCCGCCAACGTCCTGTGGTTGCCGATGGCAGCCAAGCTGAAGCGCGTCTCGGAGATGGAGGTCGCGCAGATGGAGCTCGTGATCGCCGGCATCATCAACATCCAGGCCGGCGCGAACCCGCGGCTAGTGGCGCAGAAGCTGCGCAGCCTCCTGCCGCCGGGCGGAGCGAAGCAGAAGGAAGCGGCCTAACCGCCCCGCAACCTGCGGCAACTCACACGTCGGCCGATTGGGCCGATGTCTCCTCCGAGGGCAGTACAGACCCACGGAGGGAGGCCGCGGTGAGCGGTGGCGGGCACGCGGCCAGGGGTGGCACACATGCCAAGCACAAGAAGGGCGGCCACGAGGAGGAGCACGAGAACCACGAGCGGTGGCTGGTCTCCTACGCGGACATGATGACCCTGCTCATGGTCCTGTTCATCGTGCTGTTCGCGATCTCCCAGGTCGACCAGAAGAAGTTCGCCGAGCTCAAGAACGGCCTCGCCGTCGGGTTCGGCCACCCCTCCGTCGCCTTCAACGGCGGCGAGGCCAGCCTGATGGAATCCTCCGACAGCAACTCCCCCATGGACCTGTCCTCCGGCATCGGCGGCACCACCAGCGACGCCACCGCCGTCCAGGACGCCGTCGCCGCCAAGGAACGCGCCCAGGCCTCCCAACGACAGACCGCCGCCCAGCAGGAAGTCCAGAACTTCGAACAGATCAAACAGAAAATCACCGAGAACCTGACCCGGCAAGACCTGCAGGACCAGGTCCGCTACAGCATCGACGAACGCGGCCTCGTCGTCACCATCGTCACCAGCGGCATCGTGTTCAACGGCAACGAAGCAACCCTGCTACCCGCCGGCCGCAGCATCATCGACGGCGTCGGACCCGCCATCGCCGGCCTCCCCAACAAAATCGAAGTCGACGGCCACACCAACCAACTCGCCGGCGGCACCGGCACCTACCCCTCCGGCTGGGAACTGTCCACCGCCCGCGCCGCCAGCGTCCTACGCCTGCTGCACACCGACGCCGGCATCCCCGAAACCCGGCTCATGGCCGCCGGGTTCGCCGACACCAAACCCCTCTACCCCGCCACCGACCCACGCGCCGCAGCCCTGAACCGCCGCGTCGAGATCATCGTCCTGTCCAACCTACCGGCCGACACCCGGACACTGCTGCCCTCGGCAGCCACCAACTGAGGGGAGCACCCACCATGGCCAACACCGACAAGACCACCGAGGACACCCCGAAGCCGAGCGGCAAGAAGAAACTCGTCATGATCCTGGCGATCGCCCTGGCCGCCCTCATCGGCGGCGGCGCCGGCGGCTACTTCATGTTCCGCCCCACCACCACCAAAGCCGAACCCGAACCCGAACCCGGCGCCGTCATCGTCCTCGACGCCATCACCATCAACCTCACCGGCGGCCACTACCTCAAACTCAAACTCAGCCTCCAGGCCACCGCCGACGCCGGCGAAGCCCCCGACGGCTCCAAAGCCCTCGACATCGCGATCAACCACTACAGCAACCGTGCCGAGTCGGACCTGCTGAACAACGAGAACCGCGAGAAGTCGAAGGAGGAGCTCAAGGAGAAGATCGTGAAGGCGTACACGGAGAAGAAGACCAAGCTCATCATGGACGTGTACTTCACGACGTTCGTGATCCAGTAGCCCCGACCGGGCGGATCTGGGGGGTTTTGCGGAAACCTCCAGGTCCGTTTCGGCCGTTTTACGTCAAACTGCACCCGAAAAGACCGATGGTAGGAGAGTGACGCAGTCTTCGTCCGCGACCGGAAGCGGCCGCACGCCCGGCAAGATGAGCCGGCGCGGGGGCAAGAGCTCCGGTCCGGAACCGTATGACTTCCGGCGTCCGACAAAACTGTCCCGGGAGCACGTCCGAACGCTGCAGATCGCCTACGAGACCTTCGCCCGCCAGCACGCCACGCTGCTGACCACGAGCCTGCGCGCCGTGTCCCAGGTCAGCCTGATCTCCATCGAACAGCTCACCTATGACGAGTACATCAGCGGCCTGTCCAGTCCGACGATCGTCGCGATGTTCACCATCGACCCCCTGCCCGGTACCGCCATCCTGGAGTTCTCCCTGAGCACCGCCATGGCCTGCATCGACCACATGCTGGGTGGCCCCGGCGGCCCACAGCCGCAGCGACCGCTGAGCGACATCGAGACGCCCCTGCTCCACGGGCTCATCGAACGTACGCTCGGCGAGCTCCGCTACGCCTTCGAGGGCATCGTCGCGCTGCGGCCGGAGATGACCACGATCGAGTACAACCCCCAGTTCGCCCAGGCCGGAGCGACCTCCGACGCCGTGATCGTGTCGTCGTTCGAGATGCGGGTGGGCACCGAGGAGTGCGTGGCGACCATCTGCCTGCCGTTCGGCTCGATCTTCCCGAAGCTGCACGGCGAGCGCGGCGACGCCATCCTGACCGACGCGCAGCGGCTCGCCCGGGAGGCCGCCTACCGCAACGTGGTCGCCGGCCTGGAGGGCGCCCCGATCGAGGTCGCGGTGCGCTTCCAGCCGGTCCGGATGCACCCCGCCGACCTGATCGGCCTGCGCCCCGGCGACGTCGTGCCCCTCGCCCACACGACGTCGACCCCGCTGGCCGTCACCACCGCGGACATCACGTTCGCGTACGCCGTGCCCGGCGCGCAGGGCAACCGCATGGCCTGTCTCGTGGTGCCCAACCCGCAGCCGGGTCAACGACCGACGCGCCGACCCTCCGGACAACTCGGCCAGAAGAACCGTGCTGAGGAGACCAGCCGATGACCATCGCCACCAACGAGGCCCTGCTGGGTCGGGCGGAGGCGGCCGCGCAGGCCGCCGTGGCGCTGCTGCCCGCCAGCTCCCCGCTCTCCGTCGGTGCGCCCACGCAGAACCTCGACGAGCTCACCATCGACGGCCAGGCGGTCCGCGCACGGTTCGCCGGCGCCGCACAGGGCGAGGTCGCGATCATCGTCACGCAGGACCTTGTCGAGGCACTGGCCAACTCCCCCATGGGCAGCCTCGACCTGAGCCAGGCGGTCCGGCCCGCGCTGGAGGCCGCCGCGGCGACGATCGGCCCGGTGGTGGTCGATCCGGGCCAGGTGCTCGAGCCGGCCGACGCGATGGGGCAACTGGTCACCGCCAACGGGCTGCTCGTACCGCTGACCGGTGAGGCCGGCGTGCAGGCGGTGGTCGGCATCGCGATCGCCGCCGAGGTGGTCGGCGACCGGGACGGCCGCGACAACGCTCCGCCGGAGCGCGGCGAACGCGGCGGACAGCCGGCGTTCGACCTGCTGCACGACGTCGAGATGGAGGTGACCGCGGAGCTCGGCCGGACCCGGATGAGCGTGCGCGAGCTGCTCTCGCTGGCCCCCGGGGCGGTGATCGAGCTCGACCGCGCCGCCGGCGGCCCGGCCGACCTGCTCGTCAACGGCCGGTTGATCGCGCGCGGCGAGGTGGTCGTCATCGACGAGAACTTCGGCATCCGGATCACCGAGATCGTCGGACCGAGCGACCGGGCCTGAGCCGGGACACCACGATGATCGAGCTTGCTTTCCGCGTTCTGTGCTCACTCACAGTTGTACTGATAATACTCTGGGCAATTGCACGGCTGGTCCGACGCCCGCTCGCCGGCCGTGGTGGAGGAACGGTCACCGTGGTCGCACGCCAGCAGCTCAGTCGCGGATCCTCGGTGGCCGTGGTCAAGGTCGCCGATCGCGCGCTCGTCCTCGGCGTGAGCGACGCGGGGGTCTCCCTCCTCGCCGACGCCGACGCCACGCTCTTCCCAGAGCCGCCGCCGCCCGAGAATCCCGTCGGGCAGGCCCTGAAGGTGTTCCGGAGCGCCAAGTGAAGGCGGTCGTACTGGCCGCGGCCGCGCTCCTGTGCGCCGTGCTGCTGTTCGGCCCGGCCGTCGTGGCGGAGGCCGCCCCGACGCCGCAGCCGCCGGCCCCGCCGAGCGCGCCGGTGGTCGACGGGTCGCCGGACGGCACCGTCAACATCGACATCGACGGCGTCGAACCGAGCCAGTCGATCACCATCCTGATCGCGCTGACGCTGCTCTCCGTCGCGCCCGCGCTGCTGCTCGCCTGCACCGCGTTCACGAAGATCTTCGTCGTGCTGAGCATCACCCGCAACGCGCTCGGCCTCAGCAACGTGCCGCCCAACCAGGTCATCGCCGGCCTAGCACTGTTCATCAGCCTGTTCATCATGTCGCCGGTGCTCTCCGACATGAACAAGGACGGCGTGCAGCCCTACCTCAAGGGCGAGAAGACCCAGGCCGTCGCCTTCAAGGACGGTGTCCAGCCGCTCGAAGCGTTCATGCTCAAGCAGACGCGCAAGGACGAGATCGCGCTCTTCACCAAGATCGCCGACCGGCCGATGCCGAAGAACAAGGACGACGTGCCGCTCACCACGCTCATCCCGGCCTTCGTGCTCTCCGAGCTGCGGGCCGCGTTCATCATCGGCTTTGTCATCTACATCCCGTTCCTGGTGATCGACATGGTGGTCTCGGCCACCCTCATGTCGCTGGGCATGATGATGCTGCCGCCGGTGACCATCGCGCTGCCGTTCAAACTCCTACTGTTCGTGCTGGTCAACGGCTGGGGGCTGATCCTCACCGCACTCGTGGCCAGCTATCGAGGATGACCCGGGGGACCCCTCTCATGACCGACACCAAGATCGTTGAACTCAGCATGCAGGCCATGACGATCGCCGCGAAGCTCGGCGCGCCCATCCTGCTCACCGCGCTCATCGTCGGCTTCGTCGTCTCGCTGTTCCAGTCGGTGACGCAGATCCAGGAGCAGACGCTGTCGTTCGTACCGAAGGCAGCCGCGATCGGCATCGCCCTGCTGTTCGCCGGCAACTGGATGCTGCACGAGATGGTCACCTACACCGAGCAGCTCTACGCCCAGATCCCGAACCTCATCAACGGAGCCTGATGGACGTCAGCGTCCCGCTGAGCACGGTGCTGGCGATCCTGCTGGCGTCGATCCGCGCGGGCGTCTGGCTGGTCCTGTGCCCGCCGTTCAACAACCGCGGCACCCCCATGACGGTGAAGGCGCTGCTGTCGGTGGCGATCGCGCTGCCGCTGGCCCCGAAGCTGGCGACGCAGGTGCCGCCGGACATGTCGGCCGGCCTGCTCATCGCCAACGCCGTGGAGCAGGCCGTGGTCGGCGCCGCGCTGGCGTTCCTGACGATGCTGCTCTTCGCCGCGACCCAGATCGCCGGCAATCTCGTCGACCTCGTCGGCGGCTTCAGCCTGGCCTTCGCGTTCGACCCGTTCTCGCTGCAGGGCAACGCCGTCTTCGGCCGGTTCTACAGCCTCATCACGATGGCGATCATGTACGCCACCGACTCGCACCAGCTGATCCTGCGCGGCTTCACCCAGTCGTACAAGGCGATCCCGCTCAACGGCACCATGTCGATGAACAACTTCACGCAACTGGTGACCACCGGCGCCGGCCAGATGTTCCTGGCGGGACTGCAGATCGCGGCGCCGCTCATCGCGATCATGCTGTGCGTCGACGTGGCGCTGGGCCTGCTGACCCGCGCGGCCCCGGCGCTGAACCCGTTCGCCTTCGGCTTCCCCGCGAAGATCCTGCTGACGCTCACCGTGGCCGGGACGGCGATGATGCTGCTGCCCAACGCGATCGCCAACCTCACCACCCGGTCGCTGACGCTGGTGCTGCGCCTGCTGAACGGTTGACGACCGCAGCCGGCGCGCGGCGCGCACCCTAGGCCGACGGGCCCGCGGGCAGCACGTTGGTGTGCAGGCCGGCGGCGGAGCCCTTCGACTTCAGCAGCATGATGAAGGCGAGCACCCGGGCCACCGCGCCGAAGAACTCGGCCGGGATCTCGTCGCCGATGTCGCAGGCGCCGTAGAGCGCCCGGGCCAGCGGCACGTCCTGGACGAGGGGGACGCGGTGCTCGGTGGCCACCTCACGGATCTTCGCCGCGACAATGCCCGCGCCCTTCGCGACCACCCGCGGCGCGCCCTTCGCCGGCTCGTAGCGCAGCGCCACCGCCACGTGGGTCGGGTTGACCACGACCACGTCGGCCTTCGGCACGTCCGCCATCATCCGGCCGCGGGCCATCTCGTGCTGCCGCTGACGGATCTGGCCCTTGACGTGCGGGTCGCCGTCGCTCTTCTTCTGCTCCTCCTTCACCTCTTCCTTCGACATCTTCAGCTGCTTCATGGTCCGCCGCCGGACGACGGCGTAGTCGGCGGCGGCCAGCACCAGACCGGTCGCGGCGGCGACCTGCACGACCCGCAGGACGGTGTCGGCGACCATCCCGATAACGGTCTGCAGCGGGATCACGGTCGCCGCCAGCAGAGCGGGCACAAGGGTCCGCATCGTGTTGTAGACGACCAGGCCGAGGACGATCACCTTGAACAGCGACTTCACGGACTCCCACAGGGCCTGCCCGCCGAACGCCCGCTTGATGCCGCTGAACGGGTTGAGCCGCTTGAAGTCGGGCTTGAAGAGCTTCGTCGCCGGGCGCAGGCCGCCCTGCGCCGCCGCGGCCAGGATGGCGAAGACGAACAGCCCCACCGTGATCGGCGCGATGAGGATGACCAGGTCCTTCGCGGCGCTCTTGATCAGCTCGAGCGCCTTCTCCGGCGCCGGGTCGACAAACGCCTGCGTGGCGCGCGAGAACAGCATCTGGCTCCGCGACAGCGTCTCCCGGCCCATCCACGGGATGAGAAGGCTCGCGAGCAGTACCCCGCCCCACGCGCCCAGGTCGGGAGTGCGCGACCGGGTGCCATCGCGCCGGGCCTGCCGCTTCTTCTGCTCGGTAGGCTGCTCGGTCTTCTCGCCGGCCATCGCTGCTCGCGCTCCGGACGGCGCCTACGCGGCGCTCGGCCCCAGGGCGCCCTCGATCGTCTTCATCGACCAGCCGACCGCCGCGAGGTACGCCTTGGCCAGCTCGCCGGAGGACACCGGGGAGAGGGACAGCGCCTGCTCGTCGGCCCGCTCGTACGCACGGACCACCGACAGCACCTGGCCGAGACGGCCGTGGCCGTCGATGAGTGCCTCGGCGACCTCGACGGTCAGGGGCAGCCGCGACGCCAGCTCGGCGATCGGCTCGGCGATGAGCTCCGCGACCCCGGCGAGCAGACCGACGGTGAACGCCGCATCGCCGGACAGGCCCAGTCGCTCGGCGACCGTCTGGCACAGCCGGGCACGGGCCATCGTCGACGACAGCTGCTCCTCGCTCGCCGACTCGGCGACGTCACTGACGAGCATGAGCGCGGCCCACTGCCGGATCTTGACCGAACCGAGGAGGACCACCGCGTCCCGGACCGACGCCACCTTCCGGGGCAGCCCGGCCGCCGCGGAGTTGGTGGCGCGCAGGACGCGGTACGACAGGGCCGGATCGCTCCGTACGATCGCGCTGACCTTCATGATGTCGGCGTCCTCGGCGGTCACCGCGCCCAGCAGTTCCAGTCGGCGCAGGCGCGACGGCGACAGGGACACCGCGGTCAGCACCTGGGGACGGCCCACCGCGTACCCCTGGAGCAGATCGAAGCCGAAGCGCTTGGCGAGGAGGATGTGCTCCTCGGTCTCGACCCGCTCGGCGACGAGCTTGACGCCGCTGTACCGGCGGACCTGGTCGACGACCTCGGCGAGCTCCTCGGGCTCGCGGATCAGCAGGTCGAGCTTCACGTAGGCGGCGAGGCCGAGCAGCCGCTCGTGACCGAGGCCGAAGACGAAGTCGTCGAGCGCGATCTCGTAGCCCTGCTGGACCAGCCGGGCGGTTCCGGCGATCACCGTGTCGTCGATCTCGACGGTCTCCAGGATCTCCAGGATGGCGTGGTCGGGGTCGAACGGCAGCGGCAGGTCACCGACGAGAAAGTCACGGGTCAGGTTGATGAAGCACTTGCGCCCGCCGACCAGCTGCTCCAGCCCGAACTCGGTGAACGCGTTGACGATGACCTGGCTGGTGGCGTACGCGCTGCGCCGGGTCGCCTCGATCTCGTCCGCCGCACCGCGGAACAGCAGCTCGTAGCCGACGACGTGACCGCTCCAGTCGTAGATCGGCTGGCGCCCGATGTGGACGAGCTGCGTCAGTTCGCCCCGGGGCGGGTCGCCGTCCGACCCGGAGCGGGAAGAGGCTGTTGCGCGTTGCACGATCAGAGGATCGGCACTCGGCGCTGCAACCAAAGGAAAACCCTCAGGACTACCCGTTCGGCACCGATCAGGGGGATGTTCCCCGGTCAGCCTGGAGTGGAGAGCGTGCCGAAGCGCCTGACGCAGTACATCGTGCCGATCGGCATCGTGCTGATCATCCTCATGATGGTCGTGCCGCTGCCCGCCGTCATACTCGACACGCTGATCGCCGCCAACATCACGCTGGCGCTGGTGATCGTGCTCGTCAGCATGTACGTCAAGCGGCCGCTCGAGTTCTCCTCGTTCCCGTCGCTGCTGCTCATCGCGACGCTCTTCCGGCTGGCACTGAACATCAGCGCGACCCGCCTGGTGCTCACCGACGGCTTCGCCGGCAACGTCATCGACGCGTTCGGTCACTTCGTCGTCGGCGGCTCGCTCATCGTCGGCCTCGTCATCTTCCTGATCCTGTTCATCGTCCAGTTCATCGTCATCACCAAGGGTGCGGAGCGGGTCGCCGAGGTCGGCGCCCGGTTCACGCTCGACGCGATGCCCGGCAAGCAGATGGCGATCGACGCCGACCTCAACGCCGGCCTGATCGACGAGGCGACCGCGCGGAAACGGCGCAGCGAGATCACCTCCGAGGCGAACTTCTACGGCGCGATGGACGGTGCGTCGAAGTTCGTCAAGGGCGACGCGATCGCCGCCATCATCATCACGCTGGTCAACCTCATCGGCGGCTTCGCGATCGGCATGCTGCAGCGCGGGCTCTCCGCCGCCGACTCGATCCAGACGTATTCACTGCTGTCCATCGGCGACGGCCTGGTCTCGCAGATCCCGGCGCTGCTGCTGTCGATGGCGACCGGTCTCATCGTGACCCGGTCGGCCAACGACGGCGACATGAGCACGACCGTCAGCCAGCAGCTCGGCCAGAACCGGCGCGCGCTGATAATCGGCGGCGGTGCCGCGCTCGCCCTGTGCCTGATCCCGGGCCTGCCGAAGCTGCCGTTCCTGCTCGTCGGCGCAGTGGTGCTCATCATCGCGCAGCGGCTGCCGAAGCAGCGTCCGGACTCGGCGGAGTCGCAGGCCGAGGCGGTCCAGGAGGCGCCACCGCCGGACCCGACCGAGGTGTTGTTCGGCGAGATGCGGGTCGACCCGCTGGAGCTGGCGCTCGCGCCGGACCTGGTCGACCTCGTCGACGCCAGCGGCGGCGACCTGCTGGAGCGCGTGCGGGCACTGCGCCGGAAGGTCGCGCTGGAGCTCGGGATCGTCATGCCGCCCGTACGCACCCGCGACGACCTCGAACTGCCGCTGTCCACCTACGTCGTGCGGATCAGCGGGGTCGAGGTGGGCCGCGGCCAGGCGCCGCCAGGCACCGTGCTGGCGATCGGCGAGGGTCTCGACTTCCTGCCCGGCCGGGCCGGCGTCGAGCCGGTCTTCGGCCTCGCCGGCAAGTGGGTGCCGGCCGAGCTGCGGCACCAGGCCGACCTCACCGGCGCCACCGTGGTCGACCGCGCGTCGGTCATCATCACGCACCTGGCGGAGATCGTCCGCATCCACGCCAGCCGGCTGCTCGGCCGCGAGGACGTCCGCAACCTCACCGAGGTCGTCAAGCGCACCCACCCGGTGGTCGTCGAGGAACTGACACCGGCCGCGCTGAGCCTCGGTCAGGTGCAGCGGGTGCTGCAGACGATGCTCGACGAGGGCGTGCCGATCCGCGACCTCGTGCGCATCTTCGAATCCCTGTCGCTGCAGGCGAAGCAGTCCTCGGATCCCGACTCCCTGGTCGAGGCGGCCCGCGCGGCGCTCGGCCCGGCGATCGCCAACCGCTACGCCCACGACGGCACGCTCACCGCGATCACGCTCGAACCGAGACTGGAGCAACAGCTGCTGGAATCCTTGCGCCCGACCGAAAGCGGCCTGCAGCTGCTCATCGACACCGGCCGCGCCGAGTCGATGCTCGCCGACCTGACCCGACTGACCGAGCAGGGCGAGGAGCACGGCGTCAACCCGGTGCTCGTCTGCTCCCCGCAGCTGCGCAGTGCGTTGCGCAGGCTCGTACAGATGGCCCTACCACGTTTGCCGGTTTTGTCGTACTCGGAGATCGCCGGGAGTACGCTGCGGGTTGAGACTATTGGGGTGGTGAACGGTGCCTACCCGGTTGCTGCTTGAGGGTCGTGACCTCGAGGAACTGCTCGCGCAAGTCCGCGCGGAGCACGGGCCTGACGCTGTCGTCGTCTCCGCCGAGAAGGTCCGCACCGGCGGTGTCGGTGGCCTTTTCGGGACTCAGAAATACGAACTGACGGTTGAGATCCCGGATGCCGCCGGGACAACTGAACCACCCGCCGGGCGTACCGGCCAAGACGACACGCCGAAACGGGCGCTGAGTATCGATGATCTGGCTGCGATGGCGGATGCCGCCGAACGACCACAGGCGTCGGGCTCCGGGGCCGCGTTCGCGGAGATGCTCGCGGCGGAGCGCCCGGCGACGGCCGCCGACGCGCTGAACCAACTCCTGGCCGGGGAGGCCGGCGCACCGGCCGAGGAGTCCGCGGCGCCGTCGGTGCGGCCGTTCCGGCCCAGCGCCAACCAGCCCGTGGCGAGGCTCGGCATGCGGCAGGTCAACGCGGGCCCGCCGCCGGTGGCCACCCGGCCCCAGGCACTGGCTGGACCACAGGACCGCGGCACCGCCGGCCCCGACGGCGGATCCACCGGCCCCGACCGCCGCACCGCTGCCGCCGACCGGCGCACCCAGGACGGCCAGCACACCCAGGACAGCCAGCACACCCAGAACAGCCAGCGCGCCCAGGACGACCGCACCGCCGCGACGGACCGCGGCGCCCCGAATCGCGGTGCCACCGGCGGGCGTGCCGCCGGTCGCGGCGCCGCCCCTGGTCACCCGGATCCACCGGGGCTCGACCGCACCGGCCACGTGCCACCAGGTTCCGTCCGTTCCGACCCGGCCGGTTTCCGGCCAGCTGATTCCCGGCAGGAGTCCGTAATGCCTGTTGAAGCGACCGCCACCGTGGAGAAACCGCGCACGCCTCCCGCGAGCGAGCGGCTGGCCAGCGCGTACAACCCCCAGGGCGGGATCCCGGTCGAACCGGCCGAGAGGCCCGAGCGCCCCGAGCGGCAGACCGCGCTGTCCCGGAAGCTGCAGTCGCTGGGGGTGCCGACCGACATCGCGTTGCGGGCGAGTTCCGCCGACACGTACAGCGCGATCGTCGAGGCGTTCGCCGCGTTGCCGGACGCCGAGCGGGCACCGGACGCGCCGGGCGAGACGCTCGTGGTGGTCGGCGAGTCGACGCACGCCGTGGACGTGGCCCGCTGGGTCGCCGAGACGCAGCGGCTCGACGGCGACCACATCCTCTTCGCCGGCCGCAACGCCGCCGCGGCGGGGGTCGAGGCGAAGCGCCGGATCACCGGCCCGCACGACGCCCGGCTGTGGGCGAAGAAGCTGCGCAAGTCCGACGTGCCGAGTGTCGTCGCGGTCGAGGCGGCGCTGGACGAGGCGCACTGGGCGGCGGCCATCATCGAGGCGGTGCGGCCGGTCGCGGTGTGGGTCGTCGTCGACGCGAGCCGCAAGACCTCCGACGTCGCGCACCACCTGCAGGGCCTGCGCCGGGTCGACGCGATCTGCCTGCGCGGGACGATGGCGAGCGGCGACCCCGCCAGCCCGCTGTCGCTGCGGCTGCCGGTGGCGTTGCTGGACGGGCGGCCTTCCACGCCGTACCAGTGGGCGGCGATGCTGTGCGAGCGCCTGAGCCTGGTGGGTGGCTGAGATGCTGGGCATGGCGCGGTTCTCGACGCTGTTCCTGGCGTTGCTGATCGCGTCGCCCGCGCTGTACGCCGGCTTCGTCACCCACGATCTCGACACCCAGACGGCCCTGCTGCGCCTGCTCATCGCCGTCCCGGTCGCCGCGATCATGCTCGCCGTGTTCCGTGTGGTCACCCGCGACTACGGCAAGACGGCGGAGGAGAAGCCACCGGCCGAGGCGACCGGTGGCGAGCCCTTGAAGGCCGAGGCCGTGGCGGGTGAGCCCTTTCCGCAGCGCCGGGCGGAGGACAACAACGGATAGCGGTGCCGCCGGTTCGCCCCGATCGGTCACCCGAGTCGAGCCGGGCCGGACAGGGCGAGGGCGTCCGGGTCGACGTCGGTCTGGACGCCGCACGCCGTGCACTGCACCGTGTGCTTGATCCGCAGCGGGATCAGCGGCACGAAGAACAGTGAGAGCTTGAGGACCCGTTTGTAGAGCGGGTGGGCCACGGTGTTGCCGCAGCGTTGGCAGCGCATCGTGAGCGTGCGCAGGTGCTTGGACCGCCAGCCCCACCCGAAGATCAGCATCGGCTCAGCGTAGGTGACCGCACCTCAGGGCAGCTGGGCGGTGAGACCCGCGGCCAGGACCTCGGCCTGGACGTCGGTGATCTCCTCGCCGTACTCGGCGAGCAGCTCGGACTTCGTGTAGACGAGGTGGCCTTCGGCGGACTCCGCCCGCGGTACGACCCGGACCCCGTCGTCGACCACGGCCAGCGCCGGGTCGGGATCGGTGGACTGCGCCAGCCCGCGGATGTCGTCGGCACTGATCGTCGTCATCGCTGCCGTCCTTTCGCCTGGAACGGTCGTCTCACCTGCCACGTGCCCGCAAGGAGGCACTCACAAACGGGTGGTGGCAGGCTTCAGGCATGGACGAGTTCGACGTGGTGGTGATCGGCGCCGGGCCGGCCGGGGCGAGCGCCGCGCTCGCCGCGCGCCGGGGCGGGGCGAGCGTGCTGCTGCTGGACAAGGCCGGCTTCCCCCGGGACAAGCCGTGCGGCGACGGCATCGCGCCGCACGTCCTCGACGTCGTGCGCGGGCTCGGGGTGACCGGGCTGGAGGAAGGCTTCACACCGGTGCCGGTGCTGCGCCTGACCGGGCCGGGCGGCGGGACCGTGGCGCGACGGCACCGGCGCCCCACGTACACGATTCCCCGGCTGGTCCTCGACAACCGGCTCGTGGAGGCGGCGGCCGCAGCCGGTGCGGTGGTACGGCGGCACGCCGTGCGCCGCGTGGAGGAGCGCGCCGGCGGCGTGGTGATCGACGGGGTGATCGGCGCGCGGACCGTGGTCGGGGCGGACGGGGCCTATTCATCGGTACGGAAGGTGCTCGGCCAGCCGGCCAACGGACCCGGGCACCTGGCCCTCGCGATCCGCGGCTATGCGACCGCGCCGGTGAGCGAGCCCGAGCAGCGGATCGTCACGGCGGCGACGCGCTGGCCCGCCTACGCGTGGTCGTTCCCGATCGGTGACGGGCGCGCCAACATCGGCTACGGCGAAGTCCTGCGCGGCACGCCGCTCTCCCGCACCCACCTGCTCGACCGGCTCGCCGCGTTGCTGCCCGATCTCGACGTGGCCGGCGCGACCGACCTGCGCGCGCACCACCTGCCGCTGTCGACGCGGCGCCCGCTGCCGGCGCGGGGGCGGCTGCTGCTCGCCGGCGACGCGCTGTCGCTCATCAACCCGTTCACCGGTGAGGGCATCTTCTACGCCGTGCTGTCCGGCGCGCTCGCGGGGGCCGCGGCGGTCCACACCGACGCACCAGCGCGCCGTTACCTGGCCTCGCTGCGCCGGCGGCTGGGCCGTCATCTGCGCCATTCCCGCGCGGCGGCGCTGCTGGGCGGGCAGCGCTGGATCGTCGACGCGGCGGTCCGCGCGGCAGCGGGTGACCAGCGGGTGTTCGACGCGCTGGTCGAACTCGGCCTGGGCGACGGCCGCCTCACACCGCACACGATCGGCGCCATCGCCCGCCACACGGCCCGCCGGTGACGTCAGGCCAGGTTGGCGGCCATGCGCTCGAGCGTGCGGACCGTGGTCAGGTAGTCCTCGTCCGGCACGCCCGCCCCGACCCGCTGCCGCAGCCGTGCCACCTCGGCCGCGATCCGGTCCCGCGCCGCCGTGCCCGCCTCGGTGAGGCCGTCCGGCGTCATCCAGCCGCGGGCCACGAGATCGCCGGCCACCTCCGCATAGGGCCGCTCCCCCGGCCCGAAGAACGGATCCGCGGGACCCAGCCCGTTGAGCACCTGCCAGTGCCGCCGCTGCAGCCCTTCGGCGGCGAACACCGCCGCGAACGCGGCCTCGATGCGGCCGTCGAGTTCCTTCAGCCAGTACCCGATAGGCTTCGACATAACAACATCACTCCTGGAATGTAGATAACAAAGATTATGCACATGTCCGAAGAGGAAGCGCTAGCCGCCGTGGAGTCCGCCATGGTCGCGATCCGGCGCCGGCAGACCCGGCGCGCGCTGGCCCGCGGCGGCGGCCTGCCCGACGGCGTCGACCTCGCGGTGTTCGACGTGGTGGACGCGGTCGAGGCGGCCGAGGCGAGCGGCGGGCGGGCGACTGTGACGGACATCGCGGCCGCGCTCGACGTGGCGCAGCCACGGGCGAGCAAACTGGTCGCGGCCACCGTCGACGCGGGGCTCATCCGCCGGGAGGCCGACCAGAGTGACGGCCGGCGGGCCTTCCTGGTGCGCAGCGTAGCGGGCCGGGAACTGTCCGATCGGGTGCACGCCGCCCGCCGGTCCCGGTTTGCCGACGCCACCGCCGGGTGGACTGCCACCGAACGCGCGACGTTCGCGCTGCTCCTGACGCGGTTCGTGGACGGGCTCACGGAAACGGTGCCGGACCAGCACTGAGCGTCGATTCATCAATCCCGGGTGGTGCAGTAATCTTCGCGCCAGGGGTGATGCGGTTGACGGGCGGTGGCAGCCAGGGCGGTCATGTCATCGAGCCTGCGCTGTCCGACCTCGCTCGCCACTGGGTGGCCGCCGTCCGCCGGACCAGTTATCTGGACCACGGCGCCGAGACGTTGCGGCGCCGCTTCGAGGAACTGACCCGCCGGCTCGCCGGCGCCATGCGCGCGGAGCGGTTCGACCCTCGGATCGGCACGGCCGCCGGAGCCGCGATCGTCGACCTCGGCCTCACCAGCCCCGAGGCCCTGCGCCACTCGATCTCGGTGCTCGCCCGGCTGCCCGCGGTGGTCGACGGCAAACCCGCCGACACCGACGAGGACCGGTTCGGCGCGCTGCTCGGCGCGTTCGCCGCCGGCTTCGCCTCGGCCAGCCGGCAACGCATCCTGGACGACCAGGAGCGCATCCGCCGTGCCTGGAGCCGCGCGCTCACCGACGCCGAGCACAACCTCCAGCGCGAGCTGCATCACCAGGCCCACCACGACCCGCTGACCGGGCTGCCCAACCGGGTCCTGCTGTATCGGCACCTCACCGACACGCTCCGCGACGCGCCCGACGACGCGCGCATCGGGGTGTGCTTCCTCGACCTCGACGAGTTCAAGACCGTCAACGACACGCTCGGCCACGGCTCCGGCGACCGGCTCCTCGTGGCGTTCGCCGACCGCCTGCGGGCCTGCGTCAACGGCGCCGACCACTTCGTCGCGCGGGTCGGCGGCGACGAGTTTGTCGTCGTGGCCGGCGGCACCAGGAGCGCCGAGGACATGACCGAGCTGGCCGAGACGATGCTCGCGGAGCTCAGCAAGCCGGTCCGGCTCGACGGCCACGAGCTCACGGTGTCGGCGAGCATCGGGATCGTCGAGCAACCGGCCCGGGGCGCGGACCCGGAGGAGCTGTTGCGGGCCGCCGACGCCACGCTCTACCTCGCGAAGGCCGACGGCCGGGCCCGTTACGCGGTCTTCGACGCCACCCGCAACGCGGAGCAACTGTTGCAGTACGGGTTGACCGGCCGGCTGGCGGGCGCCCTGGAGCGCGGCGAGTTCGAGCTGGTCTACCAGCCACTGGTGTCCCTTGTGGACGGACGACTCCGCGGCGCCGAGGCGCTCCTGCGCTGGCGCCATCCCGAGCTCGGCACGGTCTCGCCGAACACGTTCATCCCGGTCGCCGAGCAGTCCGGCATGATCCACGCGCTCGGCCGCTGGGTCCTGCGCGAGTCCTGCACCGCGGCTGCCGCCTGGCAGCGCAGCCATCCCGACACTCCCCTGCTGGTCAGCGTCAACGTCTCCCCGCGCCAGTGCACCGACCCACGCCTGCTGGAGGACGTCGAGCACGCACTGGCCGACTCCGGGCTACACCCGGCCAACCTTCAGCTGGAGCTGACCGAGACCGTTCTCATGCAGTCGACCGGCCGGCCGGTGCAGACCCTGCGCAAGATCGCCGACCTGGGTGTGCGCATCGTCATCGACGACTTCGGCATCGGCTATTCCAACCTGGCGTACCTGCGCCACCTCCCGGTCCACGGCCTCAAGCTGGCCGGCGCCTTCATGGCCGGCATCCGCTCCCTGGCCAGCGACCACGTCGACGAGCAGATCGTCGAGACCGTGATCCGCCTGGCCCACACGCTGCAGATGACCGTCACCGCCGAGGGGGTCGAGACCGCCGACCAGGCCGACCGCCTGGCCGCGCTGGGCTGCGACCTCGGCCAGGGCTGGCACTTCGGCCGCCCGACCGATCCGGCCGGGATCCCGGCCCTGCGGTGATCCGGACGATCCGTCCCGGCCTCGCGACCGGCCTCGTCGAGGACCTGTAGCTACGGCATCGAGCGGCCCAGGCGGATCCAGCGGTAACCGTAGGGGCCCAGCTCCAGCGCGCTGAGATCGCCGGCCTCCTTGTACTCCCGGTCGGCGAAGACGTCGTTGGGCTGGCGGCCCTCCGCCGCCAGCTGCCCCAGGTCGACCTCCGCCTCCGTGGTGCCCAGGTTGTGCAGGAACACCATCGTGCCGGTCGGTCCGTCGGCGCGGTGCACGAGGACACCCGGCGGCATGGGCTGGTCGATGCAGGTACACGTGCCGTTGCCCACCTCGGGGCTCTCCCGCAGGGTGCGGATCATCCGCTCGAACCACGCCAGCAGCGACCGGTCGTCGTGGCGCTGCGCGGTGACGTTCACCTTCTCGTAGCCGTAGTCGCCGTCGGCGATCACCGGCCGGATCGGCTTGCCGTCGGTGAAGCCGCCGTTGTCGGTGTACGACCACTGCATCGGTGTGCGGATCGCGAAGCGCCCCGGCTGGGAGAGGTCCTCGCCCATGCCGATCTCCTCGCCGTACCGCAGCACCGGCGTGCCGCGCAGCGTGAACTGCAGCGAGTAGGCCAACTCCAGCCGCCGGCGGTCACCGCCGAGCATCGGGGCCAGCCGGCGGCGGATGCCCCGGTCGTACAACTTCATCGACTCGTCCGGGCCGAACTCGGCGAAGACGTTCTCACGCTGCTCGGCCGTGAGCCGCGACAGGTCGATCTCGTCGTGGTTGCGCAGGAAGGTGGCCCACTGCCCGCCGTCCGGCAGCTTCGGTGTCGTCCGCAACCACTCGATGACCGGCTCGGGGTTCTGCCGCGCCAGCGCCAGCACCAGGCGGCCGTTGAGCATGAAGTCGAAGAGCATGTGGATCCGGTTGCTCGAGCCGCCCGTGTCGCCGAAGTACTCGGGGAGCTTCTCCGGCTCGACGTTGGCCTCGGCGATCAGGACCGCGTCGCCGCGCCGCCACTGGACGTGCTGGCGCAGCTCGGAGAGGTAGTCGAAGTCCATCGGGGCCTCGGCGCGGCCCGGCTCGGTGAGCTCGATGATGAACGGCACCGCGTCCATGCGGAAGCCGGCGACACCGAGCTGGATCCAGAACGCCAGCACCTTCTTGATCTCGGCCCGCACCTGCGGGTTGGCGAAGTTCAGGTCCGGCTGGAAGTCGTAGAAGCGGTGGTAGTACCAGGCGCGGGCCTTCCGGTGGTACGTCCACGTCTCGGACTGCTCGCCCGGGAAGACCATGCCCTGGTGCCGGTCGGCGGGCTCGGCGTCGCTCCAGATGTACCAGTCGCGGTACGGCGAGTCCTTCGAGGCGATCGCGGACCGGAACCACGGGTGCTCGTCGGAGGTGTGGTTCACCACAAGATCGATGACCACTTTGATGCCACGGCCGGCGGCCTCGTGCAGCAGCTCCGCGAAATCGCCGAGCGTGCCGAGTCGCGGATCGACGTTGTAGAAGTCGGTGGCGTCGTAACCGTCGTCCCGCCCGGGCGTCGGATGCATCGGATGCAACCACAGACAGTTGACTCCGAGCCTGGTCAGGTAGTCGAGACGACTGATGAGACCTTGAAAGTCACCGATGCCGTCACCGTTGGAGTCCTGGAACGTCTCGACGTCCAGGCAATAGATGACGCTCTCGGTGTACCACCGCTCGCTCATGTGGTTGGGGTAACCCGAATCGGCCTCGACTCAAACGCCCGCTTGCGTGTGGCATCCCCCGACCGCAAGGATGGCTCTCGGGGGGCTGATGGTCGACTTCGCCGGCGCGTTACGGGACGCCATCCAGGCACGAGGCCTGGGACTGGAACGCATCCAGGAGCGGTTGCGCGCCGAGGGCTATTCGGTGAGTCTCGCCACACTCAGTTACTGGCAGACCGGCCGGAGCCGACCGGAGCGACGCGAGTCGCTGGCCGCGCTGGCCGAACTGGAGAGGATCCTCGAGGTGGAGCCGGGCTCCCTGGCCGCGCTCGTCGGACCGCCCCGCCCCCGCGGCCGCCACCTGCACAAGAGCCAGGACACCCACGACCTCGGCGCCTTCTGGACCGAGCGCGACCTCATCGTCGACCTCGCACAAGGCATCGACACCCGCTGGGACGAGCGGCTGACCCGGCTCAGCCAGCACGACCGGGTCACCGTCGGCCCCGACAAGGGCGAGGTCTCGTTCCTCGTGCGGCAGGTCCTGCGCGCCGAGGCCGACGGACCGGACCGCTGGGTCCTGATCGTGCGCCTCGACGAGCAGGAGCGCCCGTTGCCACTGCTCACGCCCGTGCGCAACTGCCGCCTGGGCCGGGTGGTGGAGCACCCCGAGAGCGGCCTGTTGCTGGCCGAGTTGTTGTTCGACCGGCCGCTCGCCAAGGGCGAGACGGTGATCACCGAACATGCGCTGCATAATTATCCGCCGTTTCCATTGGCGACGAACTATGAGCGCAAGTTCCGGTTACCCGTCCGCGAATACGTGGTCGAGGTCTGTTTCGATCCTGCGGCGTTACCGCGGGCCGTCTATCAGTTCCAGCAGATGGACGGCCAATCGGAACAGGTGACCACGGTCGAGGTCGGCGTCGGCAACTCGGTGCACGCCATCGCCCTCGATTACGGGCCCGGTCGTTACGGTCTACGGTGGGAATGGGAGTAGTACGCGCTGGTCACAGCACCTTTGCCAGTGTTGATCTCAGCACCTTGGACAGCAGGGAAGAACAACGGGGCGCCGGTGTGGCCAGCGCCCCGCCTCTGTTCCCGGAAAATACCGGCGTCACCATCGGAACGGCTGGGATGTCGCCGCGACGGTCAGGGTGGAACGCATGTGCCGCCTCCACAAGGAAGTTCAATTTCCTTGTCGATGAAGTTATTCGGAGGCAGGCTTGCACGGGAAGATCTTCGGCGGCCTTAACAGTTAACGCTCGGGCCTTCGGCCGGATTAACAGTTAAGAGTAAAAGCCGGACGGTCGCACCCGCCAACTTGTGCGACCGTCCGGCGTCTGTGGTGGCCGGCGGCGCCGGAGGCGCCGAGAACCACGGAGTCCTGGCTGACGCTGGGCGCGGTGGCGACAATGCCCAGCGCCAGGTTCCAAAGCCCTTCCAGAGCCTCAGACCAGGCGGATCCAGACCGAAGCGTCGGACGGCAGGGTGCCGTCCTCGTTGAGCGGCACGCTGCTGACCAGCACCTCCCGGTGCGGCGGCAGCGCAACCGGGGCGCTGCCCAGGTTGGTGATGTTGGCGAAGGTGTCGTCGCGGGCGAACGCGATGACCTCCGGGTCGGAGTCCAGCCAGCGCATCGGCCCGTCGCCGAGCGACGGCTCGGCCCGGCGGATCCGCAGCGCCTCGCGGTACAACTCCAGGAAGGAACCCGGCGTCCCCTGCTGCGCGGCAACCGTCTTGTCCGCCCATTGCGGCGGCTGCGGGAGCCACGGCGTGCCGACCGCGTCGCTCGGGCTGAACCCGAACGGCGGGGCGGACCCCGACCAGGGCAGCGGCACCCGGCAGCCGTCCCGGCCGGGGTCGATCCCCCCGGAGCGGTGGAACATGGGGTCTTCCCGCAGGTTGTCGTCGAGGTCCTCGACCTCTTCGAGCCCGAGCTCCTCACCCTGGTACAGGTAGACGGCGCCGGGCAGCGACATGATGAGCAGCGCGGCGGCACGCGCCCGGCGGGCGCCCAGCTCCAGATCGGAGGGCACGTCGCGGCGCTTCTCGGCGAACGCGAAGTTGGTCACCTCGCGGCCGAACCGGGTCACCTCGCGGGTCACGTCGTGATTGCTGAGGACCCAGGTGGCGGGCGCGGCGACCGGGGCGTGCACCTCGAGCGTCATGTTGATCTCGTAGCGCAGCTTGGCGGCCTCCCACGGCGCGCCGAGGAACGCGAAGTTGAACGCGGTGTGGAGCTCGTCGGGGCGCAGGTACCGCGCGAACGCCTCGTGGTCGGGCAGCCAGACCTCACCGATGAGCGCGCGCGGCGGCGAGTAGGTGTCGGCGATGCGCCGCCAGGACTGGTAGATCTCGTGGATCCCGTCGTTGTCCTCGTAGTCGTCGCTGACCAGTGGGTCCTTGATGAGCACCGCGGCGGAGTCGATGCGGATGCCGTCGATGCCGCGGTCGAGCCAGAACCGGACGATGTCCTCGAACTCCTCGCGGACGGCCGGGTGGTCCCAGTTGAAGTCCGGCTGCTCGGGGGCGAACAGGTGCAGGTACCACTCGCCGTCGTCGATCCTGGTCCAGGCCGACCCGCCGAAGATGGACTGCAGGTCGGTGGGTGGCAGTTCGCCGTGCTCGCCGCGGCCCTTGCGGAACCAGAACAGGTCGCGCTCGGGCGATCCGGACGGCGACGCGAGCGCCCGCTGAAACCAGGCGTGCTGGTCGGAGCAGTGGTTCGGGACGATGTCGCAGATCACCTTGATGCCGGCGGCGTGCGCCTCCTCGATGAGCTTCTCGGCCTCGGCGAGGGTGCCGAAGATCGGGTCGATGGCTCGGAAGTCGGCGACGTCGTAGCCGCCGTCGGCGAGCGGCGAGGGGTACCACGGCACGATCCAGATCGCGTCGACGCCCAGGCCGGCCAGATACGGCAGGCGCGCGCGTAGGCCGGCCAGGTCACCGACGCCGTCGCCGTTACCGTCGGCGAAGCTCCGCAAGTACACCTGGTAGATAGCGGCGCTGCGCCACCATGCGTGGTGGTTCTGGTCGGCCACGTGGAACCTGCTTTCTAGGGATGTGGTGAACGCGTTGACGGCGGTCAGGGTCGTGAGCGTCGTGAGCTCAGCCCTTGACTGCGCCGCCCAAGCCGGCACTCGAGAGGAACAGGCGCTGGAAGATGAGGAAGAACACGACCGGGATGAGCGTCGAGATCGCCAGGGACGCGAGGAACACGCCCAGATCTGTCTGCTGCGCGATCGCGGGCAGGCGCACCGACAGCGGCTGCTTGGCCTGGTCCTTGAGCACGAGCATCGGCCACAGGAAGTCCTTCCAGCTCGCGATGGCCGCGAATACGGACACGACGCCGAGGATCGGCTTGGACATCGGCAGGACGACCGACCAGAACAGCCGGAACGAACTGGCGCCGTCGACCTTGGCCGCCTCGAACACCTCACGCGGGAGGCTGTCGAAGAACCGCGTCACGATCACCACGTTGAACGCGCTTGCGCCTGACGGCAGCCAAACGGCGAAGAAGCTGTTGATGAGCGACGTGCCGATACCCGGCGGATTGAGGATCGTGAGGTACAGCGGTACGAGGAGCACGACGGCCGGCACGAACAGGGTCGCGATCACCAGACCGTTGACGATCTTGGCCCAGGCGGGCCGCAGGACGGACAACACGAAGCCGCCCGTGGTCGCGACGAGCAACTGCACGAACCAGGAGCCGGCGGCGAGCCAGATCGTGTTGAGGAAGTACCGGCTGATCTGGACGTCGTTCCACGCCTCGCTGACGTTCTCCCAGCGCACACCGTTCGGGAAGACCGCCAGCGGCGTGCGGATGATGTCCTGCGTGGGAGTGATCGCGTACTTCGCGAGGAGCAGCATCGGCCCGACGCCGACCACGAGAAGCAACAGCAGCAGCGTCCCGTGCAAAATCTTCATGGTCACGCTGACGCGAGGATTGCGCCAGTCCTGGTCGGAAACGAAGCCGCGGCCGCCGTCGAACTGGGATGCCTTGCGCTTGCGGACCGGTCGGGCCGACCTGATCGCACCGCCCGGAGTCGCCCCGCCGGGCGCCTGCCTGGTGGGACTGGTGACAGTAGCCAGCCCCGCGGTCGCGCGGCCGGATCCGTCGGAGGTCGACGGGAAGGTCATGGTGGTCCTCTTCCCCTCGGGGACGTGTCGGCCGGTCACGACTTGCTCCAGCCGGATGTGAGCTTGAAGTACACCAGCGACAGGATCGCCAGGAACGCGGCGAGCATGACGGACAGGGCGGTCGCCGCACCGTAGTTGCCGCCCAGGGAGCTGCCGAACCCGTAGTTGTAGATCATGAGCAGAATCGTCAGCGTGGCGTTCGCCGGGCCGCCACCGGTGAACAGGTAGGGCTCCAGGAACACCTGGACGGTGCCGATGATCTGCAGGATGAAGGTGATGAGCAGGACGCCGCGCAGCTGCGGCATGGCCACGTGCCACACCTTCCGCCAGACGCCGGCGCCGTCGACCTCGGCGGCGTCGTAGAGCTCGTCCGGAACGCTGATGAGCGCGGCCAGGTAGATGATCACGGTTCCGCCGGCCGCGGCCCACGTTGCTTCGACGACAAGAGACGGCATGGCGAGGGACGGACTCGACAGCCAGGTGTACGGGCCGAGCCCGACCCAGCCCAGGATCGTGTTGAACACGCCGTCCGCGGAGCCGTCGTAGAAGAACTTCCACAGCAGGACGGCGACGACGGGCGGCACCACCACCGGGAGATAGGCGAGTGCGGAGAACAGGCCCTTGCGCCGCCGGACCGAGCTGATGAGCACCGCCGTCACCAGCGGGATCGGGAAGCCGATCACGAGGGCGAGCAGTGCGAAGTAGAGGGTGTTGCGGATCGCCGTGGGCAGGTCGGGATCGGTGAGCACGTACTGGAAGTTGTTCCAGCCGACCCATCTCGGTGCACCGACGAGGTTGGTCTTCTGGAAGCTCATGACCACCGATCGCACGATCGGCCACCACGAGAAGACCCCGAAGATGACCAGGAGCGGCAGCGCGAACACGACCGAGCTCAGCCCGCCGCGTTGAACCCAGGTCATCGGGTCGCGCCGGCGGACCCGCCCGCCCGCCCCTGGCCTGTGATGGCCCCTGGCGGCGGCGTTGTCACCAGCCTGCCGCGGGGCGCCCAGAGCGCTCACGACACATCACTCCTAGTCCTGGTTTCCCGGTGTGGGCCGCCGGTCCACCGGCGGCCCACACCTTGCGGGTTTGTTGATGGTGTGGTGAGCGATCAGCCGGCCGCGTCGATGGCGCGCTGCGCCTTCGCGTTGGCTTCGGTGAGCAGTTGGTCGATGTTGGCGTCCTTGTTCGTCAGGACCGCCTGGACCGCCGTGTCGAGCGCCTTGTAGACGTCCTGGGTGGCGATCGCCGGCTCGTTGACGAGCTTGGCGTCGAACACCTTGCTGGTGAAGGTGGTCATCTGGTCCAGCGGGACGTTGACGTAGGTCTTGATCCAGTTCTGGTACTGCTGGTACTGCGACTGGGAGAAGATCGGCAGCTCAGGGGTGCCCACGGGCTGCTTGCTCGCGATCTGGATCTCCGCGTTCTTCTTCGCGGCGCCCTCGTTGGTGTACTTGCGCAGGTAGTGGTAGTCGATCCACTTGACGGCGGCGGCCTTCTCGTTGTTGCTGGCCTTGCTCGACACGGCGGCCATGGTGCCGCCACCGAGCACGCCCGACTCGCCACCCGAGAGCGGGATCATCGTCAGGCCGTACGACTTCGGGTTGATGTTGTTCGTCTGCACCAGGCTCGTGTAGACGTCCTGGCCCGAGGTGTACATGCCGATCTTGCCGGCGGCGAACGCCTGGTTGATGCCCGACCAGTCGTAGCTGAAGTTCGCGCCCATGGAGTTGTCGCTCCAGCGCAGGTCCTTCAGGAACTGCAGCGAGGCCTTGGTCGCGTCGTTGGTGAGCGTCGCCTTCTTGCCGTCCTGCACCCGGCCACCGCGGGCGTAGGTGTCGACCGTCAGCTGCCAGCCGCCGGTGCCGTCCCGGGACATCTGGGCGAAGCCGGCCTGGCCGGTCTTCTCCGCGATGGCCTTGGCGGCCGTGCGGACCTCGTCCCAGGTGGTCGGCGGCTTGTTCGGGTCGAGGCCGGCCTGGGTGAACAGGTCACGGTTGTAGTGCAGGCCGACCGCGTAGATGCTCTTCGCGGGAATGGCGTAGACGTGACCGTCCGAGCCCTGGCCGTACTGCAGCAGGTTCTTGTTGAAGTTCGACGCGTACGAGAGCTGGGCGAGGTACGCCTGCATGTCAGTGATCTGCTGGTTCGCGATCAGCGTCTTCGCGTCGGTGAAGGGGATCTCGAACACCGTCGGCAGCGTGCCGCCGGCGAGGTCGGCCGCGAACGTGGTGGCCTTCCACTCGTAGTCGTGCGTCTTGACCGTGATGTTCGGGTTTTCCTTCTGGAAGTCCGCCACCTCTTCCGCGAGTGCCTGCTGCGCCTCCGGCTTGGCGCCGGGGAGCAACCCCACGACGTTGAGCGTGACCTTGGTGTTCGGGTCGAGCGTCGTCGAACCCGAGTCGCCGCTGTTGTTGTCGCTCGAGGAGCACGCGCCGAGCGTGCTGCCGAGCGCGAGCGCACCTACGACGGCGAAAGCCATCGTGGTACGTCGTGAGAACTTCATCGTCGCTCCTTGTTGGGGTGTGTCGGCATCCGGCCCTGGATGGTGCGGATCGGATGGGGGGAATCGTTGGGGCGAGGACCAGCCGTCAGAGCCGGAGCCGGACGGCGGTGCCCTTGAGCAGTCGGCCATCGGGAAGGTCCCTGGCCGCGCCGGGAAGACGGCCGGTCGGCGTGCCGAAAGGCCGTAGGTAGTCCGCGAACCGAGGAGCGTCCGGGAGCCAGATCTCGCCGACGAGGGCGTGCGGCTCCTCGTATGAGTCGGCGATCGCTAGCAATGGACTCCTTCCTTCGTAGGAGGCCGGGCGGGACAGTAGGGCGTCCGACCTGGACCGCTCCGCCCGGGTGCGCAACCTGGAGTCGGCTGCTGGGGGTGCTACAGGCGCGTTACTGATCGGTTTCCGTCGCATCGCGTCAGGGTTTCGGCCTGGCGTAGGCACGAGATTAGGCTCACGCAGCACAAGAAGTCCATGGCTCGTTGCAAAATTTTAATCATCCACCGCCGGACACTTGCACGGGCACGCTCCCATCAGCCCACAACTTGCAGAGAATCGGCCGAAATACCACTGCCGCCGACGCCGGACGGGCGGCCGCCGCCCCTCGCCGACACGGCACCGAGACCCGGCAATCCGATGCGCGGGCATGCAAAAGGGCGCCACGACTCCGGCAGAAGTCGTGGCGCCCTTTGTACTTAGGCTCAGGCGGCGGTGGCGGCCTTCGCGTCCTGCAGCGCGCCCGTGGAGCCGCGCACCACGAGCTCCGGCTCGAACAGCATCTCTTCGGTCGGCACCAGCGTGCCGGCCACCTGGCTGACGAGCAGGGTGACCGCGGCCTGGCCCATCGACTGGATCGGCTGACGGACGGTGGTCAGCGGCGGGTCCGTGCAGTTCATGAACAGCGAGTCGTCGAAGCCGACCACTGACACGTCGTCGGGCACCTCGCGGCCGAGCCGGCGGGCCGCCCGGATCGCACCGAGGGCCTGCACGTCGGAGGCGCAGATGATGCCGGTGACGCCGTGCTTGATGAGCCGGGTCGCGCCGGCCCGCCCGCCCTCCATCGAGAAGATCACCCGCTCGACGTCGCCCTCGTCGGCCGTGCCCACCTCCGCCGCGGCGGCCTTGAAGGCGGCGAGCTTGCGGTTGGAGGGGGCGTGGTCGGCCGGCCCGAGGATCAGCCCGATGCGCTTGTGGCCGAGGGAGCTGAGATGGTTGAACGCCTGGTCGACCGCGTGACCGTCGTCGACCGACACCCGCGGGAAGCCGAGGTCGTCGATCGCGGCGTTGACCAGCACAGCCGGCAGGCCACGATCGTGCAGACGATGGTAGTGCTCGTGCTCCGCCGCGGCCTGGTGGTAGAGACCGCCGCAGAAGATGATGCCGGACACGTGCTGGTCCAGAAGCATCTCGACGTAGTCGGCCTCGGAGACGCCGTCGGCGGTCCGGGTGCACAGCACCGGAGTGAAGCCGCGCTTGGACAGCGCCCCGGCGACCACCTCGGCGAACGCCGGGAAGATCGGGTTTTGCAGCTCCGGAAGCACCAGGCCGACGAGGCGGGCCCGCTCACCGCGCAGCTTGGTCGGCCGCTCGTAGCCGAGCACGTCCAGTGCGGTCAGCACCGCCGTGCGCGTCGCGTCTGAGATGCCGGGCTTGCCGTTGAGCACCCGACTCACGGTCGCCTCGCTCACGCCGGCGTACTTCGCCACCTCAGCGAGTCGTCGAGTCATGCCGCAAGCGTAGTGCATACCTTCGCAATTTTTTGCACGATGTCGCCCACTGAACCCGCCGCTCCACGATCTTGAAGCCAGGGCCATGCGTTTGTGCTGATTTTTCGGGCAAATCGGCGACCGCTGCTCCACGGACGGGCCGCCTCTCAGCCCTTACCCATCGACGAACCGGCCTTCAACGGAACCATCGAACCCACAGCCACCTGGCCATACGCCTTCTGTCACACCCGACCACCCGGCCGCCGCCCGCCCGCTGCCCCACCCACCGCTCAAAGACCACCGACTCCCGTCCCACGCACCGCCTCGTGAGCCACCGACTCCCGCCCCGCGCACTGTCTCGTGAGTCACCGAATCCCGCCCCACGCACCGCCTCGTAAGTCACCGACTCCCGCCCTACGCACTGCCTCGTAAGTCACCGGCCCCCACCCCACGCACTGCCTCATGAGTCACCGGCTCCCGTCCCACCCACCGCCTCGCGAGTCACCGACTCCCGCTCCACGCACTGCCCAACGGGTCACCGGCTCCTGCCCACCGCCCCGAGCCATCAGCCCTGGTCACCCACGGCCCCCGGGCCACCGCCCGGCCGCCCACTGCCCCTGACCTCCCGTTACCCCCGGCCTCCCGCCCGCCGCCCTGGCCGCCGGCTCCGACCTTGGCGCTCGCAACCGGCCGCCCTCCGACCCCTCGACCGACTCAGGACTCCGCCCTGACGGTCAGGACCGCCGACCCCGGCCAACCCGGCGACGACCGACCTCCACCGCCCCACGATCAGCCAGCCTCCAACCCCCGTCGACTCCGGCAGCGACCGTTCTCCGACCAGCACCATCCGGTGATCGGCCGACCTGCAACCCAGGTGACCGTCTTCGCCCGAGTGGCGAGCCCATCCACTCGACGACCACCGGTGGGGTCGACTTGCCGATACCACCCGATATTGACCGCCATCCGTCCTCGACGGTCCGCCGAAGTTACCGACATTCCGGACATCTTGGTGCATCGACAGTCGTACATGCGGTCGAATTCCCATGATCCCGAAGACTTGCGACACCCAGAGCAGCGCCAAGTCTTCGGGATCATGAAAAGTGGCTCGAATCACATTCGCCAATGACGATTGAATCCCACATTGCAGGAACCGACGCGTCCAACGCCGGCTCGTCGCACAGAACAGCGAATGGCAGGCTGTGACGCGGTGATCGCGCCTGGAAGGCTTGCACTGCGACCGAAGAGGGCGAGCGCCTCGGCATCAGCGGGTCGAGCGGCCGGCACCCGACAGGATCGACGTGGGAGTCAGCCAGTTCGGGCGGGGTGTCGGCAATCAGCACGGCAATGCGTTGGGCGGCCGGTGCGGCGACCACCGGGCGGCAGGCCGAACACGGCACCGATCCGCGAGAGCAACGCCACAGCCAACCGGCCACCGCAGCGACCGGCCGGACGGGAACAACGCGACCGACAAACACCACACCGACCGGCGAAAGCGAAACAGCGCAAGCCAATCGAGCATCGCAACAACCCGACCGGCCCAGGAACAGCACGGCCACCGCGCAACCGGCCAACCCACGAACAGCGCAAGCCAATCAAGCACCACAACAACCCGACCAGCCCAGGAACAGCACGACCACCACACAACCGGCCAACCCAAGAACAGCGCAAGCCAATCAAGCACCACAACAACCCGGCCGAAACAGCACGGCCGCCGAACACCGCAACAACCGGCCGGCCCAGGAACAGCGTGGCCAACCGAACACCGCAACGGCTCGGACGAAGAGGAACTGCGCGGCCGGTCACGCGCACGACGCATGCCCGCCCGACGCGACACCAGATCGCGCCGGGGGCGGGCGTTTCAGCCGGCCAGGGCGATCGCGATCTTGCCCGCGCCGTAGCCCGACACCTCGACCTTGAGGTCCAGGCGGCGGCCCAGGGCCAGCAGCCAGTTGACCGCGTCGGCCGGCGGAGCCTCGCCCGGCAGGAACGTCTGGTGCAGCTTCAACCGCGGCGCGCCCTCGCGGTTTATCAAGCCGGCCAGGATGTTGCACACCTCGGTGGCGTTCTCGCCGATCATCTTGGAGATTTCATTGTCTTCGATGCATGCCTCCGCCCCGCCCGGCGGGATCAGCCCGATTGCCGCTCCCGCGTACGCGGTGAGTTCGAAGTCCATCCCGATCACGGCGTTCAGGTGCAGGCGCTCGTCGGTGTAGAGGGCGACCAGGGTCCGGGGGATGTCGGCCGCGCGGAGCGGATCGGCCGGGCTCACGGTGACCGGCCGGCCGAGGAGATCGTCAAACAGATCCTTGACGGCCTTGGGAGCGGGCAGAACGTGCGACATGGTTCATATCATCCCAAAATAGGGTCGAGTGCGTCGCGGAACGTGTCGGCCGTGAACGGTTTGGTGACCAGGAACAGCGCGCCGGCGTCCTCGGCGGCCTGCCGCATCTCCGGGGTGCCCTCCGACGTCACGAAGCCGAACGGGACCTGGTTGCCGTTGGCGCGCAACATACGCAGCACCTCGACACCGGTCATGTGCGGCATGTTCCAGTCCGACAGCACCAGGTCGGGCCTCTCGGCGACCGTCTTGTCGAAGGCCTCCTGCCCGTCGCAGGCCTCGACGAGATCGTGCCCTTCGTAGCCGGCCTGCCGCAGCGTGCGGGTCACGATCTGCCGCATGACCCGGCTGTCGTCGGCGATGAGAATCTTCATACGGGTGCTCCAGCAAGGTCGGTGGTGCTCTCCAGAACAGTGACGGTGACGGCCTCGTCCAACCAGCTCCCGTCGAGGTGGCACACCTCGGTGACCGCCGGGTACCGCCCGGAGGCCCCCTCGACGTGCACGTGGGGCAGCGACAGGGCGCACGGCTCAGGGAGCAGGCTCTTGACGTTGCCGCCGATGATGTTGGCCAGTTCGCCGAGGGCGTCCGCGACGTCCTCCTCGGCCACGTCGTCGAACTCGATGCTCAGCAACGCGGCCGCGACGTTGCGGGCGGCCGTGTCGGAGCAGCTCACCAGCACGTGGCCGCGCCATGCCCCGGTCACCGAGACCGACGCCGTGACGTCGGCGACGTGTTTCTCCGCCGGTGTCGGGACCAGTGGACTCGCCCCGTCGAGGTCGAGATAGGAGGACCAGACCTGCTCGGCGATCACCTTCAGGTCCTCTTCGGTGGGGTTGGTCATGCTGCCACTCCGTTCGGGACGAGGCCAAGCAGCGCAAGCTTGTCGATGATGGCGTCCGGAGTGAAGGGCTTGATCACGTACTCGTGCGCCCCCGAGGCCAGGGCCCGGACGATCTGGCTCTGTTCGCTCTCCGTCGTGACCATCATGAGCGTCATCCCGCGCAGCCGTGGCTCGGCGCGGACGGCGGTGACGAACTCGAGCCCGTTCATCTCGGGCATGTTCCAGTCGACGAGCGCGAGGCCGGGGATCTCGCCATCGCCGTCGAGAACGTTGGCCTTGAGGTAGTCCATCGCCTCCTGGCCGTTGCCGGCCTCGACCACATCGAAGCCGAGTTGTGCCACGATTCGCTTCAGGATCATGCGCATCGCGCGCGAATCGTCGATCACCATGGTGAGCATCTGGCGTCACCCCTTTCCTACAGCGCTCACTGGAGCGGCGGCCGTCGGCACATTGCGCAGCTTGTACGCGGACGTGCGCCCAGCGACCACGCGCTCGAATCTGTCGTCGATCCCGATCGTCGTCTCGGCCGAGCCGAGGAACAGCCAGCCGTCCGGGCGCAGCGTGCCGGAGACCCGCTGCAGTACCGTGCGTTTCGTCTGGACATCGAAGTAGATCAGTACATTGCGGATGAACACGATGTCGAACTGGCCCATCGGCGGAAACGGCGCGGCCAGGTTGAGCCGGCGAAAGGACACGTTCTTGCGCAGGGCCGCCGCGACCTGCCAGTGCGCGCCGACACGCTCGAAGTGCTTGACCAGCAAGGGTGCCGGCAGGCCGCGGTTGACCTCGAGCTGGGTGTAGTGCCCCGCCTCGGCGCGCGTGAGCATCTCGGTGGAGATGTCGGTGCCCAGGATGTCGAAGGACCAGCCGGGCGGGAGGCTGTCCTGCAGGACCATGGCGATCGTGTAGGGCTCCTGGCCGCTCGAGCTCGCCGCCGACCACACCTTGATCGAGCGCGTCGCGGCGCGCCGGGCCAGCAGATCCGGCAGTACCGTGTCCACCAACTGTTTGAACGGTTCACCGTCGCGGAAGAAGGACGTCTCGTTGGTGGTCAGGGCGTCGACGATCTTGCGATGGATCTCCGGCTCGGGCCGCTGCTGGGCGAGGTTGACAAACTCCGAGACCGTCGGCAGGCCGGACTGGCGGGCCAGCGGCAGCAGCCGGGCCTCGACCAGATACTCCTTGCCGGCCTCCAGCACGATCGCCGCGTCGCGTCGGACAAGGGCACTGATGAAGGCGAACTCCTGGGCAGTCAAGGTCATCGGGTCACCTCCATGGACTTCGCACCGCGACCACCTGCGGTACGGCTGATCAAGTGGTTCGCGATGTCGCCGAGCGGCAGCACGACGTGGGCGAGCCCCGCCTGCGTGACCGCTCCCGGCATTCCCCAGACAACCGAGGTCGCCTCGTCCTGCGCCACGATCTCGGCGCCGGCGGAGCGCAACTGCTCCGCCCCGCGCTTGCCGTCCTGCCCCATGCCGGTGAGCACGATGGCCAGGGTCGCGCCGCCGTAGACGCGGGCCACGGAACGGAACAGCACGTCGACGGCGGGCCGGCAGAAGTTCTCCGGCGGTCCGTTGTTGAGCTTGGTGACCACCTCCGCGCCACGGCGGTGGACCTCCAGGTGGAAGTCCCCCGGTGCGATGTAGACGGTGCCCGCCTTGACGGTCATGTCGCCGGTCGCCTCGACGACGTTCAAGGCAGCGGTACGGTCGAGCCGCTCGGCGAACATCTTGGTGAACACGGGCGGCATGTGCTGGACCACGACGACCGGCACCGACAGGCTCGCCGGCAACGCGCGCACGACCGTGGTGAGCGCGTCCGGCCCGCCGGTCGAGCAGCCGATCGTGACGACGTCGACGCTGCCGGCGCGGGGCGTCGCGCGGATCGGCGGCGCGCCGGGCGTACCGGACGGCGGCGCGTGCGGGGCGGCGCCGGGTGAGCGGACCGCGCCGGGCAGTGGCGTGCCGCCGGGTCGGGCCAGCGACGGCGCCAGGGTGCGGTTGCCGCGCCCGGGACCGGCCGGGGCGGTCGGGCGCATCGGCGGCGCCAGCGCGACCCGGCGGCCGCCGCACAGCGCGTGGATGCGGGGGATGATCTGCTCGCGGACGCTGCGGATCGACTCGGCGACGCTGCCGACGTTGGCCGGCTTGGTGACGTAGTCGCTGGCGCCCGCGGCCAACGCGTCGAGCGTCGCGGTGGCGCCGGCGGCGGTGAGCGTGCTGAACATGATGACGGGCAGCCGGGCGTACCGGGCGCGGATCGCGCGCAGCGTCTCGAGGCCGTCCATGATCGGCATCTCGATGTCGAGGGTGACCAGGTCGGGCCGCAGCTGCTCGATCTTCGTCAGGGCGATACGGCCGTTGGGGGCGGTGCTCACCACCCGGATCTCGGGGTCGTCGCTCAGCGCGTCGGTGATCAGACGCCGGACGACAACCGAGTCGTCCACGACCAGAACCGAGATCACGCGCCTTGCCTCCAGCACCGGGGGCCTCCGGTGTTGCGAGGCCCGTCACGTCCAGCGGGCTAATCGGCGCTGTGTTGACGGCGATAAGGAAATTCCCAAAAGAACCGCCCCTGCCCGGAGCATCCCGGACAGGGGCGGTCTGGCCTCCGACGCGTGGTTCAGCCGGCCAGCGGACCCATCGCGGTGAAGTACGGGTCGAGCAGTCGCCGTGCCGTGGCGGAGTCGAGCAGGTCGCGGACCATGAACGCCTGGACCGCGCCGCTGAGCAGGTTCCACACGCCGCCGGCGCGGTCGGCCACCGGCACGCCGGACCGGTCGAGCGCCTGCACCAGCAGGAGCTGGGCGGCGGCGCCGGCGCGGACACGGCCGGACAGGAAGACCGCCCAGGACGCCGAGTGCACCGCGGGCGCCCAGTCGGACAGGCCGGGACGGGCGCTGTCGGTGACCTTGTTCAGCCGCCGCATCTCGTCGGGCGACAGGGCGCCGACGCGGCTGAGCAGGCGCTGGATGTCCTCCTGCTGCGGGCCGAGGTCGTGCCGGCGTTCGGGCAGCGCGCGCTGGGCCGCGGTCCACGGGGCGCTCAGCCGGCGCCGGGACTCGTCGGAGAGCAGCTCGCGCAGGTAGGCCGCGGCGGCGGCGTCGGAGAGCACGCCGGTGGCCTTGCTGGCGACGGGGCTCTGCCGCTGCCGCGGGGTGCGCGCCTGCGGCGCGGGCATCGACTGCTGCGCCGGGCGCTTGCCCCACGTCCAGTCGAGGACGTCGTACCGCAGGCAGTGCAGAAGACCGTCGAGCGTGCCGAGCGGCGCCCGCTCGATGACGGTCAGGGTGCCGGTGTCAGCGACGGCGGCGCGTCGCTCCTGAGCCGCTGCATCGACGTCCCGCCAGAGGTCCGCCCGGTCCCAGTCGTCGGCACGCGCCGATGCAACGGCGTCGAGATCACTCTGAGTAAGCATCAGGCCCTGCAACAGCACATCGGCCGCAGCCGATCCGCCCTGGAGGCGGGAGAGGTCGAAGCCGAGAACGGGGGCGCTAACCAGGCTGTACATGGCAACTAGTCTGCAACGCAGCTGCACCCCGGTCTGTCCACCGAAAGGGTCGGGGGCGACGCCGGGCAGTAGCCCTGCGTCACCCCCGAGTGTAACCCGACCGGCAGCTCAGATCTTGAACCGCGCGACGAGCGACCGCATCTCGGCCGACATCCGGGACAACTCCGAGGCTGCGCGTTGCGCTTCGGTCACGTTGCGTGACGTGGTCTGCGCCGCCGACGCGACGTTCGAGACGTTGGCGGCGATCTCCGCAGACCCGGTCGCGGCCTCGCTGACGCTGCGGTTCATCTCGTTGGTCGTCGCGGTCTGCTCCTCCACCGCCGAGGCGATGGTGAGCTGGTAGTCGTTGATCCGGGCGATGATCTGGCCGATCTCGCCGATCGCGCCGACCGCGCCCGTGGTGTCGGCCTGGATCGCCTCGACCCGCCGGGAGATGTCCTCGGTGGCGCGGGCGGTCTCCTGCGCCAGCTCCTTGACCTCGTTGGCGACGACGGCGAAGCCTTTGCCGGCCTCACCCGCCCGGGCCGCCTCGATGGTGGCGTTGAGTGCGAGGAGGTTGGTCTGCTCGGCGATCGAAGTGATCACCTTGACCACGTTGCCGATCTCGGTCGACGACTCACCGAGGCGGCTCACCGCCTGGTTGGTCGACTCGGCCGCCATGACGGCCTGCGACGCGACCTTCGCCGCCTCGCTCGCGTTCTGCGCGATCTCCCGGATGGAGGCACCCATCTCGTCGGTGCCGGCCGCCAACGTCTGCACGTTGCGCGACACCTCCTCGGCCGCGGCCGCGACGACGTTCGTCTGGTCGCTGGCCTCGCCGGTGCCGGACGCGATCTGGGCGCTGATCCCGGTGAGCTGGCTCGCCGAGGACGCGAGCGAGGACGCGGTCTGGTCCATCGTCTGCACGGTCGTACGCATGCTCTCGGTGGCCCTGTTGAGCGCCTGGGCCATCACGCCGACCTCGTCCGTGGAGCGCACGTCGACGCGGTGGCTCAGGTCGCCCTCGGCCACGGCGCCGAGCACGTCGGCGACCCGCCGCAGCGGCGCGACGACCAGCGACGTCACCCACAGGCCGATGCCGAACGCGGCGAGCAGCCCGACGGCGGCCGCCAGGATCATGAGGTTTCGGCTGGTCGTGTAGTCGCTCTCGGCAGTGGCGCGCCACTGCTCGGCCTCGGCGACGTCCCCGTCCTGCAGCCGTCCGATCGCGTCGTTGGCCTTCTGCAGCAACGGCTGACCCTTGGCCGTCATGATCTGGACGTACTGGTCGATCCGGCCGGCCTCGACGACCGGATTCGCCTCGGTGTCGCGCACCGTCCGGTAGCCCTGGACCGATTCCTCGATCACCTTGAGGTCGTCGTCCCGACCCGTCGGTGACCCGGCGCGGTACCGGCTGATCGCGTCGGCCAGGTCGGCGTCCGCGGCCTTCTGCTGGTCCTGGTTCAGGGCGCCGAGGATGTCCGCGATGCCCTGCCGCATGTCCGCCAGCGCCACGAACTGCTTGTTCTTGGCCGTGAACTGCCGCATCCGGTCGTTGGCGCTGCTCAGCGAGTTGAGCCCGAGGACTGTGACGACAACGGTGACGACGGCGGCGATCGCGACGGCGGCGAGCAGCTTGACCCGGACGCTCCGGTTGGCGAGCCAGCCCATCAGCTCTCCTCGCGGGTGGCGCCGAACGGGTTGGTGTTGACGGCCTTGTTCGTGTCCAGCGCCAGCAACAGCCGGCCGGCGAGCTTGAACGCGCCGGTGATGAGCTGCCGGCTCGGGCCGGTCAGCGTGTCCGGTGGCGGCTCGAACGTGTCGTCCTGGAGCGTGACCACCTCACCGATCCGGTCGACCAGCAGCGACACCGACTCCTCGTCGGTCTTGACGATGACGTTCATCGCCGGCTCCGAGCTCTTCGTCCGCGGCGGCAGGCCGAGCTGTACGCGCAGGTCGACCGCGGCGATCACCTGGCCTCGCAGGTTGAAGAGTCCCCCGACGGACTCGGGCGCCAGCGGTACGGGCGTGTACTGGTCGAAGGAGAGGACCTCCTGGACCTTGGCGACATCGAGGCCGAACAGTTGGTCGGCGACCTCGAAGGTGGCGTATTGGCGGCTGGCCATGCTCAGGCTCCGGCTGGCTGGTAGGTGGTGAAGTCGGCGTCGGTGCTGCTCTGGTACGGGTCGTGCTGCTCGTACGGATCGATCGAGGTGTGGAACATCGGGTCGGCGGCGAGAATGGCCCGGCGGACGTCGAGCAGTTCCGTGACGCGCTGCTGGATGACGGCCGAGCCGAGCAGTCCGTCGTCGCCGAAGTCGCGGCGGGAGTCGTCCAGGCCCTCTTCGACGATGTCGAGGATCTTCTCGACGGCGAGGGCGACCGACCGGCCGTTTTCGGTGTAGACGACCACCGGCACCGTCGAGCCGGACTCCGTCTCGTAGGCGCCGAGCAGGTGCGCGAGGCGCAGCACGGGCAGGATCTGGTCGCGGTACTGCACGACCTCCCGGCTGCCGGTCCGCTCGATGCGCTCGACCGGGAACTCCTCGAGCCGGGTGACCATGTCCAGCGGAATGGCGACGCGGCGGTCGCCGACACCGGCGATGAGCAGCCGGTCGGCGTTGTCGCGGCCGCGGCGCACCGTGGTGTCCGCCTCGGTGCGCTCCCCACCGGCGGCCAGGTGCGCCCGCCGGGCGAGCGACGCGACGTCGAGGATGAGCGCGACCCGCCCGTCGCCGAGCAGGGTGGCGCCGGCGTAGACGCCGATGTCCTTGAACCGCGAGGTGAGCGGCTTGACCACGACCTCCTCGGTGTTGAGGACACGGTCGACGACAAGGCCGAACCGCTTGCCCTCGGCCTGGAGGACGGCGACGTAGACGTCGGTGTCGTGCTTGCCTTCGCGGGCCAGGCCGAGCGTGTCGTCGAGGTACACCAGCGGCAGCAGCTTGCCGCGCAGGCGGTAGACCGGGGCGCCCATCGCGTGCTCGACCACCCGGCCGGACTGACCGTCCAGGTAGACCAGCTCGTGCACGGCGACCTGCGGGATGACGTACCGCTCCTGCCCGCACTCGATCGTGAGCGCCTGGATGATGGCGAGTGTCAGCGGAATCGTCAGCCGCCAGATGGTGCCCTGACCGACGACGGAGTCGACGTCGACGGCGCCGCCGATGCGCTCGATGTTGGTCTTCACCACGTCCATGCCGACGCCGCGGCCGGAGACGTTGGTGACCGCCTTGGCGGTGGAGAAGCCGGGCCGGAAGACCAGGCCGAGGATCTCGCGCCGGTCCATCGTCGCGAGATGGTCGCGGGAAACCAGGCCCTTCTCGACGGCGATCCGGGCGATCTTGTCCGGGTCGATGCCGGCGCCGTCGTCGCGGACCTCGACGATGACGTGGCCGCCCTCGTGGTACGCACGCAGCGTCAGCGTGCCCTCGGCGGGCTTGCCGGCGGCGACGCGCTCCTCCGGCGTCTCGATGCCGTGGTCGACGGCGTTGCGCACGAGGTGGGTCAGCGGGTCCTTCACCGCCTCCAGCAGCGACCGGTCGAGCTCGGTCTCCTTGCCCTCCTGGGCGAGGCGGATCTGCTTGCCGAAGGTCGACGACAGGTCGCGGACGACCCGGGGCAGCTTCGACCAGAGGTGGTCGATGGCCTGCATGCGGGTCTTCATCACCGATTCCTGCAGTTCGGAGGTGATGAGGTTGAGCCGCTGCCCGGTGCGGGTCATGCTCGGGTCGGCGACCGAACCGATGGCCCGCACGAGCTGGTTGCGGGTGAGCACAAGTTCCCCGACGAGGTTCATAAGCTTGTCGAGCAGGTCGACGTCGACGCGGATCGACTGGTCGGCGACGCTGCGCCGGGTGACACCGTCCTCGCCCGGCTCGGCGGCCGGCCCACCGGACGGCTTCGACGACGCCGCGGCCGGCTTCGGAGCAGCGGGCGCAGAGGGTGAGGCTGGCGTGGCAGCGGACGCAGCTGGCGCGGCTGGCGCAGCGGACGCGGCGGACGCAGAGGGTGAGGCTGGCGCGGCAGCGGACGCGGCTGGCGCGGCTGGCGCAGCGGACGCAGCGGACGCGGCAGAGGCAACGGGCGCGACAGAGGCAACGGGCGCGACAGGAGCGGCGGGCGGCGCCGGGGTGGCACTGGCCGTCGGCCCGGCGGGCTGGGCGGCGGCCTCGACGATCACCGGCTGGACCACAACGGGCTCGACGACAATCGCCTCGACGACGTGCTCGACGACAGGTTCGGCGACCGGTTCGGAGGCAGCAGGCGCCGCGGAGACCGCAGGCACGACAGGGGAGGCAGCGGACGTGTCAGGGGAGGCGACGGACGCGGCGGCGGCAGACTCAGCAGGAGCGGCGGAGGCTGCGGGCGCGGCGGCGGCAGGAACGCCCGACACGGCAGGCCCGGCAGGCGCAGCAGGCCCGGCAGGCCCGGCAGGCGCGGCAGGCGCGGCAGAGGCGGCAGGCGCGGCAGAGGCGGCAGGCCCGGCAGGCCCGGCAGGCCCGGCAGGCCCGGCAGGCGCGGCAGAGGCGGCAGGCGCGGCAGGCGCGGCGGAGGCAGCGGGCGCGGCCGAAGCTGCGGGCGCGGCGGCGGCAGGAACGCCCGACGTGGCAGAGGCGGCAGGCGCGGCGGGTGCCGCAGTGGCGGCAGGCGCGGCGGGTGCCGCAGTGGCGGCAGGCGCTGCAGGAGCGGCGGACGCCGCCAGGGTGGCGGGTGCCGCGGTGGCGGCGGGCGCCGTAGGGGCGCCGGACGCCGCGGTGGCGGCGGGCGTGGTGGCGGCGGGCGCGGCAGGAGCGGCGGGCGCCGCCGGGGTGGCACCGGCCGACGGCCTGGTGGGCGCGGCGGCGGGCTTCGCGCCGTCGGTGATGCAGGCGTTGACGGCGGCCACGACCTCGGAGTCGTCGCCCTCGAGTTCCTGCCCGTGCTCCTCGATCTCCGACAGCAGCCCGCGCACGGTGTCGACCATGCGCAGCAACGCGTCGGTGGTCGCCGGGGTCATCCCCTGGGCGCCGTCGCGGAGCCGGGACAGCAGCGACTCGCCGACGTGCGTCACCTTCTCGAGCCGGTTGAAGGCCAGGAACCCCGAGGTGCCCTTGATGGTGTGGATCGTCCGGAAGATCGACGACAGCAGCTCGCGGGAGCCCGGCTGGGCCTCCAGCGCGACCAGGTCCCGGTCCAGTTGGTCGAGGTTCTCGTGGGACTCCACGAGGAACTCCTGAACAATGTCACCCAACTCGCTCACGGCCAGGCGCTCCTTTCGACCCCTCCGGGGACACACGCACGCATCGGGACGGACCCACCGGGACAATCGGCACCACGGCGGTCCGGTGAAGGAGATTTGTTGCGCTTCGGCGAGCGGCGGATGACGCTGTGTTATCAGCGCGGCGTCGACAGTTCCGCCGGACGTGGGCCGTCGTGCGGGTCGCGGCGCACGAGCGTCGCCTGGCGGATCAGCCGGCGGTCCGTGCTGAGCTTCGGCTCGCAGGTCACGAGCGTGAGCAGCGGGTTGGCGCCGGGCGGCGGCGGCCCGAGCACCTCGTGCTGCTCGGGCCCCACGACGCCGGCATCCATCACGCGATAGACGAACCAGATGTCGCCGGTCTCGAGCAGCACCGGCGCGCCGATCCGCAGCCGGTCCAGGTCCCAGAACACGCCCGGGTACCGGTGGCCCGCGATGCCGGTGTTGCCGGCCGTACCGATCGGTGCCGTGCCGGGAATGTAGCCAGGGCCGAGGAGCAGGTCGGCGTCGTCGACCCCGTCGACCACAACGAGCGCGAGGCCGAGCGTCGGCAGGTGCAGCCGTGCGATCGGGACCGTCGGCGCCGCCGGTGCCGGCGGTGTCGCGGCCGGGCGCGCGCCGCCGGCGAAGGGCATCGCCGCCGCCTGCCGGGGCCGGGCGGACGGCACCGGCCCGCCGGCCGCCCACTGCTTGTCCAGCACGCCGGTGAGCCGCTCCTGGGCGCTGCGCACTTCGCGGACGCGGCTCCACCAGTTCCAGGCCGTGGTCCCGGTCAGCGCCACCCCCGACGCGACCAGAACCACGGCGGCGACGAGGAGCAGGCGCGTCGTGCGTTGTGCTCGCCGTGCACCCATAAATACCACTATAGAGTTTCAAATCCGGCCATAAGGGCGCTCGGCGGGACGCGAGGTGGAGCGCACCGGCGCAGCAGGCCAGCACCCCGATGCCGCCCGCCAGGACGAGCGTGCCGCGCGCCGCTCTCCTCGCAGAGCAAGCCGAGCACCGACCGTTCCGCCCAGCGCGACGGCGAGCATGACCGGCTGCGTGGCGAGGTAGCGGAAGCCGGCCCGCACCGCGCGTTGCTCGCCGCGCACCGCGGCCAGGGGTGCAGCACGGACGTGCGCACCGCGGGCAACGCGGCCAGGGGTGCAGCGCGGAGGTGCGCACCGCGGGCAGGGCGCCGATGACGGCCGGAAGCCGACCGCGGCGGCGACGAAGAGGACCGCAGGCCGGCCGCGGCGACCACGACGCCCCGCGCTCATGCCGATGATCCGGCCGGTCGAGCTGATCAGCGAGCGGTTGGCGAGCGCCTGTCCGAGCAGCAGGATCGGCAGGGTTTGCGGCATGACCCGGTGAACCGCAGGACGAACCGGTCGACCCCGCGGACCTTCAGCCATGTGCCGGCCACGGAGTGCTGATCCGCCATGCACCCCGTCGCGCAACCCGGCTGCACCGCCCGTACCGGTTCATGGGAGTGTGCGGATCTGGCTCTGGTTCCTGGCGGTCGCCTCGGTGGCGTCTGTTGTCGCCGCGGCGCGCTCCCCGATCGGCGACGGCCTGTTCTGGGTCACGGTGCAGCTCGCGTGTGCCGCCGCCGGCGTCGCCGGGCTGCGCCGCCACCGGCCCGCGCCGATCACCGCGTGGTGGCTGCTGCTGGCGGCGGTCGCCGTCTCGGCGGCCAGCACCGTCGGCCGCACCCTCTTCCCCGGCGGGCCGGACGCGATCCAGAGCGGATACCTGCTGGCCTACCCGCTCACCGCGGCCGGGCTGTGGCTGATCGCGCACCGCCTGCGCCCATGGTCCTCCACCCGGCTCCTCGACGCGTCCATCGTCGCGATCGGCAGTGCCCAGGTGACGTGGGCCTTCGTCCTGTACCCGCTGCTGCACCGCGCCGGGCTGGACCAGTTGACCACGGCCGGGATCACCTTGCTCGCCATCTGCGAGCTGCTGGTCGTGGCGCTGCTGCTGCGGCTCGGATCCGCGCTGCGGCCCGGCGTGGCCGCGTTCCTGCTGCTCGGCTCGATCTCCGCGATGGTGCTCACCGACGCGACGTACGTCGTCATGTACGTGCTGGGCCGCGGCGCCACCGTGATCAGCTCCGTCACCTCGATCGGCTGGCTCGTCTGGAGCTTCCTGCTCGCCGCCGCGACGCTGCACCCGGACGTGCGCCGGGCCGGTGAGCAGCCCCGCCCCGCCTCGGCCGAGGGCGGCACGCCGATCGCCGGCTTCGTCGGCCTGGCCCTGCTCGGCCCCGCCGTGCTCGTCGCCGACCTGTTCCTGCGCCCGGGTGCGGACTCGTGGCGGCACGCGCTGGTCCAGGCGATCCTCACCGGCGCGCTGATGGTGGCGCTGGTGCTGCGCCTCGGGCGGGCGCTCACCGAGCGCGTGAGCCTGCAGCGGGAGCTCGCCTTCCGCGCCCAGCACGACGTCCTGACCGGCCTGGCGAACCGGGATCTCTTCCGCGAGAGCCTCCAGATCCAGGTCGACGCGCCCGGCGAACTGGGACTGCTCATCGTCGACCTCGACGGGTTCAAGGACGTCAACGACACGCTCGGCCATCCGGCCGGCGACGAGCTGCTGCTGGAGGCGACGGCACGGTTGCGGTCGGTGGCCTCCCCGGGCGACGTGATCGCCCGGCTCGGCGGCGACGAGTTCGCGGTGATCTGCGCGCCGGACACGATCGACGGGCTCGCCGCGCGGGCCGTGGCGGAGCTTGCCCGGCCGTACGAGGTCGCGGGCCGCGAGCTGCGGCTGACCGCGAGCATCGGGGCGTACGCGGGTCGCCCGGTCACGACCGGCGAGGCGTTGCAGAACGCGGACATCGCGCTGTACGCGGCGAAGGAGGCGGGCCGGAACCGGTTCGTGCGGTATCACCAGGCGCTGCGCGAGGCGCACGTCGCGCACACGGTGCTCGCCGACCAACTGCGCGCCGCCGTTGACGGCGGTGGCGGCTTCGCCGTGCACTACCAGCCGGTGGTCGACGTGGGGACGGCACGCGTCGCCGCGGTCGAGGCGCTGCTGCGGTTCACGGCGCCCGACGGCACCCCGGTCTCGCCGGCGACGTTCGTGCCGGTCGCCGAGGAGATCGGGCTGATCGGCCGGATCGGCTCCTGGGTGCTGGAGCAGGCGTGCACGGACGCCCGGGCGTGGCACGAGGAGCACGGGATCTCGGTGACCGTCAACGTCTCCGGCCGCCAGTTGCGCAACCCGAAGTTCGCCGACGAGGTCCTCGCCACCCTGAAGCGGACCGGCCTCCCGGGCACCGCGCTGGTACTGGAGATCACCGAGACGGTGCTCGTGACGGCGTCGCTGCAGGAGACGGCCGAGGTGAGCCGCCGGCTGGCCCGCCTGCGCGCCTTCGGCATCCGCATCGCGATCGACGACTTCGGGACGGGGTACTCGTCGCTCGCCTACCTCCGGACGCTGCCGATCGACGTACTGAAAATCGACCGGGCGTTTGTCTCCCGGATCGAGGAACGCCAGGACAAGGCGCTCTTCCGCGCGGTGGTCGAGCTGGCGCGGAGCATGTACCTCCAGCCGGTCGCCGAGGGCGTCGAGACGACGGGCCAGGCCTCCGTGCTGCGCGAGCTGGAGTGCAGCCTCGCCCAGGGCTTCCTGTTCGCCCGTCCGATGCCGGCCGTGGCGCTGTCGTCGGTGCTGACCTCCGGCCTGGCCACGCTGGCCTAGGGTCCGGTCAGGTCCGGCCTTCGCGCTCCTGCGCGGTCTGGAGCGTGGACGAGTGGGGCACCCAGTCGGCGAGCCGCGTGGGGTGGCCGAGCTTGCGCAGTTTCGCCACCACCTCGGGGTCGTCGTCGACGACGATCTCGATCGTCGATTCCCGCGCCATCCGGGCCAGTTGACCGGCCTTGAACTCGCGGGCCGGGCGGCGGTCCCCGGCCGGGCGCATGAACAGCAACTCGGCGGGCAGATCGTACTGGTGCAGCCAATCCGTCGTGACCTGGCGCAGGTGCTCCGGGCGGCCGGTCAGCCAGACGAGGATGTGCTCCTGCGCATACCGCCGGGCGAGCTCGATCCCTTCCTCCAGCGCCGGGTCGCGGCCGGCCGCGGCGAAGAACCGCGCCCAGTCCTTGGGGCGGCGGTCGAGGTGGCGGAGCCGGTGCCGGACGTCGGCCACGACCCCGTCGATGTCGAAGACGGCCAGCGAGGAGTCCATCCGGCCATTCTGCCGAAGTCACCCCAACCACCACCCCAGGCGCACCGGCCACGGTGGTGACCGGTGGGCCGCCATCACCCCGGATTCGTCGCCCATTCCCGAATTTTCGCAGGTCAGCCAGGGGTAGGCTTCGCACCGAACGCGGCGCCGCGGCATAGCGACGACGGGGACGGTGCTGGTGTCGCCGACCTCACCGCGTGAGTGAAGGGGGTGTCCGCTTGATGCGGATCGATGTGTCCGGCCTCCGGGCCGCCCGAGTGGAAGGCTCCCGAGTGGAAAGCTCCCGAGTGGAAGGCTACGCCCATGTGGCCGCCTGAACACGAGCGCTTCGCGGACCGGACGGCCGCCGGCCGCTTGCTCGGCACCACGGTCGCGGCTCACCTGCGGCAGTTCCCGGCCACCGTTACCGCGCAGACGCCACTGGTGCTCGCCCTGCCACGCGGCGGGGTCCCGGTCGGATACACGGTGGCCGAGGCCATCGGCGCCGACTTCGACCTGGTCATCTCACGCAAGATCGGCCTGCCGTGGCAGGCGGACCACGGGGTCGGGGCGATCGCCGAGAACGGCCCGCCGGTCTTCGACCGCAGCGAACTCGCCTGCGTCGGGCTCACCGTGAGCGACATGACCCCCGCGGTCCAGCGCGAGCGTGCTGAGCTGCGCCGGCGCCAGGAGCGCTACCGCGGGACCCGACCGGCTCCCGATGTGACCGGACGGGTGGTGGTGATGGTCGACGACGGCCTGGCCACCGGGGTGACCGCCCGGGCGGCGGCGCGGGCCCTGCGGGCGGGCAAGCCGGCTCACCTCGTGTTCGCCGCACCGGTGTGCGCGGCCGAGTCGGTCGACCTCCTCGCCTCCGACGTGGACGCGGTGCTCGACATCCACAGCCCGCGCGAATTCCACGCACTCGGGCTCTACTACAACAATTTCGCCCCGCTCACCGACGCGCACGTGGCGGAGATCTGCACGCTCGCGTGGAGCGCGGAAAAGGTACCCGCACCGGTGTAGACACCAGAAGAATCGCGCTCTGCCCGCCCGTGGTGTTTATAACGCCGCGGGCGGGTAGAGCATCACCCCATGAGGGCGGGAGATCTGCGAGCCAGCGTCGAGCGGCGGGGTGACGCCACCGTCGTGCGCCTCGGAGGCGTGCTGGACGTCGACACCTGCCCTTCGCTGCGCTCGGCCGTCATCGCGTGTCTCGCGGCCGAGCCCTCGGTGATCGTGCTGGACGTCGCCGACCTGCGCCACCGTGACGACGTGGCGTTGACGGTACTGCCCGCGCTCGCCCAGCACGCCGCCGCGTGGCCCGGCAGCGCCGTCACCCTGGCCGCCGCTCCCCCGTCGCTGGCCTCCGCCCTCGACCGCATGGCGGTCGCGCGCCTCGTGCCGCTCTTCCCCACCACCGACGCGGCGCTCGCCCACCGGCCGGACTCCTCGGCGCCGCACCGCCTGCGGGCCACCCTGCAGCCGATGGTCGACGCGACCGCCGCGGCCCGGCACCTGGTCGGCCGCGCGTGCCGGCTGTGGGGGGTCGGCCGGATCGGCGACCTCGCCGAGCTGGTCGTCACCGAGCTGGTCAGCAACGTCGTGCGCCACGCCCGGACCGAGATGGAGGTCTGCGTGGGGCTGCGCCGGCGGCGGCTGCACATCTCCGTGCGCGACCACAGTTCCGCGCTGCCCCGGCCCGGTGCCACGAACGACTCCCTGCGCGAGGACGGTCGCGGCCTGCTCGTCATCAGTGCGTTGACCGCCGCTTGGGGCTACACGCCCGTACCCGACGGCAAAGTCGTCTGGGCAACGCTGCGAATTTGACGGGAAAACCTCACCCGGCAGGTCACCCCTTCGCATGGAAATCGGCGACTTCGCCGTGCGTACAGTGATGCGGAAAGCAAATCCGCCCACGTCCAAGACCGCACGCTCAACCGCGAATCGCCTTGCCCCGCAACGCGATGGGATAGGGGGGAGTCTCCACCATGGAGACAATGCCCATAGAAAAGAACCGATATGATTCGGTACTTTCACTGGAGACCTGGCGCAATGGCGACGACGAAGTTCTACGCCCGTCCGGAATCCTCGACTACGCGGCAAGCCTCGATCTGCGCGTTGCGCTGTTCGAGCGTCTCGACGCCGGGCAGATGCGCCTGACCGTCGACCTCTCCCGCCTCCGCCTCCTCGACTGCGCCGCCGCCGACACGCTGCTGCGCGCCCAGCTCGAGGCCCAGGAACGCGGCGGCGCCCTGCACGCACCCGGCGCCACCGACCTTGTGCTCGACGTCCTCGAGATCATCGGGGCGGCGAAGCAGCTCCGCGCGTACGACGACCCGCCGGCCGGGTCACCGCCCGTCGAGGAGACCGACGGCGACGAGACCGATCCGCCGAGCCAGTGGACCACGGTCAACGAGCTGCTGCGCCAGGCGGCGGCGATGGACCGGAACGACCCGCGGCGCAACGCGTTACGGGAGCGGGCGATCGAGCACAGCCTGCCGCTCGCCGACCGGCTCGCCCGCCGGTTCCACGGGATGGGTGAGTCACCGGCCGACCTCAGCCAGGTCGCCGCGCTCGGGCTCATGAAGGCGATCGACGGCTTCGACCCGGACTACGGCACCGACTTCGGCGGCTACGCGACGCCCACGATCGTGGGTGAGCTGAAGCGGTACTTCCGGGACAAGGGCTGGGGCGTGCACGTCCCCCGCCGGCTCCAGGAGCTGCGGATCGAGATCAACCGGGTCCGCGACACGCTCGGCCAGCGCCTGGGCCGGTCACCGACGCCACGCGACGTGGCGGACCATCTCGGGGTCGACGAGGACCAGATCCTCGAGGCCCTGGTCGCGTCCTCGGCGTACCGGCCGGTCTCGCTCTTCGCGCCGCTCGGCGGGGACGACGACGCCGGCACGCTCGCCGACGTTCTCGGCGACGACGACCGGGACATCGACGGGGTGGAGTTCCGCCAAGCGATCAAACCGCTCATCGCCCGTCTGCCAGAGCGCGAACGGCGCATTCTCTCGCTGCGCTTCTACGGCAACCGCACCCAGGCGCAGATCGCCGCTGACCTGGGAATATCCCAGATGCATGTGTCCCGGCTGCTGAGCCGGACACTCGACGGCCTGCGGAGGGCATTGCTGGACGGTTGAGACGATTGAGATCAGCCGCGTTCGGGTAGTAGGCCCCCGGTGCGGGCGCCGAATGCTGTTGCCTGCGCGGCTGAAGGGGGAAATGTGACTGACCTCCACACGGTGGAGATCGCCGCGGTGCTGCGACAGCTCACCGCACGCCTCATCGCCAGCGACGACCTCGACGAGGCGCTCGAGGATCTCGTCGACACCGCGGCCGATCTCGTGGAGGGCGCGTCATGGTGCGCGGTGACGTTGGTACGGGCGGGCGGGCCGTCGACCGCGGCGGCGTCGTCCGAGTTGCCCGAGGAGCTTCTCGACAGCCAGTACCACAGCGGCACCGGGCCCTCGATGGAGGCGATCCGCGCCAGGGATCTCATCCTGAGCGACGATCTCACCGTCGACACCCGCTGGCCGGAGTGGCGCGAGCGGGCCCTCGCGGCCGGTGTGCGGGGTGTGCTCACCGTGCCGGTCGACATCGACGAGCAGGTGGTCGGCGCGCTCACGGTGTATTCGGCCGAGTCGGGCCGGTTCACCGCGGACGTCGGGCTGACCGCCGTGCTGGTCGCCGAACACGCCGGGCTGCTGCTGGCCGCCGTCCTCGACCGCGGCCGCCAGGCCGGGCTGCACGCGGCGCTGGCCGAGGCCCTGGCCGACGGCGAGACGGTGAACCGGGCCATCGGCATCATGATGGTCCAGCGGGGCTGCTCGGCCGAGGCCGCGCTCGACGGCCTGCAACGCACAGCGAGCCGGCTGGACCTGCCGCTGTCGACGGTGGCGCAGCGCCTGGTCGAGACCGTGGAGCGCCGCGCCACCGTGTGAGCCTCCTAGACCGTCAGCGTCCAGCTGTCGAGGTAGCCGGCGGCACCCTTGTACGAGTCGCGGACCCGCAGCTTCCACGCGCCGTTCTTCTGGCGGCTCGACATGTTCACGGTGTAGACGGCGTTCAGGTTGGCCGCCTTGTCCCTGTTGTTGGCGCCCTTGAGCCGCTTCACCGAGCCGTTCGGCGCGATCAGCTCGACCACCAGGTCACCGCGCTTGGGGTGCACGACGTGGACCTCGACGCGGGTCGCCCGCGACGCCTTGCCGGGGCAGCCGCTGACGACCACACGGCTGGTGCCCTGGCCGCGGTCACGCACGACCACGTCGGCGTCGTTGCGCTGCACGTTGCAGGGCACGGCCACCGGGGCCGGCATGGTCACGGGGGTGGTGACCGGGGTGGGGACGACGACCGGGACGGGCGTGCCGACGGTGACGAGGAGCCGGTTCGGCGAGCCGGCGCCGGGGTTGGTGACGGCGTTCTGCACGGCGTTGGTGACGAGGGCGTCACGCACGGCGGCCGGGGTGGCCGACGGGTTGGCCGAGAGGTACAGGGCCGCGGCCCCGGCGACGTGCGGCGTGGCCATGGAGGTGCCGCTCATGACCGTGGTGCCGGAGTCCGACGCGCGGCTCGCACTGGTGATCGCCACGCCCGGCGCGAAGATGTCCACGCACGCGCCGTAGTTCGAGAACGAGGCCCGCGTGTCGTTGGCGTCGACGGCGCCGACCGTGATCGCCTCGGCAGTACGGGCGGGAGACACCGTGCAGGCGTCCTGGTTCTCGTTGCCCGCGGCGACGGCGTAGGTGACCCCGGCGGCGATGGAGCTACGGACGGCCTGGTCGAGCACGGCGCTGGCGCCGCCGCCGAGGCTCATGTTGACGACGGCGGGCTTCTGCGCGTTGGCCGTGACCCAGTCGATGCCGGCGATGATGCCGGAGTAGCTGCCGGAGCCCTGGCAGTCCAGCACGCGCACGCCGACCAACCGGACGCCCTTCGCGACGCCGTAGGTGGTGCCGCCGATCGTCCCGGCGACGTGTGTGCCGTGACCGTGGCAGTCGCTCGCGTCGGTGTCGTTGTCGACGAAGTCGTAGCCGGACCGGGCCCGCCCGCCGAACTCGCTGTGCGTCGTCCGGATCCCGGTGTCGAGCACGTAGGCGGTGACGTTCGAGGCGGCGTTGGGGTACGTGTACGTTCCGCTGAGGGGGAGGCCGGCCTGGTCGATGCGGTCCAGCCCCCACGGCGCCGAATACTGCGTGTCCGCGAGTTTCACGGTCTTGTCCTGCTGGACGTAGGCTACGAGGGGGTTGGCGGCGAGGCGCTTGGCGCCCTTTTCCGTAAGCTGGGCCGAGAATCCGTTGAGGGTCTTGCTGAACGACCGCCGCACCTTGCCACCCACCTTGCCGGCGAGCACACTGGCGTCGGCGTGGGCGGAGTCCTTGAGGACAACGATGTAACGATCGCGGATGACCCCGGCCTCGTTCGCCCCGACGATCCGCCCTTCAGCGGGCGCCGCGACAGCAGCCGCCGAGACCCCGGCCAGCCCGCCGGCCGCGACACTGACGACGACGGCGGCACGCAGGAAAACTCGCATCAGGCAGGCCCTTCCAACCGGACGACATCGGCAGCCCCAATGTTGAAAACCACAGGGTGCTGGGCCTGTAGGCGTTCAGTTGCCGCAAGGTTGCGCCGTCCCCTCCCCGGCCAGCACCACCGCCGACCCGGCTGACGCAGCCCACCGCGACCGCGGATGTTGATTGGCGGCGAGGAACGCCGTGGAGCACAATGAGGCACAGCCCTAGGGCCACCGCGACCCGCGAGGCAGCTCCTTTTTTCACAGCCGCACCTGCGGCACTCATACCGCCCACATGGTGCTCGTCCTCGTTACGGCCAGGACAGCGACCGATCGAACGCCCAATCGGACGACGACCAACCAGGCCAGCACCCGATCGGGACGGCGCCCAAGCGGAACAACGCCCAAGCGGAACAACGCCCAAGCGGAACAACGCCCAAGCGGGACGACGGCCGATTGTGCGGTCGACCACGACGCCCGATTGGGGCGGTGCCAGACCACGGCACCCAGCCACGGCACCCCATTGGGGCGGCGCCGATTGGGGCAGCGGCCGATTGGGGCGACCGACCACGACGCCCAACCACGGCACTCAACAACTACGGCACCCGACAACCACGGCACCCAACCAACAGCACCCAACCAACAGCACCCCAACCAACGGCGACCGGTTGGAGCGGCGAGCGGCTGGGGCGGCACCCGACCACGACGCCCGATTGGGCGGCGGGCAAACCAGGACGACGACAAGCCGGGGCGGCCAGCACGGCGGCCAGCACGGCGGCCAGCACGGCGGCCAGCCAGCGCGGCGGCCAACCAGCCAGCACAGCGGCCAGCACAGCGGCCAGCCAGCGCGGCGGCCAACCAGCCAGCACAGCGGCCAGCACAGCGGCCAGCCAGCGCGGCGGGATCCCCCAGGTGTGACCAGCTTCCCGGCACGACAGCCCGCCCATAACCCTGTCTGCCGCCGACGCGATCACGCCGAACGCGATGCACCCGAAGCGGTGGACCCTTCGGCGTGCCACCCACGGCGCGGTTGTGCGCATGACGGATCGCCGCCTGAGCAAATCCTCGACGCATGCGGCGAACTACCGGTCAGCGGTGAGAGTGAGCGGTCGCTCGGCGGCGGATGACGACTCCAAGCACGGCGGGCCAGCGCTCGACCGATGTCGGCCCCGCTCGCCCGGCTGTCACTCGCAACGGTGGCCCACGCCGGCCCGGCACCGACGTTCGGGCGAAAGGGCACGGCCGGGCGAGCGGGGACAGGCCGATGGGAGCGAACAGCCCGGCCGCCGGCGTGCGCACGACAGCAGCCGGATCCGCCATGTGTTCCGTCCACGACAGGGCGGGACGCCTACGGGCCGGCGGCTGCCGCTGGGCGGGCGGATTCGGGTCGGCGGTTGCCGGACTCTCACACCGTGCCTCACCTGCGAACCCGGACGCCGCGTCGCCGTCGTTTCGCACCGGGCGGCACCCCACCGGCCCCTCGTCGAGACTCTGCGTAGCACGATGCGACGACGGCTCGGGCCGGTCCGTGTCCCTCCGATCGGCGATGGGCTCGACGGCGCCTCGGGCCGACTCGGCGGCAACCCGGGTGGGCTCAACCGCCACAGGAACCGGCTCAGCGGTGGTGCGGGTGAGACGGGCCTCAGCAACAACACGGGCATGCTCAGCTGCCACACGGGCCGGCTCAGCGGTGGCGCGGTCAGGACCGGCAGAGGCGCGGGCCGGCCCACCAGCGGCACGGGCACGCTGAGCCGCCGCACGGGCTGGCTCAGCGGCAGTCCTGGTTGGACGGGCTACGGCGCAGGCCGGCTCAGCGACGACACGGGCACGCCCAGCCGCCACAGGAACCGGCTCAGCGGTAGCGCGGGCAGGACGGACGGCCGCAGGAGGCGACTCAGCGCTACCACGGGCGGGATCGACGGCAGCGCGGACAGGCTCAGCACCACTGCGGGCGGGCTCAACGCCGCCGCGAGCGAACTCAGCGCCACAAGCGGACTCGAAGACAGCACGAGCAGGCTCAACGCCGCCGCGAGCGGACTCAGCGCCACGGGCGGGCTCGAGAACAGCACGAGTGGGACGGACGGCAGCGCGGGCCAGCTCAGCGGCGGACCAGGGCCGTTCGGCGTCCATGTGGGTGGTCGCGGCGGCGGTGCACGTGGGCTCGGCCGCTGGCGTCAGCGGCGCTCCACGAGCGGCAGCCAGCCGCGCCAGTTTGGCCGCGTGCCGGGCCCGCAAGCCATGTCGACGTGCCTCGGCGAACTCCGCCCGTGCCGCGGCGCGGAGGTCGCGCTTGCGTTGCCGTTCCGCCTGTGCCGCCAGGAACCTGGCATGCCAGTCGATCGGTGCGAACTCTGCCAGTGCCTCACCCACACCATCAACCTAGAACACCCGTACGACAAAAATCCTAATGCGACAGGCAGTTGATCGTGGAAAGGAGGTTGTTCAGCGGGCGGCCCTTCGTCAGCCTCGTGTCGGCCAGCGACAGGCCGTGCACCGAGGTGGCGTGCGGGGCGTTGGCGCTGTAGAACACGACCGGCAGGTCGGCCGTGGTTCGGTGGGCACGCAGGAGGTCGAGCAGCTCGTCGCCGGCGACCTTGGGCAGGTGCAAGTCGAGCACGGCCACGTCGAAGTGTGGGTGCTCGTCGGCGACGTCCATTGCCTCTTGCGGGCTTGCCGCGGTGATCACGTGGTGACCACCGATCTGGAGCCGGATGGCCGTCGTCTCCCGGATCTCCGCATTGTCGTCGATGAGCAGAACTCGCGCCATGGCAACATGGTTCCCTTCACGGTGGCTCGCAACCTTCCCAATCGGTCGCGATGCCACCGAGGTGAGGGCAGCGCCAGCGCAGTGAAGCAGGGCAGCCGCCGGGCGGGCATGACGACATGAGGGGCCCGGACAACCGGACGCCTCATGTGCCGAGCCCTACTGACGCGGGCGCCTGCGGCGCACCACGATCAGGATCACCACGACCGCGATGATCACCACCACGGCGCAGCAGCAGGCGCCGATCAGGCCGCCGCTGGCCCGCGGCCGCCGCTTGGCGACCTCACCACCGAGCTCGAGCGTCGAGGCGTCGACGACGGTGGCGAGGTAGCTGTACACCCACGCGAAGAGTGCGGTCATCCTGCCACGGTAACCGGTCGTGTCACGCGCGCACCCAGGCGGTGGTGTCCGGCGGCAGGCTGCCGTCGGCCGCGAGGTCGCCGCTCACGAGCAGCACCTCACCCGGGGGCAGCGGGACCGGCACGGCGCCGAAGTTGGTGATCACCCGGACGCCGCCGTTGCGGAAATCGACCAGATCATCACCATCGAACCACGTCAGCGTTCCCCCGCCGAGGCCGTGCTTGCGGCGCAGCCGGATCGCCTCGATGTAGAGCGTCAGCGTCGACCCCGGCACCCCGCGCTGACGGTCGGCGGCGAAGCGGTCCCAGTCACCGGGCTGCGGCAGCCACGACTGGCCGTTCGGGCTGAAGCCGTACGCCGCCACGCCCGGCTCCCACGGGATCGGCACCCGGCAGCCGTCGCGGCCCCGTACCTCATGCTTCGACCGGAACCACGTGGGGTCCTGGCGTACCTCGTCGGGCAGCGTGGTGTGCTCCGGCAGCCCGACCTCCTCGCCCTGGTAGAGGTAGGCCGAGCCGGGCAGCGAGAGCATCAGCATCGTGGCGGCCCGGGCGCGGCGCAGGCCCAGTGCCTCGTCCGGCGGCGGGTCGCCGATGCCGATGCCGCCCTGGGTGGAGTAGCCCGGCGGGAAGCCCAGCCGGCTGGCGTGGCGCACGACGTCGTGGTTGGACAGCACCCAGGTGCAGATCGCGCCGACCGGCTCGACCCCGGCGAGGCTGGTCTCGATCGCGATGCGCTGGTCCTGTGCCGTCCACGGCGCCATCAGGTAGTTGAAGTTGAACGCCTGGTGCATCTCGTCCGGACGCACGTAGCGGGCCAGCCGCTCGGCCGGCGCCACCCAGGCCTCCCCCACCATCATCCGGTCGCCGTCGTAGCTGTCCAGGACCTGGCGCCACTGCCGGTACACGTCGTGCACGCCGTCCTGGTCCCACATCGGCGGGATGCGGTGCTCGGCACCGGGGCTGGTGATCGGCACCTGCGCCTCGGTCCACTCGGGCAGGCCGCTCTCCTTGACCAGGCCGTGGGCGACGTCGACCCGGAAGCCGTCGACACCCCGGTCGAGCCAGAACCGCAGGACGTCCTCGAACATCTTGCGGACCTCGGGGAGGTCCCAGTTGAGGTCCGGCTGGCTGGTGTCGAACAGGTGGAGGTACCACTCACCGTCCGGAACCCGCGTCCAGGCCGGCCCGCCGAAGACGCTCTGCCAGCTGTTGGGCGGCAGTTCCCCGTCGACGCCGAGGCCCTTGCGGAAGTGGTACCGCTCGCGCGCCGCACTGCCGGGCCCGGCGGCGAGCGCCTCCTGGAACCACTCGTGGTCCCAGGAGGTGTGGTTGGGCACCAGGTCGACGACGACCCGCAGGTCCCGATCCTTGGCCGCGGCCACCAGGTCATCGAAGTCGGCCAGCGTGCCGAAGCGCGGGTCGACATCGCGGTAGTCCGCGACGTCGTACCCCGCGTCGTGCTGGGGTGACGGGTAGAACGGCGACAGCCACAGGGCGTCGACGCCCAACTCGACCAGGTGGTCGAGGCGCGACGTGATGCCGCGCAGGTCCCCGAGCCCGTTGCCGTCAGCGTCGGCGAACGACCGCGGGTACACCTGATAGATCACGGCATCGCGCCACCACTCCAGCTGACTCACCCCTTGACTCCACCGGCCAGCAGGCCGCGTACGAAATAGCGTTGCAGGGACAGGAAGACGACGAGCGGAATGATCATCGACACGAACGCGCCGGAGGTCAGTCGCTGCCAGTCGTTGCCCCGCGTGCCGGCCAGCTCGGCCAGCCGGACGGTCAGCGGCCGGGAGCCGGGCCCGGACGTGAAGACCAGCGCCACCAGTAGATCATTCCAGATCCACAGGAACTGGAAGATGGTCAGCGATGCAAGCGCCGGGGTGATGAGCGGCAGGACGATCCGCCGGAACGTCATCGCGGGTCCGGCCCCGTCGACCTTGGACGCCTCGAACAGGTCCTTCGGGAGTTCCGACATGAAGTTGTGCAACAGGAACACGCCGAGCGGCAGGCCGAAGCAGGTGTGGGCGAACCACACCGCGAAGAAGCCACCACCCAGATTCGTGTACCCGCTCATCAGTTTCAGTACCGGGATGAGGGCCATCTGGAGCGGCACGATCTGCAGGGCGAACACGCCGATGAAGACCCAGTCCCGGCCGCGGAAGTTCAGCCACGACAGCGCGTACGCGGCCATCGCGGCGAGAGTGACCGAGAACAGTACGGCCGGCACCGTGATGACCAGCGAGTTGACGAAGTAGCTGGCAAGGCGGCCGGAGGTGGCCGAGGTACCGAAGATGACCTCGTTGTAGTTGTCCAGCGTGAGGGTGGGGTTCTTGAAGAACGTCCACCAGCCCGTGGTCTTGATGTCGTTCTCGGGTCGCAGCGACGAGACGAACAGGCCGAACGTCGGGATGGTCCAGACGATCGCGATGATGATCGAGATCACGCTCGCCACACGGGAGGTGAGCTTCTGCCGCACGCGTCCGGCGATGGAGGTCGGCGCGGGCCGGTAGAGCGGGTTGGCCTCGCGAGCGTCGGTGCTGACGGTGCTGCTCATCGGGACTCCGTTCGGTGCCGCAGCTGCCGGACCTGGTAGATGACGATCGGCACCACAAGCACGAACAGCAGCACCGCCAGGGCGGAGCCGTGGCCGCTGTCGTAGGCGCGGAACGCCTGGTTGTACATCTCCAGGGCGAGCACGCTGCTCTTGAACTGACCGCCGGTCGAGGTCCGAACGATGTCGAAGACCTTCAGCGTGGCGATGGTGATGGTCACGACGACCACCACGACCGCCGGGCGGATGCTGGGCATCGTCACCCGCCAGAACATCTGCCAGGGGTTGGCCCCGTCGAGCCGGGCCGCCTCCACGATCTCGGCCGGGATGGCCTTGATCGCCGCCGACAGGATGACCATCGCGAAGCCGGCCTGAATCCAGATCAGCATCACGATCATGTAGAAGGTGTTGCCAGGGGAGTTGCTCAGGAATTGCTGCGGCTCTCTGCCGAGCCACACCAGGATCTGGTTGAGCAGACCGATCTGCTCCTGGTCCGCCTCACGGAAGGCGTAGATGAACTTCCAGATGATGGCGGCGCCGACCAGCGAGATCGCCATCGGCATGAAGATCAGCGACTTCGCGATCCCCTCGCCGCGGGCCTTGTCCACCAGTACCGCATAGATCAGACCGAACGCCGTGGACAGCAGCGGCACGCACACCACCCAGAGCAGGGTGTTGCGCAGCATCAGCAGCGTGTCGTCGTTGGTGAAGATCCAGGTGTAGTTCTCGAACCCGACGAAGTTCTGGCCCAGCTTGTCGTAGAACGAGAGGTACACCGTGCGCACCAGCGGATACACCAGGCCGAGGCAGAGCAGGACGAGCGCCGGGCCGAGGAACCCGGCCGCCTGCAGCCGCTCCTTGTTCTTCCCCCATCTGGGCAGAATGTCCAGCACGAACAGCAGCGCGCCGACCACGAGGATGAAGGCGCCCATATACATGAGCGCCGGCCAAATCTTGGCGACGTCTCCGGAGAAGTCGTACTCCATGGGGTGTCCTCCGACCAGCCGGGTCCGGCGCCGCGGTGCGCGGCGCCGGACCCGGACTCAGTGGCTACTTGGGCCAGGTGCCTTCGATGTAGTCCAGCGTCGCCTTGGTGTCCTTGGTGCCGTTGATCCAGTCGGTCATGCCGGTCCAGAAGGACTTCGAGCCGACCTGGGCGGGCATCAGGTCCGAGCCGTCGAACCGTGCCACGGTGGCCGGGTCCTGCAGGATCGTCACCGACAGCTTGTCGATCGTGCCGGTCACGGTGCTGACGTCCAGGCTCTTGTTCGCCGAGATCCAGTCACCGAGCTTGGCCTTGCTGTTCGCCCACTCACCGGAGGCGAGGTAGGTCTGCACCTTCACAACCTCGGGACGGTCCGCGAAGGCCGAGACGAACTCGCCACCGACGAGGACCGGCTTGCCCTTGGCCGGGTCCAGCGGCGGGAAGTAGAACGCGAACACGTCGCCGTCCTCAGCGACCTTCGTGCCCTTCTGCCACTGGTTGGAGTAGAAGTTCGCCTGGCGGTGCAGGCCGCACTTCTTCTCCTTGACCGGCAGGCCACCCTCCTGGAACGAGGTGGTCACGATCGTCTTCGGGTTGCCGACGTACTTCGGGTTCTTGAGGATCGACGCGGTGCGCTCGGCAGCCGAGAAGATCTTCGGGTCGTTGAACGGGATCTGGTGGTTGACCCACTGGTCGTAGACGTCCGGACCCTGGTCACGCAGGACGATGTCCTCGATCCAGTCGGTGGCCGGCCAGCCGGTCGCGTCACCGGACTCGATGCCCGCGCACCAGGCCTGGATGCCGCTCGCGGCGATGTCGTCGCTGAGCTTGATCATCTCGTCCCAGGTGGCCGGGACCTTCCAGCCCTTGTCCTTGAAGAGCTGCGGCGAGTACCAGACCAGCGACTTGACGTTCGCACCCAGCGGAACGCCGTAGATCTTGCCGTCGACCGTGGCGTACTTCGCCCAGTCCTTCGACCAGTTCTTCTCGAGGTTCGTCTTGACCGGGGCGGGCAGCTCCTTGAGCTGGCCGGCCTTGGCGAACGACGCGAGCAGACCGGGCTGCGGGAAGACCGCGATGTCCGGCGGCTGGCCACCGTCGGCACGAACCTTGATCTGGGTCTCGAACTCGCCGGAACCCTCGTACTCGATCTTGATGTTCGTGCAGTCCTCGAACTGCTTCCACGACTGCGTCAGCTTGTCGGCCTCGGTGTCGCGGATCGTCGCATAGATCGAAACGGTCGCCTTCTTGTCGACCCTGTATTGCGCGAAGGGTGCGCACTCGGGCTTGTCTGCACTGCTGGAGCCGGAGTCGCTGTCGCTACCGCATGCGGCTGCCGCGAGAGCCAGTGCGGCAACACCGGCGAGCGCGAACGCCCGACGCCGCCACGAGGGGACGGCCATGGTTAGCCTCCTTTGGCTAGACCCGGTCCGGGCGGGCGAACAGCGCCGCCCACGTACCGGTGTGCTGTGTTCCTCGGATGTAAGCGCTTGCAAGGTTGGTTTGTCGAGTCCTTCTAGTACATTCATCGATAACGAGTGAGTAACACGGTGGACATATTGCTGAGGGGCTCCCTGTTGCTAGCCTCGCCCTGTGGCCGACATTCCCGGTTCCGTCAGCATGGAAGACGTGGCCCGGCTGGCCGGCGTCTCGACGGCCACCGTGTCACGCACGCTCCGTGGGCTGCCCAACGTCGCCGACGAGACGCGCGACCGTGTGCTGCAGGCCGCCCAGTCGCTGTCGTACGTCGTCTCGCCGTTCGCGTCGCGCCTGGCCACCGGCCGCACCCACACGGTCGGGGTGATCGTGCCGTACGCCTCCCGCTGGTTCTTCGGCCAGATCGTCGCGGGAGCCGAGTCGGTACTTCGTGAGCACTCGCTCGATCTCCTGCTGTACAACCTCGGCGACATCCCGGCCCGGCAGCGGTTCTTCGGGCAGCTCCCGCTGCGCCGCCGGGTCGACGCCGTCCTCACCGTCGCGATGCAGTTCACCGACGCCGAGTTGTCCGCATTGGGCAGCCTCGGCGTGCCGATCGTCGCCGTCGGTCACGACGTGCCGGGCGCCGGCTGCGTGCGCATCGACGACGTCGCCGCCGCGGCGACCGCCGTCCAGCACCTCGTCGACCTGGGGCACCGGCGGATCGGCATGATCTCCACGTACAACGACCAGAGCATGTTCCTGCCGGTCGCCCACGCCCGGCGGCGGGCGTACGTGGAGACGCTCGCCAAGGCGGGCGTGCCGCTTTCGGAGGACCTCGTCATCTCCGTGCCGCACGGCATGGACGGCGGCGAACAGGCGATGCGTCGCCTGCTCACGCTCCCTGATCCGCCGACCGCGGTCTTCGCGGAATCGGACGAATTGGCGTTCGGCGCGTTGAGCGCCCTTCGCCGTACCGGACGTCACGTATCGGTCATCGGCTTCGACGACCACGAACTGAGTGCATTGCTCGATCTGACGACGGTCCGGCAGCGAGTTTTTGAGCAGGGCGTGCTCGCCGCCGGGATGCTCCGCCGCGCGATGACCACCAACGGGTGGACCCCGGAAGAGCTGCTCATGCCCACGACCCTGGTCCTGCGGGCGTCCACCTGGCCGGCTGCGGTTAGGACGGTCGGCGCCGGGTAGGTCGCGGGCACCAGATTGGAACTCAACCGGTACCCCTGGGGGTGTGCCATGACAGCTGAGATGCCGAACCCGCCCGCAACGTGGGACCAGCCCGACGACGAACTCGACGAGCTTGTCGGGCCCGACTCCGACCTGATGGAGGAGGAGCCTGACCAGGCCCCGCAGACGGACTTCTTCTGGGAGGACGACGAGGAGTAAGGCGGAGGCCGGCGGGCGGGGGTATCTCGTTGGTGATGCCCACGGAGGGCGTGCTAGGGTTACCTCCGTTCAGCCGGGCGCCGCTAGCTCAACTGGCAGAGCAGCAGACTCTTAATCTGCGGGTTGTAGGTTCAAGTCCTACGCGGCGTACTCTCCTTGAAGGCCCCTGACCTGGGATTTCTCTCCGGGTGGGGGGCTTTTTCGCGTCAGCGGTCATCCGGGTGGGTGATCGATGGGTGCTCGTCCGGGATCCCTCACCCAGTCCGTGTGCAACCCGAACGGTCTGCCATCGTCCGGGTATGGGTGGTGTTGATCACGCCGCAGGGACGGCGCGGGCGGTCGGCAGCGGAGTGGCCGCCGAACACTCGTCGAGTCGGCGCTCACTCCGGGATGGTGTGCACGAGGGCGGTGAACGCACGGTCGGGACTGATGTGGGTGCGGTACAGCGGGCTGCATGGTGTCGTCGCGAGCCGTGCCGCCAGTTCGTCGAGGTTCGGTTGCCTACCCCGGTCGCGGTAGGCGTCGGCGAGGTGGCTGAACTCGCTCATGATCCCGACGACACCGCGGTTGGCAGTGGTACCGATCCGGTGCGTTCGCATCTGTTCGAGCTCGGCAGCGATGATCGCGGCTGAGGTGCCATGAGTGGCCATTGCCACGGCGATACGGTCGACAGCCCGGGACAGTGCGGTGGCGGCCGGCGCCAGCGGCAGCAGCACGGGCAGCAACGTCGACTCGTTGACCAGGAGCAGGACGTCCGGCCGCCAGCCGAACCTGGTCGCGTACCACTCACCGAGCACCGTCGTGGACTGCTCGCCGCCGCATAGGTCCGGCGGACCGATCCGGTCGCGAAGCTTCTTCGTCGCGCGCACGATCAACACCACGCCATCGTCCCGGATCAGATCCAGTCTCATGAGCGAGACGGATCGAAGCACCGGCGCCGACGCGACTATCTGCCCAGAGAATGAGCGGCCAGACGTCCACGTATCCCGCGACCGATCGTCCTCTACACCGAGCAGCAGGCACCCCCCAACGGCGACCTTCCTATCAACGCGCCGTGGTCGGCGACCACCGATCAAGACTGGCATCCGTCGACATAATCGTGGCGCGCCAGCGCTGGAGCCGCTCGGCGCTGGTTCGCTGCAGATCCTGCAGCGGCACGTCGAGGCAGACGGCCAACACTTCCAGTGCCCGGCGGCGGGGCCGCCTGACCCCACGCTCATAGCGGGACAACTCATGGCGAGTCACGGTCGATCGCCCCAACGCGGCGCACATCCGATCGGCGAGGTCGGCTTCGGGTGCTGCCGGCGCAGGACGGCGTTCTCGTGGCGCAGGACCAGGATCTCCAGATCTTTGGCCGCACTGCCACAGGAGGGCAAGCCAGCCGACGATGCGGCAAAACACCAGATAGATCAGGCGGAGCAACACAGGTCCGATCATGCCTGGCGTTGTCCTACGCTCAGAGCGTGTTGAACTGTCAAGATACCTGCACAAACTTGATCGACGTGAGGTCGCTGCAGTAGGCGATCGTCCGCCCGTCCGGCGAGAACGCCGGGTCAGTGGCCCGCTTGTCGGCGACCACTGACTGCGTCTCGCCGCTGGCGACATCCATCACCAGCAGCCCGTCCGTCGGACCGTTACGCTCGAGCGCGACCTTCGTCCCGTCCGGTGACACGGCGAGGCGCGGCACACTTTTGAGGACGGGTCCGACCATACGAACGGTGTCAGCGTCACCGTCCAGGAAGCCGACCTGCCAGTCGTACGAGTCCGCCAGTGACTGGTTCAGCCCGCCCCCGGCCCGCGCCGTGGTCACCAGCATCACGACCGACCGTCCGTCGGCGGTCAGCACCGGCGACACGGCTTTGCCCGCGGCAGCGCAACCCTCGTTCTTCGATCCGCGCTGACCTGCACCGTATGCGGCGGACAGTCGCCACTCACCGCTCATCGACGGCACGCGCACGTCGAGATCACGCAACGCGCCGTCGCTGAACCCTGCCACCGAGGCACACCGGCCGTTCTCCTGCGCCACGTACCCCCGCATCCCGCTGGCGTCCAGCGTCGCATCGCGTATGTCATCGGCGCCCAGCAGAAGCGACATCGCTCGGGTCCGCAGATCGACCACGTAGATCCGGTCCGCCGACGTCAGGCACTCGAAGCCCACCGCCAGCCCACCTTCGCCGAAGGCGCGCACCACATTCACGTATGCCGGGCCGCCCTCGCAGGGATCCTCGAAATTGCGGAGGAAGGGCTCGACACGCCCACCCTGCCGCACTCGCCACACCTCACCGGCCCCGCCGTCCACATCGCGCTTGAAGTACACGTACCCGTCCGGAGACCACGTCAACGCCGACACGTACGCCGGTTCGGTCAACAGTCCGCAGCCCTGCAGTAGCGCCAGCGCCGCTCCTGCCACCGCGGCCGTTCCTGCACCGATCAACCGGCGCGCGACGCCAACGCCCTTCCTCACACGCACTCCGCTTTACTCAAGACCGGTGTAGTTGAACTCGATCCTCGATTGAACCATCCAGGCCACGGTTTCGTAGAACGCGTAGCGGTTGTCCCTCGCCCACTGCTCCCCCATGGTTTGGCGCATGTTGGCACCGAGTTCAGCTCCGATCTTTTTGTTGTGCATATCCACCGCCGATTCGTACGTTCCCACGATGGACGATTGCGTGATCGGCGTGGATCCGTAGCGGGCGCTACACGTCGACACAGTCCGACACCGGGCGATTTAGCCGGCGTGACGCGATATACGGCAATGAGCACTGTGGCGATGCAGGTTCGAATCCCACCGGGGCACGTCACAGGACCGCAAAAAGCGCAACGCGATCGGACGATCACTAATCGTCGAAGCCGGTTTCGCGTTTGAGTAGACGCTCGATCTCGGAGCATTGCCGGCATGGAGACCGGTGCCCGGCGACGATGTCAGTAACCTGGCCTGCATGAAGTCACACCCTCGAGTACTGCCCCCACCGGACCTCGAGGCGCTGTTCGGCGTGCTGGTCACCGTGCATGCCCGTCTCCTGGCTGACGAGCTCCCACCGGACCTGGTGCGTCAGCTGCTCAACCGGCTCACCGATCACGGACCACTGCCCGAAGGCGCGTCGGCCGGTGCACTGGGCGATGTCCGAGGACTACGGTGACTACCCGGAGCCGTCGCCTCGCCGAACCTTCTACTACGTCGACATCCCAGACGAGCCCGACATCGTCGCCGCATGCATGGCAGCCCTGACGGATCTCGGTGGCGAGGTCAGCGATCAATCGATCGAAGGCCGGACGCGTCCGGACCGTCGACATATCGCCGCGGCGTTTACCGATCTGCCACCCGACCCAGGCCACCATGCCCGCGTCGCGCAGCTGTCATCGCTGGCGCGCCGCTACGGAGGTCGCTACGCCGGCTTCGGCGCCTGAACTGTGTGACTCGCCGCGCACGGCCGGCGGCAGATGCGGATGTGTGTCGGCAGTTCGCGCTGGACGTGGCGGGTTGTCTGGCGTGCTCGACGCCGACCCGCGCAACGTTGACAGCGACCTCATTGAGGGTGTGGTACGCAACGTGGGCCGGCACAGTTCCGGACGTCGAGACTCTGCGCCAGGAGGTGGCGTCTCTCACGACCGGATCATGGCCGCGGCGGGCAGCTGCGGCGGGCCGGGCTGGACGCTCCACGCGGGCCGCTCCGAGGCGGAGATTCCGGTATAACGGGTGTGCTGTTCCGCTAGCCGACACCACCCTCTCGGAGTGCCATGACGACGCAGTTGCGTGACCGCCTCGACGAGGTCCTCCAAACTCGTCAGGTCGGTGGCCTGCACGCCGTCGCGGCGGTTCGCGGTGGCCAAACCTTGCTGGAGTACTACGGGGCCGGCGAGGACTACGCCTGGGGCGACTCGCTGGGCGCCGTCGAGTTCGGGCCCGAGACGCTGCACGACATCCGGTCAGTTACCAAGAGCGTGACCGCGCTGTTGTACGGCATCGCGCTCGGCAAGGGGCTGGTCCCGCCGCCGGAGGAGCCGCTTCTGCGGCGTTTCCCGCAGTACCCCGACCTGGCGGCCGACCCCCAACGTGCCCGGCTCACCGTCGAGCACGCGTTGACGATGTCGTTGGGCGTGGAATGGCGTGAAGATCTTCCGTACAACAGCCCGGCCAACGCCGAGATCGCGATGGAGCTGGCGCCGGACCGGTACCGGTACGTCCTGGAGCGGCCGATCCTCGAGCCGCCCGGCACCCGATGGACCTACTGCGGCGGTGCCACGGCCCTGCTCGGCCGACTGATCGCTGACGGCACCGGGCAGTCGCTGCCGCAGTACGGGCAGGCCGTGCTGTTCGCGCCGCTGGGCATCGGCAGTTTCGAGTGGATGACCGGCGCGGACGCAGTGGCCTCCGCCGCGTCCGGACTGCGACTCGCGCCCCGCGACCTGGCCAGGATCGGCGAGCTGGTGCTGGCCGAGGGAGCCTGGGACGGTCAGCGGATCGTCCCCGCCGACTGGATCCACACGATGCTCCAGCCACGCCTGCAGACCAGCTGGGGTGCGCAGTACGGCTACCAGTGGTACATCGAATCCATTGCGGGCCATCGGCTGGTGGCCGGCATGGGCAACGGCGGCCAGCGCCTGTTCGTCCTGCCCGACCTGGACCTTACCGTGGCCATCACCGCCGGCAACTATGACGACCCCGACCAGTGGCGGACCCCGCTCACGGTGCTGGAGCGGGTCATCCTCCCCGCAGTGGCTTAACCGCGCCGCGTCTGCCGGTCAGCGCCGTCGGCAAGGCAGGTATCCGGGCGGCGGACAACGCCCCACGGGGTGTCGTCGCCGATGCTGTAGCAGGCGTGCAGTTGTCGGATGCCGTGCAGCTTGTGACAGTTCGCGGGCAGCCGGTCCGGGTGCCCGGCCGTGGTCCAGGAGGCGCCGCGGGCGGCCGGATCGTCAGTGGCCCGAACTCGTCGAACACGAACACCCGGTCGGGGAATCGGGTGGTGGCTTCCTCGATCCGGGCGAGTTTGCTCTCGGCGTTCGGGTCGTTGGTCTCCTTCCAGGTCTTGGTCCGCTGGAAGGTGATGTCGTGCTGGTGCAGAAACTCCCGCAGCCCGTCGTCTTCACTGATCCGGCGGGGACGCCCCACCCGCCGCCGAACCGGGAACGTTGACCGGGGTGTCACCCAACCCGGCCAACGCGCCCGTCAACGATCCGTCACCAGTTCTTCCGGACCCCGGGAATCGTCCTCTTCACACAGTGCTTACTCGTGGCGCAGACCCCGATCTCCGCCTTGATGACCACGTTGCCCGTCTTCCCCTCCCAGTTTCCCTTCGGGAGAGTCAAGCCTTTGGCACCGTTCGGGATGAACGGGGTGTAGACAAAGGATTCGCTTCCCTGAGCCCGGAAGACCGAGTCCTTCTTCTTCTCGTAGTTATGGATCCAGACCTTCACGTACTTCCAGCAGTTGGCCTTATCGCCCTTACCGACGAGGTCCTCCACGCTGCCCATGATGAAAGAGGGGCCGCTCATATAGCGACCCCAGGCGTGACAATTGCCGTCCTTGACCTCGAACATGGTGCCCGAATTTCCACCCTGTCCGGCCGGGCTGGCGGTGGATGCGTCGGCGAGCGCCGCGCTACCCGCGATCAGCCCGGCGATCAGCGCGACGCCGATCGCCAGCGGCGCGAACTTCTTCTTCAAGATGTCGATCATCGTCTGCCTTCGCGGCTCGGATTTGTCGGGTCATTGGCCGGCCGGTATCCAGCACAGCGCAACAACGGCTGGAAACCCACCCGACGGCCGTACGAAACTGTCCAAAACGCCTTGTCCGGACCGTCATTTCGAATGTCTGGCCTGTTCTGCACGACGATTCCATCGTCCGGAGCGGGTCGGATCGAACGGATCAGCGGGTGCGACGGTCGAGCCAGCCGTCGCCGTTGACGTCCTCGGACCGGGCGTCCATCACGCCGTCGCGGTTCGTACCGACGTCGGCGGAGTCGATGAGCCCGTCGTCGTCCTCGCTGCGCAACCGACTGCGGTTCACCGCGTCGGACGTCGCGGCGCCGGCCAGTATCCGTAACCGGGTACGGCTCCGACGGCTCCAGCGGGTCATTGGCTCAACCTCGGCGGAATGGACTGAGCCGGACCGTCCCGGACGCTCTCCCCTCTCGCAGGACATCGATCGGGTGCCGTGTGCTGGCACCGACAACGTCCGCCAACACGACGGGAGCACATCGTGCGGAGGAAACTCGGCATCACGCGATTCGGCCGGATCGCCAAACTGGCGTTGGCCATCGCCGCCATCGGCATCGCACTGGTCGGCACGGCGGGCCTGGCGCGCGCCGCTGGCAGCACCTCCTCGTGCGACACCGGATCGGTTGCCGACAAGGCCGTCTGTCAGGCCCGCGAACAACTCGGCAAGCCGTACGTCTGGGGCGGCAAGGGCCCGAAGAACTTCGACTGCTCCGGCCTGACGCACTACGTGTACGCGAAGGCCGGCTTGAAATGGTCGTACTACACCGCGGCTGGCCAGTACGACTACGGTCGAACGAAGCACTGGGCGGTCTCGACCAAGGATCTGCGTCCCGGGGATCTTCTGTTCTTCGACTGGAGCGGCGGTGGCATTGACCACGTCGGCATCTACATCGGCGGCAACCAGATGATCGAGGCTTCGTCGGGGAGCGACAAGGTCAAGGTAACGACGCTGACACATTTCCACAAACAGCACATGAAGAGTTCCGCGGTGCGGCCGGCCGGCGCCCCGAATCTAAAGTCGACGGAGACCGAGCCGTCTTCGAAATCCGCGAAGGCCGAGCGGCCGTCTCCGAAGCCGACGAAGACCGAGCCGCCTTCTGCGAAGCCGACAAAAACCAAGCCGCCGTCTCCGAAGCCGACGGCGGAGGACGGATTTCCCAATCCGACGGTGATCTACCAGGTTGGATAGCCACGCGAGTCCAGTTCGGCGTCCGCCGATCATTTAGGTCGGCGGACGACGGCGTGTCGACGAATTTTCGCCCTCTTTACAAGGGCCGCTGCTTTCGGTGGAATGGATTGACCATCCGAGCCGGACAGCATCCGGCTATCTTGCGGGGAAGAGGCGGATGTGCGGGTGCTGAACGATGATGCGCCGACCAGTTCGGCGTCGGACGATGCGGCCACCGAGCGTGTCGAACTGCCGGCCACTCGCCAGGATGCGGGCGGCATCGGCGTAGCTGAGGCCGCGGCTGGCTTGGACCATGCCACTTCTCCGGCCCAGTTCGTCGCCGCGATGGCCGCGCTGAAGCAATGGTCCGGACTCACCTACCGGCAGTTGCAGCGCCGCGCACAGCAGGCCGGCGACGTCCTGCCACACAGCACGGCCGCGGCCGCGCTCACTCGCACCACCCTGCCGCGCGAGGACGTGGTCGCCGCGTTCGTACGAGCTTGCGGCGGCGACGAGTCGTCGGTCGCGCGGTGGCTGGCGACCCGCAAACGTATCGCCGCGGCGACGGTCCAAGGCACTGCGGAGCCGACCCAACCCACCACCGACAGTGATGGGCCGGTGCCACTCGCGCCCGCCCTCGCCGCACAGCTGGTGTCCGGCCGGGTGCCCACGCCGCCGGAGCTTGACCCAGCAGCCACACAGCCGAAGCCCGACCTGGCAGCCACGCAACCGGAGCCCGACCCAGCAGCCGCACAGCCGGACGAGCGCCTGACGGAGTCGCCGGCGATTGTCGAGCCACCCATCGGTGTCGAGGTCGTCCGGTCCGCTGCTCCGGAACTCACCGCTGACCGGCTCCCGGAGAGCGACTGGTCGGAGGGTGACTGGTCGGAGAGCGACCTGTTGGGACCCGATCAGCCGCGCACGCGGAGCGCGCTCAACAACGCCGTGGCCGAGCAGGACCGGGGCTCGTGGACCGGCATCCACCGCTACGACCCCGCCGTCGAGGTGCCCCGACCTGCGGGGATCCGTTGGCTGATCCCGCCGATCGCTTACCGCACCGGGTGGGCGGCGCGGGTCCTGTCCGGTGTGCTGGTCCTGCTGCTCATGGTGGTGGCGACGGCGATCACGGTGGGGTTCGTTCGCGGCCACGGCAGCGATCGGACGTCGTCACCGAGCATCAGCGTCAGCGAAACCGCGGACCCGGATACCGACGACCTCGGCACCGATCCCGACTCGGGCCCCGTCTCGACCGGACCGACCACTCCGCCTGGCGCCAACCGTACCGAATCGACCGCCACCACGGCCCCTGCGCCGTCGACCTCGGTCGTTCCGACCCCGGTGGTTCCCGGTACGACGGGGCAACCAGGTCCCGTGGTCAAGGAATCCCGCACCGGCCCCGCGGCCCAGCCGACGACGACAACGGCCACCACCACCTCCCCCACCTCCGGCCCCAACCCCGGTAGCGGAGGCGGCAAGCCGCCGGTGTGTACCGGCCTTGTCTGCACCGTCGGCCCCACGTCCACCACAACACCGCCCGACTGCACCCGGGGCTGCGTAGGCTGATCGCGGTCCGGGACTATCCCGACCATACCGACCTGGGCGTCCCGGACTTTTCCGAGACGGCCGCCGGTGGGCTGTAGCAGTTGTCGATGTTGGTGAGCGCCGGCCGGCCCGCTCCGCGATGCGCAAGGCCAGCCGCCCGCAGCATCGCAGCGAGCCGGTCGCGGATCGACGCCGTGCGGGTGCGGGACCTACACGACGGCAACTCGACGCGGACCTGGTCGTGGATGCCACCAGCCACGGCTTCCGGGCGCCGCACCGGCTGGGAGAGCTCGGCCTGCCGGGCGTGGTCGAGGACGTGGTCGGCTCCGGGCGGCGCGACGCCACCAGGTCTTCCGGGCGCCGACCGGCGCCGCGACCGGCTTCCCGATCGTCAACGTCCAGACCGGGCCAGATGGGCAGTGGCAGAAGGTCACCGCTGCGGACGATCCCTGGGACGAGCCGACGGCGGCGCTGGATGCGGAGGGGAGCACGCGCTGTTCGAGCGGTGGTACGCCACGCGGGCGGCCCGGACCGGCGCGTACGGTGCGATCAACCACGCTGGTCCAGCACCGCTTCGCGACGGTTCGCATACCACTGAAAGCGGCCGCCGGGGCGTCGTCGCCCCGGCGGCTCACGGGCTGAGCGAGGGTCAGTGCTAGATCACGTTTTTTGGCACGATCACGTCGCCGTTGATGTAGCCGGCATTCGCTCCGTTATTCGCGGATCCCCAGTCCACGGCGGCCATATGGTGGATTGAGTTGTCAGAGGGATCGCGCACCAGATAGGCCTTCTGGGTCTTCTTGGTCTTGGGGTCGTACCAGGCGTCATTCCAGCCGTAGATGACCAGGTAGTGGGCCGTGAGTGCAGAGGCGTTCTTCCACCACAGATTGCCCGGCTTGACGGTGATGATGACCGGAGCCCCTTCGTTGATCGCCTTCTTGGAGAAGGTGTAGAGCTGGCCCACGCCGGTGCGCGGGTGATTGGTATACCTGATATTGGTCTTCGGCGCCGCCCAGCGCCCTAGCGCGATGTTGACTGCGTTCGCGACATTCTCGGGAATACTGAAACCGTAGCTGTCGGTGTTCATCCCGTCGGCCAGCTTCCTCTGCGTCGCGTCATTCTTCGAGACCCCGAAGGCGGACAGCAGTATCTGGGCGGCGCCTGGGCCGCACCAATTCCACTTCTCCTGCTTGGCACCGACCACCGACAGGATGTGCCACTGGTCCTGCGTACGATTCTTCGCCGCGTACGCGCTGGCCCCCACGGTGCCCGCGCCGATCACCACCAGCGCGAGCACGAGCGGAACGACTTTCTTCCTGAGGGCCCCGGCGAGTCGCCCGGGCATCGACAGAAGCATACCTTTGTTCCTTTCCAGGGTTTGACTGTGGTGCGCCCATTCCACCCATTCCAGCCTTCGCCCAACAGCCCACAGCCAGCCTCGAACAATCCCGAACACACAGGTCAGCGCAGTCGGGACAGTCCCGTACCGCGATCACCACGAGCGAATTTTCAGGCGCTCGACCGCGCCCACCGACAATCCCGACACGTTCATTTCCGGATTATCCCGATCAGTCCCGTACAGCCTTCGATGAAAGCCATGTGGAAGACGAAAATCGCCCCGCTCGCCGTGGCGTTCGTCGCGGTCGGCGGCATCATCGCCGGCCTCGCGACGGTTGCCGCCGCCGGACCGCTGCCCGGCACCGGCTGCCCGATCGGATACGTCGTCGCCTACACCGATCAGTCTTACGGTGGTGGCGCGACCGGAAATGTGAGGGCCGGGCTGCGTGTGAAGCCGTGGATGGCTGACAGTTCGTGCGTCAAGGCCAGGTATCGCCACCGGCCTCGGTAGCGAGCAACGGGCACTGCTCGTCGTCGACGACGGTGAGCAGTGCCCTCCGCAACACGCTGGGCGACCGGCCTCTCTTCATCGGTCAGGCGGTGCGCCGCCCCCGCACCAGGTGCCGGTGACGTTGATCCCGGCGATCCGGTCGGGGTCGCTGTGCACCGGGTCACGGTCGAGTTCGACAAGGTCCGCAGCCGCGCCTGCACGCAGCACGCCCGCCTGCCCCGCCGCCCCCCAGCGCCACGGCCGCTTCCCTGGTGTACGCCTCGAGGGTCCGTTCGACGGTGAGGCCCTCCTCGCGGTGGACCACCGCACCACCGGTGACGCGGCGGGTGACCGCGGCCTGGATGCCGACCAGCGGCGACAGCGTGCCGACCGGATAGTCGCTACTGGCCGCCACCAAGGCGCCCGCGTCGAGCAGCATGCGCATCGGGATGAGCTTGAGCGGACCGGGCAGCGGCAACATGGTCAGCTCCGCGCCGAGGTCGTGGAGGAAGGACGGCTGGGCCACCACGCGGTGGCGGGGTCGCAGACCATGGCGTGCTCGATACGGACCGGCGTACCGAGCCCGTCGACGACCTCGAGCGCATCGGCAACCGCGCCGTTGCTCACCGTCAACGACGGAACCAGGCCGCTACATCCTCATCCGGAGCACCGTCAGACAGCCAACTGACGCGCCTCGCTATTTGCGCGACAGTGTCTCGACGTACCGTTACGGTCCTTCGACGGCGAGGCAAGGAGGCTACCGATCATGACGGACCTGTTCGCCCTGGCAGCCGACGCGTTCCTGGCCGGTGACCTCGCCCTGGCCAAGGATGCCTACGGTCAACTGCTGGGCGTCTTCGACCTCGACCAGGAGGTCGGCACGTTCTGCGGGCCTTCGAGCCCGTCCGACATGGTCGCCACCGATGTCCCCGAAGCCGTCGCCCGCTATCTGCGGGCTGTCTTTGAGACAACCCCACTGTCCGAGCGCGCCGAGGAGCTCTACGACCGGTACGCCGACCTGGGCCGTCTCGCCCCCGCCACCAGCCTGCACGCAATCGCTGACACGCTGCGCAATGGACTGCCTGATCTGGACGACTTCCTTCCGGCCTGGATCGAGGTTCTCACCGAGCACACCGGCGGGTACTGGGCTCGCGACCGGCAGCGTCTGCTCACCGAGGCCACCGTTTGGCACGCGGGCACCGACAGCTTGGCCACGGTGGCCCGCAGGCCCGGGGACCACCAGCCCACCACATACCTGGACTGGATCAACGCACTCACCCGCGACGGCCGTCTCGACGATGCCGCTGCTGCCGCCCGCGAGGCAACGACCATCACGGGCCTGCCCGCCGAGCGGAGCGCCGAGGTTGCCGACCGGCTGGGGGAACTCACCGCCCGTCTCGGCGACCCGCAGGCCGCGCTCGACGCCCGCCGCACGGCTTGGCGTACCCACCGGACCCGCAGCCGGTTGCTGGCGCTGGTCGTCGCGGCCGATGCCGCCGGCCAACGCGCCGGGACGCTGAAGCGCCAGCAATGGTTCGACGCCGCACGGAGCGTCGCGGACCGGCGCATCGACGCGGTTGTCGGTAACAAGCATCGTGGCGCCTACCATCGGGTCGCCGTCCTCGCGGTCGCCTACGCCGAGGCGCTGGCCCTGGCCGCAGATCAGGCGGCCGGGGCTGCTTTCATCACCGCCACCCGCAGCCGCTATCCCCGGCACGTCGCCTTCCGTGACGAACTCGACCGGGCGACCGCCGCTGTTGCCGGCACCTCCCCAGCGCAGGCGATAGCCTCCCGTGAACCCAGTCAACCGCGCCGGACCCGAACGGCAGGTCGCCGTGGTCGCCACGTCTGCGCTGTCAGCCCGACAGGTCGTCACCCCGGTCGAGGTCCTGATCGGGGTCGGCTGGCTGAACGCCGCCGATGTCAAGGCATGGCGCCATGGCCGTACGCGGCGCCCACCCACCGGCCGTCCGACCACGGACGCCAGGTGGAGTCACCTCGGCCCATCCTCCCAGGGAAGAATGGGCCGGGTGTCTCATGGTGCTCAAGGGGCGGCCGACCGTTGCGCCCGTGCGCCGAGTGCCTGGACGACGAGGCGTATGCCTAGGTACGCGAACGGCAGCAGCAGCAACAGGTCCGCCGCATACGCCACAGCCGGTTCCCGAGGGATACGGCTGAGCGGGAACGCCACCGCACCTGCGCAGGTCAGCAGGCCGACCGGGACCGGTACGGCACGGATTCGGATCAGGACCGCGCCGAGGACGAAGACGGACGTGGGGAACAGGACGCCGGCGATCCAGAACGCCAGGAATGCGGCGGACGGGTGCTCGCCGAGCAGACGAACGGCCTCGGCGTGGCTGACATTGAAGAGTTCCTCCTGCATGCCCTGGATGCCGAAGGTGGCGCCGCCGACGCAGCCGTACATCGCGAGTGGATGAGCGAGCGCGGTGTACCGCGGAACCCGGTCCTCGATCGAGCGGAACACGGCGGTGAGGCCGACGATCCAGCAGACGGTGGCCAGGATGATGAGCGTGCCGGTGTTGACGCCCTGGAAGCCGTCCTTCCAGAAGTACGAGGACAGGCCCTGGAATATGGGCGCGGCGACGAGACATCCGCCGGCGACGATGCTGCGCAGGCGGTGCATCAGCCCTCCCGCACAGCGGTGAGGCGGTACGAGACCCACCGGACCGCACCGGCCACGAGGCCGGCAAACGCGGCCGCCTGGTACACCACGGCCGCCCGGCCGAAGCCGTCCTGGAACACCGTCTCGGCGAGCGGCTCATCGGTGAGGATGGCGGTGCGGAGGAGCACAATGGCGCACCAGCAGGACAGTGCGGGGACGAGCGCGACGGCGAACGGGCGCGCCAGCAGCCGCCACAGCCAGGGACCGGTGCCGGCGCCCGCAGCCAAGACCACCCCGCCCACCAGGAAGAACAGCACCGCTGCCATGTTTGTTGTGCTGGCCAGGGCAATGCCGCGCAGGGGCGTTCCGGCGTACAGCAGCAGCATCAGCGCGAGTCCGACACCGCCGGCGATCCCCGAGGACCGCCAGGGCCAGCGGCGCAATAGTCGCACCACCGAGCCGGGGCGCAGTTCCGATTCCCGCGCGGTCGTGTTTGTTGTTGTCATGCATCAACGGTAAAAATTCGTCGGCGTGCGGCCGTCCGCTCAGCGCTGCGACCTCGGTACCGCGTCCGCGCTACCGCGACTACCGCAACCGCGGTATGCCGGCCAGCCCGGACTGGTAGGCGATGACCACCAACTGCGCCCGGTCGCGGGCGTCGAGCTTGGCCATCGCCCGGTTGACGTGCGTCTTGGCGGTCGCCGGGCTCATGCTGAGCCGGTCGCCGATCTCCTGGTTGGACAGGCCGTCGGCAACGAGCGCGACGACCTGCCGTTCGCGCGCGGTCAGCGTGCCCAGGCGCTCCAGCGGCGTGCCCTGCCGGCCGGTGCGGCCGGCGAACGCGGCGATGAGCCGGCGGGTCACCTTCGGTGCGAGCAGGGCATCGCCGGCAGCGATGACGCGCACGGCGTTGCGCAGGTCCTCAGGTCCGACGTCTTTGAGCAGGAAGCCACTTGCACCGGCGTGCAACGCGGCGAAGACGTACTCATCGAGGTCGAACGTGGTCAGGATGAGCACCTTCGTGCCGGGTAGGCGTTCGTCGCCGATCAGGCGCATGGTGGCGGTCAACCCGTCCGTGCCCGGCATCCGCACGTCCATCAGGACAACATCAGGTCGATGCGCCCGGGCCAGCATGATGGCCTCGTCGCCGTCAGCGGCCTCGCCGACGACCTCGATATCGTCGGCGCGCTCCAGCAACACCCGAAAGCCCGCACGGACCAACGCCTGGTCGTCGGCCAGCAGCACCCGGATCGCCATGGTCAGACCACCACCGGCAGCCAGGCCCGCACCCGGAAACCGCCGGCGTCGCCGACGGGACCGGCGTCGAGTGACCCACCGAGGCTCGCCGCCCGTTCCGCCATGCCGACCAGCCCGTTGCCACCGGACGACGCATTGCCGCGCCACGCGAGCGCGCCTCGGCCGTCGTCGCGGATCTCCAGCCCCAGACCGTCCCAGCGGAACTCGACCGTGATGTCGACCTGGGTGGCATCGGCGTGCCGCAGCACGTTGGTCACCGACTCCTGCACAATCCGATAGGCGGTGATCTCCACCAACCGTGGCAACGGGCATCGGTCGCCGACGTAACTGATGCTGATCGACGGTTCGCGCAGACCATGCGCGGTCGCCAGATCCTGCAACCGCTCCAGCCCGTGCGCCAGTGCCGAAACGTCCAGCGCACCGTCACCGTGGACATCGATGACGTCGGTGGCCCGCAACACACCAACCGCCGCGCGTAGCTCGCCCATCGCCTCCCGGCATGCGCTACGCACCACCTCCAACGCTTCACCTGCTCGTCTTGGGTCGTCATCGATCAGTTCGGCGGCCACGCTCGCCTGCACTGAGATCACCGCCAGCGTATGCGCCGAAACGTCATGCAACTCCCGGGCGATGCGCAGCCGCTCCTCGGTGAGCACCTGCGCGGTTGCCCGCTCACGCTCCGCGGCCAGCAGTGCCGTGCGGGCCTCGTGCTCCGCACGCCAAGCCCGCCGGCTGCGCACCCCGTCACCGAGCAGGAGCGCGGCCAGGAACAGCAGCGTGGAACTGTCGAGCGCGGCGTCGAACAGTTGAGCACCGGTCTGTGCCGTGCGGGCGAGTGCGTCAGACACCAGCAGGCCACCGGCCACCGCCAGGCCGGCACGCCGCCGCGACGCGACCGCCACCGAGTACAACGCCACCCACACCGGCACCGCGGGAGCGCCGCCCGGGTAATCAAGCGTGTGATAGCACACCCACAGCACCGCGACAACGCTCAACGTCAGCGCGGGCCACCGGCGCCGGACGAGCAGGATGACCGACATCGCCACTCCGATGCCGTACCCGACGGCGTCCGGCGCTCGATCGCCGGCTTGCAGCACGCCATACCCGATCCGGTACACCGTCGCGACCCCGGCGAACACCGCCAGGAACACGTCGACCGCCCACGGCGGCAGGTCCACCACCAGCCGCCGCAACCGCGCAACCGACATTGTCACCTCGCCCGTTGCCCGCCGACCGAACTCCGGCCGACCGTCATCACCAGCGCCACCGCGGCCGGCTGCGCCACCCAATCAGACGAGGCGTGCGCCTCAAGGATCGCCAACGCGACGACCAGGAACCCGCCCATACGGTAAGCATTGCGTTGGTGAGCCAGGCATATTCGCCGTACATCCACCACACGATGCCCAGCACCAACACCACCTGCGCGAGAGCGGCTTCGGGGTCGGCCATGGCTGAAAGTCTAATACTCCAACGTCACTTCAGCCGTCGCGTGTGAATCTGCGCCGACATCGCATCCAGCCGCGTTGCGGCGAGTCGGAAGGTCGAGGTGTCGGTCGACAGCAACAACCCCGCGGAACCCGACCGGCAGCCGCACCTCACTGATCGCCCGCAGCGCCTCGGCCCGGCGGAAGGGGTCGCCGCTCTCGAGCCGCAGGACAACCTCGAACTCGGTCATGACGCTCGTTGTCGGCAGCCGCGCAAGACGATTCGTTGGCGGCGCCCTCCTACACTCGGCGTCATGACCAGGCCCCAGCTTTCGTGCCCACTGTGCCGATGTACCCAATTCCAGCAGGAGACGTCGCGTCAGGACAGTCGATGGGGATTCACCAGTCACCGGATGACCTTGCTGATCTGTCGTCAGTGTCGGTACGTGCTGCATTTTTATGACCGTCACAGCATCTTCGACTTCGATTGACGAGATCGTGGGGCTCACCTGGCTCGTCACCCTCTCGGCGTCCGCACCGCTGTGCGCCGCCGAAATCCCGCCTTGGTGATGCGCCATAACGTCGGCAGCCGGTCGGCACTGGTGCCAGGATCGGGGCATGAACCAGGAGCAACGGTCAAAGATCGCGTATGGCCGCGGTTTCCTCGCCGCCCTGGACCAGAGCGGCGGCAGCACCCCGAAGGCGCTGGCGCAGTACGGGGTGCCGGAGTCGGGCTATACGACCGAGGACGAGATGTTCGACCTCATGCACGAGTTCCGGTCGCGGATCATCACCTCGCCGGCCCTCAACGGTGACCGTGTCATCGGCGCGATCCTGTTCGAGCAGACCATGGACCGCGACGTGGCCGGCACGGCCGCCCCGCTGTACCTGTGGGAGCACAAGCAGGTCGTTCCGTTCGTCAAGGTGGATGAGGGCCTCGCCGACGAGAAGGACGGCGTGCGGCTGATGAAGCCCTTCACCAAGCTGGACGACCTGCTTGCGCGGGCCACCCGCCGCCGCGTGTTCGGCACCAAGATGCGCTCGTTCGTCACCCGGGCCGACCCGGCCGGTGTCGCCGCCGTTCTCGACCAGCAGTTCGGCTACGCCGAGCGGATCCTCGACGCCGGCCTCATGCCGATCCTCGAGCCCGAAGTCGACATCCACAGCGACGAGAAGCAGCCGGCCGAGGAGTTGCTGCGGCAGGGCATCCTCGACCGCCTGCCGGCGCTGCCGGACGGGCGGCAGGTGATGCTCAAGCTTTCCATTCCGACCCAGGACGACTTCTACGCCGGGCTGATCGAGCATCCGAGGGTCCTGCGGGTGGTCGCCCTGTCGGGCGGCTATTCCCAGCAGGATGCCGACGTCCGGCTCGCGCGCAACCACGGTCTGATCGCCAGCTTCTCCCGAGCGCTGACCGAGGATCTGCGGCACCAGCAAACCGACGACGAGTTCAACCGGGTGCTCGACACCTCCGTCGCGGGCATCTACAGTGCCTCGACCACGTGAGGGACGGGGAGCAGGCATACGACAACGGCTCGGCCCGCCGGCCGTCTCAATCAAGGGGCAACGCCGCCGAGCCCGAGAAACTTGCCGCCTTCCTGTATGACGGGTGCCGGTGTGACACGGGGCGTCAACTCTCGTCCACGAAGGGTGGCGCGGGGGGCGAACCGGGCATGGGGGCCAGCAGGTATCCGCGGGTGCGGAAATCAGCAGCCGGAGAATCCTGCTGGCGTCGAGGTGCTCCCTCACCGGTACGAGGGAACGTTGAGTGAACATCCACACCCCAGTGTGAACAGGTGATCCACCATGACAACCCGCCCGGTCGACCCGGTGCTGAGCATGGCACTGTTCGTCTCTGACACCCCTACGACATACGACCTGGACGACACGACCGTTCGCGACATCGTCGACCGCACGCTCGAACGACTCGGGCCGGACGAGTGCTACGCCCGTGCCGCGGAAGTGTTCGGCGACCGCCCCGACGTGGCGCTCGACCGGATCACGTGGGCGCGCGAGCTGTGCTCCCGGGCGCTGACGCCCGCGCTCGCCGGCGTCTGACCGGCGAAGCGGACGTCTGACCGGCGAAGCAGACGTCTGACCGGCGCTGCACCGGCACGGTGACCGGTGTCCGCCGGCTACGGCACCGAACGGATGCGCAGCACGAACACGCTGCCGAGGAGGGTCACGACGGCGGTCAACACGTACAGGACGGGATAACCGCCCAGGTGTACCACGATCGGCGCCGCGAGTGCCGGCCCCAGCACTTGCGGTGCCGAGTTGGCGATGTTGATGACGCCGAGGACCGCCGCGGCGACGACGGCGACCGGCCACGACGGCCAGAACGCGAGCAACAGAGCGGCGCCGGCCATCACGATCCCGGACCAGATCACGAAGACGCGCCGGCGGCCGGTGCGGTCCGAGCGCCGGCCCGCGAACACGGTCGTGGCCATGAGCGCGACGGTGTACACGAGGATGAGAACAAGCAGGCCGGTGTCCGGGTCGGCCAGATGCACCCGGTCCTGCAGGAAGTAGAGCAGATACAGGGTGCCCAGCGCGTTGCCGAGCTGGATCAGGAACCGGGTGATCCAGGCCCACGCGAAGTCGGGGTGCCAGCGCGGGCTGACCCAGAAGCCGGCGAGCGAGAACCTGGGCCGGTCCGCGCGCTGGATCCGGTCGTCGGCGGTGAACAGCACGAACGGTACCGGCAGCAGCACCACGAGGACCGCGAGCGCGATGTAGCCGTGACCAGCACGACGCCGAGCACCACCCCGAGCACCTGCGGGATGCCGACCCAGCCGGAGACCGCTCCGCGCTGGTCCACCGGCACCCGGTCGGGCACGGCCGCGGTCAGCGTCGCCAGCATGGTGTTGAGGCAGGTCTGTGCGGCGACCCAGCCGAGTGCCACACCGAGGATCGTGTGCTGCCCGGCGAGGAGCACGAGGGCCGCTCCGGCCAGGAGCGCGCCGCCGAGGGTCCAGCCGTGCCTGCGGCCGAAGCGGGCCGTGGTGCGATCGGACAGCGCGCCGGCGAGAGGGTTGACCACGACGCAGACGCCTTGCGTCAGCTCCCTGCGGTCCGGTCCGAGCCGGCGGAAAGCCCGGGAAGGCCCGTGAGGTGCCCCTGCCGGGAGCTTCGCGGCTCCTGACGGGCGACCGGGGCGAGGCCGGCGGCCAACTCCTGCAGCAGCGTGGACAGGATGAGCAGTTTGTCGTGGGTGTCGATCGGCAGGTTGCGGAAGCCGGCGATCCACTCCGCGCTGTCCACGGTGTGATCGTTTCGCGGCGGCCGGCTCGCGCGTCGCTCCCGTGCGGGCGGCTCGGCGTCGCCGTCGAGGGCGGGCAGGCCGCCCGCGAGGATGCGGCGGACGCTGCCCGCACCCCAGCCCAGGGCGCGTTCCAGCCGGCGCAGGATGTGCGGCCGGTACGAGCCGCGCTGACCGCTCTCAAGCTGATAGAGCGTGGCAGGCGACGGGCCGCCGACGCTGTGGACCTCACGCTGGGTGAGACCGAGCTCCGCGCGACGCTCGCGGATGAGCCGCCCGAGGTGGTCCCAGGCAGCCTGATCGGAGCTCACATGCTCGTCGCTGCCCCGGCTCATGCTCCACATCATGCCGGACGCCGCCCTGGTCGTTCCGCACCTTGGCGGGTGCATCGAGATCGATTCGTCACATCAGCGCGACCCACAGGCCTTGATAGGGCTAGATAGGGATTCTTACGTCAAGTTATTGACTCCTAGAGCTACATGTGCCTACGGTGGCGACAACTTGATCGAACGTTTGTGCGATCCGCGGTGAGGAGAACCAGCGTGACCACCCTCAACTTCAGCCGCGCCAGCAAGGAGCAGGCGAAGGCTCGCATCGCCCTGACCGGGCCGACCGGCTCGGGCAAGACCTACACGGCGCTCATCGTCGCCGGGGAGATCGGTCAGCGGGTCGCCCTGATCGACACCGAGCGGGGCAGCGCGTCCAAGTACGCCGACGAGTTCACCTTCGACACCCTCCAGCTGACCCGGTTCGAGCCGTCGGCTCTGATCGACGCGCTGGCGGTGGCCGCGCACGCCGGCTACGACGCGCTGATCGTCGACTCCTTCTCGCACTTCTGGTCCGGCACCGGCGGCATCCTCGAGCAGGTCGATCACGCCGCCAAGCGCGCCGGCGGCGGCAACAGCTTCGCCGGGTGGAAGGAGGCCCGGCCGATGGAGCGGGCGATGATCGACGCCCTGCTGGCGTACCCGGGCCACGTCATCGTCACCATGCGCGCCAAGACGGAGTACGTGGTCGACAGCGACGAGCGCGGGCGCAAGGTGCCACGCAAGGTGGGGCTCAAGCCGGACCAGCGCGACGGCATCGAGTACGAGTTCGACATCGTCGGCGAACTGGACCAGGAGAACACGCTGGTGGTCTCCAAGTCCCGGGCGAAGTCCCTGTCGGGCATGGTGATCCACGCGCCCGACGGACGGTTCGCCGAGCTCATCCTGGAGTGGCTCAACGCCGGTCGGCCGGCGCCGACCGTGGCCGACTACGTCGCCGCCGCCGCGGACCCCGAGGCCAGCTACGACCAGCTGCGCAACCTCTACGAGGAGGTGGCCCGGCGCCACCTGCTCGAGGCCGCCGTCCTGGACCCCGACGGGCGGCCGATCACCCTCGCCAAGCTGATCGTGCAGCACGGCAACAAGGCCAAGAACCGGGTCGTCCGAGCCGCGGACGCCGACCAGGACGGCTGGCGCGAAGCGGCATGAGCGGTCCGGAGCGCAGCGGAGGGGCCGCTCATCATGGGCTCAGTGCGGAGCTCAGGCGGCCGGAGCGCAGCGGAGGACGCATGAGCGGTCCCGAGCGCAGCGGAGGGCGCCTGTATGAGGACGTCGCCGCCGTGGCTGTGCTGAAGGCACTGCGCGACACCGTGGACGCCGAGTACCAGGCCGCCCGGCGCCGGGTCCTGGACCGGCTGTGCACCGCCCCGGCGGGGCACGGGCCGACGCGGGTGACCCTCCCCGAGGGCACGCTCGCGGCCACCGTCACGATGGTGTACCCGACACCGGCCGCCGTGGTCGTCGGCGACGAGGCCCACAGCAACCTCGCCGGGGTGCGGACCCGGGTGCGGGCCCGCGCGAGCTGGCAACAGGACCTGCCCGACAGCAGCGAGGAGATCGGCCGGGCCTGGCAGCGCGGCGAGATCGATCTGCGCGAGCTGCTCCGCGCCCCCGGCGGCGGGCCATGACCAGCGCCCGCGCCCACGACGAGGACTCGCTGAGCACCGCACTGTGGGTGCTGGTCGCGCACACCGGTCATCACCGTTGCGCGGGCTGGACCTTCGAGGAACGCGACGAGCTGCTGAAGTGTGCCTGCGGCACCCCGCTGTTCCAGCTGCGAATGATCGATCAGGAAGCGTCCGAGGATGACCCCCGCTGAGACCGTGCGACTGGTCACGCTCGTGCGGGTGATCTGTCCGTCGCCCGAGCCGGCAGAGGCCTGGCACCGCTCGCTGGCGGACCTGAACGCACCCGACGTGTTCGCCGCCGCGATCCAGCTGGCTCGGCGGCGGTGCGACGTCACCGCCCGGGACGTGCGTGCCGAGGTGCTGGCCAGGCACGAACGCCCGCCCGCGGACGACAGCGCCCTCCACGTGGCGTGCCCGTGGTGCGGCGCGCCGCCCGGGGAGCCCTGCACCGTCCGCGGCACCGACGTCCGGCTGCGGAAGGCCCCCGCCCATCCGGTCCGACGCATCATCGCGGAACCGAGCGAGCCATGAGCGGAAGACAACGAGCCATGAAAGGAACGAGCCATGACCGGTGACACCGTAGTCACGATCGTCGGGAACCTCGTGGACGATCCCGAGCTGCGCTCCACAGCGAACGGTCAGGCCGTCGCGCGGTTCCGGATCGCCTCGACCCCGCGCTACCTGGACCGCCAGACCAACGAGTGGAAGGACGGGGAGAGCCTCTTCCTCACCTGCAGCGTCTGGCGGCAGACGGCCGAACACGTCGCGCAGTCGCTGGAGCGCGGCATGCGGGTCATCGCGCACGGCCGGCTCCGCCAGCGGTCGTACGAGGCGAACGACGGCCAGCAGCGGACCGTGTTCGAGCTCGACGTCGACGAGGTCGGCCCGAGCCTGCGCAACGCCACCGTGAAGGTCACCAGGAACGCGCCGGCCGGCCACCCCGCCAGGATCGAGGAGAAGGTCCCCTTCTAGCGGGTCAGCACGGTGACCTCGGTCGAGGGAGATCGAACCGGTGTCGAGGAGGCCAGCGTCGCCGGGTCGACCGCGTGGCTCCCCTGCCGGGGATGAGGTCCCGAACCGGCGGCGTCTGCCACCGTGAAGCGGTGTCGGCCGGGGAGACCGTGGACGTACGCGGCCGCGGTGCTGCGTCCGCTCCTCGCCGCCGTTGTCCTCCTCGTCTGGTACTTCGCCGCGCCCCTGCACCACCCGTGGACCGCAGCGACGGCGCTGGCGATCGGCCTGCTGCTGGTCGCGGGCCTCGCCGGGTGGCAGATCCACGCCGTCCTGCGGTCGCCGCACCCCCGGCTGCACGCCCTGGAGACCCTGGCGCTGTCGTTCCCGCTGCTGATGGTGCTCTTCGCCTGCTCGTACTTCCTGATGTCCCGCGACCGGCCCGGCTCCTTCACCGAACCGCTGACCCGCGTGGACGCGCTCTACCTGACGCTGACCGTGTTCAGCACGGTGGGATTCGGTGACATCAGCGCGCAGTCCCAGGGCGCCCGGGTCGCGGTCATGATCCAGATGCTCGCCGACCTGGTCTATCTGGGCCTGTTCGTGCGGATCCTCTTCGTGGCGGCCCGCACCCGCTCGCACGGCTCCCCCGGTGAACCCGGTTGAATCAGCACCGTGGAGCACCTGCCCGTCACCCGTGTCCTGTCCCGGCTGGTCGACACCCTCGCCGCCGGCAGCGCCGTCCTCGTCGCGCCGCCCGGCACCGGCAAGACCACCCTCGCCCCGCCGGCGCTCGCCGACGCGTTCGACGGGCGGGTCGTCGTCGCCGAGCCGCGCCGGATCGCTGCCCGCGCCGCCGCACGGCGGATGGCGGACCTGCGCGGCGAACGGGTGGGGGACACGGTCGGCTACTCGGTCCGCGGCGATCGCAAGGTGGGGCCGCGCACCCGGATCGAGGTCGTCACCACGGGGCTGCTCGTCCAGCGGCTGCTCGCCGATCCCGAACTCGCCGGCACCGGGACCGTCATGCTCGACGAGTGCCACGAGCGGCACCTCGACACCGACCTGGCCCTCGCCTTCCTCATCGAGGCCAGGAACACCATCCGGCCCGACCTCAGACTGCTCGCCGCCTCCGCCACCGCCGAGGCCGAGCGGTTCAAGGCGCTGCTCGGCGGGGAGGTCGTCGAGGCCGACAGCCCGCTGTTCCCGATCGAGGTCCGCTGGATCCCGCCGGGCCGGCCGATGCCGCCGCCGCAGGGAACGCGGGTCGACCCGGGGTTCCTCGACCACGTCGCCGCGGTCACCGCGCGGGCCTGGCGGGAGACCGACGGCGACATCCTGGTGTTCCTGCCCGGCGTCGGTGAGATCCGGTACGTCGGGTCGAGGCTCACCGTCCCCACCGCCGTCCTGCACGGGCAACTGCCGCCGGGCCAGCAGGACGAGGTCCTGACGAGGAGCGCCGGGCGGCGCGTCGTCCTGGCCACCGCCGTGGCCGAGAGCAGTCTCACCGTGCCGGGGGTCCGCGTCGTCGTCGACTCGGGCCTGGCCCGGGTGCCCCGCGTCGACCACGCCCGTGGGCTGGGGTCGTTGGTGACCGTACGGGCGGCGAAGGCCAGCACCGTCCAGCGCGCCGGCCGGTCGGCCCGCGAAGGCGACGGCGTCGTCTTCCGGTGCTGGTCGGAGGCGGACCACGAGCGGCGGCCCGAGCAGCCGGAGCCGGAGGTGCGCACGGCCGAGCTGACCGGGTTCGCCCTCGCGCTGGCCTGCTGGGGCCACCCGGACGGCCAAGGGCTGGCGCTGCCGGACCAGCCGCCCGAAGGGGCGATGGCGGTGGCCCGCAGGACCCTCCGGGCGCTGGACGCCGTCGACCACGACGGCAAGGTGACCGCGAAGGGCCGGCGCATGAACCGGGTCGGCGCCCACCCACGGCTCGCCCGGGCGCTCCTCGACGGCGCGCCGCTGGTCGGCGCCCGCAAGGCCGCCGAGGTCGTGGCGCTGCTGGCCGAGGACGCGCCGACAGGTACGGACGACCTGGCACACGAACTGCGGCACCTGCGACCCGCCACGAGAGCCGAGGCGGAGCGGCTCTACCGGAGCATCGACAACCCGGTCGAGCGGCGCACCACCGACGACCGTGCCGCGGGCGTCGTCGCCGGCCTGGCCTACCCCGAGCGCCTGGCCCGCCGAAGGGACACCGGCTATCTCATGGCCGGCGGCACCGAGGCCGAACTCCGCAAGGGTTCGGCCCTGGAGGGCCACCGGTGGCTGGCGATCGCCGCCGCCGACCGCCCCGCCGGCAGCGTCAACGCCCGGATCCGGCTCGCGGCGGCGATCGACGAGGAGATCGCGCGGGACGCCGGTGCCGCCCTGCTGTCCACAGTGGACGAAGTCACGGCCGGCGGCGCGAAGCGCGTCGAACGCCTCGGCGCGATCACCCTGTCCGAAAGGGACATCCGGGCGCCCGAACTGGTCGAACGGGCCCGGCGCGAGCGGCTGCGGAAGCAGGGGCTGCCCTGGACCCCGCTGCGCCGCCGCATGGCGTTCCTCCACGGTGCGCTCGGCACGCCGTGGCCCGAGGTGAGCGACGACGCGGTGCTCGAGCACTACACCGACGACGTCGACCGTGCGCTGCAGGCCATGCTGCCCTGGCCCGCGGCCAAGGACCTGGAGACGCTGGCCCCGGAGCGGATCCGCGTGCCGAGCGGCTCGCTGGTCCGGGTCGACTACACCGATCCCGAGCGGCCGGTGCTCGCCGTCAAGGTGCAGGAGGCGTTCGGTTGGCTCGAGACCCCGGCGGTCGCCGGCACCCAGGTCCTGCTCCACCTGCTCTCCCCCGCCGGCCGGCCGGTCGCGGTCACGCGCGACCTGGCCTCCTTCTGGCGCACCGGCTATCCACAGGTACGGGCCGAGCTGCGCGGCCGTTACCCCCGCCACCCGTGGCCCGAGGACCCGCTGACCGCCACCCCCACCCGCAAGACGAACCCGAGACGCTAACCCACCCCGGCCGTCACCCGGGACGGAGCCCGCCACAACGCACGCTGGAGGCAGGACGAGGGAGGCGCGTGTGAGAGACGACCTGCCCGCGCTGGCCGCCGAGGCGTACGTGTACGGCTTTCCGTTGCTGTGCGACCTCGGTGCGGTCGAGCGCGACGTCAAGACGAGTCCCTTCAACGTGTTCATCCATCGACGCGAGCTCGCCACACCCGGACCGCACAGCACCAACGCCAACCTGGACCTGCTGTACTCCACCGCCCACCTGGACATGTCCGGCGGCCCGGTGTGGCTGCGCGTGCCGGACACCGGCGGGCGCTACCACGTCGTGCAGTTCGTCGACGCCTGGACCGACAACTTCGCCTACGTCGGCAGCCGCTCCACCGGCTCCGAGGAGCGGGAGTTCCTGCTCGTACCGCCGGGCTGGGCCGGCCGGGAGGCGCCGGGGGCCGACATCATCCGGGTACCGACGATGATCGCCACCCTCATCGCCCGGTTCGCCTGCGCCGGCCCACGGGACGTCGCGCACGTCAACGCGTTGCAGAACGGTCTCTCGCTGGAGCGGATGTACCCGCAGGTGCCGCTCGACGGCCTGCCGACGCCGCAGGCCGGCGTCCCGGACGAGCTGTGCTTCTTCGAAGGGCTGCGGCGGTCGCTGGCCGCGTTCCCGCCGTCGCCGGCCGAGCGGCGTTACCAGCGCCGGTTCGCGGCCCTGGGCGTGCTGGAGCGCGGCAACTCGCCGTACCCGACGATCCCCCGAGAGCTGCGGGACGTCCTGCGCGAAGGGCTGGAGCGCGGCCGGGACGTGCTCGAGGAGGCGGCGACCTCGGGCCACGCGCTGGTCAACGGCTGGATCAACGACCTGCACACCTTCGACTACAACCTCGACTACTTCGAGGTGGGCACCCTGGACACTCCCGAGTGGACGATCGCGGACCGCGACACCGCCCACCGGATGCGCGCGGTCGCGGCCCGGACCGGCCTGTGGGGCAACCACGCCTACGAGGCCGTGTACCCGACCGTGCACAAGGACCCCCACGGCGAACGGCTGAACGGCACCCGCGCGTACCGGATCCGCTTCGAACAGCCGCCGCCCGTCGGCGCCCGGTGGTCGCTGACGATGTACGACGCGCCGCAGTCCCAGCTGGTCCCGAACGAACTGGACCGGCACTCCGTCGGCAGCCAGACCCCCGGGCTCCGACCCGACCCCGACGGGTCGGTGACGGTGCTGATCCAGCACGAGCGCCCCGCCGACGACGCCAACTGGCTGCCCGCACCCGCGGGCGGGTTCCGGCCGGTGCTGCGCATGTACGAGCCGGACGCCACCGTCCTGCGCGGCGAGTACCGGCTGCCGCCGGTCGCGCCGGCCTGACCACGGTGAACATCCAGTTTCCGGACGGCGTACACATCGTGGTGACCGTCGTCCAACCGGCGGCGTGTGCCGCACCATGTCCGGCGTGAGAGTTGCGCACTTCTGCGACAGCCATCCCGGCCGGACCGACGGCGTCGCGATCTCGGTCGCCACCACGGTCTCCTTGCTGCGCGCCGCCGGGCACGAGGTGCAGCTGTACCAGCCGGCGCCGCTCCTGCGCGGCCGTGCCGAGCCGTGCGGGGTACGGTCGGTGCCGGTGCCGCTGCGGAACATCCGCATCGGTGTGCCGCACTTCTCGGGCATGCGCCGGGTGCCGCAGGTGGTCCACATCCACACGCCCGGCCCGGTGGGGATCGGCGGCCTGCGGTACGCGCGGGTGCACGAGATTCCGGTGGTGATGACCTGGCACACCGACCTGCTGGCCTACTCGGCGCACTTCATGGAGATCCAGTTCGGCGCCGCGCACGCCGCGCAGCGCCTGGAGCTGGGCTGGACGATGCGCGACTACCTGCGCCTGGCCCGCCCCGGCACCGAGCGCCGGGCCCAGCTCGTCCGGCTCGGACAGGAGTTCCTGGACCGCACGGCGGTGGTCGTCGCGCCGTCGGAGAAGACCGCGGCGAGCTTCGCCGAGTTCGAGCGGGTCCCTCCGGTGTGGACGGTGCCGACCTCGGTGTCGCTGGCCGAGTGCCCACTGGGCCGGGCGGAGGTGCGCCGGTCGTTGCGCATTCCGCAGAACGCGCCGGTGGTACTGGCCGTCGGCCGCGCCACCAGGGAGAAGGACCCCCAGCTGCTGCTCGCGTCGTTCGCGCGGCTGCTGCGCCGGCTACCCGGCGCGCGGCTGGTGATGCTCGGCGTCAAGCAGCACCGCCTCGCCGTGCTGCGGCTGGCCCGCCAGGCCGGGGTCGCGCACGCCCTGCGGATCGTCCGGCCGGTGCCGCACTCGCGGATGGCGGCGTACTACCGGATGGCCGACGTGCTGGCGTTCACGTCCACGACGGACACACAAGGGCTCGTGATGCTCGAGGCGGAGCAGGCCGGCCTGCCGGTGGTCCTCGCCGACACCGCGCTGGCCGGGCGGCCCGGCGAACACGGTGAGCACGACGCCCCCGGCGCGGCGGGCCGGTTGAGCACCGCACCGGACGCCGACTCGTTCGCCGCCGCCCTGGCGCGGGTGCTCACCGACCCGGATCTGCACCGGGAGGTGGTCGAGGCGGGCCGCGCCGCCGCGCACGCCTACTCGACGCAGCGCTACCTCGACCACCTGCTGAGCGCCTACGAGTTCGCGCTGACGGCGGCTCAGGGCGCCGACAGCGCCTCCGTCGGCGCCAGCCGCGCGGCCCGCACCGCCGGGTAGAGCCCCGCGATCGCGCCGATGACGAGCGTGGCGGCGACCCCACCGGCCGTCGCCCACGCGGGCACGATCGCCGGCCAGTCGCGGCTGGCGGCGTACAGCGTCGTCACCGCGATGCCGGTCACCACGCCACCGACCCCGCCGAGCGCCGACAACAGCAGCGACTCGGACAGGAACTGAAGGAGTATCTGGCCGCGGGTGGCGCCGAGGGCCCGGCGCAGCCCGATCTCGGCCCGGCGTTCGAGCACCGAGATGACCATGGTGTTCGCGACGCCGACCCCGCCGACGAGCAGCGCCACCGCACCCAGGCCGAGCAGCAGCCCGGTGAAGGCCTTGTCGGTGGCCTGCCGGGCGGCGAGCGCGTCGGACGGCCGGGAGACCCGCACCTCGTTGGGCGCCTGCGGGTTCGCGGTGGCCGCGAGGACCGCCCGCACCGCCTCGACGTGGTCGTCCTTCGACCGGGTGTAGACGGTGGTCGGGTGCCCGTCGAAGCCGAGGTACCCGGCCGCCGCGTCCCAGCCGACGAGCACGGCGGAATCGAGTTCCGGTGCCAGCGGCACCGGGTCGAGGATGCCGACGACGGTGAACCAGCGGCGGTCGACGTACACCTGGACGCCGTCGTTGACCGCGGTGATGCCGAGCCGCCGCGCGGCCGTGGCGCCGAGGACCACCGCCGGGTAGCGCGCGGTCGCCGCGTTGAGCCACACGCCGTCGGCCAGGGTGGCGCCGACGGTGCGCGGCAGGTCGAGGTGCGCGGCGGCCACCGTCAACGCGCCCGTCTGGCCCTCGGGAATCTGGTCGCTGCGGTACACGCGGACCCCGGTCAGCTTGCCGGTCGCGGCGACGTCGGTCACCGGCCCGATCCGGGTGATCATCGGGATCGCCTCGTCCGGCAGGGATGACGCCTCGCCGAACAGGTCGTTGCCGGGCGCGACGGTCAGCAGGTTGGTGCCCAGCGCGGCGAGCTGCCGGTCGAGCTCGGCCCGGCTCGACGAGGAGATGCCGACCACGGCGGTCATCGCCGCGATGCCGATCGCGATGCCCAGCGCGGACAGGAAGACCCGCAGCGGACGGGTCCGCAGCCCGGCGCCACCGACCCGCAGCACGTCGCTGAGGAACAGCCGGGCCGGCTGCAACGGAGATGCGCCCGGTTCAGTCACCGCGGACCACCTCCCCGTCGCGCATCGCCACCTGCCGCGGCAGGCTCGCGGCGATCTCCTGGTCGTGGGTGATGACGAGGATCGTCGTCCCGGCGTGGTGCAGCTCCCGCAGCAACTGCATCACGCCGGCCCCCGAGGCGGAGTCGAGGTTGCCGGTCGGCTCGTCGGCGAGCAGGATGGCCGGCTCACCGACGACCGCCCGGGCGACCGCGACCCGCTGCCGCTCCCCGCCGGACAGCTCGTGCGGCAGGTGGTCGAGCCGGTCGCCGAGCCCGACCCGGCGCAGGGCGTCCTCCGCCCGGCTGCGCCGCGCGGCACGGGACGGGCCGGCGTAGAGCAGGCCGTCGGCCACGTTGTCCAGGGCCGTCTGCCCGGACGCGAGGTGGAACTGCTGGAAGACGAAGCCGATCCGGCGGGCCCGCAGCGCGGACAGCTGCTTGTCGCGCAGCGCGGCGACCTCGTGCCCGTCGATGCGCACGGTGCCCGACGACGGGCGGTCCAAGGTACCGATGAGGTGCAGCATCGTGCTCTTGCCCGAGCCGGACGGGCCGACGATGGCGACCAGTTCCCCCGCTTCCACGGTGAGGCTGACGTCCCGCACGGCGACGACCCCGCCCGGGTACTCCTTCGTCACGTTCGCCAGCTCGACCACAGGGCTCATGAGGGCATCCCGACCACGGTGCCGTCGGTGATCCCGTCGCCGGTCACCTCGACCTTGCCGGCCGCGAACATGCCCGTCTCGACCGCGACGATGCGGGTGGTCGTGCCGTCGACGACCTGCAGCCCGTACCCGCCCTCGGCGAGGGCCAGCAGCGCCGCCACCGGCACGGCGAGCACGTTCTCCTTGCGCTCGGCGGCGAACACCACGTCGGCGGTGACCTGGTCGAGCCCGGCGAACGCCTGCGGATCGTCGGGCGCGACGGTGACCCGGACCTTGGTCTCCGCCGGGTTGTTGCCCTGCGCCGGCTTGATGACCAGCTCGACCTGGCTGATCTTCGCGGGGACCGGCTTGCCGTCGGGCAGCTTCACGGTGACCGCGGTGCCGGTCTTGGCGAGCCGCTGGTCGGCCACGTCGAGCTCGGCAGTGACGACGGGCGCGATGCCGGTGTAGGAGAGCAGGGCGGCACTCGCGGGGTCGCCGACCGCGGCCTTCTGCTCGTCGACGCGCACCGCCCCGGACGCGTAGACCACCCGGCCGAGCTCCACCGTGCCGGTCTTCGTCAGGCCGAGGTCGCCCTGCCATTTCCGCACGGCCGTGGCGGTCGACGAGGTGTACTCGTCGTCGACCGTGAAGCCGGTGTAGCCGAGCGCGGCGAGATTCTGCTCGAACTGCCTGACGTCGGCGCCCTCCACCCCCGGCGCGAGCGTCCGGTAGGCCGGCAGCGTGCCGTACAGCAAAATCACCGGCCTGTCGTCGACCCGGTAGATCGACTGTCCACGCTGGACGGTCGCACCGGCGGCCGGCAGCTCGGTGACCGTGCCGGGGAGCTTGCCCGCGACGGTCTTCGTGTCGCCGTGGCCGAGTTCGCCCTCCTCGGTCTGCGTGTCCACCAGGGTCTGCTTGGTGACCTTCGCCGTCTTCGGCGGCGTCTGCGAGCGGGTCTGCGCATCGCTGCTGCTGCCCGGCAGCCCGAGCCCGGCAGCGGCCGCCGCACCGACCGCGGCCACCGCGGCCACGGCGACGGCGACCTTGCCGGCCCGGCCCCGCCGCCTACGGCCTCCGCTACGCTCCGGACCGCTCATGCCCCCTCCGCTGCGCTCCGGGGGCCTGAGCTCCAAGCTGTGCTCATGATGAGCGGCCCCTCCGCTGCGCTCCGGACCGCTCATGCGTCGCCCCGGCGCTTCGGTCCGTACTGCTTGCAGGCCTCCTCGGCCTTCTTGAACGTCTCGCCCTGCGGGTCCACGCCGAGCGTGTCGCTGTTGAACTGGATGCCGCCGTCCTCGCCCGGGTCGGGGAAGTTCGGCACGCCGTTCTCCCGCATGCACTGGCTGAACTTGCGCATCTGCTCCTGCGCCTCGGGGTCGGCCTTCATCGGCTCGCCGCCGTTGGGCAGGAACTGCTTGCACTCCTTGTTCGCCTCGTCGACCTTCGGATTGTCGCTTCCGTCCGGGACCTTCATCACGACCCCGCCGCCGTCCATCTGCGGGTCGTCCATCGGCACGCCGTGCTCGCGCATGCACTTCGCGTACTGCAGGAAGTTCTCCTGGTCGCGCTTGAAATCGCGGGTGGCGCCGCCGGCAGCGCTCGTGCTGGGCCTCGCCGTGCCGCTGGCCGTCGCCACGCCGCCGTCCTGACCGGCGCCCCGGGCGCACCCGGCGCCGGCGAGGACGAGCAGCAGGCCGGCGACCATCGCAGTCCTGATGCGCATGATGTCTCCTCCTGGTGACGGCCGGGCGGTCGCCGGCCGTCACCGGCAGTCAAGCCGCGAGCGTGTCACCCGGCCGTAACCGGAAACGTTGACGCGGAAGTGACGCCGCGGCGCGGGACCATGGAGGACATGCGGATTCTGGTGGTCGAGGACGAGCCGCTGCTCGCCGAGACGGTGGCGCAGGGGCTACGGCGCGACGCGCATGCCGTGGACGTGGTCCACGACGGCGCCGCCGCGCTGGAGCGGCTCGACGTCAACGACTACGACGTCGTCGTGCTGGACCGGGACCTGCCGGTCGTGCACGGCGACGACGTGTGCCGGGAACTGGCCCGGCGGGAGTCGCCGGTGCGGGTGCTGATGCTCACCGCCGCCGCCGACATCGACGACCGGGTCGCCGGGCTGGCGCTGGGCGCCGACGACTACCTGCCGAAGCCGTTCGCGTTCCGCGAACTGGCCGCGCGCGTGACGGCGCTCGGCCGCCGGGCCCGCCCGGCCGCGCCGCCGGTGCTGGAGCGCTCCGGCATCCGGCTCGACCCGCACCGCCGGGAGGTCTTCCGCGACGGGCGGTACGTGCCGCTGTCCCGCAAGGAGTTCGCCGTCCTCGCCGAACTGCTGCGCGCCGACGGCGCGGCCGTCTCCGCCGAGCAACTGCTGGAGAAGGCGTGGGACGAGAACGCCGACCCGTTCACGCACACCGTCCGCATGACGATCCTGAAGCTGCGCCGCAAGCTGGGCGACCCGCCGGTGGTGCTGACCGAGCCGGGAGTGGGGTACCGCATCGCATGAAACCGTTGCTGAGCAGGATGACCATCCGGACCCGGCTGACCCTGGTATACGGGGTGCTGGTGCTCATCGCCGGCCTGATGATCCTGGGCATCACACACCTGCTGGCGTACCAGCGGCTCAACGGCAACATGGTGATCGCCAAGCTCGAGGCGGCTCCCTTCCCGGACGCGGCCGCCGGGCAGCGGTACGTCCAGGAGATCCGGGGTGACGCCACCAACGACGCGCTCAAGGCCTTCCTCACCCAGGGTGGCATCGCGCTCGCCGTGGTTCTCGCCGCCGCGCTCGCCTTCAGCTGGCTGATCGTCGGGCGCCTGCTCCAGCCGCTGCACCGGGTCACCGAGACCGCGCGGCGGATCGCCAACGCGCCGGACCGGGGCCTGCACGAGCGGATCGCGCTCGCCGGGCCGCACGACGAGGTGAAGGAGCTCGCCGACACGTTCGACATCATGCTCGGCCGGCTCGACAAGTCGTTCGACTCCCAACGACGCTTCATCGCCAACGCCTCGCACGAGCTGCGCACGCCGCTGACGCTGAACCGGACGCTGCTGGAGGTCACGATCGACCCGGCGACGGCCTCGCCCGAGCTGGTGCAGCTGGGACGCACGCTGCTGGCCGTCAACGACCGGCACGAGCGGCTCATCGAGGGGCTCCTGCTGCTGGCCCGCTCGGAGCGCACCGTGACCGACCGGTCCTACGTCGACCTGGCCGACGTCGTCGCGCACGTCGCCGGCCAGGCGCCGCACGACGGGGTCGAGCTGACCGTCGACGCCCGGGAGGCGCCGACGACCGGCAACGCGGTCCTCCTCGAGCGGCTCGTGCACAACCTGGTCGAGAACGGGATCCGGCACAACCTCCCGACCGGCGGCCGGGTCAGCGCCGCGAGCGGCACCCGCCCCGACGGCACCGTCTTCGTGACCGTCGCCAACACCGGGCCGGTCGTCCCGAGGTACGAACTGCCGAATCTCTTCGAACCGTTCCGGCGGCTCGGCGTCGAACGCGCCACCGCCCCGGGCGCGGGGCTCGGGCTGTCCATCGTCCGGGCGGTCGCGACCGCACACGGCGGTGTCGTGCAGGCCGACCCCCGCGACGGCGGCGGGCTCATCGTCACAGTGATCCTTCCCACGGCGGCACCCAGCAGTGAATACCCGACATAGCGGCTTGCCCCGGTGCGGCAGACTCGGGGAATGCTCGCGCCGCCCATGTCGACCGCGGAACTGATCCGGCTCATCGAGTCGGGCACCCGCGTGAAGTACCTCCATTTCTGGGGCCATCGTCCGCGCCCCGACGGGACGATCGGCGCAAGCTGCCTGAGCCAGTGGTGGCCGGTGGAGTTCACCGTGGACGGTGTCGGGTTCCCGTCCGCCGAGCACTACATGATGTGGCGCAAGGCGCGGCTCTTCGGCGCCGACGACGTGGCCGGCCGGATCCTGACCGTTTCGCACCCGAACGAGGCGAAGACGCTGGGCCGCACGATCCCCCGCTTCGACGAGGCGACCTGGGAGCGGGAGCGGTTCGACGTCGTCGCCGAGGGCAACCTCGCGAAGTTCGGCCAGCACCCCGACCTGCGCGCGTTCCTGATCGGCACCGGCGACCGGATCCTCGTCGAGGCGAGCCCGCTCGACCGGGTCTGGGGCATCGGCCTGGCCGCGGACGACGAGCGGGCCGGCCAGCCGGCCCGCTGGCAGGGGGACAACCTGCTCGGCTTCGCCCTGATGCGGGTGCGCGCCGCCCTGGTGGCGTCATGACCGGGCGTCCGCAGCGGCGCGGGCGGGTGGCCACCCGCGTGAACGAGCCGGAGCCGCTTCCGGCGTGGCTGGCCTGGCCGATCCGGGTGATCGCGGTCATCGTGGTCGTGCCGTTCAAGCTGGCCTGGGACGGCCTGGTCGCCGTCAGCCGCTTCCTGTGGCGGTACGGGCTGAAGCCCGTCGCCTGGTTCGTCTACCAGTGGATCCTGCGCCCCGTCGCGTACGCGCTCTACTACGTCATCTGGGTGCCGATCCGCTGGCTCGTCGTCCACGTCTTCTGGCGCCCGCTGGCCTGGCTGGGCAAGCATGTCCTGGTGCCGCTGCTGACCGCGCTGTGGAACGGCCTGGTCGCGTTCCTGCGCTGGACGTTGCCGTTCTGGCGTTTCCTGGGCCGGGTCCTGGTGACGGCGGCCGGCGCGGTGATCTGGACGCTGCAGTTCCTGTACCGCTACGTGCTGACACCGATCGGCGTCGGCCTGTACCGCTTCCTGCTGCGCCCGATCGGCCTGACGATCGCCTGGATCTGGCGCTGGATCGTGGTCCCGATCGGGATGGCGGTGGCCTGGGCGTGGAACCACTCGGTCGTCCTGCTGTGGCGCTACCTCGTGGTCATCCCGGTCTCCTGGACGTGGCGCACGCTGGTCGTCCCGCCGGTGAAGTGGGTCCACGCGGCGATCCTGCGCCCCGCCGCCGACGCCGTCCGCCGCGTCCTCGCCACGCTGGGCCTGCGCTGACCCCGGGCGGAGGGGCCGCCGCGGCGCGACGGCCCCGACGCCCGGCTCAGCTCACCGGCTCCAGCGTGCGCCGCGGGGCCTCGTGCCGCTCGACCTCGACGTGCGGCAGCAGGCGGTCCAGCCAGCCCGGCAGCCACCAGTTCGCCTTGCCCAGCAGGGCCATCGTCGCGGGGACCAGCACCAGCCGGACGACCGTCGCGTCGATGAACACCGCCACCGCCATGCCCACGCCGGTCATCTTCACCGTCACGTCCGGGTCCAGGGCGAAGCCGACGAACACCGCCACCATGATGGCCGCCGCGCTGCTGATGACCCGGCCGGTCGCGGACAGGCCGCGGGTCACGCTGCCCTGGGCGTCGCCGGTGGCCAGCCAGTCCTCGCGGACCCGGGACAGCAGGAACACCTCGTAGTCCATCGACAGACCGAACAGGACGGTGAACAGCAGGATCGGCACCCAGCTCGACACCGGCACCGCGTGCGGCAGGCCGACCGCCCGCGCACCCGGGTCGGTCTGGAACACGACGGTCATCACGCCGTAGGCCGCCGCGACCGACAGCAGGTTCATGACCGCCGCCTTCACCGCCACGACCGGCGCCCGGAACAGCACCGTCAGCAGCAGCAACGACAACGCCACCACAAACGCGACCACGATCCACAGCCGGGACGCGAGCCGGTCGGAGATGTCGGCGAACGTGGCGACCAGGCCGGTCACCAGCACCCCGTCGGGCACGACCGAAGCGCGCAGGTGGTCGAGCAGTTCCGCGGTGCGCTCGTCCTGCGGGCCGGTGGCCGGCTCCACCACGACGACGGCCGCGGTGCCGTTGACCGACGGCGGGGCGACCGCGGCGACGCCCGGCGTGGCGCGCAGCCGCGCGACGAGGTCGTCGAGCACCACACCCTTGGTGAGGTCGACCGCGAGGACCAGCGGGCCGTTGGCACCGGGGCCGAACTCGGCGGAGATCAGGTCGTACGCCTGCCGGCTCGTGTTCGACGTGGGCTGGCTCCCGGCGTCCTGGGGCCAGGTCCGCATGCCGAGCATCGGCGCGGCCAGGCCGATCAGCACGACGGAGGAGACGACGGCCGCGATCACCGGCCGCCGGCCGACCCGCGTGGCCCAGCGGGCGGTGAACCTGGGCCGCGACGGCGCGGCGGCCGCCTTGCGGGCCCTGCGCGGGAGCACCCGCCGGCCGAACAGGCCGCACAGCGCGGGCACCAGGGTCACCGCGGCGAGCATGACCGCGCCGACGGCGGCGAAGGTCGCGTACCCGAACGAGGAGTAGACCGGCAGCGTCGACAGTTTCAGGCCGAACAGCGACACCAGGACCGTCAGGCCGGCCACGATGACCGACGCACCGGCCGTGGCGTTGGCCGCGACGGCCGCCTCGCGGGGCGACAGCCCGTCACGCAGGCCCTCCACGTGGCGGGCGACGAGCAGCAGCGCGTAGTCGATGCCGACGCCGAGGCCGACCATGGTGGCGATCGTCGGCGCGGTGCCGCTGATGTCGGTGACCCGCTCCAGCACGGCGATCAGCGCCGTGGCCACGCCGAGCCCGGCGATCGCCACGACGAGCGGCAGGCCGGCCGCGACGACCGAGCCGAGCGCGAACACCAGGATCAGCAGCGCCACCACGATGCCGACGGCCTCGGCGGTGCCGCTCGGCGCGGTCATGTTCTCGGCGACCTGGCCGCCGAGCTCGACCTGGATCCCCTCCCGCACCAGCGGCGCGGCGGCGGCGCGCAGCGCGTCGACGCCCTCGGAGCCCTGGAAGTCGGTGACCGGGATGTCGTACTGCACCGTGACGATCGCGGTGTCGCCGTCGTCCGACATCCGCGGCGGCGAGACAATCGCAGCGCCGGGCAGACCGGAGAGGCGGCCCCGCAACGCCTCCAGCGCGGCCGGGTCGAGCGGCTGCCCGGCGTGCACGACGACCCGCGCGTCGGCGCCGGACATCTGCGGGAAGTGCTCCCGCAGGAACTCGGTGCCGGCCTGCGACTCGGTGCCGGGGACGTTGTAGTCGTCGTGCGGCGTGCCGCCGAAGCCGGTCGACAGCGCGGTCAGCGCGACGAGCACGATCAGCCACGCGCCGATCGTGCGCCAAGGATGGGCAGCGGCCGCTCCACCGAGCCGGCCGAGGAATCGAGACATGCCGCCAAGGTGCCGCGAGCTGCTTTCAGCCGACTTGGAGTCCACTAACGACGGACCAGGCGGGCACCGCGACCGCACCGCAGAGCAGGCCCGCCGCCGCGAACGACCACCAGCGCGGAGTGTCGCGCCGGCCGAGCAGAGCGGCCGTCACCGCGGCGGCCCCGACGACCTGGGCCAGCGCCTGCGCGAACCACCACCCGGTGACCGGCCCGGCCCGCAGCACCACAACCGCGCCCTGTCCGGCCAGCAGCGCGAGCGCGCAGCCCGCCGCCACCGCGGCGGCTCGGTCCCCGCCCCGGCGGATCGTGTGGCCCAGCCAGCCCAGCAGCGCGCCGCCGACCGCCGAGGCGGCGAGCCAGAACAGTGTGGCCCGGGCGACGTGGACAAGACCCGCGGCGGTGGCCGAACTGCCGTCCTCCAGGGTGGCGCCCTCCCACCGCGAGCCGTCGACGGCGATCAGGCCGTAGTAGACGACGGTGGCGATCGCCAGGACCGCGACCGCGGCGCCGATCGACCGGCCGCGCCGGTCGGCCGCGAACCCGGCGACGAGGGCGGCACAGCCCCAGGCGAAGCCGCTGCTCGACAGCAGCAGCCCGAGCGCGGACCACGGCGGGTCGAGGAAGTCGACGCCGAACGCCAGCCCGCCGAGCACCAGCGCCGCCCCGGCCACCCACCCCCACACGGATACGACTTTAGAAGGCATCGGGCGAAGACCTTCGGCGATTGGGAGCGGTCCGCACGTCGGCTGCACTGAGGGCATGGGGAAAATCTTCCGCAAGGCCGCACCGGTGTTCGGGCTGCTGTTCCTCGCCCCACTCGTCGGGGAGTACCTGCTGGGCAACGTCACCGTCCGGCTGCTGCCCTCGATCCCGTTCCTCGTCCCGATGTACGGCGGCGGGGCGCTGCTGATCCGCGAGATCGTCCGGCGCACCGGCCGGGGCTGGCCGACGATCCTGTTGCTCGCGGCCGCCTACGGTGTCATCGAGGCGGGGATCGTCGACCAGTCGCTGTTCAACCCCACCTTCGAGAGCCACGACTTCCAGGCGACGACATTCGTTCCGGCGCTGGGCATCAGCGTGGGCAGCAGCTTCGGGTTCATCGTCGGGCACGTGGTGTGGAGCATCGGCATCCCGATCGTCATCGTGGAGCACCTGACCCCCGCGCGGCGGCGCACCCCGTGGCTGGGCTGGACCGGCCTGGCGCTGACCGTCCTGCTGTACCTCTTCGGCTGCCGCATCATCTTCACCGACCTCCGGGACAGCGAGGGCTTCATGGCCTCGCCGGGCCAGTTCACCGGCGCCGCGGTCACGGCGGTGGTCCTCGTCGGCGCGGCGTTCCTGGTCCGGCGCCCGCGGCCCGCCACCGGCCCGGGCCGGGTGCCGCGGCCGTGGCTCACCGGCGTGCTCGCCTTCGTGGTGTCGTCGGTCTTCGTCGCCGGGCCGGAGACCTGGGTGGGCTTCGCGTTCGGCGTGGCGCTCGTGATCGCCGCGGCGGTCGTGATCAGTGCGGCGGCGCGCCGGGCGCACTGGACCGACCGGCACGTGACGGCGCTCGCCTGCGGGGCACTGTTCACGTACGGCTGGCTCGGTTTTGTGCTCACCTCGATGGTCGAGCCGGACGATCCGGTCCGCTGGCTCGGCAACCTCGGCTTCCTCGCCGGCGCCGCGGCCCTCGTGGTGTGGTGCGCGCTCAGCCGGCGAGCGCGGACCTCGCCTCCGCCAGCCACCGCGGAGCACCCCACCGCCGCGCCACCTCGGCCGCGAGCGTGAAGTGCCGGGCCGCCTCGTCGGGGCGGCCCTGCAGGCGGAACAGTTCGCCGAGCGTCAGCGCCACCGGCCGCATCACGATCGCGGTGCTCGAGAAGCCGGCGAGCTGTTCCCGCACCGGCAGCAGCGCGTCGACGGCGGCCTGCGCCAGGTCGGTGCGGCCCAGCGCGACGACGGCCAGGGCCCGCACCGTGTGGAAGGCCGACTCGAAGTAGTCCGGACGCACGGGGTGCACGCCGATCGGCACCGTCCGCGCCTCGTCGAGCAGGCCGCTCTCGGCCAGCGCCAGCGCCAGCGCGTCGTCGGCGATCGGGCCGAGGGCCTGCCGCACCGACCGGGTCGGCTCCAGGTGCTCGGCGAACCGGTGTCGGCTGATCAGCAGGCTCGCGGTGGCGAGGTAGCGGAACCCCTCGGCATGCAGCGAGCCCTGCCGCCGCATCTGGTCCAGCATCTCGTCGTAGCCGCGGTGCGCCGCCGCGAAGTCGCCGGCGATGTGCGCGAGGGCGGCCTGCGCGCCGAGGTTGATCGCCAGGGGCTCGTGGAGGTGGTACGAACTGGCGATCGTCCACTGCCGCGCCACGCTGGCCGCCATCTCGCCGGGCTCGTTCAGCGCGGCGGCACAGTTGCCGAGCACCTGCTCGGCCAGCCAGTGGTAGGCGACGAGGTGGTGCCGGTCGGCGAGGTCCCGCAGCTCCAGCCCCAGCTCGCGGCGCTGCGGCGCCTCCCGGTCGAAGCGCATGGTGCGCAGCCGGGAGGCCAGGCCGAGCGCGCGCAGCGCGGGATCGTCGAGCCCGCGGGAGATGGCCAGCGCCTCCAGCCCGGCCGCGGGCCCGCGCGGGTCGTCGTCGCCGTCGAGCTCGTTGACGAGCGACTCCAGCAGCCGGCACCGGTCCACCGGGTCCAGGTCGTCCTTGCGCAGCAGCCGGGTGATGAGGTCGACCATCCGATGGTCGACCACGCCGTACTGCCGGATCTGCCACGGTGTCGGGACCTTCCACGCGGTCAGGGCCGCCACCAGCAGCTCCTCGCGGCCGGACGCGACGGCGACGTCGACCGCGCGGGCCCTGGTGTCGCGGGCGGCGCCCACCGCACCGGCCCGGGCCTGGGCCCGCAGCAGCCGGCCGAGCAGGTCGACGCGCAGCGCGTCGCGGTCCCCGGGCACGGCGTCGGCGGCGCCGGCGGCGCCGGTCAGCAGCTCGATCGCGGCGTCGTAGGCGTAGCGCCGCTCGGCCAGCTCCGCGGCGCGGACGGCGTAGTCGACGGCGAGCGTGGCGGTGTCGGAGGACGCGGCCCGGGCGTAGTGATGGGCCAGCGCCGAGTAGTCGTCCGGGCGCAGCCGGCGGGTGCAGGCGGCGACCCGGGCGTGCATACGGCTGCGGCGCAGCTGCGACAGGTCGGTGTACATCGTGTCGCGCACCAGCCCGTGCACGAACCGCACGCGGCCCGGTGCCGGCTCGGTGAGCAGCCCGGCGATCAGTCCGGCCTCCAGCGCGTCGAGCACCGCGCCCTCGTCGGTGTCGGCGGCCTCGACCAGGGTCTCGACGTCGGCCTCCCGCCCGACCACGGCGGCGAGGCGCAGCACCGCGACCGCCGGCTGCGGCAGCCGGGACAGCCGCCGGCGCAGCACGTCACGGACCCCTTCGGGCACCTCCGACGTGGCCACCAGCGCACCCTCCGACGCGAGCAGCTGCGCCGACTCGCGGACGTAGAACGGATTGCCGCCGGTGCGCTCGGCCAGCGCGGCGACGGTGTCCCGGTCGACGGCCGTTCGGGCGAACGCGCCGACGAGCCGCTCGACGTCCGCCGCCTGCAGTCCATCGAGGTGTACGCGCTGTGGTGAACGCCGCGCCAGAGCGGCCATCGTCTCGGCGAGCCGCTCCCGGTTGTCGGCGGGCCGGAACGCCGCGACGAGCAGCACCGCCGCGTCGGTGAGCTCGGCGGCACCGGTGAGCAGGAGCAGCGTCTCGGCGTCGGCGGCGTGCAGGTCGTCGATGACCACGGCGACGGGGCGGCGGGCCGCCGCGGCGCGCAGCCACGCGACAACGGCGCGGTGGAGCCGGAACCGTCCAGCGGCGACGTCGGCCTCGGGCACGCCGTCGGCGTCGTCGAGCAGCGGGGCGAGGGCCGGGGCCAGGTCGCCGGGCGGCACCTCCGCGGCGAGCTGACGGAGGGCCTCGACCCAGGCCCAGGCGGGCGGGGCGCCCTCGACCTCGGGGCAGCGGCCGACGGCGACCAGCCAGCCGCGGTCGGTCAGCTCCTGCCGGTAACGGGCCAGGACGCTCGTCTTGCCGACGCCCGCCTCCCCGGTGAGCAGCACGATCCGCGGCCCTGCGGCGGCGGCCACGGTCGCGGTCTCGACGAGGGTGGCGAGCTCGGCCTGCCGTCCGACGAACAGCTCCTCGGGCTTCGGCGCCCGCTCCGTCTGCTCGATCTTCGGCGCCGCCTCCTTCCGTGCGGGCAGGAGGTCCACCTTCTGGCCGAGGATCGCCGCTTCCAGCTCCACCAGCGCCGGCCCCGGGTCCAGGCCCAGCTCCTCGGCGAGGATCGCGCGTGCCCGGCGCAACGCCGCCAGCGCGTCGGCCTGGCGGCCGGTGCTCCACAGCGCCAGTGCCAGCAGCCGCCAGCTCTCCTCGCGCAGGGGTGCCTGCCTGGTCAGTACCTCCGCCTCCGGCACCGCCTCGTCGGCACGTCCGGTCCGCAGATCCGTGTCGAGGAGCAGCTCCCGCGCGACGAGCCGCAGCTCCTCCAGCCGGGCCACCTCGGGCTGGGCCCAGGGCTCCTCGGCGAACTCGGCGTACGCGTTGCCGCGCCACAGCTCCAGCGCGCCGCGCAGCAGCAGGCGGGCTCGGCCCGGGTCGGTGTCGCTGACCGCGCGGGCGTCGGCGAGCAGCGCCTCGAACCGCCGGGCGTCGACGGCCTCTACGGGCAGCCGGAGTGCGTAGCCGGGCGGCGCGCTGACCAGCAGCCGGGCCGGTGCGCGGCGCTCGCGGCCGGGCTCGAGGAGGCGGCGCAGATTGGAGACATACGCCTGCAGGGAGGCGATCGCCCGGGGCGGCGCTTCCCCGCGCCACAGGTCGTCGATCATCCGGTCGACCGAGACGACCTCACCGCGGGCGGTCAGCAGCAGGGCGAGCACGGCTCGCTGGCGGGGGCCGCCGAGGTCGACCGCACCGCCGGTGTCGACGTCGACCGCGAAGGGGCCGAGCACCCGCATCAACATGGCGCGGGCCATGCTAACCCGTTCCAAGACCGCTCCAAGACAGTCCGGCGACGGTGTGCCGGTCATTTTTCGCGTTTTGAGGAGCTCCCCGATATGACCACCACCGTCGAACGCCCCTGGGTCCAGGAGATGATCGTCGTCCACCGTATCTTCCGCCGTGAGTCCCGCTGGCTGCCGGAACTGATCCGGGCGGTCCGCCCCGGCGATGTCGAGCGTGCCCGCGAGCTGGCCGGCATGCTGCGCGAATACGTCGGCGGCCTGCACCAGCACCACACCGCCGAGGACGAGCTGCTCTGGCCGAAGCTGCTGGCCAGGGTGGACCTGGACGCCGAGCTGGTGCTGCGGATGGAGCAGCAGCACGAGACGGTCTCGGCAGGCCTGGACCTGGTCGAGCGGCGCCTGGCCGGGTGGGAGCCGACCGCCGACGCCGGTGCGCGCGACGCGCTGGCCGAGGCGTTGACACGCCACCGCGAGGACCTCCTGGTCCACCTGGACGAGGAGGAGTCGAAGGTGCTACCGCTGGTGACGGAGCACATCACGGTGGCAGAGTGGCAGGCGCTGAGCGAGCACGCCAGGTCCAAGACCCCGAAGAACAGGCAGCTGTTCGTGCTGGGAGCCTTGCTGGAGGACGCGACCCCGGACGAGAAGGCCCGGTTCCTGAGCCACGTCCCGGCTCCGGCCCGCCTGCTGTGGCATCTGGTCGGCAAGCGCTCCTACGCCAAACAGATGCGCAAGCTCCGCACACACTGACCAGGTCCGGAACGGCCCAGGGGCCCTCTCAGTTGCAGGATTCCCGGCCGCGAAGCTCCGACTTGTCGGTATTTATCAGACAAGTCGGAGAGCGTGCCGGGCGAGATCGCGGAGCGGGGACCGGACCGGCACGAAGAGCTGACCCGGATCTTCGGCACCGCCGGAGCGACACCGCCACGGGGCCGACGAGGCCCGGGGTGCGGCCAGCGCGAAACGGCCTCAGTTGGAGGTGTAGCCGGGGACGTCCGTGGTGCCGTCGGTGGACTCGATCCGGTCGACCTCGCCGTCGAAGTTGTCGTCGTGGTAGATCAGGTCGATTTTGCCGTCGTGATTGTTGTCATACGCCACCCGGTCCACCAGGCCGTCGCCGTTGGTGTCCCACATCGCCACGTCCGTCAGGCCGTCGTGATTCTCGTCCGCCAGCAGGACGTCCACCGTGCCGTCGCCGTCGCTGTCGTAGCCGGCCGTCGTGAGGTCGCCCGCCAGCGGGTCGCCGGAGGAGACCGAGGGGTCGAGATCACCCGTGTCGGCGGTGCCGAAGCCGGCCGACACGCCCCCGACGCCGAAGACGGCGTCGGGGTCGGCCAGGTCGCTGGGGTCCAGGTCAAGATCATAACCGTCGGACTGCAGGCCGAAGTCACTCATGTCTGTCACCTTTCCAGCAGCGTCGAACCGATTGCCACCCGGTACGCGGCCGACCAGCCAGTAAGACGACCGTCTACGCCTTGGGCGCCGGCGTCGACGGGGTGTCCGATCGGGGGTCGGCGAGGGTGGCGCGGCGCATCCCGTACACGAAATAGAGCACCAGGCCGATCACCATCCAGATCAGGAACCGCGCCCAGGTCACCACGGGCAGGTTGAGCATCAGCCACAGGCTGGCCAGCACGCTCGCCAGCGGCAGCCACGGCACGCCCGGCACCCGGAACGCCCGGGGCAGGTCGGGCCGCGTCCGGCGCAGGACCACCACGCCGAGCGACACGACGACAAACGCGAACAGCGTGCCGATGCTCGTCAGCTCCGACAGCTCGGACAGCGGCACGAACCCGGCCAGCACGGCGACGATGACGCCGGTGATCGTGCTCATGACCCAGGGTGTGCCGAACCGCGGGTGGACCCTGGCGAGGACGGGCGGCAGCAGACCGTCGCGGGCCATCGCGAACGACACCCGCGACTGGCCGAGCAGGAGCACCAGGATGACCGACGTGATCCCGCAGACCGCGCCGAGTGAGATGAGGTCGGCGGCCCAGCCCTGGCCGATCACGTTGAACGCCTTCGCCAGCGGGGCGGCGGTGTCGAGGTCGGTGTACTTCACCATGCCGGTCACCACGAACGACGTGGCCATGTAGAGCACCGCGCAGATGATCAGCGAGCCGATGATGCCCCACGGCACGTCGCGCTGCGGCTTGCGGGTCTCCTCCGCCGTGGTGGCCACGACGTCGAAGCCGATGTAGGCGAAGAAGACGATCGACGCGGCGGCGACGACGCCGAACCAGCCGAAGTGCTGCGGGGTGACACCGGCGAGGATCTGCAGCAGCGGCGCGTCGGCGCCGGACTGCCGCTCGGCGGCCTCGGCCGGCGGAATGAACGGCTGGTAGTTGACGGCCTTGATGAAGAACAACCCGAAGCCGATGACAAACAGCACGACGGCCACCTTGACGACGACCAGCGCGCCGGTCACCCGGCCGGAGAGCTTCGCACCCAGGATGCCGACGACCGTCAGGGCCGCGACGACGAACATCGCGCCCCAGTCCGGGACCGCCTTGTCCCCGGCGAGCCAGGCCGGCAGGTTGAGCAGGTCCTGGAGGTACGCCGACCAGCCCCGCGACACCACCGCCGCACCGAGCGCCAGCTCGAGACAGAGGTCCCAGCCGATGATCCACGCGACGAACTGGCCGAGCGTGGCGTAGGAGAAGGTGTACGCCGAGCCGGCCACCGGCACGGTCGAGGCGAACTCCGCGTAGCACAGCGCGGCCAGCGCACAGACGACCCCGGCCAGCGCGAACGACAGCACGATCGCCGGCCCGGCGTTGCGGGCGGCCTGCTGGCCGGTGAGCACGAAGATGCCGGTACCGATGATCACACCGACGCCGAAAACGGTGAGGTCCAGCGCGGACAGGTTCTTGCTCAGCCGCCGGCCGGGCTCGTCCGTGTCACGCATGGACTGCTCGATCGACTTGGTCCGGAAGAGCGAGGACATACCGACGACATGCCCGGGGTGGCGCGCGCTTACACGTCGGCCACCTCAGCTAGTACGATAAAACCTATCTCTTAAATATGATTTTGAGACTGGTTGAGGTGGACGATGGGGCGCACAGAGGCCACGGTCGTGGTGGGCGGCGGGTGTAGCGGCGCGCTGGCCGCGATCCACCTGGGTGAGGATCCGGCGCAGCGCGTCATCGTCGTCGATCCGGCGTCGCGCGAGGCCCTGGGGCGGGGTGCCGCCTACCGGACCGACGATCCGGCACACCTGCTGAACTCGCGCGCCGCGGCCATGAGTGCGCTGGCCGACGCACCTGACGACTTTGTGCACTGGTGCCGCGAGCAGGGCCTTCCGGTCGGGCCGGCGGACTTCGCGCCGCGCCGGTCGTTCGGCGACTACCTGCACGATCGCCTGAACCGGGTGGCGTTCACCCACGTCCGGGGCGTCGCCGTGCGGATCACGCCGGGCGGGGCCGTCGTGCTGCGCGGCGGGTCGGCGATCGCCGCCGACCGGGTGGTGCTGGCCCTCGGCCACGGCGCTCCGGCCGGGCCGCTCGCGATCACCTCCGCGGTGCGGACCCACCCCTACTATGTGGGAAACCCGTGGAGCCCGGGCGCGCTCGACCGCGTGCCGGGTGACGTCCCGGTCCTGCTGATCGGCACCGGGCTCACCGCGCTCGACGTCGCGCTGACGCTCAGCGGCCGCGGCCGGCGCGCCCCGCTGCTCGCCGTCTCCCGCCGCGGGCTGCTCCCCCAGCCGCACCTCACCCGGCAGCCGGCCGCCACCGGCGGCTTCACCTACGACGGCACCGACGCGAGCGGGCTGCTGCGGGCCGTGCGGGTGTACGCGGCGACGCAGCCGGACTGGCGCGCCGCCGTGGACGCCATCCGGCCGCAGATCGACCGGCTGTGGTGGCAGTTGTCCGTCGACGCGCGGCAGCGGTTCCTGCGGCACTTGGCGGCATACTGGGAGGTGCACCGCCACCGCATGGCGCCCGAGGTGGCGGGCCGGGTCGGGGCGCTGCTGTCCAGCGGCGCGCTGCAGACCCGGGCGGCGGCGATCCAGACGATCCGCCGCGGTGAGCGCGGGTTCGTCGTCACGCTCCGCGGCCGCGGCACGCTCGAGAGCCGGCAGGTGGGCGCGATCGTCAACTGCACCGGCCCCGGCGGCGCCACCACCTCGACGCTCGGCCGGGCACTGCTCGACGACGGCCTGGCCCGCCGCGACGCCACGGGCATCGGCCTCGACGTCGACGGCCTCGGCCGGCTGATCGACCGCTCCGGCGAGCCGGTCGAGCACCTGTTCGCGGTCGGGCCGACCCGGCGCGGCGCCTGGTGGGAGACGACCGCGGTGCCGGAGATCCGGGCGCAGGCGGCGGCGCTACGCAGGCACGCGCTTGAGCGTCATCACGTGCTCGACCAGCGCGATCAGCACGTCCTTGACTGAACGGCGGTCACGGGCGTCGCACAGCACGACCGGCACATCCGTGTCGAGGTCCAGCGCCTTCGCGATCGCGTCCGCGCTGTGCTTCTGGACGCCGTCGAAGCAGTTCACCGCGACGAGGAAGGGCGTCTTGCGCCGCTCGAAGTAGTCGACCGACGGGAAGCAGTCGGTCAACCGGCGGGTGTCCGCCAGCACGACCGCACCGAGCGCGCCCAGCGCCAGCTCGTCCCACAGGAACCAGAAGCGGTCCTGGCCCGGGGTGCCGAAGAGGTACAGCACGATGTCGTCGTTGATGCTGATCCGGCCGAAATCCATGGCGACCGTCGTGGTCCGCTTGCTCTCCACGCCGTTGACGTCGTCGATGTCGCGCCCGACGTTGGTGAGCACCTCCTCCGTCTGGAGGGGACGGATCTCGCTCACCGCGCTGACCAGCGTGGTCTTGCCGACGCCGAACCCGCCCGCGACGAGGATCTTCACCGCGAGGGGGATCGGGCCGTCAGAGCGCTCGGAGACCATTGACAACCGCCTTGAGGATGCGATCGTCGGGCCGCAGCGGCCCGACGGATTGTTCGTACTCCGGTTCGTGCATCTCGATGAGCCCCTGCTGGAGCAGATCGCCCAGCAGGACGCGCACAACGCCGAGCGCGAGATCGAGATGGGAGGCGAGCTCGGCGACCGAGACCGGCTCGCGGGCGCGGGCAAGGATCGCCCGCTGCTCGGGCACCAGGTGCACCTCGCCGACCCCGTCGGCCCGGCTCACCACGAAGGCGACGAGGTCGAAGGCGCCGACCGCCGGCCTGGCCCGGCCGCCCGTCACCGCATACGGACGCACCACCGGGCCGGCCTCGGAGTCCAGCCAGTCGTGGTCACCCGACATCGGTGGGGGCGCCCGTTCGCGACGGTGCGGTGAGGTACTGCCCGACCCTCGTCACCAGCATCGCCATCTCGTAGGCGATGACCCCGATGTCGGAGTCGGCGGCGCTGAGTACCGCCAGACACGCACCCTGCCCGGCGGCGGTGACGAACAGGAACGCATCGTCCATCTCCACGATCGTCTGGCGTACCGATCCGCCGTTGAACTGCCGTCCGGCGCTGCGGGCCAGGCTCTGGAATCCGGAGGCCACGGCCGCGAGGTGTTCGGCGTCGTCGCGGCCGAGGCCGTTGGACGCGCCCATGAGTAGCCCGTCGGCGGAGAGCACGACGGCGTGCTGGGCCGACTCCACCCGCTCGACGAGGTCGTCGAGGAGCCAGTCGAGCTTGCCGGTACGGCTCGTCGAGTGCGTCACCTATGCGTCCCTTTCCGGAGTGGATTGATCGTCGGCCTGCGCGGCGTCACGACGCCCGCGCGTGAAACCGGCCTGCAGCGACGACATCATCGCCCGTGTCTGCTCGGGCGATCGGCCGCCGACGCCCGTGGTCGCGAACTGTGCGGCCGGGACGCCGTCGATGGTGAGCTCGTCGTCGGAGCGCTCGCGCAACTGCGGTGCGAGGTTCGCCTGCCGCCGCCGCCTGGGCAGCCCGTCGGCCGTGAGGTCGAGCTCCCCCGGCCGCGGTGGTGGCGGCAACGGTACCTCCTGTACCTCCACCGCCTGCGGCCTTATCGTCAGCTGCGGCGGCGGGCCCACGTCCTCGATCGTCGGCCGCACCACGTCGGCGGCGGCCAGCTCGAGCACGGCCTCGACGGCGGCCGTCTGCTGCTCGGCCGCGGTCGGGGCGGTCAGCTCCGGCGGCGCACCGGCGATGAGGTGCGGCGGGATGAGCACGACCGCCGTCACACCGCCGTAGGCCGACGACCGCAGCGTCACCCGCACGCCATGCCGGGCGGCGAGCAGCGCCACGACGAACAACCCCAGCCGGGCGCTGTTGGCCGGGTCGAAGTCCGGCGGGTGCAGCAGCCGCTGGTTGGCCTCCTCGATCGCCTCCGGCGCCATGCCCAGGCCGCGGTCCTCGATCTCGATCGCGTAGCCGTTGGGGACCAGCTGACCGCTGATCTGCACCCGGGTGTGCGGCGGCGAATAGGAGGTGGCGTTCTCGATGATCTCGGCGAGCAGGTGGATGACGTCGGCGACGGCGCGGCCGACCAGCGACGCCTCCGGCAGCGCCAGGAACCCGACCCGCGCGTAGTCCTCGACCTCGGAGACCGCGCCGCGGACCACGTCGACCATCGGCACCGGGTTGCGCCAGCCGCGGCCGGGCGCCGCGCCGGCCAGGATGACCAGGTCTTCCGCGTGGCGGCGCATGCGGGTGGCGAGGTGGTCGACGCGGAAGAGGTCTTCCAGCTCCTCCGGGTCGGTGGTGCGCCGCTCCATGCGGTCGAGCAGCGCGAGCTGCCGGTGCAGCAGCGTCTGGCTGCGCCGGGCGATGTTGAGGAAGACCTCGTTGAGGCCGCGCCGCAGCTGGGCCTCGTGCGCGGCGGACTCCACGGCGGTGCGCTGGACGGCGCTGAAGGCGTTGCCCACCTTGCCGATCTCGTCCGTGCCGTACTCCAGGGGCGGCGCCGCGGCGACCACGTCGAGCTCCTCGCCGTGGCGCAGCCGGCCGACCAGCTCGGGCAGCCGCACGTCGGCGAGGCCCTGCGCGTCCTGGCGCAGCTTGGTCAGGCGCCGGATGAGCGAGCGGCCGATGCGCACCGACAGGACGATCGACACCGCGACCGCGAGCAGGCCGAGCACCGCGGCGGCGGCCAGCCGCAGCATGATGCCGACGGCGACCGGCTCGGCCTCGGTGATGATCTGCTCGCCGAACTCCAGGTCGAAGGCGCGCAGTTGCTCGGCGAGCTTGTCGTAGGCATCACGCCAGACGGCGATGTCGATCGGCAGCGGCGCGTTGGCCCTCGCTTCGGCGAAGATCCGGTCCTCGAGATCCTGAACGCGCTTGTAGGCGTCGCCGGCGACGATGTTGTCCCAGATCTTGCGGCCGGCCGCCGGCAGGTCCTCGGCGGCTCCGGCGTAGGCGCTGCGCTTGGCGCCGATCATCGCGATCAGATCGGCGCTCTCCGCCTTGATGAACTTGCCCGCCGCGGCCGCGCCGTTGATCAGCGCGTCCTCACGGGCGAACAGCTCCCGGGCATGGCTGGTCGCGATATTCGCCGTCGCGTAGCGGGTCAGCTCGGCGTGGTTGATGCCGGGCAGCGCGCTGTACCACCGGTACATCGCGTCGATCGGCGCCGCGTACAGGTCCATGGCGCGGGTCCGGTCGACCTGCCCGAGCGTGATGCCGGACCGTCCGCTGGTAAGCGCGTCGAACGCGGTCAGCACCTCGCGCAGCCGGCCGCGGGCGCGCTCGGACAGGGAGTCCTGCAGGTCGTCCCTCTCGGCCCGGGTGCGGAAGTCGGCGATCACCTGGTCCGTCTTCTTGCGCTGCTCGGTCACGGCCGTGGTCGCCGGCTGGCCCTCGACGCGCCCGGTAGCGATGTAGACCAGCGAAAGCTTGCGCTCACGCTGCAGCTCGACGATGACCGACTCGGACGGCCTGCCGGTCAGTTCGTAGTACGTCTGGCTCTTGAAAAGCTCTAACGCGGCACCGGCGGTGAGGCTCGTCGCGAAGATCCACATCACCACGAGCGAGGCGAGCGGCGGTAACAGCAAGGTGATGATCTTCGCGCGGATCGACCACGTGCGGATTCTCCACGAGCGGCTCTTCATGCGGTCCTCGATGGGGTCGCTTGACAGGAGGGGGTATCGCTGCGGTTTTTGCACTATCGGTGATGCTTTGTGCTGCGGGAACACGGTATTCGTCGCACTGGGGGCAATATCTCCGGGGCATGATACGGACAGCCGGGCCGCGAAGCCATCAACGAGGTGCTCGGCGTCCCAATCCGGGCTCCTCCGCGATCTCCCCCGCGGCCCGGTGTGCGGGCCACTTGATCTGGGCAGGGCGCCCGCCATGCGTGGTGGACGGTGGATGTTCGCGATCGGCGCCTGGACGATGTGCACGGCGGCCCTGAGCGTGCTGGGGATCAGCAAGGCCGCGGATTTCCGGTCGGGGCTGATGTCGTCCACGGTCCGCGAACCCGCGCAGGTGGCCGCCAGCGCCTCGCCGTCCGTGTCCCCGTCGCGCGCGCCGCGGGTGCTGACCACGCCGGGCGGCAGCGTGGTGGCCCGCTGTGACTCCGGGCTGGTATGGGTCGACTGGTTGAGCCCGGCGACCGGGTTCCGCGTGGAGGACGCCACCCACGGCCCGGCACCCGAGTCCCGGGTGACGTTCAAGGCCGACAGCAAGCTGGTGCGCGTGGTCGTGCGCTGCGCCGCGGACGGACCGCACGCCGAGGTGACGCCGGGCTGAGGCCGGGCACCTACAGGTAGAGGCCGACCTTCGGCGGGTCGTCCTGGACGGCCACCCGGCCGCCGCCGTCGCGCAACTCGTACAACTCGGCCAGCGTCGCGCCGTCCGGGCCGATGCCCGCCGCGGTGCCGAGCCAGGCCGCGGCTTCGTCGAACGGCAGCGGCGCCACGTGCAGCTGGGCCAGGCACCGGCCGGGGCGGACCACCGCCGGGTGCAGCCGGGCCAGGTCCTCGTTGGTGGTGATCGCGACCAGCACGTCGCGGCCCTGACCGAGCAGCCCGTCGGTCAGGTTGAGCAGGCGGGACAGCGCCTGCCCGCTCTCCTGCTTGGCCTCGCCGCGGATCAGCTCGTCACAGTCCTCCAGCAGCAACAGCCGCCACCGGCGCGGGCCGTCGTCGTCGCTGTCGACGCCGAGCGCGGTGTCCATGAGGTACGCCGGGTCACGGAACAGTCGCTCCGGGTCGAGCACGCAGTCGACCTGGCACCAGCCGTGCCACTCCCGCGCGATCGTGCGCAGCAGTGTGGTCTTGCCGGTGCCGGGCGGCCCGTGCAGCAGCAGGAGCCGGCCGCCGACCCGGTCCGCGGTCGTCGCGATCAGCCGGTCGAGGGCCTCGGCGGTCTTGGCGGCGTAGTTGCCCCGGATCTCGGCCCACGGCTGGGCGGTGATCTGGCGCGACCTGCGGCGCGGGCCGTGCTGGCCGGAGTGCCAGAACCCGATCTCGACCGACTCGCCGGACTGCGGCGGCGGCTCCTCGGCCCCGGCGACGGCGGACTCCAGGATGCGCTCGGCCAGCTCGGGGTCGACGGCGGTGACCGTCACCGAGCCGTTGCGGCTGTGGTGCCAGCGGGTCGCGCGCAGTGTCCAGCCGTCGCCGGCCGCGAGCGTGGCGCGGTCCTGGTCGTCGACGGCCTCGCGGAGCACGGTCGAGCCGGCCGGCAGCAGTGTCGCGTCCTTGCGCAGGTTGGTCAGGCGCTTCGTGCGGGCGTGCGGCTGCTGGCCGCTGACGAAGGCCGACAGCGCCAGGACGTCGAGCACGTCGAGGACGCTGTCGCCGTCGTCGACCCAGGAGGCGACGGGGAGGGCGGTGGTCGGATCGACGTGACTCATACCCTCCAGGATCAGGCGGGTTCTCCTTCCAGTACACCAATTTTCCCGGTGGTCTCGGAAGTTCTCACCAGCAACGGCGGGCACACGGCGGTGCCCGTGCCGCGGATCGCCATCGAGGCGCAGCGCTGCGCGACACCGGCCGACTCGGCGATGTCCGCGCCGGCCAGGCGGGCGAGCACGAACCCGGCCGCGTACGCCCCGCCGGCACCCGCCGCGTGACTGCGCCGGGCCGGTGCCGCCGAGGTGTGCGCGGTCGCGCCGTTTTGCGTCATCACGACCGAGCCCTCGGCGTCGAGCGTCACCGCGACGATCGCCGCTCCGGTGTGCCGCAGCAGCAGCCCGCGGGCCGCGCCGATCGCGCCGATGCGGTCCTCGTCCACGGCGACCGGGGCCGCCTCGCCGAGGACGCGGCACGCCTCGGCGTAGCTCGGCGTCACCAGGTCGGGGCCGATCGGCGCCCACGGTGCGAGGTTGTGCGCGTCGACGGTGAGCAGCGGCAGGCCGAGCCGGCGCGCGGCGAGCACGGCGCGGACCGCCGGACCGAGGGTGCCGATGCCGTGGTCGCAGACGACCACCGCGTCCGGCCGCTCGCCGAGGGCCTCGTCGAGGCGGCGCACGACCGACTCGGCGGCCGGCGGCGGCAGCGGCCCGGTGTCGCCGTCGTCGAAGCGGACGAGCACGTGTTCCTCGGCGACCACGCGGCGCTTGGTGACGGTGCGGCGGCCCACGGCGGTGACCAGCCGGTCGGCGACGCCACTGTCCCAGACGCAGGTGCGCAGCCGGGCACCGTCGTCGTCGTCGCCGACGGCGCCCACGAGCGTCGTACGGGCACCGAGCGCGGCGAAGTTGGCGGCGGTGTTGGCGGCGCCACCACACACCTCCCGGGTGACGTCGAGCGCGACCACGGGGATCGGCGCCTCGCGGCTCAGGCGGGTCGGTGTGCCGGCGAGCCAGCCGTCGAGCAGGGCGTCGCCGACGACGAGCACGGAAGCGTCACGCCAGGCCGCGGCGAGTTCGGAGAAATTACTTGGGGACCTCACCGCACGCGCGTACCCGGCCCCGCGCGAATCATGCCCTGCGACAATTGGCTGATCGAACACGTAGACGTGGCGATCATCGGCGGTGGGATGGCCGGCCTCTCCCTCGCCGCGGAACTCGCCGAACTGGACGGCCGGTTGGTGGAGCGCTCAGGCGGCACCCGGCCGCCGTTGCACGTCCTGGTGCTCGAGCGGGAGAACCAGTTCGGCTACCACACCACCGGCCGGTCGGCCGCCGCGCTGCTGGAGAGCTACGGCACCCGGGAGGTCCGTGCCCTGACCCGCGCGTCGCGCACGATCCTCGACGCACTGGGTGCCGAGTCCGGCCGGCCGTTGCTGCGGACCCGGCCGCTCGTCTGGGTCGCGCGCGAGGACCAGCTCGACGCCCTCAACACCCTGCTGACCGCCAACCCGGCGCTGCGGGCCGCCGACCGGGACGGCGCCCGGACGCTCTGCCCGGCCCTGCGCACGGCCGCCGTCGCCCGCGCCGCCGTGGAGCGCACCGCGCAGGACGTGGACATCGAGGCACTGCAGCAGCTGTACCGCACCCGGGCCGCCACGGCCGGCGTCACCTTGCGCACCGCGATCGGCCTCGAGTCCGGCGAGCGGGGCGCCGACGGCTGGCGGCTCACCACCGACCGCGGCGACCTGCACGCCGGCCTGGTCGTCAACGCGGCCGGCGCCTGGGCCGACGCGGTCGCCGGCCGGCTCGGCGTGCCACCCGCCGGCCTGACCCCGCTGCGGCGGACGGTCGCGATCGTCAACGCCGCCGGCGTGCCGCCGGCCTGGCCATTCGTGCTGGACGTCGGCGACCGCTTCTACTTCCGCCCTACGAGCGGCGGCCTGCTGGTGTCTCCCGCCGACGAGACCCCGTCACCGCCGGCCGACGCGGTGGCGTCGCCCGACGCGGTGGCGCTGGCGGTGGAGCGCGTCCGCGAGGTGACGACGCTCGACCTCGGCCCGGTGCGCACCAGCTGGGCCGGGCTGCGCACGTTCACGGCGGACCGCAACCCGGTGGTAGGGCCGGACCCGAAGCAGGAGGGCTTCTTCTGGTTCGCCGGCCAGGGCGGTACGGGCATCCAGACCGCGCCGGCCCTGGCCCGCCTGGCAGCGTCGATCCTGCTCGGCGAGCCGTACGAGGTGCCCGGCCTCCGCAAGTCCGCCCTCGCCCCGCGCTGACCTCTCCGCGGCTTTAGCCAGGTTTTGCCCCTTTTCGCAGGTAGCATCAACGCTACGTGCTTGCGGGTTGGGGGTGACATGCCGCAACTCGATACCGATGTGCTGGCGCAGCCCGAACGACTCGCCTCCCTGCGCCGCGCCCGAGCGCTGCTCACAGCCTCGAAGGCGCCCGTCGACGGCCTGGTCCGCCTCGCCGCGCGATCCGTGGTGGCCCCGGTCGGGCTGCTCACGCTGGTCGACGCCGAGTGCCTGCACATCGTCGGCAGGCACGGCCTGCCATCGGACCTCGACCTGGTCACGGCAGAGCCGGCGACCAGCTCGTTCTGCCAGTACGTGGTCAGTGAGGACGCCCCGCTCGTGGTCCGCGACACCCGGGCCGATCCGGTGCTGCGCGACCTGGCCGTCATCCGCGACCGGGGCATCACCGCGTACCTCGGTCAGCCCGTGCACGACCGGTCCGGCCGCACGCTCGGGGCGGTCTGCGTCACCGACTCCGTGCCCAGGCACTGGACCGCCGACGACGTCACCGCCATCGCCGAATGCGCGTCCCTGTTGGAGGTCATGCTGGCCGCCGAGACGACACACGAGGACATGGCCCTGGCCGCGGCCGAGACGGACGCGGTACTGGAGACCGCGCTCGAAGCCTTTGTCGGCATCCAGCTGAGCGGCGAGATCACGCGGTGGAACCGCGCCGCCGAGCACACCTTCGGCTGGTCGGCCGAGGAGGCGATCGGCAAGCGCGTCGACGAGATGATCATTCCCGAGCGCTTCCGCGCCGCCCACCGCGCCGGACTGGCCCGCATGGCCCGGGGCGGGGTGCCGAAACTCGTCGGCCAGCGGCTCCAGCTGTACGCGATCAACCGGGCCGGGGACGAGTTCCCGGTCGAGATCACCCTCAACGTGATCGACGGACCGCTCGGCCGGCACGCGCACGCGTTCATCTACGACATCAGCGAGCGGGTCACCGCCGAACGGCAGCTCGCCCGGGACCGGCACTTCCTCGGCGCACTGCTCGACAACCTCGACGCCGGCGTCGTCGCCTGCGACGAGCGCGGCCGGCTGATCCTGTTCAACCGCGCGATGCGCGAGATCACCGGCACCGACGCGGATCAGTCGACGAATCCCGCGTGGGCGGAGCGGTACCGTCCCATCCTCCCCGACGGCACGCCGATCGGCCCCGACGACCTGCCGCTGTCCAGAGCGTTCCAGGGCGAGCACGTCCGCGACGCCGAGTTGATCATCCACCTGCCCGACCGGCCGCGCCGCGCGTTCACCGCCAACGCGCAGCCGATCCGCGACAGCGACGGCAACCGGCTCGGCGCCGTCGCCGCGCTGCATGACGTCACCGACCGCCGGCGGGCGCAGCGGCTCATCGAGTGCGAGCTGGCGGTGTCGCGGATCCTGGAACACGCGGCCACGATCGAGGAGGCCGGGCCGCACCTGCTCGAAGCGGTCGCCAAGACGCTGCAGTGGCCGCACGGCGAGCTGTGGCTGGTCGACAAGGTCGGCAACGTGCTGCGCAACGCCTCGATGTGGACCGAGCCCGGCTACGAGATCCCGGAGCCCGGACCGCTCGCCCCCGGCACCGGGGTCTCCGGCGTCGCCTGGCAGACCGGCCAGTCCGCGTGGATTCCGGACATCTCGGTCGTCGGGAGCCGGCTCAACACGCCGGCGCTGGCCGAGCACGGGCTGCGGGTCGGCCTGGCCGTGCCGATCCGCGACGGCTCCGGTGTCACCGGCACGATCAGCTTCTTCGGCGACGCGGCCGAGGAGCCCGAGCAGTCGCTGATCGCGTTGCTGTCCGGCATCGCCGCGCACATCGGGCAGTTCCTCGAGCGCCGCCGCGCCGAGGACCTGGCCAAACAGCTGGCCCGGGCGAAGGACGAGTTCATCGCGCTGGTCGGCCACGAGCTGCGGACCCCGCTGACCTCGATCTCGTCGTACACCGAACTGCTCCTGCACGACCACGACGACGAGTCGACCCGGACCCAGTTCCTCGCGGTCATCGCCCGCAACGCCGAAAACCTCCGCGCGATCATCGACGACCTGCTCGACCTCGCCGGGCTCGAGAGCGGCTACGTGACCATGGTCGAGCGGCCGGTGGACTTCGCCGCCGTGGTCCGCGAGGTGGCCGGGGCCAACGCACAGGCGGCCCACGAGAAGGATCTTGATGTGTCGGTACGGCTACCGGACCGTCCCGCCCCGGTCGCCGGCGACCTGCCGCGCCTGCGCAAGGTGGTCGACCACCTGGTCACCAATGCGGTGAAGTTCACACCGGCCGGCGGGCGGGTCGAGATCGAGCTGGACAGTGATGTGGCCGGAGTCACGCTGCGGGTCACGGACACCGGGGTCGGCATCCCGGCCGAGGAGCGTTCGCGGCTGTTCGAGCGCTTCTTCCGCGGCTCCAACATCCGCAACCAGGGTGTTCCGGGCACCGGTCTGGGCCTTGCCATCAGTCGTACGGTCGTCGAGCGGCACGGCGGGACGATCACGGTGACCGATCACGGTGACAAGCCGGGGACGACGTTTGTCGTACGACTGCCGGCCTACTGTCCCTGAGCTGCACTCCGCCGGTTCTGAGGCAGACTGGGTGACATGCATGGACGGCGGTGGACCCTGATCGGAGTCGTGGTGAGCACACTGGTGCTCGCCGCGTGCGGTGACTCTGGCAACAGCACATGGAAGGGCGGCTCCTCCGGGCCGTCGGCCACCGCCGGGAAGGTGCACATCTCCTCCCCGGCCGACGGCGCGGAGAACGTGTCGACGGCCACCGAAATCGCCTACTCCGCGTCCGGGACGGCGACCGTCACGCTGAAGGACTCGACAGGCGCCACCGTGGAGGGCGCTCCGGCACCGGCCATTTCGACCGGCGCTTCGCCCTCACCCTCGGCCGACGGCGCGTCGTGGCTGCCCGCCAAGCAGTTGAAGTACGGTACGGAGTACACGGCCACGGTGACCGCCGACGGCGCGACGACCTCGGTGAAGTTCACCACCATGGCGAAGCCCGCCAACCTGGCCCGGGTCTCCAGCCAGGTCGGCGACAACATGGTCGTCGGCGTCGGCATGCCGATGATCCTGTCGTTCGGCGTGGAGATCCCGAAGGACAAGCGGGCCGAGGTACAGAAGCGGCTCTTCATGTCCTCCGACCCTCCGCAGGAGGGCGTCTGGAACTGGTTCAGCGCCAAGGAGGTCCACTACCGCCCGAAGGAGTACTGGCAGGCGGGGACAAAACTCTCCCTGCGGGCCGCGCTGGGTGGCGTGTCGTTCGGCGGCAAGTGGTACGGCGAGAAGGACCTCACCGTCGACGCCACGGTGGGCAAGAAGCTCATCATGGAGGTCGACAACAAGACCAAGCAGATGACGGTCACCGAGGACGGCGTCCTGCTCAAGACGATGCCGGTGAGCCTCGGCAAGCCGAGCAGCCCCTCCGACAGCGGCAACTTCATCGTCATGGTCAAGAACGAGATGGAGTGGTTCGATTCGTCGACGTACGGCGTGCCGGTCGACTCCCCGGACGGCTACCGCACGAAGGTCCAGTTCCCGCAGCGGATCACGTGGAGCGGCCAGTACATCCACGCGGCCCCCTGGTCGGTGAAGGACCAAGGCAAGCGGAACGTCTCCCACGGGTGCGTGAACATCTCGTTGGAGCTGGCACAGTGGCTCTACAGCGTGACCCACATCGGCGACCCGGTCATCGTGAAGAACACCGAGTCGCGCGTGAAGTACGGCGACGGCTGGACCGACTGGGAACTCCCCTGGGACCAGTACGTCAAGGGCAGCGCCCTCCCCGTCTGACGCTCTTCACCTTCAGCCCGCGCTCCCCGCTCCAGGGTGGTGCGGGCTGAAGCGTGTTCGCCCCGTCCTCCTTCGCCCCACGCTCCCTCCCGCTCCAGTTCCCTCCAGGCCACGACTCCCTCTCAGTCCGCCCCCTCCCCGGCCGACTCCTCCCCGGCTCGAATCCCTCCCCGCCTGGCTCCCGCTCTTGGCCACGGCTCCCTCCCGCTCCAGCTCCCTCCAGGCCACGACTCCTCCTCGCCCGACTCCCTCCCCGCCCGGCCTCCTCTCGGTCCGGCCCCTCCCGGCCACGGCTTCCTTCCCCGGTCCGGCTCTACTCCCTCGCGGTGGCAATGTTCTTGGGCGCATACTCTTCCCCGGCACGAAGCGGCAGCGGCACTCTCTTCCTCCGGGCCGTTTTGGCTGGCCGGGTGGGACCTGGTAGCCTGATTCATCGCGCACGGTGACGCGTCGCTGCTCCTTGCGCCAAGGAAACCAAACCCGAGCTATAAGACGAGGCTGTCGCGTGGCGAACATCAAGTCCCAGATCAAGCGCAACCGGCAGAACGAGAAGCGCCGCCTGCGCAACAAGTCGGTCAAGTCGTCGCTGAAGACGGCCATCCGCAAGTTCCACGAGGCGACCGCCGCCGGTGACACCGACTCGGCCACCGCGCTGCTTCGTGACGCTTCCCGCAAGCTGGACAAGGCCGCCAGCAAGGGCGTGATCCACAAGAACCAGGCTGCCAACCGCAAGTCGGCCATCACGAAGAAGCTGCACACGCTGACCACCGCCGCCTGATCAGCAGCTTCTCCTCGAAAAGCGCCGCCCGGCCGGGCGGCGCTTTCGTGTTTCCCGATCACGCACAGCCCGAGTTGGCCCCCATGCACCTCGACAGGCGGCTCCCCCGGCCGCAAGCAACGCCGACCACAGGCAGCACCCACCGTTTCATGATCACGGAACTTTCAGGGGGTCAGAACCCCGCAAAAGCTCCGCGATGTGTGAAGGATTTTGTCAAGCGGCGCCGGGCCGCGCACCCAGCCGCACCCTCGCGATGCCGGACCGCGGAGCCGGGCTGCGGAGCCGGGCCGCGCACCCAGCCGTGCCCTCGCGGAGCCGGGCTGCGGCGTCCGCGGCCCGTCGTGCGGGGCGGCCGTGCTCCGCGCCTGACCCGACCCGGGCTGCTTGATCATCGGAAACATCTGGCTGTCCAGGCAACCCGAAGTTTCCCTTGATCTACGAACCGCAGCCGCACCACCCGGCCGCACTCAACCACCGCGCCCATGATCGCGAGATGTTCGCGATCATGGGCGCGGCGGCCGGGGCTGGCCACAGTCGCGGACGGCGTCCGCGGCAGCTGCGTCGACGGGGCGGCCTTGGTCGAATGCTGTGGCCCGGGACGAGCTGCCGGCCTGCTTCATGACCACAGAGACTTGGTGTTGCTGGAACAGCACCGAGTTTCCGTGATCTGTGAAAAACGGCTCGCGCCCACCTCGCACCCGTCCGGCCGAGCGACTCGCTGCCACACCAGCAAGACGCCCCGCGACAGCGGGCGCACAACCAGCTACGCACTCGGCAGGCACCGGTCTTGTGCGCGCCCTGCCGGCGCTGGTCCGTGCGCACTCCGCCGGCACCGGCCTTTGCGCGCCTTGCCCGCGCCGGCAGGTGTCAGGCGAAGCGGCCCTGGTTGATGCCGCCCGTGCGCTGGCGGGCCAGGTCGTCGTCCGTGCGCCACTGGCGTTCGGCGTGGCGGCCGGGGGTGAAGTGGCCGGACGAGAAGTTGTCCGTCGTGTCGTCGGCGCGGCGACGGCCGACGGACTGCTGCTTCGCGTGCCGCCCGCCACCACTGGCCGCCTCGCGGTTGTACGCCCGCTCGCCCTCGCCGTCACCGCCGTCGCGGAACTGGCCATCACGGAACTGACCGTCGCCGAACTGGCCGCCGCCGAACTGGCCCTGACCGTACCGATCGTCGCGGGACTGGCCGCCGCCGTAGTGCTGGCCGCTGTGGTACCCGTGCTGGCCCACCTGCTCCGACCGGTACGCCTCGCCGCGGGCCACGTGCTCACGAGCCACCTGCTCAGGGTCGGTCTGCGCGTACATCGAGCCGTATGAGCCCTCCGCCGAAGCGTACGCACCCTGCGACGTGTCCCACCCGCTCTGGCTGCCCCAGCCCGAGTGCTGCCCCCACGCGGCCTGGTTCGTCCAGCCGGTGTCGTCGTCCCAGTCGAGCGAGCTGCGTTCGTACCGCAAGTTGTCATCGTCGGCGTGCGCCGCCTGCGCTCGCCAGGTGGACTGGTCGCCCCAAGCCTCACGGTCGCCCCAGGCCGTCTCGTCGCCCCAGTTCGCCGGGGTGCCGCCGGCCGCCGGAGCGCTCCACGCCGCCTGGTCGCCCCACGCGCCGGTCTCCTCGCCCCACGCCGCCTGGTTGCCGGTCGCGGCCTGGTTGCCCCACGCCACCTCGGCGGTCCGGTCGTCGTGGTCGTCCGCCGCGTGCTGCGCGGGAACCTCGGCGTGCTGCGCGGCAACGTCCTCGGCAGGAGCCTCGTAGGGAGCCTCGTACGGCGGCTCGGCGCCCGGCGAGATGCCGTAGTCGGGCGTGGACTGCGAGCCGGAGCCGGAAGCCTCGGCCGTGCGGGCACCGCCGTCACGGGCCGGCACCGTGATCCGGATGACGCCGACCTTCTTGCGCTGCGCCGGCGGCTCGGCGGCCACCGGCGGGCGGGTGGCGGTCCGGGTCGCCGTGCCGGTGTCCGTGCCGCCGGACGAGCCGACCCGGGTGGCGACGGAGCCGCGCGACGCGCGGGCGATCTCGGCCCGATCGAGCGCGGTCGCGGTACGCCGTGGTGCCGACGCGCCCTCGCCGGTCCGGTCAGCCGAATCCACCCGAGCGGATGACACCCGATCGGATGAATCCCGCGCGGCGGAACGCGTCTGCGTGCGGGCCCGACGCGAACTGCCGATCACCATGTCGTTGACCTTCACCATGACGGCGACGATCGCCGGCAGCACGGGCACGGCCCACCAGCTGACGAACTCGGCAAGCGCGAGCAGGACCCCCGCCGCGATCATGCATTCGAAGAGCAGGAAGCTCACGAAACCGCCGATGTGCAGGTGGCGTAGCCGCAGTACACGCACGTAGAGCGGTGCCTGCGAGGCGAACCCGTTGCTGGTCGTCATCGTCCTATTCCTCCACCGCGCGCTGCGACCACTGCGAACACAGCCCGCTCGAGCGCATAGCCGCGGTCGTCCGATCCACCTTTCACGGCGGCGTTGCACTCTGCCGCCGCTCGCATGGCATCAACGAGTGCCTCGGCCGTCCAGCCACGGGCTTGGCGCTGCGCGCGCTCCACCTTCCATGGAGGCATTCCCAAACTTCCGGCGAGTTGATATGCGCTCCCCTTGCCCGCGGCGGCAACCCGGGCGACGGTGCGGACCCCGTCGGCGATGGCGTCCGCGATCGGCACCGGGTCGACGCCGACGTGCAGCGCCCAGCGCAGCGCCTCCAGCGCACCGGCAACGTCGCCGACCATGACGGCGTCGGCGACGGTGAAGCCGGACACCTCGACGCGGCCCTTGTAATACCGCGCGACGGTCGCGGCGTCGATCCGCCCGCCCGTGTCGGCGACCAGCTGCGAACACGCCGCGACCAGCTCACGGAGGTCGTTGCCGACGGCGGCCAGCAGCGCCTCGGCGGCGTCCTCGCCGATCTTGCTGCCCTGCCGGCGGATCTCGTTGCGCACGAAATCGACCCGCTCGCGGTGCTTGCTGATCTTCATGGCGGTCACCACGTCGGCGCCGGCGGACTTGAGCCCGTCGGCGAGCGCCTTGCCCTTGGCGCCGCCCGCGTGCGTGACGACGAGGATCACGTCGTCCTCGGGATCGGCCGCATACGCGACGAGCGCCGCCGACACGTCCTTCTTCACGTCCTGCCCGTCGTTGACGACCAGGACCCGCCGGCCGCCGAACAGCGACGGGCTGAGCATCTCCGCCAACTCACCGGCGACCAGCTCACCGCCGGGACGCTGCCGCACCTCCGTGTCGGGATCCTCGGCACGGGCGGCGTTGACGGTGTCGGTGACGGCGCGCGAGACGAGCAGCTCTTCGTCGCCGGTCACCAGGCGGATGCGAGGAAGGTTGGACACGGGACTCATCGTGTCACGGCGGCGAGCCGACCGGCTTCCGCGACGATCGCGAGGTCGCCCTCCTGATCGGTCCGCAGGACCCTGGCCCCGCCGCGCACGAGCCGCGACAGCAGCACCGGGCTCGGATGCCCGTAGTCGTTGCCCGCACCGACGCTGACCAGGGCGATCCGCGGTGCGACGGCGTCGAGGAACTCCTCGTCTTGAAACGCACTGCCGTGGTGGGCGACCTTCAGGATGTCGGCCCGCAGCCCGCCCGGGCCGGCCGCCGACCGGAGGCTCAGCTGTTCCTCGGTCTCCGCGTCGCCGGTCAGCAGCACCCGGACGCCGCCGGTGGTCACCATCAGGACCAGCGAGTTGTTGTTGGGATCGGACCGGGTGCCGGTCGTCGGCCCCGCCGGGCCCAGGATCGCCAGGCGCACCTCACCGACCGTCATCACCTGCCCGGGCTGCGCGTCGCCGGAGGACAGCCCTCGGGCCAGCACCGCCGACCGGCCCGCCGCAGGCTCCGGGAACGGCGGCAGCAGGAGCCGGTCGACGGTCCGTCCGCGCAGCACGCCGTCCAGGCCGCCGATGTGGTCGACGTGGAAGTGGCTCAGTGCCAGCAGCGGCACGTGCCGCACGCCCAGCCGGCGCAGGCAGCCGTCGACGGCCTCCGGTTCCGGTCCGGCGTCGACCACCACCGCCGAGGCCCCGCCCGTCGACACGACGAGCGCGTCGCCCTGGCCGACGTCGCACGCCACGACCAGCCAGCCGGGCGGCGGCCAGCCACCGGCCAGCAGGCGCACGGGCGTCGCGCCGAGCACCGCCGCGACGGCGACGACCAGGGCGAGCCGGCGCACGACGGGCCGCTTCGCGGCGATCAGCAGCACGGCGAGCAGCCCGCCCAGCAGTAGCCCGCCGAACGTGCCGCCGGGCCACGGCACGACACCGTCGGGCACGTCCGCGCCGTGGTGTGCGATGGCCACCAGCCACCGGGCCGGCCAGGAGGCGAGCCAGGCGGTGAACTCCGCGACGGCCGGCAGCACCGGCGACAGGACCGCCGTGACGACCCCGACCACCGTGGCCGGTGCGACGGCCGGCGCCGCCAGCAGGTTGGCGGGGACGGTGGTGAGGCTGACGGTCGCCGAGATGCCGGCGATCACCGGCGCGCACGCGGCCTGCGCGGCGGCGGGCACGGCGAGCGCCTCGGCCGCGAACCCGGGCCAGCCCTTGGCCTTCAGCGCCTCGGTCCAGCGGGGCGCCAGGAGCACCAGGCCGCCGGTCGCCAGGACCGACAGCGTGAACCCGGCGTCGACGGCGAGCTCGGGATCGAACACGACGAGGACCAGGACGCCGGTGGCGAGCGACGGCAGCGCCGCGCGCGGCCGGCCGAGCGCCAGCGCGACGAGGGCCAGGCCACCCATGGCGGCCGCGCGCAACACGCTCGGCGACGGGCGGACCAGGATGACAAAGCCGACGAGTGCCAGCACACACACGAGTGCGGCGACCCGCGGACCGGCGCGGCACCAGCGGACGATCATCAGCACCAGCCCGACGACGATCGCCAGGTTGGCGCCCGAGACGGCGGTCAGGTGGGTCAGGCCGGTCGCCTTGAAGTCGTCGGCCAGGCCCGGATCGAGGCGGCTGGTGTCGCCGACCACCAGGCCCGGGAGCAGACCGCCCGGCTCCGGCGGGAGAGGGCCGCAGGCGCGCTGGAGGCCGGCGCGCAGCACACCGGCCGCACGCTGCACCCACGGCGCCGGCTTCACGCGCTCCGGCGCCCCGGCCGAGATGAGCGCCGCGCGCAGGTCGCCGCCGTCGGACGGGGAGAGCCGCCCGGACGCCTCCACGGCCTGGCCGGGCAGGAGCCCGAGCCAGGCCCGGTCGCGCGCCAGGACCAGCACCCGCGCCCCCAGGTCGACCCGCGCCCCGTCGGCGGTGCGGAGCCAGGTGAGTCGCGCCGGCACGACGACGGTCGCGTCGCGGCCCACCGTCGAGCGGCCGAGTCGGGGGTCGTCGGCGACCTCAAGTCCGAAGTGGACGGTGGCGTGACGGGCGGCGAGGCCGGCGAGCGGCTGCGCGTCACGCTCGCCGACCCGGGCAGCCGAGGATGCTGCCCCGCAGGCGACGCCGAACAGCACCGCGGTCACGATCCATCGCGTCCGGCGCAAGACCCGCACCGGCGCCCGCACCGGCCGCTCGGCCGCACCGAGGGCGAGCAGCGGAGGCCAGGCCGCCGCCAGGACCAGCGCGCCGATCACCACCGCCCAGCCGGCGGGCGCGGAAAGGAACAGGGCGGCCAGCGCCGAGAGCCAGCAGCCCAGCGCTGCCCCGGCCAGGCGGAAGTCCGTGGTCATACCGTGACCCGGTCCTTCAGCTGCTGGAACTTGGCGTCGCCGATGCCCTCGACCTTGCGCAGGTCGGCGACCGCGCGGAAGCCGCCGTGTGCGTCGCGATACTCGACGATGCGCTGCGCCAGCACCTCACCGATCCCCGGCAGGGTCTGCAGTTCGGTGGTCGAGGCCGTGTTGAGGTTGACCAGGCCCGGGCCGGCGCCGGTGCCGGCCGCCGGTGCGGCGGCGCCCGGCGGCTGCGGGACGCCGACGGCGACCATCTCCCCGTCGACCAGCTTGCGGGCCAGGTTGAGACCGGTGAGGTCGGCGCCCGGCAGGGCACCGCCGGCAGCCTCGATCGCGTCCGCGACCCGGGAGCCGGCCGGGAGCCGGACCAGGCCGGGACGGTTGACCTTGCCGGTGACGGAGACGACGAGAAGCGCGGGCGAGGCGGACGGTGGCACGGAGGCCGCCGTCTCGGCCCGCGGCGCAGGCGTCACCTGCGGGCGAGAGCGCCAGGCGAGGAAGGCCGCCACGCCGACCACCAGCACCGCCAGCACGGCGAGCACCCGCACGCCACGGCGCCCGGGGTCGAACGCGGACACGGCGGGCCGCGGCGCGGCGGCGGAGTCCCACGGATATGCCGGTGGGTCGGCGGGGTCCGCGGGCAGGCCGACCACGCGGGCCAGCCGGTCGGCCACCGCGGCACGGTCACCGCCGTCGTCATCACCAGAGCGCCACATGACCCGGCACGGTAGGCCGGATCACCGTCCTCCCGCCGACCGCCGAACCCAGATCTGTGGACAACACGGCCCTTGTGGACAACCGGCGGCTACTCGGTCCGGTGCACCACCACGGCCACCATTCCCGGGCCGACGTGGGCGCCGACCACCGCGCCGACCTCGGTCAGGTACGCGGCCCGCAGCCGCTCCCCCAGCCGCTCCTTCAGCGTCGTGAGCAACGCGTCCGCCCGGTCAGGGGCCGCCAGGTGATGCACGGCCACGTCCACCACGGCGTCCCCCGCGGCCTCGTCGGCGATGTCGACCAGGCGGGTCAGCCCGCGCCCCGCGGTCCGCACCTTCTCCCGCACCACGACACCCTGCTCGGTGGTGTGCAGGATCGGCTTCACCGACAGCGCCGTGCCGAGCAGCGCCGCGGCGGCACCGATCCGCCCGCCCCGGCGCAGGAACTCGAGCGTGTCGACATAAAAGAGGGTGGTGGTACGGCCCACTGCCTCGACCGCCGCCGCCCGGACCTCCTCGAGCGAGCCACCCGTGGCCGCGACCGAGGCGGCGGCCAGCGCCGGGAAGCCCAGCCCCATCCCGGTCGACTGCGTGTCGACGACCTCGACCCGGCCGTCGAACTCCGCGCCGGCCAGCACGGCGGCGTCATAGGTGCCGGACAGCTTCGCCGAGAGGTGGACGGACAGCACGGCCTGCGCGCCGGCGTCGAGCAGCTTGCGGTACACCTCGGCGAATGCCTCGGGTGACGGCCGCGAGGTCGTGACGGCGACCCGGCGGGCGTTCAGCGCCTCCGCGACCGTGGCGGAGTCGATGTCGACGGTCTCCAGGCCGGCCACACCGTTGACGACCACGGCGAGCGGGACGACGGTCAGCCGCCGGACCGGATCGTTGGCCAGGTCGACAGGCAGGTATGCGGTGGAGTCGGTGACAACGGCGACGGAGGGGTGTGAGCCGGCCATGACCGCACCGTAGCCGATCCGGCGCCCCTTCCGGCCTAGCCTTCCTTGATCGACACCACTTGGAGCGGCGTGCCCTGCTGGCAGGTGCTCAACATGTTGGGCTGCGGCACGCCGGTCACGGTGAGCGTCGTGCCGCTGCGCAGCTTGGCCCGGTCGCCGCCGAGCAGCAGGTAGGACTTGTCGCCCACGGCCAGCAGGACGCAGCCGGGCTCCACACCGTCGCGGACCTGCCCGGTGACGGTGATGGCGCCGGCCGTCGGCCGGGACGGCGCGGCGGATCCCGGCGGCGGGGCGGACTCCGGCGACGTCGGCGCGACGGACGGCGCGGACGGCGAGGGCGAGGACGGCGCCGCAGCCGTGGACGGCGGCGCCCCTACCGGGTCCGACCCGTCCGCCGCCCCGCACCCGGCCAGCGCGAGAGCGGCGAGCGCGACGAGTCCGAAGTGCCGAAGTCTCATGGTTCCTCTGACGTGGCTGTGCCGCGAACGGTTCCTACTGACGCTACGGCACGTTGTGTGCCGCCATCTGCCAACCGCGCACTGTGTCATACAGCAGATGCGTGGAGTGACAATTGTGCAGTGCGCCGAGTGTCGTCGCGAACTCCACCGGCCAACCGAGCAGGGCACACGTCGCATGACGGGCCGCGGCTCCGTGGGTCGCCGCCACGATGACCGCGCCCTCCGGTGCCGCGTCGACGGCCTCCTGGAGGGCGGCGGCGACCCGCTTGCTCAGCGCGTCGACCTCCTCGACCCCGGCGTCGTCGACCGGCTCGCCGCGGCGCCACCGGGCGAACGACTCCGGCCAGCGGGCCGTGATCTCCGGATGGGTCAGCCCCTCCCAGTCACCGAAATTCCGCTCCCGGAGCCGGGCGTCGTATCGCACCGGCAGGTCGACCAGCGCCGCCAGGCCGGCCTGCGTGTCGGCGGCACGCTGCAGGTCGCTGGAGATGAGCACGGTCGGCTTGAGGGCGGCCAGCCGGGGCGCGGCGGCCCGGACCTGCTCGACTCCGGTCTCGGAGAGGGCGATGTCGGTCTGGCCCTGGATGCGGCCCCCAAAGTTCCAGGCGGTCTGCCCGTGGCGCCAGAGCACGAGCAACGTCATGCGCTGGCCGGCAGGTCGCGGTCCACGAACTCGATGACCGGGCAGTCCTTCCACAGCCGGTCGAGTGCGTAGAACTCCCGCTCCTCCGTGTGCTGCACGTGGACCACGATGTCGACGTAGTCCAGCAGGACCCAACGGCCGCCCCGCTCACCCTCGCGACGGACCGGCTTCGCCTTCTCGGGAAGCTCCAGCAGTCGCTCCTCGATCGCGTCGACGATCGACAGGACCTGGCGCTCGTTGGGCGCGGACGCCACGAGGAACGCGTCGGTGATGACCAGCTGGTCGGCCACGTCGAGGATGACGATGTCTTCGGCCTTCTTGTCGGCGGCCGCCTGCGCAGCGGTGAGCGCCAGCTCTCGGGCTCGCTCAGTGGCGGGCACCGGACTCCCTTCGTCGAACGTCCCCGGCTGTCGGATGCAAAGTCCACCGGGCTCGTTCTAGCCTCTCACGCCGGTACGACAGTTTGCCCCTCAGTTGTTGCCGACTTTTCGGTACAAACCGCGCTTTGCGATGTACTGCACCACGCCATCGGGCACCAGGTACCAGACCGGCATGCCCGCCTCGACGCGGCGCCGGCAGTCGGTGGAGGAGATCGCCATCGCGGGCACCTGGACCAGGCTGACCGTGGAGGCGGGCAGGTGTTCGGCGTTGAGGTCGAACCCCGGACGCGTCACCCCGATGAAGTGCGCCAGCTCGAAGAGGTCCTCGGCGTCCTTCCACGACAGGATCTTGTCGAGCGCGTCGGCTCCGGTGATGAAGAACAGATCAGCTTCGGGACCGTATGCACGCCGGAGATCACGCAGCGTGTCCACGGTGTAGGTCGGCCCGCCACGGTCGATGTCGACACGGCTCACCGTGAACCGCGGATTCGACGCGGTGGCGATGACCGTCATCAGGTACCGGTCCTCGGCCGAGCTGACGGCCACATCGCTCTTCTGCCACGGCTGTCCGGTGGGCACGAAGACGACCTCGTCGAGCTCGAACCGGTCGGCCACCTCGCTGGCAGCGACCAGGTGGCCGTGGTGGATCGGGTCGAACGTCCCACCCATGATGCCCACACGCATCACCGCATCGTAATGATCAGTGCGGCCCGGCCGGCAATCCACCATGGTGCCGATCATCACCCACGTAGAGTGTCCGGGCCGGCGTCACGGCACCGGCCCGGATCGCCCACGTGTAGCGTTGCGCACATGACGCTGCCCCACCCGAAGGGCCAGTTCGACAGCTCCCGCGCGCAGTGGCGCTCCGCCCCTGGCGACAGCCACGGCAGCCGGGTCGAGGTCGCCTTCGTCGACGACCTCATCGGCCTGCGCAACGGCGCCGACCCGAAGAGCCCGATCCTCGTGTTCACCCAGGCCGAATGGGACGCCTTCGTGCTGGGCGCCAAAGACGGCGAATTCGACGCCTGACGTTCACGTGTAGAGCAGCGACCGGATCGGCGTGAGCCGCCCGAGTCGCGGAGCGAGCGCGCGGATCTGCAGAGCCAGCGTCACCGCGTGCAGCGCCGCCTCCTCGTCCGGCGGCACATAGCGGCGGTGCCGCACCAGCCAGTCCGAGACCTCCCGCCAGTCGAAGACGGGCCGCCTGGGATGCGGCCCGACCGGCGACGGCAGCGGCCAGGACCGCACCGCGTCGACCGGCCGCCCCACCCGCTCCGCGATCGTCTGGAGCGTGACGAGCGGATCGTCGGCCGCCGCCGAGACCGTCACCATGCCCGCCCCGTCGAGGTCCCGAACACCCGACACGATCGCGTCGGCGGCGCTCGGTGCGTCACGGTCGAAGGCGACCCAGGGGCCGCCCTCGGCGAAGCCGCCCGGCACCACCTCCACACAGGCGTCGCCGGCCCGGTCGAACAGCCGGTCGACCTGCTCCTCGCCGATCTCCCCGGCCACCACCAGCCGGAACTGCTGCAGCATCACCGCGGCCCCCGCCCGCACACCCGGTGCCGGTGGGTGAACGCGTCGATCCGCCGTGCCACCCGTTCCGCCGCGGCCCCTCGTGGCACGTCGGCCGGCACTCCCAGCCAGCCCCGGCACACCGGGCATTCGAGCCGCATCCAGGCCCGTTCGTCGTCCACCAGCGTCCCCTCCCCCGTCGATCGACGTAACTGTGAGACCCCCAGCCAACACCGGAACGGCACGCTTGGGAGGGGCCACAGAGGGGGCCAGCGCACGCATCGACATATGCGGACATAACATCCGGCACAACGTGCTATGCTCGGCGACGTGCGGATGAAGAACAACAGCTGGCGCGCCCCTTAGGGGCGGCCTACCTTCGCGCACTCAGACGCACGATCCCCACACGACAGGCCGTCCGGTCCGGGCGGTCTTTTTCATGTGCGCCGCGCGGACCCCTCACTCCAGACGGAGGGAAATCCATGTCCAAGCGACGCATCTCCGGCTTCAAGCCCACTGGCCCACTGCAGTTCGGCAACTATATGGGCGCGATCAGACCGGTCGTCGAGGGCCAGCACGCCCAGCCGACCGTGGTGTTCATCGCCGACCTGCACGCGCTCACCGTGCGGCACGACCCCGCCGTGCTGCGGAGATTGTCCATGGAGGTCGCCGGCCTGCTGCTGGCGTCCGGGATCGATCCGGAAAAAACCGTGCTGTACCGCCAGTCGGACCTGCCCGCCCACACCGAGCTGCACTACCTGCTGGAGTGTGTGGCGAGCTACGGCGAGATGCACCGGATGATCCAGTTCAAGGAGAAGGGCGGCGGTGGCGGCTCACGGCTGTCACTGCTGACCTACCCGGTGCTGATGGCGTCCGACATCCTGCTGCACGACATCGAGGAGGTGCCGGTCGGCCGGGACCAGCGTCAGCACGTCGAGCTGACCCGCGACCTGGCGGTGCGGTTCAACGAGCGGTACGGCCCCGTGCTCACCGTCCCGCAGGCCGTCCATCCGGCGGTCGCGGCGCGGGTAGCCGATCTGGCGGAGCCGACCGCCAAGATGGGCAAGACCAACGCCTCGACCGGCGGGGTGCTGTTCCTGCTCGACCCGCCGGACGTGCTGCGCCGCAAGGTCATGCGGGCGGTGACCGACACCGGCACCGAGGTCGTGCACGACCCGGAGCGCAAGCCGGGCGTGTCGAACCTGCTCGACATCCTGGAGGCGTGCACGGGCGAGCAGCGGCGCGACTTCCGCGGCTACGGCGAGCTCAAGGCCACCGTCGCCGACGCGGTGGTCGCGACACTCGCCCCGATCCAGCAGAAGTACCACGAAATGGACGAAACCTACATCGAGGGGATCCTGCGGGCCGGCGCCGAGCGCGCCCGGGAACGGGCCGACCGGACCGTCAGCAGGGTGCGCGAGGCGCTCGGCCTCACAACCGCACGGCCCGTTCCCGCAGGTAGCCCAGCGAGGCCGGTGACGGCCGCGGCACCGCACTGAAGCGCGCCGGCCGGAAGTCGATCTCCTCGGTCAGCAGATCCGCCTCCACCAGGAGAGCCCACGGCACGTAGAAGATCTTCTCGCCGGGGATCGACACGCCGACGAAGTCGACCGCCGGCAGCAGCGCCGGCGTCCCGACCGCCCAGACGGCGGTGGTGAACGTGCCGCCGTCCGGCCGGGTGGCCAGCGCGCACTCCACGAGGCTCGGGTCGCCGAGGGTGCGCCGCTGGTGCTCGGCGACGTCGGTGACGAGCCGGCGCCGGGCCCGGGCCGCGGCGTGGAAGGCGGGGTGCCCGCGGTCCGGCTCGAACGGCACGACCCGGCCGTCGTCGTCGGTGGTGTAGGCCATCGGCGACAGCGGCCGGGGCGTGCGGGCGTACTCGTCGGCGGCGAGCTCGAACAGCTGCTCGACGAGCCGGGGCTCATCGGCGCAGATGAGCAGCATCATGGTGCTCGGCAGGAACGCCACCGCCCGGCCGCCCACCTGCTCGTCGAGCTCGGCGAGCCAGCCGTCCAGGAGCACCCAGGAGACGAGCTGTTCCCCGTCGTAGTCCGGCACGTGCAGTACCGATGGACCGAACAACGCGGCGGAGGACGGCAGCTCGGCCCGGGCGAGGGTCCGGTGGCGGGCGGCGGCGAAGATCTCTTCGGCGGCCACGCCCCAGCGCGCCGGGCTGTCGAGGTCGAGCGGCACCTCGTCGCAGAGCACCACCTCGTCGAGGTGGGGCAGGGCGGGCCGGCGCAGCGTGCGGGTGCCGCGGGCGGCGTGCCGGAGGGCGATCCGCAATCTGGGCAGCGCTTCGGCGAAGGACCCGGGTTGTGCGGGCGGGGTGAGGCTGTGCGTGACGAACTCACGCACGAACTGCTTCTTGTCGCCGGGATTTCGTTGGTACTGGCTGAAGGCCTTGGCCAGGAAAAGCCAGCTGTACGCGTCCTGCCCGCACTCGCAGACGATGGCGAACTGGCTCGGGCGGAACTCGGCGTCACGGACCCCGCGTCTGCGGAGCTCGGCCAGCACCTGGTCGGCGAAACGTTCCCGGGGTGTCCGGGCTGGTCGGGTCAGCCGTTCGAGGATGCCCACCGACCAGACACTAGCCTCATGCGAGCTCAGACGCGATGGGCTCCGGTGCGATGACCAGTTTTTCGTAGCACAGGCTGAGCGGGCTGCGGACGTATGGGCCATACCGGGGAATCGGTCGGTAACCGGTCGATTCGTACAAACTGATGGCCTCGGGCTGGCGGGCACCGGTTTCGAGCCGGACGACCGGGTAGTGCGAGCCCACGGCGAGGTCCTCGAGGGCGGCGAGAATGCGCCGGGCGATGCCGATGCCGCGGTGTGCCGGACGGACGTACATGCGTTTGATCTCGGCCGTCTGGTCGTCGAGCGGCTGGATGGCGCCGCAGCCGGCGGCGACGCCGTCGACGGTGGCGAGCACGAACTTGGCATCGGGGTCGACGGGGAAGCGCCGCGCCTCGGCGCTGCCGTAGCGGTTGGCGATCTCCGCGGTGGCGGCGGCGACGAGTTCGACGACGGCGGGGTCGGCGGTCGGCCGGCGGACCACCCGGACCTCCCGGCCGGTGTCGTCGAAGCGCTTCTCGAAGCACCGGCTGGCCTCGTACTTCACGTATTGCCCGAAACGCGGGACGGGCCGATATCCGGCGGCCAGGAACAGCGAGATGGCGTCCGGTGAGGTCACGCCGGTCTCCAGGCGGAGCACGCGGTGCCCGCGCGAGGCGGCGAAGTCCTCCAGCGCGGCGAGCATGCGGCGGGCGATGCCGCGCCCCCGGTAGGCGGGGCGCACGTACAGGCGGGTCACCTCGGCGGTGTCGATGTCGACGGCGAGCAACGCCCCGCACGCGACCGCGTCACCGCCGACCACCGCGACGAGATAGCGGGCGGTCGCGTCGACCGCGTAGACGTGGCCCTCCCGACCACCGTCGCGCGCCCGCAGCTCGACCTGCTGGTCGACTACGAGCGCGATCACCTCCGAGTCGTCCGATGGACGTTGCTCGATCAACATGAAGTGACGGTACGCACTCCGGATTTCCCGGATGTTTCACCTGGTCGGCGAAATCTGTTGCACGCCGGGTCAAATTTCCCCGTCGTCGTCCTCGGCGCCGGGTGAAACTTCCAGCTCCTCATAGGGCCGCCGGCGGTCCTTGCGCATGGCCTTGCGCTCGGCCGCGCCGACCCGCTTCGACGGCTCCTCGAGGCGGTAGTCGGTGCCCCGGTTGCCGGGCACGAACTCTTCTCCGGCGAAGTGTTCGGGCTGCCAGTCGAATTCACGGACGCCAATGCGAACCGGATCTCCGGGGGTGGCGCCGGCCTTCTTGAGGGCCTCTTCGACACCGAGCCGGGCGAGCCGGTCGGCAAGATATCCGACAGCCTCGTCGTTGTCGAAGTTGGTCTGGCGCACCCAGCGCTCCGGTGCCCCGCCCTTGACGATGTAGACACCCTCGCCGTCACGGGTGACGGTGAACCCGCTGTCGTCGACCGCGACCGGGCGGATGACGATGCGGGTGCGCTCCGGCGGCGGTGCCAGCCGGCGCTGCTGCTCGACCATCTCGGACATGGCGAACATCAGCTCGCGCAGGCCCTCCCGGGTGACCGCGCTGACGTCGTAGACGGGATAACCGCGCTGCTCCAGCTCGGGCCGGATGATGTCGGCGAGGTCGCGCCCGTCGGGCACGTCGACCTTGTTGAGCGCCACGATCCGTGGCCGGTCCTCGAGCCCGCCGTAGGCGGCCAGCTCCGCCTCGATGGCGTCGATGTCCGACACCGGGTCGCGGTCGGTCTCCAGCGCCGCGGTGTCGACCACGTGCACGAGCACCGCGGTGCGCTCGATGTGCCGCAGGAACTCCAGGCCGAGGCCCTTGCCGGTGGCCGCGCCGGGGATGAGACCGGGCACGTCGGCGACCGTGAACGTGTTGTCGCCGGCCTGCACGACACCCAGGTTGGGCACCAGCGTCGTGAACGGGTAGTCGGCGATCTTCGGTCGTGCCGCGGAGATCACCGAGATCAGCGACGACTTGCCGGCCGACGGGAAGCCGACCAGACCGACGTCGGCGACGCTCTTGAGCTCCAGGACGACGTCGATCTGCTCGCCGGGCTCGCCGAGCTCGGCGAAGCCGGGCGCCTTGCGGCGGGTGCTGGCCAGCGACGCGTTGCCCCGGCCACCCCGGCCACCCCGGGCCAGCTCCAGCTCGGTGCCGGCGCCGACCAGATCGGCGATGACCTCACCGTCGACCGTCTGCACGACGGTGCCGTCCGGCACCCGCAGCACGAGCGACTCGCCGTTGGCACCGTCACGGTCGTTGCCGGCGCCCCCGTGGCCGTTGCGGGCCTTCTGGTGGGGGTGGAAGTGGAAGTCGAGCAGCGTGTGCACGCCGGAGTCGACGACGAGCTTGACGCTGCCCCCGTGGCCGCCGTCACCGCCGTCGGGGCCGCCGAACGGCTTGAACTTCTCACGGTGGATGGAAACGCAGCCGTGCCCGCCGTCGCCGGCCTTGACGTGCAACACGGCCCGGTCAACGAACGTGGTCACGACGAATTCTCCTCAACGAAACACAGACGGCGGGCGGGAGCAGTGAATGCCCCCTGCCCGCCGTCGGTAAAGCGAACTCAGCCTTCGGCTTTGGTGATGCTCACGGTCTTGCGACCGCGCTTGAGGCCGAAGGTCACGTGGCCCGCGGCGAGGGCGAAGAGCGTGTCGTCGCCGCCGCGCCCCACCAGGTCACCCGGGTGGAACTTGGTGCCGCGCTGCCGGATGATGATCTCGCCGGCGTTGACCAACTGGCCGCCGAACCGCTTCACGCCGAGCCGCTGGGCGGTGGATTCGCGCCCGTTCCGCGAGCTGGACGCACCCTTTTTGTGTGCCATCGCGCTTGCCTACTTCCCGGTGGAGATGCCGGTGACCTTGACCTGGGTCAGCGGCTGACGGTGACCCTGGCGCTTGTGGTAGCCGGTCTTGTTCTTGAACTTGTGGATCCGGATCTTCGGACCCTTGGTGTGGGCGACAACCTCTGCCGTCACCGCAGCGTTGGCAAGCTTGGCCGCGTCGGTGATGAGATCCTCGCCGTCGACAAGCAGGACGGCGGACAGCGTCAACGCGTCGCCCGGCTCGCCCGCGAGCTTCTCGACCTCGATCACATCGCCCTCGGCGACCTTGTACTGCTTGCCGCCGGTCTTGACGATCGCGTACATGGGACGCGGACTCCTGTCGTAGCTACTGGCGGGTTTGGTCGGACGCGCTGCGATGAAGCAGGCACGCAAAAGACCGTGCGCACGAAAGTGCGCTTTAGAGAGAGTACGCCATGGGCGGCGTACTCCCCAAATCAGGGGCGGGTCCGGCGACGGACGCCACCCCGACGGGTCCGGCGGCGGGCACCGTTGCCCGACGGCTCGTCCTCGTCCTCGTCGGCGTTGTCCGGATCGTCCTCGGTGGCGATCGGCGTGAACTCCGCCTCCTCCGCGACGTCCTCGACGACGTGAGAGGTGTCGACGGCCTCAGCCATCTCCTCCGACGACTCCTCGGCGACCGCAGCGGCGCCACGGCGGCTACGCCGCCGCCCTGCACGCGCCGGTGCGGGCACGTCGGCCTCCTCGACGCCCGTGGTGACGGTGGCGGACGCCACCTTCGCCACGGCCGCGTGACTGTGGCCGTTGCCACCGCCGCCACGCTTCTCCGGGATCGGCTCGGTGTGGATGATCAGGCCGCGGCCCTTGCACACCTCACAGGTCTCGCTGAAGGCCTCCAGCAGGCCCTGACCAACCCGCTTGCGGGTCATCTGGACCAGGCCCAGCGACGTGATCTCGGTAACCTGGTGCTTGGTCCGGTCCCGGCCCAGGCACTCGGTCAGGCGGCGCAGCACGAGCTCCCGGTTGGACTCCAGCACCATGTCGATGAAGTCGATCACGATGATGCCGCCCAGGTCGCGCAGCCGCAGCTGGTGCACGATCTCCTCGGCCGCCTCGAGGTTGTTGCGGGTGACCGTCTCCTCGAGGTTGCCGCCGGCGCCCGTGTACTTGCCGGTGTTGACGTCGATGACGGTCATCGCCTCGGTGCGGTCGATGACCAGGCTGCCGCCCGACGGCAGGAACACCCGCCGATCGAGCGCCTTGATCAGCTGCTCGTCGATGCGCTGCTCGGCGAACACGTCGCCGGCGCCGGTGTAGCGCTTGACCCGGTCGACCAGGTCCGGCGAGACGTGCGACAGGTAGGGCTCGACCGACTCATAGGCGTCGCTGCCCTGGATGACCAGCTCGCGGAAGTCCTCGTTGAACAGGTCCCGGACGACCCGGACGACCAGCTCGGGCTCCTCGTAGAGCAGGGACGGCGCGCTGCTGGTGGCCGACTTCTCCTGGATCGCCTCCCACTGCGCCTGCAGCCGCTTGACGTCACGCGCGAGGTCGTCCTCGGACGCGCCCTCGGCGGCGGTGCGCACGATGACACCGGCCCCGTCGGGGACGAGGTTCTTGAGCACGTCACGCAGGCGCTTGCGCTCGACGTCGGAGAGCTTGCGGCTGATCCCGGAGGCGTTGCCGTTGGGCACGTAGACCAGGTGCCGGCCGGACAGCGCGATGTGGCTGGTCAGGCGGGCGCCCTTGGTGCCGATGGGGTCCTTGGTGACCTGGACCAGCACCGAGTCGCCGGACTTCAGCGCCTGCTCGATGGTGCGGGTGCGGCCTTCCAGGCCGGTGGCGTCCCAGTTGACCTCGCCGGCGTAGAGCACCGCGTTGCGGCCCCGGCCGATGTCGACGAACGCCGCCTCCATGCTGGGCAGGACGTTCTGCACGCGGCCGAGGTAGACGTTGCCGACCATCGAGCTCGACGTCGCCCGGGTGACGTAGTGCTCGACGAGCACCTTGTCCTCCAGCACCGCGATCTGCGTGCGGTCGTTCTTCTGCCGGATCACCATCTGGCGGTCGACGGCCTCGCGACGGGCGAGGAACTCGGACTCGGACAGGATCGGCGGGCGGGTGCGACGCTGCTCACGGCCGTCCCGGCGGCGCTGGCGCTTGGCCTCCAGCCGGGTCGAGCCGGAGACGCCCTGCACCTCGTCACGGGCGGCCTGGCGCGGCTCGCGGATCTTCACGACCACGTGCGGGTCGTCGGCGGCCTCGGTGTCGGCGGCGCCCTTGCGGCGGCGGCGCCGTCGGCGGCGGGTCAGGCCCTCGCCGTCGTCGTCACCCTCGGTGTCGTCGGAGGCGTCGGCATCGGCCACGGCCTCGTCGGTCTCGTCCTCCGCCTCGGCCTCGGCCGCCTCGTCGAACTCGTCACCAGCCGCGCCGCGACCCCGGCCGCGACCGCGACGGCCACGACGGCGGCGCCGCCGGGCGACGCCCTCGAGGTCGTCCTCGTCCTCGTCCTCGTCCTCGGTCTCAGCCTCGGCCTCGTCGGTCTCGACCGGCGCCTCGACGGCCGCGGGTGCCTCCTCGGCGACACGGCGGCCGCGACGCCGGCGGCTCCGGCCGACCGGCTCCTCCTCGGCCGCCTCTTCCTCGGCTTCCTCGGCGTCGTGCGCCTTGGTGGGCACGGCCGGCACGACCTGCTCGCTCGGCGGCATGAACAGCAATTGGACGGCGGGGGCGGCGCGGCGGCCACGGCGCGCGGGCGGCTCCTCGGCCACCACGGGCTCCGGCTCTTCGATCACCTCGACCGCCGACTCCTCGACGGCGGGCTCCTCGACGGCGGGCACTTCGGCGACCGGCTCCTCCAGGGGGGAGGCGACCGACTCCTCCACGGGGGAGGCAACCGGCTCTCCCTCGAGCGAGGCGGCCGGGGCCTCCACGGGGGAGGTGGCCGGGGCCTCCACGGCGGCCGCCCGGGTGCGGGTCCGGCGGGCCCGGGTCGCCTTCACCGGCACCACCGGCTCGTCGATCGGCAGGGCCTGCTGCCCGGACTCGCCGATTTCGCCCGTTTCGCCGGACTCCACGCTGGCCGTCGCTTTGCGCCGTCGGCGTGTGGCCGGCGGCGGGGCGGCGGTCTCCTCGACGGCCGCCGGCTCCTCGACCGGCGCCTCAGCGGCGGCCTTGGTGGTCCTGCGGCGGGTCCGCCGAACGGGGGTGGCGGTCTCTGCTTCGTTGGCTGCGGCAGTTGCCACCGGCTCTTCGCCGGTGGCTTCGCCGCTTGCCGACTCGTTGTCGAACATGCGGACGTTCTCCAGTTCTGGTGCTCCCGGGCGCATAACAACGCAGCCACACAGGGGCACCGCATATATGTTGTGCCGGCGGAGGTATCCGCTCACACGGACGATCCGCCGAAAGTCTGCCAACCTCGATGCCGGCGACCGGCGGCCCGCCACCTGGCGGAACACCGACCACTACAGCGACGAAGCCCCCACGACGGCCGCCGGTCGATCCGCGGCGAGCGGGTCGACGAGCTCACCCTGCTCGGTCAGCACGCCCTGAGCCAAACGGGTCGCCCGAGGCGGGACCGGCGGCTCCAGGTCGGCCACAACTCGCAGGCCGGACAGCACATCGTCGGGTCGAACGGTCGGGGTTCCCTGCCGCACGACAAGGTCGAGTATCGCACACGGTATGTCGGTGACCTCGGAAGGTACGTCAGCAGTCGCCGAATCCGACCCCACGACGGCGAGCCGGACGACGGCGGCACGCGTGTCGAAGGTCCGGCGACCCTGTTTGGTGAGCCGCTCGACGAGCACCTCACCGGCGTCGAGGAACGAGCGCACGGCGACCGAGGCGTCGCCCGGCGTGATCCCCGGCAGCTCGACCCGCCAGATCCCGGTGTCGATCCGGTCGGCCAGGCTGCCGCCGCCGTTCAGCGGCGACTGGACCGCCTCCAGCACGTCGAGACCGGGCGAGAGGGCGGCGTCGAGCGCGAGCCGGAGCTCCGTCGGGTCGACCTTGGCCCGCAGGCCGATCTCCAGGTATTCCGCCTCGCTGGCCACCCCGGTCGGGGCCGCCGACGCGTAGGAGACCTTCGGGTGCGGGCTGAAGCCCTGCGAGAAGGCGATCGGCACGTTGGCACGCAGCAGCGCCCGCTCGAACGCACGGGCGAAGTCGCGGTGTGACGTGAACCGCATGGGTCCGCGCTTGGCATACCGCAACCGGATCCGCTGGACGACCGGCTCCTGGTTGCTCTCCGGCTGTCGCCTAGCCATGCGGCACTCGCAGTCCGGTGCTCACCGGGGTGAGCGGCAGCAGCTTCTTGCCGGTCGGGCCGATCTGGATCTCGGTGTCCTGGCTCGGGCAGACGCCGCAGTCGAAGCACGGGGTCCACCGGCAGTCGTCCTGCTCGTAGCCGGTGAGGGCGTCCTGCCAGTCCTGCCAGAGCCAGTCCTTGTCCAGGCCCGAGTCGAGGTGGTCCCAGGGCAGGACCTCGTTCTGGTCCCGCTCCCGCGTGGTGAACCAGGCGAGGTCGACGCCGAACGCCGGCAGCTCGGCGGCGGCCGCGTCGATCCAGCGCCGGAAGGAGAAGTGCTCGGACCAGCCGTCGAAGCGCCCGCCCTCCTCCCAGACCCGGCGGATGACCGCGCCGACCCGCCGGTCGCCCCGGCTGAGCAGGCCTTCGATCAGCGACGGCTCGCCGTCGTGGTATCGGTAGCCGATCGCCTTGCCGAGTGACTTGTCCGAGTTGATGGCCTCCTTGAGCAGCTTGAGTCGCCGGTCGATCACCTCGGGCTCGGCCATCGACGCCCACTGGAAGGGGGTGTGCGGCTTCGGCACGAACCCGCCGATCGACACCGTGCAGCGGATGTCCCGCGCGCCGGTGGCCGAGCGGCCGGCCCGGATGACCTCGTGCGCCAGCTTGGCGATCTGGAGCACGTCGTCGTCGGTCTCGGTCGGCAGGCCGCACATGAAGTACAACTTCACCTGGCGCCAGCCGTTGGTGTACGCCGTGACGACCGTGCGGATCAGGTCCTCCTCGGTGACCATCTTGTTGATCACCTGGCGAATCCGCTCCGAGCCGCCCTCGGGCGCGAAGGTGAGCCCGGTGCGCCGCCCGTTGCGGGACAGCTCCTGGGCGAGTGTGACGTTGAACGCGTCGACCCGGGTCGACGGCAACGACAGCGAGACGTTGGTGCCCTCGTACTGCTGGGCGAGGCCGGAGCACATGTCGCCGATCTCGGAGTGGTCGGCCGAGGACAGCGACAGCAGCCCAACCTCGCGGAAGCCGGAGAACTCCAGCCCCTCCTGGACCATCTGCCCCACGGTCGTGATGCTGCGCTCCCGCACCGGCCGCGTGATCATGCCGGCCTGGCAGAAGCGGCACCCACGCGTACAACCCCGGAAGATCTCCACGGCGTAGCGCTCGTGCACCGTCTCGGCCAGCGGCACGAGCGGCCGCTTCGGATACGGCCAGGCGTCGAGGTCCATCGTGGTGCGTTTGTGCACCCGGAACGGAACGTCGGCCCGGTTGGGCACGACCCGCTGGATGCGCCCGTCGGGCAGGTAGTCGACGTCGTAGAAGCGCGGTACATAGATCGACTCGGTGCGGGCGAGCCGCAGCAGCAGCTCGTCGCGCCCGCCCGGCTCGCCCTCGGCCTTCCATTTCCGGACGATGTCGCTGATCTCCAGCACCGCCTCCTCGCCGTCGCCGAGCACGGCGGCGTCGATGAAGTCGGCGATGGGCTCCGGGTTGAATGCGGCGTGCCCGCCCGCGACGACGATCGGGTGCCGGTCGTCACGCTCGCGGGCGTCCAGCGGGATGCCGGCGAGGTCGAGCATGGTGAGCAGGTTGGTGTAGCCGAGCTCGGTGGCGAACGACACGCCGAACAGGTCGAACGCGCCCACCGGGCGGTGGGCGTCGACGGTGAACTGCGGCACGCCCTCGGCCCGCATGAGCTGCTCGAGGTCGGGCCAGACCGCATAGGTGCGCTCGGCGAGCACGTCGGGCTGCTCGTTGAGCACCTCGTAGAGGATCTGGACGCCCTGGTTGGGCAGGCCGACCTCGTAGGCATCGGGGTAGGACAGCGCCCAACGCACTGTGGCCGTGTCCCAGTCCTTCACGACAGCGCCGAGCTCACCGCCGACATACTGGATCGGTTTGCTGATCCTCGGCAGCAGACGCTCGAGTTGCGGAAAGACGCTTGTGACGCTCACGGAGTACCAGCCTACTCACTCATCTCTCCGGCGCCGACGGGGCGCCCGGCCGTGTGGCTGGGCCGGCGGCGGGGTGGCCGGGTGCGGTGCGGGGATCGGCAAAGTGACGGGGCCGCCGGCCTTCACCGTGAACGGCTTGCCGTGGTGGCGCAGCGACAGCTCACCCTGATCCACCGCATACGTCGCGGCGTTGTGGTTGACGTCCACCCGGAGCACGTCGCCGTGGCAGGTGATCGCGAACCGCAGCCGGTTGATCCGGCCGGGCAGCCGGGGCATGAACGCCAGCTCGCCGCCGTGGTCGCGCATCCCGCCGAAGCCGGCGACGAGCGCCAGCCAGGTGCCGGCCAGCGATGCCATGTGGAGGCCGTCGCCGGCGTTGCGCTGCAGGTCGTAGAGGTCGACGAAGGCCGCCTCGCCGAGGTAGTCGTAGGCCAGCTCGGTGTGGCCGACCTCGGCCGCCATGACCGCCTGGGTGCACGCCGACAGCGACGAGTCGCGGACGGTCCGCTCGTCGTAGTAGTGGAAGTTGCGGGCCTTCTCCTCCGGCGTGAACCGGTCGCCGCGCCAGTGCATCGCCAGGACCAGGTCGGCCTGCTTGACGACCTGCCTGCGGTACAGATCGAAATAGGGATAGTGCAGCAGCAACGGGTAGTGGCCGGCGGGCGTGCCGGCGAAGTCCCACTCCTGGTGCAACGTGAAGTGCGCCGACTGCTGGTGGACCCCCAGCTCGTGGTCGTAGGGCACGTGCACCCGGTCGGCGGCGTCGCGCCACGACGACAGTTCCTCGTCGTCGACGCCGAAGTTCCGGGCCAGCTCGGGGTGCCGCTCGGCCGCCGCGGCGGCGTGGCGCAGATTGTGCTGGGCCATGAGGTTCGTGTAGATGTTGTCGTCCCCGATCGCGCTGTACTCGTCGGGGCCGGTCACACCGTCGATGTGGAAGACGCCGTGCCGGTCGTGGTGGCCCAGCGAGCGCCACAGCCGGGCGGTCTCGACCAGCACCTCCAGCCCGAACTCGGCCTCGAACCGGTGATCGCCGGTCGCCTGTATGTAGCGCACCACCGCGGCGGCGATGTCGGCGTTGACGTGGAAACCCGCGGTGCCCGCCGGCCAGTAGGCCGAGCACTCCTGCCCGCGGATCGTCCGCCAGGGGAACGCGGCGCCCTTCAGGCCGAGGGTCTTGGCCCGCTCGCGGGCCAGGTCGAGCGTGTCGTGCCGCCACCGCAGCCCGTCCCGCGCGGCCTGCGGATGGGTGTACGTCAGGACGGGCAGCACGAACGACTCCGTGTCCCAGAAGACGTGGCCGTCGTAACCGCGCCCGGTCAGGCCCTTGGCCGCGATCGGCCGCGCCTCGGCCCGCGCGCCGGCCTGCATGAGGTGGAACAGCGCGAACCGCACCGCCTGCTGGATCTCGGCGTCGCCGTCGATCTCGACGTCGGCCTGGCCCCAGAACCAGTCGAGAAACCTGCGCTGCGCCTTCACGAGCCCGTCCCAGCCGCCGAGCCGGGCCCCCGCGATCGCGCCGTGCACCTGGTCGCGGATCGCCTGCCGGGAGCGCTGGCTCGACCAGCCGTAGGCGAGGTATTTCACGATCCGCAGCTTCTGCCCCGGCTGCAGCTCGCACGCGAACGTCGTGCGCGCCCAGTCCTCCGTCGTCTCGGTGTGCGCCTGCACCGGCACCGGCGCGTCGACCTCGTGGTCCATCTCCGCGCCGAGCCGCAGCCAGCTCGCGTGGGTGCGGTGCAGCAACTGCGCGTTGAGGTCGCTGGCGTAGCGCGCCTCCCCGGTCAGCGCGTGCCCGAGCGCCGCCGCCACGCGCGGGTCCTTGCTCGGTTCCGGGGTGTCCTCGTTGGCCACCAGCTCCGACTGCACGATGATCCGCGCCGGGCCGGCGACCGGCTCCACCTCGTAAAGAAACGCGGCGACGGACCGCTGCTCCAGCGACACCAGCCGGGTCGTGGTCAACTTCATCCGCTGCTCGGCCGGCGAGATCCACTCGACGTCGCGGCGCAGCGTGCCCGCGCGCAGGTCGAGGACCCGCTCGTGGGCGACCAGCTTGCCGTACCGCACGTCGAACGGCTCGTCGTCGACCAGCAGCCGGAAGACCTTGCCGTTGGTGACGTTGACGATCGACTGCCCCTCCTCCGGGAACCCGTACCCGGCCTCGGCGTAGGGCAGCGGCCGCTCCTCGTAGAACGAGTTCAGGTAGGTGCCGGGGAGCCCGAACGGCTCACCCTCGTCGAGGTTGCCGCGCAGGCCGATGTGCCCGTTGGACAGGGCGAACAGCGACTCGGTCTGCGCGAGGTCGTCGAGATCGAGCCGGGTCTCCCGCAGCGCCCAGGGCTCGACCGGAAACTTGGGCATCAGCCCTCCAAAAGCTTCGAGAGATCCGGTACGACCAGATCGGCGCCGTTGCGCCGGAGGTCCTCGGCATGCCCGCCGCCGACCCGGTCGACGCCGACGACGAACCCGAAGCCACCGGCCTGCCCGGCCGCGACCCCGGCGAGGGCGTCCTCGAAGACGGCCGCGTTCTCCGGCGGTGTGTCGAGCCGGTGCGCCGCCTCCAGGAACGTGTCGGGCGCCGGCTTGCCCTTCAGGGCCAGCTCGCGGATGGTCAGGCCGTCGACGCGGATCTCCAGCAGCCGGTCCAGCCCGGTTGAGGTGATCACCTGCAGGGTGTTGGCGCTGGAGCTCACGACCGCGCGGCGGAGGCCGGCCTCCGCCGCCGCCTCGAGGTAGCGCACCGAGCCCGGGTACGGCTGCAGGCCACCCTCCCGGAGCAGCTCCAGCAGCAGTACGTTCTTGCGGTTGCCGAGCCCGTTGACGGTCTTCGCCTCGGGCGGGTCGTCGGGCGTGCCCTCCGGCAGGGTGATGCCGCGGGAGGTGAGGAAGTCGCGGACCCCGGCCTCACGGGGCTTGCCGTCGACGTAGTCGTTGTAGTCGTGGACCGGATCGAACGGCCGCTGACCCTGACGATCGCGCAGGAACTCGTCGAAGGTCGCGGTCCACGCCTTGTTGTGGATGACCGCCGTAGGGGTCAACACACCGTCGAGATCGAACAGGCACGCTGTCACGTGTTCCGGTAGGCCCAGCACATTCGCCACCGTATCCGGGTTCGGCGAGTGCCAAACCTCTGTTCTGCGACACGTGCACGCGGTGGTTAGCCTTCGAGGTGTGACACAACCGCCGGACGAGTCGCCGACCCTGCGGCAGCCGGCCGAGCCCGGTTCCCCGACCTGGGTGGGATCGGCGTCCGTGCCGCCCGGCGGCTCCCGCCGGCGCCGGCAGTGGGAGGACACGCTCGACCTGCCGGTCGAGCCGCAGACGCTGCAGCAGCCGGCGGCTCCGCCGCAGCCCGAGATCCGGTACATCCCGGTGCCGGTGCCCAGCCACCCGCACGCCGGCTACGGCCCCCTGCCGCACGGCTACCGTCCACCGCCGCCCGGCTACGCCCCTCCCCCGCCCGTTTACCGGCGGCGCCGGAGGAAGTGGCCGTGGGTGCTGCTGTTCCTGTTCGCGCTGTGCGCGGGCTGCTGCGGCGGCTCGTATGCGTGGGCCCGCCCGTACTGGGTGCAGTACCCGGCGTCGGTCGACACCGCGGCGACGGTCCCCGGCCTGACCCGGACCGACGACGCGGCGGCGAAGAAGACTGCCGAGCAGCTGCGGACGTCGCTGACCTCGGACCACCTCGACGAGAGCGGCTTCACGGTGACGTACCAGGACGCCGCGAACCGGCAGCAGCGGGTGATCGTCTTCGGCGCGACCCGGTTCATCACCGACCCGGCGCGTGACCTGGACGCGAGCATCCGCAAGCTGGGCACCAAGATCCAGATCTCGGACGTGCGGAAGGTCGACCCGGGCGTCTTCGGCGGTGAGCAGCGCTGCGCCGCCTCCCGCATGGACGGCCGCTCGGCCGCCGTCTGCGGCTGGTCCGACCACGGCGTGATCGCGATCGCCGTCTTCACCGGTAAGTCGGTCGACCAGGCCGCCGCGACGACCCGGAACCTACGCGGATCGATCGTCCGCCGTGACTGACCGCCCCGCGACGTCCACCGTCCACAGCGCCGAGGTCGGCAGGCGGGTCAGTCCGCCGGGGTTCCGGCGCCCTTGTGGCCGTTGGCGTCGGCCAGCTGGTCCGGCCGCTTCGGAGCGTACCGCCCGACGTACTCCTGGCCGGTGAGCTGCTGGATCGCGTTCATCAGCTTCAGCGTGACCTCGCGCAGGCCCCGGCTGTCGACCTCGCCGCCCTGCCACTGGCTCAGGTCCAGCGGCTCGCCGACGCGGACCTCCACCTGCGGGCCCAGCCTGGGCAGCGAGGCGCCGATCGGCTGGACCTTGTCCATCCCGATCAGGCCGATCGGGATGATCGGTGCCGGCGCGTCCAGCGCCAGCTTCGCCACACCCGGCCGGCCGCGGTAGAGCCGGCCGTCCGTCGAGCGGGTGCCCTCCGGGAAGATGCCCAGGACGTGGCCGGCGCGCAGGACCGGCAGGGCCGCGTCGAGGGCCAGCAGGCTGGCCCGGCCGCCGGAGCGGTCGACGGGGATCTGGTTCAGCCCGTACATGATCTGGCGCATCACGGCGCCCTTGACACCAGGCCCGCGGAAATACTGGTCCTTGGCCAGGAAGTAGACGTTGCGCGGCATCAACGCGCCCATCATCACCGAGTCGATCACCGATTGGTGGTTACTCGCCAGGATGGCCGGGCCGGTCCGCGGCACGTTGTCCAGTCCGATGATCTTCGGTCGCCAGAACAGCCTCGTCGTTGGCGAGGCCACCATCTTGCCGATCGCATAGAGCGCGGACAAATGCCCTCCACCAGGCTGAACAGACGATGCCGCGCACACTCTAACCGGCGCCGACCCTCCGGTCAGCCGGAGATGTCTCCGGCGTGTGCAACACCACCCGGCGTGCTCACGACGCGACGAGCACGAGCGCGGTCGCGGCGAGGCCGAGCCCGGCGAGTTGGACCGGGCGCATGCGTTCCCGGTCGATGAGCATCGCCAGCAGTACGGTCGTCACGGGGTAGAGCGAGGCGACCGGCGCGATGATGCTCAGGTCGCCGCGCTGCACCGCGAGGAGGTAGAGCGCGTTGGCGGACATGTCCAGCGCGCCGGCGAGCACCAGCCAGCGCAGTGGCGCGCCACCCGGCCATGGCGCGCCCGCCCGGATCCGCCGCAGCGCCGGGAACGCGCCGACGGCGAGGGCGGCCAGCTGGGCGCCGACGATGGGCCAGAGGCCGCTGCCCTCACCGGCCTGCGACAGGCAGGTGAAGAACAGCCCGAATGCGGTGCCCGACACGAGCGCCAGCACGACGAGTCGCCTGGTGACCGGCCCGCCACTGCCGCCCGGCGCCAGGCTGACCAGGCCGATCGCGACGATCGCGCAGCCCGCGCCGGCGAGTGCGACCGCGCCGGGGCGCTCACCGGAGACGAGGCCGACGACGAGCGGCAGCAGGGCGCTGGTGACAGCGCTGACCGGCGCGACGACGGCCATCGCGCCGCCGGCGAGAGCGCGGTAGAACACGAACATGCCGAGCACGCCCAGGATGCCGGCGGCGCCGCCCCAGGCGAGCACCTCCGGCCGGACGGCCGCGGGCATGAGCACGAGATAGAGCAGGAGCAGCGGCAGGCTGGCCGCCTTCGACAGCACGACCACGAGCAGCGCGTCGGACCGCTGGCTGGCCTTGCCGCCGGAGAAGTCGCCGACGCCCCAGACCAGCCCCGACACCGCGGCGAGCAAAATTCCGATCATGCCAACCGCTCGACAGTCACGGAGGTGGCGTCGAGCAGCGAGACGAGCATGGCCGCCGCCGGCTCCAGGTCGACGTCGAGGCCCTCGAGCAGGAACACGGCATTCGTGGTCGCGTCCGTGAGCGCGGTCCGGCGGCCCTGGCGCCAGTTCCACCGGCGGCAGGTGACCGCGACGTCGTCGCGCCAGATCACCTCGCCCGGCTCCGGCGACTCGACCACCGGCGCGCCGTCCTTGACCGTGTCGAACTTCTCGTCGCCGGTCGCCCGGACCAGCCGCTCGGTCCCGACCAGCGCGGCACGGTCCTCGCCGCCGATCGGCACGGCGAAGCGGATGCTCACCGCGTTGTACGCGTCGACGAGCCGGTTGACCGCCGGCAGGTCACCCCGCGCGGCCCGCTTGCGCAGCGCCTCCGCCGAGCACGGGGTGCGCTGCGGCTTGGCGCCGAACGCACGGTACACGTCGCGCCAGGCCTCCAGGTGGGGATGCGGCGCGGTCGGGTCGCCGGCCGCGGCGACGGCGTCACGCAGCACCGAAGGGTCGCTCGGGCCGTTGCGCAGCCCGTCGGCGAGCACCGCGAGCACGGTAGCCTCATGGCCCACGGAACGGCACAGCTCGAGCACTTCATCGGCGATGGTGAACACGCCCTAGTCGTACCACAATATTGACCGTGGAGGAAAATATTTTGACCGCCACCCCCGAGCAGGCTGCCCAGGAGGCGATCGCCCGGCACGTCAAACTGCTGCGGCAGGGCCGTCGCTGGTCCCTCGACGAGTTGGCCAGCCGCTCGGGTGTGAGCAAGGGCATGCTCGTGCAGATCGAGGGCGCCCGCACCAACCCGAGCATCGGCACGCTGTGCCGGATCGCCGAGTCGTTCGGGGTGAGCATCGGCCGGCTGCTGGAGGCGACGGCCGAGCCGACGGTGCGGATCGTGGCCGCCGACGAGCCGCCGGTCCTGTGGCGGGGCGCCGCCGGCGGCACCGGACGGCTGCTGCGCGGGGTCAACGACCCGGCGTTCGTGGAGGTCTGGGAGTGGCGCATCGCGCCCGGCGAGGACCACGACTCCGGCGACCACACGCCCCGGACCCGCGAGATCATCCAGATCCGCCGGGGCACGCTGATCGTCACGGTCGACGGCACCGACCACACCGTGCAGCAGGGCGAGACGATCGACTTCCGCGCGGACCGCCCCCACTCCTACCGGAACCCCGGCGACGTGGAGGCGGTCCTCACGATGGTGGTGGTCATGCCCGAGGGCGAGCACGACCGCCGCCCCACCCCTCCCCCATCGCGCCGTTAATTCGGCCGCGATCTTGGAGTTGTGGTCCCGGACTTGCCCGAAATAACGGCATAAAGTCGGGACCACAACTCCAAGATCGCGGGGAAATGAGGCAGGGCGCGCGGGCTATGAGACCTGCGTGACCTGCACGCGGACCGGGGCGCCCTCGCCGACCTCGCCGCCGAAGCCGGCGTCCGCCGGCACGGTGCCCAGCGTCACCGCGTCGGCCAGCGTCTCGCCCGCGACGAACGTCGAGTGCACGGCCAGGGCGTCGGCGACCGACTGCGGGCCGTCGACCACGACGGTGATGCGGTCCGAGACGTTCAGGTCCGCGTCGCGCCGCGCCTGCTGCACGACCCGCACCAGGTCCCGGGCCAGCCCCTCGGCCGCCAGTTCCGGCGTGACCGTGCTGTCCAGCACGACCACACCCTCGCCGCCGGGCAGGGGCGCCGATTGCGACGGGTCGGCGGCGACCAGCTTCAGGTCGTACTCGCCTTCCTGCAGGTCGACGCCGCCGGCCACGACCTTGCCGTCGACCAGGCCCCAGTCGCCCGCCTTCACCGCCTTGATCACCTGCTGGACCTCCTTGCCCAGCCGGGGACCGAGCACCCGGGGCACGAGCGTGAGCACCCGCGAGCAGTGGGCCGCGACGTCGTCGGTGAAGTCGACCGCCTTGACGTTGACCTCGTCGGCCACCAGCGCGGCGAACGGGCGCAGCGCGGCGGCGGTCGGGGTGGCCACCGTCAGGGTCGCGAGCGGCAGCCGGACCCGCAGCCCGCGCGCCTTGCGCAGCGACAGCGCCGCCGAGCAGACGTCGCGCACCGCGTCCATGTTGGCCACCAGCTCGTGGTCGGCCGGGAACTCGTCCGCGGACGGCCAGTCGGTCAGGTGCACGGAACGCTCGCCGGTCAGACCCCGGTAGATCTCCTCCGCCGTCAGCGGCGCCAGCGGCGCGACGACCCGGGTCAGCGTCGACAGCACCGTGAACAGCGTGTCGAACGCGTCGTGGTCGCCCGACCAGAAGCGGTCGCGGGAGCGGCGCACGTACCAGTTCGTGAGCGCGTCCAGGTAGGAGCGCACCGTCCCCGCCGCGCCGGACAGGTCGTAGGCGTCGAGCTGCCGCTCGACCGTGGCCACCAGCTCGCCCGTCTTCGCCAGCACGTACCGGTCCAGCAGGTCCGCGCTGTCGGTCCGCCGCCGCGCGGTGTAGCCGTCGGCGTTGGCGTAGAGCGAGAAGAAGTACCACACGTTCCACAGCGGCAGCAGGACCTGCCGGACCGCGTCGCGGATGCCGACCTCGGTGACCGGCATGTCACCGCCGCGCAGCACCGGCGAGGCGACCAGGAACCAGCGCATGGCGTCCGAGCCGTACTCGTCGAACACCCGGTAGACGTCCGGGTAGTTGCGCAGGCTCTTGGACATCTTGCGCCCGTCCTCGCCGAGCAGGATGCCGTGGCTGACGCAGTTGCGGAACGCGGGCCGGTCGAACAGCGCCGTGGCCAGCACGTGCATGGTGTAGAACCAGCCGCGGGTCTGCCCGATGTACTCGACGATGAAGTCACCCGGGTAGTGGTGCTCGAACCACTCGGCGTTCTCGAACGGGTAGTGCACCTGGGCGAACGGCATCGACCCCGACTCGAACCAGCAGTCCAGCACCTCCGGCACCCGGCGCATCACGGACTGCCCGGTCGGGTCGTCCGGATTGGGCCGGGTGAGGTTGTCGATCTCGGGCCGGTGCAGGTCGGACGGGCGCACGCCGAAGTCGCGCTCGAGCTCGTCGAGCGAGCCGTAGACGTCGACCCGCGGGTACTGCGGGTCGTCCGACTTCCACACCGGGATCGGCGATCCCCAGAACCGGTTCCGGCTGATCGACCAGTCGCGGGCGTTGGCCAGCCACTTGCCGAACGAGCCGTCCTTGATGTGCTCCGGCGTCCAGGTGATCTGCTGGTTGAGCTCCACCATCCGGTCGCGGAACTGCGACACGGCGACGAACCACGACGACACCGCCTTGTAGACCAGCGGCGTGTCGCAGCGCCAGCAGTGCGGATACGAGTGGGTGTAGGAGTCGTGCCGCACGACCACGCCGGCCGCCTTGAGGTCGCGGATCACCGGCTTGTTGGCCTCGAAGACCTGCAGCCCCTGGTAGGCGGGCACCAGCGAGGTGAACCGGGTGTGCTCGTCGACGGTCACCACCGTGGGGATGCCGACCGACGCGCACGCGTTCTGGTCGTCCTCGCCGAAGGCGGGCGCCAGGTGCACGACACCGGTGCCGTCCTCGGTCGTGACGAAGTCCGCGCCGATGATCTGGAAGGCGTTGGGCGTGTCCGCGAGGAAGTCGAAGAGGGGTGTGTACCTCCTGCCGACAAGCTCGGCGCCGCGGACCGACCCGACGCGGGTCGCGTTCGCCAGCTCCTTCTCGTAGGCGGCCACGCGCGAGTCGGCGAGGATGTAGCGGACGCCGTCCTCCTCGAAGACCGCGTATTCGATCTCCGGGCCGACCGCGATCCCCAGGTTTGACGGCAGGGTCCACGGCGTGGTCGTCCAGACGAGGATCCGCTCACCGGTCTCCAGCTGGAACGCGACGGTCAGCGCCGGGTCCTGCCGGTCGCGGTAGACGTCCTCGTCCATGCGCAGCTCGGTGTTGGACAGTGGCGTCTCGCAGCGCCAGCAGTACGCGAGCACCCGGAAGCCCTCGTAGACCAGACCCTTGTCGTGCAGGGTCTTGAACGCCCACATGACGCTTTCCATGTAGTCCAGGTCGAGCGTCTTGTAGTCGTTGGTGAAGTCCACCCACCGCGCCTGCCGGGTGACGTAGCGCTCCCACTCGCTGGTGTAGCGCAGCACCGACTCCTTGGTGGCCGCGTTGAACTTGTCGACGCCGAGCTGGAGGATCTCGGCCTTGGTCGTGATGCCGAGCTGCTTCTCCGCCTCGACCTCGGCGGGCAGGCCGTGACAGTCCCAGCCGAACCGGCGCTCGACGCGGAAGCCCTTCATGGTCTTGTACCGCGGGACGACGTCCTTCGCGTAGCCGGTGAGCAGGTGGCCGTAGTGCGGCAGGCCGTTGGCGAAGGGCGGGCCGTCGTAGAACACGAACTCGTTCGAGCCGTTCACCCCGGCGTCGCGCTGGTCGACCGAGGCCTCGAACGTCCCGTCCTGGTCCCAGTAGTCCAGGACCTCGCGCTCGACCTCCGGCAGGTTGGGGCTCGCCGGGACGCCCGCACCGGTCTTGTGCATGGGGTAGGCCATCGGGGGCCACTCTCCTCGCGTGGTCTGCAGTTGCCTGTCCACGCGGGGACGAACCCGTCACCGGGTCCGCGGTACCACCCCGCTTGCCGCCGATGGTGCTTGGCGGCCGCTCGTTGGCCGGCTGTGACGGGCCGGTCCCGTCCGGTTCTACTGAGGCCGCGGTCTTTTCCGACGCCCGGCCCGTTCTTCCGGAGGCTCGCCGGTGATGGCCGGGTCGATGCCTGTACACCGAGGATAGCGCGCCACCGGAACCCGATTTCCCCGGTGCCATAAGAAATAGTAAAGAAACCTTGACATTAAATCCGGGCTCCGGTTACGTGGGGGCACACGTCGACGCCCATCGACGCCACCCCCACCTGGAGCCATCATGCGTCCACGCAAGATTGCCCTGCTGGCGGGCTCCGGCGCGGCCGTCCTGACCCTCGCCGGGGTCGCGATCGCCATGCCGGCCTCCGCCGCCGAACTGCTCACCAACCCCGGCTTCGAGGCCGGCAACACCTCGGGCTGGACGTGCGAGGCGTCGACCTCGGCCACCTCCGGCGCGGCCCGCACCGGGTCGTGGAAGCTCACCGGCACCCCGGGCGGCGGCACCGCGCGGTGCTCCCAGACGGTGTCCGTCCAGCCCAACACGAAGTACACGTTCTCGGCCTACGTGAACGGCTCCTACGTGTTCATCGGGGCCACCGGCGGCGTCGACGCCAGCACCTGGACCCCCGGCACGAACGGCGCCTACGCACCGCTGTCGGTCTCGTTCACCACCACCGCCGGCCAGACCTCGGCCGTCGTCTACGTCCACGGGTGGTACGGGCAGCCGGCGTACGCGGCCGACGACTTCTCCCTCAGCGGCCCGGGCGGCACGCCGACCACCGCCGCGCCGACCTCCGCGTCGCCGTCGCCCTCGCGGTCCGCGTCGCCGTCGGCCTCCCCCTCACGGTCGCCGTCGTCGTCACCGTCCACGTCCCCGTCGACCTCCCAACCGCCGACCGGCCCGCTGCCGAAGCACTTCCTGACCGGGTACTGGCAGGACTTCGTCAACAGCGCCGCCAAGCTGCGCCTGCGGGACGTCCCGGCGGAGTACGACCTGATCGCCGTCGCGTTCGCGGAGACCGGCTCCCAGCCGGGCCAGCTGACCTTCCAGGTCGACCCGGGCCTGGCGTCCGCCCTCGGCGGCTACACCGACGCCGACTTCCGGGCCGACATCGCGACCCTGCACTCGCGCGGCAAGAAGGTCATCCTGTCCGTCGGCGGCGAGGCCGGCCGGGTGACCGTCGGCGACGCCACCGCGGCGACCAACTTCGCCAACAGCGCGTGGGCGCTGATGCAGCAGTACGGCTTCGACGGCATCGACATCGACCTCGAGAACGGGCTGAACCCGACGTACATGGCGCAGGCCCTGCGCTCGCTGCGGACCAAGGCCGGGGCGAACCTCATCATCACGATGGCGCCGCAGACGATCGACATGCAGTCCACGGGCAGCAGCTACTTCGCCCTCGCCCTGTCGATCAAGGACATCCTGACGGTCGTCTACACGCAGTTCTACAACAGCGGCAGCATGCTCGGGTGCGACCAGATGCAGGCGTACTCGCAGGGCACGGTCAACTTCATCACCGCGCTGTCCTGCATCCAACTGGAGAACGGGCTGCGCCCCGACCAGGTCGCCGTCGGCCTGCCGGCCGGACCGGGCGCCGCGGGCGGCGGGGTGGTCTCCCCGACGATCGTCAACCAGTCGCTGTCCTGCCTCGCGGTGGGCACCAGTTGCGGAAGCTTCAAGCCGCCGCGCACCTACCCCGGCATCCGCGGCGCGATGACCTGGTCGATCAACTGGGACGTCACCAACGGCAACAACTTCGCTCGCACCGTGAAGCCCCACCTGGCCACACTGCCGTAGCACCTAAGACCCGGTTCGTGGGGAGGGTAGCGGTTCCGCGGCCGACGTCGACAGCGGCCGCGGAACTGCCGCCCGTTCAAGAGCATTCCTCCACCAACACCGTGCGGGGGATGGGTGTCCCAGCACCCATCCCCCGCACGTCTGTCCGCGGTCAGCGGGTCAGCGGCCCGTGCCGAACGCCGGCGGCGGCGGGACCAGCGGCACCACCGAACCGGGCAGCACACCGGATCCGGCGGTCGTGGGAGCGGTGCCGGGCACCGTGCCGGCCGCGGTCGGGCCGGGGACGGGGTTCGTGGGCACCACCGTGCCGGGGAGCGTGCCGGCCACGGTCGGGCCGGGGACGGTCGCGGTGGGGTCGGTGGGCACCGGCTCGGTGGGGCAGATCGCGGTCGGGGTGGGTACCGCCATGCCGGTCACCGTCGGGTCGGGCTCAACCGTGTCTGTCGGGTTCGGCACGACCGTGTCGGTCGCGGTCGGGGTAGGTACCGCCACACCGGTCGCCGTCGGGCCGGGCTCAACCGTGTCGGTCGGGTCGGGCACGACCGTGTCGGTCGGGTTCGGCGCCGCCATGTCCGTCGCCGTCGGCAGCGGCTCGGCGGTGCCGGTCGGCAGCGGGGTGGAGCCGTTGATGTCGGGCGGGATGATGATCGGCGCGCCGGTGTCCGTCGGTGCCGGCGTCGCGGTCGCACACGGATCCGCGAAGATCCCGCCTCCGTCGGTGGGCGACGCCGTCGGATCGGGCGGAAGGGCGGTCGTCGGCAGCGTCCCCGGAATCGGCGGCAGCGTCTCACCGGCCGCCGCGGGCCGGGCCGTCTGCGCACCGGCGCTGGTCTGCTGCGCCACACCGGCGATCATCACCGCGAGAAATCCCACCGCGCCGACGACGACGGGTGTCCGGCGCCGCCGGCGGGTTTCACCCGGGTGATTCGACCGGTGCTCTGTCGGATTACTTTCGTCTGTGACTGGCATTTCGTCACACCCCCGTTGTTCTCGACTCACCCATCAGGCTTGCAACGCGGGTGGACGTACGGGCGGAAAGCCAGCATTTTCGAGCGGACTTCGCCGCTCTGTGCTATCAGTTCGCGAAGTCCGGGAACCAGAGGGCGATCTCGCGCTTGGCGCTGTCCGGAGAGTCCGAGGCGTGGACGAGGTTCTCGCGGTTCGACAGGGACAGGTCGCCGCGGATGCTGCCGGGGGCGGCCTTGCGCCCGTCCGTCGCGCCGATCAGCGTGCGGACCACGGAGACCGCCTCGTCGCCGGAGACGATCAGCGACACGAGCGGCCCGCCGGTCATGAACTCGCGCAGCGGCGGGTAGAAGTCGCGCTCCACGTGCTCCGCGTAGTGCTGGTCGGCGAGTGTGACGTCCATGGTGCGCAGGGTCATCGCGTCGATGGTCAGCCCTTTGCGCTCCAGCCGGGCGACGATCTCGCCGATGAGGCCCCGGCGTACTGCGTCCGGCTTGATGAGAACGAGCGTGCGCTCGGCCACGACGATCCTCCAAATAGGTTGGTACTTGCCGGGAGCCTACCCAGCGTCACCGTCCGCGCCCCGCCAGGGTGCCGGAGACTTTTGTTTCGGCGATGATCAGGCATAGCCTGATGTCAGTCGTCTGGGGAGGTCGACTTGCCGTCCAGCAATCGTGCGCCGTCGTCCGGCAGCAGGAGGCTCGCCATCGGGCTGCTCATTGTCGTGGGCGGTTTCCTGGCATTCTGCGGATTGGGCATGGCCGACCCTCTGGTGGTCGCGCTCGGCATTGTGCTGGCCGCTGTCGGCCCGGTCCTCATCGCGGTCCTCAATTCGCGCAACAAGGTGCGTCAGTACGTTTACGGGCAAGCGACCGTCGACGACATTTCCCCGCGGCCGACGATGGAGGGACGCACCGCCCGCGGCCGCGTCCGCCTCACCATCCGCGCGACCGGCATCAACGGCGTCGCCGTCTCGATCCACGATCCGGCCATCCCGTTGAACAAGTGGCCGGAGCCCGGCGCGATGCTGCCGGTGCGGGTGATCAAGGGCAACCCGCGCAAGGTGACCATCCAGTGGGACCGGGTGCAGACGCACCGGGAGGCCATGGAGTCCGAGCTGGACGAGCCGGTCGGCGCCGCGGCGACCGGCCCGGACCATTACTCGCTCGACGGCGACGAATACGGCTCCGACCCGCTGGACCTTCCGCCCGACGACCGCCCCACGCTGACCAACCTGCCGCCCATCACGGCGCCGATCGCCGAGCCGGCCCACCGGCCCACCGGCCGCACGACGGCGGTCGCGGAGCGGGCCTCCGCCCTGCGCGCCACGCCGGCCCCGCGCAGCGAGCCCGACCTCGACGCGCAGCCGGTGGCGGAGTCCCAGCCGGAGCCGGCCACCGGGTTGCCGCCCGGACCCGCGCCGGAGCACGAGACGGGGCTGCGGGTCGACGCGCCCACCGAGAAGGGCGGCTCGCCCAACGGGCCGATCGAGACCCGTGCGGCCCTCGGCAGTGTCGGCACCCCGGCCTCGGACGAGCCGGTTGTCGTCCGGCTGCCGTCGAAGCCGGTCTCCGGGGGCCCGCACCGCCGCCCGAGTCCCCGGCCGCACCGCCGCCCGGGGTCACCCGACCATTCCCACCGACCGGCGAAGGACGAGCCCGACCGCCTTGACCTGATCGGCACCGTGGCGGCCCCGGAGCAGTACACGGTTCCCGAGGGCGGCTCGCTCCTGGCCGCACCGGCCCAGTCCCCGGAGCCCGGGGCGCTGCCCGCGGACGCCCCGCCCGAAACGCCGGCCACCGACTCCGCCACCACGTCCGTCGACACCGAGCCGGCACCGGCCGAAATCGAGCCGGACGACGTGCCGCCCGCGGCCACCGACCCCGCCATCTCGACCACCGTCTCCGGCGAGACCGAGACGGCGCCCGCCGAGGCCGCGCCGGACCGGGGCCCCGACGCGTCGGCCGAAACCGTCCCGCCGGCCGTGCTCTCCTACCCGGATCGCGAGACCGAGCAGCCGCCCACCCGCGTGCCACGCCTGGACCGCTCGACCTTCCTGGCCGACGAGCCCACCGCCGAGACGGACATCGAGCAGGCCGGGCAGGCCGGCGAAGCGCCCGCGGAGGCCGCGCACGTGACCCCCGTCGAGACGCTCGAGGGCACCATCCTCGACGCGCCCCGCGACGACACCGGCACCGCCGACAACACCACGGACGACACGATCACCACGGACGAAGCGGCCCCGGCCGGCCAGCCGCCGGCCGCGAGCGGCACCGACCGGCCGGTGTCCGCCTGGAGCAACGGGCGGGGGCCGGTGCCGGTCGGCGCGGGACTGTACAGCGCACCCCCGATCTGGCCCGCACCGTCCCGCCGACCGGCGGACGACGACGAGGACGAGGCGGCGACGCCCGACCCGTATGCGACGGAGCACTACCTGCCCGAGGACCAGCTCGAGGAGCAGCCGCTGTCCGAGGGGGCCGTCGCCGAGTTCCTCGCGACCGCCCCGCGCCCACAGTCCATGCCGCTCAACGGGGTCAACGGCGTCAGCGTCACGCTGATCGTGTCCGACCTGCAGCGGTCCCGCCGGTTCTACCGCGACACGCTCGGGCTGACGGAGCTGGACAGCGGGGCGACCAGCGTGGTGCTCGCCACCGGCGACGCCCGGGTGGTGCTGCGCCGGGTCGCTGACATGCCGCCGGTGGACCGCCGGGTCGTCCACCTCAACCTCGAGGTGCCCGACGTCTACGAGGCCTACGAGCGGCTCCGCGAACAGGGCGTCGACTTCGTCCACCGGCCGCGGGTCGTGCCGCAGGGTGAGCAGTTGGAGCTGTGCTCGGCGACGTTCCGCGACCCCGACGGCCACGCGATCGCGCTGACCCGCTGGGAGCTTCGCCGCTGAGCAAGCGCTATTCGCAGTAGCGGCGCAGCGTCTCCTCGGCCTGGGCGCGCATCAGATCACGCAGTTCCGCCGGTTCGAGGACCTCGACGTCCGGCCCGAAGCGGCCCAGGTCGAACCGCGCGTGCTCGAACGACTCGATCGGCATGACGACCCGGACCCAGCCGTCCGCGTCCGGCTCACCGGCGGTCTCCCGCAGCGCCCGCTCCGCGACCGGCCCGAGCATCCACCACATGCCGGCGGCGCGCGGCCCGACCCGTACCGTCGCCACACCGCCGCTGTAGAGGGTCTGTTGCAGCCGGTCGGACCACTCCAGCCAGTACCGTCGCAGATCGAACCCCGGCGGGCGCTCGAAGTGTTCGTCGAGCACGGTCACCGCGTCGACGCGGGAGACGCGGTAGCCGTTGATGCGCCGGCGGCCATGGGCCACCAGGTACCACGCGGTGCCCTTGAGGACGAGGCCCAACGGTTCGAGGGTGCGCTCCACCTGGGTGTTGTCCCACTTCGTGTACCGCACGGCGATCCGCCGCTGCTCCCACAGCGCACCGGTGACGGCGTCGAGGTGCGACGGTGCCTCCGGGTCGCGGAACCAGCCGGGCGCGTCGACGTGGACCCGTTCCTGGATGCGCTCGGCCGTCGACCGCTGCTCCTGCGGCAGGGCCGCGAGCAGCTTGAGCCGGGCGGCCTCGAGCGTGGGGCCGAGCCCGAGGTGCGCGGCGGTCGCGCCGCTGCCGGTGAGGAACAGCGCGGCCGCCTCGTCGGTGGTGAGCCCGGTCAGGCTGGTGCGGTAGCCGTCGACGAGCTGATAGCCGCCGGCCGGACCGCGGTCGGCGTAGACCGGCACGCCGGACGCGGACAGCGCCTCGATGTCGCGGTAGACGGTGCGCACCGACACGTCGAGCTCGTCGGCGAGCTGCTGCGCGGTCAGCCGGCCGCGCGTCTGCAGCAGCAGGAGCGTCGACAGCAGCCGGCCGGCGCGCATCAGTCGGGTTTGTTGGCGTAGACCGACCTGCGCACGTACAGCACGTACAGCCAGGTCAACCCGAAGAGCGCCCCGAGCGCCACGAGCGACCAGTGCAGCACGCCGCCGGCCAGCAGGGCGACCTGGACGGCCAGCCCCGCGTACCAGGCCCAGGCGTGCCGCAGCAACCCGCAGAGGGCGAAGCTGACAACGGCGAGGGCGACGCACAACCAGATCGCGGCGGTGTTGTCGCCGTGACCGAGCTTGGCCAGCGGCAGCAGCGCCAGCAGGAGGACAACACCCTCGACGACAAGCGCCGCCGCCCCGACGCCGCGGACGGCGGCGCCCGGATTCTTCAGCCCGGCCGGGGTGCTCATCGTTTCAGCAGCCCTCGGGCGTCGGCGACCGTCACGACGGAGCCGGTGATGAGGATGCCGATCGTCCCGGGGACCGCGTTGTCGGACTCGGCGAGCGTCACCGCCGTGTCGATGGCGTCGGGGAAGTCGGCCACGACGTGCACCCGGTCCGGGCCGAAGATCTCGTCGGCGAGCGCGCCGAGCTGCGCCGCCGGCATCGCCCGCGGCGACGAGTTGCGGGTGATCACGACGCTCTCGGTGATCGGTTCCAGCAGCTCCAGCATGCCCTCGACATCCTTGTCGGCGAGGGCCGCGACGACCGCGACGAGCCCGCTGAACGCGAACTCCTCCGTGAGCGCCTTGACCGTCGCCTGCATGCCGGCGGCGTTGTGCGCGGCGTCGAGCAGGATCGGCGGCGAGTTGCGGATGCGCTCCAGGCGGCCGGGCGAGGTGGCACCGGCGAACCCTTCGCGGACGGCCTCGGCGTTGAGCGCCCGCTCCGTGCCGGCGCCGAGGAACGCCTCGACGGCGGCGAGCGCGACGGCCGCGTTCTGCGCCTGGTGCTCGCCGTGCAGCGGCAGGAAGATCCCCTCGTACACACCGGAGAGGCCCTGGAGCGTCAGCACCTGCCCGCCCACGGCCAGGTCGCGCTGGATCACGCCGAACTCGCGCCCCTCGCGGGCGATCGTCGCGCCGACCTCCGCGCAGCGCTCCAGGATCGGGCGCATCGCCTCCTCCGGCTGCAGGGCGCAGATCAGCGTCGATCCCTTGTGAACGATGCCGGCCTTGGCCAGGGCGATGTCCTCGATCGTGTCGCCGAGCCACTCGGTGTGGTCCAGGCCGATCGGTGTGATGACGGTGGTCTGCGCGTGCAGCACGTTGGTGGAGTCGTCGGCGCCGCCGAGGCCGACCTCGACCACGGCGACGTCGACGGGTGCGTCGGCGAACGCCGCGAACGCCATCGCCGTGGTCATGTCGAAGTACGTCAGCGGCTCGTTGCTGCGCGTGTCGAGGTATTCGGCGAGCGGTGCCACCTCCCCGTACACCTCGACGAACCGCTCCTCGCTGATCGGCTCGCCCTCGATGCTGATCCGCTCGGTGACGCTCTGCAGGTGCGGGCTGGTGTACCGCCCGGTCCGCAGCCCGTGCGCGCGCAGCAGCGAGTCGATCATCCGGGCCGTCGACGTCTTGCCGTTGGTGCCGGTGAGGTGGATCGCCGGATACGCCCGCTGCGGGCTGCCCAGCGAGTCGAGCAGCGCCTCGATCCGCCCCAGGTCGAAGACCATGCGGGTGAAGCCCCGCCCGAGCAGCGCCTGGTCGACCTCCGAAAACGTCGTCACAGTCAGGCCACCTCCTCACTTCGTTCGTCGGCGGCCTGACTTACAGACTGAGCCTCTGGGTGACCGGCCCCTCCGCTTCGCTCCGGACCGGTCACAGTGCTTCCAGCTGGGCGGCGATCCGCGCCAGGTCGGCCTCGGCGGCCTCCAGGCGCTGGCGGACCTTCGCCACGACCTGCTCGGGTGCCTTGTCGGTGAACGCCGGGTTCTCGAGCTTGGCGCGGTTCTGGGCCGCCTCCTTCTCCGCCGCCGCCTTGTCCTTGGTGAGCCGGGCCCGCTCCGCCGCGACGTCGATCGCGCCGCGCGTGTCGAGCTCGACCGTGACACCGACCCCCACCGCCAGCTTGGCCGTGGCGGCGAAGTCGGCGCCGGCCGCGTCGAGCCGCACCAGCGAGCGGATCAGGCCCTCGTGCCCGGTCAGGCCGGCGGCGTCGAGCCCTTCGAGCCGCGCGACGACCCGCTGCGACGGCTTGACGCCCTGGTCGGCGCGGAACCGGCGGACCTCGGTGACGACCCGCTGGAGGTTGAGCACCTCGGTCTCGGCCGCGTCGTCGATCCGGCCCGTCTCGGCGGTCGGCCAGGCGGACCGGACGACCGTGCGCTCACCGGTCAGTGTCGTCCACAGTTCCTCGGTGACAAACGGGACGATCGGGTGCAGCAGCCGCAGCAGGCTGTCGAGCACGTGGCCGAGGACCCGCCGGGTGCGGTCCTTCGCCGCCTCGTCGTCGCCGGTGAGGACCGGCTTGGTCAGCTCGAGGTACCAGTCGCAGACGTCGTCCCACGCGAAGTGGTACAGGGTGTCGCAGACCTTGGCCAGCTCGTACGCCTCGAACTGCTCGTCGACCTCGCCGATGACGTGCTGCAGGCGGGACAGGATCCACCGGTCGACCGGCGACAGCTCCGACTGCGCCGGCAGTCCGCCGTCGACGGTCGCGCCGTTGCTCAGCCCGTACCGCGTGGCGTTCCACAGCTTGTTGCAGAAGTTCCGCGCGCCCTGGACCCAGTCCTCGCTCACCGGCACGTCGGCGCCCGGGTTGGCGCCCCGCGCGAGCGTGAAGCGGGTGGCGTCGGCGCCGAACCGGTCGATCCAGTCGAGCGGGTCGACGACGTTGCCGAAGGACTTCGACATCTTCTTGCCGTGCTGGTCGCGGACCATGCCGTGCAGCATGATCACGTCGAACGGCTGCCGCCCGTCCATCGCGTAGAGGCCGAACATCATCATCCGGGCAACCCAGAAGAAGAGGATGTCGTACCCCGTGACGAGGACGCTCGTCGGATAGAACTTCGCCAGGTCCGGGGTCTCGTCGGGCCAGCCGAGCGTGGAGAACGGCCACAGCGCCGAGGAGAACCAGGTGTCGAGCACGTCGGGGTCCTGGGTCCAGCCCTCGCCGGTAGGCGGCTGCTCGTCCGGGCCGACGCAGACGACCTCGCCGTTCGGCCCGTACCAGACCGGGATGCGGTGCCCCCACCACAGCTGGCGCGAGATGCACCAGTCATGCATGTTGTCGACCCACCCGAAGTACCGCTTGGTGAGCTCCTCCGGCTCGACGCGGACCCGGCCGTCCCGCACGGCGTCCCCGGCAGCCTTGGCAAGGGGTCCGGTACGGACGAACCACTGCAACGACAGCCGCGGCTCGACCGTCGTGTTGCACCGCTGGCAGTGCCCGACGGCGTGAACGTACGGCCGCTTCTCGGCGACGATCCGCCCCTCCGCGCGGAGCGCGGCGACGACCGCCGGGCGCGCCTCGAACCGGTCCAGCCCGAGGAACGGCCCGTGCACCGTGATGACACCGTGCTCGTCCATGATCGTCAGGCTGGGCAGGTTGTGCCGCTGGCCGATCTCGAAGTCGTTGGGGTCGTGCGCCGGGGTGACCTTGACCGCACCGGTGCCGAACGACGGGTCGACGTGCGCGTCGGCGACGATCGGGATCCGCCGGCCGGTCAGCGGCAGCTCGACCTCGGTGCCGACCAGGTGCCGGTACCGCTCGTCGTCGGGGTGGACGGCGACCGCCGTGTCACCGAGCATCGTCTCGGCACGCGTGGTGGCCACGACGATCGAGTCGTCACCGTCGCCGTAGCGGATCGAGACCAGCTCGCCGTCGTCGTCGGAGTGCTCGACCTCGATGTCGCTGAGTGCCGTGAGGCAGCGCGGGCACCAGTTGATGATGCGCTCTGCGCGGTAGATCAGCCCGTCCTCGAAGAGGCGCTTGAAGATCGTGAGCACCGCGCGGGACAGACCCTCGTCCATGGTGAACCGCTCGCGGCTCCAGTCGACGGAGTCGCCGAGCCGGGTCATCTGCCCGAGGATCTTGCCGCCGGACTCGGCCTTCCACTGCCAGACCCGCTCGACGAACTGCTCGCGGCCGAGGTCGTGGCGGGACTTCCCCTCGGTGGCCAACTGGCGCTCGACGACGTTCTGGGTCGCGATGCCGGCGTGGTCCATGCCGGGCAGCCACAGCGCCTCGAACCCCTGCATCCGCTTCCGGCGGGTCAGCGAGTCCTGGATGGTGTGGTCGAGGGCGTGGCCGATATGCAGCGAACCGGTCACGTTGGGTGGCGGCAGCACGATCGCGAAGGGCGGCCGATCGCTCTTCGCGTCCGCCTGGAACAACCCATCGGCTACCCATTGCTCATACCGCCGTTGCTCAACGTCACCGGGGGCATACTGAGCCGAGAGCGCCGGGGTTGCCTGCCCCGTTCGTGGAGTATCCGTCACAAGCAAAGTCTAGAACTGTCGCACAGGGGGTCTACGCTCGCCAGTACCCCCCTCACTCAGGAGACTGATCGACGGTGACCTACCCGCCAAACGCGCCCGACGACGAGCCTCGCTCACAGCCGTTCCAGCCGATGTCGTACGACCTCGCGCCGGAGTTCGGCACCCCACCGCCCGCGAGCAACCCGCCGCGGGCGAGCGAGCCTCAGTACGGCGGGTCTCAGTACGGCGGACCGGCAGCACCCACGTCCGGCGGCTACCAGCAGCCCGGCCCGGCGTACCCGGTGTCGGGTGGCTACCGGCAGCCTTCTCCGGCCTACCCGGTGTCCGGCGGTTACCCTCCGCAGCCGCAGCCGGCCTACCCCGGCCCGGCCGCTCAGCCTGTCTATCCGGGGCCCGCCACGGCGTCCCCGGTGCCGCAGTTCACGCCGCCGCCGAAGAAGGGCAAGGGGCTGAAGATCACGCTCGGCGTCGTCGGAGGCGTCTTCCTCATCTGCGCGATCGCCGCCTGCGTCTTCCTCTACCCGGTCTTCTCCGAGTCCGGCGCACACGTGACCGCTCCTCCGACCCTGCCCGGCAAGCTCACCAAGCAGGACGACCGGGACATGCAGAAACTGGTCGACCAGATGGAGAACGACCTCAAGACCGGCCTCGGCACCACCGACGAGGTCGCCGTCGGCATCTACAGCGACGGCGACCTGGATAAGATCGTCGTCCTGGTCGCGGCCGCCTCGGTGATCCTGTTCCCCGACACCGAGCTCGACAACGCGTTCAAGGGCTTCAGCACGCTCGGCGCCAGCACGGAGTACGACCCCGGCAAGTGGGGCGGCACACTCAAGTGCGCCACCGGCACGAGCGACAACACCAAGATGACGATGTGCGCCTGGGCCGACCACGGCAGCCTGGGCATCGGTGTCTTCAACAACCGCGGTGAGTCCGAGTCCGCCGCCCTGTTCCGCGACATCCGCGACATCGTCCAGTCCCGCTCCAACTGACCCCCGCCGCCCCGGCCGCCCTCGGGTGGCCCGGGCACGAGGGGCGCCCGAGGACCTCTCACCGTCGCGGGCCGCTGGCAGCCTGATCGGCCGCTGGCCGTCGGCTGCTGCCTCGGATCGCCCGGCCCCGTCGAGCGGCACCGGGACGCTCCTACGCCGCTCGACGTGTCGCCTCCTACCGCACACCACTCGCTGCGCCGGCTCGGCCGCTTCGTCCGTGGTGGCCGCGCCGTGATGTGTTGCCCTGACCGCGTAGCTCTGGGCTTGGTCGCCCTGGTAGCTCTGGGCTTGGTCGCCCGCACCGTTCTACCCGTCCCTGGGCCGGTCCGCACCCCCGTGTACCGCGCCCTGCTCAGGCCAGCGCCGCAGTGACGTCCTCAGCTCGCATCCGGCTTGCAGCCCACCCGGACTAGTTGACCTTGGTGCCCTTCGGTCGCCCTGACCACGGAAATCGACCAAGGCCGACTAGTCGCGGTGGGACCGCCGAGCGTCAGGCGCGGTGTTCGATGGCGTTGCGGAGCTCGAGCGTGACCTTGTGGGCGTCGGGCAGCTGTTGGCCGGGGAGGAGCGCGATACCCACCGAGCCGTTGTCGGCCCAGCCGCACACCGGGAAATCTTCGTCCTGGGTTTTGGTCACGCCGCAGCGCATGAGGCCGCCCAGATCTCCGGCGTCCATGTCTCGGATGTCGCTCACGCCGCCGCTGTTGTCGGTCATGACGTCGAACGCGGACTTCAGCGAGGCCTCGGGCTTCCAGATCCTTGCGGTGCCGGCGACGAGAATGACGCTGTTCGCCTGGTCCTTGTAGATCAGCCCGACGCTCTGGTCCAGGTTGACCTCGGTGGCGACGGCGTCGCGGATGTATTCGGCGGTGCTCGTCGCATCGTCGCTCTTGTCCAGCGTGAATGCGCCGACCTGATCCCGAGACTGGACCTTTGTGTCGCTCTGCTGGATCACCCGCACCACCGTCGGGCCGTACACAGCACCGGAGACGAGCAGCGCCACAGCGGCCACCGCGGCGCAGATGATGGCGATCCGCTTGATCGGCAGGCGCGAAGCCCCCGTGGAAGCTTCTTCCTCCGGTTCGTCCTGCGAGCCGAACAGGCCGGTGTTCGCGGTGTCAGGGTCGACCATCGGCGCAGCGTAGCAGCGCCGGCTCAACGCCGTCCGGCAGCCGCCGCACCCGCCCCGATCACAGGTAAATGGCCGTAGATACGCGTCAGGGGCCCACCAGATTTGGTGGGCCCCTCGATCGAAGTTTTGTCCGGCGGCGTCCTACTCTCCCACACTCTCTCGGGTGCAGTACCATCGGCGCTGGAGGGCTTAGCTTCCGGGTTCGGAATGGGACCGGGCGTTTCCCCTCCGCTATGGCCGCCGTAACACTATGAACCTATACAACCCCGCACACCCACCAACATGTGGGGTGCGACCGGTGTTGGTTCAGAATCACACAGTGGATGCGTCAACACTTTCAAAGCTTCTCCCACCCGAAGCGGGAGTGTTTGAGGTCAAGTCCTCGGCCTATTAGTACCGGTCAGCTCAAACCTGTTACCAGGCTTCCACTTCCGGCCTATCAACCCAGTGGTCTCGCTGGGGGCCTTAACCCTCAAGGGGTGGGATACCTCATCTCGAAGCGAGCTTCCCGCTTAGATGCTTTCAGCGGTTATCCCTTCCGAACGTAGCCAACCAGCCGTGCTCTTGGCAGAACAACTGGCACACCAGAGGTTCGTCCGTCCCGGTCCTCTCGTACTAGGGACAGCCCTTCTCAAGTATCCTACGCGCACGGCGGATAGGGACCGAACTGTCTCACGACGTTCTAAACCCAGCTCGCGTACCGCTTTAATGGGCGAACAGCCCAACCCTTGGGACCTACTCCAGCCCCAGGATGCGACGAGCCGACATCGAGGTGCCAAACCATCCCGTCGATATGGACTCTTGGGGAAGATCAGCCTGTTATCCCCGGGGTACCTTTTATCCGTTGAGCGACACCGCTTCCACCTGCCAGTGCCGGATCACTAGTCCCGACTTTCGTCCCTGCTCGACCTGTCAGTCTCACAGTCAAGCCCCCTTGTGCACTTGCACTCAACACCTGATTGCCAACCAGGCTGAGGGAACCTTTGGGCGCCTCCGTTACATTTTAGGAGGCAACCGCCCCAGTTAAACTACCCACCAGACACTGTCCCTGAACCGGCTCACGGCCCAAAGTTAGATACCCAAATCCAACAGAGTGGTATTTCAAGCTTGCCTCCACAACCACTGGCGTGACTGCTTCACCGGCTCCCACCTATCCTACACAATCGAATTCGAGTACCAATGTCAAGCTATAGTGAAGGTCCCGGGGTCTTTCCGTCCTGCCGCGCGTAACGAGCATCTTTACTCGTAGTGCAATTTCGCCGGGCCTGTGGTTGAGACAGTGGGGAAGTCGTTACGCCATTCGTGCAGGTCGGAACTTACCCGACAAGGAATTTCGCTACCTTAGGATGGTTATAGTTACCACCGCCGTTTACTGGCGCTTAAGTTCTCCGCTTCGCCCCGAAAGACTAACAGGTCCCCTTAACGTTCCAGCACCGGGCAGGCGTCAGTCCATATACGTCGTCTTACGACTTAGCATGGACCTGTGTTTTTAGTAAACAGTCGCTTCCCCCTGGTCTCTGCGGCCACCAACCGCTCCACCAGCACGTGGTCTCACCATCGGTGGCCCCCCTTCTCCCGAAGTTACGGGGGCAATTTGCCGAGTTCCTTAACCACAGTTCGCCCGATCGCCTCGGTATTCTCTACCTGACCACCTGTGTCGGTTTGGGGTACGGGCCGCTCGAAACTCGCTAGAGGCTTTTCTCGGCAGCATGGGATCACTGACTTCACCTGAAACGGCTCCGCTTCACGTCTCACCCACCATGTGCTGCGGATTTGCCTACAGCACGGGCTACACGCTTGCCCCGGCACAACCACCGGCCGGGCCCAGCTACCCTCCTGCGTCACCCCATCGCTTGCCTACTACCACCCAAGTTCCCAAACTCCAACATCAACCCCGAAAGGCCTCCGTCTTCATAAGGTTAGTACAAGCAGGTTCAGCATGGTCGCTTCTACGCGGGTACGGGAATATCAACCCGTTGTCCATCGACTACGCCTCTCGGCCTCGCCTTAGGCCCCGACTCACCCAGGGCGGATTAGCCTGGCCCTGGAACCCTTGGTCATCCGGCGGCAGGGTTTCTCACCCTGCTTTCGCTACTCATGCCTGCATTCTCACTCGCGTCACCTCCACGACTGGATCACTCCGCCGCTTCACCGGTGACACGACGCTCCCCTACCCATCCACACACCTGGACCGCCGGCGAACCATTGGCCGGGTACATGCGTGAATGCCACAGCTTCGGCGGTGTGCTTGAGCCCCGCTACATTGTCGGCGCGGAACCACTTGACCAGTGAGCTATTACGCACTCTTTCAAGGGTGGCTGCTTCTAAGCCAACCTCCTGGTTGTCTATGCGACCCCACATCCTTTACCACTTAGCACACGCTTAGGGGCCTTAGCTGGTGATCTGGGCTGTTTCCCTCTCGACTACGAAGCTTATCCCCCGCAGTCTCACTGCCACGCTCTCACTTACCGGCATTCGGAGTTTGGTTGACTTCAGTAAGCTTGTAGGCCCCCTAGGCCATCCAGTGCTCTACCTCCGGCAAGAAACACGCAACGCTGCACCTAAATGCATTTCGGGGAGAACCAGCTATCACGGAGTTTGATTGGCCTTTCACCCCTAACCACAGGTCATCCCCCAACTTTTCAACGTTGGTGGGTTCGGCCCTCCACGCGGTCTTACCCGCGCTTCAGCCTGCCCATGGCTAGATCACTCCGCTTCGGGTCTAGGACACGCGACTCAAACGCCCTATTCAGACTCGCTTTCGCTACGGCTACCCCACACGGGTTAACCTCGCCACGCACCACTAACTCGCAGGCTCATTCTTCAAAAGGCACGCCGTCACCCCCACCAAAAAGGCAGGACGCTCCGACGGATTGTAGGCGCACGGTTTCAGGTACTATTTCACTCCCCTCCCGGGGTACTTTTCACCTTTCCCTCACGGTACTCGTCCGCTATCGGTCACCAGGGAGTATTTAGGCTTACCAGGTGGTCCTGGCAGATTCACGGCAGATTACAGGAGTCCGCCGCTACTCGGGAACACGCCAACACAGACCGACAGTTTTCGCCTACCGGACTATCACCGTCTACGGCGCCGCTTTCCAGCGGACTTCGACTAACCATCGATTTTCTGACTGTGCGACCAGCCGGCAGACCAGTCAAGACACGCCCCACAACCCCGATCACGCAACCCCTGCCGAGTATCACACATGACCGGTTTAGCCTCATCCGCTTTCGCTCGCCACTACTCACGGAATCACAATTGTTTTCTCTTCCTGCGGGTACTGAGATGTTTCACTTCCCCGCGTTCCCTCTATCCGCCCTATGTGTTCAGGCAGAAGTGACACCACATGACTGGTGCCGGGTTACCCCATTCGGACACCCTGGGATCACAGCTCGGTTGACAGCTCCCCCAGGCCTATCGCGGCCTCCCACGTCCTTCATCGGCTCCTGGTGCCAAGGCATCCACCGTACGCCCTCAGCAACTTGACCACAAAAAGCTTTAAAGATGCTCGCATCCACTGTGCAATTCTCAACCAACACCAAACCCACACCAGATTCACGTCGAGCCGGCGCTGACAACCAGCGTGGTCCTCGACCAGATGCAGATTCCGTCCGAAACACCCGGAGCACTCACGTGCTGGTTGTTTCAGGACCCAACAGGATGCCTGTATGTTTCCGCGAACCGCATCACCGGCCGTTCCACACCACTAGGGCAGTACTAGGAACCGGAAACCGTTGTCCGCGAAAACTCGCCAGTGTCTCCGCCATCGAGCACCCCACCAACACACTCGGCTGGTGCGGGCTCCTTACACGCTTTCGCGTGAAGGTGCTCCTTAGAAAGGAGGTGATCCAGCCGCACCTTCCGGTACGGCTACCTTGTTACGACTTCGTCCCAATCGCCAGCCCCACCTTCGACGGCTCCCTCCACAAGGGTTGGGCCACCGGCTTCGGGTGTTGCCGACTTTCGTGACGTGACGGGCGGTGTGTACAAGGCCCGGGAACGTATTCACCGCAGCATTGCTGATCTGCGATTACTAGCGACTCCGACTTCACGGGGTCGAGTTGCAGACCCCGATCCGAACTGAGACCGGCTTTTTGGGATTCGCTCCACCTCACGGTATCGCAGCCCTTTGTACCGGCCATTGTAGCATGCGTGAAGCCCTGGACATAAGGGGCATGATGACTTGACGTCATCCCCACCTTCCTCCGAGTTGACCCCGGCAGTCTTCGATGAGTCCCCGGCCGAACCGCTGGCAACATCGAACAAGGGTTGCGCTCGTTGCGGGACTTAACCCAACATCTCACGACACGAGCTGACGACAGCCATGCACCACCTGTGAACGGCCCCGAAGGACCCGACATCTCTGCCGGATTACCGAACATGTCAAACCCAGGTAAGGTTCTTCGCGTTGCATCGAATTAATCCGCATGCTCCGCCGCTTGTGCGGGCCCCCGTCAATTCCTTTGAGTTTTAGCCTTGCGGCCGTACTCCCCAGGCGGGGCGCTTAATGCGTTAGCTGCGGCACAGAGAACCGGAGAGGCCCCCCACACCTAGCGCCCAACGTTTACAGCGTGGACTACCAGGGTATCTAATCCTGTTCGCTCCCCACGCTTTCGCTCCTCAGCGTCAGTATCGGCCCAGAGACCCGCCTTCGCCACCGGTGTTCCTCCTGATATCTGCGCATTTCACCGCTACACCAGGAATTCCAGTCTCCCCTACCGAACTCAAGCCTGCCCGTATCAGCTGCAAGCCCACAGTTGAGCTGCGGGTTTTCACAGCTGACGCAACAAGCCGCCTACGAGCTCTTTACGCCCAATAAATCCGGACAACGCTCGCGCCCTACGTCTTACCGCGGCTGCTGGCACGTAGTTGGCCGGCGCTTCTTCTCCAGGTACCGTCACTCACGCTTCGTCCCTGTCGAAAGAGGTTTACAACCCGAAGGCCTTCATCCCTCACGCGGCGTCGCTGCATCAGGCTTCCGCCCATTGTGCAATATTCCCCACTGCTGCCTCCCGTAGGAGTCTGGGCCGTGTCTCAGTCCCAGTGTGGCCGGTCGCCCTCTCAGGCCGGCTACCCGTCGTCGCCTTGGTAGGCCATCACCCCACCAACAAGCTGATAGGCCGCGAGCCCATCCCAAGCCGAAAAACTTTCCACACCATGTGATGCCACACGACATGAATATTCGGTATTAGCCCCCGTTTCCGAGGGTTATCCCAAAGCCTGGGGCAGGTTACTCACGTGTTACTCACCCGTTCGCCGCTCGAGTACCCCGAAGGGCCTTTCCGCTCGACTTGCATGTGTTAAGCACGCCGCCAGCGTTCGTCCTGAGCCAGGATCAAACTCTCCAACAAAAACTTGTCGGTGAATCAATCACCCGGCAACAAACATGTTGTCACCAAAGGAATCCCAGACACGACCATCCACAAAAGGACAGACCGTGCCACGGGGTATAACTTCAATTGGCACTGGCTTAACAAGCACCCTGTTGAGTTCTCAAACAACCAACACACACCGCCGCGGTTCGCAAGCCTTGCTCACCGCACCCGGGGCAACTTCTCTACTTTACCAGGTTGCTCTCCGTTGTCAAGTCCCAAGTTTAGAACTCTTCAATATCGAGCGGTTTCCCGAGCATAACAATGCCGCCGGTTTCGGCGATCTTGTTTCGGGAGATCCAGCAGGACCGGCCGACACTGGAGCGTCACGCTCGCTTGCCCGCCCGGCTCCCCACCGGCCTAACTACCTTACCAGCCCGTTCCGCCCTGTCAAGTCCGCGATTTCCGCTTCCTAGCCATTCGGGACGTTGCACCCAGGCATGACCCTGTGACCGTTTCCGGCTGGGGGTCTCGCTTGGGATTTCGGCGGGCCGGCCGACTCAATGAGCAGCCCGGTTCCCACCGGCTGAGGTACCTTACCCGGTCGGCTTCGCGATCACAAAACCGCTCTCGCACCGCCCTGGTGGTCCCAATCCGATGAACCGGCCGTTTCCGTCCAGCCCCTCGGACCTGGAGAACCGTACGGGCATCGCGACACCCGCGTCAAATCGGTCGTGCAGGACCGGAGCCGACCAGGAAGGATGACGGAATGACGCCCAACCCGCGCGCAGACGCGTTGATGGAGATGCTCTTCCCGTTGTGGCAGCTCGTCATCGGTGTGGTCGTCGCCCTGGTGCTCGTCGTGGCAACAATCCGGCTCGCCCGCCGCGGCCCGTCTCGCATGGGAACAGTGCTGCTGATCACGGGCGGGGCGATCGTCGGCATCACCGTCTTCGGAATCCTGACCGCCCGCACCCCCTGACCGACGGCTCAGAGCCGGCGGTTCGCCAGACTCGGCAATGTGGCCCGGATCTCGGCCAGCCGATCGAAGTCGAGATCGGCGAACGTGACACCGACAACATCGGGCGCCTGCGCCACCACGGTCCCCCACGGGTCGACCACCATGCTCCGCCCGAAGCAGGTGCGATCCGGATCATGGTTGCCGATCTGTCCCGCCGCCAGGACGTAACACTGGTTCTCGATGGCCCTGGCGCGCAGCAGCACCTCCCAGTGATCACGACCGGTGTGCAGCATGAACGCCGCCGGCACCACGAGCACGTCGGCCCCGTCGATCGCCAGCTGCCGGTACAACTCCGGGAAACGCAGGTCGTAACAGATCGACAGCCCGACATGGGCCTCCTCGACACGCACCAGCTCGAGCGACGACCCGGGCGCCACGCTCGCGGACTCGTGATACGAGACGCGGCCGGGGATCTGCACGTCGTAGAGGTGGATCTTCCGGTACGTCGCGGCGAGCGCACCCGTGCGATCGAAGACGAGCGTGGTGTTGAAGGTGCGGTCCGGGTCCGGCCCGATCTCGTGGAAGGACCCGGCGTGGACCCACATGCCGAGTTCGCGCGCGGCGTCGGCGAAGAAGGTGGCGAACTCCCCGTCGACGGGCTCCGGCTTCGGCGCGGTGTCCGCCCGCCCGAGGTGGTCGACGTATTCGGGCAACACCGCAAGGTCCGCGCCGCCGGCGGCGGCACGCTCGAGCAGTGACCGGGCGACCCGCAGGTTTTCCGCCCGGTCGTCACGGGCGTTGAGCTGACACACCGCTACGCGCATACCTGTCAGCCTACGGTCAGCCGGCGGTGAGCACGAGGGCCATGGGACAAAGCCGTCGAGCGCTCCGGTGGCGCTGTCAGGCCGACTTCTCCTCGCGGTCCGCGCGGCGGCGGCCGACCCGGTGCGCGGCGAGGTCCCGCGGCACGATCGTCGGGATGACCTTCTCGAGGACAACCTCGCGAGTGATCAGCACACGAGCGATGTTCGGGTTGCTGGGCACCTCGTACATCACGCTGAGGAGGACCTCCTCCATGATGGCGCGGAGCCCACGGGCGCCGGTGCCGCGGAGGATGGCCTGGTCGGCGATCGACTCGAGGGCCTCGGGCGCGAACTCCAGCTCGACGCCGTCGAGCTCGAACAGTCGCTGGTACTGCCGGACGAGCGCGTTGCGCGGCTCGGTGAGGATCTTGACCAGCGCGTCGCGGTCGAGGCTCTTCACGCTGGTGATGACCGGCAGCCGACCGATGAACTCGGGGATCAGGCCGAACTTGAGCATGTCCTCGGGCATCACGTCGCTGAAGGCGTCGTCCGCGGTCCGGTCGACGATCGAGCGCAGGTTGGCGCCGAAGCCGGTGCCGCCCTTGCCGACCCGCTGCTGGACGATGCGGTCGAGCCCGGCGAACGCGCCGCCGCAGATGAACAACACGTTGGACGTGTCGATCTGGATGAACTCCTGGTGCGGGTGCTTGCGGCCGCCCTGCGGGGGAACGTTGGCCACGGTTCCCTCGATGATCTTCAGCAGCGCCTGCTGGACGCCCTCGCCGGAGACGTCCCGGGTGATGCTCGGGTTCTCCGACTTGCGGGCGATCTTGTCGACCTCGTCGATGTAGACGATGCCGGTCTCGGCCCGGCGGATGTCGTAGTCCGCGGCCTGGATCAGCTTGAGCAGGATGTTCTCGACGTCCTCGCCCACATAGCCGGCCTCGGTCAGCGCGGTGGCGTCGGCGATCGCGAACGGCACGTTGAGCATCCGGGCGAGCGTCTGCGCCAGGTGCGTCTTGCCGCACCCCGTGGGGCCGATGAGCAGGATGTTGGACTTGGCGATCTCGACGCCGTCGCTGCCGGAGTTGCTGCCGGACTCGGCCTGGACCCGCTTGTAGTGGTTGTACACCGCCACGGCGAGGGCCTTCTTGGCCTGGTCCTGCCCGACCACGTACTGGTCGAGGAAGGCGCAGATCTCCATCGGCTTGGGCAGCTCGTCGAACTTGACGTCGCCCGACTCGGCGAGCTCTTCCTCGATGATTTCGTTGCAGAGGTCGATGCACTCGTCGCAGATGTAGACGCCGGGACCGGCGATGAGCTTCTTCACCTGCTTCTGCGACTTGCCGCAGAAAGAGCATTTCAGTAGGTCGCCGCCGTCGCCGATCCGTGCCACCTACGATCTCCCTGCCTTCGGCCGGACCATGCGTCCGGATCACATCTCTTGCTCTTGCCAGCGCTCTTCAAGCTTCACGTCAGCCGGCGGGGCCGCCGCCGACGCTGGCTACTGCCTCGACGTTACCTGGTGGTCGCCCGTATTCCGACCCCCTACGTGGGGGTGTCTTTCGGCTGGACGTCTGACGGCATCGTCTACAACCTCATCGGCTCGCCGAACCGCGAGGTAAGGCGAGCCGATGAGGCGTGGTGCTGGGGGTCGTACCTCAGGCGCCCGAGGCGACCAGGCTGGACTTCTTCCGGCTGACCAGAACGTTGTCGACCAGGCCGTACTCCTTGGCCTCATCGGCCGTCAGGATCTTGTCGCGGTCGATGTCCTTGCGGACCTTCTCGATCGGCTGGCCGGTGTGACGCGACACCATCTCCTCGAGCTGGGTCCGCATCCGCATGATCTCCCGAGCCTGGATCTCGATGTCCGAGCCCTGCCCGTAGCCGCCCTCGGTGGCCGGCTGGTGGATGATGATGCGTGAGTTGGGCAGCGCGAGACGCTTGCCGGGCGTGCCCGCCGCGAGCAGCACCGCCGCCGCGCTCGCCGCCTGGCCGAGGCACACCGTGAGGATGTCGGGCCGGACGTAGAGCATGGTGTCGTAGATCGCCGTCATGGCCGTGAACGAGCCGCCCGGCGAGTTGATGTAGAGCGTGATGTCCCGGTCCGGCTCGGTGCTCTCCAGCGTCAGCAGCTGCGCCATCACGTCGTTGGCCGACGCGTCGTCGATCTGCACGCCGAGGAAGATGATCCGGTCCTCGAACAGCTTGTTGTACGGGTTGGTCTCCTTGATGCCGTACGACGTGCGCTCGACGTACGACGGCAGGATGTACCGGTTGTGCACCTCGCGCAGCGCCGGGGGCAGGCTCAGATCCGTCATGGCTTCGCTCCTCAGGCCAGAGTTCCGGCGCCTTCCGGAGCCTGCTGGGCCCCGGTGATCACCTTGTCGATGAAGCCGTAGTCCCGCGCCTCTTCGGCGGTGAACCAGCGGTCACGATCGGAGTCGGCCTCGATCTGCTCGAGCGACTGCCCGGTGTGGAACGCGACGCGCTCCTGGAACATCCGCTTGGTGTAGAGCATCTGCTCGGCCTGGATGGCGATGTCGGAGGCCGTGCCCCCGATGCCGCCGGACGGCTGGTGCATCATGATCCGCGCGTGTGGCAACGCCATCCGCTTGCCGGGCGCGCCGGCGCACAGCAGCAGCTGGCCCATGGAGGCGGCCATGCCCATCGCGACAGTCGCCACGTCGTTGCTGACGAACTGCATGATGTCGTAGATCGCCATGCCCGAGTAGACGGAGCCACCGGGCGAGTTGATGTAGAGCCAGATGTCGCGCTCCTCGTCCTCGGCGGCGAGCAGCAGCATCTGTGCGCAGATCCGGTTGGCGACCTGGTCGTTGACCTCGCTGCCCAGGAAGATGATGCGCTCCTTGAGCAGCCGGTTGAACACCGAGTCGTCGAGCGTCAGGCTCGTGTCCGCGCCCCTCCCGCGCCCCTTGGGCGCGGGACTGACTGGCGACGCTGGAATATGCAGGTCGGTCATGGCAGCCCTTCGCAAGAGTCTTGTACTTGCCGACCCTAACCGGTGCGGGGAGCGCCAGCTTCCCATGCTCACCGCATTTCGCTATGAGCGCACCGTGGTCGGGCCGGAGGGCGCTCACCCTCCGGCCCACCTGGATCAGTGGTCGTGGCCCTCGTGGTCGCCGTGGTCGTGGCCCTCGTGGCTGTCGGCCGCGCCACGCAGGTCGTCGAGGCTCAGCGTGTTGCCCTCGGCGTCGAGGATCTTGACCCGCTCGAGCACCAGCCCGAGGGCCTTGCCCCGGCGCACGTCACCGAAGACCGCACCGGCCACGCCGGCCTGCACCAGCTGGTCGTAGTACTGCTGCGGGCCCATGCCCGCGCGCTGCGCCCGGTGGACGATCTCGTGACCGAACTCGTCGTCGCTGACCTGGACGTCCTCGGCGTCGGCCAGGGTGTCGAGCACCAGCTGGACCTTCACACCCTCGACGGCCGCCTCGTTGAGCTCGGCGTCCATCTCCTCGGCCGTCTTGCCCTCGGTCTGCAGGTAGTCGTCGAAGGAGGCCCCGATGCGCTGGAGCTGGTCGTTCATCGACTCCTTGCGCGACTCGACCTCGTCCTTGACGACACCCTCGGGCGCCGGCACGTCGGTCGCGTCGATCACGGCCTTGAGGGCCAGGTCACGGGCCGAGTAGAGCTGCTCCATGCGCTTCACGCGGGTGAGGCGCGTGCTCAGGTCCTCCTTGAGCTCGTCGAGCGTGTCGAACTCGCTCGCGAGCTGGGCGAACTCGTCGTCGAGCTCCGGCAGCTGCTTGTCCTTGACCGACTTGACGGTCACCGACACCTCGGCGTCGCGGCCTTCGAACTCGCCGCCGACCAGCTGCGTGGTGAACGTGGTCGAGTCGCCCGTCCCCATGCCGACCAGCACGTCGTCGAGGCCGGGGACCAGCTGGCCGCTGCCCACCTCGTGCGAGACGTTGGTCGCGCTGCCGCCCGGCACCTCTTCGCCGTCGACCTTGGCGACCAGGTCGATCTGGACGTAGTCGCCGACCAGCGCGGTCCGCTCGACCGTCTTCAGCGTGGCGAACCGGTCGCGCAGGCCCTTGAGCTGCTCCTCGACGTCCTCGTCAGTCACGCTGAGCGCGTCGACGGTGACCTCGATGGCGCTCAGGTCGGGAAGCGTGATCTCCGGACGCACGTCGACCTCGGCGCGGAACTTCAGCGGCTGCCCGTCGGCGAACTCGGTGATCTCGACCTCGGGGCGGCCCAGCGTCCGCACCTCGTGCTCGCGGACCGCGGCCAGAATCTGGGTCGGGATGATCTCCTGCACGGCCTCGTTGAGGACCGCGCCGCGGCCGACCCGCTGATCGATCACGGCTGTCGGCACCTTACCCCGGCGGAAGCCGGGGATGTTCACCTGCGAGCCGATCTCCCGGTAGGCCTTCTTCAGGCTGGGCTCGAGCTCAGCGAACGGCACCTCGATTTCGAGCCGCACGCGCGTCGGGCTCAGGGTCTCGACGGTGCTCTTCACAGAACTTCTCCCTCAGTAAGGTCGCGACCAGCCGCTCCAACGGCCGGGTGACGATGGCGGACGCCTGGCATTGTCCCGGTCGGGGTGGCGGGATTTGAACCCACGGCCCCTCGCTCCCAAAGCGAGTGCGCTACCAAACTGCGCTACACCCCGGAGGTTTGCGTCGGCAAGTGTATGCGGTAGGTCCGACAGCCTGCCGCTCGGTATGCCGGTGTCGCACACGACAGACCCCCGTGCTCTGTGCTTGTCCGGATGATTCGGTACGCTGTGAGCGCGACCGGCAGGCCCGGGAGCACGCGGGCGTAGCTCAATGGCAGAGCTTCAGTCTTCCAAACTGACGGTGGGAGTTCGATTCTCCTCGCCCGCTCTTTACCCTATCCGCAGGTCACAGGCTTGCGGAGTAGCCTCGGTTGATCTTGTCGGCACGGTCGTGCCAGTAGCGTGCCAGTGTCGCGGTCACCGCTTCTTCCTCTGTTGCTTTTTGATCCGTTTGTCCATGTTGTCGGCGATTTCCCGATCTCGCTCGCTCGTCGCGTGCTGGTAGATCAGCGCCGCCCGCATGCTGGACTGCCCCATCCGATGCATCAGCTCCCGGGTGCTCGCCCCGGACGCCGCCGCGAGGGTGTTGCCAGTGTGGCGCAAGTCGTGGAAGTGAAAGCCGCCTGGCAGCCCGACCGCCCTGACGGTCTCGATCCACTTGACGGCCCGGCCGAAGTTGCCGGAACGAAGCAGAGCACCCTTGCCGCCGGTGAACACCACCGCTTCCGACCCTTCGCCCACGAAGTCACCCGTGAGGTGATCACGGAGCGCCCGGGTCGCCAGCGAGGGAAGCGCGACGACCCGAACGCCGGCCTCGGACTTCGGTGGGCCGAACTCCAGCCGGTTGCGGAGCGCCGCGAGCTTCCGAGGTACCCGGAGGCGGCCCTCCACGAGGTCCACGTCACATCTGCGCAGGGCAGCCAGCTCGCCCCAGCGCAGCCCGGAAAGCGCCGCGACGATGATCAGCGCCCGATACCTCGTCGGGACCGCGCCAGCGAGCATGAGCACCTGGTCGACGGTCGCGGTCGGCCGCTCCGGGGTGTGGTACTTGTCGTACCCCTTGATCCGGCACGCGTTGTCCTTGATCAGGCCGTCCTCTTTCACCGCCGTGTTCAGCACCGCCCGGAGCAGGCGGTACGCCTTCACGGCCTGCGGCTCCGTCGTACCGGAGTCGAGCAATCGCTTGCGCCAGGTGCGGATGGTCGCCGGCTTCAGCACCGCCAGCTCCAGCCGGCCGAGGTGGGGCCGGATGTGGAGCCGGTGGAGATCCTCGTAGTTCTCCCGGGTGCGCGGGGCGAGCTTCCGCTCCGCGATCCACCGGGCCGCGTACTCGTCCAGGTTGGTCTCCCCCAGCTCCGGCGCCGCCCAATCTCCGCGCAAGATCTCTGCCTGGACCAGGGTCAACCAGTTCTCTGCCTCCTTCTCCGTCTCGAACGTGTTCGGCGCCTTGCGCTCGATCCCGTCCGGCCCCAGGTACCGCGCCTGGTATCGCTCCGACGGCAGCTTCCGGACGTTGCCGAAACGCCGCCGGACTCTCTGCTTGGCCACTACGCCGCCCTTCCGATCTGCCGCCTCAGCTCGGCCCTGCTGAGCGGCACCACACGATTGCGTTCGATGTAGTCGGCGACGGCGGCCTCGCGGAAGCGCACCAGCCGGCCGACCTTGACGTACTCGATCCGCCGGGCCTGCACGAGACGCCGGACGAACCTCGGCGTCGTCTTGAGCAAGGCCGCGACCTGCTCCCCCGTCAGCAGCTCCTCACCCAACCTGTGCCTCACCCCTCCATCGGTGATGATCGAGATACCCTGCCGCCATGGACGCGATGAGCCCATTGCAGGTCTGGCTCTGCTGCGCTTGCATCTGCGTGGTCCTGCTCGTGCTGGTCATCGGCGTTCTCGTAGTGAGGCGGCTCGACAGCCGTCCACCTGAGTAGGCGCGGCGACTACCGAACCATCGGGCGGCCCCTGCGCCGCCTCGATCGCTGCTCTGAGCTGCGCACGTTGCTGGATCCGCGCCGAAATGGACCGCAAGAGGCGGTGTTGCAGCGGCGGTACGTCCGGGTCGTCGTTGCGTGCCATCTCCCAGGCGAACGGCGCCGGCTGTCCGGGCCTGCCGTCGGCCACCGGGACCTGGTCGTGAGCGTCCGAGATGCCGAGGATGGCGCGCACCCAGGCGCGCGTGTCCGCGCGGTGATCCGCGAGGGTCTTGCCGGACCACTGACGGGAGACGAGCACTCGCCGGCCGCCCATGCCGAGGGTGGTCCGCTGGTGGACCTTGGCCTTGCAGCGGCCGGCGGACTGGTTCGGGCGGGCGTTCTTCGGCTGAACGCCGTACCGCAGCCAGTTGGCGCAGCGCGGGGAGCAGGGCGTGTACCGCAGCTCGGCCCAGAAGCGCTCGAGGTGCGCCGTCTGCCGGTCGGTGGTCATCTCGTGGCAGGCGTCGACCGACTTGGTCAGGTACTTCGTGAGGTAGCCGATCAGCTTGTCCGCCTGCCGGGTGCCGCCGAGGACGCCCTCCGCATGGACCTGCGGGCCGAAGCGGGCGACGTGGACTGGTTCGGCGTCCGGGTCGGCGTCGACCTGGTCCAGCGCGTCATCCCAGGTGGGCAGCGGTTCGCCGGTCTGCGGATCGACGTACTGCTTGTGATCGGGTTCCCAGACGGGCGCGTTGTGGTCCGGGTACCGGATGACGTCGGTCGGTGGCCACCAGACCTGGTGGTACGTCGCCGCGGTGACCTTGCGGAGCAGGTCCCGGGTCACGGTGCCGCGCATCGCGAAGTGCGCGTGCGGCGCGAGGCGGCGCTGGGGCTCGACGCAGCCGAAATACTGAACGTTTCGGCCGCAGGCGCGACGGAGGTTCTGCCAGAACCGGTCCAGCAGGGCCGGGAAGTGCACCGCGTCCCAGGCCGCGCGCCGGTAGTCGTAGCTGCTCGGGTCGACCGGAGTGCCGTCGTTCCGGACGCGGCCGTACGTGTCCAGGGTGAGGGTCAGGAACGTCGAAGGCTGGAACACGGTGCCGTCGCGCCCGGTGTACGTCCGGCCGACGGTCGTCGGGGCCACCTTGAGCCGCGGCAGGTCGGGTGCGTCCTGGCGCCGGCGGGTGGAGCGGACGCGGCGCTTGGCCGGCTGCTCATCGCCACCGTCGCCGACCGGGGTGAGCCGGCCGCGCATGCCGGACTCGGTGATTGCCTGGTCGAGTTCGCCGATGGCCGCTTCGAGCTCGGCGGCCTGGTCCCACTCGGCGAGCTGCTCAGCGCGGTTGCGCTCGAAGACGAAGTGCGCACGGAGCTGGAGCATCGCGAGCTGCTCGCCGGTGGGGTCATCCGGAGCGGGCAACGGCTCGTCGGTTCGGTGCCAGCCCTCCCGGCACTGCTGCTGACGGAGCCGGCGGGCGCGTTTGGCGCAGGGCTTGCACTTGTCTTCGCGGGTGGCGCCGCACGGCAGGTCGATGACCTCGGTCTGTCCGGTGGCGAGGTCGGTGCGGCGCAGGAGAACCGGGCGGGTGCAGACACCGTGGTCCTCGGCCATGGTCTTGAGGGCGTCGACGGTGCTGGGGGTGAGGAGTCGGGCGAGGCGGCTGCCCGGCCGCGGCTTGGTCGGTGGTTCGAGGCCGGGCAGCGTCGGTGCGTCGGTCACCGGGCGGCCCCGTTGGTCCCCGGCCGGACGAGGCCGTTCGCCGGGAGCACCGACAGCCGCGTGACGGTGGCCTGGTGCTGCGGCTCCGGCTCGGCCGCCGCTGGCTCTGTGGCCTCCCGGATGCGCCCGCCCAGTTCGACCAGGCAGATCGACGCCACCACGATCAGACCGTCCACCGAGATCGGGAGCAGGTAGGGGCTGGCGCCAGTCTCGCCGTAGCGGGCCGCGACACCGGCCATGTGCCAGTACGACACCCAGGCCGCGATACCCGAAATGCCCACGGTCGCGACGACGCGCAGCACGGCGAGGTCCCGCCGGTGGACCGGGACGCGGGAGACCAGCTCGACGGTCAGGAGCAGCGCGAGCGGGGGCCATGCCGCGATCGTCTGGGAGATGGGGTTGCCGTTGGCATGCAGGACGTTCGCGGCGATGGAGGCGGCGACGCCGAGCAGCAGCGTTGCCCGTACCGCCCAACGGATGCGGATGAGCTGGGGCATGGTCATGCGAGTTCACCGTCCAGGACGCGGGCGCTGTCGAAGGCGTAGGTGTCGGCGAGGGCGGCGATGTGGGAGTCGGTGTTGTAGGAGAAGCGGACCCGGACCGGTGTGGGGTCGCCGTCGAGGACGACGTACCCAACGCCGGGCAGCGACATCGGGATCCGGTCGCACAGGGCGCCCCGGTCGCGCATGCCGTCGCCGAGGACCAGGTCGACCTCCGGCTCCTCGGCCATGCGCAGGCCGATGCGGGTCGGGAACAGGTTCCGGAACGGCAGCACCTCCTTGCGGGGGTCCTGGAGACAGCCGATGACGTGGACGCCGACAGCGCGGCCCTGGGTGAGGAGCAGGCCGAGGGCGGCCTTGATGCGGTCCTTGGTCTGGCGGTCGGTGACGTACGCGGTGAGCGCGGCCAGTTCGTCGATGATGATGACGATCAGCGGTTCCGTCACCGACGGCGTGTGCTGGCGCGCGTGGCCGCGCAGCCGGGCGGCGCGGCCCTGGGCTTCGCTGAGGGCGAGTTCGAGCAGGTCGGCCATGGCCTTGAAGTCGGTGCAGGTGAACCGGGCGAATAGCCGCTCCCCGGCGCCGAGTTCCATGCCGCCCTTGGGGTCGAACGCCCACAGCTGCACGAGGCCGGCGAAGACGCCGCCGGCCAGGGCGCGGACGATCGACCAGATCACCGAACCCTTCCCGGCGCCGGTCGCGCCGACCACAAGCACCTGCGTGCCGTGCAGCCGCAGCTCGTACACGCCGCCGTCCTCCCGCAGGCCGACCGGCAGCGCCATGTAATCGGGGGCGCCGACCGGCAGCGGCCCGACCGGGGTGGTGAGCGGATCGGTGCGGCGCATGGTGAGCCGGACCAGGTCGGGCCGGTTGCCGGGCGTGACCTTGCAACCGAGGGCGGCGAAGGTGTGCATCAACCGCTCGGAGACCCTCGCGAAGTCGTCCGGGATCTGGCCCGTGACCATCCGTACCGTCAGCTCATCCGTGCCGCCGACGACCCGGACCTTCTTGAGCACCGGCAGGATGGTGTGGCTGTCGAAGCTGACCGAGAGACCGGCCGTGACCATGGCTGGCTGCCATATCCGGCGGTACCGGAAGCGCCTCCACCTTGCGAGGGTCGGCCACCACGCCCACCGTCGGAACGACGGCCAGTGCCACAGCGCCCAGGTGGTCAGGCCGCACGCCGGGATACCGAGTGCGAGGCCAGGACCCCACCAGCCGAACCGGACGTAGAGCGCCAGGAGGCCGGTCAGCGGCAGGGTCACGTACCAGAACCGTAGGTAGATCACGAACAGCCGCCACAGCCATTTCGCCGTCCAGGCGGCAAGGACCAGCCACAGCGGGACGCGCAGGTAGGGAGTCCGGACGTTGAACGGGGCCGGTTCGATGCGCTCGCCCCGGATGACGTTGACGAGTGGCATCAGCGGTCACCGTCCACGAACAGCGGGAGCTGACCGCCGGCCTTACGTCGGGCGACCCGGCGACGAACGGACGGAGCCACGAGTTCGACCGGGCCGGCGGTCAGGGCCGGGACGTGGCGAACCATCGTGGGCAGCCAGCGGCCCCGGCCGAGGACGGCGCGCAAGTCGGTGCGGTCGGAGACGTGCGGGGCGATCAGGTCCGGGTCGAGGTGACGCAGCTTGACCACGGTCCGGGCGAGCGCGGCAGCGGCGGCCGAGATCTCGACCAGCGCGGCGACGCGGACGGTGTCGGACGGGACGGTCCGGTACAGGTCCCGGGCGGCGTTGATGCCGATGGCGGCGAGCGCGGCAACGGTACGGCGGTGCGTCCTCATCGCGCCTCACCGCCGTCCGGGGCGGTCCGGCCGGGACCGAGACGGCAGGCGTCGCAGCGGTCCACGGCCGGCGGCAGCGGAGCGAGGTTCGTACATTCGGCGCAGGTGCGCCACACCGCGCCGCCTGGCGACGTGATGCGGGCACCATCGACTAGCTTGGGCATTCCAGCCTTCCTTGAGGGGGTTGGGAAGGCGGGGCGGGTAGATCTCTTGCCGGAGGAAGACCCGCCCCGCGCAACAGCGCGGTTCAGGCAGCAGCGGCAGCGGCGAATTCGGCCGGGGCGACGATGCCCGAGGCGCGGTACGACCAGGCCAGCCGGGCACGGCACCGATGCGGCTGCCGATCTCCTTTGCAGCCGGACGTGTCGGTGTACGGCGTGACCATCAGGTCGGTGAACGCGACCGGCGTGATGGACATCCCGGCCACCTGAATCGGCGCCGGCGGGACGGGCTGATGCGCCGCCGCGATCTTCACCTTCACCTGCGGCGACCTGCCGAACTTCGTCGCCTCCGGGTCCTGGTCGATCACCGTGACCACCCACAGACGGACACCGTGCTCGTCACGGGCCTGGTTGTCGTCCTCGCGGAGCTTGTCGAAGTCGGTCTGCTTGTCGACGCCGAGGAACAGAGCCCCAGCGGGGAACGCGTACTCGAACGGCACCGGGTACCGGACAGAGTTGGGGAGCAAGGGGAACCTCCATTGGCTTGTGCACTTAGCTGCAACAGTAGGAGCACTTGTAAACACATGCCAATGAGTAATTCGAGATATGCCTATCAGTCAAGTAGCCACTTGCACCCTTGACCAGCAACGAAGAAGCGCCCGAGCCGACGGCTCGGGCGCAAGATTTCTTCGATGCCTGTCAGGACAGCGGGTACGTGTCCTCGATCTCATGCCGGTTACCCGGCAGCACAACGTCGACGGCGAGGACCAGGTCGCCGCGCGCAGTGTGCACGGCGATGGTCACCGCGAGCACAGGTTCATCGGCACTGATGTCGAGGAGCTGCGCCTCCTCGACTGTCGGCCGACGCGCAGATGTCCACTCGACTGCATAGTCCCCACGGACGCTCTTGCGCTGCGCGAGATGGTCGAGCAGGCTCCCGGCGATCGGCTCCGGCTTCGTCGCGTCGGAGCCGGCGGCCACGTCGATCGGCAGCCACACCGTAACCAGGTCGACGGCACCCTCCTCCGCGGTCGTCCGGCGTTTCCGCTGGAACACCGGCGTCCCCTCGGGGACGGCGAGGATCGACGCAACCCGCCGGTCGGCGAGCACCGGCGCCACGGCGAGCAGCTCGGTTTCGGCCACCTCATCCAGATGCAGAGCGCCGTGAGCGTGCGGCGGCACGGTCCGGCGTGCGGTCGGCTTGCCCCGGACGAAGTTCGCCTTGCCCTGCTGCGACTCGATCCAGCCGTCCTGCTTGAGGTACGCCAGAGCCTTGAGCACGGTGGGTCGCGAGACGTCGAACTCCGCGGCGAGCTGGTTCTCCGAGGGCAGCGCGGCACCCGGCTTGTACGTCCCGCCTTCGATGCGCTGCCGCAACGTGTTGAGGACCCGGACGTACTTCGGAGTCCTCGGTTCGAGGTTCAGCACGCGGAACCGCCCTCGCCTGATCGCTACTTGTTAAGACAAGACCGTAGTGAGTTAACGATGAGTGCACAAGTGGACTGTCAGACCACCGTCAGCTATCCGAACCAGCCAGATCCGCCCATGGCCCGTGCCGACAGCCGCTCAGGTCTCGACGCACCTGGCCGACGTCGCGGGAGCCGGCCATAGCGGTTCAGCGTCCGGAGCGCCGCGCGTCGCGGTGAGCACGGACCCTCGATGCCGCAGGCGGTACACATGCTGCCGTTGAGCGTCAGCGAGTGGCGGTTGAGTTCCTCCTGAGCGGCGTTGACCTGGTCGCGTGCGTCGGTGGAGAGGTACACCGTCACGACGTCTCTCCGGCCATGAGCGCCCGTATGCCGTCGCACCGGTACAGCCGTGGAGGTACCCCGGGCAGAGCGACATGCCGATCACTGCCGCAGACGCCGCACACCAGGTTGCGGTGGGTCCAGACGGTGAACTGCCGGTACAGCTTGTGCCCTGAGTGCCTGCCGATCTCTGTATCCGCTACCCGCAGTTGCCCGGCCGTCGCGGCTCGAACCAGGTCGTAGAAGCCCCTCATGCGGTGCCGGATGAGCAGCCGGGCCGTCAGACACGGCCAGCGGCAGCCGCACTCTGCGCAGGTCCAGTCAGGTCGGCATACCCGATGGCGCTCGGCGGCGCGGTAGAACCGTTCGGTGTAGAGAACCGGCTCAGCCATCGTTCACTCGTCCCCTTCCGTCGCGACCGGCCAGAGGCGGTCGGGCTCAACGAGGACGGAGACCTCACCGGTCGGCCGGTACACCGGATCGAGCTCGGCGCCCGACAGCCGCACGCGATCACCGAGCGCAGGGTCGGTGTCGACGGCCCGGACCTTGATCCGAGCCGCTCGCCCGCCGGCACCCTCTTCGAGCGACGGGCGTATCCAGGCCCACACGATGTGGCCGGGTTCCGGGACGTACATCACCGATACCCCGATCCGGTGGAACGGCACCGAGGCGGGCGGGCGTTCGACGGCCCACGGGCGGGCCGGGTCCAGCACCCGCCCCGGTGCCAGCTCACGAGGCCGCCCCGTCCAGATCGACGCTCGGATCTCCGCAGACCCGACACGCCCGCCGGCTACGCCCGGCCCGCGCTCCACGCTCCCCGCCGGTGGCGAGGGAGAGCTTGGCCGTGACGTACACCCACCCGAACCCGGCACACGCACCGCACCGGTCGGCCTGATCGACGCTCTCGGCGCTCCCCATGGGTCGCCGTCCTCCTCACGATCGTGTCCCTGCGCGCTGGGCGACCGATCCACCGCGTGAGGGCTGCGGATCGAGGGATGCGCAAGGCTCGCTGCTACGAGAAATCGTGCGGCAACACCGAGTGATCACCCCGCAACGCGAAACAACCCGCACTTTTGTGCGGGTTGCGGATCCTGAGAACGCGGCTGTCAGCCGCCGATGAGCGCGTCGACCTGGGCGACGAGCCAGGCTGGGTCGAAGCGTTCCATGACCTCGGGTCCGGTGCCGGACTTGGTCGGCGCCGCGCCGAGCTGCCCGGTGTGGATGTCGACTAGGCGCACACCGGCCCCGCGCAGAACATCGAGGCTTGCCGCCCAGACCGGGTGGCCCCAGAGCTTGTCGTTCACCATCGGCACCACGACCGTCGGCAGCCCCATGCCGATCGCCTCGCAGAACTGTCCGAGCGCGTAGGTGTCCATGGCTCCGGCAGCAGCCTTGTTGATCGTGTTGAACGTGGCCGGGCACACCACGAGCGCTGCCGGCGGATCGGCCCGGCGCTCCAATGTCGGCGCCCGGTAGTCGAACTGTGGCGGTTGCCCAGTCAGCCGCTTGACGGCATCCGCGTTCAGCCAGTCCCGGGCCGCGGACGTGCCAACCACACGCGGCCACCAACCCGCACCGAGGAAGGCGTTCACCAGGTCGGATGTGCGCAGCGTCAACGGAGCACCGCACACGACGAGCGTCACTGAGCGATCAGCCACACCCGCTAGTCCAGCACACCCGCCCGAACCGCCAACCGATGCAGGGCACTCGTCTTCGACTTCTTCTGCCGCGCCAGCATCTCCCGCACCAGCTCACGAGCCATGACGTTGTACCGCACCATCTCCGGCGCCGTTCGCTCCGCCTCCATCAGATGCAGCAACGCATCGGCGTCACGCTTGCGCTGAACCTGCGCCCACGCCAGATCGAGATGAACCTGCGCCTGCCGGCTCTTGAGCCCATCCGGTAGCCGGTCCGGGTCAACGACATCCGCCGCCCGGATTGCCTCAGCTGGATCGCCCAGCTCGGCCGCTACCGACACGCGGTGAATGGCCACGTTCGTCGGGCCGAATGCGGTCCAGGCATAGTTGCCGTCCCGCCCGAGCATCGTGGCGAGCGTCTCGGCGCGGTCCAGCCGGCGCCATGCCTCGCCGCGGTCGGTACGGCGTCCGGCGATCACTGCGGAGATGAGCCACAACGAGCCGGCCACGGACGTGATCTCGGGCTGTTCCGGTCGAGCATCGCGGTTGACCACTTCAGCCATCCGTACCGCGAGTCGTTCGGCGTCCTCGGCGCGATCCGCCCGCAGCAGCGCGCACACCACCTGGTAGGCAGCCAGACCACGCGACTCCACCAACTCGACGTCGGTCGCGGCTAAGGCCGCCCGGTCCGCCGACAGCAGCGCAAGGTCAGCAGCACCCATCTTGGTGAGCAACTTCGCCGCCATGGCGTAGGCACTGACGTAGCTGGCCAGCGCGCCCCGCCGAACGTCGCCAGATCCAAACGACCGGAGCAAATCCGCCGACGAGAGCACCGCCGGCAGCACCTCAATGACGCGCTCGTACTCGGCAGCCTGGTAGGCGCGATGCGCGTCGTCGATCCGCTGACGTACGTCGGCCACGTCGACCTGGACGTCAGGATTTATACCGAGCAGGCTGTCATACCGGGCAAAGAACTGCCGTACTGCGTCAAGCCTATCGACAGCCGGACTTCCGTTCGGGGCGAACTGCCACGGCTGTCCGGTAAGCGCCTCGACATCCACGTGCAAGACCTTGGCCAGATCCAAGAGGACTGACAGCCGGTCAACAGAGCGAACGCCACGCTCTACCTGCGAGAGCCACGACTCAGATCGGCCGACGAGCCCAGCCAATGCGGCCTGGCTGAGACCACGTCTCCGCCGGTAAGCGGCGATCCGTTCACCAACCGAACCTAACACCATACCTGAACTATGCCAGACAGCGGCGGCTAGCGGCGGGGCCAGTTTGGGAGTGATCGCCGCCGACGAAAGTTGCAAACGTCAGGCAAGGATAGGGTACCGATTCGAGGGAAACCTGGTGCTACCATGTCGCAATCTTCGGCCACATGATGACCTTCGTTTCATCAGAACTGAATGGACAATCCGTCAATGGAACCGCCTTACATTCCCCTAACACAAGCCATCGGTGAGCTAAGAACCGAACTGCTCGCCGCAGTCGAACAGGCGACCGACGAGGGTCTAAGATTTGATGTCGAAACAATTGAACTGGAGCTCCAAATAGTAGCTGGCGCCACCGGGAAAGCTGAAGTGGGGGGCGGATTCTGGGGTGTTCTAACCGCAAAAGCGGCAGTCGAGGGATACAAGAACGCCACACAGAAAGTCAAGCTAGTACTTAAGCCTCAAACTCAAGGAAACGGCAAGGTTCAGGTGTCTGACGACCTGCCGCCGAATCTAAGATAGCAGCGCGCATTCATGGAAATGCAATCGCTCGTTGAGATCGCCGCACGAAAATTCGGCACTGGCTATCTGGTCAGTGCCGACTTGGTGCTCACCGCCAGACATGTCGTCGAGGCGAGCGACGAGATTCGGGTAAGGCCTCTGGGGTCAGATGAATGGTTCGCTGCCCAAGTGGTTTGGCGCGGAAATGACAGTACCGACGCCGCTCTAATCCGGGTGTCCATGAATTCCCCCCCACCTTTCGGTCGGCATTCCGTTAGGTGGGCACGAGTGGCATCCAAAATCCCGCAACTCTGCAGGACAACCGGATTTCCAAATACCCACGCGTCATCGGACGGGGTCCGCGATACCGATACGGTAATTGGCATTCTTGTTCCAGGAGTCTCACAGAAGGCCGGACGCCTCGCCATCGCCTCATTGACCGGCAGTCCAACGATAAGTCGAATTTCACAGGGATCCCCCTGGTCAGGCATATCGGGAAGTCCGGTATTTACTTCACCCGGCCAACGACTGGTTGGGATCGTCGCTACCGCCGATACAGCGTATGGGAACCGACTTGAGGCAGTAGCCATCGCCGACCTCTTGTCCGATCCTCAATTTAACGAGCTGGTAGGCACGCCTCACCTGGAAATAATCACCGATGACACAGCGATACTTCGTCCGCCGTACGTGTCGCTTCCAGCCCGTTACCCAGATTCCTGGCTACTTGAGCCGAGGTACGCAACCGTCGCGTTCACCGGAAGGGATGACGAACTAAGGGAGCTTTTCGCATGGGCGGAAAGCGAGCACGCCGTAAGCGTGGCAATTATTCGAGGTGCCGGCGGAAGCGGCAAGACGCGACTCGGGGCGGAATTCGCCAGGGAACTAGCGGAAGCAAATTGGGACGCCGGGTTTCTCAATATGGAAGAAGCCAAACGATTCTCGCCTGAAGAAGCTTCCGGACGCTCAACACTGCTTGTACTTGACTATCCTTCGAGATACGTAGCACAGCTAAAGGAGCTACTCAATATCGTTGTCATCGCCGGGCGGGGCGTGGGTAAAATCAGACTCTTACTGCTCGAACGTACGCTCGGTTCTTGGTGGGACGACCTGGATCATGCAAGTAGATCAATGGCGGGTGAGCTTCTCGATCTCGATATTGACCTCGAATCAAAAGATGATGACGAGTCTCATTTGATAGGTCAGCTCGATGCAGCGCTAAATTCTTACGCCGACATCCTAGAAGCACCACGAATTGAATCCCAGCACATCGATCTAAGCGATTTCACGTCTACGCTTGAAGTGCACATTGCCGCCCTGCTTGCTTACAAAAACCAAGAGGGCGCACAAGACTTCACTCAGTCAAGAACCTCCGTATTCTCTGCCCTTCTCGCAAGAGAGCGGCAGCGGTGGGAGTCGTATCTTCCGAAGCATAAACTTCAGGGTCTTCACTCGACGGTAGCGCGACAACTGGTGGCGATCACGTCGCTACTTCGGCCCCGACTCGCAGACCTTCCCGCAATCATTGAGGCCGTACCGACTGTTAGCACAGTTGACGATCGAAGTAAGGCCGCATTTTGGCTTCAGGACATGTTCGCAACTCCCAGCGGCGTCCTTGAAGCGATCGGCCCGGATTTGCTCGTTGCCCGCCTCCTTGAAACCACACCACAGCTTTCCGCACTTATCGAATCCGTCAACTCGTCGTCCGAATTGAACGCGCAATATCGTGACCGAATGTTCCATCTCCTCAGCATGGCATCGGAGACCGAGCAGGAAGTTAGAACAGCAACCGCAGCCTTCGTGACGGCAAATCTCGTGTTCCTCACTCGCGAATTGGTTCAACAACCCGCTGAAGTCCGATTCATGTATTCGCTAAGAGCGGCATTGTCGGTTTGCGCGCCGTCCGAGACACTGGCAAGCCAGGCCGAACGTGCGCGGGCGGAGATCCCTGATGATCGAGACAACCGGTTCGCGTTTATCCTTGAGGCGCTGAGCGCTGTGATAGTCGAGGATCGAAGAAGGCTCTTTACAACGAAGATAGACGCTGTCGCGCAAAGCACTCTTGCATCCCCAACGGGCCGTCGATATCACAAGTTCTCGGTTGAGCTTCTTAATTACGGCCGATATCTAGGGTACGTTTCGCAATGGCCCCGAGCCTTCGCCGTCACGGCGGAAGCCGCCGAAATTTGTCGCGCGCTACATGACGCAGCGGAGCAAATAGGCGACTTGGGCAACCTTGCGATTGCGTTGAGCCACTGCGGAAACTATGTGAACCAATGCCGCATGCACGACGAAGGAGTTCGGGTAGGCCGCGCAGCCATCAGGGTTTGGCGACGCTTGGCATCAATCAACGAAATATACTACTTCGATCTGGGGATATCTCTTAGGAATCTGGGAAGGGCACTCTGCTCGTCAGGGCAAGCCGCACAAGCGGTACGCGTCGCTCAGGAATCCGTTTCCGTGGGAAGACGGGCAATTGAGATTGAGCGCCGAAGAGCGACAGGCCGGTATGAGAGGGCGCAAAATGAGTTGAGTGGAGCGCTGGCGGACTTAGCTCACCATCTGATGGATATCGGCAACTTCCGTGGTGCTATCGACGCCATCCGAAAGGCCGATTCAATTGAGGCACGGTTGGGCACTCAACCCAAGTTGCCAGACGGTTCGACAGTATCTTCAAACAGCTACGCTCTAACCCAACTTGCGTTGCGACAGAAGCGTTTCAACGACGCGATCGAGCTAGCTACGGTCACCGTCAAACTGAACGCAATGTCCTACGTCGAAAACCCCGGACGATTTTACGCCGTGCGCCACTCGCTCGAAATGCTGATGGAGGCACTGGAAGGTGCCCAGCAGTATGACGAGGCACAGGGGGTCCGCGAGCAATGGAACGACTTCCTCATCGAGACAACGACAGAGCAGTATCGGGAAACACATGGAGAGATCCGCCAGGACGACATCGACCGGCTGCTACGCGCCGCCATCTAGGCTTGCACTGAAAGACGGCTTGTTGCCGAATTCGGCTCTTTAAAGTCAAGACGCCTCGCTCCGCGAGGCGCAGGGCCGACCTACCCAGAGGCCCAGATTCACGCCCTCCGGTTATACGAGAGGGCACTCCACCGAGATTGGCCTGGTCGACGTCCGTCCTGCCACCGAATCAGCACCGCACGTGGGTCCCGCGTTCCAAGCGCCATGTCCAGTGTCAGATACAGAGACTGCCCGACATGCAGCAACTCAATCGGCATCTTAGGCCAAAGTGCCGACACCGATTCGTCGGCCAACTCAAGTGATTGCCCATCTTCGTCAAACACCTGGACATCAACACGCCTCATCGTGGCCGGTCCGTGGTTCGTAATCACGACACGAACCTCCTCCGTCGGGCCGTTGGCGGAGACGTAATGCAGCAGCTCAAGGTCAGCCGACGGGCTTGCCTTTCGCTCTTTTAGCCATAGTCGCACGACGCTGTACCAGACGTTGACGAGACTTATTGCCAACGCGACCCATGCAGCCAGTGCGCTCCAGCCGGGGGCTTTCATGGCGGAAGCGTACAGGTTGAAGCAGACGCTTCGCGGATTTCAGCTCTGACCGGTAAGGCGACGGTCGAACCCGAATCGACCCACTCATATGTCGTATGTCCGTCGTGGTGCTGGCCGCTGCTCCCGCCGACACCGGTCGCTTCGCTCCCTGCCTACTCCGCGTGTAGTTGCGGTCTGCCTCCGGCGGGTCTCCGACGGGGCCTCTGGCTCCGGGGGAGGTCGCTTCGCTCCCGCACCGTCGTCCAGGCCGAGCCGAGCAGACCGGCGTCGGGTGGGCCAGGCCGAGCCGCTTCGCGGTCGCCTGCGGCGAGCCTGGCCCACCCGACGCCGGTCTGCTCCCCCTGAGGGTGGACGACGGCATACGGGAGGGTCGCTAGGCCCGCCACGGCCATCTGGGGGCGGGAACGGGGCCACTGAGATGAGCGCCGCTCGCGCTCGGCCTGCTGGCGGCGCACGCGCCGGCATCGGCCGGCGCGGCGGCTCGCTCGGGAGATTTAGCCCAAGATCGAACGTGCCAGAGGCGTGCCAGTAACCGTGTCCACCAGGGGTCACGAACGGGCATGAGCGGGCGGTGAGAACCGCAACGTCACCACGCAAATCCGGACAGACCCTCCGGGCCGGGAAGATCTTCCAAACTGACGGTGAGGGTTCGATTCCCTTCGCCCGCTCTCACCCCTACCCCCAGGTCAGACACCTAATCGTCTGACCTTCCGGGATCTTGTCAGGAAGATCGCCAGCGGACCGGAAACGCGCCGAGCCGGGCCTCGTGCTGGAGGTCGCCGCGGGTCACGTGGTCGGCGGGCTTGGCGCACCGGACCTCCACGTCGCCGGCCGCCGTCGGGGTCACCTTCACCGCAGTGCAAGTTTCCATGATCGCAGACGATAACCGAACATACGTTCGAACGTCATTCAATCAAGGAATTGACCTGCGGAAACGCCCGGAACGTGCCCGCAACCGCCGGAACGTCCCGAACGGGCGGGGGTCACGACAGGCCGGCGGCCCGCGTGTTGAGGTACCGCTGCTGCGGGAGGCTGCTCGTCAGGCTCGCCGCCAGCAGGTAGGCCTCACGCGCCCCCGCGGTGTCGCCCGACATCTCCAGCAGGTGGCCGCGCACGGCGTGGAGGCGGTGATCCGACTTCAGCGCCGACAGGCCGTCGAGCAGCGGCAACCCCGCACCGGGGCCGGACGCCATGGTCACGGCCACCGCGTGGTTGAGCGCCACCATCGGGTTCGGGGCGATGCGCATGAGCAGCTCGTAGAGCGCGACGATCTGCGGCCAGTCCGTGGACGCCGCGTCCGGCGACTCGTCGTGGATGGCCGCGATCGCCGCCTGGAGCTGGTACGGGCCGGTGGCGCCCCGCGGCAGGGCCTGTGTGATCAGCGTGACGCCCTCCTCGATCATCCTGGCGTCCCACAGGCTGCGGTCCTGGTCGGCCATCGGGACGAGCGCGCCGTCGGGGGTGGCGCGGGCCGGGCGGCGGGCGTCGGTCAGGAGCATGAGGGCGAGCAGGCCGGCGACCTCGCTGTCGTCGGGCAGGAGGCGGTGGACCATGCGCGCCAGGCGGATGGCCTCGGTGGACAGGTCGGCGCGGTGCAGCGACGGGCCGGACGTGCTGGTGTAGCCCTCGTTGAAGATCAGGTACAGCACGTGCAGTACCGCCGCCAGACGCTCCTGCCGCTCAGCCTCCGGCGGCAGGCCGAAGGGGATGCCGCTGGCCTTGATGCGCTGCTTCGCGCGGGAGATCCGGCGGGTCATGGTGTCCTCGGGCACCAGGAACGCGCGGGCGACCTCGCGGGTGGTGAGGCCGCCGACGGCGCGCAGGGTCAGCGCGACCTGCGCGTCCGGCTTCAGCGCCGGATGGCAGCACATGAACAGCAGGATCAGCGAGTCGTCGGTGTCGGACACCGCCGGCACGTCGAACGACCACCGGAAGACCGTCTCCTCGCGCCGGTGGCGGGCCTGGTCGGCGCGCAGCAGGTCGGTCAGGCGGCGGGACGCGACGGTGATGAGCCAACCGAGCGGGGCGTCGGGGACGCCGTCTGCGGGCCACTGCACGGCGGCGGCGAGCAGCGCCTCCTGCACGGCGTCCTCGGCGGTGTCGAAGTGGCCGTAGCGGCGCACGACGGCGCCGAGGACCTGCGGCGCCAGGGTGCGCAGCAGGTCCTCGGCGGACACCTCCGGCAGGGCCATCAGAAGCCCAGGTCGGCCGACGACTCCACGATGGGCCGCACGTCGGCGTACGCGGTGGCGGCCGCACCGGGCGGCGCCGGGCACTCGCCGAGCCGGGCGGCGACCTGGGTGGCCCGGTCGAAGCTCTCGCACTCCACGATCCAGTAGCCGGCGAGGACCTCCTGCGTCTCGGCGTAGGGCCCGTCGGTGACCAGGCCCGGTGCGCCACCGACCCGGCGGGTGTGCACGGGCGCGTCCAGGCCGCGGGTCTCCACCAGTTCGCCGGACTCCTCCAGCTCGCGGTTGAACTTCGTCATGAACGCGTGCATGGCGGCGAAGTCCTCGCCGGCCCACTCCGTCTCGGTCGGCTTGCCGGCCATCGCGTCGTAGTCCCGCTGCGACGCGTAGGTGAGGATCATGTACTTCACGTCGGCCACTCCCTCTCGGCTGGCGCTCTCTCAGCGCATCTCACCAGAGACGTCGGTGCCGCCGGAGGTATCCGGACGCAGAAACGGCAGAACTGTTTCGCGGAATCGCACGGGTGCGGTGCTGTGGATGCGGTGCCCGACCGGGACGGTCACCAGCCGGCAGTCCGGGACGGCCTCCGCCACGGCGGCGAGACCGGCCGGCGGGATGTGGCTCTTCGGGCCGCCGGACAGCAGCAGGGTCGGCGCCGAGATCGCCGGCAGCGCCTCCCACCAGTCCGGCTGCGGCTCACGCAACTGGGTGATGGCCGACAGGAGTGCCTGCTTGTCGAACCGGCGGCGCAGGCTCAGCCCGCCGGCGACGCCGGCCAGGGCGAGCCGTGCCCGGGAGAAGCCGCCGGAGGCCGTGCCGTGGCGGGGAGGTGCCGGCGGGTCCTCCAGGACGAGCCGCGTGACGCGGTCCGGCTGCCGCTGGGCCACCAGCGACGCGGTGAAGCCGCCGAGGGAGTGCCCGATCAGCGTCACGCGGTCGAGGCCGAGATCGTCGAGCAGTTCGATGACGTCGTCGGCGTATCCGGACAGCGGATAGCCGGCGGCGCGCGGGCTGGCGCCGTGGCCCCGCAGATCGGGTGTGACGGCCCGGAACCCGGTCAGCGCGCCGACGAAGCCCGCCCAGGTGGCCCGGCCGCTGCCGCCGCCGTGCAGCAGGGCGACCGGCGGCCCGTCGCCGAAGGTGTCGTGGAAGAGCTTCACGTGCCGAGCTGGTCCGCGACGTCGTGCAGGGTGCTCACGAGCTGGGTCATCGGCACCGGCTGGCGGCTGGAGTCGGCGATCTCCTTGCCCTCCTTGGTGAACAGCGGCGGGAGGATGTGCAGCCCGGCGTCGAGCGGGCAGTCGGCGACCTCGTCCTGCCAGCCGGGCCAGCGCCAGCTCCGGTAGAACTGGTCGAGGGCGCCGCCGAGCATGGCGTAGAGCCAGTCGGTGTAGCCGAGGCCGACGTCCTCCCAGCCCAGCGTGTCGGGTGCGAAGTAGTGGATCGTCGGCTGCCCCGACTGACCGGACGGCCCCGGTGACTGCGCGGTGTCACCCTGCCGCCACACGAACTCGCCGCCCATGATGTCCTGCGCGACCACCAGCCCCGCGCCCTCGAACCCGGCGTTGACGGTGTGGATGTCGGGCAGGCGGTGCTCCGGCGAGCCTGAGCCGAGGACGCGCAGCCAGCCCTCGTCGACGACCAGGCCGCCGCTGAGGTAGACGAGCGAGCCCAGCCACGAGTTGGTGGTGACCTGGAGTTTCTGCAGACAGGACGCGGCCCGGACCGGATCGGTCGGCAGGATCTCGACCGCGCACGGGGAGCCGCTGACCGCTGCCTCGATCTCGGCCCACGCGGACCGGTCGTCGGTGATCAGCTCCGCCAGCGAGCGCACCCGCCAACTGTACGGCCCACGCGGGGCACTGACACGAACGGCGGAATTCCGAGGGAAAGCCCCACTGAATGACGGTCATTCACGTTTTCGGTCTGTCTTCACGCGGATACTGAGAGTCACTATGCCGAACATGACTCGTCGCTGGTTGATCACTGGATGCTCCACCGGTCTGGGTCGCGCGCTCGCCGAGGCGGTCGCCGCGTCCGGGCAGCAGGTGCTGGCCACGGCGCGCCGTCCGGAGACCCTCGAGGAGCTCCGGGACCGGTATCCGCGGACGCTCGCGACCTGCGCACTCGACGTCCGGGATCCGGACGACTGCCACAACGCGGTCCATGCCGCCCTCGCGCGGTACGGCGGGATCGACGTGCTCGTCAATAACGCGGGTGCCGGCCACTTCGGCGCGGTCGAGGAGGTCACCGACGCCGAGCTCGCCGCCCAGCTCGACGTCAACCTCGTGGCACCCTGGCGGCTCACCCGCATGGTGCTGCCGCTGATGCGCGCCCAGGGCCACGGCGACATCGTCATGGTGTCCTCGACCGCCGGCCGGCTCGCGTGCCCGGGCCTGGGCGCCTACTCCGCCGCCAAGTACGCGCTGGAGGGCCTGGTCGGCACGCTCGCGCTGGAGCTCGCCGGGACCGGCGTGCACGTCATGGCGGTCGAGCCGGGCATGTTCGCGACCGAATGGGGCGCCTCGCTGACCGAGTCGGCGGCGCACGTCACGGCCTATGACGAGGTCACCGCGCCGATGCTGGCCGGGGCGCGGGCCCTCAAGGAGCTGCCGACCGCCAACCCGCCGGCACTGTTCGCGGCCGAGATGCTGCGGCTCATCGCCTCCGGGGAACGCCCGACCCGCTGCCCGATCGGCGAGGACGCCTGGGCCGCCCTGCTCGACGCCGCGCAGCGTGAGCACACCGCCCTGCTCAACGCCCGCCCGACACCCGCCGTCGCCGCGGCCTTCGGATGACCCCGCAACTGCAAGATCAACTCAGTATGAGCGCTGAGCGGAGTGCGGACAGGTCCTCGTCGCGCAGGCCCTGTTCCCGGGCCCAGCCGTCCATGCCGCCCCAGCGTTGCCGCACGAGGTCGAGCGTGTGGGCCATCATCGCCGCCTCCGGCTCCCAGACCGTCACCGACAGGGGCCGGGGCGGCAGGCCGAGCCGCTCGACGACGACCCGCACCCGCTCGTGGATCGTCGGCATCGCCGCCGCGGTGGCCGCGTAGTCCTCGGCGATCGCGTCGTCGGGCACGCCGAGCAGGCCCAGCACGACCGCCGCGAGCACGCCGGTGCGGTCGCAGCCGGCCTCGCAGTGGAACACCGCCGGAAGGGCGTCGGAGCTGGCCAGGAGCCGCACCGTGCCGGCCAGCACGTCGCCCTTCTCCGCCAGCATCGCCAGGTAGTGCCCGACCAGGTCGTCGGCGCCGCTGACGTCGGCGATCGGCGCCGGATAGTAACCGACCCGCGTGCGGGCCAGCGGCCCCCGGCCGAGCCGCGCCACCTCGTGCTCACCACGCAGGTCGATCACGGTCGTGACGCCCAGGCCGTCGACGAGCCGGTGCACGTCGGCACGGGTCGCATAGGCGAGGGAGTCGCTGCGGAACAGCACGCCGGGGCGCACCGTGCCACCCTCCGCCGGCAGGCCGCCCAGGTCGCGGAAGTTGACCAGCCCCTCGAGCACGCCGTCGAAGAGCCGCCGCCGGCGGAGCCACCTCACCAGATGATGCCCTTCAGCCACCCGTAGAAGCGCATGAACCAGCCCACCTCGCGCAGGTACGCGATGCCGGCGAGGGTCAGGAACAGGCCGGTGACGGCGTGCGCGCCCTTGGCCGTGCGCCGGACGCGGCCCAAGCGCTGCTCCAGCACCAGCCGGCCGAGCAGGCGGGTCAGCGCGAACACGCCGACCGCGACCGCCAGGACCATGAGGAACGCGAAGAACGGGCCGGTGAGGCTGCCGTCGCTGTCGAGCGCCCAGAGACCCCAGCAGATGAACGCGATGAACGCGCCGGTGCCGGTCAACTCCCAGCCGAGCTTCAGGGTGCGGGCGCGCTCGCCCGGCTCGGGACGGTACCGCGGCGGCTCGACCGGGTCGACCTCCATCATGCCGGTGGGCTCGGGCGCCGGGCGGGTGATCACCTTCGCGCGGCCGCGCATCTGCGGCACGCCGGCGGAGTTGACCGCGACGCCACCGGGCGAGACGGGCGCACCGGAGACCGGGAACGCGGCGACGGGCGGCGCCGAGACCGGGGGCGCGACTGAGGTCGGCGGTGCGGGCATCGGCGGCACGGGCTGGTGGAACGCGGTGACCCCCGAGGTGGCCGCACGCAGGGCGACGAGTTCCCGTTCGAGCCGTTCGATCCGCTGGTACGCGTCGGTCTCCGTCCCCGTCACGGACGGCCGCGCCCGGCCGACGGCGCGGCCGGTCTCACTGCTGTCGGGCTCGTGCCAGTCGCAACCCACGTCGGGCAGCCCGGCCCGGCGGACGAGGTCTGCTAGGCCGGCCAGCCAGCCCTGCAACTCGCGGGTATCCGGGCGGTCACCGGGCCGGTCGGCGAGCGGGGCGTGCAGGTGGTCGCGCAGCGCCGGAAGGCGCTCCAACAGCGGATGGCGGCGCAGCACGTTCCACGGCGGGGGCGAAGCGTCCTGGTGGCGCTGCCCCTGCTGGTCGCTGCGGCCGTCGACCCGCGGGTAGGCGCCGGTGACCATGAAATACGCCACAGCGCCGTAGCCGTGCACGTCGTAGGCCGGGCCGACGTGCTTGACCCCGCCGAACGCCTCCGGGCCGCCGGACTCCGGCGTGTAGGCGATCTGGGTGATCTCCTCCTCGCGGTGGTAGCGCGCGCCGGTGAAGTCGATCAGCCGGACCTCACCGGTCGCGAGCACCATCAGGTTGGACGGCTTGACGTCCATGTGCAGGACCGGCGTGGCACCGATCTCCTGCGGGTGATGCAGATTCTGCAGTACGACCGCCAGGGTCTTCAGCGCGGAGACAGCGCTCAGCCGGCGCGCACCGGGGGCGGACCCGGACCGCTGGGCCACGTACTCCCGCAGGTTGATTCCGTGCAGGTAGTCGTAGACCTGGTAGGGCACCGCGTCACCGGGCGCCGGCGGCTCGCCGGGCCGGTACGGCGGAGGGCCGTAGAAACCGTCCGCCCGGCGGCAGATGCCCGGCACACCCCGGTTGTTCAGGTCCATCAGCGCCGCGTCACCCTTGTCCCAGGAGCGCAGCTCGTCGGCGATCGGGCGCTGCGGGTCGACCCGGAACACCTTCACCGTCATCGGCGCCGAGGTCACCCCACCGCAGACGCGCACCGCACGATAGACGTCGGCCTGGCCGCCCGAGCCCAGGTGGGCCACCAGCCGATACCGCTGGAACGTCTCCGCCAAAGGGCTCGCCGGACCACATACGAGGTCCAGCAATGCACCCTGCGTCATGGTGACACTCCCCCCAGCAACAATTTGTCCCCCGGACAATTCGAGAGTAACGAGCGCGCAAATCGGTCGCGCTCAGTGGAGGTCACGAGGTAGACACAACCGGATGAGCGACTACGTGCTGCGCACCTCCACTCCCGAGGACTTCGACGCGTTCAGCCGCGTGATCCTCGACGCGTTCGCCACGCCGGGCGCACCCGACGCCACCGACACGATCCGCACCGTGGTCGAATTCCCGAGATACCTGGTGGTCGAGCACGACGGCAGGGTCGTCGCGTCCACCGGCGCCCTCACCCGCGACCTCGCCATCCCGGGTGGCGTGCTGCCCGCCGCACACGTCACCGCGGTCTCCGTCGCCGCGACGCACACCCGCAAAGGGCTGCTGCGCCGCATGATGACGGAGCAGCTGACCGGAGTGCCCGAGGCGATCGCCGTGCTGTGGGCCTCCGAGGGCCGCATCTACCAGCGCTTCGGCTACGGCCTCGCGTCCCAGAACGTGACCCTGCGCATCGACCGGCGCGAGGTCGCCCTCCGCACGGCCCAGGAGGACGGCACGCTGCGCGCCGCGGTGCCCTCCGAGGTCGTCAAAGAGCTTTCCGGGGTGTACGACCGTGTGCTTCCCGGCCGCCCCGGCTGGTCGAGCCGCAACGAGACCTGGTGGGCTCACCTGACGAGCGACCCGGAGTCCCGCCGGGACGGATACACGGCGGCGCGCGCCGTCCTCTACCAGAACCCGGACGGCGGCGTGGACGGATACGCGCGCTTCAAGGTCCGCAACACCTGGGACGACAACGGCCCCAAGCACGAGGTCAACGTGACGGAGGTGGTGGCCGCCACCCCGGTCGCATACTCGGCGCTGTGGCGGTTCCTGTTCCGCATCGACCTGAGCCGCACCGTGGTCCTCGGCCTGAGCAACGTCGACGAGCCGCTGTTCCACCTGGTCGACGAGCCGCGCCGGCTGGGCGGCAAGCTGGGCGACGGCCTGTGGCTACGCATCGTGGACCTGCCCCGGGCGCTGACCTCCCGGAAGTACGCGGCCCCGGTCGACGTGGTGCTCGAGGTCACCGACGCGCTACTGCCGTCGAACGCGGGCACCTGGCGGCTACGCGTCGGCGCCGGCGGTGCCCTGGTCAACTGCGCCCGGGTCGACTCGGCGCCGGACCTCACGCTGGACGTGGCCGACCTCGGCGCGGCGTACCTGGGCGGGACGAAGCTCGGCATGCTGGCGCTGAACGGCCGCGTGGTCGAGCACCGCCCCGGCGCGGTGGCGGCGACGAGCACGGCGTTCGGCTGGCACGTGACCCCGTCGTCGATCGAGATCTTCTGATGCTCGGCGGGGTGGCCGGGAGGCGGTAGGGTTTGTGGCGTGGGTGGGATCCAGCGCAGACGGCGCCGTATGCGGCAGCATCAGCCGGTGACGCCTGACCCGGTTGCCACCCCCGTCGACGACCCGGCCCCGGACGCTTCCGAGGAGGACGCCTCCGAGGAAATGGCCGGCACTCCCGAGGCAGCGCCGACGAGCCCGGCGCCCGTGACCGTCAAGCCGCACCCGCCGATCCCGCGGCCGCCGCTGCACCCGCCGGTGCCGACATCGGGTGCACCGGCCGCACATGGCGGTGCGAGCGGCAGCCCGGCCTCGCAGGCGGGCGCAGGCAGCGATCCGACCGCACGCCCCGGCCCGCCCGCTCCGGCCGGCACGGACGACGGCGGCGTGTCCGGCGCGGGCGGTGCGACCGGCGAGCCGACGCCCGCCACCGGGACCAAGGCCACGGACGGCGGCGAGCCGCCGCGGCCGTCGCCGCACCACCTGGCTGAGCTGTCGGGGGCGTTCGCGATGACGGCGAGCGTGCACGACCCGGAGGTCGCCGACCACGAGCCGCAACCCGCCCGCGCCGGCCGCGACGACGACCACGACGCGGACCACCACCATCACCACGAGCCGAACCACCACCATCACCATCACCACCACGACGAGGTGGTGTCGGAGCGTGGCCTGCGCGGCCTGGTCGGCGGGGGCGCCTCGCAGGTGAGTGTCTCGGCGGCCATGCGCGCCCGCGACGCGGCCCGGCCGACCGACGAGGATCTGGCGGCGGCCGAGCGGGACCTCCAGATCATCCGCCGTGGCTGGGTGCCCCGCGAAGAACTGGCCCGCCCGGGCCGCCGGTCCCCGACCAGCTGACCTGTCAGTCCTCCGGCAGCGGCGGGAGGACGTGCGCCTTCTCATATTCCGCGACCTGGGCGATCCGGCGGGTATGCCGCTCGTTGCCGGAGAACGCGGTCGTCAGGAACGCCGACACGAGGGTCGTCGCCTCGTCGATGGTGTGCTGGCGGGCGCCGATCGCGACGACGTTGGCGTTGTTGTGCTCGCGGGCGAGCTGGGCGGTTTCGAGGTTCCACGCCAGGGCGGCCCGGACGCCGGGAACCTTGTTCGCGGCGATCTGCTCGCCGTTGCCCGATCCGCCGATCACGACGCCCAGGCTGCCCTCGTCGGCGACGACCCGGGCACCGGTGTGGAAGCAGTAGGCGGGGTAGTCGTCGTCGGGATCGAACTTCGCCGGCCCGACATCGACGACCTCGTAACCCTGCAATCCCAGAGCGGAGACCAGGTGCACTTTCAGCTCGTAGCCGGCATGGTCCGAACCAAGGTAGACGCGCATACCCGGCAGTCTGTCAGAACCGGATCAGGCCCAGACACGAACCCGTCACCAAGACCGCGCCGAGCAGGACGAGCCCGCCGACCCAGGCGGCGGTGGCGCCCGGCGTGAGTTGCCAGTGCCTCCGCCGGTCCCAGACAAGGGCCGCCGCGGCGAAGGCGCCGACGCCACAGGCGGCCACCATGGCCGCGACGAAGAACATCATGTGCACACCCCAGGCCGCGAAGAACAAGCGGCCTAGTGTCTACCACGATCGGGTGACCCGATGAAATTCAGTCGAGCTGTGCGACCACGAGACCGGCGCGGGCCTTGGGGGTGAACCAGGTGCTCTTGCGCGGCATCTTCTGCCGGGCCAGGTTCACGGCGACGAAGTCGTCGACGGTCACCGGCGCGACGAGCACGGCGAGCTCGGCCCGGCCGGCGTCGACCTCACCGCGCAGCCACTCCGCCGGGTAGTCCCCGCCGACATACGTGATGCGCTTGTCCCCCGGCTCCAGCCCGAGCGTCTCGGCGAAGAGCCGCCGCTCGACGAGGGCGTGGTCGAGGTTGTCCACGACGCCCGCCTCCGCCACCCGGGGCAGTTCCGCCGACCACGCGCCCTCACGCGTGTAGAGGTGCACCCGCCCGCCGGTCGCCGGCACCCCGGCCGGACCGGTCAGCGGCTCCAGCTCGAGAGCGTCCAGCGGCGCGGTGAGCTCCGAGACGAGGCGGTTGTAGGGCTGGATCGCCACCGACTCGGGCGTGGTGATGACGGCGAGGAAGCGCGGGTAGCCGGCGGTCTGCGCGGCGAGGCTGCGGTGGTTGCCGTCGGCGACGACGAGCTCGCCGCCGCCGGCGAGTGCCAGCAGCCGGTCCCGGGTGGCGCCGGCGCCGACGGCCCAGATCTCGTGTGCGCGGCCGGCCGGGTCGGTGTCGACGACGGCCGGGCTCCCGGCGTCGGTGACGGCCTGGGCCAGCGCCGTGTGCAGTGCCTCCCCCTGCGCGGTCTGCAGCAGCAGTACGGGCGACAGCAGGTGCTTCGTCGCCTCCGCCAGCGCGACCCGCTCGCGGACCTTCTCGATGAAGACGTCCTCGTTGCGGATGACCGCACCCGGCTCGTCGGCGCTCGTGGAGATCTGGTCGGTCGCCACCATGCACCACAGGCCATATGCCCGGGCGCCGTCCGGCGCGGTGATCCGGTAGAGGACGACCACGTCGCCGGCCGACACGTAGTGGCCGTCGTCCTTGGCGGCCTGCAGGCGCGCCACGGCGTCGGGCAGGCAGTCCAGGAACGCTCTCCCGACGCTCCCGGGCGCGCGGTGCGGCATCTCCACCGCCAGCGCGCTGGCCGGGTTGGCCGCGATGATCTCGGTGATCTCCGCGTCGTCGGCGAACTCGTCGTAGTTCTGCGCGCCGGTGCCTCCGGTGGACAGCCAGGCGTGTGCGATCGGGTACGCAACCGTCATGTACAGAACGCTATAGCTCAGGCGATCCGGGCCGCGGCACGGGGCACCGCCCGTCCCGCAGTGCGGCGCCGCGCGTTGCGGGACGGCGCCGCCGGTGCGAGCAGCTTCGGGGTGCGCACGAGTGCGAGCGCCGGCGCGGAGTCGGCCGGGACGGGGGCGGCCCACGCGGAGGCACTCACCACGACCGGCGGCGCGAGCAGCGCGGCGACTTCGTCGGGCAGGTCGGGCAATTCCTCTTTCCAGGCCCGCTCCTGGACGGTCCAGCGCGTGGTCGAGCTGACGGTGGTCATCTCCGGCCTCCCCATGACGACAGTGTCATTGCACACAGGGCAACGGCTCCCGCGTGCGCCGGTGTCGCACCGGCTGTGCGAATTCCAGAGAACGGTACGCGCGACGGCCCGGGCACGACTCGGTCGCGCTTCGGGCACGAACTGGGGGTACCTCGAAACCTCACACGGTGGCGGGCAAGCGGGTCAGCAGCTTGACGATCCGCAGCGCCACGCCGCCGGGCTGCCGGCGGCGCAGTTCGACCATGTCGGCGAGCGCGTGGATGATGCGCAGGCCACGGCCGGTCTCGGCGTCGGGCGGAGCCTCCGGCACGGCGGTCGACTCCATGCCGAGGCCGTCGTCGACGACGTCGATGATGCACCGGTCGTCCTGGATGGTGACGGTGACCTCGTAGTCGGCGCCCGCCGTGGCGTGCTGGACGGCGTTGGCGCACGCCTCGCCGACGGCCAGGCCGATGTCCTCCCGGCAGTCCTTGGTGACGGCGACGACGGCGAGGGCGGCGTCGAGGACCCGACGGGTGAGCGGGACGGTCGACCGATCGCGCGGCAGCGAGAGCGAAAGCCGGATCTCCATGCCCACCGTCGTGCTCCCTTCGCGTCTGGCGCCGCAGGCTTAGGTTGCCCCGGATCGGGGATGAGGAAACGCTCAGGCAGCTGCTTCATATAGTCAACTACGCATAAGATGGGTGCATGGGTCACGACCACGATCACGGGCCGCGCAAGGACGCCGACCGGCGCTGGTTGACGGTCGCCCTCGTGCTGATCGTGAGCTTCATGGCGGTCGAGGTGGTCATCGGCCTGCTCGTCGGCTCGCTCGCCCTGCTCTCGGACGCGGCGCACATGCTCTCCGACGCCGCGGCGATCGCGCTGGCGCTGTTCGCCACCCGGCTCGCCGCACGGCCGCCGTCGGGCGGGTTCACCTTCGGGCTGAAGCGCGCCGAGATCCTGTCGGCGCAGGCCAACGGCCTGACCCTGCTGCTGCTGTCGGCCTGGATCATCTACGAGGCGATCGCCCGGCTCATCACGCCGCCGGAGGTCGGCGGCGGCGCGGTGGTCGCCACGGCCATGGCCGGCATCGCGGTCAACCTCGTCGCGGTCTGGGCGCTCGGCAAGGCCAACCGGACCAGCCTCAACATCGAGGGCGCGTTCCAGCACGTGCTGACCGACCTGTTCGCGTTCGTCGCGGCCGCGGTCGCCGGCCTCGTGGTGCTGCTGACCGGGTTCTACCGGGCGGACGCGATCGCGTCACTGGTCGTGGCCGCGCTCATGATCCGCTCCGGGCTCGGGCTGGTCCGCGACTCCGGCCGCATCTTCCTGGAGGCCGCACCGTCCGGCATGGACCCGGCGGCACTCGGCCGGGAGCTGTGCGCGGTGCCGGGTGTGGTCGAGCTGCACGACCTGCACGTGTGGCAGGTCACCTCGGGTTATCCGGCGCTGTCGGCACATGTGCTGGTCGCGCAGGAGGGTGACTGCCATGCGGTGCGGGCCGCGATCGAGACCCGCCTGCGCGAGCGGTGGGACATCGGCCACACCACGCTGCAGGTCGACCACTGCGAGGACGACCCGCACTGCGTGGACTCACACGGTGCTGCGTACCGGGCTGGAGGCTGAGGCGGCCTGCACCCGCCGGGTGACGACCCGCTCGGCGACGAACGACAGGAACGGCACGGTGCCGGCGAGCAGGATCAACGCCGTGAAGCCCAGCGTCCACTTCGCCCGCCGGGCCAGGTCGGCGGCGAGCACCAGATAGACCATGTAGAGGAAGCCGTGTGCCGGCCCGACGAGCGCCACGAGGGTCTCGTCCTCGGTCGTGTACTTCAGGACCGTCCCGACCGTCAGCACGATCAGCAGCACACCGACGATCCAGGCGATGACCCGGTAGCGGGTGAGGGCGGGGTTCAAGGGCGTCGCGGACATGTACCTCATCCGGGGAAGTCGCTGGGACGTCGGTCAGGGTTGGCGGCGAGCCAGGCGAGCATGCGGTTGTATTCGGCCAGCTCTGGATCGTCGTCGTGCCGCACGGGCACCGGCGCCTTCAGCGGGCGCAAGGGCGGCGGCGCGGGCTTGGGCTCGCTGACGCCGCGGGCGTCGCGCACGGCCCGGACCCAGAGGAAGACGACGAACAGCGCGAAGAGTGGCCACTGCACGGTGTAGGCCCAGCTGAGCATGTTGCCCGCCGTCGCCCGCTCGTATTGCCACCAACCCGCCAACATGCAGACGGCCACCCCGGCGAGTGCCAGGACATGCCAGAGCACCCACCGAGGTGTGAAGAACCGCCGCACAGGTAGGCAGCCTACACTTCAGTCGAACGAAGGTCCCACATCGCGGGTGCGCTTGAGCTCGTAGAAGCCCGGCGTGCCGGCGACGAGCAGGGTGCCGTCCCATAGGCGACCGGCCGCCTCACCCCGCGGCGTGGGGGTGACGACGGGGCCGAAAAAGGCGATGAGCTTGCCGTCGACGCCGGGGACGTGGATCACCGGAGTGCCGACGTCCATGCCCACCGGGTCCATCCCGGCGAAGTGGCTCTCACGCAACTGCGCGTCGAACTCGGTCGACTCCGCGAACTCGGCGAGCCCGGCGGGCAGGCCGGCCTCGGTGAGCGCGGCGCGGTAGAGCTCCTCGCCCAGCTCCTGCTTCTCGTGGTGGATGCGGGTGCCGAGCGCGGTGTAGAACGGGCGGAGCACCTCGTTGCCGAACTTCTGCTCGGCGGCGATCGCCACGCGCACCGGCCCCCAACCCTTTGCCAGACCCTCCTTGTACTTCTCCGGCAACTCGTCGCGGCCCTCGTTGAGGATGGACAGGCTCATGACGTGGAACCGCACGTCCACCGGACGGACCTGCTCCACCTCGAGGAGCCAACGAGACGTGATCCAGGCCCATGGGCAGCGTGGGTCGAACCACATGTCAGCGATGACACGATCTTCGGACACGGGACGATCACCTCTCTAGTGAAAGAGTCGGAAATTCGGTTCGATCCTTACTCCTGGGCCGCGATCCATACCACCCGGACAGGAGGTGACCTGAGCCACTCCTCCAGTGTCGTCCTGGAACATGGAAGACTCGGGGTGACGCCGTCGACGGGGACGGCCACAGCGATACGACAGGAGACGACACGTGGCCGGTGTACGCAACCTACGCCAGGTCGAGGCGGTCGAGCGGGCCCACCTGCTCGACATCGCGGCGTACGACATCAGCCTCGACCTGACGGATGGCGCCGGCCATCCGGGCGAGGGCACGTTCCGGTCGATCACCGAGGTGCGGTTCACCTGCCACGAGCCGGGTGCCGGCACCTTCATCGAGATCGCCGCCGCAAGCCTGCGCAGCGCCACCCTCAACGGGGAGCCGCTGGACATCTCGGGCTGGTCGACCGAGGACGGACTGCGGCTGACCGGGCTCGCCGCCGACAACGTGCTGGTCGTCGACGCCGACTGTGCGTACTCGACCACCGGCCAGGGCCTGCACCGCAGCGTCGACCCGGTCGACAAGGAGGTGTACCTCTACAGCCAGTTCGAGACGGCCGACGCGCAGCGGGTCTTCGCGTGCTTCGACCAGCCCGACCTCAAGGCGGAGTTCACCTTCCACGTCACCGCGCCGGCGCACTGGAAGGTCATCTCGAACATGCCGCTGGCGAGCCTGGAGGGCCTCACCCGCCACTTCGCGCCCACGCCGCGCATGAGCACCTACATCACCGCCGTGTGCGCCGGGCCCTACCACGAGGTCCGTGACACGCACGACGGCATCGACCTCGGCGTCTTCTGCCGCCAGTCGATGCGGCAGTACCTCGACGCCGACGAGATCAACCTGGTGACCAAGCAGGGGTTCGACTTCTTCCACGAGGAGTTCGGGATCCGCTACCCGCTGCCGAAGTACGACCAGGTCTACTCCCCCGAGTTCAACGCCGGCGCGATGGAGAACTTCGGCTGCGTCGTCCACGCCGAGCAGCACTACATCTTCCGCTCGCCGGTCACCGACTTCGAGTACGAGCAGCGCGCCAACACGATCCTGCACGAGCTCGCCCACATGTGGTTCGGCGACCTCGTGACCATGCGCTGGTGGGACGACCTGTGGCTCAACGAGTCGTTCGCCGAGTGGGCCAGCCACTGGTGCAACACGCACGCGACCCGCTTCAAGGACGCGTGGACGACGTTCCTCTCCGTGCGCAAGAACTGGGGCTACCGGCAGGACCAGCTGTCCTCGACCCACCCGGTGTACTGCGAGATGCCCGACGTCGAGGCGGTCGAGGTCAACTTCGACGGCATCACGTATGCGAAGGGCGCGAGCGTCATCAAGCAGCTCGTCGCGTACGTCGGCATCGACGCGTTCCGCACCGGCCTGCGCGCCTACTTCCAGCAGCACCAGTGGGGCAACGCGACCTTCGACGACCTGTTGTCGGCGCTGGAGACCGCCAGCGGCAAGGAGCTGCGCAAGTTCGCCGCACAGTGGCTGGAGACCGCCCAGGTCAACACGCTGCGCCCGGAGCTGACGATCGGCGCCGACGGCACCTACGAGCGGGTGATCGTCCGCCAGGAGGCCCCGGCCGCCTACCCGACGCTGCGCACCCACCGCATCGGCATCGGCCTCTACGACCTGGTCGAGGGCGGTCTGGTCCGTCGCGAGCTGATCGAGGCGGACGTCGACGGCGAGCGGACCGAGATCACCGCGCTGGTCGGCCGCAAGGCCGCCGACGTGCTGCTGCTCAACGACGAAGACCTGACGTACGCGAAGCTCCGCCTCGACCCGCGCTCCATGGCCACCGTGGTCGAGCACATCGACGGCCTCGACAACTCGCTGGCTCGCGCCCTGGTCTGGTCGGCCTCGTGGGACATGGTCCGCGACGCCGAGCTGGCCGCCCGCGACTACGTCAAGCTGGTCACCGTCGGCCTGCCGGCCGAGAAGGACATCAACCTGGTGACGGCGACGATCCGTCAGGCCCAGTCCGCGCTGGTCTTCTACGCCGACCCGGCATGGTCACCGCAGGGCTGGGCCCAGATCGCCGCGACGGCCCGCGCCGCCCTGCGCGACGCCGAGCCGGGCAGCGGCTTCCAGCTGGCGTGGGCGCGCTCGTTCGCCGCCGCCGCTCGGACACCCGAGGACCTGGCGGTGCTGTCGGGCTGGCTGCGCGGCGAGGACGTTCCCGCGGGCCTCACCATCCAGGCCGACCTCCGCTGGGGCATCCTGCACGCCCTCATCGCCAACGGCGCCGCCGACCCGGCCGAGATCGAGAGCGAACTCGACCGCGACCGCACCGCGAGCGGCGAGCGCCAGGCCGCCCTGGCCCGCGCCCTCGTCCCCACGGCCGAGTCGAAGGCCGAGACCTGGCGCAGGCTGGTCGAGGACCACCAGCTGCCGAACTGGTTGCAGCGCTCGATGCTGCAGGGCTTCCAGCACTCCGCGCAGACGGCCCTCACCGCGCCGTACTCGGCCGCCTACTTCGACGCCCTGATGACGGTGTGGGAGAACCGGGACAGCGAGCCCGCCGCGGAGTTCGTGGAGCTCGGCTACCCCGCGTTCCAGATCGGCGAGGAGACGGTGGCCCGCACCGAGGCCTGGCTCGCCGAGCCCGGCCGCCCGGCCCCGCTGCGCCGCCTGGTCGGCGAGGGCCGCGACGGCATCGTCCGCGCCCTGAAGGCAAGGGCCAAGGACGCGTCCGCGGCGTAGCCGCGAGGAGACCGGGCCCGGTCGCCGCCGTTCCTTTCGGCGGCTCCGGGCCCGGTTCCTGTTTCCGACGCCTTCGCCGGCCCGGCTTTCCCGCTCGGCCGTGGCTTCCTCGGCCAGACCGGCTCATCGACCGGCCATGCCTCCTCGGCTGGCCTCGGACAGCACAACGGCCCGTGAGCAACGGCGTGCAGGGCCACAGCACAAACGCTGGTCGGACCGTGAACAGGTCCGACCAGCGTTTGACGAAGCGAACGGCTCAGGAACGACCGGCGTGGTCGGCCATCTGAGCCAGGCCGGCGACCAGGCCGCCGGCCAGGTCACCGCCGCCGAACGCGGCAGCCATGGACAGGGCGGCCAGCTTGGCGGCGCGGTCTGGAAGGCGACGACGGGCCTCGCCGCCCGTCACGATCTCCAGGACGCGCTGGTTGGGCGACACGGCGATGAGCACCGAGTGCGGCGGGTCGGCGAGCTGACCGTGCAGCTTCTCCGTGCTCCCACGGGTCGGCTCGTCCAGCTCGCCGACGTAGATGCTGAACGTCAGGCCGGTCGACGAGTCGGCCAGCCGGAGCGCCTCGTCGAGGCGCAGCAACTGGCGCGTGGTGAACGGCCCGTTGAGAACGTCGGGCTGGCCGGCCAGGCCAGCGCCGTTACCACCGGTCACTTGCGCCTCCCATGACGTGCGGCTGCGCCCTGTCGCCGGACCATTCGGTCACGGCCTCGCTGCCGCCCGTGGTCAGCTCGGCTCGCCGCGTGCCGGGTAGCTCATGGGCGCTCGGCGCCTTGGTCAACTGCTCCGGTGCGGACAGGAACCAGACGGGCGTGAACTCGAACGGCCGTCCGGGCCGGTAGCGCTTGCTACGCCGGGAACCTCCCCCAGCGTAGACGGCGCCAGCGATCAGCACGATGACCGCTACCGGGATCCCGGCGAAGATCAGCGTCGTCTCGATGATGGACAAGCTCAACGCCCCCAGGCGTCGAAGGGACTAAAAGACCGGCTTCACGTTAGCGGGCGCGCATGACCAGCCCGTTGCCGGGGGTATCCGACCTTGAAAACCGGGGGTGCCGACCTGCCGTCACCCGCCATGAAGCTCCCGCGTCAGTATGCCGAAATGCCCTACGGCCATGACCCGATCGGTCACTTCCGTGCGCGTTTCCACATTCCCGAAGCATTGCCGAAGCTTTCCCGAAGCGCCGCTCGGCCGGGTGCGGGTGCCGGCATGGTGGCGGCCACCACTGCGGCACACCGGGTGGGGGGCCTCACACCGTGGGATCCGCACCACGTCGATCACGACCCGGTCGACGTGCGGTGCTGCCCGCTCACCATCCGACGGGCGGACGGGTCAGGCGGCCTGGCCCAGGGTCAGGCCGTCGGAGGGCAGGTCGAGCCAGTCCGCCCAGCGCGGGTCGGGGGTGCGGTGGCCCAGCACGCGCCACGCGACGCCCTTCGGCGCAATGGGGGCGGTATGCAAACGCCAGCCGAGCTCGGCTGGCGTTTTGTCGCCCTTGGTGTGGTTGCACCGGGCGCAGGCGGCGACGACGTTCTCCCAGGCGTGCCGGCCGCCGCGGCTGCGTGGCATCACGTGGTCGATGGTCTCGGCCGGGCCGCGGCAGTAGGCGCATCGCCATCCGTCACGGGCGAATATGCCGCGGCGGGAGAGACCTATGTGCGTGCGGTACGGCACCCGGACGTAGCGGGTGAGCCGGACGACCGACGGGACCGGCAACTGGTCGTTGGCACTGTGGAGGATGCCCTCACCGTCAGCGACACAGACAGCCTTCGACGTCAGGACCAGGATGGTGGCACGTCTGACAGAGACGACACACAGCGGTTCGTAGGTGGCGTTGAGCACAAGCGCACCCGACACTCGTGCGGGTCGTATGTCAGGCATCGCCGTCCCCCTAGTGCGTGAAGGAATCTCCCTGTTGAAGGTCGCTGCGGCGGCTCCGGAACGGAGCCGTGCGCTAATCGTCCCTGATAGATCCTCGGATTGCACGTACTATTTGCGGCCGTCGGGTGAACCTTCGCCTGACCCGACGGACGTTTGTGCGGACTTACCCCGGTTCGCACCGGTTTCTGAGGAGCTCCGTGATCAGCCCCCTGGCGTTGCCGCTGGAGGAATCCCCCGCCACCCCGAACCCCGGACCGAGCTGCGTCAAGGTCAGCGATGTCTGCGAGATCGTCTACGAGCAGACCAAGGTCAAGTGGTTGGCCGAGAGCAGCTACTGGATGCTGGTCAAACCGTTGACGATCCTGCTGATCGTCATCGTGGCGCTGCTGATCCGGACCCTGATCCACCGGGCGATCGACCGGCTGATCAAGCACACCGTCGCGGACAACGAGTCGGGCGGCTCGCTCCTGCGCCCGTTCCGCAACCGCCTCCCCACCGCCCTCGCGCTGCCGATCGAGCGCCGCAACCAGCGGGCCCGGGCGCTCGGGTCGGTGCTGCGCAGCATCGCCTCCGCGGTCGTCTTCACGATCGCGACCATGCTCGTACTCGGCGAGGTCGGGCTCAACCTCGGCCCGCTGCTGGCCAGTGCCGGTATCGCCGGCCTGGCGATCGGCTTCGGCGCGCAGAACCTGGTCAAGGACTTCATCGCCGGCCTGTTCATGCTGCTGGAGGACCAGTACGGCGTGGGTGACGTCGTCGACGTCGGCGAGACGTCGGGCACCGTCGAGGCGGTCGGTCTGCGGATCACCACGATCCGTGACGCCGCCGGCGTGGTCTGGTACGTGCGCAACGGCGAGATCATCCGGGTCGGCAACAAGAGCCAGGGCTGGGCCGTCGTCAACATCGACGTGCCCGTCGGTTTCGTCTCGATCGACCAGGCCACCGCGGTCCTGCGCGAGGCGGCCGCCACGGTCGCCGCGGATCCGGACTTCGTCGACGACTTCATCGACCCGCCGACCGTCCTCGGCGTCGAGCAGATCACCGCCGACGGCGCCGTTCTGCGGACCACGGTCAAGACCTCGACCGAGGCGCAGTGGCGGGTCGGGCGGGAACTGCGCCGCCGGCTCACCGAGGCGCTCGAGCGGGCCGGCATAACGGCCCAGCTGAACGCCGCGCGCATGTTCATCCGCCCGGCGGCCGACAACAACGGCGACACGGGGCAGGGCGGCCCGACCTGATTCGCCGGAACGGCTGGATTGTCCAATCTCGCGATCATCTGCGACTAACCCGTCGGGTAGGGTCGCGCGTCGGGTGGTCAGTCGGTTATCGTCCGTTCGTTCAGGTGCATCGCTGCACAGTGTCCCGGTCCGGCGCCAAATGACCCCTCTTGGTGCTGAATTGACCGGTTCGGCCGCGCCCGCGAACGCATGACGCCGCTGTCGTGACCGATGGAAGGGGGCTCCGCCGGTGCCAGACCCCGACGAGTCCGCCAACCACCCGGCGACCATCGGCGAGACGCTTGCCAACCGCGAGTATCTCGCCGTTTTCGCCGCAAGCTCGCTGTCGTGGTTCGGCGACAACGTCGCGCGCGCCGCCATCATTGCGCTGGTCTACATGCGCACCGAGTCGCCGATCGCGTCGGCCGCGGCCTTCGCGATCAGTTATCTGCCCTGGCTGGGCTTCGGTGCCGTGCTGGCCGCGGTGGCGGACCGCTACTCGTACCGCAAGATCATGATCATCAGTGACGTGATCCGCATGGTGATCATGATCGGTCTCGCCGTCTTCGGCGGGCTGCCGGTCGTGCTGTTGATCGGCCTGCTGTTCGTCAACGCGCTGCTCAGCCCGCCGTTCGACTCGGCGCGCTCGGCACTGCTGCCTCGGATCGTGCAGGGCGAGCAGTACATCACCGCGCTCACCATGCAGCGCTCCGCCGCCCAGATCGCGCTGATCGCCGGTTATGCGGCCGGCGCGGCACTGACCGCCGTCGACGCGCGATACGCGCTGCTGTTCAACGCGGCCACGTTCGCCACGTCCGGGCTGCTGATCCTCCTCCGGGTCCAGGAGCGCCCTCCGAGCCTGAAGGTCGAGCAGCGGACCAACCTGATCCGGGAGAGCATCGAGGGTTACTCGGTCGTCTTCCGTTCGCCGGTCATGCGCGCCATCGCGCTGCTCGTCTTCTGCGGGGTCTGCTTCGGCGTGGTGCCCGAGGGTCTGGCCGCCGCCTGGTCGGCCGAGCTCGCCGGCGGCCCCAACCCCGTCTACCTCGGCGTCATCATGGTCGCCGCCGCAGCCGGCTTCATGATCGGCAGCGCACTGGTCACCTGGCTGGTCAAGCCGCAGCAGCGGATCAAGCTCATCCGCCCGGTCGCGATCATCACGCCGCTGGCGCTGGTGCCGTCGGTGTTCCACCCGAACATCGTCGGCGTGGTCGCCATGACCCTGATCTCCGGCGCCGCGATGGCCAGCACGCTCCCCGCCACCAACGGGCTGTTCGTCCAGGTGCTGCCCCCGGCGTACCGGGCCCGCGCCTTCGGCGTCATGCAGAGCGGCGTGCAGCTCATCCAGGGCGCCGCGATCATCTTCACCGGCTGGCTGGCCTCGAACCACGCGCTCGCCGAGGTGGTCGGATACTTCAGCATGGCCGGCGTGGTCATCATGGCCGTGATCCTCACCATATGGCCGGCACACGCCACCATCGCCGACGCGATCGCCGCCAACAAGATCCAGGTCGCCGCGGAGGAACAGGCCCGCCGCGCCCCGGAGACCGCCGACGACTTCGGCGAGGTCACCATCGACCTGGGCCGCGTCCCGCTGCCGGCCAGGCGGCCCCGGCCCTCCCCGGGCCCGGGCGTCCGCCAGCCGGCGATGCTCGACCCGGCCGAGCGGACCGTCGACCTCTCGGAGCGCACCGCGGAGCTGGGTGGCCTACCGCCACCGCCACCGTCGCAACCGGCACGGCATAGTTGATGGTGTGACGACGGCCCCCAACTTCTACGAGCTCGTCGGCGGCGAGCCCACGTTCCGCAAGCTGGTCGACGAGTTCTACGCAGGCGTCGCCGACGACCCGATCCTGCGCCCGCTGTACCCCGAAGAGGACCTCGGGCCCGCCAACGAGCGGTTCCGGCTCTTCCTTATCCAGTACTGGGGTGGCCCCAGCACCTACTCCGAGCGCCGCGGCCACCCCAGGCTGCGGATGCGTCATGCGCCGTTCCGCATCGGCCCGGCCGAGCGCGACGCCTGGCTGCGGCAGATGCGCCGGGCGGTTGACGCGCTCGGGCTCGATCCGGAGCACGAGGCCGTGCTGTGGGAGTACCTCGAGCGTGCCGCCCACTTTATGGTCAACGCGGACGACGACACTCCTTCGGGGCTAATCGGACGGATCGTCTGAACAAGCTTCTTTCGTAACGTTTCCTCGTTAGTGGAATAACGCCCCATGTGGGGCTTTCCACGACGAAGGAGCTCGAATGCGCCGACGCCTGATCGCCGCCGCGGCGACAGCACTGGCCGCGGTCGCGGTCGCCATCCCCGCCTCGGCGGCGTTGAACCACCCGGCGCCGGTGTCGACGAACCCGGTTGACTACACGCCGCACGTCCTCGACGGCGAGGTACGCGCCTTCGCCCTGGTCGGTGACACGGTTGTGGTCGGCGGCGACTTCCAGAACGTGGCCGACGCCACCCGGAAGACGCGGTACAAGCGGAGCAACCTCTTCGCGTACCGCGCCTCGACCGGCGAGATCCTGCCCTTCGCGCCGCAGGTCGACGACGTGGTGCTGACGCTGGCTCCCGGCCCGGACAACACGGTCTACGCCGGCGGCGCGTTCCGGCGGGTCGGCGGCGCGCCGCAGCGCGGCATCGCGCAGCTCAGCCTGGCCGACGGCAGCCGCGTGCCCGCCTTCACCGGCACGATCAACTGGGGCGACGTCCGCAGCCTGATCGCCTTCGGGCCGTGGCTGTACGCGGCCGGCTCGTTCAGCCGGATCGGTACGCTCGACCGGGTCGGCCTGGCCCGCCTCAACGCGAGCACCGGGATCGCCGACCCCACGTTCGACCTCAAGCTGGCCGCGCCGCACCTGACGCGGGTCAAGCTCGAGGACCTGGCCCTGACCCCGGACGGCACCCGGCTGGGGGCGATCGGGGCCGTCGAGCAGGCCGGCGGGCAGTACCGGGCCCAGGTCGTCATGGTCGACATCCCCGCCGGCGCACCCGCGCGCCTGGCGGACTGGTACACGGACACGTACACCAAACCCTGCCGGGCGGGCTTCGAGACGTACCTGCGCGCCATCGACTTCGACCCCACGGGCACGTACGCGACGATCGTCACCACCGGCCGCAAGTGGGGCGAGAAGCTGATGTGCGACACCGCGGCGCGGTTCGACCTGCGCGGGACGGGCATGCACCGACCGCTGTGGATCAACTGGACCGGCGGCGACTCGCTGTACTCGGTGGCCGACACGGGCGCGGCGATCTATGTCGGCGGCCACCAGCGCTGGATGGACAACCCGCAGGGCCGCGAGTCGGCCGGCCCGGGCGCGGTCGCCCGGCCGGGCATCGCGGCGATCAACCCGGCCACGGGCAAGGCCACGGACTGGAACCCGAAGCGCAACCCCCGGGGCGTCGGCGCGCGGGCACTGCTGGCCACGCCGCAGGGGCTGCTGGTCGGCTCGGACACGGACCGGATCGGCGACGAGTACCACGGGCGCCTCGCGCTGCTGCCGATCTGACCCTGTGCACGGCTCCATGTCGTGCGGCCCCCGTCTCCGGACGGGGGCCGCACGCTTGTGCCGCACATGCGAAACGGCCCCCGTCTGCTGACGGGGGCCGTTTGGAGTGGGGTGACTGAAGGGATTTGAACCCTCGACACCCGGGACCACAACCCGGTGCTCTGCCAACTGAGCTACAGCCACCATGAACGTGCCCGCTAATAGTAGGGCATCGCCCCCGGGATCCGTCGACAGGGTTATGGCGCGTTCGTGTCACCTTCCCGGCGCAGTTCCGCCGCGATGGCCTTCGCCGCCTCGACGTCCGGACCGGGCAGCGGCACGAACAGGGTCCGGCGGTAGTACTCCAGCTCGCGGATGCTCTCCCGGATGTCCGCCAGCGCGCGGTGCGCCAGGCCCTTGGCGGGCTGGCCGAAGTACACCCGCGGGTACCACCGGCGGCACAGCTCCTTGATCGACGAGACGTCGATCATGCGGTAGTGCAGGTGGTTGTCGAGCCGGGGCATGTCCCGCGCCAGGAACCCGCGGTCGGTCGCGATGGAGTTGCCGCAGAGCGGGGCCGTGCGCGGATCCGGGACGTGCTGGGTGATGTAGTCCATGATGAGGTCCTCGGCCTCGGGGACGGTCACGGACGACGCCCGCACGGCCTCGGTGAGGCCGGACCGGCTGTGCATCTCGCGGACCACCTCCTGCATGCCGCCGAGCTGGGCCTCGTCGGCGTGGATGACCACGTCGACACCCTCGCCGAGCACGTTGAGATCCGGATCGGTCACCAGCGCCGCGACCTCGATCAGCGCGTCCTTACCCAGATCGAGTCCCGTCATCTCACAGTCGATCCAGACCAAAAGATCACCCACACCAGACAGCCTAGTGTTCATCCGGCCGACTTCTCACTCCTTGGTGCACGCAACCACCTATACCGCTCGTCGCCGCTGTCCGCTGCGCGCCCGAAGTGTCCTATCCTGCGCGGGTGACCGCTCGTGCTCTCGCGCGCCTGATCGGCGCCACGCTGCTGGCGACGCTGGCCGGCGCCCTGGTTCTGGCCACTCCGGCCTCGGCGCACACGACGCTGCGGCAGAGTGACCCCGCCGCGAACTCGACCGTGCCGACGCTGCCGGAAGTGGTACGACTCACGTTCACCGACATGCTGCCGATCGTGCCGAAGGTCACGGTGCGCGACCCGGACGGCACCGAGGTGAACAGCAGCCCGATCTCGCCGCGCGGCAACACGGTCCTGCAGCCGGTGAAGAGCACGAAGACCGGCCGCTTCACGGTCACGTGGGAGCTGACGGGCTCGGACGGCCACAAGACGAACGGCAGCTTCTCCTTCACCGTGCAGGGCGCCGCCGCCCCGCCTTCGGCGGTGCCGTCCCCGACCGCCCCGGTGGTCGGGTCGGGTTCACCGTCGACCGTCCCCACGGCCGCCGCGTCGACGGCAGCCGCAGCGTCCTCAGGCGTGGCGTCGCCGAGCGACGCCGCACGGTCCAGCACCGATTCCGGCGGCGGATCGTGGTGGGTGTGGCTGGTCGTGGCGGTGGTACTGCTCGGCGCAGTCGGCGGCGGTGTGGTCTTCTTCCGCCGCCGTGGTGGTACGCCCTCCCCCTGACGCCTCAGCGGGTGCCGGAGGAGGCGGTGTCGCGGTCCCTGGACTCCTCGGATTCCTCGGACTCCTGGGACTTCTCCGGCTCCGCCACAGCGACGGGCGCCCAGGTGAACTGCAACTCGATGGCGGGCATGGCCGGCAGCGGCGGCAGCTCGACCGGGCCGCGCTCGTCGGGGTCCAGCTCGGAGCCTTCGGGCACGGGGCGGTCCAGTTCGCTCTCGGGCAGGCTCGCCACGTCGACGTCCTCGTCCTTCGCGGCGGGCCTCCCCGGCGCGTCGGCCATGATGGCCGCCAGGACGCCGGCGAGCATGGGGTTGGAAAGCGTGATCGGGGCCGCCGGCACCGGTTCGGTCGCCGCCTCATCGTCGGCGTCGGTGTCGGCGTCGGTCGTGGCGGCCTCCCCGCCGACCGGTGCCTTGCCGGTGGCATCGGCCGTCCCGCCGGTGGCCCGAGCCGCCGTGTTCGCGGCGCCGGCCGCCTCGCCGGTGGCGCGCGCATCGGTCCCGGCCTCCGCACCGGCCGACGCCTCGTCCGTCGCGTCGGCGCCGGCCACCACCTCGGCACCGGCCACCACCTCGGCGCTGATCGCAGCTTCGGCGCTGGTCACCGCCTCGGCACCGGCCACCACCTCGGCGCCGGCCACCACCTCGGCGCTGATCACAGCTTTGGCGCTGGTCACCGCCTCGGCACCGCTCGCCGCCTCGGTGTCGTCCGCCGGCCCGGTCCCGGCCGGCGCCGGCTCGCCCGCGACCGCCACCGCGGACGGCTCGGCGTCCGCCACGCCGGATTTCACCGGCTTGTTGAACATCGTCGCCAGCGCATCCTTCGGCGCCGCCAGGTTGCGGCGCAGTGACGCACGGGTCCGGGTGGCCGGCGTCGGCTGGGCCGGCACCGCCGGCAGGGCCGGCGGCTCGGTGCGGCGGCGCTGCGGCCATGCCAGCGTCAGCAGCGCGATCAGGAACAGGGCCCCGCCCAACACGAGCAGCCCGGCCGTCGTCGGGCCCAGCCATACGGGAGCCAGCCGGGCGGTGAGCGCGGCGTCGACGCCCGGCGTGCCATCGGCGTTCATGACGACCAGCGACAGGTGCCGGCCGCGTAGCGCCGACGACGACCAGGAGAGCTCCGCAGCGCCGTCGACCTGGCTGCTACGCCCGATCCAGAAGAGCTGACCGGCGGGGACCGGCAACGGCGGGGCGGGGACGGCCGCGTCGGCCGGCGCCGGGCGGGCCGGGACGGCCGACGCCTCGACCGGCAGCGGGCCGCGCGCCAGCCGCACCCGGGTGATCCGCGACTGGCCGAGCCCGTCCAGGTATCGGGCGACGTCCTCGTCCGGGCCCAGGCCGATGAACACGGGGCCGCCGGACCCACGCGCCGACAGGCTGAGCGTGGTCTGCCCACCCCGCGCGAACGGCGCGTCGGCTCGCAGCAGCGCGTCGACGTCGGTCACGACCACCGCGTGACCGTCCGAGTGGACGCGCTCCAGTCGTGCTGTGAACGTGTCGTCGGCGGCGCGATGCTCCATGGTCACCCAGAGTCCGCCACCGGCGAGCGCCAGCGGTACCGCGATGAGCAGCAGCAGCGCGCCGACACCTGCCCGAACCAGACGCACGACCATTGGCAGCGGCCCCTTCCCCCGGTGTTCTGGAACCGACAATACCTGCGAAAACCCCGCGAAATGCCCAAAATCGCCGAGACCGGTCGCGGGTTATTTCACCGGTACCTGCACCGTGACCGTCGACTGGTTCAGGTCGTCGACACGCGCGGTGATCTTGACCTCCCACGTGCCGGGCGTCACGAACGACACCTGCCCCACGGCGTGGTCCTCCGAGATCGCCAGCGTCGGCACGACCAGTGGCTCGATCCCCTTCGAGGGCAGGGCCGCGGTCGCCTTCCACTCGACGACCTTGAGCGGTCCCGAGCCGTCGGGCTTGAGGGCGTACAGGTGGACCGAGTTCTGCCCGACGGTCGCGGGCGAGACGTCGACCTGGAGCTTCATGAGGTTGGTGCTCATCGTGCCGGTGAAGGGTCCCGACGGCGTCCGGTCGGCCTGCGCACTGCGCGCCGGCGTGGTCTGGACCAGCACCGACGTCACCGCGAGCACCACAACGGCGACGGCCACCTCGGTCAGGACGGCACGCCGGAGCAGCCGGCGGTCCCCCTCGCCCACCGCGGGCGCGGGCGGGGCCTCGTCGGCCTCGTCCTCCTCGCTGTCCTCGTCGGACCGCTCCGCGGCGGCGGGAACGAAGCGGCGGTTGGTCAGCTGCCGCGAGTACGCCGCGACCGCCAGCACGACGACGAGCAGCGCGACCTTGGTGATGACGAGGCGGCCGTACGTGGTGCCGGTCAACGCGTCGATCGTGCCGATCTCCACGAGCGCCTGCGCGGTGCCGGCGAGCACCAGCACGGTGATCGCGAACAGCGCCCAGCCGGACCAGACCGGCACGATCGCGGTCAGTTCACGGGTGTTCGCCTGGCGGAGCAGAAACCCGAAGAGCATGACCAGCCCGCCCAGCCAGACGGACATCGCCGCCAGGTGGGCGACGTCGGCGACGACGGTCAGGGTCGGCACCGGTGAAGCGCTCGGATGCCCGGAGATGGGCCAGGTGGCGAGGCCGACGATGGCGAGGATCACCAGCAGCGTCTGGTCGACCTTGCCGGCCCGCCCGGCGACCAGCGGTCGCAGCAGGAGGGTCGCGGCGACGACGGCGGCGAGCCGGATCAGGTGGGCGGCGCCGAACGGCGTGCCCAGGACCTCCCGCGCGGCGGCGGACGAGACGTCGAAGACGGACGTGCCCGCGGTGTACGGAATCTGGAGGTACAACTCCAGGATCGTGCTCAACGCGAGCAGGCCGGCGCCGACCAGGGCGACCCGGCCGGGCTGCCGGCCGGAGAGCCGGCGGGGCCAGAGGGCGAACAGGATCAGGGCCGGGCCGATGAACAGCACGAGGCCGGCGAACCCGAGGAAGCGCGCGACCGACATGGCGTTCTTGACCACGCCGTCGGTCTGCGCCGTCGCGTCGCCGCTGTCGTTCGGCGTCGCGGACACTTCACCGTAGGAGAAGCTGTAGCCGCCGCTGATCGGATGGCTGTCGGCCGAGATGACCCGGTAGCTGACGAGATATGTGCCCTTCGGCCCGCCCGACTTGAGCGGGATGACCAGCTCGGTGTCGCGGGCGACCGGCTTGCCGGTGTCGACGCGGCCGCCGTCCGGCCCGATGACCCTGATCTTGTCCGGGACGATGCGCACAGACTCGCTGAAGGTCAGCGTGACCTCGCCCGGCAACTGGTCGAGCACGGTGCCGGCGACAGGGGCCGTCTTGACGAGCGTCGCGTGCGCGCTGGCGGGCGCGGCGGGCAGCACCAGGATGAACAACGCCCCGAGAAGCATCGCCAGGGGGATGGACCATCTACGTCGGGTCATGCGTTCATGATTTCGCGCCGGTCATCTGCGGGTAGTCGGGGGTCGGTCCCGAAAAGTTCCCACTGACGCACCGTCATTTCGCCATGGACGCACCGCTATGGGCCCCCTCGGACCGAAGCCTCACGCGATAGAGTCCACAGCATGACCACGACGCGCCTGGAGCCGGGTGACACCGCCCCCGAGTTCACGCTGCAGACGGACCGCGACGAGCCGTTGTCGCTCACCGACCTTCGCGGCCGCAAGGTCGTTCTGTATGCATACCCGGCGGCGATGACCCCCGGCTGCACGAAGCAGGCGTGCGATTTCCGTGACAACCTGGCGTCGCTGAAGGCCGCCGGCTACGAGGTCGTGGGAATCTCCCCCGACTCACCGGCGAAGCTGGCACAGTTCCGCGAGCGCGACGCGATCACCTTCCCGCTCGTCTCCGACCCCGACCGTTCGGTGCTGCGGGCCTACGGTGCCTATGGCGAGAAGCAGAACTACGGCCGCACGGTCCTGGGTGTGATCCGCTCGACCTTCGTGATCGACGAGAAGGGCCACATCGAGCGCGCTCTCTACAACGTCAAGGCGACGGGACACGTGGCGAAGCTCCGCCGCGACCTCGGCCTCGACTGACGCGGGCGGGTGGCGGGCCGACGCAAGATCGGCGTCAAAACACACAGGTAATGCGCCCGAAACGGTTCGTACCTAGGCTCTCGTCATGGCGGACATCTTCGATGACTACTCGATGTCCGGGGGCATGTTCGAGGCATGGGACGAGATGTTCGAGCGTCCCGGGCAACCGCGGTCCCCTTACCGATCGCTGTTCGCCGCGCTCCAGCCGCTGGCACCGGCCGACCTGCGGTTCCGCGCCGATCAGTTGGCCCGCGTCTTCACCGACCGCGGGGTCACCTTCGCCTACGCGGGTGAGGAGCGGCCGTTCCCGCTCGACCTGATCCCCCGCATCCTCGACGCGGCCGAGTGGGACCTGCTGACCGCCGCCGTGCAGCAGCGGGTCAAGGCGCTCGAGGCGTTCCTCGCCGACATCTACGGCGCCGGCCGGGTGTTCCACGACGGCGTGGTGCCCCGCAAGCTCATCACCACCAGTGCGCACTTCCACCGCCAGGCGTATGGCGTCGAGCCGCCCAACGGGGTGCGGGTGCACATCAGCGGCGTCGACCTGGTCCGCGACGAGCAGGGCCGGTTCTGCGTCCTCGAGGACAACCTGCGCATTCCCTCGGGAGTGTCGTACGTCATCGAGAACCGGCGCGCGCTGACCCACACCATGCCCGCGCTGTTCGCCGACGCGCGGGTGCGCCCGGTCGACGACTACCCGGCCCGCCTGCTGGCGGCGCTGCGGGCCGCGGCGCCCGAGGGCGTCGACGACCCGACCGTCGTGGTGCTCACGCCCGGTGTCTACAACGCGGCGTACTTCGAGCACGCCCTGCTGGCCCGCCTGATGGGTGTCGAACTGGTCGAGGGTCGCGACCTCGTCTGCAGCGGCAACCGGGTGCGGATGCGCACCACGCAGGGCGAGCGCCCGGTGCACGTGGTCTACCGCCGGGTCGACGACGAGTTCATCGACCCGCTGCACTTCCGGCCCGACTCCGTGATCGGCTGCCCAGGCATCGTCAACGCCGCCCGCGCCGGGCAGGTGACGCTCGCCAACGCCGTCGGCAACGGTGTCGCCGACGACAAGCTGATCTACACGTACGTGCCGGACCTCATCCGCTACTACCTGTCCGAGGAACCGCTGATCGACAACGTCGAGACGTACCGGCTCGACGACCGCGACCCCGACGTCCTGCACGACGTCCTCGACCGGCTGGATCAGCTCGTACTGAAACCGGTCGACGGTGCCGGCGGCAAGGGGATCGTGATCGGCCCGCAGGCCGGCCCGGAGGCGCTCGCCGCGCTGCGCACGGCCGTCGAGAAAGACCCCCGCGGCTGGATCGCCCAGCGCCCTGTCGCGCTGTCCACCTCGCCCACCCTGCTCGGCGACCGGGTCGCACCGCGGCACATCGACCTGCGGCCGTTCGCGGTCAACGACGGCAACGAGATCTGGCTGCTCCCGGGCGGCCTGACCCGCGTCGCCCTGCCCGAGGGCGCGCTGGTGGTGAACTCCAGCCAGGGCGGCGGGTCGAAGGACACGTGGGTCCTGGCGCACCCCGGCGACCCCGCACCCCCGGCGCGGCAACGGATCCCGCTGGAGCCGCGCGACACCTCCAGCGGGCCGCGCGACAGCGGACCCGCGGCCGCACAGATGGCGGGGCAGTGAGCGGGCGGAGCGGAGGGGCCGCTCACCAGAAAGCTCAGGGTGTCTCATGGCACCGGAGCAAGGCGGAGGTGACACGATGCTGAGCCGTATCGCGGAATCCCTGTTCTGGATCGGCCGCTACGTCGAGCGGGCCGACGACACCGCACGCATCCTCGACGCCTTCCTGGGCCGGCTGCTCGAAGACCCGTGGGCCGACGAGGACGCCGCCTGCCGCACGCTCATGTCGATCCTGGGCGCCCCGACGCCGCAGGACCGCCGCATCACCACAGGCGACGTGCTGGAACTGCTCGCGTTCGACGCCGAGGATCCAAGCGCCATCTCCGGCGCGATCGTGGCGGCCCGCGACAACGCCCGCGGCGTGCGCGAGACGATCTCCAGCGAGATGTGGGAGTGCCTCAACGTCACCTGGCACACGCTGGCCTCCCGGCGGGTGGCGGCCGAGCGCCTCGGACCGACCGTGTTCCTCAGTTATGTGCGTGAGCGTGCGGCGGTACTGGCCGGGCTCGCCGAATCCACGATGAGCCGCGACGACGGCTGGCGGTTCCTGGTCCTGGGGCGGTCCCTGGAGCGCGTCGACATGACCGCCCGGCTGCTGTCCATCCAGGCCACCACGCCCGACGAGGTCACCGGCTGGCGGACGGTGCTGCGCTCCTGCGGTGCCGACGAGGCGTTCCTGCGGACCCACGGCGGGACCTTCGATCCGCAGCGGGTCACCGAGTTCCTGCTGCTCGACCGCCTGTTCCCCCGGTCCGCGCTGCACGCGCTCGGCACGGCGGAGCAGTGCCTGCACGAGCTGGCGCCGACCACCGAGCGGGCCGGCGTGACCGACCCGGCCCGGCGGCCGATCGGCCAGGTCCGCACCCGGCTGGAGTACGCGGAAATGACCACGCTGCTCAGCGAGCTGCCGCAGCACCTGCGCGCGTTGCAGCAGACGTGCGCGACGGCCAGTGCCGCGATCACGGCCCGGTACTTCCCGCAATCCGCGCCCGTCACGTGGGGCACCGTCGCTTGGGGTGGGTCGTGAGCATGAACTGGCGTCTCAAGATCCGTCACGTCACCGGGTACAAGTACGCCGGTGCCGTCTCCGCCTCCTACAACGAGGCCCGGCTGACACCGTTGACCCTGCCGTGGCAGACGACGCTGTTCAGCCAGGTGGAGGTCACGCCGGGCGCGGCGACGTACCGCTACCACGACTACTGGGCGACCCAGGTGACCGCGTTCGACCTGCACCGCCCGCATCAGCAACTGCGGGTCGTCTCCAGCAGCCTTGTCGAGGTGTCGCCACCGCCGGCCCCGTCGGTCTCGCTGGACTGGGCACAACTCGGCGCCGAGCCGGTGCTGGACACCTACGCGGAGTTCCTGGCCGAGCGGCCGTTGACGGCGGTCGACGCCGGGCTGGTCGATCTGGCCTGGTCGGCGATCCCGTCCCGGTCGCCCAGGGAGTCCGCCGAGGCACTGTCGGACTGGGTGCGCACCGAGGTCGCGTATGTGCCGGGCTCCACCGGCGTGCAGACCAGCGCGCAGGATGCCTGGGATCTGCGGAAGGGGGTTTGCCAGGACATCGCGCACCTGACCGTCGGGCTGTTGCGGGCCCGTGGCATTCCCGCGCGGTACGTCTCCGGCTACCTGCACCCGAAGGTCGAGGCGGAGGTCGGCGAGACGGTCGCCGGGCAGAGCCACGCATGGGTGGAGTGGTGGTGCGGGGAATGGGTCGGCTTCGACCCGACAAACGGGGTGCCGGTCGGGCCGCGGCACGTCGTGGTGGCCCGCGGCCGCGACTACGACGACGTGCCGCCGCTGCGGGGCGTGTACCACGGGGCGCCGAGCAAACACCTGGGAGTCACCGTGGAGATCACCCGGCTGGCCTGAGTACAGTGTGTCTCGGTTACTGGGGCCGTAGCCCAATGGCAGAGGCACACGGTTTAGGTCCGTGCCAGTGTGAGTTCGACTCTCACCGGCCCCACAGATATTGGCTGTTTTCGCGGCTCGGCCCGCTCGTAAACTCGGCCGCACTATGACGAAGCTGAATCAGATCATCGCGGTCGAGAAGGGCGTGAAGTCCCGCTCGTTCCAGGAGCTCACCGAGGCCCACCACGTCCTGCAGAAGCCTGCGCTGCTCGCGGGCATCTCCCGCACGTATCGGCCCAAGGACGAGGAAGGCGAGCAGCTGCCGCCGGAGTCGACCCGAGTGCAGGTGAAGGCCGAGGAGGTCATGCGCCAGACGGCGACCATCCTGACCCGGCTGTTCGACGTCACCGCCACGAAGGACTGGACCAACTGCGTCGCCCGCGCCGATGTGATCGTCGACGGCGAGCCGCTGCTGCGTGACGTGCCGGTCTCCTACCTGCTGTTCCTCGAGAAGCAGCTGGTCGACCTGCTGACGTTCGTGCGTAAGCTGCCGGTCCTCGACGCCGCCGAGTCGTGGGTGTACGACGCCTCCGCGGACTGCTACGCCACCGAGCCGACCCAGACCACGCGCACGAAGAAGATCCCGCGGAACCACGTCAAGGCCGAGGCGACCGAGAAGCACCCGGCGCAGGTGGAGGTCTACTACGAGGACGTGGTCATCGGCTACTGGCGGACGATCAAGTTCTCCGGCGCCCTGCCCGCCAAGCGCGTCAACGAGCTCGTCGAGCGGGTCGAGAAGCTGCAGGCCGCGGTGAAGTTCGCCCGCGAGGAGGCCAACGGCGTCGAGGTCGTCTCGCAGGAGACCGGCGAGAAAGTGTTTCGCTTCCTCTTCGCGTAGTGGCTTAGGATCGGGGGGCGCAAGGAGCGCAGACTGAACCTGAGGCTCAGTTTGACAGGTGCGCGCGGTGTCAGTTGGAGGTTCGATCCCTCCCGCCGCCATTCACGTGGCGGCGTAGCCCAACCGGAAGAGGCAGCCGCGGGAACCGAGACACAAACTCAACTTCTCGCTCCAGTCTGAGCATTCGCCGCCGAACACCGGATCGACCGAGCGTGGACATCGTCGTCGAGGTTGCGGGTTCAACTCCCGTTCGGCCCTCTCCCACGGGCCGATAGCTCAATCGAAGAGCGCGACGCTATAAGCCTGATCCACGCCCTTCAACGTGCCGGTGTGCGCAATTGGGCGGCAACCCGAGGCCCGGGGGATGGATACTCCCCCGGGCTTCACCACGCTCAGGCGGCGTTTTTCCTGACGGGTGCCTCCGGCGGACGTCCCGCTTGGGACGCCGGGGGTCGCCACGGCTCTTGATCCCTGGACCTCGTGGTCTCCGCAGTCCCGCAGGCAGCGCCGTCCCGCAGGCAGCGCCGTCAGCGCGACGGCGCCCGCACCCGTCCGAACGCCGCGACCGCGTCCTCGGGTTCGTCGACACTCACCGTGAACTGCCGCCCGCCGAAGTCGAACACCAGCGCCGGCCCGGACCGCACGATCACGGCCCGCCCGCGCCCCGGGACCCAGGTCCACCCCCACCGCTGCCCGAGGCTGGACCGCACGTCGATCGCGCGCACCTCCCCCACCATCCGCAGCGGCACGGCGATCGGCGGCATCGGCAGCAGCCCGTGGCGGATCCGCACGTTGTACATGCTGATCTCCACCCCGACGTGCGCCATCGCCGCGGCCCAGACCAACGCCGCAAGCCCGGCAACGAACAGCAAGGCGGTCAACGCGAGCCACTTGGTCTGCTCGAACGGCCGCTCCGGCGCGACAAGGTACCCGGCGACGAAGCACACGACGGCCACCCCGAACCCGGCACCCGCCCGGCGATACCCGATGGCCCGCCCGGACCACAGCAGAAACGACACGCGCGTTGTTCTACCAGAGCAACCACCGGCATCGCTGTCGTCCATTCCGGTGACCGTCCACACTGTTCAATCGCTCACCCCCTGCGACCGGCCCTTACTCCACACCGCCCCCGGCTGGCGGATTCCGGTCAGTTCGCGAAGACCCTCGTTACCCCCGGTGTCGGCCGTCCGCGCCCGGCCGGAGCCATCCGGCATGACCGTTCCCGCAGCGGCACGGCAGGGCCGGCCCGTCAGCGGGCGCCCGGCGCCAGCCCGCGCTCCGCCATCGCCTCTGCCAGGGCGGTCAGCGACCGTACGACGGCATTGCGCCCTTCACCACCGTGCAGCATCTTGCGCGGCTCGCGGATCCGTTCCACCCCGATGGCGTGTGCCCCGGCCCGCTGCGTCGCCGACATGGCCGAGAACGTCGCACAGACCACTGCGGTCTGCCCGGGAGCCGCCCTGATCGCCTCCAACACCGGTGCCATGGTCCGCACCGCAGGGTTGCGCATCGCGAACCCCCGCCCGAGCGTCGGCCCGACCAGCGTCCGCAGCCCGAGCCGGTGCAGGTACCGCCCAACGGCCGACTCGCTGTGCGGCGCATACACGGCAACCGACCGCCCCGTCTCCCGGCACACGTCGAGCAGGTCCGCAGCACCGACCGTGATCGGAGCCCATCCCGCGGCGTCGAGCTCGGCGTCATGGACGATCTGCTCCGCTCGACGTCCGCTCTCCTCCGACACGCCGTACGCCTCGGCGAGCATGTCGAACGGGTTGTCGCTAATGCCGACCAGGATCGACAGGCGATGCCCGGATTCGAGCAGCATCTCGCGGATCCGCCGGGCCACCACTTCCGGGTCGGGCAGCAGGTTACCCAACACGCTGAACGTGAGGACCACGTGGTTGGTCCGATCGAGGATCTCGGCGAGGTGGGGCCGTACCCGCAACGGCGTCACCCGTTGATCATCACTCGACTTCCGTCTCCCGCGATGCGTTATGCCCCTTTCGCCCCGCCGACAGGCGGACGATCGGCCCGTTCAGGCCGGTCTGTCCGATTCAGTCCGCCACCTCAGTCCACCACCGCGACCTCGTCGCCGATGGCGATCTTGCCCCTCCCGTCCGGGATCAGGTTGACCCCGAACATGATCCCGCCCGGAAACTTCCGGCGCTGCCCGAGCACACGCAGCGGCTGGCGGCCCTTCTCACCCGTCTCTGGGTCGATGGTGGTCAGCACACACCGGCTGCAGGGCTTCGGCACGCGGAACGACACGTCGCCGATCACGATCCGCCTGCCGAGCCAGCCGTCCTCCGCCCAGGCCGCGGCGCCACCCACCACGACATTGGGACGGAAGCGCGTCATCTCGACCGGCGCGTCCCCCTCCTCGGCCAGCCAGTCGTTGACCGCGTCGAGCGAGGCCATGTTGGTCAGCAGCAGCGGGAACCCGTCGGCGAAACTCACCCGGTCGTCGGGCCGGCTGTATTCCGGATCGACCCGCCTCCGTGTCGGGTCGTCCAGGTGGACCAGATGCGCGCGGCGCCCGATCACCTCCGTCAGCCATCGGTCCACCTCGCCGCCCGCCGGCGTGGCGGCGATCCACTGCTTGAAATGCCTGACGTCCGTCGTGGTTCCGGTGGGGAACGGCACCTCGATGCTCGACGCCCCTTGCGCTTGGAGCACCAAACCCTGGGAGACGTACGTCGGACGCACCCGCCCGAGCGCCGGCCACTCCCGCTGCGTGATCAGTTTGAGGTCGTCGTCGACGACCAGCCACCGCCGGTCGCCGGCCAGCCCCCACGGCTCGACTTCGGCGGAGTCCGCCTCCACGCGATAGCAGCTCTTGATCGGATAGGTCGCGAGATAGATCAACCGCACATCCCGAGCGTCCCATGTGGTCCCCCCTTCGAGCCAACATTTTGAATGGATCCATGCTGTTGACGCAACCCTGAAAGGAGTCTTACAGTCGCCCCATGACAACGTCACCGGTCCAGCGGGTGCTGGAACTGTTCGACGGGCAGCGGTTGACGCCCGCACAGCGGCGCATCGCGCGCTGCCTGGTCGACCATGCCGGCCGGGCCGGTTATCTCTCCAGCGGCGATCTGGCGGCGCTGGCCGGGGTGAGCCAGCCGTCCGTCACTCGATTCGCGACCGCGCTGGGCTTCGACGGCTATCCGGCGCTGCGCGACCGGCTGCGGGTGACGTTCGACGGCTACCAGCACGCCCCGTCCACAGTGGACGAGGATGCGGAAGACGCACCCACGAATCAATACCAGCTGGCGCTGAGCGCCGAGATCGCCAATCTGCAGCGCCTCTCCGAGGCCCTCCGCGATCCGGCACCGCTGGCCGAGGCCGGCCGTCTGCTGATCGAGAGCCGACCGCTGCCGGTGCTCGGCATGCGGGCGGCCGCAGCGCTCGCGAGTTCGTTCGCCTACTTCGCGGCGAAGGTGCATCCCGACGTCCGGCTGCTGCGCGAGCAGGGAAGCCTGCTGGCGGATCGGCTGGAACAGGCACATGCGGCAGGCGCAGTTGCGATGCTGGCGTTTGTGTTGCCCCGCTATCCGCGTGAGGCGGTCGACGCCCTGCGCGACGCACGGGCCGCCGGGCTCCGCGTGGTGACCGTGACCGACTCACCGGTCAGTCCGGCCGCCGCCGAGTCCGACCTGGTCCTGCCGGCCGCCGTGGGGTCGCGGCTGGTGTTCGACCTGCACGCCGCCCCGTCCGCGATGGTCACGATGCTGCTGCAGGCGATGTGCGACGCCGCACCGACCGAGACCCAGGCACGACTCGAGGCATTCGAGCGGTCTGCCGCCACTCGTCAGGTTTTCCTGCCCTAGCCGAGGAGTCCCATGGAAACGATCCGTGCCCCTCGTGGCACCCAGTTGACGGCGCGTGGCTGGCAGCAGGAGGCCGCCCTGCGCATGCTCATGAACAATCTCGACCCCGATGTGGCCGAGCGCCCGCAGGACCTGGTCGTCTACGGCGGCACCGGCAAGGCGGCCCGTGACTGGCCGTCGTTCCGGGCGCTGGTCCGCACGCTCACGACCCTGGCACCCGACGAGACGATGCTGGTGCAGTCCGGCCGTCCGGTCGGCGTGCTGCAGACCCACGAGTGGGCGCCGCGTGTGCTCATCGCCAACTCCAACCTGGTCGGCGACTGGGCCACCTGGCCCGAGTTCCGCCGGCTCGAGGCCCTTGGCCTGACCATGTATGGCCAGATGACCGCCGGCTCGTGGATCTACATCGGCACGCAGGGCATCCTGCAGGGCACCTATGAGACGTTCGCCGCCGTGGCGGAGAAGCGGTTCGGTGGCACCCTGGCGGGCACGCTCACACTGACCGCCGGCTGTGGCGGAATGGGTGGCGCCCAGCCGCTGGCCGTCACGATGAACGGCGGCGCGTGCCTGATCATCGACGTCGACCGCACCCGTCTGGAGCGGCGTGTGGCCACCCGCTACCTCGACGTCATCGCGGACTCGCTGGAGGCCGGCGTCCGGCTGGCGGTGGAGGCGCAGATCGCGCGCAAGCCGCTGTCGGTCGGCGTGGTGGGCAATGCGGCACTGCTCGTGCCGGAACTGCTGCGGATGGGCGTGCCGATCGACATCGTCACGGACCAGACGTCGGCACACGATCCGCTCTCCTATGTGCCGAGCGGTGTCGAGCCGGAGGACGCCGCCGATTACGCGGCGCAGAAGCCCGACGAGTTCACCGAGCGGGCCCGCCATTCCATGGCTCGTCACGTCGAAGCGATGGTCGGGTTCCTGGACCGCGGCGCCGAGGTGTTCGACTACGGCAACTCCATCCGCGGCGAGGCTCAGCTCGGCGGGTTCGACCGAGCGTTCGCTTTCCCCGGCTTCGTCCCGGCGTACATCCGGCCGCTGTTCTGCGAGGGCAAGGGCCCGTTCCGCTGGGCCGCGCTGTCCGGCAACCCGGCTGACATCGCCGCGACCGACCGCGCGATCCTCGACCTGTTCCCGGAGAACGAGTCGCTGCGCCGCTGGATCACGATGGCCGGTGAGCGGGTCGCGTTCCAGGGTCTGCCGGCGCGGATCTGCTGGCTCGGTCAGGGCGAGCGCGACAAGGCCGGACTGCGGTTCAACGAGATGGTGGCCGACGGCACGCTCGAGGCGCCGATCGTCATCGGCCGGGACCATCTCGACACCGGCTCGGTCGCCTCGCCGTATCGCGAGACGGAGGCCATGCGCGACGGCTCCGACGCGATCGCCGACTGGCCGTTGCTCAACGCGCTGGTCAACACGGCGTCGGGCGCGTCGTGGGTCTCGATCCACCACGGCGGCGGGGTCGGGATCGGCCGATCGATCCACGCCGGACAGGTTTCCGTCGCCGACGGCACCGAGCTTGCGGCCCAGAAGCTGGCCAGAGTGCTGACCAACGACCCGGCGATGGGCGTGCTCCGCCACGTCGACGCGGGCTATGAGGACGCCGTTGAGGTGGCCGGCTCGGCCGGTCTCCGCGTACCGATGGGAGAGTCGGCATGATGAGCGCCGAGCGGTTCGCCGCGCTCTGGGGATCGCTGAGCCCGATCGGCAAGGCCGGGGACGACGGCGGCTACATCCGCCAGTCGTGGACCGACACCGACCTGGTCTGCCGCGAGTGGTTCGTCGAGGAAGCACTGGATCGCGATCTCGAGGTGGAGATCGACCGCAACGGCAATCTGTGGGCCTGGTGGGGCGAGCCGGAAGGCGACGGGGCGGTCGTGACCGGCAGCCACCTCGACTCGGTGCCCCACGGCGGCGCGTATGACGGCCCGCTCGGTGTCGTCTCCGGCCTGCTAGCCGTCGACGTGCTCCGTGAGCGTGGTGTCACGCCCGCCCGCCCGCTCGCGGTGGTCGTGTTCACCGAGGAGGAGGGCGCTCGGTTCGGCGTGCCGTGCCTGGGCTCACGACTGCTCACCGGTGCATTCGACCCTGCCAAGGCGCTGCAGCTCCGCGACCGGGAGGGCGTGCGTCTCGGCGAGGCGATCAGCAGGGCCGGCCTCGACCCGGAGCGGCTGGGACCCGATCCCGAGCGGCTGGCACGCATCGCCGCCTTCGTGGAACTGCACGTGGAGCAGGGCCGGGCCCTCGATCACATCGACGCGCCGATCGGCGTGGCCAGCGCCATCTGGCCGCACGGCCGCTACCGGTTCGACTTCACAGGCGAAGGCAACCACGCGGGCACGACCCGTATGTCGGACCGTCATGATCCGATGCTCACCCTCGCCCATACCGTGCTGGCCGCCGAGGAGGCTGCCCGGCTGCACGGCGCCCACGCCACCGTCGGCCGGGTCGACGTCGCCCCCAACGCCACCAATGCGATCGCGTCGCGGGCCTCCGCCTGGCTCGATGCCCGAGCGGCCGACGAGGACACCCTGCAACGACTGGTCGAGGTGGTCCACCAGCGTGCCGAGGAGCGCTCGCTGACCGACGGCACGCTGGTGAAGATGACGGCGGAGTCGTCGACAGGCGAGGTCGCGTTCGCCGGCGAGGTCAGCCGGCTCGCCGCGCTGGAGCTCAACGCTCCCGTGCTCCCGACCGGCGCCGGCCATGACGCCGGGGTGCTCGCCGGGCACGTCGACACCGCCATGCTGTTCGTGCGCAATCCAACCGGCATCTCCCACGCACCGCAGGAGTCGGCGTCGGACGCTGACTGCGCGGTGGGTGTCGAGAAGCTCGCCGACCTCTTGGCGCGGCTATGTCAGTGAATCGGTCGCCCATGCGGTACCACTGCGAGCACGTCTGGCTGCCGACAGGCGTCGCGGCAGACGTGCTCGTCGAGGTTGCCGACGGCCGGTTCACCGTGGTCACTCCGCAGACGCCCCCGAATGCGCCGGCTGCCAGCGACGCGGTGCGGCTGCCGGGGCTGACGCTACCGGGGCTGGCCAACACCCACTCGCACGCCTTCCACCGCGCGCTGCGCGGACGCACCCAGCGAGGCCGGGGCACGTTCTGGACGTGGCGCGAACAGATGTACGCCGTGGCCGGTGCGCTCGACCCGGACTCGTATCACGCGCTTGCCCGCGCTGTGTACGCCGAGATGGCGCTGGCCGGCATCACCTGCGTCGGCGAGTTCCACTATCTGCACCACGGCCCCGACGGCACCCCGTATGACGAGCCCAACGCGATGGGCGAGGCGCTGCTCGCGGCAGCCGCCGACGCGGGCATCAGGATCACGCTGCTCGACACGCTGTACCTGTCGGCGAGTGTCGACGGCAAACCGCTGGAAGGCGTCCAGCGGCGCTTCGGCGACGGTTCGCTGGACGGCTGGTCCGCGCGGGTCGAGCGGCTGAAGGCCCAGCCGCACGCGAGGATCGGCGCGGCCGCCCACAGCGTGCGGGCGGTTCCGGCCGACGTGCTGGCCGGGTTCGCGTATCGGACCGAGGGCCTGCCCACCCACGTACACCTGTCGGAGCAACGCGCGGAGAACGAGGCCTGTCAGGCGATGCACGGCTGCACCCCCACGGAACTGCTCGCCGACCGTGGGTTGCTCGGTGAGCGGGTGACCGCGGTCCACGCCACGCACCTGACCGACGCCGATCGCACGGAGCTGGGCGACACCGGCACCGGTGTCTGTTTCTGCCCGACGACCGAGCGGGACCTCGCCGACGGCATCGGCCACGCCCGTGCACTGACCGACGCGGGCAGCCCGCTCAGTCTGGGCAGTGACAGTCACGCCGTCATCGACCTGTTCGAGGAGGCTCGGGGCGTGGAGATGCACGAACGGCTGCACACCGAGCACCGGGGGCATTTCACGGCCGACGAGTTGCTCGGTGCGGCGAGCGTCGCCGGACATGTCGCGCTCGGCTGGCCGGACGCCGGCACGATCGCCGTCGGCGCACGTGCCGACCTGGTCACCGTGGCCCTGGACACGCCGCGGACGGCGGGGTGCGAGCCCGGTGCGATCTGCTTCGCGGCGACTGCCGCCGACGTGCGGCATGTCGTGGTCGACGGGCGCGTGGTGGTCACGGGCGGCGTCCACATCGCGTTGCCGGACGTCGGCGCCGCGCTGGCGGGGGCGATCCGATGAGGTCCCTGCTGATCACCAACATCGGCGAGCTGGTCACTGCCGACCCCGCGTGGGGCGCGGGGCCGCTCGGCATCCGGCGCAACGCAGCGCTGGTGATCGACGCCCGGCGGGTCGAGTGGATCGGGCGGGCGGCCGACGCTCCGGCCGCCGATGCGCGGGTCGACGCCGACGGGGCCGCGGTGCTGCCGGGGTTCGTGGACAGTCACGCCCATCTGGTGTTCGCCGGAGACCGGGCTGCCGAGTTCGCGGCGCGGATGGCCGGCCAGCCGTATACCGGCGGCGGGATCCGCACCACGGTCGGCGCGACCCGCGCCGCCAGCGACGAGCAGCTGCGGACGAACGTGGCCCGGCTGCGCAACGAGGCGCTGCGGCAGGGCACGACCACGATGGAGATCAAGTCGGGTTACGGGCTGAACGTCACCGACGAGGCGCGCTCGCTGCGGATCGCCCACGAGTTCACGACCGAGACGACGTTCCTCGGTGCCCACGTCGTGCCGGCCGAATACACCGACCGGCCCGACGACTACGTCGGCCTGGTCTGTGGCCCGATGCTCACCGCCGCCCGGTCGGCGGGCGCGCGGTGGATCGACGTGTTCTGCGAGCGGGGGGCGTTCGACGCCGACCACTCACGCGCCATCCTGACCGTCGGCGCGGACGCCGGGATGGGTGTGCGCATTCACGCCAACCAGCTGACGGAGGGACCCGGTGTACAGCTCGCGGTAGAGCTCAACGCCGCCTCCGCCGACCACTGCACACACCTGAGCCGGGCCGATATCGACGCGCTCGCCGGCTCCACGACGGTGGCCACGTTGCTACCCGGCGCCGAGTTCTCCACCCGGTCGCCCTACCCGCCGGCGCGGGCGCTGCTCGACGCGGGCGCGACCGTCGCCCTGGCCACGGACTGCAACCCGGGGTCGTCGTTCACCACATCGATGCCGTTCTGCATCGCGCTCGCGGTGCGGGAGATGGCCATGACACCGGCCGAGGCGGTGCTCGCGGCCACAAAGGGCGGGGCGGCCGCACTGCGTCGCAGCGACATCGGCCACCTCACCGTCGGGGCGCGGGGCGACCTGCTCCTGCTCGACGCCCCCTCACACCTGCACCTGGCCTACCGGCCCGGGGTGCCGCTGACAACCACCGTCGTGCTCAATGGGGAGCTGGTTTGATCACCATCACCGCCTCTGGCATCACCCCCGACGACCTCATCGCGGTCGCCCGGGGCAACGCGCGGGTGACCCTCGCGCAGGACGCACTCAACGCCATGCGTGCGAGCAGGGCCATCGTCGACGGCATCGAGCGGGAAGGCCGCCCGGTCTACGGGGTGTCGACCGGGTTCGGTGCCCTCGCCAACACGTTCATCGCGCCCGAGCGGCGAGCCGAGCTGCAGCATGCGCTCATCCGCTCGCACGCGGCAGGCATCGGCGCTCCGATGCCACGCGAGGTCGTGCGGGCGATGATGCTGCTGCGGATCCGTTCGCTGGCCATGGGCCGGTCCGGGGTACGGCCCGAGGTCGCCCGGGCACTCGTCGATCTCCTCAACGCCGACATCACGCCCTGGGTGCCCGAGCACGGCTCGCTCGGCGCCTCCGGTGACCTGGCGCCGCTGGCGCACTGTGCGCTGGTGCTCATCGGTGAGGGCTGGGTCCTGGCCAAGGACGGCAGCCGGATCACCCCGGCCGACGCCGGCGTCAAGCCGATCGAGCTGTCGTCGAAGGAGGGGCTGGCCCTCATCAACGGCACCGACGGCATGCTGGGCATGCTGCTCATGGCGATCGAGGACGCCGGGCACCTGTTCACCATGGCGGACGTGACCGCCGCGCTGTCGATCGAGGCGATGCTCGGCTCCGACCGGCCGTTCATGCCCGAACTGCACACCATCCGGCCACATCCCGGCCAGGCGGCGTCGGCAGCCAACATTCACCGGCTTCTGCAGCACTCGCCGATCATGGACTCACACCGCAACGACCTGGTGCACGCCGTGCAGGACGCGTACTCGATGCGGTGCGCGCCGCAGGTTGCCGGGGCGGCGCGGGACACGCTGGAGTTCGCGATCATGGTCGCCGCCCGGGAGTTGCGGTCGATCGTGGACAACCCTGTCGTGCTGCCGGACGGCCGGGTGGAGTCGACGGGCAACTTCCACGGTGCGCCGCTCGGCTTCGCCGCGGACTACCTGGCCATTGCCGCGTCAGAGGTCGGGGCGATCGCGGAACGGCGCGTGGACCGGCTCCTCGACGTGTGCCGCTCACGGGACCTGCCGCCGTTCCTGACGCCCGACCCGGGAGTGAACTCGGGGTTGATGATCGCGCAGTACACGGCGGCGGGCATCGTCGCGGAGAACCGGCGGCTGGCGGCGCCGGCCAGCGTCGACTCGCTGCCGACGTCGGGCATGCAGGAGGACCACGTCTCGATGGGCTGGGCCGCGACCCGCAAACTCCGCACCGTCCTCGACAACGTCTGCAGCATCCTGGCGGTCGAGCTGTTGTCCGCGGTTCGCGGCATCCAGCTCCGTGCCCCGCTGCAGCCGTCGCCGGCCGGGCGGCTGGCGGTGGCGACGGTCGAGCGGTTCGCGGGAGGGCCGGGGCCCGACATGTTCCTGGCTCCGGTGCTCGAAGCGGCCCGCTCGCTGATCTCGTCTCGGGAGCTGCGCGCTGAGATCGAGCAGACGACCGGCCCGCTCGCCTGACCGGGAAGGGCCTGCGCCGTGAGAGAGCGCCCACGGCCCGACGGAGCGCCCGCGCATCACGCACAGGCGTGTGGCCGGGACGCAGGCCGGCACGACTCACCCAGGGCAGCCGGGACTCGCGCAACCGCAGCGCCGGCCTGGCTGGGACGCCTTGGGACGTCCCAGCCAGCCTGAGCAATCCGGTGGCCGGAAGGCCGACCCAAAGGGAAGGAGGGTCAGAGGTGGGCGGCCAGGGCGCGGAACGCCTTGCCGCGGTGGCTGATGGCGTCCTTCTCCGCCGGGGACAGTTCGGCGGTCGTCTTCTCGTAGCCGTCGGCGACGAAGATCGGGTCGTAGCCGAAGCCGCCGTCGCCGCGCGGGGTGCGGATCAGGTGGCCGCGCATCTCACCGCGGACCACGACCTCGCGGCCGTCGGGCCAGGCCAGCGCGGCGGCGCAGACGAACGCTCCGCCCAGGTGCTCGTCGGGGACGTCGCCCAGCTGGGCCAGGACCAGGCGGAGGTTGGCGCCGTCGCGGTCGGGGGCGCCGCTCGGCAGGCCCGACCAGCGGGCCGAGAAGACGCCCGGCATGCCGTTGAGGGCGTCCACGGCCAGGCCCGAGTCGTCGCCGACGCTGGGCAGGCCGGTGTAGCGGACGGCCTCGCGGGCCTTCAGGAGCGCGTTCTCCTCGAAGGTGAGACCCGTCTCGGGGGCCTCGGGATACGTCTCGACGTCGTCCAGGCCGAGCAACTCGACCTCGCTGGCCGCCTCCTCCAAGACTCGGCGCAGCTCCACGAGCTTCTTCTTGTTCCGGGTCGCGAGCAGCAGCTTCATTCGGCGATCGCCTTCTGCTGGAGGGCCTGGAGCTCGGTGCAGCCCAGGGCGCCCAGGTCGACGAGGGTGTCGAGCTCGGCCCGGCTGAAGACCGACTGCTCGCCGGTGCCCTGGACCTCGACGAAGTCGCCGGTGCCGGTGCAGACCACGTTCATGTCGACGTCGGCGATGACGTCCTCTTCGTAGCACAGGTCGAGGCGCGGCTCGCCGCCGATGATGCCGACGCTGACCGCTGAAACGGAACGGTGCAGCACCTCGGAGGGCTTGCCCGCCAGCTTGCGCTGCGCCGCCAGCCACGCCACCGCGTCGTGCAGGGCCACGTAGGCGCCGGTGATCGCGGCGGTGCGGGTGCCGCCGTCGGCCTGCAACACATCGCAGTCGAGGACGATCGAGTTCTCGCCGAGGGCCTTCAGGTCGATGCAGGCCCGCAGGCTGCGCCCGATGAGCCGGGAGATCTCGTGCGTCCGCCCGCCGACCTTGCCCTTGACGCTCTCCCGGTCGCTGCGGGTCGTCGTCGCGCGGGGCAACATGGCGTATTCGGCGGTGAGCCAGCCCAGGCCGGACCCCTTCCGCCACCGCGGCACGCCCTCGGTGACGCTGGCGGTGCACAAGACCCGCGTGGCGCCGAACTCGACGAGCACGGACCCCTCCGGGTGCATGCTCCACTGGCGGGTGATCGAAACAGGTCGAAGTTGGTCTGCTGCGCGTCCATCGGGTCGAGCCATACCGCCCACCCTAGTCAAGCGACCTTGCCCGACACGCCGTCGCCCCGCACCGCTTCGCGCACGGCATCGGGAAGCTGCAAGTCAAGAAGGTCAGCGGTGCCGAGCGGGGAGCCGTGACGCCACTCGGCCCAGGCGAGGCGGAACAGGCCGGGCAGCAGATCGGTCGAACGGCGGACCACCCAGCGGGTCCCCTGCGTGGCCATCCACCAGACCTGCGCGGAGACCGTCGGCGGCGGGCTCGTCGGCGCGGGGTCAGGCCGCACACCCGACCGGGCCATGCTGGAGCCGCGGACGGTCAACAGGTCGAAGAACGAGCAGGCGAGGAACCGGTGGCCGCGCTCGCTCGGGTGGAGCCGATCGACGCTCCACATCCGGCGATCGTACGAGTCGGCGTTGCCGGCCGCGTCGAAATGCACCGTGTCGTAGCGGGTGGCGACCCGGTCCGTCACCGTGTTGAGCTCGTGCATCCGGCGGGCCAGCGGCCGGGCGAGCGGGCCGGGCAGGCCGAACATGCGGCCCGGGTCGGGCAGGCGGATGGTGAGCACCTCGGCCCCGATCGCCCGCAGCGCCGCCACCGAGCGCTCCAAATGCCCGCAGATGCGCCGGGCGTCGAACGGGTCCCGCAGCGTGTCGTTGGTGCCGACGAGGACGGCCGCCACGTCGGGCTGAACGGCGACGGCGCGGGGCAACTGGTCGCGCTCCACGTCGGCGGCCCGCGCGCCGCTGCTGGCGAAGTTGTGCAGCCGCGCCCCGATGGCCTCGGCGAAGATCGGCGCCCAGCCGCGCCACGACCCATCGGGCATCCGGTCACCGAAGCCCGCCGTCGTGGAGTCACCGAGGGCGGCGAAAACGGTCATGACACGGTCACCGCCGTGGGAACAGAAGCAGCGGGAACAGCGGATACGGGAACAGCGGAAGGGGTGACCGCCGGAGTCCCGTGGACGTCCAGGAAGCCCGCCACCGCCGCCGGCCAGGAGAACTGCTCGGCGCGGGCGCGAGCGGCCGCCCGACGCTCCGCGGCCGGTCGGGCCAGCACCCGAAGTACACCTCCCGCAAAATCCTCGGCCACCGCGGCGCCGGCCTCACCGACCACCTCCGGCAGCGCGGACGCCGCGTCCACCACCACCGGCGTGCCGCAGGCGAGCGCCTCCAGCGCGGCCAGGCCGAACGTCTCGATCGGGCCCGGCGCGACGACCACGTCGGCGGTAGCGAGCAGCGCGGCCACGGCGGTGCGCTCGGCGACGAACTCCATGAAGTGCACGGCGTGGCCGCGGGCCTGTTCCTGCAGTTGGGCACGGAGCGGACCGTCGCCGGCCACGACCAGTACCGCATCAACACCCTGGGCACGGAGGGCCACCAACGCGTCGATGGAGCGTTCCGGCCGTTTCTCCGAGGAGAGGCGCCCGCAGTGCACGAGCAGCACCTGCGACGGGGTGGCGTAGCGGTCCCGCAGGGCGGCGGTGTACCGGCCCGGGTGGAACAGTTCAAGATCCACCCCGAGCGGTACCTGCACCAGGTTGCCCGCCCCGATCCGCCGGAACTCCGCCGCCGCCCAGGACGTGGTGCACAGGATCCGGTCGTAGGAGTTGAACGTGCGCGCGTTGAGCCGGTCCGCCCACGCCGAGCCGAACCGCCCGGCGAAGGTCAGCAGCCCGGCGAGGCTCTCGTGCGACACCATCACCGACGGGACGCCGCGCTCGCGGGCCCAGCGGCCGGTCCAGCGCAGCGTGAACCGGTCGGAGACCTCCAGCCGGTCCGGGGCGAGTTCGTCCAGCAGCGCGGCGAGGCGGCGGCGGTGGATGAGCACGCGGTACCCGCCGGTGAACGGCACCACCGGGCCCGGCAGCGTGATGACCCGGCCCTGCGAGGTCTGCTCGTCGGAGAACCGCTCGCCGGGCACGATCAGGATCGGCTCGTGCCCGGCGGCGAGGTAGCCCTCGCCGAGCGCCCGCAGCGCGGTCCGCAGCCCTCCGGACCTCGGCATGACGAAGTTCGCCAGCCGGACTATTCGTACGGTCATGCGGGCACCGGCAGCGAGCGGGCCGGCAGGCCGCCGGAGTGCACCTCGGCGTAGTGGCGGATCAGCTCGTCGCCGACCGCGGACCAGGTCCGGGAGGCGACCGCGACCCGGGCGGCGACACCCATCGCCAGCCGGCGCTCGTCGTCCCGCACCAGCGACGTGACCGCCTCGACCAGCGCGTCGGCGTCGCAGGGCGGGATGAGCAGCCCGGTGCGGCCGTCGTCGACGAGGTCGAGCGGGCCGCCCTGTGCGGGCGCGACCACCGGCACCCCGCTGGCCAGGGCCTCCTGCACGGTCTGGCCGAAGGTCTCGAACGGGCCGGTGTGCACAAAAAGGTCCAGGCTGGCGAAGATCCGGGCCAACTGGGCGCCGCGCCGCTCGCCGAGGAAGACCGCGTCCGGCATGGCCCGCTCCAGGCCGGCCCGGGCCGGGCCGTCGCCGACGACAACCACCCGGACGCCGGGGATGCGGCTGACCGGCGCGAGCAGGTCCACGCGCTTCTCCACGGCGAGGCGCCCGACGTACCCGACGATCACCTGCCCCTCGGCGGCGAGCGCCCGGCGGAGGGCGGGGCTGCGGTGGCCCGGGTCGAAACGGGCCGCGTCGACGCCGCGGCGCCACAGCCACACCCGCTCGATGCCGTTGCGATGCAGGGCGGTCGCGGCCGCGGTCGACGGCGCGAGGGTCCGGTCGGCGGCGTTGTGGATGTGCCGCAGCCAGCGCCAGGCGGCCTGCTCGCCGAGGTTCGAGCGGTAGTACAGGCGGGCGTAGGCGGGCACGTCGGTCTGGTAGACGGCGACGGTCGGCAGGCCCAGCGAGGCCGCCACGGTCATGCCGCGCGCCCCGAGCACAAATGGGCTGGCCAGATGGACCAGGTCGGTGCGGTGGGACCGCAGGGCGGCGGCCAGCCGTCGGCTGGGCAGTCCCAGCCGGAAGCTGCCGTAGCCCGGGGTGGCCACGGAGGGGACCCGGATGATCGGGTACGAGAAGACGCCGGTGACCGACCGTGCCCCGGACGACGGCTGGGGGGCGATCACGAGCGGCTCGTGGCCACGTGCGACGAGGTGTTCGGCCACCCGGACGACGGAGTGGGCGACACCGTTCACATCGGGCGGGAACGATTCGGTGACGATCGCGATCCGCATGCCATGACCATGAGGTCGGAGTCCATGCGTGCGGCCACGATTTGCTGACCAGACGGCAAACGAGTGCCTAAATGTCGTACCTCGCGCCAGGTCGAACAATCTCGATGGGTCCGTCGAAGGCTGCCGATGCCGCCTCCAGCGTGAGCGCCTCACTCCCCCAGGCCGGCACCAGGTGGGTGAGCAGGAGCTTGCCCACACCCGCCTTGGTGGCGTGCTCGGCCGCCTCCCGGCCGGTGAGGTGGAGGTCCGGCGGGTTGTCCTCGCCGTCGAGGTAGCTCGCCTCGCACAGGAACATGTCCGCGCCCTGGGCCAGGCGGATCAGGGCCTCGCAGGAAGCCGTGTCGGCCGAGTAGGTCAGCACGCGGCCCTGGTGCTCGATCCGCACCCCGTAGGTCTCGACGGGATGGTTGACCCGGTCGACGGTCACCTGGAGCGGGCCGATCGGGAAGCTGCCCGGCTGAAGCGCGTAGAAGGTGTAGACGTCACTGATCGCCATCGGCTCGTTCTCCCCGCCGTAGGCGGCGGCGATCCGCTCGGGGGCGGCGATCGGCGCATACACCGGCAGGGGCGGGAACGGGCCGGAGGGCGCGTAGCGCCGGGCCACGATGTACGAACAGGCGTCGAGCATGTGGTCGCAGTGCAGGTGCGTCAGCAGGATCGCATCGACGTTGTAGAGCCCGGAGAACCGCTGGAGCGTCGACATGGACCCCGGGCCGAAGTCGACGAGCAGGCGGAACCCGTCCGCCTCCACGAGGTAGGCGGAACAGGGGGCCTCCGGGCCGGGAAAGCTGCCGGCGCAGCCGAGAACCGTGAGCCTCATGCTGCCCTCAACCCGCCGTCTCCTGTCTGCACGCCAATCTTTGGATCACTCCGGCCAGGTGAGGATAGATCCCATGATCGGACCGCCGGGGGTTGCCCGGCCGGTTGCTGCCGCTGGGCAAGGTCCGTCACCGTGCGCAGCCTACGCCGGACTGGCAGCTGAGGCTGAATGATCGGCCTGGAGATGTCGCCAACGTGACAGGGCCGCGTCACGATCCGCAACCACGGTCGTTGCACGCAGTGAGTCCTGACCAGAGGAGGCGGACGTGAGCGTTGACGTGTCCCGGGCGGCCCGGCGGCTGCGGCGGCAACTCCCGGACGCGTTCCGTCTGCCGACCGAGGCCGATCCCGCCCCCGAGCCGCGTCATCTGGCCGCGGTGTGCGCGTGGGCGGCCGCGCTGGGGCTGGGCGGCATGGCGGTGGCCCTGCGGGCGTTCGTGGGCCTGATCGCGCAGTACCGCCCATGGTATGCCCCGACGGTCATCGTGATCGGCCTGGTCGGGCTGGCGTGCACGATCGGCGCGTTTGCGAGCGTGCACCACCGCCGGCTCCCGCTCGCGCTGCTCGGCGCGGCGTCGGTGAGCCTGGTGGCCGGCTGGATCGTGACCGGGTGGTAGGTCCGGTACGTCAGGCCCAGAGCTGTCCATCGAGCGCGTTCTCGGCATCGGCGAGCGTGCCGCCGTATGCACCGGTCGACAGGTACTTCCAACCGCCGTCGGCGACCAGGAACACCACGTCGGCCCGGTTGCCCGCCTTGAGCGCCTGGTGAGCGACCGCGAGAGCGGCGTGCAGGACGGCACCGGTGGAGAAACCGGCGAACATCCCCTCGACCTCGACGAGCTGGCGGGTGCGCAGCACGGCGTCGCGGGTGCCGACGGAGAACCGGCGGGTCAGCACCGTCGCGTCGTACAACTCCGGCACGTAGCCCTCGTCGAGGTTGCGCAGGCCGTAGACCAGCTCACCGTAGCGCGGCTCGGCGGCGATGATCTCGACGTCATCGACCTTCTCGCGGAGGAACCGCCCGACGCCCATCAGGGTGCCGGTGGTGCCGAGCCCGGCCACGAAGTGTGTGATCGTCGGCAGGTCGCGCAGGATCTCCGGCCCGGTCGACTCGTAGTGGGCACGCGCGTTGGCCTCGTTGCCGTACTGGAAGAGCATCACCCAGTCGGGGTGCTCCGCGGCGATCTCCTTGGCCACGGCCACGGCGCGGTTGGACCCGCCGGCCGCCGGCGAGAAGATGATCTCTGCGCCGTACATGCGCAGGAGTGCGCTCCGCTCGGACGAGACGTTTTCCGGCATCACGCACACCAGCCGGTATCCGCGCAGCTTCGCCACCATCGCGAGGGCGATGCCGGTGTTGCCGCTCGTCGGCTCGATGATCGTGTCACCGGGGCGAAGGCGGCCGGCTTCCTCGGCCGCCTTCACCATCCAGAGCGCCACGCGGTCCTTGACGCTCCCCGTCGGGTTGCGATCCTCGAGCTTCGCCCACAGCCGGACCTCGGGGCTCGGCGAAAGCCGCGGCAGCCCGATGAGCGGCGTGTTTCCGCACGCGTCGAGGAGGGACTCGTAGCGCGCCACGGAGATCAGCCCCGCAGCGCGTGGGCGGCGGCGAACGCGAGCGCCCCGCCCGCGACGGCGGGCAGGATCGTCACGGAGTCACCGTCGTTGAGCTTCGCATCGAGCGCGCCGAGGAACCGGACGTCTTCGTCGTTGATGTAGACGTTGACGAAGCGGTGCAGGTTGCCCTCCCCGGTGATGAGCCGGTCCTTGATCCCCGCGTGGCGGGTGTCAAGGTCGGTCAGCAGGTCGGCGATGGTGTCCCCGGCACCCTCGACGGTCTTCGCGCCGCCGGTGTAGCTACGCAGGATGGTCGGGATGCGGATCTCGATGGCCATGATTTTTCTCCTCTGATACGAGCTGAAGCGGTCGACGACTGGACAGGACGGTGCTGCGGGTGAGGTGGTCAGCCCGCGGAACACTCGTAGTCGACGGTCGTCGGGCTCTGCCCGAAGAGGTAGGACTGGACGGCGTGTTGGTCCACGACAGCATTAACTACCTGAACCGGCTCCTCGGTGACGACTCCGTCCACGATGCGGAACGATCGAATTTCCGTCTGCACCGGATCACGGGTCGAAACCAGCAGGTAATGCGCGTTTGGCTCACCGGCGAATGACACGTCGGTCCGCGAGGGGTACGCCTCCGTGGCGGTGTGCGAGTGGTAGACCACGACCGGCTCCTCGTCGGCGTCGTCCATCTCGCGCCACAGCCGCAACTGTTCCTTCGAGTCGAACTCGTAGAACGTCATCGACCGGGCCGCGTTCTCCATCGGCACGTGCCGCTCCGGACGATCCGAACCGGCCGGACCCGCGACGATCCCGCACGCCTCGTCGGGGTGGTCCCGGCGGGCGTGCGCGACGATCGCGTCGAGGATCGCGGCGTCGATGGTCAGCACGACAGACAGCGTACCGAAACCTGGGTGCAACTCGCCCGTGACGGGCCTCACCCCATGAGTGCTCCCACCAGAGATTCCTGGAGATAGGTCAGGTACTGGTAGACGGACAGCTGGCCCACCCGCTGGGACGTGGGGTCCTTGAGGATCGCCTCGTCGAGCTCGGCCTCGATGTCGACGTCGTCGTCGATGATGCCCAGCCGCAGGCCCAGCGTCAGCCGGACGTCGGTCAGCGCCCGCAGCCACGCCTCGGCCTGCTCCTCGTCGAGGGCCACCTCGCCGCCCTCCACCGGCAGCGCGTCGAGGAGCATGGCCGCCTGCTCGAGTTTCGCCGAGCGGAGGTCATCCTCCGTGTAGCGGCGCAGGTCGGCCGACGCGGAGGGGTCGTCGCGGTACACGTCGGGGAACAGCCGCTCGATCACCGGATCGGTCCGGTCGAAGCCCTCGGAGAGGAGGGTGACGACCTCGAGCATGACCTCGTTGAGCACGGCCGCCTCGGCCGGGCCGAACCGTGCCACGCAGACCGTGCCGGAGCGCACGAACATTGTCACGACTTGTCCACCGTCGCCCAGAGGCCATACGCCTGCAAGCGGGAAGCGTCGTACTCCATCCGCTCACGCGGGCCGCTGGAGACGATCGCCTTGCCCTTGTGGTGCACGTCGAGCATCAGGCGCTCAGCCTTCTCCTTGCTGTACCCGAAGAGCTTCTGCAGAACCCAGGTGACGTAGCTCATCAGGTTGACGGGATCGTTCCAGACCACGGTCACCCACGGACGGTCGGTCTGGGGCACCTCGTCAACCTCGACGTGGGTCTCTTCGATCGGTAGGACCTGCGGCGCCGCCATACCAACATGGTGCCATCAAGCGAGCAGCACGCCATGGTCGACCGCGTCCCCAGCGATGACGGCGAGTGCCTGACGCAGCTCGGCGTACCGCTCGCCGAGCTCATGCCCGGCCTCGACCTCGACCTCGCGCAGGGCGTGCTGCAGCCACCGCCGGCAGTCCTTCTTGTCCGGCAGCTTGGGCGGCCCGCCGGGTGACGTCTTCGGCTGCCACATCGCATAACAGCTGGCGTTGAGCCCGACGCCGAGCGGCGGCAGCACCTCGGCCGCCCCAGCGGACCGGTCGGCACCACCCACCGCGGACAGGTTGTCGACCGCCGCGGCGCCGGTGAGCACGGCGACCGCCGAGGTGGTGGTCACCAGCAGCGCCCGGTCGCGCTCCCGGCCGTCGTGCGACGATTCGGCGGCCCGCCTGGCGGCGGCCCCGATCCGCCGCAGGATCGCCTCGTCGGGTGCCTCGTCGAGCAGCTCGCCGAAGACCGCGCCGATCACCTCGCGGGTGTCGGCGTGCAGCCGGCGGGTCGTGCGGACGGACAGCGCATGCAGCTCGCGGTCGAGGACATACGGCAGCTCCGGGCACCCCCTGCCCGACCCGAGCTCCTGGACGCAACGCACGTGGATGGTGGCCAGGTTGATCGAGACCTGCTGGAGGGCGGCGAGGCGGCGCGCCTCGACCTCTTGGTCGAGCCGCTCCTGCCAGGTGTCACCGGTGGCCGAGACCGTCACCGCGGCGACCGTGCCGGGCCGGGCCGTGGGGGCGGCGTGCTGGTCGGACCAGGTCTCGAGCTGGTGGCGCAGTTCGGCGACGCCGAAGGTCCCGGCCGGGTCGAGCGAGACCGGGAACCACAACGCGGTGGCCAGGCGCGGACCGCGGGAGGCGAGCAGCGCCCGGTTCGCGGCGAGCATCTCGGGCCAGTGGTCGTGCTGGTCGATGCGGGTGAGCACCAGCGCGATCCGCTCCACGCGCTCGGCGGCGACGGCGAGGAGGTCGAGGTCGGCGCGCGACAGTGGTGCGCCGGCATCGACCACGAAGAGCAGGCCGAGCCCGTGCTCGGCGGCGTCGAGGACGATCTCGGCGTTGGCGGTGTCCAGGCCCCCGCTGCCGGGCGTGTCGACCAGTGCCACGCGCTTGAGCAGGGCCGCCGGGTGGGTGATCTCGATCCGGCGGGCGGGCCGCTGGGCGCCGCTCTTCGGCGCGGCCGGCGGCCGGGGATCGCGATGCCCGGGCACGAACGCCTGCGCGCCGGGCTCCTCGCCGTGGCGGAACACGCGCCAGGAGTCCCCCGCCGGCGCCTCGTCCTGCGCAGTACGGCAGATCAGCGCGTCGACCAGGGCGGTCTTCCCGCTCAGCGGGGAACCGGCGACCACGGCGTAGGACTGAGCCCCCGGCGCTGGTCGGGCCTGGGGTGACACCCGCCGATGGCGACTGCCGCGGATCGGCATCGCGGACACTGGACTCCCGGTCGTCACCTCGGCGCCCGGTGTCGTGACACTCAGATCGATCAGCGGTGCCTGCATGAGCCCAGACCCCATGTGCGACCTCCTTGTGCACGCCCGGGATGTACCTTCCGCACGCAATGTGGACGGATCTGCGAGCGGCATCGGAACGCTACGTGAACAGGCACTTACCACAGCAGGGTTACTGCTACTCAACTGAATCCGAACGCCTTACTCAAGTTGCCGCTTCCGCGGGTACTCGCAGTAATCAACCTATCGATATGCTGCGACTGTGCCCCCCTGGAGCTTCGTCGGTCGAAACGCAGAGCTGATCCGAGTCGCCGAGGCCGCATCCGGTTCCACCGGTCGCGGTCTGATTCTCGGCGGACCACCCGGCATCGGCAAGAGCCGATTGCTGAGAGAGGGCGTCAACGCCCTCGACCAGGACAGACTCGCCGTCTGGACGGCGACCGCCAACGCCGCGACGGCCGGTCTCCCCCTCGGCGGGCTGGCCCAGGTGCTGCCGCCCGACCAGCCCGCGGGCGGCTCGCCCGCCGGGCTGCTGCGCTGGGCGGTCGACGCGCTGCACCGGCAGGCGGCCGGCCGGCCGATCGTCGTGGCGGTCGACGACGCCCACCTGCTCGACCCGCTGTCGGCGGCACTGGTCTACTACGTGGCCCGCTCCGAGAACGCGACGGTCATCGGCACGGTCCGCACCGGCGAGCCGGTCCACGACCCGATCAGCGCCCTGTGGAAGGACGACCTGGTCGAGCGGATCGAGCTCAGCCCGCTGACCCTCCAGGAGACCTCCGACCTGCTCCAGCAGGTCCTCGGCGGCCCGGTCGACTCGGCGTCCGTCGACCGGCTCTGGCAGCTCTCCCAGGGCAACGCCCTGCTGCTGCGCGAGCTGGTGATCGCCGCGCACGCCGCCGGCGAGATCATCGAGAGCTACGGCATGCAGCGGTGGACCGGCAAGGTCGACCTGGCGCCGACGCTGACCGAGGTGGTCGACGCGCGCATCGGCAAGCTCACCCCACAGGAGCGGGCGGTGCTCGAGCTGGTCGCCTTCGGCGAGCCGATCGGCCTGCCGCTGCTGGTCAACGCGACCGACCTGGCCACCGTCGAGACGGCCGAGGAGCGGCAGCTCATCCGGGTCGTGGTCGAGGACCGGCGCACCACTGTCCGCCTGGCCCATCCGCTGTACGGCGAGGTCGTCCGCCGCCGCTGCCCGGTCACCCGGTTCCGCCGGCTGCTGGACCAGCTCGCCACGCTCGTCGAGGGCAGCGGCGCCCGCCGCCGTGACGACCTGCTGCGGGTCGCGGTGTGGCGGCTCGACAGCGACACCGCGCGCGACCCGGTGCAGCTGCTCAACGCCTGCCGGCTCGCGTTCGCGACGTACGACATGGCCCTCGCGATGCGGCTCGGCAAGGCCGCCGTCGCGGCGGGCGGCGGGTTCGACGCGGCCGAGACGCTCGCCACGATCCTGATGTTCGCCAACTGCCCCGAGGAGGGCGCGCGGATCCTCGACGAGAACGAGGACCAGATCATCGACGAGGCGCAGCGCAGCCGCTGGCTCGCCGTCCGGCACATCACCTCGCACTGGGGCCTCGGCGACCCGACGACCGTCGACGAGCTCAACCGGCAGACGCACAAGCTCACCGACCTGCGGGAGCGCTCGCTCGCCCTGGCCGTCGAGTCCACCATGCGGCTGCACCGCGGCGACTCCGGCCAGGCCCTGACCCTGGCCCGGACCGTGCTGGACAGCCCGGCCAGCGCCCCGGGCCCGCGCGCCCTGGCCCGCAGCATCATGGGCCACCTCCAGGCGATGCGCGGCGCCCCGGTGCAGACGGTCAAGGCGATGGCCGCGCTCGACGCCGACGCCGCCCAGTGGCGGGCCGAGGTGCCGTACATCCAGCTCGGCGTCGAGCTGGCCCGCGGCACGGCGACGATCCTCGCCGCCGACCTCGAGGCCGTCGACGCGATCGTCGCCGCCGAGTTCGCCGGCATGGCCGACGCGGGCAACTTCCTGCTCGGCTCCGGCTATCTCCAGATCGTCCGGGCCCAGGCCGCCCGGCTGCGCGGCCGTCTCCAGGAGGCCGGCCGGGCGGCCAGCCAGGCGAGCGCGGCGCTGGCCACCGGCCGGATCTTCGTCGCGCTCGCGCACGCCGAGCGGGCGCACATCGCGGCCCTCTGCGGCGACCCGGCGGCCGCCACCGCCGCCTTCGCCGAGGCCGAGCGGGCGCACTACCGCTCGATGGAGGTGCTGTACCCCTGGCTGGAGGAGGCCCGGGCGTGGGTCGCGGTGGCCTCCGGCGACATCACCACCGCCGCCGAGGTGCTGCGCCTGCTGGCCGCCCGCAACCGCAGCGACGGCTTCGCCGCGCACGAGATGTTCGCGCTCTACCACCTCGGCCGGCTCGGTTTCGCCGCCGAGGTCCACGAGCGGCTCGATGTGCTCGCGCAGACGGTCGAGGGCCGGCTCGCGCCGGCGATCGCGTGGCACGTGCGCGCCATCGCCGAGGAAGACGGTGGCAGCCTGCTGGCCGTCGCCGAGGAGCTCGCGGAGATGGAGCTGAACCTCTTCGCCGCGGAGGCCGCCGCCGGGGCCGTCACGCTGCTGCGGAGCATCCGGTCGCCGCAGACCCCGCGCGCGGCGCAGCGCCTCGCCGAGCTGCGGGCCGAGTGCCAGCTCGCGGCGACGCCGGCGCTGGTCGTACCGCAGCCGATGCTCACCGGCCGGGAACGGCAGATCGCCAAGCTCGCCGCCGCCGGCGTGCCGTCGAAGGAGATCGCCGATCAGCTGTACCTGTCCTCCCGTACCGTCGACAACCATTTGATGCGGGTGTACGCCAAGCTCGGCGTCACCGGGCGCGCCGAGCTGGCCGCCGCGCTGCGGTCCCTGCCGCCGGAGGAGTGACCGGGGTCCTATTCGGGGTGGAATAGGGTTGGCGGTGTGACCACAAGCTCGCTGCTGACCGACCATTACGAGCTGACGATGCTGTCGGCGGCGCTGCGTGACGGCACCGCCGACCGACGTTGCGTGTTCGAGGTCTTCGCGCGCCGCCTGCCGACCGGCCGCCGCTACGGTGTGGTCGCCGGCACCGGCCGCCTGCCGTCGCTCATCGCCGACTTCCGCTTCTCGGAGGAGGACGTCGCGTTCCTCGCCGAGCGCGGCATCGTCGACCAGGCGACCGCGCAGTGGCTCGCCGACTATCGCTTCTCCGGCGACATCGACGGCTACGCCGAGGGAGAGCTGTTCTTCCCGGGCTCGCCGATCCTCACGGTGAGCGGCACGTTCGCCGAGTGTGTGGTCCTGGAGACGCTGGTGCTGTCGGTGCTCAACCACGACAGCGCGATCGCGGCCGCCGCCGCCCGCATGGTGACCGCCGCGCGCGGGCGCTCGGTCATCGAGATGGGCTCCCGGCGGACACACGAGGAGTCGGCCGTCGCCGCCGCCCGGGCCGCCTATCTGGCCGGATTCGCGTTCACGTCGAACCTCGAGGCCGGCCGGCGGTACGGCATCCCGACCACCGGCACCGCGGCCCACGCGTTCACGCTGCTGCACGACTCGGAGCAGGCAGCGTTCGCCTCGCAGGTGGCGACGCTGGGCAAGCAGACGACGCTGCTCGTCGACACCTACGACATCGCGCAGGGCATCCGCAACGCGATCGCCGTCGCCGGGTCGGACCTGCGTGCCGTCCGCATCGACTCGGGCGACCTGTCGGTGCTCGCCTCGGAGTCGCGGGCCCTGCTCGACTCCCTCGGCGCCACCGACACGCAGATCATCGTGTCGGGCGATCTCGACGAATACGCCATCGCCGCCCTGGCCGCCGAGCCCGTCGACGCGTACGGTGCCGGCACCGCGGTCGTCGTGGGCTCGGGTGCGCCGACCGCCGGACTGGTCTACAAGCTGGTCGAGGTGGACGGCCGCCCAGTGGTGAAGCGGTCGGAGCACAAGGCCACGGTCGGCGGCCGGAAGACGGCGGTACGGCGACACAAGCCCACCGGCACCGCCACCGAGGAGGTCGTCGTCTCGCTCGGCGCACCCGCCCCGGAGCCGCACGACCGGCTGCTGCAGCGGCCGTTCCTGCGCGACGGTGAGCCCGCGGCCAACCTGCCGACGCTGCACGACTCGCGTGAGCACCTGCGCCAGTGCCTCATCTCCATCCCGTGGGAGGGGCTCAAGCTCTCCGCCGGTGACCCGGCGGTTCCGGTCACGATGCTAGGAGGCTCCGCATGACCCGGGCGTTGATCATCGTCGACGTGCAGAAGGACTTCTGTGAAGGCGGCTCACTGGCCGTCGCCGGCGGCGCCTCGGTGGCCGCCGCGATCACCGAGGCGCTGGCGTCGACGGCCCCGACGTCCACATCGTGGGAGCACATCGTGGCGACGCAGGACCACCACATCGACCCGGGCCCGCACTTCTCGGCGCAGCCCGACTACGTCGCGACCTGGCCGAATCACTGCGTGGTCGGCACCGACGGCGTCGACTTCCACCCGGCGCTGAACACGTCGCGGATCGAGGCGGTCTTCAAGAAGGGTGCGTACGAGGCCGCGTACTCGGGCTTCGAGGGCGCGGCCGACGGCGTCGGCCTGGCGTCGTGGCTGCGCGAGCGCGCGGTGACCGACGTCGACGTGGTCGGCATCGCGACCGACCACTGCGTGCTGGCGACCGCCATGGATGCGGCGCGTGAGGGTTTCGTTACGACCGTGTTGCTCGACCTCACAGCCGGTGTCGCACCCGCTACGACTTCGATGGCCCTGGTCACCCTGAGGAAGGCAGGGGTGAACCTGGTGGGTGAACCGGTCGTTGCCGGGAGTTGACCGACCGGCGGATGGCACGCGGCTGGACTTGCCGTGTAACAAGCGACGTGTACCGTCATGCGAGCAAGCGGTTCCGCGAACGATGTGAGGACTTTTCACGTCACAACGTAAGGAGCGCCTACACGGAGCGTGGCGAAAAAGGCAAGATTTCGCTACGCTTGCGGGACCTCGAAGGGTCGTCCATGGTGGACGGCTCAGCACCAGGAGGGTCACGTGAAGTTGTCGATCGAGACTCGCCCTTCGGATCAGCGCGAGGCATTGCTGACGCTGAGTGGCGAAATCGACTATGAGACCGCTCAGGAGCTCCGTAACGCAGTGAGCTCAGTGCTCGACGGAAGCATCGACCTACTCGTCATCGATCTTGCGAAGGTCACCTTCCTCGACTCCACCGGGATCGGCACCCTTGTCGTAGCCAAGCGCATCTGCCACAGCATGGGCGTCAAGCTCGACATCCGCCGCCCCAACCCGTTCATCGCACGTCTGTTCGCCGTGGTGGGTGTCAGCGACATCCTTGGCGTGCCGATCCCGCCCGGCACCGTCTCGGGCCGACTGCCCCAGCCTCGCGAACGCGAAGTAACCCAGCCCGCCTGACGCATAGATCAAGCTTCATCCGCTCCACCTTTCGGGTCCATGGTCTCGACCCATTTTTGAGTGGTTCTTGCGGTTCGCTTAAGGGAGCGCCTCCACCTCCGTTCGGAGGCGCTCCCGACCCGCGCCCACATTCCGGGACGTCCCCCACTCGGGTGGTCTCTTGTCCCCGGTCGGCTCGACATCGCCTCCTAACTGCGAACCCAAGCCGCCGTACGGCCGAGTCTCGTCACAACTGCCCGACACGCGGCCACACCTCAGCCTTGTCGCCTCCCACCCCGAGCCGTGGGCACCCACCCGCCTCGGCACACAGGCTGCCCACCCGCCCCCGGTCGCCAGGGCCGCCCCTCGTGAACCGCCCGGAAGGCACTTCGCACCCGCGCACCGCCTCAGGACGGTCATGCTCATGGGCTCGGGCCATTCCGCCCACTCGGAGACGCTGTACAGATCACGGAGTTTCCTCGGGCCCTGGACCCCGAAGATGCTCCACGATCCCGAGCCGCCCGGGCGGCCGCCGCATGGATCGCCGGTCTTCTGGAGGCGACGGCGTTCCCCCGTGTGAGCACGCTGTCGCAGCTTCCGGAAGACTGACCCCCGGTGGATCTTTGAATTTTGACCCCTCCGTTCTGATGATCTTGGAGGGTGTTGAGCGTGGAGGACTGGGCAGAGATCCGTCGTTTGCACCGGGCGGAGGGGGTGCCGATCAAGGAGATCGTCCGGCGGTTGGGGGTGGCTCGGAACACGGTGCGGGCGGCGTTGGCGTCGGATCGGCCGCCGCGGTATGAGCGGCCGGCGCGTGGGTCGGTGGTGGATGCGTTCGAGCCGCGGATCCGGGTGTTGCTGGGTGAGTGGCCGCGGATGCCGGTTCCGGTGATCGCGCAGCGGATCGGCTGGCCGTATTCGTTGTCGCCGTTGAAGAAGCGGCTGGCGCAGATCCGGCCGGAGTACGTGGGGATCGACCCGGTCGACCGGGTCGTCTATGAGCCGGGGCAGATCACGCAGTGCGATCTGTGGTTCCCGCAGCCGCGGATCCCGGTCGCTGCGGGTCAGGACCGGGTGTTGCCGGTGCTGGTGATGACGCTCGGGTTCTCCCGGTTCATGACCGCGACGATGATCCCGACCCGGCAGGCCGGGGACATCCTGTCCGGGATGTGGCTGCTGATCTGCGGGATCGGGCGCGTCACCCGGACCCTGGTCTGGGATCGGGAGTCCGCGATCGGCGGGACCGGCAGGGTCAGCGCCCCGGCGGCGGCGTTCGCCGGGACCCTCGCCACCCGCATCCAGTTGGCCCCGCCCCGCGACCCGGAATACAAGGGCATGGTGGAACGCGCCAACGGCTATCTGGAGACGTCGTTCCTGCCCGGCAGGCGGTTCACCTCACCCACCGACTTCAACACCCAGCTCGGTGACTGGCTGGGGAGCACGGCGAACACCCGCACGGTCCGCTCGATCCATGGCCGGCCCGTGGACCTCCTCGAAACGGACCGCCCGGCGATGCTGCCGCTGCCACCGGTCGGGCCGCAAGTCGGTTTGCAGCAACGGATCCGGCTGGGCCGGGACTACTACGTGCGGGTCGACACCGTCGACTACTCCGTCGACCCGCGTTTCATCGGCCGGTTCGTCGAGGTCACCGCCACGGCGCATCTGGTGACGGTGTCCTGCGACGGCACCGTCGTGGCCCGGCACGACCGGTCCTGGGCCAAACACGGCGTGATCACCGACCCGGGCCACGCCGCGACCGCGAAGCTGATGCGCCACGCCCTCGCCGAAGACCGCCAACGACGCCTCGCGGCCACCCGCCACCACGGCGACGGGCATCCGGTCACCCTGCGGGCCCTGCACGACTACGACGCCCTGTTCGGCGTCGACTTCAACCCAACCACCAGCACAGCAACGAGAGCGAGCAGCGAATGACCACCACCAAGACGAAATCCCAGCAAGCCCAGCCCACCGGCCCCAGAAACGGGCCCGGCGGCGGGATCAAGGACGGGATGCCGTCGATGATCGCCTACCTCACCCGGGTCCTGAAGACCCCCACCATCGGCGCGTTCTGGGAAGAACTCGCCGGTCAGGCCCGGGACGAGAACTGGTCCCACGAAGAATATCTGGCCGCGCTGCTGCAACGCCAGGTCGCCGACCGCGAGTCCAAAGGCACCGTCATGCGCATCCGCACCGCGCACTTCCCAACCGTGAAAACCCTCGAGGACTTCAACCTCGACCACCTGCCCTCACTGCGCCGCGACGTCCTCGCCCACCTCGCCACCAGCACCTACGTCGCGAAAGCCGAGAACGTGATCCTGCTCGGACCACCCGGCCTCGGCAAAACGCACCTCGCCATCGCCCTCGGCGTCAAAGCCACCCAGGCCGGGCACTCCGTCCTGTTCGACACCGCCAGCAACTGGATCACCCGCCTCGCCGAGGCCCACCACGCCGGACGTCTCGAAGCCGAACTGAAGAAGATCCGCCGCTACAAACTGATCATCATCGATGAAGTCGGCTACATCCCGTTCGACCAGGACGCCGCGAACCTGTTCTTCCAACTCATCGCATCCCGCTACGAGCAAGGCTCCGTCATGGTCACCTCGAACCTGCCGTTCGGACGCTGGGGCGAGACCTTCTCCGACGACGTCGTCGCCGCAGCCATGATCGACCGACTCGTCCACCACGCCGAGGTCCTCACCCTCACCGGCGACTCCTACCGCACCCGCCAACGCCGCGAACTCCTCAACAAAGACAACCGCACCAACCACAACTGACCAACCACCGGAGGGGTCAAAATTCCGGAACCCAAAAGGGGTCAAATTTCAAAAATCGGCGACACACGCCGAGTCGGGCCGCCCCTGACCCGACGCGGGCATTGCCGCCGGAAGCCCGCCGTTGCGGACACAGCTCCCGGGATTCGCCGGTCGGCCCGGCCGGGCAGCTCCACGGGCCAGCTCCGCGGGCCAGCTCGGCCCGGCTGGGCAGCGGCCAGCCGAGCGAGGCAGCCGAGCGAGGCAGCCGAGCGAGGCAGCCGAGCGAGGCAGCTGAGCAAGGCAGCTGAGCAAGGCAGCTGAGCAAGGCAGCTGAGCAAGGCAGCTGAGCAAGGCAGCTGAGCAAGGCAGCTCGGCCCGGCTGGCCAGCCCGGCTGGCCAGCTCCGCGGGGCATCTCGGCCCGGCTGGGCAGCGGCCAGCTCCCGCGGGCCAGCTCGACGGGCCAGCTCGACGGGCCAGCCGGGCTGGGCGGCTCGACTGGGCCGAGTGGCTCGACTGGCCCACACGACGCGGCCAGTCCTGCCAGTTTGGCTTTTGCGCGTCGGCTTTGCCGGTGCTTCGACGCGGTCTTCATGATCACGGAATTTCTGCGGGGTTCCAGGCCATCAAAAGCTCCGTGATCATGAATCCACTCGATGCACATCCCGACAATCCAGGCATCTTGGTGCATCGATTAATGCCTATTTCTGTCCTATTTCATGATCCGGAAGACTTTGCGCTGCCAGGCGGCGTCAAGTCTTCCGGATCATGAAAATAGGACGCACCAACGGCAATTCGCGGGTGGCGTCCCGGCGGAGTCGGTGGTCGCCACGTAAGGCTGGCCCTGGCCGCCGGCCAGCCGAGCAGGCCCTAATGGCCGACCACAACACTGCCGCAGCTGAAGCCAGCCGGCCCGGGAGCACTACCGACGCGGGTCGGGCCGAGCACCGTCCCAGCCGAGCACCCCGGCCAAGCAGCACTCCGCCCGAGCACCACCCGGCCGAGCGGCACCCCCGGCTGAGCACCGTCCCAACCAAGCAGCACCCCGGCTGAACACCGTCCCAGCCGAGCAGCGCCCCACCCAAGCACCACCCCGCCCACGCGCCAGCCGGGGCCACAACTCGCCTCGGCCAAGCCCGTTGATGCCACCGCGCGGCACCAACCGCCCGAGCCTGCGCCACCACCGCTGCGACCTCGCCCGGGCTGGCATCCCGAGGAGCCACGCAGGCTCCAAGCACGTCCGAACTCGGTGTACCAGGAGTCACATCCGGCCCGAACCTGCCACCCACGCCCCGGGAAGGCTCGAGCCGCGAAGACCCTCAGTGGGCTGCAGCGGTTCGAGCACCCACACCGACCCGCCGCAGGCCCATCGGATTGGAGCCGCACCGGCAGTGACCTCGGCCCGCGCGCCCAGGAGACGGCGCAGAACAGGTCGGCGGAACAGGCGAACGCCCCCGGGGCCTGGAGACCAGAGCCCGGGGGCGTTCGGTGGTGCTTCGGCGCTAGTGCTGTTCCTCGTAGGTTGCGCCGCCGCTGGCCTCCTGGCTCAGCGGGCGGGCGCCGCCCGGAGGCGGGGCGTCCAGCGAGTGGCCAGGAGCGTGTTCCGGGTAGCGGGCGTCGAAGGCCGGGCGCTCCGAGCGGATGCGCGGCATGCTGTCGAAGTTGCGCAGCGGGGGCGGGCAGGAGGTCGCCCACTCCAGGGACATGCCGTGGCCCCACGGGTCGTTGACCTCGACCACGCGGCCCGCCTTGTACGACTTCCAGACGTTCCACAGGAACGGGAGGGTCGAGATGCCGGTGATGAACGAGCCGATCGTCGAGATCGTGTTCAGCGTGGCGAAGCCGTCCGTGGCCAGGTAGTCGGCGTACCGGCGGGGCATGCCCTGGGTGCCGAGCCAGTGCTGGACGAGGAACGTGGCGTGGAAGCCGATCGTGGTGAGCCAGAAGTGAATCTTGCCGAGGCGCTCGTCGAGCATCCGGCCGGTCATCTTCGGGAACCAGAAGTAGATGCCGGCGTACACCGCGAACACGATCGTGCCGAAGAGCACGTAGTGGAAGTGGGCCACCACGAAATACGTGTCCGAGACGTGGAAGTCGATCGGCGGGCTGGCGAGCAGCACGCCGGAGAGGCCGCCGAAGAGGAAGGTCACCAGGAAGCCGATGGCGAAGAGCATCGGCGTCTCGAAGGTGATCTGGCCGCGCCACATCGTGCCGATCCAGTTGAAGAACTTCATACCGGTCGGCACGGCGATGACGAAGCTCAGGAAGGAGAAGAACGGCATGAGGACCTGACCGGTCGCGAACATGTGGTGCGCCCACACGCTCATCGACAGGGCGCCGATCGCGATGGTCGCGCCGACGAGGCCCTTGTAGCCGAAGACCGGCTTGCGGCTGAAGACCGGGATGACCTCCGTGATGATGCCGAAGAACGGCAGCGCCACGATGTACACCTCGGGGTGGCCGAAGAACCAGAACAGGTGCTGCCAGAGCATCGCGCCGCCGGTCGAGGCGTCGTAGACGTGCGCACCGAGCCGACGGTCGGCCTCGAGCGCCAGGAGGGCGGCGGCGAGGATCGGGAAGACCATGATGACCAGGACGCTGGTGACCAGGATGTTCCAGGTGAACATCGGCATCCGGAACATGGTCATGCCGGGCGCGCGCAGCGTCAGGATCGTGGTGATCATGTTGACGGCGCCCAGGATGGTGCCCAGACCGGACAGGACTAGGCCGACGATCCACAGGTCGGCGCCGACGCCGGGCGAGTGGATGATGCTGTTCAGCGGCGCGTAAGCGAACCAACCGAAGTCGGCCGCGCCACCTGGCGTGATGAAACCGATCAGGGTGATCGAGCCGCCGAAGGCGTAGAGCCAGTAGGCGAACGAGTTCAGTCGCGGGAACGAGACGTCCGGCGCACCGATCTGCAGCGGCGTGATGTAGTTCGCGAACGCGAACACGATCGGCGTTGCGAAGAACAGCAGCATGATCGTGCCGTGCATCGTGAACAGCTGGTTGTACTGCTCGGGCGACAGGAACTGCAGACCCGGCCGGGCCAGCTCGGCGCGCATCAGCAGCGCCATGAAGCCGCCCACCATGAAGAACACGAACGACGTGACGAGATACATCAAGCCGATCTGCTTGGCGTCCGTGGTCCGCAACAGCCGAGCGAACGCCGAGCCCTTGACCGGCTTGTGCACCGGCCAAGGCCTGGTGACGATCGGCTTTGGCGCAACGGTGGTCACGAAAGGCCTCCTGAGGCTGTTGAACCAGCTGGCGAGCCAGCTCCTCGAGGTGTCCGCCCGATCACCTGCGCGATCATCACGTCACCTCGGAGGCAGAATAGTCTGCCCTTCCAGGGATGAATGCGCTGGGGGCGGGCGGTCTAGCGTGTCGGGGCCGGCGCGCCGCCTTCGGCGCCCAGCGAGAACGAGATGGCGCCGGCCGCGATCGCTGCCAGGACCAACAGGACGATGCCCCAGAAGATCAGCCGGTCTGCCGGCGCCGGGCTCTTGACCGCGTCGATGAGCCTGGTGTGGACGGGGGCTGCGGCGGGGGGTACCGCCGGCACCTCGGCGGTGGTCGACTCCGAGTCGACGGGCGCGTGGCCCGCCGGAGCCGGCGTCGACGTGGACAACGCGCGCATCACGATGAGGGTGGCGCCGGCGAGCACCAGGAGCACGCCGAGCACCGCCACGATGACGGAAATCCAGTCACGCATCACAGCAGGCTAGGAGATTCACGCAGGTCACACCAGAGTCTCCGGCCACAGCAGCAACGCTGTGGCGCAGATCGCCGAGCCTCCTAGGGCCATACGACGGAGAGGCCACAAACCGACCAATTGATCGGACGTCGTCAATGACTGCCGACGGCAGCGCCGCAACGAAGATGACCACGGGCCGCCCGGGCCTGAAATGTACAGTCGAAATCCCGATATCGATTGCCGCCGCTCACCACGGTCAAGCAGCCGGTCGAAGAGATCGGCGCCGCCGCGGCCCGCCAGTTGCTGGCGCAGATGTCCGGCGAGCAGTGGAACGAGCCGCCGGTGCTGCCGACCACGCTCGTGAGGAGGCAGAGCGCCTGACCGATGCGTCCAAGAGCCCGCGGTCATGTGGGCGCAGACGCCGGGGAGCGCTGCCGCCGACGCGATGGCCGCGGTGGCGGGCCGGTTCCCCGGCACCCGGTTCGCCGCCGCGGCCCCCGACCGGAGCCCCCTCCTACCCGGGATCACCCACCTGACCTTGATCGGCATGGCCGTATCCGCCTGCACACGGGTACCCGCGACGCTAGACATGGAGGCATGAAGGCCATCATGCTGACCGAGCACGGCGATGCCGGCGGAGAATCCCTCCCGAGCTTTTCCCTCCAAGACCTGCCCGACCCGCAGATCGGCCCCGACCAGATCCTCGTCGACGTGCGGGCGGCCGGCGTCAACCCAGCGGACCCGCGTCTCAGTGGCGGCGAGATCCCGGGCTGGGACGTCGCCGGCGTGGTGGTCGCCACCGGGCCGCAGGTCCAGAACTTCGTCGTCGGTGACGAGGTCTACGCCTGCGCACAGAGCACCTATGCCGAGCGGGCCGCGGTGGCCGAGCGGGACGCCGTGCACAAGCCTGCCGCGCTGAGTTTCGTAGAAGCGGCAGCGGTACCGCTGGCCGCGCTCACCGCACTCCAGGCGCTCCGCGCCGCCGGCACCGGCGAGGGTGACGTGGTGCTCGTGCACGGCGCCTCCGGCGGCGTCGGGCACTTCGCGGTGCAGATCGCACGGGCGCTCGGCGCGGAGCGGGTGCTCGGCACCGCGCCGGACGCCGACCACGAGTTCCTGCGCGAGCTGGGCGCCGAGCCGGTCGAGGCGCCCGCCGAGCCGGTCGACGTGGCGCTCGACCTGCGCGGTGGCGCGGCGACGGAGCAGGCGTTGCAGCAGGTGAAGGACCCGGCGCGGGCGGTGTCGACCGTAGCGGGACAGCGGATCACGGACGGCGGCGGCCGGTTCGTCGCGCCGGAGCCCGACCTCGACGGCCTGCGCTGGCTGGCCGACCTGGCCGACAAGGGCCGGCTGCGGGTCAACCTGCACCGTGAGCTGCCGCTCGCCGAGGCGGCCGACGCGCACCGCCTGGTCGAGTCGGGCCATGTGCGCGGCAAGGTGGTCCTGACTCCCTGACCCTCGATCCGGCCGCTGTGTCGGAGTGGGGACACCGAGGCTGATCGAACGGCCCCTGCCGGGTGGCGATCCGGAAGCGATACCGTGCCGGTCATGATCGAGGGCCGCGACGCGCCTGGCTACTACACCGGACGGCGGCGAGCCGACACCCATCGACAACCACGGATCGTGTTCGTCTCGGTGCTCATCGTCGTGGCGGTGATCGTCGTGGCCATGCGCGGCCTGTCGGGCGACCCCGATCAGCACAGCTGGTTCACCGCCGGGGACGCCACCGAGCCAGTGGTGCCGACACTGACCGGCATGCCCGCAAGCCCGCCGCAGAGCTCGAGCGTCCCGCAGAGCCCCGGTCCCAGCCACAGCGGCAGTCCCCGGCCCTCGCCGTCGGCGAGCGGCACGTCGCCGGCGCCCGCGGCGTCACCGTCGGTGTCGCCTGCGGTGTCGCCGTCGGCGCAGTCCTCGCCGTCGGCGAGCCCAGCTGGTACGACATCCCGCTCTTATGAAGCGGAATCCGCCGAGAACGGCCGACCCCGCCAGATGACGATCCGTGCGGTGGCGGACGCGTCGGGCGGCCGGGCGGTGACCGGCATCGGCAACGGCCGGACGCTGTCGTTCACCGGGGTGGCAGCGGAGCGGAGCGGCTACCACACCGTGACGATCGCGTATCTGTCCACCGAGGACCGGCGCTGCTACGTGGGAATCGGGCGCAACTGGCAGCAGGTGTCGTTTCCGGCGAGCGGCGCCTGGGACCGGATCGCGACCGTGACGATCACCCTCCAGCTCGGCGCGGGCACCAACACGATCGAGGCCGGGAACACCCCCGGCAGGTGGTGTCCCGACCTCGACCGCATCACCGTTGCCCCCCGCTGACCACCCCAGCTCGGCAACGTGTTGTGGCGCAAAGCCTTTGGCGTGACCGTGCGCCGGTGGACCATCCAGGGAGGCTTCCGGTTTCCGGCGCCGGTCACACTTCAAGAATGGCGGCCGGACCTGGGTCGCACCCGTAATCGGGCTGGGAACTTCCTGAGTACCAGGCGTTACGCTCACCCGCATGGCCCTCTTTGATCTTCCGCTCGACCAGCTCCGGACGTACCGTTCAGCCGCCAAGGAACCCGTGGACTTCGATGCCTTCTGGTCGGCGACGCTCGACGAGGCGCGCGCGCTCGCCGCGCCGGCCGCCGTGACCGAGGTGCGGACGGGTCTGCGGACGCTGCACGTCAGCGACGTGAGCTTCAGCGGGTACGGCGGACAGCCGGTCAAGGCGTGGCTGATCCGCCCGCGTGGCGTCGACGGGCCACTGCCGGTGATGGTGGAGTTCATCGGCTACGGCGGCGGCCGCGGGTTCGTGAACGACTGGCTGCTGTGGTCTGCGGCCGGCTACGCCCACCTGGTGATGGACACCCGCGGGCAGGGCGGCGGCTGGCGGGCCGGCGACACCCCCGACCCCGAGGGCTCCGGCCCGCAGTCGCCCGGCTTCCTCACCCGCGGCGTGCTCGACCCGCACACGTACTACTACCGCCGGGTCATCACCGACGCCGTCCGGGCCGTGGAGACCGCGCGGGCGCTGCCGTTCGCCGAGCGGGTCCTGGTCAGCGGGATCAGCCAGGGCGGCGGGCTGGCCCTCGCCGCGGCCGGCCTGAGCGGCGACGCCGTCGCCGGGGTGATCGCCAGTGTGCCGTTCCTGTGCGACATCCGCCGGGCGGTCACCATCACCAACAACGACCCCTACGCCGAGTTCGCCCGCTTCTGCCGCCTCAACCCGGCGCGCGCGGCGCAGGCGCTGTCCACCGTGGACTACGTCGACGGGGTGCACTTCGCGCCGCGGATCACGGCGCCGGCGCTGGTCTCGGCCGCGCTGATGGACCTGACCTGCCCGCCGTCGACGGTGTTCGCCGCCTACAACGCCATCCCCGGCACCAAGGAACTGGAGTTGTACGAGTGGGACGGGCACGACGGCGGTCGGGGCCACTTCGCCGCGCGAGCGGTGGACTTCGCCAACGCTCTGTTGGCCTAGCGCACCCTGAGGGTCTCGCCCAGCAGCCGCACGACGTCGCCGCGGTGCAACTGCCGGCCACGGCGCGTCTCCACCTCGCCGTTGACGGTAACCTCGCCCTCGAGAATGACTTCCTTGCTCTCCCCGCCGGACTCGAGGATGTTCGCCAGCTTGAGGAACTGCCCGAGCCGGATCATGTCGCCGCGGATCTCGATCTCCTTCACTTCCCGCGCTCCAGCAGTTCGAGCATCTGCGGCAGGTTGAAGAACCGGGCCATCTCGACCGCCGACGGACCGCCGGCGTGCGGGTCGGCGCCCGCGGCGAGCAGCGTGCCGACCGAGTCGGGTGACTGGCGGAACACCGCCGCGCCGAGCGCGGTCTGGCCGCGATCGTTGGCGCGGTCGACCTCGGCGCCTCGCCCGACCAGCGCGGCCACCGTGTCCGGGTGGTTGTGGTAGGCCGCCAGCATCAGCAGCGTGTCGCCCTTGTCGTTGGTCAGGTTGACCGGCAGGCCGGCGTCGACGTTGGCGGCCAGCTCACCGGTCGCACCCGACCTGGCCAGATCGAACATCCGGTGCGCGAAGTCGATCACGTCCTGATCGAGCGGTTCACTCACCCTGCCAGCGTAGCTGTCGGGCAGTTGACGCCGCGGCGCCGAACCTCCTTCCGCAGCCGCTGACGATCAACGGCTGGGCCGCGTACCGGTTCGCCGGCGACGCCGAGCCGGGTGACACCGAGGGTCAAGGTGTGGGCGGGGTCTGGTTCACCTTCACGCCCGAGGGCAAGAAGGCCCAGGCCGTCGCGGACACCAACGGCGGCTGGCACTGACGTCCCTGATCGCGGCGCCGGCTCCCACCCCCTCGGGAGCCGGCGCCGCCGCTGTTGTGGAGATCTCGTGACGAGGGTGGTGGAGCATGATCGACATCTCGTTCGGGGCCTTCGGCATCGTCCCGCTCCTCGTCGCCCACCGGCTCATCCGGTGCCTGAACAGCGAGGAGGCCGCTCATCATGTTGCTACCGAAAAACCGTTGCAGCCGATCTAGGGCGCTGGCTAGGTTGGTCGTACACGGGAAAGGAGGTGGTCCAAAGTTGTGTAGCAACGGGACTCGTGAGGTGGCTGTCCGCTAGTCGCCATCCTTTGGACTCGCTTCGTGCGACCGCCGAAAGGTGGCGGTTTGGCGAAATCGAGACAGTTACCCAGCCCCCGAGGCTTCCCGGTGTTCGTCCAACCGGGCCTGCGCGTCAGTGTGGGAACCTCGGGGGCTGTTCCATATATTGGCCCTCATGATCTCCGCTGATCGGCTCCGCGCCCACATCGTCGCGCTGACCGCACACGGGCCGCGCTGCGGCGACCTGCCCGGCGTGCCGGCCGCCCTGCGGTACATCACCGATCAACTCTCCGCACTGGGGCTGGCCGTCAGCGTCGAGCGGTACGGCAGCGAGCTGCACGAGATCAACCTCGTCGCCGAGATCCAGGGCGGCACCTCCGACGACGCCGTGGAGCTCTGTGCGCACTGGGACTCGGTGCAGGACAGCCCGGGCGCCGACGACAACGCGAGCGGGGTCGCCGGGGTGATCGAGGCGGCGCACGCGTTGCGGGACATGGAGCTGCCCGCCCGGACGATCCGGTTCTGCTTCTTCGGCGGTGAGGAGGTCGACTTCGGCGGCAGCGTGGCCCACGTGGAGCGGATCACGCAGCAGACCGAGTCGATCGTGTTCGAGATGATCGCCTACACGGCGGAGGCCCAGCGGTATCCGGAGCAGTTCCTCGAGCTGATCGAGCCACGCGAGCGCGGGGACTTCATCGCGCTGATCGGCGAACCGGACTCGATGCACCTGGTCCAGGAGTTCGCGATGCACGCCGAGGTGCCGGTCTTCCCGTTCATCGTGCCCGTCGTGGCACGCGACCTGGTGATGCGCAGCGACCACGTGCCCTACTGGGAGTCGGGCCGCCGTTCACTGCTGGTGACCGACACCGCCGACTACCGCAACCCGCACTACCACCGCCCGACGGACACGGTCGACACGCTCGACCTGGAGTTCGCGGCCGGGGTCGTCGCCGCGGCGGTCCGGACCGTCACCACCCTCGCCCAGTAGCGAGTGATGCAGATCACTATGAGGTGGGCGGTGTCCCACACCTGGGACGCGACAAGACCCGGCGTGCCTTGCCCCACCCGTCCGGGTGGGCAGGCCGCGGCCGGCCGGGCGTGAAAGCATGCCGACCGTGGCCATCCGACTGCTGATCGCCGACGACCAGGCCCTCGTGCGTGGAGCCCTCGCGGCACTGCTCGACCTCGAGCCCGACCTCACCGTCGTGGCCGAGATCGGGCGCGGTGACGAGGTCGTGGCGGCCGCCCGGGAGGCGCGGCCCGACGTCGCGCTCCTCGACGTCGAGATGCCCGGCCTCGACGGCATCGCCGCCGCCGAGGCCCTGCGCAAGGCGCTGCCGAGCTGCAAGGTGCTGATGGTGACGACGTTCGGCCGGCCGGGGTACCTGCGCCGGGCGATGGCCGCCGGCGCCTCCGGATTTGTTGTCAAGGACACACCCGCGAGGCAGCTCGCCGACGCGGTCCGGCGGATCGCGGCCGGGCTGCGGGTCGTCGACCCGACACTGGCCGCGGAGACCCTCGCCAGTGGAGACAGCCCGCTGACACCCCGCGAGGCCGACGTGCTGCGCGCGGCCCGCGAGGGCGGGACGGTCGCCGACGTGGCCGCCCAGTTGGGCCTTTCCGAGGGCACGGTGCGCAACCACCTGTCGGCCGCGATCGGCAAGACCGGCGCGCGAACACGCGCGGAGGCGGTTCGTCTCGCCGACGAGAACGGTTGGTTGTAGGTCGCCGGGATTTCGATCGAGACGTAAAGTCTCGGCATGACCGCACTTCTCGCCAGCGGCCGCGACGCGGATGTCTACGCGCTCGACGAGCGGCGGGTCCTGCGGCGATACCGCAGGGGAGGAGACGTCACCGCCGAGGTGACCGTCATGCGTTACGTCGCGGACCACGGCTATCCGGTGCCCCGGGTCTACGAGGCCGACGGCGCCGATCTCATCCTGGAGCGGCTCGACGGCCCCACCATGCTCCAGGCCCTCGGCGACGGCACGATGCACCTGCGCGACGGCGGTGTGGTGCTGGCCGATCTGCTGGACCGGCTGCACCGGATCCGGGTGCGGTCGGCCACCGACCCCGGCACCCGCATCCTGCACCTCGACCTGCACCCGGAAAACGTCGTGATGACCGAGGGCGGTCCGGTGGTCATCGACTGGCGCAACAGCATCGAGGGCCCGCCGGAGCTCGACGTGGCGATGACGGCCATCATCATCGCCCAGGTGGCGGTCAAGCCGGACCATCCCTTCACCGATCGCGCCGAGGAGTTCCTCGACGTCCTGCTCTCCTGCACACGCGACAACCCGCTGTCGCAGCTGGAGGCGGCCGTCCGGCGCCGTGCCACGGAGCCGCACCTCACCGATGACGAGCTGGCCCACATCCACGAGGCGAAGCTGCTGGTGACGACCATCGCCCGGGCGCACCACTGACCGGGGCCGCACGTCGCGGCGGCACAGGGCGATCAGCCCCGAACACCGCTCCGGGCAGGCGGATCCGTCACGGACAGGGTGTCTGAACAGTAATCCGCCGGGGAATACCGCGCCCTAATAACCCGATCGGGGCGGCGTCGCGTTCATGGTGCTCGGCCACGCTTTGCCCCATGGAAGAACTCTTCGTTCGCCAGGTGGACATCGGGGTCGCCGACATGGACATCGCCGTCGACGACCAGATGACCACCACCCGCGTCGTGATCGAGCGCGCCACCGCCACCGACCGGCGCGGTGGCGCCGACCGGGAGCTCCTGCTCGTCTACGGCGCGGCCGAGACCAGGGCCGTCGCCGAGGCCCTGCGTCGCGCGTCGGAGCTTGCGCTGGAGGACTCCTGACAATCTTGTTGAGCACTCAACTAAACGCTACAGTGAATCCATGAGTGCGCTGCCCCTGCTGGACCAACACCTCTCCGTCGCCGTCCCGGCCAGCCGGGACCAGCGCACCTGGACCCCCTCGGACGGAGCACTCCCGAGCATCTATCTCGGCCATGGCGCGCCGCCGCTGCTGGAGGACGGCACCTGGATGCGTCAGCTGTTCGACTGGGCCCACGGGCTACCCAAGCCCAAGGCGGTCCTCATCGTCAGCGCGCACTGGGAGTCGGCACCGCTGAGCGTCTCCAGCACGGCGGCGGGCACACCCCTGGTATACGACTTCGGCGGCTTCGCGCCGCACTTCTACCAGCTGCGGTACGAGACCCCCGACGCCTCCGACCTGGCCCGGCGGGTCGCCGCCGCGATGCCCGACTCGGAGCCGGTCCACGAGCACCGCAACCGCGGGCTCGACCACGGCGCCTGGGTGCCGCTCATGGTGATGTACCCGCTGGGCGACGTCCCCGTGCTCCAGCTGAGCCTGCCCACGCACGACCCGGACCGGCTGCTCGAGCTGGGCAAGCGGCTGCGGCCGCTGCGCGAGGAGGGCGTGCTCGTCATCGGCTCCGGGTTCATGACGCACGGCCTGCCGTTCCTGCGCCGCGAGCACTGGCTCGGCGCCGGCGGCCCGCCCGGATGGTCCACCGACTTCGACGCATGGGCGGCCGAGGCTCTCGCGAAGGGCGACGTCGACACGCTCGCGCGCTACGCGAGCGAGGCCCCCGGCATGCCCTTCGCCCACCCGACGGTCGAGCACTACACGCCGCTGTTCGTCACGCTCGGCGCGGCGGACCGGCCGGACGCCCCGACGACGTCGGTCATCGAGGGCTACTTCATGGGTCTGTCGAAGCGCTCTATCCAGGCGTCCTGAGCCGGGCCCGGACCTTCTCCTTGGTCCGCTCCGGCAGTTCCGCCGCGGCGAGGAGCCGCGGCAGGAGCTCGGACTCGATGGTGAGCGCGCGGAACGCCACTCCGATCGTGACGTCGTGCGCGGGGCTGCGGACCACGTGGACCTCGTTGCCGGCCTGGATCCGTCCGGGGTGGACGACCCGCAGGTAGGCACCGGGCGCCGCACGCGCCGTGAACCGTTTGACCCAGGCCGGCTCCTCCAGCCAGCCGGCGAACGTGCGGCACGGGATGCGCGGCGCGGAGACCTCCAGGACGACGTCGTCGCCGATGCGCCAGCGCTCGCCGATCAGCGCGCCGGTCACGTCGAGGCCCGACGTGGTCAGGTTCTCCCCGAAGATCCCGCCGGGCAGCTCCCGGCCCAGCTCACCGGCCCACCAGGCGAGGTCCTCGCGTGCGTAGGCGTAGACCGCCTGGTCCGGGCCGCCGTGATGGTTGAGGTCACAGACCGTGTCGCCGGCCACGCCGGTGGCGGCGGTGCCGCGCGGCCCGGGCGCGGAGATCTCGACCGGTCCGGCGACGGGCCGCTTGTCGATGCTGGTCGTCGGCACGTCGGAGTGGTCGGTGGGCGCCGGGGTGCCGACGTTGACGGAGAGCAGATAGGCCACGGGGTGCACCGTAGCCTCTGCCGTCACGCCGTGGTGAGGGCCAGGTCGGCACCGGCACGGATGCCGGGCCCGCCGATCGTGGTCAGCGCGCCGGCCGGGTCGGCGTGCATGACGCGGGCGCTGGCGAGGTACCGGATGCTCAGATCCTCCGTGAAGTGACGCCCGTTGAGCAGGCCGGCCGCGGCCATCACGGTGCCGACGTCGAGGCCCCAGAAGCGGTGCCCCTGGTGGCCGTCGCGGTAGTGCACCGCCACGTCCCCGGTCAGATAGGCGTCGTAGACCACCCGCACGCCGAGCTTCGTCCGCAGTCCGACGAGCTCGTCGCCGGGTTCGCCGGAGGGCAGGTCGACGGTGCACGATTCGATGGCGCCGGCGCCCCATTCGTGCTGGTAGTCGAGCATCCCGCCGGCGGGGAGCTCGATGCGGTACCGCACGGGCACGGTCGGGCTGACCCCGGCCGCCGGCGACCACACGTGGGCCGCCGTGCAGGTCAGCCGGGTCGGCTCGGCGGGCAGCGGCAGGCTCACCGGCTCGGAGCCGACGCCGGTGACGGATGCGCTCGCGACCCGCAGCGTGGTCGTGACCGGAGTCCAGTCGTGCGAGTGGTGCAGAAACCCGTCGAGCTGGGCCAGGTCGGGCGCCCGCCCGAGGCAGGCGGCGACGGCCTCGACGAGCGCACCCTCGTCGAGCCCGAACAGCGACCGCTCGTCGCCGGTGACCGGATGCTCGTCCGCGCCGGACGCGTTGACGCTGGACGAGCTGTAGCACAGCCCCGCGATGATCGACAGCTCCACGCCCATGACCTGCCCCCGACCCGACGCTACGTTACGGTCACGTAACGTAGTCTCCCACCCGCATCGCAGGCTGCGCCCACGAACACTGAAACCGCTCCGATCCTGCAGCGATCCCGGTCGCGGTCGCGTCAGCGGGCCGGTGCCGTCCGGAAGGACGCCGACGTCGAGTGCTCGGGGCGGGTCGCGTTGCGTAGGCGCAGTTGCGCGTCGAAGGCTTCGTCGTCGAGGCTGCGCTTGGCGGCGGCGGCCAGGTCGGCGGCCTTCGCGGCCTGCCGCTCGATCTCCGACGCCTCCTGGTACGCCTGGAACTTCCGGTCCCGGATGACACGGCGCAGCATCAGCTCCTGCGCGAACGGATGGGCCGCCGGGTCCCAGCCGTTGCGGTGCATGAGCGCGTCGGCGAGCTCGAAAGCCGAGATCTCGCCCCGCTGGTGTGCCGCGTTGACCAGCCGCACCAGGTTTTGCCGCCGGATCGCCGGATCGTCCTCGACCAGCGGGAACGCGTTGGCCCTGCGGAGCCGCCGCACGGCCGCCTCGGCCTCCTCGTAGGCCCGCCAGGCCGCGTCCTGGGTCCGCTGAGCACCCTCCCACTCGGCGCGGCGCCGCTCGGCCATGACGTTGGCGCGCTCGGCGGCGACGGCGACCTCGGCGGAATACCGCTCCAGTTCCTTGATCGCCGCGGCGCTGCGCTCCGCCTTGGCCTGGCGCTCCTTGGCGACCTCCGGATCCTTGATCGCCTTCCGGACGCGGGCCCACCACGACGGGCCGGTCTTCCCGCCGCGCCGCGACAGCAAGGACAGGACGAGAAACGTGATGACAACGGCGGCGAGCAGCGCCAGCCAGATGGCCAGCGCCTCGCGCATTCCCTGGGCGAACTCCTGTGCGGCAGCTTCCATGGCGGGCACCTTCGAGGGGTCGAACGGCGAACTGAGGGGGGACTCGTCGCTTACGTCAAGGTGCGAGGTGGTGCGCGGCCGGCGGCGGCGCCCACCCGGAGGTCGCCGGACGGCCATTGCGGCGCCGGAACCGTCGCCGGCACGGCCGTGGCGACCGGCGGCTCGCCGGAGAGCTCCACGACCGCCTGTTCATCCACAGTGGACTGCTGACTGAACGCGACGAACACCTCGGCGACCGGCGCCGATGGCGACTCCGCTGTGGACGGCAGGGCCGGGCTGAAGCCGGCGCCCAGGATGAGGGCGCAGATCGTCAGCGCAAGCCGTCGCACACCATGCCGCAGACGGCTGGCTGGGGTAGCGACGGGCATGACTCAAACATGCCCCTTTACCGCGAAGGTCGCAACCCAGAACAGCCGTGGGTGAGATGCCACACGACTGAACGGCGCCGGACGAACAGGTAGCGTGTCGCCCGTGGACCTGACCGTCATCCTCGGCCCGATGAAGAGCGGCAAGTCGCTCGAGCTGGTGAGCCTGCTGTCCCCGTTGCAGTACACCGCAACGCGGCACCGGGTGTTCCAGAGCGCCCGGCACGTGCGCGACGCGGGGGTCGTCTCGCGCAGCGGCGCCGCCCTCACGACCGTGAAGGCGACGTCGCTCGCCTGCGCGCTCGACGAGGAGCTCGACGTCGTCGGCATCGACGAGGTCCACATGTTCGCGCTCTCCGACATCGACGTGGTGCGCATGCTGCTGCGGCGCGGCACCCGCGTCGTCGCGGCCGGCATCGACCTCGACCACCGCGGCGAGCTGTTCGCCCCGGTGCGGGCCCTGCTGGAGCTCGGACCGGCGACCGTCACCTACCGGCGCGCCGTGTGTGACCGCTGCCGGGGGTTCAGCGCGGTGTATACGCAGGTGCTCGAGCACGGCGAGCCGATGCTGCGCGAGCTGGCCCCGTCGACGGCGCTGCCGGACGACGGCACCTACACCTACGAGGCACGCTGCCGTTCCTGCGTCGTGCTGCCGGGCGACAGCGCCGCGGCCGCGTCGCCGAGCCTGGAGCGCGACCGCAACACCGCGACCGTCACCACGGCGGCGAGCGCGAGGCCGTAGCCGAGCCGCTGGGCGAGCAGCGGAGTGATGCCGAGGTCGTTGGCGTAGAGGACCAGCGACCCGGCGACCGCGACCCCCAGCCACTCGACCCGGCCTCCGGCGGCGGCCAGCAGGACGAGCAGCGTGGCGTACCACGGATAGCCGGGCGCGGTCACCAGCAGCGCGCTGCCGACCATCACGGTGGCGGCGGCCCACGGGCGATCAGGATCGGTCGTGCGCAGCACCCACAGGGCGACGGCCGCCAGGACGGCGACGGCGACCGGGGCGGCCCAGGCGTCCGGGAGGACGGTCGTCAGCAGCGCGAACCGGCCGCCGCCCGCGTAGCCCTCCTCCTGGAGATAGCCGGGGAGGTAGCCGAGGACCTTCGGGCCGACCAGGGCGACGTGCGGCGCGTACACCACCGCCACCGCGGCCAGCGCGCTGATCCCGACCGCGACGGGCCGCCGGCGGGCCAGCGCCGGCGCTACGAGCGCCGGGCTGAACTTGGTCGCGATCGCCAGCCCGAGCACCGCTCCCCCGCCCCAGGCCCGGCCGCGGGCGACGAGCAGGATCGCCGTCGCGGTCAGCAGGACGGCGAGGAACTCGACATGGGCGTTGTTGGCCGCCTCCACCGCGACGGCCGGGCACCAGGCCCAGGCGGCGGCGAACCGCCTGGACAGGCCGGGTGCGAACAGCAGCAGCACTGTGCTCGCGAGCGCGCACAACGCGGCGGCCAGCTGTATCGGCCCGGTGCGGCTCCGCGGCGGCGACAGCCAGTGCACGACGGTGAAATACGCCTCGGCGACCGGCGGGTAGATCGTGGGGACGTCGGGCCGGTTGATGTGGGTGCACCCGTCCGGCACGCACCACCGCCCGTCGGGCGCCCACAGGAAGTCCGGGTCGCGGTGCTCACGCAGTCGCGGTGACGAGGGCGGGTACCGGTAGGGGTCGGTGCCCGACGCCTGGATGCGCCCGTCCCACACGTAGCGGTACATGTCGTCGCTGCTGCGCGGCGGCGCGAACCCGGCCGCCAGCTGCAGCGCGACCGCCCCGCCGAGCACGAGCGGCACGACCCGCGCCTTGGGCAGGGTCCAGACCGCGACGGCGAACGCGACCCAGGCGATGCCGAGCAGGATGGGCGCCCGGGCGGAGAAGGTGGAACCGTCGGGCGGATGCATGGCGGCGCCGACGCACCCGACGACGACGCTGAGCGCCAGGACCGCTTTGATCACGCCTCGACGCTATGCGCCGCCGCCGGTGTCCGCTCCTTACGATCCGCAAACCGCTCGGCGGGGATTAGGCAGTCACGGACTGCAGCGCGAACTGCGGGGTCGCGACCGGCCGGCCGAAGTGGTAGCCCTGCGCGTAGCGGTAGCCCAGGCGGTAGAGTTCCCGCGCCTGCTCGGCCGTCTCCACGCCCTCGGCGATGGCCTCCAGGTTCAGCCCGTCGCTGACGTTGATCAGCGCGGTGGCGATCACCGAGTGGCGGCCGGCCATGGTGATGTCGTCGACGAAGGACTTGTCGACCTTGAGGATGTCGACCGGGCACGTCTGCAGCAGGCCCAGCGACGAGTGGCCCGTCCCGAAATCGTCCAGCGCGACCCGCACGCCGAGGGCGTGCACCGCGTCGAGGGCCTCGATCGCCCGGCCGCCGCCGAAGACCGCGGTCTCGGTGACCTCGATCGCGAGACGGTCGGCCGGCAGGCCGGTCGCCGCCAGTACCGCCGCGACCACCTCGGCGAAGTCGGGCTCGGCCAGCTGCCGGGCCGACACGTTCACGCTGACCTTGCCGGGGGCTTCCGGGCCCAGGGTGGCGATCCAGGTGGCCGCCTGTGAGCATGCCTCGAGCAGGATCCATGCGCCCAGCTCGACGATCTGGCCGTTGCGCTCGGCGACGGGGATGAAGTCGGCCGGGCTCATGAACCCCAGCCGCGGATGGTGCCAGCGGATCAGGGCCTCGACGCCGGCGATCTCGCCGTGCGGCAGGGCGACGATCGGCTGGTATACAAGCTGGAACTGGCCCTGGTCGAGCGCCTCCCGCAGCTGCGCGCCGAGCTGGGCGACCTCCGCGGCGCGCTGGTCCAGCTCCGGGCGGAAGCGCTCCTGGTGGCCGCTGCTCTCCTTCGCCGCGTACATCGCCACGTCGGCGCGGCGCAGGATCTCGAACGGGTCGCGGGTGCCCTCGGCGTCGGCGACGCCGATGCTGGCCTGGACGAGCAGATGGTGCTCACCCGCGAAGACCGGTTCCTCGAGCGCGGTGGCGAGCTCGGTCACCAGCGCGTCGGCGGCCGCCTGGCCGGTGTCGGGCATGAGGACGGCGAACTCGTCGCCGCCGAGCCGGGCGACCACGTCGCCGGGGCGCAGCACCCCGCCGAGCCGCTTGCCCACGGCGGCGAGGAGCTGGTCACCGATGGCGTGGCCGAGGCCGTCGTTGATGCGCTTGAAGTCGTCGAGGTCGATGAAGGCGACCTGCGGCCGGCCGCAGGTGTCGAGCTCGTCGCGGATCAGCTCCTCGAGCAGCCGCCGGTTCGGCAGGCCGGTGAGGTCGTCGCGCATGGCCAGCTCGCTGAGCAGGTCGGCCTGGGACTGGACTTTGCCCACCAGACCGGACATCCGGACCACAACGAGCACGAAGAGGACCACAGCGACCACGCCGATGGGGAGCCAGTCGAGGGCGTCGACCCCGGCAAGCCCCTGCCCGAGCAGCAGGACCGGGGCGACGAGGGAGCTCACCGCCAGTACCGTCAGACGCCCCTTCGACAGCCCCGCCTCGGGCTGCTCGATCGGATCGGTCAGGTGGCGTGCCGACGGGTGCACCGCGGCGGCCCCGACGCACAGGCCGGCCAGCAGCCAGCCGACCTGGAGCAGGACGCCCGGGTCGGGGGTGCTGTCGGAGAGCACGGAGGTGGTGGCGTCGGTGGCGACCATGAGCGTGACACCCGCGGCGAGCAGCCGGAAGCTCGGCGTCCGGGCGGCGCGGCCGACGAGGAGCCGGGCGAGCAGCACCATCAGCAGGACGTTGACGGCGGGGTACGCCAGGACGAACACCCGCTGCACCGGCGAGGCGTTCGTCGCCTCGGCGACCGGCCGCATCACGAACACCCAGAACAGCAGGCCGGCGCCGGCACCGGCGATGCAGGCGTCGATCACGCCGCCCCGGTCCCGGCCCTGCGCCCGCAACAGCAGCCACAGCCCCACCGCGACCGCCGGGTGCGCGGCGAGGAAGAACGCGTCGGCGACGAGCGGGAATCCGGCGTGGTGCAGCAGCCGGGTCTCGACGCCGTACCCCACGCCGCCGAGGAACCACACGAGCAGGGCGCCGGCGAGCCAGTACCACAGCGCGGGCCGGTCGGGCCGGTTGCGCCGCACGCCGAGCAGCACGAGCAGCACGGTGCCGAGACCGGCGACGCCGTAGGCCAGGTTGGTGAGATGGTCACCATGAGGCAACAGCGGGTAGGCGGCGACGGAGACGCCGCCGATCAGCCACCAGACGAGCCAGAGACGCCTGGCCACCCACGTTCCCACGGGTACGTTATCGGCAACCCGACCCAGCGGGTTGAGTGTTGTCGCCGCGTACCGGGCCCTTCATACCCCCAGGGGGTTTCGTCAGAACGGGTATGCTGGTTGCCATGACGACGGCCACGCCGCGCGGGTACACCGCCACCAAGGACCAGCTCCAGAGCCGCCTGCGCCGCATCGAGGGCCAGGTGCGCGGCGTGGAGAAGATGGTCGACGAAGATCGCTACTGCATCGACGTGCTGACCCAGATCAGCGCCATCCAGGCGGCGCTCGACAAGGTGGCACTCGGCCTGCTCGACGACCACGCCAGGCACTGCATGCACCACGGGGCCCAGGACGGCAAGGGCGAGGAGATGGCGACCGAGATGATGGCCGCCGTCGGCAGGCTGCTCAGACGCGGCTGACACTCCTCGGCGCGCCATACATGTTCTACGATGCGGGCCGGTGCAGCGTGCCGTGGAGTCGCCGAGGAGGCCACCGTGGAACTGCAGGGCGTGCGACAGACCGACGGGTTCACCTGCGGCCCGACCGTCGCCATGGTGGCCTCGGCCAACCTTGATCCGGCGTATGCCGCCACGATCGACGACCCGGCCGCCGAGCAGCACCGGATCCACCGCGCCGCCAACCGGATCTGGCCGCGCAAGCTCGGCACGACCCCCTGGGGCGTGGCCGCCGTGATCTCCTCACACGCCGAGGCGCTCGGCACGCGGTACGGCTGGAAGCTCTTCCGGCAGGACCTGGGCGACGTCGTCGCCGCCGTCGAGAGCGGCTGGCCCGTGCCGCTGCTGGTGGGCCGGATCGTGCCCCGGCACTGGGTGCTGATCGTCGGCCACGCCGACGGGGTGTTCCAGTGCTTCAACCCGTCGTCCGGCCGGATCGCAGACGTGCCGATCGAGGCGCTGCACGACAAGCGGGCACAGGGTGTCGGCTTCCCGCGGCCATACGCTGTGGTGCTGCCGTCGGCGTGAATTTCTGTCGTACCCCGGTGCCATGATTCCGCGCATGACAGCGCTTCGGTTCGTCCAGGGTGACGCCACCAGCCCGCACGCCGCCGGCCCCAAGGTCATCGCGCACATCTGCAACGACCTGGGCCGCTGGGGCGCGGGCTTCGTGGTGGCCGTGTCGAAGCGCTGGCCCGAGCCGGAGCGCGACTTCCGCGACTGGCACCGGCATCGCGCCGACAACAACTTCGGCCTGGGCGCGGTCCGGCTGGTGCAGGTGCGCCAGGACATCTGGGTCGCCAACATGATCGGCCAGCACGGCATCAAGTCCGGCTCCTCCGGCCCGCCGATCCGCTATGACGCGGTCGAGCGCTGCCTGGGCCGCCTGGCCGACGAGGCGGCCGCGCTCGAGGCCTCGGCCTCGGTGCACATGCCCCGCATCGGCTGCGGCCTGGCCGGCGGCCGGTGGGAGCGCATCGAGCCGCTGATCGTCGCCCAACTCGTCGACCGGGGCATCCCGGTGACGGTCTACGACTTCGGCTGATCGCCGGCCGGCCCTTTCAGCTTCCGCCAGCCGCCGGCGCGGTTGTTGGCGATGATCTGCCGGAACATCCCGCCCAGCGGCGCGGCCGGCACGGTCTCGCCCTGCCGCACGGCGACGGTCCGCGCGGTCTTGTTGCCGTGGCCGCCGGTGATGATCCCCTCGGGGTCGGGGACGATGGCGCCGTCGTAGAGGAAGACGTTGACGTGCTGCTTCGCCGCCAGCAGGGCGCAGATGTTGCCGTCGAGCACGAAGTAGGGCTGGACGGTGCGCTTGATGGTCTCGACGACGTCCGGGTCCGCGGCGTGCACGAGCTCCCGGACCTCCCGGCAGATGACCTGCTGCCACTCGGGCAGCGCGTCGATGTAGGCGTCGACGCGCGGATCAGCGGCATAGGTCATGCGACATGCATATCACCAACCCCAATGATCACGGACGTTTCGCGTCGCTGGAGCGGCACGGAGCCTCGTCGACCATGAGCGATGGGCGTTGTCGTGGTGGGTTCTGGCCGGTTGCGGCTCATGATCGCGATCACGGGTGCGGCGGTTGAGCCTGGCCGGGGTGGTGCGGCTGCGGTTCGTAGATCAAGGGAAACTTCGGGTTGCCTGGGCAGCCAGATGTTTCCGACGATCAAGCAACCCGGGTCAGACCAGGCGTGGAGCACAGCCGCCCCGCACCACGGACGCCGCAGCCCGGCACCGCTAAGGCACGGCCGGGTGCGCGGCCTGGCACCGCCCGACAAGATCCTTCACAGATCGCGGACGTTTCGGCGTGCTGGAGCGCGCGGAACGTCCGTGATCATGAATTGGCGGCGTTCCGGGCATCAGCGGTCGACGGCCTTGGCGCCGAGCAGGCGGTGTACCGGGTGCTGCGCGCCCGCGGCCGCGGCGACCCCGGCCGACGCGGCCCTGCACGCCCTGCTGCGGGAGACGGACCGCCAGCATCGGGAAGGAATCCGCGGCCCGGCCGCGCACCTGGCGGAGATCGGCGCGCTGCGCAAGGACCTGGCGGTCGAGGTGTACGAACCGCTCGTCAAGGTGTGCGGCTGGACCGGCGAGGAGTACCGAGCCCGGCTCACCGCCACGCTGTCCTCCGCACTGCTGGAGCCGGGCACATCGTGACCACCGACCTACGGCAGCGGCTGCCGACCCCATCGAGACGCGACCACCTGGACGTGGTCACCTGGACAATCGCCCAGCACGAGCTGGGAAACTGATAGCCGATAGCGCTCGCGACAAACCACGGACAGAACCCCTTCGGAGGTGCCGGTGTCTGCACGTTTCCGCTCGTGGCTCGGGGCCGCAGCGGCCACCGTCATCGCGGTGACCGCGTGCGCAGGCTTCTGGTGGTTGGCCGTGCCACGCTTTAACGTGTGCGCGGCCGTCCTACCGGCACCTGCCGGCTGCGGCGACCGGGTGCCCATCGCGACCCTCTGGACGGCGATCGTCGCGGTGCTCTACGTTGCGACCGCTATCGTCGCCTTCGCCCGCCCGCACGGCCATCGGTGGCCGTTTGCGACAGCGATCACGGCGCTGACCATCGCAGCACTATGGGGCTACCGGACCGTGCTGTACAACGCCTGACAGCAACAAGACCGACCACAAGAACCACCGCCGTCGGGCGGGTTCAGAAGGCAGGAACAAAGGCCCCGAGTTCCAGGCAGACAAGCGTCGATGTGCCGAAGGCGCAAGGAACAAGGAACCGCAAGGCCACCGCGGAGGTGCGGGTGGCGAAACCCGCCGGGGAGCGAGCGCGGGGAACCCGGGGAAATTGTGACCGCCCAGAGCGTTGACCGCATCAACGAGCATGCCGACTGTGCGGGCGTCTGGACCAACGGGGGTCTTGATCAAGGCGTCAACGATGTTACGAAGTTCCCCAACGCTACTGGCGTTCAGCGTGCCTGTTCGTTCCAGTTGATGCGGGGATTCGGGCCTCGCCGTCCGCGCTCATGCGTTACCTCCTCGGCGCGATTGTGCCACCGGCGACCGGGCGGTTATTGCCCCGTCACGCGGCCACGACCAAGTAATTCGGGACGACGGATTTTCGAGGTGGCCTTGGGTGTGGCGTGCTGTTAACGCCAGCGGAAGTAGCCGCCGATCGGGGCGTCATGCTCGGCTCGGGTCTGGTGGCCGGTCCCCGTTGAGGTGAAGTAGCGCCGGGCGAAGCAAAGGCGAACCGCCGAGCAAGAATGCGCGCGTAACAGAAGCGATAAGGACGACCACCGACCCGGGGCGGCGGCGCACGCAAGCGCCGCCGCCACCTACAGGGCTACCGCCGGAGGCCGGCCGCCCGCACCATGTCGGGTCAGAACTGCAGCGTCGGCAGGACCGCGACCGAGACTGCCCGGCTGGTGTTCTTTGTCGCCTCGTCCGCAACCGCCGCCGTGTCGATGGGCGGCTGTGTTGTTGACGGGTATACCTGCCGTCTCGCCTCCGCAAAGCCGTTGTACGCGGAGCAGCTGTACACCGTGATCACGTAGCTGTAGTTGGGCCCGACCTCGTTCCTGGTCGAGCAGAGGGCTGCGAGCTGACTGATGGCCACATTGTTGGCGTCCCGCAGGGTGGCGGTCAGGCCGGCGGTGCTGAACCCCGCACGTAGCCTCGCCGCCAGCGCGATCGGTCCGACCGCGTTGGCCGCCAGGTTGAGCAGGTCCACCTGGGCCTTGTCCGTGACCACCTTGATGAGGCTGTCGATGAGGACGGCGCACCCGGTTGCGTCCTGTGCCCACTGCTGCAACGTGTCCGGGGTGAACCGGTCGATGTCGGCGAACTCGATCACGTGATGTCTGGCGCAGGCTTGCGCCTCTGCCGCGGCTAGCGCGTCCACGTGCGCGAGGATCTGGGTCTTGGCGGACTCGATCGACGCGACGATCTGCTGGACCGCCGCCTTGATCTGATCGTTGGACGCGCCGCTGGAGAGAACGCTCTTGACCAGGTTGTAGGCAGAGGTGGCGATCGTGATCCAGGTCTGGATCGTGGCCGGGTTGAACGCCTGTACCGGCCGGGCGCCTCCTGGCAGGGTGATCGCGACCGCGAGGAGCGAGGCCACAAGGCCCCGCCGGAGTCGGTGCTTCATCGGCGTACCTCGCCGTCGGCCGCGGTCCACGTGCCGGGCCCAGGCCTCGCCGAGGCGGGTGAGGGGCCGATCGACTGTTCGGTTGAACATAGAAGACTCCCATTCCGCTGGGTAACGCTTCCGCTGCGCCACGAGGATCCCAGTCAGTTTTATATACGTCAATGACTCGGTGCGGCAGAATGCGAGACTCGGCAGATAGCGACGTCAATAGCCGCAAGGGGTTGTACGCCGTGACGGCAGCGTGGCAGCCCGCCGCCATCAGTGATGCCGATCCCGAGGGCCGTTGATGCGCGCCAGTCCAACCCGCCGGGGGTCCCAGCCGCCAGGGCCCCGCCCGAGGCAAGAACCGCGACCATCCACGCGGTCGACCGGCGTCTGACGGGAGCAACGGCCGAGACCCCGACGAACCGGAGCAAAAAGCAAGAGCAAAGGCCGAAGGCCGAGCGAAGCGAAGGCACGACCGTAAGCGGCAGGCGCCGGGTAACCACCGACACGGGGTACGGGTGGCGAAGCCCCCGCCCGGAGCGAGCGAAGCGAGCGCGAGGAACCCACGAATCGCAACGGCGAAAAAGGCGCTTCCCGCCTTTGAACAGGAAGCGCCTATCGATGAGTGGAGCCGAGGGGACTCGAACCCCTGACCCCCACACTGCCAGGACCGAACTCCACATACCGCCCGACCTACCAGCAGTTCGGGAGCCTGCGAGCGCGACGAATCTCCGCGACTCCCCGCTCACGCCCTTGATCAACCGATCGGTCTGGCACGGCGACCGCGACATCCGGCTAGTACGGCAGTCGGACTTCGCTGACGGAAATGGATCTCTGCCTGTTCACTTCGTGGCGATCCGATCGAGGAGGAACTGCGCTGTGGCGTCGATGACGTCGTCGAAGTGCCCGCTGTTGCCAGGGTAGTGGAATCCGTGTTCGGCGTGTTCGTACTCAAGCAGCGTGCACTCGTTGCCAGAGCGCACCATCGCGTCCTGGAACCGCCGCACAGAGTCGATCGGCTCAACCTCGTCACAGGTGCCGTGGTGGATCAGCACCGGCGGACTTCCCGGCCGCACGAACTCGATCAACGAGTACTCGATCAATCTGCCCGCGGCGATGCCGACCTGATGTTCGAGGTGGCGCTGCAACTCCGGCTCGAAGGAGCACAGGTCCAAGCCCGCAGGGTTGAGGGCCACGACGGCCGCGGTGCCGGACTTCGGTGCCGGAGTAGGCCCGTCCCGGTCGATCATCGCTGCGACGAGCGCGAGATGAGCGCCGGCCGAACTGCCGCCCGAGGCCAGATGCGGTGCTTCGAGCCCGCGCGACGCGGCCAACTGCCCGAACTGCTCGACCGCCCGCCGAACATCCGCGATGCAGTCGTCGATGCTGACAGCGTCACGACCGAGCAGCCGATACCCCGCTGAGACCGCCAAGATTCCGCGCGCCGCCAATTTCCGGCAGTGCGGGGCGAGCCCGTCGGCTGATCCCTCGCGCAAAGCGCCGCCATGGAACAAGACGACGCCGGCACGGGGCTGTGTGCCTTCGCCCGACTCGAAGACCAGCAAGGGCAGTTCACTGCCGTCGGCGGCCTGATAGAGCATCGAGGACTCGCAACAAGCCGTCATCATGAACGGCATCCGACCACTGACCGGATACGGCTGCAAGCGAATTGGCGCGGTGGAACACCGGGCGCGGCGTCATGCTGTGAGTGCGAGTCGTATGCGGCATATCACGAAAGACCGCGTCGATGTCCCGCGTCGCCGGCGAGCGTCGTAGGCCAGTGCCATCGCCGCGCCAACGAAAACGTACAGGTCTGCCACCACACCACGACGTACAAGGCGATCGCCGAGTGCCCGGAAAGAGGTCTCGACCGCGTCCCGATCGAGAAGAGGGTCTGCCGCGCTCACGCGACCTCCAACTCGCCCGGCGCTACGTACACCCCACGCCGCCGAAACGCGGCAGGCGCATGCACCACAGCATCGACGCGGGCTGCACTCGTGTTGAACGGAAACCAGAACCTGTCGAGCGAGCGCTGCTCGGCCCACGCCGGGCCCGCGGAACCGTCCCATGCCGCCAAGTGCTCAGCCAACGCCGCCAGGAAGACGTCCCAGCGTTCATCCCCGGTGGTCGCCGGCTCGTCCTCGAACAGCCACCGCCGTGAACCCGCCGGCTCTCAGCGGTACTCCTCCAGGAACTCCTGGTCGATCTAAACGAATACCGAGTAAAACCAAGCGATTCAGTATCTGGACCCCGCCCTGACGAGTCGTCCGGGTAGGCCCAGGGCCATTGCGTAGTCGGGCGGCGGGCCGCTGAACAGGGGTTTTCACGGGTTGTTGGCCTCTGTGGAGGCGAAGAAAGCGGGTGAGGCCGCATCGGTGATCATGGAGTTGCGACGCTTCACGACTCCGAGGAAGACCTCACCCGCCGATGGCATCATCGCTCATCTCAGCACTGGCCGTAACGGCACCTACCTCGATCGGCCCGGCCGCGCCGGTCACCGATGGTGAACACGGCGGCTTGCTGCACGTCCTCGCCGCGGTTCCCGATCCGCGTGACCCGCGCGGCGTGCGCTACCCGCTGACCGCGTTACTGGCGGTCGCGGTCTGCGCCGTTCTGGCGGGGCATCGTCCTTCGCCGCGATCACGGACTGGTTGCACGACCTGGACGAACACGCGTAGTGGTAGCCGATTGCGGTGTTACGTACGGTGGCGATGACGGCGGGTCCGTTGCCGGTCCGGGCCTGATGTGCGTCTTCACGGAATGTGACGTCTCTGATGTGGTGCAGGGCTACGATGAGCCACTCGCGGCGGATCCAGTCCTGCAGGTCGATGGGTTGGGCGTCGGCGGCGGGCAGTGAGATGGTCAGGTACGCGGTTTCGCGGGTGGTCTTGCCGCTGCGGGTGGTGGTGCGGGTGCGGGTGATCCGGATGGCTTGTTCGGCGTGTGGGAAGCCGATCCCGCCGGGGGTGGTGACGGTGACGGCTTTGACGGTGCGGGTCTCGCGGCGGCCGTGACCGCAGTCGCGGGTCTGGTGCCCGATCGGGATCTGGGTCCAGGGCAGGGTTTTGAGCTGGGCGTGCAGGGTCGGACGGTTTCCCTTGACCGGGATCAGCAGGTGGGCGCCCCGCGCGGCGATCTCGTTGGCGTGGCCGGTCTGGGTGTGCATGGCGTCGGCGACGAAGATCAGGTCTTGCAGGCTGCCCAGGAGGCGTTCGATCGCATCCAGCAGCGGTGTGAAAGCGGGAATCTCGTTCGACTTCGCGCTCACGATGACCTGCGCGAGGACGATGCCGGTGCTGGTGTCCAGCGCGGACAGCAGATGCGCCTGGCTGCCGTCGGCGCGGCGGGCGCCCCGCAGCGTCTTGCCGTCCACGGCGATCACCTGCCGATACCGCCGTGGGCGGGGTGTGGCCGGTCGGTCCGGGTGCGCAGCCAGCCCGCGAGGGTCGTGGCGAGCAGGTCGGCGTCCAGGCGGATCAACAACCGCCACATCGTGCTGGTGGCCGGGACCTTGCGGATGAAGCCGAGCCGGGCCCGGGCGATGTCGTCCAGGTCGTGCCGCCAGTCGGCGATCGCGGTGACCGACGACGCGCCGGCCATGACCGCGCACACCGCGACCGCGAGGAGCCCGGCGAGCGGGTACCGCAGCCCGCGCGGGCTGCGGGGGTCCGGCACCGCTGACAACGCGTGCAGCAGACCGGTCTGTTCACCGTCGGTGACCGGGCGGGCTGGGGTGATGGTGGGGGTGGTGACTGCGGACAGTACCTGGATCGGGCATGCTGACATCGCGGGTGAGGTCCTCGAGGCGGTCTGGGAGCGTCAAGAACTCCATGATCACCTAAGCGATCTCACCCGCCCCGGCCCCTCCACAGAGGTCACTCACTCGCCATAGCCCCAGCTCAATCATCTGCCCGCCGAACACGCAACGGCCCTGGGAGCAACAGCGCGTCGCGCAATTCGAACAACGTCGTCGGTAGCGCATCGAGAGTTGCGAAACTCGGCCTTTCCCTGACCATCCGTCCAGTGCATAGCGTCCTCAACAGGTCGCGGCAACGACGCCGCAACTCGACGAGGGGAAGTGTCTATGCAGAAGCTCATGACGATCCTGGCGACATTGATCGTCGCCACGGCAGTCGTCGCACCTCAGGCCGCGAGTGCCGCAACCGTGGCGCCGGCCGGCGACCTCACCATGCGCCATGTGGCAACAACCAGCACGGTCCCGGCTCCCCCGGCGATCCAGACTGGCGAGTACGAGTACAACTGCATCGGAGTCGACGGCAGCAGCTTCTGGCTCAGTCCTGGACGGCCGACCACCGACTGTCACGGCAGCTACCTGCAGAAGTACCTTGACGGCAACCTGCTTGCGAGCTACAACCTTGCCTACGGCGGAGGAGCTGCACAGAATCCCCCGTGGAACACCGGATGCGTCCTGGCGATCGCCAGCGGGGTCGCGCTCTTCGTCTTCCCCCCGACCGGCGTCGCAGCCTGGGTCACTGTAGGTGGCCTGACGGCCGCCGGCCTTTACGTGTCGTGCGTGGTCTAGGCGTCGGGCAGGAACGTCGCTGACAGAACCGGACGAGTGACTCGAGGAAATCCTCGGCGATCTTGTTAAAGGCAAACGGTCGTGGATCGCTGCTCCAGTCGGCGATCCACGACCGAATGTCGGCTTCGAGGGACTGCAGCGCGATTCGTGGGACAGTGTCGCCCGGCGCAAACGGCGAGGGTTCTGAGGCGAATTACCGGCGCGGCACACCGGCACCCTGACCACCACAAATCTTGGTCGTGCGCAGTGTTGCCGCCCGTACGGCAGTCCGGCCCATCATCGACGGACGCTCGCAGCATTGACCGGCTCCAGTTCGTCGAGCGCTCCTCGCGGCAGTCCCTCGGCGCCACGGCAAGTGCACAACTTGTTCAGGTCGTGAAAAATCTTGACATAACATGAAGCGAGGTGTTGACTTGTGGCCATGGGCTCACCTTCAGCAGCAGACCGAGGATCGTTCGCTGGTCCGAATGCGGCTGACCGTCGGCTTCCCGTTCCGGGGTGGTACTTCGCAACACTCGGAGTAACCGCGGGTGCTGCGGTCGTGGCATCTGCACTTCTACCGAAGCAGATCGCGGGACCCTTGCTCGTCGTCGCAGCCCTACTTGTAGCAGTGACGAGTCGTATCGCGGCGAAAGCCTCGGGAACTCGCCTGCCCATTCCGGCCGGCGCTGTTGGCGTCGGCTATCTGGTAGTGTTGGCGGTCGCCCTGATCGGTTCACTGATCGTTGCATGGACCGTGGTGCGTCCCGACGGCCCCTCCTGGCTCGCCTGGATTCTTGGCGCTTTTGTGTTCGTCGTGGCGCTCAGTGGGACATGGGTTGTCAAGGCGAGACCTTCGGCATAGATATCAGTCGTTCTCGCATTTACCGGTCAGCGTACAACAACCGCCTCTACGAATACCCTCTGAGCCGGGGTGACAGAACTCTCCAAGTCCTTGTCATCCCAGCTCAGAGGGTATTCGTCAATCTACGGTGCAGACGCGGCTACGAGCCTTCTCAGGGAGGGCGTGTTGTGCGGCAGGCGGACCAGCCCGACCGCTGCACCCTCATTCGGGACGAGCTCGCGGAACGCGGAGACACGCAAGACGATCGCGGGTGATTTGGACGGCGTCGTCGACCAGCGAGAGACGAGACCCTGTCTCCATCGCCACGGTAACAACCCCGACGATGCCGCAGAGCAGAAATTTCGCCTCCACAATTGGATTGATGCCCGGGGATATCAGACACATCTGCCGCGCCTCTTCGAGGTAGTCGGTCAGCCTGACATACCAACCAGACAGGCGGCCGCCGAAGCCCTTGTCGCCGGCAACCTCCTCACCGAGTTTGATCGCCACCCGAGCGAGCGGGCTGTGAAGCACGTTCATAGTCACGTGCTCGGCAACCCACACGATTGCGTCAAGCGGATTGCCGACGAGACGAGGCGACCCCATGAAGACGCCACCCGGGTACGCGAGGTCGATCACTGCAGACGCCAGCGTCTGCTTTGTGGGAAAATAGTAGGTCACCAATGACTTGGAGGTGCCGGCAAGCTCCGCGATCTGTTTTATGCTCGCTCGCTCGTACCCACACTCTTCAAAAGCCCGAACCGCAGCCTCAAGGATCTCGGGTGCGGCATTCTCCTCGCGGTTGTCATTCAGACTGACCTCCACCGCCCGGAGAGCGGTATGCTTAGGTGACCTATTCTCGGTGACCGTCATCAATCCCCCATTCATCGCTGGCGAACGGAAACCAGGCACGTCTCACACCGTCACCGCGGGCGACACCGTCGATGGTGGCGAATATCTCGATTCTAGACCCTGAACGACCGGTCAGTGCAACATGCAATGGCACGGCAGCCTCCAGAAGGGGCCCAGAGCTGCACTTATACATAGCGAGACAAGCCTATACGAGCGGGCGCTTCCCTCCGTTTGGCCCTCGAGTCGTCGTCGGTCCGCGCCGATCGGGTCCTGGGTATTCCCTCGCCCGTTTGGCCCTCGAGTCGTCGTCGGTCCGCGCCGATCGGGTCCTGGGTATTCCCTCGCCCGGGTGGACGGAGTCAGGCGTGGTACGGCCCGATATCGGACGACCACCCGTTCCGCGGCCTTCGCGGCATGCCGCACGAAAAGAACAGCCCGAAATTCTCGCGTACCGAGCCAAGGAAAGGCGGTGCAGAATCCGATCCAACCGAACATCTACCGGTTTGAGGGATGACCTTTGAGGTCGAGTCCTTCAAGGGGCCATTGCCGTAGGCAGGATCAGACCCAGCGCCATTGCGTAGTCGGGCGGCGGGCCGCTGAACAGGGGTTTTCACGGGTTGTTGGCCTCTGTGGAGGCGAAGAAAGCGGGTGAGGCCGCATCGGTGATCATGGAGTTGCGACGCTTCACGACTCCGAGGAAGACCTCACCCGCCGATGGCATCATCGCTCATCTCAGCACTGGCCGTAACGGCACCTACCTCGATCGGCCCGGCCGCGCCGGTCACCGATGGTGAACACGGCGGCTTGCTGCACGTCCTCGCCGCGGTTCCCGATCCGCGTGACCCGCGCGGCGTGCGCTACCCGCTGACCGCGTTACTGGCGGTCGCGGTCTGCGCCGTTCTGGCGGGGCATCGTCCTTCGCCGCGATCACGGACTGGTTGCACGACCTGGACGAACACGCTCAGGACCGGCTCGGGTTCACCCGTGGGATACCAGCCGGCAGCACCGTCTGGCGGCTGTTGACCCGCCTCGACGACGACCCGCTCAGCGTCGTCCTCGCCGGCTGGCTCTGCGCCCGCACGGCGCTGGTAACCCCGAAGCCGCAGCGGTACCGCACGGTGATCGCGGTGGACGGCAAGACCTTGCGCGGTGCACGCCGCAGCGATGGTCGGCAGGTTCACCTGGGCGCCACCCTCAAGGAACTCATGGCGCGCATCGGCCACTCCAGCACCCGCGCGGCCATGATCTACCAGCACGCCACCCGTGATCGGGATCACGCCATCGCGGCGGCGCTCGATGCCCTGATCGAGGAGGCGGGAAGCAAGATCAACGCCTGAAGTGGCACGGTAGTGGCACGCGGCCCGCTTAACCCCTAGAACGGTGAACGCCCTGGTGTCGCGGTTATCCGCGATTACCAGGGCGTTTGTCGTGCGTTCAGATGGGTGGAGCCGAGGGGACTCGAACCCCTGACCCCCACACTGCCAGTGTGGTGCGCTACCAGCTGCGCCACGGCCCCATCTCGATGTCCGCTCTCGCGGGCACTCACGGAATAGTACACACACCCCACAGGGGTCTCACACCGGGTTCCTAGTTCTGGGTCGGGTCCGCCGGGTAGTGGGCGACGGCGGCCAGCAAGCCGCCCTGGCGGCGGAGGACCATCTGCCACAGGTCGTCCGGTCGGGGGGCGAAAGCGTCGCTGGGCAGGGCGTCGAAGACGAACCACGAACCACCCTCGATCTCGCGCTCCAGCTGGCCGGGGGACCACCCGGCGTAGCCGGCGAAGACTCGCACGCCGAGAACGCCGGCGACGAGGAGATCAGGATCACCCGACAGGTCCACGGTGCCGACGGCGCCCGAGACGCGGTTGAAGCCTGCCAGATCCTCCACGCCCGGCCGGGTGCGCGCCAGGCAGATCGCGGCCTCCGGCTGGACCGGGCCGCCTTCGAAGACTACCGGGGGTTCACCCGCCAGGGCGCCCCAGCCGCCGAGGACGTCGGACACCTGGACCTCGGTCGCACGGTTGAGCACGACGCCCAGAGCGCCGCCTTCTTCGTGCGCGACCACCAGGACGACGGTGCGCTCGAAGTTCGGGTCGCGGAGCGCGGGGGTCGCCACCAGCAGCCGCCCGGTCAACGACTCCATCGCCCTCCCTCGACGCTGTCTCGATGTTCCCCGGCCGGTGCCGGACGACGAGCCGGGTCGCGGTGAACCGCGACCGGTCGGCGTCTGCCCGGACGAGTGTCCTTCCATCCCACCGAGATCCCCGTGCATGGACATCAGCCCCACCAGCAAACATGTCCGACCGCGCGGACGAGGACCGCACGCGCTGAATGGATCATCGCAGAGCGGGGTGCGAGGGTCATGCCTCGCACCATAGCCTGACCCGCGCGTCACGGTTAGGGTCTGTTGCGTGACCTCACTCGCCGACGTCGCCGTCATCGGTGGTTCCGGACTCTATGCGTTGCTCGACGATGCGGAAGAGCACGTGGTCGACACGCCGTATGGCCCACCCTCCGATCCGATCACGCTGGCCACGGTGCACGGCCGGCGCACCGCGTTTCTGCCGCGGCACGGGCGGGACCACCGGTTCCCGCCGCACCGGATCCCCTATCGGGCGAATCTCTGGGCGCTCCGCGAGATCGGCGTCCGTCAGATCCTCGCCCCGTGCGCGGTCGGCGGGCTGCGGCCCGAGCTGGGGCCGGGCACGTTCGTGGTGCCCGACCAGCTGATCGACCGCACGTCGGGCCGCGTCCAGACCTATTACGACGAGGGCGCCGTGCATGTGAACTTCGCCGATCCTTACTGCCTGGTAGGGCGCGAGGTGGTGAAGAAGGTGGCCGCCGAGCACGGCATCGAGGCCGGCGACGGCACGATGGTGGTCGTCGAGGGCCCGCGCTTCTCCACCCGGGCGGAGTCCCGCTGGTATGCGTCGATGGGCGGCGCTGTCGTGAACATGACGGGCCACCCGGAGGCGGTGCTCGCCCGCGAGCTGGCGCTCTGCTACACCTCGATCGCGCTGGTGACCGACCTGGACGCCGGCGTGGAGGGGGACCACGGCGTCACCCAGGAGGAGGTCTTCCGCGTCTTCGGGGAGAACACCGGCCGGCTGCGAAAGGTGCTGCTCGACGTCATCCCGCAGCTGCCGGAGCTGCCGGATGACCCGTGCCAGCACGCCCTGGAGGGTCTGCGCTAGGCAGACGCGCCACCGAGCGGCAGGCGCACCATGAAGCGGCAGCCGCCGTTGACGTTGTCGACGGCCACGTCGCCGTGGTGCGCCTCGACCAGGCCACGGACGATGGCGAGGCCGAGTCCGCCGCCCGCTTCCTTCGATGGTGTACGGGCCGGAGCGCCGCGAAACGCCACGTCGAACACGCGCGGCAGGTCGGCCTCGGCGATGCCTCCGCAGGTGTCGCTCACGGCGAGCCACCCGCCCGCGGCGTCCTGTCCCCCGGTGACCGTCACCGTGCCGTCGGGCGGGGTGTAGCGGATCGCGTTGAGCAGCAGGTTGTTGACGATGCGGGACAGTTCGGGGACCGAGCCGCGGACGGTCGGCCAGCCTCCGCCCCCGCCGGACGGTTCAGCGACGATCTTGATGTGGGCCGCGCTGGCGAGCGGGCCGGCGGAGGCGATCGCGTCGGAGACGACGTCACCGAGCGGCACAGCCGACAGTGACAGCCGCAGCGCGCCGGCGTTGATCCGGGACAGCTCGAAGAGGTCGTCGACGAGCGCCGCCATGCGGTCGGTCTCGGTGCTGATCCGCCGGTGGTAGTCGGCGACCGTCTCGGGGTCGGAGACCACGCCGTCGTCGAGGGCCTCGGCCATCGCGCGCAGCCCGGCGAGGGGCGTGCGCAGGTCGTGCGACACCCAGGCGACGAGTTCGCGCCGGCGGGCCTCGGCCTCGCGCTCCTGCTCGCGGGCCTCGGCCGCCCACATGCTGGCCCGGGCGAGCCGGCGGCCGGCCCAGAGTCCGGTCGCGAGGCTGACGGTGGCGGCGGTGCCGACCACGATCAGCAGGACGTGCAGGTCGTGGTCGGAGATGAACATCTCCATCGACGCGCCGAGGATGCCGGCGAGGACGCTGAGCACGGTAACCAGCAGCAGGACGACGATGTGCGCGGTCACCGACCGGCCGCGCAGCGGCCCGCGGAGCACGAGCAGCCCGGCGACGGCGACGGCGAGGGAGCCGCCGAGTGCCATCACGAAGGTGAGCAGGACGTCACGCATATTCGTACCGGTATCCGACGCCCCAGACGGTCAGGATGCGCTTCGGTTCCGCCGGGTTGTCCTCGACCTTCTCCCGCAGCCGTCGTATGTGGACGGTGACGGTGGACTGGTCGCCGAACGTCCAGCCCCAGACCTGTTGGAGCAGCTCGGCGCGGCGCAACACCCGGCCGGGGTTGCGCATGAGGAACGCGAGCAGGTCGAACTCGCGCACGGTCAGCGCGAGCTCCAGCTCGTGCAGGCTCGCCGTGCGGCGCGCGACGTCGACCCGCAGGTCCCCGTCGACCAGCTCGGCGACCTGCGGCGGTGCCGGGCTGGTGCGGCGCAGGACCGACTGCACCCGAAGTACCAACTCCCGGGGTGAAAAGGGTTTGGTCACGTAGTCGTCGGCGCCGATTTCCAGGCCCAGGACCCGGTCGGACTCCTCGCCGAGGGCAGTGAGCATGATGATCGGCAGGTCCCGGTCCCGCTCGCGCAGGCGGCGGCAGACCTCGAGGCCGTCGATGCCGGGGAGCATGAGGTCGAGGACCAGCAGGTCGGGCCGCTCCTGCGCGTAGGCGTCGAGCGCCGACGGCCCGTCGCCGGCGAGCCGGACGGCGAAGCCTTCCCGTTCCAGGTATCGGCGGACGACGTCACTCACGGTCGGATCGTCGTCGACGACCAGCACTCGCTGCCCCACCGTTCGAGGGTAGAGCGCCGATCATCGCCCGCCACGCCTGCCGGGCCGCCGTAACGGTTCCGTCAGGTTTCGCCGCCGAGATCGGTCTCGTACGCCTCGTACAGCAGGTCGGCGCCCCGCTGGCGGTGCTCCCACATCGCCTGGATCAGCTGAGTCGCCTCGCAGCGGACCGCCTCGTGATCACAGCTGTCCAGCCGGCCCTCGAGCCCGTCGAGAGCGGACCGCACGGTCTCGTGGTCGTCGACCAGGACCGTGAGGTATCGGGCGAGGCGCGGCGCGTCGCCGACCACACCCGCATAGAGGCCGGAAGGGCCTTCGGTCCTATCGACGTGTTCTGCGAATGCCGCCTTCAACAGGGCGACCGCCCGGCTCACTCCGGGCCGCCATGCCGGATCCCACACCGGCGTCTGGATGGCGTGTTCCATGCGTTGTATACCGCCGACCAGTTCCATGACGCACCTCCGCCGCGATACGTCCCCTAGAACATGATGTGACCTGGGACACATTTTGTCCAGGTCAGAGCGTTGGGATCTCCTCACCGACCTGGGCGGGCACGCCCGACGCGGCCGCCATCCGAGTGAGCCAGGCGTTGATTACCGCGAGTTCATCGGTGGTGAAGCCGGCCGACAGCCGGGCCTCCACCTCCTTCACGGTCGGCATCGCCGCGGCCAGCCGGGACCGTCCGGCCTCGGTCAGGAAGATCTGCTGAGCACGGCGGTCGCTCGGGTGCGGGCGCCGCTCCACCAGGCCGGCCCGCTCCAGGCCACCCAGCATCTCGTTGGCCGACTGCCGGGCGGTGGACACCTTGCGTGCCACGTCGGCGACGGACATGCCGGGCGACGCTTCCAACATCATCAGCGACGCGAACTGCGCGACCGAGAGGTCGTGCCGGACCAGCGCCTCCGCCACCACGCCGCGCAGGCTCAGCCACGCGTGCCGGACAAGGAAGGTCGAGCAGTCGTCGTCGAGGCTCACCCGACCATTGTGCGCCGTGGAACTATTGACACGACGATCCTGGGCATCGCCCTGGAGCGCATCGCGGATCCGCGCACCGGACTCGGTGCCTCCCCTGGTGAGCTGCAGTGGGCGGTCGGGTCGTACGCGCTGCTGTTCGCCACCGCGCTCTTCGCCGCCGGTGCGCTCGGCGACCGGTACGGTCACCGGACGATCATGGTGCTCGCCTTCCGCAACCGCAGGTCCACGGCGTCGGACCTCCCGGTCGCTACTGGATCGTCAAATCGATCCGCTGAAGGCGTTCCGGGTCGGCGATGAGGTCGATCTCGGTGATCAGGCCGCCCCGGACCGTCACACCCATGACCCCGACCGGCCGGCCGTCGATCACCGTGACCAGGCCGGCCGCGCCGTTGACGATCGCCGGGCGGGCCAGCTGAGCGGCCTCGGGGAAGCTCAGCGCCCGCTGGGCCACCTGCTCGGCACCGCGGATGATCTCCATGGTGGCGGTGTCGGCGCGGAGCACCACGTCGGGGTCGAGGAGGGCCACCAGCGCGGCGAAGTCACCGCGCCGCGAAGCGGCCAGGAACGCGTCGAGCACCTCCCGCTGCCGGGGCAGGTCGGTGTCGGGCACCGCGCCGCTGCCCTGCACCCGGCGGCGGGCCCGGCTCGCCAGCTGCCGGGCCGCGGTCGGCGTCCGGTCGACGATGGGCGCGATCTCGTCGAACGGCAGCGCGAACATGTCGTGCAGGACGAACGCCAGCCGCTCGGCGGGCTCGAGGGTGTCGAGCACCACCAGCAACGCCAGGCCGACCGCGTCGGCGATCAGCGCCTCCTGCTCCGGATCGGGTCCGGTGTCCACCGCGATCACGGGATCCGGCACGTGTACCTCACGCCGCGTCTCCCGGCTGCGCAGCATGTTCAGCGATACCCGGGAGACGACGGTCGTCAGCCAGCCGCCGAGGTTGCCGATCTCGTCGCTGCCGGTGCGACTCAGCCGCAGCCAGGTCTCCTGGACGGCGTCGTCCGCCTCGGCGAACGAGCCGAGCATGCGGTACGCCACCGCGCGGAGCCGGCCACGGTGCTCCTCGAACCGTTCGGCGAGCCAGTCGTCGTTCATCGTCACGTTCCCTCACGTCCTCAGGTCATAGAACTGACCGAGGAACGCCGGCAGATGTGACAACTTCCCCGAACTAGCTCTCCAGGATGGCACGCAGGCGCGGTGCGAACCCGGCCGGGTCGTCCACGAAGGCGATGTGACCGCCGGGGAACGGCGCCGGTTCCGTGCCGAGGGCCGAGGCCAGTGCGGAAGCGGCGAGATCGCACAGCTGACCCGCCGAGTCCTCCCCCGCCCCGACCACGATCCGGGTCGGGGTGGCCCGGAGTGCCGGGATGTCGGGCCGCCAGCGGGTCGACGGCCGCATCTCGTGCAGGAACCAGAAGCGCTCGGTCGCCGCCTGCACCGGGTCCGGCTCCGGCGGCGCACCGGCGCCGTCGAAGTCCGGCAGGGGGATGTTCGCGTTGACGAAGAACTTGACCCACGCGCCCGGGATGTCGCCCGAGTTGTACGTGGTGATGATGTCCTCGACCGCCGCATGCCGCTCCTGCGGGTTCTCGAGCATCTCGTTGAGCGGCGGCTCGTGTGCGATCACGGTGTGCGCCCGATCGGGGTGGCCGAGCGCCAGCGCCAGCGCGGTGACGGCGCCGCCGCTGGAGCCGAGGACCGCGGCCGGGCCCAGGTCGAGGTGGGCGATCAGCCGGGCGAGGTCGTCGGCGCGCATTTCGGGCGTCGAGTCCCGGTCCGGGTCGTCGAGGACGCTCCGGTTGACGCCCCGCGGATCGGTGGTGAGCACGGTGTGGTCGGTGGCGAGCAGGTCGGCCACCGGCGCGAAGAAGGTGGCGTCCATCGGCGCGCCGACGAGGACCACGAGTGGCCCCTGGCCCCGCACCTCGTAGTACAGGGTGGCGTCGGGCACCCGGAGCGAGCCGGCGGTGACGGTTGACGTGCGGTTCATGGGACCTCCCGGGCAGTACTGTGGGCTACCGTTCACAAGGGGGACCGCCGCCGAGAGGAGGAATCGTCGCTCGTGAGCAAGATTTCTTCGACACTTTCGACGCCGGACCTCGACCTCGCCCGGCGGGGCGACGACGGCGCCTTCACGCGCCTCGTCGAGCCGATGCGCCGCGAGCTGCACGCTCACTGCTACCGCATGCTCGGTTCCACCCACGACGCCGACGACGCCCTGCAGGAGGCGCTGCTGCGCGCCTGGCAGGGGCTGGCCCTGTTCGAGGGCCGCGCCTCCCTGCGGTCGTGGCTCTACACCGTCGCCACCCGCACCTGCCTCGACCTCATCGAGGCGCGCGGGCGGCGGGCCCTCCCGGTCGACCTCGGCCCGTCGAGCGACCGCACCGCGATCGACAACACCCCGCGCACCGACGTGGCGTGGCTGGAGCCCTACCCCGAGACCGGCCTGCACTACGAGCAGCGCGAGGCCGTCGAGCTGGCCTTCGTCGCCGCCCTCCAGCACCTGCCCGGCAACCAGCGCGCGGCCCTGCTGCTGTTCGAGGTGCTGGCGTTCTCCGCCGCCGAGATCGCCACGATGATGAAGACGTCGATCACGTCGGTGAACTCCGCGCTGGCACGCGCCCGGAAGGTGGTGGCGGAGCGGGTGCCTCCGGCGAGCCAGCAGCGGACCCTGCGCAACATCGACGACCGGCGCGTCCGCGAGATCGTCGCCGGCTACGCCTCGGCGCTCGAGCGCGGCGACGCCGACGCGCTGGTGGCCCTGCTGACCGCGGACGTGCCCGCGATCGCGTGCTACCTCGCCGCCGACCCCGCGGGCCCGCACACTGCGTGGTCGATCAACGTCCTGACCCTGCGCGACGACCGGATCGCCGCGATCACGTCGTTCATCGACCCGGCCCTGTTCACCCGGTTCGGGCTGCCCGCGTCCCTCACGCCACCTCGTACGTGATGCGGGCCCGGTCCAGCCTGCCACGCTCGTCGAAAAGTAGGCACGGTGGCGCCACAACCGAACCGGGCCGCGAACCACTCCTAGTGTTGCTGGGAGGCCGGGTTGCGGGATGAACAGGATTTCGTCGAGTACGTGCAGGCGCGCATGCCGTCGCTGCGACGACTCGCATACAGGCTGTGCGGCGACTGGTCGGCCGCCGACGACCTGCTCCAGGAGTGCCTCGTCGCGCTGTACCGGCACTGGCGGAAGGCGTCGGCGGCCGACTCCACCGACGCATATGTACGGTCGATGCTGGTCCACGCCTACCTCGCCGAGCGGGAGCGGTTCTGGACCCGCCGGGTCCGCCCCTCTGCCGACGTCACCGGTCCTCCGGCGACACCGCTGACCGGGACCGAACACCGCATCGACCTGCTGGCCGCGCTCGCCAAGCTGTCCCGCGGGCAGCGGGCGGTGCTGGTCCTGCGCTACTGGGAGGACCTCGACGTCGCCCAGACCGCGGCGGCGCTGGGGTGCTCACCCGGGACCGTCAAGAGCCAGACGTCGTACGCCATCGCGGCGCTGCGGCGCCTACTGCCGAACTACGTGCCGGGAGGAGCGGACACCCTATGAGAGACCTGTTCGCCACCCTGCCCGACGAGCCTGCGCCGCCGATGTCGGCCGGCTATCTGGACACCGTGCTGACCCGTGGCCGCCGCTCGGTCCGCCGCCGGCTGATCGGCACCGCCGCGGTGTGGGCGGTCGTCCTGATCGCCCTTGCCGTCGTGATCGTGCCCGGCGTGCGGCTCCCCGCTCAGCCGGCCGCTCCGTCGCACCGGCCCGGCCTGCCGGACCGCTTCGCCGGGTATTCGCTGCTCACCAGTACCGTCACGAAGGCACCGCCCGGTCGCGCGATCGCCCTCTACGGCTACGGCAACGGCGAGCTGTTCAACATGTTCCAGCCGCTGGTCGTCGGGGCCGACCGGGACACGTACCGGCGGGTCGACGCCATGGACGAGCGCGACCGGCCGTCGGCGCTGCTCGCCCCGGACGGGACCCGGGTGCTGCTCGGCGACGACCGCGGCCCGACCGGCGACCTGCTCCTCGTTGACCTGACGACCGGCAAGCGCGACTCGATCCCGCTCGGTGACCCGGTCGGCGTACGACTCCTCGCCTGGTCCCCGGACGGCCGCTACGTGGCCTACAGCGCCGCACCGCTCACCGGCTCCGACGGCACCGTCGACTTCGTGGACACCTCGGTGGCCCACACCGGTACGTTGCGGCTGCTCGACCTGTCGACCGGACGGAGCCGTGAGCTACCGGCCGGCAAACCGGCGTGGACGGCGGCGTTCGCCCCGGACAGTCGCCGGCTGGCTGTTCAGGTCGGCCAAGAGGTGCACCTCATCGACCTCGACGGCCGCGAGTCCGGCAGCGTCCACATCACGGTCGGGCGGGAACTGGCCGCCAACGTCGGCTGGTCGCCGGATGGCCGGTTCCTCGCCACCGTGCCGTGGGCCGGGGCCGGGCCGGCCGGCAGCGGCGGCACCGACCACGGCGTGTTCCTCTCGACGCCCCGCAACGTCGACTTCGTCGCCGTCGCCGACGGCGACACGCCGCCGGGACCGGTGCAGGACGTCGTGCAACTCCTCGGCTGGCGCTCGGCGCAGAGCATCATCGTCGCGGCCGCGAACGCCAAGGGGCAGCTCTCGCTGGCCGAGGTACAGCTCGGCGCCGACACCCGCCGGACACTGTCCCGCTTCGACACCGGCTCAACCTGCGAGCTGGGCCTCCAGACCTGCCAGGTGTTCGACCTGCAACTCGCGACCGGCCTGCTGCCCGACCTGGCCGTCCGGAACGCCAGCCGCCCGCAGCGCGGTCCCTGGCCGTTGGCCCTGACCGTTCCCGCCGTCGGCGGCGGCGTCGCTGTGCTCCTCCTCGTGTGGCGCCTCCGGGTGCGGCACCGGAGGCGCCGGCTGAGCGGTCAGCTGTAGAAGTTGCGCTGCCAGCGGTGCTTGCCGAGCGTGGCGAGATGGTCGGCGCTCAGCAGGCCCCGCCGGACCGGTACTCGTTGCATCCCGGTCTCCGATGATGTAGCGGCCGCGGTGTACGGTGTGCGCGCCACTGGCAGCTCGGATCGTTCCAAATGCACACGACGTTCCCATCCGCACCACTGTGCGCGATCGAAACCAATCTCGGTAGCACCGAGGGCTGGCCGCCCTGTCGTGAGGTTCCTTCGAGTCGCATCCGTGAGGAGGCCGAGCACGCTGTGGACTACCAGGTCTGGTTCGTCCTCGGAGTACTCCTCGGCAATGGTGTCGGGTGCCTGCTGGCCGTATTCTGCCTGGTCCGGATGACCGACCAGGGGCGGACGGTGCGCAATCGTCTCCTGCTGGTACTGGTCGGGTCGTGGGCGCTGGTCGAGACCGCGCGCGACGACATGCTCTTCGTGGCCGCCACCGCCATCCACATGAGTGACTACCAGGTCCACTTCCTGCTGGCCCCGAGCATGGTGCTGACCGTGTTCGCCGTACTGTTCACGACGGCCGTCTTCTGGCTGGCCGCCACGCGCCCTCGACCACTGTGGACGGTCGGGGGAGGGACGGCGGTCGGTCTGCTGTTGGGCGCGATGAGCCTGCAAGCGGCACACGCCGGCCGGACCGGATCGGCCGTGTCGATCGATCTCGTCAATTCTCTGGTGATCGCCGCTGGGCTCGGCGCAGCGACCGGGGTCTCGGTGTGGCTGGGAACCGGAGCCACCCGCCGGTCCGCCATCGCGACTGCCGTCACACTGCTGGCAATCTGTCTGACGATTGCGCAGTACCGGATCGCCGGGGAGGTGACGACCGATCCGTCCATCACGGTCGACAGCGACGCCGGGATCGATCCGATCCAGTTGGGCGTATTCACCGCAGTGGCATTCGGAGTCCGGGCCATCGCGCTCACCGTCATGAGCATGATTGACGAGAGCCGCCCGGAGCCCTTGGTGGAGCAGGTCGGCGGCCGCGACAGCCGATAAGCCGGCCACGGTCGGAGCGGCGCAAGTAGCTCCCATCGCAAAGCAGGGCCGCCCAGTGGTGGAGGTGACGATGGACTGCTTGAACCCGGCTACCTGAGCCCGCGACCAGCCGGGCGCAGCAGGCAAGGCCATGTGGACCAGCCCGCGCAGAATCCACACGTCGGAGGATGTCCAGCCGTCTTCCACAGCGCTCTCCGTTCGTCGTACGGGCAGGATCAACCAGTACAGCAACCGGCGGCATGTCGCGCAGGCTCGCTCCTTCCCTTCGGGGTGTAGGCGAAGCGAACGGGAAAGAACCCGGAACCACAACGGCAGGCGGCCCCTGCCGCAAAGCAGGGGCCGCCGGTGGTAGAGCTGACGATGGGCGTACCTGAACCGGCACCGGCCGGCCCCGGGGCCTACGGGTAGTTCGTCACCTTGACCGGGGTGGTGCCAGACGGCGTGACCGCGCCCGTGTCGTTGATGACATGGGTGATGGTGCCCTTGAAGTTGAGCGATACGGTCAGCACGCTGTGGAACCGTACGCCGGCGGTGTTCGGCACCTCGAACGAGTGGTAGAGGTTCACCGCGGGGTTGGTGTTGAAGAAGCAGTAGCTGCCCAATCCCCATGCCTCGTGCGTGGTGACGTTGGGCCCCACCTTGTACGCGGCGTACCCGTTGAGCCCGTTCGGAGCCATCCAGGATGCCTGGTCCGGCACGTCGTACGGCTTCTCGTTCTGGAAGAAGATCGTCTTGCCGTTCTGGCCGTTCCAGACGACCTCGTACTTCTGGTAGTGCTCGACGAACAGGCCGGTCGCCAGGACGTTGTTGCCGTTGACCAGGACTCCGGTGTCCGCCGTGTTGATCGTCCAGCCGACGGTGCCCGCGTTGCCGTGATCGGCGCGCCAGGCCCAGGTGTGGTCGACGATCACGTTGTTGCTGTTGACGACGAGGCTGTTCGTCGCCTTACCCACGGTCGCGCCGCCGATGCGGAAGAACACGTCCTGCAGCGTCGTCGGGTTGGCCGTGTGGTCGGCGGTCGAGCCGGACGGGCCGACCGTCAACAGGGCCGCCGAGTTGGTCGTGCCCGCGTCGAACAGCAGGCCCTTGATCCGGACGCCGTCGACGTCGGCGACCTGCAGGGCGTTGACCCCGTTGTCCGGGATGAGCGTCGGGTACCCGATGCCGAGCACGACGGTGTTGGCCCTCGTCACGTTGAGGGTCTGGTTGAGGTGGTAGACGCCGGGGGTGAAGAACAGGTTGCAGCCTGACGCCAGCGCGGCGTTGATCGTCGAGGCGGTGTCAGCCGCCTTCACGACATAGAACTGGCTCATCGGCAGCGACGAGCCGGGTGTGCTGCCGCCGGCCCAGCTCGCGCCGGAGGCGTTAGTGCGCAGCGACGGCAGGAACACCCGGTACTTTCCGGTGCCGTCGATGTACAGGTACGGCACGTCACGGGAGACCGGAGTGGTGCCCAGCGTGGTCATCGGCGGCGTCGGGAAGGAGTTCGCCGGGGCACCCGCGGTGCCGGAGAACACCATGTTCCACACACTGCCGTTCCAGCTGCCGAGGGTGCTGTCCTTGGTGTACCACTGCTGCTGCGACGCGGACGAGACCTGCCCCGACACCCTCGTGTCGGAGATGTAGCCGCCGCTGGCGAAGCCGAAGCTCGCCGGGTAGAGCAGCAGGTTGCCGCGGACGTCGATCCGACGGAACGGAGCGGCCTGCGACACCGCCCAGCGGTCGGAGCCGCTGCTCGGGACGATGGTCAGGTTCTCCGCCGAACGCCAGAAGTTCTGCGTCGCGTTGCCGGCATCGGAGGCATTGAAGGCGTCGACCGTAACGTCACCGTTGATCGTCACGCCGCCCGGGTCCTGACCGAGGCCGGCGACCGAGGTGTAGAAGCCGACGTCGTCGCGCACGTTGTACGTGCCCGGCTTGAACAGGTGGGCCACCCGCCGGCTGGCCATCTGGGCGGTCTGGGTGTCCTTCTGCGCGTTGAAGTCGGCATCGAGCTGCGCCTGGATGGTCGCGGTGGACATGCTCGGGTCGAAGATGCGCGTGTTCGGGCCGAAGTCCGGGATGTCGGGCTGGGTCGTACATGAGATCGCGGTACTGATCGTGTAGGTCGCGCTGGCCACCGCGGAGTCCGCCTGACCGGCCAGCAAACCGATCGCCCGCACCGTGGTCGTCGCCGAGATCGTGAGCGGACCGGTGTACAACGTCGAAGACGCCGTGGGCGTCGAGCCGTCCAACGTGAACCGAATGCTCGCCCCAGCCGTCGCCGTCGCCAGCGTCACCGACTGCGCGGTCGCGTACGTCCCGCCGGGCGGGCTGAACGTCGGCGTGGCGACCGTGCCGGTCGCGCCGCCCTGGGTGTAGAAGAAGTGCGGCGTATCGAACTGCGGGCCGTTCTTCTCGTAGGTGAACCAGTACTCCAACACGAATCCGCTGGTCAGCGAGCTGACGGTACGCTGCCAGGTCCCGGCGTTGTTGGTCATGCGGAAGTTCTGCTGGCCAGTGTTGGGGGAAAGGTAGTGGACGTCGACGTAACGGGCGGGGGTCGTCGGCGTGAACGAGATCTGGGCCTGCGTCGCGTTCAACTGCGTGACGCTCTGGGTGTAGTCCCCGGGTGCGGCGGCAGCTGGGCCACTGCTGCCGACAACGACCAGGACGACGGCGGACGCGGCGACGGCCAACTTGGCCAGGCCGGCACGCCAGGGCGATTGATGTTGAACTGGGTCTCGACGGCTCCATTTCATGGGGTGAACGCCTCCAAGCATCGAAATGCGGCGGGGTTGGGCGGCGTGACGTGAGAGCGCTCTCTCACGTAGCGTGACAGTAGACTGGCAACGATGGCAACGGAAGAGTTACACGCCAGAAACATTTCGCCGGACATAAACCGACGTGAATCGACGATGCAGTCCGTTCGCTTCAGTCCGCGACCTCCGCGCCAGCCAAAGGGATGCCACAAGATCCGACACCCAAACGCTCAGCGGGAGTATGCGAAGCCTGCGCGAAGCACCCCGAACCACCGACGGCGGACGATGTCCGAGGTCCCCAGCTGTACCGATCTTCAACAGGTGAGCGGCGCGACGACCCGAAGCGAGGCGCGGCGGATCGGCGTCTTGTGCCGCAGGATCTCCTCCTCCCGCTGCACAACTACGGCGCCGTCGGCAGCGAGGTTCCGCCGCTCGTCAGTCCCGACAGAAAGAAAGCGATCTTCGACCAGAAGGACCTGTACACAAAGCCAGAAAGAAGGCCGAGGAGGAGCGCTTCCGCGGACAGCTTGAAGGCTAGCCAATTCACCCGCCCTTCCCCGAGCACTCCACTCGCCGCCGACCCCTGCTCTCCGCCGTTGACCCAGCCATGGAGACAGGGCCACGCGTAAGCAGGGGAAACCTGAACCCCCCGGAATGACGAAGTCTCGTCACTCTTGACCTGCTCCACGCCATGGCGCCAGCGGTGACGAGGGGAAGATCACCGCGATGTTGTCGGCGGACGGCCCGAGGCGCCAGTCGGGAGCACGCGCCTCGCCCAGGTGGAGTCGTACGTCGCCGGGCCCGAAGCTAATCGTTGCGCCTGGACACCAGTATCCGTCGTCCCAAGGCTCGTAATGAAGACGAACGTCGCGCAAGGCCTCGCCGACGAAGTCCACCCAGCCGCTGCGACATGTCACGTCCCACACCGCCACGGCCGCGTCGGAAACCACAGCGTTGCCGATCAACCGCTGCTCCCAGAACACCAGTCCCTCGGTCCAGCCGGGCGACTGCCACGTCACACCGAAGACCCGGCCGTCAGCGCATTCCAACTCGACACCATGGTCGATGGAGTCGAATCCGGCGTACCGCCAGGAGGGCCGGCTCCACTCCGCCTCGTCGACGATACGGCGAGGACCTTGATGCTCAGGGGCAACCTCTTCGCGGAGGTAGTCGATGTCGACGTACCGCACCGCACGAAGGGCCGAGCCGGCCATCCCCCCGAGCGTGATCCTCACGAACACGACGCTCACCCAGCGTGCGAGCGAACGACACCATCGGATCGGACACCGACACATTGTCGACGCCAACCGGAACCACGTCGCCCGAGTTTCGGCAGACGATCGACCGCGGACAGGCAGGCCGACCCGAAAAGCGACGGCGTACTTGAACCCGACGGAGCGCGCCACCCCGGGGTTTGAGGGGGTGTGGGTGGAGCAAAGCTCCCCACCGGAGAGCGAGCGAAACGAGCGCGAGGAACCCGGAGCCACGAACGGCAGCGGCCCCTGCCCTGAAGCAGGGGCCGCCAGTAGCGGAGGCAACGGTGGCTTACTTGAACCCTCCATCGACGCAACGCCAAGGGGCCGCCGGCGGAACGGACCTCCTCGCAGACCGGAGCCGCTCCCGTCGCATATCGAAAGGCAAACCATCGCGGAGCGAAAGCGACCTGATAGGCTCGCCGCATGTCACGGTCGGATCTGATCCCCCGGCGTGCGACGTCGGCTGTCGTCGAGGCGCTGGCAGATACCCGTGTCGTGCTCGTGAACGGGGCCCGGCAGTCGGGCAAGAGCACACTCGTGCGTAGCGTGGCCGGCGATCGGGCCGCTGAATGGCGGGACCTCGATCTCCCTCAAGACCGGCAGTCGGCGCTCGAAGACCCCGTGGGCTTCGTTTCGTTTGAGGGCCTCATAGTCATCGACGAGATCCAGCGGGCGCCGGAGCTGCTGCTGGCCATCAAGGCCGACGTGGACGCGGACCCTCGGCCTGGTCGCTTTCTGCTCACTGGTTCATCCCGTTTGCTCGCACTCCGGGGCCTTCCTGACACTCTTCCCGGCCGGATGGAAACCATTGAACTCTGGCCATTCTCCCAAGGCGAGATCGACCGCACTCCGGACGGCTTCATCGACGCGGCCTTCCGGCTGGGGCCGACCATCCGGCACGAGAGTGCGGTAACCCGGATCGACTATGCGGAAAGGGTCGTCCGCGGAGGACTGCCAGAGGCGGTCGCCCGCACCGACACGCGCCGCCGGGGCCGCTTCCTCGACTCCTACGTGCAGAATCTGATCGACCGAGAAGTGACTCAGCTGGCCGAGATCGAGCGAGCACCGCAGTTGACCACACTGATCCGCTTGCTCGCCGCGCGGTCCGGCCTTCTCGTTGCCGCCGGAAGTCTTGAGTCGGAACTTCAGCTGTCCCGTCCCACCATCGCGCGGTACATGCGGCTTCTTGAAGAGGTCTTCCTGATCAAGCGCATACCCGGCTGGTCACGCAACCTCGGCACCCGCGCCACCAGCACCGCCAAGCTCGTCTTCGTCGACTCGGGAATCGCCGCCCGCCTGCTCGCCCTGGACGGTCACGCGCTTCGCCGTCCCGGCGCCCCGTTCGGTCCGTTGCTCGAAGGCTTCGTGCTCTCCGAACTGGCCCGCCAGACCACCTGGTCCCAGGAACTCGTCGACATCTACCACTACCGCGACCACAACAAAGTAGAGGTCGACGCAGTCCTGGAAAACCGCCAAGGCCAGGTCATCGGCATCGAGATCAAGGCGGCCTCGACCGTCAGATCCGAGGACTTCAACGGATTACGGCAACTCGCCACCAAACTCGACGATGACTTCGTCGCCGGCATCGTCCTCTACACCGGCACCACAACCCTGCCGTTCGGACCCAAACTCAGGGCGATGCCCGTAAGCGCCCTGTGGCAACTGGACCAGGAAGGACAACCCCCGCAGCGGGCTACCTGAACGGCGAACGCCCCTGCGACACCCGGGAGTGACAGGCAACCCGCCACGGCGACGACCACCTCGACCAACCCGGAAGCTGCCGCAGGGGCGCGGGAAGGCGAAGCCCCCTCCGCTGTCAAGGGCAGACGCCCTGCGTGAGCAGGAGGCCTTCAACAGCGGAGCCGAGCCGACTCACCGCTCTACGGCCGTTGCACACGGTCGGGCACGCCAGTTTGCTCGCGGCACGACGCCATAGCCGAAACACTGCGGCGGTAACGATCGCCTACTTGAACCCGGCTACCTAAGCCTTCGTCGCGCTGGGCGTGACAAGGCATCGGTACTCAGCCCGAAATGCGAACGGCTGCGGACTGCGTTGCTGCACAAGCCGGCAATGGTTTTGTGGCCGCGAGGTCCCTAGAGCGGAGTCTCCTGATAGGTCGCCTCGCGCCAGTTCCCGTCCTGGCGCAGCCAGACCTCGCCGACGAGCACATCGCGGGGCACGGGCTTGTCTACGTAGGTGCCATCGAGCGTGCTGTGGAAGCTGATGAGCGCCTCCTCGGGGCCGAGCGGCGTCGTGGTCAGGTCGTCCGTCAGGTAGCTCCGGAAGGCGTAGTCGTTCAAGTGGTCGAGCAGCTGTGCGCGCCCGTCGAAGCGGGCATAGGACATGATCGAGACATGGTTGTCGGTGACGAGAGCTGCGACCTTGTCCCGGTTGTGCTCGATGAACGCGGTCCGCAGCTCGGCCACGGCAGTGGCCAACTCGCGATGCAAACGATCCTCCTGCACGTTCGTACCCCCTTACTGTGGTCGGGCAGGCCCACGTCTCCTGACATCCCGAAGACACGACCGTCGGGACATAACGGGTGTAGTCCTACCCACCAGGACGCTGGGTAACGCGGTCCAACGTGTTCACAGGGCGGCTACGTTTGGGGGGCGTGGGTGAGTGGAGCCCCCCACTGGGGAGCAGGCGAAGCCTGCGCGGGAAATCCGGAACCACACATGGCAAGCGGCCCCCGCCGCGAAGCAGGGGCCGCCCAGTGGTGGAGGTGCCGGGAATCGAACCCGGGTCCTTCGTCGCTTTGTTAGGACTTCTCCGAGCGCAGCTCGCTGTGCCTCTACTCGGCCCTACCGATCACACGAGCGAGTCGGTATGACGGGCCCAGTCGCGATTAATCTCACCGCACGAGCCCCGCGACGAGACTCGATTGGCCAGCCTTCTAGCTGATGCCGGTTACTGGGCCGAAGGCAATCCCAGACCGACAGATCTCATCCCTTACTTAGGCAGCAAGAGCGAGATCGGAGCGCTTGAAATTGGCGCTTATTGTTTTCCGACGACTGATTCACGAGACAACGTCGGCTTCCTCGGCTCGCTTCCCCTAACGCTGCGCACAAAGTCGAAACCAGTCACCCCCGCGCGCGAGTGGTGTTGGCGTGCTGCACCACGCAGCCGCCCCATCTTACCCCCTCCACGCTCCAATATCACTTCGGAACTGCGGTGCACGCCCGGCCGTCGATTGTGCAGGTGGTCGGCTCGTTGCGGGCTCCCAGGCCCTCGACCTCGAACGACACCTGGACCGAGCCGCCCGGCTTGACGGTTCGGGTCGCGTCGACCGGGGTGAAGATCAACCGTAGGCCGGTGCGCGTCATCGCCGCGCCCGAGATGTTCCGTACGGACAGGTCCAATATCGGCAGCATGACCACAACCGTCCACTCGTCGGCGGCCGCCGTGCCGGGGTTCGCGACGGTGATCGTCACGCGGTAGGAGGTCAGTTGCAGGTCCTCGGACCGGTACGTGGCGGTCAGTTGGGGCGGCGCCGGCGTGGTGCTCGGCTGGACGGCGCCCGGCGACGGGGCTGCCGGCGACAAGGAGTGCGACGTTGCCGGCACCACCGGCCCGGACGTCGATCTGGGTGACTTGTCGGCGTTCGGCACGCCGGGCATCGTGGCCTGCTCCGGCCCGGCCGCGCCCCCGCCCACCTGCGGCGGGTTCGCCGGGTGCGGAGCGGTCGCCTTGCCCACCAGCAGCGCGACCATCGCGATGAGCAGCAGCACCGCGGCGGCCGCCGCGACCGCCTGGCTGCGCCGGTCCGCGGACCAGTCGCGGCTCCGCGCCAGCCACGTCCAGCCGCTTCGCACCGCAGCCCCGCCACGAGCCACGAGACCGACCCGCGCGCTCCGCACCTCAAGGCCGTCCGAAGCCGGGCCGACCGACGAAGCGCCACCCGGAGCGGGGTCGGCCGAGGAGACACCGGATGAAGTGTCAAGGGCGCCCTCAGGCTCAGACCGCATGGCCGGCAGGCCCTGTGCGGGTCCGGCCACCGCCGTAGCCTCGTCGTCCGAGTCCGATGGTGTGACCTTCGCGACCCCCTTCGCCTGAGCGCCCAGCACCGCCGCCGCAAACCCGGGCAGCGCCGCCGTCGGGCGCGGGCCGGCCGTGGACCGCGCCTCCGAGCTCAACCTCGGCGCCGGCCGGCTCGACGCGTTCGCCTGCCGGGGCAGCCGGCTGAACGGGCCGCCCTGGTTGCGCCACACCGTCGTGGTCCCGGTCTCGCCGTGCTCCCCCTCCGTCGCGGCCCTCGCCAGCGCCGTCTTGAAAGGACCTTCGAACAGGGAGCTGTACGTGCTGAGCAGCACCCGCCGCCGCATCGTCCCCTGCGGGCCGAGGAACCCGCTCTGTGTCATCGTCAACCGGCTGCCGGAGCCCAGCTCCGCGATGGTGAGCGCCACGACGGTGTGGAGGTTTTCCGCCACCCACCGCATGACTAGGCGATTCGGCGCATCGCTGATGACGATCTCACCCTCGACCGGGTCCTCGAGACCCTCCAGCCGCTCGGCACGGAACGTGAAGGTCCCGTCGTCGCGAACCATGAACCGGCTCGTCGGCAGCCAATCGGTGACCAGTCGGGCGGTCGTGAGTGCACGCCATACCAACACCGGTGGGTGCTCGAGGTCGACATCGACCCGAATCTCGGTCACGGACGGACTATAGGGCTTCTACGAATTGCTCGCATTACGGCCGAGTGCTACTCAGCCAAGCGTGGAGATCTACTCAGCTCTGCCCTTGTTGCGGCGGCCCATAACGCGAGAAATCTCCCGGTCGGCGTCACGTTTCGCCAATGTCTGGCGCTTGTCGTACGACTTCTTGCCACGCGCCAGCCCGAGCTCAACTTTGGCCCATCCGTCGGAGAAATAGACCGACAACGGCACGAGCGTCAGACCGCTCTCCCGCACCTTCATCCCGATGCGGTCGATCTCCTGGCGCTTCAGCAGCAGTTTCCGGACACGGCGGGGCGGATGGTTGGTCCAGGTTCCCATCGTGTACTCGGGGATGTGCATCGCATGCAGGAAGACCTCGCCGTCGGAGATCTGGCCGAACGCGTCGACCAGCGAGGCGCGGCCGGCCCGCAGCGACTTGACCTCGGTGCCGGTCAGCGCGACGCCGGCCTCGAACGTGTCGAGGATCTCGTAGTCGTGGCGCGCCTTCCGGTTGGACGCGACCACCTTGCGTCCCTTTTCGCGCGGCATCGACCCCTCCAACAGCTGACCAGATCAGGACGATTGAAGATTACCGCGCCGGGCAAGGCCGATTTCAGCAGAGACAGCCGGGTAGCCAATCGAGAGGCTGCACGGGCCGTCCGTTCACCCGTACCTCGAAGTGCAGGTGGTTGCCCGTCGACGCCCCGGTGGTGCCGACCCTGCCGATGACCTCTCCGCGGTGCACCGCCTGGCCGACCTTCACCAGGATCGCCGACTGGTGCGCGTAGCAGGTGGCCAGACCCTTGCCCTGGTACATGCCGTGCGAGATGCAGGTGTAGTTGCCGTAGCCGCCGGCCCAGCCCGCGCGCACGACCTTCCCGTCGGCGCCGGCGAGGATGGGCTGGCCACCACCCGCGGCCACGTCGATCCCGGCGTGCAGTTGGTAGACCTTGTACACCGGGTCGAACCGCATGCCGAAGTTGCTCGACTTCCAGCCGCGCACCGGCATCAGGAAGAAGGCACCCGTCTTCGGCGGGATCGCCGTGTTCGGCGGTGCCCCGCCGGCCTTGGCCGGCGCCTTCTGCTGCTTCGCCTCGGCCGCCGCGGCGGCGCGCAGTTCGGCACCGATCCGGTCGCTGTCGACCTTGAGCTGTTCGTACCTCGCCAGGACCGCCGCCCGCTCGGCGTTGGCGACCGCCTCGGCCTTGGCGCTCCGGTCGAGCAACGTCCGGACGTCCGCGGCCGCCTGCGCGGCACCGGCCTGCGCGGCGAGCGAATCCTCCAGCCGCTGGCGGGTCTCGTCCGCCGCCTGCTGTGCCCGGCGACGGGCCAGCTCCGCGGCGGCGCTGCGCTGTTTGGCGGCCATCCGCGCGACGGTCAGCTCGTCGACGGCACGCTGGTTCTCCCCGGCGATCCGGTCGAGGTACGCGACCCGCAGCGCGAGGTCGCTGGGCGACCCGGATTCCAGGACCGAGTTGAACATCGCGAACCCGCTGCCCTTGTACGCCGCCGCGACGAACACCGACACGTCCTCGCGGGCCTGTTCGACCTGCTCCCAGGCGGCGGCATACTCGTCGTCCGCGCTCTTGACGACGGCCTCGGCGGCTTCGCGATCGCGCTGGGCCTGGCGGGCCTCGGCCTCGGCGGCGATGACCCGCCCCTTGGCGTCGGCGAGGTTGGCCTCGGCCGCCGGCAGCGCGGCGACGGCCGACTGGTGTTCGGCGGCGGCCTGCTTGGCCCGGTCGGTGGCCGCCTCGAGCGTCGCCTCGGTCTCCTGGAGCTGCCGGTCGATGCGGGCCTTGTCGTCCCGAGGGTCCGCGTGTGCGGCGGTACCGCTGGTGAACAACAGCATGGTGGCGCCGATGGCGGCGACGAGCCGGATCTGGTTCACAGGTAACCCTCCAGTACCACTTGAGGGTTACCGTACGGCATACGTCCGTATTTTTCGTGAAATGACGCTATCGACGGCGAGCCTGAGAGCCAACGCGGTTGTGGCCGGTGCCGGAGACGCCGAAGGGCGGGCCGGTCGGCCCGCCCTTCGGCGAATGGGGCAAACCGTGCGGGTCAGACTCGCACGTAGAACCGCAGCGTGATCCAGGCGGTGACGGCGCTGACCAGACCGCCGGCGCCGGCCAGGATCGGGAGCATCAGCCAGATGTTGCTCCAGTCGACCGGGAGCAGGACGCTGGTCAAGGCTTTCAGTGAACCGTCGATGATGAAGACCTTCGCTGCCACCAGGGTGCCGAAGGCGAAGATCGCACCGATCAGGCCGGCGAACACGGCCTCGAGCACGAACGGCATCTGAATGAACCAGTTCGAGGCACCGACCAGCTTCATGACCGCGACCTCACGGCGTTTGCTGTAGGCGGCGACCTGGATGGTGTTGGCCACCAGGAGCAGTGCCGCCGCACCCTGGACGATCGCGACCGTCAACGCGAGCGTCTGGAGCGCGCCGAGCAGGTCGAAGACCCGCTTGAGCAGCTGCTGCTGGTCGACGATCTCACTGACGCCCTCCTGGGTCTTGAACTCCTCGGTGAGCTGCACGACCTTGCTCGGGTCCTTCAGCTTGATCCGGAACGACTCGGGCAGCGACTCGGGCTTGGTGGCGTTGACCAGGTCCGGAGCGTCACGGAACTGGGTCTGGAATCGCTCCCAGGCCTGTTGCTTGCTCTCGTAATCGACGTTCTTGACCAGGGTGTTGCCCTTGAGCGCGCTCTCAATGTTGTTGCGCTGCTCGTCGGTGATGTCGACCTTGAGGAAGATGGAGACCTCTACGCGCTGGTAGAAGAAGTCCTCCATCTTGCCGACCTGGAAGAACAGCAGCAGGCTGGCGCCGAGCATGGTCAGCGACACGGTCATCGTGATGATCATCGCGATGGTCATGGTGACGTTGCGCCAGAGCCCGGTCAGGACTTCGGACAGGACGTATCTCACGCGCATCGGGTGGGGTTCCTTCCCAGCGGACCCAGCAAAGTTACAGGTGCGGACGGACTACGGCTCGATCAGCCGTAGACACCGCGTGGCTGGTCCCGCACGATCCGGCCACTTTCGATCTCGACGACCCGTCGCCGCATCTGGTTCACGATGTTGGAGTCATGGGTCACCATGACAACGGTGGTGCCGGTCCGGTTGATCCGGTCCAGCAGCCGCATGATCTCGATCGACGTGTCCGGGTCGAGGTTTCCGGTCGGCTCGTCGGCCAGCAGGATCAGCGGGCGGTTGACGAAGGCGCGGGCAACAGCGACACGCTGCTGCTCACCACCGGAGAGCTCGTGGGGATAACGGTGCTCCTTGCCACCGAGGCCGACCAGCTCGAGCACCTCGGGAACGACGCGACGGGCAACGCCCTTCGACTTGCCGATCACCTCGAGCGCGAACGCGACGTTCTCGTATGCGGTGCGGTTGGGCAACAGCCGGAAGTCCTGGAACACGCAGCCGATCTGCCGCCGGAAGGCCGGGATGCGCCACGAGCGCATCGAGGTGACGTCCTTCTCGTTCACGACGACCTTGCCCTTGTTGGGGGTCACCTCGTGCAGCAGCAGCTTGATGATCGTGGACTTGCCTGAGCCGGAGGGTCCGATGAAGAAGACGAACTCGCCCTTCTCGATGTTGACGGAAACATCGTCAAGGGAGGGGCGAGACGCCTTCGGATACGTCTTCGTCACGTGGTCAAGCCGAATCACGGGACGTGAGTCTACGCGGTGTGACAACTGCGCCAAGCACACGAAGTGCGCCGCGCACCCTTTGCCGGAATTGCAGACACGTTGAGGGGACACGAACGACAAGCCAGCGCTCGATTCCACTCAGAGGTGTGACGTACGTCTCATTTTTTCATGATCGATATCGATCACCCTCAGTGATCGATGGACTGCACAGAGACGATCACTCGCCCGAACCCAGCTCCCGCTGCTTGCGCCAACGGATGCCTGCGTCGATGAACGCGTCGAGGTCGCCGTCGAACACCGCCGTGGGGTTGCCTGTCTCGTGCTCGGTGCGCAGGTCCTTGACCATCTGGTACGGATGGAGGACGTAGGACCGCATCTGATCGCCCCACGAGCCGGCCACGTCGCCACGCAGCGCATCCATCTTCGCGGCCTCCTCGGCCCGCTTGAGGGCCAGCAGCTTGGCCTTGAGGACGCCCATCGCGGTGGCCTTGTTCTGGATCTGCGAGCGCTCGTTCTGGCAGGAGACGACGATGCCGGTCGACAGGTGAGTGATCCGCACCGCCGAGTCGGTGGTGTTGACGCCCTGGCCGCCGGGGCCGCTCGACCGGTAGACATCCACACGGATGTCGTCGTCGGGAATCTCGACATCGTCGGTCTGCTCCACGACCGGGACCACTTCCAGCGCCGCGAACGACGTCTGGCGCCGGCCCTGGTTGTCGAACGGGCTGATCCGCACCAGCCGATGGGTCCCCGACTCGACCGAGAGCGTGCCGTAGGCATAGGGCGACTTCACCGCGAAGGTCGCCGACTTGATGCCGGCCTCTTCCGCATAGGAGGTGTCGTAGACGTCGGTCGTGTAGCCGTGCCGCTCGGCCCAGCGCAGATACATGCGCAGGAGCATGTCGGCGAAGTCGGCCGCGTCGACACCACCGGCCCCGGCACGGATCGTGACCAGGGCCTCCCGGGCGTCGTACTCACCGGAGAGCAGGGTGCGGACCTCGAGCTCCTCGATCGACTTGGTCAGCCCGGCGATCTCCTCGCCGACCTCGGCCAGCGAGGACGCGTCGCCCTCGGCCTCGGCGAGCTCGAGCAGCACCTGGGTGTCGTCGAGGCGCGAACGGAGCCGCTCCAGCTTGGTGATCTCGCCCTGCACGTAGGAGAGTCGGGAGGTCACCTTCTGCGCGGCCGCCTGGTCGTCCCACAGGTTCGGCGCGGACGCCTGCTCCTCGAGCTCGGCCTTCTCCTTCCGGAGCCGGTCCAGGTCGAGCACAGCCTCGATGTTGCGCAGGGTGACATCGAGGCTCTTGAGCGATTCGGCGTAGTCCGGAGCAGTCACACTCAAAGACTACGCCGCATCCCCAGCGGCTATTTGCTCGGCGCGCTCTTGAGCCAGTTGAGCGCGGCCCGGTGGTAGCCGACGGCGAACTCCAGCGAGGAGGCAAAGAAGTCGTCGCCGGATTTCTTCGCCTCCTTGACCATTTCACGAGCCTCGTTCAGGGCGGCGGTGTGCTGCTCGACGGCCTGCGCATACACGTCCTGGAGTTGCTGGGCCGACTGCTGCGCGCCGAACGCCACCCGCAGGGCGACCGGGTTGCGCAGCGACTCGCGACCGGCGGGCTCGGAGAGCCAGCGGGCGAACGCCCGCTTGCCCGCGGGCGTGATCGCATATGGCTGGCTGGAGCGCGCGCCGGGCTTGCCGAGCTTGACGTAACCGGCCTCAGCGAGCGCGGGGAGCTCACGGTAGACCTGGCTGCGCGTCATCGACCAGTAAGGCCCCAGCCGACGCTGCGCGGCCGCCATCAACTGGCCACCGGTCATCGGGCCCTCGTGCAGCAGGCCCAGCAGGGCCGCCGCCGTCGCGTTGACTCCAGAATCCGCCATGAACCCTACGCTGTCATCTTTCTCGGGCGCAGTCCAGGATTTCGGCAAATCCACTGTCGACTGTCGCGCTGCGACTGTCGAGTTAGGACTTCGGGAACGCGGGCATCGACGGGAACGCCGGCATCGACGGGAAGGGCGGCAGCGGATCACCGATGCCGGGAAGGCTCCGTCCCGGCGACGGGACGGTTGACGGCCGCTCCGTCGGCGGCTTGCCACCCGTGCCAGGCTCGGCCGACCCCTCCCCCGTCGGCGCGGCGCTGCTCGGCTCGGCGCTCGCCGGCGCCGTCGAGCCCTGCGGCTCCGAGGCCGACGAGGTGACGTTGACCTGGGCCGGCTTCCCGTCGCCGCCCCGGCCGAGGGCACCGGAGAGCAGCAGGCCGCCGACCACGAGCAGCAGCAGGAGCGCCACGCCGCCGACGGCCGCGAGCACGCGCGGCTCCGGGCGGCGCGCCGGAGCACTCTCCGTCGGTGGCCGCACCGACGGCGACTCCTGGAGTTCCTGAGGTTCCTGGGGCTCTTGGGCCTCCTGAGGTTCCGGAGACTGAGAAGGATTCGCGTATGACTCCGTGGGGAGATCCGCCACACCGTGCGGCTCGGTCGGCAACTCCTCGATCGGCACGGCCATCATCAGGTTGGCCGACGCCGACCCGGCCGCCGGGGACGTCGGTGCGGTCGGCAGCGGCACCCAGTCGACCCGCCGGACGGGCGCCTGGACCGGCGCGGTCTGCTCCGCCGACCGCTGCCAGAAGGTCACCGCCTCCGCGGCCAGCCGGGGCAGCGGCTCGAACCCGTCGAGCGCGCCCTCCGCGACACGCAGCCGGCCCATGATCGCGGACGCCGCCGGGCGCATGCGCGGCTCCAGCTCCATGCACGCCTCGATGATCGGCCAGAGCGCGGCCGGCATACCGGGCGGCGGGACCGGCACGCAGTCGGCGTGCCGGCGCAGGACGTCGTTGGGTGAGCCGCCGCGGTACGGGCTGCGGCCGCAGATCAGCTCGAAGAGCACCACCCCGAGCGCGTAGACGTCTGAGGCGGGGCTGGGCGGGCCGCCGGCGACGACCTCGGGCGCCACGTATTCCGGGGTGGCGTGCGTCGGACCGGCCGGCTTGTCCAGCCGCCGGGCGACACCGAAGTCGGCGAGCCGCACCGGCCCGCCGTCCTGCGGCACGAGCACGTTGCCCGGCTTGACGTCGCCGTGGACGATCTCGTTGGCGTGGACATACGCCAGCGCGTCGGCCACCTGCGCGACGACCTCGGCGGCCACCGCGGGCGGGAGGGGCCCGTCGGCGCGCAGGCGGCGCCGCAGGTCGGGGCCGGCGACGAGCTCCATCGCGATGGCCGTGACGCCCTGGTCGGTGATCAGGTTCTTGACCCGGATCACCGAAGGGTGGTCCAGGCCGGCCAGCAGTTCCGCCTCACCGAGGAAGCCGTCGACGAGTTCGGACACCTCGGCCGCTTCCGGGCGGAGCAGCTTGACCGCCACCCACTCATCGGCCAGTGTGTCGTAGGCCCGCCAGACCGCACCGATGGCGCCACGGGCGACCTCGGACTCGAGCCGGTATCGGTTGTCGAGAACTGTCTTCGCGCCGGTGACCGTCTTCATCGCCGTCCCTCCCCCTCCCCTGCGACGTTAGGCCCGCGTCGATGCGGCGATCGGGCCCGGCCGGCGCCTTGGCACAAAGAAGGGAGTCAGCGTAGAGCAGGGCGCACAGCCGACTGCGCGGCTCCCACAGCTCGGGACGGGACCGCGGGCCGGGACGGAACGCAGCTCGGGTGCGGCAGGAGAAGCTCACCGTAGGTGAGGCACCCACCCAGCTCGCCGAAGGGGCATCAGCCCGGTTGCCAGCGGATTCGTTGCTCAGGGCGCCAAGTTATAGGGTCACGTGTCGTGACGAGAGGCGCACTGGTTGCCTGGCTGCGGAGTCTGGACACCGACGAGCTCGGGGAGGTGCTGCGCCGCCGTCCGGACGTGCTGGCTCCACCCGCGCCGGCCGATCTCACCCAGCTCGCGGCGCGGCTCTCGGCCCGGTCCGGGCTCGCCGAGGTGGTGGCGAAGCTGCCGCTGCCCGCCCTCCAGGTGATCGAGGCCATGGCCGCGTTCCCGGAAGGCCCGGTGCCGCTCGCCGACCTGGCCGAGCGGCTGGGCAGCGCGCCCGACGACGCCGGCCTCGACGCCACGCTGCGGGTGCTGACCCAGCGGGCGCTGGCCTGGCCCGATGGCGACAACCTGTGGGCGCCGTCCTACCTGCTGCTCGACGCGGCTGCCCGGCAGGCGCCGGACGAGCCGTTCGAGCCGGTGCCGCCCGCTCCCCCGCTGGCGCCGGCCGACCGGACCGCCGTCCGGGCCGCGGCCGCGGACGCCGCAGCGGAACTGCTGGACAAGATCGCCGCACTGCTCGACGAGGCGGCGGCGCGGCCGCTGGCGCAGCAGCGCAACGGCGGCGTCGCGGCCCGCGAGCTGGCCCGGCTGGGCGTCGAGCCGCTGCACGCGGAGCTGGTGCTGGCGGCCGGGCTGCTCGGCCCCGACCGCCTGCGCCTGCGGCCGACCACGGCCTACGACGACTGGCACAGCCTGCCGCCCGCCGACCAGCTGGCACGGCTCCTGGGTGCCTGGTGGTCGGGGCCGGCACTGCGGCAGGTCGTCGTCCGGGCACTGCACGACCTGCCGCCGGACACCGCCGTGCCGGACCCGGCGGCGCTGGCGCCGCTCGTCCGCTGGACCGCCCCGCTGCCGGCCCGCCAGGCCGCGGACCTGCCGGAGGCGGTGGACGCGGTCGTCGCAGCGGCGACGCTGCTGGGCGTCTGCGCCCTCGGCGCGATCAGCCCGCTCGGCCGCGCGCTCGCCGACAACCGGCCGGTCGCCGACGTCGCCGCGAAGCTGCTGCCCGAGCCTCCGCCGGACGCGCTGCGCGTGCGCGGCGTCAGCAGCGTGGTGCTCAGCGACGATCCGGAACTGCTCGACGACGTGGTCGCGGCGCTGCGCCTGCACCGCCTGGCGCCGACCGTGGCCGGCTCCCCGCAGTCCACTATGGACACGCTTGCCGCGCTGCGGGCGGCGGGCTATCGACCGGTGCGCGACGGCGTCGCCGTGACGGTCCGCCGCGCTCGTCCGACGCCGGAGCGGTCGAGGTCCACAGTGGACGCGGGTGAGCTGGCGCAGCGACTGCTCGTACCGTCGCGGCGAAACGCCACACCGCTGGAGCAGATCCGGCAGAAAGCGCCCCAGCTACGGCCCGAGCAGGCCCGGCTGCTGGCCGACGCGATCGAGCACGGGACGCCGGTGTGGATCCGGTACGTCGACGCGGCCGGTCGCTCGTCCGACCGCGTCATCGAGCATCCGGAGCTGGCCGGATCGGTTGTGGAGGCGTGGTGCCGGCTGCGCCGCGACGATCGTGCCTTCACGCTCGACAAGATCGTCGCGGTCGCCCGCCCCTAGGCACCCATGTGCGGGTAGCGGTGGTCGGTCGGCGGCACGAAGGTCTCCTTGATCGTGCGCGGCGAGGTCCACCGCAGGAGGTTGTGCCACGAGCCGGCCTTGTCGTTCGTGCCGGAGGCACGCCCGCCGCCGAACGGCTGCTGCCCGACGACCGCGCCGGTCGGCTTGTCGTTGATGTAGAAGTTGCCGGCCGCGAACCGCAGGGCGTGCGACGCGCGGTCGACGACCTGCCGGTCGGTGGCGAACACGGAGCCGGTGAGCGCATACGGCGCGACGGACTCGGCCTGCGCCACGACGGCGTCGAAGTTGGCGTCGGGGTAGACGTGGACGGCGAGGATCGGGCCGAAGTATTCGGTCGTGAACACCTCGTGCGCCGGGTCGGTGCACTCGACGACGGTCGGGCGGACGAAGAAGCCCTCGCTGTCGTCGGTGGCGCCGCCGGCGACGACCGTGCACGACGGGGAGTTTTTGATCCGGTCGAGCGCGGCGGCGTGCCGCTCGAAGGCACGCCGGTCGATGACGGCCCCGCCGAAGTTGCCGAAGTCGGTCACGTCGCCGTACGCCAGCGACTCCGCCGTCGACGTCAGCTGCTCCTTCACCGTCTTCCACAGGCTGCTCGGCACGTATGCCCGCGAGGCCGCCGAACACTTCTGGCCCTGGTACTCGAAGGCGCCGCGCACCAGCGCGGTGACGAGCGCCTGCGGGTCGGCGGAGGCGTGCGCGACGACAAAGTCCTTGCCGCCCGTCTCGCCGACGATCCGCGGGTACGACCGGTAGTGCTCGAGGTTTTCCGCGACGGCCTTGTTCAGCGTGCGGAAGACCGCGGTCGACCCGGTGAAGTGGATGCCGGCGAGGTCCGGGTCCTTCAGCGCGACCTCGGAGACGGCGAGGCCGTCGCCGGTGACCATGTTGATCACGCCGGGTGGCAGGCCGGCCGCCTCGAACAGCCGCATGGTGAAGTGCGCCGCGAACTGCTGCGTCGGCGACGGCTTCCACACCACTGTGTTGCCCATCAGCGCCGGGGCGGACGGCAGGTTGCCGGCGATCGCGGTGAAGTTGAACGGGGTGATCGCGTAGACGAAGCCCTCCAGCGGGCGGTGGTCGAACCGGTTCCACACACCGGCGGACGACGCGGGCTGCTCCGCCAGGATCTTCTCCGCGAAGTGCACGTTGAACCGCAGGAAGTCGATCAGCTCGCAGGCCGAGTCGATCTCCGCCTGGATCGCGGTCTTCGACTGGCCGAGCATGGTCGCCGCGTTGAGGGTGTCGCGCCAGGGGCCGGAGAGCAGCTCGGCAGCGCGCAGGAAGACCGCCGCCCGCTCCGCGAACGGCAGGTCGCGCCAGGCCGGGGCCGTGCTCTTGGCGGCGGCGACGGCTCGGGCGGCGTCGTCGGTCGTGGCGTTGTGGGTGACGCCGAGCACATGGCTGTGGCGGTGCGGCTGCACGACGTCGATCGGCGTGCCGGAGGCCATCCGCTGCTCGCCGCCGATGGTCATGGTGAGGTCGAGCTTCTCGCCGGCCAACTCGGTCAGCCGGCGCTGGAGTGCGGCCCGCTCGGGCGTGCCGGGGGCATAACCGTGGACCGGCTCGTTTTTCGGCTCGGGCACGGCGGACAGGCCATCCATGAGGGTCTCCCATGTCGTCATTGGCTCGGGTATCTCTCATCCTTGCACGCCTGCCGGGCAGTGCCGGCGGCTCGCGTACTCTCCTTGTTCGTGGGTGTAAAGCGTGCTGAGACGGTCGAGCCGGTCGTGGACCCGGTCGACGAGTGGCGGCCGTCCGGCGCCGTGCTCGTGGCCGGGCTCGCCCTCCTGCTCCTTCTGCTCACCCTCTATTCGGCCTACGGCGTCCTCGCCGACGCCGCCGGTGACTTCATGGCCACGACGTTGGCGGCACTGGTGCTGCCGAGCATCCTCGTGGCGACGATCCTCACCGGCGTGGCGACCGGTGTCGTGGCGGTCGGCCGTTTCGCGAACGTGGACAGGATCTGGTCCCGGCTGCTCTCCGGGGCGCTCGGCGGCCTGCCGGTCGGGCTGCTGGCGATGGGCGGGACGGTCGCGGCGTACCACAAAGGGCCGGCCATCCCGTATGTCGCCGTGGTCGTCGTGCTGACCGGGGTGCTCGGTGGCGCGGTCGCCGCGATCCGCCCGATCAGCGCCGCCGCCGCGGGTGCTGTGGGCGGGGTGGCGGTCACGGCGATCGGCCTGATCGTCGCGTACTTCCAGAACGACCTGACCGACTTCTTCGGCAACCAGGAGACCGTCGGCACGATGGCCATCGCGTCGGCCCGCCTCCAGCTGACCACGTCGATCGTCAGCGGGGTCATCGGCGGGCTGGTGACCTACGTCTACCTGCGCCGCACCGGCCTGACGCTGCCCTGGCCGGCATACCTGCTGGCGGGTGCCGTCCCGGGCCTGCTCACGCTCGCCGCGACCCTGCTGGGCTGGGTCGGCCGCCTGCCGCTCGTCGACTTCGTCCGGGACCGCAGCGTCTTCGACGCGCAGATCATCGCCGGCCGCCTGCCCGAGCAGATCAACCACGGCATGATCGTGTTCTTCGCGGGTGCCTTCACGGCGATGATCGCGGTCGGCCGGACCCTGCGCCGGTCAGCCCAATAGCTGGTCGAGCTCGGACGGGTCATACCACTCCAGCTCGTGGTCCTCGGCGCCGTCCACGGTGAACTGCGCGTCGGGGTCACCGGCCTCCGCCTCCTCGACGACGTCGGCCGCCGCGGCCACGTCGGCCTCGGCGTCGGTGCCGTCCACGTGGATCGCCGCGACGGTCCGCAGCGGCACCTTGCCGCTGACGTCGACCTGGCTGGAGCCGAGTTCGAGGCCGGACATCCTCAGCGCCGAGCCGGGCAGGTCCACCGAGACCACAACCCGCCGTCTGGGCGCCTTGGGGTCGTGGCGGAGCAGCCGGAGGGCGGCCTGGGCGGCACGGGTGAAGGCGACGTATTCGAGCTCCTCCTCGTCGCCCTCCGCATACCACTCGCGCAGTGCCGGGGTGACGGCGTGCGCCTCGCCCGGCGGCGGCAGTTCGCCGCTCTCCCGCAGCACGGCGAGCTGGGCAAGGGTCGCCGGGAGATACACACGCGTCAGGTCCGTCGTCACGCCCCTTGTCCTACACCCTGACGGCCCACCTTGTCAGGTCGTCACAACCAGCAGGACGCTAACGATGGCAAACTGAGGCTCATGGAGCCGCGATTCCTGCTCATGGCCGACGTCGCCGAGCAGTTGAACGTGTCGACCTCGCAGGTCTACCACATGGTCCGCAGCGGGGAGCTGCCCGCGATCAAGATCGGCGGCCGGGGCCAGTGGCGGATCGAGCGCAGCAAGCTCGAAGAGTACATCGAGCGGAAGTACGCCGAGACGGCCGAATGGGTGCGCAGCAACCCCCTGGTGGAGCGCGACGAGGACGAGCCCGCCTGACCCGTCCCTTGTCCCGTCCTCGGTTTCGGCCCGTCTTCCCTGCGTGCAGCCTGTCTTGCTGTTTATTGCCCCGTTCCGCCTGAAACGACGAATCGGTGCATTGGGTGCACCCGCCTTGACCCTGGGTCGTATGGCCCCCTACAAACGAGAGGAGGCAATCGAAAGCAAACGCAAGGATTCGGGGGTCCTGCAATGACGACGACGATCGCCGCTAAGCGTCCTCGGCGCCGGGCGCGCACCGCCTACGCGCCTCCCGCGGTCGTCCTCCGGTCCGTGCCGCCGCTCGACCCGCCCTGCGAGGAGTCGGTGGTCCGGCGGCCGACCCAACCGCCGTCGGACATGGACCTGCTTCCGGTCGACTGGCCCGGCTCCCCGGCGCCGCCCCGCCCGGCTGCGCCCCGCCGACGAGCGCACGACCCGTCGCTGTCGAGCGCGCACACCGCCGCCCAGCGCTTCGTCGGCCTGTGCGTGGAGATCCTCAACGGCTACCGCCCGGCGGCCCAGCTCCGCCCGCTCACCCATCCGCAGCACTTCACGGACATCTCCGACCAACTGCTCCGCCGCACCGTCCGGATCCGCATGACCCCGGGCCAGGCCGCCCGCCAGGGCCGACTCGTCCGAGTCCGCCGCCTGCTGCTCTGCCAGCCCGTCCCCGGCGTCGCCGAAGCCGCGGTGGTCCTCGAGCAGGGCGAGGCGACGTGGGCGATGGCCATACGCCTGGAGCATCAGCGCCGCGCACAGCCCAGCGCCATGCTCGGCTGGCGCTGCACGGTGCTCCAGGTCGTCTGAAGGCTCCGGTGTGTCCGCTGTGGAGGGGCGGCGGGCACACCGGACTCCACGCACCGGACCGTCCCGGCACGGGGCAGGGCGGCCCGGCTGCACCCGGCCACCGCGCTCACCCCCGGCGCGGTGGCCGCCCCGTTTTCGCGCCCCGCCAACCCGGGCCCACCACGCACCTCGCTCGCGGACCTGCAAGCCGGCGCACGCGCCAGCCCGCGCACGTCGCCCGCAGGCCCGCCAGGCGACGCACGCAGACCTGGCCAGCTCCCGCAGGCCGCTCGCGGACCCGCCAGCCAGCGCACGCGCTCGCGGGTCCGGTCATGATCGAGGGACACTCTTGGTCGCCCCGACGACGAGACGTTTCCCTCGATCATGACCGGACCCCGCTGACAACAGCGCGACGCCCGCCTGGACCGGCCAGGCGGGCGTCACGACAGGACAGCGCGGGCTGTTACGCGGGGCCGCCCGGGGCGCCGTGGCAGCGCTTGTACTTCTTGCCCGAGCCGCACGGGCACGGGGCGTTACGCGACGGGCCGTTGCTCGACACCGCCTGGCCGGGGGACGGCTTGCGGCCGCCCGACGGCACCGGCGGGCCGGAGCGGCGGCCACCGTTGCCGGACGGCGACGGCTCGCCGATGCCCAGCGCCGGGGCCTGCTCCTGCTGCTGCTCGATCACCACGCCGGCGTCGCCGTCGACGGTGGGGGCCGAGTACTGCAGCGCGCGCGGCATGCGGTTGCCGCCCAGGCCCTTCGCCCGGATCTCCACGTGCGAGTCCGGCAGCGGCAATGCGGGCTGCTCGCCGTCGACCAGCGCCTCGATCACCTCGGCCTCGGTAGGCGCGGGCGCCTCCTCGACGTGGACCTCGAGGTTGAAGAGGAAGCCGACCGCCTCTTCCTTGATGCCCTCCTGCATCTGCTGGAACATGTCGAAGCCCTCGCGCTGGTACTCGACCACCGGGTCGCGCTGCGCGTAGGCCCGCAGGGTGATGCCTTCCTGCAGGTAGTCCATCTCGTAGAGGTGCTCGCGCCACTTGCGGTCGATGACGTTGAGCAGCACCTGCCGCTCCAGCTCGCGGACCGCCTCGGCGCCGAGTTCCTCCTCGCGCCGGTCGTATGCCTTGTGCGCGTCCTCGACCAGCTGGACCTTGAGGAACTCGGAGTCGATCGTGCCGCCGGCCTCGTCCTCAAGGTCCTCGATGGTCACGCCCACCGGGTACAGCTGCTTGAGGCTCGTCCAGAGCTGCTCCAGGTCCCAGTCCTCGACTGTCTCGCCGGCGGCCGTCGCGCCCTCGGCGTAGGCGCCGACGACGTCGTCGATCATGTTGCGGACCTGATCGCTCAGGTCCTCGCCGTCGAGGACCCGCTTGCGCTCGGCGTAGATGACCTTGCGCTGCTTGTTGAGCACCTCGTCGTACTTCAGGACGTTCTTGCGGATCTCCGCGTTCTGCGCCTCGATCTGGGTCTGCGCGCTCTTGATCTGGCGCGTGACCATCTTCGACTCGATCGGCACGTCCTCGGGGATGTTGAACCGGTCCATGACCGCCTCGACCGCGCTGGCGCGGAAGCGGCGCATGAGCTCGTCCTGCAGCGACAGGTAGAACCGCGACTCGCCCGGGTCGCCCTGCCGGCCGGAGCGGCCGCGCAGCTGGTTGTCGATCCGGCGGGACTCGTGCCGCTCGGTGCCCAGCACGTACAGACCGCCGGCCTCGACGACCTCCTCGGACTCCTCCTCGCAGAGCTTCTCCCAGCGGGGCAGGACGTCCTCGAACGCCGCCACGTAGTCGTCCGGGGTCTCCTCCTCGGTGAGCCCGCGCTGGCGCAGCTCGGAGTTGGCCAGGTATTCGGCGTTGCCGCCGAGCAGGATGTCGGTGCCACGACCGGCCATGTTGGTGGCGACGGTGACGGCGCCCTTGCGGCCCGCCTGCGCGATGATCTCGGCCTCTTTGGCGTGGAACTTCGCGTTGAGGACCGCGTGCGGGACGCCCCGCTTGCGCAGGAGCTGGGAGAGCAGCTCGGACTTCTCGACGGAGACCGTGCCGACCAGGATCGGCTGGCCGAGGGCGTGCCGCTCGACGATGTCGTCGACGACGGCGTTGTACTTCGCCTTCTCCGTCTTGTAGATGACGTCCGGGTGGTCGAGTCGGATCATCGAGCGGTGCGTCGGGATGGAGACGACGCCGACGTTATACACCTTGTTGAACTCGGCGGCCTCGGTCTGCGCCGTGCCCGTCATGCCCGAGAGCTTGGCGTAGAGGCGGAAGAAGTTCTGCAGCGTGATCGAGGCGAGGGTCTGGTTCTCCTGCTTGATCTCCACGCCCTCTTTGGCCTCGATGGCCTGGTGCATGCCTTCGTTGTACCGCCGGCCGTGCAGGATGCGGCCGGTGAACTCGTCGACGATGAGGACCTCGCCGTCGTTGACGACGTAGTCCTTGTCGAGCTTGTACAGCTCCTTGGCCTTGATGGCGTTGTTCAGGTAGCCGACCAGCGGGGTGTTGACCGACTCGTAGAGGTTGTCGATGCCGAGCTGGTCCTCGACCTTGGCGACACCGCGCTCGGTGACGGAGATGGTGCGCTTGGACTCGTCGACCTCGTAGTCACCGGAGCCGTCCTTGCCGCGCTGCAGGCGCTTCACCACGCGGGCGAACTCCTGATACCACCGGGCGGACTGCTCGGCGGGGCCGGCGATGATCAGCGGGGTCCGCGCCTCGTCGATGAGGATCGAGTCGACCTCGTCGACGATGGCGAAGTTGTGGCCGCGCTGGACGAGCTCGTCCTTGGACCACGCCATGTTGTCGCGCAGGTAGTCGAAGCCGAACTCGTTGTTCGTGCCGTAGGTGATGTCGCAGTCGTAGGCGGCCTTGTGCGCCGAGGACGGCTGGTTAGGCAGCACAGTGCCCACGGTCAGGCCGAGGAAGCGGTGGACGCGGCCCATCCACTCCGCGTCACGCTGGGCCAGGTAGTCGTTGGTGGTGACGACGTGGACGCCCTTGCCGGAGAGCGCGTTCAGATAGGCCGGGAGCACACAGGTGAGCGTCTTGCCCTCACCTGTCTTCATCTCGGCGATGTTGCCGTAGTGCAGGGCGGCCCCGCCCATGATCTGCACGTCGTAATGCCGCTGGCCGAGCACCCGGGAGGCGGCCTCGCGCGCGACCGCGAACGCCTCCGGCAGGATGTCGTCCAGCGTCTGTCCGTCGGCGAGCCGCTCCTTGAACTGCTCGGTCATGCCGCGCAGTTCTTCGTCGGTCAGGTCGGCGAACTCGTCCTCCAGCGAGTTCACGGCGTCGGCCACGGCCTTCAACCGCCGCACCATCCGGCCCTCGCCGGCGCGGAGGATCTTCTCGAAAATCGACACGGGTCAGCGCTCCCTCAAACGTCTGCGACCCATCGTAGGCGGCTTTCCGGCCGAACCGCCGCCCCTGCCCACCCACTCTATGGACAGTAAGCGACATACCAGTACAAATCACCCGACGTACCGTGGAAATATCCGTCCCTCGGCGGCGACCTTTCCGGCAGGATCGGCGGTCATGGAGCCGATCGAACTCACCACCGGCGACGGGCTCGTCCTGCGCGCCTGGCAGGCCGACGACACGGAGGACGTCTTCCGCGCCTGCCAGGATCCCCTGATCCAGCGCTGGACCATGGTCCCCGTCCCCTACCTGCGCGAACATGCCGTCGACTTCGTCGGCGTGGGCTCGCAGGCCGGCTGGGCCGCGGAGACCGCCGCGCCGCTCGGGGTGTTCGACGCTCGCACGGGTGAACTCCTCGGCTCCGCCGGGCTCGTCACCCTCGACCTGCCCAATCGCCACGCGGAGCTGGGCACGTGGATCGCTCCCTGGGCACGTGGCCACCGGGTCGCCGAGCGGGCCGGGCGGGCCGTGGCGCACTGGGCGTTCGAGGTGCTCGGGCTGCGCCGGCTGATCTGGCGGGCGGAGGTCGGCAACCATGCCTCCCGGCTGACCGCCGAGCGGATCGGTTTCACTTTTGACGGAGTCGTACGAGCTGGGCTTCCGTCGCGCAACGGCGGTTTCGTCGACGGCTGGCACGGCGTGCTGCTGCCCGGCGAGGTCTGCGACACGCCGCCGGCGTGGGTCGCGCCGGGCGGCCCCGGCGCGCTGCGCGCCCACGCGTTCAGCCACCCGCCGGAGCGCCTCCCCGCCGGCCCCGGCACGCTGCGGCAACTGCGCGAGGGCGACCTGGTCGACGTGGTCGAGACGTTCCGCGACGCCGAGTCGGTCGCCTGGACGTCGATCCCGCTGGACTACGGCCCCGACCGGGCCTTGGCGTTCATCCGGCACGGATACCCCGACGGCTGGCGGCGCGGCACCGGGACCGGGTTCGCCATGGCCGACGCCGACGACCGGTTCGCCGGCACGATCGACCTGCGGATCAGCCCGGTCGACCCGGTCACGGCCGAGATCGGGTTCACCGCGGCGCCGTGGGTCCGCGGCAAGGGGTACACCACCGAGGCCGCCCGCGCGATCTGCGCCTTCGGCTTCGACAAGCTCGCGCTGGGCCGGATCGTCTGGCGCGCACACATCGGCAACACCGGCTCGCGACGCGTCGCGGAGAAAGTGGGTTTCGTGATCGAGGGTGTCCAACGCAACGGTTGTGAGCAGCGCGGCAAGCGCCTCGACGGCTGGGTCGCGACCCTGCTGGCGAAAGACCTCGGGCGATGAGCGGGCTCAGTCTGCGCCCGTGGCGCGAGGACGACGCCGACGCCGTCGCCGAGGCCTGCAACGACCCCCTGATCCAGCGGTACCTGCCGATGCTGCCCAGCCCGTACACGCGGGACGACGCCCTCGCCTTCTTCGAGCGCGACGACCACTCCAGAGCCGTCGTCGACGCGGCGACCGACCGGGTGCTCGGCTCCATCGGATACACGCCACGCAAGGAAGGCACGGCGGAGACCGGCTACTGGGTGGCACCGTGGGCCCGTCGCCGGCGGGTGGCCACAACAGCGCTGGAGCTGCTCAGCGCGGAGCTCCTCGGCGACGGGATGCACCGGTTGTACCTCACGACGGCGCTGTCGAACGGCGCCAGCCAGCGGGTGGCGGTCGCGGCGGGGTTCACGCGCGAGGGCGTCGCGCGCGCCGCCGCCCGGACCCGGGACGGCGGCTGGCACGACGTGGTCGTCTGGTCGCGGATCGCCGGTGACCCGGCCGGGCCGAGCCGCCGGCTGCTGCCCGACTTCCCCGGGGGCGAGCTGACCGACGGCACGATCGTCCTGCGACCGCTGACCGCCGAGGACAGCGACGACACGTACAACATGCGCATCCTCCCCGAGGTGAGCGGGAGGTCCGTCGTGGGCACGCCGATGGACCCGGAGCTCGTGCGCCGGCAGTGCGCCGAGTCGGTGTCGAAGTGGATCGCCGGGCAGCGCGCGGAGTGCACCATCCGCCGGGCCGACGACAACACGTACCTCGGCGAGATCGCGCTCTACTACGCGGAGCCCGTCATCCAGGAGGCGATGATCGGCTACAGCCTGTCGCCCGCGGCCCGCGGCCAGGGGTACGCGTCGCTCGCGGCCGCCCTGTTGACCGACTGGGCCTTCAGCATCGGCGTGGTCCGCATGATCGCGGGGACGGCGCCGGACAACATCGCCTCGCAGCGCGTGCTGGAGCGGGCCGGTTACACACGGGAAGGGATCCAGCCCGGCAAACTGCCCGGTCCGGACGGGACGCGTATCGACAACGTTGCGTTCGCCAAACTGCGCCCGGCGGCCATCTGAGCGTCACGTGACGTTGCCATGGGCCCCCGAGATTGGGGCCCATGCGTCGACGTGCAGTGATTTCCGGTATGGGGGTGGCGGCCGGCGCGGCCGTGCTCCCCGCAACGCTTGTCAGCCCGGCCGCGGCCTCCGTCGAGGACCGCCGCCGCCCCACCACGCAACCGCTGGTCATCGGCCACCGCGGCGCGAGCGGGCACCGACCCGAGCACACGCTGGCCGCCTACCGCCTGGCCATCGCCATGGGCGCCGACTACATCGAGCCGGACCTGGTGCCGACCAAGGACGGCCAGCTCGTAGCCCGGCACGAGAACGAGATCTCCGGTACCACCGACGTTTCGTCGCGGCCGCAGTTCGCGTCCCGCAAGACCACCAAGACCGTCGACGGCTTCACGGTCACCGGCTGGTTCACCGAGGACTTCACGCTCGCGGAGCTCAAGACGCTCCGGGCGGTCGAGCGGCTGCCCGCGGTGCGCGCGCACAACACGATCTACAACGGCCTGTTCCAGATCCCCACCCTGCAGGAGGTCATCGACCTCGCTCGCGAGGAAGGCAAGCGGGTGGGCCGGACGATCGGCGTGTACCCGGAAACCAAGCACCCGACGTACTTCGCGTCGATCGGCCTGGCCCTCGAGCCCCTGGTGGCGAAGGTCCTCAAGCGCAACAACCTGGCCGGCCGCAACGCGCCGGTCTTCCTGCAGTCGTTCGAGCCGACGAGCATCAAGAAGCTGCGCGGCCTGGTCGACACGCCTTCGGTGGTGCTGCTGGACGCGGTCGGGCAGCCGTACGACTTCAAGGTCAGCGGCGACCCGCGCACCTGGGCCGACCTGGCCACGCCGAAGGGGCTGGACTACCTCAAGTCGTTCACGAACGGCGTCGGGGCGACCAAGAACCTCGTCATCGCCCGCGACTCGGCCGGCAACCTGCTCGGGCCGACGCCGCTGATCCGCGACGCCCACGCGCGCGGGCTGAAGGTCCACTCGTGGACGTTCCGCAACGAGAACCAGTTCCTGCCGCTGAACCTGCGCACGGGCACCGACCCCAACGCGTGGGGCGACGTCCTGACCGAGATCAGGACGTTCCTGGCCGCCGGCCTGGACGGGGTTTTCTCCGACTACCCGGACACGGCCGTGCTGGCCAGGGAACTGTCCAAGTCCTGATCTGTGTGGCGCCGCTCGTGCGGCTGTTCTGCAGCGCCGCCTCGCGGTGCCCTGTCGCGCCGTCCTGCGGCGCCTCGGTGGTGCGGAAGGCGGGCCCTGGCACCGGGCCCGCCTTCCGCACTGCTCTACATCCCTAGGCTCATGACGCCGTAGTCGAATGCCCGGCGGCGGTAAACCACGCTGGGACGGCCCGATTCCTTGTCGTTGAACAGGTAGAAGTCGTGGCCGAGCAGTTCCATGTGGAACAGCGCGTCGTCGACCGTCATCGGCTCACCGGGATGCTCCTTCTCCCGGACGATGTGCCACGGCTGGTCATCGGGCTCTTCGATCAATTCGAAGCCGCCGGCTTCGGTCGCCGCGGTCTCGGCCGGATTGCCGGCCGGTGCGGCTGAATACCGCTCGGGTGGTGTGAATGCGAGTGACGCGGTCGCCGCGGCGACGGAGACCGGCGCCCGCCGGCCCCGATGGACACGTCTACGGTCGGCAGCACGGCTGAGCCGGCTGTCCAGTTTGCTGATCGCTGTGTCCAGTGCGCTGTAGAAGTCTCCGGCGCATGCCTCCGCACGGATCACCGGACCGCGCGAGTAGCACGTTATCTCGACACGCTGGCAATGGTCCGACTGGCGCGGATTGCGCTCGTGAAACAGCTCGACGTCGACGCGGATGAGCTTGTGGTCGTATCGCTCGACCTTCTGCAGCTTGTCAGCGACATGCTGCCGGTAGTGGTCGGGCACCTCGACGTTGCGGCCCTTGACGACGATGTCCACTCCTGACCTCCCCCACGGGTTTTCTCAGAGACGGGTTCGGATTTGGGTTTGTTGTCTGGACTGCTCGGCCGGAAACGCGCCTCCCCAGAGGCTGAGCCCACGCGGCACGCGACCGAAACTGCGGGTGTCAGCATCCTCCCTTCGTGGCATGGCCACTCAGAGCGTTGGTCGTCTCTCGACGTTAAACCGAGGACAGCCGCTAGTCACCCCTGGTTCACAAGAACAGGGCCCCAAGTCCCGAAACCCTCCTCCGGGATTACCCCACGTTGTCCTCGTCGTAACGTTCTGCACATATCAGGACGAACCAGATCCCTTCACCGCCGACGTTGCGTAGCGGCCAGAACCGCGGCCCGTTCCACCCGGATACCCGCTTCACGGAGGTTTGCAACAGCCGCAACAAGCGTCACACCGGTCGTGACGATGTCGTCGACAAGAACAACCGTCGGCTGGCTGTTCACCGACCGGACAGCCACAGTTCTCTTGGCAAACTGCCGGACGGCCGCTCGCAACCTCGCTGCTTCTCCCGCTCTGACGACAAACGCCCTCCTGGCCGCCTCTGCCCGCTCCGCGGCCGTCAACTCGGCCGAGTCCCCCGCCTTCGGCAGCGCCCGGAGCGGGACCGCCACGACCGCTCCGGGCAGCACTTTCGCCGCAGCCTTGGCCAGCCGCAGAATGTGGTCGCCGTGCCGCCGGCGCGCGGCAGCCGCGGTAGCGGGCACGGGAACGAGGATGACCGGCCCGCGCAGCCCCCTGGCCGGACTCGACCCGCTGGACAGCGAGCGCATCACCACGGCAGCCAGTGCCTCGCCGAGCACGCCGGTCAGCTCGTGCCGGCGCTCCTCCTTGTACTGCAGGATCGCCCGCCGCACCGACCCCGCGTACGCACCCAGCGCATACGTCGGCGGCAGCCCCGCCGGCTCGGGATCGGGCCGCGTCCGCTGCGGCACCGTCGCGCGGAACGCCGCCCGGCACGGCCCGCACAGCGGCCCCGTTGACGGCTGCTCGCACCCCGCGCACGTCGCCGGCAGGACCAGGTCGACAAGATCAGCGAGGAACACGGCTCAGTCCGCGTAGAACGGCGCCTTCGCCGGCGGCAGCTGCGGCGCGGTCGAGGAGGCGGACGGCTGCGGCCCGGCGAGTTGGATCGGTCCGATGTCCTGGCTGTACACGGTGTGCGCGACCCCGTTCGACTCGAACATGATCAGCACGCCGCCCTGCTGCCCCGACGGGCTGGCGATCCGAACCGACATGTGGGTGATCACGCTCTGCGCAGTGGCGGTGCGGTCACGCTCCGGCAGTGGCTTCTCCACCGTGCTGTCGACCGTGATCGACACCAGCGAATACGCCTCCCCGGCCGCTGCCGCCGGATTGCGCGTGCCGCCGACGGCCAGGCTGGTCTCGGTGAGCCAGCCGACCGCCCTGTTCTCGCCGAGCGAGGTGTAGACCTTCCGATACGTGCCCAGACCGGTCAGCTTGCCGTTGTCGAACAGCAACGACGCGACGTTCACGGCACCGTTGGAGATGAAGGCGATTCGCCGCCCGTCCGGTGCGACCGCGAGCGACGAAATACCGCTGGTCGGCGCATCCCCTTGCGGGCCGCTCACCTTCTCGGCCTTGGCCGGCGCGTCGCCGGTCGGCGGGGTGACCGCCCAGAGCGCCATACCGTCGGAAACCAGGAACAGCTGAGCGGGGCGTTCGATCCACACCGGGCGGGTCAGCTTCGCACCGCTCACGCCCACCGGGACGTATTTCGGCGGGTTTGTCGTGGTGGCGTCAGCGGCGCTGACATACAGCGTCTGTTTGCCGCGCGGGTCGGGCTGCCGGACCAGGGCAGCGTGGGTCTTCGAGCGGTTGATGGCGGCCGAGACGACCGACGTGTTCTCGCCGCCCTGAGCGAAGATCGCAGGCGCGCTGCCGCTGCTGAGGTCAACCGGACGCGCCACACCGTCGACGATGCAGAACCGCTCGGGGTTGGTCTCTGCCCCGGCCTCGACGGCGGCGTTGTCGCCCTCGTAACCGTCCGAGTTGATGCCTCGATCCCTGTTCTCGATCGTCAGGGTCACTCGCGGATGCGCCTCGAGCGACCAGCGGATCTGCCTGGCCGCCCGGCGCAGCTCGTCCTCCTTGCCGATCGCCTTGAAGCCCAGGTTGATCGTCACCGCGTCGCGGGTCGCGACCGGGATGTCCTTGATGTCGACGTCGGCGGCCAGACCTTCCGTGACGGGCTGGACGAGATCCGACGGCCGGGCCAGCCAAGACAGCACCTGGGCGACGCGCTGGGCCTGGGACAGCAGCCGCTTCGACATGTACCGCAGGTCGGGCACCAGCTTCTTCCGGCTGTCGACGCCGATCTCCCAGAAGTAGATCGGCTGCTGCAGGTACCACTCGTCGAGTGCCCATTCGCTCAACAGCATCGTGTCATTCGGCGCGTCCTCGATCATCAACGGACCGCCGACGCTCACCACCTTGAAGTCCCAGACGCTCGGTTGAGCCCGATCCTGTGTCGGTTCCTGGTTGAGGACACCGCGCTCGTCGAGCGTGCCGATCAGCTGGCCCTCGACGGAGACGTTCCAGGTGCCGGCTTCCTTGCCCAGTTCCTCCGAGATCCTCGCGACCTTGACGACCTGCAGCTTCTGGCCGGGTAACCACCGTGTGCCACCGGGCTGCGTGAAGAAGTCCCGCATGCGCTTCTGCGTCTCGGTGCGAGCCTCCTCGGGGTCGGCTCCGGCGCCGTTGCCGCCGACCGAGGACGCCAGGAACCGGGTGACGAGGTCCGAGGCTGTAGCAGCACCCTCCCTGGTCGGCAGTTGCTCGACACGGTCGGCGGTGGCGGTGGCGGTGGCCGCCGGACCGAGGTACCTCGGCTCGGTCTGTCCGGGCAGCCCACACCCGCCGAGGAGCAACGCCACGAGAGCGACCAGCCCGGCCGCCTTCCTCCGATCGCGTGTCCTGCCGCCGGGCGGCACTCCGGCGCCGGGCCACGCTTCGCCATCGAGGCGCACCACGTGCTGGGCCGGTGCCTCATTCGAACCACCGGGTCGACCGTTGCCGCCGCTCCCCGTGCTGGTGGGCCGCGGCTTCCGTGGACACGGCACCGCTCCCGCCCGGCTCGCGAGGCCCCGGTTCACGGCGTCCTCGTTCGCAACACGTCGACTCACGGCGTCTCCCCGATCAGCGCCGCCTCGTCGGCACGGGCGTCGTCGGGCACGAGGCGCAACGGCGACGAGACCAGCCGGTCGCCACTATGTGTCGGCAGCGTGAGCCGGAACTGGGCGCCCTTGCCGGGCGCGCCCCACGCTTCCAGCCAGCCGCCGTGCAGGCGAGCGTCCTCCAGGCTGATCGACAGCCCCAAACCGGTGCCCCCGGTCTGCCGTGCCCGCGACGGGTCCGCGCGCCAGAACCGGTTGAACACCAGCTTCTCCTCCCCGGTCTTGAGGCCGACACCGTGGTCGCGAACGGTCACCGCGACGGCCGAAGAGTCGGCGGCCAGGGTCACCACAACCGGCTTGCCCTCGCCGTGCTCGACCGCGTTGCCGACGAGGTTACGCAGGATGCGCTCCACCCGTCGCGGGTCGACCTCGGCGATGATCTCGGTGTCCGGCGTGTCGACACGCAGCGGGACGCCGCACCGCTCGGCCAGCGGTGCCAGCCGCTCGCCGACCCGGCGCACGACCGGCACCAGGTCGGTCGGCTCGGCGTCGAGTGCTGCGAACCCGGCGTCGAACCGGCTGATCTCCAGCAGGTCGGTGAGCAGTCCTTCGAACCGGTCGAGCTCCGCCTGCAGCAGCTCGGCGCTGCGCGCGGCTGCCGGGTCGAAGTCCTCGCGGGAGGAGAACAGCAGGTCGGCGGCCATGCGGACGGTCGTCAGCGGCGTGCGTAGCTCGTGCGACACGTCGGAGGTGAACCGGCGCTGCAGGCGCGACATCTCCTCCAGCCGCACGATCTGGCGCTGGAGGTTGGCCGCCATCTGGTTGAACGCGGCAGCAAGACGCGCCAGGTCGTCCTCGCCCTTGACCTGCATGCGCTGGTCGAGCAGCCCGGCGGAGAGCCGCTGCGCGGTGCGCGCCGCGACCCGGACCGGTTTGACCACGAGCCGGGTCATCATGGCGGCGATCAACGCGAGCAGCGCGACGAGCGCGATGCCGGTGACGGTGACGACCAGCGCGACGAACTGGACGAGCTCGTCCTCCGACTGCAGGGGAAGCAGGTAGTAGAGCTCGACCGGGTCGCCGGCGGTCGCCACGGGGGTGCCGAGAACGAGGTACTTGCGCGGCCCCATGCCGACGTCGAGGGTGGCGATCTGCTGATACGTGTTGGGGCGACCGCCGACCAGGGAGCGCATCGGCTGCATGGCCGGGGTGCTCATGACCTGGTAGGCACCCTGCTCCGGCCATGACGCGGAGAGGTTGGGGAGGTTGGCACTGCGCCGCAGCACGATCACCTCGGCGCCGGGCACGTCCATCGAGGTGGCCAGGTAGCCCGCCACGGTTTGCAGCTTGCCGGGCAGGCCGGGGTCGTCGGCCTGCGTGAAGCCCTCGAGCTCGTGCGCGGCGTAGGTGGCGCCGCCGGAGATCTGCTCCTTGGCCGTGTTGATCCTGCTATCCAGCACGCCTCGGCTGATCAGGGACGCGACCGTGTAGCCGAACGCCAGCACCAGCGCCGCGGACAGCAGGAGCGTGATGCCGACGACCCGGAACTGCAGCGAACGCCGCCACCGGCGCCGGGTCGCCGCCCAGAATCGGCGGGCACGCCGGCTCACGGCGAGCGGGATCAACCGCTTCGGCCGGAGCCTGCGGACCTGGACGAGGACAGGGTCGATACGCACCACGGAGTCACGACCTAGCCGGTGCCGGCCTTGTAGCCGACACCGCGCACGGTCAGGATGATCTCCGGCTTTTCGGGATCGGGCTCGATCTTGGCGCGCAGCCGCTGGACGTGCACGTTGACCAGGCGCGTGTCGGCGGCGTGCCGGTAGCCCCAGACCTGCTCCAGCAGCACCTCACGCGTGAAGACCTGACGCGGCTTGCGGGCCAGGGCCACGAGCAGGTCGAACTCGAGCGGGGTCAGCTTGACCTCGTCGCCGTCGCGCGTGACCGTGTGTGCGGGCACGTCGATGGTGATCTGGTTGCCGGGTGGCCCTATGGTCAGCAGCTCCGGCGCGACGTCCTCACCGCGACGCAGCCGGGCACGCATGCGCGCGACCAGCTCCTTGGGCTTGAACGGCTTCATCACGTAGTCGTCGGCGCCGGACTCGAGGCCGAGGACCACGTCGACCGTGTCGCTCTTCGCGGTGAGCATGACGATCGGCACGCCGGACTCGGCGCGGATGGACCGGCAGACGTCGATTCCGCTCATCCCGGGCAGCATCAGGTCGAGCAGGACGATGTCAGGCCGGGTGTCCCGGAACGCAGCGAGGGCCCGCTCACCGTCCGCGACGAACGAGGGGAGGAAACCTTCGCTGCGCAGAACGATGCCGAGCATCTCGGCGAGGGCGGGGTCGTCATCGACCACCAGGACACGGGCTCTCATGCGGTCCAATATTTCACCTCCATGCCCGAACATGGGAACCCGGCAGCCGATCTTGAAAAGATGTGCCCGATTGTGTTCGCCGCATCGACTCTGCGTGACGTGGGCGGTTTTTGTCGCCCCGGCCTACTACGGTGTCCGCGTGGAACAGACCAAGGCCGTGATCCCGATGCGTCCGCTCACCTTCGGTGAGCTGCTTGACGCAGCGGTGTCGCTGCTGCGCGTCCATGGGCCGCTCCTGCTGGTGTCGGCCCTGGTGCTGGCCGTCTGCGAGCAGGCCCTGCTGTATCCGCTGCGCTCCTGGGCCGGCATGACACCGCCGCTCCACCTTCCCTATTCCGAGCGATTGGGGTCGTCGTGGCTGGCCTTCTGCGCCGGTCTGGCCACCGAGGGCGCGATCCTCGCGCTGCTGGGCGGGCTGACGGGTGCCGCCGCCGGCCCCGGGTTGCTCGGGCGACCGGTGCGCGGGCGGGAACTGCTGGGGCAGGTGTTCCGGCGGCTCCCGGCCCTCCTTGTGGTCGCCGTCGTGACCGCGGCGATACTACTGACGAGTTCCCTCGTCATGCTGCTGCCCTGGCTGTTCCTGTTCGGCCTCGTCGGCATGGCGGGCCCGGCGCTGATCGTCGACCGGATCGGGCCCGGCCGGGCGCTGGGCCGTTCGTTCCGCCTGGCGTCGGTCGGACTGCGGGGAGCGGCGATCCGCCTGGGTGGCTACGTGAGCTGGACCGCGATCCGGCTGGTCCTCGGTTATGCGGCCTTCGGGCTGCTGCAGGTCTCGTTGCGCCCGGGCTCGATCATCTTCACGGTGCTCATCATGGCTCTGTGGGTGCTGGTCGACTCGCTCGCCTACGCCACACTGGCCTGCGTCGACGCGGTGCTCTACCTGGAGACCCGCATGCGTGTCGAGGGCCTCGACATCGCGATCGGCCGCATCCGCCGCCTGGGCCGGCCGGTCGACCTGGCCGGCTCGGCCGTCCTCGGAGCGGCCCGATGACCCGCGCCTGGGCATTCTTCCTCGACGCGCTCGACGACGTGTTCGGCGTGGCGTGGGTCGTCTTCGTCCTCTTCCTGGGCTCGATCGTCTTCGGTCTGCTGCACTACTTCTATCCGCGCTGGGTGCCCAACGGTCTGCCGAATTTCCTTCGGCGGCGCAAGCCGAAGACGACTCAGGAGCCGGTGCCGGAGCTGGTCGAGCCGGTGCCGCTGCCCGATCCCGAGCCCGATGCCGAGCTGCCCGACATGCCGGCACACGTCTTCATGTCGCTGGCCGACCGGCTGGCCGCCGAGGGCAGGTTCGCCGAGGCGGTCCGCGAGCGGCTGCGCGCCATCGTCCGCGGGCTGGTCGAGCGCAGGGTCCTCGAGCACCAGCCCGGCATGACCGTCACCGAGTTCGCGCACGCCGCCGCGGCCGTCGTGCCGGCCATCGACTCCCCGCTGCGCAGTGCGACGGGCATCTTCTCCGACATCTGGTATGGCGAACGGCCCGCCACCGCGGAGCACGACAACCGGATGCGCCAGCTCGCCGCGGAGGTCGGCGCATGACCGCGACGCCCGTTGACACGCCACCCGCCGGCCCGCCGGCCGACAGCACGCCGCCACCCGGCAACACGCCGCCAGCCGGAAATGCTCCATCGGCCGGCAAGGCGAAACAGCCGAAGAAGCCGCGGAGCTGGCGCTGGCTGCGCCTGGTGGTCCCGCCCGCCGCGGTGCTCGTCGTGGTGCTGCTCGGCACGTGGATCTACCAGCTGGAGCAGCCGGACGAGGACGACCCGGCCTACCTGTCGCCGACCAGCACGGCCGACATCGGCGCCGCCACGCTCGCGGACCGGGTCCGCGCCGCCGGCGTCGACATCCAGCGGATGACGAAGTCCTCCGACGCGCTGGTCGCCGCCAACGAGGGCGACGCGACGCTGCTGATCACCACTCCGGAGCTGGTCCACCCGCATTACCTGCGCATGCTCAAGCTGCTGCCACCCACGACCGACGTCGTGCTGATCGAGCCGCGGCTGGACACCGTCGTCGACGCGCTGTTGCCGCTCTGGTCGGCGAAACGGGCGTATGTCAGCGAGGCGAGCGACCCCGGCTGCACGTATGCGCCGGCCGTCGAGGCGGGCCGCGCGGGAGTGCGCCGGACCCGATACGGTTCGGTCTACAAGCAGGAGGCCGAGGAGGTGGCCCGGTGCTACGACGACGCGCTCGTCGTCTTCGAGCGCGGCGCCTCCCGGATCACTCTGGTGGGCTCGGCCGACCCGTTCCGCAACGACCGGATCGGCGAGCACAACAACGCGAAACTGGCGACGGGGCTGCTGACGCGTTCGCCCAGGCTGATCTGGCTGGACCTGCACCGCCGCGAGTCCCCGCCGCTCGTCACCAACGACCCCGGCCTCGCCGGCGGTTCGGCGGCACCGCCGTCCCTGCGCCCGCCGTCCTCCGGTGAGCCGGGCGACCCCGACTTCCCGGTGCGTGGGGAAGGCGGCTCGGACGACCAGCCGACCACGTGGGGCGGCGACAGCAGCGGGGAGGAGCCGCCCAACCCGCTGTGGCAGGCGTTCCCGCCGTGGACGTATGTCGCCGCCGCACTGCTCGCGATCGTCTTCATCCTGTCCGCGCTCGCGCAGGCACGACGGCTGGGAAGCCCCGTCGTCGAGCCGCTGCCGATTGTCGTCCGGGCGTCGGAGACGGTCGCCGGGCGCGGGCGGTTGTACCAGCGCGCGAAGGCCCGCGCCGAATCGCTGCAGACGCTGCGAGCCACCGCCCTGAGCCGGTTGACCCACCTGCTGCGGCTCGAGCCCGACGTCGACCACCGGACGCTGATCGAGGCGGTCGCCGCGCAGAGCGGCTGGCCCGCACCGCTGGTCGAGCAGGTCCTCTTCGGGCCGTCGCCAGAGGACGACGTGCAACTGGTCCAGGCCGCCACGAGCCTCGAGCAGTTGCTCAACGCCGTCGCAACCGAACATCCCGTCGCGGCAACAAACGCGCCGGCCGCCGCACCCGAAGGAGAGTCCCGGTGACCGACACCGCCATTCCGTTGACCCAAGGTGCTGTGCCCGACACCGGCGCGCTCCAGGCCCGTGCGGCGCTGGGCCGGCTGCGTGCCGAGGTCGCCAAGGTCGTCGTCGGCCAGGACGCGGTGGTGACCGGCATGGTCATCGCCCTGCTGGCCCGCGGGCACGTGCTGCTCGAAGGTGTGCCGGGCGTGGCGAAGACGCTGCTCATCCGTACCATCGCGGCGGCACTCGAGCTGGACTCCAAGCGTGTGCAGTTCACGCCCGACCTCATGCCGGGTGACGTCACCGGGTCGCTGATCTTCGACGCGCGCAGCGCCGAGTTCCAGTTCCGCGAAGGGCCGGTCTTCACCAACCTGCTGCTCGCCGACGAGATCAACCGGACGCCGCCGAAGACACAGGCGTCGCTGCTGGAGGTCATGGAGGAGCGGCAGGTCTCGGTCGAGGGCACGCCACGCGCGCTGCCCGATCCGTTCCTGGTGGCCGCGACGCAGAACCCGATCGAATACGAGGGCACCTATCCCCTGCCGGAAGCGCAGCTTGACCGGTTCCTGCTCAAGTTGACGGTGCCGCTGCCGACCCGCGACGAGGAGCTCGGCGTGCTCCGGGCGCACCACCAGGGCTTCGACCCGCGACGGCTGCGCGAGGCCGGGGTGCAGGCGGTGGCGACGACGGCCGACCTGGTCGCCGGCCGGGCCGCGGTGCAGCGGGTCGCGGTCGCCGACGGCGTGCTCGCGTACATCGTCGACCTGTGCCGGGCGACGCGGGTGTCGCCGTCGCTGGAGCTCGGCGCGTCCCCGCGTGGCGCGACGGCCCTGCTCGCCGCGTCGAAGGCCTGGGCGTGGCTGACCGGTCGTGACTACGTCACACCCGACGACGTCAAGGCGCTGGCCCGTCCGACCCTGCGCCACCGCGTGCGCCTGCGGGCCGAGGCCGAGCTTGAAGGCGTGACCTCCGACGCCGTCCTCGACTCCGTCCTCGCCACGGTGCCGACCCCGCGATGATCACCTGGCGGCCGCCGGCGCTGCTCGCCGTCGGCACACTGCTGCTGGCGCTGTTCGGCGCGACCCTGGGATCGGGGGTCAGCCCGGTGTGGCTGTGGGTCGCCGCCGGCGTGCTCGTGCTCGCCATCGGCGTCGCCGCGCTGCTCGACGGGCTCGCGGCCGCGTCGCCGAGCGAGCTGCGGATGAGCCGGTCCGGCGACAAGTCGCTGTGGCTGGGCGAGTCCGGCAGCGTGCGGCTCATCCTGCACAACGGCTCCAACCGGGTGTTCGTCGGGCAGGTGCGCGACGCGTGGGTGCCGTCCGCCGGTGCGACGCCGGCGACGCAGGAGGTGCGCATCGAGCCGGGCCGGGCGGTCGCGGTGACGACGTCGCTGACCCCGAGACGGCGCGGCGACCGGCCCGCCGTGCGCGTGACGGCGCGGGCATATGGGCCGTTGCGCCTGGCGTACCGGCAGAGCACCCGAAAGACCGCTGACCGGTTGACGCCGGAATGGCGGTTGCGGGTCTACCCGCGGTTCAGTTCACGCCGCATCCTGCCGGAGAAGCTGGCACGGCTGCGGGTGCTCGACGGGTCGGTGGTGACGCGCGGGCGCGGGCAGGGCACGGAGTTCGACACGCTGCGGGAATACGTGCTCGGCGACGATGTGCGGTCCATCGACTGGCGCGGCAGCGCCCGGCGGTCCGACGTCGTGGTGCGCACCTGGCGGCCCGAGCGTGACCGGCGGCTGGTGTGTGTGCTCGACACCGGGCGTACCTCGGCGGCGCGCATCGGCGACGAGCCGCGGCTGGATGCGGCGATGGACGCGGCGATGCTGCTCGCGTCGGTCGCGGCGCGGGCCGACGACCGGGTCGACCTGCTCGCCGTGGACACCGCAGTGCGCGCCTCGGTGACCAACGTCGAGAAGCGCACCCTGCTGTTCCGGCTGGTGACCGCGATGGCGCCGCTGGAGCCGGCACTGGTGGAGACCGACTTCGGCCTGGTCGCCAGCGAAGTGTTGCGGCGCGAGCGGAAGCGGGCCCTGGTGGTGCTGTTCACCGCGCTGGAGCCGGGCGCGTTGGGCGACGGTCTGCTGCCGGTGCTGCCGCAGCTCGCCGCGCGGCACAAGGTGATCGTCGCCGCTGTCCACGACCCCGAACTGACACGGATGGCACAGGTCGGCCGGACGCCGAGCACCGCCGACGTGTACACGGCGGCGGCCGCCCAGCGGGCGCTGTCCGAGCGGGAGCGTGTCGCCGCCGCCCTCCGCCGGCACGGCGTCGAGGTCGTCGACGCCCCGGTCGACGAGTTCGCGTCGAGGCTGACCGACCACTACCTGGCCTTGAAACACTCCGGCCGCCTCTGAGCCTCGGCCCCTGCGATCGGTGGTGGACAAGGGTCGCGGAAAACGGACTATGCGGTCGGGAGCGGGTCCTCGGCCAGGTCTTCCGGGAGGGCGGTCGACTCGCCGCCGGCGGCGGCCTTTCGGCCGAGGATCACGACGTATGCCAGGAAGGCTATCCAGACGATCGCGCCGATGAAGTCCTTCAGCAGCATGGGAATCGGCGCCGGGGTCAGGAAGCCCTCCAGCACGCCGCTGATCAGCAGTACCACCACCAGGCCCAGCGCCACCAGCATGCCCTCGCGAGCCGCCTCGGCCAGGGCGCGGCCTCTCGTGCGGAACGGGCCCGGCGCGATCCAGGACCAGCCGATGCGCAGGCCCACGCCGGCGCCGACGAAGACCGCCGTTAGTTCGAGCAGGCCATGCGGAATGATCATGCCGAAGAAGACGTCGCTCCGGCCGTACGCAATCATCACGCCGCCGACGAGGCCGACGTTCAGGGCGTTGGTGAACAGGACGTACACCGTCGGGAGGATCAGGACGCCGGCGGCCAGGACCTCGCCGGTCAGCAGGGCGTTGTTGGTCCAGACGCGCAGGGTGGAGTTCTGTGGCTGAAACTCGCTGTAGTAACCGGCGAACTCGCTGTTGACGAGCGACTTGATCTCGGCGTCGGAAACGAAGTAGTTCGCCACCTCGGGATTCGCCGCGATGTACCCCATCAGGCCGAACGCCACCAGACAGAAGGCCGTGGCCACGCCGGACCACCAGGGCCAGGCACGGTAGACGGCCAGCGGGAACGTCGTGGTGAAGAACCTGCCGACCGTGTGGAACGAGAACGACGGCGTGCCGGTGATCGCGTTGCGGGCGGTGAGCACCAGGCGCGACAGCCACGCGACGAGCGCCGGGTCGGGCGAGCGGCTGCGCACGAGCGAGAGATGGGTCGCCGCGCGCTGGTACAGCGCCACCAGCTCATCGGCCTCGGCGGCGGTCACCCGGCGGCGCTTGGAAAGCTCCTCCAGCCGCCGCCACTCCCCGCCGTGCTCGGCGACGTACGCGTCCAGGTCCACCCCGGCAGCGTAGACGGACAGGGCACGCGCCGGGGTGCACCGTTGTAGGACACTGGTCGCCATGAGCGTCACGTCAGCACCCGAGACTCCCGGCGACCGGCTGGTCAGCGGTGAGGCGGTCGAGCTCGACGTGCGCGTGGCCCGGGCCGGCTCACGGACACTCGCCCTGATGATCGACATCCTCGGCCAGTTCGTGCTGTTCGTCGCGCTGCTGATCCTCGCGATGGCCGTCACCTGGCTGACCAGCAACGTCGGCATCTTCGACGCCGGCCTGGGCCAGGCCATCGTGGTCGTGGTCCTGGTGATCGTCCTGCTGGGCTACCCGGTGTTCTGGGAGACGGTCCTGCGGGGTCGCACGCCGGGCAAGGCGGCGATGGGCCTGCGTGTGGTCCGCGACGACGGCGGCCCGGTCCGGTTCCGGCACTCGTTCACCCGAGGACTGGTCGGGCTGGCGCTGGAGTGGCCGGGGCTGCTGATGCCCGTGGTGACCTGGCTGGCGAGCATCGGCACCCTGCTGCTCAACCCCAGCGGCAAGCGCCTCGGCGACCTGGCGGCGGGCACCATCGTCATCCACGAGCGGACCCCGGCCAGCTGGGGCTGGGTGCCGGCGATGCCGCCTCCGCTGGCCCGCTGGGCGGCGCTGCTCGACCTCACCGGCCTCGACGACAGCCTCGCGCTGGCCGTGCGGCACTTCCTCGCACGGAACCGGGAGATCGCCGAGCCGGCCCGCACCGCGCTGGGCCAGGCGCTGGCCCGCGAGGTCGCGACGTACACCACTCCCCCGCCACCGCCAGGGGTTCCCGGTTGGGCATATCTCGCGGCAGTACTGGCCGAGCGTCACCGCCGCTCCGCGCGCCAACTGGTGAAGGCCCGGGCCGCGTCGGCGAGCGTGTGGCCGGGCCTCGCGGCGGCACTCAACCCGACGGCCTCCGCGGCGCCGCCGATGACGGGCCCGGTGCCGTGGACCCCGGCGTTCGCCGTCCCACCGAACGGCACCGCCGCCATGCCGGGACTGCCACAGCCGGGACTGCCACAGCCGGGCATGATCCCGCCGGGCATGACTGCGCCCGGACCGGGAGCGACGGCACCGGGAACGACGCCGCCCGTCCGCCCGCCGGCGCCGCTGCGCTGAAGGCAAACGGCGGTGCCGCCGGCCGCAAGAACGGACGGCGGCACCCCGGACCGGTTCGGTTCAGACGAGCTTGACCGCCTCCGCGTAGTGGCAGGCGCTCCGGTGGCCCTGGCCGCGGTCGGTCAGCGCCGGCTCCTCCTCGACGCACCGCTTCTGCTCCGCCGATGTCAGCACCGAGGCGAACTTCGGGCAGCGGGTCCGGAACCGGCACCCGCTCGGCGGCTTCACCGGGCTGGGCACGTCTCCGGTGAGCAGGATCCGTTGCCGCATGCGTTCCTTGCGCGGGTCCGGCAGCGGGATCGCCGAGATCAGCGCCTGCGTGTACGGGTGCGACGCCTTCGTGAACAGTTCCTCGACCGACGCCGTCTCCACGATCTTGCCGAGGTACATCACGGCGACGCGGTGCGCGATGTGCCGTACCACCGAAAGATCGTGCGAAACGAAGAGGTAGGACAGCCCGAGCTCGGTCTGCAGGTCCTCCAGCAGGTTGATCACGCCGGCCTGGATCGACACGTCCAGGGCCGACACCGGCTCGTCCAGCACGAGGACCTTCGGGCGCAGCGCCAACGCCCGGGCGACCCCGATGCGCTGCCGCTGCCCGCCGGAGAACTCGTGCGGGTACCGGTTGCCGTGCTCCGCGTTGAGGCCCACGGTCTGCATCAGCTCGCGGACCTTCGCGCCCCCGTCACCGAAGAGGCCGTGAATGCGGAGCGGTTCGGCGATGATCTCGAACACCGTCATGCGCGGGTCGAGCGAGGCGAACGGGTCCTGGAACACGATCTGCAGATCGCGCCGCAGCGGACGCATCTGCGCACGTGACAGCCGCACCAGGTCCTTGCCCCCGTAGTGCACGGATCCGCTGGTCGGGGTGATCAGGTTGAGCAGCAGCCGCGCGGTGGTCGACTTGCCGCAGCCGGACTCGCCGACCAGCCCGAGCGTCTCGTTCGCGCCGATGTCGAAGGAGACGTCACAGACGGCGTGCACCTCGCCGATCCGCTGCCGCAGGATGCCCCGCGACCGGACCGGGAAGTGCTTGACCAGGTTCTTCGCCGAGATGACGGTCCTGGTGCCGGTGTCCACGACCTCGGTCATGCGCCCTCCTCCGAAACCGTGTCGACGTCGGTCGCGAGCTCGGTCGACGCCACGTCGACCAGGTCGGTGTCGACGTCGACCGAGGTGACCGCGAAGACGTCGGTGGCCGAGGCCGACTCGAGCTGTGAGCTGAAGTGGCACGCCGCCGAGTGACCGTGGGCGATCGGCAGCAGCTCCGGCTCCTCCTCGCCGCAGATGTCCTGCGCGAGCGGACAGCGGGGCCGGAACGGGCAGCCGGGCGGCAGGTTCAGCAGCGACGGCGGGGTGCCGACGATCGGCGTGAGCCGCGCGTCCCGCCCCTCGTCGACGCGGGGAAGGCTGCCCAGCAGACCCAGCGCGTAGGGCATGCGGGGCCGGTAGAAGATGTCGTCGACGGTGCCCGACTCCACCAGCTTCCCGGCGTACATGACGCAGATCCGGTCCGCGTGCCCGGCGATGACGCCGAGGTCGTGCGTGATGAGCACGAGTGCGGCACCGATCTCGGTACGCGCCGCCTCCAGCGCCTCCAGCACCTGCGCCTGCACGGTCACGTCCAACGCGGTCGTCGGCTCGTCCGCGATCATGACCTCCGGGTTGTTGGCCATGGCGATCGCGATGACGACCCGCTGCCGCATGCCGCCGGACATCTCGTGCGGATAGTTGTTCACGCGCTGCTCGGCGTGCGGGATGCCGACGATCCGCAGCAGTTCGACGGCCCGGTCCCAGGCGGTGCGCTTGCTGACCTCGTGGTGCACGAGGACCGCCTCGGCGATCTGCTTGCCGATCGGGTAGACCGGGTTCAGTGAGGTCAACGGATCCTGGAAGATCATCGCCAGGTGCTTGCCGCGCACCTTGCTCATCTCCCGGTCGTTCTTGCCGAGCAGCTCCTCGCCGCGGAACTTCGCCGATCCCGTGATCCGGGCCGATTTCGGCAGCAGGCCCATCAGGGCCAGCGAGGTCACCGACTTGCCGGAGCCGGACTCGCCGACGATGCCGAGCGTCTCGCCGCGCCGGAGCGTGTACGAGACGCCGCGCACGGCCTTGACCAGGCCGTCCTCCGTCGGGAACGAGACGCTGAGGTCCTCGACCGACAGCACGACGTCGGTCGCGGTGGAGGGGGGATCAAGAGAGATGTTGGTCATCGGCGCACCAGCGTCTGTCGTGGGTCGAAGGCGTCGCGGAGCCCGTCGCCGACGAAGTTGACGGTGAGCGCGATGAGGATGATGAACAGGCCGGGGAAGTAGAACAGCCACGGCTGGTCCTGCACGGAGAGCTTGGCGTCGTTGATGAGCAGGCCGAGCGAGGTGTCGGGCCGCTGCACGCCGAAGCCGATGAAGGACAGCGCGGTCTCGGACAGGATCGTGGTCGCGATGGTGACCGTCGCCGCCACGATGATCGGTCCGAGCGCGTTGGGCAGCAGGTGCCGCAGGATGATGCGCATGTCGCTCGCGCCCATCGCCTTGGCCGCCTCGACGAACTCCTGCTCACGCAGCGACAGCACGACGCCGCGCACCACCCGGGAGATGCCGGCCCACGCCAGGAACGACAGCACCAGGGCGAGGCCCCACCATCTGGCGCCGCCGCGGATGTTGACCGCGAGGGTCACCGCGATGGCGATGCTGGGCAGGGTCAGCACCACGTCGGCGATCCGCATGAGCAGGCCGTCGAGCCAGCCCCGGTAGAAGCCGGCGATCGCACCCCACAGCGAGCCGAAGGTGGTCGCGATCAGCGCCACCACCAGCGAGATCTTCAGCGACTGCTGGGTGCCGCGCATGCTCTGGCCGAGCAGGTCGTGGCCGGCCTGGTCGGTGCCGAGCGGATACTCCGCCGACGGCGGCGAGAAGCTCGGGCCGTCGATGTAGGTGTGGTCGTACTTCCACACGAGCGGCCCGACGAACGCGAACAACACGATCAGCAGGAACACCACCAGGCTGCCGACCGCGAGACGGTGCCGCAGGAAGCGCCGGATGACGAGCTCGAACTGGGAGCGCTGCCGGGTGGTGATCTCCTGAACACCTTGTGGGGCCTTCGTGGCCAGGGTCGGGTTACTCATAGCGGATCCTCGGGTCGAGCACGGCGTAGAGCAGGTCGGCGATGATGTTGAACAGGATCACCACGAGACCGGAGACGAGCAGCCAGCCCAGGATCGAGTTCACGTCCCGCCGGATGACCGACTCCAGTAGGTACGTCCCCATGCCTGCCCAGTTGAAGACGGTCTCGGTGATCACCGCGCCGCCGAAGATGGCGCCGATGTCGACGGCCGTGATCGTGGTCAGCGGGATGAGCGCGGTGCGCAGCGCGTGCCGGATCATGACCTGCCGGCTGCGCAGGCCTTTCGCCCGGGCGAGGCGCACGTAGTCGCTGTTGAGGACCTCCAGCATGGCGCTGCGTTGGTACCGGCTCCAAGCCGCATACGTGATCAGCGTCAATGCGATGGTGGGCAGCACCATGTGCCCGGCGATGTCAGTGATCTTGCCCCACGTGTCGAACGTGTCGTGGTTGTAGTCCTTGTCGCCGAGTGTGTAGAAGGTCTGCGTGCCGGTGCTCTGGTTGTAGAAGATGCCGGCCTCTTTCAGCAGCAGCGCCAGCCAGAACGACGGGATCGACAGCGCCAGGAACCCGGCGAACGTGAAGCCGTAGTCGACCTTGCTGTACTGCCTGACGGCGCTGATCACGCCGGAGATGACGGCGAGGAGCACCGCGAGCAGCATGGCCACGAAGACCAGCCGCAGCGTGACCCAGAGCCGGTCACCGAGCTGGTCACCGATGTTGAGGGTGCGCTCGGTCGACTGGCCGAAGTCGCCGTGCAGCACCAGGTTGCCGAGCCACGAGATGTACCGCTCGTGCAACGGCTTGTCCAGGCCGAGCCGATGGGCTTCCGAGAGCCGGGTTTCGAGCGGGACCGGTGGGTTCCGCGCCTCCATGTCGTCGATGGGGTTGCCCGAGAGGGACGCGACGATGAACACGAAGAGCGAGGCGGCGATGAGCACCGGTATTCCGATCAGGAGCCGGCGCACCGCATAGGCGATCATGATCTACCTCCGCTGTGACGCAGGACCCCGGACGCCGGTTGAGGCGTCCGGGGTCCCCGTGTGTGTTCGAGCCCAGACTCAGGCGGCCTTCTGGCCCCACTCCTGGATGTTGTACGTCGGGCCCCACTGCGTCGCGTTGTCGCGGATATTGACGTAGTCGGAGTACGTGAAGGTCAGCGTCGGCTTCTGCACGAGCGGCAGCACGTACGCGTCCTTCGCCATGATCTCGTTGGCCTGGTTGAGCAGGTCGGCTGCCTTCTTGGCGTCGAGCTCCTGCGCACCCTGCTTGACCAGCCGGTCGACGTCGGCGTTGGAGTAGCCGCCGTAGTTGCCGCCGTTGCCGGTGACCCAGTTCTGCTCGGCCGAGCCCTGGAAGAGCGGGCTGCCGACCCAGGCGAAGATCATGATGTCGAAATCACCCGTGGAGAGCGTCTTGCCCAGCGTCTCGGTAACCTCGATCTTGACCTCGACACCGATGTTCTTCAGCGCCGCCTGGACCAGCTCACCCGTGGTGGCACGCAGCTGGTTGCCCTTGGTGTGCCGGAAGCGCAGCGCCGGAACGGGCTCGCCGCTCTTGGTGATCAGCTTGCCGTTCTCGATCTTGTAGCCGGCGTCGGTCAGGATCTTCTTCGCCTTCTCGACGTCCCCGGAGCCCTGGCCGGTCGGCGCGACGACGTCCTTGTAGTTGGGGTCGCCGGGGAAGAGGTTGTGGCTGCCGAGCGGCTTGGCCTGCTTGTCGAAGACGCCGTAGGTCTTGTCGATGACCGACTTGACATTGATCGCCGTGAAGATCGCCTGGCGCAGCGCGACGTCGGCCAGGTACTTGTTCTTCAGGTTCAGGTCAAGGTGCTCCCACGTGTACCCGTGGCCGATGCGGTAGATGACACCGGGCGTCTCGTTCGCCCCGTTCACCAGCGCCGCGTTCGGCTGCGGCGACATACCGAGGATCTCCTTGTTGCGCAGCGCCGGGATCACGGAGCCCTGGTCGATGATGAACTTGAAGACGACCTTGTCGAGCGACGGCTTGACCTTGCCGTACCACTTGTCGTTCTTCTTGAGGACCAGCGACTGGTCCTTGGTGAACGTGTCGATGAGCAGCGGGCCGCCGGACCAGGTGGGCACCGTCTCGCTGAACCAGTCGGCGGCGCTGTTGACGCCCTCGGGCTTGCTCAGGTCGAAGCCCTGCTTGGTGGCGAGGTGGGCCGGGTAGAGCCCGTCGGTCGAGTAGAGACCCTTCCAGTCGGCATAGGTCTTGCCGTCCTCGAAGGTCAGGGTGACCGTCTTGCCGCCGTCGGAGCCGACGATGCTCTTGATGAGGTCGTAGCCGGAGGTGGTGGCCGGCGTGCAGCCGCTGCAGTGCTCCTTCTTCCCGGAGTTCTGCTTCCAGGCGAGGGTGAAGTCGTCAGCGCTGATCGGCGTGCCGTCGTTCCAGACCGCGTCGGGCTTGATCTTGTAAACCACCGTCTGGGGGTTTTGGTTGGTGAGCTCCGCCGAGACCATCAGGTCGGCGTTGAGCTGCATCTGACCAGCCGGGTCCGCTTTGTAGACCTGCGGGATGAGCCCGGACATCGCCTTGGACGCGTCGAAGGTGTTGCCCTCTTCGGTGTTGATGTTCCAGCTGGTGAAGCTCTGCTCCAGCCCGAAGATGTATTCACCGCCCGGCTTGGCCTGACCACCGTTGCAGGTGTTCGGGTTCTTCTCGCAGTCCGCAAAACCGGCGTTGGACGTCGGCGTACCCTTGTCACTGTCGCCGCCGCCACCGCAAGCGCTCAGGGCGAGCACTGTGGCCGCCCCGACCGCAACGAGGCTGGTAAGCCCCTTCGATCTCGTGCGCATGTCCCCTCCAGTCAGAAACGCGCACCCGGGCCACGATGGAGTCCGCGGTCGCGGGCACGACCGTGGGCCAACCGGGCCGCGTTGTGGTGCCTAAAGGAAACGACGCGGGCGGCTACCTGCATAGAGGATGTAGAGATTCGTAACTGTCCCGTTATGCGGACTCTTCCGTGACGATTTTCCGGCCTGGATGGACGCTGCGCGGTTCAAATATTACAGATGGTGAAAGTAGATCTTGGGGATACGAGTCCGAAATGCCCCGGAAACAATCCCCCGTATCTACCCGAATAGCGCACGCCCCCAGTAGTCGTCGGCCGCCTTGATGCCCGAGGGGCAGGCGAACAAACCACTTGACACATGGCGGATGTACTCGTTGAGTGCGTCCTGCCGGGCGAGCTGCGTCTGCATCGGCACGAACTGCTTGCGCGGATCCCGTTGGTATGCAATGAAGAACAGCCCCGCGTCGAGACGGCCGAGCCCGTCGGAGCCATCGACGAAGTTATACCCCCGGCGTAGCAGCCGGGCGCCGTTGTTGAAGTCGGGGTGCGCCAGCCGGACGTGGGAGTCCATCGCGATGGCGGGCTCGCCGTCGCTGCCGACGGCGGCGAAGACCGGCTCGTCGAACTCCTTGCTCTTGCCCAGCGGCGCGCCCTCGCCCTTGTCACGGCCGATGATCGTCTCCTGCTCGCCGAGTGACGTGCGGTCCCACGTCTCGATGAGCATGCGGATCTTGCGGGTGACGACGTAGGAGCCGCCGGTCATCCAGTCCGGCCCGTCACCCGGCTGGACCCAGAGCTGCTCCTGCAGCAGCTTGGTGTCCTCGGCCTTGAGGTTGGCGGTGCCGTCCTTGAAGCCGAACAGGTTGCGCGCGGTGGTCTGGCTGCGCGAGGTCGACGAGGTGCGCCCGAAGCCGAGCTGGGACCAGCGCACGCTCACCACACCGAAGCCGATCCGGGCCAGGTTGCGCACGGCGTGGACGGCCACCTGCGGATCGTGCGCGCACGCCTGCACGCAGAGGTCGCCGCCGGAGATCTCCGGCTTGAGCGCGTCCTTCGCGAAGCGCGGCAGGTCGGCGAGGGCCGGCGGCCGCTTGTCGGCGATGCCGAACCGGTCCCTGCCCTCGGCGTCCCGGAAGAGCGTCGGGCCGAAGCCGATGGTCAGCGTCAGCCCGGACGGCGGCAGACCCAACGCCTCGCCGGTGTCGTCCGGTGCCGCCTCGGGCGCGCCGTTGACCGCGCCGATGCTGCCCGCGTCCTTGCCGGCGGTCATCCGGGCCGCCGCCATGGTCCACTTCTGCAGCAGCTCGACCAGGTCCTCCTTCTTGTCGGTGATGACGTCGAAGGCGACGAAGTGCAACCGGTCCTGGGCCGGCGTCACGATGCCGGCCTGGTGCTCACCGTAGAAGGGGATGGCCGCGCCGGCGTCGGCCGCGTGAGCGGAATGGTTCACCCCGTCGAACACCTGCGTGCCGACGACACCCGCGGCCGCGGCGCCGAACGCCCCTGCACCGGCGAGCCCAAGCATCTTGCGGCGGTCCATGTCCAACCCTCCATGATGGATGGCCGCGAGGGTGGGAGCCCCCGCGGCCACTTCGCCTGCTACTTGCCGGCGACCAGCGGGGCGACCTTGCTGATCGGCTCCGCCAGCGCGTTGATCGAGTCACCGAGCGACTTGAGCTCGTCCTGGTTCAGCTCGTTGTGCAGCTTCCAGCCGTCGCCCTTGCGGTGCTTGTCCAGCTCGGCCTGGGCCGCGGCGAACTTGTCGTCGAGGGTCTTCGCCAGCGCGGCGTCCTTCTCCTCGATCACCGGCCGGAGCGCGGCGATCGCGGCCTTCGAGCCCTCGAGGTTGGCCGCGAAGTCCCACAGGTCGGTGTGCGAGTAGCGGTCCTCCTCACCGGTGATCTTGCCGGTGGCGACCTCGTCGAGCAGCTCCTTCGCGCCGTTGGCGAGCTGGAGCGGGGAGAGTTCGACGGTGTTGGCCTTCTCGACGATCGTCTTCACGTCGGCGAGCAGCTTGTCGGCGATCGGGCCGTCCTTGCTGACGTCCTTGTTGACCCACAGGTCCTGCTCGATCTTGTGGAAGCCGGTCCACTCCTCGCCGGGCTCCAGGTCGCCGTCGCGCGCGTCGATCGCCGGGTCGAGGTCGCCGAAGCTCTCCGCGACCGGCTCGATGCGCTCCCAGTACGTGCGGGCGATCGGGAACAGCGCCTTGGCCTTCTCGATGTCGTTGGCCTTCACCGCGTCGACGAACTCCGTCGTCTTCTCGATGAGCGCGCCGGTCTGGCTCTTCACGTACCGCTGGTAGTCCTGCGTCGCCTGCTTGAGCTTGGCGTCGTCGGTGAGCGGCTTCGAGTCGCCGGTGGCCTTGAAGCCGCCCCGGATGCCCTTGCCGATCATTCCCGGCTTGCACGCCGTCTCGTAGGTGCCGGCCGGCAGCTCCACAATGAGCTCGCGGGTCAGGCCGGGCGCGATGTTCTCGACCTCGCCCATGATCCGGTCGCCGGACGCGTACACGTAGAACTCGGTGACCTTGCCACCCTTGTTGTTGATGGCGAAGGTCACCGGACCGGCCGACGCCTCCGTCTTCGAGACGTTGCACTCGGTGTCGGTCGCGGTGACGGTGATCTTTCCGCCGCCGGCCGCCGCGGTGTCGTCGCCGGCCTTGTCGTCGCCGCAGGCCGTCAGGCTCAACGCGGCGACGCCGGCGGCGCCGAACGCGAGCAGTCGTGAAGTGCGCATGGTTCTCCTACGAAGAGGGGGTACTGCGGGGTTTCTCAGGCGCTCGTGTTGGCCGGCTCCGGTGCCGGTTTGGGCGCGGCCGGCTGCTGCTTGCGCAGCAGCGGCAGGAGGAAGAGGACGAGGACCGGGATGCCGTAGGCCACCCAGGCGACGGTCTCCAGGACCGTCGGCTGCGGCGTGAAGTTGAACATGCCGCGCAGCAGTTCCGCGTACCAGGCGTCCGGGGGGAGCGCCTTGGTCAGGTCGAACGCGTAGGTGTTGATGCCCGGCACGAGCCCGCTCTCCTGCAGGTCGTGGACGCCGTACTTGAAGATGCCGGCGGCCACGAGGACAAGCAGCGCACCGGTCCAGGTGAAGAACTTCGTGAGGTTGATCCGGATAGCGCTGGCGTAGAGCAGCCAGCCCAGCACGACCGCCGTCAGCAGGCCGAGGCTGATGCCGATCAGCGGCTGTGCGGTGTCCTTGGCGCCTTGCGCCGCGGCGTAGAAGAGGATCGACGTCTCCAGGCCCTCGCGGATCACCGCGAGAAAGGCCATGCCGGCGACCGCGAACGTGCCGACCTGGATCGCCTCTTCGAGCTTGCCGCGCAGCTCGGCGGCCATGCGCCGGGCCATCCGGCGCATCCAGAAGATCATCCAGGTGACGAAGACGACGGCGATGAACGATGCGACCGCCTCGAACGTCTCCTGCTGCTCGAAGCTCAGCTCCGCGGCGCCGACCTCGAGCAGGGTGGCGAAGCCGATGGAGATCGCGGCTGCGGCGGCGACGCCGGCCCAGACCCACTTGAGCAGATGCCTACGGTCACTCTTGACCAGAAACGCCACGAGGATCGACACGACCAACGTGATCTCGAGTCCTTCGCGCAGTCCGATCAGGTAGATCGCGGTCATGCGGAACTCCGTAGGTTAGCAGTACCTAAGTTAGGTCAGCCATACCTTAGACCTGGTTTGAGGCCGTATTCAAGCGGGGGCCCGGCCGCGTGACGCGACCGGGCCCCCGTTGAGCTGCAGTGATCAGTAGCGGTAGTGGTCGGACTTGAACGGGCCTTCGACCGGCACGCCGAGGTATTCGGCCTGCTTCTTGGTCAGCTCGGTGAGCTTGACCCCGAGGGCGTCCAGGTGCAGCCGGGCGACCTTCTCGTCGAGGTGCTTGGGCAGGGTGTACACCCCGACCGGGTACTCGTCGATCTTGGTGAACAGCTCGATCTGCGCGATGGTCTGGTTGGCGAAGCTGTTGGACATCACGAAGCTGGGGTGCCCGGTGGCGTTGCCGAGGTTGAGCAGCCGACCCTCGGACAGCACGATGATCGAGTGGCCGTCGTCGAACTTCCACTCGTCGACCTGCGGCTTGATGTTGATCCGGGTCACATCGTCACGGCGGGCCAGACCGGCCATGTCGATCTCGTTGTCGAAGTGGCCGATGTTGCCCACGATCGCCTGGTGCTTCATCCGGGCCATGTGCTCGGCGGTGATCACGTCGAGGCAGCCGGTCGCGGTGACGAAGATGTCCGCGGTCTCGACCACGTCCTCGATCGTCGCGACCTGGTAGCCGTCCATCGCCGCCTGCAGCGCGCAGATCGGGTCGACCTCGGTCACGATCACCCGCGCGCCCTGCCCGCGCAGCGACTCCGCGCAGCCCTTGCCCACGTCACCGTAGCCGAACACGACCGCGACCTTGCCGCCGATGAGCACGTCGGTGGCCCGGTTGATCCCGTCGATCAGCGAGTGCCGGCACCCGTACTTGTTGTCGAACTTCGACTTGGTCACCGAGTCGTTGACGTTGATCGCCGGGAACAGCAGCGTGCCGCTGGTCTGCATCTCGTACAACCGGTGCACACCGGTCGTGGTCTCCTCGGTCACGCCCTTGATCCCGGCCGCCACCCGCGTCCAGCGCCGGTTGTCCTCGGCCAGGGACCGCTGCAACAGCTGCAGGATCACCGCATACTCCTCCGAGTCCGCGGTCTCCGGCGACGGCACCGCACCGGCACCCTCGAACTCGGCACCCTTGTGCACCAGCAGCGTCGCGTCACCGCCGTCGTCGAGGATCATGTTCGGACCCTGCCCGTCCGGCCACAGCAGCACCTGCTCGGTGCACCACCAGTACTCCTCCAGGGTCTCGCCCTTCCACGCATACACCGGCACACCCGCCGGACGCTCCGGCGTGCCCTCCGGACCGACCGCGATCGCCGCGGCCGCGTGATCCTGCGTGGAGAAGATGTTGCAACTGGCCCACCGCACCTGCGCACCCAGCGCGGTCAACGTCTCGATCAGCACCGCGGTCTGGATCGTCATGTGCAGCGAGCCGGTGATCCGCGCACCTCGCAACGGCTGCTGCGCGGCGAACTCCCGACGGATCGCCATCAAACCGGGCATCTCATGCTCGGCAAGCTGAATCTCCTTGCGCCCGAAGGCCGCCAGGGAAAGGTCAGCCACCTTGAAATCGCCGTCGGCGACAGTCTGCGGGCGGTTTCCCTGGTCGGTCCGCGGCGGCAGCGTGCTGGTCAATGCAATCTCCTGGTCTGCATGAGGCTTTGCGGCGACTCCTCACGGTACGCGGCGAGGGTTGGGCGGCACCAATCGCCTCGGGATGGTCCAGGATGATGCAAGAATTTCGGCGCAGAACAGCGCACGGGGCGGTGAGATCGCTCCCACCGCCCCGTGCTTCCCCCCGGTTTGGTTCCCCCGCATATGGCTCGAGCTCGTTTCGAACCCTGCGTAGCTAGAAGACTACTCTTCGCAACCGGACTGTCAAGCAAAACTCCCGAATTCGGGCTAATCGACTTCGCGAGCCTCGGCGTCGGGAGAGCGGCGGTCCGCGGGCACAGCAAGCAGCGCAGGCATCGAGGCCCGCCCGCGTAACGGAAGCAGCGGCCTCAGCTTCCGGCGGTGCCTGACGGCGACGGCTGCTCGTGAGGTTCGACGCCGCGCGGCGTCACCACAAGTCGCGGCGGCGGGCGCCAGGCAACGAACGGACGCCAGGCGCGCACGAACGGACGGCAGCACGGGTAGACGCCAGCCACGGACAGACGGCGGGCGGCGCGGACCGGCGGCGCGGGCGGCGCGGACCGGCGAGGCCTCCCTGCGCCCGGCCGCAACCCGCTCACGGACACCCGGCAGCAACCCCGCCGGGCCTGCCCGTCTGCCTTCTCAGCGTCCACAGGATGGCTCGCCACGCCGAGCCGACCCGCTGCAGGTCGCCGGATCCGGAGGCGGCCGGGCGCCTGTCGCGCCCGGCCGCCGTCCGCGATCAGGGAGTGGCGGCCTGGAACGCCTCGCCGGTGCCGCTCAGCGACAGTTCCGAGCGGTGCGCCGGGGCGAACGCCGCCTGGCCCGGGGTCAGCGTCACCGGCACCACGCCGTCGTCGATCCGCACCGTGCCCCGCAGGCAAAGCACGATCCGCGGGCCGGCGCCCGGGAACTTCACCGCCGGGGTGTCGGTGCCGACGACCGCGCGGTGGAGAGTGAAGTCCTGGATCGGCACCGGGTAGGCCGTCAGGCCCGGCGCCAGCTCCACCGGACGCGTCACAGGGTCGGCGAGGACCTCGAAGCGGAGCACCCGCAGCAACTCGTCGACGTCGACGTGCTTCGGGGTCAGGCCGCCCCGCAGGACGTTGTCCGACGCCGCCATGATCTCGATGCCGACGCCCTTCAGGTATGCATGGAGGTTGCCCGCCGGCATCCAGACCGCCTCGGTAGGCCGGAGCCGCACCCGGTTGAGCAGCATGGCGACGATCACGCCGGCGTCGCCCGGGTATTGCTGTGCCAGCTCGACCGCCAGCGCGTAGGAGCTGTGCTCGCGGGTGCGCGGCCGGCAGGCGGCCACCACGTCGTCGACCAGCTCGGCGTCGGGGTGGGCGAGCAGGCCGCGCACCGCGTCGTGCAGGGCCGCGGCCGGGTCCGGCAGGCTCAGGGCGTCGATCGTCGACTTGAGCCGCGGGACAGCCAGCGCTGACAGGTCGCGGGCGGTCTCCGCCGGGTCACGGAACCCGCACAGCGCGTCGAAGTCGGTGAGCGCGACGAGCATCTCCGGCTTGTGCCAGGCGTCGACGTAGGACGCGTGGCCCGCCGCGAACCGCTCCTGCGCCTGCCGCAGGTCCGGGTGGGCCTGCAGCGACAGCGGCTGGGCCGCGGCCAGCACCTTGAGCAGGAACGGCAGCCGAGGCCCGAACCGCTCGACGCTGGACTCGCCGAGCAGCGTGACCGGATCGGCGGCAATGGCGTCGACGAGCGACGAACCGCTCACCGAGAGCCGGGACGGGCTGGCCGGATGTGCGCCCATCCACAGCTCCGCCTCCGGGTCGGCCGTCGGGGCCGGGCGTCCTTGCAGGGTCGCGATCGCGGTGTGCGACCCCCATGCGTACTTACGGATCGGGCTCTCGAGCAGTTCCACCGCTAATGCGCCTCCGCCGCGGACGGGGCCACCGGCTCCTTGCCGGCCCTCCCCGCCTGGTAGATATCGGGCTCCAGGTAGATGACACGGGCGATCGGCACGGCCTTGCGGATGCGGGACTCGGCCGCGTCGATGCCGTTGGCGATCTCCTCGGCGGTCTCGTTGTGCCGGACCGCGATCTTCGCGGCGACCAGCAGCTCGTCGGGGCCGAGGTGCACGGTCCGCATGTGGATCACGCGCTCGACCTCGGGCCCGTCGGTGATGGCCTTCTCGATCGCGTCGACCTGCTCGTCGGTGGCCGATTCGCCGACGAGCAGGCTCTTCATCTCGACGGCGAGGATCGCGGCGACCGCGATCAGCAGGACACCGATCGCGGCTGTGCCGATGCCGTCCCAGATGCCGTCGCCGGTGATCAGGGTCATGCTCACGCCGAAGAGCGCCAGGACGAGACCGACCAGGGCGGCGAAGTCCTCGAGCAGGATGACCGGCAGCTCGGGCTGCTTGGCCCGCCGGATGAACTGCCACCAGCCGGCGTCGCCCTTGACCTTCGCGGTCTCGATGATGGCCGTGCGGAACGAGAAGCCCTCCATGACGATGGCAGCCACGAGCACCGTCACCGGCACCCACTGCCACGACGTGATCGGCTCCGGGTGACCGATCTTGTGCCAGGCCTCGTAGATCGCGAAAACGCCGCCGACGAAGAACAGCACGACGGCCACGATAAACGCGTAGATGTACCGCTCCCGGCCGTAACCGAACGGGTGGCGCGGAGTGGCACGCCGCTGCGCCTGGCGGCCGCCGAAGAGCAGCAGACCCTGGTTGCCGGAGTCGGCGATGGAGTGGATCGACTCGGCCAGCATCGAGGACGACCCGGTGAGCAGGAACGCCACGAACTTGGTGACCGCGATGCCGAGGTTTGCGAACAGGGCCGCAACGACAGCCTTCGTCCCACCCTCTGTGCTCATGGACTGACCAGCTCCTTCATCTCGGACACGGCAGGCACGGCCATGGGGTCGAAGCCGTGTGCGAGTCCAAGATAAATGGAGGCGAAGTCCGGCACGGCGACGAGCGACGCCAATCGTTCCAGAGCGGATCCGCCCTCGGCGGTGATCAGACTCACCCGGACACCCCGGCGTTCGGCCAGCTCCTGGACAGCCTCGGCGCGCCGCTCCTCGACAGCTGTCGGCTCGCCGTCCAGCTCCTCCTCGTCGGCGGCGAGGCCGCCGTCACGCAGCAGCACGAGCCGCAGCCGGGTCGGTCCGCCGCTCTCGTTGTCGGACGGGTCGGCGAAGATGTCCCGGTCGGCCTCGGCGAGCCCGCCGTAGACCCCGTCGAGCAGGCCGACGCGGCCGCGGCCCGCCTCGCCGAGCGCGCCGGCGACTGCCGGGTAGCGCGCGTTGGCCGACAGCGTGTCGCCGAACCGCCGTGCGGCGACCGTCGCCAGCGGCGAGGAGCCCCAGACGATCGGCACCGAGTGGGCGAGGTCGAGCGCGAGGCTCTTGCCCGGGTTGACGAACGATTCGAGCGTCATCCGGCAGCGGTCCGCGTCCGCGTCGAGGCGGGAGGCCGTCTCGGCGAAGTCCGCCTCGTTGACCTTGACCAGGCCGAGCTGGCGGGCGGCCAGCAGGACGGGCACCGCCAGGCCCCAGAGGCTGGCCCGGGCCGGGGCACGCCGCGGCACCGGGATGAACGGTGCGCGGAACCGGTCGGCGAGGGCGTGCAGCTGGGTGTCGGGCGCACCGATCGCGACCAGCCGGGCGCCCCGCCGGCCGGCGGCCTCGGCGGCGGCGAGCGCCTCCGGAGAGCGGCCGGACGCGGACACCGCGATGACCACGTCGGCGGCGCCGACCCAGCCGGGGATGCCGGCGCTGCGGTGCGCCAGGACCGGCACCGGGCAGCGCGGCCCGGCGACGGTTTCCAGGATGTCCCCGGTGCGCGCGGCAGTGCCGACACCGGCGACGACCACCGCGCGCGGCCGCCCCTCGTCGGCCAGCGAGCTCAGGTCCGTCTCGGCGGCCAGCGCCGCCGACTCCCGCACCTGGGCACCCGCCGACGCGGTGGCCCGCAGCATGCCACCGGGATCGTTGCGCTCCAGCGTTTCGGCGTTGTCCAGGAGCGCGAGGTCGATCTCCCGGTGTCCACGTACCCCGGCGGTGCCTTCCAGTGGGTTCACCGCTGGTCTCCCTCCGCGCCGGCGGGGTTCCGGGCCTCGTCGAGCAGGAGCACCGGGATGCCGTCGCGGATCTCGTAGACCCGCCCGCACTCCGTGCAGGTCAGCGTCTGCTCGTCCGCGTCGAGCGTGAGCTCGGCGTGGTGTTCGTCGGGACAGCGCAGGATCAAAAGCAAGGCGGGATCGACGGACACGCGTGCCATCTCCTTCAAGCGGTCGTCAGCGGCGGATCACACCCAGCATCTCATCGCGCAGGGCGGCCGTCCGCTCGGCGGTGGGCGCCTCAACGTTAAGCCGCAGCAGCGGCTCCGTGTTCGACGGGCGCACGTTGGCCCAACTGCCGTCCGGAAAGCTCAGCGTGATGCCGTCGAGCCGGTCCACCGGCACCGCGTAGAACTCCTCGATCTCCCGCATCTTCGCGGCGGGGTCGGCGACGGTGGAGTTGATCTCGCCCGAGGCGACGTATCGCTCGTAGTCCTTGGCCAGCGCGGACAGCGGTGTCGCCTGGCCGCCGAGCATGGCGAGCGTGTGCATGGCGGCCAGCATGCCGGTGTCGGCGCCCCAGAAGTCGCGGAAGTAGTAGTGGGCCGAGTGCTCCCCGCCGAAGACCGCGCCGGTGCGGGCCATCTCGGCCTTGATGAACGAGTGACCGACGCGGGTGCGCACCGGCTCGCCGCCGTGCTCCCGAATGATCTCGGGCACCACGTGCGACGTGATCAGGTTGTGGATGATCGTGGCGCCCGGCACCTTGGCCAGCTCGCGGACGGCCACCATGGCGGTGATCACCGATGGTGAGACGGCCTCGCCGCGCTCGTCGACGACAAAGCAGCGGTCGGCGTCGCCGTCGAAGGCCAGCCCGAGGTCGGCGCCGGTCTCGCGGACCTTCGCCTGCAGGTCGACCAGGTTCGCCGGCTCGAGCGGGTTCGCCTCGTGGTTGGGGAACGTGCCGTCGAGCTCGAAGTAGAGCGGGATGATCGTCAGCGGCAGGCCCTCGCCCAGCACCGCGGGCACGGTGTAGCCGGCCATGCCGTTGCCGGCGTCGACGACCACGGTGAGCGGCCGGATGCCGCTGAGGTCGACGAGCCCGCGCAGGTGGGCGGCGTAGTCGGCAAGCAGGCCGCGTTGCTCGACGGAGCCCTTCGGCTCGCCGGCGCGGGAGCCGGAGTCGAGCAGCTCCTGCGCCCGGGAGCGGATCTCGGCCAGGCCGGTGTCCTGGCCGACCGGCTTGGCGCCCTGCTTGCAGAGTTTGATCCCGTTGTACTGCGCGGGATTGTGACTCGCCGTGAACATCGCGCCCGGCAGGTCGAGGGCGCCGGACGCGTAGTACAGCAGGTCCGTCGAGCCCAGGCCGGCCTCCAGGACGTCGGCGCCCTCGGCGCGCGCACCGGCGGCGAACGCGGCCGCGAGCGCCGGGCCGGACTCGCGCATGTCGTGCGCGGTGACGATACGCTCCGCGAACTCCCCACGAGCACGCAGCGTCTGCACAAAAGCGCGTCCCAGCGCCTCGGCGACCGTCTCGTTGAGCTGATCGGGCACGGTGCCCCGCACGTCATACGCCTTGACGATCCGGCTCAGGTCGATCACAGTCCCGCACCCCTGTCGTGGTCGATGTTCCTACCGAGGAGCCTAGTGCGGTTGCGTTCCGTACACGTGTCAGTCCGGAGTTGCCGAGGTGAGATGGAGTAAAGGTTGTGGTACAGGATGAGGCATGGCCGAGGAAGGTAACTCTTTCCGGGCGATTCTCGCCGCGCTCGCCGCCAATCTCGGCATCGCGCTCAGCAAGTTCGTCGCATACCTGTTCACCGGCTCGTCGTCGCTGCTCGCGGAGACGGTCCACTCCGTTGCCGACACCGCCAACCAGGTGTTGCTGCTGATCGGCGGGCGCCGTGCCCGGCAGCGGGCCAGCCAGCTGCACCCCTTCGGCTACGCCCGCTTCCGGTACTTCTACGGCTTCCTCGTCACCCTCGTGATCTTCCTCGTCGGCGGGGTGTTCGCCCTCTTCGAGGGGTACGAGAAGCTGCACCACCCGAAGCCGGTCGAGTCCCCTGTCTGGGCCTTCGCGGTCCTGGGCGTCTCGATCGCCCTGGAGTCGTTCTCGCTGCGCACGGCGGTGCGGGAGGCGGAGCCGTCCCGGCACGGGCTGTCCTGGCTGCGGTTCATCCGCACCACCCGCTCGCCCGAGCTGCCCGTGGTGCTCGCCGAGGACTTCGGCGCGCTGACCGGCCTGACGTTCGCCCTGTTCGGCATCACCCTCGCCGTCATCACCGGCGACGGGCGCTGGGACGCGATCGGGACCCTGGCGATCGGCGTCCTGCTCGTCGTCATCTCGATCACCCTGTCGCAGCGGATGCGCAGCCTGCTGATCGGCGAGTCGGCCGACAACGTCACCCTCCGGCGCATCGAGGCCGCGATCGAGAGCGAGCCGCCGATCGAGCGGGTGATCCACCTGCGTACCTCGCACCTCGGCCCCGACCAGCTGCTGATCGCGGCGAAGGTGGCCGTGCCGGCGGAGGAGACCATGGCCCAGGTGGCGAAGGCGATCAACCGGGCCGAGGCGCGGATCCGCGCGGAGGTCGACCACGAGTGCTTCATCTTCCTCGAGCCCGACGTGTTCGACCAGCGGCTCTTCGAGGCCGCCGACCGGCCGCCGGGCTCCTCGCAGGAGCCCGGCTGGGACTGACCTCCCGTAACCGGCCTACAGCTGGAGGCCGGTCAGGACCATCACCCGTTCCTCGGTGTAGTCGGCCATCGCCGACGCCAGGCCCTCACGGCCGACGCCGCTGGCCTTCGCGCCGCCGTACGGCATCTGGTCGGCCCGGTAGCTGGGGACGTCACCGACGATGACCCCACCGACGTCCAGCACCCGGTGCGCCTCGAACGCACGGTCCAGCCGCCGGGTGAACACGCCGGCCTGCAACCCGTACTGCGAGTCGTTGACGGCGGCGAAACCGGCCTCGTCCGACGGGATGCGCTCCAGGACCAGCACCGGGCCGAAAACCTCTTCCGTGACGACCTTCGCCTCGGCCGGTGCCGCCGCCAGCACCGTCGGCGCGTAGGAGGCGCCCTCGCGCGTCCCGCCGGTCAGGAGCTTGGCGCCGGCCGAGACCGCCTCGGCGACCCACGCCTCGACGCGCTCGGCCGCGGCCGCGCTGATCAGCGGGCCGACGTCGGTCGCCTCGTCGGACGGGTCGCCGGTCCGCTGCCCCTCGACGGCGGCGACGAGCTTGTCGGCGAGGGTGTCGTAGTGCCGCTCGTGCACGTAGACCCGCTGGACCGCGATGCAGCTCTGTCCCGCCTGGTAATTGGAGAAGGTGGCGATGCGGGAGGCGGCCCAGTCGAGGTCGTCCCAGTCCTCGCAGACGACCACGGCCGCGTTGCCGCCGAGCTCGAGCGTGACGTGCTTGCGCGGGACCGCGTCGCGAATCTGCCAGCCGACCGGGCCGGAACCGGTGAACGACACGACCGGCAGCCGGGGGTCGGCGACGAGGGCGGCCGCGCGATCGTTGGGGATCGGCACGATCGACCACATGCCCTCGGGCAGGTCGGTCTCGGCGAGGATCTCACCGAGCACCAGCGCGCTCAGCGGCGTGGCCGGGGCGGGCTTGAGCACGATCGGCGCACCGACCGCGAGCGCCGGCGCGACCTTGTGCGCGACCAGGTTCAGCGGGAAGTTGAACGGCGAGATGCCGAGCACCGGGCCGCGCGGCACCCGCTTGACCAGGGCGAGCCGGCCGGTCGCGATCGGGTCGGTGTCGAGACGCTGCACCGCGCCGGAGAAGCGGCGGGCCTCTTCCGCCGCCCAGCGGAACGTCGAGACGGCGCGGCCGACCTCGGCACGCGACCACTTCAGCGGCTTGCCGTTCTCTGCGGTGATCAGCTTCGCGATCTCCTCGGCGCGCTCCTTCAGCCGGGCGCTCACGTGGTCGAGCGCGGCGGCGCGGGTGCTGGCCGGAAGCGCGGCGGCCACCGGTGCCACGGCCGCGGCGGCGGCCACCGCCTCCTCCACCTGCTCCGGGGTGGCATTGGCGGTGCTGCCCACCGGGCGCCCGTCATACGGATGCCGGATCTCGACGACGTCGTCACTGGCGGCCGGGCGGCCGGCGATGTAGAACGGGGTCACGATCCCCATCCTATGCCCGTTCACGGCGCGGAAACAGTTGCTCAAGGGGTTGTGCACTGCGGATTCGATGGAAAGATGTGGCTGCCGGCACTCAAAGGAGTGGACATGACCAAGCAACTGCAGAACTTCGTCGACGGCGCGCACGTAGCTCCCGCCGATGGCCGCTATTCCGACCTGATCGACCCGTCGACCGGCGAGGTCTTCGCCGCGGCGCCCGTGTCCGGCGCCGAGGACGTCGATCGTGCGATGAAGGCGGCCGCGAAGGCCTTCGAGACGTGGCGCGACGCGACACCCTCGGAGCGCCAGCGGGCGCTGCTCAAGCTCGCCGACGCCATGGAGGACCGCGCCGCCGACATCATCGACACGGAGGTGCGCAACACCGGCAAGCCGCGCGCACTCACCGCCAGCGACGAGCTGCCGCCGTCGGTCGACCAGATCCGGTTCTTCGCCGGCGCCGCCCGCGTGCTCGAAGGCAAGTCCGCCGGGGAATACATGACGGGCCACACCAGCTACGTGCGCCGCGAGCCGATCGGCGTCTGCGCGCAGGTGACCCCCTGGAACTACCCGCTGATGATGGCGGTCTGGAAGATCGCGCCGGCCCTGGCAGCCGGCAACACCGTCGTGCTCAAGCCGTCGGACACGACCCCGGCCTCCACGCTGCTGCTGGCGGAGATCGCGGCCGAGTTCCTGCCGCCGGGCGTGCTCAACGTCGTCACCGGCGACCGCGACACCGGCCGGGCCCTGGTCTCGCACCCGACGCCCAACTTCGTGTCGATCACCGGCTCGGTCCGCGCCGGCCGCGAGGTCGCCGCCGCGGCGGCGCCGTCGCTCAAGCGCACCCACCTGGAGCTCGGCGGCAAGGCCCCGGTCGTGGTCTTCGACGACGCCGACCTCGCCGCGGCGGCCGAGGCGATCGCCGTCGCCGGCTACTTCAACGCCGGCCAGGACTGCACCGCGGCGACCCGCGTGCTCGCCGGCCCCGGCATCTACGAGGACTTCGTGGCCGCGATCAGCGAGCAGGCCGCCGCGACGAAGACGGGCGCGCCGGACGACGAGGACATCCTCTACGGCCCGCTGAACAACGCCAACCAGCTCGCCCGCGTCGGCGGCTTCATCGACCGGCTGCCCGACCACGCGAAGCTCAACACCGGCGGCGCCCGGGTCGGCGACAGGGGCTTCTTCTACTCCCCCACGGTCGTCTCCGGCCTGCGCCAGGACGACGAGATCATCCAGGACGAGGTCTTCGGCCCAGTCATCACCGTGCAGCGGTTCACCGACGAGGACGAGGCGGTCCGCTGGGCCAACGGCGTCGAATACGGCCTGTCGGCGTCGGTCTGGGCCAAGGACCACGGCCGCGCGATGCGCATGACCCGGCGCCTCGACTTCGGCTGCGTGTGGGTCAACACCCACATCCCGATCGTCGCCGAGATGCCCCACGGCGGGTTCAAGCAGTCCGGCTACGGCAAGGACCTGTCCATGTACGGGCTGGAGGACTACACCCGCGTCAAGCACGTCATGCACAACATCGAGCTGTGATGTCGCTGTCCTCAGACCTCCACAAGCGCCGCACCGCCGCCGTCGCGCGAGGTGTCGGCAGCATGATCACGTCCTATGTGGACCACGCCGGGGGCGGCACGCTGACCGACGTGGACGGCCGCGAGTGGATCGACCTGGCGGCCGGCATCGCGGTCACCAACGTCGGCAACGCCGCACCGCGGGTCGTCGAGGCGGTGCGGCGGCAGGCCGAGCGGTTCACCCACACCTGCTTCATGATCGCGCCGTACGAGAGCTACGTCGCGGTCTGCGAGCAGCTGAACTCGCTGACGCCCGGGGCGTTCGAGAAGCGGTCGGCGCTGTTCAACTCGGGCGCCGAGGCGGTGGAGAACGCCGTGAAGATCGCCCGGCACGCGACCGGCAGGCAGGCCGTCGTCGTGTTCGACCACGCGTACCACGGCCGGACCAACCTGACGATGGCGCTGACGGCGAAGTCGATGCCATACAAGCACGGCTTCGGCCCGTTCGCCGGGGAGATCTACCGGGTGCCGATGTCGTACCCGTTCCGCGACGGCCTCACCGGGCCGGACGCGGCAGCCCTGGCGATCAACATGATCGAGAAGCAGGTGGGCGCCGACCAGGTCGCCGCGGTGCTGATCGAGCCGATCCAGGGCGAGGGTGGCTTCGTGGTGCCCGCGCCGGGCTTCCTGTCGTCGCTCTCGGCGTGGGCCAAGGCGGCAGGCGCCCTCTTCGTCGCCGACGAGATCCAGACCGGGTTCTGCCGCACGGGCGACTGGTTCGCCTCGACGTTCGAGGGCGTGGAGCCCGATCTCATCACGACCGCGAAGGGCATCGCCGGCGGCCTTCCGCTGGCGGCCGTGACCGGGCGGGCGTCGATGATGGACGCGGTGCACGTCGGCGGGCTGGGCGGCACGTACGGTGGCAACCCCGTCGCCTGCGCGGCGGCGCTCGCGTCGATCGAGACGATGCGGGAGCTGGACCTGTGCGCCGCCGCCCGCCGGATCGAGTCGGTGATGCTGCCCCGCCTGCGTGCGATGGCGGCGGACCACCCGTTCATCGGCGATGTCCGTGGCCGGGGCGCGATGCTGGCGATGGAGATCGTCGTGCCGGGCTCGGCCGCGCCGGGCGCGCTGACGGCCGAGCGGGTGCACGGCCGGGGTGCCCCGCTGGGCGCGACCCCGGATCCCGCGCGGACGGCAGCGATCCAGAAGGCGGCGCACGAGGCGGGCCTGCTGCTGCTGACCTGCGGCACGCACAGCAACGTGATCCGCTTCCTCCCGCCGCTGGTGATGGACGACACGACCCTGAAGCAAGCCCTGACCCTGCTGAAGTCAGCGCTCGGATGACGACCGCGCCCCTTTCACGCGATCTTGGAGTTGTGGTCCTGACTATTTCGGTTTATGTCGGACAAGTTAGGGACCACAACTCCAAGATCACGAAAGGAGGGAGCGGACCGTCGACAGCAGCGCGGCCGGATGCTTGTACAGGTCGTCCGCCGTAAAGTAGCGCATGACCCATCCCCGGTCGGCCAGCCAGTTCATCCGGGTGCGATCCCGACGGAAGGTCATAGGCTCGAGGTGTGAGGCGCCGTCGTACTCCAGGCCCACGCGATGCCGCGGATAGGCTAGGTCCAGGCGATACCGGCCCACTCCCTCGTCGTCAAGAATCCAGAACTGCGGCTCGGGCGACGGCAACTTGCCGTCGAACAGCATCAATCTGAGGTGGCTCTCCTGAGCGCACGCCGCGCGGCCGTCCGCGAGCGGGACGAGTTCCCGCGCCTGCCGCACGCCTTTCAGGCCGGAGTGCCGACATACCTCGCCGGCCAAGTCGGCGGCATCGCAGACGCCGACACGCAATGCCGCATCCAGCGTGGCGATCGCATCGAGTCGCCGTTGCAGTTTCGCCAGGTCGATGGCAGCGCGGGCGGGCGGAACGACCGGGATACCGCCGATCAGCACAGGGTCGAGGACCGGAACAACGGCCTCATGGGTCACGACGCCGCTGATCTCGGGCCGCGCGAGGCCTGCAGGCACCATGACGTGCACCCGGTCAGGCTGTCCCGCAAAGCCGTAGACGTGGGCCGCCGACCAGTGGCTCAGCAGGACGTCGTCAGGTAGCCGCAGGAACAGTGCCCTGAGCTCGGTCATCGAGCTCGCGTCGCCTCCGAGGTAAACGCCACGCGTAACGCGCACCAGGGCACCGTCACGGACGCGCGGACGTGTCAAGCCACGATCCAACAGGTATCGATACGGGTAAAGGATCCCGGACATGACCGAAAGCATTCCGCGACACCGCACGTTCCGCTGACACCCCGACACCCTCCTGTGGACAACACCTCTCCTGTGGACAACCCCCGCCCCTCTCAGGTGCGCGATCTTGGAGTTGTGGTCCCTAACTTGTCCGACATAAACGGAAATAGTCAGGACCACAACTCCAAGATCGCGCAACGGGGGTACGGGAGCGGAGCGGGGGCGCGGGAGCGGGGCGCGGAGCGGCGGGTGGGTCAGCGGCCGTCGAGTAGCGGCTGACGGGGATCCCAGGCGTCGCCCCTCCGGCGGCGGGCCAGCGCCGACAGCGCCTCCAGGACCACGCGGTTGGCCAGGTAGGCGGTGATCTCGGCGTGGTCGTAGGGCGGGCTGACCTCGACGACGTCCACGCCGACGATCGGCAGCTCGTAGCAGCACCGGCGTACCGCGTCGAGGAGCTGGCGCGCGGTCAGGCCACCCGGCTCCGGCGTCCCCGTGCCGGGTGCCATCCCGGGGTCCACCACGTCGACGTCGACCGACAGGAACACGCCGTCGCAGTCGTCCACCGCGATGCCGAACGCCTCGGTCAGGCACTCGTCCAGCCCACGGGCGACGATCTCGGTCATCTCGTACGACCGCATCCGCTGCTGCGCCATCCAGTCCAGCGTCGCCGGGCCGGGCCAGTAGCCGCGCAGGCCGATCTGCAGGAAGCGGTCGCCGCGGACGGCGCCCGACTCGATCAGGCGGCGCATCGGCTGGCCGTGGCCGACCAGGGAGCCGAACTCGGTGTCGCCGGTGTCGGCGTGCGCGTCGAAGTGCACCATCGACACCCGGCCGAAGCCGATCTTGCGGGCCACGCCCGTGGCGTCCGGCCACGCGATCGTGTGGTCGCCGCCGAGGATCACCGGGATCGCGCTGGAGGACGCCACAGCGTGTACCGCATCCTCCAGTGCCTTGACCGAGCGCACCGCGTCGCCGGAGAACATCTCGACGTCGCCCGCGTCGAGGACCCGGAGGTCCTGCAGCGCGTCGACCCGCAGCGCCAGCGACGGGCGGGAGCCGTCGTGCGGGAGGTAACAGGCCTGCCGGATCGCCTGCGGGCCGAAGCGCGTGCCGGGCCGGTGCGACGTGCCGCCGTCGAACGGCGCGCCGACGATGACGACGTCGGCATCCGCGTAGGAGGCCGGGTCGGCCAGGTCGCAGGGCGGCACGCCGAGAAACGTGATGTCCGGGCCGAACATCGCGCCATATCTGGTCATTTCTCCTGCATACCCCACGGTGAGCCGTACCCGGTGAGCAGGTCCAGGAACGGGCGGGCCGGCAGGGCCTCCGGGCCCAGGACGCCGGTGCCGGACCAGGTGCCGGCCGCCAGCAGTTCCAGGGCCACGATCGGGTTGATGGCCGTCTGCCAGACCACGGCCTGCGAGCCGTACTCCCGCATCGACCAGGCGTTGTCCACGACGTGGTAGAGGTACGTGGCCCGGGGGCGGCCGTCCTTGCCCAGGCCGGTCACGTAGGTGCCGGCGCACGTCTTGCCGTGCATGCGGTCGCCGAGCGTTGCCGGGTCGGGCAGGCACGCGGCGACGACGTCGCGCGGCGAGATCTCGATGCTGCCCACGCGCACCTTCTTCGTGGTGTCCAGGCCGAGCTTGTGCAGCGTCTTGAGGACCTCGATGAACTCGTCGCCCAGGCCGTACTTGAAGGTGACCCGCCGTGCGTCGACCCAGCGCGGGATGAGCAGGACCTCCTCGTGCTCGACGTTGACGCACTCGACCGGGCCGATGCCCTCCGGGAAGTCGAACAGCTCCGGCTCCGAGAACGGCATCGTGACGTACCAACCCCGGTCCTTCTCATAGATGACCGGCGGGTTGAGGCACTCCTCGATCGTCGTCCAGATCGAGAACGACGGCGCGAACTCGTAGCCGTCGACCACCAGGTTGCCGCCGTCGCGGACGCCGACGTCGTGCACCTCGGCGAACAGTTCGTCGGCCGCGTAGCGGGCGAAGACGTCGGACAGCCCCGGCTCGACGCCGATACCGACGAGCGCCAGCCGGTCCGCGGCCTCCCACTTGTCGGCGGCGGCGAACTGCTCGTCGCCGAGCTTCACCCCGGTCAGCTCGTACGGCCGCGAGGGATGGGGCTTCGACAGGGACATCGCCATGTCGAGGTAGTCGGCGCCGCCGGCGAGGGCGCCGTCGAAGATCGGCATGACGAACCGGGGATCGACGGCGTTGAGCACGTGGGTGACCGTCCGCGCCCGGCAGAGGGCCGCCACGGCGGGAGCCGAGGAGGCGTCGAGCTGGACCGCGCTGAAGCGCGGGTCGTCCACGGCCGCGACGGCGGCGACAGCGCGCTCCAGCGAGTAGTCCGCGACCACACAGTGCTCGAAGAACGAGCGGCGGGCGGCGATGCGTACGGCGGCAGAGCCGACGCCGCCGGCGCCGACGATCAGCAGACGCATGGATATCAAGCCTTTCGGCGCAGGCGTGGCAACTGTCCGAGGAGGACGACGAGGAAGGAGATGACAAACATGGCGGTGCCGATCACGTTGATCTGCGGCGGGATGCCGCGCTGTGAGGCGCCCCAGACGTACATCGGGAACGTGACGACGCTGCCGGAGTTGAAGTTGGTGACGATGAAGTCGTCGAACGACAGCGAGAACGACAGCAGCGCCGCGGCCACGATGCCCGGCATGACCAGGGGCAGCGTGATCCGCAGGAAGGTCTGCGTCTCGTTGGCGTAGAGGTCCATCGCGGCCTCCTGCAGCCGCGGGTCGAGGCCGGCGAGGCGGGCCTTGACGGTGACGACGACAAACGACAGGCAGAACATGACGTGGGCGATCACGACGGTCCAGAAGCCCAGCGGCACCCCGGACGCGACGAACAGCGCCAGCAGCGACGACCCCATCACGATCTCCGGGGTGGCCATCGGCAGGAAGATGAGCGTGTTGGTCGCGGCGCGGCCGCGGAAACGGTGGCGGGCCAGGGCGAACGACATCAGCGTGCCGAGGATCGTCGCGCCGAGCGTGGCGAGCAGCGCGATGCCGATGCTCAGCCAGAACGCGTGACCGATGCCGGCGGCGCCGAACGGGTTCGCCCAGTGGTCCCACGTGAACTTGTAGTTCTGCAGGGTGTAGGGGGCGTTGCGGCCGGCGTCGCGGAACGACATGGCGGCGACCACGGCGATCGGCACGAAGAGGTACAGCAGGACGAGCAGGCCGACCGCCATGACCCAGTGGTCGGCGAGGTAGCGGCGGACGCGGTAGAGCATCACAGCACCTCATCCGTGCCGGCGCGGCGGACGTAGACGAAGACCAGCACGAGGATCGCCGCCATCAGCGTGAACGACAGCGCGGCGGCGGCGGGGTAATCGCCCACCCGAAGGAACTTCGACTGGATGACGTTGCCGATCATGTACTGCCGGTTCGTCCCGAGCAGTTGCGCGTTGATGTAATCGCCGGCGGCGGGGATGAACGTGAGCAACGTGCCGGCCACGACACCGGGCATCGACAGCGGCAGCACGACCCGGGTGAACCGGGACACCGGCCGGGCGTAGAGGTCGCCGGCCGCCTCGATGAGCCGTGGGTCGAGCTTCTCCAGGCTGGCGTAGAGCGGCAGCACCATGAACGGCAGGAAGTTGTAGACCAGGCCGGCGATCACGGCGGGGGTCGTCGCCAGGAGCCGGCCGTCGGGCAGCGGCACGTGCAGCGCGGTGAGCGCCGACACGACCGGGCCCCCGTCGGAGAGGATCACCTTCCACGCCAGCGTGCGGATCAGGAAGCTGGTGAAGAAGGGCGCGATCACGCAGATGAGCAGGAGGCTCTTCCACCGGCCGCCCTTAAGCGCGATCGCGTAGGCCAGCGGATAGCCGATGACCAGGCAGATGACGGTCGTGAGCGCGGCGTAGCCGATCGAGCGGCCGAAGTGCGGCAGGTACTCCTGGACCGCGTCGGCGTAGTTGCCGAAGGCCCAGGTCATCGCGTAGCCCTCCTCCAGCGACCCCTCCGGGTCGTAGAGGCTGGTCGCGAACAACTGCACGGCGGGGATGGCGAAGAAGACGATCAGCCAGAGGCCGCCGGGGAGCAGCAGGAGGTACGGCAGCCACTTCTTCCGCGGCTTCTCGAGCTTGACCGGCTTGGTCGGCGTGGTCGACCCGACGTGCCCCAACGCGCTCATGCCGACACTTCCTCCGCGTCCACGACCGGCGCCTGGGTCTCGTTCGCCGGCCGGGAGAGCAGGAAGGCGTGCTCGGGCCGCCAGGAGACGGTCACCTCGCTGGCCACCGCCAGCGGCGCGGCCACGCCCGAGTTGGGCACGAACACGGTCAGCTCGTCCCCCCACGGCGCCCGCACCAGGTACTGCGTGCTGACGCCCATGTAGGAGGAGTCGGTCACGATGCCGCGCACCCCCTGGTGGCCGGCCAGCACCTCGGTGCCGACGTGCAGTTTCTCCGGGCGGACGCCGAGCCAGACCGTCCCGTCGGCGGCGCGGGCTCGCGCGGCCGGCACGGAGTAACGGCCGCCGTACGCCTCGACGAGCACGTCGTCGCCGCTGCGCCCGGTGACGGTCGCGGCGAGGAGGTTGGACTGGCCGAGGAAGTTCGCGACGAAGGCGGTGCCGGGGAAGTCGTACATGTCGACGGGCGTGCCGAGCTGCTCGATCTTCCCCGCGTTCATCACCGCGACCGTGTCGGCCATGGTCATGGCCTCCTCCTGGTCGTGGGTGACGTGGACGAACGTGATGCCGACCTCGGTCTGGATCCGCTTGAGCTCCACCTGCATCTGGCGGCGCAGCTTGAGGTCGAGCGCACCGAGCGGCTCGTCGAGCAGCAACACCTGCGGGTGGTTGATGAGCGCCCGCGCCAGCGCGACGCGCTGCTGCTGGCCGCCGGAGAGCTGGGCCGGCTTGCGCCTGCCGAAGCCGTCCATCTCGACCAGGTGGAGCATCCGCTCCACCTGGTCGGCGTACTGCTTCACGCCGCGGCGGCGCAGGCCGAACGCGACGTTGTCCGCGATGGTGAGGTGCGGGAAGAGGGCGTAGGACTGGAACACCGTGTTGACCGGCCGCTTGTAGGGCCGCAGCCGGGTCACGTCCTGGTCGTCGAGCAGCACCCGGCCGGCTGTCGGCTCTTCGAGGCCCGCGATCATCCGCAGGGTGGTCGTCTTGCCGCACCCGGACGCGCCGAGCAGAGCGAAGAACGAGCCCTTGGGCACCGTGAGGGTCAGGTCGTCGACCGCCGTGAAGGATCCGAACCGCTTTGTCATGCCGACCAGGTGGAGGTCGGCACCGCTGGCGCCGGCCTCTTCGCTCCGTTTCGAATCGGTCATGTGTCAGGCTCCGGAAACCGCTTCGAACTTCTCGGCGAACTTCTTGTCCTCGGCCTCGGTCAAGGGCTTGAAGGCGTGGACCTTACCGAGGGTGGCCGTGTCGGGGAAGATCAGCGCATTGTCGGCCAGGTCGGGGTCGATCTGCTGCATGGCTTCCTGCGCACCCTGCACCGGGCAGATGTAGTTGACGTAGGCGGCCAGTTCCGCGGCGACCTTGGGGTCGTAGTAGTAGTCGATGAGCTGCTCGACGTTGGCCTTGTGGGTCGCCGTGGACGGGATGAGAATGTTGTCCGACCACAGCATCAGGCCCGACTCCGGCGTGACGAACTTGATGTTCTCGTCCTCGGCGGCGAGTTGGATGATGTCACCGGACCACGCGACACACGCGGCGAGGTCGCCTTTGGCGAGGTCCTCCTTGTAGTCGTTGCCGGTGAACTTGCGGATCTGGCCGGAGTCGACGGCCTTCTTGATCTTCTCGATGCCCGCGTCGAAGTCGGCCTCCGAGACGTTGGCGGGGTCCTTGCCCATCGCGAGCAGGACCAGGCCCATCGTGTCGCGCATCTCCGAGAGCACGGCGACCTTGCCCTTGAGGTCGGAGCGGGTCAGCAGCTCGTCGACGGTGCGGATCTCCTTGGTGACCTTGGCGTTGTAGGCCAGGCCGGTGAGGCCGGACTGCCACGGCGCGGCGTGGTTCATGTCCTTGTCCCACGGCCGGTTCCGCAGCGTGGCGAGAACGTTCTTGGTGTAGTTCGGGGTCTTGCTGTTGTCGAACGGCTGGACCCAGCCGAGGCCGACGACCCGCGACGCCATCCAGTCGGTGAGCACCATGATGTCGCGATCGATGGACTGGCAGGCCTGCAACTGGTTGCGGACCTTGCCGAAGAACTCGTTGTTGTCGTTGACGTCTTCGTTGTACGAGACCGTGATGCCGGTCTTCGACTGGAACGCGTCGAGCGTCGGGCGCTTCTTCTCGTCGTTCTCGTCGACGTCCATGTAGAGCGGCCAGTTCGAGAAGTTGATCTTCTTCTCGGTCGCCGACACGTCGGTGCCGACACAGGCCGGGCTACCGCTGGCTTCCGGCTTCTTCACGGGCTTTGTGCCACATGCCGCCAGCGCACCACCGGTCGCCATGAAGGCACCACCGGCGAGCAGGCCACGCATGAGATTCCGGCGGGAGAGTCCGGTCGCGTTCAGGAGGGCGGCCGCTTCTGGAGAGAGCGGCGGGCGAGAGGGTTTTCGCACGGGGGCTCCTACGGATCTCAGTGTCGGTGCAGACTCGTTGGGGGGCGATGACCGACGACTGATCCTGACACGCTGTGCCATCACTCACAAGGGATTCCGTCGTCACGATCGAGCCGCACAACGAAAAGCGCTATGCGATCAACGCGGGGTCACGGTCGTCATCCCGCTGAAACAGGCCGGCCCGGTCCGTCACGGCTCCCCACACACTCAAGCGGATCACGATTCCGTAGATCGCTCGTTTATCGGCCATGGAATTAGTTGCCAACAGGTAGTCCTTGGGCAAGAATCCACATGTGACCGAGCCCGTCCTCGACGACGTCAACAAGCGGATCATCGAGCAGCTGCAGCGCGATGGCCGTATGTCCTACGCCGCCCTCGCCAAGGTCGTCGGCCTCTCGGAGGCGGCTGTCCGCCAACGGGTGCAACGACTGCTGGACACCGGCGTCATGCAGATCGTGGCGGTCACCGATCCCCTCACGCTGGGCTTCGCCCGGCAGGTGATGATCGGGGTCAAGGTCGAAGGAGACCTCCGGCCGGTCGCGAAGTCCCTCGCCGCGGTGCCCGAGATCGACTACGTGGTCATCTGCGCGGGCGGCTTCGACCTGCTCGTCGAGCTGGTGTGCACCGACGACGAGCACCTGCTCGACCTTCTCAACGACACGATCCGGAGCATCCCTGGCGTGACGGCCACGGAAACCTTCGTCTACCTCAAGCTCGCCAAGCAGACCTATGCGTGGGGGACACGATGACCGATCAGCAGCCCGACGCCGCTCAACTCGACACAGCCGCGCGCGACCACCTCTGGATGCACTTCACCCGCCTGTCGGCGTACAAGGACGCACCGGTGCCGGTGATCGTGCGGGGCGACGGGCCGTACATCTACGACAGCACCGGCAAGCGGTACCTCGACGGGCTGTCCGGGCTGTTCGTCGTGCAGACCGGCCACGGGCGGCACGAGCTCGCCGAGGCCGCCGCCAAGCAGGCCGCGGAGCTCGCCTACTTCCCCCTGTGGTCGTACGCGCACCCGAAGGCCATCGAGCTGGCCGAGCGGCTCGCCGGCATCACCCCCGGCGATCTCAACCGCGTCTTCTTCACCACCGGCGGCTCGGAGGCCGTCGAGAGCGCGTGGAAGCTCGCCCGGTCGTACTTCAAGCGCACCGGCAAGCCGCTCAAGACCAAGGTGCTGTCCCGCTCGATCGCCTACCACGGCACCTCGATGGGCGCCCTGTCGATCACCGGCATCCCCTTGCTGAAGCAGGAGTTCGAGCCACTCGTGCCCGGCGCGTTCCGGGTGCCGAACACCAACTACTACCGCCGGCCCGACCAGTCCATGTCGGAGGAGCAGTTCGGCGTCTGGGCAGCCGACCGCATCGCCGAGGCCATCGAGTTCGAGGGCCCGGAGACCGTCGCCGCCGTCTACCTGGAGCCGGTGCAGAACGCCGGCGGCTGCTTCCCTCCCCCGCCCGGATACTTCCAGCGCGTGCGCGAGATCTGCGACCGGTACAACGTCCTGCTCGTCTCCGACGAGGTCATCTGCGCGTTCGGCCGGCTCGGCGAGTACTTCGGCGCCACGCGGTACGGCTACCAGCCGGACATCATCACCGTCGCCAAGGGCCTCACCTCGGGTTACGTGCCGCTCGGCGCGATGCTCGTGGCGGAGCGGCTGGCCGAGCCGTTCCTGGAGGGCGCGAGCTGGTTCGCCCACGGCATCACCTACGGCGGCCACCCGGTGGGCTCGGCGGTCGCGCTCGCCAACCTCGACATCTTCGAGCGTGAAGGGCTCAACGAGCACGTCCGGACCAACTCACCGGTGTTCCGGTCGTACCTCGAACGCCTCTACGACCTGCCGATCGTCGGCGACGTCCGGGGCGACGGCTTCTTCTTCGGCATCGAGCTGGTCAAGGACAAGGTCACCAAGGAGACGTTCAACGACCAGGAGTCCGAGGCGCTGCTGCGCGGGTTCCTGTCCAAGGCGCTCTTCGACGCCGGCCTGTACTGCCGCGCCGACGACCGCGGCGACCCGGTGATCCAGTTGGCCCCGCCGCTGATCTGCGACGAGCAGCACTTCGCCGAGATCGAGCAGATCCTGCGGTCGGTGCTGACCGAGGCATGGGCGCGCCTGTAGAGCGGATCCGGGTCCGCCGGCTCCCCGAGCTGGCGGTCACCGATCCCGCCGTCCTGCGGGACATCCTCGACGCGGGGATGGCCGGCCACGTGGCGATCGTCCACAACGGACAGCCGTTCGCGGTCCCGGTCGCCTACGGCCGGTCCGGCGACACGGTGCTGTTCCACGGCTCGACCGGCAGCCGGCTCTTCCGGGAACTCGCCGCCGGTGCGCCGTGCTGCTTCTCGGTGATGCTGCTCGACGGGCTGGTGCTGGCGCGCAGCGCGTTCGAGACCTCCATGTGGTACCGCTCGGCAATGGTCCTCGGCCGGTGCGAGGTGGTCGAGGACCAGGTCCCGGCGCTGCGGGCGATCAGCGAGCACATCCTGCCCGGGCGGTGGGAGCTGGTGCGGCCGCCGTCGCGGAAGGAACTGGCGGCGACGCTCGTGCTGGCGCTGCCGCTCACCGAGTGGTCGGTGAAGGTCAGCGCCGGCCCGCCGGAGTCGTCCCCGGAGGACGAGGGCTGGTCCCCGCCGGTCGGCGTCGTCCCGCTGCGGACGGTACGCGGCGCACTCATCGAAGGTGAAGCATGAGTTACTGGATGTCCGCCCTGCCGCCGGTCGAGCCGCGGGCGGCGCTGCCCGGTGACGTCGACGCCGACGTGGCGATCGTCGGTGCCGGATACACGGGCCTGTGGACCGCCTACTACCTCATCCGGGCCGACCCGTCGCTGCGGATCGTGGTGGTGGAGGCGGAGACCGCCGGCTTCGGTGCCAGCGGCCGCAACGGCGGCTGGTGCTCGGCGCTGTTCCCGAAGTCCGTCGCCGCGCTGGCCCGCACCTACGGCCGCGACCGGGCGCTCGCGCTGAACGCCGCCATGGAATCCACCGTGGACGAGGTCGGCCGGGTCGCCGCGGAGGAGGGCATCGACTGCGACTACGCCAAGGGCGGCACGGTCGTCCTCGCGCGCAACCCGGTGCAGCTCGAGCGGGCCCGCCACGAGGCCGCCTCCGCCGCCGAGTTCGGCATCCGGCTCGACCTCCTCTCCGCCGCCGAGGCGACGGAGCGCGTCGGCGCCGCCGGCGTTGTCGGCGGCACGTACACACCGCACTGTGCCGCGATCCAGCCGGCCAAGCTCGTGCGGGGCCTCGCCGACACGTGCGAACGGCGCGGAATACGGATCTACGAACGGACGCCGGCCCGTGCGGTCACCGAGGGCCGCGTCGAGACTCCACACGGGACGGTACGGGCACCGATCGTCGTCCGCGCCACCGAGGGCTTCACGCCACGCCTTCCCGGGCTGCGCCGGGCGATGGTGCCGGTGTACTCGCTCATGGTGGCCACCGAGCCGCTGCCGGCGTCGTTCTGGTCGTCGGCGGGCCTGGCGCGGCGCGAGACGTTCTCCGACCACCGGTACCTCATCATCTACGGCCAACGCACCGCCGACGACCGGCTGGCGTTCGGCGGCCGGGGCGCCCCGTACCACTACGGCTCGGCGATCGAGCCCTCCTTCGACCGCGAGCCGCGGGTCTTCGCGGAGCTGCGCCGGGTCCTCGTCGAGCTGTTCCCGGCTCTGGTGGACGCGGAGATCACCCACACCTGGGGCGGTCCGCTCGGCATCGCCCGCGACTGGATGGCCTCCGTCGGCCTCGACCCGGCGAGCGGCCTCGGCTGGGCGGGCGGCTACGTCGGTGACGGCGTCGGCACCTCGAACCTGGCCGGCCGGACCCTGGCCGACCTGATCCGCGGGGTCTCCTCGGAGCTGACCGCACTCCCGTGGGTCGGGCACCGCTCGCCCCGCTGGGAGCCCGAGCCGCTGCGCTGGCTGGGCGTGAACGCGAGCCTGCGGCTGATGACCGGCGCCGACGCGGCCGAGCTGCGGACCGGCCGCCCGTCCCGCCGCGCCGCCCTGATGTCCCGGGTCCTCGGTGCCTAGAGCCCGGTCAGTTGTCGAGGTCCTCGGGAGAGACGCCGAGGAGGTTCGCCACCTGCTCGATGATCACGTCGTGGACCAGGTCGGCCAGGTCGTCGTGGTCGGCGGCCCGGAACTCGAGCGGCCGGCGGTACAGCACGATGCGCGGCGGCACGCCATGGCGGCCCGGACGGCCGGGCAACAGCCGCGCCAGCGGGACCTCGCCGTCCTCCAGCACGTCGGAGTCGTAGACGTTGAGGTCGGGCGGCACGTCCTCGACGGCGAACTCCACGCCGGCCAACTCCTGAGCGAACCGCTGCTCAAGCTGCTCGACGGAGTCGAGGACCAGGTCGTCGAACATCTCGGCGCGGGTGCGCGACATCGGCAGGGACGCGGGCACGAGTCGACCGCGCAGCCCCCGGCCGTGCCGGTCCCGGCCACGCCGTCCCGGTCCGCTGCGTCGTCGGTCTGGGCTCGCCACCTAGTCAGCGTACTGCCCGGGCCCGATCGCCCGAGCGGGCGTGTCGCCTGGGTCACCACGGCGTGTCGCAGGGCTACCGGGTTGGGCGGAGCCTCGCGGAGCGATACCGTCTGGCCGTGAGGACCCCACGTCGATGCTCGCGCAACGGTTGCCCCCGACAGCCCGTTGCGACGTTGACGTACGTTTATGCCGAATCGACCGCGGTCGTCGGCCCGTTGGCCGCGTTCGCCGAACCCCACTCCTACGACCTGTGCGAGTCCCATGCCCGCGGCCTCACCGCACCGCGCGGCTGGGACCTGGTGCGGCATGAAGGAGAGTACGGCCCGCCCCCGCCGACCAACGACGATCTCGTCGCACTCGCCGAGGCGGTTCGTGAGGCGGCTCGGCCAGCACCCCATCGCGAAGAAACCGACCAGCAGCATCCGCTCGGACGGCGCGGACATCTGCGCGTGATCCCCCCGGATGCATGAAATTGGGCGCCGGCATCGCCAGCGCCCAATTTTCACATGCATTTCCGATCCCGCTAGGCAGCCCGTCGTTTGAGCTTGCGGCGCTCTCGCTCCGAGAGACCGCCCCAAATTCCGAAGCGCTCGTCATGCCCCAACGCGTACTCCAGGCAGTCCGCCCTCACCTCGCAGCGCGAGCAGATGCGCTTGGCCTCGCGAGTCGACCCACCCTTCTCCGGAAAGAATGCCTCCGGGTCGGTCTGCGAGCACAAAGCGCGTTCTTGCCACTCCGGAGCGTTACCCAGCAGGTCGGCCACGACTGGTCGGCCGTCCATCAGCGTGCCTCCTTCTTGCGCACCGGCGTCAATGCCGGCGCAACCCCCCACGCGGAAGGCGCATGTCCTACAAGGTGTAGTACCTCGGCGCGGTGTTCCCTTATGTCCGCTAGGTGACTGACTGCACTCACCCTCGAACATCCCCCGTGAAATTACACGCGTGTAATGCGTGCGTCGTCAAGCCGAACCTGATAAATAGGCCCACCCGGGCGATCACTCTTACCCACGTGCCGTACCCATACCGATGAAGACCCGCCGGAGGTAACGGGCGACACGCCGGACGCGCCGGAAGAAGTCTTCGTGAGTTTGCTCAAGCCGCCGTGGCGGCAGCCGAAATGGCGGCAGTGATCCAGCGGCTGCTCCTGGGTGTGGCCCTGTCCGTCATCGTCTTCACCGTCGGGATCGTCGGGCTGGGATGGAAGCCCTACGTCGTGACGTCGGACTCGATGGCGCCGGCGATGCACTCCGGTGACCTAGTGTTCGTCGATCCGCACGCAAAGTCGGTGGCGGTGTACGAGATCGTCACGTACACCGACCCGCGCGGTCCCGTCACGCACCGCGTCGTCAGCCAGGCCGCGGACGGGACGCTCGTGCTCAAGGGCGACGCCAACCAGCAGCCGGACGCCAAGGCGGTCGACCGGAACCACGTGATCGGGCCGGTGCGGCTGATCCTGCCCAACATCGGCTGGCCGGTCGTCCAGGTGCACACCCACCCGCTGCGTGTCACCGGCGGCGCGTTGCTGCTGGCGATACTCATCCCTGGCCGCCGGATCCTCATGCTCCTGCTGCTCGCCGGGATCATCGCGGCCATCGCCATGGTGCCGACGACCGGGGCATTGCCTTAGGACCTGGCGGACACCCGGCCGTAGACGGTCGTGCGCTCACGGACCGGGCGACCCGCGGCCTTACCGATGGCTTCGAGCTCCTCCCTCGTGCGGGCGGAGCCGTGCTCCGAACCGGCCATCCGCGAGATGGTCTCCTCCATCAGCGTGCCGCCGAGGTCGTTGGCGCCGCCGCGCAGCATCGCCACCGTGCCCTCGTCGCCGAGCTTCACCCACGAGCACTGGACGTTGTCGATCCGGCCGTGCAGCAGCACCCGGGCCATCGCGTGAACGGCCCGGTTGTCGCGCCAGGTCGGGCCGGGCCGGGCGATGCCGGCCAGGTAGATCGGCGCGCTGTGGTGGACGAACGGCAGCGCCACGAACTCGGTGAAGCCGCCCGTGCGGTCCTGGATCCCGGCCAGCACCCGGAAATGGCCGAGCCAGTGGCCGGGGTGGTCGACGTGGCCGTACATCATCGTCGAGCTCGACCGGATGCCCAGCTCGTGCGCGGTGGTGACCACCTCGACCCACGCCGACGTCGGCAGCTTGCCCTTGGTGAGCACCCACCGGACCTCGTCGTCGAGGATCTCCGCGGCCGTTCCCGGGATGGTGTCCAGGCCCGCCTCCTTGAGCTGGACGAGCCAGTCGCGGATCGAGACGCCGGCCTTCGCCGCGGCGGTGACGACCTCCATCGGGCTGAACGCATGGACGTGCATGTCGGGGACGCGGGCCTTCACGGCCCGTACCAGATCCGCATATGCCGTGATCGGGAGCTTCGGGTCGATCCCGCCCTGCATGCAGACCTCGGAGGCGCCCGCGTGCCAGGCCTCCTCGGCCCGGTCGGCGACCTGCTCGTAGGACAGGCGGTAGGCGTCGGCGTCCCGCTCGCGCTGGGCGAACGCGCAGAACCGGCAGCCGACGTAGCAGACGTTGGAGAAGTTGATGTTCCGGTTGATCACGTAGGTGATGTCGTCGCCGACCGCATCACGGCGCAGGTCGTCGGCGATCCCGACGAGCGCCTCGAGCCCGGGGCCGTCCACATTGAACAGCGCCAGCGCCTCGGCCTCGTGCTCCTTGTCGAGCAGCTTCGCCGGATGCTCCGCGGCCAGCTTCAATCCACTGTGGACGTCGCTGTCGAGCCGCTGGACGCTGGTCGTCCGCACGCGGGCGGCGACCTCCTGCCAGTCGCCGTACACCGTGTCGAAGTCGCCGCGGCGGTCGTCGGTGCGGCCCTCGGTGTCGATCGCGGCGTGCAGGTCGGTGCGGCCACTGTCCTCGTAGCCGCCGTCCGGCTCCTGCCACGGCAGGCCGGCCGGCATCGCGCGCTCGTCGGCGAGGCCGGTCTCCGCGTCCATCAGCGCCGCGAGATGGGCCGCCAGGCGGGCGTCGATCCACGGGACGCCGCGTTTGGCGTACTCCGGGTAGATGGTCAGGCGCTCCCTGAGCGTGAAGCCCGCCTTCGCGCTCTGCCGCGCCAGCTCGTCGATGGCGGGCCAGGGGCGCTCGGGGTTGACGTGGTCGGGCGTGACCGGCGAGACGCCGCCCCAGTCGTCGATGCCGGCCCGCAGGAGGAGACCGTACTCCTCGTCGATGAGGTTCGGCGGGGCCTGGATGCGCGCCCTCGGGCCGAGGACCAGCCGGGTGACGGCGATCGTGGCGGCCAGGTCGTGCAGCTCGGCGTCGGGCATCCCGCGCATCGCCGTGTCGGGCTTGGCGCGGAAGTTCTGGACGATGATCTCCTGGATGTGCCCGTACTCCCGCATCGTCTTGCGGATCGCGAACAGCGACTCCGCGCGCTCCTCGAGCGTCTCGCCGATGCCGATCAGGATGCCGGTGGTGAACGGGACGCCGACCCTGCCGGCGTCGTCGAGCACCCGCAGCCGCACCGCGGGCTCCTTGTCGGGCGAGCCGAAGTGCGGGCCGCCCGGCTCCGACCACAGGCGGGTCGCCGTGGTCTCCAGCATCATGCCCATGCTCGGCGCGACCGGCTTGAGCCGCTGCAGCTCGGCCCAGGACAGCACGCCCGGGTTGAGATGCGGCAGGAGGCCGGTCTGCTCCAGCACCGCCACCGCGCAGGCGCGCAGGTAGTCCAGCGTCGAGTCGTAACCGCGCTCGTCCAGCCACCGCTTGGCCTGCGGCCACCGCTCCTCCGGGCGGTCGCCGAGTGTAAACAGCGCCTCCTTGCAGCCCTGCGCCGCGCCCTCCTTGGCGATCGCGAGCACCTCGTCGATCTCGAGGTATTCGCTGGGCAGCCGGTGCGGGACCGTCGCGAACGTGCAGTAGTGGCAGCGATCGCGGCAGAGCCGGGTGAGCGGGATGAAGACCTTCTTGGAGTACGTCACCACGCCCGGACGACCGGCGTCGGCCAGCCCCGCGTCGCGCACCTGGCCCGCCACGGCGAGCAGGTCGTCGAGGGCCGCATCGCGGGCGGTCAGGAGGACGGCCGCCTCGGTCACGTCGAGCGGGCGACCGTCGGCCGCGCGACGGAGGGCGCGGCGCATCGCGTTGCCCTCGGTACTTCTGGCTGCAAAGGTCACACATTGCAGCCTAAGCTGCCGCCGAACGGATCAACGCCTACCGCGAATGTGACTTAGTCCCCGATGCCGCCGCGCAGCAAGATCTTGGAGGCCCACCGGGTGGACCTCCAAGATCTTTCGTCGTTTCAGCTGCGAGGCGGGATCACCTGCGTGCGCTGCGTGTCGTCGTCCCCGGAGGTGGGGTTGGCGATGTTGGCAGCGGTCGGCTCCTCGCCGGACGTCCCCAGCACGGTGGTGGCGTCCGGGTCCGCCGGCCTGTCCGCCTGGGCGGGTTGGACGTGCGGGAACGCCGCGGTGGCCTCGGGGTCCCCGGTCCGGGGTCCGGTTGTCGCCTGGGTCACGGTGCCGGTGACCTCGGGGTCCGCGGCCTGGTGGATCACCGTGGCCGTGGCGTCCGGGTCCGCGGGTGGGATGCTGCCCGTCGCTTCGGTGTCCGCCGGTGCCTCGGCGTCGGCGACGACCGCGGGCGGCGCCTCGTCCGGGGAGGCCGGGGCGAATGCCGTGGTGGCGTCGGAGCCGGCCGGCGGGAAGGCGCCCGTCTTGCCGAACGGCGAAGCCGCCTCACCCTCCGCCTGCGGCACCGGGGCGCTCTCCTGCGGCCCCGGGTGCGTGGAGGTGCCGCCCGGCCAGCCGGCCGCGGCGAAGCCCGACGGCGGCGTCGACGGGCCGCTGTCGGCCGGCGAGGCGGAGACCGGCTCGTCGGCGGCCGCGGTGGCCGGTGCGTTGTACGACGCGAACGGCGAGCTCAGCGGCGATTCGGTGGACGGCGTACCGGAGACGGGCTCACCCGTGCCGAACGACGGAGCGCCGGAAGCGGGAGCGCCGAAGCTCGGCGCCCCGGATGCCGGAGCCGTGTACGCGGGTGCGCCGGTCGCCTGGGCGCCCGTGCCCGGGGCCCCGAAGGCGGGAGCGCCGGAGGCCGGTGCGGCGTAACCCGGCGCGCCGGACGCCGGGGCGGCCGAGGTCGGCGCGGGCACCGCGGAGGTGGGCGCGGTGAACGCGGGGGCACCGGTGGACGTGGGCTGAGCCTGCTGCGCCGGGAAGCTCTGGCTCGCGTAGCCCGCCGCCGCGGCGGCGGAGGCAACCGGGTTGCTGCCCGTCGTCTGCGGGTTGGCCCAGCCGCCGGTCTGCTGCTGGTAGCCGGGCTGTGCCGGGTAGCCCTGCGGCACCGGGACGGTCTGCGCGCCGGCCGCGTAGCCAGGTTGCTGGAAGGAGCCGGTCTGCTGCCCGTACTGCTGCTGGGCATACGGGTATCCGGGCTGGCCGTACGGATACGCCGGCTGACCGTACACACCCTGCGGCGGCTTGGCGGGTGCGTATGCGCCGAGGTAGACGCGGATGACCAGGAACAGGACGAGCCCGAGCAGCGCCAGACCGCCCAGGCGGCCCAGGAAGGCGGCGAACACGTACCCGAGACGCACGCTGTCGGGCTGCAGGTCGCCGATGAGGCCGGCGAGCAGCAGCACCACGCCGAACAGCGCGGACACCGCGTATTCGATCAGCGCACCGAGGACGACGAGGCGCGCCTTCGGCGCCGCCGGCTCGATGTGCGTGGCGATCAGCACCGCGAGGATCGGCAACGCGATGGTCTCCACGGAGACGAACGAGCCGAAGGACGAGCCCGCGTTGCCCAGGAAGTCGCTGGCCAGCGACGTGAGCAGGGTGATCAGCCCGGCGAGGAGGAAGACGCCGTTCACGCCGAGCAGCACGAGAGCGACAAGCTCCCGGTGCGGCGAGGTGAACTGACGCGCCTTCTTCTCTTCCGCGGGTTTCGGCTGAGCCACGACAGGCTGGGCCACGGATGCGTACGGCGAGGTGGCCGGCTGCGGCGAGTACGCCGCGGACGAGGTCGGGTCGGGTGGCTGGGTGCTCACTGGCTCTCCCGAAATGAACACGCGTGGATATCGCAAACAGGTCGCTCGAAGCCTAGTCCCTGCTCCCGAATCCTGCGTGCACCGGAAGACCGACGGCCCCGCGGAGAAGTGTCGTACCGGTGGGGCAGGATTGACGGCATGCGGATCGTGGTTCTGGCCGGCGGCATCGGCGGCGCGCGCTTCCTGCTCGGCGTGCGCGCGGTGGCCCGGGAGGTGGGCGCCGAGGTGACGGCGGTGGTCAACGTCGGCGACGACGTCACTCTGCACGGGCTGCGGATCTGCCCCGATCTCGACAGCGTGATGTATACGTTGGGCGGCGGCGCCGATCCGGAGCGTGGCTGGGGCCGGGTCGGTGAGACCTGGACGGTCAAGGAGGAGCTGGCGGCCTACGGTGCCGAGCCCACCTGGTTCGGTCTCGGTGACAAGGACATCGCCACGCACCTGGTGCGCACCCGGATGCTCGACGCCGGCTATCCGCTCTCCGCGGTCACCGATGCGCTGTGCGACCGCTGGCAGCCGGGCATCCGCGTCCTGCCCGCCAGCGACGACCGGGTGGAGACGCACGCGGTGGTCGAGGTCGACGGCGTGACGAAGGCGATCCACTTCCAGGAGTGGTGGATCCGCCACCGCGCGGAGTTGCCGACGCAGCGCTTCGTGTTCGTGGGGGCCGAGACGGCCAAGCCGGCGGCGGGCGTGCTGGACGCGTTGGCCGCCGCAGATGTCGTACTAGTGGCGCCGAGCAACCCGGTGGTCAGCGTCGCACCCATCCTCGCCGTTCCGGCCGTCCGCGAGGCGGTGGCCACCGGCAAGGCGCCCGTGGTCGGGGTGTCGCCGATCATCGGCACCGCCCCGGTGCGCGGCATGGCCGACAAATGCCTGGCGGTGGTCGGCGTCGAGTGCAGCCCGGCCGGCGTCGGCGGCCTGTTCGGCGCCCGCAGCGCCGGCGGCGTGCTCGACGGCTGGCTGGTCGACGAGTCCGACGCGGGCGTCGAGGTGCCCGGGCTGACGGTGCACGCCAGACCGCTGTGGATGACCGACGAGGCAGCCACGGGCGCCATCGTCCGGGCCGCGCTGTCCGTGGCGGGCGTGTCATGACCCAGGGGTTCTCGGTGCTGCCGGTCGTCGGCATCGGCGACGTGCGCCCGGGTGCCGACCTCGCGGGTCTGATCCGGGATGCCGCGCCCTGGATCGAGGACGGCGACATTCTCGTGGTCACCAGCAAGGTGATCAGCAAGACCGAGGGGCAGCTCGTCGAGATCCCGCTCGACGAGCCGGCCCGGGAGACGGCTCGCGAGGCGGTCCTGCGCGCGGAGACGGCCCGGGTGGTCGCGCGGCGGGGTGCGACCCGGATCGTGCAGACGCACCACGGGTTCGTGCTGGCCGCGGCCGGCATCGACGCGTCCAACGTCGACCCGACGCACCTGGTGCTGCTGCCCAAGGACCCGGACGCGTCGGCACGCTGGCTGCGCGACGAGTTCCGGGAGCGCTTCGGGCTCGCCGTCGCCGTCGTGGTCACCGACACCATGGGCCGGCCGTGGCGGCTCGGGCTCACCGACGTCGCGATCGGCGCGGCCGGGATCGACGCGCTCACCGACTATCGGGGACGCCGCGACGCGTATGGCAACGAGCTCCAGCTGACCCAGATGGCCGTCGTCGACGAGCTGGCCGCCGCCGCCGACCTCGTGAAGGGCAAGACCGATCAGGTGCCGGTCGCGGTGGTCCGAGGACTGCCGATCCGCACCGAAGGGCACGGCACGGGAGCGGCCGAGCTGATCCGGGGCGCCGACGCCGACCTGTTCTCGCTCGGCACGGCGGAGGCCGTGGCCCGCGGGCTGCGTGTCTCGGCGGAGGTCACGGACGCCGCAGCGTTCCAGCCTGGTCCGGTGACCCTGCCCGATCTGCCGTTCCCGCGGACACGGAGCGTGATCGTTCCGGACAACACCGCAGTGGCGATCGTCGCTTGGGCGCCGGTCGGCGACCTCGCACGGGCCGTTGAGGTCGGCATGGAGATCCAGCGACTGCGGGCCGTTCTCGCTGCTGACGGCCTCGCGACAGTCTGGATCGAGGCCGGCGACGACCCTCGGCTGACGGCCGACGTGCCGGAAGGCGGCGTGCCCCTCGGCGTCCTGGCGATCGGTCGCGGTAGCCTACCGTCACTATGACGCTGCACGACGACGCACTTGCGGTTCTGACGAGTTGGACGGCGCCGACGGCGGAGGCCGAGGCGACCCGGCAGCGGTTTCTCGGATTCGTAAGGTCCGATGCGACCACCATGTGGCGTGAGCACGCGGGCGGGCACGTGACGGCGAGCGCGCTCGTCGTCGACGCGGCGGCCGAGCGGGTCCTGCTCTGCCTGCACGGCCGGATCAAGCGCTGGGTCCAGCTCGGCGGCCACTGCGAGCCGGGCGACCTGTCGGTGGCCGGCGCCGCGCTGCGCGAGGCGACCGAGGAGTCGGGCATCACGGGCCTGCGGATCAGCGAGGCGCCCATCGGCCTGGACGTGCACCATGTGCAGTGCTCGGGCGGCCCGTCGCTGCACTACGACGTCCGCTACGCCGCGATCGCCCCGCCCGGCGCCGTGGAGTCGGTGAGCGCCGAGTCGACCGCGCTCGCCTGGTTCACCCCCGACGCCCTGCCCACCCCACTGGCCGGCGCAACGGAACCCCTGGTCGCGCCGGCGCTGGCCTGGGCCAAGGGCAGCGCATAGCTTCCTGGTTCTGCCATACCTCCGGTCCGGAGCGATTTCACGATCCGGTTGACGGAGTCGCGAGACCCTGGTGACGGCGAGGCACGACCACGGCAGCGCGGTCTGGACGGTCCAGGACAGGCGGCACGGCGAATCACCGTGGCCAGCGGATCACCCCATGGCCAGCGGATCGCACCGTGACCAGCGGATCGCACCGTGACCGCCGCTGCGGCACCCGCACACCCGCGGCCCCGCCCCGGGCGACCGCCCGCAGGCCCCATCTGGCGGACGCTGTCGCGGCGGACCCGCGGACGGGATACCCCCACTCCACACGGTATTCCCCAGCGGAATACCGTCCACCTACCACATCAACCGCCCGACCTTCGACCCCGCGGTGATCCACCCGGACCGGATCGTGAAACCACTCCGGTCGGTCCTGATCGCCGGAAGGATGCGGCCGCCCCGGCGAGCGACCCCGGCCACGGATTTCCACCGAGGCCGACGTTCTTGGTCGCGTCCGCCACGCCGGGCAACCGACCTCAACCGCCGCACCCTCCGGGCTCCGCCCACGTGATCGCGAACTTGTCGCAATCATGGCCAAGCGCCGGGGCGAAGCGCGCGGGATCGAGCGGCCAGTTTCATGATCGCGGAGCGTTTGTGCACCCCTGGAGCCTGTTGCGTAATTCGCTGGGACAGCGTTGGCGGCCCAACTACGCGCCGATCTTGGAGTTGTGGCGCCATGAACCTCCGAATTTGTCCGGATTTGTCAAGGACCACAACTCCAAGATCGGCGCGGTTGTCGGGGTTGACGCGCGCGAGGGATCCGAATTGCGCAACAGGCTCCAGGGGTGCACAAACGCTCCGCGATCATGAAACGGTGGCCGAACCGCCCGACCGCGCCCCAGCCGCGGCACTCATGATTGCGGCCGCGGCGGAGCCGGGACTGTCAAGAGTCCCGCGGAGCCTCCGCGATCATGAGCGAGGGGGGTTGTCGTCACAGGTTCCGGCCGGTTTGTGGCCGTGATCGCGGCAAGTTCGCGATCACGGGTGCGGCGGTTGGGCCTGGCTGGGTAGTGCGGCTGCGGTTCGTAGATCGAGGGAAACTTCGGGCTGCCTGGGCAGCCAGATGTTTCCGACGATCAAGGAACCCGGGTCAAGCCAAGCGCGGAGCACGGCCACCCCGCACCACGGGGCCACAGACGCCGCGGCCCGGCGTCGCGGCCCGGCGTCGCGGCCCGGCGTCGCTAAGGCACGGCCGGCCGCGCGGCCCGGCGTCGCAGGCACGCGGCCCGGCGATGCTTGACAAAATCCTTCACAGATCACGGAAAAGTTGGTGTAGCCAGGGGTGCACTGAGTCTCCGTGATCTTGAAACGGTGGCCGGGCCACGAGCCGCGCTCAACCGACGCACTCGTGATCGCGAACGCATAGAGATCACGGCCGGAACCCACGAAGCCACGTCAAGCTTCCGCGATCATGAATCCGACCGGCCGGCCCGGCAGAGCGGCCCGCCGGCACGGCCTGCACGCCCGCCACGCCGTGAGACCGGCACGAGGGGAACGGCAGTGGCCGGGCGAGCGTCTTGGGCGGGTCGCGCCCCGGCCACACCAGCCGGGGGCGCGACCCCGCATCACGACGGTTAGAGCAGCTCTATCGAGCCGCGCTCCTTCAAGGAGTCCACCAGCTTCTTGACGTCCTGGGCACGTGCCCGCGGGCAGATCAGCAGCGCGTCCGGGGTGTCCACGATGATCAGGTCGTTGACGCCCACCGCGGCCACCAGACGGCCCGAGTGGGGCACCACCACGATGCGCTCCGACTCCTGCATCAGCACCGTCGGCTTGGACTGGGACGATGACTCCAGCCCCAGATCGACCACCACGTTGCCCGCTGTGTCGGTCTCCAGCAGCTCACCCAGCGTGTGGAAGTCGCCGACGTCGTTCCAGCCGAAGTTGCCCGGCACCGTGCCGACCAGGCCGGCCCGGCCGGCGCCCTCCATGACGCCGAAGTCCACGGAAATCTTGGTCAGGCCCGGCCAGATCTCGGCCAGCACCTCTTCCCGCTCCCGCGTGTCCCAGGCCTCGGCGATGCGCATCAGGCCCTCGTGCAGCGACGGCTGCTGGCGGGCGAGCTCGTCGAGGAAGACGTCGACGCGCCAGACGAACATCCCCGCATTCCACAGGTATTCGCCCGACTCGACGTATCGCTTGGCGACATCGAGGACCGGCTTCTCGGCGAACTCGGCAACCTTGCACACGTCGCCGGTGCCGGTGGGCTCGCCGACGTGCAGGTAACCGTAGCCGGTCTCCGGATGGGTCGGCGTGATGCCGATCGTCATCAAGAGGCCGTCCTCGGCGCCCTGGATCGCCTTGGTGAGCGTCTCGGTGAAGGCCGGCACGTCGCGGACCAGCTGGTCGGCGGCGAAGGCCCCCATGACGGCGTGCGGGTCGCGGCGGGCGATCACGGCCGCCGCCAGGCCGATCGCCGCGCAGGAGTCGCGCGGGGTCGGCTCGACAAGGATGTTGCCCTCAGGCAGGCCGGGCAGCTGCCGGGCCACGGCGGCTGCGTGCGCCACCCCGGTGACCACAAATGTCGTCTCCGGTGCCGCAAGCGCCTCCAAGCGGCCATACGTCGCCTGGAGCAGCGACAACGGCGTGCCGGTGAGCGCGTGGAGGAACTTCGGATGACCGGCTCGCGACAGCGGCCAGAGCCGCGTGCCACTGCCACCTGCAGGAATCACCGCGTAGAACACGGCCCAATCATGCCCAGGAGAGGGCACCTTCCAACAACTCGACGGTGTCGTGTCCATTACCAAAATCGCCTGGCTCGGTTTCAGAAGGTGACGTCAAGCGCCGACATGGCGTGACGGGTGAGAATGGTGTGAGTGCCGGCGGCGCCGTCAATACCGTGGACCGGCGGCTCTCGCCCAAGCGGCGAGGTGGACCTCGGCGCTCGACTCCCAGGTGAACTCCTTGGCGCGTGCCGCGCCGGCCTTCGCCAGCGCATTACGCCGCTCCGTGTCGTCAAGCAGCGCGACGAGGTCGCGGGCGATCTCGTCGGGGCCGGGGCCGGTGTAGGCGACGGCGTCGCCGCCGACCTCGGGCAGGGAGAGCCGCGGTGTGGTGAGCACGGGTGCGCCGCAGGCCATGGCCTCCAGGATCGGCAGGCCGAAGCCCTCGCCGAAGGACGGGTAGGCGGCGACGATCGCCCCGCCGAGAAAGCCGGGAAGGTCCGCATACCGCAAGTAGCCGGGCCGCAGCAGGCGCAGGTGGCTCGGGACCTCGCTGATCGCGCCGTCGATCTCGTCGTCGTGGCCCTGGCCGCCGGCGACCACGAGGGCGGGCGGGTCGGCCCGGTCCCGCACCGCGGCGATCCAGCCACGGATCAGGCTGGGCACGTTTTTCCTGGGCTCCTTGGCGCCGAGGAAGGCGATGTAGTCGGTCGAGCCGAGGCCGAGCCGGGCACGGACCCGGGCCTTCTCGTCCTCGCTGGGTGCGTGGAACGCATCCGGGTCGACGCCGTGGTACGCGACGTCGATGCGGGTCGGATCGGCGTCCAGCAGCCGGATCAGCTCGTCACGGGTGGCCTTGCTGGGCACGATGACCCGGCTGGCCCGCCGCAGCGAGGTCTTGATCGCGGAGCGGAAGAAGGTGCGGCGCGACTTGTCGTAATGCTCGGGCTCGGTGAAGAAGGTGGCATCGTGCACGGTCACGGTCACCGGACAACCGGCGCGCAGTGGGCAGGTGTAGAACGGCGAGTGCAGCACCTGCGCGCCGACCTGCTGGGCGAGCATCGGCAGACCGGTCTGCTCCCAGGCGAGCCGGGCGGGCCGGTGCGCCGCCGCCGCGGGCGCGGACATGATCCGGGCATTCGGCAGCAGCCTGCCGTAACGCTCCGCATCGGTGCGCTGGCAGACGACCGCCAGGTCCGCGTCGAGCGCGCCCAGGGCGCCGAGCAGGCCATCGACATAGCGCCCCACACCGCCTCGGTCAGCTGGGACACTCGTGGCGTCTACGAGCACGCGTGGCGGACGGCCGGGGGTCACTTGGCGACTCCTTCTGGACTCGATGCGACGTTCCGGCCCAAAGCCTACGCCCGATCCGCCGATGATCGATGTCCACGACGCGACTGGGACCTGACTTCCACCCAGGATTCAGCCGAGCGGCATCGCTATGTCGCCGGGCAGCCCTACGTCATACCTGCCCACGCCGCGAATTTCGAACCGTCCGTCGTGGAAGACCGCGAGATCGGCGCGACCGTCGCCGTCGAACTGCCCTGCCAACGGCGTGTCGCCCGGGTCGCCCAGCCGGATCGGTGGAAGCCCGTCGATCGTGAACTGCTGCGTCGTCGGTGACCACGTCGCCGGCTCGATGACGCCGTCACCGTTGAAGTCGGCCGGCACGGCGATCCCGCCGGGCTCGGCGAAGTGGAACTCACGCAAGGCGTAGATCGCCCACAACCCGGTCGACGGGCGCCAGATCGCGGCCTCGGCACGCCCGTCGCCGGTGTAGTCGCCCGGAACAGGCTGGTCGCCGGGCGAGCCGAGCCGTAGCTCGCCGAGGCCCTTGATGTACCAGGTGCTGTTGGTGGGCCGGAAGACGGTCAGCTCGGCCTTGCCGTCGCCGTCGTAGTCGGCCGGTGCCGGGATGTCTCCGGGCAGTCCCCACTGCACCTTCCGCGGGCCTTCGCCGGTGAGCAGCATGGTCCAGATGCCCGTGGTCGGCGACCAGGTGGCCACGTCGACCTTGCCGTCGCCGTTGTAGTCGGCCGGCACGGCGATCTCGTTGGGCCCGGTCGTGAAAACCGGCTGCGGTATCCCTTGCAGCCACACGGTGCCGTCGGCCGGACGGTAGGTGGCCATGAGTGTGCGCACGATGTCCGGCTTCACCATGTCACCGAGCAGTTCGGCGGCCCGGTTGCGCATCTGCGGCAACACTTCCATCGCCTTGTCGCCGGGACACTCCGTGGGGTTGGTCTGCCGGTGCGGGAACACGCGCGGGACCGTGACCGTGGTGCCGACCGGATACCGCGAGGTCGACCCGCCGCCGGTGAGCGTGACGGTACCGCGGGGATCGATGGCCTGGCTGAGTGAAAGTTTCCATGCGGTGTACTTCGCGGCGGACTCCACGACGGCCGGCGGCACGCTCGTCGACCGGAAGTCGCCGATCATGGCGATGCCCGCGGTGCCGGTGTTGAAGCCGCCGGCCTGTGCGCCGACGACCGGCCGGGCGAGGCCCCCGGAGCGTCCTTCCCAGAGCCGGCCGAACCGGTCGACCAGCACGTTGTAGCCGATGTCGCCCCAGCCCCGGCTGACGGTCTGGTACTGGTAGATCGAGCGGAGGATCTTCGGCACGTCGGCCGGGGTGTAGTTGTTGCTGGTCGCGGTGTGGTGCACGGCGACGGCCTTGACGTAGTTGGCGTACTGCGGGCGCCAGCTCATCTGCTGTTCGTTGGCGCCCCAGGCGGCCCGCCGGTTGATCGGCGGCATGAAAGGCGTGAGCCCGACCGGCGCGGCCTCGGTCGCGGTGGCGACCGGCGCGGAGTCCAGCGGCGCGTCGGTGGGGTCGATGAGATCGGCGGTGACGTCGTGCGGCACGGACCCGCTGATCGAGGTCACGGAGAGCTGGATGCCGTCGCTGGGCCCGAGCCACAGCAGGTCGGAGCCGCCGCGCTGGATGTTTCCGGCGCTCTCCTCCGGCGCCTGGACGGGGTCGCGGTCCAGTTCCCCGGCGCTCACCGTCCGCCAGCTGCTCCACGCCCCGCCCGGCACGTGGTGCCGGACGGCGATGCTGATCGCGCCGACTCTCCCGCTCTCGCGCCAGGTCACGCCGACGGCGCTGAACCGTCCGGTGGACGCACGGGTCATGGTGAGCGTGCGGGTCTGCCTCGTACGGCGGTATCCCTCGGCGAGCGGAACGTCGCTCAGCGTCCCCGACTGTGCGCTGACCCCGGCGGCCGGCCGGTTGAAGTCGCCGAGCGCCAGCCGGGTGACCTGCGGCGTGACGCCCTCGCTACCGCTCGTCTTGACGGGGTTCGCCCAGGCGAGTGGTTCGGCCAGGTCGACGGGCGCGACCGGCGTGGTGAGCGGGTCGGCCGTGGCGGTGTTGCTGCCCGGTGCGACCAGCGTGAGGGTGCAGGCGACGACGGCGACAAGCTTGCGGCGCCGGTATCGTCGCGTTGCCCGTACATGCATGCCAAGATGCTATGGAAGGGATTTTCCGGACATATGGGTAATACAGTTCCTTCACTCTTTGCGGCAATTGTCGCGAAAGATCCGTCACTTCCGCTGTTCACGTTCTACGACGACGCGAGCGGGGAACGGATCGAACTCTCCGGGGCGACCCTGGCCAACTGGGTGTCGAAGACGGCGAACCTGCTCGTCGACGGCTGCGGCCTCGGCCCCGGCGACCAGGCCACCGTCTGGCTGCCGCCGCACTGGCAGACCGCGGCGGTGCTGCTCGGCGCCTGGTCGGCCGGGCTCGCAGTGGCCTACGGCGAGCCGACCGCGGACGGCGCCGACGTCGAGTTCGCCTCGTTGCAGGCCGTCGAGGCGGGCACCCCGGCCGGCCCGGCGGACCGGTTCGTGCTCGGCCTGGCGCCGATGGGGATGCCGCTGCGTGAGGTCCCGCCCGGCTGGACCGACTACGTCGCCGACGTGCGGCAGCACGGCGACCACTTCCCGGGCGCGCCGGTCACCGCCGACACGGTCGCGCTGGTCGACCCCGACGGCACACCGGTCGGCCAGGCCGCGCTGATCGAGCGGGCCGCCGCCCGGGCCGCCGAGCTCGGCATCACCGGCGGGCGGGTGCTGGTCGACGCCGACGCCTACCCGTGGCCGGTCGACTGGCTGCTCGCACCGTTCACGGCCGGTGCCAGCATCGTGGTCAGCACGCACACCGACCTGGCGAAGCTGCCTGCCCGGGCCGAAACCGAGCAGGCGACCCACCTCGTCGGGCCGACGGTCTAGTCGCGGCGGGCGCGCGCGGCCTCGAAGTACCGCAGTGACTCGGGATTCGCCAGCGCGCCCTTGGCCGCCGCCTGCTCGACCGGGGTGCCGGTGAGGATCCGCTTCACCGGCACCTCCAGCTTCTTGCCGGACAGCGTGCGGGGCACCGCCTCGACCTGGAAGACCTGGTCGGGCACGTGCCGCGGGGACAGGGCGGTGCGCAGCTCACGCGCGATCGTGCCGCGCAGCGTGTCGTCGAGCGTCACGCCGGGCCGCAGCACGACGAACAGCAGGAGCTCCCCCGGACCGCCCTCGGGATCCTCGAGGTGTACGACCACCGAGTCGACGACGTCGTCCAGGCCCTCCACCACGGAGTAGAACTCGCTGGTGCCGAGGCGGACACCGCCGCGGTTGAGGGTGGCGTCGGAGCGGCCGGTGATCACACAGGCACCGCCGGCATCAACGGTGATCCAGTCGCCGTGCCGCCAGACGCCGGGATACGTCCCGAAGTAGGCGTCGGCGTACCGCGAACCGTCCTCGTCGCCCCAGAAGCCGACCGGCATGCTCGGCATCGGCGCGGTGATGACCAGCTCGCCGAGCTCACCGACGACGGGCGTGCCGTCGGCCGCGAACGCCTCGACGCGCGCACCGAGCGCCCGGCAGGCGATCTCCCCGGCGTGGACCGGCAGTAGCGGTACACCTCCCACAAACGCGGTGCAGACGTCGGTACCTCCGGACGCCGAGGCCAGCAGCACCCGGTCCGACACCACCTCGTAGACCCACTCGAAGCCCTCGGGCGGCAGCGGCGCCCCGGTCGACCCGACCCCGCGCAGCGCGGACAGGTCGGCAATCTCCTTCGGCACGATGCCGGCCTTGCGGCAGGACAGCAGGAACGGCGCGGACGTGCCGAAGTACGTCATCCCGGTCTCGGCGGCGACCCGCCACAGCCAGCCCAGGTCGGGGTGCGCCGGGTTGCCGTCGACCAGCACGATCGCGGCGCCGACGGCGGGGGCGGAGACCAGGTAGTTCCACATCATCCAGCCGGTGGTGGTGAACCAGAAGAACCGGTCCCCCGGCCCGAGGTCGTGGTGCAGGGCCAGCATCTTGAGGTGCTCGAGCAGGATGCCGCCGTGCCCGTGCACGATCGGCTTCGGCAGGCCCGTGGTGCCGGAGGAGTAGAGGACGTACAGCGGGTGCTTGAACGGCACCGCCGCGAACTCGAGCGGCTCGTCGGTGTCCCGCGTCAGGTCGGCCCATCCGTCGGTGCCGCCGTGGAGGTACGCGATCTCGACCACCGTCTCCACCGACGGCAGCGCCTCGCGGATCGCCGCCACCTCGGCGCGGCGGTCGACGGGCTTCTCGCCGTAGCGGTAGCCGTCGACGGCGACCAGGACCTTCGGCCCGATCTGCTGCCAGCGGTCGACGACGGAACGGGTGCCGAACTCGGGCGCGCAGCTGGAGAAGATCGCGCCGACGCTGGCGGTCGCGAGCAGCAGGACAAACGTCTCCGGGATGTTCGGGGCGTAGGCGGCGACCCGGTCACCCTCGCCGACCCCCAGCCGGCGCAGGCCCGCCCGTGCCCGGCGGACCTGCTCGCGCAGTTCCGCGGCGGTCAGCGTGATCGGCTCGCGGGTCTGCGACACGGCGAACACGATCGGCTCGTCGTCGGCGACCCCGGGCATGCGCAGCACGTGCTCGGCGTAGTTGAGGCGGGCGCCGGGGAACCAGTCGGCGCCGGGCATCCGGGCGTCGGCCAGCGTGGCGGTCGGCGTCGCGTGCGCGACGACCTCGAAGTGGTCCCAGATCGCCCGCCAGAACTCGGCGGGCCGGTCGACCGACCACTGCCAGAGCGCCCGGTAGTCGCCGCCGAAGTCGAGGCCGCGCTCCGCGGACAACCAGCGCAGGAATGTCCCGATGCGGGTGTGTTCGAGCACGTCTGCCGGGGGTCGCCACAGCTCCTTCGCCATGCGATCCATATTGCTGCACGCTCGAACGATCGCTCAGTGTGGGCGACCCCTACCCGATGCCCTGTTTTGATGTGGGCCACACGGATGTTCGAGACAGACCTCTCCGGAACGGCCATGACGATGCGCTCGACCGATCGGCGCGACCGTCGTCCTGTTCCGGCGGTCGCGCCGCTCGGCGGTACTGCCGCCGCCCTGTCGGCCCCGGTCCGATGGCTCAAACCGTTGACCTTGTTCGACGGCACCTGTCCGGTCGACGGGACCTTGTGGCTCGCGGCGCCGCCCGGTGCCTTCCTGGACTCGCCCGACCGAGCCAGACGTCACGGCCCGAAGAGGTCCAGTACCAGGCGTCGAGCAGTGCCGCCGGATCGGCCGGCAGGCTGTTGTAGTACGCCGGCACCGGGTGCCAGATGCTCGGCGGTTCGCCGGCGCCCTGGTCGATCTCGGCCTGGGAGCTTGTGTCGTCGATGTCGGTCGTCGCCCCGTCGGTACGCCGGATCCGCAGCGGGGTGGCGATCGACGGGTCCAGCCAGACCTCGTGGACGTACCGGCCGGCGCCGTCCTGCAGGTTGTACGTCTTCACGTACAGCGCCTTGTTCTCGGGCATCGGCACGGGCAGCGGTTGCGCATCGGCCGCCGCGGCCGCCAGGCGGTCCAGCGCGGCGACCGCGTTCGCGTGCGTCGCGCCCCCGTCACCGCTGACCGCCGGGTTGACCGGTGCCCGCGTGCCGTGGGCGACCGGCACCGGCTTCTCCGACTGCTCGCCGGCCGCCGGCCCACCGGGCACGCCGACTTCGGAGGGTGCGGGCGCCCCGGGGTTGATCAGCGCCACCGCACCGACCACCGCGGCCACCGCGGCGGCGGCCCCGGCGCTCGCCAGCACCCACTGCCGCCGCCGGCGCCAGCACCGGGTCCGCTCCGGTCCGGGCCAGCGCCTGGTAGCCGCGCACCTCGTCGCGGCGATAGCGGAACAGGACGTTGGTGGCGACGCCGAAGAGCCACGGCAGCGGATCGGCGGTGCCGCTCTCGATGACGTTCCGTCGCTCGTAGGCGATCAGGAACGTCTGCGCCACCGCGTCCTCGGCGAGATCCGGCCCCACCCGGCGCGCGCAGTAGCGGTAGAGCGCCCGCGCGTGCCGGTCGTAGAGGGCCGTGAAGCCGTCCGCGATCAAGAGGTTGCCTTCCGGGTCCACACCTCTTCTTGTCCGATGGCCGGGCGGCTGTTCCCGGGTGCTTCCGTCCCGGCTCCCTAGTGTTTGTGATTTCGATGTCGCTGGATGGCTTCCCGGCGGGCGAGACGGTGCTCGCGTCGGATTTCCGCCTCTCGCCAGCGCCCCTCGTTCTGCGGCGAGTCGGGCACCACCGCGGGCAGCGGCCGGGGCTTGCCTTCGGCGTCGACGGCGACGAACACGAGGTACGCCGTCGCGACGACCACCGGCTCGGACTCCGGCACCTGGTCCCAGCGCTCGGCCACCAGCCGGACGCCGACCTCCATCGAGGTGTGCCCGGTCCAGTTGACCTGCGCAAACGCGTGGACGAGGTCGCCGACGCGCAACGGCTCCGCGAACACGATCTCGTCGATCGAGGCCGTCACCGCCGTGCCGCCGCTGTGGCGCGCGGCGGCGGCGCCGGCAACATCGTCGATGAACTTCATGATGACCCCGCCGTGCACCGTCCCGTACAGGTTGACGTCCACCGCGGTCATGATCCGACTCAAGGTGACCCGCGAGTAGCCAGTCGGACGGCTGGGCGATCGGCCGGTGTGCTCGGTCATGACAAAGACGGTACGGTGCGAGCCATGCGACACGTAGGAAGCCTGATCGCGGGGATGTTCATCGCCCCGATCGCGTGGTTGCTGATCGCCGTCGGACAGCAGAAATCCACAAAAACTGTGGAAGATTGGGTCGCACGCGGCGCCTTCGACTCCGTCGACCTCCTGGCACCCGCGGCCTACCTGCTGGGCGCCGGCCTGCTGATCGGCCTCATCGCCACCCTACGTATCTCCCCGGCCGGCCCGATCGTCGCCGGCTTGGCGCTGCTCGCCACGTACGTGAGCCTGTTCATCGACCCGCTGTCGACGATGAGCGGGCTGCCCGACGATCTAGAGCTCGGCGGCCTGACCGTCGACCTGACCGTGCCGGTCGCCAACGGCACGACGGCGGTCCTGGGCCTGGCCCTGCTGATCGCGGCGGCGAGCGTGAAACGGTGGCGGACCTGGCCCGCGGTCGTCGAGGTGCCCGCGGAGCCGGCCGGCCCGGTCGACATCCACGAGTACCCGCTCGGTCAGGGCCCGAAGCCCGCCCCGCAGTTCGGCGCCCGCCCGCCGTACGCCACGACGCCCAACCAGACCGCGGAACTCTCCGCCGGCGCGACGTCGATCCTGCCCGGCCCGCCCGTCCCGTCCTCGGGAGCGCCGGCCGGCGCTGTCGGCGCGGGCGCCGGCTTCGGCGCGGCCGCAGCTGGCGGCATCGGCGCAGGCGGCCCGGGCGCGGGACGCGGTGCCGGCCCGGGCGGTGGCTTCGGCCCGGGCGGTAGCTTCCCCGCGGCCGGTGGCCCGGGCGCGGGCGGTGGCTTCGGCGCGGCCGGTGGCCCGGGCGCGGCCGGCGGTGTCGGCGGTGGTCAGGGCGTGGCCGGTGGTGCCGGCACGAGCCCGGCCGGTGGCTTCGGTGCGGGCGGTGGCTTCGGTGCCGCCGGCGTTGGCGGTGCGGCCGGAGGCGCCTTCGGGCAGCCGACGGACGAGACGCAGCCGGTTTCGGCCCCGCCTCCGTTGTTCCAGCAGCCCCCGCCGGTTGCCGCCCCGCACGCCCCGGTGTCGTCACCGCCGCCGGTCTCTTCGGCGCCACCGTTCCCGGCCCAGCCGCCAGTGTCTTCGGCGCCCCCGTTCCCGGCGCAGCCGGCCTCGTCGGCCCCGCAGTTCCCGGCCCAGCCGCCGGTCTCCTCAGCGCCCCCGTTCCCGGTCCAGCCGGCCTCGTCGGCCCCGCAGTTCCCGGGACAACCGCCGGTCGCTTCGGGACCGCCGTACTCGGCACCGCCGGTCAATTCGGCACCGCCGTTCTCGTCAGCACCGCCAGCCGCTTCGGCACCGCCGTACTCGGCGCCGCCCTCCTCGGGATCGCCGTTCTCGTCTGCACCGCCGGTCTCTTCGGCTCCGCCGTCCTCGGCACCGCCGTTCTTGTCGGCACCGCCCGCCGCACAGGCGCCGGTCTCGTCCGCGCCGTCGTCGGCGCCGCCGGTTTCTTCGGCGCCGCCGGCTCCGCAGTCGGCTGTGGCGCCCGGTTCGCCGCCCGGGCCTTTCCCGCCCGCACCGCCGGGGGTGCCGCCACGGCCGGTTTCCACCGAACGCTTCACGCCGCCGGGGGCTGCCCAAGGAGCGCCCGGTGTGGGCTATGCCGGCGGGGCTCAGCCGATGCCGGGCGCGCCGTCGGGGGCTTCCGCGCCGGCCGTGTCGTCAGGGCCTCCCTCGGGGGTGTCCGGTGCGCCGGCATGGTTGACGCCTGACTCGGCAGCCGCGCCGAGAGTCGGGACGCAGACGGGATCCGGCTCGGCCGCCGGGACCGGGCAGCAGGATCAGCCCGTTGCCGGTGGGCGGCCGGTGTCCGGAGGGCCCGCCACGCCGTGGACCGGGGCTCCTGGTGGCGTGCCGGGCGGTGGGCAGGGAACGGCCGGGCCGGGCGGCTCGGCGTCGGAGGATGCCACCGCTCCGTTGCCTGCCCGGCCGCCTACGGTGCCGATGTCGCCGCCGCCACCGTACGGTGGGGGGCGTCCCTCCATCGACGAGCGGCTCGCGGCCCTCGGGTCCGGGTCGCCGGTCTCGGGGCAGCCGGCCTCCGCGCCACCTGCCGCACAGCCCGCCTCAGCACCGCCGGCTGCGCAGCCGACCTTCGCGCCGCCGACTGCACAGCCCGCCTCAGCACCGCCGGCTGCGCAACCGACCTTCGCGCCGCCAGCCGCAGAGCCCGCCTCAGCGCCACCGGCCTCCGCGCCGCCAGCCGCGCAGGCCGACTCCGCACCGCCGAGCTCGCATCCGGCCTCGGCGCCGCCTGCTTCCGCACCGCCCGCCTCGGCATCGCCAGTCGTACCGCCGAGCCCGCAACCGGCCTCCACACCGCCAGCCTCCGGGCCGCCAGCCTCCGCGCCACCGGCCCCGCAGCCCGCCGCACCGCCTAGCCCGCAACCGGGCGCCGCGGTGCTCGCCTCCGGGTCTACCGCGGGTCTGGGTGGGGTGGAGTCGCCGGCGCTCGGGTACAGCCGGTCGGCCGCCGCGCAGCGTCCGGACGAGGCGCCCGGTGGGGACGACGCCACGCAGGTGATCGAGGGTGCCGGGACCACCCCGGCCGGGCTTCCGTCTCGGGCTGCTCGCGGGCCGGTGGCCGATGCACCGTCGATTCTCGCCGGGCCCTCGTTCGACGGGTTCACGCCGATCCGGCGGGGAGTGCGCGAAGAGGAGACCGAAGCCTTCCACCCCGGGCGGCAGGCTCCGGTGCCCTCCCGGCCTCGGCACGCCGCGCCCGGTGAGGCCGGGGAGCTGCCCACCGTCGACGTCAACGCGGACGAGGCCACCGTCCAGTTCGACCCCGACGCCACCACCAACCTCGGGTTCGGGCAGCACAGCGCCGACACCGACGCCACGACCCGCATCGTGACCGGGCCGCAGGGGTCCGCGGCCGGGGAAGCCACGGGCAACAGCGCGGACGAAGAGGGTGAGCGGCGGGAAAATCCGCCGACCTCGCCGTGGGCCGCCCCGCCGCGCGATCGCGGCTGAAGACGCCGAAGCGGGGCGTCGCGCAGCAGGACGGAGGACTAGGCCGAACCGCGCGACGCCCGGCGCAACAACAGCGCTGCCAGGGTGCCGCCGGCCAGCACCGCCGCCGCGCCTGCCAGCTGGCCCGTCGCCACGCCGGAGGAGAAGGCGTCGCGGACTGTGGCGCGCTCGGTGTCCGTACCGGCTGAAGCCAGCGCCGCCGGGAAGGACGTGGCGGCGAAGGGCAGCAACGCCAGGAAGCGGGCGTGCAGCACCGCGCCCAGCACGGCGATGCCGAGGCTGGTCCCGACCTCTGTCATCGTGCCGTCGATGGCCGCGCCGGCGCCGGCCTGGCCCGTCGGGATCGAGCTCATGATCGCCTCGACGATCGCCGGGTTGGCCAGGGCGCAGCCGGAGCCCATCAGCAGGAGACCGGCGAGCAGGGGGCCGTAGCCCGACGGGGACAGCGCGACGACCACGAACCCGGCCGAGAGCAGCGCCATCCCCCAGAAGATGGCGAGGGGCACGCCGAGCCGCCGGATCAGTGCCGCGCTCAGGCCCGAGAAGTTCAGTAGCACGACGGACAGCGCGAAGGGCGCCATGTGCAGCCCGGCGGACAGCGGTGAGTACCCCCGGACGAACTGCAACTGCTGAGCCAGCAGGAACAGCGCGCCGCCGCTGCCGAACGTGATGAGCACGACCCCGGCGACCGCCCCGACGAACCGCTGGTTGCGGAAGAACCGCAGGTCCAGCATCGGGTGCGGGCACGACAGCTCCCACCGCACGAAGGCCGCGACGGCCAGCAGCCCGCCGGCGAACGGCACGGCCACGCGGGCCGAGGTCCAGCCGTGGTCCGGCCCGGCGATGATCGCGTAGACGAGCGCCGCCATGCCCACGGTGGACAGCGCCGCCCCGGGCAGGTCGAGCCGGTCGCCCCGCGGGTCGCGCGACTCGGGGATCAGGGCCCGCGCCGCGATCATGCTGGCGGCGACGACCGGCAGGTTCACCAGGAAGATCGCGCCCCAGTGGAAGTGCGCGAGGATGAGGCCGCCGATGAGGGGCCCGGCGGCGTAACCGAGCGCGCTGACCGCGGCCCAGATGCCGATCGCCTTCGGGCGCTCCTCGGTGTCGAAGACCTGCATCGCGATCGCGAGGGTGCTCGTCATGAGCAGTGCGCCGCCGACACCCATCCCGGCCCGGGCGGCGATGAGCTGGGCGGCGGACTGGGCCAGGCCGGCGGCAAGGGAGCCGGCGCCGAAGACGGTCAGGCCGATCAGCAGGAGGCGCCGGCGGCCGTACCGGTCGGCGCTGGTCCCGGCGGTGAGCAGCAGCCCGGCCTGCACGACCGCGTAGGCGTTGATCATCCACTGGACGTCGGCGGCGGTCGCCCGCAGCTCGCCGGTGAGAACCGGCACGGCGACGTTGAGCACCGTGTTGTCCAGCAGGACAACGAGCTGGGCGACACACAGCACGCCGAGGACAAGCCAGCGTGTGCGCAGCCGGTCCCCGACGACTGCGTCAGGAACCATGAAGCGGGTTCCGCAGCGTCCCGACGAGTTGCAGTGCGGCCGACGGGTCGGCCAGGTCGACCATCTGCCGGTTGTCGCGCAGCTGGAGCCGGTTGAGGCAGGACAGCGCGAACTCGGGGGCGAACAGGTCATACCGCTCGAACCGCTGCGCCAGGTGCGGCACCCGGTCCTGATAGGCCCGCGCGCTCGCCGCGACAGTGCGCCAGAACGAGGACTCGTCGAGGACGCCTTCGGTGTGCAGGATGGCGCTGAGGTACCGCAGGAAGCAGTCGAAGACGTCGGTGAAGATGGACAGCAGCTTCATGTCCTCGGGCACGTCCGCCCGGATCCGCTCGACGGTGGAAGGCAGCTCCGCGGAAGTGCTCATCACCACGATCTCCTCGGCGATGTCCTTGAAGATCACGCGCTCGACGACCCCGCCGTCGAGCACCAGGATGACGTTCTCCCCGTGCGGCATGAACGCGAGGTCGTACGCGTAGAAGCTGTGCAGCAGCGGCACGAGGTACGCGTCGAGGTAGCGGCGCAGCCACTCCGCCGGCGTGAGCCCCGACCCGGCGATCAGCGCCGCGGCGAGGGAGCGGCCGGCGTGGTCGACGTGCAGCAGCGAGGCCATCGTGGCGAGCCGCTGCCCGGGCTCGAGCGACGGCACCGGGCTCTCCCGCCAGAGGGCGGCGAGCATCTTGCGGTACGGCGAGTAGCGGTCGGTCGCCGCCTCGAACTGCCGGTTGCGGTAGCCGATGGCGGCCCGCTCGCGCAGGATCGTCAGCCCGGCCGACTTGAGCACCTCGTCGTTCTCGACGACGCCGGCGAGCCAGTCGTTGATGGCGGGCGTCGCCTCCATGTAGGCCGCCGACAACCCCCGCATGAAGCCCATGTTCAGCACCGACAGCGCGGTCTTGACGTAGTGCCGGTCCGGCCGGCTGGTGTTGAAGAAGGTGCGGATCGACTGCTGCGCGAGGTACTCGTCGGGCCCCTCCCCGAGGTAGACCAGCCGCTGCCGGGCGACCTCGGCCGCGAAGGTGACGGAGAGCTTGTTCCACCACTGCCACGGGTGGACGGGGATGAACAGGTAGTCGTCCGGGTCCAGCCCGCGGCCGGCGAGGGCGGCGCGGCAGGTGTCGGCGAACTCGCCGAGCTCGTCGCGCATGTGCGCCTCGTACGACGTGTCGGCCGAGCACGTGAACGTGGTGTGGTCGCGGTGGGCGGCCAGCCACACCAGCCGCACCGGCCGGGCCGCCTCGGGGGCGTAGTCGTGGTACTCGCGGATGCCGAACCCGAGCCGGCCGTTGTTGGCCACGAAGCAGGGGTGGCCCTCGGTCATGCCGGTCTCGATCGCCTGGAAGTCCGCGAAAGCCAGGTCCGCAGCCGGTTTGCCGAGCTTGTAGGCGATGCCGGCGAGCGTGGAGCTGAGCTCCTCCAGGTACACCGGAAGGATCTCCGGGGAAAGGCCGAGGGACGAGCGCAGCTCGGTGCAGAAGTCGAGGACGTCGAGCGGGAGCTCCTCGTCACCGCGGTGGCGGGTGATGCTGCCGGCGTCGATCTGCCAGTGGTCGAGCGTCAGCACCTCGGCCGCGAACCGGTACTCGACGGTGCCGTCGTCGCTGCGTACCACGTACCGCTGCAGGGACGACGAGAACGTGGGAGTCAGCAGCCGCTCGTGGAAGAACTCGGCGAGCGCCTTGCGCAGGAGGTGCCGGTTGGCGGCGACCCAGCGCTCGGGTGTCAGGTGAGCGATCATGCCGGTACCGCCGCTGCGAAGGCTTCTCGGGTGCAGATGCTCAGCAAGGCGTCCTTCTCCGGTTTGGCGATCCGGCCGACGACGGTGAACCCGACGACGGCGTTGAGGGCGTGCACGGCGGTGTTGCGGACGTCGGGCTCTACGACGACCCGCCGCACGCCCGGGTCGTCGTAGAGCCAGGCCATGACGGTGGTGATGACCGTCCGCGTGAAGCCGTGGACGGGTGTGTCGGTCGGCGCGCACAGGAAGTGCATGCCGACGTCGCCCGGTTGCGCGTCGAAGAGGCCGGCCAGCTCGACGTGTGCGGGGTCGTAGCGCTCGGCCAGGAACGCGGGCTCACCCTGGTACAGGCCGAGGTAAGCGTGGTGGTGCGGGTGGTCGGCGATCCGCCGGTACTCGGCGGCGACCTCCCCGGGCGAGGTGTCCTGCATCATCCAGAAGGCGGCCTTCGGGTGGGTCACCCAGCTGTGCAGGTACGGGGCCTCGGGGTCCAGGTAGTCGATCGTGAGGTCGCCGCGCTTGAAGAGCGTCACGACGCCGCCCCGAACTCCTGGAACGCGATGGACTTCTCGATCGGGTAGTGCTCCCGGCCGAGGAGCTCGCGGATGATCCACGAGTTGCGGTAGGCGCCCATCCCGAGGTCCGGGGAGGTGATGCTGTGGGTGTGCGTCCCGGCGTTCTGCACGAAGATGCCGCGCCCGGTGTGGTCGACGCTGTAGTTGCGGGCCAGGTCGAAGCGGCCGTGGGAGTCCCAGCGGATCCGGTCCCGGACGGGCTCCAGGAAGGCCGGGGTGTGGTGCCGGTAGCCGGTCGCCAGCACCAGGCCCTCGGTCTCGAGCGTGAAGTCGCGCTCCTGCTCGACGTTGCGCAGGCCCAGGGTGTAGACGCCGCGTGTCTCGTCGTACGCCGCCGTGCCGACCTCGGTGTTGGTCATCAGCCGGGTGGGGACGGCGCCGTGGACGCTCTTGGCGTACAGCAGGTCGTAGATGTCGTTGATGAGATCGGAGTTGATGCCCTTGAACAGGCCCTTCTGGCCGGCCTCCAGCCGGTAGCGGGTCGGTTCCGGCAGCGCGTGGAAATAGTCGACGTAGTCCGGTGACGTGATCTCCAGCGTCAGCTTCGTGTACTCGAGCGGGAAGAAGCGCGGCGAGCGGGTGACCCAGTTGAGCTGGTACCTGTGCGTGTCGATCTCACCGAGCAGGTCCTGGTAGATCTCGGCGGCGCTCTGCCCGCTGCCGACGACGGTGACGCTGCGCTTGGCTCGCAGCGCCGCACGGTGCTCGAGGTAGCGCGAGTTGTGAATGACGTCACCGCCGAGGCCCTCACACGCCGGCGGGACGTGGGGCGGCGTGCCGGTGCCGAGCACGAGGTGCCGCGCGCGGAACTCCGTCTGTCCCACGTGGACGGTGTAGAGCCCGTCCCGCTCGTCGTGGGTGATCGAGGTCACCTCGTGGCCGAAGCGGATGTTCGGCAGCTTCGCGGCGGCCCAGCGGCAGTACTCGTTGTACTCGCTGCGTAGCGGGTAGAAGCTCTCGCGGATGTAGAACGGGTACAGCCGGCCGATCTCCTTCAGGTAGTTGAGGAAGGAGAAGGGTGAGGTCGGGTCCGCGAGCGTGACGAGGTCGGACATGAACGGCGTCTGCAGCCGCGCCGAGTCCAGCATCATGCCCGGATGCCAGTCGAAGTCCGGCCTGGCCTCCAGGAACAGCCCGTCGAGCTCGCCGATCGGGGCGGTCAGACAGGCCAGGCCGAGGTTGTACGGTCCGAGGCCGATCGCGATGAAGTCATGGGTGGACAAGAGAGGGCTCCCGGGTCAGCCGACGCTGTAGGTCAGGTCGGGCGTCTGCTCGCGGACGAAGCGGCCCGCGTGCTCGGCGACGAGCTCGAGGACCTCGGCGATGTCGTCGAGCGAGGTCTCCGGATTGAGCAGGGTGAACTTCAGGTGGTGCTGACCGTCCACCGTGGTCCCGGCCACGACGGCGGCACCGGAGGCGGCCAGGGCCTCACGCGCGTGGAGGTTCGCCCGGTCCGCGAGGTCCCGGGCCAGGTCCGCGGGCAGGTCGGCCGGGAGGCCGGTGGGCATGAACCGGAAGACCACGGTGCTCAGCTGCGAGCGGGTGACCACCTCGAAGCGCGGGTCCTCGCTGAGCAGGTCGAAGGCGGCCGAGGCGCGGTCGACGACCTCGTCGAACAGTTCGCCGATCGCGTCGGCGCCCATGATGCGCAGGGTCAGCCACAGCTTGAGCGCGTCGAACCGGCGGGTGGTCTGGAGGCTCTTGTCGACCTGGTTGGGGATCCGCTGCTCGACCATCCGGGCCGGGTTGAGGTAGTCGGCGTGGTACGTGGCGTGCCGCAGGACGGCCCGGTCGCGGACGAGGACTGCGCTGGAGCTGACCGGCTGGAAGAACGACTTGTGGAAGTCGACGGTGACCGAGTCGGCGCGCTCGATGCCGTCGAGCAGGTGCCGGCGGGTCTTCGAGGTGAGCAGCCCGCAACCGTAGGCCGCGTCGACGTGCAGCCAGACGCCGGCGGCGAGGCACAGGTCGGCGATCGCCGGCAGCGGGTCGATGGAGCCGAAGTCGGTGGTGCCCGCGGTGGCGACGACGGCCATCACGGTCTGCCCTGCCTCCTGGCAACGCTGCAGCTCGCGGGCCAGGCCGGTCGGGCTCATGCGCCGGTGGCGGTCGGTCTCGACCACGACAACCGCGTCGGGGCCCAGGCCGAGCAGCTTGGCCGCCTTCTGGACGCTGAAGTGGCCGGCCGCCGAGGTGAGGATGCGCAGGTGCTCCCGGGTCCCGGCCTCTTCCCGCGCCATCAGCAGGGCCTGGAGGTTGGACTGCGTACCGCCGCTGGTGAACACGCCGTCGGCGGCCGGGCCGAGACCGATGCGCTCGGCGGTCCAGTCGATGAGGCGCCGCTCGATGAGCGTGGCGCCGGCGCTCTGGTCCCAGGTGTCCATCGACGAGTTGACGGCCGAGAGCACCGCTTCTCCGAGGAGGGCGGGGATGACCACGGGGCAGTTGAGGTGGGCCAGGTACCGCGGGTGGTGGAAGTAGACCGCGTCACGCAGGTAGACGTCCTCGAGCTCGTCGAGCGCCTCCCGGACGTCGCCGAGCGGCCGGTCCAGGTCGACGGCGGACACCTCCAGTGCGAGCTGATCGGGCGTGACCCCGGTGAACGGACGGTCGGTTGCGCTGATGCGGGTCGCGACGCGGTCGAGGCCATCGGCCAGGGCGCGCCTGTATCGGTCGACCGTCCCGTTCGTGAAGAGATGTTCGCGGGCGGCAGGGCGCAGACTCATGGACAAGTCCCTCAGCGGTCGCAGAGAAGGTGACGAATCACTAGCGGCCGAGTAAGGTTACCCTAACCTAAGTTTGAGTCAACAGATTCCATTCTGGACACACAGCCGGTACCGTCTCTCAAGTTAGGTAAGGTTAACCTAAGAGGGCCGGATCCGTGAATACCACGATGCATCGTGATGCATGGGGCGTCCCGCACCTGTGGGCCGACACCGTCGACGAGTTGGCCTTCCTGCAGGGACAGGTGACCGCGACCGACCGGCGCGGGCAGCTCGACGCCGAGCACCGGCGCGCCGAGGGGCGCCTGGCCGCGATCGCCGGCCCCGCCGAGGTGCCCTGGGACCGGTTCGCCCGACGGGCCCGGCTCGACGACACCGCGCGCCGCTGCCACGAGGCGCTCGACGCCCGTACGCGGCACTGGATCGGGTCCTATGTGGACGGCGTGAACTCCACCGGCCTGCACTTCCGGCCGTGGACGCCGCTGGGCATCTTCCTGGTCCAGCACATCCTCTTCGGCACCTTTCCCAACAAGCTGTGGCACGCGCACGTCGAGGCGACGCTCGGGCCGGAAGCCGTCGACCTGTTCGCGATCGAGGGACCGGGCGGCTCCGGCAGCAACGCGTGGTACGACGCCTCGCGGCGCGTCCTCGCCGGCGATCCGCACCGGCTGCTCGAGCTGCCGGGGATCTACCAGCAGATCCAGCTGGCCTGCCCGGCCTTCGACGTCGTGGGCCTCGCGTTCCCCGGCGTGCCGGGTGTTCAGCACTTCGGCCAGACCCCTGGGGTCGCCTGGGCTGTGACCAACGCCATGGCCGACTACCAGGATCTCTTCCGCGAGCAGCTGCGCCGGGTCGACGGCCGGGTGCTCGTCCGCGACCCCGACGGCTGGACACCGGTGCCCGCCTGGACCGAGAGCATCGAGGTGCACGGCGCGCCGGACGAGCAGGTCGAGATCGTCGAGACCGCGCGCGGCCCGATCGTCGACGTCGACCGGAACACCGGCGAGGGGCTGAGCCTGCGCACCCCGGCGCGGGTCGAGTCGCGGCTCGGCTTCGAGGCGCTGTTACCGCTGCTGCACTCGTCCACTGTGGACGACGTCGCGGCCGCGCTCACGAGCTGGGTCGAGCCGGTCAACAGCGTGCTCGTCGCGGACACCACCGGTGCGGTGCTGCGGCTGGTCGCCGGGCTGGTGCCGGTGCGCGACGACCGCAACCGGCGCGTGCCGGTACCGGCATGGGACCCGGCCTTCGAGTGGCAGCCGGGCTACGCGCCGCTGCCGCGCATCACCGAGACGGGCTCGGTGGTGACCGCGAACGACCGGCGCCCCGACGACGTCGCCGCCTTGGGCGTCGACTTCGCCCCGCCCTTCCGCGCGGAACGGATCCGAGCCCTGCTCGCGGAGGGCGCGCCACCGGAGGCCATCCACCAGGACACGCTGGTCGACACCGCGCTCCTGCGCCTGCTGGACGGCACGGCGGCCGGCGCACGACTGTCCGGCTGGGACGGGCGGATGGACGCCGCCAGCACGGCGGCGGGCACGTTCGCGGCCTGGCGCACGGCGCTCGCCGGACGGCTGTACGACCATCCCGGCCTGCGCCCGTTGCAGGCGGCCCGCGGCTTCGACGAGCTGTTCACGCCGTGGACCGACCCGCGGGCGCGGATCGGGCACGCCCTCGACGGCGTGGCGCTCGGCCTGCACCGGCTGGGCGTCGACGTGCCGCCGCTCGCGACCGCGGCGTTCGAGGACGTCACCGCCTCCGGGAACGGCACGTGGGGCGAGCGGCACCTGCTCGCGCCGGTCGAACTCTCCCCGGCCTGGGACAGGCGCGTCCCGCTGGGCGGCGACACCGGCGCGGTGTTGTGCACCTCGAACGTGCCCGGCGTCTCGGACGCCTGCTGGCGGGGCCCGGTCGCCCGCTACGTGTGGGACCTGACCGACCGGTCCCGCAGCCGCTGGATCGTCCCGTTCGGCGCGTCGGACCGCGCCGAGGACCCGCACTTCGCCGATCAACTGCCGCTCTGGGCCGACGGCCGGCTCGTACCTGCGACACCGTTTGGAGAGCACGTGCACGTCTACGAGGAGAAGATCCCCGACGTCGGCCTGTTCCGCCTGGAGGTGCTCCGCCCGGCCGAGCACGCCGAACTGGTGCACGGCTGGGTCACCGAGCGGCGGGCCGCGTTCTGGGGCATGGGCGGCCATTCGGTGGACGACGTCCGGGAGATCTACGAGTTCGTCGACAGCCTGCCGACGCACCACGCGTTCCTGATGCGGCTCGACGACCGGCCGATCGGCCTGTTCCAGACGTACGAGCCGGACGCCGACCCGGTGGGCGAGCGCTACCCGGTCCAGCCCGGCGACCACGGCATGCACCTGCTGCTCGCGCCGGGCCGCGACCGCCCGCGGGGGTTGACCGACGCGGTGGGGCCGGCGCTGGCGCGGTACATCTTCCGCGACCCCGAGCACCAGCGGATCGTGGTCGAGCCGGACGTCCGCAACCACTTCGCGCTGCGCCGGCTGGAGATCGAGGGGTTCGTCCTGTCGGACGAGATCGACATGCCCGACAAGCGCGCCCGGCTGGCGTTCCTGACCCGCGACCGCTTCTTCGACCTCAACCCCTGACTCTTCGCGCCGATCTTGGAGTTGTGGTCCCTAACTTTTCCGACATAAGCGGAAATAGTCAGGACCACAACTCCAAGATCGGCGCAGGAGGGGTCAGCCGGCGGAGTGGCCGTGGCGCCAGTAGCCGATGAAGTCGAGGTGCTGCTTGGGGACGGCGCGCTGCTCGACCAGGAATCGGCGGGCGCCTGTGGCCAGGGACGACTCGCCTGCCAGGTAGCCGTAGACCGCGCCCTGCGGCAGCGCCGCCTCCTGCAGCGCGGCCAGGGCCAGCTTGCCCGGCACACCGTGGCCGTCGCGGACGATCCACCGCAGTTCCACCCCGGCGGGGACCCGGAACTCCTGCTTGTCCGCCTCCGACGGGACCTCCACGATCGCCAGGCCGCGGGCGTCGTCCGGAAGCGAACCGCAGATTCCGGCGACCGCCGGCATGCCGGTCTCGTCGGTGACGAGCAACGTCCAGTCGTGCGGGTGCCTCGGGTTGTAGCCGACGCCCTGGTCCAGGATGCCGACCTGCTCGCCGGGCTTGGCGTTCAGCGCGAACCCCGCCGCCGGGCCCGAGGCGCCGTCCGGGTCGACGTGCACGACGAAGTCGATGTCGAGCTCGTGCTGCTCCGGCCGCGCGGCCCGCACGGTGTAGCACCGCACCCAGGGGCGCTGCGCCTTCGGCGTGGCGAGATACTGCGCGTACCACAGCCCGGACGTGCGCGTCGGCAACCGCAGCGTGTCCTGGCCCTCCCTGGGCAGGAACAGCCGGAACCACTGGTCGAAGCCCTGTGGCGTGAAGCCGTCCGGGTCGAAGCGGACGGTGACCCGCACGACGTTGGGCGAGATGCGTTCCGAGCCGGCCACCTCGACGAGCAGGACGTGCGGGTCGACGGCCTTGCGGATCTTGAAGTTCGCCACGTCATGCTCCCATCGGGCGGACCAGGCCGCGGGTCACGCCGGTCTTCGCCACCCGCTGGGCGAGCACCAGACCGGCCCACGTGGCCAGGCCGGCGCTGCCGACCATCAGGACGAAGAAGAGCGCCTGGACGGCGACCGCCGTCGAGGCCATGTCGAAGCTGACGTACGCCATCGCGGCGTAGATCGCGGTGAAGCCGACGGTCGTGGTGGAGAAGAGCCACGGCCGCCAGATCCGGTACAGCGTCACGGCGAAGCCGAACTCGATGGCCACGCCGACCATCAGGCAGGTCACGACCGCGCTCGGCCCGAAGGGGGTGAGCGGCACGTTGACCAGCCCGGCGATGAGCGTGGTGAGCACGCCGGCACCCGGGCGGCGCAGCAGTGCCAGGCCGAGGACGGGGCCCAGGAGCCAGAAACCGACGAGTCCGGCGTACAGGATCGGCATCGTCGGCGCGAAGATCGCGCTGATGTGGTTGACCGGGACCAGCAGCACCCCGCTGGCGGCACCGATCGCCGCGCAGGTCATGAGGAACCTGGTGGTGAGGGACTTCATCGGAACACTCCAAAGGCGAAGGCCCAGAGGGCCAGGACGAAGATCGCGTCGCGGATCCGGAACGGCACGACGTATCGCTCGGTGCGGGTCGGAAACGCGCCGAACGCGCGGGACTCCATGGCGAGCGAGACCCGCTCGGCGTGCCGGATGCCGCCAGCTAGCAGCGGGACGGCGTAGCCGCCGTACCGGCGCAGGGCGGCGATCGGGCCACGGCCGCCGGCGAGGCCGCGGACCCGGTGCGCGCTGCGGATGACGTCGAGCTCGTGGCCGAAGCGCGGGACGAACCGGAATGCGGCCAGTGCCGAGTAGCCGACGCGGTACGGCACCCGCAGCTGCCGGATCATCGAACGCACCAGCTCGGGCCCGGTGGTCGTGAGCCCGCCGACGAGCGCGAGCAGCACCACGGCGACGAGTCGCAGCCCGGTCGCGAGGCCGGTCTCCAGCGCGCCCGACCACAGCTCGAGCGGCCCCACGGTGAACAACAGCCGAGAGTCGGCGACCTTCGCCGGGTCGGTCCAGACACCGAACGAGACGGTCATGACCGCGAGGGCGGCCGGGACGCCGAGCAGCAGCGCCGCCAGCGTCCGGCCGGTCGGACGGGCGCCGACGAGCACCAGCGCGAGCGCGAGGCCGCCGACCAGTGCCGGGGTCCGCAGGTCCCGCGTGCCGATGACCAGGATCATGAGCGGCAGCGGCCCGAACAGCTTCGCGAGGGGGTTGTACGTCCGCAGGTCGAAGAGGCTCACCGGGCCACCACGACCGCTCGTGGCAGGTCGGCGAGCCGGGTGACGGAACGCCACGCCGGATGGTTGGCCAACCCGCGGGTCGCCCGCGCGACGGGCGGCGGCCGGAGCCCGGGAAGGTCCGCGGCGAAGACCTCCGCGGGCGGGCCGTCCGCCACCACCCGGCCCCGGTCGAGCGCGATCACGCGGGTCGCGTGCTCGGCCACGAGCTGCATGTCGTGGCTGACCACAACGACCGTGGTGCCGCTCGCGTGCAGGCCGGTGAGCAGGTCGAGCAGCTCCGCGGCCCGCTCGCGGTCCTGGCCGAACGTCGGCTCGTCCAGCACCAGCACGCCGGGCCGGCAGATGATCGCCGTCCCGACGGACAGCCGCCGCTTCTGCCCGCCGGACAGCAGAAAGGGGTGCAGGTCGCGCAGCTCGCCGAGGCCGAAGCGGGTGAGCACCTCCTCGACCCGGGCCGTCACCTCGTCCTCCGGCACGCCGCGGATCCGCAGCCCGAGGGCCAGTTCGTCGTCGACGCGCCCGGTCACGAACTGGTGCTCCGGGTTCTGGAACACAAACCCGATCCGCCCCGCCAGCTCGCGCGCGTCGGCGCGGGCCGGGTCGAGCCCGGCGACGGTCACGGTGCCCCGCGGCGGCCGTACCACCCCCGCGATCGCCTGCGCCAGCGTCGTCTTCCCGGCGCCGTTCGCGCCGACGACGGCGACGAACTCCCCCGTGCCGACCCGCAGGCTCACGTCGTGCAGCACGGGCTCGCCGCCTCGCTCGACGGTCAGCCCGTCGACCACGAGCACCGCCACGCCGTCCGGTTCCGGTTCTGCCCGCGGGGCGGGCTCCGGCAGCGCCACCTGCGCGTCGAGCGCGGCGCCGAGCTCGGCCGGCGTCAGCGGGAGCGGGTCGAGCGCCACCCCGGCGGCGCGCAGCCGGAGGGCGGCGAGCGCACTGACCGGGAGCCAAACCCCGAGATCCAGGAGCATCGAGCTGTACGTGCTGAGCGTCGCCCGCGCCGGACCGTCCAGGACGACGCGGCCGGCGGCGTCGAGCACGACGACACGGTCGACGACGTCGATGGCGGTGTCGAGGCTGTGCTCGACGAGCAGGACACCGTGCGCGCCGGTGGCGGCGATGTCGCGGAGGACCGCGTAGACCTCCTCGACGCCGGCCGGGTCCAGGTTCGCCGTCGGTTCGTCGAGGACCAGCAGCGGGGCGCGCATCGCGAGGGCGCAGGCGATCGCGAGCCGTTGCCGCCCGCCGCCGGAGAGCCGGTCGGGGTCGTCGGCGCGACGTTCCCACAGGCCGACCCGCCGCAGCGCGTCCTCGGCCCGCTCCAGCACCTCGGCCGCGGGCAGGCACAGGTTTTCCGGGCCGAAGCAGACCTCGTCGAGGACGGTCGCGGTGACCACCTGGGCGTCGGGGTCCTGGAACACCATGGCGACGTGGCGGGCCAGCTCCGGCACCCGGTGGTCACGGGTGTTCCGGCCGGCGACCTCGACGGTGCCGGTCAGGTCGGCGCCGACGATGTGCGGGATCAGGCCGTTCGTCGCCAGCGCGAGGGTCGACTTGCCGCAGCCGGACGGGCCGAGCAGCAGGACGGCCTCGCCGGGCCGTACCGAGAACGTCACGCCGGCAGGCGTCGCGCGGATGTCCGCCGTCGAGCCGTCCTCGTGCCGGTGGAACACGCTGACGTCGCGCATCGCCAGCAACGGCACCGCGGTCGGCGAACATCCATCGGGGTCTTCCTCGGGAGGCACGGGGTTAGGATAGGCGAACCTAACTTAATGCGGTAGTCGTCCGCTTGAGCCGCCGCTAAGGTTGCCAACTCTTACATTTAATAGTGTTAACTGATAACGTCCCTCTCCATCGATCCATCGATGTGCAGGGGGTACCATGCGCTCTCGACGTCGTACATTCGCCCTGGTAGCCGGCGCGGCGCTGGCCGTCGTGACGGCGTTGGTGCTCGCGCCCACGATCCAGGCCCAGGCCGTCAGCAACGCGGCCCTGGCCGCCTGCACCGCCCCGACCTGGGCCGAAGGCAACACCTACACGGCCGGCACGCAGGTGACGTACAACGGCCACACCTATCAAGCCCTGGTGACCCACACCGCCTATGTGGGCGCCAACTGGAACCCTGCCGGGACGCCGTCACTGTGGAAGGACCTCGGTGCCTGCACCGGCGGCCCGTCGTCGCCGTCGGCCAGCCCGAGCCGCTCCGCCTCCCCGTCGGCCTCGCCGTCACGCTCGGCGTCGCCGTCCGCCTCACCGTCCCGCTCCCCCTCCAGCTCGCCCTCCACGCCGCCGACCGGCGGGACCTGCGGCGTCAAGTCGCGCCCGGCGGGCAAGGTGCTGCACGGCTACTGGGAGAACTGGGACGGCGCCTCCAACGGCGTCCACCCCGGCCTCGGCTGGATCCCGATCACCGACTCGCGCATCGCGCAGCACGGCTACAACGTCATCAACCTGGCGTTCCCGGTCATCCGCTCCGACGGCACCGTGCTGTGGGAGAACGGCATGGACGCCGGCGTGAAGGTGCCGACCCCGGCTGAGATGTGCCAGGCCAAGGCCAACGGCCTGACGCTGCTCATGTCGATCGGCGGCGCGGCGGCCGGTATCGACCTCAGCTCCAGCGCGGTCGCCGACCGGTTCGTCGCCACGATCGTGCCGATCCTGAAGGCCAACAACTTCGACGGCATCGACATCGACATCGAGACCGGCCTCTCCGGCAGCGGCAACATCAACACGCTCTCGACGTCGCAGGCGAACCTGATCCGCATCATCGACGGCGTGCTCGCGCAGATGCCGTCGAACTTCGGCCTGACGATGGCGCCCGAGACCGCGTACGTGACCGGCGGCAGCGTCACCTACGGCTCGATCTGGGGCTCGTACCTGCCGATCATCAAGAAGTACGCGGACAACGGCCGGCTGTGGTGGCTGAACATGCAGTACTACAACGGCAGCATGTACGGCTGCTCGGGTGACTCCTACTCGGCCGGGACGGTCCAGGGCTTCACGGTCCAGACCCAGTGCCTCAACAACGGCCTGGTCATCCAGGGCACCACGATCCGGGTGCCGTACGACAAGCAGGTCCCCGGCCTGCCCGCGCAGGTCGGCGCCGGCGGCGGCTACATGTCCCCGTCGCTGGTCTCCCAGGCGTACAACTCCTTCAACGGACAGCTGAAGGGCCTCATGACCTGGTCGATCAACTGGGACGGCTCGAAGGGCTGGACCTTCGGCGACAACGTGAAGTCGCTGCAGGGCCGGTAGCGCCACACCGACTGAGCGGGCCGTCCCTCGCCGGGGGCGGCCCGCTCGTTGTTGTGCGGGGTCCGGTCGCCCCCGTCGGATCGGCCGTGGCCCCACCCTTACAACGAACCGGCGACGGTCCGATCGACATCTGCCTCCCGGTCACCGGCCGCCGCGGGAGACGTGGGCGCCCGGCACGCCCGCGAGCCAGTACTGCGCGCCGGTAACCGCCCTGGGAAGCCTCCCGCGGTTTGGCTAGGGTCGGACGCATGTCCGTGCGGATGGGGGTCAACACGCACCAGCACGGCGATCATGCGTACGGCAACAGCCTCCTCCCCGCGTCGACCGTGCTGATCGGCCACGAGCACATGCGGGAATGGCTGCGGGTCGACCCGGTCATCGACGGCTGCCCGCCGTTCTGGTCGCCGGTGCCCGACTGGGGCGGCGTCACCCGGCGGCTGCCCGACGTCACCGTCCACGACCGGCTCACCGTCCACGTCGGACGGACCCGGGTCGAACTGCTCCACCCCGGCGGCCCGGCGCACACCACCGGCGACCTCGTGGCCTGGCTGCCCGAGCAGCGCGTGCTCTACGCGGGCGACCTGGTGTTCAGCGGCCTCACGCCGCTGGTGTTCATGGGCTCGGTCCAGGGTGCCGCGCGGGCGCTGGACTGGATGGCCGCGCTGGAGCCCGCCCATCTCGTGCCCGGACACGGCCCGCTGCTCACCGCGGCGGAGATCGGACCGGCGTTCGAGCAGCTGCGGCGGTACTACCGGTTCGTCCTCGACACCGCGGACGCCGGCATCACCGCGGGCCGGACGCCGCTGGAGGCCGCCCGCGACTGCGACCTGGGCGAGTTCGCCGGATGGGCCGACGCCGAGCGGATCGTGCTCAACCTGCACCGCGCCTACGCGGAGCGCCAGGGCACCGAGTTCGACCTGTTCGCGGCGCTGACCGACGCGGTGGCGTGGCGCGGCGGCCCGATGCCCACGTCGGTCTGACACCTCACCGACGACCCGGATCTTCGCCGGGGTGGAGGAAAACTGGGGTCATAGGCCAAGTGCGTTGCACGGACCCGAGCCCTCATCATGATCTTCTACCGCATCTCGCGGTATCTGCCGCGCAGGCGGTCCAGGCGCTGCCGCTGCTCGTAGGTGGCGCCCAGGCTGATGAGCAGGATGCCCGTGCCGGTGTAGAGCACCAGCTGCATCCACCATGGCAGGTCGATCCGCACCAGCTCGTTGATCGTGGCGATGACGGTGACCGCCGCACCGACCGCGACCGGGGCCTTCTGGCGCCGCGCCGCGCCGGCGGCGACCGTGATGACGGCCGCCAGGATCAGCAGGACCCGGCGCAGCTCCGGCGAGTCCGCGTCGACGACCGCGATCACCAGGCTGGGTGCGAAGCCGGCGACGAGCGCGGGGCCGTAGGCGAGCCAGCTGCCCAGCTCGGGCCGGTTGCGGATCTCGATCAGCCCGGTGATGAGGGCCAGCGCGGCGAACGGCAGCGTGTACGCCTCCAGGAGGGCGACCTTGACGGTCACCAGCAGCAGCCAGATCGCCAGCAGTTCGGCGATCGACGCGGCGATGACAAGGATCGTCCGCTGGCGGGCGCTGCGGCCCTTGCGCGCCGCGGACAGGCCGAGCACCGCGCCGAGGGCGGTCAGCGCCGCGGCGGTGTGCGCCGGTGAGCCGAGCGTGAGCAGGACGGCGACGAGGGCACCGGCGTATCCGGCGGTCTCGACCGTCATGGCCTCGCGGGTGATGGTCGCGCTCGGGCGCAGGCGGGGCAGCGCCGCGCCGAGCACCAGCAGCAGCGCGGCAACGATCAGCAGCGGAAACGCGCACTGCTTGAGCGTCAGGCCGGCGGCCAGCCCGGCGGCGAGCGCGAAGCCCTCCGCCGTCGAGGCGGCGACGTGCCAGCCGAGCATCCGGCCGTTGGTGGTCCGCCCCCAGATGCCGGCGATCGCCCCGACGACCACCGAGCCGGCCAGCCAGGCGAGCGTCTGCGACCGGGTGGCGAGGCTGCCCGCGCCGCCCGCGCCCGCCGCCAGGACGGCGATCACGAACACTAGGCGCCGGGCGTGGATCATCAACCGCCCGTCCGGGCCGTCCGCCTCGGGCGGCACGGTCAGCGCCAGGCCGAGGCCGGCGATCGTGGCCACCAGCAGTGCGAGCGTCGGCTGCACCGGGTACGGCGCGTCGAGCGCCGCCGGTGCGATGAGCAGTGTCAGCGCCGCGCCGGGCACGACGATCGCGACCGCGCGGTTGGCGACCGCCTGACCGGTGCCGCCGAGCCCGACCGCCATCAGCGCCCCGGCGAGCGTGAGCAGGAACGCGCCGAGGACGTGCGTGTTGTTGCCCGCGTACCGGCCCAGGTCACCGAGGCCGCCCGCCGTCGCCGGGGTCCCCGTCCAGGGTTGCTGGAGCCAGCGGTACGGGCCGGCGAGCGCGGCGAACACCGCCGGCGTGATGAAGACCACGACGATCACGGCCGGGGTCCCGGCTGCGGCGGCCACCCCGAGCGAGAAGTTGCGCGGCATCCGGACCCGCTGCCACCGGCCGGCGGGTGCGCCGCCGCGGTCGGGCCGGAACGTGCGGGCCGGCTCGAACCCGGTCGGCTCGTGCCAGTTCGCGCGCAGCAGTTCGGCGAGCACCCCCAGCAGCGCCGCGGCGGCGGCGTAGACGACCGCGCCGTCGCGCTGCGCGACCAGGGCGGCGAACGCCGTCGTCGTGGCGGAGGCGGCGACCCCGCCGGTCACGTACGGCAGGTAGCCGGGCGCCTGCTGGGCCCCGGCCGCGGCGACGGCCAGCCCGGCGGCGCTGGTCGCCAGCGCCGCGATGAGGATGGTGCTGGTCCGGTCGGGGTACAGGCCGCCGACCATCGCGGTGGCGGCGCCGGCGAACGCGAACAGCGCCCCGGCCACGGCGGTGCCGCCGACGAGCGTGAGCGGGCCGTCCTCGGGATCGCCGCGGCGGGTCGCGATGACCCGGGCGAGCCCGGCGACGAGCGCGCCGCTGACCCCGAGCGCGGCGAGTGTGCCGGCGGTCGCGCCCGGCCGGACAAGGCCGCCACCGACCGCGAACAGACCGGCGACGAGGGCCGCGCCGAGCCGGGTGTAGGCGGCGCGCCAACTGCGGGCGTAGCAGGCCCAGACCGCGACCCCGGTCGCCGCCAGCCAGCCGACGATCATCGGCGCCTGCCAGCCGAGGCCGAGGCCGACGGGTGCGGCGAGGGCGGCCAGCACAACCGCGGCGGCGGCGGTGTCGTCGCCGTACGGCTGGGGCAGCGCGACGGCGGCCGCACCCGCCAGCAGGAGCAGCGCGATCGGCACCTGCCAGCCGAACGTCGCCAGGTCCTGAGCGGTGGCCGACCAGCTGCTGTCGAGCGCGGCCTCCCACGGCGGGTTGGCCGCCCGGATCACCCCGATCGCGCCGATGACGGCCATGGTCCCGGCGTAGAGGCCGGTGCCCAGCCCGACCATGGCCGCGCCGACGACCGGTCCGCGCCGCCAGTCGTCGGGCAGGGTGCGGGCGGCGACCGCGACCGCGAACACGAGCAGCGCGAGCGTCACCACCTCGATGCCCGAGGAGGCCAGGGAGACGGCCCGCGCGATGGCGCTGATCGCGGCGATCGTGACGGCCGCCGCGGCGGCGTCGGCCCCGGTGAACTCGATGCCGAACGTCTGCCGGTCGTCCATCCGCGGCGCGACCCACAGCATGACCGCGGCCACGAGCATGAGCAGCGCGATGAGGAGGTCGATGGTCGTGGCGCCGTTCGCGACCACGGCCGCGACGGCGACGGCGACCGCGCCCGCGCTGGCCCCGACGAGCAGCGGCGGGCTCTGCCGGCCGCGGGCGACCTGGGTGATCGCGGCGTACCCGAGCGTCACGGCAAGGGCCAGGAAGCTCATGACCAGCACGACGGTCGCGCCGCCGGGCAGGCCGTCGAAGGCGATCGCGGTGCCGGCGGCGGCCGCGCCGGGCAGCGCGAAGAGAGCGCCGCCCGCGGCCGCGTCGGCGATCCGCTGCCCGACGACGGCCCCCTCGGCGTCGGCGCGGTGGGGCCGGGACAGCATGGCGATCCCGGCGCCGGCGGCGGCGATGACGGTGAGCGTCAGGGCGGTCGAGGCCGGGCGGGCCAGGCTCGCCGCCGCCGCGTAGAGGCCGAGCACCAGGGCGGCGCCGAGGCAGACCCAGGCGGTGTGCGCCTCACCGACGCGCTGCGCGAGCGCGCCGGCCGCGACCGCGCCGGAGACCGCGAGCGCCGGGATGGACAGCCAGCTCAGCCCGAGCGCGGCGGGCGCGATGAGCAGCGTGAGCGCGGCGCCGATCACGAGCACGTCGGCGCGGAGCTGGTCGGGCGGCGGCAGGCTGGGCAGGGCGCCGCCGCGTGGTTCGGCCCGGCCGGCGGGTGCGGTGCTCGCGCTGAGGATCAGCGCGGCCGCGCCGGTCAGCAGGAGCACCGCGAGGACGTACTGCCAGCCGTTCGAACCGACGGCGATGTGCACCTTGCTGTGGTACATGCCGAGGTCGGCCCCCCACACCGGCCACGCGGCCCGCAGCGGGGCGGCGACACCGGGGAGCACGTCCACGACGAGCACCAGCGCTCCGACGACGGCGGCGACCGAGACCGCGGTGCGGGGTCCGCGCCGGGCGTCGGACGGCAGCGCCGACACCCCGAGGGCGGTGATCGCCACGGCCGCCGCCAGGAACACCAGGGTCAGGCCGGGGAAGGCCACCGCGCCGATCCGGGACACCGCCACGATGACGGCGACGGTCGCGATGCCGGCCGCGACGTCGGGCACGCCGCCGCGCCGCCACGACAGCGAGCCTGCGACGCCGACCCCGGCGGCGAGCAGCGTGACGCCCGCCGCCCGCAGCGTCTCGCCGAACTGGTCGGTGGTGACCAGCGCGAGCCCGGCGGCGCCCAGCGCGACGGCGAACGCGAGGGCGAACAGTGCCCAGGCCATGTCGCGCATCAGCGCGTCGGCGATGCGGTTGGTCCGGCCGGTGTGTGCCGGCTCGTCCTCGGCGGCGGTGTTGTCCTGGTGCGCGTCGAGACGCCGCTGGACCGACTGCTTGAGCGCGACACCGAACGCGAGGTCGATGAGCGCGACGCCGGACAGCGCGAGGGACAGGCCGGTGGGGCCCTTGATGGCGTCGAACGTGAGCAGCGGCAGGACCGGTTGCAGGGCGATGAGGGTGGCGTACCGCGGCGCGATGAGATGGCTCTGCATGCTGTAGACGGCGGCGATGCCGGCTGTGGCGAGGCAGACGAGTCCGAGGTAGACGGTGAACTGGATGCGGTCGGCTCCGAGGAGGCGCTCGGAGCGCAGGACGTAGCCGTCGAGCAGGACCAGCAGGAGCGCGACGGAGGCGACGGTCTCGGCGGTGGCGCTCAGGCCGCGCCGGACGAGGACGAGCGGGAGGGCCAGGGCGACGGCCGTGATGGCGGCCAGCGAGACGACCCGGCCGAACGTGCCGATGGCACCGAACGCGTCGACGGTGAGGACGACCGCCGCGCCGGCCAGGAGCAGGCCGCCGAGCGCGAGGACCGAGGCCTGCATGCTCGACTGCGTCGCCTCGGGCTTGTCGGCGGCGGGCGGCCCGTCGTCCCCGGTGCCGTCCGGTGGCCGGCGCATCTGCGGCAGGGGCGCGATCCTGGGCCGCGCCGGGACGATCACGGGCCGGGCCGGGCCGCCGGTCGGCGCGTCGGTGGCGTGGCCCTTCTCGACCGCGTGCGGGGCTCGTGGCGAGTACCGCTGCTGCGGCCCCGGCCGTTGGGCGGCCGGCGGCTCGATCGCGGCGGGCGGCGCACTCTCCACGGGCACGGCACTCGGCCCGCTGTGGCCGCGCAGCGCCCGGCCCAGCAACGGGCGCCTGCGAGTGGCCTGCTCGGCCTCGACCGCCGCCCGGACCTTGCGCCGCAGGCTGTCGCGCTGCGCGGAAGCGTGGGCCAACTGCCGGCGCAGGGTCTGGGTGTCGTCGGTCAGGTCGCGTTTCTTCTGCTCGAGCGCCGCGACCGTGCGCTGGAACATGGCGAGGGCCGCCGCGTCCGGATCGTGCGGCCGGCCGCAACTGCGACAGCCGGTGGCCTCGGTGGCCGGACCACCGCACGCCGGGCACGGGTAGGTGTCCACGCCACTCCTCCCGGGTCGCAACCGGGGTGGCCGCGAGCCGCGGTCACCCCGGGTTGTTCACGCCTTACTGGGAAGAATGCCTTGTTTCGTCGATCGACGGAAGCGAACCGCTCGTTCGGGAGGTTCCGGTCGTTCCCGGACCCGTCTCAAGCGACGACGGGCCGGCCCATGCCGCGGTACTCCCAGCCGGCGGCGACCCACACCGCCTGGTCAAGGCAGTTACGGCCGTCGATGACCTTCTTCGCGGCGACCAGGTGGTTGAGCGTGTTGGGATCGGTGTTGCGGAACTCTTCCCACTCGGTGAGGACGCAGACGAGGTCGGCGCCGGTGACGGCGTCGGTGAGCGTCTTGGCATACGTGACGTCGCCGACATCGGCCCGGGCGTTGTCCATGCCTTCCGGGTCGTAGACGGTGACGTCGGCGCCGGAGCGGGACAGCTTGCGCACCACCGAGAGGGCGGGCGAGTCACGTACGTCGTCGGAGTTGGGCTTGAAGGTCGCGCCGAGCACGGTGATCCGGGTGCCGGCGAGGTCGGGGCCGGCCGGCCCGTACTGCCGGTCGAGCAGCTCGGCCGAGAGCTGGACGATCTTCTGCCGGCGGCGCTGGTTGATCAGGTCCACCTCGTGCAGGAACCGCAGCGCCTCGCCGACGCCGAGCTCCTGCGCGCGGGCCTGGAACGCGCGGATGTCCTTGGGCAGGCAGCCACCGCCGAACCCGACGCCGGCACGGAGGAACTTGTTGCCGATGCGGGCGTCGTAACCGATGGAGCGGGCGAGCTGCGTCACGTCGGCGCCGGCGGCCTCGCAGACCTCGGCCATCGCGTTGATGAACGAGATCTTCGTGGCGAGGAAGGCGTTGGCGGCGACCTTGACCAGCTCGGCGGTCGCGAAGTCGGTGACGACGACCGGCACCTCGCGGTCCTCGGTCAGCGCCAGGTCGAAGACGCCCTTGTGGGCGGAGTAGAGCATGCCGGTCGCCCAGTCGGACTTGACGCCGAAGATGATCCGGTTGGGGCGCAGCACGTCCTCGACCGCGACGCCCTCCTGCAGGAACTCCGGGCTCCACGCGACCTCGACCTCGAGGTCCTCGGCGGCGTGCCGGCGGACGAGGTTCTCGATCCACTCGGCGGTGCCGACCGGGACGGTCGACTTGCCGACGATGAGGGCCTTGCGGGTCAGGTGCGGCGCCAGGTTGGTGACGGCACTCTCCACGTGCGACAGGTCGGCAGCCATGCCGTCGGGGCGCTGCGGCGTGCCCACGCAGATGAAGTGGATGTCACCGAAGTCCGCGACCTCTTCGTAGGAGGTGGTGAACCGCAGACGGCCGGCGGAGAGGTTCTTGCGCAGCAACTCGTCGAGGCCCGGCTCGTGGAAGGGGACGTCGCCGCCCGCGAGCTTCGCGATCTTCGCTTCGTCGATGTCGAAGCCGAGCACCTCGTAACCCAGTTCGGCGAAGCAGATGGCGTAGGTCGCGCCAAGGTAGCCGGTGCCGAGGAAGGTCAGCCGAGGCCGCGCCGAGCCGGACGGTGGAACTACAACGGGTGGTGTGCTCGGGTACGCGATGGTCACGCTTTGTCTCCGCTCGATCGAGGACTGCGCTGTCGACCTTCCCCCGCACGATTTCCTGCAAACACCCATAGCAACGGACACTTGTGGCGTATAGGGCGGGTTCGAGCCGACGTTGCTTCGGCGAGGATAGTCCCTCACCGCCCGGTGCGCCTCCAGCTCCTTCGTTACTCGTCGGTATGCTCACCCCACAGGCTCCTGAACGCCTGTTCAGGGTCACCGTGACGAGGGGGTTGTCGTGTTCGAGGCGTACCAGCTGCCCGAAGAGCACATGGCTGTTCGTGAGGCCGTGCGCGCGGTGTGCGACGGGAAGGTCGCACCCAACGCCGCCGCGGCCGACGAGACCGGCGAGTTCCCGCAGGCCTCCTACGACGCGCTGCGCGCCTCCGACTTCCACGCCCCGCACATCCCCGTCGAATACGGCGGCGCCGGCGCGGACGCCCTGGCCACCGCGATCGTCATCGAGGAGGTCGCCCGCGCCTGCGCCTCGTCGTCACTGATCCCGGCCGTCAACAAGCTGGGCACGATGCCGCTGCTGCTGGCCGCGTCCGACGAGCTCAAGCAGCGTTACCTGCCGGCGGTCGCCAAGGGCGACGCGATGTTCTCGTACTGCCTGTCCGAGCCCGAGGCCGGCAGCGACGCGGCCGGCATGAAGACCCGCGCCGAGCTCGACGGCGACACCTGGGTCCTCAACGGGGTCAAGCGCTGGATCACGAACGCCGGCGTCAGCGAGTTCTACACCGTGTTCGCCATCACGGATCCCGCCGCGCGGTCCCGCGGCATCTCGGCGTTCGTGGTGGAGAAGTCCGATCCGGGCGTGAGCTTCGGCGCACCGGAGAAGAAGCTCGGGATCAAGGGGTCACCGACTCGCGAGGTGTACTTCGACAATGTGCGTATTCCGGCAAACCGGATCATCGGCGAGCCGGGCACCGGCTTCGGCACCGCGATGCGCACCCTCGACCACACGCGCGTCACGATCGCCGCCCAGGCCCTGGGCATCGCGCAGGGGGCGCTGGACTTCGCGCTGGGCTACGTCCAGGAGCGCAAACAGTTCGGCAAGGCGATCGCCGACTTCCAGGGCATCCAGTTCATGCTCGCCGACATGGGCATGAAACTCGAGGCGGCCCGGCAACTGACGTACGCGGCGGCCGGCAAGTCCGAACGCGGCGAGAAGGACCTGACCTACTTCGGCGCCGCGGCCAAGTGCTTCGCCTCCGACACCGCGATGCAGATCACCACCGACGCCGTACAGCTGCTCGGCGGCTACGGCTACACCAAGGACTTCCCGCTCGAACGCATGATGCGCGACGCCAAGATCACCCAGATCTACGAAGGCACCAACCAGGTCCAGCGCATCGTCATGGCACGGCAACTGCTCAACGGCTGAACCACCGACTCGGCGGCGCGTTTCCCTCGCCGGTGCCGCCGGCGAGGGACGCGACCCGCGTCAGGGATGCTCGATGAGCGACGCCGACAAGGCCGCGTCCTTCTCGGCGACCAGGGCGCGCAGGGACTCCTGGAAGTCACGCATCCTCGCCAGCAGGGCCGTGTCGGTGGCGGCCAGGATGCGCACGGCCAGCAGGCCGGCGTTGCGGGCACCGCCGATCGAGACCGTCGCCACCGGGACGCCGGCGGGCATCTGGACGATCGACAGGAGCGAGTCCATGCCGTCCAGATACTTCAGCGGCACGGGCACGCCGATGACCGGCAGCGGGGTCGCCGACGCGACCATGCCGGGCAGGTGGGCGGCGCCGCCGGCGCCGGCGATGATGACCTTGAGTCCGCGGGCGACGGCCTCACCGGCGTAGTCGAGCATCAGGTGCGGGGTGCGGTGCGCGGACACCACGCGCACCTCGTGGGCCACCTCGAACTCGTCCAGCGCCTCGGCCGCCAGTTTCATGACCGGCCAGTCCGAGTCGCTGCCCATGATGATGCCGACGTCGGTCAATGCTCGTACCCCTCTTCGAGGATCCGCGCGGCCCGCCTGGCCCGCCTACGGCAGTCTTCCATGTCGTCACCGAGCACCGTGACGTGGCCGATCTTGCGGCCCTTGCGGACCTGCTTGCCGTAGAGGTGGACCTTGGCGCCGGGCTCCTCGGCGAAGAGGTGGTGCAGCCGCTCGTCGATCGACATGCCGCCGGGCTCGCCGCCGAGCACGTTGGCCATGACGACCGCCGGGGCCGTGATGCCGGTGTCGCCCATCGGGTAGTCGAGGACGGCGCGCAGGTGCTGCTCGAACTGGGAGGTGCGGGCGCCCTCGATGGTCCAGTGCGCGGAGTTGTGCGGGCGCATGGCGAGCTCGTTGATGAGGATCCGGCCGTCGACCGCCTCGAACAGCTCGACGGCGAGCACGCCGACCACGCCGAGGCGGGTGGCGATGTCGATCGCGAGGCGCTGGGCCTCGATCGCGCGGTCCTCGTCGAGACCGGGGGCCGGGGCCAGCACCTCGACGCAGATGCCGTCCTGCTGGACGGTCTCCACCACGGGATACGTGGCGACCTGGCCGAGCGGCGACCTGGCGACGACGGCGGCGAGCTCGCGCTTGAGGGGAACCAGCTCCTCGCCGATGACCTCGACGCCGGGTGGCACGTCGGCGGGCGACCGGGCGACGAAGACGCCGCGGCCGTCGTAACCGCCGGTGGCGGTCTTCACGATGATCGGCCAGCCGACCTCGTCGCCGAACGCCGCGAGGTCGCCGGAGGTCCAGCGCGGGACCGGGAAGCCGAGGGCGGAGAGGTGCCGGCGCATCTCACGCTTGTTCTGGGCGTACTTGAGCGCGTCGGCCCCGGGCAGCAGCGTGACGCCTTCGGCGGCGAGAGCGCGGATGAGGTCGCCGGGGACGTGCTCGTGGTCGAAGGTGACGACGTCGCAGGCCTTGGCGAACTCGCGCAGCGCGTTGATGTCGTCGTGCCGGCCGATGTGCACGTCGGCGGCGACGAGCGCGGCGCCGTCCTCGGGCGAGACGGCGAGCACACGCAACGATTGCCCGAGGGCGATCGCCGCCTGGTGCGTCATCCGGGCCAGCTGCCCACCGCCCACCATGCCGACAACGGGCAGTCCAGTCCGCGAGTCCATAGTGCGCCACAGCCTAGCGCCCCCCGTTCCCCCGCCCGTCGCGATCAGGGCCGCATTGCGCCGGAAATCGCCAGTTACATCCGGCTTCGGGCGTTTCGTGGGGCTCCGATCGCGCCCGAAGTCACACCGAGGACGGCACGGGGTCGGACGCCGTGGCGTCGCACTTCATGATCGAGGGAGACTTCGGGCCGTCGGGGCAACCCGGAGTTTCCCTCGATCTGTGAAGTCGGCCGGGGCGGCGGGCCGTGCCCGGGCCGTCAGACCGCCGGGCCGCGCTTGCGGAGTTCGTCGACGGACTGCATGGCCTCGCGGAGTTCTCGCAGCCAGGTGTCGGCGTGCTGGCCGACCAGCGCCACGCACCAGGCCAGCGCCTCGGACCGCGACCTCGCCACACCGGAGTCCACGAGCGTGTCGAGCACCTGGCGCTCCGACTGGCGCAGGCGGGTCATCACCGGCGCCGAGTGGGTCGTGAACAGCTCACGCGTGTCGCCGACCTGGACGCCCCACGAGACCTTGCGACGGTATCGGCGCTCCAACTGCTGCGCGATGCCGATCCGCTGATCGCGGGTCGTCTCCCGGAAACCCGCGATCCGGCCCTGCTCGGCCGCGACCCGGTCCGCCTCGCTCGCGTCGTCGGCCAGCGTCGGCGGGCTCAGCCGGCCCACGATGAGAATCTCGTCACGATCGATCGTCACCTCGGCCGGGCCCTGGAACCAGGTGTCCGGCAGCGCGCCACCGATCCAGGCGGGCGCGTCGTCGGCGGGTGGGGGCTCCGTGCGCGGGCCGCCGCCGCGACCCCAGGGAACGTCACCTCTTCGCATCATCATCACTTACTCCCTAGCTCGCGCATCTCTGATTACACAATTACACCGTTGCAGAGACACGCCAAGGGTCGCGCTGTTCGCCCGGGGAGAACAGCGTGGAAGAAGAGACTCAGCCGAGCCGGCCGACCAGGTCCTCGAGCTCGGTCACCGGGGCGTCACAGACAAACCCCCGGCAGACGTACGCAGTGGGCCTGCCCTCCCGCAGCACGCGCCCCTCCAGCAGCGGGACACCGGCGCGGTCCGGCTCGCCGGCGACGACGACCGCGCCGGGCGGTGCGTGCCACCACGCGGCCGCCACCAGCGGATCCTCGGTCTCGCCGCGGCCGTCGGGCGTGGCGATCGCGATCTCGAACGGGCCGGAGAGCAGGGCCTCACCGACCGCGCACGCGTAGCCGGTGAACCGGCCGTGCGTCGCGGCGACCGCGGCCACCGTCGAAAGCGCCTTCTCGGCCGCCTCGCGATACTTCGTGTCAGCCGTCAACGCGGCGTACGTCACCAGGGCCGCGGTGATGGCCGACAGACCGGACGGGGTGGCGTTGTCGGTCACGTCGGCGGGCCTCGCCACCAGCGTCTCGGCGTCGTCGGCCGTGTCGTAGAAGCCGCCGCTGCCGTCGGGCTCGGCGAAGTGCTCGAGCGCGACGTCGAGCAGCTGCCGGGCGAGGTCGAGCCAGCGCCCCTCGCCGGTGGCCTGGTGCACCGCGCAGAACGCCTCGGCGACCGCGCCGTAGTCCTCCAGGACGCCGGCCGGCGCGCCGACGACGCCGTCGCGGGAGACCCGGCGCAGCCGCCCGTCGACGATGTGCGTGCCGGCCAGGAAGGTTGCCACGTCGACGGCGCGCCGGACGGCGTCGGGCCGGTCGTACACCATCCCGAACTCGATCAGCGCCGTGACCGCGAGCCCGTTCCAGGCGGCGACGACCTTGCCGTCCTTCGCCGGCTGGGGCCGCTCGTTGCGCACGTCGAGGAGGCGCTGCTTGATGCCGAGCCAGCGCTCGACGTTCTGCGGGTCCTCCGGCAGCTGCAGCACCGAGCTGCCGTGCTCGAAGGTGCCCTCTTTGGAGACCTCCAGGAGGTACCGCGCCCAGGCACCGTCGATCTCGCCGACGACCTCGTCGATCTGCTCGGGCGTCCAGACGTACGTGAGGCCCTCGACCCCGTCGGTGTCGGCGTCGAGCGCGGAGATGAAGCCGTGCCCGTCGTAGAGGTCGCGCTCCAGGAACGCCGCGGTCTCCGCCGCCACCCGGCGCGCGGTGTTGTTGCCCGCGATGCGGTCCAGCTGGGTGTAGACCCGCAGGAGCAGCGCGTTGTCGTACAACATCTTCTCGAAGTGCGGCACGGTCCAGGTGCCGTCGACGGCGTACCGCGCGAAGCCGCCGGCGAGCTGGTCGTACATGCCGCCGCGGGCCATCCGCTCGCACGTGTACCGGACGGCGTCGACGACCTCCTGCCGACGGGTCCGCTGGTAGTGCCGCAGCAGGAACAGCAGGGCCATGTGCGGTGGGAACTTCGGCGCGCCGCCGAACCCGCCGTGCTCGCTGTCGTAGTCGCGCAGCAGCGTCGCCGCGGCGGCGTCCAGCACCGGCCCGGTCATCGGGTTGGCCGGCGGGCGCACGGCGACCTGCCGGATCGCGTCGACCACGGCCCCGCTCTGCCGGCGCACCGCGTCGCGCTGGTGCTGCCAGGCGTCGGCCACAGCCTGTACCAGTCGAAGAAAGGCGTCCTGGGGGAAGTAGGTGCCGCAGTAGAAGGGCTCACCCTCGGGGGTGGCGAAGACCGTCATCGGCCAGCCGCCTTGCCCGGTCATGGCCTGCGTGGCGGTCATGTAGATCGCGTCGACGTCGGGCCGCTCCTCGCGGTCGACCTTGATCGGCACGGTGAGCTCGTTGACCAGCTGGGCGACACCCTCGTGCTCGAACGACTCGTGGGCCATCACGTGGCACCAGTGGCAGGCCGCGTAGCCGACGGAGATGAGCACCGGCACGTCACGGCGCCGGGCCTCCTCGAACGCCTCGGCGCTCCACGGCCACCAGTCGACCGGGTTGTCCTTGTGCTGCAGCAGGTAGGGCGAGGTCGCATCAGCAAGGCGGTTGGCCATACCCTCAGCCTCTCACGCGCCCCGCCCTGCTGCGTCGCGACCTGAGCCGAGGCCCTCAGACGTTGAGGTTGTCCGCGGGCTCGGTGCGGAGGACCCAGTTGAACGGCATCGTCGCGTGAATCCGGTACCGATCGCCGTCGAGCCGATACATCGTGACGGTCTCGTCCTGGTCGACGGTCCAGTACTGCGGGATGCCCGCCATGGCGTATTCGTGCCGCTTGGTCACCGTGTCGGTCGCCTCGGAACCGGGCGACACGATCTCGACGACGAGCAGGACATCCCCGGTCGGCAGCCAGACGCCATCGTCCTGCGGCTTGCTCCACACGACGAGATCGGGAATCCGGCCGCCCTCTCCCTCAGGCCCGGGAATGCGCAGGCCGACCGCCTGGGTGACTCGCTCGGCGGGCCAGCCCCCAACGACCAGCCAGGCCGTGAGGCGAGTTGCGACGACAGCGTGCCCGTAGCCGGGAGGCGGCATGACCGACAGAACTCCCTCGGGGCTGGTTTCGTACCGGTGCCCATGGGGATCCGCGGCCATCATCGCCGCGAGATCGTCGAGCGTCACGACAGCCGGCATGTGCCGACCGACGGCCTCAGCACTCATGGGGGCCATCCTATCGGGAGCAAGAGCCGCCACGTCCCTGCTCAACACTGCGGTCAGCCCGGCCATCAGCTCACCTCCTCGCATCGTGGCGCTGCAGGTCGCGGTATCCGGATTGCTTGAGCGCTCTCCGCAGATGTGCCGGAGGAGGACGTTCAACGGCCCAAGCGGGCCAGCAGGGCGGGATCCGCCGGCTCGGCGGCCGTGCGCAGGGTCAGGGTCATCGTCAGGCCGCCGCCGGGGGTGTCGTCGGGGGTGAGGGTGCCGCCCATGGCCTCGGCGAGGCCGCGGGACAGGGCCAGGCCGAGGCCGACGCCGGTGGTGTTGTCGCGGTCGCCGAGGCGCTGGAAGGGCTGGAAGATCTGGTCGCGGTCGGTGGCGGGGATGCCGGGACCGTGGTCGACCACGCGGATCTCGACCCGGCCGGCGTGCTCGCTGGCCGCCACGGTCGGCGGGGTGCCCGGCGGGCTGTACCGCAGGGCGTTGGCCAGCACGTTGACCAGGATGCGCTCCAGGAGCGCCGGGTCGGCGTGCACCTCGGGCAGGTCGTCGGGCACCACGATCCGTACCATCGCGCCGAGGTCGTCCACCGCGCGCGGAACGGCGTCGGCGACGTCGACCGACTGCAGGGTCATGGCCAGGGCGCCGGCCTGCAGCCGGGACATGTCCAGCAGATTGGCCACCAGCCGGGTCAGTTTGTCCAGCGACTCCTCCGCCGTGGCCAGCAACTCGTCCCGGTCCGCCGCCGAAAACGCCACGTCGGAGCTGCGGAGACTGCCCACCGCCGCCTTCGCCGACGCCAGCGGCGTCCGCAGGTCGTGACTGACCGCCGACAGCAGCGCGGTGCGCAGCCGGTCCACCTCGGCCAGCGAGTCCGCCACCGCCGCCTGCTCCGCGAGGCGCTGCTGCCGCAGCGCGATGGCCGCGTGCGCCGCGAACGCCTCGATCAGCCGCCGGTCCGCCGCCGGCAGCGGATGGCCCCGCAGCACCAGGGACAGCCCGACGTCCACCGACACCTCGGTCTGGCCCTCCTCCGGCGTCAGGCACGGCCGGCTTCCCGCGCTCGCCGCCACCTGCCAACCCGCCTCGGCCCGCTCCAGCAGCGTCACGCACTCCAGGCCGAACGACTCCCGCACCCGCTCCAGCAGCGCCGGCAGCGGCCGGTCACCGTGCAGCACGCTGCCGGCGAGGGTCGACATCGTCCGGGCCTCGGCGCCGGCGTGCGCCGCCTCGCGTGTTCGCCGCGCGGCGAGATCGACGACGGTCGCCACCGCCATCGCCACCATGACAAAGGCGCTGAGCGCGAACAGGTTCTCCCGCTCGGAGACGGTGAAGTGGTGCAGCGGTGGGATGAAGAAGTAGTTGAGCAGCAGGAAGCTGCCGACCGCCGCGAGCAGTGCCGGGTACAGGCCGCCGACCAGCGCGACGCCGACCGTCAGGACCAGGAACGCGAGGATGCCGGTGGGCAGGGAGACCTCGGACCACAACCGGGTGAGGCCCAGGGTCAGCAGCGGCAGTCCGATGACGGCGAACGCGAAGCCGGCGAGCCGGCGGCGGAGGGTGAGCCCGCCGCCGCTGGTGCCGAGGCGGGGGCGTCCCCGGCGGACCTGCTCGTGGGTGATGAGGTGGACGTCGATCGAGCCGGACCCGGCGGTGGTGGTGGCGCCGACGCCGGGCGCGAGGATCTGGGCGAGCCGGCCCCGGCGGCTGGCGCCGAGGACGAGTTGCGTGGCGTTGACGCCGCGGGCGAAGTCGAGCAGTGCGGCCGGCACGTCGGCGCCCACCACCTGGTGATACGTCCCACCGAGGCGCTCCACCAGCAGCCGTTGCCGGCTCAGGTGGGTCGGGTCGGCCCCGGCCAGCCCGTCGTCGCGGATGACATGGACCGCCAAGAGGTCCGCGCCCTTAGTACGGGCAGCGACCCGCGCCGCCCGGCGGATGAGCGTGTCACCCTCCGGCCCACCGGTCAGCGCCACCACGACCCGCTCGCGCGCCTCCCACGTGGCCTCGATGTCGTGCTCGGCGCGGTACCGGTCCAGTTGCTCGTCGACCTTGTCCGCCAGCCAGAGCAGGGCCAGCTCACGCAGGGCGGTGAGGTTGCCGACCCGGAAGTAGTTGCCGAGCGCCGCGTCGACCTTTTCCGGCTTGTAGATGTTGCCGTGCGCCATCCGCCGCCGCAGCGCCTCCGGCGTCATGTCCACCAGTTCGATCTGCTCGGCGCGGCGCACGACCGCGTCCGGCACCGTCTCCCGCTGCGCCACGCCCGTGATCCGCTCGACCACGTCGTTGACCGACTCGAGGTGCTGGACGTTGACGGTCGTCAGCACGGTGATCCCCGCTTCGAGGAGCCGCTCGACGTCCTGCCATCGCTTTCCGGCGGGCACGTTGGAGTGGGCCAACTCGTCGACGAGCGCGACCTCGGGACGGCGGGCGATGACGGCGTCGACGTCGAGCTCGGTGAAGGCGGCGCCGCGGTACACGACCGTCCTGCGGGGCAGCACCTCCAGGCCGGTGAGGAGCGCCTCGGTCAAGGGCCGGCCGTGTGTCTCGACGAGGCCGACGACAACGTCCGTGCCACGGTCCCGGCGGCGCCTGCCCTCTTCGAGCATCTTGTACGTCTTGCCGACGCCCGGCGCAGCACCGAGGTACACCCGCAGCTCACCGCGCGTCGTCACAGCTTCGAGCCTACGGCCGGCTTGACGCCGCCACACCGCCGTGCAACAGTTCTAGAACTGTTGACTGTTCTAGAACTGTTGGAGGCCTGATCATGGGTGATCTCCTCATCCGCCCCCGCCACAGGCCCGAGCCCGCGGCGCAGCCGCGCGGCCTGATGGGCGACCCCGGACCGCTCGGCCGGTTCGGCGAGCACGGCGGTCGCTACGTGCCCGAGTCGCTGGTCGGCGCGTGCCGCGAGATCGAGGAGGCCTTCCGCGAGGCGTGGGCCGACCCGGCGTTCCGCGGGCAGCTCGCCGGACTGCTCGCGACACATGTCGGCCGCCCCACGCCGCTGACCCCGGCGCTGCGGCTCTCCGCCGAACTCGGCGTCACCCTGCTGCTCAAGCGGGAGGACCTCGCCCACACCGGCTCCCACAAGATCAACAATGTGCTCGGGCAGGCGCTGCTGGCCAAGCGGATGGGCAAGACCCGGCTGGTCGCCGAGACGGGCGCCGGACAGCACGGGGTCGCGACCGCCACCGCCGCCGCCCTGTTCGGCCTCGGCGCCACGGTGTTCATGGGCGAGCGGGACATCGAGCGCCAGGCGCTCAACGTGTTCCGGATGCGGATGCTCGGCGCCGAGGTGGTGCCGGTGCGCACCGGGAGCCGGACCCTGAAGGACGCCACCAGCGAGGCGATGCGCCACTGGGTCGGCGTCGTGGACGAGGCGATGTACTGCATGGGCTCCGTGCTCGGGCCCAGCCCGTACCCCTGGATGGTCCGGGAGTTCCAGCGGGTCATCGGTGACGAGGCCCGCCGCCAGTGCGCCACCGAACTGCGGGCCGCCGTGCCGGACTACGTCGTCGCGTGTGTGGGCGGCGGCTCGAACGCGGCGGGGACGTTCGCCGGGTTCGTCGACACCCCGGCCAGGCTGATCGGCGTCGAGGCCGCGGGCGGCGCGGGCGCCACCGACGGCACCTCCGGCGTGCTCCACGGAACGCGGTCGATGTTCCTCCAGGACGAGAACGGGCAGGTCGCGGAGGCGCACTCGATCGCCGCCGGACTCGACTACCCCGGCATCGGGCCGGAGCACGTCCATCTGCGGGACCTGGGCAGGGCGCGGTACGTCACCGTCTCCGACGCCGAGGTGATCGAGGCGGTCATGCGGCTCGCGCGCACCGAGGGGATCGTGGCCGCGCTGGAGTCGGCGCACGCGGTGGCGTGGGTCCTGCGCGGTGAACTGCCGGCCGGATCCACCGTGCTGATCACCCTGTCCGGGCGTGGTGACAAGGACATCTCCGCACTGCGGGAGCTGGTGTGAAGACCCTGATGCCGTACGTCACGGGCGGTGTGACGGCCGACTGGGCGTCCTACGTGCACGCGTTCGCCGACGCCGGGGCGGGCCTGGTCGAGATCGGACTGCCGTTCTCCGAGCCCACGCTCGACGGAGCGACGATCCAGGAGGCGACGGCGGTGGCGCTGTCCCGGGGCGCGACGCTGCGCAGTGTGCTCGCCGCGACCCCGCGCTGCGGCGTCCCGCTCGTCGCCAGCACGTACGCCAACCTGGCGCTGCGCCCCGGGTTCTGCGACCGGCTGGCGGAGGCCGGCTTCACCGGCCTGATCGTGCCGGACCTGCCGCTGGAGGAGTCGGCGGAGCTCTCCGAGGCGGCGCGGTCGCGCGGGATCGACCTGGCGCTGCTCGCCTCCCCCGTCACGCCGGACGACCGCCTGGCCGAGATCGGCCGCCGCAGCCGCGGCTTCGTCTACGCCGTCTCGGTGATGGGCACCACCGGTGAGCGCACGACCCTCGCCGCGCCGGCGCGGGACCTCGCCGCACGGCTCGCGCCCCGGACCGAACTGCCGGTGTTGCTAGGATTCGGGATCTCCACGCCCGCCCAGGCGGCCGAGGCGGCGCGCGTCGCCGACGGTGTCGTGGTCGGCGCCGCCGTCATGCGCCGGCTGCTCGACGGGGCGGGGCCGGCCGAGATCGGCGCCTACGTGGGCACGATGCGGGAAGCCATGTCTGGAGTGTGACGATGCCGCGCGAGGCCGAGCCCCGGTACCGCGCGATCGCCGCCGACCTGGCCGCGAAGATCCACACTGGTCACTATCCGGCCGGGTCGGCGCTGCCGGCGCAGCGCGAGCTGAGCGCGGCCTACGGGGTGACGCTGATGACGCTGCGCCAGGCGCTGCGGCAGCTCAGCGACGAGGGGCTCATCGTGCAGCAGGCGGGGCGGGGCACGTTCGTGTCGCCGCCCCACCTGGCGTATCGACTCGGTTCGCTGCGCAGCCTCGCCGACGACCTGCGCGAGCAGGGACACGAGGTGCGCACGGCGGTCGTCTCCTGCGGGGCCGGCGAACCGCCCGCGCCCGTCGCGGCACACGTCGGCTCGCCGGCGCTGCGGCTGGAGCGGGTGCGTGAGTTCGCCGGTCACGCCGCGGTGCACCAGGTCTCCTGGGTCCGCCTCGCCCCGCAACTGCTTGACGTCGACTTCACCCGGGTCGCCCTCTACGCGGCGCTCGCCGACATCGGCGTGGCGGTGGCCCGCGCCTCCGAGACGATCCGGCCGGACGTGCTGTCCGGGGATTCCAGCCGGTATCTCGGGGAGCCCGCCGGCACGCCGGTCTTCGTCAGCGACCGGGTCACCTACACGCTGGACGGCACTGCCGTGGTCGCCGACCGTGCCGTGATCCTGGGCCGCGCGATGGAGATCCGCGCCGAACGGGCCGCGACCGGCCTGTCCATGACGTGGGCGGGTGCTCTGGACGCGACCGCTTCCCTAGGGCCTGTTTCGTAACTGAGGCCGGGCTGCGGCGGGCCCAGATTCCGCCTGGCGCCACCCCGCGAAAGCCCGGTTACAACACCGGTAGCCGGACTTCCGCGGGGCGACGCCAGACGAAATCTGGACTCCGCCTCGCTCCGACCCCAGTTACGAAACAGGCCCTAGACGTGGCCGCGCAGTGAGTCGTCGTAGGTGACGCCGGGCTCGGTGCCGAGCACGGCGTAGGCCGCCTTCTGGAAGGCGGTCGCCTCGCTGCGGCGCCGCAACTGGACGGCGACCTCGTCGCACGGCGCGCCACCGGCGAGCTTGGTGATGCCCCCGGCCGGCAGCACGGCAACCGCCTCCGACGCGCCCGCCGAGCCGTCGGCCGGCCGGCCGGCGATGCCGACGACGGTCGCCGGGACGACGTGCCCGCCGCGTTCCAGGCTGACCCGCTGGCCGATCCGGACGCCGTGCCGGGCCGCCGTCTGCTCGTCGACCAGCAGTTGCGAGTCGCTCGCCGGGTACTGCCCGTCCAGCACCGTGGTGCGGCGCAGCCCGGGACTGCGCACCGCCGTGAGGACCGTCGAGCCCGGCAGCGTCCCCGTCGGCGCGAAGATCTTGACGCCGTAGAGGGTCGAGGCGCACTCGACCGCGGCCGCCTGCGGAAGCGCCGCCAGGGCGTCGACCTGGTGTGCGGTGAAACTGCCCTTGAACCGGACGTCGACCTCACCGGGCAGGTCAGCGAACCGGTCGGTGCCGCCGAAGCGGTCCAGGACGACAAACGCCCCGACCGCCACGACCACAAACCCCAAGCTGAGGACAACCCCCCGTCGCATGTCTCGTGACGGTACGCAACCGTCACCCCGGTGAGCCGTTACGAACCGCCGGTGGGGCGGAAAATCACCCGGTTCCCTCGGCACGGAGGTGGCGGCGTTGCACCTGGCGGCGCTCGCGGAGCACGGCGGCGAGCCGCTCCGGCGGCATCGGCGGGTAGAAGAGGAAACCCTGCGCGGCCGTGCAGCCCAGCTCGGCGAGCGCCGCCCGCTGCTCCGGGTGCTCCACACCCTCGGCGACGATCCGCAGGTCGAGGCTACGGCCGAGATCGATCGTCGCCCGTACGATCGCCCCGGCCTTCGGCAGGTCCGACATCTGCGCCACGAACTCGCGGTCGATCTTGACTTCCTGCACGGGCACCCGCGTGAGCACCGTGAACGACGAGTAGCCCGTTCCGAAGTCGTCGACCGCGAGCTGGACGCCGAGGCGCCGGATGCGGGACAGCACGTCGTCGACGGCAGGCGAACTGGACAGCATCACCGTCTCGGTGATCTCCAGGATGAGCAGTTCCGCCGGAAGCCGATGGCGGCCGAGCAGCTCGTCGATCGTCTCCGGCAACTGCCGTTCGACGAGGCTGCGTGGCGAGATGTTGACGGCCACCGGCACCGCCAGGCCGGAGCGGCGCCAGCCGGAGGCCAGGCCGATGGCCCGGTCGAGCACCCAGTGGGTCAGCGGGCCGATCAGCTCACTCGCCTCGACCGCCGCCAGGAACTGGCCCGGCGCCAGCTTGCCGCGCCGCGGGTGCTGCCAGCGGACCAGTGCCTCGACACTGGTGATCTGGCCGTTGAGGTGCGCCTTGCCGGTCGGCTTGCCGCCGAGCGCGACCGCGGGCTGCAGTTCGAGGGTCAGCTGCTCCCCGGCCGTGAGCGCCTCCCGCAGCTCGGCCAGCAGGGCGAGCCGGTCGGTGCTGGCGTCGTCGCGCGCCGGGTCGTACCACGCCACCGGCTGGCCGCCGCGTTTCGCCTGGTACATCGCGATGTCCGCCCGGCGCAGCAGCTCGGTCAAGTCCACCTCGCCGGCGGCGGCGACCACGACACCGACCGACGGCTCCTTCGACAGCGCGACACCGTTGATCCGCATCGGCGCGGCGATCTGCGCGCCCAGCTTGCGGGCCCGCTCGACCGCGGCGGCGAGCGCCAGGTCGGCACCGCCCGCCGCGAGGTCGGTGACGAGCACGGCGAACTCGTCGCCACCGAGCCGGGCCAGCAGGTCACCGGCGTTGCCCGCGTCGATGACCCGCCGGGCGATGACCTTGAGCACCTCGTCGCCGGCGGTGTGCCCGAGCGCGTTGTTGACCTCTTTGAACTCGTTGATATCGAGCAGCAGCAGCGCGACCGGGTCTCCGGAGGTACACCGGACGAGCTGCGCGTTGCCCCGGGTGAGCAGGGCGGCCCGGTTGAAGAGGCCGGTCAGCGGGTCGTGGACCGCGTCGTACGTGGTGCGCTCACTCATCGAGCGCAGGGCGTCCTGGGTGATCGCGTCGTGCAGGGCCGCGGCGAGCGCGTCGCCGAACGCGGCGAACATGAGCCGATCGCGGGAGCGCAGCGGGTTGAGGCCCGCGAGCTGCAGCTCCCCCACGGTAAGCTCACCGACGACCAGCGGCCGGCTGGTCACGGCGGCGCCACTGCCGGGCGGGATCGGGTCGCCGTAGGCCCGGCCGCCGGCCAGGACCACGCGGGCGGCGGCGGCCGTGAACAGCCGCTTGGCGCCGACCACCCCGGACTCGGCGGCCTCGCGTTCGTCGAGCCGGTTGAGGTCGCGGGTGGCCTCGGCGAAGTCCTGCCATGCCCGGCGGTCGTCGTCCTCGCCGAGCCGGTTGGCGTAGAACTGGTGCAGCAGCCAGAGGACCGGCGGCAGGAGCAGCAGCAGGAGCGGGTTCGTGACGCAGGCCCAGACGATGACCAGACCGGCGGCCACGTTGCCGATGACCATGAGCAGCTTGCTGCTCAGCATCTGCATGAAGGTGGCACGCAGGCTGCCCCCGCGGACCACGGCGACGTGGACGGAGACCAGCAGGACGGCGACCAGGTAGTAGACGGTCGCGCCCGCACACAGCGCGGCGATGGTGCGGGGTTCGAGCGGCCGGTCGTACGGCGGGTGCACGATCGCGGCCACGGTCGCGGCGAGCGTGCCGGCGACGGTCAGGGCGGAGACGCTGAAGATCAGGTCACGCAGGCCGCGACGGCGCCCGGCCCGGGCGTCGACGGCGCGCAGCAGGGTGTGTGAGATGCCGACGCCGACCAGCACGACCAGCGGGACGAGGGCGGCCGGCAGGCTGGCGCACACGACGACGATCGCGGCCTCACCCCAGGCGAGCCGGGCGTGCCCCTCGCCCGCGCGGACGCGGAGGCCGGCGATCTGGGCGAGCGCCACGACGCCGAGCCCGGCGAGCACCGCCGAGACCAGCCCTTGATCAACAGCGGCGACGGCGTGACGATCGAGCGCACCGCCCGGGACACCCGCCGCCACGAGCGCCGCGACCGCCGCCCCGAGGGCGGCGGCTACTGCGACGGCGGCGTTGAGGCGCGCCGGAAGCGGTCTCATCACTCGGCCGCATCAACCCACAACAATGACGCTATGCATTTACCTATATGCATAGCGTGATCGGGAATGCCGGTGGTGCGGGCTGACTCGGAACGCGTCGACGCGTTCACCATTCGGCCCCCCTTCCCAACCCACCGGGGAGGCGCGCCCGGCGAAGGGAACGCGCACCCCGTGAAGGCTAAAGCACGGAAGAAAGGCGGAACAGTGGTCGATAATGCGTTTCTGACTCAGATCATCGGCAGCTTCGGTCAGACAGTCGTCGATTTGTCCTCGTCTGAGGGCTTGCCCGGGCTGTCGTTCTGGCCGGGGAACTCGGCCGGCAGACGACGGATGCGGGCCGTCATGTTGCGGATCAGCAGCACCGTGGCGACCGCCAGCAGGATGATGATGAACAGGCCCATCGGCCCGGCCAGCCCACCCGACCTGGTGTCGCCGAAGTTGTTCTCCGCGAGGATGTCCAAGGCGAGCATGGTTTCACCTTACGCCGGTGAAGAGATCGTCTTCCGGCTGCCGCGTCTCGACGTGCGACTTGACCAGCTCGTAGTCCTCCGTGGGCCACACCTTCTGCTGGATCGGCAGCGGCACCGCGAACCAGAACCCGTCCGGGTCGACCTGGGTGGCGTGCGCGCGCAGCGCGTCGTCACGGATCTCGAAGTATTCGCCGCACGGCACGCGCGTGGTGACCCGGTCACCGACGTCCCGGCGGTTGTCCCACTCCTTGATCCAGTCCGTGTAGGGCGACTCGCCGGCCGCGTCCAGCATGGCCTCGTGCAGCGCCATCATCCGGGCCCGCGACCAGCCCATGTTGTAGTAGAGCTTCAGCGGCTGCCACGGCTCACCGCGGTCCGGGTAACGCGCCGGGTCGGCCGCCGCCTCGAACGCCACCATCGTAATCTTGTGCGTCATGATGTGGTCCGGGTGCGGGTAGCCACCCTCTTCGTCATACGTCGTGATGACGTGCGGCTTGAAGCTGCGGATCAGCTCGACCAGCGGCGCCGCACCCTCCTCGGGATCCACCAGGCCGAAGCTGTCCTCGGGCAGCGGCGGCAGCGGGTCACCCTCCGGGAATCCCGAGTCGACGAACCCGAGCCAGGCCTGCCGGACACCGAGGATCTCGCGGGCGCGGTCCATCTCGGCGCGACGGATCGTGGCGATGTTCTCCCACACGTCCGGCCGGTCGAGTTTCGGATTGAGCACGCTGCCGCGCTCACCACCGGTGCACGTGACGACGAGCACATCGATGCCCTCGGCCGCGTATTTCGCCATCGCGGCCGCGCCCTTGCTCGATTCGTCGTCAGGATGTGCGTGCACAGCCATCAATCGCAGCTGCTCGGCCACGAGCTCTCCTAAGGTCTGCGTCCAACCCCGCTGCCGGGGCGCCCCGGGTAACGACCCTATTGTGGTCGGTACCTCCGACAAAACGACGAGGACGCCACCCCGTGACAGAGACGCACGCCACAGCGAAGTATCCACCCGGCCGCTACGGCCGCCGGCGGGAACCACGACCGCGCCGGAGCTGGCCGGTGATCCTCGTGGCGGCCGTCGTGGTGCTGGCCGGTGTCGCGATCGCGTGGCGGCTCTTCCAGCAGTACGGGCCGCAGGAGTACGAGCCGCAGGTCCAGCGCTTCTCCAACATCACCGACGACGGCATCAACGTCGAGTTCGTGGTGCGCAAGGACGCCGAGAAGGAGGCGACCTGCCGGGTCCGCGCCCGATCGGCCAGCGGCGAGGAGGTCGGACTGGCCGAGGTCGACGTGCCGAAGGGCGCCGAACCGGTGGTCTCGTACCGGCTCGCGACGAGCGACCGGCCGGTCACCGTCGAGGTCCCGGCCTGCGGCCCGCGCCGCTCGAGGTGACCGCTCTGGTGACTACTCCGGGTGACCGTCCCGGAAGAGCGCTCCAGGTAGCCGTTGAGCAACGTCGCGTTGAATTCGCGTAGCCACGGTGATGCGACTCACTGGTACTTTGGTGGTTTGACCGAGCGTGCCCGTAAGGAGATCTTCAGTGTCGACCACCGACGGCGGACAGGCCACCACCTGGCTGTCGCAGGACGCCTATGACCGGTTGCAGGCCGAGCTGGACGAGCTCATCGCCAACCGCCCGGCGATAGCTGCCGAGATCAACGCACGCCGCGAAGAGGGCGATCTGCGCGAAAACGGCGGATACCACGCCGCGCGGGAAGAGCAGAGCAAGGCCGAGGGCCGGATCCTTTACCTGAAGGAGTTCCTCCGCAAGGCGGTCGTCGGCGAGGCGCCGACGAGCGACACGGTCGCCCCCGGCACCGTCGTGACCATCCAGTTCGACGACGACGAGGACGACACCGAGACGTTCCTCCTCGGCTCGCGTGAGATCGCCGCGACGACCGAGCTGACCGTCTACAGCCCCGAGTCCGCTCTGGGCAAGGCGATCCTCGGCGCGCACCGCGGCGATGCCGTGAAGTACACCGCACCGAGCGGCGCCGAGATCAAGGTCAAGGTCATCTCGTTCGAGCCCTTCGGCGGCTGAGCGCGGCTCGTCCGTTCCAGACAGGCGTCGGCCGGTCCCACACGTGTGCGGGACCGGCCGACGTTCGGTTTTACAGCGACTTCAGCGTCCGGTCGAGCTCCGCTTCGGTCCGGGCGTTCGGTGGCCCCTTCAGAACCACGGCCGCCGACTCGTTCGCCTGCGCGACCACAAGCTGGTGTGCCGGCCGGTTGGACCGGAACGCCATCCGGTTCAACCGATCCCAGCTGAAATCGTTCGCCACGACATGGCATCTTGCTAGACGTCGAAGGTCACCGTGTAGCCAGCCGAACGGAGTGCGTTCACCAGCCGATCGGAGTGCTCGGCGCCGCGGGTCTCGACCGAGAGCCCGATTTCCACCTCGCCGAGCCGGAGCCGCGGGTCCTGGCGGCGGTGCGCGACGTCGACAACGTTGGCGCCCTGCTCGGCGATGTACGCCAGCAGCTTGGCCAGGTGGCCCGGGCGGTCCCCGCAGCGGACCGTGAAGGCCAGGTACCGGCCCGCGGCGGCCAGGCCGTGCTCGATCACCCGCAGCATGAGCATCGGGTCGATGTTGCCGCCGGACAGGACCGCGACGGCCGGCGTCTCGACCTCGACGACACCCGCGAGCAGCGCGGCGACCCCGACGCTGCCGGCCGGCTCCACGACCGTCTTGCCGCGCTCCAGCAGCATCAGCAGCGCGCGGGAGATGTCCTCGTCGGTGACCGTGACGACCTCGTCCACGAACTTGCCGACGTGGGCGAAGGTGAGATCACCCGGGCGGCCGACCGCGATGCCGTCGGCGATGGTGCCGAACGCCTTCAGCCGCACCGGGCGGCCTTCGCGCAGCGAGACCGGGAAGGCGGCCGCGCCCTCGGCCTGCACGCCGATGATCCGCACGTCGGGGCGCTTGGCCTTGACGGCCACCGCGAGGCCGGAGATGAGCCCGCCGCCGCCGATGCCGGTGACGATCGTCCTGACCTCGGGCACCTGCTCGATCAACTCCAGGCCGAGCGTGCCCTGGCCCGCGATGATGTCGGGATGGTCGAAGGGGTGGATCAGGACGGCACCCGTACGGTCCGCGAACTCGTGGGCGGCGACCAGCGCCTCGTCGACGGTGGCGCCGACGAACTCCACCCGGGCGCCGTAGTTCTTGGTCGCGGCGATCTTCGGCAGCGGCGCGCCGACCGGCATGAACACGGTGGTGGTGATGCCGAGCAGGCCGGCCGCGAGCGCGACACCCTGCGCGTGGTTGCCGGCGCTCGCCGCGACGACACCGCGGCGGCGCTCCTCCTCGCTCAGCCGGGCGATCCGGACGTAGGCGCCGCGCACCTTGAACGAGCCGGCGCGTTGCAGGTTTTCGCACTTGAGCCAGGTGTGCCCGCCGAGTTTGGCGGTGAGGGGCCGGCAAGGCTCCACCGGGGTCCGGCGGATCACGCCTACCAGCAGTTCCTTTGCCGCTTCGATGTCGGCGAGCGTCACGAGCTCCGATGGGACGGCGACGGTCATTCCCTGATCGTGCCACCCACGGTGGTCGGCGTCGTGGGCGCGGGCAGAACAACCGTCCAGTCGTCATTCGCCGAGCGCAGGGCGGCGATCGCAGCCGGCAGCACGGTGACACCGCGCAGGCGGGCCACCCGGCCGTACTGCGCGCTGGTGGTCCGAGCGATCAGCAGGAGGGCGAAGACCGCGGCGATGACAAACAGCGCGGCGCCGGGCAGGCGCAGCATGAGCTGGCGGCCGAACAGGTGAGCCACGAGCGTGCCGTCGACCGGGTGACCGGCGGCTGTCTGGTCGCGCACGTCGCCGATCTCGTCGACGTTGTCGAGGCCGGCGACGAGGCCCAGGCCGGTCACCAGGCAACCCGTCAGCAGGCTCACCCTGAACAGCCAGCTCAGCACGGTCATCCGCCGGCGCAGCTCGGGCGACCGGCCGACGCTGCCCGTGGTGACCTCCCGGGTCTTCACGCCGAAGGCGGCAAGGTTGGACCGCGCGCGGGTGAGCCAGCCCGCAAACGCGATCGCCGCCACCAGCGCGGTGGCGGCGAGCAGGATCCACGCGACGATCCGCACGGTGCCGGCAAGGGCGGCGGCCCCGGCACCGGGGCGGTGGGCGGCCCAGATGTCCGCCAGCGGCAGGAAGGCGATCAGGAGTTGCGCGAGCGCGGTGCCGGCCACCCCGAGCATCGCGGTGGTCGCCCAGTGCGAGATGGCGCGGATCCTGGTCACCGCAGCCGGGCCGCGATCCGCGGCCACCCGGGCGCGTGCCGGCGCCACTGTGCCCGCTCCTCGATCTGCCCGGCCAGGCCGAGGAGCAGCAGCTCCGCGCCCGGCGGTCCGACGAGCTGCACCGCGGCCGGCAGGCCGTCGGGGCGCACGCCGACCGGGACGACCAGGGCGGGGAAGCCGGCGAAGTTCCACGGCGCCTCATAGGGTGCGTATCGGGCGCTGGTCAGCATGTTCGCCGTCCAGGACCGGGCCGACCAGCGCTGCGCGGCCGGTGGCGCGGCCGCCAGGGCCGGGGTGACGAGAACGTCGAACCGGCCGTCGGCGAACCAGTTCTGGCACCGCTCGCGCCAGGTGGCCCGGTCGGCGTCGCGGACGAGGCCCCGGGCCAGCGCCTGCTCGCCGAGTGCCGCGTGGCGCCGGGTCCGCGGTTGCAGGCGCTCGCGGTCGAGCTCGACGGTGTCCAGGTGCACCGCGGCGAACCAGGTCGCGAGGACCTTGGTCGCCAGCGACGGCGGGTAGACCGGGTCGGCGCGGACCGCGTCGTGCCCCTGGGCGAGCAGGAGCCGGACCGCGTCGCTGAGCCCCTGGCGTGCGCCCGCGTCCGCGAAGACCCCGGTGACGGGGCTGCGGAGGGAGACCGCCACGCGGAGCGTTCCCGGCGGTGTGAGCGCCTGAGGTGTACGGCCGGCGAGCACCGAGAACCCCAGATGCGCATCGGCGACCGTGGTGGCGAGGATGCCGTTCTCGGCCAGCCCGTACCAGTCGTTGGCGCCGATGCCGGCCGGCACCACTCCCCGGCCGGGCTTGAGCCCGACGATGCCGCAGCAGGCGGCCGGGATCCGCACCGAGCCGAGGCCGTCGTTGCCGTGGGCGATGGGCACCAGACCGGCGGCGACCGCGGCCGCCGAGCCGCCGCTGGAGCCGCCCGGCGTACGGTCGGTGCGCCACGGGTTGCGGGTCACGCCGTCGGCGTCGTCGGTGACCGCCCAGATGCCGAGTTCCGGCATCCGCGTGACACCGACGACCACCGCGCCGGCACCGCGGAGCCGCCGGACCACCTCGTGGTCCCGGTCGGCGACCGGCCCGCGGGCGGCCGCCGACCCGTTCCACGTCGCCAGTCCGGCGACCGGGGTGTTCTCCTTGACCGCGATCGGCACCCCGGCCAGCGCCAGGTTGCCGAGCTCGGGCTGCTCGTCGACCATCTCCGCCTCGGCGATCGCGCCGGCGGCGCGCACCTCGCGGAACGCCCCGACGATGCGGTCGTAGGCCCGGATCGAGTCGAGGTGATCGGCCACGACCTGCGTGGCCGACGTGTCGCCACGCCGGACGGCACGGGCGATCTCCCTGGCGGTGGCGCCTACCCAGGTGGTGGAGCGGTGCAGCATTCGGGACACCTTTCCGTACCGGCGGCGGGTGCGGTCCAGGTCGTGTCTCCGAGTGAGGGCCGAGGCGAGGCGGAGCCCAGGCGCCGGCTGGGGCCTGTGCCCGCCGCGGCCCGGTCCTCACTCGGAGACACGACCTAGTGTCTCAACGAGCGAGGGCCTGCTCCAGATCGGCCAGAAGATCGTCGATTGTTTCGATCCCGACGGACAGGCGGACAAGGTCCGAAGGTACCTCCAGCGGGCTGCCCGCGGCGCTGGCGTGGGTCATACGGCCGGGGTGCTCGATCAGCGACTCGACACCACCGAGCGACTCGCCGAGGACGAACAGCTTGGCGCGGTTGCAGATCTCGACCGCGTGCTCCTCGCCGCCGCTCGCGCGGAAGCTGACCATCCCGCCGTACCGCTTCATCTGCTTCGCGGCGATCTCGTGCCCGTGGTGCTCCGGCAGGCCCGGGTAGAGCACCTGCGCGACGGCCTTGTGCCGCTGGAGGAACTCGACGACCTTCTCCGCGTTGTCGCAGTGGCGGTCCATGCGCACACCGAGGGTCTTGATGCCGCGCAGCGTCAGCCAGGAGTCGAACGGGCCGGCGACCGCACCCATCGCGTTCTGGTGATAGGCGAGGTTCTGCATCAGCTCCTCGTCGATGCCGACGAGTGCGCCGCCGACGACGTCGGAGTGCCCGCCGACGTACTTCGTGGTGGAGTGCACGACGACGTCGGCGCCGAGGTGGAGCGGCTGCTGGAGGTACGGCGAGGCGAAGGTGTTGTCGACGACCAGCAGCGCGCCGCGGTCGTGGGCGACCTGGGCGAGGGCCGCGATGTCGGCGATGCCGAGCAGCGGGTTGGTCGGCGTCTCGACCCAGACGATCTTCGTGCGGTCGGTGATCGCCTCGCGGACGGCGTCGACGCTGTGGATGGAGGCGGCGGTCCAGTCGAGGCCCCAGCGCTGCGCGACACGGGCGAAGAGCCGGTAGGTGCCGCCGTAGGCGTCGTCGGGGATGACGACGTGGTCGCCCGGCTGGCAGACCGTGCGGAGCAGGGTGTCCTCGGCGGCGAGGCCGGAGGCGAACGCGAGGGCGCGACGTCCGCCCTCGAGTGCGGCGAGGCACTCCTGCAGTGCGTCACGGGTGGGGTTGGCGGTGCGGCTGTACTCGTATCCCTGGCGCGGCTGTCCGACCGCGTCCTGAGCGTATGTGCTGGTCTGGTAGATGGGCGGGATCACCGCGCCGGTCGTGGGATCCGGCTCCTGTCCGGCGTGGATGGCGAGCGTCTCGAAGCCGTGGTTCATGGCACCGACCATAGTGGCGGATAGGCTGGCGTGCGTGTCGGCCTGTCTTTTCTGCGCCATCGCGTCGGGCTCCGCTCCGGCGTTCATGGTGGCCTCCTGTGATTCAGCCGTCGCGTTTCTCGACATCCGCCCGGTCTTCAAGGGACATGTGCTCGTGGCGCCGCGCTCGCACGTGGTGACCCTGCCGGACCTCCCGTCGTCCGAGTTGGCGCCATACTTCGGATTTGTACAGACTGTGGCGCGGGCGGTGGAGACGGGACTCTCGGCGGGCGGGACCTTCGTCGCGATCAACAACAAGGTCTCGCAGAGCGTGCCGCACCTGCACACGCATGTGGTGCCGCGGACGAAGGGCGACGGGCTGCGCGGCTTCTTCTGGCCGCGCACCAAGTACGAATCGGACGACGAGGCGCGTTCCTACGCGGAGAAGATCGCAGCCGTAATGTCTTGATAAGGCATCTCGCGCGGTGGCGCGGCAGACTTGAGTCCGAGCACCTCAAGTTTTAAGGAGCTGATCGTGTTCCTGCGGTACAAGAAGCAGCTGGACCTGCCGACCCCGGAGTCGGCCCTGCCCGGCCGCGATGTCGAGATGCCCGTCGCCGCGAAGCACACCGTCCTCGGCGCCCCGCTGCGCGGCCCCTGGCCGGCCGGGCTCGAGGTCGCCTACTTCGGCATGGGCTGCTTCTGGGGCGCGGAGCGAATCTTCTGGCGCATCCCGGGCGTCTACTCGACGTCGGTGGGCTACCAGGGCGGCATCACGAAGAACCCGACCTACGAGGAGGTCTGCTCCGGCATGACCGGCCACACGGAGGCGGTCCAGGTGGTGTACGACCCGGCGAAGGTATCGTACGAGCAGCTGTTGAAGGCGTTCTGGGAGAACCACGACCCGACCCAGGGCATGCGCCAGGGCAACGACGTGGGCACCCAGTACCGCTCGGCGATCTACACCACGACCCCCGCCCAGGCCGCCACGGCCGCCGCCACCCGCGAGGCGTTCACCCCGGTGGCGCGGGCCGCCGGCAAGGGCGAGATCACGACGGAGATCGCCGAGGCCGGACCGTTCTACTACGCCGAGGACTACCACCAGCAGTACCTTTCGGACGCCAAGAACCCCGATGGGTACTGCAACCACGGCCCCAACGGCATGACCTGCCCGATCGGCGTCGGCACGCTGCCCGCCTGATCCGTTCGACGAGCGGCCATCGTCACCTCGACGGTGGCCGTTCCACCCGTATTACAGTTTGTCTTATGTCGACGATTACATTCCGCACAGATGACGACGTCGATCGGGCGCTGGCCGAGCTGACGTCCGGCGACCGCGACCGATCGCAGGTCATCCGTGACGCGATCCTCGCCGCGTGGCGCGCCCGCCGCGAGGAGCAGATCCGCGCGGAGGCGGAGGCCGTCGCAGCCGACGCGGACGACGTCGCCGAGGCCCGGGCGGTGCTGGCGGACATGGAGTCGCTCCGTGCGTGGTGACGTCTACGAGCTCAAGGCGCCTCGGGACACGCGCGGCCACGAGCAGCGCGGCAACCGCTATGCCGTGGTGGTGCAGTCCGACCTGCTGCCGCTGTCGACGTGGCTCGTCGCACCGACCTCCACCAGTGCCCGGCCGACCAGTTTCCGGCCGGAGATCGAGGTTCAGGGCAAGACCACATATGTGCTCGCCGAGCAGACGGCGGCCGTCCAGCCCGAACGACTCGGCCAGCTTGTCGGTCACCTTTCACGCCAGGAGATGACCGCAGTCGACGACGCGCTCCGTCTCGCGCTCCATCTCTGACACCGCACCGTGTTGTGACATGGACGTCAGGACTACCACCAGCAGTACCTTTCGGACGCCAAGAATCCGGGTGGCTACTGCAACCACGGTCCCAACGGCATGGCCTGCCCCATCGGCGTGGGCACGCTGCCTGCCTGACCCGGGCCAGCACACGGGCGCCCCCATCGGGCGCCCGTCTCGTTATCTGCAGAGGACCGTGACGGCCCAGCCGTCGACCACCTTGGCGGCCAAACCGTCTGCCCGCAGCGAGCTGATCTCCATTTTCGCTTCCGTTCCTCGCAAGCGCCGCACCAGCCCGGCAAACACGGCGCGGGTTTGCGCGATCAGCGACAAGGCACTGGGGTCGACCAGCCGACCCACCCTTACCGGAGTCCGCTCAGCCCGGCGGCCGGCCACGGCAAGTGCACCACTCGACGTTCTATCCAGATACCTGTACAGTTTTCGTATGACGATTCTCCACGAGCCTCGGCACGTCAGCGTGACCGAAGCTACACAGCGTGGGGTCGCTGGACTGGTGGCGGACGCCGAGCAGGGTTCCGATGTCATCGTGACCCGGCGACAAGAGCCGGTCGCCGCCGTCGTCAGCATGCGGCGTCTCGCCGAAATCGACGCGGCCGTGGCCGACCTGCGCGATCTCGCGCTGGTCCTGGCACGGTCGGCAACCGATACAGGACGCCGGACCTCATTTGACGACGTCCTGAGCGCCTTCGGACACACCCGCGAGTCGCTGAACAACCTGCCGGACGACAAGTAACCGTGGCGGAGATCAGCTTCACGGAGGACGCGATCGACGACCTCCGACGCATCGGACCGGACGCCGTCCCGAGGGTGCTGAAGAAGGTTCTCCTCCTGGCTGACGATGCCGAGGCGGGTTATCCGCTCGGCGGCGAACTGACGGGTTTCCGGAAGCTGATCGTCGGCCGCAACACCTGGCGCATCGTTTACCGGATCACTGAAGACAAGACGATCGAGATCTGCGAGGTCTGGGCGGTAGGGGCACGCGCGGACGCCGAGGTTTATACCGAGGCCGTCGGCAGGCTACGAGCGGCCGGCTCGACGCGGCCCGAACTGGTCCAATTGGCCGAAGTTGTAGAACAGCTCGGCAGACTTGCCGGCGATGTCGTCGCCACGCAGCCGCCGCCTCGCGAACCGGTGCCCGCCTGGTTGGCCGACAGGCTTGTGTTCACCGCAGGAATGACCCGCGAGGCCGTCGCGGCGCTCGCCCTTCAACAGGCGGTCGACCTGTGGACGGCCTATGTCTCGCGCCCGCAATGAAATGTGACATCGCCACCATGACTACCACCAGCGGTACCTATCGGACGCCAAGAACCCGGACGGCTACTGCAACCACGGCCCGAACGGCATAACCTGCCAGGGTCTCCGGGCAGCGGGCGGTTTACGGTCGCTACCAGTCGCGCCGGCCGTCGGTCAGTTCGGCTCGGTCAATACTGTCGGTTTGAGGTGGCGTTCCAACGCCTCCAGGCAAGATCGTCTCCCAGATTTCTCCCAAGCGAGTGGGCTGAGCCGAACCCGTTGTGCGGCTTGGCGGCGCGCCGACCCGGTCACAGCCGCGATCCGCAGTGGATCGTGCATTCGATGGATGGGGTGGGATGACACCCAGGGGAAGCACCACTGCAGGCGTCGGCGTGGCTGCGCTCGGCGCGGTGTTCTACGTGGCGTTCCTCGGCTGGCGCCTGTCGACGATCACACAGTGCCGCTGAGCACCATCCTTGGGCTCAGAAGACAAGCTACGAAACCAGCAGTAGAACAGACATCAGCTTCACCGACAGCGCCAGCGGTGTCGTGGCGATACTCACGTATGAGAAGCACTCCGGGTTGGGGTGGCGCATCGAGTCAACCGTCGAGTCTGAGTGAGAATCGGACCCCGGCACTCGAAGCCAAAGATGCCTGGAACAACGCAACCAAATCCCACGCGGCGGGGACCGTGGCAGCCGGTCCGGTGTCGTCACGACGCATGTGTCAGACCGTATGTGGTGGACCACGCCCGTTTCAGGTCGTCTTCGCTCCAGTGCCCGAACGTGTAGGCGGGCGAGTTCACCGGCAGTGCCCGTTCCACCTGGATCAGCACCGCCTCGTGACACGGATAGTCGGGGCCGTGCGTGTCCAGCACCCACCGGCGGGACCATGCGAACACGGGGTCGCCATCGCCGCGCAGTTCGGCGCTTCCCTTGAAGCGGTAGCCACGCCTGAGGAGAAAGTCGATCACGTTCACCTCGAGCCGGGGGTCGCGCCGCAGGTTCGCCACCGTCGTCGGTGAGGCCATGTTCATGAACACCAGGTGATCGTCGTCGTAGACGAGCAGGGAACCTTTCGGGGAGAGGTTCGGGGAGCCGTCCTCGCAGACCGTCGCCACGAACGCGAGCTTGGCACTATCGACGATCTTGCGCATGTCCTGCGTGATGATTCCCACCGCTTCCCAGCCCTTCATACCGTGCCTGCGTGCTCCCATCTGGGCAAGCCGACGCTCCGGTGGACGACGGCCGGCGCGGGCATGTTGACAACCTCACGCTGCATTACCCGGTCGGCCGGCCAAGTCGCGAGCACGTTGACTCTTCCGTGATTTCGCCCCTTCTCACCTGGAGCACGTGAGAAGGATCGGCGCCCGCTCCGCGGGACGGCCCGGTCTTGGCTTGACGCGCCCCGGACAAAGCAGTCGAATCCCGGGGCACGGTTATCGCACGCCAGCAGGCGGTCGCGCATCACCTTTGCATGGTGTGGGCAAATCTCACCATTTGTGCCGAGGATGAAGCGTGCCGTTTCGCGGGCCGGTCCATTGGTTGGCCGTCGCCGGGGTTGCCGTCGTGCTGCTGGTCGGCGTGGCACTCGGGCTGTCGCTCGCCCGGGAACGACCCCTCGAGACGGCCGCCATCGGAATCTTCGTCGGGCTGGCCGCTGCGGGCGTCGCCGTCGCCCTCGTCGCAACCTATCTCATCATCGCGGTTGTCGAACCCGTCCGGAAGACGGCCACCATCGCGGACCACCTTGCCGGCGGACGGCTCGACCCACGGCTGATCGAGACCGGGCTGTTGGAGATCAGCCGGCTCGGGCGGTCCCTCAATCTCCTCGGAGCCTCCCTCGGGCGCAGCCTCGACGGTCTCGCCCAGCTCGTCGAAGCGCAGACAGCGTTACGGCGGGTGGCCACCCTCGTCGCGCGCGGAACGTCACCCGACGAGGTCTTCGACGCGGTCACCGAGGAGCTGGGGCGGTTGATCGGTGCCGACGGCGCGAACATCGTCCGGTACGAGCCCGACGGCCGAGCCGTCATCGTCTCCACCTGGGGCTGGCCCGGGCCGCTCCTGCCGACCGGCACCCGTATCTCGCTCCAGGGGCGCAGTGTCTCGGCACTGGTACACCGCACCGGCCGCGCCGCCCGCATGGACACATACGCCGACCGCTCCGGTCCGCTCGCCGAATTCCTGCACGAGGAGGGGATCCGCTCGGCGGTCGGCGCGCCGGTCTATGTCGAAGGGCGCCTCTGGGGCGCCGTCACGGCCTCCATGACCCGCGACGATCCGCTCCCCCTCGACGCCGAGGCGCGCCTGGCCGACTACACCGAACTGGTCGCCACCGCGATCGCCAACGCGCAGGCGCGCACCGACCTGGTCGCCTCACGGACCCGGGCGGTGCTCGCCACCGACCAGACCCGCCGGAAGATCGAGCGTGACCTGCACGACGGAGTCCAGCAGCGGCTGCTGTCGCTCGGGCTGGAGCTGCGGGTCGCCCAGGACAGCGTGCCCGAGTCGCTGACCGCGCTCCGGGCGCAGCTCGCCGCGGTCGCGACCGGGCTCGCCGCCGGGCTGGACGACCTCCGCGAGATCTCCCGTGGCATCCATCCGGCGATCCTCACCGACCGCGGCCTGTCATCGGCCGTCAAGGCACTCGCCCGGCGATCGGGGGTCCCGGTCGAATTGGACGTACAGCTGGAGGGCCGACTGCCGGAAGTCATCGAAGCGGCCGCGTACTACATCGTGGCGGAGACGCTGGCGAACGCTGCCAAGCACGCGGAGGCATCGGTGGTACGGGTGGCTACGGCGGTCCAGCACAACCGGTTGCACCTGTCGGTCCGCGACGACGGTGTCGGTGGCGCGGATCCCACCCGGGGCTCGGGGCTCATCGGCATCAGCGACCGCGTCGAGGCGCTCGGCGGGACGATGGCGCTCTGCAGCCCGGTCGGCGAGGGCACCGCGCTCGAGATACAGCTGCCCATCCAACGTCCCGAGCAACCCGGCCAGCAGCCAGTTCGCGAGAATTGATCGGATATATACGGACAAAATGGGATCATGAGGGCTCGGGGCCAACCGCCCGTGAACAGGAGGGCGACCGGTCATCGATCACCGCGAAGGATCACCAGCATGCACAACGACGACCTCGGTACCGGTCGGCGCCTCAGGGCCCGACCGGTACTTCTGGGCGCGGCCGGACTCATGGCGGTGCTCACCACCACCGGCGCGGCCGCCCAGCAGGGGGCCAATGCGGCGAAGACCGTCGATGCCGCCCGCGCCGAAACACCATCGGCAGCCGCCGGCGCCAACCCGAGCGCCAGCACCGACCCGGGCAGCAGCGCAAGCCCGACCGACAGCGCGAACCCGGGCAGCAGCGCAAACCCGACCAGTAGCGCAAGCCCGAGCAGCAGCGCGAACCCGAGCAGCTCCGGCCCGGGCGGCATGAGCCCGGGCAGCCCGAGCCAGAGCGGCAGCGCCGGCCCGGGCAACAGCCCAGGCCCGACCGCCGGAGCCGGCTCGGCTCCGGGCGGCGCGACGAGCCCCGGCGCCAACGCCGCCGGCAGTGCCGGCCCGAGCGCCACCCCGAGCGCCACAGCCGGTACACCTGGAACACCTGGCGCCGAACCGGCGATCTCTATCCGCAATACGGGCTCGCTGCAGACCGACCGGGCCACCCTCCGCGTCGTGTCCGGACGGACGGACCTCACCGGCCAGCGCGAGCTGGGCTGGGTGGCGGGCCAGGGCGAGCCGTTCGGCTCCGCGCACTGCACGCAGCAGCTGCGGCTCATACCCGGCGGGCCCGTCGTCACGAAGCCCGAGCTGCTGATCTGCTGGCGGACGAGTCCGGTGAAGAGCGTCTACACCGTCGCCGTCTCCCTCGACGGGCACCCGTCGCGGGAGATCAGCGTCGCCGCGATCGACGAGGCGTGGGACGAACTCCGGTAGGCCGGCACACAAGAACAAAGCGGGGCGCCCCGGCCGGGGCGCCCCGCTTGTCGTTCAGCAGATCACAGGTAGGCGGCGACGGTGAAGGTCGCACCGCTGGAGATAATCGACTGGTTGCGCTGGGCCGCGGTGGCACCGACCGAGCCGTTCGCCACGACGGTCACCGTGTAGGTGCCTTCGGGGACGATGGCGTTGGACGTGCCGCCGTTGTTGAGCTTCAACGAGCACAGCAGCTCACTGTCCGAGACCGTGATGACGTCGGTGCACTCGATCACCTGGCCGTTGGTCTTCGCGCCGCTGTTGTCGGTCGGGTCGTACTGGCCCTTGACCAGGTACACGTGGGCGTTGGCCTCGTCGAACGTCGCCGAGTCCGGGGCCGAGTTGGCCGTGGACGCGAAGTTCAGCCCGGAGAAGCCCACGCCGAGCACGTCGAGCGTGATGTTCGCGCTGTTCGGCGCGGTGTTCGGCAGCACGCTGATGCCGTTGGTGAAGGTGAAGGTGCCGCTCGACTGCACGGTGCCACCAGCGGTGGTCACCGAGATGGTGAACGGCCCGCCGGCGGTGTGTGCCGGAGTGAGGGCCGTGAACGTCGTCGAGTTGATCGGCGTCACGTTGGTCATGGCCACGCCGCCGACGCTCGCCGTGATCGAACCGGCGGTCGTCGGGAACGCCGTGCCGGTCACCGTGACCAGGGTGCCGCCCTGCGCCGGGCCGGTGGTCGGCGAGATCGTCGTCGCGGTCGACGGGGTGGCGACGGAGTAGGAGGCGTTGGAGATCAGCGGGCTGCCCGTCACGCCGGTGGCGGCGACCGTGGTGCCCGAGTAGACGCAGAGCCCGTACTTGCCGGCCACGGTGAACGTGGGCATCTTGATCGCGATCTTGCTCGTCGTGATCAGCGTGACCGCGCCGCCTGCGGTGCCGACACCGACGGCGATGATCGGCGCCGTGGCCGTGCCGCCGATGCCGGTCGTGGCGTTCGCCGTCTGGTAGGTCGGAGTGCAGGTGCCCGCGGCGGAGAACTGCAGCTGGACGTTGACGACCGCGGCCGAGCTGTACGGCTTCGTACCGTCAGCGGTGAACGCCGTGACGGTGTTGCCGCCCGTGAGCGGGCCCGTGATGTTGCTGAGGGTGAGCAGGCCGGCGAAGGCCGGGGTGGCCGTGGCGACGAGCATGCCGGCGGTGAGGCCGGCGACCGCGGTGGCTCTCCCGAGGGAGCCGCCGATGAGCTTCTTCACGTGCATGTTTGTGGTCTCCTCCGGTGGTCACCACAGTGGGATACGAGCTACATGACGTAAAGTAACAGCGTGATAGCTGAGAGTTACTCAAATTGGCACAAGAACGGCCCCGACAGAGCCGGGGCCTGAAGGGTTTTGGCAGGCGAGGGCACATCATCGCGATATATGCGGGGGAACCACGATCTGTGCCCTCGCCTGCCGGGTAGACCCGCCCGTTCCCTGGGGAGGACGCCTGGCCGGAGGCGTTCGGAGCCGGCGGAGGCATGCCGGCGACCGTAACCCGGGCGGGTCTTTGTGTTGCGGGACTGCGTAGCGCTGGCGGGCGCGCCGAAGTCTCCGCTGGATCAACGATCGTGCTAGAGGAAGGTTCCCCGGTTGCCGCCGGCGCGGTGCCAACCGCCTCGCGACCGGGGAATGCTACCGAGATCGATGCGCCAGTCGGGCATCGACCGAAGGCTGTACAGGTCGTGGCGGGCGGTCCACGCTTCGTTCCACGGCCGCCGGGACGCCTCGGCGGCGTTCTCCGCGAGCCGGCGTGGCGCGCACGGCCACTCCCGCCCGCACCAGAGGCACTGGCCGTCGTCGTCCGACTCGCTGTGCCGGCTCAGGATCTGTGTGGCGTCCCGCCATAACAGTCGATCGACCACGTCTGTTGGCTCGGACTGGTCAACACTGACCAACTTCCCTACCCCCAAACTCCATGAGGCTTCCTGAGAACCTCCGGACGAAACGTTAAACAGTCGGGCTCTCCAGCGGGGCGGACAAGCAGTGCGACATCCGTCCGACCACTCGAAAGAGGACGGCGTGGCGAACGGGAAGACGGACCATCGAGCCCTCCGGCACAGCGGCGGTTGCCCGCATAATGACGCCATGGAGAGCCCCCTCTTGTCGCGGATCCGCGATGCGGTGATCGGCGACGACCAAGTGATGTGGGGCCCCTTCGGCGCCCGTCGCGTGACGTACGCGGACTACACCGCCTCCGGTCGCGCACTCGACTTCATCGAACGGTTCGTCCGCGACGAGGTCCTCCCGAGGTACGCCAACACCCACACGGAATCGTCCGGCACCGGCCTGCAGACGACACGCCTGCGCGAGGACGCCCGGCAGATCGTCAACGAGGCCGTCGGCGGCGACGCGGAGACGGTGGTCATCTTCACCGGCTCCGGCTCGACCGCGGCGATCGACAAGATGGTGCACATCCTGGGCCTGCGGGTGCCGGCCGGCCTCGAGGACCGGTACGAGCTGTCGGCACGGATCCCCGCCGGGGAGCGCCCGGTCGTGTTCATCGGGCCGTTCGAGCATCACTCCAACGAGTTGCCGTGGCGGGAGTCCATCGCGGACGTCGTGGTCATCCCGGAGGATCACGACGGCCACATCGACCTGGCGCGCCTGCGGGCGGAGTTGGAGCGCCACGCCGGGCGGCCGCTGAAGATCGGCTCGTTCTCCGCGGCCTCCAACGTCACCGGCATCGTGAGCGACACGCGCGCGATCTCGGCGCTGCTGCACGAGCACGGCGCACTGTCCTTCTGGGACTTCGCCGCCGCGGCGCCGTACGTCGACGTGGCGATGTACGGGCCGGGGCCGGGCGAGCACAAGGACGCCGTGTTCATCTCGCCGCACAAGTTCGTCGGCGGCCCGGGAACCCCGGGCGTGCTGGTCGTGCGGCGCGAGGTCCTCACCAACCGGGTGCCGACCGTGCCCGGCGGCGGCACCGTCGACTACGTCAACCCGACCGACCACCACTACATCGCCGACCCCGCCCACCGTGAGGAGGGCGGCACCCCGGCGATCGTCGAGTCGATCCGCGCCGGGCTCGTGTTCCAGCTCAAGCAGGCGGTGGGCACCGACACGATCCGCGGGCTCGAGGAGCGGTTCCTGCGCGAGACGATCGCGTCGTGGCGGACCAACCCGAACATCGAGATCCTCGGCAACCTCGACGCGCCACGGCTGTCGATCGTCTCGTTCGTGATCCGCCGGCCGCGGGGCCGCTACCTGCACCACAACTTCGTCGTGGCGCTGCTCAACGACCTCTTCGGCATTCAGTCGCGAGGCGGCTGCTCGTGCGCCGGCCCCTACGGGCACCGGCTGCTCGGCATCGACATCGAGCGCTCGCACCGCTTCGAGCAGGAGATCATCGCCGGGTGCGAGGGGATCAAGCCGGGCTGGGTGCGGGTCAGCTTCAACTACTTCATCTCCGAGGCCGTGTTCCGGTACATCGTGGACGCGGTCCACCTCGTGGCCACGCACGGCTGGGCGCTGTTGCCGCAGTACCGGTTCGATCCGTACTCCGGGCTGTGGAAGCACCGCGACGGCCTGGTCGAGCCACCACTGCGGCTGTCCGAACTGCACTACGACGAGGCCGGCGAGCTGCGCTGGCCGTCACGGCACGAGCGAGCGCCGGAGTCCGCCCTGTCGGAGTACCTCCGGTTCGCCCGCGACCTGTTCGAGTCCCTGCCACCGGTCGACGAGCCGGACGGCGTCGTCTCCCCCAACTTCGAGGCGCTGCGCTGGTTCGACCTGCCGGCGAAATCGCTGTTGGCGTAAATCGCGCGGGCATGTGCGCCGCCCGGGGCGTGTTCCATCGTGCATGGACCCAGAAATCGACGCGCTCGACGCGTACAGCCGGGTCGTCTCCAGCGTGGCGGCAACCCTGCTGCCGAGCGTGGCCAGCCTGACCGTGCGCAGCCCGCGGGGCGAGGGAGCCGGCTCGGCCGTCGTGTACACCCCGGACGGCTTCGTCCTGACCAGCGCCCACGTCGTCGCCGGCGCCGACGGCGGCCTGGCGGAGTTCACCAATGGCATCCAGACCAGGTTCGACGTCGTCGGCACCGACCCGCTCGCCGATCTGGCGGTGCTGCGCATCCGCGAGACAGGCGTGCCGCCGGCGACGCTCGGCAACGCCGACGACCTGCGCATCGGCCAGCTCGTGGTCGCCGTCGGCAACCCGCTCGGCCTCGCCGGCTCGGTCACGGCCGGGGTGGTCAGCGCCCTCGGCCGCTCACTGCCGGTGCACGACGGGCGGCACGTGCGCCTCATCGACGACGTCATCCAGACCGACGCCGCGCTCAACCCGGGCAACTCGGGCGGCGCGCTGGCCGACTCGACCGGCAAGGTCGTCGGCGTCAACACCGCCGTGGCCGGCATCGGGCTGGGGCTCGCGGTGCCGATCAACAGCAACACGCGGCTGATCATGTCGGAGCTCATGTCGACCGGGAAGGTCCGCCGGGCCTGGCTCGGTGTGGCCGGCACACCGGTGACGCTCCCCCAGCCGCTGGTGGAGCGCACCGGCCAACGCAAGGGCCTGCGGCTCGTCGAGGTCGTGCCGGGCAGCCCGGCCGGCCAGGCCGGGCTCTACGTCGGTGACGTGATGCTCAGCGCGGGCGGCCGCCCGATCATCGGTGTGCAGGACGTGCAGCGCCTCATGCTCGGCCCGGCGATCGGCCAGCGTCTGTCGATCACCGTGCTGCGCAAGGGTGCGCTGGTCGACGTCGCCGCGGTCCCCGAGCCTCTCTCACGTTGATCTTGTACTTGTGGTGCCGCGACACTCCCACGATGTCCGGGTTTGTCAGGCACCACAGCTGCGGCTAGGAGAGGCGCTCCAGGACCATGGCCATGCCCTGACCGCCGCCGACGCACATCGTCTCGAGGCCGATCGACTTGTCGTGCCACTGCAGCGAATTGATCAGCGTGCCGGTGATGCGGGCGCCCGTCATGCCGAACGGATGGCCGACCGCGATCGCGCCGCCGTTGACGTTGAGCTTCTCCAGCGGGATGCCGAGGTTGCGGTACGACGGGATGACCTGCGCGGCGAACGCTTCGTTGATCTCGACGAGGTCGACGTCGTCGACCGTCATGCCGGCGCGCTTGAGGGCGCTGCGGGAGGCCTCGACCGGGCCGATGCCCATGATCTCCGGCGACATCGCGGTGACGCCGGTCGACACGATGCGTGCCAGCGGCGTGATGCCGAGCTCCCGCGCCTTGACGTCGCTCATGATGACCACGGCCGCGGCACCGTCGTTGAGCGGGCAGCAGTTGCCCGCCGTGACGCGGCCGTCGGGGCGGAACACCGGCTTGAGGGCGGCGACACCCTCAAGCGTCACGCCGGCGCGGGGGCCGTCGTCGGTCGACACCACGTCACCGGACGGCGTCGTCACCGGCGTGATCTCGCGGGCCCAGAAGCCACTCCTGATCGCCGCTTCGGCGAGGTTCTGCGAGCGGACGCCGAACTCGTCCATCTCCTCGCGGGTCACGCCCTCGATCTCGGCGAGGTTCTCCGCGGTCTGGCCCATGGCGATGTAGACGTCGGGCAATGCGCCGTCCTCGCGCGGGTCGTGCCAGGTGTCGGCGCCGCCCTCGGCACGCTTGGTGGTGCGGGCGTAGGCGTCGGCGAACCGCGGGTTCTGCCAGGGGCCGCCGACCGCGCTCTGCGCCTCGGCGGGCAGCGTGTCGGAGTTGCCGCGCGCATACCGCGACACGCACTCGACGCCGGCCGAGATGAACACGTCACCCTCGCCGGCCTTGATCGCGTGGAAGGCCATGCGGGTGGTCTGCAGCGAGGACGCGCAGTATCGCGTGGTGGTCGCGCCCGGCAGGTGGTCGAAGCCGAGCAGCGTGCCGACCACGCGGGCCATGTTGAAGCCCTGTTCGCCGCCGGGTAGGCCGCAACCCAGGTAGAGGTCCTCGATGTCCCGCGGGTCGAGCTGCGGGACCTTGTCGAGTGCGGCCCGGACGATGGTGGCGGCGAGGTCGTCGGGGCGGAGGTCGCGCAACGATCCCTTGGCGGCACGGCCGATCGGGGACCGGGCGGTGGCGACGATGACAGCTTCCGGCATGACCTCACGCTACTCTGCGGTAACTGAACCGGGCGAGCGGCTGTGACAAAACCCTGCAGGCGCTCTCAAGCGGCGCCGCGGACCGCCGTCGCCTCCTCCACGGCCGGCAGCAGGGCGTGGGCCCAGACCCGGTAGCCGTCCGCCGACGGGTGGAACCCGTCGTGACAGAGCGTGCCCGCGTCGGCCCGGAACACGGCACCCGTGCGGGCCGCCAGGTCGACGACCACCGCGCCGCCCGCCGAGGCGGCGGCCGCCTGCTGGCGGGCCATCCGCCGGCTGCGCAAGCCGAGCAGCTGCCGCAGCGGCGGCGCGAACGCGCGCAGCGCGCCGAAGTCGGGGCAGGTGCCGACCACCACGGGAATGCCTGCGTCACGGAGCCGCCGGCACGCCGCGCCGAGGTGCTCGGCGGCGTCGACGGCCCGGCCGAGGTGCATCACGTCGTTGGTGCCGACGAGCATCAGGGCGACGTCCGGCTTCGGCCCGACGAGGGCCCGCGCCACCTGCGTGGCCAGGTCGGACGAGCGTGAACCGGCCACCGCGACGCTGGACAGCTCCACCCGTCGACCGGCCGAACCCTCGGCGAGCAGCGCGGCGAGCTGGCCGCCGACGGTGTCCGCCACACGGTCGACGCCGACGCCGAGCGCGGTCGCGTCGCCGAGCAGCACCAGCCGCAGCGGCGGCTTGCCGGCGGCGCCGATCGACGAACGCATCGCCAGCCGCATGTCGGGCTTCGCATACGTGCGGGTCCGGGCCGCGACCGCCTGTGCGGCCAGGACCGCGGCGCCACCGACGGTCCCGGCGATCACCGTGACGGTCGCGAGGCGAGCGAGCCGCCGGACAACGCTCATGTCAGCTCCTCACTGCGTGCGGCACTGGGCTGCCGCGCGGCCTGTTGCGGCAACCGGTGCCATACCCGGTGGCGCAGCTGTGCCCACCGGCCCGCCGGGCCACGATCCTTGCCGGCGACCTGGGTCGCGCTGACCTCGGTGCCGGGCCGGTGCACGGCCTCGACAGCCGCCTGCGGCAGGGAACGGATGCCCTCGCCCGGCACGAGCGACGTCACCGCCGCCGGAGTCGGCTCCGTCAACGCTGCCACAACGGTAGGCAACACGGCCTGGGCGGCGGCCAGGTAACCGGCTCCGGACGGGTGGAAACGGTCGAAGCTGAACATCCGGTCCGGCTCCGCGTAGAACAGCTCGCCGAGCAGGTCGCCGAGCGACACCGTGCGGCCACCCGCCTCGACGACCGCGATGGTCTGCGCGGCGGCGAGCTGCCGGCTCCAGTGTCGCGCCAGCCAGCGCAGCGGTGGCTGGATCGGCCGGATCGTGCCCAGGTCGGGGCAGGTCCCGACAACCACCTCGACACCGGCCGCGCGCAGTTTGCGCACCGCCTCGACCAGGTGCCGCACCGCGGAGACCACGCTCACCCGGTGCGTGACGTCGTTGCCGCCGACGCAGATGACCGCCACGTCGGGCCGGTGCCGCAGCGCCACCTCGACCTGCGGCGGGAGGCCCTTGGACTCGGCGCCGACGACCGCGAGGCAGCGCATCCAGACCGGCCGCCGCTGCTGCTCGGCCAGGCCGGCGGCCACCGCCGCGGCGAAGGTCTCACTGGGCAGCTCGGCACCGTAACCGGCCGCCGACGAGTCGCCGAGCACCACCAGGCGGATCGGCTCGCCGTCGTAGCCGGCGCCGTACGTGCCGTCGGCGCGCGGCGGCGGGCTGACCACCTGCGGGATCGTCTTGCGGGCCAGCATCGCCTGCCCGAGCACCAGCCCGTAGAACAGCACGCCGGCCCCGGCGATGCCGCCACCGCCGACCGCCGCCGCTGTGGCTATCCGCCGTATCTGCTCTGACCGAAGCTTCAACGCCCCCGCCTTCCGTCCCCGAGGTCACCGCGACCCCGAGGCTAATCTCCGCTCCTCAAGTTTTCGTCGGCATTCGTCCGGTTGGCGATCGTCCTCATCCCGACCGATCCGGTCCCGCCCGGGTCAGCTCCACCTGGATCAGCACTCTCTGTTCACGAATCATCGCCGCGCGGTAGTCGTCCCAGTCGGGATGGTCCCCTCCGGTTGCCCTCCGGTAGTAGTCGACCAAACCTTCGACACTCTCCGGCGGCGGTACGATCACCGCCTCGCCCTCGACCTGGATCCAGCGACCGAAAAAGCCGTCGGGCAGCACGCACACCGCCGCCCACGGGTCACGCTGCAGGTTCTTCACCTTGAACGCCGTCAGTCGGCTGCTCATCACCGCCCGGCCGGCGTCGTCGACCACAACCAGTACCGGCGACATCTGCACTCCGCCGTCCGGCCGTTTTGTCGCCAGAACGGCGCGATGCTGCTCGGCCAGGACGGCTCGAGCCTCGTCGAGATCCATGTCGTCATTCTTACCGCGCCGATCCCAGCGACGGTTGCCGTTGGATGGTGACGGGCACCATTACATTCAGAGGGACCACAGGGACCACAGGGACCACAGGGACCACAGGGACCACCAGGGAGGTCTGACGACCATGGCGGACAGCGCGCTGCGCCGGCGGATGGCGTGGACGGCCCTCGTGCGGGTCTTCAAGAAGGACACGCCGGGGATCGGCAGGCGGCTGGCCGCCATCCCGCGAATGATCAAAGCGACGTTCAAGGGCCAGTACGACGGCGGTGCCCGGCTGGCCATGATCGCCGCCGCCGGTGTGTACATCGTCTCGCCGATCGACGCCGTGCCCGAACTCTTCCTGCTCGTCCTCGGCGTCGTCGACGACGTCGCTGTCGCGGGATACTTCGCCGGCGCCCTCCTCGACGAGCTCGAGCGCTTCCTGGAGTGGGAGAAGCAGCGCGACAGCGTCATCCAGGGACACGTCGTCGGGTGACCCCGGTTCGGGCTATACGCTGGGCGACGTGCGCTACTACGACAACGTCGTCGAGCTGGTGGGCAACACCCCCCTCGTCCGGCTCCGCAACGTCACCTCCGGCATCTCCGCCAAGGTCCTCGCCAAGGTCGAATACCTGAACCCCGGCGGCAGCGTGAAGGATCGCATCGCGCTGCGCATGGTCGAGGAGGCCGAGCAATCCGGCCTGCTCCAGCCGGGCGGGACGATCGTCGAGCCCACCTCCGGCAACACCGGGGTCGGGCTGGCGCTGGTGGCCCAGCTGCGGGGGTACCGCTGCGTGTTCGTCTGCCCGGACAAGGTCAGCGAGGACAAGCAGAACGTCCTGCGGGCCTACGGCGCGGAGGTGGTCGTCTGCCCGACCGCCGTCGCCCCCGAGGACCCCCGGTCCTACTACAACGTGTCCGACCGCCTGGCCCGGGAGATCCCCGGGGCGTGGAAGCCCGACCAGTACGCCAACCCGGCCAACCCCCGCTCGCACTACGAGACCACCGGACCCGAGATCTGGGAGCAGACCGACGGCCGGGTTACACACTTCGTCGCCGGTGTCGGCACCGGTGGCACGATCTCCGGCGTGGGCCGATACCTCAAGGAGGTCTCCGGCGGCGCGATACAGATCATCGGCGCCGACCCGGAGGGCTCGGTGTATTCGGGCGGGACCGGCCGGCCGTACCTGGTCGAGGGCGTGGGCGAGGACTTCTGGCCGACCACGTACGACAAGACCATCTGCGACCAGATCGTCGAGGTCTCCGACAAGGAGTCGTTCGAGCTGACCCGCTGCCTGGCCCGCGAGGAAGGCCTGCTCGTCGGCGGCTCCTGCGGCATGGCGGTGGCAGCGGCACTGAAGGTCGCCCGCGAGGCTCCCGCCGACGCCGTGGTGGTCGTGCTGCTGCCCGACGGCGGCCGCGGCTACCTGTCGAAGATCTTCAACGACGATTGGATGGCGCGCTACGGTTTCCTCCGTACCGCCGAGGAGACCCCCACGGTCGCCGACGTCCTCATCGGCAAGGGCGGGCGGATGCCCGAGATGGTGCACGTCCACCCGAACGAGACGGTCCGCGACGCGATCGACTACATGCGCGAATACGGCGTCTCCCAGCTGCCGGTGCTCAAGGCCGAGCCGCCGGTCGTCACGGGCGAGGTGGCAGGCTCGATCGCGGAGCGCGACCTGCTCGACGCCCTGTTCTCCGGCCAGGCCCACCTCCACGACATCGTCGAGCGCCACATGACGTCGCCGCTGCCCATGATCGGCGGCGGCCAGCCGGTCGGCGAGGCCGTGGCCCTGCTGGAGAAGGCCGACGCCGCGGTGGTACTGATCGACGGCAAGCCCGCGGGCGTCATCACGCGCCAGGACCTGCTGGCCCACCTGACATAGCCGTCCACCCATGATCGTGGAGCGTTTTGGCTGCTCTGGAGCGACCAAAACGCTCCACGATCATGAGAGAGCGGGGCGCAAGACACCGGGCATACGGCAACCAGGCGGCTCCGGCCGGGTCGAGCAACGATGTGAAAGGGCGGTCAGGACAGGGCGTGGCGCAGTGAGTTCACGCGGTCCGCGGCCTGGGCCACGTCGTCCGGGGAGCCGAACCTCGAGAGGTCCGCGGCGATCACCCGCAGTTGGTCCGGCAACGCCAGATCATTGTCCAGGCGTGGAACCTGGACCGCAGGCCGGCCCTCCGCCTCCGCCGAGCGGTCGGCCAGCCACTGGATCACGTCGTGCACCAGGTCGGACCGGGCAGGCCCGGACATGCTGGACGCCGCCCACCGGGACGGCGTCCAGTGTGCGACCTGCCCGACCAGCTTGCGCACGGCAGCGCCGAGCTGATCTTCGTCGGGCATCAGCGGCGCAAGTAGCTCAGCAGGCGCAGGATCTCGTAGTACAGGAAGATCAGGCCGACCAGGATGCCGAACGAGCAGTACCACGCGTACTTCTCCGGCAGGCCGTGCCGCACGCCCTGCTCAACGGCGTCGAAGTCCAGGATGAAGGTCAGCGCGGCGACCACGACCACGACCAGGCTGAAGACGATCGGGAGCCAGCCGACCTTGCCGGTGGCGCTGTATTCACGCAGGCCCAGGTTGACGTCAAAAAGATAGAAGAGGAAGTTGGCCAGGCTGAGGACCACGATGCCGATGAGGGCGCCGACCACCATCTTCGTGAAGCGTGGCGTGGCCCGCAGGACCCGCAGCTTGTAGAGCACCGCCATGATGGCGAAGATGCCGAAAGTGCCGATCACGGCCTGGATGACGATGCCGTCGTAGAAGCTCTCATACTGCCGGCTGAACAGGCCCAGCGCGACACCCTGCAGGGCGGCGTAGGCGATGATCACGGCCGGGTTGGTCACCCGCATGAAGGCGATGACCAGGCCGAGCACGAGGCCGGCGACGACCGAGCCGATGAGGGCGATCGCGGTGGCCGCGCTGCCCGCCGGCAAGAGAACCCAGGCGCCGGCGCCGACGATGCCCGTGATCGCCAGCAGGGCGACCGTCCGGACGACAACGTCGTCCAGGGTCATCGTCCTCGGGGCGGCCTGCGGTGGATATCCCGGTGCGTAACCGGTGCCGTAACCCGCCACCGATGAACGCTCTTGTCGCGCCGCCTCGCCAAGGCGGGTGAGCACCGGATTGGAACTCTGCACGATCAGCCTCCAGGGGCGTCGCATTCACATGTACGACCAGGGTACCGCGAATGCGACCATACAGCGGAACGTGCGAGTGTAAGGTGCCCGGGGCGGGGTTCGAACCCGCACGCCTCGCGGCAGCCGCTTTTAAGGCGGCCGTGTCTGCCGTTCCACCACCCGGGCGTAGAAACGCGTCTCACGGTAGCCCGTCCGACGAACCATCAACACCGACAAGGGGACGGCCGTTACTGTCGTCCGGGTGACCAGCGCTCCACAGACCGACGAGGCAGAGATGGCGCCGCCGGAGGCCACAACATCGACCGCTCCGGGGTTGCGTGATCGCCGCGCATGGCCTAAGGAGGGGTTCACGGACGCCGGCGTCGGCCTGCTGTTCGCCCTGGCCGCGGCGTTGCTGACGCACGGTCTCTGGGCCGATCCGGCCCGCCGGGCGCTCGCGCTGAACCCGAACGACCAGGCGCTCGACGAGTGGTTCCTCGCCTACGCCACCCGAGCGTACCGCGGCGACTTCAGCCTGGTCACGGGCATGCTGAATGCCCCCGACGGGGTCAACCTGCTGGCCAACGCCTCGCTCATCGGGATGGGCCTGCTGTTCGCGCCGGTCACGCTGGCCTTCGGCGTCCCGTACACCTTCGCCCTCCTTGTGGGGGTGAACCTCGCGGCGACGGGAATCGGATGGTACCTGCTGTTCGCCCGGACCGTGGGCATGCACCGGCTGGCGGCGGGGATCGGCGGCGCCTTCACCGCGTTCGCGCCGGGCATGGTCTCGCAGTCGAACGGGCACCTGCACATGACCGCCGCCTGGCTGGTCCCGCCGATCGTGTGGTGCGTCGTGAAGCTGGCCCGCGAGCGTGACCACGTCATCCGGCGCGGGCTGCTGCTCGGCGGGTTGATCACCGCGCAGTTCTTCGTCGGCGAGGAGGTCCTCTTCCTGGCCGCGGTCACGCTGGGCCTGTTCGGCCTGGTGTACGCCGCCGTCGCGCGGCCGCCGCTGCGGTCGGTCCTCGTCGGGCTCGCCGTCGCGGGCGGGCTGTCGACCGTGCTCCTCGCCTACCCGCTCTGGCTGCAGTTCCACGGGCCGCAGAGCGCCGACGGCGGGGTGTTCCTGCCCGACTTCTTCTCCGCCGACCTGCTCAGCTTCACCACCATCTCGCCGCTCTCCCTGGCCGGCAGCGACGACGCCGCGAAGCTGGTCAGCGGGCCCACGGAGTACACCGCCTTCTTCGGCTGGCCGGTGCTGCTCGTGGTGCTCGGCGCGACACTGTGGATGTGGCGGCGCGCCACGGTGGTCGCGGCCGCGTTCACCACGATCATGCTCTGCCTGCTCGCGCTCGGCCCACGGGTCGCGATCGACGACCGGCAGACCGAGCAGTGGGCCCCGTTCGCGCTGCTGTCCGGCCTGCCGGTGATCGAGTCCGCGCTGCCGACCCGGTTCGCCCTGGCCGCCATCCCGCTGATCGCCTACATCATGGCCTGGGCCGTGCACACCGCCATCACCCGGACCGAGAGCCTCGGCCTGCTCGTGCCGATGGTCGTCGTGGCCGCGCTCGCCCCGCTGGTGCCGGCGCCGCTGCCCGTCCAGGAGCGCCCCGCCGCGCCGCGGTTCTTCACGGAGGGGTACTGGCGGGGCTACGCCCCCGAGAACGGCACGGTGGTCCCGGTGCCGCTGCCCGACCCGAAGGATCCGCAGGCGATGCGCTGGGCGGCGGCGACCGGCGTCGCCTTCGCCACGCCGCAGGGGTGGTTCATCGGCCCGTACGGCCGCGACGGCCGGGCCGCCGTGGGCGTCTCCTCCCAGCCGACGGCTCAGCTGCTCAAACGGGCCGCGCAGAGCGGCATCCCGCCCGGGCTCGGCGACAACGACCGGATCGCACTGCGCCGGGACATCGCCCACTGGCGCGCGTCGTGTTTTGTGCTCGCCGACTGGCAGCCCAACCACGCCGTGCTCAAGGACACCCTCGACGCGCTGCTCGGCCCGGGCGAGCGGGTCGCCGACGTCTGGGTCTGGCGAGCCCGCTCGTGAGCCGGTCGGTCGGCTAGGCCGCGATGCGGTCGTGCTCGGTGCGCACCGGCAGCGGGATCGGCTGGGTGACCTCCGTGAAGGCCTCCCGCGGCTCGTGCAGCGAGCCCAGCGCGACGACCTCACGGCGCAGGAAGAGCTGGAGGGTCCAGTCGACCAGCACCCGGATCTTCCGGTTCAGGGTGGGGATCCGGCTGAGGTGATACGTCCTGTGCATGAACCACGCCGGCACGCCGCGCACCTTGATGCCGTAGACCCGCGCCGCGCCCTTGTAGAGGCCGAGGCCCGCCACCGAGCCCACGTGCTTGTGCTTGTAGTCGACCGGCGCCTGCCCGCGGACCACGGCGGCGATGTTGTCCGCCAGCCGGGAGGCCTGCCGGACCGCGTGCTGCGCGCTCGGCGAGCACAGCGCGCCGGGCTCGTCGGCGGTCAGGTCGGGCACCGCGGCGCAGTCGCCGGCACTCCAGGCGCCCTCGACCACATTGCCGTCGGCGTCGACGACCTGCAGCGTCGCCTTGCAGGTGATCGCACCGCGCTGGTTGCGCGGCAGGTCGGTGTCCTGGAGCATCGGGTGCGGCTTGACGCCGGCGGTCCACACGATGGTGTCGGCCTCGAAGCGGTCGCCGTCGGAGAGCTCGACGACGCCGTCGACACACGACTCGAGCCGCGTGCTGAGCCGGATGTCGATATTGCGCCTGGTGAGCTGGACGACGGTGTAGGCACCCATCTCCGCGCCGACCTCGGGCAGGATCCGGTTGGCGGCCTCGACGAGGACGAAGTGGACCTCGTCCTTCGGGATCTCCGGGTAGTAACGCAACGCGCCGCGGACCATGTCCTCCATCTCGGCCAGGGCCTCGATGCCGGCGTAGCCGCCGCCGACGAAGACGAAGGTCAGCGCGCGCCGGCGGGTCGCCGGGTCGGAGGTCGTGACCGCGACGTCGAGCCGGTCGAGCACGCTGTTGCGCAGGTAGATGGCCTCGCCGATGGTCTTGAAGCCGACCGCCTGCTCACGCAGGCCGGGAATCGGCAGCGTGCGCGACACCGAGCCGGGCGCCACCACGATGTGGTCATACGGCACCTCGCGGGCCGGGCCGGTGATCGGCTGGACGATGGCGACCTTCCGCGCGTGCTCGATGCTCGTGACCGTGCCGGACAGCACGTGGCAGCGCTTGAGCTCGCGCCGCAGCGGCACCACCGTGTGCCGGGGCGAGATGTTGCCGGCCGCCGACTCGGGCAGGAAGGGCTGGTAGGTCATGTGCGGCTGGGGGTCGACGACGGTGACCTCAGCCTCGTGGAGGTGGAGCTTCTTGGACAGGCGCAGGGCGGCGTAGAGCCCGACGTGCCCGGCGCCGACGATGAGGATTCGCTTCGCAGCCACGTCAACAACGCTAACGACGGACACGGGTCAAGAGCAGTCAGGCCACAGACATGTAACGGGCGTTACCAGGGCTGTTACGCGGACCACACAGGCCCGAAGTCGATCGACAGCCGTCAGCGCTCAGGCACGCCGCGCGATGAGCCATGCCAGTGCACCGGCGGCCACCACGCCGACCAGCGAGGCCACCAGGAACACCGGTCCGACGACCACCTTGACCACGGCCAGGAGCACCACGCTCACGATCGCGCTGACCGCGACGATCCCGCCGGCGCGCAGCAGCCAGCCGACGAGCACCCCGGGTGAGACGACGGCGTCGTACGGCAACACCGCGGCCAGCGCGGCGAGGGAGTGCGTCAGGTACAGCGCCGTCGACAGGGCGATCAGCCGTGTGACGTTGAGCGGCTGGTCGTACACGAAGGTCCCGATCAGCCAGCCGAACGCGCAGGCGAAGATGGCCAGGCCCACCATGCGGCCGCGCGGGAAGGCGGCCGGCAGCAGGGCGACGACCCCAGCGACGACGATGCCGGCGAGGTTCCTCGTCACCTGGTGCGGGAACGCCAGCACCATCGACAGCGCGGCGAAGACCGCGATGCCCAGCCGGACCAGCAGCGGACCGGCGGCGGCCCGCTCCCGCATGTCCTTGACCCGGCCGACCCGCCCGGCGAGGTACTCCCGCAGCTCCTCGATCATGCGGTCACCGTCCGTCCGACCGCCACGCGCGCGACGCCGCGCAGCACCTCGTCGAGGCTGCCGGCGCCGCCCCACGCCACCACGGGGACGCCGTGCTCGCGCAGCTGGGCGATGATGTTCTGCCGCTCCAGGACCCACAGCCGCTGCGGGATGTCGCCCCACTTGCCGGAGGAGCGCTTCGGCAGTACGGGCGTGCCGAGCGTGTCGACGGCGACCACGAACCTGCCGGCCCGGGCGAGGTTCGCCAGCATCGCCGCCGAGCGGATGTCCAGCAGCGGGGTGAGCACCATGACCAGGGCGTTGCCCTGCACCATGTGCGGGCCGAACGACGACGGTGGCGGCTCGTCGGCGTTGCCCGCCGGCGCGACGTCGAGCAGCCACTCCAGCGTGGTCATGTAGTGCCGGCGGCCGCTGGCGGCGCGCAGGTGCCGGACGGTCCCGCCGTACTGGAGCAGCGCCACCCGGTCGCCGCGGTGCAGGTAGTGCTCGGCGATGCCGGCCGCGGCACGGACGGTCGTGTCCAGCACGGAGGCGCGGCCCTCGATGCCGCCGGAGCGGCCGGCCTCGTGCAGCGCGTCGAGCAGGACGACGACCTCGGCGTCGCGGTCGGACAGCGTGCTCACCACGTGGATCTCGCGGGTGCGCAGCGAGACCCGCCAGTCGATGCGGCGCAGCCGGTCGCCGGAGCCGAACCGGCGCACACCGGCCAGCTCGCCGCCCTCGCCGGTGCGGCGGGAGCGGTGCCCGCCGACGTGCCCGGCGGCGCGGGGCATGGCCTCGGCGGCGTCGAAGTGCTCGATCGCCGGGTATGCCTTCAGGGGCAGCGCCGGCGCCCGCACGGCCCGGCTGACGAGCAGGCCGTCGGCCGCGATCGCGTGCGCGGTGACCGGGCCGAGCGGGTGCCGGCCCCAGCGCAGCACCCGGCCGTCGAGGTCGACACCGGCGATGGTGCCGGGCTGGACGTCGACGGCATACGGGCGGTCGGAGTGCTTGAGGCGCACCCACTCGGGCACCACCAGCCGGACGACCACCAGGTCGAAGCCGGACGGGTTAGGGTTGCCGACGTCGACCCGGACGTCGAGGTCGCCGCCTTCGACGACGAAGGGCTCGGCGGCGGTCACGGTGACCGTCGGCGTGCGGGCGGGGCGGCGCACCAGCGAGATCGCGGTGCCGAGCGCGAACGGCACGGCCAGCACGACCAGGTCGTAGAGGCCGATGAGCACGGCGACGAGCACGAGCACGCCGGAGACCAGCACCGCCCGGCCCAGCGCGCGGGTCGGCTCGAACGGCCGCGCGTGGGACCGGGGCCCCGGTGTGTCAGCCATGCCTTCCGCCGTATGTGGGCATCGCGCCGCTCGCGGGCGCCGGCGTCTGCTCCAGCACCTCCGCCACGACCGAGCGGGGATCGATCCGCTTGAGCCACATCTCCGGCCGCAGCGTGATCCGGTGTGCGAGGGCCGGGACGGCGACGGCCTTCACGTCCTCGGGCACCACGTAGTCGCGGCCGCTGAGCGCGGCGGCGGCCCGGGCGAGCAGCAGGAGTGCGAGGGAGCCACGCGGTGAGGCGCCGACCAGCACCTGCGGGTGGACGCGGGTCGCCGCGGTGAGCGCCACGATGTATCGCCCGATGGAGTCCTCGACGGCGACGTCCTCCAGCGCGGCCTGCATGGCCAGCAGCGTCTCGGCGTCGACGACCGGCTCGAGATTGGCCTCCTCCTGGCGCCGGGACATGCGGCGGCGCAGGACGTCCCACTCCTCGTCGGCCTCGGGGTAGCCGAACGAGACGCGCAGCAGGAACCGGTCGAGCTGCGCCTCGGGCAGCGGGTAGGTGCCCTCGTACTCGATCGGGTTGGCGGTGGCCAGCACGTGGAAGGGGGCGTCCAGCCGGTACGTCGCGCCCTCGACCGACACCTGGCGCTCCTGCATGGCCTCCAGCAGCGCCGACTGGGTCTTCGGCGGGGTGCGGTTGATCTCGTCGGCGAGCAGCAGGTTGGTGAAGACCGGGCCGGCACGGAACGTGAACTCGTGGGCGCGCTGGTCGTAGAGGAACGAGCCGGTCACGTCGGCGGGCAGCAGGTCGGGGGTGAACTGCAGCCGCCGGAAGCCGATGCCGAGCGCCTGGGCGAACGAGCGGGCGGTCAGCGTCTTGCCCAGGCCGGGCAGGTCCTCGAGCAGCACGTGACCGCCGGCGAGGACGCCGGCCAGAACCAGCTCGAGTGCGTCGCGCTTGCCGACGACCACCGTGCCGACCTGGTCCAGGACCACCTTGGCGATCCGGCCCACTTCGGCCGGTGCGAGCGTCTTCATAGCGCCTCCACCTTTGCGACGATCGATGTTACGTCCCGCGGGCTCGGCACGCGCGACGGTGTGTAGTGCAGCAACTGCCACAGCTCCTCACCGACGAGCCGGCGGGCCTGCTCCGGGGCACTGCTCAACGTGATGCCGTACTGCTGGCGCAGTCTCCCGTCGACGAGGTCACTCACGCGCGGTACGACCAACGCGGCGAACCTGCCGGGATCACGCTCACCCCAGACGAGGCGGTCGTCCCACTTGCCGATCGCGAGTCGCAACCCGTCGCCGGTCGGCACAGGGTCACGTAGCCGCAGCCGCTCGGTGGCGGGGCTCGGCGAGCGGAGCGGCTCGATGCCCTTGCCGGTGACCTCGGCGGGCATCTCGTCGGCGCGGACCTGGCGCAGCACCTCGTGCATGATCTGGACGGCCACGATCGTCAGGAGGATCAGCGGATAGGAGATGCTGTAGCGGGCCGTCCAGAGCACGCCCCAGCCGACCGTGGTCAGTGCGACCGCCACGAACAGCCGCCGGATCCACCACCGGCCGTCGAACGGCCGCGACGGCCGCCGGACCGGGCGCGGGTCGGCGCGCACGGTCGCGCGCCCGGCGTCGAAGAGCTCGTCGAGGCCGACCACCTCGTCGCGGTCACGCGCCACCCGTCACCCCTCCCTGTGTGACCCCGGCCAGTTCCGCGCGCAGCTGGCGCAGCGCTTCGATCGCGGCCCGGCGGGACCGCTCGTCGACCGGGTGTGTGGCGTACCGCGCCTCGCGGTACACCACGGCGAGCCCCTCCAGCGTCGGCCGGCTCACCCGGTGGCCGCTCAGCAGCCGCGTGACCAGCTCGGTCGGGCTGTCCCCGATCAGCCGCGGGGTGCCGGCCGCGGCGGCGGCCCGCTCCAGGCGCACCCAGCAGGCGATCACCGCGCGCCTCGGGTCGCCGTCGGTGTCGGACAGCTCCGAGAGACCGGCGTCGACGGCGGCGATGACCTCCTGCCCGGTGTCGGGCGTCATCGGCCTGGCCTCCTGCGGCTCGACGAACAGCCGCGGCTTCTGCTTCGGCTCGGCGTTGCGCAGCAGCATGACCACGAGGCCGGCAATCAGGGCGAGCACGACGGCCGCGCAGAGCGCCATGACCGCGTACATCAACCAGTCGGGGATCGTGAACGCCGACCCGCCGTCCTGTTCACCGGCGCCGGTCGGCAACACGGTCACCTCGGCGGTCGGCCGGGGCGGCGGGCTCGTGGTCTCCAGGGGCGGCACCGGCAGGTTCGTGATCTCCGGCGACGAGGTGGACGCCGCCACGACCCCGACGCCGAGCACCGCGACGACGGCCAGCACCGGCAACCAGCGGTTGATGGTGCGGTCCATGACATCCCGTCGCTCAGTCGGTTCTTCGGTCCAGCCCGGCCAGTGCCTTGGCGCGGGCGAGAATCTCGTCCAGCATTCCTGGCGTGAGCCGACCGGTAAAGGTGTTCTGCTGGCTCACGTGGTAACAACCGAGCAACGCGGGGGCACCCTCGGCCTGCCACAGCGCGCCGTGACCGAAGGGCACCTTACGCGCCGGTGCTACACCGTAGACGGCCTTGGCGGCGGGCCAGAAGGCGGCCCAGGCGAACCCGCCGAGCGCGATGACGACCCGCAGGTCGTCGCGGATCTCGGTGAGCTCCCGATGCAGGAACGGCGCACAGGTGTCCCGCTCGACCGGCGTGGGCTTGTTGTCGGGCGGCGCGCACCGCACCGCCGAGAAGATCCGGGTGCCGGAGAGCGTGAGGCCGTCGTCACGCCCGGTGCTGGTGGGCTGGTTGGCGAGGCCGGCGCGGTACAACGCGGCGAAGAGGACGTCGCCGGAGCGGTCGCCGGTGAAGATGCGACCGGTGCGGTTGCCGCCGTGCGCGGCGGGCGCGAGGCCGAGGATCGCCAGCCGCGGGTGGTGCGGGCCGTAGCCGGGAACCGGGCGGCCCCAGTAGGTTTCGTCGCGGAAGGCGGCCCGCTTGGTCCGCGCCACTTCCTCGCGCCAGGCCACCAGCCGCGGGCAGCGCCGGCAGCCGGCGATCTCGGCGTCGAGCAGGTCGAGCGCGTCGGGCCGGCGGGCGGCTGGAGCGGGTGTCACGCAGCAACGCTAACCGAGCCCGCCGCAGCCGCCAGGTGGCGGCCCGGTTTCATGATCGCTTGGAGTCGACCGTGGAGCGCTGCGGCGGTCAGAGCGACCACAACGCTCCACGATCAACTCGCCTGAGGCATCAAGGGGTCGACGAAGCCGAGGCAGAGGGGGACGTCGATGCCGAGGCGGACGGGGACGTCGAGGGGGACTCGGTCGCCGTCGGGGCCGGGGTCGCCAGGCGGGGGCCCTTGCACAACGGGTAGCTCGGGGCCGGGCGGGGATCGATGCCGTCATACCGGTCGTTCTGGCAGCGCCAGTATTCGCCCAGCATGATGGGGTTGCCGTCCTGGTCGTACAGCGTCACGTTCTGCAGCGGGCGGCCGTTTTCGTCCACCGGGAACACGTCCGTCACGTGCGACCAGCGATCGTAGGGCTCGTTCGACTGGTAGCGGAACGTGTCCGTGAACCGGTACAGGATGCCGTCCGAGTTCGACACCACGAACAGCGCGCCCACCACGGCGACCGCGGTGACCGCGAAGCCCAGCCACTTCGGGGCACGGGGCCGGCCTGTCGCGCCGATCCGCACCGACACGACGACCGCCACCGCCAGCACCAGCCAGCCCAGCGGATCGTCGAAGCGGTCGGCCGGGATGATGTCGGCCGCGAAGATCAGGACCACGATGAAGACCGCCCGGGCGACCCACCAGGCCGGGCGCAGCAGGCGCAGGAAGTCGGCCGCGCGCGGGTAGCCGATGAGCTGGCCGACCTTCCGGTCGGCGACGCCGGCGCCCGTGCGGACCTGCCGGACGATGCCGTCGAGGCGGCCGGGCAGCGACGGGCGGGTGGTGGCGGAGGTCTCGAGGCCGGCCGCGGCGCGCAGCTCCGCCGCGTAGGCCGCGGGCGGGCCGAGCCGGTCGACGAGGGTGCCGCCCTGCTCCTCCAGCACCTCGGCGAAGTGTGCCGGGAGGTCTTCGAGCAGATCGTCGCGCACCTCGGGCGGCAGGTCCGCCAGGGCGGCGGCGACCCGCTCCAGGTAGTAGTCGATCTCGAGGCTGCTGGGCGCCGCCGACTCCGTCATGCCGTCTCCCCGATCAACTGGTCCATGGTCTGCGCGAAGCCCCGCCAGACCTTGCTGGAGGCGCTGAGCTGGGTGCGGCCGGCGGCGTTGAGCGCGTAGTACTTGCGGTGCGGCCCCTCTTCGCTCGGGACCACGTAGGTGGTCAGCATTCCGGCCTGGAACAGCCGGCGAAGGGTGCCGTAGACCGAGGCGTCGCCGACCTCCTCCAGGCCGGCCGAGCGCAACCGGCGCAGGATGTCGTAGCCGTAGCCGTCCTCGTCCCGCAGGACCGCGAGGACGGCCAGGTCGAGCACCCCTTTGAGCAACTGGGTGGTGTCCACGCCGTGCACAGTAGTGCGCAATGCACAGTAGTATCAAGTACAGAGATCGTGTCGACGAAGCAACCGGTCCGCGGACACGCAAAAGGCGGCCCGCTCACTGCGGACCGCCTCGCGAGAAACGACGGTGCTTCCTCGGCGTCGTCGAGTCTTACTTCGCGTCGACCAGGCAGAGGGCATCGCCGCTGCTGACGTTGGTGCCCTGCCAGAGCACGTAGTTCGCGTCCGCGAAGTCGTTGCAGACGGTGGGCTCGCTCTTGAGCGCCTCAGCGCGCGCCACACCGCTCTTGATGCCGACGACCTTGTACTTCGCGTCGGCGGCGTCGCACGCCACGATCTTCACGCTGACCTCGTCGTTGCCGGCCTCGGTGATGGTGTCACCGGCCAGGCAGTCGCCGACCTTCGCGTTCGCCGAGTTGCTCTCGACACTGTCGACGATGTCGTTCCAGGTGTCCTTGGCGAAGAAGAAGATGCCACCGCAGCAGACGAGCGCGAGCACCAGGATGATGCCGACGATGATCAGAATGATCTTGCCGGCGCTGCTCTTCTTCGGAGGCGGCGGCGGAGCGCCGAACGGCGCGCCACTCGCGGGCGGCCCGTAGGGGGCGCCGGAGGCGGGCTGCCCGTAGGGGGCGCCGGAGGCGGGCTGCCCGTAGGGGGCGCCGGAGGCGGGCTGCCCATACGGGTCGTTACCGCCGGGCGGCGGGTAACCGCCACCACCGCCAGGGGGCGGGTAACTGCCGGGCGGCGGGTACTGATCAGACATGTGGTTCCTTCCGGGGTATGCCGCAAAGATCACCCTAACGGACCAAAAGGGGCGTGAGCTTGGAAAATCGACCCTCTTGCCCGCCGGGGACGGCTCACGATAGCGGTAGAGGACCAGTGTGCGCAGCCATGTGCGCTGTCGTATTACGGTGTGCGCCGTGACCGATCTCCTGAGACGACTCGCCGCAGCCCCCGGCGTCTACCGCGGACGCGGCGACGGGTTGGAGTCCGGGCCGTTCGTCGCCCGCATCAAGGTGACCTCAGTGGTGCGCGGCAATGCCGTGACACTGGACTACGAGGCGGTCAGCGACAGCAAGGGACTGCAGCACGTCGAGCACACGATCCTCACCGCGAGCGAGGCCGGGCGCCTGGAACTGCACGTCACCTGCCTTGAGCTGCCCGGCGTGACCCGGTTCGTGGAAAGCCAGCCCGGCGTCTTCAACGCCTACGAGGGCCCCATGCCGGCCAAAATCATCATGACGATGCCGAGCGACGGCGTGCTCACATACGGGTGGTGGTGGTCCCGCGACGAGGCCGAGCCGCGGGAGCAGTCCCGGGCCGAGGTCCGCCGCACCGGCTGACCTGCGCTGACACAAATCCGACAGCCGGCGCCGCCGCTCCCGGGCACATGCGATCCAAGATCGCGCCGAGGCGGGTCAGGTCACGGAATAGGCGATGCCGTCCAGGATGTCCGATTCCGAGGCGATGACCGAGTCGGCGCCCGACCGTTCCAGGATGATCCGCAGGATGAGGGCGCCGGCACCGATCACGTCGGCGCGGCCCGGGTGCATGACCGGGCTGGCGAGCCGCTGCTCGGCGGTCGCCGCCAGCAGGTCCGCGGTCACCTTCGCCACGTCGGCGGTGGAGATCCGGGCACGGTGAATGCGCTCGGGATCATAGGCCGGCAGGTGGAGCGCCAGACCCGTGACCGTCGTCACCGAGCCGGCCAGTCCGACCAGCGTGCGGGCCCGCTTGCCGTCGACGGCCGCCAGCGCGCGGTCGACCGCCGCGGTGATGTCCGCCTCGGCCGCCGCGATCTGGGCCGCGGTCGGCGGGTCACCGTGCAGGTGCCGCTCGGTCATCCGGACGCAGCCGATGTCGACGCTGATCGCCGCGTCAACGCCGGTCGAGCCCACGACGAACTCGGTCGAGCCGCCACCGATGTCGAAGACCAGGAACGGCGGCTCGGCGGCCAGGCCCCGAACGGCGCCGGTGAACGACAGCCGTGCCTCCTCGTCGCCGGTGATCACCTCGGGCGCGAAGCCCAGCACGCTCGTGACCATCTGCTCGAAGTCGGCCGCGTTCGCGGCGTCCCGCGACGCGCTGGTGGCCACCATCCGGGCCGCCGCCACGTCCGCGGCGGCGATCTCCGCCGCGTAGTCGACGAGGGCGAGCCGGGTCCGCTCGATGGCCGCCGGCGACAGCCGCCCGGTCCGGTCCACACCCTCACCGAGCCGCACGATCCGCATCTGCCGGGTGACGTCCGACAGTTGCCCGCCGTCGACGTCGGCGATGAGCAGACGCACCGAGTTGGTCCCGCAGTCGATCGCAGCCACACGCTTCACACCGCTCACACCGCTCACACCGCTCACACCGCTCACACCACGAAAGCCTACAAATGCAGCAGCATACGCGTGTTGCCGAGGGTGTTGGGTTTGACCCGTTCGAGGTCGAGGAACTCCGCGACACCCTCGTCATACGAGCGCAGTAGCTCCTCGTAGACCGAGTGGGTGACCGGCGTCCCGTCGATCGGCACGAAGCCGAACGAGCCGAAGAAGCGGGTCTCGAAGGTCAGCACGAACACGCGCCGCACTCCGATGTCACGTGCCGCGCTGAGCAACTCGGTCACGATGCGGTGACCGATCTTGTGCCCGCGGATCAGCGGGTCGACCGCCACGGTCCGGACCTCGGCCAGGTCCTCCCACATGACGTGCAGAGCGCCGCACCCGACGATCGTGCCGTCGGTGTCGCGCTCGGCCACCCAGAACTCCTGCACGGCCTCGTACAGCGTCACCATGGGCTTCGACAGCAACCGCCGGTCCGCGACGTACATCGCCACCAGCCGCCGGATCCCCCGCACGTCGGCGGTCCGTGCCCGCCGAACGGTTACCTCCATGGCGGTAAGGGTAGTTGCGCGCGGGTGTGGCATCTGACACGTGACCGGGTGCTGATGGTCACCACGGCGGTGATGGTCCTCGTGGCGGGCACCATGACGGTCTTGTATCTGACCAAGGACGGCACACCGCCGCCAGAATCCGCCCATACCACCGGGCCCACCCCGACAGCGAGCGCACCACCGTCCGCTGCCGCCGCCGGCACGCAGCCCATGAAGGCCGGGTACGCCGTACGCAGCAAGTGGAAGGACGGCTTCAACGCCGAGGTGACGGTGACGAACCTCGGCGCCCAGCCGGTCGAGGGCTGGACCGTACAGCTCGAACTCCCCGAGACCGTGGACCTCACGTCGACGTGGGGCGCCAAGATCGAGCAAAAGGCCAAAACCCTGACCCTGCGCTCGCAGTCCTGGAACACGTACCTGGAGGCGGGTGGCACGCTCCGGATGGGCTTCGCGGCCAAGGGCGAGGCGGCCCAGCCGACCAAATGCACCATCAACGGGTCACCCTGCTGACAGTTCGTTGCCCGCCCGGTCGCCGGGGACCACATTGTGCGCATGCATCGAGCCAGTTCCCGGATCCTGACCGTGGCCACCGCTTCCGTACTCGGCGCCGGTGTGCTGGGCTGCGGCGTGATCAACCAGGTCAAGCAGACCGTCGACAACGTCTCCGCGATCAGCGACCTCGCCGACCGCATGGGCAAGTCGGGCCAGCTGACGTTCACCGCCGAATACAAGACCGACGACGGCTCGGCCACAACCGTGGTGCAGCAGCCGCCGAAGGCCGCCTACCTGGGCAAGGAGGGCCGCTTCATCCTCACCGAGGACACGCTGCTGTCCTGCTCCGGTCCCGCGAACAAGACGGTGTGCCACAAGAGCCCGGTCCAGACCGGTCAGCTCTCCTCCGCCGACCAGGCCGCCTACCTGTCGGCGGTCGCCGGCGGCGGCTTCATCAACACCGAGATGGCGCTGGCCCTGATGACCGCCGCCGCGGTGGTTCCCGGCGTGAAGATCGCGCAGAACACCGCCACGATCGCCGGTCAGAAAAGCGACTGTCTCGATGTGACGGGAATCCCGAAGGACAGCGACCCCAACGCGGTCACCGCGAAGGAGTTCCATGTCTGCGTCGCCGAGAACGGCCTGCTCACCCGGTTCAAGGGGGTCGGCACGGACGACAAGCAGCTCGGTGTGGAACTGACGAAATACAGCGAGCAGGTCGACCCGCAGGCGTTCGTGGCGCCCAAGGGTGCGAAGATCATCGAAGGCACGGCCCCGCCTGCGCCGGGCAACTGACGTACCTTGTCGGGGTGCTCACGCCACCCCGAGGGCTTCCCGACGACGCGCTCTCGTCGCTGCTCGTCCGCGAGTGGGGACTCACCGTCAAGTCGCTGACGTATCGGGCGGTCGGCTTCGGCAGCCACCACTGGGAGCTCGTCGACACCTCGGGCTCCCGGTGGTTCGTCACCGTAGACGAGCCGGCCGACGCGGACAAGCTGCACGCATCCCTGTCCGTCGCGGTGGACCTGCGGGCGACCGGGCACACGTTCGCCGTGGCGCCCATCCCGACGGTCGGCAACCAGCCGATGCTCCGGCACGGGCCGTTCGCCGTCGCGGTCTACCCGTTCGTCGACGGCACCAGCTTCGACTGGAACGCCTTCGCCGGGCCGGAGCACCGCCAGGCCACCCTCGACATGATCATCCAGCTGCACACCGCGCCGCCGATCGTCCGGCGGCACGCTCGTGTCGACGACTTCGCCGTGCCGCATCGGGACGAGGTCGAGCAGGCACTCAAACAGCCGGGGCCGGACTGCGGGCCGTACTCGACGGCCGTCGCCGACCTTCTCGTCGAGCACGCCGAACCCTTGCGGAGGGTCCTCGCGCGGTACGACGAGCTGGTCCTCGGGAGCCGGGCCGAGCCCGTGCGCGCCGTCCTCACGCACGGCGAGCCGCACTCGGGCAACACGATGCGCACCCCGACCGGGTGGCGGCTGATCGACTGGGACACCGTGCTCGTCTCACCCCCGGAGCGGGACCTCTGGCTGATCGAGCCGGGCGACGGGTCGATCTTCGCCGCCTACGCCGACGCGACCGGGGTGCTGGTCCGCCCATCGACGATCATGCTCCTCCAGCTGCGGTGGGCGCTGTCCGACATCGCCGTCGAGATCCGCCGGTTCCGCCGTCCCCACACCGGCACCTCGGACGACGCCGAGGGCTGGGAGATCCTGCGCTCAGTCGTCACCCGGATCGACTGACACGCACGGGCCGGCCGCCCACCAGGCGCCCGCCTGCTCCCGGGTCTCGTCGCCGAACGGGTTCACCCCGGGCCCGACGGCAAGTGCATGCCCGAGATGTACGTGCAGACACTTCACCCGCGTCGGCATGCCCCCGGCCGACACGCCGGCGATCTCCTCGACGTGCCCGATCTCCTCGCGCCGGCGCAGGTAGTCCTCGTGCGCCCGCGCGTAGGCCTCCGCCAGCTCCGGATCCTCCGCGAGCCGGGCGTTCATCGTCTTCATCAGCCCGGCCGACTCCAGCCGGCTGCACTCCTGGACCGCCCTCGGGCACGTCAGGTAGTACAACGTCGGGAAGGGCGTGCCGTCGGGCAGGCGCGGCGTGGTCTCCACGACGTCGGGCAGCCCGCACGGGCACCGGTGGGCGACGGCCCGGGTGCCCCGCGGCCTGCGGCCGAGCTGCGCCTCGACCACCGCCAGATCCTGCTCGGTGGCCTTCTCGGGTTCGCTCACTGCTTGTCCGCCGCCTCGACGCTCGACCACAACTTGCCATACCACGGCCGGGGGGCCTTCTCCGCGCCCGGCACGTCGGCCGGGTCGGTCTTCGTGGCCCGGTCCGGGTCGACCACGACGTACGACTTCTCCCCCGGCAACACCATGTGCAGCCGCTGCCGGGCCTGGCTGATCACGTATTCCGGGTCGTCCCACTTCTTCGCCCGCGCCGCCATCTCGGCGACCTTCGCCGCCTGCCGCTCCTGGCTCTGCTCCAGGGCGGCGATCTCGGCCTGCTGGGCGAGGTAGACCCGCACCGGGTAGGCGTAGGCGAGCAGCAGGACCAGCAACACGAGGCTCAGCACGATCGCCCGGCTGGTGAACCGCCGCGGCTGCGGTGCCCGGGTCCGCAGCGCCGTGCCGCCGGCCGACACCGCCCGTCGCGCCACGGTCGGCCGGGCCGGGGCACGTCCCCCGCCGGACCGCTGACCGCGGGGCGCCGAGCCGCGTGAAGGCGCGCTGCGCCCGCCCGGCCTGGTGCGCTGCTGCATTCCTCCCCCAGGTGGTTCACTGCGTCTGCGGCCCCCATGATCAGGAGGCCGCAGACGCAAAAAATCGCACTAACGGTACCGCGGGAAGGCTCCCCGACCGGCATAGCGCGCCGCGTCGTCGAGCTCGTCCTCGATGCGCAGCAGCTGGTTGTACTTCGCGACGCGCTCGGAACGCGCCGGCGCACCGGTCTTGATCTGGCCGCTGCCGACGGCGACGGCGAGGTCGGCGATCGTGGTGTCCTCGGTCTCACCCGAGCGGTGGCTCATCATCGTGCGGAAGCCGGCGCGGTGCGCCAGGTCGACGGCGTCGAGCGTCTCGGTGAGCGAACCGATCTGGTTCACCTTGACCAGCACCGCGTTGGCGGTGCCGGTCGCGACGCCGCGGGCGATGCGCTGCGGGTTGGTGACGAACAGGTCGTCGCCGACGATCTGGATGCGGTTGCCGAGCGCGTCGGTCATCGCCTTCCAGCCGTCCCAGTCCTCCTCCGACAGCGGGTCCTCGATGGACACGATCGGGTAGGAGTCGACGAGCTGCGTGTAGTACTCGATCATCTCCTCGGCCGACTTCGAGGCACCCTCGAACGTGTAGCCGCCGTCCTTGTGGAACTCGGTGGCCGCCACGTCGAGCGCGAGCACCACGTCGGTGCCGAGCGAGTAGCCGGCCTTCTCGACGGCCTCGGCGATCAGGTCGAGCGCGGCGCGGTTGCTGTCGAGGTTGGGCGCGAAGCCGCCCTCGTCACCGAGGCCCGTGGCGAGGCCCTTCTTCTTCAGCACCGACTTGAGCGAGTGGTACACCTCGGCGCCGGTGCGCAGCGCCTCGCGGAACGTCGGCGCGCCGATGGGCGCGACCATGAACTCCTGGACGTCGACGTTGGAGTCCGCGTGGGCGCCACCGTTGAGGATGTTCATCATCGGCACGGGCAGCAGGTGCGCGTTGGGGCCGCCCAGGTAGCGGAACAGGCTCAGGCCGGCCGAGTCGGCGGCGGCCTTCGCGACGGCGAGGGAGACGCCGAGGATGGCGTTGGCGCCCAGCTCGGACTTCTCCGGGGTGCCGTCGAGGTCGAGCATGGCCTGGTCGACGAGGCGCTGCTCGGTGGCGTCGAAGCCGCGGACGGCCTCGGCGATGCGCTCGTTGACGTTCTCGACGGCCCTCTCGACACCCTTGCCGAGGTAGCGCTTGCTGTCGCCGTCGCGCAGCTCGTTGGCCTCGAAGGCACCGGTGGAGGCGCCGGAGGGAACAGCCGCACGGGCGAGGGTGCCGTCGTCGAGAACAACCTCGACCTCGACGGTCGGGTTGCCCCGCGAGTCGAGGATCTCCCGCGCGCCGATTGCTTCGATAGTGGCCACTGTCGTGGAACCCCCTACGTTGGAACGGTGTGTCCGGCCGCCACGGTGCGGCAGCTTGAGCCTATCCCGGGGCACGATCTTGCGACGCCGCGGTCCGCGCCCCCTCGCGTTGCGCCACCCACCACGGGCCGGCGCCCTCCCCAGTTGCGATCTTGACCGCGCACCTCTCGGTGTGTCCGGAAATCGGCGCACAAATCCGCCCCGGCCACAGAATTTAATCCGGAGCCGCTCCCGCAGGGCAGACCGCTGGCGGCTGGCGGCTGGCGCGTCTTACCGCAGCCGGTTGAGAGCGGCGGGGCAAGACCGAGGGCTTCTCACCTCGGCCAGCCGACAACGGGGCGGTCGCTCTTGAACGTGAGCCACGAGCCGGTCAGAGGGACAGCAGCGTGCGGAGGTGGCGCGGAGGCGGGGAGCCGTGCGCCAGCATGCGGTCGTGCCAGTCGCGCAGCGACACGTCCGAGGGGCGTTCGCGGGCGATCTCACTCACCTCGGTGTAGCCGACGAAATACGTCGACAACTGCGTCGAGCTCAACCGTGCCCGCCGCCACTTGCCGGCCGCCTCGCCGTCCTCCTGGAAGCCCCGGCCCATCATCAGGGCCATCGCCTCGTCCTCGGTCATGCCGTCGCAGTGGATGCGCTGGTCGATGATCGCGTTGATGCTCATTCTCAACTGCATCTTGAGCTGCTGCAACCGCACCGGGAGGCCGCCGAAGCCCAGCGTGGCCATGAGCTCCTCGGCGTAGACCGCCCAGCCCTCGACGAACGGGCCAGACCAGCCGATCGCGCGGGCCCGGGTGCGGCCGCGGAACCGGCGGGCATGGGCGAGCTGGAGGAAGTGGCCCGGCGTCGCCTCGTGGACGGTGAGGTCGCGCAGCATGTGGTGGTTGTACTCGCGGTAGAACGACGCCACGCGGTCGGCGGACCAGTCCGCGGGGGTCGGCGAGATACAGAAGAACGTCGGCAGCTCGGAGGGCTCGAGCATGCCGGGCGGGTCGCAGTACGCCACCGCGACGCCCCGCGCGAACTCCGGCATCTCCATGATGACCAGCGGGTCGTCGACCAGCGTGACGAGGTCGTGCGCCCGGACGAACCCGGTGGCCTCGTCGAGCGACACCTTGGCCAGGTCGACGATCGTGTCGTTGTCCGGCACGTCGGCGGCGAGCCGCGCGAACGCCTCGCGCACGGTGTTGTCGCTCTCCGGCCCTCCGGTCAGCTCGGCGGCAGCGGCGCGCAGCTCGGCACTCACCCGGTCGAGGTTGGCCTCCGCGCGCTCCAGCACGGTCGCCGCCCCCAGCTCGGTGTCGAGCGTGTGCCACAGCCGGGCCTCCCACAGGCGGCGGCCCAGACGGGGGTCGCGGTCGGACGTGTCGAGCCGACCGCGCAGCCAGCCGGCGAAGGCGTCGAGCTCGGCGGCGGCCCGCTCCTGGAGCGGCCGGATCACCTCGGTCAGGCCGGGCGCCTCCTTCAGCAGCTCACCCAGCTCCTCGCGGACCAGGCGGGCCGTGCCCGAGAACTGCACGACGGCCGTCTCCACGTGGACGCGCGGCGACTCCTGGAGGACCTCACGGGCGGTGGACAGCACATCAGGTACTGCCGAAAGCCGCGCCGCGACGGCGACCAGACGCTCCTCGGCCGGCGCGAACGGCCGGGAGATGAGCCCGTGCAGCAGGGTGCCGGGATTGTGCGCGAGCGGGTTCCACTCGTGCTCGCGAACCTCGGTCCGCTCGAACAGCATCCGCTCGACGCGGGCCAGCAGCACCGCGTGGTCGACCTGCTCCTGCACGTCGAGGGTGTCGAGATCGATCTGGCTGAGTGCGGCGGAGGCGTCGCGCAGCATGTCGACGTCGCCGGCGACGCCGTCGGCCGAGTAGTCCGGCAGCCGGTCGTCGAACCGGTGGTCGCCGGCCGACGCGGCGAGCCGCGGATCTACCTCCAGCAACGCGTCGGCGATGTGCTCGGCCAGTGGCACGAAGTCATGCGGCATTCCAGAACCGTATCCCCTACACGAGGCCGGCGAGGGTGCGAACCGCCCTCGCCAGCTCGTGCGGGGTGTGTGCGGCGTAGCCGAGCACCAGGCCGGCCGGGCCGCGGCCGCGCTGCCGCAGCGACGACAGCGCGAGCGGCCCGAGACCGGCCGCCGCCGCGCGCTCGGCCACGGCTCGGTCGTCGACCCCCGGCGGGAGCTCGACCACCAGGTGCAGGCCGGCCGCGATGCCGCCGATGCGGGCCGTCGGCAGGTGCCGGCGCAGCGCGGCGACGGCCGCGTCGCGGCGCTCGCGGTGCAGGCGGCGTGCGCGGCGCAGGTGGCGGTCGTACCCACCGCCGGCCAGGAACTCGGCGAACGCCAGCTGCTGCAGCGACGGTCCACCGTTGTCGGCGTCGGCCTTGGCCGCGCGCAGGTCGGGCAGCCAGGCCTGCGGCGCGACGAGCCAGCCGAGCCGCAGGCCGGGGGCGAGGACCTTGCTCACCGACCCGACGAGGGCGACGCGGTCCGGCGCGAGGCCCTGCAGGCATGCCACCGGCTCACGGTCGTAGCGGTACTCGGCGTCGTAGTCGTCCTCGATCACGAGCCCGTCGACCCGGCGTGCCCATGCGACGAGCTCGGCCCGCCGGCTCGGTGCCAGGACGACGCCGGTCGGGAACTGGTGCGCCGGGGTGACGACGACCGCCTTGGCTCTCGTCCGGCCGAGCGCCCGCACGTCCAGCCCTTCGCCGTCAACGGGGACCGGCACGACGTCGAGCCCGAGCCGGGTCAGGTGGTCACGCAGCGCCGCCGGGCCGGGGTCCTCCAGCCCCACACGCTTCATGCCGGCGGTCAGCAGCGCATTGGCGAGCAGCGCGAGCCCCTGGGTGACGCCGGCGGTGACGATCAGGCCCTCCGGCGGCACCAGCGCGGCGCGGACCCGGCCGAGGTAGCCGGCCAGCTCACGGCGCAGGCGGGGCACGCCGACCGCGTCGGTGTAGTCGAAGTCGGCGTCGAGCGCGCCGGCCAGTGCCGTCTCGTAGGCGCGCCGCCACGCGGTTCGCGGGAACATCCCCAGGTCTGGCACGCCCGGGCGCAGCGGGGCCACGGTGGTGGGGCGGTCGGGCGCCTCGCCGCGCTGCTTGGGCATGGTGGTGACGACGTCGGCGACGACGGTGCCCGAGCCGCGGCGGGTCAGCAGGCGCCCCTCGGCGACCAGCTGCTCGTACGCCCCGACGACGAGTCCCCGGGACACACCCAGGTCGGCGGCGAGGTCACGCGTGGAGGGCAGCCGGGTGCCGGGGGCGAGACGTCCCCGCGTGATGGCGTCCCGCAGCGCGCCGACCAGCTGATCGCCGACGCGCGGCCGGCTGCGGTCCAGCTCGACCAGCGCCTCCCACACCGACAAGTGGTCCTCCAAATCCGGGCATCGGTGGCACTGTAGCGTGGACCATTGACCGCCGTACGTTCGGCGCCATGACCCGCCGTTACTCCGCCTACTGCGTGTTGACCTGCGCGATTCTCGGCGGCTCGTTCACCGTAAGCCGCTCGATCGTCGACTATCCGATCCTCACCGGGCAGGCGCTGCGGTACGCGCTGGCCGCACTCGCCCTCTTCGGGCTGCTGCTGTTCCGGGACCGGTTGTGGCCCACGGCGCGGGAGTTGGTGCGACTGGCGGCGGTCGCGGCGACCGGCCTCGTGCTGTTCAACGTGTTGCTGCTCTTCGCGCTACGCCACGCCGACCCCGCGGTGATCGCCACGATCGTCGGAGCCAGTCCCCTGCTGCTGGCGCTGCTGGGCCCGCTGCAGGAGCGCCGCCGCCCGACGCCGCAGCTCGTGGCCGCGGCGACCGTGGTCGTGGCCGGCGCCGGGATCGTGCAGGGCTTCGGCGACTTCGACGCGCTCGGTCTGGTCGCGGCGGTCGGCGTACTGCTGTGCGAGGCGGCGTTCTCGCTGCTCGCCGCGCCCCTGCTGCCCCGGCTCGGCCCGCTGCGGGTGTCCGCGTGGAGCACGCTGCTCGCCGTTCCGCTGCTGCTGCTCGCGCTGCCCTTCTCCGGTGAGCGGCCCCGGCTCCCCACCGGCGGGGAGACGGCCGCGCTGGTCTTCCTGGGCCTGGTGCTGACGGTGGTCGCGTTCGTCTGCTGGTACTCCGGGGTGGCCGGCCTCGGCGTCGAGCGCGCCGGCGTGTACGTCGGCCTGGTCCCGGTGTTCGCGCTGGCGACGGTGTCCATCGTGGACGGTGTGCTGCCGTCCGGCGTCCGGGTGGGCGGCGTCCTGCTGGTGGCCTCCGGCCTGGTGCTCGGCGCGCGCCGTGCCGGACGTGTCCAGGAGAGCGCATGGGAAGCACCGCGCGCGTCCTCGGCGCCGGCGGGATCACCGGCGTCGCCCGGCAACTCGGCTACGTGGGCGCCCCACCGCTGCTGCAGATCAACGAGGGCCTCGGGAAGCCGGCGGTGCTGCGTGATCCCTACGCGTCATGAGCGCTCGGCGCGGCGGACGGCCTCCATGTAGGACAGCGCCGTCTCGCGCAGGGCCGCCTCGGCGTCGGCGCCCTCCGCCTGGGCCTTCGCGACCAGCGCGAACAGCTTTGCGCCCAGGTTGTCGCCGGACGGCGGCGGGACGTCGAGGCCGGCGCGGGCGACCCGCTGGAGGAGCTTCGCGGCGAGGGCCAGCGCCGGCTGCGAGAGGGCGACGCCGTCGACGGCCGAGTCGCGGGCCTTCTCGGCCTTCTTGATCTGCTCCCAGTTGGCGATGATCTCGTCGATGTCGCCGACCACGGTGTCGGCGAAGACGTGCGGGTTGCGCCGGATGAGCTTGTCGACCAGGTCGCCGGCCACGTCGTCGATGGTGAAGCCGGCGGTCTCCTCGCCGAGCCGCGCGTGCAGGACGACCTGGAGCAGGACGTCGCCGAGCTCCTCGCGAACCGCCTCGGTGTCGTCGTCGCGGATCGCGTCGTACAGCTCGTAGGCCTCCTCCAGGAGGAACGGCGCCAGGCTGTGGTGGGTCTGGGCCCGCTTCCACGGGTCGCCGGCCTCGGGGTGCATCAGCCGGTCCATCACCGTCACCGCGTCGAGCAGCCGCGCGCCGGGCGGATCCCACGAGCCGTAGAGCAGCTCGAGCTCGGCCAGGCCGGGCTCCCGGGCGAGCCGCAGGCCCAGCTCCCGGGCCAGTTGCTCGTCGCCGTCGGGTGCGGCCAGCCAGACCACGGTGCCGTGCTCGGCGATGGCGGCGAGCAGCGAGTCGGCTGTGGCGGGCACGACCGTGACCGTGGCGCCGGCGGCCCGCAGGGCCTGTGCCTGCTCGGACTCGGCTGCGGCGAGGACCGGATGCGCACGGACCAGGTCCCACGCCTGCGCGGTCAGCACCCCGGCGGGCAGCCGGGGCGACGTCACCAGCAGGACCACCCTTGCCGACACGGACGTCAGGCCTCCTCTACCGGCACTTCGCTGTCGCTCGGGAAGGCTACGTCAATCGGCGTGTCGCCGCCTTGGAGGGCCAGCATCACCGGCATCACGAGCCCGCCGTAACGCGGGTTGACCGTCACGTGGGCCGTGCGGACGGCCTCGGCGAGGGCCTGCTGCGCCTGGAACGCCGCACCGATCTGGGTGTTCTGCTTGAGGCCGGCGATGACCTGCTCATACGACACGACGTCGGGCACCTGACCGATCTCGTCGAGCGCGTCGTAGAACCGGCCGGCTTCGTCGTTGCTCGGCACCCGCTGCGCGCTCCCCTGGAGAATCGCCTCGAAGGCCGGCCAGTAGTCGAGCCACAGCCGCACGTATTCGTCGGAGGCGGGCAGGCCGAAGATGTCGGTGAACGGCGGGGGACCGAACGTGGTGAGGTGCCGCTCGGCCAGGATCCGGTCGGTCACGTCCCCCCAGACCATCAACGACAGCACCTGGCTGGCGCTGGTGTGCACGATCGGCAGCATGGCCTCGACCGGCACCTCGGGGTATTCGTCGGGCCCCTTGCCCGCCTTGATCGCGTCCATCCGCGCGTCATACGCCTGCTTGCGGGCCACCAGGCGCTGCTCGGCGACGTCGTTGACGGACCGGACGATCGCGTCGACCTCGGCGACGGTGATCTTCCGGTCGCCCACGTAGGCGGCCACGGTGGGCGCCGAGCGGCAACCGGCCAGCGAGACGCCGGCGAGGACGGTGGACACGGCGACGAGCGCCAGGCGACGGACACGCATAGTGGACCACCATCTCACGTGCCGTAACGTCGATCTCATGCGGCTGGGGAGCCGAGGACGGTCGTGAGCAGCTCGGCGGCCCAGTCCAGCAACTGGGTGTCGCGCATCGGCTCACCACCGACCCGGCGGGTCGACGGGCGGGGCAGCGAGACCGTCTCGGCGGCCGCCTTGTAGACCGCCTCCGGGTAGAGCCGCTTGAGCCGCATCTGCTTGGAGTCGGGCAGCTGCAGCTGGGCGAACCGGATGTGTTTGCCCTGCAACGAGACGTCGGTCAGCCCGTGCGCCCGCGCGAGGAACCGGAACCGCGCGACCGCCAGCAGGTTGGCCACCGGGAGCGGGGGCTCGCCGTAGCGGTCCTTCATCTCGGCGACGATCTCGTCGAGCGCGGCGTCGTCCTTCGACCCGGCGATCTTGCGGTAGATCTCCAGGCGCAGCCGCTCCGCGGCGATGTACTCCAGCGGCAGGTGCGCGTCGACCGGCAGGTCGATCTTGACGTCGACCTCCTCCTCTTCCGGCCGCTCGCCCTTGAACTGCTGGACCGCCTCGCCGACCATCCGCACGTACAGGTCGAAGCCGACGCCCTCGATGTGCCCGGACTGCTCGCCGCCGAGCAGGTTGCCCGCGCCGCGGATCTCCAGGTCCTTCATCGCCACATACATGCCCGCGCCGAGCTCGGTGTGCTGGGCGATCGTGGCGAGCCGCTCGTGGGCGTGCTCGGTGAGCGGCTTGTCCGGCGGGTAGAGGAAGTAGGCGTAGGCCCGCTCGCGGCCCCGGCCGACGCGGCCGCGGATCTGGTGCAGCTGGGCGAGGCCGAGCAGGTCGGCGCGCTCCACGATGAGGGTGTTGGCGTTGGGGATGTCGATGCCGCTCTCGACGATCGTGGTGCAGACGAGGACGTCGTACTCCTTCTCCCAGAAGCCGACCATGATCTTCTCGAGGGCCTCTTCACCCATCTGACCGTGCGCGACCGCGACCCGCGCCTCGGGGACCAGCTCGCGCAGCCGGCGGGCGGCGCGCTCGATCGACTCGACGCGGTTGTGCAGGTAGAAGACCTGGCCGTCGCGCAGCAGCTCGCGGTGGATCGCCGCGGCGACCTGCTTGTCGTCCTGCGCGCCGACGTAGGTGAGCACCGGGTGGCGCTCCTCCGGCGGGGTCGCGATGGTCGACATCTCGCGGATGCCGGTGATCGCCATTTCCAGGGTGCGCGGGATCGGCGTGGCCGACATGGTCAGCACGTCGACGGAGGCGCGCAGCTGCTTGAGGAACTCCTTGTGCTCGACGCCGAAGCGCTGCTCCTCGTCGACGATCACCAGGCCGAGCTGCTTGAACCGGGTCGCGGTCTGCAGCAGCCGGTGGGTGCCGATGACGATGTCGACGGTGCCGTCGGAGACCTTCTCCATGGTCAGCTTCGTCTCGGTCGGGGTCTGGAAGCGCGACAGCTGACGGACCTCGATCGGGAACTGTGCCACCCGCTCGGAGAAGGTGTTGAAATGCTGCTGGGCGAGCAGGGTGGTGGGCACCAGCACGGCGACCTGCTTGCCGTCCTGCACGGCCTTGAACGCGGCCCGCACTGCGATCTCGGTCTTGCCGTAGCCGACGTCGCCACAGATCAGCCGGTCCATCGGGATCGCCTTCTCCATGTCGCCCTTGACCTCTTCGATGGCCGCGAGCTGGTCAGGGGTCTCGTGGTAGGGGAACGCGTCCTCCAGCTCACGCTGCCAGGGTGTGTCGGGGCCGAAGGCGTGGCCCTGCGAGTTCTGGCGCACCGCATAGAGCTGGATGAGCTGCGCGGCGATCTCGCGGACCGCCTTGCGGGCGCGGGACTTGGCCTTCTGCCAGTCGGATCCGCCCATCTTGTGCAGGGTGGGCGCCTCGCCACCGACGTAGCGGGAGAGCTGGTCGAGCTGGTCGGTCGGGACGAACAGCCGGTCGCCGGGCTGGCCGCGCTTCGACGCCGCGTATTCGATCACGAGGTATTCCCGGTCGGCGCCGTTGACGGTGCGCTGCACCATCTCGACATAACGGCCGATGCCGTGCTGCTCGTGCACCACGAAGTCGCCGGTGCGCAGCTCGAGCGGGTCGATCTGGTTGCGGCGCCGGCTCGGCATCTTGCGCATGTCCTTGGTGGACGCGCCACGGCCACCGGAGATGTCGGTGCCGGTGACGACCGCCAGGCGGGCCGCCTCGTCGAGGAAGCCGTTGCCGAGGGAGCCGGTGGTGACGGTGACGACGCCGGTGCGCGGCGGGGTGTCGACGGTCTCCGCCAGCGTCACGCCGAGGTCGGCGGCGCGCAGGACCTCGGCGGCACGCTGGGCCGGGCCGGAGCCCTCGAAGACGAGCGCGATCCGCCAGCCGTCGCCGGAGAGCCGCTTGAGGTCGTCGACGACCCGCGCGGTCTCGCCGTGGTAGAGCGGCACCGGCTGGGCGGCCAGCGAGATGGTGATCGCGTCGTCGGTGACGGTGGTGCTCTCGTCCTCCTCGCCGAGTCGCCACGGCTCGACCTCGCGGACGGTGTCCTCCGCGGCGGCGAACGGGCTGAGTGACCACCACGGCTGCCCGAGCGACGCCGCGGCCGCACGGACGTCGCCCAGGTGGCGGAACGCCGCGGCGCCGAGGTCGATCGGCGCCTTGCCGCCCACGGCGGCCGCCGCCCAGCTGGCCTCCAGGAACTCGTCGCTGGTGCGGACGAGGTCGTGCGCCCGGGTGCGGATCCGCTCCGGGTCGCACAGCAGCACGTGGGTGCCCTCCGGCATGGTGTGCAGCACCAGCTCGAGGGAGTCGGTGCCGCCGAGCAGGGCGGGCGCGAGCGATTCCATGCCCTCCACGGGGATGCCCGCGGCGAGCTTGTCGAGCATCTCGGCGAGCTGCGGGTGGTCGGTGGACAGCTCGGCCGCGCGGGACCGGACCTCGTCGGTCAGCAGCAGCTCACGGCACGGCGGCGCCCACAACTGCTCGACCTTCTCGATCGTGCGCTGGTCGGCGACCGCGAACGAGCGGATCTCCTCCACCTCGTCGCCCCAGAACTCGACGCGCAGCGGGTGCTCCTCGGTCGGCGGGAAGACGTCGAGAATGCCGCCGCGGACCGCGAACTCGCCGCGCTTGGTGACCAGGTCGACGCGCGCATAGGCCAGCTCGGCCAGCCGGACGACCAGGTCCTCGAGATCGGCCGACACGCCCGGGCGCAGCTCGATCGGCTCGAGATCGCCGAGGCCCTTGAGCTGGGGCTGCAGCACCGAGCGCACCGGCGCCACGACGACCCGCGGGCAGGGCGCGGCGTCGGTCGGGTGGGCGAGGCGGCGCAGCACGGAGAGCCGCTTGCCGACCGTGTCGGAGCGCGGTGACAGCCGCTCGTGCGGCAGAGTCTCCCAGGACGGGTAGACCGCCACCTCGCCGGGGTCCAGCAGGCAGCCGAGGGCGGCGGCAAGGTCCTCCGCCTCCCGGCCGGTGGCGGTCACCGCGAGGACCGGCCGCTCGGCGGCGATGGCGGCGGCGACGAGCGCACGCAGCGACGGCGGCCCGGTCAGGTCGACCTGGTCGGCGTGCCCGGCGCGGGCGAGGTCACGGGCCCGGGCCAGGCCCGGGTCGGCGAGGGCGGCGGAAGTGAGACCGGCGAGCTTCATGGTGGTGTGGAGACCCAATCTGCACGGCAAACAGCCCCGCGCCCGGAACGGACGGGGGTGGTCGATGCGGGTACCAGAGTATCTGCCCGGTATGACACCTCGCCCGGCTCGTCACCGAGCGTGAGAGGCTGGGTGTAAAGAGAGATGACTCACCGAGCGCGCCCGGGGTGACGCGACAGCCGATACGATGCCGGTGAAATCGGACAGCGCCGTCCCCCAGCCGAGCCGAAGTCACATTGAGGGGACGTTTTCCATGTCCGCAGAAGCACCCGCGTCGAGCGCCGCCGACGCAGCGCTCCGCGCCGACATCCGCCGGCTCGGTTCACTGCTCGGACAGAGCCTTGTCCGCCAGGACGGCCAGCAGCTGCTCGACCTGGTCGAAGAGGTCCGTGCGCTGGTCCGCACCGACCCCGAGGAGGCCGCGGAGCGGCTGCACGGGCTCGACGTGGTGACCGGCACCCAGCTCGCCCGCGCCTTCTCGACGTATTTCCACCTGGCCAACATCACCGAGCAGGTGCACCGTGCCCGCGAGCTGCGCCGCATCCGGGTCCGCGAGGGCGGCTGGCTGGAGCGGGCCGCCAAGCTCATCGCCGACCGCGGCGTCGGGACGCGCGAGATCGGCTCGATCGCCTCGAAGCTCGCCGTGCGCCCCGTCTTCACCGCGCACCCCACCGAGGCCGCCCGCCGCTCGATCCTGACCAAGCTGCGAGCCGTCGGCGACGAGCTCGACGCCGAGGCGGTCGCCACCGCGCTCGACGGCTCGCTGGAGCCCGACAAGACCCGCACGGCGCGCACCGACCGGCGCCTCGCCGAGCTGCTCGACCTGCTGTGGCAGACCGACGAGCTGCGCCTGGAGCGGCCGGAGCCGTCCGACGAGGCCCGCAACGCCGTGTACTACCTCGCCGACCTGGCCGAGGGCGCCGCGCCCCAGGTGCTCGACGACCTCTACGAGACGCTCAAGGATCTGGGCGTACAGCTGCCGCCGACGGCACGGCCGCTGACCTTCGGGTCGTGGATCGGCGGCGACCGGGACGGCAACCCGTTCGTGACGCCGGCGGTGACCCGGGACGTGCTGCTCATCCAGCACGAATACGGCATCCGCATGGCCGAGGGCGTGATCGACGAACTGATCGACGAGCTGTCGGTCTCGAAGCGCCTGCGCGGGGTGTCGCTGGACCTGTCCGCGAGCCTCGCGGCCGACCTCGACAACCTGCCGGAGCTGCCGGCCCGCTTCCGCCGGGTCAACCTCGAGGAGTCCTACCGGCTGAAGCTGCGCTGCGTCCGGCTGAAGCTGCAGCACACCCGCGACCGGCTGGCGACCGGCACCCCGCACAAGCAGGGACGCGACTACCTCGGCACCGCCGAGCTGATCGCCGACCTGGAACTGATGCGCGCGTCGCTGGCCCGCAACGGCGGCGCGCTGCCCGCGACCGGCAAGCTCGCGTCGGCGATCCGCACGCTGTCCGCGTTCGGCCTGCAGCTGGCCACCCTCGACGTGCGCGAGCACGCCGACGCCCACCACGAGGTGCTCGCCCAGCTCTACCGGCGGGTCGGCGAGGTCGACTACCCGTCGCTGGACCGCGGCGCACGCCGTCAGCTGCTGATCAACGAGCTCACCGGCCGACGGCCGCTGGCCACGCGCGACACCTCGCTGACCGACAGCGCGCGCAAGACGTTCGACGTGTTCTCCGCGATCCGCGAGGTGCAGGACCGCTTCGGGCCGGAGGTCATCGAGACGTACATCATCTCGATGACGCAGGGCATCGACGACGTCCTCGCCGCCGTGGTGCTGGCCCGCGAGTGGGGCCTGGTCGAGGTGAGCGCCGGCGGCGGCTTCGGAGGCGCGTCGATGGAGTCGGCCCGCGCCCGGATCGGTTTCGCACCGCTGCTGGAGCAGGCGCGGGAGCTGGAGATGGCCGGTGAGATGCTCGACGACCTGCTGTCGATCCCGGTGTACCGCGCGATCGTGCGCGCCCGCGGTGACGTGCAGGAGGTCATGCTCGGCTACTCCGACTCCAACAAGGACGCCGGCATCACCACCTCCCAGTGGATGATCCACAAGGCCCAGCGGCAGCTCCGCGACGTCGCCGCCCGGCACGGCGTGCGGCTGCGGCTCTTCCACGGCCGCGGCGGCACCGTCGGGCGCGGCGGCGGGCCGACCCACGAGGCCATCCTGGCCCAGCCGTGGGGCACGCTCGACGGCGCGATCAAGGTGACCGAGCAGGGCGAGGTCATCTCCGACAAGTACACGCTGCCGGCGCTGGCCCGGGAAAACCTGGAGCTGACCCTCGCGGCCGTGCTCCAGTCCGCGCTGCTGCACACCGAGCCCCGTCAGCCCGCCGAGGCGCTCGCCCGCTGGGACTCGGCGATGGAGACCGTGTCGACGGCCGCGTTCGTCAACTACCGGGCGCTGGTCGAGAATCCGGACCTGCCCGCGTACTTCTGGGCGGCCACCCCCACCGAGCTGCTCGGCGCGCTGAACATCGGCTCACGCCCGGCCAAGCGGCCGAACGCCGACGCGGGCCTGTCCGGCCTGCGGGCGATCCCGTGGGTGTTCGGCTGGACCCAGTCGCGGCAGATCGTGCCCGGCTGGTTCGGCGTGGGCAGCGGGCTCAAGGCCGCACGGGAGGCCGGCCTCGGCGACGTCCTGCGCGAGATGCACGAGAAGTGGCACTTCTTCGGCACGTTCCTGTCCAACGTCGAGATGATGCTGGTCAAGACCGACCTGCAGATCGCGTCGCGGTACGTCGAAACGCTCGTCCCCCAGCAGCTGCGGCCGATCTTCGACGTCATCCGGGAGGAGTACGAGCGGACGGTCGAAGAGGTGCTCGCGATCACAGGCGAGTCGGAGCTGCTGGACCGCCAGCCCGTCCTGCAGCGCACGCTCAACGTCCGGGACAGCTACCTGCAGCCGCTCCATCACCTGCAGGTCACGCTGCTCGACCAGTACCGTGCGAGCAAGGTCGCCGACAGCGGCTCCTGGCCCGGCGGCCGCAAGGCCTCCCCCGACCCGGCGCTCGAGCGGGCACTGCTCACGACGGTCAACGGAATCGCGGCAGGCATGCGGAACACCGGTTGACCGCTTTGGCAGACTGTCCGACGTGGCTGTGAACGGTTGGGCTGTCGATGGATGGGCGTTGCCGGACGAGGTGCTACGGGACGCACCGACCTATACGCCCAAACCATCGGAGATCGCCGACCTCGAACTGCTGCTGTCGGACGCGTATACGCCGCTGACGGGCTTCCTCGGCTCGGCGGACCTCATCGCGCTGCGGCGCACCGGCCGGCTCGCCGACGGCACGACCTGGCCGGTGCCCGTGACGCTGGAGGTGCCGCGCTCCCTCGCCGAGCAACTCGACGTCACCAACCCGCTGCGGCGGGTCCTGGTGCTCGCCGACCTGGAGGGCGCGCCGATCGCGGCGCTGGACGCGACCGAGGTCTACCCGGCGCGCAAGACCACCGCCGGGATCGCCGGACGGGTCCGGCGTCTCGGCGACGGTGGGCACGGCGCTTTCCGGCGGATGCGGCGCACTCCGGCCGAGGTCCGCGAGACGCTGCCGGCCGGCCGGATCCTCGGCGTGATCGCCGACCGCCCGCTGCACCGCCCGCAACTCGCCCAGATCGCCCGGGCGGCCCGGACGCTCGCGGCGCACCTGCTGGTCCTCGTGCCGGTCGACAGCCCGGGCCCCGACGGACTCGCGCCGGAGGCCCTGGTCCGGTGCGTGCTGGCGGCCCGCGACCGGATGCCGTCGTCCACGATCGTGGCCCTGCCGCTGCCGCACCACGAGGGCGACGACATCCGCGACGCGATGCTGCGGACCCGGGTGGCCGCCGCCTACGGGGTCACCCACCTCCTGGCCTCCAGCGAGTCGATGCTCTCCGGCGGCGGTCTCCGAGTGTTGGTACCTCGTGAGCTCGCCTACGACGGCCGCGACGGGCAGTGGCGGTCACTCGACGACATCCCGCCCAAGCACCGCCGGCTCCCGCTGACGGCGGCGGAGATCGAGGACCACCTCGACCGCGGCACGATCCTGCCCGAGTGGCACACCCCACCGGCGGTCGCCCGCGAGCTGGCCCGGGCCCGGCCGCCCCGCCGCCAGCGCGGCCTGGTGGTCTTCTTCACCGGCCTGTCCGGCTCCGGCAAGTCCACCATGGCCACCGGCCTCGCCGACGCGCTGCAGGAGTCCGGCGAGCGAACGATCACCCTGCTCGACGGCGACATCGTGCGTCGTCACCTGTCCGCCGGCCTGGGCTTCTCCGCCGAGGACCGGGACACCAACATCCGGCGGATCGGCTGGGTCGCCGCCGAGGTGGGCCGCCACGGCGGCGTGGCGATCTGCTGCCCGATCGCGCCGTATCGGGATTCGCGGGCGGCGGCCCGGGAGTTCGCCCGTAACGCGGGCGCCGGTTTCGTGTTGGTCCATGTGTCGACGCCGTTGGCCGAGTGCGAGCGGCGCGACCGCAAAGGGCTCTACGCCAAGGCACGTGCGGGCCTGATCAAGGGCATGACCGGAATCGACGACCCGTACGAGGTGCCGCTGGACGCCGAGCTGACGATCGACACGACGGGCCTGTCCCACGGCGAGGCCGTCACGACCGTGCTGCGGTACCTGGGCAGCAACGGCTGGCTGGACCCCCGCCCGCTGCCCTGACCCACCCCGGCCCCGGCCCCACCCCCGCGTCGGCGGGGAGATCCGGCCGGCGGACTCCTGCGCGCTGAACCGGGCGAATCTGGCGAAACAGCCCATCACGTCACAGCGACTCACGGCGTTAGCCCCTGGAGAACCTGACGCCGAAGGGGCCGCCGCTTCATGGACGCCAACCGCCCGCACTCCGCCGAATCCGACAGCCCAGGCGTCGACCTGCTCGGCATGGCCCGGCGCCATTGGTGGCTGGTGCTCATCCTGATGGTCGCCGGCGTCGCCGGGGCGGCGCAGTTCACCTCGATGCAGACCAAGGTCTACGAGTCGGCGACGTCGGTGCTGGTCTCGCCGATCGGCAACGGTCAGGACGCGAACTCGACCAGCGGTCGCACCAAGGGTGACATCAACCTCGACAACGAGGCCCAGCTGGTCACCTCCACCACCGTCGCGACCGACGCCGCCGCCCTGATGCGCTCGACGCTCCCGCCGGACGTCCTTGTCGGGAACGTGCGGGTGGAGGTACCGCCGAACACCACGTTCCTCGTCATCACGTACTCCGCCGGGGACCCCGGCGTCGCCCAGGCCGGGTCGCACGCGTTCGCCGAGGCATACCTGCGCAACCGCGAGGAGTCCGCGAAGGCCGAGGTCGCCGCCCGCATCGCGATCCTCAACGACAAGATCAGCCAGCTCAACGCCGGTCTCACGCAGATCAACAACAAGCTCGCGACCCTGCGCCCGAACGACCCGAACCGGCCCAACCTGGAGAGCCAGCGCAGCACGGCCACCTCGCAGATCAACACGCTCGCCGGCCAGCTCAACCAGCTGCTTACCACCACGGTCAGCGCGGGCAAGATCACCCGCGACGCCGACCTGCCGTCGAGCCCGGCCAAGCCCAACCGGCTGCTCAACCTCGCCAGCGGCGCGATGATCGGCCTGCTGCTCGGCGTCGGCGCGGCGATGCTCCGCGAGCGCCTCGACCAGCGGGTCCGCCGCGCCGGGGACCTGCCCCGCCGGGTCGACGTGGCGGTGCTCGCGGCGATTCCCGGCCGGGTGAAGCCCCGCCTCGACGACGTCTTCGCGCCGTTCGGCGCCGGGGGACGGATCTTCAACCGGCTCCGCAACGAGGTGCTCGCCAGCATCCCGGCGCCGGCCGGGGGCGACGCGCGGGTCGCGCTCGCCGGTCAGGTGGTCGTCGTCGCGGGCGCCAGCCGCGGTGCCGTGTCGACCGTGGTCGCGGCGAACCTGGCCGCGGCGTTCGCCCGTACCGGCGCCGAAACGGTCCTCGTCTGCGCACACCTGCCCGACAGCCTCGTCGACACCGCCTCGATCAACCGCATGCTCGGCGTGCGCGCCGTTCCCGGCCTGTCCGACGTGCTCGCCGGACGGTTCTCGCTGAGCAGCGCCACCCAGCGCGCCCCGCGGCACCCGAACCTGAGCGTCGTCACCACGGGCGGCACCGCGAGCGCAGGCGGGCTGCTCCAGTCGCAGGCCCTCCGGGACACGCTCGCCACGCTGCGCGAGCGGGCCGCGTACGTGGTCGTCGAGGCGCCGTCGACGGCGACCAGCGCCGACGCGCAGAGCCTGGCGAGCCTCGCCGACGCCGCCATCGTCGCGGTGGAACTGCGCCGCACCCGCAACACCGAGATCGTCGACGCCGCCGACCAGCTGCGCCGGGTCGGCACGCCGCTGCTCGGCGCGGTCGTGCTGCCGCGGCTGTCCGCACCGCGTGCCGGTGACGAGCGGGAACAGGCGCCCGAGGAGCCGACGGTCGCCGACGACATGACGACGGTGCTGGAAAAGCTGCCGCCGAAGGAGAAGGTCCCGGCGAAAAAGGACGAGGAGCCGGTCGTCACCAAGCGGCACCGGGCCACGCCGGCCACGCCGTCGTCGCCCGCGCCGTCGCCCACCGTCCCGGTGCCGCCGAAGCGCCAGAACCGCACGTTCTCGATCACCCGCATCCCGACCGAGACGCCCAGCGAGAACGGCGCCGACAAGCGGCGATGACCCTCACCACGCACCCCTCAGCCGCCGCCGACGCGCTGCCGGCGAGGCCCCGGACCCGGGTCGCCCGCCGGCTGCGCGCCTGGCCGCTCACCGCCGTCCTGCTGCTCTACCCGCTGTGGTGGGCGCTCGGCCTCGGTGTCCTCATCTTCTTCATCGCCGCGGTACCGATGCTGTTCGCACTCGTGCGGCACCGCGCCTCCGGGCAGGTCGTCAAGCTGCCGCCCGCGTTCCTGCTGTGGCTGCTGTTCCTGGCGACCGTCCTCTTCGGACTGTTCACGCTGGGCGCCGACCCGGTCGGCACCGTGCCGGGCACCGCGGCCAGCCGCCTGGTGTCGTACGGGTTCCGCCTCGGCGGTTACGTCGCGCTCACCGTCCTGCTGGTCTACGCCGGCAACGTCGACCGCCGGGAACTGTCCCAGCAGAAGCTGGTCCGACTGCTCGCCTGGCTGTTCACCGTCACCGTCGCCGGCGGGCTGCTCGGCATGCTGGCGCCGCGCTTCGAGTTCACCGCCCCGATCGAGCTGCTGCTCCCGGGCCACGTGCGCGCCGACGGCTTCGTGCAGTCGCTCGTGCACCCGACCGCCGCACAGATCATGAACCTGCTCGGCGGCGAAACGCCCCGCCCGGGCGCGCCGTGGGGCTACACGAACACCTGGGGCAACAACGCCTGCCTGCTCGTCGGCTGGCTGTTCGTCGCCGGCTTCTGCTTCGCGAAGTCCCGCCGCACCAAGGTGTTCGCGGGCGTCACGCTGGTCGTCGCGATGGCACCGATCGTGTACTCGCTGAACCGGGGCCTGTGGATCGGCCTCGGCGTGATGGCGGTGTACGTCGCGGTCCGTCTGGCGATGCGCGGCAGGCTCGCCGCACTCGGCGCCATCGGGATCGCGGCCGCCGCGGTGGCGGTCGCCGTCGTCACCACCCCGCTCGGTGACGTCGTCACCGCCCGGCTGGAGGACGGCAAGTCCAACGGCGTGCGCATGTACACCACCGAGAAGGCGGTCACCGGCATGCTCGAGTCGCCGCTGATCGGCTTCGGCTCGACCCGCACGACGATCGGCGGGCGCAACTCGATCGCCGTCGGCGAGAGCCCGACCTGCGGCCGCTGCGGCAACTTCACCGTCGGCGGCAACGGCCAGCTGTGGCAGCTGCTCTTCGCGCACGGCATCCTCGGCACCGCCACCTACCTCGGCTTTTTCGTCGTGGCGCTGTGGCGGTTCCGGCGCGACGCGACCCCGGCCGGGCTGGCCGCGTCCGCCGCGATCGTGTCCAGCTTCGCGGCGATGTTCTGGTACAACGCGCTCGTCACCCCGCTGGCCATGACGTTCCTCGCGTATGCCGTCCTGTGGCGCAACCAGCAGAGGGGTATCCCGCAATGAGTCCACTCAAGACCGCTCCGGCCGCGCTGCAGGTCGACGACGAACAGCTCCGGGCCCAGTACATCCAGGAGGTGCTCGGCCTGCTGTACCCCGGCTCCGGCGCCGGCTCGGTGGAGTACCTCGTCATTCCCAACGCCCGCAAGCCGCGCCTGCTGGTGCCCGCCGACGACCGGCGGCTCGCCGCGGCCGCGGTGCGCCGGTACGCCGAGCCGCAGTCCCGCCTGGCGAAGCTCAAGCGTGACGCGGTCGTGGCCGCGCTGCGGACCGGCATGTCGGGCCTGCTGCTGCGCGACCGGCTGCGCCTGCGCCCCTCCGCCGACACCATCGACACGTACCTGCGCGACGCCCTCGGCGAGCAGCTGCGCCTCAGCGTCCACATCGGGCCGGCCCGGGCGAACCGCAAGCCGGTCCTGCAGCTGCTCGCCGCCGACGGCCGGACGCTCGCGTTCGCGAAGCTCGGCACGTCGGCGCTGACCCGCACGCTGGTGCGGGCCGAGGGCCACGCGCTCACCGCGGTCGGCACCGCCCCGCTGACCGCGCTGCGGGTCCCGGAGGTGTTGCACGCCGGGCGCTGGGGCGAGCACGAGGTGCTCGTCCAGTCGGCGCTGCCGGTCTGGCAGCCCCGGGTGCCGCTGACCGCGCCCCGCCTGGCCGCCGCCATGCGCGAGGTCGCCGTCTGCTGCGGCACCAGCCACGGCACGCTCGACGGCAGCGGCTACTGGACCCGGCTGCGGGCGCGGCTGGAGGCGGTCGCCGGCAACCCCGAAGGAGCCGTGCTGCGCGCCGCCGCGGAGCGGATCGCGGCGACGGCGGGCGGCACCGACCTCACGTTCGGCTCCTGGCACGGCGACTGGTCCCCGTGGAACATGGCGAGCCTCGCCGACACGATCCTGGTCTGGGACTGGGAACGGTTCACGCCGGGCGTCCCGACCGGCTTCGACGCGCTGCACCACGCGTTGCAGGTCGGCATCTCCCGAGCCCCGTCGGCCGGGCAGGCGGTCAACGACCTCATCGGCGCCGCGCCCGAGCTGCTGCTGCCGTTCGGCGTGGTGCACCGGCAGGCGGTCGAGGTGACCGCGCTGCTGTACCTCATCGACCTGGCCACCCGATACGTCACCGACCGGCAGGCGGAGGCCGGCGCCCGGCTGGGTGTCCTCGGCAGCTGGCTGCTGCCCGTCCTCGTCGCGCGAGTGGAGGCGCTGTAACCATGCCCGTGCAGGTACCCGAGACGATGAAACGCATCGTCCACTTCGGATCCCGCAACTACGGCCGGCTCACCGCCGGCCGGCGGATGCTCCCGTCGTTCCTCATCTGCGGCGGTCAGCGCTGTGGCACCACGTCGCTCTACCGGGCCCTCGCCGCGCACCCCGCCGTCATCAAGGCGGTGCTGCACAAGGGCGTGCATTACTTCGACGTCGGCTACCACCGCGGGCTGCGCTGGTACCGCGGCCATTTCCCGCTGCAGCGCCGCGCCGAACGGGTGCGCGCCGAGTTCGGCGTGCCCGCGCAGACGTTCGAGTCGAGCCCGTACTACATGTACCACCCGCACGCCCTGGCCCGGATCGCCCGCGACCTGCCGGACGTCAAGCTTGTCGTGCTCGTCCGCGACCCCGTCGAGCGCGCCTACTCGCAGCACGCGCACGAGGTGGCCCGCGGCTTCGAGACCGAGGTCGACTTCGGGCGGGCGCTGCAGCTCGAGGAGTCACGCCTGGACGGCGAGCGCGAGCGGCTGCTCGCCGACCCGTTCTCCTACAGCTTCGCCCACCAGCACCACGCGTACCGGGCCCGCGGCGAGTACATCGAGTACCTCGAGCCGATGGCCGAGCTGCTCGGCCGCGACCGGGTACACGTCGTGGACAGCAGCCTGTTCTTCACCCGGCCGGAGCCCGTCTACGACGCCGTCGTCGACTTCCTCGGGCTGCCCGGCACCGGCTTCTACCCGCCGTTCGAGCGGCACAACGCCCGCCCGCGCAACCGGCTCGACGACTCGATCGCCTCGATGCTGGCCGACCACTACCGGCCGTACGACGAGCGCCTCGCGGCGTGGCTCGGGCACCGGCCGTCATGGATGTGACCGCCACACTCGAGCGGCCCGCCCTGGAGTCGCCGAAGGGCATGCTCCGGGGCGCGGTCCGCGGTGGTGTCGCCAACCTGGCCGGCACGGTCTGCACCGGGCTCGCCGGCGTGGGCGTCACCTGGCTCGCCGCGCGGGCGCTCGACCCGCAGACGGCGGGCGCGTTCTTCGCCGCCACGGCCACCTTCGGCCTCGGCGTCACGGTCGCGAAGCTCGGCATGCAGACCTCGCTGGTCTACTGGCCGGCCCGGATGCGCGCCACGGGCGACCTGTCCCGGCTCGGCGAGTGCCTGCGGGTCGCACTCGGCCCGGTGGCCGCGGCGGGCCTGGTCATCGCGGCGGGCCTGTGGTTCGCGGCGGATCTGCTGCCCGGTCGTGCCGATCTGGTACGGGCCCTGGCGGTCTTCCTGCCGGTGGCGGCGCTGAGCGACGGGGTGCTCGCCGCCACCCGCGGCCTGCGTGTGATGCGCCCGACGGTCCTGCTGGACCGGGTCCTCCGCCCGGCGACCCAGCTCCTGCTGCTGGCGCTCGTCTGGGCCGTCGGCTGGGGGCCGGACGTCTTCGCCGCGCTGTGGGCGCTGCCGTACGTCCCGGTCGCGCTCCTTGCCGGCCTGGCGCTGGGCCGGGTGCGCTCGACGGTGACCGTGCCGGACCACGGCGAGCCGACGGACTTCACGCCGCGGCGGTTCTGGGGCTTCACCGCGCCGCGGGCGGTCGCGAGCCTCGCACAGATGGCCCTGCAGCGGCTCGACGTGCTGCTCGTCGCCGCCCTCGCGGGTCTCGCGCCGGCCGCGATGTACGCCGTCGCCGGCCGGTTCATGATCCTCGGCCAGTTCGTCAATCAGGGCGTTTCGCAGTCGGTGCAGCCGCGCCTCGCCGAGCGGCTGGCCGTCCGGGACACCGCCGGCGCCAACCTGCTCTACCGGCAGGCGACCGCCTGGGTCGTGCTCGCCGCCTGGCCGCTGTACCTGCTCGTGTTCACCTACGCCCCGCTGTACCTGGGTTTCTTCGGCGAGCACTACGAGGACGGCGTCCGGATCACCCGCCTGCTCGCCGCCACGATGCTCGTGGCCACGGCCTGCGGGATGGTCGACATGGTCCTCGCCATGGCCGGGCGCACCTGGTGGAACCTCGCCAACGTCGGGCTGGCCCTGGTCGTGATGCTCGGCGTCGACGTGCTGCTGATCCCCCGCAGCGGCGCCTTCGGCGCGGCCGTCGGGCTGTGCGCGGCGGTGCTCGTCAACAACCTCGTCCCGCTCGCGCAGGTGGTGCGGGGACTGGGGCTGCACCCGTTCGGCCGGGCCACGCTGCTGGCGTGTGCCCTGGCGGCGGGGTGTTTCGCCGTACCGCAGCTCGTGCTGCTGCCGGTGCACGGCCTGGTCTTCAAGATTGCCGCCACCGGGGCGGGCATCGCGGCGTACGGCTACGCGGTGATGCGGTTCAGAACAGTTCTGATGCAGGGGGGACGATGAGAACCGACTACGCGGAGGTCTTCCAGTCGGACGCGGCGGTCGACAAGTACGAGCGGGTCGTCTACGCGCCGGAGACGTACTCGACGGCCGTGAGCATGCGCCAGCGCGCGTTCCTGCGGCGGCTGGTGCGGCGGGAGTTCACGGCGCGGCGGCCGATCCAGCACGACTTCGCGTGCGGCACCGGACGGGCCATCAAGCTGCTGCACGGTGTCGTGCGGGCCGCACACGGCTACGACGTGTCGGCGCAGATGCTCGCGAAGGCCAGGGAGGCCGGCGTCTACGCCAAGCTGCACCAGGTCGCCGAGGACGGTCCGGTGCCCGAGCCGGCCACCACGGACGGCCCGGCGCTGGTGACGGTCTTCCGGCTGCTGCTCAACGCGCCGAGGGACGTGCGGGACCGGGCGATCGCGTTCGCCGCGCAGATCCTGCCCGAGGCCGAGTCGGGGCTGCTCGTCGTGGAGAACCACGGCAACCGCTCGTCGCTGCGCCACCTGCGGCACCGGCGCAACCGGGGCAACAACTGGTTCGCCGAACTGCACCACGCCGAGGTCGAGCAGTTGCTGGCACGGCACGGCTTCGAGGTGGTCGACCGGCGCGGCTTCGCGGTCTTCCCGCCGGGTGCCTACCGGCGTGACTGGCTGCGCCCGGTGGCCCGGCGGGCCGACGACCTCGCGACCCGCTCCAGCCACCTCTCGGCGGTGGCCACCGACGTGCTGTACGTCGCCCGGCGCATACCGAAGTGACCCCGAAGGGGAGCGCATGAAGCGGAGCGTGCTGACCCTTGCCGTGGTGGCCGCCGTCGTCGCGGCCGCCACGGCGGTCACCCTGAGCGTGATGTCCACGAAGGACGGGCCCGCGCCCCGGCCGTCACCGGCCCCCGACGCCGTCGGTCCATCGGCGATCGCGACGTCGAAGGGGCCGTTCCAGGCCGGTCCGGTCGGGCCGCCGGCCGAGGGCTCGTACCTCGGTGCGTGGGTGCGACCGGAGCGGCTCACGGAGTCGGGCCGGCTCGCGGCCATGACGACGTGGGAGGAGACGCTCGGGCGCCAGATGGCGATCGTCAACACGTACCGCCGCTTCGACGAGAACTTCATCAACGCCTCCGACCGCTCGTTCGTCGACCGGGGCACCACGCTGATGCTGTCCTGGGCCGGCGGTGACACGCGGCTCATCACGATGGGCCGCTACGACGACCTGATCCGCGAGCGCGCCCGCGAGCTCAAGGCGTTCGGGCGGCCGGTGCTGATGCGGTACCGCTGGGAGATGGACCGGCCGAACCTGCGCGCCCAGATGTGGTCGGGCGCCGACTACATCGCGGCCTGGCGGCACGTGCGCGCCATCTTCACGGCCGAGGGCGCGACGAACGCGTCCTGGGTGTGGTGCCCGACGGCGGAGGGCTTCACCGGCGGGTACGCACCGGAGTTCTACCCCGGCGACGACGTCGTGGACTGGACGTGCGTCGACGTGTACGCCGGGTCGAAGTTCGGCAGCATGGGCACGCTGCTGCGGCCGTTCCTGGAGTTCTGCGCCGAGCACCCGACGAAGCCGGTGATGATCGGCGAGTTCGGCGTGGCCCGCACGTGGGGCAGCGAGCAGCGGGCGTCCTGGCTGCGCGACGCCTCGGCGACGTTCAAGGCCAACCCGCAGATCCGGGCGGTGCTGTACTTCGAGTCGGACCCGACGGACAACAAGGGTCCGACGCAGCAGTTCCAGGTGTCGAACGACCCGGTGGTGTTCTCGGCGTTCCGCTCGGCGCTGGCCCAGGACGCGCACTACACCCCGATGCCCCCGACGTCAGCGGCGGCGAAGCGGAAGCGGCAGAAGTAGTTCGCACAGGTCAACCTCTTGCCCGGGAGCACCTGTACCGTCCGAGCGGCATTCCCCACCGGAATACCGCGCGGGCGGTACATCCTTTTCCACACGGCCGGTCGAACCGCGTCAGGCGCGGTGGGCGGGGCGGCGGGTCAGGCGGTGGTGCAGCGACCGCGCCAGGAGCGCGGCGGCGAACGGGGCGTCCTCGCGCAGATAGCGGCGGGCCAGCCGGTGCGGTTCACGGGCCAGCCGGTCCAGCCACTCCAGGCCCGCCTTCTGCAGCACCGGCCGTGCCCGCCGGACGTCACCGGCGACGAAGTTCACCGCCGCGCCGCAGCCCAGGAACCAGGTCTCCGGCAGGTCGGCCCGCAGCCGGGCGATCAGGTGCTCCTGCCGCGGGAAGCCCAGCCCGACGTACACCATGTCCGGGCGGCGCTCGACGACACTCGTGCAGGCGTCGGCCAGCCTCGCGGGATCGCGGTCGAAGCCGAACGGCGGGCAGAGCGTGCCGGCCACCCGGAGCCCGGGGCACGCCTCGGCCAGCCGCTCGGCGGCCCGTTGCGCGCCGTCCGCGACACCGTCGGCCGCGGGAGCGCCGCCCAGCACGAAGACGCTCCGCCCGGCCGCCGCCAGGCCGCGCGACAGCGACCAGATCAGGTCCGATCCGGCCACGCGGGCCGGGAGTGAGCGGCCGGCCAGGCGGGCGGCCCACACCAGCGGGGCGCCGTCGGCCACAGCCAGGTCGGCCGCCCGCAGGTGGGCCAGCAGCGCCGGGTCGCGGGAGACCTGGCGGAGGATGTCGACGTTCGGGGTGACGATCCAGCCGCCCCGCCCCTCGTCGAGCGCCCGCAGGACGTGCGCGACGACCTCGGGTTCGGTCAACGGGTCGATGGCCAGGCCGCCAACGGGGACGCGCCGGGTGTAGCTGCGCAGCATCGTTCGTCCGCAATTCATCGTTAGAGCTACCAGAAACCAGCAGAGCTGGCATATCTACCAAAACGACCAAGGAGGACGCTTGGTACGCGTTCTGTTCCTCGGCGGCCTCGGCCGCAGCGGCACCACGCTGCTCGAACGCCTCCTCGGCGAACTGCCGGGCGTCTGTCCGCTGGGCGAGGTCGTGCACCTGTGGGAGCGCGACATCGCCGGCGACGAGCGCTGCGCGTGCGGCAAGCGCTTCTCCGACTGCGACTTCTGGCACGCCGTGGGCGAGAAGGCGTTCGGCGGCTGGCACCACGTCGACGTGTGGCGGGTTCTGGCGCTGCGGCACGCCGTCGAGCGCACGCGGTACATCCCGCGCCTCGCGAGCGTCCGGATGACCGCCGCGCAGCGGCTGCTCGTCGAGGAGTACGCCGACTGGTACGCCCGGCTGTACGAGGCGGCCGCGGCCGTCTCCGGCGCCGAAGTGCTCGTCGACTCCTCGAAACACGCGGCGCTGGCCTACTGCCTGCGGTTCGCCCCCGACATCGACCTGCGGGTCGTGCACATGGTGCGGGACAGCCGGGGCGTCGCGTACTCGTGGACAAAAAAGGTGTCCCGGCCGGAGACGGACGGGGCCGCCGAGATGACGCGCTACTCCCCCAGCCGCTCCGCCCTGCTCTGGAACGCCCACAACACCGCGTTCTCCGTGCTGCACCACTGCGGGGTGCCGGTGAAGCGGGTGCGGTACGAGGAACTGCTCGAACAGCCGGAGGAGACGCTGCGCGACCTCGCCGGGTTCGCCGGCCTGCCGGCCACCGACGTCTCGTTCCTCAACGACGGCACCGCCGAGCTGGGACCGTGCCACAGCGCCGCCGGGAACCCGATGCGGTTCAAGGTCGGCGCGGTGCCCCTGCGCCGCGACGACGCCTGGCGGACCGCGCTGCCGGTGCGCCAGCGGCGGGTCGTGAGCGCCCTGACGGCCCCCTTGCTCAGCGCGTACGGCTACCGGGGCGAGCGATGAGCACCGCCGCGCACTGGCCGAGCGTCGGCATCGTCGTACCCACCCGCAACCGTCCTGGCCTGCTGGCACGCGCCGTCGCGGGCATCGTCGCGCAGGACTACCCCGGGCCGGTGCGCACCATCGTGGTCTTCGACCAGCACGACCCCGACGTGGCGCTGTGCCGGGGCGGGGAACGACCGCTCGACGTGCTGCCCAACCTGCGCAGGCCGGGGCTCGCCGGGGCGCGCAACACCGGCATCGTGGCCCTGGACACCGACCTGGTCGCGTTCTGCGACGACGACGACGTGTGGGTGCCGACGAAGCTGCGCCGGCAGGTTCACGCGATGCAGCAGCGGCCGCAGGCGGAGTTCTGCACGTCGGCGATCGAGGTGGAGTTCGGCGACCGGCTCAACACCCGCCTCGCCGGCGCCTCCCTGGTCGGCCTCGACGACCTGGTCCGGTCGCGGATGTCGATGCTGCACTCCTCGACGTTCCTGGTCCGCCGCTCGGCGTTCGCCGAGGACGAGATGGGCCTGGTCGCCGAGGACGCGCCGGGCAGCCAGAACGAGGACTGGGACCTGCTGCTGCGGGCGGCGAAGCGCGGCGAGATCGTCCACGTCGACGAGCCGCTCGTGCGCGTGCTGTGGGGCCGGACGTCGATGTTCGCCTACGAGTACGCCACCAAGATGACCTCGCTGCGCTGGATGATGGCGCGGCACCCGGAGATCGCCGGCTCCGGCACCGGCGCTGGGCGCGTCTACGGCCAGCTGGCCTGCTGGTCCGCCGCGAGCGGCAACCGCCGCGACGCCTGGCGATGGACCAAGGCGGCGGTCCGCTCCAACTGGCGCGAACCGCGCGCGGCCATCGCGCTGGCCGCCGTGACCGGCGTCGTGAAGGTCGAGCGTGTGCTCGGGGCCCTCCACCGGAGGGGCCACGGGATCTGAAGTCCTCACATGAGGGCACTCGCGCGGCCCCCGAGTGGTCGCTCTGAAAAGCCGCCGGCCCCGCACCATTGTGTGGTGCGGGGCCGGCGTCTCGGATCAGGCTGCCAGTCGCTTCGACAGGTTCTGGTCCAGCGCGTTCATGAACTCGTCGGTGGTGAGCCACGGCGCGTCGCGGGAGATGAGGAGGGCGAGGTCCTTGGTCATCTGACCGCTCTCGACGGTGTCGATGCAGACCTGCTCGAGGGTGTCGGCGAAGTTGGTGACCTCGGGGGTGCCGTCGACCTTGCCCCGGTGCGCCAGGCCCCGCGTCCACGCGAAGATCGAGGCGATCGGGTTGGTCGAGGTCTTCTCGCCCTTCTGCCACTGCCGGTAGTGCCGGGTGACGGTGCCGTGCGCGGCCTCGGCCTCGACGGTCTTGCCGTCGGGGGTCATGAGGACGCTGGTCATCAGGCCGAGCGAGCCGAAGCCCTGCGCGACGGTGTCGGACTGCACGTCGCCGTCGTAGTTCTTGGCGGCCCAGACGAAGCCGCCCTCCCACTTCAGCGCGGCAGCGACCATGTCGTCGATGAGCCGGTGCTCGTAGGTGATGCCGGCCTTGGCGAACTCGTCCTTGAACTCGGTCTCGAAGACCTCGGCGAACAGGTCCTTGAACCGGCCGTCGTACGCCTTCAGGATCGTGTTCTTGGTCGACAGGTAGACCGGGTAGCCGCGGTCGAGGCCATAGCGGAACGACGCGCGGGCGAAGTCACGGATCGAGTCGTCGAAGTTGTACATCCCCATGGCGACGCCGCCGCCGGGGAAGTCGGCGATCTCGAACTCCATCGGCGCGCCGCCGTCGGCCGGGGTGTAGGTGACGGTGACCTTGCCCGGGCCGGGCACGACGAAGTCGGTGGCCTTGTACTGGTCGCCGTGGGCGTGACGGCCGATGATGATGGGCTTGGTCCAGCCGGGGACGAGCCGCGGCACGTTGGACATGATGATCGGCTCGCGGAAGACGACGCCGCCGAGGATGTTGCGGATCGTGCCGTTGGGCGACCGCCACATCTTCTTGAGCTTGAACTCTTCGACGCGGGCCTCGTCGGGGGTGATCGTGGCGCACTTGACACCCACGCCGTGCTGCTTGATGGCGTTGGCGGCGTCGACGGTGACCTGGTCGTCGGTCTGGTCCCGGTATTCGATCGACAGGTCGTAGTACTTCAGGTCGACGTCGAGGTAGGGCAGGATCAGCTGCTCGCGGATCTGCTTCCAGATGATGCGGGTCATCTCGTCGCCGTCAAGCTCGACGACAGGGTTCTGTACCTTGATCTTCGCCATCGGCCGGGCGCTCCTCTCGCGTCTGCTGCCTAGCAGTACGAGCGTACTGGATTGCTCAGCTTGTCAACACGCCGACCCCCAGGCTCGCAACCCCCACAGCGAGCGATACCGCACCGATCCAGACCAGGACGATCGCCCCGTTGGGCCGGTGCACGTCCTTGCCGGCGGACGAGGCGAAGAAGCCGCCGGGCATGAGGATCGCCGCCGCGAGGACGCAGATCCGGGCCAGCCAGCCGAGCAGCCCGTCGAGGCGCGCGAGGTCGGCGTAGAGGATGCCGACCAGACCGAGGGTGACCAGGACGCCGGCGTGGGCGTGCCCGGCGCGGGCAAAAGCCTGCTGGAAGGGCGTCATCGGCACCGCACCGCGGACGATCCGGGTGAGGAACCAGCCCCCGACCTCGATCGTGACGATCGACAGCAGGGCGATGCCGGCCAGGATGCGGCCGGCGTCGGTGAACTCGAACATGCCAACTCCCCGTCACTATCTAGATAAGCTATGACGGTGACGATAGACGATTCCAGCATCACTGGTCAAGGCGAGATCGACAGTTACGTTTCGGCGCACGTCGAACTCTGCCTCACCCTGATCAACGACCTGGCCATCGCGGCACGGCAGGGCCGGGGGGCGGGCGGGATGGGCGCCGCGTTCACCGCTCTCGCCGGTTCGCCGTGGCTGCGCGGCTACGACCTGTCGTCCGCCGACGTCGACCTGCTGGCCGTGGTGGCCGGGCGGCTCCGCGAGGCCGTCGACGCCTGCCTCGCCGGCGACCTGCACGCGGCGGCGCAGGTCCTCAACAGCGTCCTGGCCGACCACGGCGCCGTCCCCAACCTGCACGCCGAGCCGCACGGCCTGCCGCGGCTCGCCTTCCACGCCGCGACCGCGTCGATCGTCGACGCCTGGGCCGCCGAGTCCGCCGCCAGCCTGGCGCTGCTGGTGGACACCCGGCAGACGCACCGACTCGGGCAGTGCTCCGCCGACGCCTGCGACGCGTACTTCCTCGACGCCACGAAAAACGGCTCCCGCCGGTTCTGCTCCCTCGGGTGCCAGAACCGCGCGAAGTCGGCGGCATACCGCCGCCGGTCGAAATTGTCGTAGGCATTGTGCATCCTGTTGCTCGTGAATCCCGTCGTCCGCCTGTGCGGGCTCGCCGTCCTGGCCCTCGGCACCGTCGCCACCGTGGTCGGCCTGGTGCTGCCCTGGACACTCGCCGACAACCGCCACCCCGACCTCGTGACGATCGCCGGCATCGCGTTTCTCGGCCCGCTGCTGAGCGGGTTGTGCCTGGCCTACGGCCGCACGGATCCGCGGCGGTTCCGGCTGATCGCCGGCGTGGCCGCCGTCGCCGGCATCGCCGCGGCGCTGATCGCCGTCGGGCTCGTCCGGCTGGTGTCGCCCGCCGTCGGGGTGGCCGTGGGCGGCCCGCTCACCGTCGCCGGGGCGGTGTGCGCGGCCCTCGGCTGGGTGCTGCTGGCGGCCGGCCGGCCCGGCCTGCCGCCGCTGACCGAGCCGCGACCCTGGCTCGTGGCGGGCCTCGCCGCCGCGCTGCTGATCGTCGGGGCCGGGTTCGCGATCGACTGGGCCCGGGAGGGGCGGTTCGTCGACGCCACGATCGCCGGCAAGCCGCCGGCCGGCCGGGACGGGGGCTGGCCGCGGTCCTATGCCGGGACGCAGCTCGTCGGGGTCCACGGCGGCGTGGCGATCGTGCGGGGCGCCGACGGCATCCGCGCGATCTGGCTGGACAGCGGCGAGACGGCCTGGCGCTACCTGCGCTCCGACCTGCCCGGCGAGGCGGCCGGGCTGGTCGACGGTGCGGTGGTCGCGGTGTTCGGCACCGTCGACGGCATCCTGGTGACCGGGCTCGACGCGGCGACGGGCCAGGAGCGGTTCTCCCGGAGGTATGCGTCCGGAAAGATCGCGACGGTGCGCGCCGCGGGGCAGATCGCCGTGGTGTCGAGCGCCGGCGTCGGCGCGGGCGACCTGCTCGGCATCAACGCGCGCGACGGCTCGCTGCGGTGGCGCTGGACCCCGGCCCGCAACGGCGGCCCCTGCGACGTCACCGACCTGGCGGCCACCGCCGAGACGGTCGCGGTGGCGATGCGCTGCCGCGCCGAGGGTGTCGACGACATGGCGGTCGGGCTGACCGCCTCCGGCGCCGAGGAGCGCTGGTCGTGGCACGCGATCCAGCGCACCAACCCGGAGCTCAGGGTGTTCGCCTCCGAGAACGGCTTCGTGACGGTGACCGGCGTGCCGCACCGCGCGGTCTACATGGACGCGGTGACCGGCTCGGTCGGCGCCCGCCACGACGCCGCAGGCGCCTTGGCCGTCCCGTCGGGCACGACGCTGATCTACGCCGAGCCCAGCGGGGACCGGGCCCACCTGACGGCGGTCGACATGCGCACCGGCGGCGTGAAGTGGGAGGTGGGCCTGCCCGGCCTGGGCTCCTACCAGCCGGTGGCCGGCGCAGCGGCCGACGGCCACGCCTACGTGCTGTGGCGCTCCCCGGACGGCGCTCTCCGCCTGATCGGCGCGGACTCCGAGAACGGCGCCGCGACCGACGACCGCCGGATCTCCTGCACCACCCGCTGCCCGGAGACGTCGGTGTCCACAGCCTCCGGCCGCGCCGTGGTGGCCACCCGCGAGGAGAAGTCCACAACCCTGTCCCTGACCGCCACCTGATCGCTCCCTCGGCCCACCGCCCATGACGATGGGGACCGTCCGGACGCCGAGGCCGCGCCGCCAGAAACCCGGCCACTCCTTGATCGAGGGAAAGTTCGTGTCGCCCTGGCGACCAGAAGGTTCCCTCGATCAAGGACGCGTCGTCTGGTTCGATCGGCGGCGGCCGACCGGCAGCCAGGATCACCAACGGGCCGCACCGAGGCCACCCCACCGACCCGGCGCGACGGGCCACAAGCGCTCAACGCCGGCTGCCTGACCTGGCGCGGGCACCTGCGACACAAACGGCGATCTCCACGGGCGCTGAGCAGGAGCAGCGCGCAGGAGGGCCGCCACGAGCAACGCCCAGCGCGGACGGCCGCCCAGCTGAGCAGCGCGGCACGATCATGCGAGTCGAAACCGGGACGGCGGCCGTGAACGCACCGCAGCCGGAACAGCAATCCCTACGGGACGGCGCGCTCGGCCAACTCCACCACGTTGGTCAGGAGCATGGCCCTCGTCATCGGGCCTACGCCGCCCGGCATCGGGGCCAGGTAACCGGCGACCTCGGCCACGTCCGGGGCCACGTCGCCCACCAGCCTTGCCTTGCCGTCCTCGCCCTCGACGCGGGTCACGCCCACGTCCAGCACCGCGGCGCCGGGCTTCACCATGTCCTTCGTCAGCAGGCCCGCCGAGCCGGCCGCCACGATCACGATGTCGGCGTTGCGGGTGTGTGCCGCCAGGTCGCGGGTGCCGGTATGGCACAGCGTGACCGTGGCGTTCTCGCTCTTGCGGGTGAGGATGAGGCCCAGCGGGCGGCCCGCCGTCGTGCCGCGGCCGATGGCGGTCACCTCGGCGCCGTTGGTCGGGATGCCGTACCGGTGCAGCAGGTGGATGATCCCGTTGGGCGTGCACGGCAGCGGCGCCGGGATGTTGAGCACCAGGCGTCCGAGATTCGTCGGGTGCAGGCCGTCGGCGTCCTTGTCGGGGTCGATGAGCTGGAGGATCCGCTGCTCGTCGAGGCCCTTCGGCAGGGGCAGCTGCACGATGTACCCGGTGCAGGCCGGATCCTCGTTCAGCTCCTGAACCGCGGCCTCCACCTCGGCCTGGGTGGCCGTCGCCGGCAGGTCACGACGGATCGACGCGATGCCGACCTCGGCGCAGTCGCGGTGCTTGCCCGCAACGTATGCCCGCGAGCCCGGATCGTCGCCCACCAGGATCGTGCCGAGGCCGGGGACCACGCCCCGGTTCGAGAGGGCCTTCACCCTGCCGCGGAGCTCGTCCTTGATCGCCGTCGCGGTGGCCTTGCCGTCGAGAATCGTCGCCGTCACAAAATCGATCCTGCCACTAGAGTCTCGGGGATGTCCGTGCGGCGCGGTGTTGTCGTCCTCCTCACCCTCGTCACCCTTTCGGCCTGCGGCGGGGGTGGCACACCCGGCGCCGCGCCCGCGCCGTCCCCGAGCCCGTCGGCCGGCGTCACGGCGGAGCCGGCGTCCGCGGCACCGACAACAGGGCCCTCAGCCGCACCCTCGAACAGACCGTCGAGCGCCGCGGCGAACCGCCAGGCACAGGCCAAGGCGTTCGTCGAGCGGCAGCCCGGCACCATCGGCCTGGTCGTCCGGGACCGTACGACCGGCACCGTCTGGCGGGCCGGCAAGACCCAGGCCACCACCTGGACCGCCTCGACGATCAAGCTCGCCATCGCCACCGACCTGCTCGAGCGCCACCGGCAGGGGCAGATCACGCTCGACCGCACCGACCGCGCCAACCTCGACAAGGCCCTGATCAGCTCGGACAACGACGCCGCCACCGCGCTCTGGAACCGCTACGACGGCCCCGGCATGCTCGACCGGTTCCGCTCCCGGTTCGGCATGGGCGGCCTGGCGGTGGTGCAGGGCTACGACGCCTTCTGGCGCCACCTGCGGTGCAGCGCCGAGGATCTGGAACACCTGATGTCGTACGTGCTGGAGAAGCTGCACGCCGAGGACCGCGCGTATCTGGTGACGACCCTGCGCAAGGTGGCCGGCAACCAGCGCTGGGGCGTCTGGGCGGCCGGCCCGGCGCTCAAGCCGGGCAACAAGGACGGCTGGGCCGAGAAGCCGGTCAACGGCCGGACCGTCTGGGTGACGCACACCGTCGGCTTCGCCGGCGACAACGAGCGCTACGTCGTGGCCGCCCTCTACGAGCAGCCCGCGGGTGGCTCGCTGGCGAAGGGCGCCCATGCGGTCAGCGACGCCATCGCGACGTACTTCGGCGCGAAGGTCCCCGCCCCGGTCACGTTGCCGTAGCCGGAGACGGGGACCTCGGCAGCCACTAGTGGTAGAAGTGCCGGGTGCCGGTGAGGTACATCGTCACGCCGGCTTCGCGCGCCGCCGTGATCACGTCCTCGTCCCGGATCGAGCCGCCCGGCTGGACGATCGCCTTGACGCCCGCGGCGATGAGCTCCTTGGGGCCGTCGGCGAACGGGAAGAACGCGTCGGAGGCCGCCACCGAGCCGGCCGCCCGGTCACCGGCGCGCGAGACCGCGAGCCGGACCGAGTCGACCCGGTTGACCTGCCCCATGCCGACGCCGACCGTGGCGCCGTCGGAGGCCAGGAGGATGGCGTTGGACTTCACCGCCCGCACCGCGCGCCAGGCGAACGCCAGGTCGCGCAACGTCTCCGCGTCGGCGGGCTCGCCGGTGACCAGCTTCCAGCCGGCCGGGTCGTCGCCGTCGGCGTCGATCCGGTCCGCGGACTGGACCAGCACGCCGCCGGAGACCTGCCGCGACTCGAACGGCGCGGGCTGCCAGGCCGGGGCCCGCAGGACCCGCAGGTTCTTCTTCGCGGTGAGCAGTCCGACGGCGCCGTCCTCGTAGGCCGGCGCGACGACAACCTCGGTGAAGATCTCGCTGATCTGCTTGGCGAGGTCGACGGTGACCGGTGCGTTGACGGCGATCACGCCGCCGTACGCGCTGACCGGGTCGCACGCGTGCGCCTTGCGGTGCGCCTCGGCCACGTCGCCGCCGATCGCGATGCCGCACGGGTTGGCGTGCTTGATGATCGCGACGCAGGGCTCGGCGAAGTCGTGCGCGGCGCGCCAGGCGGCGTCGGCGTCGACGTAGTTGTTGTAGGACATCTCCTTGCCGCCGAGCTGCTCGGCCTGGGCGAGACCGGGTGCGGCGGCGGGGTCGACGTACAGCGCGGCGGCCTGGTGCGGGTTCTCGCCGTAGCGCAGGGTCGCGGCACGGCGCAGCGCGGTCCCGGCGAAGTCGGCGGTGTCACGGGCGAACCAGGACGCCACGGCGACGTCGTACTCGGCGATGTGGGCGAACGCCTGCGCGGCCAGGGCGCGCCGCTCGTCCAGCGTGAACCCGCCGTCGGTCAGCGCGGCCAGTGCCGCCGGATATGACTCGGGCGAGGTCACCACGGCGACACTCGGGAAGTTCTTCGCCGCGGCGCGGACCATCGCCGGTCCGCCGATGTCGATCTGCTCGACGCACTCGTCGTCGGAGGCGCCGGAGGCGACCGTCTCGGTGAACGGGTAGAGGTTCGACACGAGCAGCTCGAACGGCTCGATGCCGAGCTCCGCGAGCTGCGCGGCGTGCGCCTCCAGCCGCAGGTCGGCGAGCAGGCCGGCGTGCACCTTCGGGTGGAGGGTCTTCACCCGGCCGTCGAGCGTCTCCGGGAAGCCGGTGAGCTGCTCGACCTTGGTGACCGGCAGGCCGGCCGCCTCGATGCGGGCCGCCGTGGAGCCGGTGGAGACCAGCTCGACCCCGGCACCGGCCAGGGCACGGGCGAGGTCCTCGAGTCCGGTCTTGTCGTAGACGCTGATGAGCGCGCGCCTGATGGGACGGCGGTTAGCCACGGCCCAGCCTGACCTTTCGTTCGTTGACGGTCCAGCCTTCGCGCGCCATCCGCCCGACGGTGTCGACCAGCTGGCGGCGCTCGGCAACTTTGATCCGTTCCAGGAGCGTGTCCTCGGTGTCGTCGTCGAGGACCGGCACCGCGACCTGCGCGATGATCGCCCCGGTGTCGACGCCGCTGTCGACGAAGTGCACCGTGGCACCAGCGAGCTTCACGCCGTAGGCGAGTGCGTCGCGCGGGCCGTGCATACCCGGGAACGCCGGGAGTAACGCATTGTGCGTGTTGATGTACCGCCCCTCGAAGGCGGCCAGGAACCGCGGCCCGACGAGCTTGAGGAAGCCGGCCGAGACGATCAGGTCCGGCTCGTAGCCGGCGCAGGCCTCGGTGAGCGCCGCGTCCCACGCGTCGCGGTCCGGGTAGTCCCGCACCCGCGCCACGAACGTCGGGACGTCGTGCTTGGCCGCGCGGGCCAGTCCCTCGACGTCCGGGCGGTCGGCGCCGACGGCCACGACCGTGGCCCCGTAGGCGGGGTCGTCGGAGGCATCGAGCAGCGCCTGTAAGTTGGAGCCGGAGCCGGACACGAGCACGACAAGCCGAACGGTCACCACAAAACTCTATCGACAGGGTCGGCGCAGCTCAGCGCCGGGCTGGCAGACATTTGGCACAAAAACTGGCAATAGCCCTTCCGCCCCTGCGAAGATTTGATCCTGACCAGTACGCTGCCGAAGTTCTGTATCCCCTCGGGACTACCCTGGTGCGGACCACCACCAGCAAGAGTTGTCCCCAGCCTTAGGAGCCATCGCAATGGGCTACCCACCATCGGGCCAGGATCCCTACGGGCAGCAGCCCAACCAGGATCCCTACGGTCAGCCCCAGTACGGGCAGCAGCCGCAGTACGGGCAGCCGCAGCAGCCGTCCTACCAGGACCCGTATGCGCAGCCGCAGCAGCCCGCCTACCAGGACCCCTACGCGCAGCCGCAGCAGCCGGCCTACCAGGACCCGTACGCGCAGCAGCCGCCGGTTTCCGGCTCGCCGTACCCCACCTCGGGCGGCGCGTACCCCGGCCCGACCTCGGGCGGCGCCTACCCGGGCGGCGGCTACGGCGCGCCGGCGCAGCCGCAGAACACGCTCGGCCTCGTCGGCATGATTCTGGGCATCGCCGCGATCCCGCTGCTGTGCTGCTTCTCGATCGGCCTCCCGCTGGGTATCGCGGCGGTCGTCGTGAGCTACCTCGCACTCAACAAGGTCAAGCAGGGCCTCGCCACCAACCGCAGCCAGGCCATGGCCGGTCTCATCTGCGGCGCCGTGGCGGTTGTCCTCTGGGTCGTGTTCCTGATCCTGTCGCTGGCGCTCAACTTCAGCACGGGCTACTCCGGCCTGTAAGCAGCGACTTGGCCTGAGCAGGCCGCAGCAGGAGCGCGGGTGGCGTTTGCTACCCGCGCTCCTTCTTTGCGCGCAGTGCGAGCTTCGTCGCCGTCGTGGCGAGCAGCGTGCCGATCGACGTCATGAGCATCGCCACGAAGCCCACCGCACCCGAGTGCGGGCCCACGTCGGCGAGCCCTTCCCCGCCGATCGAGCCGCTCGCCGCCACCGAGACCAGGGCGAGCAGGACACCGGTGACCGGACCGGCCAGCGCTGCCCCGCCGAGCAGCGCGACCCAGCCCCGTTCCGCGCCGTCCCGCAGCGTGCGGCGGGCGAGCAGCCACCCCGCGATCAGCGCCGCCGCGAGGGGCAGGCCCAGCAGGAGCGGCGCCCAGCCGGTCGCCGGGGTCGTCGGCAGCCCGGCCAGCAGCGGTACCGCGGGCAGCGGCCCGACCGACACCTCCGCCGCGCTGATCGAGGTCTCCGTGCCGATCTGGAAGCCGGGCCCGACCACGTAGCTGGCGGCCCAGGTGGCCACGTTCGGGGCGAAGAACGCGCAGACGACCACGAGCCCGACCTGCCCCGCGATGCCGGTGTGGTAGTCGTCGATGATCTGGCTCGCGTCGCCGCCGCTGAACGCCACCGCCATGCCGGTCACGGCGGCCCCGGCGCCGAGGATCAGCAGCGCGGTGACGGCGCCGGTGCGGGTCGCGTCACGCAGCACCGCCGGCATCCTGACGGCGAGGCGGGCTACGCCACGCGCCTCGGTGAACGCCCCCAGCGCACCGGCCAGCAGGCCGAACACGGCCAGTGTGAGGCCGGCTCGCACGACGGAGACGTCGACGCCCTTGTGGCCGGCGATCGTGGCGGCGAGGGCGCCGCACAGGCCGTACACGACCCCGATCGAAAGCGCGGCACGGAGCGCGGGCCAGGGCGACCACCGTGCGTTGCGCGGCCTTGCCCTGGCTCCGATGGCGCGAGCGGTGTGGACGCCCGCGCGGCTGACCCGCCACACCGCCACGGCGGTGAGGCCGAGCGGGGCGAGGCTGATGGGCCCGAGGCCGGTCTGGAGCGGCACCCAGTGCGCCAGCAGCCAGCCGGCCAGCCCGAGGCGCAACACCTGGCCGGCCGGGGCACCCGAGCTGTCGACGGCGTGCAGCAGCCAGACGACGACGAGGGTCGGGACGAGCGACACGAGAGCCGCCCACAGCGTCGTGACCGTGGCGGCGAGCGCGAGCGGGGCACGGCGGGCCGGACGGCGGGCGGGGCCCTTGCCCCGCGCCGGCCGCCGCTGGATCGGCAGGCGTACGGTCTCCCGGTCCTCGAGCCGGGTCTGCGCCCCGTCCTCCGGTTCCTCAGGGGTGGTCGGCATCGCTCTTACTGTGTCAAAGACCGGACGGCCGGTCACTCACCCCGGCCGTCCGAATCCGTCGTTCTTTCGCGCTCAGAGCGCGTTGACGAGAGCGCGCATCAGGTTCGCGGTCTCGGTCGGCGTCTTGCCGACACGCACACCGACCGCTTCGAGCGCCAGTTTCTTCGCGTCGGCGGTGCCCGCCGAGCCGGAGATGATCGCACCGGCGTGGCCCATGGTCTTGCCGGGCGGCGCAGTGAAGCCGGCGATGTAGCCGACGACCGGCTTGCGCACGTTGGACCTGATGAAGTCCGCGGCCCGCTCCTCGGCGTCGCCGCCGATCTCGCCGATCATGACGATCGCGGCGGTCTCGGGGTCGGCCTCGAACGCGGCGAGCGCATCGATGTGCGTCGTGCCGATGACCGGGTCACCGCCGATGCCGATGCAGGTCGAGAAGCCGATGTCACGAAGTTCGTACATCATCTGGTACGTCAACGTGCCCGACTTGCTGACCAGACCGATCTTGCCCGGGCCGGTGATGTCGGCCGGGATGATGCCGGCGTTGGACTTGCCGGGGCTCGCGATGCCGGGGCAGTTCGGCCCGATGATGCGGGTCTTGTTGCCGGTCGCCTGCGCGTGCGCCCAGAACGCGGCGGTGTCGTGCACCGGCACGCCCTCGGTGATGACCACGGCGAGCGGGATCTGCGCGTCGATCGCCTCGACTGCGGCCGACTTGGTGCCGGCCGGCGGGACGAAGATCACGGTGGTGTCGGCGCCGGTCTGCTCCATCGCCTCGGCGACGCTCGCGAAGACCGGGAGCTTGGTGCCGTCGAAGTCGACCTGCTGGCCGGCCTTGCGCGGGTTGACACCACCGACCACGTCAGTGCCTGCGGCGAGCATGCGCCTGGTGTGCTTGGAGCCCTCGGCGCCGGTCATGCCCTGGACGATGACCTTGCTGGACTCGGTCAGCCATACCGCCATGGTCCTACACCCCACTCGCTGCGAGCTCGGCGGCGCGACGGGCCGCACCATCCATCGTGTCGACCCGCTCGATGAGCGGGTTGGCGGCCTCGTCGAGGATCCGGCGCCCCTCCTCGGCGTTGTTGCCGTCGAGGCGGACCACCAGCGGCTTGGCGACTTCCTCGCCGCGGTCCTTGAGCAGCTGCAGGGCCTGCACGATGCCGTTGGCGACCGCGTCGCAGGCGGTGATGCCGCCGAAGACGTTGACGAAGACGCTCTTCACGTCGGGGTCGCCGAGCACGATCTCCAGGCCGTTGGCCATGACCTGCGCGCTCGCGCCGCCGCCGATGTCGAGGAAGTTGGCCGGCTTGCTGCCGAGACCCTCGCCGGCGTAGGCCACCACGTCGAGGGTCGACATGACCAGGCCGGCACCGTTGCCGATGATGCCGACGTTGCCGTCGAGCTTCACGTAGTTGAGGTTCTTCTCCTTGGCCGCCTGCTCCAGCGGGTCGACCGCGGCCTTGTCCTCGAGCGCCTCGTGCTCGGGCTGGCGGAAGTCGGCGTTCGCGTCGAGCGTGACCTTGGCGTCGAGGCACAGGACGGTGCCGTCGGCGGTCTTCGCGAGCGGGTTGACCTCAACCAGCGTGGCGTCCTCGGCGACGAACGCCTGCCACAGCTTGACCGCGATGTCGACGACCTGGTCGGCGACCTCGGCCGGGAACTGAGCCCGCTCGACGATCCGGCGCGCGGTCGCCTCGTCGACGCCCTTCACCGCGTCGATCGCGACCTTGGCGACCTTCTCCGGCGCGTCGTGGGCGACGGTCTCGATCTCCATGCCGCCCGCGACACTGGCGATGCACAGGAACGTGCGGTTCGCGCGGTCGAGCAGGTAGGAGAAGTAGTACTCCTCGGCGATGTCGGCCGTGGTGGTCACCATGACCTTGTGGACCGTGTGGCCCTTGATGTCCATGCCGAGGATGTCGGTGGCGCGCGCGGTCGCCTCGTCGGCGCCCTCGGCCAGCTTGACGCCGCCGGCCTTGCCGCGGCCGCCGACCTTCACCTGAGCTTTGATGACAACCCGCCCGCCGAGCTCCTCGGCGATCGCCCGGGCCTCTTCAGGGGTCTCGGCGACACCGCCGCCCAGCACGGGGAGCCCGTGCTTGGCGAAGAGGGCGCGCCCCTGGTACTCGTACAGGTCCACAGTGGTCCCGATCCGTCAACCGTGCCGCCTGCCCCATCGCGAGGACGGCTCAACGCTCGCAGCCTAACCAGGCACACCGGGCTACACCGCGCGCGGGTGCCCGGTGTGCCCGATTCCACTTTCTCACTTCCGGGGGACACCGCGTGGGGCGCGTAACCCTCCTGTCCGGCCGTCGTTGAGAGCAGTGTCGGCCCGCCCACGGGGCACGAACCCCGAGGGTAGGGCCGGCACCAGAAACGGCCGATGCCCTGTCGGTCGAGGGGTGGCGGCGGGGCATCGTGCGATAGAGGGGCCGGACGTGTGAGGGGTGCGTCCGGCCCCTCCCTTTATTCGTCACATTTGTCGCAACCTATGGCACGTTTTACGCCACGGGCGTTATGCGGCGGCCGGCACGATATGTGCTCTGGCCCATTCCACGATCGCTTGGGTGGTCGCACCGGGAGTGAAAATCTTCGCTACGCCGAGCCGTTCCAGTTCCGGCAGGTCCTCGTCGGGGATGATGCCGCCACCGAACACCACGACGTCGTCGGCGCCCCGCTCGGCGAGCAGCTCGATGACCCTGCGGAACAGGGTCATGTGCGCGCCGGAGAGCACGGACAGGCCGACGGCGTCGGCGTCCTCCTGGATCGCGGTCTCGACGATCTGCTCGGGCGACTGGTGCAGGCCGGTGTAGATGACCTCCATGCCGGCGTCCCGCAGCGCCCGGGCAACGATCTTGACGCCTCGATCATGTCCGTCAAGGCCGGGTTTGGCGATAACGACGCGGGTCCGCGCGCTCATCTTCACCTGTCCTTCCCTGTTGGGTGCGACTTCTGGCCTGAAGGTACCGCAGGCGCACCGGACGGCGTCAGGGACGGCTCGGCAACGAGTTCGGCATGCCTCCGGTTACGCACAACCAACCGGCCGGGGGTGATTGCACCGCGGCCCCGGCGTGGCGCGCTCCTCGGGTTGTGGGGCCCTTTCGGAATGGCTACCGTGACGTTCGGCTTCATCGAATTGTTGCTCTTGGGCTGTACGTTTTCCCGGTCGGATTCGGAGGTTTTCGCGTGGACGATGAGATACCGCGCGGGAATTACCGGGGACGCCGCCGCATGCAGACGCCGCACGGCCGCTATGCGGCCGTGCTCACGACCGCGGTCGTCGGGGCCGGCATCGTCGCGCTGGGCACGTCCGCCGCGCTGCCGGAGCCACGCACCGACACCCTGGCGCTGGAGGCGAGCGGCAGTTTCGACGACATCACCGCCCGCTCGGCCGATCGTGCCAGCCGCGGCGACTCGCACACGTCGACGACCAACCAGCCGGCCCCCGACGTGTGGATCCTCCCCCTGCGCAACTACACGCTGACCTCGTTCTACGGCACACGCTGGGGCCGCCTGCACCCGGGCGTCGACCTGGGCGCCCCGCAGGGCACCCCGTTCATGGCGGTCGCGGCCGGCAAGGTCGTCGTGTGCCGCTGGAACGGCGGCTACGGATACAACGTCATGATCGACCACGGCGACGGCATCGTGACCGTCTACGGCCACGCGTCGAAGCTCCTGTGCCGCGAGGGCCAGACGGTCCGGGCCGGCGACAAGATCGCGTTGACCGGCAATACCGGGCACTCGTTCGGCTCGCACCTCCACTTCGAGGTCCGCCAGAACGACAAGCCGATCGAGCCGCTGTCCTTCATGCGCAAGCACGGCGTGGACATTCAGAAACACACCGAGTCGATCTATTCCTAGTTCATTTCCATGATCACGGACGTTTTGCGGGGTCACGGATCACCGAAACGTCCGCGATCATGACCTCCGCCTATGGGCGGCGGCTTTTCGGCAGTGTGGCCGCCTCGCCTGCGCGGGCATCGGCATCACGGCGCCGCAGATGGCAGACTCCCACGAACGGGTCACGGCCTGAGCGACTCACGCCCTGATCAACCCACGCCCCGAGCGGCACACGGCCCGAGCCGGACCACCGGGGTGGGTGGCGCGCGGCCGAGCGGCGCACGGCGTGCGAACTCCAGGCACCACGCGGACTCCGGCACCGCGTGAATTCCGGCACCACGCGTGGACTCCAGGCACCGTGACGCCGGCGGCACCATGTGGACCCACCCATGGACAGACGCGACCAGCGCGCGACCAGCCCGCGACCAGCCCGCGACCAGCCCGCGACCAGCGCCGGCACATGGCCTGAGCGGTCCGCGCAGGCCCGGGCCGAGCGGAACGTTGTTACAGCTTGTCGATCGGGGCGTGGCGCAGGACGATCCACATGACCTGGTCGCCGAAGTCGACCTGGGCCTGGGCACGGGCGCCCTGGCCTTCGACGGCCAGGACCCGGCCCAGACCGTATCGCTGGTGGTTGACGCGATCGCCGACGGCCAGGGAGGGGATGTCGCGCTGCAGCTCGCTGGCCGTCGAGAGCTTGGACGCGTCGAGGCCGAGCTTGGCGGCCAACTGGGCGGCCTTCGGGGTGTTGCCGACGAAGGACGAGGTGCGCGACTGGCTGGTGCCGGAGCCACGGCCGCCGACGCCGGCGCGGCCCGACCAGCTGGTGTACGCAGCGTCCGTGCGCTCCCAGCGCACCAGCTCCGAGGGCAGCTCCTCGAGGAAGCGCGACGGCGGGTTGTAGGCGGGCTGACCCCAGGCGGACCTGGTCACCGCTCGGGAGATGTAGAGGCGCTGGCGGGCCCGGGTGATGCCGACGTAGGCCAGGCGGCGCTCCTCCTCCAGCTCCTTCTTGTCGCTCATCGACCGCTGGTGCGGGAAGACGCTGTCCTCCAGGCCGGTGAGGAAGACGACCGGGAACTCGAGGCCCTTGGCGGTGTGCAGGGTCATCAGCGTGACGACACCGGTGTGGTCGGGGTCGTCGTCGGGAATCTGGTCCGCGTCGGCGACCAGGGAGACCTGCTCCAGGAAGCCGGCGATCGTGGGCGGCGGGGCGGCGGTCGCGTCGCCCTGCTCGGCGGCGACGGCGATGGTGGCCTCGGCCCGCTCCGTGTATTCCCTGGCGACGCTGACGAGCTCCTGGAGGTTTTCCACGCGCCCCGCCTCCTGCGGGTCGGTGCTCTCCTCGATCTCACTGAGGTAGCCGGAGCGCTCCAGCGCGGCCTCCAGCACCTCCTCGGGCAGCGCCGTCTCGGCCAGGGCGCGCAGCTCGTCGAGCAGCGTCACGAACTCGCCGATCGCGTTGACCGCACGGGTCGAGATGCCGGGCGCCTCCGAGGCGCAGCGGAGAGCCGCGCCGAAGGAGATGCGATCTCGGCTGGCCAGGGCCTCGACGCACGCCTCCGCCCGGTCGCCGATGCCGCGGCGCGGGGTGTTGAGGATGCGGCGGATGCTCACCGTGTCATCGTCGTTGACCACGGCGCGGAGGTAGGCGAGGGCGTCGCGGACCTCCTTGCGCTCGTAGAAGCGGACACCGCCGACCACCTTGTAGGGCAGGCCGAAGCGGATGAACATCTCCTCGAAGACGCGGGACTGGGCGTTGGTGCGATAGAAGACCGCCACGTCACCGGGGCGGACGCCCTCGTTGTCGGACAGGCGGTCGATCTCGCGGGCCACCCAGTCGGCCTCGGCGTGCTCGGTGTCGGCGACGTAGCCGACGATCTGCTCGCCGGCGCCCTGGTCGCTCCACAGGCGCTTGGGCTTGCGCTCGGTGTTGCGCCCGATCACGGCGTTGGCCGCCGACAGGATCGTCTGGGTCGAGCGGTAGTTCTGCTCCAGCAGGATCGTGTGCGCGTTGGGGAAGTCGCGCTCGAACTCCAGGATGTTGCGGATCGTGGCGCCGCGGAACGCGTAGATGGACTGGTCGGCGTCACCGACGACGCACAACTCGCCGCTGTCGCCCACCAGCTCCTTGATCAGCGCATACTGCGCGTGGTTGGTGTCCTGGTACTCGTCGACGAGCACGTGGCGGAACCGGCGCCGGTAGGTCTCGGCGACCTCCGGGTGGCTCTGCAGCAGGTGGACGACCCGCATGATCAGATCGTCGAAGTCGAGGGCGTGCGCGTCGGCGAGCCGCTGCTGGTAGAGCGTGTAGGCCTCGGCGAGCGCCCGCTCCGCCGGGCCCTTGGCGGTGGCGGCGAAGGCATCCGGGTCGACGAGCTCGTTCTTGAGGTTGGACACCTGTGCCGCCAGGCCGCGGGCCGGGTAGCGCTTGGGGTCGAGGTCGAGCTCGCGGGCCACCAGCTGCATGAGCCGGCGGGAGTCGTCGGCGTCGTAGATCGAGAAGGTCGACTTGAGCCCGGCGTGGTCGTGCTCGGCGCGCAGGATGCGCACACAGGCGGAGTGGAAGGTGGACACCCACATCAGCCGGGCACGGTTGCCGACGAGCCTGGCGACCCGCTCCTTCATCTCGCCGGCGGCCTTGTTGGTGAAGGTGATCGCGATGATCTCGCCGGGGTGCACGTTGCGCGCCGCCAGCAGATAGGCGATCCGGCTGGTGAGGACTCTGGTCTTGCCCGAGCCGGCACCGGCGACGATGAGCAGCGGCTGACCCTCGTGGGTCACCGCGTCACGCTGGGGACCGTTGAGACCGGCCAGCAGATCAGGCTGGGGCGGACGCTGCGCCGAGGGCTCCGGCGAGCGGGACTGAGGCACTTCGAAGAGAGCATGCATCGCAGGGGCGAGTCTATGCCGACCCACCGACACTTCTCGGCGGGCCGCTGACCGAAACGCGACGCGTCCCACCCTGCGGAAGACCTTCACGGAGCCGACAGGCGCGTGCCATACTCGGCTACGTGATCGAGCAGGTGCGCTACTACTTTTTTTACGGCTGCGGGAGTCCGGCAGCCGTAGGTCGCGCCTGATCGCAAACCTACCGACGCCCCGGGCTCCCGCCCGGGGCGTTCGCGTTCCCGGGCGGAGCACCAGCCAGACCTGACAAGGACAAGAGAATGGCCGCCATCACGATGGAACAGCAGCCCGCCGACGCCGAGTCGGCAACCCCTTCGCCGGAGGATCACATCGCCGGCCTGCGCCACCGCATCGACGAGATCGACGCCGCGCTGGTCGCGCTGTGGAAGGAGCGCGCGGCGATCTCCCAGGAGGTCGGCAAGACGCGCATCGCCGCCGGTGGCACCCGCCTCGTGCTGTCCCGCGAGCGCGAGATCCTGGAGCGCTTCAGCGCGGAGCTCGGCGCCGACGGCACGCAGCTCGCGCTGCTGATCCTGCGCGCCGGCCGGGGACCGCTCTAAATGGGCTTTCCCCCGTCGGCCACACCGCTGACCGACGTGCAGCGCGTGCTCTGTATCCATGCGCACCCGGACGACGTCGACTTCGGGGCGGCCGGCACCGTCGCCGGCTGGGTCGACGCCGGGCTCGAGGTTGCGTATCTCCTGGTGACCAGGGGCGACGCCGGCGGCTTCGACGACACGCCCCGCGAGCAGATGCCGATCCTGCGCGAGGCGGAACAGCGGGCCGCCGCGGCGGCGGTCGGGGTCAAGCAGGTGGAGTTCCTCGACGGGTACCGTGACGGCCTGCTCACCCCGTCGATCGAGCTGCGCCGGGACATCACCGCGGCGATCCGCCGCTTCCGGCCCGACCGCGTGCTGACCAACTCGCCGCTGCGCCGCTGGGACCGCATCGCCGGGCCGAGCCATCCCGACCACCTGGCGGCGGGCGAGGCGACGACGTGCGCGGTTTATCCGGACGCGCGCAACCCGTTCATCTTCATGGACCTGGAGCTCGATCCCTGGACCGTCCGCGAGATCTGGTACAGCGGCGGACCCGACCCGGACCATGTGGTCGACATCACCGACGTGTTCCCCCGGAAGGTGGCGGCCCTACAGGCGCACGTGTCGCAGACATCGCATATCCCGGACTTCTCAGACATGATCCGGGCGCGGATGGCGGCGACGGCGCGGGCCGGCGGCCTGCCCGAGGGACGGCTGGCGGAGGCGTTCTCGGTCTTCTCGACCGTGTGAACGCCTCCGCCTCCGCGTCTAGGCCGTGAACTTCACCCGACGGCGCCGGACCACCAGCAGCAGTGCCACGCCGCCGGCCACCAGCAGCACGCCGGCCGTGATGGCTCCGGTCACCTTCGCACCGGTGACCGGCAGGTGCGGCACCGGTGGGGTGACGGTGACCTTGGCGGACGCCTCCAGCTCGGTGCCGGCGACCCCCGCGAGAATCAGCTTCTGGTGCTTGTCCGGATCGGCCTTCGTGACGAAGACCCGCCCGATCGGCACCGAACCGCTGCCCTTGGCGTTGACGGTGACCTCACCGGCCGCCTCAGCCACCACGTAGAACTTGCCGCCGTTGGACAGCTTGGTGACCGGCTTGCCGTCGGCGTCGACGAGCTCGCCGCCGACAGCGGTCAGCGTGGCGGTGCCGCCGCCTGACTCGACGGTGAACGGGCCGATCTTCTTGCCCGCCTCCCCGGACAGCGTCGCCGGGTTGATGACGAGCTTCGGCTGCGGCTCCTCGGCCGGGGTCTTCGACGCCTTCACCAGGTAGTCGTTGATCGCGACGATCAGGCCGTACTGATCGGGGGCCGCGTTCGGCACGGTGTTGAAGCCCTCGTTGTCGGGGCGCAACTGGTAGACGTCACCGTCGGTGATCGTCCAGATGGCGCTCTGAGTGCCCGCGTAGACGAGCTTGGTGAGCAACGCGTCGTCCGTGCCGGCCGGCTTGGTCGCCTTCGCCGCGGCGATCACGGCGTCGACGCTGAGCACCGGATATGAGTGGGTGAGCACCCACTGGACCTGGCTGAGCTCCTCCGGGGTGGGAGTGCCGTTCTTGTTCGGGGCCCAGGTGCCCTCGACGTAGTTCGGGTCCTTGATGTCGTGCTTGTAGTCGATGCAGTAGGCGAGCACGGTCGCGTCGGAACCGGCGACCTTCAGGCCGATCCGGCGGGCGAGGGCCTCGGTGCCGTTCGGGTGCTGCGCGTCCGTCTGCTTCGCGTTGATGATCTTCGCAGAGGTTGCCGGGGTGTCCAGGAAGACCTGGCTGCCGGTGGCGGGGGTGGCGGTCTCGGCGGCGGCGACTCCTGCGCCACCCAGGGCCAAGGCGCCCCCGACGATCACGGCTCCGGCGGCACCGGCCCAGCGAGGGATGTAGGACAAGGTGACGACCGCCTTCTGTGTGGGGTCACGTGGCGGAGTGTTTGTAGTCCTTCTGCCCCCTCTTTGTCACCCCGTCAGCAACACCAGTCACAGGAGTAACACCGGTTTGCCCGATAAGCGTAGAAAAAATCTCAGACCAGACGGCGGTCGGCGGCCCAGCGTGACAGCTCGTAACGGTTCGACATCTGGAGCTTCCGCAGGACGTTCGACACGTGGGTCTCCACGGTCTTGATCGAGATGAAGAGCTCCTTGGCGATCTCCTTGTAGGCATACCCCCGGGCGAGGAGCCGCAGCACCTCCCGCTCACGGTTGGTCAGCTGGTCGAGCTCGGGGTCGGCCACCGGGGCGTCCGGGCGGGCGGCGAAGGCGTCGAGGACAAACCCGGCGAGCCGCGGGCTGAACACCGCATCGCCGTCGGCGACCCGCCGGATGGCGTCGGCCAGCTCGTCGGGCGAGATCGTCTTGGTGACGTATCCACGGGCTCCGGCCCGGATCAGGCCGATGACGTCCTCGGCGGCATCGGAGACCGACAGCGCGAGGAAGCGCACGTTCGGGTGGCTGCGGCGCATCGCCTCCAGGACCGCGCGACCGCCGCCGTCGGGCATGTGGACGTCGAGGAGGACCACGTCGGGCTCCAACGCGGAGATCTTCTGCACCGCTTCGACCACCGCGCTGGCCTCACCGACAACGTCGACGTGGACGCCGAGCTCGGCGCGCACGCCGGCCCGGAACATCGCGTGGTCGTCGACCAGGAACACCCGCAGTCGCGGGGTCGCTTCGCTGCTCATCGTTCTCCGCTTTCCGTTGCAGTGGCCTTCTTGCGCAGTGCCTCCGTGTTGATCGGCATGCTGAGCCGCACCTCGGTGCCGTCACCCGGCGTGCTGCGGATCTCGGCCTTGCCGCCGTGGCGCTGCATGCGCAGCATGATCGAACCGCGCACGCCGTGCCGATCATCCTGCACTGTCGACAGGTCGAACCCGACACCCCGGTCACGCACGAAGACGCTCACACAGTCGGGCTCGACCTCGGCATAGAGGGAGATCGTGTGTACCTTCGCGTGCTTGGCCGCGTTGACCAGGGCCTCACGGGCGGCGGCGACGATCGCCGCGATCTTCTCGTCGACGTCGAGATCGCCGACGACCACCGTCTCCACCGCGATCGCGAAGGTGTCCTCGACCTCCGCCGACGCCTCCTCCAGCGCCGCGCTGAGCTTCTCCATCGGCGAGGCTGTCGGCTTGTACAGCCAGTTGCGCAGCGTCCGCTCCTGGCCGCGGGCGAGGCGCTGGACCTCCTTGACGTCGCCCGCGTTGCGCTGGATGAGCGCGAGCGTGTGCAGCACCTGGTCGTGGATCATCGCGGCGATGTCGGCCCGCTCCTGCTCGCGCACCCGGGCCTCGCGCTCGGTGCTGAGCTGGGTGAACATGCGATACAGCAGCGGGGCCAGCGCCAGGCCGACACCGGCGAGCGCGACGGCCGCGAAACCCAGCCCGTATCCGATCGAGGAGAACGGCACGCCGTCCAGCGGCACCCCGGCCACGAACACGCCGATGATGCCGATCACGACCAGCAGGCCGCCGCCGACGAAGCGCAGCAGATACGACTTCCGGTTGTTGTCCACCACCGCGCCGAGCCACGGCATCCCCGGCACGGTCGCCGACCAGCGCTCGCGGCGCTTCGGGTCGGCCTGGTGCCAGATGATGCCGGCGCCGAGGGCGATGACCGCGGCCAGCCAGCCGATCACCGCCTCGACGCCGCCGCTGGGCTGCAGCATCAGCCGCAGCAGGACGATGCCGATGCCGAGCGCGAGGAACGAGAACAGCTGGTTGACGTTGCGACCGCCGGGGCGCACGGACGGCGGCATCGGCAGGACGGCCCAGAACGCGGCATACAGCAACGCGCCCAGGCCGTCGAAGGCGGCCAGCGCGACGAAGGCCACCCGGATGAGCACGACCGAGGCGCCGAGATGCTCCGCGAGCCCGGCGGCGACCCCCGCGACGACCCGGTCTCCGGGGTCGCGGTAGAGGCGGCGCGCAGGCATGGGGCTGGTCATCAGACTCGTTTCGGGCTCGTCGCGGTCGGCGGTCCACCAAATCGTCACACGGCGGTCCCGGCGCAGACCACTCCGAAGGCCCCGGAGCCCGGCAAATCAGGGTGGTGTCAGGGTCGATGCCTGAGGCAGGTACGGCCCGGTGTCCGCGAGCATGGTTGACATGACGAACCCGCCTGCCGCCGACGAGCCGGCCGCCGATGCCGCCGCGGAACGGGCCGCGGACGAGCCGAAGGCGGCCGACCGTGACACAGCCGCGCCCGCCGCTGGCGGCGCCGGTGACAACACCCTGGATCTTGACACGCCCAGCTACGAGGCCGACTACCTGACGGCCGCCGAGACCGACCGGCTGGACGCGCAGCGCGAATACCCCGCGACGAAGCCGCTCGGGGCCGAGCCGCCGGTGAGCGCGCCGCCGGCCGAGCGCGCCGCCGCCGGTGCCACCGCTCCCGAGCCGCAGCCGGCCGCGCACGACGGCGAAGAGCCCCCGCACCGCCAGCAGCCGCAGCAGGACCCGCCGCCCCAGCAGGACCAGACGAACCAGCAGGACCAGACGAACCAGCAGGCCCCACAGGACCAGCAGCCTCCGGGCTGGACGCCACCGCCCGGTGGGACGCCCCCCGGTGGGACGCCGCCCGGTGGGGCGCCATCCGGCGGCCTGCCGCCCTTCGTGGGAGCCGGAGCGACGTTCATCCGCGCCAATCTCGTCCGCCCCCAGCAGGGCCGCTACGTCGCCGGCGTCTGCGCCGCGATCGGCCGCGCCACCAACACCGACCCGACACTCTGGCGGGTGATCTTCGCCGTGCTGACGCTGGCCGGCGGGGTGAGCATCGTCGCGTACCTCGTCGGGTGGCTCCTGCTGCCCGCCGAGGGCGACACCGGCTCGCCGCTGGAGGCGCTGCTGGGCCGCGGCCGGTCCAACACCTCGGCGCCGGTCGCGATCGTGATCGGTGTCGCCGCGGTGCTGGCCTTCGTGCTGGTCATGTCGCGCAACGTCGGCGCCGCCATGGTCGGGCTGGCCGTGGTCATCGGGGTGGTCGCGCTGCTCGTCCGCGGGCAGGGCAGCGGTCAGCAGGCGGCACCCGCCGGGCCGTACGTGCCGCCGCCCGGGACGCCGCCAGGCCCCTTCCCGCCGTCGGCCCCGCCGTTCCAGCCTCCGTTCCAGCCTCCGTTCCAGCCTCCGTTCCAGCCGGCCGCTCCGACCGCCGGTCCGGCCGCGGATCCGTCGACGATGCAGTTCGGCGCGCCCGCCGACGCTCCGGTCACGGCGCCTCGGCCGCCGGTCGCGCCGCCCCCGCCGACCTTCCGCGCGCCCCAGCCGCCACTGTCGCCGCTCCCGCCCATGCCGCCGGTCACGGCGCCCGGATACCGGCCGCCGTTCGCCCCGCACGGGCCGTTCAGCAGCAAGAGCCCGTATGCGGCGTCGCTCGGTTACCCGCCGCCCGGCGTGCCCACCTCGCCGTACCCGGGGCTCGCGCCGATGCCACCCAAGCCGCCGAAGCCGCCGAAGGAGCGGTCCAAGCTGGGCCGGCTGACGTTCTCGCTGATCTGTCTCGCGCTCGGCGTGCTGACGGTGCTCGAGGTGAGCGTCGTGAACTTCAAGGCCAGCACGTTCTTCGCGGTGCCGCTGGCGATCGTGGCGCTCGGCCTGATCGTGGGAGCCTGGCTGGGCCGGGCGCGGGTGCTGATCCTGCTGGGTGCGCTGCTGAGCATCGCCCTGGCGATCGCGACCGCGTCGACCGCGAACAACGGCCTGCGGCCGGAGCGCGTGGCCAGCATCAACATCAACCCGGTGACGGTGGAGCAGCTGAACCGCTCGTATCGCACCGACATCGGCGACATCAACGCCAACCTGTCGCAGCTCGACTTCACCGGGCACGACGAGGAACTGATCCTGCGGGTCGGCTACGGCAACCTGCGAGTCGTACTGCCGCCCAACGTCGACGTGACGATCGACGTGCGGGTCGACGGCGGCGACTGCCACATCTTCGGCGCTGCCTGCGGGGGCTTCAACCAGCGCCACCAGTTCGTCGACAACGGCGCGGACGGGATCGGTGGTGGCCGTCTCCACCTGGACCTCGACCTCGACTACGGCAACCTTGAGGTGACCCGATGAAGCCGCACCGCACCGACGGCGTCTCCCTGACCTTCGGCCTGATCTTCCTGGGCATCGTGATCGTCTGGCTGTTCAACCAGGCCGTCTCGGTGCACCTGAACGCCGGCTGGATCGTCGCCGTCGGTCTGATCGTCTTCGGCCTGCTGGGCCTGCTGGGAGCACTCCGCTCCGACAAGCCCGAGAAAAGCGACAAGATGCCGGCCGTCACACCGGTGAGCCCAGCTCAGAAGCGCGATTACGACTACGACCCGGACGACTTGGACTGACGACCGAATATGCTGGCCGGCGGGGTGTATCACCCCGCCGGCCAATACTTTTGCGAGGAGTCTTTCCCAGATGACCCAGTTTCCCGCTGGCCGCCCGGTCCAGATCGGTGACCGCGCCGCCCGGGTTCTTGCCTCCGAGCTCGCCCGCCACGGCGGTCCCAAGACCGGCCTGCTGGTCGGCGCGGCCGCCGGTTCCGCCGCCCTGGCCGCCGCGATCGACGCGCTGCTGCCCGAAGACCGGCTGACCGTCGTCGCCTCCGGTGCCGAAGGCGCGGCCGCCCTTCGCGAGCACGTGGAACGGCAGGGCCGCTGGGTGGCCGAGCGTACCCGAGTGGTCGACTCCCTCGACGCCGCCGAGCCGGCCGACGTGGTGATCCACGCCGAGGCGCTCACCGGTGGCGCCGAGGACGCGCGTGAGGTGCTCGGCACGCTGAGCAAGCTGGTCAGCACCGGCGGCGTGCTCACGGTCGCCGTTCCGGCGACCCGCATGCCCAGCGGCGCGGCCGACGAGGTCGAGCGCCAGGCCGCCCTCTACGGCGTCGGCAGCGACCTGGTGCTGCGCAACGTGCCGCCCGTCCGTGTCCACCGGCTGCGCCACACCCCGGCCGACCACGGCTTGGCCGCCAACCTGCTGCCCGCCCTGCGGCCGTCCAGCGTCCCGCTGACCCGTGGCATGAACATCGACTCCAACGGCGTGGCCGCCGCGGGAATCGCGCTGGGCCTGGCCGCCCTGGCCAAGGCCGCCCGCCCGAAGTCGAAGCTGTGGCTGGTGCCCGCGCTGGCCGCGGCTCCGGTGGCGGCGTTCTTCCGCGACCCGCAGCGCGAGGTCCCGGAGGACCCGAGCGCCGTGGTGGCCGCCAGCGACGGCAAGGTCCTCGGTGTGGAGCGGATGCACGACAAGCGCTTCGGCGAGGTGGAGTTCCTCCGGATCGCGGTCTTCCTGTCGGTGCTGGACGTGCACGTCAACCGCTCGCCCGTGGCCGGCAAGGTGGTCGACTACTTCGTGGAGGACGGCGGATACGCCGCGGCGATGAAGCCGGAGGCCGAGCACAACGTGGCCGCCTACACGCTGCTGGAGACGGCCCACGGCCCGGTCGCGGTGGTCCAGCGCACGGGCCTGATCGCCCGGCGGATCGTGCAGCGCGCCCCGGTCGGCTCGCTGCTCGCCAAGGGCGAGCGGTTCGGCCTGATCCGCTTCGGCTCCCGCACCGACGTCTACCTGCCGGCAGACAAGGCGACCCCGGTGGTGGCCCCGGGCGACCGCGTCGTCGGCGGCCAGACGGTGATCGCCACCTGGATCTGATCAGCACCGAACGGGAAGCGCCCCGGTCCCTTGAACAAGGGCCGGGGCGCTTCCGTCGGTCGAAGGGCAGGACAGGGCCTAAGCGGGCTGGTTGCGCTGGCGGAGCCAGAGGACCGGGCCGCTGACCAGGTAGGCCAGGACGACCACCACGAAGGTGACCCGGTAGTCCACCAGGGCGCCGATGACCGGCAGGACCAGGAGCCACGGCGGCAGCTTCACCAGGCGGGCGAGCTTCGCATACGGGAAGCTGGACACCATCGCCAGGCCGAGCAGCGCCACGCCGGCGACCCGGATGACCGGAGGCATCTCGGGCGCGATCAGCGTGCCCAGGGCGAGCACCGCCGCACACATCGTGGTCGGCACACCGCAGAAGAAGCGGCCGTCCTTCGGTGACACGTTGAACCGGGCCAGGCGGATCGCGGCGCACGCGGCCACCAGGGCACAGGCGGGCACCAGGACAAGACTCGGGGCGGAGCCGTTGAGCCAGGCGTAGACCACGACGGGCGCCGCCAGGCCGAACGAGCACATGTCGGCGAGCGAGTCCATCTGAGCACCGAACGGGCTGGCCACGCCGAGGCGGCGGGCGAGGAAGCCGTCGAGGCCGTCGAAGACGACACACGCGATCAGCAGGCTGGCCGCCACGCGGACGTCGCCGTGGTTGATCGCGATGAAGATCGCCGACAGGCCCAGCATGAGGCTGCTGATGGTGCAGGCGTTGACGAGCGCGAACCGGATGCGCCGGGCGATCGTGGGCTCACCCGGCAGCAGCGGGATGCTGAGCGACTGCCCTTCCTCGGCCAGCGCTGAGGCCGAGGCGGACGCCGGCATGGCGGGGCTGACCGGCGCGACAGCGACGATGTCTCGTGACAGTCCGTCACGGCGACGCATGCGCAGGCGCGGGAGACGGACCCGTCCGGAGCGGGCGTCGGTTTCTGCGGGCGGAACGACCAGCGAGGTGGCTCCTGCGACATTGCTGTCACTGCGGCGCCCGACCCGTCCGGCGAAGAGCACCTGGCGGGCCAATGAACCGCTGCGCCGCAGCCGTCCGGCCCATTGCCGGCCCCCTCCCGGACGTGGGCTGTCCGTGGTGCGTCGTCGCTGCCAAGGTGCTCTCGGCACTGATCCTCCATGTAGGGAACGGGGTTCCCACGGTATCAATCAGGGGGCTATTGACCCTCTGTGTCCGTTTTTGCGAGACCATCTCGCGATCTACACCATCGCATATCAGGTCGCAGTTGGCGATGCCTCAGGCGGGAAACCGCCAAGGAAGGCGAACATAAGAACTACCGAGCGTAGCCTGAAGTTAACCTCTCGTCCATTTTAACGATTCCCGTCACTACGCCGTTGCGGAAGTGAGACGGCCCACTGGACGACCTCCGTGGTGGGCAGTCCAGGCAATTCCTCGGGCGCGAACCACGCCGCGGTCGCGGTCGACCCGCCGGCCGCCTCCGTCACTGTGGGTGGCGACGGCACGGGCACCTGCACCCGGTACAGCGCCCGCACCGCGTGCCAGTTGATCGGGTACCCCTCCGGCCCGATCGCACCGGGGCTCCGGCGGTGCGTCACGCCGAGCAACCCCGTGATCTCACCCTGCTGCCCGGTCTCCTCGAACAGTTCGCGGAGCAGCGCCTCCCCCGGCTGCTCGCCGATGTCCGTACCCCCACCGGGCAGGTGCCATCGCCCCGCGCCGGGGTATCCGCGGGCGATCTCGGCGAGCAGGACCCGTCCCCCGGGATCGGTCGCGAACCCGTACGCGGCGAACCGCTGCCCCTTCGGCATGGCACCGTCGCCCTCCACCGGCTCGGGGACGATCTCGGGCACCCCGGGGGCGGGGACCACGTCGAAGACGATCCGGTCCTCGTGCGACGCCGAGGTGACAATGGCACGCACGTCACGTACCGCCGAAACGGCCACCGACCGCCCCTGGAGCTCCGCGAAGAGCCGGACCACCGCGGACGCCGGGTTCTCACCGTGCCGGATCGGGCCACCGAACTCGGACGTCGAACCCGCCAGCCGGCCGTAGGCAGTGATCATGCGCGCACGCGTCATGATCTCAGCGTAAGCCGACGCCGCGCAGCGCTTCCTCGGTGACCTCGGTCAATGGGAGTTCGTCCAGGTCCTCGGGGTCGAACCAGCGGGCCTCGGCGGTCGAGCCGCCGACGTCGTGGATGACCGGGCGGCTGGAACGGGCGACCTGGACGCGGTAGAACGCGCGGACGCCGTGCCAGTCGATCGGATACCCCTCCGGGCCGAGCTGCGCCGCGTCGCGGTGACTGGCGACGCCGAGGAGCTCGACGATGCGGCCCTCCTGGCCGGTCTCCTCGACCAGCTCGCGGATGAGCGCGACACCCGGCTGCTCACCGAAGTCGGTGCCGCCGCCCGGCAGGTGCCAGGAGCCGCCGCCGGGATACCCGTCGGCGACGCGCGTGAGCAGCACCCGGTTGCGCCGGTCGGTGCAGACCGCGTAGGCGGCGAACCGCTGCGCGCGGTGCAGGCCGTCGGGGCCGGGCACGGCGTAGAACGAGGGCACCTCGGGCACGCCGTCGGGCCGGATGTCGGTGGCGGCGTCGGGCAGGCCGAGCGCGTCGGCGGTGAAGCGGCGCAGCGGCAGCTCCTTCGCCTCCTCGAGGGTCACCCATCGGGCGAGGTCGGTCGGCTGGCCGACGCGGTCGCGCAGCGCGCCGCCGCGCACCGTCACCTCGTAGATCAGCCGGTCGGTGTGGATCGTCAGGCTGCGCGTCGGCAGTGCCCGCATGTCGGCGAGCACGTCACGCAGTCTCACCACCGCCACGGACAGGCCGGTCTCCGCGGCTGTTTCGCGGACGACGGTGTCGACCGGGTTCTCACCGTGGTCGACCGCACCGCCGGGCAGCGACCAGACACCGGGCGTGCCGGACTTCGCCGAGGCCCGCACCAGCAGGATCTCGTCGCCGTCGGCGCAGACACAGTAGGCCGCGATGCGCCGAAGCGGCTGTAGCGCAGGAGTCACGTCGGTAAATTGTCCGGCATTTGCCGGGCCTGGCAAGGGTGACTGCCACCTGAAAGGTGATTCACTCCCATTCAATGGTGCCCGGCGGCTTGGACGTAACATCCACGACCACGCGGTTGATCTCCCGGACCTCGTTGGTTATCCGGGTCGAAATCTTCGCGATGAGCTCGTGCGGCAGGCGGGACCAGTCGGCCGTCATCGCGTCGTCGCTGGAGACCGGGCGCAGCACGATCGGGTGACCATACGTGCGGCCGTCGCCCTGGACGCCGACGCTGCGCACATCGGCGAGCAGCACGACCGGGAACTGCCAGACGCTGCGGTCGAGGCCGGCGGCGGTCAGCTCCTCGCGGGCGATCAGGTCGGCCGCCCGCAGGATGGCGAGACGCTCCTCGTTGATGGCGCCGATGATGCGGATCGACAGGCCAGGACCCGGGAACGGGTGGCGCATGACCATCTCTTCCGGCAGGCCGAGGGCCGCGCCGATCTGGCGCACCTCGTCCTTGAAGAGCGTCCGCAGCGGCTCGACGAGCTGGAACTTCAGGTCGTCGGGGAGGCCGCCGACGTTGTGGTGCGACTTGATGTTGGCGGTGCCCGTGCCGCCGCCGGACTCGACGACGTCCGGGTAGAGCGTGCCCTGCACCAGGAACTCGACGTGGTCCTCGGCCTCGAGCTCGCGCGCCGCCTGCTCGAAGACCCGGATGAACTCCCGGCCGACGATCTTGCGCTTCTGCTCGGGGTCGGTCACACCGGCCAGCGCGTCGAGGAACCGCCGCGACGCGTCGACCACCTTCAGCGTGATGCCGGTCGCCGCCACGTAGTCCTTCTCGACCTGCTCGGCCTCGCCGGCGCGCAGCAGGCCGTGGTCGACGAACACACAGGTGAGCTGGTCACCGACGGCCTTGTGGACGAGGGCCGCGGCAACCGCCGAGTCGACGCCGCCGGAGAGCGCGCAGAGCACGCGCTTGTTGCCGACACGGGCCCGGATCGCCTCGACCTGCTCGTCGATGATGTTGTTGGACGTCCAGGTCGGCTCGATGCCGGCGACGTCGTAGAGGAACCGCTTGAGGATGTGCTGCCCGTGCACGGTGTGCGCCACCTCGGGGTGGAACTGCACGCCGGCCAGGCGGCGGTCGAGGTCCTCGAACGCGGCGACGGGAGCGCCCGGGGAACCGGCGGTGACCGTGAAGCCGGCCGGGGCCGCGGTCACGCTGTCGCCGTGGCTCATCCAGACCGACTGTTCCTCCGGCAGGTCGCGCAGCAGGACGCCGCCCTCGCCGGTGACGCTCAGCTGCGTGCCGCCGAACTCGCGCAGCCCGGTGTGGCTCACCTCACCCTGCAGCGCGACGGCCATCGCCTGGAAGCCGTAGCAGATGCCGAAGACCGGCACGCCGGCGCCGAACAGCGCCGGGTCGACCTGCGGGGCGCCGTCCTCGTAGACCGACGACGGGCCGCCGGACAGGATGATCGCCGCGGGGCGCTTGGCGAGCATCTCCGCGACCGGCATGGAGTGCGGGACGATCTCGGAGTAGACGTGGGCCTCGCGCACACGGCGCGCGATCAACTGGGCATATTGGGCGCCGAAGTCGACGACGAGAACCGGCGGCGGCGTGGTCATGGGCACCAAGCCTAGTCGGCGTCCTCGGGTGACCTGCGTCTCAGGGCGGCCGGCGCCCCGTCCGGCACGGCGGGTGCCGCCGGCGCTACCGGTGGCACCGGGACATATGGCGCACCCAGCGGCGGGCGGGGATCCGCCTCGCCGCGCTTCGGCCACATCGACATCGCCCGCTCGGCCTGGGCCGTGATCGTCAGCGACGGGTTGACGCCCAGGTTGGCCGAGACCGCCGCCCCGTCGACGACGTGCAGGCCCGGGTGGCCGAAGACGCGATTGTACGGGTCGACGACGCCCTCGTCCGGCGACGCACCGATCGCCGCACCGCCCAGGATGTGCGCCGTCACCGGGATGTTGAACACCTCGGACCAGCTGCCGCCCGGCATCCCGCCGATCTCCTCGGCCAGCAGGCGCACCGCCCGGTTGCCGGCCGGAATCCAGGCCGGGTTGGGCCCGCCGTGCCCCTGCGTCGTGGTGAGCCGGCGCCGGCCGGTCCACGAGCGGCGATAGTGGACGTTCAGCGAGTTGTCCAGCGACTGCATCACCAGCGCGATGACGGTCTTGTGCGACCAGCGGTGCACCGAGAGCACCCGCAGATGCTTGACCGGGTGCCGGAAGAACGCGCCGAACCAGCGCAGCGGCCGCCACGGGCCGCCGTCGGTGAGCACCGTCTGGAGCAGGCCCATCGCGTTGGAGCCGGGCCCGTAGCGCACCGGCTCGATGTGCGTGTTCGCGTCCGGGTGGAACGAACTGGTGATCGCGACCCCGTCGGTGAAGTCGGCGTCCTTGCGCAGCGACCGGGCGCCGACGACCGACTCGGAGTTGGTCCGGGTCAGTGTGCCCAGCCGGCGGGAGAGGTTCGGCAGCACGCCGTCGGCCTTGAGCCGGTGCAGCAGGCGCTGGGTGCCCAGCGCGCCGGCGGCGAAGACGACCTGGCCGGCCTCGAACGTCTGCCGCCGGCGGCGCCGGTCCGTGCCGCGCGTCTCGACGCGGTAGCCGTCGCCGCCGGGCCGGACCGCGGTGACCGTGGTCAGCGGGTGCACGGTCACGCCGAGCCGCTCGGCGAGGTACAGGTAGTTCTTGACCAGGGTGTTCTTCGCGCCGATCCGGCAGCCGGTCATGCACGAGCCGCAGTGCTCGCAGCTCTGGCGCGGCGGGCCGGCGCCGCCGAAGTACGGGTCGACGCCCGAGGGGCCGAAGTAGACGCCCACCGGCGCCTGACGGAACGACCCGCCCACGCCCATCCGCTCGGCGACAGTGCGGATCGCCACGTCGGCGCGGGTCGTCCTGCGGTACGTGGTCACGCCGAGCATCCGCTCCGCCTGGTCGCAGAACGGCTCGAGCTCGGCCTTCCAGTCGGTGATGTCCCGCCATTGCGGGTCGTCGTAGAAGGGCCGCAGCGGGCGGTACAGCGTGTTGGCATAAACGAGCGAGCCACCGCCCACACCGGCGCCGGCCAGCACGAGGACGCTGCGCAGCATGGTGATCCGCTGGATGCCGTAGCAGCCCAGCGCCGGTGCCCACAGGAAGCGTCCGGTGTCCCAGGACGTCTTGGGGAACTCGTCGTCGGCGAAGCGGCGGCCGGCCTCCAGCACCGCGACGGAGTACCCCTTCTCGGCCAGCCGCAGGGCGGCCACGCTGCCGCCGAAACCGGAGCCGACGACCACCACGTCGTATCGCACGGCCCCATAGTGACTCACGAGTAACTTGTGGGGAAGACCTCACGGACATCGAAGCGCCTGCTTCATCACGCGGCCGTTCTGCGGCAAACTGAGGCATTATGGCGAGACTTCCCGGCGGGCTGGCCGTCTGGCGTGGTCGTCGGCTGCTGGGAAACAGCCCGGCGCCGCGCCGCTCGGGGCTGCTCCTCCCGGTGGGGGCCAGCCGCCATCCCGCGCTGCACTCGGTGGTGATCGAGGCGACGAAATACGCCGACGTGCCACCGCCGGTCTCGGTGCGGCTCGACGGTGCCCCCGTCGTGCACCACGCCGACGGCGAGCTGATCGTCGGCGTGCCGCTGATCTGGGGCCTCACCGCCGATCAGCTGCGCGTCGTGCTGACCCACGAGCTGGCACTGCCCGCGTCCCGCCAGCCCGACCTGGTCCGCGGCCTGCTCAACGCCCGGCAGCGCGAGCCACGGTCGGACAAGGCAGCGGCCCGGCACGCGAAGCTCCTCTCCGCCACGGCGTCCCTGCTCGCCGAGGCCGAGCAGGTGCGCGACGCGGCCGCGGTCACCGCGGCCGGCGGCGGGTTGTCCGCCGTCGAGGACGCCGCGCTCGCCCTGCTGCGGGCCACCACGATCGCCGAGGTGTTCACCGCGTTCGCCGCCGACGAGGGCACCCACGTCGTCGGTGGCTCCGCCGTGCGCGTCGCCGACCTGCACGCGGGCTGGCGGCTGCGGCTGGAGCGCTGGGGCGCCCCCGCGCACGACCCGGCCGGGGTGCGTGCCGCGCTGCCGGACCGGCATCCGGGGCTGGCCGCGGAGCTGCGCGCGCTGGACCCGGGACCGCTGGTGACCCTGCCGCCCGAGGCGGCGGGGCTGGACGAGCTGACCGCGGATGAGGAGCAGGCCCTCGCGGAGACGGTAGTCCCCGAGGAAGCGCCCTGGACCCGCTTCGCCGACCTGCCCGTCGACGTGTACCTGGTCGAGGTGGAACAGCGGGCCCGCGGCTACGTCGAGGCGGTGCACGCCGTCCTCGGCCGGGCGCCGGACAACCGCGACGAGCTCGCCGGCACGCTGCTGCGCCGGCCCCTCGACGTGGAGCGGGCCCGGCAGGGAGTGGAGGGCGCCGAGGACGACGCCAAGCCGCCCGCCTGGATGGGCGCGGCCCTGCTGGCCGTCGTGGTGGAGTACACGCTGCTGAGGAAGGGCTGGCGGCGCGAGCACCCACTGCTCGCCCGGCGGCTGATCGGACCCGACGGCGAGCTGCTCGACCTCAACGAGCTGGTCCGCTGTCCCGAGGAGCTGCGACGCCACCTCGGCGCGACGCCTACAGCGTGAGGGTCGGCGTCGCGGCCAGCTCGACCGGGTGGATCACCATGTATCCGTTGGGCAGGTACTGCTCGACGATGCCGGCGGCGAGCTGGTTGTAGCCGTTGCCGTCGAACCGGACACCGTTCCACGGCATGATCGTCTGCGTGGCCGGCAGCGACATCTGCCGCACCGCGCTGCGCACCGACTGCGGCGTGAAGTCGGTGACCTGGTCCATCGCCAGCGCGAGCACCATCGTCGCGGTGAACGCCGCCGCGGCGACGTCGGTCAGCTTGGTGTGGAACGCCTGCTCGTACATGCCGGCGACCACCCGCGCGATCGGGTTGCGGCCGGCGAACTCGGTGGACCAGCCGACGGCCCGCAGCACCTGCGAACCGTTGCCGTTCTTGAGCGTGTCGAAGGTGCCGACCGCCGGGCCGAGCGCGATGACCGGTGCGGTGCCCTTGAGCCGTGCGGCCAGCTCGTTGGCGGCGGCCGCCTCGGCGGGGCTGGTGACGACGGCGAGGACCGCGTCGCCCTTGACGACCTTGCCGTCGGACTGGCCCGCGTTCGGCCCGGAGAGCGGCAGCACCTTGTCCTTGCTCGGCACCTCGTAGCCGGCGGCCAGGCTCAGGTCCTCGATCGAGTTCTTCAGGAGGTTGACCTGCTGGCCGAGCGTGCCGGTCGGCGTCCCGGCCGCGGTGACGATCCGCTTGAACTGTGTCGGGGTGGCCCGCTCCCGGAACAGCAGGCCGAGCGCGGTGGAGACCATCTGCTGGTCACTCGGCTGGATGCGGAAGTGTGCGGTGCGGTTGAGCTCCGCGAACGTGTCCGACGTGCTCAGCGCGTCGACGAGGGAGACGCCGATCAGGTCGGTCTCGCGGCCGGCGGGCGAGGCGACGTCGATGGTGTCGGCGAGCACCAGCCCGACCGCACCCTCGGAGACCAGCCGGGACGCCTCCTGCTCGACCTTCTCCGGTGCGCTCTCGGTGTTGCCGGCGATGAGCGTGAGCTTGGTGCCGTTGCGCAGGCCGGCGCCCGGACCGAGCGGCAGGGGCAGCGGCAGGTCCTTGAAGTCCTGGTTGACCAGCTCGATCGCCAGCTTGGCACCCAGCGTGGCCTGCTGGCCCAGAGCGGCGTTGGCACCGCTCGTCGGCACCAGCAGCCCGATGGCGATCGTCGACGGCGCCTTGGGCGCCGGGTTCTTGTCACCCGTGCAGGCGGTCATGAGCAACGCCGACGCCAGCACTAGGGCAGTCACTGCGGGCCTGCGGCCCCGGGTGAGCACGGCGTTGGACTCCTTGCAGAGCGCGGGTGGTCGGTCGGCCGTATCCTTCCCCTCTGGTCAAGAGGTAGCAACCCCGGCGTCGAGCATCGAGTATTGTGACCTGCGCCATAGTGACGTGGTTGGTTACCGGTCTCAACCCTGGTTTGATAAGGGCCGCACGCTGCTCCGGCGGCGTGATGACGCATGCGAAAGGTGTGAGGGGTGCAGACCTTCGCTTCGCCGCCTTCCACGAGGGCTCCCGCCGTCGTGATGAAGGTGAACAGCCACCGTCGCCGGCGGCCTGGGGAACCGCAGCGACGCAGCGCATCGCTGTTTCGGGTGCGCGACTGGCGCGTGCCGACGAAGCTCGCGGCGGTGCTCGTGCTGCCCGCTGTCGCCTTCCTCGTCATCGCCGGGGTGCAGATCAACGCCTCCGTCCAGGACGCATCGAAGCTGGACCAGTTCGCCCAGGGCGTCAAGGTCGGTCGCCAACTGACCGATCTTATCCACCAGTTGCAGCTGGAAAGGGACCGAACGGCCGGAGTTCTCGCCAAGGCGACCACCACCGCCGCGCCGAGCGGCTCGACTTCGAGCAATCAGGAGCTGGCTGCCGACTACGCGCAGACCGACGCGGCCCTCGCCGCGTTCTCCAAGGCTGCCCGTCCGCTGTTACAGAACCCGATCTTCGGCCAGACGCAGAACCGCATCACCGCCGACTTCCAGGACCTGGCCCTGGTCCGGGAGGGTGTGAAGTCGCGCTGGTTGCGTGAGGAAGCCGTCTTCGACCTGTACTCGACCACCATCCAGCACCTGTTCGACCTGGTCCCCGACCGTCCCGACATCGGCGGCGACTCGCAGTCGGTCACCGAGGTCTCCTCGCTGCTGGACCTCGCCCAGGCCAAGGAGCTGAAGGACCAGCTGCGCGGCCGGATCTTCGCCGCCGCCAGCGCCGGCAAGTTCGCCCCTGACGACTTCGAGACGTTCTCGGAGATCCAGGCCCGCCAGGTCGCCGCCGTCGAGCAGTTCCGCTCGTCCGCCAGCCCGCGGCACCTCGCCCTCTACGACCGCAACCTCCGCCAGCCCGCGGTCTCCACCGTCGCCCGCCTCCAGCAGCAGATCATCTCCCGCGCGCAGGGCGCCGCGGTCGGCGTGACGCCCGAGGAGTGGTGGCTGGCGAGCACCAGCGAGCTCGACTACATCCGCACCGTCGAGATGGAACTGCTCGAGGACGCCATCGAGGGCTCGGCGCAGCGAAGCACCAACCAGCGCAACGCCGCATTCCTCGCGACCTCCGCCATCGTCCTCGTCATGCTCCTCGCGCTGCTGCTCTCCTGGCTCATCGGCCGGTCGATGGCCCGCTCACTGCGGCAGCTGCGTGCCCAGGCCCTCGACGTGGCCCAGCACCGGCTGCCCGAGGCCATCCAACGGCTACGGACGCTCCCCCGCGGTGAGACCGTCACGGTCGACACGACAACACGGGTGCGCTCGTCCGACGAGATCGGTGAGGTGGCGGACGCGTTCACCGCCGTCCACCGCAGCGCGGTCAGCCTGGCCGTCGAGCAGGCGGTCATGCGGCGCAACGTCAACTCGATGTTCGTCAACCTGGCCCGCCGGTCGCAGACCCTGGTCGAACGCCAGCTCCAGCTGCTCGACCAGCTGGAGTCGGCGGAGACGGACCCCGACCAGCTGGCCAACCTGTTCCGCCTCGACCACCTCGCGACGCGCATGCGCCGCAACGACGAAAACCTGCTCGTCCTCGCCGGCAGTGAGGCCACGCGCCGGTGGGCGCAGCCGGTCTCCCTGTCCGCGGTCACCCTCGCCGCGATGGCGGAGATCGAGCAGTACGCCCGGATCCGGCACGACGTGTCCAACGACGTCTACGTCGTCGGGCACGCCGTCGCCGACATCGTGCACCTGCTCGCCGAGCTGCTGGAGAACGCGACCACGTTCTCCCCGCCGGACACGGTCGTCACCGTCTCCGGCTGGCCCGCTCAGGGCAGCAAGGACGCGACGATCGTCATCGAGGACAAGGGCATCGGCATGACCGAGGCCGGCCTCGTCGACGCCAACGAGCGTGTCTCCACCCCGGTCGCCATCGACGTCGCGGCGTCGGAGCGGATGGGTCTGGTCGTGGTCGGCCACCTCGCGGACCGGCACGGGGTGCACGTGCACCTCACCGCCACCGACGACGGAGTCACCGCATACGTGACCCTGCCGGCGAAGCTGCTCGCGGCCCCGCCGGAGGACGTCGGCCTCTACGGCGGCGCCGGCAACCGGCTGTCCGGGGCCGGCCGGCTGCCGATCGCGGCGGAGGGCATCGCGAGCCCGCCGCTGCCGTCGGTGCCGTCCACGGCGGATTCGCCGACGGCGGTCCTGCCGGCACTGCCGGGGCGGCCCGTTCCGGCGGCTGCCGAGACCGACGAGCCTCGTCCGGTGTCGGGTGTACCGGCTGTGGCCGCGCCCCCGCTGCCCGGCGTTCCCGTGGCGACGACAACATGGCCGGTGGCCTCGTCGGCGCAGGGCTCCCCGGACCGGTCGGTGTCCGGCTCGCCGGCATCCGCACAGCCGGTCTCCGGCGCCCCCGCGTCGGCGCGGCCCGTCTCGGGTGTGCCGGCATCCGCGCGACCGGTCTCGGCGGCGCCGGTGTCGTCTGCGCCCGTGTCCGCCGCGCCCGTGTCCGCCGCGCCTGTCTCCGCGGCTCCTGTCGCTTCGGCCCCGGTGTCCGGGGCACCGAACACGGCGGATCGGGGTCCGGGTGCGCCGGTGTCGGGCGCGCCGGCGTCCGGGCCACCCGGGCAACGATCGGCGAACGGCGGTCCGACCACCGCCGCCCGGCGCGGTCCGAACCGCGCCGAGGACATCATCGGTGCCGCCACGCGGGGCAACGCTGCCCCGGCGAGCAAGGGCACCCGCTGGTGGTCGCGCGGCGGTGGCGGTGACGCACCCGCGGCGACCCCAGTGATCCCGGCGCAGCGCACGCCGGTGACCGCCGGCACCAGCAGCGCCGGCCTGCCCATCCGGGTACCGCTGGCGCAGTTGCCGGGAGACAACACCGGGCTGGCTCCCGCCCCCGACGTCACGCAGCCACTTACGGTCAGCCAACACACAGAGCCGGACCCCGCGAGCGTCAGCAACATGCTCACCCGGTTCTACAGCGGCGTGCACCGGGCCGCGAGCGAGGACGAGGTGCCCACGGTGCCGATCAACGATCATCGAGGGAGCACGGCGTGACCCTGAGCCAACAAGCACGGGACCTGAGCTGGTTGATCAACGCGTTCACCGAGCGGGTGCCCGGCATCGCGCATGCGGTGGTGGTTTCGTCGGACGGCCTGCTCGTGGCCGTCTCCGACCACCTGCCGCGGGACAGTGCCGACCAACTGGCCGCGGTCACGTCCGGCCTGGTGAGTGTCACCAGCGGTGCCGCGCGCATCTTCGACGGCGACGAGGTGAAGCAGACCGTCGTCGAGATGGGCCAGGGCTACTTCCTCGTCATGTCGATCCGCGACGGCTCCATCCTGGCGGTGCTGGCCGGCCGCGACGCCGACATCGGCGTCGTCGGCTACGAGATGGCCCGCCTGGCCAAGCAGGCCGGCGAGATGTTGACACCGGCCCTGCGCGCCGAACTCCAGCAGGCCCTGCCCCGCTGAGTTTCCGCTGGCCGGGCCGGGCTGGTGCCCGGCCCGGCGCACCTGTGGACGATCGTCCACGATAGGGTCCGGGCCGTGATCGACGAGGATGGTTACTTCGGGGAACGGGTCGCGGCGCAGTACGACGAGTCGTCGGCGGACATGTCCGATCCGGCGGTCGTGGACCCGATCGTCAACACGCTGGTGAACCTCGCCGGCGGCGGACGGGTGCTCGAGCTGGGCATCGGCACAGGCCGGATCGCGCTGCCGCTGGCGGCCCGCGGCGTCCAGGTGCACGGCATCGACCTCTCCCGGGCGATGGTGTCCCGGCTACGCGCCAAACCGGGCGGCGAATCGATCGGCGTGACGATCGGCGACTTCGCGACGGCGCGGGTGGACGGCGGGTTCTCGCTGGCCTACATCGTGTTCAACACGATCATGAATCTGACCACGCAGGAAGCCCAGGTGGCGTGCTTCCGCAACGTCGCGGCGCACCTCCAGCCGGGCGGCCGGTTCGCCGTCGAGGTCATGGTGCCCGACCTGCGCCGGCTCCCTCCGGGCCAGGACGTCGTGCCGTTTCACGTCAGCCCGACCCGCTGGGCGTACGACCACTACGACATCGCGACCCAGACGATGACGTCGAACTACGTCGAGGTGGTGAACGGCCGGGGCGGGTACCGCTCGATCCCGTTCCGCTACGTCTGGCCCGCCGAACTGGACCTGATGGCGCAGCTGGCCGGCCTCCAGCTGCGGCACCGCTGGTCAGGCTGGACGGGCGAGCCGTTCACGAACGAGAGTGCCCAACACGTCTCGGTGTGGGAGAAGCCGGTGCTGACCGACCTCAACTGACCCCGGTTCGGCAGCGTGGAAACGCCGCGGCCCGGGCTGTGAACATGTCACGAGGCCCGGGCCGGCGGAACGACAAACTAGCGGTCGAGGATCAGGCCGACCTTCTGGAACTCCTTCAGGTCGCGGTAGCCGCACTTGGCCATCGCCCGGCGGAGGCCGCCGAACAGGTTGAGCGCGCCGTCCGGGTCCTCCGACGGTCCGTAGAGCACCTTCTCCAGCGAGCCCAGCGACGGCTCGGCCGCGCCGAAGGAGCCGCGCGGGAGCTTCGGGTGGCTGGCGGCCGCGTGCCACCAGGCGCCGCCGGCCGGGGCCGAGTCGCTGCGGGACAGCGGCTCGCCGACCATGACCGCGTCGGCGCCGCAGCCCAGGGCCTTGGCGATGTCGCCCGAGGTCTGGATGTTGCCGTCGGCGATGATGTGCACGTAACGGCCGCCGGTCTCGTCCAGGTAGTCGCGACGGGCGTCGGCGGCGTCGGCGATCGCCGTGGCCATCGGGACGCGGATGCCGAGGACGCGGTCGGTGGTCGACCACTCGTCGGCACCGATGCCGACGATGACACCGGCCGCGCCGGTGCGCATGAGGTGCAGCGCCGTCTGGTAGTTGGTGCAGCCACCGACGATGACCGGCAGGTCGAGGTCGGCGATGAACTCCTTGAGGTTGAGCGGCTCGTCCGTCGTCGAGACGTGCTCGGCGGAGACCAGCGTGCCCTGGATGACCAGGATGTCGACGCCCGCGTCGAGGATGACCGGGGCCAGGGCCAGCGTGTGCTGCGGTGAGACGCGCACGGCGACGGTGACGCCGCCGTCCCGGATCTCCTTGACCCGCTCGCCGATGAGCTCGGGCTTGATCGGCTCCGCGTAGACCTCCTGGAGCCGCGCGGTGGCCGGGGCGTCCTCGTCCAGGCCGGCGAGTTCCTCCAGGATCTTGGTCGGGTCGGCGTAGCGCGTCCAGAGTCCCTCGACGTTGAGCACGCCGAGACCGCCGTGCTGGCCGAGGGCCACGGCCGTCGCGGGACTCATCGTGGCGTCGGACGGGTGCGCGACGCAGGGGATCTTGAAGGGGTACGCGTCGAGCTGCCAGCTGGTCGACACGTCGTCGACGTCGCGCGTGCGACGCGTCGGGACGATCGCGATCTCGTCCAGGTGGTAGCCACGCCGGGCGCTCTTGCCATGCCCGATCTCGACCACGTCACGCATGTTGGCTCCTAGCCGCTTGGGTGTTCCTACCGCGAGTGGTAGTTGGGTGCCTCGACGGTCATCTGGATGTCGTGCGGGTGGCTCTCCTTGAGACCCGCCGCGGTGATCCGGATGAGCTGGCCCCGTTCGTGCATGTCCGCGATCGTGCCGGCGCCGACGAAGCCCATGCCGGAGCGCAGACCGCCGACCAGCTGATGGGCGACCGCCGAAAGCGGGCCCCGGTAGGGTACCTGGCCCTCGATGCCTTCCGGCACCAGCTTGTCGTCGGAGAGCACGTCGTCCTGGAAGTAACGGTCCTTGGAATACGACCGGGCCTGCCCGCGCGACTGCATGGCGCCGAGCGAACCCATCCCACGGTACGACTTGTACTGCTTGCCGTTGATGAAAATCAGGTCGCCGGGGCTCTCCTCGCAGCCGGCCAGCAGGCTGCCCAGCATGACGGTGTCGGCGCCGGCCACGATGCCCTTGGCGATGTCGCCGGAATACTGCACACCGCCGTCCGCGATCACCGGGACGCCGAACGGGCGGCAGGCACGGGTGGCCTCCATGATCGCGGTGATCTGGGGCACGCCGACGCCGGCGACGACGCGGGTGGTGCAGATCGAGCCGGGGCCCACGCCGACCTTGACCGCGTCGGCGCCCGCCTCGGCGAGGGCCTTGGCGCCCACGAAGGTGGCCACGTTGCCGCCGACGACATCAACCGCGGTGTCCTTCTTCAGGCGGGTGACCATGTCGACGACCTGCCGGTTGTGCCCGTGCGCGGTGTCGACCATCACGATGTCGAGCCCGGCGTCGATCAGCGTTCGGGCGCGCTTGTAGGCATCCTCACCCACGCCGACGGCGGCGGCGACGCGCAGCCGGCCGGCCTCGTCCTTGGTGGCGTGCGGGAACTTCTCACTCTTCGAGAAGTCCTTCACGGTGATGAGACCGCGCAACTTGCCCGAGCCGTCGACGATCGGCAACTTCTCGACCTTGTGCTTGCGCAGCAGCGCGAGCGCCTCGTCCTTGCTGACCCCGACCGGGGCGGTGATCAGGGGCGCGACGGTCATGATGTCGCGCACACGCGTGTTCGGGTCGGAGACGAAGCGCATGTCGCGGTTGGTCACGATGCCCACCAGCATCCCGTCGGGGTCGACGACGGGGACGCCGGAGATCCGATACCGCCCGCACAGCGCGTCGACCTCGGCGAGCGTGTCGTCGGGGGCACAGGTGATCGGGTTGGTGACCATGCCGGCCTCGGACCGCTTCACCAGGTCGACCTGCTGTGCCTGGTCGTCGATCGACAGGTTGCGGTGCAGGACGCCGATGCCACCCTGGCGGGCCATGGCGATCGCCATCCGCGCCTCCGTCACCGTGTCCATCGCGCTGGACACGAGCGGTATCCGCAGGGTGATATTGCGGGTGACCCGGCTCGAGGTGTCCACAGTACTGGGCACGACGTCCGATTCGCCCGGAAGCAGCAAGACGTCGTCGAAGGTCAGGCCCAGAGGCAGCACGTCAGGTCGCGGCGAGAATTCCATGAAGCGCATCCCAGCTCTCGGTCGTCCGGCGGGTGCGTCTCATCGTACTTCCGCCGGGACGGTGCACCCTTCCGCCATGGCGAAGCCGTGCCCGGCCCCACACCGGGGGCGTTTGGGGCTACCGTTGAGGCGTGCACGAAGAGCCCATCGACCCGTTCGCCGGAGATCCGGCCGACCCCTCGGCCGATCTCGACGACAACGGCGCCGACGACCCGTTGACCGCCGCTGAGCGCCAGGACGTTCTCGAGGATCTCGCGGACCTCGAGATCTACCAGGCGCTGCTCACGGCGATCGGGGTCCGCGGGCTCGTCATCGAGTGTGAGGACTGCCACGAACCGCACTATTTCGACTGGGACCTGCTCCGGGGAAACCTGAAGCACCTGCTCACGTCCGGTCGCCCGCGCGTTCACGAGCCCGCCTTCGACCCCGACCCCGACCATTACGTCACATGGGAGTACGCGCGGGGTTACGCTGACGGTGTCCACGACGCACTGGCGAGTGCGACGGACGACAACGACGGCTGATCTCGCCCTCGTTTAGGGTTGTCGCGGTCGGGGTACCGACGCGGCATGCCCCGGAGTGCTAGCTCACCAGCCCGGCGCGGAACGCCGCCGCGACCGCGTGTGCCCGATCACGCGCTCCCAGCTTCCGGAACAGCCGGCGAGCGTGCGTCTTGACAGTGTCCTCGGAGACGAACAACTCACGGCCGATCTCGGCGTTGCTCTTCCCGTCCGCCATGCCGCGCAGGACCTGCAGCTCGCGCTCGGTCAGCTCGACGCGGCGGCGCGGCGGCTCGCCCGGCACGTCACCGCGTTGCTGTGGCACCCCGGCCCCGGCGATCCGCGCGGGCACGGCCGTCCTGGCGGCGGCTCCGTTGAGCCCGCGGCCGTTCGTCGGCAGCACGCCGTTCGGCCCCGCCTGGACAGGTGTGCCGACCCTCACGGGCAGCATCGGCTCACCGTTGGTGCGGACCTGGCTGAGCACCAGCAGGACCGCCTTCGCCAGCGTGGTCACCGGGTCCGCCGTGTCGACACGGATCACCGCACGGGCGCCGGCCGCGATCGCGGCAGCGGCCGCCCGCGGCTCCTCCGTGCCGAAGAAGACCACCGTCGCACCGGGCGCCACCGCCAGGACGCGGCGGGAGAACTCCGCACTGTCCGGCCGCGCCAGCGTCGGGTCCGCCAGCACCAGGTCAGCGGGCTGCTCACTGAGCCGCGCCAGCGCCTCGACCATCGTGACGGCGGTCCGCACCGCGTGTGCCACTCCGAGCCTCGCCGCGGCAGCGGCCACCGTCTGTGCCGCGACCTGCGTTCGCACACACACCAAAACCGTACGCACCGTCGTGCTCCTCTCTCTCAAAGAGAGAAACACGAAATGGCGAGATCTAGACGTGGTTTCGCCGCGATTGGCCTACGAGAAATTGACCGACGGCATGCCGTCACCTGCGGCGGTCTCGCGCGTTGAACCCAAGTTGTGCGACGCGCGAATTCCAGGCCGCATGCCTGGAAGGAGGAGCGAATGACCAATGTGACTCGACTGCCCGGACCGATCGCGGACGTCTGGGACTGGCAGCGGCTCGGTCTGTGCCGGGGACGGGACAGCGCGCAGTTCTTCCACCCCGACGGCGAGCGCGGAGCGTCCCGCAGCCGGCGGGAGGCCGCCGCGAAGAACGTGTGCCGCGCGTGCCCGGTGCGGGCCGAGTGCGCCGCGCAGGCCCTGGCCACACGTGAGCCTTACGGTGTGTGGGGCGGATTCACCGAGGGCGAGCGGCTGCGGCTGCTGGCGCTCGGCTGGGAGGACGCGGCCGACCGGCGCCGCAGCCGGGTCGACGTGTCCCGGCTGGAGGCGAAACTCGGGCTCCGGCCGACGCCCGTGTCGGCGCCGACCGCTGTCGTGCAGCAGCCGTTGCGCTCCGTGCGCGCCGGGTCCACGCACCCGGCCCCCGGCGTACCGGCGCAGCGCCGCCCGTCGACGGTGGCGGGAAATCCAAGGTCACGCACGGCCGCCCGCTGATCCGTCCGGTTCCCGGTTTTCGGGCGCCGATCCCGATTTTCTCGGTACTTCGTGGTCGGCGCCCGTATTGGTCGGTCTGAAACTCTCGGACGTTCGGCGTCACCATTCCGGATCGACATTCCGCGCAGATCCGGGGCGGACCGGTTACTTGACGTTGACCTCGATCGTGTGCCAACCGGTCGCGCCGTCGGGGTCGGGCGGGGTCCGGGAGTTCGTCTGGGTCTCCCCGCCGTTGTCGGTGGCCCGGACGCTGATGCTGTGCGTGCCCGGCGTGGCGTCCCAGGCCAGCGTCCACTGCCGCCAGGTGTCGATCGACGGCACGGCCAGCAGTTCGGCCTTCTGCCACGGGTCGTTGTCGATCTGCACCTCCACCTTGGAGATGCCGCGCCGCTGCGCCCACGCCACCCCGGCGATCGTGAACCGGCCGGCGGGCAGATCGGCGAACGGCCTGGGCGCGTCGATCCGGGACTGGGTCTTGATCGGGCCCTGCTGCGACCAGCCACGCTTGATCCAGTACGCATCGAAGTCGGCGAACGACGTGAGCTCGAGTTCGGCGAGCCACTTCGTCGCGGAGACGTAGCCGTAGAGGCCCGGGACCACCATCCGCACCGGGAAGCCGTGCTCGATCGGCAGCGGCTCGCCGTTCATCGCGATCGCCAGCATCGCGTCGCGCCCGTCGCGCAGCGCGGCCGTCGGGGTGCCGGCCGTGAAGCCGTCAACCGAGCGGCTCACGACCTGGTCGGCGCCGGGCTTCGGGCGGACCTCGTCCAGCAGGTCGGCGATGCGGACGCCCTGCCACCTGGCGTTGCCGACGAGGCCGCCGCCCACGTCGTTCGAGACGCAGGCCAGCGTGATGTACCGCTCGATCATCGGCCGCTTGAGCAGTTCCTCGAAGCTGAGCGTCAACTCCTTCTCGACCCGGCCGTGGATCCGCAGGGTCCACTCGGCGGGTGACACCCGCGGCACGACCAACGCCGTGTCGATCAGGTAGAAGTCCTTGTTCGGCGTGACGAACGGGGCCAGATTCGGCACGCCGGCATCGACGTCCGGCGGGAGCGTCGCGGCCGGCTCCGCGACCGAGGGCAGGTGCACGGCGTCGCGCTCGGCCTGCACCCCGCGGCGGGTCGACCACCACCGGCTCGCGAACCCGACGACCGCCGCGGCCGCGAGGATGCCACCGGCGGCGCGCAGGAACCAGCGACGCTGCTCGAAGGTGTATCCGCTCTCGGTCACCGGCAGGCGCAGCAGCCACCACAGAACCGCCGCGGCGACCAGGGCACCGGCGAGGGTCGGCACGAAGGCGTACCACGGGGCATTGTGGCGGGTGGCCGCCGCGGCGATGCCGACGGCCGCGAAGACCCCGATGCCGGCGAACCCGTAGGCCGGGCGCCGGGTCGCGAGCACGCCGGTCACGGCGGCGAACCCGGCGAGCAGCACGAGCGTCCCGATCAGGAGGGCAAGCTTGTCGTACGTGTAGAAAACATCGACGGCGAAGTTCTTGACCTCGGCGGGCACCGAGTCGACGACCACCCCGCCGACGGCGACCAGCGGTGTGGTGGTGGCCCCGGTCAGGATCGCCACCCCTTCGGCGACACCGACGGCCGCGGCCGCCGCCGCGATCCCGGCGAGGGCGCCGTACCTTCGACTCTTCACGCGTCAAGCATGCGGCGGTCGGCCCGACGGCACCAAGACCGGTAATCGATCCCTAACCTTTGCGCCCGCCCGCCCCGCCCCCACCCACGCCCTAGACCCGAGCCCGCCCCACGCCCGTCGGCCCGAGCCCGCCCCGCCCGCCCGCCCGTCAAACCGTGCCCGCCCCGTCCCTCGACCCGAGCCCACCCCGCGCCCGTCGACCCGTCAAACCGTGCCGCCCCACGTCCGCCGCCCACGACGGCCACGTCCGCCCGCCACGTCCGCCGCCCACGACCGTCGGCCCGAGCCCGCCCACGCCCTCGACCCGAACCTGCCCCTCGACCCGAGCCCGCCCGACGCCCCTCGACTCGTCAAACCGTGGCCGCCCCACGCCCCTCGACCCGAGTCCACCCCGCGCCCGTCTGCCCGTCAAACCGTGGCCGCCCCACGTCCGCCCGCCCACGACCGCCACGTCCGCCGCCTACGACCGCCACGTCCGCCCGCCACGTCCGCCGCCCATGTCCGCGCCCATATCGGCCACCCGGCTGCTGCTCCTGCCTGCCACCCATTGCAGACTGCCCGATATTTCCGATATTCCCCCCAGGGACATCTGAGGAGATCCGAGGACAAATTGACCTTGGTGGGTTTCGGTTGCTCTGGGCACCGAAATCTTCCAAGGTCAATTTGAGCGAGGCGACGAGCGGTCAGCGACGGGCGGGTGGCCAGCGACTAGCGGCGCCCCACGACCGCGCGCCGGGACGGCCACCAGCGCCGGGCACGAAAGCCGGGCACGAAAGCCGGACACGAAGAGCCGGACACGAAGAGCCAGGCACGGAACGGCCGAACACGAAACGGCCGAACACGAAACGGCCGAACACGAAACGGCCGAACACGAGAGGGCGGGCACGAGAGACAGGCGTCGAAGTGGCGGGTGGACGCCGCGCACCGAAGCCGCGCACCGAAAAAGGGAGCCCCTTGCGGGACTCCCCTCTCGTGGTTCAGGTCGGAACTAGAAGCCCGGGCCGTGCGAGTGGCCGTGGCCGTGGCCGTGACCGTGGCCATGGCCCGCGGCGGCCGGCTCGGCGGCGACCGGCTTGTCGACGACCAGGCTCTCGGTCGTCAGCAGCAGGGCCGCGATCGACGTGGCGTTGGAGACCGCGCTGTGGGTCACCTTCACCGGGTCGACGATGCCGGACTTGACCAGGTCGACGTACTCGCCGGTCGCGGCGTCGAGGCCGTGACCGAAGTCGAGGTCGCTGACCTTGCCGACCACGACGTAACCGTCGAAGCCCGCGTTCTGCGCGATCCACCGCAGCGGCTCGACGAGCGCCTTGCGCACGATCGAGACGCCGGCCTTTTCGTCGCCGACCAGGCCCAGGTCGCCGTCGAGGACGGAACGCACCTGCGTCAGCGCGGCGCCGCCGCCGGGAACGATGCCCTCCTCGACCGCCGCCCGGGTCGCCGAGATCGCGTCCTCGATGCGGTGCTTGCGCTCCTTCATCTCGACCTCGGTCGCGGCGCCGACCTTGATGACCGCGACGCCGCCGGCGAGCTTGGCGATGCGCTCGTTGAGCTTCTCCTTGTCCCAGTCGGAGTCGGAGGCCTCGATCTCCTTGCGCAGCTGCTCGACACGCGCCTCGACCTCGGTCCGGTCGCCGCCGCCGTCGACGATCGTGGTGAGGTCTTTGGTCACCACGACACGACGGGCGGTGCCCAGCTGCTCGAGCCCGACACCCTCGAGCTTGTAGCCCAGCTCGGGGGCGACCAGCTCGGCGCCGGTCAGGATCGACAGGTCCTGCAGCATCGCCTTGCGGCGGTCGCCGAAGCCGGGCGCCTTGACCGCAACGATCTTGAACGTCTTGCGGATCGCGTTGACGACCAGGGTCGACAGCGCCTGCCCCTCGACGTCCTCGGCAATGATCAGCAGCGGCTTGTTCTCCTGGACGATCTTCTCCAGAAGCGGCAGCAGCTCCTCGACGGCGGCGATCTTCTGCGTCGTGATGAGGACGTAAGCGTCCTCGAGGACCGCCTCCTGCGCCTCCGCGTCGGTCACGAAGTGCGGGGAGATGAAGCCCTTGTCGAACTGCATGCCCTCGGTGACCTCGAGCTCGGTCGTGAGGGTCGAACCCTCCTCGACCGTGATGACGCCGTCACGGCCGACGCGGTCCATCGCCGAGGCGATCAGCTCACCGATGGCGGCGTCCTGCGCCGAGACCGTCGCGACCTGCGCGATCTCGGTGTGGCTGGCGACCGGGGTCGCCTTGTCCTTGAGCGCCTGCACGACGGCGGCCGCGGCCTGGTCGATGCCGCGCTTGATGCCGGCCGGGTTGGCACCGGCCGCGACGTTGCGCAGGCCCTCCTTGACGAGCGCCTGGGCCAGGACGGTGGCGGTCGTGGTGCCGTCGCCGGCAACGTCGTTGGTCTTGGTCGCGACCTCTTTGACGAGCTGGGCGCCGAGGTTCTCGTACGGGTTGGCGAGCTCGATCTCCTTGGCGATCGTCACGCCGTCGTTGGTGATGGTCGGTGCACCGAACTTCTTGTCCAGGACGACGTTGCGACCCCGCGGGCCGAGCGTGACCTTGACCGTGTCGGCCAGGTGGTTGACGCCGTGCTCCAGCAGGTGGCGCGCCTCGTCGGAGAAGCTCAGGATCTTCGCCATGCTTGTGATGTCCCTTCAAAGCGACACCGCCCCGGCTGCCTCGCGCCTGCGCACGGGTCCGGGGCGGTGGCCACTGCTTTATTTGGTCTGGGTCACTTCTCGATGACCGCGAGGACGTCACGCGCGGAGAGCACGAGGTACTCCTCGCCCGCGTACTTGACCTCGGTGCCGCCGTACTTCGAGTAGATGACCGTGTCGCCGACCTTCACGTCGATCGGAACCCGGTTGCCCTTGTCGTCGATCCGACCGGGGCCGACCGCGAGGACCGTGCCCTCCTGGGGCTTCTCCTTGGCGGTGTCCGGAATGACGATGCCCGAGGCGGTGGTCGTCTCAGCCTCGTTGGCCTGGACCAGAATGCGGTCCTCGAGCGGCTTGATCGCAACCTTCGTCGCGGTAGTCACGGGCATACCCTCCTGGGGTATTGATGCTTCGCTATCGAGTGCCCGGTGAAGCCGTCGTCGCGGGTGCCGGCTCCGCCGGGTTGGCTGGCACCCTCGACACGAGAGTGCTAATCGGAGGTTATGCCGGTCGCTAGCACTCCGTCAAGGAGAGTGCCAAACACGCCACGAAATCACCCGGCGCCGTCCCCGGGGCCACTCCGGATAATCGTCGCGTGGAGCTCGACGACATCCTCGCACTGGGTACACCTTCCGGAAGGCAGGCGCTGGAAGCGGCGGCCGAGTTCCCGGACGGCGATCCGCTGGCCGCGGCGTCGGCGCTCCGCGCCAGTGGCATCCCGCCGGCGCTCGCCGCCGCGGCGCTGACCCAGACCGCGTTGCGGCGCAGGGCCACGGCCAAGTTCGGCGCGGACGCGACGGTGATGCTGTTCACCCGCGCCGGGCTCGAGCAGGCCACGCGGGCCGTGGTGGCGAACCGCCGGGCGCGACGCCTGGTCGCCGCGGGTGTACGTTCCGTGGCCGACCTCGGCTGCGGCGTCGGCGCCGACACGATCGCGTTCGCGCGCGCCGGACTGCGGGTCCACGCGGTCGACGCCTCCCCGGTGACGGCGCGGATCGCCGAGGCCAACGTCCACGCGCTGGATCTTTCGGGAGTCGTACGGGTCGAGGCGCGCGACGCCACCGAAGTCTCCCTCGACGAGGTCGACGCCGTCTTCTGCGACCCGGCCCGGCGGACCTCCGGCGGCCGGCGGGTGTTCGACCCGCGCGCCTACTCGCCGCCGTGGGAGTTCGTGACGGGCCTCGCGACCCGCGTGCCGCACACGGTGCTCAAGCTGGCCCCTGGCATCGACCACGACCTGCTGCCCGACGGCGCCGAGGGCGAGTGGGTCTCCGTCGACGGCGACGTGGTCGAGGCGACGGTGTGGTGCGGGCCGCTGGCCGAGGTGCCCCGGCGGGCCACGCTGTTCCGCGGCACGTCGGTGCACGGGCTCACCGGCTCGGGCCTGGCGACGGCGCCGGTCGGCCCGATCGGCAGCTACCTCTACGACCCCGACGGCGCCGTCGTGCGCGCGCACCTGGTCGCGGAGTTCGCCGCGGGCCTCGACCCCGCGGCGAGACTGGCCGACGCGACGATCGCCTACGTCTTCGCCGACACCCTGGCCGACACGCCGTTCGCCCGCCGGTACGAGGTGCTGGACCGCCTGCCGATCGCCCTCAAGAAGCTGCGGGCGGCGCTGCGGTCGCTCGACGTCGGCGCACTGACCGTCCTCAAACGCGGCTCCGCCCTGGACGTCGAGGAGCTGCGCCGGTCGCTGCGGCTCAGCGGCACGCGGCCGGCCGTGCTGGCGCTGACCCGCGTCGCGGGTGAACCGGCCGCGCTGCTGCTCAGAGCAGTGGATGCCCCAGCCGCTGCTGGAGGTTGATCAGCACGTCCTCGGCCAACTGGTCCGGCTGGTGGCGGCCGAACTGTTCCATGAGGTAGCGGCCGGTGTCGCGGCACATCTCGTACGTGAGACGGTCGTGCAGCCAGCGCATCCACTCCACGATGTCGTTGACGTAGAAGGCGACGCTCTGCTCGGAGTTGCGCTGCCGCCGCTCCTCCACCACCACCTGCAGCGCCGCCGCCAGCCGCTTGAGCGGAAAGTCGTGCCCGGCGAGCGCGTCGGCGAACACGTCGGCGCGGTGCCTCGGCGTCGTCGGCGCGACGGTCAGCTTCGGGAACGGCGGCTCCCCGGCGGTCCAGACCTGGGCGCTGCGCGGCACGAACTCCGGCTCGAGCACCACGTCGACCCGCGAGGCGTGCCCCGGGTCGTCGACGGCGACCAGGACCCGGGGCGTGCTCGTGTTGACCTTGGTCACGAACCGCGAGAGCCCGGTGGCCTCCTCGACGCAGAACCGCCCGTCGGGCAGGGTGAGGTTCCCGTCGAACACCAGCCGCCCGACCCGCGGCCCGGCACCCTGCCACAGCCGCACACGGACCAGCCCGACCTGCGGCCGGGCGGCGACCCGCACGTGGTGCTCGGTCGCGGTGATCGCCCCGTCCCCGTCGAATACCGCAAGGTCGACGGCCGTCGTGGCGCCCAGGAAGACGTGGCCGTGGCCGAGATATAGCTGGACGGCACCGATCTGCATCTCGCTATTGTGGGCCAGTGGCGAGCAAGGGCACTCCGGCGACCGCTCTGTTGACACGCGCGAAGATCGCGTTCACCCCGCATACGTATGAGGTGGACCCCAGGGCCGCCTCCTACGGCGAGGCCGCCGCCACGGCGCTGGGCGTCGACCCGGCGCGCCTGTTCAAGACGCTGGTAACCACGGTCGACGGCAAGCTCACCGTGGGTGTGGTCCCGGTGTCGTCGTCGCTCGACCTCAAGGCCCTGGCAGCGGCGGTGGGCGGCAAGCGGGCCGCGATGGCCGAGCCCACGGCCGCCGAGCGCGCCACGGGCTACGTGACCGGCGGCATCTCCCCGGTCGGCCAGCGCTCCCGCCTCCCGATCGTCATCGACACGTCGGCGTCGGCCTTCGACACGATGTTCGTGTCGGGCGGCCGCCGCGGCCTGCAGATCGAGCTCGCCCCGGGCGACCTGGTCACGGTCACGGGAGCCGTGCTGGCGGACATCGCCACCCACTGACCTTCCGCACCCGCCCCTCTTCCGCAGTGTCCATGCTGTCAGGCACCACGACCGCATGATCGACACGGACGAGGGGGCGGGCGGGCGCCTATGCTGATGCCGTGCGTGCCTCCGACGAAGACCGCGAGCGAGTGATCGCGACCCTGCAGCGGCACACCGAGGCCGGGCGGCTCACGCTCGACGAGTTCGCCGATCGGGTCGGCACGGTCTACGCGGCGAAGACGATCGACGATCTGCGCGTCGCCACCGTCGACCTTCCCGTCCTCGCACCGGTCGCCGCACCGTCCGGCACCGCCACCAGCAACGAGCGGCAGCTGCTGCTGACGTTCCTCCTCGCGGTCGTCGCGGTCGCGTTAATCGGCACCGCCTACGCGCTCTTCCACTGAACCGTGCCACGAGCGCCACAGCGCGGCGTAGGCGCCGTCCGCGGCCACCAGCTCGTCGTGGCTGCCCAGCTCCGCGATCCGGCCGTCCTCCACCACCGCCACCCGGTCGGCGTCGTGCGCCGAGAACAGGCGGTGCGCGATCGCGACGACCGTGCGGCCCTCAAGGGCGCCGGCCAGGGACCGTTCGAGGTGGCGGGCGGCGCGCGGGTCGATGAGCGACGTCGCCTCGTCCAGGACGAGGGTGTGCGGATCCGCGAGTACCAGACGGGCCAACGCCAACTGCTGCGCCTGCGCCGGGGAGAGTGACAGGCCCGCCGTGTCGAGGCCGTCGGGCAGCGCGGTCGCCCAGTCCAGTGCGTCGACGGTGGCCAGTGCCGCGAGCAGTTCGTCGTCGGTGGCGCCGGGCCGGGCCATCGTCAGGTTGTCCCGCAGGGTGCCGAGGAAGACGTGGTGCTCCTGGGTGACCAGCGCGACGTGCCCGCGCAGCTCGTCCAGCGGCAGGTCGACGAGCGGCACGCCGCCGACTTCGACCGCGCCGGAGCCCGGTGCGTGGATGCCGGCCAGCAGCCGGCCGAGCGTGGACTTGCCGGCGCCGGACGGGCCGACCATGGCGAGCCGCTCGCCGGGGCGGATCGACAGGTTGATGCCGTGCAGCACGTCGCGGCCTTCGACGTACGCGTACCGGACGTCCCGCGCGACCAGGCGCTCGTCGACGGGGACGCCACCCGACGGGGTCGCCGGATCTGTGCGCACACCCACGATGCGCGCGAACGAGGCCAGCCCCAGCTGCAGCTCGTCGAACCAGGACAGGATGCGGTCCAGGGGGTCGATGATCGCGATGAAGTACAGGACGGCGGCCGTGACCTGGCCGACCGTGGCCCAGCCCTCGACGACGAACCAGCCGCCGGCGACGAGCGTGACCGCGCCGGGCAGCGCGTAGCCGAGCTCGGTGAGCGGAAACCAGACGGTCCGCAGCCGCAGTGTGTACCGGGCGGCGGCGAACGTGTCGCGCAGCTGCTCCTGGGTGCGATCGATGCGGACCTGCTGCAGGCGCAGCGTGTCGACCGTGCGCGCACCCTCGACGGTCTCCGCCAGCCCGTCGGTGAGCTGCGCGAACGCGGCGCCCTCACGTAGATAGCCGGCCGTCGCCCGTTTGAAGTACCAGCGGGAGCTGAAGAACAGCAGGGGGACCGCGAGCAGGCAGGGCAGCAGCAGGATCGGGCCGACCAGCGCGATCGCCACGAAGGTCAGGAGCATCTGCAGCAGGGAGATGATGATCTCCGGCAGCGCGAACTGCACCGTGTCGGACGTGCGGCCGACGTCCCGCGACGCGCGGGTCAGCAGGTCTCCGGTGCCGGCCCGCTCCACGGTGGACAGCGGGATGGTGAGCACCCGGTCGACGAACTCCTCACGCAGCCTCGCCAGCACCCGCTCGCCGAGCCGCGCCGAGGTCAGCCGGGCGTATCGGACCAGCACCGACTGCACGACCACAAACCCGGCGATCGTGAGCGCCACCCGGTCGACGGTCCAGGCCGTCGTACCGGCGGAGACGCGCTCGACGAGCTCGCCGAGCAGCCGCGGCGCGGCGAGGCCGGCGACCGCGGCGGCCAGGTGCAGGACGAGCACCAGGACGAGCATCCGCGGATACGTCGTGAACAGGCGTCGCAGGTACGCGCGTACCTCCTTGCCGTCGGCGACGGGCAGCATCAGTCCTCCTCCCGGGTCACGGTCGCGGCGTACGCGGGGCAGGTGACGAGCAGTTCCCGGTGCGTGCCGGTGGCCGCGACCCGCCCGTCGGCGCCGACGAAGGCGACGGTGTCGGCGCGGTCGAGCAGCAGCGGGCTGGTGGTGCACACGACGGTGGTCCGGCCGGCCCGCGCGGCGGGCAGCCGCTCGGCGATCCGGGCCTCGGTGTGCGCGTCGACCGCGCTGGTCGGCTCCACCAGCACGAGGACCGGCGGGTCGAGTGCCAGCGCACGGGCCAGCCGCAGCCGTTGCTGCTGGCCGCCGGAGAAGTCGCGGCCCCGCTCGGCGATCTCGGTGTCGAGCCCGTCGGGCAGCGCGTCGACGATGTCCTGCGCGGCCGCGGCGTGCATCGTCGCCGTGCCGCCGCCGACCTGGTCCCGCAGCGGACCCCGGAACAGCCGGTCGTTGTTGTCGGCGACCACGATGTGCTCCCGCACCCGGTCAAGGGCCAGATGCGGCAGCGGTACCTCCCACAGGCGCGCCTTCGACTCCGGCGTCAACAGCGCGATGCGGTCGGCGATGTCCGCGGCGTCCTCCGGCTGGACGGCGGCGATCGCGGTGAACACGCCCTGCCGCGCGACGAACCCGGAGTCGGGGTCGTCGAGGTCGCCGTCGGCCAGCCGGGCCGGCGCCGCCGGGGAGGTCAGCTCGGGCTCGACCCGCAGCAGGTCGACCACGCGCCGGGCGGCGACGAGCCCGCGGGTGAGCTTCTCGGCGAACTCGGTCAGCGTGCGCAGCGGCGAGATGAGGAACGCGGCGTAGGCGTAGAAGGCGACGAGTTCGCCGGCGCTGATGCGGCCGCTGACGGCGAACCGCGCGCCGAGCCACGTCACCAGCGCGACGAAGCAGCCGGGCAACAGGATCTGGGCCGCTTCGAGCATCGACTCGACCTTCGCGACCCTGACGCCGGCGACGCGGACCCGCTGGGACTCCGCCCGGTAGCGGTCGGCGAAGACCGCCTCTCCGCCGACGCCGCGCAGGACCCGCAGCCCGGCGACGATGTCGGCGGCGCGGCCGGTCAGCTCGCCGGAGAGGTCCCGTTGGAGCTTGCGGCGATGGTGCAGCGGGCGCAGGAGCAGCCCGACGACGGCGACCAGGATCGGCACGCCGATGACCACCACCAGGCCCAGCGGGACGGAGACCTGGAGAAGCAGCACGGTGACCACGACGATCGCGACGACCGCGCCGCCGAAGCGGGCGGTGATGTCCAGCGCGTTGCCGATGTGGTCGAAGTCGGTGGTACCGATACTGACGACCTCACCGGTCGCGACCCTCTTCGGCAGCGTGGCGCCCAGGCGGGTGGCGTGCCGGACGGCGACCTGCACGGTGCGGAAGCCGGAGGCGAGGAAGTTGCTGACCGCGAACCGGTGCCGCAGGACGCCGGAGATCGCGGTGACCACGCCGAGCCCGAGCAGCCCCGCCCCGGACCACAACAGGCGGGTGCGGTCGTGCGCGGCGAGCGCGTCGATGCCGACCCCGAGCGCCGCCGGGACGAGCGCCTGGCTGAGCATCCAGACGATGCCGAACAGCAGACCGCCCGCGATCAGCCGGAGCTGATGCCGGGCGATCCAGAGCAGGTATCGCGCCGCGGACCGGCTGTCGGGCTCGCCGGGCTCGGGCAGCGGGAGTCGTATCATGGCCCGCTGACCGTAACCCTGCAGGGACGCTGAGCGCCTTACCTTTTTCTACCGGTCGACCTGTGTGAAGTCCCAGAACTGCGGCTTGCGCGCGACGAGATGCGACGGCGGCTCGGCGAACGGCTCGGGGGTGCTGCCCCGCCACTTCGAGATGACGACCAGCCGGTGGTCCGTCGACGAGAACACCTCACTGGCCAGGTGCATCGGGAGCACCTCGACCTTGGGCAGCATCGCCTCGCAGACCCAGGACAGCAGTTCCTCGAACGCCTCCGGGTGCGCCCTGACCTCCCACATGCGCACGATCACGGCGCTGGACTCTACTCCCATGACGCCACCCCCTTACGCGGTCACCGCAGTGACCGGCATCGCGGAGTCGGACGGCAACCCGAGGTCGCCCGGCGCGGCACCGGCGGCGACCAGGTGGGAGCCGAGCGCGGCGACCATCGCCCCGTTGTCGGTGCAGAGCTTGGGCCGCGGCACGCGCAGCGTGATGCCGTATTTGTCGCAGCGCTCCTGGGCCAGCGACCGGATACGCGAGTTGGCCGCCACGCCGCCGCCGATCACCAGCGTCTCGATCCCGTGCTCGCGGCAGGCGTCGACCGCCTTGGCGGTGAGCACGTCGCAGACGGCCTCCTGGAAGCTGGCGGCGACGTCGTTGACCGGCACCGGCTCCCCCGCCCGTTGCCGTGCCTCGACCCACCGCGCGACGGCGGTCTTCAGCCCGGAGAACGAGAAGTCGAACCGGTGCTCCACCAGGTCGCGGGGTGCGGTGAGCCCGCGCGGGAACGGGATGGTCAGCTGCCCCTCCCGCGCGGCCCGGTCGATCGGCGGCCCGCCCGGGAACGGCAGCCCGAGCAGCCGGGCCACCTTGTCGAACGCCTCGCCGGCCGCGTCGTCGATGGTCGCGCCGAGCGGGACCACCCCGCCCGCCAGGTCGTCGACGCGCAGCAGGGAGGAGTGGCCGCCGGAGACGAGCAGCGCGATCGCCGGCTCCGGCAGCGCGCCGTGCTCCAGCGTGTCGACGGCCACGTGGGCCGCGAGGTGGTTGACGCCGTAGATCGGCTTGCCGGCCGCCAGCGCATAGGCCTTCGCGGCGGCCACGCCGACGAGCAGCGCACCGGCCAGCCCCGGCCCCGCGGTCACCGCGATCGCGTCGACGTCGGAGAGGGTCACGCCCGCCTGGTCGAGCGCCCGCTGCATGGTCGGCACCATCGCCTCGAAGTGCGCCCGGCTGGCGACCTCGGGCACCACCCCGCCGAAGCGGGCGTGCTCGTCGACGCTGGACGCGATCTCGTCGGCGAGCAGGGTGTGCCCGCGCACGATCCCGACGCCGGTCTCGTCGCAGGACGTCTCGATGCCCAGAACCAAGGGCTCAGTCTTTGTGGTCACGCATCATCACCAGTGCATCCGTGTTGCTGGGCTGGTAGTAGCCGCGGCGGACGCCGACGGCCTCGAAGCCGTAGCCGGCATAGAGCTTCTGGGCGGGCGCGTTGTCGACCGCCACCTCGAGCAGGACCTGCCGCGCGCCGCGGGCCTCCGCCTCGGCGAGCAGCGCCTCGAGCAGGTGCCGGCCGATCCCGCGCCGCTGGGCGTCCTTGCGCACCCCGATGTTCTGGATCCAGGCCTCGTCCGGCGGCGCGAACGCCAGCCCGGCATAACCGAGCACCCGGTCGTCGTCGAGGGCCACGAGATAATGGTGGCCGCCGGCCAGCTCGTTCCAGAACATGGCGGCCGACCAGCGCTCCTCGCCGAACAGCTCGTCCTCGATCGGCAGCAGCTGCTCGATGTGGAACCACCGCAGCTCCGCGAGCTCGACCGCCCGGGTCACTGCAGCGCCGGCTTCCGTTCACCGGGCGCCACGGCGTCGGGGCGGCGCAGGTAGAGCGGGGTGAGCGTCTCGCCGGGCGCCTTGTCCAGGATCCGCTCGGCGGCGAGCTCGGCCAGGGCCTGGACCGACGGGTGTCGCGGGCCGGTGATCGGCAGCCGCAGCACCGCCTCGTATCGCTCGGCGCCCTCGCCTGCCGCGGCCGTCACGCCTGCCAGTGCGGCCGCGACCGCGTCGGGCTTCGCCACCTCGGGCTCACCGTCGCGGACGCCGTCGGTGTAGGTCGCCCAGTAGATCTCCTTGCGGCGCGCGTCGGTCGCGACCAGCACCCGGCCGGACAGTCGGTGGCCGATGGCGTCGAGGGAGCAGACGCCGTAGACCGGGAGGGCGAGCGCATGGCCCAGCGCCGCGGCGGTGACGAGACCGGCGCGCAGCCCGGTGAACGGCCCGGGGCCCACGCCGGCCACCACGGCGGCCAGGTCGCCGGCCGTTTTGCCGCAGTCGGCCAGGACGGCGGTGATCTGCGGGGCCAGCAGCTCGCCGGCACCGCGGGCGTCGACGGTCACCCGCTCATCGAGCAGGGTCACACCATCGTCACCGACCGTGACAAGTCCCGCGGTCACCGCGGGGGTCGCCGTGTCCACCACCATCACCAGCACGGCCCAACTGTAGAGGAGCCCGCCGGCAATCCCGGCCGGTGACCCGTACATTGCGTTGTCACAACCACGATCAGTTAACCGGGCTGCAACGAGCGAGTCTTACCATCGGCCGACATCTACGCAGGGTGGCGTCCCTCTACGCAGCATGCGTCAGGAGTGCCGGATGACTGAGCCGATCCTGGTCGTGGACATGGGCTCCTGGGCCGTGTCCGCCGCTGTCGCCGTACAAGACCAGCTCCATCCGGTGCGTGAGCCGCTCACCGGATCGCTGCGCTGGCCCGGCAGCGCGGCCCTGCAGACCGGTGGCGGGCGCCCCCGGCTGCTCGTCGGGGGCGCCGCCGAGCAGGCCCGTGACCAGCAGCCCCGGCACTACGTCGACGGGGTCCGCCGCGCGGTCGACGCCAACGCGCCCCTCTGGCTCGGCGACCAGCTGCTCAACGGGGCCGAGCTGGTCTCCTCGGTGCTCGACGCGATCCTCGAGGAGGCCCGCCGCGTCTACGGCCCGATCGCGCGGGTCGTCGTGACCGCGCCCACCGGGTACCGCACCCACGACCCCCGGCGCGAGGTGATCGTCTCCGCCGCCTCCGTGTCCGGCTACCCCGACGTCGAGCTCGTCTGCGACGCCACCGCGGCGGTGCTCGACCCGATGACGCTGATGGAGGTCCCGGAGGGCGGCTATGTGCTGGTCTGCGACCTGGGTGCCACCTGGAGCGCGACGCTCACCCAGATCCAGCGGGGCCAGCCGGTCCCGCTGAGCCAGGAGAGCTCCGGCAGCGGCCGCGACCTCGACGTGGTGCTCGCCGCCGACCTGCGGGCCACGCTGGCGGACTGGGTCGAGCCGGCCTTCGCCGCCGGCGGCGACACGAGTGTCCGGGCCAACTTCCACGCCCTCGACATCGTCCGGCAGCTCAAGCACCGGCTCAGCGAGGTGCCGGAAGCCAGTGACCACATCGAGCCGGGCGCTCCGCCGTACCACATGGATCGCCACCTGCTGGATCAGCTCACCGAGCCGGCGACGCGGTGGCTCGTCGCCAGTTGCCGGGCGGTCGTCGCGCGGGCGGGCATCGTGCCGTCCGACGTGGCTGCGGTGCTGCTCGTCGGCGGCGGGTCCTACCTGCCGAACATCGGGCCGGCGCTGCACAACGGCATCGGCCGGCCGGTGACCCGGCCCGCCGAACCGGAGCTGGCGGTGCTGCGCGGCGCGGCGGCCTGGACCCGGGCGCGGACCGGTCGCGCCGTCCCCGCCGACCCGCCGCCGTGGCGGGTCGAGCCGCTGTCCTGGACCGTGCCGGACGGCCGCGGGCGCCTGGTCCGCTGGCTGGTCAAGGAGGGCGAGGGGTACGGCCGCGGCGCCGCCCTCGCCCAGGTCCGCACAGCCGACGACCGGGTCTTCGAGCTCACCGCCGGCCGGACCGGCGGCATCCTGCTGGAGCAGCGGATCCCGATCGGCAACATGGTGGTGTCCGGCACCATCGCGGCACACGTGCGGATCGAGCCGACCGTCGAGCGGTTCCAGCTGGCGAAGCGCCACCACATGCGGGTCGACGGCGACTGGCTGCTCATGCCGGACCGCCGGATGCTCGTCGAGTGCTCACGGACCGGCGAATACGTCAAGGTCCGCGCCATCGACAGCGGCGCGCTCGTCACCGAGCTGCGGCCCGGCCGCGCCGGTCGCGCGCTGCACGGCCAGGTCGCGCTCGGTCCCAACCACCAGCTGGCCCTGGTGACGTGGGACGGCGACGGCCACTTCGCGGTCTGGGACGTGCTGTCCGGCCGGATGACGAGCAGCTTCTCCGATGCGCACAAGCCCGATGCGGTACTGGTGAACGAGGCCGAATGGCGCCTCGTGGCCACCGGCGAGGGCGCGGCGAGCGTCGGCCGCTACCGCCGGGACGTGGCCACGGTGTGGGATCTCGCCACCGGCGCCCGCCTCGACCGGATCGTGGGCGAGGACCTGCCGAGGCGCTTCACCGGCTACTCGGGCACCAGCCGCGCCGACGCGTTCGCCGCCGAGACGGCCAGCCCCGACGGGCGGCTCAAGGCGGCGACGTCCGACGGCACGCTGTCGGTGCGCGACGCCGAGACCGAGGCGGAGATCTTCCGCGCCGAGTTGCCCCCGGCCCGCGAGGTCAGCACGGCGTTCTGCCACGCGGGCCGCCACCTGCTGGCTCGCGGTACCGACGCCGACGGCGCGTGGGTCGACGTCTGGGAGGTCCTCCAGCCCGCCGCCTAGCCGGTGCGGGTCAGGACACTCAGCCGGTCCCGGCGATCGCCGCGAGGCGGCGGGCGAGCAGGGCGGCGGCCTCCCGCAGCTCCGGAGGCTCCAGCACCTCCGTCTCGAAGCCCAGCCGGGCCACGTGCATGGCGAGCCAGCCCAGGTCCTCCCCGCCGACGACGAGCACGCACCACCCGTCGCGATCGTCCTCGACCCGCCCCACCTGGGGCGGCACCAGCTCCCGCACCTGGTCGGGCCGGGCGTGCAGCCGCACCCGGGCGAGGTACCGGTACGGCGCCTCGGTCACGGACCGCTGCACGTAGGCGACCGGGTCCGGATGCTCCCTCGCCCGGAAGCGCCAGGTCGTCGCCACCACCTCGCGCATCCGGTCCAGCCGGAAGGTGCGCCAGTCGTCGCGGTCGACGTCCCGGGCCATCAGGTACCAGCGGCGGCCGGTGGTGACCATCCGCACCGGTTCGACCGTCCGCTCGCACTCCCCGCCGTCACGGCCGGAATACCGGAACCGCACCCGCACGGCGTCACGACAGGCCCGCGCGAGCGTCACCAGCAGCTCCGCGTCGATCTCGACCCCGGGGCCGACGAGGGTCTCGGTGGCGCCGTGCACCGCCCGCACCTCGGCGCGCAGCCGGGGCGGCATCACCTGGTCGAGCTTCGCGAGCGCCCGCAGCGCGGCCTCGGCCGCCCCGGCGACCGTGCCCCCCGACGCCAGCCGCAGGGAAACCGCCGTCGCGATCGCCTCGTCGTCGTCGAGGAGCAGCGGCGGCAGCCGGGTGCCCGCACCGAGCTGGTAGCCGCCGCCGACGCCCGCCGACGCGTGCACGGGATAGCCGAGCGTGCGCAGCCGCTCCACGTCGCGGCGCACCGAGCGGTCGGTGACCCCCAGCTCGGTGGCGAGCTCGGCGGCGGTCCAGGACGGCCGCCGCTGCAGCAGCGCCAGCAACCGCAGCACCCGCTCGGTCGTCGCCTCGACGGTCACGCGCTCATCGTTCCACAGATCACGGAACGTTCCTGTCCGCTATAGGCGACAGGCTGGAGCACATGACCGACCAAACCTGGAATCCGCTGCTCCGAGAGCAGCTCACCTGGCACTGGACCAACCAGCTGCGCGATCGCCTCGACGGACTCACCGACGACGAGTACTTCTGGGAGCCGGCGCCCGGCTGCTGGAGCGTGCGCCCGGGCGCCGGCGCCGCCATGACCATCGACTTCATGATGCCGGTGCCCGACCCGGCACCGTTCACGACGATCGCCTGGCGACTCGGGCACGTGATCGTCGACGTGCTCGCGGCCCGCAATGCCGCGCAGTTCGGTCGCGCGCCCATCGACCGCCGGTCGTTCGATTACGCCGCGACCGCGGCCGAGGCACTGGCCCAGCTCGACGCCGAGTACGCCACGTGGACGGCCGGGGTCGAGTCCCTCGGCGAAGCCGGCCTCGCCCGCCCGTGCGGTGCGACCGAAGGACCATACGCCGAATTCCCTCTGGCAGTTTTGGTACTGCACATCAACCGTGAGCTGATCCACCACCTGGCCGAGGTGTGCCTGCTCCGCGACCTTCACGTGCACACACACCAACTGACCCGGCAGGAGGCGAGCTGAGATGGCCCGCGACGTCCAGTTCACGTTCGACTGCGCCGACCCGGCCGGGCTGGCGGCCTTCTGGGCCGAGGCCCTCGGCTACCAGGTGCAGGGCCCGCCCGCGGGCTTCGAGTCCTGGGACCAGGCCCTGGACGCGATGGGGGTGCCGCCCGAGCTCCGCAACGACGCCTCGGCGGTGGTCGACCCCGAGGACTCCGGGCCGCGGGTGTTCTTCCAGCGGGTGCCGGAGCGCAAGCAGACCAAGAACCGCGTGCACCTCGACGTGCGAGCCGCCCCCGGGCTCGCGGGCGACGCGCGGATGGCGGCCCTGGAGACGGAGGCCGAGCGGCTCGTCTCCCACGGCGCCACCCGGCTCGAGCGCCACGAGCCGGCTCCTCCGCTCGACGCCGGTCACATCGTGATGGCCGACCCCGAGGGCAACGAGTTCTGCCTCGACTGATCAGCCGTGCGGCGGGACCGGCGACGTCCAGCTGTCACCGGGCGCCCATGCCCGCCAGGCGGGCGTCCCAGTCGCCGCCGCGCGGGATCAGGGCCACCACCCTGGCGTCGTCGTCACGGCGGTCCAGGCGAACCTCCAGGTGCTCGTCGCTGAGCTGCTCGACCAGGCCCTCGCCCCACTCCACCAGCGTGACCGAGTCCTCCAGCGTCGCGTCGAGGTCCAGCGCGTCCACCTCACCCAGCGGATCCCGCACGCCGCCGAGGCGGTAGGTGTCCACGTGGACCATGGGCACCTTGCCGCCGCCGGCGGTGTCGGGCTGGTGGACACGGGCGATCACAAACGTCGGCGAGGTCACGTCGCCGCGCACGTGCAGGCCCGCGCCGACGCCCTGCGCCAGCGCCGTCTTGCCGGCACCGAGCGGGCCGGTCAGGACCACCAGGTCGCCCGCTCGGAGCACGGCGGCCAGTTCCCGGCCGAAGGCGCGTGTGTCGTCCACGGTGGACAGAATTCGGCTCACTGCTCCAGCACTTTCGTCAAGAACGTGTCCATGGCGTCGTTGACCGCGTCGGCGTGCTCGAGCAGCACGACGTGGCCGCCGTCGGCGACGATCATCAGCTCGGCCTCCGGCAGCACCGACGCTATCTCGCGGGTGTGGGTGAGCGGTGTCAACACGTCGCGGTCGCCGCAGACGAGCAGCACCGGCACCGAGCGCAGCGGGCCCAGCAGCAGCAGGCGCGCGTGCGTGTAGAGGGTGCGGAGGTACCGCGCGATGACGTCGGTCGACGTCTTCGAGTTCATCTTCTCGACGTACGACACCAGGGCCGGGCTGGGGCGCGCGGTCCCGAAGCCGTACCGCCGGGTGAGCAGCCAGGCCAGGTCGGTCGACGCATGGCGGGCCCGGTCGATGACGGCCGAGCTGATCGGGCCGGCGAACCCGATGATCGGCAGCAGCGGCCGGCGGAACTTCGCCACGACGTCGGGCAGGCCGAAGTTGACCTGGTCGAGCTTGCCGGCCGAGGTCGAGATCAGCACGGCCGCCTCGACCCGGTTCTCGAACAGCTCCGGCACCTGCTCAGCCAGAGCCATGATCGTCATGCCGCCCATCGAGTGGCCGACGAGCACCACCGGGCCGGTCGGCGCGGTCGCCTGCAGCACCGCACGCAGGCCGGCACCGAGCGCGTCGAGCGTGTACTCGCCCTTGTTCAGCTTGCCCGAGCGGCCGTGGCCCGGCTGGTCGTAGAAGACCATGCGGTACTCGCCCTCGAACGCCTTGCGCTGGAAGTGGAACGTCCCCATGTCCAGGCAGAAGCCGTGCACAAAAACGAGTGTCGCCTCGCTCGGGCCGTCGACAACCTCGACGTGCAGGTCGATGCCGTCGTCGGTGGTGACGGTCAGTTCCTCGTCGAAGTCCCAGACGCCGAACTCCTCGTCGGCGTAGACGTCGTCGGCCTTCTTCGAGCGGTTGACGAAATACCGCTCGGCCGCGACCCCGGCGGCAACACCCGCGGCGGCAAGGCCGACGATCGCGCCGATGATGCCGGCCTTGCGCCGTTTGCTGCCCTTGGCGACCTCAACATCCGTCATACCGGCTCCCCTACGTAGATCCGCGGCGTCCGCTCGCTGCCCATCCGCGTCACGATCTCGTAGTTGATGGTGTCGCCGGCCAGCGCCCAGTCATCGGCGGTCGGCTCGCCCTCCGTGCCGGCGCCGAACAGCACCGCCTCGTCTCCGACGCGCACCTCGTCGTCGCCGCAGTCGACGACGACCTGGTCCATGCAGACCCGCCCGACGATGCGCCGGACCTTGCCGGCCAGCCAGACGGGGCCCCGGCTGCTCACCGAGCGCGGGACGCCGTCGCCGTAGCCCAGCGGCACCAGTGCCAGGGTGGTGTCCTTCAACGTCTTGTACGTGTGCCCGTAGGAGACGCCCTCGCCCGCGGACACGGACTTCACGAGCGCCACCCGGGCGTGGACACTCATCGCCGGACGCAGCGCCGGGCCGACGCCGGGAATGGGCGAGAGCCCGTATGTGGAGAGGCCGACCCGCACCAGGTCGAAGTGGCTGTCGGGCAACGTGACGGCGGCGGCCGAGTTGGCGAGGTGCCGCAGGCGGGGTGCGATCCCGAACCGCGCGGCGGTGTCGACAGCCTCGTGGAACGCCGCCAGCTGCCGCCCGATCGAGGGGTGCCCCGGCTCGTCCGCACACGCGAAGTGGCTCCACGCGCCGACGACCTCGACGTGCCCGTCGGCCTGCGCCTTGGCGGCCTGCTCGACCAGCGCCGGCCAGTCGGCGGGATGAGCGCCGTTGCGCGAGAGCCCGGTGTCGACCTTGAGATGGACGCCGGCCACACTCCCGACCTTGCGGGCACCCCGCACGATCTCGTGGAGCGTCCCGATCGAGGACGCGGAGAGGTCGACTCCTTGCTCGACCGCTTCGTGCAGCGGCCGTCCCGGGCTGTGCAGCCACGCGAGCACCGGCGCGGTGATGCCGTCGGCCCGCAGTCGCAGGGCCTCGTCGAGGGTCGCGACCCCGAGCCAGGTGGCACCGGCCTGGAGCGCGGCCCGGGCGACGGGCAGCATGCCGTGGCCGTAGGCGTCCGCCTTGACGACGGTCATGAGGTGGGTGTGCGGCGCGAGGAGACCACGCAGAGTCACCACGTTGTGCCGGATCGCATCAAGATCGATCCGAACCTGCGCCTGCCACATCCCCCTAGGGTAAGGGCTAACCCGGAGGGTGGATCAGTACGCTCGCGTCACATTACGGTGGGCAGTGGACCTCTACCCCAGCCGAGTCAGGTCGCCCGCAGCGAACGGACCGCCGGGCGCAGGTGCGCCGCCACATTCGCGGCCGTCACCGGGCCCTCCTCGGCCGCCAGGCGGCCGGCCAGGCCGTGGACAAAAGCGGCCGCCGTCGCGGCGTGCTCCGCCGGCAGACCCGCCGCCAGGAGGGAGCCGAGCAGACCGGTCAGCACGTCGCCCGTGCCGCCGGTGGCCAGCGCCGGGGTGCCGGTCGGGTTGACGAAGACCCGGCCGTCGGGGGTCGCGATGATCGTGCGGTCGCCCTTGAGCAGTACCACCGATTCCATCCGCTCCGCGAGGTGCGCCGCGGCGCCGATGCGGTCGTCACCCGGAGCGCCGCCGGCCAGCCGCTGGAACTCGCCGTCGTGCGGGGTGACCACCGTCGGCGCGTCGCGGCCGCGCAGCCAGTCTGCCATCCGCGCGTCGACGAGCAGCGTGAGCGCGTCGGCGTCGAGGACCGCGGGCACCGGCGTGCCGAGGACCGTGCGCACTTCGGTGTAGGCCCGTTCGTCACTGCCGAGGCCGCTGCCGCACGCCCATGCCTGCACCCGGCCGGCGTCGGCGACCCGGTCCGTCGGGATGACGGGCGGGTGGTGGAAACGGACCTGCTCGATGGCAGTGCCCGCGTAGCGGACCAGGCCCGCGGGACCGGCCAGGGCACCCGCGACCGAGAGGACGGCGGCGCCGGGGTAGCGATCGGAGCCGGTGGCGATGCCGACGACGCCGCGGGAGTACTTGTTGTCGTTGGCAACCGGCCGCGGCCACCAGGCGGCGACGTCGTCGGCCTCGGGGACGTACAGGGCGGGATCACCCTCGAGATATGGGGCGAGGCCGATGTCGACCAGCTCGACCAGGCCGCTGTGCACCGCGCCGGCACCGACGAGCAGGCCGGGCTTGAGGGCGCCGAAGGTGACGGTGACGTCGGCGCGGACGGCCATGCCGGTGACCGCGCCGGTGTCGGCGTCGACGCCGGACGGGACGTCGACCGCGATGACCGGGGCGCCACGCAGTGCGCCGGAGACCGCGGCGACCTGACTCGCCGCGGGCTCGCGCAGCCCACCGCGGCCGCCGATGCCAAGGATGCCGTCGACGACGAGGTCCACTGTGGACGGCACGTCGCGGACCACGGATCCGCCCGCGTTCCGCAGGTCGGCGAGGCCCTCGCGGTGGACCCGGTCGGGATCGAGCAGCAGCGCCCGGACCCGGGCACCGCGCCGCGCGAGCCGCGCGCCCGCGTAGAGCGTGTCGCCGCCGTTGTTGCCGGGCCCGACCAGCAGGAGGACGCTGCTGCCGTACACCTGCGGCAACGACGCGGCACAGCGGCGCGCCAACCCCGCCGCGGCACGCTGCATGAGCGCGCCGCCGGGCAGGGTCTTCATCAGCGCCTCTTCGGCGGCGCGGACCTGGGCGACGCGCCAAGCAGCTCTCATTCGTGGCTCCTTGAGTCGGTGGACAGCCGTTCCGCGACCACCATGGCCGACGCGATCCCGCCGTCGTGGGACAGCGACAGGTGCCACCGCGAGATCCCGAGCTCGGCGGCGGCCTGGGCGACGGTGCCGGAGACGGTCAGCCACGGCCGGCCGTCGGGGTCGGTGACGATCTCGCAATCGTGCCAGTGCAGTCCGCCGGGCGCGCCGAGGGCCTTCGCGACGGCCTCCTTGGCCGCGAACCGGGCCGCGAGCGACTCCGCCGAGCGCGGGTTGCCCGAGCCGGTGACCCGCTCGGCGGCGGTGAACAGGCGATCGGCGAGCAGCGGTGTGCGGTCGAGCGCCTTGCCGAACCGCTCGACCAGGACCACGTCGATGCCGACGGACACGATCACGGCTCCTACCTTGTCACACCGGAAGACGGCCTATCCGACGGTCCGGAAGGAGCGCTTGGCGAAGCCCGTCATGGAGCCGTCGATGGTGGTGCGGACCGGCCGGTCCGGGTCGCGCGTCGGCAGGCTGAACTGGAGCACCGGGACCGCACCCGGGGTCACTCGACGGTGACGGACTTCGCCAGGTTGCGGGGCTGGTCGACGTCGTGGCCGCGGGCCGCCGCGATCTCACAGGCGAGCACCTGCAGCGGGACCGTGGTGACGAGCGGGGCGAGCAGGGTCGGGGTGACCGGCACGTAGAAGAGGTGGTCCGCGTACGGCGCGACGGCCGTGTCCCCCTCTTCCGCGATCACGATCGTGCGGGCGCCACGGGCCCGGACCTCCTGGATGTTGGAGACGACCTTGTCGTGCAACACGCCCCGGCCGCGCGGCGAGGGCACCACGCAGACGACCGGCGTGCCCTTGTCGATCAGCGCGATCGGCCCGTGCTTCAGCTCACCGGCGGCGAAGCCCTCGGCGTGCATGTACGCAAGCTCCTTGAGCTTCAGGGCGCCCTCCAGCGCGACCGGGTAGCTCACGTGCCGGCCGATGAACAGCACGCTCTTCGCCTCGGCCAGCTCACGGGCCAGCTCACGGATCGGCTCCATCGTCGACAGGACCTGCTCGACCTTCTTCGGCATCTCCTGGAGCTGGGCGACGACCGCGGCCACCTCGTCGGCGTACTTCACGCCGCGCACCTGCGCGAGGTGCAGGCCGACGAGGTAACAGGCGACGAGCTGGGTGAGGAAAGCCTTGGTCGACGCGACCGCGATCTCCGGGCCGGCGTGGGTGTAGAGCACTGCGTCGGACTCACGCGGGATGGTCGAGCCGTTGGTGTTGCAGATCGCGAGAACGCGCGCCTTCTGCTCCTTCGCGTGGCGCAACGCCATGAGGGTGTCCATCGTCTCGCCGGACTGCGAGATCGCCACGACGAGCGTCGAGCGGTCGAGGACCGGGTCGCGGTAGCGGAACTCGCTGGCCAGCTCGACCTCGCACGGGATGCGCGTCCAGTGCTCGATGGCGTACTTCGCGACCATGCCCGAGTGGTACGCCGTGCCGCAGGCGACGATGAACACCTTGTCGACGTCGCGCAGGTCCTGGTCGGACAGGCGCACCTCGTCGAGCAGCAGGTCGCCGTGCTCGTTGAGCCGGCCGAGCAGCGTCTCGGCGACGGCGTGCGGCTGCTCGGCGATCTCCTTGAGCATGAAGTAGTCGTAGCCGCCCTTCTCGGCGGCGGAGGCGTCCCAGTCGATGTGGAAGGTCTTGCCCTCCGCCGGGTTGCCGAGGAAGTCGGTGATGACGATGTCGTCGCCGCTGATCAGCACGACCTGGTCCTGACCCAGCTCGACGGCCTCGCGGGTGTGCTCGATGAAGGCGGACACGTCACTGGCGAGGTAGTTCTCGCCGGTGCCGCGACCGACGACCAGCGGCGAGTTGCGCCGGGCGCCGACAACCACCCCGGGGGCCTGCACGTCGACGGCGAGCAGCGTGAACGCGCCCTCCAGCCGGCGGCAGACCGCGCGCATCGCCTCGGCGAGCCGCTCGCCCGGCGTGGCGCCCTCGGCCGACTGCAGCTCGATGGCGAGCAGGTGCGCCGCGCACTCGGTGTCGGTGTCGGACGCGAACTCGATGCCGGTCGACTCGATCTCGGCGCGCAGCTTCGCGAAGTTTTCGATGATGCCGTTGTGGATCACCGCGACCCGGCCGTCGGCGGAGCGGTGGGGGTGGGCGTTGCGGTCGGTGGGTCCGCCGTGGGTGGCCCAGCGGGTGTGGCCGATGCCGGTGGTGCCGAGGGCCAGTCCGGCCGTCGACTCCTCCTGCAGCGCCTTCTCCAGGTTGGCGAGCTTGCCGGCGCGCTTCGCGGTGAGCAGCTCACCGTCGAGGTCACGCGCCGCAGGCGTCGACCGGTCCGGGTCGGTGGTGACGACGGCGACACCGGCCGAGTCGTAACCGCGGTACTCCAGCCGCCGCAGCCCGTCCAGAACGATGTTCAGGGCCGGACGCGCGCCGGCGTACCCCACGATTCCGCACATGGAGGTACCGTAGCAGAAAATCACGCAGGACCCGTGCGCGAAAGTGTCGTCATTGCGCACGAGTCCTGCGCATAATCGGCCGATTGTACGCCGGAGCCACCCCCTGCTACGCGATGGGCGAGCGGATCTGCGCACCGCCGTCGACGACCAGGGCCTGGCCGGTCATCCAGCGCGATGCCGGTCCGGCGAGGAACGTGATGACGCCGGCCACGTCGTCGGGCTCACCGATTCGCCCGAGCGGCAGTTTCGCGTTGAGAAGGTCCTCGTTGTTCTCCCACAGGCCGCGCGCGAGCTGTGTGCGCACGATGCCGGGGGCGACGGCGTTGACACGGACGCCCGGGGCGAGCTCGGCCGCCATCTGCCGGGTGAGGTGGATGACGGCGGCCTTGGTGGCGTTGTAGTAGCCGATGCCGGGCTCGGTGAGCAGGCCGCCGACCGACGCGACGTTGACGATCACGCCGCCGCGGGACGCCATCGACGCCTTCCACACCAGCTGGCTCCACAGGACGACGCCGAACTGGTTGAGCCGGACGGTCTTCTCCGCCCGTACCGGATCGATCTCCATCAGCGGACCGAAGTACGGGTTGGTGGCGGCGTTGTTCACCAGGACGTCGACGGCGCCGAAGCGCTCCACCGCCGCGTCGACCACGGCGGCGGCCTGGTCGGGCTCGGCGGCGTGCGCGGTGTGGGTGAGCACGCCGACGCCGGGGAACCGGTCGCCGATCTCGGCCGCGACGGCGTCGAGGGTGTCGATCTTGCGGGAGGTCAGCGCGACGTTGCAGCCTTCGGCGGCGAAGGCCATGGCGCTGGCCTTGCCGATGCCGCGAGAGGCACCGGTGACGAGGACGGTGCGGGCATTGGTCATGCGCCGCAGGTTACTACTGGGTAGGCGACACCGCCCGAACGACGGCGGCGATCCGCTCGGCCGCCTCCTTGGCGGTCCCCTGCGTGCCCGCCTCGACCATGACCCGCACGAGCTGCTCGGTGCCCGAGGGGCGCAGCAGCACCCGGCCGGTGCCGCCGAGCTCGGCCTCGACCTGCTTGGCGGCGTCGAGCACCTGCGGCGACTTCGCGGCGGCCGAGCGGTCGAGCACCGGGACGTTGATCATCACCTGAGGCAGGCGGTGCACGACCGAGGCGAGATCCTTCAGGCTCCGCCTCGTCGTTGTCATGCGGCCCATGAGGTGCAGCGCGGTCAGCACGCCGTCGCCGGTGGTCGCGAAGGCCGGCATCACGATGTGCCCGCTCTGCTCCCCGCCGAGGGCGAGGCCCTTGGCCCGCAGCTCCTCCAGCACGTATCGGTCGCCGACCCGGGTCTCCAGCAGCCGGATGCCGGCCTCGGCCATGGCCAGCTTCAACCCCAGGTTGCTCATGACGGTGGCGACGAGCGTGTCCTCGGTGAGGGTGCCCGCGTCGCGCATCGCGAGCGCGAGGATCGCCATGATCTGGTCGCCGTCGACGTCGGCGCCGTCGGCCGCGACCGCGATGCAGCGATCGGCGTCACCGTCGTGCGCGATGCCCAGGTCGGCGCCGTGCTCGACCACGGCCGCCCGGAGCTGCTCGAGATGGTTGGAGCCGCAGTCCTCGTTGATGTTGAGGCCGTCGGGGTCGGCGTTGATCGCGATCACCGAGGCCCCGGCCCGGCGGTACGCCTCCGGGGCGGCCGACGAGGCGGCGCCGTTGGCGCAGTCCACCACGACCTTCAGCCCGGCGAGCGGACTGGGCAGCGAGGTGAGCAGGTGACGGACGTAGCGGTCCTCACCCTCGGCATAGTCGGTGACCCGGCCGATGCCCGCGCCCGTGGGACGGAGATGGGTGCGGTCGTCGATCAGCCGCTCGATCTCGTCCTCGACCTCGTCGGGGAGCTTGTGACCGCCGGCGGCGAAGAGCTTGATGCCGTTGTCGGGCATCGGGTTGTGCGAGGCGGAGAGCATCACGCCGATGTCGGCACCGAGGACACCGGTGAGGTACGCGACAGCGGGTGTCGGCAGCACACCCACCCGGACGACGTTGGCACCGGCGCTGGTCAGGCCGGCCACGACGGCCGCCTCCAGCATCTCGCCGCTGGCCCGCGGGTCACGGCCCACGACGGCGACCGGGGCGTGGGAGCGGTCGTGCTCGAACAGCGCTTGCGCGGCCGCGATGGCGACGGCCATCGCCAACTCGGGAGTCAGATCGGCGTTTGCCCGCCCACGAACCCCGTCGGTGCCGAAGAGTCGCCCCATTGCGTACCTCCCATGGTTCGGACTTCCGCGCAGCGCAAATCGGCCGGGCGCCCACCTCTAGGGTGGCACCCGGCCGAAAGGCTTGATTAGCGCTTCGAGTACTGCGGGGCCTTGCGGGCCTTCTTCAGACCGTACTTCTTGCGCTCCGTGGCGCGAGCGTCACGGGTCAGGAAGCCCGCCTTCTTCAGCGCCGCCCGGTCGTCGGGCTCGTTCTCGACGAGGGCCCGGGCGATCGCCAGCCGCAGCGCACCGGCCTGGCCGGTGGTGCCGCCGCCGCGGAGGTTGGCGTAGACGTCGACCGTCTCGGCCTTCTCCACGATCACCAGCGGCTCGCGGACCGACTGCTGGTGGACCTTGCTCGGGAAGTAGTTCTCCAGCTCGCGACCGTTGAGCTGGAACTTGCCCGTGCCCGGCACGAGGCGGACCCGGACGATGGCCTCCTTGCGGCGGCCCACGGTCTGGATCGGCTGGCCTGCGCGACGCACCCGCGTGGGGGTGACAGCGGCAGTGGCAGCGGCGGGCGCCGGGGTCTCGACGGTCGCGACAGCGGCCGGGGTCGGGGCGTCGATGGTCTCGTCGGTCACGCTCTGTCCTTCGTCCGCGCTCACTGCGCGATCTGCTTGATCTCGAACGGCTTGGGCTGCTGAGCGGCGTGCGGGTGGTCGGCGCCCGCATACACCTTCAGCTTGCGGATCTGACGCGCGCCCAGGCGGTTGTGCGGGAGCATGCCCTTGACGGCCAGCTCGATCGCCCGCTCGGGGTGCTTGGTCAGCAGCTCCTCGTAGCCGACCGCCTTGAGACCGCCCGGGTAACCCGAGTGGCGGTAGGCGACCTTGCTCTGACGCTTGTTGCCGGTCAGCGCCACCTTGCCAGCGTTGATCACGATGACGAAGTCGCCGGTGTCAACGTGCGGGGCGAACGTCGGCTTGTGCTTGCCGCGCAGCAGCGTCGCAGCGTGCGTGGCCAGACGCCCGAGCACCACGTCAGTGGCGTCGATGACGTGCCACGTGCGCTCGATCTCACCCGGCTTCGGGCTGTACGTACCCACAGGTTTACCTTGTCTTCCACGTCGTCGGTTCCGGGGTGCGCTCTCGATGGCGGCGCTCAGCGCGCACGACCACCCAGCGTACCCGAACTAGGGGACGCCTTGTCATCGCACAACAGCAGTCCACGATACTCGGCGCCCCCCGCTCCTCAAAATCGGGGCTATACCCCCGACAGTCGCCCCGGTGACCTGCGCAGATAGACGAACCAGGTGACCGCGAAGCAGATCGCGTAGAACGCGAGGAATGCGATGTATGCCCCGTCGCCGGTCTTGTAGGCCAGGAACGACTCCCGGAAGGCGAGGTTCACCAGCACGCCGCCGGCCGCGCCGACCGCACCCGCGACGCCGATGAGCGCGGTCGCCAGGCGCCGGGACTCGTTCTCGTCCGAGACGTACTTCGCCTTGAAGATCGCCGGAATCATCTTGTACGTCGAGCCGTTGCCGACCCCGCTGAAGAGGAACAGGAACACGAACCCGGTCACGAACAGCGGCAGGGAGTGCTGCCGGGAGGCGACGAGCACGGTGGTCGCGCCGATCGCCATCAGGATGAAGTTCCAGAAGGTGACCCGGGCACCGCCGAAGCGGTCCGCGAGCAGGCCGCCGACCGGGCGGATGAGCGAGCCGAGCAGCGGGCCGATGAAGGTGAGGTAGGCCGCCTTGACCGGGGTGTCGAACTCGGCCTTGAACTGCACCTGCAGCACCTGCCCGAACGCGAAGCCGAAGCCGATGAACGATCCGAACGTGCCGATGTACAGCAGCGACATGATCCAGGCGTGACGGTCCTTGATGACGTCGCGCATGGCGCGCCTGTCGTTGGAGGCGTGCGTCAGGTTGTCCATGAACAGCGCTGCGCAGAGCGCGGCGACGATGATCAGCGGCAGGTAGATCAGCACGATCAACCGCGGGTGCGCGGCGCCCGCGGTGGCCAGGACGAGCAGGCCGACGAGCTGGACGGCGGGAACGCCGATGTTGCCGCCGCCCGCGTTGATCCCCAGCGCCCAGCCCTTGAGCCGCTGCGGGTAGAAGGCGTTGATGTTCGCCATCGACGAGGCGAAGTTGCCGCCGCCGACACCGGCGATCGAGGCCACGATCAGCAACGTGGTGAACGAGACGCCGGGCTCGAGCACGACGCCGGCGAGGATCGTGGGCACCACCAGCAGCAATGCGCTGAAAATGGTCCAGTTCCGGCCGCCGAAGGTCGCCACCGCGAAGGTGTACGGCAGGCGCAGCACCGCGCCGACGAGCGTCGGAGCGCTGGTGAGGAGGAACTTCTGGGCCGGGTCGAGACCGTACTCCGGCCCGAGGAACAGGACGAAGACCGACCAGAGGCTCCAGATCGAGAACCCGATGTGTTCGGACAGGATGGAGACGACGAGATTGCGCCGGGCGATCTTCGCCCCGGCCTGCTCCCAGAAGGCACGGTCTTCCGGGCGCCAGTCGTCGATCCAGCGACCGCCCCGCGAGGGCGGTGACGGCGCTTCTTCCACGGCGAGAGTCATGGCCGTGGATGTTATGGAATCCTCGTTACCACGGGTCGCACCGTTTGTTGTCGCACCTGAAACGTCTTTCTCGCCTTGGTCGCGGCCCCGGTTGTGAGATCCCGCCTCCCACCTCTCCCCTCCGGCGCGTCCCCCGTTCCACGCAGCCCCGTTCCGCGCGACCCGTTCCGCGCGACCCGTTCCGCGCGACCCGCTCCGCGCGATCTTGAAGTTGTGGCGCCCGAATTGCCCCGACATTTCGGATACTTCGGAACCACAACTCCAAGATCGCGCGGAACAGGCCGCGCGACGGGCTGCGCGCGACGGGCTGCGCGGGTCAGGACTTGGTGAAGGTCCAGGTGCCGGTGTCGGCGCCACCCTGCGGCGGGGAGAGCTTGAGGGTGTTGCCATCACAGTCGTACCGGCTCTTCTTGAGCACGGGCTGGGCGTCGACCGCGCCACCCGTGTCAGCGGTGCCGGAACCGGCGAACTCGCCGATAGACACCTTGTCGGCGACGCGGACCGCGGCGGGGGCGGTCATGTCGACGGTGACGGTCAGCGTGCTGAAGTCGACGGTGCCGGTCGGCTCGAGCGTGCCGCTCGGCGTGGTGGGGGTCTTGACCGTGCCGTTGACCTTGCCGCCGTACGAGAAGCTGCCCTTCACGTCGTTGCCGGAGACGGAGAACGTGAAGGTCACCGGCTGCATGGAGCCGAAGTCGACCTGCGTCTTGCCGGCCGAGTCGATGGTCAGCAGCGTGCCCCCGCCGCCCTGGAACGTGCCGTCGACCGGCCCGCTGAGCTTGCCGGTCAGGTTGCCGGCCTTCCAGGTGCCGACCAGGCAGGACGCCGCGGAACCGGGGTCGCTGCCGCCGCTCGAACCTGAGGCGCTGCTTGACGGAGCCGTCGAGGTGCTGCCGGAGGCACCGGCCGAGGTCGACGAGCCCGGTGTACCACCATTGCCACTACATCCGGCGAGCCCGATGCTGAACACCGCAACAGCCGCTGTGGCGACCTTGCCGGTTGTGCGCATCTACTTCCTCCTTGCTGTTACATAGGGGTCGGTGCTTGTTTACCCCGCTGCGAACCGTCGCCACCCTACCGTGCGAAGATCTGGCACATCCGTCCATACACTGGGATGACATCGATCATGATCGACGCCGCTCCGGCCACGGTTCGATAACCTCCTGCCCAGAGGCCGTGTGAGGCGCTCTTAGCAGGTAGGAAACATTCGGGACGTCCGACCGAAACCGCCCGAAGGCAGCCTTTTGGCCATGTCCGAAGCGGTTGCCACATGCTGCCCGGCCACCCCGTGCACGGAAACAGCACCGAAACGCTGTCGCCTTCCCCGCGTCACCGGGGGCAACGCATGAGTGACTCAAGCATGTCGATGCGTTCGAGGAAGGTCGTTGTTGTCGGCCACGGTATGGTCGGCCACCGGTTCGTCGAGGCGTTGCGGTCCCGCGACCCCGACGGGCGCTGGCAGATCACGGTCCTCGCCGAAGAGGGCCGGTCCGCCTACGACCGGGTGCGACTCTCGGCGTATTTCGACGGCGTCACGGCCGAGGAACTGACGTACACCGTGCCGGACGGCGTCGACCTGCGGCTCGGCGAGCCGGCACTGTCCGTGGACCGCTCGCGACGGTGCGTGGTGACGGCCCACGGTGAGTACGCCTACGACGCCCTCGTCCTGGCCACCGGCTCGTCCGCGTTCGTGCCCCCGATCAACGGCGTCGACCAGGCAGGCGTCTTCGTCTACCGCACGCTCGACGACCTGGAGGCGATCCGCGCGCACGCGGCGGGCAAGGAGGTCGGCGCGGTCATCGGCGGCGGGCTCCTGGGCCTGGAAGCGGCCAACGCGCTGCGCCTGCTCGGGCTGCGCACCCACGTGATCGAGTTCGCGCCGCGGCTCATGCCGGTGCAGGTCGACGAGGCGGGCGGCGCGGTGCTGCGCCGGCACGTCGAGGATCTGGGCGTCCGGGTGCACGTCGGCGCGGGCACCACCGCCATCCGGCAGACGACGCCCGGCGGCCGGCTCGGACTCACGCTCTCCGACGGCGGGCACGTCCCGGCCGACATCGTGGTGGTGGCCGCCGGCATCCGGCCGCGCGACGAGCTGGCCCGCGCCATGGGGCTCGCTACGGGGGCGCGCGGCGGGGTGATCGTCGACACGAGCTGCCGCACCGAGGATCCGGCGGTCTACGCGATCGGCGAGTGCGCCGAGATCAGCGGTCGCTGTTACGGCCTGGTAGCACCCGGTTACGCGATGGCCGAGGTCGTCGCGGACCGCCTGCTCGGCGGCGCCGCCGAGTTCCCCGGCGCGGACACGTCGACAAAGCTCAAGCTGCTGGGCGTCGACGTGGCGAGCTTCGGCGACGCACTGCGTGACGACCTGCTCGACGTCGTGTACCTGGACCCGGCCAACGGCAGGTACGCCAAACTCGTCCTCTCCGACGACGCGCAGACGCTGCTGGGCGGCATCCTCGTCGGCGACGCGAGCGCCTACCCGACGCTGCGTGCCAGCGTCGGCGGTCCGCTCCCCGGCCATCCGCTGACCCTGCTCGCGCCGCCGAGCGACGGCGCCGGCCAGGCCACGCTGCCCGACGGCGCGCAGGTCTGCTCCTGCAACGCCGTCACGAAGGGCCAGATCAAGGCGGCCATCGCCGACGGTTGCGCGGACATCGCGGAGCTGAAGTCGTGCACGCGGGCCGGCACCAGCTGCGGGTCGTGCGTACCGCTGCTGAAGCAACTCCTGGCGGAGAGCGGTGTCGCCGCAAGCAAGGCCCTGTGCGAACACTTCACGTATTCCCGCGCCGAACTGTTCGACATCGTCCGGGTCCGGGGCATCCACACGTTCTCGAAGCTGGTGGCCGAACACGGGACCGGCCGCGGGTGTGACATCTGCAAGCCGACGGTCGCCTCGATCCTGGCGTCGCTGCACAACGACTACGTGCTCGACGGTGAGCAGGCCGCGCTGCAGGACACCAACGACCACTTCCTCGCCAACATCCAGCGCAACGGCACCTACTCGGTGGTGCCGCGCATCCCCGGCGGGGAGATCACGCCCGACAAGCTCATCGTGATCGGCGAGGTCGCGCGGGACTTCAACCTCTACACGAAGATCACCGGCGGCCAGCGCATCGACCTGCTCGGCGCCCGTGTCGAGCAGCTCCCCGCGATCTGGAGCCGGCTGGTCGCGGCCGGATTCGAGTCGGGGCACGCCTACGGCAAGGCGCTGCGCACCGTGAAGTCGTGCGTCGGGTCGACCTGGTGTCGGTACGGCGTGCAGGACTCCGTCGGGCTGGCCGTCGAGCTCGAGCTGCGGTACCGCGGGCTGCGCGCCCCACACAAGATCAAGTCCGCGGTGTCCGGCTGCGCCCGCGAGTGCGCCGAGGCCAAGGGCAAGGACTTCGGCGTGATCGCGACCGAGAAGGGCTGGAACCTGTACGTCGGCGGCAACGGCGGGTTCCGGCCGCGCCACGCCGACCTGCTCGCCGCCGACCTGTCCACGGAGGAACTGGTCAGGCTGATCGACCGGTTCCTGATGTTCTACATCCGCACCGCCGACCGGTTGCAGCGCACGTCGGCGTGGATCGAGGCGCTGGACGGCGGACTGGACTACCTGCGCGCCGTCATCGTCGACGACTCCCTCGGCATCGCGGGCGAACTCGACGCGATGATGGCCCACCACATCTCGTCCTATGTGGACGAGTGGAAGGCCACGGTCGAGGACCCCGACCGGCTTGCGCGGTTCGTGTCGTTCGTCAACGCGCCCGATACCCCGGACCCGACGATCTCCTTCGTTTCCGAGCGCGGACAACCCGTGCCCGTCGTCCTAGGAGTGCGCTCATGAAGTGGACCGTCGTCTGCCCGTACCCCCGCCTGGAGCCGGAGCGCGGCGTGGCCGCACTGGTCAACGGGGCGCAAGTGGCGGTGTTCCGGGTCTTCGACGGTGGCGTGCACGCCATCGGCAACCTCGACCCGATCAGCGGCGCGGCGGTGCTCTCCCGGGGGATCGTCGGCAATCGCGGCGACGTGCCGGTGGTGGCCTCGCCGATGCACAAGCAGGCGTTCGACCTGCGCAGCGGCGAGTGCCTCGACGCACCGGGCGTGCGGGTGCCGGTCTTCCCGGTGCGGGTGCGTGACGGGCTGGTCGAGGTCGGCGCGCCGGAGCAGGCGGCCGGCACATGAGCGCGAGCAGCACGTTGGAAGCGCAGACCGCGTTCGGCGAGGACCTGCCTCTCGCGGGCTTCACCGTCGCCGTCACCGCAGACCGCCGCCGCGACGAACTGAGCGCCTTGCTGGAACGGCGGGGCGCTCGTGTCGTGCTCGCCCCGGCCCTGCGGATCGTCCCCGTCGCGGACGACACGGAGTTGAAGGCCGCCACGATCTCGTGCGTCGACGTCCCGCCGGAGATCGTCATCGCCACCACCGGTATCGGCCTGCGCGGCTGGATCGAGGCGGCGGAGGGCTGGGGGCTGGGTGAGGCCCTGCGCGCCCGGCTGAACGGCGCCTTCCTGATCGCCCGCGGTCCGAAGGCGAGGGGCGCGGTCCGTGCGGCCGGGATGATGGAGGCCTGGTCGCCGGACACGGAGAGCTGCGACGAGGTGCTCGACTTCCTGCTCGGCGGCGGCTTCCCCGGCGGCATCGCCGGTCGGCGGCTCGCCCTGCAGTTACACGGCGAGCCGCATCCCGAGTTCACCGCGGCGCTGCGTGACGCCGGTGCGATCGTCGTCGAGATCCCGGTCTACCGCTGGGCTCCCCCGGTCGACCCCGCGCCGCTGCGGCGGCTGGTCGACCTGACCTGCTCGCGGCTCGTCGATGCTGTGACGTTCACCTCAGCGCCTGCGGTCAGCTCGCTGCTGCGGGTCGCCGGCTCGGAGGCACCCGACGTGCTGGAAGCGCTGCGTACCGACGTGCTTGCGGCCTGTGTCGGACCGGTGACCGCCGCGCCGCTGAAGCGCCTCGGCGTGCCGGTGGCGGCCCCGTCGCGCGCCCGCCTGGGTGCCCTGGTCCGCATCCTGGTCGACGAGCTGCCCAAGCGCGCACCCACCCTGCACGTGGCGGGCGCGGCGGTCACGCTGCGCGGTCACGCCGCGATCATCGACGGCACCCTGAAGCCGCTGGCGCCGGGCCCGATGGCGGTCCTGCGCGCTCTGGCGGCCTCACCCGGCCGGGTCCTGTCCCGGGCCGCCCTACTGCGGGAGCTCCCGCGTGGCGCCGACGAGCACGCGGTGGAGATGGCCGTGGCCCGGCTCCGCGCTGCCCTCGGCGGCTCGGCGTTCGTCCAGACCGTGGTGAAGCGGGGCTACCGCCTGCGGGTGGACTGACCCCTCGTCGCCCTTCATCGCGTCGATCTCGCACTTGTGGTGCCGGGACACTCCGTATTCGTCCGGCTTATCAGGCACCACAACTGCTCGACCATCGCAGCGGGAGAGCAGAGCGGGCTACTGCAGGTAGTGCTCGACCTCGTCGAGCGAGTGCGCCTCGACCTCATCCGGTGAAACACCCTGCAGTCGCGCCGCCCGGCGCCGGCGCAGCAGGTCCCAGAGCTGGTCGAGCTGCGCCTCGACGGCCCGGAGCCGGTCGTGTTCCTCCTGCTCCGTGATCTTGCCCTGCTGCAGCTGGGTGCGCAGCTTGTGCTCATCGTCGACCAGCGTCGAGATCTGGTGGATCAACGTCTTCTCGTCCATGAGTTGCATCATCCACCAACCGCGCCGGATCCGGAGGAGTCGGAGGCGCCGACGTCACCACGCGGAGCGCCCGGCGGACCGCACACCCTGTCCGCTAACCGCGCCCCTCCCACACCGGCTCGGGCACCTCCACCACCTCACCGTCGGAGCGGAACAGCAGGTAACGGTCGAAGGAGCGGCTGAACCAGCGGTCGTGCGTCACGGCGATCACCGTCCCGGCGAAACTGCGCAGCCCTTCCTCCAGCGCCTCCGCGCTGGCCAGGTCGAGATTGTCCGTCGGCTCGTCGAGCAACAGCAGCGTCGCGCCGGACAGCTCCAGCAGCAGCACCAGGAACCGTGCCTGCTGGCCGCCGGACAGGGTGCCGAACCGCTGGTCGGCCTGCGCCGCCAGCTCGTACCGCGACAGCGCCGGCATCGCCTGCGGCCGCGGCAGGCCGTCCCGCCACTCGTCGCCCCGCCACAGGATCTCGGCGAGCGTCTTGTCCAGCAGCTCCGGCCGGTCGTGCGTCTGCGAGAAGTGGCCCGGCCGCACCCGCGCGCCCAGCCGGACGGCGCCCTCGTGCTCGACGGATGCCAGGGCGGCGCCGATCGGCGTCTCGACGGGGTCCGTGCCGCCCCGGGCCAGCAGCCGCAGGAAGTGCGACTTGCCGGTGCCGTTGCCGCCCAGGACCGCCAGGCGGTCGCCGTACCACAACTCCAGGTCGAACGGGTACGTCAGGCCGGAGAGTTCCAGCTGCTCGCAGACGACCGCGCGTTTGCCCGTCCGGCCGCCGGAGAGCCGCATCCGGATGTCCTGGTCCTTCGGCGGGCTGGGCGGCGGGCCGGCCTCCTCGAACTTGCGCAGCCGGGTCTGGGCCGCCTGGTATCGCGACGCCAGGCCGTCGTTGTAGGCGGCCTTGGTCTTGTACATCTGGACGAGCGCCTTGAGCTTCTCGTGCTCCTCGTCCCAGCGGCGACGCAGCTCGTCGAGCCGCTCGTGCCGCGCGACCCGCGCCTCGTGCCAGGAGGCGAAGCCGCCGGGATGGACCCACGCGGAGCCGCCCTCGACGGCCACCACCCGGTCGGCCGACTGGGCCAGCAGCTCCCGGTCGTGGGACACGTACAGGACGCTCTTCGGCGACTCCCGCAGCCGCTCCTCGAGCCAGCGCTTGCCGGGCACGTCGAGGAAGTTGTCGGGTTCGTCGAGCAGCAGCACCTCGTCCTCACCCCGCAGCAGGAGCTCGAGCGCGAAGCGCTTCTGCTGGCCGCCGGACAGGGTGCGCACCGGCCGGTCCTTCGCGAGGTCCCATGGCAGGCCGAGCGCGGCGACGCCGGCGGTGTCGAAGAGGACCTCGGCGTCGTAGCCGCCCGCCTCGCCCCAGGCGGCCAGCGCGTTGGCGTATCGCAACTGGGCCTTCTCGGCGGACGCGCCGGTGGCCTCGTGCATGGCGCGCTCGGCGGTGGCGAGCCGCTCCCCGGCGGCGCGCAGCCGCGGTGGCGCCAGGTCCAGGGCGAGGTCGTAGAGGGTGCGGTCGTCGCCGATCATGCCGATGAACTGGCGCATCACGCCGAGCCCGCCGGAGCGCGCGACGACGCCGGTGCGCACCGGGAGGTCGCCGGCGACCATCTTCAGCAACGTCGTCTTGCCCGCGCCGTTCGGCCCGACGAGCGCCACCTTCGCGCCCTCACCCACCCGGAACGACACCTCGGAGAACAGCTCACGGCCGTCCGGCAGCGTGTGCCCGACCCCGGCTACGTCGACATATCCCACAGCTCAGAGATTTAAGGCGGCTTCGGTACGCGCGTCGCCCGGTTTTCGGACGCTGAAGATCCGGAAACCCTTCTGGCTCGCGTGCCGCTCGACCTGGAAACCCTGCTCGCCGAGCCAGCGCTGGAGCGAGTCGCCGCCCAGGTTCTTGGCCACGACCAGCCACGCGACGCCGTCCGGGGTCAGCCGGGGCAGCCAGCGCAGGAGCAGTGCGTGCAGCTCGGCCTTGCCGATCCGGATCGGCGGATTGGACCAGATCTGCGCGAACCCGACAGTCGGCGCCACCTCGTCCGGGGTCGACGCGACGACCCGGTCGGCGACACCGAGCGCTGCGGCGTTCTCCCGGACCAGGTCGAGGGCGCGCCGATTCACGTCGATGGCGTAGACCGTCGCACGGGGCGCCGCGGCGGCCAGGACGGCGGTGATCGGGCCATAGCCGCAGCCGAGGTCGAGCAGCGCGCCGGTGGTCTCCGGACCGGGCAGCGGCGCCTTGTCGAGCAGGACCGCCGTGCCCGGGTCGAGCCGGGTGGACGAGAACACGCCGGACGCCGAGACCAGGCGAAATTCCTGGTCGAACGCCGTGAACTCGACCCGGTGCCGCTCGTGCGCGACCGCCGGGTCGGCCGAGAAGTAGTGCTCGCCGGACACGCTGCCCTCCCTTGACCGCCTTCGCAACGCATTGTCCCCAAGCAGGTGACGGGTAATCCGGGCGGCCACCCGTTCGGATTGTGCGCAACATCGCCCATACGACACCGCTACGCCGTGTCGGCTACCCTGTGCGACATGACTTCTGGGAACGAGCCGCGCCGGAAACGGCGATCCGACTCGTTCCGCCGGGACGAGGCGGACGAAGCCGACAATTGGCTGGCGGGGCTTCGCGGCACCGGCCGGGGAGAGCCCGACCCGTTCGCGGCACCCCCACCGGAGCCGGCAGCCTTTGATCACCCTGCGTTCGACCGGCCCCCGCCCGACGCTCCCGCGTTCGACCGCTCGACGGACCGGTCCGGACCACCCGATCGGTCCGGTCCGTTCGACCGGAGCGCGTTCCCGCCGCCGCCCGACGACCAGGACGGCCCGGGACGGCCCGGCGGCCGGCGCTCCCGGGACCGCGACGAGCCCCCGAGCGGCAGCTTCGGCCGCGCCGACTCCCCCAGCGGCGTCTTCAGCCCGGCCTCGCTGCCACCGGCGCCACCTCCGGCCCGTCCCGCGCTGCCCGACGCCACCGAGATGATCGGCGGCCGCCGCCGCGCTCGCGACGACGACTCCCCGAGTGGCAGCTTCGGCCGCACGGAGTCGCCCAGCGGCAGCTTCGGCCGGGCCGACTCCCCGAGCGGCACCTTCGGCCGCACGGAGTCGCCCAGCGGCAGCTTCAGCCGTGCGGTGCCGCCTCCCGCGCGTCCCGCTCTCGACGAGCAGCTTCCCGCCGCCCCCGCGGAGCCCCGGGCCGGCCGGCGCCGTGCCCGCGAGGACGAGCCCACCGGGCGCCGCCAGTCCGGCCCTTCCGAGTCGTATGACCACGGTCCGGAGCTGACCCCGATCATCAAACCGCTGGCGGACCTCGTGGCCCAGCAGCCGGCGACCGAGCCGCCGCCGCTCGTGCCGATCTTCCCGACGATGCGCCCCGACGCCGCCCCGACCAGCGGCGGCACGACCGGCCGCCGGGCCCGCCGCGAGGCGGAGGAGGCGGCGGATCCGCGCACCGGTGAGGTCGGCGGACGCCGCCGGGCGCGCTCCGATGACAGCGGCTCCTTCCGCACCGGCAACGGTTACGAGGCGACGGGTGGCAACGGTTTCGGCGCCGCGGGGCGCCCCGATGCGACCACCGCGTTCCGTGCCGGTGAGACCACCGCGTTCCGCCCCGGTGACGACGTCGGCGTGCGCCGGCAGCGCACCGGATTCGGCGAGGACACCGGCAGCCGGCGCGCAGGCGACCCCGGTGTCCCACACCGGAGCCACGGCTACGACGCCGAGGGTCCGGCCGGGTTCGGGCGGGACGACACCGGCACCGGACGGCCCGGCCGCGCCGCGGTGCCCGCCGCGTTCGCCGCCGGCGCCCCGCCGGCCGACGTCGACGCACCGCGCCGGCGCGACGACACCGGAGTGCGGCGGCGGGCCGACGCCCTGCGCGGCCCGGCCGGTGACGAGGCGCCGCACCAGCGGCGCGCCCTCGACGACGCGATGCCGGGCCGCGGATACGACGACCCTTCGACGGCCCGGCGGCGCGGCGCCCGGGGCACCGGGGAGCATTCGGGCGACTACACCGGCGGCGGCAGCCAGCGTGCGCTGCGCGAGCCGCCGGGCGGCCGGCCGTCCGGTCCGCCGGGGCGTGGTGAGCGTCCCGGGCGTCCGGGTCGGGGCGGCACCGGGTCACACCCACGGGCGGTCATCGACCCGGTGCGGCCGGAGCACCGGCCGCACCGCTGGATCGCCATGCTCAGCGTGATCGCGGTCGTGGTGGTGCTGGCCGCCTGCGGCATCGGCACCTGGTTCATCCTCAAGGACGAGCGCAACGGCCCCGAATCGGCGCGGTCCAGCACGACCAGCGGGCCGAAGAAGCGTGACATCAGCAGCCGGCAGGTCGACCCGGCGCCGCTCACCGAGGCCGAGGTCTTCCCGAGCAACAACATCGTGGCGGTGCCCAACGAGCCGCCCTACGTCATCCTCTCGACCAAGGCCTCGCCGGACTGCAAGACGGCGGCGACCGACGAGCTGGCCACCCTGCTCATGAACGCGGGCTGCAGCGAGGTCGTGCGGGCGACGATGAAGTCGCCCAACGAGGACTACCTGATCACCGCCGGCATCTTCAACCTGGACACCGAGAAGGCGGCCGCGCTGGCCTTCGACGGCGTCAAGCCGATCGTCGACGGGCAGAAGGGCCGCTTCTCCGGGATGAGTGTCGGCGCCGGCACCGGCACCGACGCACTCGTGCGGGCACCGACGCAGCTCGGCTGGAACTACAAGGGCCACTTCATCGCCTATTGCGTGATCGCCCGGGTGGACGGCAACGCGTTCGCCCCCAGCGACCCGTATCCGCGGCAGATCACGTTCGACATCGTCGAGACCTACCTGGAGAACGAGATCATCGGCAACCGGGCCATCGTCCAGCCCGAGGCGACCCCGGCCGCGTCGCTGCCCGCATCCCCGGCGCCGGGAGCGAGCTGACCGCCGCGGCGCCCGGGCTAGTCCCGGCGCCGCCTGGTCAGCTCGGCCCGCTCGCGCAGGGCGGCCACGTCGGCCGGGTACAGGACCTCGACCAGGGTCAACCCGTGCGCCGGCGCCACCATCACCTCGTCGGCCCGGACGGTACGGCTGAGCAGGCTCGCCGGCCACGACGGCGGCCGCCGTCCGTCGCCGACGATCAACTGGGCACCCACCAGGCTGCGGACCATCGACCAGCAGAACGCGTCGGCCACCACGGAGGCGACGACAACCCCGTCGGGGTCGCGGCGCCAGTGCAGCGCGCTCACCGCGCGGATCGTCGTCGCGTGCTCCTTGCGCCGGCAGAACGCGGCGAAGTCGTGCTCGCCGACCAGGCCGGCGGCCGCGGCGTTGAGCAGGTCGACGTCCAGCGGTCGCGGCCAGGCGACGGTGTCGCGGCGGCGCAGCGGTTCGGCGCCGTGCGGCGCGTCGGCGACCCGGTACTCGTACCGGCGGGACAGCGCCGAGAACCGGGCGTCGAACTCCGCCGGCGCCTCCGTCACCGCACGCACCCGGACGTCGGGCGGCAACAACTGGGCCAGCTTGCGCATGAGCGCCCCGCCGATGCTCTCCCACCGCTCGGTGGGCACATCGACGTGGCAGACCTGGCCGGTCGCGTGGACCCCCGCGTCGGTACGGCCGGCGACCGTCAGCCCCTCGACGCTGCCGAACAGCCGCCCCAGAACGGCGCCCAGCTCCCCGGCGACGGTGCGCCGCTGCGGCTGGGCCGCCCACCCCGAGAAGTCGGTGCCGTCGTAGGCGACGTCCAGGCGAAGTCGCGTGCTCATGAGGTACAACTCCCAGATTTCAAGGAAAGAGCCCGGCACCCACGGAGGGTGCCGGGCCCCACGGACCTCAGCTGGTGATCAGGCCTTGGTCTCGTCGTCCTTCGCCTCGCCGGCCTCCGGCTCGGCGTCCGCGTCGGCCTTGGCGGCCGGCTCGGTGTCCTCGTCGCCGGCCAGCACCGCGATCGAGTCGGCCTTGGCGGCCTTCCGGTCGGCCTTGCGCGGCGTCGACGTCGCGGCGACCTCGAGCTCCTCGACCAGCTCGATGATCGCCATCGGCGCGGCGTCACCCTTGCGCGGGCCGGTCTTCACGATCCGCGTGTAACCACCCTGGCGGTTGCTGAAGCGGGGCGCGATCTGGTCGAACAGCGCGTACACCACGTCCTTGTCCCGCACCACGGAGAGCGCTTGACGGCGCGCGTGCAGATCGCCGCGCTTGGCCTTGGTGATGAGCTGCTCGGCGAGCGGGCGCAGCCGCTTGGCCTTCGTCTCGGTGGTCTTGATGCGACCGTGCTTGAACAGCGACGTGGCGAGGTTCGCCAGCATCAGCCGCTCATGCGCGGGGCTACCGCCGAGGCGGGGACCCCTGGTGGGCGTGGGCATGGTTGGGACTCCTCTGGTACAACAGCCGGCTAGAGCTGTTCGGTCTCGCGGTAGTCGTGATCGTTGTCGTAGTCCACGTCCGCGAACGAGTCCACGACATGTGCCGGGTCGAACGTCGGGGCGGAGTCCTTCAGACCCAGACCCATCCCGGCGAGCTTCATCTTGACCTCGTCGATCGACTTCTGACCGAAATTCCTGATGTCGAGGAGGTCGGCCTCCGTGCGGCTGATCAGCTCGCCGACGGAGTTGATGCCCTCGCGCTTGAGGCAGTTGTACGAGCGGACGGTGAGGTCCAGCTCCTCGATCGGCAGCGCCAGATCGGCAGCGAGCTGCGCGTCCTGCGGCGACGGGCCGATGTCGATGCCCTCGGCGGTCTCGTCGAGCTCACGCGCCAGGCCGAACAGCTCGACCAGCGTCGAGCCGGCCGAGGCCAGCGCGGTGCGCGGGGTCAGCGACGGCTTGCTCTCGACGTCGATGATGAGCCGGTCGAAGTCGGTGCGCTGCTCGACACGGGTCGCCTCGACGCGGTAGGTGACCTTCAGCACCGGGGAGTAGATCGAGTCGACCGGAATGCGGCCGATCTCCTGCCCCTGCTGCTTGTTCTGGTTGGCGGTGACGTAGCCCCGCCCACGCTCGACGGTCAGCTCCATGTCGAGCCGGCCCTTGCCGTTGAGGGTGGCCAGCTTGAGGTCGGGGTTGTGCACGGAGACGCCGGCCGGGGGCTGGATGTCGCCCGCCGTGACGTCGCCGGGGCCCTGCTTGCGCAGGTACATCGAGACCGGCTCGTCGTGCTCGGAGCTGACGCACAGCTCCTTGATGTTCATGACGAGCTCGACCACGTCCTCCTTGACGCCGGGGATCGTGGTGAACTCGTGCAGCACGCCGTCGATCTTGATGCTGGTGACCGCCGCGCCCGGGATGGAGCTCAGCAGGGTGCGACGCAGCGAGTTGCCGAGCGTGTAACCGAAGCCCGGCTCGAGCGGCTCGATGGTGAACTTCGACCGGACCTCGCTGATCGACTCTTCGGCGAGACTCGGCCGCTGGGAGATGAGCACTGTTTCCTCCAGGTTCGTTGCGCGCCCGCTATATGACGCGCTCCGAGCAGGCGGGGCCGGGATCGGCCCCGCCTGTTGTTGCTTACTTCGAGTAAAGCTCGACGATGAGCTGCTCCTGGACCTGGGTGTCGATGACCTGCCGCGCCGGCAGGCTGTGCACCAGGACCTTGAGCTCGCTCGGGATGAACTCGAGCCACGCGGGGACGGTCTTGCTGCCCGCGAGGCCCTGCGCGATCTGGAACGGCGTGAGCTGACGCGACTTCTCGCGCACCTGCACGATGTCGTGCTCGCGCAGACGGTACGACGGGATGTCGACCTTCTTGCCGTTGACCTGGATGTGGCCGTGGCTCACCAGCTGGCGGGCCGCGTCACGCGAGGTCGCCAGGCCGGCGCGGTAGACCACGTTGTCGAGTCGCGACTCGAGGATCTTCAGCAGTTCCTCACCGGTCTTGCCCGGCTTGGCGACCGCCTCGTCGAAGTAGCCCTCGAACTGCCGCTCCAGCACGCCGTAGATGCGGCGGGCCTTCTGCTTCTCGCGCAGCTGCAGGAGGTATTCGGTCTCCTTCGGCCGGCCACGGCCGTGCTGGCCGGGCGGGAAGGGACGCGACTCGAACGGGCACTTCGGCCCGTCGCACTTGCTGCCCTTGAGGAACAGCTTCATCTTCTCGCGACGGCAACGACGGCAGTCGGCACCTGTGTAACGAGCCATGTTTCTGTCTCTTCCCTTAGACCCGGCGGCGCTTCGGCGGACGGCAACCGTTGTGCGGCTGCGGCGTGACGTCAGAGATCTGCCCGACCTCGAGGCCCACGGCCGTCAGCGAGCGGATCGCGGTCTCCCGGCCGGAGCCTGGGCCCTTGACGAAGACGTCGACCTTGCGCATGCCGTGCTCCATCGCGCGACGAGCGGCGGCCTCGGCGGCCAGCTGCGCGGCGAACGGGGTCGACTTGCGCGAGCCCTTGAAGCCCACCTGGCCGGCGGAGGCCCAGGAGATGACAGCCCCGGTCGGGTCGGTGATCGACACGATCGTGTTGTTGAACGTGCTCTTGATGTGCGCCTGCCCGTGCGCGATGTTCTTGCGTTCCTTGCGCCGGACCTTCTTGACAGCGGTCGCGCCGGCGCGAGCCTTCGGTGGCATTCTCTATGCGCTCCTAGATATGTTGCTGATCTCGACCCGGCTACTACTTCTTGCCCGGCTTCTTCTTGCCGGCGACCGTGCGCTTCGGGCCCTTGCGGGTGCGCGCGTTGGTCCGGGTGCGCTGACCGCGCACGGGCAGGCCCTTGCGGTGCCGGATGCCCTCGTAGCAGCCGATCTCGACCTTGCGTCGAATGTCTGCGGCGACCTCGCGGCGCAGGTCACCTTCAACCTTGTAGTTGGCCTCGATGTGGTCGCGCAGCTGCACGATCTCTTCATCGGTCAGGTCACGAGCCCGCTTGTTGGGGTCGATGCCGGTGGCGGCCAGGGTCTCGACGGCACGGGTGCGACCAATGCCATAGATGTAGGTGAGTGCGATCTCGGTGCGCTTCTCGCGCGGGAGATCGACACCAACGAGACGTGCCATGGGTGGGCTGACTCCTCATCCGTGCGGAGGTCTGTGCCCGCTCCGCTCCCCGTCTGCCCACAGACGGGCCCCGGCCTCCGACCGGGGGTCAGCCACGCGCTCCCGCGCGTCACGCGCGGTGGCCCGAGGCTGGAACGGGCAAGTGCAAGGTGGTGCTGTGTGGATCTGCACTGCCGCCTCTCAGCGGCGGCTCAGAGCAACGCCGGACCTCAGCCCTGGCGCTGCTTGTGGCGCGGGTCAGTGCTGCAGATGACCATGACCCGGCCATGCCGCCGGATGATCCGGCAGTTGTTGCAGATCCGCTTGACGCTCGGCTTGACCTTCACGGTGTGCCTAACTCTCGCTGCGCACCCACGTAGGGGCCGCAGGCCCGACCGTTACCTGGAAACCGACACCGAATTACTTGTAGCGGTAGACGATGCGCCCGCGAGTGAGGTCGTAGGGCGAAAGCTCCACGACGACACGGTCCTCGGGCAGGATACGGATGTAGTGCTGCCGCATCTTCCCGCTGATGTGCGCCAAGACCTTGTGGCCATTGGCGAGCTCCACCCGGAACATCGCATTCGGGAGTGGCTCGATCACTCGGCCCTCGATCTCGATGGCCCCGTCTTTCTTCGGCATGTCCTCCGCTACCTGACATCGGGTCTGGTGGTCGACGCTTGCATCCGTTTCACGAGGTCAACGACGATGTCGAAGTCCTCGCGCCAGCCGCGGCTCCGGTCATGCCACAGAAGCGCGTGGAGGCATGCAGGAGTGGACGCTTTGCGCCAATGGGCAAGTCTACGCGGGGGAAGTCCTGGTACCAAATCCGGGGGCTTTCACCCGCTCAGCGGCCCGGGAGTTGGGTCAACTGTCCCGATAGCGCTTCTGCTCGGGACTGTTGCCGAGCACGCGCATGCTGATCGTCGAAGCCAGCAGAACGGCACCCCAGGGACCGGCGACCCACATCGGCCAGAAGTACACGGCCTCGCCGCTGGAGATGCTGACCAGGGCCCAGATCACGACATTGACGGAGACCGCCACCAGCCAGGCGCCCCAGATGCCGACCAGCCACGACGGAGTGCGGCCGTCTTTCCGATCTTTGTCGGTAAATGTGGCAGAGCTCACCGGCCCGGCCGGCGTGAGCTGCGAATCGTTCACCGGGTGGAAGCCGGGCAGATCCTTGAGGATCCTGTCGAGGTCGCCATAGGTGCGCGCGGCGTAGGTCTCTTTGAGCCGGTCGTCGTATTCACCCAGCGACAGCCGGCCCTCGTCGAGCGCCGCCTTCAGGCGCTCCGCCACGAACTGCCGGTCCACATCGGCCGCACGCAGGTTTTCCCGCCGGTCTGCCACCGTTCCCCCTTCGCCCCCAGTCGGGTGTCCTCAGCATCCCATTTCGAAGGGCAACCGTTCCACCCCGGTATTTCCCTGGCCCGGTATCCGGGTCAGGAGGTGGGCGCGGGCTCCCGCGACGTCACCAGGTCGCCGAGCCGTGCGCGGCCGCCGTCCTCCGCGGTCAGCACCCAGACGCCGTCGTCGCAGATGGCCATCGTGTGCTCCACGTGCACGGCGATGGAGCCGTCGACCGTGACCACGGTCCAGCCGTCGTCGAGCTCGGCCACCTTCGGCTTGCCCCGGGTGATCATCGGCTCGATCGCGAGGGCCATGCCGGGCCGCAGGACCGGGCCCTTGCCCGGGCGGCCCGAGTTCTCCACGAACGGGTCCTGGTGCATCGCACTGCCGATGCCGTGGCCGCCGTAGCCGCTGACGATGCCGTACCGCCCCGCCTTGCGGATCGACGACTGGATCGCATACGAGATGTCGGTCAGCCGGCCCTTGCCGGACCGGGCGCCCCGGGCGGCCGCCGCGATGCCCGACCACATGGCGTCTTCCGCCACCCGGATCAGGCGTCGCAGGTCGGGGTGCCCCTCGCCGACGACGACCGTGATGGCGGCGTCGCCGTGCCAGCCGTCGAGCTCCGCGCCGCAGTCGATCGAGATGAGATCACCCTCGCGCAGCACCTGCCGCGCGTTGGGGATCGCGTGGACCACCTGGTCGTTGACCGACGAGCAGATCGACGCCGGATAGCCGTGGTAACCCTTGAACGACGGGATCGCCCCGGCCGCACGGATGGTCTCCTCGGCGATCTTGTCGAGGTCGGCCGTGGACACGCCGGGCGTGACCGCGGCCCGCATCCGCGCGAGCGCGTCCGCGACGACCAGCCCGGCACGGCGCATCAGGCCGATCTGCTCCGGGGTCTTGAGTTCGATTTCGACCTGCTGGCCCATGAAGCTTTCAGCCGCCGTACGAACGGAGGGCGTCGATCGCGCGCACGGTGACGTCCTCGACCGGACCCGTGGCGTCGATGCCCACCAGCTTGCCCTGTGCGCCGTAGTAGTCGACGAGCGGCGACGTGTCGCGTGCGTAGACCTTCAGCCGCTCGGCGATGGTCTCGGCCTTGTCGTCGTCGCGCTGGAACAGCTCGCCGCCGCAGCGGTCGCACACCCCGTCGTGGGTGGGCGCGTCGAACTCGACGTGCCAGATCTTGCCGCAGCCACGACAGGTCCGGCGGCCCGAAAGCCGCCGGATGACCTCTTCGTTCTCGACGACGAGCTCGAGCACGATGTCGAGCCCGGTGCCCAGGTCGGCGAGCAGCTTGTCGAGGGCGTTGGCCTGCGGAACCGTCCGCGGGAAGCCGTCGAGCAGGAAGCCGTCGGCGGCGTCGCCCTCGGCGAGCCGGTCGGAGACCATGTTGATGGTCACCTCGTCCGGCACGAGCTGACCCGCGTCCATGTAGCGCTTCGCCTCGATGCCGAGCGGGGTGCCCTGCCCGACATTGGCCCGGAAGATGTCGCCCGTGGAGATTTTGGGCACGGCGAGGTGCGCGGCGATGAACTCGGCCTGGGTCCCCTTGCCCGCCCCGGGGGGACCTACCAGCACCAGCCTCACTACCGGAGGAACCCTTCGTAGTTGCGCTGCATGAGCTGGCTCTCGATCTGCTTCACCGTCTCGAGGCCCACACCAACAATAATGAGCACCGCGGTGCCACCGAACGGGAAGTTCTGCAGAGCCTGCCCGCCACCCACGATACCGATGAGCAAGTTGGGCAGGATCGAGATGATGCCCAGGTAGAGCGCACCGGGAAGCGTGATGCGGCTGAGGATGAAGTCAAGATACTCGGCCGTGGGCTTGCCCGGGCGGATGCCGGGCACAAATCCGCCGTACTTCCGCATGTTGTCCGACACCTCGGTCGGGTTGAACGTGATCGACACGTAGAAGTACGTGAAGAAGATGATCAGCAGGAAGTACAGGATGATGTGGGCCGGCTTGTCCTGGGCCACGATGTTCCGGTTGATCCAGAGAACCGTCTTGTTCGTGGTGTCGGAGCCTGCGAACGAGGTCACCAGCTGCGGCAGGTAGAGCAGCGACGAGGCGAAGATGACCGGGATGACACCCGCCTGGTTGACCTTCAGCGGGATGTAGGTGGACGTTCCGCCGTACATCCGCCGGCCGATCATGCGCTTGGCGTATTGCACCGGGATGCGGCGCTGCGCCTGCTCGAGGAAGACCACGAAGGCGATGACCACGACGGCCAGGCTGACGATCACGAAGAACGTGGTCTTGTTGTCCTGCCAGATCTGCAGGCCCTCGCTGGGGAGGCGGGCCGCGATCGAGGTGAAGATCAGGACCGACATGCCGTTGCCGACGCCGCGGTCGGTGACGAGCTCACCCAGCCACATGACGACGCCGGTGCCGGCGGTCATCGTGATGACCAGCATGGTGAGCGTCAGCCACATCGGGACCTTGCCGGTGTCCGGGATGATCGGGTACTGCGACTGGTCGCACGCGCCGCCGAAGAGCTGGCCGGACCGCGCCAGGGCGACGAACGCCGAGGCCTGCAGGATGCCGAGCCCGAGGGTCAGGTAGCGCGTGTACTGCGTGATCTTCGCCTGGCCGGACTGGCCTTCCTTGCGCAGTTGCTCCAGGCGAGGGATCACGACGGTCAGCAGCTGCAGGATGATGCTCGCGGTGATGTAGGGCATGATGCCCAGCGCGAACACTGAAAGTTGCAGCAGCGCGCCGCCGGAGAAGAGGTTCAGCAGCGTGAAGATCTGGTTGTTGCCGCTCTCGACGATGTCGAGGCACTTCTGCACGTTGCCGTAGGAGACGCCAGGGCTGGGCAACGTGGCGCCGAGCCGATAGATGGCGATCATAAACAACGTGAAAAAGATCTTCTTGCGCAGGTCAGGCGTCTTGAACGCACTGGCAAAGGCGGAGAGCAACTTCATCCTCCTGCGCAAGGCGGCCGGGTGGCCGACGAGGTGGGGTCCTGATGGTGCATGAAACTCTGTCGAACGTATGAGTCGAACGTGTTGCTGCGCAACGGACTCTAACAGGATGTTGGGAGCACATCACGCCCGGCTTTGGAGCGGCGCGTGGCGCCCACCGATCCGGTGGACGCCACGATAGCGCTCTATGCGGTTTCGCCGCCCAGCAGCTTGACCGAACCGCCTGCGGCCTCGATCTTCTCGCGGGCCGACGTGCTGAACTTGTGCGCGGTGATGTCGAGCTTCACGCCACCGAGCTCACCGTCGCCCAGCACCTTCACCAGCTCACCCTTGCGGACGGCGCCGGCCTCGACGAGCTCGGCCACGCCGACCTCGCCGCCCTGCGGGAACAGCTCCGCGAGACGAGCCAGGTTGACCACCTGGTACTCGACCCGGTTGCGGTTCTTGAAGCCCTTCAGCTTCGGCAGGCGCATGTGGAGGGGCATCTGCCCACCCTCGAACGCCGCCGAGATGTTCTTCCGGGCCTTGGAGCCCTTGGTACCACGACCGGCCGTCTTGCCCTTGGAGCCTTCACCGCGACCCACACGGGTCTTCTCGGTCTTGGCGCCGGGGGCGGGCCGGAGGTGGTGCAGCTTGATCGTCATCGGATTACTCCACCTCTTCCACGGTGACCAGGTGCGTCACGGTGTGGATCATGCCGCGGATCTCCGGGCGGTCTTCCTTGACGACCACGTCGCGGATCCGCTTCAGCCCGAGCGACCGCAGGGTGTCCCGCTGGTTCTGCTTCGAGCCGATCTCGGACCGGATCTGGGTGACCTTCAGGCGTGCCATGGTTATGCACCCACCCCGGCACGAGCGGCCAGCATGGCGGCCGGCGCGACGTCCTCGACCGGCAGGCCACGACGCGCGGCAACCGCCTCAGGCGACTCGAGCTTCTTGAGCGCCGCCACCGTCGCGTGGACGATGTTGATCGCGTTGGACGAGCCGAGGCTCTTCGACAGCACGTCGTGGATGCCGGCGCACTCCAGGACGGCGCGCACCGGGCCACCCGCGATGACGCCCGTACCGGCGGAGGCCGGCTTGAGCAGCACCACACCGGCCGCGTCCTCACCGATGACCGGGTGCGGGATCGTGGCCGCGAGCCGCGGAACCTTGAAGAAGTGCTTCTTGGCCTCCTCGACGCCCTTGGCGATCGCCGCGGGCACCTCCTTGGCCTTTCCGTAACCGACGCCGACCGTGCCGTCGCCGTCACCGACGATGACCAGGGCGGTGAAGCTGAAGCGACGACCACCCTTCACGACCTTGGCGACGCGGTTGATCGCGACGACCCGCTCGAGGTGCGGAGTCTTCTCGGCGGGCGCGTTGCCGCGGCCACCACCCTCGCGACGGTTCTCGCGACGGCCGCCACCTTCTTGGGTGTTACCGGACCCGCCGCCCCTGCGCTGAGGACCAGGCATGAACGTTTCCCTTCCTAGAATTCGAGTCCGGCTTCGCGGGCGGCGTCAGCCAGAGCCGCGATGCGGCCGGCGTAACGGTTGCCGCCACGGTCGAAGACGACCTTGCCGACACCCGCGGCCTTCGCCCGCTCGGCGAGGAGGGCGCCCACCTTGCGGGCCTGCGCCTTCTTGTCGCCGTCGGTGCCACGGATGGTGGCGTCGAGCGTCGAGGCCGAGGCCAGCGTGTGGCCCTTGAGGTCGTCGACGATCTGCGCGGTGATGTTCCGCAGCGAACGGGTGACCACCAGGCGCGGACGCGCGGCGGTGCCACTGACGTGCTTGCGGATACGGAAGTGCCGGCGAGCACGCCCAACGCGACGAGCGGCGGCAGCGCCGCCGGAGTTGCGGCGCTTGAGCAGCGTGGCGCTCATTTCTTACCAGCCTTTCCGGCCTTGCGGCGGATGACCTCGCCCTGGTAGCGCATGCCCTTGCCCTTGTACGGCTCCGGCGGGCGGATCTTGCGAATGTTGGCAGCGACCTCGCCAACCTGCTGCTTGTCGATGCCGGCGATGTGGAACAGCGTCGGCTTCTCGACGGTGAACGTGATACCGGGCGGCGGGGTGACGACAACCGGGTGTGAGAACCCGAGCGCGAACTCGAGGTCGGAACCCTTCGCGGTCACGCGGTAGCCGGTGCCGGCGATCTCGATGCTCTTGCGGTACCCCTCGGTGACGCCGACGACCATGTTGGAGATCAGCGTACGCGTCAGGCCGTGCAGTTCCTTGGCCTTGCGCTCGTCGTTGGGGCGGACCACCTGAAACGAGCCGTCCTCGGCCCGCTCGACGGTGATCGGCTCCGCGAGGGTGTGGCTCAGCTCGCCCTTGGGGCCTTTAACCGTTACCACCGGGCCGTTGATCTTGACGTCGACGCCCGAGGGCACCGTAATCGGCTTACGTCCGATTCGCGACATTGGAGACCTTCCTCACCAGACGTAGGCGAGGACTTCCCCGCCCACGCCTCGCTTGCGGGCCTGCCGGTCGGTGAGCAGCCCTTGGGACGTCGAGATGATGGCCACACCGAGGCCACCGAGCACGCGCGGCATCTCGACCGACTTCGCGTACACCCGGAGACCCGGCTTCGACACGCGGCGAATGCCGGCGAGGCTGCGCTCACGGTTCTGGCCGTACTTGAGGTCGACGATCAGGGTCTTGCCGACCTTGCCGTCCTCGGGGTCCTGAACCTGCCACGAGGACACGTAGCCCTCGGACTTGAGCACCTCGGCGATGTTCGCCTTGATCTTCGAATATGGCATCGACACCCGGTCGTGGTACGCCTGGTTGGCGTTACGCAGACGCGTCAGCATGTCTGCGATCGGGTCCGTCATGGTCATTGCTTTGTCAGCCTTTCTCGCCGCGGTTCCTCGCCGTGATGGCGGGCCTCCGGCGAAGGAGGATTACCAGGAGGCCTTGGAAACGCCGGGCAGCTCGCCACGGTGCGCCATCTCACGGATGCACACGCGGCACAGGCCGAACTTGCGGTAGACGGCCTTCGGCCGGCCGCAACGCTGGCAGCGGGTGTATGCGCGCACTGCGAACTTCGGCTTGGCAGCGGCCTTGAGAATCAGCGCCTTCTTCGCCATGTCAGTTCTCCTTGAACGGGAAGCCGAGAAGCTTGAGCAGCGCCCGGCCCTCGTCGTCGGTCTTGGCGGTGGTGACCACGGTGATGTCCATGCCTCGCGGCCGGTCGATCCGGTCCTGGTCGATCTCGTGGAACACCGACTGCTCGGTGAGCCCGAACGTGTAGTTGCCGTGGCCGTCGAGCTTGCGCCCGTCGAGACCGCGGAAGTCACGAATACGGGGCAGCGCGATCGACAGCAGCCGGTCGAGGAACTCCCACATCCGGTCGTTGCGCAGCGTGACCTTGGCGCCGATCGGCATGCCCTCACGGAGCTTGAACTGCGCGATCGACTTGGTCGCCCGGCGGACCTGCGGCTTCTGGCCGGTGATGGTGGCCAGGTCGCGGACCGCACCGTCGATCAGCTTCGAGTCGCGAGCCGCCTCGCCGACACCCATGTTGACGACGACCTTCACCACGCCCGGGATCTGCATCGGGTTGGCGTAGTTGAACTGCTCACGCAGCTGAACCACGACCTCGTCGCGGTACCGCTGCTTGAGCCGCGGGTTCACCTTCTCGACCGTCGTCATCACAGTTCCTTACCGGAGCGGCGCGACACGCGGGTCTTGACGCCGTTCTCGTCGATGCGGGAGCCGACCCGGGTCGGGTTGTTGTCCGAGTCGATCACCATCACGTTGGAGATGTGGATGGGGGCTTCCTGCGTCACGATGCCGCCGGTCTTCGAGCCCCGCTGGGTGGTCCGGATGCGGGTGTGCTTCTTGACCCGGTTGACGCCCTCGACGATGACCTTGTCCTCACGCGGGAGGGCGGTCAGCACCTTGCCCCGCTGCCCCTTGTCCTTGCCGGCGATGACAAGGACGGTGTCGCCCTTCTTCACCTTCATGGTCAGAGCACCTCCGGCGCGAGCGAAATGATCTTCATGAAACGCTTGTCCCGGAGCTCACGCCCGACCGGGCCGAAGATGCGGGTACCACGAGGGTCACCGCCGTCCTTGATGATCACGGCGGCGTTCTCGTCGAAGCGGATGTACGAGCCGTCCGGCCGGCGCCGCTCCTTGGTGGTCCGGACGACGACGGCCTTGACCACGTCGCCCTTCTTCACCCCGGCGCCCGGGATGGCGTCCTTCACCGTGGCCACGATGATGTCGCCGATGCCTGCATAGCGGCGGCCGGAGCCACCGAGCACACGGATGCACAGGATCTCCCGGGCACCCGTGTTGTCGGCGACGCGCAGCCGCGACTCCTGCTGAATCACGCTTATCTCCTAATGTCTGCCAGTTCTCGGCGCCGGCTGGCGCCGAGCTTGGCGGAACGGTGGCCTTACTTGGCCTTTTCGAGGATCTCCACGACCCGCCAGCGCTTGGTCGCCGACAGCGGCCGGGTCTCCATGAGCAGCACGCGGTCGCCGATGCCACACGCGTTCTGCTCGTCGTGCGCCTTCAGCTTGCTGGTGCGGCGCATGACCTTGCCGTACAGCGGGTGCTTGACCTGGTCCTCGACCGCCACGACGACGGTCTTGTTCATCTTGTCGCTGACCACGAGGCCCTCGCGGACCTTGCGGCGGCCGCGCACCTCGGTGCCCGACTCGGTCGTCTGCTCGCTCATGCTCATGCCACCTCAGCCACAGCGTCGGGCGCCGCCGAAAGACCCAGCTCGCGCTCGCGCATGATCGTGTAGATCCGGGCGATGTCCCTGCGGATGATCTGCAGTCGCCCATGGTTGTCCAGCTGGCCGGTGGCCGACTGGACGCGGAGGTTGAACAGCTCCGCCTTGGCTTCCCGCAGCTTCTCGACCAGGCCCTCGTCAGACAGCTCACGCAGCTCGGTCGCCTTGATACCGGCGGCCATCAGACATCAGCCCCTTCACGAGTGACGATCCGGCACTTCAGCGGAAGCTTGTGGATCGCACGTCGCATTGCTTCCCGGGCGATCTGCTCGTTCGGGAACGACATCTCGAAGAGGATCCGGCCCGGCTTGACGTTGGCCACCCACCACTCGGGCGAACCCTTGCCGGAACCCATCCGGGTCTCGGCCGGCTTCTTGGTGATGGAGCGGTCCGGGAAAATGGTGATCCAGACCTTGCCGCCACGACGGATGTGGCGGGTCATGGCGATACGCGCCGACTCGATCTGACGGTTGGTGACGTACGCCGGCTCGAGGGCCTGGATACCGAACTCACCGAAGACCACGCGGGTGCCGCCCTTGGCCGCGCCGTGGCGGTCCGGGTGGTGCGGCTTGCGGAAGCCCTTCGGGGGCTTGCGTGGGATCAGCATTCGTCAGCCCTCCTGCTGCGTTTCGGCCGGCGCCGGTGCGGCCTCGGCCGCGGCGGCGGGCTCGCTCTGCGGCCCGGCGGCCTGAGCCGCCGCAGCCGCGCGACCGGCCTCGGTGCCACCGGCAGTCGTGCCGGAGGAGCCGGAACGCCCACGACGCGGCCGCTCGGGCCGGTCGGCGCGCTCACGACGGCCACGCGGGGCAGCGGTCTCAGCCGGCGCCTCGCGACCCGGAACGGCGTCGCCCTTGTAGATCCAGACCTTCACGCCGATGCGGCCGAAGGTGGTGCGGGCCTCGAAGAACCCGTACTCAATGTTCGCGCGCAGCGAGTGCAGCGGCACGCGACCCTCGCGGTAGAACTCGGTGCGGCTCATCTCGGCACCGCCCAGACGGCCGGAGACCTGCACCCGGATGCCGCGCACCAGCGGGTTCTTCATCGCCGACTGCATGGCCTTACGCATCGCCCGGCGGAAGCTGACCCGGCTGGACAGCTGCTCGGCCACGCCCTGCGCGACGAGCTGCGCGTCCGACTCGGGGCTCTTCACCTCGAGGATGTTGAGCTGCACCTGCTTGCCGGTGAGCTTCTCCAGCTCGGCGCGGATGCGGTCGGCCTCGGCGCCCTTACGGCCGATGACGATGCCCGGGCGGGCCGTGTGGATGTCCACGCGGACCCGGTCGCGGGTGCGCTCGATGTCGACCTTGGCGATGCCGGCCCGCTCCAGACCCTTGGCCATCATCCGACGGATCTTGACGTCCTCGGCGATGTAGTCCTTGTAGAGCTTGTCGGCATACCAGCGGGACTTCCAGTCGGTGCTGATGCCGAGCCGGAACCCGTGCGGGTGAACCTTCTGACCCATTACTCGGTCCCTTCCTCGGCGTCAGCCGTCTCGGCTGCCGCCTTCTCGGCCGGAGCCTTCTTCGCCGGCGCGGCCTTCTTCGCCGGCCGAGACTCGGCCTCTTCGACCTCGTCAGTCTCCGGCGTCACGGCCTTCGCGGCCTTGGTCGCCTTGGCGACACCGGCCTTCGCGGCCCGCGCCTGGGCGGCCGGCACGCTCTCGACCACGATCGTGATGTGGCTGGTGCGCTTCCGGATCCGGTACGCGCGACCCTGCGCCCGCGGCCGGAACCGCTTGAGCGTCGGGCCCTCGTCGACGTAGGCCTCGGCGACCAGGAGCGAATCGGGGTCGAGACGCTCGTTGTTCTCTGCGTTGGCGATGGCGCTCGCAAGCACCTTGTAGACCGGCTCGCTCGCCGACTGCGGGGCGAACTGGAGCACCGTGAGCGCCTCGCGCGCGGGCAGGCCGCGGACGAGGTCCACCACACGGCGCGCCTTCATCGGCGACACGCGCACGTGGCGCGCGATCGCCCGGGCACCGGGCAGCGCCGCCTCGCTCTTCGTTGGCATCGGGAAATCCCCTTGATTCCTATCGGCTGCCTTAGCGGCGGCGGCTCTTCCGGTCGTCCTTCTCGTGACCCTTGAAGGTGCGGGTCAGAGCGAATTCGCCGAGCTTGTGCCCGACCATCGCCTCGGTCACGAAGACGGGCACGTGCTTACGCCCGTCGTGGACGGCGATCGTGTGCCCGAGCATCTCGGGGATGATCGTCGACCGGCGCGACCAGGTCTTGATGACGTTCTTGGAGTTCTTGGCGTTCTGGACTTCCACCTTCTTGATCAGGTGGTCGTCGACGAACGGGCCCTTCTTCAGGCTGCGAGGCATTGCTCAGGCTCCTTAGCCGCGCTTCCGGGTGGCGTAACGCCTACGGACGATGAGACGGTCGCTCGGCTGGCCCTTGCGCCGCGTGCGGCCCTCCGGCTTGCCCTTCGGGTTGACCGGGTGGCGGCCACCCGAGGTCTTGCCCTCACCACCACCGTGCGGGTGGTCGATCGGGTTCATGGCGACACCACGGACGGTCGGGCGCTTGCCCTTCCACCGCATGCGGCCGGCCTTGCCCCAGTTGATGTTCGACTGGTCGGCGTTGCCGATCTCGCCGACGGTGGCACGGCAGTGCACCTCGACGCGCCGGATCTCACCCGACGGCATGCGCAGGGTCGCGTACTGACCCTCGCGGCCCAGCAGCTGGATGCCGACGCCGGCCGAGCGGGCCAGCTTGGCGCCACCGCCCGGGCGCAGCTCCACGGCGTGGACCGTGGTGCCGACCGGGATGTTGCGCAGCGGCAGGTTGTTGCCCGGCTTGATGTCCGCGCCGACACCCGCCTCGACCCGGTCCCCTTGCTTGAGGTCCTTCGGGGCGATGATGTAGCGCTTCTCGCCGTCGGCGTAGTGCAGCAGCGCGATGCGCGCGGTCCGGTTGGGGTCGTACTCGATGTGCGCGACCTTGGCGGGGATCCCGTCCTTGTCCGCACGGCGGAAGTCGATCAGCCGGTACTGGCGCTTGTGGCCGCCGCCCTGGTGGCGCGCGGTCACCCGCCCGTGGACGTTGCGACCGCCCTTGTTCGGCAGCGGCACGAGCAGCGACTTCTCCGGCGTCGACCGGGTGATCTCCGCGAAGTCGGCAACGCTCGAACCACGACGACCGGGCGTCGTCGGCTTGTACTTACGGATAGCCATCGTCTATACCCCTCAGCTGACCGGTCCGCCGAAGGCTTCGATCCGGTCACCTTCGGCGAGCTTCACCATCGCCCGCTTCGTGTCCTTGCGCTTGCCCCAGCCCGTGCGGGTCCGCTTGCGCTTGCCTTCGCGATTGATGGTGTTGACCGACAGGACGCGGACGTTGAAGATCTGCTGGATAGCGATCTTGATCTCCGTCTTGTTGGCGTCCGGGTGCACCAGGAACGTGTACCAGTTGCGGTTGAGCTCGCTGTAGCTCTTCTCCGAGACCACCGGCTGGATGATCACGTCACGCGGATCAGCGATCGTCGCCATGGCTCAGCCCTCCTCGTTGCTGTCGGCGTCGGCGCTGCTCGCGCCGGACTCGGCCGGCCCACCGAGGAACTCGTTGAGCGCCGCGGTCGTAAAGACGACCTGGTCGGCGACGAGCACGTCGTGGGTGTTGAGCTGGTCGGCGACCAGCAGGTGCACCGACTGCTCGTTGCGCAGGCTCAGCCAGTTGGCCTCGTCGTCACGCGCGAGGACCACGAGCACCCGGCGCGCGTCGGTGATGCCACGCAGCACCTTGAGCGCGTCCTTGGTCTTCGGGGTCTCGCCCTCGATGAAGGTCTCCACGACGTGGATGCGTCCGTCGCGGGCGCGGTCGGAGAGCGCGCCACGCAGGGCGGCGGCCTTCATCTTCTTGTTCACCCGCTGGGTGTAGTCCCGCGGCTGCGGGCCGTGGACCACGCCACCACCGGTGAACTGCGGCGCGCGGATCGAGCCCTGGCGGGCACGACCGGTGCCCTTCTGCTTGTAGGGCTTCTTGCCGCCACCGGCGACCTCGCCACGCGTCTTGGTCTTGTGCGTGCCCTGGCGGGCCGCGTTGAGCTGAGCGACGACGACCTGGTGCATCAGCGGGATGCTGGCCTGGGCGTCGAAGATCTCGTTCGGGAGCTCGACGGTGCCGTTGGTGTCGCCGTCAACCGTCTTGATGTCAACGGTGGTCACTTGGTGATCCCACCCTTCTGCGACTTCGCCTCGGTCTTGGCAGCGCTGCGCAGCAGCACCAGGCTGCCCTTCGGGCCGGGGATCGCGCCGCGCACGAGGATCAGACCGTCCTCGGTGTCGACGCGCTGCACGGTCACGTTCTGCACGGTGTAGCGCACGCCACCCATGCGACCGGCCATCCGGACGCCCTTGAAGACGCGGCCCGGGGTCGCGCAGGCGCCGATGGAGCCGGGCGAGCGGTGCTTGCGCTCGACACCGTGGCTGGCACGCAGGCCGGCGAAGCCGTGACGCTTCATGACACCCGCGAAGCCCTTGCCCTTGCTGCGGCCGGTCACGTCAATGCGCTGGCCGGCGGCGAAGGCGTCCGCGGTGATCTCCTGGCCGAGCGTGTATTCGCCGGCGTCGGTCGTGCGCAGCTCGACGATGTGCCGGCGCGGCGCGACATCCGCCTTGGCGAAGTGGCCGGCGCGCGGCTTGTTCACCTTGCGCGGGTCGATCTGGCCCCACGCCATCTGGATCGCCGAGTAGCCGTCGTTGTCAGGCGTGCGCACCTGGGTCACGACGCACGGGCCGGCCTGCACCACGGTTACCGGGACAACCTTGCCGTTGTCCCAGACCTGGGTCATGCCGAGCTTCTCACCCAGGATGCCCTTGACTTGCCTGTCCATAAGTCCGAGTCCCTACAGCTTGATCTCGATGTCGACGCCAGCAGGCAGGTCGAGCCGCATGAGCGAGTCGACCGTCTTGGGGGTCGGGTCGATGATGTCGATCAGGCGCTTGTGCGTGCGCATCTCGAAGTGCTCGCGCGAGTCCTTGTACTTGTGCGGCGAGCGGATCACGCAGTAGCGGTTGATCTCAGTGGGCAGCGGCACCGGCCCAGCGACCTGAGCCCCGGTGCGCGTGACCGTCTCGACGATCTTCCGCGCCGAGGAGTCGACGACCTCGTGGTCGTAGGCCTTGAGCCGGATGCGGATCTTCTGTCCCGCCATGGTGGCTTCAGTTCCTTCTCTCATGCGGGGCCTTGCAACCCCGCGAACCCCGAAGGGTCCGGTGCCGCCTAATGGTGTCTGTCCGACCCCCGCGGTCGGGCGTGTCGCGGCCAAGGGCCAGGCTCCGCCGCCGACGTCCCGAGCGGGACCGCTGGTGGCATTGGAGACCAACCCCAGGGCGTGCCACGCCCGGATCGCGGAGATGGGCGCCGGTCATACGACTGACGCCGCGCGGAAGCGGTCGAGTCTCCTCATCGAGCAGGGCTTTCTGAGTGAGCCTCGACCGCTCCGCGACGCAACCCGACCATTATGCCGCATGTGCTGCGACAAAGTGAAATCGGGGTACCTCAGGGTTTATTTACTTGATGATCTTCGTAACGCGGCCGGCGCCGACGGTGCGGCCACCCTCACGGATCGCGAAGCGGAGGTTCTCCTCCATGGCGATCGGCTGGATGAGCTGCACGCTCATGCTGGTGTTGTCACCCGGCATGACCATCTCGGTGCCTTCCGGCAGCGTGACGACGCCGGTGACGTCGGTGGTGCGGAAGTAGAACTGCGGCCGGTAGTTCTGGAAGAACGGGGTGTGCCGGCCACCCTCCTCCTTGGAGAGGATGTAGACGGTCGCCTCGAACTCGGTGTGCGGGGTGTTGCTGCCCGGCTTCACCACGACCATGCCGCGCTCGACGTCCTCGCGCTTGATACCACGCAGGAGCAGACCGACGTTCTCGCCGGCACGCGCCTCGTCGAGGATCTTGCGGAACATCTCGATCGCCGTGCAGGTGGTCTTCATCGACTTGGCCTTGATGCCAACGATCTCGACCTCCTCGTTCGGCTTGAGGATGCCACGCTCGACGCGACCGGTCACGACTGTGCCACGACCGGTGATCGTGAAGACGTCCTCGACGGGCATGAGGAACGGCTTCTCGGTCTCGCGCTCGGGCTGCGGGATCGCGGTGTCGACCGCGGCCATCAGCTCCATGAGGGCGTCCGACCACTTCTGGTCGCCCTCGAGGGCCTTGAGGGCCGAGACACGCACGACCGGCGCGTCGTCGCCCGGGAACTCCTGGCTCGACAGCAGCTCACGGACCTCGAGCTCGACGAGCTCCAGCAGCTCCTCGTCATCGACCATGTCGCTCTTGTTCAGCGCCACGACGATGTAGGGCACACCGACCTGGCGGGCCAGCAGCACGTGCTCACGGGTCTGCGGCATGGGGCCGTCGGTCGCCGCCACCACCAGGATCGCGCCGTCCATCTGCGCGGCACCGGTGATCATGTTCTTGATGTAGTCGGCGTGCCCCGGGCAGTCCACGTGGGCGTAGTGCCGGTTCTCGGTCTGGTACTCGACGTGCGCGATCGAGATCGTGATGCCGCGGGCCTTCTCCTCCGGCGCCTTGTCGATCTCGTCGAACGGCGTGTACGGGTTCACGTCCGGCATGCGGTCGTGCAGCACCTTGGTAATGGCCGCAGTCAGCGTCGTCTTACCGTGGTCGATGTGACCAATGGTGCCGATGTTGACGTGCGGCTTAGTCCGCTCGAACTTCGCCTTCGCCACTGGTGTCCTCCTGTGGACTTCTTGGTTCGCGGTGCGCCGACGCTGGAAGCGCCGACGCACCCTGTCGACTTGGGTCTGGTGGCTGAAGCCTCAGGCCCGCTGACACAGCCTCACGGCCACTACCGGGTTTACTCCCCGGTCGCCTTCGCGATGATCTCCTTCGCCACGTTCGCGGGAACCTCGGCGTAGGAGTCGAACTGCATCGAGTAGCTCGCCCGGCCCTGGGTCTTCGACCGCAGGTCGCCGACGTAGCCGAACATTTCCGACAAAGGTACCGTGGCGCGGACGACACGGGCACCGCCGCGCTCCTCCATCGCCTGGATGGTGCCACGCCGGGAGTTGAGGTCGCCGATGACGTCACCCATGTTCTCTTCCGGGGTGGTCACCTCAACGGCCATCAAGGGCTCGAGGAGCACCGGGTTGGCCCTGCGGGCCGCGTCCTTGAGCACCATCGAGCCGGCAATCTTGAAGGCCATTTCCGACGAGTCGACCTCGTGGTACTGGCCGTCCAGCAGCGTGAGCTTCAGACCCACCAGCGGGAAGCCCGCCAGCACGCCGTACTGCATAGCGTCCTGGACACCGGCGTCGACCGAGGGGATGAACTCCTTCGGGATACGACCACCGGTGACCGCGTTGACGAACTCGTAGGTCGGGCCGTCGGCGGTCTGCTCCAGCGGCTCGAGCTTGACGATGACTCGCGCGTATTGGCCGGAGCCACCCGTCTGCTTCTTGTGGGTGTACTCGACCTTTTCCGCGACGGACTTGACCGTCTCGCGGTAGGCCACCTGCGGCTTGCCGATGTTGGCCTCGACGTTGAACTCGCGCCGCATGCGGTCGACGAGGATGTCGAGGTGCAACTCGCCCATGCCGGCGATGACCGTCTGCCCGGTCTCCTCGTCGTTCTTGACGCGGAAGGTCGGGTCCTCCTCGGCGAGCCGCTGGATGGCGGTGCCCAGCTTCTCCTGGTCGGCCTTCGTCTTCGGCTCGATCGCCACCTCGATGACCGGCTCCGGGAAGGTCATCGACTCGAGGATGACCGGGTTGGCCGGGTCGCACAGCGTGTCACCGGTGGTGGTCTGCTTGAGACCCTGCACGGCGATGATGTCGCCGGCACCGGCGCTGGTGCGCTCCTCACGCTTGTTCGCGTGCATCTGGTAGATCTTGCCGATCCGCTCCTTGCGGTCCTTGGTGGAGTTGACCACCTGGGAACCGGACTCGAGCGTGCCGGAGTAGACGCGCACGTAGGTGAGCTTGCCGAGGTGCTTGTCGGTCTGGATCTTGAAGGCCAGGCCGGAGAACGGCTCGCCGACCGACGGCTTGCGCAGGAGCGGGGTCTCGCCGTCGGTGGCGATGCCCTCGATGGCCGGGATGTCCAGCGGCGACGGCAGGAAGTCGACAACGGCGTCGAGCATGGGCTGGACGCCCTTGTTCTTGAACGCCGAGCCGCACACGACCGGGTTGAGCTTGCCGGCGATGGTCGCCCGGCGGATCGCCGACTTCAGGTCCTTGACGTCGATCTCGTCGCCGTCGAGATAGCGGACCATGATGTCGTCGTCGGCCTCGGACAGGGTCTCGAGGAGCTTCTCCCGGTACTCGTTGGCCTGGTCGACCAGGTCCGCCGGGATCTCCTCGATCGCGTAGTCCTCACCCTTCTGGGTCTCACCACGCCAGGTCAGCGCACGCATCTCCAGCAGGTCGACGACACCGATGTGGTCGCCTTCCAGGCCGATGGGGATCTGCAGCACCAGCGGCGTGGCGTTGAGCCGGTCGACCATCATCTGCACGCAGCGGAAGAAGTCGGCACCGGTGCGGTCCAGCTTGTTGACGAAGCACATACGCGGGACGTTGTACTTGTCCGCCTGGCGCCACACGTTCTCGGTCTGGGGCTCCACCCCGGCAACACCGTCGTAGACCGCGACCGCGCCGTCGAGGACCCGCAGCGACCGCTCGACCTCGACCGTGAAGTCGACGTGGCCGGGCGTGTCGATGATCTGGATCGTGTGGCCCTTCCACTCGCACTTGGTGGCGGCGGAAGTGATGGTGATGCCCCGCTCCTGCTCCTGCTCCATCCAGTCCATGACCGCCGCGCCCTCGTGGACCTCGCCGATCTTGTACGTGATGCCGGTGTAGAAGAGGATGCGCTCGGTGGTCGTCGTCTTCCCGGCGTCGATGTGCGCCATGATGCCGATGTTGCGGACCTTGGCGAGGGCGGCGTCTGCGGCAGCCACTTCGAATCCCTACTTCGTCTCTCGTCGGATCGCTGGAGAAGCGTCGCTTACCAGCGGTAATGCGCGAAGGCCTTGTTGGACTCCGCCATCTTGTGGGTGTCTTCGCGGCGCTTCACCGAAGCACCGAGACCGTTGCTCGCGTCGAGCAGCTCGTTCATGAGCCTCTCGACCATGGTCTTCTCACGACGGGCACGCGAGTAGGTGACCAGCCAGCGCAGGCCCAGCGTCGTCGCCCGGACCGGCTTGACCTCGACCGGCACCTGGTAAGTCGCGCCACCCACACGGCGGCTGCGCACCTCGAGGGTCGGCTTCACGTTGTCCATCGCGCGCTTCAGCGTCACGACGGGGTCGGTGCCGGTCTTCTCGCGGCAGCCTTCGAGCGCGCTGTAGACGATGCGCTCCGCCAGCTGGCGCTTGCCCTCGACCAGGATCTTGTTGACCAGCTGGGTGACGAGCAGGGAGTTGTAGACCGGGTCCGCCACGAGCGGCCGGCGCGGCGCGGGGCCTTTACGCGGCATGTCAGCTCTTCTCCTTCTTCGCGCCGTAACGGCTGCGAGCCTGCTTGCGGTTGCGGACGCCCTGGGTGTCCAGCGAGCCGCGAATGATCTTGTACCGGACGCCGGGGAGGTCCTTCACACGGCCGCCACGGACCAGCACGATCGAGTGCTCCTGAAGGTTGTGACCGACACCGGGGATGTAGGCCGTCACCTCGATACCGTTGCTCAGCTTCACACGGGCCACCTTGCGAAGCGCCGAGTTAGGCTTCTTGGGCGTGGTGGTGTACACACGCGTGCAGACGCCCCGCCGCTGCGGGCTTCCCTTGAGCGCCGGCGTCTTCGTCTTGCTCAGCTTCGCCTGGCGGCCCTTGCGGACCAGCTGCTGGATCGTAGGCACTGGGCCTGCCTCTCCCTTCGGCCTCGCGGCCGCACGTCTTCTTCTTCGCTGTCTCCACGGCGTGGACCGGCACCCGCGGTCGGGCGTGTCGCCCATTCCGCGACCCGGCCCGTTTGATCCCAGCCCGGGGTTGTGGTCCGCACCCACCCTCATTCCCGCGGAGGCGGGCCGGTGTGGGCGCACGCACGAGTTGCCCGGCAAAGCCGGGCACGAGGGGAAAGAGTACCCACCGTGAGGACGCTGGTCAAAATCGCCCGGGTGCCTCTTGACGGAACACTCTTCACACCTAGAGTACCCGGTCGCGGATCGACGTGGCCGGGGGGCTCCAGATCGAGGTCACGATGCTGTCAGAACGAAGGCGAGCAGGAGTGAGAACAGCGCGAAGCCCGCTCCCACCGAGCCCAGCACGATCCCCGTGATCGCCATGCCCCTGCCGGTGACGCCGCGGCCGGCCAGCCGGATCTGCCGCATGCCGAAGACGCCCAGTCCGATGGCACCCAGCCCGAGGAAGACCGCCAGGGCGGTGAACGCGCCTCCAGCGGTCGGGCCCCAGCCCTCCTGCGCACCACCCACGCCGAGGCAGGTGACGAACAGCGAGACCAGGATCGAGGCGATGCCGGCCACCAGGCTGCCGATGGACGGCCCGCTCGGCGTCGACTGAACCAGCGGATACGCCACCCCGAAGGGGGTGCCCTGCACCACGTCGACCCGCATCGCCGGAGCTGCCGCGGGCGTCGGGACCGGTGACGGAGGCGGCGGCGGAGGCTGCGGAGGAAATCCCGGGTAGCCTCCCGGCTGACCGACGGGGTAACCCATCAGTTCACCGTCGGGTCGAAGTCGGTGCCGCGCTGCCGGGCATAGGTGAGCAGGCCGATGATCACCAGCACCACGAGCATGGCGATCGCCAGCACGATGCCGGTCCAGGCGAGCCGCACGCCGGTGCGCAGCCGCTTGGCGCCGAGCAGGAACCCGTCGGCCGCCACCAGTTCACGGTGCGACTCCTTGGCCATCAGCAGGGCGATGGTCGCCGGGATCACCCCGCCGAGAAACGGTCCGGTCACCACGGACAGCAGGCCCAGGCCCAGCACGGCCGATGCCTTCGTTGCGCGGACCGGATCCGGGTCGAGCGGGTGCCGGGTCGTGGACGTCACTCCACGACGATAACCGGTGCGACGCACTGAGGGCGGGGGCACAGGCCCCCGCCCTCAGTGGATGACGCTCGCCGCGGCTTAGCGGAACGACCCCAGGTCGAAGTCGTCGAGCGGCACGGCCTGCCCGCTGGCCGGCCCGAAGCCGTAGTCGGCCTCCGGGTAGCCGGTCATGGAGTAGACCTTGGCCTTCGCCTCCTCGGTCGGCTCCACCCGGATGCTGCGGTACTTGCTGATGCCCGTACCGGCCGGGATGAGCTTGCCGATGATGACGTTTTCCTTCAGACCGATCAGCGAGTCGCTGCGCGCGTGGATCGCCGCGTCGGTTAGCACCCGGGTCGTCTCCTGGAACGAGGCCGCGGACAGCCACGACTCCGTCGCCAGCGACGCCTTGGTGATACCCATCAGCACGGGACGGCCGGCCGCCGGCTCGCCGCCCTCGGCGACGACGCGGCGGTTCTCCGCCTCGAACAGCGCCCGGTCCACGAGCACACCCGGCAGGAACTCGGTCGAGCCGGAGTCGATGACCGTCACCCGCTTGAGCATCTGGCGAATGATGATCTCGATGTGCTTGTCGTGGATGAGCACGCCCTGGGAGCGGTACACCTCCTGGACCTCGGAGGTCAGGTGGACCTGGACCGCCCGCGGACCCATGATGCGCAGCAGCTCGTGCGGGTCGATGGTGCCCTCGGTGAGCTTCTCGCCGACCTCGACGTGCTCGCCGTCCTGGATGCGCAGCTTGACGCGCCGGCTGAGCTTGTCGTGGACGATCTCGTCGCTGCCGTCGTCCGGCACGATGATGATCTTCCGCATCCGCTCGCCGTCCTCGATGCGCACGCGACCGGGGGTGTCGGCGATGGGCGCCTTGCCCTTCGGCACGCGGGCCTCGAAGATCTCCTGCACACGGGGCAGACCCTGGGTGATGTCCTCACCCGCGACACCACCGGTGTGGAAGGTACGCATCGTCAGCTGCGTGCCCGGCTCACCGATCGACTGGGCGGCGATGATGCCCACCGCCTCGCCGACGTCGACGGTCTTGCCCGTGGGCAGCGACCGGCCGTAGCAGGCGCCGCAGACGCCCAGCTTCGACTCGCAGGTGAGCACGCTGCGGACCCGGACGTTCTCGACCCCGGCGTTGACCAGCAGGTCCACCACGATCGAGTTGATGTCCGTGCCACGCTCGGCGACGATCTTGCCGTCCTTGTCACGCACGTCGTCCGCGAGGGTACGGGCGTGAACGCCCGTCTCCGCGTGCGAGTGCACGCGCAGCACGCCGTCCTCCAGCTCGCCGACCGCCATCGGGATGGCGCGGTCGGTGCCGCAGTCCTCCTCGCGGATGATCACGTCCTGCGAGACGTCGACCAGACGACGGGTCAGGTAACCCGAGTCGGCGGTCCGCAGCGCGGTGTCGGCCAGACCCTTCCGGGCGCCGTGCGTGGAGATGAAGTACTCCAGTACCGACAGACCCTCCCGGTACGAGGCCTTGATCGGCCGCGGGATGATCTCACCCTTCGGGTTGGCCACCAGGCCACGGATCGCGGCGATCTGGCGGAGCTGGAGGAGGTTACCGCGGGCACCCGAGTTGATCATCTTCCACAGCGGGTTTTCGCGCGGCAGCGCGCTCTCCATCTCCTTGGCGACCTCGCTCGTCGCCTTGGTCCAGATCTCGATCAGCTCACCACGACGCTCCTCGGCCGTCATGAGACCGCGCTGGTACTGCTTGTCGATCCGCTCGGCCTCCCGCTCGTAGCGCTCGAGGATCTCGCGCTTGCGCGGCGGCTGGATGACGTCCTCCATGCCGATGGTGACGCCGGACCAGGTGGCCCAGTGGAACCCGGCCAGCTTGAGCGCGTCGAGGGTCGCCGCGAGGGAAACCTTCGGGAAGCGCTCGGCCAGGTCGTTGACGATCGCCGACAGCTGACCCTTGCGGATCTCGTAGTTGACGAACCGGTACCCCACCGGGAGCGTCTCGTTGAAGAGCACCCGGCCGAGGGTCGTCTCGATCGTGACGGAGTCACCCGGCTGCCAGCCCTCCGGCGCGTCCCACGGCGTGGCACCCACGCCGTTGTCGACGCCGACGATGTCCCGCAGCCGGATCTTCACCGGCGCCTGCAGGTGCAGCTCGCCGTTGTCGAAGGCCATCCGCGCCTCGGCGTCCGAGCTGAACGTGCGCCCCTCACCCGTGAGGTTCTTCTGGATGTGGGTGAGGTGGTACAGGCCGATGACCATGTCCTGCGTGGGCATGGTGACCGGCTTGCCGTCGGCCGGCTTGAGGATGTTGTTGCTGGACAGCATGAGGATGCGGGCCTCGGCCTGCGCCTCCGCGGACAGCGGCACGTGCACGGCCATCTGGTCGCCGTCGAAGTCGGCGTTGAAGGCGGTGCAGACGAGCGGGTGGATCTGGATCGCCTTGCCCTCGACCAGCTGCGGCTCGAAGGCCTGGATGCCCAGACGGTGCAGGGTCGGCGCGCGGTTGAGCAGCACCGGGTGCTCCGCGATGACCTCCTCCAGCACGTCCCACACGACCGGGCGCTGACGCTCGACCATGCGCTTGGCCGACTTGATGTTCTGCGCGTGGTTGAGGTCCACCAGGCGCTTCATCACGAACGGCTTGAACAGCTCCAGCGCCATCTGCTTGGGCAGACCGCACTGGTGCAGCTTGAGCTGCGGACCGACGACGATGACCGAACGGCCGGAGTAGTCGACGCGCTTGCCGAGCAGGTTCTGGCGGAACCGGCCCTGCTTGCCCTTGAGCATGTCGGACAGCGACTTCAGCGGCCGGTTGCCCGGGCCGGTGACCGGACGACCGCGGCGGCCGTTGTCGAACAGCGCGTCGACGGCCTCCTGCAGCATCCGCTTCTCGTTGTTGACGATGATCTCCGGGGCACCCAGGTCGATCAGGCGCTTGAGCCGGTTATTCCGGTTGATCACCCGCCGGTACAGGTCGTTGAGGTCGCTGGTCGCGAACCGGCCACCGTCGAGCTGCACCATGGGACGCAGGTCCGGCGGGATCACCGGCACGCAGTCCAGCACCATGCCCAGCGGCGAGTTGCTGGTGTTCAGGAACGCGGCGACGACCTTGAGGCGCTTGAGCGCCCGGATCTTGCGCTGGCCCTTGCCGCTGCGGATGGTCTCCCGCAGCAGTTCGGCCTCGTCGTCCAGGTCCAGGTTCTCCAGCAGAGCCTTGATCGCCTCGGCGCCCATCGCGCCGGAGAAGTACTCACCGAACCGGTCACGCAGCTCGCGGTAGAGCAGCTCGTCGGTGATGAGGTTCTTGCGCTCCAGCTTGCGGAACGTCTCCATGACCTCGTCGAGGCGGTCGATCTCGCGCTGCGCGCGGTCACGGATCTGCCGCATCTCGCGCTCGCCGGCCTCCTTGACCTTGCGGCGCACGTCGGCCTTGGCACCTTCGGCCTCCAGCTCGGCAAGGTCCTGCTCGAGCTTGGCGGCGCGCTTCTCGATCTCCGAGTCGCGGGCGTTCTCGGCCTGCCGCTTCTCCGCCGACACCTCGTTCTCGAGGGTGGCGAGGTCGCGGTGGCGGGCCTCCTTGTCGACGCTGGTGATCACGTACGACGCGAAGTAGATGATCTTCTCGAGATCCTTCGGGGCCAGGTCCAGCAGGTAGCCGAGCCGGCTGGGCACACCCTTGAAGTACCAGATGTGCGTCACGGGAGCGGCGAGCTCGATGTGGCCCATGCGCTCACGGCGGACCTTCGCCCGGGTCACCTCGACGCCGCAGCGCTCACAGATGATGCCCTTGAAGCGGACACGCTTGTACTTGCCGCAGTAGCACTCCCAGTCCCGGGTAGGACCGAAGATCTTCTCGCAGAAGAGCCCGTCCTTCTCCGGCTTCAGGGTGCGGTAGTTGATCGTCTCGGGCTTCTTGACCTCGCCGTGCGACCACTGCCGGATGTCGTCGGCCGTGGCCAGGCCGATGCGGAGCTCGTCGAAGTAGTTGACGTCGAGCACTTCGTCTATGTCCTCACGATTCAGTTGCTCGGGTAATTGCTAGGCCGTGGGTGCGGCGCCGGCCGGGGACCGGCGCCGCCCACGAATCACACTTCCTCGACGCTGCTCGGCTCACGCCGCGAGAGGTCGATGCCCAACTCCTCGGCGGCGCGGAACACCTCGTCGTCCGTCTCGCGCATCTCGAGGGCCACACCATCGCTGGAGAGCACCTCGACGTTCAGGCACAGCGACTGCAGCTCCTTGAGGAGCACCTTGAAGGACTCCGGGATACCCGGTTCCGGGATGTTCTCGCCCTTGACGATCGCCTCGTAGACCTTGACGCGTCCAAGGACGTCGTCGGACTTGATCGTCAGCAGCTCCTGCAGCGCGTAGGCCGCGCCGTAGGCCTGCATGGCCCAGCACTCCATCTCACCGAAGCGCTGGCCACCGAACTGCGCCTTACCACCCAACGGCTGCTGGGTGATCATCGAGTACGGCCCGGTGGAGCGAGCGTGGATCTTGTCGTCGACCAGGTGGTTGAGCTTGAGGATGTAGATGTAGCCGACCGCGATCGGGTCGGGCAGCGGCTCGCCGGAGCGCCCGTCGAACAGCCGCGCCTTCCCGCTGGCACCGATGAGCTGGTTGCCGTCCCGGTTGGGCAGCGTGCTGCTCAGCAGGCCCGCGATCTCCTCCTCCTTGGCGCCGTCGAAGACCGGGGTCGCCACGTTGGTGTCCGGCTCGGACTCCCCCGCGTTGATGGACTTCAGCGCGCGCTTCCAGTCGGCGTCGTCACCGTCGATCTTCCAGCCCGTCTTGGCCACCCACCCCAGGTGGGTCTCCAGCACCTGGCCGATGTTCATACGGCTGGGCACACCGAGCGGGTTGAGGACGATGTCGACGGGCGTGCCGTCCTCGAGGAACGGCATGTCCTCGACCGGCAGGATCTTCGAGATGACGCCCTTGTTGCCGTGACGGCCGGCGAGCTTGTCACCGTCCTGGATCTTCCGCTTCTGGGCCACGTAGACGCGCACCAGCTCGTTGACGCCGGGGGACAGCTCGTCGCCGTCCTCGCGGCTGAACGTGCGCACGCCGATGACCGTGCCGGTCTCGCCGTGCGGCACCTTCAGGCTGGTGTCGCGGACCTCGCGGGCCTTCTCACCGAAGATCGCGCGGAGCAGCCGCTCCTCCGGGGTCAGCTCGGTCTCGCCCTTGGGCGTGACCTTGCCGACCAGGATGTCACCGGTCACCACCTCGGCGCCGATCCGGATGATCCCCCGCTCGTCGAGGTCGGCGAGCATCTCCTCGCTGACGTTCGGGATGTCGCGGGTGATCTCCTCCGGCCCCAGCTTGGTGTCACGGGCGTCGACCTCGTGCTCCTCGATGTGGATCGAGGTGAGGACGTCGTTCTGCACCAGCTTCTGGGACAGGATGATCGCGTCTTCGTAGTTGTGACCCTCCCAGGGCATGAACGCCACGAGCAGGTTGCGCCCGAGCGCCATCTCGCCCTCGTCGGTGCACGGCCCGTCGGCGATGACCTGACCCGCCTCGATCCGGTCGCCCTCGAAGATCACCGGCTTCTGGTTGACGCAGGAGCCGGAGTTGGAGCGGCGGAACTTGTGCAGGAGGTACGTCCGGCGGTGGCCGTCGTCCTGGTGGATCGTGATGTAGTCGGCGCACATGTCCTCGACCACGCCGCCCACCTCGGCCACGACCACGTCACCGGCGTCGACGGCGGCACGGTATTCCATGCCGGTGCCGACGAGCGGCGACTCGGCCTTGACCAGGGGCACGGCCTGGCGCTGCATGTTGGCGCCCATCAGTGCCCGGTTGGCGTCGTCGTGCTCGAGGAACGGGATCATCGCGGTGGCGACCGAGGTCATCTGCCGCGGTGAGACGTCCATGTAGTCGACCTGGTCGGCGGGGACGTTGTCGACCTCACCGCCCTTTCGCCGGACGAGGATGCGGTCCTCGGCGAAGGTGCCGTCGCTCTTCAGCGGAGCGTTGGCCTGCGCCTTGACGAACCGGTCCTCCTCGTCAGCCGTCAGGTAGTCGATCTGGTCGGTCACCCGGCCGTCGACCACCTTGCGGTACGGCGTCTCGACAAAACCGAACGGGTTGACGCGCGCGAACGTCGACAGCGCGCCGATGAGGCCGATGTTCGGACCCTCGGGGGTCTCGATCGGGCACATGCGGCCGTAGTGCGACGGGTGCACGTCACGGACCTCGAAGCCGGCCCGCTCACGCGACAGACCACCCGGGCCGAGCGCGCTCAGCCGGCGCCGGTGGGTCAGGCCCGCCAGCGGGTTGGTCTGGTCCATGAACTGGGACAGCTGCGAGGTGCCGAAGAACTCCTTGATCGCCGCCACGACCGGGCGGATGTTGATCAGGGTCTGCGGCGTGATCGCCTCGACGTCCTGGGTCGTCATGCGCTCGCGCACGACGCGCTCCATCCGGGACAGGCCCACGCGGACCTGGTTCTGGATGAGCTCGCCGACCGTGCGCAGGCGCCGGTTGCCGAAGTGGTCGATGTCGTCGGCCTCGTAGCCCTCTTCGCCGGTGTGCAGGCGGCAGAGGTACTCGACCGTGGCGACGACGTCCTCTTCGGTCAGCACGCCCTGGGTGATCGGGACGCCGAGCTCGAGCTTCTTGTTGAACTTGTATCGGCCGACCTTGGCGACGTCGTATCGCTTCGGGTTGAAGAAGAGGTTGTCCAGCAGGTTCTGGGCGTTCTCCCGCGTCGGCGGCTCACCCGGCCGCAGCTTGCGGTAGATGTCCAGCAGCGCCTCGTCCTGGCCGGCGATGTGGTCCTTCTCGAGCGTCGTCATCATGAGCTCGGACCAGCCGAACTTCTCACGGATGCGCTCGGCCGACCAGCCGATGGCCTTGAGCAGGACGGTGACCGCCTGCCGACGCTTGCGGTCGATGCGGACACCGACGGTGTCGCGCTTGTCGATGTCGAACTCCAGCCAGGCGCCACGGCTCGGGATCACCTTGACGCTGGTGAGGTCGCGGTCGGAGGTCTTGTCCGGCTGCTTGTCGAAATACACGCCCGGGGACCGGACGAGCTGGCTCACCACGACGCGCTCGGTGCCGTTGATGATGAACGTGCCCTTGGGCGTCATCATCGGGAAGTCACCCATGAACACCGTCTGGCTCTTGATCTCGCCAGTGGTGTGGTTGGTGAACTCCGCCGTCACGAACAGCGGCGCGCAGTAGGTGAGGTCCTTCTCCTTGCACTCCTCGATCGGGGCCTTGACCTCGTCGAAGCGCGGCGCGGAGAACGACAGTGACATCGTGCCGGAGAAGTCCTCAATGGGACTGATCTCGTCGAGGATCTCCGCAAGCCCGGAACGGGCGTGCGGATCACCGGCCGTGCGGCTCTGCCAATTCTCGTTGCCAACCAACCAGTCGAACGAGTCGGTTTGGATCGCAAGGAGGTTGGGAACCTCAAGGTGTTCGGTGATCCTGCCGAAGGAGATCCGGCGGGGAGCGAAAGCGCTCGATTGACTGGTCTTCGCAGGGCGGGAAGCTGCCAAGATGCGTCCTTCCGAGGACCGGTGGTGCAGACAGGCCGTTTCGCGTGCAGCCTGACGACCCCCGGTGTGAAGAGTGCTCACGAAGAGGCACCTCACGCCAGAGGTGAAGTCAGAAGACAGCGCAAACTAGCAGTGTAGCCGAAAGGCTAACCGCTGTCGAGCGGTCTCGTGCACGATGTTTCAAACGATCTTTTCCGAAGATCGTTTTCCCACCGGCCGAGCCGCTCGCGTCGGCCGTGGCCTGCGGCTTCACCAGTCGAGGCGCTCAGAACCGAACCCAAGAAGGGTCGGGGCGCATCGGTCGGGCCGCTGGCCGCCGCGTCCGCGGAAGGCAGTGCCTGATTAGCGTGCCTGGCCGCTGGTCATCGCGTCAAGGGTTCCCACGCGCGTCGGGGCACCGTGACAGATATCTCGCACTCCAACCACTAAGTGTTGTGGTGGATACCCCTAGATCTTGGGTCCTTACACCTGGAAGCCACCCGGCAAACGCGAAGGGCGGCCGCCGGAATCCCGGCGGCCGCCCTCGTGGCGATGGGCCAGACTACTTGAGGGTGACCTTGGCGCCCTCGGCCTCGAGCTTCGCCTTGGCCTTGTCGGCGCTGTCCTTGTTGGCCTTCTCGAGGACCGCCTTCGGCGCGGCCTCGACGAGGTCCTTGGCCTCCTTCAGGCCCAGGCCGGTCAGCTCACGCACGACCTTGATGACCTGGATCTTCTTGCCGCCGTCACTCTCGAGGATGACGTCGAACTCGGTCTGCTCCTCGACCTCGGGGGCAGCAGCGGCACCGGCCGGGCCGGCCGCGGCAATCGCGACGGGGGCGGCAGCGGTGACGTCGAAGGTGGTCTCGAACTCCTTCACGAACTCGGAGAGCTCGATGAGGGTCATCTCCTTGAACGCGTCGAGGAGTTCCTGGGTGCTCAGCTTCGCCATGGTGGCGGGTTCCTTTCAGAAAGTGTGATGTGGGGCACCGGCCTATTCGGCCGCGCCGCCGGATTCCTTCTCGCGCTTTTCCTGCAGAGCCGCCACGGTGCGGGCCGTCTTCGACAGCGGCGCCTGGAACAGCGCCGCAGCCTTGCTGAGGCTGCCCTTCATGGCGCCGGCCAGCTTGGCCAGCAGCACCTCACGAGACTCGAGGTCGGCCAGGCGACGGACCTCGTCCGCGCTGATGGCCTTGCCTTCGAACACGCCGCCCTTGATGACGAGCAGCGGGTGGGCCTTCGCGAACTCACGCAGGCCCTTCGCCGCCTCGACCGGGTCGCCGGAGACGAAGGCGAGCGCGGTAGGACCGGTGAACAAATCGTCGAGACCGCTGATGCCAGCGTCCGTCGCGGCACGCTTCGCGAGCGTGTTCTTCGCGACGGCGTACGTGGTCTCACGGCCCAGGCTGCGACGCAGGGTCTTGAGCTGCGCCACGGTCAGGCCGCGGTACTCGGTCAGCACGGTGGCCGTCGAACCACGGAAGGCTTCGGTGAGCTCCGCGACCGCGGTGGCCTTGTCGTCTCGAACCGGCTTGTCCGCCATGTCCCTCCTCTCTCCTTGCTTCGGTGCTGGTCACCTGCCGGCGATCCGCAGCAACGAAAAACGCCCCGGCGCAGGGGCGCACGGGGCTTCGGAGGGCGCACAGTGGCGCCGACGTTCGCTTTGTTGCGGCCCTGCGCGGGTCGCCCGCGTTGATGCGGGACCTTCGACATCCCCCGCTTTTCGGCAGGGAGATGTGACCAGCGGTCTTCGGGTTTCGCTTTATTTATACATGGCGGATCCGGCGCGACCAAATCACGGCCGGCTCAGGCGCAACCTCGCATAAATGCTGATCACCACTGCGGTCCACAGAACGCCCCAGGCGGTCGCCACGGCCAGTGCCGCCAGGTCCGCGCCGCCGACCGTTTCCCGGGCGGTCGTCATCACCGGGGGCGCGAGCCACGGTGCCGGTGAGCTTTTCAGGCCGAGGACGATCGCCAGCACCAGCCCGCCGACGAGGACCGCCAGGCCGCGGGCCGCCTGGCCGGCCACCGCACGGCTGGCCAAGGCGCCGAGTCCCACCGCCGGCAGCAGGAGCAGCAGATGGGCCCAGACGCCGAGCGCGACGCCCTCGCCGAGCGACGGGTCGCCGGCCTTCTCCGGGCCCGTCACGCCGCCCACCGCCCACGGCAGGACCAGCGCGATCAGGATGACCGGAAGACCGGCCAGGGCCGCCGCCACGACCCCTGCGGTGATCTCCCTGCCGGCGCCACCGACCGCCACGCGGCTCAGCCGCCGCTGCACGTCGGGCTCGACGTCGAGGAGGATCTTCGTCTGCCAGGCGAGGACCGCGAACAGGACCGCGGCGGAGACTCCGTAGGCCTCCCCGGCCTGCGCCTGCCCGCCGCCGTAGAGCACCGAGAGCACCACCAGCGCCGCCAGCAGCGGGGCGCCGGCCCGGCCGGTCTGCACGAAGCCGGCCAGTCGCATGCGAGCCAAAGCGATCATCGGGTCGCGGCCTCGTCACGTACACCCACGATGTCAAAACCCTCGGCGCGCAACCGCGCGACGGCGGCCGGCGCGTCCGCGGACGCCACCGCCACTTCGATCACCTGCCGACCGGCGGGCCGCTCCCCCTCGGCGACCTCGCCGTCGCGGACGTGCCAGCGGCGTGCGTGCGGCAGGCGCGCGACCTCGCCGAGATGGTCACTGACCAGCACCGATCCTCCGCGCTCGACGACCTCCGCGACGATGCCGGGCACCTGCTCGCGGGTCTGCGCGTCAAGCCCCTCCCACGGCTCGTCGAGCACCAGGAGGCCGGGCGGTGTGAGCAGGGCCTGGACCAGGCCGACCTTCTGCGCGGAGCCCTTCGACAGCCGGCTCAGCCGCACGTCGAGGAAGTTGGCGAAGTGCAGCCGGCGTGCCCACCGCTCGATGTCCGCGGTGCCGTCGAGGCCGCGGATCGCCGCCATGTGGCGCAGATGCGTGCGAGCGGTGAACGGCTGATCGGCAGGGAAACGCTCCGGCACCCACCCGACCACGGCCGGCCGGTCGCTGATCGTGCCACAGTCGGGGCGCAGGATGCCCGCCACGACCTGGAGCAGCGTCGATTTACCGGCCCCGTTGGGGCCCTCGACGACGGCCACCTCACCCGGCGGCAGGTGCAGGTCGACGCCGCGCAGTGTCCAGGGCGCCTTTCGGCCGTATCGAAACCAGACGTCCTGCAAAAGCACCGGGACAGCGTGCCATAGACACGCTGTCCCGGGTTGCCCTGCTGTTTTGCGGGTTACTCCGCGGCGTCGTCCTCGAGGAGGTTGCGCGTGCGGTTCGGGTCGACCGGGATGCCCGGGCCCATGGTGGTGGTGATGAAGATCTTCTTGAGGTACTTGCCCTTGGCCGCCGAAGGCTTGGCCCGGTTGACCTCTTCGAGGACCGCGGCGTAGTTCTCGACCAGCTGCTGATCGGTGAAGCTGGCCTTGCCGATGATCAGGTGCAGGTTCGAGTGCTTGTCAACGCGGTAGGTGATCTTGCCACCCTTGATCTCGTTGACCGCCTTGGTGACGTCCATCGTGACCGTGCCCGTCTTCGGGTTCGGCATCAGGCCGCGCGGGCCCAGGATCCGCGCGATCCGGCCGATCTTGGCCATCTGGTCGGGCGTCGCGATCGCCGCGTCGAACTCCAGCCAGCCTTCCTGGATCCGGGCGACGAGGTCGTCGGTGCCCACAGCGTCGGCGCCGGCGGCCTCGGCCTCGGCGGCCTTGGCGCCCTGCGCGAAGACGATGACGCGGGCGGTCTTGCCGGTGCCGTGCGGCAGGTTCACCGTGCCGCGGACCATCTGGTCGGCCTTGCGCGGGTCGACGCCCAGACGCATGGCCACCTCGACGGTGGGGTCGAACTTGACGGTCGACGTCTGCTTGGCGAGCTTGACGGCGACGGCGGGGCTGTACAGCGCGTTGCGGTCGACGAGCTCGACGACCTTGCGGTAGTTCTTACCGTGCTGCGACATTCTGGCTCTTCACTCCTGTGGTGATCGTGCGGGCGCCTCGACGGGTCGCCCTCCCACGTGATCCGGTGTCAGTCCTTGACGACGATGCCCATGGAGCGGGCGGTGCCGGCGATGATCTTCTCGGCCTCTTCGATGTCGTTGGCGTTGAGGTCGGCCATCTTCTTCTCGGCGACCTCACGCAGCTGGGCCTTGGTGATCGAGCCGACCTTGTCCCGCTGCGGCACGCCGGAACCCTTGGCCACACCGGCGGCCTTGAGCAGCAGGCGGGCGGCGGGCGGGGTCTTGAGGATGAACGTGAAGGTCCGGTCCTCGTAGACGCTGATCTGCGCCGGGATGATGTCACCGCGCTGGGACTCCGTCTGGGCGTTGTACGCCTTGACGAACTCCATGATGTTCACACCGTGCTGACCGAGGGCGGGGCCGACCGGCGGCGCCGGGGTGGCCTGGCCTGCCGGCAACTGAAGCGTGAAGGTCTTGACGAGCTTCTTCTTCGGAGGCATGGCTGCTTTCGTCTTCCTGGGCTGGAATTGGGTCGTGCTGTTTTCACGCACGCGTGAGCGCCCGGCATCTCGGGCCGGACGCTCAAGCGTACCGCAGCGGAATTAGATCTTCGTGACCTGGTTGAAGTTGAGCTCGACCGGGGTCTCACGACCGAAGATCGACACCAGCACCTTCAGCTTCTGCTGGTCGGCGTTGATCTCGCTGATCGTCGCCTGCAGCGAGGCGAAGGCGCCGTCGGTGACGGTGACCGAGTCGCCGACCTCGAAGTCGAGGACCTTGACCTCGGGCTTGCCGGGCTTCTTGCCCTCCTGCTGCACGGCCGGGGCCAGCCACTTCAGGACCTCGTCGAGCGACAGGGGCGCCGGGCGGTCGGCGCGGTCGGTCGCACCCACGAAGCCGGTGACACCCGGCGTGTTGCGCACGCAGGAATACGACTCCGGGGTCAGCTCCATCCGGACCAGGATGTAGCCCGGAAAGACCTTGTTCTGCACCTGAGTGCGCTTGCCGTTCTTGATCTCGACCTCTTCACGAGTCGGGACCTCGACCTGGTAGATGTACTCCTCCATGTCGAGGCTCGTGATCCGGGTCTCGAGGTTGGTCTTGACCTTGTTCTCGTAACCGGCGTAGGAGTGCACCACGTACCAGTCGCCGGGCGCGAAACGCAGTGCGGCACGCAGCTCGGCGACAGGGTCCTCGGTGTCGGTCGCCACGTTCGCGTTGGCGGCCGTCAACACCGTCGACGTTTCCTCGTGCTGCTCGTCGTCGGTCCCGGGCGTCTCGTCGAATTCCTGCACGCTGCTCACTTCCGTCTTCTGTTCGCGCCCCGTTGGCGCTACCGGCCACCGCCGCGGGCTGTCGCCCCCGCGCCGCCCCCGTCCGGCTCATGGTCGCCGGCCGCTCGTTCTACTCTTTTCGAGCGTTACTCGTCAGCGCTGCCGTTGCCGAACGCCCAGAGCACCGCCTTGGCGAAGCCGTAGTCGAGCCCGGCGACGATCGCGAGCATGACGATCACGAACACCACCACGACGAGGGTGTAGGTGGTCAGCTCCTTGCGGGTCGGCCAGATAACCTTACGCAGCTCGGCGACGACCTCGCGGATGAAGTTGATGAGCCGCGCGAAGATGTTGTTGGAGCGGCCCTCTTTGACCTTGGTCGTCTTCTTGTCCAGGTCCTTGGTCTTCAGGTCCTTGGACTTGGTGTCCTTGGCACGGCCGTTCTTCGTCGCACGCGCGGTGTCACTGTCGGCGTCGTCGAGCTCATCGTCGACGTCTGCGGTATCGAGGTCGTCCAGCTCGTCGGCGAACTCTTCCTCGATGGCGGCGTCTTCGGCGCTGAGCTCCTCTTCACGGCGATCGTCGGCGGGGTCGGTCCCGCGTCGCCTGCGTTCGGCCACTTTCGCCCTCTTCCGTGATCTCGCGAGTGCTCGGTCCGTGCACAACCGACGGCAAGACCCCGGGCCTCTTGCGACCCAGCAGGACCACCGGTCGCCGACCGAGGCGCTGTGGGTCGCACCCACAGGACCACCGGCCCGCGACCGCAGAACCACCGGTCTCGATCGCACGACCGACGGTCTCGACCTAGCCGGACCACCGGCATGAAGCCGGCGGCACGCGGTAGGACGAACCGTGACCGCTGCGGTCGTCGTCCCGATCTGCGGATCGGGCGCACGAGACCCAGGTCAGGCCTTCGGCGCAGGGGCGACAGGACTCGAACCTGCAACCTGCGGTTTTGGAGACCGCTGCGCTACCAATTGCGCCACACCCCTTCGTGAAGATCGAAACCACGACATCGGGCAAGCCTGATGTCGGGTTCCTCACCCCACGGCGGACCAGTGTACGGGTTCGGGTCGGAGTTTCCCAACCACCCCCCTCTACCGACCTCTTACGAGTGCCTTCGCGGCTCCCAGGACTTTCTCCCCGTGGCAGGTCGCGGCGATGTCGATCTGCATCAACCCGTCCTCGAGCTGCTTCTTCACGACACCGGTCACCACGATCTCGGTGCCCTTGTCGTCGTCGGGGACGACCACCGGATTGGCGAACCGGGTGGAATATTCAACGATCGACGCGGTGTCGCCCACCCAGTAGGCGACCGCCTGGCCGGCGAGCGCCATGGTGAGCATGCCGTGGGCGATCACTCCGGGCAGGCCGACCGAGGTGGCGACCCGGTCGCTCCAGTGGATGGGGTTGAAGTCGCCGGACGCGCCCGCGTAGCGGACCAGGTCGGCGCGCGTGACCTGGAAGGTCTGGGGCGGAAACTCGGTGCCGACCTGCATCTCAGCCTTCCCCTCGGATCACGAGCCGGGTCCAGATGGTCACGACGCCCTCACCGTCGACGGTCGACACCTCGTGGCGGGTCGTCAGGAAGTCGTGCCCCGCACGGCTGCTGATCTCCTCCACGGTCATGACCGTGACCAGGTGGTCGCCGGCGACGATCGGGCGCTCATACCGGAACGTCTGCCCGCCGTGCACGACCCGGCTGTAGTCCATGCCGAAGGCCTCGTCGTCGACGAGCTGCTGGCCGGCGTTCTGGCTGAGGATGATCGCGAACGTCGGCGGGGCGATGACGTCGGTGTACCCCTTGGCGCGCGCTTCGGCGAGATCGCGGTGCACCGGATCGGTGGCGAAGACGGCGTCGGCGAACTCCCGGATCTTCTCGCGGCCCACCTCATATGGCGGGGTCGGCGGGAACACCCGGCCCAGGTACGACTGATCCAACGGCATGGTGTGCAACTTACCTGGCCGCCGCCCGTGCGCTCGCAACAGTCTTCCGCACCGCCACCGGACGGCCGGGTGACTGTCGGTCTGGTGGCTGTTCACACGTGGATGAGGTGCGGACCGGCTCGCACCTGCCACCTCATGATCGCTGTCTTGCCGCTGGGCCTCCTGGCCCACTTCGCGACAGCGATCTTCCGACCGTCATCGCGCCGTCGTGACAGCGGGCGCGCGGCCGGGACGCGGCCGCTCATGATCGTGGGAAACTTCGTGCTGCCTGGACGGCACGAAGCTTCCCACGATCATGGACAGTCGGATGCGACCCGTTTCGGTCCGCTTTGATGTCCGTTTACAGCTCCGCTGCGCTGGAGGCTCATGATCGTGGAACTTTTCGGGGCCTGGGAGCCTGTTGCGCAATTCGGATCCCTCTCGCGTCAACCCCGACAACCGCGCCGATCTTGGAGTTGTGGTCCTTGACAAATCCGGACAAATTCGGAGGTTCATGGCGCCACAACTCCAAGATCGGCGCGTAGTTGGGCCGCCAACGCTGTCCCAGCGAATTGCGCAACAGGCTCCTGGGACACCGAAGAAACTCCACGATCGTGAGTCACGGCCGGCTGGCGACCGCCTGCTGATCGCCGCTCCCCGGCTGCCTCGGTCGCGCCCGCGGCCTCGCGGCTCCCGCCATGCCCGTCGTCTCGCCCGCGCCGTCGTGGCAGTGGTCTTGCGACCGTCGCCGCGCCTTTCGGCTCCGCGGCTTCCGCCGTGCCGGCTCGCGCCGCTGTGGCAGCGACCTCGCGCCCATCACCGCGCCCACGGCTTCCGCTGTGCTGGCCCGCGCCGCTGTGGCAGCGGCCTCGCGACCATCACCACGCCTGCGGCTCCGCGGCTACTGCCATGCCGCCCGCGCCACCGTGACAGCGACCTCGCAGCCGTCACCGCGCCTGGGCCTCCGCCGTGCCCGCCCGCGCCGCTGTGGCAGCAGCCTCGCGACCGTCGCCGCGCCCGCCGCGCTCGCGAGCGGCCGCTGTGGCCTCGTGACGAGCACTGTGTCTGGGCCCAGCCGCCGCAACCACTGCCCGGCCGGGACGGTGCGGATCACCCGGACGCGTCCACGGCCCGTCAACCGCTCAGCTACGCAAACGAACAGCGCCCCGGCCGGCGGCAGGGGCGCTGTTGGAAAAGTCGTCGAACGACTACCGGGTCTCGCGGTGGATGGTGTGCTTGCCATCGCGCGGGCAGAACTTCTTCAGCTCAATGCGGTCCGGATCGTTACGGCGGTTCTTCTTGGTGATGTAGTTGCGCTCTTTGCACTCCGTGCACGCCAGCGTGATCTTCGGACGAACGTCGGTCGCCTTGGCCATGGCGAAGTGCCTTCCTTCAAGCGGGGAGTCAGATCCAGCGAACCAGCATAGCGGCTCACACAGACGGACGCCCAATTGGGCGTCCTATGGTGCTTCTGTAGCGGTGGCCGGACTTGAACCGGCGACACAGCGATTATGAGCCGCTTGCTCTGCCATCTGAGCTACACCGCCGCGGCGGACTCGATGCCTCAAGCCCGGTCTCGAGCCCCCTTACGGAATCGAACCGTAGACCTTCTCCTTACCATGGAGACGCTCTGCCGACTGAGCTAAGGGGGCGCGTCAGGTGCGTTCCCGCACAGGCGCCCGCTAAGCGTACACGGCCCCCGCCCGGGCACGAAATCGAGTTCCCCACTTTCGGTTGCTCGCCCTATGGAACGGCTCGCAACCAGCGAACCTCCCCTGCCGGGGCGATGGTCGGATCGGCGTCCGTCTGCACCTGGAGCCAGGATTCGAAGCGGTCGTACGGCAGCGCGCGACTGAACAGGAACCCCTGCCCCATGTCGCAGCTCATGTCCTCGAGCAGCCCCAGGGTCAGCTCGCTCTCGACCCCCTCGGCGACGACCGCGAGGCCGAAGTGGTCGGCCATGTCGACGATCGTACGCACGATCGCGAGATCGCTGGGTGACGTGGCCATGCCCTGCACGAACGTACGGTCGATCTTGACCTCCTGCACCGGCAGGCGGCTGAGGTCGGCGAACGACACGCGCCCGGCGCCGAAGTCGTCGACGGAGAGCCGGACGCCGAGGTCGCGGAGCCGGTTGAGCACCGGCAGGCTCCGGCCGCCGCCCAGCAGCTCCTCCTCCTCGGAGATCTCCAGGATGAGCCGGTCGGCGGGCACGCCGTGCTCGTCGAGCAGCTCGGAGATCTGCAGCGGCAGGTCGGCGTCGCTCAGGGTCCGCGCCGAGAGGTTGACGGCCACCGACAGCGGACGGCCCGCGTCGGCCCACTCCCGGGCCCGGCGGACGCCTTCCCGCAGGACCACGCCGTTGAGCCGGGCCAGCTGGCCGGTGTGCTCCGCGACGGCCACGAAGTCGGGCGGCGCCACCTGGCCGTGCACCGGGTGCTCCCAGCGGGCGAGGCACTCGACGCCGACCAGCCGGCGGTCCTTCAGGGCGACCTTCGGCTGGAAGTACACCTCGAGCTCACCGGACGTCAGGGCCGCCTGGAGGTCGGCGGCGAGCCCGACCCGGCGGACCGACCTGGACTGCAGCCCGGCGTTGAACAACTGGACGACCCCGCGGGACTTGGCGGCGTGGGTCGCCACGTGCGCCCGCTGGAGAAGCACCTCGGGCTCCGTGCCGTGGTCGGGATAGATCGAGACACCGACGTTGGTGTCGATGTCGATGGTGAGCATCTCGATCACCATCCGGTCGCGCAGCCCGGCGCGCAGGGTGTCGGCAACGGTCACGGCAGCGTCGGCGTTGGCGGTGCGCAGCTCGACCGCGAACTCGTCGTCGCCGACCCGCGCCACGAGGGCTCCCTGTGGGGCCAGGCCGCGCAGCCGACGGGCGACCTCGATGAGCACCTTGTCGCCGGCAGCGTGCCCGAGCGAGTCGTTGACCTGGCGCAACGCGACGACGTCGAAGAGCAGGACCGCGACGACCTCGCGCGGCCCGCGGCCGGTCATCGCCTCGCCGAGCGCCTCCAGCATCCGGCGCCGGTTGGCGAGCCCGGTCAGCGCGTCGTGGTTGGCGTCGTACTGCAACCGGTCGACCAGGCGGCTGTTCTCGACGGCCACGCCGACGTGCGCGGACAGCGTCTCCAGCAGCTGCTGGTCCTCGGCACCGAAGGCGGTGCGCTCCCCCAGCCGGCCGGCGACCTCGAGTGTGCCGACCATCACGCCGCTGGACCGCAGCGGCACCACGATGATGTCCTTCACCCCGGCGTCCTGCAGCACCGAGCGCAGCTCCGCGTCGCCGATCTTCGGCCCGACCGCGACCGTACCTCCGGTCCGCATCGCCATCTGACGGAACAGGTCGGGCGTCGGCGCGTTGTCGAGCAGGCCCTGGTAGTCGAACCGGGCGGAGAGCAGCAACTCCTGGTGACGCCCCTGCGCGGGCACCCACAGCGTCGCGGAGTCGGCCGCCAGCAGCGCGCGGACCCGGGCGAGGAGCACGTCGGGCAGGGTCCCGTCGTGGTTGGTGGTCGCGACGTCCTGGGTCAGCGCGTACATCTCGGTGAGGCTCTTGTGCTGCCGGAGGAACTGCGCATATGCCTGATAGGCGACGGCGAGCACCGCCGCCAAGGCGACCAGCAGGATGCTCGCCCACTTGCTCGCGTGGAGCGTCAGCAGCATGACCAGGCCGATGACGATGTTGACGCCCACGACCGCGAACGTGGGCACCGCCGTGCGCAGGAACTGCGGAAGATAGGCGGGCCCCTGGAGCACCGCCATGACGCCCGAGATCGCCGTCAAGGAGACGATGTTGCCGGCGACGATCGCCGCGCCGAGCACGAACCACGTCCATGGGTCACCGGCCTCGCCGAGACCCAGTTGGAGAACAACGAGATTGGCCGCGGCCACGCTGGCGATGTGGCCCGCCGCGTTGAAGGTGACCTTGTGCGGATCGAGCCGGGCGGTCGACACGCTCCAGATCAGGCCGGCAACCAGCCGCACGGCGATGGCGAGCAACGGCGACAGGTAGAACAGCGTGAGCAGGACCGGAATGTCGTTCAGATGGGCGACGAGCCCCTGCCGACGCACGTCGAACCGCAACTGCATGTGCGTGGCGAGCACGGCGAGCAGCAGCAGGACCGGCACGAACTGGATGTCGTGATCGAGCTCCTTGACCCGGTCGGAGAACATCACCGGGAGCGAAAGCAGCACACCCAGGACAAACAGCGGCCCGGTGATCAGCCAGGCATAGCGGTCGGTTCGGCTGACCGGCCTCTTCGGAGCTGGCACCCCATTCCCCAATCACCCGGGCACAGGGCCACGGTCAGCCGAACGACCGTTGCGTCAGTCCCAGCTGTAATCCTCTGTCACGAAGAGGTGGTCCTGCTGGCCGATGGGCGTCCCACCGATGATCGTCACCACGCCCGAGACCGAAGTGAACCGGGCCGATGAAGCGTCGGCGGCCTGCGCCGACAATGCAGAGACACCAAGGGCGGCAACACTCACGCCCATCGTCACCGCCAGACGGAACACCCACCGGCCGAGCATCTTGTCGCGCATCAGTCGCTCCTATGCGTTGCAGTGACACCTGGTCCGGTTTGGTTACCCACGATCGTGCCACAGCCCACGCATCTACCAACAGAGCGACGGCCAGGATGACTCGCTCCCACGGAAGAATCGACCTTTCGGCCGATTTCAACTCTGGCGAATCGGCTATAACAGCTCGTCGGACGCCCCTCCCAGGCAACTTTTCCGGGTCTCGGGGAGTCGGGACGGTCAGACCTCCCGCCAACCGGATTCAGGATCCAGCACGGAGGACTCCACCCACTCGACGGCCGCCACCTGCGAGTCGAACGTCCGGGTGCGCACCCGCCCCTCCGGCCCGCCGCGCCGCAGCTCGACCTGCCATCTGTCGGCCGTCGCGTTACGCACGAAGACGTCCCGTCGCACCAGCCGCGACCAGCGCCCGTTCCACCACTGCCTCGAGTTCATGGGGACATATTAGAACTGGTGTACGACAATTTTCGGGTCCTGGCGCCCCGTAGGATGAAGGCTATGGAGTTTCCGGGGAAGGGCCTCGCCAAGGGACTCGCCGTCACGCTCGGCACCATGACCAAGCGGGCGCACACCCAGCAGTACCCGGACGTCGAGCCGGACCTACCGCCCCGCTCCCGCGGCGTGATCGCGCTGATCGAGGAGAACTGCACCGTCTGCATGCTGTGCGCCCGGGAGTGCCCGGACTGGTGCATCTACATCGACTCGCACAAGGAAGAGGTACAGGTCCCCGGTGCGGCCCGGCCGCGCCAGCGCAACGTGCTCGACCGGTTCGCGATCGACTTCTCGTTGTGCATGTACTGCGGGATCTGCGTCGAGGTCTGCCCGTTCGACGCGCTGCACTGGTCCCCCGAGTTCGAATACGCCGAGCACGACATCCGCGAGTTGCTGCACGAGAAGGACCGGCTCGAGGAGTGGGTGGCCACGGTGCCCGCGCCGCCGGCCCACGACGAGCACGGCGAGCCCGCCAAGGAGCAGACCGCCGCCGCGAAACGCTCCGGTCGCACCGACGGCTGACCGATCCGGGGGCGGAGCGGATCGCGACGACCAACCGGCGCAATGTCCACCAACTGGCGCCGAGACACTCCCGGGCAGCGAAAATCGACCGGCGTCGGCATGCAGGAGACGGAGTCGGCGGCGACGGAACTGTCCGGCATGAGTGCCGAGCCGAGCCTCGTGGTGTCCCGCTTCAGAGCGTAGCGATCGGATCTCGCTGCGGGCCCGACGGTCGATTCCTGTCGGACCTTGGTGGCAGGATGTCGGCCATGAGGGTGGCGCAGCGATGACCACAGCCGATGTGCTGATGGCCGCGCTCGGTGCGGTGGCACTGGGTGCGGGCCTGCTGGTGGTGACCACCCGGCACGTCGTGCGGGCCGGGTTGTGGCTCGTCGTCGCCCTCGGCGCGATCGCGGGGCTCTATCTGGTGCTCACCGCCGAGCTCGTCGCCTGGGTCCAGGTGCTGCTCTATGTCGGGGCCGTCGTCGTCCTGCTGCTCTTCGCGGTGATGCTCACCCGGGCACCGATCGGCGCCAGCGACGATCTCGACCGGGTCCGCTGGCCGGGTGCGCTCATCGGGGCCGGCGCGGGAGCGGGGCTCGCCGCCCTGCTGATCGACGCGTTCTGCTGGTCGCGGGTCGCGCTTCCCGAGCCCGGCACCGCCGAGCGGATCGGCGCGGCGCTGTTCCGCACCTGGGTCCTGCCGTTCGAGCTGATCTCCGTGCTGCTGCTCGCGGCCCTGGTGGGTGCGATCGTCGTGTCCAGACCCGACATCGGTTCGGGGAGGCGGCGCTGATGCATCCTGTGCTGCCGTTCACCATCGCGGCCCTGTTGTTCGGCATCGGGGTCTACGGCGTCATCGTCCGGCGCAACGCCGTGCTGCTGCTGATGGCCGTCGAGCTGATGCTCAACGCGGTCAACCTGGTCTTCGTCACCGCCGACGCCACCATCCGGGCCGCCGCGCCGCACGCCGGCCAGTCGTTCGCGCTGTTCGTGATCGTGCTGGCGGCTGCCGAGATCGGCGTAGGCCTTGCGCTGATCCTCCAGCTCTACCGGCTGCACCGCAGCGTCGGCGTCGACGAGGTGGAGCTGACCGAGCCGAACCGGCCGGCCGGCGACGACGTGGAGGTGTCGGCGTGATCGTCGATCCGCTCGGTGCCGCGCTGCCGGGGATCCCCGTAGCGGTCGGGCTGGCCGGGCTGTTGCTGCGCGGCACCGCCCGCCGCACCGCGGCCGTGCTCGGCGTCGGTGGCGCCACGGCGGCGCTGGTCTGCGCGGTCGCGGTCGTCCTCGGCGGCGCACAGGGGGCGGACAAGGGCTACGAGGTCGCCAGGTTCGGGCGGCTGGCCGTGACGTTCGGCACCTGGCTCGACGGGCCGGCCGGGCTGGTGGCGGTCGCGGTCACCGTGGTCGCGCTGTGCGTGCAGGTCTACTCGGTGGCCTACCTGCACGACGACAACCGTTACGCGCCCTACGCCGCCCAGGTCAGCCTCTTCACCGGGGCGATGCTGCTGGTCGTCGTCTCCGGCGACCTGATCTCCCTGCTGATCGGCTGGGAGGTCATGGGCATCTGTTCCTACCTGCTCATCGGCCACGACCGGCGCCTGCCGGAGGCGCCCCGGGCCGCGGTCAAGGCGTTCCTGGTCACCCGGGTCGGCGACATCGGGTTCCTGCTCGGGATCGTGCTGCTCGGACTCCGGGCGGGCAGCTTCCGCATCGCCGACGTGTTCGCCGCCGACCTGCCCGCCGGCACGGTCACCGCGGCCTGCGTGCTGCTGCTGGCCGGGGTGGCGGGCAAGAGCGCGCAGTTCCCGCTGCACACGTGGTTGCCCGACGCGATGGCCGGCCCCACGCCGATCTCCGCGCTGATCCACGCCGCGACGATGGTCGCCGCCGGGGTCTACGTCGTCGCCCGGCTCTTCCCGCTGTTCGAGCGCTCCACTGCCGCGCTCGTCGTGCTCGCGGTCATGGCCTCGATCACGATGCTGCTCGGTGCGCTCGCGGCGCTCGGGCAGGACGACATCAAGCGGGTCCTGGCCTGGTCCACCGTGAGCCAGTTGGGCTACATGACCGGCGCGCTCGCCGTCGGCGCGCCCGCGGCGGCCCTGTTCCACCTGCTCACCCACGCCGCGTTCAAGGCGCTGCTGTTCCTCGCCGCCGGGGCGGTGATCCACGCCGTGGGCACCAACCTGATGGCGGCGATGGGCGGACTGCGGCAGCGGATGCCGGTCACCTTCTGGACGATGACCCTTGCCCTGGCGGCCCTGGCAGGCCTGCCGCCACTGGCCGGTTTCTGGAGCAAGGACTCGATCATCGAGGCGGCCTACCGGACGGCGACCGACACGGGCGACGGCCTCCTGCCCGTCCTGGCCGGTGGCCTCGTGCTGGTCTCGGCCTCCCTCACGGTCCTGGTCACCGCGGCCTACACGGCCCGGCTCTGGCGGCGCACCTTCCTGGGCGAGCCGCGCACCGCGGCGGCCGAAGCGGCGCACGAGCCGCCCTGGGCGATGCGCGGGCCGCTGCTGGTGCTCGCCGTGCCGACGGTGCTGCTCGGGTTCGCCGGGCTGTTGACCGGCTTCGGCGGGCGGCTCGGTGCCGGCGGGCCGGTCGCGCATCTGACCGTCACGGCGATGATCCCGCTGGTGCTGCTGGCCGTCGGTGCCTTCCTCGACTGGCGTCGCGACCCGGCCACGGCTCTGCCCGACACCGCGTTCACCAGACTGCTGGCCAACGCCTTCTACCTCGACGCGGTGCAGGACGCGCTGGTCACCCGCCCGGTCACCGCGCTCGCCCGGCTGATGCGCCGCGCCGACGAGCGGCTCGTCGACGGCGCCGTCGAGGGGGTCGGCGCCGCGACCGGTGGCGCCGGTGGCCTGCTCGCCCGCGTGCACGCGGCCGCCCTGCCCAGGGCCACGACCGCCGTGCTCGGCGGGGCCGTCGTCCTCGCCGCGGTCATCGCGCTGGTCCTGGGGGTGTCGTGGTGACGACCGGACAGACGCTGCTGCTGGCCGCGCTGCTGCTGCCCGCCATCGGGGCGCTGCTGGCCGCCGGGCTCCCGGAGCGGCTCGACCGGGCCGGGCGGATCGCCGGCACCGCGTTCGCCGCCGCCACCTTCGGCGTGGTGCTCGCGATGCTGGCGCCGGTCCGGAACCCGGGCACCGGGGCGCGGATCAATCCCTGGTCGGAGATCGACGTGCCGTGGGCACCCACGCTCAGCCTGCGCTTTCACCTCGGCGTCGACGGCATCTCCTACCCCCTGGTCCTCCTGACCTCGCTCCTCACGCTGCTCTGCTGCGCGTACTGCCTCTGGAAGGTCCCCGAGCCGGGCCGCGGCCGGCTGCTCGTGGCGCTGCTGCTGGTGCTCGAGATCGGCATCGTCGGAGTGTTCCTCGCCCTCGACCTGGTGCTGTTCTTCGTGTTCTTCGAGGTCGTCCTCCTGCCGATGTATGCGGTGATCGCCGTCTGGGGCGGCGCCGACCGCCGGCGGGCCGCCCGCAAGTTCGTCCTCTACACGCTCTTCGGCTCGGTGCTGCTGCTCGTCGGCGTGTTCGTGGTCGTCTCCTCGGCGGGCACCGGTGACCTCGTCGCCCTGAGCGACCCGGCCACCCGCCCGATGACCAGCGGCCTGCAGTTGCTCGCGTTCGTGCTGCTGGCGGCGGCGTTCGCGGTGAAGAGCCCGCTGTGGCCGCTGCACACCTGGCTGCCGGCGGCACACACCGAGGCGCCGACGGTCGGCTCGGTCGTCCTGGCCGGAGTCCTGCTGAAGATGGGCACCTACGGGCTGCTGCGGGTCGCCGTCGGTGTCGCGCCCGACGGCGCCGAGCGCAGCGCCCCGGTCCTGGGCGTCCTGGCCACCGCCGCGATCATCGTCGGCGGACTGGTCTGCCTGGCCCAGACCGAGCTCAAGCGGCTCATCGCGTACTCGTCGGTCGGTCACATGGGGTTCGTGCTGCTCGGCATCGCGACCCTCACCGCGACCGGCCTGCAGGCCGCCCTGATCGGCAACATCGCCCACGGAATCGTGACCGGCCTGCTGTTCTTCATCGCCGGCGGCATCAAGGACCGCACGCACACCGGCGACCTTGACCGGCTCGGCGGTCTGCGGGAGACGGCACCGGCCCTGAGCGGGGTGCTCGCCTACGCGGCCATCGCCTCGCTGGGCCTGCCCGGCCTGGCCGGGTTCTGGGGCGAGGCGTTCGCGGTGGTGGCCGCGTTCGAGCGCGGTGGGCCGCTGTGGACCACACTCGGGGTGCTCGCGGCGGTCGGCGCGGCCCTGGCCGCCGCCTACTTCCTGCGGCTGCTGCGCCGGGTGACCCACGGTCCCGCCGCACCGGCGGTCGCTGGTCTCGGTCCGGCCGCCCGTCTCGGCCCGGGTGAGTTGGTGGCCTGGTCGCCGCTGGTGGCGCTCACGCTGGTGCTCGGCGTGCTGCCGCCGATCGTCCTGTCGTACTCCGCCGACCCGGTGGCGGCGCTCGCGGAGGTGTTCGGCCGATGACGATCGACCAGGTGGCGCTGCTGCCCACCTACCTGGCCGCCGGCACGGCGGTGCTCGCGTTGATCGTCGACCTGGTGGTCCCGGGACGGCGCGGCGCCGTCGCCGGTGCGACAGCCCTCGGCATGGCGGGCACCATCGCCGCCGCGGTTGTCGTCGGCATCGGGTTCAGCAGCGACACCTCCCCGGGGCACCGCGACGCGTTCTGCGTCGGCCCCGATCAGTGCTCGCTCGTGTTCGACCCGGCCGCGGCGATCGTGACCGGGCTGTTCGCCGCGCTCGCCCTCGGCGCCCTCGCGCTGTCGGTGCCCCTCCTGCGCACGGGTGAGGTGCCGGCCGGGGAGTACTGCTTCCTGCTCGCGTGCTCGCTCACCGGCGCCGTGGTCCTGGGCGGTGCCCGCGACCTGATCACGCTGATCGTCGCGCTCGAGACGCTGACGCTGCCGCTGTACCTCCTCGTCGGCCTCCGCCGCGGGTCGCGGACCGGCAGTTCGGCCGCGGTGACGTTTTTCGTGGTGAGCGTGGTGTCGACCGCGGTGGCGCTGCTCGGCGCCGCGCTCGTGTTCACCGCCACCGGTGGCGTCCACTTCGGCGACATCGCCCGCGGCCAGGTGACACCCGCCGCCGAGCCGCTGCTCAAGGTCGGTGTCGTGCTGCTGCTGACCGGTCTCGGGTTCAAGGTGGCGGCCGTGCCGGCACACGCGTGGGCGCCGGCGACCTACGACGGGGCGCCGCTGCCGGTCGCCGCCTACCTGTCGACCGCCTCGAAGCTCGGCGGCGTGGTCGCCCTGCTGCTCGTCGGCGTGTCCGCGGCCCGCCCGGTGCTCGCCACCGCCGGTCTCACCCTCGCCGTGCTGGCCGTGCTGAGCATGACGGTCGGCAACCTTGTCGCGCTACGCCAGCGGCGTATGGTGCGGCTGCTCGCCTGGTCGTCGGTCGCCCAGGCCGGATACCTGCTCGCCCCGCTCGGCGCGCTGCTCGCCGCCGGTGGGCGCTCCGGTGAGGCGGTCGCGCTGCTCGTGGCGGCCACCATCGCGTACACCTTCTTCTACGTCGTGCTGGAGTTCTCCGCCTTCGGCGCGCTGGTCGCCGTCCGCGGCGCGGACGACGGCGGGGAGTTCGCCGACTACCGCGGGCTGGCCCGCCGTTCGCCCTGGATCGCCGCGGTCCTCGTGATCGCGCTCACCGGGCTCGCCGGCCTGCCGCCGGGGCTCGCGGGACTGTTCGCGAAGGTGGCGGTCGTGCGCGCGCTGCTCGGCGGCGACGCCGTCTGGCTGGCGATCGTCGTCGCGCTCAACGCGGTCGTCGGTCTCGCCTACTACGTCCGCGTGACAGCGACCCTGTTCGCGCCGTCCCCCGAGATGGTGAAAAGCCGGGTGACCTGGCCGGTCGCCGCCGCTGTCGGCCTCGCCGCCGTGGTCGCGGTGCTGCTCGGCTTCGCACCGGAAGCGGTGCTCCGGGCCGCCGAGACTTTCAGCTAGCTCACAGCTAGCACCGGGAAGATACACGGTCGGTCGCGCTGTTATTGGAGACATGCAGCACAGGCATTTCAACGGTCTGAAGACAGCGGCCCTGCTGGGCCTGCTGACCTCACTGATCCTGCTTGTCGGCTACTGGCTCGGCGGTAGCACCGGTCTGGTCATCGCCGTGTTCCTGTCGCTGGCAATGAACGCGTTCAGCTACTTCTACTCCGACAAGATCGCCCTGCGCGCCATGAACGCGCAGCCGGTCTCCGAGGCGCAAGCTCCCGAGCTGTACGCCATGGTCCGCGAACTGGCCAACCAGGCGGGGCAGCCCATGCCCCGGCTCTACATCAGCCCCACCATGCAGCCCAACGCGTTCGCCACCGGGCGCAACCCGAAAAACGCGGCGGTCGCCGTCACCCAGGGCATCCTCCAGATGCTGACCCCCCGTGAGCTGCGCGGTGTCATCGGCCACGAACTGTCGCACGTCTACAACCGCGACATCCTCATCTCCAGCGTGGCCGGCGCGCTCGGCGGCATGATCACGATGCTGGCCCAGCTGGCGATCTTCCTGCCGCTCGGCAACTCGGACGACGAGGACGGCCCCGGCCTGGTCGGCATGCTCCTCATGCTGATCCTCGGCCCGCTCGCCGCGATGGTGATCCAGATGGCGATCAGCCGGAACCGGGAGTTCCAGGCGGACGAGTCCGGCGCTCGCCTCACCTCCGACCCGCTTGCCCTGGCCAGCGCCTTGCGGAAGATCCACCGGGGCACCCAGGCCATGCCGCTGCCGGCCGACGGCCAGCTGGCGAGCCAGGCTCACCTCATGATCGACAACCCCCTCAAGGGCGGCGGCCTCGCCTCCCTGTTCTCCACGCACCCGCCGATGGAGCAGCGCGTCGCCCGTCTCGAGCAGATGGCCGGCGTCACGTACCGCTAACTCCCTCGAACCCTGAAGGGCCTGCCGTTAGTATCGGCAGGCCCTTCAGTCCTTACCGGTCGAAACGAGGTCGCGGTGCTCGGGCAGTACGCCTCCGTCTGGCGGCTCCCCGGAGCGCCTGTTCTGCTCGTGGTCGGCGTCCTGGCGCGACTCGGCATCGGGATGGTGTCCCTGTCGCTGTTGCTCCTGTTGCAGCAGACGACCGGGCGGTATGCCGAAGCGGCGCTCGCCTGCTCGGTCTACGCCATCGCCACCGCCGTGGCCAGCCCGGTCGTCGGCCGGCTCGCCGACCGTGTCGGCCCGGCCCCGGTGCTCGTCGCGACCGGCCTCGCCCACCCGCTCACACTGACCCTGCTGATCGTCGCCGGCCAGCACGCGCTGCCACTGCCCGTGATCCTCGCCACCGCGATCCTGGCCGGCATGACGTTCCCGCCGCTGACGGCCGCCATCCGCGGCACCTGGAACGCGATGACCGCCGGCGCGCCACAGACCCGCATGACCGCGCTGGCGGCCGAGACGGCGCTCTTCGAGATCGTCTTTGTCGCCGGCCCCATGCTGGTCGCGGTCTGCGTGGCGCTGTGGCAGCCGGCCGTCGCCCTGGCCACCGCGGCCGTGATCACACTGGTCGGCACCCTGATCGTCGCCCGTGGCCGGGCCATGCGCTCATGGCGCCGCCACCTCGACCACGCGCCCGCCCGGGGCCTCGGCCCGCTGCGCGTGCCCGGATTCGCCGCACTGCTGGTCACGGCCTTCGGGCTGGGTTTTGCATTCGGCGGTACGGGTGTGGCCGTGCCCGCCTACGCGACCGCCTACGTCGACAACGGCCCGGACAGCGTCGGCGGCTTCCTGCTCGGCGTCTGGGGCATCGGCAGCGCGGCCAGCGGCATCTGGTTCGGCACCCGCCCACGCGTCGGCGCGCGGCTCGGCTGGCTCCTCACCGGTGTCGCGGTCAGCCTCGTCGTCCTGGCCGCCATGCCCAACGCCATAGCGCTCGGCGCCGCCCTCGTCATCGGCGGCGCCACGATCGCACCGGCGCTGACCGTGCAAAACTCGCTCGTCGGCGCGATCATGCCCCGGTCGATGCTGAACGAGGCGTACACCTGGCTCGTGACCGTCTCGGTCGCCGCCAGCGCCGCCGGGGTCGCCGTGACGGGTGTGGTCGTCGACCGTCCGGGAGGCGTCATCTGGGCGTTTCTCATGGCCGGCGGGGCTGTGACGATCGGCGCGGTGGTGGCGCTGCTACCCGGCGGGCCGCTCTCCCGTGTGTCGTTCACCCGGAACGGCGAAGAGGTCGACGTGCCCGTGTAGGGTCCCGCCACATGGTTTTACCGATCCACAGCGTGCTGGCGGACCCGGAGCGTTCCGAGCAGCCCGACGTCGAGGTTCGGCACACGGACAGCTTCCTGCTCGTCCGGGGCTTGGGCCCGTGCCGACGAGCCGCCGTCCCACCCGCACAACGTCCGCGAGCGGGACGACGTCCACGCCAGGTCTAGCGGTAGTTCGTGAACTGCAGCGCGATGCCGAAGTCCTTCTGCTTGAGCAGCGTGATGACCGCCTGCAGGTCGTCCTTCTTCTTGCCGGTGACCCGCAGTTGGTCGCCCTGGATCTGCGCCTGAACACCCTTGGGGCCCTCGTCGCGGATCTTCTTCGAGATCGCCTTCGCCTTGTCGGACTCGATGCCCTGGATGATCTTGGCGTCGATCTTGAAGGTCTTGCCCGAGGCCCGCGGCTCGCCGGCGTCCAGCGACTTGAGCGAGATGTTCCGCTTGACCAGCTTCTCCTTGAACACCTCGAGCGCTGCGACCACCCGCTCCTCGGTCTCCGCCTGGAGCGCGACGGCCTCCTCGCCGGACCACTTGATCTCAGCCCCGGTCCCGCGGAAGTCGAACCGCTGGGAGAGCTCCTTCTCGGCCTGGTTGAGCGCGTTGTCGACCTCCTGCCGGTCGACCTTGCTGACGATGTCGAACGAGGGTGCCGAAGCCATGGCAGATGCTCCCTGTAGCTACTTACGAAGAACGTTCCGGGCGTGCCGAGGGTACCCGTTTGCGTTGCCCCCGGGGCGTACCGCTATTCTTGCTTGCGCCAGGCGGGTTGCCCGAGCGGCCAATGGGAGCGGACTGTAAATCCGTCGCGAAAGCTACAGAGGTTCGAATCCTCTACCCGCCACAGGCAGGCAAAAGAGCCCCCTACCAGGGAAACCTGGTAGGGGGCTCTGCTGTTGGAGTCCAGCCATGTGCAGCCATCGCCAGCCGTTTACGGGTGTCCATGGACCATATGCGGACCAGTTTTGCGCAAGATCAGGCGGCGTCATCCCTGGTCATGGCCTGTTCGATGCGCCGCCGCACGGACTCGCCCTGACCCACGATGCACTTGGCGTGGACCCGCAGCAACACGGCAACGCTGTGCCCGGCCTACTCGGCGACCTGGGTCGCCGGAATGCCCGCGTTCAGCCACGTCGACACGGCCGCGTGCCGCAGGTCATACCGAAGTGGCCGAGGTGACACCGCAGGATCTCGACCAACTCGGGGCGCGCCGGTACCGGCCGTGTGTCGTCGGCCGTCCGGTGCTTGAGCCCGCGCCGGTCGACCGACTCGGCCGTCTTCGGCGTCTTCCACTTGACGCGAGTCAGCGGGTTTTCTGGGAGGAACGCCAGTTCAACCGCGTACTCCAGTGCGTTGTGCAGGATGGCCCGCTGCCGCGCGATGGTCTTCGCGGCAGCCAGGCGGCCGTCGAGCCGCACCGCGAGCGCGTCGAGCGCCTGCCGGATCAGCACCCGGGCCGGCGCTGGACGTGGTGAAGCAACTTGGCCCGGAATGCGTCGGCAAGCGCATGGCTCGCAAACGACCTGTGATGTTCCTGCCCGCCTACCGTCTTCACGGGGTGTCACACCTGTCACGCACATCACGGTAGGCGCTTTGAGCAGCGGAAATGGCCGTGACACCTTGATCACAGGTGTCACGGCGGTTTGCGTTTCAGCCATACATTAGTACGGGTGTGCGATAGCCTGTCGGGTGGACGGTCCGCGCCGTGCACTGGGTGAAGGGACGGCTGTTGTCGCTGCTGGTCGTTCGTTCGTTTCAACGCGGGCGATGAGCTGCTTGAGTCGCGCGATCTCCTCGGCGAGCGCGGCGTTTCCCGCCGGGGTAAGGGTGATCCAGGTCCGGCCGCGCCGCCCGGCGTAGCCCTTTTCGACCTCGACCAGGCCGGCCGTCTCCAGCACGCCCAGGTGCTGGGAGAGGTTGCCGGCGGTCAGCTCCAACTGGGTGCGCAGGTAGCCGAACTCCACCCGGCGGGACTCGTGCGTGATGGTGAGGATGCCGAGCCGGACCCGCTGGTGCACCACGTCATCGAGGCCGGTGACCGGATGCGGGGATTCGGCCTCGTCCGGCGCCGGGGTATCGGCGGGGCCGGTCACCGGGGCCGCCGCAGTCGCTGCGCCAGCGCGAAGCCAACACTGCCCAGCAACAGCGCACCACCGCTGATGACCAGCATCGGCACGAACTGCCACTGGCTGCGCTCTTCCCAGCCGAAGTTGATCGGCACCAGCACCACCGCCAGGTACCCGACGGCGAACAACAACAGCGCGACGTGCCGCTCCAGCCAGGCCAGCACCAGCAGGGCCAACCCGATCGCGCCGGCCGGGGCGAGCAACCGGAACAGGAACTGGACGAAGGCGGACGGGGGGACGAGCGCGCGCGCATCGGCGTCGGGGAAGATCCAAGCCGCCGGGACGGCGGCGAACAGCACGATGAGCGCGACGCCGGTGAGCACGTACGGCAGCACTCGCGCGCCCAATCCCCGGGCACGGGCGACCCGCAGGTAACCGCTGGCAATCACCACGTACGCCAACACCACAGCCGCCAGCCAGTAGACGTTCGCGGCCGCGAACCTGGCCTTGCACACCTGACCGTCGTCGACCGGCCGGCAGTCGCTGAGGTGTGGGTGGCCGAACAGGTAGACAGGAATCGCCCCGAAGATCACCAGGGCGAACACCAGCAGCGGCAACCACGTCACCCGCTGGGCAAGACGGACCCGGCGCGCAAGGTCGCGCACGTCAGCCAACAGCCGGCGTGGGTCACTGCCGGCAGGAACCGCATCGGAAGTCATACCAACAGGTTTCCATAACAAACCAATTCGCGCTACTAACAACGTTCGGTTGGCAGGATCGGCGGATCAGTTCGTCGGGCCACGGATACAAGAAGGCCGGAACAGGGGGCGGCGGCCGTCCTCTGTTTCAGCCCCCCGGCGGTGCGGCGCCGGAAGAGGCGACAGTCTCGGCAACGCCGCGAGTGATCATGCCGGACCACTCGCGTAATGATTGATGATCATTAGCTGTCCGGACCATGCGCGGACCGGCCAGCTATAGGGCGTTGTTCCGTCGCAGGTCATGGCCCGTTTCGCGCATGGACTGCAAGTCCGTCGCGAAAGCTACAGAGGTTCGAATCCTCTACCCGCCACTTGGCAGGAAAGAAGGCCCTCGACCAGGGGAGACTTTGGGCGGGGGCCTTCTTCGCGTATCCGGCGCCGTCCAGGTGAATCCAGCCAGCCACGGCTGGTTGTGGGCAGATCGTGGGCGGGTCGATCTTGTCCGCGCTGCGTGGAGCTGCGGCTCAGGTCATGAGAAGCTTGAGCCAGGTGTCAGCCGGGAGGTGGTCCGAGATGAGCGTCGCCGTGCTGGAGCACGTCGGTCCGTGGAGTGAGGCGGACTACCTCGCGCTAGGCGAAACGGTGGATCGGATCGAACTGCTCGATGGGAGTCTGTTGGTGAGCCCCGCCCCGACGAAGCGCCACCAGCGGCTGTCCCGGCGGATCGCCAACGCGCTCGACGAGCCGGCTTCGGAGGCCGGTCTGGAGGTCTGGGAGGCGGTCAACGTCCGGCTGCACACCGGCCGGATCGTCATCCCCGATCTGGTCGTGGCGGACACCGACGACGACGGCGCGATGACCGAGGCATCAGAGGTCGTCCTGGTCGGCGAGGTCGTCTCGCCGGGTAACGCGTCGGCGGACCGCCTGCTGAAAATGCAGCTGTACGCGGCGGCACAGATCGCGTGGTACCTGCTGGTCGAGCAGGATTCGGACACCCTGCTGTTGCGGCTGTACCGCCTGGAAGGCGCGCACTACGTCGAGCACGCCATAGCTACGAGCGGTGCCGTGCTCGCCTCGGACCGGCCGTTCCCGTTCCAGCTCGACACCGGGTCTTTGTTGGGCCGGTAGCGCCAGCTATGGATCGGCGTCTTGCCCCTTCCGAGCTACCCGGCTGGGCATCAGCTCGGATAACGGTCATGCGCCGGCGCGGCGAGATCTGACCACCCGGCGGCGCAGTGCGGGCAGCCAGGGGCCGGTGCCGGCCGCGACGAACAGCGACAGTAGCGGCAGTCGCCACCACCACGAGATCGTCGGCGGCGGCGGTGACGGGTCGGCCACCCACGGGTGCGCCGTCCTCGACCACACCAGAAACGCGTCGCCGATCGGCAGCAGCCCGAACGCATACCGCTTCGTCCACGGCGTCGTGACCGGCAGGCCGGCGACCTCGCCGTAATTGTCCAGTGCCCGGGCCAGCGACGTGTCGCCGTTGACCCGGGCCGCGCCGAGCGTGACCACGGTCGCCGACAGGCTCACGCCGAGGGGAAGCGGGCCCGAGTCGACGTCGGCCGGGCCGTCGACGCCGGTGGGATACTCCCGCACGGCCGGCCCGAGGCCCAGCGGGCGCACGAGATAGTCGTCGCGGAATCGGGTGTACTGCGCCGCCGCGAACGCCGGGTCGATCTCGGGCAGGAACCGCAGGATCATGCTCTGTGACGTGCCCCGGGCGATTTCGATCGGATCGCCGGTGCCGGGGTCGACGCGGTGCGGGATCAGGCCGGTGTGCGGATCAAGCCGTCCTCGCACGCCGTCGAGCCATCGGGCGACGGTGCCGGCGAAGCGGGGCGGCAGCAGCGCGTCGTGCAGCCGCAACGACGCGACCGCCACGGTGGAGTCGACGGGCCACGCCTGGCCGGGATACGCCTCCAGGTAGGGCGACGCCGACGCGTCGAACGCGGCGGCCAGCGCCGCGGAGTCCTCCTCGAACCGCCGCACCTCGGCCGGGTCGCGCGCCTCGGCCGGCCGCAGTCGAAGGATTCCGCCGCGCAGCCAGTTGGTCCAGCCGCGGTAGAAGACGCCGTATGACGGGGTGAGCGACTGGCTGAACGGCGCCCGCCCGTCCGGCCCGTCGAGGCGCTGCAACGCCCACCGCGCCTCGCGCAGCGCGTCGCCCCGCGAGCCTTCCGGCTCCTGCATGCCGACGGAGACCCAGCTGAGCCCGTAGAGGACGTGCAGGAAGAAATACCCTTCGGGAAACATCCCTTGCGCGGACTCACCCGCCCCGTCGTCGAGCGACGCCCGCAGAAACGCCAACTGCTGCGGCACCCCACTGGGCGGCGCAACCAGCCGCACCACCCCGGCCAAGGCACAAACGCTCAGCGCGACCGCGACGACCCGCCCAACCCACCGCAGCGGCGACATGCGGCCGACCTGCCTACAGGAGGACGAGGTCGTCGCGGTGGACCACCTCGCGCTCGTAGGCCGGGCCCAGCTCCGCGGCCAGGTCCAGCGTCGACCTTCCCAGAAGCGACGGGAGCTCGGCCGCGTCGTAGTTCACCAAACCCCTCGCGACGGGGACGCCGCCCACGTCCACCAGGTCGACCGGGTCGCCCGCGGCGAAGCGGCCGTCCACGGCGGTGATGCCGGCCGGCAGCAGGGAGGCGTGGCGGCGGACCACGGCCTGCACCGCTCCGGCGTCCAGGTGCAGTCTGCCGCGCGGGCTGGTCGCGTGGGCCAGCCAGAAGAGCCGCGCCTGCGGGCGCTCGCGCAGACGGTGGAAGAGCGTGCCGATCTCCTCGCCGGCCAGCACCCGGGCGGCTTGAGGGGCCGAGGTCAGCACGACCGGGATGCCGCTCGTCGTCGCGATCCGGGCGGCCTCGACCTTCGTCACCATGCCACCCGTGCCGACGCCGGCCTTGCCCGGGCGGCGGATGTCGATGTTCGCCAGGTCGTTCGGCGACCGCACGTCGCTGATCGCGCGGGACGTCGGCAGCGAGGGGTCGCCGGTGTAGAGGCCGTCGACGTCGGACAGCAGGACCAGCAGGTCGGCGTGCACCAGGGCGGCGACCAGGGCGGCCAGTCGGTCGTTGTCGCCGAACCGGATCTCCTCGGTGGCGACCGTGTCGTTCTCGTTCACGATCGGCACGGCGCGCAGGTCGAGGAGGCGCCGCAGCGTCCGATACGCATTCCGATAGTGCGCCCGCCGCGTCACGTCGTCGACCGTCAGCAGCACCTGGCCGACAACCCGGTCGTGACGGGCGAACGCGTCGTTATACGCCCGCATGAGCAGCCCCTGCCCGACGCTCGCGGCGGCCTGCTGGGTCGCCAGGTCCCGTGGGCGGCGGGACAGGCCGAGCGGGGCTAGGCCGGCGGCGATCGCGCCCGAGGAGACGAGCACCACCTCGGCCTGGGTGGCGGCCAGCGCGTCGACCAACGCGTCGACCCGGGACGCGTCGAGCCCGCCCGTTGCGGTGGTCAGCGACGACGACCCGACCTTGACAACGATGCGTCGAGCCTCGGTGACCTGTTCGCGCACGTCGACTATCTTGCCGCCTGCCCCGCCGGAGGCCACGGTAGGTTCCCATATCGTGGCCGACGACGAGTTTGCCGAACTGGTGCTCACGCTGGTGGAACGGATCCCGCCGGGGCGGGTGATGTCGTACGGCGCGATCGCCGAATACCTGGGCCGCGGCGGTCCCCGGCAGGTGGGCGCGGTGATGTCGCACTACGGCGGCGGTGTGCCCTGGCACCGGGTCGTCGCCGCGAACGGCCGGCTCGTCCCCGGCCACGAGGTCGAGGCCCTCAAGCGCCACCACGCGGAAGGCACCCCGCTGCGCGGCGACAAGATCGACATGCGAGCAGCAGCCTGGTGGCCGGACGAGACGCCGGATGACGGCTAGAGCAGCCGGCCGATCCCGCCGCGCCGCGGATCGCCGGCCGCACCGGCCGAGCCGACCGCGCTGACCCCGCCGAAATAGTGGTCGAGCCGGTCCCACTGCCGGACCGTATACCCGGCCGCGGCGAGCGCGTCCAGCTCCTCGCTGCTGTAGCCGGCCTCAGCGTGTACAACATCCGACACCACGTGGAACCGGGGACGGCGGATCGCCGTGCGCATGTCGTCGCCGTCGACCAGGACGTTGACCAGGGTCTGCAGGAGCGCGGTCCGGATGCGGGTCGCGCCGGCGGAACCGATCGCCATGACAAGATCAGCGGCGGAGGACACGACCACCGTCGGGCACATGCACGACGCCATCCGCTCACCGGGCAGCGTGCCGGGCCGGATCAGCTCTCCCTCACCGAGCATCGAATTGAGGTGTACGCCCAGCCCCGGCAGCCAGACACCCGAGCCGAGCCCCAGCGTCAGCGTGATCACGCAGGCGTTGCCGGCGGCGTCCACGACGGAGATGTTCGTGGTGTCGCCGACCCGCTGGGTGCCGAAGGCGCGCAGGGCCCCGGCCAGCGCCACCGCCCGCTCGCCGCGGGACAGCGACGGCAGGCCGGCGGGCAGCGACGCGACCGTCGGGATGAAGTCGTTGAGGTCGCTGCGGGCCAGCACGGACGCGCCGGCGAGCGGCGCGGCGACGACCGGCAGTTGCAGCACCCGGTAGGCGGCCAGGTCGGCGTGCGTGAGCACACCTCCGCCGGCCTGCACGACGTCGACCATCATCTGCCCGACCCGCCCGGTGTAGAACGCCGCCGGCCCCTCCTCGGCGAGAATGCCGAGTGCGGCGTCCAGCCCCGGGTGGTGCAGCAGGTCACCGCCTTCCAGCAGCTTGCCGCCGGGCGCGTACACCTGGGAACCGAACCCCGGCAGCATCGCCGGCGCCAGCGAGACCAGCGTGTGCGCGTGCGGCTGCGGGAGGAGGGTGCCGCTGCGGGCGAGGCCCATCGCCGGCTCGACGAGCCGCTGCCAGGGCAACCGGCCCCAGCGGCGATGGATCGCGGCGCAGCCGGCCGGGACGCCCGGCACGCCGACGCTCGACTCGCCGATCTCGTACCGCTGCGGGACACCGCCGAACGCGACCGAGATCGGGATCATCGGGGCGGCCTGGCGCCCCGCGTCCAGGCCGGGCACGGCGCAGAAGAAGTCGAGGCAGGTGGTGGTGCCGGTGGCCGCCTCGTAGTAGGTGGCGAACCCGCCGCCGGCGATGCCCGTCAGCAGGCTCTCGGCGACGCAACCGGCGAGCATCGCGGCGACCCCGGCATCGGCCGCGGTCCCGCCCGCCTCGAGGATTCGGAGACCGACCTCGGCCGTGGCGGGGTGGCCGGCGGCGACGCCCGCGGGCACCCGCTGAATGGCCGTTTTTTGTGAAGAAGTCTCGCGGTAGCATCCGTGGACCATGGATCACCCGTCGGGTTCACTGCCCAACCGAGTGCGTGCTGGTTACGCGCTCGGCTCTCTGGTCACCGGGGCCTTCGGCACGGTGCCCGGGCTGTTGCTGCTGCCCTACCTGACCGACACCCTCGGCGTCGCAGCCGGGATCGCCGGGCTGCTGGTGCTGGCACCGAAGGCGTGGGATGTGCTGATCAACCCGGTAGCCGGGAGAATCTCCGATCGTACTCGCACGTCGCTGGGTGCCAGGCGGCCGTTTCTGCTCGGTGGCGGGCTCGCCCTGGCGGTCCTGTTCGCACTGATCTTCGCGGCCCCGGTGCGGTCGGGAGCCTACGTCGCGCTGGTGTTCCTGGCGGCTGCCACGGCGTTCGCGTTCTACCAGGTGCCGTACGTCGCCATGCCGGCCGAGATGACCGACGACTACGCCGAGCGGACCCGCCTGATGACCTGGCGGGTGGCGATCCTGGCGGTCGCGATCCTGGTCTCCGGCGCCATTTCGCCCATGGTCACCAAGCAGTTCGGTGACGGCGTTCCCGGCCACCGTGCCATGGGCGTCTTCGTCGCCGTGCTCATCGTCATCGGTACGCTCGGATCCTTCTTCGGCACCCGCGGCGCCCCCACCGGCAAGGTCCTGCAGAGCGAGCCGTCGTTCGCGGCGCAGTTGCGCGTCGTGCGCGGCAACCGCCCGTTCCGCCTGCTGCTGATCTGCTTCGTCGTCCAGGCCGCCGGCATCGCCACCATGCTCGCCGGGGTCAGCTACTTCGCCACCCAGATCCTCGAGTCCCCGGACACCGGGGCGACGGTCCTGTTCGCGTGTTTCGTCGGCCCGGCGCTGCTCGTGATGCCGGTCTGGACCAGGGTGGGGCGGCGGGTCGGCAAGCTGCGCGCCTACGTCCTCGCCTCGGTCCTGTTCGCGGCCGCGGGCGCGCTGCTCGCCCTGGCCCCGTTCCTGCCCGCCGTTGTCGTCTACGTCATCACCGGGCTGGTCGGCGCCGGGTACGCCGGGCAACAGGTCTTCGGCCTCGCCATGCTGCCCGACTGCATCGCCTACGACGCCGACCGCACCGGTCGCCGGCAGGCGGGGGTCTTCACCGGCCTGTGGACGGCCGGCGAGACGTTCGGGCTGGCGCTCGGCCCCGGTGTCTTCGCGCTGCTCCTGTACGCGTTCGGCTACGTCTCCAGCTCGACGGGGGAAGCGGCGCTGCAGACCGACACCGCCAAGCTCGGTGTGCTGTTGGGCTTCACGGTGGTACCGGCGGTGGTCGTCGTATCGGCGCTGATCGCGCTGCGCGGCTACGACCTCGACGAGGGAAGGCTCTCCGCCGCCGTGGCGGAGCCAGATCCGGCCTTGGAACAGGGGTGACTGACATGCGGGCGTTGCCGGCACAGGGGCTACCGGCTCGGGAGGTCCTCGACGAGCTGGCGGCGATGCGGGCACACGACCTGCCGACACACGGCGGTCGCCTGTTCGCCTACGTCTACGACCCGGCGGTCGACGGGCTCGACGCGCTGGCCGCCGCGGCCCACTCGGCATCGGCGCACGTCAACGGCCTGGACCCGACCGCCTTCCCGTCGCTGCTGGCGATGGAGAACGACCTTGTGGCGGCGGCCGCGACGGTGCTGTCCGGCCCGCCGTCGACGGTCGGCAGCGTCACCAGCGGCGGCACCGAGTCGCTGATCCTCGCCGTCAAGGCGGCCCGGGACGCGCGGCCCGACGTGGCCGCGCCGCGCCTCGTCATGCCGGTGACCGCGCACGCGGCCCTGGCGAAGGCCGCGTCCTACCTGCGGGTGGCGCTCGACACGGTACCGGTGGATCCCATGACGCTGCGCGTGGACCCCGCGGCGGTGGCGGCGGCGATCGGTCCCGACACCGTGCTCGTCGCCTGTTCCGCACCGTCGTACGCGCACGGCCTCATCGACCCGGTCCCCGAGATCGCCGCGGCGGCGTCGGCGGCCGGGGTGCGCTGCCACGTCGACGCCTGCTTCGGCGGCTGGACCCTGCCGTACCTGCGCCGCCTGGGCGAGCCGATCCCGCCGTTCGACTTCTCGGTGCCGGGGGTGACGAGCATGTCGGTCGACCTCCACAAGTACGCCTACGTGCCGAAGGGCGTCTCCGTCCTGCTGCACCGCGACGAGGCCCTGCGCGCGCCGCAGTACTTCGGCTACGCCGACTGGCCCGGATACACGATGGTCAACCCGGTGATCTCGTCGACGCGTTCGGGCGGCCCGATCGCGGCGGCCTGGGCCGTCATGCGCCACATCGGCGACGACGGTTACCTCGCGCTGGCCGCGAAGACCCGCGACGCGACCCGCGGCCTGGCCGCGGCGGTGGCGTCGGTGGAGGGCCTGGAGCCGGTGCCGGTGGAGTCGACGGTTGTCGCGTTCATGTCCGCAACGGTCGACCTCTTCGTCCTGGCCGACGAGCTGGCCGCGCGCGGCTGGCACACACAACCGCAGTTCCGCCACGGCGACCTCCCGCCGTCGGTCCACCTGACGGTGACGGCGGCCGTGGCCTCCCGGGTCGACGAGTTCGTGGCCGACCTCAAGGCGGCGGTCGCGGCGGCCCGGGCGCTGGGTCCGGTGGAGCTGCCGCCGGGCATCCTCGACCTGCTGGGCTCGGCCTCGGTGGCGGATCTGGCGGGTGCCCTCGGCTTCGGCGCGGGCGGCGCGCTCCCGGATCGCATGGCGACGGTGAACTCGCTGCTCAACGCGGCCCCGCCGCAGGTGCGCGAGCACCTGCTGGTGTCGTTCCTGAGCCTGCTCCAGCGCCCCGCCTGGTAGGCCGGAGGCTCAGAGCGCCACCTTGACCGCGGCGGTCAGGACCAGCTGGGCGAGGGCCAGCGGCACCAGCCCCAGCCAGCACAGTCGTTGCAGCTGGTCCTCGCGCAGGCGCGGGTAGGAGACCCGCAGCCAGATCACCACGAACGACACAGCGAAGACCTTGATCAGCGTCCACAACCAGCCGAGCTCGTCGTCCAGGCCGAACGGCCCTTTCCAGCCGCCGAGGAACAGCACGGTGGTCAGGGCCGCGATCACGACGATGCCGACGTATTCGGCGAGCAGGAAAAAGGCGAACCGCAGGCCGGTGTACTCGGTCATGTAGCCGAACACCAGCTCCGAGTCGGCGATCGGCATGTCGAAGGGTGGACGCCTGATCTCCGCGAGGCCGGCGACGAAGAAGACCGCCAGCGCGGGCAGCTGCCAGAGCAGCCACCACGGCCGCCAGGCCTCGACGATGCCGGAGAGGGAGAGCGTGCCGGCCGCCATCGCGACCGACAGGGCCGCCAGGATGAACGGCAGCTCGTAGCCCAGCAGCTGTGCCGCCGCGCGCAGGCCGCCGAGCAGCGCGTACTTGTTCGCCGACGACCAGGCGGCCATGAGCACCGCGACCACGCCGACGCCGACCACCGCGAGGACGAAAAACAGGCCGATGTCGAGCGGCTGCGCGACCAGCCCGTGCGGGCCGATCGGGATCACCAGCAGCACGGCCAGATACGGCAGCAGCGCGACGACCGGAGCGAGCCGGAACACCGGCCGGTCGGCCGCGCGCGGGGTGATGTCCTCCTTCTGGACGAACTTGACCCCGTCGGCGATCAGCTGGGCCCAGCCGTGGAAGGCACCGGCGTACATCGGGCCGAGCCGCCCCTGCATGTGCGCCATCACCTTGTGCTCCGTCTGCCCGACGATCAGCGGCAGGGTGAGGAACGCGACCACGACCACCAGGACCCGCAGCGCCAACTCCAGCCAGACCGGCATCAGCCGCGCCCTCCCGGCCATTCGTTCGGATCCGGCACACCCGGCGGGCGCATCGGCGCGCGTTTGCTGACCGTGTGCTCGCTCTCGCCCGGCTCCTTGGCGCCCGGCCAGGGCTTCGCGACCCGGGCGGCGAGCACGAACTCCTTGCGCAGCGGGTGCCCCTCGAACTCGGCCGGCAGCAGCAGCGGCTTGAGCCCGGGGTGGCCGGTGAAGTTGATGTCGAACATCTCGTGCGTCTCGCGCTCGTGCCAGGCCGCCCCGGGATACAGGTCGACCACCGAGGCGACGGCCGGCGCGGTGCGCGGCAGGGCGGTGCGCAGCAGCACGCCGTGTTGCTGCACCGTCGACCACAGGTGCGCGACCACGGTGAAGCCCTCGGGCAGCTCGTCGACGGCCGACAGCCAGTCGAAGAAGTCGCAGCCCAGCTCGTCACGGGCAGCGCGCACGGCGTCGGGCCAGCGCTCGGCCGGCACGTCGGCGGTGGCCCGGCCGAACCGGCCCCCGCCGGCGGACTCGCTGATCGCCACGCCCTCACCGAGCACGTCGGCGAGGCTGGCGCCGATCTCCTCGGGTGTCATGGAGCGATCCTACGGCGCTCGAATTCCCCCGGGAACCGATGACCGACGGCCGCGACCCCCGGCGGCTGGTGCGGCGGCCACGAACGTTGACCCGGTCAGCCGGATCGCGAAACCTCGCCGGGCCGGACAGGGGGAGCGGAGAGGGCCTTGACGTCGGGGCGGGAGACGCCGCCGATGCCCGACTGCTCCCCCGCGATCTTCTCCTGGAGCCGCATGATCCCGTGCAGCAGCGCCTCGGGCCGGGGCGGGCACCCGGGAACGTACACGTCGACCGGGATGAGCTGGTCGACGCCCTTGGTGACCGAGTAGGAGTCCCAGTAGGGCCCGCCGCAGTTGCTGCAGGCGCCGAAGCTGATCACGTACTTCGGGTCGGGCATCTGGTCGTAGAGCCGCTTGATCGCGGGCGCCATCTTGTCGGTCACGGTGCCCGACACGACCATCAGGTCGGCCTGCCGCGGCCCGTGGGCGAACGGGATGACACCGAGCCGCATGAAGTCGTGCCGACCCATCGACGTGGCGATGAACTCGATGGCGCAGCAGGCGAGGCCGAAGTTGAACACCCACAGCGAATAGCGCCGTCCCCAGTTGAGCACGAACTTGATCGGCTCACCCAGCACGCTCGACATGGCCTGAAGCCTACCCCCGCGATCGGATCGGCCCCTGGCTCGTACACGGGTGCAGATCACCTTCTGGCGCCACTGGATGGACCGGGTGGTCCACTTGGCTAGGATCGCCGCATGAGTGCGCCGCTCACCCGCAAAGGAGCCGCGACCCGGGAGCGCATTGTCACCGGGGCCGCCACACTGCTGCGGGAGCGCGGCGTCGACCAGGTTTCGCTCGACGACATCCGCGCGGCCACCGCCACCAGCAAGAGCCAGCTCTTCCACTACTTCCCCGACGGGCGGTCGCAGCTGCTCCTCGCCGTCGCGCGGCACGAGGCACAGCAGGTGCTGCTCGAGCAGGAACCGCAGCTCAGCGACCTCGGGCCGCCTGGGTCATGGAGCGAGTGGCGAGACGTGGTCATCGCACGGTACGAACGGCAAGGCACCCGCTGCCCCATGAGCGCCCTGACGCGCCAGCTGGCGCCCAGCCACCCCGAGGTCGGCGCGGTCGTCGCCGGCCTGCTGACGGAATGGCAACGCCGGATCGAGGCGGGCCTGGCCCGGGCCGGAGTCGAGCAGGCCCGCACCAGGGCGATCATCATCCTGGCGGCGTTGCAGGGCGGGATCTCCCTGCTGCTCGCCACCGGTGACTCCACCGCGCTGCGGGTGGCCCTGGACGCGGCGATCGCCGATCTTCTGGAGACCCCTAGCGGAGCGCCCTGATCGCGGTCAGCGTCGTGTGGACGTTGAACTGGTCGCCGTCGTCGCTCTCCCAGCCGCCGTCGCTGCGCTGGGTCTCGGCGAGCCGGCGCCGTGCCGCGGTCAGCAGCCAGTCCTCCGTCGACATGCCGACCCGGCGCAGGGCGGCGAACAGCGAGGCGGTGTCGGCGGCCGACATCTCCGGCACCCGGTCGGCGAGGGCGACCTGGATCTGCGCCGACTCGTAGAACCAGCCCAGGTGGTACAGCAGCGCGCAGCCCAGCCAGCCGGTCACCAGGAACGACGGCCAGGAGCCGTCGGAGCGCAGGGACGCACGGAACGCCTCGGCGGCGCGGGCGATACGCATGGCGTGATCGCCGTTGTCGCCGAGGTCGGGGCCGCCGACCACCAGCCAGAACGCGGCGTTGGTCGTCAGGTAGAGCTTGGCCTCGTCGTCGCCGGGCTGCGCCCACGGCGGGGCGATCCCGGCGAGCGAGGAGTCCTCTTCCCACATGCCGTCGGGGCGCTGGCTGCGGCCGAGCCAGGCGAGCGCCTTGCGGGCCGCGGGGCGGTCGATAACGCCGAGGTCGTCGAGCTCGCCGAGCCGGAAGCAGGTGGCGTCGACGGACGGGATGTCAGCACCCCAGTACGCCGGCCAGCCGCCCCCTGACACCTGGCCGATCTCGGCCTTGTCCAGCACGTCGGCCGGGGGTGCCTGGCCCGTGCGGAGCCAGGCGAGTCGGGCGCGGTCCACGGCGTCGCCGTGTGCGACGACGTAGCCGATCGCGGCATCAAGGTCGACCATGCGCCGTACGCTACCGCCCGCTCGTCCGCCCCGCGTGGTCAGTCAGCGCCTGTTTCATCACTGAGGCCGGGCTGCGGCGGGCCCAGACGTTCGGGCTCCGCCTCGCCTCGGCCCCGGTGATGCAGCAGACGCTAATACACCGGCAATGACGGATCGACGGTCTTCACCCAGGACACCACACCGCCCTGGACGTGGACCGCGTCTTTGAAGCCGGCGGCCTTGACCGCCGCGAGCGCCTCCGCGGAGCGCACACCGCTCTTGCAGTAGAGGACGACCTGCTTGTCCTGCGGCAGGTCGGCGAGCGCGTTGCCGTTGAGGAACTCACCCTTGGGCACAAGCCGCGCGCCGGGAACCCGGACGATCTCCCACTCGGCCGGCTCGCGAACGTCGATCAGCTCGATCGACTTGCCCGAGTCCAGCCAGCTCTTCAGCTCGGTCGCGGTGATCGTCGAGCCGACCGTCGCGGCCTGGGCCTCGTCGGAGACCGCACCGCAGAAGTCGTCGTAGTCGATCAGCTCGGTGACCGTCGGGTTTTCCCCGCAGATCGCGCAGTTGGGGTCCTTGCGGAGCTTGATCTTGCGGTAGCTCATCTCCAGGGCGTCGTAGACCATCAGGCTGCCCAGCAGCGAGTCGCCCACGCCGGTCAGCAGCTTGATCGCCTCGGTCACCTGGATCGCGCCGATGGACGCGCACAGCACGCCGAGCACGCCGCCCTCGGCGCAGGACGGGACCATGCCGGGCGGCGGCGGCTCCGGGTAGAGGCAGCGGTAGCACGGGCCGTGCTCGGCCCAGAACACCGACGCCTGGCCGTCGAAGCGGTAGATCGACCCCCACACGTACGGCTTGCCGAGCAGCACCGCGGCGTCGTTGACCATGTACCGCGTGGCGAAGTTGTCGGTGCCGTCGATGATCAGGTCATACTGCGCGAAGATCTCCAGCACGTTGTCGTTGCTGAGCGCCTCGTTGTGCAGCACGACGTTGACATACGGGTTTATCTCGAGGACCGAGTCACGGGCGGACTCGGCCTTGGGCCGGCCGATGTCCGACTGGCCGTGGATGATCTGGCGTTGGAGGTTGGACTCGTCGACCGTGTCGAACTCGATGATGCCCAGCGTGCCCACACCGGCGGCTGCGAGATACATCAACGCCGGCGAACCGAGGCCGCCGGCGCCGACACAGAGCACCTTGGCGTTCTTGAGGCGCTTCTGCCCCGCCACCCCGACATCGGGGATGATCAGGTGCCGGGAGTAGCGGCGGACCTCGTCAACAGACAGGTCGGCGGCGGGCTCGACCAGAGGAGGCAACGACATGGTTCTCATTCTGCCGCGCCCGACCGGCAAACCCACGTGAGCTACGGCACTTTGGGCCCGCTGTACCGCTGACCGTCCACGAAGGGCCAGACGTTCGCCACGCAGCCCTTCAGCCCGTACGTCTGCTGCTGCATCACCGGCGCCGGGCGGCCGGCCCCCGGGCACGCCTCATGGCCGTTGCCGAGTTCGTGGCCGACCTCGTGGTTGATGACGTACGCCTGGTAGTCCTCCACCGGCGCACCGTAGTCGGGGACCGCGGTCAGCCAGCGGGCGAGGTTGATGATGACTTTGCCGGTGATCCGGCAGGAGCTGTACCCGTCCGTGTGCAACCCGGCCGTGCCGCACATCTGCTCGGACGTGGCCGGCGTGGCCAGGAAGATCGTGAAGTCGGCCGTCCCCTGGCCGGCGACCCGCTGGAGGCGCAACTGGCCGCTCGCCGTCCAGCTGCGCGGATCCCCGAGGGTCTTCTCGACGGCCGCCGCGAACGTGTCGGGCTGCTGGTTGCTGCCGTCCTCGACCGCCACGCGGTACTTCTTCAGGGCGCCGGCGCCGCCCGCGACGGGACCGCCGGTAGTGGCATAGGCGAACGTGCCGGCGCCGGTGGCCGGCCCCGCCTCCGGCGGCGGGTCGGCGGGCTGCGAGGGCGGGGTCAGCATCGGCTTCTGCACCATCGACACGGGCGCCGGAGCCGGTGGGTCGTCGTGGAAGAAGATCTGCCGCCCGAGCCCGATCGCCGCGACAAGGCCCGCGAAGGCCATCACGCCTGCGACGAGATAGCGGCGCTGGCGTGCCCGCGCACGGCGGCGGTGCCGTGCGGCCCGGACGACCTCGCGCGCCTCCACCGGGTCACTCGGTAGCGGCACCGGCTCAGGCCGGCGATCGCGCATCCCTTTTGCCCCGGGCCGGTCGACGCCTGTGGCGCCTGACCTCAGCTGGCTCGCCATCGGTGCTCAGCTTGCCATGCGCACCTGCGCCCCTTTTGCCCGGACCCCCGTCCGCACCCGTTCCGCAACCGGCTGGTTCTCCGCCAACTCGTCGAGCAGCCCGAGCACGGCACGGGCGACCGTTCGCGGCACCTCCATCTGCGCCACGTGCCCGACACCCTCGAGCATCATCAGCCGGCTGTCCGGGATGAGCCGCGCGACCTGGGGCGCGGTCCGGATGTCCACAAGCCGGTCCTGGCGGCCCGCGATGACCAGCGTCGGCGCGGTGATCTTCCCGGCGGCCCGCCAGATGGAGCCCTCGCCGGGCAGATACGCGCGCAGGAAGCTGCCGACCAGGCCGCGCAGACTGCCGACGTACGCCTCGGCATACCACGGCACGTCGTGCCGCAGCCGGGCCTCCTCGATCGCCTCCAGGCGCCGCTGCTCGGGATACCGCGTGGGGTCGGCGTAGCAGGAGTCGATCACCATGTCGGCGAGCACTTCGGGGTCCATCGCCGCCATCCGGCTCTTCGCGAGGCTGGCCGCGTTGGGCAGGAGCAGCAGCGGCACCAGCCGGCCCTGTAACGAGCGGCGGGGGTCGAGGAACGGCATGGCCGGCGAGATCAGCGTCAGCGACCGCACCAGGTCGGGGCGCATGGCGGCGGCCTTCACCGAGGCGGCGCCACCCATGGAGTTGCCGAAGAGGTGGACCGGCCCGCGGTCGCTGTGCTCGATCCACCGGATGATGTGCTGCGCCATCGCCTGTACCGAGTAGCTGCGGGCCCGTCCGCTGTTGCCGAAACCGGGCAGGTCGATCGCCTGCCCGTCGAGCCGGCCGGCGAGGACACCGGCGAGGTCGGTCCAGTTGGTGGACGACCCCCCGAGCCCGTGAACGTACACGGCGGGCTCGGCATCCGGGGCGATGGCAGGCGTGTCGCGGACGTATGCGACGTTGCCGTCGAGATCCACCGAGCGCCCGGGCCAGCGCTCCGGCAGCTCCTCAGGTGACGGGACGGTGAACTCCGGAACAAGAGAAGCTCGCTTCATGCCCCAAGTGTGACGCTCAGGGCAAGAGTGCCTCCAGTCTTCGGTTAACTGCGGCGAGCGTCGCACGCACGACCGCCTGACGCGGATCACCCGTGACCACCGCCGAGCCTGTGAGCTGTTCCACATGGCCGTCGTACATCAGCAGCAGCACGACGACGGCAACCTCGCAGCCGCCCATCGGCACAACCGCGGCGTGCTCGATGTAACAGCGGGCCCGGGCGGAGGCGTCCACGTCGACGAGCAACTGGTCGACCGCCGAGGCGGCCGCGGCGGCGGCGAGCCGCAGGATGTAGCCGTCGACGTTGGGGCCGCCGGCGACCCCGACAGCGGGGCTGCCATCGGCGATGAGCCGGACCTCCACCAGGGCGTCGACACCCTGCGTGTTGACGTCGACCGAGTCGATGACCACGCGGGCCGACGAGATCGAGCCGGTCGGCGGGACCACCGGGGCCTGCTGTGCGGGGGATGCCTCGGCCGAGCGGCGCACGCCGCTGACCGGGCGGCGCCGACGCGCCTCCCGGCCGTATCCGGGCAGGCCGCTGTGCGGCGCGGTGCGCGGCGCGGACGAGTGGGCCGGCGGCTTCGGCGGCGCAGGTTGCGCGACCGGCGCCGGCGAGTCCGGCAGGTTCGGCTCGGCGGCCAGCCCCATGCGCTCGTTGAGCAGCCGCGCGACCGCCCGGCTGACGTGGCCCGGGTCGGCGTCGTCGAACAGCTCCAGACGCAGCTTGTGCAGGCCGTCGGGGTCCTTGCGCAGGGTCGCCTCACGGACGCCGGAGACGCCCTGGACGGCTTGGAGCACGGCCGGGATGTCGAAGCCGTCCGGCCGACCGTCGGCACTCGTCGGCTCGTCGTCTTCGTCCTCGCGCAGCTTCGTCGCGATCCGGGCCAGCTCTGGCGTGCCGGCCGCGCCGACCATCGGCTCAACCTCGGGCACCTGGGGGACGTCGGGCTGGGAGGGCACGCGTTGCGGCAACTCCGGCGGATCGTAGGCCGGTGGGGCAAGCTCGTCGGCGAGGCTCGGCATGGTGGGCTCGGCCGACATCGGCGTGCCGGATCCGAGCATGCCGGTCGGGAGTGGACCGACAAGCGGGTCGTCCTCGGGCACCCGCTGGGTCGGCAGCTGCTGGGACGGCGCGGCCGCCCAGTCGAACTCGGCGGGGTGCTGCTGCGACGGCGGCTGGGCGTGCTGCTGCGGGCGGACCGGGGCCTGCGGTTGCGGGGCCCACTGCCGCTGCTGCTCCTGGTAGGCCCAGTCGTCGCGCGGCTGCTGCTCGTAGGCGGGCTGCTCATACGACTGCTGCTCATACGGCTGCTGGTCGTACGGCTGCTGGTCATACGGCGGCTGCGGGCCGAACGCCGGCGCCGGCACGTAGGGCTGTTGCTGCTGTTGCTGCTGCTGTTGCTCGTATGGCTGCTGCTCGTACGGCTGTTGCTCATACGGCTGTTGCTCATACGGCTGCTGCTCGTACTTCTGCCCATACGACGGTGCCGACGAGACCGGGCGCTGGGCCACCGGCACCCGGATCTCGCCCGTGATGTCGGGGGGCAGGTTGCCGTTGCCGTAGACGTGACTGGGCATCGCCTGCGTCGGTTCACCCGGATGAGCGGTCGAGGTGGGCCAGCCCTGACCGTCCGGCCCGTAGTGGCCGTAGTGCAGCGTCGAGGTCGGCGGTTGGGCCGGCGGCGGCATGGAGACGGGCGGGCTCACGGGCGCCAGCATGTCGGCATAGGAGCTGCGGACCTCGGCGCGACCGCGCGGACCGCCGGCGCCGTTGACCGGGGCGCGACCGGCGATGGCACCGTTCACGGGCTCGCGCCATGCGGTGACGACCGCCTCGATGGCGTCATCGCTCGGCGTCGAACCGTTGGTCACGCTGGTGTCGGTCACCCTGTGCGCCTCCGCGTACCCTCCTCGGCCGCGAAATGCGGCTGCCACTTCCGGGCTACCGGTTTGCCCCGTTTCGTCCACCGCGTGCTCCTCCGTCGCCCCTAGGTGAGGCTACCGTGTGGGCGGAAAGGGGGTAAGTTGCAATCTCGACCCAAATCCGGATGGTGAACATGACCTCGGCGATGAGCGGCACCCAGGCGACCGGTCGGCCCGTGAGGCTGCCCAGGTCGGCGCGGCGCAAGCAGTTGCTCGCCGCGGCCCAGCAGGTGTTTGTGGCACAGGGATATCACGCAGCCGCGATGGACGACATCGCCGAGCGCGCCGGTGTCTCGAAGCCGGTCCTCTATCAGCACTTCCCGGGCAAACTCGAGCTCTACCTGGCCCTTCTCGACACGCACTGCGACGCGATGGTCGCGCGGGTGCGATCGGCCATGGAGGCCACCACCGACAACAAGGACCGCGTGCGGGGCGCGATCCAGGCCTACTTCGACTTCATCGACCACGAGAGCGAGGCGTTCCGCCTCGTGTTCGAGTCCGACCTGCGCAACGAGCCCGCCGTGCGTGAGCGGGTCGACCGCGTGGAGAGCGGCTGCATCGCCGCCATCACCGACACGATCATGGCCGATACCGGCGTCAGCCGCGCCCGGGCCGAGCTGCTCGCCTCCGGCCTCGTCGGCGCCGCCGAGATCGCGGCCCGCTTCTGGCTGACCAACGGCCGCCAGGTCGAGAAGGCCGAAGCGGAGGCGCTCCTCACCGCTTTGTCGTGGCGGGGCATCGCAAGCTTCCCCTTGCAAGGCGAACACGCCTGATCGCGTTAGTCTTCAACCACACTAGGTGTGCGCGCCGAGGCACGGCCGCGCCGCGGCCCTATCAAGGAGGAAGACGTGGAGGTCAAGATCGGCGTGCAGTATGCGCCTCGGGAGCTGGTGCTCGAGAGCAACCAGTCACCGGCCGAGGTCGAAACTGCGGTAACCGACGCGATCAACGGTGGCGATAAGCACGTGCTGTCTCTCGTCGACGACAAAGGCCGCCGGGTGATCGTCCCGGTCGGCAAGATCGCATACGTGGAGATCGCCGAAGCGTCGCCGCGCCCGGTCGGTTTCTCCGCCGCGCGCTGAAGTTCGCACCGTTCAGGGGCGGAAACCCGGTTTCCGCCCCTGAACGCTGTCTGCGGCCGGATCCGTAACAGCCTTCGTGACAGCGACCGTCAATGCCGGCGCGTCGCAAAGATGACTGTAGAGACCTGTAGCCACAGTTTCCGACGTCAACTCGTCCGCGACTCGAAGCGCGTGGACGTCAGTTGTTCAGGCCGACCGCGCCCATTCGTGCTGTATGCGCCGTCGTCAGTCGCTTGAGCAGCGCCTGGAAGTCGTTGCCGCCTGTCGCCAGCAACGCAGCGAGAGAAGGGCGCTCGGCGGCCACCCGCATCGCCTGCGAGATGCCCTCGCCCACCAGCCTGCGCGCCCACATCGAGAGCCGGTTGGCCACCTTCGGGTCGGCCGCGATCGCGGCACGCAACTCGTCGGCGGCGAAGTCGGCGTGGCGTGAGTCGTGGAGGACGTCGAGGATCAGGTCGCGGTCGGGGGTGACGAGGACGGCGGCGACCTCGCGGGTGAAATCGTCGGCGATGCCGTCGCCGACATACGCCTTGGTCAGGCCCTCCAACCAGTCGGCCGGCTCGGTCTGCGCGTGGTAGTCGGAGACCGCGCGGACATAGGGCCGCATGGCGGTCTCGGGGTCGGCGCCGAGCTCCGCCAGGCGGTCGGCCAGGCGGCGGTAGTTGGTGATCTCGCGGGCCGCCATCTCGCTCAGAACCGCCCGTCGACGCAGGTCAGGGGCAAGACGCGCGTCGGCGGCCATGCGGTCGAAGGCGACGAGCTCGCCATACGCCAGCATGCCCAGGAGGTCGACGACCGCTTCTCGCGGCGGCTCGACGGTCGACTGGACAGCCGGGGTGACATCGGACACATCGGCACACTACCCCGCCGAGCCGCTCTGTGTACTCCACGCCAGTGCTCCACGCCAGGTAGTACGCGGATCGGCCGACGTACCGGTACAATGGCCGCGACAGCCTTGGGCGGACCCTAGCCCAGGCGACCGGCGCTTGTAGCCCGCGACCAATTGTTCAAACGGTCGCGTGTGGCCCGCGCCCTATCCATTTGAGCGCACCCGGCAGTTTCAGGGGCGCTCCCGCGAGAGAGACACCCCGAGCAAAACATGACGATCGACAACACCGAGGCCGCCGAGACGGTGGCCCCCCGCGCCCCTGTGCGCGCGGACAGTCCCACATTCGCCGACCTGGGCGCCCGGCCCGAGACCGTGGCCGCGCTGGAAGCCGTCGGCATCACGCGAGCCTTCGCGATCCAGGAATACGCCGTGCCCATCGCGCTGCGCGGCACCGATCTCATCGGCCAGGCGCCGACCGGCACCGGCAAGACCCTCGGCTTCGGCGTTCCGCTGCTCGACCGGGTCACCGCACCCGGCGAGGGCGCCGACGGCCTCCCGCAGGCGCTCGTCGTGGTGCCGACCCGTGAGCTGGGCCTTCAGGTGGCCCGCGACATCGCCGCCGCCGGCAAGACGCGCGGCGTGCGCGTGCTCCCGCTGTATGGCGGGGTGGCCTACGAGCCGCAGATCGACGCGCTGCAGAAGGGCGTCGAGATCGTGGTCGGCACGCCCGGCCGCCTGCTCGACCTGGCCAAGGGCAAGCACCTGCGCCTGCACTCGGTGCGCGCACTGGTGCTCGACGAGGCCGACCGGATGCTCGACCTCGGCTTCCTCGACGACGTCGAGCGCATCCTGACGCTGCTGCCGGAGGACCGGCAGACGATGCTCTTCTCGGCGACGATGCCCGACCCGATCGTGACGCTGGCCCGCCGGTTCCTGCGCCAGCCGATGACGATCCACGCGCACCACGACGCCCACACCGGTCCTTCGCCGCTGACGAAGCAGTTCGTGTACCGCACGCATCCGCTCAACAAGATCGAGATCGTGGCGCGCGTGCTGCAGGCGAACGACCGCGGCCTGACCATGATCTTCTGCCGCACCAAGCGCGCCGCCGACCGAGTCGCCGAGGACCTCGACTTCCGCGGGTTCGCCGCGGCAGCCGTCCACGGCGACCTGGGCCAGGGCGCCCGTGAGCGGGCCCTGCGGGCGTTCCGCGGCGGCAAGATCGACGTGCTGGTCGCCACCGACGTCGCCGCCCGCGGCCTCGACGTCTCCGGCGTCACCCACGTCATCAACTACGACTGCCCCGAGGACGCCGACACCTACACGCACCGCATCGGCCGCACCGGCCGGGCGGGCGCCACGGGCGTCGCGGTGACGTTCGTCGACTGGGAAGACATGCCCCGGTGGCGGATCATCGACAAGAGCCTCGGGATGGATCTGGCCGAGCCCCCGGAGACGTATCACACGTCGGCGCACCTGCTGGCCGACATCGACATCCCGGACGGCACGACCGGTTCGCTGCCCACGGCCGACCGCAAGCGCGCCGGCCTCGCGGCCGAGAAGCTCGAGGACGTCGAGGGCAAGCCGCGCGGGCGGCGGGGTCGCACGCGCGGACGCGGTCCGGCCGCCACCGCCCCGGAGACCGCCGAGGCGCCGGCCCAGCCGCGCCGTCAGCGCCGCCGCCGGCGGCGGGGCGAGGTCGACGAGGCCGCGTTCACGGACGACGCCACCGCCACCGTCGACATCGACGAGACCGCTGAGGACAGCGCGGTCGTCGTGACCGCGGACGACGCGACCGACGAGGCCGAGCCCCGCGCCGCCCGCACCCGCCGTCGCCGCCGCCGTGGCGGCCGTGGCCGCGGCGCTGCCGGCGACACGACCGAGGCCGCCGTCGACGCGGACTCGGAGGCGTAACACCGACAGCGTGACAGGGGCGGGCCGCATGCGGCCCGCCCCCGTTCGTCAGGACGTGACGTCGAACGTGAACTCGGCCCGGTGGACGGCGCCGGACTTCTGAAACTCGAAGTACATCCGGTAGCGCCCCGGGCTCGGCGCGGACAGCCAGAACTTCACCGCCCCGCCCACGAGCTGGTCCTCGGGGTGCACGTGCAGGTATCCCTGGTCCCCCTCGCGGACGACGACCAGGTGCCCGTAGGCCCCCAGGTACCGCTCCAGGTCGGTGACCGGCGAACCGCCCGTGAGGACCCGGAACGAGAGCGGCTGGGTGGCGTTGACCCGCGGTGTGCCCTCCACGGCGACCGTGAAGCCGTCCACCTCCGCGATCCGGGCCGCGGCCGGCAGCGCGACCGGGACGTAGTTGCCCGCCACCGTCGCGTCGACCGCCAGCGTCAGCGGCAACTGCTGGCCCGCCGGGTCGAAGGTGACGAAGTCGGCGTACAACCGGAAGATCCCCGGCGACGGCAACGTCAGCGGGGCGGTCCAGGTGCCGTCCGGGGCCATCTCCGGGTGCAGGTGCTGGAAGCCGGTCAGGTCGTGCCGCACCACGATGAAGTGCATCAGCTTCTCGTGATTGAGCACGAACCGCGTCGCCGGCTTGCCGTCCGGGCCCATGACCCGGAACGAGAACTGCTGCTGGGCCCCGGCGGCGAACGACGTGGTGCCCGGCACGAGCGTGAAGCCGCCCGCACTGAGCGACAATCCGGCGAGGTCGCCGGCGACGGCGCCGCCGTGGGAGTGGGACGGGATCGCGGTGGCCGCCGCGGGCCCGGACGGCCCGGCGCCCGACGAGGCCGGCGGCGCCGTCGCACGGGCGATCACGAATCCCAGCAGGAGCGCGCCGACGACGGCCGCGGCGATCAGGGGTGCCCTAAACGACGACGAGTTCATACCCCGCCTCGTCGACCGCCGTGCGCACCTCGTCGAGCGGCAGCGGCCCGTCGCTCACCACCGTGACGGCGCCGGTGGACAGCTCGACCAGTACCTCATGAACCCCCGGAAGCCGGGTCAGCTCCTCCGTCACAGCGCTGACGCAATGGCCGCAGGTCATGCCGTTGACCGTGTACTCGGACGTGAAGGACATGGGAACCACCTCTACCGAGGGACTTTCGATAACTTTTGTCCTATTTGTGGCGTTGGTGACACGTGGGGTTACGCCATACCTTGCGCAGCGCCGCCACGCTCGTCGCCGCAGGATTCATTCTCCTGGGAGCGCCGGGCGCCGGACACGCCGACCCGGCCGCGGACCGGCAACGGTTGCTCGCCAACGCCTGGCAGGAGCTCGAGAGCGTCATCGAACGGTACAACGCCGTCCGTGACGACCTGCGGGCGACCAATGCACAGCTCGAGCGGGTCAACGCCCGGATGGGCCCGCTCCAGGCCCAGGTGGAGGCCGCGCAGCGAGCCGCCGCCGAGATCGCCGCGACGCTGTACCGCAGCGGCGCCGTCGGCAGCACGGCCGTGCTCATCGGCGCGGACTCACCCGAGACGCTGATGGATCAACTCGCCACACTCAACCACCTGGAACACCGCCGCACCGGCGCGTTGAAAGCCCTGAAACGCGCCGAGCACGATCTCGGGACACAGCGCGCCGAGCTGCAGACGCTGCGCGAACAACAATACGCGCAGCAACAAGAGCTCAGCACCCGGAAAGCGACGATCGAATCGCAGGTGAGAAGGCTACAGAACGGGCGGATCAGGACACCGCACGGTGCGCTGAACGATGGTTATCGTCCGGTTTTCACCAACGATCCGGCGGGACGGGCCGTCCAATTCGCGTATGCCCAGCTCGGCAAGGTCTACCAATGGGGTGCGGACGGACCGAATTCGTTCGACTGCTCGGGTCTGACCATGGCCGCCTGGAAAGCCGCGGGAGTCGTACTGCCCCACAACGCCGCCCGGCAGAAGAAGACGGTCACCCCGATCCGGCGCGAGGAACTGCGCCCCGGCGATCTCGTCTTCTACTACAAGGACGTCAGCCATGTGGGGTTGTACATCGGTGCCGGACGGGTCGTCGAGGCGCCACGAACGGGTGAGCGGATCTCGATGCGACTGCTCGACTATGCACCGATTGTCGGCTATGGCCGACCGAATTACGGCGGCTCATAAGATTGTTTGTGACCTAACGGCGGAGGTGTGAACGTCGGCTAGCCGACAGCATGAAGCGGACGCTGGGCTTCTACTTGACTGTTCCCGCGCATCCGCCCCCAGGAGTGCTGTCGATGAGGCGTTCCCGCCGCTCCCGCTTGGCAATGGGTCTTGCGCTCGCACTGGGCGTGCCGACCACCGTCGCATTCACTTCGCCGGAGGCCGCCACCGCGGTGACAACGCTTCCGAGCGGTTTCTCGGAACAGATCGTGCTTTCCGGGCTGGACCACCCGACCAAGCTGGTCTTCGCACCGGACGGCCGGGTGTTCGTCGCGGAAAAGGGCGGCACCATCAAGGTGTTCGACAGCCTCTCGGACCCGACCCCGACACTCTTCGCCGACCTCTCCGGCCGAGTCCACAACAACGAGGACAAGGGCCTGCTCGGCCTGGCGGTGCCGCCGAACTTCCCGTCGAACCCGTCGGTCTACGTGACGTACACCTGGACCCAGCCGATCGGCGGCGGCCTCGACATCGGCGACAGCTGCCCGACCCCCGGCACCGGCTGCATCGTCAGCGGCCGGCTGTCGAAGCTCACCGCCAACGGTGACACCTGGACGGGCACCGAACAGGTGCTCATCAACGACTGGTGCCAGCAGTTCGAGACCCACTCGATCGGCGACGTCGGGTTCGGCCCGGACGGCGCGCTGTACGTCAGCGGCGGCGACGGCGCGAGCCCGGTCTTCACCGACTGGGGCCAGCGGGGCAACCCGGTCAACCCGTGCGGCGACCCGCCGGGCGGCGTCGGCGCGGCACTCAGCCCGCCGACCGCCGAGGGCGGCGCGCTGCGCTCGCAGGACCTGCGCACCACGGGCGACCCGACCGGGCTGAGCGGCACGATGATCCGCATCGACCCGAACACGGGCGCGGCGAAGACCGACAACCCGATGTACAACGCCAGCACGGACGCGAACGCGCGCCGCATCGTGGCGTACGGCCTGCGCAACCCGTTCCGCTGGACGTTCAAGCCCGGCACCAGCGAGATCTGGATCGGCGACGTCGGCTGGCGGACCTGGGAGGAGATCAACCGGCTCGCCAACCCGCTGGCGACACCGGTGACGAACTTCGGCTGGCCCTGCTACGAGGGCAACAACCCCCAGCCCGGGTACCGTGACGCCGGCCTCGCGCTGTGCCAGTCGCTGTACAGCAACAACACGTCGACGGGCCCCGTCTACACGTACGGGCACCACCAGCAGGTCAACGCCAACGACGGCTGCCCGACGGGCGGTTCCAGCCCGACCGGCGTGGCCTTCTACCCGACGTCCGGCGGCAGCTACCCCGCGCAGTACCAGGGCGCGCTCTTCTGGGCCGACTACGCGCGCAACTGCATCTACGCGATGAAGACGACCAACGGCACGCCCGACCCGGCGAAGATCCAGACGTTCGCGCCGGGCGCGGCCGGCCCGGTCGACCTGGAGATCGGCCCTGGCGGCGACCTGTACTACGTCGACATCGACGGCGGCACGGTGCGGCGGATCAACTACAACGCCGGCAACCAGCCGCCGGTGGCCGTGATCGGCGCGGACAAGACCTCGGGCGCGCCGCCGCTAACCGTGCAGTTCAACTCGGCCGGCACGAGTGACCCGAACGCCGGCGACGTCCTGACGTACCAGTGGGACTTCACCAACGACGGCACGTGGGACGCGGTCGGTCCGTCGGCCTCGTTCACGTACAACTCGGCCGGCACCTACACCGCCCGGCTCCGTGTCACCGACGCCGGTGGCCTGTCCGACAGCAAGACGCTGCAGATCATGGTGGGCACCAGCGCACCGGTCCCGGTGATCGACACGCCCGCGGCGGGCGTCACGTGGGCGACCAACGACACGATCACCTTCACCGGCCACGCCACCGACGAGCAGGACGGCACCATCCCGGCGGCGAACCTGCACTGGCAGCTGATCCTGCAGCACTGCGCCGCACCGGACAACTGCCACCAGCACTACATCACCGACCTGAACGGGGCCTCGGGCTCGTTCATCGGGCCCGACCACGAGTACCCGTCCTACGTCGAACTGCGGCTGACGGCCACCGACAGCAGCGGCCTGAGCACGACCGTCACGCGGCGGGTCGACCCGAAGACGGTGAACATGACGTTCAACTCGGTTCCGGCCGGGCTCAACGTCACGGTCGGCTCGATCACCGGGGTCACGCCGTTCACCCAGACGGTCATCCAGAAGTCGACGCAGACCGTGTCCGCGCCCAGCCCGCAGACGCTCAACGGCACCTCGTACGCCTTCGACTCCTGGAGCAACGGGGGCGCGGCGACGCAGGTGATCACGGCCCCGGTGAGCAACACGACCTACACCGCCACCTACACGGCGACCGGTGGCGGGACGTGCTCGGACTCCTTCGGCTACGTGTGCACCACGCAGACGCGGACGTTCGTCAACGCCGACACGACGGTCCTGCCCCTCACCGGGGACGAGGGCGTGCAGCAGATCACCCTGCCGTTCCCGATCAAGTTGTACGGGCAGAGCTACACGACCGCCTGGGTCGACACGAACGGCCTGGTCAGCTTCGTCAACCCGAACGGCGCCGCCACGTGGCAGAACACCACGCTGCCCAACGCGGCACTGCCCAACGCGACGGTCTACGCGTTCCACGACGACCTGGTCGTCGACGGCAACGCGTCGATCAGAACCACCACCGTGGGCACGGCCCCGAACCGGCAGTTTGTCATCGAGTGGCGCAACCCCTACATCTACGGCAACACCAGCCGGCGCATCACCTTCGAGGCGATCCTCTCGGAGAAGGGCGACGTGATCACCAACTACGCGAGCCTGGACAACGACTTCGAGAAGGGCAGCGGGGCCACGATCGGCATCGAGAACGCCGACGGTACGGTCGCCCTCGCGTACTCGGTGAACACGCCGAAGCTGCAGTCGGGCCGCGCGGTGGTCTTCACCGCGCCGGGCGGCGGCTCGGACCCGCCGCCTGCGCCGACCACCGGAACGATCTCCGGGACGGTCACGGTGGAAGGCGGGGGCGCGGTCTCCGGCGCTTCGGTCACCGTCTCCCCCGGCGGCCTCTCGGCCATCACCGGTGGTTCCGGCGGCTACTCGTTCAGTGACGTGCTGTACGGCACATACACCGTCACGGCGTCCTACAACGGGCAGTCCGCGTCCACATCGGTCACGCTGAGTTCGTCCTCGAAGACGGTCAACCTGACCGTGCCCGCCGCGCCACCCACGCCACCGCCCGGCTCCTACACGATCTCGACGCTGACCGCGCCGCTCGTGGCCGCGGAGACCACCGTGCTGCCGCTGACCGGTGACGACAACATCTTGCAGGTCACGCTGCCGCTGCCGGTGAAGTTGTACGGCGAGACGTACACCACCGCGTGGGTCGACACGAACGGCAAGGTGTCGTTCGTGAACCCGGGCACGACGTACGTCGAGCACTCGGCCCTGCCGTCCCCCGCCGTGCCGAACGCCACCGTCTACCCGTTCTGGGACGATCTCGTGGTCGACTCGTCGGCCTCGGTGCGCATGGCGACCGTCGACGGCTCGGTGGTGATCGAGTGGCGCAACCCGTACATCTACGGCAACGGCGTGCACAACCGCATCTCGTTCTCGGTGGCGTTCGCGCCCGACGGGACGATCACGATGTACTACGCCAGCCTGGACAACGCGATCGAGCAGGGCAGCGGGGCGACGGTGGGCGTGGAGAACGCGACCGGTACTGACGCCGCGCAGTTCTCCTACAACCAAGCGTCACTGGCGACGGGCAAGGCTGTGCGGTTCACGCCCTGATGTGTCATACCCGGTTGCTAGCTTCTGGGTGTGCGTCAGGAAGCGTCTGTTGTTCTGAAGAAGCTCGCTGGTCCTTCCGCTGAGTTGCGGGAGGACCAGTGGATAGCCATCGAGGCCCTGGTCGGCCGGCATCGCCGGGTGCTGTGCGTGCAGCGCACCGGCTGGGGCAAGTCCGCGGTCTACTTCGTGGCGACCGCGCTGCTGCGCGCCCGCGGCGCCGGCCCGACCGTGATCGTGTCGCCGCTGCTCGCCCTGATGCGCAACCAGGTCGACGCCGCCGCGCGGGCCGGCATCACCGCTCGCACGATCAACTCCGCCAACCTGGAGGAGTGGGACGAGATCACCGCGGAGATCACGGCCGGCGCCGTCGACGTGCTGCTGGTGAGCCCCGAGCGGCTCAACAACCCCGACTTCCGTGACAACGTCCTGCCCAAGCTCGCCGCCACCACCGGCCTGCTGGTCGTCGACGAGGCGCACTGCGTCTCCGACTGGGGCCACGACTTCCGCCCCGACTACCGGCGGCTGCGCACCCTGCTGCTCGACCTGGCCCCCGGCACGCCGGTGCTCGCGACCACCGCGACCGCCAACGCCCGGGTCACGGAGGACGTGGCCGAGCAACTCGGCGACGCCCTGGTGCTGCGCGGCTCCCTCGACCGCGAGTCGCTGCGGCTGGGCTCGCTCACACTCCCCTCGGCCGCACACCGGCTCGCCTGGCTCGCCGACCACCTGCGGGACCTGCCGGGCTCCGGGATCATCTACACGCTGACCGTCGCCGGCGCACACGAGGCGGCCGCCTACCTGCGCGGCCAGGGCTACGAGGTGGCGGCCTACACGGGCCAGTCCGAGGACAGCGACCGCCGCGCCGCCGAGGCCGACCTCCTCGACAACCGGATCAAGGCGCTCGTCGCGACATCGGCGCTCGGCATGGGCTTCGACAAGCCCGACCTCGGTTTTGTGGTGCACCTGGGCGCCCCGTCCTCCCCGATTGCGTACTACCAGCAGGTGGGCCGCGCGGGCCGGGCCGTGCGCAAGGCCGACGTGCTCCTGCTTCCAGGCACCGAGGACGCCGCCATCTGGCGATACTTCGCGTCGCTGGCCTTCCCGCCGGAGGAGCAGGTGCGTGCCGTCCTCGACGTGCTCGCCGCCGCCGACCGCCCGCTGTCCACGGCCGCCCTGGAGCCCCGGGTCGAGCTGCGCCGCAACCGGCTGGAGCTGATGCTGAAGGTCCTCGACGTCGACGGCGCGGTCCGGCGGGTGCGCGGCGGCTGGGAGTCGACCGGCCTCACGTGGGAGCACGACACGGCGCGCTATGCGCGGATCTCCGAGGCCCGCGCGGCGGAGCAGGAGTCGATGCGGCAGTATGCGGCGCTGACGTCGTGCCGGATGGAATACCTGCGCTCGCTGCTCGACGACCCGGCGGCGACCCCGTGCGGGCGCTGCGACAACTGCGCCGGGGCCTGGTATTCGACCGAGGTGTCGGGCGACGCGCTCGCAAGCGCCCGGGCACACCTGGGCCGGGCCGGCGTCGAGATCGCTCCGCGTCGCATGTGGCCGACGGGCCTGTCCGCCATCGGCGTGTCGTTGTCGGGCAAGATCCCGGCCGGCGAGCAGGCCCTGCCGGGCCGCGCGATCGGCCGGCTCAGCGACCTGGGCTGGGGCGACAAGCTCCGCCGCCTGCTGGCCTCCCCCGACGGCCCGGTCCCCGACGACGTCTTCGCGGGCGTGGTCGCCACCCTGGCCGAGTGGGCGAAGGGCGAGGACCGCTGGCCCGAGCGCCCGGCCGGTGTTGTGGTGGTCGGCTCGCACAGCACCCCACGGCTGGTCGAGTCGCTGGGCGAGCGAATCGCCGAAGTCGGCCGCCTGCCCCTCCTCGGCACGGTCACCCCGAGCGCCTCGGCGGACGCGGCTTCACGCACGAACAGCGCCCAGCGCGTCCGCGCCCTGCACGCCGCCTTCACGGTCCCTCCGTCGCTCGCGTCCCGCCTGCCCACGCTGACCGGCCCGGTGCTGCTGGTCGACGACCTGGTCGACAGCGGCTGGACCATGGCGATCGTCGCCCGCCTGCTCCGCCAGTCCGGCGCCCCGGCCGTCCTCCCGTTCGCGCTGGCCTTGTCCGCCTGACACCGGCTCCCAGACGCACAGCTCGTCCCGGCTACTGCACGCGGCACCCGCCCGACCGCACCTACTCGTGGGGCGCTTGGCCGGCCACGCGGCTCGCCCTGGCCGCACCGCGGCGACTGACCGCCAGCCGCTCGCCAGACCAGCCGCTCAGCAGTCCGGGCGCTTGGTTGGCTGCTGGCTTGCCGGCCGAGCGGTCGTCGGCCGCGCCAGAAGTTGACCTTGGTCGGTTTTGGTGGCCCTGGGCACGGAAATCGACCAAGGTCAAGACTCACTGGCGCGTTACTCATGATCGCGAAGACTTTGTGCTGCCATAGAGCCTGTTGCGCAATTCGCTGAGACAGCATTGGCGGCCCAACTACTGCCTTTGAGGAACTCGGCTTCGAGCCGTACTTTCTCCGCGACGGCTACGCCGAATGGCGGCTCGGCGACGATCTGGACGAGCTCGGCCTGATCGATAGCCGGTACCGCCCGGCGGGCGTGGCGTCCGGCCAGGGCGGCGTCGTCCTCTACTGGCACGTCGACGACGTGCACGGCATGTTCGAGCGGCTGCTGGCCCTGGGTGCGACCGAGCACGAGCGCCCGCAGGACCGCGGCTCGGGCTTCGTGACCGCCACGGTCGTCGACCCGTTTCGGCAACTTGCTGAGCGTCATGCACAACCCGCACTACGCCGAGATCCAGGCCGCGAGGGACTGGCGATGAGCGACCCCGCGGGTTGCGGCGTGGAGCAAAATTGTGTCTACTAGATACAGTATCTGGCGGACGCGGTTTATCGAGTTTTATCAGGGTGTGGCGGCGGACCCGGCTCCGCAGTGCCGGACTTCGCCGACTCGTCGCCGCCCTCCGCGCCATCCGCCGTTGGCCGTCCGGGAACGGCCGCAAGGAAGGACTGTCCACATGGAAGAGAAGCCACTGCTGCGGCACCCGATCTCTCGACGCGGCGCGCTCGCGGCGGGGATCGGTGCCGCAGTCGGTGCCGTCAGCCTGGGCCCGTCGACGCCAGCCGTCGCCACGCCCAGACCGACTGATGACGGTGATCTGATCGCGCTGACCCATGTGACGGTCATCGACGCCACCGGCGCCCCGCCCCGGCCGGACATGACCGTGCTCGTCCGGGGCGGACGGATCGCCACGCTGGGCAGAAGTTCCGAGGTTCCAGTCCCCGTTGGCACAAGGACCGTGGATCTGGCGGGAAAGTTCGTCATCCCCGGGCTGTGCGACATGCATGTCCACTCCCTCTTCCCGGAGGGGATCCTTCCCCAGTTGTATATCGCCACCGGAGTCACCACGGTTCGCGAGATGATGGGCCTCCCTTGGGTCCATCAATGGCGGGATCAGATCGAGACAGGCGACCTGATCGGGCCGCGATGGGTCATCGGCAGCCACATCCTCGACGGCAAGCCGTCAATCTGGTCCGGCAACGACGCCGGCCTCTACGAGGAGATCATCAGCGCGCGGCAAGCGCATAACGCAGTACGCCAAGCCAAGCTCGACGGCGCCGACTTCATCAAGATCTACAGCCGGCTCAACCGCCAGAGCCTCCACGCCATCGCCAACGAGGCTCGGCGGGAACGAATCCCGTTCGCCGGCCACATGCCGGACATCGTCCCGATCATCGAGGCCGCCAGGGCTGGGCAACGCAGCTTCGAGCACCTCTTCCCGGCGCTACTCGGAGCATCTGGCTCGGAAGCAGAAGTCCGCCGAATGCTCGCCGCCATTACGCTCGCGGGCGATGGCAACGGTCATCGCGACTGGTTCCAGGGGATCCACGCTGCGGAATGGCTTGCGGCCAACACATACAACCCACGCCGAGCCGCCGACGTCTACGCCCAGTTGAAGCGCGAGCAAGTCGCGGTGACACCAACCATGATCATGCACCGTACTACGGACCTGCCCGATGACATCGTTCCCGACCACGAACGGCTGAAGTACCTGCCGCCCGGAACGCTGGAGACTTGGAAACTCCAACTGGAGAGCACCTTCGTGAACGGGCGCACTCCGCAAAAGTCCGCCCAATACCGGGTTCTGTTCCAACACCGGCTTCGGGTTCTCAACGAGATGCACCGAGCCGGTGTCCAGATCCTGGTCGGCACTGATGCCAGCGGAGCCCCTTTCGGCTACCCAGGCTTCGCGGTACACGACGAATTGGCGCTGCTCGTATCGGCAGGATTCACTCCGATGGAGGCACTGCAAGCAGCGACCCGCGAGCCGGCCCGCTACCTCGGCCTACAGCACTCACTGGGAACCGTCCGCCAAGGCCACCTCGCCGATCTCGTGATCCTGGACGCCAACCCTCTCCACGACATCCGCAATACTCAGAGGATCCACGCGCTGATGCTCCGTGGCCGATTCGTCTCCTCCACCGAACGACAGCGCATGCTTGCCGACATCGAGGCCGTGGCCCGCACGACATCGACAATGTCAGCAACCACGGGGTGCTGCGGCTGACACAGCCAGTTTGACGTCCCGCGGCGCACCGGGGTGTCACGCGCCACAGGCGGCATGTGCCGACGTCGCTCTGTAACTGCCTCGACCCGGTAACTGATCTCGGCGATAGCGCGGCTGTTGCGGGTTCCCCCACCCGCACTGATCGCTAGCGGGCGCGTTGTGTGATAAGGATGTCGAGGCCGTCGAGGATCCGCTCCAGACCGAACTCGAACGCCTGGTCGTGCCCGCCGTCGGTGGCCGCTGTGGCCATCGTCGCGACCAGTGCCGGGAAGCGGTCGCCGTGACGGCGGAGCTGCTCGCCGATCATCGCTGCGATGTCCTCTTCGGGTTGCCGACCCACCATGGACTGCTGGGCGATCGAGCGGGCATGCCCGGCGAGCACCGCGATCGCGTCGAGCCGCTCGCTTCCGGTCAGGTTGGTCGCGGTCAGGATGCTCACCGCGCGCTCCATCCAGCCCAGTTCGTTGGGGCCGACGGGACGGGGGCCGAGGAGCGCCTCCAGCGTCCAGGTATGCCGCAGGTATGCCGCGAGCAGGTGGTGGGCCCACTCCTTCAGACCAACCCGCCAGCCGGTCGTGCTGATGTCTGGTGGCTCACCGATGGCGCGCTCGACCATGAGAGCCACGAGCTCCGCCTTGCCCGCCACGTATCGATAGAGGGACATCTTGGTGAAGCCCAGGTCGTCGGCGACCCGCTGCATGGTGACGGCCCCGAGTCCTTCGGCGTCGGCGATCGCGATCCCGGCGTCGGCGATGTGCTTGAGGCTCAGTGCCGGTTTGGGACCGCGGGTCGGCTGCGCGCGGCCGTCCCACAGGAAGTCGAGCCTCACCTGTCCTCCACGGAGGTCTTGTGATTGTTCAAAACTGTCTCTACGGTACGCAGTAATAATGGTGTCCGTCGCCCGGGTAGCGCCAGGGGCTCTGGCTGCGGCCAGCCTGGCAGGCGCGTGGGTTTCACAGCCGGCAGCAGGCGCCAGGCGGTCGGGTCCGAGGCTACCGGACGGACCGAACAAGTCCGCCTAGTGCAACGTTCCTCAAAGGCAGTACACGATCTTGTGGCGGAGTGTGCGGTTGGGTGGTGGTGGCCGTCCCCACGCCCAGGGGCGGGCATGGGAGTTGAGCTGCGTCGTTGCGGTGTCTACGGCGTAGGCGATCTCGACGCCCGTCGATACCCTCGGCGTTGAACCGGGCCAACCGTTCCCGCACCGCCTGCATGTGACAGCCCAACCGCGCGGCGATCGTGCTGGCGCGCTGCCCGCCCCAACTCGCCGCGACCGTCCTCGCCCGCACGACCCATTCCGCCGGCCCATGCCTGGCCCCGGCCAGCCTGCGGACCTTGCACCCCTCCTCCGCATCGACCGGAGGACGCGCGTACAGCAACTTCGGCATGACAGATCGCCCCCCGCATCCCACCGCAGGGCACCGATGACCTACACCCCCAAAGAGGAACTGAGCATTAGTCGACCAGGCGCAGGGCGACTGTCGGGGCGTCCAGCAGGACTGACGCGGGCTCGGAACCGACCACGGTCTGGAGGCGGTGGTCGCCGACCACCAACTCGACGCCCGTGTACAGCTCCACCGAGTCCCATCCGTCCAGTTTGTACGACTTGCGGTACAAACGCTCGGTCTCCTCCTTGATGTCGGGCGCCGAGCGCTTCCAGATGACCGTGCCGTTGTCGCTGGTGTCGGTCACCACCAGGCGGTCGCCGTCCACCGCCAGCTTCACATGCTCCTTGGCGATCCACGCCGCTGCGGCCTCGTGCAGCCAGGAGCCCACGGAGACGTCCTCAGGATCGGCGGGCTCGCGGCCGACCACCACCGGGTGCTCGGAGCTCACCACGAACCTGCGCCGCGCCAGGTCCTCCACCACCACCGCCACCGCGAAGGCCGGCGGGCGGAGGCCCACGTCCTTGAGCGGCTCGCCGTGGCGGGGGCAGGCGGGAACGCCGGCGCGCATCCTCGGCACCGGCTGGCCGATCCTGCGGAACCGGCCGAACGCGGGGCAGTCGGGCTCGCTGCACTGCCACTCGCGGGCCATCAGCGCGGCACCGACGCCGCTCGGCTCGGCCCTGGTGAAGCGGCGGCGCACCACCCGGGTGCGGCCGAAGCGCTGGGAGCCGCGAGCCTTGAACGACTGCAGCCCGGCCTTGCCGTCCGAAGCCGCATCAGCCGGCGGGGGGCCGGCGGCATCCGCCGAAGTCGAAGAATCCGAAGGAGACGGAGCAGCCGAAGAAGACGGGGAAGAGGCGTCGGACGCGGAGGAATCCGCCGGTGACTCATCAGGGGAGGCGTCCGCCGTGGGCGGGTCGACCGGGATGATCGGCAGCGTCGCCTTGCCCATGATCACCAGGCGTTCCTTGCCGTCCTTGGGCGGAACGGGCTCACCAGCGGGGCTGAGCACCGCGCCCCCGGCCCGCGGGATCAGCCGGAGGATCCGCTCGGGGCTGTCGGTCAGCCAGGGGAACCGTGTGGCGTACTGCGGCACGTCCCGTACCACAATCAGGGGAAGCCCGGTGAAATCGGCGATCTCGACGGGTCGGTCGGCCACCACCGGCGTGACCTCGATCAGGCCGTCGTCGGCCCAGCGGCCCAGGACCATGCGCTCCTTCGACGTCAGCGCCGACTCGGAGAGCACCTCGCGGCCCACCACCGGATAGAGCATGGCGCCCGCGTCGATCAGGTAGCGACTCAGCGCATCGATCACCATGCCCAGACGCAGCAGGTTGATCGGCCGACCCCCGTCGAGGGTCATGAACCTGGCCACCTCCGCCAGGTCCACCACGGCCTGAGCGAGCGTGACGTCAGTCGTCAGCCGCTGCTCGATCGTGTCCATGACCCGGCTGACCTCGAACCGCACGGCGCCTCCTACCTTCCGACCCCGACACCCTATGGGCAGTCGGCCCGCCAGAGGACCGGACGCCACGAGGATCAGGACTTGTGTACCAGGCAGGAAGGTTGCACGCCATAACCTACAAACGGACGATCACCCTACGAAAAGGATTCAGTCCTCGTCGTCCTGGTACTTCTCCTTGGGCTTCTTCGGGCCCTTGCCGGAGGAGTCGCCCGACAAACCCTTCGATGAGCTGCTCGAAGAACCACCCCGAAGAACCACCCGAAGTGGGCGCCCGGGTGACCACCGCGGCCGCGGCAGGCCGTCGGGCCGCTCCGCAGCTCTGTGTTGCCCAGATTCACATCAGTCACACCAGCATCCCGACCCGCTCCGCGGGACGTGCACGCTCGTCGACGGGAACCGCGCCGAGGGCGCCCAGCAGGGAAAGAACGGGCTCGATCTTCTCGTACAGCAGCAGGACGACGTCGCCGGGCCGGGCCAGCGCCAGCGCGGCGGGCACCGCCTCCTCGACGGTGCGAACGTCGACGCAGGTCGTGGCCGGCGCGACGCGCAACAACTCGTCGCGCAGGATGGCCGGCACCTCTCCGGGCGAGCGCCCCCGCCGATCGGCGTCCTCGTAGAGCACCACACGCTGGAACCGCGCGGCGATCACCCGTGCCGACTCGCGCAGCAGGTCGTCGCGGCGGTCGCCGGGCAGTGTGATCGTGGCCACTGCCCGCTCGCAGCCCCAGACCCGCTGGACCAGGTCGCTCACGGCGTCGAGGGCGGCGGGGTTGTGCGCGTAGTCCACCAGGACGTGCACCCCTCCCACCCGCAGCAGCGTCCCGCGGCCCGGGTTCTCGGCGCCGCCGAAGGACCGCAGCCGCTCGGCGAGGCGGGCGGTGGCGACCCCGAGGGACCGCGCGGCGGCGGCCGCGGCGAGGGCGTTGGCGACGAGGTGCCGGGCGGCGCCGCCGAACCCGCCGCCGAGCTCCTTCACGGCGAGCAGCGGCACCCAGCGCTGGTCGGCGAGCTCGACCAGCCAGCCGTCGGCCAGGAGGTACGCGCGTCCGCCGCTGTCCCAGTGCTGCCGTACGAGCGGGTTGCGCGGGTCCAGGCTGCACCACACGATCTCGCGGCCGGGAAACGTCAGCTGCCGGCTGCGCGGGTCGTCGGCGTTGAGGACAACGGCGCCGCCCTCCCGGACCCGCTCGGCGACGACCGACTTCAGGTCGACGAGGTCCTCGATACTCTCGATGCCGTCCTGGCCCAGGTGGTCGCAGGCGAGGTTGGTGATGACGCCGACGTCGCTCCAGTCGTAGCCGAGGCCCTGCCGTACCAGCCCGCCCCGAGCGGTCTCCAGGACGGCGGCGTCGACGGTCGGGTCGCTGAGCACGACCCGGGCCGACCGGGGGCCGGTGGCGTCGGCGCGCTGCACGGTCCGGCCGCCGATCGCGATGCCGTCGGTGGTGGTGACGCCGACCCGCAGGCCGGCACCGGCGAGCAGGTGCGCGGTCAGCCTGGCGACCGTGGTCTTGCCGTTGGTACCGGTGATCGCCACGATCGGGATCCGCGACGGGGCGCCCGGCGGGAAGAGCGCGTCGACGATCGCTCCTCCGACGTCGTTCCGCGACCCCAGGTGCATGCGCAGGCCGGGCGCGGCGTTGACCTCGATCACTCCGCCGCCCGCCGCCGTGCCCGCCGGCGGGAGGTCGGCCTCGATGTCCGGCAGCCGCAGGTCGATCCCGGCGACGTCGAGCCCGACGAGCCCGGAGACGCGGCGGCACAGGTCGGCGACGGACGGGTGGACGCGGTCGGTGACATCGACGCTCGTACCGCCGGTGGAGAGGTTCGCGTTGTCGCGCAACCACACGATCTGCCCCTCGGCCGGCACGTCGGCGACGGACAGGCCCTGCCGGCGCAGCAGCGTGGCGGCCACGTCGTCGACGGCCAGGCGGGTCAGCTCGCGGGCGTGGCCGACGCCGCGGCGCGGATCCTCGTTGGCGCGGGCGACCAGCCCTTCGACGTCGTTGACACCGTCGCCGACGACGTGCGCGGCGACCCGTTCGGCGGCGGCGATGATCTGCCCGCCGACCGTGAGCACCCGGTAGTCGCGGCCGGTGAGTTGCTGCTCGACCACGACGTCGCCGCCGTCGGCGCCGGCGGCCTCGAACGCTGCGCGTACCGCGTCCGGAGTGTCGACGCCCAGGAAGACGTGCTGGCCCTGGCGGCCGGCCCGCGGCTTGACGACCACCGGCGGGCCCAGCTCGGCGAAGAGGTCCAGTGCCTCGGCCACGGTGGCTGCGGGGCCGCCCCGCGGCACCGGGACGCCGGCCTCGTCGAGCAGGCGGCGGGTCAGCTCCTTGTCACCGGCGATGTCGACGCCGATCGCGGAGGTCTGGTCGGTCAGCGCCGCCCAGACGAGGCGGCGGTGCCGGCCGTACCCCAGGCGCAGCAGGCTGAGCTCGCCGACCCGCTCGACGGGGATGTCACGGCGGCGGCCCGCTTCGGCGATCGCGGCGGTGCTCGGTCCGGGTTTTTCGCGTTCGTACCGGCGGCGCAGCGCCTCCAGCGCCTCCCCGTACACCGGCTCGCGGCCCTCGACGACGGCGAGGACCACGTCGACGGCGAGCGCCAGCAGCCGTTCGGCGAGGTCGGAGTCGAGCGGCTCGTCGACGGGGCATTCGGTGATCACGTCGTATTCGCCCGGGGTGCCGGTGCCCTCGGTACGGCCGAAGTTGACCTCCCGCCCGATCCGGTTGGACAGCTCGATGGCCACGTGCTCCGCGGTGTGGCCGAAATAGGTGCCCCCGTGCAGGCGCTTGACGAACCCGCCCGGTGCGCCGAAGGCGCAGTGGTGGTCGGCCAGGCCGGGCAGCAGCGTGAGCAAGCGCTCGGGGAAGCCCTCGACGTCGCAGGTCTCCCGCTCGGTGAGCTCTTCGAGGAGGACCCGGGTGACCTGGACGGGCCGGGCGAGGTACCGGTTGGGCCCCCGCAACCGGCGGCTGCTGTCAATGCGCATGGTCTTCTTCCGATCTCTTCACGGGCGTCCGCTCGGTGAGGTTGAACAGGTGACCGGCGGGCAGAACGTGCAGCTGGACGCCCCACAGGGCGATCGGGCCGCCGGGCACCGTGTCCGGCGAGGGGCAGCTGATCGCGCGGGCGGGTCCGGCGTCGATGACCGTGACGGCCCCGGCGCCGAGTACCTCGAAGACGTCTCCCTCGACGAGGATGGCGGTGTTCTCGTCGATGCCGAGACCGAGCTCGTGCGGAAACATGGCGATGGCGCTGAGCAGCCGGTTGAGCCGTCCGCGCTCGGCGAAGTGCATGTCGATGAGCACGCCGGGCAGGAACTCCATGCCCGGCCCGGTCAGCACGCTGGACGTCGAGACGGAGGCGATGCTGCCCCCGAGGATCATGGTGCTGGACATCATGGCGGCGCCTGCGCTGGTACCGGCGAGGATCATGCCGTCGGCGAGCCGGGAGTGCAACGCCGAGTCGACTTTCGAACCGCCGACGACGGTGGTGATCCGCAGCTGGTCACCACCTGTGAAGAAGACCCCGGTGGCGCGTTCGATGGCGGACACGGCAAGATCACCGTTGGCGTCCTCGCGGCTCTCGAGCCGCAACGGCGTGACCCGTTCGACGCCGAGGCGGTGGAACACTTCGCCGTATTCTTTTTCGCGCTGGGCCGGGCTTTCGCTCGCCGTGGCGATCACGACGATGTGCGCTTCGGTGCCACCGGCGAGCAGCACGAAGCGCTCGAGGATGGCATCGTCACCAGCGTCATGACTCTCCGCACCGCCGATGACGAGCAGCTTTCCCGGCATCCCACCTCCACACCCCCTTCATCTTGCGGTTCGCCGGAACGCCGCGCTGGCATTCGCCCGAACTCCGGCACGGAGATCTACAAGGCCGCACCCACCCGCTCCCCAGCACAACGCGGCCGGCGAGACCGAACCGGGTTCGACCCGGCAGGCACCCGGCACGGCCAGCAGACGACACAGCGCGCGGCCAGCGAACGCTGATGAACGGCGGGCAGTTCGGTCGCCGCGGGCGGCTGGCTACGGCGCGCGGTTCGGTCGCCGCGACCGGCCGGCAGCGACACAGCACGGGCAGCACGGCACGGGCAGCACGGTGCGGTGCGGGCGGCGCGGCGCGGGCGGCGCGGGCGGCGCGGCGCGGCGCGGCGCGGGCGGCGCGGTGCGGGCGGCGCGGCGCGGGCGGCGCGAACGGCGGGCCGGGCTACGGGGCGCGGGCAACGCGGGCGGCGCACGGCAGGGGTCGCTGCTGATCGCGCCGCAGCCGGGCGGCGGGCTCACATCGGCGGCGACGTCGTACGAGACGCGGTTCGGCCGGGCGGTCAGCGACTGGTCGATCTCGGCCGGTGCGCTGACGCTGTGGGCGACGGTGCCGACAGGCACCTCGGCGACGGTCAAGGTCCCGGCGGGTCCGGGCACGTACTACGTCCCGGCCGGCTCGTACACGTTCACCGCCGCGGCCCCGTCGTGCGGGACGGCCGTGCTCCGCGCTCGGCCCGACCCGGGTTGCTTGATCATCGGAAACATCTGGCTGTCCAGGCAACCCGAAGTTTCCCTTGATCTACCAACCGTAACCGCACCACCCAGCCAGGCCCAACCGCCACACCCGTGATCGCGAACGGATCGCGATCACGACCACAAGCCGGGCCGGAGCACGCGGGTCCGGTCCGGGTCGGGATCGCCGGGCACCGCGGGCAGAACACGGGTCTCGTCGGCAGCGGCGGCCGGTAACGCGCCGTCGAGGCCCCTGCCTCGCGCCGCGCTCCGTTCCTCCACGGCCCGCGCGTCTGCCAACGCGGCCGCCAGGGCCGCGTTGATCCGCGTGCCGCCGCGCTTGAAGCCGAGCTCCTTGCGGGCCTCCTCGACCACCTGCTCCTCGGTGCGCAGCAGGGTGTCCGACTCGATCCAGCGGATCAGGTCGACGAGCAGCGCGTGCGGGTACTCCCCGATCGGCCGGCCCGGCGCGAACACCGGCCGGGGCAGCGCACGCGTGTCGTCCGCCGGTGGCGCATCCTCGACCGGCGGTCGCAGCACCACGGTCGGCTCGTCGGTGCGCTTCGCGTCGGCGGCGGCCACCGCCTCGTCGAACGCCGCCCGCGCCCGTGAGGTCTCCGCCACCGGGTCGGCGAACCAGTCCGTCGACCAGATCCGGTGGAACCGCCAGCCCAGCCGTTCCAGCTGTTCCTGCCGCAGCCGGTCCCGGTCGCGGGCGGTGCAGGAGGAGTGGTACGTCGCGCCGTCGGTCTCGATCGCCAGGACCATCTCCTCGGGGCGCTGGGGGTGCGCGCAGGCGAAGTCGATGAAGTACCCGGCCACGCCGAACTGCGGGGTCACCGGGATGCCGGCCGCGGTGAGCCGCTCCCGCGCGTCCTGCTCGAACGCGTTCAGCGCCGGCCGGTCCACGGCCGCCGACCCGAGCGAGGTGCCGCCGGACTCCGCGTACTCGAGGTACGAGCGGAGCAGCCGCACGCCGTCGGCGGCGCTGCGGGCCGGGTCCATGTCGGCCGCGGTGAACGAGCTGACCAGCGTCATCCGCCGCCGCGCACGGGTGACGGCCACGTTGAGCCGCCGCTCGCCGCCGGGCAGCAGCAGCGGACCGAAGCGGTAGAGCAGCCGGCCGGCCGAGTTCTTGCCGTAGCCGATCGACAGGATCACCGCGTCGCGCTCGTCCCCCTGGACCCGCTCGAGGTTCTTGACGAAAAACGGCTCACCGGCGGTCTCGCTGAAGAACGCGTGCAGTTCGGAGCGGGCGGACAGCGCCTTGCGCAGGGCCAGGTCGATCCGCTCGGCGTGGGTGATGCCCATGGTGATGACGCCGAGGGACTCGTTGGGCCGCAGCTGCGCGTGCTGCAGCACCAGCTCAACGACCCGCTGGACCTCGGCGTCGACGCTCTCGCCGTCGCTGAACCCGGCGACGTGGACGTGCTGGAGCGAGCCGGTGCCGGCGATGCCGGGGAAGGTGACCAGTGAACGGTCGTAGATGTGCGCGTTGGAGAACCCGATCAGCCGGTCGTCCTGGCTGCGGTAGTGCCAGCGCAGCAGGTACGCCGGCAGCAGCGCGGTCAGCACGTCGAGGATCGACTCGAAGCCGGACGTCAGGGACAGGTCGATGGAGCCGTCGGCGTTGACGCCGAGCGGGTCGGCGGCCGCGCCCTCCTCCGCCGCGGTGAAGAACGACGTGGGTGGCAGCTGGTGCTCGTCACCGGCGACCACGACTTGGCGCGCCCGCAGCAGGGCCGGCACCGCGTCGGCCGGGGTCACCTGGCTGGCCTCGTCGAAGACGACCACGTCGAAGAGGTCGGCCTGGGCCGGCAGCAGCTGCGAGACGACGAGCGGGCTCATCGCCCAGCACGGCCGCAGCGCGGTGAGCATGTGCGGCGCGGCGGCGAACAGCTGACGGATCGGCAGGTGGCGGCGCTTGAGGTTGGCCTGGTGCTCGACGAGGCGGCTCTCGTCCGGGTGCTCGTCGCGGGTGCGCGTGATGTGCTCGGCGACGGCGCGCAGGACCCGGGTCGCGGTCGCGTCGATGTGCCGCCGGTCGGCGTCGCGAAACTCGACGACGGTCCGCGCGTGCAGCGGCCCGTCGAAGGCGCCGATGCGCGGGTCGGTGAAGTTGAGGTGTTGGAGGATCGAGGCGTTCCAGCAGGCGTCGAAGACCGCGCCGGTGAGGTCGGCGTCGGGGCGGCGGCTCTGCAGGTCGGCCACCAGCGGGTCGAGGCCGAGCGCGGTGAACGCGGCGCCCAACTCGTTGAGCCGGGGCATGCGCCGCAGCGTGCGCTCGTCGCCGGCAAGTCCGGCGAGCACACGACCCAGCCGGTCGAGGTCCATCGACGCGAGGGGGATGCGAGGCACGTACCTCGAGAGCTGCGCGACGGCCCGGTCCAGCTGGTCGAAGGCGGCCCGGGCACGGCCGAGCTCGGCGGGCAGGCGCGGCAGCCCGCCGTCAACGGCCAGCCGGGACCACTGATCCCGCTGGGCGAGCGCGGCCGAGAGCCCGGTGAAGAGCTGCTGCCGGCTCGGCGTGCCGGGGCCGCGCCAGAGCGCCGCCGCCTGCTTGCGCATGCGACGCCGGGCGAGCCAGCCGGTGTCGGTGCCGGGCCGGCCGGCGTGCTCGCGCCGCCATGCCCGGTCGGCGGCCGACGCGATGTGCAGTGGCAGGTCGGAGCGGAACACGTCCTCGCGGAACTGGGCGAAGGTCGCCGCGACCGCGTCGAGGAAGGCGAAGCGCTGCTGCCAGCCGGCGAGGTCGGCGGGCGTGTGCAGGCCGGTGCCGTCCTGCACGTACCGCAGCGCCGGGCGCGCCGCGGGCAACGTCTGCTCGGCGAGCCGCTCGGCCAGGTCGAACGCCGTCTCCGCGTCCTGCGGTGTGCGCACTTCGGCGCCGATCCAGCCGGACTCCTGCCCGCTCAGCGTGAACCCGCCGAGCGTCGCGTAGTCGCGCAACTGCTCGCGGACCCGCCGCGCGGTCGCCCCGTCGAGCGCGGTGAGGGCCTGTCCACGCAGCCGGACCGCGGTCACCGGCCACACCACCGAGGAGAGCGCCATCAGGGTGTTCTGGCACTGGTACGCGCTGATGCCCCACGGTTCGCGAACGCGGTGCAGCGCGTCGTCATGGTCGTTGAGCGTGGCCCGGCGGGCGGCGAGCGTCTCGTGCAGCACGCCGAGGTCCGGCTGGGCGATGCGGGCGGCGGAGTCGAAGGCGGCCTTGAGATCGGCGGCGACCTTGCGCCGCGAGGTCGTGCCGTCGTGCACGTCCATCACGAGGTTGCCCAGGCCGCGCCGGTTGAGCCGGTCGGTGACGGCGGTGATCGCGGCCCGCTTCTCGGCGACGAAGAGCACCCGCTTGCCCCGCGCGACGAGCGACGCGATGAGATTGGCGATGGTCTGGCTCTTGCCGGTGCCGGGCGGGCCCTTGATGACACTGTGCTGCCCGGCCAGCACGGCGTTGATGGCAAAGTTCTGGGACGAGTCGGCGTCGAGGACCAGGAACTCGTCCTCCGGCGGGATCAGGTCGGGATCGCGCAGTTCGATGCCGGTGACCGGACGCAGCGCCGACTGGGCCATACGGTCGCCCGCGATCGCGGCGATGACGTCGTGGCCGACGAGCACCGGCGCGGCGACCCGCAGATCGGTGACCATCGGCAGTTTCGCGTAGGAGAACGTGCCGAGCACGAAGCGCGGGTTGACCGCAAAACCGTGGGCCCTGCCGGAGGTCTCCTTGACGAGCCGCTCGTAGAGCGGCTGCGGGTCGAACCCCGCGGTGTAACTGACCAGTTCCTCGAGCTCGTCGGCGTCGACCCGGACCCCGAAGTCCTCTTCGAGCCGCTGCAGCAGCGTGGGGTTGAGTTCGAGGTCGCCGGCGAGGGTGACGTCGAAGTCGTCCTCGGCGGCGCCACGGGCGTGCAGCACGGCGGACCGCAGCAGCACGGGCGCGGCCGGCGCGGCACCTCCCCCGGCCGGGACGCTCCAGGTGGCGCTGCCGATGGCCGCGAAGCAGGTCTCGATGCCCCGCTCCTCGGCGAGCTCCCGGGCCTTGTTCCGGATCGTGCGGGCTCGCTTGACCGCGGCGGCATGCTGCTCGCGCTCCGGGAAGAGCTGGCCGAGCGGCATGGTGCGCCCGCCGAGCAGCGCCTCGACCGCGACCCGCTCGGCCCCCGAGAGGTCGAGGGTGCCGGCCTTGAGGTCGCGATAGTAGAGCAGCGTGTTGCGCCCGCCCAGGTCGATGAGCTGCGACCGCCACCGCCGCGCGGCGGCCTGGACGAGTTCCGCCCGGGAGTCGCTGGTCGTGGTGTCCTCCACGGCTGGAGGGTAGCGCCACCTCGCCCACCCCCGCCCACTCCGCACGCGTTGATCTTGCAGTTGCGGCGCCTCGAGACTCCCACGATGTCCGGGTTTACGGTGCACCACAACTGCAAGATCAGCATAAGGCTATCGACCGGTGTCTTTACTGTTAAGAAAGTTGACGGTAGCCTCCCAGCAGGGCGCCCAACCCCCTTCTACCCGAGGCAGGAACCCATCGTGAGACTGCGAATCGGGGTGATCGCGGCTGCCCTGGCGACGGCCGCGGCCACCGTCATCATCGCTACACCGGCCTTCGCGGCACCCGCCACCGCGAGCTTCGTGCGGACCTCGAGCTGGGGCACCGGCTACGAAGCGAAGTACACGATCACCAACGGCACCACCTCGACGATCAACGGCTGGACGGTCGCCTTCGACCTGCCCTCCGGCACCGCGATCAGCTCGTCGTGGGACGCCAACCGGACCGGCACGACGGGCCGCGTCACGTTCACCAACTCGTGGAACGGCACCATCCCGCCCGGCGGCACGGCCAGCTTCGGCTTCGTGGCCAGCGGCAACGGCGACCCGGCCAACTGCACGTTCAACGGCGCCTCGTGCGCCGGCGGCACCAACCCGGGCACGCCGTCCGCCCCGACGAACCTCCAGGTCACCGCGACCACGAACACCAGCCTCGCGCTGGCGTGGAGCGGCTCGTCCGGCACCGTCACGGGCTACCGCGTCTACGAGGGCACCGCGGTGCGCGCCACCCTCACCGGCACGACCACCACGATCTCCGGGCTGGCGGCCGGCTCGACGCACACGTACACGGTCAAGGCCTACAACGCGCAGGGTGAGTCCGCCGCGTCGAACAGCGTCACCGCCACCACGACGGGCGGAACCACCAACCCGCCGAGCGGCTGGCAGGCGGCCCCGTACCTGTACCAGTGGGGCGACCAGCCGAACCCGCAGACCGTACAGGCGGCGACCGGCATCCGCTGGTTCACGCTGGCGTTCGTGCTCTCCGGTGGCGGCTGCACCCCGGCATGGGACGGCAACCGCCCGCTGACCGGCGGCATCGACCAGACCGTGATCAACCAGGTCCGCGCGGGCGGCGGCGACGTCATCCCGTCGTTCGGCGGCTGGAGCGGCAACAAGCTCGGCCCGAACTGCTCCACCCCGCAGGCTCTGGCCAACGCGTACCAGCAGGTCATCAACACGTACAACCTCAAGGCCATCGACATCGACATCGAGAACACGGACGAGTTCGAGAACGACACCGTGCGCAACCGGATCGTCGACGCACTGAAGATCGTCAAGCAGAACAACCCGAACCTCAAGACGATCATCACGTTCGGCACCTCGACGACCGGCCCCGGCTACTACGCCCAGCAGCTCATCACGCGGGCCGCGCAGACCGGCGCGAACATCGACGTGTTCACCATCATGCCGTTCGACTTCGGCGGCGGCGCCAACATGTACCAGAGCACCGTCAGCGCCTCCGAGGGCCTGAAGAACACGCTGAAGTCGGCGTTCGGCTGGGATGACGCCACGGCCTACCGGCACATGGGCATCTCGGGCATGAACGGCCTGTCCGACCAGCAGGAGCTGACCTCGGTCGCGTACTGGCAGCAGATCCGCGACTACGCCCAGACGAACCACCTGGCGCGCCTGGCGTTCTGGTCCGTCAACCGCGACCGTCCGTGCCCCGGCGGCGGCGTGGTCTCCAACTGCAGCGGCATCGCCCAGAACAACTGGCAGTTCACCCAGATCACGGCCAGCTTCACCGGCTGATCCGGCCCGGGCCGCCCTCGGGTCGCCCCGGACCTGCGTTGATCTTGCAGTTGTGGTGCCCCACAAACCCGGACATCGTGAAAGTGTCCCGGCACCACAACTGCAAGATCGCGCGTGGGACAGGCGAGGACAGGGCACTACAGGGCCAGGCTGCGGCGGTCCGGGTGGCGGCCCAGCCAGGCCGAGTAGCGGTCGTTCTTGCGCACCGCGTCCGCGTACGACTCGATCGCATAGGCCCAGACCTGCCCGGCGACGTCGGCCGCCGGGCCGTCCGGGAGCCAGCCGATCATCTGCCGCCAGTGCAGCGGCGCGCCCATGATGGGCACCGCCACCAGGCCGGCCATCGGGCGCAGCGTCGCCTGGCACAGGCCGACGGCGTCGCCGGACTCGATCAGGTCGATCGCGCCCCGCACCTCGGTCTCGAACAGCACCTTGGGCGTGAACCCCGCCCGTGCGCAGGCCGCCGCGTGGCAGGCCGAGAAGCAGCCGTCGCCCGGTGCGGCGACCCACTGCGCATCGGCGAGCTCCGCCAGGTCCACCTCATCGCGGTCGGCGAGCGTGTGGCCCCCGGGCAGCAGCAGGAACACCGGGTCGGCGGCGACGACCCGCCAGGCCAGGCCGGTGTCGGTCGCGGGCGGCGCGTCACCGCAGGCGCCCACCAGCACGAAGTCCAGCTTGCCGGCCAGCACCATGTCGCCGAGCTCCGCCGCCGACCACGACGCGTGGGTGCTCACCTGCGCGCCCGGGTGGTTGGTGGTGAGGCGGTGGACGAGCCCGCCGAGGATCGGGCCGTTGACCGCGCCGATCCGGTAGCGTCCCGCCGTCCCTGCCGTGCTGGCCAGCCGGGTCGCCTCGTCCTGCAGGCCCTTCACCGCGGGCAGCAACACCCTGGCCCGGGCCAGCACCAGCTCACCGAGCGGGGTCGCCCGCGCGCCGCGCCGGTCACGCTCGAACAGCACGCCACCGAGCGCCCGCTCGATGCGCTGCAGCTGCGCCGTCAGCGCCGGCTGGGCGAGCCCGAGAACCGACGCCGCCTTGGTGACGCTGCCGGCGTCGGCGATCGCACATACGACCCTCAGGTGCCGCAGCTCCAGATCCATACAGAGACGGTAGGGCGTCGGCGGGGCAGGCAGAAGACCTCAAGGCATCGAGAGTTGCCGTTTTCGCATCTCGACACACCATCGAAACATCTCACTCTCACCGGAAGGCGCGGGGCGGGGGTATCCGACCGTGCTATGGATCGCCGGCGCCACGAGGGGCGTCACTAGGCTTGAGTGGTGCTTGATCTCCGGCGCTGGTGTGCGGGCCTGGCCACCGCGGCCGCCTGCCTGGGCGCCGTGGGGCTCGCCGTCTCCGTCGCCGGATCGGCCCCCTTCCGGTATGTCAGCGAGTCTGGCGTCGCGGGCGCCCCGCACGCCGGGCTCTACCGGGCCAGCATGCTGCTCTTGGCGGCGTCGCTGGCGCTGCTGGCGGTGCCGGCACGGCACACGCTGAGCTTCCCCGTCCGGATCGGCGGCCTCGTGCTGGCACCCATGGCGATGGTGTCCGGACTGGGCGGCCTGACCCTGGCCGTCGCGGCGCCGCTCGCGGGCCTGTCCGGGCTGGTGACGTGCAGCCCCGGCTGCCCGCTCCCGCCCTACGAGACGCCGACGGCAAACGATCTTGTGCACGCCGCCGGAGCGATCGGCGCCCTGCTGCTGTTGGCGCTGGTCATGCTCCTCTACGCCACCCAGCCCGACGCCACCGCCCTGCGCCGCGTGGGGCGGTTCGGCATCCTGGTCGCCTACCCGCCGCTGATCCTCTCCGCCGCCGGCATCGCGCTGCTGGGCCGGGGCCTGTTCACCGGCCTCATGGAGCGCACCGCCCTGGTGGCGGTGTCGGCCTGGCTGATCATGACCGCCGCCCTTCACATCCGCGGCAAACCGTGACCGGCGGGCTGTTCACCTCCCCGGCGCGGGCCGCCGACACCCTGACCTGGCTGTCGACGGCCCCCGAGTCGGCGCTGGTGCCGGGCGGTCGCCCCGAGGTCGACGAGCCCGTCCCGCGCCGAGCGGCTGTGGAACGCCTCGCTACAGGCTGCCGGGGAGCGGGATCTCCTGCCAGACAGCTGACGGGCCCGGGTTGGCGGTGAAGTCGTAACGGACTCCCGGCTCGCCGATCGCGACCAGGGCGGCCGAGCCCGAGCCGTACTCCAGGCCGTCGACCTCCCGGCGGATCAGGATCGGGCGCTCGGCGGCGCCGGTGAACTCGCCGCCGGCCAGCAGGCCCACCCAGTCACCCCAGGCGTCGGCGGTGGCCGGGCCGGGCTTCGGGTTCGGGGTCGCGGCCAGGCGCAGCGGCGCGAAGTCGTTTACGTCGATGCCCTGGTTGACGATGACGTGGTCGCCGGGCTCGAGGAGCCGCCGCTCGATCGAGACTCCGTTCCACGAGATCACCTCGACCTCGGTGGGCTCGGCCCGTACCAGGTGAAACGCATCGAACGTGCGCAACACCTCGTCGTCCGGAACAGTGCCCAGGGGCAGTGACCCGCGGGTCGGGCGGTCACCCTGCGAGGGCAGCGGCGGGAAGCCGTTGAGCACGGCGCTGGCACACGGGCGGGCGGGGTCGACGGCGAGCCACGTGCCGCCGCCGGTGCTGTCACGGCCGCCGAACCGGCCCGGCCAGTGCTCGGCGGGCGGCTCCCAGGGGCGGGCCAGGTATTCGTCGCGGACCGCGGCGAGGAGGACGGGCCACGGACTGTCGGGGTTGAACCGGAGGAGCACGGTGCACATGCCCGAACGTTATGCGCCTCCCAGCATCGGCACACGGGCGGCCAGCCATTCCGCGAAATCGTCCGCCGGCAGCGGCTTGGAGATGTGGTAGCCCTGGACCAGGTTGCAGCCCTCCTGCCGCAGGTGGCTCAGGGTATGCACGTCCTCGACGCCCTCGGCGACGACCATCAGGTCGAGCGCGTGGCCGAGCTGGACGGCCGAGCGGACCACGGCCCGGTCCCGGTGGTCGACCGCGATCCGCTGTACGAACGACCGGTCGATCTTCATCTCGTGGATCGGCAGCTCACGGAGGCGGCCGAGCGAGGAGTACCCGGTGCCGAAGTCGTCGATCGCCAGCTTGACGCCGAGTGCGTGCAGCCGGTCGAGCGTGACCAGCGCGCCGGTCGGGTCGGCCATGATCGTGCTCTCGGTGATCTCCAGGGTCAGCGCGCTCGCCGGCACCCCGGCCTGGCCCAGCAGCCGGTCCACGATGTCGGGCAGGTCCGCCTCCTGGAGGCTGTTCGGCGACAGGTTGACCGCGACGTGGAGATCGTGTCCCATCCGGCGCCAGGACGCGCAGCGGCGCAGCGACACCTCCAGCACGTGCAGGGTCAGCGGCCGGATCAGCCCGCTGTGCTCGGCCAGGGGGATGAACTCGTCCGGCGGCACGAACCCGTGCACCGGGTGGTGCCAGCGGGCCAGGGCCTCGGCGCCGACGACCAGGCCGGTCGCGGTCTCGAGCTTCGGCTGGAAGACCACGACGATGTCGTGGCGCTGGATCGCCTCCCGCAGGTCGGCGACCATCGCCAGCCGGCGCGGGCTGTTGCGGTCGTCGTCCGGCTGGTAGACGCGCACCCCGCCGCGGGTCGTCTTCGCCACGTACATCGCCACGTCCGCGCGCTGGATCAGCGTCTTGGCGTCGTGGCCGTGCTCCGGGGCGAGCACGATGCCGATGCTGACACGGGCGTTGAGCCGCAGGTGGCCGATGGCGATCGGGTGCTCCATCGCGGCCGCCAGGTCGTCGCCGACCGCGACGGCGACCTCGTGCGTGCGGATGTCCGGCAGCAGTACGGCGAACTCGTCACCGCCGAACCGCGCCACCGTGCCGCGGCCGTCGATCCGGGTCTGCAGCCGCTCGCCGACCTGCCGCAGCAGTTCGTCGCCGACGTCGTGGCCGAGCGCGTCGTTCACGTCCTTGAACCGGTCGAGGTCCATGAGCAGGACGGCGGCCGGCGTGTCGGCGGCGCGCAGCTCGTCGGTCAGCGCCTGGAACCGCTGCCGGTTCGGCAGGCCGGTCAGCGGGTCGTACAGCGCCAGATGCTCCTTCTGCGCCACCTCCTGCCGCAGTTCGTCGAGCAGTCGGGCCTTGGTGAGCGAGAGGCTGGCGTGGTTGGCGAGGGCCTGGAACAGCCGCACGTGCTGCTCGCCGAAGGTCGGGATGTCGGGGAGGCTGTCGGCCACGAGGAGCACCCCGGTCGCACCGTCGTTCAGCGGTACGGGCACCGCGATGCCGTCCTCGATCGACCCGATCACGCGGCCGCCCCGCGCGACGAGAACCGGCTCACCGCGGCGCGCCGGCTGCCACCAGGCGGTGTCCGGCAGGGCGTCGACGACGCTGGTGTCCAGCGTGTGCCGGCCGTACATGCGCAGCCGCACGTAGGTGCTCTCCGGCCCGGGCAGGATCAGCTCGGCCCGCTCCGCGCGCAACTGGTCGCGGGCCTGCTCGAGGACGATCCGGGCGACGCCGCCGGTGTCGAGCGGGCCGTCCAGGGCGCGCGTGAACGCGTACAGCTCCTCCACCTGCTGGTGACCCTGGCTCTGCCGGTTGTACGCGCGATAGGCGAAATACATGATCACTGAGACGATCGCGAGCAGCGCGATGGCCCGCCGGTCGCGCTCCATGGCCAGCGCGCTGATCAGGCCGATGCTCGTGGTGACGACCACGAGTGGCAGGCCCTGCAGGGCGCGGGGCAGGCGCTTCCACTCCGTCGGGTCGTCGTGCAGGGCGATCACGGCCGTGACGAGGACGGCGGCGATGACGTCCGACATCAGCATGACGATCAGGACGTACAACCACCCCGCGGGCCCCGTCCCGGGGTGCGGCCCGGCGAGGGCGTGCAGCATGGCGGCCGTGGCCGTGGTCTGCACGCCGAGGAGGGCCATGTTGAAGCCGAGCTTGACGCCGCGCTGGCCGCGCAGGAGAGCCAGGCCGATCACGCCGCCGAGGAGGCGCACCGCGAGCAGCAGGGTCGGGTCGGTGGACAGCAGCCCCAGGACCATCGGGATCTCGCTGAGGCTCATCGCGTGCCCGCCGCGGCGGACGCGGATGTGCACCGCGAACCCCTCGGTCAGCGCGAACGCGACGAGCAGGATCCCCAACGGAACCGGATCCGGGTTCTCCGGCAGCCCGGCGTCGCGCACCCACAGCGTGTGTGCCACGACGGTCGCGACGCCCAACCAGAGGCTGAGCGCCGCGACCCGGGCGTCCGGGCGGCTCCACCCGCGCACTTTTGTCATTCCTGCCCTGTTGATGTTTCTGACCCGGTTACTTCCAGATGGAGGCGGACCAGTAGCTCCCACTCCAAGTTCGGCCGCTCCACGTCGTTCCTGACCAAGTTCGGCCACTCCATGTGCGGCCGTCCCATACGGCGCCGCTCCACGTGCGCCCGCTCCAGGTGCGGCCGGCCCAGTTGGTGCCGGACCAGGTCACGCCGGTCCAGTTCCGCCCGGTCGTTGTGGTGCCGGTGAGCGAGGTGCCGGTCCAGACGGCCCCGTTCCAGGTGCCGCCGCTCCACGCGGTGCCCGCCGAGGCGGCCTTCGCCCAGGTCGTGCCGTTCCAGGCGCGGCCCATGATGTCCGTCTCGCCGGTGAGCTCCGTGTCCGTGGTCGGGTCCGCCACGTGTGCGGTACCGCGGGAACTCTCCAACGAGCCCGTGCCGGTCGACGCCGCCCAGGTCTGGGTGGTCGTCGGCGTCGGCGCCTGGATCGCCTTCAGGATGTTGAGCTGGCCCGCGCCCCGGCCCAGGACCTCGGCCGCCGGCATGGCATCGGCGGTACTGGTGAGCAGCTTCTTCACCTGGTCCGGCGTGAGTCCCGGGCGTTGCTGCAGCAGCAGTGCCGCCGCGCCGGAGGTGATGGCCGCGGCCTGCGAGCTGCCGCTGCCCCGGAAGAACCGGCCGGTCGTGTCGCCCGGCACCAGCCCGGTCGGGTAGTTCACGTCGATGTACGCGCCGGGATCCCGCAGCCCCACGATCGAGCGGCCCGGCGCGGTCAGGTCGACCGACCGGGTGGTGTTGCCCCGGCTGCTGAAGTCGGCGACCACGTCGTCGGAGCGCGAGTCGGTACCTTTCGAGTCGGCGGCGCCGACCGCGATGACGTACGGGTTGGCCGCCGGCATCGACAGCGCGGTCCGGGTCTTGCCGTCGTTGCCGCCGGAGACCACCACCGTGATTCCCTTCTTCCAGGCCGCCTCCACCGCGTGCGAGAGCGGGTCGAGGCGTGCGTCCTGGTAGGAATCGGTGCCGAACGACAGGTTCAGCACCCTGATGTTGAGCCTCGGGTCGTTGCGGTGCGTGACGACCCAGTCGATCGCCGCGATGACCTGCGAGACGTCGGTCGCACCGTCGGCGGTGGCGACCTTCACGCTGATCAGGTTGGCGTTGGGCGCCATGCCGGTGAAGTTGCCCGGGACGTTGACGGTCAGCGGGTTGACGTCCGGGTCCCGCCCGGCGATCAGGCCCGCCATGTGCGTGCCGTGCCCGAACGTGTCGACGTACCGCAGGTTCGGCGCCTGCGACTCGAACGACAGGTCCGGGCCGTTGACGATCCGGGCCGGGTCGTTGAGCCCCTTGACCGGCGCGACGCCGGAGTCGATGAGGGCGACGCCGATGCCCGTACCGAGGATGTTCTTGCCGGCGGGGTCGTTCTTCCGCCACACGTCGACAGCGCCGGTGGCCCGGACCACGTTGTACATGGAGTTCGGGTCGCCATCAGCGCGCCATCGATTACCTTGGAGGTCCACCTCACCGTCGAGGGCCACCGCCCGCACCCCGGGTGCGGCCTCCAGCGCGGTGATCTGCTGCGTCGGTACCTCAGCCGCGAAGCCGGCCACGATCGACAACGGCCGGCCGACCGTGCCGCCGGTGCGGGTCACCGCGCGGGCGGCCGCGTCAGGATCGTCGTAGGTGACGATGACGCGGGTCAGGTCGCCGGCGGCCGTTGCCGGCCGGCGTGCTGCGGCTGCCGGCCCGCCCGGGGTCGCTAGGGCCGCGATCCCGATGATCGCGGCGGCGGCGACACCCAGTGCGCTCCGGTACTTGCTCGGCATTCGGTCCCCTTCCACGGGTCGACGACTCGCCGTGATCCATGGTTCAGCAGCCGGTTGCGGAGCGTTGTCAACAGGTTGGCCACTCTTCGCGCTTTACCGATTTACGGAAAGTGACAGACCTCACCGGGCTTACGGCCTGTCGCGGCCCGCAGTGGAGGACATGGGGGTCGGACGCGGCCTACGGGGACGGGGTCGACACTGCGCGGCGGCGGGCGCCCGGGCCGGGCTGCGGGAGCACGTCGCGCGGAGGGATCTCGGCGTGGCCGGCCTCGCAGATCAGGACGGCGTGGACCTCGGCGCCGCAGTCGCGGTGGACGGTCGCCAAGGGCGGGCCGCCCGGGTCGGCAAGGTAGCGGTCGCCCCACTCGCGGACCGCGACCAGCAGCGGGTAGAGATCGAAGCCCTTCTCGGTGAGCCGGTACTCGTCGCGCGCCCGCGCGCCGGGCTCACGATACGGAACACGGCGCAGCACGCCGTTTTCCACCAGCACGCCGAGCCGGTTGGTCAGCACCTGACGGGGGATGCCGGTCCGCTCGCGCATGTCGTCGAACCGGAAGATGCCGTTGAAGACCTCTCGCAGGACCACAACCGTCCAGCGCTCACCGAGGATCGCCATCGTCCGGCCGATGGTGCAGTTTTCCACAGACCACTCGAGTGCCGCGGGTCTCATGCACCCAGGCTATCCCCACCTGAGTCTGGTTGACAGATCCAGCAGGGGCGCGAGAACCTGAGTCCATGACGCAGACTCAGGACGGGCTCCGCAGCCGTACCTTCTCCTGGTCCGACCCGATGCTAAACGCCGCCCAGCTGGGCAAGCGCAGCGGCCTCGAACTGCTGCAGGCGATGTCCCGCGGCGAGTTGCCCGCGCCGCCGGTCAGCCATCTGCTGGGGACCGGGCGGCTGGAGGCGGAGCACGGGCGCGTCGTGGTGACCCTGGAGCCGCAGGAGTACCACTACAACCCCCTGGGCAGCATCCACGGCGGTGTCCTCGCGACCCTGCTGGACACCGCGACCGGGTGCGCCGTGCATTCCACCCTGCCGGCCGGCGTCGGATACACCACCCTCGACCTCACGACCAAGTTCCTGCGCCCGGCGGCCGTCGCGTCCGGCCTGCTGACCTGCGAGGGCACGGTCATCTCGAAGGGCCGCCGCACCGCGCTGGCCCAGGCGCAGATCACCGACGCCCGCGGCGGGCTCGTCGCGCACGCGACCTCGACCTGCATGCTGTTCGACCTGGGATAGGTTCCCAGCCGGCGCACAGCCCGCCCGGAAGCCCCGGACAGGGTCGGGCTCGTTGCACACGCACGCGGTGGAGCTGGCGGTACCGGTAGGAGCCAACCTGACCGCGACGGTCATGCGATTCGTGCTGATGAGGGTATGGGTGTTCCGCCGGTACGATAACGTCAAAAACGGTGAAAGCGGGATTTCTTCATGAATTGCGCGACGGTGTCACGCCGCGCGCCGGTGCGCTGGTCCTCGCCGTCCTCGCCCTCCAGCTGGGGTTCATCGCCAGCTACATCGGGGCGTTCCACGAGCCGACCCCGCACCGCATCCCGGTGGCCGTCACCGCACCGGCCGCAGCCCTGACCGAGCTGGTCGACCGGCTCAACTCGCTGCCGGGTGAGCCGCTCGAAGCGCGGGCCGTGCCCACCGAGGAGTCGGCGCGCCGGATGATCAACCGCCGGGAGGTGTACGGCGCGTTCATCGTCTCGGCGCAGGACGCCACCGACCGGCTCATCATCGCCAGCGGTGCCGGGGCGAGCGTCGGCCAGGCCCTCGTCCAGATCTTCACGCCGCTCGAGGACCAGCAGGAGCGGGCGTTCACCACGGAGGACGCGAAGCCGGCCCTGCTCGGCGACGCCCGCGGCCTGTCCGGCTTCTACCTCGCGCTCGGCTGGGTGGTCGGCGGCTACCTCGTCGCGATCGCGGTCAGCACGAGCAAGGGCTCCCGGCCGGCCAACCCGCACCGGGCGCTCATCCGCCTGGGTTCGCTGCTGGCGTACGCGCTGCTGTCCGGCATCGGCGGGGCTCTCATCAGCGGCGCCGTCTTCGGCGCGACCGACGGGCACCTGGGCCGGCTGTGGTGGTTCGGCGCCCTGCTGGTGTTCGCCTCGGGCTGCTTCACGATGGCGCTGCAGGCCGCGTTCGGCTTCGTCGGCACCGGGCTGGCCGTGCTGCTGTTCGTGGTGCTGGGCAACCCGAGCGCGGGCGGCGCCTATCCCGCCCCGCTGCTGCCGCCCTTCTGGCGGGCGGTCGGACCGTGGCTCCCGCCGGGGCTCGGCACCGAGGCGATCCGCGGCATCGTCTACTTCGACAGCGTCGGCGTCGGGCGGTCGGCGCTGATCCTCGCCGGATACGCGCTGATCGGTGTCGTCGGCACCCTGGTCGTGGCCCGGATCACGCAGCCGAGACCGGTGGTCATCCCGCCCAGCCGAAGTCTGGTGCCCGTTTCGCAGTGAACGCCGCGGCCCCTCGGCAAGCTCCTTTCACCATTCGTGGACGGGGACGTTGGAGTGCATCCTCGGAAGGTACTCCTGCAGCAGTTTCCGCATCGTGTCGTCCCGCTCGACGGGGCCCCTGCCCTCGATGGCGTGCGCGGTCTCGACCTGCCAGGCAGCACCGTTGCGGTGCGACAGGCAGCGCTGCTCGATGATGCCGAGCAGCCGGTCGCGCTGCTCCGGTGCGACACCCCAGCCCTCCAGCCCTTCGTGGGCGAGCGGCAGCAGGCGCCGCAGCACCAGCTCGGTCACCGGCACCGAGCCGAGACCGGGCCAGAACAGGGCCGCGTCGATGCCTTGCCTGGCGGCGTTGTGGAAGTTCTCCTCCGCCACGCCGAACGACATCTGCGTCCACACCGGCCGGTCCTGTTCGGCGAGCCGGCGCACCAGGCCGAAGTAGAAGGCGGCGTTGGCCATGCTGTCGACGACGGTCGGGCCGGCGGGCAGGACCCGGTTCTCGACGCGGACGTGCGGCTTGCCGTCGACCACGTCGTAGATCGGCCGGTTCCAGCGGTAGATCGTGCCGTTGTGCAGCCGCAGCTCGCCCAGCCGCGGCACGCCGCCGGCCTCGAGCACCGCCACCGGGTCCTCGTCCTCGCAGATCGGCAGGAGCGCCTGGAAGTACCGCACGTTCTCCTCGAACAGGTCGAAGATGCTGGTGATCCAGCGCTCGCCGAACCAGACCCGTGGCCGCACGCCCTGCGACTTGAGCTCCTCGGCCCGCGTGTCGGTGGCCTGCTCGAACAGCGGGATGCGGGTCTCCCGCCACAGCTCCCGCCCGAACAGGAACGGCGCGTTGGCCCCGAGCGCCACCTGGGCACCGGCGATGGCCTGGGCCGCGTTCCAGTACGCGGCGAACTGCTGCGGCGCCACCTGGAGATGGAACTGTACGGATGTGCAGGCGGCCTCGGGCGCGATGGAGTCGCACCGCACGTTGAGCCGCTCGACGCCGTCGATGACGATCTGGAGGTCCTCGCCACGCGCCGCGAAGATCTGCTCGTTGAGCAGCGCATACCGGGGGTTGGCCGACAGCACGTCGGGGGTCAGCTGGTCCCGCCGGAGCGTCGGCAGGATGCCGATCATGGCCAGCCGCGTGTCGACGCCGGCGGCGTGCTCCTCGGCGGCGTTCAGGCTCTCCCGTACCTGTGCCTCGAACCTGGCCAGCCCGTCACCCTCGAGCCGCTGCGGCGGCACGTTGATCTCGATGTTGAACTGCCCGAGCTCGGTCACGAAGGCCGGGTCGGCGAGCGCGTCGAGGACCCGCTGGTTGCGCAGTGCCGGATCGTGCTGCTCGTCGACGAGGTTGAGCTCGATCTCGAGCCCGCTCATCCCGCGCCCGTCCTCAAAGGGAGCGTCGGCGAGCATCCGCGCGAAGGCATCAAGGCATTGACGCACCTTGTCGCGATACCGCATCCGATCCTCGCGGCTGAATTCGCGTGTCTCGACGTCTTTGCCCATGGGATGCCACCTCCGCGGGTGTGCCGTCCACATGGCATACCACGCCCGGTGCGTTTTTACTCGTGCGTCCCACGGGGGCTCAGCTCACGTGTGGTCGCAGCCCCAGGTGGCGCAGCGCGGCCTCGGCGCTCGGCTGGTAGGGCAGCTTCCCGAGGTACCGCTGCCAGTCCCGGCGGTCGTCGGCCCAGGCCCGCAGGTACGCGACGCACAACTCCGGGGTGATCCGCCGGCTCCGGCCCTGGGCACCCTTCAGGGCGACCACCATGCGATCGCGCTCGTTCTCGGTGGCGACCGCGGCCCGGGGGATGCGGTCCAGGACGTGCTGAATGAAGTCGCGGCGGACCTGGAGGTACGTCTTCCAGTAGGCGGTGTCCGCGGCGGCGATGTCCTTGCCGTCGTCGAGCAGCGCGTAGACGCCCTCGGCGAGTGTGTCCCCCAGTTCCTCGCCGCGCGCCCGGTCGGCGTTGCGGAAGGGGTCGTACTCCTTCTGGTCCACCTTGCCCACCATGGCGACCGGGTCGAGCCGGCGGCCGTTGAGCAGGAAGAACCAGTCCTCGTTGTAGATGCTCGGGAAGAACGACCGGGCCGCCCGCACCTGGACGACCAGCGAACCCCCGCCGACGAACGTGCCCTGCGGGCCGCCGACCTTGCGGTAGGCGTGGCAGACCACCGAGTTGTCCGGGAACCCGTAGTTGATCAGGCCGACCGCGGTGTGCGTCTCGGCGAGCGCCGCGGCGTCCTGGATGTCCCGGGCGTTCTCGACGCGGATGTCGTCGTCGAGGAACAGCACGAACCGCCAGCCGACCATCCAGGCCAGGGCGAGCCCGATGTTGCGCTTCAGGCTGGTGTCGGTCTTGCGGTCGAACAGGCCCCGCTCGGCGGTGCGCAGCAGTTCCGAGGTGCGGAAGTCGGGCAGTCGTGGGACGCTCTCGCCGCCGACGTCGACGGCGACGGCCCGCACGCCGTAGTCGGTGGCGAGGTCACAGGAGCGCTCGGCGTCGGCCCAGCCGCTGCACAGCACCACGAGCTGGCTCTCGAGGTCGCGGGCCAGCTTCGCGGCCTCGCGCAGATACGTGTACGGGCGGGCGGTCGGCACGATGACGGCGTTGACCTCCGCCGGGCGCATCGACCGGCTCTGAACGGTGCTGAGGAGCCGCGTGTGCGACTCATGGTGTCTGCCGGTCGTCACTCCCCCGGCTCCGGCCATTCGTGCAGCCTGGTCGCGGGGATCGTCCAATCAGGCGTCAAGACTTCCCCTCTGACGATCTGCACCGAAGTGAGGATGCTGAAGGTATCGCGACCTGCGAACCGCGTAGCGAGATACCCACCGTTGCGGTCTCTGAACCTCTCATCCGTCAACGAGCGGACGGCGCCGTAGGTCCCGCGACCGAACATGCCGTTGAAGATCGTGACGGTACGGAGCCGGTTGTACGGGTTGGGCGCGCGGTAGAAGTGCGCGACGTCCTCGACGAGCTCGGTCCGGCCGTCGTTGCCTGCGCTCAGGATCGGCGCGAAGGTGATCGTCTCGTCACCCTGTCGGACCTGGAACGCGGCGTCGGCCTCGTCACCTTTGCGGGCGACCTGGGTGACCGGGACGGCGAGCTTGCCGAGCAGGGTGCGGGTGAGGAAGTTCCAGTCGACGCCGCCGAGCAGGACGAGGTGGGTGGTCAGGTCGTCGGCGGTCAGCGAGTCGTCGGCGCGGATGCCGACCGGGCTCAGCGGGTTGGCGGCGCGGATGTGGCCGTGCAGCTCGATCAGCGTGTCGAGGTCGGCGTAGGTGTACGACTCGGTGTAGTCCGGCTCGCGCGGGTCGGTGTACGGCATGCCGCTGCGCAGTTCCCGGGGTAGGCGCGCGCAGACGATGGTGATCGGCCGGCCGTCGGCGAAGTACAGCGGCCCGCTGTGCAGCCGGCGCAGCCCCTCCGACACCGGGCCGGGGGTCTGGGCGACGGCGTGGTTGCCGTTGGCGGCGTCCCGCAGCGCGAGCAGTTCCTCCTCGAGCTCCCGGCGGCGCGCCCGCTCGTCGGCGTCGAGCTCGTCCTCGTCCAGCATCCGCACCCGACCATTCGAACCCGAACGAACTGTGCAGAACAAGCGGGCGTAGGCATTGATGCGAATGGCCGGGGGGAGGTCCGGTTTATTGGGCGCCTCCCACGACGAGATGAGCGGCGGGCTCACACCGAGTGCTTTCGCCAATTGACTCTGGGTCAGCGCCAGGCCGGTGAGTCCATCAGTTCGCAGCGACTTCAGCCGGTGCGCCAAACGTGCTTTCGAATCCTCCGAGGACGACACGGTGCATTCCTTCGATGCGAGAGCGACTTCAGGTTGGAACTGAATACGTCTGACAACAACTGCGCGGCGCCGAAGGGTGCCGATCAGGGCCAATGCCAGGTCAGGACGTTCTTCACCGGAGCTAAACGATCGTAAAGTGCCTGAAGTCGATGCGTTGCTTCAGTAGAAGCTGAAGCCTAACCTGACTTATACCAAAGACATCGATCGCGGAGTCGGCAGTTTCAGCCACCGCCTGACTTCACCGAGCTACCTGAAGACGGAGGTGAGTGTAGCAAGCGGAGACCCAGAAAGCCACCGGTTGTCAAACGGTTCGACAACACGCGGATGCCGCCGAATTGGCTGGGCACGGGCCGTTTCACGCTGCCCGAAAAACAAGCAGTGCCCCGAGATGCGACCTCGAAGCACTGCGGCAATGATCCCGACCGCTGCAAGGGACCGGACCAATGCTGTCTTCAACACTATCCGCGGTGAACGCCGGCGGAAACCCCGCGATCGGCTCACCCACACTCATCACCGTCGTGATCGTCATCGTCGTGGCAATGCTGCTGCGCCGCTCACTCCGCCTGCTGCGGGGCACCGTCGCCGACGTCATGAGCATGTTCAAGGTCCTGGTGAACCTCGCCATGACCGCCCTGCTCCTCGTCGGCGTCCTCGGCCTCATCTTCGTCTGGGCGTTCGTCTCGGCATCGGGCGCCTGACGCGCCCTGGTGCCCGCACGGCCGGGGTACGCACGACAACCGTTGACGCCGCTCACCGGACCGTAGGAGGGGACGGGCCGGCGACGCGGGCCCGGGCGGGGTGGTCCTCACCATCCCGCCCGGGCGCACGGATCGACCCCGGTGCACAAGAGAGGGCAATATTGCTCAGTGTTGTCAGATCAACTGGAGGTCCGCCCCGCGAGCGAGCATGAGCTCGCCCTCGTGGCCGCCAGGCTCGGCGAAGGTCCGTTTCTCACCGAGCGGCTGGCGCGACAATCCGAGGACAAAGGCGTCCTCCTGGTGGCATGGCTGCGCGGCGATCCCGTCGGCTGTGTCTATGTGTGGCTCGAGGACGCCGAAGAGGACGGCCTGCAGGAGTATCTGCCGGGTGTACCGCTGCTCAACCGCCTCGTGGTGGTCCCGGAGTGGCGCAACAACCTCATCGGCACCACGCTCGTCCGCGCCGCCGAGCAGGTCGCCAAGGACCGCGGCCGCAAACAGGTCGCGCTCGGCATCGCGCTGGACAACAACCGGGCCGAACGGCTCTATCGCCGGCTCGGCTTCGTGGAATGGGAGCACGGGCTCCTCGACACCTATTACGTCGTGTTCAAGGACGGCAACGAGGTCCGGGAGCCCGAACGCTGCCGGATCCTGGTGAAGGACCTGGCCGACTGAGTGGGGCCGGTGGCGTTCCCCGCCACCGGCCCTCCGCCCGCGAAACCCTCAGACCGTCAGGAGCTGGCGGACCGACGGGTCCTGGAGGTCCTCCCGGCCGCCGGAGCGCACGACCTCGCCGGCGTCCATGATGACGAAGTTGTCGGCCAGCCTCAGGGCCAGATCGAGGTACTGCTCCACGAGCAGGACCGCCACGCCCGTCTCCCGGTGCAGCCGCTCGATCGCCTCCTCGATCTCCAGGATCACCGAGGGCTGGATGCCTTCCGTCGGCTCGTCCAGCAGCAGCATCGACGGGCGGGTCACCAGTGTCCGGGCCATCGACAGCTGTTGCTGCTGCCCGCCGGAGAGGAAGCCGGCCTTGTTGCGCAGCAGGCCGCGCAGCGCCGGGAACACGTCCAGCGCCTCGTCGACCGACTCCTTCGTGGCCTTCGGCGACGCCTCCAGCACCACCTGCAGGTTCTCCCACACGGTCAGCTGCGGGAACGTGTCATGGCCCTGCGGGGCGTAGCCCAGGCCCAGGCGGACCCGCTCGTACGTCTTGAGCCGCGTGATGTCGTGGCCGTCGAACTCCACCCGACCCGAGCGGACCGGCAGGACGCCCATGACGGCCTTCAACAGCGTCGTCTTGCCCACGCCGTTGCGCCCCATCACGCAGGTCAGCGAGCCCGGTGCGACGGTGAGGGAGAGGCCGAAGAGGACCTGCGCCCGCCCGTACGCGACGTCGATCGACTCAACCGTCAACATCAACAGCCTCCTTGCGGGCCCGGCCCAGGTAGACCTCCTGGACGCGCGGGTCGGCCTGGACCTCGGCGACCGTGCCCTGACACAGCAGCCGGCCCTCGTGCAGCACGGTGACCACGGTGGCGAACCGGCGCAGAAACTCCATGTCGTGCTCGACGACCACCACGGTGTGGGTCTGCGCGACCTCGCGCAGCAGGACGCCGGTCCGCTCACGCTCCTCGCGGCTCATGCCGGCCACCGGCTCGTCGAGCAGGAGCAGCCGCGGCTGCTGGACCATGAGCATGCCGATCTCCAGCCACTGCCGCTGGCCGTGCGAGAGGACTCCCGCCGGCTGGTCGACCAGCTCACCCAGGCCGGTCGTGTCGAGCACCGCGACCACGTCGTCGGGGTACGCGCGCCGGCGCCGCAGCAGGGACACGAGCGGCCGGCGGAACTGCGCCGCCAGGTCGAGGTTCTCCCCGACGGTCAGCTCCTCGAAGACCACCGAGGTCTGGAAGGTACGGCCGATGCCCATCCGTACGATCCGGTGCTCCCGCTGACCGACCAGCTCGTGGCCGTCGAAGCGCACGCTGCCCGACGCCGGGCGGGTGCGGCCGGTGATGACGTCGATCAGCGTCGTCTTGCCGGCACCGTTCGGGCCGATGACAAACCGCAGCTCGCCGGCGGCGACGGAGAAGTCGAGATCGGTGACCGCGCGGAAGCCGTCGAAGACGACGTTGAGACCGCGCACCTCCAACAGACCCGTCATGCGGCGACCTCTTCCTTGACGGCGACCGGCGCGGCGGGCGGCGGCGCGGCCGGGCGGCGGAACCGGGACAGCGCCGACTCGAACAGGCCCGCCAGGCCGCGCGGCGCCCACACCATGACCGCGATGAACAGCGCGCCGACGAGGTACTTCCACCCCGACGGCCACGCCTCCGACAGCGACGTCTCGGCGTAGTTGTAGACGATCGCGCCGACCACGGCGCCCGCCAGCGAGTAGCGGCCGCCGATGGCCACGCCGATGAGCATCGCCAGGGAGGGCACGATGCCCAGCTCGGCCGGGGAGATGATGCCGACGACCGGCACGAACAGCGCGCCCGCGATGCCGGCCAGCGCCGCCGAGAAGGCGAACGCGACGGTCTTCACGATCGCGGGGTCGTAGCCGAGGTACCGCACCCGGTCCTCCCCGTCGCGGATGGCGACCAGCAGCTTGCCGAAGCGGCTCTCCTTCAGCTGCCACGCGAGCAGGAAGACGACGCCCAGCACGACGACGGTCACCAGGTAGATCAGCCGCTGGTTGGCCTCCTCGTAGAGATCGAGCCCGAAGAAGTACTGGATGTTCGTCAAGCCGTTGGTACCGCCGGTGAGCCCCTGCTGACCGACCAGCAGGATGACAAACGCCGCCGCCAGTGCCTGGGACAGCACCGCGAAGTACGCGCCGCGCACGCGTTGCCGGAAGACCAGCAGCCCGAGCAGTACCGCCATCGCGGTCGGCAGCACGATCACCATGGCCAGCGCGAAGACGGGGTTGGCGAACGGCTTCCAGAGCACCGGCAGCTCGTCGACGCCGCTCCAGACCATGAAGTCCGGCAGTCCGGCGGCGCCGGCCTCCTTGAGCTTCAGGTGCATGCCCATCGCGTAGCCGCCCAGGCCGAAGAAGACGCCCTGGCCGAGGGTCAGCATGCCGCCGCGGCCCCACGCGATGGCGATGCCCACGGCGACAACGGCGAAGCAGAGGTACTTGCCGAGCAGCTGGAGCCGGAACGGGCCGAGGACGTTCGGCATGACCAGCGCCAGCACGAGGAAGCCGGCGACAAAGAGCGCGGGGCCGGCGTATCTGCGCAGCCCGGCGCTCATGTCAGCGCCCGGGAACGGAGGACGAACAGGCCCTGCGGGCGGACCTGCAGGAAGCCGACGATCACGGCGAACACCACCACCTTGGCGAAGCTGGCATTGGTCCACAGTTCGACGTAGCTGTTGAGCAGTCCCAGCGCGACCGCGGCGATGACGGCGCCGCGCAGCTGGCCCAGCCCGCCGGCCACCACGACCAGGAACGCGTCGACGATGTAGTACGTGCCGATCTGGGGGCCGACCGGGCCGATGAGGGTCAGCGCGACGCCCGCCACCCCGGCCAGGCCGGATCCGATGAAAAACGTCAGCTGGTCGACGCGGTTGGTGGCGACCCCGCTGACGGCCGCGAGCTGCCGGTTCTGCATGACGGCCCGCATGCGCCGGCCGGCGGAGAGGCGCGTCAGGTACAACCAGATGCCGACGACACCGCTGACGGCCAGGGCCATCATGAAGAGCCGGTTGTAGAGGACGGTCACGCCGAAGAGGTCGAATCCGCCGCGCAGCCAGCCGGGCGCGGTCACCTGCACGTTCGGCGCGCCGAAGAGGTCGATGGCGAGCTGTTGCAGCACGAGGCTGACGCCCCAGGTGAGCAGCAGCGTGTCCAGCGGCCGGCCGTAGAAGCGCCGGACGAGCAGGCGCTCCAGGATCAGGCCCATCCCGCCGGCGACCAGGAACGCGACCGGCAGCGCGACCGGCACGGCCTGGTCACCGGCGAAGGACTGGACCATGTACGTGGTGTAGGCGCCGGCCATGATGAACTCGCCATGGGCCATGTTGATCACGCCCATCTGGCCGAAGGTGAAGGTCAGGCCGAGTGCGATGAGCAGCAGCACGGCGCCGATGCTCAGTCCGGTGACGAACTGGTTGGCGATGGTCATGGCCGACGCCCCTCCTTAGCTCAGGCCCTTGGCCCAGTCGTAGCCCTTGAGGTACGGGTCCGGCTTGATCGGCTGGCCGGAGTTCCACACCTCCTTGATCTGGCCGTCCGGCTGGATGACGCCGATCCGGGCGGTCTTGTAGACGTGCTGGTTCTCGCCGTCGATCGTGACCTTGCCCTCGGGCAGGTCGAGCGAGATGCCCTTCGCGGCCTCCTTGACCTTCTCCACGTCGGTGCTGCCGGCCTTCTTGACGGCCTCGGCCCACAGGTGGACCGCGCTGTAGCCGGCCTCCATCGGGTCGGAGGTGACCTTGTCGGCGCCGTACTTGGCCTTGAACGCCGCGACGAACTTCTCGTTGGCCGCGCCGGGTGTGGTCTGGTAGTAGTTCCAGGCCACGAGGTGACCGGCGATGTTCTCCTTGCCGATGCCGACGACCTCTTCCTCCGCGACGCTGACCGAGACGGTCGGCATGGCGTCGGCGGTGATGCCCTTGTTCTTCAGCTCCTTGAAGAAGGCGACGTTGGAGTCGCCGTTGAGGGTGTTGAAGACGGCGTCGGGCTTGGCCGAGGCGACCTTGTTGACCACGGTGCTGTATTCGGTGTGGCCGAGCGGCGTGTACTCCTCACCGATGATCTCCATGCCGTTCGCCGCCGCGTAGGCCTTGATCTCCTTGTTGGCGGTGCGCGGGAAGACGTAGTCGGAGCCGACGAGGAACAGCTTCTTCTTGCCCTGCTGCTTGAGATAGTCGAGACCGGGCACGATCTGCTGGTTGGTCGTCGCACCGGTGTAGAAGATGTACGGCGAGCTCTCCAGCCCTTCGTACTGCACCGGGTACCACAGCAGGGCCTTGTTGCGCTCGAACACCGGCAGCATCGCCTTGCGACTGGCGGAGGTCCATCCGCCGAAGACCGTGGCGACCTTGTCCTTCGAGATCAGCTTCTGCGCCTTCTCCGCGAAGGTGGGCCAGTCGGACGCGCCGTCCTCGACGACGGGCTCCAGCTTCTTGCCCAGCACACCACCGGCGGCGTTGATCTCGTCGATGGCCATGAGTTCGGACTTCTGCACGGTGACCTCGCTGATGGACATCGTCCCGCTCAGCGAGTGGAGAATGCCGACCTTGATCGTGTCGCCTCCGGAGCCGCCACCTTCGGCGGGTTCGGAGCAGCCGCTCAGGGCCAGCAGGGTGATGCTTGCCAGCGCAATGAGACCGCGTCGTGCCAGTGGGGCCATACCTGGTCCTTCTCGTCGGGGGTGGGGTGGGGAGCCCGAACGCTAAGGACCGACCATTTCGCATATCTGAATGCTTCTATTGCCGATCTGTTACCTACCGCTCACAAACGGCCTGCACGACGCTGTTACGGAAAACCCAGCAAATGCGACTAATGCTCGCGTACCGTCATGCGCATGGCCGGGCGCTCCTTCTTGCTCAGGGTCGCCAACGTCAACCCGGCGAACGTGCGCACCCACACCGACCGGGCGCTGTACCGCTCGATCGGGGTATTCATCCTGCTGTACGGCGTCTACGCGATCGTCGGCGCCGCGACGTTCATCGACGCCTCCACCAACTACACGCACCCCTGGTGGCAGTGGCTGGTCGGGCCGCCGGTGGCCGCCGCCGTCATCGCCTACGACCGCGCGGTCGTGGGACGGGTCGCGGTGAACTATGAGCACCTCGAGTCGGACGATCCGCATCAGCTGCTGCGACGCCGCACGGCCGGCCTCTACGCCGGCCGGCTGCTGCTCGCCCTGCTCTTCGCGATCGTCATCACCGAGCCGTTGATGCTGGCGCGATACAAGGGCGAGATCGACGCGTACCTCGGGACGGTCCACAACCGCGAGCTGTCCCAGTTGGAGCAGAGCGGCGCCATCGCCGCGTTCCAGCGCCAGGTCGACGCGCTGCGGGCACAGGACACGGCCGACGACGCCGCGGTCGAGGACCTGCACCGCCTCGCCGCCGACAAGCGCAAGGAGGCCGCGGCCGTCTACGACCAGGCACTCGCCGACTCCCGCGCCGACGGCGTGAGCCGCCGGGCCGGCTGCCCACCGGGCGGCTTCTGTGACTCGCTGGTCCAGCAGTCCCGGCTGCTCAACGCGGAGGCGACGCGCCTGGACAACGAGGCGTCGGCGCTGCGCGCGTCACAGGAGACGGCCCGGCAGTCGCGGGCGGCCCAGATCGCCGCGCTCAGCGAGCAGATGGCCGAGCAGCGCGCCGCCAACCGGCGGTCGGTCGAGGCGAACGCGGGCTTCGGCGCGCGGACGACCGCGATGTGGCACCTGGTGCGCGCGGACTTCTGGGGCTTCGGCTTCTTCTACCTCGGCATCGCCGCGCTCCTGGTCTGCCTGGACTGCGCCGCGGTGTGGCTGAAGCTGGTCTCGTACGGCAACGGCTACGAACGCGCCGAGGCCCGCGAGGCCCGCCGCCGCGAACTGTCCGAGACCAAGCGCCACGGGCAGGAGCTCCGCGTGGCCGAGGCCGCGACCACCGTGGCCGGCGATGGCCTGAACACGGTCGTCAAGGAGCAGCGCCTCCTCGACGCCGCGGTGGCCCAGGCCACGGCCCGCCTGATGGCCGAGCTGGAGGACCAGACCCGCACCGACCGTCGCCTGAACGTCTGACCCCGGCCCCGGCGGCCGACGACATATACCCCGTGAGCAGTATTCCTCAGCGGAATACCCCGCGGATCCCTTCCCCAGGCAGCACGGCGTGGGCGCGGCCCGCCCGGCACCTGGTGCCGCCCGCAGGCCCCGTCCCCAGGCAGCACCGCGCGGGGTCGGCGCCCGGCAGCACCCCGCGGACCCCGGCGCCAGGCAGCACCACGCGCGGAACGGGGGCCGGCATCTGGCGATGCCCGCGGATCCCACCCTCAGGCAGCACCGCGCGGGGGCAGGGGTCGGCACCCGCGACGCCCGCGGACCTCGCCCCCAGCACCACCGCGGGGCAGCAGTCGGCACCCGCGACGCCCACCAGGCCACCCAGCCACCACCCCCAGCCACCGCCACAAGGCCACCGCCCCAAGCCGCGCGCCGTGGCCCCGCCCGCCGCCGTCTCGACCGCCGTCGTCACGACTGGGCGGGTCAGGGAAGGAGCGGGTGACAAATGACGCAGAACACTATGGAACGGAAGTACGTACATGGGCCGTTCGTCCCGAAGTTGGCGAATCGCTTGCCACCCGAACCCCGTCGGCGGGCAGACTGGGCCGGTGCGTCACCGCCCGTCCCGCCGCTCGCCGGTGCTGCCCGTCGTCATCGGCATTGTGCTGGCGATCGTCGCCGGCGTCGGGGCGCTCCGTGCGGTATGGGTCAGCGGCAGCGCCGCCGGCGAGGGGGCCGGCACCAGCGAGGCCCGCGTCGGAGACCGCGCCGACCGGGCGTCCCGCGGCGACGCGCGGTGCGACGGCGCCCCGCTGACCGCGCCGAGGGAGTTGCGCGGCATCTGGATCACCACGGTCGACAACATCGACTGGCCCAGCCGGCGTGGCCTGCCCGACGACCAGATCAAGGCCGAGTATCTCGGCTGGCTCGACCTCGCGCAGCAGCGCAACCTCAACGCCGTCTTCGTCCACGTGCGGCCGAGCGGTGACGCGTTGTGGCCGTCGCAGTACGCGCCCTGGTCGGAGTGGATCACCGGGGTCCGCGGCAAGGCGCCCGGCTTCGACCTCATGAAGTGGATGATCGACGAGACCCACGCGCGGAACATCGAGTTCCACGCCTGGTTCAACCCGTACCGGGGCAGCCAGCCGGCACCCAACGGCGCCGGGCCGGACATCAACGCGCTCGCGCCGGACCACCCGCTGCGCAAGCACCCCGAGTGGGCGGTCGTCTACCCGTCGGTGGGCACGACCGGCAGCCGCCTGCACTTCAACCCCGGCATCCCGGAGGCGCGCAAGTTCGTCGAGGACTCGATGCTCGAGGCCGTCGAGAAGTACGACGTCGACGGCGTGCACTTCGACGACTTCTTCTACCAGTACCCGGTCGGCAATCAGGACTACCCGGACGAGGCGGCCTACCGGCAGTACGGCGGCGGCAAGTCCAAGGCCGACTGGCGCCGGGACAACGTCAACAAGCTCGTCGAGGAGATGAGCCAGCGCATCCACAAGATGAAGCCGTGGGTGAAGTTCGGCATCAGCCCGTTCGGCATCTGGCGCAACACGACGACCGACCCGGCGGGATCGCCGACACGCGGCCTGCAGAGTTACGACGAGATCTACGCCGACACGCGGCTGTGGGTGCAGCGGGAGTGGCTCGACTACATCGTCCCGCAGCTGTACTGGCACATCGGCTTCGACGTCGCGGACTACGCCAAGCTGCTGCCCTGGTGGGTGAACGTCGTCAAGAACACCCGCGTGCAGCTGTACATCGGGCAGGCCGACTATCGCGTCGGCCAGTCGGGGGTCTGGTCGGACCCGGCCGAACTCGACCGCCAGCTCGCCCTCAACCGCACATATCCGCAGGTGACCGGCAGCATCCACTTCAGCGCGAAGAGCATGCGCAAGGACGCGCTCGGTTCCGTGTCGAAGTACGCGGCGCGCTTCTACCCGACGCCGGCGTTCCCGCCGGTGATGGCGCACCTGCCCGATCACACGCCGGACGCGCCGAAGGTGACCGGTCAGGCCGACGGCGACAAGGTCACGCTGCGCTGGAAGAGCAAGGGCGCGTCGGCCGCCGTGTACCGGGTCGACGGCGGGAAGGCGCACCTGGTCGCCACGAAGCGCGGCGGTGACGGCGAGTGGAGCGGCGCGGCGGGCACGTACTGCGTGACGGCCCTGGACCGGTCCTGGAACGAGAGCGCACCTGCCATACCGGCCGGGTGAACCTCCTTCATCCGCCGGTTGTCGATGCTTCGCCGCATGACCAGCTTCATCTCGGACCAGGACTTCACCACGCCCGCGCACATCCGCGTGACCTTGGACGACGTCAAGCACGAGGAGCGGCGCGAGCCGCGCGGCAAGGCGTCATCGGCGCCGTTCCACACCTTGGTGTTCCTGGCCGCGGTATGGCTGGTGGTGTCGGCGGTGCCGATCGGCTACCTGGGCGCCGGCCGCTACGACGTCTTCTGGAGCGACGCGGTCACCGGCATCACGATCGCGATCGTCACCACCATCCGGCTGCTGCACTCGATACCGGCGTTCGCGTGGGTGACCGGCGGGCTGGCCGCCTGGCTGCTCGCGGCTCCCCTGGTCCTCCAGTACGGCTGGTCCAGCGCGACCGCCAACGACATCATCGTCGGCGTGCTGATCCTCGCCTGCACCGCGCTGAGCGCCGCCGACGACTGAACGAGCACACGAAAGGCCGCCCTCCTCACCGGTGGGCGGCCCTTTTCCGGCGCAGCGGGTCAGCTGAACGCGTCCTTCATGTTCCGTCCGGCGTCCTTCACGTGGTCGCCGGCCTGCTTGGCCTGCGCGGCGGCGCGCTCGGCAGCGCCCTCGGCCTCGAGCCGCTCGTTGTCCGTGGCGTCGCCGTACTTCTCCTTGGCGGCGCCCTTGAGCTCTTCGGCCTTGTGCTCGACCTTGTCCGTGAAGCCCATCATCGATCCCTTCCACGTTTCGGGTCTTTGCCTTGCTACACAGATGTCTGCCCGTAACTGCGACGGCGCAAACGCAACCGCCCGATCCAGGTCGTCACACCCGTCACAACCAGCGACACCGCCACCCCCAGGCACGCCGAGGCGACGGGGTTGCTGAAGAGGTGACCGCCCAGGTATCCGAGGCCGACCATGTAGCAGCTCCACAGCAGCGCACCGACCAGCAGCGCGGGCAGGAACCGGTGGCGCGGGAACCGCGTGTAGCCGGTGACCAGCGCGACCGCGGTGCGGCCCAGCGGCACGAACCGCCCGGCCGCGACGATCGCCCCGCCGCGCCGCTCCAGCAGGCCCGCGACCCGATGCCGGTGCTCCCGCCGGAGCAACCGGTCGAGCAGGCGGTGCCCGCCGCGCCGGGCGGTCTCGTGGGCCAGCAGGTCCCCCACCGCGACCGCGATGACGGCGGCCACCAGCACGACGGCCGGATGCAGGTGCCCCTCGGCGGCGAGCGCGCCGCCCGCGATGACGCTCGTCTCCGCCGGAACGACGGGGAGCAGGCAGTCCACCACGAGCAGCACAAAGATCACCGCATATGCCCAGCCGGCCAACGATTCCATGGTTCCACCCTGCCGGGGCACGGCGGCTCGCACAGCGGGGCCACCATGCCGAACACAGGTAGGGATTTCCCTACCGGGGGATCTCCAGTAGGGGGCGGACCGCCGTCTCACGATCGGCGAAAAACTCGAACACCGCCGGGTCGTGGAACGCGGTCATCTCCACGATCAGGCCGGCCTCGACCCGCAGGACCCCGATCGCGAACGGGCGGAACCGGTCGTCGCCGGGCGCCTTGCGGTAGGAGACGATCGCGGGCGCCCGGTTGGCGCGGGTGACCTCGGTGCGGATCTCGCCCAGGTGCGGCGCGCCCTGCCATAGCGTGACGACGATCGTGGGCTTCCCGACGTACCACATCGGCAGCGGCGGCATCGCGGCGCGCGCGTCGTCGGCCAGGAGCCGCGCCATCCCCTCGATGTCGGCGCGCTGGAACGCCTCCGCGTAGCGGCGCGCCACCTCCTGCTCGGCCCGGTCCGGCGGGGTGTCCGGGGCCCAGTCGGCGCCGCGCTCGGGCAGTCGCTGCCGCAGCGTCGCGCGGGCGCGCTGCAGCGCGCTGTTGGCCGCCGGCACGCTGATCTCCAGCAGTTCGGCGGTCCGGTCGGCGGGCCAGCCGAGCACGTCGCGCACGATGAGCACCGCCCGCTGGCGGGCCGGCAGGTGCTGGAGTGCGGCGAGGAACGCGAGCTCCACCGTCTCCTTCGCGACGAGCGCGGCCTCCGGCGTCTCGTCGAGCACCCGGTCCGGCACCGGCTCCAGCCAGGCGACGTCGGTGCGCGGTGGGAGCTCCAGCTGCGGGTCGGCGGGCGGGCCGAGGTCCACCGGCAGCACGCGGCGCCGGCCGCTCTTGAGCACGTCGAGGCAGGCGTTGGTGGCGATGCGGTAGAGCCACGAGCGGACCGACGCGCGCCCTTCGAAGTCCTCGCGGCCCCGCCATGCCTTGAGGAACGTCTCCTGGACGAGGTCCTCTGCCTCGTGATACGACCCCAGCATCCGGTAGCAGTGCACCTCGAGCTCGCGTCGATGCTGCTCGAACTCCTCGGCCCTCATCGCACCCCCGTGCCGCCGTCGTGCGATGTTAGGGCGATGTGGGCGGAGTTTCGCAAGCGCGTGATCCTGGAGGACGACGGGATCCTGGTGCTGGACAAGCCGGTCGGCGTCTCGGTGATGGGTGAGCGGCACGAGTCCGACCTGGTGCGCATGGCCGACGAGGCCGGCGAGAAGCTCTTTCCGGTCCACCGCATCGACAAGGTCACCTCCGGGGTCGTGCTCTTCGCGAAGGACCTGTCGGTCCACGGGGGGCTGACCCGGCAGTTCAACAAGCGGACCGTCGACAAGGCCTATCTGGCGGTCACCCGGCCGGGTGGACTGCCCGGCCACGGCCGGATCGACCTGCCGCTCAGCGTCGGGCGCAAGAACCGCGTGCGGATCGCCGCACCCCGGGAGAGCATCCAGGCCGACCTTACCGCGTCACCCGTCGCCACCTGGACCGTACCGCCGGAGGCGGTGTTCGGCCAGGTGCCGACGTATCCGTCGGTGACCGACTTCCGGGTCCACGCCGAGACGGACGACGTCGCGCTGCTGGAGGCCAACCCGCTGACCGGCCGCCGGCACCAGATCCGGGTCCACCTGGCGTGGATCGGCCACCCGATCCTCAACGACCCGCTGTTCGACAAGGCCGCCACCGGCCGCACGCACCTGCACTCTTGGCGGCTGGCGTTCGACCTGGCCGGGAAGCGGATCACCGTGGAGGCCCCGCCCGACGCGGAGTTCCTGGCCCCGACCGGGTTGGCGGCGCTGCCCTGACCGCGGAGGCCGGCACACCGGAGGAAACAGCAGGTGCGAAGCGGAGGACGCATGACGGATCTCAGGGACGCTACCTGTGTGGCCTGCCCGGCACAGGCGCTGGCGGTCGGCGCGTTCGACGTCACCGACCGGCCGCGCCAGGACACCCGCTACGACCCCGGCCTCGGCTGGCGGGTCCACCGGGTCACCGGCGCCCCGACCTGCGTGCACCCCTACCGGGTGGGGATGCCGCCGGGCCGCTACGCGTCGGCGGGTGAGCCCCTGCCGTCCCCCGGCGACCACGAGCGCCCGGTGCCGACCGACGAGGACCTCGTGCTCCCCGACGACGTGACGCTGCTCGAGGCGTGGCTGATCGCGACGGTGCGGCGAGCGCCCGCGAACGAGCTGGCCCGCACGCTCCGGAGGGCCGAGGAGCGCGCGGCCGCCCGCTTCGGCGACCGGGACGTGCTCACCGCCCTGCGCCGGGTGCTGTCGTACGAACTCTGACGACCGTCTTGCCGGGCGTGGTAGGCCGGTCGATATACGCCGGAGATATATATGCGGGGTATACGCTCAGGGTATGGTCCCTGGCATGAGCGTGCCACTGACTCTCCTCGGCCTGCTGGAGCGCGAGCCCAGCCACGGCTATGACCTGAAGCGCGACTACGACACCTTCTTCAGCAGGGGCAAGCCGCTGCCGTTCGGGCAGGTCTACTCCACCCTCGGCCGGCTCGCCCGCGACGGCAAGATCGTGATCGGCGAGGTCGAGCCGGGTGTCGGGCCGGAACGGAAGCGATACGTCATCACCGAGCTCGGCGCGACCGAGGTCGACGCCTGGCTGACCGAGCCGGTGGAGGCCGAGCCCAACCTGCAGACGGTCCTGTTCACCAAGGTCGTACTCTCGCTGATGCTGGGCCGGCCCGCCGAGGATTACCTCGACGCGCAGCGGGCCGCACACCTCAAGCGGATGCAGGAGCTCACCGGCATCAAGCGTGGCGGCAACCTCGTCGACGTGCTACTGGCCGACCACGGGCTGTTCCACCTGGAGGCCGACCTGCACTGGATCGACACCACGATCGCCCGGCTGGACGCGTTGCGGAAGGTGGTCCGGCGATGAAGGCGATCGAGGCGCGCGACGTCGTCCTGTCGTTCGGGGAGACCCCGGCGCTGCGCGGCGCGACCCTGTCGGTGGCACCGGGCGAGATCGTCGCCATCATGGGCCCGAGCGGCTCGGGGAAGTCTACGCTGCTGCACTGCCTGGCCGGCATCCTCGTGCCCGGCGCGGGTGAGATCCACTTCGACGGGCGCCGGATCGACACCCTGAACGAGAACGAGCGCAGTGTCCTGCGCCGCGACCACTTCGGGTTCGTGTTCCAGTTCGGTCAGCTCGTCCCGGAGCTGACCGCGGAGGAGAACGTCGCCCTGCCGCTGCTGCTCGGCGGGGTGAAGCGGGCGGCCGCGCTGCGGGAGGCCCGGCCGTGGTTCGAGCGGCTCGGGCTGGCGGGGCTGGAGCGGCGCCGGTCCGGTGAGCTGTCCGGCGGGCAGGCGCAGCGGGTCGCGCTCGCGCGGGGTCTTGTCGCGCGGCCGGGTGTGCTGTTCGCCGACGAGCCCACCGGCGCCCTCGACTCGCTCACCGGCGAGCAGGTCATGGACCTCCTCGTCGGCTCCGCCCGGGACCAGGGCACGACCGTCGTGCTCGTCACCCACGAGGCCCGAGTCGCCGCATACGCCGACCGGCAGGTCATCGTGCGCGACGGCAAGGTGAACGCGCTGGTGCACTCATGACCGTTCCGGAGCGAAGCGGAGGCGGCATGATCCGGTTCGGGCTGCGGCTGTCCCTGGCCGGCGGGCGCGAGGCCGCCACGCGGCTGATCATCATCGCCGCCGCGGTGACCCTCGGCGTCGGCATGCTCATGGCGACCGTCGCCGGCATGAACGCGGTCGACACGCAGAACCAGCGGTACGCCTGGCTCAACACCGCCGTCGCACCGGACACCGGCGCCGGTGATCCGCTGCTGTGGAGCCTCCGGGAGGACTACTACCACGGCGGCTCCATCGGCCGGGTCGAGGTCGCCGGCCTGGGCCCGGGCGCACCGGTCCCGCCGGGCATCCCCCGCCTGCCGGCCCCGGGCGAGTTCTACGTCTCGCCCGCCCTGGCCGAGCTGCTGCGCACCGCACCGGCGGCCGAGCTCGGCGACCGGTTCCCCGGCCACGAGGTCGGTGTCATCGGCCGGGACGCGCTGCCCTCCCCCGACTCACTGCTGATCGTCATCGGCCGCACCCCCGCCGACCTGGAGCAGCTCGGGGCCAAGCGGGTCACGCAGATCATGACGACCGACCCGAGCGACTGCAAAGGCTGCGTCGTCGGGATCAACCGCGACAGCATGACGCTCGTGCTGTCCGTGGTGGCGGTCGCGCTGCTCTTCCCCGTGCTCATGTTCATCGGCACCGCGACCCGGCTCGCCGCCACCCGCCGGGAGCAGCGCTTCGCGGCGCTGCGGCTGATCGGCGCCACGCCGCGCCAGATCTCGCTGATCTCGGCGGTCGAGTCGACGCTCGCCGCGGCGATCGGGACCGTGGCCGGGTTCGCCCTGTTCTTCGCGCTGCGCCCCGGGATCGCCACGATCCCGTTCACCCGCGACCCGTTCTACCCGGCTGACCTCTCGCTCAGCATGGCCGACACGCTGGTCGTCGCGCTCGGCATCCCGGCCGGCGCCGTCGTGGCGGCCTGGCTGGCGCTGCGCCGGGTGCAGATCTCGCCGCTGGGCGTGAGCCGCCGGGTGACGCCCAAGCCGCCGCGCGCCTGGCGACTGATCCCGCTGGCCGCCGGCCTCGCCGAGCTGACGTACTTCATCGGCCGCCGGCCCGACACGTCGAACCAGCAGATCGTCGCGTACCTGAGCGGGTTCGTCCTGATCCTGATCGGGCTGGTGCTGGCCGGGCCGTGGCTGACCATGGCCGGGGCCCGGGTGCTGGCCGGACGCGCGAGCCGGCCCGCCACCCTCATCGCCGGGCGGCGGCTCGCGGACGACCCGCGGGCGGGCTTCCGGTCGGTCAGCGGGCTGATCGTGGCCCTGTTCGTGACCAGTGTGGCGAGCGGGGTGATCACCACGTACGTCGCCAACCGGGGCGAGCCGCGCACGGACTCGGTGGCCGCGACGTCGCTGGCGAAGCTCTTCTACTCGGAGGAGGGCCCGGCTCCGACCGCCGACCAGATCCCGGCCGCCGAGCTGGGGGCGATCCCCGGCGTGCGCAGCGTGACGATCGTGCACGAGAACCCGGACCAGGACGGCTGGCCGGGGGTCATCACGTGCGCCGAGCTGCAGCGCCTGGCGGTGTTCGGCACCTGCGCGCCGGGCGTGCAGGTCGTGGCGGTCTTCCCGGACCTCATCGGGCCACGGGCGTTTTCGCTCAACTCGTCGATCGAGTGGGAGGCCGCGCCGGTCGCGCCCGCCGACGTCGACAAGCAGCCGATCGCCTCCGTGGTCGTCGACACGACCAGCCGGTCCGCGTTCGAGCGTGCCCGGACGGTGCTGATCAAGGCGTTGCCGCAGGGCCGCTTCCCGGCCAGCGTCGGTGAGTGGGAGGCCAACTCCGCCCAGCTCATCGTGCAGTTCCAGCAGCTGGCCAACGTGATCATGCTGTGCAGCCTGCCGATCGCCGGCTGCAGTCTGGCGGTGAGCGTGGCCAGCGGCCTCAGCGACCGGAAGCGACCGTTCAGCATGCTGCGGCTCACCGGGGTCCAGCTGCGGACGCTGCGCCGGGTGGTCGCCCTGGAGACGGTCGTGCCGCTGCTGGTCGCCGCCGCCGTGGCGATCGGCATGGGCTTCCTGGCGGCGCACCTGTTCCTGCGGGCGCAGCTGGACTACACGCTGCTCCCGCCGAGCGCCTCGTTCTATCTGCTGGTCGTCGGCGGGATCGCGGTGTCGCTGGCGATCATCGCCTCCACGCTGCCGCTGCTGCGCCGGATCACCGGCCCGGAGACGGCCCGGAACGAGTGATCGCCCGGCCTACCAGACGTCGCCGTCGCGCCAGTCGCAGGCGATCGGCCCGGTGAGGTCGAGCCGGAGCCCGTCGACCGGTGGCAGCACGTAGGTGCTGTCATCGTCGTCGGGCGTGCGGGTGAGCCCGTCCGGTGCCAGGACCGAGGTGGGCCCCTGCCACAACCGCCATCCGCGGCGGCGGTAGAACGCGTCCACGCCGTCCGCGGCGGAGAGTGCGCCGAGGTCGTAGGCGGCGCGGACGACCCGCTCCAGCTCGGCCATCACCAGCCGGGCATAGCCTCGCCCGCGCCGCTCCTCCTCGACCGCGAGCGCCTCGACGTAACCGGTGCGCAGGGCTCTGCCCCGGTAGAAGAGCCGCCGCTGGACGAGGGCGGCGTGGGCGACCACCCGGTCCGCCTCGACGATCACGGCGTGCAGGCCGCCGAGGGCGTGCTCCCAGTCGGTGTCCTCGAACTCGCCGTCGAAGGCCCGGTCCAGCAGCGCCCTGACCTCCCGGCGCCGGTGCGGCCCCAGGTCGGCGGTGTGCAACACATGAACAACGGTCGCGGTCACGATGCGATTGTCCGCCCGGCGGCTTGAACGAGCGGCCGCCGGGTAGCCACAGGGCGGAAGTCCGGCCAACCGAATTGGAGGTCCCTCGTGACGACCACCATGACACCGATGCTCGAGACCTACCCGCAGCCTACGATCATCGACCGGGCCATGCTGGCGACCGCTCTCGACGCGATCACCAGCTGCGCCGAGACGTGCACCGCTTGCGCCGACGCCTGCCTCGGCGAGGAGATGGTCGAACGCCTCGTGCGATGCGCCCGGCTCGACCTCGACTGCGCGGACATCTGCACGGCGACCGCGCGGGTGCTGACCCGGCAGACGGGCTTCGACGTCAACCTCGTCCGGGCCCAGCTCGAGGCGTGCGCGGTGGCCTGCCGGGTCTGCGCGGACGAGTGCACGAAACACGCCGCGATGCACCAGCACTGCCGCATCTGCGCCGAGTCCTGCCGACGCTGCGAGCAGGCGTGCCGGGACATGCTGTCCGCGCTGCGCTGATCCCGTCGGGTCGCAACGCTCTGAACAGGCGGCGGCGGGCTCTGCGGCAGTCCGGAGCCCGGCCGCCGTACCTCCGCCTCGCGCCGCCGGGTGAACCACGGTCGGCGGCATAGGCTTTGCCGATATGGCCGACGGCATGGGTGGGCGCACCCTCCGGACGCGCGACGTGACCGCGCCGCTGCGCGCGTTCGTCCGCACCGAGTCGGGCAGCGCCGGCGTACTGGTGGCGGCGATCGTCGTCGCGCTCGTGTGGGCGAACGTCGACGACAGGTCGTACGAATCCTTCTGGGACACCGAACTGTCGCTGCGGCTCGGCGACATGGCGATCGCACACGACCTGCGCACGTGGGTCAACAGCGGCCTGATGACCCTGTTCTTCCTGGTCGTCGGGTTGGAGGCGCGGCGCGAGTTCGACCTGGGCGACCTGCGTGACCGACGCCGGTTCCTGCTGCCGTTCCTCGCCGGGATCACCGGCATGATCATTCCGGTCGGGATCTACCTGGCCTTCACCGGCGGCGGGCCCGACGCCCGCGGCTGGGGCGTCGCGATGTCCACCGACACCGCGCTCGCACTCGGCCTGCTCGCCCTGCTCGGCCGGGGTGTGCCCGAGCAGGTGCGGGTCTTCCTGCTCACCGTCTTCGTCGTCGACGATCTCGCCGCGCTGGTCGTGATCGCCGTCGCCTACTCCGAACACGTCGTGCTGACACCGCTGCTGCTGGCGGTCGCCGCGTTCGCCGCGATGCTCGGGCTGCGCGCGCTGGGGGTGCGGCGCGGCGTGGTCTACGCGCCACTGGCGATCCTGCTGTGGGGCCTGCTGCTGGCCAGCGGCGTCGACCCGGTCGTGGCCGGGCTCGCGATCGGCCTCACCGCGACCGCGTACACGCCGGTGCGCACCGCGCTGGAGGCCGCCAGCGGGCTGTTCAAGCTGTTCCGCGAGCAGCCGACGCCCGAGCTGGCACGCACCGCGACGATCGGCCTCACCCAGACGTTGTCGCCCAACGACCGGCTGCAGCGGATGTACCACCCGTGGAGCAGCTACCTGATCGTGCCGCTCTTCGGCCTCGCCAACGCGGGCATCGTCATCAGCGGGTCGTTCCTCGAACGCGCCGTCACCTCACCGGTGACGCTCGGCGTGGTCGTGGGATACGTCGTCGGCAAGCCACTCGCCGTCACCGGGATGTCGTGGCTGCTGGCGACCGCGTCCGCCGGGCGGATCCGCCCGGCGATCGGCTGGGCGGCGGTCCTGGGCAGCGGGACGATCGCCGGGATCGGGTTCACGGTGGCGCTGCTCATCGCGAGCCTCGCGTTCCGCAGCCGGCCGGAGGAACTCGCCGAGGCCAAGCTGGGCGTCCTGGTCGCGGCGGTGCTCGCGTCGCTCTTGACGTGGACGGTGTACCGCGTGACGGCGCTCCTGCCGAAACACAAGCGCGCCCGTGCGCTCCTGGGCGACGTGGAGCAGCTGATCGACCTGATCCCGCCCGTCGACCCGGAGCACGACCACGTCCGCGGCGCTTCGGCGGCGTCGGTGACCGTGGTGGAGTACGGCGACTTCCAGTGCCCGTACTGCGGCCGCGCCGAACCGGCCGTCCGGGAACTGCTGGCCGACACCGACCTGCGGTACGTCTGGCGGCACCTGCCGCTGAGCGACGTCCACCCGCAGGCGCAGCTGGCCGCCGAGGCGGCCGAGGCCGCGGCGGCGCAGGGCGAGTTCTGGGCGATGCACGACCTGCTGCTGGCCCACCAGGACGAGCTGCGCCCGCCGGACCTGATGCGCTACGCGAGGGAACTCGGCCTCGACGAGGACCAGTTCCACGACGACCTGAAACGGCACGTCCACGAGGCGCAGGTGGCCCAGGACCTGGAGTCGGCGGACCTCAGCGGGGTGAGCGGCACGCCGACGTTCTTCATCAACGGGCAGCGGCACTACGGGGCGTACGACATCGAAACGCTGACCCAGGCGGTCAAGGTCGCCCGGGTGCGTGCCCACCTCGCGGGCTCGTCACACACGTGAGGCGGCCTGCACCAGCGCTTCGGGGTCGTCTCGGCGGCGGAGACGGGATACCGGGGAGGCGCCGCAGCCTTCGGCTCACCCGTCGCTCCGCCTGCTGGGCGCCCACGGCGGAATTACGGTGGAAGCATGAAGGCCGCGGTACTCGACGACGTGGGTGTCCCGCCGCGTTTCGGGGACTTCGCCGAGCCCGAACCCGGCGAGGGTCAGATCGTGGTGGACGTGGCGGCCGCCGGCGTGAACCTCCTTGACCTGGCCAAGGCTTCCGGCTCGTTCTACACCGGGCCACCTCCGGTTCCGTCCGTGGTGGGGTCCGACGGGGTCGGCCGGACGGCCCACGGCCGTCGCGTCTACTTCGACGCCCCGGTGGCGCCGTACGGGTCCTGTGCCCAGCGGACCCTGGTACCCGAGACCGACCTGCTCGACGTGGCCGCCGGTGTGGACGACGCCACCGCGGCCGCGCTGGGCAACACCGGCCTGGCCGCATGGCTCGCCCTGAGCTGGCGCGCCAGGCTGCAGCCGGGCGAATCGGTGCTCGTCCTCGGCGCGACCGGCGCGGTGGGGTCCGTCGCGGTCCAAGCCGCCAAGGCCCTGGGCGCCTCCCACGTGATCGCCGCCGCCCGCAACCCGGACCGCCTGAAGTGGGCACGGCAGCACGGCGCGGACGCCGCAGTGGTCCTCGCCCCCGGCGCCGACCTGCCGTCCGCCTTCCGGCAGGCGGCCGGCGAGCACGGAATCGACGTCATCATCGACCCGCTGTGGGGCGAACCGGCCCTGGCGGCCATGCAGGCCGCCACACCCGGGGCACGGCACGTCCAGATCGGCGCCTCCACCAGCCCCACCCTCGACCTCCCCGCGACGGTGATCCGCGCCGCCGAACTGGAGATCCTCGGGTTTGTGGTCTTCCGCGCCCCGCTGCAGGCGCGACGCGACGCATACTGGCACCTCACCGAGCGCGCCGCCCGCGGTGAGATCGCCGTCGACGTGATCCGGCTACCGCTGGCCGAGGTCGCCAGCGCCTGGGAACAGGAACAGCACGGCGCTCACGCCAGGCTGGTCCTGACACCGTAGCCGCCGCACAGGACAGGGTTCGCAAGATCGGCCCTGCCTCCGCCGCAACCACGACCGCCCGCAACACCGCCGCCGGTTCCGTCCCGCGAGGCGGCAAGCCGCTGACGGGGATTCGTGTTGTCAGCGCTGAGGGAACGCCGGGAGCCGGACCACGCGTCTCGGCTTTTGTCTGTACGGTTACCCGGTGGCAGACATCGACAACGACGAAGCCCCTGCCGACGCTTCCGTGCAGCCGCCGGAGCCCCCCAAGCCGGGGAGGCGCCGCTGGCGGAAGGTCCTCCTGGTGTCGGCCCTGACGTTCGTCGTGATCGCCGGCGTCGGCGCGGTAGCCGGCACCTACTACTTCGACCAGGTCGAGCTGCCCGAGGACATCAGCATGGAGCAGTCGACCACGATCTATTACGCCGACGGCGTGACCCCGCTGGCCCGCATCGGCGACACGAACCGCACGGTGATCACGCTCGACCAGGTCCCGGCGGGCGTGCAGCAGGCGGTCGTCGCCGCGGAGGACCCCGGCTTCTACACCAACGACGGCATCGACTACGGCAACCTCGCCCGGGTCGCGTGGAACTCCACGGCCGAGGAATGGCGGGACGCCTCGACGATCAGCCAGCAGTACGCCCAGCAGTGGGCCGAACTGGAGGGCATGACGTACTCGCGGAAGGCGCGCGAGGCGGTGATCGCGATGAAGCTGAATCGGCAGTACGACAAGTCCAAGATCCTGGAGATGTACCTCAACATCACCAACTTCGGCCGCGGCGCGCACGGCATCCAGGCCGCGGCGCAGGCGTACTTCGGCAAGGACGCGAAGGACCTGACCACCGCCGAGGGCATCGTCCTCGCCGGGATCATCCGCAACCCCGGCGACGACGGCAAGGGCAGCCCGTTCGACCCGACCGTGGACGCCGCGCAGGCCAAAAACCGGTTCGCCGCCATCGAGGGCGAGATGGTCGAGCTCGGCTTCCTGCCCGCCGCCGGACTCGCCTACCCGTCGAGGATCCTGACCACGGCCGAGACCCGGGCCAACGCGATCAAGACCGACGGCAGCATCAACAAGCCCGAAGGACTGATCGTGCACCACGTCCTCGGCGAGGTCGCCGCGCTCACCGACCCGACGACCGGGAAGTTGCTCTACGAGGACACCGACCCCGACGGCAAGAAGAACTTCGATCGGATCCGCAACGGCGGCCTGAAGATCGTGACAACGGTGGACCAGACCATCCAGCAGATCGCGGTGCGGACGGCGTCGCGCAATCCGGCGTCGACCATGGACGGCCAGCCGAACAACCTGCAGGCGGCCCTCGTCGCCGTGGAGCCCGGCACCGGCGCGGTCAAGGCGTACTACGGCGGCGACAACGGCAACAGCGGCGACTACGCCGCCTACTACAACGACCCCGTCCTCGGCGACGGCAAGGACTCGTGCTGCGGCGGCCACCCGCCCGGCTCCACGTTCAGCGTCTATACCCTCGCGGCCGGCCTCATGGCCGGATACCGCACCGACTCCGCCTGGAACGGCGAGTCGCCGCAGGAGTTCCCGAAGAGCGGCCGCACGTTCCGGCAGGGCAACCCGGTGACAAACGCGGGCGAGGGCAGCGCGACCTCGCCGAGGTGCAAGTCCGGCTCCGGGCGGTGGTGCACGCTGGAGGAGGTCACCGTCATGTCGCTCAACGTGCCGTTCTACGCGCTCACCGAGACGATCGGCCCGGACAAGGTCATCGACACGGCGCGTGCCGCGGGCATCACCGACATGTGGGCGACCGTCGACCGCGTCTCGCACAAGGTCGACCTGGAGCAGAACAACGGCAAGGCCGTCTACCCGAAGTACTTCAACACCGAGGTCGGCTTCGGCCAGTATCCGGTGACCGTGCTGGACCAGGCCGGCGGCATGGCCACGTTCGCCGCCCGCGGCATCGCCGCCAGGACGCACTTCCTCAAGGAGGTGTGGACCGGCGGCAAGAAGACCTTTGGCGAGATCGTCAAGCCCACACGCATCCCGGGCTTCACCGACCAGATGGCCGACGACCTCAACGCCGTGCTGCAGGGCGTGCCCAAGCGGTACGACCTGACCATGGCCGACCAGCGCCAGGTCGCCGGCAAGACCGGAACGTGGCAGCTGGGCTCGACGACCAACAACGCACACGCCTGGATGGTCGGCTACACCGCCCACGATCCGGCCGCCAAGTCACCCGGCCTCGCCGCTGCGGTCTGGGTCGGCAACAGGGCCGAGGAGCAGAAGCTCGTCGACAAGGCCGGCCAGTCCGTTGTCGGCGGCGCCCTGCCCGGCACGATCTGGCGCGACTTCCTCGACGGCGCGCTCACCGCGGTCGCCATGCCGAAGGCCGCCTTCCCGCCGCCGGTGGGCATCGGCGACAAGGCGGTCGGCACCGGCATCCGTTAACCAGAAGCTGAGCACCGCCTGAGCCGCGGCGGCTGCCTGCCACCGGCGTGACACCGGGACATGGCGGGCGGCCACCGCGTTGGGCTCAGGCCGCGGACTGCAGCTCGCGCAGCCCGGTCTCGAGTTCGTCGAGGACGGCGAGGGCGTCGCCGTAGCCGCCCGGCAGGAAGTCGGGGATCGGCACCAGGCGGCCCGCCTTGACCGCCCGCAGGGCGTTGAAGGCCGGCTGGGCGAACAGCTTCGGACCCTCGTTGTTCGGCTTGCCGTCGTAGCCGGTGTAGAACCCGATCACATCGGCGTCCGCCAGGGCGTCGATGCGCTCATAGGAGAACGGCTGGTTGCCGCTGCCCGACACGCCGGCGCTCGCGGTGGCGAACTGCACGCCCGCGGCGGCCAGGATCGTGCCGGCGTCGGAGCCCGGGCCGTACACCCAGAACTGCCCCTGGTCGAAGCCGCCCTGCAGGATCGCCCAGCGGAAGCGGCCGAGCACGGCGGCGTAGGTGGACTTGATCGTGTCGGCCCGCGTGGTCATCTGCTGCTCCAGTTCGCTCACGCGGCCGAGCCGGTTCACCGCGTCCGCCGCGACGCGGGCGGTGGCCCGCCATGTGGTTGGCGTGATCACCGTCGGGGCGAGAGCGGTCAGCTGGTCGTACACCTTGGTGTTCCACGGGAAGTCGACGCCGATGATCAGGTCGGGCCGCAGCGCCGCGACCTTCTCGAGGTCGATCTGGCCCGCGTTGCCGATCTTGGTGGCGGCGCTCCAGCGGTCCCGGTACCGCGGCGAGATGTACTCCGCGCCCTGGTCGTACACCCCGACCGGGCTCACCCCGAGGTCGTAGAGGCTCGCCGTGGCCGACGGCTGAATCGTCACCACGCGGGCGGGCTGGGCCGGCACCTCGATGGTGCCCTTCGCCGTGTCGATCTTCCGGGTGCCGGCCGCCGCCTGGGAGCCCCCGGCCGGGGACGGCGTGTCCGAGGAGCCGCACGCGGCGAGGCCGAGCAGGGTGGCCGCGCCTAGGCCGCCGGCGAGCAGGCCGCGGCGGGTAAGTACGGTGGGGGCGTTGCCCATCGCATGACTCCCTGTTATTTAGCTTAGGCTTACCTAACGTCAGGCTAGGAGTCGTGCGCCGCGCCCGGCAAGATCGCCCCGCGCCAGGTGATGTCGCCTACTCGCCGGGATCGCGCCGATCCGCCACCGGGGCGTCGCCGTGCGGGCCCGGCAGGCGGGAGAAGTACGCGGCCGGCGTGTGCCCGGTCACGCGTCGGAAGGCGGCCACGAACGCGCTCGCCGTGGCGTAGCCGACCTGCGGCGCTACCCGGGCCACCGGCTGCCCCTCGGCCAGCAGCGCGATCGACGCCTGCAGCCGCGCGTGGGCCCGCCACTGGGCGAAGGTCAGCCCCGTCTCGGTCAGGAACAGCCGCAGCAGCGTGCGCGGGCTCGAGCGGGCCACCCGGGCCAGCTCGTCCAGGCTGCGGTGGTCGGTCGGGTCGGCCAGCAACAGGTGCGCGACGTCCCGGGCCCGCTCGTCGCTCGGCAGCGGCAGCTCGATCGCGGCCTTCGCGACCGGATGCAGGACCTCCAGCAGGACCGTCTCGGCGTGCGAGCGAGCCGGGTCGCCGAGGTCGCCGGCGAGGTACTCGATCAGGTTGCGGGCCAGCGGCGAAACGGCCATGACGGTCGGCTCGCGCCAGGCCAGGGGGCAGTTGTCCGGCTCGAGATAGATGCCCTGCATCACCGACGTCCGCAGTGCGATCGTCGCGTGCCGGACCCCGCCGGGGATCCACAGCGCCAGGGCGGGCGGCAGCACCCAGTACCGGTCGGCGACGTCGACCATGAGCACCCCGGCCGGCGCCCACACCACCTGGTGCTCGCGGTGCACGTGGTGCTCGAAGCGCTGCCCCCGCGTCATGTCGAAGCGGGCCAGCCCGATCGCGCCGCCCCGGACCGCCATGGCTCGCTCACACCCCTCGCCCACGCCGTGCCACCCGGGCGTTGGCGAACAGCCGACACCGGTTGGCGCGTTACGTCGTTTACGTCAAACTTAGGTAAGCCTAACGTAGCGACCATGATGACTGCCCCTGGTCACCTGCTCCGGGCCGCGCTGTGGTCCCGCCGGCGCAACCTCGTCAGCGCCGCCGTGCTCTACAGCGCACACCAGCTCGGGGAGGCGATGGTACCGGTGATCATCGGGGCGACCGTGAGCCGCGCGGTCGACCACGGCAGCCCCGCGTCGATCGCGGCCTGGCTCGCGGTCCTGGCGGCCGACTTCGCGCTGCTGTCCATGTCCTACCGGTTCGGGGCGCGCGCCGCCATGCGGGCCAAGCAGCACTCCGGCCACACCGTGCGGATGTGGCTGGCCGACCGCGTGGTGCAGCCGGCCGGCGGCGTCGCCAACACGCCCGGCGACCTGCTCAGCCGGGCCGCCAGCGACACCACCCGGGTCGGCGCCTACGCCGGGATGGCGGCCAGTGCCGTCGCGGCCGGCGTGGTCCTGCTCGTCTCGGTGGTCCTGCTGCTGCACTTCTCCGTCCTGCTCGGCGTGATCAGCTTGGTCGGCGCGGTCGTGCTGATCGCGGCGGAGCACGGGGCGGGCCGGCTGCTGCGCGCGCGCAGCCACGCCGAGCAGCATGCGCAGGCCCGCGCTACCGCGCTGGCCGAGGACACCGTCCGCGGCCTGCGGGTGCTCAAGGGCATCGGGGCCGAGCACGGCGCCGCCGCCGAGTACGCCGAGGTCAGCCGGCAGGCGGTGCGGGCCGCCCGGCACGCTATCTCCTCGGCCGCCGTGCTGTCCGCGGTCGGGGTGCTGCTCAGCGGCCTGTACCTCACCGTCGTCGCCGGCGTCGGCGGCTGGCTGGCCCTCTCCGGCCGCCTCGGCCTCGGCGCGCTGGTGTCCGCGCTCGGTCTGGCCCAGTTCGTCATCGGCCCCATGCAGGTCCTGGCCGAGGCCGCGGGAGCGTACGCCCGGGCGGCCGCCTCCGCGACCCGCGTCCACGAGGTGCTCGTGGCGCCCCCCGCCGTCACCGGCGGCACGGCCGAGCCGGCACCCGGGGAGGCCCCGGTGGTGCGGTTCGACGGCGTCGCGATCCCCGGCGTCGGCGCGCCGCTGCACGCCGAGACCGCCCCGGCGGGCCTGACCGGCCTGGTCTGCGCCGACTCCGCCGCTGCGGCCGCCATACCGGCCCTGCTGGCCCGCGAACGCGACCCGGAGGCCGGGCGGATCCTGCTCGCCGGCCGGGACCTCCGCATGTACGCCGTCGCGCCGCTGCGGGCCTGCGTGCTGGTTTCGCCGCACGACGCCGTGCTGCTGCCCGGCAGCATCGCCGACAATCTCGGGGCGCTGTGCACCGACGCCGACGCGGTGCGGGCCGCGGCCGAGGCCGCCCGCGCCGACCAGGTGCTCGACGTCGCCGCCCACGGTGACCGTACGGCGGTCGGCGACCGGGGCGAGGCCCTGTCCGGCGGCCAGCGACAGCGGGTGGCCCTCGCCCGCGCTCTCGCCGCCGACCCGCCGCTGCTCGTCCTGCACGATCCGACCACCGCGGTCGACGCGGTCACCGAGGACCAGATCGCCGAGCGGGTCCGCGCGCTGCGGGCCGGACGGGCCACGCTGGTGGTCACCACCAGCCCGGCCTGGCTGTCCCGCTGCGACCGGATCATCCGGCTCGACGGGCCGGCGCCGGCTGCGACGGGGACGGCCTACGCCGGAGCCGGAACCCCGGGCGGCGGTGCACAGCGATGAGCGGCGCCGCAACCGAGCCGGTGCTGCTGCCGGTCGCCACCGCCGCGCAGGTCCGCCGGGAGGTTCGCGCACTGCTGTGGGGCCGCCGCGGTGCGCTGCTCGCCGCCGTCGCGGTCCTGCTCGCCGGCAGCGCCGTGGGGCTCGCCGGCCCGGCCGCGATCGGGCAGATCGCGCAGGCCATCGCCGACCGCCGGGGTGCCGGGGCCCTCGCCGTGCCCGTGGCGCTGCTCGCCGTCGCCGCGCTCGCCGCCGCGGTCACCACCTGGGCCGGCACCGTGCTGCTCGCCCGCGTTGTGCTGCCCGCCCTCGGACAACTGCGGGAACGCGCGCTCGCCGCCGCGGTCGGGCTGCCGCTCGACGCCGTCGAGTCCGGCGGCACCGGCGACCTCGTGGCTCGGCTCACCGGCGACGTCGAGCAGGTCGGCGACGTCGTCCAGGGCGTGCTCGGGCGGTTCATCGGCGCCGGGCTGACCATTCTGGCCACCCTGGGCGGGCTGGCCGTGCTCGACTGGCGCTTCGCCGCGGCGGGCCTTCTGGCGTTACCGCTGCAGGTAGCCGCCCTGCGCTGGTATCTGCGCACGTCCCGGCCGATCTACGCCGAGGGCCGGGCGGCGGACGGGCGCCGCGCCGCGGCGCTGCTCGCCGGCTTCACCGCGCTGCCCACCCTGCGGGCGCTGGGCCTCGGCCGGCGGCAGCGGGACCGCATCGCGGCCGCGTCGCAGGCGTCGATGGAGTACGAGCTGCGTGCCGTCAGGGTGGCCACTCGCTTCTACGGCCGGCTCAACGTCGCGGAGTTCGTCGGCCTCGGCGCGATCCTGCTCGTGGCGTACCTCCTCGTCCGGTCCGGCCTGGCCGGCATCGGTGCGGCCACCACGGCCGCGCTGTTCTTCGCGCGGCTGTTCGACCCCATCAACGTGGCACTCGGCGTCTTCGACGAGATCCAGCAGGCCATCGCCGGCCTGGGCCGCCTGGTCGGCATCACCCGGGCCGCGCCCGGGCCGGCTCGCGGCCCCGATCACGGCGAAACGCTGCCGCAGCGCGAGCTGGCGGCCGACGGCGTCCGGTTCGGCTACGGCGACGGGCCGGACGTGCTGCACGACGTCACGCTGCGCGTCCCGCCCGGCCAGCACGTGGCGGTAGTCGGCGCCAGCGGGTCGGGCAAGTCCAGCCTGGCCTCACTGCTGGCCGGCCTGCGCCGGCCACGCGCCGGCCGGATCACCGCCCCCGGCGGCCCGGGCCGCGCCGTCGCGCTGGTCACCCAGGAGACGCACCTGTTCGCCGGCACGATCGCCGACAACGTGCGCCTGGCCCGGCCGGACGCCACCGCCGAGCAGGTCGCCGCCGCCCTCGACGCGGTCGGCGCCGGCTGGGTCGCCGCGCTGCCCGCCGGCGCGGACTGCCTTGTGGGCAGCGGCGGCCACGCGCTGACCCCGAGCCAGGCCCAGCAGCTCGCCCTGGCCCGGGTGGTGCTGCTCGACCCGGCGGTCGTGGTGCTCGACGAGGCCACCGCCGAGGGTGGCAGCGACGCCGCCCGCGCCCTGGATCGGGCCGCCGAGGCCGTCCTGCGCGGTCGCACCGCCGTGATCGTCGCCCACCGCCTGTCGCAGGCCGCGGGCGCCGGCACGATCCTCGTCATGGACGCCGGCCGGGTCGTCGAGCACGGCACCCACGCCGACCTGATCGCGGCGCAGGGGCCTTACGCCCGCCTCTGGGCCGCGTGGTCGCTCGGCCGCGGTACTTCGTCAGGATCCTGGTGAAGCCGGCGATCGTCCATTCGGCATGTCCGTCTTCCGCCCGGGCCACGATGAGAAAATCAGCCGTGCCACTGGCGCCAGAGGGCGGCGTACGGGCCGTGCCGCGTGATCAGGTCGTCGTGGGTGCCCAACTCGATGATCCGGCCCGCGTCCATCACCGCGATCCGGTCCGCATCATGGGCCGTCTGCAGGCGGTGGGCGATGGCGATCACTGTGCGGTTGTGCAGCACGGCGGCCAGCGCCCGTTCCGCCGCGCGGGCCGCCCGGGGGTCGAGCAGTGCGGTCGCCTCGTCCAGGATCACGGTGTGCGGGTCGGCCAGCAGCACCCGGGCCAGCGCCAATTGCTGGGCCTGGGCGCCGGTCGGTGGGTGCTCGCCCAGGTCGGTGTCCAGGTCGCTGGCCCAGTCCGCGCCGACCGTGCGCAGTGCCTCGCGCATTCGGTCGTCCGGCGCCGCCACCATGAGGTTGTCCCGTAGCGTCTCGCGGAAGACGTGGTGTTCCTGTGTCACCAGTACCACTTGGCGGCGCAGCAGGTCCGGCGGCAGGTCGGCCACCGCGACGCCGCCCACCGTCACCGTGCCGGTGTGTGGACGGTGTACTCCGGCCAGCAACCGGCCCAGGGTGGACTTGCCGGCCCCGGAGAGGCCGACGATCGCCAGCCGTTCGCCGGGCTGGACGGTGAGATGCACGTCGTGCAGCACGTCCGGGCCGCCGGGGTACGCGTAGCGGACGCCGGTCACCTCGATGCGGTCGCTTGCCGGGGCGGCCGCGGCCGTCGCCGGGGCGGGCGGCACAGCGGCCAGCCCCTCAACCCGGGCGAACGACGCGCTGCTGCTCTGCAACTGCTCCAGCCAGATCAGGATGGTGTCCATCGGCCCGATCAGCTGCCGCAGGTACAGGATGGCCGCGACGACGGTGCCCAACGTGATCCGGCCGTCGAGGTAGAGCAGGCCGCCGATCAGCAGCACGAGCACGACCGGGATGTTGTACGAGCCCTCGGCCACCGGGAAGTACACCGACCGCAGCCGCAGGGTGGCCAGCCGGCTGCGTTTGGTCCGCGCGATCGCGGCGCGGCCCACGGTCAGCCGGGACCGGTACAGGCGGAAGGCCTCGATGGTGCGCGCCCCGGCAGTGGTCGCGGCCAGTTCCTCGGCCAGGTCCGAGTTGGCCGCGCCCTCCTCCAGGTATGCGCTGCGGGCCCGGCGCAGGTACCAGCGGCCGACGAGCACGATGCCGGACAGCCCGAGCAGCCCGGCCACGCCCAGCAGCGGGTCGAGCACAAGCACCGCACCGACCAGAAACAGCACCTGCGTGCCGGCCACGAAGACACCCGGCAGCACGTCGCGCAGGGTGCCGGCGACGGCGTCCACATCGGTCGTGCCACGGGCGGCCAGATCGCCCGGCCGCACCCGTTCGACCGTCGAGGCGGGCAAGTTCATCGCGCGGGACAGGAAACCGGTCCGGATGCGGGCCGCGGTGCGCTCGCCGAACCGGTACCCGAGCAGCAACGCCCAGCGCGCGAGCATCATGTGGGCCAGCGCGCACAGCAGCACGGCCGCGGCCAGCGCGTCGATCGGGGCGCCGGCGACCCGGGGTCCGGTGACCGCGTCGATGATCCGGCCCAGCAGGTACGGCGCGCCCAGAGCGGCCGCCGCGGCCAGCACGTTGAGCAGGACCGTGACGGCGACGGCGCCTTTGTCCGCGGCGATGAGCCGGCCCGCCGCCCGGACCACCTGACGGGTGTCCGCGACCGGCAGGGTGTCGGTACTCACCGCGCCTCGTCGGCCGCGATGAGGGCCTCGTCGTCCGTGCTGAACGTACGGCTGACCAGGTCGCGGTACCCGGGCTCGCGTTCCAGCAGACCACGATGCGTCCCGGACGCGACCACCCGGCCGTCGACCAGGTAGAGCACGACGTCGGCCCGGTCCAGCAGCACGGGCGACGTGGTGGCCAGCAGTGTGCCGCGCCCGGCCCGGGCCGCGGTCAGCCGCTCGGCGATGGCCGCCTCGGTGTGCGCGTCCACCGCCGAGGTCGGCTCGGCCGCGAGCAGCATCTCCGGGTCGGCGAGCAGCGCCCGGGCGAGCCGGACCCGTTGCCGCTGGCCGCCGGAGAGGTTGCGGCCGTCGCGTTCGATGTGGTGGTCGAGCCCGGCGACGTCGGTCGCCGCCGCGGCCGTGATCGCGCGCTGGACCGCGTCGTCGCCGGCCCTCGTGTCGCCCGCGACCACGTCACGCAGCGGCCCGGCGAACAGGTCGGCCTCGTGGTCGGCGACCAGAATCCGCTCGCGCACCAGCGGTTTGGCCACCTCGGCGATCCGGTGGGGACCCCAGGTGGCGGCGGTTTCGCAGTACCGGCCGAGCCGGTCGATGATCGCGGCCGTGTCCTCGGGGCGGGCCGAGGCCAGCACGGTCAGCCGGCCCGGCTCGGCGACCACGCCGGACACCGGGTCGCGCAGGACCGCCGGGCCGCCCGGGGCCACGCCGTCGCCCGGTTCCTCGACCGGCAACCGCAGAAACGCGATGATCCGCCGGGCAGCGATCACCCCGCGGCTGACGTCTCCAGCGCTGAAGATCAGCATCCAGGTGGGCACGATCAGGATCGCCACGTACCCGTAGACCGCGACCAGTTCACCGACGGTGAGATCGCCGCGGACCGTCAGCCGCGCGGCCAGCCAGGTCACCCCGCCCAGGAAGACCATCGGCAGGCCGTCGCCCAGCGCGTTGATCCAGCTCAGTGCCCCGCCCATCCGGTAGCCCCCGGCCCGGACGGCGTCCGACTCGGCGGCGTACCGGCGCAGGTGGACCTCTTTGCCGCCGAGACCGTTGAGGATGCGCAGACCGCCGAGCACGTCGACCAGCCGGGCGGCCAGCCGGCCCTGCCGCTCCCGGTACTCGCCGCCGGCGGTGTTCAGCCGATTCAGCAGCGGCCCGAGCACCACCCCGAGGACCGCCACGCCGCCCGCCACCACGAGCGCGATCATCCCGGACACCTGCACCAGCAGGGTCATGACCACCGCGTACGCGACGATCGCACCCACTCCCGGCCCGGTCACGGTCAGCGCCCGCGCGACCAGCCACACGTCCCCGATACCGATGGTGACCACCTCACCCGCGGTGATCCGGCGGGGTAGCGCGGCACCCAGCTCGACCGCGTGGGCCATGACCGCGTCAGCCGTGCGCAATGCGCCGTCCAGCCGGATCTTGGTCATGGTCCGGTGCCGGAGGATGCCGAGCACGGCGTTGGCCACGCCCACCACAAAAACGGCGCCGGCCCAGACAACCAGCGGTCCGACCTGCCGCGGGCGCAGGCCGCGGTCGATGGCCTGGGAGATCAGGTACGGCGTGACAGCCAGGCTGATCATCCAGAGCGAACTCCACAGCCCACCGAGGGCGATCCGTCGTTTCTGCCGCCACGCCAGCCACCCCAGGTATCGTCCTGGCCCCCGTGTCCGCATGCCGCCCATCATGTCCCATGAGCGTGCCGGGCCCGAACCGCTTATTCGCCGCATGGCCCGCCATCCGGGCAGACCCGGGTGTTCGCCTATCCTATCGACTACGAACGATCAATGGCCGAAGCACTGGAGGCTCGAGCCGCAGAACGGAGTCCTCCACGGTTACAGGGGATCGACACCATTCATTCGATTGCGTCGATGGATCGGAACGATGAGCGGCGTGCCGCTCTGCGGGTCGGTGATGATCTCGCACGGCAGGCCGAAGACCTTCTCGACCAACTCGGGCGTGACGATGTCGGCCGGTGGACCCTGGGCGACGATGGCGCCGTCGCGCATGGCGATGAGATGCGTGGCGTACCGGCAGGCGTGGTTGAGGTCGTGCAGGACCGCCACGATCGTGTACCCCCGGTTCTCGTGCAGGTCGGCGCAGAGGTCGAGCACTTCGATCTGGTAGGCGATGTCGAGAAACGTGATCGGCTCGTCCAGCAGCAGGATGTCGGTCTGCTGGGCCAGGGCCATCGCCACCCAGACGCGCTGGCGCTGCCCACCGGAGAGCTCATCGATGAAGCGGTCGGCGAGGTCGCGCACTTCAGTGGCGATCATCGCCTCGGTCACGATCCGCTCGTCGTCGCGCGACCACTGCCGCAGCAGCCCCTGGTGCGGATAGCGGCCCCGCGCGACGAGATCGGCGACGGTGATGCCGTCCGGGGCGATCGGCGACTGCGGCAGCAGCCCGAGCTTGCGGGCCAGCTGCTTGGACGGCATCCGGGTGATGTCCCGGCCGTCGAGGTACGCGGCCCCGCGGGCCGGCTTGATCATGCGGGACAGCGCGCGCAGCAGCGTCGACTTGCCGCACCCGTTGCCGCCGACGATGACGGTGAAAGAACGGTCGGGGATGACCACGTCGAGGGCGGTGCTGATGACCCGCTCGTCGTAGGCGAGCGTGAGATCCTCGGCGTGCAGCCGGTCCGGCGGGTTCATGAGCGTCCGGTCTTCCATTCGTGGGCCAGCAGCCAGCACAGGTACAGCCCGCCGACGACGCCGGTCAGCACACCGACGGGCAGCTGGCTGGTGGGCACGATCCGCTGCGCCGCGAAGTCGGCACCCAGCAGCAGCGCGGCGCCCATCGCGCCGGCCGGCACGATCTGCGCGCCCGAGCTGCGGGTCAGCGGCCGGCACAGCTGCGGCGCGGCCAGCGCGACAAACGTGATCGGCCCGGCGGCCGCCACGGCGACCGCGGCCAGGGCGGTGGCGGTGAAGATCAGCAGGTACCGGCTGCGCTCGACCGGCAGCCCGAGCCCCTTGGCGGCCTCGTCGCCCACCGCGAGCCACCCCAGCGCCCGGCCGGCCAGGATCGCCATGGGCGCGAGCACGGCCAGCGCGATCGCCAACGGCGCGACGGTGCCCCAGCCGACGGCGTTGAGGCTGCCGATCAGCCAGACGGCAGCGTTCTGCGCGTCGTAGAGGGTGGCTCGGGTGAGCAGGTACGTGGTCAGCGACTGGAGCATCGCGGCGATACCGATGCCGACCAGGATCAGCCGGTAGCCGGTGATCCTGCGCTGCTTGGTCGACAGCAGCGTGACGACCGCCGCGACGACCAGGCCTCCGCCGACGGCCGCGAGGGCGACCTCGCCCGCGCCGCCGCGCCCGAACAGGATCTCCAGGACCGCGCCGCAGGCCGCACCGCTGGTGAAGCCGACGATGTCCGGGCTGCCCAGCGGGTTGCGGGTCAGCCCCTGGAAGACGGCGCCGCTCATGCCGAGCGCCCAGCCGACCAGCACGGCGGCGGTCAGGCGCGGCAGCCGCAGCTTGACGATGATGAATTCCTCGATCCGAGTACCGTGGCCGGACAGCGTCGCCACGACCCGGCCCAGCGGCACCGGATAGGCGCCGCTGGTCAGGCTGAGCGCGGCCAGGACCACGACAGCACCCAGCAGCAGCGCGCAGACCAGCACGGTGCGCGGGTGCCAGCGCACCGACAGCCGGTCGGCGGAGGAACGCAGCACCCGGCCGGAGACGACGGGCCGTTCGGCGACGGCGGGCCGGCTCACAGCTCCCGCACCCGGCGGCGGCGGACGAGGGCGATGAAGACGGGCGCTCCGACGAAGGCGGTGACGATGCCGGCCTGCACCTCGGCGGGCCGGGCCACGAGGCGGCCGACGATGTCGCCGCCCAGCAGCAGGATGGGGCCCAGCACCAGGGAGTACGGCGTCACCCACCGGTGATCGGGCCCCGTGACAGCACGGGCGATATGCGGCACCGTGAGCCCCACGAACGCGATCGGCCCGACTGCGGCGGTCGCGGCGCCGCACAGCAGCGTGACCGCCACGGCGCCGAGGACCCGCGTGCGCCCGATCCGGCTGCCCAGCCCCCGAGCCGTCTCGTCGCCGAGCGCGAGGGCGTTGAGCGCGCCGGAGAGCCCGAGCGCCAGCAGCGACCCGGCGGCCAGGAACGGCAGCACCTGCCAGACGACCCCGCGGTCGGCCCCGGTCAGCGAGCCGACGCCCCAGAACCGGAACTGGTCGAAGACCTTCGGTTCGAGCAGCGTGATGAACGAGATCAGTGCGCCGAGCACGGCGCTGACCGCGGTACCGGCCAGCGCAAGCCGCACGGGCGTGGCACCGGACCGCCCGCGCGAGCCGAGCAGGTACACCAGTATGGAGGCGATCCCGGCCCCGGCGAAGGCGAACCAGACGTACGCGGTGAAATCGGCGAACCGCCAGATCCAGATCGACACCACCACCGCGAACGCCGCGCCCGCGTTCACGCCGAGGATGCCCGGATCGGCGAGCGGGTTGCGGGTCAGTGCCTGCATGAGCACCCCGGCGGCGGCGAGTGCGGCGCCGGCGGCCACACCGAGCAGCGTGCGCGGCAGTCGCAGGTCGACGATCACGTCGCGGTCCCCGCCACCGCGCCCGTGCAGCACCGCGTCGAGCACGGTACCGAGCGGAATCGACTTGACCCCGACCGCGAGGCTCACCAGCACGACGAGAACGAGCACCGCGACGGCGGCGGCGAACCCGGCGAGGCGCACGCCCAGCACGCTGTGCGCCCGCACTGCCACCACGGGTGTCGGTTCCGGCGTCGTCGCGGCCTCACGCATGTCGCCTCGCGCCTTCCGCCCGCCGAACCGTGCACCTCAGAGTAGGTAAGCCTTACCTGATGAACCTAAGCGCGCCGCCGGGCCCGGACAAGATCGGCTGCCCGCCAACCCGTGTCGCCTACTCGCCACCCGCGGTCCGCACGCAGTACGGCTTCCCGTCCAGCAACGACCAGACCGGCCCCTACGACTGGGGTACCACCCGGCCATGACGTCGCCGCGGGACAGCGACGGCCCGCCACGGGACCGGGGTCGTGGCGGGCCGTCGTTCCGGGTTCAGCCCTCGACCACCTGTACGGTCGCCGAAATGCCGCCCTGCTTGCGGTCCGGGTAGACCGCACCGTCGGCGTCGACCGCGTTGGTGTACACCTTGCATTGGGTGTTCAACGGGCCTGCCGGTGCGGTGAGCTGGATGGCCGATGCCCGCAAGGCCGGTGCCTGACCCGGTTCCGCAGCCCGGGCGGGTTCGGATTCGACAGCAAGGACGGATTCGATGATGACGCAGACGGGGACGCGGCGCACGGCTCCCCGGAGCGGTACCTGGTGCGGTTCCGGCCCGCACCTCCGGCCGCCGACCAGGTGATCCGGCAGGTGAGCCCCGATGCGGCGGATCAGCATCGGGCGGCCCAGGACACGCCGCCTCCGCCAACCGCACAAAAGCGGGCGGAGGCGGCACGGCGGGGAGCTTCGCCTTGCGCACGAAGCGCGGTATTGGGGCGGTCGGGGACCCAGCACTGAACGGTTGCGGCAGTTCGGGTCTTCGGTGGGTGCCCGAGGTCAGGTCGACGCCGGTGTTGATTCCGCTGCTCTGCCAGCTGAGCTACCTCTCCCGCACCGGTTGTCCGGCGAGGTGAGGGCAGGAGTTGAACCTGCGACCCGTGGATGAGAAGTAACCGAGGTCTTCGCACCGGGCACCCATCTGGCGGAAACGGTAACGGATGATCACGTGGCTGTCGCATGGTTTCCGAGGGCGGCCGCCAAGTCACCGTGCCGGATGGCGTCTTGTCGTCGTGGATCTCTGCGTAGGCGACGCGGGAGCGGTCGTCCGATGACGGTGCACGAAGGCGTATCCATCTTCGGGCCGCGTCATTTGTTCTTCGCTGCTGGGAGCGGGAACGCGGATGGCTGTCACCTCACGGTTGCGCCTGCTTCGGCAAGGTGAGAATTTCGGCTCCGTCGTTGGTGATAGCGATCGTGTGCTCACTGTGCGCTGTCCGGCAGCCTGTCGCGCTTCGGAGTGTCCAGCCATCGGCATCGGTGACGAGCTTGGCGGTGTCCGCCATGACCCATGGCTCCAATGCCAGCAGCAGCCCAGGGCGCAGCCTGTATCCGCGACCGGGCCGCCCCGTGTTTGAGACGTGCGGGTCCTGATGCATCGTCGATCCGACGCCATGACCGCCGAACTCGGTGTTGATCAGATATCCCGCCTCGCTGAGGACCGAGCCGATGGCATGGGAGATGTCACCGATGCGAGCTCCGGGGCCGGCCGCGGCTATCCCTGCGCTCAATGCGCGCTCGGTCGCGTTGATCATCGCAACGCTCTCCGGGGGCCTTACGTCGCCCACAATGAAGCTGACGGCGGAGTCGGCGACAACTCCGCCTTTGGAGACAGCGAGGTCGAGCGTCAGCAGGTCGCCGTTGGCAAGCGTGTAGTCGTACGGCAGTCCGTGGAGCACGGCGTCGTTGACTGACGTGCAGATGTAGTGGCCGAACGGCCCGCGTCCGAAGGACGGCTCATAGTCGACATAGCAGGACTGCGCCCCGGCCTCGGTGATCATGCTGTGGGCCCACAGGTTGATGTCCAAGAGGTTTGTGCCGACCGTGCTGCGGCTCTTCAGTGTCTGCAGTATGTCGGCGACCAGGGCGCCGGCGTCCTTCGCACGCAGCAGGTCGGTGGGGTTCAGGATCTCGATCATGCAGCGCCTTCCTCGCGCGACCAATAAGTATCCCGGCCATATTATCCCGGTATTAGAATCGGAGCCATGGTCAGATTGCCGCTCAGCCCCGCAGAGGTCGAACGCGGACAGCGCCTCGGCGCCCTCCTGCGACGCGCCAGGGGGGAGAGATCGATGTTCAGCACCGCGCTGGACGCAGGTGTCTCACCGGAGACCCTTCGGAAGATCGAGTCCGGCCGGGTAGCCACCCCCGCCTTCCCGACCATCGCTGCGATCGCCGACGTCCTCGGCCTTTCCCTCGATGCAGTGTGGTCAGAGATCAACCAGTCAGACGGCGGGGCCGAACTCGCAAGATCAGGTCGCACCGCAAGTGAGCGGTTGGCCTCGTAAGTCTCGACCCCGCAGCTCCGTTGCAGTTGCGCTTGCCGTGGCCACCGGCCAGGCGTCCAAGCACCGACCGGCAAGGACATCCGCGACCGGTGCCACGCCGGCCAGGCAGACGACCAGATCCCCGGCCTGTTCCAGACCGCGGACCACACCGCCGCGATGCCGTCGTTCTGGATCGACTTCCTGCAGACACCGAAACGACGGCGGGCACGATGAAGTGGCGGCGTGCCATTAGGCGTTGCCGTTCTCGCAGGCCAGGCGGGCCTGCATTGACTCAAGCCTCCCTAGGGACGGTAGGGCCGGAAGAACTCGCGCAGTTCCTCGGCGTACACCTGCGGCTGCTCGAACGGGGCGAAGTGCCCGCCGCCTGCGGGCTCGCTCACCCGCACGGTATTGGCGATCCGATCGAGCCAGGCCCGGGGCGGCCGCACGAGGTCGGCGGGAAACAGCGAGAAGCCCGACGGCACCTCGACCCGGCGGGCGTGCTGCGCGGGTGGGATGGTGCCGTTCACGCGGTACATCCGCATCGCCGACCCGATCGTGCCGGTGAGCCAGTAGATGGTGACGTTGGTGAGGATCTCGTCGCGGGTGAAGGCGCGTTCGACGTCGCCGCCGCAGTCGCTCCACGCGCGCAGCTTCTCCACGATCCAGGCGGCGAGCCCGGCCGGCGAGTCGTTGAGCCCGACGGCGGCGGTCTGCGGCTTGGTGCGGTGCATGGCGGCATAGGCGCCCTCGGCGGCGGCCCAGCCAGCGGCGCCGTCGAGAAAGTCGCGCTCCTCAGGCGTGAGGTCGGCGCGGTCGCCGAGGTAGACGGGCAGGCCCGCATCCATGCGGTGCACGGCTACGACCCGGCCGGGGTGATCGAGGGCGAGGTAGCGGCTCACCCCGCTGCCGATGTCGCCGCCGGCCGCACCGAAGCGCTCGTAGCCGAGGCGGCGCATGAGCTCGGCCCACAGCCCGGCGACCGCGATGGTGTCCGGCGGCGTCCCGACGGGCCGGTCGGAGTAGCCGTAGCCGGGCATGTCCGGCACGACGACGTCGAAGGCGTCAGCGGGGTCTCCTCCGTGCGCGCCGGGGTCCGTCAGCAGCGAGATGACTTTGGTGTACCGCCAGAAGGAGTCGGGCCAGCCGTGGCTCAGGATCAGCGGCAGCGCCGTTCCGGCCGGCGCGTTGGCGTGGGCGTGGACGAAGTGGACGCGGTGCCCGCCGAGCGTGGTCCGGTAGCGGGGCAGCCGGTTCAGCGCCGCCTCCTGCGCCGGCCAGTCGAAGCCGTCGGCCCAGTAGGCGGCGAGCTCGCGCAGGTACGCCACGTCGACGCCCTGCGACCAGCCTGCGTCCTCGGGCGCGTCCGGCCACCGCGTCGCCCGCAGCCGCGCGCGAAGGTCGTCGAGGACGGCGGGTCCGGCGCTCGCCGTGAACGGCTCGGTCACGATCGCTACGGTACGGGATGAAAGCGGCAGGGTTTGTCCAACAACGAAACGTCCGTCTGCCGGGTCTTGCGCTGCCGCTCGACGGCGTGCCGAACTCGCTGTCGGTGATGCCGGCCACCGCCGGCACGACCGTGACAGTCGGCTCCCCCAGGTCCGCAATCTCACGACGCAGATTTAACATATCTACCCTATCGGCGAAGTAGGATATACTCCATGTTCGTACTGTCGCGAGCCTCATCACGCCCGCAGCGGCGCCGCGCGGTCAGCATCGGATCGCTCCTGCGCGTCGTCCTGGAGCACGGTCCGCTGCCCCGCAGCACGATGGCGCGGCTCACGGGCCTGTCGCCGGCGTCGGTGACCGGCCACACCGCCGAACTGCTGTCGCTCGGCCTGCTGACCGAGCTGCCCGAGGCCACGGCCGCGAACGGGATGGGGCGGCCGTTCCTTCCGGTCGACCTGGACACCTCGGTGGGCATCGTCGCCGGCATCCACTACGCCATCCCGCACGCCACCGTCGCGCTGCTCGACATCCGCGGGCGCGTGCTGGTCGAGCGCATGATCCCGCACGGCGACGCCGGCGCGGACCGCATCATCGAGCGCAGCGCCGACGCGCTGGCACGCCTGCTGTACGAGCATCCGCACGGCGACCGGCTGCTGGGCATCGGGATCGCGACCGGCGGCTGGGTCGACCGCGACCACGGCACGATCGTCGAGCACCCGATGCTCGGCTGGCGCCAGGTTCCGGTCGGCGCCATCTTCGCCCGCCGGTTCGGGGTGCCGGCGCTGGTCGACTCGCACTCCCGGGCGCTGGTGCGCGCCGAGCAGCTGTTCGGCCATCCCCGCTCGCGGGAGAGCGTGCTCGCGGTCTTCATCGGCAACGTCGTCGACGCCGCCTTCGCGCTCGGCGAGCAGGTCCACCATGGGCCCCGCTTCCAGGCCGGCAGCATCGCACACCTGCCCGTCGCCGGCAGCACCGAGCCCTGCTCGTGCGGCCGCGTCGGTTGCCTGCAGGCGACGGTGTCGGAGCGCCGCCTGGTGCGCCGCGCGCACCAGGCGGGGCTGATCGCCGAGCGGTCGGTCTTCGAGCTCGTTGATGTCGCGGTCGCGGGCGACCCGGCCGCCCGCGAGCTCTTCCGCTGGCGGGCCGAGGTGGTCGGACGGGCCATCGCGCCGATCGCGGACCTGTTGCATCCGGAGTTGGTACTCCTGGTCGAGCCCGGCCTGGCCCGGCTGCCCGACTGCCTGGCGATCCTGCGCGAGCAGGTCGCCAGGCACAGCGCGACGGTCACCGACCCCGACCGGACCGTGCTGATGTCGAGCTTCATGCATGCGCCGCTGGCGATGGCCGGCGGCGCGGTCATGCTCGACGCCCTCTACACCGATCCGTTCACCGTGATGGCTTTCGAGGAGGCGTCCTGACCGGACGGCTCAGGCGGTGCGGGCCGAGGTCTCGTACCGGCTCGGCGGGCGGGCCAACCCGTAGTGCTCGCGCAGCGTGGTGCCCTCGTACTCGGTGCGGAACAGGCCGCGCTCGCGCAGGATCGGCACGACCTGGTCGACGAAGTTCTCCAGCCCCGACGGCAGGGCCGCGCCCATCACGTTGAAGCCGTCGGCCGCGCCGTTGTCGAACCATTCCTGCAGCACGTCGGCGGTCTGCTCCGGGGTACCGATGAATGTCCAGTGACCGCGGCCGCCGCCCAGCCGTCCGATGAGCTGGCGCACGGTCAGTCGCTCGCGCCGCGCCAGGTTCACGATCAGGCTGGACCGGCTCTGCGCGCCCTCGATCGAGGCGCTGTCCGGGATGTCGTCCGGCAGCTGCTCGTCCAGGACCAGCCGGGCGACCGGCACCTCCAGAATCTCCGAGAGCTGCCCGAGCCCGAACTCCGGCACGATCAGGTCCTCGAGCTCCTGGGCCTTACGCTGCGCCTCCGCCTCGGTCGAGCCGAGGATCGGCACGATGCCCGGCAGGATCTTGACCGCGGCCGGATCCCGGCCCAATGCGGCCGCCCGCGCCTTCAGATCCGCGTAGAACTGCTGGGCGTCGGCGATCGTCTGCTGCGCGGTGAAGACCGCGTCGGCGTAGCGGGCGGCGAAGTCCTTGCCGTCGTGCGAGGAGCCGGCCTGCACGAGCAGCGGGTGGCCCTGCGGCGGGCGCGGCACGTTCAGCGCGCCCTCGACCTTGTAGTAGTCGCCGCGGTGGCCGATGGCGTGCACCTTGGCCGGGTCGATGTAGCGGCCGCGGGCCTTGTCGGCCAGCCGGGCGTCGTCGTCCCAGGAGTCCCACAGCTTGCGGGAGACCTCCACGAACTCGGTCGCCCGGCGGTACCGGTCGAGGTGGTCCGGGCGGTCGCCGAGGCCGAAGTTGCGCGCGGCGTCCCGCCCGGCCGTGGTGACGATGTTCCAGCCCGCGCGGCCGCCGCTGACGTGGTCCAGAGAGGCGAAGCGGCGGGCCAGGTTGTACGGCTCGTTGTACGTCGTCGAGGCGGTGGCGATCAGCCCGATCCGGCTCGTCGCGGCCGCGAGGATCGTCAGCAGGATCGTGGGCTCCAGCTGGCCGGCCGGGCGGAACTCGATGCCCTGCCACAGCGCGGGGCCGTCGGCCAGGAACAGCGAGTCGAGCTTGCCGCGCTCGGCGATCTGGGCCAGGCGGATCCAGTGCTGCACGTCAACGTCGGCGTAGGGGTCGCTCTCGGGCAGCCGCCACGCCGCCTCGTGATGCCCCGAGCTCATCAGGAACGCGTTGAGATGCAGTTGCCGACCGGTCATGCTCGCCACCTCAGTACCTTCGACTCGATGAACAGCAACAGGTAGTTGAACGCGACGCCGATGATCGACACGGTGAGGATGCCGGCGTACATCTCGGGGATCTGGAAGTTGAACTGCGCGGAAATGATCATGTAGCCGAGGCCGGCCTTCGCACCCACGTACTCGGTGGTGATCAGCACGAGCATGGAGGCCGCGCCGGCGAGCCGGATGCCGGTGAAGATCGTCGGCAGCGCCGCCGGGACGATCACCTTGGCGAAGAGCTTGATGTGCGGCAGCCCGAGCGAGCGGGCCGACTTGATCAGCAGCGGGTCGACGTCGCGGGCGCCGCTGATCGTGTTGTACAGCACCGGCCAGAAGCAGGCGTAGGCGATGATCGCGATCTTCGACGTGTCGCCGATGCCGAGGATCAGGGTGAAGACGGGCAGCAGGGCCACCGCCGCCGTGTTGAGGAAGATGGCCAGCAGCGGCGAGAGGACCCCGGCCACCGCGCGGTACCAGGCGATGAGCAGCCCCAGCGGCACCGCGATCGAGATGGCGATCGCGAAGCCGGCCAGCGAGCGGTGCAGGCTGGCCCAGATGTTGGTCCACAGGTCGCCGTCGACCGCGAGCCCCCACCAGGTGTCCAGCACCTCGCTCAGCGGTGACAGGAACGCCCGGTCGACCCAGCCGACCGTCGGCGCGACCTGCCACAGCGCGAGGAAGGCGGCGATGGCGACGATCCGCCGCACGCCGGAGCCGAGCAGCCGCGCCACACGCAACGATGCTCGCGCTCGCGCCGGAAGGCCAGGTGCGCCGCCGTCCGGCGTCCCCGCGCGGCCGGCCGGCTGGTCGATGACCGCGATCGTGGTCTCAGACACCGGCGGCCACCGCCTCGCCCGCCACGTAGCCCGAACCCTGCGTCTCGAAGGCCTTGCGCACCTCGTCGTGCAGCAGCTCCCAGATCTCGCGGCGGTAGCGGACGAACTCCGGCGTCGAGCGGGGGTCGCCGCCGCCGCTGTCCGGCAGCTCGATGTCCACGATGCGCTTGATCCTTCCCGGCCGTGCGGTCATCACCGCGACCCGCTGGCCCAGGTACACCGCCTCTTCGATGCTGTGCGTGATGAACAGCACCGTGGTGCCGGTGCGCCGCCAGATCGACAGCAGGTCCTCCTGCAGCGCCTCCCGTGTCTGCGCGTCCAGCGCCGCATAGGGCTCGTCCATCAGCAGGACCTCGGGCTCGTACGCCAGGCTGCGGGCGATGGCCACCCGCTGGCGCATGCCGCCGGAGAGCTCGTGCGGGTACCGGTCGGCGAAGGCCGTCAGCCCGACGAGCGCCAGCATCTCCCGGGCCCGCTCGGCCCGCCGCCGGCGGGGCACGCCCTTGACCTCGAGGCCGAACTCGACGTTGGCCTGCGCGGTCCGCCACGGGAACAGGGCGTACTGCTGGAAGACCACGCCGCGGTCCAGGCCGGGGCCGGTGACGGGCCGCCCGCCGATGGTCAGCTCGCCGGAGGTCGGGCTGGTCAGCCCGGCGATCAGGTCCAGCAGCGTGGACTTGCCGCACCCGCTCGGGCCGACCAGCGCGAGGAACTCCCCGGCGGTGATGTCGAGGCTGATGTTCTCCAAGGCCGTCAACGCGCCCGAGTTGCGGGCGGGGAACGTCTTGGTGATGTTCCTGATCCTGATCTCGGTGTTGTCGGCCATCACCCGCTCACCCCTTCGCCCCGGCCGGCAGCGCGGGCGAGGTCGCGTTCGGGTTGAACTCGTTGGTGTAGAGGTCCGACGGCTTCGGGGCCTGCTTCACCGACCCGGTGGTGATCAGCCAGTCCTGCCACAGCGCGAAGTCGCCGTCGACGATGTAGCCGTAGTGCGACGGCACGCCGACGCTCTGCCAGTACTTCAGCGACGCCGTCGACTCGTTGGTCCGCGCCCGCGCCTCGACGATCTTCGTGAAGGTGGCGACGACCTCGTCGCGCGGCGTCGTGCGCTCCCACTCGATCGCCTTGCCGACGCCGTCGACGAAGGCGCGCACCGCCGCCGGGTTCTTCTTGATGAAGTCGTTGCGGAACACGTACTGCCCACCGTTGACCGGCCCGTACAGGTCCTTGTGGGTGAACAGCGTCCGCACCCCGCCGGCCGCCTCGGCCCGCTGCCGGAACTGCCCGGAGAGCGCGACCGCGTCGATCTGGCCCTTGCGCAGCGCGTCCTCGGCGTTCGGCGGCGGCAGCGTCACCAGCTCGACCTTCTTGATGTCGGCCGGGGACAGCCCGGCCTTGTGCAGCACGTTGAAGATGTCGGCCTCGTTCTGTCCGCCGAGGGTGTTCACGCCGACCTTCTTGCCGACCAGTTCCCTGGGCTCCTTGAGCGGGCTGCCGTCCAGCACGTAGTACCCGGTGAACTCCTTGGCGTCGCTGCCGTAGTAGTTGATCACCGCCTTGATGCCGGCGCCGGAGCTGACGAGCTTCTCCACGGCGCCGCCGAAGGCGCCCCCGAACTCGGTCTCGCCGGTGGCCGCGGACTGGATGTCCTGGGGCCCGCTGATGGTGTTGCCGACCCACTTGAGCTTGATCTTGCCGTCGAAGTAGCCGAGGTGCTCGGCCACCTCCGGCAGCGTGACCTGGTTGGCCCAGCCCTGGTACCGCAGGGTGGTGACGCCCGAGGCATCGGGCTCGCTACCGCTGGCCTTGGCCGAGCCGCAAGCCGACAGCGCGGCCGCCGCCGCGACGGCGAGGACCGCCAGCGCCCCGGCCGCGGGCCGGCCCCGTTCGTTTCGTAGACGTACGAGCATGCTCATGTCCGTGTCCTGTTCGTGTCGGCCGTCACGCGACGGCCGGGAGAGAGATGGCCGGCGTGTAGTGCGAAGCGTCGCCGGAAATGGAGTAGCTCGCCTTGCCGTGCACGCCGACCGGGATTTCGCCGGCGACCGTGACGCGATTCAGGCGGCGCGGAAGATCGTCATAGTTGTCGATCGCATAATGCTGGGTGATGCGGTTGTCGAAGATGACGAGCTCATTCGGCGACCACCGCCACCGCAGCACGTTCTCGGGCCGGGTGACATACGACTGCAGCAGCCGGAGAATGTCGCGCGACTCGGTGTTGGAAAGCCCGACGATCCGGCTCGCGAAACCGCCGATGAACAGCCCCCGCTCGCCGGTGAGCGGATGTACGCGCACGACGGGGTGCACCGTCTCGTAGCCGATGGAGGTGAACTGCGCCCGGCGCTCCCGCGCGCCCTCGTCCAGCGACTCCGGCGGCACCGCGTAGTCGTAGTCGTTGGTGTGCACCGCCCACAGCGTCTCGGCGAACGCGCGCAGCGGCTCCGGAAGGTCCCGGTAGGCCGCGGCCGCGTTGGCGATCAGCGTCTCACCGCCGTACGGCGGCAGCACGATGCTGCGCAGCGTGCTGACCTGCGGCGGGCTGACCACGAAGGTGACGTCCGTGTGCCAGTGGTTCGCCCGGCCCTGCTCGCTGTCGACCGGCAGCACATTGGGCGCGCCCGGCTCCGACGGCACCGTCGGGTGGGCGGTGGTGAGCTCGCCGAAGTAGCGGGCGAAACGCTCCTGGCCGGCGTCGTCGAGGTCGACGTCCTTGAAAACGAGCGCCTTGTGCTCGTTCAGCGCGGCGCGGATCGCGGCGACGGTTTCCCCGTCCAGCTCGTCGCCGATGTTCACGCCGCGGATTTCGGCCCCGATACGGGCGGTGACCTTACGGACGGAAAGTGCGGTGAGGCTGCCTGTTGTCATCGCGATTCCTCCTCGAATCTGCGTTCGGGCACGCGAACGGCATCGTTGCGGCCCTCATGCGGCCGTACGATTGTGAAGATGGCGCGGTAAGACCGGAAATCACCGCACCGAAGAAGCAGCGTCGATCAACGACACTGCATGGACACCGACAACATGTTGTCGATGACGCGCCGCCTCGTGAAGGCGATGTGTCGGGGCGAGAAGAGTCGCCCGGGTCCGGTCATGCATCGATCGTCGCCGTGCGCCGATATGCATGTCAACTTTCCACGGAACTAAATTAAGTCGATTGCCGTGACCATTCAGCAGGTTCGCCTGTGCGGTGCCCGGCGGGAACACGGGCGGGTTGGCGGCGGCGATCGCCACGAGCCGGGCCGGGGTGAAGGTGGTGAACCGGACCTAGGTTGGAACCCCGACCGCGACGTTGGCCTGGTACGCGCCGAACGCGTCCTGCGCCGGCATCTCGTGGCGACGCGGTGACATGCCATCGGGTGACCGGAGCCGTCCGCAGACGCGAAGCGATCGGTGCCGGCCAGATCGCCGCGACCTCACATGCCACGACGTCCAGACATCGGCATGGGCGCGAACTTGATCAACGCGCCATCGACCTGACCTCCGTGGCATAACCGGACACTCCGGTCAGCTCTCCATGGCGATTTCGATGACCTTGCCACCATCGTCGAATTTCACCGCTATCAGATTGTCCGTCAATTCGCTGCCGGTCGTGTAGTCAAACACCGCGCAGCTGTCAGCTGTGTCCGGGTAGAGCCCGATACGAGTCAGATGCATCCGGGAAAGAAACGTATCCGCATCCATGGACCTGCCGTCTTCCGTGCCGAGGGCTGCGCTGCGCTCGTCCGCGCCCAGATCATCGAGATGGTGGTCCAGGTAGTCCCTGACCGCAGAGCCCTCCTGGCTCCAGTCCTCTCGCATGGCCAGCCTGGCGAGTTGATCGAAGCCCGCTACGTCGACGGCGAACCGCGCGACGCTCGTCAGCGCGCTGGAGTTCATCGTGGCCCCGTGGAACCAGAGGTCAACGCGGACGGTGCGACTTGCCCATTCGATCGAGGTTTCCCAGACGTTGTCGTCTCGTTCCGGGTCGAACTCAACGTCGCCGAGAATTGCGTGGGTTAATCTGCTCGCCATCGCCGACAGCCGTTCCGTTCTGTAGAGAACCCGGAGCCGGAAGCTGGATCGACACGGGTCCACATCCCTCCGCAGTGTAGCGGTCACGATCAACCCTGATCGCGTCCGAGCCATCGCGTCATATCAAGCCAGAACAACGCCGGGGCCCGGCAGGGGTCCACATAGCAGCCTCCTGCCTCATACACTCCCCAGCGTGACGCGACCCCCCTCCGACAGCATCGCCCTCGGTGAGGCCTCCGGCGCCAGTGTCCCGCCCCCTAGGCGCGCACAGGCGACCGACACATCCGAGACCCCGGTCGTGCCGGCAGATCCACCGGCCGGCACACCGGGCCGACCGGCCACCATCTTCGGTTGGTACGGCGGGTCGCTGTTCGCCGGCACCGCCGCATGGCTGCTGTGCATGTGCAACGCGATATTGCTCACGTACTTCGCGCATCTGCTCAAGCCCACGCCGACCAGCTGGAAGGTGCTGGTCGGCGCATGGGGGCAATGGGACTGGGGCTTCTACCGGATCATCGCCACTGACGGCTACGACGGGATGTACACCCCAGAGGACACTCGCATCGGGGCGTTCTTCCCGCTCTACGGCCTGCTGGTCCGCTGGTTCGACTGGGTGGTGCCCGGGCCACCGGTCTTCGCCGGGCTGGTCGTCTCCAGCCTCGCCCTGCTGGGCACGCTGGTCATGCTGCACCGCACGGTCAGTCATGAGTTCGACGGGCGGACCGCGAACCGGACGATGGCGGTGCTGGCCGCGTTCCCGACCGCGTTCTTCCTGGTCGCACCGTACCCGTCGGGGCTGATCCTGTTCTTCTCCGTCACCTGCTTCTACGCACTGCGGACCGGGCACTGGTGGGTCGCCGGTGTTTTCGCCGCGCTGGCCTCGGGCACCCGCGCCTCCGGGGTTCTGCTCGCCGTGCCGTTCGCCTACGAATACCTGCGCCAGCACGAGTTCAAGCTGCGACGGTTCCGCTGGGACGTGCTGGCGATCGGACTGGTGCCGGCCGGGCTGGTCGCCTACGCGGCATACACGCAGCACGCCTACGGCGACGCACTGCTGTTCAGCCACGCCCAAGCGAACTGGGGCCGGCACTTCGCCGGTCCATGGGTATCGATCTGGCACACGATTCAGGGGCTCGTGCACACGCCGATTTCCGTCAACCAGGTAAACGTGCTGAACCTAGGCGCGGTGCTGCTGGTGGGAGCGCTTCTGGTGCTGTCCCTCGTCGGGCCGTGGAAGCTGCCCAGGCATCTGCTGGCCGTTCCACTGCTGGGCATCACGCAGTGGTTGTTCATCGTCAGTTTCCCCGGTTGGCCCGAGCCCACCGGCCGCCTGCCGTCAGCCTCCCGGCACGTGCTGGAGATCTTCCCGGCGTTCATTCTGCTGGCCCGGATAGCCCAGCTGCGACATTTCGCGTATGCCTACTTCTACCTAGCACTCGCCGTGCAGGGCGCAATCACGATCCACTACCTCAACGGCGGCTGGATCGCCTGACGCTGCGCTGCGGTCATACCGTACGAAACGACCGAGCGCCCCACCTTGAGGCGGGGCGCTCGGCAACGGTTCGTTCTAGAGCCGGCCTTCCTTGACTGCTTCGGTCACCCATGGGATGACCTCGTCGAGCATCTTGTCGAGCGAGGTGGTGGCCTCGTAGCCGAGGATCTGTTTGGCTTTCGACACGTCCGGGACGCGCTTCTGCACGTCGTACTCGTACGGGTCGTCGGACACGACGCTGAACGGCACGTCCGGGCCTTTGATCTTGCGCCAGATCACCTCGGCCAGTTCGAGCACCGTGGTCGACTCGGCGGTGGAGATGTTGAAGTCCTCGTTGAAGGCCTTCTCGTGCTCCACCGCGGTGATGATGCCCTTGGCGAGGTCACCACCGTAGGTGTAGTGGCGCACCTGCTCGCCGCTGCCCAGGATGTGCAGCGGGTCCTGCCCCTTGACGATCTTCTGCACCAGATCGGGCACCACGTGCGACATCGCCAGCTTGACGTTGCCGGAGAGCACCTCGACCTCACCCAACGCCCGGCCCTCACCGACACCGACACAGTTGAACGGCCGCACAATCGTGTAGGGCAGCTTGTACTGGTCCCAGGCAGCCTTCGCGTAATACTCGACGGCGAGCTTCTGGAACCCGTACGACGACAACGGCGGCGGCACCTGCCGCTCGTCACCCTCCTTCGACGGCCAGTGCGTCGTCGACTCGAACACCATCGACGACGACAGGTACGTCATCTTCTTGAGCGTGCCCGCCTGATACGCCTTGATCGCCGCGTCGCAGGACGACGCCATGATCCGCTCGTTGGTGGCGAGCAGATCGTAGGCATAGGCGTGGAAATACGAGATACCACCGATCATCGCCGCGCCGGCGATGAAATGCTCACAACCGTCCAGCAACTCCGAGACAAGGTCGACGTCACGCGCGTCACCCTCAACGAAACGGTAACCGGGGTGGGAGTCGTAGCTGCGGGTGACCGGACCGTACTTCGAGTAGTTGTCCAAGCCGACCACCTGGTAGCCGCGGGACAGCAGCTCCTCGACGACATACCCCCCGATGAAGCCGGCCGAGCCGGTGACCAGGACCTTTGCCACAAACACTCCTTCTAGGTCTGAACTGCTTCGTGATTGCCGGACAGAGACTCCACCGCGGACTCCGCCGCGGACTGCTGCACGGACTGCTGCGCGGACTGCTGGGCGGCCGCTCGGGCGGCCGCCGCGTCGTCACGGGCCGCCGAAGACGCCGGCCGCTTCGCCAACTGCTCCAACGTGAGCCGCCGACCGAACGAGAACCGCCACCACCGCAGATAACTGGGCATGAACCGGCCGACATCAAACCGGGACTCACCCAACTGCCGATCAAGCCAGATCGTCGGGATCTCCGCCACCGGCAACCGCAACCGCGTCGCCTTCGCCGTCAACTCGATACCGATCTCAAAACCGGTCTTCGACTCGATACCAACCTGCCGCACAAAACCGGTCGAATACGCCTTGAAACTGTTGGTCGCATCACGCGTACCAACCCGCGCCAGCACATGCAGCGAACGACCCGCCGTACGAGACAGGAACCGCTTGAACCGCGGCCCGCCAACCTGCTGCCCACCCGGCATATACCGCGACGCCGCAGCCACCACCACACCACGCTCGACCAACCGGGCCAGATCCTCGATCTGCCGCGGATCGTCGGAACCGTCCGCCATCGTGACCACCGCGACCGGGGCACGGGCGACGTCGATACCGAACCGGATCGCGTTGGCCGGGCCGCGACCATACGTGTTGAGCACCGGACGCACCCGCGGGTCACGCGCCTGAACCTCCAGCGCATACGCCACCGTCGAGTCCTCCGGCATGTCGTGCACAACAAGCACCTCCGCCGGCATCATGACCGCCCGCAGAATCCGCTCCAGACACGGCACGATCGCCGCACCCTCGTTGTACACCGGAATCACCACAGAGATCTGCGGCACCAGGGTCATATACGCACGCCCCTGTTCGTCACGCCCCACATGTCCGCCACCGGGATGTCGGTCTCCAAATCACGGTACTGCGGATGCGGCGCCGCCACGATCAGCAGATCAGCGCGCCGCAGGACCTCGTCGAGCGGGACGAACCGGTCATCCTTGACATACGGGTCCGTGCACAGCGTCTCCTTCGCCCGCAACATGACCACCTTGCGCAGCTTGTACGCCAACGACTCACGGATGTCGTCACTACCACCCTTGAACGCCATACCCAAAATACCGACCGTCATCTCCGACAGGTCGAACCGCTCCTGCAGCTTCGACACCACATACAACGGCAGACCCTCGTTGATCAACATCGCGCTGTGACCAAGCACAAAATTGTTGTTGTTGAACGCCGCCAACTGCATCGTGTCCTTCAACAGACACGGCCCGGCCGCGAACCCCGCACCCGGCATGTCCGCCGCCCGCGGATACTGGAACCGGATCGCATGCCGGATCCGCTCGAAGTCCAAACCGAAATCGTTGGACATCATCCAGAACTGGTTCGCCGCGGCGAACTTGATATACCGCCAAGTGTTCGTGAACAACTTGGCCAGCTCCGCCTCCTCCGGCTCCAGGATCACGATCTGACTCGCGAGATTACGGAACAACTTCTCGGCACGCTCAGTCGCCTCAGGCGTACGGGCCGCGACAATCTGCGGCAACTCGAACAGCTCCGTCATCGCCTTACCCTCAGCGATACGCTCCGGGCAGAACGCGACATCAGCATTCACCCCCAGCCGCTTCAGCAGCTTCTCCGTCAACGCGGTGACACCCGGATGAACGGTGCTGCGCAACACGATGAGCTGACCGTCACGCAGAAACTCCGCACACCGCTCGATCGCCGCCGGCACCGCCGCGATATTCGGATTGAGATGCTCATCGACCGGAGTGCCCACGATGACAACAAGATGCTCGGCCGAGGCGACACTCGCCGGGTCGGTGGTCGCCCTCAGCCGGCCCTCGGCGACGGAGGACGCCAGCGGCGCGGCGGCGCCCTCCTCGTCGAAAGGCAGCCGCCCCTCGTTGACCACCGCCACAGCCGCCGCGTTGATGTCATACAACGTGACCTGCAGGCCCCGCGACGCCAACGCGATACCGAGCGGCAACCCCACCCGACCGCACCCACCGATCACCACAACATCAGTGGTGAACCCAGTCGACGCACTCACTTCTGACACGCGCTGCCCCTCCAGGAAAGCCGAGATTCGATGCCGGCGCTTGGCGCGGGCCGAGCCCGGAAGAATTATGGACGGAAGTCTTTGCATGGGAAGTTGACGTACCACCAGATGTAAGCCCACCGGTGAGACGTGAGGTTCGGGTCGGCATTGCAGGCCACATCGGCGTCGTGCATCGCGGACTGCCAGGAAGGTCCGGTGCTGCGGGACGAGTCACTGCGATAGTTCGTAATGAACACCGAGCCGAGGAGCAGCGTAAAGCTGATCACAGCGACCGTGGCGACCCGACCCGCGGGGGCCCACGCCGACGTACCGGAGTGGGGTCGGATCAGCGCCAGCACAGCCACGTACAGCAGCAGGGCCGGCACGGCCACGTAGCGCGGCTCGATCCAGCCCATCGAGCCCACCTGCGTAGCGAAGTTGACCACGCTCAAAACCAGCGCCACTGCCGCGAGCGGCCACGCCGGACGACTCAAGCCCCGTACTGCGACCCACAACACGGCCAGCACGACAAGAACGGCGGCGACCACCCATGTCCAATGCGGACGGATGGTGTTGTAGCCGGCCCAGTATTCGCCGAAGAAGGCGCGTGGCATCGCGACGCGCACATATTCGCTGAGCAGCAAGATCGGGTTGTAGTTCGGCTCCCCGGATACGCGTTGGTTGTAGCCGGTGACGACCCCGCCGAGTTGGAGCGTCATACCGGCCGCATATGCGAGCGCGATGAGCCGGGTTGCCCAGTCCCGCACCGCCACCAGCCGCAGCAGCAGCAGCGGTGCGAACAACACGTTGAGGATGCTGCTGAAGACAAGATATGTGGTGATCAGCGGTGCGGCGATCTTGCCTGCGCGCGTGACGGGTCGCCAGAAACAGAGCCAAAACATCGCGTATAGGCCCGGAAAGTGCAGCGTCGCCAGATCCACCTGCATCTGACTCTGCCCGACCGGGACGAGCAGTACGGACGCCGCGATCATGAGTCGAAGCCATTTGTTTTCGAAGAACGCCCTACTGCCGTAGTACGCCACGAACGCGAAGCAGGACAGCATGATCGCGGCGAGAATCGTCATCACCGCCGGCACATACGCCAGCGGGAACAGATCCGCCACCTCGGTCAGCGTCCGGGGGCCGATGTGCCAGTAGCCGTTGTGCGGACGAAAGACGGTGTCTTTCCACGACTCGTTGATCGCCTGGTCGAGAAACAGCACGGCGTCTTCGATCCACACCGTGTCGAACGGCCCATGTCCGCCGACCCGGCCCAGCGAGCCAGCCACGGCTGCGACAGCGGCGAGCACGGCCAGCCACCAGCGAGTCGGCGTGGAGGGGGCCGGTGCCGGGAAAGTCGTCGCAAGCAGGATCGAAATGCGGCCACCGGCAGGGGGAATGGCATCGAGTTGCTCTTTTGACTCGGTGGCGCTGGCTGTCACTGTTGCTTCCTTAACCGCGGCAGGGCTGGGCAGGTTGCGTCATGCTCGACGACCGCGCCGATCCTAATCCCTCAGCCCGGCGATCAACCTCAGCGAGTCGGGCAGCCATCGACGCGAAGCGACGAGCGGCCACCAGCCTCGCGTCCGGCCGCTTGCCGCGAGTCAGAAAAAGCGGGGTTCGATCGACAGATCGCGTCCACGGAAACGGTTGAAATCGCGCACTCTTCAGTCTGATGGCGTAGGTGGGAAGCGGCCATCGCGCACTCCTTCAATGGCCTCTGCTGACAGGGCACGTGTGGTGTCGTCCTTGTCGGCGGGAGCAGCACGCCTGGCCCGTGCTGGCCGCGCGGATCGTTCGGCCGGCGGGTAGTGACCGTGGTCGAGGTAGAAGCGACCAGCGTCCGTGATGGCAGCGGTCCGCCCGCCTGCGCATGGCGGTGACGCGACCCCGACCGGCGCCCCGCTGCGCTGCCACCGGTCAGTAGCGGTAGTCCCGGATCAGCCCCTGCAGCTCACCGCTCATCTGGGCCAGCTCGGCGCTGGCCCGCTTGGCCTCGGCGATGCCCGCCGCCGCGGTCTGGGTGGCCGTCGCGATGCCGGAGATGTTCTCGGCGATGTGACCGGAGCCGGTCGCGGCCTCCGAGACGCCGCGGTTCATCTCGTTGGTGGTCGCGCTCTGCTCTTCGACCGCGCTCGCGATCGTGGTCTGGTAGTCGTTGATCCGGCCGATCACCTTGGTGATCTGCTCGATCGACGCGACCGCCGCCTCGGTGTCGCGCTGGATCGCCTCGACCCGCCGCGAGATGTCCTCGGTCGCCTTCGCCGTCTCGTGCGCCAGCTCCTTGACCTCGTTCGCCACCACGGCGAAGCCCTTGCCGCTCTCCCCCGCGCGGGCCGCCTCGATCGTGGCGTTGAGCGCGAGCAGGTTCGTCTGCTCGGCGATCGACGTGATCACCTTGACCACGTTGCCGATCTCCACCGAGGACTCGCCGAGCTTCGCCACCGTCTCGTTCGTCCCGGTGGCGACGGTCGCCGCGTCGTAGCCGACCCGCGCCGCCTCGTTGGCGCTCTGCGCGATCTCCCGGATCGACGCGCCCATTTCCTCGGTACCGGCCGAGACCGTCTGGACGTTGTGCGACACCTGCTCGGCGGCGGCGGAGACCAGGCCCGCCTGGTCCCGGGCCTGCTCGGCGCTGGCCGACACCTGCTCACTGGTCGCGGAGAGCTGCTGCGCGGCCGATGCCAGCGTCTCGGCGTTGCCCGCCACGGCCTGCACGAGGTGCAGGGTGCGGTCCAGCTCGTCGTTGAACGCGCCGCCCAGGGCGTGCAGCTCATAGGTCCCCGCCGGCGCCAGCCGGAAGCTGAGGTCGTTCTGGTCGCGGGAGCGCAGCGCCCTCGTGTAGCGCACGACGACCTTGCCAACCTTGGCGCTGTACAGGTAGACCACCGCGCCCATCGCCAGCGGCAGCAGGACGGCCAGGCCGACCAGCAGCCCGACCGAGGTCAGCGTGGCGTCCTGTGCGTCGCGCACCGCCTGCTCCGCGCGGTTGTTCAACAGCGTCTGGAACTGCTGGACGGGCTCGGCGATCACGCCTCTGTCCTGGTCGTACTCGGCGTCGAACATGATCGACCGGGCGAGGTCGCGCTTCGCCTGGCCGCTCAGCGCCCGGTCCTCGGGCGTGAGCTGGAACTGCGCGATCGCGGGCGGCATGTCGTTCACGGGGACCCCGGCGGCCTCCAGCATCAGCCGCTGCGAGCGGGACTCGGTCTGCACCAGCGCGTCGGAGTTCGCCTTCGCCTTGTCCATCAGGGCCAATTCGTCGCTGTCCGCGCCGAGTTGGCGCAGCTGGGCGACCGCCCGGTCCTGGGTCTTCGTCTCGTTGATCTCGCGCCAGTAGTTGTCGAGGTGCTTCCGGTCGCCGGTAACGGCGTAGCTGCGCGCCTCGGCGGTCAGCAGGTCGGACGAGCCGTTCAGCTCGAGCGCGAGCGCCTTGAACTGCGCCTGGCGCTCGTACGCGGCGGCCTGACGCTGGACCGCGCCGTTGACCATCCACACGGCCAGCACAAGCAGGCCGGTAATCAGGAGGAGGATGCCGGCGGCGGCGCGGTTGACCGTGGACTGCCGCAGGCTCCGGTGGTGCGACGTCGCCACAGCCAGCGCCTTTCGGTAAGCACGTCCGGAGCGGACGCGTACACCCCGGTATTCGGCCATGCCGCCGGATATGTGAGAAGAGTGCAGCCTTGTTCCAGGTAACAGGGTCGCCGTGAAATCCGCACCCTGCGCTAGGAAGACCTGGACCGGCAACCTCCGCACCGTCTCGAGGATCAAGCTGGAGGTGTTCGGCCTGGACAGCTACGTCGACCTCGATGTCGGCGCGCTGCTGTGGCGCTTGGCCGCCTCGATCGCGCGGTGACTGCAGTTGGCCAGCACGTGCCGATGCAGGCGATGCTCAGCGTCACGGATGACGATGCCGGCGCGTTCCACCAGAAGGCTTGCCCGGGCCGGGTCGGGGTCCAGCGCATCAAGCGCCGCATGCACCTCCGGTTCGTCGGCGATGCCGCCGGCGTGGGCGACGAGCCGGGCAAGATACCGCGTGATGGCCGGCAGCTTGTCCAGCGTGGGGTGCTGCGAGTACCTCCTGGCAGGTGGATTGCTGGCCGCCGCGGGGCTGGCGGGCCTGCTCCACGACGCCGGCAACCTCGCGGTGACCCAGCTCGCCGCCGAGCCCGTGGGCTCAGGCGCCGAGGTAGCCGGCGCGGTGATGCTCACCGCCAAGTGGGCAGTCAACCTTGCCGGGCTGCTGTGGGCCGCCGCCACCGCGGTCACTGCGGTTGGCGCCCACCTACCAGACCGGCTTCGCCGCGCCGGTGGGTTCGCTGCCCTGGCTGGCCTCGCCGCTGTCGTCGTGCCGTGGGCCACCGGGACCGACGGCACGTCACCAACGCTGGAACAACTCGGCTACGCACTCCATCTACCCGTCATGATCTGGTACGGCGCAGTAGGTTGGCGGCTTATACGGCGTCGAGGACCGTGAACCACGGCGGAGGAGCAGCGCCCGATGTAACGCTCCACGTCCAGCGCGCGCTCATCGGCATCATGCGGGTAATCCGTATCAAGGGGGCCGAACGGCGCGGCTAGGTGACGGGGTTCTGGACGTTCGGTAATCGAGACGGTGGATTTGGTGGATACCAGGAGGTCGAGGCCTCCTGGCAGAAGGTCGTTACCAAGGCCCAAGAGCTATCGGCCACGCTGACCCGCGAGTCGACGAAGCAGGTACGTCCGGAGGTCAAGACCGCGCTAAGAGACATGATCGCGACGATGAATGAGCTCAGCTCGTATGACAACTCCATCGGCCTGGCAAAGCTGAAGACGACGGTTAAGGAGCTGAATGGCCAGCTCACCGCCGCCTGCACCGCCTGAGGCGATCCGCCGTCCCGGTCGACAACGACCCGGCCGCCCGGCCACTGATCCACGTCTGCACCGCAACCGCAGAATTTGCCCGGTTGGCCTGGATGCCCGGCGCAGATCCGGATCCGATCGCCATGCGGGCCGTCGTGATTGCGACATCGCGACGATCATCGCTAATGTGCACCTGCTTCACACCACCGACCGATGTAAAGCGGGGTCACATGCGCCTCTTACGGACGGTTACGGTCATGCTCGGAGCGATCGCCCTGGGGGCGGTCGCCCTACCAGCGCAGGCGAGCGCGCAGCCGGTCTCCCCGTACAACGTGTTCACCGTCAACGGTTACTACAGCACCGCCATCGACAGCAGCGCAGGCGGCGGCGTCTGGCTCTCCACGTACCCGCTTTTCCCGGGTGCCGAGAGGGTCGAGGTCGGCGCCTCCTCGAACACACCTGGCGCGAGCGCCGTTATCACCAGCCTTCCGGGCCAAAAAATCGCACCTGGCACGTACCCGACAACCCGGACCGGCGGCACGGCCGGCACGTACGGCCTGGATCTCAGCGCCATGGGCTACGAGTGCAGCGGGGATAGCGGGACGATCACCATACGGTCGGTCACCCGCGACAGCGATGACAACATCACCTCGCTCGCGGTGTGGTATCACACGTCGGGCTGTAGCCTCCACGGGCTGGGCACGTGGGGCGAGATCCGCTGGAACTCGAAGGTCGGCTACGTCGACGCGGCGCAGAACACGACAAACATGTTGGGCGACGCGATGGGGGTGGGGCTCGGCCAGCAGGGGCCGGCGCAGACGGTGACGTTCACCGGTTTCGGCAGTGACCCGATACAGTTTGGCGCGGTCTCGTTCGAGGGCACGGCAGCGGGCTCGTTCGGCGTCGGCGTCAACACCTGTACCGGCCGGACGCTGACCTACAGGCAGACCTGCTCAGTCAGCGTGTACGCCAAACCCACGGCGCTCGGTGACTTGTCGGCGGTGTTCAAGATCGCCGACAGCAGCTCCATGGGGTTCCACGCGGTCTCGCTGTTCCAGGTCGGTCGCAACACGGCGGCGGGCACCTTCTTCCCGAACGAGCCGACCCGGATTCTCGACACACGGCTGGGCGTCGGGGCCCGGAAGGGGGCACTGGGCGCGCAGCAGACACTGTCGCTGCAGATCCCCCGCCTCGGCCGCGTCGCCGAAGCCGGTGTTTCGGCGGTGATGCTCAACGTGACCGTCACCAACCCGACATCCGCCTCGTATCTCACGGTGTACCCGTCGGGGACCACCCGTCCTACGGCGTCGAACTTGAACTTCACGGCGGGCTGGACCGGCGCGAACTCGGTGACGGTGCCGGTGGGCGCGAACGGAAAGATCGACATCTACAATGCGGGCGGCTCGGTGGACGTCATCGCAGACGTGCTGGGCGTCTATCAAGGCGTCGACACCATGGCCTACGGAACCGGCGGGCAGTACCAGCCGCACAATACGACGCGGGTGGTCGACACCCGCGACTCGGCGTGGGGCGGGCCGCTGCCCGGCAAGTGGTCTCTGTCGTCGGTGATTGACTACGGCGCGGCCATCAACCCGCACGTGCGGGCCGTCGCGGTGAACATCACCGCGGTCACCCCGACGATGGGCGGGTATCTGACGGCGTGGGCGGGGGGTCTTCTGCCGCTGGCCTCGACGTTGAACTTCACGCCGAATGCGATAGTGCCGAACTTCGCCGTGGTCCCGATCAGGTACTGCGAACGGGCTCCGAGTTGCGCCGGCATGCCGGAGATCACCATCTATAACGGGTCTTCCGGGGCGACGCACGTGCTGGTGGATGTCTTGGGATTCTTTGACGACGCCCAGATGGGTCCGGGCTTCCGGTTCCATCCGCTGACCCCGACGCGGATCGCCGACACCCGCATCGACCTGGGCGGGGCAGGGTCGCTGGGTCCCAGCAGCGCGGCTACGTTCACCGCGCCGGCGCCGGCTGCGGTGGACGAAACCGGCGTGCTGGTCGCCAACGTCACCGGGGTCAACAACGGCAACGCGTGGACGTACCTGACCGCATGGGCAAACGGCGACGCGCGGCCGACGGCCAGCAACCTGAACCTGGCGCCCCACGAGGTCCGGCCGAACGCGGCATTCGTGCTGCTCGGGCCGAGTAACAAGTACAATGTGTACAACGCCGGGTCGAGCGTTGACGTCATCGTCGACGTGGCCGGACGGTTCGACTACTTCCCGTACCCGCTGCCGACGGGTGTGACGGCTAGCAATGCGTCGGCCGCGAACAAGCCCCCAACTGCCCGGCCGTCGTACCAATACAGCCGCAGTTAGCGCCGTACCGGGCATACGGCGAGGCACACCCACGCATCGACCATGCTCGCCCGCGACTTCTTTCGATGTGGACTGCACGCTCACTCCATCCCCGTCAATGAGGATTGCGGCTCGCGACGTACGGCCGGACATCGGGATCGACTATCGTCGCGGGGTGGTCACCGTCTGCGGGGAATGCGGTTTCAACAACGACAGTGGCGGTCCCCACTGCTTGCAGTGCGGCAGCCGGCTACTCGAGGCGGAGCCATCGGCCGCGTCCGAATCGCCGGAGTCCCCGGCAGCGAGGCCCACGCCGCCGGCGCCGGCCTCGATCGGCCCGGCGCAGTCGTTGCCGAGCACGCCACGCCTCCTCACCTCCGTGGCGGTGGCGGCGGTGCTCGTATTGGTCGGCGCCGCCGTCTGGGTAGCCTGCGACCCCGCACCGCCGAAGGACCGGCAGACGGAAACCGCACAACTGCCGGGCAATCCGCCACCGGCGGTGGCGTCCGCCCCCGCCGAGGCGGCGCCGGCACCGTCCCAGGTGGACGGGTCCGGCAAGCCGGCGGTGACGGTCCCTGGGCCGGGGCCGGGATCGGGCCGGCCGTCCTCCCGGGCGCCGTCGCAACCGCCGGCCCGGACGACCGCACCACCGACTCCGGTCTCGGCCCCGACCAAGCCGAGCTGGCTGCCGGCGAACCCGCCCGGGCGCAACATCACCGCCAGCGCGTCGGCTTCGTGCGGCGCCGGCGGATGGTTCCTCAACGTGTCCGCTACCCTGGTCGGCTTCATCGACAACCGCGTCATCGTGCACACCGCCAACGGCGACGGCAGCTGGACCGGCTCGGACATCGATGGTGGGCCGACGGCGTTCAACGGGCCCGCACCCGAGACCGGGTACGGGCCACTGCCCCGTTCACAGACCACGGTGACGTGGTTCGTCTGGGCCCTCGACGAGAACGCGGACGAGGTCAGTTCCAATGCGCGGACCACGAGCCGACCGGCTTGCGCCGGATGAGGCGGAGCCGTCCGACAACCACCGTATTGCCGCGATGACCAATATGGACAGTCACGTTGGTGCCCGCCTCCCCCACCCCGACGAGTTGACCGGAGTGACTCAGTGACCGTCTCCTGCCCGCAGTGCGCCACCGAGCACCACGACGACGCGCCGTACTGTCTCCATCCGGACTGTGGTGCCCTGCTGGTCGGGACCGGGTCCGGGGTATCGCCCGCACCGCCGGCCGACACCCCGACCAGCGGATCCGGCGAGCCGGAGCGCCCCGGGTCCCCGGCGGCAGCGCCCGTACCACCGCGCAAGTACCTGGCACCTGCGCTCGCCGGCGGGATCCTCGCCCTCGCTATCGTCGGCGCGCTGTTGGCCGGTAACACCGGCGGCAAGGAGCAGGCCGCGCCCGGCCCCGCCGACGGCGGCAACATGCCCGTGCCCGTTCTGACCTCAGACGCCCCGTCACCCACCGCGACCGCCGCCCCGGCACCGACCACGCTGACCGCCGCGCCGAACCTACCGGCGAAACGCACGACAGGCGGCGGCGCCGGCCAGGCCACGACGGGACCCGCCCCAAGCGGCGGCACCCAGACCGGCAACGGCAGCGGGACGGTGGTCCCCGAGCCCAGGAAAGAGAAGACGCCGTCGCAACCTGCCTCCTACGACAACGCGCGACTGTCGACGAGTTCCACGTGGCGGTGTGAGTCGTTCCAGGACCCCGGGGGCGGCAACGTCGGGATGTGGACCTGGCGCTATACGTTCACGGTCTACGCGACGCTGTCGGGCGCGCCGTACGGCTCGAACGCGATGCTGCACCGGGGCTCGACGAGCCAGGCCATGAGCGGCAGCGGCACCTCGTTCTCCACCACGGTGATCATCACGGAGCGGTCCGGCTCCGGCGCGCTCGGCGGCGTCAACTACACCGTCACAGTCGCCGTCCCGGACGGGCGTACGGTCAGCGCTGGCAACTTCCAACCGAACGTGTGCTGAGCGTCGGTGACAGCACTGGTTCCGGTCGGCCTGTACCTGGGCGCGTTCCCCGACGGCGATGGACACCGGATGCACCTCGACGCCCTGGTGGCGGTCGATCCGCCGATGACGCTGGCCGACGCCCACGAGCAGCTCGCGATCGCCGTGGCCGCGGTCGGCACTGTGGGCGGCCGGCAGCCTGACGCGGTACGACCGGGAGCCCGAGGTCTTCGAGCGCGATACGCTTGGTGCCGTGCTCGCGGAGTTGGCGCAGGCACGGTCCGCGTACCGGCCGGTGGCAGGCTGATCCGGTGGACCGTGCTGCTCTGGTGTTGCCAATCGGCCAGTTCGGCGGCGCGAGCGGTCCCGTGGACGACCCTGACGCTGTCTTCCCGGTGCGCCGCGGTGACCGGGTCTGGCCGCTCGACGCCGCACGGTTCACGGTGTGGGCATATAGCCACGGCACGCCCGAACGGCCGACGGTCGAACCGTGGACCGTCGCCGCACTCATGGAAACGTTGACGGCCAACGGTGTCGTCGACGGCGAGCGGCACTTGGCGGCGCTGTGCGACGACGGGCTGGCCGTGCTGGTCGACCCGCGGGACGCGACGACCTTCGCCGTCGGGCACCGGCTGGCACCCCTGTTGCTCGCGCTCGGTGAGCACGACGAGGGCCGGGCCGGCTATACGCTGGGGCTGTTCGACCATCCTGTCACCACCATCGCCGGGCCGATCTTCCTCATCTGGGCCTGGTCCGAGGTCGAGCCCGACCTGTGGACCGGGTGCCGGCGGCTGGCCGAGGACGCGCGGGCAGCCGGCGGCGACGACCCGGACCTGACCGATCCGGCAAGGGTCCTGCACGGGCTGCTGGAGGCACTGCCCGGCCTTCTCTCCGCCGGCGCCGCGTACCTGGACGTGGCCGGCTCATGACGGTCCGGACGTTTCCCGTCGGCCATTACCTGGGCGGGTATCCCGACGAGGCGGACGCGCCGGACGGCGGGTTCGAGGTGCGCATCAGCAGCCGCGTCGTGCCGTTGCACGGACCCGCCGAGCTGGCCGTCTGGGCACTCGCGCATCAGCCGCCGGACGCCCCGTTCGAGGCCACGCTCGCCGACCTGTTCGGACCCGTCGGCCACGACCTCGCCGGCGGGCTGGTCGCCCGTGGCGCGTTGGCGCCCGTAACGCTCGGCGACGCCCCGCCCGCCGAGGCTGATGGCGACATCGCCGTGGCGGCCGTCGGCGCGGAGGGCATCGCCTTCGCCCGCCGGCACCGGCTGCGCCCGCTGCAGACGGCGATCGGCTGGGTGAGCGGCGCGGATGGTGGCGGGTTCGCCATCGGCTTCGCCGGCCAGGTGACCGTCGTGGTGGATCCGCTGCTGCGTGACCTCTGGTGGTGGGCGGGCCCGTCCACCGACCTGTGGGAGCTGTGCCAGCGGCTGGCCGCTGCGACGGGATCCGCGCCGGAGCGGGTGCTGCGACACTTCCTCGACCACGGGCACCACCTGCTGGCCGCCGGCGCCGCGTACCTCGACGCGGTCTGACCGGCAGCCGACTCAGTCCAGAGACCGCTCTTGTCCTTGTACCGGCCAGGGATTGGCCCTGGCCTCAGTCGGCCCGCGTCGGTCTCAGCGGGTACCGGGAGCGCCCTGGCCCGCGCCGCCGGCCCCCGCGGCGGGTGGGTCGGCGCGGTACATGACGAGCTGCCCGGGGTCGGGCAGGGCCAGCCGGTTCAGCCGGTTCGGTGCGGCGTCCGCCAGGTACCGAACGGCGTTGTCCAGCACTTGCGCGAACCGCTGTCGATCCCCGAGGACTGCGGCGTCCACGAACAACAGGTGCGGCTCGTACGTGTCGGCGCCGATCACCGCCCGGCCGAGCGTGTCGGCCGCCGGCCACAGCTCCGCGACGACGTCATCGGCGCCCGGCTCCAGCACCTGCACCCGAATCCTGAAATCACCGTCCGGCGTACTCACCCGCAACAGCCCGGGCGACGACTCAAGGCGCACCGTGGTGGCGCCCGGCCATGCCGTACCCTCCGCCCGGTCCAGCGCCGTGAGCAGGGGCAGTTGGAGCGGGTCGCGGCGCCGGCGGTCGGCAAGCCAGTCCCTGACCTCGGCGAGATCGGCCGTTCCCGGCGTTCGCACGTCGGGGGCGCCGACGACCAGCCGATCACGGATTCCGACACGGGTGGGCCACGTTTCGTCGGGCCGGCGCAGCGTTCGCAGCACGTTAAGGCTGTCCAGGTCCAGTCCGTGCCGGCGCACCATGCCGGCTTTCATGGCCTCCCAGCGCGCCCGCGCGGCGTCCGCCGCGGCTTTGCCCTCGGTGAGGGGTACCAGGCCGTGCCGTTCGAGATACAGCCGCAGCTCACCGAGCAGGACCTTGGGCACCAGGCCAACCGGGCGGCGCCCGGCCGCGGTGGCCTGCTCGATCTCCTTGACGCGGTGGAACAGCCCGTCGACCACGGTGTGGTCGGCGTGGGACAGGACCAGTTCGCCGGCGTCGTTCGGCCCTGGCCGCAACGCTGGCGATCGCGTCGGATGCCGGAGTCCGGCCACCGCGTCGGCCCCCTTGTGCAGATCGGTCCGGGTGATCCCGTGCGTCGCGGCGAACCCGCGTCGCTCCGGCACGGGCATCGGCTCGATGCTCTCCTGCGCGGCGCGGGCCACGTCGGCCAGCATCGCCATCTCCCGGGCTCGTTCGACCGCCGTGTACGGCAGCCGGCGGGCTTTCCCGAGCAGTTCGCCGTCGATGTGGGCCCGTTCCGAGTACCCCGGCCGGATCCGCTGGACGCCTTCGCCGATGGCGTACGCCACCGTGTAGCCGGCCTGTCCGACCACGTACGCGAGAACCTGGTGGGGGTACCAGGACGGGAAGAAGGCCGAGGCGCCGGCGATCGAACCGACGAACCCGAGCAGGTGCTTGTTGGTCTGATGCATCCGCGACTCCGTGCGGGGCCGGTCGATGGCATCGTCGTGGCGCTTCTGCTCCCGCGCGCCGGACGCGGCCTGGCGGGGCTCGCGCGGCCCGACGGTGCCGGGATCGAGGATGCCCGCAACGACGTCTTCCGTCTCCTTGAGGTGGTGCAGTGCGTCCCACGCGTCCAGGGCCGCCCTGGCCTGTGCCTGCTGACCGCTCAGCACGGTCCACAGTTTCCCGTAGAGGGTCCCGCGACCGCCCGCCGCGAGCAGGTTCGCAGCGTTCAGTGGGCTCAACCCCAGCAGCGCCGAGGGCACCTGCATGCCGGCCTGCTGCCCGCCCACCCGCGCCTCGTTGTACCACGCACCGGCGTTGCCTGTGGGCAAGTGCACCATGGTGTAGGTCTCCCCGGGACCGTTCGGTCCGCGGAGACCGGCGTTGTCGTCCCACACCCAGCTCACCGTGCTGAACAGACGGCGGCTGCGCTCCAAGTCGCTGATCTTGCTCCGTACCTCGATCTCTATCGCGTCCCGGAACGCACGGATCTCCTGCAGCGTGTGCTCCAGCCATGCCCTGGTCTCTGCGTCGGGCTGGCTCACTTCCTCGGCTATTGCCTCCGCTTGGTACCGCAGCGACCTGGCGGCCTCGTTGCGGCGGCTGTCCGGTTCCAGCCGTTCCAGTCCCTTGCGCATTGCGGCAGCGTTCTTCTCGTAGGGATCGGCGAACTTGTCGAGAAATGCCTGACCCAGCGCGGCCCCTGCGGTGATGGTGCCGCCGAAGGCCGCCTTGACGATGTTGCCGGAAGCGGCGAGCACGGTGAAGCTCACGGTCGATGACACGATCGCGTACGGCACCCGCTTGATCACGTTCGCCAGCAGCGGCGTGTTGTCCTGCGGGTCGACACGACGGTCCGGTTCCTTCGGCCCCAACTCGCTGGCCGTCCGCAGCGTCGCCTCCGGCAGCCGGGACCCCAGCACCGCGTCCGCCCACGCCTGGCCCACCCCGCTGCCCAGCAGGCCGGCACTTACGCTCGTGGCGATCAGCTCCAGGGGGCGGCCGAACATCAAGCCGACCCCGACGGTGTTGGCTGCGCTGCCGAACCCTGAGAACCATCGGCGGAACTCGTGTGGCCACCACAGCCTGGGCGACGGTCGCGGTGTGGCCAGCGGCGGGGACGTCCCGGGCCGGTGTCCCGCCAGGCCGGGCCGGGCTTCGAGCTTGCCGAAGAACGCCTGGTGCTCAACGGTGTTGCGCAGGTCGTGCAGGCCTCGGGCGGCGATCTCCTGTGCGACCAGGGCACGTTCGCCGACCGACGGGCTGAGGAAGGCGCGCTGTCGCCAGGTGAAGGACTTGCCGTCGTAGAGGTCCCTGAGCACTTCGAGGCGGGCATTCTCCGCACTGCGCACGGCGATCCGCACCTCGTCACCGGATTCCCCGTACCGGCCCCGCAGCCGCACCCGGTCGCCCAGCTCGGCCATGACGCCGGCGGTCTCCACCGCGATCGCCAGGTCGCCGGCATCCTGACGCAGCTGGATCCGGTAGCGGTGCTGGGCGGAGTCGTCGACCACGAGCCGCACGGCGAAGTCGCGGTCGCCCGGAGGCGTCAGCTCCAGCGGGATCCGCAACGTACGACCATTGACCGACACGGTCACATGCGGGTCCGGCGCTGCCGGGTCGAGCACCCCGGCGGCGTCGACCTTGCCTTCCGCGTAGTCGTCGACGGCCCGGTCCAACGCCCGGCCCAGGGTGTCCAGCACCGCTGCGGCGTCCGGTGCCGAACGCGTGCCGAACAGGTGCCTGGCCAGCTGACGCTGGTCCTCCCGCACGCCGACCCGGTCACCGAGCAGCGGCAGCCGTTCCCGTGCGCCCATCTGATCGGTGAGCAGCCCCATGTCGCCGAGGTGCAGCACCATGGCGTCGTTGTCCCGGCGTGCCATCGCCGCGTCGAGCGAGGCCAGCCGGCCCAGGTCGCGGGCCGACAGACCGGATCTGTTCGGCTTGCCGGTGGGATCCGCGCGATGCATCGCCTCCGCGCCGTGCCGGTGGCTCTGCCGCGCGTGTTCCATCGCACCCAGCAGGTGGTCGGAGAGTAGGCCGGCGTACCGGGGCGTCGTCAGGTCCGCCGAGATCGACACCACGGCTTCCGGGTTGCCCCGGATGGCGGCCCGCGCGACACCGTCGGCCGGCACATTGATCCGCACCGACTCCCCGGACAGTCGCGGATCGATTCGCACGGTGACGGTGATCGGCCTACCGTGACGCGGGGTGAACACGACTGTCCCGCCCGTGCGCACGGCCCCCGGATCTTTGTTGGCGACCGAAACGAGCAGGGTGTCGACCCGGGTGCGCTTCGGGTCCAGTACCTGATCGATGCGCGGCCCGGCCACGTCCAGGGCGGCGTGCACGGCCGCGGCCACCTGAGCGGCCTGCTTCGGCGTGTTCGTCACCTGTCTGGGCACGAACCCGTCCGGTCGGCCCGGGTCGTCGGGCGTGCCCGGGTGCGCCCCGGCTCCCCTGCCACCAGCCGGAGGCTGCCCCTGCCCACCGCCCGGAGCTGGTGGTGTACTGCCCGGAACCTCGGGAGACCGGCCGCCGGGTGTCGTAGCCGACGGGCCCGCACCGACTGGTTTACCAGCGCCCGGGTCGGCGGCCACCGGGTCCCCGCGAAGACCGGCGATCACCGCGGAGACCGGCGCGACGGGAGCTGCGGTGCTCGCCCGGGGCGGGCCTGCCGACGGTGCGCTCGGACCGGACGGTGTGCCGGAACTGCCGGAGAGCGCCCCCGGTGCGGGCGGCGGACCAGATAGCGGACCAGATCCGCCCGTGCCCGGCGGATTGAGCTGCTCGTGGGCCCGTTGCACCTCCGGATCGGCACCGGGGTCGGCCGGGCCTCCGGTCTCGCCGTTCGCACGGTCGCCGGGGTCGCCGGGGCCCGACGACGCCCCTTCCCCGGTCGGTACGGTCCCCCGCGGGGGACCGCCTCCGCGGCCGGCGGACCGGGACGGGGTGACCGGTCCACCGCCGCCCGCGGCCACCGTGACGGGCTGTACCGGCACAGCCCCGATCACCGTGGTGTACAGCCCGGTCGGCGTGGGCGCCGCGGAGTCAGCGAGCACCCCCACCGGCCCCGTCACCGACACCGCCGGGGGGTCGGACGGTGTACCCGAGAACTCCACCAACACCGATCCGGCCGGCGGCCACTCGGGCGCCGTCACGCTCGGCGGGCCGGACAGCAACGGCTCCGGACCAGTCACCGACACCGCCGGGGGGTCGGACGGTGTGCCAGGCTCAGCGCCGATCGGCCCCACGGCGGGCGGGTGCGGGGCGGGACCGGCCGCCGTAGCCGACGCCGTCGGGTCTTCGGCTCCCGGCAACCCGGTCTGGTCCGCCGTCGGTACGCCGGTCAGGTCGGGCGGGGCTGTCAGGTCCAGGTGCGGTATGGCAGGGTCACCGGGCCGTGTGTCGACGGTCGGCGCGTCGGGCGTCGTCCGGTCGGCTCGCCGGGCCTCACCCGGCGGATCCGGTGCGGTCCGCGGCGACGCGTCCCCGTTCAAAGCTGGTTGCCGGTCGACGCGCTGCTCGGGAGACCGGCCCACCGGACTGTCCGCAGTGGGCGTTCGGGTGCCGCCGCTCACGCCGTCCCCGGCCGACGGGCGGCCACCGGCGGCGCCGTCCCCGGCAGGGTTCCGGGCGCCACCGGGGTCCTTGCCGAGCGCCGACGAGGGTGGAGCGGCCGGCGCGGAAGGGGGACCCAGTGCCACCGGAACGTCGACGCCGAGGAGGTTGCCGATGGCGGTATGACTGGCATCGCTGATCCGCTCACGGACCCCTTCGGCGCCGACGCCGAGGGCGAACCGGCCGGCGGCCCCGCCGAGGTCATCGGGGACCGCGTCCCACTCGCCGTTCTCGACGCCGTTGGCGACGAAGTTCGTCAGCGCTTCGGTGGTCTGGTCGTGGACGCCATCCACCGCGCCGCCGACGATCCGCCGGCCCACCGCGTTGTCGATGCCTTCCGCGAGATGGCGTGCACCACCGAGCCCGAAGCCGAGCCCCTGACCGGCCAGGCCGGCGAACACACCCCATTTCATCGATGTCACCAGGCTGTCCTGGTCAAGCCCCGGCCGGTTGCCTTCCGCGATCTGCAGCGACTGCGCGGTGAAATCGGCCGCGAACTCCTGCAGGCCCTCGAAGACCGCCTCCCGTGCCAGCGTGCGCAGCACCCCGCGCTCGAGTTGCCCGAGCAGCACCCGGTACGCCTGCAGGACGACGGCCCGCGTCGCCGCGATGACGCCGGGCATGGCTGACCAGGACAGCCCACCGGTGAAGAACGACGAGATCAGGATGAACGCCAGCTCGACACAGCACATCAGGACGGAGATCAGGATCTGGTATTTCTCATGCTCGATCGCCAGCGCGGCCTCGTTCGCCCCGGTGGCCACCTGCTCCGATCCTTCGACCAGCTTCGGCAGGACCGTGTTGAGCCTGTAGTGCCAGTGGCGCTGGAACTCGGCACCCGACATCCCTCGCCACAGCTCCTGCAGCTCGGCGAGGGTGGGTCCAAAATCGGCCGAGGCGGCGCGCAGCAGCTCGACGAGTCGGGTCCACTCCGCCCCGTACGCCCGGATGGAGTCCTCGTCGGCGTCCGGCCAGGTCGAGCCGCCGGCGACGAGCGTCACCGCGTCCCAGACCCAGTCCCAGAAGCCGAGGTCGGGCCGCTGGATACCCATTGGCCTGACTCAGGTATGCAGCATGCGCGGGAAACGCCGGTCGACCTCGACCAGCCTGCCGACGAAGACCTCCCCGAGGGCGCCGTCCTGCTCAGCCACAGCGGCAAGCTTTCCCGTCACCTCGGCCAGCGGCCGGGCTGCTTCCACCCCCTTGGCGACCATGCGACTCGCCTCGTCGGCACCGAGGATCAACGGAACGGCGGCGATCATCCCCAACTGCTGCTTGATGGCGTCCCCGTGCGCCGCCGTCAGCGTGCGTAGCTCCTCGGCGACCGCCTGGGCGCCCGGCGTGATGTCTACCTCGGTCAAGGCCCTCACTCCTCCCGCAGTGGCAACCGTTGCCGGAACCGCTCCATCGCCTGCGCGAAGTCACCCGACGCGTACTGGTCGAGATCGTCACCGCCGACGTATGGCTTGCACACCTCCTTGACCTGGTCACGGGCTTCCTTCGCCGCGACCGCGATGGTGTCGAGGATGGTCCGCGCAAGCTTGGCCGAGTCGGCCGAATGGTAGATGCGCGAGTCGAGCCACAGGTCGCGGGGCTGGCCGTCGTGTCCGACGGTCGCGCGGACATGTCCGTCACGTGACACCGCGGTCACCGTGATATCGGCGATCCGCTCCTGGAGATCGGCGAGGGCACCGGTCATGCGCTGCAACTGCCCGGTAAGGTCGCGGGCCTGTGCGCGCATGGACGCCAGCCGCTGCTCGTCCTCGGACATGATCCGCACCTTAGCGAATCGACGGTCGTAACACCAGGGTTCGCACCTGACCAGCGGGCGTGGCGATACACTCGCCGCGGCGCCCGGGAGGCTCGCATGATTCGACAATGGACGGTCGTCGTCGCGGTTGTCGCGGCGTCCGTGCCGGTGCTCGCGACACCAGCCGCGGCCAACCCCTGCGGGTCCTATGCCCCGCCGTCCGCCGCACCGCGGATCACCGCTGAGGACTGGGCACAGCGCTGGTTAGGGCTGCGTCGGGTGCACGCTCTGCAGACCGGTGCCGGGGTGCGGGTCGCCGTGGTCGACACCGGCGTCGATCCGGGTCATCCGCAGCTCGCGTCAGCGGTCTCCCCGGGTTGGGACGTAACCGCCGGCAAGGCCGGCGGCACGATCGACTGCAACGACCAGGGGCACGGCACGGCGATCAGCAGCCTGGTCGCCGCCCGTCCCGCGAGCGGCATCGGACTGGTCGGTGTGGCACCAGCCGCGACGATCGTGCCGGTCCGGGTCGCCGACAACGGTCCCTCGGCGCAGCAGCCACAGCCACTCGATCGGCTCGCCGCAGCGGTGAGCGCGGCCGTCAAGCTCCAGGCCGACGTCATCCACTTCTCGTACGCTGTCACGACGGATTCGCCGGCCCTGCGCGGGGCCGTCGCCGACGCCGTCAAGCACAACATCGTGCTGGTCGCCGCAGCGGGGGACGGCGTGACCGGCCCGACCTTCCCAGCCGCGTACGAGGGCGTGATCGGCGTCGGCGCACTCGCCTCGACCGGCGTGGTGGCACAGACGTCTGCGGCCGGATCGCACGTCGATCTCGTTGCCCCCGGCGAAAACCTCGTCGCCGCGGCCCGGGTGGGTGGTCACACGACGGTAAGCACGACCGCGGCGGCAGCCGCCCTCGTCAGCGGGGCAGCCGCGCTGCTGCGGGCCGCTCACCCGGGCTGGTCCGCCGCCCAGGTGGCGCAGCGGCTGTTCGCCACCGCGGACGGCACGGTGGGCGGTCCACACAACGCCGCGTACGGCTACGGGTCGGTCAACCCGTACCGCGCGCTCAGCGAGGACACCGCCGGTGCGGGCGTGGTGCCGACGTGGACGCCGGCCCCGGCGGACCTGCGGCAGGCGCCCGCACAGCCGGGCTGGCCCTCCCCGTGGCGACGATCGATGGTGTGGGCGGCCATCCTGTTGCTGGCGGCCACCCTGCTCGCCATCGGGTCAGCGGTGACGCCGGCATTCCGCCAGCGTCACCGCGACCGGGCCGTCTGAGGAGCCGCCGACGCGGCGCCGGTCATGTGTACCGGCTCGCCTTGCCGATGCTGACCACGTTGTCGACCTCACACTGCTGCATCAGTCCGTTGCAGTGCTTGATCGTGCCGGAGAACTCCATGCCCAGCTTCACCAGTTCGCTGGCCGCGATGTGCCAGCGCTGGTAGGCATCGTCGTATGCGGCCTTGGATGCGCCGTCCCAGTTGCGGCCCTCCAGCTCACGCAAGCTGGCGTCGAGCTTGCTGAGCTTCCCCTGCATATGTTGCATGTCGCTGTTGAACCTGGCGCCGCCCTGCTCGACGATGTCGAAGTCCATGAACAGTCTGGTGTTCGCCATGTCAGATTCCCCCTGCTCGACTCTCAGGCCTGCAAACCGGCGTAGATTCCGCCGCCGGCGGACATCGAGTGCATCGCGTTCTGGATCTTGACTTCGGTCTCATCCAGGTGGATGGTGACGCCGTTCAACGCGGCCGTGAGGTCGGCCAGTGCGTCGAGCAACATGTTCTTGTTGTTCGAGTACCGGGTCAGCTCGTCCTCGAACGAGTCGCCGCCCATGCCCTCCCAGGCGGGCCTGACGGTCCCGCTCAGATAGCCCATGAGACTGTTGAGCAACCCCTCGAGCTCGTCGTGGGTCTTCTTGGCCTCACCGGCCTTCTCGACCATGAGCCCCTTGTCGGCTGCGACCGACGTTCCCGCATTCGTTGCCATCGTGCACCTCCTCCGTGTTGGATCCGGACGCTGTACTCACTGTGCGCGCTGCGGTGCTGTGCCACCGCCTGCCGGTTCCGCGTGCCTGGTCCCGGCGACACCGTCCTTGTCGTGAGCGGTGCCGGTGCGCTTCAGTTCCACTGTGGACGGTGCGGTCAGCGGTCGCGGGGTCGCGTCGGCGTTGCGCCTGCCGAGCGTCACGTGTTCCGGTCGATCTGCACGTGCCGCGACAACCCGTTGTGTCTCCGACCGTACCGACAGCGCGTGCTGCAACCCCATGGCCGCCGCCGTGTCCATGGACGACATCCCACCGACCGCCGGACCGCGCCCGTCGAGCGTGTCGGCGACCTCGACGCCGGGCAGATCGGTCAGCGCCTGCCCCTTCCCCGACAGCGTCGGCATGTCCCCTGTGGACGCCTGCGGACCCACCTCGGCCCGGAAACGCCCGGTCAGCACGCCGCGCGCCGCGTCGCCCCGGAGCCGGGGCACGATCGCGGAGGTCCGCGGCATACTCAGCCCTCGAGGCACGAGGGGTGGCAGCGCCATCGCACCGCGGGGCAGGGGCGACACCGGCGGCGTCGCGTGCAGTGCCTGCAGGCCCTGCAGCACCAGTGGCTGGTTCGACCTCGGCGTGGTTTCTGCCGCGGCCTCCTGCCCGTGCCCGGGCAGTCCGTGCAGCGCGGGGCTGCCGGTCCGGTCGTCCCGCATCGGCGTCAGCACCTCGACGGGATGCACCGGCAGTGGAGCGAGCGCCTCCGGCGCGGACGCCACGGGAGCCGGCCCGACCGGGCGTGCCGTCAGGGACTGCGCGGAGTAGTTCACCCACGGTTTGGCGATGTCGGGGCCAGGATGGGTCTCGGGCACCTCATGGGCGTTCTGCATACCGACGCCGGCGGTGACGAACCGCCGCGACAGCTTCGCGCCGACCTTGACGATCAACTTGAAGTATTTGGCGTGCAGCCGCTGGTAGATCGCTGCGACCTTGGCCGCGAGATCGTCCTTGCCGTCCGCTTTCATCTTCCCGAGGTCGGGTGGGAACCCATATGCCGCGGCACCGGCCGGAATGCTGGCGAAGTATTCGTTCTTGAACGCGACGAGCAGGTCATATGCCGTCTGGCGGGCGTCTTCGATGTCCTCGGCGATCTGACCGAGCCAGTCCGCCTTGGTCTCGATGCTGTCGACCCACTTGTCGATCGCGAACACCGTGGCCCCGACATACCAGTGGAACCGCACCGAGGCGGGGCCACGCCGCCAGACCTCGTTGAGCGAGTGGGCCCGGTCGTGCAGCTGGTCCGCCACCCGCTCCAGCTTGCCACGCAGCAACTCGAAGGCGGCGGCGATCTGGGCCGGTGGCTCGCTGCGTTCACTGCGGATCACCCCGTATACGACGAAGAACGTCCCGAACGCTTCCCACGCCGTGCTCGACGCCGCACCGACGTCTTCTCCCCGCTTGGTCTTGCCCGGCTTGAAGGTGAAGTAGTCGTGCGAGGACGACGCCATCACCGGCTCGCTTGGGCGCTCAAGCTGTCAAGGCCGGCCGCGACCGGATCGAACGACTGGTGGCCGGCGCGGTCCGTCGCGTCGTAGGTGTCGGCGCTCACCCCGGCGGAATTGCCGAGCGCGGAGAGACTCAACCGGGTGTCCAACGCGTGGCGCTCGGCTGCCTGGGCATGGGCTCGCGTCACCTGTCGCATCCAGTTGCCTTCACGAACGGCCGTGGCGGGCCAGCCGTTGGCGGCACCCACCAGATCCTTCGCGGCGCCTTGAACCACGTCGTTCTCGAATGTCTCGGACTCCCCGCCGACGCCGCCGAGTGGTCCACGCCCGCCGACCAGCCAACCTGCCAACTGCTCCACCGCCGGGGCGACGGTCTCCAGCACCTCGGTGGGCAGTGTGTTCTTCAGATCGGAAATGGAAAGCGGCATCTGCTCGTCGGGAATCACGTCTCCGCTCACTGAACCCCCATGGTGCAGTCGACGAGCCCGGAGCAACGCGTGAGTCCGGAAGCCCGTGTGCGGGCTGATCGTAACGGCTAAGGCGTCGGTGTCGCCAGTGAAAGTACGTGCAATCTTGGCCCTTGCACCAACCGCTCCACCAGCGTGCTGGGCAGACGCACCGCAGTGACGCCCGACAATCCCAGCCGACCGAGTGCCTCGGACGAATCGATCGCGTGGCGGCGCCCGGTCTCCGTAACGAGAAAGACCGGCCCCGTGTCGGCGTCTGGACTGGGCACGGCCGCCACCAGCGCGCCGAGCCCCGGCGCGACGACGACCTCATCGGCCAGCAGCGTGCCGCCGGGCGAGACCGGAGTCCGCTCGACCGGCGTCCCGTACGGCACGGGAACCGCCACTCGGATGACCGGCGCGTCCTTCACCCCGGCGGTGACCTGGCAGATCGAGCCGCGGCTGCGCGCCATCGGCACCACGCTCGGCACCGCACCATCGCCAACGATCTGCTCTGCCAGCGGTGGCAGTTTCGCCTCGCCCGCCAACTGCACCTGATCGAGCAGCATCGGTGGCGTGGTGTCGGAGCCGGTCGCCCTGATCAGCGCCTCCTGCAACGCGGTGACCGGCTGCAGGCCCTCCGGCCTGGCGACGTAGCGTTGCTTGCCGGTGCCCTCGCCCGCCACGAGAATCTGGCCGACCTTCGCGCTGGGCCGACCGGTGACGGGCCCGCCCCGTCCAGCGATGATGATCTTGCCCAGCGGAACGCCGAGCGGGACCGTGGCCAGCCACGCCGGGCTGACCGGGACCACGTCAGGCCGCGCGATCCCGAGCGCCTGGAGCACCACGTCCGGGTCGCGGACCGGGTGGCGCAGCCCGTGGAGCACGATGTGCAGCTCACCACCGTCCACATTGGTCACAGCGATCGCTTCCCCGGTCACGTCCACCCCGGCGTCACTTCGCGCGCCGACGATCACGACCGACCGGACCGGGCCCGCCTGCGACGCGGGACGCACACAGAACCACCACGCGCCGGTGAACAGTTGTCCCGCCGCCGGCACCGAGTTGGGAGCCTCCGGCACCCCGACCAACGGGCCTCGCGGCCATGTCAACGACGACCGGCTCACCCGGACCGGCTGTGGTGAAAGGCCACGCAGGAGAGCTGCCGAGGAGAAGTTCGTCACCGGATACAGCAGACGACCGTCGCAGACGTACGGCGCACCGGTCTCCTTCTCCAAGATGATGCGGTCGCAGCTGGTCCAGCTCTTGGCCCCGGCCGGCCTGAGGAAGCCGTAGATGCCGACCGCGGCGACGCTGATGACCAGCAGCATCACCGCGATGAGGGTGCCACCGGGCAGCCGGTTTCCGGACCAGTCCAGTGGATCGGGCCGCAACGCCACGATCGCGGTGTGCAGGCGCCTGCGCAGGAACTGCCGCGCGTGGACCAGGTCCTTGCGCGTCAGCACAGTTGTCCCCCGGTCGGCATGTCAGCCACCGATCCCGCGCACATACCCGAAGAGGCCGCTGACCGCCGCGGCCAGCACGGCGCTGAGCGCGATCAGGATGATTTCGCTGACGTCGCCGATCCGGCTGAGCTGCGGAGACGGCCGCCGTAGCGCATAGCTGCGACCGGCGGCGAACGCACCGCCGGCGAGGAGCAGCAAGCCGCCCGCAGCCACGAAGACCGCACGGCCGCGCGTCGCGACGTCGATCGACTCCCACACCACGATGAGCATGGCCGCCGTGCCGGCGGAGGCGGCGGCGAGCAGCGGGACCCGGTGACGCACCGCCGCGAACGAACGGGCCCGCAGGGCGCAGACGACGACGATGGCCACGGCGAGCAACCGCGCGGCAAGGTCCACCCGGCTGGCCAGCACCGTGACGCAGCCCGTCAGCGCGGCGCCGATCCCGTACAGCAGACCGGTGATGAGCTCGTCGCCGCGACGGACCATCAGGGCGATCGCGGCGGGTGGGGGCAGCGGATCGTCGTCCGCCGTCTCCGGCGACGGCATGGACACTGTCGGCGTCGCCAGGCCGGCCTGGTGCGTGGCGATCCGCGGCAACCAGGGCGAGGCGAGCAGCGCCACCGCGGCGACGATCGCGGCCGCCGCGGCCGAGGTCAGCATCATGGCGAGTGCGGCGCCGAGCGCCGCGAGGAGGCCGGCGCAGAGGACCGCCACGTGGAGCTGCAGGCGTCCACCGACACCGATCATGCTCAGCACCGCCAGGGCAACCAGCCCGGTGGCACCGGCGAGCAGCTGCGCGGGGCCGAGCCGGCCCTCGCCGGTCGCGAGCAACGCGACACCCGGCGCCACGTACACGTACGCCAGGCCGGAGAGCACCCAGATGACCCGGTCGTTGTGGTCCAGCCGCGTGAGCAGGGCGGCGAACCCGACCAGCAGGACGGCCGCGCCGGCAAGCGCGGCACCCACGGCGCCCCACGCCGGACCTGCCCGCAGCACTACCACCAGCGCCGTCACGAGCGTCGCCGCGGTGAACACCGCGCCGGCCCGACGGGTGTGCCCGCCTTGCCAGGTGGCACCGAGGTTGCGAGCCTCGTTGGCCGCGGCGTCGGCCAAGTCGTCGAACTCCGGCTCCGGCCACTGCTGGTCCTGTGGTGCGAGCACCAGCGTCTCGCCGTCTCGCACCTGCTGCATCGCCAGCGACCGGTCGGCGTCGAGCATCGTGCCGTCCAGGCGGCGCAGCACCCAGCCGTGATGGGCGATACCCTCGTCTGCCAACTCGGCGCCCGCATGGCGCAGCAGCATCGGTTGCAGGGTGACCAGCGGCAGGTATTCCGGGAGTGCGAGGTCCACCCGTCGCTTCGGACTCAACAGTACGATGCGCGTCAGCGCCGTTCTCGTCGCCTCAGCCATGGTGACGCATGATAGTGGTTCATAGGCGGAAGTTGGGGGCGGTCTATTGTCCACAGTGATCCGAAGGCGGCCGGCACGCCGGCCGGCACCGCCGTACCCGAGCGGTGAAATCGTGCTGGAGGCGGCGCCCGAGATACCCGCGCCGGGCGGCCGTGGGTGGACCCACCTGCTCATGCTGCTGCCGATGCTGGCCGGGTCCCTGGCCATCGCGCTCATCTTCGCCGGGCAGCGCGGCTCCAGCGGTCCGTGGGCATATCTCACCGGCGGTCTCTTCGGCATCTCGGCGATCGGCATGCTGCTTATGCAGTTCTCGCTGCACGGCAGTGGCGCGACCAAGCAGGAGATGCACCGGGTCCGGCGCGAGTACCTCTGGGATCTGGACGCCTGCCGGCGGACCGTCCGCCGCACCGCCCGGGAGCAACGGGCCGCCGAGTACTATCGGCATCCGGCGCCCTGGAGCCTGTGGGCCCTGGTCGACAGCGCCCGGCTCTGGGAGCGCCGTGCCACCGACCTCGACCACGGCCTGGTACGCATCGGGCTCGGCCCACGCGAACTGGCCACCAGGCTCGTGGCGGGTCCGGCCACGCCACCGGAGAAGGCCGAACCGGTCGCCGCGGCCGCCCTGCGACGATTCCTGCAGACCTACAGCGAACTGCCGGACCTGCCGGTCGTGCTGGCGCTCAACGGATTCGGTCGGGTCTACATCGAAGGTGACCATGCCCGTGCCAGGTCGATGATCCGCGCGCTCATCGCCCAGGCCGCCACCTTCCACTCCCCCGACACCCTGCTGATCGCGATCTGCCTGAACAGCGACACACGGCCGCATTGGGAATGGACCAAGTGGCTGCCGCACAGCCAACATCCGACCGCTGTCGACGCGCTCGGCCCGTTGCGGTTGATCGCGCCGGCGCTGGTCGGGCTGGAGGCCATGCTCGACGACCTGCTTGCCAACCGCCCGCGGTTCGACCCGGGTGGGGCGGAGTCCTCCCACGACGGCGCGCACGTGCTCGTCATCGTGGACGAGGGTGACATCGCCGGCGCCGACCACCTCGCCGCCGAGGCGGGGGTAGAGGGCGTCACCGTCATCGACATGTCGAACCCGCCACCCCGCAACATCGAACGCGCCACTCTGGTGCTGCGGGTCGACGCCGACGGCACCCTGACCGGGCGCACGTTCGACGGTGTACGGCCGCTGGGCCACGCCGACGAGTTCGGGCGGCTCGCGGCCGAAGCGCTCGCCCAGCAGCTGAGCCCGTTGCGGCTGGCGGCGGCGTCACGGGGCGACCGGGCGATGAACGCCGAGCACGGCCTGGCCGAGCTGCTCAACATCCCGGATCCGGCGACGCTGGACCCGAACCTGACGTGGGCGCCCCGCCCGACCCGTGACCGCCTGCGGGTCCCTATCGGGATCGGGCGCGACGGCGAACGCCTGGAGCTCGACCTGAAGGAGTCGGCACAGGACGGCATGGGCCCGCACGGCCTGCTGATCGGCGCGACCGGGTCCGGCAAGTCGGAGCTGTTGCGGACCCTGGTGCTGGCGCTCGCCATCACGCATCCGCCCGAGATCCTCAACTTCGTGCTGGTCGACTTCAAGGGCGGCGCGACCTTCACCAGGTTGGACCTGCTTCCGCACACCAGCGCGGTCATCACCAACCTCGCCGACGAGCTGCCCCTGGTCGACCGCATGACCGACGCGATCAACGGCGAGCTGGTGCGCCGCCAGGAGTTGCTGCGCAAGGCCGGCAACTACGTCTCGCAGCGCGACTACGAACGGGCCCGCCTGGCCGGTGCCCCGCTCACGCCGCTACCCAGCCTGTTCGTCGTCTGTGACGAGTTCAGCGAGCTGCTGTCGGCCAAGCCGGACTTCATCGAGATGTTCGTCCAGATCGGGCGGGTCGGCCGGTCGCTGGGAATCCACCTGCTCCTGGCCAGCCAGCGCCTTGAGGAGGGCCGCCTGCGCGGCCTGGACACCCACCTTTCCTACCGCATCGGCCTGCGGACGTTCTCGCCCAGCGAGAGCCGCACCGTGCTGGGCGTGAACGACGCGTACGAGTTGCCGCGGGCTCCCGGCCACGGCTTCCTCAAGTTCGGTACGGAGCTGTTGAGCCGGTTCCGGGCGGCCTACGTCTCCGGCGTCTACCGCAGCCGTAGCCAGGTGGAGGCGAGCTCGGGCGACGCCCGGGTGCACGAGTACGTCTCCACCTACGTCGCTGAGGTCGAGGAGGAGCCGGGCCCGGCGCCGGAGGTCGAGGAGGACGAGACAGTCGGCGGACCGACCCTGCTCGACATCTTGACCCAACGCCTGGTCGGCCACGGAACGCCCGCCCATCAGGTGTGGCTGCCGCCGCTCGACGAGCCACCGACACTGGACGACCTCCTCGGTCCGCTCCACCGCGACGAGACCCGGGGGCTGACGGTCGCCGACGCCTCGACCACCGGTCAGCTCAGGGTCCCGGTGTCGGTGGTGGACAAGCCGTTCGAGCAGCGGCGCGACGTGCTGGCCCTGGATCTGTCCGGCGGGCACGGACACGTCGCCGTCATCGGTTCGCCGCAGGCCGGGAAGAGCACCCTGCTGCGGACCGTCCTGTGCAGCCTGGCGCTCACCCACACGCCACGCGAGGTGCAGCTCTACTGTCTGGACTTCGGCGGGGCGTCCCTGTCCGCGCTGCGCGGGCTTCCGCACGTCGGCGGCATGGCGGCGCGCCACGAGGTCGACCTGGTCCGCCGTACCGTCGCCGAGGTGCTGGGCGTGCTCAACGACCGGGAGCGGCTGTTCGCCAAGCACGGGATCGACTCGATGTCGACCTTCCGCCGGCTGCGGGCAGCGGGCGAGTTCGCCGAACAGGCCCACGGGGACGTGTTTCTCGTCATCGACGGCTGGCTCACGGTGCGCAACGAGTTCGAGGACCTTGAGGACCCGATCACGGACATCGCCAATCGTGGCCTCTCGTACGGGGTACACGTCGTCATCGCCACCAACCGGTGGTACGACGTGCGCAGCACGATCCGTGACAGCTTCGGCACCCGGCTGGAACTGCGCCTGGCGGACCCCTCCGACTCGATGATCGACCGCCGGGCCGCGGCCAACATCCCGGACCGGTCACCGGGTCGGGGCATCACGCCCGACGGCCACCAGTGCCTGGCCGCACTGCCCCGGATCGACGGTGTGGTCGACACCGGGGACCTCGCCGAGGCGACGCAAGCGCTCGTCGCCGCCGTCCGTGACGCCTGGAAGGGCTCGACCGCACCGAGCGTGCGCCTGCTCCCCGACCGGATCGCCGTGCGGGACCTGCCACAGGGACCCGACGCGCCGGGCATCGCCATCGGTATCGCCGAGTCCGACCTGGGCCCGGCCTACCTCGACCTGACCTCCGCCGACCACCATTTCCTGCTCTTCGGCGACACCGAGTCCGGCAAATCGACGTTCCTCGCGGCGTTCGCGCAGGCGCTGAGCGTGCGGTACCAGCCGTCGCAGGCGAAGATCATCGCGCTCGACTACCGTCGCTCGCTGCTGGGCAGGCTCCCGGAGAGCCATCTGCTCGCGTACGGCACGTCCGGGGAAGCCAGCCACAAGCTGCTCTCGGAGGCCGCCGTGGTGATGCGCGAGCGGATGCCCGGACCCGACGTGACGACCGAACAGTTGCGCAGCCGCTCCTGGTGGCGGGGTCCCGACCTGTACGTGCTGGTGGACGACTACGACCTCGTATCCACCGACCGCAATCCGGTCCACGTGCTGCACGAGTTCATCGCGCACTCCCGCGAGGTGGGCCTGCACCTGGTCATCGCGCGCCGCTCGGGCGGGGCGCAGCGGGCGTTCTACGACCCGGTCCTCAGCCGGCTGCGGGACCTCGCGTCGCCCGGCCTGGTCCTGTCGGGCGACCGTGAAGACGGACCGCTGCTGGGCAACGTCAAGCTTCGTCAGCTCCCACCGGGACGCGGCTTCCTGGTGACCCGCAAGGAGGACGCACGCCTCATCCAGTGCGGATGGCTGGAGTAGACGTCCTGAGGCTGGATTCCTGCGTGAAGCCCCGATAGCGTACACATCAACGAGTTGGCCGACGGAGGTTCTGGCAATGCCGACGCCGAAGCGGGACGCCCGGCGATACATCGACCTCAAGGATCGCAACGCGCTGCTCGATTACGCCAGGGCACTCGACGCGGTCACGACCACCAGGACGCTGGAGAGGATCCTCAAGGGCGGCGACGACGGCACACCCGTCGAAAACGCCCAGAAGATCCATCAATGGCCCAAGGCGTGGAACACCACGTTCTTCGAGGCCCGTCATTTCGGTGCGGAAGCGCTCCGCCAGACGGACGCCCTGACACAGTTCGCGAAACACGTGCAGAACGGTGTCATGGCGCTCCAGGAGGTGGCCGGCACGTTCTACACGAGATACACCGAGGCCGAGCGCAAAGCGCAGGCGGCACTCCAGCGGCTCGATCGCGATCTGATCCACGACAGGCTGAGCGACCCCATTCCTGACTACCGGACCGGCGCGGCATACGACAGTCACGGCTGGGACCTGCGCGACGTGCACCTGAGCTCCATCACGCAGGGCACGACGATCGCGAAGGGCTCCGGGCTTCCCGCTCCGGGCGTGGCTGACGCCTACGGTCCGTCCGACAGCATCGCCTCGACGGCGATGGCGCCGGCGGGCACCACGGACTGGCGCAAGGACGCCGACGTCCCGGGCACCATCCTGTTCCGCGTGTGGTCCGTCGTTCCGGCCGAGCCCGTGCACTACCTCAACCTCCTCGCCCAGCAGTGGGCGGCGCTCGGGGCGCAGTTCACGGCCATCCAGGCGCACGTCACCAAGGTGTCGAACACGTTGAAGCAGGGCTGGGACAGCGCGGCCGCCGACGTCTTCCAGCAACGCGTCACGGAGTCCGCCCTCGCCATGGAGTACTGGGCGGCCAACAGCCAGCACCGCAGCACCCAGTTCTTCGGCCTGATATATGACGCGACAAAGGCCAACCGCGAGATTAACGACTTGTACGCAATTGCCGTCCGCGAGATCCACGAGATGCACAACAGGCGGAACCAGATCATAGACCGGGGGATCGTCGACGAAACCAACCCGATTTACGTGGCGGGCGAGTCGTACACGAGCGAGGCCAACTTCTACACGTTCTTCAATGATCACGTCAGCGATCGGTACCGCAAGTACGACACGCTGGCGGCACCGATCGCTGAGGCGTTCGCCAGGGCGTACGTGCAGGCGACGCCCTGGACCGCTCCGGCGAGATATCCGGGGCTGCTGACCGACACACCATCGTCCGCCCTCCCGCCGGTGCCGGATCCGCGCCAGTCACGCACCACCGCGCCCTCGGTGCCCGGTGGCGGTGGCGGTGGCGGTCCCAGCATTGGTGGCGGTGGCGTCGGCAAGCCGCCGGGCATCGGCTCACGGCAGGACCCGCAGAAGATCATCGACGGCCAGAAAAAGGCCTACGACAAGTCCATCGCCAATCTGAAGAAGGACTACGACAAGTCCATCGCGGATCTCAAGAAGACGTATGAGGACGCACTGAAGCAGGAAAGAAACAACGCCGACCAGTTGCAGAACCAGATGCAACAGCAACAGGAGCAGTCCCAGAAGGCCATCGACGAGCTCGCCAAGCAGGTGGACACACCCGCGCCACAGCTACCCGACGTGTCCGTGCCGCAACTGCCGGACACCGGTGGACTGCCCCTGCTGCCGGGCCTTCCCGGCATCGCTACGCCGCCGACCCTGCCGAACGGCCTCGGCGGCGGGGGTATCGGCGGATTGAAGGGCTCCTCCATCAGCGCCGGCCTGCCCACCGCGACCGGCGCCGTCGACCTGATGGGCCGCGGCGGCACGCCGGCCGCGACCACCGCCGCCGGTGCCGCGCTGACCGGGCGCGCGGGGACGACGGGCTCGGGCCTGGGCGGTGTCCCGTTCATTCCGGGTGCGGGCGTGCCGCAGCAGGGCGGCGGAGGAGGATCCGCGCTCAGCGGGCGCAAGGGACGCCCGATGTTGCCTGAGGAGAAGCAGAAGCCGGTGACGCGGCCCAGGGTCGTTGACCCTGAGGGTGACGGGACGACTGACACCCGGCCGGCCCGCGACACCGACCGTCGTGCATCCGTGACCAGACCACCGCGTGCGCCGGAGGTCGAGCCGGGTCAGGCGCTGGGCCGGACGGCGTGACGGTGGGCTCGGGCGGCGCCCATGCCGCCGGTCGCCTGGTAAGGTCCGGAAACCCTCTCCCAGATGCCTCGTGGAGCCATGACAATCACGTTGCACGTATCGGTCTCATTGCCGGGTGCGTATCCGACGATCGGCGACGCCGTCCAAGCCGCACCGGACGGGGCGACCGTCGTCGTCGCCCCGGGTGAGTACCGCGAGCGCCTGACGCTCAACCGACGGCGGCTGACGCTGACCGCGGCCGACGGACCGAACACGGTCTCGGTTTTCGCCCGTGTCGCGGGCGCTCCCGTCATCGACTGTCAAGACTCTACTGTGGAGTTTCACGCCCTGACGCTGCACGGCGCGGACGCGCCGGCCATCTCCGTCGTCGGCGGCAGCATCACCATGCACGACTGCACGCTGACCGCCGGCGCCGCGGTGGCCGTCAGGATCCGTACGCGTGCCACCTTCGACCTGGCCCGGTGCAGGATCTCACGGGCACACGTCGGCATGCACCTGGACAACTGCGCGGGCAAGGCGGTCGACTGCCAGATCACCGACGTGGTCGAGGACGGCATCCTGATCGGTTCGGCGGATCCCGTGCTGCGCAACTGCACCATTGCCGACTGCGGCTACCGAGGCATCTACATCTATGACTATTCACGGCCAACCGTCGAAAACTGCGAGGTCACCAGGGTCGGGGACATCGGCATCGCGGTCGCCCAGCAGAGCTCGCCGACGCTGCGCGGGTGCCGGGTCGGCGAGGCGCGTGCGGTCGGCATCAGCGTCGCGGCCGACTGCGGCGGCGAGCTGATCGACTGCCGGACCGAGCACACGGCGAGCCCCGGCGTCTTCGTCGCGCCCGGATCACGGGCCGAGATCAGCACCTCCGACCGGCGACCCCGTGCACAGGTCGGCGCCGCGGAGCGACCAGTTGCCGCCGACGCGGCGGCAGTGGAGGGGCTCCTGGCCGAGCTGGACGGCCTCATCGGGCTGGCCGGCGTCAAGTCGGAGGTCCGGGCGCTGATCGACGAGATCCAGGTAAACGAATGGCGGCGCAGCGGCGGTCTCACCGTCACACCCACCTCGACCCATCTCGTGTTCGCCGGCTCGCCAGGCACCGGCAAGACCACCGTGGCACGCATCTTCGGCCGGTTGCTGGCCGCGCTGGGCGTCCTGCCGGCCGGGACGTTCAAGGAGGTCGCCCGCCAGGACCTGGTCGGGCAGTATCTCGGGCACACCGCTGAAAAGACCAACGCCGCATTCGAGTCCGCGCTCGGTGGTGTGCTGTTCATCGATGAGGCCTACACGCTGTCGCGTAGCTTCGGATCCGGCGGTGACTTCGGCCAGGAGGCCATCGACACGCTCGTCAAGCTGATGGAGGACCACCGGCACGAGGTCGCCGTCATCGTCGCCGGATACACCGACGAGATGCACCACTTCCTCAACGCCAACCCAGGCCTCGCCTCCCGCTTCAGCAAGACGATCGAGTTCGAGAATTACACCGCGCCGGAGCTCTGCCGGATCCTCGGCAGCATGGCCGAGGCGAGCGAGTACACGGTCGAGCCGCGCGCGATCGAAGAGAGCAGCGCGTACTTCCAGCAGCGGATGCGCGACCCCAACTTCGGCAACGGCCGTGAGGCCAGGAAGCTCTTCGAGGGTGTGCGCAAGGTTCAGGCACAACGCCTCCGGCAGCTGAACCGCATGCCCTCCCAGGACGAGCTCCAGCTGATCACCGTCGACGACCTCCGGGGTGCGGTTCTCGCCTGAGCTTCACGTTCAACGTCCGATCCGGTTTGGCGACGTCGAACGGTTACGACAACAACAGGCCGCCGGTGCCGACCTCTGCGCTTGCGAAAAATGTCATCCAGGCTGTGGCGTGGTTGACGTGGGCGGGCAGCGCTCGGACATGCTGCCAGGCATCGTCATGACCGTGTCGCTGCGCCTGCTCTACCTCGTGTTCTGCCGCATCGCCGGCTGACTCACCCTCCTGGCCCACACCCGGTGCGACCAAAGACGTAGAAATCTTGGTCCTCCACCACGAGAACGCGGTCTTGCGTCGGCAGAATCCCACGCCGCGGCTGGACTGGGCGGACCGAGCGGTGCTCGCCGCCCTGATCAAGCTCCTGCCCTGGGCCTTGACGGCGCACCGGCTCGTCACCCCCGCCACAGTCATACGCTGGCATCGGCGGCTGGTCACTCGCCACTGGACATATCCCAACCGGTCCGGTCGGCCGCCGCTCGACCCGGCGCCATCACCGCCCTGGTCGAGCGGATGTCCCGGGACAACCCTGGCTGGGGCTACCAGCGTATCCACGGCGAACTGCTCGGCCTCGGTCACCGCGTGAGCGCGTCCACGTGTTGACGCTCTCGCAGAGTTGACCCCTACGTCACGTCGTCCCTCGGTTGCCAAACACCTGTCGAGCCGGAATGTGATCGAACTATTCCAGTTCACGCCGATCGGCCCGGGGACCAGCTCGACGGGGATGATGGCGTTTGGATCTTCGCAGTCCGGACCGGAGTGGTCCACGAACGGCAGCTGCCAGCCACCACGCTTCCGGGAACGGTCGCCAGCAGCCCGCGTACGCGGATGCTTGATTGGATTGCGGTGAGCATCGCTGCTTCGCTTCCCCGAGACATTCCAAGCACGGCGAGCGGTGCATTCGACAACGCCAGCTCGTCTGGCAGGATCTCCAGGGCAGAAAAGAAGTACTCGATGGGGATGCCCTACCGCGACCGACCACTCAGGACAGAGACCACCACCGATTCTGTGCCAGAGCCGTTAACTTGACACTGCGTGATCAGCTGCTGGTATCACTATCGCGGAACGCCTCGTGCGTGAACCATGCCAGCGGCAACGCCGGCAGGATGAGGATGACGGCGGCGCAGCAGCTGCCGATGGCGACGACGTTGATCCAGCTCGTAATGCCGTCATAGTCTGCGATCACGGCCGACAGCCCGACGAGGCACAAAGCCGCCGCGCCGATCACCGACACGGCTAGGGCAACCACAGGCCATATCCATGCTGCACGATGCGTGGTAGATCGACGATCTTTCCACGAGGAGAACCTACTATCCCGCCAGCTCGACAGTCACCATGCCGTGGGTCTCGTCGCGATGGGTCTGTGGCTGCTCGACAACTGCGACCTGGAGGTGTGCGCGACGACGGCTGCCGAGCTCGGCCAGTGGGACTTCCACCTCGCGGTCGCACCGGTCCGCTTCGCCGGTACGTCCGGCAGCCCGGTCAACCCGATCGCCACATTCTGACCGCGGTCCACGAGGGGGTGCACCAGACGGAGCACGTTGAAGGCGTTGTCGCGGCCGGAGTCCGCGGCGCCGAGGCTCCAGCGGGGTGCTGGGGCCTCGGCGCCCTTCGGCTCGCTCGACATGGCGGGGGATGCAACAGCCGGCGGCTGGAGCGAGCCCCGTCGATCAGGCCTGCAGGCGTACGCGGCGGCGCCGCGCGACGAGCACCAGCGTGACGCCGACCGCGACCGCGACCGCACCCGCGCCGACGAGCAGCATGGTGTTGTCGCCGGTGACCGGCAGGCCCGGGCCGGCGCTCGACGAGACCGACGGCGACGGCGAGACGCTCGGCGAGCTCACGGCGACCTTCTTCGCCGGCACGTAGATGCGTGGCTCGTCGCTGTCGTCGGCGCTGACCTGCGCCAAGGTGTGGTCGTCCTCGCCGTTCTCGCCGGCCAGGATCTTCCAGCCCGTCGGGGCGGTGAAGGTCAGCAGGGCGTCGCCGGCCGGGAGGTGGGCGAGACGGAACAGGCCCTTGGCGTCCGTGACGGCCTCGGCGTACTTCGTCTTGCCGTCGGCGCTGGTGGCGACGACCTTGACACCCGGGACGCCGGGCGTCTGGGGCGTCCATGTGGCGTCATAGGACTCACCCTGGAAGACGTAGCCGCCGAGATCGTCGAAGGCGCCCGCCACCAGCAGCCGCACGCTGGTGACGTTGTCGGCGTCGTTGGCCTCGCCGTTGTCGGCGGTGAGCTCGAAGGCGACGTATCCGCGGCCGTATCGCCACGCCTGGTGGTTGGTCTTGCCGGTGAGCTGGACGGTCTTGGTGGCGCCAGCGGCGAGGTCGAAGCCGGTCGACAGCACGCCGTAGACAACACCGTCGACGCCCTCGCTGTCGCCGCCGGTGTAGTGCACGTGCTTGGCGTCGACGGAGCTCTTGTTCTTCACCGTGACCGTGATAGTGAAGGTCTCACCCTCGGCGTAGTTGGCCTTGTCAGCGGCGGAGGTCACCGCGATGTCCGGCTTGGGGTCGGCGGCCAGGGCGGCCGTCGCCGGGAGGACGGCCACAACCACGCCCGCGAGGGCGGCGGCGGCAAGTGCGCGCATGGGGGTCTCCGTAATGGGGGACGGGAGTCAGCGTGACGGTAGTGGCTGGGCGGGTCGCTCCGCTGTCCCGCGATCAAGAACCGAGATCGGAAAGATATCTGATCACCCTTCGCTTGATCTTCTCGTCACTTGTCGTTCTAGTCACTTGCCCGCTCGCCGGACCTGCCGCCGACCGGCCCGCGGAGTGGCATAGCATCAAGTCGGCACGCAAGGATCCGCCGGCATATGCGGGTCCGCCCTGGCGGCGGGCGGCATGACTCCTGAACGACGCCAAGCGAATCCCGACCTCAGCCGCCGTGCGGGCACGGTGATGATCTCGAGATTGTGACCGTCGGCGTCCTCCCAGTACGGCACTCGGTGGGCCTGGATGCGGGGGAAGATCTCGTCGAACTTCGCCTCCGACACGAGGAACGCGTAATGCTGGGGATGAATGATGCCGTCCTCCTGGATGAAGTCGAGCGAGCAGTTGTTGGCAAGCTCGATGACCAGGAACGGACCGTACGGGACCGGTTCCGCGACGCCCAGCAGCTCGGCCAGGCGCCGGGCGGAACGCTTCCGGTCACGCACATTGACGATGGTGTGGTTGACCTGGACAGGCGTGACGTCCAGGCTACGCCGAGCTACCACAGGGGCCGGCCCGGCCGCAGGCAGATCGGCCATACCTTGTCTACCTACAGACTGCGCATTCACCCAAACCGATCGACCATGATCGGCGCATCCGTCGGCCGACGACAAGATCGAGTGCACGCTCATCGACATGAGTGCGCAGCGGACCATGACCGGAGGGTGTTGGGCTGCTCGGTGGTTGCTCGGATGTTCACTACCCAGCACGGACATAGCCGGACGGCTCAGGAACTTCCGTCGTAGCGCCAAGTGCTGGCTGCAGCCTTCTGGCGAGTGGAGCCCGCTGACCAGCGCGGAGACGGCCGGACTGCACAGGACGCGAGCCGCTTGCCACGGACTTTTCCTTGCTATGCTTGAACCTGAGCAAGTTGATCGTCCACTTCGGACTTTTAATCCGCAGGTCGCGCATTCGAGTTACGTCCGCTCCGAAACGGTCGCCGTGACCAGCGGAGATCAGACGAAATTTTTCTCGTCGAGATGAACGTCCAACTGCATGTCTGCTGGGCAGCCATATGCGCTGGCCACGCTGGCGAGGTGGGCGCTAAGCTGATCTCTGTGTGCTCGGAAAGTGCTCGGTGAGTCGATGACACCGCTTGGTACCGGTTGACACTGTCCGGTACTGATTGGTACCGGACCCATCGGCACGGATCCGTGCGCTCCATGTGTGCTCCACCGGTCGCCGGGATCGCCGCCGTCAGCCGTTGGCACCCGACGGGACGCCCGGTCACCCGCTGGTATCCGCTGGCAGGTAACCTGGGACCTCGCGCCCTCGTAGCTCAGGGGATAGAGCAACGGTTTCCTAAACCGTGTGTCGCAGGTTCGAATCCTGCCGGGGGCACTCTCATTCGGACCGCGAACTGCGGATACTCACTCCAGTCGATGCACGGCCAGGTGCCGCCAGAAGCCGCTCCGAGCCCTGTTTGCAGCCCTCCACGCAGAGGACGTACAAATGGATCTTGGCCTCCTTTGCGCAGGTCAGGTCCAGATTCCTTGCCCTCTGGAGTTCACAGGTCGCCGCGCACCGGGGGACTGCGGTTCGGTCGCCGGTTGAGCCGTTCGGCGGGCATCCCTCCCGCGGCTACGCTCGGTCTTGAGGGGGTGATCTCAATGCCCAGATTCCTTATCGAGGCGACCTACACGCTCGACGGACTCCGCGGGCTGTTCAAGGATGGGGGCAGCGGACGAGTCGAAGCGGTCCGGAAGATGGCCGAAAGTGTCGGCGGGCGACTTGAGTCGTTCGACTTCAGCTTCGGGGATCCCGACACGCACGTGATCTGCGAGCTGCCGGACAACAAGTCAGCCGCCGCTATCGCTCTCGCGATCGGCGCATCCGGTGGAGCCACCACCAAGACCATAGCGCTGCTGACCCCGGCAGAGGTCGACCAAGCGGTTCACCAGACCGTCGACTACCGCGCGCCCGGCATCTGATCTATGTCGCGATCGACGCACTTGGCGTAGACCTTCGAGAGGACGTCGACGGAGTGGCCGGCCCGCTCGGCGACTCCGGCGCGTGAACGCCGGCGTTGGGACAGAGGCTGACGCCCGCGTGCCGCAGGTCGTACGGGCGGGCCGCCAACGGCGACGTCACTTGACATGGGGCGAGCGCCAGGGCGCTTCCTGCCGGACGCGGGAGTTGGTCGACGAGGCCATCGGGATGCCCCGATGGCCTCGTCGCAGTGTCGAACTCGAACGGGAACGGCTGGCCGCACGTCAGCATCTCACCGCTCGGCCGCCTGATCCGCCTTCGATCGCAGGACATAGCTGGTGGTGAACCCGATGGCGCCGCCAAAGCACAGCGGGAGAGCGTCGAACGCCATGAGCAGCATGTCGCCGGCCACGCTGTGGAACGGCGAGTTCATCCACGAGGCGAGGTAGTTCGCCAGAAACGCCAGCGTCGCGGCCATCAAGGCCCCGACCTGGTCCTTGATCACCCCGAACATCACGCCGACGACCAGTCCCGTGCCGCCGAGGCCGACGATCGTGATCAGCAGGGCGGTCGGAGCGCGCTCCCAGGAGCCGCCGGCGCCGGCTGAGCACCAGCCCGTGATCAGTCCCAGTCCGCTTGCAAGGAGGGCTGTCCAGATCCGGTACAGCGTCCGCACGCAACAGACGCTAGCAAGCTGGGCGGGCGGTGCGGTGCGGTGCGGTGCCCACAAGATCGGGTGGGCAGGCGAGGCTTGAGCGTCTTGTCAGGAGGCTGCGTCCTCTGAGGTGGTGTACGACTCGCCCACTTTGAGTGGGGATGCCGGAATGGGAACGGCCACCGCTTGATCCTTCGAACTGACCAAAGATCGAAGGAGAGACCAAGCGATGGCCGCACCTGTGAGTGTGGACGGTGCCGCGTTCCTGCGCGAGCACATCGAGTCCGCGTCACCCGATCTGTTGCGCACGATGGTGAAGACGTTCGCCGAAGCGCTGATGTCCGCCGAGGCCGACGCGCTGTGCGGCGCCGGTTACGGCGAGCGCAGCGACGAACGCACGAACCAGCGCAACGGCTACCGGGCCCGGGACTGGGACACCCGCGCCGGCACGGTGGAACTGGCGATCCCGAAGCTGCGCCACGGCTCCTATTTCCCGGACTGGCTGCTGCAGCACCGCCGCCGCGCCGAACAGGCCCTCGTGTCGGTGGTGGCCACCGCCTACCTGCTGGGGGTGTCGACCCGGCGGGTGGAGAAACTCGTCGAGCAACTCGGCGTCACATCGCTGTCACGCAGCCAGGTGTCGGAGATGGCCGCCCACCTGGACACGCAGGTCGAGGCGTTCCGCAACCGGCCCCTCGACGCCGCCCACTACACGTTCGTGTGGATGGACGCCCTCGTGATCAAGGTCCGGGAGCACGGCCGGACCGTCAACGTCCACGCCCTGGTCGCGGTCGGGGTCAACGCCGACGGCCAACGCGAGGTCCTCGGCCTGGACGTCGCCTCCGACGAGGACGGCGCCGGCTGGCTGGCCTTCCTGCGCTCCCTGACCGCCCGCGGCCTGTCCGGGGTCAAGCTCGTGGTCTCCGACGCCCACCGCGGCCTGGTCTCGGCGATCGGCGCCGCGCTGCCCGGCGCGTCCTGGCAGCGCTGCCGCACCCACTACCTGCGCAACCTGCTCGCGAAAGTCCCCAAATCCGCCCAGCCATGGGTCGCCACCCTCGTGCGCACCGTCTTCGACCAGCCCGACGCCGCCTCGGTCCACGCCCAGTACACCCGGGTCGTGACCGCGATCGCCGAACGGTTCCCCGCCGCGGCCGAGCACCTCGACGACGCCCGCGAGGAACTGCTCGCGTTCACCGCGTTCCCCCGCGAGGTCTGGCGCCAGATCTGGTCCAACAACCCCCAAGAGCGGCTGAACAAGAAGATCCGCCGCCGCACCGACGTCGTCGGGATCTTCCCCAACCGCGCCGCCATCATCCGCCTCATCGGCGCTGTCCTGGCCGAACAGACCGACGAATGGACCGAAGGCCGCCGCTACATGGGTCTGGACATCCTCGCCAAGGCCCGCCTCACCGTGATCACGAACGAGGGAACCGACACCGAACCGACCACCACCGAACTCGCCGCGGCATAACATTCAACTATCTGGATCAGCGCTGGCCGTTCCTACACCACCAGCGCGGACGTGGCCTGTCAGGACGTTGCTGAGCTGCTGCCATTACCTTTCAGTGAGCTTTAGTGAGCGCACGATGAGTAGTCCTACCTTGCGGTGGGACGGTCCCGGTCTGACCGACTGGTGTCGTGCCGGGTTCACGCTTCACGGCCACCTGCCTGCGTATGCGGGTCTTCCGGTCGGCTCCACGTGCTGCCACCGGGCCACTCCCGGCGGTGTCGAACTGCGCCGCTAGGGCGGCCAGGTTGAGTGAGGCGTTGCGGTCGCGGTCGATAACCAGGCCGCACGCCTCGCAGGTGTATTCGCGCTCGGACAGGGGCAGTTTGGCTTTCACCGCGCCGCAGCCCGAGCAGGTCTTGGAGGACGGATACCAGCGGTCGGCCACCAGCAGCCGACCACCGTTCCACTCCGTCTTGTACGCCAGCTGGCGGCGGATCTCGGCGAACCCGGCGTCGGCGATGTGCCGGGCCAGTTTGCGGTTGGCCATCATGCCAGTGACGTTGAGGTCTTCCACCACGACCGTGCCGTGCTCGCGGGTCAGCCGGGTGGTGAGTTTGTGCAGGCCGTCACGGCGCAGGTCGGCCACGCGGGCGTACGCCCTGCCGAGCCGGGCCGCCGCCCGTTCCCACCGTCTCGACGGCCGCCGTCCGGTGCGCCGGTCGGGGCCGGTCCTGCGCGACAGCGCCCGGCCGAGCGCGCGCATCCTGTTCTGCGCGGCGACCAGGTGGCGCGGATTGTCGACCAACTCGCCGGTGGACAGCACCGCGAGGTGTTTGACCCCGACGTCCACACCGACCACGGCACCGGGCTGGGCGGGGCGGCGTTCGGCGCGCTCGACCTCGACGGTGAACGCGACGTGCCAGCGTCCGCCGTCGCGCCGCACGGTCGCGGACATGATCCGCGCTGTGCCGTTGTCGAGGCGGCGGGCGAGCTTGCGGGCTGACTCGTGCAGCTTCAACCGGCCCAGCCGGGGCAGCACGACATGCATCCGGTCGGGCTCGACCCGGATCGCTCCGGTGGTGAACCGCACCGACGGCGTGGTACGGCGGCGAGACTTGCACCGGGGAAACCCGACCGGCCGCCCGGCCCGCTTCCCGCTGCGGGAGCCGACCCAGTTCTTCAACCCGCGGGCAAGGGCGTCGAGGCCGGTGTTGAACGCCTCTTTGGACACCTCACCCCACCACGGCGCTGTCTCGGCCTTCGCCTGATTCCATGCCTTGCGCAGTCCAGCGAGGGACCACGGCAGCGACGGCGTCAGCAGATCGTCCGGCACACCGTACGTGCGTTCCGCGGCACGCTGGTCCATGACCGCCTTGACCCGCGCCAACGCCCAGTTGTACGCGACACGGGCCGCCCCGGCGTGCGCGAACAGGTTACGTTCCTGGCCCGGGGTCAGGTCGAGGCCGAACCGGTACGCCTGCATCGTCTTCACACCGGGTCGCCTCCGGTGGCTACCTCGACCGCGCGGCGGGCGCGGTTCGCGGCAGCACGGCGGCCGTAGCGGCGGGCACACAGCGACGTCAGGATCTCCGTCACGTCACGCACCAGATCGTCATCCACCTCAGACGGATCCACGACCAGTAGGCGACGTCCCTGCGCCGCCAGCGCCGCTTCGACATATTCGGCGCCGAAGCGGGCGAACCGGTCGCGGCACTCGACCACGATCGCCGTCACGGCCGGGTCGCGCAACAGGGCGAGGAACTTCCTACGGTGCCCGTTGAGCGCCGACCCAACCTCGGTCACCACCCGGTCCACGGCGAGCTTCTGGCCAGTGGCCCACACCGTGACCCGGGCGACCTGCCGGTCCAGGTCCGCTTGCTGCTCCGCGGAAGACACCCGGGCATACACCACAACCTGCCCGGCGTCCGGCCTCGCGCCGGTCAGTGGCTCGCCCTGGGTGGTCATGCCTCCGGTGACTAGGCTCGGTCCTGAGGAGGTGATCTCGATGCCCAGATTCCTCATCGAAGGGACCTTCACGGTCGACGGGCTTCACGGGTTGCTCAAGGAAGGGGGCAGCGGACGAATCGAGGCGGCCCGGAGAATGGCCGAAAGCGTCGGCGGGCGACTGGAGTCGTTCGACTTCTCCTTCGACGCACCCAACACGCGTGTGATCTGCGAGCTGCCCGACAACAAGGCGGCCGCCGCCGTCGCTCTCACGGTCGGTGCGTCCGGCGGCGTCGCCACCAAGACCGTGGCACTGCTGACCCCGGCCGAGATCGACCAGGCCGTCCAGAAGACCGTCGAGTACCACGCACCTGGCACCTGAGCCAGCCGCATCCGGCCCGCTCGGCGACCCCCGGCACGTGGACGCCAGTGCTCGCCCGTGCCACAGGTCGTACAGGCGGGCCGCCAACAACAACGTCACTCTGACCTGGAACCGAGTTCCTGTGTGGCGTCGAAGTCTGCCGTTCGGCAGATGTGCATCGGAACCGGGTGCGTAGGCTCAGTGCGGTGGGTATCCGGGTGCTGATCGCCGACGACCAGGACATCGTCCGGGACGGGCTGCGGCGGATCCTCGCCGCCGCGCCCGACATCGACGTCGTCGGCGAGGCCGCCGACGGGGTCCAAGCGCTCGAAATAGCAAAGGAGCTCGTGCCCGACGTCGCGCTCGTCGACATCCGGATGCCACGGATGGACGGACTCACCCTCACCCGGCACCTGGCCGGCGGGCCGACCAAGGTTGTCGTGGTCACCACCTTCGACCTCGACGAATACGTGTATCCCGCCCTTCGCGACGGCGCCTCCGGCTTTCTGCTGAAACGGTCCGGACCGGCGCTGCTCGTGGAGGCGGTGCGGGCCGCCGTCGCCGGGGATAGCCTGATCAGCCCTTCGATCACCGTGCGGCTGCTCAAGCATGTCACCGCGCCCCGTCCGCCGCAGGTGCCGGTGCTGGAGCCGCTCACCGAGCGCGAGCTGGAGGTCGCCGCGCACGTCGGCGCCGGGCGCACCAATGCGGAGATCGGGGCGGAGCTGTTCATCTCCGCCGGGACGGTGAAGACCCACATCGCCGCCATCCAGCGCAAGCTCGGCGTCCGCAACCGGGTGGGGATCGCCGTCTGGGCCTGGGACAGCGGAAACGTGGCCACGTGAAACACCTCAGGAAGTGGCTCCTGGTGGCGCTCGTGGCGCTCGCGGCGCTGTGTGCACTGCCGGTGACCGGGGCGTCGGGCATCCTCGCCAGTCTGGCCGCTGTCGGCGTGGTCGCCACCGCCGTCATGCCTCGGCTCGCCCTGTCTGCGGCGCTGCTGTCGCTGGTGGTGGACGCCGCTCACCGTGGGCCGCCCGCACCGGCGGCGTTGTGGTTCCCGGTCGAGTTGGCGGCTTTGGCGGTACTGCAGGTGCGTGTCACCCGCCGCGGGACCGTGATCGAGGCGGCGGCCGTCGGCCTCGCGATCGTCGCTCTGCCGCTGCGGATGACCCTCCACGTGCCGACCAACCGGTTCGAGGCGTCGGTGCTGCTGGTCGCCACCACGTTTTTCGTCGGGGTGTGTGCCACAGGCGCCGGTCTCCACCTGCGCGCCGGTGACCAGCGACGGCGCCGGGCGGAGGAGCGGGCGCGCCGGGCGCAGCGGCTGGACCTGGCCCGGGACCTGCACGACCTGGTGGCCCACGAGGTGACCGGCATCGTGGTGCAGGCGCAGGCCGCCCAGGTGGCCGGCGACCCGGACGCGCTGGCCCGGATCGAGGCGGCCGGCCTGCGGGCGCTCGACGCGATGGACAACATGGTGCGGACGCTGCGCGGCGCCGACGAGCAGGCGCCGCTGCGGGTCCACGGGCTCGGGGACCTGCCCGAGGTGGTGGCCCGCTTCGACGCCACCGGCCCGGCCCGCGCCACGCTGCGGATGGCGCCGGGTGCGACGTTGAGCCCCGAAGCCGGTGTCGCCGCGTATCACGTGGTCGTCGAGGCACTCACCAACGTCCGGCGGCACGCGCCGAAGGCAGCGACGGTCGTCGTGTCCCTGGACCGGGCCGGGCTGCTGACCATTGTGGACAGTGGTGGCGGTGGCCCGCGGCGGCCGCGCACCGGCGGCGGCACCGGGCTGGCGGGGCTGGCCGAGCGGGTCGGCGCGCTCGGCGGCACGCTGTACGCCGGGCCGCATGAGGCCGGCTGGCGGGTGACGTGCGATCTCTCCCGTTCGGCAGATGTGCGGGCGCCCGAATCCCACGACGCTTGAGGCATGCTCGAACTGCTCGACATCACGAAGGTCTACAAGGGGCAGAAGCGCGCCGTCGACGGCCTCACTCTGCGCCTCGAGCCGGGCCTGCTGGGGCTGCTCGGTCCGAACGGGGCTGGCAAGTCGTCGCTGCTGCGCATCGCCGCGACGGTCATGCGGCCGACGGGCGGGCAGGTGCGCTTCGACGGCACCGACGCGGTCGCCCGCCCGGGTGCGCTGCGCCGGGCACTCGGTTATCTGCCGCAGGATTTCGGCGTCTATCCAAACCTGACGGCTCGCGAGTTCCTGGCCTACCTGGCCGCGGTGAAAGGGCTCTCGAGCCGTTCCGCGAGGTCCCGCATCGACGAGTTGCTCGAGTTGGTGAACCTCACCCACGCCGCTCGGCGGCCGCTCGGCGGCTTCTCGGGCGGCATGCTGCGCCGCGTCGGCATCGCGCAGACGCTGCTCGCCGACCCGCGGGTCGTCATTGTCGACGAGCCGACGGCGGGCCTCGACCCCGAGGAGCGGGTCCGGTTCCGCAACCTGCTCAGTGACCTCGCCGCGGACCGGGTCGTGCTGCTGTCGACGCACATCGTCTCCGACATCGAGTCGGTCGCGACCCGGATCGCGGTGATCAAGGACGGCCGGGTGCGGCTCGACGGGCGCCCGGAGGACCTGTTGCGGACCGTCGCCGGTCACGTCTGGGAGGTGGTGGTGCCCCCTGAGGCTGCGGCCGGCATCCAGCAACGATTGCTGACGACGCGCCTGGTGCGCACCGCCGACGGCGTGCGGTTGCGCGTGCTCGCGACGGCTCGCCCGCTGCCGGACGCGGTTCCCGCACCGCCGGATCTGGAGGACGCCTATCTGGGTGTGGTGCACCGGTGACGGGGCTGTGGGGCCTGGCGCTGGCGGACTTCCGCGAACGGGTGCGGCGTCCGGCGTATGCCTTGATGCTCCTGTCGGCGATCGGCCTGGGGTGGCTGGCGGTGCCGGCGCGGGACGCGCACTGGGTGGTGCTGGACGCCGGCGGATATCGGGGCGTCTACACCAGCGCATACGTCGGCCTGGTCACCGCGTTGACGAGTGCGCTGTGGCTCACGTTCGTCGGCTTCTACCTGGCCCGGGACGCCGTCGCGCGGGACGAGCGGACCGGTGTGGGCCGGCTGCTGGCCGCGACGCCGCTGCGTTCCGGCGCGTATCTGGCCGGCAAGTTCCTGAGCAACCTGTTGCTGCTCGGCTCGATGGCGGCGGTCCTGGCGGTCACCGCGCTGGCGCTGCAGTTGCTGCGGGGCGAGTCGCGGGCCGTCGACCTGGCCGGGCTGCTGACCCCGTTCGTGCTCCTGGCGCTGCCGATGCTTGCCGTCACGGCCGCGGCGGCCGTCCTGTTCGAGACGACGCCGGTGTTGCGCGGCGGGTTCGGCAACGTGCTGTGGTGTTTCGTCTGGATGGTGGGTGCGGTCGCCGGTCAGTCGCCGGACGCGCCGCTGGGCGGGATCGGCATGGCGCACGTGACCGCGTCGATGGCCGCGGACCTGGCGGGCCGCTCCCCCGCACCGGAGGCGCCCGGGCTGGGGCTGATGTTCGTCGACACGCCCCTGCGGACGTTCGAGTGGTCGGGTCTGCCGCTCACAGCGCCGTTCGTCGGCGGCCGGGTGGCCCTGACGGCGCTCGCCGTCGGGCTGGCGCTGCTGCCGGCCCTGTGGTTTCACCGGTTCGACCGGCCGGCAGCGAGCGGCAGGAGCGTCCATAGTGGACCGGAGCCGCGCAGCGTCTATCGTGGGCTGCCGCAAACGGTGCCGTCGCCCGGCGCGACCGGGGTCCGGCTCTTCCAGGGTGAGCTGCGGATCCTGCTGCAGGGCACGCCGTTGTGGTGGTGGCTGGGCGCCGGGCTGCTCGCGGTGGTGAGCCTGGTGGTGCCGCCCGGGCTGATGCTCGCAGCCGTCTGGATCTGGCCGATCCTGCTGTGGTCGCGGCTGGGCACACAGCACACGACGTCGGGTGTGGCCGCGATCCTCGCCGCCTGCCCGGCCACGCGCGGGCGTCTGCTCGCCGAGTGGGCCGCCGGGGTGGCGCTCGCCGCGTTGACGGGTGCCGGCGCGGCGGTGCGGATGGCGGTCATCGGTGACGCGGCGGGCCTGCTGGCCTGGGCGGGCGGCGCGCTGTTCATCCCGGCACTGGCGCTGACACTTGGCACGGTGACCGGTGCGCCGCGGATGTTCCAGGCGGTCTACACCATCTTGTGGTATTTGATGATCAACAACCTGCCGGCGCTGGACGTCATGGGTGCCCTCCGCGACCACGGCGAGCCGCGAGGCCCGAGCCCGGTCCTCGTCACCGGGCTTGGCCTCGCGGGCGTCGCCGTGTCGTTCGCCGTGACGACACTGCGTCACGCTCGTCGTTAGGGTCCGTACCAGACGTGGGTGCCCCGACCGATCGGCGCGGGCGGCGGATAGGTCTGCGTGGTCCGCCAGTTCGCATCGAGCGCCCTGACCTCGTCCGCCGCGATCAGGACCGCCGCCGCCGGGACGGTTACACGGATCTCGGGGAATGTCCCCGCCGGCTCACGCGGCGATCGCCTGGTTCGTCGAGAACACGTTGGTCGGATCGTACGAGCGCTTGACCCGCAGGAGGCGGTCACGGTCGGCCGGGGACCAGTTGGCCAGCAGCGCCTCCGGGCCGGCGGAGCCGGAGAAGTTCATCAGGCCGCCGGGCACGATGTCGTCGCCGGCGGCGGCCAGCACCGCACCGATGCCGGCGTCCACCGCCGGCCGCAGGTCGGGCAGGCCGAGGCCGATGGTGAACAGGGAAAACGCGGCGCCTCGGCCGCTGACCGCGTTCGGCACCGCGGCGGGCCGGGAGAAGGCGCCGCCCAGCTGCCGCAGCTCCACCATGACCAGCGGCAGGTCCACCTGCGGGCCGGCGACGGCGAGAATCCGGTCGATGGTGCCGGCGGAGAGGCCGCCGAGGAGCACCCCGCCCTCGTGGGAGGGCATCGGGTCGACCGGGTCCTGGTGGACGGCGTCGACGGCCGTGTAGGGCAGCTCGCCGACGCCGTCGATGAGCGCCGGTGCGACGGCCCGCATCGGGGCGACCAGCCGGGTGCCCTCCTCGGCGCTGCCCTGGTAGGCCACCCGCAGGTGGGCGACGAACGCCCCACGCAGCGGCTCCGGCAGCTGCGGCAGCGGCGGGAGCCGCAGCAGCGCCACCGACGTGGTCATCTCCTCCGGCAGGCCGGGCGCCCACTGACGGTATGCGTGCAGCACCTCGGCGGCGTGGGCCGCCGGGAAGTAGATGCCGCCGCCGAAGAAGGCCGGCACCTCGAACAGGCCGAACTCGATCGCGGTGACGATCCCGAAATTGCCCTTGCCGCCGCGCACGGCCCAGAAAAGGTCGCTCTCGTGGTCGGCGTCGATGGTGCGCACGGCACCGTCGGCGGTGACGATCTCCACCGATCGGACGTGGTCGGCCGCGAAGCCGAAACGACGGCCCAGCGGCCCGGTGCCGCCGCCCAGCGTGTAGCCGACGACGCCCACCTGCGACGAGGAGCCGTTGAGGGGCGCCAGGCCGTGCGGCGCGGCGGCGTTGATCACGCTCGCCCAGCGGACCCCGGCGGCGGCACGAGCGGTCCGCGTGACCAGGTCGACGGTGAGGTCCTGCATGCGGCTCGTCGTGACGAGGACACAGTCCTCGGCGGGCCGCACGGCGCCGTGGCCGGTCGCCTGCACCGCGACGGCGAGTCCGTGCCGGCCGGCCCAGCGCACGGCCGCGGCGACGTCATCGGTGCCGGTCGCGCCGACGATCACCAGCGGCCGGTGCTGCGTCGCCACGTTCCACGTGGCGGCCTCGGCGGCGTAGCCGTCGTCGTCGGGCAGCAGCACCGGGCCTTGTACGGCGGCGGCGAGCTCGGGCACGCTCCGCGTGGCGGCGGAGAGGTCGGTCAAGGACATGGTCATGAGAAGTCCAATCAGCCGGGCGTCCCACGGTCCGGGGCGCCGATGGCATCACTGTGCGGGAGTCCGCTTGTGATCCAGTTGGTCAGGACTTGAGATCGGCTTGCACATCGACCTGTGCGGCACTGGCCGCCACCAGGTGGACGGCGCCGATGCCACGGTGCAGCGCCAGCGCCGTCTCGGCATGGACGGTGGCCGCGGCGGTGTCGCCGATCCGGGCGGCCAGTTCGGCGAGGACGAAGTGCATGGAGCCCCACGTCGCGCAGGAGCTGCCGAGCGTGGACCACTGGTCGGCGAAGGGCAGGATCTCGCCGTACAACTCCCGTGGGTCCGGCGTGCCGAGCCTGGCCGCCACCAGGCCCCACTGGAACGCCACGAAGTTCCAGCTCCACAGCATCTCGTGGGCGGAACCCCAGCGGCCGAGCAGCTCCCGGGCGAGCGGCTCGTCGCCGGACTCACACGCGGCCAGGACCGCGGTCGGGCGCAGCAGCTCCAGCTGCGGCTCGTCGGCGCTGCGGACGAGCTCGTCGCGCAGGTCGGCGTGGCGGCCCTGGAAGCGCCGGCTGGTGTAGAGCAGCACGAGGCGGATCCACCCCGCGCCCCACAGGCTGGTGTGCTCCTGCAGGGCGAACGCCTCCTCGACGAGCCGCTCGGCCTCGTCCCAACGACCGTCGAGCATGGTCCGCCCGGCCCGCGCGTAGGCCACCTGGGCGCCGAGGAGCGGGGTCCGGATCCCTTCCATCAGGCGGCGGGAGCGCGTCAGATCGGCGTCGAACCCGGCGACGTCCCCGGCCGTCATCGCGTTCATCATCCGGTGCAGCCGTGCGGTCACCTCGATCGTGGGCGGCAGCGGGTCGATGGTGAGCAGCTCGTCGACGATCTCGCGGCGCCGCTGCTCACGCTGCGGAACCCAGGCGACGTTCCAGTAGTTGTTGAGCGTCCGGACGAGCAGCTCGCGGTCGCCGGTCCGCCGTGCGCTCGGATGATCATCGCCGCGCCAACGACACTTGACCCGTCACCTCTCCAATTCCGCGTCCAACCGCCACAGCTGCATCGGGACTCCCCGCTGCCATCGACGGCACCTGCGCGGACGCCCGCTGTTTTTCTGGGCCGTGACCATCCCATTGCCCGCAATGCTCCACAAGGGACGGCGCGGGACATCACCGATCGTCCCCAAAGGCAGGCTACCCCGAGAATGACCCGTAAGTGATCTTGTGGACCATGTACCGACAACGTACTTGTCGACACAGACTCGGTCCAAGTCTCGCTTTTCGCGGCCACGTGCCTGGCTCTGGATCAGGTACTTTGCTTCCGGGGACGGCCTCGTCGGGGTGGCTGAGGGCGCCACCGTGCCAGATCGTCTGTGGTGAGGTGCAGGCGGTTGAGCCAACCGTCGAGCGGTGCTGGAGGCGATGCCGCTGGGCTCAAGCTGATGGACTGCCCCGTCCACGGCTGGATCTCGCACAGCGCCGCGAGCAGCGCCACCAGGGTTTCTCGGTCGGGGGTTGCCGCGGCGATGTGGCGCTCGACCAGGTCAGTGAGAACCTGCGCCTGCTCGGCATGGCTCCACCCTGCCCAACCGAGGAGAAGATCCTGCCTCTGCTTCGAAGAGACCGGATACGACACGAACCGCTCCTGCGGAACATCGCTCTTGCCGCGTAGCCGCCAGTAGCTGGGCTTGAGGAAGTCGCTTTGAATATATTTGGCAGGCACGGTGATTTCGCCCCGTATCTGGTTGGCGTGACGATGGTTGCCCGTCGCGCGGGCAGCGTCCTCTAGGCGCTGTAATTCCCATACGGACTCCCAGTCGACCCTCTTCGCAAGTCCGGATTCCTTGTATCGCAGTGCGGCCACGCAGGGAACGTGTTCGTCGGCGACGAGTTCCTGAAGTACATCGACGAGGTCCCGGTCGGGTGCGTACAACCCTGCGGCCTCGACCGCAAATGGGTCTGACCGCAGCACGTCGGCCAGCCACCCGACGGTACGAGGCCGGGCACGCGCGCCACTTTGGGGCGAGTCGGGTTGGGAGATGGCGGATTCGCCCTTGTCCAGTAGCCATTCGCGTAGCGCCTCGGCCTGCATCGAGTCCCAGGGTGCGGTGGTCCACCGGCGCTTGTTTTCGGGCCGTTCCAGCACGGCAAGACGGGGATCAGCTTCGATGGCATTGATCCGGGCGTTGACTAGTTCTCGGTATTCATCCCGCCAGTGCGCCGGTAGGTCGGTGGTCGGGTGAGATCCGTGGCGGGCGAACCACTGCGTCGAGTTGTCGGCGGTGGCTGCGACGCCCCGCGCGAGCGCGATCTCAAAGGCCCGTTCCCCCAACTGTAGTAGCGGAATCAACGAGGGGCTGGCCGCAAGTGCCGAGTCCGGAAGGAGCCCATATCGGTGGTAAACCTCCCAATCCTGCTCCTCGGCGAGCGCAATCATTCGAGCCCGAGTCTGCTCCCACTGCTCCCGACCGGCAGCCAGGCGTTCTGCGGTCGGTGCACCGGCGGCGATAACTGCGGCTGGCGTCGACTCGGCTAGCTGTACGGCCAGATAAGCCAGATCTTCGCCGTACCGGGTGCACCGGTCTGCGGGTAATGGCAGCTCTCGCAACCGAGCCGGGGTGTACTCATAGGTGTCCTCCCATGGTTCACCTTGAGTGCCGGGAGTTTGGTGGATGCTCGACACCCCCTTGCGATTGCTGACCTGCTTGAGCCAGAAGCAGACCGTCGAGCTGTTGAGGAGTGCGACCAGGTCGTATAGCTGCTTGGACGGCGTGTCCGGTGCCAGTTCGACCACGGGTGCTGACGGCAATGTGAGATCGGCATCAAGCACGGCGAAGTGGGGATGGGTGGCTACCCAGGCGAAGGTGATCCGGCGGTGCCGCTGTTCAGGAGCACCGGTCACGCTGTGCCAGTCGTACCAAGCTCTGCCGCCGCTGATGAAGGTGCGATCCGAAAAGTACGAGCGGTTGCCAAGCATGGTCCGAAACGGCCAGAGCCGGTGATGATGGCCGGGAACCTCATTGATGTCGATGGTGCTCAGATTTGTGTGGTAAGGAAAGAAACCTGATTTTGATGGCTTCGCTGTCCAGTCGCGGACATCGGAGCCAGTGAGCACGCCAACTACGTACTCGCTCTCGACGTTCAGCCTGGACCAGACGCACGGTGGTGCGGTGAAGACATCATCGGCGCCGGTGTTGGCCAGGTACCCGATCCGCGGGGCGAGATTACCCAATTGCAGCGAACTGGTGATCGATCGCATGACATCGGCCGACCGGTTCGCGGCGAGACTCCAGGGAAACGACCTGAGTGAGTCCCTGGTACGTGCAGTCGACTCGGTCCATCGATCGGCCCGGCCGGGCCCCCTGGCATGGTCGACGATGGACCGCCACACCAGACCTTGGGACGGATCGGACGGTGCCGCCGGCTCACCGTGGAGTCCGGCGACTACGAGGATCGAGTCTGAGTCCCGGCCCGGCCGGTTGCGACCAGTGAGAATGAGCGTCGGCGCACCGTGTCCGGGAATGAACGCGCCGGAGGTGTCCACCACCTGGGTCAGTGTGACCCGCGTGGCAAGGAAGTCCTCGATGAGTCTGCGGCCGAACTCCCGTTTGGTGAAAGAGTTCGAGGTCAGCAGCCCGACATAGCCAGCCTGCTCGCCGTCTCCAGCGCGGGCCAGCTGGAAGCAGAGCTGGATGAACGGCACCGTCAGGGAGTACTTGCCAGTGCAGGCGTCGTAGCGCTCCCGGTATCGCGCGTCGAGGACCTTGTCGCGCACGGTTACGTACGGCGGGTTGCCGACCACCACGTGGTACCGACCCGCTTTCAGCAACTCCGGGTGCTGGTCGAGGTCGTCACCGGATCCCAGCAGGGCATCGCCCGCGGCGACGTGCAGCGGCCAGGGAGTCGTCGGGATCGTGCCGGCCGCAGCACGGGAGGCGACAAGGAGTCGGAACCGCGTGATCAGGACGGCGTTGCGATTGATATCCACACCGTGGATCGAGGCGAGGGCTCGGCGCACCCGCTCGGCTGCCGGCATGCCCGGGGTGATCTCGCTCCAGCGCGCGAGCAGCCGGTGAAAGGCGCCGAGCAGGAACGTTCCGGAGCCGCAGACCGGGTCGAGCACGGTGATCTCGTCGAGGTCGAAGCGCTCGATGGCTGGTTCGAGGGTGAGGTCCAGGATGAATCGCTCGATGAAGCTAGGTGTCTGGAGTAGGGAGTACCGAGCTCGGGCGCGTTCGGACAGGTCCTGGTAGAGCTCTCCCAATAGTTGTGTGCCGAGGGCCGGATCGCTGCAGACATAGCCCGAACTGTTTTGCTGGTCCCAGCGCTGCCAGAACGTGGTGAGCCTCTGGGCGGCCCGTTTGGACAGTATCGGGAGGTGCCCTGGCGTGATTGCGGCGGGAGCGACTGCGAGCCCAGCGGCTAGATTCTCGAACCGTGACAGCCACCAGTCGCGATCGTCACCGACCGGAGCGGTCGTCGAGATTAGGTCGTTGTCCTCGGCGTACCGGACGCATACGGTACCGAGCACCCAGCCGGTGACGATCTGGTCGAGCTGGTCCTCGCGCCAGTCGGTCCAACTCGTTGACGTGCGACCCGTCGTCACGGCATCGGTGTACGCGGTCCGAAGCTCTACTGGTTCGGCTGGGTCCGCGAACTGGTCATACAGATCGTCACCCAATATCCGGACAAGGTCCTTGATATCGCGCAGGAAGGTGGGCTGGGTCACGCGAGCTCCAAAATTATGGTGACGGTGTTAAGCGACTCTCCTGCTACTGTACCTGGCATGAGGACGGGCGGGTTCCGATGAGGGGCATCCACTGGTCACACGCGATCATCGGCTCCGGCGGTGTCGGTATGGCCGTGCTGGACCGGCTACCCTGGCCCGCGCTCATCATCGGCGGGCTGGGCATTTTCGCGTATCGCTGCTTGGACCGGTTTCTGCGGCACCGCGAGCGGATGGCGGAGGTGCAGGTCGAAAGGGAAGCGGTCGCCCGAGGCGATAGCGACCGTATGCCGGAGCTGGTCGCCGCGGTCAACGCGGGTGCCGTGCCCGTTGTACACAGTTGATCTGAAGGCTGGGGGCGCCAGCCGCTGCCAAGAACTATCGGCGTCCGTCCGGTTGAATCGGACAAACGGCTCTTACGCGCTGGGTCGAGTGATCGCCACGATGGAGGCGCTCCCTGGCGGATGAGGGAGGGATCGCACTGAGACGCTGATCTGTCGGTGCAGAATGGGGCCCGTCGTGACTGTAACCAGGCAGGAGGCCGACCGTGCGTGAGCATTCACCGCGTTGGGAGCAGATCAACCCCAGCGCGTACACGCACGAGCAGGACGGCCTGCGAATCCTCGGCTCCTATCTGCCGGACGCCGACCCGTACCACGTCTGGGCGAACGTCGAGTTCGTCGGCACCGACGGATCCATCAACGAGGTCGACGCGCTGGTGCTGGTCCCGAGCGGCCTGTACGTCCTGGAACTGAAGCACTGGCAGGGTGAACTGTCCGGCAGCGGCACGCAGTGGGTCCGCCGGATGCCGAACGGCCGGCTCATGCCGGAGGACAACCCGTACATCCTGGCGAACCGCAAGGCGAAGCGCCTCGCCGGCCTGATCCGGCACTATGCCCGGCAGCAGGGCAGAGCCGACCAGACCCCGTACGTCGGCGCGGCGGTCTTCCTGCACGCGGTCGCGCTGCAGGCGAGTCTCGACGAGATCGGCCGGCAGCATGTGTACGGCCTCGACCAGCATCCGTCCGGCCTCGACAGCATCAAGGATCTCCTGCTCGCCCGGCCCCGCAACCCCGACCATCTCGTCGACCCGGACCGGGGACGGCAGATCGTGGAGCTGGTCCGGGGCGCGAAGATCCGTCCGTCGGTCGCCGACCGCAAGGTGGGTCAGCTGCTGCTGCACTCGAAGCCGTTCGCCGAAGGCATCGGCTGGCAGGATTTCCTCGCCGGGCACGCGCTCGACACGCAGTTGGTGCGCCGGGTCCGCTTCTACCTGACCAGCCGGGCCGCCGACGACGAGATCCCGGTCATCCGGCGGGGCGCCGAGCGGGAGTTCCGGCTCCTGCAGGGCATCCACCATCCGGGCATCGCCCGGGCGACCGACCTCGTGGATCACCCGCTCGGGTCAGCGGTCGTGTTCGACCACGACAAGGGCTCGATCCGGTTCGATCAGTGGCTGACTGAGCACAACGCGCGGCTCCGGCTCGCCCAGCGGCTCCGGCTCGTCCAGGACCTTGCGGAGATCATCGACTACGCGCACTCCCGCCGCCTCGCCCACCGGGCTCTACATCCGCGGGCCGTGTTCGTCTCCGACCCGGAGGGTCCCCGCCGTTCGCTGGTCGTGACCGACTGGCAGACCGGCGGCAGGATGGCCGGCGCCACCCAGCTGACCCGGCTCAGCTCATCCACCGACGGCGCTGGGCTGGAGCTGTTCTTCGACGACGAGGTACGCCGCTACCAGGCACCCGAAGCGGCCATCAGCTCCGCCATCCCGGGCAGCCAACTGGACGTCTTCTCGCTGGGTGCGATCGCGTACCGGATCTTCGCCGACACTGAGCCGGCAGCGACCGCGGAAGACCTCGTCGCGGCGGTCCACGACAGTGGGCTCGACCTGTCCGCGGCCGCCGACGGCATGCCCGAGAGCCTGGTGCAGCTCGTGTACGACGCGACCCGCGGCGACCCGGCACAGCGGCTGCGGGATGTCACCGCATTCCGCGCAGGGTTGGAGCGGGTGTGGGAGGCGATGACCGCACCAGAGCCCGAGCCGGTCGTCGACCCGCTCGGGGCGCACAAGGGCGACGTGCTCGACGGTGATCTGACAGTGGTCCGGCGGCTCGGCACCGGCGCGACGGCACTGGCGCTGCTAGTCACCGAGCGCACCCCCGACGGGCCACGGGAACTGGTGCTCAAGGTCGCCCGCGACGAGCAGCACGCCGAGCGCCTCGGGACCGAGGCCGAGACCCTGGACAAGCTGAAACACTGGCAGGTCGTATCGCTGGTGAAGGGTCCGGTCAACGTCGGCGGTCGCACGGCACTGCTGATGGAGAGCGCTGGCGCCCGGACCCTCGCGCAGGAGCTTGAAGGCAACCGCCGGCTGGCGCTTGACCTGCTCGAACGGTACGGCCGGGACCTGCTCGACATCGTCGTCTTCCTCGAGGGTCAGGGCATTTGGCACCGCGACATCAAGCCGGCCAACCTGGCGGCCCGGCCACGGCCGAAGGACAAGCAGCCGCACCTGTGCATCTTCGACTTCTCCCTGGCCAATGCCGCAGCCGACCAGATCCGCGCCGGCACCCCGCCGTACCTCGATCCGTTCCTCGGCCCGCCGCGCCGGATGCGCTACGACGCCGCGGCGGAACGGTTCTCAGCAGCGGTCACGCTGTACGAGATGGCGACCGGCCAACTGCCGCGCTGGGGAGACAACGCCAACCCCGCTGCGATCACCGACGAGGTCGGCCTCGACCCGGCGTCGTTCGACCCGGCGGTCGCCGACCGGCTCGCCGGGTTCTTCGCCAAGGCCCTCGCCCGGGACGCCGCCCGCCGGTTCGACACCGCCGAGGACATGTCCGATGCCTGGCGGGTCATCTTCAAAGAGATTCCCAAGTCGGTGCCGGGACTTGTGCCCATCGGCCCCAGCCCGACGGCACTCACGCCGGAGTCGCTGCTCGACATCACCGGATTGACCGCCCGTGCCCGGTCGGCGCTGGAGCGGCTCGGGGTCCACACGATCGGGGAACTGCTGGCCTACGAACCCTCCGCGCTCACCCGCGCGCAAGGCGTGCCCGACGCGACCCGCAAAGAGATCCTCGCGCAGGTCCGCGCATTGCAGGGGCAGGTCACGGTACCGGTGGCGGCGCCGGTCGACGACAAGCCGCTCGCGCACGGCGTGGAGGCCGTCAGCGCCACCCTGCTGCCGAAGGCCACCACTCGAAACACGAAAGAACGGCACATCCTGGAGGTACTGCTGGGGCAGGCGCCGACCGAGGACGGCACGTTCCTGCGCTGGCCGGCCCAGGCCGAGGCCGCCCGGGCAACCGGCCAGTCCCAGCCGCAGATCTCCGTCCTACTTCGCAAACAGGCGAAGCTGTGGCTCGACAACCGGGCACTGGAACAGGTACGCGACGAGATCGTGACCCTGCTTGACGCGCGCGGCGGAGTCATGTCCGCCGAGGAACTCGCCGACGCGCTGATGGCGGCCCGTGGCTCGTACACTGCCGACCCGAAGCGCCTGCCGCAGGCGATCGGGCTGGCCCGCGCCGCCGTCGAGGCCGAACTGACCCGCGGTGGCGACGCCCGCCTCGCCATCCAGCGCTTCCGGGGCAGCGACTCGGTCCTCGTCGGCCGCGAGCCGGACGACCCGAGCGCGACCACCACCGCCTCCGAGCTGCTGGCCTACGCGGTACGGCTGGGCCGGCGTGCCGCCGAACTCGCCGCACTGGACCCGCTACCGACGCGTCAGCGGGCGCTGGAGGAACTGCGCATCATTCCGGTGCCGGACGGTGCCGCGGCGATCCCGGAGGCGCGGCTGCTGCAGCTCGCCGCCGCAGCCAGTAACGGCGCAGCGGACGTCAACACGGTCGGCCAGCTGTATCCGGTGGACATGCCGGCCGAACGTGCCCTGCGGCTCGCCGCGCCCAGCCTCGTCGGCCAGACCCTCGGTCATGAGCGGCTCCAGGACCGGGTCCGGGCCAGGTTCCCGCGCGCACGTCCGCTGCCGCGCCGGCTGGACGAGGACACCCTCAATGCCTGTGGGGTACCGCTCACCTGGGATCCCGTGCGGCAGGTGTACGCACCGCGCAGCGCCGGCGGCACATACAGCGCCACCCGGGCCGGCACCTTCCTCGCGGCGCCGCTGACCGGCCCCCGAGACGACGCCGAGGTCGACAACAGGCTGGCGGCAGCCTTGAAAGGCCAAGGCTTCCTGGCCCTGCTGGCCCCGTTGAAGCGGCTGGTATCGGCACGGCGTGCCCTGCTGACCCGGCTGCACCTCACCGAGTTGGACGTCACCGCCGTGCTGCTCGACGAGTTGCGCCGGCTGAACTTCGGCTGGGAGGCCGTCGTCGCGGCGGACACCGGCGACCCCGCCGACGTCGAGTTCCGCACCCTGGTCGACCTGGTCAAGCACCACGTCGTACCGGAGATCGAGAAGGCCCTCGCCACCGACCAGCCGCTACTGATCACGGAGGCGGCGCCGCTCGCCCGGTACGGGCAGCTGCGGGTGCTGCAAGAACTGGCCGACCTGAGCCGCCCCCGCCCAGCCGCCCGCCTGCTGCTGGTGCCCGCCCGGAGGCTCGAACCCGCCATGCTCGACACCGCGCAACTGCCGCTGACCTCACCGGCCAGCCAGTCTCTCTGGCTGCCGGAAACCTGGATCACCCCCACCGCCGAGAGGACCGCGAACCGATGATCGAACTGAAGCCGCTGCAGACCCAGGTCAAACACCTGGTGGACGACCTGCGCGGCCAGGTGACGTCGGACAGCGACCTGCGCTCCCGGCTGCTCAAGGAGCACAGCGAGGCGAAGGGCGCGGAACGGACCGGCGGCACCTTCGAGACGTGGCTGGAGGACGTCCTCGACCAGGCCGCCGTCGCCTGGGTGCTGGGCTGCGTCTTCGTCCGCTTCTGCGAGGACAACCGGCTCGTCGACGGCCTCTGGCTGGGCGGCCCCGAGGCGGACGCCTCGGCCGGACAGGCGATCGAGCAGCGGCAGGCGTACCTCATCCAGAACCCGACACACAACGACCGGCACTGGCTGCGCGAGGCGTTCCGGCACCTGCGGGCGCTGCGCGGGACCGCCCAGATCTTTGACGAGCACAACCCGGTGTGGCGCTTCGACGTCTCCGGCCAAGCGGCGGAGAATCTGTCCGAGTTCTTCCGCCGCGGCCCGGGACTCGCGTCGCTGCGCAGCGACGAACTGGACACCCGGTTCCTCGGCGACCTCTACCAGGACCTGTCGGCACACGCCAAGGCGACGTACGCGCTGCTGCAGACGCCCCTGTTCGTCGAGGAGTTCATCCTCGACCGCACGTTCGAGCCCGCGGTCAACGAGTTCGGCCTCGCCGAGACGAAGGTGATCGACCCAACCTGCGGCTCCGGCCACTTCCTCCTCGGCGCCTTCGCACGGCTGCTACGCAAATGGCAGGAACGCGAACCGGCGACACCGGTGGAGACCCTGGTAGAGCGGGCACTGGCACAGGTGACCGGCGTGGACCTCAACCCGTTCGCCGTCGCCATCGCCAGATTCCGGCTCGTCGTGGCCGCGTTGCAGGCGACCGGCCGCCGCAACCTCGCCACGGCATACCCGGTCCGGGTCGCGGCCGGCGACTCACTGCTCAACTGGGGCGAACGCTCCAGCCACCAAGGCGAGCTCCCGGTCGGCCAGCCGAAGCACGACACCTTCGCGTACTTCAGCGAGGACGCCGACCTGCTCGCCGAATACCTGTCCCCCGGCCAGTACACGGTCGTAGTCGGCAACCCGCCCTACATCACGGTCAAGGACAAGACCCTCAACGAGCGCTACCGCAGCATGTACTCAGCCTGCTCCGGCAAGTACGCGCTGACCGTGCCGTTCGCGCAGCGTTTCTTCGAACTGGCCAAGCGTGGCGACGGCGACGGGGACGGGGCCGGTCACGTCGGGCAGATCACGTCGAACTCGTTCATGAAGCGTGAGTTCGGCAAGAACCTCATCAACAAGTTCTTCGCCGGGCAGGTCGACCTGGCGGAGGTCATCGACGCCTCTGGTGCCTTCATCCCCGGCCACGGCACGCCGACGGTGATACTGATTGGCCGGAACCGTTACGCCAGCCCGCGCTACAGCGGCCCGATCCGCACTGTGCTCGGCATCCGCGGCGAACCAGGCCAGCCCGCCGACCCGGCGAAGGGCCTCGTCTGGACGGCCATCGAACGCCAGATCGATACGGTGGGGGCGGAGTCCGAGTGGATTAGTGTTGCTAACTTCAGACGCGATCACCTAGCCACGCATCCGTGGAGTCTCAGTGGAGGCGGTGCAAGCGATCTGGTATCGGCCATTGAGGCGAACCGGACGCAGCGAATGGGTGATCTACTGTTCCGCATCGGATTCTACGGAGTCCTGGGGGCAGACGAGGTCTTTACTGCGCCGTTGCCTGCGTTTACTCGCAAGCAAGTTGAGCAGGATTACGTTGCGAGGTTGGTTGTTGGCGAGGAGGTTCGCGATTACGGCCTGATCGACGGCGACTACACCTTTCATCCATACGACGCCAGCCGCAGCCTTGCGGACGTTACCGAGATGCCCAGCTTTGGTCAATGGCTTTGGCCATTTAGAACTACTCTTGGCAATCGGGCTACCTTTACTAAGGGCACCTACTTCTCCGATAAGCGACCTTGGTGGGAATGGCACCAGGTCCCAAAGGATGTTGGTGCTCATGATTGGTCCCTAGCGTTCGGGTTTGTGGCGACGCATAACCAGTTTGTGCTGGATCGGGGTGGGAAGGTCTTCAAGCAGTCCGCGCCAGTGATCAAGTTGCCGGAGGGAGCGAGTGAGGACGACCATCTGGAGTTGCTCGGTGTGCTGAACAGTTCGACCGCCTGTTTCTGGCTCAAGCAGGTCAGCCACGACAAAGGCATCCGAGGTGAAGGTGGCGGATTCACAAGCGACGACTGGGAACATTTCTACGAATTCACCGGGACTAAACTTCAACAGTTCCCATTGCCTGCGGCACGTCCGTTGGCGTTGAGCCGGGCGTTGGACGGGTTGGCGCAGAGGCTTGCGGTGGTTGCTCCGGGAGGTGTGGTCGCGGGCGGTGTGCCGACTCGGGAGCGGTTGAAGGTGGCGCAGGTCGAGTGGGTGTCGGTGCGGCGCGGGATGATCGCGTTGCAGGAGGAGTTGGACTGGCAGGTGTACCGGGCGTACGGACTGCTGGACGAAGACCTGTCCACGAACGACCCGCCCGAACTGGCGTTGGGCGAGCGGGCGTTCGAGATCGTCCTGGCCCGTAGCAGCGCGAAGACCGAATGGTTTACCCGGCACGGATCAACGCCGATCACCGACCTGCCGGCACACTGGCCGTCGGAGTACCAAGCGCTGGTCGAACGGCGGATCGCGGTCATCGAGTCGGACCGGAACATCGCCCTCATCGAGCGACCCGAGCACAAACGCCGGTGGGCCGGCAAAGGCTGGGACGCCCTGCAGGCCGAGGCGTTGCGCGGTTGGCTGCTGGACCGGCTCGAATCCCCGGAACTGTGGGGCGGTGCGCCGAAACCGCAGTCGGTCGCGCAACTCGCCGACCGTGTCCGCCACGATGACGACTTCCGGGCCGTGCTGGACCTGTGGGTGGGTTCCGACGCCCACGACCTCGTCAAGACCCTCGGCAAGCTCGTCGCCGACGAGCACGTGCCGTTCCTGCCCGCCGACCGGTACAAGCCTGCCGGCCTGCGCAAACGCATCCAGTGGGAACGCACCTGGGCATTGCAGCGGCGTGAGGACGCCGGCGAGACGATCAAGGACATTCCGGTGCCGCAAAAATATGCCTCCGCCGACTTCCTCAAAAGCTCCTACTGGGCCAACCGCGGGAAGCTCGATGTCCCCAAGGAGCGCTTCATCTCGTACCCTCGGACTGCTCTTTCCGGTGATGCCGGTGAACTGCTCGGCTGGGCGGGCTGGGACCATCTGCAACAGGCGCATGCTCTCGCCGCGTTATATCTTGACCGTAAGACCCGGGCTGCCTGGCCTGAGGAGCGACTGCTGCCCATTATCGCCGGCATTGCCGAACTCGAGCCGTGGCTGCATCAGTGGTACGCCGAACCTCGTCCCGGCTACCCGGGCACGCCGGCCAAGTTCTTCTCCGGCCTGATCGACACCGAGTTGGCCGCGCTCGGTGCCGACCGGGCGACCCTCACCAAGCTGCGTGGTCTTGAGGAGTTGTCATGACGTTGCTGCGGGACCTCATCGAGATTCCCACGTCAGTCGGGGACGCGGACTTCGTGGTTCGCGCCTCGGAGGGCGCGGACCTGCGCCGGTACGTCGTGACAGACGACCTGCGGCGCAACTTCGACGAGGCGCTGTCGATGGTCGGGCACGCGATCACATCGGGCCGGTCGCAGGCGAAGTTCCTGCATGGTTCGTTCGGCTCCGGCAAGTCGCACTTCATGGCGGTCCTGCGGGAGATCCTGCAGCACAACCCAGAGGCGCGGGCGGTGCGTGGGCTGGCCGAGCCGGTCGCCAAGGCGGACGACAAGTGGCTGCGCGGCAAGCGGATCCTCAGTCTGACGTTCCACATGCTCGACGCGCAGTCGGTTGAGCAGGCGGTGCTGGAGGGGTACCTGCGGCAGATCACCGCACTGCACCCGGACGCGCCCGCACCGGCGGTGCACCATTCCGACGCGCTGCTGGCCGACGCGGCGCGGCATCGCGAGGATCTCCGCGACGAGCGGTTCTTCGCCCGGCTGGGTGGTTCAGGACTCACCCCTGGTACCGGCGGGGGCAGCCTGTCCGCGCAGGTCGCCCGGCAGGCCGGGTGGACCGCGCAGACGTATGAGGCGGCTGCCGCTCAGCCGCCGGGTACCGAGGAGCGGGACAAGCTGGTCAGTGCGTTGACCGCGGCGTTCTACACGGGTGCGGTGCGCAGTGGGCATTACCTGGACCTCGACACGGGGCTGGCGGTCATCACCCGGCATGCCAAAGATCTCGGGTACGACGGGATGGTCTTCTTCCTCGACGAGATGATCCTGTGGCTGTCGACGAAGATCGCGGACCACACGTTCGTGCAGACCGAGGGTGCGAAGCTCAACAAGCTCGTCGAGTCGTCGGATGCGGCCCGGCCGTTGCCGATCGCGTCGTTCGTGGCGCGGCAGCGCAACCTGGAGGAGTTCCTCGGTCCGCAGGTCGGCGGCACCGAGCGGGAGGCTCTCGCGCATGTCATGCGTAGCGTGCAGGGCCGGCTGGGCAGCGACATCGTGCTCGCCGACACCAACCTGCCGGAGATCACCGAGAAGCGGCTGCTGAAGCCGAAGGACGAGGCCGCGAGACACACCATCGACCAGGCATTCGCCGCGGTGCGCGGGAACCGGGATGTGTGGGACACGCTGCTGCTCGGCGCGCAGTACGGCGACGCCGGGATCGGCTCGGACGCCGCCGCGTTCCGCAGTCTGTACCCGTTCTCGCCGGCGCTGGTCGCCACGCTGGTGGCGTTGTCGCAGGCGTTGCAGCGGCAGCGGACCGCGCTCAAGGTGATGACCGAGTTGCTGGTCGCCCGCCGGGACACGTTGCAGGTCAACGACCTCATCGGGGTGGCGGCGCTGTTCGAGCCGCTCGTTTTGCACGGTGAGCTGCCGGACCGGCCGCAGCTCAAGCAGCTGTTCCGGGCGGCCCGCGAGACGTATCTGCACAAGCTGCGCCCGCTGCTGCGCGCGGCGCATGGCATCGAGGAAGAGCAGGCCGCCGGGCATGAGCCGTTCCTGCTCGACGATCGGCTGGTTAAGACGCTGATGCTGGGCGCGCTGGTGCAGGAGGTGCCGGCCCTGCACAACCTCACCGCGGCGAAGTTGCACGCGTTGAACTTCGGCTCGATCGACTCGCCGGTCGAAGGGTACGAGAACCAGATCGTCCTGGAGCGGCTACAGCGCCTCAGCGACGACGCAGGCGAGCTGCATCTCACCGAGGGCCCGGACCCGGTGGTGTCGATCAAGTTGTCGTCGGTCGACTACGACAAGTTGCTCGATCTGGTGCGGGAGAACGAGACTGCCAGCGGTGTGTTGCAGCAGATGGTGCGTGAGCTGGTCGGTGAGGAGTTCGGCCTGGCCAGCGCTGAGGGGACGCTGGGTGAGTTGCAGCATCCCCGCGACTGGCGCGGCCGCCGGCACCATGTCCAGGTGCGGTTCGGTAATGTCCGCGACAAGGACACGCTGCCGGAGTCGGCGCTGGTCGCGTCCGGCGAGACGTGGCGTCTCGTCATCGACTACCCATTCGATCCTGGCCACCGGCGTAACGAGGACTTCGCGCGGATCGAGACGTTGCCGCGCGGGTCGCGGACGGTGTTCTGGATGCCGTTGTTCCTCACCGATGAGGTCATGGGCCGGGTGCGGCAATTGGCGAAGGTCAACTATCTGCTCGGCAACACCGGCAGCGGTGACCGGTTGCAGAATCTCGCTGCGGACTGGTCGCTCGCCGACCGGCAGCAGGGCAAGATCTACCTGCAGCAGCGTCAGCAGCAGCTTCGTGCGACGTTGCTGAACACGTTGAAGCAGGCGTACGGCGCGGCGAAACCCCAACCGTCCGATGTGGAGGACGACAGCGTCGGCGTGCTGCACACCCTCGCTGACGGGCTGCACATCGGCGACCCGCGGGGCGGCACGCTCAAGGCCGCGTTCGAGAACCTGACCGGTGAGCTGCTCGCCTGGGCGTACCCGGGCCGACCCGCGCTGCCGGACGACGAGAAGCCGGTCACCCGCAGCGAAATGGGCAAGATCCTCAAGTACGCGAAACTGGCGTCTGCCGACCCGACCAAGGGCGCTGCGGTCGACCAACTTGACCGCAAGACGATCCAGCGGGTCTGCAACCAACTGCGGCTCGGCGAGCTGATCGACCACCGGTATGTGCTGACCACGAGCACCAGCTGGTGGAGCCAGCACCTGCTGCAGGGCGCCGCCCAACAGGGCTACAAGGACCACTTCCCGGTGCACGTCCTGCGTGACCTGCTCGACAAGCCGGACGCCCGAGGTTTCGACCGTGAGCTGCAGAACCTCATCATCGCCGTGTTCGCGCTCGATCAGCAGCTCGCCTGGTACCAGGGCAACGTCAAGGTGACGGTCGACGCCGTGCAGGTGAACATCGACCAGTACGAACTGCGGCACCCGCCGATGCCCGGTGAGGACGACTGGGCCAGGGCGGTCGAGCGTGGTGGCGCGCTCTTCGGTGAGTCGCTACCGAAGTGGCGTAGCCCGGCGAACCTCGGCGAACTGGCTGGCGCGCTGAGGCGGGCCGCGCAGCAGCACACGAAGACGGCTGCGGATCTGGTGACCGAGCTGCATACCCGGGCGGGGGTGCTCGGCCTCGACGAGCACGCGACGGCGGGCCGGCTGGCCACCGCACGGCGGGTCGTGAGACTGCTGACCGGTGTGGCCGGCGAGCAGGACGACGTGGCGCTGGTCGAGTCGATCGCCCGCGCGGACGTCGGGGACATCGACGACAAGACAGCATCGGCGGCGTTCGTACAGGCGAGGCAGGTGCTTGCCGAGCTGCGGTCCACGCAATGGCAGTTGCTCGACGCGATCCGGACGGCGGCTGCGACGAACCCTGACGCGCAGGCGATCATCGACGATCTGCGTGCCGCCGCGAACCACGAGCAACTTGCGAAGGACCTCGTTCCGGCGCTGCGCAAGGCTGCGGGCCGGTCGGCCGAACTGCTCGCGGCGGTCTCCAAGCCGCTCATCCCACCGCCGGTCGTGGTGCTTCCGGGCCTCGGTGGCAAGAAACCTGGCGGCACCCCGGCAGTCCCTTCACGAGTGGTCACCGATGTCAGTGGGCTTGCCGAGGTCGAACGGGAGATCCGTGCGGCGATAGAAGGTGGCGCCCAGGTGCAGATCACCTGGGAGGTGCTGTGACGCCGGTGCAGCCGGCGGCGATCCGCCGCAAGGTCGAGGCCTGGCTCGCCGAGCCGGACGGCGTCCCCGCCATCGCGCTGCGCGCCACTCCACTGTGGACTGCGGACCCGGTGCTGTCCATCGACGGCACGGCGGTCCGGGTCGTTGCGTGCCCGACCCCGCTGGCCGCCCGTGCGGCGCTGCGGGACCGCGTCGAAGGTGAGCGGCTGGTACTGCTCACCGAGCTGACCCCCGACGAACTCGGCGACGGCGTGCTCGCCCACCTGAGCCTGCAGACCGTGCGTAGCGTCGACCCGTGGGACCTGGTCCGCCAGATGTTCGGCGGCGTCAACCTCGACGCTCGACTGGTCCGGGACGGCCGCTGGGCCGCCGAGGCACTGACCGACCACCGGCCAGCACATGGGTGGCCGGCACCGGCCGGAACCGTCCTCACCCGGGAACACGCGCTGCGGTCACTCGCCGGTGAGCTGCTCGGCCTCAACCCGAAACAGATCGACAGCGCCGGCCTGCTGCAGTGGAGCACGGACGCCCTGGCGGTGCAGGAGTTCGCCCACCTGCCCGCGACAACCGCCGACGGGCTCACGAACTTCCTCGTCGAGATCGCTGGGCTGTCCGCACGACCGATCATGGCCGCGGTCCGCGCCGGGCACGGCGTCGACGCGATACCCCTAGGCCTGCTGACCGGTGCGCTGTGGGCGCCCGCGTTTAACGCCGAGGTCCCGGTGCAGATCGCGGTGGCCCGGACGAGACTGGAGCCCCGATTCGGCGGCGACCGGCTGAGCGACGCCTCCGCCGCAGCGTTCCGGGCAGCGGCCGAAGCGTGGCTGGACCGCGCGGTCGATGCCGGGCACCTCGATGCGGACGCGAGACCCGTGCTGCGGCGGGCGGAGGCCATCGCCGCCGAGATCGACGCCACGTCGCTGCTGGCGGAGAGCGCCGTCCTGCCGACGGGCTTCACCCAGCGGATGCGTACCTTCGCCGACGCGCTGCGGCTTGCCGTGCCGGCCGGTGGACAGGCTGACCCGGCCGCAGTCGTCAAGGCGCAGCAACTGCTGGCCCGGTCTGAGGAACACCGGGCCGCCGATCCCGCGGCTCTGGAGACGGCGCGGATGGCCGTACGACTCCTGCGGTGGCTCACCGAGCCGGACCCCAGCGCCCCATCAACCCTTGCTGAGGCGCTCCACCGCCACGTCCGCGAGGACGGCTGGGTCGACCGGGCCCGGCTCGACATCTTCGCCGGAGACGTCGACCCGCAACTCGCCCAGGCGTATCAACAGCTCCATCAGGCCGTCCAGGCCCGCCGGTCCCGGCACGACGACCAGTTCGCCGGTCAGCTCGCCCACGCGACCACGGCGGAATCGGACCCGGGCACCATGCTGCGCGTCGAGGAGGTGCTCGACCGCGTGGTGCAGCCGATCCTGGACCACGGGCAGCGGGTGCTGCTCCTGGTGATGGACGGGATGAGCGTCGCGGCAGCGACCGAACTCGCCGAGTCGATCACGAAGTCCGGTTCGTGGCTGGAGCTGACGCCCGCCGGTAGCGCCCGGACCGGGGTGCTCGCCGCGCTGCCGACGGTGACCGAGGTCAGCCGGTGCAGCCTGCTTAGCGGCCGGATCGCCGTCGGACAGCAGGCGGAGGAACGCAAGGCGTTCGAGGCGCGGTACCCGTCCGGTGTCCTGCTGCACAAAGGCAACCTCCGTGCCGGCGCGGGTGCGGCGTTCGCGCCGGACGTCGTCGCTGCGCTGCAGTCGCCGGAGCGGGCGCTGGTCGCGGCCGTCGTCAATACCATCGATGATGCCCTCGACCGCAGCGACCCGGGGACGATCATCTGGGGGCAGGAGACCATCCGCGCCGTCCGGGACCTGCTCGCACTGGCCCAGGACCGCGTGGTCGTCGTCCTCTCCGACCACGGCCACGTCGTCGACCGCGGCCCGGAAGCGATGCTACGGCCCAGCCCGAGTAGCGAAAACCGCTGGCGGCCGGCCACCACACCGGCGAGCGACGGCGAGCGGCTCTTCAAGGGCAGCCGGGTGGCGAAGGCCGGGGGCAGCGTGGTCCTGCCCTGGCGTGAGGAGCTGCGGTACGGTCCGCGGAAGGCCGGCTACCACGGCGGCGCGTCACCCGCCGAGGCGGTGATTCCGCTGCTGGTGTTCAGCGCCGGCAACGACCAGGCGGTGCCCGGCTGGTCCGGCGCCCCGGTCGCCAGTCCCGAGTGGTGGCGGGAGTCGTTGCAGCAGCCCGGTGCCGCTGTCCAGACCCCTCGCCCGGCCAAACGCAACGGATCGCGCCGGGCTGCTTCGACGGCGCCGCAGTTCGAAGGCGCATTGTTCGAGGTGGTCGAGCTGCCGGCCCAGCCACCCGCAGCGCCGCCCGCACCGGCTCCTCAGTCTCCGGCGCTCGTCGATGCGCTGCTAGCCAGTGAGGTGTACGCGCAGCGCCGCGGCACCCGGGCGCCGCTGCCCGACGAACGGGTCCGGGCGATGCTCACCGCCCTGCTCGCGAACAACGACCGGGTCGCGCGCGACACCCTCGCGGCCCTCGCCGGGATCCCTGACCACCGGACCGGCCCCACCATCACCGCCCTGCAGAAGTTGTTGCAGGTGGAGGGATACCCGGTGCTCGAGATCGACGCCGACGGCCGGACCGTCGTGCTCAACCGGGCGCTGCTGATCGAGCAGTTCCACCTGGAGCCGTCGTGACACCGGACATCTCGGCCCGGCGGCGGCGTGACGTCATCGACGCGTTGCGCCGCGGTGCCGTACCGATGAACGGCCTGGACGTCCTCGCGGTCGGCCTGGACCGGTTCACGGCCGCGACCGACGACGATCTCGACCGGGTCACCGGTGGCGGCAGCGTCTTCAAAGCCGTCCGGGGCGAGTACGGCGCGGGCAAGACGTTCTTCACCCGCTGGCTCGCCGAACGCGCCAAGCGACGCGGTCTCGCCGCCGCCGAGGTCCAGGTGTCTGAGACCGAGACGCCGCTGCATCGCATGGAGACCGTGTACCGGCGGCTCGTCGAGCGGCTCGGCACCGAACAGTTCGTGCCCAGCGCGATCCGGCCGATCCTCGACGGCTGGATCTTCACCCTCGAAGAGGACGTCCTCGGCACCGGTGAGGTCACCGAAGACGACGCCGAGGCGCTCGACCGGGCCGTCGGCGACCTGATGGAACGCCGCCTGGCGGAGATTTCCCGCAGCGCACCCGGTTTCGCCGCCGCACTCCGCGCCTACCGGACCACAGCAGCGGCCGGTGACCACGCGACCGCGGAGGGCCTCGCCGCCTGGATCGGTGGGCAGCCGCACGTGGCCGCCGCGGTCCGGCGGGTCGCCGGGGTCAAGGGCGACCTCGACCACTTCCAGGCGCTCAACTTCCTCCAGGGACTCCTCACGGTCCTGCGCGACAGCGGCCACCCTGGGCTCCTGCTGGTCCTCGACGAGGTCGAGACCCTGCAACGGGTCCGCTCCGACGCCCGGGACAAGGCCCTCAACGCCCTGCGCCAACTCGTCGACGAGGTCCACGCCGGACGCTTCCCCGGCCTGTACCTCGTCATCACCGGCACCCCCGCCTTCTTCGACGGGCCGCAAGGCGTGCAGCGCCTCGCGCCCCTCGCGCAGCGGCTGGCGACGGACTTCGGACCCGACGCACGCTGGGACAACCCCCGCGCCGTCCAGGTCCGCCTGCCCGGGTTCACCATCGACACGCTGACCGAACTGGGCATCAGAGTCCGGGACCTGTACGGCAGCAGCGAGGTCTCCGCGCGGGTCGACGACGCGTACATCGGTGAACTGGCCCGTGCCGTCACCGGCCGGCTCGGCGGGCAGGTCGGTGTGGCACCGCGGATCTACCTCAAGAAGCTCATCGCCGACGTCTTCGACCGGGTCGACCAGTTCCCCGACTTCGACCCCAGGCTGCACTACGGGCCGACGCTGCGCTCCGACGAGCTCACCGACGTCGAACGCAACGCCGCCTCAGCCGACGAGATCGACCTGCCGATGTGAGCACCGACGCCGGCCTCGACCCGATCGTGGTCCACCACATCGTCAACACCCTCGGATGGCGCGACCTCCGCCCCCTGCAACGAGCGGCGGCCGAGCCGCTCCTCGCCGGGCACGACGCGCTCCTGCTCGCCCCGACCGCCGGCGGCAAGACCGAAGCGGCGATGTTCCCGATCCTGTCCCGTATGGCGGCGGAGGACTGGTCCGGCACATCGGTGCTGTACCTGTGCCCGCTCAAAGCACTACTGAACAACCTCCACCCCCGGCTGGAGCGCTACGCCTCATGGCTCGGCCGTCGCGTCGCGCTCTGGCACGGCGATGTCGGCGCGAGTCAACGCCGCAACGTGCTCTGGCAGCGGCCGGACATCGTGCTCACCACCCCCGAGTCCCTCGAATCCATGCTGGTCAGCGTTCACGTCGACCACCGCCAGTTCTTCGCCGGTCTGCGCGCGATCGTCGTGGACGAGGTACACGCCTTCGCCGGTGACGACCGTGGCTGGCACCTGCTCGCTGTACTTGAGCGGCTCACCACCATCGTCGGCCGGCCACTGCAGCGGGTCGGCCTCTCCGCCACCGTCGGCAACCCGGACCAGCTCCTGCACTGGCTCCAAGGACCATCAGCCGGCCAACGGCAGGCGAAGGTCGTTGCACCGGACCTCACCCCGACCCGCAACCCCGCCCTCGGTCCGCCTCCGGGTGAGATCGAACTGGACTACGTCGGTTCGGTCGCCAACGCGGCAACCGTCATCGCCTCGCTGCACGCCGGCGAGAAACGGCTGGTGTTCTGCGAATCACGGCAGACCGTCGAAGAGCTCGGCGCGCTGCTACGGGCCAAGGGCGTGACGACGTTCCTCTCCCACGCGTCGCTGTCGGTCGACGAGCGGCGCCGCGCCGAGCAGGCGTTCGCCGAGGCCCGCGACTGCGTCATCGTGTCGACCAGCACCCTCGAGCTCGGCATCGACGTCGGCGACCTCGACCGGGTCATCCAGATTGAGAGCCCTGCCACGGTCGCGTCGTTCCTCCAGCGCCTCGGACGCACGGGACGCCGCGCCGACACCGTGCGCAACTGTCTCTTCCTGACCACCCGCGGCGAATCGCTGCTGTCCGCGGCGGCCCTGCTGCACCTCTGGGGCAGTCACTGGGTGGAGCCGATCACCGCACCGGCGGAACCGCGCCACATCGTCGCGCAGCAGATCCTTGCCCTGTGCCTGCAGGAAGGCCGGATCGGCGATCAGACCTGGCCGCAGTGGTGGAACGGCCTGGACCCGTTCCGTGCCGGCGGATACGTCATCGTGCGGCACCTCGTCGAGCACGGGTACCTCGACAGCGACGGCGGCATGCTGTTCATCGGCCCCGAAGCGGAGAAGCGTTTCGGGCGGCGTCACTTCATGGACCTGACCGCCGTCTTCACTGGCCCGCCCGAGTTCACGGTGTTGACCGGCCGCACCGAGGTGGGCCGGATCGACCCGAGCCTGCTGACCGAAGAGGCGCCTGGCGAACGACGGCTCCTGCTCAGCGGACGCAGCTGGCATGTCACGTACGTCGACTGGCGCCGCCGGCGGTGCTTCGTCGAACCGGCCGACGGCGGCGGACGGGCCCGCTGGCTCAACCAGGGCTGGGCCGGACAGAGCTACGAGTTGACCCGCGCCACACGGGAAGTCCTGCTCGGGGCCGACCCACCGGTAAAACTGACCCGGCGCGCGACCGACCGCCTCGCCCAGGAACGCGACGAACTGAGCAGCCTGATCCACCCGGGCGGCAACACCATCGTCCGCGACGAGAAGGGCGACCTGAGATGGTGGACCTGGGCCGGCTTCCGGGCCAACGCAACCCTCGCAGCCACCCTCAGCGAGGTCACCGACCCCATGCACCGCTTCGACGACTACCAGATCCGGCTCCGCGAAGACCTGACGCCGTCTACGTGGCGCGAGCTGACCGCTGACGCCACCACCCGACTGTGCCTACCGGAACCCAGCGAGAAGGCCCTACGGGGCTTGAAGTTCAGCGAGGCGCTCCCACCTCGGCTGGCGGTCGCGACACTCGCCGCACGAATCGCCGATCTTGCTGGCGCCGCCGCGGTCCTGGCCGAACCGGTCCGATTCGTGTCGGTGCTGTAGCCGCACGCTCAGCGCCGGTTTCACCAGGCCGGAAATGTGTTCTTCCATGGGTGTCCGGGCGGCAGGCCAACGCGGGTGTCCAAGGCGAGGTCGCGAAGTGACTCAGCCAACAGCACTGGAGCGGCGAATGCAGGCTGATCGAGCAAATCCCATCGATCTTCGTATGGCGCCCAGACGCTGACGTTCACGCGGGCACGATCGACCGGTGTGTTCCTGATCCCAGGGGCCACGCTCGGATCGGTCAACCAGTCCTGATGGACGATCCAGGCGGCCGCACCCACATGATCACGCGGCACGATAAAGGTCCGAGGCGCTTGCCAAGCATTCTCCTCCGGCAAGATCACAAATGCGAACCACTCCCGCTCCGACAGCGCGATCTGCTGTGCCTTCGCGCCGACGAGCCAGTTCGTGCCGGAACCACGGCTGTTGGCAGTCTTGACCTGCACCTCGATCATGCGGCGTGGCTCGTGTGCCTGCACGGCAAGGACATCAGTTCGTTCGAGCCCGTCTCTGGTCAGCGCCGCCGCCCAGCCACGGCGGGCGAGGACGGAGCACACCCAGTGTTCACCGGCAGATTTCGTCATCTGATTGTCGGCCACTCGGCCACCATGCCACCTCTGGGGCGCCGATGACATCCGTGATGGCCGTAGCCGAACATCTCGGTGGGGCCCTACGTCACGGCTGCCCCGGACGCAGCGATGCTCGCGGCGAGCCACTGGAACTCCCCGTTCCTGCCGGGCAAGTTCGAATAGTCGTTCCAGCGCAAGGTGTAACTGCCAGCCAGGATCCTTTCGTTCGGAGCGAAGAAATCTGGTTCAATGCCCCACCGCAGTGCCCCAGCGAGCGTCCCACCTTCGTGGATGCGGAACTGTCCATCGCGGGTCTGCCGTCCGGACGGCGCCTTCCACAACGACCGGTCGTTCGTCAGCATGATCGCCAAGCCTGTCATGGCACCATGCCGCCCGCAGAACCGTTCGAGTCGGGCGATGTCATTGACGAATCCGTGCCGTGCCAGGTCGGTAGCGGCGTGCCCGCGGATCTCGAAATGCTCCTCGGTCGAGGGCTCAGACCCTTCCCACGCCGCGGTGAAGTACTTGAGTTCGATGGCCGTCGTCCCGTGTGCTCCGAAGCAAAGCACGTCCAGATACTCGTTGCTCCCCTGGCGAACCTCCAGCCGAACGTTTACCAACGGGTCAAGTTGATGCACTGCCCAGGCGAACGCGTGCTGGAAGTCCGCTTCCGAATGGAAGACCGGCCGAACCCGCTGCAGCTCAGTCATGATCGTAGGCAGGTCGACCGTTCCAGCCACCATCGTCATCCGAACATCCTGCGGAACGTATAGGCGGTATGACAGACACTGAACGGCCGCGATTTCAGCGCGGCCGGTCAGTCAAGTCCGGACGCCGGTGAGTTGCATGAGCCGAGCGCACATTCCGGATGCCGCCATAGGCATTTCGCTGCTCGGTATTGAGCGTCCCGAGGCGGTGTGATCCGTCACCGCCGTGCTCGTTGCAGGACCTCCTCCTCGGACAGCGCGTCGCGGTGGTGGCTAAGGCACCAGGGCACCTCTATCTTGCTGAACGAGGTGCCTTCGGTGGCGCCGAAGAAGACACCGGGTTCGAGCCGGGAGATGTTGTCGAAGGTGCTACCCCTGGCGGCGGCCATCTGATCGGCGGCGGCCTTCTGCACCGGCGCGGTCAACTTCCCGATGAACTGGCTGGTGGTGTTGCCGGGGACGCTGTTGTGCAGGCCTTTAGGCATCTGCGTGGCGAGCAGCATGCCCAGCCCGTACTTGCGGACCTGCGCGATCAGCGTCTTAGTGATCTCACCACTCGGAGTCGAGCCGGTGGCCGGAACGAAGATCTGCGCCTCGTCCAGCACCAAGAGGCCGCCGAGCGGTCGGTCGTGCACCGGGTTCGCCTTGAAGTGGCTGAACAATGCTGCCTCCAAGCGGCTGACGAAGTCTGGCCGCTGTGGCTGGGGGACACCGATGAGGTTGATCACTGAGATCCGTGCAGTCTTCCCGGGCGACGCCGTCAGGAGCACGGCGGGATCGACGTGTGTGCCCGATTCGTCGAGCAGAGGGTCGGTGTCTCTTGCGGCGTCCAGCGTGGCTGCCATGTTCTTGGCCAGCCGGCTCCGGTCCGGGCTGTCGGCGACACCGTCGGGTGGCTCGTTCAACACGTCCAGCAGGTCGTCGAGCGTCCGGCCTCCAGTCTTCGCGTAGTACTCGAGGGCACGGTTGAGGATCGACCGCTGTTGGGTTCTCCGCTGAGGTCCTCCGGTCACTCCGGCGAGCGTTTCTAGCGAAGCGACCGTGGTCTTGATCAGCCGGCTGAGCTCGTCCAGGTTGCCGAGCGACGGACTGAAGTCGGGCAGCGGGTGAAAGGTCAGCGGCCGACCGTTCCGGAGGCCCGGCGTCCAGACGACGACCTCGGTCTCGGAGAAGTAGCGTCGCGCATCGCGTTCCTGCGCCTCACCCCACCCCTTCGGCGGCGTAGGCCAAGGGTCGCCGAGCGTGGCGAGATCGTCGTTCGGGTCGACCACGACGACTGAGACCCCGTGCAGGGTGCACTGCTCGATGAGATGTCGGACCAGGACGGTCTTGCCCGACCCGGTGCTGCCGATGACGATCGCGTGCTTCCGCAGCGTCTCGAGTGGGATCGTGAACGGGCGACGGCCGCGCTGCGTTTCCCCGACGATGACCGCGTCGTGGCCCGTTATGGCCGGTCCGGCGGAGTCGTCACGCTGGCCAGAGGTCTCGCGGACGCCCGCCAGGGCGATCCGGAAGATTTCCAGCCGGCTGGCCGGCTTCTGCTCCCGTAACCATTGGTGCAGCCCCTGCGGCCGGCGCTCGAAAAGCACCCGTAGCGCGGCGAGCGTGCGCAGATCGGATACGGTCACTGGGAGAGCCTCGCCGCCACGACGCTCGAACTCGGCTTTCAACTCCTCGGTCACGCGGCCATGCGGAAATCCGCTGTTGCGCAGGACGAAGAGGCGACGACTCGGCATTCCCTCGGCCAGTCCGGCGGCGGTCATAGCTCGCTTCAACTGAGTCTGAAAGCTCGTGTGATGCGTCGCAGCGATGGCCCGGAACGACCAGTGGACCTCTTGCTCGGTCCTCTCGTCGATCGTAAGGCGAAGCCTCGCGTGCAACTCCGCTGATGTGCCGAAGTCTTCCTCGACGGCGAACCGGTGTGGGCTGCCTCCCAGCTCCAGCACCAGGCTGCGCAGTCCGGCGGACAGCAGCTTCGGCATGGCGTCGTTCTGGACTCGCTCCAGCAAGGGCTGGTCGTCGGTAGTCTCCCGAAGCTGCTCGAAGATGGCGGTGAGGTCGCTCGTGGCGTCCGGAGCAGTTGTCGGCGGCGGGAACGGTGGGGCGGACTCGGCCAGAGCGGTCATTTCCACAACGCGCCGGTTCTCGATGCATCCCGTGATGTGGTCGTTGACGCGGATCAGCAGCTGGCGTGCGGTGTAACGCTCGCGTACCTGGTCGAGTGCCGTTCTCGTGATCGGCCAGGTGGGGTAGCGAGGGGTGAATCTTCGGGACGCGTACCCAGGCGCGAACCGACTGCTCACGATGGCGGTCGCTGTCTTCAGGTCGGGGATCGCGCCGAGTTCGGGCAGCAGCTCAAAGCGGTCCCGGGAGGAGAGCAGTGTGGAGCGCGCGATCATCTCCCAGGTGTCGGTCTGGCAGGCGACGACGATGAGCGTGCGACGGCTCTCGTCACGCAGTTCCATCAGCGTGGTAGCAATGTCGTCGCGCATGCGGCGCGCGGTCGAGGACTCACGGGCGCTGGTCCGCGAGCCCAGGGTGACCGTCGACTCATGAGCCAGCGAGTCGAGCTGATCGAAGGCGAAGACGATGGGACCGGCCAGCGCGAGAAGGTGGGTTAGGTCACGCAGGACTAACTGGCACGCGCGCGGACCGCCGATGCCCCACTCTGCACGTTGCGCGTCGTGTGCCTCCGGCCGGATGAGAAAGCTATGTCCGATCTGGACGGCTGGGCCGGTGGAGGCGAGCAGGACGAGGGCTCGGGCGGTGTCCGATGCCGCGATGCCGACCTCGAGATCGAGCGAGCGAAGCCCGGCCAGAAACTCCTCGAGTCGCTCCAGGGTCAGCTTGGCCCGCCCGCTGATCGCGGCACGGGTCGCTGGACCTAGACCCGCAGAATCGGCGATGACCGCCAGCAGGCGGGAGAGCTGACTCATCCCACCGGACGATTGGCGGAGCAGTCCGCTACAGGTGTCACCGACCGCGCTCTCCCAGGCCGACGTGCCGGCGACCGGCTTTAGCAGAAAGAAGTAGCCGTTCTGTGCCTGGACCCTTTCCCGGACCCAGCTGAGCAGATGGGTCTTGCCGGAACCCCGCTCACCCAGGACAACCGCGGTGACCGGCCGCCGTCCCTGGGAAAGCCTGTCGATCGACTTGCTGAGCCGACGGGTCACCTCCGCGTGCAGGCTGTCGACGTGGTAACCGGGAAGAGCCCATATTTCGTCCCTAGTCGGTGCCCATTCCGAGATGTCCAGCGCCTCCAGAACTTCGAGCTCTGTGCTCATGCCGATGTGATCTTCAGCAGATGGCGCGGTTCGCTGCCGATCAGGACGGCAGCCCGCTCGTCCTTAGGTGTGAGTTTCCGTTGGTCCAGTTCGGCCTTCAGGTGAACGTCTGGCTGCTCGACCATCCGGTCTAGCTCGGCGGCGAGATCCACGTCATCGTCTAGCCATTCGCGCACGTCGGCGAGGCGGACGTACTGGCCCTTGCGCCGGACGGTCAGTTCGTCGTAGACGGACCTGATCCACGACTCTGGATCGGGCTGGAACAGGTCCTCGAGCTGCTGTTCCGTACGGACGAGGTAAGTGCCCAATCCACCTAGAACCGCGTAGAACGGCCCTGCCGGGAACTTCGTGTCCGCGGGCCGGCCTGCCGACATCGCCGTCAAGCACCAGTCCCGGCCTGCCTTCGTGATTGCGTGCACGGTGGTCGTTCCCCGCTTGGTGCTCTCCAGATAGCCCTTAAGTCGACGTTTGTTGCCCGCGTCGATCTCTAGCCCGGCGATGCTGCGCAACTCGCGGTTGCTCGCCGGTCGGGCGACGGCGAGCAGCGCGAAGAGCGTAATTTGATCCCGATTCGTCAATTCGTCGACGGTCATGTCGAGCCTCCTGAGCGGTAGCGGAATCAGTCGATGACGTCGAAGCCGCGGTCGGGTACCAGTTCGACCCGGCCGGTGGAGCTGGACAGCTCGCCGGAGACCCGGACGGCGAGCTGACGGTGGTGCACCGCGATTGCCCGGTCGTAGGCTGCCTGGTTGGGCAGGCGAACCCAGACCTTGCGCCGGCGAACCGGCCCGGTGCCGGTGTGGAACTCGCCGCGCACGCTGATACGCCACTGTTCGTCGCGGGTGGCGCCATGGTGAAGCGTCTCGATCGGGCCGGCGATGGTTGCTGCACCGGAGGCATCGAGGGTGCGGAGCTGGTCGGCGGCCTCGCGGAGCAGCACGCCCGCGCCCGCCGGGAAACGATGGCTACTCCTGTTGGACTCGGTAGGCACTGCGCGGCCCCAGCGGAAACCGATCTCGAACGGCGCCCCGTGGTCGATGCCACCTAGGTCGCTCAGCGCCGTGCAGAGATTCGCAGACAGACCGGCCGTCACGATCTGGTCCTCGAAGGCCGACAGCTGGCCCGTCGAGACGGCCTCCCCGGCCGCAGTGATCGCCTCGTGGATCTGCCCAGTGACGGTGCGGCCGGTTACACCTCCCGGCAGCGAGGTGCGGGCGGACAAGCGCACCTCGAGCACATAGCTGCCGGCGCGGGTCGGTCCCATCTCGGCGGCCCGGAGCAGATCCGCCACCACGTTGGGCGGGCGGCCGGCGAACGTGAAATGCGGGCCCTGAACCACCGTGCGAGTAGCGATCGCCAGGACATCGCGTACCCCTTGGACGGCGCGGTAGCCCTCGGCAACGGACGTGTAGCCCGGGTCCCGGTCGGCGGGGAAGGTCTGAAAAAGCTGGGTGTCAGCGTCCGGCCGGGCGATCTCCGCCGCGATCTCCGGGACCGGACGGTCCTCCAAGGTGGCCAGGCAACGCAGAATCTCGTTGATCCGGGCCCGGGCGTCGCCGAAGCCTTCGTGGGCGGGAACCAGGACCTCGTAGTCGTCCGGATGGTTCCACACGCCGACGCCATGCCAGTCGCGCGGCGCGCGCAGCCAGCCGGTCTCAGCCAGGTAGGACGCGATGTCATCGACGCGCAGCGCGGTTGTCATGCCGGGCTACCACGCGGTCCGGGACTCGGTCAGTCTACGCAGCTCCTGGGCGGTGAGAACGTTGACCGTCGGCACGCTAACCGGCCGGCTGCGTTCACGGTCGGGCTCGGCGACTGGCGTTTCAGATCGGAGCGAGACGTAGTAGCCGAGGTGCCGCAGCAGAACGCCCTCTGAGCGGAAGGCTGCGTACTCGAGCGGATCTGACGGCACGCAGATGAGGAATAGGTAGCGCGGCACACTGAAGTTCGGCCCGGCGAGTTTGTTGAATTGCCACTCGTTCAAGCCGCGATAATGTAGCCTGCCCGACGACTCGGTGGGCTTCGACCAGGTTTTCACCTGTGCTTCGATCATGGGCGACTGGACGTGGCCGTACCGACCCGTCGCACGGAACCCCAAATCGACGCCATCTGAATCGTTGTCCTGAGTGAGGACCACCAACCCGGCCGCCGAGGCGAGCACCCGAACGTAGTCCTCGCCGAACTTTCCCTGATGCTGTTTCGCGTCCAGCATCGACCCCTCCGCAGGTGACCCCTCAACAAGCGGTAGTCGGAAGCTTACGCCGGGTATTGGCCGCTGTCAGTAGCTGAAAGTCGTACGCAGGGCGCCTATCCGGCTCTGGTGGTCTTGCTGGCAGCCTGATATAGACCGTCACCGCTTCCTTGGGTACCTCCGCGTGGCGACGCCAGATGAGGCACCAAGTAGCGGATCTCAGCACGCAGCCGGTCTTGGCGGCGGTCACGCGCTGCGCGTGATTGCGCCGGGCGACGTCGATCGTGTTTCCGTGAGGCCGCCCGCGCCGCGGGAGCCGGGTCAAGCCTGCGCCGCCTGCTGCTACGCCGATGCCGATGCCCTCGGCCGCGTCCCGTCGACCCACGTCCAGACGTCACGTATCCAGACAAGGTCAGCTCGGTGTTCAAGAAGCACGGCCACCGTGCGTTATTGAGACTCCGACATGCCTCGACATCGATTGGATTCGGCGGGTTGCCGGGAATGGTGGGCCGACCATTACCCGGAGGTCTGCAGATTCAGCACCACCTCACCGAACTGCAGGGGGTCAAGGAGTACGGCACACGAATGGTGGTGCGGTATCCACACCTGCCGACGAGCTGGGGGCGCCAATTTTGCTCACGAAACAGCGGCAATTCCACGGATCGCACGGCTGCCGTTCGCGACGGCGAAATTCCATATCAACGCTACGAATGCGCGGGACACGCTGTTGCTCGTCAACAACTCAGCGGAATTAGGAAACCGTTGCTCTATCCCCTGAGCTACGAGGGCGCGATGAGCAGTGTACCGACGCCCACGCTGACCTGCGTCGGCATATCCCGCCCTACGGTGACCCCGGCGCGTTCGGGCTGGTGAGACCGGCCACCGATCACCCAATCGGCGTTTGCGACCGACGTGGTCCGCCCGGTATGCCGGGTTGGCCCGCCGTGACCCTGGCTCGTCCGCTCCGCCGAGCACTCGCCGAGACGCCTGCGGAGGTGGCAGCTCGAGCACCGTCATGCCATGTGCCCTCGCACCGGACGAGGAGGCACTCAATTGTTCGCCACCTTCGGCCTTAGGTTGTGACCGATCAGCCGCAGCATAATGACGACCATGAATGAGAGTCTGGCTGAGACAGAATTCCACCGCCGGGTCCAGGCTGCCGCAATCGCATACGACGTGCCGCAACAGCAGGCAGACGAGTTGGCCATGACTATCGGGAAGCTGCCCGGCTGGCAACAGGCCCCGTACGTCGCCGCGTGGACACACGCGACGGTCCTGTCCCTTATCGAACGGCATGCAGGCTGCCAGCAATTGGGCTGTCCTGTCTGCGCGGACCTCACCGACATCATTGCGATGCTGCTCGCCTCAGACGCGCTTCGCCTCACCGAAGCGCTCGGACCCAACAGTGCTTTCGCCCATGACCCTCAGGCGCTGGACCGGGCGAGTCGGGCAGCTCCAAATGCATCGGGAGCGTCGACTGCTGGCGAGTCGGCTTCCAGCGTCGCAGTGCCACCCCAGAGGGCTACGGACGAGACTGCGGACGTTCGGTCGTCACGCCGTCAACCGACGGTCTCGGCCGATGGCGCTCGGCAGCCGCACGGCGACGGCGGACTCCGCCTGCCCGACGCCACATCTGCCCGCCGTTTGGCGCCGGCGACGCTGGCACTGCTCGGCGTTTTGACGCTGGTCGTCGTGGCATCGGCATCACTGACAGCCGGCTTTCAGGCGTGGCAGGCGCTCCCGGCACTCGGAGCGGAGTCCGCGGCTGGCCGCGGGGTAATGGCCGGTCTCATCGCGTTGCTGCCGGTGACCGCCGTCGGATGGGCGTTCGCGCCTTGGCGCGAGCGGCGGCGTTGGCAGCGGTTTATCGCACTCGGCGCAGCCGGTCTGACGCTGGCGCTCGACTTTGCGGCGTGGGTCGTTTTCGCGAGTGCCGAGCAGTTGCCGTACCCCTGGTTCGCGGCTGCCATGTTCACCTTTGTGCACGCCGCCGGCCCGTTGACGCTGATCATGTTCCTTCAAGGGTGGGCAAGCAGGGCTGACAAGTCTGAATGACGGCCGGACGAGTGGCGGGCGTTCCCGGAACCGTCCGGCGCAGAATTCAGCTTGCCGGATGAGACCGTAGGTATTCGGCGAGCGCTGCGCGCATGACATCGCTCGGCGTGGTGTCGTGGCCGCGAGCTTTGCTGGCCTTCACAAAGTCGTCAAGCTCCGCATTGAGCGTTACTGACAACCGGAAACGGCGCACTGGTGAGGCCTGACCCGGCTCATTCTGTGCATCGAGCGCCGGCCTGCCAGCGCGAGCGGCGCGCAACAGCGCCCGTCCGCTCTCGGCGGCCGCAGGGCCCGACTCCACCGTTGCGTCTGCATCAATCGTGGCCGTTTCGGCCCATCGTGCCGCTGCCTCGTAGTCGTCGGCCGTCGGCACCTGCTCGTCCGCCACTCGGGCGGCTTGCAGCAAGGCGCGCCCGCTGGCAGCGGCAATCTCGTCTCGCTCCACGGTGGGATCGTCCGGATCGAAGGTGGCGTTCTCCGCCCATCGCGCCGCTGCTTCGTAGTCGTCGATCGGCAGGGGAGTGCCAGCCGTATGCGGCTCGGAGGTCATCGATAACTCCTTCCGATCAGGTTGAGACTGCGCTCCTGGGCCTCCATGACATGGAAGACCGTGACCGTGCTTCCCCGAACTTCAAGGAAGACCTCGAGCAACCTGTGATCCGCGAGGCTACGTGGACCGACGAACAGATGGGGTCGAATATTGGCCGGAGGCTGAGGATCCGTGAAGTGCTGGACGTGTCCCACCGCGTTCTCGATGGCGTACACCGCCTCGTCCTCGGTAAAGCCGTGCTTCCTTGCACTTTCGGTGAACCGGACCGGCATGTCAATACTGTAGCACAAAATTATTTATGTGCTACAGAGGGGGCCATATGATGTTGTGTGGAGAGATGGTCGGCGTTTGCCCTGTACTCGAACGCAACAGATGGGAGCCTTATGACCGAGTTCCACGACTGGGACGGCATCCGTGCCGAGCTCGACGACGGAGACAGTGACGCGCTGGCTGCCGAGAGGGCACGGACCGAGGCGTGGGTCAGCGCCTTCCACCTCGCCGAGGGCCGCAAGCGCATCGGACTCACGCAGTGCCAGCAGATGGGGGCATCGGTCAACCGCGCGGAGCGGTTGCGCGACCTGCAGGCCGCAAATGACCGCCGGCTCGCGGAGCGGGATGTCCATGCCGAGGACCTTCCGGACCTCATTGGTGAGGCCTGCAAGAAGTGATCGCGGTCAAGAAGCTCATCGATGCCGTCTCGGATGCGCTGGCGGAGGTGAACGCCCTGCTAGGGACCAGAACGCAGAAGGACGCCATCAACACCGCGCTGCGTGAGGTGGCAGCTGTCCAACGCCGGGCCAAGGCCCTGGATGAGCTGACTGAGATCGCCGCTACCGGAGCGTTCGACCATCTGCTGGATAAGGGCAAACGCCGGCCGTGAGCACGGATGTACCGACACTTGGGTGCGTCGACGCGAGCTACTCGGGCAGTTCGCCTGTGGTGTTTGCTGCTCGCAGGCCGTCACACGGGATGAGACGCGGTGGCACGCCGGGGATCGCTGCGTGGCGGCGGCTGCCGCAGAGGGCGCAGCGCTGGTCGGATTCGAGGGTCCACGCGAGGAAGCGTCGGTAAAGCGCTGCCGGGTCGGTGTCGTCCAGCTCTCCTTGAGCGATGGCCATGAGCTTGGCCATGGTTTGGCGGAGCATGGCCAAGTCGCTATTCCGCAGGATCCGCTGCGCCTCGGTGCACGGCCAGGGGAGTCCGTCGGCGGTGCAGGTCCAGGACGGGCGGATGACCCGGTGGGCGGCGCTCACCGTCGGTTCCCGGCGTGCCGTCGTTTCCGGTCGGCAGCTGCGGTACGGCGCAGCACGGCCATGGGGAGATCGAGTGAGTCGGCGATGACGGGCAGCAGCGGTGCCGTCGGGATGCGCAGGCCGCGCTCGTACCGTGAGATCTCGTGGCGGGTGAAGGTCGGGCGACCCGACCTGGCGCACAGCTGGTCGGCCAGATCGCCTTGGGTCATGCCGAGCTGGTGCCTGCGGTGGGTGATCAGCTGGCCGAAGCTGCCCGCGGTCGCGGGGCCGCGGCGTGGCGGTACGTCTGACATGAGTCCTCCCTGCCGGTGGATTCCGGGACGGCTGGACGTCGATGAACGCTCGCCTTTGCCGAGGAGTCAAGTCGTCGCTGTCGATGGACATGATTCGGGCGGCAGTCGTGACACCGCCGCCGACCGGGGGACCGGCGTGGCACGCAGTGGTTGTGACATGCGGCGTGGACAGTGCTATGACATCGTCGCTGGCGTGTGACGCTGCAGCTGGCGGCGATCGTGTCATCGGCAGGTGACAGCAGGCGTGGCGACTGTGACAGCGGGGCGTGTCACGCCTGAGCTCGCAACGGTGTCAATCGATGATCTTCGTTGACATTTCGGCGTGTCGTGGCTGGCATTGTCACCGCGGGTGTGGCCTGTCATCAAGGTCAAGTAGTTCCTCACCTGGTGTTTGACATGTCATCACGTCGAGATGGCAACATGTCACGTTGATCCACGGCGCGTTGTGTGCGACTGGATTGACATGCGAGTGACGTCCGGTGGTACGCCGTGGCGGATGTCCATGACATCGACGTATGTCGTTGACATGGCGGACGGTGTTGACGCCGCGTGTGGACCAACCGCTCACAACCGCTCACAGTGACCGGTTCCGCTGTGAGTGGCTCGCCGCCCTGCGCTCACAGCGCAGGTCCTGTGCCGTAGCACGTGACGCTCACAGAGAGCCCTACCCCGCGCTCACAGCGACTCACAGCGCACTCACAAAACCGGCCCGGGCGCCGTGTGAGCGGCTGTGAGTGGTGGGGGCGTTCGCCAGCGCTCACAACGGCGGATAGGAGGGCGCAGGGCTCGACGGCTGGTGGTGGGCCGATCGAGCAAGCGCCATCGCCGTCTGCCAGACGCCGCGAGGTCGGTAGCGCTTTGCCGTCTGTGCTGGCGTCCTTGTTGACCGCCGTCATGGCGTCCGTCTTGATCCGGACCCCGCAACGGACGTCGCCGGCCGCTGTCCCTGCAGCACGTGCCCCGTCCGGTCGTTCGGGCGGCGGCTCAGAGACACGCTGCGTTCTCTTCCCCCGTACCAGATGAAAGGAAAACCGTGCCTGATCAGGTCTTGCGGGTGCAATCGGTCCTGACTGCCCGCGACCATCAACTCCTCGACTGGCTCTTCGACCATGGGGTTCTGACGACTGGGCAGATCGCTGAGGCGCTGTTCCCGTCGCTGGACTTCGCGCAGCATCGCCTGCAGCGGCTCATTGCGCTGAAGGTGGTGGACCGGTTCCGGCCGTTCCGGGCCGAGGGCGGTTCGTATCCGTTCCACTACGTCATCGATCAGCTCGGCGCCGAGGTTGTCGCGGCACAACGCGACGAGTCGGTGCCCAGACCTGGGTACGCGAAGGCGATCCGGCGCCGTTGGACCGCTTCGCGGATCCTGCAGCATCGCCTTGGGGTGAACGGCTTTTTCACCCAGCTCGCCGGGCATTCCGCGCACGAGTTGCAGCGGTGGTGGTCCGAGTCGCGGTGCAGCGTGCCGGGTGCGTTCGCCGGGCCGGGCGATCGGGTGGAGCTCATCACGCAGACCCTCATCCGCCCGGACGGGCACGGTGTCTGGTCCGGTGTGCCGTTCTTCCTCGAGTACGACACCGGCGGCGAACCCCTCACTGAGCTGCTGCGCAAGCTCGCTGGGTACGCCCGGTTCACAGCGCTCGGCGGGCCGGCGTGGCCGGTTCTGCTGTGGCTGCACTCGCCGGATCGTGAACACCATCTGCATCAGCGGCTCGCCGATCTCGGCCCGCTCGGGACGCCGGTCGCCACTGCTGCCCGCGTTCCAGGAGTCCACGCCGCCACCGGGCCCTGGTGGTTGCACGGCCTCCCCGGACCACTCGCCCTTGCTGACCTGCCTATCGGAGGCATACGACCGTGAAGACCACATTCTCTCTCACCGACCTGTGCGGCCTCATGCCGCGCGACCGCTGGGCCATCGACATGCTCGCCGAGCACCAGGCCCTCACCACCGAGCAGTTCACCGCGCTTGGCTACGACTCCGCGTCGGTTGCTGCTGGTCGACGGCTGCGTACCCTGGCCCGCCTCGGCTGGCTCGTCCGCGTCGACTCGGCCTGGCTCCCGGGCTCGTTCGGCGTCCAGCTGCGCCGACCCGTTTCTGGCGAGCCGGATCTGACCACCAACCAGTTCTTCGTCGACCTGGCCGCCCATGCCCGTACACAGGCCGGCACCGACCTTCGGGCCTGGCGATCCGTACCCGCTCCGTACTGCGAGTACCTGCACAACGGCAAGCGCATCGGGTTCTGGTATCAGCGCGACCCCGGCGGACCGCCGTTGCGCTGGCTGCGCCGGTACCGCTCCCTCGCCGTCGACACCGGTGTCAGCCTGCTGCTCGTCACCACCGACGACCCGGACCGCCTCGGGCGCCAGTCGGGAGGGCTGACCATTGCGGCCAGTCGCCCCGGTGAGCTCGTGTGGCGTGTCCGCGGTGAACGCCTTGCCTTGCACGAGCTCCCCGCGGCGGAGCAGCTCGATCCGTCGGTGCGCCCGATCTACGACCCGCAGCGGCCGTACGACGAGGCCGTCGCCGACGGCGTGTACTCCTATGTCCGCGCGTAGCGCCTGGACTCCCGAGCGGCTCCGGGCGCTCGGTCCGACCACCGATCTCGCCACCGCTGCGGAGATCCTCGGCGTCTCGCGGTCCGCCGCGTACAAGTTCGCCCGCCGTGGCGCGTTCCCGGTGCCGCTGCTCAAGGTCGGCGCTGTCTATCGGGTACCGACCGTGCCGTTGCTCGCCGCCATCCACCTCGACGCGTAAGGGAATCGTCGGCGCTCGCCCGTCACGACTTGAACGTGCTGGCGAGGCGAGCGTCGATGGTCCGACAAACCGTTGCCCACCCTGATCGGAGCACACCACCGACCATGGCAGAAGGAAGCATCTTCAAACGCTGCGGCTGCCGCGACCCGCAGACCGACAAGCCGTACGGCACCCACTGCCCCCAACTGCGCCGCCCGAACCGCTCCTGGAACCCGCAGCACGGCCACTGGGCGTACCAACTCGAACTCCCACCCACCGCCGATGGACAACGCCGCCTGCTGCGCCGCGCCGGCATCGCCACCCGCCAGCAGGCCGTCGCCGAACGCGACCACGCCCGCGCGCTGCTGGGCCTGGCTGGCCGCGACCGCCGCCGCCAGATCGAAATCGGCGACGTCATCCAGAACGCGGTACGCCACCGCCTCCCGTTCCCCGACGTCGACCGCGTCCGCCAACGCCTGCGCGGCGACGGACCGCTCGGCGACATGCCCACCGTCGGCGAGTACCTCACCACCTGGCTCGAGCACCTCGCGGCCGACATCAACACCATCCACGGCTACGAGTCCATCGTCCGTGTCCATCTCATCCCGTACCTCGGCGACGTACCCCTCGACAAGCTGCGCACCAGCCACCTGCGGGCGATGTTCGTGGCCATGGAACGCCGCAATGCCGAGATCCGTGAACTGAAGGCCAGCCCTGACCCGGCGATCCGAAGGACCGTCGCTCGAATCCGCCCTACCGGGCCGGTCACCCGTCACCACATCCGGGCCGTACTGCGGAAGGCGATCAACGACGCCCTTGCCGACGAACTCATCGTCGGCTCCAACCCCGCCATGCTCGTCAAGACACCCGCCGACCGCGCCCTGCCGATCGTGTGGGAAGCCGAACGCGTCGAACGGTGGCAGATCACCGGCGAGGTCCCCGGGCCGGTCATGGTCTGGACCGCCGAGCAGGTCGCCACGTTCCTCGACTACGTAGCCGACCACGATGCAGTGATCCACCCGATGCTGCACCTGATGGCGTACCGCGGACTGCGCCGAGGCGAAACCGTCGGACTGCGAGACACCGAAGCGCGACTCGCCAAGCGGGAACTGACCGTCAACAACCAGATCGCGATCATGGGTCATCGGACCATCCAGAAAGCGCCGAAGAGCCGTGCCGGGAACCGGGACATCGCCCTCGACGCCGACACCGTCCGAGTGCTCACGGCGTACAAGGCGCGCCGCGCGACATGGCGACTCGCCGTTGGGGAGGCGTGGCCGGACACCGGGCTGTTCTTCGTCCGGCCCGACGGGCAGCCATGGCATCCGAATGCGTTCAGTGCGCGGTTCCGCCTGCTGGCACGGAAGGCGGGGATGCCGCCGGTACGGCTGCATGATCTACGACACTCGGCGGCGACCATCGCACTGGACGCGGGAATCGACATCAAGGTCGTGTCCGAGCAGCTTGGCCACTCGACCACCACCTTGACACGGGATACGTACCAAAGCGTCACTAAGCAGATGCACCAGGACGCGGCCGACGCGGTGGCCGCCAGAATCGCCGGCAGAACTGCCAGTTCGTAAACGGAAGATTGGTGCTTCTAATCCCCGGCGAATCGTTGCGGACCACGACTGGGTCTGGCGTAGGTTCTGTGGCCTAAATGCCGTTGACGTGCTTATTGTGCCAGCGCGACCGCCTCCTCCGCGTGCGCCTCGCCGTCGGGGCGCTCCGGGCTGTGGTACAGCTCGACGGCGAGCGTGCCCTGCAGCACCGCCCGGCGGTGCAGGTCGGCGGGGTCCAGGCGGCTCAGCTGGTCGCGCAGGATGCCGACCATGCGCTCGTCCGCGACGAGGTACGGCCGCCAGGCCCACAGCGTCACCCCGCCGAACAGCGTCGCCGCGTCCACCGCCAGCTCGTCGTCGCCGAGCTGCGTGGCGAGCGTCAGCGCCTCGTCGAGCACGACCCGCGTGCCGGCCACGTCACCGGCGGCCCGGCGCGCGACGCCCAGTTGGACGAGCAGGCGGCACCGGTCGGCGGCGGCACCCGGCCGGGTCGGGTCGAGGGCACCGAGCGCGGATTCGAGGTAGCGGGCGGCCTGGTCGTACGCCAGCTGCGCCATCGCCAGCTCGGCGGCCCGGCGCGCGTAGCGCACCGCACGGTCCGCGACACCCAGCGGCGCGGCCATCGTGAAGTGGTGCACGAGCAGGTTGAGCTGGTCGGGGTCGTCGGGGCGGTCGAAGGACTCGATCGCCTCACCCACCCGCTTGTGCAGCCTGGCCCGCTGCAGGCGGCTCAGCCCGCCGTACACGGTGTCGCGCACGATCGCGTGCGCGAAGCGGTAGTCCCAGCTGCCCGGCACCTCGGTGAGCAGGCCGGCGACGACGGCCGGCTCCAGCGCCGACATCACGTCCTCGTTCTCCCGGCCGGTGCTCGCCTCCAGCAGGAGCAGGCCCACGTCGCGGCCGATGACCGCGGCGGTGTGCAGCATCGTCCGGGTCTCGTCGGGCAGGCGGGACACCCGGCGCGAGATGACGTCGCGGACGCTCTCGGGCACACCCGTCTCGGCGACGGCCTGCGCGCTGCCCCAGCCGCCGGGGTGCTCGCTGGCCAGCAGGCGCAGCAGCTCCTTGAGGTAGAACGGGTTGCCGCCGGTGCGCTCCAGCAGGGCCAGCACCACCTCGGAGCGCGGCTCGCCACCGGCGCCCGCGAGGTAGTCGGCGATGTCGGCGGCGGTGAACGAGCCGAGCCGCAGCCGCTCGGCGCCGCGCTCGTTGGCGAGCAGCGCGAGCGTCTCGCGCAGCGCCGGGTCGGCGTCGGGGGCCTCCGGCCGCAGCGTCGCGATCAGCAGGATCGGCACCCGGTGCAGCATCGGCGCGAGGTGTGCGAGGAGCTGCAGCGAGGAGGCGTCGGCGACGTGCAGGTCGTCGACGACGATCAACAGGGGACGCTCGGCGGCGGCCTCCCGCAGGGTCTCGGCCACGGCCTCGTGCAGGTGGAACAGGGCGGTGTCCGGATCCTCCCGGCGCCAAGGGCTCTCACCGCGGCCCGCCAGCACGTCGAGCAGGTGCTGCCGGTGCCCGGTCTCCGGCAGTGCCCGCAGGACCTGCGCCCATGGCCAGAAGGCCGGTGTGGCGCTGGCCTCGACGCACCGGCTCCAGGCGGTCGCGAGCCCCTTCGCGCCGGCCGTCGCGGCGGCCCACTCGGCCAGCAGCGTCTTGCCGAGGCCGGCCTCCCCGACGACGAGCACGACACCGCCCTGGCCGTGGCCCGCCTGGTCGACCCGGTCCGTGATGAGCCCCTCCTCGCCCAACCGGCCGACGAGGGACGGCGCCCCGGCGGCGGGCTGCCGGCGCGGCCCGTCGTACGGCGGTGGCGCAACGGCGGCCGGCACGTGTGGCAGCCCCGGCCCGAGCGCCGGGTCGTGGCGCAGGATCGCCATCTCCAGGGCCTGCAGTTCCGGCCCGGGCGGCAGGCCCAGTTCCTCGTCGAGCACCGTCCGGGCGCGGCGGAACGCGGCCAGCGCGTCGGCCTGGCGCCCCTCGCGGTACAGCGCGAGCATCAGCTGGCCCCATGACCGCTCCCGGAACGGGTGCCGGTCGAGCAGGCTCTGCGCGGCCGTCACCGCGGCGGCGTTGCGCCCGGTGGCGAGCTGTACCTCCACCAGTTCCTCGACGGCGCTGTCGTACAGCTCACCGAACTGGGTCGCGACCGCCGTGGCGAACTCCTCGTCGGCGAAGTCGGCCAGCGGCGCGCCCCGCCACTCGGACAGCGCGGCGGTGAGCGCCCGCTCGGCCTCGTCGAACGCGCCCGTGCCGAGGTGCCTGCGGGCCGCCTCGACGCCGCGGCTGAAGCGGACCGAGTCGACCTGGTCGCCGTCGATCGCGAGCAGGTATCCGGGATCGCGGGTCACCAGCACCGCGGGCGGGGTCCGGGGCGGCCGGTCCGGCTCGAGGACCCGGCGCAGCTGGGAGATGTACGCCTGGAGGGTGCCGGTCGCGCTCGACGGCACCTCACCGGCCCACAGCCCGTGGACGATCCGGTCCAGCGACACGACCCGGCCGGGCTCCAGCAGCAGGAGGGCGAGCACGGCACGCTGCTTCCGGGCGCCGAGGTCCAGGGTCGTTCCACTCGGCGTCCGTATCTCGAGCGGTCCGAGAATCCGGAAGTCGAGCCGCGTCACGCGGTCACGATAACGGCTGTTCAGGACCCGGAGAACGGCATTGGCTGTCGGATTCCGGGCGTTGTCAGGAGATCGAGTCGCGGTAGAGCAGGGCGGCCTGGACGCGGTTGGCGCAGTCGAGCTTGGTGAGGATGCGGCTGACGTACGTCTTGATGCTGGTCTCGCTCATCCGCAGCGCTGTGCCGATCTCGGCGTTGGAGCGACCCTCCGCGACCAGGCGCAGCACGTCGGCCTCGCGTGGGGCCAGGCGAACCCGGCGGCGCCGAGGCGCAGGGCACGGACCACGTTCGGCTCGGCGCCGAACGACGTGAGGATGACCGTGCGCAGCTCAGGCCGTACGACTTGAAGGTCTTGAAGGGTCTTCAGACCGTCCCGCCGGGGCATCCGGACGTCGAGCAGGGCCACGTCGGCCCGGTCCGCCAGCGCGACCGCCTCGTCCCCGTCCGCAGCCTCCGCGACCACCTCGATGTCGCCGGCGGACTCCAGGACCGTCCGGATCCCGGCGCGGATGAGCGGCTCGTCGTCGGCCACGAGCACGCGGATCATCGTGCGCCCACCATGAACACGGCCGGCAGAACGACGAACATCAGCGCCGCGGTGGCGAGCTCGACCCGGGAGCTGCCACGCGTCGCGGTCGGCAGGGTCGCGGTGACCGTCCAGCGGTCGCCGTCGCCGCCGTACGTGAGGCGGCCGCCCGCCTCCGTGACCCGCTCGGCGAGGCCGGCCGGATCGGGAACCCTCTTCAGTCGGTGACCACCACCTCGACGCCTGCGTCGCGGATCGCGGCCACCCCGGCGGGGTCGGCCGTCGCGTCGGTCACCAGCGTGGCGACGTCGGTGATCGGGCAGATGGCGGCCAGGCAGTTGCGGCCGATCTTCGAGCCGTCGGCGACCACCAGCACCCGGTCGGCGCGGCGGATCATCGTGGCGTTGGTGTGGGCCTCGATCTCGTCGTGGGTGGTCAGGCCGCCCCGGGCCGAGACACCGTCCGCGCCGACGACCGCAACCTGCATGTTCAGGCCGGTCAGCGTGTGGTCGGCGATCGGGCCGACGAGTTCGTAGGACTGGGTGCGGGTGACGCCACCGGTCATGATCAGCTTCAGTCTGGGACGCAGCGCCAGTTCGGCGGCGATGTTCACGGCGTTGGTCACCACGGTCAGGTCGACCCGTTCGGCGAGCAGGCGGGCCAACAGGTGGGTCGTGGTGCCGCCGGTCATTCCGAGGGTCAGCGGCCCCTTGGGCAGCAGCGCCGCGGCCTTGCGGGCGATCGCGGTCTTCGCCTCACGGTGGTGGCCCACGCGGTAGCGCACGGGAAGCTCGGACGAAGCGTCGAGGGCCACCGCACCACCGTGGGTGCGGGACAGCAGCTTCTGGTCCTCGAGGGCTTGCAGATCGCGACGGATGGTGGCGGCGGACACCCCGAACTCACGCGCGAGCTCCCCGGCGTCGATGGTGCCGTCGCCCGACACCCGTTCCAGGATGGCCGACACCCGGTCGGCCCGGCGGCGGGAGCCCACCGTTACACCGCCCCACCTTCGGCCCCTGCCTCGGACCCATCCCCGGACCCAGCGGCGGTCGGGGCAACGGCCGAGACGACAATCCGGGCAGCCCGGCCAGCGCCAGTAGCGGTCGGCGCGGGCACAGGCACAGGCACAGGCGGCGCAGGAACAGCGGCAGACGGCACGAGCACGGCGGCAGGCGGCGCAGGCGCGGACGCGGCAGGCAGCGCAGGCGCCCGGTCGCGGAATCGCTCAAACGCGCATTCTGGAATGCTCACTTGGACAACTTATCTTGTGTCTGCTGCGTGAACGCGCGATGGTGGCCGCATGGCGGATACCTCCCGGGAGATCGAAAGTCAGCCCGACGTCTGGCGGCAAGGCATCGCCCTTGCGGACGTGGGCCGCGCTGCCCTCGCCGCGCCCGGTGAGCGGATGCTGGTGCTCGGCTGCGGCACGTCGTGGTTCATGGCGCAGTGCGTCGCCGAGCTGCGTGAGGCGGCGGGGCTCGGGGAGACCGACGCCGTCTGCGCCTCCGAGTTCGTCCCCCGGCGCCGCTACGACCGGGTCGTCGCGCTCACCCGGTCGGGCACGTCCACCGAGGTGCTCGACGCCCTCCAGCGGGTCGACGCCTACAAGGTCGCCGTCACGGCGGTGGCCGGGCAGCCGGTCGACGACCTGGTCGACGAGCGCATCCTGCTCGACTTCGCCGACGAGCGCAGCGTCGTGCAGACCCGCTTCCCGACGACGCTGCTGGCGATGGTCCGGGCGGGCTTCGGCGCGGACCTCGGCCACCTCGTCGCCGACGGTGAGGCCGCGCTGCGGGCACCACTGCCGACCGACCCCGCCGGGATCGAACACCTGGTGTTCCTCGGCACCGGCTGGACCGTCGGCCTGGCACACGAGGCCGCGCTGAAGGTTCGCGAGGCGGCGCAGGCCTGGTCAGAGTCGTACCCGGCGATGGACTACCGCCACGGCCCGGTCGCCGTCGCCGGCACGAAGAGCCTCGTGTGGTCGTTCGGCGGCACCCCGGCGGAGCTCGACGACACGGTGCGCGGTGCCGGGGCCACTCCCTACCGCGACGACCGTGACCCGCTGGCGCAGCTCGTCCTGGCCCAGCGCTTCGCCGTGGCGCTCGCCGCGCACAAGGGTCTCGACCCGGACCGGCCGCGCCTGCTGACGCGCTCCGTCATCCTGCGCTGAAGCCGCCGACGACCATGATCGTGACGGTGACGCTCAACCCGGCGCTGGACCTGACGTACACCGTCGATGAGCTCGTCCGGCACGCCACCCACCGGGTCGGCGTGGTCGCGGAGCACGCCGGCGGCAAGGGCCTCAACGTCGCGAACGTGCTGCACGCGCTCGGTGAGCCGGTGCTCGCCACCGGGTTGCTCGGCGGCCGGACGGGCACCCACGTCCGCGCCCTCGTGGACGCGGCCGGGCTGGCCGGCTCCTTCGTCACCATCGGCGGTGAGACCCGCCGCACGGTCACCGTCGTGGACCGTGCGGACGCGACCGGGCTGTGGGAGCCCGGCCCGACGGTCACGAGCGCGGAGTGGGCCGCGTTTGCCGAGCATTACGAGTCGCTCATGGCCGGCGCGAGCGTCGTGGTGCTCAGCGGCTCGCTCCCGCAGGGCCTGCGCCCCGACACCTACGCCGTGCTGATCGCCGCGGCGAAGCGCCACGGTGTGCGGACGGTGCTGGACACCAGCGGGGAGGCGCTGGTGCACGGCGCCGCGGCCGCGCCGGACGTGGTGAAACCCAACGCCGAGGAGGCGCGGGCGATCGGGCGCACCGGCACGCTCGTCGTCTCACGTGGGCGGGAAGGGCTCATCGCGTACACCGGGGAAGGCACCTTCGAGGCCGCCGCGCCGGAGATCGTCGAGGGCAACCCGACCGGAGCCGGCGACGCGTGCGCCGCCGCGATCGCCCGCGGGCTGCGGGACGGCACACCCTGGCCGGCCCTGCTCGCCGACGCCGCCGCGCTGGCCGCCGCGGCTGTCGCCGCACCGGTGGCCGGCGCCGTCGACCTGGACGAGTACGACCGCCTGAGGAGACGAGGACCGCATGTTCAGCCCGACCGGTGAGATCGTCGCCGACGCGCAGCGCCGCGGAGTGGGGGCGGGCGCTTTCAACGTGATCACCGTCGAGCACGCCGAGGCGATCGTCACCGGCGCCGAGGCGGCCGGCTGCCCGGTCATCCTCCAGATCAGCGAAAACGCGGTCCGCTTCCACCACGGCCGGCTCGGGCCGATCGCGGCCGCCGCCCGCAGCGTTGCCGAGCTGTCGTCGGTGCCGGTGGGCCTGCATCTCGACCACGTCGAGAGCGACGAACTGTTCGACCAGGCGGCGGCCAACGGGTTCGGCTCGGTGATGTACGACGCCTCAAAACTGTCCTATGTGGACAACGTGCGGGCGACGGCGGACGCGGTGCGGCGCGGGCACGCACAGGGGCTGTGGGTGGAGAGCGAACTCGGCGAGGTGGGCGGCAAGGACGGCGCCCACGCGCCGGGCGCGCGGACCGATCCGGGCGAGGCCTCGGCGTACGTGGCGGAGACGGGGGTCGACGCCCTGGCGGTCGCCGTCGGGTCCTCCCACGCGATGACCACCCGCGACGCGCAGCTCGACCACGATCTCGTGCGGGCGCTCGCCGCAGCCGTCGACGTGCCGCTCGTGCTGCACGGCTCGTCCGGCGTCGGCGACGACGAATTGCGCAAGGCGGTGACAAACGGCCTGGTGAAGATCAATATCGGAACGGCGCTCAACGTCGCCTTCACCAATGCGATCCGCCGGGAAATACAGATCCAGAGCTCGGTCGACCCGCGGAAATATCTCCAGCCGGCGCGGGCGGAGATGGCCGCGGCGGTGACCCAGGCATTGCGGGTAGTGACCCTCCTTTAGCCCACCTTTACGTTCCACTTAGATCTCCCCGGAACGCTTGAGAGAGCGCTCTCCGGAGCCGTACGGTCAGGCCGCTTCCCCGCGATGCCACTGACCAGCGCCTCTGGAGGGCTCATCATGCCGACCGACCCGCGGCATCATCCGTATCCGACGACAACCCCGCCGCGCCGCTCGCCGAAGCGCCGCCGCGCGCTCATGGCCCTGCTCACGGTGCCGGTGGCCGGCGCGATCGCCACCACCGTCATCGTCAGCACCACCGCCGGCGCCGAGCAGACCGACACCGCCGGGCTGATCCAGGCCGAGGCGTGGAGTGCGCAGTCCGGCGCCCGCACCGAGAACACCGGCGACACCGGCGGCGGCAAAAACGTCGGCTGGCTCGCCAACGGTGACTGGATGCGGTACGACGGCGTCGACCTCGGCTCCACCGGCGCGCTGGCGGCCAGCATCCGCGTCGCCGCCGCGAGCCGAGCGGGCGGCACCGTCGAACTGCGCGCCGGGACCCAGACCGGTGAGGTGCTCGCGACCTTCGCGGTGGGCCACACCGGCAGCTGGCAGACCTGGGTCACCAAGACCGAGCTCAGCAACACCGGACTGACCGGCAAGCAGACCGTGTTCCTGCTGCTCAAGAGCAACCAGGCGAGCGACTTCATCAACGTCAACTGGTTCCAGCTCAAGCGGACCCCGACCGCGACGATCCCCGGCTCGCCGGCTCCGTCGACGAAGCCGCCCACGGGCGCGCCGACCAGCGCACCGCCCGGAGGCGGCAGCACCACCGGCTGGCCGACCGTCGACCCGGCCAAGCAGGCCGCCGACACCGCCGCCTTCTTCGCCCGCAAGCCGCGACCGATCACGAACAACCCGGTGAAGGTGCCGGAGTTCAACGCCCAGTGCACGGTGAGTCACCACGGCAGCGACGACCCGATCGTCTTCCCGGGCCTGGCCGGCGCCTCGCACAACCACACGTTCATCGGCAACAAGACCACCGACGCCAACTCCACCACCGAGTCGCTGTTCGCGGGCACGACCACGTGCAACCCGGCGGACGACCACTCGGCGTACTGGATCCCGACGCTCTACCAGAACGGCCAGGTCGTCGACCCGAAGGGCGTCACCGTCTACTACGGCTCCCGGCTGAAGGACCCGAGCAAGACCCAGCCGTTCCCGCTCGGCCTGCGCATGATCGTCGGTGACGCGAAGACCCAGACCGACACGCCGGACAAGCAGGGCAACCACTTCTGGTGCGCCGGCATCGGCGGCTCGACCGGCCGGACCGCGAACGGCGAGTACCCGGTGTGCGCGAAGACCGCGGAACTCGTCCGGCAGATCACCTTCCCGGACTGCTGGGACGGCGTGCACCTGGACAGCCCGGACCACAAGGCGCACATGGCCTGGGGCGACCACACCGGGTCCTGCCCGAAGACGCACCCGGTGCCGATCCCGTCGGTCTCGTTTGTCATCGCGTACCCGCTGAGCACGAACACGGAGGGCATCTCGCTCGCCTCCGGAACGGGCTACTCCATGCACGCGGACTTCTGGAACGCGTGGAAGCCCGAGGCCCTGGCCCAGCGGGTCCGGGACTGCCTCAACCAGGGCTACAAGTGCAACTCGGCAGGCAACTTCTGACAGCTTCACCCACAGGACAGGAAAGGCCACCCGCCGCCACGGGTGGCCTTTCCCGTTAGCCGCAAGGCCGAGCCACCCCGAAAGCTGTCACGGTGGAGGCATGGCGATCCGCTGCGTCATCGTCGACGACTCCGAACGCTTCCGCACCAGCGCACGACGGCTCCTCACGACGCAGGGCATCTCCGTGGTCGCCGATGCGTGCGACAGCGGTCAGGCGCTGCAGGCCGTCGAAGAACAAGATCCAGATGTCGTACTGGTTGACGTCGGCCTCGGCAGGGAGAGCGGTTTCGACCTCGCGGCCCGCATCGAGTCGACCGCGGTGATCATGATTTCCAGCCTGGCGCCGGACGACATCCTCGAACTGGTGGGGCACAGCCGCGCGATCGGCTTCCTGCCCAAGGACCAGCTCTCCGGGTGCGCGATCACCCAAATGCTCAAGCAGCCTCAAGAAATGTGAGGACGGCGAGCACCCGGCGGTGGGTGTCGTCGGTCTCGGGCAGGTCCAGCTTGGTGAGGATCGAGCGGACGTGCTTCTCCACGGTGCCCTCGGTGACCCACAGCTCCTTGGCGACACCCGCGTTGGACCGGCCCTCGGCCATCAGCGCCAGCACCTCACGCTCGCGCGGGCTGAGCACGCCGAGCGGGTCGCGGCGGCGGTGCGCGGCGACGAGTTCCTGGACCACGGCGGGATCGACCACGGTCCCGCCGTCGTGGACGCGGTGCAGTGTCTCGAGGAAATCTTCGACGTCGGTGACCCGGGTCTTGAGCAGGTAACCGATGCGCTCGCCACTGGCGAGCAACTCGATGGCGTGCTCGACCTCGACGAACGCGGAGAGCACGAGCAGCGCCACCCGGGGGAACCGCAGCCGGATCTCACGGGACGCGGCGAGGCCCTCGGTGGTGTGTGTGGGCGGCATCCGGATGTCGACGATCGCCAGATCCGGTTCGGTCTTCTCGACGAGCTCCAGCAGATGGTTCCCGTCGTCAGCCAGGCCGGCCACGGTGAACCCGTGCCGGTCGAGCAGGCTCGCAAGCCCTTCGCGCAGCAGAACGTCATCGTCGGCGATCACCACTCGAAGCGGGTCCGCCGTCCCCTCGAATGTCATCAAATCCAACATAACCCCGCGATCGCGGGTAGACACCCCTCATGCGCGGAGGGTTGACCGTCCGTCTCGGGGTGGTCTGCGCGGTGTTCACACTCATGATCAGTACCGCGTTCGCCGCGATCCTCTTCTCGGTCTACCAGCTGCGCAGTTCCGTTCTCGTCGTCACCCAGGCCGAGCGGGCCGTGTCGGCGGCCAACACCCTCGAGCGCCTCGTCCTCGACGTGGAAGCGGGCCGACGCGGATTCGCCCTCACCCACGACCGGTCACTGCTGCAGCCGTGGATCCGCGCCCAGCAACAGATCCCCTTGCGGCAGCAGGAACTGGCCACGGCCGTGAGCGGCAACCCGGCACAGGCGGCCCGGGTGGCGCAGCTCAACAACAACATCACCGCCTACCTCAACAACTACGCCGACCCGGCGATCGCGAAGGACGGCACCGACCCGACCAACGTCGACCCGCAGTCCATCGCCGACGGCCAGCGCCAGATCGCCGCGCTGCGCAACGAGTTCGACCAGTTCACGGTGGTCCAGCGGGCGACCGTCGACGACATGCGCAACGAGGCGACCCAGGCCGGGCGGCAGGCGGTCCTCGCCGGGGTCGGCGGGTTCGTCGTGGCGCTGCTCGCGGTCGCGCTACTCACCCGCTCGCTGGCCGTCATGGTCGTACGCCCGCTGCACCGGCTCGTCGCCGCCGCCGACAAGGTCGCGAGCGGCGACCTCGGCGTGCGGATCGAAACCGACGGTCCCGTCGAGGTGGGCAGGATGCAGCGCACGTTCAACTCGATGGTCGACGCGCTGGAGCGCAGCCGGATGACACTGAGCACGGTGGCGGCCGAGCAGGCGGCGTTGCGCCGGGTGGCGACCGTCGCCGCGCGCGGCAGGCCGCCGGAAGAGGTGTTCAGCACGGTGACCGCGGAGGCGGGCAAGCTGTTCGGGGCCGACGCCGCCGTCCTGCTCCGCTTCGAAGCCGACGGCGGCGGCACCATCGTGGCGAGTTGGAGCTACGACCCGACGCACCGGATCCAGCTCGGCAAGGTACCGCTCAAGGAGACCGGCATCGCCGGGCGGGTGCTGCAATCCGGCCGGCCGATCCGCATGGAAGGGGCCGAGAGCGCCGACTTCCTGGCCCACGAGTTCGGCGACACCTCGATCCGGTCGGCGATCTGTGCGCCGGTCCTCGTCGCGGGCAAGACCTGGGGAGCGCTCAAGGCGCTCTCCACGTGTTCCGAGGCCCTGGCGGAGCAGGACGCCGGGCGCGCCGCCGAGTTCACCGACCTGGTGGCGAGCGCGATCGCCAACTCGCAGGCCCGCGCCGACCTGACCGCGTCGCGGGCCCGGGTCGTCGCGGCGACCGACGAGAGCCGCCGGCGGATCGAGCGCGACCTGCACGACGGCACGCAGCAGCGGCTGATCGTGCTGCTCCTGGCGCTGCGCGCGACCGAGACGCAGGCAACCGACGGCCTGCAGGCGCGTCTCCACTCGATCGGCAGCGACCTGTCGGACGCGATCGACGAGTTGCGCGAACTGGCTCGCGGCATCCATCCCTCGATCCTTTCGGAAGGCGGCCTGGGCCCGGCGATCAAGTCGCTGGGCCGCCGCTCACCCATCCCGGTGGAGGTCCGGCTGGATCTGCCGGACCGGCTGGAGACCAAGGTGGAGATCGGGGTGTACTACGTGGTGGCCGAAGCGCTGACCAACGCCGTCCGGCACGCTCGGGCCACGCTCATCTGCGTAGTAGCGTCGATCGTCGACGGGCGGCTGGAACTGTCGATCGAGGACGACGGCGTCGGCGGCGCCGACCCGAGGACCGGCACCGGCCTGGTCGGCCTCGGCGACCGGGTCGCCGCGCTCGGTGGCGCCATGCACATCGCCAGCCGGCCGGGAACCGGCACCAAGCTGGACATCACCGTGCCGCTGCCGGCCATCGCCCAGGGGGGTGACACGCGATGAGACGGTGATGGAGGCCAGCCGGTATCGGGGGGTGCGGAAACCCGCAGCAGGGGAATCCCGCTGGCGCCGAGGTTGCGGGTTCTCCCACGAGCAAACGTGGACTAAGACATCCGCACCCCCATGAACAGGTGATCCACCATGACGACTTGCCCGGTTGACCCGGTGCTGAGCATGGCACTGTTCGTCTCCGACACCCCGAAGACCCGCGACCTCGACGACGCCACGGTCCGCGCGACCGTGGACAGCACGCTCGCCCGGCTCGGCGCTGATGAGTGCTACGCCCGAGCGGCGGAAGTGTTCGGCGATCGTCCAGACGTCGCGCTCGATCGTATCCAGTGGGCGCGTGACCTGTGCGCCCGAGCGCTGACGCGTTCGCTCAGTGGCGCAGCTGATCGATGATCCTCACCAGCTGTGCCAGGTCCCCCGAAGCGAGCGTCAGTAGGGACGGGGGCGGCTCGTTAAGAATGCCCTCCGCACGAGCCGCCGCCGCCCGCCCCTCCTCCGTCGCCGTCACGACCTTGGCGCGCCGGTCCGCAGGGTGCGGCGCACGCCGTACCAACCCTCGCTGTTCAAGATCGTCGACCACGATGGTCGTGTAAGGCGCGTCGGTCTGCAGGTGCGCGGTCAGCCCGCGCATCGTCAGCGGCTCGTCGGCGATCCGGCACAGGGCCTTGACCCGGACGAAGCTCATGTCCAGCGCCTCACACACCTCTTTGCGGCGGTCGTGCTGCTCGAGCACCAGCGCGCGCATCTCGCGCCACGCTCGCGCCGCCGCCGTCTCCGCCGCCTCAGGCATCAACCAGCTCCGCCTCGGGTTGCCGCTCCAGGACCCGCCGTCCGGTGGTGAGCGTACCGATACAGAGCACCGCGACACCGCACCCCGCCACGATCCACCAGGCCGCATGGCTGGCCGAGACGAACCCGTCCGCCAGCGGGGCACCGTGCAGCCCGGCCGCCACGACCGCGCCGAGAACCGCGACCCCGAGCGCGGCACCGAACTGCCGGCTCGTCGAGGCGAACGCGGCCGCGACACCCGCCTGCGCCGTCGGCAACCCGGAGACCGCCGTGACGGTGATCGGCGGGTTGACCATCGCGAAGCCTATGCCGAACACGACATACGCGGCGAGCAGCCAGGCCAGCGGCGTGTGCTCGTCGAGCCGGGTCAGCAGGAGGCCGCTGAGGCCGATGCCGACACCGCCGAACAGTAGCGACGGGCGCGGCCCGCGGGCGCCGACCAGCCGCCCGGACAGCGGCCCCAGAATCACCGTGATCGCCGCGATCGGCAGCGTGAGCAGGCCCGCGTGCAGCGGTGTGTAGCCGCGCACCTCCTGCAGGTAGATCGTGTTGAGCAGCAGGAACCCGGCAAGCGAGCTGAAGGCGGCGACCGCGATCAGCGTGGCGCCGGCGAACGGCGGGCTGCGGAACAGCTTCAGGTCAACCAGCGGCTCGTGCCGCCGCGGCTCCACGATCAGCAGCGCGGCCAGCGCGACCACGGCGACGACCCCCGCCACGATCGAGGTCTCGATGATGGCGTACGTCGCGCTCGCCATCAGCGCCAGCACGATGACCTGGCCGGGCAGGTCGACGCGGCGCGGCCGCGGCGCCCTCGACTCGGGCACGAACAGGGCCGTCAGGATGATCGCCGCCACGCCGATCGGCACGTTGAGCCAGAAGATGGTCCGCCAGCCCACGCTCTCCACAAGCAGCCCGCCGACGACCGGCCCGAGCGCCATGCTGATCCCGACGACCCCCGCCCACACGCCGATGGCCTGCGCCCGCTCGCGCCGGTCGGTGAAGACGTTGGTGATGATCGACATCGCGACCGGGTTGAGCATCGAGCCGCCGATGGCTTGGAGCACGCGGAACGCGACGAGCCAGCCCAGTGACGGGGCGAGCCCGCACAGCAGTGAGCCGATCACAAAAACGGCGAGCCCGGTCTGGAACGTGCGCCGCCGCCCGATCCGGTCGGCGGTCGAGCCGGCCATGAGCAGCAGGCTGGCGAGGACGAGTGAGTACGCGTCGATCGTCCACTGCACGCCCGCCAGCGACGCGTCGAGGTCGCTGCGGATGGCCGGGACGGCGATGTTGACGATCGTGTTGTCCAGCCCGACGATCAGCAGGCTCATGCAGCAGATGCCGAGGATGAGCAGCCTGCGACGTCGTGCTTGTAGTGGCATAACTATTATGTTTGTACAAGTAACTTGTCGTCGCCACGTGATGCGCCGCAGATCACTCAGTTCCGCGGCGGCTGCCCGACCTGATTCCGCGCCGAGTCGGTGATCGTGGTCGCGGTGCCGATCGGCAAGCGGTTGGTGGCGGCTACGGCGGTGCAGTCTCCGTGGAGCGCGCCGGCAAAGGCCGTTGCCACCGAATCCGCCCCCGGCGCGGCGGGGTCACCGTTGAGCCCTGCCTGCTGGGAGGTGGCGGCGGTGCGGTTGTCGGCGGACCTGATCACCGCGAACCCGCCACCCCCGACGACGAGGGCCGCCACCGCCGCGACGATGGCGGTCTTGACCTTCAACGACTCGGGGACGGGCCTGGCGTTCCTCCGGTCCGGCCTTCCCCAGGGCCGTTTCCCCCAGGGCTATCTTCCCCAGGGCCGTCCTCCCTCAGAGCTACCTTCCCCAGGGCCGTCTTCCCTAAGGCCGCCTCACTCAGGACTACCTTCCCCGAGGCCGCCTCCCCAAGGCCGCCTCCCCCAGGGCCGTCTTCCCCAAGGCGGCGCCTTTCCGGGGCGGCGCCTTTCCGGGGTTGCCTGGACGGGGGCGGCGGGCCGCTCGGTGTTGCTCATGGCGTCGCTTCTGTGCTGCCCGGCGGCCCGCTTGCGGGGAACCGCTTGCCGACAACGGTCGCGGCCGTTCCTGGCACCCCGGTCCGGGCCGCCTTGGCAACCACCTGTGAGCCCGCGGCACCCCCGCACCGGGCCGGACCGCTACACCGGGGACAGTTCGGGCGCCTCGACCCGGACCGCCCGGCGCGACTTGCGCAGGCCGGCGGCGCTCACCAGGATCAGCCCCAGCACCGCCCAGCCGAGCAGCACCAGCAGGTGCGGCGTCGCCCCGCCGCCATCGAAGAACGCCACACTGCGCAGCAGCGATCCGGCCGCGCCCGGCGGCAGGTACTGCCCCAGGGCGCCCCAGCCGGCCGGCAGCATCTCCGGCGCGCTCGCCAGCCCGGACAGCGGGTTGCCGAGCAGCATCATGACGGCCGCACCCAGGCCCAGGCCTGCGGTACCGAAGAGCGACTCGAGACCGAGAATGGTCAGGGCCGTCGCCGCGATCGACAGGGCCACCACACCGCTGTTCACCCAGTAGTCGCCTTCGATCGAGCCGAGCCAGAACTGCAGGATGGCGACGAGGGCGAAGCCACCCGTGACCGCGAAGGCGAGCGCGCCGGTGACCCGTCGGGCGGTGCCGGCGATGAGGTTCGTCAGCAGCCCGGCGGCGACAATGCCGCCCAGCACGAGGGGCAGTGCCCCGGCGGCGAGACCGGCACCGCGCGGGTCGCCGGCGGGTAGCGGCACGAGGTCACGCACGGCGACGGCCGTCTCGCCCAGGTTCAACCCCTGCGCGACCTGCTGGAGTGCCTGCGCGACGGCCGGGCTCGCCGCCGAGGCGATGATCAGCTGAGGCCGGCCGGTGGAGAGGTCGATCGCGCCGTACACCTCCCGATCGCGGATCAACCGCTCGGCGGCTGCGGTGTCGGAGACCTGGACCAGGTCGAACGCGCCGGGCCGCCGCGTCTCCAGTTGCTGGGTGACCTGCGCGACCGCCTGCGGCGGGCCCGCGACGGCGAGCGGGATGTCGTGCACGGTGGAACGGGTGGCGGGCCACGCGAAAGCGATCATGATGACGCCGAGGAGCGCGGTCAGAAGGAGCACGATCGCGCCGACGCGAGGCCATGGCGACCGGGCGTCTTGCCCGGATGCGGTGTGCTGTGCGGCCATCGGAAGTCTCCCTAAAAAGAACGTTCGTTCGTTCACTTTTGAGCATGGCCACCACCGCCGAGGCAGTCAAGAACGAACGTTCGCTTTTCGTCGTGACGCCCACGACACGCCTTGGCGAATGGGCGCAGCAAGCACCACGGGCGGGGCCGAACCTGCTGCCTACGGAGCGGGGAGCCAGCACGACGGACACAGGCACAACCGGCGCAGGCATGACAGACGCGGGCACAACCGGCGCAGGCATGACAGACGCGGGCATGACAGACGCGGGCATGACAGACGCAGAGGGCGGGTGGGCCGGGCCGCGGCGGGGCGGACGCGGAGGCCGACCACAACTGCGGCCAGCCCCAGCCGCCGTGCTCGGTGATCGTGAACATCTCGCGATCACGGGCGCGGCGGTTGAGCCCGGCCGGGTGGTGCGGCTGCGGTCGTAGATCAAAGGAAACTTCGGGTTGCCTGGACAGCCAGATGTTTCCGATGATCAAGCAATCCGGGTCAGGTCAGGCACGGAGCACGGCCGCACCGCACGACGGGGCCACGGACGCCGCGAACCGGCACCGCGAACCGGCACCGCGAACCGGCACCGCGAACCGGCACTGCGGTCCGGCACCGCGAACCGGCACGGCTGGGTGCACGGCCCGGCACCGCTTGACCAACACCCTTCACAGATCGCGGACGTTCCGATGGCCTGGGACCCACTGAAACGTCCGTGATCATGGAGCTTGGCTGCCTCGAGCGGCCACGGGCTACACCGTCGCCGGCAGTGGGGCCTCCACCGTTGCCGAGGGGAGGGTGAAGACGAAGCGGGAGCCGCCGGCCTCGTTGTCCGTGGCCATGATCGTGCCGCCGTGGCGCTCCACTATTCGCTTGCAGATCGCCAAACCTAACCCCGTGCCGGCGTAGCCCGACGAGCGGTGTGCCCGGTGGAAGTTGGTGAAGATGGCGTCGTGGTGGCCGGGTGGAATGCCGATCCCATTGTCGGCGATCTCCACCCGCACAATGCCCGCCGCATCGTACTCCGACGATATCGTGATCCGCGGGATCACTCCCGGCGCCGTGTACTTCACCGCGTTGCCGATCAGGTTGTCGAACAGCTGGCGGAGCAGCACCGGGTCGGCGCGCACGTCGAAGAGGCGGCCGATCGTGAACTGCGGTGGCGGGGTGCCGGCCGCGGCGGCCAGGTCGCCGCGCGCGGTGGTGACGTCGACGACCAGGTCGCGCAACACCACTTCTACCGGTGCGATCGTCGCGTTGCGGGCCGTCGTGTAGGCGAGCAGGTCGTTGATGAGGTGCCGCATCCGGGCCGAGGCGCGGTTGATGCGGCTCAGGCTGTCCTCGGCCTCGCGCACCGCCGGGTGGTCGGGCATCAACCGCAGCGCGTCGTCGAGGGTCTCGGCCCAGCCGTCGATCGTGGTCAGCGGGTTGAGCAGGTCGTGCGCGACCACGCCGGCGAAGGAGGACAGCTCGTCGCGGTGCCGCCGCTCTGCCGTGACGTCGTGGAAGACCACCACGGCGCCGCCCTCGTCGTCCGGGCCGGCGGCCGGCAGCGCGGTCGCGCTCACGCTGACGACGCGCCCTTCCGGGACGCCCGGGTTGCGCACCAGCATCTCGCGGTTGCGCACGGCGTGGCCGGCGAGCGCCTGGTGGTGCGCCATCTCCTCGGGTGGCAGCGGGGTGCCGTCGGGATGGAAGAGCCCGTACCGGTCGGGCGCGGCGACGTGGTCGTTCTCGCTGGTCACCCCGCCCAGCAGGGCCGCGGCGGCGGGGTTGCGCATGATCCAGCGGCCGTCAGCTCGTACGACCGCCAAACCGTCACTCATCGAATCCACGATCGTCGTCAACAGGCGGGCCTGGGCCGCGGCCGCCTTCCCGGCCGCCGTCAGCTGCTCGAGGAGGGCGGCGCGTTCGTCGCGGCCGAGTGCGATGGACAGCCCGACGATCGCGACCATGCCGACAAACGCCTGGGCGACCAGCGCCCGGGTCGGGTGCGCGGTGATCCCGGCGAACGGGCCCTCGCCGTGCAGGGTGAACAGGATCGCCAGGGTGCCCAGGCAGAGGTCGTGGAAGACGACGAAGGTGGTGTGTAGCCGCAGCGCGGCCCAGACCGTGACCGCCAGCAGCGGGAACGCCAGTGGAAGGCCGTGGTTGAGGGCGAACCCGACGATGTACGCGGTGACCGAGCAGACGATGAGCGCCGCGTACTCGACGATCCGCAGCGGGCCGGCGAGGTGGAACCGCCAGCCGGTGGCGAGGTGGTGGCCGAGGCGCATCCCGGCGACGCTGATGAGCAGGATGCTCACCGCGTTGCGAGTGAACCAGACGGCGGCCTCACTCCACGCCACGTGCCCGGTGCTGAACCACACCGCGGTCGGACCGATCATCGTGCTCGTCGCGGCGGCGACCCCCGCGGCCACCAGGAGTCGCCACAGGTCGACGGAGCGGGAGAACTGCTCCTCGCCACCGGCGCCCCACAGGTGCGGGCAGAGCCGGCGGAAGACGGCCAGGAAGACGTAGACCTGTGCCAGGTTCGCGACGACGAAGCAGCAGGCGAGGGCGAGCGGCGCACCGGTCGCGGTGTTGACGGCGACGGTGATCACGGTCAGGACGATCGGGTCGGCCCACCGCAGGCGCCGCCCGCGCTGGGCGGAGAACCAGAGCACCGACACGCCGGCGGCCGGCCAGACCAGGCTCAGGCTGGTGCCGTCCATGATCGTCAGGCGGCCCGCGAGGGTCGCCGCCAGGTACAGCAGAGCCCACGCAGCGGTCCGGATCATGTGCTGCTCCGCATGGTCCGCTCCAGCCCGGACCGCAGCGACTCGGCCGTGAACGGTTTCCGCACGTAGAGCGCGCCGGTCTCCGCGACGCGCACGACCACGTCGCCGCCCCAGAGGACCGTGAGGAACATGGCCGGCAGGTCGGGACGGTGTCGCCGCAGGCGTTGCAGCAGCTCGATCCCGTCCATGCCGGGCATGTCGACGTCCAGGATCACGGCGTCGGGCAGCCCGTGCCGGGCAACGGCGGCGAGCGCGGTGACGCCGTTTTCGGCGGCGAGCACGTCGTGCCCGTCGGCCCGCAGGCGCTTGACGATCAGGTCACGGACGTCCTGCTCGTCATCCACCACGAGTAACCGGGCCATGTGCGCCTCCCGCCTTCCCCGACATCCCATCGGCAGGCGGGAGGCGCGTTTTACCGCTTCGCGGGCATGACGTCCTCGAGGTGGCGGCCGTTGACGGCGGTCCGGCGGCCGGCGTCGGCCTCACGCTTCCAGGTGCGGACGTAGTTCGAGGCGGTGAGGCGCTCGACGTCGTCGAGGTCGAGCAGGTCGCCGACAAACGTGGTGAGTGCGACCACGTCACGCTGGTCGCCGGCGGGGATGTGCTCGTGCAGGATCTGGTACACCTGGCTGCGCAGCGACCCCTCCCGCACCAGCGGTGTCGGGCTGAGCGTCGGCTCCTCGGCGATCTCCGCGGTCGTCTGCCGGGTCCGCGGCTTGCGGGGCGGCGGCAGGATGCCCTCGATCTCCCCGCGCAGCTCACCGAGCGGCGAGAACGATGGTGCCTGCGCGGATGCCGGGCTCTGCTCCGTCGCCGGCTCCGGGGCCGGCTCGTTCTTCGGCGGCTCGGGCAGCGCGAGCTGCTCCTGGGTGTCGATCACCGGCAGCGGCTCGGGCTCAGGCTTGGCCGGAGCCGGCAGGGCACCGTTCGGCGCGAGACGCGCCGGGGCGAGGTCGGCCGCGATGAGGGCGGTCAGTCCGTCGTAGTCGGCGCCGTCGGCGAGGCGGTGGGCGATCTCGTCGAGGTCGTAGACGGCGACGGCGATGTCGGCGGTGGTGGGGTCGACCGCGGCGCGGATCTTGCGGTGCAGGACCTTCGAGATGGCGGAGGTGCGCAGTTCCTTGCGCTTTTCGGCGCGGGCGGCCGAGAGGGAGCCGTAGAGCCCCAGGGACGGGTCGGCCTTGGCGAGGTTCTTCGCCCGCAGCGTCATCCACGGGTGGCGCACCCAGTGCCCGACGACCTCGTAGGCCGGTGTGGTGGGCGGCAGGTCACCCTTGGCGCGCAGCCGGTCACGGCGCTGGTTCTCGGTGTGCATGAGCCAGACGAGGTAACCGAGCGCGGACATGCCGGCGAAGAAGCCGGCCAGGAGTTTGTTGTCGTGGGCCATCCAGTTGAACGCCACCGCGAACGCGGCGATGATCGCGGACAGGAACCGTGAGGCGGTCGCCCGCTCACCCAACCGGCGCCGCACGTCGGCGTTGGCGAGCACGACGATGCCGCCCAGCTCGAGCGCGCCGACCGCGGGGATCGCCCAGATCAGCGGGATACCGAGGGCCTCGACGGCGCCGGAGACCTGCCCGGCCAGGGCGACCAGCAGGACCACGACGTAGAACAGCTGACGCATGTAGGACGTGCGCCGGACCGTGCGTTGCAGGTCGGCATCGAGTTGTCCAATGCCCGGCGTTGTCACCGGCTTCTCCCGTCATCCATGGCAGGCAACGGATAACCCCGTGCCGCGAGGAACTCGGCCAGCGCCAGGTCCACCGAGCTCTGCACGGTGGTGTTGTGTTCGACGACGAACCGCTGCAGGGTCTGCTCGATCTCGACCCGCACGCGGGTGTTGAGCTGGACCCGCTCGAACCGCGGCCGCTGCGGTGGCATCGCCACCGCCTTGTCAGTCGAATCCAACACCATCTCGTCTTTCGCCCGGCCGGACATCATCACCGATCGCTGTTGATCACTATCGCTAGCCACTTGCTAGCCGGGACGCTAGCAAAGCATCCGCCGACGACCGAATCAGACACGCCGCGCCGGCGCGGCCGCCGTCACCCTGGGTGCACACCCCCTGCCGACGCGTCCAGACAGCGTCGATCAGGTGTCTCGCGACACCCCGACCACCCCTCTCGGGGTCCGCTCGGGGTTGCTCCCTGATGTGCGCTTTATACGCTCGGCCATACCTTCGTCGCGTGGCCTTTCTCGAAGCGGTACCGGTGCCCCTGGTGGGCCTCGCGCTCGGCCTGGTCATGCTCCTCGACACCGTGCCGATCCTCGGCATCCTCATCCCGGCGGACGTCGCCATCCTCACCACGTCGGGCGTGACCGACCCGTTCAGCAGCCTCGGCTGGATCATCGCCGGCTGCCTGACCGGCTGGTCCCTGAGCTTCCTCGCCGGCCGGTTCCTCGGCGAGCACCTCCGGTCGAGCCGTTTCGGCGACTGGATCGGCGCGGAGCGCTGGGCCACCGCCGACCGGGTGGTCCGCGAGGGCGGCAGCCGCATCCTGGTGACGGCGCCGTTCCTGCCGTTCGTCAACACGCTGGTGCCGCTGGTCGCGGGCGGGCTCCGGATGCCGTACGGCCGATTCCTGCGCAACGCCGCCATCGGTTCGGCACTGTGGGGAGGCCTCTACGTCGGCCTGGGCGAGCTCGCACAGCAGATCTCCGGGCTGCTGCCGACGGGAGACCTGACGATGGTCGTCACCGTCGCGCTCGGTCTCACGTTCGGCTGGGTGGCGCTCAAGGGCACCCGCCGGCTCGCTACCGTGCGTGATTAGTCGTACGCGTTCTCGGTCCTGCGCGATCAGGCGACCGTTCGGTAATCTGGCGACGGATTCGCCTGGCGGCGCCCCTCGGCGCCAGCGAATCCGCCGCCGAGTCGGTCTCGACCGAGCCGGGGAACCAACCGAAGTCCCGGGGTGAATCCGCACTGCGGTAGGGGTCACTGTTCCGTCCCGAACCCGTCAGCTAACTCGGTAGGCGGCGCACGAAGGGAAAGATCGTGGTCAATGTGAGACGCCGCGTTGTAGTGCTGCTGATCGCCGTGCTTGCCACCGTGGGTGCCTGGGCCGTGCCCGCATCCGGCGCGCCGGGCGACCCGACGGCCCCGCCGGACGAGGGCTCGGCCAACATGACGCTCGGCGAGACCCTGGACAAGGCCAACCGGGAGTGGCTCGACGCCCAGGCGGTGCTCGACGCCTCGAAGAAGAAACAGGCCGAGCTCAACGAGCAGGTCGTCGCGATGCAGAAGGCGATGGAGCCGGTCCGCGCGAGCGTCAACGTCATCGCCGCCGCGGCGTATCGCACCGGCGGCCTGCGGACGACCGCGGCACTCATCACCACCGACGGGCCGGAGCAACTCCTGGACCGCATGCTGATGGTGAACACGATCGCGCGGTACAACGACCGGCAGATCGCCCAGCTGACCCGGCTCGAGGCGGAGCTCAACGTGTCGAAGAAGGCCATCGACGACGAGGTCGCCAAGCAGCAGGCCCAGACCGACATCATGGGCAAGAAGAAGCAGGACGCGGAGAAGGCGCTCGTCAAGATGGGCGGGAAGGCCAACGGATACGTCAACGTGAACTCCCCGCTGGCGAATCCGGCCCCGCGCAACGCCGACGGTTCGTGGCCGAAGGAGAATTGCATCATCGACGACCCGACGACGTCGGGCTGCATCACGCCGCGGATGATCCACGCGGTCAAGGAAGCACGGAACGCGGGATTCACCCGCTACTATTCGTGCTTCCGGCCGTCGGGGCCGTATGAACATCCCAAGGGCCGCGCGTGCGACTTCGCCGCGCAGAGCAGCGGATTCGGCGGCGTGGCCACCGGGGGCGACAAGACCTACGGCGGCAATCTGGCCGCATTCTTCGTCCGCAACGCCAGCGCCCTGGGTGTCCTCTACGTCATCTGGTTCCGCCAGGTGTGGACCCCGGCGGCGGGCTGGCACTCCTACAGCGGCGGTAACGGCGACCCGTCGAGCGACCACACCAACCACGTGCATCTGTCGGTCTACTGAGCGGTCGCTCGACGGGATCGGCCGGACCGCTCACGGGCGGCGGCGGGACCAGCCGAACGGGTCCTCCGCCAGGCCACGCTGGATGCCGACGATCGCATCGCGGATGGTCGACGTCACCGGGCCCTCGGTGGCGCCCGCGATCGTGAACTCGCCGTCCTTCGTCCGCGCCGTGCCGATCGACGTGATGACCACACCCGTGCCGCAGGCGAACGTCTCGCGCAGCTTGCCCGACTCCGCGTCGGCCCGCCACTCCGCCTGCGAGTAGGGGCGCTCGGCCACGCCGTAGCCGAGGTGCTCGGCCAGCCGGAGCACCGAGTCGCGGGTCACGCCCGGAAGGATGGAGCCGTTCAGCGGGGGTGTGACGAGCAGCGGCACGCCCCCGTCGTCGTAGACGAAGAAGAGGTTCATGCTGCCCGACTCCTCGATCCAGCGCTTCTCCACCGCGTCGAGGAACACCACCTGGTCGCAGCCCGCCTCCTGGGCCTGCGCCTGGGCGAGCAGGCTGGCCGCGTAGTTGGCCGCCGTCTTCACCGCGCCGGTGCCGCCGGGCGCGGCCCGCGAGTAGTCCTCCGACACCCACACCGTCACGGGCTTGGCGCCGCCGGCGAAGTAGGAGCCGGCCGGCGAGGCGATGACGGCGAACAGGTACTCCGACGACGGGCGGACACCGAGGAACGGGTCGGTCGCGATCATGAACGGGCGCAGGTAGAGGCTCTGGCCCGGGCGGGTCGGCACCCAGTCGCGGTCGGCGTCGACCAGCGTCCAGACGGCGCGCAGGAACAGTTCCTCCGGCAGCTCCGGCATCGCCAGGCGCACCGCGGTCGCGTTGAGGCGGCGCGCGTTGGCCTCCGGGCGGAAGAGCGCCACGCCACCGTCGGGCATCGCGTATGCCTTCAGGCCCTCGAAGATCTCCTGCCCGTAGTGCAGGGCCGCGGTGGCCGGCGACAGCGACAGCGGGCCGAAGGGCACCAATCGGGCGTCGTACCATCCTTTGGTATCGGCATACCGGATGGTGACCATGTGGTCGGTGAAGACCCGGCCGAATCCGGGGTCGCCGAGCAGCGCGGCGCGCTCCTCGGCCGAGCGACGGGGCGCGGGAACGATGTCGAATTCGAGCATTCCGCGACTGTATGCGGAACCTGAACGATCATTAAGCCGCTTCCCGCTGACTGGACGGTAACGGTCCGCAAAAGGGCCACTCAGAACAGATTGGCCGGCGGCGCGGGCGACGGTGTCGCGGTGGCGTCGGTGACCACCCGGGCGGCACCCACGAGCTTGGCGAGGTCCTCGCCGTCGACCAGCCGAGCCGGGAACGGATCCGCGGCGGCGGCGCGGGCCAACTCGGCGACCGGGACCCGCCCCCGCGTCGGCGAGGCCACCAGGACGACGTTGCCGAAACGGCGGCCGCGCAGCACCGACGGCTCGGCGAGGAGCACGACCTCGGGGAAGACGGCGCACAACGTTGCGGCCTGCCCCCGGGCGAAGGCCAGGCCGGCGCCGTCGGCGAGGTTGGCGACGTAGAGCCCGTCCGGCCGCAGTACGCGGGCGGCCTCGGTCAGGAACTCGCGCGACGCGAGATGAGCCGGAACCCGCGCGCCGCTGTACACATCAGCGATGACGAGGTCGAACCGCCCTGGCGCCGTCGACGCGACGGCGGCACGCGCATCCGCGGCGCGCACGCGGATGTCGGCGCCGCGCGGCAACGGCAGCTCCCGGCGCACGAAGACGATCAGCGCCGCGTCGAGCTCGACGACCCGTTGTGTCGAGCCGGGCCGGGTGGCCGCGACGTACCGCGGCATCGTCAGGGCACCACCGCCGAGATGCAGCACGGACAACGGCGCGCCGACCGGCGCCATCGCGTCGACGACGGAGGCGATGCGGCGCATGTACTCGAAGTCGAGCCGACGGGGATCGGCGAGGTCCACGGCGGACTGCGGATAGCCGTCGATCAACAGCGTCCAGCGGTCCGGGCGCCCGTCGTCGGGGCACAGCTCGGCGACACCACCGTCCACCTGCTCGACGATGCCGACGCTGCGCTTCCGTCCGCCCACAGAGTCAATCTTGCAACCTGTAACAACAGAATCTTGAGCCAGGCCAACAGGAACTACTCTCTGTTGCAGAGTCAACTACTCTCGCGGAGTTGTCCCTTCCGGCAATTGGGACGACGATTTGGTCGACTCCTGACTCGGTGTCCAGTGATGGAGACCTCAATCTCACGCGGAGGCGCGATGCAAGTACCCGCCGCATTCGAATACGCGAAAGCCACGAGCGTCGACCAGACGTTGGAGTTGCTGGCCCAGTGGGGTGAGGACGCCCGCGTGATCGCCGGCGGCCACAGCCTGCTCCCGATGATGAAGCTGCGCCTGGCCCGCCCCACCGCGCTCATCGACATCAACGACGTCGCCGAGCTTTCGTACATCCGCGTCGATGGCGCCGAGCTGCGCATCGGTGCGTTGACGCGGCACGCCGAGCTGCTCGCCTCCCCGCTGGTCGAGGAGCACTACCGCATCTTCAGCGACGCCGAGAAGGTGATCGCGGACCCGCTCGTGCGCAACCGCGGCACCGTCGGCGGCTCGCTGTGCCAGGCCGACCCGGCCGAAGACCTCTCCGCCGCCTTCGCCGCGGTCGACGCCTCGGTGGTGATCCAGGGTGCGCGGGGGTCGCGCACCGTGCCGCTGTCCGAGTTCCACGTCGGGCCGTACGAGACCGTGGTCGAGCCCGGTGAGCTGCTCACCGAGGTGCGTGTGCCGATCCGGCCCGGCGGCGGCTCGGCGTACTACAAGGTGGAGCGCCGTGTCGGCGACTGGGCGGTCGCGGCCGCCGGCGCCGCCGTGTGGCTGGACCAGGACGTGATCAAGAAGGTCGGCATCGGGCTGGCCGCGGTCGGTGCCGAGCACTTCCGCGCGGTCGAGGCCGAGGCGTTCCTGGCCGGCAAGCCGGCGACGGAAGCGTCGTTCGCCGAGGCGGCGCGCATCGCCGCCGAATCCTGCAACCCGGTCGCGGACCAGCGCGGACCGGTCGACTACAAGCGGCACCTCGCCGGCGAGCTCACCGTGCGCGCGCTGCGCGCCGCGACCGCGCGTGCGCGGGGTCAGGAGGCCTGAAACCCATGCAGATCACCGTGACGGTGAACGGCGAGAAGTACACCCGCGACGTCGAGCCCCGGCTGCTGCTGGTGCACCTCCTGCGCAACGAGCTCGGCCTGACTGGCACCCACTGGGGCTGCGACACGTCCAACTGCGGCGTCTGCACCGTGACGCTCGACGGCGTGCCGGTGAAGTCGTGCACGGTGCTGGCCGTGATGGCCGACGGCAAGAGTGTCGGCACCGTCGAAGGACTGGAGCGGTCCGACGGCCTCGACCCGGTGCAGCAGGGCTTCATCCAGTGCCACGGCCTGCAGTGCGGCTTCTGCACGCCGGGCATGATGATCACCGCCCGCGCCCTGCTCGACAAGAACCCCGACCCGTCGGAGTCGGAGATCCGTGAGGCGATCTCGGGCCAGCTGTGCCGCTGCACCGGCTACGAGAACATCGTCCGCTCGGTGCGCTGGGCCGCGGAGCACCCGGCGAAGGAAGGAGCCGACGCATGACCGTGACCGAGAACCCCACCCCCATGGGCTTCGGCCGCATGCACCGCAAGGAGGACGCGCGGTTCGTGCGGGGCAAGGGCAACTACGTCGACGACATCCAGCTGCCCGGCATGCTGCACGGCTCGTTCCTGCGCAGCCCCTACGCCCACGCGAAGATCGTCTCGATCGACACGAGCGCGGCCGAGGCCCTGCCCGGCGTCAAGGCCGTCATCACCGGCAAGACGCTGGAGACGCTCAACCTCGCGTGGATGCCGACCCTCTCGTACGACACCCAGGCCGTCCTGGCGACCGACAAGGTCCGCTTCCAGAACCAGGAAGTCGCCTTCGTCGTGGCCGAGAACCACTACATCGCCCGCGACGCGCTCGAGCTGATCGAGGTCGACTACGAGCCGCTGCCGGTCGTCGCCGACGCCAAGCAGGCCCTCGCACCGGGCGCCCCGGTCATCCGGGACGACAAGGAGGGCAAGACCGACAACCACATCTTCGACTGGAGCGCCGGCGACGCGGAGAAGACCGACCGGGTCTTCGCCGAGTCCGAGGTGGTCGTGGCCGAGGAGGTGCTCTACCCGCGGGTGCACCCGTCGCCGCTGGAGACCTGCGGGGCGGTCGCCGACTTCGACAAGGTCACCGGCAAGCTGACGATCTACTCGACCACGCAGGCGCCGCATGCGCACCGCACGGTCTACGCGCTGGTCGCCGGCCTGCCGGAGCACAAGATCCGGGTCATCTCGCCCGACATCGGCGGCGGCTTCGGCGGCAAGGTCGGCATCTACCCCGGCTACGTGCTGGCGATCGTCGGCTCGATCGTCACCGGCAAGCCGGTGAAGTGGATGGAGGACCGCAACGAGCACCTGACCGCCACCGCGTTCGCCCGCGACTACCACATGCGCGGCGAGATCGCGGCGACGAAGGACGGCAAGATCAAGGCCCTGCGGGTCAAGGTCCTCGCCGACCACGGCGCCTTCAACGGCACCGCGCAGCCGACGAAGTTCCCGGCCGGCTTCTTCCACATCTTCACCGGGTCGTACGACCTGGAGGCGGCGTCCTGCGACGTCACCGGCGTCTACACCAACAAGGCGCCCGGCGGCGTGGCGTATGCCTGCTCGTTCCGCATCACCGAGGCTGTGTACCTCGTCGAGCGCATGATCGACGTGCTGGCCTTCGAGCTGAAGATGGACCCGGCCGAGCTGCGGATGAAGAACCTGATCAAGCCGGAGCAGTTCCCGTACACGACGCCGACCGGCTGGGAGTACGACTCCGGCGACTACCCCAAGGCGCTCAAGCTCGCCATGGACATGGTGGAGTACGACAAGCTCCGCGCCGAGCAGGCCGAGAAGCTCCAGCGCGGCGAGTACATGGGCATCGGCATCAGCTTCTTCACCGAGGGCGTGGGCGCCGGCCCGCGCAAGCACATGGACATCCTCGGGCTGGGCATGGCCGACGGCGCCGAGCTTCGCGTGCACCCGACCGGCAAGGCGGTGCTGCGCCTGTCGGTGCAGACGCAGGGCCAGGGCCACGAGACGACGTTCGCCCAGATCGTCGCGGAGGAGCTGGGCATCTCGCCCGACGACATCGAGGTGGTCCACGGCGACACCGACCAGACCCCGTTCGGCCTCGGCACCTACGGGTCGCGCTCGACCCCGGTGAGCGGCGCCGCGACGGCGATCGTGGCCCGCAAGGTGCGCGACCGGGCACGGATCGTCGCGTCGGCGATGCTGGAGGTCTCCCCCGACGACCTGGAGTGGGAGAAGGGGAAGTTCTTCGTCAAGGGCGACCCCGACCAGGCCAAGACGATCCAGGAGATCGCCATGGCGGCGCACTCCAGCCTGGAACTGCCGGAGGGCGTGGAGGGCCACCTCGACGCGACGACGGTCTACAACCCGCCGAACCTCACGTACCCGTTCGGCGCGTACATCTGCGTCGTCGACGTCGACCCGGCCACCGGCCAGGTCAAGGTGCGCCGGTTCATCGCGGTCGACGACTGCGGCGTGCGGATCAACCCGATGATCGTCGAGGGCCAGGTGCACGGCGGCCTCGCCGACGGCATCGGCATGGCGCTCATGCAGCTCATGGCGTTTGACGAGGACGGCAACCACCTGGGCGCCTCCCTCATGGACTACCTGCTGCCGACGTCGCTCGAGTGCCCGTCGTGGGAGCTCGGCGAGACGGTCACCCCGTCGCCGCACCACCCGATCGGCGCCAAGGGCGTCGGCGAGTCCGCGACCGTCGGTTCGCCGGCGGCGGTGGTCAACGCCGTGCTCGACGCGCTCAAGCCGTTCGGGGTCCGGCACGCCGACATGCCCCTCACCCCGTCGAACGTCTGGCGGGCCGTGCAGGGCCGCCCGATCCGCACCGACCTCGCGATCAGCTAGCCATTAAGGAACCCGCAGATGAACCTCCTCAGCCGCGCCGACCAGCTTCGTGAAGGCCGGACGCCGTTCGTTCTCGCGACAGTGGTACGAGCCGAGCGCCCGACGAGCGCCAAGGCCGGTGACCGCGCGTTGGTGCTGCCGGACGGCACGATCGAGGGGTTCGTCGGCGGGACCTGCGCCGAGTCGACCGTCCGTCTCCAGGGGCTGCGGCTCCTGGAGACGGGCGAGTCGGCCCTGCTCCGCATCACGCCCGACGACACGACCGGGAACGACCGCCCGGGCGCCGAGGGGCTGCTCACGGTCGCCAACCCGTGCCTGTCCGGCGGCACGCTGGAGATCTTCCTGGAGGCGATGATCCCGGCACCGCTGGTCTTCGTCTACGGCGAGGCGCCCGTCGCGCGCGCCCTGGCCGACGTCGCCACGGCGGTCGGCTGGACGGGTTTCCGCGCGCCCGACGCCGAGACCCCGATCCCGCTCGACGCCGGCGCCGTGGTGGTCGCCTCCCACGGCCGCGACGAGGTGGAGATCCTCACCGCCGCCGTGAAGGCCGGCATCCCGTACGTCGCGCTGGTCGCCAGCCGCAAGCGCGCCCTGGCCGTGCTGGCCGAGCTACCGCTCACCGACGCCGAGAAGGCGCGCATCCACGCGCCCGCCGGCCTCGACATCGGCGCCCGCACCGCACCCGAGATCGCACTGTCGGTGCTGGCCGAGGTCATCGCGAGCCGGCCCCGCCAGACCGCGCCGCCGCCCGACCAGCAGGCGCCGGAGCAGCGGGCGCCGCGGGAGGCGCCGCGCCGGCTGCTGCCCCTGATCGAGCCCGTGCCCGCCGTCGCCGTCGCCAAGGACCCGGTCTGCGACATGGACGTGGCGGTCGTGCCCGACGCGTTGCAGTACGAGCACGAGGGCACGAAGTACTACTTCTGCGGCTCCGGCTGCCGACGCGCGTTCGCCGACAACCCGGCCCGGTACCTCTGATGGAGTCGATCGACGAACTGGTCGACGGCCTGGCCGAGCAGGGATATCTCGCCGATCCGGCGCTCGCGACGGCGCTTTTCCTGGCCGTACGACTCGGGCAACCCATCCTGCTGGAGGGCGAGCCCGGCGTCGGGAAGACGGCCGCCGCCGGCGCCCTGGCGTCCACATTGGACACACCGCTGATCCGGTTGCAGTGCTACGAAGGGCTGAGCGCCGCCGAGGCCCTCTACGAGTGGAACTACCCGCGCCAGCTCCTCGGCATCCGGCTCGCCGAAGCGCGCGGTGAGGTGCCGCGGGAGGCCGACCTCTTCACCCCCGACTATCTGCTGCGCCGGCCCCTCCTCGCGGCGATCGAGCACCCGGGCCCGCGCCCGGCGGTGCTGCTGATCGACGAGGTCGACCGAGCCGACGACGAGTTCGAGGCGTTCCTGTTCGAGCTGCTCGCCGAGGGCTCGGTGACCATTCCGGAGCTGGGCACCCGGACCGCCGTCGTGCCGCCGATCGTGGTGCTGACCTCCAACCGCACCCGCGACCTGCACGATGCGCTGCTGCGCCGCTGCCTGTACCACTGGATCGGCTACCCCGACGCCCCACGGGTCGCCGCCATCATCCGCCAGCGGGTCCCCGGCGCCGACGAGCTGCTCGCCGCGCAGGTCGCCGGCGCGGTCTCCCGGCTGCGCGCCCTCGACCTCACCAAGCCGCCGGGCGTCGCCGAGGCGATCAGCTGGACCAACGCGCTGCGCCTGCTCGGCCTGCCGCTCGACGACAAGTCGGCCGACGTCACGCTCGGGGCCGTCCTGAAGTATCGGGAGGACGAGGAGGTGGCCCGCCGGACGGGGTTGGCGGATGTCGTTGCGGGGTGACCTCGCCTCGCTCGTCGCCGGCTTCGGTGCCGCGCTGCACGACGCCGGGCTGCCGGTCGGGCCGGACCGCAGCGAGCGGTTCGCCCGCGCGATCACGCTGCTGCGTCCGCAGTCGACGGACGAGCTGCACCGCTGCGCCCGGGCCACGCTCACCTGCAACCCCGAGCAGTTCGAGATCCTCGACCGGGTCTTCGACGCCGTCTTCCGCGGCTACGTCGATCCGGCGGACGAGCGGGGCGACCCCAACGCGCCGGGCATGACCGGCAGCTCGACCACGACCCAGTCCGGCGGCACGCCGTCGGTCTCCGACCGGCCCTCCACGTCGGAGCCCGAGCGTGCGGTCGAGGCGCCGGTGTCCACTGTGGGCAGTGCGGCGGAACGGCTCGCCGGGCGCGACTTCGCCGGCCTGTCGCCGGAGGAGCTGGCGCTGCTCGCCGACCTGATGCGGCGCCTCGCGATCGCGACACCGTTGCGGCGCAGCCGGCGGACACATGCGGTACAACATCAGGGAAAGTCTTTTGATCTTCGAACAACGCTGCGCCGTGCGCGCCGGACCGGCGGGGAGCCGCTCAGGCTGACCCGGCGGTCGCCCCGCATGAAACCCCGCCGGCTGGTCGCGCTGTGCGACATCTCCGGCTCGATGGAGCCCTACGCGCGGGCGATGTTGCAGCTGTTGTACTGCGCGGCAGGCACCTCCCGCGCCGAGGTGTTCACGTTCGCCACGCGGCTGACGCGGCTGACGAAGGTGCTCGCGCGCACCCGGCCGGCGGTCGCGCTGGAACGCGCCGGGCGCGCCGCACCCGACTGGTCCGGCGGGACACGGATCGGCGCGGCGCTCAAGCAGTTCAACGACCAGTACGGACGGCGCGGCCTGGCTCGCGGCGCGGTCGTGCTGATCGTCTCCGACGGCTGGGAGACCGGCGATCCCGCCCAGGTCGGGCGCGAGATGGCCCGGCTCGCCCGGCTGGCGCACCGGATCGTCTGGGTCAACCCCCGGACCCAGAGCCCCCGTTACCAACCGCTGGTCGGCGGGATGGCCGCCGCCTGGCCGCACTGCGACGCCGTGGTCAGCGCGCATTCGCTGGCCGCGCTCCAACCCCTCCTCGACGCTCTACAAGGGAGTGCCCCCCATGCTGCTCACCAATGAGTTCGTCGTTCCCCGCCCGATCGACCAGACCTGGGCGGTCCTCACCGACATCGAGCGGATCGCGCCGTGCATGCCCGGCGCGCAGCTGACCGAGGTCCGCGGCGACGAGTACCACGGCAAGGTGAAGGTCAAGGTCGGCCCGATGACGGCAGCATTCTCGGGAACGGCGGTCTTCAAGGAGCAGGACGCCGCCGCCCACCGCGCGGTGATCGAGGCGCGGGGCCGGGACGCCAGCGGCAAGGGCCGCGCGTCGGCGCTGGTGACGGCGGTGCTGCACAACGAGGGCACCTCGACCCGCGTCCAGGTGGAGACCGACCTGAGCATCGCCGGCCCGCTCGCGCAGATGGGCCGCAGCACGATCGGCGACATCAGCACCAAGCTGTTGACGCAGTTCGTGCAAAACCTGGAGCAGCAGTTGACGGCGGAGGACTCCTCAGCCGAGGCGGCTCCCACAGCCACGGCGGCTCCCACGACCAAGGCGGCTCCCGCAGCCACGGCGGCTCCCACGGCCGAGACGGCCTCCACAACCGAGGCGGCTCCCGCGACCGAGGCGGCCCCCGCAACCGAGACGGCCCCCGCAACCGAGACGGCTCCCGCGACCGAGACGGCGCCTTCCGCCGTGGCTGCCGACACCGCCGCCGAGGTGGCAACGCCGGCCGAGGTGCACCAATCGGCGGAGGTCGCCGAGGTGGCCACCGTCCTGCCGACCCCGACCGCACCCGACGCCGCCGGCGCGACCACCGCCCCGGCCGAGCAGGCCGCCGCCGTGGCACCCGAGCCCGAGGTCCGGGTCATCAACGGCCCCGAGGCGGAGGCCGTCGACCTGACGAAGATCGCCGGCACCGGCACTCTCGTGAAGATCGCCGTCCCGGTGGTTGTCCTCGTCGCCGTGGTTGTCGCACTGGTGATCTGGCTGGTCTAGCGATCCTTGATCAGGGGCAACCGTCAGTCGGATTCGTGATCGCGGACGTTTCAGTGGCCTCCAGGACATCGGAACGTCCGCGATCTGTGAATCGCGGGGTTTGCCGAGCGGGTTCCGGCCGGTTTGTGGCCGTGATCGCGATACGTTCGCGATCACGGGTGCGGCGGTTGGGCCTGGCTGGGTGGTGCGGCTGCGGTTGGTAGATCAAGGGAAACTTCGGGTTGCCTGGGAGCCTGTTGCGTCATTCGCTGGGACAGCGTTGGCGGCCCAACTACGCGCCGATCTTGGAGTTGTGGCGCCATGAACCTCCGAATTTGTCCGGATTTGTCAAGGACCACAACTCCAAGATCAGCGCGGTTGTCGGGGTTGACGCGTGAGGGATTCGAATTGCGCAACAGGCTCCTGGGCAGCCAGACGTTTCCGATGACCAAGGAACCCGGGTCGGGCAAGGCACGGAGCACGGCCACCCCGCACCACGGGCCACGGACGCCGTAGCCCGGCACCGCCAGGGCACGGCACCGCAGCCCGACACCACCAGGGAACGGCTGGGTGCGCGGCCCCGGCACCTCTTGACAAATGCCTTCACAGCCGCGGCCGCGGCGAGTAAAGAACGCTGCATGGACATCCCCTTTGGCGGAAGGGAATTGGGAGCGCTCCCACCCTGGCTCGGCATACGGAAGGCGTCAACCCTTCTCGATAGACGCTACCGCTTGAAGGCCGGATAGAGGTACCAGACCGAAATGAACGCGACGGCCAGCGCGATCGCGACGGCGATCGCCCACGACGTGGCCACGACGACCTCGAAGATCAGGAACACCGCGCCGACGATCGACAACCAGAGAAATACCAGGCCGATCCCGGCCAGGTTGCTGCTCGCCTCGACGAGCTCCTTCTTGCGCCCGCGCCGGAACAGGATGCGGTGGTGGCTCACGGGGGCGATGAGGCAGAGGCTGGCGAGGGAGGTCAGGATGATCGTGGCGATGTACGTTGCACGTTGCCCGTCGGTGATCGTGTCGAATCGCTGGTTGAACGGCAAGGTCAACAGGAAGGCGAACAGGATCTGCACACCGGTCTGAGCAACCCGTAGCTCCTGGAGCAACTCATTCCAATTACGGTCGAAACGCTCATCAGGGGTCTCATCGCGATCCGCCATACGGGTGCAAATACCCAACGAAACAACGGATCGAACCTGACGATCGGCCGACAAACGGCCCGTGGGGGGCTGCGCTGCGTCGCGTGATCGGCTTATGGTCACGGGCGTGAGTGCCCCATTCGATGAGCTGACCGCCGGCCGGCGCGCCTGGATCGCCCGGGCCGGCCTCACGGAGCTCGCCACCACGATCGGACGCCCCGGCCGCGAGGCGGTGGCGGCCCGCCCGGACCTTCTGGCGCGCGTCGACCAACACGCCGCTTCGATCCGCGAGTCACTCGGCGGCACGCTGCTCGACCCGGTGGCGCTGGCCGGCTATGCGGCCGCCATCCGCGACGCCGCCCGTGAGGCAGGCGACGCCCTGGCGGACTGGTCCCAGCCGAGCTGGGCGATGCTCCGCCTGCTCGCGGTCTGCACGCTCGTCCACTCCTGACACCTCCGGCCGCGTTGATCATGCAGTTGTGGTGCCTGACAAACCCGGCATCCCGGGAGTGTCGAGGCACCACAAGCGCAAGATCGACGGGCTACTTCAGGAGGCGCTTGTCCGGGTGCAGGCTGTCGGTCAGGCGGATGGTGATGAACTCGTTGTTGTCGGGCTTGCCGGCGGTCCGGCCGCTCGAGAACGGGAAGTTGTTGTCGTTGACCACGCCGAGCGTGCGGTCGTCGAGCAGCACGACGTCCTCGATCGTCTGGAACGGGAAGGTGAAGACGTCGGCGCTGCCGCCCAGGTGACGGGGGTCGGCGATGTTCATCAGGTCGGCGACCAGCGTCTTGTCCATCTTGCCGTCGCGGTTGCGGTCCCGCTTGTCGGCGAGGTAGATCCGCTTGAACTTCGCCGTGTCGCCCTGGCCGTTGTCCCGCTCGATGATCAGGAAGCGGTCCTCATCGACGGCGATCGCGTCGCCGATGGCGTTGGCCGGGTCCTCGAGCTGGTAGGTGTACCGCTTGCCGGTGAACTGCTGCTTCACCACGTCGAACTCGTTGAACCGCAGCGCGCCCGCCGGGTCGCCGGCGACAACGCCCTCGAGCAGCGGGTAGAGCTTCTTGCCGTCGGGCGACTGGGCCATGCCCTCGAAGCCCTTGCTGCTGGGCAGGTTCGGGTTGCCGAGCGGGTTCTCCGGGGCGCGCACGCCGGGCAGCGGGATCGGCGCCTGGAGGAGGCGGCCGGCCCGGTCGAAGTGCAGCAGGTACGGGCCGAACTCGTCGCCGATCCAGTACGAGCCGTCCTTGGCCCGCTGGATCGACTCGACGTCGAAGTCGGCGCCGGTGAGCACCCGGTCGGCGCGGGTCAGCGGGAACGGGACGTAGCCCTTGGGGTCGGTCAGGTTGATGCCGCCGAGCACGTCGACCGTCTTCGTGCCGTAGTCCGGCCCGACGCGGTGGATGCGCAGCACGAAGTCGGCGCTGTTGGCCTTGTTGCCGTAGCCGTTGTCGGACAGCACCTCGAACGTGCCGTCACCGTTGCGGACGATGCCACTGAAGCCCTGGACCGGCTGGTCGTCGAACGGCGGCGTGATGCCGTTGGACGGGGTGCCGCCGAGCAGTGACCCGGACGGCTCGCTCGCCGGCACGAAGGTGGCCGCCGGCAGCGCGGCCCAGCCGGTGAGGGTGGCCCGGCCGAAGGTCTGGCCGGACGGCCCGTGCGCGGAGGCGCTGGGGGCGGCGACGGCAAGAGTGAGGACGCCGAGGCCGAGGCCGACGCCGACTCGTCGAAGGTTTCCCATGATGCGCAACGCTAGGAAAGCGTCGTGAACCGGACCTGGATTTTCTGTGTCATCTGCCCGATCAGCGCATGTAGGCGCCTACCCGCCGGAACCGCGGCCGGCGAGCGCCACGAGGGTGACGCCCACCGGCCGCAGGAACCGTCGCAAGACCTCTCTAGACGCGACCGAAGTCCTGGGTCCAGTACGGGGTGCCGTCGGCCTTGTACGCCACACCGACGCCCACCGCGACGCTGGAGCAGTTGAGGATGTTGGCCCGGTGTCCCGAGCTGTTGATCCACCCGTTGACGACGTCCTGCGGGGTGCGGTAGCCCCACGCGATGTTCTCGGCCGAGGCGCCGGTCGTGTAGCCGGCACGGGCCTCACGCTGGACGAAGTTGCTGCCGTCGGAGCCGGTGTGCGAGAAGAAGTTCTGCGACACCATGTCGGTGCTGTGTGCCCGCGCGGCGGCGACCAGGCGGCTGTCGATGCGCAGCGCGCCGCAGCCGTTGGCGGTGCGGTAGTTGTTCGTGAGCGTGACGACCTGGTTCTCCAGGGCGCTGTGGTCGCTCGGGGCGGCCGGGGCCGGCTGGGTGGCCGGGGTGGTCGGGGTGGTCGGCTTGGCGGGCGCCGGGGTCGTCTTCTTCGCCTTCGTCGTCTTCTTCTTTTTCTTCTTCTTCGGCGTCGCCTTCGTGGCGGCCGTGAGGCCGTCCGAGAGCGTCGCACCGGCCGCCTGGACCGTGGTGACCGCGACGGGTGCGGCGGAGGCGACGGCGGTGACGGCGAGCGTCAGGCCGAGAGGGGCAACCACCAGGGCGGCGGCGATGGCAGTGGCGCGGCGGGCGAACCGGGTCACGATGAGTGTGCCTTCCGTCAGGGGCTTGGACACACCTGGCATCGGGCGCGTCACGCCGACGGTGAGGAGCTCAACCGGGACGCAACGCTCGGCAACCAACTCGATACCCGTGCGGACGAATCCCTAGTGGTCCGGCACGTGAAGTTCGGTCAAAGGTTGGAGGGCGGGCGGCGCGGGCATTTCTACCGTTGAAGTACACATCGATGAAGGAGTTCAGTGATGTCCAGTCTCGTCAGGCCCCGTGACAACCGTTGGATCGCCGGCGTCTGCGCGGGTCTCGCTCGCCGGTTCGGCCTCTCGCCGAACATCATGCGGCTGATCTTCATCATCTCGTGCCTGCTGCCGGGCCCGCAGTTCGTCGTCTACCTCGTCCTGTGGGTGCTCATGCCGAACGAGTCGAAGGTCCGCAGCTACGGCTGAGTTGCTTCCCCGGTCGAGCGGGGTGCGGCCCGGGTATCGGGGTCATCCGGCGGTTGGCGTGACCGAAGTCGACGGCATGTTCAGAGACATGGCCGAAGCCACCCGCCAAACCGCGGCACGGGCGACGCTCAACGGGTTGATGACCTGGCTGGGCGAGGCCGGCCTGCAGGCCGCCGCCGCGTCCGCCGGACTGCGGGCCGCCATAGACCAGCACGCGGCAGCGGTCCGGGACGCGCTCGGCGATCCCGAACGCGGGCCGAGTGTCGTCGCGCTCGCGGGGTATGCGACCGGCGTGCGCGACGCGCTGATCGAGGCCGAGTGGCAGCTGCCGCCGATCGCCGAGCTGGACTGGGCGAGGGCGGAGTGGCCGACCCTCCGTCTGGTGGCCGTCTGCGCCCTGGCCCGCTCAACCGGCTACCTCTGAGCCGGCCGCGACACCCGTCTCCCGCCGAGGAGCAGGCCGAACGCGGCACCCAGCAGGCAGATGACCGCGGTGATCAGGAAGATTTCGCGGTACTCCGTGCGAAGCGCGTCCTGCAGGGCCGCCGCGTAGGCGTCCATGAGCCGGCGCTGCTCGTCGGCGGGCTTGCCGAACACGAGCGGGAAGTCCAGCGACGCCGTCAGCTCGTGGAAGCGGTGCAGGCCCCAGGCGGTCAGCCCCGCCACACCGATCAGCATGCCCATCATCCGGGCCACCACCACGGCCGACGACGCGACGCCGTGCTGGCCGCCCGGGGTCACGCGGAGCACGGCACCGGACAGCGGGGCGATGACGAGCCCGAGGCCGAACCCGGCGATCACCAGGTGCACGTCGAGGGCGCGGGACGACAGCCCGTCGGCGATCATGAAGTATCCGGCGGCGGCGACGACCAGCCCGCCGACCGTCACCCACCGTTCGCCGAGCCGGGCGACCAGCCATCCACCCAGCACCGCGCCGACCGGCAGCGCCACCAGGAACCGAGTGAGCACGAGCGTCGCCTGCACGCCGGACTTGCCGAGCAGCGTCTGCGCGACCAACTCCACGTCGACCAGCGTCACCATGAGCGCGGCCCCGGCGCAGAAGCTCGCTCCGAGGGTGGCGAAGAACGGTCCCTTGCGGACGTCGGTGAGGTCCAGCAGCTTCGTACGGGCGCGGAGCTCCCACAGCACGAACAGCACCGCCCCGGCGGCCGCGCCGGCCAGGGTCCACGGCCCCCACGGCGGCAGGACGGACCGCTCGGGATCCGGGTTGTACAACGCGACGACCGCCGCGCCCAGCACCAGCGCCAGGAGCGTGCCGCCCACGAGATCGGTTTTTGCGGTGCGGCTGCCGGCCGACCCGCCCGGCAGCGCCACCCAGACGAGCACGATCGCGATCGCGACCAGCGGGAGGTTGAGCCAGAAGATGCCCCGCCAGCCCAGCCACGCCGCGATTCCGACGCCGTAGAGCGGGCCGAGCACGCTGCCCAGCTCCTGTGCGGCGCCGACCGCGCCGAGGACCGTGGCCCGCCGGTGCTCGGCCCACAGGTCCCCGGCCAGCGCCAGCGTCACCGGCAGCAGCGCGCCGCCGGCCAGGCCCTGCACAGCGCGGCCGGATGCCAGCAGCCAGATCGAGTCGCCCGACGCCGCGGTCAGCGCCGAACCGGCCGCAAACCCCAGCAGGCAGGCGACGATCACGGGCCGCCGGCCGAAGCGGTCGGAGAGCGAGCCGAGCAAGGGCATGCCGGCGATGTACCCGAGCAGGAACCCGGTGACGACCGGTGTCACCCGTTCCAGCCGGTTGACCGCGATGTGTAGCGCGTCGAGGATGTCGGTGAGCACGCCGACGACCACGTAGGCGTCGAGCGCGGCGAGCAGCACCGCCGCGCCGCCGACGCCGATGGCCAGACGGCGCCGCGGCTGCGGCGCCGTCACGGCCGGCGCTACCGGCTCACTTCGGAGCACTGATGTTCACGGTCGCGTCGAACTCCTTGAAGGTCACGATGACCGTGCCGCCCTTCGCGTCGCCGACGGCGGGCAGGTCGAACGTCGCCTTGATCAGCCGCTTGCCGTCCTTGGCGATCCACAGTTTGCCGGGCACACTGCCGGTGACCCCGGGCACGACGTTGGAGAGGTGCTCGGCGGGGAACTTCGCGGAGACGCGGTAGGTGTCCTGGCCCTCGACCGACTCGGCGGCCTCGGTCTTGCCCTCGGTGGCCGTGCCGATCACCTTGGCGATGCCCTTGTCGGGGTTGAGGATCGCCGACGGGTCGTAGACGGAGGCGGCAAGGGCCAGCGGGAGCTGCTGGTAGCCGCCGGTCGCGCCCTTCAGCCACACGGTCTGCCCGACGATCGTGAACGACAGCTCGGCGGTGGTCCCCATCTGCTCGACCTGCGCGGTGCCCTGGGCACTGCCCTCCCTGGTCAGCACACCCTCGGCGCGCTTGAGGGCCACGCCGGCGATCGTGCCGTCGGCGGTGATGAGGAACTTGGCGGTCTTGATGTTGCCCATTGCCGCCGCGGACTCCTTGAGCAGCCCTTCGGCGGCCGGCAGGTTGGCATCCGCCGCGTCCGTGCCGTCCTTCTTGTCGGACTTGCTGGTGCAGCCGGTGAGAGCGACGAGCACCGCGGCAAGAGCGGCGACACCGGCGAGGAGGACCCCGGGGCGGGTCTGGGTGCGGGACATACCGGCATGCTAGACCGCCCCGGGCAACGGCGGCTGTGCGCGCGCTCAGGGTGCGCGCGGGTCACCGCCCTGCCAGCAGCTCCGCCACCGCGCGGCCCGAGGCGGCCGTCGCGCCGAAGGTCACGATGTGGACGGTGCCGCGCGGGTCGGCGGGCACCCCCATCTCGACGACCACCGCGTCGGGACGCACGGCGAGGGAGGCGCGCAGGCCGTCGGCCATCCAGGGGTACCGGTGCGGATCCCGGACGACCAGGACGAGCGGCCGGCCGACCGACGCCTCCAACGCCTCGGACAGCCCGGCCTCGGACGTCAGGCGCACACCGGCGGTGTCCGGCAGCAGCTCGACCAGCGGCGCAAGGACGCCCCACGGCGTCTCGGGCGCGATGGCGAAGTTGAGCTGCGGCTGGAACTCGATCACGTACGGGTTGGCGGCGAGCGGGAACACCGCGTCGGGTGCGTTGATCCGCAGTGCCCGCCGCGCGGCGGAGAGCCCGAGGCCGGCCGCGCTCGGGTCCGGCGCCACCTTCGGCGCCGCGACCGACCAGGCGGCGAGCCGCGCCACCCGGGCGGCGGCGTCGGCGAGGCGCTCCTCGGACAGCTCACCGGCACGGACGGCCTCGACCACGGCGTCGCGGAGCATCGTCGCGGTCTCCTCGTCGGCATGGTCACCGCCGACACAGACCGCGTCGGCGCCCGCGGCGATCGCCATGACCGTGGCCCGCGCGATACCGAACCGGTCGGAGACGGCCCGCATCTCGATGCCGTCGGTGACGATCAGGCCGTCGAAGCCCAGCTCGCCGCGCAGCAGGTCGGTCATGATCCGCCGGCTCAGTGTGGCGGGCAGGTCGGGGTCGATGGCGGGGACCCGCAGGTGGGCGCTCATGACCGCCATGACCCCGGCGTCGATCGCGGCCCGGAACGGCACGAGTTCGGTCGCCTCGAGGTCGGCCCGGCTCGCCTTGATGATCGGCACGTCCAGGTGCGAGTCGACGCTGGTGTTGCCGTGGCCGGGGAAGTGCTTGGCGCACGCGGCGACGCCGGCCTCCTGCAACCCGCTGATCCAGGCGGCGGTGTGCCGAGCGACCCGCTCGGGATCGGCGCCGAAGGCGCGGGAGCCGATGACCGGGTTGTTGGGGTCGGAGTTGACGTCGGCGTCGGGCGCGTAGTCGAACGTGACGCCCACGGCGGCCAGGTCGCGGCCCAGATGGTGGGCGACCTCGCGGGTCAGCGCCGGGTCGTCGATCGCACCGAGGGCGAGGTTGCCCGGCCAGGGGCTGCCGTTGTGCGCGTCGAGCCGGGTGACGTCGCCGGCCTCCTCGTCGATCGCGACGATGACGTCGGGCTTCTCCGCGCGTAACGCCGCGGTCAGCTCCGCGACCTGGTCGCGGTCGACGACGTTGCGAGCGAAGAGTGCAACGCCGCCCAGCCCTTCGGCGAGGCGGCGGCGTAGCCACGGTGGTGGCTCTTTGCCAATGAAACCTGGCTGGAGCACGGCATCCGCCATGCCGACCAGATCGACCCCCGTGCTTGCATCCATGCGTGAACCACCCTTCTCACCTGGCGAGAATGGTCACATCACATCTCAGTAATAGTCAAGAAACCTTCCAGTAGTTAACACCAGCCTTACCGTATTACCCGCCGGGCGGCCAAAATACGGGCGGTCAGCGGTGCGGACGGATCGTCCAGACGACCGTCATCTCGGTCGTCACGGCGCCGTCGGCGCGCGTGATCTCGATCGTCACCGGAAACTCGGGGCGCTCGCCGTTGCTGAGCTCGGCCAGCACCTCGTCCACGCCGCGACCGAGGGTGGCGGTGGCCCGGACCGGCCCGACGGCCAGCTTCTTGTAGGCGATGTCGGCCCGGACCGCGAGCGGCGTGCCGAGCGCCAGGTGCGGGCCGAAGGCGGCCATCACCACCGCCCCGGAGGCAGTCTCCCCCAGGGCGAACAGTGCGCCAGCGTGTGGCCCGGCGACATGGTTGTGTAGACGCTCCTCGTCGGGCAGCGTGGCGACGGCACGGATGCCGTCGCCACCGACGGTCACGTCAACGATCTCGATGCCGACGGTGCGCGCGAACGGCACCGCGGACGTGAGCCCCGCTGCGAGGGCCTTGGCGTCAACAGTCATGCCGGGATGTTACCGGCCAGTAGCAACTCAGGTGAACAGGTCGGCGATCGCGTGGACGATGTTGACGTAGAAGTTGCCCTCGATCTTGCGGAAGACCTCGAACTTCTGGTGCGGCTCACCGAAGAACGGCCGCAGCGTCCACGCCAGCTGGGTGCCGACGAAGCCGAACAGCAGAATCCAGACGTTGAGCAGGGCCATGCTCGCCGGACGTTCGCCGGGCGGGAGCTGCTGGGGCGCCGGCCGCACCGGCGGCTGCGGCGCGACGTGCGGGATCGGGTAGGCGTAGCGCCCGTCGGGCATCAGCAACGGTGGGCCGGGATGCGCCGGGACCGGCTGGGGCAGCACGGCCGCCTGCGGCGCCGCGCCGTTGCCGCTCATCGCGGGGACGGCCGCCGGCACCAACTCCCCGTCATCGTTGCCCTCCCCGTCCGCCGGAGCACCGGCCGGGGCCGGCGACACCGGCACGTTCTCCGCGGGGGCCTCGAGCGCGGCCAGCGTGGCCGCCGCGGCCCGCTCCTGCCCCTCCCGCTGCCGGCGCTTGGCGGCAGCGATCGCCGCGGTGTGCTCGTTGAGCGTGCGCATGCCGACGGTGAGAAACCGCAGGCCGACAAAGGCGGCGAGCGTCAGGATCCCCACATTCAGGATCTTGAAGAACGAGTAGCTGAACGCGGTGATCAGAAAGAACAGGCTGATCGGCGCGAACGCGAGCGACAACACCGACGTGACGGTGATCGTCACCATGACCAGCGCCAATGCCTGCTTCACCTGCAACCGCGCACCGAAGACGAGGTTGAACAGGTAGAGCGTGGGCAGGCAGATGGCCAGGGTGGTCAGGAACAGCAGCGGCAGCTTGAGCGCGGACAATCCGGCCTGTGCCACGCTGTTGGACGCGCCAAGCACGGCTCCGTAGCAGGCCAGGGCCACTACGGAGCTGTAGAGCATCTGTCGTGTGAGCTTGCCGAGATCACGTTCCTCGCCGATCTGTCGCCAGATCGAATCCCGGTCGCGCAGAATCCGCTCGATGATGAGCAGCCCGCCGCCGGGCTCGCCGTGAGTCGCCATCGGAGCTTCCCCCTACTCCGTCGAAGTTCGACGCAGGCTACGCGAGCCAGGTCACTCAGCGCCACCCCACATCGATGCGCTGTCCCCTTTCGTCGAAAAAGTGTAGTGCCTCCATGCGCACAGCGACCGTCAATGGGTGACCATGAGTGACTGCGGGATACGGCGCGAGTCGCACCGCGAGCTCCGCGGGGCGGCGGTGGTGCCGGCCCGGGTCGCTCAGCACGCTCTCGTTCGCGCGGCGCGGACCGCGGCCGTTGACGCCGGCGCCCACGAGCTCCGCGTCGCTCGACCCACCGCCCCGGCCGGTCAACCGGCTGACGAAGCGGCGCAGGCCGCCGCCGTTGATCGACACGTCGGTGGGCGGCTTGCCGATCTCGTCGACGATCACGGCGGTGGCGCCGATGTCGAGGAACGCGAGCGACTCGTGGCCGTGGTGTTCGAGGTACCGGATCCGGCCGCGCAGGACGTCACCGCTCGTCGTGTCGGGCACCGGGGTGAGTGCCTCGGCCCGGACGCCGATGACGATCCGCTCGCCGTGGAAGTGGGCGACCTGGCGCGAGCGCAGGTCGTTCCACGGCAGGTGCAGGACCTGGTCGCCCATGTGCAGGGCGATGTGCCGGTCGAGGTGCACGTAGACCTCGGCCTCGAGCAGGTTCATGCGGGGGCTGCCGAGGAAGGCGGCGACGTAGAGCGTCGCCGGTCGGCCGTACACCTGCGTCGGGGTGCCGACGTCCTGGAGGACACCCTTGCGGAGGATGGCGACACGGTCCGCCATGGTCAGCGCCTCGGCCTGGTCGTGCGTCACGTAGATCGTCGTGACGCCCAGCTCGCGCACGAGGCCGGAGATCTCGGCGCGCAGCTCGGCCCGCAGGCCGCTGTCCAAGTTGGACAGCGGCTCGTCCATCAGGAAGAGCTTCGGACGCCGCACGATCGCCCGGCCCATCGCCACCCGCTGGCGCTGGCCACCGGAGAGCTGGCCGGGCTTGCGGGCGAGCACGTCACCGATGCCGAGCGCGCTCGCCACCTCGGCGACCTGCTCCGCCCGGGGCTCGGCCTCGACACCGGACAACCGCAACGGGAAGCCGATGTTCTCGCCGACCGTCATGTGCGGATAGAGCGCGAAGTCCTGGAAGACCATGGCGACGCCCCGCTCCCGCGGCGGAAGGTCGTTGGCAAGCTCGCCGTCCATGACGATGGCGCCCGAGGTGGGGTCCTCGAGGCCGGCCACCATCCGCAGCAGCGTCGACTTGCCACAACCACTGGGACCGAGGAGCACCATGAACTCGCCCTGTCCCACGTCGAGGTTCACTCGGTCGACAGCAACGGTGCCGTCGGCGAACACCTTCATCACATCTTTGAGTGCGACGGTAGCCACCGTCACCTCCGCCCCAGGTCAGCAGATCGCGGATCAACCAGTTACCCCGAGTCAAATACTGTGATGAGGGGCACGCAACTTGGTCCATCGGGTAAATGACCAGTGTTCACCGTGTTACCGCGTAACTACTGTTACGGAACCTTTAGTCGGAACGCCCGATCAGCCCGCCGGGAAGTGCACGGTGACGGAGGTGTAGCCCAGCGCCCCCAGGAACTGCTGGAGCATCCGGCGGGTGTTCTCCTCGGCGCGCTTGCCCAGGTCGGCCTGCTTGGCGGCGTCGCCGATCTTCTGCTCGGCGAGCTTGTACACCTCCTGGAGCCGGTTCGGGTCGGAGTTGAACACGTCACCGATGCGGTTGAAGACGCCGCGCTCCTCGGAGTAGACATAGCTGCGCTCGTTGTTGATCCGCACCGGCCGAAGCTGCGGCGCGGGCAGTGTGATCTCCACCGAGCGCCGGTCCTCGGACTCCTTCACCGCGCCCTGACCGATGCTCGCGAAGTCGACGTACACCTCGACGGAGCCGGCCGCCACGAACAGGATGCGCTCGTTGAGCAGGAAGTCCGGAATGTACTTGCGGTCCTTCTGCACATCGACGATGACCTCGAAGTTGCCCTCGGCCGCGACGTACTGGCTCAGGTCCTGCACCGACTTGAGCAGGGCTGGGCCGCTGCGATCGGTCTGCTCCTGGGCGAACGGGTTCTTCAGCTCCGGGAAGAGCCCGACGGTCTTCGCGCCGAGGACCACGGCGACGACCAGACCGATGGTGGCGACCAACCAGAAGAGCCCGCGCATCGTGCCGCCACCGGCCTTGACCGGGACGACGGGCTCCTTGTCGGGACGGGGTTCGACGGGATCGGTCCGCGGGCCGGTGACCTCCGGGTATTCCGCGGTCTTGGGCTCCTTCGGCGCCTCCACGGAGGCGCCGTTCTCATCGTTGCGGGCCATGCTGGACTCCTCGGGAGGCTCTTCTCCCTCACACGGTAAGGGCGTCCGCAAAACGTTGCGAGTCGATCTCAGCACGCTTCGTCGACGATTCACCCCACCCGCGTCAGGAGAACGCGGCGATCCCCGTCAACGCCTGCCCGATGACCAGCTGATGGATCTCCGACGTGCCCTCGTAGGTCAGCACCGTCTCCAGATTGGCGGCGTGCCGCATGACGGGATACTCGGCGCTGATCCCGTTGGCGCCGAGGACCGTGCGGCACTGCCGGGCGATCGCGAGGGCCTCACGCACGTTGTTGAGCTTGCCCACGCTGACCTGCTCGGGCCGCAGCACGCCCTGATCGGCACGCCGCCCGAGGTGCAGCGCCAGCAGGTAGCCCTTCTGCAGCTCGACGGCGGCGTCGGCGAGCTTGGCCTGGGTGAGCTGGAAGCCGGCGATCGGCCGGCCGAACTGCTCCCGCGCGCCGGCGTAGTCGAGTGCGGTGTGCAGGCTGTCGCGGGCCGCGCCGAGGGCGCCCCACACGATCCCGTACCGCGCCTCGGTCAGGCACGACAGCGGCGCCTTGAGCCCGCGGGCCGCCGGCAGCTGGGCGCTCGCCGGGAGCCGCACGTCGTCGAGGACGATCTCGCCGGTGCAGGACGCGCGCAGCGACAGCTTGTGGCGCACCTCGCGGGCGGTCACGCCGGGCGTGTCCATCGGCACCGCGAAGCCGGAGATCCCGTCCTCGGTCCGCGCCCAGACGACCGCGACGTCCGCGACCGGCGCATTGGTGATCCACATCTTGCCTCCGCTGAGGATCCAGTCGCTCCCGTCGCGCCGCGCCTTCGTGCTCATCGAGGCCGGGTCCGAGCCGTGGTCGGGCTCGGTCAGCCCGAAGCACCCGATCGCGTCGCCGGCGGCCATGCGCGGCAGCCACTCGTCCTTCTGCTCGTCCGACCCGAATTTCCAGATGGCGAACATGGCGAGCGACCCCTGGACGGACACGAGGCTGCGCACCCCGGAGTCGCCGGCCTCGAGCTCAAGACAGGCCAGCCCATAGGCGACGGCGCTCGCCCCGGCACATCCGTATCCGTGCAGGTGCATGCCGAGTAGCCCGACCTTGGCGAACTCTCGTGCCAGCTCACGGACCGGGACCTGGCCCTGCTCATACCACTCGGCCACGTTCGGCCGCACGTGGTCGTCGACCACCCTGCGCACGACGGCGCGGATGGCCAGCTCCTCCTCGGAGTGCAGGGCATCAACGTCGAGCAGGTCCAGCGGTCGGGTTGTCACGATTCACAGCTTAGGACCGTTCATGTTCGACGACCGCCACCCGCCCGGCATGCTCGGCATGCCGGGCGGCTACGCCACCAGCACCCGGGCGTGGATCGACGTGCGTTGCTGGAGTGCCGCCCGCAGGGCGCGGTGCAGACCGTCCTCCAGATAGAGGCCGCCCTCCCACTGCACCACGTGCGGAAACAGGTCACCGTAGAACGTCGAGTCCTCGGCGAGCAGCTTGTCCAGGGCCAGCTCACGCTTGGTGGTGATGAGCTGGTCCAGGCGCACCGGCCGCGGAGGAATCTCGGACCACTGCTTCAACGTCAGCCCATGCTCCGGATAAGGCCGACCGTCGCGGACCGCCTTGAAGATCATGAACGTTTCACCCCCCTGACCGTGCCAGGGTACCGACCCCGTACGACAGTTCCCGGCTCGCGCGAGGTCACAAATCGGTCCTGGTACTCCACCGACCACGGTGAGTGACCGTCTCCGAGGTGCGACGGCCCCGCTTCAGGGACGGGGACTTCTTGTCCCCCGCCCGGTAGCCGAGAGTGACGGCGCCGATCGGCGTGTAGGCGTCGGGCACCTCGAACGCCGACCGGTACGCCTCCGTGCGTGACGGCGGGATGCCGAAGAAACAGGCGCCCAGCCCTTCGTCGACCGCGCCGAGCAGGACCAGCAGGCTGGCCATGCCGGTGTCGATGTGCCAGTAGGGCACCGGCCAGCGGGCCTCGTCGCGGTCGGTCCAGCCCTTGTCCGGCTCGGCGTACCGATCGAGGTACGCGTCGCGATGGCTGTGCGGCACGATGATCACCGGCGCGCGGCCCATGCCCTCCAGCCAGCCCGACGGCAGGGCGTCCTCGGGCGTGGTGACCGACCAGAACAGCGCACGGTCCTCGGGCGACGTCAGCACCAGAAACTCCCAGCCCTGCGAGAAGCCGGCCGACGGGGCGTGCACGGCATAGCCGAGCAGCTTGTCGACCAGCTCCGCGGGGACCGGTCGGTCAGGGTCGTAGTTGCGCACCATCCGCCGCCGGCGGATCACCTCGGAAAGTTCCACGAGGTGAGACTAGATCGTGCGGATCCCCCAGGTGCCGCGCCAGGAGATGCCCGGAGCCAAGGTCACCACGTCACGCCCCGAACGGAACGCGTCGGGAGGGCAGGTCATCGGCTCGATCGCAAGGGCCTTGCGCAGGCGGCCGGCCGGGAGCGTGTCCGACGAGTAGATCTGCCACCAGCCGAAGGAGGAGTCGGCCCAGACCGTGACACCGCGCCCGTCGGGAGCGGTGACCACCACCTGGGAGCCGCCCTCGGCGTCCGTGTCCGCCTCACCGAAGGCCGTGTCCAGGACGGTGCTGCCGAGCCGGCGCCCCTCCGTGAAGTCGTACTCGCTGCCGGCGACCCGCGCCGCGCCGATCGGCAACAGCCGCGCGTCGGTCAGCAGCCGGCTGCGGGCCGGCACGCGCAGCGTCAGGTCGTCGACCGGGACGCCAGGAATGATCACGTACGGGTGGGTGGCCAGGCCGAACGGCGCCGCCGTCCCGCCGACGTTCGTCACCTCGTGCGACGCGCGCAGGCCGGCGTCGCCGACCGACCAGGTGGTCCGCAGGCGCAGCGGCCAGGGGTACCCGGGCTGCGGCACCAGGTCGTGCTCGACGGTGACGCTGTCGGGTGCGGCGTCGACGAGCCGCCAGCGGGCCCAGTTGACCAGACCGTGGATGGCGTTGTGCCGCTCCGGCTCGGTGAGCGGCAACTGGTGGTGCTCGCCGCCGAACGAGTATTGCCCGTCGCGGATCCGGTTAGGCCACGGCGCCAGGACCTGCCCGGCGGAGCCGATCGAACGCTCGTCCTCGGCGAAACCGGCGACGACGTCCTCGCCGTCGACGGTATAACTGCGGATACCACCGCCCACCTCGACGATGACGGCCTCGTGGCCGCCCGAGGCGATCGTCCACTGTGTACCTGAAGGGGCGAGCGAAAGCTGCGCGGTGTCCATGGCCGCGACAATATCGTCAGTGTGACCGGTCGGTGTAGCGGAGGAGGACAGGGAATGTCATCGCGAGAACGACCGCGACCACCGCCGCGGCGATGCCGCCGCTGACCCACGAGAAGGTGGCGTCGGTCACATCGGCGACGGAACCCGCCCGAAGGTCACCCAGACGTGGACCTCCGGCGACCACGGCGAAGAAGACGCCCTGGAGCCGCCCCCGCATCTCGTCCGGAGCGCTGAGGAGCACCGTCTGCCGGTACACACCGCTCACCATGTCCGCCGCGCCCGCGACGGCCATGAGAGCTACGCACGCCCACAACCACGGCACCGCGCCGGCCGCCGCGACCGCGAGGCCCCAGCCCACCACCGCGAGCACCAGCGCGATCCCCTGCCGGTGCACGCGCCCGATCCAGCCCGACGTCAGCCCGGCGAGCGCCGCGCCGATGGCGATCGAGGCGTACAGCCAGCCGAGCGACGCCGCACCGAAGCGCTCGTCGGCCACGACCGGGAACAGGGCCTTCGGCATCGCCAGCACCATCGCGGCGATGTCGATCGCGAACGTCAGCAGGATGATCTTCGAGCCGGCCAGGAACCGCAGGCCGTCGCGGACGTCGCGCAAGCCGCCGGTCGCCTTCGTGCCGCCCGGCGGGACGCTCGGCAGCCGCAGCGCCGCCCACAGTACGACGGTGAAGAGCACGGCGTCGATCGCGTACGCGGCGGAGACGTCGAACGCGGCGATGACAACACCGGCGCCGACCGGTCCACCGATCGCGGCGATGTTCGACACCGTGAAGCCCAGTGTCTGGGCCGCGGCGACCTCGTTCTTGTCGATCAACGCGGGGATGATCGCCTGCCGGACCGGACTGTTGATCCCGAAGCCCGCCGATTGCGCGGCGACCAGCACGAGCATCAGCCAGGCGTTCTCCAGGTGCAGCAGCGCCTGCGCGAACAGGCCGAGCGTCGTCACCCACATCAGCGTCGAGCTCAGGAGCAGCACCTTGCGCCGGTCGAACGCGTCGGCGATCGCCCCGCCCCAGAGGGAGAACAGGATCAGCGGGATCAGCCCGACGAAGCTGGAGACGCCGACCCAGAAGGCGGACCTGGTGAGGTCGTAGATCTGCACCGGGACGGCCACCGCCGTGAACTGCACGCCGAAGAAGGAGACGGCGTTGCCGATGAAGACGCGGCGGTACGCGGCGTGACGCAGGGGGCGGATGTCGATGGCGTGCTTACGGATCCAGCTGGTCGGCTTGTCCGACGTGACCGTCACGGTGCGAGTCTCTCGACACCGTGCCGGGTGAAGCGCAAGCGGTCGTGCAGGCGGCTGGGGCGGCCCTGCCAGAACTCGACCTCTTCGGGCGTGACCCGGTATCCGCCCCAGTGCGGCGGCGGCTCGATCACGCCGTCGCCGAACCGCCGCTCGGCGTCCGCGAACCGCCGTTCCAGTTCCTCACGGGACCGCAGCACGCTCGACTGCGGGCTGGCCCAGGCGCCCAGCTGCGCGCTCCGGGGACGCTTGGCGAAGTACTCCTCGGTCTCCTCGCGCGCGACCTTCTCGACGGTGCCGAGGACGATGACCTGCCGATGGAGGGCGTACCACGGGAAGACGAGCGACGCCCTGGGGTTGCCCGCGAGGTCGTCGCCCTTGCGCGACTCGTAGTTCGTGAAGAACGTGAATCCGCGCTGGTCGTACCCCTTGAGCAGCACGGTGCGGGCGGACGGGCGCCCGTCGGCGGAGGCCGTGGCGAGGAGCATCGCGTTGGGCTCGGGAACGTCCGACTCGACGGCGTCGGCGAACCAGGTGGCGAACTGCGAGAGCCAGTCGTCGGCAAGGGAGTCCTCGGTGAGTTCGCCCGCGTACTCCGTACGCATCCGCGACAAATCTTGCGGTGATGTGCTGGGTCTCACGCCCACATCCTTCCTCCGCCGATGTCATATGCGTGAAGATGTGTCACGCATGACACATCTGAGGCCCCGTTCAGTCGGCAACGGCAACGCGCCGGGGTCAAGATGTCAGAGAGAAGACCGGCGGGTAACAAAAAGGTTCGACACCCCGACCCACAGGAGTGTGTGATGTCCGATTTCAAGCCGGGACTCGAGGGTGTCATCGCCTTCGAATCCGAGATTGCGGAGCCCGACAAGGAAGGCGGCGCGCTGCGCTATCGCGGCGTCGACATCGAGGATCTCATCGGTCAGGTGTCGTTCGGCAATGTTTGGGCGCTGCTGGTCGACGGGAAGTTCGGCCCGGGCCTGCCGCCCGCGGAGCCGTTCCCGGTGCCGGTGCACTCCGGTGACATCCGGGTCGACGTGCAGTCCGCCGTAGCCATGCTGGCCCCCTACTGGGGACTCGGCCAGCTTCTCGACATCGAGACCCCGCAGGCCCGCGAGGACCTCGCCCGGGTCAGCGTCACCGCCCTGTCGTTCGTCGCCCAGGCCGCCCGCGGCCTCGGCCTCCCCGCCGTGCCGCAGAAGGAGATCGACAAGGCGTCGACCATCGTCGAGCGGTTCATGCGCCGCTGGCGGGGCGAGCCCGACCCGCGGCACGTGAAGGCCGTCGACGCGTACTTCATCTCCGCCGCCGAGCACGGCATGAACGCCTCCACCTTCACCACCCGCGTGGTCGCCTCCACCGGCGCCGACGCGGCCGCCTGCATCTCCTCCGGGATCGGCGCCCTGTCCGGCCCGCTGCACGGCGGTGCGCCGTCGCGTGTCCTCGGCATGATCGAGGCCGTCGAGCGCAGCGGTGACGCCGAGGGATACGTGAAGAACGTCCTCGACCGCGGCGAGCGCCTGATGGGCTTCGGCCACCGGGTCTATCGCGCCGAGGACCCGCGCGCCCGCGTCCTGCGCCGCACCGCGAAGGAGCTCGGCGCGCCGCGCTTCGAGGTCGCCGAGGCCCTGGAGAAGGCGGCCCTCGAGGAGCTGCACGCCCGTCGCCCCGACCGGGTGCTCGCCACCAACGTCGAGTTCTGGTCGGCGGTCGTGCTCGACTTCGCCGAGGTGCCGGCGCACATGTTCACGTCGATGTTCACCTGCGCCCGCGTGGCCGGGTGGAGCGCCCACATCCTGGAGCAGAAGGAGCTGGGCCGGCTGGTCCGCCCGTCGGCGAAGTACGTCGGCCCGGGCCCCCGCAAGCCGCAGGACGTCGAGGGCTGGGACCAGATCCCGCACGACGCGTGATTCGGGTGTGACGCTCGTCGCCCTGAGCGTAAATTTCACCGGGGTGCCGGCGGCGCGGATGGCAGGATCCGCGAGGTACCCGCCCGCCCGCCGCACCCCGGAGTACCGACATGGCCGACATCCGCATTCCTGACGAGCTCAAGCCCGCCGACGGCCGTTTCGGCGCCGGCCCGAGCAAGGTCCGGCCCGAGGCGGTGCAGGCACTCGCCGGCGTCGCCACCACCTACCTGGGCACCAGCCACCGGCAGAAGACGGTGCGCGACCAGGTGGCCCGGCTGCGGCGCGGCCTCGCGGACCTCTTCAGCCTGCCCGAGGGCTACGAGGTCGTCCTGGGCAACGGCGGGAGCACCGCGTTCTGGGAGATCGCGGTCTTCGGCCTGATCCGCGACCGCGCGCAGTTCGCCAGCTTCGGCGAGTTCGGCGCGAAGTTCGCCTCGGCGGCGAAGAAGGCCCCGTTCCTCGGTGAGCCGACCGTCGTCAAGGCCGAGCCCGGCACCGGCGCCTTCCTGCGCGCCGAAGAGGGCGTCGACACGTACTGCACCCCGCACAACGAGACCTCGACGGGCGTCGCGGTGCCGGTGAAGCGGCTGGACGGCACGGACGAAGGCGCCCTGCACCTCACCGACGCGACCTCGGGCGCCGGCGGCCTCGACGTGGACGTCAGCCAGACCGACGTGTACTACTTCGCGCCGCAGAAGGCGTTCGGCTCCGACGGCGGGCTGTGGATCGCGCTCATGTCGCCGGCCGCGATCGCGCGTGCCGCCGAGATCAAGGAGTCGGGCCGCTACATCCCGGACTTCTTCGACCTGCGGACCGCGATCGACAACTCCCGGCTGGAGCAGACCTACAACACGCCGGCGCTGGCGACGATCTTCCTCGCCGCCGAGCAGGTCGACTGGATGCTCGCCGGGGGCGGCCTGTCGTTCGCGGCCAAGCGCAGCGCCGAGTCGGCCTCGATCCTGTACGGGTGGGCCGAGCGCTCGCCGGTCGCGACGCCGTTCGTCGCCGATCCCGCGGTCCGCTCGAACGTCATCGGCACGATCGACTTCGCCGACTCGGTCGACGCGACCGCGATCGCCAAGGCGTTGCGGGCCAACGGGATCGTCGACACGGAGCCGTACCGCAAGCTGGGCCGCAACCAGCTCCGCGTGGCGATGTTCCCGGGCATCGACCCGGCCGACGTCGAGGCGCTCACGGTCTGCATCGACTACGTCATCGAGCGCCTCTGATCTGCGCCGTTTCCCGTTTCTCTCGGCGCGGCGCGCTTTCTTCCAGCTAGGGTTGCCGTACTGTGGCCGATAGGCGCTGAGTGAAATTGCCTGCTAGCGGGTGGGACGGAGGCACGCTATGCGGCCTGTGCGATTCGTCGCCCTCTCGGAGGACGGTCAGGCGTTTGTCCTGGCCGACGAGGTGGGGCGGCTGCTTGCCCTGCCTATCGACGAGCGTGTCCAGAGCGCTCTACGCCCCGACCACAGCCATCCGACGAGCCCGATCGAGACCGGCTCCTCGCAGCTCGCCCCGCGCGACATCCAGGCCCGCATCCGCTCCGGCGAATCGGCCGAGGAGGTCGCGCGGGTCGCCGGCGTGCCGGTCGACCGCGTCCTGCGGTATGCCGGGCCGGTCCTCCAGGAGCGCGCGATGCTCGCCCAGCACGCGCGGCGCACCCGGCTGAAGACGTCCGAGAAGGGCGCGTCGCTCGCCGAGGTCGTCGACACGCGGCTGGGCCAGCACGGCATCGACACCGAGAAGATCTCCTGGGATGCGTACCGGCGCGAGGACGGCACCTGGCGGATCACCGCGACGTGGCCGAGCGGCAAGGCGACCGCCCAGGCGGTGTGGGAGCTCGACAAGGCCCGCCAGCTCGTCGCGCCGCACGACGACATGGCGCAATACCTCTGCACCGAGCGGGCGCCGCACATCCTCGGCCAGGAGCCGCCAGCACCGGAGCGCACGCTGCCGGCCCGCGGCGAGAGCAGCCGCGGCGACCTGGGCCTGCGCCCCGACGCCGTCCGCACCGGCGGTCACGAGCCGATGCGCCCGGCCGCGCCGGAGCGCCGTCCCGGCGGCCGCACGCTGGGCAACGACCCGATCCGGGCCGGCCGTGACGCGCTGCTGGCGTCGCTCGACCGCCCGCTGGGCCGCAACGCGTCCGACGAGGCGCCCGCGGTGACGCCGCCGCCGGTCCAGGGTGAGAACCGGGCCCGGGGTGCCGCCGCGCTGATCGGCCGCTCGCCGTTCGACGACGACAGCGACCAGAGCAAGGAGGTCCCGGCGGTGCCGTCGCTGGCCGTCCTGCGTCCGCGCCGCAACACGACCTCGGCCGCCGCCGCGGTGGAGCAGCCGTCGGCCACGTCGGAGAAGCCCCGCAAGCGCCTGCCCAGCTGGGACGACGTCCTGTTCGGCGGCGCACCGGCCGCGCGCGAGACCAGCTGACCTTGCCGCCCCGTGCGGTTCAAAATCGCGCGATAGGTTGGCAGTCATGGAGTACACGAATCTCGGGCGGACCGGCCTGTCGGTCAGCCGTCTGTGTCTCGGGACCATGAACTTCGGGCCGAAGACGACCGAGCCGGACAGCTTCGCGATCATGGATCGCGCACTGGATCACGGCATCAACTTCTTCGACACCGCAAACGTGTACGGCTGGAAGCTCGGCGAAGGCGTCACCGAGCAGATCATCGGCCGCTGGCTCGCCCAGGGCGGAGGCCGCCGCGAGAAGGTCGTCCTCGCGACCAAGGTCTACGGCAAAATGCAGGAGTGGCCGAACGGCCAGGGCCTCTCCGCGCGCCACATCATCGCCGAGGCCAACGCCTCCCTCAAGCGACTGCAGACCGACTACATCGACCTGTACCAGATGCACCACATCTCCCGGACCACGCCCTGGGAGGAGATCTGGCAGGCGATGGAGGTCCTCGTCACGCAGGGCAAGGTGTTGTACGTCGGGAGCTCCAACTTCGCCGGATGGCACATCGCCGCCGCCCAGGAGTCGGCGAACCGGCGCAACTTCCTGGGCCTGGTCGCCGAGCAGTGCCTCTACAACCTGATGGCCCGCACGGTCGAGCTGGAGGTGCTGCCGGCGGCCCGCCGGTACGGCATCGGGGTCATCCCCTGGTCACCGCTGCACGGCGGCCTGCTCAGCGGGGCCCTCGCCAAGCTGGCGTCGGGTGCGGCGGGCCGCACCGCCGAGGGGCGCGCGGCCGAGGACCTGGAAAAGCACCGGTCGTCGATCGAGGCGTTCGAGAAGCTCGCCGCCGAGCTGGGCACCGACCCGGCGAACCTCGCGCTGGCCTGGCTGCTCGCGCAGGAGGGCGTGACGGCGCCGATCATCGGTCCCCGGACGAGCGAGCAACTCGACAACACGCTCGGCGCGCTCGAACTGCAGCTCGACGAGGCGACCCTGCAGCGACTCGACGAGCTGTTCCCGCCCGTCGGCAATGGCGGCCCGGGACCCGAGGCCTGGGCCTGGTAGTTCCGCGACGTCGTCCGGTGGCGCTGCCCTTCACGGGGTCAGCGCCACCGTCGTGATCGGCTCGTACTCGGGTCTCGGCCCCATGAAACTGCGCACCAGCCGCACCTCGTCGACCGTCCACAGTGGCCCTTCGTACGCGTCGAGGACCGACAGGTCGGCGGCGAGCTCGGCGGCGGGCAGCCGGTCCCCGGGTCGGGCGATCGTGATGTGCGGCCGGAAGGGCTTGTGATCGAACGGCACCCGTCGCCGCCGCAGGGCCTTTCGGACGGCGTCAGCAAGGCCGGCCAGCTCCCTGCTTTCCGCAGCCACTCCCTCGTCCCTGCGCTCCGCAGCCGTGTCCTCGTCCCTGCGCCCTGTCGCCGCTTTCTTGACGTCGGCGACCATGATCGTGAACCGGCCCCGGCCGAAGCGGCTCCCGCCGGTGATCCGCACCGTGGGCGGGCTCACCCGCAGGTCGCGCAGCGCGTCGGCGGCGCCGTCCGCCTGCCCCTCTGTCAGGTCGCCGAGGAACGCGAGCGTCAGGTGCCAGCGGTCCGGGGTGGCCAACCTGGTGGAGCGCCCCGGCGGCATGGGGCGCGCGACCGCCAGCCGGGCAACCAGGTCCCCGAAGTGCTCACGGACATCCGCCGGCGGGTACGCCGCGATGAACAGCCTCAACGCTGCTGCGCCCCCGCGTCCCGCAGCACCAGCCCCGCGCGCTCCAACTCGCCCTCCAGCCGCATCCGCTCGAGTTCGAGGTCGGCCCCGGCCAGCTCGTCGAGGTACTCTTCGACGCCGAGCTGGCGGCAGGCGACCCGCAGCCCTTCGTCATATGCCCGCTGGACGGCGTTGAACCATACCGGCGACCGCAGAGCGATCCCGCCCCGAAGTCGGTTGAGCCGGCGAAGGTCTCCCGCCACCTGCTCGATCGGCGGGCAGGCGGGAGCGGGCCGCTTCCCGGCGGTGGCTTCGCGGATGCTGCGTCCGAGGCGGCTGAGCTGCCAGCGGCGCCCGAGGCGGGTCTCGGTCCACCACCCACAGAGCGCAGAATGATCACGGCGACGCCGCCGGACGACCCGCCGAACACCACGCCAGACTCGTTCGAAAATCTCGTCGGCGGAAATCAGCAGCAGGCAGACCAGGCACGGCGCCACGGCGATGAGCCCTATGGCGCCGGCGACCAGCAGGCCGTGCAGCACGCCCACGGTACGAGGCTAAGCCCGCACCGACAGCGATCGCTACCAATTTGCCAGAACCGAGACATCCCACCCCCTGCCACACGAGTGGAGGCAGCGGACCGGCACCACCGGATGCGGGTGGCACGGCGGGGGCCACCGGAACGCCCCGACGAAGACAGACGGAACAGGGAGCGCGCCGACCAACGGGCGCAATCACACAACGGAGCTGGCGCCGACCCGCGTGAGCAGCGAATAGCCGGCCGAATCACGGACCGCACGCGAAGCCGCACCGCGACTGAATGAAACAGACGAAACAGCAGGAAACGGCAGAAGGCGTGCCGAGACGGGCACGAGAGGGATACGGGGATAGCGGAGCTCGGTCGGCGGTGCCCCCTCGCCGCCGCCGACCCAGCCCCGCTACCCGGTTCAACGCGACAGAGCGTCCGGCGGCTACTGGGTCGCGGTGGCCAGCAGGCGGCGGAGTTCTGCCAACGCCTCCTCGTCACCATCCACCCGGACCGGAGACTGCGCATCGGCCGTCGGGGCAGACTCTCGTGCCCAGAGCCACCGCAACACGGTCGCCGGGTAGCCACTCGCCGTGGCGTCGGCGGAGGACGTGGTCGAGGAAGGGCCGGTGACCGTGACGCCGTCGGGGTCGGTGCGGACCAGCCAGGCGGGGCCGCCGTCCAGCTCGACGGCGACCGTGCGGCCTTTGGCGGAGGTGAGGTCGGCCTCGAACTTCTCGCGCCAGGCGTGCGAGCCGTAGCCGACGAACAGCTTGAGCACCTCGTCGATGCCGTCCGCCGCCAGGTCGTCGGGGATCGGGGCGACCGGCGCGCCGAGGGCGAGCTCGGCGTCGATGCGGTGGATGACGGTCTCCTGAGCCATGCGGCGGATCCAGAAGCGCACCGTCTGGTCGGGCTCGTGCCAGGTCCACACGGGCTCGTTGTCGCCGTGCCGGGCGATCTGGTCCGTCAGCTCACCATATGCCCGGTCGAGCAGGGCGATCGGCTCCTCGGACTCCAGGCCGGCGGGTGGCCACGGGTCCGGTAGGTCACCCTGCCGGATCGCCGTCGCCTTGTGCAGATATACCGCGCCGACGTGCCGGACCAGGTCGGCCGCCGTCCAGTCCGGACAGCTCGGGACCTGGGCGGTGAGGTCTGTCGCGGCGACAGAACGCAACCGCTGGTAGTCGTCGGCGAGACATTTCAGCCAACCTGAACGTTCCATACCCGCGACTCAACCACAGGGGTACGACATTTTCAGCGCGCCGGCTCCAGCACGGGGGTGTCCACGTGGACGTGCGGGCGGGGGCGCAGGTGGACCCGGACCTTGCCGCCGGCCTTGCGCAGCTGCAACACGGTCACGATCAGCGTCGCGAGCACGGACACCGCGCCGCCGACCCAGATGCCGGAGCGGGGGCCGTAGTGCTCCGCGCACCAGCCGATGATCAGCGACCCGAGCGGTGTGCTGCCGAGGAAGACCAGGACGTACAGCGCCATGACACGGCCTCGGAAGGCGGCGTCGGTCCCGAGTTGGACACGCTGGTTGGCGGCCTGTGCGAAGTACACCATGAAGAACCCGGTCGGCAGCAGGAGCAGGACCGCCAGGGGGAAGGACGGCGCGAAGCCGACGAGGGTCTCGAAACCGCTGAAGAGCAGTGCCGCGGTGAGCACCAGCCAGATCGACGGGCGCGCAAGGCGCCGCGAGCTGGCCAGCGCGCCGCCGAGGGCGCCGATGGCGATCGCCGTGGTGAGCAGGCCGAAGTATTGCGCGTCGACCTTGAACTCGACCCGCGCCAGCACGGCGAGGGTGAGCTGGAAGTTGAAGCCGAACAGCCCGATGACCAGCACCAGGACGATGACCAGGCTGAGGTCGGGACGGCGCCGGACGTACCGCAGGCCGTCGATCGTCCGGGCGTCACGCGCGGCGATCGTCCGCTGCTCGGCCCGGAACAGCTCGGCGGTGCGCATGCGGATCAGCGACACCAGCGGTGCGATGCTCAGCGCCGCGGTCAGCAAGAAGATCGGCCCGGTGCGGTCGCCGAGGAGTGCGATGATCATTCCTGCGACGGCCGGGCCCACCACGCGCGCGGTGTTGAACGTCGCGGACGACAGCGACAGCGCGTTGGGCAGCAGCTCCTTGTTGACGAGCTCGGAGACGAACGCCTGCCGCACCGGCGTCTCGATCGCGCTGATCGCGCCGAACAGGCCGGCCGTGACGAAGACCCACCAGAGGTTGACCACGCCGGCGACGACCAGCACGCCGAGCAGGGTCGCGACCAGGGCCGCGGCGGCGTTGGCGATCAACAGCAGGTGACGCTTGTCGTACCGGTCGGCGAGCTGCCCCCCGTACAACGTCAGCAGCAGCACCGGCGTGAACTGCAGCGCCGTCACGATGCCCAGCGCGGAGGCCGAGTTGTCGGACAGCTGCAGGACCAGCCAGTCCTGCGCGGTGAAGAGCATCCACGTGCCGAGCAGTTTGATCAGCTGGCCGGTGGTGAACAGACGGTAGTTGCGGACTTTCAGAGAGCCGAAAGTAGTGCCGCTCATGCGTTGCGACCGATCCGCCCGAGGATCTCGGCCGCCTGCGCCAGGACGGACCGCTCCTCGGGGGTGAGCGCCATGAGCTGCTTGGCCAGCCACTCGTCGCGGGCACGGCGGTGCTCCACGACCACGGCGCGACCCGTCTCGGTGGCGGCCAGGATGACCTGGCGGCCGTCGGTCGGGTGTGGGGTGCGCTGCACGAGGCCGCGCTCCTCGAGCTTAGCCACGATCTTGGTGAGCGTGGGCGGCTGCACACGCTCGATCTCGGCGAGCTCGCGCGGCGTGAGCGCGCCGTGCAACTCGAGGCTGGTCAGGGCGGAAAGCTGGGTGATCGTGAGATCCCCGAGCGGGCGGGCCTGGCGCAGTCGCCGGTTGAGGCGGGTGATGCTGTCCCGGAGCGCCGCCGCGAGCTGGGCACCTGCGATCTTGGGAACACGGACCATCACATTCGTTAGCATACCTAATGAGCATGGCTAACGACCTGTGTCGGTGATCACGGGGAGTACCGTGGGTGCGTGACCACGCCGCCGAAGCCACTCGACCCGCCGATGGTGCCGTTCGCACTGGCGGGCATCGCTCTGTGGATCGTCGCCGGGCTGATCATGCTGCCGTTCCGCGACGAGCTTGCCGACGCCGGCCACGGCAGCTGGTTCGGCATCACGGTCGCCGGCGCGCTGTGGGGCATCCCGGGCCTGCTCACCATGATCGTCCACGACCGGAACCGCCGCCGGCGCCGCGCGAAGGCGTCCGATTCGTTCAAGACGGAGCGCCAGACCGCCCCATAGCGTGAGCCGCATGGCACTGAAACTCAACGTGGTCGGCATCGTCGTCGCCGACATGGGTAGATCGCTCGCCTTCTATCGACAGCTCGGCCTCGACGTGTCGGAGAGCGAGAACGGCAGTCCGCATGTCGAGCACGTGCTCCCCGGCGGCATGAAGGTGACCTGGGACACCGAGGAGACCATCCGTTCCTTCCACCCCGATTGGTCCGCCGTGCCGGGCGCCGGCCGGATCGAGCTCGCCTTCGAGTGCGACTCGCCCGAGGAGGTCGACCGGCTGCACGACGAGCTGGTCAAGGCGGGCTACGACAGCGAGCTGGCGCCGTGGGACGCGTTCTGGGGCCAGCGCTACGCCGTCGTGCACGACCCCGACGGCAACGGCGTCGACCTCTACGCCGTCAACCCGCCGAAGCCGTAAGGCCCAGCACTGCCGTGAGCGGCGCGCCGGCCAGCGCCTTCACCTCACGCGAGAGGTGGGCCTGGTCGGCGTAGCCGGCGACGGTCGCCACCTCACCGAACGCCATCCCGCCGCGGGCCAGGTCGAGTGCGTCGTTGACGCGGAGGATGCGGAAGAGCGTCTTCAGCCCGTACCCGAAATGGAACAGGCAGCGACGGTGCAGCTGCCGCTCGCTGAGGCCGACCTCGGTGGCGACCGCGGCCACCGAGGCACCGGTCCGCAGCCGGGCGACGGCGGCGCCCACCCACGGCTCGGGCGGCCGGACCTCGCCGATCAGGGCCGCCTCGAGCACGGCCGCCCGGTCGGGCGCCTCGTCGAGCATCCCGGTGAGCCGACGGACCCGTCGCAAAGGCCAGAACGCCTCAAGTGGTACGCGCTGATCGCGCAACGCATCGGCCGGGACGCCGAGAATCCCCGGCGCGGTGCCGGGTGCGAACCGGATCGCCGTGAAGCGCCGCCCCGCGGGGCTCCAGGCGAGGTGTGCGGTCGTGTCAGGACCCGCGACGAGCAGCTCACCGGCGCAGTGGATGACGTCCATGCAGCCGTCGGGCAGGATGCGGCCGGCGCCGTCCTCGCGGATGTGACGTGACCAGACGACGGCGCCCGGGATGCGGGAGCGCCGCTCGGTGTAGTCGGACTCAGCCGTGACCATAGGGCTCGGCGGGCCCGGTCTCGTCGACCGAACCCGGCGCGCGGCTCACCGACACCGACTCGACCTCGCTGTCGTCGAACACGGTGGGCAGCTCGTCGACCGCCTGGACCTGCTCGACCAGCACCTCGGAGTGGGCGCCGCAGCCGTGGTCGGCGGACACCACCTGCGCGTCGTCGGGGGCGAACTCGTTGCCGCACACCCCGAACGCCTGCCGCAACGAGCCGGCGAGCTGGAGGAAGAACCCGCAGGAGGCACAGCGGGCCGAGGCCGGCGCGGCGACCGAGATGGGCGCGTTGGGGCCGCGGTCGCCGTCATACCAGCGCTGGGCCGCGTCGAGCCGGCCTTCCCGCGACATCACCCGGACCCGGCCGAGGCCCAGCTCCCAGTTGACCTCCTCGACCGCCGGGTCGTCGGACCGCACGTAGCCCGGCACGAGCCGCGGGTCGTCGGGCGGTGTCGGCAGCAGGTCGCCGACGCCCAGGTCACCCGGCTGGAGCCGCTCCTGCCAGGGCACCCACTCGGGCGCGCGCAGGGCGTCGGGGCCGGGCAGCAGCGTCGACTCGCAGATCGTCACCTGCCTGCTGCGGGCAATGCGGGTGACCGTGACCGCCCACCGCCAGCCGCGGTAACCGGGCAGGCCGCACTCGAAGAAGTGCGTGACCAGCCGGTCCCCTTCCGCGGCGACGCCGAGGTGCTGGCCGACGTGGTCGGGATCGACCACGTCGAGGCCCTGCAGGGCGACCTCAACGGCGTCCGCGCAGACCTGGTCGGGCTTTGCGGCGCGGCTTCCGCGGGTAGAGGCAGTCGAGGCAGTCACCTCTCCATTCTTCCTCATCGCCACGCCCGTTGAGCACGGCGGCCCCGGCGTGCCGCAAGTTGTCGCGCCCATGGTTCAGGATGGTGTGCATGTCGGTGATTCGAGGCGTCGCGCAGACCGTGGTGACCACCGTGCGCGCGGCGCGGGTCGCCACGGTCGGCACCACCAGGGCCGGCCGTTTCCTCGGCCGCAACCTGCTGCGTGTCCGCGAGCGAGGTGCCGGCGGCGGCACCGGCATGCTGCGCCTGCTCGACCTGCACGCGGCGTCGTGCGCGGGCGACACGCTCGTCGCGCTGGGCCTCGCCGGCACCATCTTCTTCTCGGTGCCGGCCGGTGAGGCGCGGGACCGCGTCGCGCTCTACCTCATCGTGACCATGCTGCCGTTCGCGCTGCTGGCACCGGTGGTGGGCCCCATCCTCGACCGGTTCCGCCACGGCCGCCGATACGCGCTGGCCACCACGATGCTCGGCCGGGCGTTCCTGGCGTTCCTGATCTCCGAGCACCTCGCCGGCTGGGCGCTCTATCCGGCGGCCTTCGGCATGCTGGTCCTGTCCAGGGCATACGGCGTGGCCCGCAGCGCGGCCGTGCCGCGGGTCCTGCCGGCCGGCCTCGGGCTGTCCGAAGCCGGTGCCCGGGCGTCGGTCTTCGGCACGTTCGCGGGCGCGATCGTGCTGCCCGTCGGCCTGCTGGCCGGCCACTTCGGTCCGGAGTGGCCGCTGCGACTGTCGATGATCGTGTTCTTCTACGGCATGGTCACCGCGCTCCGGCTGCCGCCGCGCGCCGACTCCGACCCGCCGGAGACGATGCCGAGCATCCTGCGCCGTCCGGGGTACCGCGGGCCCAAGGTCCTGTCCGGCAGGGTGGTCGTCGCCGCGCTGCTCGGCAGCGCCACCCTGCGCGCGCTCTACGGTTTTCTGACCCTGTTCCTGGCGTTCGCCATCAAAGAGGGGACGCTGCCGGTCCGCCTCGCCTCCTGGGAGCTGTCCGACCAGGCGGCGGTCGTGGTCGTGGCCGGCGCGCTGGGCGTCGGTTCCTTCCTGGCCACAGCCATCGGCACCCGCCTGCGCATCCACCGGCCGGCGCTGCTGCAGGCGATCGGGATCGTGCTCGTCGCGTTCGTCGCGATCATCGCCGCCGACCGCAACTCCCTCGGCGCCGTCGCCCTGCTGTGCCTGCTCACCGCGATCGCGAGCGGCCTGGCGAAGCTCGCCGTCGACGCCTCCATCCAGGAGCGCGTCGACGAGCAGGTCCGGGCCAGTGCGTTCGCGCACTCCGAGACGCTGCTCATGGTGGCGTGGGTGCTCGGCGGCGCGGTCGGCCTCATCCCGTTCAACGGCCAGTGGGGCATGATCGTCGCGGCCGCGTTCGTCACGCTGGGCGCGGTCCGGGCCCTGTATTCGGCGGTCGCCCTGCGCGGGGAGCGCCTCCACGGCGCCCCGGCGGAGGAGGCCGGCGCCGCGCAGGATTCCGACGAGACGACCGCGGCCACCCCGGCCGGCGGAACAGCCCCCGGCGCACCGCCGAGCACCACACCGCCACGCACCACCCGGAACCCGGACTCCGACGCGACGACGGTGCCGCGCCCGGCCGGCGGCGATGCGGCCACCCGGCGGATGGCGGCGCCCGACGCGGAGACGCGGAAGATGCCGACGCAGCCGACGGGCGAGAGGCAACGGCGGTTCGGTTGGCGGCGCACCCGCCGCCTCTCCGACGAGATGCCGCCGCCCGGCACACGATCGCCGGTGGGCGAGACCCGCAAGATGCCCGCGGTCGACGTCGACGAAGGCGTGGCGCCGTCGGCGCCACCCGGCTACACGCTGTACCGTCCCTCGGGCCTCGACCGGACGAAGCGGCTGCCGGACGACAACCACTGAGATCGATCATGTGGCGCGCGGAAATGGAGTCGCGAGCGTCACACCAGGTGTTTCGCCACTCCGGGTGCGATGTCCGCGTTGAGGGCTAGATTCGGGCTTGTGACGCTTTCGCTCGCCTTCTCACCGTGCCCCAACGACACGTTCGTCTTCCACGCTCTCGCCCACGGGCTCGTCCCCGGGGCGCCGGCGTTCGACGTGACCTACGCCGACGTCGACGTCACGAACACGGCGGCCGAGCGCGGCGAGTTCGACCTGGTCAAGGTGAGTTACGCGGCGTTGCCGTGGCTGCTGGACAGCTACACGTTGCTGCCCTGCGGCGGCGCCCTCGGACGCGGCTGCGGTCCGCTTGTGCTGGTCAAGGACCGGGGCATCACGAGCCTCGGCGGCAAGACCGTCGCGGTGCCGGGTGACCGCACGACGGCCTACCTGCTGATGCGCCTCTGGTCGGCCGGCGACCCGCCCGCCAAGGTCGAGATCGTGCCCTTCGCCGAGATCATGCCCGCCGTCGCCGCGGGGCGGTTCGACGCAGGGCTGGTCATCCACGAGGCCCGGTTCACCTTCCAGCGTTACGGGTTGCACGCCCTCGCCGACCTCGGCGAATGGTGGGAGGAGGACACCGGGCTGCCGATCCCGCTGGGCGCGATCATCGCGCGCCGTGACCGGGTCGACCCCGAGCTGGCGACCGCCTGGATCAAGGAGTCGGTGCGGCAGGCGTGGGCCGATCCGTCGGCCAGCCGCGACTATGTGCTGTCCCACGCCCAGGAGATGGAGCAGGACGTCGTCGACCAGCACATCAAGCTCTACGTCAACGAGTTCACCGCGTCGCTGGGGCCCGACGGCCACGCCGCGGTCGACGCTCTGCTGACGAGGGCGGCGGAGGAGGGCCTGGTCCCGGCCACCCCGCTCGTCCGCGGCTGAGCACCCCCGAAAAACCGAATGGGCCCCGCTCAATGGCGGGGCCCGTTTCCGTTGTAGAACGCGATCTCAGACTTCCAGTTCCCGTGCGACCAGATGAACGGCCTCGGCGACGGTGCGGGACGTCTTCCGGTCCGGGAAGCGGCCCCGCTGCAGGTCGGGCTGGATCTTGGCCTCCAACACCCGGATCATGTCCTCGATCAGGCCGTGCAACTCCTCCGGGGCACGACGGTTGGCAACCGCCCGGGCCTCCTGCACCGACGGCGGTGCGTCGATCAGCTTGACCTGCAGCGCCTGACTGCCCTTGCGGCTCTCGACCACCCCGAATTCGACCCGCTGACCGGTCTTCAGCTCACTCACGCCTGACGGCAGGGCCGCCTTGTGCACGAAGACGTCGCCCCCGTCGTCGTTGGTGAGGAACCCGAAACCCTTCTCCTGGTCGTACCACTTCACTCGACCCGTCGGCACGCTGCCCCTGCTCCCCAGTCTCGACCCGTCCCGGCCGCACGGCGCCGGGATGTGCACAACAAGGCTAGTCACCGCTTCCCGCACGGCCAACCGAGATCATGCGATGGAGAAACGCCGGAAACGGGTGCAGATCCTCAAACACAATTGTCGCGCCGGCGGCCCGGAGTTCGTCGGCCGAACAGGGGCCGGAAGTGACCCCGACGGCCGGAACTTCCGCCAGAACTCCGGCCTGCATGTCGGCCACGTGGTCGCCGACGTACAACGAAGCGCCGACAGCACGCAATACGTCGGCCTTTTGCGCATGGAATACGTCACCGTAGACGTGATCGACCGAAATGCCCAAATGTGCAAGGTGGAGCTCGGCCAGCCGGCCCAGTTTCGACGTGATGACCACGATCCGCCCGCCGGCCTCACGGACGGCGGCGAGCGCCTCGAGCGTCCCAGGGAGCGCTACGGACGGCGCGATCGCATGGTCCGGATACAGCGAGCGGTAGATGCCGACGGCCTCTTCGATCCGCGCCGAAGGGAACCATTCCGACATTTCCTGCCGCAGCGGCGGACCCAGCCGGCTGACGGCCAACTCCGCGTCGACATGCACCCCGGTACGGACGGTGAGCGCTCGCCACGTCGCGGCGATGCCCTGCCGGGTATCCAGCAGCGTCATGTCGAGGTCAAAGCCAATGACAACCTGATGTTGAGACACCTTTAAGGATGCCCAGGTCACAGTATGTATGCCATCGAAATATCCGCGAATCACGTATTGACGAAGTGAGACTCTGGCCACTAGCGTCACGGATACTTTTAGGAAAGTTTCCTAAAGGATCATCCAGGAGACGCGATGAAACGATCCGTCCGCAACGGCCTCGTCGTCGCCGCCGCAGTGGCGCTGGCGGCGGCCGTAGTCCCCATCGTCACCAGCACCGCCAACGCCGCCGGCAACCTCAGCGCCACGTTCACGGTCGACCAGGACTGGGGTTCCGGCTGGGGCGCGACCTACAAGATCACGAATGGCACCTCGAGCGCGATCAACGGGTGGACGCTCGAGTTCGACCTGCCCGCGGGCGGTCAGATCACCAGCTTCTGGGACGCGGACGTCGTCCGCACCGGCCAGCACTACGTCGCCAAGAACAAGTCGTGGGCCCCGACGCTCGCCGCCGGCGCCAGCATCAGCTGGGGCATGAACGGCAGCGGCGCGAAGCCGCCGATCAACTGCAAGATCAACGGCGTCGTCTGCAGCGGCGGCACCCCCACCTCGAACCCGCCGTCGTCGAACCCGCCGAGCTCCAAACCGCCGTCGTCGAACCCGCCCACCTCGAACCCGCCCACCTCCAACCCGCCCAGCGGCTCGAAGAAGGTCGTCGGCTACTTCGCGGAGTGGGGCGTGTACGCCCGCAACTACCACGCGAAGAACATCGACACGAGCGGCTCGGCCTCGAAGCTGACCCACATCCTGTACGCGTTCGGTAACACCACCGGCGGCCGGTGCTCGATCGGCGACAGCTTTGCGGACTACGAGAAGGCGTACACCGCGGCCGAGTCGGTCGACGGCGTCGCGGACACCTGGGACCAGCCCCTGCGGGGCAGCTTCAACCAGCTGAAGAAGCTCAAGGCGAAGTACCCCCACCTGAAGGTCATCTGGTCGTTCGGCGGCTGGACCTGGTCCGGCGGCTTCACCCAGGCCGCGGCCAACCCGGCCGCCTTCGCGGACTCCTGCTACAGCCTGGTCAACGACCCGCGCTGGGCCGGCGTCTTCGACGGCATCGACATCGACTGGGAGTACCCGAACGCGTGTGGCCTGCAGTGTGACACCAGCGGCCCGAACGCCTTCAAGAACGTCATCTCGGCGCTGCGCAGCAGGTTCGGCTCCAGCAAGCTGGTCACCGCCGCCATCACCGCGGACGGCACCAACGGCGGCAAGATCGACGCGACCGACTACGCCGGCGCGATCGGCAACCTCGACTGGCTCATGCCGATGACGTACGACTACTTCGGTTCGTTCAGCGCGCAGGGCCCGACCGCCCCGCACTCGCCGCTGAACTGCTACGCGGGCATCCCGACCGCCGGCTTCTGCGCCGAGACCGCGATCAACAAGCTCAAGAGCAAGGGCATCCCGGCCAACAAGCTGCTCCTCGGCATCGGCTTCTACGGCCGCGGCTGGACCGGCGTCACCCAGGCCACGCCCGGCGGCACCGCCACCGGTGCGGCGCCCGGCACCTACGAGCAGGGCAACGAGGACTACAAGGTCCTGAAGAACACCTGCCCGGCCACCGGCACCATCGGCGGCACCGCCTACGCCAAGTGCGGCAGCAACTGGTGGAGCTACGACACGCCGAGCACCATCACCGGCAAGATGAGCTACGCGAAGTCGCAGAGCCTCGGCGGCGCGTTCTTCTGGGAGCTCTCCGGCGACACCTCCAACGGTGAGTTGATCACCGCGGTGAGCAACGGTCTGAAGTAACCGCAACCCTGACGGGCGAGGGCGGGCCTTCCATAGGCCCGCCCTCAATCGTCACCCGGGCCGGATAGCGTATGAGGCGAGATGACGAGTTCGCTTGCCGACCACCTCCGCGCCCTGCCCGACGACGGGCTGATGGCGCTCATCCGGCTGCGCCCTGACCTGGTCATCCCGCCGCCGTCGGACTTCTCGGCCATGGCGCACCGGGCCCAGTCGCGGGTGGCCGTCGCCCGGGCGCTCGACGGCCTCGACACCTTCACGCTGGAGATCCTCGACGCGCTGCGATACACGCGCGTGGGGCACACGACGTCGGTCGAGGCGGTGCTCGCCCTCACGGCCGCCGCGGGGGTCGAGGCCGCCCGCGTGCGTTCGGCCATCGACCTGCTGCGGTCCTACGCGGTGGTGTACGGCCAGGATCAGGCCCTGCGCATCGCGGGTGCCGTCGACGAGGTCTCCTCGCCCTACCCGGCCGGGCTGGGCCGGCCGGCCGATGAGCTCGACCCGATGGCCGGCGCCCTGGCCGCCGACGCCGCGGGACTGCGCCGCACGCTGATGGCGGCGCCGCCGGCCGCCCGTGCCGTGCTCGACCGGCTCGCAGCCGGGCCTCCCGTCGGTACCGTCACCCCGGCAAGCCTGCAGCCCGACTCCGACTCGCCGGTCCGCTGGCTGATTGACCGGCACCTGCTGGTCACGGTCGGCCGCGACGCCGTCGAGCTGCCGGTCGAGGTGTCGCTCGTCCTGCGCCGCGATGCCGGGCCGCTCGGCCAGCTGCACCCCGATCCCCCGCCGATGGACACCCCGCAGCGGGAGCCCGCCCAACTCGACCGCGCCGGCGCGGGCCAGGTCCTCGAGCTCGTCCGCAATGCCGAGACGCTGATCGAGACGATCGGCGCCGAGCCACCCGCCGTGTTGCGCTCCGGTGGACTCGGCGTCCGGGAGCTCCGGCGATACGCCAAGACGGTCGGCGTCGACGAGCCGACCACGGCACTGCTGGTGGAGATCGTGACCGCCGCCGGACTGCTGGGTGAGGAGATCGTCGACAACAAGCGGGTGGAGAGCGTCTTCCTGCCGACGGTGGCCTACGACGCCTGGCGGGCCGGCGGCATCGCCGCCCGCTGGCACCGGCTCGCGGTCACCTGGCTGACCATGACCCGGGCGCCGTCCATGGTCGGGCAGCGCGACGACCGCGACCGCCCGATCAACGCGCTGGCGCCCGAACTGTCCCGCCCCGGTGCGCCGGCCCAGCGCCGCGCGGCCCTGCGGGTGCTCGCCGACCTGCCGCCGGGCGCCACCGCGGCGCCCTCGGCGGTGGTCGACACCCTCGCCTGGCGTGCGCCCCGGCGGGTCTCCCGCGGCGCGTCGGCCGGGGTCGAGGCGAGCCTGGCCGAGGCGGCGTATGTCGGGCTCACCGGCTTCGGCGGGCTGACCAGCTACGGCCGGCTGCTGCTCGAGGAGCTCGCCGCCGGCGCGGTCGACGCCGACGACCCGCTCGGGCTCCACGCGCCGGAGGGCGGCGCGCTGACCGGCTCGGCCGCGCTGCTCGACACCCTGCTGCCGGCCCCCGTCGACCACGTGCTGCTGCAGGCCGACCTGTCCGTGATCGTGCCCGGGCCGCCGGAGGCGAGCCTGGCCGGTGAGCTTGAGCTGCTCGGCGTCCAGGAGTCCGCGAGCGTCTACCGGATCACGGCCGACACGGTCCGCCGCAGCCTCGACGCCGGCTATTCGGCCGCCGACCTGCACGCGCTGCTCGCGCGCCGGTCCCGGACGCCGGTGCCGCAGACCCTCACGTACCTCATCGACGACATGGCCCGCAAGCACGGCGGCATGCGGATCGGCTCCGCCAATTCGTACGTCCGCAGCGACGACGAATCGCTGATCGCCGAGGTGCTCGCCGACCGGCGCCTCCAGCCGCTCGCCCTGCGCCGGCTGGCGCCGACCGTGCTGGCCTGCCGGCACACGCCGGCCCGGCTGCTGGAGGCGCTGCGCGAGGCCGGCTACCCGCCGGTGCAGGAGGACGCGACGGGTGCGGCGATGCTGACCAGGCCGAAGGTCCGCCGGGGTCCGCCGCGGCCCAGCTGGGCACACCGCGGCGTGGAGGACCCGGCGGCGGGCGTGCGGCTGTCGACGCCCCGGCTGGCCGGGGTGATCGAGCAGATCCGCCGCGGTGACGCGGCCGCCCGGGTGGCGCGGCGCGCGCCGGTGACCGTGCGGGCCAACGGCTCGGGCGGGTCGCACACCGAGGCCCTGGAGGTGCTCCAGCAGGCGCTGCGCGACCGCACCCGGGTGTGGGTCGGCTACATCGACGCGCACGGCGCGACGGCGTCCCGGCTGGTGCGGCCGGTGTCGATGGGGTCGGGCTATCTGCGGGCCGAGGACGAGCGCACGGAAATGCTGCACACGTTCGCCCTGCACCGGATCACCGCGGCGGTGCCGGAGAACGAGGGCTCCTAGTCGTCGGTGTCCCTGTGCCGGATCGAGCCGATGATCGACATGACCAGCATGACGATCAGGATCGCGCCGAGCGACTCGCTGACGGCCGTCTGCACGTCGGTGTGCGCGACCTGTGAGGAGAGCAGAAACCAGCCGACGGCCACCGCGAGCGCGGCCAGCCCACCGAACGCCAAGGTCACTCTCGGACCCATGCGGTCGAGTCTAGGCCCTGTCCCGCCGATCATGTCGAGCCGAGACGAAGTCCAGAGTTTTGTCCGGTGGTGGCCCGGGAAGGTCCGGCCACCGGTGTTGTGACCGGGCCCTTCCGGGACGCCGCCAGCGCCTGGGCGAGGCGCCGGGCCCGCCGCAGCCCGGTCCCCACTTTGATACCCACCCTAGGTCCCGGGTCGGACGACGCGCCTGCCCCCGATGCAAATGGCCGCCGGCGACGCCGACGGCCCGAACGCGCACGCCCGGTTCCCGAACACCACGACGACGGCCGAAGGCCGTCAATACGCAAGACGCTAGGCACCCCGTTCGCGGTTGCAAATTGCAGGATCATCCCGCTATCTGAGAATGTCAGAGGTGCGTGCGACACTGGTTGCCGTGCCAGAAGGTCCACTGATCGTCCAGTCCGACAAGACCCTGCTGCTCGAGGTCGACCATCCGGACGCGCTCGCGTGCCGCATGGCGATCGCCCCCTTCGCCGAGCTGGAGCGCTCGCCGGAGCACGTCCACACCTATCGGCTGACCCCGCTGGGCCTGTGGAACGCGCGCGCGGCCGGCCACGACGCGGAGGGCGTCGTCGACGCGCTGCTGCGCTTCTCGCGCTATCCGGTGCCCCACGCGCTGCTGGTCGACATCGCCGACACGATGGACCGCTACGGACGGCTCCAGCTGCTCAACGACCCCATCCACGGCCTGGTGCTGCACGCACTCGACCGGGTCGTGCTGGTCGAGGTGGCGAAGAGCAAGAAGCTGGCCGGCATGCTCGGCGCGCACATCGACGCCGACACGATCGTGGTCCACGCCTCCGAGCGCGGCCGGCTCAAGCAGGCGCTGCTCAAGCTCGGCTGGCCGGCCGAAGACCTCGCCGGTTACGTCGACGGCGAGGCGCACGCCATCAACCTGGCCGAGGACGGCTGGGCACTGCGGTCCTACCAGCGCGAGGCGGTCGACTCGTTCTGGGCCGGCGGCTCCGGCGTCGTCGTGCTGCCCTGCGGCGCGGGCAAGACGCTGGTCGGCGCCGCGGCGATGGCCGAGGCGAAGGCGACCACGCTGATCCTGGTGACCAACACCGTCGCCGGCCGGCAGTGGAAGCGCGAGCTGGTCGCGCGCACCAGCCTGACCGAGGACGAGATCGGCGAATACTCCGGCGAGCGCAAGGAGATCCGCCCGGTCACCATCGCGACCTATCAGGTGCTGACGACCCGCCGCGGCGGCGTGTTTCCGCACCTCGACCTGTTCGGCGCCCGCGACTGGGGCCTGATCGTCTACGACGAGGTCCACCTGCTGCCCGCGCCGATCTTCCGGTTCACCGCCGACCTGCAGGCCCGGCGCCGGCTCGGCCTGACCGCGACCCTGGTGCGGGAGGACGGCCGCGAGGGCGACGTGTTCTCGCTGATCGGCCCGAAGCGTTACGACGCGCCGTGGAAGGACATCGAGGCGCAGGGCTGGATCGCTCCGGCCGAGTGTGTCGAGGTGCGCGTGACGCTGACCGAGACCGAGCGCATGGCGTATGCGGTCGCGGAGCCCGAGGAGCGCTACCGCGTGGCCGCCACCGCCCGCACCAAGCTGCCCGTCGTGCAGGCGCTGGTCGATCGGCACAAGGGCGAGCAGATCCTGGTCATCGGCGGCTACATCGACCAGCTCCACCACCTCGGCGAGTTCCTCGACGCGCCGATCGTGCAGGGCTCGACGACCACGAAGGAGCGCGAGCGGCTGTTCGACGAGTTCCGCTCCGGCGAGCTGAAGACACTGGTCATCTCGCGGGTCGGCAACTTCTCGATCGACCTGCCCGAGGCCGCGGTGGCCATCCAGGTCTCCGGCAGCTTCGGCTCACGGCAGGAGGAGGCGCAACGCCTCGGCCGCGTGCTCCGCCCGAAGGCCGACAAGCGGCAGGCCCACTTCTACACGGTGGTGGCCCGCGACACGATCGACACGGAATACGCAGCGCACCGCCAGCGGTTCCTGGCCGAGCAGGGTTACGCCTACACCATCACCGACGCCGACGACGTCCTCGCGTAGATTCCGCGAACCCGCTACGGGCCCTCGGCGATCACCGACAGGGCCTCCTCGATCAGCTGCCGGGGATCGTCGGCGCCGTCGTTCTCGACCCAGGTCATGACGGCGTTGATGATCGCACCGACGCAGGCGCCCATGAATGCCACCGACCGGAAGTCGTCCGGCTCCCGGCCGAGCCGCTCGGCCAGCGGCGCGGCCAGGAACTTGATCGACGACTGCATGTTGTCCAGCGAGCGCATGCGCAGGGCCGGCACCGACAGTGCCAGCCTCGCCCGCTGCAGGACCTGCTCGGCCTCGTCGGGGTCGATCTGCGCGAACGCGTCGAGGAACGCCCGGCGAACGGTGTCGAGCGGGGACAGCTCCGGCGGAGCGTTCCGAATGGCGTCGGCCATCAGGTCGTCGTACCGGTCCTGGACGACCGCGTCTTCCTTGGTCTTGAAGTACCGGAAGAACGTGCTCGGCGAGATCTCCGCCGCCTCCGCGATCTGCTCCACCGTGGTCGCGTCGTAGCCCTGCTGGGCGAACAGGCGCACCGCGTGCTCCTGGATCGCCCAGCGGGTCTTCTGCTTCTTGCGTTCACGCAACCCTGGTGAGCTCATCCACCGATTCTTCCGCACCCTCCGGGGGGCGCGCACCGGGTAGGAACACGGCGACGAGCACGGCACCGGCCAGTACGACCCCGGCACAGACGAACAGGACCGCGCTCATCGCGTCGAGGAACGCCCCGCGGGCGGCCAGCGCGAGCGCCTGGTCCCCGGTGCGTGCCGCGACCGCCATGGCCGCCGTCACCGAGTCGTGGGCCACCTCCGGCGCCGGTCCCAGCCTGTCGCGGTACACGCCTGCGGTGAGGCTGCCGAGCAGCGCCACACCGAGCGCCCCGCCGACCTGCCGGAGTGTCATGGTGACCGCGGTGCCCGAGCCGGCCTCGTCGCGTGGCAGTTCGCCCATGACCGCGTCCATGGCCGGGGTCAGCGCCAGACCGACGCCGGCGCCGGTGACGAGCAGCCAGGTCGCCACGAAGCCGTACCCCGACCCGGTGCCGGTCGTCGCGCCGAGCAGCATGCCGGCCGCGCCGACCAGCAGCCCGGCCGCGACCGGCACCCGGGTCGGGACGCGGCCCGCGATCCGGGCGCCGAGCGGCGCGCCGACGAACATGCCGCCGATCAGCGGCAGCAGGCGCAGGCCGACGCCGAGCGCGTCGTGGCCGAGGACCGCCTGCAGGAACAGGGGCAGGATGAACAGCACGCCGAAGAGCGCGAACGACGCGATGGTCCCGGCGGTGGTACCCCAGGCGAAGCGCGGCCGGCGGAACAACCGCAGGTCGATCATCGGCGCCGCGATCCGCCGTTCGACGACGGCGAACACGGCCAGCAGCACCAGGCCGCCCGCCAGCGCGCCGAGCACCAGGCCGTCGGTCCAGCCCCGTGCGGGTGCCTCGATCACGCCGTACACCAGCGCGGTCAGGCCGATCGTGGACAGGATCGCGCCGAAGAAGTCGACCGGCTTGGGGGTCGCCGCCTTCGACTCGGGCACGAGCAGCCCGACGGCGACGGCCGCGATCACCGCCACCGGGATGTTGATCACGAAGATCGAGCCCCACCAGAAGTGCTCCAGCAGGTAGCCGCCGATGATCGGGCCGAGCGGCAGGCCGATGCCCATGCCCATGGTCAGGACCGCGATCGCCTTGCCCCGCTCGTGCGGCGCGAACAGCACCGGCAGGATCGCCAGCGTGATCGGCGTCAGGATCGCGCCACCGACGCCCATGACCGCGCGGGCGGCGATGACCTGCCCGACGCTGCCGGCGAAGACGGCGCCGAGCGACGCGGCCGCGAAGAGGAGCAGGCCGATCATGAGCAGGCGCTTGCGGCCGTACCGGTCGCCGAGGGCACCCATCGGCAGGAGCAGGCCGGCGAAGACCAGGACGTAGGCGTCGACGAGCCACTGCAGCTCGGCGTTGCCGGCGTCGAGTTCGGTCGCGAGCGTGGGCAGCGCGACGTTGAGGATCGTCGTGTCGAAGCCGACCGTGAGCACGCTCAGCACGATGGCGACGAGTGCCCACCAGCGGCGTGGGCTCGAACTGACAGCAGCCATATTTTGAGAGTAACTACCATTTGAGTTGTACTGTCAATCGAGACCGTCATCACAAAAAATCGCCCCTGGCGTCATGCCAGGGGCGCTGCGAGCGATCGGGTGCGGGTCAGCCTCGCAACTCTCGCGACAACAGCTCGGCGATCTGCGCGGTGTTGAGCGCAGCGCCCTTGCGCAGGTTGTCACCCGTGACGAAGAAGTCGAGCGCCCTCGGGTCGTCGACCGAGCGCCGGATCCGGCCGACCCACGACGGGTCCGTTCCGACCGCGTCGATCGGCATCGGAAACTCTCCGGCGGCCGGATCGTCGACCAGGATGACGCCGGGCGCGTGGCGCAGGACCTCGCGGGCGCCCTCGGCGTCGACCTCCGAGCCGAAGACCGCGTGGACCGCGACGGAGTGGCCGGTGACGACCGGCACCCGCACGCAGGTCGCGGAGACCTTGAGGTCGGGCAGGCCGAGGATCTTGCGCGACTCGTTGCGCAGCTTCAGCTCCTCCGACGACCAGCCGCCGTCCCGCAGCGAGCCGGCCCACGGCACCACATTGAGGGCGAGCGGCGCCGGGAACGGGCCGAGGTCGTCGCCGACCGCCTGGCGGACGTTGCCGGGGCGCGAGCCGAGGCTGCGGTCGCCGCCGACCCGCCGCAGCTGGTCGTGCAGCGTGTCGACGCCGTCCTTGCCGGCACCGGAGACCGCCTGGTAGGAGGCCAGGACGAGCTCCTTGAGACCGTATTCGCGGTGCAGCGGCGCGAGCGCCACGATCATCGTCAGCGTGGTGCAGTTGGCGTTGGCGATGATTCCCTTGGTGCGGTTGCGCACCTGCTCCGGGTTGATCTCCGGCACGACGAGCGGAACGTCGGGGTCCATACGGAAGGCCGCGGAGTTGTCGACGGCGACGGCGCCGCGCGACACGGCGATCGGCGCCCACTCCACGGACACCTCGTCGGGAACGTCGAACATCACCACGTCGATGCCGTCGAACACCTCGGGGGCCAGCTCGTGCACGACGAGCTCCTCGCCGCGCACGACGAGCGTGCGCCCGGCCGACCGTTTCGAGGCGACGAGACGGATCTCGCCCCACACGTTCTTTCGGGATGAGAGCAGTTCACACATCACGGAGCCGACGGCTCCGGTCGCACCCACCACCGCCAGGCTCGGCAACCCGTGACCACCCACGATGACCGAACCTATCGTCCGGTCCCCGCGTAGACCACAGCTTCCTCATCGCCACCCAGCTCGAATGCGTCGTGGATGGCCCGGACGGCGACGTCGAGGTCGGTGTCGCGGCACACCACGGACACCCGGATCTCCGAGGTGGAGATCATCTCGATGTTGACGCCCGCCTCAGCGAGCGCGGCGAACAGCTGGGCCGCGACACCCGGGTTGGACCGCATGCCGGCGCCGATCAGCGACACCTTGCCGATGTGGTCGTCGAACAGCACGTCCTTGTAGTCGACGCTCGACTTGATCCGCTCCAGGGCGGCCTTGGCCCTCGTACCGTCGGTCTTCGGCAGCGTGAAGGAGATGTCGGTGCGGCCCGTGCTCTCCGTCGACACGTTCTGGACGATCATGTCGATGTTGGTCTCCGCGGCCGCGACCGTCTGGAAGATCCGCGCGGCGACACCGGGCTGGTCGGGAACGCCGACGATGGTGATCTTCGCCTCGCTGCTGTCGTGCGCGACGCCGGTGATGAGCGCTTGCTCCACGGAAAGGTCCTCCATCGATCCGGTGACCATGGTGCCGTTGGCGGTTGAGTACGAGGAACGGACGTGGATCGGCAGCGAGAAGCGCCGCGCGTATTCGACGCTGCGCAGGTGCAGCACCTTGGCGCCGCACGCGGCCAGCTCGAGCATCTCCTCGTAGGTGATCTGCTTGATGTGCCGGGCGTTCTTGGCCACCCGCGGGTCGGCGGTGAAGATGCCGTCGACGTCGGTGTAGATCTCGCACACGTCGGAGTGCAGCGCGGCGGCGAGTGCCACGGCCGTGGTGTCCGAGCCGCCGCGGCCCAGCGTGGTGATGTCCTTGGTGTCCTGCGACACACCCTGGAAGCCGGCGACGATGGCGATCGCACCCTCGTCGAGCGCGGCCCGGATCCGGCCCGGGGTCACGTCGATGATCCGGGCCCTGCCGTGGGTCGACGTGGTGAGCACGCCGGCCTGGCTGCCGGTATACGACCGGGCCTCGTATCCCAGGTTGTTGATCGCCATGGCCAGCAGCGCCATGGAGATGCGCTCACCGGCGGTGAGCAGCATGTCGAGCTCGCGGCCTGCCGGGATCGGGCTCACCTGCGACGCGAGGTCGAGGAGCTCGTCGGTGGTGTCGCCCATAGCGGAAACCACCACGACAACCTCGTTGCCGGCCTTCCGCGTGTCGACGATCCGCTCGGCAACGCGCTTGATGCGCTCGGCGTTGGCGACGGACGATCCGCCGTACTTCTGCACGATCAGCGCCACGCCGTCGAGCTCCTTCCGCCCTTTCGGGTCCGGCCGCACCACGTTGTGGCGGCTCCTGCTGTGTCAGATCCTGTCAGGTCGCCCGTTCGGGCGAGGTCAACGCAGCCGAGCGTACCGGCGTGAGGTTCCACTCGGCAGTAGCGTTCCACGATCCGGCCGTCCCGCGGCGCCGGGTGTGGCGTTGCACGATCCCGGCACCCGACGGGCGAGAATACGCGGGTGCGTTCGCATCGGGTCGGGGTTACCGCGATCACTGTGACCGCCGGCACGGCTCTCGCCGTGATCACCGGCGTGCTCGTCGCCGCTTGCGGCTCCACCGGGGCACCGGTGACCGCGGTGAGTTCCGAGGCGGCCCCCGTCCAGGCCGACCCGCGGGGACTGCTCGCCGGCCGGGTCGCGGTCGCCAAGGATCAGCGGTATGTCGCCGCGTACACACTCACCGTATCCGGCAAGGCGCCGCGCTCGATCCTGGTGTCGATCGCGACCGACCGCACCTGGCGGGTCGACATCCAGGGTGGTGCGCTCGGCGGCACCGCGGACGTGGCGATCGCCGGCCGGCCCGAAGGGCAGTACCAGTGCCCGATCAACCCGGCCGCCGGCTGCGTCAAGATCGCCCCGGCCGGCAAGAAACTGCCGGCCGCCAACGACCCCCGCATCCAGTACGTCTTCGTCGCCTGGCTCGACGTCCTGCTCGACCGGCAGGTCCCGCTCTCGGTGGCACCCGCCGACCCGCTCGCCGGCACGTCGGCACCCTGCTTCGCCGTCGAGCCGGGGGTCACCGCGATCCAGCCGCCGATCGACCCGGGCGTGTTCTGCTACAGCGACAAGGGCATCCTGACCGCGGCGAAGCTGCCCTTCGGCCAACTGGCGCTGACCGGCGAGGTGATCGGGGCGCCCCCGACGATCTCGCTGCCGGGCCCCGTGGTCGACGGCGCCCCGCTGCCGACGACCGCACCGCCGCCGCCCTCACCGAACCCGTCCGGCTCCCAACTGCCGAGATCGGTTTCGCCGAGCCCGTCCAAGGGCGTAGCCTGACCTCGACATGTGGCAGACGCTTCTTCTTCGTCGCCGCGACGAGGCCTCTCAGGCCGGCACCTCGTCGCGGGGATGACACGCGCGTCTGCGCTCCTGCCGGTCGATCCCCTTTTAGTGCTTCGGATCAGACCCTCAACCAACCAGGAGCAGAATCAGCATGTCCGAGATCGCCAACCAGACCCCCAGCCGGATGCCCATTCACCGCTACCGGCCGTTTTCTGAACAGTTCCCGATCCCGCTGACCGACCGGCAGTGGCCCGGCAAGGAGATCACTGTCGCGCCCCGCTGGTGCGCGGTGGACCTGCGCGACGGCAACCAGGCGCTGATCGACCCGATGTCCGTCGAGCGCAAGCGCCGGATGTTCAACCTGCTGGTCCGCATGGGATACAAGGAGATCGAGGTAGGGTTCCCGGCCGCCTCGCAGACCGACTTCGAGTTCGTGCGCACCCTGATCGAGCAGGACCTCATCCCCGAGGACGTCACGATCCAGGTCCTGACCCAGTGCCGTGACAACCTGATCGAGCGCACCTTCGAGTCGCTGCGCGGCGCCCGGCAGGCGATCGTCCACTTCTACAACTCGACCTCGACGCTCCAGCGGCGCGTGGTCTTCGGCCTGGACCGGGCCGGGATCACCGACATCGCCACGACCGGCGCGCGGCTCTGCCAGAAGTACGCCGAGGCGATCACGCCCGACACCAAGATCTACTACCAGTACTCCCCCGAGTCCTACACCGGCACCGAGCTGGACTACGCGCTGGAGATCTGCAGCGCGGTCATCGACGTGCTGCAGCCGACCCCGGACCGGCCGCTGATCATCAACCTGCCGGCGACGGTCGAGATGGCCACCCCCAACGTCTACGCCGACTCCATCGAGTGGATGTCGCGCAACCTGCCCCGCCGCGAGTCGGTCGTCCTGTCGCTGCATCCGCACAACGACCGCGGCACCGCCGTCGCCGCCGCCGAGCTGGGCCTGATGGCCGGCGCCGACCGCGTCGAGGGCTGCCTCTTCGGCAACGGCGAGCGCACCGGCAACGTCGACCTGGTCACGCTGGGCCTGAACCTGTTCTCCCAGGGCGTCGACCCGCAGATCGACTTCTCCGACATCGACGAGATCAAGCGGACCGTCGAGTACTGCAACCAACTGCCCGTCCACGAGCGCCACCCGTACGCCGGCGACCTGGTCTACACCGCCTTCTCCGGCTCCCACCAGGACGCCATCAAGAAGGGCTTCGAGGCGCTCAACCGCGACGCGGCCGCCGCCGGCGTGCCGGTCGACCAGTTCACCTGGGGCGTGCCGTATCTGCCGGTCGACCCGAAGGATCTGGGTCGCTCCTACGAGGCGGTCATCCGGGTGAACTCGCAGTCCGGCAAGGGCGGCGTCGCCTACATCATGAAGACGGAGCACCAGCTCGACCTGCCGCGCCGCCTGCAGATCGAGTTCTCCGGCGTCGTGCAGCGGCACACCGACGACGAGGGCGGCGAGGTCAACCCGCAGGCGATGTGGGACTTCTTCTCCGGTGAGTACTTCTCCGACCGGCGGTTCACGCTGGAGGGGTACGAGGCGGCGACCGTCGACGGCAAGGTCACGCTGACGGCCGACGTGAAGGTCGACGGCACGGTCCGGACCATCTCGGCGACCGGCAACGGGCCCATCGACGCGTTCGTCCAGGCGCTGAGCGACGTCGGCGTCGACGTTCGGGTGCTGGACTACGCCGAGCACGCCCTCACCGCGGGTGAGAGCGCCCAGGCGGCGGCCTATGTCGAGTGCTCCGTCGACGGCCAGACCTTCTGGGGCGTCGGCATCGACGCCAACATCGTCACGGCCTCCCTGCGCGCGGTGCTGAGCGCGGCGAACCGCGGCTGAGGTCCTGATCGTCCGGCGGGGTCCGGCCTCGATGGGAGGCCGGGCCCCGCCGTCACGTGGGCCCGGCCCAGGTCAGTTTCGGCATGGAAAGATCCTGGCCGCAGGACTGTCCCGGGCACCAGGGACAGCCGTCCTGCCTGCCGGGTCTCTTGCCCGGGCCGAACGTGCCGAAGTGAAAAGTGTCGGGAATCCCATCGTGGCGATTCCTGCGAGAGCTGCGTTGATACAGCACAGTAGGGGCGTGCGCCCCTCAAGAAACGGCAAAGCCGTCCTCCTCTCCCTCGCGCTCGCGACGGTGCTGACCGGCGCCGGCAGCTGCGAGGTCTCCTCCACACCCGGCTCCGCCGGACCGTCGACCGCCCCGACAACCGCCCCGACGACCGCCCCGACCGGCGGCGGCACGTCCGGCAACGCCGGTGCGGCGCTGGACTCCCTCACCGTGGCTCCGGCCGGATCGATGTCGGGCTACAGTCGCGAGAAGTTCCCGCACTGGATCTCGCAGGGCAACAGCTGCGACACGCGCGAGGCGGTGCTCAAGCGCGACGGCAAGAACGTCACGGTCGGCGACGGTTGCAAGATCACGAGCGGCAGCTGGTACAGCTCGTACGACGACAAGACCGTCACCAATGCACAGGACCTCGACATCGACCACATGGTCCCGCTGGCGGCGAGCTGGCGGTCCGGTGCCAACAAGTGGACCGACGAGCAGCGCAAGCAGTTCGCGAATGACATGACCCGGCCGCAACTGTTTGCGGTTAGCCTGCAGTCCAATCGGGCAAAGGGCGACCAGGACCCGTCGACGTGGAAGCCGCCGAACCGGGCCTACTGGTGCACGTATGCGCAGGATTGGGTCACGGTCAAGAGCTACTACAAGCTGACCGTGACGCAGGCCGAGAAGACGGCGCTGGCAGACATGCTGGCGACTTGTAAGTAGACCGCGGAAGGGGCGGCAGAGATGGCAGAACCAGGACCCGGACCGGCATCCGCCGGCTCTCCGCCCACCCCGCCGTCGTCGGCCTCGGCCGGCCCGGCCGGGGCTGCGGCAGACTCCCCGGGCGCGGCGGCCACGGCGCAGGGCGGCTCGCCTGGGCAGGCCGACTCCGCGGGCGCGGCGGCCACGGCTCAGACTGCGGCGGGCTCGAGCGGCGCCGGCACCGCGCAGGCCGTGGCCTCGGGCGCCACGGCCGACCGCCAGGCCTCCGGCCCAGCGGATCCGGGCGCCGCCGCTCCAGCCGGGTCGCCCCCGGCCTCGGCGGATGCCGGCGCCACGACCCCGCCCCCGGGAGCCGCGCCGGACTTCCTCCAGTCCGACATCATGGCCGGCCCGGGCGGCGTGATGACCGACGAGGTCGGCGTCATCACCGGCGAGTTGACCCTGCGCACGGAGGTCGACGACGGCGGCGCCGTCGTCGTGCGGGTCCAGTACAAGGACGCCGAGGAGTGGTACGTGGTGACGGGCGCCCGCGCCCACCTCAACGACCCGACGGACCTCTCGGCCGTGCACACCGTCGTCACCGGCATCCTGAACCGGCCCAACGGCTAGGCCTAGGCTGCGGCGGGGACGCCGAACCGGCGCCCCGCCGTTCAGACCGCTCTGCGCCCCTCGAACGCGCGGCCGAGGGTGATCTCGTCGGCGTATTCCAGGTCGCCACCCACCGGCAGCCCACTCGCCAGCCGGGTCACGGTGAGCCCCATCGGCTTGACCATCAGCGCCAGGTAGGTGGCGGTGGCCTCGCCCTCTGTGTTGGGGTCGGTGGCCAGGATGAGCTCCTTGCAGGTGCCCTCGGCCAGCCGGGTCATCAGCTCGCGGATGCGCAGGCTGTCGGGCCCGATGCCCTCCAGCGGGTTGATCGCGCCGCCGAGCACGTGGTAGCGGCCACGGAACTCGCCGGTCCGCTCGATGGCCACGACGTCCTTGGGCTCCTCGACGACGCAGAACACCTCGTCGCTGCGGCGCGGGTCGCGACAGATCCGGCAGAGGTCCGCCTCGGCGACGTTGTAGCAGCGGGTGCAGAACCGCACGAGGTCCTTCACCCGCTGCAACGCCTGCGCGAGCCGCTTGACGTCGGCGGGGTCGGCCGCCAGCACGTGAAACGCGATGCGCTGCGCGCTCTTCGGCCCGACCCCGGGCAACCGACCGAGCTCGTCGATCAGGTCCTGGATGGCGCCTTCGTACACGCCCGGCGCCCGCTAGAAGCCGGGCAGCCCGAGGCCGCCGCCCAGGCCGCCGAGCCCGGCGGTGAGCGGGCCCATCTTCTCCTCGGTCAGGTCCTTGGCCGCCTGCGACGCGTTGTGCAGCGCAGCGACGATGAGGTCCTCGAGCGTCTCGATGTCGTCCGCGTCGACCACCTTGGGGTCGATCTTGATGCTGACGACCTCACCCGTGCCCCGCACGACGGCCGTGACGAGGCCACCACCGGCCGTGCCGGTCAGCTCGGCCTCGGCAATCTCCGCCTGCGCGGCGACCATCTGCTGCTGCATCTTCTGCGCCTGCTTCATCATCTGCTGCAGGTTGGGCTGTCCACCGGGGCGCACAGTGTGCTCCTTCGAAGTCTCTGAGTTTGGAGACCAGCTTAGTCAGCCGGTGGTCTCCCCGATCTTCTCCGCGCCGAGCGCCTCCGCGAGCAGCCGGAGCGCGGCCTCTTCGCTGGTCTCACGCACTGCGGTGGCGTCGTCGAGCAGCTCATCCCCCGGGTCCAGGCCGGGAAACCGCAGATCGGTCACGGGCGAGTCATAGTCCGGGTCGAACGGCGGCTCGTCCGCCGCCGCACCGTCCCAGGCGGACTCCGTCGCACCGGCCGCGCTCACCTGGGCGGTCGCCGACCGACGCTGCCCGCTTGCGGCGGCCCTGGCCGCCTCCCGGGCCATCTCGAGCGCGCTGCTCCCACCCGTTCGCGGCCGGCCGGCCGGACCGGTCGAGGCCGGCGATCCGGCGCCGGGTCTGCTCCCCGCCCCCGTTCCAGCCCCGGTCCCGCTCCGAATCGCCGCGACCGGGTCGGCGAGAACGCCCGGCGCGGCGACCGCACCGCCTGGGGTCACCGGCGTCGGCCACCCCTCGGCCGCGCCCGGCGCCGAGGCCGGTCCCGCGGCACCTCCGGGGGCCGCCTGCGTCGGCCATCCTCCGCCGGGGGCCGCCGGTGTCGGCCGCCCTCCGCTCGGGGCCGCCGGCGGAACGCCGCCGGGGGTCGCCGGTGTCGGCCACCCCTCGGCCGAGCTCTGCTCAGCAGCCGATCTTGCGGCACCGCCAGGTGTCGCGGGAGTGGGCCAGTCCCCGTCCCCGCCGGTCGAGCCACCCGGCGTGGCAGGCGTCGGCCAGCCCGTGGCCGCGCCGCCACCCGCGGCGGCCACGGCGACGGCCGCGCCCGAACTGATGACGCCTGCGCCCACTCCACCCGGAGCGGCCGGCGTGGGCCATTCCCCGTCCGCCTGCGCCCCCACACGCGACCGGCCGACCGGCTCACCGACCGACGCCGGGCCGGCCTGGTGCGGAGCCTGGGGCGGCGGGCTGGGAGGCGCCGACGGGCCCGACGGCTGCGGCGTGGGCTTCGGGGTCGCCGGCTTGCTGCCGCCCCCGCCGCCCGGCTGGCCGCCGACCTCGCAGCGCACCTGCCAGCGGCCGCCGAGCAGCTCCTGCAGCGCGCTGACCAGCACGTCGGGCGAGTTGCTGAGCATGTTGGCATGGGTGACGTACTTGAACCCGAGCACCAGCGTGCTGCCCTCGACGTCCTGCACGGTCGCCTCGCGCACGATGGCCGCGGCCTTCTTGCTCTTGCCGCTGACCAGCGTCAGCACGTCGGCCCAGACCCGCCGGACGGCCGCCGCGTCGAGCCCACCAGCGCCGGGCGACGCCGTGGGTGCCGGACCCGGAGCAGGCGCCGGCTGCTGCACGGGAGCCGGCTCGACCGGGGCCGAAGCCTGGACGGGAGCCGGGGCCGGGGCCGGGGCCTGGGACGGGGCAGGAGCCGGAGGTGAGGCCGGGGCCGGAGAATACGCCTCAGCCGGCACCGCGGGTGCCGGCACACCGCCGGCTATGAGGCGCCGCTCCATGCGCTCCAGACGCTGCAGCAACGCAGTGCTCGAATCGTCGGCGCCCGGCAGCAGCATGCGCGCCGTGATGAGCTCCAGCAGCAGCCGCGGCGCGGTCGTCCCGCGCATCTCGGTCAGCCCGTTGTGGACGATGTCGGCGAACCGCGACAGGCTCGCCTGGCCCAGCTGGGCCGCCTGTGCGCTCATCCGCTCCAACTGGTCGTGCGGGGCGTCGAGCAGGCCCTTGTCGACGGCGTCGGGGACCTGCTGCAGCACGATCAGGTCGCGCAGCCGCTCCAGCAGGTCGGAGGCGAACCGGCGGGGATCGTGCCCGGCCTCGACCACACGATCGATCACGCCATAGGCACTGCGGCCGTCGTCGGCGGCGAGCGCGTCACACATCTCGTCGATCAGTGCGACGTCCGTCACACCCAGAAGAGCGACCGCGCGGCTGTAGGTGACCCCCTCGGGGCCCGCACCGGCGATCAGCTGGTCGAGCACCGAGAGGGTGTCACGGGCACTGCCGGCACCGGCCCGCACGACCAGAGGAAAAACAGTGGGCTCGACCTTGACGCCTTCCGCGGCGGTCAGCTGCTCGATATATGGCCGAAGGACGCCCGGCGGGATCAGCCGGAACGGGTAGTGGTGTGTCCGGGACTTGATCGTCCCGAGCACCTTCTCCGGCTCGGTGGTCGCGAAGACGAACTTGACGTAGTCCGGCGGCTCCTCGACCAGCTTGAGCAGCGCGTTGAAGCCGGCGGACGAGACCATGTGGGCCTCGTCGATGACATAGACCTTGAAGCGGCTCGACACCGGCGCGAAGATCGCGCGCTCGCGCAGGTCGCGGGCGTCGTCGACACCACCGTGGCTGGCCGCGTCGATCTCGATGACGTCGATCGACCCGGCACCGTCCGGGGCCAGGTCGCGGCACGACTGGCACTCGCCGCACGGCTCGGGCGTCGGGCCGCGCTCGCAGTTGAGCGAGCGGGCGAGGATGCGGGCGCTACTGGTCTTGCCGCAGCCGCGGGGGCCCGAGAAGAGATACGCATGGTTGAGCCGGCCGGATCGCAGCGCTTGCGACAGCGGCTCGGTGACGTGCTCCTGCCCGATGATCTCGGCGAACGTGCGCGGCCGGTATTTGCGATACAGCGCGAGCGCCACCAGCGTTCCTCCGTTCGCGTGATGGTCGGTGTGCCAGAGCCGGGACCACGGTACCCCCAGCGACCGACAAATTTCCGCTGCCACCACCGCCGCCCGACCCGCCCGGGCCAGGAAACATGAAGGCCACCCGTGCACCCGTCAGAGCTCACTTATCCTTGCTGCCTTCCGGCCCTGGGGAGGTTCGTAAGATGACGCCGCACGAGTGGCTTGGACACCACAATACCCGGTGCGCGGGCGTCGCAAGCGATGGGTATCCTTGCGCACGGAGGATTCGCCTAGAGGCCTAGGGCGCACGCTTGGAAAGCGTGTTGGGATAAAACCCTCACGAGTTCGAATCTCGTATCCTCCGCACCGCCTAGCAGGCAAAACGCCGGGGCCCCGCCAGGGGCGCCCGGCGTTTTGGTGTCAGGAGCCCGGTCCGAGGGCCTCCAGCTCCGCGAGCGTGAAGCTGAAGCCGCTCGCGTCCACCGGCTCGAGCCGCCCCGCGTCGTCCAGCAGATACTGGGCCTGCCCCGGGTTGAGCAACGACGCCGGCGAGTCCGGATAGGTCTCGAGGAACAGCAGGTACCGCCGCCCGGGCTGCAGCGGGATGCCACCGGCCTCGGTGTAGGTCGTGCCGCGGTGTTCCCCGCCCGGCTGCTTGATCTCGACGTCGGCAGCGCCCGGGCCCTTGAACGTCCGCTCCACGGTTCCGGTCAGCACCGTGTAGACCCGGTGCTCCAGCGACCGCACCTCCGTGCGCTCGGCGAGCCGCACCGAGACGACGAGGCTCGCCTTGGCGTGCAGGGCCGCCAGGGTGTCGTATGCCGGATAGTCCGCCTGATACGTCACGCGCTCGGCCGACATGGACGACTTGCCGCCGCAGGCGGCGAGGGAGAACACCAGCAACACGGCGAGAGCGAGTCGGCCCATGCCACGTCAGACGGTCCGACGCCCGCAGAGGTTCCAGGAGTCGTACCTCATGAGGCCGGCGTTTGCGCAGCTCACACCGGCCCGCTACCTGCTGGACCGCCACTGGTAATACCGCAACCTGCGATATCGCAGATTGTCATCTAGCGCCTCGGGATGCGGCATGCGACCATATGGGTACGAGCCATCAGGGCCCGTGGGGTGGAAACGCAACAGCACCCGGCGGCTACCGGGTGCTGTTTGTCGCTTCCTCCTCGACGCTTACGCGGAGGGGCAGCGGTGATACCCGACGTAATCCTTACGCATCCAGACCCCTCCCGCAATACCGAAAACGGAGGGAAGATGCGGATGTTCTACCGAAGTGCGGACATCCTGGTGACCAGTGAACACTTCGTCATCCTCCGACCCCGCGAGATCCGGTTCCGGCTGGAATACCTCCATAACGCCTACATCGTCCGCCACAGCGGCCGGTTCCGGGCGCTCCAGGAGATCCGGGCCCGGTACGGCCGGTCCGACGTCCTGCTGTTCAGCACTACGGATGCAACCACATTCGGTCACGTACGGCGAGCGTTGATCCGCGCGCTCGAACACCGCGACGAGTTGCGAGCCCGCGCCCTTTCCGCATGAAGTCGCTGGTCAGGGTCGCCTGCAGCGCTGTTCACCTGCAGGCGGCCTACCGTACAGTAGGTTACGATCTGCTATAGAGCTTCCGGACAGGTGGCAATTCGCACGACTGAGCGTCAGAATGTCTGCGGCCCAACACGGCCTCCGTTCGTCCGGCATGATCCGCCACAGATGGGGCACTCGGGGAGCGACACGTTCCAGCTTTGCCATCCCAACCGCCCACCAGCCAGTATGGTGAGCTGCAATCTGCGATACAGCTACTAGACATACCTCACCTGGTCGTATACCAAGGTCCGACGAGGGGCACACGCGTCATGAGCTCGGGTGAGACGCCCGCGGTCGCGCGCCGGCGGGTCCGGCTGGCGATCCGCGATGCGCGCAACGCCAGGAGCTTCACGCAGACCGAAGTGGCCGACGCCATGGAATGGTCACTGTCCAAGGTCATGCGGATCGAGAGCGGCGAGGTCACCATCTCGCAAAACGATCTGCGCCCCCTGCTGGCATTCCTGGGCATCCGCGACCGCGCGGTGGTCGAGTCGCTCGTCCAATCGGCGCGGGTGTCACGACAGCGCCGCTGGTGGGACGAGGCACGGTTCAAGAACATGCTCACCGCGGCCACCAAACAGCTGATCGCTTATGAGGCCGACGCGACCATCATCCGGCACTTTTGCTCGGTCGTGATTCCTGGTTTTCTCCAGACACCCGAATACGCGCGCGCGATCATGAAGTTTCATGACGGACTGCTGACGAACAAGGAAATCGACGCGAGAATCGAGGCGCGGGCGCGCCGCCGGGCCACACTCCAGGAGCGGGCGAACCATCCACAGATGTATGCACTACTCGACCAGTCCATCCTGTTGCGCACCCTCGGCGACGCCAGGATGCTCGGCCGACAGCTCACCGAAGTTCGCAAGATAGTCGACGACGGTTGGGTGAGCGTACGGATCGCCCCGTTCACCAGCCCCCAACCTGGCATCGGCACATTCGAACTGCTTTACCTGGAGGAGGAGAACGCCGGTCACGGCGTCCTGTATCGGGAAGCCTCCGTCTCCGACGTGGTCATCGAAGATGCCACGGAGGTCGGGGAGCACCGCTCACTCTGGGACAATCTCTGGAAGCATGCAATCGATGAAGCGACCTCGCTGCGCATGCTCGAGGAACACGCTGCCGAGCACATGAAGGACCAGTAAGGCCTCTCCCGGGTGAAATCTGTCCACCGCGGAGAAATGGGCATGCCCAGAACAGGGTAACACCACATAAACAGGAAGGGTGAGTACAGGGTGCAGCACACCGGGGTGTCGCAGAAGTGGCGACGCAGCCGTTTCTGCGGAACGAACGCCTGTGTAGAGATTGCGGAGCTTCCGGAGTCGTTCCTCGTGCGCGACTCGAAGGAACAAGGCAGCGCAGTCCTACAATTCAGTCGTCGTGAATGGGGCGTATTCGTCACCGGGCTCAAGGCTGGACTTTTCGACAACCAGTAACTCGCCCACCAACGAGGTGAGCGCGAGAAGTTTGCAACGACCTCTCGCGCTCAGCTCCCCCCTAGCTGTCACCGAGGCGTCCTGCTCGCACCTCGGCTACAAATGCCTTCCAATCCTCTGCACAGAACGACAGATGCGGGCCACTTGAATTCTTGGCATCGCGAACGAGAACGCGACCTCCGGTGGTCGCGACTTCCACACATGCGCTTGACCCACATTTCGCACTTCGTCGCCAGCGCAGTTCGACAGGACTGGCCATCGGGCCCTCCTCCCCTCGGACCTGGATCTCCAGCATACGGATCCGTCCCTGCGGCAGCAGCAGAATACACGATGTTGGCACACCATATCGCATAAATGCGTACAAATCAGGCATGACCATATTCGTCGATAGCGATCCGGTCGGCTTGCCGAAAGTAATTCGCCTGACATCGCAAAGTAACCGCGCATTCTTCAGCGCCTGGGCACACCGCCCGAACCGCCGCAAGATCTGAAGGCTTTCCATCCCCGAGGAGCCTGTTGCGCAATTCGCTGGGCCAGCGTTAGCGGCCCAATTAAGCGCCGATCTTGGAGTTGTGGCGCCATGAACCTCCGAATTTGTCCAGATTTGTCAAGGACCACAACTCCAAGATCAGCGCGGTTGTCGGGGTTGACGCGCGAGGGATTCGAATTGCGCAACAGCCGCATGACCCCCATGGCGGCCCGCATCACACGCAACGCCCGATCTCCAACACCTCCCAGACCTTGCGTCCGGGGTCGGTATCTCCGGACAGCAATCACGAGGGTTACGGGCCCGGCCCGTGCCATTGACCAGTGATGTCTGCCCATTCGCTGATCACACTGAAGCGCGGCGATCCACCGGTTGTGAGGATCATGCATGCGGCCTGATCAAACCCCCGCATCAGCACGCAGACGAGTGCGGCCGGCGATCCGTGACGCGCAACGCCAGGAGCTTCACGCAGACCGAAGTGGCCGACGCGGCCGCATCCAGCAGCACCGCAACCTTTGGGACCGGATGTGAGACGCGGCCAACAGTGAAGAACGCTCGGCCGAGATGATCGCGGCGCGCGCGAGAGAACTGCTCGGTACTGAGCGGCAGGCTTCGGGCTGCATGCGGCTGGCCCGACACAGAAGGGGTGAACAAAAGTGCAACAAACGGACACGCGCCTGGAGTGGCGCAAGAGCGAATTCTGCGGGTCGAGTGCCTGCGTCGAAGTCGCCCAGCACGCAGATTCACTTCTCGTGCGTGATTCCAAGAACCCGAGCGGGCCGGTGCTCACCTTCGACCACGCGGAGTGGGATGCATTCGTTGCCGGCGTAAGGGCTGGAAACTTCGACTTCCGGTAACTCACCCTGTCGGTTGAGCGCGAGATAATCTTCCCTGCAGCCTCGCGCTCAACATCACAATTACTCTGCACGCCTTGCCGCGGACTTCCGGCCACCTGCGACGGATCCGCTGAACGACGCTGCGGAGATGAATGATCGCCCGCCTGCTTCATACGCATGGCGGGCGATCATCCTCGATACTCACAGCGTCCGGTCGAGCCTCCGGAAAGCCTCGCCATAACCCGCCCGCTCCAGTCGCTCCACGCTGGCGGCGTTGGCCGCGAACGCGCGCAGCAGGCTCCGGCGAACCCGGTTGAACACGATGACATTGGTCGATGCGAACAAGGTCACTTCGGCGCCCGAATAGACCGCCTTGAGCGACCACGTCACGGGCCCCAGAATGCGCAGTGCGCGGCCCGCCACCGGCGGCACCGCGATCACCGCGGCGGCCACCAGGTAGCCACCGGGCCCGTCGACCAACGACCAGCCGGCCACCGCCCCCACGGCGACCAGCGTCCCGACGACCAGGAACACGAACCGCGCCGGACGACTGTCGTCGTGCTCGACGCGCACGCCTTCCAACGCCTCCAGGTCGTAGACCTGGGGGTCGGGTTTCCAGACGGCGAAGACGTCGTCGGTGATGACGACGTCTTGGCCCTGATAGAAGACGGTCGGCATAAGTTCCCCCCTTAGCCTCGCCGCTTCGGCCCCTTCTCAGTATGAGTTAGCCGCGTCACAGATCGCCAGGCCACAAGATGCCATATCGCAGATTGGCGTATGCCAACCGGCTGTGCCACTCCATGCACCCTGAGTGATCTTCCCTGCTCAGTGCCCAACTCCAGGGTCACCCCGAGCCGAACCTCGGGCAATCGCATTTCATCGGGCCGGACCTCGAGAGCGGACCCGCCCACGATCAAGGAAACATCCGGCCACCCGGGAGCCTGTTGCGCAATTCGCTGGGACAGCGTTGGCGGCCCAACCACGCGCCGATCTTGGAGTTGTGGCGCCATGAACCTCCGAATTTGTCCGGATTTGTCAAGGACCACAACTCCAAGATCGGCGCGGTTGTCGGGGTTGACGCGCGAGGGAGCCGAATTGCGCAACAGGCTCCCGGACAACCGAACGTTTCCATCGATCATGACTGGTGGATGCGGGACGGTGGGCGGGATTCCAGAAAATCGCCGAGCCATCAAGCCGGCCGGCCAACGACCGGCCCACCGCCAAGCCGAACGGGTCGGATCGGACGGCGAGCCGGGATCAAGATCAGGCGGGCATCCGGCCAGTGCCGCGACCGGATCGACGTGGACCGCGCCAAGCGGCGAGCTGCCGAATCAAAAGCCGGGAACAACAACGAGCGCCCGGTGCCGTCCTTGGGGACGAAACCGGGCGCTCGGCTGGACTGGGCGGTGGCGCGGGGATTCGAACCCCGGGAGGACTTGCGCCCTCACACGCTTTCGAGGCGTGCTCCTTAGGCCACTCGGACACGCCACCGCCGAAGACCTTACCCGACCCCCCATCCCCATCCACACAGGGGCTCACCGTTTGGCAGGATCGTGGCCATGAGCACGCACATCGGCGCCGAGCCGGGCGACATCGCCGAGCGGGTACTCCTTCCCGGGGACCCGCTGCGGGCGAAGTGGATCGCCGAAACGTACCTCAAGGATGCCCGCTGCTACTCGACCGTTCGGAACATGCTCGGGTTCACCGGAACGTACGACGGCGTCGAGGTGTCCGTCCAAGGGTCGGGCATGGGAATGCCGAGCGCCAGCATCTACGCCCATGAGCTGATCAACGACTACGGCGTCAAAAAGCTTATCCGCGTCGGCAGCTGCGGTGCGATCGTCGAGTCGCTCCAGCTGCGTGACGTCGTGGCCGCCATCGGGTCGAGCACCGACTCGAACATGAACCGGGCCCGGTTCGACGGCCTGATCGACTACGCGCCGGTGGCCGACTTCGAGCTGCTGCGCCGGTCCGTCGACGCCGCGGCGGAGAAGGGCATCTCCATGCGGGTCGGGCCGATTCTCGCCGCCGACGCGTTCTACACGGACCGGCCGGACCTCTACGACCGGCTCGCCGACTACGGGGTGCTCGCGGTCGAGATGGAGTCCGCCGCGCTCTACACGATCGCCGCCCGCTTCGGGGCCCAGGCCCTCACGCTGCTGACCGTCAGCGACCACATCAAGACCGGCGAGCGGACCACCGCGCAGGAGCGGGAGCAGACGTTCAGCCAGATGGTCGAGATCGCCCTGCAGACGATCATCGCCTGACCCGGCTGGACAGGGGCCGGCCAGGAAACCGGCCCCTGTCCTGAAGCCGTCAGGACGACAACGCCTCCGTCGGGGACAACCGCGCCGCCCGCATCGCCGGGTACAACCCGGCCACGGCGCCGATCACCAGGGTCGCCGCCAGACCGCCGGCCAGGGCCCACACGGGCACCACCGTCGGCCAGTCGCGCGAGAACGCGTAGACCAGCGTCACGGCCGAGCCGAGGCCGATGCCGCCCAGCCCGCCGAGCGCCGACAGCAGCAGCGACTCCGCGAGGAACTGCACCCGGATCTGCCCGCGGGTCGCGCCCAGCGAGCGGCGCAGCCCGATCTCCGGCCGCCGTTCGAGCACCGAGATGACCATCGTGTTGGCCACCCCGACCCCGCCGACCAGCAGCGCGACCGCGCCGAGGCCGACCAGCAGCCCGACGAAGGCCTCGTCGGTGGCCTGCCGTGCCGCGAGGGCGTCGGACGGGCGGGAGACCTGCACCTCGTTCGGTGCCGAAGGGTTCGCGGCGGCGGCCAGGACGCCGGCGACCGCGGTGACGGCGTCGTCGCGGGCCCGGCTGTAGATCGTGGTCGGGTGCCCGTCGAAGCCGAGGGCGGTGACGGCCACCGGCCAGCCGATCAGCGCGGCGCTGTCGAGCTCGGGCACAAGCGGTACCGGATCAAGAATTCCCACGACCGTGAACCACCGGTTGCCGAGCCACACGTTGAGACCGACCCCCGCGCCCATGCCCAGCAGGGTCGCGGCGCGCGAGCCGAGGACCACCGTCGGGTAGTCGGGCGCGGTGAGCCAGGTGCCGTCGCGGACGGTCATGCCCACGGTCGCCGGCAGATCGGGCCGGGCAGCCAGCACGGCGATCCCGCCGGACTCGGCGTCGGGGATGCGGTCGGTGCGGTAGACGCGGGCGGTCGTGACCCGCCCGGTCGCGGAGACGTCGGTGACCGACCCGATCCGGGCGACCATCGCCTCCGCGGTGTCGGGCAGATGGGAGTCGTCGCCGAAGAACGACTTGCCCGGGCCGGCCGTGAGCAGGTTCGTGCCGAGGGCGGCGAGTTCCCGGTCGAGCTGCGCCCGGCTGGAGGTGGAGATCCCGACGACGGACACCATCGCGGCGATGCCGATCGCGATGCCGAGGGCGGAGAGGAAGACCCGCAGCGGGCGGGTCCGCAGGCCGGCGCCGCCGACGCGCACGACGTCCCAGAAGGACAGCCTCACCGGATCCTCCCGTCGCGCATCTCGACGCGGCGCGGCAGGGAGGCCGCGATGTCACGGTCGTGGGTGATGACCACGACGGTGGTACCGCCGTCGTGCAGGCCGTGCAGCAGTTCGAGGACGGCGCCGCCGGAGGCGGAGTCGAGATTGCCCGTGGGCTCGTCGGCCAGCAGCAGCGGCAGTGTGCCGATGATGGCCCGGGCCACCGAGACGCGCTGCCGCTCGCCGCCGGAGAGCTGGTGGGGCTTGTGGTCGAGGCGATGCCCGAGCCCGACCCGCTCCAGCGCCTGCGCGGCGCGCCGGCGGCGCTCGGGCCGTGGCACACCGGCGTAGAGCAGCCCGTCGGCGACGTTGTCCAGCGCCGGGACTCCCGCCGCCAGGTGGAACTGCTGGAACACGAAGCCGATCGTGGTGGCGCGCAGCCGGGACAGCCCGGCGTCGCTCAACGCCTCGACGTCCTGCCCGGCGATGGAGACGGTGCCGCTGGACGCACGGTCGAGGGTGCCGATGAGGTGCAGCATCGTCGACTTGCCCGAGCCGGACGGCCCGACGATCGCGACCAGCTCACCGGCGTCCACGTCCAGGTCGACGCCGTCGAGCGCGGTGACGCCCCCGGCGTACACCTTCCGCACGTCCCGCAAGGTGATCATCCCGCGACTCCGACGGTCAGGCCCTCGGTGACGTCCGGGCCGGAGACCTCGACGCGGCCGGCCGCGAACAGCCCCGTCTTGACCGCGACCGTGCGCACGGCACCGCCGTCGCCGACGATCTGCAGCCCGTACCCGCCCTCGGCGAGCGCCACCAGCGCGGCCACCGGCACGGTCAGCACGTCGGCCCGCGACTCGGACACGAGCGTGACGTCGACCGGCGCCTCGTCGTACGTGCCGAGCTTGTCCTGGGAGGCGAGCGTCACGGTGACGTCGACGGTCACGGTCGTCTGGTTGCCGGTGGCCGGCTGGGCGGTGGCGACGGCGCCGATCGCGGTGATCGTGCCGTCGACGACCGTGTCGTTGGGCAGCGTGACCTTCGCCGGGTCGCCCACGGTGGCGAGTTCCTGCTTGGTGACGTCGAGCTTGACCGTGACCACGCGGGTCGACCCGGTCCAGTCGAGGACGGCGGTGGTGGCGCTGTCGCCGAGGTGCGCCTTGACCTGCCCGATCCGCACGGCGGAGGGGGTCACGACGATCCGGCCGACCTCAACGGTGCCGGTGCGCGGCAGGCCGAGCGACTCCTGCCAGTCCCGCACGGCCTCGGCCGTGGCGGAGGTGTAGGTGTCGTCGGCCGTGAACCCCTTGTAGCCGAGGGCGGCCAGGTTGGCCTCGACCGTGGCGACGTCGGGGCCCTCGTCGCCGGGGTGCAGGGCGCGGTACAGCGGCGCCTGGCCGTACCACAGCACCACCGGACCGCCGTCGACCCGGTAGAGCTGCTGGCCACGCTGCACGGTGCTGCCCTCGCCGGGCAGACCGGTGATCATGCCGGGCAGGCGGCCGACCACGGTCGTCGCCGGGCCGAAGTTCAGGGTGCCGTCGACGTCCTCGGTCGCGGTGAGCGTGCCCCGCGTGATCTTCGTCGTGGACAGCGCCGAGGTGTTCCGGACCGGGGCCGGGTCCCGCGGGTAGAGGAGCACGCCCGCGACGACCAGCGCCAGCGGCACCACCACGAGGAGGACCCGCTTCACCGGCCCACCGTGCCCTTGCACGCCTCGGCCGCGGCCTTGAACTCGGGGCTGTTGAAGTCGATGTCGCTCTTGAGGATCGAGCTGACGCCGGTGTTCGGGTCGGGGTCGAGCATGTTCACGCCGTGCTCGCGCATGCACTTGGCGAACGCGCGGCCCTGCTCCAGCTGCTCCGGCGAGAGGTTCTTCAGGTCGCCGCCGTTCGGCATGTACTGCTGGCACGCCTCGGCCGCGGCGAGGACCTTCGAGCGGTCACCACCGCCGCCGCCGTTGATCTGGAGGTTGCCGTCCGGCCCGGGATCCGGCACGTCGACGCCGTGCTCCCGCATGCACTTGGCGAACTGCCGGTTCGCCTCGGCCTTGTCCAGCGACGGCGAGGCGGACGCCCCGGCAGGGGCGGAGCCGGCGGTCGCCACGGACGGGCCTCCGGGCGACGAGGAGCAGGCCGCCAGCAGGAGGAGCGACATCAGTACGACAAGTTTCTTCATGCCCGCCAGTGCAGGACAACGGGCATAAGGCGCCCGTCAGCCGCGGAACTTATCCCGCCCTTATGCCGGCCGGCGGCACCATGGACGACGTGCGGGTACTCGTGGTCGAAGACGAACAGTTGCTGGCCGACGCCGTCGCCGAGGGGCTCCGGCGGGAGTCGTTCGCGGTGGACGTGGCCTATGACGGAGACGGCGCGCTGGAGCGGCTCGGCGTCAACGAGTACGACGTGCTGATCCTCGACCGCGACCTGCCCACTGTGGACGGCGACGAGGTGTGCCGCCAGGTCAGCGCCCGGCTGCCGGAGACGCGGATCCTCATGCTCACGGCCGCGTCGGCGGTGCTGGACCGGGTCGGCGGGCTCGCCCTCGGCGCCGACGACTACCTCGGCAAGCCGTTCGCGTTCGCCGAGCTCGTCGCGCGGGTGCGGGCGCTGGGCCGGCGGGCGCGGGCCGCGGCGCCGCCGGTGCTGGAGCGCGGCGACCTGCGCCTGGACCCCAACCGCCGTGAGGTGTTCCGCGGCGGGCACTACGTGGCCCTGACGCGCAAGGAGTTCGCCGTCCTGGAGGAGCTGTTGCGGGCCGACGGTGCCGTGGTCTCGGCGGAGCAGCTGCTGGAACGGGTCTGGGACGAGCACATCGACCCGTTCACCAACGTGCTGCGGGTGACGATCATGACGCTGCGCCGCAAACTCGGCGATCCGCCGGTCGTCGAGACCGTCGCCGGCGTGGGGTACCAGATTCGATGAGGCACCTCGGCATCCGGACCAGGCTCACGCTGCTGTACGGCGTGCTCTTCCTCCTCGGTGGCACGATCCTGCTCGGCGTCACGTACCTGCTGGTCAAGCAGAACATCCACCAGCGCAACAGCGGTACCGTGGCCGACCTTCCCGCCGAGATCAAGGTGAACCTCGGCGAGCAACAGCTCCGGGTGAACCAGTTCCTGAAGGACCTGCAGGCCCGGCAGGAGAAGATCGAGCAGGACACCCTCCACGCGCTCCTCACGCAGGGCGCGATCGCGCTCGGCATGGTGACCGTGATCGGCGTGGGGTTCGGCTGGCTGATGGCGGAGCGGGCGCTGCGCCCGGTCGGCCGGATCACCGAGACCGCGCGGCGGGTCGCCGGCGGCAGCCTGCACGAGCGGATCGCGCTCGACGGGCCGGCCGACGAGATCAAGGAGCTCGCCGACACGTTCGACTCCATGCTGGAGCGGCTCGACCAGGCCTTCGACGGCCAGCGCCGGTTCGCCGCGAACGCGTCGCACGAGCTGCGCACGCCGCTGACGATCAATCGGACGCTCATCGAGGTGGCGCTGGGCCGGCCTGCGCCGCCGCCGGAGCTGGTGCAGCTGGGAGAGACGCTGCTGGCGGTCAACGCACGGCACGAGCGGCTGATCGACGGGCTGCTCACGCTGGTGGCCTCGGAGCAGGCGCTGACCGTGCACGACCGGGTCGACCTCGCCGAGGTCGCTCGGCACGTGGTGGGTGGGCGGGAGGTGTCGGCCGATCTGCGGTCCGCGCCCACGACGGGCGATCCGGTGCTGCTGGAGCGAATCGTGCAGAACCTCGTCGACAACGCCGTCGCCTACAACGTGCCCGGCGGGCAGGTGTGGGTCTCGACGCACCGGGAGGACGGTCACGCCGCCCTCGTGGTCTCGAACACGGGGCCGGTCGTTCCGCCGTACGAGATCCCGGGGCTTTTTGAGCCCTTCCGGCGGCTCCGCTCGCGGACCGGATCGGCGCAGGGGACGGGGCTCGGGCTGTCGATCGTGCGGTCCGTCGCGGTGGCGCACGGCGGGACGGTCGCCGCGCAGCCACGCGACGGAGGCGGCCTCACCGTGACCGTGACCCTACCCACACCAAACTAACCGACCGATCGGTCTTTTTGTTGGTACGGTCTGGGCATGGCCCCCGGCACCACCACCGACGGCCGGCTCGCCCGCGGCGAGCGGTCCCGCGCCGCCGCGCTCGACGCAGCCGTCGTCCTCGCCACCGAATCCGGTCTCGACGGGCTCTCGCTGAGCCAGCTCGCCGAGCGGCTCGGGGTGAGCAAGTCCGGGCTCTTCGCGCACTGGCGCACCAAGGAGGAGCTACAGCTCGCCGCGGTCGCGCACGCGCAGGAGCGCTTCACCAACATGGTGGTCCGCCCGGCGCTGCACGCGCCGCGGGGCATCCGGCGACTGTGGGCCCTGCACGAGTCGCGCCTCGCGGACGTCTCGTCGGGCGCGCTGCCCGGCGGGTGTTTCTTCACCAACGCGCAGTTCGAGTTCGTCGCACGGCCCGGCAGCGTCCAGGACGCGCTGTCCGGCGCGCTGGAGGCCTGGCACGTGCTGCTGGAGCGGCTGGTCGTCGAGGCCGTCGAGCTCGGCGAGCTGCGCGACGACATCCACCCGGCGCAGCTGTCCTTCGAGCTCAACGCGCACGGCACCGCCGCGGTCTACGAGTCGCGGCTGCTGGACGCGGCCGAGGTCTTCACCTACGCGCGGACGGCCGCCCTCGTGCGGCTCCGCGGCCTGAGCCCGACACCGTCTCTCCTTCCGGAGGTCTGATCCGATGCACGGTCACGTCCAGCCCTTCGAGGTCCACTTCGACGACCTCGACGCCATGGGCATCGTCCACAACGCGCGCTACGCCGTCTTCCTCGAGCGCGCCCTGTCCCAGTGGTGGGCCTCCCGCGGCCACTCCTACGCCGGTGGCCGGCCCACGACGTCCGACGTGATGCACGCCGTCGCGGAGTATTCGATCTCATACCGTTCGCCGGTGCGCGGCACGGGCGAGATCGGCGTGCACTTCTGGGTCGAGACCCTCGGCGAGAGCAGCGCGGTGTACCGCTTCCGGATCCTCTCCGCCGACGGGCAGACGGTGCACGCGGAGGGCCGGCGGGTCAACGTGAAGCTCGACCCGCGGACGCTGCGGCCGGCACCGTGGAGCGAGGATGCCCGCTCTGCGGCGCGCGAGCTACTCGCGGTGCCGGTGGAAGAACTCGCGCAGCAGCGCTGAGGACTCGGCCTCCAGCACCCCGCCGATCACCTCCGGCCGGTGGGTGAGCCGCCGGTCGCGCATGACGTCCCACAGCGAGCCGGCGGCACCCGTCTTGGGCTCCCAGGCCCCGAAGACGACGGTGCCGATGCGGGCCAGCACGATGGCTCCGGCGCACATCGTGCAGGGCTCGACGGTGACGACGAGGACACAGTCCTCGAGCCGCCACTCCCCGCGCCGCTGGGCGGCCCGCCGGAGCGCCAGCAGCTCGGCGTGGGCGGTGGGGTCCCCGGTCTTCTCCCGCTCGTTGTGCGCGGCTCCGAGCTCCTGCCCGTCGGGCCCGAGGACGACCGCTCCGATGGGCACGTCGTCCCCGGCGCCGGCCGCCACGTCGAGCGCCCGGCGCATGGCCCCTTCCCACCGCCGCACCCGGTCCTCCCTCTGTGCCCCGACACCGTCCCTGCGGCGCTCACCTACAGCGACCCGCGCTCGGAGCAAGCCGCCGGCGACGGTCACATCCGGGGACATCCTGCGGACAGCCCGAGGATGCGCGCTCAGACGTCCCGGAGTTCCTCGATCTCGTCGCCCGCGCCGATGGCCTGGCAGATCTCGGCCGTCAGGTCGGGCGGGAGCATGCCCTCCTGGGCGCACAACTCCAGCAGGCGGCCGCTCGACAGGCCGAGATCGGCGAGCAGCTCGGGGTCGCCGACCGGCTCGACGTCCGGCTCCGCCGACGGGCGCTCCTCCTCGTCCTCCTCGGACGACTCCTCGTCGACCGCGGCGACCTCCGGCAACTGCTCCTCGATGTCGCCGAGAAGGATGGCGCCCAGGCGCGACTCCTCGGCGAACACCGAGTCGGAGCCGAAGACGCGCAGATCCTCCCCCTCGTCGAGGCGCAGGATCGCCAGGTAGGCATCGTCGGACTCGACGAACAGCAGCGACACCGACGCCTCAGGGTCGACGTCGCGCAAGCGATCGGTGACCTCTTCGAGGTCGGCGACACCACTGAGATCGAGCTCGGCAGCAGCCCAGCTCTCGGCGCCGCGTGTGACAGCGGCAGCGAAATACGACACGGTCCCCCCGGTCGGTGCTCGTCGTTACGCGTGAACACTATTCGAGCGAGTCACCGGTTGGCAGCGAAGGGCCCCGGATGTGTTCAGTCGGCGAGTCGTCGCCGGTTTGCGATCAGCTCTCGGAGGCGGTCGGCACGCAGCCGACGGGGACGGAACTGCTCGCGGAGCGCCTTCGCGTCCGCAAGCTCGACCAGCAGCGCGAGCCGCCGGCGACGCCGCTCGGGGTCGAGCCGCTGCAGCCTCAAAGCCATGTTGCTGAGCGTGATGCTCGCCGCAATCCACGTCAAGAGCACGCGCCAAAGTCCGTGAAACGGCTACGCAGCGTGGCTCGCCCATCCAGGAATGTGCCTACCAGAGCAGCCAGTCGCCACCGGCCATCCGGTAGCCGACGACAATGCCGGCGATCGCCACCGCGACCCCACTGGCGATCGCCACGCCGACCGCGACACCCCGGTCGCCGAAGCGAGCGAGGGCCGCCGAGGCACCCCAGGCGAGGATGCCCGCGATGAGCGTCAGCCAGATATACCCCCGGGCCGAGGTCGCCAGCAGCCCGAACAACAGCATCCAGGCGGCACCGGCGGCGGCGCCGGCGGTGACCATAGGGCTGCGCACGGGGAGCGGCTCGCGATAGGTGGGCCGGGGCTGGCTCACCACGAACACGGGCGGGCGCAGGGCACCCTGCCAGGCACCGTATTGCGCGGCGGGTGTCGGCGGCCGGGAAGCACTCATCCGCGGCGGCGGTCCGATCACCGGCGGGCCTATCGCGCCGGGCCACGACTGCCGCGCCGCGCCCACCGGCGCGGGCATGCCGGCCGTCACCGGACGGGGCTGGCCGGCCGTCGCGGGTGCCGCCTGTCCGGCAGGCGCGGGACCGGACGCGTCCGGCTCCCTCCACTGCGACTCGCTCACTGCCACAAAAAGCAGCTTAGCCCGGCCGCCCCAGCGGGACGACCGGGCCGCGGCCTGCGACTACCGGCTGCCGGATGTCATCCGAACAGGGCGAGGCGCTTCTGACTCACGCCGCCGATGGTCGTGAACTCCCCGGTGGCGACGACCAGGCCGAGCCGCGGGTCGGCGACGAGCGCCCGCACGCCGGCGATCCCGTTGGCCTGCGGTGCCCAGTCGAGCAGCTTGCCGTCCTTGTCCGCGGCGGCGAGCTTGATCCGGGACACCGAGCCGTCGGTGCAGGCGCCCTTGGCGCCGTTGTTGCTGGTGGTGCAGGCCTTGTCGAAATGGCCCCCGATGTACGCCACCCCACCCACCGTGGCGACGGCCTGGACGTCGCCGTCGAAGACCCTGGTCCAGCGGGCCTTGCCGGTGGGTGTGTACGCGATCGCGCGGCCGCCTTGCCCGCCTATGCCGGCGTAGACGGTGCCGTCGTCGCCGACGGCCACAGCCAGGACCACCGCCGATGGACGTGGCAGGAAATCCTTGTCCAGCGTTCCGCTGACCGGGTCGACGGCGGTGAGCCGGAGGGTGTTGCTGACGCCGTTGGTCTTGTGGAACGAGCCGCCGAGATAGACCCGGTTCGCCGTCACGGCCAGCGTCTCGACCCGGTTGTCGGTGGTGGGTGCCCAGCGGGTGTCCAGCGCGCCGGTCGCGATGTCGAAGGCGGCCAGGTTGGTGCGCTTGGTGGCGTCGATGGCGGTGAACCGACCGCCCACGTAGAGCCGGCCACCGCCGACCCCGACGGCGACCGGCGCGCCGCCGGAGACCGAGTGGCTGAACGCACTGACGGCGCCCGTGGTCGCGTCGAGCTCGGCGATCGAGTCCCGCTTCACCCCAGATACCTTCGAAAAGTCACCGACCGCATACACAGAGTTACGCACGGCGGCGAGTCCGCGAACCGTGGCGTCGGCCGCCGGTGCCCAGTCGAGCAGGGCTCCGGTGCGGGCGTTGAAGGCCGCGAGCCGGGTCCGCGGATAGCTCTTGCCGCTCACGATCGCCTTGCTGAAGGACCCGCCGACGAAGACGGTGTCGCCCAAATAGGCCGCCGACCACACAGTTCCGTCGAACGACGGGGACCGCAGAGGGCTGCGCTCCACGACGGCGGCACCCGCCACCTGGGCGCCGGCCAGCGCGGCGGCCGTGGCGGCGGCCACTACGCAGAGAGCGGTTTTCAGGATGAGTCGCATGGAGCACACCGTAACGGCTTGTAACCGGCGAAATCGGCACTAATCAGGTCACTTAAGGCGTTCGGCGGGGCGTCCCGAGCCGAAAGGGTGATCCGGTGATGTGCGACAGTTCCGCAGTGCGTGATGCGACGTTGAACGTGGCGGTCATCGGTCTCGGGCTGATCGGCGGATCGGTCCTGCGTGCGCTCGCGGTGCACGGGCACCGGGTCAGCGGCTACGACGCCGACCCGGCCACCCGGGCGACCGCACGCACCGCCGCCGCACAGGCCCCGGCCAACGCCCGCTGGCACGTCACCGGCACGATCGCCGACGCGGTCCGGGACGCGGACCTGACCGTCGTCGCCGTGCCGCTGCCGTCGGTCGGCACGGTCTTCGACGAGCTGGCCTCCCTCGCGTACGTCGGCGTCGTCACCGACGTGACCTCGGTGAAGGGGCCGGTCCGCGATCTGGCGCTCGACCGGCTGCGCACCGGCGGCCAGTCCCTGGCGACGTTCATCGGCGGGCATCCGATGGCCGGCCGGGAGACGTCGGGGTTCACCGCGGCCGACCCGCGGCTGTTCGAGGGCTGCGCCTGGGTGCTGTGCCTGACCGAGGACGGCGCCGGCATCCATGACTGGCTCGAACTCGCGGCGCTGGTCACCGGCCTGGGCGCCCGGGTCGTGCCGGCCACCGCCGACGAGCACGACCACGCCGTGGCGGCGATCTCGCACGTGCCGCACCTCGTCGCGGCGGCCATGGCGGCGCGGGTGGCCAGCGACCCGCTCGCCGGCACGCTGGGCGCGGGCTCGTTCCGCGACGGCACCCGGGTCGCCGCGGCCCGGCCCGAACTGACCGCGGCGATGTGCGGCGGCAACGCGCCGGCGGTGCTGGCCGCCCTCGACGCCGTGCTCGCCGACCTCAACGCCGCCCGGGCGATCCTCGACGGTTCGGATCCGATCGGCGCGCTGGCGCCGTGGCTGACGCCCGGCTACACCGCCCGGCTGACCTGGCCGCCACAGCCGGGCGAGACCGCCGACCTGCCGGCCCGGGCGGACGTGCTGCTCCGCCTGGGCCGGGTCGGCGGCTGGATCGAGTCGGTGTCGGCCGACCGCAAGACCGTCCACGCGGTCCGCCCCGCGTAACCCGCTCCCTTTGCTGCGTTGATCCTGCAGTTGTGGTGCCCGACAAACCACAAGTGCATGATCAGCGAGGACGGGCGGGGCGCCAGACGCGCTGCTCGGTCACGATGGCGGTCACCAGCGACGCCGGGGTCACGTCGAACGCGGGGTTCACGGCCGACGTGCCCTCGGGGGCCGTCGTGCCGACCACCTCGGCCGAGCCGCGGTCCTCGATCTCGACCTTGTCGCCGCTCGGGGTGTCCGGGTCGACGGTCGACTCCGGCGCCACGCAGATGAACGGGATGCCGGCCGCCGCCGCGCCCAGCGCGTGGGCGTAGCTGCCCACCTTGTTCACCACGTCGCCGTTGGCGCAGATCCGGTCCGCGCCCAGGATGACCGCGTCGACCTCGCCCCGGGCCATGAGGAACGGCCCGGCCGAGTCGACCGCCAGCCGGTGCGGCACGCCGGCCCGGCCCAGCTCCCATGTCGTCAGCCGCGCGCCCTGGAGCAACGGCCGGGTCTCGCTCGCGATCACACCGGCCAGGGCGCCCCGGCGGTGCAGCTCGAACACCACCGCCAATGCCGTGCCCTCGACCACCGTCGCCAGTCCGCCGGTGTTGCAATGCGTCAGCAGCCGGACGCCCGGGCCGCACAACTCCTGCACCAGGTCGGCGCCCCGCCGCCCCATTTCCGCCGAACTCGCGATTTCCTCGTCCCGCACGCGCAATGCCTCTTCGAGCACCGCGTCGAAAGACGGCAACAACGCCGCCGCCCGTCGCGCGCCGCGGGCCAGGTTCACCGCCGTCGGCCGTGCGGTCTCCACGAGGTGTACGGCCTGAGCCCGCGCCTCGTCGTCCGCGTGTTGCCTGGCGGCCAACGCGACCCCCAACGCACCCGCCACCCCGAGGGCGGGAGCGCCACGCACGGCCAGCCGCTGGATCGCCTCGACGAGCTGCTCGACGGTCGTCAGCCGTAGGAAGACCGTCTCCTTGGGCAGGAGGGTCTGATCCACGATGACAACGGCATCGTCAATCCAGTCAATGGTGCGCATCAATGGTCCGTTTCCCGATGGCCGCGCCGGGTGAAGCGCGGGAATTCGTCCGTTCGGTTTTGTGAAAGTCCCGACGCCTGACGTTGACGAGCGTACATTCGGGATTCATGAGCACCGTATTGGCGCTCGCGACAGTCCCCTTCCTCATGGCGGCCGGACTGATCGCGTTGATGAAGGTCCCGACACATCTCCAGCTCACCGTGACCGACACCGCGCTGATCGTCGAACCACAGGGACTCGACCGCTGGTGGACCCGTCGCGAGCGGATCCAGGTGCCGCTGACCACAGTCGGCTCCATCCGCATCGTGCCCCGGTCCGAGGCACCCGATCTCAGCCGCCGGCACGCCGGTGTGCACCTCGACGGCATCATCACCGCCGGTGTCTTCGGCGGCACCTTCTGGGACGTGCGGCGCGGCGACCAGCTGCTGATGATCAGCTGCCGCCCGGGCTCGGAGTTCACCACGCTGGTGCTGCAATTCGCCAACCCGTTCGCCACGCTGACCCGCACCCGGACCGTGGTCGCGCACAAAGGCCCGCGGAGCACTAGCGTCTGACGCATGCCAACCGCTCGCGACCCGCTGGCCGATCTGCGACGCATCGCGTTTCTGCTGGAGCGGGCCCACGAGAAGACCTATCGCGTCCGTGCGTTCCGGGGCGCCGCCGCCGCGCTGGCCAAGCTGCCGGAGGGCGAGATCGCCACCCGCGCCGCCGCCGGCAAACTGACCGAACTGGCGGGCGTCGGCGACGTGACGGCGCGCTGCGTGGTCGAGTCGCTCAACGGCGAGGAGCCGGTCTATCTGCGCCGGCTCGAGTCCACCGCCGGTCAGGATCTCGACGCCGAGACCGCCGCCCTGCGCGCCGCGCTGCGCGGCGACTGCCACGCGCACTCCGACTGGTCCGACGGCGGTTCGCCGATCGACGAGATGGCGCTGGCCGCCGCCGAGCTCGGCCACGAGTACCTCGTGCTGACCGACCACTCGCCGCGTCTGACCGTGGCGCGGGGGCTGTCCGCCGAGCGGCTGGCCGAGCAGCTCGACGTCGTCACCGAGATCAACGCCGGGTTCGAGGGCCTCGGCATGTCGTTTCGCATCCTGACCGGCATCGAGGTCGACATCCTCGCCGACGGGTCGCTCGACCAGACCGACGAGCTCCTGGCGCGGCTCGACGTCGTGGTGGGCTCGGTGCACAGCAACCTCAAGGACGAGTCCGCGGTCATGACCGAGCGGATGGTCACCGCGCTGGCCAACCCGCACCTGGACATCCTGGGCCACTGCACCGGACGGCTGATCACCGGCGGCCGCGGCACCCGGGACGAGAGCCAGTTCGATCCGGCGGACGTCTTCGCCGCGGCGGTCGAGCACGACAAGGCCATCGAGATCAACTCGCGGCCGGAGCGGCTCGACCCGCCGAAGCGGCTGCTGCGGGTCGCGCTCGAGATGGGCTGCCGGTTCTCGATCGACACCGACGCGCACGCGCCGGGTCAGCTCGACTGGCTACCCAACGGCTGCGCGCGCGCCGTCGCCTGCGGCGTCCCGGCTGACCGCATCGTCAACACGATGCCCGCCGCCGGCCTGCTCGCGTGGACGGCGGCGCACGACTGAGAACAGGCCCTGTGAGGCGGCGACGCCGGCCAGGACGACGATCCCGCCCACCGGCTGGTGCCAGGTCAGCGTCTCGCCGAGGAAGACGGTGCCGGCGACCGCGGCCACGAACGGCGGCAGGTAGGTGACCATCGAACCGGTGGTCACGCCCGCGGTCCGCACGACGTGGAAGTTCAGGGCGAAGGCGATGCCGGTGCCGAAGACGCCCAGGGCGACGACGGCGAGGTACACGCGGGGCGAGTGGCCCAGCGGGTTCGGCGGGGCACCGGCGATCAGCGGGGCGGCGATCAACAGGTGGAGGGTCGACATGACCAGCTGGCCGATGGAGAGCTGGAGCGGGGTCACGTCGAAGTGCTTCATGATCCAGCGCGTGTAGTTGAACGCGATGCCGTAACAGAGGACCGCGCCGAAGAGCATGAGCTGGCCGGTCAGCGAACTGCCGCCGACACCCTCCCAGACGCCGAGGACGACGAGCACCCCGACGAAGCCGATGAGCAGGCCGGTCAGCTGGCGGCGGCCGGGGCGCTCGCTGCGCACCGCGATCAGGGTCACCAGCAGCGTGGTGAGCGGTGCGGTGCCGTTCCAGATGCCGGCCAGGACCGACGGCACGCGCTGCTCGGCGTAGCCGAAGAGGGTGAAGGGAATGGTGGTGGCGAACAGCGAGAACACGAAGAGGTGGCCCCACAGCCGGGCGCCCCGGGGCAGCGGCAGGCGGCGCAGGGCCAGGTAGCCGAGCAGCGTGAGAGCGCCGAGCACGACGCGGTAGCCGGCGATGTAGACCGGCTCCAGCTCGACGAGTGCGTCCTTGATGAACATGAAGCTGGTGCCCCAGATGAGCGCGACCGCCAGGAAGGCGGGCAACCAGCGGTTCACCGGAGCGTCAGGGGTGCGGCTCGACATGGGCCTTACTCTGCTCCGCACGGGGCGTCGCCGTCGCGCGGATTTCGGACCTCCAGATGCAGGTCAAGCCACCCGTTGGGAATTGGCCTGCGCCCGGACCGCGGCGGAGCGCCCGGTCGCGTAGGGTCGGCGCGTGGGATCTATCGATGACATCGCCAACCGCTATGTCGAGCAGTGGGCGCCCCTCGACCCGATCGGGGCGACCTTCGTCGGAGTGGCCGGCCACGACGACCAGCTGACCGACCTGTCGCCCGAGGGATTCGCCGCACTCGCCGACCTCGACCGGCGCACCCTCGCCGAACTCAACGCGCAGACCCCGGCCACGGAGGCCGAGCGGGTCGCCCAGGAGGCCATGCAGGAGCGCCTCGGGCTCGCCCTGGAGCGGTTCGAGGCGGGTGACATCACCAGCGACGTCAACGTGATCTCCAGCCCGCTGCACGGCGTGCGCAGCTCGTTCGACCTCATGCCGACGGAGGGCGAGCAGGCCGCGGCCAACATCTCGGCCCGGCTCGCCGCGGTGCCGCAGGCGCTCGCCCAGTGGCAGCGGACGCTGCTGCACGAGGCGCAGCGGGGCAACGTGGCGCCGGCCAAGCAGATCATCGAGGTGGCCAAGCAGTGTGAGGTCTGGGCCGACCTCGAGGGCGACAACTTCTACCCGGACCTGGCCGCCCGCATCGGCGCGGACAACCCGGCGCTCGCCGCCGACCTGGCCCGCAACGCCGAGGCGGCGCGTGCGGCGACCGTGGCGACCGGCGAGTTCCTGCGCCGCGAGCTGGCCCCGCTGGGCCGGCCGAAGGAGGCCGCCGGCCGCGAGCGCTACCAGCTGGCGTCCCGCTACTTCCTCGGCGCGACCGTCGACCTCGACGAGGCGTACCGGTGGGGTTTCGAGGAGCTGGCCCGGCTGGAGACCGAGATGCGCGCCGTGGCCGACAAGATCGTCCCCGACGGCAGCATCGACGACGCGGTCGCGGCGCTCGACGCCGACCCGGCTCGCACGATCCACGGCAAGGAGGCGTTCCGCGACTGGATGCAGGAGCTCGCCGACGCCACCGTGCGGGAGCTCAACGGCCGGCACTTCGACATCCCGCCGCAGGTCCAGCCGATCGAGTGCATGCTCGCCCCGACGTCCGACGGCGGCATCTACTACACCGGCCCCAGCGAGGACTTCTCCCGCCCGGGCCGCATGTGGTGGGCGGTGCCGCAGGGCATCAACAGCTTCTCGACCTGGCGCGAGGTCACGACGGTCTACCACGAGGGTGTCCCGGGCCACCACCTGCAGATCGGCCAGACCTACGTCCGGGCCGAGCTGCTGAACCGGTGGCGGCGCATCCTGGCCTGGTCCTCCGGGCACGGCGAGGGCTGGGCGCTCTACGCCGAGCGGCTGATGGACGAGCTGGGCTACCTCTCCGACCCGGGTGACAAGCTCGGCATGCTCGACGGGCAGGCGTTCCGCGCCACCCGCGTCATCGTCGACATCGGCATGCACCTGGAGCTGGAGATCCCCCGCGACAACCCGTTCGGGTTCGCCCCCGGCGAGCGGTGGACGCCCGAGCTGGGCTGGGAGTTCCTGCGGGCGCACTGCCGGGTCGAGGAGAAGAGCCTGCGGTTCGAGCTCAACCGGTATCTCGGCTGGCCCGGCCAGGCCCCGTCGTACAAGCTCGGCGAGCGGGCCTGGCTGGCTGCCCGGGACGAGGCGCGGGCCCGCAAGGGCGCCGACTTCGACCTCAAGGCGTTTCACCGCGACGCGCTCAACCTCGGTTCGCTCGGGCTCGATCCGCTGCGGGCCGCCCTCGCCCGGCTGTAGCACCCATGGGCGCGCTGGCCGGGCGGCTCGGCCCGGCGCCGGTGGTGGAGCTGGACGACCGGGCGGTCCGTGGCCTCACCGATCGGCCTCTCGGAAACCCCGGTGACGCACCGGCTGCCACCACCGACGCTCTAGCCGGCGTAGGCGATGTTCAGCGCCGGCGCGGTCAGGACGTTCGATGACACGTAAACCAGCTCGATGTCGCACTTGGTGTAGAAGCCGGGCAGCGGGATCGGCGGCGGTGGCATCGACGGGGTGAACGTCATCGGCAGGATGCCGAGCACGTTCGCCGAGAACCGCGTCGTGTAGAACTTCACGTTGCCCTCGACCGTGAGCGACGAGCTCTTGGTGAGGAGCAGCTTCGGTGCGCCCGGGGTCCGCAGCTCGAAGGGTGTCGAGGTCGACTTCTTCATGCTGAAGGCGAGCACCTTGACCTTGCTGCCGTCCGTCTTCGTCAGCTCTGCGACGCCGTCGTAGGTGAGGCCGTCCATCGTCATCACGTCGGCCCTGAGGATCGACGGCGCGGTGGGGACGTGCGGCTGACCGGGGGCGACCTCGGCCTTCTTGTTGTTCGGCGACGGCGAGGCGCTCGACGGGCCGCAGCCCGGGCTCTTCGACGGCGCCTTGGAGCCGGACGGTTGCGGCGCGGCGGAGCCCGACGCCGGCGGCGCCGGGCTCTCGCTGGGGATGGCCTGCGTTTCGGGCGCCTTCTTCGCACCGCCGCCGAAGAGGCCCCCGAGCCAGTCGAGCAGGCCCGGGCGCTCCTCTTCGGTCTTCGTGGGTGACGGGCTGGGGCTCGCGCTCGGGCTCGCCGTGGTGTCCGGCGCGGCCCCACCCGATGGTTTGGTGCTGGTCTTCACGCTGGGGCCGGTGCACGGGGCGGCGTACGCCTCCCCGGGCTGATGTGCGGCCCCGACGACCGCGGCGATGACGGCGACGGCCAGCAGGAGGCCGCCGAGCCCTCGGCGCTTGGGCAGGTCGCCGGAGCCGTCCGGCGGGCGCTGCTCGTCGGCGCTGCCGGCCCCGCCCTCGTTGCCGCGGTGCAGAGGGCTGTACTGCGCGGTGGGCAGTTCGTCGGTGAGGACCCCCGACGGCTGCCGCGGCTCGTCGGCCAGGATGTCGTCGAGTTGCGCGTCCTGGTAGTACGGCTCCGGATCGGGCTCGTCGATCACCGTGTCGTCATCGACCGGCGCGGATGGTTCGGCGGGGGCCCAGGAGACGGCCAAGCCGCCGCCGACCACGCCGAGGACCGTGCCGAGGAAGAAGCCACCGAGGTTGAGCCCGATCAGCGAGTAGAGCGCGGTGAGGGTGCCCAGGATGCCGTAGAACAGTCGCTGACCGGGCGAGAACCAGGTGAGCAGGCCACCGAGCAGCATCATCGCGGGCAGCACGTAGGACAGGAACCCGGTCGGTCCGAAGTGGACCTCGAGGGCGAGTTCCAGGTTGCTGCTGAGGAACAGCTCCAGCCCGGACAGCAGCAGGAACAGGCCACCCCAGAACGGGCGCTGGGCGCGCCACCCACCGAAGGACGCACGGTACTTCGCGTGCGCGGCGTGAGAGGTGGTCACGGACGTCCTCCAGATAGCTCACAAAGCGGGGGGCCCGCGGGGAGTCCTCCCGCGGGCCCGGGCGGCGGACTAGAAGCACTCCTCCGGCTTGGCACCGGTCGAGATGCTCAGGTCGAGGCCGGTGAGCTTGAACGTGCCGGCGGTGGTCGACCAGGCGACCTGCTTGAGGTTGGTGATGGTCACGCTGTCGGCCTGCTGGGCGAAGCTGCCCTGCAGACCCTTGGCGTTCACGCCACCCTTGGTGAGGTCCGAGGCGTCGATGCCGATCTGGATGTTGTTGAACGTGGCGTCGCCCTTGAGCGACGACAGCTCGATGAGCAGGTCGGTCGCCTCGGCCGGAGCGCCCTGGCCGGCGTGGATGACCATGCTGACCGGCAGGCCGGGCACCTTCACCGACTGGCACAGGTTGTAGAGCTTGGCCTCCTTGATGCCGGAGACCGCCACGAAGTGGTTCTTCGGGTCGGCGGGGTTCTGCGGGTTGCCGCCCTTCTCGGTGGCCACGCCGCCGTACTGCACGAAGCCGGTGCCCTCCAGCTTGTCGGCGGAGACCTTGAACTGCTGGCCGGAGACGGCGAACGACGCGGCGATCGCGCCGGTCGCCTGGCCGAAGACGATGGCGCCGGCGATGAAGCTGGCCGGCACGACGACGGTCGCGAAACGCTTCCATCTCGTGCGGCCCTTCACCGCACTGCCCTGAGCTACGGACACGTAGGGCTCCTCTGGTCGCGGGGTGCTGGGGTGCTGGGGTGCTGCGCTCCTGCCTTGCGGGCGCTCGCATCGCGCCTCCGCTGCGGCCTTCTGTCGCTGCCGGGCGGTTTCTTCACAGAAGGCCGGGCGGGGCGTGCGGACGATGTTGCCGGGTCGCTGGTGCACGTACAAGGCCGGTCGTTACTGGCCGGTAACCACGTCCAAGCGAAAAACGAACGCTGCGTAATGAGCTACCGGAACGATTCCGGTCGATGGCGGGTCATCAAGGCCTATAAATCTGACATAGCGGGCCTGTGATCGTCACCACAGGTGAGCGATCTTGGCTAAGGTCACGGTTCTATAACGACAAACCCCGAAGGTTCTTCACTCTCCATCGACGATGGTGAGTTTCCTGTCAAAACCACCAAAAGCCCCCATCTCGAAAAACTCGCCATTGCCAGCGGGTCGGCCTCGGTGGTTAGTTAGGCCCGATAACTAACAAGGTGGCCGCCATCCACCCGTTGGTTTCGCAGCCGCGCGACAGAGGGTCGGCGCCCCGTGCCCCGCGGCTTCAGGAAAGCGCGGTCGGCGCGCGTCTTGCCTGGCTGAACCCCCCAGCTCAGGAAGGACACCCGCAATGGCAGCATCATCGCGCCGATGGCGACGGCTGCTCACCGCAGCCACACTCGCCGCCGGCAGCACCGTCGTAGCGGCGGTGGCGAACGCACCGGCAGCCGCGGCCATCCCCATCCCGGCCAGCGACTATCAGCACGTACAACTGGCCCTCGGCAGCGCCGAACTCGGCGAGCCGATGTCCCTCGCGGTCATGCCCGACCGGTCGGTGATCCACACCGCCCGGGACGGCACAGTCCGCGTCACGGACGCCGCCGGCAACACGAAGGTCGCCGGCAAGCTCTCCGTCTACACCCACGACGAGGAGGGTCTGCAGGGCGTCGCGGTCGACCCCGGGTTCGCGACGAACCGGTGGATCTGGCTCTACTACTCGCCGCCGCTGTCCACGCCGGCCGGTGACGCGCCGGCGACCGGCACCGACGCGCAGTTCGCGCCGTGGAAGGGCCACCTCAACCTCTCCCGGTTCACACTCAAGGCCGACAACACGCTCGACTTCGCCAGCGAGAAGGTCGTGCTCACCGTCGACAACGACCGCGGCCTGTGCTGCCACGTCGGCGGTGACATCGACTTCGACGCGGCCGGCAACCTCTACCTGACGACCGGCGACGACACGAACCCGTTCGAGTCGGCGGGCTACTCGCCGCTCGACGAGCGGACCAACCGCAACCCGCAGTACGACGCCCAGCGCTCGTCGGCGAACACCAACGATCTGCGGGGCAAGCTCCTGCGGATCAAGCCGAACGCGGACGGCACCTACTCGATCCCGTCCGGCAACATGTTCCCGCCCGGCACCGCCAGGACGCGGCCCGAGATCTACGCCATGGGCTTCCGCAACCCGTTCCGGATGAGCGTCGACAAGCCGACCGGGGTCGTCTACCTCGGTGACTACGGCCCGGACGCGGGCACCACGCAGGCCAACCGCGGCCCGTCCGGACAGGTTGAGTTCAACCGGATCACCGGGCCGGGCAACTACGGCTGGCCGTACTGCACCGGCACCAACACGACGAACGAGACCTACAACAAGTGGGACTTCGCCGCCAACACCGGCGGCGCGAAGTTCAACTGCACCGGCGGACCGACGAACAGTTCCTTCCGCAACACCGGCCAGACCACGCTGTCCGCGGCGAAGCCGGCCTGGATCCGTTACGCGGGCGACGCCGGCTCCCCGCCGGAGTTCGGCAGCGGCTCCGAGTCGCCGATGGGCGGTCCGGTGTACCGCTACAACGCCTCGCTCAACTCGGCAGTGAAGTTCCCGCAGTCGCTGGACGGCAACTTCTTCGCCGGCGAGTACGGCCGCCGCTGGATCAAGCCGATCAAGGTCAACGCCGATGGCTCGCCGGGTGAGATCTCGACGTTCCCGTGGGCCGGCACGCAGGTCATGGACATGGCCTTCGGTCCGGACGGCGCACTCTACGTGCTCGACTACGGCACCGGTTCGAACAACCAGGCGCTCTACCGCGTCGAGTACATCGGCGGCGGCAACCGCGCGCCGACCGCGAAGATCACGCCGTCGGTCACGTCCGGGCCGAACCCGCTGACCGTGAACTTCTCGTCGGCGGGCAGTGCGGACCCGGAGGGTGGTGCGCTCACGTACGCCTGGGACTTCGACGGCAACGGCACGACCGACTCGACCGCCGCCAACCCGTCGTACACCTACACCACCAACGGCACGAAGACCCCGACGCTGACCGTGCGTGATCCGCAGGGCCTGACCGGCTCGGCGAGCACCGTGATCACGGTCGGCAACACGGCGCCGACGGTCCGGGTGACACTGCCGGGCAGCGGCCAGCTGTTCAACTTCGGCGACACGGTCCCGTTCCAGATCACGGTCACCGACCCCGAGGACGGCACGATCAACTGCTCGCGGGTCAGCATGACCTACTTCCTGGGTCACGACAGCCACTCGCACCAGATCACCGGCACGACCGGGTGCTCGGGCTCGATCACGATCCCGGTCGACGGCGAGCATGACGCGGCGGCGAACATCTACGGCATCTTCGACGCCGCGTACACCGACAACGGCGGACTGACCACCCACACCCTCGTCACCCTGCAGCCCAAGCACCGCCAGGGTGAGCACTACGGCGCGATGTCGGGCGTCCAGCTCGCCGACCACGCCTCGGCCGAGGGCGGCAAGACCGCCGGCTACATCGAGAACGGCGACTGGATCTCGTACTCGCCGTACCTGCTGAACAACGCCACGCAGTTCACCGCCCGGGTCTCGTCCGCCGGGGCGGGTGGCACGATCGAGGTGCGCGTCGGCTCGCCGACCGGCACCCTGCTCGGCACCGCCACCGTTCCCACCACCGGCAGCTGGGAGACGTTCACCAACGTCTCGACGAACATCTCCGGGGCGCCGAGCACGGCCACCACGTTGTACCTCGTGTTCAAGGGCGGCGCGGGCAACCTGTTCGACGTCGACGCGTTCACCTTCGCCACCGGCGGATCCAATCCCAGCATGCCGGTGGTCAATCTCCGATCGCTGACGAACAACCTGTACGTCTCCGCGCCGAACGCGACGACAGCGCTGATCGCCAACTCGTCGTCGGTCGGCACCGCGCAACAGTTCGACCTCGTCGACCTCGGCGGGGGCAAGGTGGCGCTGCGGTCGAAGGCGAACAACATGTACGTCTGCGCGGACAACGCCGGCGCCAACCCGCTCATCGCCAACCGGACGACGGTCGGGCCGTGGGAGAGGTTCACGCTGATCCGCAACTCCGACGGCAGCGAGAGCCTGCTGGCCGAGGTCAACAGCAGGTACGTCGTCGCCGAGAACAACGGCGCCGGCTCGCTGATCGCCAACCGCACGTCGATTGGGCCGTGGGAGAAGTTCGAACTCGTGGGCGCCTGAGTGATATTCGGAAATGTTTGGTCCGGCGTGCTCCCATGTGGAGACATTGATGAGTGACGCTTGACACTCCGCGTTGGATCGTGAGTGTATGTGTTGGTCCGTGGGGATGCTTGGCATCCCCACGGATCGGCCTGGCCGCACCGCCCGGATGCTGGTCGTGACGGGAAGCCCGGCCAGCGCCTGGACTCCCAAGACCCCGCCGACGACCACCCCGTGGACCAACTCGGTGTCCACCACCAACCCGCTGCCCGCAGACTGGCAGAGCCTCAACGGCACCTGGGACTTCGCCGTCACCGGCAGCGGCCAGACCACGCCGGCCACGTTCGGCGAACAGATCCGGGTGCCGTTCCCCGCCGAGTCCGCGCTCTCCGGCAAACTGGAGCGGACGGGCGGGTCCAGCTCAACTTCGGCGCCGTCGACTGGCAGACCACCGCATGGAATTTCCCCGGCCAGTGCCTCCGCCGTCGAGCGGCGGAACTCCGGCCAGTCACGCCGGGTGGAGCCAACAGCTGGGACAACCCGTCGGTGTTCCAGGAGGACACCACATGGTCCGTCGACAACCCGTGGGCCCCGTGACGAGCTGACACCAACCGGGCACGGCAGTCTCCGGACTGCCGCGCCCGGTGACTGCACTCCGGCCTTGTCACCTCTTGGTTGCGGACCGCCGACAGTCGGACCTGGGGTCGCGCATCCAGGACGCCTCTCGGCCGACAGGTCTCCAGCACGGACATTTCAGACATCACGGTGCATCGACAATCATGCATTCGTGGCGTTTTCCATGATCCCGAAGACTTTGTGTCGCTGGAGGTGCCACAAGTCTTCGGGATCATGGAAATTCGCCGAAATCCCACAGATGTCGATCGATGCAATCCCACCTGCTGGTCAAATCGCCGCGATACTGGGCGGCCGCATCCACTGGATGGCCGCGATCCGCTGGACATCGGTTGGTGATACCGATCCGCCGCGCGCACGCCGACTCCGGGAGCGCTGGTTACTCCCCCGGGCAACCAGTCACCACCAGCCGTGTCCCATCAGCCCCGGCGCGCCGACGGAATCCCGTCGACCAGTTCCCGTCCCGCCCACCCAGGCATCGTCAGCTGCGGGCCCACCGCTTGGATTTGTCGCCGACCGCTTCCCGGCCCAACTCCACCCGCGGCGCCCGTCCATGGTCAAGGGAAAGTTCGCGCCGGCGGCTTCGACGAGTTCAACCCCAACCGGCGCCGCAACTCGGCCACCTCAGCCCGCAACGCCTCGATCACCGCCGTCTGCTCCGCAATCGTGGCCGCCTGCGCGGCAACCACCGCCGCAAGATCAACCGACACCGCAGGCCCCGACACCCCACGATCATCCACCCAACAACGAACATCATCGATCAGGCACGCCGACCACCTGAATAGTCACCACGGACTTTCCCTCGATCATGGGCTTTCTGCCCGCACTTCCGACAGGGCCGGCCATCCGAGGCCGCCGCCCAGGCACGCCCCGGCCTGCCCCCCCGGCTCCACTGCCCCCGCCTCCGCTGGCCCCGGCTCCACTGCCCCCGGCTCCGCTGGCCCCGCCTCCGTTGGCCCGGCTCCGTCAGCCCCGCCGAGGCCCCCGACCCCTGCCCCCTGACCCGGATCGTCGGCCGCTCCCCGCCAGGCCAGGCATCGCCGACCACAATCCCGCCCGGGCGATCACCATCGGTCCGGTCAGGCATCACCAGCTGAACCAGTCACCCGACCGGCCAAGCTGCCGACCAGGCGCCACCAGACGCTCCCGCCGACCCGGCGTGTCTGCCGCCCCTACCGGCGCGACCGAATCGACGACCACCACGCCGGACGCGACCAACAACGACCACGCCGGGCGCGACGGGTCAACGACCACGCCGGTCGACCACGCCGGTCGGCCGGGTCGGTCGGCCGACCCGGCCTGGCGTGCGAGGCAGGCCCCAACGGCCCGATGAAGCAGCGGAACGGCAGGTCAGGCGCGCATGACTGTGGCGATCGGGATCCGTGCTGCGCGGAGGGCGGGGATCGAGCCGCCCAGCAGGCCGGCCACCAGGCCCGCGATCACGCCGGCCACGCCCGCCTGCCAGGGGAACGTGATGTCGGTCAGCTGTGGAACCCGGGAGCCCAGGATGCGGACCGTCAGGTCGAGGACCAGCGCCGACAGGCCGATCGCCGCAGCGGCGGTCAGCAGACCGGTCAGCAGCGTCTCGGCCAGCACGATGCCGGCCAGCAACGACCGTGGAGTACCCACGGCTCTTCGCAGCGCGAACTCCTCGACCCGCTCGCCCACCGTCGCCAAACCTACGTTGAGGATGCCGGCCACGCCGATCAGCAGTACCAACGCTGCCATGCCCAGGAAGATCCAGCGGATGATCGAGAGCTCCTGCTCGATGCTCTCCCGGGCGTTGACCACCTCGACGTGCAGGGCATCGGCCGGGATCCCGGCGCCGGTCAGCTTGCGGATCAGCAGGCGCTCGGTGTCGCCCGCCGACGGCGAGAACATCAGCTGGAGCCCCATGCCGCCGAGGGCGGACCGCCCGGACTGCGGCGGCATCCAGTTGCGCAGCTCGTCGGCGCGGACGTAGGCGGTGGGCTGGGAGTTGCCGTCGTCGACGACGCCCACGATGCGCGGCGTGGGGTTGGCGGTCACGCCTTCCAGGCGCATCTCGGCGGGCACCTGGTTCTGGCTGAAGCCGCGCGCCGCCTCCTTGTTGAGCACAAGACGCGGCGAATACGACGGCGGGCCGGTGAGGTCGAGCCAGGAACCGGAAACCGGTCTGTACGGCCGGAACTGCCGCACATCACCGACCATCGCGTAGAGCTGCACCTCGATCGCCTGCCCCTTGGGGGCGATGTCGGCCGGGCTGAGCGGCACCGGCCGGCATATGCCGGAGGCGTCGCACTGCACCTCGTACTGCCCGGGGCCGTAGCCGTAGCCGCCCGGGTTGTCGAAGGGCGCCCCGCCCGGGTTGATCGGGGTGACCTTCGGCTCGCCGATGATCGCCTGGTAGCCGACCATCGCCGCCGCGCCGGGACGGCCGGAGATCGTGGCGATCGTCGTGTCGATCGCGTCGCCGAAGGGCGGGATGTACATCTGGCGCGTGCCGTCCTTGCCTGCGTGCAGCTCGAGATCCGCGAGGCGCAGCGTCTTCGCGGTCTCCGCAGCCCCCTGGACGGCGACCACGGCCAGTACACCCAGGAACAGCGACACCATCGACAGGAACGTGCGCGTCTTGCGGGCCCGGATGCCCTGCCCACCGATGATCAGCGCCGACCGGAACCGCCCCGACAGCCTGATCATGCCGGCTCCAGCACACCGCTGCGCAGGTGCAGGACGCGGTGCATCTTGGCGGCGTGTGCCTGGTCGTGGGTGACCAAGATCAGGCCGCAGCCGCGGTCGGTGGCGGCTCGCATGACGTCGATGACGAGGTTTCCGGTTTCCGTGTCGAGGGCGCCGGTCGGCTCGTCGGCGAGCAGGAGGCTCGGGTTGCGCACGAGTGCCCGGGCAACCGCGACCCGCTGCTGCTCACCGCCGGAGAGCTTGGGCGGCCGATGTTTGGCGAGGTGGGCTATGCCGACCTGGTCGAGTGCCTCCAGCGTGCGGGCCTTGCGCTTGCGCCGCGGCAGCCAGCCCTGCCCGTTGACCAGCGCCATGGCGACGTTCTGCGCGGCGGTGAGGTGCTTGAGCAGGAAGAAGCGCTGGAAGACGAAGCCGAACTCGGCGCTGCGCAGCGCGGCGGCCTTGCGCTCGGGGATGCGGGCCAGGTCGCGGCCGCCCATGAAGTACTGCCCCGAGTCGGGCCGGTCGAAGAGCCCGATGAGGCTCAGCAGGGTGCTCTTGCCGGAGCCGGAGCGGCCCAGGATCGCCACGCTCTCACCGGGCTCGACGGCGAGATCGACACCGTCGAGGATGGTGCGGGGCCGTTGCTGGCCCTTGAGCGTCTTGGTGACCCCGACAAGCTCGATGAGCGGGCTCACTTGGTCATTCCCGGGAGGGGGTCGCCGCCCTGGTTCTGCTTGGCGGGCGGCAGGTTGGGCCCCGGCACCGAGACGGTCTCGTCGCCGTCGAGCCCGGACTTGATCTCGATGACCTTGCCGTCGGTGAGGCCGAGCGTCACCTCACGCACCTCGCGGGTCTGGTCGGGCTTGATGACCTCGACCTGGCCCCGGCCCTGTGCCCCGGCGACCGCCTCGACCGGCAGGACGAGCACGTTGGTCGCCGTCGCGGTGACGACCTCGACGGTGGCCGCGGCACCGTTGATGAGCTTCACGTCGGCGGGGCCGACGCAGACGAGCCGCATGCCGGTCGGTTCGGAGCCCTGCGGCTGCTGCTGCGGGGGCAGGGCCGGCGGCGCACTGGCACTCGTGCTGGGGTTGGGCGCCGGTGGCTGCTCCTCGGGGATCGTGCCGGACGGCAGCGCCGCGAGCGTGCCGAGCACAGTGCAGGGGAACGGGCCGGGGCCGTTCTTGATCTGCGCCTGCACCGACTGGAGGCTGTCGGAGATCTGGTACGCCTGCGCGCCGTCGATGTCGGCCACGACGCCGTACCCCACCTGCTTCGCCGACACGATCGGCATGCCGGCGGTGACCTTCGACCGGTCGTCGACGAGCCGCCCGGTGAACACCGCGCCGGCCGGCACCTCGATCGGAGTGGACTTGCCGCCGGCCCAGATGTTGGCCACCCTGGTCGGCTTGGTCGGCGTGCTCGTCGGCGCTTTGACGCTCAGATACCGCACCTCCCCGTTGACCGGTGCCACCAGGCCGAAGGTGGGCCCGAGGGTCACCTTGCCGGAGAGGCTGACGCGGTTGGTGAGGTCCTGCCGGGTCGGCTTGGCCGTGGTCATGGCGGTGCCGCGCTCGGCCATGCCCGGGTTGCCGGCCTCTTGGGCGCTCGACGGCGTGCAGCCGGCCAGCAGGCCGGCCGCCAGAGCGGCGCCGAGCATTGCGGGGAGGAATCTTCGCACCGGTGCAACCCCCAGATTCGCGAGCCGATCGAAGTCCGCCAAAGGGTATCGGCCAATCGCGCCACGTGGGTGCCCGAAAGAGGGTGATCGCGAAAATACCACTCGCAGTAAAAGTACGGGAGCCGACAGTATCGAATCGGATCTCCAGGCACATTATATTGATGAAAATCAGTGTAGGCATCGTCACCGCCATGGCGACCGCCGCCCTCCTCGTGCCCGCCGCGCCCGCCGCCGCGGCGACTCCCGACCACTGGGGCTTCGCGTTCGTGAAGGACCCCACCACAACCGTCGCGACACCGCTCGACCCGGCGTACCAGTACGGCAGCTGGAAGGCGTTCGCGCCGGCCGCACTCGCCGACGGGGTCAAGATCGGCCCCGGCCGTTTCCTGGTGCGCTTCCCGATGATCGGCCTCGGCGCCTTCCGGGGCATCCCGCACGTCACCGCCGTCAGCAACGACGGCCATTTCTGCGAAGCGGTGCGGTGGGGCGCCCAGGGCGCCGACGAAGTCGTCGACGTGCAGTGCTTCAAGCCCTTCGGCTTTCCCGACGACAGCCAGTTCACGGTGCTGTGGACCGTCAGCTCCGGGGTGACCGGCCCGGGCGCGCACGCGTACGTCCACGTCGCCGCGCTGAGCGGGATCATCCAGCAGTACAACTCCAGCGGCGCCGGAAACTCGGTGACCACCGGCGGCCCGGGCAGCTACACGGTCCGCTTCGCCAATGTCGGGCTGGCCGGCATCCACACGGGCAACCTCCAGGTCACCGCGGTCCAGTCCAACGCACAACCGCGGCGGTGCAAGGTCGCCCGGTGGTCCTGGAGCACCCCTGACGTCTACGCGCTCATCGCCTGCTTCGACGCGACCTCCGGCGCGCCGGCCTACTCGGAGTTCACCGCGTCGTTCCACCGCGAACGGTCCGTCCACGGCGCCGTCAGCCCGCCGACGCGCTTCGGCTACGTCACGAGCACCACGTCCAGCCAGAGCAACTACAACAGCGCGCTCGGCTTCGGCGCCAACTCGATCGGCGGGATGACCGTCAAGTACCCGATGCTGTATCAGAAGGAGACACACGCACAGGTGACCGCGATCGGCGACACCGCCAACTACTGCGGCCTCGAGAAGCCGTGGTCCGACGCCGGTGGCACCGCCGTGGTGTCGGTCGCCTGCTTCGACCAGACCGGTGCCAGGGTCGGCAGCGCCTACCTGTCCACGTTCAGTTCGAGCATCTAGGACGCGCCGTCACGCCCGGTAGGTGAAGGTGTTGCCGCCGGGCGTGACGACGCGCGGGCCCGGGAGGGTGAATCCGCCGACGGCGTGCGGGGTGGGCGGCGACGGCCGCGGAGTAGACCGAGGGTGAGGCCGGCCGCACGACATGTCCCCTATCTCACAAATGGGGAATACGCTGCGGGAATGGCCCTGTGGAAACCGGATCCGACCTTCTATCCGTCGCCACGCGACGCGTTGCGGGCGCCGCCGGAGAAGCTCGCCTACGTGGCCGCCTTCGACCGCGCCGCCGAGCAGCCCGACGCCATCGCCGTCGTCGACACCGACCCGTCGTCCGCCGCCTACGGCACCGTGGTCGGCTGGACCGAACTGCCCAACACCGGTGACGAGCTGCACCACTTCGGCTGGAACGCGTGCAGCAGCGCGCTGTGCCCGTACGCGCCGCACCCGCACGTCGAGCGCCGCTACCTGATCGTTCCCGGGCTGCGCTCGTCCCGCATCCACATCCTGGACACCGGCCCCGACCCGCGCGCACCCGAGATCGTCAAGGTCCTCGAGCCCGACGAGCTCGGCAAACGCGCGGGCTACTCCCGCCCGCACACCGTCCACTGCGGCCCCGAGGGGATCTACGTCTCCGCGCTCGGCAGCGCCGACGGCGCCGACGGCCCGGGCGGCATCGCGCTGCTCGACCACACGTCGTTCGAGATCCTCGGCCGGTGGGAGATCGATCGCGGCCCCCAGTACCTCGCCTACGACGTCTGGTGGCACCTCGGCCACGACGTCGTGGTGACCAGCGAGTGGGGCACGCCGTCGATGATCGAGGACGGCCTGGTGGGCGAGCTGCTGCTGGGCCGCAAGTACGGGCACGCCCTGCACTTCTGGGACCTACGCAAGCGCCGCCACCTGCAGACCGTCGACCTCGGCGACCAGCATCAGATGGCACTCGAACTGCGCCCGGCCCACGACCCCAGCAAGGAGTACGGGTTCGCCAACACCGTCGTCAGCGTCGAGGACCTGTCGGCGTCGATCTGGGTGTGGTACCGCGAAGGGTCGCACTTCGCCGTCAAGAAGGTGATCACGATCCCGGCCGAACCGGCCGCGTCCGCCGGCCTGCCGCCGGTCCTTCAGCCGTTCGGCGCCGTCCCCCCGCTGGTCACCGACATCGACCTGACGGTCGACGACCGCTTCCTGCTCGTCGCCGCCTGGGGCACCGGCGAACTGCTCCGCTACGACGTCAGCGATCCGTTCAACCCGGTGTTCGTCGACTCGGTGCACCTCGGCGGCATCGTCCGCCGCGCCGCCCACCCGACCGACCCGTCTCTGCCGCTCTCCGGCGGGCCACAGATGGTCGAGGTCAGCCGGGACGGGCGGCGCGTGTACGTCACCAACTCCCTCTACGGGTCCTGGGACGACCAGTTCTACCCGGACGGCGTCGGCGCCTGGATGGCCAAGCTCGACGTCACCGACCAGGGCGGACTCCGCCTCGACGAGCGATTCTTCCCGCACGGCGCCGACTTCCGCGGGCGGCGCGTCCATCAGACGAGACTCCAGGGCGGCGACGCGTCTTCCGACTCGTACTGTTTCTCATAGTGAGCATCGCCGCATACGTCGCACTCGCGGCCATGGGCGCGTTCCATGGCCTGAATCCCGGCATGGGGTGGCTGTTCGCGGTTGCGATCGGGTGCCAGGAGCGGAGCAGGGCCGCGGTCCTGCGCGCCCTGGCGCCGATCTCCGCCGGCCACGCCGTGTCGATCTTTGTCGTCGCCGGGCTGGTGAGCGCGCTCCAGTCGGTGGTCGCCACCAGGCTGGTCGCGATTGGCGGCGGCATCGTGCTGGTGGGGTTCGGCCTGTGGCGCGCCCTGTCGCAGCGCCACTTCCGGTGGGCCGGCATGCGGCTGTCGTGGGCGCAACTGGCGAGCTGGTCGTTCCTCATGTCGAGCGTCCACGGCGCCGGCCTCATGCTGGTCCCGGTCCTGGTGGCCAGCGCGCCGGCCACGGGCCACCACCACGGCGCCGAGGCGGCGACCGCGCCGCTGTGGACGGGCTTCCTCGCCACGGCCGTCCACACGGTCTCGATGGTCGCCGTGGCCGGCGCGGTGGCGCTGCTCGTCTACCAGGTCGTCGGCCTGCGCATCCTGCGGTCCGCCTGGATCAACCTGGACCGGATCTGGGCGGTGGCGCTGGTCGGCGCCGGCATCGCCACCGTGGCGGTGGCGATCTAGATCACTCGCGCGAGGCGTCGTAGCGCGCCTGAGCCGCCAAGATCTCCGGCATCTCCGCCTCGACCAGCTCGATCAGATCCGTCAGCTTGAGGGCGATCCGCTTGCCGCCCCCGGTCAGGCTGTACTCCACCCGGGGCGGGATCGCGCTCAGCACCTCGCGCACCACCAGCCCGTCCCGCTCCAGCGCGTGCAGCGTCTGCGACAGCATCTTCTCGCTGACCCCGTCGACCCGGCGGCGCAGCTCGTTGAAGCGGTGCGTCCCCTCCAGGAGCGCGGCGAGGGTGAGGATGCCCCAGCGGCCGGCGACCGTGTCCATGACAGGTCGCGACGTGCAGTTCCGCGCGAACACATCGAAGACCAGCTCGTCCCTGGGCATGGAACTACGATAACCGACGGGTTGCACTTTCAAAAAGTTAGTGCTTACCGTAGGTGCGGTACGAACCGAAGAAGGAGCACACCATGACGATCACCGTCACCGGCGCCACGGGTCACCTCGGCCGGCTGGTCCTCGAGGAGTTGCGCGGCGCAGACGTCGTCGCCGCCGTCCGCGACACCGGCCAGGATCTCGGCGTCCCGACCCGGCTCGCCGACTACGACCGGCCCGAGACGCTGGACTTCACCGGCACCGACGCGCTGCTGTTCATCTCCAACCGGGAACTCGACAAGCGGGTCGACCAGCACAGGGCCGTCGTCGACGCGGCGCGCGCCGCGAACGTCGGGCTGATCGTCTACACCAGCATCACCAAGGCGGACACCAGCCCGATCCCGATCGCACCCGGGCACAAGTGGACCGAGGACTACATCCAGGCCTCCGGCCTGCCGTACGTCTTCCTTCGCAACAACTGGTACTTCGAGAACTACACCGCCAATCTCGCCGGCACATTGCAGAACGGCGCCGTCCTCGGCGCCGCCGGCAACGGCCGGATCGCGGCCGCCACGCGGGCCGACTTCGCCGCCGCGGCCGCCGCCGTCCTCACCGGGAAGCCCGACGAGCACGCCGGCAAGATCTACGAGCTCGGCGGCGACGAGGCCTTCTCGCTCGGCGACCTGGCCGCCGAGATCACCGCCCGGTCGGGCACCGAGGTGGTCTACCGTGACCTGCCCGAGGACGAGTACGCCCAGACACTGATCGGCTTCGGCGTTCCGGAGGGGTTCGCGAGGGCGCTCGCGGCCTCGGACACCGCCATCTCCCAGGGCGCGCTCGACGTCGTCACCGACGACCTGCGCCGGCTGATCGGCCGACCCGCCACAACACTCGCCGAGTCCCTCCAGGCCGCCCTGAAAAACGCCTAGCAAGGCCGGGAGCGCCCGCAGTTCGGCCCGTCCCGTGAGCGGATCCGCCACCCGTCGTGCGCCATGCGGCTCCTGACCAACCACTCCTTCGCATACGTCCTGACGGTCAGACCGACCGCATGGCCGGCCGGGCCTGGTTGACCTTGGTGACTTTCGGTGGTCCTGGCCACGGAAAGTCACCAAGGTCAACGCGCGGCGACAGCCGGCAGCGCGAAACCTCCGTGATCTGAAACCGCGGGCTCGCCGTCAGCGGGACTGGAACGCCGCCGCCCTCCATCCGGCCCTTCCCTCAGGTTCCGCACGCGTGATCGCGAACTTGCCGCAACCATGGCCAGGCCCCGGGCCGGTTCTCGTCCAGCCGCCGCGCTCGTGATTGCGAACGTATCGCGATCACGGCCACAACCGGCCGGAAGCTACGACAGGGCCAGCGAGACCCGCGCTTGTTCCGCCCGGGCATCCGCCGCCCCCACTCGACCTGTGGTCGCACGGTGTATTGCCACCCGTGCTGCGCCGCCCACTGCCGCAACCGCTCGACCCGCTCCCGCCGCTGCTGCACCACCGTCAGGACGATGACGAGGGCCACCACCAGGCCGAGGCAGACGGCACCCCCGGCGAGCGCAGCGGACATCTCCATGGCCCAACGCTGATCTCGCCCGTCGACACTCCCGCTCGGAACGCCGGCCGCCGGTGAGCGCGCAGAGGGGTGATCCGATGGCGTGGGCCGGGCCGGAGGATCGTCCCGCCGGCGATCCTCCGGCCCGAGTCGTGGGTGTCAGCCGGCCGGCACCAGGAGCGGAGCCAGGGCCTCGGCCGTTGCCGGGTGCTCGGCGAGCAGGGCGAGGACCGCCGTCGGCGCGGTCTCCGTCGTGGCCTGCTCCTGCCAGCCAGGAGCGCAGCCGAGCAGGTCGGCGAGGGCGTCCGTCGTGGCCGGGTGCGCCGCGAGGAAGGCGCCGACCGGGCCGGCCGGAGCTGCGGGCGCCGCCGACCGGCGCTGGGATTGCGGCTGGGCGCTCCACGGCGGCACGAAGGCGTCGACCGCCTGGAGGGTGCTGGGGAACGTGCGACCGGCCTCGCGGATGAGGACCGGCACCAACTCGCCCGCCTGGTCCCGCAGCGTGGTGATCAGCGACGGCAGCCAGGGCAGCAGGACCGGGTCGGGAAGCTTGGCGAACGCGTTCGAGATCACCTCGACCACAAACGGGGCCAGCTTCGGGACCGGCTCCAGCGCCTGCACGAACCCGCTGAGGTATTGCGGGAACGACGGCACGACCAGCGGGTTGGCCAGCAGCTCGGTGCAGCGGGTGCGCAGCTCCGCGAGCGGGAGCAGGCCCAGCTGATGGTGTGCCGCCCACAGCAGCGCCACCTTCGCCGGCGCCTCCGGGTGGGACTGGCGCACGGCCAGCTCCAGCTGTGCCCGGTCACAGCCGAGCGACAGCGCCAGGCCCTCCATCGAGAACAGGAACCCGAGCATCGCCGCGACCTGCCGCACGCCCGTCTCGTCGTCGACGAACGCGGTCGGCAGCAGCGTGCAGTAGTGCGCGTATCCGGCGGTCACGAACGCCTCGCACCACGCCGGCAGCGTGGGCTCGGTCGCCCGGTAATGCGCCAGCAGCCGCCGGATGCGGCGCAGCACCTCGGGCGCGTCGTCGACCGTCCGCTCGGCCGCGAGCAGTTCGACGGCCCGCGCGCCCAGCTCGTCGGTGAAGCGCCGGCTGCCGAGGAACAGGATCGAGTCCTCGACGGCGCGCAGGGCCACCGCCGCCGTCGCGTCCTGCGCCCACACCGACCGGCGCAGCCGCTGCTCGACCACCTGCTCGACGGTGACGCCCTCGTAGCCGAGCTCGATAACGTACCGCTGGTGCTTGCCGATCGCCAGGTCCCAGCTCTCCTGGATGGCCTTCTCGCCGAGCCGGCGGGAGCCCATGATCGGGCGGACCGCACCGTCCGGCAGGAGATACCGCAGCATCCAGAGCAGATGGGAAGCGGGCACGAGCTCCGGCCGGCCGGCCAGATCGAGCAGTGCCCGCTGCACGGTGCTCTTCTGCAGGTCGAGCCCGATGGGGGCGAGCCGGTCGTAGACGTCGCGCGCCAGGGGCGGCAGCGCGTCGTAGCCGACCTGGCCGACCCGGTCGCCGCCGAGCAGGATCTCGCAGAGCCGTCGCACGTCGCGCCGGCCCGGGACGACGTCCTTCTCGATGCAGGTGACCGCCGCGTCCTGGAAGTCGTACGGCGTCGGGCGGGCCCGGTTGCGCATCCCGGCCAACAGGATCGAGGTCTCGAACACCGCGATGGCGTCGGCGGTGCTGGCGAGATACCCGTTGCGGCGGGCCAGCCGGACGATGTCGACGCACCACCCGAGAAGCTCCTCCTCGTCCAGCCCGTCGAGTGCCGGCGGGCTGGCCAGGAACCCGGAGAGCCGGTCGGCGACCGGCTCGGCCTGGGCGGCCGTGGCGGGCAGCGCCTTCGCCGCGCGCTTGCGGGTGCCGCGCTGTCCGTCGAGCTGAAACGGCGTGAGCCGCGACCGGGTGATCGCCTTGGCCCACGTGGCGGCCGCGATCGACACCGAGCCGGACGCGAGCCCGAACTGTGCCTCGATCGCCGAGTGACTCGACGGGATCAGCCCGTAGAGCCACTTCGTCGCCGTGCGCGGGCTGATCTCGAAGTCGGGCACACCGTCGGCGGTCCCGAACTCGGCGACCCGGCTGGCCGCATGGAACGCCCCGCACACGTAGAGGCAGTCGGCCTTGTCGACGCCCGACGCGGCGAGGTGCTCACGCATGCGGGTCCACATGTACCGCTCGCGGTCCTCGTCGACCCGGACCCGCCGGCTGTCCGCCGGGGCGAGCCGCCGGAACAGGCTGCCGATCAGCACCATGACCTGGCGGTAGGTCGCGTAGTCGGCGCCGGCGAGCGGCTGCTCGACATACTGGTCCCACCACTCCGACCAGTGCCGCACCTTGCCGTGGTGCAACAGGTGCTGCTCCAGCTCGGCGAAGCGCGGCCGCAGGTCACCGATCTCGATGCCGACGGCGTCGCCGTGCAGGTCGTCCTCCTCGGCGGTCTTCTCGGTGGAGCGCTGCGGCTCCCACTGGAAGACGTGGTCGGTCGACCGGTCGACCAGCACCAGCTCGACCCCGGGCGTGTCGAGCGCGTAGGAGATCGCCTGGTATTCCGCCGACGCCTCGGTGATCGGGGCGACGACGCTCAACGGCCCCCAGTCCTTCGGGAAGTCGTCGAGTTCGGAGGCGAAGGCCTGCAGCGCCACCGGCAGGCGGCAGTTGCGCAGCTCCGTCAGCAGCGGCTGGAGGTCTTCGCACAGCTCCAGATAGATGACCTTGGGCTGCTTCTCCCGCAGGCGGCGGACCATCGCCAGGCCGGACGCCGGCGAGTGGTGGCAGACCGGGAAGATCTCCAGCTCCTCACGCAGCGCCCGGTCGACGTCGTCGACGATCCCGGCCAGGATCTCGGGCACCGCACCGGCACCGCCGGCGAAGGCGGTGGCCGCCTCCACCAGCTGGCCGCGCAGCGCGTCGAAGGGCTCGGTCCGGGATGTCATGACAGGGTTGCGATCGCCTGGCGGCCGCCCTCGAGGAACGCGGGCCACTCGCCGCCGTCCTGCTTGCTGCGCGGCTCGACGACCCCGTGCCAGTACTTGTTGAGGATCGCCAGGTCCTCCGGGCTGCGGCGGGCGAGCGACCCGACCAGCGACCCGGCGAGTGTCTCGGCCCGCAGCTTGCGGTCCCCGAAAAACGTGCTGTGCAGGATCGCGTCCTCCAGCACGCCGATCTGCTCGGCGGTCGACAGCGCCGACTCGAGCTTCTCGTCGTCGCTCGTCGCCGAGTCGGCCGCGGCGCGCAGGTCGGCGAAGCTCTGCAGCAGGATGTCGAGCAGGTTGGGCGGCACGTCGAGCTCGATCCTGTGCCGGTGCAGCAGCTCGGTCGTGCGGAACCGAACGATCTCCGCCTCGCTCTTCTTGTTGGTCACGACGGGGATGCGCACGAAGTTGAACCGCCGCTTCAGCGCCGAGGACAGATCGTTGACCCCCCGGTCGCGGCTGTTGGCCGTCGCGATGATCGAGAAGCCGGGCTGGGCGAAGACGATGTTGTCCTCGTCGAGCTCCGGAATCGAGATGTACTTCTCCGAGAGGATCGAGATCAGCGCGTCCTGCACGTCGCTGGTCGAGCGGGTCAGCTCCTCGAACCGCCCGATCACGCCACGCTCCATCGCGGTCATGATCGGCGACGGGATCATCGAGGCCCGGGACTGTCCCTTGGCGATGACCATGGAGACGTTCCACGAATACTTGATGTGATCCTCGGTCGTGCCGGCGGTGCCCTGGACGACCAGCGTGGAGTTGCGCGAGATGGCGGCGGCGAGCAGCTCGGCGAGCCAGCTCTTGCCGGTGCCGGGGTCGCCGATGAGCAGCAGCCCGCGGTCGGAGGCGAGCGTCACGATGCTGCGCTCGACGAAACTGCGGTCACCGAACCACTTCTGCGAGATCTCCCGGTCGAGGCCGTCCGCGCGCTCGGAGCCGAGGACGAACAGCCGCACCATCTTGGGGCTGAGCCGCCACGAGAACGGCTTGGGGCCGTCGTCGATCGACTCCAGCCAGTCGAGCTCCTCCGCGTACTTCACCTCGGCGGGGGCGCGCAGCATGTCGTTGGTCATCTCTGGGGGTCTCCTAAGCGAGGAAGCTCTTGAGTTCGGAAACAAGCTTTTTGATGTGGCCGGACAGCACCGGCGCGCCCATGTCCTTGAAGCGCTGCCGGAACCAGGGGTTGACGCTCTGCTGACCGCCGCTGCTGACCGAGCCGACCGGGATGAACTTCACCCCGGAGCGGTGCATCGCCTGCATCGAGTCGAACAGCACCTGCGACTGCCACTCGTAGAAGTCGGAGATCCACACCACGACCGTGTTGCGCGGGTCGGCGACCTTCGGCTGGGCCAGCGCCATCGCGACCGTGCCGTCGGTGCCACCGCCCAGCCGGGTGCGCAGCAGCACCTCGAACGGGTCGTGCACCCACGGCGTCAGGTCGAGCGCGCGCGTGTCATAGGCGATCAGGTGGACGTCGACCTTCGGCAGGCCGGTGAAGATCGAGGCGAGGATCGTGCAGTTGACCATCGCGTTGACCATCGAGCCGGACTGGTCGACGACCACGATCATCCGGGCCGGAGTGGTGCGCTTGGCAGTCTGCTTGTAGAAGAGCCGGTCGACGTAGAGCCGCTCGTCCTCGGGGCTCCAGTTGGTCAGGTTCTTCCAGATCGTGCGCTCGATGTCGAGGTTGCGGAACACCCGCTTGGGCGGCACCGAGCGGTCGATCTCGCCGACGTTCGTCTGCTGCACCTGGGTTCGCAGCACCTCGGCGACCTCGTCGACGAACCGGCGGATCAGCGCCTTGGCGTTGGCGAGCGCGACACCGGAGAGGTTGTCCTTGTCGCGGAGCAGCTGCTCGATGAGCGACATGCTCGGCGTGAGCTGCCGCGCCAGCGCCGGGTCGGCGAGGACCTCGCGCAGGTGCATCCGGCGGACCAGGTCGCCCTCCAGCCCGGCCAGGACCGTGGCCATGCCGCCGGCGTTGGGCCGGCCGCGCAGCTCGCCCGGGTCCATGCCGAGTGCCCGCTCGAACCAGCCGGCGTCGGACTGCCAGTTGGCCAGCTGGGTCGCGCTGACATTGCCGCTGCCGGTGGCGAAGACGTTGACGAGCAGCTTGGAGACAAGAGCCGCGCGGCGGACCTCGTCCCCGGGCACGGACTCCGCCTCGGGCTTCATCAGGCCGTCGAACTCGCCGGCCAGATCGGGGTGGCGCTGCACAAGCGTGTCGACGGAGACGGTCGGATCGAGCAGCGCGGGCGGCAGCCCGAGGTCGTCGACGATCGCCACGCTGGCGGACTCCAGCGACATCTGCTCGTCGGCCTCGAACAGGCGGCCCAGCATCCGCCAGTAAAGCACCTGGCGCCGGTTCTCGTCGGCGGTGTTCATTTGCGCAGCAGCCTTCCCGCGCGCTCGCGCAGCACCTGCACCGCGTCGCCGGCGGCCTTGGCCGCCTTGGCGTCGGTCGGCCCGAGCGCCCAGTCGGTGGTGTGCACGGTGGTGGTCTTCTTCTTCACCGTGGCCTGCACGGCGATCGGCTGCACCACCCACTTGCCGGAGTCCCAGCGCAGGAGGCCGATGCAGGCGGAGGCGCCGGCGACGAGACCGGCGGTCAGCGGTCCGCAGGCGGGCAACCGCGTCGTGTCGAGCGGAATGGCGCTGTCTCCCTCCACGAACACCGGCTCGGCGATGCGGGCCGGATGCCGGTCCAGCGGCGGCACCGCGGGAGCGAGCGCACCGGGAAGCAGCACCCGCGCCGTCGCGAACGGGTCGGCCGGCTCTCCCGCCTTCGCCTGTGCGTCGTGCCAGATCAGGTCGCCGCTCGCGAGCAGCGGCAGGTCGGTCAGATCGAGGCTGCGGCGCTCGGCGAGCGCGGTCATCAGCACCGGGAAGCCCTGCAGCAGGCCCCAGATCGCCGGACCGACGATCGTGTCGACCTTGCCCGCGGTCACGCTGGTGCGGACCAGCCGGGTGACGCCGCCCGCCTCGAGCACGCCGTGAACCTGGACCTGCACCGCTGTGCCGTGCTCATGAACGTCGGCGCCGAGCACCAGCAGCCGGCCGGAGACGGTCTCGGCGTCGGCCGCCCGCCCGGCCCGGCCGCCGTCCTGGGCCAGCAGCAGCGCGCGGCTCCACAGGTCGGCCCACCGGCGCACCGGTAGCCGCTCGAGCGTCGCGATCGGGCTGGCGGCGCGCAACTCGGCGGCGAGCCCGTCGAGCAGCACCGCCAACCGGCGCAGCTCCGGGTCGGCCAGTGTCGCCTCGATCACCTGGCTCGACGCCGTGACGAGATCGTGGTCGACACCGCGCCAGCCGGTGATGGCCAGCTCCCGCAGCCAGGAGCGGCTGCCGACGAGCAGGTTGGCGGCGCCGGCGGCCGGGCCGGGCTGCCCCTGCCACGGCGCGCGGGTGCGGCTGAGGGCGCTGTCGACCCGGGTGAGCAGCGCATCGTGCACGGCGCCGAACACCGCGACGCGCGCGGCGGCCAGGGCCAGCAGGTGCTCGTCGGCGATGGAGCCGGCCGCGATCTTGTCGACGGCCTCGGCGATCCGGTCGCGCAGCGGGCTGCCGGCGAACGCGCCGGCCAGCGCGGCCAGTGCCGCGGCGCGGTCCTCGTCGACGCGGACGAAACCGTGGACGAGGCCGTCGTCGACCGCGGCCACGACATCGAGTGCCTCGGTGAGTCCCGGGTCGGTGCCGTCAAGGAGGGCGAGCATCAGCGGGCTCCTGTCGCCGGGAACCAGTGCAGCTCGGGAACCGGGTCGGTGGAGGTGGGCAGCTCCAGATAGGCCAGATGGCGCAGGAAGCTGCTGAACACCGTCGCGGCCGGTGCCGGCTCGTGGTGCCCGTGCAGGCCGTGCACGAGGCTCTTGCCCTCCTCGACCTCGATGCGCAGATAACGCGTGACGCGCTCCGCACCGTATTGCAGCACCGCCTCGTCGAGCAGCGCCTGGAGGTGCTTGCACGGCCACGACCCGCGCAGGCCGCCGCAGGGCCGGTTGTTGTTGGTGCTGCAACTCAGGCCGTGCGACCCGGCGCCGATCGAGGAGACATAAACCCGCTCGATGTCCGAACCGCTCGACACGACGCCCTGCAGGCGCCCGTCGGCCAGCTCCACGAACGGGACCTTCGCGAGCTTCCGGGGTTGTACCGGCGCGATGAACGGCGCTGTGGAGCGCCGCTCGATATCCAAGTCCAGATCCACGCGGTAGTTGTACAACACCGGTACGACAAAACCGGGCTACGCCTGAGCGACGGCCGTCCGCAAGCAGGTCGGGACGTCTTCCGCATGGTACGGCCATTCGGATGGCTCGATGTGATGGATGAAGTTGGCGTAGATGGTCGCGCCGAGCAGCGGCCGCACCGGGCGCAGCAGCTCGGCCGCCCGGACCGGGTCGGAGCCCAGCGCCACCCGCCGCCACAGCGCCGCCCAGCGCGCCACGATCGGCGCCGCCTCCTCGTCCGGCAGCCCGTCGCACATCGTCAGCAGGTCGAACGCCGGATGCCCGAGGAACGCGTCACCCCAGTCCAGCACTGCCGGCGCTACCGACGCGCCCGAACGCACGTTGCCCGGGTGGAAGTCGCCGTGCACAAGCGTGTCCGGCACGCCGCAGTCCGCGACCGCCGCCAGCCGCTCGCGGAGTCCGGCGAGCAGCTCAGCGAGGCCGAAGATCTCCGACAACCACGGCTCCGCGGCGATCATGATCTGGTCGTACAGCAGCCCGGCCCGGCGGTCGGTGACCCCGCGCCCGGCCAGGAGCGGCAGGTCGTCGAGCGCCCGCCGCTGCAGCCCGTGCAGCAGGTCGATCATCGACAGCCGCTCCGCGGCCGGCGCACCGAACCGGTCCTCACCCGCGAGGTTGCCCAGCAACTGCCGCCCGGTGCCGTCGGCCGCGAGCAGCCGGGGTGCGGCGCCGGGTGCCACCGCGCCGAGCCACGCCAGGACCTCGCTCTCGGCCTTCAAAAAGCCCGGCAGATGCTTGAGCCACAGTGGCCCGGCAGCGCGGTCCACCTGCCACAACGCCGACAGGTTCCAAGTTTTGCGCTGGATGATGCGCGAAGGCGTACCGAGGCCGAGATCGCGCATGGCGCCGGTGGCCCAGCGGATGCTCTCCGCGGGCCCGCCGACCTCGGCGTAGGGTGCGCGGTGCGGATGTGGCGCGAGGTTCACCTGCGCCGGCTCGAGCCGCGGCACCGGCCCGTCGACCTGGGCCAGGTAGGTGACGGCCCCGCCGTGCGGATACGGCCGGTCGGCGTGCAGCAGACGGAGGACCGTGACCTCGGCCCCGAGGCGCTCCCGCGCCCCGGCGACGACGTCGGCGACCTCCGGCCACCACGGCGCTTCGACCGTGAACGCCGGCAAGGCCCCGAGTAACTCCCCTGCCCCGTTCACCAGGTCAAGCGTCACTGTCCGCACAAGCGCACAGAATACTTAGGCGACGCTCGCGTGAGCGGCTATTAGCCGCCAGCCGCGGGACGGATCGTGGAGCCAGGCGAACGGCTCACCCGCGAAGGCGCCCTCCAGCGTCGCCAGCTGGGCCGCCTGCGGGCGGCGCTCGGCCGCCCGCAGGCTCTCGACGTCGGTCACAGCGTGCGGGCCAGACGCTCCGCCAGCAGGCGGGTGAAGCGGGACGGGTCGGCCAGCTCGCCGCCCTCGGCCAGCAGGGCCATGCCGTAGAGCAGCTCGGCGGTCTCGCCCAGCGCGGGGTCCTCGGCGTTTGCGGAGTGGGCCGAGCGCAGGCCGGAGACCAGGGCGTGCTCCGGGTTGAGCTCCAGGATCCGCTTGGTGTGCGGCATCTCCTGGCCCATGGCGCGGTACATCTTCTCCAGCGTCGGCGTGAGGTCGTGCTCGTCGCCGACGATGCAGGCGGGCGACGTCGTCAGCCGGGACGACAGGCGGACCTCCTTGACGTCCTCCTGCAGCTGCTCACCCAGCCAGGTCAGCAGCGGCGCGAAGTCGGCGGCCTGCTCTTCGGGGATCTCCGAGGAGCCGAGGTCGACCTTGCCCTTGGCGACCGACTGCAGCGGCTTGCCGTCGAACTCGGTCACCCGCTCGACCCAGATCTCGTCGACCGGATCGGTGAGGATCAGCACCTCGTAACCCTTGGCGAGGAACGCCTCCAGGTGCGGCGAATGCTCGACCATCGCGCGCGACTCGCCGGTCATGTAATAGATGTCCTTCTGGCCGTCCTTCATCCGCTCGACGTATTCGCGCAGCGACGTCGAATCGGCGGCGGTCGACGGGACGAGCATCAGGTCGAGCAGCAGATCCTGGTTCTCGGTGTCGTCGAGGAGACCCTCTTTCAACGCACGCCCGAACTCGGCCCAGAACGTCCCGTACCGCTCCGGATCATTGGTTTTGATGTCCTTGAGGGTGGTCAGGACCTTCTTCACCAGCCGGCGGCGGACCACCTGGATCTGCCGGTCCTGCTGGAGGATCTCGCGGGAGATGTTGAGCGAGAGGTCGTGTGCGTCCACGACGCCCTTGATGAAGCGGAGGTACTGCGGAATCAGCGCTTCGCAGTCGTCCATGATGAACACGCGCTTGACGTAGAGCTGCACACCGCGCTTGCCGTCGCGGCTGAACAGATCGAACGGCGCGCGGGACGGGACGAAGAGCAACGCCTCGTATTCGAAGGTGCCCTCGGCCTTCATGTGGATCGTCTCGAGCGGATCGGTCCAGTCGTGGCTGACGTGCTTGTAGAACTCGTGGTACTCCTCGTCGCTGACCTCGCTGCGGGGCCGCGCCCAGAGCGCCTTCATGGAATTGAGCGGCGCGTCAGAACCTTCAGTGCCGGTCATCCGGATCGGCCAGGCGATGAAGTCGGAGTAGCGCTTGACGATCTCGCGGATCTTCCATTCGGCCGTGTAGTCGAACAGCTGATCCTCGCTGTCCTCCGGCTTGAGATGCAGCGTGACCGACGTGCCCTGCGGCGCGTCGTCGAGCGACTCGATCTCGTAGGTGCCCTCGCCGGACGACTCCCAGAACGTTCCCTGGCTCTCGCCGGCCCGCCGGGTCACCAGCGTCACCTTGTCGGCGACCATGAACGTCGAGTAGAAACCGACGCCGAACTGCCCGATGAGCTCCTGCGAGGCCCCGGCGTCCTGCGTCTCCCGCAACTTGCGCAGCAGCTCGGCGGTGCCCGACTTGGCGATGGTGCCGATGAGCGAGACGACGTCGTCGTGGGACATGCCGATGCCGTTGTCGCGCACGGTCAGCGTGCGCCGGTCCTTGTCGACCTCGAGCTCGATGTGCAGATCGTCGGTGTCGACCTGCAGCTCCTTGTTGATCAGGGATTCGAGCCGCAGCTTGTCCAGGGCGTCGGAAGCGTTCGAGATCAGCTCGCGCAGGAAGATGTCCTTGTTCGAGTAGATCGAATGCACCATCAACTGCAGGAGCTGCCGTGTCTCGGCCTGGAACTCCAGCGTTTCCCTGCTCACTGAGACTCCTTTCACGATCCGTACCTGCCGTCGAGAAGAATATCCGCCCGGGTGTCGAATCGGATCGGGAGCGTTCGTGTAAGGGGTGAAGGACAAGGACGTGGGACTGGGCCGGGACGGCGAGGCCGCCGACGCGTGCCGGCGCGCGATCGAGCTGAGCGGCAACGCGGCGGAGCAGCGGTTCCTGGCGGGCCGGACGCGGCCGGGCCCGCCAGGACGAACGCCAGGAGATCAGTGACAGGTGCCGGAGCCGCTGTCGCTGTAGGTCTTGCCGGCGACCGGCACGAACTGCCAGTCGTAGCTGCCGGCGTGCAGGGTGAACTTCAGGACACCGAAGGTGTCGCTGTTGCGGGCCTGGCTGTTGGCCTGGATGGTGCCGAAGCTGTAGTGGTCGGCACCGCCCATGCCGGCGACGAAGCTGCGCAGCCCGCGGCTGTTGTCGAGCGCGCCCGCCGGGTTCATCGGGGCGAACCGCTCGTACTGGTGGTTGTGGCCCCAGACGACAACCTCGGCGTTGTTGTCGTACAGCGCCTGGTAGAGCGGCCGGGTGGAGGTCGACGGCGCGTGGTTCGCCCCCGAGGTGAACAGCGGGTGATGCCAGTACGCCAGCGTGCACGGCCGGGTGTTGGCGGCCAGGTCGTTGCGCAGCCACTGCTCCTGCGCCGAGCCCGCGGACATGCTGATGTTCGAGTTCAGCGAGACGATGTGCCAGTTGCCGAGGTCGTACGAGTAGTAGCCGAGTCCCGACGGGCCGGCCTGCGCGCCGAAGTAGTTGTAGTAGCCGCTCGCACCGGAGGTGTTGTAGTCGTGGTTGCCCGGCGACGGGCGGGTCCGCGACTTGAACTGGCCCCACGTCGGCGCGTAGTAGCTGGTGAACTCCGCGGCGGTGCCGTTGGTGTAGACGTTGTCGCCGGTGGTGAACACGGTGCCGGAGATGCCGTTGACGAGCGCTGCCGTCGCCGAGTCACCCGATCCGGAGGTGGCGATGTCACCCGCACCGACCAGCACCGGATCCCCGGAGGGCGGCGGGGTCGTGGGCGGCGGGGTCGTCGTGCCGGTGGTGATCACCAGTTGGGGCGCGTCGGCGCCGGTCTCACGCGTGTCGTAGTAGGCGCCGTCGCCGTTGCTCGAGGTCGCGCCGAAGCTGTACGTGCCGTCGCCGGTCACGACGGCCGAGACGTCGACCTCGTACCAGCTGTCCCTCGTCACCGCGCCGATCGAGCCGAGGCTGGTGCCGTCGAGCGCCGGCTGGTTGTTCCAGGTGGTGCCGGTCTCGGACCAGGTGGTGTTGGACATCGACCGGAACGTGCCGCCGGCCGGGCTGCCGTCGTTGCCGCTGATCGTGCGCAGGCGCAGCTTCGCGCTCGTGATCGTGCCGCTGACGCCGGAGACCGTGAACCGCAGGAACATCCGGCGGACCGGCGAGTTGTCGACCACGATCTGGGTGGCCGTGCCGTAGTTGGTGGAGGCCGTGTCGCTCTGCACGTACGTGTCGGCGACGGGGGTGAAGGTCGAGGTGGCCGCCGACGCCGGTGTCGCGGCGGTGAGCAGGACCGTTGCGGTGGCGACCGTCAGTGTCGTGGCGACACCCACGACGATCGTCGGTCTGTGCTTGCGGAAGCGCATGGCCGGAAATCTAGGTTTACGAATGGACGGCCACCGGTCGCGTAAGTGAACGTTGGACATCGATACCTCGTGTTCATGTCCCGGACGCCTGCCGGGCAGCTTCGGCGCCGATCGTGGGCCGGTGCTGACCATGCGGGTCCGGATCGCCGTCCTCACCGCCGCAACGGTGGTGCTGGCCGTCGGCGCGGCCGTCTACGTCCGGTCCGCCGCCGGGCGCGACGCCGGCGCGGCGCCCCGGTTCGAGCAGGTGTCGCTGACGCCGGGGCCGCGGCTGCTGACCGTCACCGACCGGCACGTCGCGGTGGTCGCGGCCGACAACCCGGGCGGTGCCCGCACCGTCTCGGCGGTGGAGTGCGTGCGGGCGTACGCCGCCGCCGGCACCGGGATCTGCCTGCGGCAGAAGACGCCCTGGGCGTACCAGGCCGTCGTCCTCGACACGCAGTTGCACGACCGGCAGGCGATCGACATCCCGGGCCTGCCGAACCGGGCGCGGGTCTCGGCGTCGGGCCGCATGCTGGCGTGGACGACCTTCGTCGGCGGGGACTCCTACACCAGCAGCGGATTCTCCACCCGTACCGGCATCCTGGACACCGCCACCGGCGCGCTGGTGTCCACATTGGAGGACTTCGCCGTCACCCGCGACGGACGGCCCTACCGCTCGGTGGACGTGAACTTCTGGGGCGTCACGTTCACGGCCGACGACAACGTCTTCTACGCCACGATGTCCACCGCCGGCCACCGGTACCTCGTGCGCGGCGACTTCGCGGCGCGGACGGTGGAGACGTTGCGGGACAACGTCGAGTGCCCGTCCCTCTCCCCGGACGGCACCCGGCTGGCGTTCAAACAGGCGGTCGACGGCGACCCCCTGCGCGGCTGGCACCTGTCGGTCCTCGACCTGGCGTCGATGCGGGTCACCCCGACCGCGGAGGCCACGAGCGTCGACGACCAGGCCGCATGGCTCTCGGACACCGACCTCGCCTACACGTTGCGCCACGCCGACGGCCAGCCGGACATCTGGTCGGTGCGGGCCGACGGCACCGGCGCCCCGCGCCTGCTCGTGCCCGGCGCCGAGTCCCCTTCGCCGCTCGCCTGAGACGGCGAAGACCCGGAGGTCCTGGAGGTTGTCCTCACCGACGAGGCACCCGGCTCAGAACCCGGCCATACCCAGCAACACGTCCGTCGCCGGCGCGACCGACGCGGACGCCGGAAGGGCGACGGCGACCCGCCACACGGGTTGGTCGGCGACGGCCAGCGGCACGGCCCGCAGTCCCTCGGCCTGGGACTTGCGGGCCACCGGCGCCGGGACCAGCGCCACGCCGAGGTCCTGCCGGACGAAGTCGAGCAGCGTGTGGACGTCGTTCACCTCGACGGCCACCTGGCGCTCCACCCCGGCGCGGGCGAAGACCTGGTTGCTCACCTGCCGCGCACCCCAGTCGGCGGTGAAGTCCACGAAGTTCTCGTCCCGGAGGTCCTCGACGGACCGCCGCACGGGACGGTCGGGGTGGGACAGCAACAGCATCGGCTCGGCGGCGAGCTCTCGCAGGCGCACACCCTCGGGCGGCGGACCGCTCGGTGCGACGAAGCCCACGTTGAGCTGGCCGAGGCGGACCTGCTCGATGATCCGGGCGGTGCCCGCGTACCGCAGGCGGATCTCGACGCCGGGATGCGCGCGGTGGAAGCGGGCCAGCAGCGGCGGCAGGTCGACCACGCCCAGGCACTGTTCGGAGCCGACACCCAGCCGACCGCGCAGCAGCCCGTTGACGGCGGCGACCGCGTCACGGGCGGCGGCGACGCTGGCGAGGGTGCGGTTGGCCTCCAGCAGCAGCGCGCGGCCCGCCTCGGTCAGCTCGACGCGGCGGGTGCTGCGGACGAACAGCTCGGCGCCGAGCTCCCGCTCCAGGGTGCGGATCGACGCGGACAGCCCGGACTGCGCCACCCGCATGCGTTCCGCCGCGCGCGTAAAGTGCCGCTCCTCGGCGACGGCGACGAAATACTCCAGGTGCCGCAGTTCCATGACTCAGCACTCTAGCTGCTGAATCTGAGCGGTTTCTGCTGTTGGACGGCCGGCCGCCGGGTGAGCGAGGGTGGAGCACGTGACCTATATCGCCGATCCTGACCGCTACCGGTCCATGGAATACCGCCGCACCGGGCGCAGCGGTCTGCGCCTGCCCGCCGTCTCGCTGGGGTTGTGGCACAACTTCGGCCACGACCGGCCGCTCGACGACCATCGCGCCGTGGTCCGGCGCGCGTTCGACCTGGGCATCACCCACTTCGACCTGGCCAACAACTACGGCCCGCCGTACGGCTCCGCGGAGGAGAACTTCGGCCGGCTCATCGCGAGCGACCTCGGGCCGTACCGTGACGAGCTGATCATCTCGTCCAAGGCCGGCTACGACATGTGGCCGGGCCCGTACGGCGTGGGGGGCTCGCGGAAGTACCTCACCGCCTCGCTGGACCAGTCGCTGCGGCGGATGGGCCTGGAATACGTCGACATCTTCTACTCGCACCGGTTCGACCCGGAGACGCCGCTGGAAGAGACGATGGGCGCGCTGGACGCCGCGGTCCGCCAGGGCAAGGCGCTCTACGTCGGCATCTCCTCGTACTCGCCGGAGAAGACCGCCGAGGCCGCTTCGCTGCTGCGGCAGATGGGCACGCCGCTGCTGATCCACCAGCCGTCGTACTCGATGCTCAACCGCTGGATCGAGGACGGCCTCCTCGACGTGCTCGGGCGCGAGGGCGTCGGCGCCATCACGTTCTCCCCGCTGGCCCAGGGCATGCTGACCGACCGCTACCTCAACGGCGTGCCGACCGGTTCGCGCGCCAGCGAGAACACCTCGCTGAGGCCCGACTGGCTGACCGAGGAGAACCTCGGCAAGATCCGGGCGCTGAACGACATCGCCGCCCGCCGCGGCCAGTCGCTGGCCCAGATGGCGCTGGCCTGGACGCTGCGCGACCCGCGGGTGACCTCGACGCTCATCGGGGTGAGCAGCGTGCGGCAACTGGAGGACAACGTCGCGGCATTGGACAACCTGTCGTTCTCGGCCGAGGAACTGGCGGAGATCGACAAGTACGCGACCGAGTCGGGCATCAACCTCTGGGCCCGGTCCAGCGCGTCCTGAGCACATCGACGGCGGCGACCTGGTCAGCGCCGCCTGGAGCGCGCGGCCGGTGCGCAGGCCGCGCACCAGGTGGAGAAGCTGTTCGCCCACGAACGGCGGGGCGTGGCCTGGCGCGCGGTGGCCGCATGGCCGAGGGGCTGTTGTCGATCCACGTGCTGGCGGCGATCGTCGCCATCGGGCCCGTGACGGTCGCCGCCAGCATGTTCCCGGCCGTGGTACGGCGTGACGACCGGCCCGTGACCGCGTCTACATGCGGTCGGGTGCGGCGATGCCGAGCAGACCGAGGCCGGTCCGCAGGACCCGGGCGGTGAGGTCGCACAGGACGAGCCGGCCGGCGCGCACCGGCTCCTCGGCCTTCAACACCGGGCACTTGGAGTAGAACGCGGTGAAGGTGGTCGCCAGGCCGTACAGGTAACCGGCGAGCTGGTGGAACTCGAACGACTCGGCGACCTGGTCGACGACGACCGGGAACGTGAGCAACTCGATCGCCAGGGCGTGCTCGGCCGGGTGTTCGACCGTGACGGGGCTGCCGTCGCGAATGGGAGTGGCGTCGCCCCGCTGGAAGATCGAGCGGACGCGGGCGTGTGCGTATTGCAGGTACACCGACGTATTGCCGTTCAGCGCCAGCATCCGGTCGAAGTCGAAGACGTAGTCCTTGACCCTGTCGTTCGACAGGTCGGCGTACTTCACCGCGCCGATCGCCACCGCCGCGGCGACCTCCTCGTTGCCGACCAGGGCCGCGGCGCGCTCGACCGCCTCGTCCAGCAGGTCCGCCAGCTTGACGGTGCCGCCCTTTCTGCTGGCCAGCATCTTGCCGTCGGCTCCGAGCACCGAGCCGAACCCGACCTGCGCGGCGCGCACCGGCGGGGTGAGCCAGCCGGCCTGGGCCGCGACCGCGAACACCATGTCGAGGTGCTGGCGCTGGGGCAGCCCGACGACGTAGAGCAGCCGGGTCGCCCCCAGTGCGCCGACGCGGTGCCGGATGGCGGCCAGATCCGTTGCGGCGTAACCGTATCCGCCATCGCTCTTGCGGATGATGAGCGGCAGCGGCGCACCGTCACGACCGGTGAACCCGGGCGGGAACACGCACTGCGCGCCGTCACTCGTCCGCAGCAGGCCCAACTGCTCCAGGTCGGCCACGACGCCGTCCAGCCGGTCGTTGTAGAAGCTCTCGCCGACGAAGTCGGTTTCCCGGAGCCGGACGTCGAGGCGGTCGTAGAGGCTCATGAGGTACTGCTGGGAAAGGCTTATCAGCCGGTGCCACAGGCGCATCGTGGCCTCGTCGCCGGCCTGGAGCAGGACGACCCGCTGCCGCGAGCGCTGCCGGAACGCCGCATCGGCGTCGAACTTCCGCCGGGCGGCGGGATAGAACTCGCCGACCGCGGTGAGGTCGGCGTGGCTCTCGTCGAGGTCGACGAGATGTTCGAGGAGCATGCCGAACGGGGTGCCCCAGTCGCCGAGGTGGTTCTGCCGGACGACCCGGTGACCGAGCCACTCCAGCAGCCGGACCGCGGCGTCGCCGATGACGATCGAGCGCAGATGCCCGACGTGCATCTCCTTGGCGGCGTTCGGCGCGGCGTAGTCCACGACGACGGTCTCAGGCTCCACAGTGGACACCCCGAGCCGCTCGTCGGCGGCCATCGCACCGACCATCCGCCCGAGCACGCCGTCGGCGACGGTGAGGTTGATGAAGCCGGGGCCGGCGATGGCGATCTCGTCGCACAGGTCGTCGAGGTCGGCGTGCGCGAGCACCTTGGCCGCAAGCGCTCTCGGGTCGCTTCCCGTCCGCCGCGCCAGCCCGAGCGCGGCGTTGGACTGAAAGTCGGCGTGGCCGGATCGCTGGACGGCAGGGTCGACGTGCCCTTCGACCACAAGGGCAAACGCGGTCGCCAGTCTGCTGCGCAGCAGCTGCTCGATGCCTGCCATGCATCAGTACGATACGACGCCGCCGGGTGCCTGACCTCCGATTTTCCGGCCGGACCGGGTCAACGACGGCGGTAGTGGCGGATCGCCCGGGCGGCAAGGAGTTCGGTGCTGCGAGCGGCGTTGACGGCGCCGAGCAGCGGGGTGACGCCGGGGAGCACGCGCCTGGCCAGGCGGGCCGTTGCGGCCTGGAGGAGGCCGGCGCCGAGCATTCTGGCAAACGGGGCCGACAGGCGACTCACGCCGATGGCCCGGGTCGAGCGGCGGGTCGTCGCGGCCTGTTCGGCGGCACGGAGCGCGGCCTCGGCGGTCTCGACGCTGCCGTGGACACGCTGAAGGACGAGCAGCTCGGCAGCGCGCCGGCGGTCGAGGGGATCGTGGCCGTGCACAGCCGCGAGGTGCAGGATGAGTTTGGCGTGGAGCCAGTTGACCCCGGCGGCCTCGATGAGCAACCCCAGCGGCCCGGCGACCCCGGCGGCGAACCCCTGGCGGCGGGCCCGCCGGACGAACTCGCGGACGACCGCGCGGGAGAGGGCGTCCGGGCCCGCGGAGGGATAGGTGGCCGTGTACCACTCCACGCGCCGACGGGCAGCGGGCCCCAGACGCTCGACAGCGACGAGGGCGAGCACCTCGGGCAGGTAGGCGGGGTTGACCCCCGACCACCGGTTCCCCTGCGGGCTCTGCGGCTGGGGCGGTGCCGTCCCGGTGACGACGGCTGCTTCCACCGCAGTGTCGGCAACGGCAGCGGTTTCCTGGACGGCGGTCTGCTCGACGGCGGATTCCTCGACGGCGGTCTGCTCGGCCGGCGTCCGCTCGGCGGGCGGTTCCTCAGTCGGCGGCTGCTCAGCCGGCGCTTCCACAACCGGCGGTTCCTCAACCGGCGCTGCCTTGGCGGCCTTTGTTGCTGCTGCTTTCTTGGTGGGTGCCTTCTTGGCGGGAGTGATCTTGACAGCCGGTTCGGCGCTGACGAGCAGCTCGAGTTGCTCGGTCGACGAGGGCGACGGCTCGGCAGCGGCCTTCTTCGCCACGGCCTTCTTCGGGGCAGTTTTCTTCGGAGTGACCTTCTTCGCGGCGGCCTTCTTGGCCGGTGCCTCCTTCGCCGCCTTTGCGGTGGCCCCCTTGGCGGATGCGTCCTTGGCCGGTGCGTCCTTCGCCGACGTCTTCTTTGCCGATGCCTTCTTTGCCGATGCCTTCTTGACCGGCACTTCCTCGGCCGAGGCCGGCACTTCCTCAACGGGGGCACTCGCGACCGCGGGCTCCTCCGCCGGGGCCGATTCAGCCGGGGCCGCCTTTGCTACAGGCGCCTTCACCGCGGGCACCTTCACCGGTTGGGCGGCATTCTCCGTCGCAGCCGTTGTCGGCGGTGATGCCTTCTTGGCCGGGGCCGCCTTCACCGGCTCCGCTTTCCCGGCCGGGGCCGCCTTCACCGCCGGCTCTGCTTTCTTGAATGGGGCTCCAGGAACGGCCCCGACTGCCGAGGCCGCCTTCTTTGCCGGCGTTTCCTTCACCACCGCCGGCTCGGTGGGGACCTCCTTCGGAGGGTCACTCGCACGAAAGGGTGAAGGCGGGGCAAAAGGGGCGACGGGAGGGGTACGCGGACGTGGAGGCACCTCCGGCACGCTCGCGGGTGGGGTCTCCTGCGGCGGCGGCTCGAAGCGCAGAGAGGTGTCACCGAGCGCCTTGGCATGCGGCCTCATCGCCGGGGGCGTGGTGGCCGACGGGCTCACAGGCGGTACAACATCCGCTTTTGGGGGTTTTTGAGCTTTTCGAGGCTGCGGCGGGGTAGCGTCCTCTCCCATCTACAAGAGCGTAATCGGGAATGCCGCCGCGCGCCGGATGTGACCGAGACCATCGCCAGAATGACGGTGGTCGGCATCACACTTGGCTAGGAGTGCAGCTCAGCGGGGCCATGGACGGGCATCGCACGCCGGGAGGATACCCACTTTGCCGGGGCCTCGGGCGGCCCTGTATCCTCGGACGGCGGCCACCGGCGACGGGGGCTGCTGGAGGCTTCGCCTAGTTCGGTCTATGGCGCCGCACTGCTAATGCGGTTTGGGTCTTAAAGCCCATCCCGGGTTCGAATCCCGGAGCCTCCGCGCAAAACCCGGTGTGTACACTGGGCCGAGCACCGAGCGCCCGTAGCTCAACGGATAGAGCATCTGACTACGGATCAGAAGGTTAGGGGTTCGAGTCCCTTCGGGCGCGCAACATCAAGAGGCGGTTGACCTGCGGAAACGTGGGGAGACCGCTTCTTTGTTTCTGTCCCCTGTGGACGGTGGGTGTCACGTGGGTGCCGCTTGGGTGTCGTCACAGCGCGTGTTTCCAGCCCGCCGGGCAGGTCCTTGATCGCCGTTGTCGGGCCGGTCGATGCGGGCGCCCCGGTGGCCGGTCGGGACTGTGGTCGGTTGCGGCCGGCTTTCTCGCGGATCTTGTTGCGGGTGCGGCGGGCGGTGGTGACGACGAGTTTGGCGGTGGCGTTGGCGCAGCGCCGCTGAGCGACGGGTAGGACGCTGGTGTAGGTGTCGGCGGTGACGAGGATGCTGGAGTGGCCGAGCAGGTCTTGCAGGGTTTTGAGGTCGGCGCCGGCTTGGTGGGCGATGGACGCGGCGGTGTGGCGCAGGTCGTGCAGCCGGATCGGTGGGACGTCGACCCGGCTGAGGAGTTGGCGGAAGCGGCAGCTGACGTTGCTGGGGTGGATGGGTAGGCCGTCCATGCGGACGAAGACGTACCCGGAGTCCTGCCAGGGTTTGCCAGCTGCGCGGCGGCGGGTCCGTTTCTCGATTTGGCGGGCGCGGTGTTGCCGGAGGATCTGCAGGGTGTGTTCGTCGAGGGCGACGGCGCGGGTGCCGGCTGCGGTTTTGGGTGGGCCTTCGATGACCTGGTAGCCGGCGGTGGTGCGGTTGCGGATGATGTACAGGACGCTGCGGTCGAGGTCGATGTCGCTCCAGCGCAGTCCGCAGGCTTCGCCGCGGCGCAGGCCGCGTAGGCCGATGAGCCACCACAGGGCGTAGAGGCTGTCGTCGGTGACGGCGGTGAGGAATGTGGCGAGGTGCTCGGCGGTCCACACGGCGACGGCGGGGCGTTGCCCGGTGTGCTGCCAGTCGGTGACCTGGTCGTCGGTCCAGACTTTGGCGTGTGGGCGGCGGTAGCCGTGGACCTCGATGTGCCGGGCCGGGTTCGACTCGATCATGCCTTCGCGGACGGCGTGGTTGAGCGCCGCGCACAGTGTGGTGCGCAGGTGCTGCATCGCGGACGGGGACTGTGGCTGCCCTTTCCGGTTGGTGGTGTTGGCGATCTCGGCGAACCTGGCCCGTAGCAGTGGCCCGTCGAGATCGGCGAGGCGGAGGGTGCCGAGCCGGGGGAACAGGACCTGTTCGACGTCGCGGGTGTAGTGCAGCATGCTCGTGGGTCGCAGGTGGGTGCGGGTGGTCAGCCAGTACCGCAGCCACCGCTCGACCGTCCAGGACCGGGCGGTCCGTTCCTCACCGGTGCAGGCCAGCCACTCGTCACGGGCCCGTCGGGCGGCGGCCTGGGACGGGTAGCCGCCGCGGCGGACCCGTTCGGAGCGGCCGAGCAGGTTGCGGGCGGAGGCGTGGAAGCACCACGACCCGTGCGCCTGCTCCGTCAACCGCGGGCAGCGCTGTTCCAGCCGCCGACCGCCGCCGTCCCGGCACCCGCACCGCTTGAAGATCACACCCTTGCTTGACCGCATGATCGCCTCCGCCTTCCATCAGCCTGTGGTTCGGATCAGCATGGCGTCGTCAGGAGGCGGTTGGCCGTCACCCGTGAGAGCAACACGGCTCCGCGGCCTGTGGGTGTCGCCGAGCGGGTGGCTGATTCAGGGGTGGCCGGTGAGCAGACGCAGCGAGCCGACGAACTCGGGCTGGATGCGCAGGTGGCCGTGGCGTTTGTCCCAGGCGCCGGTGTCGAGGTCGCGGCGTAGGTGTTCGACTGCGCGGGTTTCGTCGGTGTTGTCGACGAAGGTCCACGCCGATTGTGATCGGCGTCCGGCGGGCTCGAGGAACCGTTCGGGGCGGGCGTAGAACGCTACGGTGAACCCGTCTACGCAGTCGATCGGCACTAGCACCTCCTGCATGTGGCAGGTCGTGCCGATGTGTTCGGCGATCAGGTCCAGTGCCGGGTAGCGGCGGCGATGAGTTCGGGTGCGTATTCGGCGAGCTGCAGCAGGTCGAGGGCGTCGCCGTCGAAGGTGAGGACGACGACCGGCCCGCGGGTGACCCGCCGCAGTTCGCGGAGTCCGGCGGCGGTGTCGGACCATTGGTGCACGGTGACGGAGGCGAGGGCGGCGTCGAAGCTGTCGTCGTCGAACGGCAGCCGTTCCGCGGTCGCGTCCAGCGCCGGTACCCGGTGCGGTGAGCGTCCACAGCATCGCCGCGGACGGTTCGGCCGCGACGACGTACCGGTCGGTGGGCTCGTAGGAGCCAGCGCCCGCGCCGACGTTGGTGATCGTGCGGGCGTCGCCAAATGCTGCGTGGACGCGTGCTTCGATGCGTGGGTCGGTGCGGCGCTGGTTGGCGTAGCCGTGGCCGTGTTGGTGGTAGTCGACGTCGCCGGCGGGCATGGCGGCTCCTCCCGTTGTGGCGGGGCTGGTGGACGGGCCGGTTCAGGGTTGCAGGCGCTGTGGCACCCAGCCGTCAGGCCTGAGCTCGTAGCGCAGGCGGCAGTGCAGCCGGTCGACGCTGCCGTGCCAGAACTCGATGGTGGCGGGTTCCAGGCGGTAGCCGGCCCAGCTGTCCGGGCGGGCGATCGGGGTGCCGGCGGTGAGGAGGTCCGCGGCGCGCTGCCGTAACCCGGCCTCGTCGTCAAGTGGTGTGCTCTGCCGGGACGCGGCGGTGGTGGCCTGCGCGGCGGTGGTGGCCTGCGCGGCGGTGGTGGCCTGCGCGGCGGTGGGCCGCTCGGCGAACAACGCCTCGGATTCGACGGCAGGCAATCGCCGGACGGGGCCAGCGACGTGGATCTGCTGGAGGGTCTTGCGCCAGTAGAACGTCGCCGACGCGTACGGCCGGACGGCGATGTCAGTGCCTTTGCGGCTGCCGGTGTGGGTGGTGAACACAAGGCCGCGCGGGTCGAACGATTTGAGCATCACGACCCGGCTTGACGGGGTGCCGGCGGCGTCGGCGGTGGCCAGGACCATCGCGTCGCTCGTGAAAGGGCGGAAACCGCATCGTGTCCGAAACCCCTCTGTGGCTGCAGGGCCGCACCGCCGTCATCGACGAAGGGGACCCGTCGGGCTGGCGTGACGGCACCACCCCCGACTACCACCTCTCCCACACCGTCATGCCCGGCCAGCGCACCACCCAGCACGCACCCGACTCGCTCGAGGCGATCGTCGAGAGCATCGTGCAGGTCTTCGAGATGGAAGTCTCGTATAAGAAGGACCCGGCGACCTGGGTGTCGATGGTCACCGAGCACTTCCGCACGAACGTCAACGGCGGGGGCTGGGCCAGCGCGCAGGACATCGTCGACATCGGCAGCTACAACATCCTGATCGGCGAGAGCCCGTTCTACCGCAGTGGTCAGGAGTCGTTCGAGTCCTCGCATCACATCTTCCACCAGGCGTTCCCGGGCGGGTTCTACTGGGAGGTCCTGTAGGTGCTCAGCCCGCCGCCGGTGGTCACGTTCAAGTGGCGGCACTGGGGCGCGTTCGAAGGGGAATACCACGGACATCAGCCCGACGGGACGACGGTCGAGATGTTCGGGATCAGCGTCGCTAAGCTCAGCGATGACCTGAAGCTGCTGGAGGTTGAGCACTACTACGACCCGAACCAGTTCCTCGGCAAGCTCACCGGCGGCTGCCCCGTCACGCACTGACGCTCACCTCGGCGTGGCCACCCGGCGCGGCCGGGGTGGCCACGCCGCTTCCGCCGCACCCGCCTGATCGGGCGTCTACGGTGAGGTGACCGACGTACGACGACCCCGGCCGCGGTGCCGGGGCGGTGGTGGAGGTGGCGTGTGCGGCTCAGTGTGCGGAACCGGTTTCCCGGCATGGTGACGGCGGTTGCCGTCAGCACGGTGCAGGTGCGACTGGCCGGCGGTCAGCTGATGACGGCCGCGATTACCGCCGACTCGGCGCGCGAGTTGGACCTGGCCGAAGGCGCATCGGTGTTGGTGCTGGTCAAGTCCACGGAGGTGGCGATCGCCGTGGGCGAGGTGCAGCGGATCAGCATCCGGAACCATTTGCTCGGCACGATCGAGGCGGTCGAGCACGGCGCGGTGATGAGCACCGTGCGGGTGGCCTTGGATGGTGGAGAGACGGCGACCGCGGTGATCACCCGCGACGCCGCGGAAGACCTCGGACTGGCGTCCGGCGGCCGAGTCACAGCGCTGGTGAAGTCGACCGAGGTCAGCGTGGCGTTGCCGTAGCCGGATGCATGCAGGCCACGGCGGCTTCTGCGCCTGTTGGAACGTCTGGCCGGGTGGGCCTGGGGTCTGGTGGCGTTGACGTGCGCCCGTTGACCGGCCAGTGCATCGGTGGCGTCGCAGCCGTGTGGAGTGACTGGTGGGCCTCGTGGTGTGGGATGCGCTGCTACGACAACGGGACGATGTCGTCGAGGGTCACGGTGATCAGGTCGGCGCCGTATCGCGTGAGCAATGCAGCACGTGCGGCTGTCGCGTGCGGCGAGAGGATCTCGACGCGGGTCCCGTCGTGCGGCACCATGATCGCTGCGATGCGCACGCCGCTCGCGCGCCAATACTCCCGGTCGGCCGCGACCCGCGCAGCGACGCGTTCGAGTGCCGATCGGGTGTGCTCGGCAGGAAAAAACCGGACCGAGGCCCGGAGGTGACCGCGTACCTCGTCGTCGAGTGCTGACGGTGTCGTGCGGTAGATGTGTACGCCGCTGCCGTCGTCGGTACGTGCGAGCCCGGCGTAGGAGTCCGGGTAGGTCCGGGCGAGGTACCTGTCGAGAACGCTGAGATCTGTGGGGTCCCAGGGGTCGTCGATGGTCACGGGGTTCCTCACGGTGCCGGGGTGGTGTGCCGGACGACGGCGATCCGCCGCCCGGCACCGTACGTCCACGTTACAGCGTGGCCAGCGAAACCCTGAAGTACGAAAGCAGCATGGAGATCGGAATGATGGTGATGCGGTTGTAGCACTTGCGGGTCGGGTTCGTCGGCACGCCGGTGCATCCGACCACGGTGGCGGTCCGGCCGCCTGAGATGATTCCCTTCGCGATGACCTGGTCGGGGTTGCTGGCCAGGCTGAACACCGGGCCTCCGCTGTCGCCGTCTCCGGCGGCGTTGCCGCCGTTGTCCTGCCGTGCCTCGATGATGCCGGCCTGGTGCCAGCCGCCGACGTCGGAGCTGGCGTTCGTCGACGTCACCCGCACCCCGCAGACCACGCCGGAGAACGATCCTGACGTGCAGGTCAGATCGCCGACCGCGCTGCCGGCTTGGCCGACAACGGGCTTGTTGTACCCGGATCCGTTGTTCCAGGCGCCGTCGTAGACCCGTGCCGACGCCGAATTCGGCGACAGGTTGATCAGCATCGAGTCGATCTCCCGCCCGGCGAACGCGACCGAGCCGATGGTGGCGCCGGCGCCGTTGCGCACCGCGTTCGGCGCCGAACCGCAGTGCGCCGCCGACGTCGTGTAGTAGGTGCTGCCCGAGCGGACGATGAAGCCGCTGGAGCAGACCGCACCGACCTGGTTCGGCGCACTGAGGATCTGCAGTCTGGCGCCGCCGTAGTACGGTGCCGAGTCGTTCTGCCGGGCCAGCGGCTCCGTGCCGCCCTCCACGAGCGTGCGAACGACAGCCCGGTTTGCGCGCCGCGCGTTCAGTGACGGCTGCGCCTTCGACACCGAGATCTCGATGCCGCTGCCGTCCTCGAGCGCGACGAGGCGGTGGGCCCGGTACTCCGGTGCGGTGCCGGCGTCGTCGCTGCGGATCTGCTTGATCTGCGCGTTCAGTTCGGCGCGTGAATACGACGCCGGCACCACCTCTGCTGTCATCCCGGCCGGTAGGCTGGCCAACGCCTTGGTGATGTTTGCGGGCGGGGTGCCCTTCCAGTACAAGGTGAAGCGGTTCTGTTCCGGGCTGATCACCACGCCGGCATAGCCGGGGAGGTCCGCCACCTTCTGCGGGTCGAGACCGGCCAGGAGCGGTTCGATGACCTCGTGGATGGCGTTCTGGTTGCGCATCGCCTGCAGCACTGCAGGTGACACGGTGCTCGATGACTCCAACGTGTCAGGACTCGCCTGTGCGGTTCCGCTGACAAGACACGTCGCAGCCATGGCCGAAACGGCGCAGATGGCGACGCGCAGATACTGTCGAGCTTTCAACAATTCCTCCCCTGTAAGGATCGTCGATGTCGCAGCAAGAGATCGACGTCGATCTCGCCGCAGTAGCGTATGGGATGGGCGGACCTGGATGTACCCGCTGCGACATACGCGACGAATTGCCCCGACAGGGAGGGAGCAGAGTGGCGGCGGCGGTATCGACGCAAGCAGCGGGTACCCACGGTGTTTGCCGCCGCCGCGACGGTGGCACGATCGTCATCGTTGCGACCGGGTGGCGATCACGAGCGCTGTGATGCGCGTCAGGCGGGGTATGCCTGGGTTTCCGTGGCCTTGACCGCAGCCCATACATGCTCGCCCGGCGCGAGGTGCAGTTGTGCGGCGGCGGCCGGAGTGATGTCGGCGGCGACCGTGATCGGGCCGTCCAGTTGGACGCGGAGGTTGTCGCCGTGGCGCTGGATTCCGGTGATGGTCGCCGGCCAGGTGTTGCGCGGACTGCCGTCGGGGCGGCGCGGGTGCAGGGCCACCGCCGCGGGCGGGAACACCGCGAAGACGTCGCCGATGTGCCGGTCGCTGCAGGTGAGGACGAACCCGTCGGCAAGGTGCACGTCGTGGCCGTCGGCGCGTCCCCGGTACAGGTTGAGCCCGACGAGTCTGGCGACGTAGTCGGTGCGGGGCCGGGCGGTGACGGTGGCCGCGTCGCCTTCCTGCACAACCTGGCCGTCCTCGACGATGACGAGCCGGTCGGCGAGGACGAGGGCGTCGAGCGGGTCGTGGGTGACGAGGAGCGTCGCGCCGGGGTGGGCAGTGAGGTGGTGGTGCAGTTCGGCGCGGGTGTCCAGGCGGGTGCGGGCGTCCAGCGCGGCAAGAGGTTCGTCGAGCAGCAGCAGGGCCGGGTCGACGGCGAGAGCGCGGGCGAGCGCGACCCGCTGCGCCTGACCGCCGGACAACTGCCGGGGTTTGCGGCGGCCGTACTCGGCGAGCCCGACCCGGGTCAGCCACGCCTGGGCCGTGGCTCGCGCGGTGCGCCGGTCGACGCCGCGGCGGCGGGGTCCGAACGCGACGTTGTCCAGCGCGGTCAGGTGTGGAAAGAGCAGATAGTCTTGGAAGACGACGCCGATGGGGCGGTCCTCGGTCGGGGTCCAGGTCCGGCGCGCGGGCCGGTCCAGGTCGGTGCCGGCCAGGGTGAGATGGCCGTCGGTGAGCGGTTGGAGACCGGCGAGGGCGCGCAGGGCCGTGGTCTTGCCGGCACCGTTCGGGCCGAGCAGCGCGACGACCTCGCCCGCGGCGATGCGCAGCGCGATGTCGAGGCTGAAGGTGCCCCGGTCGACGAGCAGGTGCGCGTCGAGCAGCGGAGGGTCGCCTGCGACCGGGGTGGCGGTGGCGGGCTTGGACGCGTCGGTCATGAGCTGCCACTGATCCAGCGGTCGCGGAGCCCGGCGAGGATGGTCACCGAGACGATGAGCAGGACGAGGCTGAGCACGATCGCGGCGTCCAGGTCGCCGCCTTCCAGGGTCTGGTACACGGCCAGGGGCATGGTCTGGGTGATGCCGGGGTAGTTGCCGGCGAAGGTGATGGTGGCGCCGAACTCGCCCAGCGCGCGGGCCCAGCACAGGACACCACCGGCGGCGATACCGGGCGCGACGAGCGGCAACGTGACGTGGGTGAAGGTGACCCAGCGGCCGGCGCCGAGGGTGGCTGCGGCCTCCTCGTAGCGGCGGTCCGCGCCGCGCAACGCACCTTCGACGGCGATGATCAGGAACGGCATGGCCACGAACGCCTCGGCGAGCACGACACCGGTGGTGGTGAACGGCAGCGTGAACCCGAACGTCTCATCCAGCCACGAGCCGAGCAGGCCGCGGCGGCCGAAGACGAGCAGCAGCGCCACACCACCGACGACCGGTGGCAGCACGAGCGGGACGGTGACGAGCGCGCGGACCAGGCGCCGGCCGGGGAACTCGACCCGGGCCAGGAGCCACGCGATCGGGACGCCGAGGGCGAGGCAGAGCAGGGTGGCGAGAGTGGCGCACTGCAGCGACAGCCGCAGCGCGGTGAGCACGCCGGGTGCGGTGAGCCGCTGCGGCAACGTACTCCACGGCGCCCGGATCAGCAGCCCCGCAAGCGGCAGGATCAGGTACAGCAGTCCTACTGCCGCGGGCAGCAGCAGGGCGATCGGCGCCTGCCGGCCAGGGGCTCGACGGCGGAGCGGCCCGGTGCCGGGCCGCCCCGCCGTGCCGGTGTCGGTGCTCGTCACGGGGCCTGGAAGCCGGCCTCGGTGAGCACGGTCTTGCCCTTGTCGGACAGGACGTAGGCGATGAACGCCTTCGCTCCGGCCGCGTTCTTGGCCTCCTTGAGCGCGATGATCGGGTAGTCGTTGATCGCACCGGCCGACTCGGGGAACTCCACACCGTCGACGTCTTTCGCGGCGGTCTTGGCGTCGGTGCGGTAGACGAGGGCGGCGTCGACCTCACCGAGTCTCACCTTCGACAGCGCGGCCTTCACGTCCTGCTCCAGGGTGACCGGGGTGAGCTTCACCTGGGCGGTGTCGAGGGCCTTCTTGGCCGCCGCGCCGCACGGCACCTGCTCCGCGCACAACGCCACCTTCACGCCCGGCTTGGTCAGGTCGGCTAGGCCCTTGATCGCCTTCGGGTTGCCCTTCGGCACGACGATGACGAGCTGGTTTTTCACGAACGTCGTCGCAGTGCCGTCGCCGTTGCCGGCGTCGGTGACGGTCTTCATGTTCGCCGGCGCCGCGGAGGCGAACACATCAGCCAGGGCGCCCTGGTTGATCTGGGTGGCGAGGGCGGAACTGCCGCCGAAGTTGAACTTCACCGTCGTGCCCGGGTTCGCGGCCTCGAAGTCCTTGCCGAGCTTGGTGAACGTCTCGGTCAGCGACGCCGCCGCGAACACGTTCACCGTACCGGTGACACCGGTGGCGGCGCCGCTGGACGTGGTGCCGGTCGCAGGAGTCTCGGTGCTGTCACTGCCGCAGCCGGTCACGGCGAGCAGTGCCACGGCGGCCAACGCCGTCAGCATGGTGCCAGTACGGCTGCGGGTATCTGTGCGGTGCAGGTTCACGTGGTGGTCCTTCCTCTATGTGCCACGGTCGGGGTGGACCGCTCCACCACGACCGTGGTCGACTTGATCACTGCCACCGCAACCGAGCCGACCTGCAGGTCGAGCTCGTCGACGGCTTCTCGGCTCATCAGCGACACCAGCCGGAACGGTCCGGCCTGGATGTCGACCTGCGCCATGACGGTGTCCTTCACCACCGCGGTGACGATGCCCCGCAGCCGGTTCCGCGCTGAGGACGCCTCCGCCCGCCCGTTCGGGTCGCCGCCCTGGCCGCTGACGTATGCGGCCAGTTCGACGCCGTCGATCGTGCGGTGGCCGTGCTCGTCGCGGGTCGCGGTCAGCCGCCCGGCGTCGACCCAGCGGCGGACCGTGTCCGGGCTGACCCCGAGCAGGTCGGCCGCCTCACCGATCTGAAATACCGTCACACGGGCACCCTAGCGTTTCGCAGGTGCGGCGCGGAACCGGCCGCACGGGCCGCATGTTCAGCAGCCCGTAGCGCTGGGACTGCCGCATCTGCATCATGGAGGCATGACCGGCGACCGAGGACCAGCGCCACCACGTCCGACGGCCGCAGAACTGCAGCGCTGGGCGACGGTGCTGGACCACCTCGTCGCCGCGCTGCCCGAGCGGGCCGCCCGCGTCGTCGTGGACGGCACCGACGGAGGCGCCGCGCTCCTCGCGGACCGGCTCGCCGGACGGCTGCACGACGCCGGCCGGCACTGCGTCCGGCTCACCGCCGCGGCCTGCACCAGCCAGGACGACGGCTGGCGGACCTGCGCCGCCGTCAGCGTCGTCGTCGCCGACGGACCGGGATGGCGGGACCGGCTCCCCGCCGACGCCTGGGACCTCGTCGTCTGGGTCCGCACCCCACCGGCACCCGCCACCTCCGGCAGCTACCGAGATGAAGACGCCGACGCCGTCATCGACCTGCACGACCGCGCCTGGCCGGTGATCCGTGACCTCAACCCACACCTCGTCCCCGGCGATGTCTGGTACCGCACCGACTCCCAAGCGTTCTTCGCCACCCGCGCCGCCACCTGGGACACCAAGTTCGGCGACGACCTGCCCGCCTACACCGCCGCCGTCACCGAAGCCGGCATCCAAACAGGTGGGGTCGCCGTCGACGTCGGCTGCGGCACCGGCCGAGCGTTCCCCGCGCTGCGCGACGCGGTCGGCCCGCACGGCACGCTCATCGGCGTTGACCTCACCCCGCAGATGCTCACCGCCGCCCGGGACCGCGCCCGCACCTGCGCCGCGACCCTGCTGCTGGCCGACGCCCGCCGGTTCCCACTCGCCGACGCCTCCGTCGACGCCGTCTTCGCCGCCGGACTCATCACCCACCTGCCCGACCCCACCGCCGAACTCGCCCGGATCACCCGCCCCGGCGGCCGGCTCGTCCTGTTCCATCCCTCTGGCCGCGCCGCCCTCGCCGCCCGCCACGGCCGCACCCTGCGCCCCGACGAGCCACTCGCCGAACCCGTCCTGCGCGCCACCACCGCCCGCACCGGCTGGGAGTTGACCAGGTACGACGATCCGGAACACCGGTTCCACGCCGTCGCCGAACGCCGCTGAGCCACCCGGCCGGTTAGCTCACAACACTCCCGGCGGCAGGAGAGGGTTGGTGGTAGCGGCGTCGCAACAGCCCGAGCACGTCGAGGACACTTTCGCCGCCGTCAAGTGGAGCCGTGCAGCCGACAATGCTCCCCACCCCGCACCGGCAGGGGCAGCACCGCACGATGCCGTGGCACACCGCGTACGCCACCGCACGTGACACCCTGCGGCCGCTCCCCGCTGAGGAGACCGCCGTCGGGGCCGCGGTCGGTCGGGTCGTGGCGACGTCCGCGTACGCAGTCACGCCGATACCCGCCTTCGACACCGCCACCATGGACGGCTACGCCGTCGCCGGTGAAGGCCCGTGGACCGTGACCGGCCGGATCCTCGCCGGCCAGACGACGCCGGTGACACACCTGCACGCTGGGACCGCGGTGGAGATCGCCACCGGCGCGGCGGTCCCCGACGGCACCGACGCCGTCCTTCCCTACGAGCACTGCCACCGCGACGGATCCACCGTGACCGGCACCCTCGGCGCCCGTGCCCACGTCCGCCGTCTCGGCGAAGACCGACCGGTCGGTTCCGTCATCGTCCCGGCCAGCCGGGCGCTGACCGCCACCGCTGCTGCCGCCGCCGACCAAACCGGCATCGAGACCCTGTGGACCCATCGGCCGCCCACCGTGGCCCTGCTGATCACCGGCGACGAAGTGATCACCGCAGGCACACCAACGCGGGGACAGGTTCGCGACACCTTCACCGGCCTTGCCGCCGCCGTCACGGCTCGCGCCGGCGGACATCTCCATACCGTCGGGCAGGTGGCCGACGGACCCGTTGATCTGCACGCCGCGCTCGCCACCGCCACCGCCGATGTCATCGTCGTCACCGGCTCCTCCTCAGCTGGCGCCGCCGACCACCTCCGCACCGTTCTCACCACCCACCAGGCCACCTGGCACGTCGACGGTGTCGCCTGCCGACCCGGCCATCCACAAGCCTCGCCGAACTCCCCGACGGCCGGTGGGTCGTCAGCCTCCCCGGCAACCCATACGCCGGCCTCGTCGCCGCACTCAACCTCCTCGAACCACTCCTACGCACTCTCGCCGGACAACGGCCAACCCCACTCCCGACCGTGCCGACCGTTGGCACTACCCGCCTGATGCCCGACGGCACCCGCATCATCCCCGTCCACTACCAAGAAGGCATCGCACAGATCATTCCCGCCACCGGCTCCGCGAGCCTCCACGCGGCAGCAACCGCCGACGCCCTCGCAGTCCTCACCGCCGACTGGCGACCCGGCGACCTGGCACCCACGCTGGCCATCCCGTAGCCACGGCGACTTGAACGAGGATGATGCTGTCCGCCATCGACGGATAGCGCCACCACCCGCATGGGGTGCATCGCGATCGCGTTGTGTTCCTGCGGTGATCGGACGTTCCGCAACCGTCGGGCACAACGCGCGCAGAATCGGCACGGGACCGTTGCGCAGCCCTGCATGTGATCGCAGCGAAAGATGCAGCGCCGAGCGAGATCGCGTGGACCAGCGGATACGCGCCGCGCACTTCCGGCACAGCCCCTTGCGAAACGACACGATTCGTGAGAGTGTAATCGTGGGAGAGGATTAACCTGAACTACGGATCAGAAGGTTAGGGGTTCGAGTCCCTTCGGGCGCGCAACATCAAGAGGCGGTTGACCTGCGGAAACGCGGGACGGCCGCTTCTTTGTTTCTGTCCGCTGTGGACGGTTGGTGTCACGCGGGTGCCACGGTGGTGTCGTCACGCTCTGCGACACCGTCCTGGTCGGTGGGGGTGTGACCTGCGGCTTCTTGACGTTGGTCGGTCGTGCCGGGGTCGGCACACCTTTCGCGGTTCGCTGGTGGCGCCGGTTCCGGCGGCTCTTGCCGCGGATCTTCTCTCGGGTGCGGCGGTCGGCGGCGAGGACGAGCTTCGCGGTGGCGTCGGCGCACTTGCGCTGGGCGAGCGGGAGGACGCTGGTGTAGGTGTCGGCGGTGATCACGATGCTGGAGTGCCCGAGCAGGTCCTGGAGCGTCTTGAGGTCCGCGCCGGCTTCGTGGGCCAGGGACGCGGCGCCGTGCCGCAGGTCGTGCAGCCGCACGGGTGGGACGCCGGCGCGTTTGACGAGGAGCCGGAACCGTCCGCTGGCGTAGCCGGGGTGGATCGGGTTGCCCTCCTTGCCGACGAACACGTACCCGGAGTCGCGCCACACCTTTCCGGCGGCGAGTCGCCGCTCACGCTGCTGGGCTTGCCGACGGCGGTGCTCGCGCAGCACCTTCACGGTGCGGCGGTCCAGGGCGACCGCCCGCCGTCCGGCGGCGGTCTTCGGTTCGCCCTCGATCACCTGGTAGCCGGCGGTGGTCCGGTTGCGGACGACGAACAGCACGCCGTGCTCGAGGTCGAGCTCCGACCAGCGCAGCCCGCACGCCTCACCCCGGCGCAGGCCGCGCAGGGCGGTGAGCCACCACAGCGCGAACAACGCGTCGTTGGTGACGCTGTGGAGGAAGGTGGCGAGTTGGTCGGCGGTCCAGACCGCGACGGAGGGTCGTTCGCCGGTGCGTTCCCATTCCTCGACGCGGCCGTCGGTCCAGACCTTGGCGTGCGGTTTGCGGTAGGACGGGACCTCGATGTGTCGGGCCGGGTTGGCGGCGATGACGCCTTCGCGGACGGCGAGGTTGAGCGCGGCGCGCAAGGTCGTGCGCAGGTGCTGCATCACGGAGGCGGACTGCGGCTGGCCTTTGGTGTTGGTGGTCTGCGCGATCTCGGTGAATACGGCGCGGAGCCGGCGGCTGTCGAGATCGGCCAGGCACAGCCTGCCGAGGTGAGGGATGAGGACGCGTTCGACATCGCGGGTGTAGTGCAGTTTGGTCGTCGGGCGGATGCTGGTGCGGCTGGACAGCCAGTACCGCAGCCACCGCTCCACCGTCCACGACCGGGCAGTGCGGTCCTCACCAGTGGTGGCCAGCCACTCATCCCGCGCTTTCCGCGCGGCTGCCTGCGACGGGTAGCCACCGCGCCGGGCGCGTTCCGGACGGCCGAGCAGGTTCGTGGCCGAGCAGTGGAAGTACCAACTGCCATGTCCGCGTTCCGCCAGTCGGGGACACACGCGTTCCAGCCTGCGTCCGGCGTCGTTACGGCATCCACACCGTTTAAAAATCACACCTGTGTCCGCCATGGCCGTGCCCTTCTCCTCGCCCGTCCTGGCATCCAGGGTGAGCGCTATCCAGGCAGGCGGACGTCACCCGAACGAGCAACGGATCCGGCATCGGCGCCGAGCGCACCGCGGCATGAGTGCGCACCTGATCAAGGCCGCTGTGGGCGCTTCTCGCTTGATGGCGGTCAGCGCAGCCCGGGCTGAGCCGACCGCCGACCGGCGGATGCATGCCACGCCCAAGTCTTCGCCCCCCGCAACAGCGCCAGAGCCGAGTGCGACCGCTGGGGCCCGCCAGGGAACAGCGCGCGAATGCGGGGAGCAATGCGGGAGCAGCCCGGAGCGCTAAACAGCGCTGTACCGCGCTGAACAACCCCCTACTGTTGCGTACTGCTCCCCTGTTTCTGCACGTCGTTGCGTTGCCGCAGGTCAGAGTCGGTGCAGCGTCATGGTTCATACGAAGCGTTCTACTGCGCTGAACCCACTTCAACCGCTGTCAAGACAGCCTGGCCACGCATGCAACGATCGCCGTCACCGTAAGGCGTGGAGGCAGGTCAGGGCCTTGCGCGGGAGCAGATTTGGGAGCAGTACAGCGAAGTGGTCAGCAGGTGCGTCAGCACCAACCTGGCTGGCAACCATCATGAAATGATCAAGGCCGGGAACAGCGCAATCACAATGGATTGACCCCTTCGGAAACACCGAAGCGTCCATCAGGCGGAAACCAAGGCGATGAGCGATGGATCTGGTTCGCTCGGAGTGCAACGGCGCGTTCTTCCGGCCGTGAACCGGACCCACAGGCCCAGGGGAGGCCGGGACGCGGCCTGACGCCCGATGGCCACCACTTCCTTGCCGCACTGCCCCGCATCGACGGCCGGCAACAGACCGACGACCTGACCGCCGCGGTCGACATCTGGTCACGGGGCTGCGGGAGGGCCGGCCCGGGCCGCCCGCGCCGCCGATCACGCTGCTGCCCGAGGCGCTGCCGTACGAGGCGCTGCCCCCACCCCGGGATGGCCGGCCGCCGATCGGCATCGCCGAGTTCGACCTCCAGCCGGTGTTCCTCGAAGCGGAGCGCGAGCCGCACCTGCTGCTGTTCGGCGACTCGGGTAGCGGCAAGAGCTCGTTCCTGCGCGGGCTGGCCCGGGGCATCACCCAGGCGTACCAGCCCGGCCAGGCGCGCATCATCCTGATCGACTACCGGCGCAGCCTGCTCGGCTGCGCCGGTACCGACCACCTCATCGGCCACGCCACCGCCCGCCAGGTCGCCGACGAGATGGTGCAGCAGGCGGCGGCGCTCGAGGAGCGGCTGCCCGGCCCGGACGTGACCGCCGCGCAGCTGTGCGACCGCGGCTGTGGCGCGGTCCCGAGCTGTTCCTGCTGGTCGACGACTACGACCTGGTGGCCGCCGGTGTCGACAACCCGCTGTTGCCGTTGGTGGAGCTGTTCGCCCAGGGCCGGGACATCGGCCTTCACGTCGCACTGGCTCGCGACGCGCACGGCGCAGCCCGCGCGCTGTTCGATCCGGTGATCGGTCGCATTCGAGAACTGGCCTCGACCGGCATCCTGCTGTCCGGTCCCGGTGAGGAGGGCGCGCTGCTCGGCGGCGTCAGGCCGCAGCCCCTGCCGCCCGGCAGGGGCTGGCTGGTCACCCGGCGCGAGGGCCGACGGGTCGTACGCTTCCCGTGGGTACCGCCGGCGCCTTTATGGGCGCCGAGACGGCGCTCGCTGTCCTGTCGATGTCACGGTTCGAACAGCGAGCCTGTCAACGTCGGCACCTGCGGTGCGCCCGGTCGTGCCTGCACGTAAGGCGGCCGTCGCGTCAACCGCCCGCGACGGCCGAGTGCGGTTCGGCGGTCAACCGGCTGTCGCGCCCGATCGCAACGAGCTGCTCGAGGGTCAGCACCGGGTCGGCCTGCGATCCCGGGCCGGCGCCGGCCTGGCCGCCTTGGTTATCCGCCCCGAGCACGATCGCCTGGCCGTCGGGGCGGTCGACGATCACGAAGTTGGAGCGGATGCCGTTCGCGTTGGTCACGCGCTGCAGCACCTTGGTCCCGTCGGCCTCGGTGTGTACGTTGCACGGCCCGGTCTCGCCCTGCGCGAAGCACTCGTTCGGCGGGTGAAAAGCCGGCCCCCGGGTGCCCAGGTTGACCACGAGTCTGCCACTCCGTCCCTGAAGCTGCAGGTTCGCCTCGGCGCGGTAGCCGTCGCTGGCGATCGTGTCGGTCCACATGTACTTCGGGTTGAACGCGTGGGCCGGAATAATTACGCCGGGGGCGTGGGCCGTGATCGCCTGCGGGAGTTTCTGTGCCAGGTACATCTCCACGTAGTTCGCCCGGTCCCGAGCCACCGGGCCCTTTGGCTGGGAGGTCCCGCTCGCGCCGACCCCGGACGGCGGCCCTGGGCTGTCGACGACAGACGGGGCGGCCACCGCCGCGCCGTTCGAACCGGCGCCGTTGCCGCCGGGACCGCCGACACCGCTCCCGCCGGTCGAGCCGCTGGCGAGCACCACGGCGGCGCTGACCGCGGCGGCCGTGGCGGCGCCGCCCGAGCCCACCGTGGCCAGGCGGCGCACGACCGCGCGGCGGCGGCCCCGGGCGATCACCTTGTCCACGTCGATCGGCGATGGCGGTACCACGCCGATCGCCGCGTCGAAGTCATCGCGCATCATCACACCTCCGGTGCGTTCGTGTACAAATCAGTTCTGATGCCCGCGCGGGGTGGTCGCAACGGGCGCAGACGGCCGTCATCCCCCCACCTGCGACGGGTCGGGCAGCGCCGCTCGCAGGGTGTCCAGGGCGCGGGCCGTCTGGCTCTTCACCGTGCCGGGCGAGATGCCGAGCACCTCCGCCGTCTCCTCGACCGAGTGGTCCAGGTAGAAGCGCAGCACGAGCACCGCCCGGCGGCGTTTCGGCAGCGAACGGAGCAGGGCCAGCAGGTCCCCGTGTTCACCGCGCGGGGGCACGGCGACTTCCGCCACCTCCGGCAGCTGGTCGGCGGGGACCTCGCGCCACCACGGGCGCCGGCGCTCGTCCAGCCAGGCGTTGACCAGCATCGCCCGCACGTACGCGTCGATGTTGTCGGCCTGACGGGCACGGCGCCACTTGTCGTACAACTTGGCCAGCGTGGTCGAAACCAGATCGTCGGCCGTGTGCCAGTCGTGGCACAACAGATAGGCCGTGCGCCGCAGGACGTCCATCCGCAGCGTGACGTACTCGCGGTAGGCCGCCTCTTGGGATCGCTGCACGTCCCTCCCTTCCTATGTCTCTACATTGCGGGACGGAAGGACGCGGCGATCAGGTTGCTTTTGTCAGTAGCGCGGCGCGAGCCGACGGTTCGTCTGCAATCAGACCTACGACCGCAGCCCGGCCAGGCTTGGTCGAGGTGACCGGTGGGATCGTTCGTATCGCGGCTGCCCGCAGCGGTTTGGTGTGGCTCTCATCTGGCATGCGTCCTGCCGGTCACCGTGGCGCGGAGAGGCTCAAGAGGGTCTGCCCAGCTCGAAGTAGCGCTGCCCTCCTCGCCGACACCACCGTCGAATCGCGCAGCCCCGCTCTGGTAGCGGGATGAGGTCGTGGCACCAGCGTCTACTTCGTCCGACTGGGCCGCTGTGGTTCTGGTTCTTGACCGTCGGGGGGGCGTCGGGGCGGCCGTGATGAGCGTCTTTCTTGTTGCCAATGCGCAACCTCGCGGGCCGGGAGGCGGTCGGGACTCCTGCTGGAATGTAGTTGGGGTGGCGGTCGAGGTTGTTGCGTGCCCGGTCGTAGCGCATCGTCGTGCGGGGGTCGGCGTGGCGGGCGGCGATCTGCACGTCGCGGAGGCTGACCCCGGCGTCGAGCATGGTCGTGACGAACGTGTGCCGCAGCATGTGCGGGTGCATCCTGGGCATCCGCACGCCGGCGGCCGCGGCGAGGTGCCTGAGCCGCCGGGACGCGGCGTGGCGATCCATCCGCCCGCCGAGCATGTTCCGCAGGATCGGCCCGTCGACCCGCTCGCCGACGGCGCGTTCGATCGCCCGAGCGACCGCTGGTGGCAGCGGGATCAGGACGACTTTGCCGCCTTTGCCGCGCACGCGCAGGACGCGGTGGCCGTGCTCCTCGCCGAGGTCGGTGATGTTAGACCCGCAGGCTTCGAAGATCCGCAGCCCGAGCAGGCCCAGCAAGGCGATCAAAGCGAAGTCGTTCGGGTTGGCCGACAGCCTGGCGGTGGTGATCAGCGCCTCGAACTGCAGATGCCCGAGCCCCAGGGTCGGTGACTCGGCCGGGACGGTCGGCCGGCGGACGTAGTCGGCGGGCGAATGCGGCAGGATGCCGTCGATAACGCATACCCGATAGAAGCCGGTCACGATCGACAACCGGCGGGAGACCGTGGACGGCTGGTAGCAGCGGACCTCCTGCAGCCAGCGGACGTACCGTTCGATGTCGACCCGGACCGCGGCGAGCGGATCGAGGTCGTGATCGGTGCACCAGCGCAGGAAGACCCGCAGGTCCGACTCGCTGTGCAGCCGGGTCTGACCGCGATAGCGACCGAGGTAGGCCGCCACTGCGGCCCGCAGGACAAGATCGCCCGGCGACTCGAGCCGGGCACTGGGTACAGGAGACGCAGCCATGTATTACGGTGCGTCACCAACCACGATGAACGCCAGAACCCCCGTCGCGGCAGAGATCCGAAAGCCAGATCGCCAGTCCGCGCTGGTGATCTCATCTGGTCAACGGAGCTCCACCGCCTGGTGAGCAGGTCAACGACCGATCAGCTCGAGCGGCTCACCGCTCTGACCCGTCCACACTTCCGTGCCGACCGAGCGCCAGATCGTTATCGAGGCAACCCCATTACCGCTATGCCGGGACAGACGACGGACGAGGCACCGACCAAGAGCTTGACTCAGAACGTCTTACGCTGATGAGCGGATGCCTGGTGCGGGTATCGCATGCGAGGAGCGTTGGAGGCGAGAACCTCAAAGAGTCAGTCCGCGACGCCTGTCCCGATCTGTGTTCACTGCGCCGTTGTGTCGATCAGCAAGGTCAGCGCTTGGTGCAGCGATTGGGCGGCGACAACGATTTTCGCAGTCATGCGGTGCAGGTCCCCCGTACATTGCTGTGCGATTGCTGTCAGCTCGGGACTGGGAACGATGATGCGGTTGATGCCGTCGACGGTCTCCAGTGGACCGACGCCGTTAGCGAGTAGCCACAAGTAGTCGCCGAGGTCCGCAGCGATCACGTGCAGTTCGCCCTCGGAGCCGAGGAACACGATCGGCTGTGTCTCGATCGGCTTGTCAGGCTCGCGTACCCAGGATGCGGCCAGCCCACCGGAGCTGTCTTGCCCGAAGACTCGGAACGGTGCAATGACAGCCGCCGGGTTGCCGGTCCAGGACTGCCACCACTGAGATGTCTCGACGGACCACATGAACTCGTCGTAAGGCTCGAAGTCGTGGCTGTCATGGTCGGCCGAGAAACCCTCAGCGTGTGCTGCAACCAGCGGGGCCGGCAGCGTACGGTCCTCGTCCTGCACCAGCGAAGTCTATGAGGGTTGCCTTGAGCGAATCGAGGATGACCCCGCCAACGAAGCAACACCGAACATTCGACCAGCGCGACCAGCGCATGTCCGGACACACGCGATCAAGCGCGACCGGACATTGGCGGCGTTGGTCGGGTCGAACGCGAGACACAGGGAATCCGTGACGGCGTGCAACCCCGCGCCGGGGCGGCGCGGTCGTACGGCTGACACCCCCGGCCGTTGGAGGTCCGCTTGTCCAGATCCGACGACGAGTTCCACGCGTTCGTCGCCGAGCGCCTCGATCGATGGCGAAGAAGCGCCTATCTGTTGTGCGGCGACTGGCACCTCGCCGACGACCTCGTCTCGCAGGCATTGGTCAAACTGCACCGGAGCTGGTCGAAGGCGCGCAGCGCCGACAACGTCGACGCGTACGCGCAGAAGGTGCTGACCCGGTGCTGGCTGACCGAGCGGGGGCGCCGCTGGCGCCACCTGGAACAGACGCACTCCGACCCGCCGCCCCGTCGTACCTGCCCGACGACCGGGTGGTCGACCGGTTGCCGCTGGCCGACCTGCTCCGCTCGCTCGGGCCACGCCAGCGCGCAGTGCTGATCCTGCGCTTCTACCTCGACCACTCGGTCGAGGAGACCGCCGAGATCCTCGGCGTGTCCCCCGGAACCATCAAGAGCCAGTCGGCACGCGCCCTGAAGCAGCTCCGCATCAGAACGCCCCGATGACCCACCCACTGGAAGGAACGTTGATGCAGCAGTTGTTCGACGAAGTGATCGGCACGCCGCCGCCCACGGCCATCGACTCGCGGGCGATCGTACGCCGCGATCGCCGGGTGCGCGCCACCCTGTGGAGCGCGCTCGGCACCACCGCGATTGCGGCCGGGCTCGCGGTGGTCGTACTCGCCACGGGCACCGGGCCTGCCGGCACGCCACCCGTGGGCGCGCCACCGGCCGACGCCTCGGTCCTCCCGGACAACCGCCTCCAACTGCGGTCGGCGACGCGTGAGGAGGCACAAGTCAGTGCCGGCCCGCTCAAGGCCGCGCTCGACGCGGCCGTACGGGCGGCGGTGCCGTCGGCACAATGGGACCCGAAGGGCTTCGACATCACCGTCATCGACTACGTGTCGCCGTTGGGATGGATCGGACCGGCCGAGGTCACGAACGGCGGAGCGAGGGGCAGCGTCAACGTCATGCTGCACGGCTTCTCCGTGTCCATGACGATCGATCCGCTGACCTGCGCGACGCTCGCGGCCGTTCCCGACAAGAAGGCAGACGGGCAGCGAGGCGACAACCCAGCCTCGGCTCCGCCGTGCGTCGATGCGAAAACGGCGTCCGGCAAGCCGGTAGTCACGTACACGGTGAACAGTAAGGATGTGAAAAGGTTCGAGGTCCGGATCGGGCTCGCAGACAACCGGGTCATGACCGTCACAAGCGGCGGTGACGACAAGACGCCCGCCCTGACCCTCGACCAACTCGTCCGGATCGCACAGGAGGCGACCGACCGCATCAAGTGATCAATGCGAGGGGACGAGTTGCGCGCCGGCCATCGCGCGCAACTCGTCCCCTGAAGGTGCCGATGCTGTCGCGGAACCCCGAAATCCGAACTACGGATCTTCAGGGTCCCAACGTACGCGTTGTGGTCGCGGCGCATGTCGCCGTCGAGCACCTGCCAGGAAACAATCCGCCATGCGCGGATCGCGCCGGCCCACACGGTGATCCGTTCGCGGTGCCGGCCCAGGTAGGCGGCGACCGCCGCCCGCAGCACGAGTTGATCAGACGACACAACGCCCGCATCGGATACAGGGAAGGCAGCCGTAACCGACCGGCAGACCGCAGTGACTCGGGGCAGCAGGATCAGGTGCGCTGTATTCGGCTTCTTGTTCGACTCGGGTGCGGCGGGTGCCGGGGCACCTGTTTTCGGGCCGCGGTCGGGCCGGTTCTTCCGCGCCTTGGTCTTGATCTTCTTGCGGGTGCGGCGGCGAGGACGAGCTGGGCGGTGTCGTCGGCGCAGCGGCGCTGGATCTCGGGTAGCACGCTGGTGTAAGTGTCGGCGGTCACCACGATGCTGGAGTGCCCGAGCAGGGTCCTGCAGCGTCTTGAGATCGGCGCCCGCCTCGTGGGCCAGGGAAGCGGCGCCGTGGCGCAGGTCGTGCAGTCGCACCGGCGGGAGCCCGGTGCGCTCAACAAGTTTGCGGAAGCGGGTGGTGGCGTAGTTCGGGTTGATCGGCAACCCGTCGCCACGGACGAACACGTAGCCGGAGTCGACCCACCCGTGGCCGTTGGCGAGGGTGTCGCGGCGCTGATCCTGCTGGCGGCGGCGATGCGCCCGCAGGACCCGGACGGTGTGCTTGTCCAGGGCGACGGCGCGGCGGCCGGCCGGGGTCTTGGGGTCGTTCTCGACGATCTGGTAGCCGGCGGAGGTGCGGTTACGCTCGACGGTCAGTACGGCGCGGTCAAGGTCGATGTCGGTCCAGCGCAGTCCGCACAGTTCGCCGCGGCGCAGCCCGCGCAGACCGGCGAGCCACCAGCACGCGAACAGGGAGTCGTCGGTGACGGCGCCGAGGAACTCGGCGAGCTGGTCGGCGGTCCAGACGGCGACGGCGGGGTGGGCGCCGGTCTCTTCCCAGGAGGCGACGCGGGCCTCGGTCCAGACCTTGGTGTGCGGCTGCCGGTAGCCCTTGATCTCGATGTGCCGGGCCGGGTTGCAGTCCAGGACGCCTTCTTTGACGGCGAGGTTGAGCGCGGCGCGCAGGGTGGTGCGCAGGTGCTGCATCGCCGAGGCGGACTGGCGTCGGCCCTTGCTGTTGGTGGTGCCGGCGATCTTGGCGAAGACGGTGCGGAGCAGGCCGGCGTCGAGGTCGGCGAGGCGATAGGCGCCGAGGTGCGGGATGAGGACGGTGTCGACGTCGCGGGTGTAGTGGAACCGGGTCGTCGCGCGGATGTGGGTGCGGGCGTCGAGCCGGTGCCACAGCCACCGCTCGACGGCCCAGCCCTGGGCGGTCCGGTCGGCGGCGGTGCCGGGGCCACCTACGCGGACGTGCTCGACGGCGTGGATCTGGTGATCGAGTCGACCCGTACCGGCTACGAGCAGTTCTTCGTAGTCAAGACCCGGGAGGCACTGGCGAAGTCAGGGAAGCTGACCCTGCGGTTGAAGGCACCCAAGCTCAAAATGTCGCCGGACGGCGGGGGTGGCCTGCTGTTCAAAACCAAGGACGGCAGCGACGCGGGCCGCATCCCGGCGCCGTCAATGTGGAACGCCACGATCGGTGAGCAGTCGCTGGACCACCTGCGGGTCGGCAGCGTCGCGCTGTCCGCCGTGCAGCACGACGCGAACATCACCTTGGAGCTGACCCCGGACCCGCAGTTCCTGGCGTCGCCGGACCTGGCGTACCCGATCACGATCGACCCCTCGATCTACCCGACGTTCGACACGTTTGTGCAGAGCGGCTGGGTTGATGACCAGTCCGGCTTGACCGATCTGAAGTTGGGCTACTCCGACGACGGCGGGTCGTGGACGGCCCGGTCGTATCTGAGGTGGGACACGGCGTTCCTGGCCGGCGCACAGGTGAACTCCGCGACGGTCTGCCTGTGGAACTACCATTCGTGGTCGTGCACGGCAGCGGCCTGGGAGGTATGGGATACACGGCCGGCGCTCTGTTGCCATCCGGCGGCGACGCGACGCCGGCGAGCCGCCCGCACCACCCTCACCAGGATGACGACGGCTACCGCTACCGGTGTCAGCAGGCACAGCAGGAACAGCGCTTCCTGCACGACGGCCGACCAGCGGGCGGGCAGGATCGCCGGTGCCGGCACCGGACCGTTGAACTGCCCGTTGCGGACCAGGTCCTGGGCGATGTCGATGGAACTGACGTCGCCCGGCGGGTCCAGCACCACATCCACAGCGCCTCCGGGCCGAAGCGCCAGCACGCGGACGTGCCGGGTCCCGAACGCGTCCGTGTCGTCGGTGGTGCTCGCGGTGACGTCGTCCTCCGACTCGTACTGCACGACGACGAGGGCATCACCGTGCCAGCCGAGCGCCCGCACCGCCGCGCCGGCCAGCTCGGACAGTGCCGGCCCCTCGCGGTCGGTGCCCGTGGCGGCGTCGACGCATCGTCGGACTTCCCCGACGCGGCGGCACGGCAGCGATTCTGCAGTGCCGCACAGCCGCTGGACATCGGCGACGGGGAGGTGAGTCCGAGTGACCGCAACCAGATCGTCGCTGAGCTGTCCCGCAACGCACCGGCCGAAGTCCGTCCGTCGTTCGACACGCTCGTCGCCTGGTACAAGAATCCGCACCCGGAAGACGAGCAGGCGGCGCGCGGCGCGAGCCTCCGCGTGGGCCGCTTCATCGAGCAGACATGCGCATTGAACCTCGGTGGAATCCGATAACATCAAGATGCCGTGATGACGAGGCGGGTCCGTGGCCCGCCGATCTCGCGGGGCCACGGACCCGCACACCGGCGAAGAAGAGGCCAGCTGTGGACACCGGCCAGCACAGCGCGGCGACGGAGCAGCCCAGTCCTCCGGCCGCCCCGCCCTCGCCCGGCCGGCGCCGGCGAACCCGACTGCTCGTGGCCGGCGGTGTCGTTGCCGCGCTCGTGGTCGCGGGCCTCGTCGCCGCCAGGCTGGCCGCGACAGGCGACGGCCAGGGCAAACCGACGGACACGGGGATCGCGTCGTGCGCCCGCCACATCGCCGAAGGCGTGGTATCGGAGGTCTCGCCGTCCGGTGCGGGCGGCGGCCGGCAGGTCACCATCCAGGTGGAGACGTCGCTGAAGGGCGCCGAGGTGGGCAAGCCGCTCACCTACGACGTCGACGAACCCTCGGGCGCGCAGGTCAGCCCTGGCACGCGGGTCTTCGTCATCGTCTCCCGCTTCCCCGCCGAGCCCGTCCATCAATACGTCGGCGCGGACGTTGCCTGGGCCCGCGACTGGATGACCCGCGCCGTGCCGCTGTCGCAGGACGTGCCGTGCGACGGACCGGCCTGAACCGGTCCTTCATGGCGCGGCGACCGAACGGTCACGCCGTGGCGGTGTCCGGCAGGTAGGGCCGGGGGCGGTTGGGCCGGGCGGCAGCCGTCGCCGTGAGCACGGCGTCGCCGACGAGCCGGGCGGGGAGGGTCATGCGCAGCCGGTTGACCCCCAGGTGTCCTTGAGGACAAGGTAGCTGGCGCCGATCGAGCCGGCCTCCTCAAGACCGGTCAGCTTGCCGAGGTTCGCTGTCGCATTGGTCCCGGAGGAGCCGTCGCCGCTTGCACGCGGCTTGTGTGGAGCTACCGCACCCACTGCTACCGGTGACCGCCAGCAGTGGGTGCGTCGACAAACAGCCAAAGGTTCCTGCGTTGGACAGCGCTGGACAAAGGCCGGGACCCCCCGAGCGGTCCCGGCCTGTCACGCGACGCCGATCGGTCAGCAGCCCGTCCAGATGACGGCGAGCGAGGAGTGGTCCGAGGGGAAGCCCGCCACGCCGAGGATCGTGCGGCCGTCGGCGCTGACCCAGTGGATCATGGTGTCGCGGCCCTGATACTGCGGGAGGGCGACGGGCGTGTTCCCGCGGTACAGCAGCGACTTGCCGTAGACGGTAGCCACGATCGTGCCGTTCACGCCGACCGTGTCGATCGACGCCGGGTAGAGCGTTCCGCTCGTTGGGTACAGGCCCGACTCGGGGTGGCCGACCTGCTCGACGGTGCCGGAGCCCAGATGCCACCGCGCATAGATCTGCTTGCCCGTCAGTTCGCCCTTACGGTCGCCCTCGGGGTCGGCGCCGGGCTTGCCGGAGGCGACCTCGCCGAACAACTGGTCGCCGCTGGAGTAGCCGGCCCAGCCGGTGTGGTATCCGGGCGGAAGCGGCAGCGGGGTGCCCTTGCCGTCGGACGTCCACCTCGTCGGGACCATGCTGACCGTGCCGAAGACCGTGCCGTCGTCGGCGATCGCCAGCGCCGTGGACACCGGGCTGCTGAACACCTTGTAGCCGCCGGCCGCGGGCCAGAGGACCGCACGGTGGTCGCCGCCGGCGCCCGTCCGGACCCCGCCCACGACGTCGCCGCGGGCGTTGATCGCCGACGCCCACACGTCCTGGAACCCCGGTGGGGTCGGCAGGTAGGTCATCGTGCCGTTACGCACCACCGCCACGCGGTCCGCGTTGCTGGTGCCCGCGATCGTGCCGGAGGCGTTCACCGCCGCGGGAAGGAACTCGCCGGGCAGCGCCTGCTGGTGCCCGTCGCCCCAGAGGACGGCGCCGGAGAAGCCCAAGCCGATGATGTAGTGGCCGGTCGGGTCGGCGATCAGGCTCGAGATGCCGAGCGGCTTCTGGTCCGCCTCGTCGAACACGGGCGCGACGGTGCAGCCCGGCGCCACGGGCGGCAGCGGCGAGAGGACCGGGCCGGGCGACGCGGCCCGGGAGGCGCCCGCCGACGACGGCGCGGACCGCGGCGGTGGTGTGGCGGCGGGCTGCTCGGCGGTGCCGCGGCCCGGCAGGGCGTACGCGACGCCGGCGAGCGCCAACGCCGTCAGGGCCGCCGCCCCGGTCACCGCGGTCGCGCGGCGGCGGCGGTGGGTGGTGCGCGCGTGGCGGTACACGTCCTCGGCATGCAGGCGCGACGGGGGCGTCTCGTCGGCGGCGTACCCTCGCAGCCTCTCCTCGATCATTGTGCGCTCCTCGACAGTTGTGGGGCCAGGCTGCGGCGCAGCGCGGCCAGCCCGGTGGCGGTGCGGCTCTTGATGGTTCCCTCGGAACGGCCCAGCAGCCTGGCGACCTCCGCGACCGGCAGGTCGCACAGAAACCGCAGGACGACGACGATCCGCTGCCGCTCGGGCAGCCGGTCCAGCGCCGCGCGGATCGCCAGCCGGTCGTCGATCTTCTCGCTGCCCCCGTCGACCGGCCGGTCGGGCGCGCGGTCCCGCAACAGGACCGCGGACCAGGGCCGCCGCCGGTCGGCGAGGCAGGCACGGACGACCATGGTGTGGACGTATGCGTCGAGGTTGTCGACCTCCGCCATCCGCGGCCACCGCCGATACAACACGGTCAGCGCGTTCTGCACGGCGTCGTCGGCACGATGCGCGTCGCCCAGCACGAGGCAGGCGACGCGATGCAGCCGCGGTATCCGCGACCGCACATACTCGATGTAGTCGTGCTCCTGTTCGGCACGCAACGGCCCGCTCCCCTCGGTCGTCCCCCGTCACCCAAGTCGATGCCGGCACCGGAGCACCCGGTTCAAAACTCGCGCACCCGATCCCCGGGATCCGTCAGCGGTACCGCCAAGGAGCCGATCTTTTGCGCCTGCTGACCTCGGCGGGGAAGCCCTGAGGTCGAGACAGTCACTGCGGCATTGGTCAGGATCGGGATCGCGGGCCCTGGACGAACGTGCCGTCGGCGGTGAACGGGAACGAGTTCATCGTGCAGCCGTTCAGCGCGATCGTCTGGGTCTGCATGATCGGGGCGGGGCCGGAGCCGGGGCACTTCATGTGGTCGAAACCCAGGAAATGGCCCATCTCGTGGTTGATCGTGTTGGCGTGGAAGTCCTCACCGGGATGACCGGCGATACCCTTCAACCAGCGGCGCAGATTGAGCAGAATCGTCTGACCGTAACGGCACGAATAGATACCCTGCGTACTGACACCGACGGAAGCACACAACTTGTCCACCGTGCCGGGCGTCGCCAGACGCAGACGGACACTGTAGTCGTTGCCACTCACCCGCTGAAACGACCAACTCGCATCGGCCAACTTATTCGGGCCATAGGTCACCGGATGCTCGGCAGACAGCGTCCAGCCACGCGGAGCACCGATCGCCCGCTCAACCTCGGCAGCGGTCTTCACCGGCGTCCAAACCGGATTGCCACCCCACTGGATACCGTCCTCAACCTCCACCCGATACCTCACCAGAGTCGCACCACTACCGACGACCTCGGTCCCACCCGAGGCGACAGTGAAGGTGCCCGCGCCGCTCATCGGGACGCCGTCGGCACCGGGGCTGACCGGATTGGCATCCTCGATATCGCCGCCCGGACTGATGGGTTTGGCGCCTCCGATACCCGCGCCCGCGCCCGGCGCGGGGGTATCAGTGGGCGGCGCGGGTACTGCTTTCTGTGAGAATCGGGGCGGCTCTGTCGCAATGAGTCCGGCCGTGGCAAGCAACCCGCCGAGCAGAATCGCAATAACTGCGACAGGTATCAGGTACAACTTGGCACGCTTGTCTCGGCCGGTAGACCTTGAGGCAATACTTGCGCTCCTCGTCGCTTCGATACCGCCGGTCCAGATTCGTCGAGATGGCGTAGATCCGGGCACGAACTAGTTCACCGTCGGTGGAAGATCCGCGAGGGCGGCGGTCATGAACGACCGCCATATTGCTCGGGGCAGTGTGTCGCTCGTGACCGGGTTGCCGTCGACGTCGCGTAGAGGGCCTGGCAGGTCGCGGCCGACCCACACGACGCTCGCGAGTTCTGATGTGTAGCCGGCGAGCCACACGTCCTGGTTGAAGTTTCTGTCCCATTCCCTGTTGCCTGACTTGACCGCGGCCGGCCGATCGCCGAGCAGATCTTCGCCCGCCTTCCTGACGAGCATGTCCGTGATCCGCGTCGCCGTCGTAGCCCGTACCACCCGTCTTTGGGAATACGTCGGAGGCGTCCAGTTCATCACGCGAACCTGATCTACGAAGTGGCGTCCAACGCTGAGGCCTCCATGAGCGATCACGGCGTATACGACTGCCATATCCAACGGGCTTACCGGGTAGCTGCCGGTGGCGATGGCAGCAGCAGTGGGGGGTTGCCTGGTATCACCACTCGACAGCGCCGGGCGACCGCCATAGACACGCTGAACGCCAAGTTGAAAAGCCTGCTCCGCTACTCGGACAGGTCCGAGTTTCTCGGTCACGCCCAGGTACGGCGCGGTCAATGATTTTGGCAGTGCGGACTTGAGCGAACACGGGCCACACGAACGCGGTCCGGGCCATGATGCCTCGGCGTTGACGCCAGCCTCTAGCGCCGCAGCGAGCACTACCGGCAGGAACGCACCCGCAGGCGGCCTCGGCGCTGCCGCGTCATCGAAGAATCCCGCACCTCTTGCACCGCCGTAGTACGCGCGGATCGCGCCGGTTGCGGGGTCGACTGCAACCAGTGCGGCCTTGAGCGTGTCTGGCTGGCCGCGTAGAGCGTCGGCGACGGCAGACTCGACCGCACGCTGTGCGGTCTGGTCGATTGTGGTCACGACCTGCAGTCCACCGGTGCGGAGCAGTTGGGCAGCAACACCGTTTTTGGCCAACTCACGCTCGACTTGACTCACGATGAGTCCCGTGGCGTCGGCATTAGCTCGTTCAGGTAGAACGGCAGGATATTGCAACGCTGCCGCCGCCGTCCCGTCGACGGTGCCCAGCTCGACCATCGCAGCCAAGATCCATCGCCACCGGGCCATTGCCGCCACTTCATCCGACGCCGGGTCCAGCCCCGTGGGATCCTTGATGACAGCGGCGAGAACCAGCGCCTGAGCCAGATCCAGCCGATCGACATCCGTACCGAAATACGCGACCGCGGCTGCCTGAATGCCGTATGCGCTGCGTCCAAAGTAGATCGTGTTGAGGTATTCGCAGAGGATCTCGTCTTTGGTCCTTCGACGTTCGACCTGGATCGCAAGCGCCGCCTCCTGCGCCTTGCGTTGCAGTGTCCGGTCCTGGGTGAGGTACGCGTTGCGAACGTATTGCTGGGTGATGGTCGATGCGCCCTGCGCCGTGCCGTGCGCCACGTTCGACCAAGCAGCCCGAGCCATGCCCCGCACAGACACACCAGCATGACCATAGAAGTCTCGGTCCTCCGCAGCGACAACAGCGTCGCGCAGCGACTTCGGGATACGGTCGAGCGAGACATCAGTGCGGTTGACGATCCCGACACGAGCGAGCACCGATTTCCCGTCGGCGAAGTACAGCGTCGATGCCTGCGGCTGCACGGGCAGGTCCGGAACCTTCGTCGTTACCACGTACCAGCCCGCCACGGCGACGATGACCGTCACCAGCGCGACAGCCGACATCATGGGCACCCGAACCCAGCGGTGTCGCCAGATCAACCGAGCGCCTTGACAACCCCTGGCCCAGAACAGCGATGTTCGCGCTGCGCAACGGCGGAACCGGTGCCATCGAGGTTCATCGGCCGGCGCATTTAGCGTCTCTGCAACATTGAATCTCGGCACTTCAAGAATCCTTCATTCGCCACCAATCGGTCATCCCGTACGCCCACGCGCGCAGCGTGGCCCGCGGACTCAAGGTTTCTTGACCGAAGGTGCAGTTGATCTTCACATTTGTTGAGTCGCATACCCAGAGGTGAGGAACGCCTCGGCCGCGGCAGCGTCACGCCGGCAGCTTGCGCTTGGCTGCTGCGTCAGCGGCTGGTCGCTTCGAAATGCGGAAGATCCGACTCGATGCGAAGAGACGCTCGAAATGGTCAGCCGCGCCATCCGGCGACGAACGTGCAGCGCGTGCCACATGCAGCTCCTAACACGAAGACGGTGTCGGAGCTGGGGCGCCCGACACCTGTTACATGTCAGGCAAGCCGCCGAACATTACAGGCTCTTCGAAGTTCAGCGGCGGGTGGTGGCGCAGCGGGTGCGTAGGCGCTGGTTCTCCGGGTTGTGGAAGCCGTAGGCGTCGCGGGCGGCGGAGCGGGTCAGCCGGTTGCGTAGCTCCCATTCGCGGTTGCCTTTACGGCCACGGCGGCCCCGGTGCTGGATGGTCGCCCGGCGGCGGACCTCGGATCGCTACAGGCTGAGGGCGAAGATGCCCGCCAGGATCACCAGCACGACCACGATCAGGCCCGTGAAGGAGGCCACCGTGCCGGCGACCAGGGCCGAGCCGATCCGCCGGGAGATGAGCAAGGAAAGTCTGATGGTCATTTCTGCGGATGCGTTCGGAGGTAGGCGAGTACTGCGGTGACGCGGCGGTGGCTGCTGTCGTCCGGGAGCAGGTCGAGCTTGGCGAAGATGTTGCTGACGTGCTTGTGCACGGCGCGTTCGGTCACGTGGAGGCGGGCTGCGATCGTGCCGTTGGTGTGCCCCTCGGCCATGAGGGCGAGGACTTCCCGTTCGCGCGGACTCAGCTCGTCCAGCCGGCTTGGTCGGCGGTCTGCGACCAGTTGTGAGATGACCAGGGGGTCGACGGCGGTGCCGCCTGCGGCGACGCGGCGCATCGCGTCGAGGAACTCGTCGACCCGCGATACCCGGTCTTTGAGCAGGTAGCCGACGCCGCCTCGACCGTCCGCGAGCAGTTCGGCCGCGTAGGCGCGCTCCACGTACTGGGAAAGCACGAGCACCGGCAGGCCGGGGTGGGTCTGGCGTGCGGCACGTACGGCACGGAGGCCCTCGTCGCCGAAGGTGGGCGGTAGCCGGATGTCGACGAGGGCGATGTCGGGCCGGTGCTGGTCGACCGCGGCGAGGAACTCGTCGACCCGGTCGACGGCGGCGGCCACCTCGAAGCCGGCGGTGGACAGCAGCAGCCCGAGTCCTTCCTGTAGCAGCACGTTGTCTTCGGCGATTACGACGCGCACGGCAGTTCCACCCGCAGTGTCGTCGGGCCACCTGCGGGACTGTGCAATGTGGTCCTTCCGTCCAGGGCTGCGGCCCGGTCTGCTACACCGGCGAGGCCCGTGCCGAGAGACGGGTCGGCCCCGCCCCGGCCGTTGTCGGTCACTTCCACCACCAACCGGTTGCCGCCTTGGTCGAGGGTCAGCGTGATCTCGGTGGCGCCGCTGTGTTTGACGACGTTGGTCAGCGCCTCGGCCGCGATGAAGTATGCGGCGCTTTCCACGGCGGCAGGCGGCCGCATCAGTGCTCCGATCGACGCGCGGACCGGCACAGGGGATTCGGCGGCAAGTGTCCGTACCGCCTCGGCCAGTCCCCGGTCGGCGAGGATCGGGGGGTAGATGCTGCGGACCACCTCGCGGAGCGCGGTCAGGGTCTGTTCGACGCCGGCATGAGCCCGCTCGACGAGTTGGTTGGCGGTGTCCGGGTCGGTGTCGCGTTGCCGCTGCGCGAGGCCCAACTGGATCGCCACCGCGACAAGGCGGGCCTGGATGCCGTCGTGCAGGTCCCGCTCGATGCGGCGCAGCTCGGCCGCGTGCGCGTCCAGAGCGGCCGCACGGGTGGTCGAGAGCTGCTCGACCCGCACGGTCAGGCGGTCGCGGGCCGAGGGCGCCAGCAGTGCCCGGTATGCCTTGGCCTGTGCCGCCGCGAAAACCGGCCCAGCCCAGATCAGTAGTGCTGCCGAGCCGACGGCGATTGGCAGCGACACGGCCAGCGCCCGCGTCCAGCTGTCGATCGTGACGAAGAAGGCGATCGGGGCGCCGTCCGGCACCCACCACACCAGTGTGACGACGGGTGCGATGATCGCGCACAGCCACACGGCCAGGCAGCACAGGGCCAGCGAGGTGCCGGCCATGGCGTGCAGCACAAGCCATAGCAGGTCTCGCCAGGTTGCCGGGTCACGGGCCAGCGTGCGCAGCTGTGCGAACGAAGAACCGGAGGGCTCGGCGTACCGCTGCGGCACCGCACCCCCCAGCAGTCGTCCCGCCCGGCGCCGCTCGACGGCGGCCAGCAACCGGACGACCCGTATCGTTTCTACCAGCAGTGGCACCCCGATCAGTACAAGGCACAAGGCTCCGGCCATCGCAAGGGCCAGCATCGCGCCGGCCGCGGCCACCGCCGTGACACCGCCGCGCAGCAGGTACGCCGTCGCCTGCCCCGTCCGTCGCATGATTCCATTGTCGTCGACCGGCCCGGAGGTAGCGGTGGCCGTCATTCCCGGCTGCCGGCGAAGGTCACGGCGGGCTGTCGGGTGGCCGCCAGGGTCGTGAGGATGCTGGTCACCCCGACGACCAGGGCCGTGCCGGCGAAGAGGGCGGCGAACAGCAGCCACGGAACGCTGATCACGGCGGTACCGACGATGTCGGAGACGGCGACGCTGACACCGGTCACGGTGCCGGCTGCGGCCAGCCCGCCGAGCACGAGCCCCACGACGACGACGGCCAGCGATTCCCACAGCGCAGCGCGGACGACCTGGCGGCGGGTCAGGCCGGTCAGCCGGGCGGTGGCGAACTCGGCGGTGCGGTCGGCGGCGGCGATCACGACCGCGTTGACCATCGCGATCACGGTGTACAGGACGGCCATCCCGAGCAGCGCGACCATCACCTTGAGGCTGTTTTGTTGCTGCTCGTCGGCGTCGTCCCGGACAAAGTCGGCCACCGTGGACACGCGGCCGAGCCCGGCCGCCCGGATACGGTCGGCGACCGCGGCCGGGTCGACGCCGACATCGACACGCACCATGTACCGCCGCTCCACGTCACCGACCGGTACCACGCCATCCGGCAGCAGAAAGTCCGGCCCGGCAACACGGAGCGGGATCATGGCGACGATTCGTAGGTCCCGTGGTGTGTCGTCGATGTGCACGCGCAGCGTGTCGCCGACCCGCCAGTGCTGTTCCGGCGCGTAGCCGCTGCTCACCGCGACCGTGTCTCCCCGGAGGGCGTCCAGGCTGCCGGCTTCCAGCGGTAGGCGGTGCGTGAGCTGGTACGTGCCCGGGTCGATGGCGACGCCGTCCACGGCCTCGAGTTCCGGCTGCGCGTCCGGATGTCTCATCTCGATCTGGAACGTCACGGGGATCTGGGCGGAGGCTGTACCCACGCCGTCCACCGCGGCCAGTTCCGTGCCGATCGACCGGTTGGTGGTGACGACCAGGTCTCCGGTAAGCGTCCGTAGCGCTTCCTCACGGCTGCCCGCGGCGACCGCGCCGAGGGTCCCGCCGATGCCGACAACCAGACCGACAAGTACCAGGATCGGCGCGGCCGTCGCAGCGCTGCGGCGCACCCCGTCACGCAGGTTCGCATGGGCCAGGTCACCCAGCGGTGCCCGCCCCGCCGACAACCGGACCAGCACGCCCAGCAACCCGCCGACCAGGGGGACGACCAGGGGCGACAGGGCGCTGAACGCGATGACCAGCACGATGCAGACCAGCAGTGACAGGGCCAGCGCGGCCTCTCCGCCCACGGCCGGAGCGAGCGTGATCAGCGCGATACCCCCGGCCAGGCAGAACAAGCCCCATATCCACCGCGGCCAGGTCATCACCGTGGCCGCCCTGCCGGTCCCGCGGAGGGCATCCAGCGCGCGCACCCGCGAGGCCCGCCGCGACGCGCCGAGCACGCCCAGGACAGCGACTCCCACGCCGGTGCCCGCCGCGAAAGGCAGGACCCACAACCCCCACCCGACCGTGAATCCCGCCGGTACGAAGCCCAACCGGGTCAGCGTCCACACCTCCAACCGCAGCACCGGAAGGCCCACCACGACGCCCGCGGCCGTGCCTAGGAGGCCCAGCACCAGCGCCTCGCCGAGCAGCAGGCGGCGTATCTGCCGCCGGCTGGCCCCGGTCAGCCGCAGCAGCGCCAACTCCCGGCGGCGCTGGGCCACTGTGAAGGCGAAGGTGGAACTGACGATGAAGACGGCGATGAAGAAGCACAGCGCCACTATCATGCCGAGCAACCCGGCCGCGGTGTCGTAGCCCTCGCGCAGCGCCTGCTCCTCGGGCGCGGGAAGTCCCGCGGGTATCGACGGGTCACCGGCCGCGACGAGCGCGAGCAGCGAGGACTGCACCAGTGCGACGCCGAAGCATACGGTGATCATCGCCCCGACGAACAACTGCCAGCGGTCGCGGAACGTGCTCCACGACATCCAGATCACGACGCCCCCTCCCAATGCGCGAGCTTGTCGGCGACGGCACGGGTGGTCGGGGCGTCGAGCCGGTCCACCACCCGTCCGTCGGACAGGAACAGCACTCGGTCGGCCGCCGCCGCAGTGGCCGGATCGTGGGTGACCATCACGATCGTCTGCCCGGCACCATCCACCATGGACCTCAGCAGCCCCAGCACGGTACGCGCGGACCGAGTGTCCAACGCACCGGTGGGCTCGTCGGCGAAGAGCACGGCCGGCCGGGTCACCATCGCGCGCGCGATGGCCACCCGTTGCTGCTGTCCACCGGACAGTTCCCGGGGTCGGTGCCGCACCCGGTCCGCCAGCCCCACCTCCGCCAGCACCGCACGGACCTGCGCGCGGGAGGGTCGTTCCCCGGCCAGGCGCAACGGCATCGCCACGTTCTGCTCGGCGGTGAGCGACCCGATCAGGTTGAAACTCTGGAAAACGAACCCGATGACAGTGCGCCGCAGCCGGGTCAGCTCCTGCTCGCCTGCCCTGGTGATGTCCTGCCCGGCGACCAGCACCTGACCGTCGGTGACCTGTTCCAGGCCGGCGGCGCAATGCAACAGGGTGGACTTACCGGAGCCGGACGGTCCCATCACCGCCGTCCACGAGCTCGCGGGAAAGGCGATGCTGACCCCGTCAAGCGCCCGCACCGCGGTGTGCCCGGATCCGTAGACCCGGGACACAGCGCGCACCTCCACAGCCGATTCGGTAGCCATGACACCGAGTCCAGCGCGAAAAGTTGCCAGTCACAGTGACACCTGCCGGTGTCCTGTGGTGTAGCTGGCACCACCCCGCTTCCGGATGACCGCGACACTGCGCAGGCCTCCGGTGCGCTTCTACCGTCAAGTCCGCGTCGAGCGTCATCGGACGGCGACAACGACCTATCGGTGGCGGACGGCCCGGGGCGTGGCGACCCTCACGCCGGCACCCAGCCGGCGTCCATTGCAGCTGGCGAATTCATCCGACAAGACACCTCATGATCGGCGGACCGAATGACCATCATGATCGATGCACAAGCGGCGAGCCTCGGGGATCGCCTGAGAAAGCGAGGCCTGACGGCCTTCCTGCTGATCTCGTTCGGCATCGCCTGGGGCTGGGAGGCGGTGGCCCACATGGTGCTCGGCTGGTCGCTGGTCAACCCGCTGGTGCAGGCGCCGGCCGCGTTCGCGCCGGCGATCGCGGCGCTGGTGGTCCGGCGCTGGGTCACCCGGGAAGGTTTCACGGACGCCGGCTCACGCCTGCGGCTGCGCGCCGCCTGGCCGTACTACCTGCTGGCGTGGCTGGGCCCGCTCGGCGTCGTCGCCGCAGTGGTTGGCCTCGCCGCGGCGACCGGGCAATGGACGCCTTCCGGCCGCGCGGTAGCGGACCTGGTTCCGGGCGTACCCGTCTGGGCGGTGCCGCTGCTGCTCTGCGTGCTCGCCCTGATCGCCACCGTCGTCTTCTGGGGCGAAGAGTTCGGCTGGACCGGCTATCTGCTGCTGCGCATCTGCCCAGGCCGTCCACGCCGCGCCGGACTGGTAGCCGGCCTGATCGCGGCGGTCTGGCACTACCCGCTGGCATTTCTCGGCTACGTCGAATACCGGCATCTGGCCATGGGCCTGATCGGCTGGACGGCGTGGATCATGTGCCAGGAGATCATCCTGGCCTGGCTGCGGGCCCGCAGCCGCAGCATCTGGCCGGCCAGCCTGGCGCATGCCGGTAACAATCTGGTGCTGGCCCCGCTGACCACCGCGCTGCTGCTCGGCCCAGGCGGCTTCGGCGAGGACGCCATACAGCTGCTGGTTGTGCTGGTGCTGGTAGCCGTCGCGGCCGGGCCGTTCCTGCGAACCGGCCGGGAACAATGAGTCGAAGTCTCCTCGACGAGCATGGCCGAAGCCCTCCGGCTCGTCACCGCCAGCGACCGGGCTCACGTGCACGGATCTGCCGCCGATCGTGCACGTCGACAAGCCCATGCCCAAGCGGCCGGCTTCGCTGTGATCGCGGCAGCATCTGCGCCCCGGTGGAGGTGATCGCGAGCATGCCGCTGGAAGCCTGCACGCTCGTCGGCTGCGCGAGCGCAGTGCGCGCCGTAGTAGAAGCGTCCCGAGACCTCGGCGCCGTGGCCAACGATCCTGCAGCCGCAGTTCCCGCATACCGGCGCCAACTGGTGGATCGCGCACTCGAAGGAGTCGAGGGTGTGTACAGCACCGCCGCTGTCGGGGTCGACGGCGATGTGGCCTTTGTAGCCGTCGAAGCCGCGGTGGCTGGTCTTGTGCCCGCGCCGGGCCTCGGGGTCGACGGTGGAGGTGACCCGGTCCGGAGCGACCTTGTGGGCGATGCGCAGCACCCCGTCGGTGCCGGTTTCGAGATCCTGACCGAGGACCGTCGCGAGGAGTCGCATGGCCTGAGTAACCGGTTCGGGCAGGTCCTCGGCCCTCTCCAGGGCGGTCAGCAGCGCATGACCGTCTCGGGCGCGGGAATCAATCAACGCCTCGCGGGCGGATGTGTCGTCCCAGTCCAGCACCGGCCTGGCCGGGCTGGTGTAGTCGTCGCCGCGGTCCAGCCCTGTCAGGACCGCCCGCAGCGACTCGGCCAGACCGGGCCGTGCGGTAGCGGCGGTGAGCAGGCCGCGGATCGCCGAACGGATCAGGGTGATCGTGTCCATCGTGGCGACCGCGTCGTACAAGGGTGTGGAATCCAGGACCCGGCGCCGGCCGATCAGCCCGGCCGTGCGGGCGGCGGTCAACGCCACCTCGAAGATTCGGTCCGGGCGGTCCGAACGGCGTAGCCGCTCCCGCATATCGACCAGCACGGTGTGGGCGAACCCGGCCCGGCCGGTACCGTCCCAGCCACCCACCCCGGCGGCGTAACGCCAGCGGGCGTCGAACGTGAACCGGTCGGTGAACATCCCGTCCGGGAACAGCGTCTCGCGGTGCTCGTGCAGGAACACGAAGATCGAACTGCTCGGAAGGGTCTCACCGCAGAACCGGGTGACCGGGTCCAGCAGGTCCAACTGCTGTGACGCCCTGCCTAACGCCATCCCGCCAAACTACCTGAAATAGATCTGAGACGATGGCCAGCACGCCAGTGGTGGCCATCGTCAACACCATTCACCTAGGCCGGCCTGGCTCGCAACGTCCTCGTCGCGAGGTGGCGTTGGTCAAGCCGCGTCGGCCACCCGGCGCCGGACGCCGGACGCCAGTCCGGCGGAGATGACCAGCAGCAGGCCGGCCTCAACGAGCTGAAACCAGACATAGCGGTCAGCGGGCTGGTAGACTATGCGCTGACGCAGCCCAAGTCGGGTCACACAGTCCGGTGTCGGATAGGTGTTCGCTGGGTCGGCGCAGCGCGCACCGGCCGCCGCGGAGCCCAGCTCATGTCCGCTTGAGTCCAGATAGGACAAGCCGTATATCCAGCCGACGTCGGCGGCTTCAGGCGACGGGTCGCCAACCATCTGCTCGGCACCGACGACCTGGGCGACCGGTGGGATCAAGTGCGGGCGCAGCGCCACTAGACCGGCGAAGGCCAGCGCTAGGGCCACAATCGTCGCTGCCACCGCCGGCATCAGGCGGCGCAGGAACCCGCCCAGCGCCACGCCGGCGAGCAGGGCGAACACCCACGTCGCGACCGGGACGAGCCCGGCCTGGCTGAACAGGACGGCGTCGCCGAATGGGCGGCCTGACAGCGAGTCGAACCGCCCACTCGACCAGGTCACGGTGCCGCCGACCACGAGACCCAGCGCGGCCGCGACCGCCGCGAGCACGCCCAGTTTCGCGGCCAGCCAGCGCCGGCGGCTGACCGACTGGGTGAAGGCCAGCCGGATCGTGCCCTGCTCGACCTCGCGAGCCAACAGCGGCGTGCCCCAGAACACCCCTACCGCGAGAGGCAGGAGGTTTCCGGCGAGGACGAGGTCCCTCCAACTGGAGGTGATCTCATTGATTTCGGTGCAGTCGCCGGTCGGGCCGGTGAGGCACACCTCGACGGCGGCCGGCGCGGCACGGGCCAGCCACAGCAGATATCCGCAGTAGGCGGCCACGACAGCGGCGACGGCGAGGAACTGCCAGCGGTGCTGGCGCCAGACGAGCCAGAGCATCAAGGTCTCCTGTGGACGGTTAACGGACGATGGAGGTGGGACCGGGCAGCGCGGCCGCGTCGGGGGCGCCCAGGTAGCCACGGACCAGCTCGTCGAGTGAGGGCGGCCGCACGGCCCAGGCCGGGCCCAATGTCTCCGGACCCGAACGGGTAAGCAGGGTGGCCTGACGCCCGTCGGCGGTCTCGGTGACCACCGCCAGCCGGTCGGGCAGTAGCGCCCGCGCCTCCGCCGGCCCGCGCACGACCGTGTGCTCGGCGATCAGCTCATCGATCCCGCCGCTGATCTGGACGCGGCCGTGGTTGACAGCGACCAGCCAGTCACAGGTCTCCACCAGGTCGGCGATGATGTGGGACGACAGCACAATCGTGGTGCCGTACAGCGCGACGGTCTCCATCAGCACCGCCATCACGTCGTGCCGGGCAAGCGGATCGAGGCTGGCTAGCGGCTCGTCGAGGAGCAGCAGCTCGGGGCGCTTGGCCAGGGCGAGCACCAGCGCCACCTGAGCCCGCTGGCCGCCGGAGAGCTGGCGGATCCGCTTGCGGGTGGGCAGCCCGAGCCGGTCGAGCCGGTCGCGGGCCAACGCATCGTCCCAGCCCGGGTTGAGCTTGCGGCCGAAGGTGAGCAGGTCGGCCACGGTGAAGGTGGGATAGAGCGCGGAATCCTGCGCCATGTAGGCGACCCGGGCCAGCGACACGGCGCTGTCGCCGACCGGTTGGCCAAACCGGGACACACTGCCCGCCGACGGCTGGATCAGCCCGGCGACCAGGTTGAGCAGCGTGGTCTTGCCGGCGCCGTTGGGACCGACCAGCGCCGCGACCCGGCCGGCAGGGATCGCGACGGAACATTCGCGCAGCGCCCAGATTTTCCCATAGCGCCGACCGAGCCGCACCGCTTCCACCGCGTCGGTCATGCCACGCCCTCCTGCTCCGCGTCGCGGCGCGCGGCCTCGAACAGCGCATCGACGTCTTCCCAGTCGAGCCCGGCCGCCCGCGCCGCGCGCAGCCAACCGTCGAGCTGGCGGCCCAGCCGGACCCGGTCGGCGGCACGGACCCGGCCGAGCGTGCGCAGCACGAAGGTGCCTTCGCCGGGCCGGGCCGCGACCAGCCCCTCGCGCTCCAGCTCGCGATAGGCCTTGAGCACCGTATTGGGGTTGATGGCCAGCGCGGCAACCACCTCGGCGGCCGTCGGCAGCCGGTCGCCCGGCCGTAGCTGACCCAGCCGCAGCGCGTGTTTGACCTGGTTGACGAGCTGAAGGTAAGTCGGCACGCCGGACCGCGGGGCTAGCTGGAAGCCGATCATTTCACCACCATCCACTAAGTAGTTAGTGGAATAGTGGAATAATGATCGCCGGATGTCAACCAGGACGCTGCGCAGTCAACCGACAATGCCGCTGGCTTTGCGGAGATCTACTCCGTAGAAAAATCGAGCCCGTTGAAGCCGTGGTGAATGCGCGTCTCATGTCGAACCGGGCCGACTGCGCGGCAAGCACGGTCAGTCCCTGACCAGGTGCGCCAGCCGGCTGGCAACGAGTTAGCCGCGGGCCTGACTGGCCAAGCCCAGCAGCCGTCAATCAACACCTCGCCGACCAGTCGCCGTCACGATCCGCACCGGCGAAGGTCCGCACCGGTCGCCGCGTCGCGGCCGGGTTCGATCGGTCAGGTCGCCTGTGCGGTGACCCACCCGCGGCAGCGACAGCCAGTCCGGCAGCCGTGGACGACATCTCACGCGCCTGAGCCTGAGCATTGAGTTGATGGGAAGGCGCTGCGCGGTGAGGGTCAGGCGTTGGGGCGTCACTCTCGGCGGAGTAGCCCGATCTCTTCGGCTGTGCGCGACGCGGAGTCCGAGAGGAAGCTCGCGATTGCGGTCAACTCTTTCGCGTCGTAGCGGTCGAGGAGTCTGTCGACGCTGTCCCGCACCGAGGACAGATGCGCCCAGGCCTCGTTCTCGCGATCGGGGACGAGCTCGATAATCACGCGCCGGCGGTCGCCTGGGTCCCTGACCCGCCGGACGAAGCCCGCCCGCTCAAGGCGATCGATGATTCCCGTCACGGCTCCCGTGGTGAGCCCGGTCAGCTCGGCGAGCTTGCCTGCAGTCACCGGTCCGGTTCGGCTGAGCAGATCGACGCAGCGCGAGTCGGTGGCGTTGAGGCCCAGCTTGTCCGCGACCGCCTGACTGAACAACACGGCATACGCGGTGAAGGAACGCAGTCCCTCGTGCACCTGAGCGATCAGCTCCCGCCTAGCGGCTGACTTGGCCATACATAAGTCTTAGCAGACTAAGGAAACGGAGCTGACCGTGGCCCGGAGGCGGGCGAAGTTGCCGTGGGCGAGCGCCCGCAGGAGATCCTGACCCGGCAAGCCGGTGGCGACAGGCGACGGTGTTTCGCAGAGACGTCCAGGGCGGGAAGGTATCCCAAAGCGGTCGGGCGTCAGCCTGTCGGCAGCGATGCGGGCCAGGGTCCAGCACTGGTCCTCACCGCCGCCGGCCCCGCGTCCAGCACCGCCTGCAGCTCATCGAGCTGCGCGTCGGTGAACTTGCATGTCGCACCACCAGGGCCCTTCGAGGCCAGCGCCTGCACACCCCCGGCGTTGAACGCACGACGCCACCGGCTCACCGACATCTGCGACACCCGCAACCGCCGCGCGACCTCGACGTTCCCGCACCCCGCACGAACATCTCAGCCGCGGCGAAACGCACCCGCTCCCGCCTGACCCGCTCCGCAGCGGTCAACCCACCACTATCAGGATACCTCATCCACCAGCCGTAACCGCCCAGAGCCGAACACGACTCCACCCACAACGGATGACTAAACCCCAGCCCTCAAAGATCTCTAGTGCACGAACGTAGCCCTCGTGCGGCGGATCGGACGGCCGGGCAGCCGGTGGGTTGGGACGTCCCGGTCCGCAACCGGCGTCGTGTGGAAGGCGACCGATGCCACCCGCCTACGTCGCAGCGACCGTGGGGGTGGCGTCAACCTCAGGGACGGCGTGCCGAGGCAGCAGCAGGCTGAGCGGACTGGCCAATGCCGCGAGTCCTGCCGCCCAGCACAGGCTGACACTGGCGGCGTGGGTGGAGCCGGAGGCAGTGGAAAGTTCGCTGAAGAAGACCGCGCCGAGCATGGCAACGCCTGCTGCGGAGCCAATCTGGAGTGCCGTGTTTACCACACCGGAGGCGGTGCCCGCGTGGTCCTGCGCGACGCCGGACAGCGTAAGGGTGACGAGCGTTGCCGACACCAGTGCGAGACCGACTCCGGCGCCGATCAGAGGCGGCGCCAGATGCCAGGCGTGCAGATCTTTGCCGCGTGTAAGCACCGTGTGCGCCAACCACAGCAGGCTGGCTGCCTCTACCAGCACTCCGAGAGTCACGATCAGCCGCCCGAGGCGGGGGACAGCCCGACCGGCCGCGCCCGAGCCGATGACGACGCCGAACGCGAAGGGCACGAAACTCAAGCCGGTGCGCATGGGGTCGAAACCCAGACTGACCTGCAGGTGGAGCGTCAACACGAAGAAGAAGCTCGTCGACGCGAAGAACACCAAGGCTACGGTAAGGCCCGCGAACACGGAACGTTCGCGGAGCATGCCCGGATCAACCAACGCCGAGTCGCGATGCCTACTCTCGTACACCCAGAACGCTCCGAATAGCGGTGCCGCGGCGGCCATCACCGCAAAGCTCCACACCGGCCAGCCCAGCTCTCGACCTTGGATCAGCGGGTAGATCAGCGCAAGCAGGCCGAGCGTCACCAGCGTCGCACCGACCGCGTCGAGCCTTGGCCGGCGCTCTGCCCTCGACTCCACCATCAGCGCGGCCGCGCCGACGATGGCCAGCACCCCGACCGGAAGGTTGACTAGGAAGATTGTTCGCCATCCCCAACCAAACAGGTCAACGTCGGTCAGCGACCCCCCGACGAGTGGACCAGTCACGCCGCCGAGCGCCAGCACGGCGCCGTACAGGCCGAACGCCCGCGGGCGTTCCTCTGTGCGGAACCCGACCTGAATGAACGTGAGCAGCTGCGGAACCATGATCGCCGCAGCGGCGCCCTGCAACAGGCGCCCGGTGACGAGCAGGGCGAGATTGGGCGCCACGCCCGAGACGGCGGAGGCGAGGGTGAATCCGGCGATCCCGAGCAGGAACATCCTTTTCCGGCCGTAGATGTCGCCAAGTCGACCGCCGGTGATCAGCACCAGCGCGAACGCCAGCATGTAGCCGGCGGCGATCCATTGCAGCGCGGCGCCGCTGGCGCCGAAATCCTCCTGGATGGACGGCAGCGCCACGGTCACGATCGTGGCGTCGAGAAGATCCATGTACGCCGCCAAGAGCATGACGGCCAGGGCTACCCAGCGCTTCGAGGACACACCAAACTCCCTTAGCTCAGTCAACTAAATATCTTAGTACACTAAGGGATTGGTTGGATCGCCGTCAAGCGAACGGACGGCGCCTCACTGTGGGGGCGCCGCGATCACTATGGCGCTCATCGCGCTGACGAGCCCGGCGTCCAGGTTCGACAGACTTTCGCAGCGCCAGGCCCCGGGGCGTCCTGATACGCCGGCAAGCCGCACTCCGTTGTCGCTGGGCCACCACCCGCCGACGCAGTAGCAGCGGCGGAGTTCCTTCCAGTTGTTCTTGGGGTGCTTGCGGCGGATCCAGGACCAGACGTGCTTCCATGCGAAAGCGCGTAGGTATCCGAAGGTCACCGAGGACACTCCCAGCCGGTTTTAGACACAGGCTCTATAGCCGTCAGTCCAGAACATCGAGTTCGCATGGGCTCTCCCGGACCGCTCGAGCGTCACGATGGTGAGATGACCACGCTCGTCGGTCGCCTCCGGTCCCGTCCCCTTTGAGCGCGGCCACGAGCCGGACCTCACACCGCCGAGCGGGCCGCTCCGCCCGATCACCGCGTGGTGTCACGGCGAGCGGCGGATCCGCGGAGCACCCAGGCGGCAGCCTGCTGCTGCAGTCGCCTTCGAGGCCAGTTGGGACCAATCAGGTCGGCGCAACAGCCTGTCACCTTGATTCAGGTGTCGCGGCCCATCGTTCGCTGGTTGACGCCCTCACAGGGTTCGTGGAAACTATCTGTCTGCGCAGACAGATAGACGGGATGGATCACGTGGATGACCTCGACGGCAAGACCCTGCTGGTGACCGGCGCTACCGCCAATATCGGAGCCCTCATCGCGGCTGCGTTGACCAAACGGGGCGCAAGGGTGTTCGCACCGACGCGTTCACCCGAACGGCTGGCCTCCCTGGCCACCTACATCGAGCAAGAGGGCGGCGCCGCGGCGCGCTCGCGCCTGATCGGCGTGCCGGCAAACCTCGTCGACGATGCCGCTGACCTTGCCCGGCTCGTAAAAGACAAGGGTGGCCGGCTACACGGCGTCGTCGCCTCGATCGGCGATTTCGTGGTGGCCGACTCGGTCCTCACGGCGACAACGTCGGACCTACGCCGCGCACTAGACGGCTACGTCACGACACACCATGCGATCGCACGGGCGTTTGTTCCCTTGATCAAGGAGTCTGGCGGCACGTACCTCTTCGCCCAAGGCCCGCTGGCTTTCGATATCTATCCTCATCTCGGTACAGACCTCATCTCGATCGCCACGGCAGCTCAGCACATGCTCTTCAAAGTCGTGGCCGAAGAGGTGCGGAACACCACAGCCACCGTCATCGAGATGGTCGTGCACGCGTTCATCCGCGATCGGGAGACCCAACCAGGAAGCGAGGTTCCGGCAGAGGCGATCGGGCCCTTCGCCCTCGACCTACTGTTCGGCACGGATGCGCTCCGCCGCAACGGCGACTCCGTCCACCTCACCACGGACGGCGTTGCGGGCGGCGGCTCTGACCGGACGGCTGCCCACGACCCCGCCCGCGGTTGAGTTTGATGGACCCCAAAGAACGCACTCGATCAACGGACCCGGACCGTCTGGATCCGTTGGACAATTCGGCGTGGAGCGGCCTGCTTCGGGCCCAAGCCGCCCTGTCACGCGAACTGGAACGCCGCCTGATGGAAACGCATCAGATGCCACTGTCCACCTATGAGGTGCTGCTCAGACTCGCCTGGGCAAAGGAGGGCATCCGGATGACCGATCTCGCGCACCAGGTGAACTTCACATCCGGCGGACTGACTCGCCTCGTCGACAGACTTGAGCGCCAAGGTTGGATCACCCGCACCCGAAGTGCAACCGACCTGCGCGGCTTCACCGCCACCATCACATCCGCAGGGCGCAAAGCCCTGAAGCGCGCCAACCGCCAGCACCTCGCCGACGTCCGCGAGCTTTTTCTCGACAAGCTGTCCATTGAGGACATCGCCGCGCTCGCAGCTATCTGGAAACGGCTTGGAGCCGATCCGCCACCGTCCTAGTCATGCCAGGATGCGAGGAACGCGCCAGCGAAGCGGGCACACCCGAGAAGGACTCTGGACACGATTACAAATGGTGCGCCCCCAAGGGGTTGTGCCCGCCGCACCGCGCAAACCCAGCAAGGACTTGCCAGAAAGGATTCTTGACATGGACCAACGCGTGAGCGTTATCACTCTGGGCGTTGCCGATGTCCGCCGCTCCCAGAGGTTCTATGAGGCCCTCGGCTGGCGCCTCGATGACGGCGTAGACGACGCGACTGACCAGATCGCATTCTTCCAGGCGGGAGGGCTGATCGTCTCGTTGTGGGACCGCGCCAGACTGGCGGCGGACGGTATGGTCCCCGATCGAGGTAGCTGGGCTGGCGTAACGCTGGGATACAGCGTCGTCTCCCCCGAGGAGGTCGATCACGTGCTGGGCGAGGCACAGGCCGCGGGAGGCACGATCACCCGCCCCGCCAAACAGATGTTCTGGGGTGGTTACTCGGGAGTGTTCGCAGACCCCGATGGCCACCCGTGGGAGATCCTCCACAACCCGGAGTGGACGTTACACAACGACGGATCCGTATCGCTGCAGAGGCCCGGACAACAACAAGGACCGGGCCCGCGATTGACGCCCGTTGTATGAATAGCGGCAGTGGTCCTGACAAGGCAGCATGGACCAAAGCCAAGACCTGTTGTCACAACGAATAGATTTCCCCATTGCGCAGACAGCGACGCGGTCCACCCGATAGAACTTTCGACGGCGCTGTTGCGTTGTGGGATCGGCGGACGCGGTTGGCCCGTGTCGGGTCCGCGGTCAGATCGCTTGGGCGAGTTCGGTGAACGTAACGGCGACCAGAGCGGGCGGGGCATCGACGGCGAGTTCGTAGTGTCCGCGGCGGAGGTTCTGCATGAACGCGTGTCCGGCGACGATCACTTGTGCTGTGTTGTCGGTTCGTAGTCCGCGCATCGACGCGCGGGGTGCGCGGTGGTCACGAGCCCGAGGGTGTACGCACTACAAATGGTGAGCAATGCGGGCATGATCGTCATCTGGTCAGCTACGTGTCCGGCCGTGGCGCCGATGATCTGAGGGTCGATGCCGAGCGCGGCAACCGGGTAGACGCCGAACACCACGAACGCCGAGCCGAGAACCAGCAGACCGTACACGGCGAACGCCAGCTCGCACGCCAGCACGCCACCGAGCGCCATCGTGAGCACCGCGCTGCGCCGGCGTCCCCGGCGGACCAACGCGACAGCCACTGTGGACAGTGCGCCGGTCACCACCCACCAGCAACCGAGAGCGGCGGCCATGGGCCACGCGCTGGTCGCGTTGAGGAGCAGCACCAGCGGCAGAGCACCGACGGCGAGCCCCGTCGGCGCAAGCGCCGAGGTGAACGGCAGCCGCGCGTGCCCCGCCAGCCAGATCGCCCCCGCCGCGATCGGGAAGGCCCCTACCGCCGAAACGATGCGCAAGGACTGGCCGGTGCTCGATGGGCCGGCGACGGCGGCGACAGCCGCGAACACCAACGCACAGAGCGCGAAGAAGGCGAGGTATATGCCAGCGAAGGCCATGGGCGCGGCGACCAGGCCGGTGGTCGCGTTCAGGTGTGGGCGCATCCGCGCGTACGTAAGGGCCTGCCTCCGTTCGGCGAGCGCGCATCGGGCCACGTTGGCCAGGTCGCGGACCGGCCGTCGCGAATGGGTGAGCAGGTCGGCGATCTCCGGGCCGTACCGGTCTCGGACGGGGCGCGGGTAGAGGGCGAGGACCAGCCGGATGGCGCGGCTCATGACAGGGCCAGCCGGCGCAGGCCGGTGCTGGCGACGGCCCGCATGCGCGCCAGTTCCGCCTGCAGTGCCGCCCGGCCGCTGTCGGTGAGCTGGTACGGCTTGCGGCGTTCCCGTTCCGGCAGCGCCTGGATGAATCCCTGCTCCTCCAGGCGGCGGATCGCGCCGTACAGCGTGCCGGGGCCGGGGCGCTCCTTGGTGAGGGCGGCGATGTCGTCCTGCATCGCGTATCCGTGCTTTGGACCGTCGGCCAGGCTGACAAGGATGAGCAACGCCGGTTCCGAGAACCGGCCGAACTCGGTAAGCCCGGACATGCCACCTCCGTTTACTACGTGGGACGTAGCATCGCAGGACGGAGTACTGGCGTCAACCCATCGGTACCACGTCAGGGCGGGCGTTCGGGTCAGCCATTGCGCATGATGCGGTAGCCGAGCGCGGGCGACAGCCGCATGATCGTGCGCAGGAGTTTCACCTTGCCGATGTCGATCTCGTCGGAGCCGCGGCGGACGCCGTCGATCACCGCCGTCGCGGCTTGGTCCGCGCTGATCTTGTCGCGGCCGCGGCCGCGCGTCATGTCTGTGTCGACGAGCGCCATGACCGCGTCGATCACCCGCACGTGCGGGGCCGAGTCCTGGCACTGGTAGCGGAGTGCCCGAGTGAAGGCGCGCACCCCGGCCTTGGTGGCGCAGTACACCGGTGCCGAGCGTTTGGGTGCCAGCGCCAGGCCGGTGGTGATGTTCACGATCGCGGCGGAAGGCTGCCGGCGTAGGTGGGGCAGCAGCCCGGCGGACAGCGCGATGACGGCGTTGAGATTGACGGCGACCTCGCGGCGTGCGGCCGACCGCAGGGCCTGCGGGTCGTCGCCCAGGAAGTCGGTGAGCGTCTGCACACCGGCGTTGTTGATCGCTAACGAGAGGGTGGGATGGCGGCCGGTGACCTCGTCGATGAAAGCGTCGACCGCGTCCGGGTCGGCGAGGTCGACGGCCCAGGGCGCCAGGTGGTCGCCGAGTTCGGCCTCGAGCGCCGCCAGGTGGCCGCGGTCGCGTCCGACGGCCACCACCTGCGCGCCACACGCGACCAACTGCCGGGTGAGCTCCCGGCCGATGCCACGCGTTGCGCCTGTGACAAGAATCGTTCTTCCAGTGAGGTTCACGTACCCATCTCCGTTTCTGACCGGCCGTACGGTGGCCGCTCGCACCTGCGGGCGAATGCCGATCGGTACGCCGCGGGCGTGATGGCGGTGCGGCGCCTGAATTCGCGGGTGAAGTGCGGCTGGTCGGCGTAGCCGCAGGCGAAGCCGACGATGCCGAGCGGGTGTTCGGTATTCATGAGGAGATCTGCGGCTGCTTCGGCACGCGCCGCGCCGTACAGGTCGGTGAAGCCACCGGCCGTCAGCCGGCGCTGGAGGCTGCGGGTCGAAGTGCCCAGTTCGGCCGCCAGATCACCCAGCGTCCAGCGGCGGGCAAGGTTACCGGTGAGCAGGCGACGCGCCTGTGAAGCCACGTCGACGTCAGCGGCCAACCCGGTCGGGCGCACCGCCGGCGCGATCGACGACCATGCGAAACGCCACAGCGCGGTGGCGTGAGCGGGCGGCGGGGCCGTGAAGACACCGTCGGTGAACACGACCCGCGCGTCCCGCGGATCAAGCGCGACCGTCAGCCCGTGCACGCCGATCGCCCCCAGCAGAGCCGTCAGCAGGCCGAGGATCAGTGCGTCCTCGGCGGGCTCGGGCGGCGATCCGGGCGGTCCGACATGCTCGGCGATGAGGTGGGTCGCCCCGGCCTCGCGAACGACGACGCGGTGGCGCGAGTGGGTGAACCGCTCCAAGCGGCTCCATCGTTCGAAGAGATCGCGGGGGGTGCTGGCGACCGTGAGCGCCGAGATGGCCGGATCGGGCGGCAACGTCGGCAGGGACAGGCCAACCCGCAGCAGCGGCAGCAGTCCGTGTGCCTCCGCTACGTCCGCCAGAAGCCGGCGCTTGGCGTCGAGCGGCACCAACGCGCCGTCCGACGCCGGTGCTGTCACCGCGATTCCGGCCTCGGCGAGGGCGCGTCGTACAGCCGCGACCAGCACCGCGCTCGCGAACTCGTCCACCGGCTCTCCCACTGCGATCCGATTCGTCAGGGGAACGGTATGTCGGCCGCGACCAGCCGTCTTGAACGATCACGCCAGGTGTGCAACTGACAGCGGCTCGTCCGCACGACTGGTCGATCCGGCAGGCCGGCTGGGACGAGCGCACATACAACGCGACGGGATGGAACTTCTCCGCCTCTGTGCAAGTCCGTGGCGACTGCAACGCCGTCAGGCCCGCCCCTCCGCGGGCCTGACGGCGCTGGAGCCAGATCCGGTACGGCGCGCCGCTCAGCGCCGGCCGTGCGCCCGCCCGACCGCGTCGAGGAGATGGCCGGACGGCGCGGCGACGCCGGGCGGGAGCGGGTCGGGATTCGGGGGCTTCGTCGCGCCGGTCAGCCACGCCGCGAAGAACGCGCCGAGCGACCGGCCCGAGACGCGCTCGGCGAGAGCGACGAAGTCGGCGGTGTCGGCGTTGCCGTAGCGGTACCGCGTGGCCCACGTCCGCATGATGCGGAAGAACGTGGCGTCGCCGACCAGCATCCGCAGCGCGTGCAGGGTCATCGCCCCGCGCGAGTACACCGAAAACCTGAACGGATCGGCGCCCGGAGGGCCGTAGGCCGGCGGGGTCCAGACCCCGCTGTCGACCGGCAGGTTGTAGAACAGGTTGAACAGCTCGCGGACGGTCGTGAGCCTGTCGTGCTCGTTCCACAGCCACGCCGCGTACTCGGCGAAGCCCTCGTTGAGCCAGAGCTCCCGCCAGTACCGCACGGACACGCTGTCGCCGAACCACTGGTGCGCCAGCTCGTGCGCGACCACGTTGCCCTGGTACCGGCTTGGTTCGTCGACGAGGAACGAGGCCGGGTACACCGGGCGGGTCTGCGTCTCCAGCGCGAACAGCAGCGGATCGTGCTTGTCGACGATCGCGCCATTGGCCTCGAACGGGTACGGCCCGAACAGCGTCTCCAGGTAGTCGGTGATCTCGTCGGTGCGGCCGACGGAGTCGTCGGCGAACGTCGGCGGCAGGCTCGCGTCGACCGCGATGATCGTCTGCCGGCCGCGGTGCTGATGCTGGTCGATGCGCCAGCGCCCGATCGCGAGGGTGGTGAGGTAGCTGGCCATCGGGCTCGTCGCGGCCCAGCGGAACGTCGTCCAGCCGTCGTTCGTCGCCGAGCCGAGCAGGATGCCGTTGCTCAGCGCGCCCAGCCCTTCCGGCACGGTGACGCGCACGCTGTACGTCGCCTTGTCGAGCGGATGGTCGTTCACCGGAAACCAGCTGGCCGCCGCCTTCGGCTCCCCGGCGACGAGCGCGCCGTCGTCGGTGTGCATGAACTGCGACTCGAGCGGGATCTCCGGTATCCGGGCGGTGTAGGGGACGCCGTGGTAACGCACGTCGACGACGAACGGCAGCCCGGCGGGCAGGCCGCGGGCCGGAGTGACGACGAGCTCGTCGCCGTCGCGGGTCCAAACGGCGGGGCGGCCGTTGACCGTGAGCGCGTCGACGGTCAGGCCGGTGAGGTCGAGGTCGAAGCGGGACAGCGACTGGGTGGCGGTCGCCGTGATCGTCGCGTGGCCGTCGAGCTCGTCGGTTGCCGGCTGGTAGCGCACGTCGAGGTCGTAGTGGCGCACGTCGTAGCCGCCGTTGCCGTCGAGCGGGTACGCCGGGTCGCCGATACCGGGCGCGCCGGGCCGGAAGCCGGGCTGGGTCGCTGCATGGGCGGCCGTGGCGGGTGTCGCGGCGACGACGAGGGCGAGGGCCGCGGCCAGCAGATGACGTCCGTGCATGAAGATCCCCCGATCGGTTCGGCAATGTCCAGGGTGGACGTTCGTCGCGCCGGATCTCGATGCGGGGCATGGTCACGCATCGATATGGTCACGTGCCGGGTTTTCCCTCGTCCGCCCCTCGATCGGCGGATGCGATGCAGCCGGGGCCACTGCTCGCCGGTCTCCCTTGTGGGGCCTCCAGCGCGTCCGTGGTCCGGGTGGTTCGGGCGGCCAGGGAGCCGACGGCGAGCGCGCACGCCGACGCGCTCCGGCATCGTCGCCGCCCGGCCGCGGCCGGTGCCGGAGACCGGCAGTGTGTTCCGGGTCGTCGGGCGCTTCGTAAGGCGATGTCCCGAATATCGGCATTGCGGGAGTGTGTGGCGAGTCGGTCACGGCGGTCCCGGCCTGCGCGACGCGCCGTCTCGACGGGCTCCCCTTCAATCTCATGCCGTCCGACGCCAGGTTCGGCGGCGGCATGGACCGATGAAGCAATACGACGCTCATGGTGGAGGTTCACGGCACCTCGGTTGTCGCTGCGGGCAGCCGTCTTGACGTTTTCACCACGTCCGGTAACGGAGTCGTCACGACCGGGATCGGAACGCCGCCAGCACGCAGGTATCGCAATGCCAGTTCAACTTGCGGTTACGCACGACGCGCATGATATCTAATTCATGTCGGCCTATGTAACCGTGAGCGACGTCTTGATTTCTCTTTGTGATTAACGTCTCACTCGACTCCGCAGAATAGATGCGCCACGATATGCGGGGGCCGATGATCCTTTTCGTAGTCGACCGAGTTGATGCCAGAAAACCTCGTTGCTTGCAGAACCGCCGGGCCACTCGCATGCGGACGCCCCTGGTGTGGCGGTGCCCCCCTAGCAACACGTGAGGTCAGCCGAGCACGCCAAGCGTGCGACGTGGCGGACGTGAGACGTAGCCGATTTCGAATGGACCAACCCAGGAGGAACAGCTCATGGGCGACCTGTCCGTCTTCGAGTATTTACGTGGGCAACTGGCACGATTGTGCGAGGTGGCTGAAGCCGAGCCGGGCCCACCCATCGACCTGTTGAGAGATCTTCTCGGCCCCGTCGGATCGCACCGACTGTCCGAGTCACCCGCTTGGCCGTCCAACGTCGCGGACGATCACACCCCCGTCGAATTCTCCATCGCCTTCAACAAGGAAGAGCCGCCAACCCTGCGGATTCTGGGTGAGGCAATAGGTTCACCACCCGGCACTCTGCCGAATCTGTCCGCCGCTCACAGCTTTCTCGACACGCAGGCGCACCGGTTCGGTCTGTCGACCTCCCAATGGGACAAAGTGCAGGATCTCTTCACCACGGAGCACCCACAGGGGGAGTTTGCCCTGTGGTGGTCGCTGGTGTTTCGCAGCCGCCGACGGCCGGAATTCAAGGTGTACTTCAACCCGGAGGTCGATGGAGCAGAGCGGGCCCCGAAGCTGGTGGCCGAAGCGCTGCACCGGCTCGGGTTGGGCACGTCCTACCGGACCATGCTGGACCACGGTGTCCGGCAAGGCGAGCTGGGGCGGGATGACCGGCTGACGTTCTTCGCGCTGGACCTGCACGACGGGCCGCAAGCCCGTGTGAAGCTCTACCTCACCCACCACGGCGCTGAGGTCCGGGACGTGGTCCGGGCGGCCGGCGCGGTCGACGACGTGGACGTGACCGCACTCGCCGAGTTCTGCGCGGTCGCCGGCGGTGGTACCGGACCTTTCAACCGCCGGCCGCTCGTGAGTAGCTACACCCTCACCCAGGGCGCCGAAAAACCGGTCGGCTACAGCCTGTACGTGCCGATCCGAAGTTACGTCCACGACGACGAGGAGGCCCGGGACCGAGTGGCGGCGTTGCTCGCCCTGCACGGATTCGACAGCTCGGCGCTCGATCGGGCGATCACCGCGGTGACACAGCGCCCGCTTCGTGCCGGTGTCGGGCTGATCGCCCACGTCTCACTGCGGCTGGGCCCACCACGACCGGGCGTGACCGTCTACCTGTCGTCCGAGGCGTACCAGGTGAGTCCACCGCGTCCACGGCGGGCACCGGCGATCCGACACCCGGCTGAGCACCTGTTCGAGCACTCGGCCGAGCTGCCGGCCGAACGCAGCGCCGCCTGATACCCCCGAACGTTCAAGGAGCGAAGCTATGCTCACAGGCCCGGCCAAACTGCCGCCGCCATACCGGATCAAGGTCGTCGAACCGATTCCCTTCCTCAGCGCCGACGAGCGCCGACTGGCCTTGGCGGAGGCCGGCCACAACCCGTTCAATCTGCGCGCCGACCAGATCACCATCGACCTGCTCTCCGACTCGGGCACAGGCGCCACCTCGGCTGCGCAGGAAGCCGCCGCCGCACTCGGCGACGAGTCCTACGCGGGGGCCCGATCCTGGTTCCGGTTCCGCGACGAGGTCCGTGACCTCACCGGCTATCCACACATCCTGCCGGTTCACCAGGGCCGGGCCGGCGAGCGGATCCTGTTCAGCAGCCTGCTGAAACCCGGCCAGATCTGCATCAGCAACACCCACTTCGACACCACCCACGCCAACGTCAAACTGGCCGGCGCCGAACCACGGGACCTGCCGTGCCCCGAAGCGGCCGACCTCGACAGTGACGAACCGTTCAAGGGCAACATCGACCTTGCCGCACTGGAACGAGTCCTGACCGGCCCCGAGGGACACCGCGTCGGGCTGGTCCTGGTGACCATCACCAACAACGGCCTCGGTGCGCAGCCGGTATCCATGGCCAACCTCGAGGCCGTCCGGGAGCTATGCCAGCGCCACGCCGTGCCGTTCTTTTTGGACGCGGCGCGGTTCGCGGAAAACGCCTGGCTGGTCCGCGAACGGGAGCCGGCCTACAGCGACTGGACACCGCGGCAGATCGCCACCCGCGCTTTCCAGCTCGCTGACGGATGCGTGGTGTCCTTGAAGAAGGACGGATTGACGGCGATCGGCGGACTCATCGGCCTACGTGACGACGAGCTGCATGCCACGTGTGAGGCGAACCTGATCGCCACCGAAGGGTTCAGCACCTACGGCGGGCTGGCCGGCCACGACCTCGAACGACTCGCCCAAGGGCTGAAGGAGGTCGTCGACCCGGCATACCTGCAGTCCCGCGCCGCATCCACCGCACGACTGGCCCAGATGATCAACGATGCCGGCGTGGACACCATCCAGCCGCCCGGCATCCACGCCCTGTACCTCAACGCCGGCAGGCTGCTGCCCCACCTGGCGCCGCACGAGTTCCCCGGGCACTCCCTCGGGTGTCAGCTGTATCTCGACGGTGGCATCCGCTGCGCCGAGCTCGGGTCGCTGTATCTGGGCGGCATGGACGACGAGCACCGACTCGTCACCCCCGCGCCCTTCGAGCTCGTGCGGTTGGCGATCCCACGCCGGGTCTACACCGACGCGCACTTTGAGTACGTGGCATCAGTGCTCGCCGACATCGCCAAGGAACCCGAGCGGGTCCGCGGCTATCGGATCGTCTCGTCACCACCCCTGCTGCGGCACTTCAAGGTACGGCTGGAACCGCTCGCGGCGGGACCGACCGCCGGAGCCGTGGCATAGCCGGAAGTTCAAGGCGGTCCTGGAGACCGCTCCTGTACATGCCGACCAAGAGACCTCGACCCTGCAAAGGATGCAGCGATGCGCAGAATCCTGATTGTGGGCGCGGGCCAGTGCGGGCTGCTGCTCGGCCACGGCCTGCTTCGCGCAGGCGATTACGACGTGACCATCCTGTCGGCACGGACCCCCGACGAGCTTCGCCGGTCCCGGCCGACATCGACCCAAGTCATGTTCGGCCCAGCGGTGGCCGTCGAACAGCGACTCGGGCTCGATCTGTGGGCCGGCGACACACCCGACATCGCCGGGCTGCATTGGACCGTCGCGGCGCCACCCGGCGGCGACCGCCTGGACATCTACGGTGCCCTGGATACGCCGGCGCGCAGCACCGACCAGCGGGTCAAGATGGCCGGCTGGCTGGAGCTTTTCGAGGAACTCGGCGGAACCGTCCACACCAAGGAAGCGGCCATCGGCGATCTCGACGAGATCGCCGAGTCCGGCCACTACGACCTGATCGTCATCGCCGCCGGCCGCGGCGACCTGACCGCGCTGTTCGACCGGGATCCCTCCCGCTCCCCGTACACCACACCGCAGCGCGGCCTGGCCGCCGCCTACGTCCACGGCATGGGCCGCGACCCGGACACCGACCTGTGGCCCAACGTCACGTTCACGGTGCTGCCCGGCGCCGGCGAGCTGATCCTGATCCCGGCGCTGACCACAACGGGGCAGTGCGACATCCTGTTCTGGGAGGCCGTCCCCGGCGGGCCGCTGGACGTGTTCGGCGACCGTCCCGGCCCGGACGAACATCTGACGCGGGCGGTCGGACTGATCCGCGAACACACTCCGTGGCTGTACGAGCGTTGTGCCCACCTGGAGTTGACCGACCCCCACGCCACCCTGACCGGCCGCTTCACCCCCACCGTGCGGCGGCCGATCGGCGAACTGCCCTCGGGCGGGCTGGTCTTGGGGGCCGCCGACGTGCTCGTCACCAACGACCCCGTCGTCGCGCAGGGCGCCAACGCCGCCGCACGGTGTGCCGCCGCCTACCTGGCCGCGATCCTCGACCACGGTGACGATCCGTTCGACCGTGACTGGATGCACAACACCTTCGAACGGTTCTGGGCGGACACCGCCGAGCGGGTGACCAACCTGACCAACGGGATGCTCCAGCCGCCGCCCGAACACGTCCAACGCATCCTCGCCACGGCGGCGCGGCACCCTGAGGTGGCCAGCCGCCTCGCCAACGGGTTCGCCGACCCGAACAGCCTCACCGACTGGTTCATGACCCCGGACGGCGCCGACCGCTACCTCAGCCAGGTCGCAGCCCACGCCGGCCAGCTGGCGGTGTGAGCTTTCGAGTCACCGATCAACTGACCGGCATGCGCGCCATCGCGTGCCGAACCAGGGTGATCAATGCCTGCTTGCTGGATGCCTTGTCGCGGGCATCGACCCACAGGAACGGAACGGAGGGATCGAGCTCCAGGGCAGCGCGAATCTCCTCCTGGCTGTACAGACACTCACCGAAGAACCGGTTGACGGCAACGACGAACGGTATACCCCGCCGCTCGAAAAAGTCGACGGCGGGGAAGCTGGTGCCGAGCCTTCTGGTGTCGACCAGCACGATCGCACCCACTGCGCCCTGCGCGAGTTCGTCCCACATGAACCAGAACCGGTCCTGCCCCGGCGTGCCGAACAGGTAGAGCACGACGTCGGGGCTGATGGTGATGCGTCCGAAGTCCAGGGCGACCGTGGTGTTCGTCTTGTCCTCGATGCCCGTTACGTCGTCTACGCCGACACTGGCCTGGGTGAGGACTTCCTCCGTGGTCAGTGGCGGAATCTCGCTGACCGAGGCGACCAACGTGGTCTTGCCGGTACCGAAGCCGCCTGCCACAACGACCTTGACTGATTGGCGATTCACGTATGTCAGTCCTCTTGCCTAGAGTCTTTCGAGGCCGGCAAGCACCGTTTCCAGCATCCGACGATCCACGATCGTCTGCTGCGCCGGAAATCCGATGCCGAGATACCCCTGCTCAAGGAGCACGTCAACCATGACTTTCATGATGGTGAGCGGGCAGTTCGCGTAGGCGGCGAGCTCAGCGATGGACATCCAGTTCGCGCACCGGCTGACGATGTCCTCATACTCCGGCTCTAGTCGTCTCGCGTTGGCCGGGATGGCGATGACCTGAGTGGCGAGGTCCAGGCTGTTGTTCCGTGGACTCGTCTTCCCGTTGACAAGGATGTACAGCGGGACGAGCCGCCCGCCCTCTGCCTCGTCGTCGCCGTCCCATACGTCATGCACCATGGCCCAGGCCAGGTTGACCGTTGCCCGCCAGCGCAGCCGAGCGTGCTTCGGTGCCGAGATACTCGCCGATGCGGGTCACCAGGCGACGCATCTCGTAGGCGACCGTGCCCATGTCGACAGCTGACTCGCACAGCACCGCCAGACGAGCGTTCGGCCCGGCAGCGGCGAGAAACAGGACCCGATCGTGGTACTCGATGACAACCTGGTCCACCGGGCCGCTGCCGATGCGTCGTCCCGTGCCCGCGGCAACGCTGTACATCGAAGACGACGCGGCGGCCAGGATCTCCGCGGTGTCCTGCGGCAGCGACGTGGATTTCTGAATGATCAGCCCGTCGGTGGAGACGACGACCGCATCGCGAACATGCGGAACCTTGACAAGATCGTCCAGCAACCAGGTCAGGTCATTCTGCGGTGTTGAGTAGGTCATGCTTCCCCGCCTTGATCAGCGCTGGTGAAAGTGTTGCCGTTGCTCGCTGTCCGACCGTCGGACGGCGTCAATCCGGATCGTCCTCGCTGGTACCGCGTGTACCGGTCCCGGACGTCTTCCGGTGACTTCGCTGCCGTCGCCCCCTGTGCCCTGGTGTCTGGCGTGTCTTCCTCGCGCAGCTCGGGCGCGAGGTGTTGTTGGGGTTGGCGGTGCGGTAGCACCGGCCGGGTGGCGGCTTGCGGATTGGGCGGCTCGGTGCCCACCCCATACGCAGCGGACGACGCCCGTTGCCGGGGAGCTACGGCGCTTCCATTGGAAAAGTCGCTGCTCCTCACGCCGCCGGTGAGGTCGGCTCGGCGATGTGCGGCAGCGTGGACGACGTGGGGTTCACGGGGTTCCGGGATTGACCCGGTGGAGGCCGTCGGGGCGGCCGCGACGGTCGCGACCCCGGCCGCAGGGCGCAGGTCGTAGCGTCGGATGTCGTCGGGTCGAGCGGTCCTTGTCACGGCCGGATGAATGCCGGTATCGATCCTCTCAGCGGCAAGCGCGGCGGGCGACTCGGGCACGTCGGACACTTCGGGTTCGATGGACCCGGTGGTGACGAGCACCCGCTCAGGCAGCAGCACGATGGCCAACAGCCCGCCGTACGCGGACCTGCGGATACTGACCTGAACGCCGTCGCGCTTGGCCAGCTCGGCCACGACGTACAGGCCGACCTGGGTGCCACCCTTGAGCTCGGTCACGTCCGGAGTAGGCGCGGTGGCCAGCAGCTCGTTGGCGCGTTCCACGGCTTCTGCGTTCATGCCGACGCCGGCGTCTTCGATTTCCACCGCGACGCCGTGCGGAACCTCGACGCACGTGACCCAGACCGTTGTCGTCGGCGGGGAGAACGCCAGCGCGTTGTCCAGTAGCTCGGCCAAGAGGTGGACGGTTCCGGCGATGGCCGGCCCGACCAGTGCCACGTCAGGCGCGTCACGAAGCGTGATCCGCTGGTAGTGCTGCGTCTCGGCGAATGCCGCCAGTAGCACCCGACGCAGCGGCACCGGGTTCTTGAAACGCCGGCCGATCTGGCCACCGGCCAGGATGACGAGGTTCTCCAGGAAGCGCCGGGTCTGGTTGAGCTGGTGGTGGATGTCGAACAGCTGCGGGAGCACCTCCTCGTCACCGATCCGCTTCTGCAGGCCTTCGATCACCTGGAGGCCGCGTTGCAGAGGGCGCTGAGGGCGGCGCGCGACGCCCATGAGCATCGCGGTGCCGGCAGCCCGGGTCTTCGCCTCGTCGACGGCCGCACCCGCGGCAACGTGCAGCGACCGGTTGATGACGTCTGCGACCTGACCGATCTCGTCGCTTCCGTAGTCCTTGGTCGGTAGCTCGACCTCGAGGTCAACCGGTTCGCGCCGGCGCAGCCGGTCCATCATGGCGGGCAGCCGCTGATCGACCGTCTCGGCGGCGTCCCTGCCCAGCCGCGCCAAGCGCACGGACAGACCTTGGTCCACCAGTACCTGCGATTGACGGACCGCCCACAGGATCGCACCGATCGCGACACAGAGCGCGATCAGACTTCCCAGTGATGCGGCGAGCAGCTGATTGTTTCCGGTACGCAGGGTCTGGGCCGACACCTGGTCGGCTTCCAGAACGGTCAGATCGATCAGTTGGTCGGAGACCTGGCGGGTCAGCGCCTGCCAGCGAGCAGCGTCGACGGGCAGTGTGCGAGGCACGCCATTGCGCCACGGGCCGCTGGCGATGATCGCGTTCTCCGCGGCGACAAGCTGCTTCCACGCGTCACTCGCCGTGACGTCCTCATACCGCTGACGTACCTCCGGCTGCAGGTGTGGAGCAACGGTCGTCAGACCGAACCGATAGGCGCCCACCATATTGACGAATGCGAGATGGTCCTGGTCGCTGAGCGCGCGGGCCCCGAACGCGGCCTCGATCGCCGATCCGGCGCGGGACATCAGGTCGCTGGCCCGCCACACCTCGGTCGCCGCGATGCCCCCCTTGGTCGCCGTGGCGTCGGGCACCATCCGGGCCTGCGTGTCGAACAGGGCGGTGGCGGCATCAAGCAGCTGGTTGTAGAAGTCGTAGGCATCCTGGGCGTCGGCCGACTTGGCGTCGATCGTGCTTCGCACACCCGGAAGCTGGTCCAGGAAACCCGTCACCGCTTTCCACCGCGTCACGATGGACTGCGGAGCGTTGGCCAGCCCCGCATCAGCGACAGTACGCAGTTCCGCCAGGCGCTGATCGGTCTGCTGCCGTTGCTCAAGCAGCTCCTGCACGCCCCTCGACGGCTGGCTGAGGTAACCGACGCTCAGTCGCCGCTCCTGCTGGATCGACGCCAACGCGGAAACCGCCGGAATCGACACCTTGCGGACGCCGTTGGCGACCTCCCGGTTGTACCAACCTTGAAACACGAGATACCCGGACGCTACGAGCCACAGGGTCACTGCCACGACACCAGGGACGAGGACCAGCCTGATGATCCGCCGCTTGATGGACCGCTGTCGACCACCGCGCCGGTTCGACGCCATCGACTGATCGCGGCCATCTGAATCGTGCTGTCTGTTTGTGGGGTCGGCCACTTTTCGCGCCAACTCTCATCCAATCATAGGCAGCCCAAGGGGACGGCGGGCGACAATTGCTGGCCAACGCCGATACGGGTCCAACCCTACCGGTGCGGTCGGCGCTCGCACTACCCATCCGGCACTGTGCTGTATGGCTCCTTTGATTTGCGGTGGTCAGAGGCGATGCCGTCGCCATAAGGCCTCGACTTCCTTGCGGTCAGCCCAAACAGCACAGCAAGGTAACCAGTGGGCCGGCCCGACAAGGGACAATGTGGATGACGAGTTTAGCGACGATTCCCCCCGAATTGTGATTCGGTCTTCGTCGACCACCTGCAGCCTGAGCTGGTGTTTCCGTGCGACCCGGCCGCGTGGTCGGCCCTTGTACGGCGCCGGGCGGCTGCGCGTGCAGCCGGCCCAGGGTTCGCGAGTGGTGCTGCTGGATGGCGACCTGCCGCCGTCGCCGCGGTGAGCGGTTCCGTGGTTGACGCCGGATGCCGCCGGCCGGTGCCGCGCCGACCAGAAAACACAGCGCCTGCCTCTGTCCCGCCGACGGCGGGCAGTCATTTGCTCGAACGATGCGCGGTGCTCCCGGCCCGATGTCGACACCGGTGCTTTCATTGAAACGAGCAGCCTGTAGGCATGGCGATCTCACCGCATACGTTACTATAGTGTTCATAGGCGTATGACGATATGGGCATACTCCAATTATTACAGGTAGCTTACGGCGCCGCCCCGGACCGACCGCCGGGAGCCGAACCGCGCGGGCCGCCCCCTCAGCCGTTCAAGGCCGTCGTCGGCGGGATACGAGCCGCACGCGCGGCCGGGTAGAGCCCGGCTGCAGCGCCGATCACGAGCGTGGAGGCCAGTCCCACAACCACGGCCAGGAGAGGAACGACGATCGGCCAGTCGTTAAGCGGGGCGATCACCGTGGTGACCGCGGCGCCGAGGAGCGCGCCTATGACGCCGCCGAACGCGGAGAGGACGAGCGCCTCGGCGAGGAACTGGACACGGATGTGCGTCCGGGTCGCGCCGAGGGCGCGGCGCAAACCGACCTCCCGGTGGCGTTCGATGACGGAGATGATCATTGTGTTGGCGACGCCGATCCCGCCGACGAGGAGTGCGATGCCACCGAGCCCGACGAGCAGACCGGTGAAAGCCTGATCGATCGCGGCCTTCGCAGCGAGTGCGTCGGAGGGGCGTGAGACGCTCACATCGCTCGGGAACTGCGGTTGGACCGTGCCGGGCAGCAGGGAACGGACTCGGTCGAAGGCGCCCTCGGCCGACCGTGCGTAGACGGTCGACGGGTTGCCCTGCCATCCGAACAGCCTGGCCGCGACCGGGCCGCCGATCAGGGCGGAGGTGTCCAACTCGGGCGCCAGCGGCGACGCAGCCAGGATGCCGATCACAGTGAAGGACCGGCCGCCCAGCCACACCTGCACGCCCGGTTCCACCACGCCCAGCCGTTCGGCGGCGGTGGCGCCCAGGACGACGGATGGGAACGCCGCTGTGGCGGGATTCAGCCATGCGCCGGCGCTCAGCTCGCTCCGGGTGACATCGAGCAGGTCCAGGTCAGCCGCAACCACCTGGAGACCGCCGGTCGCCGACGGATCGATCAGCTCACTGCGGTACACGTGGAACGCCGGGAGCACCGCGATGCCGCTTGCCGCCTCGACGCCGTCGACGAGTCGGACTTTGCCGACGGTTTCGGGGGGCAATTTGGTCTGTTCCCCGAAGAGGTTCTTGGCCGGTTCGGCGCGCAAGAGATTGGTGCCCAGGCTGGTGAGCTGCTCGTTCACTCGCTGCTGGCTCGACGCCGAGATGCCGACCACCGCAAGCATCGCCGCGATGCCGATGGCGATGCCGAGTGCCGAGAGGACGGCGCGCAGCGGGCGGGCGCGCACTCCGGCAACCGCGAGGCGCGCGATGTCGGCTGGCAGCAGCGAGGAACGCGGGGTGCCGATCATGCGGCATGCTCCTCACTCTGGGCGGTCTCCCGCTTGTTGGCGCACGAGTCCGAGATGACCCGCCCGTCGCGCACCGCGATGCGCCGGGGGAAAACCGCAGCGAGTTCCGCGTCGTGGGTGATGACGACAACCGTCGTGCCCGAACTGTTCAGTTCGCGAAGCAGCGCGACGACCGAGGCGCCCGATTCCGAGTCCAGATTGCCGGTCGGTTCGTCCGCAAGCAGCAGCACCGGATCGCCGACGACGGCGCGAGCGATCGCGACCCTCTGGCGTTCACCGCCGGAGAGCTGGTTCGGCTTGTGGCCGGTGCGATGACCGAGGCCGACACGCTCCAGCGCGAGCCGGGCACGGCGGCGGCGCTCGGCTCGCGGGACGCCCGAGTAGAGCATTCCGTCCGCCACGATGTCGAGCGCCGCAACGCCCTCTGCCAGGTGGAACTGCTGGAACACGAATCCGATGCGATACGCCCGCAGCGCCGACAGTTCCGCGTCCGACATGCGCTGCACGTCCACCCCGGCGATCGTCGCCGAGCCTGCGGTCGGCCGGTCGAGGGTGCCGATCAGGTTCAGCAGCGTGGACTTGCCGGACCCGCTCGGGCCGACGACGGCCACGAGCTCACCCTGATCGATCGACAGGCTGACGCCCGCGCAAGCGAGTACCGACGGCTGGCCGTAGCTACGCTCGACACCGTCGAGCCGGATGATCTCGTTCATACCTTCGGGACCACCACCTTCTGCCCCGCCTCCAGCCCGTCGCCGGAGATCTCGACGCGGCCGCCCGCGAAGATCCCCCTCGTGACCGGGACGCGTCGGGTCGATCCCTTCTCGTCCACGACCTCGACGCCGAACCGCTCGTCATCCAGGGCGATCAGCGCGGCCACCGGGACGGACAGCACGTTCTCGCGAACCTCGGACGGGAAACCGACCGTCACGTTGGCCTGCTGCAGATCCCCCGCAGCGGCGGGATCGTCGAGCGCGACCAGGACGGGGATGCTGACGCTGCCGTCGCTCTCCTGCTGCGGCGTCTCCACGGAGGTGACCTTCCCCGTTGTCCGGGTCCCCTCCGGGAGCGTGATCTGCACGGCACCGCCGACCTTCGCCAGCTGCTGGCTGGTCAGGGGCAACTTCACGTTCACATGCTTCTGCAGGGTCGTCACCGACAGGATCGCCGCTCCGCCGCCCACGGACCCGCCGAGCTGCACCTTGACGTCCTGCACGCGTAGCTCGCCCCGGTCGAACACGATCCTGCCGAGGTCGATGCCGCCCGTGCGCTCCTGTCCGGTCGCCTTCTGCCAGGCGCGGATCGCCTCGGTCGTCGCCCAGCGGAACTTCCGATCGGGCTGCTCCTTGAAGAAGCCGAGAGCCGCGAGGTTCTCCTCGAGCTGCTGTACGTCCGGGCCGTCGCCCATACCCGACGCGAACGGCCGCCAGGCGGGGATCGTGCCGCGGAAGAGGAACACCGGGACGTTGTCCACGAGGAAGAGCGGCTTGCCGACACCGACGGTCGCGCCCGGCCGCGGCGCCGAGGTGAGCACGCCCGTGATCGTCGACCCGATGTCGTGCGGGTCGGCGAACTTGAGCGATCCGGTGGCTTTGACCGAGCCGGAAAGCGTTCCGCGCTCGATCACCGCCTCCGCGGCACGGGGGCGGCTGGTCGGTTCGGTGGAGGGCGCCGACCGGGCGATAGCGAACACGGCACCCCCGCCCAGTGCGAGGACGGCCGCCGCGGCGACGGCGATCCAGACGGTGCGCCGCCGCACGCGGGATGTGTGATCCGACACGGTCATCATGGGCCCACCAGCGTCCCCGGCGCCATGCCGCCGCCGCACTGCTCGACCACGCTTTGCGGCACGTCGCTCGGAACGCTCAGCGCCTCACCGGGCAGAGGATCCGGCACGTTCACGCCGTTCTTGCGGTAGCAGTTCGCCATCTCCAGCAGCGCGCGCTGCGCCTCCTTCTCGAACGCCTCCTTCTCCTCGTTCGTCAGCGGCGGCGGGTCGCCCACCTCGTCCCCACACTTCTGCATGACGTCCGCGGGTGCGCCGGGGGCGTTCTTGTTGCCGGCCCCGATGCCCGCGGCCGGGTCCTTGATGTCGTAGCCGTTGTCGCGCAAGCACTGGTTGAACTTGAGCGTCCACGCCTCGCGCGATGCGCTGGAGGGCTTGGACGAGGGGTCGCCTTTGCCGTCGGGCGCAGCGCAGCCGGCGAAGGCGAGGATCAGGAGCGGGACGGCGACGAGCGTCGCGAGTCTGCCGCCGCGACGGCGTGTGCGAGGTGTCATTCGGGTTCCTTCCTCTCGGGACACTCGTCTCGAGCGCCGCGCCCAGTCAACGAACCCGTGTGTTCTCGGAAGGTTCAGGGATTCCTTTACGCTCGCGTTAGGGCACGTCTGGTGAGGTTGACCAGGCGCAGTACAGCCGGGAAGGGGGTCGCCGTGCGCGTGCTGATCGTGGAGGACGAGGTCTACCTCGGCGAGGCGGTCCAGACCGGTCTGCGCCGGGGGTCGATCGCCGCCGATCTCGTGCACGACGGCGAGAGTGCGGTCGACGAGCTGCGCACGAACGACTACGACGTCGTGGTGCTTGACCGTGACATCCCCGGCCTGCATGGCGACGACGTCTGCGCGTGGGTGGTGGCGAACCGCCCGGACTGCCGCGTGCTGATGCTCACCGCCGCGAGCGGGCTCGGTGACAAGGTGAGCGGGTTCGAGCTCGGCGCCGACGACTACCTCGCCAAGCCCTTCGACTTCCCCGAGCTGGTGATGCGGCTACGCGCGCTCGAGCGGCGCCCGGCGCAGGGGCGGCCGCCGGTGCTGGAGAACGCCGGTGTGCGCCTGGATCCGTTCCGGTGCGAGGTGTACCGGGACGGCCGGCTGATTCGGCTCGCCCGCAAGGAGTTCGCGGTCCTCGACGTCCTGATGCGCGCGGAGGGCGGTGTGGTCAGCGCCGAGACGCTCCTGGAGAAGGCCTGGGACGCCAACGCCGATCCGTTCACCAATACGATCCGGGTGACGGTCTCGAACCTCCGCAAGCGCCTCGGGTCGCCGCCGGTGATCCACACCGTCCGCGGCAGCGGATACCGGTTCGGCGCATGACCGGGAAGACGCGACGATTCACCATCCGCGCGCGGCTGGCGGTCGCCATCGCCGTGCTGCTCGCGGTCATCGGTGCCCTCATGCTCGGCGTGGTGTACCTGTTCATGCGGTACGTACCTCTCTACTCCCTCACGCCGATGCAGGGCCTCGAAGCGCCCAGCAGCGTCCCGCAGGCCACGACCCACCCGTCCGCGGTCATCTCGAACACCGATCCGGCGTTCGCCGGGCCGGTGATCAGCAGTACGGACGACGTGTTCCGGCTGCTGCTGACGGCCTCCATCACCGCCTTCGTCGTGCTTGCCGTCGTCGGTGCCATCGCCGGATGGGTCATCGCCGGCAGGATGTTGCGGCCGCTGCAGGCGATCAACCGCGTGGCCAAGAGCGCGGCGTCGGGCGATCTCACCCAGCGCGTCAGCGGCGACGGACCGCACGACGAACTGCGCGATCTCGCGGAGACGCTCGACGACATGCTCTCGCGGCTGGAACGATCCGTCGGCGAGCATCAGCGTTTCGCCGCGAACGCCTCCCACGAGCTGCGCACCCCGATTGCGACCACGCAGACCCTGCTGGATGTTGCGCTCGCCGACCCGGACCTTGATCTGCCTGCGCTGCGCCGGACGGCGGAGCGGATCCGCGAGATAAACCAGCGCAACCGAGAGACGATCGAGTCTCTCCTGACGCTGGCCGACGCCGAGGGCGGACAGCTCCGCCAGGAGCGCGTGCGGCTCGACGCGCTCGTCCACGACGCCCTGCGCGCCGAGGAGTCCGCGGCAGAGGCACTCGGCCTCACCGTCGAGGCCGAACTGGTGCCGGCCACGCTCACCGGCGATCCGGCGCTCCTCCGACAGGCGGTGGCCAACCTCGTGCAGAACGCGGTACGGCACAACGTGCGAGACGGCCGCATCCGGATCACGGTGGACCGAACGTCGACGGACGTATGCCTCATCGTCGAGAACTCCGGCGCGGCGCTGTCCGAGGAACTCGTCGCCACGCTGACCGAGCCGTTCGTCCGCGGCCACGGTCGTGTGGCCGGTCCGGGCAGAGGACACGGTCTCGGACTGGCGCTCGCGCGCAGCGTGAGCGAGGCACACCACGCCCGGCTCGTCCTCCAAGCCCGCGACAAGGGCGGCCTCATTACCGAGGTCCGCTTCCCGGCGGACGATGACGGCCTCGCGTAGCCTGCCGAGCCCGTCACGCCCAGATCGGATGATTTCCGCGGACCGCCTTGACGATGGGGTCGAGGCTAATCTGTGGACGAACGCCCACGTTTGAAGTGCGTCCACGGAGAATAACGCTGGCCCTCGGACCCTACGAAGGCTCCATCCGTCCTTGGGGGCACCGAATGCCGCTTCCAGTTCGCGGTGAAGACCACGCGGTAACGTCGGCGCTGGTGCGACGGCGTTGCATTCAGTGCTCGTTGGCGGGCCGCGACGGACGCTTGCGTATTCATGGGTTTGGAAGCTGGTTGCGGATTTGCGCGCAGTGCGGCAACGAGCCACCGGCCCGCAGCGGCGCTGCTCGGTGGCGCCGGCATCCCATTGATGATGCATACCAACTGCCAGTAGCGTTCCGCGCGAGCATCCGCGGCGATCTCGAGTTGCTCGAGCAGCCTGCGTCTGGCCTCGCGGCAGTCGTCGCCGATCCCTGTTTGAGTGGGCAGCCAGACCCTGACGATCTCGGCGACGATCCGCTCAGCGTCCGGCGAGTCTGCGGAGATGTCGTCTGCCAGGGCCCTGAACACAGTTTGGGTCCACATCTCGGTCACTCGTTCGACAGCAGCCGTTTCAGCGGCTTCGTGCGAGCCCGGTGCGTGCTCATCCGCGTATCTGGCGACCCGGTTCATCGCCGTTCGCAGCTTCGGATCCTGAATCAGATCGGTGAGCTCGATCCACGCGTCGACCTGTTCGGCTGTCGGGTCGTCAGGGAGCTCCGGCGCGGCGGCCCGAAGCCGATCGCGATAATCGGGCACATCGAGACCCTTGACCGTCTCGGCGATGAACCTGTCGATCATCGCGGCACGTTCCGCGGCGGACAGACGGGTCAGGTTGCTGACGACTGAGAGTTCCTCGGCGGTCGAATGATGCGCTGCGACCCAACGCAAAACAGCGCGTTGCAGCCGTAGCCTCCGAATTTGAGCATCAAGCGCGTCGGCGTGTGTGGCCGCCACCTCGGAAAGGCCTCGCTCCGATCCCATGACCTCGCGGATCGCCGCCAGACCGAGACCCAGCTCCCGCAGCGTCCTCGCCAGCTCGAGTTGTGCCACGGCTCGCGCGTCGTAGCGGCGGTATCCGGCCCGGGTGCGGTCCGCCGGAGACAGAAGCCCGCAGTCGGACCAGCGCCGGATGAGCTTGACCGGCAGACCGGACCGTTTGGCCAGGTCACCGATGCTCAGCAGTTCCTCGTCGCCTACCGTCACGCCTCCACCATCAGGTCTCCCACCGTGGGAGAGTCAACCGCGGGCACGGCGATCGACCACCAGCTCGACCTCACCCATTACCTCAGGTTACGGGCCTGCTGCCCGTGGGTCACTCGGGAAGGCTCGCAACGTCTACGAACCCTTCTGCTTGGATCCGTAGCGGCTGCGACCTTGTCCACGCCCACGCACGCCTGCCGTGTCCCGCACCCCTCGAATGATTTTGTAGCGGACGCCGGGAAGATCCTTCACCCGGCCGCCACGGACGAGGACCATCGAGTGTTCCTGGAGATTGTGCCCTTCTCCCGGAATGTACGCGGTAACCTCCACACCGCTCGACAGCTTCACCCGTGCCACCTTCCGCAAGGCCGAATTGGGCTTCTTGGGCGTCGTCGTATATACCCGCACGCAGATCCCGGCGAGTTGTGGGTTGCCGTTCAGCGCGGGCGTCTTGGACTGCTTTGTTTTCTTCTTACGACCTTTGCGAACCAGTTGCTGGATCGTTGGCATTTTGACCCTTCGGCATGTTGAGCGAACCGACAGCACCCAGCATCGTGTCTCCCTGCGTGGGAGGGTCAACTGCTCAGCGCTGATCCTCTTCTTGCTTGACCTGTGCCACCGGTCCAGGCTGGGAGGTCCTGGGCATGACAACGGCGACAGCCACGGCCGCCAGCACAAGAAGCGCCACCGCAGTCCACAGCGCAGCGTCGAAACCTGCGACGATGGCACCATCGATCACGTTCTGGCCCGGTGCCGCGCGGATCGCGTCCGCAGTGGCAATCGCCGCGACAGTGTTGAGCAATGCGGTACCGATTGATCCCCCGAGCTGAGTGGCGGCGTTCACCGTGGCCGATGCCGCACCGGTGTCGTCGCCCACGCCGTTGGTCGCCGCCGCGACCGCAGGGGTGATCGTGCAGCCGAGCCCGAGACCGATCAGGATCTCGGCGGGCAGGAACCGTGTGAGATACAGCTCCGGCGTGCCGGGTGTGAGTCCGACCAACAGCGCCATCCCCGCGGCCATCACCACGAGCGCCGGAATGATCAAGTGACGCGTCCCCAGTCGCGGCCCCAGCAGGCCGGCGATCAGCGTCGAGCCGATCGCGATCGCCAACGCCAGGGGCAGGAACGCCAACCCGGCGCTGATCGGCGTGTAGCGAGGAGCTGCTGAAACCAATAGGTCAGCACCAGGAAGAACCCGAACAGCGCCAGCTGCGGCAACCCGATCGCGAGGAAGGCTCCGCCCCGTGTCCGGTCGAGGAGGACCCGGAGCGGCAGCAGCGGCTGCGCGACCGTCCGCTGAGCGATGATGAACACGACCAGCATCAACCCGCCGAACAGCAGCAGCGTCAGCACGAGCGGATCGGTCCAGCCGCGGTTGGCGACGGGTGGCCGGCATCAGCCGGCCGGCGGCCCGGCCGGCTGATGCGCACCGGCCGGGCCACTCCTGGAGCACCGATCAGCTGACACGCCACCCATGGCTTGCGGCGCGCCGGACCACTGCGACGACATCCATGGTTGACCTGGCACCGACCACCGGGTCAAGCGCGTGTGTGTTGTCGCACGGGGCTTGCTGGCTGCCGGGCGGCGTAACCGTCAGCACAGCGCCCGGCTGACGGCCTCAGCTATGCGGTCCGCTCCAGCGTCGTTGACGTGCAGGCCGTCGCCTGAGTCGAATCGGGACGCCAACGCATCGGTGTCTTTGGGATCGGCGAGAATCCGGTCGAGATCGACCACGGCATCGTACTCACCGCTGTTGCGGATCCAGCTGTTGAACTGGTCCCGCACCGCTTCCTTCTCTGCCGAGTAATAGCCGGTGGAGTTCTTCATGGGGGTGATGGTTGCCCCGATGACTCTGACGCCGGCGCGGTGTGCCGACTGGATGAGCCGCCGATGGGCGGAGATGACCTCGGACGCGGTCACCACATGCGAGGCACCGCAGCCGAAGTCCGGATAGCCGCCCGCGCCGATGTCGTTGACACCCTCGAGGACCACGACGGTCCGCACCCCGGGCTGGCTCAGCGCGTCGCGGTTGAAGCGAGTAACAGCACGCTCGCCGTAGCAGGGTGAGTCCGCGAGCAGCTTGTTGCCCCCGATTCCCGCGTTGACGACGCTCACCCGCCGCCCAGAGCCGACCAGCCGTTCGGCCAACTGGTCGGGATAACGATTGTCTGCTCCCGAGGTCGACCCGTGCCCGTCGGTGATGGAATCACCGAAGGCGACGACGGCCCCTGCCGGTGTCCCGGCACCGGCTACGTCAACGCCGGTGATGAAGTAGCGAGCATTGCTGGTCTCGCCGCGAAAGGCCGCCGACCCGTGGTCGTAACGGCGGTCGCCGGCCGCCCGATATGTGGTTGTCAGCCCGCCCTGGTGAAAGGTCGCCGGACCGGACGGTGCCTTGAAGTAGAGCGTGACCGTCAACGCGTCCAGGGCGGACACCCGCATCGGCGTCGCGTCGGACGCTACCGCCTGACCTGCCGGTATGACCGTCTCGCCGCGGTGCCCGAACCGCAACTGCTGCACGGTGCCGGGCTTGAGACTGGCACCGTCGCCGGATCGGGCGATGGTGGCGCCGGTGAGGCGCACCGGTGCGGTCCCGTACTCGTTGGACAGCCGGATTCTCACCCGAGTCCCACCAGCGCTGACCCTGACGACTTGCCTGACGGACTGCTCGGTGAATCCCTCGAGAGACCAGTTCGGTCCGTCGAACGGATTTCCCGGGACCGGGGAATGCGGCGCCGCCGCCCATGCCGCCGCCCATCCCCCGGACCGTAGCTGGTGGTGACTGTCGGCAGCTGCCGCCGGCTGACCGCCGGCCGCGAGAGCAGCACTCACTGCCGCTGTCACGCCGAGCAACGACGCCAAGCGCCTATGACTGAACAATGGAAGCCTCCTGTGATCCACACGCGTAGGTGATTCCCGCGTGACCCCACCATGCGAGAGGCCGCTTTCCGTTCCCTTTAGATTCGCATCTCGATCGCTGACGAACAGGTGTCTGAAGTCGGAGCTACGGACCTCAACTTCGGCGCGACGTCCTATGCGCTGAGACGTCCCGGGTCCATGCCGACCCCGTCAGTTCTCGACGGTGCTCCCCAACCTTCGGCGAGCCGTGACGGATGTACGTTCTGCCCGCCGCCGTAGAACTCCAGAAACTTCATGATCAACGGATCCCACTTGTCCGGATCGATGTACCGCGGATTCGAGCTCATCAGCAGCTTCTCTTCGACATGCACCCGAACGATCCGGGCGTCGATCGCCACCACGCCTGATCCCTCCTCGGCGAAGGGATGAATCCGGTCGACGCGTGCCTCGAGCTGAATTGGACACTCGGCGACCCGCGGCGCCGCAACCTCGTCGGACGGCCATGCGGTGAGCCCGGCCGCCCGGAACTTGTCGGGCTCGTACCGGTACTTCTTCTGAAGCTTGTGCGGTGGCACCCGCTTGCTTCCCGTCAACAGCGCCAATCGGTCGACCGCGTCCACCATCTCGGAGGACGGCAGGTTCACCACGCATTCTCCGGTCCGCGCGATGTTTTCCGTGGTTTTGGACGTCTCGTCGAGACCCAACATGCACGACTGGCCGATCCACCAGACGGACGACATCGGTGACAGGTTCGCCGAGCCGTCCTCGTTCACGGTGCTGATCAGAACCACGGGAGTCCCGAAATAGAGAACTCGCGGACGTATGACTACGTGCATCAACTGCTCGTTTCACTCGGCGCCGGCCTGACAGGTGATTATTTGACGGGCCGGCACACCGGGAAGTGCGCCAGCGGCACACATCGATGGGCGGTGCCGGCCTCACGGACACCGATGGATACCGCAGACACAACGGACAAACGAAAGGAGCGCCGAACTCGGCGCTCCTTTGATCAGCACACTCGTCTACGGTCAGTCCGTCTTCTTCGGCCGGTAGGACAGGATCACCACGCCTTTGGGAAGCTGGGTCTGGGAGACCAGATCCAGCTGCGTCGCGGGCCAGTTCGCGAAGACGGACTCGCCCTTGCCCACCACAACGGGGTGCACCCAGAGACGAAGCTCGTCGACCAGCCCCTCGCCGGCGAGTGCCCGCGCCACGCCGCCCGACCCGAAAGCAAGAATCGTGCCCGCCTCCTGTCGGGTGAGGGCGCGGACGGCCGGGACGAGATCGCCCTCCAGCAGCTCGGTGTTCGTCCAGGCCACCTTGTCGAGAGTCCGGGACACAACGTACTTGCGGATGCTGTTCATACGGCTCGCGTAACCCGCGGTCGGGGTGCCCTCGTCGTCGACCGTCGGCCAGATTTCCGAGAACCCTTCGTAGGTCAGCCGGCCCATGATGAGCGCGTCGGCGGCGAACAGTTGATCCCGCGCGTAGCGCCCGTATTCGTCGCTCCAGAAGTCGAGCGACCAGTCCTGCGGGTTCTCCTGGACACCATCGAGCGTCGTGAAGGTGGAGATGATCAGATTGCCCACGTTCCTGCGTTCCTTCCCGTCCGGCGCCGCCATGAGACGGCCTCGATCTCTTGCCGGCAGGCTGCCGTGTACCGCTTACCGTCCTCTTACGATCGGCATTCGATGATCGGTTGAGACCGGGTCACAACAACGGGCCAGCCGGACATGCCGGTGTCCCGGGCGATGGCACGGATCGGCTCGGTGCGGACGGTGCACCGGCGAGCCATCTCGACGCGCTGCTCGCGGCGCCGGACGTTGCCGGTCGGCGCCCATGTCTGGCTGCGGTCCCGGGCCGGCCCGTGCGTTACGGACACCGTGCGGTGTTCCGGCGCGGTCATGATCGCCGGTCCTGCCGATTCACGTCCACCGCCGGGCCACGCAATTCCGGCCGCCGTTGCGCCGGGGCCGGGTTCACGCACGGCCACGCAATCGGCTGCGCATCTGGCATCCGGTCCAGCAACGCGAACCGCCGTCGCCGTTCACCAGCAACTCGGTCGGGCTCCAGCGCCCGCATGTCACCTGCGTCGGCTGCTATCGCCAATGTCGTTCATCTCCTGTCATTTCGAAGTCCCGCCGGCTGTCAGACCGGCACAACAAGGCGAATCGGTGGGACCGTGGACGGCTCATCCGGGGCTCCCGGCGGGGCTCCCGGCAGCGACTCCGAGCAGGACCTCGAGCCGGTGCCGGACGGCGTTGTCGTGCAGGCCGGCGGCCGGGGTGTCGAAGACGAGGCGGCCACGGTCGAGGACGACGACACGGTCGGCGACGGCGTGGGCGAGTGGCAGGTGCTGCTCGGCGAGCAGCACCGTCATCTGCCCTGCGGCGACCTGCCGGATCGCGGTGGCGAGCTGCTCGACGATGGCCGGGGCGAGTCCTTCGGCGGGTTCGTCGAGCAGCAGCAGCCGAGGGCCGCCGGCGAGTGCGCGGGCCAGGGCGAGCATCTGCTGCTCACCGCCGGACAGCCGCGCCGCTGGGTGCCCGAGCCGGGCGGCCAGCGGCGGCAGCAGGGTGAGGAGGTCGTCGCGGTCCCAGCGGCGGGCCGTGTGGGGGCGGCGGGCGGCGGCGGCGAGGGTGAGGTGCTCGGCGACGGTCAGGCCGGGAACGAGCCGCCGGCCCTGCGGCACGATCGCCACACCGGCGTGGGCGGCCTGCTCGGGCCGGGCGGGCAGCGGCCGGCCGTCGAGGTCGATCCGGCTGCCGGGGTGTCGGGGCTGCAGGCCGGCGATCGTGTTGAGCAGGGTGCTCTTGCCGGCGCCGTTGCGGCCCAGCACCGCCACCACCGTCCCGGCGGGCACGTCGAGGTCGACGTCGTGCAGGACCGCCGCACCGTGGTAGCCGACCCGCAACGCCTGCACCTGCAGCACCGGTGTTGCAACCGGCCAACCGGCCGCCCTGCCGCGGGGGTGGCTCGTCGGCGCGGCTGATCCCAGCGCGGCGGGCGGCTGATGGCGGGCGGCGGGTGGGGTGAGGTAGGCGGCGTGGACGGCCGGGTCGGTGCGCACCGCGGCGGGAGGGCCGGTGGTGATGTGCCGGCCGTGGTGCAGCACGGTGACGGTATCGGCGACGGCCCAGACCAGGTCGAGGTGGTGGTCGATGAGCAGTACGGCCATGTCGGCGGGCAGCGCCCGCAGTGTGGCGGTGAGCTGGGTGATCTCGTCGGGGTCGAGCCCGGCGGAGGGTTCGTCGAGCAGCAGCAGCCGTGGCCGGGCGGCGAGCGCGGTCGCGAGCTCCACGCGGCGGCGCAGCCCGTAGGACAGGTCACCGGCCCGGACAGTGGCATACGCGGTCAGCCCGGCCGCGTCCAGCGCGGCGTCGACGGTGCCCGAGCGGACACTCGGGCGGGTGCTGCGGGCGAGCATCCGGCTGCGCACCCCGGCTGGCGCCCACCAGGTGACGGCGAGCGCGAGGTTCGCCGCGACGGTGAGCCCGCCGACGACGGCGGGGTGCTGGAAGGTACGGCCGATGCCGCGACGGGCTCGGGCCGCCGGCCCGAGCCGGGTCACGTCGTTGCCGTCGAGGAGGATCCGGCCGCTGCTGGGCCGGATCGTGCCGGCGACGCAGTGGAACAGGGTGGTCTTCCCGGCCCCGTTGGCGCCGATCACCGCGTGCCGGGCTCCGGCCGGCACCGCGAGGCTGACGTTGTCGAGGGCGGTGAGCCCGCCGTAGCGGCGGCTCACCGTATCGGCCTGCAGCAGCAGGCTGCTCATGAGCGTCCCTCCGCTGCGACGTCGCCGTCCACGGCGGCTGGGATTGCTGGAATGCCGTCACCACCGGCACGGTCCCGGCGGCGGGCCACGACACTGCGAACGGCCGGACGGGCGTAGGCGACGGTGAGGAACAACGCGCCGAGCAGGGCGTGGCCGTGTCCGCCCGTCATCCCGCCGAACAGGTCCCGGGCGGCGACCACGGCGGCGGCGCCGGCGACGGCGCCGGTCATCGTGCCGGCGCCGATGGCCGCGGCGAGGAAGGTCACGGCGGCGACGTCGAAGCCCATGTCGGCCGGGGAGATGTACCGGTTGACCGCGACGAGCATGGCCCCGGCCGCCCCGGCGAGCGCGCCGGCGACGGTGTAGCCGGCGGCGAGCTCGGCCTGGACCGGATGGCCGAGCGCGGCGAGCCGAGGCTCATGCCCCGCACAGCCGCGCAGAACCAGGCCGAGCCGGGACCGCAGCACGAGCGCGGTGACCGCACCGGCCAGGAGCAGGCAGCCGAGCACCCACCAGTACACTGCGGCGGCCCTGGTGAGCGCGCCGGCCACCGGCAGGCTTACCGGCGGGGTGTGCAGGCCGTCGTCGCCGCCGGTCAGCGCCGTCCACTGCGACGCGGCGGTCGCGGTGAGGCTCTGCACGGCGAACGTCGTCATGAGCAACGCGGTGCCGCGGGTGCGCAGCACCAGCGGGGCGGTCACGGCCGCCGCGACCGCCCCGGCAAGGGTCGCGGCGAGGAGCTGGACCGGTCCGTCGGTGATGCCCGCCCGGGCGAGCAGGGCGGTGGTGTAGGCGCCGACACCGAAGTAGGCGGCCTGCCCGAACGAGGGCAGACCGGCGACGCCGACCAGCAGCTGGGTGCTCATGGCGAGCACGGCCAGGACGACGGCGGTGGCGGCGAGAGACACGGTATAGGCGTCGGCGATCCACGGCAGCGCGATCCCGCCGGCCATCGCGGCAGCCAGCACGCCCTTGCCGGCGTACGGGTACCACCGCAGCCGCAGCGGCACCGCCGTCATCGCAGCGGCCGATCGGGCCGGCGGTGCGCAGACCGTGGGGATCATGCGGGTTTCACCCCGGCCGGTGTGACGGTGGCACGGCCTCGCGCCAGCAGGACCAGCAGCATCGCGCCGAACAGGGCGAACGGTGCGATCTGCGGGGCGAGCTGGACGCCGACGGTCTGCACCTGCCCAACAAGCAGGGCGGCGCCGAGCGTCGCCGGGACGGAGCCGGCACCGCCGAGCACGACGACGATCAACGACAGGATCAGCACGGTGGTGTCCACGCCGGGGGCGGGGCCCAGCAGCGGCGCGCCGAGCACCCCGGCGGTGACGGCCAGGGCCCCGCCGCAGGCCAGGGCCGCGACGCGGACCCGGCCGGTGCGGATACCGGTGGCGGCGGCCATGCCGGGATCGGCGACGGTCGCTTGCAGCATCAGCCCGGCCGTGGTGCGGCGTACCGTCCAGTGCAGGACGACGGCGATGACCGTGGCGACCGCGATGAACACGAGCCGGTACACCGGATAGCCGTGACCGCCGAGCTGTACCCGGCCCGCCAGTACGTCAGGAGGTTCCGCCGGGAGCGGGACGGCGCCGAAGCCGGTGGTGAAGCCGTCAGCGGCGAGGAAAGCGAGCCCGATCGTCACCAGCGCCTGTTCGAGGTGGCCCGCACCCGGGCCCGCACTGGCGAGGGGACGCAGCAGCCCGGCAAGCGTGGCGCCGCCGCCGGCGCCGGCCACCGCCCCGGCTGTCAAGGCCACGGCCAGCCCGAGCATGGTCCCGTCGGTGAGTAGATACGCGAGGTAGGCGCCGGCCAGGTACAACGTGCCGTGGGCCAGGTTGAGCACGTCCATCACGCCGAACGTCAACGCCAGGCCAGCGGCCACGGTGAACAGCAGCAGCCCGAACGCCACCCCGTCCACCGCGGTCACCGCGACCGTCCCCACCTGCCCCACGACCCCTGGTCCCTTTCCGCTCGGTGTTCCTGCCGGACCCTGCTGGCCCCCTGCCGGTTACTGTTCGGGGCGGCGGCCGATGGCGGTGACCATCGGGTAGGACCAGGCGACGGTGGCCGGGTCGGCCATGCCCTCGCGCAGCACGGCGAGCTGCTCGGCGGTGACACCACGGCTGAGCAGTGCCGCCTCCATCTGCCGGCTGTTGCACGCGTGTAGCAGGCAGCCCGCCTCACCGCCGCGCCACAGCTCGTTGTGGACCTTGGCGGTGACGTCGACGAGGCCGGTGTCGAGCATGGCGAGGGGCAGCCGGTTGGCCCAGTCGGCGGACGCGCCGTTGTCCACGGCGAGGCCGACCAGCGCGGTCTGGAAGGCCAGGAACGCCTCGGCGACGTCGGTGGTGGAACGCAGCAGCATCTCGTCGAGGCGGCGGCAGTCCCAGTCGGACACGACGAGGACACCACCGGGTTTGAGGGCTGCTGCGGCCCGGCGCAGCAGGTCCTCGCGTTGCGGCAGGTGCATGAACAGCAGCCGGGCGTGGACGAGATCGTAGACGTCGGTGCCGAGGTCGACGACGGTGATGTCGGCGATGCGCACGTCGATGAGCTGGTGGGTGCGGATGTGCCGCGGGTCCTGGTCGACGGCGACGACGAGGCCGCTCGGGCTGACCTGGCCGGCCAGCCACGTCGCGATCGTGCCGGCGCCGGCGCCGAGGTCCAGGCAGGTCCATCCGCTTTCGACGCCTTCACGGGCGAGGACGTCGGTGGTGTGCCCGTCGAGAATCTCGGCGAGCAGCCGGACCTGTTGCTCGGCGTCGGGGTTGGCGTTGTCGAACGTGTAGTGGCCCGGCGACGAGGCCGGGGTACCGGTGCCGGTGGTCGTGGTGGTCATAACGGAACTCCAGACGGGTTCAGCTGCCGAGGGTGGTCAGGTTCTGCACGACGACGTTGGCGCGGGCGCGGCCGTCGTTCTGGACCTCGCGCAGGTACCAAGGCTGGATCGGTGAGTGCGCGGTCCCGAACCGCCAACTGCCGCGCGGGGAGTCGATCGCGCCGAGCTTGCCGATCGCGGCATTGATCGACTGGCTGGTCGGCTGCTCACCTGCGGCGGCGATGGCGAGGTCGAGCACGAGGGCGGCGTCGAAGCCGGTGACGTTGTAGATGTTCGGCGCCGCGGAGTACTTCTGCTGGAACGCCGGCGCGAACGCCCGGTTCGCGGGGTTGTCGACGTTCGCCGCGTAGTTGAGCACCGTACGAACACCGTCTGCGGCTGGGCCCTGCGCCGTCAGCACGGCGCCCTCGGTGAGGAATCCCGCCGCGTAGAGCGGGATCTTGCCTTTCAACCCAGCCTGTTCGTACTGCTTGACGAAGTCGACCGCGGCGGTGCCGGCGTAGAAGCAGTACACCGCCTTCGCACCGCTGCCGGTCACCTTGTTCAGGTACGGCAGGAAGTTCGTCGTGGCCGGCCACGGCGTCCAGGCCGGTTTGCCGCCGTCGTTGGCGAGTTTGCCGCCGGCGCCGGTGAAGGTGTCGACGAACCCGCCGATCTGATCATGCCCACCGACGTAGTCCGGGCCGATCACGTACACCGGCCCGTCAACAGTGGTACGCAGATGCTGAGCGATCGCCTGTCCGGTCTCCCGCGACAGCCAGCTGGTGTGCCAGATGTAGGTCAGGTCCGTCAGGGTCGAGGGCCGACCGCCGGTGCCGACGAACGGCACCTTCTCCTCGGTGACCAAGGTCTTGATCGACTCGACGGAGTCGGCGGTGCCGGTACCGGCGATCGCGACGACCTTGTCCTTGTCGAGGAGCTTCTTCACGGAGTTCAGCGCGGTCTGCTTGCCTTCGGCCTCGTCGGCGGTGACGACCTCGACGGTGTGGCCGCCGAGCTTGCCGCCGTGGCTGTCGAGGTAGAACTGCCAGCCGCGGGTCAGGTCGTCGCCGATCGACTTGTACGGGCCGGACTGCGGCACGATCAGCCCGATCTTCAACGGGCCTCCAGCGGGCTGCTGGTCGCCGCTGGCGGCCGAGCCGGAGCAGCCGGCCAGTGCGGTCACCGCCAGGGCGGCGACTGCGGCCATCAGCGCGGTCGGGTTGCTTGGTCGTCGCGGATGCAACGGGGCTCCTTCGAGAGGTTCGCGGTACGCGGAGGGGTAACCGTGGGTTTAGGAGGGGTGGCCGGTCTGGTGCCGGCCGGTCTGCCGCAGGCGCAGCGCGTACTCGACGAGCCTGATGAGGCTGTCGCGGACCTGGGTGCGGTCGCGGGCGTCGCAGTGCAGCAGTGGCACCTCGGCGTCGATGTCGAGGGCCTCGCGCAGCTCGGCATCGGCGTAGACCGCTGCGTCGGGGAAGGTGTTGCACACGACGACGAACGGCAGCCGGCGGTCGGTGAAAAAGTCGATCGCGGCGTAGGAGTCGTCGATGCGGCGGGTGTCGGCGAGCACGACCGCGCCGACCGCGCCGCGGACGAGTTCGTCCCACATGAACCAGAACCGGTCCTGCCCCGGGGTGCCGAACAGGTACAGGATCAGCGCCGGGTCGATGCCGATCCGGCCGAAGTCCATCGCGACCGTGGTCGTTGTCTTCCCCGGTACCGCGCTGGTGTCATCCACGCCGGTGCTGGCCGCGGTCATGACGGCCTCGGTCCGCAACGGCGGGATCTCAGAAATCGCGGCGACGAACGTGGTCTTGCCGGCACCGAACCCGCCAGCGACGAGAATCTTCGCCGCGGTCGCCCGGCGGCCGGGTCCGGCGGACGCCAGGTCGGTGGCCGTGGCGGGGGTGGTGTCGCGCGTGGTGCTGGTCATGTCCGCTGCGGTACCCGCTGCTCGGGCGTGAGCACCGGCCCGACGCTGTTGATCAGCATCGCCATCTCGTACGCGACCTGACCCATGTCGCAGTCCTTCGCGGCGAGGACGGTCAGGATCGAGCCGTCCCCGATGGCCATGACCACGATCCGGCCGCCGGCCATGTCGACCACGGTCTGCTCCACCGGCGTGGCCCCCATCAGCGAGGCCATCCCGCGGGTGAGCGCCTCCAGGCCGCTGGTGAACCCGGCGAGCTGGTCGGCGTGCGCGTCTTCGAGGCCGCGGCTCTTGGCCAGCTTCAGCCCGTCGGAGGACACCGCGACTGCGTGGGCGATACCGCGGACGCCGGTGAGCTGATCGAGCAGGAAGCCCCAGTCGGGGCCGATCGATCTCATTGTGCAGGCTCCTTCACGAGCGCATGGAGGGATCGGCGCCCGGCCGCGCCGAGCCCCGTCTGGAACGCCGACATCTGCCGCCGGACCTCGTCCGGATCGCGTCGCACCGGCGTCACCTCTGCTGGCTGCGTCACGGCCGGGATGAGGCGGGCACCTGCCCGGCGCACGGGCAGTCCGTGCTCGGTCACGTGCTGCGGCGCAGCCCGTCCCGCCTCGGCCGCGGCCACGGACGCTGCCTGCCAATCCGACGGCACCGCCGGCACACCGCCGCCGTCCGCGCCTTCGGTGAACCACGACGCCCGCACCGACTCGTAGATCCGCAACGGCGGCACCTCGGCAGGTGCCCGGACCGCAGCAGCGGGCTGGTCACCCGCGACTGGCGGCCACGACGGCAGCGCCGACGGCAGCGCCAGCGGCCCGGCCGGTCCTGGCCGGATGGCGGCGACGGCGGGCAGCTCTGCCGTCGGCTGGTTCCCCGCATGGGCAGGTGCGGTCGTGGTGAACAGGGCGGCGGGGACCGTGATGTCGACCGAGGTGCCGTGCTGCCACCGTGAGCGCACCTCGACCGTGATGCCGAGCCGCTGTGCGATCCGGCCGACCACAGGCAGTCCCATGTGCTGCGCGGTCCGCGGATCGGTCAGGTCTGGGCGGGCCACCCGCTGCCGCACCGACGGCAGGTCCTCCTCGCGGATGCCGACGCCCTCGTCGCTGACCTGGATGTGCAGCTGGTCGCCGACCCGCCAGCCTTCCAGCGCCACCGGTGTCAGCGGCGGGGAGAACGTGGCGGCGTTGTCCAGCAGCTCGGCAAGCAGGTGCACCAGGTCAGGGGCCGCCTGCGCCACGACGGCCACGCCCGGGTCAGCGCCGCGCAGGTCCACCCGCTGGTAGTCATCGATCTCACCGATCGCCGCGCGCAGCAGGTCCGGCAGCGGCACCGCCGCTGGCACGCTGCGGCCCGCGCCGGTGCCGGACAGCACCTGCAAACTGGCGATCAGCCGGCGGATCAGCGTCGCGACATGATCGAGTTCGAACAGCTGCGCCAGCCGATCCGGATCCTCCTCGTGCCGCTCCAGCTGGTCCAGACTCGCGATCATCCGGTCGACCCGCCGCTGCAGCCGCCGCGACAACGCCTCGAAGATCGCCGCCACCGATGCCCGGATGGCGACCTGCTCACCGGCGATCCGCACCGCCTCGGCCACCACCGTGTTGAACGCCGCCGCGACCTGACCGACCTCGTCCCGGCCGTCCACCGGCAGCGGCTCGGCCGCCCGTCGCATCGCCTCGATCGCCGCGGCCAGGTCCGCGCCGCCGGACTCCACCACGCTCACCATGCTGGGCAGCTGGTGCCCGGCGATACGTTCCGCGCCCGCCCGCAGCCTCGTCAATGACGCGGCCAGGGACCGCGCGACCCACCACCCCAGAGCCACGACCGCGATCAAGGCCGCCAGCACGACCGTGCTCAGCAGCACGACCGAGCGCCGCTGCTGGTCGCGTTCGCCGGTGACCGCGCCGAGCAGCGCACCGTCGAGGTCGGCCTCCACGGCGTGCATCGCGGCCATCCGGGCACCGACCGCCTCCACCCAGCCGGCCGCATCCGTATCCAGCCGCAACGCCTCGCCGGGACCGGCCCGCAATACGACGCCCTGCAGGCGCTCCGCGCGCAGCACCTGCTCACCGCCGACCCGGGCGGTCAGCGCCGTCTGCCAGCCCGCCGGGGCGAGATCCCGAAACGCCTGCGTCGCCTCGACGAACCCGGCGTCCGCGGCGAGGACCTCCTGCTGCCCGGCCGGGGTCAACGCCCCGACGTCAACGGCGCGGACCCCGGCGACCTGCAGCAGGCCCAGCGACTCCACCGCCTGGGACAGCGTCGCGCTGGCCCGCAGACCGTTCGCCGTCGCCGCGTCCACGCCGGCCTGGCTCAACCCCTGCCGATACGCCACAAGGTCGGCGATGACCGCCCGATACCGAAACAGCGCCAGGCTGGCCCGCACGTCCGGCGCGGACTGCACCTGCTGCCGCAACCCGGGCAACGCCGCCAACTGCGTCACGACCCGGTCAGCCGGCGCCACGAGACCATCCGGCAGCCGAACCGCCGCCCGCGCCGCCCGGAACCGCTCAGCCGCCGCATCGGTACCAGCAGTCCGTTTCCGGTACTCCTCCACCGCCGCCGGCCCACCGCCCCGGGTGAACACCAGCGCCGCGCCGGCCCGCTCCCGCTGCAGTTGCCCCGCCAGGTCACCGGCCGCACCGCCCAGGGCCACCAGTTGCCGGGCCTGCTCGCCGCGCATCGCCCCGGACGCCGCCCCGACCGCGATCACCCCGGCCAAGGCCAGGACGGCGACCACCGGCAGCGTGAGGATCAGCGCGAGCTTCACCCGGATCCGGCGGTCCCGCAGCCGCCATCCACGCCGCCGCGGCGACGGCATCGGCTCCGGCTGGTGATGGCTCATCGCGCACCCACCAACGGCCGGTGGTGGCCTTCGCCAGTCGCGGGCGACGTGACGGGCCGACGGGCTGGGAACGACGGGTCGAGCACCGGCAGGCCGCACGACCGTGCGTCGTGCCGGGCCGTCCACCGCTGCACCCACGAGCCGCTACTGGCCGCGATCAGCCGCTCCGCCAGTGGCCGTACCCGACAGCAACCGCATCGGCCTGCCCGGTATCCGGCGTCGACGCATCGACCGTCGTGCAGCAGATCTTCGCGGTGGCGTGCAGCCAGCGCGACTCCGTGCGACCACGGCGCTGCATCGGCAACGGTGGCGGGCGGGCGTGGTGCGTCGGATGCGACCGTGCGCATCAAGGGCAACCTCTCCTGCGATCGATGTGGTCAATGGCGGTTCGGGAGGCGGTGACGTGCCCCGATTGGTCACGGCTGCAGCCATGGTGGACATGTCCACCGAACGTCTCCCTGTCGAACGTTGAGATGTCCGGGGTGGTGCATGGGCATAAAGCCCGACCTGTCGTCTCGTCCACGTGGCCGTGCAGGCGGAAACGCCAGCGACGTGAGCCCGCGCTGGCCGCAGCCGATAGACCAGGCATGACCAAAGTGGTGCGAGCGCTGCACGCGCCGGCCGACATTCATTTGGTCAAATCCCTCGGGGTCGCCAGGCATTTGCGGCGGTACAAGCGACGCACTCGCTGCCGTGGGCGCTCGCGGCGATCGGCGCGCGACCGCAAGCGGTGTTGGCCATGCCGCCAAAACCGTGCGTCGTGCGCCGGTGAAGCCTGGGCATCACAGGTGCTCTCCCGTTGTCCGACGAACCAAGGGTTCCGGGCGTCGGTACATCGCCGAGCGACATTTGGTACACGCACCAGCCGGCCGGATCTTTTATCGCCGACCGACCAGCCGGGCGGCGACGTACTGTGGCCATCGTGCGACTCATCAGTTCATCGCCGGGCAGGCGATCCGAGCACGATGCTGCCGGATATGCCCGGAACCTGTCTGTTGAGGGTGGATGATATGCGTTTCGGGGTGCTCGGCCCGCTCACGGTATGGGCGGACGACGGGCGCACGGTCTCCGTGCCCGGCGCGAAGGTCCGGGCATTGCTCGCGGCACTACTGGTGCGAGCGGGGCAACCGGTGACGACGGATCGCCTCGTCGATGAGCTGTGGGGCGACAACCCGCCGGGCAACCCGGCGGCGGCGCTCGCCGTCAAGGTGTCACAGCTGCGCAAGGCGCTTGACGACACCGAACCCGGCAGCCGGGCGCTCATCGGGTCCGGGCCGGCCGGGTTCACGCTCCACGCCCGCTCGGTCGACGCGGTCGAGTTCGCCGCCCTGCTCACCAGGGCAGCCGACGAACCGCGGGCGGACGCCCGCGCCGTGCTGCTCAACGACGCACTCGCGCTCTGGCGCGGGCCCGCCTACGCCGACCACCACGACGAGACGTTCGCCGAGGTCGCTGTGGCCCGCTTGGAGGAACAGCGGCTGACAGCCATCGACGACCGGGCCGAGGCATACCTCGCGCTGGGCCGGCACGCCGCGGTCGCCGACTCCCTGGCCGACGTGGTGACCGAGAACCCGCTGCGCGAGCGGACCCGGGGGCTGCGCATGCTGGCCCTCTACCGGTCCGGTCGGCAGACCGAGGCACTCGAGGCGTACGCCGAACTTCGATCCCACCTGGTCGAGGATCTCGGAGTCGAACCAGGACCCGAGATCGCGGCGCTCCATCAGGCGGTCCTGGCCCAGGATCCGGCGCTCGACGCGCCCCCGACAGCATTACCGGCACCGCAACCGACGAGCAACCTTCCCGCCCCGGTCACCGAGTTGTTCGGCCGCGACGAGGCCATCATCGAGGTCACCGACCTGGTTCACGCGAACCGGCTGGTCGCGTTGACCGGTCCAGGCGGCGTGGGCAAGACCCGGCTCGCGCTCGAGGCGGCGCGTCACGCACAACCGGCCTTCCCCGATGGAGCATGGCTGGTCGAACTCGCCGCCGTCGACGAGGGCGAAGACGCGGTCGTCGACACAGTGATCACCACGCTGGGCCTTCGAGACACCGCGGCTGGGGCCACACCTCCCGTCGACCGGCTCGCCGCCGCGCTCCGGCCCCGCCGGATGCTGCTCCTGCTCGACAACTGCGAGCACCTCATCACCGACGCCGCTGCCGTGGCGACCCGGCTGCTGCACGCGGCGCCGGATCTTGTGGTTCTCGCTACCAGCCGTGAGCCGCTCAACGTGCCCGGCGAAGTCGTCTGGCCGGTGCCGCCGCTGGACCTGCCGGAGGCCACCGACGACCCAGGAGGCTCCAGCGCGGTACAACTGTTCGTGGCCCGCGCCGCAGCCGCCAACAGGGGGTTCGTCCTCGACCCGTCCAACTCCGGATTGATCGCCGCCCTCTGCCGGCGCCTTGACGGCCTCCCACTGGCGCTCGAGCTTGCCGCGACCCGGGTGCGCGGTCTGGGCATCCAGCGACTCGTTGCCGGCCTCGACGACAGGTTCCGCCTGCTGGCGCCCGGACACCGCGGCGGCCAGCCCCGCCACCAAACGCTGACCGCGACCATCGACTGGAGCTGGCGGCTGCTGACCGCACCCGAACGCATCGTCCTGCGCCGCCTTGCCGTCCATGCCGACGGCTGCACACTCGAAGCCGCCGAAGCGATCTGCGCCGCCGGCGACATCGGCCCGCACGACGTGCCGGATCTGCTCGCCCGCCTCGTCGACCGGTCGTTGGTGGCGCGCGTCGAACGCAACACCTACGCGCCCCGCTACCGGCTGTTGGAGTCCGTCGCCGCGTACTGCCTCGACCGCCTCCGCGAAACCGACGACCTCGGCCCGACCCGGCAGCACCACCTTCACTACTACATCGCGCTGGCGGAGAAGGCCGAACCCCTGGTGCGGGGACCCGACCAGGCACACTGGCTGCACATCCTCGACGCCGAGGCGGCCAACCTGAGGACCGCCCTGGATTTCGCCATCCGCGAGCGGGCCGGCGAGGCCGTTTTGCGACTCGTCAACGCGCTCGCCTGGTACTGGTTCCTTCGTGGCCGCCTCGGCGAGGCCCACCGTGCGATGCGTACCGCACTGGCCGCCGTCACCGAACCGAGCTCCGTTTCGGCGCGGGCCACGGCCACCGCATGGGAGGCCGGCTTCGCCTTCCTGCTCGGTGACGTGAGCGATTGGCCCGCCCGCCACGAAGCGGCGCTGCGCGAGTTCGACGACGCTGCCGACGACGACGCCTACGCACGCGCCGCATGGTTCCTCGCCTACGCCGAAATCGACCTCGGCGACGTCACCGCGACCGAGACCCTGCTGAACGACACCCTGTCCCGCTTCGACAAAACCGACGACATGTGGGGCACGGCCGCGACCCTCACGCTGCTGGCCAAACTCGCCTACATCCGCGGTGACGCCGAGACGGTCGCCCGCGACGGCACCCGCGCCGCCGCACTCTTCCGCCGACTCGGTGACCGCTGGGGCATGATCCAGGCCACCGGGTGGCTCGGGGCGCACGCCGCTCTGGGCGGTGAATATGACACCGCTGTCGCGCTGCACACCGAAGGACTCGGCATCGCCCGCGAACTCGGCCTGTGGGCCGACGTCGCCGGCCACCTCGGTTGGCTGGGCTGGATCGCCATGGAACGCGGCAACTATCCGGAGGCCCGGTTATACAACAGCCAAGCTCTCGCGCTCGCCGAGCAACAGGGAGCACCCCTGCTCGCTACCTTCGCGACCATGGGCCTGGCCTGGACAGCCCGTCGTACCGGTGACTACGACAGCGCCACGAGACACCTCCGCTCGCTACTCGACGCCGCAGTCGACCGCGACACCGAAGCGGGCCAACCCCTCTACGTCCCCAGCGTCCTCGTCGAGCTGGGCCACATCGCCGAGCGCCGCGGCGACCTGACCACGGCAGCCGAACACCACCGTGAAGCGCTGCGGGTCGCACGGAAGCTCGGCGGCGCCCGCGACATCTCGGCCGCCCTGGCAGGCCTGGCCAGCACGGCCGTCGCCGGCGGAGACCATCACACTGCCGCGACGCTGCTCGGCGGCGCCGCGGCCGCCCGCGAGCCAGCCGGAAAACCCGCCGCCGCCACCGAGCGGGACGACCTCGAGCGCACCACGACCGCCGCCCGCAGCGCCCTGGGCAAGGACTTCGACGCGGACTTCGAGCGGGGTCTCCATCTGGCGCTGGACGACCTGCCGACCGGCACCGACGAGACGAAGCGGGCGCTGAGCTGACCGGCAGCGGGCGTGGCTGCGGTACGTCCCACGTCCGTGATCAACCGGGTCGGTTCACCACTTCGGTCATCGCCCGGCAGCTTCGAGCGCACGCGTGTACTCCTCCTGGATCGCCGTGGCGGCGCGGGTATAGCCGCTGGCGCGGACCAGGACAGACGCTTCACGCACGCATGTCAGTGCCCGGTCCGGTGAGCCGAGTAAGCGCCATGCTCGGGACAGACCGGTCAACGCCCATACCTCTCCGAGTCGGTACCGCGACCGTCGCGCGCGTTCGAGGCTTCCGATCAGCAGGCCGACGGCTTCCTGGGCGTCACCGGCGTCCATGGATATCTGAGCGAGGTCGACGAGCGCGGCAGCGCCGAGATAGTCATCCCCCGTGGCGTCGCACCAGGCAACCGCCGCTCTCAACAGTTCAATCGCGTCATGCAGACGCCCGAGCTCCTGGTAGGCCCGCGCCATGGAGAGGCTCGCGAACACCTCCCCCACCTCGAACCGGAGCTCGCGTGCGATCCGAAACTGCTGCTCGAACAGCGGCACCGCCTGCTCCGCCAGGCCATCCAGCACATAGGACCGTCCAAGGTTGCCCAACGCCCGTTGCTCGCCGAAACGGTCGCCGGCTTCACGGCAGAGTCCCACCTCCAGCTGGAACTGACGACGTGCCTCCGACATGAGGCCGCGTACGCTCAAGGCGAGCCCGAGGCTGTCCCGCACGTACGCCTCTGACACGCGGTCACCGTTGCGCCTCGTCACCGGCAGAGCCGACTCCGCCAGAAGCACCGCGTCGCGGGGGTAGCCGGAGTTCGCGAAGAACCAATGAAGCGCGATCGTCAGTCCCACACCTAACGCCGCCTGGTCATCGTCGCCACGGAGTGCCTGCCGGGTCACAGCGACGAGATTCGCACGCTCCACCTCCAGCCATCGTTCGGCTTCGTCCTGGTCGGCGAACGTCCGTGCCGGTGAGATGAAGTCCGGCACCGGCCCGTGCGTGCGGCGTGGGTATACGAGCGTCGTCGCGTGCCGGGAGGTGGCCAGGTAGTACGCCATGCCGCGGGTGACCGTTGCGGTAAGGACACCATGGCTCATGGTGTGACGGGCGCGTTCAGCCGCGAAGAGCCTGACCAAGTCGTGGCTGTGGAACCTTCCGCCGGTCTCGACGTCGACCAGATGCGACTCCAGCAGTCGCTCGAGGACTCGTTCTGCTTTCGCCGGTGGGGTGTCTATGACCGCGGCCGCGGCATACAGGTCCACGCTCGCGACCTCGAGCACGCTCAACTGGCACAGTGCCCGTGCGGCCATACGATCGATGGGGTTCTCGCTCTGTCGTAGCGTCGAGAAACTCACCCCAAGGCTGGTACGGACGGCGAGGTCCCCTGCGCGTAACTCACTGAGTCGCTCTCGCGCGTCCGACAGACGGGAGACAAGATCGTCGACGTTCCAGTCCGGTCGGGCTCTGAGCCTCGCCGCGGCAATGTGCAGTCCCAATGGCAAGCGGTCGCAGAGCTCGGCCAGTGCGCGAGTCGATTCGCCGTTGATCACGGATGCGACTGGAAGCAGCAACGAGAGCATCTCTTGCGCCTCATCGGCGCTGAGCGGCCCGAGACGTACGTGCTCCGCTCCGTCCAGAGCGGACAGTTCGTCTCGGCTTGTGACGATGACGCCTGATCCTGAGCCTCCTGGCATGAGCGGACGGACCTGCGCGGCGGAGGACGCGTTGTCAAGGAGGATCAACATCCGGCGACCAGCGACCAGGGTCCGGAACAGCGCCGCTGCTTCGTCTGTAGCTTGTGGGACGTGACCGGCGTCGACGCCGAGCGCACGCAGCAGCCGGCCCAAGCTCTCGCCGGCACTCAACGGAGAGACACCGGGCGTCGCGCCATGCAGGTTGACGTACAGCTCGCCGCCAGGGAACCGGTCCGTCAACATCCCAGCCACGCGCACGGCGAATGCCGATTTACCGACTCCCGGCGCACCGTGGACGACGACGGCAGGCACGCGTCGTCCGGTGTCGCCGTCGTCGAGCATCTCGCGCACCGTGTCCAGGGCGGTCCGGCGTCCGACGAACGTGGCAACGTCCAACGGCAGCTGATGTGGTGCGGGTGGGTCGCCGTGCACACGGTTCCGAGGCAGGAGCAACGCCGGGTCCGCGTTCAGGATTCGCTTCTGCAGTTCCCGCAGCGGTGGTCCAGGCTCCACTCCGACTTCCTCGATCAGCCGGGCGCGCAGGCGCTTGTACATCGCCAACGCCTCTGCCTGCCGACCGTCACGGTACAGGGCGAGCATCAACTGCTCCCACATCCGTTCCCGCAGCGGGTACCGCGCGGTCCACGCGTGAAGTTCGCCGATGACCTCCGAGTGCTCCCCGAGCGCAACCCGGGCCGTCACCAGGTCCTCAACGGCGGTCAGACGTTGCTCCTCCAACCGGTGCGCAGCCGCGACGAGCACGTCGGGCAGTGGCGCGACGTCCTCGAACGCGCTGCCGCGCCAGAGCGCGAGCGCCGACGTGAGCCGCTCCACGACCGCGTCGTGGTCACCCAGCTGGCGCGCGCGTGCTGCTTCTTCCGCCAACCGTTGAAAGACCAACAGATCCAGCGACTCCGCCGCGACATGGATCGAGTAGCCGTTCGCCGCCGTACGCACCGGCGCCTGCGAAGGATCCCCTGGTGAGAGGGCACGCCGGAGGGCAACGACGTACGTCTTCAGGTTGGCGCGCGCCGACCGCACCGGCTGCATACCCCAGAGGCTGTCGATCAGCGTTTCGACGCTGACCCCCGAGTTTGCGTGGACCAGCAGAATCGTCAGGAGCAGCCGCACCTTCGGCCGGGGAATGTCGAGCAGTTGCCCATGATCGGACCTGACCAGCAACGGTCCCAGAACTCCGAATTCCATCGTCCTACTCGCGATCTGACCTGGCAGTTTTCGCCGGGCTTGGAGCCCGGCCCTCAGATGTGTTCCGCCACAATGGCGCTGATGGCCAGAAACGAGCTGTAGTCGCCGGCCGTCACGCGGTTCTTCGCGACAGCAACCGCAATGCCCGTGGCCGGATCGGCGTAGGCGGCGGTGCCGCCGCTGCCGGCCATACCGAAGAGGGTGGGGCTGTCGAGCGGGCCTTGGAAGCCGACGTCGTAACCGAGGCCACGCTTGACAGGGAAACCGAGCACCGCGTCGAGTCCGCCGACTCCTACGGCGCTGACCTCCGTGAACTGGTCCTGTGGAATCAGTCGCACACCGTCAACCGGCCTCATCAACGCCGCGTACATGCGAGCGACAGCACGTGCCGACATCACACCGCCCGCAGGAATGTCGGACGTGAGCACGTCAGTCCGGTTGCAGTAGCCGGCATCCGGCATCGCATGCAGCGGCGCCGCTGTCCAGCCGTCGAGGACGCGGAAGAACGGGACGGATTCGGCCATCGCGGCCGCCATCTCCGCTGTCAGGTGCTCGCCGTCGGGCTGCTCGTGCCGAGCCACCCGCCCGAGCTCCTTCGAAGGCACCGCGAAGTACAACTCGTCGACGACCCCGAGCGGACCGGCGACGCGCTCCCGCATCTCTGTGGAGATGGTCCGGCCGGTCGCCCGGCGAACGAGCTCGCCAAGCAGATAACCATACGATTGGGGGTGGTAGCCCGTCTGCGTTCCAGGCTCCCACCACGGCGTTGCGCCGGCGATCCGTTCACACATCCCTTGCCAGTCACAGAGGTCTTCCGGCCTCGTATCCGCGGGTACGGCCGGCACACCGGCCGAGTGGGTCAACACATCGCGGACCGTCGTGCGGTCCTTCCCGTTGGCCGCGAACTCTGGCCACAGGTCAACCAGCGGTGTGTCGTAGCCGAACGCGCCGGCGGTCACGAGCGTGTGGACGACCGTCGAGGTAAGCCCCTTTCCAGTCGAAGTCACGTGGAACAGCGTGTCAGAGGTGACAGGTCGACCGGTGTCCGCGTAGCCTGCGGTCGCGTCGACGATCTGCTCGCCGTGCCGGTAGACCGCCACCTGGAGTCCCCGTTCCTGGCCGGACGCGACGATCTGCTGGACGGCCTCGGTCACCTGTTGCTGCATGTCACGCATGTTCCCTCCGTTCGGAAAGGCCATTTGTGACATGCTCTCCGCCGGCGTTACGGAATTCTTACCGCTGAACGGGCCGGTGCGTCCGGTCGGCGGTCTACCCGCGGGATCCGTCGCGGGGCGGACCCGGGCGCACCACGCCGTGCTCGTAGGCGAACACGACCGCCTGGGTGCGGTCTCGTAGGCCGAGTTTGGTCAAGACCCGGCTCACGTGGGTTTTCACGGTTGCCTCGCCGAGGTGCAGGTCGGTGGCGATCTCCGCGTTGGTCGCCCCGCCGGCCAGTGCCACGAGCACCTCGTGCTCGCGGGGTGTGAGTTCGGCCAGTCGTTCGCCCTGGGTGCGGGTCGTGCCGGCGGGGCCGGGCCGGGCGAACTTGGCGATGACCCGGCGGGTGAGCTCGGGTGCCAGCAGCGCGTCGCCCCTGGCGAGGACCCGTACCGCGTCGATGAGCGCCTCGGGTGTGCCGTTCTTGAGCAGGAACCCGCTGGCCCCGGCTTCCAGGGCCGCGAACAGGTAGTCGTCCCGGTCGAACGTGGTGAGGATCAGCACGGCCGGTCCGCCGCCGGCCGCGGTGATCCGCCGGGTGGCCTCCAGCCCGTCGACGCCGGGCATCTCCACGTCCATCAGCACGACGTCGGGACCGGCGGTGGCCGCGAGCCGGACCACCTGCTCCCCGTCGGCGGCCTCACCGACGACCTCGAAGTCGTCCTCCGTCTCGAGGATGACCCGGAATCCCGTACGGACCAGATGATGATCGTCGGCGAGCAGCACCCGGATCACCCGCCCGTTCATGCGCCCACCGCCGTCCGTGCCAGCGGGAACCGCGCCCGCACCCGGAACCCGCCGCCGCCGCGCGACCCGGTCTCCAGCACACCGTCGTGTGCCGCGACCCGCTCCCGCATCCCGATCAATCCCAGCCCGCCACCGGCGGCACCGCCGGCGTCGACGGCGCCGTGCCCGTCGTCGGCCACGTCGACCTCCAGTTCGCCGGCCAGGTAGCGGATCCGCACGTCCAGCGCCGTGGCACCCGCGTGTTTGATGGTGTTCGTGACCGCCTCCTGCACGATCCGGTACCCGGCCTGCGACAGCGACTCGGGCAGCTCGACCACGTCACCGTAGACGCCGAGGCTGGTGCGCAGGCCGGCCTCCCGGGCGCCGGCGAGCAGATCGTCGAGCCGGTCCAGCCCGGCCCCGGCGGTCTCCCGCCCGCCGTCACCCGCCCGCAGCAGGTTCAACATCCGCCGCAACTCGTCAACAGCGGTCCGGGCACTCTGCTCCACCGAGGCCAACGCGGTCTTCGCCTTCCCCGGATCCTTGTCCAGCACCCGCCGTCCGGCCGACGCCTGCACCCCCATCACCGACACGTGATGCGCCACGACGTCGTGCAACTCCCGCGCGATCCGCACCCGCTCACCGACCACCGCCCGCTCCCGCGCCTCGGCCTGCGAGGCGCGCAACTGCTCAGCCTGTACCTCCAGAAGGTGCTGCCGCCGCGCGCCGATCCAGGCGATCTCGCCGAAGAAGTACGCGAAGCCGAAGATCAGCAGGTTCAGCAACACGCCGTTGACGGCGACGGCGAGGATCGGCGAGACCGGGCCGGAGGCGTCGGTGAACGCCGAGACCGACAGCTGCGGCAGCTCGACGACGTAGTGGACGCCGAGCCACAGGAACATCGCGCCGATGATCGCCCCGCGGATCCAGGCGGAGCGGCGGTGGTCGCGACCCCACGCGCCGAGGGTGTAGATCGCTGCGAACAGCGCCCCCGAGGTCAGCTGCTGCTCCGGCGCGGCCCTGACCTGGCCCAGGATGAACCCGACGGAGATGATGAGCGCGACCTGTTCCGGCCGGCGCCGCCGCCAGGCCAGTGGCAGCGTCACGAGCACCGCCCAGAAGGTCTGCTCCGGCAGCGACGGCGGCGCACCCATCGAGTACACCCCGGCGCTGCGTGCGAGCGTCAGGTTGAGCAGCGCGACCGCGGCGACCGCCACCCCGACGACGAGGTCGGCGCGCTGCTGTTTCGCGGTCGGCCCGGGCCGCCGCCAGTCGTCGGGCTCGCTGTGCATGACCGCGACGATGACACAGCACCGCCGCCCGGCCAAACGTCGCCGCCATGTCACGAGCCCGCTCCCGCCGGCCGGGCGCCGAACCGGCACCGGCCGGCCGGTGTGCCCAGGTATCACCTGGTCGTATGCCTGGCTTCGTTAGCTTCGGCCCGTGATCTGTGCGACGCCGACCGCGGCCGAGCGGTGATGCGACTTTCCCGCACCGCGACGTTCTGGCTTCTCGCGGTCATCCTGGTCATGTTCCTGTTCGCGGCGAGTGCACCGTCACCGCTGTACGCCGTCTACCAGGCGCGGTGGCATTTCTCCACGGCCACGCTCACCGTCGTCTACGCGGTGTACGTGGCGACGCTGCTCGCGGCGCTCGTGTGGGCCGGTTCGGCATCGGACCATCTGGGACGGCGACCTGTGCTGGCCGTCGCCCTGGTGATCGAGTCCGTTGCGATGCTCGCGTTTGCGATGGCCGGTGGCACGACGACGCTCTTTGTCGCCCGGATCCTGCAGGGGCTCGGCACCGGCATCGCCACCGGGGCGATCGGCGCGATGCTCTTCGACGTGCAGCCGCCTGACCGCCCGGGATCCGGAGCGCTGGCCGGCAGCGTCGCGCCGGCGGTCGGGCTTGCCGTCGGCGGCTTGGGCAGCAGCCTGGTGACCACCTTCGCGCCGCCACATGCACCGCTGGTGTTCTGGGCGCTGGCTGCTTTTTTCATCGTCGTGCTGGGCGCCGTGCCGGCCATGCCGGAGACCGTGTCGCAGCGGACCCGGTGGCATCCCGGGATACGCCCTCGCGTCTCCGTGCCACCAGCGCTGACCGCGACGTTCGCGAAGCTTGCACCGTGCATCGTCGCGTTCTGGGCGCTGAGCGGGCTCTACCTGTCGCTGGGCCCGTCGATCGTGCGGACCGTCCTCCATGAACAGTCCGGCCTCGCCGGCGGGTTGGTCATCTTCACGCTGTCGGCGACGGGAGCAGCCGGCTCGGTCGCGACCCGGTCTTGGTCGCCCAGGCGTGCCGTCATCTCCGGCAGCGGCACCCTCGTCGCCGGTGTTGTGCTCACGCTGATCGCCGTCAGCCGCACCGACAGCACGCTGTTCTACCTGGGAACCGCGACCGTCGGTGTGGGTTTCGGTCCGGCGTTCACCGGCGTTTTCCGGCTGCTGACCGCAGAGGTGGGCAGCGAGCAGCGTGCGAGTGTCGTCGGTGCGATCTATGTCGCCGCCTACCTCGCCCTGGGAGTGCCGGCCGTGCTCGCGGGCATTGCGGTGCCGTGGATCGGGCTTGCCACGGTGTTCGACATCTACGCCTCAGCCGTGCTCGTCCTCGCGGTGACGACCGTGGTGGCCTTCGTGGCGGGATCTACGGGACGGTCGTGGCGGGCCGGCACGGTGGCTCCGGGTCCTTGTCCATGTCCGGGGACCGTCGCCGTCCACCACGGCACCGGCTGATCAGTGAGCACGGCTACGTGATGACCCGGCGACCGAACAGCTCCTCACGCTTGTCCGCGACAATCCCTTCGACGGCATGGACGGCGGCGGCGGCCCGGGCGTCCCACGAGTGTCGCTCGGCGAAATCGCGGCGGGCCTTGGCCAGTTCCGGCACACGGGACTCCGTCGCCGCCTCCCGCACTGCCGCCACGAAGGTTTTCGGCGTGTCGGCGACCCTGATGAGCGGCGTGTCGAGCCAGTGCACCGCCGGCAGGTCGGTGCTGACCGCCGGCTTGCCCGCGGCCAGGGTCTCCAACGTCTTGAGCGGGAACGACGCACGGTTGAACGCGGTGTCGCGGTACGGCGTGATCCCGACGTCGACGGCGCGCAGGAATGAAGGCACCGCCTCGAACGGCTGGCGCCCCACCCAGAGCACGTTTTCGCGGGCAGCCAGCGCGGCGAAGCGCTCCGGCTCCCAGCGCGCGTCGTGCGGGCCGACCAGGAGCAGTGAAAGTTCGTCGTCGGCGAGCGCTTCGAGCAGGTCGATGTCGATGCGTTCGGAGAGGTGCCCGAGCGCGCCGACGACCGGGCCCGGAAGTGCCGAGGCGGGCTCGGCCGGGGCGATGCTGTCCAGATCGCGGTAGGCGGAGGTCTGCACCCCGTTGGGGATCAGCGCCAGGTGCCGTGCGCCGAGTGACGACCAGCGCTCCGCCAGTACCGAGGAGACCGCGAGGACCAGATCGGCGTGGGCGAGTTGGCGCCGCTCGTCCAGGGCGACCCGCCTCGAGTTGTGCCCCATGAGCCCGGCGCCGGCAACGTAATCGTCCGTGCCGTAGAGGACCTTCACCACCTCGGGTTGCCAGCCGCGGAGCACGTCGACGAGGTTGCACGCGATCACCACGTGCGGCCGGCGGCCGAGGCGGCGCAGCGCCCACCGGGTCTGCGCCCTGACCAGCGCGGCGGTGCTGACCTTGACGTAGGGCCGGGTGTGCAGCGGCAGTGCACGCGGAGTGAGCCGGGTGATCCGGTCGTTCAGTCGCGCGAGCTTGGGCGTGCCGCCGAACCGGGATGCGCCGTACCGGTAGCGGCCCGAGGTCGCCACCGAGATCGGCGGGTCGACCCACAGGATCTCGGCGTGCGCCGCCAACGCGGTGGCCAGGAGCCGGTCAGGGCTCACCACACCGTCCCACGACGTTCCGGCAAACATGATGTAAAGCGGCTCCGCCACTGCCGTGTCCTTCTCTGGTCCCCGGACCGGAACCCCCGTCAAGATCAATGAGACGGGGCTCTTTACCCGGGTTCCACAGTTCGACACCCGCCGCGGTCGACAAATGTCCCGCCCGGACACGACGCCGGTGGTCCATAGGCACTACGGACCGATCGCCACCGTCGTCCAGGCCCGCGCCACCTTGCCGTCGGTGAACTCCACCATGCCGAGGTATCGCCGGGCCGGGGACAGCGCCGACCACGACACGTCGAAGGACACCGTCTCGTCAGGGGAAGCCGGTGCCGAGGCCGGCGTCACGGACAGGTTGGCGGGTGCGCTCGCGCCGACCAGGAACAGGTGCGCCTTCACCTCCTGCTCGGCGACGTCGGCCGGCAGGCCGAACTGCACCACGTACACCTCGAAGACCCCCGCGGTCGTCAGCGGGATCTCCTCGTCGGCCGTCGTGCCGTCGCTGCGGTCGATCAGCGTGGTGCCGTCGTAGACGTACAGGTCGAGGTCGGTGCCGGGGGCGTGGTCGGCGGCGAATGTGGACACCCGTGCGAGCTTCGTGCCGGGCGGGACCCTGACCTCGAACGTGAAGATGCTCGGCGACACGCCGGGGGCGCCCGGCAGGAACGCCGCCGTGCTGCCGACGAGCTTGCGGGTGTGGACCGTGGACGGGGCCGGGCCGTACGCACGGGCCGTCACCGTGCCCGAGTAGCCCGCCCGCAGGTCGATCGTGCCACGGCCGGCCGGGCCGGCGCCGGTGATCTCGCCGGGGCCGGTGAGCGCGACCGGGCGGACGCCGATGGGGCTGCGCACCGTGTGGCCGCGCAGGTCCGTCCACGTCATCGAGCCGAACGTCCACTCGCGGAACGGCGCCGACGTGCGGGTCACGGTGACCTTGAACGTCGCGCTCTTGCCCGGTCCCACGCTGATCGTCGACGGCGTGACCGTCACGGTCGTGCCCGGCGGCGACGACACCGTCGCCGCGTAGACGCTGGGCTGCTTGCCGACGTTGGTCACGGTCCGGGTGACCGTCTGCTCGCCGGGCAGCGAACCGATCGCGATCGACGGGTAGTTGAGGTCGCTCGGGTCGATCGTGCCGACGATCGGGCACCAGTCGCTGACGACCTGCAACTGCCCGATCCCGCAGGCGTAACGCGCCCAGTCGTGGGCGCCGGAGTCGTAAACCAGGCCCGGGTCGAAGGCCCGGGCCGGGCGTACGTGACCGGAGCCGTAGTCGAGCGGCGTGGCGTCGGCGTCCCCGCGCTGGATCCGGCCGTCGGTGTTGTCCGTGACGCCGGCGGTGGTCATGAGCGCCGACTTGACCGCCGCGGGAGACCAGTCCGGGTGCTTCGCGCGCACCAGGGCGGCGATGCCGGCGATGTGCGGGCCCGACATCGACGTGCCCGACTCACCGTCGTAGAGGTTGCCGTGGTGGCCGGCCGGGGAGACGCCGGCGACGATGTCGACGCCGGGTGCGGTGATGTCGGGCTTGATGAGGTCGCCGCTGCCGGCGACGGCCGGGCCGGCAGCCGAGAAGGCGGCCACCGCCGGGGCGCGCGGCACGACCTTCGAGACCGCGGACAGCGCGGCGGTCGGTTTGGGTTCCGAGACGTACGCCTTGATCGCCGCACCCGCGAGGTGGTCCACGTGCACCGTGGGGACGACGTGGTAGTCGGCGTTGAGGGAGTTCTCGTCGGCGTTGTAGAGCACCATCCCGACCCCGCCGGCGTCGCGGACGGCGATGCTCTTGTCGGTGCGCGGGTTGACGCCCCGCTTGCACAGCACGATCCGGCCCTTGACCTTCGCCGGGTCGAGCGTGCCGGGATGGCACAGCTCGACCTTCGTCGCCTCCGCGGCGGGCAGGCCGGCGGTGACGGAGTCCACGAGCGGGGCGGACGGCAGCGCCGGGCCCTGGCCGGCACCGGTGTAGGTCCTGCCGTTGCCGAGGGTCACGGACTTGGCCGCGCCGCGGTCGTGCGAGCTGGCCGCGACCGTCGTGACCCATGGGGCGTTGTGCGCGACGGTGGAGGCGTCGGGCCCGGAGTTGCCGGCGGACGTGGCGACGAACACCCCGGCCGCGGCGGCGTTGAAGAAGGCCAACTCGATCGGGTCGACCACGAGCGACGTCGAACCGGAGACGGAGTAGTTGAGGACGTCGACGCCGTCGGTCACCGCGTCGTCGACCGCGTCGAGCAGGTCGACGGTGCCGCCGGAGCCCTCGCCGTCGGCCTGGCGCCACAGCGCCTTGTAGACCGCGATCCGCGCCGCGGGCGCCATGCCGGAGACGTTTCCGACGAGCTCGTTGTTGATGGTCGCCGGCACGTCGTGCAGCCCCGCCGCGGTGGTCGCCGTGTGTGTGCCGTGGCCGTCGTAGTCGCGCGGCGACCGGAACTCCCCCGACCAGTCGCCGAAGCCGCTGCTGTCGTAGTAGCGCGCGCCGATCACCTTGTTGTTGCAGGTGATCCGCTGCTGCGGGGTGCCGGTGCCCTCGTCGCACTTGTCGACGCCGTCGGCGTACCACTTCTTCTCGATCGTCGCCCGGTCGGGCCTGGGCTCGGGCAGCGGGGCCAGGCTCGGGTTCTCCGGCCAGAAGCCGGTGTCGACGACACCGATGATCATGCCCGCGCCGGCGCGGGCCGGGTCGCCGAAGCGCTTGTCCCACACGCCACCGGCGCCGCTCAGCCCGAGGAAGGCCGGCGTGGAGAAGGTCTGGACCGTCCGCTTCTCGTTCTTCCACAGCCGTTCGACCCCCGGGGTCCGCTCGACACGGGCCTTCTGCGCCGGGGTCAGCGCCGCGGCGAAGCCGTTGAAGACGGTCTCGTAGTCGGCGACGGTCTTCGTGACACCGGCGGCTCGCAGGACCGCCGCCCGGTTCGACCGGATGCCCGTTCGCAGTGACTCCTGCCGGCCGGCCGGGTCGCCGGCCAACTGGACGATGTAGAGCGCCGGGTCCGCCTTCGCGGAGGCCGCCGGGGCGGGCAGCGCGAAGACGGTTGACAGCACCAGGGTGAGTGCGAGAAGGATTCGGCCCACGTGGCCAGACTAATTGTGGCGATTTGCCCTATCTCAAGAACGCCAAATGATCCTTGAGCAGGGCGTATCCGACAAACGCCACGACGTCCAGCAGCGTGTGCGCGACGATCAGCGGCATGACCCGCTGGGTGCGGCGGAAGAAGTACCCGAAGACGAGGCCCATCACGACGTTGCCGGCGAACCCGGCGCCGAAGCCCTGGTACAGATGGTACGAACCGCGGATCACCGCGCTCGTCACGATCGCGACCCAGCCGTTCCACCCGAGGTCGCGCAGCCGCGTCAGCAGATAGCCGATCATGACGACCTCTTCGAGCACCGCGTTCTGGATCGCGGCGAGGATCAGCACCGGCACCGCCCACCACACCGGCTCCAGGGCCGCGGGCACGATCTGCGCGCTGATGCCGATCTCACGCGAGAGCCAGACGAGGCCGAGTCCGGGCAGCCCGATGAGCGCCGCGAGCGCCGCACCGGTCCCCAGGTCGAAACCGGGACGGCGGAGGTCCAGGCCGATCGCCGAAGGTGGGGTCGTCCGCCCCAGGAGGTGTACGGCCAGCAGCGCCGGCACGACCCCCAGCGTGACCCCGGCGAGTTGGTAGGCGAGGTCGAGCCACGGCCGGTCCGGCGTCACCGACGGATTGAGGGTGGCGGTCTGCTCGGACAGCGGCTTGACGAACGTGAGCCGGTCGATGATGCGCAGGATCGCGTAGATCGCGGACGAGCCGAGCGACACCCCGAGGACCAGCAGCACCTCGGCCCGGAGGCCCCGCCTGTCGATCACGGCGCAACTGTAACCGCACCACGGCGGTCAGGCGGACAGGCCGGCGCCGCACTGCCGACCTGTCCGCACGGTCTTTCAGGAATCACCGAAGGTGTCGTACTTGATGCGCATGGCCGGGACCTGCATCTCCGCGAGGGTGCGCAGGGTGGCGCGGACCATCGCGGCGGAGCCGGAGACGAAGAAGTCGTGTTCCTGCCACGGCCCGTAGCTGCCCACGATCTCCGAGATGTTGCCGTGCTCGCCGGGGGACTCCGGGTCCTCGCTGGTGGCGGCGACGACCGAGAGCCAGGGGTACCGGGCCGCGAGGCGGTTGAGGCAGTCCAGGTCGTACAGGTCGTCGCGGTCCCGGGCGCCGAAGAAGACGTGGACCCAGCGCGTCCGGTTGGCCCGGGTCATCTCCTCGATGAGGGCCTTGATCGGGGCGAGCCCGGTGCCGCCTGCGACGCAGACGATGTCACGGGTCGACCGGCGGTCGAGGGTCATCGAGCCCATGGGCGCGCCCAGACGGATCATGTCGCCGGGCCGCACCCGCCGTACCAGCGCGGAGGACACCCAGCCGGCGCCCAGCGCGCGCACGTGGAAGTCGATGGAGCCGTCCTTGCGGGGCGCGTTGGCCATGGAGTAGGCCCGCCACAGGCGCGGCTGGTACCTGGTCTCGACGCTGACGTACTGCCCGGCACGGAACTCGAGCGGCTGCATCGGCCGACAGGTGATCACGGCGATGTCCCGGCTGCGGCGCTCGTGGTGGAGCACCTCGGCGTGCCAGTAGGGCGGGTTGGCGTTGTCGGCGTCGGCACCCTCGATCATCTTGTGCGCGATCGCCGCGTAGCCGTCGCGCCACGCCTGCTCGTACTCGTAGCTCCACTCGTCGCCGGCGAACGTCCGCAGCGCCTCGATCAGCGCGTTGCCGACGATGTCGTAGTGCTGGGCCTCGACGTGGAACTTGCGGTGATCGCGACCGAGCGCCTGGAGGTAGTCCGCGAACCGGTCGGGGTCGCCGGACGTCTGTACCGCGGTGACGATGGCGCCCAGCAGTCGGGAGCGCTGGACGTCCATCTGGACCGGGAACAGGTCCCGCAACTGGGGGTTGTCGAGGAACATGCGCGCGTAGAAATAGCCCGCGACCTTGTCCTGCTGTTCCTCGACGAGTGTCCAGCTCTCCTTCAGTAATCGCGACAGATTGCTCATCGGTACCCTTCGCCGTCCAACGTTAGGAGCCGTCTATGAAGCAGAGTCACTACCTGGGCAGACTTCCCATCGCACTGGATGTGCGACGCGGGGTGGAGACGGCGGATTTCCCCGTGACGCGCCGCCGCGCGCGCTGGACAGGTAGCGAGCGCGACCGGCGGCCGTCGCACCGACTGTCCGGCTGGCGCCCGGCGCGCTGGATCACGGTGTACGTGGAAGCGGCATTCCTGACGGCGGCCGGCGAATTGGCGTGAACTTCCGGTACTCCCCGACGGGCACCAACCGGTCGCCCTCTTCCAGGAGCTGGCGGTAGAGCACACCGTCGAGATGGTCGATCTCGTGCTCGACGAGGCGGGCGAGCACCCCTCGGAAAACGGTTCTCAGGAATCCGCCGTCGATGGTGCGGTGCCGTACGTGAATCCATTCCGGGCGGCGCACGAGACCGCGCACGTCGAAGAACGACAGGCAGCCCTCGTAATGCTTTCCGGAACGGTCCCGAACCGGTTGCCGGCCGATGACGACGGGGTTGATCAGCACGATCAGGTCGGCGCCGTCCGGCGGCCGGACGATCGCCACCCGGCGCGGGATGCCGATCTGCGGCGCGGCGATCCCCATGCCGTTGCCGAACGGGTAGAGCTCCTCGACCCGCGCCGCCATCCGCCGGAGGCGGCGCACGGTGGTCGCGACCTCGGCCTGCTCCTCGGGCAGTAGATAGGGGGCGTGGTCGGTCCGGGTCAGGATGGGCGCGGCCCCGAGCTGGCGGATCCCGAGCCCGGACATGACCCGCACGAGGTACGCGCCGTCGGCGAGGTCTCCGGCACCGACGACGCTGCGTCGGTGATCCGCTACCCGCCCTGTCGTCATCACCGCACGATAACGGCTGAACGCCGTTCCATTATTCATTCATTCATTTCGAATGCATTTGCGGAGAAATGCATCACTCCGTCGTCGGCACCAGGGGCGCGTCGACCTCCATCCGGTGCAGGTACAGCCGCCCGTCAAGGTGGTCGATTTCGTGCACGACCTGCCGGGCGACGGATCCCTCGTACACCGCCAGGAAACGCGTGCCGTCGAGCCGCTCGCTCTCAACCGTCACGCACCGGGGCCGGCGCACCAGCCCGCGGACGTCGAAGAACGACAGGCACCCCTCGAACTCCTCGTCGGTCTCCTCCGACTGCTCGACGATCCTGGGGTTGAGCAGCACGATCTGTCCGGCTCCGGGCCCGGCGGGCCGGACGACCACCACAGCCAGGCTCTCACCGACCTGCGGGGCCGCCAAGCCAACCCCCTGCACAAAAGGATGCAGTTCCTCGACACGGTCCAGCGCGGCGGACAACTTGTCGACCACCCCCTCGACCCGAGCGGAGTCCCCGGGCAGGTCGAGCGGGCGGACCGGGCGGTCCAGGACGTTCTCGCCGCGCTGAACCACACCCGCGTCACGCACCGCGTCCGTCGACGCCGACTGCGCGTGGGGCGGCTCCTCCCAGTCGTCGGACTGCTCGACCGCGCCGACCGGGCGGGTGCCACGGAACCGCCACTCCAGCCGGTACCGATCGTGCAGTGCGGTCGTCTCCGTGTGCCACGAGAAGACCGCACGGCCGTCGGCGGACAGCTCGTGGGTGATCGGCGTGCGCAGCGGCACCTCCTCAGCGGACAGCGTCGTCTGCACGCCCCAGACCACCGGTCGCATCCGCGCCGGGAACTCGACCTCGATCGTGAGCTGCCGGGTGGGCAGCCGGACCGAGCGCTGGAACCAGTGGCCCCACTTCTCGACGCCGATGTGCCACGAATACGCGATCGTGGTCCGCTGCCCCGGGTACAGCGGGAAGCGGCCCTGCGCGTTCTCGAAGAGCAGCCACGCCTCCTTGAGCGCGTCACGGTCGGTCTTCGACCGCCACTCCATGGGCTCCCCGGCGCACGACGCGACCAGAGCCAGCTCGTCCCACGACAGCGGGTGGTCACGGTGATGGCGGTTGGAGCGCGCAGGGTCGTCCGGGTAGCGATCCACGGAGATCCGGACCAGATACCGGGTGATCGGCTCGGTGCCGGCGTTGTAGAGGGCACGGCGGACCGTGCACCGATACTTGCCGTCGACGTAGGACAGGCGGGCGGTCTCCCGCTCCACGACCAGTCCCGTGCCGGGCGGCAGCCATTGATCCGGTACGGGCGGATCCCTCCCCGGCAGCCCCACGCGGCTGCGGGCGGTCGCGCGCAGCTCGTCGTACTCCTTGTACCGCTGCCAGATGGCCCCGCCGCTCTGCAGGATCGCCTCGGCGCGCCGGGCGAAATCCTCGGTGGGGCGGTGGCGGCGCGCCTCGACATGACTGACGTAGGAGGCGTCGAAGCCCATCGCGGCAGCCAGCTGCTTCTTGGACATGCCCCGGTCGACGCGCCAACGCGCGAACTCCGCGACGAACGCCTCAGACGCCCGCTGCACGGGTGAAGAGTCGTTCGTGGTCATGTTCGGCCCAGCCCTACAGGGAGACGGCCCCTGTCCGTTTAGTGTCCCCGAGTCCGGCTGTTGGCCAGACCAAGCGGACAGATTCCTGACAAAATGGTTGACAACACCGTGACATCAGTCTTGATCAACGTATTTCGATCACCGCGCGGCCCCTGGTCGACTACGGAACGTAGCCGCGCAAGTGTGACGACGAAACGCTGGTTAGGCTTACCTAATAGCTGTATCGTGGGCGCTTGGCATGCACATCTGGGGGTATCTGACGGTGGTGAGCACCAATCACGCGCACGGCACGACTGCGCCGTCACGGTGTCACCGGCTCGCGCCACCCACCCTCTTCGGCGACCCAACGTGACCGCGCTCATCAGCCGCGGCTCCGCCGAGCCGCTGGCACCTGTCGTGGCGACCCTCGCCGCCTTGCAGCACCGGCACGGCAAAGATTCACTCCAGGGGCTGGTGCCCGGACTCGTCGCCGGGCCGGCGCAGGGTTGGCACAGCGCAGGTGAGCTCCGGGTCCCCGAGCTCCTCGACACCGCGGCCCGGCGCTGGAGCGCGCAGCCGCACGCCGCCGCCGCGCTCGCGTGGAAGTGCTACTCCTACTGGCTGGCGCTGCCGGCCGTCCTCGGCTTCGCCGCCTCCCGGCGCGTGCCGCTGATGACGCCCGACCACGTGCTGGTGCGCTACTCGCCGAATCAGCCCTTCCTCACCCTGGCGCTGCGCGACCCGGTGACCGCGGTACTGGCGACCGACCCGATCGTCGCCACCGACACGCCAGGCCTGCTCATCGTCGACGACGAGGAAGAACTGCTCGGCGTGCTGCGCCGGTCGCTGGTCGACGCGCACCTCGACCCGCTGATCGACGAGTTCCGCAAGCACGTCCACATCGGCCGGCGCACGTTGTGGGGCTCGGTCGCCTCCGGCGTCGCCTATGGGCTGTCACGCGCCGCCGACTCCCTGCCCGGCCCGACGATCGACATCGCCCGCCGGGTCCTCACCGCGCTCGACGCCGAGTCGCTGGTCGACCTGACGGAGCGACCCGGCGGCGGCCTCGACATCCAGCGCCGCACCTGCTGCCTGGCCTTCACCCTGCCGACACCGAAAGTGTGCAGCACCTGCTGCATCCGGCATCAACAGCCGTAGTTCCGGGATCTCGGCGCGCGGCGTTGCTGCGGGACGCGTAATTTGAAGACCATCAGCGAGAGCATTTTGATCAAGCACACCAGGCACATCCGCCTGGGTGATCACCTCTGCCTGCCGTTCGCCAGCGACGTCGAGCAGCGTGAGGTGGTGTCCGCGTACATCGCCGACGGGCTGACCCGCGGCGAACGGGTGCTCTACTACTCGGACAAGACCGCGCCCGACGCCATCGACGCGTGGCTCGACCCGCGGGGCATCGACGGCGCGCTCGCCATCGCCCGCGGCCAGTTGGAGGTGCGCCCGGCCGGCGAGACGCCCTTCGACCCGGCCGACCTCGTCGACGGCATCCAGCACGCGATCCGCGAGGCCCGCGCCGCCGGCTTCCAGGGACTGCGGCTCACCGGCGAGATGAGCTGGGCGCTGCGCAGCCTGCCGGACACCGTGCGGCTGCACGAGTACGAGTCCGGCGTCGCCTCGACGGTCGTGGAATCGGGTGATCTGGCGGCGATCTGCCAGTACGACGAACGGCTCTTCGAACGGGCCGACATGACCGGCCTGGTGGCCCGCCACACCAGCGTCGTGTGCATCGACCCGCTCCACGACGACCGGCGGCTCCGTATCGTCCCCACCTTCTCCCCGCGCGGCCTCAAGGTCACCGGCACCGTCGACGACGCGACCGCCGGGGCCTTCGCCGGCGCGCTCGCGCAGGCCGGGGGCTGGACCGCCGCCGAGCCGGTGATCGTGCTCGACCTCGCCGACCTCCAGTTCATCGACGTGGCCGGCATCCGGGCCATGGTCCGTTTCGCCGAGTCGATCACACCGGAGCGCAAGCTGCAGGTGCGCCACCTGTCGCCGACCCTGCGCAAGGTGCTGCGCATCGTCGGCTGGGACGCCACGCCCGGCCTGTCCTTCGACGGGGAGCCGACGTGCTGATCCACCAGGCACTGCTGTTCGACTCGCCGTCGGCGTTCCTCGCCGCCGCCGTGCCCTTCGTGACCGAGGGCCTGCACCGAGGCGACACGGTCGTCGCGGTGACCTCGTCCGGCAACACCGAGCTCCTGCGCGACCATCTCGACCACGGCACCGCCTCCGAGGTCACGTTCCTGTCACCGACGAACTGGTTCGACTCGCCGGGCCGCACCCTCAACGCCCACCACCGCCGCATCGACGCCCTGCACGGCGACAGAGGCATCCTGCGGGTCCTCGGCGAGCCGGTGTGGACGGGGCTCGACGATCTGGAGACGGCGGAGTGGGGCCGCTACGAGTCGGTCATGAACGTCGCTCTTGCGAGTTCCCGCGCCTGGGTCGTGTGCGGCTACGACAGCCGCACCCTGCCCCCGGCGATCGTGGACGACGCCCGGCGCACCCATCCCGAGCTGGCCGTCGGCACCGGCAGCGAGAGCAGCAACACGTACACCGACCCGGCCTACTACTACGCCGAGCACAACGTGCCGCTGATCGTGCGACCCGACCACGGCGTCGAATGGTTGCCGATCTTCGGTGACCTCGCGCCGGTACGGCAGTTCGTCGCCGACCACGCGGTCCGCCTGGGCGTGCCGACGGCCCGGCTCGACGACTTCACGCTCGCGGTCAACGAGGTGGCGACCAACGCGCTGCGCCACGGTGCCGGCCACGGCGAGGCCCGGCTGTGGGCCACGGACCGGCGGGTCGTCTGCGAGATCTTCGACCCGGGCGCGGCGGCGGACAACTTCCTCGGCTTCCTCCGCGCCGACCCGCAGGCGGGTAAGGGGCACGGGCTGTGGATCGCCCGCCAGATCTGCGACCTGCTGGAGATGCGCACGGGTGAGGCCGGGACGACGGTGCGGCTGCACATGCGGCGCTCGTCGTAGGCTGCCCTGCGATGGACACACGGTTCAGCGAGGACTTCGAGCTCGAGGGCGAGCCGGAGCGCGAGTTCCATCCGGGGATCGCCAAACGCATGGCGCACAAGACCGTCGCCGCCGGCGCCGTCATCCGCGACCCGGACAACCGGATCCTGTTCGTCGTGCCGAACTACAAGCCGTACCTCGACCTCCCGGGCGGCATCGTGGAGACGGGCGAGCCGCCGTCCGAGGCGTGCCGCCGGGAGGTGCTCGAGGAGGTCGGGCTCGACCTGTCGATCCGGCGCCTGCTGGTCGTGGACTGGACGCCGGGGCGCGGGCCGTGGAGCGACCAGGTGCAGTTCGTCTTCGACGGCGGCGTGATCCTGGCCGGCACACAGCTGCGCCCGCAGGCGTCGGAGCTCACCGGTGTGCGGTGGTCGTCCCTGGCGGACGCACATCTGCGCGCGTCGTTGCGACGGCGGCTGTCACTGGCCCTGACCGCACTGGAGACCGGGGTGGTCCTCCACGCCGAGTTCGGCCACCTACTCAACACACCGTGATCGGATACTCACCTACGATCGGGGGAATCCGGACGGCTCGGCAGGGGCTCTGACCAGCGCATCGGCCGGACCGTTCGGGGCCTGACGATCCTGTCACCGTCCCTGCACACTCAGTTTCGTGAGTGTTCAACGAAGCAGCGCCGGCCATACCCCCCGGCACCGGGCCGCAGGGCCGGCCACCCGAATGCTGCGTAAGGTGCGCTGGCTCTGGGTGACGCACCCGCGGCAGACCTCGTCTCCGGCCACCGAGCTCGACGTGGCGTGCCGTGCCGCCACACCCACCGCAACATAGGCGTTGGCCGTGGAGACGTCCCCGCGCCGGTGCGACGGCTTGGGGCCGGGTCTCCACGGCCAGCTGGTTTTCCGGTCAGTCGTCCAACCAGTCGAGCGAGCGACGGTTGCCGTTGCCGTTGCCGCGCTGCGAGCGGGCGCCGTCGTAGCCGTCGTTGCCGGCCCCGTTGGCGTTGCCGTAGCCGCCACGCTGTTCGTAGTCGCCGCCGCCGTTGTAGCCGTTGCCGGCCCGCGGCGGCTCGGGCGCCCGCTCGTAGCCGTCACGCTCGTAGCCGGCGGCCGGCTCGTACCCACCGCGCTGCTCGTAGCCGCCACGGCCGGCATACGGGCCGTCGTAGTCACCGCCGCCGTTGTAGCCGTTGCCGGCGCTCGGTCCGTAGCCGTTGCCGGCACTCGGCCCGTAACCGTCGCCCGCGCTGGGGCCGTAGCCGTTGTCGCCGCCGTGGCCACCGGATCCACCAGGGCCGTAGCCGGCACCCGCCGAGGGGCCGCCGTAACCGCCGCCCTGGCCGTAGCCGCCCTGGGCGCCACCGGCACCCGGGCCGCCGTGGGCGCCACCAGCACCCGGGCCGCCGCCGTAACCGCCGCCCGCCGACGGACCGTCAGCGCCGTAACCGTTGGCCTGACCGCCGTAGCCGCCGCCCGCCGACGGACCGTCAGCGCCATAGCCGTTGGCCTGACCGCCGTAGCCGCCGCCCGCCGACGGACCGTCAGCGCCATAGCCGTTGGCCTGACCGCCGTAGCCGCCGCCCGCCGACGGACCGTCAGCGCCATAGCCGTTGGCCTGACCGCCGTAGCCGCCGCCCGCCGACGGACCGTCAGCGCCGTAACCGTTGGCCTGACCGCCGTAACCGCCGCCACTGCCGTAGTTGCCGGCGCCCGGCTCGTATTGCTGGGTCGCGTCGCCGTATCCACCGCCTGCACCCGCACCCGCGCTATAGCCGGGGTCGTAGGGGTCGACCGGCGGGCGGGATGCCGGGCCGTAGCCACCCCGGTCGTTGTAACCACCGGCATCGTTGTAGCCACCGCCGGCCGCGGGGCCATAGCCCTGGCTGGGCGGCGGGGATGCGGCGAACCCGCCCGTGCGGGGCGGCGGCGCGCCATACGGGTCCGGTGGCACGTCGAAGTCGTTGAAGCCGCCGGGCCGCACGATCGCGGTCGCGTCGTTGGCGGTGCTCCGGCTGACCATCGTCGGGGCGCCCATGGCGCCGACCATGGTCGGGTCGGCCTGCGGTGCGTGGTAGCCGGGACGCTGGCCGCCGGGGCCGCCGCGCCGCGGGGCCTCTTCCTCGACCTCGTCGTCATCGTCGTCGCCGCGACGACGCAGGAGCAGCACGATCGCGACGATGCCGAAGATCACCAGCAGCGCACCCAACGCGATGAGGATCCAGGAGGAGAAGCCGCTACCGCCGCCGGAGGAGGTGTTCGTCGTGTTTTCCGGGGCCGCGACGCCACCGGTCGCCGTAGTCTCCGGCGTCGCGTCACCGGCGGAGGGCAGCGGGGCTGCCGACTCACTCGGGGCAAGCGCGACCAGCGCGATCTTGAGGTTGGTCACGGCCCGCCCGGCGGCGCCGGTGGCCTCCTTCTGACCGTTCGAATACCCGTCGAACCCGGCGCTCACCGTGATGCCGCCGGGCGCGATCGGAGTGCTCTCACTGCCGGCGAACCGATACCGCCCGTTGTTGTCGGTCTGCGCCGAGCGGCTCTTGCCCGCGCCGTCCTGCATGACGACCTGAGCGCCCTTGATCACCGCGCCGGTGCCGGAGTCGGTGACGGTGCCGGAAACCTCGGTGACGGTCTGCGCCGCCTGCGACGGCGGTGCTGCAGGACCCTTCAGGTTGATCTTGAACCCGGCTGCAACCGGGTCGGTCGCCCCGACCTTGACCGAACCCTGCTGATCGGACAGATTCTGTCCCGGCTGCAGCGTGCTCGGGCTCTTGGCCACGATCTGGAAGGTCAGCGTTTTTCCGCCCGGCGTAACGGCAACGTCACTGCATGTGACGCTGGTCGATCCGCTCGAGCCGCACCCACTCACGGTCAGGTTGCCATTGGCTGACGGCACATCGACCGTGACCACGGTCATGGTCGGAGTGTCACTGGTGACGGTGACCACGAGACTCTTCGTTTCACCGGCGTTCATGTCGAATGAGCTCGACTGCAGCTTGACCGTGGTTTCAGCGAATGCCGGCGTTGCCACGCCGAGCAGAGCACCTGCCGCCAGAACAGCCACCGCCCCTGCTCGTAGCAGCAGGGCTCGTCGGTGCGCAGTCACGTCCACACCCCTCCGGATCTTGACTTTCACCCGAGCGTCACTGCCGAGCATGTCTGTCTGTGGTCCAACATGCGAGCGAGACTCGCCTTGCATGGTGCGCCGCAGCAAACTATGCCTTGTCCAGAGGGGTCGGCGAAAGGCGGACGGTGTTGCGACTGTCCCGGCCACGGTCGTATCGTCCCGACATGTCCAATGCGCACCGATATTCCGACACGGTGCAAACCGTCCTAGATGCACTGAACGGCGGACTCGTTCCCGACCGACTCGCACTGCGTGACGCCGTCCGAGAACTCCTCGGCGACCTGCGGTCCCGCGCACCGGGACGTTCGGTGGAGGTCCGCGTTCCTCCATACGGCGCGATTCAGTGCATCGAGGGTCCGAGACACACGAGAGGTACGCCACCCAACGTCGTGGAAACCGACCCCACCACGTGGCTCGAGATCGCCACGGGTCGGAAATCATGGCACGAAGCCGTCACGGCGGGGAAGATCCGCGCCAGCGGGGTTCGGGCCGATTTATCCCCCTATCTGCCCTTGTAACCCAGCAGACCGTGCGGCAGACTGGCCACAAACTGCATGCGTTCTGTGGCTGTCCGTCATGCCTGAAACCTCGCGTACACTATTTCCCGCGACGGCAACCAGACCGCAGCGTCAGACCGCCGCCCGGCCGACGAGCTCTTCCCGGCGAGATCACGGGCGAGACGCAGCCAGTTCTTCCGAAGACCATCCCGAATCCGGCCAACTGCGACGACAGGAGCGGCACGTGCCCCGAGGCGATGGCCGGTTGAGCCACGAACTCGACCCCCAGCGTCCAGGTCCCCAAGACAAGTGCGGTGTGTTCGGCGTCTGGGCGCCGGGCGAAGAGGTCGCGAAGATGACCTACTACGGGCTGTATGCACTGCAGCACCGTGGGCAGGAAGCGGCCGGCATCGCGGTTTCCGACGGATCCGGTGTGGTCGTCTACAAGGATCTCGGCCTGGTGTCCCAGGTCTTCGACGAGCCGACGCTCGCGAGCCTGCGCGGTCACATCGCGATCGGACACACGCGCTATTCGACCACCGGCGGCTCCACCTGGGAGAACGCCCAGCCCACGCTGCGGTCGACCGCGGCCGGCGGCGACCGGGCCGGCACCACGATCGCGCTCGCGCACAACGGCAACCTGGTCAACACCGCCGAGCTGGCCCGCCGCGTGGCCGACCTGGGCGAGCGCGACGCGATCAACTCGACCAACGACACCGCGCTCGTGACCGCGCTGCTCGCCGCCCGTCCCGACCTGTCCGTCGAGGCCGCGGCGCTGGAAGTGCTGCCCACACTGCGCGGCGCGTTCAGCTTCGTCTTCATGGACGAGGACACGCTGTATGCGGCCCGTGACGTCAACGGCGTCCGCCCGCTCGTCCTGGGCCGCCTGGAGCGCGGCTGGGTGGTCGCGAGCGAGACCGCCGCCCTCGACATCGTCGGCGCGAGCATCGTGCGCGAGATCGAGCCGGGCGAGCTGATCGCCATCGACGAGCACGGCCTGCGGTCCAGCCGGTTCGGCACCCCGGACCCGAAGGGCTGCCTGTTCGAATACGTCTACCTGGCCCGCCCCGACACCACGATCGTCGGGCGCAACGTGCACGCCGCGCGCGTCGCGATCGGCCGGGCCCTCGCCCGGGAGCACCCGGTCGAGGCCGACATGGTCATCCCGGTGCCGGAGTCGGGCACACCCGCCGCGATCGGTTACGCGACCGAGTCGGGCATCCCGTTCGGCCACGGCCTGATCAAGAACGCCTACGTCGGACGCACCTTCATCCAGCCGTCGCAGACGATCCGGCAGCTGGGCATCCGGCTCAAGCTCAACCCGCTGCGCGACAACGTGCGGGGCAAGCGGCTGGTCGTCGTCGATGACTCCATCGTGCGCGGCAACACGCAGCGTGCGATCGTGCGCATGCTGCGCGAAGCTGGAGCGATCGAGGTACACGTGCGCATCTCCTCCCCGCCGGTCAAGTGGCCGTGCTTCTACGGCATCGACTTCGCCACACGGGCGGAGCTGCTGGCCAACGGCCTCGACCTGGAGGGCATCCGCCGGTCGATCGGCGCGGATTCGCTCGGCTACGTCTCACTGACCGGCCTGGTCGCGGCGACCGAGCAGCCGGCGTCACGGCTGTGCAGCGCGTGTTTCGACGGGCAATATCCGATCGAGCTTCCCGCTGACAACGTGATCGGCAAACACGTCCTGGAAGGTGTCGCGCGCGCTGCGGGGGCCGCGCCGACCACGACCGACGGCGACTCGGTGAGTGTCGCCGCCAGTCCGGGTGGCGCGGGCGCATTGCTGCGCCCGTGACCCGCCCACCCGAAGCAAGTGCGGTGGCCGCCGCGAGGCAATCAAAGGGGAGAAAGTGACGCACGTGGATGAGCGCGCCGAGAAGGCCGGTGAGACCGGCCAGGGCAGCACCCCCGAGCGGCAGCTCTGGACCGCCGGCAACGGCAGGGGTCGCAGGCGCACCGTGACCTACGCGGACGCGGGCGTGTCGATCCACGCTGGCGAGCAGGCCGTCGAGCTGCTCCGCACCAAGGTGCACCGGACCCACCGGCCCGAAGTGATGGGCGACATCGGCGGGTTCGCCGGGCTGTTCAAGCTGGACCTCAAGAAGTACAAGAGCCCGATCCTCGCCTCGTCGACCGACGGCGTCGGCACGAAGCTGGCCATCGCCCAGGCCATGGGCATCCACGACACCGTCGGCATCGACCTCGTCGCGATGGTCGTCGACGACCTGGTGGCCTGCGGTGCCGAGCCGCTGTTCCTGCTCGACTACATCGCCTGTGGCGAAGTCGTGCCGGACCGCGTCGCCGAGATCGGGGCCGGCATCGCCGACGGCTGCCGCTACGCCGGCTGCGCGCTGCTGGGCGGTGAGACGGCGGAGCACCCGGGCGTGATGCGCCCGGACGAGTACGACATCTCCGGCACCGGCGTCGGCGTCGTGGAGGAGGACGCGATCCTCGGCCGCGACCGGGTCGAGGTCGGCGACGTCGTCATCGCGCTGCGGTCGAGCGGCCTGCACTCCAACGGCTACTCGCTGGTGCGCCACGTGCTGCTCGGCGCCGGCCGGATGCGGCTCGACAGCGTCATCGACGAGTTCGGCAAGCAGCGCACCCTCGGTGAGGAGCTGCTCACGCCGACCCGCATCTATGCGAAGGACTGCCTCGACCTGATCAAGGAGAGCGAGGTCCACGCATTCGCCCATGTCACCGGCGGTGGCATCCCGGGCAACCTGGTGCGCGTCCTGCCGGAGCACGTCGACGCCGTCGTCGACCGCGCGACCTGGCGCCCGCAGCCGATCTTCGAGCTGGTGCGCACAAAGGGGCGCATCGACGACTCGGAGATGGAGAGCACCTTCAACATGGGCATCGGCATGCTGACCGTCGTCTCTGCCGAGGACGCCGACCGCACGCTGGCGTTCCTGGCCGGCCGCGGTATCGACGCCTGGCAGGTCGGTGAGGTCATCGAGGGCACCGGCACGGTCCAGATGGTGGGCTCGCACACCCGCGGCTGACGCTCACCAGCTCCAGAGGCCCCAGAACGACGCCACAGGGCACCCGCATGGGTGCCCTGTGGCGTCACTGCCGGATTGTGCGCCGTTGTGAACTGTCACGGATTCGATCTACCGGGGCTTACCGCAACGGAGTAATACACCTAGGCTGAATCGGCACGTCCCTACACCCAAAAGGAGGACGGGCCGTGTCGTGGAGCGGCATGCGGGGGATCTCGCCGATCCCGAGTTATGTCGTGCTCCAGCCCACGACGCTGTGCAACCTCGACTGCACTTACTGCTACCTTCCCTTCCGGGCGCGCAACGACCGGATGAGCCCGGCGGTGGCCGAGGCGGTGGCGGCGTCGGTCAACCCCTGGGCGGCGGCCGACGAGCGCTTCTCCGTCGTCTGGCACGCCGGCGAGCCGCTCGCCGCCGGACGGGCCGCCCTGGCCGAGCTGATGGCGCCGTTCGAGGGCGTGGAGCACCACGTGCAGACCAACGCGACGCTGATCGACGACGCGTGGTGCGAGTTCTTCGCCGAGCACCGGATGCGCGTCAGCGTGAGCGTCGACGGCCCCGAGCCGCTGAACGGCGAGCGGGTCAATCGGGCGGGGCTCCCGGCGTACCGCCACATCCTCAGCGGCGTCGAGGCACTCAAACGTCACGGGGTGCCGTTCTCGGCACTCTGCGTCGTCAGCGATCCCGGCCCGGGCCTGGCCACCCGGCTGTACGACTACTTCCTCGACCTGGGCTGCGACGTGCTCGGGATCAACATCGAGGAGCAGGAGGGCGTCAACGCGCGCACGAACGACTTCGGCGCCGACGCCGTGCGGTCGTTCTGGGCGGAGCTGGTCACGGCGTGGCGGCGGGACCCGCGCATCCACGTGCGGGAGATCGAGTGGACGCTGCGCTACGCCGGAGCTGTCCTCGCCGGCGGCGCAGACGGCATCCTGCCCGCCGCGCTCGACCCGATCCCGACGGTGGCCACGGACGGACGGGTCTTCCTGCTGTCGCCGGAGCTCGCCGGGTTCACCGACGCGCGGTACGGCGACTTCTCCTCCGGCAACGTGCTGGACACCCCGCTGGCGACGATCCTGGCCGGCGCGGCCACCTCGGCGGGGTGGGTGCCGGAGTACCTGCGGGGCGTCGAGGCCTGCCGGCAGCGCTGTCCGTACTTCGGGTTCTGCGGCGGCGCGCACGCGGCGAACCGCTACTTCGAGCACGGCAGGTTCGATACCACCGAGACGAACCACTGCCGGAACAGCAAGATTCGCCTTCTGGAGGGAGTGCTGGACCATGCCGGAGCACGCTGACCCCGTCACCGCGCGCGTCTACGAAGCCGCGGACGGTCTTCGGGTGTTGCTCGACGAGGCCGCCGCGGCAAGGGCCGCCCGCGCAGAGGCGAGCGGCGACGACGGCAGGAGCGCCGTCTGCGCCTGGAACCACTTCGAGAACATCCCGACGTTCTACAACTGGAACAACCGTCCCCGTTGACGGAACCCAGCGACGCCGAGATACCCGCACGTTGAACCGTCGAGAGAACGGTGCACCGTGCGGGTGTTTACGACACGACTCGGGCACGTGGGGTTGTCCACGTGCCCGTGAGCCGGGTTGACCATCGGTCAACGACCCCGTGAGCGCCAATCACTGTCGCTGGAGGGGTCGTCGTAGTTGCCGTCGTCCTCGTCGTCAGCCTCATCATCGACGTGATCGCCATACTCGGCGTAATCGTCGCGTGACTTAGGGCTGCCCGCCGCGAGCTCGCGCTGCAGCGCGTCGAGGTCGGTGTTGGGAGAGTGATACTTCAACTCCCTGGCCACCCTAGTCTGCTTGGCCTTCGCACGGCCGCGCCCCATGGCTCGACCCCCTCGCACAGAATTACGGGGCAGCCATTACCGGCAGGCCCCGACAACGTCAGGCATCTCTCGTGGCTCTTACGGTACATGTCGCGGGCACCTTTCGGCATCTCGCCCCTACCGACCATTTCGGTGGCGTTGCTTACCCGACCGGACCGATTGGGTAAGCACCGCCATCGTCAGTTGGTCGTCACGGGCCCGCGAGGGGTCACACCAAGATGGTACGGAGCCTTCCGACCTCAGCCATCCGCCGTTCGGCGAGGCGGTCGGCGGCGGCCGCCGGTGGCACGCCTTCTGCCGAGGCCAGCTGCAGGATCTGCTTCGTGGTGTCGTAGATCCGCCCGGCCCGCTCCTTCGCCCGGGCGAAGTTGAAGCCCTCGATCTCGTCGGCGACCTGGATGACGCCGCCCGAGTTGACCACGTAGTCCGGGGCGTAGAGCACGTCGCGCTCGGCGAGCAGCTTTTCCACCCCCGGGTGAGCCAGCTGGTTGTTCGCGGCGCCGGCGACGATCTTGGCCTGCAGCAGCGGCACGGTCTCGTCGTTGAGAGCACCGCCCAGCGCGCAGGGCGCGTAGACGTCGAGCGCCTGCTTGATCAACTCGTCGTTGCCGCCGACCAGGTCCACCTGCGGGTAGGTGGAGCTCGCCCAGTCCAGGGCCTTCTCCGACACGTCGGTCGCGACCACGGACGCGCCGTCGTCGATCAGATGCTTGGTCAGGTGCTTGCCGACCTTGCCGAGGCCGGAGATCCCGACCCGGCGACCGGCCAGCGTCGGGCTGCCCCAGCGGTGCTCAGCGGCCGCGCGCATGCCCTGGAACACCCCGTAGGCGGTGAGCACCGACGAGTCGCCGGCCCCGCCGTGGGACTCGGAGCGGCCGGTGACGAACTTCGTCTCCTTCGCCACGATGTCCATGTCCTGCACGTACGTGCCGACGTCGCACGCGGTGTAGTAGCGCCCGCCGAGCGACTGGACAAACCGCCCATACGCCCGCAGCAGCTGCTCGCTCTTGTCCTTGTCCGGGTCGCCCCAGATGACCGCCTTGCCACCGCCGAGATCGAGTCCGGCGAGGGCGTTCTTGTACGCCATGCCGCGGGACAGCTCCAGCACGTCGTGCAGGGCGTCCTCTTCCGAGGCATACGGGTAGAACCGGGTTCCGCCGAGCGCCGGACCGAGTGCGGTCGAGTACACCGCGATGATCGCACGCAGGCCGGACTGCCGGTCGTGGCAGAACACAACCTGCTCGTGACTGGTGGTGAAGACACCCATGGATGCTCCTGAGACGACGAGGGCCGTCCTCGTGGGACGGCGCCTGAACGAGGTGCGGTGATCCGACCCTAATACGTTCAGACTCGCGGGCGGCTTCGCGTCGTTCGGCCGTTTCGTGCGACGATCGGCCCGTGCCGTCGCTCTTCGCGTCATACCTGCGGGTGTACGAGCCGCTGGCCGCCTTCGACCGCGACCATCAGCTGTACTGGCGTCGCTATGTCAAGGAAGGCCGGGCCGTCGCTCTCACCGACGGCCCCGTCAGACAGCGCACGGCGGTGCTGGAGGCGCTCGGCGCCGGCTGGACCCGCCTCCCCGACCTCCCCGACGAGGCCTACGTCCTCGAAGCCGACGACACGCTCCTGGTCTGCCCCTGGAACCTGCGCATCAGGGTGGCTGAGGCGGCTCTGACGGCCCGTGACGGGGTTCCCAGCGTCATTGCCGATGCGTTTGTACCTCCTGTGCTCGCCGGCCTGGCACAGACCGTCGTGGACGACTGGCGCAGCGGCGACCGCGTCCTCGAGCGGGGTCTCCCGCGGGTCCACGAACAGGTCGCCACGTGGGGCGTGCCGCTGCGCTGGTTCGTCTTCGTCGACCTCGAGGAGCGCGAGCTGTCGCTGCGCCCGGGCCGGCGCGTCCTGCGCTACCGGACCGAGATCTCCAAGGCGCGCCGCCGCGCCCACCGGGCGTATGCGGTGCTGCGCCGCGCGATCGGCGACGCCCCGATCACGGTGGCGGTCGAGGAGACCGCCCGCTGGCTGGAAGAATTCCACTCCCGGTCGATCGTGGAGTTGGACTACGGCGGGCTGGTCACACTGATGTCGGACGACACGCTGGCCGCCGACGACTCCCCCGGCCTGGTTTCGGCCGGCCTGTCGAACGTGGCCCGCGGCGACGCGGACGCGGCGACCGAGGTCTACGAAAAACTGGTCGACCGCTGGCGTGCCGTCCAACTCCTGGAGCGTTGCAACTGACGGCTCGGTGGCGTATGCCCCGGAGCCACTTCATGATCACGGACGTTCCGGTGGCCTGAGACACACCGAAACGTCCGCGATCACGTAACGGCCGCCGCCGCTGCAGTGTGCCCGCCGCGATGCGTTCATGTCGGCCCGGGCACGATCCCATGATCGAGGGAACGTTCGCGCTGCCCTGGCGACCCGAACGTTCCCTCGATCATGGGATGGCCGAACGTCGACGTCGTCAACCAGCGCGCGCTTCCCGGGCCGACGCTCTCCGAGGCCGAACCGGGCCCTCGCATACAGGTCAACGCCGCCGAACCCACCAGCCCTCGGCCGCCCACCAACCGAGGCCGACCGAGCCTGCCAGCGCTCGACCCCAGCCAGCCGACCGATGCCACCAGCCCTCGACCACCCACCAACCAAGCCCAACCGAGCCGAACCGAGCCCAACCGAGCCCGCCGGCGCGCGACCAGCCGCCCGACCGGGCCCGCCAACCCTGGTGAGCCCGCCAGCCGGCCGCGGCCGTCGACCCGATCGGCTCCGCCAGCCGGCCTGACCCGTCAGGCCTTGGCCCCCGGCCGACCCGCCGGTCCGTCGCCGCCCGGGCCGGTGCGGCGCTACATCAACGTGGCCGCCGCCCCGCCGTCGCGGGTCGAGGCGGTCGCCAACCGGCAACCGCAGCGACAGCCGTCAGCAGGAGGTCAACGGCGGGACTTCCACGGACATAAATGTCCAGTTTCCACCCGATCGAGGGTCACCCTCAGCAACCGAATCGCACCCTACGCGTGTCCGTTATGCCTTGTTGGGTGCTCTTTGTGATCTACCCATCACCCGTCGAGTGAGCTAGATTCGTGTCTGATCACTCACCCAGCGTCATATTCGGTCACCCTTTATCCCATTTCGTATCGTCAAAATGGGAAAATTCACTTATTCATCATCCGTCCATACAGGGACCTTCAGCCGTTCGGCCCATGTCGGACATCGGGGACTAGCCGGACCATAGGAAACGCGTCGGCCGGCGGGACCCCGTCCGACGTTCCTGGGTACCTGTGGAGGAGTGACCGATGCCATCTCGAACGCATGAACCTGAGCCGTTGCTTACGCCGGCTGAGGTCGCGTCGATGTTCCGCGTCGACCCGAAGACCGTCACCCGTTGGGCGAAGGCGGGCAAGCTCAGCGCCATCCGCACTCTCGGCGGACACCGGCGCTACCGCGAGTCCGAGGTGCGAGCCCTGCTCCAGGGCCAAATCCCCCAGCAGCGCCAGGGCGACTGACGCGAACAGTACAACGCCCCACCCCCTGGTGCCAAACGACACGCTTGTTTCGCAACGCGCTCGGATCCTCACCCCCCGGTGATCCGAGCGCGTTGCTTTGCGCTCTGAATGCCGTTCGTACCAACGAGATCCGGCACTGACGTACCGTTCGCACCGACGCGGCCGAGAGTTCGCCGCAGTGCCCAACCGAGGGCGATCTTCGGAGCACCACACCTCCCAACCGGGCACCACACGCAAGGGCGAGGGAGGCTAGTCTGATGGTCCAGCCCGAACCCTTCGGAGATCGTGATGAAGCTGTCGATCCTGATGCCGGTCTACAACGAGGAAGAGCGCGTCGCTGACGCCGTGAAACAGGCACTCGACGTGAACTACCCGACCGAGACCGAGCTTGTGATCGTCGACGACGGCAGTCGCGACCGCACCGCCGAGATTCTGGGCGCCATCACCGACCAGCGTGTCCGCGTTTTCCTTCACCCCCGCAACAAGGGCAAGGGCGCGGCGATCCGCACCGCGGTGGAGAACGCGACCGGTGATTACATGGTCATCCTCGACGCCGACCTCGAGTACGACCCCCAGGACATCCCGAAGCTGCTCGAACCGGTGCTGGACGGCCGGGCCACAGTGGTCTACGGCAATCGCACGTTCGGCAGCCACAGCTCGTTCTCGTTCTGGTATGTCATGGGCAACAAGGCCGTCACCACCGCGGCCAACATGCTGTTCAACTGCTACCTCGGCGACCTCGAAACCTGTTTCAAGCTCATGCCGATCGAGCTGTACCGGTCGCTGCACATCCGCTCCGCGGGCTTCGGCATGGAAGCCGAAGTGACCGGCAAGCTGCTGCGCAACCGCCACCGGCCCTACGAGGTGCCGATCAGCTACCGCGCACGCACCCGCGAAGAGGGCAAGAAGATCACGTGGAAGGACGGAGTCGAAGCGCTCTGGATCCTGTCCCGCGAGCGCGTCCGCAAGCCACATCGTGCCCGCTGACCTGCTGACCATCGGTGAGCTCTCCGCGCGGAGCGGTGTCGCGCCGTCCGCGCTGCGGTTCTACGAGAAGCTCGGCCTGATCCGCGCGACCCGCACCGGCGGCAACCAGCGGCGGTATGAGCGCACCGAGCTGCGGCGGGTGGCCTTCATCCGGATCTCCGCGCAGCTCGGCATTCCGTTGGAGGCGATCAAGGAAGCGCTGGCCTCGCTGCCGGCGAACCGGACTCCCACCCGGGCCGACTGGGCGCGACTGTCCGAGGGCTGGCGCGGCCACCTCGATCACCAGATCGCCCTGCTCGAGCGGCTCCGCGACACGCTCACCGGCTGCATCGGCTGCGGCTGCCTCTCCCTGAAGAGCTGCAGCCTCGCCAACACCGACGACCGCCTGGCCACCAAGGGCCCGGGACCGGTGATCCTGACTAGGTCGTGAGCAGAATCTTGCCGAAGTGCTCGTTGGACTCCAGGAGCCGATGCGCGTCGGCGGCCTGGGGCATCGGGATCGTCGTGTCGATGACCGGCCGGATGAGTCCTTCCTCCAGCAGGGGCCAAAGCTCTTCCCGTACACCTCGAAGGATTGCGGCTTTTTGCGCGGGGGTGCGGGAACGCAGTGCGGTGGCGGCGACGGTGCCGCGCTTCGCGAGCAAGGCGCCGAGGTCCAGCTCCGCGCGGCGGCCGCCCTGGAGGCCGATCACGATGAGCCGCCCGCCGTCGTTGAGGGCCTTGACGTTCCGGCCGAGGTACGAAGCCCCCATGATGTCCAGGATGACGTCAGCCCGCACGCTCTCGCTGAAGTCTTCCTGCGTGTAGTCGATGACCCGATCGGCGCCGAGCTCGACGAGCCGGTCGTGCTTGCTCGCCCGCGCGGTGGTGATGACCGTCGCGCCAAGAGCCTTTCCGAGTTGTACGGCGAACGTCCCGATACCGCTGCCCCCGCCGTGAACGAGCAGCGTCTCACCCGGCCGGAGCCGCGCCAGGTCGACGACGTTCGAGAAGACGGTGGCCGCCACCTCAGGCAGGCCGGCGGCGTCGACGGTGCTCACGCCCTTCGGCACGGGCAGCAACTGGGCGGCCGGCGCGGTGACGAACTCGGCGTACCCACCTCCGCCGATCAGCGCCGCGACCTCCTGGCCGACCCGCCAGGTGTGCACGCCCCCACCGAGCGCCTTGATCCGGCCGGAGACCTCCATGCCCGGATACGGCAGGGCACCTTCCGGCGGCGGATAGTTCCCGGCGCGCTGGAGGGCGTCGGCGCGGTTGACGCCGGCGGCCACCACCTCGATCAGCACCTCGTCCTGGGCGGGCACCGGATCCGGGACTTCGGTCCACCGCAGAACTTCCGGACCACCTGGCTGCTCGATCGTGATCGCATGCACGGCTCCATCATGCCGTCGATTCGCCATCGCGCCACCGGGGCCACGGCCAGTCGTGGTGTGGCCGTCCTCTGCGGCCTCTGGTCTGGTCGGCGGTCGGCTCTGGTGTCGGCTCCGCGGTAGGTTCTGGCGTGGGCTCCGTTGTGGGCTCTGCCGTGGGTTCCGGTGACGCGGTGGCCGTTTCTGTCGGGACGGGCAGCGCGGTAGCGGCAGGCGACTGCCTCGTTACTTCGGGCCGCTGTGGCCGGCTGACCACCCGCTTCTTCTCGCTCACCGGCGGCGCGGCCGTCCGGCCCGGCCCGGCAAGATCCAGCACCGGCACGGGAGCGGCGGGCACGGCGGCGAGGTTCAACGACGGGCTACGGTCGATGGCCGGCCGCTGGGGCAGGGCGATACCGTTGTCGGTCGGCCCGTAGTCAGCGGTCGGCGGTCCATGGAGATGGGTCGCGCCGATGGCGGCGGCAGTGAGTGCCCCGACCCCCCCGACGACAAGAACGGAGGATGACAGTCGCCACACCCGGCGGTGCTTCGTGACGTAGTGGACCCGAGGATCGTTGAAGAAGAGGCGCATGCCCGAGTCTGCGCAGGTCAACCCCGCGAACGCCGGGATTTGTGGCGGGGTGTCACGATGTCATACGGTGGCGGTCGGTTGGTCGGTTCGGCCGACCAAGTCGGACGGCGTAGCCCGTGTGGGTGATCGTTCCGCGGCGCGGACGATCTGGCACACTGATCGTTGTTCCGCTGGAGGGCTCGCCTAGTGGCCGATGGCGCCGGTCTTGAAAACCGGTGAGGCGTTCCGCGTCTCCGTGGGTTCGAATCCCACGCCCTCCGCCAAAGCTCAGCAACAACGCCCACCGACCAGCACAAACGCTGGTCGGAAGACCTCGCTGCCGCCCGGGCCGCCGTCTCACGGAATCTCAACCGAACCCGCTGCGACCCACTGACCGTGTCATCGCCGTGTCATGGCCCTGGTGATACATGGTTGACGACCTTGAACACCGGCGGCCAGGCTGGGCGTGGTGGTCTTTCAGCGCCAAGACGCGCGGCACACTCCGGGTCATGTCGAAGAAAGGCGAACGGGGTGGCCGTTCGGTAAGCCATCGAACCCAGGTGGCAGCAGGCCGAAGACGGCCCGCTCAAGACACCTGCCGATCGGCTAGCGTCCTGACGGACGCGTAGCGTCGCCGTCCGCCCGCCTATAGTCTCACGCACATGAATATCCTGAGTCAGGTTATTCCAGGATTGCGTGAAGCCCGGACGCCTTTCACGGTGGGCCTGTTGTGGGCATTGACAGGTTGGCTGTCGACCTTCCTACTCCCTAAGGCCGCATGGAAGGTTGACGTGTTTTCGGTGACAGGGAAGCAACTCGCCCATCTTCCTGTCGAGGTCATAGTTGCGGTATCCCTAGTACTGATTTACATCATGGGGATCTTTTTGGAGGCACTTGCGCTCTTCGTGCGACGGACATTCGGCGTAATCGTCATTCTAGGCGCGACACTAGTTGGCGCCTTAGCAATCCTTGGCCTAGTCTCACACCTTGGCAACGTCGTCATCTTCGTTCTGGCCTTGGCGATACTATTGGCCTTCCTTCGGCATCGGAGACTCCGCCCAGGAACATCACTGTCGAACGCGCTTGAAGACACACTCCTGCTCGTATTCCTGAGTCTTGAACGAGGTACAGCTAAGGCGCTGAACGATGTACACCGCATGACGGAATCTGACACAGAGATTTTCAATCTCCTCGTGAAGGATGAACTGCGCAAGTACTTCCAGGTGAATGAGCAATTTCTGCACCAGGCGGTTCACCGACTAGATGCCGGCCAAACTTATCGCGCCGCGATTGCCATGGGCGTGACCATTGATGAAGTATGCGAGCGAGCAACTCCCGAGGAGCGATCGAGGCTCCTCCGACTGAAGACTATGGACGACTTGAGACTGGCGAGACGAGGGGAAGAAGATCCGCCCGCCGACCTAAAGGAAGTTTTGCTCGACAAGCTTAGAATCAATTCCGAACTGCGCATATCGTTCGCAGAGTCGGTGCTGGACTTCTCGAACCTGCGAGACTTGCTCAGGAGGCGCCTAGAAAGAGTTGATTTGCTACTCCGATACAAATACCCCGAGATCTACGCGGACTATGATCGAGTTAAGGCCGAGGGAGAGTTCCGGTCCGCCGTTGCAATACCGCTAGTCGCCTTGGTTGTCACAGCTTCATATAACTGGCACCTGCGCTTCAACGCGCATCACGGTCTTGGGAAGTTCTGGTGGCTATGCTTAGCTGCTGCAGCAGTGGGTGGAATCGTAGCGGCGGCCGGAGCCACTCAAACGAAAAGATCGAAAAGGATTCTGTACAACGCCGTTGTCGACAAGCTTGTCGAGATCGATGACTCGGAAGCCTTTTCGGAATCAGTTTTCGTGTTCAAGCCGGCCGCCAGCTTTTCGCGGACGGACACGGCACGGCACGTCGCGAAAGAAATCACTGCGGAACGCTGGCGACGCGGCTGGGCTTACTTGGCCGAGAAGTTCGGCCGAAGAACCGACCGCGATCGTCGTGGGGCCATTGAGCCCGGACCTGTTCGCAATCTAGAGGCCGCACACACGAGCGATAGCAGTCGGCTGAGGGCCGATAGGCCCGCCGCCCTGCTTCAGCAGCAGACCTATCACAACCACGTCACACTTGTCTGTCGGCACACAGGTTCATGACTGGGTGAGAGCGGCTTCGATGCGTCGTCGGACCGCTTCGTCTTGACCATCGATACACTTGGCGTAAACCTTGAGCAGGACATTTACGCTGTGCCCAGCCCCTTCGGCAACCTGGGTTGCCGGGACGCCTGCGTTAAGCCACAACGACACAGCCGCGTGCCGCAGATGATAAGGCACCTTCGCCAAAGGCGAACGCTGCTGAGACTCAGTGCGAGCGAGAAGGCGAGCCTGCCGCCACACTCGACTGTAGGTCTCTTTCGAGAAGCGAACGAACTTCGCGGCCTTTTCGAGGGCTTCTTCCCTGGTTGACCGATTCCGCCATTTAGGCGGCCCTTGTCTGTGCTATTGGCGCCCTGAGCGAGACGCGATCCTGAACTCTGTCCTCTCGTCCATCAACGTCCGGCGGCGACCTCGATACCCCATCGTGCGGTTGACGTCCAGTTCACAGGCGCTGCAGGTCCTTCCGAGCATCGTGGACTGGACTCGAAGGGACGGGCGGATTTCTGCCCACGCGGTCTGGGCTTACGCCGCTTCTCCTTGGTGCCGTTCCAGATATTCCTCGACCGCTGCCCGGATGATTCCGGATCGGCCGGCCCTGTCGCGGCCGGCAGCGCTGTCCAGTCTGGCGACCATGTCGCTTGGCATCTTCACTGTTACGACTCGTTCGACTACTTCGCCGGCCGGGTCGACCTGGACGAAGGTTCCTGTTGGGCTTGTGGGCTTTGCCCACTCGCGCCAAGGAGTGATGTCGTCGGCCTCCAGCAGCCAGTTGGCGATCTCGTCCCTGCTCATACGGTCGAAGTCCGGTGTCCCGGTCATCGCTGATCTCCTCTCTGCATCCACTGCTGACCATCGGTGGCGCCAGCCGCACGAGCGCTGTGCACCCGCCAGACGAACGAGTCGTCATTGCGCACGAGGAGCACCCGTACGAGCACGCACGCGTCTGTCTCGGCCACGACGAGGAGCAACAGGTCGTTGTACGCCCGAAGCTGCGACCGCTCGTCACGATCCAGTACCTCGGCAACGTCGGCCACGTTCAGCCCATCCCGCAGGGTCGCCTGCGGGAGTTCGTCCGGCTGCGGCATCCGCCACTGCAACTCACTCATGGGGTATCAGTATTACCGGTAATACCGGCGATCGGTAGCCGATCGGCGGGATCGCCGCCCGGTGGCTCTGCGGAACGGTCCGGATCAAGGTCGCCTGGCCCGTGGCGGTGCCGCCTGCATCCGCGGTGGTCCCGTGCCTGAGGAGTGTCATCGATCTCCCAGTTCGGTCTATCGGCGCAGGTCAAGCCAGGCGCACGCTCTGGTCTTGAAAACCGGTGAGGCGTTCCGCGTCTCCGTGGGTTCGAATCCCACGCCCTCCGCCAAAGATCAGCCGAGACACTCGGCGACCAGCCAAGACGTAACTTGGCTGCCGTCCTCGCACTGCGGTCAGCCGTCTGGCAAGGTCCCGCTAAGACTCATCCCAGCTGTTCGGCCGGGCGTGCGTGCCCTTGGCCGGGCCGGGCCGGACCGCTCGCTGTATCCGGACCATGCGATCGCGCCGTCCGTAGCGCTCCCTGGGACGCTCGAGGCGCTCGCCGCCGTCCGTGAGGCCGGCGGGCCGGGCACGAAGGGCGTCTGGCTGGCCCGGCGCTGGCTGATGGCGATCGACGTGGCCGGCACCCCGGCCGACGTGGAACGGTTCGGCCGGATGGGGTCGGGGCCGAAGGCGTCGGCGTACCAGAAGCTGCACGTCGCAGCCCTCGCCGAGTGCGGCAGCCACGCGATCGTCGGGGCGGTGCTCGGGCTCGTGCCGTACCGGGGAACGTCCATGCCTCGTGGTCGGTGTCCTGGCTGAACCGGATGGTGTCGGCGGCCCCGTCGAGGAGATGTCGAGGAGGTGCTGTCGGGCGTGTTTCCGGTTCACTGCGCTGGCGGCTCTTTGCTGGACTGGCCGCCGGCGTTGTGGGGGGTGAGTGCCTGCGCCATGCGGCTGAGCAGGAGTTGCCGTTCCTGTCTGGTCGGTGCGAGTTCGGCCGCGCGTTCCAGCTCGGCTGCGGCCTCGGTGTGGCGGCCGAGCCGGGTGAGGATGTCCCCGCGCACCGCGCCCAGCAGGTGGTAGTCGGCCATCCGGCGGTCGGCGAGCAGTGGTCGGGTCGTGGCGAGTGCGGCTTCGGGTCCGTCGACGTGGAGCACGGCGACCGCGCGGTTGAGCTCCACGACGGGTGAGCGGGTGATCTGGGTGAGGGCGTCGTAGAGCGCGAGGATGGCGACCCAGTCGGTGACTGCGAACGTCGCCGCGCGGGCGTGGCAGGCGGAGATGGCGGCCTGCAGCGAAAACACGCCGAGGGGCCGGGCCAGGTCGAAAGCGCGGTCGAGCATGCTGAGGCCGTGCTCGACCAGCGTGCGGTCCCAGAGTCGACGGTCCTGGTCCTCGAGCCGGACCGGGATGCCGGCAGCGTCGACCCGGGTCCGGAAGCGGGAGGCCTGCAACTCCATGAGAGCGACCAGTCCGAACACTTCGGGCTCGGTCGGGGAGAGTCCTGCGAGGACCCGTCCCATCCGCATCGCCTCGACGGCGAGGTCGGCGCGGACGAGGTTCGTGCCTGACGAGGCCGAATAGCCCTCGTTGAAGATCGCGTAGAGCACATCCAGCACCGCGCGCAGACGTTCGGGGAGTTCCCCGGCTGACGGGGCCTCGATCGGCACCCGCGCCTCGGCCAGGGTCCGCTTGGCGCGTGAGATCCGCTGCCCGATCGTCGCAGTGGGCACGAGGAAAGCACGGGCGACCTCGTCGGTCGTCAGCCCGCCGAAGAGCCTCAGTGTGAGCGCGACCCGGGATTCGGGTGAGAGCACGGGATGGCACGTGGTGAACACCATGGTGAGCAGGTCGTCCGGGATCGGATCGAGTGCCTCGTCCGCGACATCGGCCAGCTCGCCCTCGTGCCCGGCAACGAGGAGCGGCGCCTTCCTACGGGCCGTCTCCTCGCGCCGGGCACGGTCGATCGCCTTGTGCCAGGCGGTCTTCATCAGCCAGGCACCCGGCCTCGGCGGGATGCCGTCAGCCGGCCACTGCTCCAATGCCGACACGAACGCCTCGGACACAAGATCCTCGGCGATGTCGAGGCTCCCGATCCGGCGGGCGAGTGTCGCGATCAACTGAGGCGCCTCGATCCGCCACAGCGCCTCGACCGACTTGCGCAGGTCCATGGCCGGGCCCGGTTCAGTCCGAGGCCGGGTCGAGCAACTGCTCGCTCTTGGCGAGCGCGTCAGCGTCGACAGTCCGGGCGAAGTCGGCCATGTCGAACAACGGCCGGATCTCCAAAATCTGCGAGTCGCCGTAGGACGGGTCGAACGGACACCTCTTCGCCCACTCGACCGCCTCGGCCAGCGAGCTGACCTCCCAGATCCAGTAGCCCGCGATCACCTCTTTGGACTCGGTGAACGGGCCGTCGACCACCGTCGTGCCCGCTGTCGAGAACGCGACCCTCGCCCCGGCGGCGCTGGGCTGGAGTCCCTCACCGCCGAGCATGATGCCGGCGTTGACGAGCTGCTCGTTGAAGACCCGCATCTTCTCGAACATCTCGGTCGTCGGCTCACCGTTGCCCTCGTCAGCGGCATCGCCCTTGGTCATCACCATCACACGCATGAGAAGGATCCTCTCGGTTGATCCGGTCTCAGTCCAGGCCGGTGGTCCGGCGCAGCAGACCGGCGATGAAATCGGTGTCGACCGTGTCGCCCTCGGCGAGGTCGACGACCTTACGGTCGCCGTTGCCCATCGACCGCAGCACGCCCGGCACCGGGGCGACCGCACCAGCACCGAACACCATGAACGAGACCTTGGCGGCGGCCACGTGCAGCGCTGCGGTGTTCTGGCCGGCGAGGTTGAAGTGCGGCTTGCCGTACTGGATGACCTCCTCGACGCCGGGGACGGTGTCAAGAACGGTCTGGCGCAGCGTCGCGCACAGGTCCTGCTGCCACGGCTTGGTCTTGGCGAGGTAATCGGTGACGTCCTGGCTCATCTCGGTGCTCCTGTTCAGACGGTGGTGACGCGGTAGGTCGACACGACCACACCGGACTCGAAGGTGGTGGTCTCGAAGCGCTGGAGGCCGGTTCGGCTCTCGGCGCGGAACAGCGGCTCGCCACTGCCCTTGAGAACCGGGTAGGTCCAGACCTTGTACTCGTCGAGGAGGCCGGCCGTCGCGAGTGCATCGGTCAACCGGCCGTTGCCCCAGATCAGGATATCGGTGCCATCGTCCTCCTTGAGCGCCTTGACAGCGGTCAGCAACTCGTCGCCGGCGATGACGGTCGTCGAGTTCCAGACGCTGGTGTCGACCGGCTGGGAAGCCACGACGTACTTGTGCATGGCGTTGACATGGTCGGCGTACGGGTTGCCACCCCTGTAGGGCCACGCCTGCGCCATGCCCTCGTAGGTGACGCGGCCCAGGAGCAGCGTGTCGGCGCCGAGCGCCAGGTCCAAGGCGTACCGCATGGCCGCCGGGTCGTTGTATGCCAGCGACCACTCGTGGGGGTTGTCGATGAAGCCGTCGACAGTGCTGTAGGTCGAAGCGATAATGCGTCGCATCAGGTCTCCCCTGGTAGTGGGGCCGGCTTTTCCGGCCCGCACCCATCCTTCGCGCGACAGCGCACCGTTTCGACATCAGAGCCAAAAAAATCTTTCATGCTCCGCGTCGCCCGACACAGCCCTCGATTTCTCGCTGCTCGGTGCCGCGATCGCGGCCGGGATTGCACTCCTCCGCACGCCCGCCGACCTCGCCTCGCCCCTCGCCTCGCCCCTCGCCGCGGGCATGATGACCGCCGCCTTGCAGATGGCTCTGCGTGATCGCGAGTTCGCCGAACTCATCACCGCCGGCGACGAACGGACGGGCAGCACGAGCACCACCAACCCCACCCACACCAGGACCTCACCGCGGCCGCGCAGGTCGGTCTTCAGTTCGTCCAGTGCGGATTCTTCCTCCCAGCGCTGGTGATAGGCCTCGGCCAGGTCGGTGGCGGGGACCTCGTGCGGGTCGGTGATGGTGGTGACCACGACGATCAGGTCGCTGTCGGGGTTGCGGTCCGGGACGGTGTACTCGACCACCCGCACGAGACGGGCCAGGTCCGCGGGAACATCGTGGCCGGCTCTGGCCTGCTCGGCCAGCCGGGCCAGCCGCTGGGCACTCAGGCCGGGAGCGTAGATCAGCGCCTGGTAGGAGCCGTCGGCCAGCCAGCGCAGGTGGCCGACCGATACCGACGCGCCGATCCGCCGGGCCAGGTCGGCGCCGGTGGCGGCGAACGCCTGGAACAGTTCGTAGGAGTACAGGCCGGCGTCGGCCATGACCAGCATGTCCGGGCCGACCGCGCCGGCAAGGCCGGCGGCCAGGGTGCGCTCCCCGGTCCGGCAGCCGCCCAGCACCGCGCCGACGATGGCGTGACTGCCGCACTCCGCGAGAGCGGCGACGTGCAGTTTCGGATATGCCGACGCTTTCGGCCCGGACCCCATCCGACCGAACCGTTCCACATTCTCCGGGGTGTCGGCCACGTCGAAGCTGGTCGCGTCAATCGCCATCAACCGGCGGCGGCCGAGCCAGGCGCCTTTCGTACCTGCCGTGGCCAGGGGCACCGCGGCCCGCTCGAACAACGCCTGCACCGGCTCGACACCGAGTCGCTGCCGGGCCTGGGTGATCGCCGACTTGGTCGGGACCAGCCAATCGTCATCCCAAGAGCCGAGTTTGCGCAGGTTACCCACCAGTCGACGCATCACCTCGTCATACGACTCGGCGAAGAACAACCCCATCGCGATCACATACCGGACCATCACGTGCGCCGGCAGCCGCCGGGACCGCTGCTCCCGCCGCTGTGTGCGGTTGAGGACCTCATCGAGGAGGTCACGACTGAACCGGGCCGACACCACACCCAACCCGACATGGTCGGTCAACCGACCCCACGGCCGTTCCTCCGCCATCGATGACGTCACGGCCAGCCACCGTACCGGCCTCCACAATCGACGTCAGCTCACCACGCTGACCTCGGCAGAAGCCTTATCTGAACGGCATTGAGCCTAGAGCCCACACCCTGCCCGGATCCAGACGCCCCGTTCTAGTTTTCAGGTAGGCCGCCATACTCGTCGAGCTGGTCCAGGGACACATCGGCGAGAAGCGCTACGGCGGCAACAAGCAGCTCGGCTACGCGGGCTGATCAAGCGGAAGCTGTCGGCTGACCGGGCCAACCTGCCGGTCTGAACGATCCGATTCCCCACGGAACACTGGCAATCACGGCGGGGCGTCGGCACGCTACAGTCCGTAGCCCGTCAGCTAGCGTTCGCGTGTCCCGGCCGTCGTCATGACGGGCTCCGGCCGTGCGGGCGCGCGAACCAGCGGGCCGCGTCCCCGCACGGGCGCGGCCCGCTCCCGTCCGTGGAGACCCCTTTGACCTACCCCGGCCCGCACCAGCCCCGCCAGCACCCCACCGGCCATTTTCCGGCACAACCGCCGCAACCGCCCGGCTACCACCCACCGACCAGCGGCTTCCCCGCCGCTGGCCCCATCGGCCCGCCGCCGCGCCCACCGAAGAGGGGCATGTCGACCGGCGCGACCGTCGGCATCGTTCTCGGCGGCGTCTTCGCCCTCTGCTGCGTCGCCGGACTCGCCGCCGCAGTCATCGGCGGCGACGACAAGCCGAAGTCCCGGACCGCCAATGAACAGCCCGCAGCTCCGGCCGCATCCGGCGGATCGACCGGTTCTCCGGCTGGGGCGCAGGCCGCCGCCACCACTGCGGCAGCACCGAAGAAGACGTCGGACATCGCCGCCGCAGGCAGCGCGGTGAGGGACGGCAAGTTCGAATTCAAGGCGGTCAAGGGCCCCGAGTGCGGGAAGAAAGAGATCGGCTATCAGAAGGCCCAAGGCCACTACTGCCTGATCACCCTGCAGATCAAGAACATCGGCGACGCAGCCAGAACCTTCGACGACAACAACGTCCGCGCCTACAACGCGGAGGGCGCCAAGTTCGGTACAGACGGCGTCGCCGGAATGTACGCCAACCCGAACGGCGAAACCTTCCTGAACGACATCAACCCCGGCAACCAGGTCACCGCGATCGTCGTGTTCGACGTCGCCCCGGGCACGAAACTGGCGACGCTTGAGGTGCACGACTCGAGCTTCAGCCGAGGCGCGAAGGTCGCCCTCGCCTGATCCATCGCCTCCGGACTGACCGCCCGACCGCATAACCACACACCGCCGACCAGCCCTCATCCGATGGAAGGGGGCCGGTTGTGGCGTTCTGGCTCGGCAAACCCGGCGCGCTCGCCGCCCTCCCCCACCCGGGCCGCGGCATCGACCCGACACTTGAGATCCCGTCCAGCGTCCGGGAGACGATCGGCGGCGGCCAGTCCGTCGACCGGGCACCGACCGGCCGCCGCACCTACGAGCTCGACTTGGCCTCGTTGACGCCGGAGCAACACAGCCTCCTCGAGGAGTTCTACGTCGGGGCGCGCGGGCCGTCCTACGTCCTGCTCGACCCGTGGCGGCGTAACCACCTGTCCGCCCAGCAGTCGTCGGCGACCTCGGTCACGAACACCACGGCCGGGTTCGTGCCGTCGGCCGGCGAAAGCCCCACCCCGGTCCGGCGCGGCCAGCGCGTGCTCGCCTGGACCATCCCGTCGTCGGCGACCGCCGGCATCCTCATCGTCTCCCCACCAGCCGGGCTCACCGCCTGGCCGGCCCCGCATACTGTGAGACTGCCGCTGTCGGACCTGCTGGTCAGGACGGCGTGGCCTCGCCGGTCGCTGTCTGGACCGCCACCTCCTCCATGGCGCGCACCAGAGCCTCGGCCACCGGCGGCGGCACGTGGTGGGTGTCCACCTCGATGTGCAGCCGCACCGTCTGCGGCGACTCGTCGTCGACGTTGAGGAACAGCCGCGGGTAGACCTCGTCGCGTTTGATCGTCCACGTGAACACCGTGCGGGGCAGCGCGGCCCGCACCAACGCCGGGTCGACCAAGCGCGGCTCGGCCGCGCCCCGGCGGTCGTTGTAGAACCAGTTGAGATCCACCGCCTCGCCGCGCTCCCGCGCCGTCGCCGCGACGACCTCCTCCAGCCGTGCCCGGTCGTAGTAGCCGTGCTTGTACGCCAGCATCGACGCGCGCTGGACCCGCTCCAGCGCCTCGTCGAACGAGCACCCGGCCACATCCATCGCGCACAGGGCGGTCTGCGACACCGGGCCGACGACCTCGGCCAGGCCGGGGCGGAAGCGGTTGCTCGACACCAGCCGGGTCGCCACCGGGTTGACGCCGCAGACGCGGCTCGCCGCCAGCGCGTAGACGGTCAGCATGACCGCGCTCGCGTCCACCCTCGTATGGGCCGCGATCGACTGCACCGCGAGCGGCAGCGCCGCAGAGCTGAGCTCGCCCCGCCAGTACCGAGGTGCCTGCGGATCCCCCGCCCCGGCGAACCGGGACGCCGGGATGGTTTGCAGGGTGGCCTGCCAGTAGCGTATCGCCGCGTCGCTCTGCCGCCGCCCGGCCGACGAACGCTGCCACCGCACCTGCTCCAGGGCCTGCATCCCGCGTACCGGCGCGGCCTCGTTCCGCTCGCTCTCGGCCAGCATGACCGCCGCGCCGCGACCGTCCATGACGAAGTGGGTCATGATGACCACCAGGTGCGTCGGCGTGCCGTCCCGCCGCACCACGGCCATCCGCACCGGCCACTCGCCAGCGAAGTCGTAGTCGGTCTGTTCATATCGCCGCTGTACCGCCACGGCGACCTCGTACGGGTCGGCCGGGCCGGCGTCGACGACCTCCAGGTCGATCTCGCCAGCGTCGTGCACCACCTGCCGCGGCGGGCCGTCCGCGGGGAACAGCAGCCGCGTGCGCATCGACTGGTACCGCGACATCAGGTACCGCAACCGCTCGACACCATCCTCGACGGTGGATCCGGCAGGCAGCGGCCGCGTGCCGCCGATCGGCATCCAGGTCTGCTGTTCGAGCAGCGCCTGCCAGATCTCACGCTGACCCCAGGACAGTTCGTCTTCCCCGGACCCCTCGCCGGTGAAGGGGACACGGATCCGGGTAACGGTCCCACCCGTCACCATCACGTCACTCATCCAGTTACCCCTGGTGTCGGCGGGCCAGTCGGCACAAACGCCTCGATCGTACGGCCGCACCGACCGCCGCGTTCCCGACCGAACGGCTCATCGACGGGACACGAACGTGCGGTGCGCACCCACTGTGCCACGGTCGGCGCACGCTGCTCGTGACGCACACCCAGGTTTGCCAGAATGACACCGCTGTAGTTGCGTGGCCTTCACTATTGCCGTTGGACACTCGCTCTGGGTGGCTACTCGTTGCAGCTATTCGTCAGACGACGACGCCGAGCCGACGCAGCTCTGCCGCGATGTCGGCCACTTCGACGAGCGAGCCCTGCGCAACAGCGAGCATCATCGCCTCGGCATCATCAACATCCACGTCGGGAACATCGCCGCCGGTGTTCAGCACGATGAAGGTGATCGCCGCAGCCCATGCCAGCCGCTTGTTGCCGTCGATGAGCGCATGGTTCGCACACAGCGAGTGCAGCAGCGCGGCGGCTTTCCCGGCGAGGTCCGGGTATGCCGCATCAGCGGGTGACGCGGTTTCCCGCGCCAGACGACCGTCCGTCCACGTCGCAGGCTACCGCCGCCGGACGGCGAACACGAGCACCGTGACCAGCACAACGACCGCCAGCACCGCGACGCCGCACACAGCAAGGTGCCACGGCCGCAACGCCCCCATCAGACTGCTCTCCATCGCGCCTGGTTCTCGCCCGCCTTGCGTGTGCACCGCATCGGCTTCCCTGTCTTCGTGACGCCTGTCGCGCCTTCCGGTGAGCAGAACGCGCCCGGCGTGACCACCTTCCCACCCCCGCCACCAGCAGGCGCGCTGGTCTTCGGCGCCGGCGGCTTCGTCGTCGTCTTCGGCGCCGGCGGCTTGGTCGTGGTGCGGCCGGGCGAAGGCACACCAGCCCCGGGCACGGCGACGTCGCTCGGCGCGACCACCACGCTGGCGCTCGGCGACGAAGACGGAGACGGAGACGGAGACGGGCTGGGGCTCGGCGACTCGGACAGACTCGGCGACGCGACAACCGCGTGCACGCCGTCGTTGGCCGGCTTGGGGTCGGGGCCGCAGCCGGCCAGGGCGAACACGGCGACAGTCGCGGCGGCGATGAGTCGGGCAGGGGTCACCGTCGTGATGGTCCTCCGACCTGGCCCGGAACGGATCAGGCGCCTGGCCAGGGGTGGCCGACGATCAAGAGAGCCGCGTATGGCCTCTCCGGTGGTCGCAGGCTCCTCCGGGCGGCCCCCGAACGAGCGCTCGAGCGTGGCGCCGCACCGAGACCGTCACGAGCGGCTATGTCACGCAGTGGCGCTGAGCCTCTACCCTATGGCTATGACGGATCGGGACCAGCGTGAGAGCGTCGAGCCTCGCGTGAGTGTGCCCGTCCCGAGTGTCCGGCCCAGAGAAGACTACGGCCGGACTCCCCCCCATGAGTGCGGGCGGCGGGGTCGAGCTGGCGGCTGCCTTCATCGCCAGCGCCGTTGCGCAGCAGCTCGTCGGCATCGCGGCCTGGGAGGCGCTGAAGGCCGGGGCCCGCCACGCCAGGCTCCGTTTCGGCTGGCAGAGCGAGGCCCAGCAGCGACCCTATGCCGAGGCCATGGCCCAGTTGGCCGTCGCGTCGAAGCTTGATGCTGACGTCGACCTCGACGTCGCGGAGTGCCGTCGACTCGGTGATCAGTGGCAGGCGATCGTGATCGGCGAGGGCCGGCGATACCGCGTCCTGATTCCAGTGAAGCTCAGGGAGCCGAACGAGATCGCCGTGAGCCTCGAGTTGCAGTGAGCGCGTCAGGCCGGGGCGAAGACGCCGCTGGTCAGGACCGGGACCAGGTCGGAAACGCCGGACTGGATGGCCAGGCTCACGTCCTCCGCGAAGCCTCGCTGAATCAGCTCCTGGCCGCTCACGCACTTGCGGACCGCCGCGGGCACGTTGCGTACCGCTGCCAAAGCTGCCAGCGTCACAGCGGCCTCCACCGACAGCGGGGCGCCCAGCATCGACAGGCCGTCGAGAACCGACGCGGCGCCCAACAAATCTTCCACACACGGACGGAGCGTGCCGTCCGGCCACAGCTCGCCGGCCGCCACCACGCCGACCGGGGAGGAGGCCGTGCCGTGGCCCTGGGTCACGAGCCAGCGGGCGACGGCCGGGGCGTTGCGCAGGCAGGCTGCCACCACCGCGACGCCCGTGGAGGCGGCCGCGGAGCAGATCGTCGCGCCGTTCGGCGACGGGAGTACCAGATCAGCGGCCACCGGGGCGGTCGACAGCGCGGCCGGGGAGAGCGACCACGGGTGCTCCGACGTCACGTGCGAGCGGCCGACGGCAAACGCGGCACCCATGCGGTCGGCATAGGCGCGGGCCTGGTCGGACCAGGGGAAGGGGTGGACGCGCATACCGCGCGCCACCGCGATGTCCACCGCTGTCGAGAATGACAGCACGTCGACCACGACCAGGACCGAGCAGACGCGGGCGAGTTCGGCCGCGCCTGCCGGTCCCCAGTCGAAACGGGCGCCAGAGCCGGGCTGGCTGAAGACGCCCTCCGCCATGTCAGGCGTCTGGGTCGGTGTCGCCGGGCGACGCAGGCACGTCCGGCGGCTCAACCGGCTCGAAGATGGTGTCCACGGCGGGCAGCACGTAGGCCGGCGCCTCCGTGGACACCTCACCGAACAGGGCCGGCAGGGTGCCGGTCCAGGCGGCCCGCAGCTCGTCGAGCGAGATCGTGAACTGGCCCCGCACGTCGAGAGCCCGGCTGCGCCCGTCGACCGAGCCGATCACGGTGACCGGCAGGCCGTGCTGCGCACAGAGGGTGGTGAACGCCTTCTCGTGGCCGCGCGGCACGGACACCAGCGCCCGGGCGGTCGACTCCGAGAACAGCGCCACAAACGGGTTGAGGTCCTCGGGCAGCGTGATGTTGGCCCCGTGGTCGTACCGCAGGGTCGCCTCGACCAGCGCCTGGGCGAGCCCGCCGTCGGAGAGGTCGTGCGCCGACGACAGGTGGCCGCGCTCGCCGGCCTCGGTGAGGACCGAGGCGAGGATGCGCTCGCGGGTGAGGTTGACCCGGGGCGGCTGGCCGCCGAGGTGCTGGTGGGTCACCCATGCCCACTCGGAGCCGGACAGCTCCTCGGTCGTCTCACCGAGCAGCATGATCAGGTCGCTGTCGCCGCCGAAGCCCATCGGGACGCGGCTGCCGACGTTGCCCATGACGCCGAGCACACCGACGACGGGCGTCGGGTGGATGGCCTGCGAGCCGGTCGAGTTGTAGAAGCTGACGTTGCCGCCGGTGACCGGGATGCCCAGCTCGGCGCAGCCGTCGGCCAGGCCGCGGACGGCCTCGGCGAACTGCCACATGACCTGCGGGTCCTCGGGGGAGCCGAAGTTGAGGCAGTTGGTCACCGCGAGCGGGGTGGCCCCGGCCGCGGCGACGTTGCGGTAGGCCTCGGCGAGGGCGAGCTTGGCGCCGTTGTACGGGTCGAGCCGCGCGAACCGCGCGTTGCCGTCGACGGACAGCGCGATGCCGAGCCCGGTCTGCTCGTCGATGCGGATCACACCGGAGTTCTCCGGCTGGGCGAGGATCGTGTTGCCCTGGACGTATCGGTCGTACTGCTCGGTGACCCAGCTCTTGTCGCACAGGTTGGGGCTGGCGGCGAGCCGCAGCAGCGTTTCGCGCAGCTCGACACCGGTGCGCGGCCGCGGCAGCGTCTCGGCGCGGTCGGCCTGGAGCAGGATGAGGTCGGCCGGCTCACGCATCGGCCGGGCGTAGACCGGGCCGTCGTCGACGAGCGAGCCCGGCGGGACGTCGACGACGGTCTCGCCGTGCCAGGTGATCACCAGCCGGCCGGTGTCGGTGACCTGGCCGATGGCGGTCGCGATGACACCCCAGCGCTCGGCGACGTGCAGCACCTCGTCGAGCTTCGCCGGGTCGACGATGAGCAGCATCCGCTCCTGGGACTCGCTGGCGAGGACCTCCTGCGGGTCCATCGACGCCTCGCGCAGCGGCACCAGGTTGAGGTTGACGTCCATGCCGGTGCCGGCCGCGGCGCTGGTCTCGGTGAGGGCGCAGGTCAGGCCGGCGCCGCCGAGGTCCTGGACGCCGACGATGAGCTCCCGCTCGTACAGCTCGAGGCAGCTCTCGATGAGCAGCTTCTCGATGAACGGGTCACCCACCTGCACCGACGGGCGGCGGGCCGGGCCGTCGGCGTCGAAGGTGGCGCTGGCCAGGACCGACACACCGCCGATGCCGTCGCGGCCGGTCTTGGCGCCGAGGAGCACGACGATGTTGCCGGGGCCGTGCGCCTCCTTGTTCTGCAGGCGGTTGACCGGCAGGACACCGACACACAGCGCGTTGACCAGCGGGTTGCCCTGGTAGCAGGGGTCGAAGACGACCTCGCCGCCGATGTTGGGCAGGCCGAGGCAGTTGCCGTAGCCGCCGACGCCGGCGACGACGCCGGGCAGGACACGCTTGGTGTCCTCGTGGTCGGCGGCGCCGAAGCGCAGCGGGTCCATGACGGCGACCGGCCGCGCGCCCATGGCGAGGATGTCGCGCACGATGCCGCCGACGCCCGTGGCCGCGCCCTGATAGGGCTCGACGAAGCTGGGGTGGTTGTGCGACTCGACCTTGAAGGTCACGGCGATGTCGTCGGAGACCCGGATGACACCGGCGTTTTCCCCGATGCCGGCCAGCATCAGCTCGGACTTCGGGGCCTTCTCGCCGAACTGGCGCAGGTGGACCTTGCTGCTCTTGTACGAGCAGTGCTCGCTCCACATGATCGAATACATGGCGAGCTCGGACGTGGTCGGCCGCCGGCCCAGGATCTGCCGGATGCGCTGGTACTCGTCCTCGCGCAGGCCCAGATCCTCGTAGGGCTGTTCCTCGTCGGGTGTCTTGCCGGCCTGCTCGACGGTGTCGAACTCGTGCGTCGTGGCGGTCATACGCGGGCTCCCAGGTGTGCGAGCACGGACGTGAAGATGCCGAGGCCGTCGATCGACGGGCCGGTCAGCACCTCAACGGCGTGCTCCGGGTGGGGCATGATCCCGACGACGTTGCCCGCAGCGTTGGTGATCGCCGCGATGTCGTGGAGCGAGCCGTTGGGGTTTCCGCGGATGTATCTCGCGACGACCCGGCCCTCGGCCTCGAGCTCGTCGAGGGTGCGCCGGTCGGCCATGTAGCAGCCTTCGCCGTTCTTGACCGGGATCACGACCTCCTGGCGCGGCTGGAAGCCGTTGGTCCAGGCGGTGGACGTGCTCTCGATCCGCAGACCCTGGTCGCGGTTGCGGAAGTGCAGGTGCTGGTTGCGGGTGAGGGCGCCGGGCAGGAGGTGCGCCTCGCACAGCACCTGGAAGCCGTTGCAGATGCCCAGCACGGGCAGACCGTCGCCGGCCGCCCTGACGATCGACTCCATCACGGCGGAGAACCGGGCGATGGCGCCCGCGCGCAGGTAGTCTCCATACGAGAAGCCGCCTGGCAGGACGACCGCGTCCACGCCGTAGAGCTCGGCGTCCGCGTGCCACAGCGGGATCGGCGCGCCGCCGGCGAGCTGCACGGCACGGGCGGCGTCACGGTCGTCGAGTGAACCAGGGAAGGTGACGACACCGATGCGGGCGGTCACTGGGACTCGACCTCCACCGGTTCCTCCACCCGGAGCGTGAAGTCCTCGATCACCGGGTTGGCGAGCAGCTTGTCGGCGATCTCGCGGGCACGGTCGAGGTCGGCGGCGCCGTCGAACTCGATCTCGATCCGCTTGCCGATGCGCACTGAGGCCACGTCGGCGACGCCGAGTCGCGGCAGCGCATTCGCGACCGCCTGACCCTGGGGGTCCAGGATCTCCGGTTTGAGCATGACGTCCACCACGACGCGGGCCACGGGGCACTCCTGACGTTGAGTCGGGCGCTCGAGGGCGAGCGACACGAGCCTACCGGGCGGGACAACGCCGCAGATCACCGGCCGTGACCCGGCATAGTCGATCTTGTGACGCGGTCCGAAACATCGCCCACCACGCATCTTAGCGGCCTCCCGGAGAACCAAGATCGGCGTCAAAGAATGGGCGGCGGCACGTACGCAGCGGCTTCCGGGTGCCGGGCGAGAGCCTCGTCGATCTCCGCCACCACCGCGCCGACCTGGGCGGATGCGGCGCCGATGAATACCGATGGGTCCGCTACCAGGGCTTCCACCTCGGGCCGGGACAACCGCAGCCGCTCGTCGTCGGCCAGCCGCCGGAGCAGGTCATTGTCCTGGGTGCCCTTTTCGCGCATGGCGAGCGCCACTGCCACCGCGTGCTGCTTGATCGCTTCGTGAGCATCCTCACGGCCGACGCCGTGCCCGACAGCCGCGACGAGGACCCTGGTGGTCGCGAGGAACGGCAGATAGCGATCCAGCTCACGGGCCACAACAGCGGGGTAGGCGCCGAATTCGTCCAGAACCGTCAGGAACGTGGCGAACAGTCCGTCGACCGCGAAGAACGCGTCGGGCAGCGCCACCCGGCGCACCACCGAGCAGGACACGTCGCCCTCGTTCCACTGGTCGCCGGCCAGCTCGCCGACCATCGACAGGTAACCCCGGACCACAACCGCCAGCCCGTTGACCCGCTCGCAGGAGCGCGTGTTCATCTTGTGCGGCATCGCGGACGAACCGACCTGGCCGGCCTTGAACCCCTCGGTCGCCAGCTCGTAGCCGGCCATGAGGCGGATCGTGGTCGCCAGGCTCGACGGCCCGGCCACGGCCTGCGCCAGCGCGGACACCACGTCGAGGTCGAGCGAGCGCGGGTAGACCTGCCCGACGCTCGTGAGCACGTGCCGGAAGCCGAGATGCTCGGCGACCTTCCGCTCGAGCTCCGCGACCTTGCCGGCGTCGCCCCCGAACAGGTCGAGCTGGTCGGCGGCCGTGCCGACCGGGCCCTTGATGCCGCGGAGCGGATAGCGCTCCAGCAGGTTTTCGATCCGTCGGTACGCGATGAGGAGTTCCTCCGCCGCACTCGCGAACCGCTTGCCGAGCGTCGTGGCCTGTGCCGGGACGTTGTGCGACCGCCCGACCATCACCAGCTCGTCGTATTGCCGGGCGCGCGCCGCGAGCCGGGCGAGTGCGGCGACCATCCGATCCCGGACCAGCTCCAGCGACTTGCGGATCTGCAGCTGCTCGACGTTCTCGGTGAGGTCGCGCGAGGTCATCCCCTTGTGGATGTGCTCGTGGCCGGCGAGCTCGGAGAACTCCTCGATGCGCGCCTTGACGTCGTGCCTGGTGACCCGCTCGCGCTCGGCGATGCTGACCAGGTCGACGTCGTCGACGACCCGCTCGTAGTCCTCGACGACCCCGTCGGGCACGGGCACCCCGAGATCCCGCTGCGCGGTCAGCACCGCGAGCCAGAGCCGCCGCTCGAGGCGGACCTTCTCCTCCGGCGACCAGATGGCGACCAGCTCGGGAGAGGCGTATCGGGAGGCGAGCACGTCGGGAATCCGCGGTTTGTTCACGGGGCCCATTCTGCCTGCCGGGTCCGGCAGGAACCGTGTCAGGTGCGAGGTGGGTGGTCGCGCTCGGGCCGGCCGACCCGCAGCGCCACGCGGTCGAGGTACAGCAACTGGGCGGCGATGCCCAGCAGCAGAAACAGCAGGAGCATCGGCAGCGGGAGCAGCCGGCCGTACGGCAGCCGGTCGAGGTCGAACGTCTGGAGGACCTCCAGCAGCAGGAGATGGGCCGTCTTGTGGCGGCTGGTCGCGGAGATCAACGGCCACAGCAGGTCTTGCGCCTGGGCCACCCAGGTCACCAGGTACGCCAGCCCGAGCATCGGCAGGGCCGGGAGGACAAGGCTCGACCACGGGGCCGGGCGGTTCTCCTGCCGGAGGGTCTCGCGGCGCAGCGCCTGACCCCGGAACACCAGCGCCAGGATGAACAGCGCCGGGATCGCCACCCGCGACGGCGGGATCAGACCGATGAACGAGTTCAGCCGGCCCGCGGTGGCCCCGGCGGCGTAGGCGCGCAGGGCCAGCGGGGCGATGCCGACGAACAGGAAGAGGCCGAACGGCAGCAGCAGCCACTCGCTGTGCCGGCCCAGGGGGCGCAGGCCGCTGATGCCGAACGCCGCGAGCGCCGCCACCGTGACCCCGACGAGGGTGGACACCAGCGGGGGCAGCCAGGTGTTGCCCCAGGTGGAGTCGTCGACCGGTGACGGGTTGGTGATGTCGGACAGCCATGGCCACAGGCCGAACCCGGTGCCGACCAGCACGACGACCAGCAGGATCCCGCCGACGACCCAGGGCGTGGGGCTCTTCGCCGGGACGGGCTCCGGCGAAGAGCCGTCCACCTCGAGGCGCAGACCGGTCAGCACGATGATCACGGTTGCGGCGAGGCCGAAGAGCATCAGCGGGAGCAGCGCCGTGACGGAGACGGCCGCGCCCACGCCGAAGTTGAGTATCCGGAACGACGTGTCGAACATCAGCCGGGCCGGAGTCCCGGGGGACGAGGTGCCGAAGCCTTCGATGTGGGAGTACGTGAACTCCTGCAGCCCGGCGGCGAGGACCGCGAGGACCGCGAGCAGCGCCGCGACGCCCACGGCGGGCCACGGGCTGCGGGTGGGGTCGCGGCGCCGGAAGGCCGCGAGGTAGACGACGACCCCGGCGGCCGAGACGAGGCCGAAGGTGCCCAGCCAGTAGATCAGCCGGACCTCGGGCCGGCCGTCGTCGGTCAGGTCACGCGCGCGGTGCGCGAGCGCGACGGCCATCGGGGCGAAAGCGGCGAGCGGGATGATCAGCAGCGCCCGGGTCACCCACCGGCCGGCGCGCCCGGCGCGGGCGGCGGCCCAGGCCAGGGCCGGCGCGAGAAACAGCACCAGGACGAGCGGCACGGCGGCGAGGCTCAGCCCGAAGAGGAGACTGCTGCCCAGGCCCACGTCGAACGCTTTCGTGTAGTTGTCGAAGCCGACGCTCTCGTCGCCGGGGTTGAACCGCAGGCCGGTGAACCGGTTGAAGCTGGACCGGAACGTCCAGAGGGTCGGCTCCACATAACTCGTGAGCAGCAGCACGAACGCCGGCAGGACAAGCACGAGGCCGACGACCGTCTGCCAGGCGGGTCGCGGTGTGGCCGGACGGAGCATGGTGGGCTGGATGCCGGTCATGTCTCCACGATATTGGCGACGACCGTTCCCCGCTGATTGAAGACGCCCGCCCTCCGCCGCGGCGAGCGCCGACGCGGCGAAGGTCAGCGGGAGAGGATGGCGGTCATGCCCTGCCCGCCGGCCGCGCAGATCGAGATCAGACCGCGGCCCTGGCCTCGCTCGGCGAGGAGTTTCGCCAGGGTGGCCACGAGCCGGCCGCCGGTGGCCGCAAACGGGTGACCGGTCGCCAGCGACGAGCCGTTGACGTTGAGGCGCGACCGGTCGATCGGGCCCAGTGGCTCGTCGAGGCCCAGGCGGTCCTTGCAGAACGCCGGGTCCTCCCACGCCTTCAGGGTGGCCAGGACCTGGGACGCGAACGCCTCGTGGATCTCGTAGAACTCGAAGTCCTGGAGCCTGAGCCCGGCCCGGGCGAGCATCCGCGGCACCGCGTAGGCCGGGGCCATGAGCAGCCCGTCGTCGCCGTGCACGAAGTCGACGGCGGCGGCCTCGGCGGTGTCGAAGTAGGCCAGCACCGGCAGGTTCCGGGCGGCCGCCCAGGCCTCGGACGCCAGCAGTACCACCGCCGCACCATCGGTCAGGGCGGACGAGTTGCCGGCCGTCATGGTCGCCGACGGGCCCTTGCCGAAGACCGGCTTCAGCTTGCCCAGCCGCTCCAGCGTGGTGTCCGGACGCAGGGTCTGGTCGCGGGTGAGGCCGAGGTACGGCGTGACGAGGTCGTCGAAGAACCCGCGCTCGTAGGCGGCCGCGAGGTTGTGGTGCGAGGCCAGCGCGAGCTCGTCCTGCTCGGCACGGGGCACGCCGAAGTCGACGGCGGTCAACGCGGCGGAGTCGCCCATCGACAGCCCGGTCCGCGGCTCAGCGTTGCGCGGGATGTCCGGCTTGAGCTGGGTCGGGCGGAGTTTGCTCACCGCGCGCAACCGGGCGCCCAGCGAGCGGGCCCGGTTGAGCTCCATGAAGATCCGCCGCATGTCCTCGTTGACTCCGAGGGGCGCGTCGGAGGTCGTGTCGACCCCGCCCGCGATGCCGGCCTCGATCTGCCCGAGCGCGATCTTGTTCGCCACGAGGACGGCCGCCTCGAGACCGGTCCCGCAGGCCTGCTGGACGTCGTACGCCGGAGTTCGCGGGTCGAGGCGCGATCCGAGCACGGATTCCCGCGTCAGGTTGAAGTCGCGGCTGTGCTTGAGCACCGCACCGGCGGCGACCTCGCCGAGCCGCTCCCCGGCCAGGCCGAACCGCGCCACGAGTCCGTCTATAGCGGCGGTCAGCATGTCCTGGTTTGATGCAGTGGCATAGGCGCTGCCCGAGCGCGCAAAAGGAATGCGATTACCGCCGACGATCGCGACTCGAACCGGGGCCATCGATGTCTCCTTCCCGACGCGCCAGGGCATCCTGAACGTTACCCTACTCACGAGTAGGGTATCGCGTTTGTTGTGACTGGGGAGGCACTGCAATGTCCGATCGCTACGCCAACTTCGCCCACTCGGGCGCCGGGCGGTTGCTCGTCAAACGCCTCGGCCTGCCCGATCCGCCAAGGCTGCGCCGCCACAGTGCGGGTGACCCGGTGCTGGCCGGACCCGCGCTCATCGGCGGCTCCGGGCGGCTCGTCGAACCGATTCACAAGGTCATCGAAGGACTGCCGAAGGCGGAGGGCGGCGACCGCAACGCCGCCCTGATCTTCGACGCCACCGCCGTCGTCGACACCGCCGGGCTCCGCGCGCTCTACGACTTCTTCCATCCGGTCATCCGCTCGCTCACCCCGTCCGGACGGGTCGTCGTCCTCGGCAGCCCGCCCGAGCTGTGCGCGAACGCCCGCGAGGCGACCGCGCAGCGCGCACTGGAGGGCTTCGTCCGCTCGGTCGGCAAGGAAGTCGGCCGCGGCTCCACCGCGCAATTGCTGTACGTCGCGCCCGGCGCCGAGGACGCGATCGAGTCGACCCTGCGGTTCCTGCTCTCGGGCCGGTCGGCGTACGTCTCGGGGCAGGTCGTCCACATCGGCCCGGCGAGCGTCGACGTGCCCGAGGACTGGGAGCAGCCGCTCGTCGGCAAGACGGCGATCGTGACCGGTGCCGCCCGGGGCATCGGCGCGGCGATCGCCGAGGTGCTCACCCGCGACGGCGCGCACGTCGTCTGCCTCGACGTGCCGGCCGCCGGCGAGGACCTGAGCCGGGTCGCCAACGAGCTCAAGGGCACGGCGCTGCAACTCGACCTGACCGTGGAGGACGCGCCGCGCCGGCTCGCCGACTTCATCGCGACGCGGCACGTGCACGCCGACGTGTTCGTCCACAACGCCGGAATCACCCGCGACAAGACGCTCGGCCGCATGGACGAGCAGCAGTGGCAATCGGTGCTCGACGTCAACCTGTCCAGCCAGGAGCGGATCAACGACGTCCTGCTGGCCGAGAACCTGCTCGGCGGCAACGGCCGCATCGTCTCGGTCTCCTCGGTGTCCGGCATCGCCGGCAACCGCGGCCAGACCAACTACGCGACGTCGAAGGCCGGCGTGATCGGCCTGGTCAAGGCCAACGCGGCCGCGGTCGCCGCGCGCGGGCTCACCCTCAACGGGGTCGCGCCGGGTTTCATCGAGACGAAGATGACCGCCGCCATGCCGATGTTCGTCCGCGAGGCGGGCCGCCGGATGAACAGCATGTCGCAGGGCGGCCTGCCGGTGGACGTGGCCGAGACCATCGCGTGGCTGGCCAATCCCGCATCGGGCGGGGTCAGCGGCAACGTCATCCGGGTCTGCGGCCAGAGCCTCCTGGGGGCCTGATGGGGACGGAAACCGTGGAGCTGGACCGCCCGCCGCGGCTGGGCCCGCTCTACCGGGCGGCGGCGCTGCGCCGCGGCACGTCCGCCGATCCGCGGCTGCCCGGACGTGCGCTGGTGCTGCGGGGCGTGCGGGTCGACCGCGAGCGCCTGGCCGAATACGACCGGGTGTGCGGGTTCCGCTTGCGTGACGAGCTGCCCGCCACCTACCCGCACGTCCTGGCGTTCCCCCTCGCCCTGACCCTGATGACCGGCGCCGACTTCCCGTTCCCGCTGCTCGGCCTCGTGCACGTCGAGAACCGCATCCAGGTCCTCCGGCCGCTGCTGTCCTCGGATGCGTTTGACGTGGCAGTACGGGCTGAGGCGCTGCGCCCGCACGACCGCGGCACCCAACTGGACGTCGTCGCGACCGCCACGATCGCCGACGAGCCGGTCTGGAGCTCCCGCTCGACGTACCTGCGCCGGACCGGCACCGGTCCGGACCGCTCGAAGCCGGACGGACCGAAGGAACGGGCCCAGCCGCCCCGTCCCAGCGCGACGTGGCGGGTCCCACGGCGGACCGGCCCCGACTACGCCGCGGTGTCCGGCGACCGCAATCCCATCCACACGTCGCGGCTGCTGGCCAAGGCGTTCGGCTTCCCGCGCACGATCGCCCACGGCATGTGGACCAAGGCGCGCTGCCTGGCGGCACTGGAGGGCCGCCTGCCGGACACGTACGAGGTGCACGTCGCCTTCAAATTGCCGATCCTCCTACCCGCAACGGTCGGTTTCAGCACCGCGACCGATGGTGCAGGGTGGACGATCGGGGTGCACGACACACGGACCGGCAAACCGCACCTGACCGGCTCGGTCGACACCGTCGAGGGGGGTCACGGCATCGGGCCGCCGCCGGACCGGTGACCGTGCGTGCACTCCTTCACTGTGTCCGGGGGGCCCGAAGACCGTGCAGACGCCCATCGAGGCCACCCTCGCGGAGGGCAACAACGCCGCGCCGGCCGACACGCAGGCCACCGCCGGCCGGCGGCGCCTCCTGACGGCCGGCCGGCTGCCGCCGGCGGTGTTGCTCGTCGCGACGGTCGCGGTCCTCTGGTGCTACGAGGTCCCGCCCGCCACGACCGCGGTCTTCGCGCTCTACCTGGTGCTGGGCATCACCCTGCCCGGCACCCTGTGGTGGCGGTGCTTCCAGCGGGGGCGCGGCTGGTTCGTCGCCGACGTCGCCGCCGGCCTGGCGCTCGGCTACGTCGGCGAGGTCTTCTGCTACGTCGCGGCCCGCCTGCTCGGGCAGCCGCTGCTCGTGCTCGTCTGGCCGCTCGCCACGGTGGCGCTGTTCGCGGCCGTGCCCGGCCTTCGCCGCTACTGGCGCAGCGATCCGGGCGCCGATCGGCCGCCGCCGCTGTGGCGCTGGTGCATGACCGGGCTGGCGGCGGTCCCGCTGCTGTGGAGCGTCAAGTTCTACCGGATCTACGGGCTGCGCTTCCCGTACAACTCGGCGCCCGACACCGACTCGACGTTTCACCTCGCGCTGCTCGGCGAGGCGAAGCACCACATGCCGATGGTCGTGCCGTGGGTCACCGACGAGCCGCTGTACTACCACTGGTTCGTCTACCCGGAGATGGCGGCGACGAGCTGGGTCACCGGCATCGAGCCCAACGTGCTGCTGCTGCGGCTGTCGATGCTGCCGATGCTGATGGCGTTCACGGTGCTCGTGGGGCTGCTCGCGCGCAAGCTCACCGGGCGCTGGTGGACCTCGGTGGCGGCGTCGGGGGTGACGCTGTTCGTGCTGTCGCCCCACCCGTATCAGTGGCGGGTCGGCGAGTTCTACCGCAATCTCGCGTTCAGCGGCCTCGACGACGGCTCCTCGCTGCGGCTCACGGTCTGGACCGGGCCGACGCAGACGTTCGGCGCGCTGCTGTTCGTGCCGCTCACCCTCGTGCTGGTCGACCTGCTGCGCGACCACCGCGACGGGCGCCGCTGGGCGCTCTTCACGCTGCTGCTCGCCGGGGTCATGGGCGGCAAGGCGACCTACGTTCCGCTGCTGCTCTGCGGCCTGCTCCTCGTCGTCGCCGTGGAGCTGCTCCTCCACCGCCGGCTCCACCGCGGCGCGCTGATCGCGCTCGGCCCGGCCGTCGCCGCGCTCGCCTTCTCCCAGCTCGTCCTCTTCGGCGCGACGAGCCAGGGCACCGCGCTCAAGCCGCTCACCGACGTGGTCACCGGCGGCCTGGGCATCAGCACCGGCTACTCCACCGGTGAGGTCACCGGCCGCCTGCTCGTGCTCGCCGCGCTCACGGTCTTCGCGTGGGTGTGCATCTGGGCAGGGCTGGCCGGCCTGTTCCGCCGGCGCCTGCTCACCCCGGAGCTCATCGTCCTCATCGGCATCGGGATCAGCGGCGCCGCGGCCACGATGCTGACCGGTCAGTCCGGCGACAGTCAGCGGTTCTTCCTCGAGGCGGCCCGCCCGTACCTGTCGGTCGCCGCGGTCGCCGGACTGGTCGCGCTGCTGCCGGCCGGACGGATGACGGTGCGCCGGGCGCTGCCCCTGCTCGGCGTGGCGCTGCTCGGCATCGTGGTCGTCCAGGTGATCCAGAGCTCCGGGCGCAGCTCCGTGCCGAACGTCCGCAACACCGGGTCGTACGGCAACCTCACCCGCGCGATCGTCCTGCCTCACGTCGCTCTGCTCGTGTTCGCCGTGGTGTTCCTGGTCGCGCTGCTGGTGGCCCGCCGGTGGCTGCCGATCACGCGGGGCACGGCCGCGGCGCTCGTGGTGGCGCTGCTGGCCGGCTACGGGCTCAACACGACCATGCAGAACGTCTACCTCGTGCTGCAGGAGTCGCGGCAAGGCGGCTGGCGCAACGTCATCCACGGCTCGCCGCTGGTCTCCGAGGGCACGCTCGAGGCCGGGCGCTGGCTACGCGACCACTCCTCACCCGACGACCTCGTGGCGACCAACGCGCATTGCGTCACCCTCGAGGGACGGTGCAGCAATCTACACTTCTCGATGACTGCGTACAGTGAGCGCCGCATGCTCGTCGAGGGTTGGGGCTTCTCGACCACCGCACACGAGGAGGCCGCCCGGCTCGACACCTGGGTCGGCGGCGTCCCTTACTGGAAGCCGCAGATTCTGGCCGACAACGACGCCGTGTTCGAGGATCCATCGCCCGAAACGGTGGACGTGCTCCGCGACCGATACCGGATACGTTGGCTTCTCGTTGACGAGACGCAGAGCAACGTCTCGCCGATCCTTTCGACCTTCGCTACCGAACGTTATCGGTCAGGGGTCTGCGTCGTGTACGAGCTGCCCCGTTCCTGAACTGGCCGCCCGGGCGTACCAAACCCGCACAACCGCAGCATCCGTTAGGTAGGCTCCAGTGATCCCCACGAACCAGCTCACGGTTCCATTCAACAAGGGCTATCTGACCGGCGATGAGGCCGGCTACATGCGGCAGGCGATGACAAGTGGTCCGATGACGGGCGACGGCCCGTTCACCAAGCGGGCCAGCGCACTGCTGACCGAGATCATCGGCGCCCGGCAGGCGCTGCTCACGACCTCGTGCACACACGCGCTCGACATGACCGCGCTGCTGCTCGACCTGGAACCCGGCGACGAGGTGATCGTCCCGTCGTTCACGTTCTGCTCCACCGCCAACGCCTACGCGCTGCGTGGTGCCGTGCCCGTGTTCGTCGATTGCCGGCCCGACACCCTCAACCTCGACGAGCGGCAGGTCGAGGCGGCGGTCACCGAGCGCACCAAGGCGATCGTCGTGGTCCACTACGCGGGCGTCGGCGTCGAGATGGAGGTCATCAACGCGATCGCCCAGAAGCACGACCTCGTCGTGATCGAGGACAACGCGCACGGCCTCGGCGGCACCAACCGCGGGCGCAACCTCGGCTCGATCGGCGCGATGGCCACGCAGAGCTTCCACGAGACCAAAAACGTCCAGTGCGGCGAGGGCGGGGCGTTGGTCTTCAACGACGACCGCTACTTCGAGCGCGCCGAGATCATCCGGGAGAAGGGCACCAACCGTGCCCAGTTCTTCCGCGGCATGGTCGACAAGTACCGCTGGATCGACGTCGGCTCGTCCTACCTGCCGTCCGACCTGCTGGCCGCGTTCCTCACCGCGCAGCTGGAGCACTTCGACGAGATCCAGCGCCGCCGTCAGCGCGTCTGGACCAGCTACCACGAGCGGCTCGCGGCCTGGGCTGCCGAGCACGACGTGGTCCAGCCGACCGTGCCGGAAGACCGCGAACATCCCGCGCACCTCTACTACCTGCTGCTGCCCGACCTGGAGAGCCGCCAGAGCATGCTCAAGCACATGCTGAGCCACGGAGTGCTCGGCACGTTCCACTACCAGCCGCTGCACCTGTCACCGGCCGGCCAGCAGTACGGCAGGGTCGGCCCGCAGGGCTGCCCGGTGACCGAGGACGTCGCCGACCGGCTGCTGCGCCTGCCGCTCTACGCCGGCATGACCGACGCCGACATCGACACCGTGATCGCCACGGTCGAGACGTTCCGGCCACGCGGATAACCCGGTCGCCATGGTCGCGGAGCAACAGGCGGGTGAGAAGTCCGCACCGGCCCGGCCATGGCTCATCCGCACGATCATCACGTTGGCCGGCGATCGCCGCGTCCGCTATCTCACGGTCGGCGGCGTCTCGTCGGTGTCGTACTACGTCTGCTTCGCGGGCATCTACCTGATCACCCGCGATCACCTGCACTACCTGGTGCCGACGGTGATCGCCAACTTCCTGTGCGCGCTCGTGACGTATCCGCTGCAGCGCCGCTTCGTGTTCCGGTCGACGGGGCGGGTCGTCTCCGGCTTCGTCAGGTTCTACCTGGTGTGCCTGTGGGCGCTGGCCTACACGTTCATCGGCCTGCCGGTGCTGGTCGAGCTCGTGCACATCCCGGTGCTGATCGCGCAGGCGATCCTGATCGTGACCGCGCCGATCATCAACTACCAGCTGAGCAAGCTCTGGGTCTTCCGCCGCTGACGCCGTCGAACGCGTCAGCGGCGCTCAGCGCGGCGGATCGGCGGCCCGGTTGATGTGCTCGCGGATGACGTAGGTGGGGCGGCCCATGCCGTGGGAGTGGACCCGGCCGAGATACTCACCGAGCACGCCGATGCCGATGAGCTGCGCCGAAGAGAAGATCGCGACCAGTGAGGCGAGCGTCGTAAAGCCCGCGACCGTGGTGTCGCCGTGGAAGTACTGCCAGACGAGGCGGATCGTCAGCAGCAGGCCGCAGACGCCGATCAGGGAACCCAGGTAGGTGACCATCCGCAAGGGCTTGGTCGAATAGCCCAGGATCATGTTGATCGCGTGCTTCATGAGCGAGCGGAACGTGAAACCGGACGCGCCCTCACTGCGCTGATCCATGCGCACCGACACCGAGCCGACCCTGGTCGTGGTCCACGACAGCACGATGTCGACCGACACGTGCGGCCCGCTGACCTGGTCGAAGCCGGACCGCAGGAAGGTGCGGAAGATGCGCAGCGCGCCCAGCACGTCGGCGTTGGGAATGCCCATCGTGCGGCCCATGACCAGCGTCTTGGCACCCCAGGAGGTCAGGTTGCGGACGGCACCGTGCTCCTCGACCTCGGAGACCGCATACACCACGTCGAGGTCGTCGGTGAGGGCGTCGACAAGCTTCGGCAACTCCTCCGGCGGGTGCTGGAGGTCGTCGTCCATCGTGATGATGCGGTCGTACGTCGCCGCGCGGATGCCGGCGATGAGCGCGTTGTGCTGGCCGTAGTTGCGGGCCATGCGGATCGCCTGGACGTGCTCGAACTTCCCGGCGAGCTCGCTCGCGACGCCCCAGGTGTCGTCCGTGCTGTCGACGACCAGGATCACCTCGTGATCCGGATGGATCATGGGCAGAACGCCGTTCAGGCGCTCCACGAGCGTCGGGAGGATACGCGCCGAGCGGTAGCACGGGACGACGACGGACAGAGACACCTTCGGAGGCTCCTCACAGTAACCGGGCACCTCACCCAACGCCGGTGACCACGTTTGGGACTCGCCAAAGGCTCTCTGACCGTGGTTTATCAGCCGATTCCGGTCTGGATCGTGATGATCCGGGTGAACTCGTGCAGCAGGTCGAAGCCGTCCCAGACCCCGGCGAACGTCAGCGCCTGCCCGATCGGCACGATGCGGTCGATGCCCCGGCCGGCGAGCGTGGTCACGAAGTCGTCGAGCTCCGACATGGTGAAACCGAACTGGCTGAGCGTCTGGTCCTTGCGCTGGATCGCCGGCGCCAGCTCGGCGAGCGATCCGATCGTGACGTGACAGATCGTGCCGGCCCCGAGCCAGTGCCGCTGGACCTCGCCGAGCCCGGCCAGCTCCACGTCGGCCACCGCGTTGCCGGCGAACACGACCCGGGTCGCCGCACCGGTCGCGGCCAGCCCGTAGGTGGCCACGCGCTTCTCGACGGCCATCGCGGCGTCGACCGCCCAGCCCCGCTGCCCGACCACCTCGCCCAGCAGCGTCGCGAACTCGGCCTTCGCCTCCTCGGCCGCCGCGGCGTCGCCGACCCAGAACAGGTCGCGCGGCGACGAGCAGGCCGCCTGGTCGAACCAGTAGAGGTCGTTGGCGAAGCCGTCGGCCGCCGCCCGGCGCTGGGCGGGTGTCGCCGTCTGCCACCCGGGCACCGAGATCGCCGCGAACGACGAACGGTCCGGGAACGCGAGATCACGGGTCAGCGGCCGCACCGGGTGTTTGCGGAGCAGGTTGACCGACTGGTCGCCGCCCCACAGCACCCGCAGGTCGCAGGCGCCCATGAGCGCGCCGGTGACGGCGTCGTCGCGGTCGTAGGTGACCATCCGCTGGGTCTGCGTGATCGCCGGGTGGGCGTCGGCGAGCACGTCGTTGAGCGCCTCGAGCACCGTCTGCGCGGCGCCGGCGGAGCGGTTGGAGATCCGAACGATGTTGTGGTTGCCGGCGAGGGCCGAGAGCGCCCAGGAGTACACGAAGATCGTGTCCACGTTGGCCGGCGGGAAGTGCACGGCCAGCCCGCGCGGGGCGCGGCGCCGGCCGCCGACGCCGTCACCCAGCCGCTCGACGGCCCGGGCGAGCTCACCCTTGCGGAGGAAGAAGCCCAGCGAGCCGAGCTCCGGGTGCCGGCGGGCCAGGTCGGGCTTGAGCAGCCGGCGGGAGAAGGCGATGAGGAACTCACGGACCCGCTCGTCGCCGACGACCAGCCGGCCGCCGTCGGGCTCCTGGGAGACCTCCGCGAGCAGTCGATCGACGCCGGAGACCGGCGCACCGGCGGGGAACCGCGGCTCGATGACCGTCATGCCGACCCACCCGCAAAGGTGTCGCTGCAGCCCCGGGCCTCGGCCCTCGGCAGGCGGCCGAGGATCGAGAACCGTTTGCCCGGCCAGGCGCCGTCGTCGATGCCGTTGATGACGCCGAGGTCCTCGGTGAGCAGGACGTGTCCGGGATACGACTCCGGCAGCGTGCTGACCACCTCCACCAGGCCCGGTCTGCCCGGGGGCAGCGGCTCCCACGTCTCCGGATCGCGGATGACGATGTCGGCGAAGTCGGGGCAGTAGAGCGAGTCGCCGTCGGGGCCTTCGAGGTAGACGACGCCGATCTGCTCGACCATGCCGTAGAAGTTGTGGATCCGGGTGAGGCCGGTGCCGGCTTGCAAGGCCCGGCGGAACTCGGCGTTGTCGACCTGGCGGTCGACCAGCTTCTTCCAGCCGCCGGAGTGGACCAGGACGCCGTTGCTGAGGTCGAGGCCGTTGTCGCGGGCGAGCTCGTAAAGATACAACCACACCATGAAGGTGAAGCCGAAGATCAGGAACGGCTGATCGCCGTGCGCGGCGAGGAAGCCGCGCACCGCTTCCACGTCGGGTTTGTCGTGCTCGTCGAGCACCCACACGTGGTCGCGGCCGAACGTCACCATGCCCAGCACACCGGCGCCCCGGGCGCTGAACGAGCGCCGGTTCTTGACGATCGCCGTCGAGTCGACGATGAGCATCGGCAGCCGCTTCGGCCCGAGCACCGTCTGCAGGGTCTGGCCCAGCATCCGGGTCTGCGCCGCGGCCGCCGCCTTGTCCAGGTAGATGCGGCTGACGTCGCCGGTGGTCCCGCTCGACGTGAGAACCTTGAAGACCTCGTCGTCCGGGATGCTCTTGAGCTGCCGGGTCTTGAACAGCCGGACCGGCAGCCAGGGCAGGTCGGCGACCGCCTGGTACTCGCGGCCGGGACCGTGGCCGATCGCGGCGAGGATGTTGGCGTAGGCGGCGCCGCGGGCGCGGTGCCGGTCGGTCAGCTCGACCAGCCGGGGAAGCAGCTGGGCCTCCCGCTCCGGCTGGGCCAGCGTGAAGACGTTCATCGCGCGGACTCCAACGTGCGGTAGTCGGTCTTGCCGTTGCTCAGCAGCGGCAGTGCCTCGACGCCACGGACCTCGAAGCCGGACCAGTGCAACTTGAGCCGGTCGGCGAGTTCCTGGCGGAGCCGCGTGGCATCGCCTGCGCCGTCCACGACGAAGACGACGATCTTGTCGTCGCCGGCCACCGCCGCCGCCGGGCCGGGCAGCATGCCCTCGATGTCGTCGAGGTTGAGCCGGACGCCGAAGACCTTGCCGAAGCGCTTGAGCCGGCCGTCGACGAAGAGGTAGCCGTCGGCGTCGAGGTGGCCGAGGTCGCCGGTCTCCAGCAGGCCGCCCTGGTCGTCACCGCGGGCCAGGTCGGCGGCCGTCTCGGCATAGCCGAGCATCACGTTGGGGCCCCGGTAGAGCACCTCGCCGCGCACGTCGGGCCCGGTCGACTCGGTGCCGTCCTCGAGCCGCACGCTGAGATGCCCGCCGGGCACCGCCGGGCCGACCGACCCGAGCTTCTCGGTCAACCGGTCCGCCGGCAACGTCGTGAGCCTCGGTGCGGCCTCGGTCTGGCCGTACATCACGAAGAGCCGGCCCGACACGGACTTCATGCGGCCGTGGAAGTCCTCGATGAGCTCGGTCCGCAGCCGGCCACCCGCCTGGGTGAGGGTGCGCAGGCTCGGATACTTCGCCGGGTCGAAGCGCAGGCGCCGCAGGATCTCGTATTGCGAGGGGACCAGCGCCAACGACGTCACGCCGTGCTCGGTGACGGCGGGCCAGAAGCCCCGGCCGAGCAGGCCGTCGGCCTCGACGACCACCGTCGCACCCGCGGCCAGGTGCGTGTTGAGCACCGACATGCCGAACGAGTAGTAGAACGGCAAGCTGCTTACCGTGACGTCGGCGCCGGTGATGCCGAGCGCCTCGATGATCGAGGCGGTGTTGGCCGCGATCGCGGCACGGGAGAGGCGGACCAGCTTGGGGTTGCCGGTCGAGCCCGAGGTGGCGAGCAGGACGGCCAGATCCGGATGGGGCACGGCGGCCGACGGCGTCTCGCGCTCCCACAGGGGACCGAGCCGCTCGTCCGACCTGGACCGGTAGCCCTTCGGGACGTCGCCGGGCAGGGGGCCGACGACCACGGCGGGCTCGAACCGGTCGACGAAGTCGGCCAGCGTCTCCGGCGGGAGCGTCGGGTCGAGCAGGGCCAGCGGGCGACCGGCCTCGAACGCGCTGACGTATCGCACGACGGCGTCGACCGTGGTCGGCATGGGGAGGAAGACGACACCGGGTATGACGCCGGCGTAGGCGCCGGCGGCGGAAAGTGCCGTGCCTTGCACGACGGCGCCGGTGACGGCGTCGATCAGCCGGGCGTCCGGGTGCAGCAGGGTCATACCACGAGTCCGCCGTCGACCTCGATCACCTGGCCGGTGACGAACCGGGCGCCGTCGGAGAGCAGGAACGCGACCACGTCGGCGACGTCCTCGGGCTCGCCGAGGCGGCGCAGTGCCGTGGCGGCGACCCGCTCCGCGCGGCCGGCCTCGTCGAGGGAGTCGAGCATCTCGGTCGCGATGAAGCCGGGCGCGACCGCGTTGACCCTGATGCCGGCCGGGCCGAGCTCCTTGGCGGCGGCGCGGGCGAAGCCGGCGACCGCGGCCTTGGTGGCGCCGTAGACCACCTGGCCGGCGGCGCCGGCGGTGCCCATCACGGACGAGAGCAGGACGACGGCGGGCGTGGTGCCGCGGCGCAGCAGCTTGACCGACGCCTGGACGGTGTGGGTGGCGCCGACGGCGTTGACCGCGAAGAGCCGCTCGACGGCGGCGTCGCTCATCATGCCGAGCAGGCCGGCCTCGTGGACGCCCGCGTTGACGACCAGGGCGTCGAGGCGCCGGTGCCGCTCGAAGACGAGGCGGACCATCGCCTTGACGTCGGCTGCCTGGCTGACGTCGCCGTGCACGACGAGTGGGTCTGTGCCGAACTCCGCCGCCAGCTCGTCGGCGGTCGTCTTGGCCGAGCCCTCGCGCATCCCGTGCAGGACCAGTTGGTAACCCTTGGTGGCGAGTTTGCGGGCGACCGCCCGGCCGATCCCCCGGGACGAACCGGTGACGAACGCGACCCTCGTCGCTTCAGCCGGTGAGCTCAATGCCGTGCTTCCCCAGGATCTCGACGGCCTTGTCGAAGGAGCTCAGGTCGATGACCTCGTCGGTGTCAATCATGACGTCGAACGCGTCCTCGATCTCCGCCACCAGGGTGAGATGGGCCAGCGAGTCCCACTGCTCGATGCCTCGATATTCAAGCTTGTCGACTTCAAACTCTTCCGGGAGACCCAGCGCGGTGCGAAAGGCGACACGGAGACGATCGAGGTTGCTCATCAGATCTGGGTCCTGTCCGATCAGGGCTCAAAGCCGGTCGGCCGCCACCGTCCCGAGGCGGCACCCGCGAGCGAGTGTACCGTTGGCGTTTGACCATCTCGGGAGGTTTTCGGTGCTGCGCGACGCTTTTGACACGGATGTGGAAACCATCCGCCAATGGCGTAACCACCCGAAGACCCGCGGGGCGAGCATCTACACCGCTTACATCACTCCTGAGGGTCATGCGCGGTGGTGGACGAAGGTCCAGGCAGACCCGACCAAACGGGTGCTGATCTTCTCGTACTGCGGCCAGGACTCCGGCGTGGTGACCTTCAACGACCACGACGCGGCCGCGGGCACCGCCGAGTGGGGCTTCTTCCTCGACGTCGACGGCCTGACCGAGCGTGGTGAGCTGCTGCCGGCGTGGATGGAACTGGAGAAGGCGGCGGTGACCTACGCGTTCGACGAGATGCGGCTCAAGTCGTTCGGCGGGCGCACGCTGGCATGGAACAAGCAGGTGATCGCCCTGCACCGCCGCTTCGGCTTCGTGGAGGTGCCGGAGCGCGCCTACACGACGGAGATCGACGGTCAGGAGCAGTCCGTCGTGTGGACCGAGAAGACGCGTACAACCTAAGCGCACCCGGCGACCGTCTGAGGGTGGACCAGATCCCCGACGGGAGGAGCGCCTCGGATGGGCCGGGATCAAGCGGAGCAGGAGTACGTCGAGTACGTCACGGCGCGGCTGCCGGCGCTGCGCCGTCTCGCATACGTGCTGAGCGGCGACTCCCACCGCGCCGACGATCTCGTCCAGCAGACCATCACCACGCTGTTCGTGCGGTGGTCGAAGATCCGGCAGGCGGATCACCTGGACCGATATGTGCGGAGCATGCTGGTGAACACTTTCATCGACGAGCGCAGGCTCGCCTGGGCGAAGGTGCGGCTCTTCGCGGAGCCGCCGCAGTCCGTGGCACCCGAGCCGGACAGCGTGGAGGACCGCTCGGTCCTGCGCGCCGCCCTCGCCCGGGTGCCCCGCCGCCAGCGGGCGGTGCTCGTGCTGCGGTTCATCTACGACCTGCCCGTCACCGAGGTCGCCGACATGCTCGGCGTCTCGACCGGCACGGTGAAAAGCCAGACCTCCCACGGGTTGACAGCGCTGCGACGGCTGCTCGACGAGCAGACGGTCGCGGCCCTGAGCGACGCACAGGAGCGATAATCAATGCATATCGATGAATCCAACGCCGGCGAACTGCTGGGACCCCTTTCCACCGATCCACTTCAGCCGTCGTCGATCGACGTCGGGCGGGCCATGCAGGAGGGACGCCGGCGGCGGGCCCGCCGGACCGCGGTGACCTCCGGGGTCGCCGGGCTGACCGTGCTCGCCATGGCCGGCGTGCCGGTGGCGATCACCTCGATGCAGAAGACGGACAACTCCACACTGGTTGAGGCATCGGCAAGCGCTGCGCCGCCTGCCACCGCCGCACCATCTGCTTCGCCACCTGTCACGGCCGCACCGTCAGCAAGCTCGCCACCGCCGAAGGCGCCGCCCGTGCCGACCTCCTGCAAGGCGGAGCGGCTGCCGATCCCGGACAACGTCACGATGGCTCTGGTCACGGCGGCCGACCCGACCGGCCGGACGATCTTCGGCCGGTCGTACCCGCAGCCCGGCACAAACCAGGTCATCCTCTGGCGGGACGGCAAGGCGACCAAGATCGACGTGCCCGGTGACGCCCAGGCCATCAACTCGGTCAACGCCGGGGGCACGGCCGTCGGCGAGAGCACCGTCGACGGCAAGCCGGTCGCCTGGCTCTTCAGCGACGGCAAGGTCACCCGGCTTCCCGGCGGTGACGGCGCCACGGCCGAGGGCATCAACGCCGGCAACGTCATCGTCGGCAGTCGCAACCGGCGACCGCTGATCTGGCGGACCCCGGCGTCCGACCCGGTGGAACTCCCGCTGCCGGACGGGGCGAGCAACGGCGAGGCGCACGCGATCGACGACGACGGCACCGCGGTCGGCACGATCACGACCGGCACGGGCAGCGTGGCCTACGCCTGGGCAGCCGACGGCACCGGCCGGATCCTGCCGACCGTCGGCGACCCAGGCAACCTCGGCTACACGGCGTTCACGGTCCGCAACGGCTGGGCCACCGGCGTCAGCACCGCCACGGGGTTGCGCTGGAACCTGCGCACCGGGCAGGTCGAGGCGGTGCCGGGGATCAACATCCGGCCCAGCACCGCAAACACCTCCGGCTGGATGGTCGGCACGGACATGCAGGGCCGCGGCGTGCTCATCGCGGCCGGCCGGACGCTCGTGCTGCCGGACGTGTTCGTCCACAGGCCCGGCGGATTCTCCAACCTGCCAAAGACGATCAGCGACGACGGCAGGGTGCTTGCCGGCCAGGCGGACGACACCGACCATGTGATCCACGCCGTCGTCTGGCGCTGCTCGTAGGTCTGCTGATCGCAGGCTCACGAAGGGTCGGGCAGGCGGCCCGGTGCGAGGCGGTCCTCGGGGTCGAGGGCCAGCTTCAGCCGGGCCGCCGCGTCCGTCAGGTGCCCCGGCCCGTAGGTCTCCACCAGGTCGCGCAGCTCCACCGGGGCGCGCAGCAGCGTGCAGCCCCCACCGCCCCGGGCGAGCAGGACCGTGCGGGCCGCGGTCAGCATCCCGTCGAGCCGCTCCGGCGCGATCGAGTCCGGCAGCGCGACGGCGGCGACGCCCAGCCCGACCGACCCGCGCACGGGCACCGGCATCCCGGCCGCGTCCCGCAGCGCGTAGACGACCGCGAACAGCTCGCTCGGCCGGCCCCAGATCTTCAGCGCGACGTCGTCGACCCCGAACGGATACCGCCCCCACCAGGCCGGCGGCAACTGCTCGACGGTCGCACCACCACCGAGGAGCTTGGCGGCCGCCTCGGCGCGGGCCAGGGCGGCCTCACGCGAGCCCTCGAAGAGCGCGGAGAGCTCCGCAGGACGGGCCCCGGATCCGCCGGGAAGGTCGGCCTCGATCGCGGCCGGTTCCAGCGACGATCCGACGACGGCCTCGGTGAGCTGCTGCACCTCGCGCGGCGTGGAGACCGGGCGGACGACCCAGGCCCGGGCGGCGGGCATCGGCTCCAGCCGGACGGTCGCCTCCGTGATCACGCCGAGCGTGCCGTACGACCCGCAGGCATCCCGGGCGAGATCGTGCCCGCCGACCTGCCGCTCCAGGCTGCCCTCGTCGAGCGCCATCCGCACCCCGACGACGAGGTCGCGCGGTGCACCGAACCGGTGGCGCAAGGGGCCGGCCTCGCCGGTCGCGAGGACACCACCCAGCGTCGCGCCCGGCGACCCGACGTCGAGCGGCAGCCGCTGGCCTTCACGCAGCAACCGCGCCCGGATCGCCCGCATCGGCGTGCCCGCCGCGATCGTGGCGGTCAGCTCGCCGGGCGAATGCTCGAGCACCCCGGTCAGCCGGGCGAGGTCGAGCAGGATGTCCACATGTGTGGGCGGCGCGCCCCAGTCGAGCTTGGTGCCGGCTCCGGTGGGCACGACCGACAGGCCCTCGGCCGCGGCGAACCGCAGCACCTCGGACACCTCGTCGGCGTCGCCAGGCGACACCACCCAGCCGACCGGCACCCCGTCGACGGTGTCGGCCCGCCCCGCCTCCCAGACGTGGTCAGGACCGCATGCCGTCGCCAACGCCTCGATCACCGTCACCGCTGCTCCCGCTTCCCTGTTCACCAAACCGCCACCGTGACTGCGGGGAAGATCGGTCGAAGGGAATCGCGGTAGCCAATCCTGGCTTTCCCAAAGACGCGCTCGAACGAATATCGAACATGCGTTCGAGAGCCTATGCCGTGGCTACTTCAGTCGCAAGGCCTTCTTGAAGAACGCCACCCGGTCGGTGCCGGCAGGGGCGAAGCCGACCAGGTCGTGGCCGGTGTCGTAGTCCTTGCGCTCCTTCGTCCCGGCGACGGCGTCCGCCAGCTCGGTCCGCTCCGCCTCCGGCACGATCTGGTCCTGCCGGCCGAACTGAAGCAGCACCGACCGTTTGCCACCGGCCGCGACGTAGGGACCGGCGTCGAACCGGCCGACCGCGTCCAGGTAGGCGTGCCAGTCGGGCGGCACCTGCTGCTTGACCATCCATCGGGAGATACGGCCGGTACCGGAGGCCAGCACCACGGCGGTCAGCCGGGTCTCCAGCCCGAGCAGGATCGCGCCCTGGGCCGCGCCCCAGCTGTGGCCGGCGAACCCGATCCGCGAGCCGTCACAGTCTGAACGGCGGGTGAGCAGGTCGAGGGCGCGCCGCTGGGCGACGACCGAGTCGGCGACGGCCTTCGCGTCGGCCGCGGCGTCGCCGGTCGGCTTGAGCGGCAGGCCCGGCACACAGACCAGGGCGCCGTGCCGTGCGAGCGCCATGGCCTCCTCGAGCAGCGTGTCCCGGTTGCCGTCGCTGCCGGGGGCGTAGACGACGGCGGGCAGCCGCCCGGTGACCGACGCCGGGCCGACCACGTAGGCCGGGACCTCGTCGTGGCCGCGGGTGTCCGAATACGTGACGTCCTCGAGGATCACGCCGTCGCCGGTGCGCTTGTCGGTGAGCATCGTGTTGAGGGTGGCGTTCTTGTCGTAGTTGAAGAGCTTCTTCAACTCGGCGAGCGGGACCGCGGCGGGGACATACCCCGAAGGGTCGAACGCCGACGCGGCCTGCCCCGACGGGGCAGGCGAGCCACCCCCCGCCCGTGGTGCTGTCGTCGACCCCTCGGAGCACGCCTGGACCAGCATCCCTGCCAGTCCGATCACCCCGATGTGCAACACCTCACGACGCCGCACCGCATCCCTCCGTGGCCTCGCCCGAACTACGAGACCATGACGGTACCGGCGTCGCTTCCCTCCTGTTGCTGAAGACCGGCGAACGACACCGACGGTTGCCGCCGATTCGATGACACCTAGGTGTCACCCGGAAGCTAGTAACGTTGGCATGCGTGACGAGCGAGCAGCCGCCTATCGCGAAGCGGATCCCCCACGAGCGGACACACCACGGTGACACCGTGGTCGACGAATACTTCTGGCTCCATCAGAAGGACGATCCGGACACGGTGGCCTATCTCGAGGCCGAAAACGCGTTCACCACCGCGGCGACCGCCCACCTTGAGCAGCTGCGCGACACGATCTTCAACGAGATCAAGACGCGCACCAAGGAGACCGACCTCTCGGTGCCCACGCGGAAGGGCGGCTACTGGTATTACACCCGGACGGAGGCCGGCAAGCAGTACGGCATCCATTGCCGTGTGCCGGTGGCCGACGGCCAGCTCGACCCGCCCGACATCGGCGACGGCACGGGCCTGCCCGGCGAGGAGATCCTGCTCGACGGCAACGAGCTCGCCGGCGACTCGGAGTTCTTCGCCCTCGGCACCTTCGACGTGAGCGTCGACGCCAACCTGCTCGCCTACAGCATCGACTTCTCCGGCGAGGAGCGCTTCACGCTGCGGGTCAAGGACCTGCGGACCGGTGAGCTGCTGCCCGACACGATCGAAAACGCGTTCTACGGCTCGGCCTGGTCCGCCGACGGGTCGACGCTGTTCTACCTGACGGTCGACGAGGCGTGGCGGCCGAACAGGGTGTGGCGCCACACGATCGGCACCCCGTCCGCCGACGACGTGGTGGTGCACGAAGAGCCCGACGAGCGCTTCTGGGTCGGCGTCGATCTGACCCGCAGCGAGCGGTTCATCCTCATCGACATCAACAGCAAGGTGACCAGCGAGGTCCTGGTCATCCCGGCCGACGCGCCGACCACGCCGCCGCGCCCGGTGGCGCCCCGCCGGCAGGGCGTCGAATACTCGGTCGAGCACCACGGCCACCGGTTCCTGATCCTGCACAACGACGGTGCCGAGGACTTCGCCCTCGCGTATACCTCGGTCGACAATCCCGGCGCGTGGACCACACTCATCGAGCACGATCCCGGCACCCGTCTGCTCCAGGTGGACGCCTTCTCCGGCCACCTCGTCGTGACGCTGCGCCGCGACGGCCTGACCGGGATTCGGGTGGTGCCGCTGCGCGGCGCCGCGCCCTACGACATCAGCTTCCCCGAGCCGATCTACTCCGTCGGCCCGGAGGCCAACCTGGAATACGACACCACCTCGTTCCGGCTGCACTACGTGTCGCTCGTGACGCCCGACTCGGTGTACGACTGCAACCTGGACAGCGGCGCGCTGACCCTGCGCAAGCAGAAGCCGGTGCTCGGCGACTTCGATCCGACCCGCTATGAGCAGCATCGCGAGTGGGCGATCGCCGAGGACGGCACGCGTGTCCCGATCTCGATCGTGGCGGCGAAGGGCACTCCGCGCGACGGCTCGGCTCCGGCGCTGCTCTACGGCTACGGGTCGTATGAAGCCTCGATGGACCCGTGGTTCTCCATCCCGCGGCTGTCCCTGCTGGACCGCGGCGTGGTCTTCGCGGTCGCCCACATCCGCGGCGGCGGTGAGATGGGCCGCCGGTGGTATGACCAGGGCAAGCTCCTGGCGAAGAAGAACACGTTCACCGACTTCGTGGCCAGCGCCGAGCACCTGGTGAAGGCCGGCTGGACGGCCACCGACCGTCTGATCGCGCGTGGCGGCTCGGCGGGCGGCCTGCTCATGGGCGCGGTGGCGAATCTGGCGCCGGAGTCGTTCGCCGGCATCGTGGCCCAGGTCCCGTTCGTCGACGCCCTCAACACCATCCTCGACCCGTCGCTCCCGCTGACCGTCACGGAGTGGGAGGAGTGGGGCAACCCGCTTGCCGACCCCGAGGTGTACCGCTACATGAAGTCGTACACGCCGTATGAAAACGTGTCAGAGCGCCTGTATCCGGCGATTCTGGCCGTCACGAGCCTCAACGACACGCGGGTCCTCTACCACGAGCCGGCCAAGTGGGTCGCCCGCCTCCGCACCCTGTCCCCGTCGACGGACGTCCTGCTGAAGACCGAGATGGGCGCCGGCCACGGCGGCCCGAGCGGCCGCTACGACGCCTGGCGCGAGGAAGCGTTCATCACCGCGTGGGCGCTCGACAAGCTCGGCAAAACCTAGGGCCTGTTTCGCTTTCCAGTTCCCGAGGTGCCGGTCCGGCGAGTTCTCCCGCTGGACCGGCACCGGCCGTTCGCGGGCGCCGACGGTTGCGGGCTCCGAGGCCGCGCCGATCCGGGGTCTGCGCCGCCAGAAACCCGGCCACACCCATGATCAGGGGAAAGATCGGGTCGTCGGGGCGACCGGATGTTTCCCATGATCATGGGTGGGCGGGCGATGGTGCGCTCCACCGGCGTCGTGAGTGGTCCGCAAGGAGTTGCCCATAACTGATCCACAGGCCCTACGTGGCGAAACGAGGAGATTTTTGCGTCATCCACAAGACACTGTCCCCAGCTGTGGATAACCTGCCGGCAGCCTGTGGATGAGTGCGGATGGGGCTGTGGACAAACACGCGGAGTACGCCTGGGGTTCATCTGCGTATCACCAGGCCGATGGCCATCGGCCACTGAAGATGGTCAATCCGTAGTCAGGTTACGGTGGCGCTGCCCACAGGCATTACCCACAGGCTGTGGATAACCCCGGCTTCCGGCCTGTGGAGGCCGGCGCCCGGGCGGCCCGCAGAGAGAGCCTGGAGATCCGAGAGGAAGCACGGCCCATCAGCCCGCCGTGAGAACGAGTCGGCACGAGGACGGAGCCGGGGGCGGGCCGCCTATGCGAACAGGCGGGAGGCCAGTGCCGGGTCCAGGTTGCCGCCGCTCACCACTGCCACTGTGCGGCCGGCGGGAAGTTCGTCGCGGTGGTGGAGCACCGCTGCCGTGGTCACGGCGCCGCTCGGCTCGGCGATCAGGCGGGCCTTGCCGGCCAGGGTCCGGACCGTCTCCAGGATCTCGTCCTCGCTCACCGTGATGATCGCGTCCAAGTATGCGCTGAGGTGGGCCAGCGTCAGCTCTGACAGCGGGGTCCGCAGGCCGTCGGCCACCGTGCTCAGCATCCTCGCCTCGGGCCAGATGCGGACCATGCCGGCGGCCAGGCTCTCGGCGGCGTCGGCTGCCACCGCGGGCTCGACGCCGATCACGGCGACGTGCGGGGCCAGGGCCTTCACGGCGGTCGCGACGCCGGAGGACAGGCCGCCGCCGCCGACCGGGACGACCACCACGTCGACGCTGGACAGGTCCTCGAAGATCTCCAGGCCCACGGTGCCCTGGCCGGCGATGATGTCCGGGTGGTCGTAGGGCGGGATGAGCGTCAGGCCGCGCTCGGCGACGAGCTGCTGCGCAACGATCTCGCGCTGGGACTGCGGCACCAGGATGACCTCTGCGCCGTAGCCCCGGGTGGCCTCGATCTTCAGCGGCGTCGACACGTCGGGCATGACCACCGTGACCGGGATGCCGAGCGCGCGGCCCGCGTAGGCGAGGGCCTGTCCGTGGTTGCCGGACGAGTGGGTCACCACGCCGGCGTGGCGGCGCTCCAGGTCGAGCCGGTGCAGGGCGTTGGTCGCGCCGCGGAGCTTGAACGCGCCGATGGGCTGCAGGCTTTCCGGCTTGAGCCACAGTTCGTCGGCCCAGGGGCAGGGCAGCAACGGGGTGCGCACCACGAGGCCGGAGATCCGCGCGGCTGCGTCGCGGATGTCGTCCAGGCGAACGAGGTCTTGCTGGAGGGCGGTCACGCCGCCCATCCTGACATCACCCGCTGGTGATCGCCCTCCCCGACAACGGCCAATGAGAGATCCATAACGCTGGACTATCCGCTGCTGTAGTACCTTGCGGCCCCCGGATGGAGGGGGACCGGATCGGTGTCGGGGGCTGTCGCCTTGTCGTAGTTGTTACCCTCCGGGTGAACGCGGGACAGCTCCAGCTGGTGCTCGAACAAAACCTTGGTCAGGTCGTATGCGAGCTGCTCAGGTATGTCGGGCGAGACCACGATGAGGTTGCCGACGACGATCGTGTCGACGTCGGTGGGCGTGTTGTAGGCCGACTTCGGCAGTTTTGCCACTCCGTAGACGGCGCCGTAACGGTACGTCAGCGGCTGTTGCAGTTCGCCGAGCGGCAGGATCGAGAACTGGCCGGGGGCGTTGGCCAGCAGGTCGGTGATGCCGGGCGTGGGCAGGCCACCGGCGAAGAACATCGCGTCGGTGGTGCCGGCCAGCATGCCCTTGGTGGTCTCCGGCAGCGAGAGCCGCTGCCGGACGATCTCGGTGTCCGGGTTGATCCCGCCGGCGAAGAGCAGCCGGCCTGCGGCGATGTCGATACCCGAGCCGGCGGAGCCGGTGGAGACCCGCTTGCCCCGCAGGTCGGTGAACTTCGTGATCTTCGACGTGTTGCGGACCACGAGGTGGATGTAGCTCTTGTAGATCCGGGCGAGCGCCACGACCTTCTGCGGCCGGCCCTCGAACGACCCCTTGCCGGCATACGCGTCGGCGGCGGTGTCCGCCAGCGTCAGCGCGACGTCCATGTCACCGGTGGCGACGCGCTGCAGGTTCTCGCCGGAGGCGCCGGTCGGCTCGGCCCGCGCCTCGTAGCCCGGGACGTGCTTGGTGATGAGATCGGCGTAGCCGCCGCCGAGCGTGTAGAAGACGCCGGTGGTGTTGCCGGTGGCGATGTAGATCCGCCCGCCGTGCCACAGGCCCGCGCCCGGGCGCTGTGGCACGCTCACGCAGCCGGCGAGAAGCAACGCTCCCGCCAGTACCGCTGCGAAGGTTTTGCTCCTCAAACGCATCACCTGGACATCGCGTCGCGCGGCAGCGGATCCAGGGCGTCGGCCACCCGGTGGACCAGCATCGCGGTCTCGTAGCCGACCTGGCCGAGATCACAGCCGGGGGCCGCGAGGACACCGAGAAGGGCGCGGTCGCCGACCGCCATGACGATCATGACGCCGCCGTCCATGTCGACGATCGTCTGCCGCACGTTTCCCGCCTGCATGAGCCGGGCCGCACCGAAGACCAGGCTGGCGAGGCCACTGATGACCGCGGAGAGGTGGTCCGCCTGGTCCACCGGCAGGTCGGCCGAGCTGGCGAGCCGCAGCCCGTCGCCGGAAACGGTGATCACGTGCGCGACGTCCGGCACCTGCCGCGCGAAGCTGGTCATGAGCCAGTCGAGTTGTCCGGCACCGGAGGGTTGCTGTGGCATGGCCATCTACTGATCCTTCTGTCCTGGGGCTGCGCTGTTGGTGCGACGTGCGGCGGCCGAGACGCCCTCGGCGAACGCGGTCAGCCGGGAGCGGATGAGCTCCGGGTCGACCGCGCCGCCACGAGACGTCGGCGGCGGCTGTTCGGTGGTGCCGGGCGCAAGCTGCGCACCGGGCCGGCGGCGAGGAAGGTTCTCTTCGGTCATCGGGCCACCTCCGGCGCTGGATGGGTTTCCCGGGCGTGGCGGCCACTCGCCAGGAGGGCCCCAGGTCGGCTGAGCTGGCGGCGGCGTCGGGGTGGTGCCGCTGCTGAGGTACGGACGGAACCACGGCGCGGCCGGTCGGCTCGCTGCTGCTGCCGCCGCCGGGATGGTGACCGGCTGCGGCTGGGGTGCGGAACGGGGTCGTCCGAGCGGGGCACCGACGGTCGACGGCACGTGGACCGGCTCCTGCCGCTCCGGCTCCTGCCTGGCGGCGGGGCGGGCGGCGGGCAGCGCGCTCATCAGCTCCAGGATGCGGTGCGGCAGGGTCACGTAGGCGACCGTGCCGCTGCCCGTGGCGTGCAACTGGACGCGGATCCCGTGCCGCGCGGCGAGGTGGGAGACCACGTGCAGGCCCATCGTGCCGGCGGCGGCGCTGCTCAGCGTGCTGGGCACGGACAACCGGGAGTTGATCTCGGCGAGTCGGGCCGGCATGATGCCGATGCCGCTGTCGTGGACACGGATCATGGCGCCGTCGACCGTCGCGCGGGCATCGACACGCACCGGCTGGGTCGGCGGGGAAAACGTCGTGGCGTTCTCCAGCAGCTCGGCGAGCAGGTGCACGAGGTCACCGACGACGGGGCCGGTGATCGCCAGTTCGGCGGGCTGCACCTCGACCCGGTGGAAATCCTCGATCTCGGACGCGGCGGCCGCGACGACGGCGCCGATCTGCACCGCCTGGGTGGCCGGGCGGCCGGGCTCGCCGCCGGCGAGGACCAGCAGGTTTTCCCCGTTGCGGCGCAGACGCGCGGCGAGGTGGTCGAGGGCGAACAGACGGGCCAGCACGTCGGGGTCGGTCTCGTCGCGCTCGAACTCGTCGAGGAGCCGCAGCTGGCGGGTGATGAGCGTCCGGATGCGCCGGGCCAGGACCTCGGCCATGCGTGTCACGTCGACCCGCAGCTCGGCCTGCTCGCCCGCGAGGCGCAGGGCCGTGCGGTGCACGGTGGCGAACGCGTCGGCGACCTGGCCGATCTCGTCGTTCGTCGCGGCGATGCCGCGGGTGACGGCCGCCGCGCTCTGGCCGGACTCGGTCGTCGACGGCGCTGCCGAGCCGGTGATCACGGAGTTGATCGCGTCGGGCAGGTCGCGCCGGGCGACCTGCAGGGCCGCGCCCCGCAGCCGGCGCAGCCGCCGCGCGGTCCGTACCGCGAGCGCGATGGCGATGGCGAGCGCGGCGAGACCGAGGACCGCGGTGCCGATCCCGGTCGCCCAGGCGCGGCGGGAGGCGTTGATCGCGATCTCTTCGGCGTGCAGGTCGAGACGGTCGGAGAGGTCGAAGCCGACCAGGTTGAGGCGGCGGATGACGCCGCTCTGCGCCACGAACCACGCGTCGGCGTCGACCTTGAGGCCGCCGGGATTCCGCTCCGCGTCGCGGGCGGCGGCGCTCATCTTGCCGGCGTTGTCGACGTCGCTGCCGCGCATCTCGTTGTCGAAGGCGCGGGCCTCCGCGGCCGTCGCCGCGCGCCGGAACTCGGCCTGCCGCTGCTCACGCGCGCCGCGGATCTCGGACAGGGTGCCGAGCTCCCCCGGCTCGAGGCTGCCTCGGCTGAAGACGGTGCGCAGGAGATCGCGCTCCAGGGCCGCGTAGTGCTCGACGGCGGCGATCGCGGCGACCGCGCGGGCGGCGTTGGCGAGCTCGATGTCCTCGATCTGCGCGGGCACGGCGTCGGCGATGGCCAGCAGCGCCTCCGCCAGCCCGCGGTACACCGGGTCGCTCACCAGCGAGACCGGGGCGCCGTTCTCGGCCGCCTCGCGGGTGCTGCCGAGCCGGCCGTAGAGCTCGTTGGCGGTGCGGATAGCGGGTCCCAGTGCCGGCACGGCCCCGACCGCCTTGCGACTGTCGGCGAGGTACCGGCGGGCGGCCGCATCAGTGCGCTCCCGCTGAGCCACCATGAGCGCGGAGCCGGACTTGCCACCGCGCTGGCGCAACGCCGTCGTCTCGGAGACCTCGCGCTCGAGCTCGTGGACGAAGACCACCGCACTGGTGGCCGTGAGCGCGACGGTACGGGCACGGCCCGCGTCCCTGGCGGCGCCGGTGGCGGTGGCGGCCTGTGCGGTGCTCAGGACGGCGAGGCCGACCATGGCCACGATGATCGGCGCGAGCAGCTGGGTGCGAACCGAGCGCAGCCGGCTGGGACGGAGGCCGCCGCCGCGCCGGTGCCCAGCGACGGACGTGTCAGTGCCGCCCGGGCGGCGCGCCTGACCGCTGCCGCCACCGCGCGGGACCGGAACACTGGGCGAGCCACTGCCTGCCAATCCGGGGCCTCCTCACGACAATCGCGTCAGTCAATATAGGTGTTGACTACCTGTTGAACCGACGGTTGCGGAGCGTGTCGAAGAGAGCGCTCCACCAGCGCAGCGGCAGAGGCTGGGCCACTACGGATCACGATCAGGCACGCTACTGGAAAGCGGCGCTCACGACGAGAGTCGTTGCGCTCATCGGCGGCGCGCAGGAGCCAAACGGCGGAACAATCGATGACTATGCGTCATGGCGCCGTCGCAGTACGAACCAGGCGGCCGCACCGACGATCACGATCACGACGCCGACGCCGGCCCAGGGCATCGATCGGCGGCTCGCCCGCTCCGGCGGCGGCGCGCCGGCGGGTGAGGCTGCATGGCTGGTCAGAGGGGTTGTCGATGCGGACGGCGACGCCGAAGCGGACGCGATCGGGCGCCCCGAGGGCTCCGGGAGGGAGGGCAATGAAGCTAGCGGCGGAATGGAGGACGGCTCATAGCGTGATGGCTGACGACCATCGGGCTCGATGAGTGGTGGCGGGCCGGGCAGGGGAACACCCGGCGGCGGCGTCGGCCCAGGCACCAGCACCAACGACAGCAACAGCAGCGGCTTCACATCCGACCCAACGGCACCGCCGGCGGTCGGTTGAGCCTTTCGGCGCAACCAACCACCGGCGGAAACGTCAGGGAGCTACCGGCGGCGCTGCCCGGTCCGCACGCGGACCGGCGCCGGCTCCTGTTCGCGCAGGTTAAGCACGAACCGGCCCAGCAGCACGGCCGAGACGACCACACACAGCGCCAGCACCGTCGCGGCCACCGCGGCGGCGCCCGACGTCGCCACCCAGGCCGCGTCCGCCAGCAGCACGAGCAGCCAGAGTGCGGCGGTCGCCTTCAGGGCGCGGTTGCGGTATCGAGTCATGTGGGTTCACCTCCGTGCTCCGCTGGATACCCAGACTCGCCGAAATGAAGCGTGTCAAGCCGCCTCCACAAAGATCGCCACGGTGCGTGCCGGAACACTGAACGAACCGTGAGCACTGTCGAAGGTGGACTGTCGCGCCACCGGATCGGCGGAGGCCACCTGGACGGGGTGCAGGGTGACCCTCGCCCCGCGGTAGGCGCCGACGGTCTGCGTGGTCGCCGCGGCACCCGCGTTGAACACGACCACCACCGACTTCCAGCGCCCGTCCAGTCCACGGGCGTCGAGGACCATCGTGATGACTCCGGGCGTGGCCTGCGGGCCGGACAATGGGAAGCTCAGCCGCTGCTGCACCTGCGCCGCCGTGCCGAGCGCGAAGACCGGCGAACTGGCCCGGATCTTGAGCAGTTCCTGGAACCGCGCCACCGACAGGTTGATCGCGTCGCAGCCGGGCACCAGCCCGGGATCCGCCAGCAACGGCTGCGCGTACGACCACTTGTCCTGGTTGTCGGCGGCCGGCGGAAGGCCCGCCCCGAAACCGTTGCCGTCGGCACAGTCCCACCGGATCTGGTTGAACCAGTCCCCGGAGTTGTACGAGTTGCGGTCCAGCGACTTCGACCGGAGCCGGTCGGATCCGGTGGTCACGAACCCGGTCCCCTGCCCGAGCACCGTGGTCGACAGCGCCACCACCTGGAGCCGGGCCCGCTGTTCGGCGGTCGTGCCGGTCGGCAGCTTGTAGGCCATCACGTCGAAGAGGATCTCGTTGTCGTGTGCGTCCACATAGGTCACCGACTCGGCGGGTGCCCTGGTGTAGCCGGCCGGCGAGCCGTTGTAGTCGACCTGCGCGCCGGTGACCCGCTTGCCCGTCGAGTCGACGAACTCGTACGCGGCGAGGTTGCCGGTGAGCCCTACCTGGATCAGGTCCTGGTAGTGCAGCAGCCGGGCGCGCTGCTCGGCGGTCGAGCCGTTGACCGGGTCGCCGTTGGGAGCGGTGTAGAGGCCGCTGGCGAAGCCCTGGACGCGCGGGTTACCGTCGAACGGGCCGCCGCCGCGGACGGCGTCGCGGAGCCGGTCGTTGAACGTGCCGACGCCGGTGCCCGCCATGTTGGCCTGGGTCGCCTGGACGAACCGCGCGTTGCCGGCGACCTCGCCGAAGTTCCAGCCCTCGCCGTACAACAGGATCTTCTTGCCGTCGACGCCGTCCTTGGCGACCGTGAGCTGGTCCAGGGCCGCCCGCACGGCCATGATGTTGGCCTTCGGGTGGTGGCCCATCAGGTCGAACCGGAAGCCGTCGACCTTGTACTGCTTGGCCCACAGCACCACCGAGTCGACGACCAGCTTGCCCATCATCGCGTTCTCCGGTGCGGTGTTGGCGCAGCAGGTGGAGTTCGCGACCGTGCCGTCCTCGATCAGGCGGTGGTAGTACCCGGGCACGATCTGGTCCAGCACGGAGTACTTGTCGGTGCCCGCGGCGGTCGTGTGGTTGTAGACGACGTCCATCACCACGCGCAGCCCGGCGTTGTTGAGCCCGGCGACCATCTGCCGGAACTGCACGATCCGCGGGGTGCCCTGCGGGTCGGTCGCGTACGAGCCCTCCGGCGCGTTGTAGTGGAACGGGTCGTAGCCCCAGTTGTACCCGTCGGCGTCGGCGATCTGGGCGATGCACGCCTGCTGCTGCTGGGAGTCCGGCGGCAGTGCGGCCAGGTCGCACGGCGGCCGGGCCTGGTCGGCGCGCACCTCGGGGATCGTGGAGATGTCGAAGACCGGCAACAGGTGGACGTATGACGTGCCGGCCTGGGCCAGCTGCCGCAGGTGCTGCATGCCCGCCGACCGGGTCTGGGTGAAGGCGAGGTACGTGCCGCGCTGTGCCGCCGGCACCGTGGTGTCGGCGATCGAGAAGTCGCGGACCGACAGCTCCTGGATCTGCGGCCGGTTCGGGACCGAGGGCTTGCGCAGGCCGGTCCAGCCGTCCGGGCGCAGCGCCGGGTCGGCGAGGTCGGCCAGCTGGCTGTGCGTGCCGTTGGCGGCGAGCGAGACGCTGTACGGGTCGGTGACCGACGCCGTCGTGACGCCCTTGACCGCCGGCTGATACGCCGTGACGCGGAACTTGTAGTACCTCCCCTTCCACGACCGGTCGCCGGTGACGCTCCAGACGCCGGTCCGGTCGTCGCGCTGCATGGCCACCAGCTGGGGCGCGCCGTCGGTCGCCGCGTACAGCTCCAGCTGCACGTTCTGCGCCGTCGGCGCCCACACGCTCACCGTCGGCCGCCCGTTGTCGAACGCCGGGCCGAGCCGGGCGCTCAGGGCGGCGCCGTAGAGGTCGTCGAGCGCGCCGGCGATCTGCACGCCGGTCGCCTCGGTCACGTTGCCGGCGGCGTCCCGCTCGACGGCGACGACCTGCCCGCGCAGGGCCGCGGCGAGCGCCGCCCGGTCACCGGCGACCCGGAAGCTCTGGTACGCCCAGAGGTGCGGGAACTTCGCCCGCTGCGCCTCGGTCAGGCCGCCCGGCACCGCCGCCATCGCGAGCTTCGAGCCGTTGCCGACGAGCTGCCCGTCGACGACCGACAGTCCGCCGCTCGGCGCCGACCACAGCTCGTAGCTGTGGCCGTCGGTCGGGCCGGCCCGCCACGCGACCGTGTTCCGGTCGATCCACACCGCCTTCTGGAGGTTCACGTCGGTGTCGGGCGTGCCCTGCTGCGGCATCGGCAGCAGGTATTTCTCCCGGCCCGACAGCATCCACACCTCATGGCCCACGGTCACAAGGTCGAGTGTCTGGTCGGTGGGCAGGTCCTTGGTGTCGCCCTTGTGGATGATGTAGTTGAGCAGCGGCGCGTTGTCGGCCAGCGGCACCCGGAACTTCACGCCGAAGGCGTCGGTGCCGGCCGGCTGCAGCGGGCTCGCCCAGTCGGTCGGGTTGGCCGCGCCGTTCCAGACGTGCAGGCCCCAGCCCGTGTAGTCGTTGTCGGCGCGCCGGTAGTGCAGCACGGCGGTGTGCTCGGCGGCGGCGCGGGTCGGGTGCACGACCCCCGCACCGGAGCGGATCCACGCCTCGCCCTGCCGGCTCGGGAGCACGGACTGGTCCGGTCCGGGGTCCTTGACGTCGCCGTTGTGCACGATGAAGTTGACCTGCTTGGCCGGGTCGCTCACCGGGACGTGCCAATAGGCGCCGAACTCGTCGGTGCCGTCCGGCGGCCGAGGGCTCGCCCAGTCGGTGCCGGTCCCGGGGGCGAGGCCGTCGCCCCACAGGTGCAGGCCCCAGCCCGTGTAGCTGCCGTCCGGCCGTCCATAGTGGACGGAGACGGTGCCGGTGGCCGCTGCCTGGGAGGTGTAGATGGTCGCATCTCCTTGCTTGAGCCAGATCTCCGGCTGCTTCGTCGGGTCGATGGAGCGGTCGACGGCGACGTCCTTCACCCCGTCCGAGTCGACCACCAGGAAGCCGACGTTCTTGGCCCCCGGCTTCAGCTTGACCCATGCGAAGCGCCCGTACGAGTCCTCTCCCTGGAACGGCGCGCCGTTCGGCCAGGTCATCGGCTCCTGGAGGTCACCCCACGCGTACAGGCTCCAGGGGTCGTAACCGCCCGCCGGCCGCTGGTAGTGGACGATCGCGTAGTCCGGGGACACCGCGCTCGGTGGCGTTCCGACCTTCGTCTCGGTTTTTGCCTCAGCGGTACGACCTGAGCCGTCCCTGACCACGGCCTTGTACTCGACCTTGGTGCCGGCGGGCAGGCCGTCGAGGTCGTGGTGAACCGCATACGGGGCGGCGTGGTCGGTGCCCAGCAAGGTCCACTTGCCGTTGCCGACCTTCGCCGCGAACGTGACCGTCGCCATCGGGTCGCCGGTGACGTCGGCGGTGACCTGGGCGATCGTCGCCGGGGTCGCCGGGGCCTTCAGCGTGATCGTCGGCTTCGCCGCCGGCTTGGCGATCTTGCCGCGCGCCTTGAACACGACGCTGGACAGCGGCGGAACGCTGATCTCGAGGCTCCGGTCGCCCGCGCTCGCCGCGATGGCGCCGGGAGACGGGTAGATCCGGTCGAACGTGGTGTTCGCCATGTACGTCGGCACGCGCACCGTCTGGGTGCTGTTGCCGTTGTTCACCGCCACCACGTATTCGACGCGCTGCTCCGGGTCGATCCGGGAGAACGCGAAGACGTTCTGGTTCGCATACCGCGTGACCTGGACGCCCTGCCGCAGGCCGGGGTTGTCCTCGCGCAGCCGCGCGAGGCCGGCGATGGTGCGGTAGATCGGGTGGTTCTGATCGTAGTTCGCGGTGGCGTGCGTGTTGTCGGTGCCGAGCAGGTCGTCGTCGAGGTAGTCGGCGGTCCGGCTCGCGAACATGTCCTGGCGGGCGTCCTTGTCGCCGCCGGGCCCGGTGAAGCCCTGCTCGTCGCCGGAGTAGACGACCGGCTGGCCGCGCGTGAGAAACATCAGCTCGTGGCCGAGCTGGTCGCGGCGCAGATGCGTGGTCGGATCGGTGCCGCCGGTCGCGACGAACATGCCGACGCGGCCCATGTCGTGGTTGCCGAGGAAGGTCGGCAGGGTCGACGCGCTGGTGCCGGCCGACGTGTACAGGTCGTCCTGGGCGTAGAGGTCGGCGAGCTGCTGGCCGGAGCCGCCGCGTGCGACGAAGTCGACGGCGGCCTGCTGGAACGGGAAGTCCAGCGTCGCCGGGAGCCGTCCCTTGCGGACGTAGAGCGAGTCGAAGGCGGGGTTCGCGTCGTACACCTCGCCGAACATGAAGAAGTCCGGCTTCTTCGCCTGCCGCGCGGCGTCCCGGACGCCCTGCGCGAACTGCGGCCAGAACTGCAGGTTGACGTGCTTCGCGGTGTCGATACGGAAGCCGTCGATGCCGGTGTCCTTGACCCAGTCGGCGTAGATCTTCGTCATGCCCTTGACGACCTCGGGCCGCTCGGTCCACAGGTCGTCGAGCCCGAAGAAGTCGCCGTACTCGCTGTTCTCGCCGGTGAAGGTCGAGTCGCCGCGGTTGTGGTACATGGTCGGGTCGTTGAGCCACGCCGGCTTCTTGACCGTCTTGTCCTTCTCAGTGGGGAACACCGGGGTGTACGGGAAGGACTGCGCGTCGACGGGCGGGAAGCCCTTGGTGCCGTCGGCGAAGTTGCGGTCGTCGAACTTGTTGCCGTTGACGTCCTTGTACGGGTAGTCCGTCTTGTCGCGGTACGAGTACTGGTTCTGCGCGTACCGGATCACGTCCGCGGTGTGGTTCGTGATGACGTCGAGGTAGATCTTGATGCCGCGCTGGTGCGCCAGCCGCGTCAGCCGCTTGAGGTCTTCCTTGGTGCCGAAGTGCGGGTCGATCTCGGTGAAGTCGGTGATCCAGTAGCCGTGGTAACCGGCCGAGATGTCGTTGCCGCTGCCCTGCACCGGCCGGTTCTTGAGCAGCGGCGCGAGCCAGATCGCGGTGGTGCCCAGGCCCTGGATGTAGTCGAGCCGGTCGATGACACCCTTGAGGTCACCGCCGTGGTAGAAGCCCTTGTCGGTGGGGTCGTAGCCGGTGCTCAGCCGGTCGCCGGACAGGCCGCCCCGGTCGTTGGACGGGTCGCCGTTGGCGAAGCGGTCCGGGAGCACGAAGTAGAACTGCTCGGCGTGCTGGGCCTTGCCGCCGTCGAGCAGGCTCGCGATCGACGGCTCGTTGGCCCACTGCGGGATGCCCTGGTCGAACCCGCTGGGCGCGGTGGCGGCGTCGGGCATCGTGGGGTTGCTGCCCGGGACGGCGACCAGCAGCGCCAATGCGGCCAGTGCGCCGAGGAGCGGCTTCGTAAGTTTCAGGGCGTGCTTGGAGGGCATGGCGGGCCTTCCTGCAGGACAGGGGCGTCTCTTGGCTGGGCCGCACCGTAGCGATCGAAATTGATCCTTACAAGGCTTGACAAGCTGCTCCTAGGCTCTCGCCATGCGTCCCGCCATCGTGATCGCCGCGGCTCTTCTGTGCGCCGCCTGCACCTGTTCAGCGTGCGCATCGACCAGGCGCACCGTCGGTCCGGCACCGGCGCAGCTGACCCTGGTCGCCGGGCAGCAGGATTCGGCGCTGCTGAAGTCGTCGCTGACGAAGCTCGGGTCCAAGGCAGAGGGCGATCGGCTGGTGGCGCCGGCCTCGGCGGGCGCGACGCCGGTGGCGCAGGCCCGCGGCACAGGACAGGGCCTCGTGCTGACCGGCGACCGGGCCAAGTCGCTGGCCGCCGACCCCGCGGTGGCGCAGCTGTCCGGGAAGGTCGCCGTCGGGGTCCTCGACGACGCCGGGGGTCCGCGTGGTGGTCTGCACCTCGTGGGACTCGGCCGCGACAGCCACGGCGGAGGCGGACAAGCAGCGGACGGCCTATCCGGCGGAAGCGGCTGCCGAGGTGAAGGCCGACGGCAAGCTCGTCCGGGCCGTCTCCACGGCGGCGTCACCGCGGGCGGTGTTCGACAGCCTGGACAAGCACGCCCTGCCCGGCGTCACTGCTTGAGGGTCTCGGTGATCTGTTGACTGATCTCCCGGAGCTGCTCGACCTGCTCGGGGGTGAGCGGGTCGAACAGGTGGGTGCGGACGGTCTCGACGTGGCCGGGCGCGGCGGCCTCCAGCGCGGCGAAGCCCTCGTCGGTCAGGTCGGCGAACTGGCCGCGCTTGTCGTCGTCGCAGTCGCGCCGCCGGACCCAGCCGCGGCTCTCCAGCCGCGTGACGGCGTGTGAGAGGCGACTGCGGGACGAGCGGGTCAGGACGGCCAGTTCACTCATGCGCAGCGACCGGCCGGGCGACTCGGAGAGCACGACGAGAATCTCGTAATACGCATGCGGCATGCCGGCGTCATGCTGCAGTTCCCGGTCGAGCCGGTCGATGAGCAGCGTGGCGGCGGCATAGAAGGCGCGCCAGGCACGCTGCTCGTCATCGTCGAGCCAGCGGGTCACCCCGTTATTTTTGCACGTACAGAAATGTCTTACCGATCATGCCTGATTACTCTACCTTGCGCTGCAAGGTACTATGTCTGACATGGATGTACCGGGCTCGCTGTCGACCGCGCTGCGGCGCGGGACGCTGGAGTTCTGCGTGCTGGCGTTGCTGGAGGAGGGCGAGCGGTATGGCGTGGAGCTCGTCCGCCGCCTCGGCGCCGAGCGCACGCTGACCACCAGCGAGGGCACGCTCTATCCGCTGCTCGCCCGGCTCCGCCGGGCCGGCTGGGTGGAGACCAGCTGGCGGGAGTCACCCGCCGGCCCGCCGCGCCGCTATTACGAGCTGACCCCCAGCGGCCGCTCGGCCCTGCGCCACTTCCGCGACGAGTGGACATCCTTCCGGGACACCGTCGACCGAATTGTCGGAACGAGGGCGGCATGAGCACCTACGATGGCCTGGTCAACGACTATCTCCGCGCCGTCGAGCAAGCCTTGGCGGGCGTGCCCGCCAGTCGGCGCGACGAGTTGCTCGCCGACTTGAGCGAGCACATCGCCGCCAAGCGGGCCGAGCTGACCCCGGAGCGCGAGACCGAGGTCGAGGTGCGGTCGATCCTCGAGCTCCTGGGCGACCCGGCCGACGTCGCCGCCGAGGCGATGCTGGACGCTGAGCCGCAGCCCCCGATGGTGATCCAGCCCGGCAAGAAACTCGGCGCGGTGGCCTGGGTGCTGATCACGATCGCGGCGGTGTCGACCCTCTGCGTGGGGACGATCCTGGTCGGCGTGCTGTTCTTCGTGGCCGGCAACAACAACTCGGGCTCCGAAACCACCCCGATCGAGTCACCCGCCGCGGTGTCGCAGTCCCCGGTGCCGTCGCCCACCTGAGCTCACAATCGCCGCGAGGGCCGGACCGTCAACACTGGTCCGCTAGATCTTGCAGTTGTGGTGCCGAGACACTCTCTGCATGCCCGGCTTGTTGGGCACCACAACGGCAAGATCGACGCACAAGAAGCCGGCGAGCGTTGATGGACACCGCACTCATGTCAGTCTTGATCGTCGAAGGATACGGCCGCTCGGGCGAGTGGCCCGGCCACGGATGACGACCCACGTCGACATTCTTGATCGCGTCCGCCAGGGCGGCGCCCAAGCTCGACCACTCCGACCGTCGGGGTTCAGCACCCGTGATCGCGAACTTGCCGCAATCATGGCCAAGCACCGGAACGAAGCGCGCGGGACCGAGCGGCCAGTTTCATGATCGCGGAGCGTTTGTGTAGCCAGGGAGCCTGTTGCGCAATTCGCTGGGACAGCGTCGGCGGCCCAACTGCGCGCCGATCTTGGAGTTGTGGCGCCATGAACCTCCGAATTTGTCCGGGTTTGTCAAGGACCACAACTCCAAGATCGGCGCGGTTGTCGGGGTTGACGCGCGAGGGATCCGAATTGCGCGACAGGCTCCAGGGGTGCACAAACGCTCCACGATCATGAAACGGTGGCCGAACCGCCCGACCGCGCCCAGCCGCGGCACCCATGATTGCGGTCGCGGCGAAGCCAGGACTGTCAAGAGTCCCGCGGAGCCTCCGCCACCACAGATCGATAGGGGTTGTCGTCATGGGTTTCGGCCGGTTTGTGGCCGTGATCGCGATCCGTTCGCGATCACGGGTGCGGCGGTTGAGTCTGGCCGGGTGGTGCGGCTGCGGTTCGTAGATCAAGGGAAACTTCGGGCTGCCTGGACAGCCAGATGTTTCCGATGATCAAGCAACCCGGGACAAGCCAAGCGCGGAGCACGACCGCCCCGGACGACGAGCCCACGGACGACGAGCCCACGGACGACGGGGCCACGGACGACGGGGCCACGGACGACACGAACCGGCACCACGAACCGGCACCACGAACCGGCACCACGAACCGGCACCACGAACCGGCAATGCGAGGGCACGGCTGGGTGCGCGGCCCGGCACCGCTTGACAAAATCCTTCACAGATCACGGAACTTTTGCGGGCCTGGAACCCCGAAAAAGGTCCGTGATCACGGAAGATTCGTGCTGCTCCAGCAACACCAACTCTCCGCGATCACGAACTGCAGCCGGAACGCCCAGCCGCGCTCAGCCGCTGCACCGGTGTCGCCAGGACCGGTGTCGCCAGGAGCGGCTCGGCCGCCGTGCTCGGCGTGATCGCGAACGCATCGCGATCACGGCCGCCAATGGCCGGAATCCGCGGAGGCCGGCCCGATCACGAACCCGACCGGCGACCGGCCCGGCAGGGCACCGAGCATGGTGGAGTTCGACGGCCCGACGACCGGATCCGTCATTGGTCAATGATCGTTAGTCCCGGCTGACAACGCCGGCCATTGAGGGCTGGACCGTCGACGGCGCATGCCGGGATAGGCCGCGGCTGGGCGGCAACAGCCGGCCGCTCAAGCGCCAGCGGGCTGTGCGCCTGCGCCCCAACTCGGGCCGGACCTGCGTCACAGATCTCAGCGCGGTGCGCCTCGACCCGTCAGCGGCGGCGCCGTGGAGAAGCGGTCGCGAGGCCCGGCGAGACCTCGCGACCGCAGCTCCTGGAAGACGTCGCCGAGCGGACGACGCTTGCGCGCGTCCGCTCGGCGACCAACGTCCGCATCGCCCCGTCCTCCCCAATTCGATACGAACGCGCCACCGCCCCCCGATCGTGTCCGACCCGCGACCGCCCCCCGGTCCGACGCCTTATGGCTGGTGGGTCCAGATCAGCGTATCTAGACGTCTAGGTTCGCGCAATTGTTGATTTGCGGAATTGTGGATAGCCTTGCGGCGTGCATGGCCGCCTCTTTCCAGTCGCCGAGGACTGGTATGAATGGCGCCAGGACGACCCGCCCCTGGCCGGGACGGTCCGGGTGCGGATCGGAGTGGGTGCGGGCGGGCGGCTGGTGCTGACCGGGCTGCTCATCGACGGCACGCCCAGCGCCGATCTGTTGCGCGCGATCCCTGTCGGTCGCATCGAGGCCGCGGCCAATGCGCAGTTGGCGGTGGTCGACACTCCTCTCGGCACCGCGCCTGTGCTCAACATCAGGGCCAGACCTGTCACGGCGCCGGTCGCCGAGGACGTCGGCTGGGAGATGGTGGAGCCGGCGCTCGCCGTGGCGCGGACGGCATCGAGCACGGCGGTGCGCCTGCGCGGCCGGCCCGACGTGTTCTACCGCGAGGTCGCCGACGTCTACCTCAACTTCGCCCAGGCCTCGCCCCGGCCGGCATGCGACCTCGCCGACCAGCACGGAGTGCCGGTCAGCACCGCCCACCGATGGGTCAAGGAGGCCCGTCGGCGCGGGTTCCTCCCGCCGGGACGGCCCGGCAAGAGCGGCTGACGCGGATCACGCAAGATTCAGCCGGATCGGCGGGGATGCATGGCGCCGGTATGGTGGGGACGTGTCGATCGACGACGCGTTACGCACGAAGGTGCACCGGCTGGTGACCGACTATGTCGGCGGCCAGCCCGTGCCGCCCGACCTCAGCACGGCGCCGGCGGCGATCCGCAGTGGGACCGCCGTGCTCTACCTGCGACTGCTCGCCAATGACCCGCCCTTGGTCCGGATCTTCTCGCCGCTGCTGCGCAAGATCGACTGCTCGTCCGAGCTGCTGGCCGAGCTCAACGATCTGAACGGCCGGCTCAACTTCCTCCGGATCTTCTGGCGCGACCAGTCGGTGATCGCCTCCACCGAGCTGCTGGCGGCGACGCTCGACCCGATCGAGCTGAGCAACGCCTGCGACTGGGTCGCCGACGCCGCCGACTACTACGACGTGCGGCTGCGCGACCAGTTCGGCGGGGAGCTGGCATTCAGTCCGCCACCGGCCTCCGACCATCCGGCCGACCGGCCCTGAGAAATTTGTCGGTCCTGGGTCCAAGATGGACCCATGACGCGCCTCATCGTCTCCACCGTCGGCGGCAATCCCGTCGAACCCCAGGACCGCCGCGAGCCATCGATCAACCCGTCCCGTCTCGACGACGTCGTCGCGGAGGTGGCGCTGGCCGACGTCGACACGTTCGTCGCCGCCTGCCGGTCCGCCCGTCGCGCGCAACGGGCGTGGGCCGACGTGCCGGCACCGGTTCGCGGGCGGGTGGTGGCCAACCTCGGCCGCCTGGTCGAGGCCAACTTCGAGGCCCTGACGGCGCTGGTGACCCGCGAGGTGGGCAAGACCCTGGCCGAGGCGCGCGGCGAGGTGCAGGAGATCGTGGACACCTGCGACTTCTTCCTCGGCGAGGGCCGCCGGCTCTACGGGCAGACCGTGCCCAGCGAGATGCCCGACAAGCAGCTGTTCACGTTCCGCGTGCCGGTGGGCGTGGCAGCCGTCGTGACGGCGGGCAATTTCCCGGTGGCCGTCCCGAGTTGGTATGTGGTGCCGGCCCTCCTCTGCGGTAACGCCGTCGTCTGGAAGCCGGCCGAGTATGCCGCCGCCTGCGCCGACGCGTTCGCCGAGCTGATCCGCCGGGCCGGTGTGCCCGACGGCGTGCTCGACGTGGTCCACGCCGACGGGCCGACGACGTTTGCCGGACTGGAGACCGGCCTGCGGGAAGGGCTGATCGACAAGATCGGGTTCACCGGGTCGTCCGAGGTCGGCGCCCGCGTGGGTGAGCTCGCCGGGCGCCACCTCCAGAGCGCCTGCCTCGAGCTGGGCGGGAAAAACCCGATGGTCGTGACCGAGGACGCCGACCTCGACCTCGCGGTCCACGGCGCGTTGTTCGCCGGGTTCGGCACTGCCGGGCAGCGCTGCACCTCCCTCGGCACGCTGATCGTGCAGGAGAGCGTGCTGGACGAGTTCACGCGCAGGCTGGAGGAGGCGGTTCAGGGCGCGGCGATCGGCGACCCGACGGATCCGTCGGTGCTCTACGGGCCGCTGATGAGCGAGCGCTTCGCCGGTCGGTACGACTCCTATCTGCAATGGCTCGAAGACCATCACCGTGTGTCCGGCTCGTCCGGCGTCGGGCGGATCAGCTCAGGCAACCCCCGGGCGGGGTTCGTCGGCGACCCGGCGACGGGGCTGTTCTACCACCCGGTGCTCGTCCACGGGGTGCGGCCGGATGACAAGCTGTTCCAGCAGGAGACGTTCGGGCCGATCGTGGGCGTGACGCGGTATTCGACCCTGGACGAGGCGGTCGAGCTGGCCGACGCGCCTGGCTACGGCCTGTCGGCGGCGATCTACACGACCGACCCGCGGAAGGCGTTCACGTTCCGGCGCGGCACGCGGGCCGGCATGGTCAGCATCAACAATTCGACGTCGGGCGCTGAGGCGCACCTGCCGTTCGGTGGCAACGGCCGGTCCGGCAACGGCAGCCGCCAGTCCGGCGTGTGGGTGCTCGACCAGTTCACGCGGTGGCAGTCGATGAACTGGGACTACTCAGGCAGACTCCAGCGCGCCCAGATGGACACGGTGACGATCTCCCCAGATCTGGAGTACCGCCTGCCGGCGAGTTGACCTCGGTGGATTTCCGTGGCCACGGTTTTCCACCAGGGTCAACCATCGGCGACGCTACGCGGGGACCGGGACCGGAGGGGCGGTGGGGGCTGCGCGGCGGGTGCGGAACAGCAGCAACGACAACGCCGCCGCCGAGATCGACAAGCCGCCCGCGATGTACCAGGCCAGGTCGTAGTTGCCCAGCCTGTCGCGGAGCAGACCCGTCGACGTGGCGGCGATCGCGGCGCCGATCTGGTGCGACGCGAACACCCAGCCGAACACGACCGGGCCTGACATCCCGAAGTACTCCCTGCACAACGACACCGTCGGGGGAACCGTCGCCACCCAGTCCAGGCCGTAGAACAGGATGAACACCACCATGCTCGGCTTCACTGTCGCGGCGAACAGCATCGGCAGGACCAGCAGGGAGGCACCGCGAAGGGCGTAGTACCAGCCCAGCAGGATCCTGCTGTCCATCCGGTCCGTCAGCCAGCCCGACAGGATCGTGCCGGCGATGTCGAACAGACCGATCAGGGCCAGCAGTCCGGCCGCCGTGGGTTCGGCCATGCCGTGGTCGTGGGCCGCCGGGATGAAGTGGGTGCCGATCAGGCCGTTCGTCGTGGCGCCGCAGATGGCGAAACCGCCGGCCAGCAGCCAGAACGCCGGGGTCTTCGACGCCGTGCGCAGGGCGCCCAGCGCCCGGGAGGCCGCGCCCGTCGTCGGTGGCGGGGGCGGCGGCTCGTCGCCCGTTGCGCCGTATGCCGTCACGCCCAGGTCGGACGGGTGGTCCCGCAGGCGCCACAGCACCAGCGGCACCACCAGCAGCGCCGCGCCGGCCACCGTCAGCGCCGCCGTCCGCCAGCCGCGGTCTTCGACGAGCAGCGCCAGCACCGGCAGGAACACCAGCTGGCCGGCCGCTCCGCCGGCGGTCAGCACGCCGGTGACCAGGCCGCGCCGCTTCACGAACCACCGTCCGGTGATCGTGGCCACGAACGCCAGCGCCATCGACCCGGTGCCGAGGCCGACCAGCACGCCCCACAGCGCGATGAGCTCCCAGCTGTGCCGCATGAACACCGTCAGTCCGCTGCCGGCGGACACGAGCAGCAGCGCGTACGCCACGACCCGGCGGATGCCGAACCGCTCCATGAGCGCGGCGGCGAACGGGGCGGTCAGGCCGAAGAGCAGCAGGTTGATCGAGACGGCGACCGAGATCGTGCCGAGCGACCAGCCGAACTCCTCGTGCAACGGGTGGATCATCACGCCGGGAGTCGCGCGGAAGCCCGCCGCGCCGACGAGCGCGACGAAGGCGGCGACAGCGACCAGCCAGGCGGGGTGGAGTCGTTTCACGATCCGATGGTCAAGCGTCGCGACAAGAAAGACGAGTGGCCCGACAGCCATAGTGCGCAAGAATTGGGCCATGGCCGAGAAGCACCTCGTGACCGTCATCGCGCTGGACGGCGTGGTCCCGTTCGACCTGGGCACTCCGACCCAGATCTTCGGCACCGCGCGTGACGAGCACGGACACCGCATGTACCGAACCCTCATCTGCAGCCCGGAAGGGAAGGCGGTCCGGACCGCATCCGGCTACCAGGTGCTCCCCGACCATGGACTGGAGATCATCGAGCAGGCGGACACGGTGGTCGTGGCCGGCATCTCCTCGGGCGATCCGGTCGAGCGGGGCACCGTGGATCCGCAGGTCAAACTGGCACTGGAGCGCGCGCTGGACCGCGGCGCCCGGGTGATGTCCATCTGCACCGGCGCGTTCGTGCTGGCCGCCGCCGGCCTGCTCGACAACCGGCCGGCGACCACACACTGGTGGTGGGCGGACCGCTTCCGGGAGTTGTTCCCGCACATCAAACTCGACCCCGAGGTGCTGTTCATCGACGACGGCCCGGTGCTCACGAGCGCCGGCGTCGGCGCCGGCATCGACCTCTGCCTCCACGTCGTCCGCACCGACTTCGGCAGCGAGATCGCCAACCGGGCGGCCCGCCGCAGTGTGGTTCCGCCGTGGCGGGAGGGAGGGCAGGCGCAGTACATCGAGCGACCGCTCCCCCGGCTCACCGACACCACGACCGCGCCGACCCGCGCGTGGGCCCTGGAGCGGCTGAGCGAGCCGTTGACACTCCAGGACCTGGCGACGCACGCCACGATGAGTGTGCGCACATTCACTCGACGTTTCCGCGAGGAGACCGGAGTGAGCCCGGCGCGCTGGCTGCTGCAACAGCGGGTGGATCACGCCCGGAGGCTCCTGGAGGGCACCGATCTGCCGGTGGAGGTGATCGCCAGAAGGTCCGGACTCGGGACGGCGTCGTCGCTGCGCCAGCACCTGCAGACCACGATCGGTGTCGCGCCGAGTGCCTACCGTCGCACGTTCCGGGTTGTGCCGGAGGGCGCGGAGCGGTAGGCAGGATGAACGATCACCGTCGATCCTCTGGAGGCACCGTGCGAAGGCTCGTACCGTTCGTCCTGGTCCCGTTCCTGCTCGTCCCGGCCACGACGGCCGAGGCGGCCAGACCGCCGACACCGAGCGGGCCGACCGCCACCGGATACGGCGGGGCCGTGACCTCGGTCGATCCGACCGCGACCGCGGTGGGGCTGCAGGTCCTCCGCGAGGGCGGCAACGCCGTCGACGCGGCGATCGCCGTGGCGGCGACGTTGGGTGTGACCGAGCCGTTCTCCGCCGGGATCGGCGGTGGCGGCTTCTTCGTCTACTACGACGCCAAGACCGGTCGAGTCTCCACCATCGACGGGCGCGAGACGGCGCCGCGTTCGATGACGGAGACCGCGTTCGTCAACCCGGAGACCGGCCAGCCGTATGCGTTCCAGGAGGCCCGTGTCAGCGGCCTCTCCGCCGGCGTGCCCGGCACGCTCGCCACCTGGGACGCCGCACTGCGGCGCTGGGGCAAGCGGTCCCTGGCGAAGAACCTGCGCCCGGCGGGCGACGTCGCCCGGCGCGGCTTCACGGTCGACCAGACCTTCGCCCAGCAGGTGAAGGACAACGAGGCCGCGTTCACGCAGTTCAGCTCGACCTCGGCCCTGTTCCTGCCGGGCGGCAAGGTCCCCGCGGTCGGCAGCACGCTGCGCAACCCCGACCTGGCGGCGACCTACGACCTGATCGCCCGCCGGGGCATCGGCGCCTTCTACGGCGGCGAGGTGGGCCGTGACATCGTCACCACCGTGCAGCGCCCACCGCTGGCGGCCGGCCCGGCGCTGGACTGGCAGTACGAGATCCGCCCCGGCGGCATGACCCTCGCCGACCTGCGCGCCTACGAGGTGCGCCGCCCGGCGCCGACGCACGTGAAGTACCGCGGCTACGACGTCTACGGCATGGCGACCCCGTCTTCCGGCGGCTCCACGGTCGGCGAGGCGCTCAACATTCTCGAGCGGTCCGACCTGAGCAAGCTCGACAAGACCCAGGCGCTGCACCGGTACCTCGAGGCGAGCGCGCTCGCCTTCGCCGACCGCAACCGCTACGTCGGCGACTACACCCCGCGGCCGCTCCTCGACGCGCTGCTGACCGACGGCTTCGCGGCCGAGCGGGCCTGCCAGATCGACCCTGCGAAGGCGCTCGCCAAGCCGGTGCTTCCGGGTGTACCTGACGGTCGCTACGACGGCTGCGCCACGACCTCCGGCGGCGCCGCGACGGACTTCGGCAAGTCGACGACCAACCTGACCGTCGCCGACAAGTGGGGCAACGTGGTCGAGTACACGCTGACCATCGAGCAGATCGGCGGCAACGGCATCGTGGTGCCCGGCCGCGGCTTCCTGCTCAACAACGAGCTCACCGACTTCAACTTCACGCCGACCCAGGGCACCGCCCACGACCCGAACCTGCCCGGCCCCGGCAAGCGGCCGCGCAGCTCGATGGCGCCGACGGTCGTCCTGCAGCACGGCAAGCCGTTCCTGGCGCTCGGCTCGCCGGGCGGGTCGACGATCATCACGACCGTCCTGCAGATCCTGGTCAACCGGCTCGACCTCGGCATGAGCCTGCCGGAGGCGCTGGCCGCGCCGCGGGCGACGCAGCGCAACACGGCGTCGGTCACGGCCGAGCCCGCGTTCAGCAGCTCGGCGGAGGGGGTGGCGCTGGCCACGCTCGGCCACACGTACACCCCGATGGCCGAGATCGGCGCCGCGACCGCGATCGAGTTCCTCGACCACGGCAAGCTCCTGGCATGCGCGGAACCCGTCCGCCGCGGCTCCGGCTCCGCCGGCACCGTCCGCTGACCCGCCGCCCACCCCACCCCTCCCTCCCTCCCTCCCCGACCCGCGATCTTGGAGTTGTGGTCCTGACTTTATGCTGAAATTTCGGACAAGTTAGGGACCACAACTCCAAGATCGCGGCAGACTCTCGGGCGGGAGGGCAGGCTCCCGGGCGGGAGGGAGGGGTCAACGCAGCAAGGAGGCGGCGCGCGCCTGGAGGTAGCGCTGCTCCGGGAGGCTTGTGGTCCGGCGGGCCGCCAAGCCGTACCACTCCCTCGCCTCGTCGCGGCGTCCGGCCATCTCCAGCAGGTGGGCGCGCACCGCGGCGAGGCGATGGTGTTTCGCCATCCGGGTGTCGCCGTCCAGCGACGCGAGCAGTTGCAGCCCGGCCTCGGGACCATTCACCATCGCGGTGGCGACGGCCTGGTTGAGCGTGACGATCGGGTTCGGCGCGACCTGGGCGAGGAGCCGATACAGCGCGAGGATCTGCGGCCAGTCGGTCTTCTCCGCCTGCGGCGCCTCGTCGTGGACCGCCGCGATCGCCGCCTGGAGCTGGTACGGGCCGGGTGGCCCCTGCGGCAGCGTCTTTGTGATCAGCTCGACGCCCTCGTCGAGCATCGGGCGGATCCACCGGCTCCGGTCCTGCTCGGCGAGGGGCACCAGCGTGCCGTCGGGCAGCGCCCGCGCCGGGCGGCGGGCCTCGGTGAGCAGCATGAGCGCGAGCAGGCCGGCGACCTCCCCGTCGTCGGGGAGCAGCCGGTGGACCTCGCGGGTCAGCCGGATCGCCTCCGCGGTGAGGTCGCCGCGGTGGAGGGCGGCGCCGGAGCTCGTCGTGTAGCCCTCGTTGAAGATGAGGTACAGCACCTGGAGCACCACCTGGAGACGGGCCGGGCGCTCCGCGTCGGGCGGCAGCACGAACTGCGCGCCGGCCGCCTTGATCTTCTGCTTGGCGCGGCTGATCCGCTGCGCCATCGTGGCCTCGGGCACGAGGAACGCACTCGCGATCTCGGCCGTGGTGAGGCCGCCGACGGCGCGCAGCGTCAGCGCCAACTGGGAGGCCGGCGACAGGGCGGGGTGGCAGCACAGGAAGAGCAGCGTCAGCGTGTCGTCGCGGTCGGGCACCTCCTCCTCGGTCGGCGCCATCACGGCGACGGCCACCTCGCGGCGGCGCCTGGCGTCCTCGCTGCGCCACTGGTCGGTGAGCCGCCGCACGGCGACGGTGATCAGCCAGCCGCGCGGATTCGCCGGGACGCCCTCCTCGGGCCACTGCACGGCGGCGGCGAGCAACGCCTCCTGAACGGCGTCCTCGCAAGCGTCGAACTGCCCATACCGCCGGATGAGCGTCCCCAGCACCTGCGGGGCCAGCGTGCGCAGTTCGTCCTCGACGAGGGTCACACCCCCTTGTCTACACGACGACGGGGCGCGCCTTGTCCGTCGCCAGCTTCACGGCGATGAGGCCGAGGAGCGAACCGGTGACATATCGCTGGATCCGCAGCCAGGTCGGGCGCTTGGCGAGGAAGACGGCGATCGTCCCGGCGGCGAGCACGATGCCGGTGTTGACGAGCATGCTCACGGCGATCTGCACGCCGCCGAGGACGAATCCCTGCACCACGAGATGCCCGGCGCGCACGTCGACGAACTGCGGGATCAGCGACGCGTACATGATCGCCGCCTTCGGGTTGAGCAGGTTCGTCATCAGGCCCATCGTGAAAAGCTTGCGCGTGGAGTCGGGCGGCAGGTCCACGGGCGCGAACACCGACGTGCCGCCCGGTCGCACCGCCTGCCAGGCCAGCCAGGCGAGGTATGCGGCACCGGCCAGCTTGACCGCGAGGTACAGGCCGGGGACGGTCGCGAACACCACGGAGAGACCGAGCGTGGCCAGTGTCAGGTAGACGAGGAAGCCGACGGCCACACCGCCGAGGGAGATCAACCCCGCGCGGCGGCCCTGCGTGATGCTGCGTGAGACGAGGTACATCATGTTGGGCCCGGGCGTGAGCACCATCCCGAGCGCGACGAGCACAACACCGACAACCGCACCGATCGTGACCATGACACCGACGCTGCCCGCCCGCGGGCCGGACGTCGACAGCCAATCGACGATTACAGGCCTTTGACCCAGCGTCGCCACTCCGGCTGGACCGTGTAGCCCGCGGCGGACCAGGCGTGATGGGCGAGCGTGTTGTCGTCGAGGACCATCGCGTCGGCACGGTGCCCGCCGAAGCGCCGGAACCGCTCCTCGGCGGCGTCGAGCAGCAGCGTGCCGATGCCCTGCCGGCGCCGGTCGGGCCGCACCGCGAACCGGTAGAGATGGCAGCGCCAGCCGTCGAAGCCCGCGATGAGCGAGCCGACGATCTCGCCGCCGTCGATCGCCAGCAGCAGGGCCTCCGGGTCGCGATCGATCAGCGCCGTCACGGCGGCCGTGTCGTCGCCGACCCGGTTGGTGTCCTCGGCGGCGGTCTTCCAGAAGGCGAGCACGGCGGGAATGTCGTCGGCGGTCGCGGTTCGCAGGTGTGCCACTGCCCCGGACTACCACCCCGGCGGACGTTTGCGCACTAGGCTGCGGCTATCGGGTCCGTCACACGACCAAGGGAGTTTGCTGTGGCTTCACGACTCGACCCGGGCGACAACATCACCATCAGCCTCAGCGGCGACGACGCCGGTGAGCTGCACGGATACTGGGAGAAGCTCTCCGCCGGCGGCAAGGTGAACGTGCCGCTGGAAAAGCAGATGTGGGGCGACGAGTTCGGCGCCTGCGTCGACCAGTTCGGCATCCCGTGGATGGTGAACATCGTCCAGCCGCAGAGCTGAGGCGATCAGCCGCTTGCAGGTGTGCGCATCCGGGTGCCATAGGGTCGGGGAATGCACCCCGAGGAGTTGATCGCGCTCGACCGTGAGCTCGTCTGGCACCCGTATGCGCCGATGCCGGCCACCCAGCGGCCGCTCGTGGTCGAGTCCGCGCAGGGCGTGCGGTTGCGGCTGGCCGAGCCGGTGGCGGGCCACGAGGAGCTCATCGACGGCATGTCCTCGTGGTGGGCGGCGATCCACGGGTACCGCCACCCGGTCCTCGACACCGCCGTGCGGGACCAGTTGGAGCGCATGAGCCACGTGATGTTCGGCGGGCTCACGCACGAGCCGGCCGTGCGGCTCGCGCAGACCCTCGTCGACATCACACCCGACCCGCTGCGGCACGTCTTCTTCTCCGACTCCGGGTCGGTGGCGGTCGAGGTAGCCGTCAAGATGTGCCTGCAGTACTGGCGGTCGCTCGGCCGGCCGGAGAAGCACCGGCTGTTCACGTGGCGCGGCGGCTACCACGGCGACACGTTCCACCCCATGTCGGTGACCGACCCCGACGGCGGGATGCACAGCCTCTGGCGGGGCATCCTGCCCGCGCAGGTCTTCGCCCCGATGCCGCCGGTGGAGTTCGACCCGGCGTACGTCGCCTCGTTGGACGCGCTGCTGGGCTCGCACGCCGACTCGTTGGCGGCGATCATCGTCGAACCGGTCGTGCAGGGCGCGGGCGGCATGCGGTTCCACAGCCCCGAGTACCTCCGCGCGCTGCGCTCGCTGGCCGACGCCCATGACGTGCTGCTGGTGTTCGACGAGATCGCGACCGGCTTCGGCCGCACGGGCACGCTGTTCGCGGCCGACCACGCCGCCGTGACACCCGACGTGATGTGCGTCGGGAAGGCACTGACGGGTGGCTATCTTTCGATGGGCGCGACGCTGTGCGTGCCGCGGGTCGCCGAGGGCATCAGCCGCGGCGAGACCCCGGTGCTGGCGCACGGCCCCACCTTCATGGCCAACCCGCTCGCGTCGGCCGTGGCCGACGCATCGACAGCGCTGCTGCTCTCCGGAGACTGGGCGGCGACGGTGAAGCGGATCTCGGCGGGCTTGACGCAGGGCCTGGCCCCGGCGTGGGGCGTGCCGGGCGTCGTGGACGTGCGCGTGCTGGGCGCCATCGGCGTGGTCCAGTTGGACCACGAGGTCGACATGGCGGCGGCGACGAGGGCGGCGGTGGAGCACGGCGTGTGGCTCCGCCCGTTCCGCGACCTCGTCTACACGATGCCCCCGTACGTCACGGACGACACCGACGTAGCGCGCATCGCCGCCGCGGTGGTGGCGGCGTCGTCTCGCGCCTGACCACTTCCCTTCCCCGCGTTGATCTTGCAATTGTGGCGCCGTAACAATCCCCGATATATCCGGGTTTACCAGGCGCCACAATTGCAAGATCAACGCGGGCAAAGGCGCGAATCGCCCATACGGCCAGCAATGATTGCAATGAGACTTGCCCTGCCGTGCAAGAAAGGCGCAAGAGCGCGCAATTAATCGGTCAGACCTTGTGCAACAGGGGACGGCGGTCCTACTGTCACCTCACCTCACGGCGTCCGCCCCGCCATCGAGCGTCTCCACACCCCACTTGACGTTCGCTCCACCTCGATGCGTCTCCGGCGTCCGCCATCCCGAGAGAAACGAGTCACGATGTCACGGAGCACCACACGAGTACCACCGCGGTGGTCCGCGGCGGCGACCGCGGCCGCCGTCGGCCTCGGCGTCCTCGTCGCCGGTGGCACCACCGCCTATGCCTCGCCGTCCGCCGCCGCGGTGACGCGGGCCGCCCTCAACCCGTCGCTCGTCGCCGGTCGGGGCGCCGACGTCGACTTCGTCGAGCAGGAGGCCGAGAACGCCAAGACCAACGGGGTGGTCATCGGCCCGGACCGCACCGCGTACACGTTGCCCTCGGAGGCATCGGGCCGCAGCGCGGTCAAACTCATACCGGGCCAGTGGGTCGAGTTCACGCTGCCGAGTGCCGCCAACGCGATCAACGTGCGGTACAGCATCCCGGACGCGCCCAACGGCGGCGGCATCACCGCGCCGCTCAACGTGACGGTCAACGGCGGGTCCTCGCGGACCATGACGCTGACGTCGCAGTACTCCTGGCTGTACAACCAGTATCCGTTCTCCAACGACCCCAACGCCGACCTGCTGCACCCCGACTGGTGGATCACCGAGTGCGGCTGCGTGCCGGCCGCGACCACGCCGGCGCCGCAGATCACCAAGCCGTTCCGCCCGACCCACTTCTACGACGAGCAGCGCCTGCTGCTCGGCAAGACGTACCGGGCGGGCGACAAGGTCCGGCTGCAGGTCCCGAAGAACAGCAACGCCGCCTGGACCGTCATCGACCTGCTCGACTCGCAGCTGGTCGGCGCGCCGAAGATCAACCTGATCGCGGCGAACGTGCTGGCCTTCGGCGCCGACCCGACGGGACGGCGTGAGTCGGCCGACGCGTTCGACCGGGCGATCGCCTTCGCCAAGAAGACGAAGCTCAAGGTCTACATCCCGCCGGGCATCTATCAGGTCAACCGCCACATCGTCGTCGACAACGTGACGATCGAGGGCGCCGGCAGCTGGTACACCATCATCAAGGGCAAAGAGGTCGCGCTCTCCGAGCCCCTGCCCGACCTGTCGATCCACACCGGCGTCGGGTTCTACGGCAAGGACGCCAAGGACGGCGGCAGCAACAACGTCCACCTGTCCGGCTTCTCGATCATCGGTGACGTCCGCGAGCGCATCGACACCGACCAGGTCAACGGCATCGGTGGCGCGATGAGCAACTCGACCATCGACGGGCTGTACATCCAGCACACGAAGGTGGGCCTGTGGTTCGACGGCCCGATGACCAACACGCACGTCAAGAACGTGACGGTCGTCGACCAGATCGCCGACGGCCTGAACTTCCACACCGGCGTCACCAACTCGAGCGTCAAGAACAGCTTCTGGCGCAACACCGGTGACGACGCGCTGGCCATGTGGTCGGAGAAGACGGTCAACGCCAACAACACGTTCGACCGCAACACGATCCAGAGCCCGACGCTGGCCAACGGCATCGCCATCTACGGCGGCAAGAACATCACGGTCTCGAACAACCTGGTGGCCGACCCGGTCCGCGAGGGCAGCGCCCTGCACCTGGGCACGCGGTTCGGCGCGGAGCCGTTCAGCGGCACGATCAACATCACGAACAACACCACGGTCCGGTCCGGCACCTACGAGCTGAACTGGAACATCGGCCTGGGTGCGATCTGGCTGTTCGCGCTGGAGAAGAACATCGACGCGAACATCCAGGTGGTCGGCGACCACTTCCTCGACAACACCTACAACGCGATCATGCTGGTCGTCGACTGGCCGGTGAAGGACCTGTACTCGATCACGAACGTCCACTTCAAGGACGTCCGCGTCGACGGTACGGGCACCTCCGTGATCTCGGCCCGGGCGGCCGGCTCGGCGACGTTCGAGAACGTGGACGCCCGCAACGTCGGCGCCGTCGGCGTCAACAACTGCGGCTCGTTCCACTTCACCCCGGCAGGCTCGGAGTTCTCCCTGGTCGACCTGGGCGGCAACGACGGCGGCGGCACCACGGGCCCGTGGCTGGCGCCGTGGGAGCTGCCGAACACCATCACCTGCGATGACCGCCCGCCGGTTGTCGTGCCCCCGGCGCCCGCGCCGTGGTGACGCAGCACCTGAACTGAAGCACGACAGAGGCGCCCGGGCCGAAAGCCCGGGCGCCTCTGGACGACCGGCGCGGGCGGATCGGTGACGCCGACGAGGTCAGCGACGGTGCCCCTACCTCGAACCCTTGACCACGGGTTCGTACATCCTGACGTTCATTCACGGACACCGTTTCCCAATATGCTGCGGCGAATCTGCTTTCCCTTCGACGGAGGCTCAGGTTGTTACGCCGCAGGATCTTCAGCGCACTCGGCGTGCTTGTCGTCGGTGGTGCCGGTGCGTTAACCGCCCAAACCACTGCGTTCGCCGCGGATACCCCGTTCATCAGCGAAATTCACTACGACAACGTCGGCACCGACTCCGGTGAGGCCATCGAGATCGAGGCGCCCGCCGGGTTCGACCTGACCGGCTGGCAGATCGTCCTCTACAACGGCAACGGCGGGGCGCCGTACAACACCCGGACGCTCTCCGGCAGTGTGCCGGACGCCGGCGTGGTCGTCGCGACCTACCCCGTCGACGGGATCCAGAACGGCTCACCGGACGGCGTCGCGCTCGTCCGGGCCGACGGTACCGTCGCCGAGTTCCTCACCTACGAGGGCACCTTCACCGCCGTCGGCGGGCCCGCGAACGGCCTGACCGGCACCGACATCGGCGTCGCGGAAACCTCCACCACCCCGGTCGGGTTCAGCCTGCAGAAGATCGGCGGCACCTGGCGCGAGGCGGCCGCGAACAGCTTCGGCACCCGCAACACCGGCGGCGGGAACCCCGACCCGGACCCGGATCCGACCGACTGCGACAGCCTGGTCGTCGACCACACGATCGCCGAGGTCCAGGGCACCGGCGCCGGCACGCCGCTCGCCGGGACCCGGGTCGTGGTCGAGGGTGTCGTCACCGCCGACGAGCGGACCGGCGGCTACAACGGCATCTACGTCCAGACCGTGGGCAGCGGCGGCCAGGCGCCGGCCGCCGGCCGGGCGTCCGACGGCATCTTCGTCTACCTGACCAGCAACACCGCCATCCACCCGTCGGTCGCGATCGGTGACCGGGTCCGGGTGGGCGGCACGCCCAGCGAGTTCAGCGGCCTGACCGAGCTGACCATCGGCGGCAAGAACGACGTGCAGGTCTGCGAGCAGGGCGTCGCGCTGCCCGCGCCGGCGCCGCTGAGCCTGCCGCTCGACGACGCCGGCCGCGAGTCGGTGGAGTCGATGCTGGTCGCGCCGATCGGCCAGTTCACCGTCTCCGAGGTCTACAACACCAACCGGTACGGCGAGGTCGTCCTCGCCGCCGGCGACAAGGCCCTGCCGAACCCGACCGACCTGGCCCGCCCGGGCTCGCCGGCGGCGCTGCAGGCCGCGGCCGACAACAAGCTCCGGCGGCTGCTCGTCGACGACGGCAAGACCACCAACCTGTCGACGGCCGGCCTGATGCCGCCGTACTTCTCGCCCGGCAACCCGCTGCGGGTCGGTGACACGGTCGAGTCGTTCGGTCCGAGCGTCCTGTCGTACGGGTTCAACGAGTGGCGGCTCCAGCCGACGGTCCCGGTCGACGCGAACACGCCGCCGGCCGCCCGCACCACCTTCAAGGTGACCAACCCGCGGACCACCGGGCCGCAGCCCGTCGGCGGCGACCTCAAGCTGGCCAGCTTCAACGTGCTCAACTACTTCGTCCACTTCGGCGGCGACGCGCGCGGCGCCGACGACGAGGCCGGGCTGGCGAAGCAGGGGGCGAAAATCGTCTCGGCGATCAACGCCCTCGGCGCCGACGTGGTCGCGCTGGAGGAGATCGAGAACTCGGTGCGGTTCAACCCGGCCGACCCGCAGCAGGCGCTCAAGCGCCTGGTCACCGCGCTGAACACGGCGGCCGGCGCGGGCACGTGGGACTACGTGCGCTACCCGGCGCAGCTGCCGCCCGCCGCGCAGCAGGACTTCATCACGACCGCGATCATCTTCAAGCCCGCCAAGGTGCAGACGGTGGGTGAGCCGCGGGCGCTGAACGACGAGACGGTCTGGTTCAACGCGCGGGAGCCGATCGCGCAGACCTTCAAGTCGGGCCTGCTCACGTTCACGGTCGTCGCCAACCACCTCAAGTCCAAGAGCACCTCGGACGCGGCGGTCGGCGACAACGCCGACAAGGGTGACGGTCAGGGCGCGTTCAACGGCGACCGGGTGCGCCAGGCGCGGTCGCTCGTCGGGTTCGTGAACCAACTGAAGGCGGACACCCGCAGCGAGGACGTGCTGCTGCTGGGCGACTTCAACGCGTACACCTTCGAAGACCCGATGCAGGTCCTGTACGACGCGGGGTACCGCGACCTCAACACCGCCGGCAAGGCGACCTACGTCTTCGGTGGCGAGTCCGGCTCGCTGGACCACGCGGTGGCCTCGCCGTCGCTGGCCGCCCGGGTCGCCGGCGTCGACGTGTGGCAGATCAACGCGCACGAGTCGTTCGCCTTCGAGTACGACGGGAACCCGGCGTTCTACGCCCCGAACCCGTACCGGGCCAGCGACCACAACCCGATCGTGGTCGGCATCAACGTCCCGAAGTGCACCACGACGATCACCGGCCGCCACAACGGCCCACTGACCGTCAGCTCCGGGATCGCCTGCCTGGACAACGCGACCGTCTCCGGCCCGATGGCCGTCGCGGCCGGCGCCTCGCTGGTCGCGACCGGCGGCACCATCTCGGGTCCGGTCACGGCCAACGGCCCGGCGCTCTTCATCCTCTCCGGCACGACGGTCTCGGGCCCGGTAACGGTGAACGGCGCGACCGGTCCGGTGCTGATCGAGAAGGCCAAGATCAGCGGCCCGGTCACGGTGACCGGCAACCAGGGGGTCCGGCTCGACGGCGCGACCGTATCCGGCCCGCTGACGGTGAACGGCAACACGGGCGGCCCGTCCGTCGTCGTCGCCGGCAACACGGTGAGCGGCCTGCTCTCCTGCTCGGGCAACAGCCCGGAGCCGGCCGACGAGGGCCGGCCGAACACGGTGCGCGGCCCGGCCGCGGGCCAGTGCGCGCGCCTGTGACCCGGTAGATCAACACCGCGGGCCCCTGCTTCGTATCCACGAAACAGGGGCCCGCGTCGATAGAGTTGACGGGTGCTGTTCGTCGCGTTCGACGAAGCCGGGCGCTGCCTGGTCTCGATCGAGGAGCCGGTGTTCGACCGGCGGGTCGATCGGGTGAACCACGACGGCGTCGTCCACATCTCGGTTCCCGGCGGCGACGGGGACGAATGGACGCTGTCCTCGCCCGAGGTGGCCGGGGCGCGTCTGCTCACCGGCGGCGCCTTCGTCGTGGCCGCGGGCGTGGCCATCACGGTCTCGGCGGTCTTCACGCCGTGGGTCGGGGTGCCCATGGGCGTGGCCGCCGTCGTCTACATCGGACACCGGTACGTCTCCGGGGAGGCGGCCCTCACCGAACGCTGGGACCAGCGGCACCGGATGCTGCGGCGCGGCCCGGAGGCGGAGGTCTTCCGGCGCGGCTTCCGTGCCGCACGCATCGCCCTGACCACCTGGCCGCAGCTGCGGTCGCTGACCCGGGTCGACAGCCCGCGGCAGGAGATCGCCGGTTCGCTGTGGGCGCTGGCCGGGCTGCTGCGCGATCATGCGGCACTACGCGAGCAGGTCGACAGCCTGGAGCGGGCGCGGCTCGACCTGCCTGCGGGGGTCGCGCTGCACGGCGAGCTGGCCGAGCGGCTCGCCGTCGTCGAGGCGTCCCGGCTGCCCGTACACGCGGAGATCGAGCGGCGGCTGGCGGCGCTGGAGACGCTCGCCGCGGAGTGCACGCGGTTCGTCCAGGACGAGGAAACGCTGCGCAAGGCACACGAGGCCGTCCGACAGGCCGACCGCCTGCTGGGGCGGATCACCCCGCCCGTCACCACGCCGCCGGACGGGACGCGGGAGCTCGCCGAGCGGACGCGGGCGGTCATCGGGGCCTACCGGGAGCTGCAAGAGGGGTGTTGACCCCGTCGCAACAGGGGGACCGGCGGGGCTGACCGCCGCCCGGACCTTCGACGTCCAGCGGGCCGCGCGTCTTCCACCGGCTGTCGCGACGGCGCCGTGCCGGCCGCCTGTGCGCAGGTCACGCCGCTTAACTTTATTCATACACATGTTCTATCCACAGCCTGTGGATAGAACATGTGTATGAAGGGATCGCGTGCTCCGCAGCGCGGTGACCAGGGCCTGGACCTCTGGGCGCAAGAGCGGCTACGCGACGGACAGGTTCACCGCGGCGCTGATCGGGACCGCCACCATCACCAGGAGGAACGCGAGCAGTGCCGCCGCGCCCTTCTGCTGCTGGGCGTGGATCGTCTTCAGCGTGCACTCGCCGGTGAGGATGAACCAGTCGATCACGTACCGCGCGACGTAGAGGCCGACGTAGGCGACGCCGAGCGCCACGCCGAAGCCGGTCAGGCTGTCGCCCCAGTTCGTGAAGTCGCCGGCGATCGCGCCGTGCAGGATCAGGCCGACCGCCGTGAGCACCGCGGCGCTCTCCAGCCCCTCCGTCACCCCGCCGGCCACGACCGCCTTGCGCAGGTCGCTGCCGCGTGTCACCAGGCTGTGCAGCGCGAACGCGATGACCAGGCCGGCGATCCCGGCGACCGTGAAGACGAGCGTGGCGAGCAGCGCGGTGCCCAGGTCCGGCGCCGCGCCGACGAACGTCGCCCGCACGACCAGGCCGAGGCCGAGGTAGAAGCCGAGGCGGACCAGCCCGATGGAGAGCGGCACCGTGTCGAGCTTGCTGAGCGGGGTGTGCCGGGTCCGCAGGATCATCCAGTCGGTGATCATGAAGCCCAGGGCGGCCAGGATCGTGGCCCAGACAAACCCACCACCGACCCAGGCGAGCGAGCTCCACCGGTCGATGTCCTGGCCGACCAGGCTGGACATGCCGATCACCTGGACGAACACAAAACCGACCCGCTGGGCCAGATAGCCCCAGTTGTTCGCGATCCACAGCTCCTCGTGGTCGTCGAACGCGGTGAGGGCGTTGAGCAACCACCAGCCGCCGCCGACGCCCACCACGACGATGAGCACCTGGAGCACCGCTATCAGAGGCGCCGCATCTTCCATGCTGTCAGTTCTCCTCGGCCGGCGGGGGTCAGCCGGTGTGGTCGATGGTGTGGGGGACGAAGTGACTCAGATTGTCGGTGACGAGGCCGCCACTCTCGCGGATACCGAGGCCGGCGGGTTCACCGTCGATCAACCACAGGCCGAGCACCGGATGCCACGGCACGCCCTGCTCGTCGGGGAAGCCGGGCAGGGGCGCATACGCCTGGCAGACGAACCGGCCGTCACCGTACGGCCCCGGCGTGCTGAGCACCGGCACACCGTCGACGACGATCGACACGTTGGCGCCTTCCCGCCCGAGCAGCGGCTTGCGCACGTAGGAGGTGAGCCAGGCGGGCCGCTCCTCCTCGAAGTACGCCGGCAGCAGCAGGTCACGGCGGGCGGGGTCGTCGCCATAGAGCTTCCAGAGCACCGGCAGCAGGCCCTTGTTGCTCCAGAGCATCTTGTACGGTGGCTCGATCCAGACGGTGCCGTTGCGCAGCGGGTCGCCCATGTCCCGGAAGCACTGGCGGGCGAACCGTTCGTCGGTCATCCACTCCCACGGATAGAGCTTGAAAATCACGTAGACGCGTTCGCCGTCGGCGTCGTAGAAATGGTCCCCGGCGGCGATGTCACCGGCCCCGACCTCGCTCATCCACAGGAACTTCACCCGGCAGCCGACCGGCCCCAGTGCCTGGCGGGCCGTCTCCATCAGGTATTCGGTGTTGAAGACGTCTTCACCGCTGTCGTCGGCGTCATCGCAGGCGAAATGGATGGTCAGCGGGTCGGGCAGGGCGGGGCGCGCCTGGCGGAGCCGGCCGATGTTGCGCTGCCAGGCGGCGATGAGCCGTTCGTGCAACGTGTTCCACTGGTCCTTGCCCTGAGCGGTCTGCTGGTGCCAGTACCACTGGATCACCGCCGACTCGGGCAGCGCGGTGGGGGTGTCGGCGTTGAACTCCAGCAACTGTGGCCGGGCGCCGTCGGTGCCGGTGTAGCGCAGGTCGAAGCGGCCGTAGACGCTGGGCGAGAAGTCGCCGCGGGAGCGGCCGCCCGGCTCGGTCTCGTCGTCGTACCAGGTGCGGGCAACCTGGTCCCAGGCGAACTCCGGGATGCCGAGCCGGCCGAGCATCCGCTCGTCGAGCATGTGGTCGCCGGCCGCGACGCACATCTCGAACAGCGTCTCGGCGTCGGTGTGCAGCGAGTCCACCTCGGCCGAGGTGAAGTCGTAGAACGGCCCCTCACGCCAGTACGACACCGCGCCGCCGGACGGCAGCGCGGTGTCGTTGTAGACCAGGCCCTGGCCGGCGATGGTCTCGCGCCAGCCCGGCCGGACGACTCCCGTGGCGATCCGGCGCACCTCAGCCGCCGGAACTACCGGAGCCGGAGCCGCCGAAGCCGCCCTTGATCACATGGCCGTTGCTCACCTTGCCGGTGCCGGGCAGGCCGTTGCGCTCCCGGGCCGCCTTGTCGTTGTAAGCGATCCGCGTGCCGCCGACGAGCTTCTGCCCCGGCCTGAGCCCACGGCCGTAGTTGCCGGCCCAGAGGTAGTAGCGGTCGTCCCGCCCGTCACACCGACCGTCGTCGACGATCACCCCGTCCCGGTCGGCGCAGTAGACCTGCCGGTCGGGCTGCCTGGCGCACGCCGCCATCAGGCCGGCACTCGTCGCCAGACTCGCCAGCGCCAGATAGCTGCGCCCCAGCGGTACGGCGGTGGATCGCCTCATCGTGTGCTCCCTCGGTCATGCCGAGAAGCACAGTAGTTGACCTTTACAAATATACAGTCGGGTAAACGGTCAGTGGCTCGGGTCCAGCGCCACCTTCAGCCAGCCGGGCCGGCGCTGGTCAAACTCCTTGTAGGCCCGCATGACCTCCCGCATCGGCTCGTGCTGCGTGAGGATCCGGTCCGGGTCGACCGTCCCCGACTCGACCATGGCCATGAGCCTGCGGATGTACCGCGGGTGGTTGCCGTTGCCCATGTTGATCGTCAGGTTGCGATTCATGGCTGTGCCGATCGGGAAGAACCGGTCGGTCGGCGGGTACACCCCGATGATCCCCAGCGTGCCGGCCTTGGCCAGGCTGTCGACGGCCCAGGCGTGGGCCTGCGTGGGCGCGTCGCCGGGCTTCCACTGCCCGTTGTGCTCGTTCGTCCGCGGCGCGATCTGCCGTAGCTCCTCACGGTGCTGGTCGGCCTGCTCACGCGCCCGGCCGGCGGCCGGGCCGGACTTCGGGCTCTCCGCGTCGACACCCACGGCGTCGATCACCCGGTCGGGGCCGATGCCGCGGGTCAGCTCCAGCATCGCCGCCACCGGGTCGACCTCGTTGAAGTTGATCACCTCGGCGCCGAGCATCTGCGCGCGTTCCAGCCGGTCGCCGTGCCCGTCGACCGCGATCACGCGGGCCGCGCCGCGCTGGAACGCCGAGAGGATGGCGAACTGGCCGACCGGGCCGCAGCCGAAGACTCCGACCACGTCACCGTCGGAGACCTCGGCGATGACGGCGCCGAAGTAGCCGGTCGGATAGATGTCCGACAGCGGGATCGCCTGCGCGTCGGAGACCGACTCGGGCAGGCGGAACATGTTCGTGTGGGCGCACGGGACGCGGGCGTACTCGGCCTGCAGCCCGTTGATCGCGCCGTTCGCGACGGGCGCCCCGTAGAAGGCGGTGCCGGACCGCGGTCCGTTGGGGTTGACGGTGTCGCACTGGGCGAAGTACCCCGCTCGGCAGTACGAGCAGGAGCCGCAGCCGAGCACGGCCGACAGCAGGACCCGGTCGCCGGGGCGGAAGTTGCGGATGCCCTCGCCGACCTCCTCGACCACGCCGACCCCCTCGTGGCCGAGGACGGTCCCCGGCTTCATCCCCGGCACGGTCCCCCGGATGAAGTGCAGGTCGGTACCGCAGATCGCCGAGGTGGTGATCCGGACGACGGCGTCGGTCGCCTGCTCGATCTTGGGCTCCGAAACGTCCTCGAGACGGATGTCCCCGACGCCGTGGAACACGACAGCTTTCACGGATCTCCCCCGATTCCTGGTGTTTTCAGTGCTTTCCACCGCTTCCCGCGATCCGCCGCCTCTACCGCACCCGCGAGGGCACTAATTCGGGTCGGTCGCAGACGACGGACCGTGGTCCGGGCGCGCCGAGGGTCCGCTCCGGGCCGCTCGGGAGGACCTCGAGCTGCTCGGCCGTGGTCAGCTCCTAGAGGTCGACGTCGAGCCCGGCCGGCCGGCGCAGCGGCTCGCCGAGCGCCGGTGCCGGAGTCTCCGGTTGCGGTTCGTAGATCCAGGGAAACTTCGGGTTGCCTGGACAGCCAGATGTTTCCGACGATCAAGCAACCCGGGTCAGGCCAAGCGCGGAGCACGCACAGATCGCGGACGTTCCGATGGCCTGGAACCCGCTGAAACGTCCGCGATCATGAAACTGGTCCCCGGGCTTCGGTTGGCGCCTGGCCATGATTGCGGCAAGTTCGCGATCACGCGCGCTGAACCCTGAAGGGTGCAGCGGTCGAGCCCGGCCACCCGGATGCGACCCTGCCGCCACCGGTCCGGGCAGAGGGACACCAACTCCCCTGGGATCGCGGTACTCATGCTGATCGACGCCATCACCCGGGGTAATTGCCGAGGCCCGAAAACCTCACCCCACCGGGTGATCTGAGTCACTGGACGCAACGCCGAGCAGCGGTTTCATGGTCTAGGTCACACTGCACACAAACGGTACGCTGCGCAAGCGGATTGCTGTAGGTAGGCTGGCCGTCGGTCTCGTCCAGGCAGGCACCGCCCCCGGTGCCGGGCGGGGCTGCCGCCCAATCGCCGTCCGCGGCGAGCCGGGGACCCACCGTTACGTTGGGGTGAATCCGACGTCCGAACCGGGACGGCGGTAGGGGTCGTTCCGTCCCGAACCCGTCAGCTAACTCGGTCGGCGGCCGACGGAAGGAACAACGAACCAGATGTCATCACGACATCCCTACCGGCGGGTGTTCGTCGCGGTCCTCGCGGCCGTGGTGCTTGCGGGGCTCGCCGCCACACCGGCCTCCGCCGAGCCGGGCGACGACACCGGTGACGAGGGTGCGGGCGCCAATCCGACCCTCGCCCAGGCCCTCGACGTGAGCACCCGCGCCTGGCTCGAGGCCAAAGAGAAGTTCGACGTCTCCGTGAAGCGCCAGGCCGAGCTGACCACGCAACTGCAGGCCACCGAGGCACAGCTTGCCGCCCTCACCGAGCAGGTGTCCTCGATCGCCGTTGCGGCCTTCCGCACCGGCCCCCTCACCACCGTCGCCGTCCTCGTCGACTCCGACAGCCCCGAAAGTTTCGCCGCCCGGGCCGGCTCGATCGACGAGCTCGCCCACCACAACGACAAACTGCTGCGCCAGTTCAACGAGCTCAAGCGGAACCAGTCGGAGCAGAAGCAGGCCCTCGACGCCGAGATCGCGACGCAGCAGGAGCAGGTCAACGTCATGGCGGCGAAGAAGAAGGACGCCGAGAAGGCGCTCGCCCAGGCGGGCGGCCCCAGCAACGGCTTCGTCTCCGCCAACCTGCCGCTGGCCAAGCCCGCACCGCGCAACGCCAACGGTTCGTGGCCCAAGGAATCCTGCAACGTCAACGACCCCACCACCAGCGGCTGCATCACGCCGCGCCTGCTCCACGCCATGCAGCAGGCCCAGGCCGCCGGGTTCAAGCGGTTCGTCGCCTGCTACCGGCCCGGTGGGCCGTACGAGCACCCCAAGGGGCGCGCATGCGACTTCTCGGTGCAGGCGAAGTCCGGCTTCGGCGGTGACGCCACCGGCGAGGACAAGGTCTACGGCGCCAACCTCGCCACGTATTTCGTGAAGAACGCCGACCGCCTCGGCGTCATGTACGTGATCTGGTACAGACAGGTCTGGACCCCTGCGGTCGGCTGGCACCGCTACAGCGGCGCGGGTGGCGATCCGTCCAGCGACCACACCAACCACGTGCACCTCTCGATCCTCTGAGGTTTCGTCTCACATTTCGCGACGGCCGGCCGATAGGGAAACTGTCGACCGGCCACCGCGCAGGTGAGGGGATCCGCAGTGAAGTACCGACTCGTGACCCGCAGCGACTTCGACGGCCTCGTCTGCGCCGTCCTGCTCCGTCACCTGGACCTCATCGGCGACATCACGTTTGTGCACCCGAAGGACGTTCAGGACGGCACGGTCGAGATCGGGCCGACGGACATCCTCACCAACCTGCCGTATGCTCCCGGCGCCCATCTGGTCTTCGACCATCACCACTCGGAGGCGCTGCGCACCGGCGGCACGGCGACGAACCACGTGATCGACGCGGGAGCCCCGTCGGCCGCCCGTGTCATCTACGAGCACTTCGGCGGCCGTGAACGTTTCCCCGCCGTCTCCGACGACCTGATGGAGGCGGTCGACCGGGCGGACTCCGCGCAGTACGACATCACCGAGATCCTCCAGCCGACCGGCTGGACGCTGCTGAACTTCCTCATGGACAGCCGCACCGGGCTGGGCCGCTTCCGGCAGTTCCGCATCTCCAACTACCAGCTGATGATGCTGCTCATCGACGCGTGCATCGACCACCAGGACGTCGAGGAGATCCTCGCGCTGCCCGATGTGGCCGAGCGGGCGGAGCTGTTCCGGGACCAGCAGGACCTGTTCGTCGACCAGCTCAAGCGGGTCAGCCATGTGCACGGCGACGTGGTCGTGGTGGACCTGCGCGACGAGGACGTCATCTTCGCCGGCAACCGGTTCATGATCTACGCGCTGTTCCCGGAGGCGCGGATCTCGATCCACGTGATCTGGGGCAGGCAGAAGCTCAACACCGTGTTCGCGGTCGGCAAGTCGATCCTGGACCGCAGCTCGCCCACCGACGTCGGCTCGATCATGCTCCAGTACGGCGGGGGCGGCCACCTCGCGGCCGGCACCTGCCAGGTGCCGCACGACGAGGCCGAGCGGATGCTCGGTGAGCTCATCGAGAAGGTGGGCGCGCCGATGAGTTCGGCGCTCGGCGGTCGTAGCTAGGGGTATGACGTATTCAGTCCTGGTCGGCCTGCCGATCGCCGACCGCCGCACCTCCTGCGACTTCTACCGCGCCGTCCTCGCCCTCGAGCCGTTCGGGGCGCCGGCCGATGACGGCGTGCCCGAGCCGCTCCAGTTCGCGCTCAACGACGGCATGCGCCTCATGCTCATCCCAACGGGCGGTTTCGGCTGGGTGATCGGCGACCGCCGGGTGGCGGCGCCGGGCGACAGCGAGTGCGTCCTGTCGCTCGACGCGGCGGACAGCGCCGCGGTCGATGCCATGATCGACCGTGCCCGGGCCGCAGGCGCGAAGGTCGTGACCGAGCCCGGCAGCCAGCCGTGGGCCTACGCGGGCGCGTTCGAGGATCCGGACGGTCACGTCTGGATGGTCGCCGCCTCAACAGAACCGTAAATACTCTTCATAAAACGATGATGTTCACTCCTTGAGGCGGCTCGGGCTGGTCGGATGTGTCGGAGTCGTCTTGAAGGAGTGATCGAAGGTGTCGAGAGTTCGCCTGCTGGCGATGCTCGCCGCGGTGACCCTGGCCGGTGGCGTGGTCGCGGTCTTCAACATGCTGCCCGCCGCCGCAGCCACGTGCGCCGCCCAGTGGCAGGCGTCAGCCGTCTACACCGGAGGCGGCACCGTCTCCCACAACGGCCGGAACTACCGCGCGAAGTGGTGGACGCAGAACGAGGCGCCGCCGGGCACCACCGGCGTCTGGGAGGATCAGGGCGCCTGCGGCGGCAGCACGCCGAACCCGCCGACCCAGACCGGCACGACCGGCGCTTGCAGCTTCCCCGCCTGGGTGCAGGGGCGCAACTACGTCACCGGCGACATCGTGAAGTTCACCGACGGCAAGTTCTACATCGCCGAGCACGACAACCCGGGGTACAGCCCGGTGGTCAGCACCTGGTACTGGGACCCGTACGCCTGTAGCGGCGGTGGCGGCGGCACGACCCCGACCACCCAGCCGCCCACCGGTGGCAACGGCGGCTTCGTCGTCAGCGAGGCCCAGTTCAACCAGATGTTCCCGAACCGGAACCCCTTCTACACGTACCAGGGCCTGGTCAACGCGCTGTCGGCGTACCCGGCGTTCGCGAAGACCGGCAGTGACGCTGCCCGCAAGCAGGAGGCCGCCGCCTTCCTCGCCAACGCCGACCACGAGACCGGCGGGCTGGTCCACATCGTGGAGCAGAACACCGCGAACTACCCGCACTACTGCGACATGAGCCAGCCCTACGGCTGCCCGGCCGGGCAGGCCGCGTACTACGGCCGCGGCCCGATCCAGCTCAGCTGGAACTTCAATTACAAGGCCGCAGGCGACGCGCTCGGCATCGACCTGCTGCGCAACCCCAACCTGGTGCAGACCGATCCGGCGGTCGCGATGAAGACCGCGCTCTGGTACTGGAACACGCAGAGCGGCCCGGGCACGATGACCCCGCACAACGCGATGGTCAACGGCGCCGGCTTCGGTGAGACGATCCGCAGCATCAACGGCAGCCTGGAGTGCAACGGCCGCAACCCGACCCAGGTCCAGAGCCGCGTCCAGGCGTACCAGCGGTTCGTCGCGATCCTCGGCGTGGGCGTAGGCCCCGGCGCGCTGTCCTGCTGACTCCCTGCTCAGCGTTGATCATGCACTGTGGTGCCCGACAAACCCGGATATTCCGGGAGCGTCGCGGCACCACAAGTGCATGATCAACGCGCGGAGGGGAGATGGAGAGCTGCGAACAGGGCGGAGAGTTTCGCGGCCCGCGACGGGTGAGAGCGGCCGACCCAGGCGATCCGGCCGGCCAGATGGGCGGCGAAGTCGGGGTGGCCGTCGCGGTTCGCGGCCGCCAGGCCCACCTGCGCGGCGTTGTGCAGGATCGCGCGCAGGCGGTCGTACTCCTCCCGGGGGACGGCGGCGTGGACGTTGACCACCAACCCGGCCAGGTGCTGGCGGTCGGCCCGGCCACGGATGCGCGTCTTCGCCGGGTTGACGCGGAAACCCTCGTCGGCGACGAGCCGCGTCACCGACGCCACCAGTCGACGCGCCTCCCCCGCGCCGAGAGTGCCGGAGAACGCCAGGTCGTCGGCGTACCGCGAGTACCGGACGGCGAAGGAGCGGGCGAGGCCCGACAGGCGGCGGTCCAGGCGGAAGGCGCACAGGTTCGCCAGCGCCGGTGACGTCGGCGCACCCTGCGGGAGGTGCGGCTGCCGCAGCAGCGCCGCCAGTGCGGGGGAAGGAGCGCACCGCAGCACGTCGGCCGGGGTGCGGGTCGTGCACAGCGCCGCGAGCGTGTGTGCGACCGGCTCGGGGTAGCCGGCGGTGCGGAACAGGCCGTACACCCGCGAGACCGTGACGCTGGAGAAGAACGCGGCGAGATCAAGTCTCACGACGGTGTGCTGCCCGAGGTGTACCTGCGTGAAGGTGCGCACGTCGCGACCGGGAACAAATCCGTGGGCCGCGGGGTGGACCGGCAGGCGGCCGAGGACCTCGTCGAGGAGCCGCCGCTGAACGGCGCGCAGGCGGGGCTTGGGCGCCTCGATCAACCGGTGCGGCAGCCAGGTGCAGCGGTAGTGCCGTAGCGCCTGATCACGCGCCAGACGGTTGATCTCGCGCCGGTCGGCGAACCAGTCGAGCCGGTCGCCGTCGAGATCGAGGAAGTCGGCGAGGGCGGCGAGGTCGTCGAGCCGCGGCGTGTCCCAGCGCATGCGCACGGTGCGCGTCGGCACGGCCCGGCGCACGACCACCCGGGTGCGGTGCGGCACGCGGCCCAGCGCCGCGACAAACGCGGCCAGCTCCCGCGGCCGGTCGGCCGGCGGCTCCCGATAGGCACCGAGGACCGCGGAGACCACCGGCCCGAGCCAGCGCGGCCGCCGCCCGAGCACCTCGTGGCCGGCGTCCAACAGCGCCTTGCGCTCCCAGGCCTGCGTGGCCAGGAAGGCGTCGGCGAGGGCAGCGTGTCCCGACGATGCCCGGTCGTGCCTGCCCTGGCCTGCGCGGAGCGCTGCGTCGGGCCGGCGGTGCGCTGCGGTGCTCAATCGTGCGTCCCCGGGGTTACCCCGGAGAGGCCAAGGTCACCCCTGGCCGGCTCGGGACACGCTGCCACATGGCCACCCTACGGCAGCTTGTGCTGATACTCCCGCATCGCGCGGCGGGCGTACACCTGCTGGAAGGTCGCCACCCGCTCCGATCGGCCGCGGCCGATGAAGCTGACGAACCAGTGCATGACGGCGGTGACCCGATTCTTGAACCCGACCAGGTACAGCAGGTGGACAACCAGCCAGAGCAGCCAGCCGAGCAGGCCGGCGAAGTGGAGCCGACCGACGCTCGCGACCGCGTGGAAGCGCGAGATGGTCGCAAGGCTGCCCTTGTCGTGGTATTCGAACGGCTGCCCCGCCGGCTCACCGGCGAGCCGGCGCTTGATCTGCCCGGCGGCATGCCGACCGCTCTGGATCGCCACCTGCGCCACGCCGGGCAGCTGGTCGAGTGCCATCATGTCGCCCACCGCGAAGATCTCCGGATGGCCCGGCACGGTGCAGTCCGGGTTGACCTCGATCCGGCCCGCCCGGTCGGTCTTCGCGCCGGTCGCCTCGGCGATCTGCCGGGCCAGCGCCGGCGCCGCGACACCGGCCGCCCACATCTTCGTCATCGACTCGATGCGCCGGCGGCCGCCGTTCGTCTCGACCTCGATGCCGGTCTCGTCGACGTCGACGACCTTCGTGCCGAGCTCCACCTCCACGCCGAGCCGGTGCAGCTGGCGCAGCGCCTGGGTGGACAGGTGGTTGCCGAACGTCGACAGCACCGTGGGGAGCGCGTCGATCAGGATGATGCGCGCCTGGCGCGGGTTGATGTTGCGGTACTGGCCGGGAAGGTGCCGGTGCGCGAGCTCGGCGATCTGCCCGGCCATCTCGACACCGGTCGGGCCGGCGCCGACCACGACGAAGGTCAGCCACCGCTCGATCGCGGCCGGATCGGTCTCCAGCTCCGCGAGCTCGAACGCGCCGAAGATCCGCCCGCGCAGCTCCAGCGCGTCGTCGATGCTCTTCATGCCGGGCGCGTGCTCGGCGAAGTTGTCGTTGCCGAAGTACGACTGCGAAGCGCCGGCCGCGACGATCAGCGTGTCGTAGCCGACGGTGTAGGTGATCCCCGGCGCGGCGACGGCGACCGTGCGCGCCTCGGCGTCGATCGCGGTCACGGTGCCCAGCAGCACCGAGACGTTCTTCTGCCGCTTGAGGACCTCGCGGATCGGCGGGGCGATCTCGCCCTCCGAGAGGATGCCGGTCGCCACCTGGTACAGCAGGGGCTGGAACAGGTGGTGTGACGTGCTGTTGATCAGCGTGATGTCGACGGGCGCGTTGCGCAGCGCCTTCGTGGCGAACAGGCCGCCGAAACCGGCGCCGACGACGACCACGCGATGCCGCTGCTCAGCCATGTACATCTCCCGATGCGATGCGGTTGATCGTACAAATCAAGTACACCACCGGAACCGGCCTGTTGCCCTGTGTCTTCGGTGACGTTTCAGGCGTGCCGGAACGGGCAACGGTCAGTCGGGCAGCAGGCCCCGCGCGTAGGCGGCCTGCCCGACGTGCTGGGTGTCGTCGTCGAGAACACTGACCAGGCGCACGCCCAGCGTGACCGGCGGGTCCCAGCGCTCGTCGACGATCCGGTCGAGGTCGTCGGCGGTCAGCGTGGCCAGCCAGTCGCGGGTCCGCTCGTAGACCGCGTCGAAGTAGGCGATCAGGGCGTCGGGGCCGTCCGGCCGTACCGCCGCCACCTCCGCCGCGGTGTGACCGTAGCCCGTGTTGCCCGGGTCGGGCTTCAGCCCGAACCGGGACGCGTGGCCGCCGGTCGCCCACACCTGCTCCGCGCCGTCGATGAGCTCGGCGATGTGGTCGTCCTGCACGCGGATGAGGTGCCAGACCAGCCAACCGACGGAGTTCGCCCCCGGCGCCGGCGCCCAGTGCAACTGCTCCGCGGTGAGCCCGTCGACCGCGCCGTGCACCAGCTCGGGCAGCCGGCCGTAGCCCTCGAGCAGCAGCTCGTTCACCTGCATCGTCGTCACTTTTCCTCTCCGTTTGTCGCGCGCCGCCGTGGCACGTTTCCGGGATTTGATCGCCCGTCGAGATCCGTACCGTCTTACCCATCGCAAGGACATAAATTAGCGCTGAAGGGAACAAAAGATAATGACCGAGTACGGCGAGATCGAGGCGGGCCAGGAGAGCGGCGAGCTCGAGCAGCTGCACGAGACGTCCGGGAGCGAGGCGGGCTACCAGTCGGAGTTCGGCGTCTACGGCCAGGACCACGCGGCGGCCGAGTCGACCAGCTTGCAGCAGGGTCACCACATGGAGTACACCGACCCGTCGGGTGCCCGCTACGAGGAGACGGACTTCACCAACTACGAGCACTCCGCGGTCGAGACGGACTCGGTCTTCGCGGCCGAGGGTTCGGAGTCGGCGACCTTCCGCGAGTTCGGTGAGCTCAACGCGCTCCGCGCGCAGTTCGAGACCGTGTTCGCCCAGGGCACCGTGGCGTCCGCCTGATGCAATTCCTTCAAATCGGCTCGCTCATTTCGAGCGGGCCGATTTCGTGTGTTTCCCGGCGGCATGCGGGCACTCGGATCGGCCGGCTTTCAAGCGTGCGTCTCCGCCGAATCGCCGGGTAGGGCTTGGTACCACGGTCATCTATCCCTAGGCTCGTTCACCGTGGATCAGCAGCCGCACGAGCACCCACCGTTCCCGGCCGCGCCTCCTGCCTCTCCCGCGCTCCCTGGCCCCTCCACACCCGCTGTTCCTTCCGCGCCCGCGCCCCTCGGCCCTTCCGCTCCCTTTGTTCCCGCCGCGCCCTCCGGCCCTCCCCCTGCCGCGGCGCCTGCGTCACTTGCCGGGCCGGTCCGCGCCGGGCAGGTGGTCACCGCCGCGCAGCTGGCGGCCGCCCGGGCGGCCGGCGTCGCGGGTGCGGCCGGACGGCAGACGGTCCGCGGCGCGAAGCGGGTCGGGTCGGGCATCGGCCGCTTCTTCACCGGCGTCGGCTACGTGTTCGTCGGCGGCGGGCACTTCCTGCGCAGCCCCCGGCTCTGGCTTCTCGTGCTGGTGCCGGTGGCGTTGACCGCCGTGGCCCTGCTCGGGCTGCACGAGGCCACCGCCGCGCTGGTCCAGGTGCTGGTCGACTGGCTCCTCGGCTTCGTGGATGGCTGGCCGACCGCGATCCGCTGGGCCATCGAGGGTGTCGTCTGGGTCAGCGCGACGATGTTCTTCCACAGCGCGATGACCGCCATGACCGTGCCGCTCACGATGTTCTTCGGCGCGGCGTTCTTCCCGTTCATCACCAGGTCGGTCACACGGCAGGTCGGCGGCACGGCGGTGCGGCCTCCCGCGTGGCACCGGGCCGCCGCTGTCTGTCTTCGCCAGACCCTGATCGTGACGGTGGTACTGCAGGCCGGCTGGCTCGTCATCATCCCGCTGCTGTGGATCCCGGGCGTCAACCTGGCCGCGGCGACGGCGGTCGGCCTGGTCTTCAACGGCTTCCTCATCGGGCTGCTCGTCCTGGCCGTGCCGATGCATCACCACGGTGTCCGGCGGGTGGGCGACCAGCTGCGCTTCGCGTGGCGCCACCTCGGCTACACCCTGGGCTTCGGCGTGACGAGCCTGTGCGTGCTCATCGTCCCGGTGCTGTCACTGCGGCTGCTCGTCCTGCTCCCGGTGAGCCCGCTGGTGGCCGCGCCGGGCGTGGCACTCTACCTGCTGACCGCCCCGGCGGTGCTGGTCGGCGCGGTGCGGCTGTTCCGGCGGATCACCGACGGCCCGGCGCGCCTCGGCACACCGAGCGGCGCCCTGGTCACTAATGTTGACTATCGGCAACGCTGACCGCACCGAGGGCCGAACCGAATGTCCCGCAGTCTCCGCAAACAGTCCGACCCCGATCTCGGCATGCTGTCAGCGCAGGTCCTCTTTGCGCTCCAGAAGGAGCTGTTCCGCCGGCTCGCCGACGAGGGCCACCCCAACCTGCGCCCCCGCCACGGCGCCGTGCTCGCCTACCTCGACGTCGAGGGCAGCCGGGCGACGACCCTCTCGTACCTCTCGGGCCAGCACAAGCAGGTGATCGGCACCCTCGTCGACGAGCTCGTCGACCTCGGCTACGTGGAGCGGCGCCCGGATCCGCAGGACCGCCGCGCCAAGCTGATCGTCCCCACCGAGCTGGGCCTCGACATGATGACCCGGTCCGACGCCATCGTCGCCGACATCGAGCGCCGTCACGCCGAAGCGGTCGGTGCGGCGCAGTACGCGGCGTTCAAGCACGTCCTCCGCGAGGTCGCCGAGCTCCAGCGCGCCGGCGACGGCTGACGGGCGCATGAGATCCCTATGGTAAGCGCGAGCATGCGACGAACGATCGGACGCTAGTCACTTCTGCGACGCTCCACAAGGCCCGCCGGCCCAAGGACCTTCCGGTTCAGTTGGCGCTCATCGTTGCGGTGCGCTCGCGACGTTCGGCTCGGCCGTCTCAGCGGCGGAGCGCTGATGCGGCACCTGCGTGCCGAGACCGGCCGGGGCGTCCGTCGGCGCTGGGCGGTGTCCAGCGCTCGCCTCCCGACGGGAGCGCCGCCAGGCGACGATCCGCCTACCGAGCTTGATGCACGGTTGCTCGACCAGACGGTAGAGCACATCGGCCATCACCAGCGAGACGATCGCGACGAGGATCGCCCTCGTGTTGCCGTAGTTGAGCACGAACCCCGTGCCGAGCAACTGGTTGCCGACCTCCACCAGCCACAGCACCGCCGCGCCGGCCAGCACCTGCACGAGGTACAGCGAATAGGACCGCTCCCCGATGAAGCCCAGCACCCGCGTCGAGAGCAGCCAGGTGCCGGGCGTGCGGGCGAGCAGGCCGGGCAGCACAAGGGCGACGCACAATGCGTACCACGGGATGACCCTGACTCCACCGAAGGCGTTGTTGGCCGAGTCGAGTGCGAGCTGGACCCCGATGAACCCGAGGGCCAGCGCGGTGCCGACGATCGGATGCGTGAGCGGTCGAATGACCGCGAACCCCCGCGGATGGTGCGCCAGGATCGCCAGCAGGCAGCCGATCAGGATCGGGATGTAGTGGATGTACAGGTCACGACTGAGCGTCGCGGCCACCGCGGCGGCGGCGATGAGCCCGATCGTCACCCCGAGCCGCCGACCGAGCGGGATGACCCCGGCGGCGAATGCGACCAGCGGCCACACCAGGTAGAACTTCTGCTCGATCCCCAGGGTCCAGGAGATGGTGAAGATTCCGTACGTACTGAATTCGTTCATGAACGTCAGGTAGTAGGGCATCCCGCCGTTCAGGTCGCCGAACAACGCTCCGGGTGGTGCGAAGTGGACCGCCATGGCGAGCAGCACCACCAGGTAGACCGGCACGATCCGGAACAGCCGGCGCAGATAGAAGTTGACGAACGAGATGCGGCCCGGCTGCTCCTCCTCGCGCAGGGCGAGCGTGGTGATCAGGAAGCCGGAGAGCACGAAGAAGATGTGCACCCCGCTGTGGCCGGACAGCCACTGCCAGTCGGAACCCCCGAAATGGAACATCACCACCATCAGTGCGGCGATGGCGCGTAGCCCGTCGAGCGCCGGAAACCGCCGGAGCGCACGGAACTCGTCATAGGTCATCGACGCCAACGCTGACTCCTTGCCGGTTCCGGACGGGGGGTGGACCAGGGACAATCTAGCGAGCCTTCGGCCACCCGGGAAATCACCGACCGTAGCCGCCGGCCGACGCGGTCCGGCGACCGTCTCATACGGAGTTGGTGGGCTCGGCAAGGAGTGTGCGCACGGGTTGCCGGAAGTGGCGGTGCATGCCGCTGTTGACGAACTCATCGGCAGCGGTAACTTTACGGCGGACGGACGGTCAGGATCGGAGCCGGTCCCGCAGTGCGGACCAGACCCGGCCGGCGTCGGGCGTGCGGCGGATCTGCTCGGCGACCCGTTCGGCCCCGGCGCGCAAGGACGTGTCGTCGAGCACCTTGCGCACCGCCTCGGCCGATCGCGTGGGTTCGTCGATGACGATGCCGGCCCCGGCCGCGGCGACCCGCTCGGCATTCATCGGTTTCTCGGCACCCTTGGGCCACAGCACCATCGGGATGCCGTGGCTCATGGCGGCCAGCACGGTCCCGGCGCCGCCCGCAGCCACGACGACCGAGACGCCGGTGGCGAGCAGTTGCGCCATGGGCACAAAGCCAACGAAGCGGACGTTGGCTCGGGTGTCTGCCAGCGGACGCGAGCCGCCCGGCGCGACGACGGCCAGCACCTCCACGCCGTCCAGGGCGGCCACGGCGTCCACGAGGGCGTCGAGCATCCCGGCGTCCAGCAGGACGGTCCCCAGGGTGACCAGCACGCGGGGACGCTGACCGGGCGCGGCGAACGGCGGCAGGTCGGCCGGAGCCGGTCCGGCGTACGTCCGCGTCCGGATCGGCAGCCGGTCAGCCGGCGGTGACCACTGCGGGCTCTGCAACGCCGGCGGCCAAGGGTCCACGAGGGCCAGGCGGTCGACTCTGGCGAGGCCGCGCTGCGCGTAGCGCGGCGTCAGGAGCGCCTCCATGGCGGGAACCAGCGGCGGCGGCGACACCGGCAGGCCGATGGCGTGCTGGATCAGCGGCAACTGGAGCGCGGAGGCCACCATCGGGCCGACCGCGTCGTACTCGTCCGCGACGATGACGTCGGCGCCGAACTCGCGCGCCTGAAGCAGCACCTCGTCGAACGTCAGATCCACCCGGGTGCCCGCGAAGAACGAGGCCACCGGGAAGATGTCGCGGAGGTCCGACATATCTGCCCCGCCGGTGCGCCGGTCGTTCTCCGCCAGCAGCGCGGCCGTCTCCGGGCCGGCCGGCCGCACCGGAAGCCCCTGGACCAGATGCGCCATCGACGGCGGCACGGCCACGGCGACCTGGTCACCGGCGTCGGCCGCCGCTTCGGCCAGCGGAAGCAGGGGCAGGAGGTGGCCATAGATCGGGACTGCGGTGAACAGCACACGCATGGCGCCGAATTATCCGGCGTTGCCGACGCGGCCGTCCAATCACGACGTCAGTGCCCGGCAACCCTTGTCGGGTACAGCTGCGGGCTCTCCGTCCGCGCCTCGCAGGGCGACGATGTCCGGGTCACGGTCGACCGACACGTCCCTCCGGACGTGCCTTTGGCGCCGATGCTGGGCAAGCAACGCGCCGAACACGGCCGCGCCGTAGTCCGCGAGCACGGTGACGTAGTACCCCCGGCGCCGGCCCGCCATGTTCACGGGTGTCGAGCAGCCGCGTCGGATTGTGTGGCTGCCCGCCCCGAGCAGCACACCATCGCCGCGCCGTCGGCGCATCCGGGTCTGAGCAGGGCCTCAGTAGAGGTTGAGGCGGAAGATTTCGAAGCCGGCCGCGTACGTGACGCCCAGGCGATTGCCGGTTTGCCGGGAGAAGCCCTCCAGGAACTCTTCGGGGTAGAAGTCGCCGGAGCCGAGATCGCGCAGATAGGCGGCGTGCGCTTCGAGCGAACGGACGCCCAGGCCGAACGTGTCGGTGGTGTCGGCCGCGTGCTTCGCCAGCGGTGAACCGGCCGCCCACACTTCCCGGACGCCGCTCCACTTCTCCAGTCCTTCGTCGATCTGTTCGCGGAACACCCAGCGGTTGGCGGCGTCACGCACGGCGTCGAGCACGGCCCGGCCGGTGACGATGTGGTCGGACATGTTCAGCGCGTTGCCGGCCTCGTCCCAGCTGTCGCGGAAGTTGTTGGTGATCACGATTTCAGGCTTGTACTTCCGGATCACCCGGCTCAGGTCACGACGCAGCGGGACGCCGTACTCCAGGATCCCGTCGGGCAGGCCGAGGAAGTCGACCTGGGACACTCCGACGATCGCCGCGGATGCGCGCTGCTCCTCCTCACGCGTCGGACCGGCCTCGGCCGGATCCATCCCGTCGATGCCGGCCTCACCGCTGGTGAGCAGCACGTAGACGATCTCTTTGCCCTGCCGAGTCCAGCGGGCGACGGCTGCGGCGGTACCGAACTCCAGGTCGTCGGGGTGGGCCACGATGGCGAGCCCGCGCTGCCAGTTCTCGTCGACGGCTTGGAGCGGGTTGGGCACCACGGGTGCATCAGCAGCCATGGAGCCCATCTTGCTCCACGCCGGTCGCAGGGCGACGGTCGTCTCGACAACGCACCGCCGGTTCACACTGGTGGGAGTCTCCGCTGAACGGCCGTGGTCGGCACGGCAGGGGCCGGGCCGGGGTTGACCCTCTCCCGGGGAGAGGGTCGAGGCTGTTGGAGGCACCGGTGACGGAGTTGATGCCGATCGGAGTGTTCGCGCGAGCGACCCGGTTGTCCGTTCGAGCGCTGCGCAACTATGACGGACTGGGCCAGGCACTGGCGCCCGGGTTCGCGGGGCTGTACGCGGGCCTCGCCGCGCAGGGGCTTGCCCCGACGGGGCCGGGCGGGACCCGCTACCTCAGCGACGACCTCGACGCGGCGGAATTGGAGGTGGAGCTGTTCGTGCCGGTGGCGCGTCCGCCCCGGCCGACCGCGACGATCGCGGCAGGGGAACTGCCGGGCTGCCTGCTCGCCGCGACCGTCCACGAGGGCGGCTACGACGACGTCGGGACCGCCTACCGGTCGCTGGGTCGCTGGATCGCCGAGCCACCTGGCCCGCGCCTCGACAATCCTCGCCGAACTCGCAGGCAGAGAACGCCACGCCATGCAGACCCTGGCCGGTGTCCGCACCGAATAGCCGACCAAGATTGCGTGCCTACCCCTCGGCTACGTGTCCGCACGCCGAGCGGTCCGCGCCGGGCTGCCACGCTGCGAGGCAGTTGTCCCGAGCACCTGTGGTGAGCTCGTGAAGTCAGTCGACCAGCCAATCGATCGTTTCGGCGGCAGAGTCGGACTGGTAGGTGTCGCAGGCCGCGGATCGAATGTCGATCTCCCAGCCCCTTGCCTCCGTGCGGGCCCTGACGTCGCGGTTCCAGTCCAGAAACGCCGCGTGGTTCGGTGTCAGGTGCATCAGGACCTTGTCCTCGTTCCAGTCGGCGGTCACCGTCACGATCCCGCGGTCGCCGTCTGCCATGAACTCGGCGATCCCACGAAGTACCGTGCATGCCCAGACCAGCGTCGGCAGCCGGAAGTCGACCCGAGAGGAGAAGTCGACGGCCAGCGACCCGGTAGCCTCGTCGAACCGGAACGTCAGCTCGTCGTCATGCGCCAGGTCACGGAACACGGTCGCGTAGTCGCCGTCGATCCACCGGTCGCATTCTTTGATCGCGGCGGGAAGTTCTTCGCGGTACTGGTGCCGCTCGTCGTCGTCACGCCACGCTTCGGTGATGCCGGCCCACTGCTGTTGCGACCATCCCGATGCCGGCTTGACCGGTGCTCGCAGATACGTCCGCAGGCGCGATTTTGCGACGGCGATCGCCGCCGTCAGGAACACCGATTCGGACATCAAACGACCTCCCTACAACGACGGCAGCCCGGCCCGTGCGTCGGCAGAACACCGGTCGGCACTATAGATGACCACGATCTGCGCCTGACTCGGCCGTACGTCGGCCGGCCACCGCACGACCGCACATGGTCACCACGCTCACGGCGTGTCCGTGACGTGCGCTGCCCTACGCTGGCGCCGTGAAGGTTCTGCGAGTGGTTGGGGCGGCGACGGCCGTGCTGCTCGCCGCCTGCGACACGGTCGTGCCGACGTGGCAACCGGCTCCGGCGACCGCATCGGCATCGGCTTCGCCAACGGCGTCGGTGCTGGCATCGCCGTCGCCGGTCGAGTTGACCCTTGCCTTCGGCGGCGACGTGCACTTCACCGAGCGTACGGCGGCGCTGCTGAAAAACCCGGCGACCGCGGTCGGGCCGATGACGAGCGTGCTGTCGGCCGCCGACCTCGCCGTTGTCAACCTGGAGACCGCCGTCACCACGCGCGGCACGCCCGAGCCGAAGGAGTTCCACTTCCGGGCGCCGGCCACCGCGTACGAGGCCGTCAAGGCGGCCGGCATCGACGCGGTGTCGATTGCGAACAACCACGCGCTCGACTACGGCCGAGCCGGTTTCGCCGACACACTCGACGGCGCGGCAGCGGCCGGGGTGCCGGTCTTCGGCGGCGGCCGTACGGTCGACGAGGCGTACGCCCCGCTGATCCTGACGGTGCGGGGCGTCCGCGTGGCGATCCTCGGCTTCAGCCAGATCCACACCCTGGCCGAGAGCTGGAAGGCCGGCCCGGCCACCCCCGGGATCGCGATGGCGTGGGACGTGCCACGCGCCGCCGCCGCGGTGCGGTCCGCCCGCGAGCACGCCGACCTGGTGGTCGTGTTCAACCATTGGGGTACCGAACGCGACTCCTGCCCGAACGCCAACCAGAAGCAGTTCGCCGCCGTGCTCGCCGACGCCGGTGCCGACATGATCATTGGCGCGCACGCACACGTGCTGCAGGGCGCCGGTTGGCTGGGCCGGACGTACGTCGCCTACGGCCTCGGCAACTTCGTCTGGTACGTCGGCTCGGCCGACACCGGTGTGCTCAAGGTTCAGGTGCGCGGCCGGTCGGTGGTCCGCGCCGAGCTCATCCCGGCGGTGGTGTCCGGAACCGGCCAGCCGAAGCCGCTCACCGGCAGCGCCGCGACCGCCGCCGCCAAGCGGTTCACGGACCTGGGCCGCTGCACCGGACTCGCCGCCGGCCCGCCCCCGGCATAGGGTGCATATCAAACCGGCGCCGAACAGCATCGTGTGCTAGGCGAACGTGAACAGGATCTTTCCGGTGCGTCCTCGTGTCATCGCATGTTCGAACGCCTCGCGGTAGTTGTCCAACCGGTAGGTCGCATCAACCGGGACAGCCACCACTCCGGTGGCGACAAGGTCGCTGAGCGTGCGGTAGGTCTCCTCGATTTCGGCGCGCGGCGCGTGGCGCAGCCAGTTGAGCACCCAGAATCCGGTGTGCGTCACCTCTTTGAAAATGAGATCGTGGGCCGGGACGGCCGGGGGTGTGTCGGTCCAGAACGCGTAGGTGACCATCACACCCCGGAACCTGAGCGCACCGGCGAGATCGGCGACGATCGGGCCAGCCGTGCCGTCCAGGACCAGGCCGAGTTCCGCACCGTCCAGTGCGTCGGCGATTTGAGCAGGCAGGTCGTCACCGGCGACAATCACGCGATCTCCGCCGGCGTCACGAACGATCTGGGCCGCAGCCTCGCGCCGCACGATGTTGAGGGTCTTGAGGCCCCGCATCCGAGCGATGGCGATGACGCAGCGGCCGACGGCGGAGTTGGCCGCGTTCTGGCCGACCCAATCACCGGCGGCCAGGTCGGCGTACTTGTGCAACAACAGGTACGCGGTCGCCGGATTGATCGGAAGCATAGCGAGCTGCAACGGATCGGCGTCCTCTCGCACAGGAACCACATTCCGGTACGAGGTCGCCACCTTGTCGGCCCAGGTGCCTTGTTCGTAGGTGGGCAGGATGACGACCCTCCGCCCGACCAACTGCGTGCCGGCAGCCCCGCCGGCGTCAACCACTCGCCCGACTCCTTCGCCGCCGACCGGGTTGGGCAGTTGCGGCCGGACCCCGTAGTCGCCCCGGACGAGCAGGAAGTCGGACGGGTTGACCGGCGCAGCCTCCATCTCGACCAGGATGTCGTCAGTACCCAGCAGCGGACTGGGAGTCCGCTCGAGCGATACGGACTCACGCGGATCGCCGTACGATGTGGCGACTAGCTGCGACATGATGTCCTCCAGAACAGCGGCGTCCTACGCGCTCCTCACCCGGACAACCGTGGTCTTCGGGCTGGGCACCAGCCGGTCGGCTGGCGCGGGTCGGCCGCATGATGCCCCGCGGACGCACCATCATGCGGCGACGGCGTGACGATTTCGGGGTGCGCGTTCCAGCACGCCTGCACCCGGCTGGCCGCCAAACCGGTCGGTTGCAGTGGGCCGCCGTTGCCCTGCTGCTCGGCGTCGTCGGGCTGGCCGTCGCGCAAGGCTTGCACTTCGACGGTCAGATCTCCCGGGCCGCCACGCTGGTGCCCGACGCGGATCCGGCCGAGGTGAGCTCGGAGCGAATCGCCAACGTCTTCGGCACAGTGGTCATCGGCATCCCGGCCCTGCTGCTGGCGGTGTGCCTCGCCGTGACGGCCGTGCCGGTGCGGCGGGGCAGCAACCTCGCGCGGATCTTCGTCTTCGTCGGCGGGGGCGTTCAACTGCTGTTCCTCGTGCTGCAATGCTGCGGCGGGTTTCTGTTCGCGCCGCTCTTCTTCGCGCTCGAAAGTACCGACGTCCCCAGCGTCGGCGACGTAACAGTAGAAGGGGAGTCGAAGTTCCTCGAGACCCTGTACTCGGACCCGGACACGTTCTCCGCAATCTTCTACCTGACGGCGGGCTTCGGCGCGCTCGCAGTGCTCGTGCTCACGGGCGCGGTGGTACTACTGGTGGCCCTGCCTCCCGCGCACCGCTACTTTGTCCCGCGCACCACCCCGCCGACGCTGGTCTGGCCGGTCCATCCCGGCGGCGGCCAATCGCCGATGCCGTACCTCGTCTGCCCCGACCCGTCGGCCCACCTCCCGTCGGTCGCTGCGCCACCCACCACCACGGCACCATCCCCAACACCACCCGACGCCACCACGTAGCGGGCCTGATGCGCCGCCGACCTCCCTGCACCCGGCTGACGCCGCCACGCGATGTCATGCGGAATGACGGTTGTCGAGGTCCGTCAGCCCGCGTGAGCCGCCCGGGTAGTGCGCAGCCGGTCCGGGACGCACCACCACTGGTCCGGGCGGTCGGGCACCCGCGCCTCCGGCCCGGTCTCCACGACCCGGGCCAGGCGCAGCAGGAACGCCGCGATCCCGGCCGCGCCCTGCATCCAGGAGACGCCCGGCGGCAGCAACGGCGGGTCCTGCCGGTGCTCGACGAACCGCCACCGCGCCCCGCCGGTGTCGCGGACCGCCCGCTCGATGAGCGCGTCGCCCATCCGCCGGGCGCCGTCGAGCAGCCACCCTTCACCGGTGTCCTGGTAGGCGTCGAGCAGAATGTCGCCGACACCCGCGGTACCGCAGCATCGTCCGTCGTTGTCCCAGAAACCGGGCCGCAGGCGGGCCGGCACGCCCGACGCGAGCACCGAGCGCAGGCAGCGGCGACGCAGCTCGCCGACGTCGTGGCCGCCGACCGTGTGCACGCCGGCCCGGGCGAGCGCGGCGAACAGCTGCGAAGTGCCCGCCGGGCCATGGCACCAGGTGTACGTCACCGGCTCCACGTCCCGCTGCGAGTACGGCAGCGTGTGCGGCACCACGAACCCGGCGCCGGTGAGGTCCCCGACGCTGAGCAGGTGTTCCGCGCCGCGCACGGCCGCGTCGACGAAGTCCGCGCGGCCCAGGACACGGCCGGCGACGGCGAGCGCCGACGCGACCCCGGCGGTGCCGTGCGAGAAGTTGGGGGTGCTGGAGCGGTACCCCGGCCACATCCGCCAGTCGAGACCGCCCTCAGTCACCTCCGCCTGCCTGAGCAGCGCCGTCCCGCCGCCGTCCACGATGTCCGCGGCGCCGGGCCCGCCGGCCCACACGGCGGCGAGCACGATGCCGGCGGTGCCCATGACGACGTCGGTGAAGGGGCCGCGGTACCCCTCCAGGTCGAGCGTCGTGTCCCAGCCGTCGGCGGTGCGCAGCTCGGCGATCCGCCGCATCGCCACCGCCTCCCGCCCCGGTGCCAGCAGCCGCAGCGCCGTCGCGTCCCCGGCGAGCCCGTCGTACAGCGAGGCCTCGCCCCGCGTCCGCGCCTGCGCCGCCAGCCGCTCGACGACCCGACCGGCCAGCCCCCGCTCGTCGGCGGTCAGTTCACGACCGGCGGCGATCTCGGCGAACAGCGGCGCCAGCCCGGCCAGCCCCGCATACAGCGAGTCCCGGTCGGCCGGCGGCGCCGCGGCACCGTCCTCCGCCAGCCAGGGCCCGTCGTCGTCCCGCACCCGCGCACGTACCCACGTCCAGGCGGCCTCACCAAGCTCCCGATACGTCACCGTTGCACGCTATCCGCCGGGCGTTGGCGCCCGCCGCCGCGCTGGCCGCCGCCTCCGGGCAACAGCATGTCGGCCACGTGGGTCGCAGGGATCACGGCAGGAGTTGGTCGACCAGAGCCGCCGGGTGGCTCAGGAACGGCGAGTGGTCGCTGTCCAGGTCGACGGCCGCGACGTGGAGCCGCTCACGGAACGTCTTTCGTGACCACGCCGGGTTGAGCACCGCGTCGCGGGTGCACACGATCGAGCGGTACTCCACGTCGGGCCAGGCCAGCAGCGGGCAGGTCTCGCGCATCACCGTCCAGTGCTGCCGGCGTAGCCGGGCGACCGCCGCGCGTGCCAGGTCCGGCGGCGCGTCGGCATAGAACCGTGCGACCGCCTTGCCCGCATCGGCCCACGACGAGGAGCCGTCGCCGTGGTAGATCTGCCCGTCCGACAGCCCACGCAGGACGATCGCGCCCCGCTCCGCAGCGGCGATCTGCGCGTCCCAGCTCGACCCGATCAGCGGCAACAGCCCGGCGACGAACACCACCCGCTCGACCCGGGCTAGCCGCTCCGCGACGACCGGCGCCACCAGGCCGCCCATCGAGTGGCCAACCACAGTGACTGCGCCAGTTCCGGTGCCGTCCAGCGCGTCGAGCACCACCGACGCCGCCACCGAGGCGCCGGCGTCGGCAGGCAGATCGGCCGCGACCACATGGTGTCCACGCCGCCGCAGCTCGGCGGCCACCAGGTGCCAGTGCCACGCGGTGTGCCAGGCACCGTGCAGCAGCACGTACGTCACCTTCACCCTGCACACTGTGGCACCGCCTGCGCGACGACCGCCAGAGAACGAGACGCACCTCGACAATAACCAGCACCACACCAGCCAAGAGATCGTCCAGGATCGGCTGGCGTCACACACAGAACCAGCAATACAGGTGGTCGCCCGCATCCCGTGCGCGTCGAGCCAGTGCGGAGATGTTCTCGATGACGGGCAGCATGGTGTCGTCAGGCAGTGGACCGTGCCAGGCGAGTTCCTCGGTCCGCCCCCAACGCGCCGACAGGCTCGGCATCTGCGCCTCGGTGATCGAGGCGAGGGCGTCCCGTACGTCATCCCCGATGGACAACACCCAGGGGCCTTCCGCCTCGGCCCTGGACCACACCAGGTGCTCTTCGACGACGTTGACATTCCATTCGATACCGCGGACGAAGCAGACGAGCTCGGCGAGCGTGACGGTCGGGTCGATGCCCTTGAGGTCGATCGCGTCCACCGTGGAGGAGTTGCCGGCCGGACCGCCGACGAGATCCTCGATCAACTTAATGGCCGAAGCGTCGTCTGCGGCTCGAAAATAGTCATACAGCACACCCATGACGACGACCTCAGCACATCCGATGCGCCTACCTCAACTCCGTGGGCAGTCGCTCGGAGTGAGAAACGGCTGGTCTGTAGGTACGTTCAAGGCATGTCTCTGCGGTACTCCACGGTGCTACAGCGGCCGGCGACCCGGCCGAGCGTTGCAGGCCCGCTGCCGTGCCCGCCGTCGCGATGACGGCCCCGAGTCGCCGGGAGGCACGCGCGCTGCTGGCCCGGGCGGCCGAGGCACAGGCCGAAGCCGAAGCGATTGTCGAGATTGTCAACTCGGCCCGTGCGAAGGTCGTCGAGGCGTATGCGATCGCGAGTGAGCCCCAGGTGTGGACCGCGATCGGGAAGATGTCGATCGAGACGGTGAAGGACACCGTGGACGGTCGGGCCCGGCTGGACGAGCTACCGGCGCACGGCATTCACTCGGTCGCCGACGTGCTCCGGGCCGGCCCGGACCGCCTGATCGGCGTGCCCGGCATCGGCGAAGGCACTGCACGCAAGACCATCCACGCTGCCGAGCAACTCAAGCGGGCGGCGCGGGACGCGCTGCAGTTCCGGATCGAGTTCGACCCGAAGAACCCGGACATGACCCGCTTGCTGCGGGCGCTGGCCGAGTGGGGCGCGGTGTGGCATGCGGCCGGGGTACACGAGGCCGACGCCGGGCGGCTCGCCGCGGAGCTGGCCACGCAGCGGCCGATCGCCGAACCAGCCGCGGCGGGACGCATCCGTCGGCTGTTCATGCGCGCCGGGGACAAGGCCCTCGCTGACGACGCGGCGCGGCGGGTACGGGCGCTGGTGGACACCGCCGAGTCCAGTGGCCTGCTGCGGGCCGCCCGGGAGGTACGCGCGGTCCGTACGCCGAACGACGAGCAGGTCTGGCGCGATTTCGAACAGCACTCGGCGGACTACTACGGCCTGCTCAGCCAGGTCGTCGGCCTTGGCGGCGACGTCGCCGCGAGCGAGGGCTACCTACCCGCCGACATCGTCGAGCGGGTCGGGGCGCAGCAACTGGACACCTCCCGGCTCAACGACAGCCTCCGGCTGCGTGGCTATCAGTCGTTCGGTGCCCGGTTCGCCCTGGTCCAACGGCGGGTCGTGCTGGGCGACGAGATGGGGCTGGGCAAGACGGTCCAGGCCATCGCCACGATGGCGCATCTGGCCGCCCGTGGCGCCACCCACTTCCTCGTCGTCTGCCCGGCCAGCGTACTGATCAACTGGGCTCGCGAGATCGCCCGGCACTCGACGGTTCCGGTCGTCAGCCTGCACGGCCACGGCCGGGCGCGGGCGGCGGCCCGATGGCGGGACGAGGGCGGCGTCGGCGTGGTCACGTTCGGCTCACTCGGCGCGCTCGGACTCCCCCCGCCCAGGCCCGCCCTGCTGGTTGTCGACGAGGCGCACTACGTGAAGAACCCCGGCGCGAAGCGGTCGCAGGCGGTCAACCGGGTCGCGGCGGAGTCCGACCGGGTGCTGTTCCTCACCGGCACGCCGATGGAGAACCGGATCGACGAGTTCCGGGCTCTGATCGAACACCTGCGGCCGGAGGTCGCCGCCGGCATGGGGCCCGAGCACGCGGCGATCAGCGTCGAGGCGTTCCGGCGCGCGGCGGCGCCGGTCTACCTGCGCCGCAACCAGCCCGACGTGCTCACCGAGCTACCGGAGCTGGTCCAGGTCGACGAGTGGGAGGAGTTCGGCGTCGAGGACGGGGCCGCGTACCGGGCCGCGGTGCGCGAGGGCAACTTCATGGCCATGCGCCGGGCCGCGTTCGCCGTTCGCCATCCGCACCACTCGGCGAAGCTGACCCGCCTGCTTGAGCTGGCCCGGGAGGCGATGGCCAACGATCGCAACGTCGTGGTCTTCTCCTACTTCCGCGACGTGCTGGCCGTGGTGGGCGCCGCGCTCGGCACCGACGCCCGCGGGCCGATCACCGGCTCGACGCCGGTCGCCGACCGCCAGCGCATCGTGGACGAGTTCACCGCCTCGCCGAAGCCGGCCGTGCTGGTGTGCCAGATCGAAGCCGCCGGGGTAGGCGTGAACATCCAGGCGGCGTCGGTGGTGATCCTCTGCGAGCCACAGGTCAAGCCGTCGATCGAGGCTCAGGCGATCGCTCGGGCCCACCGGATGGGACAGGTGCGCACCGTCCAGGTTTACCGCCTGCTGATCGCTGACTCGGTCGACGAGCGGATGATCGAGATCCTCGGCTCGAAGGCGCAACTCTTCGACGCGTACGTCCGGCACAGCACCATCGCGCAGGCCGCGCCGGGCGCCGTGGACATCTCCGAGGTACAGCTGGCCCGGATGATCGTGGCGCAGGAGCAGCAGCGGCTGGCCGACGCGCCGGAGCCGCCTCGCCGCCTGGTCGGTACCACATCCGCCCAGCACACCCGCCCACGGTGACCTGCCCAAGCATGTCCGGACGCCGGGCCGTCGGTACGGACTGTCACGTCGCGGAGCGATCGGATCGCAGGCATGAACGCGCCGTGGAGCCTGTTGCGCAATTCGGATCCCTCGCGCATCAACCCCAACTACGCGCCGATCTTGGAGTTGTGGTCCTTGACAAAACCGGACAAATTCGGAGGTTCATGGCGCCACAACTCCAAGATCGGCGCGTAGTTGGGCCGCCAACGCCGTCCCAGCGAATTACGCAACAGGCTCCGTGGCGTTCTATCACAGCGCGACGGGTCGGTAGCTCAAGGCCGCGTCGACGATGGTCTCCGCTGACGCGTCGGCCAGTTCCGGTGGCGGATAGAAGATCAGATTGGCGACTCGTGGGTGCAGAACGTTGGTCTCCAGCAGGAGAACGTAGTAGTCCGTGTCGTCGTCGGCCGCCTTTATCCGGCGGACGATCTCGATCAGTTCGTCGCGGGTGACGTTTGCGGTCTTCGGCCGTGCGGGTCGGGCGGCCTCGAGCGCGAAGTCCTCGACGTCACGAGAGGTCCAATAGGTGCGGAAGTTGTCGGCGGTGTAGTCATGGCCGGTTTCCGCGTTGAACGCGGCGATCGCCGCATCGGCTGACTCGCCGCGCTCCAGCAGGCCTTCGATGGTTTCGATGGCGGCGCACAGCTCTGCGATGCGCTGGGGTCCGACCGCCGGCGGGCACAGCTCAGGACGCAACTCCATCCGATCATTGTCCACGGACCGCCCGGTACCTTCTTCCGAGCGCGGCGCTGGTCACCGGCTGCCGTGCACCGACGGTGGCATGAGCGGGCACGGCCGCTAACGCCGTTGAGGGGCGTCAGCGGCCGTTGCCATCAGGAACTGGGTTGTTGATGACATACCGCCAGCAACCGTCGGCTCCTCGGCAAAGCACATCAGCGGCGGACGAAGACCTCGCGGGAGGCTTCGGTCAGGTCATGAAATGTCGGGCCCGGCGGCAGGCCGACTCCCGGGCTTCGGACCTCGGCAACGGTGCACCACAGCGTCATCATGATCACGGCTTGCCGGCGACCTAGTGGATCACCGCTAGGTGGATCCTAGGTGGTTCCTGGTTGCTCGCTGGTTGCTCGCCTGTCGAGGCTGGCCCGACGGGAAGTCGTCGGTGGCGGGATCAGAGCTGCCGACTGATGGCCATAACCAGGATGAGCTGGCGAAACGCCGTGTATGGAGTATCGCGTGGAACGACGGGCGGCGCGCAGGTACCCTGTCAAGGCGCGGGCTGCTAGCTCAATGGCAGAGCTGCGGACTTTTAATCCGTAGGTTCAGGGTTCGAGTCCCTGGCGGCCCACCGAACGCACCATTGTGCGAAACGGTGATCCTTCTTCGGTGGTGCCCCCGTCCGGGCCGGGCGGGGGCATCGGCGTGTCCGGGGTGGGGATCTTGAACATGGGGATGACTAGGGTGGACGACAGGAGTACGGAGGGGCTGAGAATTACGGCCCTGGCATTCACGGCGGCGACAAGTGACGACGGCGTACGAACGTCTGCACGGCTTTGATCTGCTCTAGGGGCAACGGTGCAAGGGCCAGGAGCACCTCGCCGAAGGCCCACAGTCGCGGCACCCAGTCCCGGACCCAATCATTTGCCGGTGGCGCGTTGGGAGTGCGGACCATGATCGCGTCGAAATCGTCCGCCCGCAGACAGAGTGTCGCGGCCATCAGCTCCAGTCGTTGCGGGATCAGTTCGCCGATCCGCATCGCCTTGCCCACCGTGCTGAGCGCGGAACCCGTCACGCAGGCCATCCCTTCACGGCTGAGGTTCCTCACCTTCAACAAACGTGTGAACACGGCCCCGGACGTCACAGACTCCAGCGGTGGGAGACCGGCTAGGCCACCCGAGTTGTCCGGTCGGGGCAGCGACCGCGCGTAGTCCCGCAACGCTTCGGCCTCCGCGATCAACGGACCGTCGGACCGGACCATCGAGTCGATGACCTGGGCCGCGTTAGGCGCGGCCGGCATGAACTCGGCGGGAATCCCGCCGCCGGCGATGGCGAGCAGATCAGCTGGTCGCATGTCGAGGACCGGCGCCAGGTCAAGCACCTGCCCCGGGGCCGGTACCGCGACCCCGCGATGCGCGCACAGCCGCTCCAACGGAGTTCCAGCCACATCAGCCCCGCGCGGCGCGATCGCTGGCCTCAGGCCATTTCTGCCCATGTGCGTTTCGGATCTCCCGCATTCAGGATGGCTTTGGCGTCGTCGAGGGGCGGATAGATTCGGCGTTCGTTGATCGACCGTTTGAGGCCCTTGGCCGGTGCGCCGGTCATTCGTACTTCCCGATCAAGTCCCGTGGTGAAGACCGCACCGGCCGAGCCGAGATCGAGACAGGTGACGTACGGTTCGGGGCTGAATGGCACAGCAGGGTGGCCGAGCAGGTCGGCGGCGGCGTTGTGGCCGGCGATCCGGCCGAGCGGGATGGCATGCTGACAGCTCTGCAGGGTGGGGTGACCGCCTCCCGTATCGGCGGCTGCCGCGTCTCCGCTGGCGAACACGTCGGGCGATTCGGGCACGCGCAGCTGCGGGTCGACCAGCAGCCTGCCGAGCGGATCGTGCCGCCCGACGATCTGTCGGGTCAGCGGGCTGGCTGCCATGCCGGCCGTCCAGATCACCGTATGCGCGGCGATCACGGTGCCATCGCTGAGGGTGGCGCCTGTGGGTGTGACGGCGGACAGGCTCGTGTTGAGTCGGGCTTCGACACCGACCTGGTTGAGAGCAGCGCAAATCGCGGAGCAGGGGCCGGAGCCGAGCTCCGGGCCGACGGTGTCGGCACGCTCCAGCAGGATCACCCGCACCTTGTGGGACAGCGGTCCGGCGATCGCCTGGAGCCGGTCCTTGAGTTCGGTGGACACCTCTATGCCGGTGAATCCGGCACCGGCCACAACTGCGGTGAACTGCCCTGCACATGCCGGCCCGGCTGACAGCCGGTGAAGGTGGGCATCGAGGGCCACCGCGCCGCTAAGTGTGTCGACGTCGTGCAGGTGCCCTGACTTAACTGGATATCAGATGTCCTGATTTCAAACAAGGGCACGGCTTTGGTCCCACCTGCCGGCAGACGTTGCCCTGGTGTGCAGCTTCGGAGCGTCACGACGAACTCAGTCGGTCCAGGACTCGCCTGGTCCCGGCTGGGTGTACGTGCCGAGAAGGCGATGCGGGCCAGGGCCCGCGTCGCCGAGCTGATCATCGGGGTTGCGTAGCGTGCACCGGTCGATGGAGAGGCAGCCGCAGCCGATGCAGTCGGAGAGGTTGTCGCGCAGACGCTGAAGTTGATCGATCCGCTCGTCGAGTTCGGCGCGCCAGGCAGCCGAGAGCCGAGTCCAGTCCTCGCGCGTGGGGGTTCGCTCATCAGGCAGGCCGGACAGGGCTTCAGCGACGAGACGCAGCGGAATACCGACGCGCTGGGCGACCCGGATGAAGGAGACCCGGCGGAGGGTGTCCCGCGGGTATCGGCGCTGGTTTCCGGCGGTGCGGCGGCTGTGGATGAGGCCTTTGCTCTCGTAGAAGTGCAGGGTGGTGATGGCGACACCACTGCGGGCGGCGACCTGACCGACGGTGAGTTCGGCGGCACGCGGGGGCGGTTTGAGCACCGGCTCATCGTATCGGCTTGACCTCGACCATACTCGAGGTCTGATGCTGTCCACGTGAGAGCCGCTCTGCTTGCCCCTGGCCCTGCCTATGCCTCTGTCAGTGACCGGAGGCCCTGATGGCGCGTATCGGGATCATCATCGGCAGCACCCGCCCCGGGCGTCGCGGACCAGCCGTCGGACGCTGGGTCCATCAGGTCGCGGTGACGGACCGCCCAGCGGTGACGTTCGAGATCCTCGATCTCGCGGACTTCGGGCTGCCGCTGCTGGACGAGCCGTGTCCGGCCGCGATGGGCCAGTACCGCTATCCGCACACGCACGCCTGGGCGAATGCGGTGGCACGGTGTGACGGGTTCGTCTTTGTCACTCCTGAGTACAACCATTCCACCTCGGCGGCGATGAAGAACGCCATCGACTACCTGTTCGCGGAATGGCATGACAAGGCCGCCGGCTTCGTCAGCTACGGGGTTACCGGAGGCTGGCGCGCCACCGAGGCCCTACGCCTGATCCTGGCCGAGGTCCGGGTCGCCGGCGTGCGCACCGCGGTCGGCCTCTCCCTCTTCACCGACTTCTCCGCCAGCGGCCTGACGCCCGCACCCCACCAGCGCGCCACGTTGCAGACGATGCTGGACGAGCTGCTCACCTGGTCTTCCGCCCTGTCCCGGGTGCGGCAATCGTGACGGAAGACCGGTCCGCAGCCACCAGCCGGCCCAGCACGCATCGGCGAACCGCACTGATCGTGCTCCTGCTGGGCTCCACCCTCACAGTGATGGCCGGAGCGGTGCTCGCCCCGGTGGTCGGGCTCCTCCAGACGGACCTGGACCTCACCGCCGTCACCGCCGGGCTCGTCCTCACCGCCCACGGCCTCTCGCTAGCCCTTGCCGGCCCGGCCGTAGGCCGGGCGATCGACCGCTGGGGAGTACGCGGACCACTCACCGTGGGCCTGCTCCTCTACGGGGTCGCCGGAGGCGCCGGACTCCTCACCACCTCCTACCCCGCCCTCATCGCCAGCCGGCTGGTCTTCGGCATCGGCGCCGCAGTCGTCTTCACCGGCACCACCCTTGCTCTGCTCGACCTCTACGAAGGCGCCGCACGGGACCGGGCCATGGGCTGGCGCTCGACCGCGATCAGCCTCGGCGGTGTCCTGTGGCCGCTGACCGGCGGCGCCCTGGGCGCCATCTCCTGGCACGCCCCGTTCGCCGTCTACCTCCTAGGCGTGCCGCTCGGACTAGCCACCCTACGCGCGCTGCCAGCCCCTGCACGGCCGGCCACGACCGGCCCCCACACCAACGATCCGGCTCAACCGCTGCGTGCACTGATCAGCAGCCAGCCCCGGCTCCTGGGCGTCTACGGCCTGCAGATCGTGGCCACCGTGCTGCTCTACGGCATCCTGGTGTTCCTGCCGCTGCGTCTCGCCGAGGTCGGCATTACCGACACACGCATCGTCGCTGCCTTCACTGCGACACTGTCCGTGACCATGAGCCTGGCCGGTCTCCGCTACGCGCAGGCTCGCGCCCGGCTCGGGCACACACAACTTCTGATCCTCGCCTACAGCATCTGGACCATCGCACTGGCAACACTCGGCCTCACCGACACACCGGCCCTGCTCCTGGCCGCGCCCGCCCTCTTCGGCATCGGCATGGGACTGGCAGTCCCGGCCCTGACCGTCCTGACCGCGCAGCACGCCCCAGCGAACCACCGCGGGCAGGCCACCGCCCTGCTGGCCACCGCCACCTTCACCGGCCAGTTCATCTCGCCCCTACTCCTCGGCCCGGTCCAGACCGCCACCTCCGTCACCGGGACCTTCCTGACCACCGCCGCACTTGCCGCCGGAACACTCATCGCGCTCCTGGCCACCCGCTCAGGAAGCCCACCCGGCAACCGGAGATGAACCCAACCGCAGCCACCTCTGCGGTCGGTCAAGGCAAAATCTCGACGTACCCGTCGGTTCCGTGCACGCGGATCCGCTGCCCGTCCCGGATCAGCCGGGTGGCCTGCTCCACACCCACGACGGCCGGCAAGCCGTATTCCCGGGCGATCACTGCGCCGTGGGTCATCAGGCCGCCCACCTCCGTCACCAGGCCCGTGATCGCGACGAACAGGGGCGACCAGCTGGGGTCTGTGTAGGCCGTGACCAGGATGTCGCCCGCTTCGAGATCGGCCTCCGCCATGTCCAGGATGACGCGGGCCCGGCCCTCGACGGTCCCGGCGGAAACCGGTAGGCCGATCAGGGCACCGGCCGGCACGTCGTCGCGCCGGTACGCCCCGGCGATGGCCTCGCCGTCCGATGTGAGCACCCGCGGTGGCGTGAGCGTCCGGTACGACCGGAAGGCGTCCTTGCGCTGGCGGATGAGCAGGTCGTCCACCTGGTTGGTGCGCACGACGTCGTGGAGTTCCTGGAACGTAAGGTAGAAGATGTCCTCCTTTTCAGGAAGCACGTTTGCCTGCACGAGGCGCTCGGCCTCTTCCAGCAAGGCCTGCTTGTAGACGAAGTAGCGGCTGACGATGCCGTACTTCGGATACTCCCGATAGCCGATGAAGGTCCGGACCCGGTCGATCATCCGCTTTGTCTCGCCGGCTTTCTGCTCCCCGTCCGGCAGTGCTCGCAAGCGTTCGAGCACGTCCTGTTCCTTCTTCTGCGCCTCCTGCTGCCCTTGCGCGAAGCGCCGCTCGGCGGCGCCCGGCTCGAAGAGCTTGATGTTGTCGAGGATCAGGGGCACGAGCGTGGTGGGGCGTTCGCTCCAGCGCGGCCTCGTGATGTCGATCTCGCCGACGCAGCGCATGCCGTACTTGACGAGGTAGGCCTCGATGGCGTCGCGCGCTTCGGTCCCGCCCGCGAACTTCGGCAGCTCGTCCAGGAAGCCGTCGTCCTCGACGCCCTGCAGGAACGCCACCACCTGCGGATGCGGGCGGATCACGTCGGCGACGTCGAGCAGCGCCAGCCCCATCTCCGACGTGACGTTGTCGGGGGCGGACAGCGTGAGCGTGTCGGCCGCGTTCTTCTCGCCCAGCCATTCCCGCAGCCGGTCGTTGAGCCACCAGGTGGCCTCCATCCCCGCCATGATCGCCTGCATGCTCAGCGGATCACCGAGGACCCTCTTGTGCTCCTGGAAGGCCTCCAGCAGGAAGTCGAACAGCGCCGGCCCGGTCTTGGTGCGGATGTCGCGCCGCAGGGCGGCGATGGACTCCTGGCTGCGCTCGATCAGCTCGGTGACGATGGTCGGATCGGTCTCGATCGGGGCGGATGGGCCGCCGACCGGCGGCCCGCCGGGACCCCCGTCCGGAAGCGCCGGGACGAAGTCGCCGCGGTCGAGGACCGTCTCCAGCGCGTCCCTGATCAGCGGATCGGACCTCCCCGCCATCTCCAGAAGACCGGCGCGGCTCGCGGGCGAGGCCAGGAGCCGGGTGGCGTCGACGAACAGCCGCCCGCCGGCCTCGTGCATCGGCGCCATGGCCGTCAGCTGCCACACAGAGATGCCCAGAGGCCTCATGGGGTCGGTCATCATCTGCTGGTGACCGACCGAGAGGTAGACGTGGTTCTCCTGGTCGCCGGTCTCGGGGACGGGAAACAGCGTGGTGATCGGCCGGCTCTGCACGATCTGGAAGCCGTCATCGACCAGGCACCATTCGATGTCCTGCGGGCGGCCGAAATGCGCTTCGATCCGCCGCCCGAGCCGCACGAGCCGCACGACCTGCGCATCCGTCAGCGCCGGCTGTTCCTGCCGCTGCGGGTCGATCGCCACTTCCCGCGTCCCGCCGGCCGGCAGGGCGTAAACGGCACGCTGCTTGGCGGCGACCGCCTTGGCGACGACCTCGCCGTCGCGGACCTTGAAGACGTCCGGGTTCACCAGGCCGGAGACCAGGGCCTCGCCGAGGCCGAAGCTGGCGTCCACGGTGGCGACCTTCCGGTTGCCCGTGACGGGGTCGGCCGTGAACAGGATGCCGGCCGCCTGCGGGAAGACCATCCGCTGCACGACCACGGCCATGTTGACCTTCCGGTGGTCGAAGCCGTTGCGCAGGCGGTAGGTCACGGCCCGCTCGGTGAACAGCGACGCCCAGCACCGGCTGACGTGCTGGAGGATCACCGCCGGACCCACGACGTTCAGGTAGGTGTCCTGCTGGCCGGCGAAGGAGGCCGTCGGCAGGTCCTCTGCCGTCGCGCTGGATCGCACGGCGTAGGCCGCTTGCTCGCCGAGCCGGGCGAGCGCGTCGATGACCGCCGCCGCCAGATCGTCGGGGATGGTGACTCCTTCGAGCGTCTGACGGATCTCCGCGCTGAGCGCGCGGATCGTCTCCCGGTCGTCCGGGTTCAGGCGTGACAGCCGATCCAGTTGATCGTCGATCGACGGCGCTTCCGCCATGATCCGCCGGAAGGCGGCCGTCGTCACGCAAAACCCAGCCGGCACCCGGATGCCTCCGATCCGCGACAGCCCGCCCAGGTGCGCGGCCTTGCCGCCGACGACCGCGACCTGCGTCTCGTCAACCTCTTGAAGATCCAACACGTACTGCTCAATCACTGCGACACCTCCGAGGCAGCCGTGCTCAGCCGCACCGCACCGGCCGATCGACACACGCCCGTTGTGCTTCCCAATGCCGCAGGTCGCGGCCCCGGCCGACGATTCTGCGCCACAACACGGGTCTTGCCACAAGCCCCCCAGTGCGCGATACGTTAGGAGTGGCAAGGGGAGGATCTCCTTGCCTTTGCTTTGCCGTCCGCTGGGAACTGACAAGCTTCTCGCGAGCTGCGGCGCATCGCGTACGACGTCATGTTGTCCGCCTATGGACCGGTGAAATCGCCGCAATCGGCCCCTGAGCTGCGCGAATCGCGGCGGGCCGCCCGGCCGGTCGCGGTGGCGGGTCTTGTCCCGCATCCCTCTCGCGGCCGCAGCTCAGTAGGTGTGGCGGAGGGGTGGCCGGTCCGAGGTCCCGGTGGTGAGGGGACTTCGGTCCCGGACGGTTGGGGAGGTTCGGCACGAGCGCCCGGCACCGGCCGGGGATGACGATGTGTGTGTCAACAGAGAACGGCAGGAGGCCGAGATGAGCACCGCACACATCCACCAGGCCAGTCACCTCGAGCGGGTCGAGGCCCCGGGCAGCATGCTCACCAAGACGGCCGCCAAGGCACTGGCGGTGCTGCGGTACGCCACCGGGTTCGTCTTCCTCTGGGCGTTTCTCGACAAGACCTTCGGCCTGGGCTACTCCACCCCGGAGGCGAAGGCCTGGATCAACGGCGGCAGCCCCACCAAGGGCTTCCTCGCCAACGTCGACGTCGGCCCCCTGCAGGGCTTCTTCCACACCATCGCCGGCACCTGGTACGCCAACTGGCTGTTCATGCTCGGCCTGCTCGGCATCGGCCTGGCGCTCATCGCCGGCATCGGCCTGCGCGTCGCCGCCGCCTCGGGCACCATCATCATGGCCGGCATGTGGCTGGCCGAGTTCCCCCTCGCCCAGCACACCGCCAAGGGCGCCCCGAGCGGCTCGACCAACCCCTTCATGGACTACCACATCATCTACGCCGTCGTGCTCATCGTCCTGGCCGCCGCCTACGCCGGCCACACCTGGGGCCTCGGCCGCCGCTGGGCCAAACTGCCCATCGTCCAGCGCAACCGCTGGCTCATCTGAATCCCTCCCGACCAGCCACAAAGCCCGGTTGAGGCAGCCGCCTCAACCGGGCTTCAGCACGCGGCCCGGTCCGAGAGGTCATATAGTCACGCGGTGAACTTGGAACAGGTTCGGCAGGCATATGCGTCCGTCGCAGAGCTCTACATCGAGCTGTTCGGTTCAAGCCAGCAGGTCCACGCCGACGACCTGGCCTTCATCGGACGACATCTGGCGGGCCGGCCCGGCACGGTGCTCGATCTGGGCTGCGGGCCTGGCCATATCACCGATTACCTTCGCTCGCTGGGTGTCGACGCGACGGGAATCGACATGGTCCCCGAGTTCATCGCCCATGCGCAGGCGGTCCACCCGAGCGGTAGGTACCAACTCGGGTCGATGGAAGATCTCGACGTCGCCAACCACTCGATCGCCGGCATCCTGGCCTGGTACTCGTTGATCCATCTACCGCCGCAAAGGCTCGACGGCGTGCTCGCCAAGTTCCGGCGAGCGATGGCCCCGGCTGGAACGTTGGTGCTCGGCGTCTTCGACGGTGACGAAGTAGCCGCCTTCGATCACAAAGTCGTGACCGCCTATCGCTGGCCCATGGACGAGCTCGTCGAGCGACTGACGCAAGCCGGATTCACGGAAGTCGAGCGCCTGCAGCGGCCCGGCGAAGGCACTCACCGGCCGCACGCCGCCGTCGCGGCAGTTGCAACTGAAAGGTGAGCTGAGTCGGCAACGTTGGGGCTGAACGCTAGGCCCACTCCGGCGTCCACACCTTCTCGTCGGGTGTGTCCACTCGTCTGGAGCCGAGGTAGTCGCGAAGTTTGCTGAGCGCGGGATGCGGGTTGTCGTCGCGCCAGATCAGTGACATCGGATAAACCGGTGCCGGGTCGCGCACCGGTATGCGCCGCAGGTCGTAGCTGTCCGGCCATAGATATCGCGTGCGTTCGCCGGCCAACGTCGCCAGTTCCGAGGAGTCGGCGATCTCGGCCAGCAGTGCCTCGTTTCCGAAGACCGGCCCGACCACGTCGATGGTGAGACCGAACACGGCGGCGAGTTCGTCGTAGTAGCTGGCCCATTCGGTACCGGCGGCCATGCCGGGCATCCAGATGCGGTGTTCGGCAAGTTGTGCGGGCGTGACGGCGCGGGCGCCGGCGAGCGCATGGCGTGGCCCGACGAGGAGCTCGTGGTGCTCGTCGATCACGCGGGCGGTCCTGATCGCGCCTGGCAGCCGGCGCGCGGGAACGGTGACGGCGTGGAAGGTCACGTCGATCGTCCCCGCCTCGACGGCGGCGATCGCGGCATGGGCGTCGGCGTCGAGGGTCACGACATCCAGCTCGATCCGCGGATGCGTTCGGTGGAAGTCCTGCAGCAGCACCGCTGGCGCGATCCGTCGACTGTGGACGTCAACACGGAGGGCGCGCCGGCCGGGGCGCACGGAAGCGTCGGCGCGCGCTTCCACCCGGAGCAGTTCACGGGCGTGGGGCAGGAAGGCCTGGCCGTCGATCGTGAGTTGGGCGCCGCGAGCCGTGCGGGTGAACAGCCGCACCTCCAAATCCTTCTCCAGCGCGGCGATGCGCTTGGACACGGCCTGCTGGGTGATCGACAGCGCGGCGGCGGCTTCCTGGAACTGGCCGGCGTCCGCGGCGGCGACGAAGGTACGCACGGCGTCGAGATCCACGCCGCAGAACCTACTCGTACAACACAGGGTTGTGGCTCGCCGTCGGCTCAGTTGTTTGATCCGTCTTCTTCGGCCTTGTTCTGATCACAGCGACCAACGGCAGGTTGTTCGAAGCGGCAGGTGCGGAGTTTGATGGCCAGACGATCCCTGGGCCGGCAGTTCGGATGGTTGTGGGCGGCGTACGCGGCCAGCGCCTACGGCTCGGGGCTGGGGTTCGGCGCGTTCCCGCTGATCGCCGTGCTGGTGTTGCACGCCGGCCCCGCTCAGGTGTCCGCGCTGTCCGCGGTGGGCCCGGCGGTGGGCGCGCTGATCGCGTTGCCGCTCGGGCCGTGGGTGGAGTTCCGCCGCAAGCGGCCGGTGATGATCGCGATGGACCTGGCCCGGTTCGCGGCCATGATGACGATCCCGGTCGCATACGCCTTCGGTCGGCTCAGCTTCGTCCTGCTGCTGGCCGTCTCGGCCACGATCGCCGCGGCCAAAATCGCGTTCAACGCGGCCAGCGGCGCCTACCTCAAGGCCCTCGTCCGTCCGGACGACCTGCTCGTGGCCAACTCGCGGTTCGAGTCGACGACGTGGAGCTCCATCGCGGTCGGGCCACCGCTGGGCGGGGCGGCGGTCGGCCTGTTCGGGCCGGTCGCCACCGTCGTGGCCGATGCGCTGAGCTACCTGCTCTCCGCGCTGGGCATCACCGCGATCCGCGACCGGGAAGCACAGCCCCAGCGCACCGCCCAGACCCGGGTCCGGGCCGGCGAGTTCCTCGACGGCTGGCGGCACCTCCTCACCCATCCCGGTCTGCGGGCGCTCTACCTCAACCAGCTGCTCGTCGGCGGACTGATCATGGCCACCGAGCCGCTGTTGGCCGTGCTGCTGCTCGGCGAGCTTGGCTTCGCGCCCTGGCAGTACGGCCTCGCCTTCGCCGCGCCCTGCGTCGGCGGGCTCATCGGCTCGCGCCTGGCCCGCCGTGTCGTGGCCCGGTTCGGCCGACATCGGGTCCTCCGTACCGTCGGCACGCTGCGCGCGGTGTGGCTGATCGGCCTCGCCTTCGTCCAGCCCGGTGTCGCCGGCCTCGCGACGGTGATCGCAGTCGAGCTCGCGATCATCATCAGCATGAGCCTGTACAACCCCGTGCTCGCCACCTATCGACTGGACCACACCCCCGAAGACCGCGTCGCCCGCACCCTGTCGGCCTGGTCGATCAGCAGCAGCGCGACCATCGCCGTCCTCAGCGCGCTCGGCGGACTGCTCGCCGGCGCCACCAGCCCACGCACGGCGATCACGGTCGCGGGACTGCTCATCCTCACCAGCCCGCTGCTGCTACCCCGCCGCCCCGGTCCCGGAGTTGTACCAGACCGTGAGCGCTGCGGTAGAGCGGCACGTTCCGCACCATCGTCCGGCCAGAAATAAGGAACCGGCAGCGCGCGGCGGAGAAGCGGACCGCGCGAACTGTCCGGAATAGCCGTCTTCCCATTTGGCGCGACAATCGATCAGCTGCGTGGAACTGCGGACAGCATCTGTGCAAAGCCGTGAAGGACCTTCTCGGTGCCTGGATTGTCACCCACCATCCGAAGTGGATAAAACCGGTGCTAGTCGAGCCGAACAGTCCCTTGTGGAGGACTGACGGAGTGGTTACCGTGCAACGGTTCTTCTCATCATTGCGACAAAAAACAACGGGGAGACACATGCGTCTCATGCGAACAGTAGGCAGCGTGCTGGGAGCCGCGGTGCTCACCGCGGCCGTGCTGCCGGCTCAGGCCCACGCGGCTCCGGCAACGCCGGCCAAGGCCGCAGCCGTGGACCCGTCCACGCCCGAGGGCACCTATTTCCCGCTCACCCCCACCCGCATCCTCGACACCCGTGAAGGCAACGGTGCGCCCACCGGGCCGCTGGGCGGCGGGAAGACCCTGCCGTTGCAGGTCGCCGGTCGGGGCGGTGTGCCGAGCGCAAACGTCTCGGCGGTCGTGCTCAACCTGACGGTGACCGGCCCCACCTCGGCGGGTTACCTCACCGTCTATCCAACCGGAATGACGCGGCCGGTCGTGTCCAACGTCAACTTCACCCCCGGCTGGACCGGCGCCAATGCGGTCACGGTTCGACTGGGCACCGGCGGCAAGGTCGACATCTACAACCCGGCCGGCAACGTCAGCGTCATCGCCGACGTCGTCGGCTACTACGTGACCGGAACCGCCCCCGCCAAGGGCGGCAACTTCCGGCCGACCCTCCCGGGACGGGTGCTCGACACCCGCGACGCCGACTTCGGTGGTCCGCTCAGCAAGTTCGAGACGGCCTGGGTTTCCGTCACCATCGACGACGGCACTCCCGACAGCCACGTGCGAGCCTTCGCCGTCAACATCACCGCTGTCAACGGCAGCCTTGGTGGCTACCTCACGGCGTGGAACGGGGTCGGTAAGCAGCCGAACGCGTCCACGCTCAACTTCGGCAAGAACGCGGCCGTGCCCAACTTCGCCGTTGTTCCCACCGCGCCCTGCGACTGGGACGGCTGCGAAGGCTCGATGATCGGCATCTACAACGGCTCCGGTGGCACCACCCACGTCATCGTGGACATCTTCGGCTACTACGACGACAGCACGCTCGGCGGTCTTCGGTTCAACCCGATCCCGCCGACCCGGATCACCGACACCCGCGATGCCGGAAAGCGCGCGCTCGGGCCGGCGAGCACCACGGCCTTCCCGGCCGCGTCGGTCACCACCCCCAACACCTACGCGCTCGCCACGAACGTGACCGGTATCGACCCGTCGAACTCGACCTACCTGACCCTGTGGTCGGGCGATGTCGCCAGGCCCGTGGTCAGCAATCTCAACCTGCTCCCGCACGAGGTGCGCGCGAACGCCGCGTACGTCGGCATCGACGACAACTTCAACTACAGCGTCTTCAATCCTGCGCACACGGTCCACATGGCGCTGGATGTGACCGGCACCTTCGAGCTGCCCGTCGCGGCCGGCTCGGCCGCTTCGACCGTCGTCACGCAGTCGGTGACCGGACAGGCACACCGCAGGTAACACAAAAACGAAGCATCGCACCACAGCGACGGCGTCATCGGAGCACCCGCTCCGGTGGCGCCGTCGTCGTCAGAGCGGCCGAAGGCGCATCGTCCCGCTCTGACCGAACGTCCACTTGCGACAGATTGCGCGTGATCGTACGGTTCCCCCGATGTCGTCGTCCCTTTGAGCCGGCGAAATCGGGGGAAATCATCAGCGCCTGCTGCGCCTTGTCACTGCCACGGAACCGTTCGGAGTCGCTTCCGCCGAGTCGTTCGCTGTGCGACGTGACGAGTGCGTATGGCTGTCTTGTGAAGAGGGAGGAGGACAGTGGCGCTCCCAAGCACAACCGGGCGGCTGTTCCGGGCCGTAACCGCAGCGGTGACAACATTGCTGGCTGCCACGTTGATCGATGCCGGCGGGGCCGCCGCGTCGCCGCCGAGCGGCGAGATCCTGCCGGCGGGGTCCGACGCTGTGGTGCCCAACAGTTATGTGGTGGTCCTCAAGGACACCGCATCGATACAGCGGCAGGGCGTTGACGCCGCCGTCCGGGCACTTACCGGCAGATACGGCGGCAAAACAGGGCACCTCTTCCGCCATGCGCTGCACGGCTTCGAGGTCACGCTGAGCGAGGATGCGGCCAAGCGACTCGCCGCAGACGACGCCGTCCAGTACGTACAACGCAACGGGATCTACCGGGCCGCTGGCATCCAGACGAGCCCACCGTCATGGGGGCTGGACCGGGTCGACCAGCGCAATCGTCCACAGGACGGTTCGTACACCTACCCGAACACGGCCTCGAACGTGCACGCGTACATCATCGACACGGGCATCCGCCTCACGCACACGGACTTGGGCGGGCGGGCGACCACCGGAGTCGACCAGATCAATGTCGGCGGCACGGCTGACGACTGCAACGGCCACGGCACACACGTGGCGGGTACGGTCGGCGGCTCGTCCTACGGCACGGCGAAGGGCGTCCGATTGGTCGCCGTCCGGGTCCTCGACTGCGCGGGCAACGGCACCACGGCGCAGGTCGCGGCGGGTGTCGACTGGGTGACGGCGAACGCGGTCAGGCCTGCGGTGGCGAACATGAGCCTCGGCGGCGGTGCGGACCTCACGATCGACAACGCGGTGACCAGGTCGATCAACGCCGGCATCACGTACACCGTCTCCGCCGGCAACGGCGACGCGCGCGGCAACCCGCTGAACGCCTGCAACAACTCTCCGGCCCGGGTTCCCGCGGCGATCACGGTCGGCGCCACGGACAGCTCCGACAACCGGGCATCGTTCTCGAACTACGGCACCTGCCTGGACATCTTCGCGCCCGGTGTCGACATCACGTCGGCCTGGAGCAGAAGCAACACGGCGACCAACACCATCAGCGGCACCTCGATGGCGGCGCCGCACGTGACCGGCGCCGCAGCGCTCGTGGCGTCGGCCAACCCGAGCTGGACACCGCAGCAGATCCGGGACTATCTCGTCGACAACGCCACGAGCAATGTCGTGGGCAATCCCGGCACCGGCTCACCCAACAAGCTGCTCTTCGTCGGGAATCCCGCGCCGTCCGACGACTTCTCGGTGTCGGTCTCGTCCGCATCGGCTTCGGTGACTGCGGGCAACTCGACCACCGCCACCGTGAGCACCGTGACCACGTCGGGCAGCGCGCAGGCTCTGACGTTCTCCGCGAGCGGGCTGCCCAGCGGCGCCACCGCGTCGTTCAGCCCGGCGTCGATCACATCGGGTGGTTCGTCGACGATGTCGATCGCGACAAGCACAGCCACGCGCTCGGGCACATACGCCGTCACCGTCGTCGGTACCGGCAGTTCGGTGACCCGCACAACGTTGTTCAAGATCACCATCAGTGGCGGAACAGGCAGCGAGGGTCACTATGTGCCGGTGAACGCTGCCCGGATCCTCGACACCCGTTCGGGTGTCGGGGCGCCGATCGGGAAGATCGGTCCCAGTGGGACGCTGCGTCTGCAGGTGACCGGCCGGGGCGGATATCCCGCCTCGGGTGTGTCCGCGGTTGTCCTCAACATCACCGCGACCGACCCGACCAGCGGCAGTTTCCTGACGGTGTATCCGACCGGCGTGACCCGTCCGACAGCCTCCAACCTCAACTTCCCGGCAGGCTGGACCGGCGCCAACGCCGTGACTGTGCCGGTCGGGGCCAACGGTCAGATCGACATCTACAACGCCGGGGGCAGCGTCAACGTCATCGTCGACACCCTTGGTTACTACACCGCCACCGGCGCCTCCGGCGGCGGCTTGTACCACCAGTTCGTCCCGGACCGACTGCTGGACACCCGCACCGGCTCGGGCCGGGTCGCCGGTGGCGGGACCGTCCGGATGGCGCTGTCGGTCGACAGCATTCCGGACTCGGGCAAGCGCATCAAGGCGCTCGCCCTGAACATCACCGCGGTCTACCCGGACGCGGGCGGATACCTGACCGCCTACAACGGGCTCGGCGCGGTGCCGACCGCCTCGACGCTGAACTTCAGCAAGGGTCAGATCGTGCCGAACTTCACCGTCGTGCAGACGTCGGAATGCCCCACGGGTGGCGCCTGGGCCTGGTGCCAGGGCGCGGCCATGTTCGGGGTCTACAACGGTTCGGGATACGCGACCGACATCGTCGTGGACCTCGTGGGCTTCTACGACGACGGCACGGTCGGGGAAGGGTTCCAGTTCCACCCGGTGACCCCGACCCGTATCGTCGACTCCCGCATCCCGCTGGGCGCACCGGGCAAGCTCGGCTCGGCCAGCACCACCACCATCACTGCGCCGCAGGCTCTGCAGAAGGACACGACCTATGCCCTGGTGGCCAACGTGACCGGCGTCTCGCCGACCACGGCGACCTACCTGAGCCTCTGGGCGGCCGGGGATCCGATCCCGCCGGTCAGCAACCTGAACCTCGTCGCCAATGAGGTGCGGCCGAACGCGGCCGTCATCGGTCTCAACGAGGCCTGGCGGTACAACGTCTACAACGCGGGTGGCGTGGTCGACGTCGTGATCGACGTTTCCGGTGTCTTCGACTATGTCACGAGCGCAGGGGCGTTCAACTCGAGCACCACTGGCTCGCGCGTGGTCGAGCGGCACACCGCGACCGTGAAGCTGGCCAAGTAGTTCCGACGAACCACCGGACGGCGCCATCGGGTCATCCCGATGGCGCCGTCGCCGTTTCGGCCTACACCGGGCCATCGACCCTGGTGGAATCGTACGGATTTTTGTACAAGAATCAGGCGAAGCGCCTGGTGGCCGGAAAGTCAAGAGCCTCGTCATATAGCGCCCGACCGCTTTACGCGGTAGAAACATCCCACCCACTTTTTTTACGGTCTGATACAAGCCGAGACGAGGTGAGAGCGCTCTCTCCACCGGCCGTCAACATCTGGCCGGACGCACCACTTGATTAGGCAGGTCGATGACCATCGTGAGCCCGGCCGAGACGGGAGAGCGCTTCCGCGTCGGCGCCGCACCCCGGGCCGCGAATCCTCCTATCCGTCTTCCACCCCGCGACCCTGTGCAGGTAGCGCCGCCCGCCCAGTGGAAAGGACGAAACTGCATGACGACCCATCCTCCCGGTAGCGGAGGCCCTTCGAGGCGGCCCGTCATCCGCCGGAACATCGGCCGGGCATTCACGCTCGGCGTCGTGCTGACGACCGCTGTCACGGCGACTGGAACCGCCGCCAGCGCCCACTCACGTCCCAGCGTTCCGGACTTCGGGCCGAACGTCACCATCTTCGACCCGAGCGTGCCGGTCAGCCAGATCCAGGCGACCCTCGACGCGGCGCACGCCGCGCAGGTCGACAACGAGATGGGCACCACCCGCCACGCCTACCTCTTCAAGCCCGGTTCATACGGCACCGCCGAACAGCCGCTGCAGGCCAAGGTCGGGTACTACACCGAGGTCTCCGGCCTCGGCGCGTCGCCCACCGACGTCACCGTCAACGGCAAGGTCGAGGTCTACAACCGCTGCCTCGCCGACGGCGGAACGAGCAACTGCCTCGCGCTGGTCAACTTCTGGCGCACCATGTCCAACCTGTCGATCAACGTGAACGCGGCGGGCCAGGACGGCTGCCGCGCGTCGGCGAACTTCTGGGCCGTGTCGCAGGCGGTGTCGCTGCGCCGGCTCAACATCAGCGGCAACCTGTCGCTGATGGACTACTGCACCGCCGGTCCGCAGTTCGCCAGCGGTGGCTTCATCGCCGACTCCAAGCTGCCGACGACCACCAACGGCTCGCAGCAGCAGTGGCTCACCCGCAACAGCGAGGTCGCCGGCTGGTCCAACGCCGTGTGGAACCAGGTCTTCGCCGGTGTCGTCGGCGCGCCCGACGACTCGGCGTTCCCGGACCCGCCGTACACCACCCTCGAGAACACCCCGCTCAGCCGCGAGAAGCCCTACCTGTTCATCGACTCGAAGGGCAAGTACAACGTCCGCGTGCCGTCCGCGAAGCGGAACACGCGCGGCGTCTCGTGGGCCAACGGCGTGACGCCGGGCTACACCCTGCCGATCTCCGACTTCTTCGTCGCGAAGCCGTCGGACTCCGTGCAGACGATCAACAACCAACTCTCCCGCGGCAAGCACCTGCTGCTCACCCCGGGCGTGTACAACATCGCGAAGAGCATCGAGATCAAGCGTCCCGGCACCGTCGTGCTCGGCCTCGGGCACGCCACGCTGACCGCGGTCAACGGCTCGATCCCGCTCGACGTCGCCGGTGTCCCCGGCGTCATCATCGCCGGCGTCACGATCGACGCGGGCCTCAAGGAGTCGCCGGTCCTGCTGCGCGTCGGCAAGGAGCACGGGTTCAACTTCAGCGACTCGCGCAACCCGACGACGCTGTCCGACGTGTACTTCCGCGTCGGCGGCCCGCACATCGGCAAGGCCAACATCGCGCTCCAGGTCAACAGCGACAACGTGCTCATCGACCACACCTGGGTGTGGCGCGGCGACCACGGCGTCGAGGGCTTCACCGAGGGCGTGAACGGTGACACCCAGCGCTGGCGGACCAACACCGGCCGCTACGGCGCCGTCATCAACGGCGACAACGTGACCGCGACCGGCCTGTTCGTCGAGCACTTCCAGAAGTACAACACCGTCTGGAACGGCAACAACGGCACGACGATCCTGTACCAGAACGAGCTGCCGTACGACCCGCCGACGCAGGCCGACTGGATGAACGGCAACGTCGAGGGCTACGCCGGCTACAAGGTCGGTGACAAGGTCAAGACCCACACCCTCTACGGCGGTGGCGTCTACGTGTTCAACCAGAACAACCCGTCGATCCACACCAAGAACGGCTTCGAGGTCCCGCAGCGGCCGGGCGTCAAGCTGCACCACATCATGACGGTCAACCTCAGCGCCGGCACGATCGACCACGTCGTCAACGGCGTGGGCGACGCGGCCGACATGACCAAGATCGGCGCTCCGGTCTACCTCGCGGAGTACCCGGCCCCGTAGGTCGAGCACCACGCACCAGCACCAACCGAACGAGCAGGGCCGGAGCCGAACGGCTCCGGCCCTGTCCACTCAGGACGGCTGCCTGCCGCGTCCGATGCGGCCGAGCAGGACCGCCACGGTGAGCAGCGCCGACCAGGCGATGTCGGACAGGATGCCGATCCGGAACACGAGGTCCTCGGACTGCTCCTCCAGGAGCAGGTACGACTCCGTGAGCTGCCCCGCCGCCAGGAGAATGAAGCCCAGCAGGGCGGGCCAGAACGCCGGTCCCATAGAGCGCCGGTGCACCGCCGTGACGGCGGCACCGATCAGGCCGGCGGCCCCCGCGGGGTTGAACAGGACGGCGAGCAGAAACTCGGCGACGACGCTCTCGAACATCGCCGGACTGTAGTACCGGCTGTCGAGCATGGTTTCCGGGAACAGTCGGGGCTCGACCCTGATCCGCCCAGGGGCACGGGCGGGCGAGGATCAACACCGTGCTGCTACGCCGGGTGAACCTCAACCACGTGGCGCTGGCCGGCTTCGCGCTCGCCGCCGTCCTGGTCGTCGACGGCCACGTGGACCCCAACGACACGCTCGACCCCTGGGCGCTGACCGTCAGCGACTTCGCGGTCTCCGACCGCGGCGGGGTGGTCGACGCGGCCATGGCGGTCATGGCGGCCGCGTCGATCGTGCTCGTCCTGGCGCTGCGCCGGTCGGGCGTCCCGGTCGGCCGCCGGGTGACGGCGCTGTTCGCGGTCTGGTGCGGGGGCCTGCTCGCGGCGGCCGTCGTCCCGACCGACGAGCCCGGCCTGCCGCTGACCACGGCCGGCTACGTCCACCGCTACGCCTCGGTGGCGGCCTTCGTGGCGCTCCCGGCCGCCGGATGGCTGCTGTCGAGGCACGTGCCCCACACCCGCTGGGTACGGGGCACCGCGCTGCTCAGCGTGTTCTTCGCGCTGGCCATGGTCTGGTCGGCGGTCCCCGGCGACCGCGTCATGATCGGCCTGACCGAGCGCTTCCTGCTCGCCGCCGAGACGGGCCTGCTGGTGGCCCTGGCCTGGCCGGCCAAGGCCAGCGGGGCGGGGCTCAGGCCGCGGTGGCGAGCTCCGCGTCGGCGCGTGCGGTGATCTCGGCCAGCACACGGCCCGCGGCGTCGAGGTCGTCGGCCGGGAAGCCGGCATAGAGCCGCGCGGTCAGTTCGGCCACGCCAGCGGCGATCTCGTCGTACCGCGCCCGGCCCGCAGGGGTCAGGCTCCCGCCCGCGTCGAGCAGGCCGGCCTCGACGAGCCCGGTGACCGCCGCGCCGGCGGCCGCCGGGGTGATCCGCAGGCCGGTGGCCATGCGCGCCACCAGGTCGTCGCGGGCGAGGGTGCCGCCGCTCACGGCGGTCAGGTTGACCGCCACCCATTCCTCGAACGTGGTGGCGGTGCGGGCGAGCAGCCGGTCGAGGAGCGCGCGGGTGGAACGCTCCGCCTGGCCGATGATCTGTCCATTGAGGGGCATAGCTACTCCTTGGGATCCAGTGGTTCCAGTGGTACGGCTAGCAGCGTCTGCAGCTCGCCGACGAACGCCGCCGTCCGCTCCGCGTCCAGGCCGCCGAGCGGGGCCAGGAGCTGATCGAGCAGGCCGCTGACGATCACCACCGCTCGGCCGGTGACGTCGCGGCCCTTGTCGGTGAGCATCAGCTGGACCGCCCGGGTGTCGGCCGGGTCGGGCAGGCGGTCGACCAGGCCGGCCGCCTCAAGCGCGCGAGCGAGCTTGGAGACGTACAACGGCTCGAGACCGGTCCGGTCGGCGAGCTGGCGCTGGCTCGGACGCTCGCCCGTCCGGTCCATGCCGAACAGGGTGCCGAGCAGCGCGTATTGCGCGTGGGTGAGACCGAGTGGGGCGACCGCCCGGTCGACCGCCACCCGCCACTTCATCGACAGGCGCCAGACCAGGAACCCGGGCGTAGGACCACTCACGCCAGAAACAGTACATGGCTATAGTAGCCATGGCTAGTATCTACAAAATCTCAGTGTCCCGCAGCAGGCGCCACAGGCCGGCGCCGTCGGGGGCGCGCAGCCAGCGCTGGGCGTCCGACGGCACACGCTTCGAACTGTCGACCGGACTCGGGAAGGCACCGGCCAGCACCGCTTGGGTCGGCGACAGGTGCCGGATCGCGACGGCGGCCACACTCTCCGGGTGCTCGGCGACGAACTCGGCGTAGATCTCCGGGTCGTGCTGGCCGTCATCGCCGACGAGCAGCCAGCGGATGTTCGGGAACTCGTCCGCGAGCCGCGCCAGTGAGGCGCGCTTGTGTGCCTGACCGCTGCGGAAGAACCGGTCGGGCTGCGGACCCCAGTCGGTGAGCAGCAGCGGGCCGGCCGGGTAGAGATGCCGGGACAGGAAGCGGGTCAGTGTGGCGGCGACGTTCCAGGCGCCGGTGGACAGATAGAACACGGGTGCACCGGGGTTGGCGTTGACCAGCCGCTCGTACAGCACCGCCATGCCGGGAACGGAGGCGCGGGCGTGCTCGTCGAGCACAAACGTGTTCCAGGCGGCGAGCATCGGCCGGGGCAGGGCGGTCACCATGACCGTGTCGTCGACGTCGGAGACGATGCCGAAGCGGGTGTCCGGGTCGATGATGCGCACCGGCGCCTCGACCGCGACGCTGTCCTCGACGCGCAGCGTGACGGTGGCCCAGCCGGGGGCCAGGTCGGCCTCCACCACGGTGTCGATGAAGCCACCCCGGTCGCAGCGGACCTCACACGTACGGCCACCGGCCTCGATCCGCACGGGCGCGTCCTTGACAGACACCGCGGTGAAGGAGCGCCACCCACGCAGCTTCTTCAGGCGCTTGGCCGGCTTCGGGTCGATCCGGGCGAGCAGGACCCGGCCGAGCACGCGCACCCAGCCCGGCTTCTCCGGGGTCGCGCTCGCGCCGTATCCGGTGTAGGCGGTGACGGCGACCTTCCAGCCCCGCCGGCGCAGCCGCCGCTCGATCACGTTGTGGATGGCGTCCTCGATGCGGGCAGCACGGTGCAGGGGAAGGGGCGCGCCCGAAGTGCTGCTGGAGGCCCCGTTGGGGGCCCCGTTGGGGATCACCGACACGGGCCAACCCTGTCACAGCCAGCATGTCCGTGCACAGGAAGTACACCTGGAAACGCCTGGGGCCCGTGATCCGCTCACGGTGACAAGACGGCGACGCTGGCATGAAACCGTGAGCCCGAACCGGCGGGGCGCTTCTAGCGTGAATGTCATCGGGAACTCACCAAGGATTCCCCGAGAGGGCGCACGGAGGTGCGAAATGGCAACCACGATCGAGGCCGTTCGGGCCGAGGCGCTCTTCGCTTCGACCCTGCAGTCGTCGGACACGCCCGCGAGCGGTGAGATCCGCACCGCGGTCGCGGTGACGCTGCGGCAGATCGGCATCCAGGGCTGTGCCGCGCGGGTCGCGAGCGAGTTCGGGGACCACCCGGAGACCGCCGTTGCGCGGATGGTGTGGGCGTTGGCACAGGTCCGGGCGACGTACCCGGCCAAGGGCAGCAGGGCGACCCGGGCCATCCGGGCGATGCGCCGCTCGGGCGCCGTGATCCGTCCGCTCGCGCTGACCGCATAGCCGGTGTTCCTACCCGGCCGGTGGGGTAAGCGCCGGGCGTGCAGGCGGTCATCAACGCGGCGCAATCGTGAGGGATTTTCACCGAACACCCCGGGACTGCAACCTGCCCGCTCCACACTGAGGCCCAGTGAACGGCCGTCGGTACCCGTACGTCTTGGGAGGTCAGCGTGGAGCGGCACAAACTCACGATCGACATGAACGACGCCACGATCGAGCAGCTGCGCGACCACCACTTCGCGCTCTTCGGGCTCCACGCGGTCGCCACCTCGGCGAGCGGCGCCCCGACGATCTGGCTCTCCGTGCACTACCTCGAGCGCCGGCTCGAAGTGACGTGGCAGGAGACCTATTCGATGTACACCACCCGGCACCGGACGATGGCGCCGAGCACAAAGGTCGTGGCGACCCACAACTACCCGGCGCCGCTCGGCAGCGTGCTCGCCGTCTCCGGCAACGACGGCGCCGGCATCGTGTCCCCCGGCGGGCCGGCCGGGCACCTGGAGATCGACAACACCGGGCGGACCGACCTCGGCGCGGGCCTCTGCGTCCACGACGCGCACGGCATGTACCAGCCCATCGGCATCTTCGATCTGGTTGACGTCGACCTGTTCCAGCCGATTCCGAAGGTCGCGTTCTTCTTCTCGCCGATCCCGCACATGGCCGGGGAGATCGCGACCAGGGCGCTCGGGCCCGGCGTCATGCTGGACTACTCGATGGCCCGGGACCACTCGCTGTCGATCGAGTACGACCTGCACGACGGCTGGGCATGCGACAACCGGCCGTACGCGAAGCCGATCGACGCCAACGAGCCGCTCAACCCGCTGTTGCTGCAGCGTTCCTCGGCGCTGCAGGCGCTGGCCATGCAGCGCCAGCGCAGCACCAGTCGTTAGTCGTTGCGGACGTACGTGACGGCGTGGGCCTCGGTCAGGTCCGGCGGCTCCCATCGACCGGCCATTCGGGTGATCACCGAGTCGGGAACCGGGTGCGGACGCGCCCGGTTCCGCCGTCTGAGCAACTCCGGCGGCGCCTCGACGCTGACCACCTCGACGCGGGCGCCGTAGTCCGCGACCAGGCCGACGCACCTGGACCGCAGCTGCCGGGACACGTTCGTCGCGTTCCAGACGAACGGCGTGCCGGCCCGCAGCAGCACCTTCGCCCGCGCGACGGCGGCCGCCACGACGGGTCCCTGGTCGCCGGCCGGGCTGACGCCGAGTTCCTCGCGCAGCGCGTCGAGGCTGACCACCGGCGCGCCTGCGCGGTTGGCCGCGATCCAGGTGTCCTTGCCGGCGCCGGGCAGCCCGGACATGATCGTCACCGCGAACCGGGTGTTGTCGTAGGCCGCGTAGTCGGGGTCGCGGCCCGGCGTCCGGAAGTACAGGAACCGGGCATGGTCCGACGGGAACCGCCGCGGTGTGTCGAGGCAGCCCAGCTCGGCGGCGTATTCGCGGAACAGGGTGGCGTCGGCGCCGGTCGCGGTGGCCAGGAGCGCGAGGTCGTCGTTGCGCGCGAGCAGGCTGACCCGGAAGACGGCGCGGTCCGGGTCGGGATGCTCCAGCAGGTCGGCGGGCAGGCGGTGGTGGCGGACCAGCGCGACGACATGCTCGCGCCACGCGACCGGCACCCCCAGCTCCCACAGCACCCGACGGGCGAAGAACTCGGCGCGCCGGGACTCGCCGAGCAGCAGCGCCGCGGCGAACAGCCGCGCCCGCTCGGCCGCCGGCCGCGCCCGCCACTCGTCCAGTCCGGCCAGCTCGGCCAGCTCGGCCGGTGCCGCCGGGGCGGGCCCGGCCCGCGCCCGGTCGAGGGCCGCGCCGATGTCGTCCCAGCGGACCCGCCACGTGGGCGGGGCGGGACACAGCTCCTCGAACGGGTTCACCGGCGGACCCGGTTCGCGACGATCGGCCGGTCCTGCCAGTGACTGCCCGAGTCGAGGATCGCCGCGTGGAAGCTGGGGCGGACCCATTTGTACCGGCCGAGCACGGTTTCGGGGTCCTCGGTCTTGACGTACAGCCCTTCCATCTCCTCGGACATGTCGGTCTCGCGCACCACCTGGTCCGGGTCGGCGCCACCGGCGACGGCAGCCTCCCGCAGCGCGTCGCGCCAGCCGCCGGTGCGGCACGTCGAGGGCCCGACGAACTTCGTCAGCGCCGGCAGGTCGGCGACCGGCCCCTCGAAGAGCACCGGCACCGAGCAGATCGGCAGCCCGGCGAGCAGTTCGCGCCGGCGCGCCGTCGCCAGGAACGTGCCGGTGACCCGGTCGTACACGTCGAACTCGCAGAAATAGTGCGGTAGCGCGTCGTAGAAGACGGTGTGTTTGGCGTAGAGCCACTCACCGTAGACGATGTATCGGTCCTGCAGGATCGGCCGCAGCTCGTACTGCACGCCGGCGGCCCACGCCTTGAACGGGGCGAACTGCTTCTCCCGCGGGCCGCCGGTGAGGTAGTGGCCGCGGGACTGCAGCAGCAGCGTGCCACCGGCATCGAAGCTGATCGCGGCGTTGGCGCCGTCGAGCTTCTCCTCGACGACGAGGAACCGCCCCGCCAACTCCCCGAACGGGACCTGCGCCAGGTCGTGGTCGCCCGGCTGCAGCCGCGATCCCTGCAGATGGGGCGTTCGGGGGAACTTGCGCAGCATCCTCACGTTGTACCGGAGACAAATCGATTGCCGACACGGGTTTTCTCGGGTGAGGGAAAGGGTGTTCCGGCTTCCGCGCGCCGACGCCTGTCGAAACGATCGGCATGACATTGTTTGGCCCGAATCACTTGCCCGAATGGCACACACCAGGGCAAATTTGGGAGGGTTGTGTGGAAAGAAAGTCCGTGAAGGGGCTGGTCCTCTTCACCGCGGCGGCCACGGTGCTGGCCGTGGCGCCGACGTCGAGCGCCCTGGCCGCACCCGCGGCGCCAGGGCAGCCCGAGGCCGGCGCCGCCAGCATCCCGTGGGGGCAGTGTGCGAGCCCCGGCCTGCAGCGGCGCGGTGCCGAGTGCGGCCTGCTGAGCGTCCCGCTCGACTACGGCAAGCCCAACGGCAAGAAGATCCAGATCGCGGTCTCGCGGATCAAGGCGAAGGTCGCGGCCAAGGACTACCAGGGCGTCATGCTGGTCAACCCCGGTGGCCCCGGCGGCTCCGGCCTGACCCTGTCGGTGCTCGGCGAGTTCGTGCCGAACGGCGCCGGCGAGGCGTACGACTGGATCGGCTTCGACCCGCGCGGCGTCGGCTCCAGCGTCCCGGCGCTCTCGTGCGACCCGGACTACTTCAACGGGCCGCGCCCCGAGTACATCCCCTGGAACCAGAACATCGAGAAGACCTGGCTGAACCACTCGAAGGGCTACGCCAAGGACTGTGGCAAGGCGGGCGGTGACCTGCTCAACCACATGACCACGGTCGACTCGGTCAACGACATGGAGTCGATCCGCAAGGCGCTCGGCGCCAAGCAGATCAACTTCTACGGCTTCTCCTACGGCACGTACCTCGGCCAGGTGTACGGCACGCTGCACCCGGACAAGGTCCGGCGCATGGTCCTCGACGGCAACGTCGACGTGCGCAAGGTGTGGTACCAGGCCAACCTCGACCAGGACGTGAACTTCGAGCGCAACGTCAAGATCTGGTTCGACTGGCTGGCGAAGTACGACAACGTCTACCACCTCGGCAAGACCGGCAAGCAGGTCGAGCTGCGCTGGTACGCGGAGCAGAACAAGCTGCGCAGCAAGCCCGCCGGTGGCGTGGTCGGCCCGGACGAGTGGACCGACATCTTCCTGTACTCCGGCTACTACCAGTCGACGTGGCTCGAACTGGCCGACGCCTTCGCGGGCTGGGCCAACGACGGCAACACCGACGTCATCGTCGCGGCCTACGAGAACTACATCGCCCCCGGCGACGACAACGGCTACGCGGTGTACAACGCGGTGCAGTGCACCGACGTGCAGTGGCCGCAGAGCTGGAACCAGTGGGAGCGCGACAACTGGCGCACCTTCCTGAAGGCCCCGTTCATGACCTGGGACAACGCCTGGTACAACGCGCCGTGCCTCTACTGGCCGGCGAAGGCGTCGAAGCCGGTCAAGGTCGACGGCTCGAAGATCAAGAGCGTCCTGTTCGTCGGCACCACCCTCGACGCGGCCACGCCGTGGGAAGGCAGCCTTGAGGCCCGCCGCCGCTTCCCGAACGGCAGCCTCATCGCCGAGGTCGGTCAGACCACGCACGCCAACTCGCTCAACGGCAACGCGTGCGTCGACGACGCCATCGCCGACTACCTCGCGACCGGCAAGCTGCCGGCCCGCAAGAAGGGCGACCGGCCCGACCTGTCGTGTGACGCCCTGCCGCAGCCCGACCCGACGGCGGCCTCCGCCCAGGCGAAGACGCTGCGCGCGGACAGCCTCACGCGCGAGCCGCTGTACCCGGTGCACCACTAGCCCGAGGGGCGGCCTTCAGGCCGCCCCTCGTCGCTCCCTTTTTCTGCGCGGCGATCTTGGAGTTGTGGTCCCTAACTTGTCCGAAATATCGGCATAAAGACAGGACCACAACTCCAAGATCGCCGCGCAGAAGGGGGTGACCTACTGCTGGACGATGAACTCCACGCGGCGGTTGATCGCGTTCGAGGCGTCGTCGGTGCCGGGGACCTTCGGGCGGCTCTCGCCGTAGCCCGCCGACGTCAGCCGCTCGGGCGCGATGCCCAGCGACACCAGCGTGTCGAGCACCGTCTTGGCACGGGCCTCGCTCAGCACCTGGTTGCGGTCGGGCGTGCCGCGGAGATCGGTGTGGCCCTCGATGCTCACCCGGACCGCCGGGTTCGCCTTGAGAATCGAGGCGACGTTCGCCACCACGGCCTGGCCCTGCGGGGTCAGGGTCGCGCTGTTGTTCTCGAACTCCACGGTCGGCAGTGCGCCGAGCTGGGTCTGCACCTGCTCCGGCGCGGCGGCCGCGCCGACGACGAGCTCGTTCCTCACCGTGCCGGCCACCGCCTTCGCCGCGGCCTCGGCCTTGTCCTTGACCTCCTGCGACACGACGGTCCCGGTCAGCGTGACCGTGCCGCCGGTCGCGTCGATCACGCCGGCCTTGGTGTCCTTGCCGAGCGCGGCCACCACGGGGCCGAGGCCGGCCAGGTCCGCGCCGCCGGCCGTGCGCTTCGTGTCGACCATGATCTCGTCCTGCACGTTTTCCGCGCCGAACGCCGCCTTGGCCGCGTCGACCAGCGCCGTGTGGGCCGCGTCCGTGGGCACGGCACCGGTCAGCACGACCTTCCCGGCGTCGACGAGCAGCTTGACGGCGGCCGGCTGCGGCGGGACCTCGATCTTCGGCGGCGCCTCGACCCGCACGACGCGGACGCCGGCGAGGTCCAGCGTGATCTTCTTCGCCTGATCGACCTGGTCGGCGGACTCGACCTTGACCGTGCCGTCCCGCCCGACGAACCGCACGTCGGCGTCGATCCCGGCGTCGGACAGCGCGACCTTGGTGCGATCGGTGAGATTGTCTTCGATGTTGTGCCGATGCGGTACCTCGAACGCGTAGACGAGCGCCGCCAGCCCGACGACACCGACCCCGATCGGGATCAGCGGGTTCCGCCGCCGGACCTCCCAGCGGACACTCCGGGTCCGGGTCGCCATCACGTCCGTCCGGTGTCACGCCCGGCGACGAGCCGCCGGGTGAGGTCGGCGAACCCGTCCTCGTCGCCCTCCGCGAGCAGCTTCGCCTGGCGGGCCCAGGTGACGAGGCTCGGCGCGAACCGCAGGTTGGCAGCCTCGAGGGCGGCGCGCAGGGTGTCGACGTCGGCCGCGGCGAGCTGGGCGTACGTGCGGATCCCCGAAGCGATCAACGCGGCGGACATCTTGGGCCCGATGCCTTCGATCCGCTTGAGGTCGTCGGCCGGGGTGTCGTCGGCAGCGGCGGCCTGCACCGGTACCGCGGCGACAGGCTCCGGCTGGGGTTCTGGCTCCGGCTCGGGCTCTGGCTCCGGCTCGGGCTCTGGCTGCGGCTCGGGCTCGGGCTGCGGCTCGGGCTCGGGCTGCGGCTCCGGCTCGGTCTGCGCGACCGGCTCCGGTTCCGGCTGCGGCTCGGGCTCCGGCGCGGGAGCGGCTTCCTCGGCGGGGGCCGGGGAGGCATCGACCGGCGCTTCTACCGCGACATCGACCGCTGCATCGGTCAGGGCATCGACAGGCGTCTCGGCCGGGGCATCCACCGGCGCCGCTTCCGGTGCGGCGTCGGCCACCGGCTCGGTCGCTGCGGGAGCCTTGGGCGCCTTCGCTGTGACCTCACGGCCGGCGATCAGGCGGTCGGTGAGCTTCAGGAAGCCCTCCTCGTCGCCGTCGGCCAGCAGGCGCGCCTGGCGGCCCCACGTCGACAGGCTCGGAGCGAACCGCAGGTTGGCCTCGGCGAGCGCGTCCTCAACGGTGCTGCGGTCGGCGTCGGCCAACGCGGCGTACGTCGTGATACCCGCCGCCCGCAACGCCGCCGCGATCTTCGGGCCGATGCCCTCGATCCGCTCCAGGTCGTCGGGCTCGGAGGAGGTGGCGAACGCCGATTCGACCTCGGCCACCAGCGCATCGTCCACAACGGTGGGAGTCGGCTCAGCCGCCGCGGCCACCGCCGGCTCCGCGACCGGCTCGGGCTCGACGACCGGCTGAGTCTCATCGGCAACAACCGGCTCGGCCTGCGCGACCGGCTCAGGCTCGGCCGGCACCGGCTCCACGACCGGCTGAGTCTCAGCGGCGGCGACAGGCTCGGCCTCCACGACCGGCACCGACTCCGCGACGGGCTCGGCCTCCGCAACCAGCTCGGGCTCCACGACAGGCTCGGACTTCACGACCGGCTCAGGCTCGGCCGCGACCGACTCCGCGACAGGCTCGGCCTGCGCAACCGGCTCAGGCTCGGCCGCGACCGACTCCGCGACGGGCTCGGCCTGCGCGACCGGCTCTGGCTCGGCCGCAACCGGCTCCGCGACGGGCTCGGCCTGCGCGACCGGCTCTGGCTCGGCCGCAACCGGCTCCGCGACGGGCTCGGACTTCACGACCGGCTGGGGTTCAGCGGCCGCGACCGGCTCGGGAACAGCTACCGGCTCGGGTGCCGCCGGGGCCGGATCGGCCGGCGGCGCCGCCGCCACAAGGGGAACGGCGTCCGTGGTGGATTCATCGGACCGTGCGCGGCGGAGCTGTCGGCCCCACCACAGGTAGCCGACGAGAAGGCCGAGCAGGAACGCCAGCGCGATGAGCAAGAGTGACTGGTTGGTGAACCAGACCACGACGGGCCTCCGAGGGGACGTGACCGACGCGTGAAGAGAGAGTTCGCGGGGCAGCCTTCCATACCTCGATGCCGAACAACAGAGCCGCGGAGACAACCTGTGCCTGCCGGTTCCGGCGATTTGCCGCCCAGGCCCCCGCCCATGGACGCATTTCCGCAGATAGAACGCGTTTGCCGGAGGTACGGCACATGAGGTACCGAAGAAGGCGCCAGACTCCGGTGGGAGGCTTGGTGCTGAAGCTCACGAGTATCGGAGGCGACTGAGCATGGGGAAAACGACGCGAGTGCTCGCGGTGGCGGCGGTGGCGGCTGCGGCGGGCGGTGTCGCGTGGGCTCTGCGTGACCTGCCGGCGCAGCTGGGTGCGGTGCCGACAGGCGCACGGGCCGAGCGGATGCGCCGGTCGCCGCAGTTCGGCGAGGGGCGGTTCCGCAACTCGGTGCCGGCGGACATCCTCCCGCCGCACGCGATGCGCAACGCCTTCGTCGAGCTGCTGACCGGCAAGGAGCCGCGCAGGCCGGCGGGGACGATCCCGGTGGTGCGCCCCGAGCTGGGCGGCAAGCTGACCCCCGACGGGCTGCACGTGACGTGGCTCGGCCACTCGACCGCACTGGTCGAGATCGAGGGTGTGCGGGTCCTGTTCGACCCGGTGTGGAGCGACCGCTGCTCACCGACGTGGTTCCTCGGGCCGAAGCGGATGCATCCGATGCCGCTGCCGATCGACGAGCTGCCGCGCATCGACGCGGTGGTGATCTCGCACGACCACTACGACCACCTCGACCTGGCGAGCATCCGGGCGCTGCTGCGCACTCAGCAGGCGCCGTTCCTCGTGCCGCTGGGTGTCGGCGGGCATCTGGAGCGCTGGGGTGTGCCGCGGGAGCGGCTGGTCGAGCTGGACTGGGAGGAGCAGGCGACGGTCAAGGGCGTGCGGCTCACGGCGACGGCGGCGCGACACTTCTCGGGGCGCCGGTTCGCCCGTGACGGCACTCTGTGGGCGTCCTGGGTGGTCAAGGGCGCACAGCGCAGTGTGTTCTACACCGGCGACTCGGGCTACTTCGACGGCTACAAGGAGATCGGCGCGCAGCACGGGCCGTTCGACGCCTCGCTGATCCAGGTCGGCGCGTACAACGACGCGTGGCCGGACATCCACATGAAGCCGGAGGACGGCGCGAGCGCACACCTCGACGTCCAGGCCGGGGTGCTCATCCCGCTGCACTGGTGCACGTTCAACTTGGCGCTCCACGCGTGGTCGGAGCCGGTCGAGCGGTTGCTGGAGGAGTCGGCGGCCCGTGACATCACGCTGGTCGTGCCCCGCCCGGGTGACCGGGTCGACATCGATGTGTTGCCGGCAGTTGAACCGTGGTGGCGCCCTATTGCGTAAGCATGAAATGAGCAGGTCAGGGCACGTGTCTCGGCACACATGACGAGACCCGACAAAAGCCTGGCAGGCACCTCCGGACCGGCGTACTGTATCGATACAGAAGGACTGGATCGATGCAGAAGGGAGGGACCTGGACCATGGCGGCGACACTGCAGACCATCGCCGACGAGCTCGGCGTGTCGCGGAGCACCGTTTCCAATGCCTACAGCCGACCGGACCAGCTCTCGCCCGACCTGCGCGCCCGGATCCTGGAGGCGGCGGAGCGCCTGGGCTACCCGGGGCCCAACCCCACGGCCCGCTCGCTGCGCCGCGGCAAGGTCAACGCGATCGGTGTGCTGCTGACCGACAACCTGTCGATGGCGTTCACCGATCCCTATGCGGTGGAATACCTGCGCGGGCTGGCGGAGGCGGCCTCGGCGCGGGAGACCTCGCTGCTGCTGATCAACCTGCCGAAGGACGAGGAAGCGGGCCGGCGCGTGGTGAGCAACGCCGCCGTCGACGCCTTCTGCCTCTACTGCGTGCCCGACTGGCACGGCGCGCTGGACCTGATCCGCACGCGCGGCGTGCCGATCGTGATCGGCGAGGACCCGAACGCCTTCGGGCCCGACGCGAGCTACGTCGGTATCAACGAGCGTGCGGCGGCCCGGCGGCTGGGCGAGCACATCGTCAAGCTCGGCCACCGCGACATCGCGATCGTGGCGCACTGGATCGTCGACAGCGGCGTGACCGGAGTGGTCTCCGCCGACCCCGACGGGCTGCGCTACTACGTGACCGGTGAGCGGGTGCGGGGCTTCCGCGACGCGTTCGTCGCGGCCGGCCTGCCGTGGGAGCGGGTGACGCTCATCAACGCGGCGAACAACCACCGCGACGAGGGCGCGGCCGGCGCGGCGCACGCACTGGACCGGCTCGACCGGGCCACCGCGGTCCTCACCACCTCCGACGTCCTCGCGCTCGGCGTGCTCGACGCGCTGCGGGTGCGGGGGCTGACCCCTGGCCGGGACGTCTCGGTGACCGGGTTCGACAACATCCCGGACGCCGAGGTCAACGGCCTCACCACGATCCGCCAGCCCAGCGTCGAGCGCGGGCGGCTGGCGGGCGAGCTGCTGCTCGACCCGCCCGAAGACCCGGCGCGGCGTCGCCTGACGCTGCCCGTCTCGCTGGTGGTCAGGGCGACCACCGGACCCAATCCATCCAAGGAGCTGCCATGACCCCCGTCGCACTCATCATGTCGCTGGAGGCGGTTCGCATCGAGGCGAACTCGGCCATGCCGAACGCACCCGTCGTCGACGACCGCCGCCGTGAATCGGTCGCCATGACCAAGGTGCGTGGCCTCACCGCCCGCACGCTGCGTCGGGCCGCCGACCGACTCGAGCCCACGCCGGCGCTCACCTACGGGTAACACCTCGCGGTAAGCGTGCATGAAAACAGTGTGGGAGGCAGGTCACCGCCTGCCTCCCACTGTGTCTTCCCTCTGCGAAAAAACCCGAGCTGCTCAGCGCGGATCGCGCCACATCGGCCACATCGCCGGGTCCGGCCCGCCGTCGGGCAGACCGAACGGCGCGTCGAAGTCGGTGTAGCCGTGCCGCAGATAGAGTGCCCGGGAGCCGGGGCTGCTCGCCTCGAGGTATCCCGGGACACCCTGCCGGTCGAGGTGGGCGTGGTGCTCGTCGAGGAGCCGCCCGCCCAGACCTGCCCCCTGGTGCTGCGGGCTGACCGCCAGCAGCACCAGGTGATCGTGCGGCGCGTGGAGCGGGTGCGCCTTGTGCATCGCCTCGTCGAGCTGCTGGAACCTCGGCGTGTGCACGCCGCAGGCGGCCAGCAGTCGCTCGTCGTAGTCGGGGATGTCCGGCACGCCCTCGGGCGCGCCGGTGTACCAGACCGCGACCGCGGTGTGGTCGTCGGTCGTGTGCACCACGCCGTGCTCCACGGCGTGGTGGACGAGGATCTCGAAGTCGTCCTCCAGGATGCGACGCCGCTCCGCCGGGTTCGGCACCAGCCACTGGCAGACCGGAAGCGGTTCGAACGCCTCGGCGACCAGCTCGGCCAACACCCGTACTTCCGGCAGCGTCGCCCGGCGGATCGGCGTTCCCGTCATGAGCGGCTGTCCGCGAACGGGGTCTGGGACTCGATACGGGCGGTGTTCGCCTTGGCGCCGAGGCCGATGGCGTCGTAGTCCGAGCGGTTGATGGCCCGCAGGATCAGCGCCCAGATGACGCCGATGACCGCGACCGCTCCGTACGCGGCCGGGAAGGCCCAGACCGCGGCGTTCTCGTTGCCGGGCGCGAAGCCGAGCAGCCCGCCGAAGTTGTCGACCACCAGCCAGATGATGTACCCGAGGGCGATCGTCGCCAGGATCGGCGCGATGAGCCGCGACCAGACGCCCTCACCGCGGACGTCCTTGGCGAAGTAGAAGATGACCGACAACGAGGTCGCCGTGACGAGGAACAGCACACCGACTCCGCCCGAGGTGCCCAGCCAGAAGAACAGGTTGAGCATCGGGTCCCAGCCCTGCACCGCGAAGAGCACGAGGACGACGAGCGCGATGACGGTCTGGAACAGCGAGCCGGAGGCCGGTGCGCCGGAGCGGGCCCGGGTGCGGCCGAAGAACGCCGGGAGCACCCGCTCGCGGCCGAGCGCGAAGGCGTACCGCGCGGTCGTGTTGTGGTAGCTCAGGGCGGCGGCCGCGATGCTGGTGGTCAGCAGGATGAGGCCGACGTCGGCGGCCCACGCGCCGCCCTTCTCCGCGAGCGTCGGGAAGAACGGACCGCCGCTGTCGGCCATCTCCTGCGCCATCGGGACGGTCTTGTCCACGCCGATGCTGGACGCGGCGGCCCAGCTGGTGATCGCGTAGGAGAACACCATGACGGCCAGACCGAGGAAGGTGGCCGCGGCGACGGTGCGGTTCTTACTGCGGGCCTCCTCGGCGAAGACCGGCGCGGCCTCGAAGCCGACGAACGCGGTGACCGCGACGGCGAACGCCGGGCCGGCCGCGCTGCTCAGGGCGCCCCAGGTCCACGGCTCGAAGCTGATCGAGCCGCCGTCCGGGTTGCTGAAGAAGATCACGTCGAAGATGGTCACGACGATGAGCTCGGCGCCGAGCAGGACCATGAGGACCTTGCTGTTGACGTCGACGCGCAGCAGGCCGAGCACCGCGACGATGAGCCACAGCGCCAGCGCCAGGATCCACCACTCGACGTTGACGTCGGCCTTCTCCGCGAGGATCAGCGAGGCGTAGAAGCCGAACGCGCCGTAGAGGCCGATCTGCAGCAGGTTGTAGGCCAGCAGCGCGACGAGGGCACCGGCGACGCCGAGCGGCCGGCCGAGGCCCTGCGAGATGTAGCTGTAGAACGCGCCCGCGTTGGTGATGTGCCGGGACATCGCGACGTAGCCGAAGCTGAACAGGGCCAGGACGATCGCGATGATCACGAACGCGAGGGGGAAGCCGGTGGTGCCGACCCAGCCCCACGCGCTGGACACCAGGGCGCCGACCACCATCAGGGGTGCGGCCGCCGTGAGGGCGAACATGATGACGGAAGGCACGCCCAGCCTGTCGCGGGCTAATGCCTGTGATACCACGCTAGGTCGCGCGGACATCGGTCCTCCAGGGGTTGAGGGGGGAAGGGGAGAGGGAAGTCCGAGCCGCGCCGTCACCCGCGCTGGGAAAGCACCGCGTCACCGACCGCCGACTCGACCTCGAGGATGAGGTCGCGCAAGGGCGGCGGCAGCGCGGCGATCGCCTGCTGAAGTCGTCTTGTGCTGGTCTGGTCGGCGTCCCAGAGGACGTGACCGGTAAGCCCGGTCGCCTCGGCCAGGCCGGCGAGTGTGGTGTCGGCGACCCGCATCGGCTCCGCGCCGGTGAGCAGGCGGCGGAGCCGCACCACGCGACCGGCAGGGAGGTTGATGTCGGTCGACACCCATCGGGTCGTGCTGCGCAGCAGGCGCCGGACCGTGGTCTGCTCGACCAGCCCGACGCGTGCGAGGCGCTGCCCGACCGCGTCGACCGCCGTCTGGCCCAGGAACAGCAGCCAGGTGCGCACCTCGCGGTGCTGCGTCTCGGCGATCATCGTGGCCAGGTTGGTGTGCGCGAGCGGGTCGGACGGTGGTTCGCGGCTGATCACCCGCAGGCGCGGCCCCTCGCAGACGATCCTCTGCTCGAGCACCAGCTCACCGAGCATGGCGCCGGCCAGCCCGAGCTCGACCGCGCGCTGCGACAGGCGGGACTTGCCGTCCCGGTCGTCGTGCGCGATCAGGAAGAAGTCATCGGCAAGCAGCATCCGCCAGCACTCCCGCGCCGTACCGGAAGGTGCGCAGGGCACGCCGCGCCGTTGAAACCCACCCAGGCGCGCACCATCACCGCACTTCCGTCTCGTCGTGCGACCCCCTCGGACCGCACGCTTCCCGGGGCCCTCCCACAAGACCCGAGGTTCCGCCGATTTCCTGAACGCTTCAAGTTTGGTCCCGAAAGACCTCGGGACCCAACGCGAAAGCATGCACTGCGCGTAAGCGTCTTCGCAACTCCCGAAATGAAGCGTTGTGTTAACACAGATCAACAAAAGTGGTATTGACGGTGGCCGCACGAATCGTGAGCTACTGAGCGTCACTGGCGGGATTTCGCTGCCAGCGGTACGTTCCGTGACATGCGCGCAGGCATATGTGCCACGTTGTCGCGCCTTAGACGGCGACGGATCATGTCGCTTTTGGCGTCGCCTTCTCAGCGCCACCAGTGCGAATGCAGATCAACGATCGGCGCGTGATGATCTATAAGATTCCGCGAAATGACGGAACGCTTTCAACTCGACATGACGCGTGGTGACGTCGAGCGATCGCGAACAAGATTCACAGTAGCTACGCCCCGTACGGACTGTAGCCACTGCGCCGCCCAGCGGTGAACGCCTACACGACGGGCGGCCCGCTCGCCGCCTCCGCAGCCTCGTCGACGGCCTCCAGCAGCTCCTCCAGCGAGTATCCGCCGTCGTGCCGGACGCCGTTGATGTAGAAGGTCGGGGTGCCGTTGACCCCGCTGCGCACGCCGCCCACGAAGTCCCGGCGCACCCGGTCGAGGTGCAGGTGGGCGCCGACCTCGTCGGCGATCTCGTCGGACGGCAGGTCGAGCTGCTCCACGCCGACCATCAGCTGCCGGGGGTTGATGGCGCGCTGGTGCTCGAAGAGCCAGTCGTACATCGGCCAGAACTTGCCACGCGCACCGGCCGCCTCGGACACCTCGGCCGCGAGTTCCGCGTACGGGTGGACGTTTGTCAGCGGAAAGTGACGGAACGTGAAGCGCACCGTATCCTGCCGCAGCCGCAACAGGTCCTGCAGGATGGAATGCGCCATGCCGCAGTACGGGCACTGGAAGTCGCCGTACTCGACCAGCGACACGGGTGCCGTCTCCGGGCCGATCGCGTGGTCCTCGGGGCCGACGGGCACCACCAGTCGAGCCAGCGTGACCTGGAACGGAGTGGTCGTCATAGCACTGGCCGCCTTTCACTGTCGAGCCCCTCGAGGGCGTTGAGGATCCCGTCGGCGCCAGGGTTCGTCCCCGGCGGGGAGACATGACTCCAGACCACCACGCCGTCGGCGTCCAGCACGAACAGCGCACGCTCACACATCCCGGTGGACTCGTCGTAGACGCCGTAGTCGCGAGCGACGGCCCCCTTCGGCTCGAAGTCGGCGAGCAGCGGGAAGTGGATGCCCCGATCCTCCGCGAAGGCCTTGTGCGACCACACGCCGTCGACGGAGATGCCCAGCACGCCGGCGTTGTAGCGCTCGAACTCGGGCATGACGGCCGAATAGAGCGACATCTGATCGCTGCAGACCGGGCTCCAGTCCGCCGGGTAGAAGGCGAGGACCGTTGGGCGCCCGCGAAACTGCGTGGTGCCAACCTTGTGGGCATCCGGACCGGCCGGCAGCTCAAAATCGGGCGCGCGTTGCCCAGGCTGAGGTAGTGGACCGCTCATGTCTTAACGGTTCGCCGCCCCTGAGCGGGCGGGTTCACCCGGATCGGGTGTCCTTACCCGGGTCAGACCGGGGTCACCGTCTGCGGGGTCAGCGGGCTGCCGGTGCACACGGTGCGAGCCTCGGGGTTGGGCACGCCCACGACCTTGACCTGCTGGCCGTCGCGCAGCTTCGCCGCGTCGGGGCCGAGCAGCGTCCAGGTCACCGAGTCGGTCACGAGGTCGACGCACTGCCCCTCCACCCGGATCCTCCCCCGCGTCGTGACCTGCGGGAAGTCGTCGGTCGGCGGCTCCGGCTCCCTGGTCTTCGGCAGGCCGGTCGGCAGGCTGACGGTGGGCACCGGCTGGACGCTGCGCGGCGAGGCGGCCGGCGTGCCGGCGGAGGCCGGAGCGGACGCGGCGACCGAGGCCGTCCCCGAGGCCGAGCCCCCTGGTGCGGCCGTGTCGGCGCCGCCGGGGGAGCGGGAGGCGCAGCCGGCGAGAACCGCCGTGACGGCGAGGAGGAGTCCGAGTGTTCTCATGCCCACTTGGACCTCCTCCTCGCCGTGCGCGGTTCCGTTCGTCAGGCGAACGGTCAGGCCGTGACCAGGATGGTCATGGACGTGCCGTTCTCGAAGAGCGTGAAGATCTTCACGCCGTTGTTCGGGACCTTGACGCCGTAGTAGACGTTGTTGGCCGGGTCCTCGCGGTAGTAGCTCTTGCTGTCGTCGAACAGCGGGTTGCCCCACTGGCCGCCGAGCGTGCTCGACGCGTTGCTCGCCCCGTAGTGCAGGGTGAACTGGTCCGTCTTCCGCATGGAGAACGGCGCGTCGAACGCCTGGATCCGCGGGCGCCACGGCGTGCCGTCGCCCTTCAGCACCAGGTCCGGGTGCGAGTCGACCGGCAGGATCATGCCCTCGCCGTGGTGCGTGCTCGTGTTGTTGTCCCGGTACGAGGTGTCCCAGTACGTGACCAGCAGGCCGGCCTGGTACGGGAAGTGCTCGACGAAGTCCGGCCGGTCGGCGAAGCCGAAGTTGTACGGGCCGGTCTTCATGTACTTGTCGTAGGACTCGTACGTGCGGTGCGAGGCGATGATGTAGTTGTCGTACTCGGTGGTGAAGCTGGCCCCGGTGGCACTGAAGCCGACCGCGGTCCAGCCGTTGGCACCGGACTCGGCACCGTCGGCGAAGATCGTGGTCGCACCGTTGGTCAGCTTGATGTTGTCGGCGAAGAAGCCCTGGCCACCGGCGGCCGGGTCGGTGCTGTAGCGGAACCGCAGGCCGATCGCCTTGCCCGCGTAGGCGGACAGGTCGAACGTGGCCGCGGCCCAGCCCGAGCTGGTGCCCTTGATACCGGCGCCGCCCTCCGACTCGGGCGCGTTGCCGATCGAGCCCTTCACCGGCTTGAACCCGGTGCCGTCGTCGACCTCGACGTAGGCGTAGTCACACGGGTCGGTGTCGCAGTCCTCGATGTCCCACGCCGCCTGGAAGCTCAGCGTCGAGGTACCGGCGGGCAGCGTCACCGTGCGGGTGAGCGTGTTGTTCAGGTTGTTGCCCTGACCGCTCCACCACGACTTGCTTCCCTCCGGTGGGACCGGCAGGTTGGTGACGACCTTCTTCTTCGGCAGGTTCACGACGACGGCCTGCGGCTTCTTGCTGTTGTACTCGTGCGGTCCGAGGTCGACGAGCTTGGTCTGGCCGGCGTTGACCGTCTTGTAGTCCAGCCAGCCGAGCTGCAGCTTGTCCCACGCGCCGAGGTCGGCGGCGCGGGCCGCGATGCCGTTGTCGCCGGGCAGGCTGACCCGGCTCTGGCCCATGATGGTCCACCAGTTCACCGGATTCTCGGCGTTGCCGCCGGCGCCCGTGGTGTCGTAGTGGTCCGGCAGGCCGAGGTCGTGGCCGTACTCGTGCGCGAAGACGCTCAGGCCGCCGTTCTCCGGCTGGATCGTGTAGTCACGCACCCACAGGCCGGTGGTGCCGATCTGCGTGCCACCGAACTTGTTGTAGTCGGGGCCGGTGGTGGTGTTCTGGAACACGGCCCAGCGGTGGCTCCAGATCGCGTCCTCACCCTGGTACGGGTCGCCGTCGGCCTGGTCGCCGCCGGAGTGGACGATCTGGAAGTGGTCGATGTAGCCGTCGGGCTCGTTGAAGTCGCCGTCGTGGTCGTAGTCGTACCGGTCCCACGTGTCGTACGAGGCGAGCGTGGCCTTGATCTCGGCGTCGGTCTTGCCCTGGGCGTGCTGCCCGTCGACCCACGCGTTGATGGCGTCCTGGATGAGGTACCAGACGTTGCTGCAGTTGTTGGCGGCACACGGGTAACCGTTGGACCGGCCGTAGCGGGCCTCGTTGTACGGGACCTTCACCCAGTCGGTGACCATGCCGTCGACGCTGTAGCGGCCCGAGGACTGCTGCTCGTAGTACGTCTTGAGCGACTCCGTGCCGTTGCCGGTCGCGAAGTACATGTTCTCGAAGTACTGCTTGCTGAAGTCCTGCCGCCAGATCGTCGAGTTGTCCACGGCACGGTTCGGCGCCGGGATCTCGTTGTGCAGCGGGCCGTCGAAGCGGATCGGACCCTCGAAGTTCGGGCTGGTGTCCTGGTCCGGGTAGTTCGGGTGCCGCTGGTTGCCGAACTCTGCGAGCACGACGAAGATCTTGTCCGTCTTCTCGCGGCTCAGCTCGACGTACTTGTCGACGTGGCCCCTGCGCTTGTCGCCGATCTTGACGACCGTGCTCGCTCCACGCTTCTCCGTGGCCGCCTGGCCTGACAGGACCTGGGACAGCGCGACCTCACGAGCCTCGCGCCGCTTCTCCTCAGCCGGGTTGGGCAACTCGTCGGAGGGCGACGCGGTGTCGAAGGACGGTGGCTGCTTGGCCGGGACGGCATGTGCCGCGCCTCCGCCGACGAACACCCCCATCCCCGACGCAAGCGTGAGACTCAGCAGTCCCACGGTCAATTTACGCACAGGTTCCTCCCTGGTGGGGCATGTAAGCACCAAGGCAATATGTCGATGCCTCGATGCACCTGTCGCGAGAGAGTAGGGGCTGTGCGCACCGCTTGAAGATCGACTACTGGGTATGCGCATAGTTGCAAGGGTCAAAGCAAGGGTGACCCTCATCTATTGAGCACGATCTCTCAACGCCGAGAGATCGTGGACGATCACGTGCAGGCGTCCCGTCTGAATCAAGCCTTCTTCGCGCAGCGTGCGCAGCGCCTTGGTCACCGCCTCGCGCGAGGCCCCGGTCCAGCCGGCCAGCTCGTCCTGGGACAGCGGCAGGTTGATCCGCAGCCCGTCGCCGGTCTGCTCACCGAAGCGCTCCGCCAGCTCGATCAGCCGGGCGGCCACCCGTCCGGTGGTGTCGTACGCGCCGAACTCGATGCGCTTGCGGTCGGCGTCCCGCAGCCGGCGGGTCAGCTCCCGCATGAGGAGGAACGAGACGCGGGCGTGGCCCAGGAGGTACCGCTCGAAATCAGGCGACGGCACAGACAGCGCGGTGACGGGTTCGAGCGCGGTCACGGTCGCCGAACGGGGACCGCCGTCGATCGCGGACAGCTCCCCGAGCAGCGCACCCGGGCCGCGGACGGCGAGCACGACCTCGGTGCCGGAGGCGGTGTCGGAGGAGACCTTCGCCCGGCCGGAGCGCACGATGACCACCGACTCGGACCGGCTGCCCTCGCGGTAGATGACCGCGCCGCGCTTCCACTGTTTGTGATGCCCGGCTGCCTCCAGGGCGGCCTGCTCGTCAGGGTGCAACAGATCGAAGAACTCGGTCATGACAAAGCCTCCACCGCGTACGCCCGGACTGTCTGCCGGCGACCTTTCACTTCCAGGTCGCCGAGGAAGGCCGCGCGGGTCCGGTCGGCGACGGCGTCGAAGGTGGCGCCGCCGATCACGACCTGGCCGGGCTCGGCGATGGTCTGCAGCCGGGCCGCCACGTTGACCGCGTCACCCATCGCGTTGAAGCCGCGCAGCAGCTCGCTGCCGATGTTGCCGACCAGCGCCGGTCCGGTGTTGGCGCCGACCCGGAACCGCGGCCAGTCCGGCCGGCCCTCGGCGATCTCCCGGACCGCGGCCTGCATCTGCAGCGCGGCGCGCACCGCCCGCAGCTCGTGGTCGGCCTGCCGGGCCGGCGCGTTGAACAGTGCCAGCAGCGCGTCGCCGACGAACTGCACGATCGTGCCGCCGTTGTCGAGGATGCACGGCACGGCGACGCCGTGGTACCGGTTCAGCATCTCGACGATGTCACCCGGCTCCACCGCCTCGGAGAACGTGGTGAACCCGCGCAGGTCGGCGAAGAGCGCGGTCACGTCGACGAGCTGGCCGCCGAGCGCGGCCTGGTCCGGGTCGGCGAGCAACGCGGCCGCGACGTCCGGCGACATGTACTGGCGGAAGAGCGTCGACAGCTGCCCGTAGAGCCGGGCGTTCTCGAGTCCGATCGACAGCTGGTTGGCGAGGGTGGCCCGCAGCTCCGCCCGGCCGCCGGGCGGGATCCGCACGGCGCCGGCGACCTGCCCCTTGACCGTGAGCGGAAGGGTGTCCGCGCCCCGCAGGTCGAGGCGCCCGTCGGAGATCAGCCCGATCTCGACGGGTCCGAACGAGGGCTCGACGGCGGCTGCGGCGGCCCGCAGGAACTCGTGCTCCCCCGCGCCGACCCGGGCCTGCTCCCCCACGGTCACCAGCGCGCCGAGCCTGCCGGACAGGTCCCGCTCGGCGAGCAGCGCCGCGGCCGCCCGGTCCAGGACCGCGGCCTGCTTCTCGGTCAGCCCGAAGCGCTCCGCCATCCGCACGGCCAGCCGCTCCGGCCGCTCGCCCCGCTCCGACTCCTGCAGCGCGGCGACGAGTTCCTCGAGCGCCGCCTCATACTGCGCCCGGACCCGCCGGGTCGTCTCGGCGACCGCGATGCCGTCGAAAAGCCCGGCGGCGGTGCCTTCCCGACGGTACTGGACGTAGGCGGAATAGCCGACGAAGAGGAAGGCGGTGGTCAGGATCAGGTGCCACTCCCACCACGACAGCCGCCACTTGTCGGCCAGTGTCACGGCGACCATCGCCTCGGCGAGCAGGACGAACGCCGTAACGACCGAGATCAGCACGGCGCTCGGCGCCCGCCGGTGGAGCAGGTAGAAGCGCACCGCCGCGACGAGGTACAGCACCACGGCCGCCAGCGCCGGCCACACCATCACGCCCTCGACCTCGCGGACCTGCGTCTGACGGCTCAACGGCGGCAGGTCCAGCAGCGAGACGACCATCCAGGCGAAGAGGATCAGCGCCAGCGCGACCCGCAGGCCCGACTGCCAGCGCGGGATGCCCGCGGGAAGTCGTAATGACGACAGCACGGCCAGTACCGCTCCGATGATCAGACCCACCGCCATGGCGGTGTCGAACCCGGCGTTGGGGTGGCCGATCAGGACGCCCGGGGTGGCGATCGCGTGCGCGAAGAGGAACCCCGCCGCCGCGAGGAAGACCAGGGAGACCAGGAACAGCCGGCCGTCCGAGCGGTTGTGCGCCGCGATGCTCATCGCCACGCCGATCGCGACGTTGACGGCCGCCACCACGAGCACCAGCCAGAAGTGGGTCTGATGGTGCTGCCAGATGACATCGGCGTCGGGCACCGTCAGCAACAGCCAGAGTCCGGCGATCGGCAGCGCGAGATGCGCGGCCCAGACGACGACGCGAGGCATCGACGCACCCACCCTTCAAGGTCACTTCGGCGACATTGCAGCAGTTGCGTTGTGCGTCTTTGGACGCAGACACGCTACGCCAACCTCGGTCTCATATTCATCGACAGCACCTGACGGGTGCGATCACTCTGTGGGAGCCACCGATGAAGTTCACGGGACCGATCATCACCCTGGGCGCCGGCCTGGTCGTCGCCGGCGTGCTCTACACGCTCAATGTCGACCTCAGCAACAACGTGGCGCGCAACAACGCCGCGGCGACGCAGACCACAACCGCTGCGGCCCCTGCGGCCACCACACAGACGGCGGAGCCGCCTCCTCCTCCCGCGCCACCGTCAACGGCGGCGGTGACCGGTGACGGCAGCGGCCCGGCCGGCCAGCAGGGGACCGTGACGTACGCCGGCTCCGTCGCCGGCGGGGTGGCGTCACTCGCCATCGTCGTCAACAAGGGCAAGGCGATCGCGTACGTCTGCGACGGCAAGTCCGTCGAGGCGTGGCTGGAAGGCACCATGACCGACGGGCAGATCGTGCTGAAAGGGCCGAAGGGCAGCCTCGCGGGCACGTACGGCAACGGGCAGGCCAAGGGCAGCGTCACCGCCGGCAGCAAGACGTGGGAGTTCACCGTCAAGCCCGCGGCGGCACCGTCCGGCCTCTACCGCTCGGCGTCCGCGCTGCGCAACAGGCTCGACGCCAGCTGGGTCGTCCTGCCGGACGGACGCCAGGTCGGCGTCGACAACACGGGCGGCAACCCGAAGCCGGCGCCGGCGTTCGACGTGAACACCAGGACCGTCACCGTCGACGGCACCACCGTCGCGATCGAGGCCAGCCTGCCCGCCGGCAGCGGTAGCTGAACAGGAGCCACGACGATGTCAGCCCCGATGGAACAACCGCTGCCCGCAACCGACTCCTGGCCCGCGCCGGCGCAGCTGCCGCCGCCACCTCCCGTGGTCGGGCCGACCAGCCCGAAGACGGCCGCCGCGCTCATCGTGCCGGTGCTCGTCGGCTGCCTCGTCGCCGGCGCGCTCGGCGTCTACGGCAAGCTCCACGAACCGACCGGCATCGCGGTGAACGTCGCCGGCTTCTCCAGCCCGCAGACGGTCAAGGTCTGGCTGGCCACGCTGGCCTTCCTGCTGGCGCTGGTGCAGCTGTTCACCGCGCTCGTGATGTACGGCAAGCTCCCGGTGTTCCGCGACGCCTCCTGGCTCGGCGGTGTGCACCGCTGGTCGGGCCGGGCGGCGTTCATCGTGTCGATCCCGGTCGCGCTGCACTGCCTGTACGCGCTGGGCTTCGCCGACTACGACACCCGCGTGCTCGTCCACTCGCTGCTCGGCTGCTTCTTCTACGGCGCGTTCGCCATGAAGATGCTCGTCCTCGCCAAGAAGGGCGTGCCGAACTGGGCGCTGCCGGTCTTCGGCGGCCTCGTCTTCACGGGCCTGTCCGGCCTGTTCGTCACCTCCGCGCTGTGGTTCTTCACCACGTTCGGCGTCAAGTTCTGAAAGGGAACCTGCTGTGAGCAACCAGACGACTCGCCGAACCCTGCTGGCCGGTGCGGGCGCGGCGGGCCTCACCGCCGCTCTGGCGGGCTGCGCGGCATACGGCGACACGGGCGGCGGCGCCGCACCGGCCGACCCGGGAACCGGCGCGACCGACGGCGGCGCGGGCGCGCAAGGCGGCGGGTTCGCCAGGACCGGTGACATCCCGGTCGGCGGCGGCAAGGTCTTCGAGGATCAGAAGATCGTGGTGACCCAGCCGACGGCCGGCACCTTCAAGTGCTTCACCGCGGTATGCACGCACGCCGGATGTGTGGTGGGAGACGTCTCCGGCGGCACGATCAACTGTCCGTGCCACGGCAGCAAGTTCAAGGTGGCGGACGGTTCGGTCGCGGAGGGCCCGGCGAAGAAGCCGCTCGCCGCGGTGGCCATCACGGTCGACGGCGACGCCATCAGAAAGGCCTGACTCCCACAGGGCCGATCGCCCGGGTCAGTCCACATCGGACGGACCCGGGCGCCCGGTCGTCAGCACTGGACCGCGGGCTCCCGGCGGGCGGTCGCCGCCGCGGCCAGGGTGGCCAGCAGCAGGCAGAGACCGACGACGACGCCGATCACGGACCAGGGCACGACCAGGTCCACCGGCGCGCCGACCTGCTCGCTGAGGCCGGCGCGGATGCTCAGCAGCGCGGCGAACGCGACCACCCCGCCGAGGACCGCACCGATCAGCACGACAAACGCCGACTCGCCGACCACAAACGCGAGGACCTGCCGTCGGGTCGCACCTGCCAGGCGCACGACCCGCACGTCCGGTGCCCGGCCCGCACCCGCCATCAGCAGGGTGTTGGCGACCGCGATCGCGCCGTAGCCGGCGGACACCCCGATGAGCATGAGCGTGGCCAGCCAGACCAGCCGGTCCTCCGCGCTGTCCGCCTCGGCCGCCCACGTCGCGACGTCAACGACCCGCGCGCCCGATCCGGCCGGCGGCTCGACCGGCTCGCGCAGGTGGACGGCCGGCGCCAGCGCCGACGGGTCGTGGGCCCGCACGACGTCGCGGGACAGCACCAGGTCTCCCCGCAGGTCACCGGTCGGGGCCACCGCGGCGACCAGCAGCGGGACCGCCTCGCCGTCGGCGAAGACCACCGTCATCGTCTCGCCGACCCGCCGGTTCGTCGAGGCCGAGACGGTGACCTCCCCGGCCTGGGCGGCGCCCCCCGCGACGCCGACGGCGGTCAGCACGCCGTCGTCCGTGTAGACCGTCGTCGGCAACGGCGCGTCGGCCGGCAGGCCGGCGAACACGGCGTCGGACAGGCCCGGTGTCCGGTCCGGGACCAGCGCCCAGCGGGTGTCGACGTCCGCCGCGCGGCCCGCCGCATAGGCGTCGGTCGTGGTCCGGACCATGCCCGAGACCAGCACCGCGAAGGCGACCGTGAGGAGCACCGGCGCGGCGGTCGACGCGGTGCGGCGGGGCGCGGTCAGCGTACTCTCCCGGATGAGCTGCGCGATCGCACCGCCGCGGCACAGCCGCACGACCGGCGGCACCGCGGCGGGCGCGAGCACGGCCGCCCCGGTGACCAGGGCCATGGCGCTGTACAGCGCGAACGTCGCGCCGTCCTGGGCGTCGCCGGAGGTGGCTGTCCCGATCGCGAGCGCGACCCCGGCCGCGACGGCGAGGCCGCCGACGATCCAGCGCGCCCGCCCCATCGGCCGCTGTTCGACGGCCGCATCCCGCAGCGCCTCCAGGGGCCGGACCCGGGCCGCCCGCCGCGCCGCCGTGGCCGCGCCCGCCAGCGCGACCAGCGGCCCGACGGTGAGCGACACGGCGATGGGCCACAGCGCGTAACCGACGGTGTAGGTCGCCGGCTCGAACCCGGCGTCGATCAGAACACGACCGAGTGCCGGTGCGGCCGCGGCGCCGATGAGCAGGCCGGCGACCGAGCCGGCACATCCGACCGCCAGGGCCTCGCCCTGGACCGCGCGCCGGATCTGGCGGGGCGTCGCACCGATCGCGCGGAGCAGGCCGAGTTCGCGGCGGCGCTGCGCGACCGTGAACGCGAACGTCGAGGCCACGACAAACACCGTGACGAACCCGGCCAGCGCGGCGGTGCCGGTGAGCACCTGCATGCCGATCCAGCGCGTCCGAGCGTCGGCCCGCGGCTCCAGCGCGCCGCGCGCCGACCCGGCGAGGACCCTTCCGTCACCGCCCACGACGGTCCGCGCGGCGGCGGCCACCCGACCGGGGTCGGCGCCCGGCGCCAGGACCAGGCCGATCGCCCGCACACCGGGCGCCGCGGCCGCGGCGACCTCGTCCGCCACCAGCAGCAGGGGCGCGTCGACGACCCCGGTCACCACATACGGCGCCGGGCCGGCCGCGGTCAGCAGGGTCACCGCCGAGCCGGGCGCGAGTCCCAGGGCACGGTCGACGACCACCTCGCCGGCCTTCCGCGGCTCGGCGCCCGCCGTCAGGCCGAGGCCCGCCAGGCGGACGCTGGACCAGCCGTGGCCCTCGGACGGTTCCTGCCGCGGGCGGCCGTCGACGAGTGCCTGGACGTAGAAGGTCCGGTCCGGCACGGCGGCCGCGACACCCGGCACGGCGGCGAGGCGTGCGGCGAGGTCCTCGGCCGCGCGGGTGGACCAGGGCCGCGCCGGTGGGAACGGGTTGGCGGGTGTGTGCGCCTCGGTGCCCGCCACGACCACGGGCGCGGCGGCGAACCGGTCGGGGACGTGCGGGCGGCCCGCGGCGAGGAGCAGCATGGCGGCCGCGACGAGCGCCACCCCGATCGTGACCGCGACGAAGGCACCGGCGACCCGGCGGGCCCTCAGCATGACGGCGCCGTCCGTGCGGCGATCGCGTCGACGGGGACCGGACCGGTGACGTCGTCGACGACGCGGCCGTCGGCGAGGAACACGACGCGGTCGGCGTATCCGGCGGCGACCGGGTCGTGCGTCACCATGACCACGGTCAGCTCGTGGTCGTCGACGAGTGCCCGCAGCAGCTCGAGGACCTGGCGTGAGGTGACGCTGTCGAGTGCTCCGGTCGGCTCGTCGGCGAACACCACCGCGGGCCGGCTGATCAGGGCGCGGGCGACGGCGACCCGCTGCTGCTCGCCGCCGGAGAGCTCACTCGGGCGGTGCCGGGCCCGGTCGGCGAGGCCGACGGCGGCCAGCGCCGCGGCAACGTCCGACGCGGGCGGGCGGCGGCCGGCGAGGCGCTGCGGCAGGGCGACGTTCTGCTCTGCGGTCAGCGCCGACACCAGGTTGAACGCCTGGAATACGAAGCCGATCCGGTCGCGCCGCAGCCGGGTCAGGCCGTCTTCGCTGAGCTTGTCGAGGGCGACGCCGTCGATGCTGATGTGGCCCGCCGCCGGGCGGTCCAGGCCGGCCGCGCAGTGCAGGAGGGTCGACTTGCCGGAGCCGGACGGCCCCATGACCGCCGCGAGCCTGCCGCGCTCGAACGTCACCGAGACCCCGTCGAGCGCGGTCACCCGGCGGGCGCCGGTGCCGTAGACGGCTCGGACGCCCTCCAGTACCACCGTCTGTGTCGTCATGGCCGGAAACGATGCCGCGAACCGGGCCGGTGGCGCGTCGGACCAGAGCCGTCACTTCCTGCCCCCGATGTCATACCCTGGGCTGACGGCCCACGAGCGGACGCGCTGATCCGGCACCGGCGGCTACCGTCGACTGCGTGGCCAGTGCCCTGCTGACCCGGCGGCTCCGCCTGGTCGACCTCGTCGCCGTGGACACCGTCCTCGCGCTGCTCCTCGCGCTGCTGTGCGGCTACGCCGCCCGGGCTACACCCGTGGAGGGCCCGAACGAGCCGTTCTGGGTCTCCTTGCTGGCCGGCCTCCTGATCGGCCTGCCGGTGGCGGCCCGCCGGCTGCGGCCCCGCGCCGTCGCCGTCGCGGTCGTCGTCGCGTCCGCGGCGACGCTGACGACCGGGGTCATCCCCTCATACGCGGCGGTGGCGCCGTGCCTCGCGCTGGTCCTGGTGTTCTACACGCTCGCCTCCTCGGCGCCGCAGCGGCGGACGCTGTGGCTCGCGATCATCGGTGAGGCCGTGGTGGGCGGTGCGCTCGCCGGCGGCGACCTGCTGTGGGCGGGCACCTCCGGGGAGCCCATCAGCCCACTCGCCGCCGTCGGTTACGCGCTGGTGGTCATCACGCCGGCGATCCTGGTGGGCTACACCGTCGGTGAGCGGCGGGCACACGCCGGCCAGGTGCGTCGCGAACTGGTGCGGCAGGCCGCGATCGAGGAGCGGCTGCGGGTGGCGCGCGAGCTGCATGACGTCATCGCTCACACGATGACCCTGATCGTCGTGAAGGCATCCGTCGGCAACCATGTCGCCGAGGCCAACCCGCAGGAGGCGCGCGACGCGCTGCGAGTGATCGAGGAGACCGGCCGCACCGCGATGGCGGAGGTACGCCGGGTGCTCGACATGCTGCGGGAGGACGGCTCCGACGGCGGCGCGACCCCGGGCCTCGCCGACCTGCCGCGGCTGGCCGAGCGGGCGGCCGTCGGCGGCGTCGATGTCCGGCTCGACGTGCGCCGTGACACCGCGGCCGGCCCGGTGCCCGCCGGGGTCGGGCTGGCCGTCTTCCGGATCATGCAGGAGGCGGTGACCAACGTGGTGAAGCATGCGGCGCCCGCGACCTGCCACGCCCGGGTCGTGGTGGATCCCGGGGAGGTCCGGGTCGAGGTCACCGACGACGGCATGCGGGAGGCCGTGGTGAACGGTGCCGGACACGGGTTGATCGGCATGCGGGAGCGGGTCGCGCTGCACGGCGGTGACCTGTCCGCGGGTCCCCTGCCGGGCGGCGGGTTCGCGGTGACGGCCCGGCTGCCGTACGGTGGCCGACCGTGATCCGGGTGCTCATCGCCGACGACCAGGCGCTGCTGCGGGGCAGCTTCCGGGTGCTCGTCGACATCAGCGGGGACTGCACCACGGTCGCCGAGGCCGGCACCGGCGCCGAGGCCGTGGCGCTCGCCGTCGAGCACCGGCCCGACGTGGTGCTCATGGACGTGCGGATGCCGGAGATGGACGGCATCGAGGCGACCCGGCGGATCTGCGCGGACCCGGCGACGGACGGCACGCGAGTGCTGATCCTGACGACGTTCGACCTCGACGAATACGTCTACGGAGCGCTGCGCGCGGGTGCCAGCGGCTTCCTGCTCAAGGACACCCCGCCGGCCGACCTGCTCGCCGCGGTCCGGGTCGTGGCCGCCGGGGAGTCGCTGCTCGCGCCGTCGGTGACCAGGCGGCTGATCGCCGAGTTCGTCCAGCGGCCGCGGCCGGCCCGCCCGGTGCCGCGCCGCCTCGACGGCGTCACCGAGCGGGAGCGTGAGGTGCTCATGCTCGTCGGGCGGGGGCTGTCCAACCCGGAGATCGCCGAGCACCTCGGGGTCAGCCTGGCGACCGTGAAGACGCACATCGGCCGGATCCTCGCCAAGCTCGGCGCCCGCGACCGGGCGCAGCTGGTGATCGTCGCCTACGAGACCGGCCTGGTGTCACCGGGCGCCTGACCGAGAAAGGCGCGCAGGGCCGCGGCCGTGTCCTGATCGCCGCGGGTCTCGGCCCACCGGACGTCCTCGAGCCACGGCTGCCAGCTCGCCGACGGGTCGTGCCCGAGGCCGTCGGCGGACCACAGGACCAGCGTGGGGCAGGTGAGACGACGGCGGCGGGCGGGCTCGTCCTCCGGCGCCACGGTGTCGAGCAGGGCCAGGCGCTCGACGAGGATCGGATGCGCCAAGGCCAGGTGGAGTGCGATGTGGGCGCCGTCGTCGCGGCCGGCGATCGAGAACTGGTCGTGGCCGAAGGACTTCATCAGGGCCATGCAGTTGAGCGCCGTCTCGTGCCGGCCGGACGGGCCCGCCGGCAGCTCCGGGCAGACCACCGTGCACCCGTCCGCGAGCAGCGGCGCGACCCGCTGCCAGATGCGGTGCGTGGACGAGCGGCCGTGCAGCAGCAGGACCGCCGGCCCCCGCCCGCCGTGCCGGACGGGCAGCGTGACGTCCCACAGGTCGACCCGGTCGAGCTGAAATCCATCGAACACACTCATTCCATACACCATGACCGAGGCACAGGTGATGCCAAATCCGGTTCAGCTAGCGCTGTTCGGCCAGTGGGAGGGTGACGCGGAAGGCGGCGCCCTCCCCGGGCGCAGTGCGCAGCGTCACCTGGCCGCCGTGGGCGTGGACCAGGGCGGCCACGATCGACAGGCCCAGGCCCGAGCCGCCCAGGGCACGGGTCCGTGACGGGTCGGTCCGGTAGAACCGCTCGAAGACGCGGGAGGCGTCCTCGGCCGTCATGCCGGGGCCGTTGTCGGCGACCTCCAGGATCGCGTCGCGGCCCCCGGTGCCGACGAACACGGTCACCTCGGTCCCCGCCGGCGTGTGGGTCAACGCGTTGGACAGCAGGTTCTGCACCACCTGGCGCAGGCGGGTCGCGTCGCCGAGGACGATCGCCGGCTCGACGTCGGCTTCGTCGTCGTCGCTGCTCGGGGTGCGCAGCCGCAGCCGGTGGTCCTTGGCGGTGACCCGGGCGTCGATCAGCGCGTCGGTGGCCAGGGCGAGCAGGTCGACCGGCTTCTTCTCCAACGGGCGCTGCTGGTCCATCCGGGCGAGCAGCAGCAGGTCGTCGACGAGCAGGCCCATCCGGGTGGCGTGGTGCTCGATCCGGCCGATCGTCTCCGCCGGGTTGCCGCCGGACTGGCGGTGCAGCTCCGCAAAGCCGCGGATCGAGGTCAGCGGGGTGCGCAACTCGTGGCTGGCGTCGGCGACGAACCGGCGCATCCGCTCCTCGGACGCCTTGGCGGCCTCCTCGGAGGCGCGTGCCGCCTCTTCCGAGGCCCGCCGTTCGTCGAACGCGGTCTCGATCTGCCCCAGCATCGTGTTGAGGGCCTGCGACAGGCCGCCGACCTCGGTCCGCGGGTCGGCCTCGGGCACCCGCCGGGTGAGGTCGCCGGCGGCGATCGCCTCGGCGGTCTCCTCCACCTCGACCAGGGGTCTCAGGCTGGAGCGCACCAGCAGGTACGCAACAACCGCGAGCAGGACGAGCACCCCACCCCCGACCGCAGCGCTCATCCGGATCTGCTGGTTGACCGTCTTGTCGACCTCGTCGAAGCTGAGCGCGACGACAACCGCCTGCACGCCACCGGGCGACTGACGGGCGGTGAACAGCACCCGCCAGTCGTGTCCGTCTCCGCCTGCCGCGGGCACCGTCGTGTAGTAGGGCAGCCGCATTTTGGTGGCCGAGGCGTCGGCCAGGTCGCCGACGTTCGTCGGCAGTTTCGGGGCTTGCTGCCCGTCGTAACTCGGGATGAAGGCCGAACGGTCGATCTCGCCGGTTTTCCAGTCGACACACCCCACGTAGTAGCCGGTGAGCTGCTTCGGGCCGTGCCGGTCGTCGGTGTTCACGAAGCCGCGCCCGCAGTCCGTGAAGGCCCCGTCAGCGCTGGTCTTGAGCTGCTCGTCGAGGCGGTCGCTGAGGTAGGTGCGGGTGTTGTAGACGCCGACGGCGCTGGTCGTGACCAGCGCCGCGGCGAGCAGGATCAGCATCAAGCCGACGAGCTTGATGCGGAGCGGCAGGGCTTTCATGTCCGTGGCAGGCGCAGCGAATAGCCGACGCCGCGGAGCGTCTGCAGCAGGCGCGGCTCGGTGGTGTCGATCTTCTTCCGGAGGTAGGAGACGTACGACTCCACGACGCCGGCGTCACCGCCGAAGTCGTACTGCCAGACGTGGTCCAGGATCTGCGCCTTGGACAGCACACGGCTGGGGTTCGTCATGAAGTACCGCAGCAGCTTGAACTCCGTCGGGGACAGCTGGACCTCCTGTCCGGCCTTGAACACCTCGTGGGTGTCCTCGTCCAGCTCGATGTCGGCGAAGGTGAGCCGCGAGGTCTGCGTGCCGGCGCCGCTCGCCGGGTCGGCCACCCGGCGCAGGACCGCCTGGATGCGAGCCAGGATCTCGGAGAGGCTGAACGGCTTGGTGACATAGTCGTCGCCGCCCAGCGTGAGCCCCTTGATCTTGTCCTCGGTGGCGTCGCGCGCGGTCAGGAACAGCACCGGGACACGGGTGCCCTCGCCGCGTAGCTTGCGCAGCACCTCGAAGCCGTCCAGCTCGGGCATCATGACGTCGAGGAGGATCATGTCGGGCCGGAAGCGGCGCGCCTCCTCCATGGCCTGCCGGCCGCTGGTGGCGCTCGCCACGTCGTAGCCGTGGTACTTCAGGCTCGCGGTGAGCAGCTCGACGATGTCCGGCTCGTCGTCGACCACAAGCAGCCGCGTCATGATTCGCTCCAAATAGCGTCAGGGTTCCCTTGTCATGTCGAGAGTGCCGCCGGTTGCTGGCCACTTGATGCGGTTTCCCTGAAAACCAGCTGTGAACCGGCTGCATCGGAATCCGTCCGGAGCGCGAGCAGCATCGCGAGCAGCACGGGGAACTCCAGGTAGGCGTGGTAGGAGGCGAACGCGCTGTACATCGCCCGGCCGGAGGCGTAGTCGATCACGAACAGCACGGCCAGGGCGGCGCCGAGGCCCGCGCCGAGCGCCCAGGCCCGGCCGCCGGTGAGCCACGGCGCGCGCCGCTCGAACGCCCTGGTCGCGTCCGGGGCGTGCCGCGGCAGGAACCAGACCCAGACGAAGTAGTGCATCGTCTGGAGGAACGCGAAGATCACCAGGAACCGGGCGCCGATGATCGACTCCGCGCCCGGCGGGGCGCTCAGGGCGATGATCCGGGCCGGGTCGCCGGCGAACGCGGCGACGGTCGTCCGCTCGGCGCCGGTCAGCGCCGGGTCGGCGACGCCGGCCAGCAGGAGGGCGGGCACGACCAGCACCCACCCGAGCTGTGTGGCGCGGAACCAACGGCGCGCGGTGACGTTGCCGATGCGGCCGGCCCACTCCCACAGGAAGAACAGCGGAACGACGTTGTGCAGGTGCGCGAGGACCACGAAGTGGTACCCGGGCCAGGCCAGCGATATCGCCGCAGCGAGCGTCAGGACCGCGCCGGCGCCGGCCAGCCACCAGCGGCGCAGCGCGTGGGCGCAGCCGGCCGCGAGCACGGCGTAGCCGATCAGGATCTCCGCGTACCGCGCCGGCTGGCCGATGAACATGGCGGCGATCCGGCAGAGCACGATCGCGCTGATCAGCCCGAGCAGTACGGCCAGGAAGCGCCCGTTGAGGACCGGCGCGAACCTTCCGGTGACGTACCGCAGCTCGAGCACGTTGTGCAACACGCCGAACGCGATCAGCCCCAGGACGGTCGTCGCCAGCGGCGCCTGGAGGGCGACAGCGAGCGCAGCGGCGGCCGCGGCGGCGAAGAGCAGGCTTATCTTCATGCGATGTTCCCCGCGCTGCTGCTGACCCTGGCGGTCGAGGTGCCGCTGTACACGGCGGCGCTGGTCGCGCTGGGCCTCACGACCCGCCGGCGGGCGGCGGCGCTGGGCGCGCTGGTCAACCTGCTGACGCACCCGGCGTTGTGGTGGTTTCTGGCGCCGCGCCCGTCGGCCACCCGGTTCTGGACGGCGGAGGCGGTGGTCGCCGTGGTCGAGGCCCTTGCGCTGCTGGGAGTCGTACGGCGAGATGGCGCACTGCTACTGGTGATCAGCATCGGGGCGAACGCCTGCTCGGTGCTCATGGGGCTGCTGGTGCTCTAGTACTTGCGGTTTCTCGTCCGGCGCAGCAGCCAGACGACCAGCACGACGATCGCGGCCACAACGGCGACACAGACGAGCGCGACGACAACGGCCGTTCCGGCGAGGAACTCAGGTTCCGGCGCCGCGTCGGCAAGCACGATTTCCATGCCGGGAGTCTGCCGCCCGCCCCCAGGCCGGGTCGCTCCCCTCCTCGGCCCTTTCCCCCTCCCCCTCCCGGCGCCCTCCCGGCGCGCGATCTTGGAGTTGTGGTCCTGGCTTTATCCGCATAAAAGCGACAAGTTAGGGACCACAACTCCAAGATCGCGGGGACCTGCGGGTGCGGGGGCCTGCGGGTGCGGGGGCTGCGGGTGGGCGACGGGTCAACGGTGCTCGTCGGCGGGGCGGAGCCACTGCCACAGCAGGAACAGCAGGCCCAGCGCCAGCATGCCGAGGCCGATCCAGAGGTTGATGCGGACGCCGGCGGCCTTGTCGATCTCGGCCTTCGAGTCGAACAGGCCGACGATCGTGACGATCACGCCGTAGACCGTGAACAGCCCGCCGATGACCCGCCGCACGTCGAACAGGCGGGCCGCCCGTGCGGTGTCGACCTTCTTCTCCTGGTCACTCATGGTTCGGGACACCCTTTCCTACAGGAACGGCAGGTAGAAGGCGACGGCGAGGGCCACGACCACGGCGCCGAGCAGGACCGGCGAGCGGTACCAGGCGGCGTCGCCGGCCAGGGCGTCGGCGGTGAGGTCGTGGTTGCCGATGCCGTAGACGAGCCCGTTGAGCTCCTCGTCGGTCTTGCGGGTCGTCATCAGCGTGACCACCACGGCGGCGATCGCGACCGTGACGAATGCGATGCCCGCGCCCCAGAACGATTCGTCCAGGTCCGAGCCGAAGGTGAACCAGCCGAACCACTTGTAGCCCGCGTACGTGACGAACGCCGCCACCGTGCCCGCCAGCAGCCCCCAGAAGCCGGCCCAGGCGGTCATCCGCTTCCAGAACATGCCGATGATGAAGGTCGCGAACAGCGGGGCGTTGAACAGCGAGAACAGCGCCTGGATGTAGTCCATGATGTTGCTGTAGCCGGCGGCGATGAACGCCGTGCCGATGCCGATGATCACGCCGACCACCGTGATGATCCGCCCGACGCTCAGGTAGTGACGGTCGGGTTCGTCCCTCTTCACGTACTCCTGCCAGATGTCGTACGTGAAGACGGTGTTGAACCCGGAGACGTTGGCGGCCATGCCGGCCATGAACGACGCGAGCAGCCCGGTGACGGCGATGCCGAGCACGCCGTTGGGCAGGAAGTCGCGCATCAGCAGCGGGATGGCGTTGTTGTACTGCAGGTCGCCTTTGTCGGCGCCGAGGCCCTTGACGGTCACCAGGGCGACCAGGCCCGGGATCACGGTCACGAACGGGATGACCAGCTTCGGGTACGCCGCGATGATCGGCGTCCGGCGGGCGGCGCTCATGTTGCGGGCCGACAGGCCGCGCTGGACCTCGGCGAAGTTGGTCGTCCAGTAGCCGAACGACAGCACGAACCCGAGGCCGAACACGATGCCCCACCAGGAGGCGCCCAGCGGGTTGTCGGTGCCGCCGGTGTTCGACCAGGTGTGCAGGCCGGCGTCGCCGAGCGTGGTGTCCCGTACCGCGTTGAACAGCCCGTTGATGCCGCCGACCTTCACCAGGCCGATGATCGCGATCGGCAGGAGGCCCGCGATGATCACGAAGAACTGCAGGACCTCGTTGTAGATGGCGCTCGAGAGGCCGCCCAGCGTGATGTACACGAGGACGATGGCGGCGCCCACCACGATCGCGGTCCACAGCGGCCAGCCGAGCAGCGCCTGCATGATCAGTGCCAGCGCGTAGAGGTTGACACCGGCGATGAGCACCTGCGCGAGCGCGAAGGACAGCGCGTTGAGCAGGTGGGCCGGCCGGTTGAAGCGGCGGCGCATGTACTCGGGGACGCTGCGGACCTTCGAGCCGTAGTAGAACGGCATCATCACGATGCCGAGGAAGACCATCGCCGGGACGGCGCCGATCCAGTAGTAGTGGACGGTCATCATGCCGTACTTGGCGCCGTTGGCGGCCATGCCCAGGATCTCCAGCGCGCCCAGGTTGGCGGAGATGAAGGCGAGGCCGGTGACCCAGGCGGGAAGCGACCGTCCGGAAAGGAAGAAGTCGACGCTGTTGCGGATGGATCGGCGGGCCGCGAGACCCACCCCGAGAACCGTGATGAAGTAGAGCGCCAGGAGGACGTAGTCCAGAGCGTCCATCTGCAGGCGTAGGCCGTCGGCAAGAGTTTCCACCCATTGCCTCCTGTTTGCCGGACGAGGGAGTGCCCAGGCACCTACCCAACGCCGGGTCCACCCCAAACCCGGGTGGGCACCGCATCAACGGCCCAGGTGGCTACTCAGGAGGTCGACGAGAGCCTGGGCCGCGTACGGCTTGTCCAGGAACGCGTCGCAGCCCGCCGACATCGCCGCCGCCCGCTCGTGCGGCAGGACACTGGCGGTCAACGCGATGACCTGTGGACGGTCGGCCCGTTCCCGCAGGTCGGCGGCGAGCGTGAGGCCGTTGCCGTCGGGCAGGTTGACGTCGAGCAGGACCACGTCGACCGGTCCGTCCGCCAGGGCCGTCCGCGCACCGGCCAGGCTGCCGGCCTCGACGAGCTCGACCGTGCGGACGGCGTCGTCGCTCGCCCGGGCCAGTATGGCCCGGACCAGGACCCGGTTCAGCTCTTCGTCCTCGACCAGCAGCACCTTGCTCATCTGGGGGCGCCTTCCTGACGGGCGTCGGACACCGCACCGGCGACCGCGGCGAGGTCGATCCACTCGCGCAGGCCGTCCGAGGCGGCGGCGCTACGCGGTACCGTGCCGATGACCTTGCCGGTCAGGCGCCGGCGGTCGGCGTCCGGTATGCCCGGGGCGGTCAGGGCGAGCACCGGGATGCCGCGCGTCGCCGGGTTCACCTCCAGGCCGGCCAGCAGGGCGAAGCCGTCGACGTCGGGCATCTGCAGGTCGCAGACGATCAGATCGAAGTGCCGGTCGCGGGACAGGCGCAGGCCCTGCGGCCCGTCGTCGCAGGTCACGACGTCGATCCCGCCGTCGCGTAACTGCTGCTCCACCACCGCGCGCGTGTGGTCGTCGCGGTCGACGACCAGTACCGACGCCGGATCATCGCCGGACATGGGCGCGATGTGCCGGGCCAACTGGGCCAGGAGGGCGTCGTGGTCGACGGGCTTGACGAAGAAGTCCGCCGCGCCCAGCGAGAGGCCGGCCTTGCGGTCGTCGATGATCGTGGCGAAGAAGACCGGGATGTCGCGCAGGGCGTCGTCGCGCTTCAGTTCGCGGATCACGTCCCAGCCGTCGAGGCCGGGCATGATCACGTCGAGCAGGATGGCGTCCGGCTGCCACTCGTGAGCGGCGGTCAGGCCCTCTTCACCGCTTTTGGCGACCCGCACGTGGTAGCCGGCCGCCGCCAGGTAGGTCAGCAGCAGCTCGGCGGCGCTGGCGTCGTCGTCGACGATCAGCACCCGGCCGCGGGCGACACCCTGCTGCTCGACGACCCGGATCGGGTCCCGCGCCGCGAGCACGGCGGCCGGCAGGTGGACGGTGAACCGGCTGCCCTCGCCGAGCGTCGAGGCCAGCGAGATCGTGCCGCCGTGCGCCTCGACCAGGCGCCGCGTGAGCGCCAGGCCGAGCCCGGTGCCGGCGTTGCGCTGAGCGGCGCTGCCGAGCTGCTGGAACTCCTCGAAGACCCGCTCCTGGTCCTCGGGGGCGATGCCGATCCCGTTGTCGGCGACCGTGATCGCCACGCGGTCGCCGTCCTGGTTGGCGGTGACCGCGATGAGGCCCTCCTCGGGTGTGAACTTGATGGCGTTGGACAGCAGGTTGTCGAGGATCTGCCGGAACCGCAGCGGGTCGGCCCGCACCGCGACGGGCGGCACGTCGAGGTACACCTGCAGCCCTCTGTTCTCGGTGAGCGGCCGGAGATTGGTGGCGACCTCGGCGACAGCGGTGTCGAGCGCCAAGGGCCGCGGGTTGAGCTCCAGCCGGCCGGCCTCCACCTTCGCGAGGTCGAGGATGTCGTTGATCAGCCCGAGCAGGTGCCGGCCGCTGTTGTGGACGTGGTCGACCCATTCGGCGGGCACCGCGCGGCGGTCGCCGTCGGGCGACTCAGCACGCATGAGGTCACTGAAGCCGATGATCGCGTTCAGCGGGGTGCGCAGCTCGTGGCTCATACTCGCGAGAAAGTCGCTCTTGGCCTGGCTGGCGTGGGTGAGTGCGGCGACCGAGTCGGCCAGCTGGTCGGCCAGGTTGCGCTGCTCGGCCATGATCATGCTGCGCTCGGCGAGCAGGCGGGCCTGGCCGCCGAGGACACGGGCGAGACGCAGGTCGTCGGAGGTGAAGAGGGCGCGGTACCGGTCGAGGAGCAGCACGGCGCCGCGGCTGTGATCGGCGAGTTCGATCGGCAACGCGGTCACCACGCGAGTGCCGGTGAGCCGGGCAAGCGGGTGGTCCTCACGCAAGGCGATCGGTTGCCGCTGATGAATCAGCTCGTCGAGCGTGAAGCCGGTGATCGGCCCGTGCGGCAGCCTGGTGCCGGACCGGCAGACCGCCGCGATCCGGTGGAGCCGCTCGTCGAGGAGCATCACCGCGTCCGTGCCGGTGGTCTCGTGCACCACTTGTACGTAGCGCCGCCACACCTGGTCGGTGCTGACGGCGACCGGCAGGCGCTGGAGATCCTCGGTCGCCTCGTACCAGACCGTGGCCGACATGACCCGGCGCAGCCAGACCGGCGGCATGAACGCGACGAGGTACAGCAGCGCCGAGACCATCCCGACGGCGCGGCCCGTCTGGGACAGCCAACTCATGGTGTTCGGGTACACGACCGCGCCGCTGAACAGGATCAAGATCATGACCGCGAAGAGGTACGTCGCGGCGGCGGCGAGCCGCAGCCGCACCCGCGCCGCGCCGGAGCGCCGTTTCGCGCCGTTGAGCAGGAACGATCCCGCGATGACCTCGGTGACCATGAAGGTGACGGCGATCAGGATGAGGTACCCGAGGTGCAGCGGCCGGGGCGCGAGGACGGCCACTGCGAAGCCGACGAGCAGCAGCACCAGCAGGGCGCGGTCGAGCCACCGGGGCACGTGGCGCAGGCGGGCCGTGAGACGCAGCGTCAGGTACGGCTGGATCATGAGCAGGGCCGTGGCGAAGCTGCCGGCGGCGACGGGGAGCGGGCGGTCCGAGAGTTCGCGGAACAGACCGTTGACGCAGACCGCAAGGGTGGGCAGGAAGATCAGCGTGATGTCCCGCTGCACCGGATCCCGGTCGCGGAGATACCCCGTGAATGCCCGCAGGAAGATCACCGCGACCAGGAATGTTGTGACTAGAGTTATCATGCAACTACGCCCCGTAACGTTCGAACGGGACCCACTCTAGTCAGGCTTGAAGAGCATGGAGGGCCGGATGGGCGACGAGGCGCTCGCCGAACTGCGGGCCGAGGTATCCTCGTGCGCCCACGACCTGTCCAACGCCCTCGGCGCGATCATGAACTACACGACGTTTCTCGCCGAGGATCTGGCCGGCACGCCGGCCGCGGCCGAGTACCTCCCCCACCTGCAGCGCGCGGCCCAGCGCGCCCTCGACCTGGTCGAACGGCTGAACGCGACTACCGCCGCTCGCTGATCGACTTGCAGGCCACGCACAGGGTGACCGAAGGGAACGCGGCGAGCCGGGCGACCGGGATCTCCTCGGAACAGGTCTCACAGGTGCCGTAGCGCCCGGCCGCGAGCCGATCGAGCGCCCGGTCGACCTGATCCATACGGCTGCGGATGGACAGGGCGAGGGCGAACTCCTGCTCCCGGTTGAAGGCCTTGGTGCCGAGGTCGGCGACGTCGTCCCCGGCGTCGACCACGCCGGCGAGCGTCATCTCGGCCACGGCCTCGGCATGTTCCGTCTCGAGTTCCTGCCGGCGGGCGGTGAGCGCCTCACGGAGGTCCTCCGTCCGGGCGTCATCGGCGCCGCGCTGTGTGCTGGTGGCGATGACGGTCTCAGGATGGACGAGCATGTGGACCCCCGGGCTTCGTGCGGTGCGGAAATGATTGGCTTCCGGAGTGCCCAGCCTGGGTACGGCGCAAACCTGCTCGGAGGGCCGTTCGCGAGGCCCGTCCGGCCCCACCCTTTCGGTGCTCCGCCGCGCCGGTCCCCCTGGCCGGCCGCCACCGCGCCGGGACTTCTCGACCGCCTTCGACGGGCAGGCTGTTCTTTCCGGCAGCGGCGGGGCACCATGAATGACATGGATGCGGATCAGGTCGAGGTGGACGTCCCGCAAGGGCACGCCCGTCAGGCCCGGCGGGTCATCTCACAGGCGCTCGACTCATGGGGGCTGGCCCACCTCAGCCGCGGCGCGGTCATGGTCGGACACGAGCTCGTCGCCAACGCGCTGCGCCACGGCATGCCGCCAGCCATCTTGCGCCTGCTCCGGCGCGATGACGTCCTGATCATCGAGGTCGGCGACGGCAGCGAGCAGGTCCCCCGCATCCAGGAGATCGACAACAGCACGAGCATGTCAGGGCGTGGCCTGCAGATAGTGAGCAAACTCGCGCGGGCCTGGGGGGTCCGCCCGCATCCCGGCGGCAAGACCGTCTGGGCCGAGATCGCCCTGGTTCAGCCCGCCGTCAGGCGTTTGCACCATCCCGCATGATCGGCAGGATCTGGTCCAGGCCGGTGATCTCCAGGGTCATGGCGACGTCCTCGTTCGGGTTCGCCACGACCAGGGTCGCGCCGGCATTCTGCGCCCGGCGCCAGCAGCCGACCAGCGTGCCGAGGCCGCTCGAGTCGATGAAAGACAGGCCGGTCAGATCGATGATGACCGCTGTCGCACCGGCCTCCAGCTGCTGAACCACCTCTGCCAGCAGTTTCGGCGCGGAGTCGAGGTCGAGCTCACCCACCGCCATGAGTTGGGCACGGCCGTCCTGCCGGTGCACGGACAGCTCCCAGACCGTCTCGTCGTCAACCACCTTCAGACGTTCCCTTTCCCTGCTCACGTTCACTCTCACTGGTCAACAGTGTGTTGTACCCAATCGGTGGAGTTCAAACGCTGGCGGCGTCAACCCGACTGGTTCTACGGCGAATACGTGAGCAGTTGGTCGACGGGCGCGTAGTCGTCGGTGAGCACCGCGGCGTCACCGATGAAGTCGCGCAGGCCGTCGCCCGTCAGCACCTGCGCGTCGACCGGCGCCTCGAAGGGCCGCAGCGGTTCCGTCGAGCCGAGCACCACGAAGTTGCTCCCCGTCTCGCCGCGCAGGGCCGCCGGCGGTGCGATCAGCGCCACGTGCGCGAACACCGACGCGACGGTCGCCACCTCGGCGCGGACGAACCGGCGGGCCTTGCCGTCGATGACGTTCAGCGCGTAGACACCACCCGGCCGCAGCACCCGCCGGACGTCCTCGGTCAGCTCGCGGGTGGCCAGGTGCCAGGGGACCACCAGGTGACCGAAGGCGTCGCCGATCACCAGGTCACGCGACGCGGACGGCTCGCGGTGCAGGTTGGCGCGGGCGTCGCCGGTGACGGCCCTCAGTTGCGGGCCGGTGACCAGGCCGAGCCGCTGCCGGTCCAGCGTCACCAGCGCGGCGTCGAGCTCGAGCACCACGCTGTCGGTGCCGGGGCGGGTCGCCGCGAGGTACCGGGGCAGGGTGAAGCCACCGCCGCCGAGGTGCAGCGCGTCGAGCCGGCCGGCCGGCAGTTCGTCCACATAGGACGCAATCCAGCGGGTGTACGCGTATTCGAGGTGGGTCGGGTCGTCGAGGTCCACATAGGAGTGCTGGGCGCCGTTGAGCAGCAGCGTGCGCCCCGACGGGCGGTTGTGGTCGACGGCGACGCTCGCGCAGTGGTACGCCGTCTCGACGTCACACGGGTCCGGCGCGAAGACGGCGACGGGCACGCCGGCGGTGATCACGGCGAGGGCGGTGACCGCCGGTGCGCGCTTCCGCCAGTACCCCAGCAGCCCGAACCCGGCAAGGGCCAGGACCCCCGCCAGTCCGAAGAGGATGCCACTCGTCGGTGCCGTGGCGACCAGCACAAACCCCGTGCCGAGCGTGGCGGTGATCGCGCCGAGCGTCCCCACGCTCGACAGTCGGCCGACGACCCGGCCGGTGTGGGCGAGGTCGCCGAGCTGAAGCTTGACGACCAGCGGGGTGACGGCCGACAGCAGCGCCGCCGGCAGAAAGAGCGTCAGCATCGCCAGGAGCAGCACGCTGGTGGGATCGGTGCCGCGCAGCCACTCCCCGGCGATGCGCACGATCGGCAGGGTGGCGGCGGTCGCGAGCGCGCCGAGCAGCAGCAGCGGGGACAGCAGTTTCGCCGGGTCCAGGCGGCGGTCGGCGAGCCAGCCGCCGGTCCACGTGCCGTAGGCGATGGCACCGAGGGCCACCCCGATGACGGCGCTGCTCGTCTCGAGCGTCACCCCGACGTACGGTCCGATCAGGCGCAATCCGGCGACCTCCAGCACCAGGACAGCACCGCTGCTGAGGAAGACGAGACCGGCCGCGACCCGGTTATTGAGCGGTGTGGCAGTCGTCACCGCTCTAGCATGGGGCACATGCCCGATTCCGCACGCATCCCGGACCGACCGACCCTCGACGGCCTCGAGGAGCGGTGGGCGAAGGTATGGGACGCGGAGGGCACGTACCGCTTCGACCGCACCGCAGAGCGCGCCGACGTGTTCTCGATCGACACGCCGCCACCGACGGTGAGCGGCGCGCTCCACATGGGTCACGTTTTCTCGTACACGCAGACTGATCTCATCGCGCGCTACCAGCGCATGCGCGGCAAGACGGTGTTCTACCCGATCGGCTGGGACGACAACGGGCTGCCGACCGAGCGGCGGGTCCAGGTCACGTATGGCGTGCAGTGCGACCCGACCCTGCCGTACGACCCGGACTTCACCCCGCCGGACCGCCCCGGGAAGACCCCGGTGAAGATCAGCCGGCGCAACTTCGTGGAGCTGTGCCATCGGCAGACCGCAGTCGATGAGCAGGCCTACGAGGCACTGTGGCGGCGCGTCGGCCTGTCCGTCGACTGGTCGCACCTCTACACCACGATCGGCGACCGCGCGCGGGCCGCCGCCCAGCGCGGGTTCCTCAACGCCCTGGCCCGCGGCGACGCCTATCCGCTCGACGGGCCGACGCTGTGGGACGTCACGTTCGGCACCGCGGTGGCGCAGGCCGAGCTGGAGGACCGCGAGCGGCCCGGCGCCTTCCACCGCCTGAAGTTCGGCGAGTTCTTCGTCGAGACCACGCGGCCCGAGCTGCTGTCGGCCTGCGTGGCGCTGGTCGCGCACCCCGACGACGAGCGGTTCCGGCCGCACTTCGGCACGACGGTCCGCACCCCGCTGTTCAATGTGGACGTCCCGCTGCTCGCACACCCCCTGGCCGACCCGGAGAAGGGCACCGGCCTGGTCATGGTGTGCACCTTCGGCGACCTCAACGACGTGACCTGGTGGCGTGAGCTGGACCTGCCGACCCGCACGGTGATCCAGCGCAACGGGCGGCTCGCCCTGCAGCCGCCGCCGGGTGTCGAGGACGACGACTACGCGCCGATCGCCGGGCTGACCGTGCACCAGGCGCGGGAGAAGATCGTCACACTGTTGCGGGCGTCCGGCGAGCTCGACGGGGAACCGCGCCCGGTCAAGCACGCGGTGAAGTTCTACGAGAAGGGTGACAAGCCTCTCGAGATCGTGGGCACCCGCCAGTGGTACATCCGCAACGGCGGACGGTCGCCGCAGCTGCGTGCGGCGCTGGTGGCGCGCGGGCGTGAGCTGGAGTGGACGCCCCCGTTCATGCGCGCCCGCTACGAGCACTGGGTCGAGGGCCTGACCGGCGACTGGGTGATCAGCCGCCAGCGGTTCTTCGGCGTGCCGATTCCGCTGTGGTACCGCTTGGACGCCGACGCCCGGCCGGTGTACGACGAGCCGATCGTGCCCGAGGCGTTGCCGATGGACCCGAGCAGTGACACGCCACCGGGGTTCGAGGAGGTCGACCGCGGGCAGCCGGGCGGCTTCGTCGGCGACCCGGACGTGATGGACACCTGGGCGACGTCGTCGCTGAGCCCGCAGATCGTGGGCGGCTGGCTCGACGATCCGGACCTGTTCGACCGGGTGTTCCCGATGGATCTGCGGCCGCAGTCGCACGAGATCATCCGCACCTGGCTGTTCGCCACCGTGCTGCGCGCGCACACCGAGCACGGCGTGCTGCCGTGGCAGCGCGCGACGATCGCCGGCTGGATCCTCGACCCGGACCGCAAGAAGCTCGCCAAGTCGAAGGGCAACGCCCAGGACTCGCCGGAGCACATCCTGACCCAGTTCGGCGCCGACGCGGTGCGGTACTGGGCGGCGAGCGCCCGGCCCGGCGTCGACACCGCGTTCGACACCAACCAGATGAAGGTCGGCCGCCGCCTCGCGGTGAAGCTGCTCAACGCCAGCCGGTTCGTGCTCGGCTTCGGCGGCTCGCCCGACCCGGCCCTGGTGACCGAGCCGGTCGACCGCGCCCTGCTCGGCGCGCTGTCCACAGTGGTCGAGGAGGCGACTGCCGCGTTCGAGGCCTTCGACTACGCGCGGGCGCTCGAGCGCACCGAGCAGTTCTTCTGGTCGTTCTGCGACGACTACCTGGAGCTGGTCAAGGCCCGCGCCTACGGCGAGGCCGGCTCGTCCGCAGTGGAGTCCGCACGGGCCGCGCTCGCTGTCGCCCTGTCGACGCTGCTGCGCCTGTTCGCGCCGTTCCTGCCGTATGTCACCGAAGAGGTGTGGTCCTGGTGGCAACAGGGTTCGGTGCACCGTGCGGCGTGGCCGACGCCGCTGCTGTCCGCCGACGCCACGCCCTTGACCCTGGCCACCTCGGTCCTGGGCGCCATCCGTAAGGCGAAGTCCTCGTCCCAGCAGTCGATGCGGGCCGAGGTGGCTCTGCTGACGGTGGCCGGTCCGGTCGACGCGCTGTCGCAGCTACGTGCCGATCTGACGGCGGCCGGCAACGTGCGCGACTGGTCCGTCTCGGAGGCGCCTTCGCTGTCAGTTACCGTCACGTTGTGATGGAACTGCAGGCCATCGGGGTCCAGCATCCCGCCGTGCGACAGGTACAGCACATCCAGAACAACACGGCGCCCAATCGGTACAAGCTCTTCGTCGCCGAGGGTCTGTGGGCGCACAACATGCTGCTGTCGCACAACGCGCCGATCGACACGTTCTTCTGGTGTCCGGAGGCGATCTACGCTGACGAGGCGCACCGGCGGGCGGAGGAGATCGCGGCGCGGGCCGAGCGCGCGTTCCGGATCTCGCTGCGCACGCTGGAGAAGATCTCCGAGCGCGACAAGCCCGACGGCCTGCTGTCCCTGGCCGCCCTACCGCGCTGGACACCACGGGACCTGCGCTTCGGCCGCTCGGCGCTGGTGCTGGTCGCCGACGGCCTGGAGATCCCCGGCAACCTGGGCACGCTGATCCGCACGCTGGACGCCTGCGGCGCCGACGCCCTGGTGCTGACGAACCGCAAGACGCGGCTGACCCATCCGAAGGTCATCCGAGCCAGCCAGGGGACCATCCTGTCGGTGCCGACGCTGGAGTTCGAGGAGGTGGCCGAGGCCGCCGAGTGGCTGTCGTCGCAGCGCTTCACGACGTATCTCGCGGACACCGACGAGGCGATGAACTATCGGCAGGCAGACTACTCGGGGCGGACGGCGCTGGTGGTCGGCAGCGAGCGCTACGGTATCGCCAGGGACTGGTACAAATATGGCCACGAGCGTGTCGCCGTCCCCATGCTGGGCTCGGGCGACTCCTTGAACGTCTCGGTGTCCGCGTCGATCCTGCTCTACGAGGCCAGGGCGCGGAAGTCCCGCTGGTAGCCCTGGCAGCGCTCGCACCGACCCGCTTCGTCGACCCGGTTGGAGACGACAGTGGCCTTGGAGCCACCTCGACGGCGGGCTCCGAGGCCGACTGTGGCCGGTCGTCTACTTCGGCTGGGTGACCTGGCTGCGCAGGGAGATCGCCTGCAGGAAGATGTCGCCGATCTTCGCCGGGTCCGGGGCCACGAACGTGCCGCCGCCGATCGCGTCGGTAATCTGGCGCATCTGGGCCTCGCCGACCTTGTTGCCGATGCCGATGAGAATGACCTGGACCGGCTTCGCCGGGTCGGCCGTCTTCTTCAGCTCGGCGATCAGCTGCTCCAGCGACAGACCGCCGGCGGGGTCGTCGTTCTCGCCGTCGGTCATGACGATCAGCGAGTTGATCCGGCCGCTGTCCCAATCGGACTGGACGGCCTTGTATCCGGCCAGGATGGTGTCGTAGAGCGCCGTGTCGCCGTTCGGCTTCGGCTGGATCGACTGCAGCGCCTGGAGGCACTGGGCGCGCTGGCTGACCAGCGGGCCGATCGGCACCAGCTGCCGGTAGTCCTTGGCGCCGTCGAGCTGCGTGGAGAACGTCCACACGCCCAGGGCCCAGGAGTCGTCGAAGAGGCTCATGCCCTTGCGCGCCGCCTCGAGTGTCACCTGCATGCGGGTGGCGTTGCCGGCGGTCGGCACCTTCTCCAGCATCGAGCCGGACACGTCGATGACCGCCAGCATGCGCGCCGGCAGCGTGATCGCCTGCCACTTCTGCAGCAGACCCTCGACGGTCGCGGCGTCGGGCAGCTGGCTCGCGGCGATTGTGCCGGGTGCGTTGGCCGGGGTCTGGAAGCCCTTGCCGGGTGCGCCGTCGGCGCCGCGTAGGCCGATCGCGCCGAGCTTGTCGCGGAACGACTGGGTCTCGAAGGTCTTGAGCAGCTCGTTGGCGAGTGTGGCCCGGTCGGCGTTGAGCACCACGAACGGATAGTCGAGGCCGGGCGGGGCCGGATCGGCGTAGATCGCGGCGAGACGGACCGGCGGCTGTTGGGCGTTGTACTGAATGATCGTCTGCTCCGACAGCGGCGCGACGGTCAGCCCGCTACTGAGCGCCGTGGCGTCGCTGCCGCGCGGGAACTTCTGCAGCAGGTCGGCCTTGAGCGAGGAGCGCCCGGCGGCCAGCGCGCGCAGGGCTGCGGTCGCGGTCTGGGTGGCCTGTGTGGCGTTGCCACCACCGGCCTCCTGCGCGGCGGCGGCGAGGGTCAGCAGGCCGCCGAGGCCGGTCGAGTCGCGGCTCGGGTCGACGATGCCGACCTTGACCTTCTGGTCGGTCGAGACCTTCTTGATCAGGTCGACGTAGCCGACCTTCGCCTGTGGCCAGCCGAAGGTGGTGGCGATCGGCTCGGGCATGGCGAGCACCACCGGGCTGTGGGCGATGGACTTGGTGTCGGCCGGCACGCTCTGCGGGTTGGCGACCTTCAGCCGCTGCAGCCACAGCGACGAGTCCGGCACCCAGATGTCCGGGATGCGGGTCTTGCCGTTGGCCTGCCCTACGCCGGTCAGTGTCTTCTCCGACTTGGCGGCGACGGCGGCGGCGATGTCCGCGGGGTCGGCCTCAAACACGTCGATCTCGACGCAGTTGTCGTTGGCCTTCGCCTGCTCCGCCCACTCACCGGCCTGGGCCTTGAGGGCAGGGGCGATGTCCGCGGGTGCGCCGATGCTGAGTTTCGCGGCGCCGCCGCACGAGGGCTCGGAGAACTTGTCGAACGCGTACCAGCTGCCGGCGAGGACGATGAGCACGGCGACGGAGGCGGCGCCGATCTTGAGCGCTCCGCCTGACGACCCCGCTGAGCGGTGGCGACCTTTCACGGCTCATATCCTCCGGACCGGCGGCCTTCGCGGCCTTGTACCTTCGGTTGAAAATCACTGACGGTACGCATCCCAACAAACGAACGCCCAATCTACAAGGCACTGAAGAACCGTAGTTGAGCGAACACGTCTCGCAATCGTCGCCGGACATACCGCCGCAAGCAGGCATTCCACTCGGACTTAAATCTGCCCTAATCGATCTAAAGCGTGCCCGGCCGTTCACGGAACGTCACCAACAGTGGCCGATGATCGGACACGGGCACGTTCGGGCTAGCGACGTCGACGACCCGGGGCAAGCGCTCGAAGCCGCGCCGATCGGCGAGCACGTGGTCGAACTGGACTCGAGGCGCAGGTGAGGGATAGGTCGGACGGCCGGCCAGGCGGTACCAGCCGGAGAGGAGCCGTGGAAGACCGCCCGGAAGGTTCAGGTCGGCGAGCAGCAGTCGCGGGGCCGGCATCCTCCGCAGCGCGCGGACCACCAGGCGGAGCTGCCGCACGTTCCATCCGGGCACGAACGACAGGTGCGTGGTGGCGATGGTCACGCGCCCGACCGGGGTCTCGACCACCGCGGCGATCAGCACCCGCGGCTCGTCGTCGACGAGCATCATGCGCGCCTTCGGCCCGGGAATGAGGATCGGCGCGCGCAAAGGCGCCGGGGGCAGGCGCGTGATCCGCCAGTCCGACACCGGGAAGCGGCTGACGAGCGCGATGCCGTAGTGCGGGTCGGCGCCGTGCAGGTCGTCGTCGGTCGCCACCCGGAATCCCGCGCCCGGCGTGCCGACGACCGCCGGCACGAACAGCATGTCCGCGGCGCCCATCGCCTCGGCCGCGATCCGGGCGAGGTCGGCGTGACCGCTGCGCTGCTGGCCCCGGTCGACCTCCTGCAGGCCGAGGACGTCGGCGCCGAGCCCCTCGATCGCCGCGCGCACCCGGCCGGCATCGACGAGCCCGTCGTCGAGTGACCGCCCGTGCATGAGGTTGAACGTGCCCAGCCGCATACTTCATTGTCGTTGCCGCACCTTGCGGACCGCCGCCGCGGCGATGGCCTCGGTCTCCGACCGGTCGACCGCCGGCTGGCCGAAGTGGACCAGGGTGCAGGTGGTCGCGCCGAGCCGGACGAGCACCAGGTAGCCGCTGAACGTGTAGGCCGCGTCGTCGGCACCCCCGCTCGCCGCCATCCGGAACGCCGCCGTCTCGTCGCCGAGCCCCGGGAAGTCGGCGACGGCCGAGACGGTGACGGTGGTCGTGTCACCGTCGGCGCCGGTCTCGGTGAAGGTGGCGCACTGCCGCGCGAGGTCGCGCTGCCGCGCCAGCTCGACATCGTCGGCGGAGAGCTCCTCGGCGAGGAACGGCCCGGTGCTGCCGCCCTCGAACCACACGGTCGCCGCCCCGTCGCCACCGCCGGCGCGGAACCGGTCGAGCAGCGGGCCGCAACCCTCGACGCTGACCGTGTTCTGGGCGCTCATCTCGGGCATGGCCTGTGGCGGGCTGACCGTGTATCCGTCGGGGAGGTCCGCCACCTCGAGCAGGGCCGTGCCCGCCCGCGTCGCCTCCGGGGTGGCCGCCCGCCGGTCGCCGGAACAGCCGCCGGTGAGGACCAGCGCGCACCCGAGCACGGCGGGCAGCAACCTATGGCTCATACCGGCATCATGCACGCTCTTCGCGCAAAACGGCCCCGGTTCCGAGGGAACCGGGGCCGGTGCGCCGCGGGTCAGGGCTGGACGGTCGGCTGCGAGCCGCGGTGCAGCGGGGTGCGCTTGCCGGTGCTCAGGTCGACCGCGGTGACCCAGGAGCGGCCCTGGTTGGCGGCGGTGAGCACGCCGGTGCGGGTGCCGGCGTAGACCATCTCGCGATCGTCGGGCTTGCCGATGAGGTGACGGTTGCCACCGTCGGCGTCGGCTTCGATGACGGCGACCGCGGTGCCGTCGGCGGTATACGTGGTCCAGGTGACCTTCCGGCCGTCGGCGCGCCAGGCCGGGACGACCCCGAAGCCGCTGGTGCCGTTGCCGCCGCCGCCGTAGACGTCGATCGCCCGCTCGCCGCCGGTGGTGACGTTGCCGACGCTCAGGCAGTTGTCCGCGATGCTCTCGCACTCACCGCCCCGGAAGGCGATCCTGGTGCCGTCGGGCGACCAGGCGACGGCGTCGTCGCTGCGCAGGCGGTCGACGAGCGACGGGCCCACGACGGCCGAGCCGTCGGTCGGCGCGCCCGTCGCGTAACCGACCTCGGGCACCGCCTGGTCCCGGCAGGACGCGGGGAACAGCGGCTCCGAGGCGGTGCCGCCCGTGGCCGGCACCCGGAAGACGCCGGGGCCGCCGGTGCAGGACAGGGCCGAGTAGGCGATCCACTTGCCGTCGGGAGACCAGGACGGGCCACCGGCGGCCCGGTCGCTGACCTGGCGCTTGCCGGAGCCGTCGGCGTTCATGACCCAGACGGTGCCGTTGTGCAGGTACGCGAGGCGGGTGCCGTCGGGCGAGAACCGCGGGCGGGCGTTGACCTCGTCCTCGGTGAGGCGGACCTCGGCGGCGCCGGCGCTGCGGTAGATGACCCCGCCACGGACGTACACGATCGACCGGCCCTCGGTGGCGGCCGCGTTCGAGGCCGAGGCGGCGGTCGCGCCGATCATGCCGCCGAGCCCCGCCAGCGTGGTGAGACCAGCGAGCGTCAGCGTCCTGGTGATCGTCGTGCCCTTCATCCGTGCCCCCCGTGATGCCGTCGCGTCCGTGTGACGCCGAGACCATCGGCGCAACCTTGTCGCACCTGAACGGTTCCCGAAGAGGAACCTTGGAATTTCCGCCAACCGGACAAAACGCCTGACCGTACGGTCACGCAAAAGAATTTGCACTCAGAGTGCCTTTTCAGGACCGTACCTGACGGGTGAGGATCGAACCATGACGAACACGAGCAACAGCCGGGTCGCGATCGTGACCGGCGCGGCCCGCGGCATCGGCGCCGCGACCGCCATCCGCCTTGCCGCCGACGGCCACGCGGTGGCCGTACTGGACCTCGACGAGAACGCGTGCAAGGACACGGTCGAGCAGATCACCGGCGCGGGGGGCCGCGCGATCGCCGTCGGCGCGGACGTCTCCGACAGCGCGCAGGTCACCGCAGCCGTCGACCGCGTCGCGGCGGAGCTCGGACCGCCCGTGCTGCTGGTCAACAACGCCGGGGTCATCCGGGACAACCTGCTGTTCAAGATGACCGAGGACGACTGGGACACGGTCATGGGCGTGCACCTGCGCGGTGCGTTCCTCATGAGCCGGGCGGCACAGGTCCACATGACCGAGGCGCGGTACGGCCGGATCGTCAACCTCTCGTCGTCGTCCGCCCTCGGCAACCGCGGCCAGGCCAACTACTCCGCCGCCAAGGCCGGCCTCCAGGGCTTCACAAAGACCCTGGCCATCGAGCTCGGCCCGTTCGGCGTCACCGTCAACGCCGTCGCGCCCGGCTTCATCGTCACCGACATGACCGCCGCGACCGCGGCCCGCATGAAGCTCGACTTCGAGACCTTCCAGAAGGGCGTCGCCGAGCAGGTCCCGGTGCGCCGTATCGGGCGCCCGGAGGACGTCGCCCATACCATCTCCTTCCTTGTGAGCGAGGGCGCCGGGTTCGTCTCCGGCCAGGTCGTCTACGTGGCCGGCGGGCCACTGTCCTGAGCACAGGCAGCAGAGGAGGCAGCGTGAATCCAGCAGAACTCGCCCGCGACTTCCTGCGGTCACACGACCCGGCCGGGGCGGATCCCGTCGAGTTCCTGCGGGCGCGCTTCGACGCGGGGCTGGCCTGGGTCCAGTTCCCACCCGGCCTCGGCGGGCTCGGGCTGCCCCGCGCACTGCAGCCCGCCGTGGACCAGGTCTTCGCCGACGCCGGCGCGCCCGACAACAACCCCCGCCGCATCGGCATCGGGCTCGGCATGGCGGCGCCGACGATCCTCCGGCACGGCACCGACGAGCAGCGCAAACGCTGGCTGCGTCCGCTGTGGACGGGCGAGGAGGTGTGGTGCCAGCTGTTCAGCGAGCCCGGCGCCGGGTCCGACCTCGCGGGACTGGCCACGCGTGCCGTCCGTGACGGCGACGACTGGGTGGTCAGCGGGCAGAAGGTGTGGACGTCCATGGCGCACGAGGCGCGCTGGGCGATCCTCGTCGCGCGGACGGATCCTTCGGTACCGAAGCATCAGGGCATCACGTACTTCATCCTCGACATGACCGCGCCGGGCGTGGACGTGCGGCCGCTGCGGCAGATCACCGGCGAGGCCGAGTTCAACGAGGTGTTCCTGACCGACGTGCGGATCCCGGACGCGCACCGGCTCGGCGAGGTCGGCGAGGGCTGGCTGATCGCCCAGACGACGCTCATGAACGAGCGGGTCGCGATCGGTGGCGCCGCCGTGCCCCGGGAGGGCGGCGTCATCGGCGTCGTCGCCGATCTGTGGCGCAAGCACCCGGAGCTGCGCTCGCCCGGCCTGCACGACGCGCTGATGCGGCTGTGGGTCGACGCCGAGGCGGCCCGGCTCACCGGCGTGCGGCTGCGCCAGCAGCTGGCGGCCGGCCAGCCGGGGCCGGAGGGGTCGGCGGCGAAGCTGCTGTTCGCGCGGCTCAACCAGGAGATCTCGGCGCTGGAGCTGGAACTGCTGGACGAGGAGGGGTTGCGCCACGACGAATGGACGATGCGCCGGCCGACCGTCGTCGACTTCGCCGGCCGTACCGCCGGATATCGCTATCTGCGGGCCAAGGGAAACTCGATCGAGGGCGGCACCTCCGAGATCCTGCGCAACATCGTCGCCGAGCGGGTGCTCGGCCTGCCGCAGGAGCAGCGGGCCGACAAGGACGTCGCGTGGAAGGACCTGCCGAAGTGAGCGGTCCGGAACGCAGCATCAAGGCATGCTGCCGAACCGAAGTGGAGCCGGCATGACGGATTTGCTGTACAGCGAGGTGGAGGAGGAACTGCGCGCCTCGGTCCGGTCGCTCCTCGACGACCGGGTCGACCTGAGCCGCCTCGAGGGGCCGGAGCCGGTCGACCTGAAGCTCTGGCGGACCCTGGCGGCCGACCTGGGCTTCGCCGGGCTACCGGTGCCCGAGTCGGCGGGCGGCGCCGGCGCGTCGTGGCGGGAGACGGCCGTGGTGATGGAGGAGCTGGGCCGCTCGCTCGCGCCGGTACCGTTCCTCGGCACCTCGGTCCTTGCCACGGCCGCGCTGTTGGGCACGGAGGATCCGCTGCTCGACGCGCTGGCGGCCGGCAGACGGACGGCGACTCTCGCGGTGCCGCTGTCGGCGACGGACCCGCGGTGGACGGTCACCGCGGCGGACGGCGTGCTCGACGGCACGATCACGAGTGTCGTGGACGCGGGGACCGCGGACGTACTGCTGGTGCCGACCGCCGCCGGCCTGTTCGCGGTCGAGGCGGCGGACACGGTGCGCACCCCGGTCGTGTCGTTCGACCTGAGCCGCCCGCTCACCGACGTGACGCTCGGCTCGGCACCCGGCCGGCTGGTCGGCGACGCGGGTCCGCTGGTCGCCAGGGCACTCACGGCCGGCGCCGCACTGCTCGCGTCGGAGCAGCTGGGCATCGCCGAGTGGTGCCTGACGACGACGGTGGAGTACGTGAAGACGCGGCGGCAGTTCGCCCGGCAGGTCGGCTCGTACCAGGCGATCAAGCACCGGCTCGCCGACCTGTGGGTGTCGGTGACCCAGGCCCGGGCGGTCGCCCGCTACGCGGCGGACTGCCTCGCGACCGACGACCCGGACCTCCCGGTCGCCGCCTCGCTCGCGCAGGCGTTCTGCTCGCCGGTGGCGATGAAGGCGGCGGAGGAGTGCGTCCAGCTGCACGGCGGGATCGGCTTCACGTGGGAGCACCCCGCGCACCTGTACCTCAAGCGCGCCCGCTCCAACGCCGCCTCCTTCGGCTCGGCGACCCGGCACCGCGCCCTGCTCGCCGCGTTGGTCGACCTGCCCGCCTGATGGGGTCAGATGAGGAGGCGGGTCACCGTCTCGGCCACGCAGACCGGCTTCGCCTCGCCCTCGCGCTCCACCGTGACCCGGTTCTTGACCTGGATCCAGCCCTCGCCCAGGTCGTCGGCGACGAGCAGCGCCACGCCGCCCCGGACCCGGGAGCCGGTGGGCAGCGGGGCGGGGAACCGGACCTTGTCCAGGCCGTAGTTGATGCCCATCCGGACGCCTTCCACGCGGTACACCTGCGAAACCAGGCTCGGCACGAGCGAGAGCGTCAGGAAGCCGTGCGCGATCGTGGTGCCGAACGGTCCGGCCGCGGCCCGCTCGGGGTCGACGTGGATCCACTGGTGGTCGCCGGTCGCCTCGGCGAAGAGGTTGACGCGCTCCTGCGTGATCTCTTGCCACTCGCTGTAGCCCAGGTGCTCCCCGACCGCCGCCAGCAGCTCGCCGGCTTTCGCAAACGTCCGCATGACCTCGATCCTGCACATTATGTGCAAGATTCGTCAACGACCGGCGGCCGGTCCCGTGAGGTGTTCACGGGACCGGCCGCCGGAGGTGTTGCGGTGATCAGGTACCGGTGCGGTTGAACCAGCCGGCCACCGTCACGTCGGACTTGACGATCGTCGTGCCCGGGACCGCCGGGCTGACGACCGACGTCGTCATCGTGCCGGTGCCGGGCAGCAGGCCTCTGACCGTCACCGTGTACGAGGTCGACGCGCCGGGCACCGGGTCGGTGCTGACGACACGAAGGTCCTCGGTGGGCAGCGTGTTCAGCGGCAGACCCGCGCCGCCGGTGCCGTTGAGGTTCTCGGCCCCGACCACCAGGTCCTGCCCGTTGGGCAGGGTGGAGACGGTGTCCAGGTCGTAAGCGAACACGATGTCCTGCACGCCGCTGGCACCGAGCCAGACCTGGAACGCGCGGTTGGTGGTCGTGCCGAAGTCGCGGACCCGCCATTCGACGACGATCCAGTCGCTCACGCCGTCGGTCAGCACGCCGACGAACAGGCCGGCTGTGCCGGTGCCGTCGAGGTCGGTCCAGAACGGCGCGAGGACGTTGTTCGGCTTCGCCGGGTCCGGGATCGGGGTGATGTTGCAGCAGTTGTTGTTCTCGTTGCTGGCATCACTGCCCGGGTAGAGGTACCCGTTGGAGTCGATCGTCAGCGAGCTGTAGTCGATGCCGTTGTACTTGAAGGTCGGCACGTTGAACGTGGTGAGGTTCTCGTCGCCGATCGACACCGGGGTGATCCCGAAGAGGTCGAGCGGGAGGTAGCCGGCGATCGTGCCCGGCTCCAGCGACGGCGTGCCCGGGACCGCCCCGGCCAGTGCCGCGCCCTTCTTCTCGGCCTTCAGCGGGTTGACCACCTTGGCACCGCTCGCGCCCACGATCGGCAGGTTGAGCGTCGACGTCGTGGTGAAGTCGGCGGTGGTGTCGTTGAAGGTCTCGTTGGTCGCGGTGACCGTGCAGACGCTGGTCTGCAGCAGCTTCACCGCAGACGGCGCGCAGGACTGGGTCACCTTGATGTCGCCCTGCTTGGGCACGAAGGCCACCGGCAGGTGCAGCGCCGGAACGCCGCTGGTCACCGGCTTGAGCCGGACCTCACCGAAGTACTGGCCCTCGGCCGCGCCGGACTTGATGGTGATGTTGATCTGCTGCGTCCTGCCCGGCGCGACGGAGAAGACCGACGGCGACACCGTGATGGACGCGTCGGCCGGCGACGTCGTCTCGACACGGTAGGTGAGCGTCTTGTTGGTGACGTTCTTCGCCGTCCGCACCGCGGTGAGCTTGCCCGGCATGACCGGGGCGTTCACCGACGGCAGGTTGATCTGCACCGCGTTGACCGGGTCGTTGCCCAGCGCGAACAGCCGGTCCGCCGTCTCGTCGAACGTGAGGCCGGGGTTGGCGGCCACGTTGACCTGGACACGGCCGGCACCGAGGTCGAACGGGTCGGCGGGGGTGACCCCGTCTTCCTTGAGCACCTTGGTGGTCGCCGTCGTCATCAGCGCCGACTTGATCTGCCCCGGGGTGAAGTCCGGGTGCAGCGCCTTCTGCAGCAGCGCGGAGCCCGCGATGTGCGGCGAGGACATCGACGTGCCGGCGATGGCCTGGAAGTACTCGCCGGCCGGGCCGAGGCTCGGGTCGTCCGGGGTCGGCGTGTTGCCGGCCAGGATCTGCGCGCCCGGTGCGGAGATGTCGGGCTTGATGAAGTTGCCGCCGGGGCCGCGCGACGAGAAGCTCGCCATCACGTCGCCGGAGGTCTGGACCCTCTCACCCTGGGTGAACTTCGCGGTGCCGCCGGGGTGCGCCGCGAGGTAGGCCAGAAACGCCGCGCCGTCGGCGAGGTGCACCGTCGGCAGCCAGTGGTTGTCGCTCAGCGCGTCAGCCTGGGTGGCGTTGTACAGGATCATGCCGGCCGCGCCGCCCTGCTTGACGTTGAAGCCCTTGAGGACCCGGCCGGGGCTGCGCTGGCAGGCCACGATCTTGCCGGTGAAGAGGCCGGCCGGGGCCGGAGCTTCACAGGTCGGGTTGTTGTAGGGCGCCGCCGAGGCCAGGACGACCGGGAGCGGGCTGCTGATGCCGGGGGTGATCGAGACACCCTTGTAGGTCGCCTGGCTGCCGTCGCTGGAGGCGACGGTCAGGGTCGACTGGAACGCGCGCTTCTGGGTCGACGCCGCGACGGTGGTGACCCACGCCGACAGGTGGTCGGTCGTGGCGGCACCGGGGCCGCTGTTGCCGGCCGAGGCGGCGATGAAGACGCCGGCCTTGTAGGCGTCGAAGAACGCGAGCTCCACGATGTCGGTGTACGGGCTCGAGCCACCCGAGATCGAGAAGTTGATGACGTTGACGCCGTCCTTGACCGCCTGGGCGACCGCGGCGGCCGAGTCGGTGCTGTAGCAGCCGGTGGCGCCACAGACCTTGTAGACCGAGACCCACGCGCCGGGCGCGACGCCGTTGATCGGGCCGCGCTCGATGCCGAAGACCTTCGCCGAGGGGACCGCGTTGCCGGCCGCGGTCGACGCGGTGTGAGTGCCGTGGCCGTCGGAGTCACGAGCGGTGTACCCGTACTTCTCCATCGGCTGCAGCGTGTTGTAGGTGTCGAGGAAGCCCTTACCACCGATGAGCTTGTGGTTGCAGGCGAACGGGTCGGCTGCCGGGGTCAGCGGGTTGTCGCCGAAGTCGCAGGCACGCGGGGTGCCGTCGGCCTTGGCGGGTGGTGCGCCGAGGTTGCCGTTGTCGGCGAACGACGGGTGCTCCGGCCAGACACCGCTGTCGAGGCTGCCGAAGATCACGCCCTTGCCGGCGTTCGGCTTGCCGCCGAGCTGGGGGTAGACCTGGTCGGCGCCGATGAAGGCGGTGCTGGAGTCGGTCTGCGGTGCGCGTGCCACGTCCGCCTGGACCGCCACGACGTGGTCGATGGTCAGGATCGCGCCGATCTTGTTGGCCGGCACCGACATCGCGATGCCGCCGTAGACCGTCCGCAGCCGCTGGCCGACCTTGGCGTCCGGGACCTGCTTCTTCAGGTCCGCGAGGAACTTGTCCTCGATACCGGCGATCCGGTTTTCGTAGCGCTTCTCCGCTTCACTTCCGGAAAGCGGCTTTCCGGTGACGGATGGGCTGGTCGCCTCGTATCCGGCAACGCCGCCGGAATAGGTGGCGGTCGAGTCGTAGTCCAGCTTCACCGCAATCGGCACCCGGGTGGTGTCGGTGCGATTCAGCAGGGAAGGGTCGGTCTTGGCCATACGGCTCGTCGGCGATTTGGCCGCCGACGTCTGTTTGGCCGCTTTCAGGCTCTGCACCAAGGACAGGCTTCCGGCTGGAACCGGCGCGGCCTGACCCGGGCTCGCCGAGACGATCACGAGTAGTGGCGGAACGAGTGCGGACGCCACCACGGCGCGCACCCATCTCCGTCGACTCATCCTGCCCCCTCTCGTGGACGGGCTGATTGGGCACGTATCTCAAACCCTCGATGCGCCCATGAACAAGGCATCAACATGCCAGCTTTCTGACGCTCTGGAAAGGGGGCATCACGCTGCGGAAACAGTCGATCAACGGGATGTAGGGGAATGACGAGGGTAGACATGGCAACTATTGGCGATATCAACAGATTGCAATGTCCAACTCGTCCGAGTTCGCACAAAAAAACGCCCTGCGGGAACCGCAGGGGCGTTTGTGACCGTCAATCAGTGCTCGTCCTTGGGTGGCGGAGAGTTGATGACCACCGTCTTGTCGTCCGGGTCGCCGGTGGTGCCGGTGGACGGGCGCTGGGTGGGCACCTGGATCTGCTCGCCGGGCTTCGGCGGCGGCGACGGTACCGTCGGCACGACCACCGTCGGTGCGTCGGCCATGCCCGGGATCGGGCCGGGTGTGGGCTGCATGATCTGCAGTCCGCTCTCTTCTGCCACCCGTCGCGCCTCGGCCTCGGCCGCCGCCTTGCGGGCCTGTTCCTCGGCGGCCCGGCGGGCCTCCTCCTCGGCCGCGCGCCGGGCGGCCTGCTCCTCGGCGGCCTTCCGGGCGGCGGCCTCCGCACGGCGTGCCTCCGCGGCTACGCGGACCCGCTCGGACACGGCCGGCGCCTCCTGCTCCATCCGGCCCAGCCAGCCCTCCCAGCGCTGCTGCATCGGGCGGACGAGGCCACCACCGACGCCGACGATGAGGATTCCGGCGATCGTCGCGAGCACCGCGATCAGCACCGGGGTCGTGACCGTGGTGGCGATGCCGATCTGGTTGAGTGCGGCGATCACACCGAGGCCGAGAATGAACCAGTACGCCAGGTTGGCCAGCAGCCGCCCGTACGACAAACCGCCGAGCGCGCCGGTCGTCAGGTCACGCACCCCGTTGGCGAGGGCGGCGGCGACCACGATGATGACGATCGCGACGACGGCCATCGGCAGCCAGGCCACGACGCTCTCGATCAGGTCGGAGACGGGGTTGGGCCCCCAGACGCCGAACGCGATCTGCAGCGTGAACAGCAGGATCGCGTAGTACACGAGCTTGGCGAGCAGATCGCTCGCGTCGAACCGGCTCCGGGCGAGCGCCCGGCCGATACCGCCGCGCTCCACCAGCCTGTCGAACCCGACACGGGCCAGCAGCTTGTGGACCGCGGTGCGCACGAGCACCGCCAGGAACCAGCCGATCAGCAGAATGACGACGAACAGCAGGAACGACGGCACGAACCGCACCACGTCCCCGACCGCGTCGCGAACAGCACCCATCAGGCCTCCTCCCCGAGGTTGGTACTTGGGAGTTGCCCGAAGCGCGCAAAAGTTAATCGAGGCGCATGAAGGTCAGTCGTCCATGCCGGCCAGACCCCGCGGGCTCTCCGGCTCGCGGGCGTGCTCGGGGCCGCCGTCGAGCTGTTCCGCGAGGGTCATGCTGCGGTGCTCCACCGCGAAGTCGCCGAGGTCATCGGCGTCGAAGCCCGGGAAAGGGTCGGCCACACGAAGCTCTGGCTCGCTCATGAGGTCAGTGATACCCCTTCTCGGGTGGGTATCACCCGGTACATGACGAAACCCGTGACCGGTGTGCTGTTTGATGTCGACGGAACCCTCGTCGACAGCGTCTACCTCCACGCGGTTGCCTGGTGGCACGCATTCCGCCAGTTCGGGCACGACGTGGAGACCGCACGGATCCATCGGGCGATCGGCATGGGCTCGGACAAGATCCTCGACCACCTGCTCGGCCCGGACCACGACACCGCAGAGGACGACGCCCTGCGGGCCGCCCACAGCAGCCTCTACGCCGTGCACTGGACCGCGTTGCGCCCGCTGGCCGGCGCCCGCGCGCTGCTGTACACCTGCGCCGCCCGGGGCCTGCGCAACGTGCTCGCCACGTCGGCGTCGAGGCCCGAGCTGGAGGCGCTGCTGCGCTGCCTCGACGCCGACTCGGTGATCAGCACCGTCACCAGTGCCGACGACGCCTCGGAGAGCAAGCCGGCGCCGGACATCGTCGAGGTGGCGCTGCGCCGGTCCGGCCTGTCGGCGGAAGAGGTCGTCTTCGTCGGCGACTCGATCTGGGACGTCAAGGCGGCCGGGGCGCTCTCCATCCCCTGCATCGGCCTCACGACCGGCGGCGTCTCGATCGCGGAACTGCTCGACCACGGCGCGGCGGCCGTCTACGAAGACCCGCAGGACCTGCTGGACAACCTGGACGAGGCGCTCACCACGGCGTTCCGGGTGGCGTTGACGACCGGCTGAGCGGCCGGCTCAGGGCATGGCCAGCGGCGCCGGATACCGCAGCTGCTTGCGGCGCGCCTCGGGGAGTTTCCACGGCGCGTGGACTGCGCCGCCCTCGAGATCGGCGAGTTCCGGCACATACCGGCGGACGTAGTCGCCCCGCGGGTCGAACCGCTCGGCCTGGCGGACGGGGTTGAAGCGACGATACGGCCTGGTGTCGTTGCCGGTGCCCGCCACCCACTGCCAGTTGCCGTAGTTGTTGGCGACGTCGCCGTCGAGCAGCAGGTCGAAGAAGTGGTCGCCGCCGAGGCGCCAGTCGGCGTCGAGGTGCTTGGTGAGATACGACGCCGTGATCAGGCGGGCGCGGTTGTGCATCCAGCCCTCGGACCGCAGCTGCCGCATGCCGGCGTCGACGATCGGGATGCCGGTGTGCCCCTCCTGCCACGCCTGGAACGCGTCGGCCTCGTCACGCCAGGAGTCCTCGGCGCCCGCCCGGTACTTCTCCCGGCGCAGCCCCGGGAAGGCGAGCAGCACCTGGTGGTAGAAGTCGCGCCAGCACAGCTGCCGGATGAACGGCTCGGCGCCGGCTCTCCCCTCGGCGCGGGCCGCCAGCTCACGCGGTGAGAGACAGCCGAAGTGCAGATACGGGCTGAGCCGCGAGGTGCGGTCGGCGGCCAGATCGTCGTGGAACTGGTCATACACCTCGAGGTGAGGCAACCAGTCGGTGAGCCGCTTGCGCGCGGCCGTCTCGCCGCCCGCCGCGTCCGGGTGCGCCTTCCGGTCCTGGAACCACGACTTCGGCAGCTTCTCGGGCAGCCGGAGCCGGCGTGGCGCGCCTTCGACGTCGCGCGGCTTCTGGCCCTGCCATGCGCGCCAGTACGGCGTGAAGACCTTGTAGTGATCACCGCCGCCCGGGCGGACCGCGTCGGGCGGCACGACCGTGACGCCGGGGAACGTCTTCAGGGCGATCCGCTCGTCCGCGCACGCCTGCTCCAGCCGGCGCTCCCGGTCGCGGGCGAAGCCGCTGACGTCCCGCGCGAGACCCAACCCCTCGGCGCCGACCGCCTTCGCGACCCGGACGGCCTCGTGAACCGGGTCGCCGCGCAGCTCGACGAGGTCGGCGCCCAGCCGGCGCAGCGACTCCTTCAGGTCGGTGAGGGACTCGTCGAGGAACCAGCGGCGGTTGCGCCCCGCGGGCAGCGCCGGGTCGTGCACGAACAGCGGCACGACGTGCTCGGCGGCCCGGGATGCGGCCGACAGCGCCGGGTTGTCGTGCACCCGCAGGTCACGGGTGAACAGGACCACGGCGACCTTCATGCGGGAAGCCCGCTCTCCCGCAGGTCGGGGAACGGGGCCGCCTCGCGCTGCTGCGGCACGTCCACCTCGAGCGGTGCCGGGACCGGGGCGCCCGGGCGGGTCAGCACGCAGGAGAGCGCGACGGTGAGGCGGCGCAGCCGGGACACCGTGGCCCGGCGGGCGAACACGTCGCAGTCGGCCGCCTCGACCTCGTCCAGGATGCCGCTGTAGAGCCGGAAGGCGGCCCGCATGCAGGACTGCGACGTGGGCGCCAGCATCGGGATGCCGGGCGCGGCCGCCGCGTAGTGCCGCCGGGCGCGTGCCAGCTCGTGCCGGACCAGAGCCTTGAGCTTGTCCGAGGCGGTCCGCGAGGCGACCGCCCGCCGCAGGTCCTCGTGGGTGACCCCGAACCGGTCGAGGTCTTCCCGCGGCAGGTAGACCCGGCCGCGCTCGAAGTCCTCGGCGACGTCACGGATGAAGTTGGTGAGCTGGAACGCGAGCCCCAGCTGGCGGGCCGGCTCGCGGGCGGCGGCCCGGTCGTGCGACTCGAGGATCGGCAGCATCATCGTGCCGATGACCGCGGCGGAGCCCTCCATGTATTCCAGGAGGTCGTCATACGTGGCGTATTCGGTGACCGTCAGGTCCATCGCCATGCTGTCGAGGAACTTGCGGAAGTCCTCCAGGTCGATGTCGAAGACCTGGATGGTGTGCAGCACCGCGGGCAGCAGCGGGTCGTCGGTCGGTCGGCCGCGCAGCCCGGCGACGAACGCCGCGGACCAGTCGGCGAGCTCGGCCGCGCGCTGGTGCGGGCTGAGCGCCTCGGTGCGGTCCACGATCTCATCCGCATAGCGGGTGAATCCGTACAACGCGTGGACATGCCGACGCTTCCACCCGGGCAGGAGCTTGGTGGCGAGATAGTAGGTGCGGCCATGCTGGCGGTGCAGCGCTTTGCACCGCCCATAGGCGGCGGCCAAGGGCGCTGGGTCCATTTGGCCTCCAGGATAGGTGCTCACCGAATCGACGCAGGAATCGACGCAAGTCCGAGCCTACGCTACGCTCTGGGTCTGAGCCAGGCGAAACTCCCAGGGGGCCGAGATGCGAACCGTTCAAGGGCCGACGGATCGTGTCGTCGTGGTCGGCGCCGGGCTGGGCGGCCTGGCGACCGCCATCCGGCTGGCCGCCGCCGGGCGTGAGGTCACCGTCCTCGAGCGTGAGGACCACCCGGGCGGCCGGGCCGGTCGGCTCGCCGTCGACGGATACGAGTTCGACACCGGGCCGACGGTGCTGACCATGCCGTCGCTGCTCGAGGACCTGCTCGGCACCGTCGGCGAGGACCTCTCGTCGTGGCTCTCACTGACCCGGCTCGACCCGGCCTACCGGGCACATTTCCCCGACGGCTCGACGCTCGACGTCATCGCCGACACCGCCCGCATGGCCGGCGAGGTCGCACGGGTCTGCGGGTCCCGGGAGGCCGACGGTTACCTGCGGTTCGTCGACTATGCGCGCAATCTGTGGGCGCTGGAGCGCAGAGACTTCATCGACCGCAACCTCGACCGGCCGCGCGACCTGGTGACCGCCAACCTGTGGCGGCTGATCCGGCAGGGCGGCTTCGGCCGGCTGCAGTCCAAGGTGGACTCGTTTCTCAAAGATCCGCGCACCCGCCGGATCTTCTCCTTCCAGGCGATGTATGCGGGCGTGGCGCCGCACCAGGCACTGGCCCTCTATGCGGTGATCGCCTACCTCGACTCCGTCGCCGGGGTCCACTTCCCGCGCGGCGGCATCCACGCCGTGTCCCGGGCGCTGGCCGACGTCGGCGTCAAGCACGGCGTCTCGATCCTCTACGGGACGGCGGTCGATCGCGTCGAGACCGCCAACGGCCGCGCGACCGGCGTCGTCACCACCGACGGCCGCCGCTTCCCCGCCGACGCCGTCGTGCTGAACCCGGACCTGCCGGTGGCCTACCGCGATCTGCTGCCCGCGGGCCCGCGCTGGCGCAATCCACTGCTCGGCAGGCTGCGCTACTCGCCGTCCTGCGTCGTGCTGCACGTGGGTTCCCGCCAGTCGTACGGTGCGATCGCCCACCACAACATCCACTTCGGGCGGACGTGGCGCGAGACGTTCGACGAGGTGATCGACCAGGGCCGGCTGATGAGCGACCCCTCGCTGCTGGTGACCAACCCGACCCGCACCGATCCCACGCTGGCCCCCGCCGGCCGCCAGACCTACTACGTCCTCGCGCCGACCCCGAACCTGACCGCGCCCATGCTGGACTGGCGCGGGTCGCTCGCCGGCACCTACCGCAGCGAACTGATCGAGACGCTCGAGCAGCGCGGCTACGTGGGATTCGGCGACGGGATCGAGGTCTCCAGGTTCGTCACCCCTGCCGACTGGGCAGACCAGGGCATGGCGGCCGGCACCCCGTTCGCCGCGGCGCACACGCTGCGGCAGACCGGGCCTTTCCGGCCAGGCAACCTCCACCCCACACTGTCCAACGTGGTTTTTGTCGGATCGGGCACCCAGCCCGGGGTCGGCGTGCCAATGGTCATCATCTCCGGCCGCCTCGCCGCACAGCGCATTACGGGAGCGTCGTGAACACTCGAGAGCACCACCTGGTCGAACTTGTCGGCACCGACGGCAGCCCGATCGGCGAAACAACCGTCGACGAGGCCCACCGCGCGCCGGGACGGCTGCACCGCGCCTTCTCGGTGCTGCTCATCTCCCCCGACGGCCGGCTCCTGCTGCAACAGCGCGCCGCGGTGAAGACCCGCTTCGCGCTGCGGTGGGCCAACACCTGCTGCGGCCACCCCACGCCCGGCGAGGCCGTCACCGAGGCTGCCGGGCGCCGGCTGGTCGAGGAGCTCGGCGTGACGGCCGTGCCGTTGACCGAGGTGGGTGTTTTTGTCTACCAGGCCGGCGACCCCGACTCCGGCCGCGTCGAGTTCGAGTACGACCACGTGCTCGTCGGCGCGTTCTCGGGAGAGCCGTCCGCGGTCGACCCCGCCGAGGTGGCGGCGGTCGAGTGGGTCGCGCCCGACGAGCTGACCGTCGCGCTGGCGCGGTCCCCGGAGCTTTACGCGCCGTGGCTCGCCGGGGTCGTCGACGCCTGGCGGTCGTCCGGTCGATGAGCCCTGCTGCCGCGTATTCCGCCGGGGCGGTGGCCCGGCGCCTCGGGGTCGCCGTCACTACGCTGCGGACGTGGCACCAGCGGTACGGTATGGGGCCCTCGCTCCATGAGCCAGGCCACCATCGCCGTTACACCGAGCAGGACATCGAGCGGCTCGAAGTGATGCAGCGGCTGATCTTCGAGGGCGTCGCGCCCAACGAGGCGGCGCGCTGGGCCAGCCGGCTGCCGCTGTTCCCGGGCACGTCCGTGTCCGACATTCCGGACACCGGCTCCGCCGTCCGTGGCCTCACGCGCGCCGCGCTGCGCCTCGACGCACCCACGGTGCGGCAGCGGGTCTTCCGAGCCGTACAGGACCTCGGCGTCGCGGCCGCGTGGGACAGCGTGCTGCGCCCCGTGCTGGTCGCGATCGGCGACCGGCACGAGGCGACCGGCGCCCTCGTGGAGGTCGAGCACCTGGTGTCGGGCTGCATCTCCGCGGTCTTCGGCGCCGTGCCGCGCCCCGACGCCGGCGTTCCGGTCGACATCCTGCTCGCCTGCGCCGACGAGGAGCAGCACAGCCTGCCGATCGAGGCGCTGGCCGCCGCGCTTGCCGCCGAAGGTGTACCGGCGCGGACCCTCGGCGCCAGAGTGCCCCCGGCGGCATTGACCGCGGCGATACGTCGCACCGGCCCGGCCGCCGTGCTGGTGTGGTCCCACCTCGCCTCGACCGCGAACCCCGCCCAGCTGGAAGGCGTTCTCGCCGAGCGTGGGCGTCCGGTCGTACTGGCTGCGGCCGGCCCCGGCTGGGATGAGGCCACACTGCCGGAAGGTGTCCTACGTCCGGGCACCTTGACAGAGGCTTTGGTGATTCTCACCTCAGCATCGACCTAGGCAGCTGCGTAAAAGTCCCTTGTAGAGGTACTCCCGGGTTCGTGCCATGGGCTGAACGCCGGAGGTAGTTGTCGCTCCGAACTCACTAGCGTGTGGCTTTATTGCTTTCCGTCGTCGCGCCACCCGCCGTGTTTACCGTCTCCGCGCCACCACTGCGAAGACACCGACCCCCCTCGGAGCCCACCATGCCTCGTCCCCGTCTCGTCCTGGGAGCGCTGATCAGCGCTGCCGTGCTGGCTCTCGCCGGGTGCGGCACCAGCCCATCGCAGGCGTCGTGGCACGAGGCCGGCTCCGGATACGGCTCAACCGGCCAGGGCGGCGGCGACCCGGTCACGCGGCAGGTCGGTAACACCACGGCCTCGCAGGCGGCCGCGGCCAAGCCGGCACCGTCGACCTCGGCGTCGGCCTCCGCGTCCGCCTCGGCGTCGCCGTCCACCTCGGCGTCGGCCTCCGCGCCGGCCTCCGCCCCACCGTCCGACGGCATCCTGCGGACCACCGGCACCGCCGCCGTCGCGCTGACGTTCGACGACGGCCCAGGCCCGGAGACCCCGAAGCTGCTCGCCATGCTGCGCCAGCACGGCATCAAGGCGACGTTCTGCCTGGTCGGGGTCGAGGTTCAGGCGTACCCGCAGTACGTCCAGGAGATCGTCAAGGACGGCCACACGCTGTGCAACCACACGTGGAAGCACGACACCGGCCTGGGCAAGAAGTCGGCGGACACGATCCGGGCCGACCTGCAGCGCACCAACGACGAGATCCACAAGGCCGTGCCGAACGCGCCGATCAAATACTTCCGCCACCCGGGCGGCAACTTCACACCGGCCGCCGTGCAGGTCGCCGAGGAGCTCGGTATGGCATCGCTGGGCTGGACGGTCGACCCGTGGGACTGGAACGTGAAGAAGTGGTCGGGCGCGAGGATGACGGAGCACATCGTCTCCACCGTGAGGAACAACACTCGGCCGGGTTCGATCGTCCTGTCACACGACGCCGGCGGCGACCGGACGGCGACGATGGCGGCCTACAAGACCCTGCTGCCCGAGCTGAAGGGCAAGTTCACGCTGGTGGCGATGCCCGTCTGAGCTGGCATTTCCCCGCGCCGCGCCACGACCGGATACGCATTTGGTGTTGGGGGACGGGGTCACGTATGCTCTGAAAGCCTCCGGCGGGGCCGGATGGGAGCAACACCGCACAAGTCGCAAAGTATGCGATGATTGCGGGGCCGCCCTCATCGTCTAGCGGCCCAGGACGCCGCCCTTTCAAGGCGGTAGCACGGGTTCGAATCCCGTTGGGGGCACGACCGGGTTTTTCCCGAAACCAGGTCCTGTGGAGCAGTTGGAGTGCTCGCCGCCCTGTCAAGGCGGAGGTCGCGGGTTCAAGTCCCGTCAGGACCGCAAGGCCCATCTTGGGCAGGTAGCTCAGTCGGTACGAGCGTCCGCCTGAAAAGCGGAAGGTCGGCGGTTCGACCCCGCCCCTGCCCACAAAGCTCTTCGCCGGGCTTTACAGACCCCGACCAGCGGAAACGCCGGTCGGGGTCTTTGTCTGTCCGGCCGACTACGAAGATCACCATGTAGCAACGGCAGATACCTGCACGGCGGACGGTCAACTTGCTGGCGGATGATGGCCTCATGGCGCGCGTATCTATCAAACCTCGGCCGTTGAACGAGGCTGAGCGCCGCGTCCTCTCTGTGGAGTTCGACGGCGTGCAGGAACTCCGGTCGCAGATCGGCCTGGCCACGGTCGTCGCGACGTGGTCGCCGGGCTCAGCAAGCGTGGATCTCCGTGTGGCGGGAGGGTCCAATCGGTCCCGACAGCGCAACGGCTGCGTCCCCGTGGATGCTGCGGTCAGTACATCGGCAAAATCCTCGTCTGGCTGGATGAGGGATCAATTTCCGCACTGGAGTACGCGTGGGGTCACCGACGAGATGCCCACCACGCTCCCGCAGATTGACCGGATCAAAGTGCGCCGCCGAGAGTGAGCCGCGAGTATAGCTTTCGCTATACTCACCACGTGACCACATCGGAGTGGGACATCTATGTGGTGAACGAGGTTCGCGAGTGGATCCGGTCACTGGACCCTGCTACGAAGAGGCGGGTCGTCGAAGCGATCGACGTGCTCGCCGAACGGGGCCCTGGCCTCGGCCGACCGCTCGTCGACAGCATCGCGCATTCCTCGATCGTCAACCTGAAGGAGTTGCGTCCGGGAACAGTACGCATCCTGTTCGTCTTCGACCCTTGGCGGTCCAGCATCCTGCTCGTCGGAGGCGACAAGGCAGGTAGGTGGGACGCTTGGTACCTGGAAGCCATCCCGCTCGCGGAGCAGCGCTACGAGACTTACCTGAAGGAACGAGCACAGGAGGAAGGGGGTCGGTCGTGAGCAGCTACATGCGTTGGAGCGACATCCGGGACGAACTCGTCGAGCAGGTGGGCGGCGAGGAGGTTGTTGCGGCCGGCAAGGAGGAACTTCTCGCTGCTGTGATCGGGCATCGGCTGGCGGAGGTGCGTAAGAGTCGTGGCTTGACACAGCAAGAGGTTGCCGACCGCATGGGCGTCACCAAAGGACGCGTGTCTCAGATCGAGCAGGGCAAGGTATCCGGCCATGACGTGATCGCCCGCTTCGCTGCCGCGCTCGGCGGACGGCTGCATCAGGCGATCTACTTCGACGACGGCGACATAGCAGCCATTGCGTGACGCGAACCACGTAGCAGCGGGTGCAGCAACGACCGCGGCCGCAAACGGACCCGACGAGACCAGTTCAGACTATCCAGCTTCAAGAGTCCTCGGCTCACGCCGACGTCCCGAGACCTGAAAAAGCGGAAGGTCGGCGGTTCGACCCCCCTGCCCACAAAGCTCTTCGCCGGGCTTTACAGACCCCGACCAGCGGAAACGCCGGTCGGGGTCTTTTGTCTCTCGCTTAGCTTCGGCCTGCCAAGATCATCATTTAACAACGCGCAGCGGACGGTCACGTCTGAATAGTCTCGATATACGCATCTCCGTGACCCGCCGGAGTGGATACATCCACGTCATCCCTAGATTGAGCGATATGGCCACTAGGCCCTATTGTGGACCGGCCACGACCGTAGTTCGAACCTCCGTTTGATCACGGCAAGGCGTCGAGCCAAACACGTACAGAAAGGTCGGAATGCCGCTCAAGGTGCGTGAAATCATCAAGATGATCGAGTCTGACGGCTGGTTACTTGCACGGACTCGCGGCAGCCATCGGCAGTACGTTCACCCGACGAAGCAGGGCGTCGTCACGATCGCAGGCAGCCCGAGCGCGGACTTGCCACGCGGTACAGAGCGCAGCATCCTGAGACAGGCGGGACTGTGATGGGGGGAGCAACAGTGAGTGGGTACGCAATCGTTGTAGAACGAGCAGAAGACGGCGGCTACGGCGCTTGGTCGCCCGAGGTGCCCGGGTGTGTTGCATTGGGCAACACGGTCGATGAGACGGTGGCCGAAATGCGGGAGGCGATCAAGCTTCACCTGGAGTTGCTCGGCGAACGGGGCGAGCCCCTTCCGGTCCCCACGGCGGTCAGGGTCGATCTCCTCGCGGCATGATCCCATGGGCCGCCCGTGTAGCAACGCATGTAGCAACGGCGCCGCACACCGCTGAACGCCGACAACCGGACCCGGATGGGTTCTATCGGGTTCGCCGTCTCTCGGAGTGTGACTGCGTTGATCTGAAAAGCGAAAGGTCGGCGGTTCGACCCCGCCCCTGCCCACAAAGCTCTTCGCCGGGCTTTACAGACCCCGACCAGCGGAAACGCCGGTCAGGGTCTTTGTCTGTCCGGCCGACTTGCGAAGATCAAGGTGTAGCAGCGACAAGCTGTCAGACAGCGGACGGTCGAACGGCTCTGCTACAACCGCTCTACGAGAAGGAACTGACGGTGCTCAACGCGGCGGGATTGGGCTGATGCAGGCGACGACCGGGCTCTTCGACGAGATCTACGCACTCATCGACAGGTTGCAGCCCTTCGATGACCTTGAGGCTCGCCACCGTTCGGAGTGCCTTGCCTGGCTGCACGAGACTGACGACGTGTTCCGCCGCGTCAAGCCGCGGACCCCCTCACCGCACCTGGTCGCTTACTTTCTCCTGCGCGACGACCAGGACGGAAGCGTCCTCATGGTCGACCACATCAAAGCCGGCCTGTGGCTACCCACCGGCGGTCACGTCGAGCCCGGCGAGCATCCGGCACAGACCGTGCGGCGCGAAGTAATGGAGGAGCTTGGCGTCCCGGCCGTGTTCCAACCCGAACTTGGTGAACGTCCCCTCTTCCTCACTGTCACGGACACTGTCGGCACGTTGGAACAACGGCACACCGATGTGAGCCTGTGGTTCGTTCTGACCAGCAGCCGCGATCAGGTGTTCACTCCCGACCCGGACGAGTTCCGTGGGATCCGATGGTGGACTCCCCAGGAAGTCAGCGACGCTGATCCGAAGACGCTTGATCCCCACATGGGGCGCATGATCGCCAAGCTCGCCACACTTTGAACCTCCGGCAAGCATGGTGCCGAGATCGGCCTACCTGCTTGGCGTCCGGCGACATCCGCAGATCGCGACGAAATGTCCCCATTTCACCAGAAGCAAGGACGCCACATAGCGATGTTGCACGTGGAACCTTCGAATCCCAGAGTTGACCTTGGTGGGTTTCGGTGGTCTGGGCCACGGATTTCGACCAAGGTCAAAACTTGAGACCGGCCGCCTGCCGGCGTAAGTAGCGCCTACCTACGCCGGCGGCACGGCGCGAACCAAAATCAGCCGCCGAGGACGTTGCCCAGCAGGCCACCGCTGCTGCCCGACTGCTGCGGAGTGGGCCGGCCCTCGCTGGGCTGGACAATCACGAAGCCCTGGCCGGAGAGAGCCAGCTGGAAGAGCTCGCCCGAGCCGCCGCGCAGCATCGACTTGAGGCTCTGCGACTTCTGAATCGTGGTCTGCAGGCTGCTCGACCAGCCGACGACCGCGTCGGTGTCCACGAGCACCGGCATCTGCGGGGACACCGGGATGACGATCGGGGCGCCCTCGGAGACGATCGCCAGGCGGCCCTGGCCGGAGAAGACGCAGTTGAAGAGGCCGCCGCCGAACATGCCGGCGCCGCGGACCATCTGGATGTCGTAGCGCAGCGTCGGGTCGAAGCAGAGGACGTTGCGCCCGTTGATGGACAGCGCGTCGTTGGGCTCGAGGTCCAGGATGAAGCAATCGGACGCGCCGGACGCGAACCACACCTCACCCTGGCCGCGGACCGACATGAGGGCCACGCCCTCGCCGGTGACGGCGCGCTTGAGGAAGTTGCCGACGCCCTGGCTCTTCACCTCGAAGGCAAGGTTGCCGCGGAAGGCGACCATGGCGCCCTGCCGGGCCAGGGCCTCGCCGTTGACGGTGTACTTCACGGACTTGGAATGCTGCAGGCTCATGCCTGCCTGGGTCGGGGGCTGGGCCATATTCTCGGCCTTGAAAATGTCACCGCGCACGATCCGCAGCGTAGCGAACGACAAAGGGCCGCCCGCGACCCCGGCGGGCGGCCCGTTGCCGAAGAGTGATCAGCTGAACAGGCCGCCGAGGGCGCCGCCGGACTGCTGGTTCTGCGCGCCGCCGGCAATACCCTGCGGGGGCTCCTCCGAGGGCTGCACGACGACGAAGCCTTGGCCGGCGAAGCTCATGGTGAACGCCTCGCCGGTGGTGCGGCCGATCAGCGTGCCCAGGCCGAGCTGGTCGGCACGGTGGTAGCCGGTCTGGAGGCTGGCCGACCAGCAGATCGCGGCCTGCGGGTCGACGTAGGTGGGCTGGTCGACGGCCAGCACGACCGGGGAGCCCTTCGTGGTGATGGCGAGGCGCCCGTGGCCGGTGAACACGCAGTTGAACAGGCCGGCCGACGACATCACGCCCATGCCCTGGACCATCTTGATGTCGTACTGCAGGGTCGAGTCGAACGCGAGGACGTTGGCGCCGTTGATCGAGATCGCGTCGCCGGGCTCGAGGTCGATGAGGTGCACGTCGGAGGCGCGGTCGGCGAAGAACACGTCGCCCCGGCCGGAGATCTTCATCAGCGGCACACCTTCGCCGGTCAGCTTCTGCTTGAGCCACTTGCCGACACCGCCGGAGCCGAGCGCCTGGAACTGGACCTGGCCCTGGTAGGCGACCATCGTGCCGGTGCGAGCCATCATCTCGCCGTTGAGCTCGGCCTTGAGCATCTTGGAGTTCTGCAGTCGCAGCCCGGGCTGTTGCGACTCTTTCTCCATGTTTTCCGCGGCAAACAGCGCACTGCGCATTGGGTGTCCCTTCGAAGACATTCGTGACCGCACCGCGCACGGTAGTTGCTCGATGCAACCCCGGACCAGATCACGGTCCGGAAAACGACCAGCGCATTCAGCCCCAGCCCAGGGCGTGGAGACGGGCGTCGTCGATGCCGAAGTGGTGCGCGATCTCGTGCACGACGGTGATGGCCACCTCATCGACGACGTCGTCCTCATCGTCACAGATGGCGAGGATCGGGTTGCGGTAGATCGAGATCCGGTCCGGCAGTACGCCCGAGTAGTCCCAGCCGCGCTCGGTCAGCGCGTGGCCCTCGTAGAGGCCGAGCAGGTCCGGTTCGCCCGGCGGCGGGTCGTCCACGACCAGGATGACCACGTTGTCCATGAGGTCGAGCAACTCGGGCGGTACCTCGTCGAGCGCCTCGCCCACGAGATCCTCGAACCGCTCCTTGCTCATCGTCACCGGCATGCGAAGAGGGTCCCCTATACGCGGGGACCCTCTCAAGGTTTCCGGTGTCAGACCAGCTGCGCGTCGAGGGTGATCTCGACCGCGGAGAGCGCCTTCGAGATGGGGCAGTTGGCCTTGGCCTCGAGCGCCTGCTTCTCGAACTCGCCCGCGTCGATGCCGGGGACGTTGCCACGGGTGGTCAGGTCGATGCGGGTAATGGCGAAACCGCCGTCCACCTGACCGAACTGGACGGCCGCGGTGGTGTCCACCGACGTGGGCGTGTAGCCGGCCTTGGCCAGGCCGTTGGAAAGGGCCATCGAGTAGCAGGCCGCGTGCGCCGCCGCGACGAGCTCCTCCGGGTTGGTGCCCTGGCCGTTCTCGAAGCGCGACGGGAAGGAGTAGGAACCCTGGAACGTGCCCGATCCGGTGGAGACCGTGCCGGAGCCGGACCGGAGGTCGCCCTCCCAGCGGGCGGATGAAGTGCGAGTTGGCATGAATCAGACGCTAGCCCATCCCGTGTGCCCCGTGGGACGAGCTCGGCACTTCGGGAGTGGGCAAGTTGATGCAGCGCAAACTGGTGCGAATCGGTGGGTGGAGCGCGTCGAGAGCATCACGATCCTCGATCTGGACAGCGGGCTCTGGTACGTGACGCTGCTGCTCACGCCCGTGGCACTGCTCGGCGCGGCGACACTCGGTACCGACCAGGGACGCAAGATCGCAGGGATCACGGGCCCGGTCGTCTCCCTCGCGACCGCCTTGCTGTAGTGGGACTCATCACGACGGCCGGCGGATGGCTGGCACTCGTGTTGATGCCACTGCTCGGCTTCGCGTGCGGCCTGATCGCCATCGGCCGGTCCGGTCAGGGCTCCGTGCAGGCCGCTGCCTGACATCCGGCGGCTCTACTATGCGCGATATGCCTGAGCAGGAGCCGAAGCCCACAGACATGATCGAGTGGGGCAACCCGCAGGCCGGACCGGACATGGTGCCGCCGGCGCCGGTCGCCGCGCCGGAGCCCAGCCCGATCGCCGAGCCACCGGCGGTGCAGCGTCCCGGTCCGATCGCATACGCACTGCTCGCGATCGGGTTCGGCCTGGCGCTCGCCGCGCAGTACCTGCCGTGGAGCTCGTTCAAGACGGGCATCTCCTCCAGGGACGACGACACGCTGGTCAGCCCCACCCGCCGGGAGATTCCGCCGAGCATCGACATCAACCTGGCAAACCTGAACACCGGTCACGTCGTGGCCTACCTGTCGACGATCGTGCTCGCACTCTGCGCGATCGCGGTCCTGCTCTCGGCCGGCGGCGTCGTGCGCCGGACGGCGACGGCGGCCGCGGGCGGGCTGCTCGCCGGCAACCTGCTGGTGCTGGTGGGATTCAAGAGTGCGATCGACAACCTGGGCATGAACTCGTCCTCGGCGTTCGCCCTGCCCGACGACGCGATCAGCGTCGGCGCCGGCTATCCCCTGGCGGTCTCCGCGGCACTGATACTCGCGGCCGGGGTGATCGTGGCGGGACGCGGCCCACTGCTCCGCGGCATGCGCGGCTTCGGCAGGAAGAGCGTCGAGGAGCCGGAGGACGGCGCCCCGCTCGACCTGACCGTGACACCGGTCCCGCCCAGCCATCTGCGGTAAGTAATACGTCGTACGTTCGGTCGAGATTTACTCGCACGCTGTGACGAGGGGGGATCCGAGAGGTACGGTTGCTGCCCCGCGCAGGCGGAAGGAGCACCACATGCGCAGCTCAGGGCTACCGAAACTGATCGCAACCGACCTCGACGGCACGCTCGTCCGCAGTGACGAGACGGTCAGCGAATTCACGCGTGCCGTTCTGGAGCGGGTCAAGGCCGCCGGCATCCACATCGTCGGCGCGACCGGCCGGGGCCCACGCCTCACCGAGCTGGTGCGCTTCGACATCCCCGCCGCGGACTTCCTGGTGATGGGCGGCGGCAGTCGCGTGGTCGACCTCCGCGACCAGGAGCATCCGGCGGTCCTGCGCGACGAGCGGCTCGACGGCGACGTGCTCGCCGACGTCCTGACCCGTCTGGAGCAGGAGCTGGGCACACTGTCGGTGCTGATCGAGGCCGGCGACCACCACGAGGCACCGCTGTGGGGCGACGCCGACCCGGCATGGCGGTATCCCGACGTGGTCGAGGCCCGGGTCCGCGCCGAGTGCCTGACCGGCCCGGTGATCAAGGGTTTCGCGCGGCACCCTGAGTGCGACGTCGACCAGCTGCTGGAGGCCGCGCAGCGGCTCGTGCCGCCGACGATGGCCACGGTCACGCAGGCCGGCCTCGGTTACATCGAGATCTGCCCGCCCGGTGTCGACAAGGCCTCCGGCCTCGCGGTCGTCGCCACGGCACTCGGCATCGACCCCGGCGACGTGCTGGTCTTCGGCGACATGCCCAACGACCTGCCGATGTTCCGCTGGGCGGGCTTCGGTCGGGTGGCGGTGGCCAACGCACACCCCCAACTGCGCGCGCTGGCCGACGAGACCACGCTCACCAATGACGAGGACGGGGTGGCGATGTACCTCGACGCTATGTTGAAGCTGTGAAACTTGTTGCCACGGACCTGGACGGGACCCTGGTTCGCGGTGATCGGACCGTGAGCCAGCGCACGATCAAGGTCCTGCACCGGCTGGACGCCGACGGGATCGTGATCGTCCTGGTCACCGGGCGCCCGATCCGGTGGCTCTTCCCGGTGTACGACCAGCTGACCGTCCGCCCGCTCGCGATCTGCGCCAACGGCGCCGCCACGTACGACCCGGAGAGCGACACGATCGTGCACAGCGCGCCGCTGGAAACGGACGCGCTCGCCGAGGCGTGTGCGCGGCTGCGGGCCAGCGTGCCGGGTGTGGTGTTCGCAGTCGAGCGGGACGGCGGACGGCAGATGTGGCACGAGCCGGAGTTCCCGGTCGGCCCGTGGGAGGTCAACCACGAGTCGGTGGGTCCGGCCAGCTTCGCCGAGTTGCTCAGTCGTCCCGCCTCGAAGCTGCTGGTCCGCGCGGGTGCGCAGCCCGCCGACGAGTTCACCGCCCACGTCGGAGCCTGCCTCGACGGGGTGGCCGAGGCGACGAACTCCTCCTCGAGCGGCATGGTCGAGGTCTCCGCGGTCGGCGTGACCAAGGCGTCGGCGCTGGCCAGAGTCGCGCGGGGACACGCGGTCACCGCCGAAGACGTGATCGCCTTCGGCGACATGCCCAACGACCTGCCGATGCTGACCTGGGCCGGGCGCGGCGTGGCGATGGCCAACGGGCACCCGGCCGTCAGGGCGGCGGCCCACGATGTGACCGCCGCGACCAACGAGGACGACGGCGTCGCCGCCTATCTCGAAGAGCTCTACAGATACTGACCGGTGCCGGTCGGGTGGGGCTGACCCGGCACGGCGCCGGGCTGACCCGAGGTCAGCGCCGGGCGGCCACGCATCTGCTCCAGCTGGACCCGCGCCGCCATCTGCTGCGCGACCAGCGCCGCCTGGATGCCGTGGAACAGGCCCTCGAGCCAGCCGACCAGCTGGGCCTGCGCGATCCGGAGCTCGGCTTCGCTCGGCGTCACGCCGTCGTCGAACGGCAGCGACAGCCGCTCCAACTCCTCCCGCAGCTCAGAAGCAAGACCGTCCTCCAGCTCGCTGATCGAACGGCGGTGGATCTCCTTGAGCCGCTGCCGACCGGCCTCGTCGAGCGGAGCGGCCCGAACCTCCTCGAGCAGCTGCTTGATCATGCTGCCGATGCGCATGACCTTGGCGGGCTGCTCGATCAGCTTGCTCGGATCTTCCGCGCCGTCTTCGTCACCGGTGGACATGGTGCCCAGCGGCCGCCCGTCGGGGCCGACGACCATGACGGTTCGCGACTCGTCCTGCGCCTGTTCTGCCATGGCTTCTAGTCTTGCGTACGGCGCTCCGTGGCGACCACAAAGGGTGCCCACCCGGCCCCTGTTGCCACCCTTGGTGACGCGATAACGTCTGCCGGTGACGAGTGACCCCCGGGACGTGCTCAGCCGACCGGCCCCTCCGGCCGACTTCACCTTGCGTTACGGGGAGGACCCTGACCAGGTGGCCGACGTGCGACTGCCGGCGGTGGCAGGGGCGCCGCTCGTGCTGTTCATCCACGGCGGGTTCTGGCGCCACGAGTGGGACCGCACCCACACCGGCCCGCTCGCCGCCGACCTCGCGGCCCGCGGTTACGCCGTGGCCACCGTCGAGTACCGGCGCACGGGCCGGCCCGGCGGCGGCTGGCCGGGCACGTTCTCCGACGTGGCGTCGGCGGCGGTGGCGGTGCCGGACCTGCTGGCGAAAGAGATCGCGCACCGGGGGCTCCGGCCGGTGTCGGTCGACCGGCCCATCCTGGCGGGCCATTCGGCCGGCGGTCATCTCGCATTGTGGTATGCGGCGGTGGCTCCCGACGCGATCGGCGGCGTCGTCGCCCTCGCCCCGGTCGCCGACCTGGTCCGCGCCTACGAGCTCGATCTCGACAACGGCGCGGTCGCCGACCTGCTCGGCGGGCCGCCCGACCACATGCCCACCGCCTATGCCTCCGCCGACCCGATGGTCAACCTGCCGTCGACCGTCCGCACCGTGGTCATCCACGGTGCGGACGACACGATCGTCCCCGTCGAGCTCTCCCGGGAGTACTGTCGCAAGGCCCGCCGTGCGGGGGACGACACCACGCTGGTCGAGCTGGCCGGTGTGGAACACTTCGCTGTGATTGACCCGGAGTCGGCCGCCTGGCCTGCCGTCCTCGCCGCGTTCGGGACGGTGACCAGGGGCGAGGCTGTCGACGCCGATTGACTGTCCGCCACGATGGCGGTAGAACGCAGCGTGGGTGTCGAGGTCCTCGGCGCCATTTGGTGTTGGGGAGGAAGAGCACGTGTCCCACCTGAACCGCCGCCAGGCGCTCCGGCTGTTCGCGGCCGCGGGTGCGGCGGGCATGGCCGCGCCGATCCTGTCCGCGTGCACCAGCGACTCCGGCAGATCACAGAACAATACGGTGCTGCCGAGCGGTCCACCCGTGAAGATCGGCATGATCGTGCCGCTGACCGGGATGTACAAGGACTTCGGCAATGACATGGACAACGGCTTCAACCTCTACCTGCAGCTGCACGACAACAAGCTCGGCAACCGTGAAGTACAGCTGGTCAAGGTCGACGAGGGTGAGACCGCCGACAGCGGCAAGGCCGCGGCGGAGAAGCTGGTCAAGGAGGACAAGGTCCTCGCACTGACCGGCGTCGCCAACAGCCAGGCGATGCTCGCCCTGAAGGACACCGTCGAGGGCGCCCAGGTGCCGCTCATCGGCTCCAACGCCTCACCGGTCGCGCTGCAGGGCGCCAAGTACATCTGGCGGACCTCATACGTCGCGAGCGACCCGGGCGCGGCGATGGCCCGCTGGGCCATCGACAACTACGGCTCGTCTCTCGCGGTCGTCGCGGCGCAGGGCCCGGCCGGCGACGCCGACGAGGTCGGCGCCTTCATCGACACGTTCAAGGGCGCGCATGGCACCATCAACGGCTCGCTGCGCCTCACGCCGTTCGGGAGCCGGGACTTCAGCACCGTCCTCGGGTCGATCAAGCAGTCCGGCGCGAGCTCGATGGCCGCCTTCTACTCGGGCGCCGCGGCGGTCGAGTTCGTCAAGCAGTTCAAGGCGGCGCGGTTCCCGAGCAGCTTCAAGCTCTTCGCGCCGGGCACCCTCACCGAGGGAGCCGTGCTGAAGCAGCAGGGCGACGCCGCGCAGGGCATCTACACGGCGATGAACTACTCGCCCGACCTGGACAACACGGCCAACCGCCGGTTCGTCGCCGACTACCAGAAGGCGTTCGGGACGATCCCGTCGAGCTACGCCATGGCCTCGTACGATGCCGCCGCGGTCCTCGACAAGGCGATCGGTGACGCCACCCGCAGCCTCGACTCGTTCTCGCTCAACGCGGCGATCGGCCGGCTCGGTCAGATCGACAGCCCGCGCGGTGGCTGGCAGTTCAGTCAGAACCGGACGCCGCTGCAGCGCTGGTACCTCCGGCAGGTTCGCCTCGACGGCGCAGTCCTCTCCAACGTGCTGACGGCGGAGCTGACCACGCTCGGATAGGGACACCGTGACCATCCCCGACCCGACCGCGGCTCCGGTCGCGCTGCCACACATCCCGCAGCAGCGGCAGCCGGCACCTCCCGCGGCGCCGTCCTGGTATCCGCCACAGCCGCCGCCCTGGCCGCCGCCGCTGCCCCCGCAGCCGCGGCGGAGCTATCTCTGGCCGGTCCTGACGGCCCTGCTGGTGGTCAGCATGGTGCTGGCCCTCGGCGGGGCCGCCGCGGCGGCCTGGGCGCTGCGCGACGACGGCAGCGGCCCGATCGCGTCGACGTGGGTCGACATGCGGCCGGACGTCGGCGGCAAGGCCATCGAGGCGGTGCTGCAGCGACACGCGGAGGCGGTCCGGAAGAAGGACCTGGCGGCGTGGATGGCGGACGTGGACCAGACCGACGCCGTCTTCGCGAAGCGGCAGAAGCAGCTCTTCGAGAACCTCACCAAAGTGCCGTTCGCGGAGCTGGCCTTCCTGCGCGAGGCCAAGCCGCCGCGGGGCATCGCCACGCTCCTGCCCAGCCAGCTCTTCGACCGGTACCACGCGGCGGTGCACGTCGAGGCGGTGACCATCCGGCACCGGATCGAGGGTGTTGACAGCAAGCCGGTGGCGACGCCCTGGCTGCCCGTGTTCGGCTACGCCGGGGGCAAGTGGCTCATCGCGGGGGACGGCGCGGGCGCCGAGCTGCCGACGGGCGCCAACGGGCAGCCGTGGGACGCCACCGGGCCGGTGACCGTGAAGACCAGCGACCACGTCGTGGCCGTGCTGTCGGCCGACGACGCCGACCGGGCCAAGACGCTGCTCACCCTCGCCGAGGACGGGCTGAAGAAGGTCGCCGCCGTCCGGCCGACGGGCTGGGACGGCAAGGTGTTCCTGACCGCGGTACAGGACAAGCGGATCTTCGACACGTACTTCGCGGAGTCGCCGGACCGCGTCGCCCAGGTGGCCGCGATCGCCGTGCCGTACTACAACCAGGTCGCCGACTGGGCCACCGCGCCCGCGTACGGCACCACCCGGGTCGTGTTCAACCCTACGGAGCTGTCGGCGCAGACCGAGGAGCTCGCCCACGATCTGACGCACGAGTTCGCCCACGCCGCGATGGGGCCGGTCACCGGGGCGCACACGCCGCGCTGGGTGGTGGAGGGGTTCGCGGAGTACGTCGCGTACAAGGACCGAAAGATCAGCCCCAACGGCGTCCGCGCGGCGCTCGGCGACCTGGTGATCGGGTCGTTCCCGACCGACCAGCAGTTCTACGACGAGCCGCGCAACTATGTCAGCGGCTGGCTGGCCTGCCGGATGATCGCCGAGAAGTACGGGCAGGCGAAACTGATCGCCTTCTACGAGGCCTTCCAGCGCATGTCCGAGGTCGACTCGGTGTCACGCGAGGTGCTCGGCGTCGGGGCTGCGCAGCTCGAGACACAGTGGCGGGACTACGTAGCACAACAGCGCGGCTGAGGTCTCCCCAACCGCGCTGTCGGTCGTCTTCGTAGCTTTCGGGTCAGCCCTGGGCGCCCGCGGGCGGCAAGCCGCCGTCACCGTCGACGACCGCTTCCGGCGTGCCGTCCTGGTCGAGGTCGCTCATCGTGATGTCGACCTGGCCGTCGCCGTTGGTGTCGAACTGGAACAGGTCGGCCTTGCCGTCCCCGTCGGTGTCGACCGCCCAGAGGTCGGCCTTGCCGTCGTTGTTCGTGTCGCCGACGAGCAGCTCCACGCGGTCGTCGCCGCGCGTCTCGACGGTCTCGTTCTCGCTCATCCGGGGGTCCTCTCACCTCACTCGGGGGCAACCTGGTTCACCGTAGGCCCCCGGCCTGTTCCGCGCGAGTCGTGCGATCGTCGTTATGCCTTGACCTTCTCGGTGATGAGCGCCTTGATCGCCAGCGCCGACTCGTCGAAGCCGACCAGCAGGATTCCGGTGGCGTCAAACGTCTTGATCTTCGCGGCGATCGGCGCGAACAGGTTCTCGTCGGTCTTCGGGTCGTAGGTGTCCTTCGCCTCGTACTTCAGCACCAGCAGGTCCGTCGGCTTGATGCCGGCGGCCGTCAGGTCGATGCGGACGCTCTCGGCGAGGCCGCTGCCGTAACTGTCGTCGCGGGCGATGATGGCGACCTTGCTGTGCCCGTCGCGCATGATGATGTCGGCGATGGCCTTGGCCTGGAGCATGTCCGGCGGGGAGGTCCGGAAGAACAGGCCCTTGTCCTCGAACTTCGTCAGCTCGTCCGACGTCGCGGACGGCGAGATCATCACCTTGCCGGCCTGCGTGACCCGCGGGATGACCGCCTTGCTGACGCCCGACGCACCGGCGCCGATGATCACGTGCACACCATCGGTGATGAACTTCTCGGCGGTCGCCTTGGCGACATCGGGGTTGGTGCCGTCGTCGCCCTCCATGACCTGGACCGGCTGGCCGAGCACACCACCGGCCTCGTTGATCTCCTTGATGGCGAGCTTGGCGGCGGCGAACATCGGCGGACCCTGGAACGCGAGCGCACCGGTCTTCGGCAGCAGCAGCCCGTATTTCAACGCGGGCTTCTGGCCGCCACCCTTCCCGCCGTTGCCGGCGGGCGGCGCGGCCCCCTTCTGCTCGGTCTTCTCGTCGCCGGCACCGACGAACTCGGTCTTCGCGTCGTCGATGGTGTTGTTGCGGCCGAAGCTGAGCACGCCGTACATCGCCGAGCTGGGCTCACCGACCTCGGTGAAGCCGCTGCGGCGCAGGGAGACGCCGCGATACTTGAAGTTCTTGCCGGACTTGGCCGCGGCGAGGCAGGCCGCGACGGTCTCACAGACATTGTCGCCGGTCGTCACGCCGATGAGCTGCTTGGCGAGCTGCGGCGGATCGACCGTCTTGGCGGCCTCGGCGGCCAGGGCGGCGACCACAACGGCGTCGTACGCCTCGCCGGCGTAGTTGAAGTCGGTGAGGTTCGGGTCGACGCCCCTGACCCGCCGCTTGAAGTCCTCGCTCAGCGGAGTCAGCGGCGCGGTGCCTTTCATGCCGACGAGCACGGCCGGCGAGTCCTTGAGCGCTTCACCGAAGGAGTTGGCCATGTTGCCGTCGGTGCCGTAGAGCTTCACGTCCCGCGGGGTATCGGCCTCGCTGCTACTCTGCGCATTCGAGCTGCAGGCGGACACGGCGAGCAACAGTCCGATCGCGGCGATCGCTCCCACAGTGGCAGTGGCGGACCGTGCGCGCATGAGTGTTTCTCCTCCCCAAAGGTGCCGTGCGCACCTTAGCGCGGTCGGACTCGGGACTTAAGCGGGGAGGTGCTGGGACATTTCGTACCTACGGGTAACGTCTGTCCGCATGGCGGAAGCAGAGATCACGGCCGGTGAGGGAACCCTGTCCACGCAGGGGAGCTTGGCGGAACGGATGGGCATCGTCCTGGTGGAGGCGACTCCGGAGCGGGTCGTCGGCACGATGCCGGTCGAGGGCAACACCCAGCCGTACGGGCTGCTGCACGGCGGCGCGTCGGTCGTCCTGGCGGAAACACTGGGTTCGATAGGCTCGGCGCTGCACGCGGCTCGGCTGTTCAACGGGATCGCGGTGGGCATCGAGATCAACGCGACGCACCACAAGTCCGCCCGCAGCGGCATCGTGACCGGCGTGGCGACGCCGCTCCGCCTGGGCGGCATGATCGCGACGTACGAGATCGTCATCACCGACGAGTCCGGCGAGCGGGTCTGCACCGCCCGCCTGACGTGTGCCCTACGCCGCTCATAACACCCTCGGCCGCGGCTCCTCCGACCCTGCCGCGACCACGGACCGCGGCGTGTTCCCCCCGCGGGCCGGGCCGGGCGCGCCACGCGCGGCGCCCCTGTGCGCATGCCGGCGGCGCTGTGGGCCCGCCATGGGCGCGGCGAGCGGACGGAACCAGCTTTATCTACAGCAATCTATACACCAAGACGTTTGGCACGTCCGAGATGTGCGCGGGTTCTTGGCTGTCGAACCTCGCAGAAGTCGAGATCGCGCTGCTGGAGAGCCTGTTGCGTAATTCGCTGGGACAGCGTTGGCGGCCCAACTACGCGCCGATCTTGGAGTTGTGGCGCCATGAACCTCCGAATTTGTCCGGGTTTGTCAAGGACCACAACTCCAAGATCGGCGCGGTTGTCGGGGTTTACGCGCGAGAGATCCGAATTGCGCAACAGGCTCTGGAGCGACACAAAGTCTCCGTGATCTGCGAAGGATTTTGTCAAGCGATGCCGGGCCGCGCACCCAGCCGCTCCCTCGCGGAGCCGGGCTGCGGCGTCCGTGACCCCGTCGTGCGGGGTGGCCATGCTCCGCACTCGGCCCGACCCCGGGTTCCTTGATCATCGGAAACATCTGGCTGTCCAGGCAACCCGAAGTTTCCCTTGATCTACGAACCGCAGCCGCACCACCCGGCCAGGCCCAACCGCCGCACCCGTGATCGCGAACGGATCGCAATCACGGCCACAACCGGCCGGAACCCGCGCAGGCAAAACCCCACCATTCATGATCGCGGGGGCTCCGTGCCGCTCCCAGCGACGCGAAACCTCCATGATCATGGAGACCGCTCGCCGGCGGGGCGATCAAGGTGACCCCGACAACAGCGTGTGCCCATGGGGCGACCGACCGCCTACCCGCCGGAGCTGGTGGTCGCAGCCCGACGGCGCGGAGGCGCGGACAGCGGGCGGACCGCGCAGCCCGGCGGCAGAGCACGGACGACGATCACGAGCAGCGGGCACGAGCGACGAGCACGAGCGGCGGCCAGCGGACAGCGGGCACGGACAGCGGGCACGAGCGGCAGACAGCGGACAGCAGGAGCGGATCCTTGTCGGCAGGCGCGAGTCCCGACAACGAGCACGGACAGCCGGCGCGGACGGTTGGCACTAGTCTCGCCAGCATCGGCAGGTGCGAAACCCTCGCTGGCGGGCGCGGGCGGGTGTTTCGTGGGTTGCGGCGCCTTTCCGCGAGTTTCGGTGACTTTCCGCAGCAGAGCTTGACGGCGCGGCATACGGTTGCGGCGTGATTGACCCGGGAGACGAGACACATCAGGATGCGGTGCTGATCCTGGAGTCAGCACTCGCGGGCGACGGCGACGCCGTGGTCCACACCTTCGACTCGGTGGTGGATCGGCGCGGCATGAGCGCGGCCTGCGACGTGGCTTGGCACCTGGCCGGCGAGATGGTCGGCGAGAATCTGGCTCGCGGCCCGTGGCGCCTCGATTTTCCCGACATCGACGACGCGGACTACGACCGGCGCTGGGTGGCGCGGTTTGTGAGCGCATACGTCAACGACGACATCCCGGGCGGCACCGCCCTGTTCACGGTGGCCCTGGTCGACGGCAAGCTGTCCGAGTGCCTGCTGACGCTGGCCGGCTCCACGGTGGCCACGCTCCGCCACCGTGGCGCGGCCTGACTGCCGTCTTCCTGCACTTGCACAATGGATGTGCGCAGTCGTGACCGAGCGCTGAAGCGCCCGAGCCCCTGACCACGTGTCGACAGGGGGGCTCCGCACGGCCGGGTGAACGGGCGGGCGCTCTGCGCACCAACTGGCCTTGGTGAGCGCCCGCCCCCATCCCTACCTGCTCAACGAGAACCACCCCGCCACCGCACCTGGGACTCCTTCGGTCGAGTCACAGCGACAGCGCAGCCGTCGAGCCGCGTCGCGGTCCACCGCGGGAGGGCGCGGTGGACCGCACCCGGTCAACCGGCCATCGGCATCCGCCCCTCCGGCTCACCGCTCCCGCCGGCACCGCCGGTCGGTCGGGCTTCCCCGAAGCCGGGGCCGGAGTCAGCGCCGGGGCTGGAGACGGGGACGGAGGCGAGGGGGCCGGGCTCCGGATCGGCGCGGGTCAGGCCGAGCAGTTGCAGCCGAGAGCGGACGCCGCCCTCGGTCCGGCCCAGTTCGGCGGTCAGGGTCTTGACGGTCGCGCCCTCGCGGAACCGGGTCACCAGCAGCTCGAGATCCTGCCGATCCCACGGCTTGCCGGCGTTGGGAGCCGCGGCTCGGTGCGCTGCCCACCAATCGTCGGGCGGATCGCCCGACTCGCCGGAGGGCCGCAGGTGTGTCAGGGCGGACGCCAGGATGGACACCACGTCGAGCGCGTCGGCCGCGGGGAGCTCGCCGGCGATCTCGGTCGTCATGCAGCCGCCGTCCCAGCCGGCCATGCGCACCGCGATGAAGCCGCCGCCCGTGTTGAACGCCAGCACGTCGTAGTCGCGGTCGTCGATGGTCAGCCGGCGGTGGACCTCATTGCGGCGGGCAACGGACAGCTCGTGGTCCCAGTCGAAGTCACTCATGCCCCGCACCGTACGACCACCCACCGACACTTCCGCGCCGCCGTAACCGCGCGGTCACCGAACGCGTCAGGCGAGCTCGCCGGCGCGCAGGCGGGCCAGCCACGCCGCGGCGTCGGCGAAGTCGTCGTCCGCCAGGCCGGGAGCGGGGCGCGGCGGCGCGTCGCCCCGAGCGGCCCGCGGATAGGAGCCCAGGAACCGCACGTCGGCGCAGATCCTCCGCAGGCCCTGCAGCGCCTCGCCCATCTGCGCGTCGGCCACGTGACCGCCGCAGTCGAGGAAGAAGACGTACCGACCCAGCCGCTCACCCGTGGGGCGTGACTCGATGCGGGTGAGGTTGACGCCGCGGACGGCGAGCTCGGTCAGTACTGCCAAAAGGGCACCCACACGGTCGTGCGAGATGTAGACGGCCAGTGTGGTGAGGTCGTCACCCGTCGGCGAAGGCGGCGGGCCCGGGCGGGACACCAGCGCGAACCTGGTCATCGCGCCGGGATTGTCGGCGATGTCCTTGGCCAGGACGTGCAGCTTGTAACGGTCGGCGCTGATCTCCGCGCACACCGCCGCGTCGAACTCACCCTCTGCCGCACCGATCGCGGCCGCCGCGTTGGACAGCACGTCGACGACGGTGGCCTGCGGAGCGTGATCGCGCAGCCACTTCCGGCACTGGGCGCCGGCCTGCGGGTGCGCGGCCACGGACCGCACCGAATCCAGGGACCGGTCCTCGCGTGCGGCCAGCACGAACTGCACGGGCAGCACTACCTCACGCGTGATCACGAGCGGGTCGCCGTTGGCGAACTCGTCGAGCGTGACACCCACCTGGCCGCCGATCGAGTTCTCCAGCGGTACCAACGCCGCATCGGCCTCACCGGAACGCAGTGCGTCCAGAGCCTCCGGCACGCTCCGTGCCGGGGTCAGGATGCCCTGGTCGGCGGCGGGGACGGTCTTGAGCGCCTGCTCGGAGAAGGTGCCTTCCGGCCCCAGGTAGACGAACCGCGTCGGCGGCACACCAGGCATGCCACCCAGCGTAGTCGAGCCGGGGTGCGCACTGCTCAGCAGGCAGCGGCGTTGAGCAGCGCGGCTGGTGCGGTCGCCTTGACCTCGACCGTGCAGGGATCCGTGCCCGCGGTGACGACGGTCAACGTCTGCGGGGATCCCTTGGTCATCACCTGCATGGGTTCACTGTTGGCCACATTGAGGATGGTGTACTGCCAGATGCCGGCGCACAGCGGCTGGCTCTTCACGGTCACGCCGGATCCGGCGGGCAGGTTGGCGCGAAACTTCCGCACCGCCGCGATGACCTGATCGCCGCTCGGCCTGCCGTTGCACTGGACGACATACGCCTCGGAGAACGCGCTCGGGCTCGGTGAGGCCGAGCTGCTGGCCGACGGCGCACGCGTCGGGGGGACGATCGGGGTGCTGACGGGAGTGGGCGACGTCGATGTGCTGGGTCGTTGTCCGGCGTCCGCGCCGGACGGCAGCAACGGCCCCGGATCGTCGTCGTGGCTGGTGCAACCGGTCAGCAGACATCCAAGAGCGACGATCGCCAGCGCGGTGGCCGGGGTGCGCATGCGCCCATCGTAGGAGTGCTCGAACGGCGCCGACAGTCAGGTGGCGCCTCGAATCAGAGTGTCGTGACGCGGTGACCCGCGGCACTCAACGCGGCCAGCGCCTCGCCGAGCCGAACGGCAGGCACGACAACGTAGTCGGTGTCGAACGTGGAGAACGCGAAGATGTTCACGCGCGCGTCGGCGAGCGGGGTCACGATCGACGCGAGAATGCCGGTCAATGCGAGCTGGACCGGGCCGGCCACCCGCAGGCAGCGCCACGGCGTCTCGACGGCCGCGCCGTCGGGTGCCAGGTCGGCGGGGCAGAGAATCGAGACCTCGTCCGGCGTCCAGGTCACCGAGATGACGTCCGGAAGACCGATTGCCGCCTCGATGAAGCCGGCAGGCAGTGACGATGCGGCCGGCAGACGGCAGATCGCGTAGTCACCTGGCAGCAGCGCGAGGTCCAACATGACATGGAGCGTACGGCCCGAACTCACACCGTGGCGGCAGCGGTGAGCGATGCCACGATTACGAGTCTTCAGACAGCGCTGAAAAAGGTGAGTGAACCGACGATCTGATCGTCCTGGATGAGTGGGGCGGCGATCGCGTCGAACGTGCGCGGGCCCGACACGCAGCGGACACGCACCAGGCCACGGGCGAGCCGGCCCGACTTCAGCGCCAGCAGGGGCGGGGTCTTGGCGACCTCCGCCGCGTCGAGCGCACCGCCGTCGGCGAAGTCGAGCAGTTGCAGCACGCCTTCGAGCAGCGGCCGGTCGACGGCCGGCTCGGTCAGGCCGAGCAGGTCTTCGAGCGACGCGGACACCGCGACGACAACACTCTGCTCGTCGATCACCAGGCTCGGCTCGGCCGCGTCCGCGACGGTGTCACCCCAACGGTCCAAGGTGGACTCGGCAGTGAGGCTCGAACGAGGGTCGGAGATAGACAGCTCGACATGCGGCACAGCGCCTCCTCAGGCACCGGTGCTGCGGACGCGGACTCGCAGCGCACTCATCATCGCATCAGTCCGGAAGAGATTCCGCTTCCACGATTGCTCAATCCGCACGGGCGCCTCCACCCCGCAGAGGCTACTCCCCGTGACCCCGCTTGTCAGTGCCCACCTGTTCGCCGTCGCGGTACCAGCGGTACTCCTCGGCAAGGGTGCCGTAGTCGACGGTGAACCAGGTCGCCGGGTGGATCGCGAGCGCGAAGACCTTGTCGACGGTCTCGTCGGCGAGCCGGTTGCCACGGGCGTTGAGCACCCGAGGAAGCTCGTGGTACGCCGTGACGAGACAGCCCTTCGGCACCCCGTAGAAGCTGATCTTCCCGCTGCCGGCGAACGCGAGCACGGGCATGACCGGGATCGAGACGCCGGCGCTGTGGGAGAGCGCCTCGGCGGCGGCACGGGCCTCACTGCGGGCCTCTTCGACGTACTTGGGGCGCTTGCCGTCGATCTGCACCACGTCACCGGCGAACGAGACCCGGCTGCGGCCGTGGTCCTTCACCGTGACGGCGAAGACCCCGCCCGGGCCCACCGCCAGGAAGCTGTCGTGCTGCTCGCCGCTCAGCTCACGCAGGTCGAGGACGTGCCAGTCGTCGCCGAGGTGCCCGATCAGGTTGCCGATGCGCCGGTAGAGCCGGCCGTGCGCCGCCTCCTCGCGCCGCATGACGCGCTCCGCCCGACGGGAACGAACCCAGGTCATGGGAGAGTGCCTGCCCGCATCAACGGTGATGCGTTCGTCGAACCTTTCGGGCTGCGAATCCTGACCGCTGCGATACAGCATCTCGGTCATCTCTCGCACACCTCCGATGTCGCCGCTTCGGTTGCGTGTGTGTCCAGATACCGTACGTGTTCGCGGCGCGACGCGGCAGCGCGAGACAGCGGAATGACACGGAATGACTGGGATGAATGCCACATTCAGGTGCACCTGTGAATTTGCACATGGCGCCTAATCGGCCTATATCGGGTCAGCCGTTAGGCTGAATTTGTGAACCACCACGTCGACAGCGAGGTCGGCCACCTCGGGACCGTGCTCCTGCACCGTCCCGGCGCCGAGCTGGCCCGGCTGACTCCCCGCAACAACGACTCGCTGCTCTTCGACGGCATCCCGTGGGTCGGGCGGGCTCAGGAAGAGCATGACACGTTTGCCACCGCCCTGCGGGAGCACGGCGTCGAAGTGCTCTACGTCGCCGGCCTGCTGACCGAGACCCTCGCGATCCCCGAGGCGAGGAGCGCGGTGACCGCGACGGTGCTCGCCGACTTCCGGCTCGGCGACACGCTGCGCCACCACGTCGCCCGGCACCTCGCCGACCTCGACCCGCCGGCGCTCGCGACCACGCTGACCGCCGGTCTGTCACAGGCCGAGCTGCGCACCGGCAGCGGTCTCGTGCACGCGCTCATGAACCGGGCGGAGTTCATCATCGACCCGCTGCCCAACCTGCTGTTCACGCGCGACTCATCCGTCTGGATCGGCGACGAGGCGGCGGTGACGAGCCTGGCGATGCGCGCCCGGCGCCGGGAGACCACGCTGACACATGCGATCTATCGGTACCACCCGCGTTTCGCCGGCACGCCGCTGCTGTTCGAGCCGACGATGGAGCACCTGGAGGGCGGCGACGTGCTGCTGCTCGCCCCCGGTGTGATCGCGGTCGGGGTCGGCGAGCGGACCCGGCCGTCCGGCGCGGAGCGGCTCGCCCGCCGCTGCTTCGAGCGCGGGCTGGCCCACACCGTGCTGGCGGTGCCGATCGCCCAGGAGCGGGCCACGATGCACCTCGACACCGTGTGCACGATGGTCGACGTCGACGCCGTGGTGATGTACCCGAACGTCGCCGACAGCCTCCAGGCGTGGACCGTGACGGCCGGCCCCGATCCCGAGGCGCCGCTGTCGGTCAGCGGCCCGGAACCGTTCATCGTCGCGGCCGCCAAGGCGATGCGGATCGACACGCTGCGGATCATCGACACCGGCCTCGACCCGGTCACCGCCGAGCGGGAGCAGTGGGACGACGGCAACAACACGCTCGCCGTCGCCCCGCGGCTGTGTGTCGCCTACGAGCGCAATGTGGAGACCAACGCACAGTTGGAGCGCAACGGTATCGAGGTCATCCGGATCCCCGGCTCCGAGCTGGGCTCGGGCCGGGGCGGTCCGCGATGCATGTCCGCACCGATCGCGCGGGCGAGCCTCAGCGCAGCGGCTGGAGCCGGCCGATGAGGCCCTGCTTGCTGCGCCGCTCGGCGGCGGTCAGCGGCTCGGAGACGGCGAGGGCCTCGGCGTAGCGCTTGGCGAACTCGGCCACCGGCGCCTCCCACTCCTCGGCCTCGACCTCCAGCGGCAGGTCCCACACCGGCGCCAGGAGGCCGTGTGCGCGGAACATCCCGGCAAACTTGGTCTGCTCGCCGAGGAGCAGACCACCGCCGGCCGCGAGCCGCGACAGGGCGTCGAGCGCGCGGTCCTCGTTGTCACCCAGCACGAGGCGTACGTGCGAGCGGTCGGTCACCCGGCACCAGTACGTGGCCGGGGCGGCGGCCAGCTTGACGGTCGGGAAGATGCTCGCGTTCGCGCGCTCCAGCGACGCCCGGACGTTGGGGTCGTCGGTCGCGTTCTCGTCGAGCCAGAATTCGAAGCCGGTATGGACGGTGATGTCCAGCGGCGCGTTCTCGATGACGTCCTGGAGGCGGTCGCCGACGCCGGGCAGGGCGGGCACGGCGACGGACTGCCCGGGTGGGGTCTCGAGCGCACACTGGAGGGCCACGGCGAGGTCGCGGGAGACGTCGCCGGACTGGACGTGACGCTGGAGGCCGATGAAGACCCGGCCGTCGGGCTTGGTCATGGCGGGCCAGGCCATCGGCAGGACCGTCGCCAGGATGACGGGACGGTCGCCGTAGCGCTCGACGTAGGCCGGCGACAGCTTCAGCGGTGCCGCGGCGGCCGGCACCAGTTCCCTGAGGGCGATCCACTCCGGCTCGTCGGCCAGGCCCTCGAACGGACGGCCGACGTATACGTCACGGATCTTCTCGCGTTTCTCACCATTGGTGGCACGGCCACGGGGGGTTTTCGCACGCTTGCTCACGGCGATCCAGCCTAGGCGGTCGTCCCGGACCGCGGGCACACACCAGTCCCTTCCGGCGCGTCACTCACCCGGTCCAGCCGCCCGGGGCGGGAACGTCCGTCGGTGCGGACCGGCCTCAGAGGGCGGACCGGCCTCAGAGGGTCGCCCAGACGCACTGGCCCAGGCCGTCGCGCTCCACGCCCCAGCCCGTCGCCAACGCTGCCACGATCGTCAAGCCACGGCCGTCGACCGCGTCCGGGGCGGCCACCCGCATCTGCGGACCCACCGAGGAGCCGCCGTCCGTCACGCGGATCTCCAGCGTGCCGTCAGCGATCAGCCGCCACGCCACTCGGATGACATCGCCCGGAAGCGGGGCCGCGTGCCGTACCGCATTGCCGACCAACTCCGCGGCGATCGCGATCGCGTCGTCCAGCCGGTCGGGTGCCACCAGGGCGTCGAGTTCGTCGGCGAGGCGGTGACGGGCCAGGTGTGCACCGCGGGCGTGGTGCGGCACGACAACGCACCAGGCGCGCTCCGCAACGGTTGTGGACACGCTCTCAAGCCTCCCCGTGGCCGTCGGCATCGGCTCGGGGCAGTCGCACCTCGGCGACCGTCCCTCCCCCTCTGCGTGGTCGCAGTGACACCCATCCATGTTGACGCTCGACGATCCTACGCACCAGATACAGACCGAGACCCACCCCACCACCGGTTCGCTGGTCACCGGTCTCCAGCTGCCAGAACCGCTCGAACGCCCGCTCGACGTGCTCCGGCCGGATGCCGGTTCCGCGGTCGGCCACCCTGAACCAGACAGTCTGTGGATCCGCTCCGGCCGTCAGTTCGACTTCTACCCAATTCGGCGAGTATTTACCCGCATTGGTCACCAATTCAGCCAGCACTGTCACAAGACTCGTCCGGTCGCCGTGCGTCTTCGGCAGCGACGGCGGGAGCATGACCTTGAGCGACCGGCGCTGCTCGGCACTCAGCTCACCAACCGCCGCCATCAGGGTCTCGACGAGGTCGAACGGCATCAGCGTGGCGGAGTCGACGCCGGTGCCGTCGTCACCGACCGCGTTGAGCAGGCGGTCGACCAGGCGGCTGAGCTCCCGGGTGCGCTGGCCCACGACGAAGATCGCCTCCCGTCGGGCGCCCTCGTCGAGGGACTCCCAGTGATCGACGAGCGTGTCGGTGTACCCCCTGATGACCGTGATCGGCGTGCGCAGCTCGTGCCCGGTGAGCGCGATGAACAGGTCACGGCCGTCCGACGGCTGCTCCGGGCGGGCCTGGAAGGACACGGCCCGGTCGGTGCTGCCGGGCACCCTGGCCGCGCGGATCTCGATCCATGTGCCGCACGCCATCCGGTGCTCGACGGTCTCGTCGGCGACCGGCAGCGGGAACGGCCAGGGCGCGCCGATCGCGGTCTCGGCCGACCGCGCGGTCAGCAGCGCCGCCGCCGGGTTCCACGAGCGCACCCGCTGCTCGGCGTCGATCAGTGCGAACGGGCCGGCGGCCGGGTCGATCGCCGGGCCGTCGCGGTAGACGGGCAGGCCGCGACCCAACCCGTACTGCAACGAGAGGAACGAGGCGAGGAACCCGAGCGCGGCACGCTGGTCCGGGTCGGCGGCGCCCTCCGCGTCGGGATAGCTCACGCCGATCACACCGACCGCGGTGCCGCTCGCCGAGACCTCGGCCGCCATGATCCGGTGCAGGCCGCGGCTGTCGAGCTGGTGACCGCCGAGCGCGCCCATGAGGCTGCTCGGGAACTCACGGACGCGGGATCCGTACTGCAGCAGTCCGCGCAACGTCGGGTGGGGCAGGTCGACCCTGCGGCCGAGGGCCCAGTCGAGGTCGCCCGCAACGGCGACGACCCGGCCGTTGTCGTGCGCGTATTCGATGAACGCGGCGCCTGTCGCGCCGGTGGCGACCACGCTGACGTCGACGGTGCGCTGCAGCGCCGCCAGCCCGCCGTCGCCCGCGTTGAGCTGCTCGACGACCTCGGTCAGGGCACCGAAGACGGCGGAACCCTCGACCGGGGGGCGAGCATCGACCATGATTGGAGTTTGCCTCGCCGTGGCCTGCTTTGAAAGGTTGTCGACCAAAGTTGTTGAGACGTGAATCAGTCGCGATTCACGTTCACGACGGCGGATTCCGTCGCCGGCGCCCGTCAGTCGCGGAGGCCCAGTTCGCGGAGGCGGTCGATGACGTACGCGGGCCGGTCGGAGATGATCCCGTCGGCCTTCAGCTTCACCACCAGATCGACCTCGTCGGGCTCGTTGACCGTCCAGACGTAGACCGGGAAGCCCCGCCGGTGGAGACGCTCGACCGTCTCGGGTGCGGCACGCAGCAACTGCACGCCCGGGCCCGCGATGCTGCTGCCGAGTGGCATCCAGCCGATCCGGTTCGGCACCGACCAGACATCGATGAGCATGACGGTTGGCAGGGTCGGTGCCTGCTGGCGGACGCGGCGGATCGCGGTCGCCGAGAACGACATCACCGTCACCTGAAGGGCGCGGTCCGGATCCGGACGCTCCAGCCCGTATCGCCGCAAAAGCTGCAGCAGGGCGAGTTCTACGGCGCTGCCGTGCCGGGTCGGGTGCTTCGTCTCGATCAGCAGCCGCATCGGCCGGCCCGCGTCAGTGGCCACCCCGAGCAGCCGGTCGAGGGTCAGCACGCGACCGCGCCAGCGGTCGTCGATCAGCTGCCGGTCGACGATGAGCTCGTCGGGTGAGCCCGGCAGGTCGGCCCGCCAGGAGCTGAAGTCGAAGCGGTCGAGGTCGGCCAGGGTCTGCACACTCACCCGGCCACGACCGTCACTCGTCCGGTCGATGCGGGAGTCGTGGAGGCAGACGAGGTGTCCGTCGCGGGTGAGGCGGACGTCGCACTCGAGGCCGTCGGCACCCTCCTCGATCGCCAGCAGGTAGGCGTCGAGGGTGTGCTCGGCATATCGGTGCGACGATCCCCGGTGCGCGAACACCAATGGCCGCTCAGGCGACCCGAGGAGCACCGCCGTCCTCACTCACCATCGGCCGGCCGGCGGCAGCCCAGTGCGCCATGCCGCCGTCGAGGTTGATCGTGCGCTCCAGCCCGTTTTGCTGGAGGAACGCGACGACCTGAGCCGACCGGCCGCCGACCCGGCAGACCACGACCACGTCGCGGTCGGCGGGGATCTCGTCGATCCGGGCCGGGATCTGCATCATCGGCACGTGCATGGCCTCCGGCGCGTGGCCGGCGGCCCACTCGTCGTCTTCGCGGACGTCGAGGATGAAGGCATCCTCGGTGACGTCGGTGATCGAGACGGTCGGAACTGAAGGTCCCCTGAACACTTCGCCAGGCTACATGTGGTTGACCCAGGTCGGGTTCTCGACCGCCCACGAGTCCAACTGGTCATCACGCATGGCCGCGTAGAGCGACTCGGCTTCCGGCAGGGCGACCACGTAGGAGATGCCGCCGATGTCCTGCGGCTCGGAGGGCACCTGCAGGCCGATCAGGTTGTTGGGGCTGACGTTGCGCAGGCCGAACATCAGGTCGGCGAGCGAAACGCCGTTGGTGTCGACGGTGAGCGCCTGGCCGATCACCCGGATGAACTTGTCCAGGGCGATCGGGTTGGTGGTCAGGTCCTTCTGCTGCGCCTTGTCCAGCATCGCCCGGATGAACTTCTGCTGGTTCTTCTGGCGGTCGTAGTCGCCGTTGGCCAGGCTCTTGCGCTGCCGGACCAGGTCGAGCGCCTGCCAGGACTCCAGGTGATGGCAGCCGGCCTCGTAGACGGCCGGGCGGCCGCCCTTGGTCGGGTCCTTGTAGTTGCCGTTCTCGTCGTAGCCGAGGTGGATCGAGGTGACCTTCTGGTCGATGCACATGTCGACGCCGCCCAGCAGGTCGACGGCGGCCTTGAAGCCGTCGAAGTTGACGATCGCGGCACCGTCGAAGCGGATGCCCAGCACGCCGGTCAACGTCTCGGCGAGAAGTTGGACGCCGCCCTGGCCGCCGCCGCCGTACTGGAACGCGCCGTTGATCTTCTCGTGCGCGGCGCCGTCGAAGCCGGTCGCGGGGAACGCGGGGATGCGCACCCGCAGGTCGCGCGGGATGGACAGCAGGTAGGCGCGGTCCAGGCTGGACGGGATGTGCACGATGATGATCGAGTCGGAGCGCTGCCCGTCCTCGGGGTCGAGTGCGCGCTGGTCCGAGCCGAGCAGCAGGAAGTTGAGCGGGCCCTTGATCTCGCTGTGCTTCGCGGCGGCCTCCTCGCCGCCGACGCGGGAGTTCTTGCCGAGGAGCGTCTGCTGGTTGACGCTGCCGCTGTATCGACTGGCGAGTATCCGGGTGCCCCCGATAACGGTGCCGGCGAGCACAACGAGGATGACGCCGAAGATGATGAACGACTTGGCCCAGATCGGATCGCGGCCGGGAAGTTTCACCGGCGCGGGCTTCATCTCCGGGGCGTCCGGCGCAGCGTGGGACTCGGCATCGGGCTCAGCGTCAGCCTCGATCGGTTGTGCGGTTTCGTCCTCGACGACCTTTTCGGTCGTTTCCGCCGCTTTCGCCGCCCGAGTGTCGCCATCGTCACCGTTGGACGCCTGGTCCTGTTGCATCTGCATGCCCCCGAGCCGGCCGCCCGCACAATAGCGGGGATCAATCCGAGTCTACGTTCGCGGTGGGAAGAATGCGCACTAGAGCCACCGCGCAAGATCGTTCAAGAACCACGAAACAGGCGATTCTTACTCGCCGGAGCGCCGCCTCGGCAATGAGATCTATACAACAGCCCGGGCATGCAACCCCGACGCGGGGGAGACATGCCCGGGATTGCCGGAATTATCACTTCGACTTGGTGGTAGCTCCGGTTGACGGCTGGCTCGACCCGCTCGGCTTCGGCGCGTTCGTGGCCGCCCATTCGGCCATCTTGTCGGTGCGCATCGCGGTGTAGAGGGCGGTCGCCTTCTCCTTGTTCGGCACCACGACGTCCTCGCCGTTGATCTTCTTGCTGCCGTCGTGGGGGCTGACGAGGAACGTCAGGTCGTCGCTGCGGAGGCTGCGGAACTGCAGCGCCATGTCGGCGAGCGAGAAGTCCTTGTCGACGGTCATCGCCTTGGTGACGGCCTTCAGGAAGGCGTTGAGCTTGGCGGGGTTGGTCACCGTGCCGGAACTGACCGCCTTGTTCAGGATCGCCTTCATCATCTCCTGCTGGTGCCGCATGCGGGCGAAGTCACCGTCCGGGAACTGGTACCGCTGCCGGGCGTAGTCGAGGGCCTCGTCGCCGTTGAAGTGGTTCATGCCCTTCTTGAACTGCCGCTTCGGCGGGTGGATCGAGGTGATGTCCTTCTCCACGTTCATGTCGATGCCGCCGAGCGCGTCGATCACCTGCTTGAAGCCGGCGAAGTCGATGAGCAGCACGTGGTCCATCCGAACCTGCGTGTACTCCTCGATCGTCTGCACGGTGAGCGGCGTGCCACCCCACGAGAAGGACGCGTTGAGCTTGGCCATCGTGTTGCCGAACTGCGGGTTGGCCTTGCTCTTGGGGATGTGGACGTAGAGGTCACGCGGCATCGAGACCAGGTAGGCCTTGTCGTGGCTCGCCGGGATGTGCAGCACGATCATCGTGTCGGTGCGCCACTCACCGGCCTTGCCCTTGTTGTCGGGGTCGCGGGAGTCGCTGCCGAGCAGCAGGATGTTCAGCGCGCCGTCGGCCACCTTCGCCGGGCGGCCGTCGGTGATCTCCGAGAACGGGTCCTCGCGCTGCAGGCCGGAGTCGACGTGCTTGTAGTAGATGAACCCGCCGAGACCGGCGAGCAGGGCCAGGACGACGATCGCGCCGCCGGCGACCAGGGCGATGCGGCCCCAGCGGGGGCGGATCTTCTTCTTGCCGGAGTATTCGTGGCCGCGTCGCGGCGGCAGGCCCGCGCCGCCACCTCCGGAGGACGAGCGGCCGTGGATGCCCGGGGCGGCGCCCGACACGCGGGCGCGCGCACCGGACGTCGGTGCGAGCGAGCCGGGCACTCGAGCGCGTCCCGAGGAGGGGCCGTTGGCGGCAGGCGTCGTGGGCATGAAACCACCATACGAACCAGTCGCCGCACCGCCACGCAACCGCGACTGGCGCGGCACGATCCCGGGAGAGTTACCGGGCCTTGAAATAAGCGACCGTGCGTGCGAGCCCTTCCTCGGGACCGACCAACGGCTCATATCCGAGCAGCTCACGGGCCTTCGTGAGGTCGGGACGCCGGCGCTCGGGGTCGTCGGCGGTGCGCGCGATCAGTGCCACCCGGGAGGTGCTGTCGGAAAGGCGCACGATCGTGTCCGCCAGCTCGAGCATGGTCATCTCGTGCTCGGTGCCGCAGTTGATCGGGCCGGTCTCCGTCGAATCGAGGAGCAGCAGAATGCCACGGACCAGATCGGACACGTAGCAGATGGACCGCGTCTGGGTGCCCGAGCCGTGGACGGTGATCGGCTCGTCGCGCAGCGCCTGGGTGACAAACGTCGGGATCGCGCGGCCGTCGTCGGGGCGCATGCGCTCGCCGTAGGTGTTGAAGATCCGCACGATGCCCACGTCGGCGCCGCGGCCACGGCGGTAGCCCATCGTGGCGGCCTCGGAGAAGCGCTTGGCCTCGTCGTAGACGCTGCGGATGCCGATCGGGTTGACGTTGCCCCAGTAGGTTTCCGGCTGCGGGTGAACCAGCGGGTCACCGTAGGCCTCCGAGGTGGACGCCAGGATGAACCGGGCGCCGTCGGCGACGGCCCGCTCCAGCAGCTGCAGGGTCGCGAGCGAACCCACCCGCAGGATCTCCACGGGGAGCTGTTCGAAGTCGGTCGGGCTGGCCGGCGACGCGAAGTGCATGATCGCGTCGAACCGTGCGCTCAGCGGCTCGACGGCCGGCAGCGGCTCGCTGACGTCGGCCTCGACGAGCGTGAATCGAGGGTGATCGACCAGGTGTGCGACGTTGTCCTTACTGCCGGTGACAAAATTGTCGAGCACCACCACGTGCGCGCCGCGCGCGATCAGGGCATCGGCGAGGTGAGACCCGACAAATCCGGCTCCACCGGTGAGCAGAATCCGGTGTCTCTCGCCGTAACGCTGCGCAACGACCATGACCAACAGCCTAGCGCCTGCCGAGCGGGCAAGTTCGACGCAGTCCGGCCGCCGGTGGGGCGTCACCCACCACGGACGTGCGCCGGGCCCGGGGGGGGCGGCGGCGCCCCGGGCCCGGCATGTTCGTGAATGGGTACGTCAGTGCGCGCCCGCACCGGTCATCGACCGGGCCTCCAGCTCCGCGAACTTGTCCGGGTCGCGCTCCTTGCTGGTGAGCGCGCCGATCGCGGCGAAGATGAACCCGATCGGGATGGAGATCAGGCCCGGGTTCTCCAGCGGGATCGGCGCCGCCGTGGTGCAGCTGAACAGCGCCGTCGCGTTCGAGACCTCCTTCGAGTCCTGCGGGACACCGCACTCCTTCGCTTGGGCCGCGGTGAGCGTCGCCGGGGTGCGGGCGTCGCTGACGCCGCCCCAGGCGATCGGGCTCAACAGCACCACACCGACCGCGGACAGCAGACCGGCGTAGATGCCCCAGGTCGCGCCCCGGGTGTTGAACCGCTTCCAGAAGAGCGAGAACAGGATCGCCGGCAGGTTGGCCGACGCGGCGATCGCAAACGCCAGCGCGACCAGGAAGGCCACGTTGAGGTTGCGGGCGAAGATGCCGAGAACGATCGCCACCGCGCCGATGACAAACGCGGCGTACCGGGCGACGACAACCTCCTGCCGCTCGGTCGTCTGGCCGCGCTTGACCACGTTGGCGTAGAGGTCGTGCGCCAGCGAGGACGACGACGCCAGGGTGAGGCCGGCGACGACCGCCAGGATCGTGGCGAAGGCGACGGCGGCGATGATCGCCAGGAGCAGTGAGCCGCCGAAGTCGCCGCCGAAGTACCGCTTCCCGAGCGCCTCGGCGAGCTGTGGTGCCGCCGTGTTGCCGCCGGGGTCCTGAGCCAGGATGGCCTGCCGGCCGACCAGCGCCGCGGCGCCGAAGCCCAGGGCCAGGGTCATCAGGTAGAAGACGCCGATGATGCCGATCGCCCAGACCACACTCTTCCGGGCCGACTTGGCGTCCGGCACCGTGTAGAAGCGGATCAGGATGTGCGGCAGGCCGGCGGTGCCGAGCACCAGGGCGAGACCGAGCGAGATCAGGTCGAGTTTGCTCGCCAGCGTCGCCGCGGCGTTGCCGGCGAACTCACGGCCGTAACGCAGGCCGGGCTCGAGGAACGCCTCCGGCGGGGTGCGGCCGGACTTGGCGGCCGCCTCGCCGAGCAGGGACGACAGGTTGAACTTGAAGGCGGCGAACACCAGCAGCGTCAGGACCAACGCGCCGATCATCAGCATGAACGCCTTGACGATCTGGACGTACGTCGTGCCCTTCATGCCGCCGACCGTCACGTACACGATCATCAGCACGCCGATGAGGGCGATCGTCACGATCTTCGCGGTCTCGGCGCTCATCCCGAGGAACGTGTCCCCGGCCTTGATCCCGAGCAGCAGCGCCACCAGGGCGCCGGCGCCGACCATCTGGGCGAGCAGATAGAAGATCGAGACCACGATCGTGGAGATGGATCCGGCGGTACGGACGGGTGCCTGCCGCATGCGGAAGGCGAGCACGTCGGCCATGGTGTAGCGGCCGGAGTTGCGCATCAGCTCCGCCACCAGCAGCAGTGCCACCAGCCAGGCGACCAGGAATCCGATGGAGTACAGGAAGCCGTCGTAGCCGTTGAGCGCGATGATGCCGGCGATGCCGAGGAAGCTCGCCGCCGACATGTAGTCGCCGCCGATCGCCATGCCGTTCTGGAAGCCGGTGAACGACCGGCCGCCGGCGTAGAAGTCGGCCGCGCTGCGGGTCTGGCGGCTGGCCCAGACGGTGATCCCGAGCGTGACCGCGACCAGCACGACAAAGAGCGTCAGCGTCAGCGTGCGGGTCGTGGTCGCGGACACCGCGAGGTAGGTCTCGCTCATTGCTCGCCTCCCTCGATCTTCGCGCGCAGGTCGTCGGCGAGCGGGTCGATCTTGCGGTCGGCGTACCGCGCGTACAGCCAGGCGATCAGGAACGTCGACACGAACTGCAACAGCCCGAAGATCAGCGCGATGTTGACGTGGCCGACGACCTTCGTGCTCATGAAGTCACGGGCGTAGGCGGACAGCAGGACGTACAGCGCGTACCAGACGAGGAACACGGCGGACACCGGGAACACGAACCGCCGCAGGGCGCGGCGCAGTGCGTCGAACTCCGGTGTGCGGGCCACCGCGACGTATCGGTTCTCGTCGGTGCCCGCGGGCACCGGTGTCTCGGTGCTCATGGGGAATCACCACCTGCCGGTTGGGGGTGTCAGTACGCGCACGGTAGGAACCCGGCAGGCATCGGTGAATATCTCCGCCTCGCAGGGGTCCGACGGTGCGCCCAACGGCAGGATCGGTGCGCCCGGTGACACCCGTCACACCGCTTATCGGCGGTATCTCCCCCGCTCGTGGATGAGCGGCGCGCCGGCCTCTTCGATATCGATGTGCTCGATCGTCCCCTCGACGAGCAGCGACCAGCCGAGCGGCCGCGCACCGTCGAACCGGCAGCCGGCCCACGTCCGGTCCGGCTTCACCGGCCCCCAGTCGGTCTGCCGCCAGTCACCGGTGGCGAACAGGCCGCCGGGCGCGGGCATGAGCCCGGCGAACCGGTCGGCGAGCTGCTGGTCGTCGGCGCTCAGCAGCGTGACGGTGAACCGCCCGCTGCTCTCCAGCACCGGCCAGAGGTCGCTCTCGTCATCGACCAGCCCCACCACGCGTCCCGGGTCGCCGTCGACGACGAGCGTCGATGACACGGTGAGTCCGACACTGGGATTCGCCGTCCACAGCGTGACGGCGGCGGGCAGCCGGCCGCGCAGGCGCCGCACCGGCGAGCGTTGATCCTCCGGAGTGGCGAACGGATCCGAGGCGTGGATGCTCACCGCACCATTGTCGGGTATGACCGGTGTGCGCGGACCGGCCTACGCCTTCTTCGGCGTGACCGCCACCAGCACCTCCGGCGCGCGGCGCTCCAGCAGGTGCCCGGCGACCCGGGTGCCGACCCACGCCAGCGCGAAGCCCCAGATCAGGCCTGCCGGCAGGATCAGCCAGCTCAGGGCGTCGGGCAGCAGCGCGAACGCGACGGTCAGCGGCGCCGTGAGCACCCAGGTGACGATCATGCTGACGAACGAGAGCAGGCTCTTGACGCTGCCCCGGCCGGTGTTCATCGCAAACGGGTTGTTCGTGTCCGGCATCGGATACGGCGCGATCACCGACGTGATGCCCGCGGCGCCGACGGAGATGCCGAACGCGCACAGGCCGACGCCGAGCGCCGCCGGCAGTTGCGCCGCGTGGCCGGTGAGCACCGAGACCACGACGGTGCCCACGGCGAGCAGCGGGAAGGTGAGGATGCCGACGCCGAGCGCGCGGGCGGCCAGCTCGACCTGGCCGGGCACGTTGGTGAGCATGTGCAGCGCATAGGCGGTGCCGTCGTTGCCGAACTGGTTGACCAGCACCAGCCCGACGAACGCACCGGCGAAGAGCAGCGAATAGACCAGCGCGTTGTCGCTGAGCCCGCCGGTGGCGCCCGCACCCGGCCCGGTCGCCGAGCCGCCGGCCCGGGTGCCGAACGTGAAGGCGAACGGAATGACGATCGACGCGGCCAGGAGGGAGATCAGGCTGGCACGGCGGCGCGGGTCGCGCAGCCAGTACCGGATCTCGCGGGCCAGCAGGCCGGCGAAGCGGCCGGTGGGCAGCAGCCGCACGACGCCGGGCAGGAACGTGTGCACCGGGCGGCCGGTCGGCGTGGCCTTCCGTGCCGCACCCGGGCCCGACGTGGTGCCGAGCATCGCCGACTCGATCGTCTGCAGCCACCACCACAGCAGCGCGGCCACCCCGGCCACGCCGATGAGCAGCCGGGCCGCCACGAGGGCCCAGTTGCCCTCGATGGCGTCGAGGTAGGCGACGTACGGCGCGGACAGCGGGGTCCAGGACAGGACCTCGGCGATGGTCGTGGCCTGCTTCGACTCGCCGTGCTGCACGACCGCGAACACCAGCTGGAACAGCGGGTTGCAGGAGATGCCGAGCAGGGCGATGAGCAGGGCGGCCAGGTCACGGACCCGGCGCGATCGCAGCATCCGGGCGAACGCGCTGGTCACCGCGCGGCTGGCGGCGATGCACAGGGCGAGACCGACGAGCGAGCCGACCACGGCGACGGCCCCGGCGGCGATTCCGCCGTCGCCGATCGCGCCGATGAGCGAGCCGAGTGTGGCGAGGAACGTGACGACCGGCGGGATGCCGACGAACGCGGCGGCGAGCATGCCGAGCACCAGCGTGCGGCGGGGCACCGGCAGCAGCGCGAACCGGGCCGGGTCCAGCGTCTCGTCGACGCCGAAGAACAGCAGCGGGACGAAGACCCAGGCGAGCACCACACTGGCGCCGGCGAACGCGGCGACCACCGGGCGGAGGTCGTCGCCCGCGATGCTGCTGCCGGCGAACGCGGCGAACCCGATGAACGCCATCCACAGGCCGAACAGCGCTCCGAGGAGGAACAGGATCAGCCGCGAGTGCCGGCCGAACCAGCGGGACTTCTGGTCGCCGCGGTGACGGCGGCCCGGACGGAGGCTGTTGCGCAGGATGCGCAGCTTGAGCCGGACGAAGTAGCTGACCTTGGGCTGGCCGGCGGCGATCGGAACGGCCGGCGCCTCGACCGGTGCGGTTCGCTGGGCGGGAATGTGCGGTTCGGGCAGTGGTGGTGTCACAGCCACGAGAGCTCCGCGCCGGTCGCCACCCGGCCGCCGACGACGTCGACAAAAACGTCCTCCAGCTCGCGCCCGCTACGGACCTCGTCGATCGTGCCGACGACCTTGATCTGGCCGTCGGCGAGAATCGCGATGTGCGTGCAGAGGCGCTCGACGACCTCCATGACGTGGCTGGAGAAGATCACCGTGCCGCCGTTGCGCACGTATCGGATCAGGATGTCGCGGATGAGCGCGCCGGAGACCGGGTCGACCGCCTCGAACGGCTCGTCGAGCACCAGCAGGCGCGGAGCGTGCAGCATCGCGCAGGCCAGGCCGATCTTCTTCTTCATGCCGGCCGAGTAGTCGACGACCAGCGTGCGACCGGCGTCGGCGAGACCCAGCACGTCGAGCAGCTCCGCCGCGCGGGTGTCGATCACGTCCTGCGGCAGGCCGCGGAGCAGGCCGGTGTACGCGAGCAGTTCACTGCCGGAGAGCCGGTCGAACATGCGGGCCGAGTCGGGCAGCGCGCCGAGGCGCCGCTTCGCCTCCACCGGGTCGGACCAGACGTCGTGGCCGAGCACGTAGGCATGACCGGCGTCGGGTCGCAGCAGGCCGACCGCCATGGACAGCGAGGTCGTCTTGCCGGCTCCGTTGGGACCGAGCAGACCGAAGAACGACCCGGTCGGGACGTCGAGATCGACCCCGGCAACCGCGACCTTGTCCTCGAAACGCTTTGTGAGCCCCCGCAGCGAGAGGGCCGAACCCGGCTCTCGATCTGTCACAGTCTGACCGTAGGTCACACCCGCCACCCCCGCTACATACGCAGCGCATCCGGCGCGTGCAGGCGAAGCATGATCGCTCCGACACCGGATGGCAAGCGGTGCCTGGTGAAAAGTGACACCGAGATCATCACCAGGAACGCCAACGGCACCGACCAGGCCGCGGGCTGCGTGGTGAGCACGCCGGCCCAGCCGTCCAGCGGCCCGCCGAGGACCGTGAGCAGTACCGCCGAGGCCGCCGTCCCGCCGCCGGTGACGATGCCGGCCGCGGCGCCGACCGCGGTGAGCCCGCGCCACCAGATGCCGAGCACAAGCAGCGGGCAGAAGCTCGACGCGGCCACGGCGAACGCCAGTCCGACGACCTGCGAGACGTCGAGGCTCGCGACGAACAGGGCGAGCAGCAGCGGCACCACCCCGGCGACCAGCGCCGACCGGCGGAAGTCGCGGACGGAGCCGTGGCCGAGGACGTCGGTGGACAGCACACCGGCAACGCTGGTGAGCAGCCCGGAGGAGGCGGAGAGGAAGGCGGCGAACGCACCGGCGGCGACCAGCGCGCTGAGCAGTTGGCCGGTGATCCCGCTGCCCAGCGCGGCCGCGGGCAGCAGCAGGACGACGGCGTCGGTGTTGCCGGTCATGAGCAGTTGCGGGGTGTAGATGCGGCCGAGGACGCCGTAGAGGGTCGGGGTGAGGTAGAAGACGCCGACCATGCCGAGGACGACCATGGTGGTCCGCCGGGCGGCGGCGCCGTCGGGGTTGGTGTAGAAGCGGACCAGCACGTGCGGCAGGCCCATGGTGCCCAGGAAGGTGGCGAGGATCAGCGAGTAGGTGGCGAACAGCCCCTGCGAGCGGTCGCCCGGCAGCAGCCAATCGGCGGGGCCGTCGCTCGACACCGCGGCGACCGTCGGGACGGCGGCGTCGGCGGGGAAGGCGAGGGTCGTGCCGTCGGCGACGACGTGCTCACCCGGCGTGAGGGTGACGGGTCCGTCGACCTGCTGGTCGTCGAGCTTGCCGCGGATCGTCACCGCCGTCGGCTCGTTGACGGTGAGCCTGGTCGATTGGTCGATGACGACGTTCGTCGCCTCCGGGAAACGCGGGCCGTCCGGCGCGGTCAACGCGGGACGGCCGTCGGCCTGCCACTGCATGAGCAGGAAGACGAAGGGCACGGCGAGGGCGGTGAGCTTCAGCCAGTACTGGAACGCCTGGACGAACGTGATCGACCGCATGCCGCCGAGGGCGACGTTGAGCGTGACCACCACGCCGACGAGGAGCGCGCCCAGCGCGTAGGGTGCGCCGGTGACCGTCTGCAGTGTGAGGCCGGCGCCCTGCAGTTGCGGCACCAGGTACAGCCAGCCGATGAACATGACAAACGCGGTGGCGAGCTTGCGCAGGCGCTTGGAACGCAGGCGGACCTCGCAGAAGTCGGGCAGCGTGAAGGCACCCGAGCGGCGCAGCGGGGCGGCGACGAACAGCAGCAGCGCCAGGTAGCCGGCGGCGAAGCCGACCGGGTACCAGAGCACGTCGACGCCGTGCTTGAGCACCAGCCCGGCCACGCCGAGGAAGCTCGCCGCGGAGAGGTACTCGCCGCTGATCGCGGCGGCGTTCCAGGTCGGGCTGACCATACGCGAGGCGACCAGGAAGTCCGATGTGGTACGGGCGAGCCGCAGTCCGTAGATCCCGATGGCGACGGTGACGAGGGTGACGGCGACGACGGCGGGCAGCGCATACGAACTCATGGCTGTTGCTGTCCGCCACGGTCCTCGACCAGGGCGACGAACTCCTGCTCGTTGCGCTCGGCGAGATGCACGTAGACGGTGCCGACCAGATACAGGAACGGGTAGGCCAGCACGCCCAGCAGCAGCCATGGCAGCGAGACGCCGAAGAGGTGGGCGCGCGCGACCGCGGGCGCGGCCGCGAACAACAGCGGCAGTCCGCCGAGCCCCACCGCGACCACGGCGGCGAGCCGGATGGCAACCGCGAGCTGGGCCCGCACGAGGCCACGGGCGAGCGCGGCACCCACCGGGCTCTGCTCCTCGAGCTCCACGCGGGTCCGCGCTGGGTCGATGTGGGTGCGGGCGACATCGCCGAGCACCACGCGGACACGCGGCCGGGGCGGATCCATGGTGCGCAGTCTCGCAACGCTCGCGAAACAAAAGCAAGGCCGACGTCCCCCGTCCGAACGTCGGCCTTGCTCGATCTCCGGACGCTCAGTACCGCCGGTAGCAGGGGTACCCCGTGGACCGCACCCGCTCGGGAACGATCTGCCGGGCCTGCGAACGGCCCAGGTTCCAGCCGCGCCAGTCGTCCGGATTCTCGGCCAGGTCCTCCGAGATGTCGGAGAGCGCGCACTCCCGTGCCCCGGGTGGCAGCCGGTCGAGTTCGGGCGCGGCGTCGGCGGAGAGCGTCCGCAGGTACCAGACGTCGGCGTTGTGGGCGTTCACCCGGTCGACGTTGCGCGCCGCGATGAACCGGTCCGGGTTCAGCACCGCGAGGCCGAGCAGGGTCACGACCCAGAGCGCGACCGCGACCCGCGGCAGCCAGTTCGCCCGCCGCCCCAGCCCGGCGATCAGGACGAGCACGAACAGGGCACCGAGCCACAGCTCGAACGCGTAGACCAGGACCCGCAGCCGGGTGAAGCCGTAGGCGTCCTGGTACACATCCATCCGGCGGAGTGCGGACGCGACGATGACCAGTGAGCAGGCGGCGAGCAGGCCGAGGACGACCCGGAGCAGCATCCGGTCGGTGGCCGTCACCCGGGGCGCCTTGCGCACCGTGACGGCCATGACGACGAGGGTCAGCAGCGTTACGACGAGCAGCTGCCAGAAGCCCTTGCGGGCGTACTCGGCGAAGGTCAGCCCCACCGTACGCATCACGTAGTCCCGGTCACCGAAGAGCACCGTCAGCTGGATGGCGACGAAGAGGACGAACATCAGCAGCAGCGCGCCGACCGGCACCAGCCACTCGATCCGCCGCACGGTGCGCGGCTCGCCGGACGGTCCGTCACCAATCGACGACGGACTGTCGATGAGGTATGCGACGCCGAACAGCAGCCAGGCCGCGACGACCGCGACGAACACCCAGCGGACCACCGTGGCGGCGGAGAAGTCGGGCAGGACGCCCGACACGACCCGGTCGAACGCCGCGTCCGCGCTGGCGAACAGGGCACCGAACACGACGAGCAACACCACACCGAGGCCGATCGAGAGGATCAGGCGGATCAGGTTGTCGGCGCCGTCGGCGTGGCGCTGCCGGACGAACCCCCGCCGCACCCACGGCAGGGATCTGCAACCGGCGATCGGCAGGTTGGCCACCGCCATGAGGACGGCCGGCACGCGACGGCCCCGGCCGACCGCGAGCGCCACACAGCCGAAGGCGGCCAGCAGGCAGAGCAGGAAAAGCCAGCCGGCCGCGCGGAACGCACCGACCGAGAGCAGCGCCAGCGCCGCGACGCTCCAGCTCATCGCCTCGGCAGGAGTGGTACGGCCGGTGCCGTGCCCGGTCTTCACCAGCACGACGGCGAGCGAGACGAGCAGCCCGAGCCCGGCGATGGGCCAGCCGATGCCGGGGCGGTCGATCGGTACCGATGCGGCGGCAATGACAGCGGTCAGGATGCCGCCGATGAGGACCGGTCGCTCAGCCGCGGCGGATCGCTGTGGCCAGCGTCGCTGGAAGAGCGTCGGCTGGGGCGGCCCGAGCGGGACCGGGCTGATCAGGGCCGGGTTGACCGGCCGGGGCCCCAACGGGGGCTGTCCACCCGGCGGCGCCGGGTAGGTGGCGAGGACGTTCGCGACCTGCGGGACACCGCTCGGGTGCATGCCGGGGGCACCGGTGGGGTGCGTGACCGGGGCACCGCCCTGGTACGGCGTGCTCGGCCGGGGGCCGTTGTGCGGCGGGCCGCTCTGGCGGTTGTGGTGGTGGTCATTGCGTGGACCGCCTTGGCCGCCGGGCGCGGCGCCTTGGCCACCTTGCGCGCCACCCTGACCACCTTGCGCGCCACCCTGACCACCTTGCGCGCCACCCTGGCCGCCGGGCGCGGCGCTTCGAGGGGGTGCCGGGGGTTCAGTTGGCGGTGCGGCCCGGGGCGCGGGTGGTGAGAACGGCACCGGGCGGTCCCGGGCCGCGGGTGTCGGGGGTCTTTCCCCTTCCGGTGCGGGGTCGTGGTGCTGGTCGTTCGCGTGGTCGTCCGGCGAAGCTGGCATGACGAGGCTCCTCAGGGCGCACGGATCCGCGCCACCGGCGGCATGCGCCGGTCGCGGCCGCGGGGAACGGGGCTGCGGAGGACCGCTAAACGGGCAGCGTCACCCGGATGCGGCAGCCGGGCTGGTTGTCCGGCTGTTCGATGACGGCGATCGTGCCGTTGTGGAGCTGGATCAGCCACTGTGCGATGGCCAGGCCCAGGCCGGTGCCGCCGCCGGAGGCGCGGGCGCCGCGGGTGAACCGCTCGAAGACGCGTTCGCGCTCGGTGTGTGGGATGCCGGGGCCCTCATCGGCCACCTCGATCATGACCCGGTCCGCGTCCCTGCGGCCGATGATCGTAACCGTGCCGCAGTCGGGGCTGTGGCGGGTGGCGTTGTCGACGAGGTTGGTCAGCACGTGGTGCAAACGGGCCCGATCGGCGCTGACCAGGGCGTTCTCGGGGAAGGAGCAGGAGAGGTATTCGACCTTGTATCCGGCAGCCGTGGCCTTGACCTCGGCCTCGGCCACCACCTCGTGCAAGAGGTCTTCGAGGTAGAAGGTCTCGCGCTCCAGCGGTACGACTCCGGCGTCAAGACGCGAGATGTCGAGCAGTTCGGTCACCAGTCGGCCCAACCGCTCGGTCTGTGCGAGAGCGGTGCGCAGCGTCGCAGGGTCGGGGTCCGCGACCCCGTCGACGATGTTCTCGAGGACCGCCTGGACCGCCGAGATCGGGGTCCGCAGTTCGTGGGAGACGTTGGCGATCAGTTCACGGCGCTGCTGGTCGGCGGCGGCGAGCTCACTCGCCATCTGGTTGAACGCGACCGCGAGCTGGCCGACCTCGTCCTTCGACGTCGCGCGCACCCGCAGGGAGTAGTCGCCGCGCGCCATCGCCCGGGCGGCGGCGGTCATCTCGCGCAGCGGCGACGTGACCCCGTGCGCGAGGATCTGCGACGTCAGCAGGCCGACCGTCAGCGCCATCAACGTCGTCGACGGCGGGAGCCAACCGATGCCGATCCGGAACACCGCCATGCCGGCACAGGCGGACCCGACGAGCAGTACCGCGAGCTTGAGCTTGATCGACCGCAACGGGTCGAGCGGCCGGGGCAGGAGATCCATGAACTGCTTCATGCCGACTCCAGGGCATATCCGACGCCGTGGACCGTTCTGATCAGGTCGGCGCCCAGCTTGCGGCGGAGCGCCTTGATGTGGCTGTCGACGGTACGGGTCCCCGACGCGTCCGCCCAGCCCCAGACCTCGGCCAGCAGGCGCTCGCGGGGAAGTACCGTCCGGGGCCTCGTGGCGAGGTTGACCAACAGGTCGAACTCGGTCGGGGTCAGGTGGGCCTCCACGCCGGCGCGGGTGACCCGCCGCTGCGCCCGGTTGATCTCCAGGTCGCCGAGGACGATCGGGGCCTGGTCGGGATCGGGCTGCACCTGCGCGAGCCGTTCGAGCCGCCGGAGCAGGACGTGGACCCGCGCGGCCAGCTCGCGCATCGAGAACGGCTTGGTGAGGTAGTCGTCGGCGCCGACCGCCAACCCGACCAGCATGTCGGTCTCGTCGTCACGGGCGGTGAGCATGAGCACCGCGACGGGCCGCTCGGCCTGTATCCGCCGGCAGACCTCGAGGCCGTCGAACCCGGGCAGCATCACGTCGAGGACGACCAGGTCGGGCCGGATGAGCTTGGCCGCCGCGACCGCGGAGGGCCCGTCGTGTGCCTGGTCGACCGCGAACCCCTCGGCACGCAGGCGCACCGCGATGGACTCGGCGATCATCCGCTCGTCCTCGACGACCAGCACCCGCCGGCGCTCCCCTGCTGCGTTCATGCTTGGCAGCGTATTCCCGGCTCGTGCAGGGCCTCAGTCGGCAATGTGGAGGCTTTGTGGAGAAACTTCGTCAGGTCCACGACTTGGCGGCGCGGACGAGACGGTCCTTCAGCTCCCTCGTGTGGCGCCGCGAGACCGGCAGCTCGTGGTCGTCGATGAGCACGACGTAACCGCTGTTGGTCATCCGCAGCTCGGTGATCAGCTTGAGTTGCACCAGGTAGGAGCGGTGCACCCGCACAAACCCGGCGTCGGCCCAGCGCTCGGCGAGCGTCGCGAGCGAGACACGGACCAGGTGTGAGGCGTCGGCGGTGTGCAGGCGCGCGTAGTCGCCCTGCGCCTCCACCCAGCGCACCGACGACCTGGGCAGCATCCGGGTCGTGCCGGCGAGCTCGACGGGAATCGTCGGATCGTCCTGCCGGTCCCGCCGGCCCGCCACCGCCGGGTGCGCGGGGACCAGCCGGGCGGCCAGCACCCGGCGCAGCGACTCGGCGATCCGGTCGGCACGGACGGGCTTGCGGACGTAGTCGGCGACACCCAGGTCGAAGGCCTCGGCGGCGCGGTCGTCGTACGCCGTCACGAACACGACCGCCGGGGGCTTGGCGAACCGGCCCAGCACACGGGCGAGTTCCATGCCGTCCAGGCCGGGCATGCGGATGTCGAGGAACACCGCATCGACGTCGACGTCGCGCAGGACCCGCAGGGCCTCGGTCGCGTCGCCGGCGGTGTGGAGCCTGCCGACGCGGGGGTCGGCGCGCAGGAGGTACGCCAACTCGTCGAGGGCGGGCACCTCGTCGTCGACGGCGAGCACACGCAGGTAGCCGGTCTGGGCCGGCTCGACGATCACGCCCTTCACGCGCTGCTCCTGACTCCCGGATGGAACTTCGGCACCCGCATGCTCACTTTCGTCCCGGCGCCGGGTGCGGTTTCGACCACCACACCGAAGCCGTCCCCGAAGACCGAACGTAGCCGATCGTCGACGTTGCGCAAGCCCACGTGCTGACCGGTGTCCACGCCGTCGTCACTGGACAGCAGCGCGGCCGGGTCCATGCCCACGCCGTCGTCCTCGATCGTGATGTGACACTCCGCGCCGGCGTCTCGCGCCACGATGCTGATCGTGCCCATCCCGGGCTTGCGCGACAGCCCGTGCCGCACAGCGTTTTCGACCAGGGGCTGCAGGCAGAGGAACGGCAGGGTCACCGGCAGGACTTCGGGGGCGATCTGGAGCCGTACCTGCAGGCGTTCGCCGAACCTGGCGCGCTCGATCGTGAGGTACCGGTCGATGGAACGCAACTCCTCGGCCAGCGTCGTGAATTCGCCGTGCGCGCGGAAGGAGTACCGCGTGAACTCGGCGAACTCCAGGATGAGCTCGCGGGCCAGCTCCGGATCGGTGCGGACGAAGCTGGCGATCGCGGTGAGCGCGTTATAGATGAAGTGCGGGCTGATCTGCGCCCGGAGCGCCCGCACCTCGGCACGGGCCAGGCGGGCGCGCGAGGTGTCGAGCTCGGCGAGTGCGAGTTGGGTGCCGACCCAGCGGGCCGTCTCGGCGGTGGCCTGCACCAGCCCCGGCGCCGGCGGACCGTCGGACAGTGCGACCAGGGCGCCTTCCCGCAGCACCAGCGGCACGACCACCGCGCCGCGCACCGGGCAGTCGACGAGATCGCAGGGCAGCTCGCCGCTGCTGAGCACGGTGGAGCGCCCGGCCGTCACCGCCTTCGCGGCGGCGACCGCGACCTGTTCGCGGTGGTGGTCCCCGGCGCCGTCGAAGGCGAGCACCCGCTCGGCGTCGGTAACCGCGATGCCGGCGGCTCCGGTGAGGGTCCGCAGATGCCGGACGGCCTTACCGGCGGCGGCCTCGGTGAGCCCGGTCCGCAACGGGTCGGCGGCGAGGGCCGCGATGTGGAGGACGTCGTACGTGGCCCGCTGCGCCGCGGTGGCGATGGCCCGCCGGCTGCGCAGCCGGGCGACGGCGTAGACCGCGGCGGCGAGTGCGACCGCAAGAACGATGACCACCAGGGCCGCCGCGAGGTTCCCTCCCACGCCGCTCATGCTGCCCGCCTTCACCCGCCTTGGGTAGGTCACCTTTCCCGACCGGCGCGACACTGTCCGAAACATCAGGACACGGCCGCGATGTTGACCTTGGTGGATTTCCGTGGTCCTGACCACCGAAGTCCACCAAGGTCAACATCACGAGGGACGTCTAGTGATCATTTGACCGGTGGACGGAGCTGGTCGTCGGGCCGCCGGGTTCCGCCACGGTCGGCGCCCTGCCGGGCCGACCGCCGGCCGGACTCGTGATCGCGGAGGCTCGGCGTTGCTTCGTGGTTCCGGCGGGTCGTGGCTCATGATCGCGATACGTTCACAATCACGAGGGGGCACGGCGGCCACAGTTTCATGATCGCGGAGCGTTTGTGCAGCCAGGGAGCCTGTTGCGCAATTCGCTGGGACAGCGTCGGCGGCCCAACTACGCGCCGATCTTGGAGTTGTGGCGCCATGAACCTCCGAATTTGTCCGGATTTGTCAAGGACCACAACTCCAAGATCAGCGCGGTTGTTGGGGTTGACGCGCGAGGAATCCGAATTGCGCAACAGGCTCCAGGAGTGCACCAAGTCTCCGTGATCATGTGAAGAATCGTGCCAAGCGGCGCCGGGCCGTGGCGCCGGGCCGCAGTGCTGGGCCGCGCCGGGCCGCAGTGCTGGGCCGCGCCGGGCCGCAGTGCTGGGCCGCGCCGGGCCGCAGTGCTGGGCCGCGCCGGGCCGCAGTGCTGGGCCGCGCCGGGCCGCAGTGCTGGGCCGCGCTGGGCCGCAGTGCTGGGCCGCGGTGGGCCGCGGTGGGCCGCGGCGCAGTGCCGCGGTGCTGGGCCGTGGTGCAGTGCCGCGCCGCAAAGTCGGGCTGCGGCGCACGGCCACCCCGTGGTGCGGGGTGGCCGTGCTCCGCGCTTGGCCCGACCCCGGGTTCCTTGATCGTCGAAAACATCTGGCTGCCCAGGCAGCCCGAAGTTTCCCTTGATCTACCAACCGCGGCCGCACCACCCGGCCAGACCCAACCGCCACACCCGTGATCGCGAACGCACCGCGATCACGGCCACAAACCGGCCGGAACCCACGACAACAACCCCAATCGCTCATGAGCGCGGAGGCTCCGTGCCGATCCAGCAACACCAAGCCCCCGTGATCATGAAACGCGACCCCCTTGGTCCCGTGCTCGTCGGCCGGCGCTTGGCCATGATTGCGGCAAGTTCGCGATCACGGGTGCTGAAGCCTGAAGGGCGCAGCGGACGCGATCAAGAATGTCGGGCTTGGTCGAAACCGCGGCCAGGGCCACTTGCCGGGGCAGCCATATCATTCCAACGATCAAGACTGATGAGAGCGACCCGTAGCCGGCGAGGCATGACCACGGCAGCGCGGTTCGGGGCGGTCCGGGCGGCGGGTCACCCGCACGCCTGCGGCCCGGCCCCGAGCGGCCACCCACGAGCCCGATCGCGGACGGGACACCGCTCCGCACAAGGCTCCCGATCCGCCGGCAAGCGGATCGGGTGACCTCTCTAGTAGGCGCCCTTGCGGAAGACCACCACGCCGACGGTGCGCCACATCGTGTGAAGGTCCAGGACCAGGGACCAGTTGTCGACGTAGTACAGGTCCAGGCGAACCGCGTCGTCCCACGACAGGTCGCTCCGGCCGCTCACCTGCCACAGGCCGGTGATGCCGGGGCGGACCAGGAGCCGGCGGCGGACGTCGCCCAGGAAGTCGCCGTCCTCGGCCGGCAGGGGACGCGGGCCGACCAGGGACATCTCGCCGACCAGGACGTTGAGGAGCTGGGGCAGCTCGTCGATCGACGTGGCGCGCAGCCACTTGCCGACCTTGAACACCCGCGGGTCGTTCTTCATCTTGAAGAGCAGCCCGTCGCTCTCGTTCTGGTCGTCGAGCATGGCCTGGCGCTCTTCGGCGTCGACGTACATCGTCCGGAGCTTCCAGACCTTGAACGTCTTGCCCTCGCGGCCGACCCGCGGCTGGCGGAAGAAGATCGGGCCGGGGTCGGAGATCTTGATGGCCAGGGCGATGATCGGGAAGAACGGCAGCACGAGCAGCAGGACGATGAGCGCGAGCACGCGGTCCATGACCGTCTTGAACAGCCAGCCGATGCCGGAGAGCTTCGGCTCCTCGACGTAGAGCAGCGGGATGCCCTCGATCGGCCGGATGTGCACGCGCGGGCCGGCGATGTCGGTCAGCTGCGGCGCGACGGCCAGGTCGATGCCGGTGCCCTCGAGCTGCCAGGCCAGACGGCGCAGCTCGACCGGCTCGGCGCTGGCGGAGCCGCACACCGCGATCGTGTCGGCGTTGATCTCACGGACCAGGGAGAGGATGTCGCGGCCGGCGTGCACGGGCACCGGGGTCGTGCTGCTCGGGTGCGGCGCGTAGCCCTCGGTCAGGTGGATGCCGACCGGCACCAGGCCGGAGGCGGGGTCGCGGGCGATCGCCTGGTGGACCTCCAGCGCCTCCTGCAGCGTGCCGATGAGCAGCACCCGGTGGGTCGCCAGGTGGAACCTGGTCCGCCCGAAGTGCAGGGCACGGCGGGCCAGATAGCGCAGGAACAGCACGAACAACATCGCGCCGACGAGGGCCGCGCCGACGGAGGTCCGGGACACGTCGGTCTTGAAGGTGAGGGCCGCGAAGGCGACGATCGCCACGACGGTCCACGAGGCGCGCACCACGCGCTTGAACTCGTCGGTGCCGGTGCCGAGGTATCGCCGGTCATAGGCGCCGTGGCCCCACAGGACCAGGATCCAGACCGCCGGGAGCAGTACGTAGGCGATCAGGTTGAACAGGCCGGGCTGCCCATGGAAGCCGGCCGTGGTCTTGTTCGGGTCCAGGTTGGCCGTCGCCGTGAGGCTCGCGAGCACCGCTCCGCCGAAGTCGAGCAGCAGCAGGAGTGCGGCATAGGGGCGATGCCACCGCGAGGCCCGCTTGGTGCGCTGCCAGCTGGAGCGGGGCACGCCGTTGGGGCCGAGTGACGTCGTCAACTCGTGGTCCGGGAGGATCTCGAAACTGTCGAGTTCACCCAAGGTCGATCTCCGGCTCGGCGGGGTGGCCGGACGTTGGAGACTAGCGGTCACCTCAGTGCGTCCTCTCGCACCGCGATGCTGGACCGCGGCGCTCAACTGCTCGACCGGTTGAGTTGCGTCCGTCTTGCTGGTTGGTTCACGGACACCGGAAAGCACATCAAGAGTGTGCCATGGCAGCCGTGGCAACCGACGACGACCGGCCGACACTAGTTGCTCAACGTGTTCGCTGTCGAGTGCTGTGCCGTAGGCCGGACAGAACTCCGCGTGACAATTACCCCGAGTAGCACGGCGCCCACCAAACAGCACAGAAGCGGCAGCAAACTGCCGACCGGCGGTTGCCATGTGCCACCCAGCGGATCCAGCCCATGGCTGATGCCGTGCTGGAACCGCGTCATGACACGAGCCAGGGCATAGAGCTGCATCGGTACGGTCAACACCACCCCGATCAGCACCAAAGGCCGAAGCCAACCCTTACCGGACAACCACGCTGCGTAACGTTCGACCACCCCCGCCATGAGCACCACGCCGACGCCGAGGGGCATGACGTACCGGCCGTGTGCGAAGTGCCCGACCTTCGGCGCGAAGTAGAGCTCGAGGGCCACCAGGAGCACCGCACTCGCCACACCGGTGGTGACGATGGCCACCCGCAGCCGGCGGTCGCCGAAGTACAGCGCGGGGAGCACCAGGGCGGCGATCAGGAGGTACCACAGCCCGATCATGCCGATCGAGACCGTCGTCTCGCCGTAGTTGAACTGGCCGATGATCTGGCGGACCCAGAACTCGGCCCGGGCGTCGGCGATGTCGCGCAGGATGGCGCCGGACGTCGTCGGCGGGATCGGGCGGGTCGTTTCCAGGTCGCTGCCGCGTGCGGCGACGGCCATCCAGAAGAGCGCGAACACGACGCCCGCCGCAGCCGGGATGAGGAACGGCCGCCGGAGCAGCTCGCGAGGGGACGTTCGAGTCACGAAGAGTGACACCGCCAGCACTGCCACCGCAAAAAACGGTCCCAGATCGCGGATCGTGAACAGCAGGGCGGCGGCGATCCCCGCCGGCCAGCCGATCGATCGGGTCAGGACCGCGACGAAGAGCAGGATCGCGGCGCTGATCTCCATGCCGTTGGGATTGATCGAGCCGTTGAGGTTGATCACCATCGGGGTCGCGGCGAGCACGACCGCCGCGGTCAGCAGCGGGTTGCGGGCGCGAACGGCGAGCGCCACGGCCGTGGCGAGCAGGAGCGCCGTCAGCGCCGCGGAGAGCAGGCGGGACCCGATGAGGCCGGTGTTGTCGGGGCTGATCCGCAGCGGGAGCCCGATGAGCGCGTAGTAGACGGGGCTGTACCGCGCGGCCGCGCTCGGCACCAGCGTATCGCTGCGATCACCGGTAGTGACCAGGCAGGAGGCGGGGTGGTACTGCGGTTTGTCGAGCCAGGTGCAGTCGGCGTTCTCCGGCAGGAGGCTGCGCGGACCGGTGAACGCGTTGGTCTCGATGCCGCTCGCGTCGGCCGCGCGGTCGTGCGGCAGCCACTGGCCGGTCCACACCGCATAGGCGCGGACCAGGTGCTGCTTCTCGTCATACGTGCCGTTGACCGGCAGGGCAAGCGCCCAGGCGACCCCTAAGAGGAAGAAGGCGGCGAAGGCGAACGAAAAGGCACGGCGCACCGCGTCAGCGTACGAGCTTGGACAGTCTGCGGTCCGCCAAGGGTTTGCCGTTGGTCTGACAGGTGGGGCAGTACTGCAACGACGTGTCGGCGAACGACACCTCACGGACCGTGTCGCCGCAGACCGGACAGGGCAGGCCGGTGCGCGCGTGGACCGCGAGCCCGGAGCGCTTCTCGGACTTGAGCGTGGCGGCCTTCTGCCCGACCGACCTCGTGACCGCGTCGGTGAGGACGGTGCGCATGGCGGCGTGGAGCCGGCCCATCGCCTCGTCGGTGATCTTGTTGGTGAGCGCGAAGGGTGACAGTTTGGCGGCGTGGAGGATCTCGTCGGAGTAGGCGTTGCCGACCCCGGCGAGGATGGTCTGGTCGGTGAGGACGCCCTTGATCTGACCGTTTCGTGACCGTATGGCGGCCGCGAACTCGTCCTCGGACACCGCCAGGGCGTCGGGGCCGAGCCGCGACACGCCCGGCACGACCCGCGGGTCGGTCACGAAATAGGCCGCCAGGCTCTTCTTCGTGCCGGCCTCGGTCAGGTCGAAGCCGCTGTCGTCGTCGAGGCGCACCCGCAGCGCGATCGGGCCGGAGCCGGGCTTGAGCGGCGTCTTGGCGTTGAAGCTGTCGCGATAGTGCAGCCAGCCGGCACGGGCCAGGTGGACGACGAGGTGGAGGTCATCACCCACGTGGATGTCGAGGAACTTGCCGTGCCGGGACGCGCCGGCGATCGGCTGTCCGGCGGCGCTGGTGATCGGCGGATCGAAGGTCTTCAGCGCGCTGATGGCGGACACTTCGATCCGCTCGACGGTGTGGCCGACGGCGCGCTCCCGCAGGAACGCGGCGAGCGCCTCGACCTCAGGAAGCTCGGGCACCCGTACAGTCTGCCGCAAATCACGGGCCGTAGGCTTTTTCCGTCATGAAGCCCGCCATGAAGGTCGTCGTCGCGCACAACAAATATGCGTCCGGTCAGCCGTCCGGGGAAAACGTCATCGTCGATGCGGAGATGGCGCAGCTCACGGAGGCCGGGCTCACGGTGCTGCCGTTCCTGCGCAGCTCCGACGAGATCGGCACGTTCTCGACCGCGCAGAAGGTGCTGCTGCCACTGTCACCGATCCGCAACGGCGCCTCGCAGCGAGCGCTGGCGGGGCTGCTGGCATCCGAAAAACCGGATGTTCTGCATCTTCACAACCCGTATCCGCTCATATCACCGTGGGTCGTGAAGACCGCACACGCCCACGGAGTGCCCGTCGTGCACACCGTGCACAACTACCGGCAGGTCTGCGCCCCCGGGCTGTACTTCCGCGACGGGCACATCTGCACCGAGTGCCGGGGCAAGGCGTTCGCGCTGCCGGCGATCCGGCACACCTGCTACCGCGACTCGAAGGCGCAGTCCGCGGTCATGGCGGCGACCCTCGCGTACCACCGCAGCACCTGGCGGCACGTCGACCGCTACATCGCGCTGACCGACCGGATCGCCGCCCATCTCGTGGACTTCGGCATCCCGTCCGAGCGGATCACGGTGAAGCCCAACGGCATCCCGGACGGCGGTGCGGCGACCACGCCGGGCACCGGGTTCCTCTACGCGGCGCGGCTGACCCCGGAGAAGGGCCTTGAGCTGCTGCTCGACGCGTGGCAGCGCCATCCGGTCGGTTCGCTCGGCGAGCTGCGGATCGTCGGCGACGGCCCGCTGCGGCCGCTCGCCGAGTCCACCGCCGCCGCACGCGCCGACGTGACCTACGTGGGGCCGCTCGACAACGCCGGGGTGCGGGCCCAGATCGCGGCCTCGGCCTGCGTGATCGCCGCGTCGACGTGGCACGACGTGCTGCCGACGATCATCCTGGAGGCGCTGTCCGGCGGCCGGCCGGTGCTGGTCACGGACCGGGGCGGCATGCCGTTCCTGGCCGGTGACGCCGGCTGGGTCGTCCAGCCCGACGCCGCCTCCCTCGCCGAAGGTCTGCGGGCCGCCGCCGACGGCGCTGCCGCGCTCGCCCCGGTCGCCCGGCGGCGGTACCAGGAGCACTTCTCCCCCGACGTCCTGGTCCAGCGCCTGATCGGCATCTACGAGTCGGTGCGCGCTCGGTCGTGACGCTGCGGGCCCGGTGGACGATCGCCGCGGTGGTGGCCGCCGGGCTGGCCGCCGGGGCGGTCGAACTCGCGGTCGACGACAGCGCCACCGACGCGCTGCTGGCCCTGCTGGCCGGGCTGATCGCCGGCGCGACGGGCGCGCTCGGCGTGTCGCTGCTGCCGCTGGCCGACCGGCGCGGGCTCGTCGTGGGTGCGGTCTTCGTCGCCGCGGGGGTGCTCAGCTGGACGTACACCGACACCGGCATCGTGGTGTGGACCCTCCTGCTGCTGTCGGGGCTGCTGTTCCTGTACTGGACGCGGTCGTACTGGACCCGGCCCGCCCTGCCGCTCCGCCTCGGCGTCGCGTGGCTCGGCGTCGCATACTGGGTGCTGGGTGTGCTCGGCGCGCTGCTGGTGCTCAAGGCCGACATCGCGCTGCAGCGGCTGCTCTACGCCGGGTACTTCGGCCTGGTTGTGCTGGTCGTCGTCGCCTTCGCCGGTGCGCGGTTCAGCCTGGGGATCGCGGTGTCGTTTGTGCTCGGCCTCGCGGTGCTGCTGCTCGCCGGCTCGGGCAACCTGTTCACCTCACCGCACGTCGTGCCGGACACCCCGTGGGGCACCGGGTTCGAGTACCGCTTCTGGGGTATGCGCCGGCTGCTGTACCACCCGAACGCGATGGCGCTGGTCTCGGTGCTGGCCGCGATCCGGATCGGCGCCGACCGCACGCCGGCCTGGTGGCAGCGCTCCGGTGTCGTGGCACTCGCGGCACTGATCCTGTGCGTCAGTGACTCGCGCACCGGATTCCTGGTGCTGCTCGTCGCGGCGGCGGCGTATGTCTTCGTGTCACGGACGGAGGCGGTCGTACCGGCTGTCGCGCTGGTCGCGGTCCTGATCGTCAACGGGCCGTCGTTCATCGTCAAGGAGCGGTACGGCGGCGACGCCGGCATGAGCAGCGGTCGCGTGGAGACGTGGCGACAGGTCGCGGCGGACTGGCGGGCGGACAGCGTCGCGGAGAAACTGCTGGGCAACACCCGTGATGCCCGGGCCACGGTGTATCGGGCCAGCAGCGGTCCGGACATCAAGCTGACGGTCGACAACGCCCCGATCGCCGCGCTGCGCAAGGCGGGCGTCATGGGTGTACTGACCTTTGTGGTCGGCGTGGCCCTGCTGTTGTGGAACCTCTGGCGCCGCCGTGCTCACGCCCCGCCCTGGCTGCTGGTGCTGCTCCCGGCGGCCCTGGTGAGCACGGTGACCAACGAGTGGCTGCTGGGCGGCACGGGCAGCACGCTGTGGCTGCTCCTCCTGTCCGGCGAGGCGGCTCTGCTGACGGGCCGGCGAGAGGCCCTGCCGGCGCAGGAGCGTTCCGCTCAGGATTAGGGCCTGTTTCGTAACTGAGGCCGGGCTGCGGCGGGCCCAGATTCCGCCTGGCGCCACCCCGCGAAAGCCCGGTTACAACACCGGTAGCCGGACTTCCGCGGGGCGACGCCAGACGAAATCTGGACTCCGCCTCGCTCCGACCCCAGGTACGAAACAGGCCCTAGCGGAGCCAGGGTCAGGTGCTCTTGGCCGTGTCCAGGCGAGGCGTCGCCGGGGACTCGGGAGGAGGGCCGACCAACTTCAGGGCGTGGAAGTAGAGCGTCATCATGACGATCAAGCCGGCCGTCGAGCCGGTCAGAAGGCCCCACGCGGCGCCGTGCAGGCCGTAGTTCGCACCGATCGACAGGCCGGTCAGCGAGATGGTCGCGAACACGACGTACTGCACGAACAGCATCCGTGCCCGGTGCATGCCGCGCATCGCGGCCGTGAACGGGACCTGCAACAGGTAGATCGCCCCCTGCAGGGCGATCGGCAGGGCCAGCGGTGCGGCCTCGGAGAACTTGCCCGTCCTGGTGAGCAACCACGACACGAGCGGCCAGACGATGATCACCATCAGCATGCCCAGCACCGCGAACGCGATCGCCAGCTGGCGGGTCTGGCGGCGCAGAGCCGCGGCCGCCTCGAGGCCCTCGGCGCCGGGCTTGGCGGCGGTGGCCGCGTTGCGCGAGGCACGCGGCACGAGGAGGCCCTGGATCGCCGCGACCAGGTTCTGTACCGGCTGCAGCTGCACCGTCTGCACGAAGCGCAGGTTACCCAGGTCGATCTTGGAGAGCTTGCCGGCGACCAGGAAGCTGATCGACAGCACCTGCACCTGGGCCACGACCGCGGTCGCGGTGAACCAGCCCGACAGGTGGCGGGTCTCGGCGAGCCACGCCTTCGGGTTGCCTCCCCACGGCAGGTGCCCCTCGCGCAACACGTAGACCGTCGCGCCGGCGGTCGCGCCGATGCCCCACGCGGCGAGCAGGCCGCCGGGGGTGGAGTGGCCGATCAGCACCATGAAGAGGATCGCGATGCCCTGGGTGCCCGCCCAGACCAGGTCGATGCTGAGGGCCTTCTCCGGCCGGCGGTCGGCGAGGTAGTCGCACCGGGCGGTGTCGTGCAACATGATCGGGATCATGAACGGGGTCAGCCAGATCAGTTCATGAAGGTCGATCTTCCCGTTGTGTGGCCACACCAGCCAGATCCCGACGAAGATGACCGTCGTGACGAGCCCGGAGCACAGGGCGGTCGTCAGCCCGTTGCGCACCAGCCGCACCCGATGGTCGCCGTCGTAGCGTGATGCCAGCGCGAGCAGGACGTCGCCGACGATGGCCCGGTTGAGGTACATGGAGAAATAGCCGACGCTGAGTGCGAGCGCGAGCGCACCGAACTGCTCCTTCGCCAGCAAGACGCCGCCGAGCAGCGTGTTTGCGGCGTTGGCGGTGGCGATGACCACCTGGTCGAGCAGACCGGCGCCGACAAAACGGGAGGCAGCACGCAACGCCTGGGCGCGGCGGGACGTCTGGTTGGTCACGAGCCGTGCGGGTTGCGAGCGGGCTTCACGACACGCACCATACGGGACCTGCGGGTGACGCGACTATCCGCTGCCGAGGCAATCACCAACTGACGTCGAGCGGTTTCCCCTCCGCATAACCCGCCGCGCTCTGGACACCCACCGTCGCACGCTCGGCGAACTCCTCCAGGTCGGCCGCGCCGGCGTAGGTGCAGGCGCTGCGCACGCCCGCCACGATCGCGTCGAGGATGTCCTCGACGCCGGGGCGGCGCGGGTCGAGGTACATCCGCGAGGTCGAGATGCCCTCCTCGAACAGTGCCTTGCGGGCCCGCTCGTAGACGCTGTCGTCGGCGGTGCGACGGCTGACCGCGCGGGCCGAGGCCATGCCGAAGTTCTCCTTGTAGAGCCGGCCGTCGGCGTCGCGCCGGGGGTCACCCGGGGACTCGTGCGTGCCGGCCAGCCAGGAACCGATCATGACGTTGGACGCGCCGGCGGCCAGTGCCAGGGCGACGTCTCGCGGATGGCGAACACCGCCGTCGGCCCACACGTGGCGGCCCATCCGTTTCGCCTCGGTGGCGCACTCGAGCACCGCGGAGAACTGCGGCCGGCCGACGCCGGTCATCATCCGGGTCGTGCACATCGCGCCGGGCCCGACACCGACCTTGACGATGTCGGCGCCGGCCTCGAGCAGGTCGGCGGCGCCCTCGCGGGTGACGACGTTGCCGGCGACGATCGGCACGCCCGGGTCGAGCGCACGGACCGCGCGCAGGGTGCTGATCATCCGCTCCTGGTGGCCGTGCGCGGTGTCGACGACCAGCACGTTGACGCCGGCGGCGATCAGCTTGTCGGCGCGGCCGGCGGCGTCGCCGGTGATGCCGATCGCGGCGCCGATGCGCAGGCGCCCGTCGGCGTCGACGGCCGGCTGGTAGAGGGTGGCCCGCAGCGCGGAGGTGCGGGTGAGGATGCCGACGAGCCGGCCGGCCCGGTCGATCACCGGCGCCAGCTTGTGGTGGCCGGCGGCGAGCCGGTTGAACGCGTCCTCGGGGGTGATGTCGTCGGGCAGCGTCAGCAGTTTTCGCGACATGACACCCTGCAGCTGGCTGAACCGGTCGACGTCGGCGCAGTCACTCTCGGTGACCACGCCGATCGGCCGGCCGTCCTCGACCACGATCACCGCGCCGTGCGCGCGCTTGGGCAGCAGGTCGAGCGCGAGCGACACGGTCTCGGTCGGCCCGAGGGTGATCGGGGTGTCGTAGACGAGGTGGCGGCGCTTCACCCAGGACACCGCCTCGGAGACGACGTCGATCGGGATGTCCTGCGGAATGATCGCGAGTGCGCCCCGCCGCGCGACGGTCTCCGCCATGCGCCGACCGGCGACGGCGGTCATGTTGGCCACGACGATCGGGATCGTGGTGCCGCTGCCGTCGCGGGTGTTGAGATCCACCGCCATCCGGGACTCCACGGCCGAGCGGCTCGGCACCATGAAGACATCGTCGTAGGTGAGATCGTGAGCAGGCGTCTGGTCGTTGAGAAACCGCACGTTTCTGAACTTTATCTCGATGCCTCAGATGGATGAGCAAGTCTTGAGAGTTGGCCTCGGGGGCGAGAGGATGTCCGTACCGTGCCTTGCGAGGAGTGATGCGCCCATGCAAGTACACGAAGCCATGTCCACGGTCGTGGTACAGCTCGGCCCGGACCATACCCTGCGGCAAGCCGCACAGCTGATGTCCACCCACAAGGTCGGTTCGGCGGTCGTCGCCGATCCCGACGGCGCCGGGGTCGGCATCATCACCGAGCGGGACATCCTCAACGCGCTCGGCACCGGCCTCGACCCGGACGTCGAGCGGACCGCCGAGCACATCACCTGGGAAGTCGTCTACGCCAGCCCGACCTGGACGATCGAGGAAGCGGCGAGCGCCATGGTGCGTGGCGGCTTCCGCCACCTGGTCGTCCTCGACGAGGATGACGTGCTCGGGGTGATCTCCGTGCGCGACATCATCCGGGTCTGGGTCCAGACCACCATTCCGGCCTGACCGGGGCGGGCCCGGGCCCGGCCGTGTCCCAGGTCATACTTCCGGGCCCGACGCTCGGGATGACCGGCGTGGGACGCGCTCGGCCGGAAAAGCACGGCGTCGATCGGGGCATCGGCCGAAAAACCGCTGCACTCCGCCCGGTGGACGAGCCGGAACTCGGCTGAGTCGTCTGCGGCGGCTCTCGTAGGCTGCCATCATGCAGCTCATTTCTTTCGCCCGTGGCGCACCCAGTCTCGACATCATCGACGTCGACGGGCTCAAGGCCGCCGCCGTGCGGGCCTTCGAGGCCGACCCGGCTGGCATCACCGCCTATGGCACGTCCGTCGGCTACCTTCCGCTGCGCTCGTGGATCGCCGCCAAGCACGGCGTGGAGGCCGACCAGGTCATCGTGACCAACGGCTCGCTGCAGGCCGACGCGCTGCTGTTCGAGCACCTGGTCAAGCCGGGCGACGCGGTGATCGTGGAGAAGCCGACCTACGACCGCACCCTGCTCAACCTGCGCAACCTGGGCGCCGAGGTGCACCAGGTGTCCGTCGAGGAGGACGGCCTCGACGTCGAGGAGCTGCGCAAGCTGCTCGAGAGCGGCCTCCGCCCGACGCTGGCGCACATCATCCCGAACTTCCAGAACCCGGCCGGCGTCACCCTGTCGGCTGACAAGCGGCGGGCCTTGGTCGCGCTGGCCGAGCAGTACGGCTTCACGATCTTCGAGGACGACCCGTATGCGGACATCCGCTGGCGGGGCGAGAAGCTGCCGACGATGCTGTCGCAGGACACGACCGGCGTCGTCGTCCACGCCAGCTCTTTCACCAAGACGATCGCACCCGGCCTTCGGGTCGGCTACCTGGTCGGTCCGCAGGCGACGATCGCCGCGATCGCCAAGCGGGCGACGAACCTCTACATCTCGCCGAGCATGGTCGCCGAGGCGGTCACCCACCAGTTCTGCGTGAGCGGCGACATCGAGCGGTCGATCGCCAAGGTGTCGGCGACGCTGGGCGAGCGCGCCCGGCTGCTGGCCGACGGCCTGCGCAAGCACGTGCCCGACGCGCGGTTCGTGGAGCCGGACGGCGGCTACTTCCTCTGGGTGGAGCTGCCGGCGGACGTCGACACGACGGAGCTGGAAAAGGTCGCGGCGCGGGACTTCGGCGTGGCCGTGGTCAAGGGCAGCGACTTCCTCCTCGAAGGCGGTCAAAACGCGGTCCGGCTCGCGTTCTCGGCCGTGCTGACGGATCAGGTCGACGAAGGGGTGGCCCGCCTGGCCGCGGCGATCGAGGCTGTTCGCAAAAGCTGACACCAAACCGTGATGATGGGGGTGGTTCCCCAGCCGGTACCGGATGGATCAAAATCCAGCCCGGCGCGCTTTTGCGAATCGCGCTGCAGGCATCACCCCCCGCCCCCCAACGGCACCGGGTGGGCCGACCGCGCCCCCCACCCCCCACCTGCGGTCGGTCCACCCGGTGCCAACTTTTCTTTCCGCCTGGGAGGTCGTGATGGCCGACAATCAGCAGAACACCGCCGGCTCGCTGTCGCGTGCCTTCTCCCGACCCGTCCGGGCGATGTCGCGGATGCTGAGTTCGCCTGCGCCGGCCGTGCCGGCGGTGCAGCCCGCTGTGGGCAGCTCGATCGTCGACTGCGCGCTCTACGTCGACGGCGTCCGCCAGCCCGGCGAGTGGCACTACGCGGAGGCGCTGCACGCCGCGCGCCGGCACCGCAGCGGCTTCGTGTGGATCGGCCTGAAGGAGCCGCACGCCGACGAGATGTCGGCCATCGCCGAGACGTTCGAGCTGCACGAGCTGGCCGTCGAGGACGCGGTGACCTCGAAGCAGCGGCCGAAGGTCGAGCGGTACGGCGAAATGATCTTCGTGACGATGCGCACCGCGCGGTACGTCGAGCACGACGAACTCACCGACACGAGCGAGGTCGTCGAGACCGGCGACGTGCTGATGTTCATCGGCGAGCACTTCATCATCACCGTGCGGCACGGTGACGCGAGCCGGCTCGCCCCGGTCCGCTCCGGCCTGGAGCAGCGCCGGGAGGTGCTGGCCCGCGGGCCGTGGGCGGTCGCCTACGCCGTCGCGGACAGCGTCGTCGACACGCTGGTCGAGGTGGCCACCGGCATCGAGGAGGACGTCGCGGCGGTCGAGGACCAGGTGTTCACCCCGTCGCGGACCACGGGCACGAACCGGATCCAGAGGGTGTACCAGCTGAAGCGCGAGCTGATGGAGTTCAAGCGCGCCGTGCTGCCGCTCCAGCGGCCCCTCGCCGGGCTGGCCACCGGCCAGTTCACGGAGGTGCCCGACGAGATCCGCCGGTACTTCCGCGACGTCAACGACCATCTGGCGCGGGCGGTCGAGCAGGTCCTGTACCTCGATGACGTCATCAACTCCGTGCTGCAGGCACGGCTGGCGCAGGTGAGCGTCGACCAGAACAACGACATGCGCAAGATCGCCGCGTGGGCCGCCATCGCCGCGGTCTGGACCGCGATCGCGGGCATCTACGGGATGAACTTCGAGTTCATGCCGGAGACCAAATGGGTCTTCGGCTATCCGGGCGTGATGGCGTTGATCGTGGCGATCTCTGCCGGGCTCTACCGCGCGTTCCGCCGCAGCGGCTGGCTCTGAGCACACCTGAAGCGCACATAGGTGGGCCGTCCCCCGTGGCCGGGGACGGCCCGCCTACGTGATCGATCATGCTAAGAACGACTGTTCTTCGACGCCGTCTGCGGCATCGAGGACTTGTCGTGCTCACCGCCGCCGGACGTGCCGGTGCCGGTGCTCTTGCTGCCGATCAGGTCGGAGGCGCGGTCCTTCGCCGCCTCACCCATCGTCTTGGCCTTTTCGACGCCGGCGTCCATCGTGGACTTCGCCGAATCGAGCATCGCGCCGGTGTCGCCGGTCGTGCGGGTCGAGCCGTACTCGTCCCAGGCCTGCTGGTTGCGCCGGCGCCGCAGCATGGCGGACGCCATGCCCACTGCCGCACCGGCGACCAGGAGGCCACCGACCGTCATCGGCCAACGCCGCGTGCGGCCCTGATTCCCCGTCATCCTGGCTTTCCCCTTGCGCCCCATCTTCTCGGTCTTCTTGCCGGCCTGGCGGGAGCGGTCGCGAGCGATCACGAGCACCGCGTCCATCCCGCCCATCGCCGCGCCCTGTGCCTTGCGCAGACCCGGCTTGACCGCCTGACGGGCGGACTCGACGCGTGGCGCCAAGGCGCCCGAAGCGCCATCGGCGGCATGCGCCGCGGCCATCCGCAGGTGATCGAAGCTTTCCCCGAGCTCGTCCCGCATGAGCCGGCTGTGCGTCTTCACCTGACGACGTCGAAACACTTGCTCCACCTCCCGTGGCCGCGAAACCGTCCAACCCCGGTTACCCCATTCCGACCGGGGAGAACCTCACGGACGTCACCGCTGCTGGTCATCGTGCCCCGAACGGGCGGCCCGCACACCCGGATCCGGCAGAATGCCCGTCGGATACGGTGATGACGGAATGTCACCAATGAAAGGGAGAAGCGGTGGCCGAGCAACTGTTCGCGACGCTGCACACCAACGCCGGTCCCATCCGGCTTGAGCTGTTCCCCAACCACGCGCCGAAGACGGTGCGCAACTTCGTGGAGCTCGCTGACGGCACCAAGGAATACACCGACCCGCGCACCGGCCAGCCGGGCTCGGGCCCGTACTACAACGGCGTCATCTTCCACCGCGTGATCGACGGCTTCATGATCCAGGGCGGCGACCCGACCGGCACCGGCCGGGGTGGCCCCGGCTACACCTTCAACGACGAGATCCACCCGGAGCTGCACTTCAACCGGCCGTATCTGCTGGCGATGGCCAACGCGGGCATCGACCGTTTCACCGGTGGCGGCACCAACGGCTCGCAGTTCTTCATCACGGTGGGCCCGACGCCCCACCTCAACGGCAAGCACACGATCTTCGGCGAGGTCGCCGACGACGACTCCCGCAAGGTCGTCGACCAGATCGCCGGCACGCAGACCGGCCCGGGTGACCGCCCCCGGCAGGACATCGTGATCGAGCGGGTGGAGGTCGAGCGGGTCGCATGAAGGGCTAACCCGGAAGGGCTAGCTAACCTTGGTGCATGACTCAGCCGCCGGCGAACGTGGTCCCCGTCTGCTACCGGCACCCCGACAAAGAGACGTATGTCCGGTGCACCCGCTGCGACCGACCGATCTGCCCGAATTGCATGAACGAGGCGTCGGTCGGCTTCCAGTGCCCGGAGTGCGTCCGCGAGGGTGCCAGGTCGCAGCGCCCTGTGCAGACCATGTTCGGCGGCGGCAGGTCAGGCGTCCAGGGCACGGTGACGATCACGCTGATCGTGATCAACGTGCTGGTGTTCGTCGCCTCGATCATCAGCTCCGGCCGCGCCGACGCGATCGCCGGCGGCGGCCTGGGCGGGCTGCTGGGCGGTTCCACTCCGCTGCACGAGTGGGGTGCGCTGGTCACCTACCCGGCGGGCGAATACCTCGACGGGCCCAACGCGGGCCTGAAAGTGCTCCTGCCGGGCGGGATGCACGACGGTGAGTACTACCGGATCTTCACCTCCATGTTCCTGCACTACGGCATCCTGCACCTGGCGATGAACATGTGGGCGCTGTGGGTGCTGGGCCGCCCGCTGGAGGCCCTGCTCGGCCGGATCCGGTTCCTGGCGCTCTACGTGGTGGCCGGCCTCGGCGGCAGCATCGCCGTCTACCTGTTCGCCAACCCCACCTCGCACACCGCCGGCGCCTCGGGTGCGATCTTCGGCCTGTTCGCCGCGCTGATCGTGGTCCTGCGCAAGATGCGGCGCAGCGTCGCGGGGATCATCCCCGTGCTGGTGCTCAACCTCGTCATCACGTTCAGCGTGCCGGGCATCTCGATCGCCGGGCACCTCGGCGGCATGGTCACCGGCGCGCTGGTCGCGGCCGGGCTGGCCTACGCGCCGCAGAAGCAGCGCGGGCTGATCCAAGCCACCGCCGTCGCCAGCGTGGTGGTCGTGCTGGCGGTGCTGTTCGCGATGCACACCTCGACCCTGACCCCGCCGGTCGGCTACCTACCACCCCCGCAGTAGTCAGGCGCGCCAGACCTTGCCCTGCAGGAGGGACTCGGCACCGACCCAGACGAAGTTCATCATTCGCGTCGCGGTGTGTTCCGGGTCCTCCTCCTCGTGGTCGGCGAGCCAGTCGGCCAGGGACTCGGCGGCGCCGACGTAGGCGTAGGCCATCGCCATGAAGTCGCCCGGGCGGGCGGGGACCGCGGCCGCGGCGCAGGCGCTCTCCAGCAGCCCGGCGACGACCTCGACGATCCGCGCCCGCATGCCGGCCAACTCGCCGGCGAAGTGCGGCTCGCTGCGCGCCTGGCGGTACAGGACCCGCCAGCCGTCGCGGTGGGCGCCGACGAAGGCGAAGAAGGCCCGCAGGCCGTTCCACAACTGCTCGTCGGGGCGGGCGGTGGGCCGTACACCCGCCGCCACCGCCTCCATCAGGCGGGTCGCCTCCCGTTGCAGGCAGGCGACGAAGAGCTCGTCCTTGGTCCCGAGGTAGGCGTAGACCATCGGCTTGGAGATGCCGGCGACCTCCGCGATCTCGTCCATCGAGGCCGCGTGGAAGCCGCGGCGGGCGAAGATCTTGACCGCGGCGTCGAGCATCTGCTGCTCGCGGACCACGCGCGGAAGCCGTTTCAGCATCTTGCCACCTTACCTACTCATGCGTAATGTTACGCGCGAGTAGCTATACATCAACGGAGGCCATCGCCATGACCGACCTTGACGCCCTCGGCGATTTCAACAACGTCGACCCGAAGCAGTTCGCGCAGCTCGTGAAGAACGCGCCGGACTCGCAGCTCGCCGACATCATGAAGAGCGACCAGCGCGGCAAGGTCCTCGACACGATCTTCTCCCGCTTCCCGGAGCTGTTCCGTCCCGACCGCGCCGGCTCGACCAACGCGGTGATCCACTGGACCATCACCGAGCGGTCCGACGGCGGCGTCGACACCTACGAGCTGGTCATCGCCAACGGCGCCTGCACCCTGTCGCCGAGCCCCGACCAGGACCCGAAGCTCGCGATCACGGTCGGTCCCGTCGATTTCCTCAAGGTCGTCTCCGGCGCCGGCAACCCCATGATGATGTTCATGACCGGCAAGCTCAAGGCCAAGGGCGACCTGGGCCTCGCGGCCAACATCGCCAACCTGTTCGACATCCCGAAGGCCTGACCGCCCGCCACCCTCCGCGCGATCTTGGAGTTGTGGTCCAGTGCTTATACCGATATTTCCGACATTCCCTGGACCACAACTCCAAGATCGCGCGGCTCGGGACGACACGAAGGAGGGCACATGCCGGAGTTCTCGCTCGACCTGAACGAGGAGCAGCGTGATCTCCGTGACTGGGTGCACGGCTTCGCCGGCGATGTCGTACGACCGGCTGCCGCGGAGTGGGACACCCGCGAGGAGACGCCCTGGCCGATCATCCAGGAGGCGGCCAAGATCGGCCTCTACGGGTTCGAGTTCCTGGCCAACTGCTGGGCCGACCCGTCCGGGCTGTCACTGTGCCTGGCCAACGAGGAGCTGTTCTGGGGTGACGCCGGGATCGGCATGGCGATCTTCGGTACCAGCCTCGCCGTGGCCGCGATCTACGCGTCCGGCACGCCCGACCAGATGCTCGAGTGGGTGCCGCAGTGCTTCGGCGACGCGGCCGACCCGAAGGTCGCCGCGTTCTGCACGACCGAGCCCGAGGCCGGCTCCGACGTCGGTTCCATGAAGACCCGGGCGCGCTACGACGAGGCCACCGACGAGTGGGTGCTCAACGGGCAGAAGGCCTACGCGACCAACGGCGGGATAGCCGACGTCCACGTCGTCACCGCGAGCGTCGACCCGGAGCTCGGCTCCCGGGGACAGGCCGCTTTTGTCGTGCCGCCCGGCACACCCGGGCTCAACGGCTCGAAGAAGCTCAAGAAGCTGGGCCTGCGCGCCTCGCACACCGCCGACGTCTTCCTCGACGACGTGCGGGTGCCGGGCCGCTGCCTGCTCGGCGGCAAGGACGTCCTCGACGCCCGCCTCGCCAAGGCCCGCGAAGGGCGCAAGGCGCAGGGCCAGGCGGCGATGCGCACGTTCGAGCTGTCCCGCCCCGCGGTCGGCGCACAGGCGCTCGGGGTGGCCCGCGCCGCGTACGAGTACGCGCTGGACTACGCGAAGAGCCGCGTCCAGTTCGGCCGGCCGATCATCGAGAACCAGGCCATCGCGTTCGCGCTCGCGGACATGAAGATGGAGATCGACGCCGCCCGCCTGCTGGTCTGGCGGGCCGCCTGGATGGGCCGCAACAACCGCCCGTTCGAGGCCGGCGAGGGCTCGATGAGCAAGCTCAAGGCCGGTGAGGTCGCCGTGGCCGTCACCGAGAAGGCCGTGCAGATCCTGGGTGGCGCGGGCTTCCTGCGTGAGCACCCGGTCGAGCGGTGGTACCGGGACGCGAAGATCTACACGATCTTCGAGGGCACCAGCGAGATCCAGCGGCTGGTGGTGTCGCGGGCCATCTCAGGCATCTACGTTCGGTAGGGACATGACCGCGAAGAAGACATTCGTCTTGCGCACTCTTGCCCGCCGCAGGGTGCTCGCACCCGGCAGCCCCACCCGCGTCGTGCGGCAACTCAACGCCCTGCGCAGGTGGGGCTTCGGCCTTTTCGGGGAGATGCGGTCCGCCGCCGCACGCTCCCCGGAGCGCGTCGCCGTCGTCGACGAGCACCGCGCCGTCACTTACGGCGAGCTCGACGTGCGGGTCCGCCGCCTGGCCAACGCGCTGCGCGCCGAGCACGGCGTGGGCCCCGGCTCCCGGGTCGGGCTGCTCTGCGACAACTCGGCGTACTTCGTCGAGAGCATGATGGCCGTCATCGCGCTCGGCGCGCAGACGGTGCTCGTCAACACCGGCCTGGGCAACGCGCAGCTCGAGACCGTCGCCCACGACCAGGGCCTGACGCTGCTGCTGCACGACGAGTCGCTGCTCGGCCTGCTCGCCGCGATGCCGCCGCACCTGCCCCGGGTGGCCGTCGAGCGGATCGACGGCCTCATCCGGCGTTCCCCCTCGGCCGAGGTGGAACCGCCGTCCAGCCCCGGCTCCGTCATCGTGCTCACATCAGGTACCACCGGAGCCCCCAAAGGCGCCAGACGGAGAAATCCCGCCGGTCTCGGCCCCCTGGCCTCCGTGGTGTCGCGCATCCCGCTCAACGCCGGCGAGCGCATGTTCGTCGCGGCGCCGCTGTTCCACACCTGGGGGCTCGCCGCGCTGCAACTCTGTCTGGCCCTGCGCGGCACCATCGTCGTCACCCACCGGTTCACCCCGCCGTCCGCCGTGCAGGCCGTGCGCGCACACGGCTGCACGTCGCTGTTCGCGGTGCCGGTGATGCTGCAGCGGTTGCTGGAGGCGCCGGGGAAGATGCCCTCGTTGCGTGTCGTGGCGGCGTCCGGCTCGGCACTGACCGGTCCTCTCGCCACACGGTTCATGGAGGTGTACGGCGACGTGCTCTACAACCTCTACGGCTCGACGGAGACGTCGTGGGCGTCGATCGCCACCCCCGACGAGCTGCGCTCCTCGCCCGGGACGGCGGGCCGCCCGCCCCACGGGACGCGTGTGGCGATCCTCGACGCGGCCGGCCGGCCGCTCCCGACGGGCGTGATCGGACGGATCTTCGTCGGCAACGACATGCTCTTCGAGGGCTACACCAACGGCACCGGCCGCGAGTCGCACGACAGCCTGCTGGCGACCGGCGACCTGGGGCACATGTCCGCCGACGGCCTGCTCTTCGTCGACGGCCGAGAGGACGACATGGTGATCTCCGGCGGCGAGAATGTGTACCCCGCGGCGGTCGAGGACGTCATCGCCGAACTGCCGCAGGTCCGTGAGGTCGCGGTGGCCGGCGTGCCGGACGAGGAGTTCGGCCAGCGGCTGGCCGCCTGGGTCGCGCTGCACGAGGGCGAGTGGGTGGAGCCGGACGCGGTCCGCGAATACGTGCGGCACCGCCTGGCCAGGTTCTCCGTGCCCCGCGACATCCACTTCGTGCCCGCCCTGCCCCGCAACGCCACCGGCAAAATCGTGCGCCGTCAGCTGTTTCCCAGATAGTCCCGCTACCCTGGTTCGGTGGACGGGAGTAGTACCGGGCCGCTCCTGCGGCGGCACCGATGAGTTCTACCTGGGTCGAGCTGACGCTCGTCATTGTGCTTACGCTGTTCAACGCGGCGTTTTCCGGCAGCGAGATGGCGCTGATCTCGCTGCGGGAGGGTCAGCTCCGACGACTTGAGCGGCAGGGCAAGTCCGGCCGCACGCTCGTCCGGCTGGCCCGTGATCCCAATCGCTTCCTGGCAACCATCCAGATCGGCATCACCCTGGCCGGGTTCCTGGCCTCGGCGACGGCCGCGGTGTCGCTGTCGACGCCGCTCACGCCGCTGCTGAGCTTCCTCGGCGGCGCCGCCTCACCGGTCGCCATCGTGATCGTCACGCTGATGCTGACGTTCCTCACGCTGGTCATCGGCGAGCTGGCACCCAAGCGGATCGCCATGCAGCGCGCCGAGGGGTGGGCCCTCGTCGTGGCCCGCCCGCTCTCCGTGCTGTCCGCCCTGCTGCGGCCGGTCAACTGGGTGCTCGGCAAGGCGAGCGACCTCGTCGTGCGCATGGCCGGTGCCGACCCCGACGTCCGGCAGGACGAGATCAGCCCCGAGGAGCTGCGCGACCTGGTCGCCACGCAGCGCACCTTCACCCGGCAGCAGCGCCTGATCATCTCGGGCGCCGTGGAGATCGCCGGGCGGACCCTGCGCGAAGTGCTGGTGCCCCGGCCGTCGGTGTTCAGCCTGAGCGCCGGCATGTCGGCCGCGCAGGCCGCCGCTGAGCTGGCCGGCACCGGTCACTCGCGGGCGCCCGTGGTGAACAACGGGGACCTCGACAGCGCGGTCGGCATCGTGCACTGGGCCGACCTGATCACCGCCGACGGCATGGTGCGCAGCGTCATGCGGCCGGCGCTGCTGCTGCCCGAGTCGCTGCCGGTCGCGCAGGCGATCCAGCGGTTCAAGAGCGAGCGGCAGCAGCTCGCCCTGGTGGTCGACGAGCGCGGCGCCATCGACGGCATCGTCACCCTGGAGGACCTCATCGAGGAGGTCGTCGGCGAGATCTACGACGAGACCGACTCCGACGTCCAGCAGGTCCAGCGGCGCGCCGACGGCAGCATGCTGCTGCCCGGCACCTTCCCGATCCACGACCTCCCCGACATCGGCATCGAGAACGACCACCTGCCCGGCGCGGGCTACACCACGGTGGCCGGCCTGGTCCTGGCCCAGTTGGGCCACCTGCCGACGGCTCCGGGGGAGACGGTGACGGTGGATCCGTGGTCGTTCACGGTGTCCCAGATCCGCGGCCGCGCGATCACCGCCGTGACGGTCCGGCAGGACGCCCACGCGGCCGCTCACGGATAGGCCGTCAGCTCCGGGGCTTCGGCGATCGCGATCATCTGCCCCTCGGTGAACGGCGGCGGCACGCGCTCGATCTGGGTGCTGCCGCCGTTCACCAACACGTGTGTGCCGTCCGGGTGGATGCTGTGCACCTCGAAGCCGCTCAGGGTCCCGCCGGGATGGTATTTCCGGACGACCATGCGGACGCTGCCGGTGGCCGGGTCGGTGGTCAGGGTGCAGTCGTTACCCGCCTGCCCGGGGGTCGGGCACCGCGCTTCCATGGGAGCGAAGTTCGACTCCCGGCTGTCCATGATCGTGACGCTGAGGCCGGCATAACGGAACTCGTCCTCGCCGATCCTGAAACTGGCGGTGTACCCGCAGCACAGCCCCTGGTCCTTCGCCACGATCACCGGAAGCGGGCTGAGGTCGGGGTTGAGGAGCGTCAGGCCGGGCAGTTCGCGGGTCACGACCGCGGTGACGGCCGCGGAGAGACGGACGACCGCCGCGCCGCACGACTCGGTCGCGGACACCGGCGACGGCTCCGGGTCGGCGGTCACCACGGCGGTCGGCGACCGGACGAGACAGGGCAACGGTGGCTGCTGGACGGTCTGCGGGGCACCCTCGTGAAGCCGCGGCACGACCACCGCACCGACCGCCACGGCGGCGACGGCGGCCACCGCGGTCACCCGGTGGATCCGGCGGCTCCGGCGCCGCTCGCCGGCGATGATGGCATCAACGTCGATGCTCGTGGGCGGCGGTTTCCGGGTCGCGGCGTACATCGCCTCGGTCAGGTCCACAGTGGATCCCCCTCCGTCAGCTCGCGAAGCACCTGCAGGGCGCGGGCCGCCTGGCTCTTCACGGTGCCGGTGCTGCAGCCGAGCGCCTCCGCCGTCTCCTCGACGGAGAGGTCGCAGAAGTACCGCAGGACGAGCACGGCACGGCGCCGCGGCGGCAACTCGTCGAGCAGGGCCAGCACGGCGAGCCGCTGCTCGGTCTCCGGGTCCGGCGCGGCACGTTCCGGCACGACGTCGGTCGCCGCTTCGCGGCGCCAGGGCCGGCGGCGTTCATCGAGCCACGCCCGCATGAGCATGCGGCGCACGTAGGCGTCGAGGTGCTCGAAGTCCGCGGCCCGCCGCCAGTGGCGGAACAGCTTGACGAGCACGGTCGAGGTCAGGTCGTCGGCCGTGTGCCAGTCACCGCACAGCAGGAACGCGGTGCGCCGCAGGCGGTCGAGGTTGCCCGCGACGTACTCGCGGTACGCCTGCTCCGACGCCATCCGCGCTCCTCTCCTGGAAACTCACCCGGGAAACGGAGCCACTGCGGCGCGGGGTTGCCCGGCCGGCGAACAAAAATCAACGGCGGCACCGGAGGTCCGGTGCCGCCGTTGCGCGAGTCGCGGATCGGTCAGGCGACAAACTTGATGTTGCGCCGGCGACGGTAGGTCAGGAACAGCACCGCGCCGATGACCACGAGGCCACCGCCGATGCCGCTGAGCAGCGGGACGTTCGAGCCGGTGACGGGCAGCTGCGGCCCGGCGCTCGGGCTCGGCGACGCCGAGGTGGGCGTGGCAGCGACGGCCTTGAGGCAGGTGCTGACCAGCTCGAAGGAACCCTCCTCCAGGAACGGATCGGTCTCCGCGAAGCCGAACTCGATGTTCCAGTGATCCGGGGTGCGGACCCAGCCGCCCTTCCCGGTGAGCTTGCCGCTCACGCCGGCCGGGGCGGGCTTGACCGGAAAGTCGTCCTCGCCGGGGACGGGCTCTTCCTCGCCGGCGGCCCGAACGAGCGCCTTCTTGTCACCCGGGGCGACGGCCTTGAGGGCGTTCAGGTCGACGTCGATGAGGAAGATGCCCTTGTCGTTGAGCAGCAACGGAACCCAGTCGCCGTCACCACGGTTCTTCTTGTAGAAGAACACGTAGTTGACCACCTTGCCGGCGCCGGCCGGCGTGCTGTAAAGCCAGCCCTGCGCGTCGGTGGCCGGCTTGCCGTCCGCAATGCCGGAGCAGTCCTTGGTCTCGAAGGCGTCGGCCGTGGTCGGCTGGGTCGAAAGAACCGGAACGCCGACCTCGTCCAGAGGGCCCCTGGCGTCGGCGGGGGCACCGAGACCAGCGACGACAAACGTGGTGGCGGCAGCCGCGGCACCGAACCGGGTGATTCCCCGTAGCTTCATTTGGGTCCTCTTCAATCGAAGATTCACAGAGGGACCCGGGGAATCTCCCAGCTATCTCCCAGCTCAGCAACCATCGCGATTTGGACTTAATGCTTCCTTAAACCGCAGTCCGGCACACCGGAGAATCAATGTCTGGCCGAACGGCTGAGGTCCGTCTCACGTTGCGTGAACGGGAACGGACACGCGGTTCTCCGCCGCGGCGAGCGCGATGTCCGTGCGGAACTGCGCCCCCTCGAACTGCACTCCGTGCACCAGTTGATATGCCGTGCGGCGCGCATCGTCCAGCGTCTCGCCGAGCGCGGTGCAGGTGAGCACACGGCCACCGTTCGTCACCAGCGCGCCGTCGGGCCGCCGGGCGGTGCCGGCGTGGATGACGCCGGGAACGCCGTCGGCACCGGTGATCACGTCGCCCTTGCTGGACGACTCCGGGTAGCCGGCGCTCGCCATCACGACGCACACCGCGGCACCCGAGCGCCAAGCCAGCGGCGGGTCCTCGGCCAGCCGGCCGATCGCTGCCGCGTGCAGGACACCGGCCAGCGGCGTCTCCAGGCGGGCCAGGACGACCTGCGTCTCGGGATCGCCGAACCGGCAGTTGAACTCGATGACCTTCGGGCCGTCGGTGGTGAGCGCCAGGCCGACGTAGAGCACACCGGCAAACGGCGTCCCCCGGTGGCGCATCTCGGCCAGCGTCGGCTGCACCACCTCCGCCATCACCCGGTCGACCAGGTCGGCGGGGGCCCACGGCAGCGGCGAATACGCCCCCATGCCGCCGGTGTTGGGGCCGGCGTCCCCGTCGTGGATGCGCTTGAAGTCCTGCGCCGGTTGCAGCGGTACCGCCGCTGTGCCGTCGGTCACGACGAACAGCGAGACCTCGGGGCCGGCAAGGTACTCCTCGACGACCACCCGCTCGCAGGCCGCGCCGTGGGCAAGGGCGTCGTCACGGTCCTCCGTGACGACCACACCCTTGCCCGCGGCGAGCCCGTCGTCCTTGACCACATACGGCGGGCCGAACGCGTCCAGCGCCGCCTCGAGCTCCTCCGGGGAGGTGCACACGAACGAGCGGGCCGTCGGCACGCCGGCGGCGCTCATGACGTCCTTGGCGAACGCCTTCGAGCCCTCCAGGGCCGCGGCCGCCTGGGACGGTCCGAAGCAAGGGATGCCCTTGGCTCGTACCGCATCGGAAACCCCCGCCACCAGGGGTGCCTCGGGCCCGACGACAACCAGATCGGCTCCGCTGTCGACGGCGAGCGCCGCGACGGCGGCCGGGTCGAGCGGGTCGACCTCCGCCAGCTCGCCCAGCGCCGCCATGCCCGGGTTTCCGGGCGCGCAGATCAGAGTGGTGACCGCCGGGTCCGCAGCGAGAGCAGCGGCGATGGCGTGTTCACGGCCGCCGGTGCCGATGAGGAGTACGCGCACGGCCCCAAGCCTAGAGCAGGCTGTGGCGCACCACGTTTTCGTCCCGGCCGGGTCCCACCCCGACGATGGACACACGGGTGCCGGCGAGCTCCTCGATCCGCTCGACATATCGCTGCGCGTTGGCCGGCAGCTCGCTGAACTCCCGGGCGCCGGAGATGTCCTCCCACCAGCCGGGCAGCTCCTCGTAGATCGGGGTGGCGTGGTGGAACTCGGTCTGCGTCAACGGCATGTCGTCGGTGCGCTTGCCGTCGACCTCGTAGGCGACGCAGAGCGGCACCGTCTCCAGGCCGGACAGCACGTCGAGCTTCGTGACGACCAGGTCGGTGATGCCGTTGAGCCGGGTCGCGTATCGCGCGACGACCGCGTCATACCAGCCGGTGCGCCGCTCGCGGCCGGTCGTCGTGCCATACTCCCGGCCGACCTTGCGCAGGTGGACACCGTTGTCGTCGAACAGCTCGGTCGGGAAGGGGCCCGAGCCGACGCGCGTCGTGTAGGCCTTGGTGACGCCGATCACCTGGTTGATCGCCGTCGGCGGGATGCCCGCGCCGACGCAGGCGCCGCCCGCGGTGGGGTTGGACGAGGTCACGAACGGATACGTGCCGTGGTCCATGTCGAGCATCGTGGCCTGTGCGCCCTCGAGCAGGACCGTCCGGCCCTCCTCCAGGCCCTTCCACAGCACCGCGCGGGTGTCGGTGATGTACGGCCGGAGCCGCTCCGCGTAGGTGAGGTATTCCTCCACCACCGCGTCGACGTCGATCTCCTTGCGGTTGTAGACCTTGAACAGCACCTGGTTGCGCTCGCGCAGCACGATCTCGAGCTTCTTGCGCAGAATGCCCGGGTCGAGCAGGTCCTGGACCCGGATGCCCATGCGCGCGACCTTGTCGCCGTAGGCCGGGCCGATGCCACGGCCGGTGGTGCCGATGCGCGACGAGCCCAGGTAGCGCTCGACGACACGGTCCAGCGCCCGGTGGTGCGGCATGATGAGATGTGCGTCACCCGAGATCATCAGGCGGGACACGTCGACGCCGCGCTCGGCCAGCCCGTCGATCTCGGTCAGCAGGACCTTGGAATCGATGACCACGCCGTTGCCGATCACGATGGCCGCGTTGGGCCACAGCGCGCCGGAGGGCATGAGGTGCAGGGCAAACTTCTGCCCGTCCGGCGTCACCACGGTGTGACCCGCGTTGTTGCCGCCGGAATAGCGCACGACGTAGTCGACGCCGCCGCCAATCATGTCGGTAACCTTGCCCTTGCCCTCGTCGCCCCACTGAGCGCCGATGAGCACGATCGCTGGCATGTCTGCTCGCCCTCCAAGGCGGTCGGGTGACCCCCGGATGCCAGGCTAACAACCCCGAGCAGTGCCGCTTACTACGAGGAAGGCTGACAACGGTGGTCGACGTCGTGTTGCTCGCGCTGGGCGAAGGCACGGAGTGTGCCTGCGAAAACGGCGCGTGCGGCACGCGTACCCCCATTCTCACCTGCCGCGATGCGCTGCGCGCGGCGGGTGCCCAGGTCGAGACGGTGATCGCGCACACCGACGCCGAGATCGACAAGGCCCTGGCCGCGTCGCAGTCCGCCCGGCTCGTCGTGGCGACCGCAGCCGACGGCCAGCTGCGCGCGGTCATGCGGCGCATGGTCCGGCTCCACGCGCCGGCTCCGAGCAAGCGGCCCGACACGCTGGCCGACGACCGCACCATCCCCGACCTGCCGCCCATCGGCATCCTGCCGCTCGGCCCCGACCCCACCGACCTCGCCACCCGGCTCGGCCTGCCGCGCAAACCCGCCGACGTCGCCGCGGCCGTGATCGGCGGCCGGACCCGGCGCCTCGACCTGCTGCGCAACGACGGCGGGTCGGTGACCCTCGACGGCGCGCTGCTCGGCGGGGTCACCGCGCAGGGGACCACCGGCACGTTCCTGGCGCGGGTCGAGGTGGACGACACGATCCTGGCCGACGGCACCGAACCCGTGCTGATGTCGGTGATCGCCAACGCCTCGCGCTACGCGACCGTCGACGGCCTGCCACTGGTCACCGCGCCTTCTTTGGAGGATGGCGTACTGGATGTGGCCGTCGCCGTGCCACGCGCCTCCCGCCGCCTGTTCCGCCGCCCGCGCGTCGAGATCGAGGTGCGGCGCGCCCACGGCCGGGCGGTCGCCGTGACCCCGCGCGTCGACGTCCCGTTCGTCGACGACGGCGTCGAGGGCTCCCTCAGCCGCAAGCGCTCCTGGTGGATGGAGCGCGGCGCCTGGGCCGTGTACGTGCCCTGACCTCCACCTGTTGGGTGTCGGACCTCGATCCGGTCGCATACGGTGGAGAGCTCATCGCGGGAGGTAACTGCTGTGGACGACGGGATCTGGCCACCGGACGAGGACATCGCGGGACCGCGACCGGAGCGATCCGCCGGGTCGCCGCCGCCCGCGACACGCACACCGGAGCAGGTAGGCTCGCCGTGGTCCCAGCCGCCGGGTGAAGCTTGGCCGGGCAGCATCCACCACGGACGCCCCGTGCCGCACGTGCCCCCGGCAGGCGAGCCCGTGAAACCCTCTTCGGCGATCCCGGTCTCCGGCCCGGGCGCGTTCCCGGTCTCCGGAACCGGCGCCGTCCCCATGCCCGGCGACAGCGCGATCCCCGTGTCCGGAGCCGGCGCGATCCCGGTCTCCGGAGCCGGAGCTGTCCCCGTGTCCGGCGACAGCGCGATCCCGATCTTCGGACCCGGGGCTGTCCCCATGCCCGGCAACAGCGCGATCCCCGTGTTCGGACCCGGCGCGACCTCCGTCACAGACACAGGCGCGATCCCCCTCGCGGACGCCGGCGCCGCCTCCGGCGCGGGCGCAGGCGCAGGCCCGGTGCCGGAGCGCGGGGCTCGAGAGGGGGCTGGGACCGGCGGCGCGGGCGCGGGCGCGGGCCCGGTGCCGAGCGCAGGCCCAGTGCCGAGCGCAGGCCCGGTGCCGAGCGCAGGCGCCACTCCCGCACCACCGCACGCCGGCCCGCCGCAGCCGCCCAACGGCGGCTCGGTGAATGTCGGCGCCCGTCCGCACACCGCACCTCCACCGCCCGTCGGCCAGCCCCCGCACTCCCCGCCGCCACCTGCCGGCCAGCCCGTGCACACCGCGCCGCCGCCGGTCAGCTCACCGCCCCACGCCGGGCCACCGCCGCAAGGGCAACCACCCCAACCCGCCGGCCCACCACCACACGCCGGGCCGCCACCCAAGCCCGTCAGCTCACCGCCCCACACTGCGCCGCCACCGGTCGGGGCACCACCACACGCCGCACCACCGCACGCCACGCCACCACTGCATACCGCACCGCCCCACGCCGCACCACCGCACGCCACGCCACCACCTCACCCCAGGTCGCCGCAGCCTGTCAGCTCGCCGCCCCACGCCGGGGCGCAGCCGCCGCACGCCGCACCGCAGCCGCCCTACACCGCGCCGCTGCCGCCCGGTGGGGCGCCGTATGCCGGGCCGGGTCGGCCGGCGCAGGAGCCTTACGTTCCGCCGCCGCGACAGGAAGATCCGTCCGAGGGCTTCCCGCCCGATGAGGCGTATGGGCCGGTTGACGGGGCACTGGGCGTACCGCCGCTGCCACCGATGCCGCCGTCCAACTGGTCCGATGGCAGCACGCCCACCGCCGACGAGTTTGCCCGGCGACGGCAGGCCCGACCGGCCGACCCCGTCGCCGTACGCGGGGTCCGGGGTGCGCTGTCCAGGGGCACGCTCGGCCTGGTCACGCTGCCGCCGGGACGGCGGGAGGCCGAGTATCGGCAGTACGTCGAGATGGTGCGCCGCAACTTCGGCGGACTCCGCCAGGTCACTGTTGTGAACCCGAAGGGCGGCGCGGGCAAAACCGTCGCCGTTCTGCTGCTCGCGATGACCTTCGGGCAGAAGCGCGGCGGCTACGTGCTGGCCTGGGACAACAACGAGACCCAGGGCACACTCGGCATGCGGGCCCAGCAGGACTTCCACACCCGGACGGTGCGGGACCTGCTACGGGATCTCGACCACTTCCAGGGGGCGCAGGGGCGCGTCGGTGACCTCTCCCAGTACGTCCGGGCGCAGGGCGAGGGCATGTTCGACGTGCTCGCGTCCGACGAGTCGGCGACCGCGGGTGAGATGCTGACCGCACAGGCGTTCGGCGAGATCCGTGACGTGGTCAGCCGGTTCTACAAGCTGATCGTGGTCGACACCGGCAACAACGTGCGCGCCCAGAACTGGCAGGCCGCGATCGACGCGACCGACCAGCTCGTCGTGACGATGTCGGCGCGCAACGACTCCGCCGAGACCGCGTCCCGGATGCTCGACCACCTCGAACAGCACGGCCGGCAGCGGCTGGTGCGGCAGGCCGTGACGGTGGTCTCGATGCCGCCCAGCCGGCGGCACGTCGACGTACCGGCGATCACTCGGCACTTCGCCGCACGGACGCGGACGGTGATGCTGGTGCCGTACGAGCGGTTCATCGACTCCGGGGAGCCGATCCGCTACGCCGGGCTGACCTCCGCCAGCCGCGACGCCTGGTTGAAGGTCGCCGCGGCCGTTTCGGAGGGGCTCTAGCGGTTCAGCGCCGCGGTGGCCGCCGGGTCGCTGTCGTTGAGGAACTGGGCGCAGCGGTCGGCCTCCTCGGCCTCGCCGATCGCGGCGGCCGCCTGGCCGAGGGCGTGGAGGGCACGCAGGAAGCCCTGGTTGGGCTCGTGCGACCACGGAATCGGCCCGGCGCCCCGCCACCCGCTGCGGCGCAGCTGGTCGAGGCCCCGGTGGTAGCCCGTGCGGGCATACGCATACGCGGTCACCGGCTCGTCACTCTCGATGGCCAGCTCGGCGAGGCGGGCCCACGCGGCGCTGTACGCGGGGAAGGCCGCGGCAACCGCCTTGACGGCCTCTTCGGTGTCGGCTTTCGCGAGCAGTTCGGCGGCGTGCGGATCGGCCGGGAGCAGCGTCGGATCGGGCTGAGGCAGCAGGTTCTGCATATCGGCCATTACATCAGGTCCGTCCCGGGTCGGCCGACGCCTCCGCAGAGGTGGCTAAACGGTTGAGGCCGCGTCCCGCGACCGGGGGGTGTGTGCGCCAAGGCACAGGGACTACAAATGGAAGTCCGGAGCCTCCCCAGGACCCGGTTACGCGATGGCCCGATCTTCACCGGTCGGGCCATCGTCTTGTGTCCTCCTGACAGGATGATCGGGTGCCTACTCCGCCACCGCCTGACATCGTCGCGCTCCACGATCACTCGCCCGACGAGATCGAATCGCCCGCGGAACTGCTGTTCCACCTGCGCACTGGATCACTGGCGAACAAGACCGTGCAGGGCCTCGATCTGGCCGCCGTAGACCTGTCCACTGTGGACGTGCGCGACACGCTGTTCATCGGCTGCCACTTCGGCGAGCTCAACACGGTCGTCGACCTGCTGCTGCGCGGATCGGTGGTGGTGCCGGAGTTCGCCGGCCTGCCGTACCCGACGCACCCCTCCCAGCTGTACGCACCCGAGGACCTGTCGGCCGGCTTCACCTCCGACGGCTTCGCCAGCATGTTCGACACCGTCGTCTACCAGCACTTCCGGGCGACGGGTGGGGCGACGCCGGAGATCCGCGAGGCGGTCGCGCAGCGGATGCACGACTCCGGCATCGACAACGCCCTGGCCAACGTCACCGCCGGCTGGATCGGCGCGCGTGGCCCGTCGGCGGCGGTCGGGATCATGGGCGGCCACGCGGTGCCGCGCGGCTCCACCGAGTTCCGCGACGCGGCCGAGCTGGCCTGGCGCCTCGCGCGTGCCGACCGCCTGGTCGTGACCGGCGGCGGCCCGGGCGTGATGGAGGCCGCCAACCTCGGGGCGTTCCTGGCCGACCACCCGCTGGAGACGCTGCGCGACGCGATCGACAAGCTGGCGACGGCGCCGGACTTCCACGATCATGATCCCTACACGGCGGCGGCTTTGGCGGTACGGTCAGCCTTCGCCCAACCCGTGCCCCCCACGCCGGACTCGGTGGAACCGGCCGACCAGGTGGCGGTGGACCCGGTGACGTGGGCGCGCCGCGGCGGCCTGGCCATCCCGACCTGGCTCTACGGCCACGAGCCGGCCAACCTGTTCGCGGCCAAAATCGCGAAGTACTTCTCGAACGCGATCCGCGAGGACACGATCCTCCGCCTGTCCCGCGGCGGCATCGTGTTCGCGCCGGGCATGGCGGGCACGGTGCAGGAGATCTTCCAGGCCGCGACGAAGACGTTCTACGCGACGGACGGGGCGAGCGGCCCGTTCGTGTTCCTGGACGTGAAACACTGGACCGAGAAACTCCCGGTCCGCGGCCTGCTCGAGCCGCTGCTGGCCACGTCCCCGGTCGGCGACCTGCGCCCGTTGCTCCACATCACCGACGACGTGGCCGAGGCCGCGGAGATCTTGACGGCCTGACGTTCCCGTCCGGGCGAAGCGACCAGCCGATCCATGATCGGGGAAACTTCGGGTTGCCTGGGCGACCGGAAGTTTCCCCCGATCATGAGGTGATCCCGCCGCAGGTCAGCGGGGAACACGGCGGGGCCATGTGGCGTCGGGACCACGGCGGCGGGCAAGACGGCACCACCACGTATCGCAGCCAGCACGAACCGCGGCCACCACGGACCACGGCCAGCACAGACCACGACCGCCACGGCAGCGGCCAGGACCGCGGCCCAGCACGGTCCACGGCCAGGACCAGGGGGCTGCATGGATCGTGACCAACACGCGGAGCGTGTCGACCGCCGCCGCCACGGTCACAGACCGAACCGCCAGGATCGGACCTCCACCCCGACCCGGAGCAATCCCAACTACTCTAAGTAACTAGAGTGTTACTTTGGGTCCGCATGCGTAGTGGGTGCCGCATCCCTTGCAGGGGCACGCACCGCACCAGAGAGGACCCACCCTGATGTTGCTCCATCGGACCTGGCGGAAGCGTGCTTTCGCCACCATCTTGAGTGCCGCCGCCGCAACCGCCACCGTGCTGGCCGGGTTGCCGGCGCCCGCGCAGGCGGCGGCGCTCACCGGGACCATCACGATCACCTCGCCGGTCGGCGGAAAGGTCGCCGCCGACACCGCCAAGCAGGCCATCCTGCTCACCGTGGCCGGGCAGACGCTCTCCGAGGCGCTCGTCACCAGCGTCGACCTGGGCGAGGACACCGACTGCCAGGGCATCACCAGCTACGTCGTCACCGGCCCGACGACCATCGCCGTCAAGACGCCCGCCGGCGGCTGCGCGGCCACCTCGCCAGCACTGACGGCGGGCGACAACATCGTCATCAACTTTGCCGGCTCGAACACGCTGACAAAAACCGGCGGGCTGTTCCTGATCAACCCGCCGGCCATCGCGGCCCTGGCCGACAAGCCGGTCATCGCCGACAACAGCTCACAGCTCCAGACGACGAACCAGGTCCAGCGCTTCGTCACGAACGGCGGGCAGATCGTGCGGGTGAAGGCGGACAGCACGTACGCCTTCGACCCCCGTACGGCTGCCGGCCTGTCCGTCACGTTCAGCGGCAAGCCGGCGACCGAGGTCAAGGTCTACACCAGCGACGGGACGCAGATCCTGCCGAACACGCCGTCGGCGCCGGCCGCCGGGAACTACATGACGTTCAAGACCCCGATCGGGCTGAACGCCAACGACTCCAACATCACGATCACCCAGAACGGCGTGGGCAAGACCTTCACGACGACCGACACCGGCGTGAACGTGGTCGCCGCGCCCACCGTCAGCACGCTGACCGTCACTTCCGGCAAGGCCAGGGGCTCGACGAACACGGTCGTCAACGGCAGCGGATTCAACAAGACACTGACCGACTACACAACCAGCGCGACGTGGGCGGTCCAGTTCTGCGGCGTCGCCGGCACGGTCACTGCCGTGAACGCCACCGGCACGGCGATCACGGTTACCACCCCGGACGTGACCGACACCAGCCCCGGCCTCGGCTCGGGGGTCTTCGCCGGTACGTGCGGCGTGCGCGTCGTCGACGTCACGAACTCGATCAGCAGCCCGCTCACCCCGGGCAGCTACTTCAACTTCCTGGCCGAATAGGCGATCGCGAAAAACGAATAGGCGATCACGAAGACGAGTAGGCAGCCACGAAGAACGGCCCGGCACCCTTCGCGTGAAGGGGCCGGGCCGCTGTGCTGTCAGACCTACTTCGACAGGGTCGTGCCGGTCGAACGCAGGTGCTCGCACGCCTCGACGACGCGCTGCGCCATGCCGGTCTCGGCGGCCTTGCCCCAGGCGCGCGGGTCGTACGTCTTCTTGTTGCCGACCTCGCCGTCGACCTTGAGCACACCGTCGTAGTTGGTGAACATGTGCGCGGCGACGGGACGGGTGAAGGCGTACTGCGTGTCGGTGTCGATGTTCATCTTGACCACGCCGTAGTCGAGCGCCTCGCGGATCTCCGAGAGCAGCGAGCCCGACCCGCCGTGGAAGACGAGCGAGAGCGGCTTCTCCTTGCCGTACTTCGCGCTGACCGCGTCCTGGATCTGCTTGAGGATCTCGGGACGGAGCTTGACGTTGCCCGGCTTGTAGACGCCGTGCACGTTGCCGAAGGTCAGGGCGGCCATGTAGCGGCCCTTCTCGCCGAGGCCGAGCGCCTCGACCATGGCCAGGCCGTCCTCGACGGTGGTGTAGAGCTTCTCGTCGATCGCGCCGACGACACCGTCCTCCTCGCCGCCGACGACGCCGACCTCGATCTCGAGCACGACCTTGGCCGCGGCGGTCCGCGCCAGCAGCTCCTCGGCGATCTGGAGGTTCTCGGCGAGCGGCACCGCCGAGCCGTCCCACATGTGGGACTGGAACAGCGGTTCTTCGCCCTTGGCGACGCGCTCCTGCGAGATCGCGAGCAGCGGCCGGACGAACTTGTCGAGCTTGTCCTTCGGGCAGTGGTCGGTGTGGAGGGCCACGTTGATCGAGTACTTCTTGGCGACCTCGTGCGCATAGGCGGCAAACGCGACCGAGCCGGTGACCATGTCCTTGACGGTCGGGCCGGAGAGGTATTCGGCGCCACCGGTCGAAACCTGGATGATGCCGTCGCTCTCGGCCTCAGCGAAGCCGCGCAGGGCCGCGTTGAGCGTCTGCGACGACGAGACGTTGATCGCCGGGTAGGCGAACGCGCCGGCCTTGGCACGGTCGAGCATCTCAGCGTAGACATCGGGCGAGGCGATGGGCATGACGGCGCTCCTTGGCTGTCTGGATCGTGCGGTATGGAGCCGACAGGCACGGCTCCACGAGGACCGCGCTGTCCTGCACGAAGTATCTCGCAGCGCCGACGGTCCACCGACGCCGGGTGACGGCACGGGGTCGCAATGGACGGTATTTGTCCGGCTCGGAAGCGAACCGGGCGATTCAGTCGTACGGTTGAGGGCGGCCGAGGAGGAGCGACGACCACAGGGAGAGTGCGGCGATGACCCAGCCCGACGAGGAACTGGTGACGCTCGACGACCGGCTCGACCCCGACACCCGGAACCCGGAGGCGTCACCCGCGGACGCCGCGGAGCAGGCACTGCCTGCCAATCCCCTGGACCGGCCGGCCACGGCACACCCCATGCCGTGGGAGGCGAACGAGTACGACGCCGTCGAGCAGGACCGCGAGGTCGACCTGGACGACGAATACCGGTAGCCGTCAGGAGGCGTATTCCGGGTGGGCGGCCAGCCAGGCCGGGACGGTTGCGGTGCGCAGGGCCGTGAACAGGTCGGCCGCGTCACCGGACAGCACCACGGTGCCGTTGTCGAGCCGTGTCGGCAGGCGGATGCCGCGGAGCTGGCCGTTTGACATGTGGCCGAGCTGGATCGCCAGCGCCGGGAGGGTCTGACCGCGACCCAGGTGCAGATCCAGCGCCTGCGCCGCCACCGGCAGCGCCTTCGACAGCGTGACCGGATCCGACAGCTCGGCCATCAGGGCCGACAGCAACTGGCGCAGGTGCCGGTCACGGTCCTCGGCGCCGCCGGGCAGCGAGTTCCGCTGGCGGACGTAGTCCAGCGCCTCCCATGCGGCGAAGTGCCGGCAGCCCACCTCGTAGACGACCGGGTCCAGGCCCGGGTTGCCGGTCCGCGGGACCACCCGGCCCGAGCGGTCGTAACCGAGGTGGATCGACTCCGTGCGCTGGTCGACGCAGAGGTCCACGCCGCCGACCGCACGGGTGATCGCCTGCATGGCGGCGTAGTCGACCACCGCACCGCCCTCGATCGGCGCGCCCAGCAGCGTCGACACGATCTGTTCGGTCAGGCTGTAACCGCCGAAGAGGTACGCGCTGTTCGCCCGCTGCGGGCCGAAGCCCGGCAGGTCGACGAGCAGGTCGCGCGGGATCGAGACCTGGAACGTGGTGCGGGTGGCCGGGTCGACGTGCACGAGGAGGATCGCGTCGGCGCGCACCTGCTCACCGGCGCGGGCGGCCTGGCGGTCGGTGCCGAGGAGCAGGAAGTGCATCGAAGCGCCGCCACCGTCCGTCAGCAGGTCGGCCGGCGTGGAGTGCTCGCGTGACGAGGGCAGCACAGCCAGTACTGTCGCGAAGGCCAGAACGACGAGGGCCGCGGCGGACGACAGGAACCGGCGACGACGGACCCGGCGACGACGGGCGCCATCGTCGATCGCGGACCGGAGCTCGGCCGTGGCCTGCGGCGCCAGCGTCTCGTGGCGGGCGAAGGTGTCGCGGAGCAGGTCGTCGATCACCGCTCGTCGCCTCCGCTCAGGGCGGGCACGACCTCGACGCGGAGCGTGGCCAGCGCGCGGGAGATCGACGAGCGAACGGTGCCGACCGCACAGTCCAGCACCTCGGCGATCTCGTTGTCGGTGAGGCCTTCGTAGTAGCGCAGGACGAGCGCCGCGCGCTGGCGGCGGGGCAGCCGGCCCAGCCAGATCCACATCTGGTCGCGCTCGACGGCATGCTCGGCGTGGTCGGGCTCGACCTCCCGGGCCGGCGGCGCGAACCCGCCCAGCACGACCCGGCGCAGCCAGGAGCCGCGGTGCAGGTCGACGTAGGCATTGGTGATCATGCGTTTGACGTATCGCTCGGGCGCGTTGGACGCGGCGACCCTGCGCCACTTGAGCTGGACGCGGATCATCGTCTCCTGCACGAGGTCCTGCGCGGTGTGCGGGTCACCGGTGAGCATGACGGCGTATCGCAGGAGCGCCTGCAGCCGAGCGTCGACGAACTCCTCGAACGTCAATACGTCCCCCAATGCAAGCCGGCCCCGACCCTATGACGGACCGAGGCCGGCCGGACATTGCACCGGCTACGGAATCAGCGGAGGGTAGTCGGGGTCGAGCAGACCGCGGTCGAGCAGCTCGGTGTAGAGCGGCGTCGTCTCCGGGTAGTGGCCCCACGAGTGGTCGCCGTCGCTGCCGCCGACACCGCCGAGCAGCTGCTGCTGGACCGGGTTGAGGTGCGCCCACCAGGGCTTGCCGGGCAGCGCGCCGACCTCGTCGCGGATGCTGATCCAGCGGTACGTGTAGCCGAGGAACACGCACTTGCGCGTGATCTCCGAGAGGTTGTCCGAGCGGGCGTGCCAGATCCGCCGGTCGAAGAACACCACGTCACCCGCGTTGACGGTGACCTGCCGCGCGCCGTCCGGGGTCGGCCACGGCACGTCGCGCTTCGGCGGGCCGGGCAGCCAGTTCGTCTTGTGACTGCCGGGGATCAGGGTCAGGTTGCCACGACCGGTCTGCGAGACGTCCGACAGCCAGTAGGCGAGCTTCACCGAGAGGCGAGGCCGCGGATCGGTCTCCAGCTCGCGGTTCTGCCGGCCGCCGTCCTGGTGCCAGTGCCACCAGTCGGGCTTCGGCGCGGTCAGCGGCGGATGCACGTCGAGGTGCGAGTGGTAGATGTGGATGTTCCACCCGAGGATCGACCAGACCAGCGGGAACGTCGCGGGATGGTCGATCAGGTCGACAAGTTCCGGGCAGCTGGCCACCGCGCTGAGCAGATGCAACGAACCGTCGGGGGCGTGCGGGTGCCTGGCGTGGGCGGCGTCGAGCACGGAGGAGTAGTGACGCACTTCGTCGGGGCTGAGGACACCCCGCAATACGAGATAACCGTCCGTGTCGAACTGTTCGCGCTGCTCGCTGGTGATAGGCGCCCAGGTCTGCGCGGCCGTCGTGACTGACATGGCCCCGTGTCTCCAAGTTCCGGCGCCGTCCGCAGGCGCCTCCAATCCAGTGACGTTTCCGGGAGACCACTCCAGCGGTCGGCCGTTCGGCCATGCTCTTTTGGACATTCCGCACGCAACGGATGATGCGTCTAAACCGTCAGTGACGCCGCCAGGTAGCCGACGACCCGGTCCCGGGGACCGCCCTCGTCGGCCGAGGTCGCCAGATGGAGCACGGTCGCGGAGCGCCGGTTCGAGGCGGCCCAGGCGAGCAGGCCGCGCAACGCGTGCCGGCCGCACGCGTCCCGGGAGCCGATGCGGGTCGGGGAGAGCGCGACGATGGCCGCCACGGTGGCCACGTCACGCAGCCGCGCATCCTCCTCGGTGAGGTAGTGCGAGAGGTCGGTGCTGCACAGCACGACCGTGTCCGGCCGGCTCACGGCCGCCACGACGGCGGCGATGTGCTCCACTGTGGACTGTCCAATGCAGATCGGCAGCAGCCGCACGTCCGGGAGTTGTTGCAGGAACGGCACCTGCACCTCGATCGAGTGCTCCGGCGCGTGTGGCCGGTCGTCGGCGATCGCGAGCCGGCGCGCGACGAGCTCGCGCGCGCCGTCGGTGTCGATCGCGATCGGCCCGAGCGGCGTGGCCCAGCGCCCGTCGGTGGGCACGGCGGCGCCGCGCAGTGGCACGCGGTGGGCCGGGCCGAGGACGGCGACCCGGGCAGGCCTGCGGACCGCCAGGCGCCGGTGGACGTGCGCCGCGGTGCGGCCGGACCAGCGGTACCCGGCGTGCGGGACGATGTAGGCGTCGGCGCCGTCGGCGGACGGTTCCGGGACCGACGAGAGCAGGTCTTCGACCATCGCCTGCAGGTGCGAGGGCGAGGCCGGATAGAAGATGCCGGCCACCGCCGGTCGCCTCATCCGATGCTCACCGGCAGGCGCCGCCGCCCCCACCCACCGGGCGGCCCGTCGAACACGCCGGGGATGGCGTGTCCACAGTGGACGCAGTGACCGTCGTCGGTGAGCTCGTAGGAGCGCAGATCGTACCAGTCGCGGACGATGACGGGCGTCGCGCAGCCGGGGCAGCGCGTCGACTGGCCGTCGGGGTCGTGGACGTTGCCGGTGTAGACATACCGCAAGCCGGTGTCGAGGGCGATCTTCCGTGCCCGGGTCAGCGTCTCCGGCGGGGTGCGCGGGACGTCACGCATCTTGAAGTCGGGGTGGAACGCGGAGAAGTGCAGCGGCACGTCGGGCCCGAGGTGCTCGGCGAACCACGCGCACTGGCGGCGCAGCTCGTCGTCGCTGTCGTTGCGCCCCGGAATCAGCAGCGTCGTCACCTCGAACCAGACGTCGGTGGTCCGAAGGTACTCCAGGGTGTCGAGCACGGCGCCGAGCTTGGCGAAGGTGATCTTCTCGTAGAACCGGTCGCTGAACGCCTTCAGGTCGATGTTGGCCGCGTCGATGTGCCGGTAGAACTCCTCCCGCGGCGCCGGATTCATGTATCCGGCCGAAACCGCGACGGCCTTGATCCCGCGGGCCCGGCAGGCGTCGGCGACGTCCATCGCGTATTCCATGAAGATGACCGGGTCGTTGTAGGTGAACGCGACCGAACGGCAGTCCAGCCGCTGCGCCGCGTCGGCCAGATCCTCCGGACCGGCCGAGGCGGCGAGGGTGTCGATCTCGCGGCTCTTCGAGATGTCCCAGTTCTGGCAGAAGCGGCAGCCCAGATTGCACCCGGCGGTGCCGAACGACAGGACCGGCGTGCCCGGCAGGAAGTGGTTGAGCGGCTTCTTCTCGATCGGGTCGACGCAGAAACCGGACGACCGGCCATAGGTGGTCAGGACGATCTTGTCGCCGGCGCGCTCCCGCACGAAGCAGAAGCCGCGTTGCCCCTCGTGGAGACGACAGGCCCGCGGGCACACGTCGCACTGCACCCGGCCGTCCTCCAGCCGGTGCCAGTGCGCGGTGGGCACCACTGCCATACACCGACTGTACGCCCGGAAAAACCAGCGGTACCGGCGAAAGAACAGCGTCATCATGACCATCGTGCTGATCACCGTGACGACCACCCACCGACCCGCGACCGATCTGGGCTTCCTCCTCGTGAAGCATCCCGACCGGTTGCAGTCGTTCGACGTCGCCGGCGGCACCGCGCACGTCTTCTACCCGGAGGCGACCGAGGAGCGCTGCACGGCGGCGCTGCTGCTCGACGTCGACCCGTCCGCCACGCGGCAGCCCCGCAGCGAGACCTTCACCCTGCACCAGCACGTCAACGACCGGCCGTACGCCGCGTCGAGCCTGCTGTCGGCGGCCCTCGGCAAGGTCTGGCGCACCGCCCTGCGCGGCGACTCCCGCGACCGGCCCGAGCTCGCGGCCACGGCGATCCCGCTGGAACTGCACATCCCGGCGCTGCGCTGCAAGGGCAGCGCCGAGGAACTGTTCGGCCCGCTCGGCTGGACGGTCGCCGCCACCCCGATCCCGCTGGACCCGCAGCGCCCGGAGTGGGGCGACAGCCGATACGTCGACCTGCGCCTCACCGGCACACTGCGGCTCGCCGACGCATTGAACCAGGTGTACGTGCTGCTGCCGGTCCTCGACGACGCGAAACACTACTGGGTCTCACCCGACGAGGTGGAGAAGCTCCTGCGCGCGGGCACCGGCTGGCTCGCCGGTCACCCGGCGAAGGCGTTGATCGCCCGCCGCTATCTGGCGCACCGCAAGGCGCTGACCAACGAGGCCCTCGCCCGGTTGTCCGATGTGGACTCCGCCGTGGACGTGGAGCCTCCCGCGGAAGCCGCACCGCGCCCGGAGTCCCTGGTCATCCAGCGGCGCGCGGCCGTGCTCAAGGCCCTCGCCGACGCCGGCGCGACGCGGGTGCTCGACCTCGGCTGCGGCCCCGGTGCACTGCTGGGCGAGCTGGTGCGCGACCGGAGGTACACCGAGATCGTCGGCGCCGACGTCTCGACCGTCGCCCTCGAGATGGCCGCCCGCCGCCTGCATCTCGACCGGCTCCCGGACCGGCAGAAGGCCCGCATCCGGCTGCTGCAGACCGCGCTCACCTACCGCGACGACCGGCTCAAGGGCTACGACGCCGCGGTGCTGATGGAGGTGATCGAGCACGTCGACCCGCCGCGGCTGCCGGCGCTCGCGGCCGGGGTGTTCGGGCACGCGGCGCCGGCCACAGTGGTCGTGACCACGCCGAACGTCGAGTACAACGTCCGCTACCCCGGCCTCGCGCACGGCCACATGCGCCACAGCGACCACCGGTTCGAGTGGGACCGTACGCAGTTCCGCGCCTGGTCCACCGACACCGCGGCCCGCTTCGGCTACACGGTGACGATCAGCGGCATCGGCGACCACGACGAAGAAGTCGGCTCCCCCACCCAGATGGCGGTGTTCAGCAAGTGAAGATCCCCGAGCTGTGCCTCGTGGCACTCGTCGGCGTCTCCGGCTCCGGCAAGTCGACGTTCGCCCGCAAGCACTTCCTGCCCACCCAGGTCCTGTCCTCCGACGCGTTCCGGGCGCTGGTCGCCGACGACGAGAACGACCAGTCGGCCTCCGCCGACGCGTTCGCAGCACTGCACTTCGTCGCCGGCAAGCGGCTGGCCGCCGGACGGCTCACCGTGGTCGACGCGACCAACGTCCAGCCGCACGCCCGCCAGGCCCTGGTGGCGCTGGCGCGCGAGCACGACGTGCTGCCGGTCGCGATCGTGCTCGACGTGCCGGAGGACGAGTGCTGGGCGCGCACGCAGGCCCGCCCGGACCGCGACTTCGGCCGCCAGGTGATCAGCCGGCAGCAGCGCGACCTGCGCCGCTCGCTGAAGCACCTGGGGCGGGAGGGCTTCCGGCAGGTCCACGTGCTGCACGGCGTGAACGAGATCAACACCGCCGAGATCGGCTACGAGAAGCTGTTCAACGACAAGCGGGAGCTCACCGGGCCCTTCGACGTCATCGGCGACGTGCACGGCTGCCGCGCCGAACTGGAGCTGCTGCTCGACCGGCTGGGATACACGCTCACCCGCGACGCCGCGGGCCGGCCGGTCGACGCCGCGCACCCGGAGGGCCGCACCGCCGTGTTCGTCGGCGACCTGGTCGACCGCGGCCCCGACTCGCCGGGTGTGCTGCGGCTCGTCATGGGCATGGTCGCGGCCGGTCACGCGCTCTGCGTCTCCGGCAACCACGAGGCGAAGCTCCTTCGCAAGCTGCGCGGCGCGAACGTACAGGTGGCACACGGCCTGCAGGAGACGTTGGACCAGCTGGCCGGCTCCGACCTCGACCCGACGCCGTTCCTGGACGGTCTGATCAGCCACTACGTGCTCGACGGCGGCCGGCTGGTGGTCGCGCACGCCGGGCTCAAGGAGGCCTACCACGGCCGCGCGTCGGGCCGGGTCCGCGCCTTCGCGCTCTACGGCGACACGACCGGCGAGACCGACGAGTACGGGCTGCCGGTCCGCTACCCATGGGCGACCGAGTACCGCGGCAAGGCCATGGTCGTCTACGGCCACACACCGACGCCGACCCCGGAATGGGTCAACAACACGATCTGCATCGACACCGGCTGCGTCTTCGGCGGTGCGCTGACCGCGCTGCGGTACCCGTCGCGTGAGCTCGTATCCGTGCCGGCGCTGGCGGAGCACTACGCGCCGGTACGCCCGCTCGTGAGCGCCGTGCCGGCCGGCGACGACGCCGGGCTGAACCTCGCCGACGTCACCGGGCGGCGCAGCCTGGAGACGCCGGCCGGCCGGGTCACGGTCGCCGCCGAGAACGCCGCGGCGGCGCTGGAGGTCATGAGCCGGTTCGCGGTCGACCCGCGCTGGCTGGTGTGGCTGCCGCCGACGATGGCGCCCTCGTCCACGTCCACGCAGGAGGGGTACCTCGAGCACCCGGTCGAGGCGCTCGGCGATTACGCGAAGGCGGGCGTGCCGCGGGTGGTGTGCCAGGAGAAGCACATGGGCTCGCGGGCCGTCCTCGTCGTGTGCCGCGACGAGGACGCCGCCGCCCGGCGGTTCGGCGTCGACACCGGCGCGGCGGGGACGATCTACACGCGGACCGGCCGGCCGTTCTTCCCCGACGCCATGAACACCGCGCTGCTCGACGGGGTGCGGAAGGCGGTCGGCGCCGCCGGGCTCTGGGACGAGCTCGGCAGCGACTGGCTGCTGCTCGACGCCGAGGTGCTGCCCTGGTCGGCGAAGGCGGAGCCGCTGATCCGCGAGCAGTACGCGAGCGTCGCCGCGGCCGCCGGTGCCGCGCTGCCGGCCGTGCGGGCCGCGCTCGCCCGGGCGGCCGGCCGAGGGCTGGACGTCGCCGCGCTCGAGGCCAGGTTCGCGGAGCGGGCTGGGTCCGTCGCGGCGTTCACCGACGTCTACCGGCGGTACTGCTGGCCGACCGACGGGCTCGCCGGTGTGCGGCTGGCGCCGTTCCACGTGCTGGCCAGCGCGGGTGCGAGCCACGCACGACGGGGCCACGAGTGGCACCTGGCGCTCGTCGACCGGCTCGTCACCGCCGACCCGGAGCTGTTCACCACGACCCGGCGACTGGTCGTCGACCCGTCCGCGCCCGACGACGTGGCGACGGCGACGCGCTGGTGGCTGGAGCTGACCGCGAGCGGGGGTGAGGGCATGGTCGTCAAGCCGGCCGAGGACGCCGGTCCGCGGGTGCAGCCGGCGATCAAGTGCCGCGGTCGCGAGTACCTCCGGATCATCTACGGCCCCTCGTACACCGAGCCGGACCGTCTCGCCACGCTGCGCAACCGCAACCTCGGGCGCAAGCGCGGCCTCGCTCTGCGAGAGCAGGGGCTGGGCCTCGCCGCGCTCGACCTGCTGGCCGAAGGTGCCGCCGCGTGGCGGGTCCACCAGCTGGTTTTCGCGGTACTCGCATGTGAAAGCGAGCCGGTGGATCCACGGTTGTAGCGTGGCTCACGTACCCTGGTTCGCCGTGGAAGAAAAGACGCGCGCCTTCGGCGACCTGCTCTCCCTCAACCCGCTGGACGCGAAAGGGCTGCTGGGCACGTTCGGCGTGATCGGCGTCTGGGTCATCATGTTCGTGGAGACGGGCCTCCTCGTGGGCTTCTTCTTCCCCGGAGACTCACTACTGTTCCTGGCCGGCGTCGCCTCGTCGCCGGCCGCGACCGACCTGCTGGGCGACCAGCTCAGCCTGACACAGCTGCTCATCGGCGCACCGATCTGCGCGATCGTCGGTGCGCAGCTGGGCCACTACCTAGGTGCCCGCTACGGCCGGCAGATGTTCGACCGGCCCAACTCCAAGATCTTCAAGAAGGAGTACGTCGAGAAGGCCGAGTACTACTTCGAGAAGTTCGGTCCGGCCAAGGCCGTGGTCCTCGCCCGGTTCATCCCGATCGTGCGCACCTTCCTCAACCCGGTCGCCGGCGTCGTCGGCATGTCGGCCCGGCAGTTCTTCCTGTGGAACGTCATCGGCGGCATCCTGTGGACCGACGGCATCATCTTCGTCGGCTGGGCGCTGGCGAAGCAGATCCGCCAGCTGATCCCGCCGGAGAAGATCGACACGTACCTGCTGCCGGCCGTGCTGTTCATCGTGCTGCTCTCGGCGATGCCGATCTTCATCGAGATCTTCAGGGGCTGGCGGGAGCGCCGCCGCGGCCGCGCCGCCGCGGAGCCGGTCGCCCCGGAGGGCACCCGCCGTCCGGGCGCCCACCGCGTCCCGGAGTAGCGCTCAGCCGGACCTGATCAACGCCTGAACGACCGGCCTCCGGTGGTGGCGGCTATCTCGTCCAGCTCCTGCTTGTTGACATCGGGCCCCACCCCCAGCAGCACCACGCGAATCGGCCGGGTGGGGTCCGTCGCCCGTTCCAGCTCGAGCTTCAGCGTCTCCAGGCTCATGCCCGGCTTGCTGTCCGCTTGGCGAACGCCTCGCGGTTGGCGGCGGCGCCGAGCGCGGCGCGGAACCGCTCGGCGGCCTGCACACTCACCCGCGGCTTGCCGGCGACAACGGCGAACGGGTAGTCGAGGGTGACCGCCGGTTCGAGCGGAAGGGTGACCTGCCCGCCGTCGGGGCCGGCCAGCACCGCCTGCTCGCTCGTCAGCGACACCTGCCGGGCCGGCGCCTTGAGCAGCGCGGCGGCATCCGGGGCCACGACGAGCTTCGCGGGTTCGGTGACGATGGCGTCGTACAGCAGCCCGGCCCCGGCCAGGCCGGCGGTGCTGCGGCGCGGGTCGACGGAGCCGACCTGGAGTTCCTTGGCGCCGACCTTGGCCAGCAGGGCGGCGACCTGCTGCGCGCCGACCGTGCCGGCGCCGAGCGACTTGGCAACCGGCTCGGCGGCGGCAACAACCACCAGGCTCGCGGCCACCGGCGTCGGGTCGGCCTCGAACGCCTCCCGATTGACGCCCTGCATGCGGGTGATCCAGGCGGAGGAGTCGGGGATCCAGACGGTGGGCACGTCGGCGTCGGCCGGCGAGGCGGCCGCGGTGGCGGCGACGTTGATGGTGCCGCCCGCCCGAGCGGCGAGCCGGTTGGCGACGTCGGCGGGCTCGGCCGCGTCGACCTTGACGGTGATGCAGTCGCCGTTGACCTCGGGCCTGGTGGCGGAGAACCGGGCGACGGAGACGGTGATCCCGCCCGGAGCAGTCGCCGGCACGGCCGGCCACGGTTCGTACAACCACAACCCCTGCGGCGGCGAGGAGCACGACTCCCGGCGATCAGCGTGCGTTCACGTTCGCTCCCCCACTTGACCTGCGGTTCTTGACCGGCGGCTCAACTGGAGGACGAGTGTAGGCGAGGGATCGTTCAGGTTTAGGGGTGACTTTTGAGGTGACTGCGCGGCGCTACGCGGTGGCGTTCTCGGCGTCCAGCCAGGTCGTGGGCAGCGGCTCGGGGGTGCGGCCGAGCAGCAGCGCACGATACGTCATCCGGGCGGCCTCTTCGAGATAGAAGGCGCGCTTGTGGGCCAGCTCGATCGAGTCGGCGATCACCGAACAGCCGTGGCGGGACAGCACGACGCAGTTGGTGCCGTCGGAGCAGGCCTTGGCCGCGAGGGTGCCCACCTCGGCGCGGCCGGGCGGGATGAATGGCATGGTGGCGACCCGCCGCAGGTAGAAGGCGTGGTCGGTGGTGAGGAGCTGGACCGGCACACCGATCGCGTCGAGCAGCAGGACGGTCTGCGGGTGCAGGTGCACGACCGCGTTGACGTCGGGGCGGGCGCGATAGGTGGCGAGGTGGAGCGCGAGCTCCGATGACGGCGCGGCCTTGGTGTCGGACGAAGTCCTGTCAAGTGCCGCGCCGTCGCTGATTCGGATCCGAACGAATGAACCACGGTCGAGTCGGTCGAGCCATGTCCCGGCCGCAGTTACCCAGCATTCGTCGGCGTCCGGTGCCCGAGCGGAAAGGTTGCCGCCCGAGCCCACTACGAGTCCGGCCTGCACGACCGCGTGCCCGACATGGGCGAGCTGATCGCGCAGATCGCCGGTCTCGTTGTTCTGCAAGGCCTTACCGAGGAGCCTTCTTGGTCGCACGCTTGCGCGGCGGGGTGAGAAGGTCGGCGATGGTGCCGATCGCGGAGGGCACCAGGCGGTAGAACGCCCACACACCCCGCTTCTCGCGCTCCAGCAGTCCGGCCTCGGTCAGGATTCGCAGGTGGTGGCTCACCGTCGGCTGCGAAAGGCCGAGCGGGGCCGTTAGGTCACAAACACATGCCTCGCCATCGGGCGCCGACTGGATCAGGCTCAAGAGCCGGAGTCGGGCCGGGTCAGCGAGTGCCTTCAGGACGCCGGCAAGACGCTCGGCATCGGCGCGGTCAATCGGCTCGCCGGCAAGCGGCGAGATCTGGGGCAGGGTCATCTCAGCCAGCGCAGTTCCCACGTTTTCCATCCTTCCACCAACACCATCGATCCGCCTGCATATGCGCAGGTCCGAATCGACAATTTTTCAGCCCTGTTGGCCGAGGTCGGCCAACGAAAATACTGAGCGATAGCTCAGCCCCGCGGCGCGAACCGCCTTTTCCGCGCCACGATCGACGATAACGGCCACACCGACCACTTCGGCGCCGGCCTCCCGCAGCGCCTCCACGGCTGTGAGGACGCTTCCCCCTGTTGTGGAGGTGTCTTCCACCGCCAGTACGCGTCGGCCGGCAACGTCGGGTCCTTCGATCCGTCGTTGCAGACCATGAGCTTTATCACTCTTTCGGACGACGAACGCGTCGAGCGTCCGCCCACCACGGGCGGCCGCCGCATGCAACATCGCGGTGGCCACCGGGTCCGCGCCGAGGGTCAGCCCTCCCACGGCGTCGAACTCCCAATCGTCGACCAGATCCAGCAGAACCCGGCCGACGAGCGGTGCACCAGCATGGTGCAGCGTCAAGCGACGAAGGTCCACGTACCAGTCGGCAACTTGTCCTGACGACAGCGTCACCCGCCCACGCACAACGGCGAGATCACGCACGAGTTTCAGCAGGTCGTCACGGTCGGTCATGACCGAAGCGTACGCGCTCAAGCGCCTCGGCGAATCGATGACCCGCACTCTCGCACCAATTTAGGTCCGTCAAGGGGACGAGGAGGAATACGAAGGTGATCGCAGCGATCACCGCGAGTAACACGAGGGGTGACGGCGACGGGGGATTTCGGAGCACCGATACACCCTTCTCTCACCGTGGATGATCTCGGCGACACGCCGGTCACACTGCGTTGACCTGCGGAAATACGGAGTCGATCGATCCAGTCGGCGCGACGGCCGGGCACGGCGGCACCAGCCTGGGAGATTACCGGAGGACGTGACCACAATCATGCTCAATACACAGCAGATTCAATGCTTGCTGTACTGCACGTATCTGCCCAGGTGGAGGAGGGTGCGCGCCGGGTGGAGGAGAGCTCAATGCTCCTCACGGCCGATGCGACCGCGGGTGTCCCGGGAGACCCGGTGCACCAGCCCGCGCGGGGCGTGCCGGACGGCGAAGGTCGTCAGCTTGTACTTCCAGCCGGGCACGCTGACCATCTTGCCCTTCCGCAGGTCCCGCAGTCCGGCCCGGACGACGTCCCGCGCGTCCATCCACAGCCACTCGGGGGTCTTCGACATGTCGATCCCGGCCCGCTGATGAAACTCGGTGCGGGTGTACCCCGGGCACAGCGCCATCACGCGCACGCCCATGCGGCGCACCAGTTGTGCCTGCGACTCGCTGAAGTTGGTGACCCAGGCCTTGCTCGCCGGATACGTCGAGCCGGGCATCAACGCCGCGAAGCCGGACACCGACGAGACGTTGACGATGTCACCCTGCCCGCGGGCGGCCATCACCGGCAGGGCAGCCAGGGTCAGGCGCATGACAGAGTGAACGTTGAGCCGGAGCAGCATCTCCTCGAGCTCGACGGTCGAGCGCAGGAACGACCGGTTGAGGCTCATCCCGGCGTTGTTGATCAGAAGGTCGACGGGCCGCTCGGCGTCGGTGAGACGCGCGGCGACGGCATCACACCCGGCCGCGGTCGAGAGGTCCGCCGGCAGGACCGCGACGTCGACGGCGGAGAGCTCCTGCGCCATGCCCTTCAGCCGCTCTTCGTCCCGGGCGACAATGACGAGGTCGTACCCTTCGGCGGCCAGTTCCCGCGCGAAGGCGGCCCCGATGCCCGCGGTGGCCCCGGTGATGAGCGCGGTTCGCCGTTCGGTCACGGCGGCAATCTATCCGCTACGCCCACAGTTGCGAAACCATTGACCTGTTCACTCCACCGACGGCGAACTGCGCCCAGCGATCGTGACCATCTGCGCTGTGACCCCAGCCCCGAATGTTGACAGCCAGCCAGTCGCTCCGAGCCAGTCGCTCCGAGCCAGTCGGGGCGGCCTGCCAGTCGGGGCGGCCAGGCACTCGGGGCGGCCAGGCGTTCCTCGATCGACCGAGCGCTCTCGGGGCAGTCGCGCTCTCTGGGCGTCGGGCTCGGACGGCCGCTCGTTCTCGGGCAGCCCACTCTTTTCTCGGCAGCGGGCTCACGGGCGACGGGCTCTCGGGCGGTTGCTCGTTTTTGGCACGGCACCCTCCCCGAACCACTCGCTCAAACCGTGATCGTGGAGTCTGGTGGTGGCCAGGACCACCATAGATCTCCACAGTCAGGCCCACATGTCGACGGCCGGTCCGCTCGAAGCACCGGGCACTCTTCGACGGCCCAGCCCAATCGGAGTTTCGGCATCCAAGCCAACGGATCCCTTACGCCGGACGCCCTCGGGCGTCCGACAACCCGTTCGGCAACGCCTGGCACAGGTCCCCGAACAGCCGCAGCCGATTGGAAGGCACGGCCGGCGGGCAGCTTTCGGCGATCTTCGCCGACGGCTACCGCGCCTCACTGGCGGACGGTGGTGCAGCACCTTCACACGGCAGCCCGGTGGCCCAAAAAAATTGACCTTGGTCGAAATCCGTGGCCCTGGCCACCGAACTCCACCAAGGTCAACAACTTCTCCTCAAGATTGCGACTAAACCGCGATCTTGAGACGGAACCTGGTACCGATCTTGATGTGGACCGCGTGCTGACCTTGAGGTAGACGCTAGCGCTGACCTTGAGGCAGAGCTGTGCGGTGATCTTGGTTGGTGCCAGGTGCTGGTCTTGGCGTAGGACCAGGCGCCCCAGTCGCGGCGGGTAGGCCGATTCCGACCCCGGAATCGGCCTACCCGTCGATCATGCGGTCAGGGCGTCGGCGGGCCGGGCGGTGGCGTGTCGCCCGGAGCACCAGGGATGCCGGGGGTACCGGGCACGGGCGGCTCCCATTCCTGCTGGACAGCGCGGAAGTACGGGTGCGACTTCGGCAGCGCCAGCAGGATGATCGCAACCAGGATCGCGATCACCGTCAGCACGCTCACGATCGTGGTCACCGGCTGGTACCAGCCCGGAACCTCGGAGTAGAGCAGTTCGTTGTACCGCTCCCAGGTTGGCAGGGACGGATCGTTCTTGCGGGCCTGCTCCCAGAAACTCGCGCCGAGCAGCGCGAAGCCGAACGCGCCGATCGTGCAGCACAACGCGAGACCGCCCACCACCCAGGTGAGAATGCGGGCGATCTGCTTGCCCTGGCCGACGAAAAAGGCGAGGACGCCCAGCAGGACCGCGATCACCAAGCCGACGATGATCGAGACGACCGAGGACACACCCTGGCCGGCGTTGGCCTGAGAGGTGCCCTCGACGGCCTTCTCCGCACCCTCCGCGAGCTTGCCCGCGTAGACGGCGCCGAGAATGACATAGATCAGTTCGAGCGCCGCTGCCACGTACAGCAGGTTGACGGCGAGACTGACAGTGGATGGACGGACACGTGGCGCCGACGCGGGGGCGGCGGATGTCATCGGATCTCCTCCCGTGGTTCGTTGAGGATCACCGTATCGATGCCCGGCTAATCACGCAGCCGCTCCGAGGCATACCGTCCCACGGTCGTGCTGCCCATGATGCAGCCGTTGAAGGTGGTGACGGCGTCGTCCTGCCCGGCCAGACGCTGCCAGGCGGCCTGGCCGGCGTCGGCGTTGATGTGCGTGAGCAGCTCAGCGGCGAACACCCGGCCGGCCGGGGTCGCCTTGCCGAGCAGGGCCTCCAGCTTGGGGCGCAGCTGTACGCCGTGTTGCCGGAGGCCCTCCTCGACCGTGAAGTAGGCCTTGGTGGCCGGCAGGAGCGTGCCGGCGATGCCCACCCCGCCGAACGCCAACGTGTCCGCATCGGCGAGAAGCCGCAGTTCGTCTTCGAACGCGCCGCGCTTGGTCCAGAGCATCGCCCGTACACCTCCCATGTGCAGTTAACCGGCCGACACGGTCAGCGCCTTCTTGTCGTCCGCCAGGTCGACGACAACCTTGTCGCCGTCTCGGATCGCTCCGCCGAGCAGTGCCTTGGCGAGCTGGTCGCCGATGGACGTCTGCACCAGGCGGCGCAGCGGGCGTGCGCCGTACACCGAGTCATACCCAAGACTCGCCAGCCAGTCACGCGCGGCGTCGGTGACGTCGAGCGCCAGGCGTCGTTCGGCGAGCCTCCGGCCCAACGCATTGAGCTGGATCTCTACGATCGCACGCAGGTCCTCCTGCGACAATGCGTCGAACACCACCATGTCGTCGAGCCGGTTCACGAATTCCGGCTTGAAATGCTGCCGGACCGCGGCGATCACCGCGTCGTGGCGCTGCTCGGCGTTGAGCGTCGGGTCGTCGGCCAGCACGTCCGTGCCGAGGTTCGAGGTCAGGATCAGGATCGCGTTGCGGAAGTCGACCGTGCGGCCCTGCCCGTCGGTGAGCCGGCCGTCGTCGAGCACGGCGAGCAGCACGTCGAAGACGTCGGGGTGGGCCTTCTCGACCTCGTCGAGCAGCACGACCGTGTACGGCCGGCGGCGGACCGCCTCGGTGAGCTGGCCACCCTCCTCGTAGCCGACGTAGCCGGGCGGTGCGCCGACGAGCCGGGCGACCGTGTGCTTCTCGCTGTACTCGCTCATGTCGATGCGGACCATGGCGCGCTCGTCGTCGAAGAGGAACTCGGCGAGCGCCTTCGCCAGCTCGGTCTTGCCGACGCCGGTCGGGCCGAGGAACAGGAAGCTGCCGGTCGGGCGGTCCGGGTCGGAGATGCCGGCCCGGGCACGGCGCACGGCGTCGGAGACCGCCTGGATCGCCCGGTCCTGGCCGACCACGCGGGTGCGCAGCGACTCCTCCATGCGCAGCAGCTTCGCCGTCTCGCCTTCCAGGAGGCGACCGGCCGGGATGCCGGTCCAGGAGGCGACCACCGCGGCGATGTCGTCGGCGGCGACCTCCTCCTTGAGCATCGCGCCCGCCGCCTGCAGGCCCTCGAGCTCCCGCTCCGCCTGCGTGAGCTCGTGCTCCAGCTGTGGGATCACGCCGTACCGCAGCTCGGACGCCTTCGCCAGGTCGATGTCACGCTCGGCACGCTCGGCCTCGCCGCGCAACTGCTCCAGCTGCTCCTTGGTGTTGGAGATCTTCTGGATGTGGGCCTTCTCGTTCTGCCAGCGGCCGGTGAGCTCGGTCAGCTGCTCGCGCCGGTCGGCGAGCTCGGCGCGCAGCCGCTGGAGCCGCTCAGCGGAGGCCGGGTCGGGCTCCTTCGCCAGGGCCATCTCCTCGATCTCGAGCCGGCGCACGCTGCGCTCGACCTCGTCGACCTCGACGGGCCGGGAGTCGATCTCCATGCGCAGCCGCGAGGCGGCCTCGTCGACAAGGTCGATCGCCTTGTCCGGCAGGAAGCGTTCGGTGATGTACCGGTCGGAGAGGCTCGCGGCGGCCACCAGCGCGGCGTCGGTGATCCGCACGCCGTGGTGGACCTCGTAACGTTCCTTCAACCCGCGCAGGATGCCGATGGTGTCCTCGATCGACGGCTCGCCGACGAGCACCGGCTGGAACCGCCGCTCCAGCGCGGGGTCCTTCTCGATGTGCTCGCGGTACTCGTCGAGCGTGGTCGCGCCGACCATCCGCAGCTCACCGCGGGCGAGCATCGGCTTGAGCATGTTGCCGGCGTCCATCGAGCCCTCGCCCTTGCCGGCGCCGACGACCGTGTGCAACTCGTCGAGGAAGGTGATGACCTGCCCGTTGGAGCCCTTGATCTCCTCGAGGACGGACTTGAGGCGCTCCTCGAACTGCCCCCGATACTGCGCGCCGGCGACCATGGCGCCGAGGTCGAGGCTGACGAGGCGCTTGTCGCGCAGGGACTCCGGCACGTCGCCCGCCACGATCCGCTGGGCCAGGCCCTCGACGATCGCGGTCTTGCCGACGCCCGGCTCACCGATCAGCACGGGGTTGTTCTTGGTACGGCGGGAAAGCACCTGGATGACGCGGCGGATCTCCGAGTCGCGGCCGATGACGGGGTCGATCTTGCCGTCGCGGGCGGCCTGCGTCAGGTCGACGCCGTACTTCTCCAGCGCCTGGTAGGTCTGCTCCGGGTCGGCGCTGGTGATCCGCCGGTCGCCGCCGCGCACCTGCGGAAACGCGGCCACGAGCGTCTGCTCGGTGGCGCCGGACTCCTTCAGCAGCGCCGCCACCGCCCCGCCGACCCGGGCCAGGCCGGCCAGCAGATGTTCGGTGGAGGTGTACTCGTCGCCGAGCGGGCGGGCGATCTGTTCCGCCGCCGCGATCGCGTTGGCGAACTCGCGGGCGATGTTGGGCTCGACGACGCTGGCGCCGCGGGCGCTCGGCAGCCGGTCGACCGCGTGCAACGCGGACCGGCGCACGTTCGCGGGGTTGGCACCGACCGCCCGCAGCAGGCTCGCGGCGGTCGACCCGCCGGTGTCCAGCAGCGCGAGCAGCAGGTGCCAGGGCTCAACGGTCGCGTGTCCGCGCTGGCTCGCCGCGTCCACGGCGGCCTTGATGACCTCGCGACTCTTGGTGGTCAGGCGTTCGGCGTTCATGGGCTCCTCGTTCCAGTGCTACCCGTCCTGTGGGTACGACACCTACGAGGTTGAGTCTATTCCACTCAAGTCTGAATGTGGCTATCTGGCGGTGACCGCAACTCGCGACCAGTCGCAGTTGGGCTGCACCTTTTCCGCGAAGGCGCACAGCCAAACCTCGCCGGACTGTTGGGCCGGGTAGCCGAGGATGGTGGTCGCGTCGAGCCGGCGCAGCCGGAAGACCGTGCGGGCGGCCTCGTCACGGACGCGCTGGGTCAGGTTGACGAGCCAGACGCCCTGGCCGCTGGCGACGAGCAAGTTGCCGCCGCCCAGCACTTCGGCGCTGTAGACCTCGGCCACCTCACGCATGACGGTCGCCTCGGTCCACTTGCCGGCGCCGGTCCACATCGCGGCAAACCGACCGCCGACGAGCCAGACCACGGAACCACCGGGGTCCACGGCGAGGCGCGGCTCCACGGCCGGGTCCTGCGGGTGGACGCTGCCCTCGGAGACCCAGTGCTGCCCCTTGTCGACGCTGGTCCAGACGCTGATCGTGGCGACGGGCGGGTTGGCCGTGTTGTCCACGGCCTTGGCCGACAGCCAGAGCTTGCCGTCGTCCGTGGCGGCGAGGCTGGTGAAGACGTGGTTGCCGACCGGCTTGCCGGGCAGCGCGGTGCGGGTCCCGTCGTCCGCGACCTGGGTCAACTGCCGGGTCGGGCACTCACTGGCACCGACGTCGGGGCAGCTCGCCTGATACTTCGGCTCGGCGAGGTTGAGCTCGGACGGCGGCGGCTCGAGCGGACGCTTCTCGAACGTGCGCCCGGTGTCGCGGGAGACGTAGTAGCCGCTCGGCGGAGCCTTGACGATGAGCACGTTGCCCCGGCCGAGCCGCATGTCGACCTCGGTGGCGTCGTCGAACGGCAGCTTGCGGGCGACCCAGCTGTAGCCGCCGTCGAGCGTCAGCACCAGCCCGGCCTTGCAGGCCAGACCCGCGACGCACGACGTGAACAGGGCATATCCGGTGTCGGCGTCGGTGAACTCGATGGCGCGCGGCGACGTGCCCTTCGGCACCGGGACCACGGATTGCCGGTTACGCGGGTCTACGCTGCCGGTCGGGGCGGGGGGAACCTCCTCGTAGGAGACGTCCGGGGCAGGCTCCTCGGACTGCGCGGACTCGTCGGGCCGGCAGCCGCCCGCGGTGAGCGTTGCGCTCAGAACGGCGGCCAGCGCGACGACCACGGCTCGCCTGCGGGCTGCTACCAACGCCACCACCAGAAACGCCGCTGGTAGCGCACGCGCACGCTGCTGCTGCGCAGCTCGCCGCTGATCCGCAGGACGACACCGAGGCCCTGCACGTCGTAGACGGCCGGCACCTTCAGCCGCACGCTGCTCGAGTGGTTGTCGATGCCGTCGACGTCGGCGGAGCCGCCCCGGGGCAGCACCAGGTCGATCGAGCTGGCCTTGGCCTGGATCTGGACCTCGACCTCGTTGTGCGTGAACACGGCCTCGGTGAAGTCGAGCTTCACCGAACCGGAGCGGGTCTCGATGCTCAGGCGGCGCGGCACCGTCCAGCGGCCCTCGCGCTTGAGGCTCGACGCGCGGTTGCGGATGGGCATGACGTCGGGCACCTTGGCCGAGATCTGCGCAGGAAGGTCGCCCACATAGGGCTCGAGCTCGCCGTGGGTGCGGGACCGCAGGACGCCGTCGACGCGCTCCTCGAACTCGGCGAGCGTCAACCGGCCCTCGGCAACAGCCGCGTTGAGCTGGGCGACGACCTTCTCACGCTCGGCATCTGAGAGGCGCATGTCCGGGCGCTCGCTGCTCACGACGACACTTTAGACCCCTGGCCAGTCGTTGACATCCCAGGTTTTGTGCAGTGGGAAGCAGGAAATTTACCGACTTTTGCCCGTATCCGGAGCGTAACCAAACCCTTCGGCTCTTCCGCAGCCGCCAGGTGGCGGGCTACGGTGTCGCCGGACCCAGGACCTCTGGCGATGACAAACCCGCTGGCCACGGGAGCAGACGGTGAGCGTGCAACAAGCGGGTTTCCGAGGTTTCGCGAACCCGGTCGACCCTACTCCGGCCGAGCTGCGCGCGTGGGCCTACCACCCCGACGCGGCCGTGCTGCAGACGATGCCGCCCGACTGGGATCTGCTGGTGGCCGGCGACCGGCTGATCGGCACGCTGTTCGACCTGGCCATGGACCCGGCGTGCCCGGCACGCCGATTCGCGCTGCACTGCCTGTACATCTACGCCGCCGACGGCATCCGCACACACTTCCGCGCCCACCCGAAGCGGCGCCTGAAGAAGTTCGTCGAGCAGGCCGAGGGGCGCGGCGACGAGCTGCTGGCCACGTGGGCACACAACACGCGAATGCTGCTGGCCCGGCCCGAGCTGTTCGAGTATCACGACTGGTGTGAGGGCGGTCTGGTCCGCTCACCCCGCCGCATAAGTTGAGAGGACGCCGCGAACGGCATCCTCTCAAACTTGACCACACCCCTGCGCGTGCACCCCGGTCAGCCTCCGGGGCATCCGCACCATTCCCTGCGGTCAGGGTGCCCTGCCGGGCGCCCCGTCAAACGTCATATCCCGTCCTTGCGAGCGGGACGCCAGACGACCAGGGCCGTCCGGTGCTGGTTCGACGGCACCAGGTCGCGGCGCGGGAAGCCCGCCGCCTCGACCTGGGCCAGTCTCGCCCGTGTGTGCATCAGCTCGACCTCCAGCTCGGCCACCCGCTGCCGCAGGTCACCGACGATCCCTTCGAGCTCGATGATCCGCTTGATGCCGGCGAGGTTGACGCCCTCCTCCTGACTCAGCCGCTGCACCTCCCGCAGCAGTGCGACGTCGCGCTCGCTGTAGCGGCGCCCGCCGCCGGAGGTGCGGCCGGGCTGCACCAGGCCCATGCGGTCGTACTGCCGCAAGGTCTGCGGGTGCATCCCGGCCAGCCGGGCCGCGATGGAGATGATCAGCACCTTGGCGTCGGAAACCGCCTCGAAGCTGAGGAAGATCTCCCGTTCCTCGCCGATGTCATCGCTCATAGCTACTGCGCTCCCGTGCGATCGCGTCGAGCCGCTCGCGCGGCGCCGGCGGCGCCGCGGCCGCGAAGTCGGACAACGCCTTCCGGGCCTCCTCGGACAGCTCGGACGGCACGTGGACGTCGATGGTGACCAGCAGGTCACCGACATTGCCGTCACGCCGGGCGACACCCTTGCCGCGCACCCGCAACGTCCGGCCGCTGGGCGTGCCCGGCGGCACGCGCAGCGTCACGGTCGCGTCGAGCGTCGGCACGCGCAGATCGGCACCGAGGGCCGCCTCCGCGAACGTCACCGGCACCGTGAGCGTCAGATCGTCGCCGGACCGGCCGAACACCGGGTCGGGTCGGACCTTGATCAACACGAACAGGTCACCGGCCCCGCCGCCGCGCGCGCCCGGCTCGCCCCGACCGGCCAGCCGGATGCGCTGACCGTCGGCCACCCCCGGCGGGATCCGGACGTTGATCGTGCGGGTCTTGGTGACCCCGCCGGTGCCGACGCACTCGGGGCACTTCTCGTCGACGATCGTGCCGACACCCTGGCACTCCCGGCAGGGCTCGGTGAAGCTGAACGAGCCCTGGTTGCTGCTCACCACGCCGAGCCCGCGGCACTTCGGGCAGGTCCGCGGGGACGAGCCCGGCGCCGCGCCGTCGCCGTGGCAGGTCTCGCAGGTGCCGGGCGTGCGCAACGTGATCGGCAGCGTGGCGCCCTGCACCGCGTCTGCGAAGTTGAGCACGACCTCGGTCTCGACGTCGCGGCCCCGGCTGCGCCGGCCCGTTGCCGGGCCGGCCGCTCCGCCCCCTCCGCCCGAGAAGATCGAGCTGAACAGGTCGGAGAAGCCGGCTCCGCCGAACCGGCGGTCGCCGCCCGCCGTGGTGGTTCGCGGTCCGGCGCCGTTGCCGAACAGATCGTTGAAGTCGAACCCCGGACCGCCTGCACCGGCCGGGCCGCCCGCACGCGCGTTGCGGCGGAACTGACCCGCGCCGAAGAGCGACCGCATCTCGTCGTACTCCTTGCGACGGCGCTCGTCGGAGAGCACGTCGTAGGCCTCGGACACCGCCTTGAACCGCTCCTCGGCCGCCGCGTTGTTCGGATTGCGGTCGGGGTGCAGCTCACGGGCGAGTTTGCGGTACGCCTTCTTGATCTCGTCGGTGGAAGCGGATTTGGTGACGCCCAGAACCGCGTAGAAATCCTTCTCCAACCAGTCCTTCGAACTCATCGCGCCACCTCCTCCAGGTGTTCGTCTACTCCGGGTCGGCGACCGCGACCAACGCCGGTCGCAGCAGCCGCTCGCCGAGAAGGTAGCCGCGGCGCATCACGTCGATGCATGTGGGCTCGGTCACCTCGGTCGAGGTCAGGTGGGCCACCGCCTCGTGGCGGGTCGGGTCGAACGGGTCGCCCTTCGCGCCGAAGACGGTCAGTCCGAACTTGGTGAGTGCCGTGGTCAACTGGTCCGCGACCGCACCGAACGGCCCGACCAGGTCACCGTGATCGCGCGCCCGGTCGAGGTCGTCGAGCACGGGCAGCAGTGCACCGAGCACGTTGCCGGTGGCCTGCTCGACCACCAGCGCCCGGTCCCGGTCGACCCGCTTGCGGTAGTTCGCGTATTCGGCGGTGACCCGCTGCAGGTCACGGGTGCGCTCGTCGAGCTCGGTGCGCAGAGCCGCCAGCTCGGCACCGAGGCCGTGCTGGTGCGCGTCGTCGGTCGTGCCCTGCGCGGCGGTGCCGTGCGGAGCGGACCCGTCGACCTGGCTCGGCTCCTCCGCGTGCACGGTGAACGGCTCGTCGACGATCTCGCCCTCCACCGGAGCGTCGTCCGTCTGGACGTCGCCCGCCGGTGATTCGGCGGTCGCGGCCGTGGGGTCATCCGTCTTGGTCGTCTCGACCTCCACGTCGGCCTCCTCCGCGGTCGTTGGCGCGGCGTCCGCCGCGGGCGAACCCGCGGCGGCCACCGGCTCGTCATCCTTGGTCGTCACAACGCGCTCCGCCGGCTCTTCCGAGCCGGCGGCGCGGGCTTTGCCGGTCACTTCTTGTTGTCCTCGTCAATGATCTCGGCGTCTACAACGTCGTCCGGCCCGGGCTTGCCGGCCTGCGGACCGCCCTGGGCACCCGCACCGGCGGTGTCACCGCCGGCCGCGGCCTGCTGCCGCTGCTGCTCGTAGAGCGCGCTGCCGGCCTGCTGGGAGACCTGCGCCAGCTTCTCGTGCGCGGCCTTGATCCGCTCGGTGTCGTTGCCGCCGAGCGCGCTGCGCAGGTCGCCGAGCGCCTCGTTCATCTGCTCGCGGGCGTCCGCGGGGATCTTGTCGCCGCTCTCGGCCAGGAACTTCTCGGTCTGCCACTGCAGGGCCTCGGCGAGGTTGCGGATCTCCGCCTCCTCGCGACGACGCTTGTCCTCGTCGGCGTGGTCCTGCGCGTCGCGCATCATCCGCTCGATGTCGTCCTTCGGCAGCGCGGAGCCGCCGGTGATCGTCATCGACTGCTCCTTGCCCGTGCCGAGGTCCTTGGCGGACACGTGCACGATGCCGTTGGCGTCGATGTCGAAGGTGACCTCGATCTGCGGCACGCCGCGCGGCGCCGGCGGGATGCCGGTCAGCTCGAAGGTGCCGAGCCGCTTGTTGTAGGCCGCCATCTCACGCTCGCCCTGGAAGACCTGGATGAGCACGGAGGGCTGGTTGTCGTCGGCGGTGGTGTAGACCTCCGACCGCTTGGTCGGGATGGTCGTGTTGCGCTCGACCAGCTTGTGCATGATGCCGCCCTTGGTCTCGATGCCGAGGGACAGCGGGGTGACGTCGAGCAGCAGGACGTCCTTGACCTCACCCTTGAGGACACCGGCCTGCAGGGCGGCGCCGACGGCGACGACCTCGTCCGGGTTGACGCCCTTGTTGGGCTCCTTGCCGGTGAGCTGCTTGACCAGGTCGGTCACGGCCGGCATCCGGGTCGAGCCGCCGACCAGGATCACGTGGTCCAGCGCCGAGACATTGATGCCGGCGTCCTTGATCGCCTGCTCGAACGGGACCTTGGTGCGGTCCAGCAGGTCCTGCGTCATCCGCTGGAACTCGGCCCGGGAGAGCTGGGTGTCCAGGTGCAGCGGGCCGTCGGGGCCGGCGGTGATGTACGGCAGGTTGATCGACGTGGTGGTGGCCGCCGACAGCTCGATCTTGGCCTTCTCGGCCGCCTCCTTGAGCCGCTGCATGGCCATCTTGTCGGCCGACAGGTCGATGCCGTGCTGGCCGCGGAACGTCTTCACCAGGTGGTCGATGATCCGCTCGTCCCAGTCGTCACCGCCGAGGTGGTTGTCACCGGAGGTCGACTTGACCTCGACGACACCCTCGGCCAACTCCAGGACCGAGACGTCGAAGGTGCCACCGCCGAGGTCGAAGACCAGGACGGTCTGCTCCTTGGAGCCCTTGTCGAGCCCATAGGCCAGCGCGGCGGCCGTGGGCTCGTTGACGATGCGCAGGACGTTGAACCCGGCGATCTCGCCGGCCTCCTTGGTGGCCGTGCGCTGCGAGTCGTTGAAGTATGCCGGCACGGTGATGACCGCGTCGGTGATCTGCTCGCCGAGGTAGGCCTCGGCGTCACGCTTGAGCTTCATGAGCACCCGCGCGGAGATTTCCTGCGAGGTGTACTTCTTGCTGTCGATGTCGATGGCCCAGTTGGTGCCCATCTCCCGCTTGACCGAACGGATGGTCCGGTCGGGGTTGGTGACGGCCTGGCGCTTGGCGACCTCACCGACCAGCACCTCGCCGTTGCGGGCGAACGCGACGATGGACGGCGTCGTGCGCGCACCTTCGGCGTTGGCGATGACGCTGGGCTCGCCGCCCTCCAGGACACTGACCACCGAGTTGGTAGTTCCGAGGTCGATGCCGACCGCACGTGCCATAGCTGCTTGACCTCCAAGAGACAGTCGGCGAGGAAGCCGGCTGCAAAGTTGAGTGACTGCCACTCAATAGTGCCACGAGACTCACGATCGTCAAGTCCAACCTTGAGCGTGTCCGGCGCAACTTCTCACACACCAGCTGAACTCAGGGTGAGATTGCGCTGGGTTACATCGATGGCTGCGCGCATTGCATGGCGCTGTCCGGCAGTATCGTGCACGCTTTATCCGTGACCACACAGGGCGAGTCGGTGTCCGCCCGGTCGACGGCCCCGACCCATTCGTCGGATGGCCCGTCCTCCGGTCGGCCGCCGCGCGCCCGGGTCCCCGAGCCGTCACCGACCGGCGCACTCGTTGATGCGCTCGTCGAGCTCAGGGAAACCGTCAAAGCGACCCGTTTCACTCTGCCACTTCCCAGCGCCGAGCGGGCCGCAGTCGTCGCGAAGAGCATGGTCGACCAGCTCGACGACTATCTACTCCCGCGGCTCGAGCGGCTCGACGCGCCACTGCTCGTGGTCGTCGGCGGCTCGACCGGCGCAGGCAAGTCGACGCTGGTCAACAGCCTGATCCGCACCCCGGTCAGCCCGGCCGGCGTGCTGCGGCCGACGACCCGCGCGCCGGTGCTGGTCTGCCACCCGGCCGACATGCCGTGGTTCTCCCAGGGCCGTGTCCTGCCCTCACTGGCCCGCGCCTCCGGGCCGAGTTCCGACCCGCGCTCGCTCCAGGTCGTCTCCGCCCATGCCCTCACCCCCGGGCTCGCGTTCCTCGACGCGCCCGACATCGACTCGGTCGTCGACGCCAACCGCCAGCTCGCCGGCCAGCTGCTCGCCGCCGCCGACCTCTGGCTCTTCGTCACCACCGCTGCGCGGTACGCCGACGCGGTCCCCTGGGAGATGCTGCGCACCGCTCGCAACCGGGGCACCGCCGTCGCGCTGCTCCTCGACCGGGTGCCCGGAGGCGGCGCCGTCGACGAGATCGGCCCCCACCTGACCTCGATGCTGGAGGAGCACGAGCTGGGTGGCGTGCCGCTGTTCGTACTGCCGGAAACCCGCCTCGACAGTCAAGGTCTGCTCAGCGAGGCACAGGTCGCACCGCTGCGCGACTGGTTCGACCGGCTCGCCCGCTCCGCGGAGGACCGGGCCGCCGTGATCCGCCAGACCGTCGGCGGCGCGATCGACGCGCTCACCGGCGACGTGGCCGTCCTGTCTGCGGCCGCCGAGGACCAGCTCGCCGCCACCCGCGTGCTACGGGAGGCGGTCCGGGGTGCCTACCGGTCGGCCACCGACTCCGTCGAGAAGGGCATCCACGACGGCGCCCTGCTGCGCGGTGAGGTGCTCGCCCGCTGGCAGGAGCTCGTCGGCACCGGCGACATCATGCGGGCGTTGCAGGCCCGGGTCGGCAAGGCACGGGACCGGGTCGTCGCCGCCGTCACCGGCCGGCCCGCTCCCGGCGCACGCTTCCAGGAGGCGATCGGCTCCGGCCTGGCGGTGCTGCTCAAGGGCGCCGCGACCGACGCCGCGGACAACGTGGGCGCCGCCTGGCGCGCACATCCCGCCGGGGCGGCGCTGCTGGACGCCACGCCTGGCCTCACCCGCCCGTCCGACGACCTGGACGAACGCATCGCCCGGCTCGTCCGCGACTGGCAGCGGTCGGTGCTCGACCTGGTGCGGACCGAGGCCGGCGACAAACGGGTGATCGCCCGCGCGAGCGCCTACGCGGTCAACGCCACCGGTCTGCTGGTCATGGTCAGCGTGTTCGCGGCCACCGCGTTCATCCCGACCGGGGCGGAGATCGCCGTGGCCGGCGGCACGACCGTGGGGGCGCAGAAGGTCCTCGAGGCGATCTTCGGCGACCAGGCCGTGCGGTCGCTCGCCGAGCGGGCCCGGCACGACCTCAACGACCGGGTCAAGGCCCTCTTCGACGAGGAGGCCGACCGGTTCCACAGCGCGCTGGAGGGCGCCGGGGTCGACGAGGACGTCGCGGCGCGCCTGCGCGGCGTGAGCGACACGGTCCACACCGCGCGCACCGCCGCCGACCTGGATGTTGCCCGATGAGTCTCGTGGAGCGGATCAAGCAGGTGATTCCCCGGCAGGGAGGCGGGCCGGTGGACGCGGACCGGCTCGCCGGGCGGGTCGACTCGCTGCACCGGTTCGTCCAGGCCGCCGAGGGACACGTGCCGGAGGACCAGCTCGTCACCGCCCGCACCGTCATCGACCGGGCCGGTGAACGGCTGGCACTGTCCCGCGCGCACACCGTGGTGGCGCTCGCCGGTGCCACCGGCAGCGGCAAGTCGAGCCTGTTCAACGCCATCTCCAAGTTCCAGCTCTCCCGGGTCGGGGTGCGGCGGCCGACGACCGGGGCCGCCCACGCGTGCGTGTGGGGCCCGCAGGGCGCCGGCCCGCTGCTCGACTGGCTCGGCGTGCCGCCGAGCCGCCGGTTCACCCGGGAGAGTGCGCTCGACGGTGAGGACGAGGCCGGCCTGCGCGGGCTGGTGCTGCTCGACCTGCCCGACTTCGACTCGATCGAGGCGCAGCACCGGATCGAGGTCGACCGGCTGCTGCGCCTGGTCGACCTGGTCGTGTGGGTGCTCGACCCGCAGAAGTACGCCGACCGTGTCGTCCACGAGCGGTATCTCGCCCAGTTCCAGCGGCACCGCGACGTGACCGTCGTCGTGCTCAACCAGGCCGACCGGCTCACCCGCACCGACAGCGAGCGGATCGTCGCGGATCTGCACCGGCTGCTCGACGCCGACGGGCTCGGCGGCGTGCCGGCGTTCGCCACCTCGGCGAAGGGCCGCCCCGGCCTCGACGCGCTGCGGGTGACGCTGGAGCGCGCCGTCGCGGAGCGGCAGGCCTCCCTGCGCCGGCTCGCCGGCGACGTCGACGACGCCGTCGACGCGCTCGAGCCGGTGGTCGCGCTCGACACGCGCGGCGCCGACCGCATCTCGCGGGGCGCGGTCGACCGGTTGTCCGGCGCGCTGTCGGCCGCGGCCGGGGTGCCGATCGTGGCCGACGCCACCGAACGGACGTACCGCCATCGGGCGACCGGCGTGCTCGGATGGCCCGTCGCCCGCTGGATCCGCCGGTTGCGCCCCGACCCGTTGCGCCGTCTGCACCTGTCCACCGTGCAACTGGAGGCCCCGGCCGCCACGTCGCTGCCGGAGTCGACCGCCGCGCAGAAGGCGGCGGTCGGGCTGGCCTCCCGCGAGGTCGCCGAGGAGGCCTCGGCCGGGTTGCCGGAGCCGTGGCCGGCGGCGATCACGGCGGCGTCGCGCTCGCGGGTCGACGACGTGCCCGACGCGCTCGACGTCGCGGTGGCCTCGGCCGACCTCGGCATGGAGCGCAAGCCGTTCTGGTGGCAGCTGGTCGGCGCGCTGCAGTGGCTCGGCGCCGCGGCCGCACTCGCCGGCCTGGTCTGGCTCGCGGTCCGGGCGGTCTTCGCGTTCCTCGGCCTGCCGAACCTCGACGGTCCGCAGGTCGGCCGGCTGCCGCTGGCCACCGCGCTGCTGGGCGGCGGCCTGCTCTTCGGGCTGCTGCTCGCCGTCGTCATCCGCCCGGTCGTCGGGATCGCCGCACGGCGCGCGCGGGCCCGTGCCGAGCGCCGGCTGCGGGCCACGATCGCGGACGTCGCCACGACGCACATCGTCACGCCGATCCGGGACGTGCTGCGCTCGTACGATGACGCGCGTGAAGCTCTCTCCGCCGCTCGCGATTAGCGCCGTCCGACGGGCCGGGTTCGGCGCGCTCGGCCTGGTCAACCTGGTGTGGGGCTTCTGGGCGGTTGTTGCGCCGGCGCACTTCTTCGCCACGTTCCCCGGCTTCGGCCTGCACTGGACGTCGGCCTACCCGCCGTACAACCAACATCTCACCGTCGACCTGGGCGCCACGATGCTGACGCTGGCGGTGCTGTTCACCGGCGCGATGCTCGTGGACCGGCCGCCGGTCAGCTGGCTCGCCGGGATCGCGACCGCCGTGTTCGGCACCCTGCACTTCGGCTACCACGCGCTGCACGCCGGCCACATGGGCACATCCGACCGGGTGCTGAGCCTGTTGAGCCTGGTCGGCGGCGCGCTCCTGCCGCCCGCCCTGGCCGCGACCCACCACCTGCGAACGGGACCCCGCTGATGGACCTCGACTATCTGAAGGCGCATCCGGAGCAACTTCCGGTTTTCCTCAAGCACCAGCGGATCCGGGAGACCCCGGTGCCGGGCGGGTCCATCTGCACCGCGCAGCGGCTGACCCTCGACGACGGGGGCTCGCTGTTCGCCAAGTCGCTCGCCGACCCGCCGCCGTCGTTCTTCGCCAGCGAGGCGGCCGGGCTGCGCTGGCTGCGGGAGGCGGACGCGGTGCCCGTGCCGGAGGTGATCGCGGAACTGCCGGACATGCTCGCGCTGTCGTGGATCGACCACGGTGAGGCGTCGCCCGCCGGCGTGGAGCTGCTCGGCCGGCGACTCGCGCAGCTGCACCGGGCAGGCGCGCCGTCGTTCGGGGCACCCTGGCGCGGGTACATCGGGACGGCCCCGCTGCCGAACGACGAGTCCTCCGGACCGTGGGGCGCATGGTTCGGTACGCGCCGGCTGCTGCCCTTCCTGCAGGCGTCGGTCGAAAACGGAGCATTGACGCCAGAAGACGCACATAACGTAGAGCGCGTCATTTCCGGCATCGCTGACTACGGCGGTGACGAGCCGCCGTCGCGCATCCACGGCGACCTCTGGCCGGGCAACGTCCTCTGGGACCGCGACGGCAACGGCTGGCTGGTCGACCCGGCGGCGCACGGCGGGCACCGGGAGACCGACCTGGCGCTGCTCGGACTCTGGGGAGGTGTCCCACACCACGACCGGCTGCTGGCGGCCTATCAGGAGGCGTGGCCGCTGCCGGACGGCTGGCGGGAACGGGTGCCGCTGCACAGGCTCTATCTGCTGCTGGTGCACACCGCGTTGTTCGGCTCGTCGTATCGGGAGTCGGTCCGGTCCACCCTGCGGTCGCTCTGAAGTGTCAGTCGGTTCGGGTACCGTTCGAGCATGACCCATTCGGAGCCCCCGCACGCCGGTCTCGCCGACCGGCACGGGCGCGTGGCGACCGATCTGCGGGTCTCGCTGACCGATCGGTGCAACCTGCGCTGCACCTACTGCATGCCCGCCGAGGGCCTCGACTGGCTGCCCAGCCCGACGCTGCTCACCGACGCCGAGGTCGTGCGGCTCGTCGGGATCGCGGTCGGCCTGCTGGGCGTGACCGAGGTGCGGTTCACCGGCGGTGAGCCCCTGCTGCGCCGCGGCCTGGTCGACATCGTGCGGGCCGTCGCCGAGCTCGAGCCCCGGCCGCAGACGATGCTCACCACCAACGGCATCGGACTGGCCCGGCTGGCGGCGCCGCTCGCGGAGGCCGGCCTCGACCGGGTCAACGTCTCGCTCGACACCACCGACCCGGCGCGGTTCAAGGAGCTGACCCGGCGCGACCGGCACGCCGACGTGGTCGCCGGGCTCGCCGCCGCGGCCGACGCCGGGCTCACGCCCGTGAAGATGAATGCGGTGCTGCTGCGTGGGGTCAACGACAACGACGCGGTGCCGCTGCTGCGGTTCGCCCTCGAGCGCGGCTATGAGCTGCGGTTCATCGAGCAGATGCCGCTCGATGCCGGCCACACGTGGCGGCGCTCGGAGATGGTCACCGGCGCGGAGATCCTGGCGCAGCTGCGCAGCGCGTTCACGCTGGAGCCCGACCCCGTCCGGCGGGGCGGCGCACCGGCGGAGACCTGGCTCGTCGACGGCCACACCGGGATCGGCGGGCGGCCGGCACGTGTCGGGGTGATCGCGAGCGTGTCCAGCCCGTTCTGCGGCGCGTGCGACCGCACCCGGCTCACCGCTGACGGCGCCGTGCGGTCGTGCCTGTTCAGCCAGGAGGAGACCGACCTGCGTGGCGCGATGCGGTCCGGCGCGAGCGACAACGAGCTGGCCGATCTCTGGCGCAAGGCGATGTGGGCGAAGCCGGCCGGGCACGGCATCGACGATCCGCGGTTCCTACAGCCGGCGCGCCCGATGTCGGCAATCGGAGGCTGAGCGCGTGCTGCTGGTGCGCTACTTCGCCGGGGCCCGCGCGGCCGCCGGCATGCCCGAGGAGAAGGTCGAGGCGACGACGCTCGGTGACCTCGTCGGCGCCGTCACCGCCGACCGTCCCCGACTGACGGCCGTGCTGACCGCCTGCTCGTTCCTCGTCGACGGGGTGGCGTGGCGCGACCGCGACGCCCCGCTGCCGGCGACGGCGACCGTCGACGTCCTGCCACCGTTCGCGGGCGGCTGAGCCGGTGATCGTCGTCCTGCTGGCGGTAGTGCTCCTCGTCGTGGGCTCCATCCACTGGTACATCTGGAAGAGGCTCGTCAAGGACACCACGTCGACGAAGCGCGGCCGGCGCATCGGCACCGCGATCGTGGTGGCGCTGGCCCTGCTCATCCCGGTGACGCTGGTCGCCTCGCGGACGCTGCCGCACTCGCAGCAGGCGATCCTCGCCTGGCCCGGGTTCCTGTGGCTGGCGCTGATGTTCTACCTGCTCGTGACGCTGGCGATCCTGGAGGTCCCGCGGCTGGCGCTGCGCTTCTGGACCCGGCGCGGCCCTGCCGCAGCCGAGCCCGCTGTTTCGGAACCCGCCGAGTTCGCGATGACTCCGCCGGCCGACACCTCGGCGGGAGTCGCCGCGACCACAGCCGCGTCCCCGCCCGCACCGCCACGGGGCTTCGATCCCGGGCGGCGGCTGCTGCTCGGACGGTCCATGGCGGTCACGGCCGGCGCCCTGTCCGTCGCGGCCGTCGGCATCGGCACCGCGCAGGCACTCGGCCCGCCCAACCTCAAGCGGGTGCCGATCCGGCTGCCCAAGCTGCCGTCCAGCATGACCGGGTTCCGGATCGCGCTGGTCTCCGACATCCACCTCGGGCCCCTGCTGGGCCGGTCGCACACCGAGCGCATCGTGCGGATGATCAACTCGGTGGAGGCCGACCTCGTCGCCGTGGTCGGCGACCTGGTCGACGGCAGCGTGGCCGAGCTGGGCCCGGCCGCCGAGCCGCTGCAGGACCTGCGGGCCCGGCACGGCAGTTTCTTCGTGACCGGCAACCACGAGTATTTCTCCGGCTACCAAGAGTGGATCAACGAGATCAACTCGTTGGGTGTGCGTGTGCTGCGCAACGAGCGGGTCGACGTCCTGGGACTGGACCTCGCCGGGGTCAACGACGTCAACGGTCAGGACGTCGGCGACGGGCCCGACTTCGCCAAGGCCCTCGGCGGGCGCGACACGGCGCGGCCCGTGGTGCTGCTGGCACACCAGCCGGTGCAGGCGCACGACGCGGCCAAACACGGCGTCGACCTCCAGCTCTCCGGGCACACCCACGGCGGCCAGATGGTGCCGTTCAACCTGCTCGTGAGCCTGGAGTCACCCGTGGTCGCCGGGCTGGGCGACGTCGACGGCACGCAGGTCTACGTCACGCGCGGTGCCGGCTTCTGGGGACCACCGGTAAGATTCGGAGCACCGCCCGACATCTCGGTCATCGAGCTGCACGGCGCGTAACAGGCATTGGCCCAAACAGCTGTGACAGGATGCAGCGTGCCTTCGAACGCCGCTACCGACTCGTTCGTCGTGGATCTCCACATCCACTCGAAGTATTCCCGAGCGTGCAGCCGCGACCTCAGCATCGAGACGCTCACCTGGTGGGCGCGGCGCAAGGGCATCACCTTGCTCGGCACCGGCGACTTCACCCACCCGGCCTGGCACGACCATCTACGCGAGGCGCTGGTGCCGGCCGAGCCTGGCCTGTTCAAGCTCGACCCGGAGCGTGACGCCGACATCCGCCGCCGGCTGCCGGCGCGGCTGGCCGAGTCGACCGTGCGTTTCATGCTGTCGGTCGAGATCTCCACGATCTACAAGCGCGGCGACCGCACCCGCAAGGTCCACCACCTGATCTACCAGCCCGACTTCGACGCGGCGGCCCGCTTCAACACCGCGCTCGGCCGGATCGGCAACCTCGGCTCCGACGGCCGCCCGATCCTCGGCCTGGACTCGCGCGACCTGCTGGAGATCACGCTCGAGGCCAGCCCCGACGGCTTCCTGGTGCCGGCCCACATCTGGACGCCGTGGTTCTCCGCGCTCGGCTCGAAGTCCGGCTTCGACGCGATCGCCGACTGCTACGCCGACCTGGCCGACCACATCTTCGCCGTGGAGACGGGGCTGTCCAGCGACCCGGAGATGAACTGGCGGGTCTCCTCCCTCGATCAGTACCGGCTGGTCTCCAACTCCGACGCGCACTCGGCGCCCGCGCTGGCACGTGAGGCGACGGTACTGTCCTCGGCGCTGGACTACTTCCAGGTGCGCGACTCGCTGCGGACCGGCGACGGGCTGGTCGGCACGATCGAGTTCTTCCCCGAAGAGGGCAAGTACCACGCCGACGGGCACCGCGCCTGCGGCGTCAACTGGCCGCCGGCCCGCACGCGGGAGGCGCAGGGTCGCTGCCCGGAGTGCGGCAAACCGCTGACCGTCGGGGTCCTGCACCGGGTCGAGGAGCTCGCCGACCGGCCCGACGGCTACATACCGCCCGGCGCGCCCGGCGTGACGCACCTGATCCAGCTGCACGAGATCCTCGGTGAGATCCACGGCGTCGGCCCGAAGTCGAAGACGGTCGACGAGAAGCTCACCGCGCTCGTCGCCGAGCTGGGATCGGAGCTGTCGATCCTGCGTGAGGTGCCGATCGACGAGATCACCCGGGTGGGCGGCGAACTGCTCGGCGAGGGCATCACGCGGCTGCGGCGCGGCCAGGTGCACCGCACCCCCGGCTACGACGGCGAATACGGCGTGATCCGGCTCTTCGAGCCCGCCGAGCTGGCGCCTGCCGTCCAGGCGGAGGCGCTGTTCGACATTCCGGCGGTACCGAAGCAGCGGCAGCCCGCCGTGAAGGCCGCACCCAAGCGGCGCGCGAAGGCGGCGCCGCCCGTGGTCGAGGCGCCGCCGCCGATCGCACCGCCACCCTCGCCGCACGAGCCGCTCGAGCCGATGCTGGCCGGGATGGAGGAGGTCGGCACCGGCCTGCTCGACCGGCTCGATGCGCTCCAGCGGGTCGCGGCCTCGGCGCCGGGCGGCCCACTGCTCATCGTCGCCGGTCCGGGGACAGGCAAGACGCGGACGCTGACGCATCGGATCGCATACCTGTGCGCCGAGCTGGACGTCTTCCCCGAGGAGTGCCTGGCGATCACGTTCACCCGGCGGGCCGCGGAGGAGATGCGGGAACGGCTGGAGGTCCTGCTCGGACCGGTGACCGAGGCGGTCACGGTGTCGACGTTCCATGCCCTGGGCCTGTCGATCCTGCGGGAGAACGCGGCCGCGGTCGGGCTGACCCCGAGTTTCCGCATCGCCGAGGAGCCCGACCTGCTCGCGGCCCTCGAGCCGCTGCCGGAGCGGGAGGCGCGGCGCGCGCTGGCGGCGATGGAGCCCACGACCAAGGAGACCCTGGCCAAGGCGCTGCGGGCGCGTGACCTGGTGTCACTGGACGAGCTGCTGTCGCTGACCGTGGAGCTGCTGTCCGAGTCGCCGGCGCTCGTCGACCGATACCGTGCACGCTGGCAGTGGATCTTCGTCGACGAGTATCAGGACGTCGACCCGGTGCAGTACGAGCTGCTGCGCCTGCTCTGCCCGCCCGGTGGCAACCTGTGCGCGATCGGCGACCCGGACCAGGCGATCTACTCGTTCCGGGGCGCCGAGGTGTCGTTCTTCCTGCGGTTCACCAACGACTTCTCCACGCCCGAGGTCGACGCGCGGGTGGTCCGGCTGACCCGCAACTACCGTTCGTCGGCGCCGATCCTGGCTGCCGCGGTCCAGGCGATCGCACCGTCGACGCTGGTGCCCGGGCGGCGGCTCGACCCGGCCCGGCTCGATCTCGAGGCGCCGATGGTGGGGCTGTATCCGGCCGCGTCCGTCGCCGACGAGGCCGACTTCGTCGTGCGGACGATCGACGAGCTGGTCGGCGGGTTGTCCCACCGTTCGCACGACGGGCGGGTCGACTCCCGCGCGACCGTGGGCGCGATGTCGTTCTCCGACCTCGCCGTGCTGTACCGCACCGACTCCCAGGCCGGCGCGATCGTCGACGCCCTGTCGCGAGCGGGCGTCCCGGTCCAGAAGCGCTCGCACGACCGGCTGCTCGACCGGCCCGGCGTCGCGGCGATCGCCCGCGAGCTGCGGTTCGCCACCGGGCTGGGCGGCTCGATCGCGGCTCGGGTGCGACTGTCCGGGCAGGTCGTCGCGGGCCGGTGCGGCCAGCTCGACACCGACCTGATCGGATTGACCGAGGCCGACGTGTGGAACGCGGTCGACCTGATGACGCCGCTCGCGCTGCGGTCCGGCAGCGACCTCGACGAGTTCCTGGGCGCGTTGGCGACCGGCGCGGAGGTCGACGGCTGGGATCCGCGCGCCGACCGGGTGACGCTGATGACGTTGCACGCCTCGAAGGGTCTGGAGTTCCCGGTCGTGTTCCTGGTCGGGTGCGAGGACGGGCTGCTGCCGCTGCGCGCCTTCGCCGGGGCCCGCCAGTCGGAGGACGACCTCGCCGAGGAGCGGCGGCTGTTCTTCGTCGGGCTGACCCGTGCGCAGGACCGGCTCTTCCTGTCACACAGCCGCAGCCGCTTCCGGCACGGGTCGGAGCGGGAGATGCCACCGACGCCGTTCCTGTCGGCGATCGACCCCGGTCTCCTTGAACGGCGCGGTCCGGCAGCGCCCCGGAAGCCGAAGGATCGACAGCTCCGACTGATCTGAGCACGGTGTTGACACGGATCCGTCAGGTCATTATGTCGGGGGGTGGCGCTACCGTAGCTGCGTCGGCGCCATTAGGCTCTCAACGCCGAGGCGCGGGGACCGCAGGACCAGGAGGGATCAACATGTCGGGTTACGGACCGCCGGGCGGACCGTACCAGGGCCAACCGCAGGATCCATGGCAGGGCGGACAGCAGGACCCCTATGGACAGCCGGATCCCTATGGTCCGCCGCCCCAGCAACCCGGCCAGGGCGGCGGCTACGGCCAGGGCGGATACGGTCCAGGCGGCGGCTATGACCAGGGCGGTGGCTACGGTCAGGGCGGCTACGGCCAGGGCGGCTACGGTCCAGGCGGCGGCTATGACCAGGGCGGATACGGCCAACCCCCCGGCCCGCCCACCGGCACCTTCCAGCAGCCTGCCTACGGTGGTGGCGGTTACCCGCCGCCCGCACCCGGCTACGGTGAGCCGCAGTGGGGCCCGCCCGCCGGACCCCCGCCGAAGAAGAGCTCCGGCGGCCTGATCGCGGTTGTGGTGGTGCTCGTGCTGCTGCTCTGCGGCGGTGGCGCGGCCGGCATCTACTACGTCATGAAGGACGACAAGACCGACCCGCCGGTCGCCAGCCCCTCGCCCGAGTCCAGCCCGTCGGCCTCGACGCGCCCGTCGCGCTCCGTGAGCCCCTCGCCGAGCGCCACGCGCAGTTCCGGCGGCGTCCAGGCTGGCGACGCGCGGACCGTCCAGGTCGGCGAGTGCCTGGTCAACAACGGCACGGACCAGGCACCGAAGATGCAGAAGGTCCCCTGCGCCGCCGGCACCTACGAGGTGCTCAAGCGCATCCCCGGCACGAGCGACAAGAACCAGTGCAAGAACGTGACCGGGTACACGCACGACTACTTCTTCGACAGCACGGTCGACTCGCAGGACTTCGTGCTCTGCCTGAAGCTGCGCACCTGATCGCCCCGATCGTCAGCGGCCCGGGCGTTCTCGCGTCCGGGCCGCTCCGTTTCGCTCGACGACCCGCCTGGCTGCGATTTCTCGGACACGACCCCCTGTGTTTTGTGGCGGAGTAGGGTTGTAGTACATTCGTTCGAGCCGGAGTGCGGCCCTCGATGCCGCATTATTGGGCTTTCTTGCACCCACACTAGAAAACGCTAGAAAGACCACGACACGCCGTAGAGGTTCTTCTACGCGGTTCTAGCTCCTGGGCTAGAAACGCCGATACTGTGCGATCGTGGATCCGGTTCGCAACCCGTATGCGCCCGGTGCCGGGCAGCGTCCGCCCGAGCTCGCCGGCCGCGACCGCGAGCTGCACGCCTTTGAAGTGGTCCTCGAGCGGATCGCCCGCGGGCGGCCGGAGCGGTCTCTCGTGCTCACCGGCCTGCGTGGCGTCGGCAAGACCGTGCTGCTCAACACGCTGCGATCGCAGGCGATCTCCCGGCTCTGGGGCACCGGCAAGATCGAAGCCCGGCCCGACGAGTCGCTGCGCCGCCCCGTGTCGGCGGCGCTGCACATGGCGATCCGTGAGCTCGCGCCGCATCACCGGGCGCCGGACCGGATCGACGAGTTCCTCGGGGTGCTGAAGGCGTTCGCGATGCGCGAGGATCCGCGCAAGCCGCCGTCCAAGTTGCGGGACCGGTGGCAGCCGGGCATCGACGTGCCGCCGTCGACCGGGCGAGCCGACTCGGGCGACATCGAGATCGACCTGGTCGAGCTGTTCACGGACGCGGCGAGTGTGGCCATGGACGTGGGCACGGGCGTGGCGCTGTTCATCGACGAGATGCAGGACCTGACGGCCGACGACGTGTCGGCGCTGTGCGCCGCGTGCCACGAGTTGTCGCAGACGGGCGCGCCGCTGATCGTGGTCGGCGCCGGCCTGCCACACCTGCCAGCGCTGCTGTCGGCCTCGAAGTCGTACTCGGAGCGCCTCTTCCGGTATCAGCGGATCGACCGGCTGGACCGGCTCGCGGCGGACCTGGCATTAACGGCGCCGGCGCAGCGGGAGGAGGTGGAATACGAAGAGAAGGCCCTCGACGCCTTGTATGACGCTTCGGGCGGCTACCCGTATTTCGTCCAGGCCTACGGCAAGGCGACCTGGGACCACGCGCCGCGCTCCCCGATCACCGCGGCCGACGTGCGGGTCGCGGCTCCCGAGGCGGAGGCCGAGCTGGCGGTGGGGTTCTTCGGCTCCCGCTACGAACGGGCGACCCCGGCCGAGCGCGAATACATGCGCACGATGGCGACCCTGCTCCCCGCCGTTGACGTCTCGGAGGCGGTGCCGACGGCTGAGATCGCCAAGACCCTGGGCCGCCGCCCGGCGAGCCTCTCCCCGGCGCGGGACGCACTGATCAAGAAGGGCCTGATCTACTCGGGCGAACGCGGGACGGTGGCCTTCACGGTTCCCCATTTCGCCCGCTACCTGCGCACCCAGCCGTCAGAGTGATCCCGGATCCCCAGCCACCCCGAGGTTGTGCGCCTGCTGCTCGTTGTCGCGACCTCGAGCCTCACGGATCACGCAGCCGAATGTGGTTCATGACTTGGTGCGCTCGATGATCGAGCGCAGGTCGCGGCGTTCGATCGCCGCCGCCATCAGCTCGGGGAACACGTCCGGCGTGCAGGCGAACGCCGGAACGCCCAGCGCCGCCAGGGCCGCGGCGTTTTCGTGGTCGTAGTCCGGAGCGCCCTCGTCCGAGAGGGCCAGCAGGGTGATGACCTGGACGCCCGAGGCGGTCATGGCGGCCACGCGGCGCAGCATCTCGTCCCGTACGCCTCCCTCGTAAAGGTCGCTGATCAGCACGAAGATGGTGTCCCGCGGTCGGGTGATGAGCTGCTGGCCGTAGGCGATCGCGCGATTGATGTCGGTGCCGCCGCCGAGCTGCGTGCCGAACAGCACGTCGACCGGATCGGCGAGGCGGTCGGTCAGGTCGACGACCGCGGTGTCGAAGACGACGAGGGAGGTCTTCAGGGAACGCATCGATGCCAGTACTGCCGCGAAGACCCCTGAATAGACGACCGATGCCGCCATCGAACCGGACTGGTCGACGCACAACACGATGTCACGCTGCACCGACTGCGCTCGGCGGCCGTAGCCGATGAGCCGCTCCGGCACCACCGTGCGGTGCTCGACCTGGTAGTGCTTGAGGTTGGCGCGGATCGTTTTGTCCCAGTCGATGTTGTGGTGGCGCGGCCGGCTGGTCCGCGCGGCACGGTTGAGCGCGCCGCTCAGCGCGGTGCGGGTCGGCTGCGCGACGCGCCGCTCCAGCTCGGCGACGACCTTCGCGACGACCTTGCGGGCGGCACGCTTGCTCTTGTCGGGCATGACCCGGTTGAGCGACAGCAGCGTGCCGACCAGGTGTACGTCGGGCTCGACCGCGTCGAGCATCTCGGGCTCGAGCAGCAGCCGGGTCAGGTTGAGCCGCTCGATGGCGTCGGCCTGCATGACCTGCACGACGGTCGAGGGGAAGTACTTGCGGATGTCGCCGAGCCAGCGCGCCACACGTGGTGCCGACGCGCCGAGGCCGGCGCCGCGCTGGACCGGCGTGCCGTCGCCGGCGTTGTCGTAGAGCGCGCCGAGTGCCGCGTCGACGGCGACGTCGTCGCCGCTCAGGCCATAGCCGGTGCCCTCCGCGTCCGGCGCGCCGCCGAGCGCGAGCCGCCAGCGGCGGAGGCGCTCGTCGCCGTCATCCGGTGACATGCAATTCCTTCCCGAGCAGCTTGGTGACCACGGGCAGCAGCAGCGCGCCGCGATCGGGGTCGATCAGGTCGTCGGGTTCGCTGCGGCGCCGGGCGCCGGTGGTGTCGATCGTGGCGGCACGTTCGCCGATCATGCGGCGCTGCGGGGCGGGATAGCCGCTGAAGGTGCGCCGCAGCAGGGGCAGCACCTCAACAAACGCCTCCGCCGGGATGCCGGTGAGCCAGGCGTCGACGAGGCCCAGGAGGCGCTCGTCGTGGACCAGCAGCAACCCGTCGCCGGCGAGGAAGCCCTCGATCCAGGCGGCGGCACGGGCGACGGGAACACCCACGGTCAGCACCAGCGCCATCCGGACGCGGATCTCCTCGGCGTCGACGGTGCCGACGTCCAGCAGCAGGCGGCTCGTCCGGCCGGCGAGCAGGCCGTGCAGGTCGTCGCGGGTGGACAGGCCGCCGAGGACCGCCTGCCAGCGCGCGCCGGCGTCCGCGTCGTCGACCAGGGCCAGTGCGCCGTGCACGCCGTCGATGCGGTCGCGCATCACCGCCGCGGCCGTGTCGTCGAGGCCGCCGACCACGGCCGGCAGGCCGACGCAGATGCGGGTGATCATGCCGAAGGTGACCGATCGCAACGACGAGAGGTCGGTGCCGCGCACGTCGCCGTAGCGCAGCGTGCGTGCGAGCGCCGGCAGCGCGTCCATCAAGTGCGCGACATCGGCGTCGAGCGCCATCCGCTCGTCGAGCGCGTCGAGCACGCCGGGCAGCGCGGTCGGCAGGTCGGCCAGCAGGCAGCGCTCCACCAGCGTGGTCACGTCGGCGAGGGTCTCCGCGGCGGCGGCCTGCTCGGCGACCCGGGCGGTCGCCGCTTCCAGCACGGTCGTGCCGTAGGCCCCGGCCTCGATCAGGTCGACCTCGAACTCGGGCTGCCAGGCGATCTCCCACTCTTCGCGGAAGGTGCCCTTGCCCTTCGCCCCGGCGAGGACCTTGCCCCACTCGACCCCGAGCAGGCGCAGCCGGTGCAGCAGCCGGCTGCGCTCCAGGTCGAAGGTCTGGCGCAGGTCGAGCCGGAGCTCGCGGCGCTCGACCTTCGGCGGCAGCCGCAGCCGGCGTTGGCTGCTCGCGACGTCGCGCGAGATCGGCACCGAAGGCGTCTTGTCCGGCACCCGTCCGAGCCGGTCGCCGACGACGAGCCGCCGGTTGATCAGGCCGAGCCGCAGGTCGTCGCCGTCACACAGGACAGCGTGGGCGGCGTCGGTGACCTCGGCGAGCCCGGCCAGCGGCCGGCCGCGCATGGTGGCGAGCGCCTCGGCGAGCCGGGTGGCCTCGATGACGTGGGCGCTGGACACGGGCACACCGTCCTTGCGCAGGACGCCGGCGGCCTTGACCAGCCACCGCTCGATGACGTGGCGGTCGACAGCGGTGAACAGGTGGTGGTACCAGCCGGGGGATCGGACCCCGGCGCCATACCCCTGCCAGGAGGCGAGCCGAGCGTGGGTCCACGGGACCCAGGTCATCGACACCTTGACCTTGGGCAACCCCTTGAGCACGGCGGCGTCGGCCGACGCGCTCGGCAGCGGGGCGGTCAGGGCGGGCACGTGCCAGGCACCGCAGATGACGGCGACCCGCTCGTGCTCCTTGAGCGCCGCCCGCAACGCGACGCGCATGTGGGCCTCGCGCCGCTCCTCGTCGACCCGCTCGGCCTCCGGCGGCTCCGGCGCGTGGGCCCGCACGACGGTCATGGCCTCGGCGATCGCGGCGAACGGCGCGGCGGCGGCACGCAACTCGTCGACGTCGGGCGAGGCCTCGTCCCGGCGGTGCTCGACGACGTCCTCCCACCAGCGCTCCGGGTCGTCGTAGCCGGCGGCCTCCGCCAGCGCGCCGATCGGGTCGACGCGCACGGCGTCGTCCGCCGGCGTCGGGGCCGCCGGGGTGCTGCTGGCCAGGCGCACGGCGGCCGGCAGGTCGATGAAGCGGACCGGCACCTCCCGGGCCACCGCCCAACGGATCGCCTGCCACTCCGGGGAGAACTCGGCGAACGGCCAGAACGAGGCGCGCAGCTTCGGGTCGGGGTTGTCGGCGGGGTAGGCCAGCAGCGCCACCGGGGCGCGCATGTCCTCGTCACCCGCGATCGGCACCAGCGGATCGGCCTCCGGCGGGCCCTCGATGAGCACGATCTCGGGCTGGAACGCGGCCAGCGCCCGCCGTACGGCCCGGGCCGAGCCGGGGCCGTGGTGGCGCACGCCGAGCAGCAGTGGCTCACTCACCGCGGCGGGCCGCCCGGTAGAAGTCGCGCCAACCCTCGCGCTCGCGGATCACCGTCTCGAGGTACTCCTGCCAGACGACCTGGTCGGAGACCGGGTCCTTCACGACGGCGCCGAGGATGCCGGCGGCGACGTCGCCGGCGCGCAGGACCCCGTCGCCGAAGTGGGCGGCGAGCGCCATGCCGTTGGTGACCACGGAGATCGCCTCGGCCGTCGACAGAGTGCCGCTCGGCGACTTGAGCTTGGTGCGGCCGTCCTCGGTGACGCCGTTGCGCAGCTCCCGGAAGACGGTGACCACCCGGCGGATCTCGTCGACGGCCGGTGGCAGCTCGGGCAGCTCGAGGGCCTTGCCGAGCGCGGCGACACGACGGGCGACGATGTCGACCTCCTCCTCGACCCCGGCGGGCACCGGCAGCACCACGGTGTTGAACCGGCGGCGCAGCGCGGAGGACAGCTCGTTGACGCCGCGGTCGCGGTCGTTGGCGGTGGCGATGACGTTGAACCCCTTGCGGGCCTGGACCTCCTCGCCCAGCTCCGGCACCGGCAACGTCTTCTCCGACAGGATCGTGATGAGCGTGTCCTGGACGTCGGACGGCACGCGTGTCAGCTCCTCGATGCGGGCGATCCGCCCGTCGGCCATGGCCCGCAGGACCGGGCTCGGCACCAGCGCGGCGCGGGACGGGCCCTCGGCGAGCAGGCGGGCATAGTTCCACCCGTAGCGGATCGCCTCTTCAGGGGTGCCGGCGGTGCCCTGGACGAGCAGCGTCGAGTCGCCGCTGATCGCGGCGGACAGGTGCTCCGAGACCCAGGTCTTGGCGGTGCCGGGCACACCGAGCAGCAGCAGTGCACGGTCGGTGGCGAGCGTGGCGACCGCGACCTCCATCAGGCGGCGCGGCCCGACGTACTTCGGCACGATCACGGTGCCGTCGGCAGCCTCGCCGCCCAGCAGGTAGGTGACGACGGCGGCGGGGGAGAGTCGCCAGCCCGGTGGGCGCGGGCGGTCGTCACCGGCGACCAGGACAGCCAGCTCGGCGGCGAACTCGTCCTCGGCGTGCCGCCGCTGCACCGACTCGGCGACGGGCGCGCCGTCCACGTGTGCGGCAGTGACATCGACTGTGCTGGTCACGCGAGCTCCTCGAGCATGTCGTGGCGGAACCGGAGAGTGTCGGCGAAGCGGCCGACGATGGAGGACATCGGGTCGTCGGAGGGCAGGCCGGTGGCGAGCGCGGTGGCCCGCCCGGCGGTGTCGGCGGGCAGCCGCAGGGCGGCCAGCTCGCACAGCCCCGCGAGGCGCCAGCCGGCCGACCGCCGGCCGCCGAGGTCGTCGAGGGCGGCGAACACGGCCTCGACGAGCGCCGACGGCCACGGCCGGGGGCACAGCTCCAGCACGTGCTCGACGCCGACCGCGGCGGCGCCGACAAGACCGCGGCGCAGCACCTCGACGGCGATCGTGGACAGCGCCTCGGAGGGCAGTGCGTCATACAGCGCCTCGAGCAGCAGCCGGTCGTCGGGGCGCCCGCCCGCGGCGACCTCCTCGGTGAGCTGCTCGGTCAGCGCGGTCGCCCACCGCGGCTCGCGCTGTGCGGCGGCGGCCCGGGCCAGCCCGCGGCGCACAACAGCGGCCCACTCGTCGGTGACGGGCAGGCGCAGGAACTCCTCGGGCTCGCCCCAGACCCGCAGCGGGGTGCGGGTGAGCAGCTCTTCCAGCCACCAGGCGCGCTCGCCGACCCCGGCGGGCGGGCGGGGCGCGATGCCGTCGCGGCGCATGCCCTTGTCGCAGGTGGTGGGCGGGTTGATCAGGATGCGGCCGCCGCTGACGCGCACGCAGGCGGCCGACCGCTCGGTCATCCGTTGCGCGTAGGCGCTGTCGGGCAGCAGGGCGAGCAACTCGACCGCCGCCACCCGGACCTCCTTGCGCCGGTCGTCGAGGCCCGTCTCCAGCAGCGGCTCGTCGCCGGTGGTCAGGCCGGTGGCGAGCGCGCCGAGCAACGCGGCCCGGTCCTCCGGCGTCTCGGCCTGCCACGCGGCGGCGAGCAGGTCGCGGGCCTTGACGGGGTCGCGGCGGCGCAGCGCGGTGAGATAGCCGACGCGGCGCCCGATGGCGCCGAGCTCCCACACTGCGGGGTCGTCGGCCGGCGCGTCGACGGCGGCGGCGCCAAGGTAACTCCAGTCCGGCCGCTGCGCGGCCAGCCATGCGATGCGCGGCCCACCGGCGGCGGCGATGAGCGGCCGGAGGGCACGGTGCCGGCGGCCGATCTCCAGCAGGGCGGGCAGCAGCTCGCCGGGCACGCGCCGGCCGTGGACGGCGCCGAGCCACTCGGCCAGCAGTTCGAGGCGCCCGTCGGCATCGCGGACCGGCACGGCGTTGCTGGTGCCGTAGCCGACCGCGTCGACGGCGAGCAGGTCGGCGGCCCGCGCGGCGGCTGGCCAGGACACGAGCGGGATGCCGGAGTCGTCGGGCGCGGGCTCGGGCAGCTCCAGGCCGCTGCGCGGGGCGACGCCCGCCCGCCGGTACAGCGTCAGGGCCCCAGCGGCGTCGAGCAGTGCCTCGGCCGGGTCGTCGGCGGTGGAGACGGCGGGCGGCAGCGTGCGCCGCTGGGTGCCGACCAGCGCTGTGGCCAGCACGTCGCTCCATTCGGGCAGGCGGGTCACAGCCGCACCAACCGGCGGTCGGACCAGACGCCCAGGGGCCGGACGCCACCCGCGGACCATTCGGCGGTGACGGTGGCGGGCCGGCCCGCGGTCACCGCGACGAGGCGCCAGGGCTCGCCGGTGGCCGGATCGAGCGGCAGCCCGTTGCCGTCGGCGTCGGCGAGCAGCCATGCGGCGCCGTCGCGGACCGGGGTGACCGCGTCGAGCACCATCGGCCAGTAGTCGAGCCACGGGTCACCGGCCAGCGCCTCGGCATGGGCGCGCAGGTTGACCTCGATGCCCTCGGCACCCGCGACGGCGTGGATGCGCTCGGGTGGCGCGTGCCGCTTGGCGATGAGCGCCCGGGCCGGCTGGCCGCCGGGATAGAGGCACACGTCGGCGTCGATCTCGGTGCCGGGCAGCAGGTCGATCGGCAGCGACTGCCCGGCGACGGCGAACGACAGCACGAGCAGCGGGCGGCCGGACGCGACACCGCGCAGCCAGGCGCGGCGGACGGTCAACTGGTCTTCGATCTCGTCCCGGACTCCGTGCACCTGCCAGCGGTCGCGGACGGTCGGTCCGGCGAGCACGGTCTCGGTGGCGATCGGCAGCCCCACCCGCATGCGGACGCTGGCGGCGAGATCTTCGGGCAGGTCGCCGAGGCGCCGGTAGCCCCCGATCAGCAGCCGGAGCCGGGCGAGCTCGCCGAGCAGGCGCTCGGGGGAACCGGTCACGGCGGAGGTGCGGCGCAGGATGCCGGCGGCACCGGTGGCCTGCGCGTCGACCAGCCGGGCGGTCATGGTGTCCCAGTGGGCGTAGCCGTTTTTCGCGACCGTCGCCAGCCCGGCCCGCGCCTGGTCGGTGAGCCACCGGTCGAGCTCTTCGAGGCCGGCCGAGATCCGATCGGCACGCCGCGCCTGGGCCTTCTCGCTCGGCACCGCTCGGGTGCCGGATTCACGTGGAACATCGCCGGCTCGGTCGGCGACCTGCGTGGCCGGGACGCTCCGGGCGGCACGGGCGGCACGGGACGCCTGCCACTCCTGCACCCAGGCGGGCGCCATGGCGTCGGCGACGCTGCCCGACGCCCAGCGCAGCAACAGCGCCAGGGCGTGCTTGCAGGGCAACTTGCGGCTGGGGCAGGTGCACTTGAACGCCGGCTCGGTGAGATCGACGGCGGTCTGGTAGGGCGTCGAGCCGCTGCCCTGGCAGAGCCCCCAGACGGTCGGGGGCAGGTCGTCGTTCGCACTGAGGCCGGTCTCCAACCAGGCGCGGTCGCCGGCCAGCCCGCGCGCCGCCCGCTGCGCGGACGAGTCGGGTGCCAGTGCCATCACCTGATCGGTCGTCCAGACCGTGGTGACCGTCGTTGTTTCGGCCATGCTGCCAACCGTAGTGAGGGGGTACGACATTCCGGGGCTGGGTATGAACCGGTCATGAGACCCGTGCGCACCGTGGCCCGCTCGATGCTCGCCGCCCTTTTTGTCGTCCAGGGCTGGCAGGCGGCCCGCCACCCGGCGAAACTCGCCGATCAGGCGCGACCGGTCACCGATCGGCTGGAGCCGACGATCCGCGCGGTACACCCGAGACTACCCACCGAACCGGAGACCCTTGTGCGCCTGAACGGCGCCGCGCAGTTCGCCGGCGGGTTGCTCCTGGCCACCGGGCACGCGACCACGCCCGCGGCGCTGCTGCTGGCCGGGTCGATGGTGCCGACGACGATCGCCGGGCACCCGTTCTGGAAGGCCGAGGATCCGGCGCAGCGGGGCGCGCAGCGCGTCCAGTTCCTGAAGAACCTCGGCATCATCGGCGGGCTGGTGTTCGCGGCGCTGGACAACGAAGGGCGCCCGGGGCTCGCCTGGCGGACGCGGCACACCGCCGAGCACGCCGCCTGGCGGACGCGGCACGCCGCAGAGCACGCCGGCCACCGGGCCGGCCACATCGGGCAAGCGGCGCAGCGGGCGCTGCGGACCACCAGGCGCGATGCCCGGATCGCGCTGCGCGCCGCCCGGGCCGGGCGGCGGCTGCCCGCCTGACGGTCAGGGGCAGTTGACCCATTCCTCCGAGCCGTCGGTGAAGACCTGACGCTTCCAGATCGGCAGCCTGGCCTTGACCTCGTCGACGAGCCGCGCGCACAGGGCGAACGCCTCGGCCCGGTGCGCCGTCGACACCGCCGCCGCCAGCGCCACGTCACCGATCTCGAGCCGCCCGACGCGGTGCGAGACCGCGATCGCGTGCACGGCCGGGTCCGCACCGATCTCCGCGGCGATCTCCGCCAGGATCTCCCCGGCGCTCGGGTGCCCCTCGTACTCCAACTCGAGCACCCCGCGCCCACCGTCGTGATCACGCACCACACCGGCGAACGACACGACCGCTCCGGCCGCGCGGTTCTCGACGGCCCGCTCGTGCTCCGTCACGTCGAGAACCTCAGCCGTGACAACCGCCGTGATCAAGGTCGTTCTCCATCCAGAATCGGCAGCGGTACGACCAGTGCCTGCTCACCCGCGCGCCCCTGCGTCCCCGGCTGGATGACCGCGAAGCCGAACGAGCTCGCCAGCCCGCGCAGCATGGACGACCCCACGTGGGCGACGGGGTGGGCCTGGCCGTCCACCAGCCGGACGAGCGCCAGGTGCGTGAAGTCGCCCCGGCCGGGCACGTCGGCGCCGAGTGTCACCGTGCCGGGCGACGGCAGCGGCCGCCCGGTGAGGCCCGCGAGCAGGGGCAGGACGAGCGAGACCAGCGCGACGAACGTCGACTGCGGGTTGCCCGGCAGCCCGGCGACGAACTGCCCGCCGGGCAGTTGCGCGACGAGCATCGGAAACCCGGGGCGGACCGCGACGGTGTTCACCACATACTTCGCGCCGAGGGCCGCGAGCGCCGGGTGCAGGTGGTCGACCGGCCCGTGCATGGTCCCGCCGGTGGTGCAGACGACCTGCGCGCCGGCGTCGACGGCGCTCTGCAGGGCCGCGATGTGGTCGTCGAGCGTGTCGGCGACCGGCCCGCGGACGCGGATCACCTCGGTGCCGGCGCGGCGCAGCCATGAGGGCAGTGACGGGCCGAGGGCGTCGCGGACCCGCCCGTCGCCGGGCAGGCCGGCGGTGAGCAGCTCGTCGCCGAAGACCAGCAGCGCCGCCTTCGGTGCGGGGCGGCAGGACAGCGTGTCGTAGCCGCAGGACGCGGCGAGCCCGATGACGCCGGGGGTGACGGGGGTGCCGGCGGGCAGCAGTTCCTCGCCGCGGGCCGCCTCCTCGCCCTGGCGCCGCCAGTCGGGCGTCTTGCGGGCGGTGCCCTCGAGCACCGTGTCACCGTCGACCTTCGACTCCTCGATCCGGATGACCGCGTCGGTGCCGGGCGGGACCATGCCGCCGGTGGCGATCTCGACACAGGTGCCGGGGGAGCCCAGCGGGGTCGCGTGGTCACCGGCGAGGACCCGCCCGACGATCCGCCAGGGTGCGTCACCGCGGACCGCCCAGCCGTCCACGCTGGACGTCGGGAAGGCGGGCAGGTCGGTCAGGGTGACCAGCGGCTCGGCGAGCGTCAGGCCGTCGGACTCGACGAGGGGGACGGGCGTGGGGCCCGGCGCCGCCGCCGAGCCCGCCTCGAACACCGCCTCGCGGGCATCGGCCCACGCGATCGGTAACGTCACGTGTCGAGCCTAGACCCTGTCACGCGCAGGTCAGCTCCGGGTGATCACCAGGTGGGCCTCGCCGACGTCGGCGTCCTTCACCTCGACCCGCACGCGGCCCACCGTCTCGGAGCCGCCCTCCTTGATCGTGCGGGTGGTGCCTCCCTCACGGACGTCGATCTTGTCGTCGGCCAGATTGGAGAAGTACACCGTCCGCTCGGGCTTGAAGAGCTTCGTCTGGGTCGACGAGGAGGACTTGACGGTGACCTCGCAGCGGTTGCCGTTGCAGCTCTTCTTCACGGTGCTGCCGGAGCAGGCGGACAGGGGCACGAGCAAAAGAGCGGCGGCGGCGAGCGCACCGATTCGGGCCGGGTCGAGACGCATTGCGCGAGGATCGCAGGTCGACCCATGAAGCGGACCGGTGTTGACCCGTATCCGTCAGTGGTCGCCGCCCCTGAGCTGGTCGACCGCGTGAGCGAGGACGGGGCCGAGCACGGCCAGGCCGTCCTTGGCGCCGCCCTTCGAGCCGGGCAGGTTGACGATGAGCGTGCGGCCGGCCACGCCGGCGAGGCCACGGGACAGGATCGCGGTCGGCACCTTGGCCGCGCCGGCCGCCCGGATCGCCTCGGCGATGCCGGGCACCTCGTAGTCGAGCACCCGCCGGGTCATCTCCGGCGTCGCGTCGGTGGGTGTGACGCCGGTGCCGCCGCTGGTGACGACGACGTCGGCGCCGTCGGCGACGGCGGCCCGCAGTGCGGCCTCGACCGGCGGCCCGTCGGGCACCACGACCGGGTCACCGACCTCGCAGCCGAGTTCCCGCAGGCCCGCGACGAGCAGCGGGCCGCTGGTGTCGACGTAGACGCCGGCGGCTGCGCGGTTGGAGGCGACGACGACCACCGCTTTCACGAGCGCTCCCACAGTCCGGTCTTCCCGCCTTCCTTACGCAGGACCCGCACCGCGTCCAGGGAGGCGGCGGGATCCACAGCCTTGATCATGTCGATCAGGGCGAGCCCCGCGGCGGCCACCGCGGTCAGCGCCTCCATCTCCACCCCGGTCCGGTCGGCGGTACGGGTGACGACCTCGATGTCGATGACATCGTCACGAAGCGTCAACTGCACCGTGACACCGTGCAGGGCGATCGGATGGCACAGGGGGATCAGGTCAGGGGTGCGCTTGGCCCCCATGATCCCGGCGATGCGGGCCACGGCGAGCGCATCACCCTTGGGCAGCGCACCGTCACGCAACAGCGCGACGACTTCGGCGGTGGTCCGGACGGATCCTGCGGCGACGGCCCGCCGGGCGGTCACGTCCTTGGCGGTGACGTCGACCATCCGGGCCGCGCCCGAAGCGTCCACATGAGTCAGCTCTTGGGCCACGAAGTGAGCTTATCCATGGCGCCGCGAGTCCGACGGATCCCCTGTTGATCATGCACGCTAAGGGAAAGCGCACGTCGCTGCAGTTCAACGCAGCGTCACACTCTCTGTACCAAATCGTGACAATACCTGCCCTTCTTCGCAAACTATGAGGGTTGCGACAAATGGACTTGGGCAACTTGCGTTCTGCACCCTAGGCTTCGTTCAACACGCAAGACGTTGATGGTCTTAAATGTCTTGCTGCGCACGGGGGTCAATTCCGCGAAGCGACCTAGGGGCAGAGATGAAGAACTGGGACTGGGCCTGAACCCGCAGCCCGCACAGCGGGTTGACAACCGGGTGGCGCCATCGGACACGATGAGCGCAGACGTGATGCAGAACCAACCGCGAACCGACGACGCGACCAACTGGCGCCTGTGGCGCCTCGTTGGTCCCGTCGTCGTCGGCGGTGCGGTCGTCGGTCTCTGGTCGCTGTGGCATGTCGCCGACTACGGCAACGTCACCTTCTACATGATCGCACCCATCGCGGCCATGGTGGCCAGCGGATTCGTCCTCATCGAGATCCGCGTCCGATCCATCGTGACCTCCGGCGCGCCCACCGCGGCGGTCAGCGCCGTGGCATCGGCCTTCCTGCCGCCGCCGATGGTCATCCTGTCCGCCCTGTGCGGCTGGTTCATCCATCAGCTGATGCAGCGGCGCACCGATCCCATGAAGATCAGCTTCAATGTCGCCAAGGCAACACTCTCCGCGGCGGCGACCACGTTCACCGCGACCGCCTGCGGCGTCCAGCCCATCCTGCTGCACGACGACGTCACGATCGGCAGCCTCATCCCCGGCATGGCCGCCGGATCGGTCGCGTTCGCGCTGGTCGACGAGCTGATCGCACGAGCGCTCGTCGCCATCATCACCCACACGTCGTACCGCCAGCGGCTGCTGGCCCACTGGAACCCGCTGACGATCAGCCGGCTCGGCCAACTCGGCGTGGCGATCGCGACCGTCGCCGCGTACCAGGTCAGCGAATGGCTGCTCCTCGTCTTCCCGCCGCTCGTCTACGCCATCCACCTGACCTCGGCCAACCGGGTCCGCGCCCGCCAGGGCGACGAGGCCTGGCAGCGGCTCGCCGAGGCCACCGACGAGTTCAACTCCGTCGACCAGACCGCGGTCCTCTACGCCGCCGTCCGCCGCGCCGCCGACCTGTTCTCCACGGACGAGGCCGAGGTGGAGATCCGGCCGCCCAGCGGCGAGTCGCGCCTGGTGCGCAGCAACGGCCGCGAGATCCTCTTCGACGGCGCCCCCCTCGACGCACCCACCGCCGACGGGTTCATGATCTCGATCGCACTGGAGAGCTACCGCGGCGATGCCGACCTCGGCGAGCTGCGCCTGCGCTTCCGCGGACAGATCAACCTGTCCGAGCGGGAGAACTACACACTGCGGACCTTCGCCGCCGCCCTGTGCACCGCCATCCGCAACGCCGCCACCCACGCCGAGACCCAACGCCTCGCCGAGAGCCACGCCCGCGCCGCCGCCCAGGACCCGCTGACCCACCTCGCCAACCGGCGGCGTCTCCAGCAGTACGGCGACGAGGTCCTCTCCGCCGTGCCCGCCGCCGGCATCGTCGGCGTCATGCTCATCGACCTCAACCACTTCAAAGAGGTCAACGACACCCTCGGCCACGCCGCCGGAGACCGCGTGCTCACCGCCGTCGCCGAGCGGCTTTCCGCCGCCGCCCGCCCCGGCGACCTCGTGGCCCGGTTCGGCGGCGACGAGTTCGCCGTCGTCCTCGTCGGCCTCAGCGCCCCCGCCCTCGCCGAGGTCCGCGCCCACGCGATCCTCGATGCGCTCGCCCCGCCGATCGAGCTCGACGATATGCGGATCAGTGTCGAGGCCAGCTGCGGCGTTACCACCACCGCCAGCGGCGGCAGCATCGGCGAGCTCCTCCGCCGCGCCGACGTGGCGATGTACCAGGCAAAACAGGAAGGCCAGCGGGTCGTCGTCTACGCACACGCCCGCGACACCGCCGACGTCGGCTCCCTCACCCTCGGCGGTGACCTCGCCCGCGCCGTGGCCGAGCGGCAGTTCACCGTCAACTTCCAGCCGATCGTCGACCTCGCCAGCGGTCAGGTCATCGCCGCCGAGGCACTGACCCGCTGGCACCACCCCGACCGCGGTGACCTCGCCCCCGACCGCTTCCTCGGCGCCATCGAACGCTCCGGCCAGCTCGCCGCATTCGCCGACGCCGTCCTCGACCAGGCCTTGCTGGCCGTCTCCCTCTGGGCCGACCACGGCCACCCCATCCCGGTCGCCGTCAACGTCTCGCCCCGCAGCCTGCTCGACCCGTCCTTCCCCGACGCGGTCGCCCGCCGCCTCGGCGCACGCGGTGTCCCCTCCTCGGCACTGGTCATCGAGCTCACCGAGTCGGTCACGCTCAGCAAGCTCGAGGTCGTCGACGACGTCCTTGCCGCCCTGCGCGACCAGGGCATCCGGCTCGCCCTCGACGACTTCGGCACCGGGTTCTCGTCACTGGCCACCCTCGCCCGGGTCCCGGTCGACGAGCTGAAGATCGACCGGAGTTTCGTCGCCGCCATGAACGCCTCCGCCCCCGGCGCCGTGGTCCGTTCGACCATCGACCTCGGCCGCAGCCTCGACCTCGTGGTCGTCGCCGAAGGCGTCGAACGCGAAGAGCAACGCCAGCAACTGTGGGAGCTCGGCTGCCCAGCCGGGCAGGGACACCTCTTCGCCCGCGCCATGCCCGCCGACCGGCTGCTCGCCGCTCTCCAGCGCGGCGACGGCGTCCTCGCCGCGCCGCTGCACGACACCGGCGCCGTCATCCGGATGTCCCGCACCCGCCGGTCCCGCCGCCCGGGCCCGAGCGAGGCCGGGCGAGAATGGTCGACATAACCATCGACCGCCGCACCCGCCTCCTCGACGCCGGCTTCTACGCGCTCTGTGCCGCGTTCGCCGGCGTCACCGCGCTGACGTCAACACTGATGCCGCACCGCGCATGGGGCGCCATCGCCTGGTTCGGCTATGCCGCCGCCGCGCTGCTCGCACTCACCGGCCTGATCCGGCGCACCTGGCTCGTCAGCTTCGTCTACGTCGCCGTGGCGCTCGTGCCCCTCGTCACGCAGGCCGTCCAGCGCGCCGGCGGGCGCACCGACCGCGCGCAGGAAGAGGTCCTCGTCGTCGAGCAGGCCGGCGAACGGCTGCTCGCCACCGGCACCCCCTACCTCAACCGCCCGTCGATCGCCGCCCTGCCCACCGGTGAGCAACTGCTCGGCTACACCCCGTACCAACCCGGTATGGCCCTCTTCGGCCTGCCGCGCGCCACCCTCGGATCCGCCTGGTGGACCGATGCCAGGATCTGGTTCGCCGTCGTCACCACGGGATTGATCTGGTACGCGCTGAGCCTCCTGCGCCCACGCTCCACCGTCCTGGTCGCACAGGCCGTACTCGCCCTCCCCCTGTGCACACTGACGCTCGCGACCGGCGGCGACGACCTGCCCGTCCTGGCACTCGCCCTGCTCGCGATCGCGTTCGCGGCCCGCAGCCGGTTCCTGGCCGCCGGAGTGGCGGTCGGCCTGGCCGGCGCCCTGAAGCTCTTCGCCCTGCCCGTGGCCGTGGTACTGCTGCTGCTCGCCTGGCGGACCGGACGCCTCCCGGCCGCACGGCGGTTCGCCTCAGGCGCATTCGGCCTCCCCCTCCTGGCCCTGCTGCCGCCACTGCTGGCCGGCTTCGACGCCTACGTCGAAAACGTCCTGCGCTTCCCCTCCGGGCACGGCCTGGTCACCAGCCCCGCGCAGTCGCCGCTGCCCGGGCATCTCATCGCCGAAGCGCTGCCCGCCGGGAAGTACATCTCCCTGGGTCTACTCCTTCTGGCGGCCCTGGCGCTCGGCTGGTGGCTCCTGCGCCGTCCGCCCGCCGGTGCCGGTGCCGCCGCGCTGGTCGTCGCCGTGGGGCTGACCTGCGCCATCATGCTCACGCCGACCACACGGTTCGGATACCTGCTCTACCCCGCCGCGTTCCTCGCCCTGTGGGGGTCACTGCGCACTCGCGCAGCGGACACCGACGCCGATACGGAGGACCGGACCCGCGACCGCATGACGCGGACCGCCCCCACGGCGTAGACAGGAGGTATGGGTTACCGCAACCGGCTCGAGGCCGGCGCGGCACTCGCCGACCGGCTCACGCACTACACCGGCCGCACCGATGCCATCGTGCTGGGACTGGTACGCGGCGGCGTGCCGGTCGCCGCCGAGGTGGCGCACCGCCTGCGCCTCCCGCTGGACGTTCTCGTCGTGCGCAAGCTGGGCGTGCCGTGGGCGCCCGAGGTGGCGTTCGGCGCCGTGGGCCCGGGTGGCGTGCAGGTCCTCAACGAGGAGATCTCGACCCGCCTGGAGCCCGACGAGATGGCGCCCGTGATCCGCCACGAGAACCACGAACTCACCCGCCGCGAACGCCTCTTCCGCCTGGGCCGCGGCGACCTGGACCTCACCGGCCTGGTCGCCGTGGTCGTCGACGACGGCCTGGCGACCGGCGCCACCGCGCAGGCCGCGGTGGTCGTGGCCCGTGCATTGGGCGCCACCCGCGTCGTGCTGGCCGCCCCGGTAGGCGCTGCGGCCGCGGTCGACCGCCTCCGCCACCTGGCCGACGAGGTGATCTGCCCACTGACGGCAGTGGATTTCGGCTCGGTCAGCCGCTACTACGACGACTTCCGCCAGATCGCCGACGCCGAGGTCTCCCGTCTCCTGTCTGCGGCGTAGGCCACCGCCCGCGCTCTCGTCGCACACCGCTGCACGGCCACGCTCGTCTCGGCGCTAGATCGCCATGTCGACGAACCGGGACAGGTGCAGCTGCGCGGCGACCGTCACCGTGTCGGTCGGGCCGTTTCGGTGCTTGGCGACGATGAAGTCCGCCTCACCGGCCCGCGGCGACTCCTTGTCGTAGTAGTCGTCCCGGTGCAGCAAGATCACGACGTCGGCGTCCTGCTCGATCGAGTTATGGGTGGCGATGCCGTTGGCCACGAAGTTGTGCACCCCGGTGACCGTCGCATCGAACACCTCCATCTCACCAAGACTCTCGATCGACCTGATCTCGTCCCAGAAGATGTCGTTGGTCGCGTGGAGATCCAACTCGGCACTGTCCAGAACCGCAGCGACCTGAGCAAGCCGGGAACGGCTCGGTGCGTGCTTCCACATCGTGCTGCCACTGAACTGCGTTCCCATAGCCAGCGCAAACTCGCGATGCGTCATATCTGCCTCGAGCAGCACCTTGCGCACGGAGTTCCAGACCTCCTTGGGCACCGTGTCCACGTTGGTGTTGCTCTTGACCGCTTCCAGCGCCGCACGCAGACGTTCGCATTGACGGGCCCGTTTCCCGTAGACACCGATCTCTCGAATGAACCGAAGCTGATCGTCGCGGCCCGAGATGTCCAACGTGTACTGCGGCCGGTAGGGACCTGGCGTGACCGTCCGAACCCTTGCGGTGATCCCGAAGCGCAGCAGCAGGCGGGAAATGCCCTGCAGCATCGCCTCGCTCGTGGAAGCGAAGTAGACACGTCCTCCGCTCCCACCGCCGGTGCGTGTCGTCACCGACCCGTCCGTGGCCCACAGGTGGCGGAGAAATACCTTGATCTGTTCTTTCGGCAGGGCGAACAAGCTCTCCGGCAGAAACTTCTCGTGTGAACGCAGCCCGAAGAGGCCGAGCTTGTCCAGCCATTCGGCAATTGGATTCCGTCGGCCCCGTGCCAGTTGGAAGGGGGCAGGCAGGCGAAGAGTCGTGACTCTCGCAGCCGGGTAGTCGTCTCGAACAGCCGTGACACCGAAGTGCCTTGCGGCATCGGCGACGGCTCGAAGATTCGCTTCGTCGACACTGGCATAGCGGATCGGCTGACGCTTGACGAAAGATCCGTCACCGAGAAGGTGCGCGAGCAGCACGACTTCTTCCTCGGGCCACGCCTGCACCTGCAGAGGCGGCGGGACGTGCCGCGGCACGGCCAGACGATGCCCCACCCCGAGTTCGTCGAGCGGCGTCCAACCCGCAAACGTCAGGAACGGGTGATTTGCGGTCGCGTCGATGACCTTGCCCGACGCGAGACGCATCCGGAAGACCTCCTTGCGTCCACTGGGGAACACATGAGTCATGGTCTGTGCGGTGTACTGCAACTTGTCGTTCAGCGCCCACACCGGAACGTCACGAGCATCGGTTCTGAGGAGCTCACCGAGTGACACCTCGGCATTGGTGTCGGCCCGCATGACTCGTGTGTCCGCCGTGAGACAACCCGATTCGCGAAGGTCGGACAGCTGGGGACGCTTGTCCGTGCGCTGCTCCGGGCCACGGTTCAGCTGGCTGACCGCCACCACCGGGCACTCGACCTCCTTGGCCAGCAGCTTCAGGCCACGGGACAGGTCGGCGACCTCCTGCTGCCGGCTCTCGGTGCGCTTCGGGCTCGTCATGAGCTGCAGATAGTCGACCACGATCAGCTTGAGGTCGTGCCGCTGCTTGAGCCGGCGTGCCTTGGCCCGGATCTCCATGAGGTTCATGTTGGGCGTGTCGTCGACGAACAGCGGTGCCTCGCTGATCTCGCCCATCCGCCGCGCGAGCTTGGTCCAGTCGTCGTCGGACAGCTGCCCGGAGCGCAGCACGTGCAGCGGAACCCGTGCCTCGGCCGAGAGCAGTCGCATGACGATCTCGACCTTCGACATCTCCAGGCTGAAGATCGCCGATGCCATGTTGTGCTTGACCGACGCCGCCCGGCTGAAGTCCATGGCGGCGGTCGAGTTGTGGGTGGGGATCATCGCTCGGCCGGCCAGGTACATATGGTCGGCGTTGTCCACCTGGATGCAGCGCACCGGCACGCTCGGCACCGGACGCACAGCTGTGATGTGGCGACTGCCCGTTCGCGCCATGGAGGTTGCCCGGAGCCGCCGACGGTGGGCCTCGCACTTCTGGTCCAGGCGGAAGACCTCGTCGGTCGTCGAGAAGTCGATCGTGGACGCTGCCGTGCCGTTGACCTTTCTGCGGGTCACGGTGGCGCGGTACCCCAGACTCACCACCAGCTCGTAGGCACCATCGGCCAGCCGCGCGGAGGTGGTGGTGTACTGAACGTTGCCGGTCGGCGCCACGATGCCGCCGGTGTCCAGCAGGCCGGCAAGCAGCGCCCGGCGCTGCCGCTCGGAGGCACGGAGGTATGCGTCGGGGATGTGCCCCTCGCCGAGCCCGGCTCCGAGCATGTACGGCGGAACTGGGAGGTCGGACCGGTCGGGCAGTTGGAGCGGCCGGGTGTTCTCCACCGCGTGGTTGAGCCGGCCGTCGACGGGGTGCCGCAGCGAGGCGGCGATCTCGGCGGTCGTGACGATCGGTTCGTGCACGGTCCTCGTCTCGGCGTCCATGTGCTGGTGGACGCGCTGCCGGAGGCCGCTGAGCAGGTCGATGCGCGAGTACGGGTGCGGCCGTGGGCCGGCGAGGCGGTGGTTGCTCAGCATGCCCGCTGCACCGGCCTCTCCGGTGGCGACCGGAAGCACGTGTGTGAATCGCCGGCCGACCAGCTCACCGGCCGGCCACTGCCGCACCTGTGCGGATTGTCGGCGCCGACCGGCACCGGTGGTGGTCTTCCACAGGTGCTCGGCGTCGGCGACGATCGTGCTGCCGTCGGAGAACTCGACCTCGTAGCACGGACGGTCGTGCAGCACGTCGAAGGCGTTGACGATCGTGGTGGGACGGCCGTCGGCGCCGAGGACCTGGTCGCCGGCCTTGACCGCACCCATCGTCGTCCAGCCGTCGGGGGTGGGCAGCGGCGTGTCGAGCGCCAGGGCCTTCCCGAGGCCGGGGCGTCCGGCGACGATGATCAGCTGGCCGGCGTGGAGGCCGTTGAGCAGGCGGTCGAGGTCGCTGAAGCCGGTCGGGACGCCGGTCATCATGCCGCCCTGGGCGCCGACCGCCTCGATCTCGTCGAGGGTCGGTTGGAGCATCTCGGCGAGGACGGCGAAGTCTTCGCTGACGCGCTTCTCGGTGACGTCGTAGATCGCCTGCTGGGCGAGGTCAACGACGTCGTCGACGTCGCGGCCGCCCTGGCCGCCGGCGCCGTAACCGAGCTGCACGATGCGTGTGCCGGCCTCGATGACCCGGCGCAGGACGGCGCGCTCGGCGACGATCCGTGCGTAGTACGACGCGTTGGCGGCCGTCGGCACGGCGGCCATGAGGGTGTGCAGGTAGGCGGCGCCGCCGACCTTGCTGATGGCGCCTGAGTCGCTCAGGGCCGCGGCGACGGTGACCGCGTCGGCGGGCTCGCCGCGACCGTAGAGGTCGAGGATCGCGTCGTAGATGGTCGAGTGGCTGGGTTTGTAGAAGTCGTGCGTCTTGAGGATCTCGACGACGTCGGCGACGGCGTCCTTGGACAGCAGCATGCCGCCCAGCACGCTCTGCTCGGCGGCGACGTCCTGTGGTGGGGTGCGTTCGAAGGTCTGGGCGCCGCCGTTCGGGCGGGCGTCAGCCCCGTCGCGCCCCGGCTCTGCCGGTGCTGCCTCGTCCCAAGGATCCGTCCGCCTGTCGTCGGTGATCGACACTTCGCCCCCCTCGTCATACCCCCGAGGCCAGTAGACCTCACGGGTATGACAGAAACCGCGCGGCGCGTGGAGCGCCCCGCGCAACGGTATGGAGCGACTGGCGTTCGTCAAAGTTAGCCGGTGGACAAGTCTCTGGACAACCTGTGGAGAGCGGGCCTCAAGGGGTGGGAAACCTTGTGCACAGACCTGTGGACAACGAGGTTCACCCGGTCGGTAAATCGGCCTTGACCTGGGATTTCGTGATCCACAGCCTGTGTGCGGGAAAAAGTCGCCGAAGTTTTTTCCGACTGTACGGCCGATGGCGTTCGGATCACGAACGGGTGACGCTCCGGCCGTGGCATACCCGGATTGGGAGAGATCACGGGACAGCGGTGATCAGCAGTCGCCGGAGACCGGGCGATGGGATCCCCGGCATGAGCGCTGGATCCCGCAGCAGCGCGTGCCCGAGGGCGATGACTACGGCATCGAGCCGTTTCACGCCCGTACCGATCCCTATGGCCCCCGGCCGGGCCAGGGGCGGGTCCTGGACCACGACGACTACCGGACCGGGGAGTGGACGACCGGCCGTCAGCGCCGGTACGAGCCGGAGCCACCGCCGCGCCGCCGGCCGGGGTCGCCGGGTGAGGACTACTACGCGGTCCGTCCCCGTGGCCGCCCGGCTCCGCCGCGGCAGGCCGACGACGAGGACGACGAACTGGACGAGCGCAGCAACTACATCGGCTCGTTCATCGCGACCGCCGGGTGGTACGTGGTGCCGATCCTGGCGTACACCATCTGGGCCCTCACGTTGTCCGGTGATCCGCGCGAGGGGTGCGTCGATCCGTTCGGTGTGCCGTGTCCGGCGCCGCGGACGGAGGCGTTGACGAATCTGCTCGACAACGGGCCGCAGTTCGCGGTCTCGCTGGCGTTGAGCATCTCGGTGGCGATGTTCCTGGGATGGGCGACGTCGGGGTGGCGGCCGACGGCGATCGGTTTTGCGAGTGCCGTCCTGGGTGCCGGTGTCGCCACGGTGCTGTTCGCGGTGCTGGCGACCCAGTTCTGACCGGCGGCGACGGGTCCGGCGACGCAGCGTGGCCCGCCGAGGTTCCCGTCGACCGGTCACGGCATTCTCTCGGAACGATCACCGTCGCTCACGGCTGCGTCACTGTCCGATCACGCCCGGATCCGTCCCGGAAGGGTCGCCGTCTGACCGGCCAAACACCTTCCAGGGAGGCTTTTGATGGTCAGTCGGAAACGCTTGGGTGTCCTCGCCGTCGTGGCGGTCGCGGCACTGGGTCTCTCGGCGTGCAGTGCGGGGAGCGACAACGCCGAAACCGGTTCGGCGAAGGCACCGCAACCCGGGTACGGTCCGCCGGGCACGGCGGCGCCGCAGGCTGACACGGCGGGTGAGGAGTCCGCCGCGACCGGCGCCGGCGAGCGGTCGGTGACCGATCAGCCGATCTCGACGTTCGCGGTGGACGTCGACACGGCGTCGTACGGCTTCGCGAAGCGGCAGCTGCTCGACGGGCGGCGGCCGTCGCCGAGCACGATCCGGCCGGAGGAGTTCGTCAACACGTTCAATCAGGGGTACCGGCAGCCGACCGGGAACGGGTTCGCGATCACGGCGGACGGCACTCGCCTGCCGCAGACACACCGCAACGCCGATGACGCGGCGCGCCTGCTGCGGGTCGGGCTGCAAACTCAGGCCGAGCCTGCCGGTGAGCGGCGCGACGCGGCGTTGACGATCGTCGTCGACGTGTCCGGGTCGATGGCCGAGCCGGGCAAGCTCGACCTGGTCCGGCACGGCCTGCACACGCTCGCCGACCAGCTGCGCACGTCCGACTCGGTGGCGCTCATCGCGTACTCGAACGAGGCCGAGGTGCTGCGCCCGATGACGGGGGTGCGTGATCGCGACGCGCTGCACTCGGCGATCGACAGGCTGCGGGTGGCCGGCAGCACGAACCTGGAGGCCGGCCTGCGGCTGGGTTACGACACGGCGCGCAAGAGCTTCCGCAACGGCGCGACGAACCGGGTCATCCTGCTGTCCGACGGCCTTCCCAACGTCGGTACGACCGACGCGGCGGCACTGGTCCGCGAGGTGCAGGAGGCGGCGGCGAAGCAGATCACGCTGCTCGGCGTGGGGGTGGGCAGCGACTACGGCGACCGCTTCATGGAGCAGTTGGCCGACAAGGGCGACGGTTACGTCGTCTACGTGAGCGAGCAGGAGGAGGCGGCCCGGGTGTTCGTCCAGCAGTTGCCGGCGACGCTGGCGATCCGGGCGCTGGACGCGAAGGCGCAGGTCGAGTTCGATCCGAAGACCGTGATCTCGTATCGCCTGATCGGCTACGACAACCGCGCGCTGTCGGCGTCGGCGTTCCGCAACGACAAGGTCGACGGCGGTGAGGTGGGGCCGGGCCACGCGGTAACGGCGTTGTACGCGCTGCACCTGCGCCCGGGTGCGGAGGGCCACCTGGCGGACGTGCGGGTGCGCTGGCAGGACCCGCGGACGCGGGAGGCGAGTGAGCAGACGCAGCCGGTGACGGTGGCGGCGCTGGACGAGCAGTTCGCCGAGGCGGCGGTGCCCGTGCGGGTCTGCTACGCGGCGGCGTACTTCGCGGAGGTCCTCCGCGGCAGCCAGTTCGCCCAGGAGGTGCGGCTCAGGGACCTGCTGGAGATCACGTCCGTGGCGCGCCGGGCGACCGACGACCCACGGCTCGCCGAGCTCTCCGAGGTCATCTCCGCGGCCGTGAAGCTCTACGACTGACCCCGGAACGCAGAAAAGGGGGCCCGGGGTCGGATGGGCCCCCTTTTCTGATCGGACTACTTGGCCGCGGTCACCTTGACGGTGAAGACGGCGGCGACCTCCGGGTGCAGCTTGAGCTGCACCTTGTAGTCACCGACCGACTTGATGTGGCCGGGCAGCTCGAGGCGGCGACGGTCGATCGCCGGGCCGCCGGCCTGCTGGACGGCGTCGGCGATCTCGGCCGGCGTGACCGAGCCGTAGAGCCGGCCGCCTTCGCCGGCCCGGACGGCCAGCTTGACCGAGAGGCCTTCGAGCTGGCCCTTGACCTCGTTGGCGTGGCCGAGGTCGCGGATCTCCCGGGCCGAGCGGGCCCGCTTGATCGTCACGATCTGCTTCTCCGCGCCCTTGCTCCACGGAATCGCGAACCCCTGCGGCAGCAGGTAGTTGCGCCCGTAGCCGTCCTTCACCTCGACGACGTCGCCGGGGGTGCCGAGGCCGGAGACCTCCTGCTTGAGAATGATCTTCATGTCAGCCCTCCCCTAGCGCGCGGTCGCGGTGTAGGGGAGCAGTGCCATCTCGCGCGCGTTCTTGACGGCGCGCGCGATCTGCCGCTGCTGCTGGGCGGTCACACCGGTCACCCGCCGGGCGCGGATCTTGCCCCGGTCGGAGATGAACTTGCGCAGCAGCGCGGTGTCCTTGTAGTCGATGTAGGCGATGCCCTCCTTGTCGAGAGGGTTCACCTTCTTCTTCGGTTTGCGCAGGGCCGCAGCCTTCGCCATTGCTCTTGCTCCTGATGCCTTAGAACGGGGGCTCGTCGTCGAAGGATGAGCTCGACCTGCCGCCACCACCGCCAGCGGCGGCCGGGGTCGCGCTGGCCCACGGGTCTTCGTTGAACCCGCCGCCAGCGTTTCCACCGCCACCACCGCCGCCGAAGCCGCCGCCACCGGAACTGCGCGACATCTTCTGGACCTTGGCGGTCGCGTAGCGCAGCGAGGGGCCGATCTCGTCGACCTCCAGCTCGATGACGGTGCGCTTCTCACCCTCGCGAGTCTCGTAGGTCCGGGACTTGAGCCGTCCGGACACGATCACCCGGGCACCACGCTGCAGCGACTCGGCGACGTTCTCCGCCGCCTGACGCCACACCGTGCAGGACAGGAACAGCGGCTCGCCGTCCTTCCACTCGTTGCTCTGGCGGTCCATGAACCGGGGGGTGGAAGCCACCCGGAACTTGGCGACCGCGGCTCCTGATGGAGTGAAACGCAACTCAGGGTCGTCGGTCAGGTTGCCGATGACCGTGATCGTGGTGTCTCCCGCTGCCATATGAGTCAACTCCTCGCGCGCTGGTGTATGGCCACGATGTCACAGGGGTCTGACAATTTCCCTGGACACACGGCGAAGCAGATCGATCTCGCCCGGTCCGCTTTAGCGGACTTCGGGCCGGATGACCTTGGTGCGCAGCACGGACTCGTTGAGTCGCAGCTGACGGTCCAGCTCCGCCACAGACTCCGGCGAGGCCTGGAGGTCGATGACGGCGTAGATGCCCTCGGTCTTCTTGTTGATCTCGTACGCGAGGCGCCGGCGGCCCCACACGTCGAGCTTCTCCACCGAGCCACCCGACGTCCGGATCACGTTGAGATACGTGTCGAGCGACGGGGCGACGGTGCGCTCCTCGAGACTTCCGTCGAGGATCACCATGATCTCGTAATGACGCAAGACGTTCTCACCTCCTACGGGCTAAGCGGCCGCGGTCCGTCCGCGGCAGGAGGTCATGCGTCGTCGACCGCACCCAGGCGGTCGACCGAACCAGAGTACACACAGCGTGCACATGGAAAGACCGCGGGGCGCGTCATCCGCTTCTTTGGGTGGGACCTGGGGAGGAACGACCACACCGGTGCGTTGGATGACTGCGCCCCGCGGAGCTAGAAAAATTGTACCTTAAGCGAAGCTCGCGCGGGTTGACCGCTGGGCAATAATAGCCCGAATTGCGGCGATTCCTACGCCTACCGCGCAGACCGTCGCGACCAGAGCCAGCAGGCCGGTCGGGGCGTTGCGGACCGGACCGGTCGCGGCCACCGGCTGCTCCACCATCACCCGGTCCTCGGTCGGTGCACTCGGCTCGGCACCGACCGCCGGCGCGGCGGTGGCGTCCGGCCCGAGCAGCGACGGGTCCGCCGGCTCCGTGCCGGTGGTCTCCGAGCCGCCTGTCGCGCCGGCGCCGGATGTCGCGCCGCCCTGGGTCCGGCTCGACCGGCTGGACGGCCCGGTGCTCGTCTTGCCCTTGATCGCGTTGCTCGCCGCCGAGGCGGCGGCGCCCGCGGGACCGGTCGGCGTGGCCGGCTTCGCCGACGGCGCAGCGGCCGCGGGCGCGCTGGTCACGCCGACGGAGACCGGCTTGAACTGCTCGACGACGCCGACACCGCAGGAGAAGGTCATCGCGACCTCGACCGCCGGGCCCTTCCGGAACACGACAGGCACCGCCTGGTTCGGCTGCACCGCGGAGACGGCCTTGCCGTCGACCTTGAGGGTCGCGTTCTGCCCGAGACGGTTGACGAAGTTCACCCGCGACTCGGCCGGCACGCTGACGGTGCCGGCGTTCGGCTCGGACTTGCAGATCAGGAGGCTCAGCACGCTGCCGCCGCTGAACTCCACGGTCGGCGTCGCGGGTGCGGCGCTCGCCGGGCCTGCGCCAGCGGTGAGGGCTGCGGCGACGAGCGCCGCGGCGGCCGCGACGATACGCTTCCCGGTCTTCGGCGCGCGGCGACTCGAGCGGACTGCCGAACGGTGTCCAGACAAGGTAGCCATCCAAGGTTGGGGATCGACTGGGGGTCATTCCATCGAGCCACACGATCACGGACGCGATCACGAGCGGCTACGTGCGTAACGACCCGGCGGACAGGACGGTGACGGAAGCACCGCATTCCGGACGCTTCGGTCGTTACCCTCCCGCCCGGGTCGCGCGAAGTGTCAGCCCCACGTCGTAGGCTCTGCGGCATGCGAATCGGTGCTCACGTCGACCCCGCTGAGCCACTGGCCGAGGCCGCCGCGCGTGGTGCGGACCTCGTCCAGTTCTTCCTGACCGACCCGCAGGCCTGGACCGATCCGAAGGACCGTGCCGATGCGGAGGCGCTGCGGTCGTCGGAGGTCGACGTCTACATCCACGCGCCATACCGGATCAACGTCGCCTCCTCCAACAACCGGATCCGCATTCCCAGCCGCAAGCTGCTCTTCAGCCATGCGCAGGGTGCGGCGAAGGTGGGTGCCAAGGGCCTGATCGTGCACGGCGGTCACGTCGAGAAGGCCGACGGTCTCGCGGCCGGCTTCGACAACTGGCGCAAGACCTTCGCCTACGCGGCCGAGCAGGGAGGATTCGCCATCCCGGTGCTGATCGAGAACACCGCCGGCGGCGACAACGCGTGCGCACGCCGGTTCGACTCGCTCGCGCGCCTGTGGGACGCGGTGGGTGACTACGAGGTGGGTTTCTGCCTCGACACCTGCCACGCCCACGCCGGCGGGGAAAACCTCCTCGACATCGTCGACCGGGTCAAGGCGATCACCGGCCGGATCGACCTCATCCACGCCAACAACTCCCGCGACGGGTTCGACTCCGGCCGCGACCGGCACGACAACCTGGCCGCCGGCGAGATCGACCCGGAGCTGATCGTGGCGGTCATCCGGGCCGCCGGTGCGCCGGCCCTGGTCGAGACGCCGGGCGGTGCGGAGGGCCAGGGAGCCGACATCAACTATCTGCGGGAGCGATTGGCGTGACCAACGTTTCGTCGGAGCCCACGGTGTCGGAGCCATCGGACGAGGAAGCATCGGCGACCACCGGGGAGGAGCCCGAGAAGCCTGGCGAGCCGGAGAAGGCCGATCCGGAGGCCGCCACCGGCAAGAGCGAGGCGGGGGAGCAGAAGCCGGACAGCGACCCGTTCGAGGCGTTCGCCCCGGTGCCCGAGGCGGTCCCCGGCCGCGCCCGGCGCATCTCCACGCGGGTCGCCACCGGTGCCGGCCGGTTCCTCGGGCACGAGTGGACCCTGGCCGCGATCGGCTCGGTCCTGCTGGCCGCGCTCATGACCTGGCCGACGCTGAAGCACCCCGCCTCGACGATCCCGCAGGACATCTGGGATCCGACGCTGCAGGCCTGGCAGATGTCATGGGCGGGGCACGTTCTCACCACCGACCCGGCCCAGTTGTGGAACGCCAACGCGTTCTTCCCGAACATGTACGGCTACGCGTTCTCCGACACCCTGCTCGGCTACGCGCCGGCCGGCATGATCGGCAGCGGCCCGGTGGCCGCCGTGGTCCGGTACAACATCATCTTCGTCCTGATCTTCGCACTCGCGTTCTTCGGCGCCTACGCACTGGCCCGCCAGCTCGGCGCCGGGCGCACCGGCGCGGCGGTGGCGGGCGCGGCCTTCGCCTACGCGCCCTGGCGGCTCGGCCAGGCCGGCCACCTGCACGTGCTCTCAATCGGCGGCATCGCGCTGGCCCTGGCCATGCTGGCCCGTGGGCACGGATTCTCGCTCACCAAGGGCTATGAGCCCGACAAGCGGCGCTGGGGCTGGGTCGTCGCCGGCTGGCTGGTGGCCGCCTGGCAGATCAGCCTGGGCTTCGGCATCGGCATCCCGTTCGCATACGTGCTGCTCGGCATCGTGCTCATCACGGCGGTGCTGTGGGGCTACCGGCACGTCCGGGTGTGGGCGGTCAGCAGGCCGTTCGGCTGGAAGCTCTTCCTGGCCAACCTCGGCGGCGGGCTCGCGTTCGCCGCCGTCGGCGCGCTGATGGCCTACCCCTACCTGCAGGTCCTCAAGCAGCACCCCTATGCGCGGCGCAGCGAGGAGATCCTGTCGCTGTTCTCGCCGCCGATCCAGGGCTTCTTCATCTCGCCGCCGGAGTCGTGGCTGTGGGGCGACGCGTATGCGAGCGCCCGGCAGTCGCTCACCTGGGCACCCGAGATGGCGCTGCTGCCCGGCTTCTTCCTCTACGGCCTCGCGTTCGCCGGCCTGTTCGTCTCCACATGGCGGATCCGGCACCGGGTCTACCTCGGCATCGGTGTCGTCGTGTCGATCATGCTGGCGATGGGCACCCGCGGTCCCGGCGACGGCGAGTTCGGCTACCTGGCGCTCTACCGCGCGCTGCCGGGCTTCGACGGCATCCGCACCTCCGGCCGCCTCATGGTCTGGACGACGCTGTTCCTGGCGCTGCTCGCGGCGGGGGCCGTCAGCGCGTTCGCCCGCCAGGCGGTCGAACTGTTCGCCGACCGCACCCAGACCGACGTCGGCACGCGGGCCGGCTTCTGGCCCCGGTTCGCCACACTGATCCCGCTGGTCCTGGTGCTGATCGAGGGCCTGCACATCCCCTACCCCACCAATCCGGTGGTGCCGAAGGCGCCGCTCGCCATGAGCACGCTGCAGGGCCCGCTGATGGTCCTGCCGACCGACGAGCTCACCGACATGAACATCATGCTGTGGAGCACCGACGGCTTCCCGCAGATGGTCAACGGGGGCAGCGGCTTCACCCCGCGCGGCCAGGAGCAGCTGCGGCTGACCATGCAGCAGTTCCCCGACGAGGCCAGCGTGACGGCGCTGCGCGACCTGAAGATCCGCACCGTGGTGGTGATCCGCAGCCGTGCGGTGGGCAGTTCCTACGAGCGCGCCATCGACGCCCCGATCGACGGCCTGGGCCTGGACCGCACCGAGCAGGGCGACGTGGTCCTGTACAAGCTCACCGACTGATGGGTTTGACCTTGGAGGATCGCGGCCCCGGGAGGGGCCGAGACGTTCCAAGGTCAAACTCCGTTCCATGCGGCAAGACCGCCTTCTGCAGAAAGCCGACGACCGCGCTGCCGCGGGTCGTCGGCTTTACAGACCGGTCCGCGTGAAACTCAGCCTGCCTTGACGAGTTCGCCGGGTTTGTCCTCCTCGGCGGGCACTCGGTCGCTGTAGACGCCGCCGTCCGGGTCCTTGCCCTCGTACGTCGTCCGGACCACGTCCTGCTCCGGGTTGCGGATCTCGCGGATCACGAAGCCGACCAGCACGCACAGCGTGACCAGCCGCAGGATCGAGGCGAGCACGAAGACACCCTCGGGGAACACCTGCCGGCCGGACGCTCCCATGAGCTCGCCGTAGAAGGACACGAAGTAGAGGACCTCCGCGGCCTGCCAGGCGAGGAACGCCCCCCAGCGTGGCCGGGCGAGGATCGCCAGCGGGAGGAGCCACAGCACGTACTGCTGCGACCACACCTTCCCGGTGATGAGGAAGGCCGCCACGATCAGGAACGCCAGCTGGGCGAGGCGTGGCTCATGACGCGCTGTCAGGCCCAGGATCAGAATGCCGATGCAGGAGATCACGAAGAGCCCGAGATAGAGGATGTTGAGCGTGGAGTGCTCGGGATCCTGGTCGAGCTGTTGGAAGAAGGGGAAGCCGTACTGGCCTGAGCCGCGCGGGAAGTGCGCCCCGATGTACCACAGCGTGCCCCAGTCGATGCCGCGCTCCGAGTTGAACTCGAAGAACCGCAGCCAGGAGTCGCGGTAGAGCAGGGCGATCGGCACGTTGACCGCCAGCCAGGCGACGAGGCCGGTGCCCACGGTGACGAAGAAATCACGCCACTTGCCCGTGCGCAGGCTGAGCACCAGGAACGCGCCCAGGATGAGCATCGGGTAGAACTTCGCGGCGGTCGCCAGTCCGAGGAACAGGCCGGCGAGCACGGGTTTTCGCTTGGCCCAGTAGGTCATCGCGATGGCCGCGAGCCCGACGGTGAAGAGGTCCCAGTTGACGGTCGCCGACACGAAAAGCGCCGGCGCCAGCGCAAACATCGCGGCGTCCCAGGGCCGGCGGCGCCGCACGGCGAGGATCGCACCGACGGCCGCGACGCCGAAGGCGCCGAGCACGATCGCGTTGAGGTCGTAGAAGGTCTGGCCCTCGTTGCTGACCACGCCCTGCTGGCCGAGGCTGTGCACCGGCAGGCCGAGGACGCCCATGAACGCGCCGGTCAGGACCGGGTACTCGACGGGGTGGTCGGCGTAGGGGACCTTGCCCTCGTTGAGGCCCTCCGCGTAGTACAGCGCGAGGACATCCGTGTAGCAGAAGTACTTGTACTGCTCCATGTCCGCCCAGGCGGCGTCGCGGCAGGGGGACTTCTGCATCCAGTGGAAGCTCAGCATGGCGCAGACGAGCAGGAGCACCACGCGGGCCGGCGTCCAGAACCGGCCGCCACCGGGCATGCGGACCGGCTGTCGCACGGCGTGGTCGCCGAGGGGGCCGCCGATCGACTCGGACAGGCCACCGACGAAGCGGTCGGAGTTGGCGGGCTCGTCGCTCAGACGCTCGGGGCGCACAATCGGCGGCATCGGATCACCGTACCGTCGCCGGCTCGGAAGCGGGGGCATGCCCGGCCCGGTCGCGGGCCGGGGACCGGATCGGCAGGACGAACAGCAGGGCCACGAACAGCAGCAGGTACCAGTTCTTGATCAGGAAGCCCGGCACGCCGTCACCCCATGGGTGGACGGGCAGGCCCTGCTCGAACCACGACACCATCCCGAGCCCGACGGTGACCGTGATGATCACGGCGAACGCCAGATGTTTCCGCGAGGCCGTCACCAGCACGACCAAGGCGGGGACGAACCAGTACAGGTGGTGGGCCCAGGTGATGGGGCTGGCCAGGCAGCCGACGATGCCGGCCAGGGTCAGGCCGACGACCTCGTCACCCACAAGGGCCGCCTTGCGGGCGCGCCACAGGCCGTAGCCGGCGGTCGCGAGCACGAGCAGCACCCAGGCGATCCGGTTCGGCGGCGAGTCGATACGGGCGAGCATGCCGAAGAGGGACTGGTTGAAGGTGTAGGCGGCGTTGCCGATGCCTTCGCCCTTCCACAGGACCGTCGTCCAGAAGTCCCAGGAGGCGCGCGGCGCGATCGCCGCTGTCAGCAGGGTCGCGCCGGCCGCGCTGGCGATCGCGGTCAGGCCGGCGCGGTACCGGCGGCTGACCAGCAGGTACACGATGAAGATCGCCGGAGTCAGCTTGACGGCGGCGGCCAGGCCGATGAGCACGCCCGCCCACCGGCTGCCGCGAGGCAGCAGGATCAGCAGGTCGGCGAGGATCAGCACGACGAGCACCATGTTGATCTGGCCGAACGTGTACGTTTCACGGATCGGCTCCAGCGCGCTCACCACGGTCAGCGCCAAAACCATCGCGAGGATCTTGTCGCGGGCGACCGGCGCGACCAGCCAGTAGGTCGTGAGGACGACGGCGGCGACGGTGAGCACGGCGTAGAGGGTGACGGCGCCGCCCCATGGCAGCGCGCCGAACGGCACGAGGACCAGGGCGCCGAACGGTGGATAGGTGAAGCCGAGGGCGCCCTGCGTGTCGTCCGGTTTGGTGAAGTCGTAGAGATCGTGACCGTCCAGCCACCAGTTGACGGCCTGCCGGTAGATGCCGAGGTCGAAGAACTGGTGCCGGTTGCCGTACCACCAGTGCCCGTAGGCGACGAGTGCCACGAGCAATGCGAGCAGCACCCATCGGACGGCCTTCAGCCTGCCCGCCTCCAAAACGCTCCACCCCCAACGACGGCGGCCACGGTCCCGGCGAACATACCGCCGGAGCCGTGGCCGCTCATCTTCGACCCTCGATCAGCGTCTTCGGGTAGGGCTGGTCGTCGGGATGATCCCGCCACCGTTGCCACCGCCGTTACCGCCCTGACCCGGGCTGGGGCTACCCGGGTTTCCGGGTAAGCCCCCGTTTCCGCCTCCGGGGATGTTCGGATCGCCGGACGTGCCTGGCAGCGGGATGCTCGGCGCCGGCGAGACACCCGTGCCGACATCCTTGTGGCCGACATACTTTGGCGCCGGGAACTTGACGACCGGCATCTTCATCGCGGTGAGTGCGCCGTCGAGGAAGTCGCGCCAGATCGGGCCGGGCAGGTTACCGCCGATGATCGGCGAGCCGTTCTTGTTGACGATCTTCTGTTCCTCGGCCTTGTTGCCCACCCAGACCGCGGCCGCGAGACCCGGCGACTTCTTGTTTGGATCGTAGGCGCTGTAGCCGACCATCCATGCGTGCGCGTTGCTGGTGGTCTGGCCGAGCTGCCACGTTCCGGTCTTGCCCGCGAGCTGGCGGCCGTCCTTGAGCTTCAGGTTGTAGTGCTTCGGCACGCCCTGGAGCACCGTGTTGAGGTCGTCGGCCATCTGGTCGGTGAAGCCCGGGATCCGGGTCGGCTTGATCACCTCGCCGTAGGTCTTCTTGCCCTCGGTCCACACCTCCTTGAGGAAGTGCGTCTTCGCGGCGAGACCCCGCGCGCCGAAGGTGGCGATGCCGCCGGCGTGCTCGAGGACCGTGACCGGATACTGACCGAAGGCGACCTCGGTGTTGAAGTAGGTCGGGAAGACCTCGGAACCCTTCTTCTGCACCAGGTCGATCTTGCTCGACTTGTACTTGTCGGTCTGCGGGTCCTTGACGGTCGCCCACATCTCGGTGATGCCGGCGGCGCGCGCCGTGTCGATCACCTTCGCCGGCCCGACGAGCTCGGCGAGCGCGAAGAACGGGACGTTGAGCGACTTGACGGTGACCTCTTCCAAGGTGCACCACTTGCCGGAATGCGACTTGCAATCCGGCGAGCTGGTAGTGCCCTCACCGGCGTTCTTGACCGGGTTCTTGCTCGTCCGGCCGCTGTTGGGGAACTCCTGCGGCGAGTCGCCGTTCCAGTAGGAGTCGATCTTGTAACCGTCTATGAGGCCGGTGGCCAGCGTGTAGACCTTGAACGTCGAGCCCGGCGGGTGGGCACCGAAGCAGCCGTCCCCGCCGTCGCCGAGCACCGGGTCGTTGTAGCAGCCGGCATAGTCGGCGCCGGTGCCCTTGTCCCCGCCGTAGTAGGCCTTCACCGCACCGGTGCCCGGCTCGACCGCAACGAGCGCGGCCTGTAGGTTCTTGGGCTGATCGTTCATGTTCGACTCTTTGTTGCGGCTCGCCTCACGCACGGCGATCTGCTGGACGACATGGTCAACCGTGGTGACGATCTTGAGACCGCCGTTGCGGATCCGATCGAAGTTCTTCTTGCCGTCGGAGTCGGTGTCCTCGTAGAGCAACTTCCCGGTCGTCGGGTTGGTCAGCGCGGCCACCTCTTCGAGCACGTGGTGCACGATGAGGCCCTCGGGCTTGTCCATGCTGCCCAGGGTCTTCTTCGCGTTTTCACGGGCCTGGGCGGGTGTCAGGACCTTGCCCTCCGGGTAGGCCATCTTCGTGTCCGCCTCGGCGGCCGGCACGAAGTTGAGCTTGACCATCTGGCCCTTGATGTAGTTGAACCGGTTGAGGGCCTGCTGCTTGTCGATGTTGGGGTCGAAGGGGCTGCCGCCCTTACCGCCTTCGGGGTTCTTGATGATGCCGGCGAGGACCATGCCCTCCGCGATCGTGAGCTCCTTGGCCGGCTTGCCGAAATACGCCTGAGCGGCCGCCTGGATGCCGTACGAATTTCGCCCGAAGTAGACGACGTTGAGGTACATCTCCATGATCTTGTCTTTGTCGTACTGCCGGTTCAGCTTGAGCGCGATGACGGCCTCGCGCAGCTTCCGGGCGTAGGTGACGTCTTCGAGCTCGGCCCACCGCCGCGCATATTGCTGGCTGATCGTCGACGCACCCTGCCGTTCGCCACCGGTGACGTTGTTCCAGGCAGCGCGGACGACGCCTTTGTAGTCGACGCCGTCGTTGGTGTAGAAGGTGTTGTCCTCGGCCGCGACGACCGCCTGCTGCACGTGCTTGGGGATATCGTCGATCGAGACGACCGTGCGGTTCTCGTCGCCGATCCGGGCCATCGGGGTGACCCCGTCGGCGTAGTAGATCGTGGTCGACTGCTTCATCGTGAGGTCTTCGGGCAGCGCGACCTGGTCGAAGTAGTAGGTGCCGCTCACCATGCCGATGCCGGCGATCATGATGAACGCGGCGATCGAAGCGATGAGGATGTTGCGCCGGCGCCGCTTCTTGGCCTTGGCGCTGGTGCTCGCGGCACCCTTGCCCTTGCCGCCGGGGCCGTTGGAGATGATGTCGCCGGGTGGGTCGGCGATCCCTTCGGCAGGTGCTCCGACCCGCACCGAGGCACGCGCGACCGCGGCGCGGCCGGAGGAACCCGCGGCACCGGCCACCGGCACTGACGCGGAGGCGCGAGCGGACCCGGAGGCGGCCGCTCGTGGGGTGACGGAGGCGCGGGCGGTGGCCGGCTCACCGCTGACCGGCGAGCTGGGCGGGGACACGCTCGCGCGGCCCACCTGCGCACGCCCGACGGTGGCCCGGCCCGCCGAGCCTGTCGGCGGCGGCTCAGCGCGCTTGATGGAATCATCTGGTCCCGGCGTGGAACCGGGAACCTGTGCGCGGCCCGAAGGGGGGTTGTCCGGGTCACCGTAGTTCATTCGTCCCACCTTGCCGGTTGCGTCGTTGTCGCATGCTCCGTCGCCACCATGTCTGTGAGCTGAGCCACTTGTCGATCGGCCGGCGCGGGGTGGCCTCCTTGCCGCGTGCCGGCGGGATGATCAGGGCGTCTAAGGGATAGGTCCTGTCGACGTGACAACGCTCTGCCACGGCGATCAGGTTCACTCGGCCGCCCCTCCTCGGATCCGGCTCGACCGGCCGTCGGCCCCGTCGTCCGGATCCGCCAGGCCATCGCGACCCAACAGGTATTGCTCCACGAGGTGGTTCCAGCCGCAGTCCCGGCACACCTCGACGACGTAGACGTGAAACTCACTCAGCGTCATCGCCAGCAGTGACAGCTCGGCCAGGCGACGGGCCTGACCGGACGACTGCCGGAGCTCATCCCCGTAGATGTAATGCACGTGGGTGAGGTTTTCCCGGCGGCATACCGGGCACAGCTCCTCGGTCGGCTCACCGTGGAATTTCGCTGCGCTCTTCAGGTATGGCGATGCGTCGCACACTTCATAGGTGCCGACGCGGCCGGAGTGCACCTCACGCAGCAGGGCGCGTCTCCGCAAGGAGAAGTCGACGACCTGACGCTGCGTTCGCATGGGGCCGAGGGTACGCGGTCAGGCGCCACACGGCGACCTCGGTCACGATAGGTAACCGTCCGATAGACGACCAGCGGTGTGGGCTAGGCCACTCGGGCACTCACGTTGCATCCGTTCGGTCAGCGGCCTACCGTTCGATGTATCGGACCGATACATCGGGCCGGTTACCGGAAGGAGGCCAGGAATGCTCGAGTTGGCGATCCTCGGCCTTCTCCACGAGTCCCCCATGCATGGTTACGAGCTCCGCAAGCAGCTCACCACCAAGCTGGGCGCGTTCCGTTTCGCGATCAGCTACGGCTCCCTCTATCCGACGCTGCGCCGGCTCCAGGCGAGCGGTTGGATCACCGAAGGTGCGCCGGCGACGGGCATGCCGACGTCCACCGAAGACGTGCCCCTGCTCACCGGCAAGCGGGGCCGCGTGGTCTACACGATCACCGCGGAAGGCAAGGAGCGCTTCCAGGAGCTGCTCGGCGCCGCCGGTCCCGAGACCTACGAAAGTGAGGCCGGTTTCGGGGTGCATTTCGCGTTCTTCGCCCGCACCGACCCCGCGACCAGGCTGCGGATCCTCGAGGGCCGTCGCCGCCGCGTCGAGGAACGTCGGGAGGGTCTGCGCGACGTGCTCAATCGGGCCGCCGAACGGCTCGACGCCTACACCCTCGAGCTGCAGCGTCACGGGCTCGATGCGTGTGAACGCGAGGTTCGCTGGCTCGAAGAGCTCATCGCGAACGAACGCAGTGGCAAATCTCCTCAACCGCCTTCGGCAGAAGGTCCGGAGCGGTCATCGTGAACAACAAGAAGGGGGCATCCGCGATGAGCTCCGTCCGCGTTGCCATCGTCGGCGTCGGTAACTGCGCCTCGTCCCTGGTCCAGGGCGTGGAGTACTACCGCAACGCCGACCCGAACGACCGGGTACCGGGTCTCATGCACGTCAAGTTCGGCGACTACCACGTCGGTGACGTGCAGTTCGTCGCCGCGTTCGACGTCGACGCGAAGAAGGTCGGCCAGGATCTCGCGGCGGCGATCAGCGCCAGCGAGAACAACACGATCAAGTTCTGCGATGTGCCGCCCACCGGCGTGACCGTCCAGCGCGGCCCGACCCTCGACGGCATGGGCCAGTACTACCGCGAGATCATCGAGGAGTCGGACGAGCAGCCGGTCGACGTCGCCGCCGCGCTCCGCGAGGCGCAGGTCGACGTCGTCGTCTCCTACCTGCCGGTCGGCTCGGAGGAGGCGGACAAGTTCTACGCCCAGGCCGCGATCGACGCCGGCTGCGCCTTCGTCAACGCCCTGCCGGTCTTCATCGCCTCCGACCCGGTGTGGGCCAAGAAGTTCGAGGACGCCGGCCTGCCGATCGTCGGTGACGACATCAAGAGCCAGGTGGGCGCCACGATCGTCCACCGCGCCCTGGCGAAGCTGTTCGAGGACCGCGGTGTCGAGCTGCTCCGCACGTACCAGCTCAACTTCGGCGGCAACATGGACTTCATGAACATGCTGGAGCGCACCCGCCTGGTCTCGAAGAAGATCTCGAAGACCCAGTCGGTGACGTCCCAGATCCCGCACGAGATGGTGAAGTCGGACGTCCACATCGGCCCGTCGGACCACGTGCCGTGGCTCGACGACCGCAAGTGGGCCTACATCCGCCTCGAGGGCAAGTCCTTCGGCGACACGCCGCTCAACGCGGAGCTCAAGCTCGAGGTCTGGGACTCCCCGAACTCGGCCGGCGTCATCATCGACGCCCTCCGCGCCGCGAAGATCGCCAAGGACCGCGGCATCGGCGGCCCGATCCTGTCGGCGTCGAGCTACTTCATGAAGTCCCCGCCGGTCCAGTACAACGACCACGACGCACACGAGTCGGTCGAGAAGTTCATCAAGGGTGAGGTCGAGAGCTGAGGCTCGCCCTTCAGGACGCGGGCGCCCCTTCCGACTTCGACGCGGGAGGGGCGCTCTGCTTTGGCCCGTTCTTCCTTTTATTCATGGCTCGGGTCCGTGCAACGCACGACCGTTGCTCCCGCCAGACACCGGTCGGGCCTTGACGGCCCTCCCTGCCATCGCCGTCGTGCCAAGCCCCCACCGCTGCCGATCTCGCGACCGCGGTGTCCCGCCGTGGTGCGGCGGTCAGGAGAGGTCGAACTCGCGCTCGATGCGGACCCTCGCCTCGAGTTCCAGCAGCACCTTCTTGCGCCACAGGCCGCCGCCGAAGCCGACCAGCTTGCCGTCCGCGCCGACCACGCGGTGGCACGGGATGATGACCGGGAGTGGGTTGCGGTTGCACGCCACGCCGACCGCCCGGGCCGCGTCCGGCTCACCCACCGCTGACGCTATCTGGCCGTAGGTGCGCATCTCGCCGTAAGGAATGGCGTAGAGCTCGCGCCAGACCGCACGCTCGAAGTCGGATCCGCCGGGCACCGACAGGGGCACCGTGAACCGCAGCGGCTCGCCCCCGAAATACCGTGCCAGCTCGTCCGCCGCCAGCTCCAGCGTGCCCTCCAGCGGCACCGTCGCGGCCGGCGCGCCGCCGAATCGGACGCCGCACACGCCGACGTCGTCGACCGCTACCCCGAGGGCATCGATCGGCGCGGGAACTTCACCCCATCGCACGGTGTCAATTGTGCCTCTTCGCCGGACGGACCAGGTGGCACGCGGGGGTTACCCTCCAGGTGGCATGAGGGAGGGGACCGCGAGGTGGCGACGACGTTCCTGGTGATCGGCGGCATCGGTGTCGCCGTGCTGGCGGTGTCGGTGCTGATCGGTGACCTTTTCCACATCGGCCACCCCGACGCCGCCGGTCCGTTCTCGCTGCCCGCGGTCGCCGGGTTCATCGGTGCGTTCGGGTTCGCCGCCGCGATCGTCGCAGCGGTCACCGACTCGAAGGTCGCACCCGTCGTCGTCGGCGCCGTGGCCGCGGTCCCGACCGCCTGGCTGGCCACGAAGCTGGCCCGGATGGCCATGAACATGCGGACCGACGCCACCCCGACCCAGCAGGACATGATCGGCACCACCGGGGTGGTCGTCACCCCCATCACCCCGAACGGGTTCGGCGAGATCCGCATCTCGCTGGGCGGCCAGCCGGTCAAGCTCAGCGCCCGCGCCGACAAGCCGATCCCGCTGGGCGCCCGGGTCTTCGTCATCGAGGCGACCAGCTCCACCAGCGTGATCGTCGAGGAAACCCCCATCTGAGTCGGCGCAACGCCCCTGACCAGGACGTCGAAGTAACGCCTATATACGAAGGAAGCAGATGGACACTGTTCTGCTCGTAGCGATCGGCGGCGCCGTGCTGCTGGTCTTGTTCCTCGTGCTGTTCATCGTGTCGCGGATCAAGGTGGCCGGGCCCAACGAGGCGTTCATCATCACCGGCCGCAAGGGCAAGTCGGTGCAGGGTCTCGACGGGACCCGGTCGACCGATCTCTCCGGGCAGAAGGTCGTCATGGGCGCGTCGGTGTTCGTCGTGCCGATCGTGCAGAAGCTGCAGGTCCTCGACCTGTCCAGCCGCCGGATTCACGTCGAGATCACCGGCGCGGTGAGCAAGCAGGGCATCCGCGCCAACCTGCAGGGCGTCGCGATCGTCAAGGTCGGCGGCACCGAGGACGCGATCCGCGCCGCCGCTCAGCGGTTCCTCAACCAGCAGCAGGGGATCGACCTGTTCACCAGCGAGGTGCTCGCCGGTGCGCTGCGCTCGATCGTCGGCCGGCTCACCATCGAGGAGATCATCCGCGACCGCACCGCGTTCGCCGGAGCCGTGGCCGAGGAGGCCGAGCACTCGCTGACCAACCAGGGTCTGGTGCTCGACACCTTCCAGCTGCAGGACATCTTCGCCGAGGGTTCGTACCTCGCCGACCTCGGCCGCCCCGAGGCCGCCCGCGTGCTGCGCGACGCCGCCATCGCCGAGGCGCACGCCCGGCAGGCCGCCGAGTCGGAGCGGTTGAAGTCGGAGGAGGCGATCGCCGAGGCGAACCGGAACCTCGCCCTGAAGCAGGCCGGCATCCAGGCCGAGATCGACGCGGCCAAGGCGAAGTCGGCCGCGGCCGGCCCGCTCGCCCAGGCCGAGCGGGACCAGGCGATCCTCGCCGAGCAGCAGAAGGTTGCCGAGCGCAACGCCGAGCTCAAGCAGCGCCAGCTCGACACCGAGGTCCGCAAGCCGGCCGACGCCGAGCGGTACCGCGTCGAGCAGGAGGCCGAGGCCGCCAAGAACGCCGCGATCGCGAACGCCGAGGCGCAGCGGCAGGCGACCATCGCGGCCGCGCAGGCCTCCGCCGAGCAGGCGCGTCTCACCGGTGAAGGTGAGCGGTCCCGCCGTGCCGCGCTCGCCGAGGCCAACGCGATCGAAGGTGCCAAGGAGGGTGAGGCGGAGCAGCGGCGCCGTGTCGCCATCGCCGATGCGCTCGAGCGTGAGGGTGCCGCCGAGGCGTCCGCGATCCTGGCCCGCGGCCAGGCCGAGGCGGAGGCGATGCGGCTCAAGGCCGACGCGTTCGCGACGTACGGCGAGGCGGCCATCCTCGACCTGCTCGTGCGCGTCATGCCCGACGTGGTGAAGGCCGCCAGCGACCCGATGGCCAACATCGACAAGATGACGGTCATCTCGACCGACGGCGCGTCGTCGCTGACGAAGTCGGTGGCCAACAACGTGGCCCAGGGCCTGCAGCTGGGCACCGACCTCACCGGCATCGACCTCGCCAAGCTGCTCAGCAAGCTGGGTGGCCTGGCCACCGACGAGCCGGTGAACGGCCGGCCGGCGGTCGAGGCACCGAAGTCCTGACCGTTCGTCGCGCAGAAGGCCCGTGCCGTCTTGTCGGTGCGGGCCTTCTGCATGTGCCCGGACCTCAGGGCACCGTAGGCTTTTGCCGTGTCCGCCGCTGCAACACCCGCACCTGCTCAGTCCCAATTCGTGCGGTCGGTTCTGCGGCAGCAGGGTTTCCGCCGGCTGCTGGCGGTGCGGGTGATCGCCCAGGTCGGCGACGGGCTGTTCCAGGGTGCGCTCGCCGGCAGTGTGTTGTTCAACCCGGAGCAGCGGGCCGGCGCCATGGCGATCGCGGCCGGCTTCGCGGTGCTGCTGCTGCCGTATTCGCTGATCGGGCCGTATGTCGGGGTGTTCCTGGACCGCTGGCGCCGCCGCTCGATCATCGCCGTCGCCAACTCGATCCGCGCGCTGCTGGTGCTGCCGATCGCGCTTTACATCTGGCACGGCAACGAGTCGCTCGTGGCGTTCCTCCTGGCCCTCGTCGTCATCGGCCTCAACCGGTTCTTCCTGGCCGGCCTGTCCGCAGCCACGCCACACGTGGTCGACGACCACATGCTGGTGACCGCGAACTCGTTCTCCGCGACACTCGGGTCCCTGAGCTTCTCGGTCGGCATCGGCACCGGCGCCGCACTCATCAAGGGCGTGCTGGCGACGTCGTTCCACGGCTACGCACTGCTCGCCGCCATGGCGACGATCTTCTATGTGACCTCGGCACTCATCGGCCGGCTGTCGTTCGGCCCCGAAGAGCTCGGCCCCGACGCGGCGGACCGGCACGGCGTCCCGATCCGGGAGGCCGTGCGCGAGGTGAATCAGGGGACGATCGCCGGGGTGAGGCACCTCGTGGTCAAGCGCGGCGCGGCCTACCTGGTCCTCGCGCAGTCCGCGTTCCGGCTGCTCTACGGCGTTGTGCTGCTCGCGAGCCTGCTGTTGTTCCGCACCGTGTTCAACACGGGCAGTGAGGTCAGCGACTCATTCGGTACCATCGCCAACGCTTTTCTCGCCGGCGGCGTGGGGATGGTGATCGCGTCGTTCGTGACGCCCCCGGTCGCCCGCCGGATCGGCGGCTGGCGGTGGGTGGCGGTCGCGGTGGCCGCGACCGGGTTCGCGATCCTGGGCTTCGGCCTGCCGTTCGACCCGGTGCTCCTGCTCGGCGCGGTCTTCGTGACCAGCCTCGCCGCTCAGGTTCTCAAGATCGTCACCGACACGGCGCTGCAGCACGAGTGTGCCGACGAGTTCCGCGGCCGGGTCTTCAGCATCAACGACACGGCGTTCAACCTGACGCTTGTCGCCGGGATGTACCTCGGTGCGCTCACCCTGCCGGACAACGGCCGGTCGGCGGCCGCACTGATCGTGGTCGCGATCGGATACGTGCTGGTGGCCACCGGCTACTTCGTGCTGGGCGGCCGGTGGGCCCGCCGGGTCGGCGACGACATCGCCGACCCCGACGGGGCCGCCAAGATGCTGATCAGGCGTTAGCTCTTCTTCGTCAGCGTCGACTGGATCCGGGCGGTGTTCAGCGTCAGCGTGCTGCTGGAGCAGGTGTACTTCGACGGGTCGTCACCCGGGCTGAAGTCCTCGGTCTCGTTGACGCCGAGGCTCGGCGCGCTGACGGTGCCCTTGCCGTCGCTCTTGACGTTGGTGTAGGCGATGCTGCCGCCGGCGGTGCGCACCTCCGCGGTCACGTTGGCGTTGACCGTGAGGACGACGTGGGCCTTCGTGCCGTTGACCGAGGGGTCGCCGGAGAACTGCGTCTCCTTGTACGTCTGGGTGTGCTTGCCGTCCGCGGTGAACGTGAACACCGCGCCGTTCTTGTCGAGCTTGAACGGCACGTCGCCGATGCCCTGCATCGAGACCTGCTCGGTGTAGGTCTTGGTCTCCCACGTGCCGACGAGGCACTCGTCGATGACCGCGCTCGGCTTGGCGCTCGCGCTCTTGCTCGGGCCGCTCGTGGTCTGGCCGGGCTGCGCGACCGGGGTGTCCTTCGGGTCGTCGCCGCCCTTTTTCACCGCGACCACGACGATCGCGACGACCAGCAGCCCCAGCACTCCGGAGAGGGCGAGGACCGGCACGAGGAACTTGTTCTTCTTCGGCGGGGTCGGCGAGGCGCCGTACTGCCCGCCGTAGGTGGCCGGCGGGTACGAGGGCGGGCCGCTGACCTGCCCCGGATACCCCGGGCCGCTGACCTGGTCCGGGAACGAGGGGTCCTGGCTGGGGTAACCGGCATAGGGCCCGCCGCTGTACGGCGCGCCGCTGTACGGCGATCCGCTCGTCGGCGGTTGCGGCGCCTGCGGGACGCCTCGATAGGTGCGGCACTGCGTGCAGTAGCCGTTCGCATCAATGCCCATGCCGCCGCAGGTTGGACACGGCTGCATGTCTGCCTCCAAGAATCGGGGTAATCACTCGACGAGGGGGATCGTGTAGCGACGGTAGCCGACACGGTCTACGTGCAGAAGCGACCGAATCGCCACATGCACGACGCAACCGGGGTCAGAGTTCCGACAGCGGCGGACAGCGCTCGAACCGTCCAGGAAAGAATGCTCGGCGTGATCGTCGTATTCGCCGGGACCTCCTGGGACGGTGTGGCCGGCTCGGATCGCCTGCTCGCCACCGAGCTCACCGCCCACACCGACGTGCTCTGGGTCGACCCGCCGATCTCGGCGGCGACCCCCGACCGGTACCGCTACGGCGCCTCCCGGCTCGGGATGGCCCCGCAGCTGCGGCGGGTGTCGCCTTCCTTGCACCGGTTGACCCCGCGGGCGCTGCCGATGCACACGCGGCCCTACGTGAAGGTGAGCACGGCGGCGCTGCTGCGCTCGCAGGCGCGGTGGGCGCTGCGTAGGCTCGGCCGCCGCCCGGCCGCGGTGATGGCCTGCAACCTCGTCGACGTCCTGCGCGGCTGGGAGCCCGGCGTGACGAAGGTGCTCTACGGCACCGACGACTTCGTCGCGGGCGCCGCGCTGATGGGGCACGACGCGGACCGGGTCGCCGCCGACGAGCGGCGCCAGCTGGCGAACGCCGATCTGGTGGTGGCGATTTCGACGGTACTGGCTGAGCGTTGGACGTCGATGGGCGCTCGCCGCGTGGAACTGATCCCCAACGGCGTGCAGACATCCGCTTACCGCGATTTGTCGCTTTTGTCGCCAGCGCCGGAGGCCGGTGGCCTCACCTCGCCCATCGCCGGCGTCATCGGGCAGTTCTCCGACCGCACCGACTTCGACCTGCTGGCGGCCCTCGCCGACGACGGCATCTCCCTGCTGCTCGTCGGCCCGCACGACGCACGGTGGGAGCCCGAGCGCTTCCCGCAGCTGGTGGCGCGGCCCAACGTGGTGTGGGTCGGCCGGCAGCCCTTCGAGAAGGTGCCGTCGTTCCTGCGGGCCGTTGACGTGGGGGTCACGCCGTACCGGGACACGCCGTTCAACCGGGCCTCGTTCCCGCTCAAGACGCTGGAGTACCTCGGCGCCGGCAAGCCGGCGGTGAGCACCGATCTTCCTGCCGTCCACTGGCTCGACTCCCCGCTGGTCCGTGTCGCGAACACCCCGAAGGAACTGGTCAGCGCGGTGTGTGAGGCCGCCGCCGAGTCCAGCGTGCCGGAGCTGGTCGCCGCCCGCCGCGCGTTCGCCGAGCAGCACTCGTGGGCCCAGCGCGCGGCAGCCCTGGCGTCGGCGCTGGGTCTGTCTCGCTGACATCACGACACTTTGTGATCGTAGAATCACTGAGTGTCGTCATCTGAGCAGTTTGAGCCGCCTGCACCCGGGGCGCCGTTGCCGCACGAGCTGGCCGAGCCCCTGCCGCCGGCAGCACCCGACCCTGGGGCGCCGGGTGCACTGCCGGCGTCGGCGCTGCGATCGTCGGCACCACGCGACGCCGACGAGGCCGAGGAGCAGTTTCCGCCGCCGTCTCCAGCCGGGGACGAGCCCGCCCCGGTCCGACGGCGGCGCTGGGTCGCGCCGGTCGTGGCCGGGCTCGGTGCCCTGCTCGTGCTCTGCGGGATCGGCACCGCGCTCGTCTACGTCTCGACCGGGGAGAAGGTGCAGCGCGCCGTCGCGCCGTTGACCTCGCACGCTGCCTCACCGGGCGGGAATCCCGGCGCGCCGGTCGGCGAGGCGCCGATCACCTCGCCGGGCGCCGGAACGAGCCGCGGGCCGACCGCCGGGCCGACCGCCGCCGCGCCGGCACCGGCCACCGGCGTGCCCTGCGCATACGCCTCGGCGGGCCGGGGCAACGGCGAGGTGCGGCTGGCCGCGACCCCGGCACCGCGTGCGACGCTCACCGGCAAGCTCACGGCGACGATGGAGACCAACCTCGGCGCGATCGGCCTGCAGCTCTTCGCAGACCGCGCGCCGTGCACCGTGAACTCCTTCGTCCATCTGTCCCGCGACGACTTCTACACCGACACGCCCTGTCACCGGCTGACCACCGATGGCCTGTGGGTGCTGCAATGCGGCGATCCGGGCGGGACCGGGACCGGGACCCCGGGGTACCAGTTCGGCGACGAGAACCTGCCGACCACCCTGCCGCCCTACCCGCGGGGCACCCTGGCCATGGCCAACGCCGGGCCAGGGACCAACGGGTCGCAGTTCTTCATCGTCTACAAGGACAGCGGCATCCCGCCGGACTACTCCGTCTTCGGCATGGTGACCAGCGGCCTTGACCTGCTGGACCGGATCGCCGCGGAGGGCACGGCCACCGGCACCGCCGACGGGCCGCCGAAGCTCGCCGTGCAGATCACCGAGATCAGGGTGTCTTGATGCCCTCGGCCGCCGCCCAGCGCAGCAGCTCGGCCTCGGCCTCGTCGCGGTCCAGCGGGCCGCGTTCCAGGCGCAGCTCCTTGAGGTGGCGCCACGCCTTGCCGACGATCGGCCCCGGCGGCACCCCGAGCAGCTCCATGATCGCGTTGCCGTCGAGGTCGGGCCGGACCCGCGCCAGGTCTTCCTCGGCCGCGATCCGGGCGATGCGCGCCTCGAGCGCGTCGTAGTCGGCCGCGAGCTGGGCCGCCTTGCGACGGTTGCGGGTGGTCACGTCCGACCTGGTGAGGCTGTGCAGCCTGGGCAGCAGCGGGCCGGCGTCGGTGACGTAGCGCCGGACGGCCGAGTCGGTCCACTCGCCGCGGCCGTAGCCGTAGAAGCGCAGGTGCAGCGCGACGAGCTCGGCAACGTCGGCGATGACGTCCTTGGGGAACTTCAGCGCCTTCATCCGCTGCTTGGTCAGCCGGGCGCCGACGACCTCGTGGTGGTGGAAGCTCACGCCGCCGTCGGGCCCGACCGCCTTGGTGGCCGGCTTGCCGATGTCGTGCATCAGCGCGGCCATGCGCAGGACGAAGTCGGGGCCCTCCTTCTCGTGGCCGATGGCGTTGCGCACCACGATCAGCGTGTGCTCGTAGACGTCCTTGTGCTGTGCGTGCTCGTCGATCTCCAGCTTGAGACCGGACAGCTCGGGCAGGAACTGCTCCGCCAGGCCCGTGTCGACCAGCAGGCGCAGGCCGGTGATCGGGTCGGCGCCGCACATGAGCTTGACGAACTCGTCGCGGATCCGCTCGGCCGTGATGCGGGACAGGTCACCCGCCATCTCCCGCATCGCCGTGTAGACCTCGGGCGCGACCTCGAACCGCAGCTGGGAGGCGAACCGGGCGGCGCGCAGCATGCGCAGCGGGTCGTCGGCGAACGACTCCTCCGGCGTGCCCGGGGTGCGCAGCACACGCTGGGCGAGGTCGGTCAGCCCGCCATACGGATCCGTGAACTCGTGACCCGGCACGGACACCGCCATGGCGTTGACGGCGAAGTCACGGCGACGCAGGTCGTCGATGAGGCTGTTGCCGTATTGCACGATGGGGTTGCGGCTGACCCGGTCATACGCGTCCGCACGGAACGTGGTGATCTCGATCCGCAGGCCACGCCGGGCGATGCCGATCGTGCCGAACTCCGCTCCGGTCGTCCACACCGACTCGGCCCAGCCCTTGACGACCTGCAACGTCTCGTCCGGGCGGGCGTCGGTGGTGAAGTCGAGGTCGTCGCCGAGGCGCCCGAGCAGCGCGTCGCGGACCGAACCGCCGACGAGGTGCAGCTCGTGACCGGCCGCGACGAACCGGCGGCCGAGATCGTCGGCGACGGGAGAAACACGGAGCAGCTCGTGCACGGCACGGCGCTGCGCCTCGGTGAGGGCACGTGAGGTTTCGGACATCGGTCGGACAGCCTATCGCTACAGTCGGGGCAGGCACCGAGGGTAGCCGTCCGGTGTGGATCGGGTCGCGTGAAATCCGCGGGCACCGGAAGTGTCGGTGGATGCCACTATGGTCTGTGCTTGCGAGCGGAAGTACGGCCGAGTTGGGGTGTAGCGGATGGACCCGGCACAAGACGGGCGCTGGAGCAACGAGCCGACGGTCGCCCTGAGCCCTGTCGGGCAGCATCGCGCCCCGGAGGCGCCCACGGTGCCACTGACCCATGTGGACCCGGCCAACGCGCCGACCGTGCGGCTGCCACTGGTCACGCCGCCACCACAGGTGGTCGCCGACGCGCCCCTGATCGAGGAGAGCGCACCCCCGCCGGCACCCGGTGAGGACGAGAGCACCGGCACCGTCGTGCGCAACAGCAGCACGATGGCGATTCTGAGCCTGATCAGCCGGGGCACCGGGTTCATCCGGGCGGCGGCGATCTCGGCCGCGATCGGCGGCGCGGTCGTCGGTGACGACTACACGCTCGCCAACAACCTGCCCAACCAGATCTACGAGCTGCTGCTCGGTGGCGTCCTGGCCAGCGTGCTCATCCCGACCCTGGTGCGGGCGCGCAAGGAGGAGCCGGACCGCGGCGAGGCCTATGCACAGCGCCTGCTCACGCTGGCGGTGATCGCGCTCGGCGCGGCGACCCTGATCGTGGTGCTGGCGGCACCGCTGATCACCGCCGTCTACACACTCGGCAACGACCGGGTGACCACGGCCGACCGCGACCTGATCACGTTCCTGGCCTATCTCCTGCTGCCCGAGATCTTCTTCTACGGGTTGGCCGGCATCTTCGCCGCGATCCTCAACGTGCGCGGCCACTTCGCCGCGCCGATGTGGACGCCGATCCTCAACAACGTCGTCATCATCGCCACGGCCGGCGCGTTCATGCTGGTCCGCGGGAAGGGCCTGCCCACCCCCGAGACGATCACCGTGCCGCAGGTGCTGGTGCTGGGCATCGGCACGACGCTCGGCATCGTGATCCAGGCGCTGGGGCTGTGGCCGGCGATGCGCAAGACCGGGTTCCGCTGGAAGTGGCGCTTCGACTTCCGCAAACTGCACCTGCGCGAGCTGGGCAAGCTCGGCGCCTGGATGCTGCTCTACGTCGGGGTCAACCAGCTCGGCATCACGGTCGTGATGATGCTGGCGAAGAACAACCAGCTCCGCGGCGGCGACGGGCCGATCATCTTCAACAACGCGTTCCTGATCTTCATGATGGCGCACGGCATCGTGGCGGTCTCGGTGATCACCGCGATGATGCCGCGGATCTCCTCGGCTGCGGCCGACGGCCGGTTCGGCGACGTGACCGAGCAGCTGTCGCAGGGCACCCGGCTGGCGTCGGTGATCCTGATCCCGGCGGCCACGATCTACCTGGTCCTCGGCCAGCCCTTGGCGGTGACGCTGTTCAACTGGGGCGAATACGGATACGACGCGGCCCTCGCCACCGGCTGGGTGGTCAGTGCGGCCGGCCTCGGCCTCGTGCCGTTCGCGCTGAGCCAGATGCAGACCAGTGTCTTCTACGCGCTGCGCGACACCCGGACACCCGCCCTGGTCAACGTCGGTGGTGTGGCGATCCGCCTCCTGCTCGACGTCGCCTTCTACTTCGTCCTTCCGGTCGCCGCCGTGACGGCGTCGCTGATGGTCGGCACCGCGCTGTCGTTCGTCGCCGCCCTCTTGTTGGGGTATTGGCTGCTGCGCACCCGGCTGGGCCGGCTCGGCCTGGCCCGCGTCGCGGACACGCTGGCTCGCCTGGCCGGTGCCGCGGCCGTGGGCGGTGTGCTGGCGTTCGCCGTCTCGTGGGGCATCGGCCGCATGATGGACCCGGGCAAGGTCATGGGCGTGGTGCAGCTGATCGTGGGTGGCGCGGTGCTGCTGGTGGCCTACGTCGCGATGGCGGTGGTCCTGCGGGTGCCCGAGGTCCGCCAGTTCGGCAACCTGTTCAAGGCCAAGTTGGGCCGATGACGACCGGCCCGGCCGACCCCGCTGGAAGCCGCGCGTGATGTGCCGACCGGCCGCAACCGCCGACCGTGTTGGCGACGTCCTTTTTCCGGGGCAGCGTGCCTCCGACAGGCGGCCGCGGGGCACGGGCCGCCGGAGGTTCCAGGAGGTGGCGGTGAGGCTGGTCACGGCGGCTGACGCAGCGCGTCACAAGCGCGGTCGTGGCCGGTGGACGGAAGCGTCGAAAGGCCAGCTCCGACCCACCGGACAGCTCGATGGAATGCGGATGAACCGTAAATGACGGTGATGTCCGGCATGGGTGATCAATTGGCATCGTGCAGGGTGGTCCGGAGATGATGACGTGTCAGAACCCGGAGAGCTGACCGGTAAGGTCAACCTCGACGCCTCGCCGGAGCGCTTAGGCTTAGTGACTGCGACTCGCGTTACGACGGACGCCACAGGTGGGCACACGGATCGGAAGGGAGGACGGGTGGCTGAGCTCGACGAAGGGCTGGAGACTCCGGGTGGCATCCCGCAGGTCCTGACCTTCGGCACCCCATCCGTCGGTGAAATCCTTGCCGAGCGATACCAGCTCGAAGAGCACATCGGCAACGACTCATTGGGCCGTCAGCTGTACCGCGGCATCGACGTCATCCTGCGCCGCCCCGTGGCGGTGGTCCTGCGGTATCCGGGCGGCGACAGCGCCAAGGAGATGCTCGGCGCGGCCGTGGCCGCCAGCCGCATCGTCCACCCGCACCTGGTCGGCGTCTACGACGCGATCGACGAGGGCGACAAGGCATACGTGGTCCGGGAGTGGGTCGACGGCATCGCGCTGCGCGACATCGTCGCCTCCGGTCCCCTCGACTCCGGCCGGTCGGTCGCGATCGCCTGGGCGGTGACCGACGCCGTCGCGGCGCTGCACGGCACCGGAATGGCGCACGGAAACGTGCACCCGGGCACCGTCCTGGTCGCGCACGACGGCCGCGTGGTGCTGACCGACGCCCGGTCCGACGACGGCGCGACGCCGGAGACCGACATCCGGGCGATCGGCGCGATCCTCTACTGCGCCCTCACCGGGCACTGGCCGCACGCCGAGGTCGGCCCCTCGTCCGTCCCCGACGGTGTCCGTGACTCGTCGGGCACGCTCACCACGCCGCGCCAGGTGCGCGCGGGTGTGCCGGCGCACCTCGACTCGCTCGTCACCGACCTGCTCAACCCCGACCTGCCGCTGCCGTCGGCCGAGTCGCTCGCGGGCGAGCTGGCCTCCTTCGGCAGCTTCGACGAGGAGGAGATCGCGGAGGAGACCGGGCGCGCGCTCGACTTCGACGCATTCGACTCCGCCGCACAGTCCACCGCGCCGCCGAAGCCGGCCGGGCGCAAGCTCGCCGTCGGCGTCGTCGGGCTGCTGGTCCTGGCGCTGGCCGGCACGCTCGCGGCCGCCCGGGTGCTCGGCGACCCGGTGAAGCACGACACGCAGCCGGGCACCTCGCCGTCCGGGACGACCGCGTCGCAGCCGGTGAAGCCCGCCGGGCAGCCGACCGTGCTGAAGCTCGACGCGTCGAAGGTGCGGATCGTCGACCCCGACGGGAACCGTTCCGAGGTGAAAAACGCCCAGAACACGATCGACGGCAATGCCACCACGGTCTGGCAGACCGAGCGATACACGAAGCCCAACTTCGGTGACTCCAAGAAGGGCATGGGCATCTGGATCGACCTGGGCGAGAGCCGGCAGGTCGTGTCGGTCCAGGTCGACCTGACCACGCCCGGTGCCGACGGTGAGCTGCGCTCGGGCACGGCGGACCTGGGCAGCGGCAGCGCCCAGGATCAGCAGACCGTCGCGCAGTACACGGTCGTGGGCTCCGCGAAGTCCGCGATGGGCGGCACGACGCTGTTCCCCGGGCCGGAGCAGCCGACGCGGTATCTCATGGTGTGGATCACCAAGCTGCCGAAGGAGAGCAAGGGCGGCGGATACCGGGTTGCTATCGGAGAGATAACCGTCCGCGTCCAGTAGCCCCCACGAGTCGCTCGCGGTCGATAAGGTGCCTGCCGTGGACGTAGCACGGCCGGACGCGCAGGAGATGCGCGACGACACGTCGCTGTTGCGCGCCCACGCCGCGGGCGACCCCAACGCGTTCGCCGAGGTGGTCCGGCGGCACAGAGACCGGTTGTGGGCGGTCGCCCTCCGCACGACGGGCGACCGCGAAGAGGCCGCCGACGCGCTGCAGGACGCACTGATGTCCGCGTTTCGGGCGGCGAACAACTTCCGCGGCGACTCCGCCGTCACCACCTGGCTGCACCGCATCGTGGTCAACGCCTGCCTGGACCGGATCCGGCGGCGGCAGGCCCGCCCGACGGTGCCACTGCCCGAGACCGACGTCACCCCGGCACCCGCCACCGACCGCGACACCGCGATGGACGTCCGCCAGGCGCTGCAGCAGTTGCCGGTCGAGCAGCGCGCCGCACTCGTGCTCGTCGACGTGCAGGGATACGCGGTTTCCGAGGCGGCCGCGATGCTGGGCGTCGCGGAGGGCACCATCAAAAGCAGGTGCGCGCGCGGCCGGGCCCGGCTGGCCCTGCTACTCGGTCACCTGCGGAACCCGGGCACCGACCCGAGCGTCCCATCTCCGATCAGCCCCGCCACGTCACGGAAGGAGGGTGGCGCATGACGGCCTTCTCGGATGCCGACCTCGACCGGCTCGCCGACTTCGTCGGCGGGGCGCTCGACGGCACCCCCGAGGCCGACGACGTGCGCCGCCTGGTCAGCACCGACGTCACGTGGGCCGAGGCATACGCGTCGCTGGTGACCGCCGACGCCGCCGTGCGTGACGAACTGCGGGCGCTGGGGACGGAGGCACAGCCCGTACCGCCCGATGTGCAACAGCGCCTGGACGCGGCCCTGGCGACGGCACTCACCGCACCCCCGGCGGACGCCGTCGTGGTTGATCTGGCGCGAGCGCGCGAAGCGCGCAAGCGGCGGCGGCAGCGCTGGCTCGTCGGCCTCGGCGCGGCGGCGGCCGTGCTGGCTTGCGCCGGCATCGGCGTCCAGGTCGTCCGGCAACAGGTCACCAACTCCTCCGACTCCGCCGCGACCAGCGGCTACGCGCCGGAGGGCACGCGCGGCTCGGCGATGGCTCCCGACGCGGTGGCGCCGAACAGCGCCAGCGGCGGGTCGCCGGGCTCCGCCTCGGCGATCATGAAGACAGGCCGCGACTACGGCCCGGACACCGTCGGCCAGCTGGCACAGAGCTCCCCGGCACCGCCGGCGGCGCTCAGCGCGGGCGGAAGTCCTGGCAAGCGCACCGACCTGTCGGAAGAGGTGCCCGACTCCCTGCGGCGGCTCGGCGACCCGGCAGCGCGGACCGACTGCCTGAAGGCCATCACCGGGGAATACGGTGGACAGGTGTCGCTCGTCGACTACGCCCGGTTCGAGGGTCAGCCCGCGCTGGTCGTGATCGTCGACGGCACCCGACTCGGGGCCGGCAAGCGCCTTGTCGTGGTCGTCGGGCCGAACTGCGGGCTCGGCGGCGCGATCGGCGAAGAGCGGTTCCGGGGCACGGCCTGACCTTTCGCCGTGCCAGACCCGCCACCAGGCGGTGATGTGGCACACGAGTCACCGGTTCTCGGGAATGGTCGGTTCGTAGGATGACGTTTTGGTGGCACAGGCTGAATTCGAGGAGTCGACCGTGGACGAGGTCCGCAACCTGATCATCGTGGGGTCCGGCCCTGCCGGGTATACGGCTGCCGTCTATGCCGCCCGAGCCAACCTCAAACCGCTGGTGATCGAGGGTGTCACCTCTGGTGGTGCGCTTATGACGACCACCGAGGTCGAGAACTACCCCGGTTTCCCGGATGGGATCCTCGGGCCGGAGCTCATGGACAATATGCGCAAGCAGGCCGAGCACTTCGGCGCGGAGTTCGTCACCGACGACGCGACCCGCGTGGCGCTCGAGGGCCCGGTGAAGAGCGTCTGGGTCGGCGAGACCGAATACCGCGCCCGTGCCGTCATCCTCTCCACCGGCTCCGCCTGGCGGCCGCTCAACGTGCCGGGCGAGCAGGAGCTGCTCGGGCGGGGCGTGTCGTCCTGTGCCACCTGTGACGGCTTCTTCTTCCGCAATGAGGAGATCGTGGTCGTCGGCGGCGGTGACTCGGCGATGGAGGAGGCGACGTTCCTCACCCGGTTCGCCAAGAAGGTCACCATCATCCACCGCCGTGACCAGTTCCGCGCCAGCAAGATCATGGCCGAGCGCGCCCTGAACAACGAGAAGATCGAGGTCCGGTGGAACAGCGTGGTCACCGGCGTTCTCGACAGCGGCGGTCGCGTCGGCGGTGTCCGGATCAAGGACGTGCACACCGGCGAGGAGACCGTCCTCGACGTGGCGGGCGTGTTCGTGGCGATCGGCCATGACCCGCGGAGCGAGCTGTTCCGCGGCCAGGTCGAGCTCGACGAGTCCGGCTACGTGAAGGTGGCCTCGCCCGGCACGCGCACCGACGTCGAGGGTGTGTTCGCCGCGGGTGACCTGGTGGATCACACCTACCGGCAGGCGATCACCGCCGCCGGCACCGGTTGCGCGGCGGCGCTGGACGCCGAGCGCTACATCGCGACGCTGTAAGGTTTTTCGGCAGTCTGAACAGAGGAGAGCGCATGGGAGCGATCCAGCCCGTCAGTGACAAGACCTTCGAGGTCGACGTCCTCAAGTCGGATATTCCGGTCTTGGTGGACTTCTGGGCTGAGTGGTGCCAGCCGTGCCGCAAGATCGAGACGATGCTGAACGAGATCGCCGCCGGCGACCTGGCCGACAAGGTCAAGATCGTCAAGGTGGATATCGACAGCAATCCGGAGACGGCCCGCGCATACCAGGTGCTGTCCGTGCCGACGCTGACCGTCTTCAAGGACGGCGCGCCGTTCCGCTCGGTCGTCGGCGCCAGCCCGAAGAGCGCACTGGTCCGCCTCATCGAGTCGGCGCTCGAGCCGGCCTGACCGGCGCCTCCCCTCATCATCGGCCCGCCCCGCGTCCGGTTCCGGACGCGGGGCGGATCGCTGTGGGGCGGCTTCGAGCCCGGAGCGGTACGCTGCGGGGGCATTCGCCCCGTAACGGCGCGCTCGGCCGGGCACGTACGATTCCCGGAGCCACAGGCATTCCATCCGTCCCGGAGCCACCGGCATTTCAGGAGGACCACATGCGTGCGATCCAGCGCGGAGCGCGGGGCGCGGCGGTTGCCGAGATCCGCAGCATCCTTGTCGTGCTGGAGCTGCTGGTCGAAGACACTTCGCCGTCCTCCGACCCGGTCTTCGACGAGGCCACCGAGCGGGCTGTGCGGGCCTTCCAACAGAGCCGCGGCCTGACCGTCGACGGTGAGGTCGCCGACGAGACCTGGCGCGCCCTCGACGCCGCCCGCTGGCGGCTCGGCCAGCGGGCGCTGTTCCACACCGTCGCCGACCCGTACATCGGCGACGACGTGCGTCAGCTGCAGGAACGCCTGCTGGAGATGGGCTACAACCCGGGTCGCGCCGACGGCATCTACGGCAGCCGCACCGCGCACGCCGTCGCACAGTTCCAGCGTGAGGTCGGTCTGCGCCCCGATGGGGAGTGCGGGCCGGCGACCGTGGGCGCCCTGCGCCGGCTCGGCCGCAAGGTGATCGGCGGCCGGCCGCAGCTCCTGCGCGAGGCCGAGGCCTTCCGCGAGTCCGGCCCGACGCTGCTCGGCAAGCGCATCGTGATCGACCCGGGGCACGGCGGCCCGGACACCGGCCACGTGGTCCCCGACGGCCCGCTGCGGTGGACGGAGGCGGACCTCGTATATGACCTCGCAGCCCGTCTGGAGGGCCGTCTGGCGGCCGCGGGCATGCGGGTGAACCTCACCAGGGGTCCGGTGCCCACAAACGCGCTGAGCGACCGTGACAGGATCCAGCTCGCCAACGAGCTCGGCGCCGATCTCCTCATCTCCATCCACCTCGACGGCCACCGCAACCCTGAGGCATCCGGCGTGGCCACGTATCACTACGGCACCGTCTCCGGCCCCACTTCGATCGTCGGGGAGCGACTGGCCGGGCTGGTGCAGCGCGAGATCGTGATGCGGACCGGCCTGCGCGACTGCCACACCCACCCGAAGACCTGGGAGCTTCTGCGGCTCAGCAGGATGCCGGCGGTGCGGGTCGACGTCGGCTACCTGACCTCGCCCTCGGACCGGCAGCAGCTGGTCGACCCGGCGTTTCGCGACCGGGTCGTCGAGGCGATGATGGCGGCCGTCCAGCGGATGTATCTGCCGGTCGAGGCGGACGTGCCGACCGGCTCGATCGACGTCAGCCTGCTCCGTGCGCTGACGGCGGCGCCGACGTCCTGAGTCTGGGTTTCCGCCTCAGCCTGACGTCATTTCGCGGGTCGCCGGGCGGACCGGGAGCACCGGGCGCAGGAGCGACTCGGGGCTCATCGAGCCGAGGAGCTTCTCCAGCGCATACTCGACGTCCGACTTCCACGACAGCGCGGTGCGCAGCTCCAGACGCAGTCGCGGATACCGCGGATGGGGTCGAACCGTCTTGAAGCCGATCGACAGGAAGAAGTCGGCCGGGGCGAGGCAGCCCCGCTCGTTGCGGCCGGCCTCGTCGACCTCGCCGAACTTCGCGTCGCCGAACGCCTCGATCGCCTTGACGCCGCGCTTGGTGAGATCGCGGGCGACTCCCTGGACCAGCATCCGGCCCAGCCCGCCTTCGGCGAACGGCTGCACGACGTGCGCGGTCATCAGCAGCACCGCGTCGGGGGAGACCGGCGAGGTGGGAAACGCCATGGACCGCGGGACATACGCCGGCGGCGCGAACATGACGAACCCGGCGGGCATGCCGTCGACGTAGACGAGCTTGCCGCACGAGCCCCACTCAAGGAGGGTTTGTGAGACCCAAGCCTCCTTTTCCAGTCCCGGGTCGCCGTTGGCGCAGGCCCGATCGGCAGCAACCGGATCGAGCTCCCAGAACACACATCCGCGGCACGATCGAGGAAGATCCTCGAGGGTGTCGAGCGTCAGACTGACGAGACGTCGCGACATTGGCCCATCTCCACCGCACCCGGCGCACGCGCCGTAGCTCCTCCGCCAACCGTCATGATGGTACGCACCCGGTACCGCGTGTGGGAGTCATCCGCCCACAGTTCCTCACCCTCACCGCCCCATCGCGGGGGAGTCGGTGCGGATGCCCAGGTCGGAGGCCGTTCGCCACGGACCGCAAAGCCTGGCAACGGGTCCACCGGCACGGCCCAGCAACCGGTTCGACGGTGCGGGCCGCACGTAAAGGCGTCTATCAGTTCGCCTGGTCGGCTCGTCCGAATGAGGCCCTGCGGTAGCAGACCACCGCGCCAATTCACCCGGGTGAATCATCAGGCCCTTTCGGCCGCCCCGGGCGTCATGAGTCCCAGGCGTCGGACGGGCGGCTCTTCCGGGACGGGGCCGGTTGTGCCCTCAGGCTCCGCGCTCGTGGTCTGCTTCTGCGGCCGGCTGCGTCGTGGACAGCTGCGCCGGCTCGGCGTCGGGAGCCTCGCCGTTACCCTCGGCCGGCTCGCGCACCGCGGCGGCCGGCTCGCCAGTCTTGCTCGCAGGCTCGGGAGCCTCGGCGGGGGTGCCCGGGTCGCCGAACGTCGAAGGTTCGTCCTTTGCGTGTGCCTCTTCGCTCAGCTTCGCCGGAGCGGTCCAGTTGATCCGGGGCGGCTCGGCGAGTGGGCGACCGCCGAACTCCGCGAGCCAGGCGGCAACGAGCGCAAGGTTCTCGCGCCACTGCTCCTCCGGGATCGGCGGAAGAATGTCGTCCCACAGGGCGAGGAACGTGCCCTGTAGTTGAAGCCGCCCATAAGGCCGGGCGAGGAACCACAGATGCAGGTGTGCCGCGCCGTCACCCCAGCGATTCACGTGAACCCGCGCAACGCCGTCGAGAGAACGGATCGCCCGCTCGATCCGAACCGTCATCACGCCCAGCTCGGCCGCGAGCATGTTGGGCAGATCTCCGAGGTCGAGGTGCGACCGCGACTCCAGAATGAGTACCGCAGGCAGGCCCGTCGGCCGATCAAGACTGCGGACCCGCCAGCGATCGCTCACCCAGATATACGCCTCGTCCGGGGCTCCACAGGCACGGCACTCGGCGGGGTTGTCACCATGCCGGGGTGGTTCTACCGGGACCGGGTCCAGGAGCCGCTTCACCCGGAGGTCGCCCTCGAACGGGAACGTCGGCCAGTAGGTGAACGCGGGCAACTGCTGAGGCGTATCGGGCACGTGCCGACCCTAGCCGACCGCGGTGGTGGTGTCCGCACCCTGTGGATAGTGACCGCCATGGCTTCCTTTCGACAGCCTTCATCCACAGGCTTTCGGGCCCCCTACCACGCTGTTTCACGTGAAACGACGTCCCCTGTGGATAACCCCTGTGGATAACGTTCGCCCAGCGCCTTTCTCTCAGCGTTTCTCGGGAGCGTCTTTTGAGCGGCTCGACGAATCCGAACCGGCTCCGAGGGCCTCCCGGGCGGTATCGGGGGTGAATGAGGGACGGAGTGGCCCTGTTCGGCCGACAGCAGTGGTACGGCCGCGAGCGGATCGGCTGAAAGCGCTGCGGCTGTTGACCCCGCTGCTCGTTGAACCCGGTTCCTCCGGCCGCTTCGGGTGACGCGCACGAGACGACCCCATCGCCGACCCAGACCACTCGCGTCGCCTGAAGCCGGCCTTCCTCTCGCATGACCCCACCGCTCGCTGGCCGGCGCCGAGTCGTGGAACGGCACTCGCGTCCGAATTCCCTCGCCCGGCTCAGGAAGAGGCCGGCCGAGGCAAACAATAGGGCCGGACCCAAACGCCGGGTCCGGCCCTGTGCTCGTCGGGTGGTGAGTTACTCCCGCTGACCGCTACGGTCGTCGACGCCGATGATGCCGACAATGCGCTCGAGGTCGTCGACCGTGGCGAACTCGATCGTGATCCGACCCTTGCGCCGGCCGATGTCGACCTTGACCCGGGTGTCGAACCGATCCGCGAGCCGGTCTGCCAGGTCGGACAGTGCCGGGGCGTGTGGCTTGCCGCGCCGCTGCGGGGCCGACGACTTCTTCGTCGAGCCGCCCTCCGCGACCGAGAGCTGGACGAGCTCCTCGGTTGCCCGTACCGAAAGGCCTTCGGCGACAATGCGGGTCGCGAGGGACTCCTGCTCCTCCGAGTTGTCCAGGCCGAGGAGCGCTCGGGCGTGCCCGGCCGACAGGACGCCGGCGGCGACCCTGAGCTGCACCTGGGCGGGGAGGTTCAGGAGGCGGATGGTGTTCGAGATCTGGGGGCGGCTCCGGCCGATGCGCTTCGCGAGCTCCTCATGCGTCGCGCCGAACTCGTCGAGCAGTTGCTGGTAGGCCGCCGCTTCTTCGAGTGGGTTGAGGTTGGCCCGGTGGATGTTCTCCAGCAGTGCGTCCCGGAGCATGGCGTCGTCGCGCGTGTCCCGGACGATCGCCGGAATGGCTTCCTTGTCCAGGGCTTGGGCGGCCCGCCAGCGGCGTTCGCCCATGACCAGCTCGTACTGCTTCTCTTCGGTCCGCTCGCTGTCGCGCAGTTCGCGAACGACGATCGGCTGGAGGAAGCCGACCTCCTGGATCGAGGTCTTCAGCTCGTCGATGGCCTCGTCATCGAAGACCTGCCGGGGCTGCTTCGGGTTCGGGACGATCGCACCGACCGGAATCTCGGCGAAGCGAGCACCCGGGACCGGAGCGAGGGTGCCGGCGACTTCGGTCGGTGCGCCGGGCGTCGGGGGTGTCGCCAGCGCGGTCGCCGTGCCTACCGCGCCGTCGGCCGGCGCGGCGGCGGTTGGGATGAGGGCACCGAGCCCTCGCCCGAGACCTCCACGTCGGTTGGACTTCATGCGACTCCTCCCACCTGCACGCCCTGCGCACCGCGCAGCGCGATCTCCTGTGCCGCCTCGAAGTAGCTGACAGCACCCCGAGACCCGGGATCGTACGTCATCACGGACTGGCTGTAGCTCGGAGCCTCGGACACCCGGACGTTACGGGGGATCACGGCGTTGAGGCACTTTTCGCCGAAGTGGTTCCGCACGTCCTGCTCGACCAGGTCGGCAAGGCGGGTGCGCCGGTCGTACATCGTCAGCAGCACCGTCGAAATGTCGAGCTTCGGGTTCAGGTGGGACCGCACCAGCTCGATGTTGTTGGTGAGCGCCTGGACGCCCTCAAGGGCGTAGTACTCGCACTGGATCGGGATAAGCACCTCTTCGGCGGCGACGAGCGCGTTGACCGTCAGCAGGCCGAGGGACGGTGGGCAGTCGATGAAGATGTAGTCGTAGTCGGAGCCGCCGGCCTCGATCGCCCGCTTGAGTCGCGACTCGCGGGCGACGACCGAGACGAGCTCGATCTCGGCGCCGGCGAGGTCGATCGTGGCGGGCACGGCCCACAGGTTCGGGATGCCCTCGACCTGCTGGGTGACCGCGTCGAGCGGGGCTCCGTCGATGAGGCAGTCGTACACGTCCGGGACGCCGGAGTGGTGCGGAACGTTGAGGCCGGTCGAGGCGTTGCCCTGTGGGTCGAGGTCGATCACGAGCACACGGTTGCCGTGAAGCGCCAGGGCCACGGCGATGTTCACCGCCGTGGTGGTCTTGCCCACCCCGCCCTTCTGGTTCGCCACGCACATCGTGCGGCGCCGTGGTGGGCGGGGCATCGTGATTTCCCCGCTCGGGTTGAGAATCTCCACGGCGCGCTTTGCCTCCTGTGCCAGCGGCGGGTCTTCGGTTTCACGTGAAACATACGCGTCAGTCATTGCGCCCTCGGTATCCGCGGTGACGGACGGGTGCGGCCGGGGCGAGGGCGGAGTCCGACGCTCGGACCTTACTTCGGCCCTCGAATCGGCTTTCGCCTCGGCCCTGTCGGCCGGAGGGGCGTCGACAGTCGGCGATGCTCCCCGGCCGTAAACAGTACCGGTTGAGCGGTCCGCAGTCGGGGCGCCGACATGAAACTCCACCATGGCCCCGCGTGTCGGCTCAGGCGTGTGGGGCACCTGCGGCGGTCGGACGCGGTGGGGGTCATGGGGCTCGTAGGGGTGGACCGGCTCGTGGGGTCCGCCGTGAGCTACAGCACCCGGAGGTGTCGCCTGTCCGCGGGCCGGCTCGTGCGGCTGGTGGGACTCCGCTCTGGGCTGAGGTACGCCACGACCGGCCGGGCGAACGCCCCAACCCTCGATGCCTGTTTCACGTGAAACGTGGTCGTCGCCGTAGTGGCTGTCACCGTACTCCGGAACATCACCGCTGTCGCGCACCATGTCAGTCCCGTCCCGCTCGGAAAGATTGGTACTCTCGGCCACCCCTGCGGTCTGGAACGCAAGAGCGGCGCGCGGCCAGCCTACGGCGCTCCGCCGAGTGGAGCCATGGCTCTTGGGCGCGTCGTTGGGCTTGTCACCCCTGACCGAGCGCCAAAAGACCAGAAATCCGTCAACCCGGCGAAGTAGCCCGCCCAGCCGCTGCATCGGCGACGCCGGCCACCCGATGCCGACCGCCCTGCTGTCCCCCATGGAACCCTCCGCGTTCCCCGTCCCCGGGGCCGCGGTTTCCGCCCCCGGGTTATCGTGCGCGGCGCCCTCCGGAGCTCCGGTGGCGCGCGACCTCCCGCTCTCGTACGACCTCAACGACCGTGGTCGGCTCGGCGAGGATCTCGTCCCCGCACGTCCGCACCGACGGGGTCGCCGCCCCCATCCGTGCGAGCGCCTCCGCGTGTTCCGCGATCTCGGCCGCGGCGGAGGCGCCCTTCAACGCGAGCAGTCGACCACCGATGGCGGTGAGGGGGAGACACCAGCCGGCGAGCCGGTCGAGTGGAGCGACTGCCCGGGCGGTGACGACATCGGCGAGGGGGATCTTCCCGACGCACTCCTCGGCCCGGGCCCGCACCACCGTGGTCCGATCCAAGCCGAGCGCCGTCACCGCTTCGGAGAGAAAGGCGGTACGTCGTGCGAGCGGCTCGACCAGGGTGACGGAAAGGTCGGGACGAGCCACTGCCAGCACCATACCGGGCAGGCCGGCCCCGGACCCGACGTCGACGACCGAGGCACCCGACGGAATGAGATCCGCGACCACGGCGCAGTTGAGCAGATGGCGCTCCCAGATGCGCGGCGCCTCCCGGGGCCCGATGAGCCCGCGGACGACGCCGTCGGTGATGAGGAGTTCCGCATACTGCTGAGCCAGGGGGAGCCGGTCCCCGAAAAGCTTGCCGGCAGCGGGGAGAACCTCTTGTGGGACAGCGTCATCCATGGCTCAAGGAAATCACGACGGCGGGCTTGGACGGCGAGCGCCCTCACGTCCCTGTTCGGGCTTCTTGGCCGGTTCGGGTCTGCCTACCTGCCAACGCATCAGCACGGCGCCGGGGAGGAGTGGGTCCGTGCTTGAGCGACGGCTCTCGTGTCGATGAGGTCGTACAGGCCGGGGCGTCCGACGGCGGCCGTATTCCTCAGAGCCCCATGCGTTGCTCGCCGCCGATGGACGTGCTGCCCGGCACCAGCAAGCCGTTGGCCACGACCCGATCCGCCCGGCCGCTCCGACCACCGTCGTCTCCCTGGCCGTTTGTGTCGACGGTCCGAGCCGCTCCCAATGTGGTGACCGCCAGCTCGGACACGCCGCGTCCGGACCGGGTGGTCCTCTGCCGTCCGCTGCTCAAGGACTGCCCGCCGCTTCCACGCCGTGATGGGCGGCTCTGGCCTTATCTATGCGGTCGGTCGTCAACGTCGAGGGGCCGAGCGACGTGGCCTGGCCGCCCTGCGCCGATCGCGTCGTTGCGGTCACCGGCCATCCGTTGGTCCCCGTGGTCCGCCCACGCCCACACAAGGCCAGTCGACGGCGGGCCAGCGGGATCGATTCGGTTCGGCGCATTGCAAGGCGGCCGGCGCCGGGCCAGACAACGGCCGGCTGGTGTGACCGGCGGACCGATTCAGTTGGAGCCGGGCCACGACACCGGCATCCCGGGCGACCGCCAGCACGATCTACGAGTCGTCGGTGAGCGCTGCGCCCGTCTAGAGGGGTTTCATGATCCGGTTGCCGGCGGGTCGAGTGGATCGATCGAGGCATTGCGGGCGGTGTGCTGGGTGCCTCGCTTCGGCATCCCGTCCGCGGGTCCGTCGTGGATGCGTCCGCCACGATGATGCTCGCTGGGTGGCCGTTCGGGGCAGGGTCGTGGGTGTGCGGGTGTCGCGATGGCGGCCACGGTGATCCGTCGTACCGCCCACACGCCGGACCGCGCCGCCGTGGCCATGCATCGCCGCCACTGGGACTCGTGACCTCCCTCAACCGGATCATGAAGCCTCACTAGAGCCCCCGGCCTGTGCCGTGGGGCCCCGGGACCGGAGGAGGCCGGCCCACGGCATGGGCGCCCCCACGCCGCTGGAGCCAAGAGCCGCCCGAGCGACGGAGTGGCGAGAGGCGTGTTTCACGTGAAACGACGTCACCGCGGGCCGACCCTCATGAGCCAGGCCAGTGAACACCAGGCGACCGCCACGCGGATCGGACCTCCCGTGGACCGGGTCCACATGAATCTGCGCCCAACGGCAGTGCATCGGAGCCGACCGACGGCCCGCCCGCCACGCCGCGGCGCCCACACGCCCCCGGCAAGGCCGCACCGAGGACAGGTACACGGGCACCAGTCTCGGCATGACAGCGACCTCTCCGGGTAGCTGGACACGCCGCGCCGAAGCCGTCGCTGTTGAAACGATGCGGCGATTCAGCGGTCGGCCAGGTGTACTCGGTCATGACGTTGGTGACACGCCAAGGCGGTAGTTAACCGTGGAAGGAACTCCGGGCGAAGTGGACTTCACTCATCACCTGGAGGGGCGCCCGTCGCGCACGTGGCCAAGGAGGCTGGGCGTGTCCCGCAATTGCGCGCACCGGTGGGTCGCCCCGGTTACTACGCCGAAGACGGCGCCGGTCTGCACGACCGCTCCCCAGCCAAGATCGAACGGCGGGTCGTCGCCGCCCACCGACGGTGGCGGTGGCGGTGCGGCCCTGCCGGGCTGGCCCGTCGCACCGACGTCCCAGCCGCGATCCGCGGGCGGATCCTGCGCACCCCGACCGGCCGACCGCGACTCGCTGGCCGGGCAGCCGCGTGGGTTCCGGCGGGTTGTGGCTCGTGATCGCGATCACGAGGGGCACGGCGACCACTGTTTCATGATCACGAAGACTTGGTGTAGCCAGGGGTGCACCAAGTCTTCGTGATCATGTGAAGAATCGTGTCAAGCGGTGCCGCGCCGCAGAGTCGGGTCGTGGAGCCAGGCCCTGGCGCCGGGGCCGCGGCGCCCGTGTCCCCTCGTGCGGGACGGCCGTGCTCCGTGCTTGTCCCAACCCCGGGCTCCTTGATCGTCGGAAACATCTGGCTGTCCAGGGCGGATTCAGGAGGTTGTTGCAACACTCCTGCTGAGGTGCTCGGTGAGGGCCTCGGCAGGGGTTTTCCGGCCGAGTGTTTCACGGGGTCGGCCGTTGAGTTCGGCCTGCGTGATGGTGCGGAAGTCGGAACCGCCTTTGGGGTAGTACTGGCGCAGCAGACCGTTGGTGCCACGTTGCTAGGGGCTGTGCGGGTCGCAGTAGTAGACCGGGCAGTTGGTGGCGATGCTGAAACCGGGCGTGCAGCGCCATCTCCGAGACTTGGTCCCAGGTCAGGAACCGGCGTAGCTGTGCGGGCAGGTCGGTCACTTCGCCGCCAGTTAGGTGATGACATGTTCCGACACGCGGCTGTCGGGCAGGGCGACCAGGAGCACGAACCGGGTGGCGCGTTCGACCAGGATGGCGATGGCGGACTTGCCGGCCGTGCCGATAAGCAGGTCACCTTCCCGGTGCCCGGGGGACCGCCCGATCGGCGGCCTCGGCTGGGCGTTGGGACACGTTGAGCCCGACCCAGTCGCGGTTGGAGCGGATGGCCCTGCCACGGCGGCGCGGGTGTGCCGGGAGGCCCGGCCGGAGCACGGGGCGACCTGCCGGGTCAGCTCGGCGCGCAGGTCGCCCAGGGCCTGCAGGTAGATGGTTTCGTGTGACACCCGCATCGCCTCGTCGTCGGGGAGTCCTGCCGCAACCGTAGAGCGATCTGCTGCGGGGAGTGCCGCAACCGCAGCTGGCTGGGCGCCGCCAGCTTCCCCGCCCGGGACCGTGCCCGGAAGTCCAGCGCCGAACGATGCGCCCGCCCGGGCTGCTGCGGCGAGACAAAAGCGCGGTTCGAGTGGTTCAGGATCTCCCGGAGATCGTCAACGGAGCCCGGCCCAGCCGCGCCGCGATCGAACGCCGCGACTCACCCCGGGCCAACCGATAGCGATCTCTCCCCGCTCCGCCAGACTCAATCGGTCAGCCACTGTGCACCCCCACCCCAAGGTCATCGACTACGGGTGCCGCAACCACCTATTGAGCCCGCCAGTTCTCCGCCTTCAAATAGGCGATCACCAAACTCGGCACCGCGCGGCGGTTCACCAACACCGCACTGCCCCTGGACGAACGGCAAGGCCGAACGCTGCATTCACACCACCGACCCCGCAGCGCGCTGGGGCGGCCAACCGTCCGTCCACGCGTCCGGAGCCCTCACCATTCCGGCGGGGACTCCGGACGCGACACTGTTTCACGTGAAACGGCGCTCGGCGGCGGTGATCGCGTTACGGAAGAGCATGGCAACTGTGGTGGGGCCGACGCCGCCGACGCGTGGGGTGATGGCGCCCGCCACTGCGGCGCATTCCTCGGCGACGTCAGGGAGGAGACGACGGCCCTCGTACCGGACGCCGCCGCCGACGACTACCGCGCCGGGCTTCACGTGCTCGGGCTGGATGATGCCGGGGACACCGGCGGCGGCGATGAGGATGTCGGCGCGACGGGTGTACCTCGGCCAGTCCGCGACCCCGGTGTGGACGACGGTCACCGCGGCGTTTGCCGTGGGGCGCTTCTGCGCGAGGAGCATCGCCAGTGGGCGGCCGAGGGTCGCGCCGCGGCCGAGGATGACCACCTCGCGGCCGCTCACCGGAATCTCGTAGTGCGCCAGGAGCGCCTCGATGCCGGCGGGAGTACAGGGCAGTGGGCCGGGCATGCCGGCGGCGAGGCGACCCAGGTTGAGGGGGTGCATGCCGTCGACGTCCTTGTCGGGGTCGACACGCTGAAGCGCGGCGTCGTAGTCCAGATGGCGCGGCGTCGGGTACTGGATGAGGAGTGCGTGCACGGCCGGGTCCGCGTTGAAGGCGTCGATCACCGCGTAGAGGTCGGCCTGCGTCGCGGTCGCGGGAAGGTGCTCGTGCGGAGAGGCGAAGCCGAGCTCGGCGGCCTGCCGTTGCTTGATCCGGATGTAGCCGGCGCTGGCGTCGTCGTCGCCGACCAGGATCGTCGCCAGTGTGGGGGTGACACCTCGCGCTCGGAGCGCGGCCACCCGGGTCGTGACGTCCGCGAGGATCTGCTCAGCGACCGGGCCGCCGGGCAGGAGGCGTGCGGTGCCCGAAGCTGGAATGGTTGGAGTGGAGTGCTGAGTCGCAGGCATAAGGCTCCTTCACATCGAGGAAGCCCAGGCGGTCGACTTCCACGAACGGAGCTCCCCGATGGTTGCCCATCCTCGATGCCGCCAGTCGCGTACCCGTACGAGTATGCCTGACCCGAACACCCCATCACCGACACCGGTGCGCGCCTGTCGCTGACGTCGGTGCAGAGCCCGTCAAGGTGGCACAAACAGATCACCGTGCAGACGAGGCTGAACAGTGGCCGGCGCGGTGTTCGGTTGCCGGCGTCCCGTCAGGCGAGGACGCTTCGCCAGCCCACCGCAGCACACCAAGGCCGGAACCGTGGCCGGTGTGATCCCACGACGGCAGTGGTCGACCGGGCCGGGTAACGCACGGGACGACAAGCGACATGCCTGCCGCAGAGGCCGGTCCAGAAGCACACAGGCGAGGGTCCACCCGGCGGAGGCACAAAAAACGCGTGCCCCCGACCAGCCGTGTGGCCGGGGACACGCGAGGTGGTGCTCGGTGGGTCAGGCGGTCGGGCGGACCACGATGCGGCGGGACGGCTCGACGCCCTCCGACTCGCTCTCGACGCCGGGCAGAGCGTTGATCACGTCGTGAACGCACTTGCGCTCGAACGCGCTCATCGGCTCGAGGCGGACGGCCTCACCGTACTCCTTCACCTTCTCGGCGGCGTTCTTGGCTATCGCGCCCAACTCCTTGCGGCGGAGGGCGCGATAGCCGCCGACGTCGAGCAGGAGGCGGCTGGGGGAGCCGGTCTGGCGGAAGACGGCCAGGCGGCTCAGCTCCTGGAGCGCCTCGAGGGTCACGCCGCGCTGGCCTACGAGCGCCTGGAGGCGGCGGCCGTCGCCGCCCTCGACGACCTCGACGACGGGCCGGCCGGCGACGACCAGCTCGTCGATGTCGCCGTCGTAGTCGAGGATGTCCAGCAGCCCTTCGACGTAGTCTGCCGCGATCTCGCTCTCCCGGAACAGGTCGGCCGCGGCACGGCCACCGCCGCCGCTGTCGGCCGGAGCCTTGGCGCTCTTGCTTTCCGAATCCTCGTCCTCTGCGTCGTCGGCGGCATCGTCGAGGTTGGCATCCTGGTCCAGCACGTCGGCGTCGCCGTCGGTACCACGCGCGTCGAGATCACTGGTGGTGTCGGTCACGAAACTCATCTCCGCTTGCTCGGGGCGCCGAGGCGCCGTCACAGGTCGTCGGTGAGGGGTGGTGTCACAGGGAGCGCCCCGCGCCGGGCCACAGGGAGGGGAAGGGCCCGGCGGGGTCGCGTCAACCCGACTGCCGCTTCGCGGCGCCACCCTTCTTCGGGTTGATCGGCTTGGCACCCGGCTTCGGCGCGCGGGACGGCGTGCCGTTGGCCGGGGTGCCGGTCGCCTTCGCGCCGGTCGCCTTGCCGCCGGCGGACTTTGCCGGGGCCTTGCCGTTGGCGCGCTGCTCGGCCTGGTCCTTGGCCCGGCTGAACAGTGCGGCGAAGCCGGACTGCTTGGGCTCGGCGCCCACGGTCTTGGGGGCCTTGAACGGCGTGGTGTTGGTCGTCGCGCTGGCCGGCGGCGGGTACTTGTGGAGCACCCAGTACTGCTGGGCGAGCGTGATCGCGTTGTTCGTGACCCAGTAGAGGATGACACCGATCGGGAAGTACCAACCGGACGTCAGCGTGAAGAACGGGATGCCGTAGAGCATGAACTTCTGGATCATGCGCTGCTGCGGGTCGGTGTTCCATCCGGTCTTCTTGATCATCTGACGCTGCGTCAGATACGTCGTGGTGATCATCAGCGCGACCAGCAGCGCGGACACGATCTTGACCGTGCCCGAGCCGGCCTCGATCCGGATGAGCTCCTCGGTGCTGCTGCTGAACTTCGCCACGATCGGCGCGTCGAACAGGCGGGCGTCGACGGCGCTCAGGAACTGCGGGATGCTCCACCCGTACAGCTCCATCTGGCCGTCGGACGTGCCGGGACGCAGATGGCGGAGCACGTGCAGGAGGCCGATGAAGACCGGGATCTGGAGGAACATCGGAAGGCAGCCCATGAGCGGGTTGACCTTCTCCTCCTGGTAGAGCTTCATGACCTCCTTCTGGAGGGTCTCCCGGTCGCCCTTGTGCTTCTCCTGCAGCTCCTTCATCTTCGGCTGGATCGCTTGCATCGCACGCTGCGACTTGATCTGCTTGACGAAGATCGGGAACAGCACGACGCGGACCGTGATCACCAGGAACACGATCGCGAGCACCCACTGCCAGTTGGTGCCGAGGACGCGGTGGTCGGGCACGACCTTGTCCCACACGGAGTGCCAGAACAGCATCACCTGCGAGATCAGCCAGTAGATCCCGCCCATCAGCTTGCTAATCACGACACTGCTCCAGTCACGTCAGACTCGGCCTCAGACTCGGGTTTGGGCTCCGGGCGTAGCGCGGCTCCCCGGCGCGGTGGCACCGGGTCGAACCCACCGGGGTGGAACGGGTGGCAGCGCAGCAGCCGCCAGATCGCGAGGCCGATTCCCTTGATGGCGCCATGCGTGCGGACCGCCTCCAGGGCATAAGCGCTGCACGACGGGTAGAACCGACAACGCGCCGGCAACGCCGGGCTTATCCACCGACGGTACGCGACGATGGGCGCCGCAACGACCCGGGCTCCGACGTTCATCGACGGGCTCCTCGGGTCTTCGGGCGGCGAGCGGCCTCCAACGCGCTGTCAAGATCCTTTTCGAGGATGTCGTACTGCCGGGTCGCTGCGTCCGGCAGCGCCCGCACCACGACGACGGCGCCGGGCGGCAGATCGGCGAGGCGCGAGCGGACCAGGTGCCGCAGGCGGCGCTTCACCGTGTTACGGACGACGGCGTTTCCGACCGCCTTGGACACGACGAAGCCGGCGCGGGGCGCCGGCTCGGTCGTTTCATCTGCAGACTGCATGTAATGCACCACGAGGGCCCCACGACCGGCGCGGCGACCGTTGCGAATGGTGGCGGCGAAGTCTTCACGCCGCCGCAGTCGCTGTGCGGCCGCCAGCACGCTGCCTCCCGGAGGGCGCGTCGGGTCAGGCGGACAGGCGGTCGCGCCCCTTGGCGCGGCGCGCCGACAGGATGGCACGGCCGGCGCGGGTGCGCATGCGCAGCCGGAAGCCGTGGGTCTTCGCGCGCCGGCGGTTGTTCGGCTGGAAGGTGCGCTTGCTCACGTCGGGGCTCCGTCTTCATGACTTGTGGGCGCAGCACGCGCCCACAAGTGTCGGCGCGCAACTGGATGTCGAATCGGTCATTGGAGTTTACCAGCACGCGGTTCTCCAACCGAGACAGGGTACGCGCGGGCCCACTGACCGTCAACGATCAACGGCGCATCCACACCCTCGCACCGCAGGCAGGACCCGAAATCCACAGGATCGTTGTGGACAACGGTTGAGTGGTTGTGGACAACGCTGTTAACGTGCCCGGTTGCCGGTAGACACCGCGACGGCCGGCGACGGGGCACAACGGACTTTCCGGTTCAAACAGGCGCGCTACAGGGGGCAGAACAACGCGTCTGACCTGCACAACCTATGGCATCTTGGCTGGCCACCGCACAGTCAGCACGGCGCCCGGGGGAATCAGGGCGATCCGTCCACGGCATATCGCTCGTTGATACACAGGTTGTGGAAAACCTGTGGACAATGTTGCCGGGACGGCGGGAATCCGGCGCCTGGTCCGCTCGCGGTGGGGGCCGCGAATGACGATGGGGGTGCGCGAACG